>NZ_CM147907.1:0-5106006 GCF_055809315.1 Halioglobus sp. D3-4
CGGATATCTGAACCCCGGCGGTATCAGATGTTGTTTAACAATCAGATGAAGACAGATGTGTGGGCACTTGTTGGGATAGTTGTCGCAACTATTCAGATACAACAAGTGACTCATTAATTCATTGTAATTTTTGATTTTCGAATTGTATCTGAGCCTTAGATTTGGGTGTTGAAGTGGGGTTAACCACGTAAACATCCCCTCTTGTCTCTTGAGGCAGAGGTAAAAGATTAAACTGAAGAGTTTGATCATGGCTCAGATTGAACGCTGGCGGCAGGCTTAACACATGCAAGTCGAGCGCGAAAGCACTTCGGTGTGAGTAGAGCGGCGGACGGGTGAGTAACGCGTAGGAATCTACCTGGTAGTGGGGGACAACTTGTGGAAACGCAAGCTAATACCGCATACGACCTAAGGGTGAAAGTGGGGGACCTTCGGGCCTCACGCTATCAGATGAGCCTGCGTAGGATTAGCTTGTTGGTGAGGTAAAGGCTCACCAAGGCGACGATCCTTAGCTGGTCTGAGAGGATGATCAGCCACACTGGAACTGAGACACGGTCCAGACTCCTACGGGAGGCAGCAGTGGGGAATATTGCGCAATGGGCGAAAGCCTGACGCAGCCATGCCGCGTGTGTGAAGAAGGCCTTAGGGTTGTAAAGCACTTTCAATTGGGAAGAAAAGCTAAACGTTAATAGCGTTTAGCCCTGACATTACCTTTAGAAGAAGCACCGGCTAACTCCGTGCCAGCAGCCGCGGTAATACGGAGGGTGCGAGCGTTAATCGGAATTACTGGGCGTAAAGCGCGCGTAGGCGGTTTGTTAAGTCAGCTGTGAAAGCCCTGGGCTCAACCTGGGAACTGCAGTTGATACTGGCCGACTAGAGTATGAAAGAGGGAGGTAGAATTCCATGTGTAGCGGTGAAATGCGTAGATATATGGAGGAATACCAGTGGCGAAGGCGGCCTCCTGGTTCAATACTGACGCTGAGGTGCGAAAGCGTGGGGATCAAACAGGATTAGATACCCTGGTAGTCCACGCCGTAAACGATGTCTACTAGCCGTTGGGAGACTTGATTTCTTAGTGGCGCAGCTAACGCAATAAGTAGACCGCCTGGGGAGTACGGCCGCAAGGTTAAAACTCAAATGAATTGACGGGGGCCCGCACAAGCGGTGGAGCATGTGGTTTAATTCGATGCAACGCGAAGAACCTTACCAGGTCTTGACATCCTGAGAACTTTCTAGAGATAGATTGGTGCCTTCGGGAACTCAGAGACAGGTGCTGCATGGCTGTCGTCAGCTCGTGTCGTGAGATGTTGGGTTAAGTCCCGTAACGAGCGCAACCCTTGTCCTTAGTTGCCAGCACATAATGGTGGGAACTCTAAGGAGACTGCCGGTGACAAACCGGAGGAAGGTGGGGACGACGTCAAGTCATCATGGCCCTTACGACCTGGGCTACACACGTGCTACAATGGAACGCACAGAGGGCTGCAAAGGCGCGAGCTGGAGCGAATCCCACAAAACGTTTCGTAGTCCGGATTGGAGTCTGCAACTCGACTCCATGAAGTCGGAATCGCTAGTAATCGTGGATCAGAATGCCACGGTGAATACGTTCCCGGGCCTTGTACACACCGCCCGTCACACCATGGGAGTGGGTTGCAAAAGAAGTGGGTAGACTAACCTTCGGGAGGTCGCTCACCACTTTGTGATTCATGACTGGGGTGAAGTCGTAACAAGGTAGCCCTAGGGGAACCTGGGGCTGGATCACCTCCTTAAACGATAGTGACACTACCTGATGAGTGTCCACACATTTGTCTTCATCTAATCGGTTGATGCGAAAGAAATCACGAGCGGACCTGTGACCCACTGATGAATATCGGCGGGTTTTGGCGCAGGATGCTGGTGGGCTGGCAAGGCGCGATGCGAGAGAGGGAGGGAGCGTACATGAGTACGTGACTGACTGAACGAGTATTGCAACGCGGCCAGGCCGGCAGGCAGACAAGTCAAAACAGGCCTGTAGCTCAGTTGGTTAGAGCGCACCCCTGATAAGGGTGAGGTCGGCAGTTCAAATCTGCCCAGGCCTACCAAATCGCTCCAGCTCTTCGTTGCCGCAACGCTCATGTGCTGTTCGCACACTACGCGTCACGGCGCCTCGATCTGAAACGATTTGGTTTACTTGGCAGGCTTTGTGGTTGCTGGTGACGCTTTTGAGGGGCTATAGCTCAGCTGGGAGAGCGCCTGCCTTGCACGCAGGAGGTCAGCGGTTCGATCCCGCTTAGCTCCACCACTTCTTTTAGGTAACACCAGCACGTCTTCATTTGAATGTTCGTCTCGCATCACTGAGATCAGAACGAAGTCCATTGGATTGAATGGACTTCGTTCTGGTTTTAACAACCGGAAAGTTCTTTAACAAGGTAAATTAAGCTGATTCTTTGAATTGTAGCTTGGCAGTCGGAAGTCCTTCGGGGCTGATGGGTGACAAGAGCGATTCATAGATAAATTGTTCTGTAGTAGCGGGTTTCAATTCCCCGTTGCTACAACGAGTTGTAATAAACACTGTGACTTAAGCGTCACAAACATCCGGCGGGCAAAGACTTTGATCGGTCTTTGTCTACTAAGTACCTGGCCTGTGTTAAGGGGGTCGGGGAACTGTCTTCTTGGCGTTTGATTTGGTTTTGCAGTTTGAAGCCAAAGTGAGCGATCCGAAGGATCTTGCAGTTTGAGGTCTGAAGGGAACAGATAACTTCGGTTATATGGTCAAGTGACTAAGCGTATACGGTGGATGCCTTGGCAGTCAGAGGCGATGAAGGACGTAGTAGCCTGCGAAATGCTTCGGGGAGGTGGCAAACAACCTTTGATCCGGAGATGTCCGAATGGGGAAACCCACCTGGTGTAAGCCAGGTATCCTGCACTGAATACATAGGTGTAGGAGGCGAACGAGGGGAACTGAAACATCTAAGTACCCTTAGGAAAAGAAATCAATTGAGATTCCCCCAGTAGCGGCGAGCGACCGGGGAGTAGCCTGCAAGTGATAGCAGTTGTGTTAGTGGAACGGTCTGGAAAGTCCGGCGATAGAGGGTGATAGCCCCGTACACGAAAACACGATTGTGGTACTGAGCTTGCGACAAGTAGGTCGGGACACGTGTTATCCTGATTGAAGATGGGGGGACCATCCTCCAAGGCTAAATACTACTGACTGACCGATAGTGAACCAGTACCGTGAGGGAAAGGCGAAAAGAACCCCGGAGAGGGGAGTGAAATAGAACCTGAAACCGTATACGTACAAGCAGTGGGAGCCCCATCACTAAGCGATTTGGTGATGAGATTGTCACGAAGTAATTTGTTAGGGTTAGCGTCGCGTAGCGACGATCAACCGCCCTAAAGAAGCAGATTGCTTAGTGATGGGGTGACTGCGTACCTTTTGTATAATGGGTCAGCGACTTATTGTCTGTAGCAAGCTTAACCGTTTAGGGGAGGCGTAGGGAAACCGAGTCTTAATAGGGCGACATAGTTGCAGGCAATAGACCCGAAACCGGGCGATCTAGCCATGGGCAGGTTGAAGGTGCCGTAACAGGCACTGGAGGACCGAACTCACGTATGTTGAAAAATGCGGAGATGACCTGTGGCTCGGAGTGAAAGGCTAATCAAGCCCGGAGATAGCTGGTTCTCCTCGAAATCTATTTAGGTAGAGCCTCGCGTCTTACCCTGGGGGGTAGAGCACTGTTTGGGCTAGGGGGTCATCCCGACTTACCAACCCCATGCAAACTCCGAATACCCAGGAGTACAATCGCGGGAGACACACGGCGGGTGCTAACGTCCGTTGTGAAAAGGGAAACAACCCAGACCGCCAGCTAAGGTCCCTAATACCAGTTAAGTGGGAAACGATGTGGGAAGGCTTAGACAGCTAGGAGGTTGGCTTAGAAGCAGCCATCCTTTAAAGAAAGCGTAATAGCTCACTAGTCGAGTCGGCCTGCGCGGAAGATATAACGGGGCTAAATTGGTAACCGAAGCTGCGGATGCTTACTTCCTTCGGGTTGTAGGCATGGTAGAGGAGCGTTCTGTAAGCCGTTGAAGGTGAACCGGGAGGTTTGCTGGAGGTATCAGAAGTGCGAATGCTGACATGAGTAACGATAAGGGGGGTGAAAAACCTCCCCGCCGGAAGATCAAGGTTTCCTGTCCAACGCTAATCGGGACAGGGTGAGTCGGCCCCTAAGGCGAGGCAGAAATGCGTAGTCGATGGGAAGCGGGTTAATATTCCTGCACTTCTTATTATTGCGATGGAGGGACGGAGTAGGCTAGGCCATCAGGGCGTTGGTTGTCCCTGTTTAAGGTTGTAGGCTGGGGTTTTAGGTAAATCCGGAACCCCCAGGCTGAGAGCTGATGACGAGTGTCTTCGAAAGGAGACGCGAAGTGGTCGATGCCATGCTTCCAAGAAAAGCTTCTAAGCTTCAGATAATGAGGAACCGTACTGTAAACCGACACAGGTGATCAGGTAGAGAATACCAAGGCGCTTGAGAGAACTCGGGTGAAGGAACTAGGCAAAATGGTACCGTAACTTCGGGAGAAGGTACGCCGGCTTTGGTGATGGGACTTGCTCCCTGAGCTGAGGCTGGTCGAAGTGACCAGGTGGCTGCGACTGTTTATTAAAAACATAGCACTGTGCAAACACGTAAGTGGACGTATACGGTGTGACGCCTGCCCGGTGCCGGAAGGTTAATTGATGGGGTTATCTTCGGAGAAGCTCTTGATCGAAGCCCCGGTAAACGGCGGCCGTAACTATAACGGTCCTAAGGTAGCGAAATTCCTTGTCGGGTAAGTTCCGACCTGCACGAATGGCGTAACGATGGCCACACTGTCTCCACCCGAGACTCAGTGAAATTGAAATCGCAGTTAAGATGCTGTGTACCCGCGGCTAGACGGAAAGACCCCGTGAACCTTTACTATAGCTTCACAGTGGACTCTGACTTTACTTGTGTAGGATAGCTGGGAGGCTTTGAAGCAGTGGCGCCAGCCATTGTGGAGCCAACCTTGAAATACCAGCCTGGTAACGTTGGGGTTCTAACCCAGGTCCATTATCTGGATCGGGGACATTGTGTGGTGGGTAGTTTGACTGGGGCGGTCTCCTCCCAAAGAGTAACGGAGGAGCACGAAGGTTGGCTAATCCTGGTCGGAAATCAGGAGGTTAGTGTAATGGCACAAGCCAGCTTGACTGCGAGACTGACAAGTCGAGCAGGTACGAAAGTAGGTCATAGTGATCCGGTGGTTCTGTATGGAAGGGCCATCGCTCAACGGATAAAAGGTACTCCGGGGATAACAGGCTGATACCGCCCAAGAGTTCACATCGACGGCGGTGTTTGGCACCTCGATGTCGGCTCATCACATCCTGGGGCTGAAGCCGGTCCCAAGGGTATGGCTGTTCGCCATTTAAAGTGGTACGCGAGCTGGGTTTAGAACGTCGTGAGACAGTTCGGTCCCTATCTGCCGTGGGCGTTGGAGAATTGAGGGAAGCTGCTCCTAGTACGAGAGGACCGGAGTGGACGAACCCCTGGTGTTCGGGTTGTGTCGCCAGACGCATTGCCCGGTAGCTACGTTCGGACAGGATAACCGCTGAAAGCATCTAAGCGGGAAGCCCCTCCCAAGACTAGTTCTCCCTGAGACTTTACGTCTCCTGAAGGGCCGTCCAAGACCAGGACGTTGATAGGCTGGGTGTGTAAGCGTTGTGAGGCGTTGAGCTAACCAGTACTAATTGCCCGTGAGGCTTGACCATATAATCCAAGTTATTTGCTGTTGCAGGGCTTGTGTTATCAGGCAACGGACGCGAAAGCGCCGCTGCTGAAGTAATGCGAGGCTACGAGCAACACGCAAGAGAAGACAGCGGATGTTGTGACAAGTCCAGTGTAGCAACTCAGAAAGACAGAACAGACAGCTTGATTTACCACCCTATTTGTTGAGACGAGGCAGTCCCCCGGGACGTGAGACCGACGACGACAAGCCAGTTTGCCTGGCGACCATAGAGCATTGGAACCACCTGACCCCATCCCGAACTCAGAAGTGAAACGATGCATCGCCGATGGTAGTGTGGGGTTTCCCCATGTGAGAGTAGGTCATCGCCAGGCTTTAATACCAAACCCTGTAGTACATCGTGCTGCAGGGTTTTTTATGGAACACGGAAACGCATACACGTACTACAGTAACCGTCTGGTAATTTCAGCTTGAGCTTCCCGCAGGGTGAGTTGGCATAGAGTCCACTCCAAACTACGTGAACAGGACAAATGCATGCGAGATGCATAGGGCTAGGCAGCGTCAGGATTATTTACACAGTAGGGTCGCTTATGCAGAACAGAACTAGTAACCCTTTAATTAATATAACTAATATCTTGTTTGGCATAGCACTTGCTAATTCTTGTGCGTACAGACGTACAAATGGAATATTTAAAAAGGGTTATGGAATATGCGCAACTTACTTAGTGCGGCAGTTTTTTCAGGATTGATGACTACAGCGGGCACTGCGCTCGCGGTTCCTGCGGATTTCGATTTCAGCGGGACCTTCACAAACGACAATGACATTGTGCTTTTAGACTTCTCAGTCAATAGCGCAAGTAACATCACGATCTTTTCGTCTTCATGGCTCAGTGGGGATTCAGGGCTCGGTTTTGATCCCATCCTGGCGATTTGGGATGCCAGTGGAAACCTGGTGCAGGAACAGGATGATGGCAATAATACTGGCAGTACCCTGTCAAACGGCGTGTCATACGATCACGGCGAGTGGGATACCTATTTCAGTGTTTTCTTAGCCGCAGGTGACTATACAGCGAGCATTGGACAATTTGACAACTTCTCGAACAGTGCCCTCTTGTCCGATGGCTTTATGCATGACGGCAATCCCAATTTTACTTTTGACGAGGGGTATGGGCCGCAGGCCATGTTCAACGGCGTATGGAGCAATACTGATGCTCGATCAGCAAACTGGGAGTTCCATATACTCAATGTCGATCAAGCGTCAGGCCCTGGTACTGTACCCGCGCCGGCTTCGCTCGCACTATTCGGTCTGGGGCTCGCGGGCCTGAGCTGGTCACGGCGTAAGAAAGTATAGAGTGACGCCTGGTTTGGTAAGTAGCCCGCCCAGTGCGGGCTTTTTATATTCTGGATCCGCAAGCTTCTATTATTCACACCTGTCATGAGATGACGATACAGTTTCCCCCTGTGAGAGCAGGTCATACCCGGTGACGCGGGGTGGTGCCCACCCATATGCAGGGGCACGCTGTGCCCATAAAGAGGGGCAGGCTCTACCCATAAAGAGGGGCAGGCTCTACCCATAAAGCGGGGCACGCTGTCGCCAGACTTTAGTATCAAGACCCTTTAGTACATCGTGCTACTGGGCTTTTTTGTACAGGTAATTTGCCGGGAGTCCCATTCGTTGGCTGGCCTGAGCAGGTGGAGCAGAGCGCAGCGTGATTCGATCGGTCAACGCGCCGAGAGTACGAACGAGTAAGCGCTGCCAGCCACTGAGTTTATGGTAGCCGTCAAGATCGAGCCGACTGCGGACAGCGGGCGGGAGAATGGCAATGGCGGCTCGCAGAAATATAGGCTGCAGTGGCCGCAGTAAAAAGGGCAGGGCCTTGGTGCGTTTCATGATGTCCAGAAACTCGAACACAATGTCTGAGGCTTCCAGCCGCGGTAGCATGCGCTGGAACAGGGCTTCTTGCTGTGCCTCATTCTTTGGCGCTCCGGGAGCACCATACAACTCAGCGCTGGACTGTGCTTCAGAATAGAACCTGTCTCGTTCAGAGTCGGACAGGGGGGCAACGAAGTGGTGGTATGCCTGAACAAAGCCAAATGATGCAGTGACTTGCACCCAGTCCATCAGTTCCGGCTCCAGCGCCGAGTACGTGCGCCCGTCCGGTGTTTCGCCGCGAACCTTGCTATGCATGCGTGTAATACCTGCAATCATCTGCTCGGCCACACTACGGGCACCGTACACAGTGACCATCGCCGCCAGTCCGGTGCGTTGCATGCGCGCCAGTGGATCGGTGCGAAAGGTTGTGTGATCCCATACACCGGAGCGTACGCGAGGCTCCGCCAGTTCCAGCAGCACAGCGGTAGTTCCGCCGATATACAACGCAACCGGGTTCTTGAATACCCGCCAGGAAAGCGAGTCCGGCGGTGTCAGTGCTTGTTCACCCACTGGTTGCGTGAAATCGATGGTTGGCGTTACCCGGTTGCCAGATGTGGCTGCGCTTGTCATGGTGTGCCCCCTCAAGCTTAAAAGCGGTAGGTGAGGGAGGCGCCGTAAGTGCGCGTTTTGCCCGCAAAGCGCACGATGGTATTGGCGTTCTGGGAGACAGAGGGCCAGTAATATTCGTCCGTGATGTTATTGCCCCAGAGCGTGAAATCCCAGTGACCATCGAGCGTATGGATGCCAAGTGTGGCATTTGTCGTGGTGTAGCCGTCAACCTCTCCTACGGTAGTGTCGGTGAGATCAGCCTGTGATTTCGATTGGTAGTGCACATTCAAACTTGCGGTCACACCAAGCCCACTGCTGATAGGCCTGTTGTACATGAGCGTCATGTTGCCGGAGCGTTTGGGGCTGTAGAGAAATTCGGCGCCGTCAAAATCCTGTGGCTCTCCTTCAGCATTGATGCCCTGATAATTTTTCACTTCTGTATGCAGCAGTGTGCCAGCGAGAATTGCAGTCAGTTCGGGCGTGAGCGCCCAGGTCAACTGGGTATCAAGCCCATACGCTTCTGACTTTGGTACGTTATCCAGGCGGGCCAGCGTAGTGAAGATCGGGTCAGCAAAATACACAGCTAGTTGCTTGTCCTTGTAATCATAGTAAAAGGTGGACACGTTGAACTGCATACTCTGCTGCATCAGGGTGGCTTTAAGGCCCAGTTCGTAGGCCAGTAGTTGCTCCTGCTTCACCGGTGCATTCTGCACGGCCAGGTTCGCAGCGTTCACGGGTGTGGTGCCTGACTTGAAGCCCTCTGAAATGGACGCGTACATCAGAGTATCAATGTTGTACTGCCAGTTAAGTGCGACCCGCCAGGGCACATTGTCCTCGTCCAGGTGCGAGCGAACTTCACCAAACTGGCCGGTATTGGTATCGAAGGTATTGCACTCGCCCTCGGTGATTGGCTCCGCCAGTTGGCCGTAGAATGAATTGAACAGGAAGCGATTGGTGACATTGACGTTGGGCAACATATTGGTATTGAAGTCCGCGGAGCAGCCTTTGTAATCCTGCTGATCGCGGGTATAGCGCACACCAGTGGTGAGGCTGAGTTCGTCGCTCAATGTCCAGTCAGCGTTTGCGTACACGCTCCATGAATCTGAGTCGATATCAGCGTGGTCGCGGAACGTGCGAAATGACTGGTTGGCTTGTGTCTCGGTATAGCCGCCAGAATTGAAAGGTGAGCCGAGTAAGCTTACCGTGGTTGCTCGCACCAGGCCGACATTGGCGTTCTGCCCCAGCAGCGTGCGGTTGGAGTCGTATACCTGATCGTTAGTGTAATAGACGCCCACCAGCCAACGTACTTTGTCTGCTGCGCCTTCAAGTCGCAGTTCCTGGGAGAAACTCTCTATCTTGCCGTCGAGGTTCTGTAGCAGGATCTCATAGGGCGCCCCACTGAAATCGGTCAGGCCCTTGCGCTTCATGTCCTGGTAGCCGGTGAGGGATATCAGCGACAGTTCATCGTTGAATGCATAGTTTGCATGCAGCGCATAGGCATTGAGGTGGCTGTTCTCATCCAGATCGCCGGGCAGGCCGAGGCCGGTGCCGATGTCAGCGCCACGGACTGAGGCGGGTGCCCAGTCTGCTTCCTCTGCCCTGTCGGGCTGATTGTTTGCCAGGTAGTCGGTGAGGCCAGCGGCATTGTAGGGGCTGTTCTCGGTTGCCGGACTAAGGCCAATTGCCTGGGCTGCCAGCGTATCGGATTTAATTTTCCAGCCGTTGTACGACAGGCTGAGGTCGAGTTGATCCATTGGCCTGAACGAAAGCATCGCGCGATAGCCGTAGCGGTGCACCTCGCCGAGGTCATCGCTTCGCGTATTGGATTTCTGCCAGCCCTCATTGCTGTCTTCCGTACGAAATGCGAGTCGGCCAGCCAGTGTTTCGCCCAACGGACCACTGACCATGGCTTCGGTATTAACGGTCTCGTAGTTGCCACCCTCGGCGCGCACCATCGCTTCAAACTCGTCAGTCGGCTTGTTGGTGACCAGGTTAATCAGCCCACCGGTGGTGTTCCGTCCGAACAACGTACCCTGTGGCCCCTGTAGCACCTCGACACGCTGCATGTCATAGACGGGGCCGGCATTCAACACCGGGTAGGGGTAGGCCACTTCATCCAGATAGATACCGACAGTAGAGGTTGCTGACATGTTGACGGTATTGAAACCAATGCCTCGCAGCGTATAGGTTGGCACACCTTGATAGCTCTGAGACAGTGTGAAGGAGGGTACCACTGAAGTGAGGTCTGCCACGCTTGTAATACGTAATCTGTCGAGCTGCTCGGCGGTGAAGACCTGAATATCCATCCCGACTTCGTTGGCAGTTTGTTCTACGCGCTGCGCAGTCACCACTACGTTTTCAAGCACAGGCTGTTCCGCAACTCGACTCTCATTTGCCGTTTGTGCCCATACCGAACACGACAGCGCAAGCAGGCTAAAGGTACACCCATTTTTCAGACAGGATTTTGCATAAAAATTTGGTAATAACTCCATGTTATTCTCTCCATCTTATTAGCGTTATTAGATGTTATGAGTCCATTTTGCCAAGTGCATCAGTGGGAGTATTGAGGGCAGTCGCTACACTGTCAATTGCCCTGATGCCGAGCCGGTAGAAATTGACCGTAACCCTTATGATGCATTAACGTCTAGCACTATAGATGCAATTGGCAATGTCAGCCAATGGGCAGTGCAGTTGTATTGCCCTCTGCTCCATCGAATAATGTCTAGAGTTGGGCAGCGGAGTGGCTTCGCACCACCTACTAATGTGGGGCAGAACCCACACACCCAATCAAACTCAGGTGATAGTGTTGATGCTGCAGTATTACCAATTACTACCACAAACTGTTTGAGATGCGTTCTATGAAGGGCTCCAGCGCGCCCCCGGCTTCAGCCACCAGCATGACGATTAATGCCATCGGTCTGGTACTCTCCCTGCTTACCGGCTGGTGGTTGTTGGGTGCTGGAAAGGGCGTCGATGAACTGTTTGCCGTGGTGCTGCTTGGGGCATCCTATGCGCTACCTGTGATAGTGCTGGAGGCGATCTGGCTGAAACCCGGGCGCACAACCCTGGATAAACAACCTCGTGCGGCACTGAATGTGCCGCGCGTGTTGGTGAAACTGCTTGGGCTGGCCGCCACCCTGTGGTTGATTGTCGGTATCTATTCGCTGTTTCCCGAGTACCGGGGCGCGTTTTATGCCAAATATTATGCCGCCCTGCGCACGCTGGCGCCGTGGTGGTTGGCACTGGCAGTACCGTATTTTTTCTGGATGGATAGTCGCAGCGGTGGCGAGCGCGATGGCTATTGGCATGCGGGGCAGGTGGTGTTGCTGCGTTGGCAGCACGTCGATCGTGGGATACTTGGGCAGCACATGCTGGGCTGGTTGGTAAAGCTGTTCTTCCTACCCCTGATGTTTGTGTTTTTAGCCGGCAAAGTGCATTACTTTCGCGCGTATCACTTTGAAATCATTTTCCTCAATTTCCGATTCTTCTATGACTTCCTCTTTGATTTCCTCTTCTATATCGATTTGCTGATCGCATTTACCGGCTACCTGTGCACGTTCAAGGCGACGGACTCACATATCCGCTCAACCGAACCCACACTGCTGGGCTGGGCTGTCGCGATTATGTGTTACCAGCCATTCTGGGCGTTCTTTTCCTCGCATTACATCGACTATCAATCCGGCGGCGCCTCGTGGGGGAAGTGGTTGGGGGATTACACTGCGGTGTACATTGCGTGGGGCAGTACAATTCTGGTATTGGTTGCTATTTATGCGTGGTCCAGTCTCGCCTTCGGTATTCGATTTTCCAATTTGACACACCGCGGTATCCTTACCAACGGGCCGTACCGCTATTGCAAACATCCTGCTTATGTCTGCAAAGGCTTATCGTGGTGGCTGATCTCCATGCCGTTTATGCTCAACTCCACGGCCGATGAGTCGTTGCGTCATTGTATATTGTTGTTGCTGCTGAATATTATTTACCTGTTGCGGGCGCGCACAGAAGAGCGCCACCTGTCGCAGGATCCGGACTACTGTGCCTATGCGCGCTATGTCGAAGAGCACGGCGTATTGCGCAAGCTGGGTCAGTGGATTCCTTTGCTGAAATTCAAGCCCGGGCATCTGTTCAACGTATCAACCATTAAGGATTAACCCGCGAGGTACTGCTCCACGTCCACATGGTCAATCTGGCTCTCCGGCAGAAATTCCCTGGCGTATTGCAGATATACCTCGTCGCGTAAAAACAGTTCAAAGCAGTCCTTGTCGATATGGTTGTCCAAAACCATTCTGTGCAAGATCGCTATCGCCTCGCTCACTGGCTTGGCTTTTTTGTAGGGGCGGTCAGATGCTGTCAACGCCTCGAAAATATCGGCGATCGCGAGTATGCGCTCGGGAATACTCAGTGTTTCTCCGGGCAGCTTGCGGGGGTAGCCGGTGCCCTTTAATGTTTCATGGTGCGTAGAAGCATAGCGCGGTACGTTTTTCAGTTCTTCGGGGAAGGGTAAGCTTTCCAGCATCTTGATCGTGCTGATCATGTGCTCGTTGATTTTGAAACGGTCCTCTTCGGTCAATGTGCCGCGCGACACAGACAGGTTGTAAATCTCACCCTGGTTGTAGAGGTGCTCTGGAATAGACATATCGATACCGTATTCCGCTGGGTAGATGGCGGGGTGTTCACGGTCGATAATGTGTTCCGGCCTGTCACTTAAGAGCTGTTCTGTCGCTGGCAGCGTCGGTGCCGGGCCCGATGCGCGCAGTTCTTCCAGCGGGGAAAGGCCGATGCGGTTGTCGAAATGTCGCTGCCAGGTCTGGCGGGCGACTTCTTGCAGTCGATCGAGCTTATCCTGATCCAGGAATTCCCCGCCCACGTTGCAACTGGCAACGAAGGCAAATTGATCGAGCAACTCTCTCTGCCTGCGCTGGAGCGTTTCCAACAGTGTTGCGTCCATTTCGGGTGTTTGCAGGCGTTGTTTCCAGTAGGCAATTTCGGCATCACGCCACAGCACTTCAAAACGCATTCGAACTTCGTGCAGGCGATTGTAGATCACCTCCAGCTTACTGCCCTTGTCGACGATATGTTCAGGCGTGGTGATCTTGCCACAGTCGTGCAACCAGGCGGCTATGCGGTATTCGCGCCACTGGTCATCCGTCTCGAGTTTAAAATCACGGAACGCTGGTAAATCGCTCACTACAGCATGTTCGGCGAGCATCAGCGCCAGCTCCGGTACGCGTTTACAATGGCTGCCGGTGTAGGCGGATTTATCGTCGATGGCCTGTGCAATTAATTCGATGAAGGCATCCATCAACGCCCGTTGTTCCAGTTCATGCCTCTGTATGGCGGCAACCATACTAACCATGGAGCTGGACAACTCATGCAGCTCTTTCACATTCGAGTTCACATGCTTTACTTTGGCAAACTCACGCCGCTGAACTTTATCATTTTCACGTGCCAGTTGCCGGATTGGGCGGACAATCGGTCGAGCGAAAACCCAGGACAGCGGTAGCAGTATGAGCAAAAATAAAGCAGTGAGTGCGATGGAGATTTTTACCTGGTCCAGAAAGGGGGCTACCAACTCATCGCGTGGCGTGAGGATGCCGATATACAGGGGATTTTTGCCCTGCCCTGTGCGAGCGGCATAGGCGAGATAGGTTTCACCATTGAGCGGTGTCTCCAGAAGTTGGCCGTGCAGAGCGGGTTCCGCAGCAATCCGCGTAAGCATGTCACTGGGAACGGTATTGGATTGACCGGAGCCGGCGCTTCCATCGGATTCCAACCACTTGTCGGTCAGGTATCTACGCTGTTCTTCACCCAGCGCAGCAATGGCTTTGTCTATCAACTGTCGAAGCTGTGGCCGATCTTCGGGTACGACGATATGCAGCGTATCGGGCAGTTGGTTTTCGCCCAGGATAGCTTCTCCATGAAACTGTAAGCCGGGCAACGAATAGGTGCGTTCGAGGAATCGCATAATCGCCGCCGTATCCAGCGCGGCACTTGCACCTCCGGCCAGTACCATTTCCATCGCCTTTAATGTGGAGGCAGCCTCCACAATGTGAATCTGTGGGTAACGGGCACGCATAACAGGTATTGTTGACCAACCTGCAGGAATGGCCAGCCGTTTGCCATTGAGTTCGGTTATGCTGCTGATCGTGCCAAAGTTCTCGCGTGTCGCCAGGGCATAGGGGACTTTGGCATAACCCAGGCCGAACAGCCCCAGTGACGTATTGGTCTCGGTGGCTATCACCGATTGCAGTAGATCGATCTCGCCTTCCTGATAAAGGGCAACTAACTCCGGCCAGGTGAAACCATTGCTGAATCTGATTTTCAGGCCTGTCATCTGTGCAATCAGTTTGACCACATCAATGGAGTAACCGTTGGGCTGCCCCGCTTGCGCGTAATCGAACGGCGGCCAGTTCAGTTCATTGGATACTCTAAGCACTGGCTGTGCGGCAACAAACTGCTTCTCCTGCTCGGTAAGTACCAGGTTGGGAACCGGGAGCCGCCCCTCCTGTTTTTGCCGGTGGAGGCTGGAGGCGATAACATCACCCGACGCATTGAAGAGGTAGACATCCCCGTGCTGTGAGATCTTGTGCTCATTCAAAAACTCGGAGATTGTCGCCAGCGTCATATCGATAGCTACGACTGTGTCCGAGTTTTTCAGCCGCTTTGACATGGTGCGACCCGGTGCCCCCAGTTGAGCGAAAATATATGGCTCCGTCATTTGCACTTCATCAGACGCCATGGCACTGGCGTACCAGGGCCTGGTGCTTACCTCATAATCGGTGGGTTCAGAGCGTGAAAGCCGCGTTTGCATCTGCTCATCCAGGTACTGGTAGTGACGTTGCGGCCCATCCGCCGAGTTCTGCAGGGAGATGATGAGCCAGCGATCGTGGGGATGTGCTCGCAGTTGCGTGCGCGCAGTGTCACTGGTTTCAAGATTGATGACCTCGAAAAAACTGCCATCGTCGCCGCCCAGATAGATGCCGTAGTACAGTGGGTTTTTCAGCAACACCTGCGTAAATATCTCCAGGTGCGCTGCGCCCTGCTTGGGATCAGCGAGGACAGGGTTGTCAGCGAGCAAATCGATAACATTGGCATTGATCTGCGCGATATTGCGCAGTTCGCTGGCAATGCCGGAAGAGCCGGTTTCATAAAGGTCGGCGGCGACAGTTCTGGCCATGGACTGGCCGAAATAATACTGCAGGCCAATGGCAAGGGAGGCCGTCAGCGCCGTCGCAATCACAAACGCAATAACGACCGTGAGCTGTATTGATGTGCGCATATTGCCAAACAATGATTTCATTGACGGTTTGGACCCTCAGTCCTTGGCGCTTGCCTTGGTGGAGCATAGCATGCTCAAACCCGCGTGTGTGGGTGCCCGCGTGGCCCCCCATGGATGGGCTGGTGCAATGAGTTTGAATACGGCTTGACCCTGTTTGCCGGAGGATCGGTGGCAGAGGCGTAGGTAAGGAATCAACTTGGGGATTGGCGGCTCATTCCATTGGCGAATGCTGTCGATCGGGCGCATCCATTCTTTGCCGCTTGTTGCGAGAAGAGGGTTTGAGGCGCGTCCAAAAGACGCGCCTCGTGCGGCATTGCTAGTAGCAGTCTCGGGGCCAGGTCAAAGTGGATTCTGGAGTGGAGAGTGTCACATTCACTGTACCCGTCTCAGGTGGATCCTTGACTTCACGGGAAGTTTTGTACGTGAATTGGAAGGCGCCACTCCCTGACTGGTTAAAGACATCGGAACTCGAAGGCCCTTCTATTTTACAATTATCTACGGCTGCCACCGTTACGGTGGAACCTGCAGGTGGCGGATTGTTGTAATAGTCCGCAAAATAGACAGTGACGGTCTCTGTATTTCCAGTTTGGTTTTCGATGACAAAACGAGGGGGGGTGAAGTTGGGTCCATCACCCAAAGTGATAACCTGCGAGCCCCTGACATTGATCAGGGTTCGGCTACACCATATGCCGTCGCCTTCAACTGGGCAGAGTAGGCCATTGTACCACTCGGGGTCATCATTGTAGTCATAGACACCGTTCGAATTGAAGTCGACAAAAGTCTCTTCCTGACCCGCGATGCAGCGCAGCGGGCCGGAATTCAGCTCTGGAGGGCAAATATTCAGCGCAGGTGTGTAAACACCGTCCTCATTTTCATCAAGAAAGGCTTCAGGCATATTCTCAAATAGAGTCGACTCATCCTGATCCATCACGCCATTTCCGTTGCGGTCGATGAAAGACTCTTCGCCAAGCGCTGTTACCAGAATCGTTGAGCGCCCACCTCGAATCCATCCCAGATCATCGGGGCAAGGAATAGGACCAGAGTTAGAGTTTGGAAAGCTGGGGCAGGTGACAGATGAGTTTATGCCTACAACATAAGTTTGCCCTGTGAGCGTCGGAAACCGGGGCTCCTGACTGCTCCACTCGACAGAGCATGTACCCCCGACTGTTGTACAAGAGCTCTCGATTGAACCGTACTCTGTGGTGAACACGGCAGCCGTGCCATCTACCACCGGATTGTTGAACTTGTCTGCCATAGCGACCGTCAACAATCGGCATAGACCATCGGTGGTCATCCCGCCGGCGACGACAAAGCTACCGCCGTCGCCACAATCGCCAACGGAAAGGCTGATCGAGTTTTGATCGGGTAATCCGGTTGTCACGGTAAGCAAGTCCGATACGGTCGTGACTAGGTTGCCGCTACCACTATCGACTGATGCCAGAACCCGCACTACTGTTGGAATTTCTCCTGATTGAACGGTAACACTCACCTGGCCATCACCATCGCTGAGCGTAGACGTTTTTGACAACGAAAGTCCGCCAACACTGGTTGTAAGCGAAAATCCAACCGTCACACCTTGCAGCGGACTGCCAGACCCATCAACTACACGGAACACAACCGTGGATGTTTCATCCCGGCCCTGGCCTCCGGTGCCCTTTAGCACAATCAGCAGCGGTTCTGCGCTGACAAACTCAATGGCATTTGCTGTCGGGCCAGCGACAGTCAGTTGGCCAAAAGCCTGTGCATCCGCGCCTGCCAGACTGGCGGTGATGTTGTCCACTCCGGAGCAGCCGGTCGCAGAATACAATGTGGACGCCTGCCCGTTGATAGATTGTGCAACTTCCGGGTTTATTGTCGCCAGTGAGGCTGCGATACAGCCGCTGTTGAACCTCACTTCTTCCGCGGTTGTTACCCGGTCACCTTCTTCATTCAGGACGACTACCGACAGTTGGGCATTGCCCCCTGCAGAAACGGTGGAAGCGGGTTCAATTAAAATTTGATTTTCGACGAACTGATTGTTGTCATCGTAATATCCAAGTCGCAGCCCACTGTCGCCCACCTGAAATGCCAGGTCGCTGGAAATCGTGCCCGCGTCGGTAGTTGCGGTCGCCGTAACGTTGCCAGCACCCTTTTCAGCGCCTGCTTCAATCTGAAAGGTTGCTACACCGGCTTCATTCGTCAATGCTGTTCCTGATTCAGGAAAAAGCACACCAACTTCGGTGGTCGCAGAGACCAGAACATTCGCGCCACTGCCTTCGACCGTTGCTCTCAAAGTACCCGGAGACGAGGACGTCACCGTATTGGTTTCATTGCCCTCAGGGTCATACAATGCAAGCGAGATCGAACCGGCCTCCACGTTTATCGTCAGGAAGCCTGTGTAGTCACCGTCGGCGGTTGTTGCCGTAGCGGTGACAGTGCCACTGCCGGAGTCCAGGCCAGCGGTTATCTGGAAGGTCGCTTCGCCACGCAGATTGGTTAGAGCTGTGCCTGATTCGGGCAAGAGGGTACCTATGTCTGTTTCAGCTGTTACCAGCACATTCCGGGTTCCCCCTGGCATGCTCACTACGAGCGTTCCGGGTGTTCCAGACGTCACGGTATCTGTCGGTTCTCCCTCGGCGTCAAACAGTGCTAAAGACAACGAGGGGGTGGGGTCGCCACCGCTGCTGCTGGCGCCGTCTTCATCGTAGAACGTGCTGCCGCCTCCGCCGCCCCCGCCACAGGCGGCGAGCGTGAACAGAAATGCAGTTAAAACAGCCAGACGGCTGACAAGCGTAGCGCCCCGATTGATCATGTTTATCCCCTGTTGCCCGCCGTGCAGCGGTTTTTATTGGTGTTGCCTGTTAACGTTGTCTTGTCGTCCCTGATTCGGGGTTTTGCCCCAGCCTCGACCACTGAATGTGTTACCGGTATCAGCTTAACATCACATTGCCTGAAAACTCGATTAATAACAGGGTGATAGGCAACTTTTGTGATTTTTTACACAAGGTTGGCTGTGCCGGAGCATTGCCGTCTCATCACGGGGAGGCGAGGTGGCGCCTGTTTACATTCCAACTGGGTATATGAAACCAGGATTGTGCCGATTTCCGGCCCTGTCTGTCAGCTTCGGGTGATCCCGTATTGCGCGGTGCCGGCTAGCTGTTACCATCTGCGCGATGAATGACAGCACCCGTGCCCAGGCTCGCCTCTCCGTGTCCATAGTGCTCTACAACAGCTCACTGGAGCTGGTGTGCGCCACTGTAGACAGCCTAAGGCATTCAGCTCGGCAAGCGCGAGAAGCGGGCCTTCTGGGGCCGGTGACGGTCTGGCTGGTCGACAATGCATCCGACATGGCCTATCGGGGTGACTTGCAGTCGCAACTCGACGGCTGGCCAGAGAGTGAGTGGTTCGACGTTCGTTATGCCCCCCAATCCAGCAATATGGGCTTCGGACACGGCCATAATACGGTACTGCCTGGGCTTACCAGTGAATATCACCTGGTGCTCAATCCCGATGTAGAATTACAGGACGATACACTGCAAGCGGGCCTGACAGCATTGCGCCAGTCCAGTGATATCGTGCTGCTCAGCCCCGGTGTTGTGGGCAGTGACGGCAAGCAGGAGTTTTTGTGCAAGCGCTATCCAACGGTGCTGGTGCTGTTGTTACGCGGCTTTGCGCCCGCTGTTGTGCGCCGCTTGTTTCAGCGGCAACTGGCCAGCTACGAAATGCGCGACCTCTGCAGCGGGAAAGCTACCGCTGAAGTCGAGATCGCCAGTGGCTGCTTTATGTTGATGCGCACAGCAGCGTTGCGCGCTGTGAACGGCTTCGATGAGGATTTTTTCCTGTACTTTGAGGATTTTGACCTGTCGCTGCGCCTGGCAACGCAGGGCCGGCTGGTGTTTGACCCGGCTATGCGCATTGTGCACCACGGCGGGTATGCGGCCAGCAAAGGCCATCTTCACCTGCGCTATTTTATCCGCTCCGGGATACGGTTTTTTAATCGCCACGGTTGGCGTTTCCTATAGCAGCGATGGAAATGCTGTTAGACTCTCACCCGGATAAACACCGGAAAACGTGAGACCTCCGATGAATGAACTGCGGCGCATGGCCTATCTGGATGCACTGGAAATCGACAGCTATGTGTCGCGTACCCAGTTGCCCGGTGCCGCAGTCACACCGCGTTTGGCCATTGTGCCGACTGCGGGGTTGATGCCCGCCGATACGGCCCCGGAATTGGCCGATGTTTCTGGTGATGCTGCTGGATCAAGGCAACAGCCAGCGGGCTTCACCCGCCCGGATTTCGACCTTGGAACCCGAAAGAAGCACCCTGAAACCGAGCCGCCACCCCAGGTCTCCCCGGGCGCAGAGGTGGTGCCGCGATTCAGCCTGAGCGCCATTGTTGCCGGGGGATGGTTGTGGCTGGAGGAGTTGCACGGCATGCCGCTGGCTACGGAACAGGTACACCTGGTGCAGGCCATGGCTCATGCGCTCGCACTTTCTTCGGGCGCAGGACTCCCTGTGCCTAAACCCGAGATGGCGCAGTTTGACTGGCCACTTCATAGCAATCGCCAGCTCGATCAGGGCGAGGTGTCCGCGCGTGCCAGTGTGGCGGCATTTGTCAGTCGGCGTCTGGAGCAGTGTGGGTGTCGCGGGCTGGTCCTGATGGGGGAGTCTGCAGCCAAGCGCCTGCCGCTGTCACAGCTGGACGTTCTTTCTGTGAATACGGCCAGTAGTGCTGAGATTCTGGCCGACCCCACGCTCAAGCAACAGGTATGGCGCGATCTGCAGCCGTTGCTCGGGACGTCGTGACGCACGCATTCCGGCCAGCCGCTGTGGCCGATGCCCAGAGACTCGCGGCGATCGATGCCGGCGTCAATATCCACCCCTGGAGTGAGGCGCAGTTTGCCGCCGCATGTGCGGCGAGCGAGGGACATTCCTCGTGGGTGCTGGTGGCTGAAGAGGTCTCGCAGATCGTCGGGTTTGTGGTGGTATCCCTGGTACTGGACGAGGCCACGCTGCTGAGTATCGCTGTAGACCCGGTATACCAGCGAAGGGGGCTGGGCCGGGCGCTGTTGTTGGCAGCCCTCGATCGCGCCGAGCACGAAGGTGCGCTGCGCTGTCTGCTGGAAGTCCGTGAATCCAATACGGCTGCCAGAGTTTTGTACACAGCCAACGGTTTTTCACTGGATGGCATACGCAAAAATTACTACCCTCGTGGCGATACGCGCGAGAATGCGCTGTTAATGTCCAAACCGCTAAAAGGAACTGCGAATGAATGTGCTTGAAACCGAGTGGTGGAGCATGGCGATTCCGCCGGAATGGTGGGCTGACTCGGAAGAAGACAGTATTCTGGTCGGTGATCGGGACGATGTCGGTTGTATTGAAATCAGCACCCTGCACAAGGAAGAGGGTGAGTTTGACGCGCACACTGTCCTCGATATCGCACGGGAGGAATCTGAACAGCCACTGGACTGGCAACCGGTCACGCTGGGGGACTTCCGCGGTGTGCACAGTCGCTATATTGAAGAGGAGACGGGGGTTCGCGAGTGGTATGTGTTCCACGGCGCGCTGCTACTCTTTATCACCTACAGCTGTGACGAGGACAACCACGGCATGGATGATGCAGCCGTGGATGAACTGCTGGACACCCTGATGGTGTTGAGCGGGGAGAAAACCTAGGACACGGTGCCGGTGACGCGTACGCGTTTGGCGCCTTTAACCGGTTTGGCTTTCAGCGCGGCTTCACGCTTTTTGATCTGGTCATCGATGATATTTTTTACCGCGATAATCAGGCCGGTGAAGATAAACGCCCCCGGTGGCAGAATCGCCAACAGGAACGGCTGGTAATCGCCGAAGAACTCAATTTTCCAGTCGGCTGCACCGGGGCCGAACAGTAAGTCCATATTGGCAAACAATGCGCCGGTACCGGTCAGTTCGCGCAGTGCGCCCAGCAGCACCAGTACCGCCGCGAAGCCCATGCCCATGATAAACCCGTCGTAGGCCGAGGGGCCGAGCGAGTTTTTGGCGGCAAAGCCGTCGGCGCGGCCGAGGATCACGCAGTTGGTGGTAATCAGCGGCAGGAATATACCCAGAATCTCGTACAGCTCGTAGGTGTAGGCCTGCATCAGCAACTCAATACAGGTGACGGCCGCGGCGATAATCATCACGAACGCGGGCAGTCGAATCGCGTCGGAGACGATATTGCGAATCAGTGATACCGCCGTGTTGGACGTGATAAGCACCATGGTGGTGGCTAACCCCAGACCGATGGCATTGACCACCGTGCCGGTGACAGCCAGTAACGGGCACAGGCCCAACAGCTGCACGATGGCGGGGTTGTTCTTCCACAGGCCGTTAAGCGAGAGGTCTTTATAGCTGACTTCTGCCATTCTCAATCTTCTCCAGTGGGCGCGGGGTCCGGTTCGTCGAACAGGAGCTGTCTATTGGCCTGGGCGAATTGTAAGGCGCGAAGGGTGGCTGCGACAACCGCTCGCGGTGTGATGGTGGCGCCGGTAAACTGGTCGAAAACGCCCTTGTCTTTCTTCACCGCCCAGCCCTGCAGTGTTGGATTGCGCAGCGAGCGGCCGGCAAAATCCAGTATCCAGTCGGATTTCTTGACGTCGACCTTGTCGCCCAGCCCCGGCGTCTCCCTGTGTGTCAGGGCGCGTACGCCGGCAATGGTGCCATCGGTGTTTACGCCGACAATCAATTCGATCTCACCGGTGTAACCGTCGGGTGCTACCACCGGGATAATGGCCGCGATCACTTCTCCATTCTGGCGCGCAATATAGATCCGCTTATCCTCGCGCAGGCCCAGCCCCTCATCTGCAGGGCCAACCGCGATGGTGTCGTCCAGCATGGAGTTATCGTGGCGTTCCCGGGGGATGATTTCCAGCAGTGCCTTCTCTTCCGCCAGCCGCTTCTGTTCCGCGATATCGTCCCGGGTCAGCAGGTAGGTGCCGGCGATCAGCGCCGTGGTGCACACGGCGAAGAGTGCCAGCAGCAGGCTGTTGCGTGTTATCGACTGCCCGAGCATTACTTCTCTCCCCGTTTGTCGCTGTGACCATATGTGCGAGGCTGGGTGTAGTAGTCGATAAACGGCGCGGAAAAATTCATGATCAACACGGCAAAGGCAATCGCGTCGGGGTAGTTGCCCCGCACCCGTATCACGTACACCAGCACCCCGATCAGCGCGCCGTAGATCAGGCGGCCGCGAAGAGATACAGCGGAGGTGACGGGGTCGGTTACGATGAAGAAGGCGCCGAACATCGTCGCGCCGCTAAACAGGTGAAACAGGGGTGAACCGCCGCTGGCGGAACTGCCGCCATCATAAAAAATTGCGGCGAGGAGACTGAGGCTGGCCAGCATCGCGACCGGGGCATGCCAGGTGAAAATCCGCTTGTATAGCAACCAGGCTCCGCCAGCCAGAAACGCGACATTCGCCCACTCCCAGCCGATGCCGGCAAAGGTGCCAAACTGCGGGCTCTGCTGCCACAAGTCATCAATCAGCAAGCTGTTGTTCTGTTTCAACACGTCCAGCGGTGTCGCCATGGTTACCGCGTCATACTGGCCGGGGGTGAAACAAGCCTGCAGCGCCTGCCACAGGCCGGGCACTTCGCCGCCCGCGCCCAGTGGCGCCGCCCATGTTGTCATCTGTACCGGGAAGGAGATAAGCAGGATCACGTAGCCGGCCATCGCCGGATTGAAGGGGTTGTAGCCCAAGCCGCCATACAACTGCTTGGCCAGCAGTATCGCGCTGGCGATGCCGACAGCGATCAGCCACCACGGGGAGTAGGGCGGTAGCGCAATACACAGCAAAAACGCCGTGACCAATGCACTGCAATCTTTCAGGTAAAACCCCAGCGGACGACGCCGGAGCTTGAGCGCCAGCGATTCGCAGGCGACAGCGACCACACAGCCCCAGAGAATATTGACCAGTGTGCCAAAGCCGAAGAAGTGAGTGAGCACGATAATGCCCGGCACGGTGGCCAGCAGCACATACTGCATGACGCGCTGCGTGCTCATGGGGCCGTGGGCGTGGGGCGAGGTGAGGCGTATCAGGGCCATGTCAGGCGTCCTCTGCCGATTGCAGCACTTGCTCGGTGGCGCTGATTTTTTCGGTCAGGCGCACCACAGTGGATTCCAGCGCCACAATAATTTTCTCCTCGTCGCCATTGGCTTTGCTCTGGGCCAATTTCTCTTCGGTTTTTTGCAGGCGCTGCTGCAGTTTGGCGAGATCGGCCTGCGCCTTCTCTGTCGGACTCAGTGCGGCCTCAGCCTTGCGTTTTGCCATCGCTTTTTCGATTGCGGCCTTGGCTGCGTCTACCGGTGGCTCAGCCTCTGCGGTGGTCTCCTGATTGTGCGACTTCTGATACTCACTGAGCGCCTGTTCGGCGGTGGCCAGTTTGGTGCGGGTTTTGTCTACACCAGTCTGCAGGGCCTCCACCAGGTCGCTGCCTTCAGCTTTGGCCTGCTCCAGTTTGGCCGTCGCGGTATCCAGCCGTTTCTGCGCAGAGACCACCGCTTTTTCCAGTTTTTCCAGTTCGCTCTGCTCACCATCGCCACTCTGTTGTGCAGCTTTCTTTGCCTGGGCGCGCGCAATGGCTGCCTGTATCGGATCTTCGCCACTGTCGCTGCTCGCAGTCTGGGCGCGCTTCTCCGCGGCCTTTTTGCGTGCGGCGCGCTTGGCTTCTTTCTCTGCTTCCGCCTGTTCCAGGCGACGCTGGCGTGACTCGAAACGGATGCGAGACGCCTCCGCCTTTTCATGATCGCGACGCTGCTGCAGAATTTCGGCTTTCGATGCGCGGTAATACTGCACCAGCGGTATATTGCTGGGACAGGCGTAGGAGCAGGCGCCGCACTCGATGCAATCGAACAGGTTGTGATCTTCCAGTTTTTCGAATTCCTTGCCCTGGGCGAACCAGAATAGCTGCTGTGGCAACAGGCTTGCCGGGCAGGCCTCGGCGCACATGCCGCAGCGGATGCAGGCCTGGGCCGGCGGCGGTGTCGGCAATTCAGCTTCGGTGGGCGCGAGCAGGCAGTTGGTGGTCTTCACAATGGGGACGTCGCTGTCGGGAACCGTGAATCCCATCATCGGCCCACCCATAATCAGGCGCCGGTTCTTCTCCGGATGGTAACCGGCTTTCTCCAGCAAATAGCGCATCGGGGTACCGAGCAGTACCTGGAAGTTCTGCGGATCGCGCACAGCATTGCCGGTGACAGTGGTCACCCTGGATATCAATGGCCTACCGTGAACCACGGCATCATAGATTGCCACCGTGCTGCCAATGTTCTGGCAGACCACGCCCACCTGTGAAGGCAGGCCGCCACTGGGTACCTGCTTGCCGGTGAGTATCTCGATCAGCTGCTTTTCGCCACCGGATGGATACTTGGTAGGGAAATCAACGACTTCAATGCCGCTGCCCTGTGCTGCCGCGCGCAGCGCGGCGATACCCTCGGGTTTGTTTTCTTCAACGCCGATCAGTGTTTCCTGAGGGCCGATGATATAGCGCAGAATTTTGGCGCCCTCTATGATCTGCTCCGCGCGCTCGCGCATCAGCGCGTCATCGGCGGTGATATAGGGTTCGCACTCGGTGCCATTGATAATCAGGGTTTCAATATGAGTGCCGGTTTTGACCGAGAGTTTGACTGAACTCGGGAAACCGGCGCCGCCCATGCCCGCCACGCCGGCATGGCGGATAAGCTCAATCAGTTTTACCTTGTCCAGCGTCTCATAGTGCGGTGTGCCTGTGCACTCGATCCATTCATCTTTGCCGTCGGGCACGATGACGATACACGGGGCGAGATGCCCGGAGGGGTGGGCGATGAGCCTGTCCTCTATCGCCTGAATGGTACCCGAGGTCGGTGCGTGTTTGGGCACGCTGACAAAGCCCTGCGCCTCGGCGATCATTTGACCCTTTAGCACGTGTTGCCCAATTTCAACGACTACACCGGCCGGTGTGCCGATGTGCTGGGACAATGGGATGACCAGTTCCGGCGGAATGCCGGCGTCGGCAATTGGGGTGCGCATGGACTGGTGCTTGTTCTCCGGCGGATGGATGCCGCCGTGGAAACCAAAGATCTTTCTCATGCTGCGCGATCCCGTGGTGGCTCGTCCCGCGGGGCATCCGTAGCGATGATGTCCACGCTGCGGCTGACCGGATCGGGCAGGTTCCAGTGCCAGGTCTGTAAGGTTTCCTGAGGGGGAATCATATCGATACAGTCGACGGGGCAGGGTTCCACGCACAGGTCACAGCCGGTGCACTCACTAATGATGACAGTGTGCATCTGCTTGGCCGCGCCGACGATGGCATCGACCGGGCAGGCCTGGATACACTTGGTACAGCCGATACATTCCGCTTCGCGAATAAAGGCAACAGACGGTGCGGTGGCGACCTCGCCGTGTTCCGAGTCCAGCGGCAGCGGCTCAACGTCCAACAGGTCTGCCAGCGCCTGAATTCCGGCCTCGCCACCGGGCGGGCATTTATTGATGTCTTCGCCATTGGCGATCGCCTCGGCATAGGGCCGGCAACCGGGATAGCCGCACTGACCGCACTGGGTCTGGGGCAGGATGTTGTTGATCTCATCCGCAATCGGGTTGCCCTCTGCCTTGAACCTTACTGCGGCAAAACCCAACAGCGCGCCAAACACAGCGGCCAGCCCGACCAGAGCGAGCAGGGCGGCGAGCAGCGGATACTGGGTAAGAAAAGCAATCACAAGCGTTTATACCAGTCCCGCAAAACCCATAAAGGCCAGCGACATAAGCCCGGCGGTAATCATGCCGACGGCGGCGCCTTTGAAGGGTGCCGGCACATCCGCGACCGTCAGGCGCTCGCGCATTGCGGCAAACAGGACCAGTACCAGCGAAAAGCCGGCGCCGGCACCAAAGCCGTAGAACAGGGCCTGAAGAAAGCTGTGATCCTTGCTGATATTGAGCAGGGCAACGCCCAGCACGGCGCAGTTGGTGGTGATAAGGGGCAGATAGACACCCAGCACGCGGTGCAGCAGTGGGCTGGTCTTACGCATCACCATTTCAGTGAACTGTACCACCACTGCGATTACCAAAATAAAGGCGATCGTTTTTAGATAACCCAGGCCCAGCGGCAGGAGCAAAAAATGGTAAGTCAGGTTGCTGCAGGCTGAGGCCAAAGTCAGTACGAAGGTGGTCGCCATGGACATGCCCATGGCGGCCTCGAGTTTGTTGGACACACCCATAAACGGGCACAGCCCCAGGAACTGTACCAGTACGAAATTGTTGACCAGTATCGCACTGACCAACAATATGGAATAGTCTGCCAACATTGTTGTGCTCTCAACAGGCACCGGTGTCGATCACGGTGCTCACTCTTTTTTTCTCAAGCTGCCTATTCTAGCGTTTACAGGAAATTTAGGCAGTCTGAATTTGCGAACTAATACCCATTAGTCTGTAAAAAAACGTCCGCTTATTTTACCTGCATACCGGGCTTCGCCCCCGCGTGTGGCTCCAGCAGGAATATTTCCTTGTCGCCGGGGCCTGCCGCTAGCACCATGCCCTCTGACACGCCGAAGCGCATTTTTCGCGGCGCCAGGTTGGCCACAACCACCGTCAGCTTCCCCACCAGGGCTTCCGGTTGGTAGGCCGACTTGATGCCGGCGAATACCTGTTTCTGCTCGGCGTACTCACCGAGGCTCAGTGTCAGGCGCAGCAGTTTATCGGCTCCCTCAACATGATCTGCTGCAACGATTTCGGCAATCCGCAGGTCAATCCTGGCGAAGTCATCAAACTCGATGGTATCCGCAGGCGCTGCATTGGCAGCGGGTTTCGCTTTCTTTGACTTGGCTTTGGTTTTGGCTGTCGGTGCTGCGGCCTCAGCCTGGGTTTCTCTGCTCGCGTCTACCATTGCCGCCACCTGCTTTGGATCGATACGCGTCAGCAGGAGTTTGAACTCGGCCAGCGCATGCGCCGTCAGAGGAGATTGCAGTGTGGTCCAGTCCAGTGAACACTGCAGGAAGGCCTCGGATTTTTCTGCCATCGCCGGCAGCACCGGTTTGAGATAGGTCATCAATACACGGAACAGGTTGATGCCTACACTGCAGACATCGTGAACCTCCTGTGCTGTGCCCTCCTGTTTGGCCAGGGCCCAGGGTTTTTTCTCGTCGATATATTGGTTGGCGCGGTCCGCCAGCGCGATGATCTCACGGATCGCCTTGTTGAATTCGCGCTGCTCGTACAGTTCAGCAATGCCTTCACCGCTGTCGATAAAGGATTCGACCATGGTTTCTTCCGCACAGCGTGTCGACAGCTTGTTGTCGAAGTTGTTGCGCAAAAAACCGGCACAGCGGCTGGCGATGTTGACTACTTTGCCGACTACATCGGAATTGACCCGCTGTACAAAGTCTTCCAGATTCAGGTCGATGTCATCGACAGAGCCACTGAGCTTGGCGGCAAAATAGTAGCGTAGATACTGTGCGTCAAGGTGCTCCAGATAGGTGCTGGCCTTAATGAAGGTGCCGCGGCTCTTGCTCATCTTGGTGCCGTTGACCGTGAGGAAGCCGTGTGCATAAATCGCAGACGGCGAGCGCAGCCCGGCTGATTGCAACATGGCCGGCCAGAACAGGCCGTGGAAATTGATGATGTCCTTGCCGATGAAATGGTACAACTCGGTATCACTGCCGGACTGCCAGTATTCGTCAAACGGGTGCCCGGTGCGATCACAGTAGTTCTGGAAGCTGGCAATATAGCCGATAGGTGCATCCAGCCAGACATAGAAATACTTGCCGGGTTCGCCGGGAATTTCAAAACCGAAATAGGGTGCGTCACGGCTGATATCCCACTCCTGCAACCCGGCTTCGACCCACTCCCGCAATTTGTTTGCCACCTGCGGTTGCAGACTGTCCGAAGCCAGCCATTCCTTGAGCATGCCCTCGAACTCGGGCAGCTTGAAAAAGAAATGGATGGATTCCTTGTCGATGGGTTTTGCGCCGGAGATCGCTGATACTGGGTCGATCAGGTCGGTGGGGCTGTAGGTCGCGCCGCAGGCCTCGCAGTTGTCGCCATACTGGTCTGCTGTTTTACAGCGCGGGCAGGTGCCCTTGATAAAGCGGTCTGCCAGAAACAGTTGTTTTTCTGGGTCGAAGGCCTGTGTGATTGCGCGTGACGCAATATGGTCGTTGTCCTTAAGGCGCTGGTAGATGGTTTCACTCCAGACGCGGTTCTCTTCGCTGTGCGTGGTATGGAAGTTGTCGAAGCCGATCAGGAAGCCGGCGCTGTCACGCATATGCTCGCGCTGGATATTCTCGATCTGCTGTTCCGGTGTGATGCCGAGCTTCTCTGCGGTCAGCATGATTGCGGTGCCGTGGGCATCATCGGCACAGACATAGAGGCAGTGGTGTCCCCGCGATTTCTGAAAGCGCACCCAGATATCGGTCTGTACCTGTTCGAGGAGGTGTCCGAGGTGCAGGGAACCATTGGCATAGGGCAATGCGCTGGTTACCAGGATTTTGCGTGGAGCCGATGCAGGCATGGCGATTGTCTGTGTCCGAAAAAAGGGGCGTTACTATAGCGTTTTTGTCCGTGTGTTTCACCCGCCCGATGACGTTGCCTGGTTCGATACTGGGTTCGCACCTTGTCCGCTAGCGAATACAGGGGTAATTCCACCTGGGCTCGCAGTGCGTCCTGTGCTGTCACTGATTTGTCACAGTACCAGTGTTAAACCGCTCTCCGGCACTAATCCTTCACTTTTCCTTCATCGTTCTTTCACCAGACGTTCACGGGGAGCGACTAACTTCTCGGGCTGCAATACAACACACAAAAAACGTAATCTGGAGTGAATCAATGAATTGGAAGAAAATGCTCGCGCTGTCGGCTGTAAGCCTGCCACTGGTACTGATGGGCTGTAACGGTGACGACGGTGATGATGGCCCCGTAGGCGCGACGGGTCCCGCTGGTCCCGCGGGGCCGGCAGGCTCCGATGGCAGTGATGCCACAGTGACGACAATATCCCTGTCGTTGATGGGGCGCTATGAAACTGGTGTCTTCGATGAGTCCGCGGCAGAGATTGTAGACTATGACCCTGCAACGCGCATGACCTATGTTGTCAATGCCAATTCGGGTCAGATCGATGTGATTGATGCCTCAGCACCGTCATCGCCGACGTTGACGATGACGCTGGATGTGGCGGCAGATGTTGCCAGCGCGCTTGGCATGGGTACCAGCGACCTCGGCGCAGCCAACAGCGTAGCGGTTAGCAACGGCGTTCTGGCGGTGGCGATCGAAGCAGACAATAAGCAAGCCAATGGCTATATCGCGTTCTACCAGACAGATGGCACCTTCCTCAGTGTTGTGGAAGCCGGAGCCCTGCCCGATATGGTGATCTTCACGCCCGATGGCAATACTGTGTTGGCGGCCAATGAGGGCGAGCCCAATAGTGACTACTCTGTCGATCCTCCGGGTTCTATCACCATTATCGATGTCTCTGCCGGGGTTGCCAGTGTTACGCAGGCCAATGTGACGCAACTGGATTTTACCGCGTTTAACAACGGCGGATTAACCGGGCCAGTGCGTATCTCGGCCAAGGCCGCATCGGTCGCCCAGGACCTCGAGCCGGAATACATTGCCGTCTCTGCCGACAGCAGCACCGCCTGGGTTACGTTGCAGGAAAACAATGCCTTTGCCGTGGTGGATATCACCACCAACAGCATCGAGAAAGTGATGGGTCTGGGTTACAAGGACTACTCTGTTCCCGGCAATGAAATAGATCCCAGCAACCGCGACAATGGCGTAAATATTCGCAATATACCGGTGTTCGGAGCTTATATGCCGGACAGTGCGGATGCCTTCGAATTTGATGGCGTCACATATGTCGTTACAGCCAACGAAGGAGATGGCCGCGAATACCTGACGGATGCCGACAGTTCCGATGATTGTGAGGCGCAAGGTGGTTTCGATTACGATGACGGTGACTGCTTTCACTACCTCGACGAAGTGCGAATTAAGGATATATCCGATAACGGCGCGGGCTTTGATCCCGATCTGGTCGCTCTGGCCGGCGAGGATTTTGAAGAGGATGAAAAACTGGGTCGTCTGAAGGTGATTGCGAATCTCGGTACCACCGGCACCTGCGCTTCGCTGGCGACGACCGGGCAGCCTGAAGCTGACTGCACCTATGAAGCACTGTATGCCTACGGCGCGCGCTCATTCACGATCTGGAATACGCAGACGGGTCAGCCGGTGTTCGATTCCGGCAGCGATTTTGAGGTGATTACCTCTAATCGCCTGGGAGAGCATTTCAATGCCAGTAATGACGATAATGAAGGCGATGACCGCTCCGACGATAAAGGGCCGGAGCCCGAGGCGATTGAGATTGCTGAAATCGAGGGTCGCACCTACGCATTTATTGGCCTGGAACGGGTCGGTGGCATTATGGTGTACAACATCACCACGCCGGAAGCGTCCGAGTTTGTGCAGTACATCAATACACGCGACTTCAGTGTGGATGATGTCGAGGATGACCTGGCGCTGGTCGGTGATCTGGGCCCCGAGTCCATCAAAGTCGTGGCAGCGCAGGATAGCCCTACCGGTAACCCCATGCTGATACTGGGTAATGAGGTTAGTGGCACAACCAGCTTCTTCAATATCGCTGTAGTAGGTCAGTAGTCAGCCCCGCGCGGTCGGAAAGTCGAATTCCGGCCGCATCAGCGCTTCGGCGCTCCCGCATTGTTGTATCGTTGCCATATCCCTATACTAGCGGGCCGGGAAAACACCGGCCCGATTTTCGGTCCAGGGCCCATGCGCATCACAGGTACACATGAACCAGATCAAACACATTATCGCAGTCGCCTCCGGTAAGGGCGGCGTTGGCAAATCCACCACCGCTGTCAATCTCGCGCTCGCACTCAAGGCGCAGGGCGCCAGTGTCGGTCTGCTGGACGCGGATATCTACGGCCCCAGCCAGCAGTTGATGCTGGGCTTGCCGGCCGATACCCGCCCGGAGCAACAGGGTGGACAGTATCTGCTGCCGGTTCAGGCGTACGATCTCAAAACAATGTCAATGGGTTATCTAGTCAACGACCGCACGCCTATGGTGTGGCGTGGCCCGATGGCCGGCGGTGCGCTCGCTCAAATGCTGGAGCAGACGCTCTGGGGTGAATTGGACTACCTGGTGATTGATATGCCGCCCGGTACGGGCGATATACAGCTCACCTTGTCGCAGAAAGCCAAGGTGTCGGGCGCGGTCATTGTCACCACGCCGCAGGACATCGCACTGCTGGATGCGCGCAAGGGTATCGAGATGTTTCGCAAGGTCGATGTGCCGGTGCTGGGTGTGATCGAGAATATGGCGGTGCATATCTGCAGTAAATGCGGGCACAGCGAACATATCTTTGGCGAGCACGGCGGCGAGCGTATCGCTGCAGATTATGGCGTACCCCTGCTGGCCAGCCTGCCGCTAAAACTGTCGATACGGGAACAGACAGATGCCGGAACGCCCACTGTGGAAAGTGAACCCGATTCAGACGTCACCCGCATTTATCTGGATGCGGCGGCGGCAGTGATGGAGGCATTGGCTGCGCCAAGCGACGGCGTTGTGAAGCAGTTTCCCGAGATAAAAATTTCCGACGACTGAACTGATTTCAATTACAGGTGACCGACGCGTGAGTATCAAAGCAGACAGATGGATCCGGGAAATGGCGGCCGAGCACGGCATGATAGAGCCGTTTGAGTCCGGCCAGGTACGCGCCAGTGGTGGTGAGCGGCTGATTTCCTACGGCACATCCAGTTATGGCTACGATGTGCGCTGTTCCCGCGAGTTCAAGGTGTTTACCAATATCAACTCAGCGACGGTGGACCCCAAGGGCTTTGACGAGGGCAGCTTTGTCGATGTAGTCAGTGATGTCTGCGTGATTCCGCCGAACTCGTTCGCACTGGCCAGCACGGTGGAGTATTTCCGCATTCCTCGCAATGTCCTTACCATCTGCCTGGGCAAGTCCACCTATGCGCGCTGCGGCATTATCGTGAACGTCACGCCACTGGAGCCCGAGTGGGAAGGCCATGTCACACTGGAATTCTCTAATACAACAACCTTGCCGGCAAAGATCTATGCCAACGAAGGCGTGGCGCAGATGCTGTTTTTTGAATCCGACGAGGTCTGCGAAGTCAGCTATAAGGATCGCGGTGGAAAATATCAGGGTCAGCGCGGCGTCACACTGCCCAAGGCCTGACGACCTTACCTCACCCGACCAGGCGTCGGAGAGGACAACATGCATACAAGTAGCCTCTCAGGTGTGGGCTATGCCCGTCGCCGGTATAGGCTCGCCATCGAGCGTCGCCCGCTGCCCGCACAGCGTCAGTCGCCCTTCAACAAACCAGCGCGCAGCGATCGGGTAGATCACATGTTCCTGTTCTGCCACCCGACTTGCGAGGCTGTCAGCGGTATCGCCGGGTCGGATGGGTACGCGAGTCTGGATAATTGGCGGGCCGCCGTCCAGTTCCTCGGTGACAAAGTGCACCGTCGCACCGGCTTCGGCATCACCGGCATCCAGCGCCCGTTGATGTGTGTTCAGCCCCGGATATTTGGGCAGCAGCGAGGGATGTATATTCAGCAACCGCCCGAGGAAGGGCTCAATTAACACGGGTGTCAGGATGCGCATAAAGCCGGCCAGGATGACCAGGTCGACGGAGTGCGCGCGCAGCTCCTTTACCAGTGCAGCGTCGAATGTTTCGCGACTGCTGAAATCGCGGTGATTGATACAGCGGGTGGCAATACCGGCCAGCTCGGCCCGCTGCAGGCCGGCCGCGTCGGGGTTGTTACTGATGACGAGGCTGATGTGCGCCGGCAGCGTACCGTCCTTACAGGTGTCGATGAAAGCCTGCAGGTTAGTGCCGCGCCCGGAGATCAATACAGCCAGACGGGGTAGTTCAGCTGTGCTCACGGCAGGAGTTCAACCCTATTTTCACCGGCGGCGATACGGCCAATTTCCCAAGTGTTGTGCCCCGCTTTATTGAGCAGCTCCAGCGCTTTGCTGGCATCTTCCGGCGCCACGCACAGCACCATACCCACACCGCAGTTGAAGGTGCGGTACATCTCGTTGGTATCGACATTGCCGTAGCTCTGTAACCACTCGAAGACGGCGGGCCACTGCCAGCTGCCGGTGTCGATCTGGGCATTGCAGTCTGCCGGCAGCACACGAGGCAGGTTTTCCAGTAACCCGCCGCCGGTAATATGGGACAGCGCCTTCACTTTCACGTCCTTGAACAGGGACAACAGCGCCTCGACGTAAATCGTAGTGGGCGTCAGCAGCGCCTGTCCAAGCGTGGTGTCGCCCACGGGTTGCTCCAGGTCGGCCACGTTGACCTCGAGAATTTTGCGAATCAGCGAGTAGCCATTGGAGTGGGGACCGCTGCTGGCAATGCCGAGCAATACATCGCCAGCGGCGACTGTGCTGCCATCGATAATCCCGGATTTTTCCACCACACCGACACAGAAGCCGGCCAGGTCGTAGTCTTCACCCTGGTACATGCCGGGCATCTCGGCCGTTTCACCGCCAACCAGCGCGCAGCCCGCGAGTTCGCAACCTTTGCCAATTCCAGTGACGACATCCACAGCGGTATCGACGTTGAGGGCGCCGGTGGCGTAGTAGTCGAGGAAGAACAGGGGTTCTGCTCCTGCTACCACCAGATCATTCACACACATCGCGACCAAATCGATGCCGATCGTGTCGTGGATGCCCATGTCCATAGCCAGGCGCAGCTTGGTGCCGACACCGTCGGTGCCGGACACGAGAACCGGCTGGCTGTAACCAGCGGGAATCTCGCACAGAGCGCCAAATCCGCCCAATCCACCCAGTACCTCGGGCCGTTTGGTACGGCCGGAAACGCCCTTGATCCGCTCGATCAGTGCATTGCCGGCGTCAATGTTGACACCTGCATCCTTGTAGCTCAGGGCCGTTTTGCCGTTGTCATCGCTCATTGCGTGGAGTCCAGTCAATATTTGGTGGGGGTTGAGGCCGGGTATTTTATCGTGCATGCGGGGCAAGCGCACTCTCATTTTGGCTCATAGCCTGTTTCTTGGCTATGCGCAGTAGCGCTTAGTGCTGCTACAATGCGCGCTTGGCAAACCCTGTGGGAGAAGGCTGTGAAAAAAGCGTGCGTGGCGCCGTTGTTGACAGGATTATGTGCATGGCTCGCCCTGCTGTCAGCGCAGAGCACAGTGGCCGAAGTGGTCGCCGATCTCTACGCGGCGAGCGTGCCGGTGACCGAGCAGAGCTCTAAAGTACTGGATTCAGCGTCTAAAGAGGCGATGGCGGAGGTGCTGGTCAAGGTGTCAGGCTCCAAGCGTGTACTGCAGTATCCGGGTATCGCGGCGGCGCTGAAAGATGCCCGTAGCCACGTTCTGCAATACTCCTATCTGCGTGGTACGCCACCCGCTCCGGCACTGTCGCTGCGCTTCGAGTTCGATGGCCGCTATATCACCGACCTCGTGACAGAGTCCGGTGCGCCGTTGTGGACGGCCAACCGCCCTGCGGTGCTGGTCTGGATCGTGGTTGAGGATGAACAGGGCAGGCACTTCATCAATCAGGAAACTGCACCGAACGAGGCGCAGCTGCTCGTGGATACGTTTTCGCGGCGCGGCGTGCCGGTACAGTTTCCTGTGTTCGACCTCCAGGATACTGCGGCAATCAGTACCGCGGACGTCTGGTCGCTGGATGCCACCTCTATAGAGCGCGCCTCCGCCCGCTACAATGCGCAGGAAGTGGTGGCGGGGCGTCTGGCAGTTACCAGCGCAGGTACATCGCTGGGTGACTGGAGTTATTTTCGTGAGGATGACCGCATCAACCGGTCAGTGACCGTGCCCGATTTGCAGGCGTTCTTGAACAGCGGCGTGAATATTGTGGCCGCGGATATGGCCTCGCGTTATGCCGTTGCGCCCACCAGTAGCGCAGACGACAGCGGCTTGCGCCTGACGATCAATGGCATTTCGAACTACAAGGATTACGCAGCACTTGCCAACTGGTTGGAAAATCTGGAGCTGGTTGAATACGCCAATCTGGAAAGCTTACAGGGCGAGCGTGTTGAATTCCGTTTGTTGGCGAAAACCGATGCCGCGCGCCTCGCAGGTATTATCGAGCTAAACGAGCGATTGACCGCTATCCCCACACTTGGCGATGCCACGCAATTGAATTATCAGTGGCGGTGACCGAGCCGAAGTCCACATCCGCAGTGGCTCCCCGTCAGCGCCAACTGTCGCTGGCGGTGCACTTGCGCGATGATGCCACGATGGATAATTTTCTGGCGTTGCCGCAGGCGCAGCCACTGCTGGATGCCGTCAAACTGCAGATGCAGCCGGGCGGTGAGGCGGTCATTCATCTGTATGGGACTGCCGGTACCGGAAAATCACATTTGCTGCAGGCGTCCTGCCATGTGACAGGCGCCGAGACGCTGTACCTGCCACTGGCGCAGTTGCGCGAATACCCGCCAGTGGAGGTATTGCAGGGGGTGGAGCGCATGGATCGCGTGTGCCTGGACGATATACATACCGTGCTGGGCGATCCCGACTGGGAACTGGCGTTGTTCAATCTCTACAACAGTGCACGGCAGCAGGACTGCCGTCTGTTGCTGGCTGCTGATGCACCGCCGCGCGCGCTGCCGGTGGCGCTGGCGGATCTGCGTTCGCGCCTGAGCTGGGCGGTGGTTTACCAGTTGGTGGAGGGCGATGACGATGCAAAGTCCGCGATACTGCAATTTCGAGCGATGCGCCGGGGTTTATCGCTGTCTGCGAGCGTCGCCAGTTATATCGTCAGTCGCGCGCCGCGCGCGATGGAGCAGTTGCTGGGCGTGCTGGATACGTTGGACGAAGCCTCCCTTGCCGAGCAGCGCGCGCTGTCGATCCCGTTTGTGAAACAGGCGATGGGCTGGTAAGCGCGCTACTCAATCAAGATGGAAGCGATCGGCATCCAGATGGCAGGGAAACCCCTCGCGGTACTGTTGTAGTGCGTCGGCATCCAGCGCAATGGTCGTGGCCACACTGTTGCTTTGGGCATCTTCGAGCAAGTGACCATCAGCGGCGATCGCCAGACTGTCGCCGCTGTAATCCAACCCTTTGGCATCCTTGCCGATACGATTCACACCCACCACACAGCACAGGTTTTCGATAGCTCTGGCGATCAATAACTGGCGCCAGTGATAGCGTCGCGCCCCCGGCCAGTTGGCGACGTAGAGCGCGAGATCGTAATCCTCGCGGTTACGGCTGAATACCGGAAAACGCAGGTCGTAGCAGACTTGCAGCAGAATGCGCCAGTCGCGCCACTGTACAATCACGCGCTGCTCTCCCGCCTGATAGCGCTTGTGTTCGCCTGCCATGCGGAACAAGTGGCGTTTGTCGTAGTGTTGTATGCCATCGGGGGTGGCAAAGAGCATGCGGTTGTAAACACCCTGTTCCACACGTACGGCGATACTGCCGGTCACGGCGCAGTCATACTCTTTCGCCAGTCCGGTCATCCACGCCTCGGTTGCGCCGCCTGGTGCTTCTGCGTTTTCCAGCGCGTTCATCGAGAACCCTGTCGTGAACATTTCCGGTAGTACGATCAGGTCGGTGTTGGGATCTGAGTTGGCGAGGATATCGCCAATCTGTCGCCGGTTGTCTTCGGGTTGTTCCCAGGCCAGTTCGCACTGCACCAATGTGACGTTCAAATTTTGCATAGTCGCTCAGCCGCCTGTAACAGCACCTCGTCGGTCTTTGCAAAGCAAAAACGCAGGTAGTGCTGCTCGAACGGTTCCTCGTAGAAAACGGAGATCGGTATGGATGCGATGCCGTGCTGGTGGGTCCAGTCCACGGCCAGTTGCCTGTCCGGCGTGCGGGTGATCGCACTGTAGTCCAGCAGTTGGAAATAGGTACCCGCGCTGGGTGTAATCCCGAAGCGCGAACCCTGCAGGGCATTGCAGAAGAGATCGCGTTTGCGCTGGTAAAATGCGGCCAGCGTCGCGGGATACTCCGGTTCGGCTGCCATGAAGTCCGCCAGCGCGAACTGCACCGGTGTTACCGCTACGAAGCACACAAACTGGTGCACCTTGCGCAGTTCTGCGGTCAGCGCCCGGGGCGCGACGCAGTAGCCTGTTTTCCAGCCGGTGACGCTGAAGGTCTTGCCGAAAGAGAACAGTGCAAAGCTGCGCCGGCGCAGCGCCGGAAATTGCAGTGCGCTGTGATGCTGACGGCCGTCGAATACCAGGTGCTCGTAAACCTCGTCGCTGACCACCAGCAGATTGTGCTGTTCCACCAGCGCTTGCAACTGCAGCATATCGTCGGTTGAAAGCGTTGCACCACAGGGGTTGTGTGGCGAATTCACCATAATCAACCGGGTGCGGGATGTGATGGCGGCTGTCACCTTCTGCCAGTCGACGGCGAAGCTGCCCGGCTCAAGCGGAACATGTACGGCGCGCCCACCGGCCAGTGCGATGGCGGGCTCATAGCTGTCATAGCTGGGATCCAGCACAATCACTTCATCGCCCGTGTGCACGCAGGCCATCACTGCGCAGTAAATGCCCTCGGTAGCGCCCGGTACCACGGTGATCTCGCTTTGGGGGTCGCAGTGCACACCGCGATGCAGCAACAGTTGGGCGGCAATCTGCTCGCGCAGCGCGGGCAGGCCCGCCATCGGCGCATACTGGTTGTGTCCTGCCATCACGCGCCTGGCCATCGCCTCCAGCAGTGCTGGCGGTGCGTCGAAATCGGGAAAGCCCTGCGACAGATTCAGCGCGTTACACGCGTTGGCCAGCGCCGACATTTCGGTGAAAATGGTAGTGCCGACGGCGGGTAGTTTGGAGCTGATCATGGTGCGGGTTGCACCGCGCAGAGAGGCGTTAGTCCGCGCTGGGGTCCACGGCCGTTTGGTGCGCTGGTCGCGGTGTTGAACATCGGCTGTCAGCTCTCCTTCTGGCCCAGATTGGCATGCAATACGGCGCCGTTGATCACCGGATTGTGATGTGCCCAGCGGATTAGCTCGGCAATTTCTTCCGGTTCGATGAAGCGCGCGAAACTGTTCATGCCGGCGATAGCCTGAGCCACCTCCGGGTCATTGCCCAGATGCGTGCGCAGCATCTCGGTATCAGTGAATCCCGGACAGATCATTGCGGTGTGAATGCCGCTGCCCATCAGGTCCTGACAACTGGCGCGCATCATGCCCAGTTGCGCATGCTTGCTTACCACGTAGCTGAACGAGTTGGCGACTGCCTTTTCAGCCAGTGTCGAGCCCACGTACAGCAGGCTGGAGGATGCCGGCATCAGCGGCAATAGCTGTTGGTTGAGGCTGTTGATGGCGATGACATTGGTCGCCAGCACAGCCTCAAGGCTGTCACTCGCGCAATCGCCAGCACTGTCCTTGCGCATCTGGCTGGCGTTGTGCACCAGCGCGACTTCACTGCAGTCTGCCAGTGTCGGGACCAGCGTTGCGATGCAGTGCTCAATCGCCTGTGCACTGGCCAGATCGCACGCCAGGTTGGTCACGGCTTCAATTGGACATTCGCGCCGGGCCAGATTGAATACGTTGAAGCCCTCGTCCAGGAAAGCCTGGGCAGTGGCGCGTCCGATGCCGACACTGGCACCGGTTATGATGGCTACTTTCATATAACACGTCTCGTCTGTCGCGCGGGTGTCGACGCCCGGCATTATGTCTGTCACAGTCTGTGAGGCTCCGTGATTTCTGCAGTGACGTCAAGGTGCGCCTTGGTTAAACTGTGGCGATGGAACAATTGACCACGCTGTATATCGACAAGGAAAGCCACAAGTTTTCCGCCGCCCATTACACGATCTTTTCAGCCACTGAGCGAGAGCGTTTACACGGGCATAACTATTCCGTGTCGGCCAAAATTGTCGCCCCGATGGGCAACAATGGCTTTTCTGCGGATTACAACGTGTATAAAAACCGGCTCGCCGCGCTCTGCGACGCACTGGATGAGTATATGCTTCTTGCCGGCGACTCGCCGTATCAGACGGTTACCGAGGAGGGCGCCTGTTATCGCGTCAGTTTTGCGGGCGAGGAAATGCTGTTTCTGTGCAGCGACACACTGGTGCTACCCATCCGCAACGCCACCGTTGAGGAGTTTTCAGCCTACCTGTTGCAACAGCTGTTGGCGGACAGCGCGGCCGACGATTTGCGCGAGATCGAGCTTTGCGTGGCATCCGGGCCTGGGCAGAAGGGCTGCGCCAACTGGCGCAGCAGCTGAGCCGAAGCGAGCCTTATTGCCCCGACAGCAGAGGCGTTCTGGCCACCTGCACCGTTTTTTTCACCCCGTTGCGTAATACTGTGACCGCGATGGTCGCGTCGTTCGAGCCGTAGAGTCCAATCTCATCCAGCAGACTACAGACGGATTCAAAGTCAGGTGCGGTGGTGTCCCTATTGTCGATGGCCACGAGCCTGTCACCCAGTTCAAGCCCCGCTTGCGCCGCCGCTCCCTCGCGCCATAGCGCACCGACAATCAGCCCGCCGTTGTGCGCCTTTGGCGCGAAGCCATAGGTGTCGAAGTCATCATAAAGTGCGCTTGAAGGCTCGCGCAGCTCCAGGTAGAGATCATTGTTCACCCAGTCGAGTGTTACCCGAAAGTGGCGCAGGAACTCAATGCCGACATGAAAGTCCGAAACAGCCGTGCCGGTAACCACCGGAAAGTTTTTCAGTCGCAGTGTTCCCAGACGCAGTTCCTTCAGTCTGGTGATTTGTACGGTGGACGCCTTGCTGTCGAAGACTGTCGAGGACGCCTGTCCCACTTCAGTTGGCGCTGAGTCAGAGATGCTGTCACCGGCCGTTTCCAGCAGCGCAGTGGGTATTGCAATCGAGCCGTTGAAGCCTAGGTCGATCAGCAGGGATACATTCTCGGCATCGCTCACACCGACTGCAATGCGCGGAGACCCAGCAGCATCAGAGCGCTTGAACGGAAATTTGCTGGCGTCCATGAGTCCGGACAAGCCATTGAGGGAACTGCTGATGGTGATTTGCTTGCTGTGGAAGTCGATCTGCCAGATCGCAGCCTGTAACAGGCTTGCACCCATTAACCCTGCAGTGGAGAGGCAGGCAAGCGGATCGGGCGGTTGCACCCAGTCCACTACGGCTCCGACATTCTGAAAGACCAATCCGGCGATCGAGATCTCCGGTATGCGAACCACGGGCACCTCGCTGCTGCCGCCCTCGGGTCCTGCCAGTGTGGCCTTCGCCATCGGTGTCAGGCCCAGTTCGCTCACAAGCGGTGCGGCGAGAGTCATTGGCGCTCCAGAATCGAGAATAAAGGTGCTTTTTGCTGCGGTATCTGTAAACAGGGTTTGCAGTTGGATAGTGTTCTGGATGAGGTGAAACCCGGTAGTGGCGTTGAAATTATCCTCCACGACTCTGCTGCCGGAGAGCAACTCACTCGCCGTTGGAATGTGCTGCCCAACGCTTGAGGTATCAGCATTTGCGGACAATGCCATAGCGGGGAGCACGGCACCCAACAGGAGTGTCACCAGACGGGTGGTGAAATTGGTATTTGATGGCCGCATCAGAGTGGGAAGAAGGTTTGTGGTCGTAGACAAGCTGTGCGCTCCAGAGGATGAGGTTCGCCCGGCTCGGCCTAATGGCGGCCTGTGCCGAGCCTGCGCAGATTCTAATTCCAAGACCGGCAGAGAAAATAGGTAATTTTTAACTATTATTCAGGTTATCTGCACGCCTTCGCAGCAGTGGGCAGTACCCAATCGGGTGTATTTCTGCCGCTGGCTTCCTTCCGTGGCTATGCTAGGCTTTCACGAGTGCACAGGGAAGAGCAGGTTTAACCATTGTCGGAGATATGATCATGAGCATGAGTAAAAAACTCGGTGCGGAGTTTATCGGGACATTCTGGCTGGTTCTGGGCGGTTGCGGCAGCGCGGTATTGGCTGCAGGTTTTCCGGGCCTGGGCATTGGTTTTTTGGGCGTTGCCCTCGCGTTTGGTCTCACCCTGCTTACGATGGCGTTTGCCATCGGACATATATCGGGCTGTCATATCAACCCGGCTGTCTCTGTCGGCTTGTGGGTAGGCGGCCGCTTTCCGGCGTCGGAGCTTATACCCTACATTGTGGCCCAGGTACTAGGCGGTGTTGCTGGCGCGGCTGTCCTGTATGTGATCGCCACGGGTGCACCCGGATTTGAGATGGGTGGTTTTGCCTCCAACGGTTACGGTGTTCACTCGCCCGGTGGATACACCCTGACCGCGGCACTGGTGACGGAAGTGGTGATGACCTTTATGTTCCTGATTGTGATTCTGGGCGCCACAGACAAGCGTGCACCCGCGGCCCTGGCGCCGATTGCGATAGGCCTCTGCCTGACCCTGATCCACCTGATCAGTATTCCGGTGACCAACACCTCCGTCAATCCGGCGCGTAGCACCGGGGTGGCGCTGTTTGAAGGCGGTTGGGCGATCTCCCAGCTTTGGCTGTTCTGGGTGGCACCCATTGTGGGCGCCGCTCTGGCCGGTATTGTCTATAACTGGTTGGGCAGTGAGGAATAACCGGGGCTCAGCCGGTTATCCCACAGTGCCGCAGCAGCGGCTTGATACTGGGCTCGCGGCCACGGAAGGCGACAAATACATCCATTGGCTCTCTGGAGCCGCCGACTTCCAGTATGTGCTTGCGGAAGTCCTCACCGGTGGCTTCATTGAAAATGCCTTCTTCCTCAAAGCGGGAGAAGGCGTCAGCTGACAACACCTCGGCCCATTTGTAACTGTAGTAACCGGCAGCGTAGCCGCCGGCGAAGATGTGTGAGAAGGCATTCTGGAAGCGATTGAACGGGGGTGGTGTAATCACGCCAACTAATTGGCGTACCTCATCGAGCAGGCCCTGTACCGAGTCAAAGCTGTCGCTGCCCCATTCGCGGTGCAGGCGGAAATCAAACAGTGAAAACTCCAGTTGCCGGACCATCATCATGCCGGACTGGAAGTTCCGCGCCGCCAGCAGTTTATCGAGCAACTCTTCCGGCAGCGGCTCGCCGGTTTCCCAGTGTCCGGAAATAAATGCCAGTGCCTCGCGCTCCCAACACCAGTTCTCGAGGAACTGACTCGGCAGTTCCACGGCGTCCCAGGCCACACCATTAATGCCGGAGACTGCAGCCACAGTTTGGCGGGTCAGCATATGGTGCAGTCCGTGCCCGAACTCATGGAACAGCGTTGTGAGTTCGGTATGGGTGAGGAGCGCAGGCTTGTCTTCCACCGGTGCGGTGAAATTGCACACCAGATACGCCACGGGTATCTGCAGGCCCTGATCGGTCAGGCGGCGTACCCGGCAGTTGTCCATCCAGGCCCCCCCGCGCTTGTCTGCCCTGGCATACAAGTCGAGGTAAAAGCGGGCGATAACCTCCCCGCCGCGCAGCAGCTCAAACAGTTTCACGCTGGGGTGATAGTTATCGAATGCCTCTACCTCCCTGACATCGACGCCGTACAGGCGCTTTACAACGTCGAACAGGCCCAGTAGTACCCTATCAGCTGGCAAATAGGGGCGGATGTCTTCCTGCGATACCTGGTATCGGCTCTGGCGCAGCTTTTCACTGTAGTAGCTTACGTCCCAGGCCTCCAGCGAAGTGAGTTCACTCTGCGCGCTGGCAAACTCTACCAGTTCACGGAACTCGGCCTCTGCCTGTGGTAGGGACTGTGCGGCCAGTTGCTGCAGAAACTCCATCACGGTATCCGGGTCGTCTGCCATCTTGGTGGCGAGTGACAGTTCGGCGTAATTGTCGAACCCCAGCAGCTTTGCCAGCTCTGTGCGCAACTGAAGAATTTCGACGATGATATTGGAATTGTCCCACTGCCCGGCGTGAGGGCCCTGTTCCGAGGCCCTGGTGCAGTTGGCGGTATACACTTCTTCGCGCAGTTCGCGGTTGTCGCAATAGTTCAGTACCGGAGACAGTGAGGGGAACTCAAGATTGATGAGATAGCCCTCCACCCCTGCCTGTTTCGCGGCTTGCTGGGCGCTGGCAAGTGCCGTCTCCGGCAAACCGCTCAGATCTTCCCGTGACACCTGTTTGGACCAGGCATTAGTCGCATCCAGTACATTCTCTCCAAAGGTACTGCCCAGTTTCGACAGGCGCTGGCGCAGTTCGCCGTACTGTTTCTTTTTGGCGTCCGGCAGGGCAACACCGGCCAGGCGGAAATCGCGCAACGCGTGCTCGATGGCCTTGCGTTTTGCGGTGTCCAGCTTGTCGAAGATATCGCTATCGGCAATCTGCTGGTAGGCAGCGCACAAGCCGGTGTGCTGACCTGTCCATGTACCGTATTCAGACAGTAGTGGTAGACAGGCGTTGTAGGCCTCGCGCAGTGCATCGCTGTTGCAGACGCTATTCAGGTGCGAAACGGGAGACCAGGCTCTGGACAGCTCATCATCCAGCTCCTCAATGGGCTGTAGAAAATTGTCCCAACTGTAGGCGTCGGTACTGGCCAGCAACTCATCAATACGTTGTTTGTTGCGCTCGATCAATTGCCGGATAGCGGGCTCCACATGCGCCGGTTCAATGCGAGAAAAGGGTGGCATCGTGTGTGATTCGAGCAGCGGGTTGGACATGGTACCGGGTTCCTTTTTGATGATGATCCGCGATAGTACCGCAATCGACCGTAGGAAAATATCCGGGTGTCAGGTCAGTTGTTCCGGACTGGGTTGGTAGCCCCGTTCGCGCGCACAATCTGTCGCCGCCGACCATAAGCCCTGGCCCAGGCGTTGGCCGTGATGCCGTGACAGATGATGCTGAGCACAATGGTACAGACGACGGTCATCGCAAACGCCCCGGTGTCGGGTAGGCCGCTGTTCACTACCATTACCGTAAACACGATACTGGCCAGGCCGCGCGGCCCAAACCAGCCGATAAAGAGCTTGCCTTCGGTATCGATACCGCTACCTCGGAGGCAAAGGAACACTGGCAGCATGCGGATGATGGTGAGACTCAGGAAGGCGTAGAGCAGAATCATCCAGCTGAAATGCCCGAGCGCCTGACCCACCACGGCCGAGCCGAAAATGACCCAGGTCACCAGTGCCAGTGTATCGCCGGTGCCCTCTGACGCGAGTAGATATTCCTCCCTGACTTCACGGGACAGATGCGTATCCATAAAGGCCATCAGCAGACCACCGCTGAACGCGGCAACAAACCCACTGCCACCGAGGTACTGTGCCACCGCAAAGCAGCTCAGTGCGAGGGCAGCGATCGGTATCTGTATCCAGGTTCGGGTCAGCCACTGGTGGTGCCAGCAGAATTTTAAGAGATTGATCGCGAGAAAGGTCAGTACAAGCCCGGCGGCCAGGCCGATCCCAATTTCCTCGAGCACCAGCTTCGCTGCCAGTGCCAATGGTGCGGCATTGCCTGCCTGGTCCAGTGCCAGTGTCAGAAACAGCAGCAAAACCGGTACACAGATACCGTCATTCAACCCGCTCTCTACATTAAGACTCTGGCGTATTTCATCCGGAACTGCTTCGTTGGTGACAACCGCTTTGCCCAGCGCCGCATCGGTGGGAGCGAGTACGACTGCCAGTACCGCAACCGCCAGCAGGGATGTGTAATCAATCAGCGCCACACCCACGGCGAAGCCCAGTGCGATGGTCAGCGGTAGCCCTAGCAACAGCAGCCGGGCCGGTATCGCGCTAAATTTTTTCAGTGTCCCGATATGGGCGCCGGCCGCATCAGTGAATAACACCATCGCGAGCGTTATCTCGGCCAGGCTGCGCACCAACTCCATGTCTGTTTCCCAAACGAGCAGGTCGAAACCGGGTGGGCCGATCAACAAGCCGAACGCGGTAAAAATCATCGGGCCGCTGATCCAGCTGCGTTCAATGCGACCGGCGACGGCGCTGTAAACCAGTACAAACAGGGCGAGCACCGCCAGGGTTTCATACATTGCGTGCAGACTCCGCAGTCTCCGCACTCGGCAGCGTCCAGTCCTGCAGCACGTGATAGCTGACGCCCTTCCTGCCGCGTCGTGATTCAAACAGGGCGAAACCCGTATATGTCATCGGTATTACCGGCGTCTGCAACGCAGCCGGCGGCGCGTCGCTGCACTGGCGGAACAGGGTGATATGCGGACGGAAAGGGTTTCTGTCGCGTTTGGCACCGGCTGCACTGCCAAAGCTGTTCAACTTCTGCGCTAGCCGAGTGAGGTTATCGGGCCAGTGCTCAGGCCCCAACCAGTAGATGCCCTGTTTGTGCCAGTACCCTGTGCTATTGAGCTGTACTGTTGCCCCCGGCACTGTATGTTGCCGCAGCCAGGCGTCGACGGACAGGCACAGCCGCTCAATGGCTGAGTCTTCCAGTGCACCGATAAACGCCAGTGTGATATGGAAGTTGGCAACAGTTACCGGTGACCCTGTGCAGAGTAATTGCCGGTCGCGCCAACTCGCGATCTGCATCGCAGTAGTTGGGTCTGGTAACAGGCCAAAAAACACGCGCATCAGCTACGTGGCTTCTTTTTCTTCAGTGGCGCGAAACCGTCGTTGGTCACGGTTGTATCAGCGCTGGATGATGTCCGCCGCTTGCCGACGTTTTTCTTGTTGCGCGCACGCGTCTTCTTTTTCTCGGCGGCACTTTTCGGTACTTTTTTCTTGCTGCCGGCCGCCTTGCCGGATGATTTCAGCTTTTTCGGGCCGTTGTACTTCGCCTTCAGGCCGGGCAGGGTGCGCCGTTCAAAGCGCATCGCGAGGTAGCGCTCAATACTGGCCATCAGATTCCATTCCGAGGCGCTGGCCAGCGATACGGCCAGCCCGCGCTCACCGGCGCGACCGGTGCGGCCGGTGCGGTGCAGGTAGTTGTCGCCGCTGTAGGGGATGTCGTAGTTCACCACCAGGTCGACACCACTGACATCGATACCGCGTGCTGCCAGGTCGCTGGCACACACTGTAGTGACTTTGCCCTCGTGAAACTGGTGCATGACCTGTTTGCGTTCCTCGGTGCTCATCTCTCCGTGCAGCGCGGCACAGCGCAATTTCTGGTATTTGAGGAGGTTGGCGAGGCGCGTCGCAGTGTTGCGTTTATTGGCGAAGACCAGCGCACGGTGAAAGCCTCCCTGATCCAGCAGCGCGAACAGCAGTTTGTCCTTGTGTTCCTGGCTGTCTGCGAGAATCAGTTGATGGTCGATACTGCTGTGTGCCTGGCGCACCTGGCCTACCGTGATGGTCTGCGGCGACTGCAGCAATGTTGTCGATATGGCCCCCACGCCGCGGTGCGAAAGCGTGGCGGAGAGCAGCATGACCTGCTTGCCCGGTGCGGCAAATTCGGCGATCTTCAGTACATCTTCGCGAAAGCCCATGTCCAGCATGCGGTCCGCTTCATCCAGCACCAGGGTCTGCAAGTTGCGCAGGTCGGCACTGCGCGTCTGGCAATGCTCCAACAGGCGGCCGGGGGTTGCCACGACAATTTCCGGGTCTTTGCGCAGTTGGGCTTTCTGGTATTTGAAATCGGCGCCACCGGTAATGGCCTGCGCTTTCAGCGGCGATTGCGCCAGTAACTCGCGACACTGCTTCAACACCTGACGTGCCAGTTCGCGCGTTGGTACCAGAATCAGCGCCAGTGTGCCCGCGCGTTTGGCGGTATCGGCGGCGAGAATTTTCTGCGACAGCGGGATCAGGTAGGCCAGCGTTTTACCACTGCCCGTTTCAGCACTCACCAGCAGGTCTTTTCCCTCAAGCGCCGCTGGTACAGCCAGTTGCTGGACTTCAGTCGGGGTTGTCAGTTCAATCGCATCGATGCCGAGGCGCAGTTGACGATCAAGCTCTAGTTCTTCGAACACGTTCATGCGCTCCGCTGTAAACTGGTTGATGGTGTCGGGCGTTTCGTCTATTGAAACTGGTGCTGCCATGCCCGCGAATGTGGCTGATATCGAAACAGTAGCGCTGCCTCAGCACAGAGCATTACCCTGTCACTGCGTAGTTGCACGTTCCGCGGTATTATATCCCCGGATTGCATGCAGCGGGTATATTAGCGAGTAAAGAGTGCGTCAGACGCTGTAAGCGGATGTGCAACACAGGAGAGAGTATGATGGTACAGGCGGTGAGAATACATCAGACAGGTGGCCCCGAGGTAATGCAGTTGGAGGAGGTTGATCTCGAGCCGCCAGCTCCGGGTATGGTTACCGTGGCCAACAGGGCCATCGGGCTCAACTATATCGACACCTATCACCGCAGCGGTCTGTACCCGTTAGCGCTGCCAACCGGAATTGGCCTGGAGGGCGCCGGCGAAGTACAGGCTGTGGGAGAGGGTGCGGGGCTGGCAGTCGGTGACCGTGTGGCTTACTGCTCGGCTGGCTTTGGCGCCTATGCGCAGGCGCTCAATCTGCCCGCATCACGCCTGGTAAAAATTCCCGATGGCATCGACTTTGAACAGGCGGCGGCGTGCCTGTTGAAGGGGCAGACCACAGAGTACCTGCTGCAGCGAACCTTTCCGCTGAAAGCGGGTGACACCTGCCTGTTCCACGCCGCTGCCGGTGGTGTCGGCACGCTGTTCGGGCAATGGGCAAAGAGCATCGGTGCGACGGTTATCGGCACCGTCGGCTCGCAGGAGAAGGCGGAACTCGCGCTTGCCCACGGTTTCACCCATATCATCAACTACCGCACGGAAGATGTGGTGCAGCGGGTGCTGGAGATCACCGGTGGTCGCAAGGTCCCGGTGGTGTATGACGGTGTGGGTAAGGATACCTTTGATATATCACTGGACTGCCTGCAGCCGCGTGGGCTGATGGTCAGTTTTGGCAACGCATCGGGCGCACCGGAGCCACTCGATTTGCAGGTTTTGGCCAACAAGGGCTCATTGTTCATCACACGGCCGACCATGCTCACCTACACGATGACGACCGAAAAACTGCAGCAATCCTCGGATGATCTCTTTGCGCGTGTACTGAGCGGCGACGTGTGTATTGAAATCAATCAACGCTATGCGCTGACAGATGTGCAACAGGCGCACCGTGATCTCGAAGGTCGTAAAACTACCGGTTCAACAGTGCTGATACCCTGACAGGAGAAACTCACGTGTCACTACGGATTGGCCCCGTTGTCCTTAAAGGCGATGCTGTGCGCCTTGAACCACTGAGCCGCGAGCATGCTCAGGGGCTGTACAACCGGGGTCGGGTTAAAGCGGATTGGGCCTACTTGCCGCGCAGTTGCTTTGTCGATATGGCGGATGCGCGCCACTGGGTCGATGAGGCTCTGGCCACACCCGGGCAACTACCGTTTGCCATTATCGAAACGGCCCGGGGACGGGTGGTCGGCAGTACCCGCTACCTTGCCATCCGCCCTGAGCATCGCGCTCTGGAGATTGGCTGGACGTGGTTGGGCCAGGAGTGGCAGCGCACCGCTGTCAACACGGAGACGAAACTGTTGCTGTTGTCACACGCCTTCGAGCGCCTCGGTTGTGTGCGGGTAGAATTCAAGACGGACAGCCGCAACCAGCGTTCGCAGCAAGCCCTGCTGCGAATCGGTGCCACCCGTGAAGGCGTGCTGCGTAACCATATGATTGTGCAGAACAACTATCTGCGAGATTCGGTTTATTTCAGTGTGATTGAAGCCGAGTGGCCCGATGTGAAAGCGCGCCTGCAAGCCCTTGTCAGGCGCGCGGTTACCACCGACTGATCAGGTGACCGTCGCTTGTACAGTCTCATTGTCAGTGAAGGTATCGGCGAACAGGGCAGAGGTCAGATAACGCTCGCCGGAATCCGGCAGTATCGCAACAATCATCTTGCCCCGATGCTCTTCCTGTTGCGACAGACGGTGTGCCACCGCCATTGCAGCACCCGATGAGATGCCCGCTAGTATCCCTTCCTGCTGCATCAGTTTGTGCGCCCATGCGATAGCCTCATCGCTGGTGACCTGCTCAACCTGGTCGACCATGGAGAGATCCAGGTTCTTGGGTACGAAACCCGCCCCGATACCCTGAATTTTGTGCGGCGCATGGCGCGGCTCCTCCCCGGCTTTGGCGGCTGTAATCATGGTGCTGGTATCGGGCTCTACAGCGACGCTCAGCACATTCTTGCCGCACGTGTTCTTCAGGTAACGCGAAACACCCGTGATGGTGCCGCCGGTGCCCACGCCAGAGACGAGAATGTCGACCGCGCCGTCAGTGTCCTCCCAAATTTCCGGACCGGTGGTCTTCTCGTGCACCTCAGGGTTGGCGGGATTTTCAAACTGATGTGGACCCCAGTATTTTTTGGGGTCGGAAGCCAGGATTTCCTCTGCTTTTGCGATCGCCGCGGCAACGCCCTTGGCGCCATCTGTCAGTATCACTTCTGCGCCCAGCGATTTCATCAGCATACGCCGCTCCAGGCTCATCGTATTGGGCATGGTAAGGATGCAGTCGTAGCCTCTGGCGGCGGCGACAAACGCCAGCGCGATACCAGTATTGCCACTGGTGGGCTCGACGATGCACATGCCGGGCTTGAGGCTGCCTTCGCGCTCAGCGGCGCTCACCATGCTCGCACCGATGCGGCACTTGACGGACATCGCCGGGTTGCGATTCTCCAGCTTCGCGAAAATGTTCCCATCGCTGATGTGGTTGATCTTGACCAGTGGAGTGCCGCCAATTGTTTCGGCGTTGTCACTGTACAGTTTACTCATAACGGATACCTTTCAGTTCGCTGGGTGCGGAAGTCCAAATGTGTACTAGAGTAGTATCGCTGCGTCTCCCTGTCCAACCCTCAGGAGTCGCCGGACCGTGGGTTCGGAGTGATCAGGGACGAGTTCAGGTGTTTGGGCTTTGTCTGAACACTCCCGCTCCGTCCAGATGGCGGTTCAATCTGTGCTAGTGCCAAATCAGAGGTTTAATCGCGAATGTCAGATTGACAATCGTGTGATCAGGCCGCCGTACAAATTATTTTTCTAAATCCGGGAACAAAGGCGTGGGTTCATAGTCTTACTGGGTACAGTTGATGAACTGCTGGATTCCATCCAGGTCTCTTACTTCCCGCGTTGTTGATAAAGAACGCTCACCGGCCCTCTGGGCCGGTTTTTTTTGATCAATTTTTGACCTGCGTTGCAGGCTGTCCTGCTTCCTGTTTCGCGACCTGCTGTGTGGCCTCCAGCAGCGATTCCAGCGTTTGCGGACCCACCAGTTCCTCGGCAAGCTTGCCTTCAGGATTTACGATAAAGGTGGTGGGCAGCACGATGGGGCGCGATTTGCCCAGCTGCTCTGCAGGGTCATCAGTCAAGCTGGTGAAGGTCACGCCCAGCTGCTGGCGTTGCGCTTCAAGGTCCTCGCCGCTGGCACCGTCGTAGTTTACGCCGAGCACGGTTACCTGCGGGTAATCCCTGTCCAGCGTATTGAGTTCCGGTATCTCCTCAATGCAGGGTTTGCACCACTGCGCCCAGTAGTTGATCACCACCCACTGCCCGCGAAGGTCCTGCAGAGATGACGTCGTAGTCATTGGCCCCTGCGCTTGTCCGCAGGCCACTAGTGCGAGTAGGGTGCTGCAAAGAATCAGGTATTTCACTGGCTGAATAACTCCGCGAGGTTGATGTTCAATCGCTCTCTCTGGTCCCTGCGCTGGTCGAGTAGCAGTTGATAGGCATTGCGCTGCCAATCCGTATTGAGTGCCAGATCCTGCCCTTCGAGGGAGAGCTCGTTTTCGATCCACTCCTTCAGTTGCCAGAGTGGGACGCTGTGCAGGTCTCTGGCGAGCAGGTAGTGCCCCTTGTTGTTCTCGGTGATGACATTCTCTCGCAGGAGAATGTCGCGCAGTTTACCCCAGGTCTCGCTGTCCAGCCCGCGGATAAAATCGTGCCTGCGCTTGAGCAGTTCCATTTCGCGCACCGTCTCGCCCGACTGCTGCTTCTCCCAGAATACATACAGTACGTTGAGTGCTTTGAGCACTATCGGTCGTTTGGCCTGCTCATCGCTTTCGTAGGCAGTCAGGCTGTGAACCAGCACGCCGCCGATCAGGACGATATTCCATGACAAATAGACCCATAGCAGGAACAGCGGCACGGCGGCAAATGCACCGTAGATAAAAGTATAATTGGAGCCGACCATCAGTTTGGTAAATAGACTGCGCGCGGCATGAAAAGCCAGTGTTGTGAACAGTCCCCCGACAAGTGCGTGCTTGAACGGTACCGGGCAGTTGGGGACGGCTGCGTAGATCAAGCTAAACCCCAGCAGGCTCAGCAACAGCGGTGTGGCGTGCACCAGCATCGCCTTGATGCCCAGAATGTCGAGGCTTTCCAGCACGTCAGCAGCGGACGAAAGATAGGTGCTCAGCCCGAGCGCCAGACCGATGGTGACAGGTGTCAGGGTCAGTACCACCCAGTACAACATAAAACTGGACAACGCACTGCGGTTCTCCCGCGAGCGCCAGATATTATTCAGCGCGTGTTCGATATTGCGCAGCATGATGATGGATGTCACCAACAGAAAGCCGATGCCGGGCCCGGTGAGGTTTTTGGCCTGCTGCGAGAATTCGTTGAGATACTGCTCCAGGCTTGCGCTGCTCTGCGGCACGATGTGCTTAAAAAGCAGTTCCTGCATCTGTTCTTCCGCTCCCTGAAACGCAGGGACGGCGGAGGCAATCGTATACAGCACTGTCAAGAGCGGCACGAGGGCGAACAGGCTCATATAGGTCAGTGCCTGGGCATTCTCCGAGCAGCGGTCAGAGAAAAACCGATCGACCAGATACCGCACCCTGTGGGATATCTCGCGGAATGTGAGTGTGGGGAGCTTCATGCGGGCATTATGGCATGATCGCTTAATGGGTTACACGGGCTCGATCGTGAGCGGAGTTCTGTCGCCATGACAATGTCAATTCCAGTCATCTCAGCACACTAATTGACCGGTAAGAGACACAGCCAAAGGTTTGTTATACTCTCCCGCAAGTTATTGTCATCTTTAATATACGCCGGAATTTGTCTATGAGTGCAGTTACCATCTACCACAACCCACGCTGTTCCAAATCGCGGAACACACTGGCCCTTTTGCAAGAGAATGGCATTGATCCCGATGTTGTGCTTTATCTTGAGACATCGCCCGATGCCGGCGAGATAAAAGCCCTGCTAAAAAAGTTGGGAATTACCGCTGCCGAGCTGGTGCGTCGTGGCGAAGACGACTACAAGGCCAGCGGCCTGAGTAAGGACTCCAGCGAGGCCGATATCATAGCGGCAATGGCAGAACATCCGAAGTTGATCGAGCGGCCCATCGTCGTGCGGGGAAACAAGGCAGTGCTGGGCCGTCCTCCCGAAAATGTGCTGGCATTAATTGATTAATGGCTGAACCCTATGTGCTGGTCCTGTACTACTCCAGGCAGGGCTCAACTGCCGCGATGGCGCAGCAGGTTGCGCGCGGCGTAGAATTGCAGGCCGGGGTGAGTGCGCGTCTGCGCACTGTGCCGGCTGTATCGGCGACCTGTGAACAGGTAGAGGACGATATTCCCGCCGAAGGCCCGCTGTTCTGTGAATTGGATGACCTGGCCGGTTGTGCCGGGCTGGTGATGGGCAGCCCCACCCGGTTCGGCAATATGGCCGCGCCGCTGAAATACTTCATGGATCAAACCTCTTCCCTGTGGCTGGGCGGCGCGATGATCGACAAGCCCGCCGCTGTTTTTACCTCGACCACCAGCATCCACGGTGGCCAGGAGTCCACGCTGCTGAGCATGATGCTGCCGCTGCTGCACCACGGAATGGTTATCGCCGGGCTGCCCTACAGTGAACCGGGGCTGATGAAGACCACTACCGGTGGCACACCCTACGGCGCCTCGCACTGGGCCGGCGGCGACAGTAAACGGCCGCTTGATGAGACCGAGGCGAGCCTGTGCCGGGCGCTGGGCCAGCGGGTGGCGCGGTTGTCACTGCGAATGCACACGTGAGCGCGTCCCGAAGCTCAGTGGCAGCGCGACTGACCTGGCTAAGCTGGTCGACCTTGCTATTGCAGCAGGCAGCGGATGCGTGGTCGCATCAGGCGCCCTGGTTTATCTGGGTATTGAAGTTACTCCCCCTGCTGCTTTTCCTGCCCGGCATGCTAAAAGACAATTTGCGCAGTTTTATCTGGTTATGTTTCGTGTGCCTGGGGTATTTTCTTATTCTGGTACAGCGCATTTTCGCGCAGCCCGACAACTTGCTGGTGATCAGCGGGCTGAGCGCGGTTGTCGTTTTGTTTATTGCGGCCATGCTGTATGTGCGTTGGCGCGCCCGCGAAATGCGGACATCTGGGCCGTCTGAAACAGGTAGTGGGGATTAGTGTATGAGTAGACCGTCGCTGTTGCGTCGTTTCTTTTCCGGGATATGGGGTGTCATCACCCGTGTCAGGTTGGCGATGTCCAATATCCTTTTTCTGGTGATGATCGCCTTTATCTACTTTGTCTACATCGGAGGTACACCGGAGCCACTGCCCGAAAAAGCCGCGCTGTTGCTGAATGTCAGCGGCAAAGTGGTGGATCAGAAAACCGAGATCAATCCACTGTCGCCATTGCTGGGTGCAGCGTCACCCACCGATCACGAGGTGTTGCTGCGCGATGTCATCGAGTCGATAGATTACGCTGCCAGGGATCCGGCGATCAACTCACTGGTGATGGATCTGGATGACCTCGTCAGCGTCGGCATCAGTAAAACCCAGGAGATTATTCCGGCACTCGACAGGTTCCGCGAAACCGGCAAACCTATCGTTGCGATTGGCGATTACTACACCCAGGATCAATACCTGCTGGCCAGTTACGCCGACACAGTCATCGCGCACCCCATGGGAGGAGTGTCGCTGGAAGGGTACAGCAACTACAACAACTACTTCAGTGACGCCCTGAAAAAGGTATCAGTGAATGTTCATATCTTTCGCGCGGGTGACCATAAATCAGCGGTAGAGCCGTTCGTGCGTGACGATATGTCGCCCGGTGAGAAACGAGTCACGAGTCGGTGGTTGAACAATTTGTGGGGGCAATACACGCAAATGGTGGAGTCCCAGCGCGATCTGCCCTCCGGCGCGGTTGACGATTTCGTGATAAATTTTTCCGAGTATATGGCGGCCGAAGGTGGTGATGCTGCCCAGGCGGCGGTGCAAGCCGGGCTGATTGATAAATTGCTCGGGCGTAGTGACGGCAATGAATTTTTGGTTGAATTGGTGGGAGCCAGCAATGAAGACGGCCTTTACGAGGCGGTTGAGTTCGAGCGCTATCTGTCGCGCAAACGGCCGCTTGAACTGGGCGGCTCCGAGGCAGATCGTGTGGTGGTGATTACCGCGCAGGGCAGTATCGTGCCGGGGGATCAGCCGCCCGGGACCATCGGTGGTGATACGCTGGCGCGTATGATCCGCGGTGCGGTCGAGGCGGACGGCGTCAAGGCTATTGTCCTGCGGGTGAACAGCGGCGGTGGCAGCATGTTCGCATCGGAAATCATCCGTCAGCAATTGCTGTATGCTCAGGAAGCGGGTATTCCCGTTGTTGTCTCCATGGGTACCGTTGCCGCCTCGGGTGGCTACTACATTGCCGCCGACGCCGATGAGATCTGGGCGACGCCCACTACCATTACCGGGAGTATCGGTGTGTTTGCGGTATTTCCTACCTTTGAAGAGCTACTGCGTCGCGTCGGTGTTTACACCGACGGTGTCGGAACTACCCCGATGGCCGGTTCGATGCGTTACGATCGCACGCTGAGCCCGGAATTGGTTTCAGTGCTTAATAGCAGTGTGGATTTTGCCTATACCAGTTTTCTGGAAATCGTCTCGGAGGGGCGGGATATGAGCATCGCACAGGTTGACCCGCTGGCCGAAGGCCGCGTCTGGTGTGCCGAGGATGCCCTGAAATCTGGCCTCGTCGATAAAGTAGGCAGTCTGGACGATGCCATTGCCTCCGCGGCGGAGATCGCCGGCGTGAGCGACTACGAGGTGGAGTATCTCGAGCGGCCGCTGTCACCGAGGGACATGTTGATGAAGCAGCTGGCTAAAAGTATCGGCAGTTTCGATGTGGCTGGCATATCCACTGTCAGCGCCACCCTGGCGACGCTGTTGGAACCTGTGCGTGGCGCGGTAGAGGAACTGGGCAGTTTGCAGGATCCCGCACATCTCTATATGCGCTGTCTCAGCTGCGGCGCAGTTCGCTAGCGGGTGATTTAACCCTTAGTTCTGGCCCACCGCGCGGTGGCTCTCGTCACCTCTGCGGGACTGCCATTGCGCCAGATCTTGCAATATCATGTACAGGCAGGGTATCAGCAGCAAGGTGATGACCGTGGCGAACACGATGCCATAGGCCAATGAAATCGCCATCGGTACCAGCATCTCGGCCTGCGCTGTGCGCTCGGCGAGCATCGGGATGAGTCCGAAGAATGTTGTCAGGGACGTCAGCAGAATCGCCCGGAAACGCCTTGTTCCAGCGTCGACTACAGCGGTGAGGCGATCCACGCCAGCGGCAATCGATCTGTTCACGAAATCCACCAGTATCAGGCTGTCATTGACGACAACACCGCTGAGTGCGATTACGCCCATCAGCGACATCATGCTAAGTGGATACCCCGACACCCAGTGACCGAAAATTGCCCCAATCATGCCGAACGGTATGACACCCATAATAATCAGCGGCTGCAAATACGATTTTGTCGGGATCGCGAGCAGCGCATAGATGCCAAACAGCGCCAGTGGAAAGCCGACCATCATGCTGATGGCCATTTTGGATTCTTCTTCGGCCATACCCGAAATGGCGTAACGCAGCCCCGGGTACTTCTTCTGCAGTTTTGGCAGGACATTGGCTTCGATATCCGCGATCACCTTGTCGGGCTCGACCTCTCTTTTGTTCGCCTCTGCGGTGATTTCCGCCGCGCGCTGGTAGTTGATTCGTGTCGCTTTCAGTAGCCCCTGTTTGACCTCCAGACGCGCGACAGTCTCAAAGGGCACCTCATCACCCGAGGGCGTGCGAATAAACATGTTATTCAGGCTGCTGACGTTTTCGCGATCGGCCTTCGGGTAGCGGACCATCACCTTGACTTCATCGATGCCGCGCTGCACTCGCTGTGCCTCCGCACCGTAGAACGCGTGCCGTACCTGGCTGCCCAGGTCATAGCGAGTGATGCCCAGGGATTCGGCTTCGGGTAGCAAGTCGAGGTGGAACTCGTCGGCCGTGTCGCTGACCCCATTGCGGATATCGAATACGCCAGTGTAGTGCCCCATTGCCTCTTCCAGATCGTTGGCCGCTTCGCGCAGTGTGTCGATATTGTTGTGCATCAGGTCAAACGCGATAGCTGGCCCCATTTGTGGGCCATCGGCGCTGCGGATGGCAAACACATCAGCGCCGTGGACTCTGCCCACCGCTTCGCGCCAGCGCTCCTGCACATCTCTGGTATTGATGGTGCGCTCGTCCTCCTTGGTCAGTTCCACATCAATCCGGCCGTTGATGCGGTCGTAGCCATAGGTTGCCATATGGTTCAGCAGGCGTTCATCGGTGCCGCTTTCCTTGCGGTAGTTCTCCTCCATAGTGTGAAACGCGTTGGCAATCCGCGCCACGGCTTCAAGGGTTCGCTCTTCCGCTGTGCCCTCGGCCATTCGCAATTCCACCTGCAGGAACTCACCGGGAGTATCGGGGGACAATACGGTGCGCACGGTGCCGCCAGCCAACAGTCCGCAGGACAAAATCAGCAGGGACAAAAACACCGCGAGTGTCACATAGCGGTTATTCACGCATTTCAGCATGAAGGGTTTATAGCGGTACTGCACGAAATGGTATAGCAGCCAGTTCACTTCTTCCTGAATGCGGTCAATGCGCAGTAACAGGCGGTTCTTGGTAGGTGTGCTGTGCGCGAGGTGAGCGGGCAGAATCCACTTGGATTCTACCAGCGAAAAGCACAGACAGAGGATCACCACCCAGCCGCAAGCGGCGGGGAAGGCACCGAATACGCCCTGCACAAACAGGGTCGGCAGAAAGGCCATGATGGTGGTCAGAACGCCGAACGTGGCCGGGGTAGATACGCGATACACGCCGGTCACGACGCTTTCCACGCTGTGACCGTGCTTCTCCTGCTCCGAGTAGGCGCTCTCGCCCATAATGATGGCATCATCCACGACGATACCGAGTACCAGGATGAAGCCGAAGATACTGATCATATCCAGGCTGGCATGGATATAGGGTGTATTGATCATCGCCATCGCGCCGAGGAAGCACACGGGTATGCCCATCATCACCCAGAACGCTAGCTTGATTTCCAGAAACAGCGCCAGAATGATAAATACCAGCAAAGCGCCCATCGCCAGGTTTTTCAGCATCATGCCCAGCCGGCCATTTAGGTAATAGGTGGCGTCGTTCCAGATATCCAGTGTGACACCTTGGGGCAGGTTGGCTGTGCGCTCGGCGACAAACGCTTTGGCGGCATCGGCGGTTTCGATAATATCCTGCCTGCCCATCGCGAATACATTGATGCCCAGGGAATAGACACCATTAAACGCGGCGAAGCCGGCAGCGTCGACGAACCCGTCCTCCACCCTGGCAATATCCCTCAGCAGTAGGCGCGTGCCATCGGGCCAGGTCTTGAGCACAATATTCTCGAAATCCTGTTGGACATAGGCCTGTCCGGTGGTGCGCAGCATGATTTCGCCATTTTCGGTGCGCACTGAGCCCGCCGGAAGGTCCAGTGAGGAGGCCGAAATAATGTTGGCCACGTCGCCGAGTGTCAGGTGGTATTCGCGCAGCAACTGTTCTGAAATCTCGATAGCGATTTCGTAATCGCGTGCACCGACCACTGTAGCAGCCGAGATCGCCGGGTAGGTGAGTAATTCGCGCCGGATATTGTCCGCCAGTGATTTCAGGCTGCGTTCATCAATGTTGCCGGATAACTGCAGAGTGAGCGCTGGAAACATCACTTCCGGCTGGCTGACGATAGGCTTTTCAGCCTCCTGTGGGAAGTGCTGTATCGCATCGATCCGATTGCGAATATCGGCCATCAATTTGCTTAAATCCACGCCGTCCTGTGGGTCTATCCACATTCTGGCACCAGATTGAAACGAGTCGGATTCTACCCGCTTGATGCCCTCGATATCATTGATAGCCTCCTCAACCTTCAGCACAACGCCCTGCTCAACCTCTTCAGGTGCAGCGCCCGGGTAGGCGAGGCTTATGTAGATCGCTTCGATCTCGATCGCGGGGAACATCGCGCGCTGGATAGTAAACGCAGACCCCAGTCCTACGACAATAATGATTAACATCAGTAGATTGGCAGCGACCGGATTGTACGCGAACCAGGCGATGATCCCTTTCTTCGCGGGGGTTTGCATCAGCCGCCCTCGCTGTCGCCGGCTGTGGGCTCTGCGCCGGGTGAAGGTTCTGTGCTGGCCGATGGCTCCACCGAGGCGGTGACTTTACTCGCATCTTTCCGCCCGGATTGATCCATCAGGCGACCCTGCTGGTCCAAAATATTGCTGGGGGTGGACGATTCGATGATGACTTCCGAGCTGTCAAACGAGCTATCCAGTGTCGTCAGTGACACGCGGTCGCCCTCGTCCAGGCCTTCGCTGATATAGACAAGGTCGCCACCGGTGCGCAGTAGCGTCACCTGTCGATTGCGCAGGTGACCGCTTTCATCGACCACCCACAGATTGTTGCCTGCGCGCATCACGTGGCGGGGCAGCGTCACGATACCGTCGAACTCCTTGCCCTGAATGTTGGCGTTAACGAAAGTGCCAATGCGCAGCGGTGTTTTGTCGGGGTCGAGAACCGCGTAGGGGTCCTCGATGCGTGCCACCGCGTACAGCACTCGGGAGCGCTCGTCGAATACGCCCTCTGTGCGGTGTAACTGCGCCGTCCAGTGTTTCACTTCGCCACCCACATCGGTGTAAATGTCGATGGGAGAGCCGTTACCATTTTCATTCAGGCCCGGTAATTCCAGATAGGCGAGCTTGCTCTGGGGGATAGGCAGTCGGATCTCGGCGTAGTCCACTGAAAAAATATCAGCCAGCGGGCTGCCGGCAGCGACAAACTGTCCTAGCTCGACGTGTTTATCCCGAATCAATGCATCGTACGGTGCCTTGATTAGAGTCCGCTCTAGGTTGTCTCTGGCGGTGTTGAGATCCGCCTGCGCTGCCAGCATCTGAGCCTGGGCCTGCTCCAGTTGCGGTTTGCGCAGATAGAGATCCTTGGCCTCCTGGCTGCGCTGGCTGCCCTCGGGTAAACGCTGCCACTCCCGTTCGGCAACCTGGGCGCGGCCTTTCTCCTGCGCCAGATTGCTCTGGGCCGATTTCAGTGCGGCTTCGGCGCGCAACAGGTTGGTTTCGTAATCGCGGGGATCAATGCGCACCAGGATTTCGCCCTTGCGGACGAACCCGCCAACAGCGAAGGAAGGTGATGTATGGATGATGCGCCCATTGACCTCTGATAACAGTGAGGTCTCCTGCATTGGGGTAACGGTTCCCTGGGCCTGTACCTCAATGCGCAGTCTCTCCTTTACGGCTTCCGCGACGTCTACTGACACCGGCTGGTACTCCGGTTCGGCGATCTTCGCGGGGGGGCGGTTCAGGTAAAGCGCAAACGTGATAGCGGTGGAGATCGCCAGCAGGGCAACTGAGACTACAATTTGTTTTTTTCTTGAGGCCACAATAGCTACCAGTACGTATGCGAGGAAACCGGTCACCGTGGCCAGGCAAGGGGCAGGGCACCAATCTACAAGGGGCGCATTTATACCACATTACGGCCCTGTAAATCTGTTAAATACTGGTAATGAACAGCACACGCGCAAGCTGCGGTGCCACGGTTAAAACCGGCTGGCACAATGGTATAGTGCCGGATCATTTTTCAAGCCGGGGAGCGATAGAGCATGACCACAACATTTGAAAACCCTTCCGCACTGCTGGGCGCAGTGGGGCAGCATCTGGGGTACAGCGACTGGGTCGAGATTGATCAGCAGCGAATTGACCTCTTTGCCGATGCCACGGGCGATCACCAGTGGATACACGTCGATCCCGAAAAAGCGGCAACTGGCCCGTTTGGCTCGACCATTGCGCACGGGTATCTCACCCTGTCGCTGGCCAATCTGTTCCTGCCGCAGATCATGCGGGTCGAGAATACCTCAATGGGCGTCAACTACGGCTGCGAGAAGGTGCGTTTTCCGGCGGCGGTACCGGTGGGCAGTCGCGTTCGCGGTGGTGGTGAAATTGTCAGCGCGGAGGAAGTGAAAGGGGGCGTGCAGGCGGTGGTGCGCATGACCATCGAAATCGATGGCGGTGAACGCCCCGCTTGCGTCATCGACACCATCAGTCGCTTTTTCCCCTGACAGTTTCTGCGTTAGTGTAGAGTGTAGACTGCCCGGGACCCGAAAACAGGAGATTACAGTTGCTGGAGACCAGTGATATTGTCGAGCCCGTCTTTCCCGCCGCCACAGTGGTACTTGTTCGCGACGGTGATGAGGGCCTGGAAGCGCTGCTGGTACAGCGCAACAAGACCGTGCAACACATGGGCGGCATGTGGGTGTTTCCCGGCGGCAAGGTGGACGAAGCGGATTACCCAGGTGATCGCGACGAATACCGGGCGGCAATCAATGCGGCAATCCGCGAGACGCAGGAGGAAGCCGGACTAAACGTCACGGCAGAGCAACTCGTCTACCTGTCGCACTGGACAACCCCCGAGGGTGCGAAAAGACGCTTTGCCACCTGGTTTTTTCTCACCATTCTGGAGGACGGGCAGGAGGTTGTCGTCGACGGTGGTGAGATCGCGCGACACCGCTGGGTGAATCCCGGGACGGCGCTTGCCGAGTGTGCGGACGATGCCCATCCCCTGCGCCTGATGCCGCCGACCTATGTCAGCCTGTCCGATATTGCGGACTGCCAGAATTGCGCTGAGGCGCGCGCGCGTATGGGGCGGCGCGAGGCGGTGATGTACGAGCCGCGCATGGTCGGTGTAGACGATGGCATCTGTTTTCTGTACGAGGGCGATGCCGGTTATCAGGAGGTCGCAGTGGATGCAGAAGGCCAGCGTCACCGCCTGTATATGATCGATAACCGCCTCGAATACATCCGGCACAGCTGATATCCGTGATAGAGAAATTCTGTGACTGAAACCTCAGGAAAACCCGGTGTAACACGCCGTCGCTTGTTGGGCGGTATCACCGTCACTGCGGCAGCGACGCTGGCAGCCGGTGCCGCCGCGGTGCCGCGAGCAGAGGTTAAATCCTGGGATATGCGCACGGCAGTCCTCGTTGTCGGCTCCGGCGCTGCGGGTGTCAGCGCCGCGATCGAGGCGCGCCGGGCCGGTGCCAATGTGATGCTGATTGAATCCCTGCCACGCTTCGGTGGTTCCTCGGCCATGTCCGGTGGGGTGGTTTACGCCGGCGGCGGCACCGCTCTGCAGAAAGCGCTGAATGTGCAGGACAGCGCTGAGCAGATGTACCGCTTCCTGACGCTGGCCGGTGCCTTGCATCCGCCACTGGACAAGATTCAGTTGTACTGTGAAGGCAGCCCCGGGCATTTCGACTGGCTGGTAGAGCAGGGCGTTCCCTATACCGACAAACTCACCCTGGCCAAAGGCCTGCCGATGGGTGATGAGTCACTGTATTTCTCTGGTACGGAACTGGCGTGGCCGGCGCGTGATTTGGCGGTACCGGCCCCGCGTGGGCATGTGCCCGGCGTGCCCGGCATGAATGGCGGCAGGCGCCTGATGGAGGCCCTGCTGTCTCAGGCCGAGGCCCTCGGGGTGCGAATGCAAGCCGGTGTGGGTGCGCACCGGCTGGTGACAGAGAGCGACGGTCGTATTGTCGGCGCCATCGTAACGGTCGAGGGTGAACAGCGCAGCATCGCAGTACACCGTGGTGTGGTGTTGGCCTGTGGCGGTTTTATTCACAACCGTGAGATGCTGCGCCTTTATGCACCGCATTTGTACGAGTGCTCGGTGCCCTGGGGCAATGCCGCAGACCTTGGTACAGGCATCAATATGGGAATTGCTGTGGGAGCGGCCGCGCTGCGCATGAACGAGGGCTTCGCAATCGCCCCCATCTATCCGCCCGAATCTGTGCTTTCCGGTATCATTGTCAATGCGTCGGGGCAGCGGTTTATATCGGAGGAGTCCTATCACGGCGTGCTCGGGGATGCGATAGCCTATCACGAGGGCGGGCGCGCATGGCTGATCACTGACCGCGACAGCAGTTACGCCTTCCATCAGGACAACTTCCTGCCGGTGGCGACAGCCAGCACGATCGGCGATATCGCAGCGCAGCTGGCGTTTCCCAAAGGCGCCTTGCAGCAGACCGTCGCCTACTACAACCTGCACGCCGCCAATGGCGAGGACCCGATGTTCCGCAAGAGCACTGCCTATCTGCGCCCATTACAGGGACCGCCGTATACCGCCTGGGATCTGTCGACGTCGCAGGCGTTCTTTCCCGCCCACACCTTTGGCGGCCTGCAGACCACTACCGATGGGCAGGTGCTCAGCAGCTTCGGTGAGGAGATTCCAGGCTTGTACGCCGCCGGCCGAAACACCGCCGGGATACCCACCGCGCCGTATATCGCCAGCGGCCTGTCCGTGGGCGACTGTACGTTTTTTGGCCGTCGTGCGGGTCATGCGGCCGCGTCCAACAGGAGGGCGCCGGCGTGAAATCTCCGCTGATCCCAATACTGTTGCTGGGGTTGCTTGTCGTGGGCGGGCCGCTACAGGCGCAGCAGCTAATGCCACCCGGAGACCCGGCCAGGGGCCGGCTGGTGTTCGCCCCCTGTCGTACCTGCCATTACCCGGAGGCGGCAATGGGGCACAATAACGGCCCGAATCTGCACCGTATTTTCGGCAAGGTAGTCGGCGAGCAGCCCGGCTTCGAGTATTACTCCGAGGAGTTCAAAAACGCTCGGTTTGTATGGACGCCCGAGTTGATGTTCGCCTGGCTGGAAAACCCGATGGCGATGTTCCCCGGCTCAACCATGATGAGTCTCGGTGTGCCTGTCGCGCAGCAGCGGGCCGACCTGATCGCCTACCTCAAGCAGGCCTCGGTGCGCGAGCCCTGATCGAGCCCGCACAATCTTGCCGATTAACCGATGCGGCTATTTCTTGACGATAACCGAACTGCCGTGGCCGAACAGGCCCTGGTTGGCGGTAATGCCGACTTTTGCACCTTCCACCTGCCGGTCGCCGGCCTGACCGCGCAACTGCCATGTCAATTCGCAGACCTGGGAAAGCGCCTGGGCAGGCACCGCCTCACCGAAGCAGGCCAGGCCTCCGGAGACATTCACCGGAATCTTACCGCCCAGTGCGGTGTCGCCGGCGCGCAGCAGGGCTGCCGCCTCGCCGCGGGGAGCCAGTTGCAAGTCTTCAATCCAGTCCAGTTCCAGCGCTGTCGACAGGTCGTAGACTTCAGCCAGATCCACGTCCTCGGGACCAAGGCCCGCTTCCTCATAGGCTTTTACCGGCAGGCTGGCTCGATAGGCCTGCGCTTCAACACCTGCTGCTGCCGCTGAATCTGTGGCGATATCGGGCATTTCCACCACGCTGCTGGCGAAAGTCGGTGTCACTGTGGAAATAGCCGCCACGCGCGGGGCATCGGTTTTGCCAATTTTACGCGCGTATTCCAGGCTGGATACGATGATGGCTGCACCGCCGTCGCTGGTGGCGCAGATATCCATCAAGCGCAGCGGGTCGGCGACCATGGCAGATGCCGCGACGTCCTCGGCACTGAAGCATTTGCGGTAGCGTGCACGCGGGTTCTTGCTGCCGACCAGTGAGTTCTTCACCTTGACCGCAGCGAAATCCTCGAGTGTGTCGCCGTAGAGGTCCATGCGGCGGCGGGCGTACAATGCAAAATACGTCGGGTTGGTGATCCCGAGATAGAAGCGCACCCAGTCCGGGTCCTCCGGGCGATAGCCACCGGCCGGGGCCAGAAAGCCCTTCGGCGTGGTGTCCGCACCGACTACCAGTGCAACTTCGGCTTCGCCGGAGAGAATCTTGTTGCGTGCAGCCGCCAGTGCCTGTGAACCCGAAGCGCACGCTGCGTACGAGGTGTTTACCTCCGCCCCCTGCCAGCCCAGCGCCTGTGCAAAGGTCGCGCCGGCAACGTAGCCGGGGTAGCCGCAGCGTATGGTGGCGCCGCCGGACACAAAGGAGATGTCCTGCCAGGGCACACCTGCATCCGCCAGTGCTTCGCGGGCTGCAGCAACGCCGTATTGAACAAAGTTGTGACCCCATTTACCCCAGGGGTGCATACCGACGCCGAGAATAGCGATTTCGTTGGACATTGCGTTCTACTCCAGATTCAGTTGGCGTCTACTGCGCGGCGGGTTGCCACTTCCAGGTGACTTTGATGTCGTCGTCGGTCTCGTGCAGGGCCTCCAGCACCAGTTCCATCGGCATCCCGACTTTCAGGTCTTCTACGGATACACCTTCGATCACCTGCCCCAGCACCACCATTTGTTCTTTTTCCAACTGTACGGCCGCTATCGCGTAGGGCTCAAACGGTTCGTTGGCGACATAGGGTGCGGGCGGCTTGTAGCAGGCATTCGTGTAACTCCAGATGTGTCCGGTGCGGCTCAACTCCACCTCGCGGAATTCAGTGCTGTCACACTGTGGGTTGCGGCAGTAGTCGTTTTGCTTCGGAAAAAAGTAGGTGCCGCAACTCTCGCACTGTGTGCCTATCAAATGCGGTTGCGCCGCCATGGTGTGCCAGCCTTCGATGGCGGCGACCTGTGGTTTTTGGCTCATGGTTAACTCCCGGAAAAAACGTCGAACAGGGTACTACTGCACCTTGGATGCAAGCAAGCGCGCATTCCATGTCGCGCGGACAAGCCGCAGCGGGTCTACTATGGCAGACCTGTGCTTGCCCCGCCTCCCGTCTTTGGGCACAGTGAGTCCATGTGCGGACGTTTTAATGTGATAGACAGCCCCGGCCTGCAGCAGCTGCTGCGGGATTTGGGGATCGACTTGTCTCTGCCCCAGGCGGTAAATGTGGCGCCTACCGAGCAGGTATCGCTGGTGCGCAGCGGCGTTACTGGGCAGGCGGGGGATGCATGCGTGGACGCAGCACGTTGGTGGCTGACACCCTCCTGGGCAAAAGAGGTGAGCCAGGCCTATTCCATGTTCAACGCCCGCAGCGAGACGCTGGCCAAAAGCCCGGCTTTTCGCGGCCCGTTCCGTTCCCAGCGGGGTCTGGTGCCGATGAGCAGCTTTATAGAATGGCGCGTCGAGGACGGCGTTAAACAACCGTGGCTGATCTCTACCGAGCGACAGGCGTTGGCAGTGGCTGCACTGTGGGATGTATGGGAGGGCGCGGATACCCCGCTGCTGTCCTGCACTCTGGTAACCACTGCAGCGGCGCCTGAATTCACTCCCTGGCACAAACGCATGCCGGTGATACTGGCCGCCGATGAGCGCGAACGCTGGCTGGACAATACCCGAGCGATACCCCCCGATGATGCAATATTTCGCAGCGAGTTGAAGACGCCGCTGCATCTCACACCTCTGGCGCGAAGCGTGAGCAATGCCCGCAACAAGGATCCTGCAGCGATGGCGGGGGTGGGCAACACTGTCGTGCTGGCCTGACGAGTACTGTTGCCGTGCTTTTCCGGGAAAGTGACGCAACGCGGTATTACATATTGGCCGCCTGGCACATTTCACCCCTGCACCCACTGGAACACAATCCCGCTTCTGTTCAGAATTAACGATCAACCACTACGATGGAAGCGACTATGCGCATATATGCAATGACAGGCGGAGCAACAGGCATCGGTGCCCAATTGAAGCAGCAGCTACTGAGCGCCGGCCACAAGGTTATTTCGGTTGATATCAAAGAGGGCGATATTCTTGCCGACCTGTCTACCGCAGCCGGGCGTGCAGCCGCGGTCGACGGCATTCGCGCCATGGCACCGGACGGACTGGACGGCTTTATCCCCTGTGCCGGCCTGCCGCCCGTGGCCAAACCGCTGTCACTGATTACGCAGGTAAACTATTTCGCTGTCATCGCCACGGTAGAGGGCGTACGCGACCTGCTGGAGAAGAAAAAGGGCAGCGTACTGTTTGTCTCCTCAAACTCTGCGCCGATGGTCCCCGGTGACGATTCCTACATCCAGTCTTGCCTCGCAGGCGATGAGGAGGCGGCCTGTGCGGAGATAGAAGGTCGCGATGGGCACACTGCCTACGCCGGTGCCAAGCGCGCATTAACCATGTGGATGCGTCGCCACGTGGTGGAGTGGGCGACGTCCGGTGTACGCCTGAATGCGGTAGCCCCCGGCATTACCATGACGCCACTCACCGAGCGCGTTTATGCAGACGCCGAACTCGGTAGCGTCATGAAAGAATTCGGGGATTCTGTGCCTGTTGGCAGAACCGCCCAGCCAGCCGATATCGCCAATGTGATGCGCTTCATGCTGAGTGACGAATCGAGCTACCTGTGTGGCTCACTGGTGTTTGTCGACGGTGGGTCGGATGCCATGTTGAGGCCGGACGATTTTTAGAGTCTGGTATCGGTGGCTTTAAACAGATCGCAGTTTGCCGCCGTATTGAGGCGGCGAACAAGGCAATTTCGTTTCTGCAGCGGAGTATCTATTGTTCGTTCGGGCCACTGCGGTCTGCTGCAATCGCCGCTGCAATAATCTCACTCAGCTGGTAAAGCAAATCGCTGTAGGCAACAGCCACTTGCTCCGCCTCCGCTGTGCCCGCGCCCAGAGTAGCCTGCAGCGCGCTGATACGACGCTTCACCTGTGCGGAGCTGTTCGGCCGATAGACCAGCCACTCCGCGGTGAGTGATACCTGTTGCTCAGAGGCTTCCAGTTGCAGCACATTGACCTTTACGCCGTACTGCGGCGCGCGCTGTGGGTGCCAGGGGAAGGACTGTACATCCTGCGTGTTTAATAGCCCCGCCAGATTGAGCACCATGACGCGCTCCACCCCGTTGACCAGTGGTTCTGCCCACAGGTCCAGACTGGCGACCTGCAGCGAATTGCCCTGGCGGTTGTAGACCATGCTCTTGCGGTCGAGGTAGGCGGGTATTTCAATCGGGCCGACGCCAACTGACGGTGTCTCGCCGCTGATGTCGGAAAACTGATGGGCCGAGAGCAGATAGTAGTTGTTGGGCGGGCTGGTGCCGCAGCCAGCGAGCAGCAGGGCCAGCGTAAAAGCGGAGGTCAGTGACAGGATTCTGGGTTTCATGGTGTGTCTCCGCGCTTGCCCCGAAGCAGTGATTCGGGTTGTGCTTCCAGTGTGTTGGACAGGGATTGTAATGATCTGCCGGCTCGGGTCATTTCCTGTAGTGCCATGTTCAATTGGTACAGCGTTGCTGAATCCGGAGACACCAGTCCGTCAATGCCGTTCATGCCTTTCTCGAAGGAGGCGATGGCGGCATTGAGCGTTTTCAGGTTTGTTTCGATCAGTGTCGCAAGCTTGGGCAGCTGCGCATTCGCGCTGGCCACGGTGACCGCAGCCTCATCCAGTACGGTGTCCAGTTTTGGCCCGCTGGTGGTTAGCTGCGCCTGCAGCTGTTGTGTCAACTCGCGCACGGATTCCAGCGTGCTGGCAAGATCGGCCGGCAGTTGTTGAAACTGCTTGCTGCTGACGAGGGAATTCACGCCGTGGCTGATACTTTCCAGTTCATCGGTAAGCTTGGATATGTCGAGATCCTGCAGCTTCTTGGTGATGCGTTCGAGGTTGGTCGGAATAGTGGGGAACTGCAGGTAGGGCGAGTCGATATCCACGAGGTTGAGCGGGCTCTCAGGGTGAAAATCCAGCTCGACATAGAGTAATCCGGTCAACAGGCTCTGGCTGTTCAATTGCGCTCGCAGCCCACGCGAAATCAATTCTTCAGTCAGGTTGGCATCAGTAATACCTTTGCGGTGAATATTCTCGGCGTCAAAATTGGCTTCAATCTGCATGATCACATTGGTTTTGGCCGAGTCCAGGATCAGGTCAATGTCGGTTACTTCGCCAACCTTTACACCGCGCAGTGCCAGCGGCGCACCGATGTTTAGCCCTTTGACTGAGCCGTCGAACACCATAACGACTTTCTCTGTTTTTCCGAAGCCGGAGCCCAGCAGGTAGATCAGCAAGAGCAGGATGATCAGGCCGGCGCCGATAACAAAGGCACCGATGGCGACAGTTTGTTGTTTTTCACTCATGGTTTGTCCTCAATGGCGGCCGCTGCACTGCGTGTCAGGAACTGCCTCACCACCGGCTCGGTACTGTGGTCTCGCAGATCAGATGGGTTGCCATAGGCGATCATCGTATGGCTGATATTATCCAGATACACCGAGTTGTTTGCGATAGCGAAAATGCTCGGTAACTCGTGCGTTACGATCACAACGGTGGCGCCCATGGATTCCTTGATTTGCACAATCAATTCATCGAGCAGGCGCGAGCTGATTGGATCGAGGCCGGCGGATGGCTCATCAAAAAACAGGATTTTCGGGTCCAGCGCGATAGCGCGGGCCAGCGCCGCCCGCTTTTGCATGCCTCCGCTGATCTCGGACGGGTAGTATTTCTGGTAACCGGCCAGGCCGACCAAGGCCAGCTTATACGCGACAATATCGGCGATTTCAGCGCGTGTGTATTGCGTGTAGAGCTCCAGTGGCAGGGTGATGTTTTCCGCCAGCGTCATCGCGCTGAACAGGCCGCCGGACTGATAGGTGATACCCCAGCGCTGGCGCATCGCACCCTGCTCGTTTTCGCTGGCTTGAAAAAAACTGTTGCCGCTGTAGAGGATGTCGCCGCTATGGGGCCGCAGCAGGCCGAGCATATGCTTCAACAGCGTACTCTTGCCGCAGCCACTGCCGCCCATGATAACGAAGATATCCCCTTCGTTAATTGTGAAGTTCAGGTCGCGCTGTATCACCGATTTGCCGTACGCCATGGTGAGGTTGCGAACTTCGATGTCAGTGGGCTGTGGCTTGGCGTCTGTCATATTTTCAGCTGCTGGAAAATAATATTGATCGCGGCATCGGCGACAATAAGGTAGACAATGGCGGTAACCACGGCGTTTGTTGCAGCCTGGCCCACTGCCGCGGAGCTCCTGCCAGAATTAATTCCCGCGCGGCAGCCGGCAACGGCGATGAGCACGGCGAACACCAGCGCCTTGAGCAGACCCACCGCGACATGCGAAAAGCTCAGCGCAGTCTCGCCCTGGGTGATGTATTGAATGGGTGTGATACCCATACCGCCGGCAACGATGCCGCCGCCGACAATGCCCAGCAGATCGGCATACAGTGTCAGCAGCGGCATGATCACGATCAGTGCCAGCATGCGCGGCAGCACCAGAAATTCAATTGGCGAGATGCCCATTGTGGTCACGGCATCGATTTCCTGGTTGGTCTGCATTGTGCCCAACTGGGCAGCGTAGGCTGCACCGGTGCGGCCGGCCATCACCACCGCTGTCATCAGGACGCCCATTTCCCGCAACATGCCGATGACCACCAGATTCGCGACGTAAACTTCGGCGCCGAACTGCTTTAATTGCACCGCGCCCAGATAGGCCAGGATCATGCCGACCAGCACACTGGTGAGACTGATGATGGCGAAAGCGTGGGGGCCGGCCTGATAGCAAAAATTCTTGAAGTCGACAAAGCGGGTATTGGCTTTGCCGCGCGCCAGGCGTAGCAGGGCGACCGTGACCTCGCCGGTAAATGCCAGCGATTCCCGCAGGTGTTCCATAAGCTCCCGCGCCAGGCGACCGGGTTCGAGTTGTGACAGCCAGGAGGTGCGCACCTGCGGTTGTTCAGCGCGAGCTTCCACGGCTGTCGCAACCGCGAGCAGTTGGTCGACGCCCTCGGGCATGTTTTTCATGTCAAAGGCAATACCCTGCGCGGTGCAGTAGTCGTGACATTTCAGCAGGAAGCCCATCAACAGGGAATCCCATTCGCCCAGCGCCGAGCCCTCAACGCAGAGGTGGTTGATATGGCGACTGGCCAACTCCGATCGTACGCGGCTGAAACTGGCCGTGTGTTGCCCCTGTTGCCATTCACCACAGAGCACTAACGTCGCCGCGTCCTGTTCGTCGTCCTGGATTGTGTATTGCGGTGGTTGTGAACTCATGCAGCATCGCTGGCTATTGCTGAAGCCCTAAGTCTACTGGCTGCTCAGTGCAAATACCATGCACTACTGAAACGGCATTGCGGGCCGACGCTTATCGATGATGTCGTAGGCCTTCTGGTAGATGTCCACTACCGGGGTTTGGTTGCCCACCTCGCGGCGCCTGGCGATCATGGTGATCGGGAACAGGTAGTTCTCGCTCTCCTGCCATCGCAGGGCACGGCTGCGGCCCGCGTCGTCTTCGTAGATCACCCAGTGCATGTCGAGGTCTGCGGCCAGCAGATCGCCCAATATGACGCCCATCGCCTGCAGTTCACGCACCTGGTCTGGGCCTACCAGGCCCTGGTCCAGCATGGTCTGCAGCAGTTCGAGATCTCGCGCTTTGTCACCGCTGAACTGCCGCCCCAGATTGCCGGCAGCCAGATCCTGTAATATCTGCCGCTGCTGTTCCATGTATTGCAAATCCAGCGCGGACAGCTCGCTGATCTGTACGGTCTGCTCAGCCAGGCCGGTGCTGGATACCCAGTAACAGCACAGGAGCAGTGTCAAACGGATGGTATTTTTGATGAACATGCTCTATCTCCTCAGTTGCCCGTGTGTGCGGGGGAGGGTGCCCCCACACGTTCATTTTAACCTACAAGGTTGTTATCCTGACGCTGTCATGGATAATGGCGGGCTTTCCCCCGGCGAGTGCGGGTGCCTGTCCCGTACCCCAATCCTCATGATGCGGAGAGAGTAAATGATTACCGGCAGTATTGTCGCTCTGGTTACCCCAATGAGTGCCGATGGCAGTGTTGATTGGGAAGCGCTGGAACAGCTTCTGGATATGCATCTGGAAGCGGGAACCGCTGCTATTGGTGCTGTGGGCACCACCGGCGAAAGCGCTACCCTCAACGTCACTGAACACTGTGATGTCATCAAGTTTTGTGTGCGACATACCGCCGGGCGTATGCCTGTGGTGGCGGGCACTGGCGCGAACTCCACCCGCGAAGCCATTGAGTTAACCAAAGCCGCCGCCGCCGCCGGCGCCGCCGCCTGCCTGTTGGTGACGCCCTACTACAACCGCCCCACGCAGCGCGGACTTTACGAGCATTTCAAGGCCGTCAATGATGCCGTGGCAGTACCCCAGATATTGTATAACGTACCCGCGCGCACTGCTGTCGATATGAGCAATGACACCGTTATGCGCCTCGCCGAACTGGAACACATCGTCGGCATCAAGGACGCGACCGGTGATCTGCCGCGCGGCGTGGAGTTAATCCAGCGCAGCGGTGGCTCGATTGCGGTTTACTCCGGCGATGACCCCACCGCGATGGAACTGATGCTCGCCGGTGGCAATGGCAATATTTCTGTCACTGCCAATGTTGCACCCGCACTGATGGCGCAGCTCTGTACCCATGCCCTGGCCGGGGAGCGCGCTGAGGCAGAGGCGATAAACGAGCGCCTGACACCGCTGAACAAGGCGCTGTTTCTCGAGCCAAACCCGATTCCCGTCAAGTGGGCGCTGTTCCACCGCGGGCTGATCGCCGAGGGGATACGCCTGCCCCTGACCACCCTGGATGAGCGATACCACGCCCAGGTTATTGATGCCCTAGATACTGCAGGAGTGTGATAGTTATGCTGATTAGAGTCGTGCAATCTGTTTTGGTTGGCTCCCTGGTGCTCTCCGGCACGGGGTGCGGCTATATTTTTGGCGATGACGGCATTTTTCGCGACCGCTCAGAAGACTACAAGGCCGCCCCCGAGTTGCCGCCTATTTCAGTGCCCCCCGGTATGGACCCCGTTCCGCTGCGCGAGATTTACGTGATCCCGCCGGTGGAGGACAAGTTCTTGGCGCAGGGCGAGTTTGTGGTGCCAAAGCCGGCGCCTTTGTCTGCCGGGGCCGGTTCAGATGTGGTTCGTATACAAAAATTGGGTGACGCCAGCTGGGCCCTGATCGGCGTCGCGCCCGGCCAGGTTTGGCCACAGGTGCGCAATTTTATTTCGGCTTCGGGTATGCAGGTCACGCGCGCCGATGCTCAGGCCGGCATCATGGAAACCAACTGGGTGACGGTTGAGGGCAAAAACCTGACCAGTCGCTTTCGGTTCCGCATCGACCAGGGCGTGCAGCGCGGAACCAGCGAGTTGCATGTCCTGCAGATGAACCAGACAGCTGGCGATCCCTCATGGCCCGCCGAATCTGATGACCCGGCTCAGGCTCGGGAAATGCTCATGGCTGTCTCCCAGTACCTTGCCGACAGTGCAGAATCGGCGCCGGTATCCATGATCGCCGAGCAGGGGATTAGCGCCGGTGGTCGTATCGCGATGCTGGAGGGGCCGGATGGCTCCAGTTACCTGCAGTTGGATCTGCCGTTTGACCGCGCCTGGGCCTCGCTCGGGCGGGCGCTGGAAGAGGCCTCCTTCGAGATAACGGACAAGGATCGCAGTAGCGGTGTCTACTATGTGCTGTTCACCGGTGAGGCCGAAGCCAAGGAGGAGGGCTGGTGGGGTTCACTGTGGAATAGCGATGATGATCAGCCCATGGTTGGCGAGGCATTTGTGATCAATGTGCAGACGATCTCGGAGCGCGCGGTGACTATACAGCTGCGCCCGCAGGATGCGAGCATCCCGTTTGATAATCGTGACGGCCAGCAATTGCTGTCGCTGATCAAGGGCAATATCGATTAGTGCAGTTTGCGTCTCTCGGCTCCGGTAGCAAGGGTAATGCTACGCTGGTGAGAGCGGGGGAGACCCTGGTCATGATCGACTGTGGGTTTTCCCTGAGAGAGACCGTGCGACGCATGGGACGACTGGGTGTCGAGCCGCAGCAGCTGGACGCGATTCTGGTAACTCACGAGCACTCCGATCACGCCAGTGGTGTTGCAGCGCTGTCTCGCAAGTTCCAGATACCCATGTACCTGACCCACGGCACATTCAGCACCGGTCGCTGCGATGGTGGTTATGAACAGCGCCTGTTCAATTGCGGCGACACTCTGACTATCGGCAAGCTTTCGATCAGTGCAGTGGCTGTGCCTCACGATGCGGTCGAACCCTGCCAGTACCGGCTCAGCTGCGGCGAATATACGCTGGGCGTACTTACCGACCTGGGTAGTGTTACACCGCATGTGCTCGATAGCTTCAGTGCCTGCCACGGTCTGTTGCTGGAGTTCAATCATGATCTTTCGATGCTGCTGGACGGTCCTTACCCACCGCAACTGAAGCGCCGTGTCGGTGGCGACTGGGGGCATCTCAATAATGAGCAGGCGGCCGATCTGCTACGGCAGATCAATAGCGAGCAGCTGCGGCATCTGGTGGTCGCGCATATCAGTGAAAAAAATAACAGCCGATCACAGGCCGAGCGAGCATTGTTGAGCGTTCTGGATACGCTCGACCGGGTAGTGTTTGCCGGACAGTCGGGTGGTTTTGATTGGCTGGATTTGAGCGGCGCCTGACACCTTAGACACTTTTTCCAGAAGTGTGAATTCCCTCCCGTTCCTGTCGGCAAAATTTGTCCTGGACTTTTCCCTGGCCGGCGCCTGCGATAGCCTGCGAAACGTTAAGCGTGAGGGGCGTGAAACCCGCTAAGGCGCTAGTTTGTCACTGAGGTGCGAGTAGGGCCGAATTCAGGCATTAAGTGGTCAGAGGCAGTGTTCTGGCAGGATGACGGTGGTTACCTGGGACAGGGTTCCGGGGCGCGGACACTGCAGTGTGGGGTTGCCGGACAGGTCGAGATGACGCAGGGCCGACAATTGCTCCAGCGGCACCGGGTCCACAACACGATTATCGTCCAGGTACAGGGCTTCCAGTGAGGTCATTTGCGTGAGTTCGAGAAGGTTTCGGACCTCGTTGTCTGACAGTCGCAGCACGGTGAGGCCGGTGAATACGGACAGACCCTCGAGGTTGTCAATGCCTGCAAAGCTGCAATCGAGGGTGGTTAACTGCTGCGCGCTGGTGATAACACCGTCATTGATGGTCTGCTCCAGACAGCTGTTCAAGCCGGTGTCAGGGACGGAATACTCTTTGAACAGTGGCTTGGGCGCGTACACCACTTTGTCATTGACCGTGACATCGTAGCCCTGGCAGGCGCTGAGCAGGATAAACGCCGGAAAAATGACGAAATTAACCAGACGGTGCGGCATACAGGATGCTCCTTCCCACTCACGGAAACATGAAATTTGACAAGTTCCAACGGCTCAGACGTGGCTAGCACGCCAACAGACACCTATAATGCCAGTAGTTGCGAATTACTTCACTACAACTTTGAGCCTATGGGGGCCTATTTCGACATGCCAACATCCAGTGACAAAGGTGGTGCAGGACAGGTGGTGCACGGTGAGGGCAGCGGTGCAGGCAAAGCAGCCGGAGGTGGCGATGAATCGCCCAGCGCCATCAGTATTGTCCAGCGTGGCAATCTAAAGTCGCTCGAAAAGACGCTGCGCAAACAGTGGCGTATGGGCCAGAATATCGTGCTGTGTTGGAGCTCTGATGAGCGCGGTGTGCTGGTTATTCTGGTGCCACACTATTTCCTCGGCAATTTCTGTGCCGACGTGGATATCACCACAGATCAGAGCCGCGACAACGAGGCGTTTATCCGCAAGTTGATATCGGGCGAGCGGCGCAAATCGCGGGAGGCGCTGTTTGAAATCAGCGCCCGGCTGGATGTCTCCCCAACCTTTATCAAGCTTGAATCGGCGTTGTCGGAGGAACCCCAGGTCCTGCAAGCAGTAGAGCAGGTCATCAAGCGCTATGGCCTCAGTTATGTTGAAAACCGTGCCGTCATTCTGTTCGATATTGTCGATTTCTCGCTCTATACACCGTTCGAGCAGGCGAGCCAGCTGAACAGCCTCTCTTACTCCCTCAACTCCGCCTATAACAAGTTGCTTGCCCAGGGGATTGAGATCAATTTTGCGCGCACCACAACGGGCGATGGATATTACATCTGGAACCGTGATTTCAGTCCCAGTGCCAACCAGGACTTATTCGTCTTCATGTTGCTGGTGGTCGCGGACAACATGGTGGCGCAGGTGGCCTCGAAAGGGCACACGGTGCCGGTGATTCGTACCGGCTATCATATTGCCGGCCACTATGAGCTTTATCAGGCAGAGGGCGTTAACCCCTCAGTGTTCAGTTATATTGTCGGTGATGTCACTATTGATTTAGCCCGTATGCTGGATCTGGCCAAGGCCAACCAGATATTGATCGGCGACTTTCATTGTGAACCGGCGCGTTGGGGGTCCAATACGGTCAAATCTATAACGGCGGTGTCGGCGGTCACCTTTGTCAATGCTTGCAGTCGAATGCTGCCATCGCTGCAGGGCATCCAGCTGTCGGGAAAGCGGATCGACGCAATTTCCTGTCGGCTGACTGAAGGTTCAGATGTCGATGGCGAGTCGCGACCACGGCGATTTCGTATTGTAGATAAACACGGTTTGTCGCGGTCCGCATACAACCTGCAGATTGAAATAGATCTGGCCGGTAAAAAGCTGGATTTGGGACTGGACGAGCGGGGTCTGCCCGTTACCACGGATGATGACTACAATGAACCCGTTTCCACCAAGCCTATAGAGGCTGCACCCACTGCGGAAGCGCTGTTCGACGATCTGGCAGGGTTATTGAAGAAAAAATCACCCAATATAATTAGTGAGGACTGAGTTCGTTATGGGGATTCTCGAACGAGCCGGACACATGGATGTCAGCAACACGGTGGACGTGTCGGACACTGTGAGCGTTGCCTCTACAGTCACCTCCATATTATCGGCGTGTTACCCGGGGGTGGATCTGTCTCCGCTGGCGGTACTGTTTCACGATTTTGATCGTTTATACAGCGGCGCCTATCCGGGGTACCGAGCCTGTGATGTCCGCTACCATAACGCGCAGCATGTTCTCGATGTCACTCTGGCAATGGCGCGCCTGTTGGACGGTCACGAACGCAGTCACCCAGCGGAAGAGGCGCTGGGGCCAGAGAGGGCGATGATAGGTATCGCCGCGGCACTGTTCCACGATTCCGGCTATATCAGGCGCACGCGAGACAGCCGCCACAAGAATGGCGCGGCCTACACGCGAATACATGTTAGCCGTGGCATTCGATTCGTTACCGACTACCTGCCGACCGTCGGGCTGGATCACATGGTGGCGCCTTGTGCTCGCATTCTGCACTTCACCGGCTATGAGGTAGACCCGGCCGATGTGCCCGTGGCGGACGGGCGTGAGCATCTATTGGGCAAATTGCTCGGCACGGCAGATCTTATTGCCCAGATGGCAGATCTTGAGTATGTACAAAAGTGCCGTGAATACCTCTACGAGGAGTTTGCCGCCGGCGGGCTCGCGGGAAAGGAAGGTGGGGAGGGCTATAAGGGCGTGATATACAAGTCGCCCGAGCAGCTGCTGGACCAGACACCCGAATTCATGCGTACTGCGATTGATAAGCGCCTGAACGGGCATTTCAATGGTGTGCACCGCTATGCCGCCAGCCATTTCGGTGGTCGCCACCTTTATATGGACGCCATTCAGGAAAACTGCCGTGACCTGGTGGCGATGCTGGCGCGCGGTGAACACAGCTGACCAGGGATCTGCCCCTTGCCCGCTACAACCGGACAGCCTGAACTGGCGCTTCTGGCGGCGTGCGAAGCCGATGCCGCCAGAGCCGCCGATCTCGCACAACGCCTCGATCTTCCGCTGCTGACAATCGGCATCGATCCCGTCCTCTGTCGCGCTGCAACCACTGTGTTGATTGTTGAAGACGGGGTGCTGCGTTTGCAACTTACGGGGCGAGGCGCACCCGGGCCTGTTTGGGTTAACTTCGGGAGTGCGGGTATGCGTCATCGGCGTAATTCCGGCGCGCGTGAACTGCTTGGCAAGGCTGTCGGGTATGGTAAGAAGGCGGTGTTGAACGTGTTTGATGCCACTGCTGGGCTAGGTACAGACGCTTTTGTGCTGGCCGACCTGGGCTGTGAGATAGTGCTTTGTGAACGCGAACCGGTGATTGTCGAACTGCTTCGCTCAGGACTGCAGGTTGCCCTCGGCAGTGGCGACCGCTGGTTGGAAGGCGTGGTTCAGCGCATGCGACTGTCTCCAGGTGATGCCCGCGGGAAAACTTCGATCGAAATGCAGGGAGTGGATGTCATCTATCTCGATCCGATGTTTCCGCCGCGCCGCAAAAGTGCCGCAGTCAAAAAGGAGATGGCGGTGTTTCAATCGCTGCTGGAACGAGCCACAAGTCCGCAGGACGCCGATGACCTGCTGGAATGGGCGCTGCGGCAGAATACGCCGAGAGTTGTGGTGAAGCGGCCTGCCAAGGCGGCCAGTCTGGCCGGGCAGCAACCCTCGCACTGTATCAGCGGCAAGTCTGTGCGCTACGATGTTTATGTACATCGCAAGCTGTTGTAATCTTGACCCCGCAAAAAGTACACGATGTCCCGGCTGTGCATGCAGGCATCCTCCGCTTTCACCCCATCGCTGCACGTACGCATTCACTATAAACAGGAGCAATCATGTCTGGAGAAAAAGTAACCGCCCTGGTCACAGGCGCGTCCTCCGGTCTAGGCGTCGAATTTTGTCGGCAGTTGGCCGACCGTTGTGATGTCATCATTGCCGTGGCGCGGCGTGCAGAGCGACTAAATGCGCTGGCCGAGGAACTGGTGGGTAGCGTTGAGGTGCACTGCCTCGCGGTGGACCTCGAGAGTATCGAGGGTGTCGCCAGAACGCTGGAGGCACTGCGCCAGAAAGGGCCGGTCAATTATCTCATTAATAATGCCGGGTTTGGAGAGCTCGGGCGCTTCGACAGCCTGTCGATAGATCGTCAGCGCGCGATGGTGAACCTGCACATCGATACGAGTATGACACTGTGTCGCGCTGCAATCCCGTTTATGCGTGAACTGGGCGGCGGAACCATTATCAATGTTTCCTCGCTGGCCGCGTTTATGTCGGGTAAGGGGATGGCGGTTTACGGCGCATCCAAGGTCTTTCTCAACTACTATTCCCTGGCACTGCAAGCGGAACTGGCGAGCAGCGGCATTGAAGTTCAGGCACTCTGTCCGGGCTATACACGTACCGAATTCCACGATGCCTTGGCGAAAGAAACGTTTGATCCCACACGTATTCCCGAACAGAGCTGGATGAGCAGCGAAGCGGTGGTGACGTCCAGCCTGGAGGCGCTGGGTAGTGGCAATGTGCTGGTGGTGCCCGGCGAGGATAACCTCGCAGTGGCGCGATCCGGGCTGCGGCAGCAATTAGAAAGCCTACAATAGCAGGCGCGCCATTATCCCCTTGTAGATTGCCGACAGTTGCGACAGATCCGCAGCGCGCACGTGCTCATTGAGCTTATGGATGCTGGCGTTAACGGGGCCGATTTCGATTACCTGGGCACCGGTGGGTGCGATAAAGCGCCCGTCGGAGGTGCCGCCCGCGGTCGAGAGTTCCGGTGTGAGGCCGGTGATCTCATCGATACTGGCGACGGCGGCATCGACCAGTTCACCGCTGGCCGTCAGGAAGGGCTGACCGCTCAGTTGCCAGTCGAGGGTGTACTCCAGTGGGTGCTTCGCCAGAATCGCTTCGGTTCGCGAGCGGAGTTCGGTATCGGTCACCTCGGTGGAAAAGCGGAAGTTGAACACCACCTGCACGTCCCCGGGAATCACATTGGTGGCCCCTGTGCCGCCATTGATGTTGGAAACCTGCATCGAGGTGGGCGGGAAAAAGTCGTTCCCTTCATCCCAGACTTCCACTGTCAGCTCATGCAGTGCGGGCAGGAGGCGGTGGATAGGGTTGTCGGCGAGGTGGGGGTAGGCGATATGCCCCTGCACACCATGGACAGTCAATGTGGCGCCCAGCGATCCGCGGCGGCCGTTCTTGATAGTATCGCCCAACATGTCTGAACTGGAGGGTTCGCCGACCACGCACCAGTCAATCGATTTGCCGTTTTCTCGCAGGTAATCGAGTACCTTGACCGTGCCATCGACGGCCGGACCCTCTTCGTCCGAGGTGATCAGAAAACCGATGCGGCCCGCATGATCGGGGTGTTCGGCAACGAAGTTCTCGCAGGCTGTCAGCATCGCCGCCAGACTGCCCTTCATATCGGCCGCGCCACGGCCGTACAGCAAGCCATCGCGCAGCGTGGGCTCAAACGGCGGCGAGTGCCACTGCTCAATGGGGCCGGTGGGCACCACATCGGTGTGTCCGGCAAACGCCAGTAGCGGCCCCTGTGTGCCGCGTTCCGCCCAGAAGTTGCTCACTTCGCCAAACGGTAGCTCCGTACACTGGAAGCCGAGTGCCCGCAGACGCTCCATCATGAGGTGCTGGCAACCGGCATCCGCTGGTGTTACCGAAGCGCGGCGGATCAGCTCGCAACAGAGATCCAGTGTTTTTTCCACGTCGCCTAATACTCGCTGTTGGACTCAGTTGTGAGCGTGCAGTTCTTCGTTCAGCTCTATCGCTGTGCGATTGGTGAGGCACTCCACAGCCCCGGTGCTGGAATTGCGGCGGAACAGCAGGTCGGACTTACCGGCGAGATCGCGGGCCTTGGCAGTCTCTGCGGGCATGCCATCGGCATCGAGCAGCGTCACCTTGGTGCCGGCGGTGATAAACAGGCCTGCTTCGACGGTGCAGCGATCACCCAGCGGGATGCCGATACCCGCATTGGCGCCGATCAGACATTTTTCGCCCACCGAAATCACGATATTGCCGCCGCCGGACAATGTACCCATCGTCGAACAGCCGCCACCGAGATCCGAGCCGCTGCCGACCATGACGCCGGCTGAGATGCGTCCCTCAATCATGCCGGGACCTTCGGTGCCGGCGTTAAAATTGACGAAGCCCTCATGCATGATAGTGGTGCCTTCTCCCAGATGTGCGCCAAGGCGCACGCGTGCGGTGTGCGCAATGCGAACGCCTTCGGGCACCACGTAATTGGTCATCTTCGGAAATTTATCGACACAGCTGACTTCCAGCACTTCTCCGCGCAGTCGGGCCGCTAGCTGGCGTTGGGGCAATTCAGCCAGGTCGATGGCGCCCTCGCTGGTCCAGGCGACATTGGGCAGGACGCCGAACAGTCCCTCCAGATTGGTGCCGTGGGGCTTCACCAGACGGTGCGAAAGCAGGTGCAGTTTTAAGTAACCCTCCGGTACATTGGCCGGGGGTTTGTCACTTTCAAGCAGTACCGCGACCACAGGACGCCCGCTTTCCAGCAACTGCGCCGCCAGCTGTGCCTGCGATTTCTCACCCGATTCGGCGAGTGCTGCCTGCAGTGCCGCCAGTTCGTCACGGTCGAGCGCGTGGTCGTTATCGCAGTCTTCCAACACTGCCGCCAGTGTTGGTGAGGGATTGAGCAGCGGTTGGGGGAAAAATATTTCCAGCCACTGTCCGTTGTCATTGCGTGTGCCCACGCCAAGGCCGAGGGCAAATGCGCCGTCTGTCATGCTGTCTCCATTGTGAGTGACACGCCGGTCAGAGCGTGTGTGCGTTAAAAATCTTTGCGTAGTTCGCTGCGGAAAAGCCGGTATAGCGCTGTTCCCCGGTATCCAGTAGTGGCCGCTTGATCAACGTTGGATGTGCCAGCACCGCCTTGTGGGCAGCCTCATCATCCATGGATGCGCGCGCACCTTCATCCAGTGTTTTCCAGCTTTGACTGCGCCGGTTCAACAGGTTCTGCCATCCCAGTTCGTCTATCCAGGCAGCGACGGCATCGCTGTCCAGGCCATCTTCGCGGAAATCGTGAAACTGGTAGTCGATATTGTGCGTATCCAGCCACTTGCGCGCCTTTCTTACCGTGTCGCAGTTCTTGATACCGTAGAGTGTAATCACAATAATCTTCCATTGGGTAGCGTGGTCGCCACGGCCGGGTAGCATAGCAAAGCCTCGGCGGTAGGTGTAGCGCTCAAGCCTTGTGGCATTTCTTTGGGTGTTTGCGGTTGGGATAGCATGTTCGGCAAATTTCACAGACCCGCCCGTCGCAGCCGCGCGCCGTGCAGTACTGGCGGCCGTAGAAAATAATCTGCAGGTGCAGCCTGTTCCAGTACTCCCTGGGGAACAGGCGTTTCAGATCACGCTCGGTCTGGGTCACGCTTTTGCCGCGCGTCAGACCCCAGCGTTGCGCCAATCTGTGGATATGCGTGTCCACCGGGAACGCCGGTACGCCGAAGGCCTGTGACATCACCACACTAGCTGTTTTGTGGCCGACGCCGGGCAGGCGCTCCAGCGCCTCCATGTCCTCTGGCACGACCCCGCCGTGTTCTTCAAGAAGAATCTCACTCAGGCGTTTTATCGCCTTTGATTTCTGCGGCGAGAGGCCGCAGGGGCGGATGATGGCCTTGATCTGGTCGACGTCCAGCGCCGCCATGTCTGCCGGGTTGTCGGCCAGTGCAAACAGCGCGGGAGTGACCTGATTGACACGCTCATCAGTGCACTGGGCGCTGAGCAGTACGGCGACCAGCAGCGTGAACGGATCGCTGTGATCCAGTGGCACCGGTGTTTCCGGGTACAGCTCCTGCAGGCGGTGCAGTATGTAATCGGAGCGTTCAGCGATCAGCATAACGTTGTCTTTACAATTCGCCCAGGCGGTGAACAATGCGCTGCGCGGCTTCCACGCAGTGCTCTTTGCTTGCGACCAGTGCCATGCGCACCCTGTTTTCCCCCGGGTTTATGCCGTGTGATTCACGTGCCAGATAGCGCCCTGGCAGCACCACGATATTCTCACCGGCATAGAGCTGGCGGGCGAACTCTGTATCGCTCACTGGGGTGTTTGGCCACAGGTAAAAACCGGCATCCGGTGCGCTGACGGCCAGGTGTCCGTCAAACTCGGCCAGCACAGCAGAAAACTTCTCGCGGTACTTCTGACGGTTATCCCTGACATGCTCCTCGTCATTCCACGCAGCGATGCTTCCCAACTGGTGATGTATCGGCAGGGCACAGCCGTGATAGGTGCGGTATTGCAGAAACGAACGCAATATCTGTGCATCGCCGGCGACAAAGCCCGAGCGCAGGCCGGGCAGGTTGGAGCGTTTGGACAGGCTGTGGAATACCACGCAGCGCTGGTAGTCCGTGTCTCCCATCGCGGCACAAGCCTGTAGCAAGCCGGGGGGTGGCGCTGCCTCGTCGAAATAGATTTCCGAGTAACACTCATCGCTGGCGACGACAAAGTCGAACTCATGTGCCAGTCCGATTAGCTCCTGCAATTGCGCAACTGACAGCACGGCGCCGGTCGGGTTGCCCGGGCTGCACAGATATAACAGCTGGCACTGCTGCCACTGCTCGGCGGTGACACTTGAAAAGTCCGGCAGCAGCCCTGACGCCTGCGTGCAGTTGATAAAATGCGGCCTCGCACCTGCCAGCAACGCCGCACCCTCGTAGATCTGGTAGAACGGGTTCGGGCTCATCACCAGCGCCTGCGGCCCGGGTGTCACCACGGCCTGGGCAAAGGAGAACAGGGCTTCGCGTGTGCCGCTCACCGGCAGAACCTGGTTGTCAGCGTCAATCGCCTGCAGTGCGAAACGGCGTGTCAGCCAGCCTGCGATGGCGCTGCGCAGTTCAGGCAGTCCCGCTGTTGTGGGGTAGTTGGCCAGGCGGTGCAGGTTATTCGCGATCACATCGAGTACAAACTGCGGTGAGGGATGTTGTGGTTCACCGATAGACAGCGCGATCGGGGATTTATCACCTGCCGGTGTCAGGTCACTGAACAGCTGTTGCAGTTTGGTGAACGGATAGGGTTCCAGGTGTTTCAGGTTGGGATGCACTAGGCCGCCGCCTGTTCGTCAAGTTCTTCGCAAATCCTGCGTTGCAGGGCGGCGCAGGTTTCTGCATCAGTAATGGGCTGTTGTTTGTCATCGGTGATAAAGAAAACGTCTTCCACTCGTTCGCCCAGTGTCTGGATTTTTGCGGCCTGCAATTCGATATCGAAGGCGACAAATATTCTCCCGAGCCTTGCCAGCAGGCCAGGGCGATCCGGCGTCGAGACTTCCAGCACAGACATATTTTTTATCTCGTCGAGATAAATACGCGTTTCGGTAGGTACAGAAAAAGACTTCATTTTCCGCGGTGTGCGCCATTCCGGTATGGCCACTTTGCCGGTGTCACTGGCAAGTGCGTCGCTCAGGTATTCCTTGATGTGGGCCTGCCGGGCGACATCGTGGGTAATCGGTTTTCCGCTTGAGTCCAGTACAAAGAAGGTATCCAGGCTCATACCGTTGTTGGCATCGTAGATGCGTGCGTCGTGGATGCTCAGGTCCAGTTGTTCCAGCGCTGTGCAGATGCGGGAGAATAACTGGCCTGAGCTGCGTGCATGAATAAAAATCTGTGTGGTATTGGCGACGCTTGACTCGGCATCGTGGCGAATCAACACCAGTGGTGTGTCGAGTTTGTGGTGCCCCGCGACGGCCTCTGTATGCCAGGCGATATCCTCCGTGCGCTCGCGCAGAAAATAATCTTCTCCACGGCTCTGCCATAGTTCATCCAACTCTTCGAGGGTGAATCCGCGCCCTTCGAGAATATCGCTGGACGCGCGACGCACCTGTTCTGCCACCACCTGCTTGTCGACCGGGTTGTCCAGGCCCCGGCGCAGGGCTCTTCGCGTCTCGGTGTACAGCTGGCGCAGCAGGCTGCCTCGCCAGGCGTTCCAGAGCGTGGGGTTGGTGCCATTGATATCGGCAACGGTCAGCGTCAGCAGGTAGTCAAGATGCTCTTCATCCCCCACATGTTCGGCAAACTGCTGGATGACTTCCGGGTCCGAAATATCCTTGCGTTGCGCCACGGCGGACATCAGCAGGTGGTTGCGCACAAGCCATACCACCAGTTCACTGTCTTTCTCATCCAGGCCGTGATTTTCACAGAACCGCTGGGCATCCACAGCACCCAGTTCCGAGTGATCGCCGCCGCGTCCCTTGCCGATATCGTGGTACAGCGCGGCGATATACAGCAGTTCAACTTTGCGCAGCCGCCGCGCGACACGACTGGTTACCGGGAATTTATCTTCGCTGTCGTAGGCCGCAAAACGTCGGGCATTCTTGATCACTTCCAGCGTGTGGGCATCCACCGTGTAGGTGTGAAACAGATCGTGTTGCATTTGCCCCATAATGTGGCCGAATTCCGGCAGGTAGTCGCCGAGGATGCCGTAGCTTGTCATGCGGCGTAGTTGTCGTGTCATCTTGTTGGGGCTGCGCATGATTTGCAAAAACATCTGCTTGTTCTGCTCGTCAGCTCGAAATGTGTCATCGATCAGGTGCCGATTGTCGCGAATGAGACGGGTCGTGGGTGCCGCAATTCCGAGAATTTCCTTGTGCTGTGCACACAGCAGAAACACCTCCAGCAGGGCATTGGGAGTCTTGCTAAACAGGTTATCGTTGCGCGCTTCGATATAGCCATTGCGTACCTGAAATCGCTCGTTAAGGATGCTGACATCATCCTCCTTGTCCTGGTGCAGTATCGCCTGATCGAAGTTCTGTATGAGAACTTCATTGAGCTGCCCCAGCGCCAGTGCCCAGCGATAGTACGTTTGCATGAACTGTTCTACCGCCAGCTTGTCGCCGTCCTTGAACCCCCACAGTGAGGCGAGTTCCCGTTGGTGGTCGAACAGCAGCCTGTCTTCCTCGCGGTCGGCGATCATATGTAGTGCGTAGCGTACCTGCCACATAAAATCGCGCCCCTTGGTGAAGATCGCCATTTCCTCCGAGTTGAGAAATTCCTTAGCGGTAATCTTTTCAATGGATTCGACGCCGAAGTGGCGCTCGGCGATCCAGCCGATGATCTGCAGGTCGCGCAAACCACCGGGCGAGCTTTTGACGTTGGGCTCGAGGTTGTACTCGGTATCGGCAAATTTCTTGTGTCTGGCCAGTTGTTCTTCCAGCTTGGCCTGAAAGAAATCCTTGCTGGACCACATTTTGTCCGGGCCAGTGCGCTCTTGCACCTGCTGCATTAACCGTTCGGGGCCGCGGATTACCCGCGCCTCCATCAGGCTGGTCAGTATGGTGATATCACCGGCGGCGCGCTCGACACACTCGTCCAAATCGCGGACGCTGGGGCCAATATTGAGACCTGTGTCCCACAGCAGGGTCAGAAAATCAGACAGTACGCTCTTGCAGCTGTCGGAGTTCTCGCCCAGTAGGATGAGCAGGTCGATATCTGAATAGGGGTGTAGTTCGCCGCGCCCGTAGCCGCCGACCGCAACGAGCGCCAACTCCGAGGAGCCCCAGTCCTGGTGATCCCAAAGTGCTGCCAGAAATGCATCCATGAAGCCAGCGCGCTGGCGTATCAGGTCTCTGGCTTGAGCGCCGGCGCGAAACTGCGAGTGCAGGTAGGCAGTGGACTTGTCGATGGCTTCCTTGCAACACCGGATAGCATTTGTCTGAGAGAGTTGAGCCCTGAACGCAGCGGCATCAAACATTTTTGGCGGCAGTGTGGTCTCTTCAGTCATTGTCAGCTCAGGCGCTTGTAGCCAGGCGGGTTTCGTCACTGCGCCTGGTGAGGACTTCGCAGCCATCTTCGGTCACCAGAATGGTGTGTTCCCACTGGGCCGACAAGCGTCCGTCACGCGTGGTGACAGTCCAGCCATCGGCTTTGTTGAGTCGCGTATGGCGGCGTCCGGCGTTGATCATCGGCTCGATGGTGAATGTCATGCCGGGTTCCAGTGCCATCCCTGTGCCTTTTTTGCCGTAGTGGAGTACCTGCGGGTCCTCGTGAAATATCCGGCCGATACCGTGACCACAGTATTCGCGAACCACAGAGTAGTAGTGCTTCTCGGCGTATTGCTGAATCACATGGCCGATATCGCCCAGCGTGGCGCCGGGCTTTACTAGCTCAATCGCCCGGTACAGGCATTCCTGGGTGACGTCGATCAGGCGGCTTGCATGGTTTGGTACATCACCCACTTGCACCATGATGCTGGAGTCACCGTGGTACTCGTCCTTGATCACAGTGACATCAATATTCACAATGTCGGCATCCTTCAGTTTTTTTGTATCCGAGGGGATGCCGTGACATACCACGTCATTGATGGATGTGCAGATAGAGCGCGGAAAGCCATGGTAGTTGAGTGGCGCAGGTATGGCCTTCTGTGTCTGCGTAATGTAATCGTGGCAAATACGGTCCAGTTCACCGGTTGTCACGCCAACCTGGACATAAGGTACGATCATTTCCAGAACTTCCGCGGTGAGGCGGCCCGCGACGCGCATCCGTTCAATTTCGTCGGCGGTTTTGATCGATGCTGTCATCGTTAACCTATTGAAAAATAAGAATTAATAAAGAACTTTCCGAGCCGATGCCCAGGCGCGGGGTGGATATTCTACCCTATCCGAAGCAAAATATAGTACCGTCTCGCCCGGCGGCGACTATTTCCGACAGATAGCCTGACTTTATGGGTTGGCTCTTTTATCCCTGCCGCCATTATGATATAAAGCGCGCCTCCTGCTGGCCCGAGTCCGAAATCTTTGCAATTACGGCGCGGTGCACAGACAGGAAAAACCAAAACGACACACACATATCAGCACCTGAATCAGGGTGCCATCGCGCTTTCGGGCTGGGATGGTTTGATGTCAGGGATATGTGGAGGATTAACCCATACAAGGTAACTATTATGTCTCAAGTGCAAGTTAGCATGCGCGACCTGCTTCAGGCGGGCGCTCATTTCGGTCACCAAACACGCTACTGGAATCCTAAAATGGACCAGTATATCTTCGGTGCCCGCAACAAGATCCACATTATCAATCTCGAGCACACCGTACCGGCGTTCAATGAAGCGCTGGAACTGGTCAAACGGCTCGCAGGCAACAAAAACAAAATTCTGTTTGTTGGTACCAAGCGCGCTGCCGGTAAGGTAATTAAAGAGCAAGCCGAGCGAGCTGGTATGCCTTATGTCAACCACCGTTGGTTGGGCGGCATGCTGACTAACTACAAAACTATTCGCGCCTCCATCAAGCGCCTGCGTGATCTGGAAGCACAGCAGAGTGATGGCACGTTTGAGCAACTTACCAAGAAAGAAGCGCTGATGCGTACCCGCGATATGGAAAAGCTTGAGCGCAGCATTGGCGGTATCAAGGATATGGGCGGTCTGCCCGACGCGCTGTTTGTGGTGGATGTCGATCATGAAAGAATTGCGATCAGTGAAGCCAACAAGCTCGGCATTCCGGTGATAGGAATTGTTGATACCAACAGCAACCCCGACGGCGTTGATTACGTTATCCCCGGAAATGATGATGCAATCCGGGCGGTCAAGCTGTATGTCACTGCCGTAGCGGATGCCGCTGTGGCTGGTAAGGTTGAAGCCGGTGAAGCGGTTGCTGCAAGCAATGAGTTTGTCGAGGAAGAGGCCGCACCTGCCGAAGAGGCTGCACCAGCAGCTGAGGAAGCAGCTCCGGCAGAAGCAGTCGCTGACGCCGCAGCCGGTGAAGAGGCTGCAAAGTCTGCAGAATAATTCATATGGGTTGACGCCGGACCATTGACCGGCCGTGGCGTCATAACACCCCTGGTATCACAGCCGGGGGTTTTCGTTTTTGGGGGGGCGCGTTCCCCGATATTGATTAGGAGGTGTACCAATGTCAGCAGCACTGGTAAAAGAATTGCGTGAGCGCACAGGTTTAGGGCTTCTGGAATGCAAAAAGGCATTGGCAGCGGTTGGTGGCGATGTGGAAAAGGCCATTGAGGAACTGCGCAAGTCCAGCGGTATGAAGGCCGCGAAGAAAGCAGGTAGAACAGCTGCCGACGGTGTGGTTGCCGTACGTGTGGCCGATGACTGCAGCTTCGGTGTGTTGGTGGAAGTGAACAGCGAAACAGATTTTGTGGCGCGCGACGAGGGCTTCTTGGGCTTTGTCGATAGAGTTGTCGAAGCCGCGTTTGAGAGCAAGCAGTCTGACACTGCTGCCCTTATGGCGGGTGAACTGGAGTCCGTGCGCGAGGCGCTGGTCCAGAAAATCGGCGAAAATATCGGCGTGCGCCGCATCGAGCTGGTCGAAACCGAAGCTGGCGTAATTGGTTCTTATGTGCACAGTAATAACCGCATCGCTGTTCTGGTGAAGCTCAAAGGCGGTGACCAGGATCTGGCAAAAGATGTGGCTATGCACGTAGCGGCTGTAAACCCGCAGGTGGTTTCTGCTGCGGACATGCCTGAAGAGCTGGTGGCTAAAGAGAAGGAGATTTTTATGGCCCAGGCGCAGGAATCGGGCAAGCCAGCCGACATCATTGAAAAAATGATCGGTGGGCGTATCAAGAAATTCCTGGCAGAGAACAGCCTCACTGAGCAGGCGTTTGTCAAAGATCCGGATGTCACAGTCGGCAAGTTGGTTGCCAACGCTGGCGCCGAAATCGAGTCCTTTGTGCGCTTTGAAGTGGGCGAGGGGATCGAAGTGGAGAAGGTCGACTTCGCCGACGAGGTTGCCGCTCAGCTCAAAGGCTGATTTGCAGCTGCAATAGATTCGAATACGGGGCTCTGCCCCGTTTTTTTCGCCTTGATTCAAGGTCGGAATCCCGCGGGCACACAGCCCCATTGAGATTCCAGTCGGCGGGTTGGTTTATTGCAAAAAGAGCCGTAAATATCAATCGAAGCTACTAGGGAGATCGCCTGATGTCCTGTAAGATACGACACAGCTTTTGGAGGGAGTTTTATGCCCAACGTGGCAGGTGATAAAAAATATAAGCGGATACTACTCAAGCTCAGCGGTGAGGCACTCACCGGCAGCGAAAGTTTTGGTATAGACCCGAAAATTCTCGACTCAATGGCGCTGGCCATTGGGCAACTGGTGGGGATCGGTGTACAGGTGGGGCTGGTAGTAGGTGGCGGCAACCTGTTTCGCGGTGCGGCCCTGCAGCAGGCCGGGCTGGACCGGGTAACCGGCGATCACATGGGGATGTTGGCTACCGTAATGAATGCGCTGGCCATGCGGGATGCGCTGGAGCGCTCCAATATAGCTACACAGGCGATGTCGGCCATTCCAATGACTGGCGTGGTGGATCACTACGACAGGCGGAAGGCCATCCGGGCGTTGATGAATGGCGATGTCGTGATTTTCTCGGCCGGTACCGGCAACCCTTTCTTTACGACAGACTCCGCCGCCTGCCTTCGTGCAATTGAGATGGATGCCGATCTGGTGCTCAAGGCGACAAAAGTCGACGGTGTGTACTCTGCGGACCCGATGAAAGATCCCGATGCCGTGAAGTATGAACGGCTCAGCTACGATGAAGTGTTGGATAAAAAGCTGGAAGTTATGGATTTGACAGCGATTTGCCTGTGTCGCGATCACAATATGCCGGTGCGAGTCTTCGAGATGGAAAAGCCCGGTGCACTGTTGAATATTGTCAGGGGCGGTAACGAAGGCACTTTGATCGAGTAATGGCCGACTGCGTGTTATGTCGAAGTCGAACGGTGGGCCAGTGGAGGATTGAATATGATCGACGATATTAAGGAAGAAGCCAGTGAGCGGATGGCGAAAAGCCTCGAGGCACTGTCGCATAATTTTAACAAGATACGCACCGGGCGGGCGCATCCCAGTTTGCTGGATGGCCTGCGGGTAGAGTACTACGGTTCAGATACGCCGCTTAACCAGGTTGCCAATATCAGTGTTGAAGATGCCCGTACACTGAGTCTTTCTGTGTGGGACAGATCCATGATTCCGGCGGTAGAAAAGGCCATTTATAAATCAGACCTCGGGCTGAATCCCGTTACTGCGGGAGAGGTTATCCGGATTCCGATGCCTATGCTGACCGAGGAAACCCGCAAGGGCTATACACGGCAGGCCCGGACTGAGGCTGAATCCGGCCGCGTCTCGGTGCGCAACGCCAGACGCGATGCGATGGCGATGCTCAAGGAAATGGTCAAGGAAAAGGAAATATCCGAGGATGATGAGCGCCGCGGGCAGGATGAGATACAGAAGCTGACCGATAGCCATATCGCAAAAATTGAACAGATGTTGGCAGAGAAAGAAGCCGACCTGATGCAAATATAGCATTCGTCAGTGGCTACCCACGAACCCCTGTCTCCCCCCGCAGACGACGTTCCCTTGGTAATTCCTCGCCACGTGGCCATCATTATGGATGGCAACAACCGTTGGGCTAAACGCAGGAGTGTATCTGGCCCGACGGGGCACCGTGCCGGCGTCGAGGCCGTGCGTGGCGTTCTACGTGCCTGTAAACACCACGGTGTGGAGGTGCTCACCCTGTTCGCATTCAGCAGTGAGAACTGGGGCCGCCCCGTGCCCGAGGTGCGCGCATTGCTGGCGCTGTTGTCGCGTTATCTGCGCAACGAGGTCAGGGAATTGCACGAGGATGGTATTCGTATCCGCTTCATTGGCGAGCGCAGCCGTTTTAGTCGGCGACAGCAGAAACTGATGGAGCAGTCGGAGGAGTTGACGCGCGGGAACACCGATGCAACGGTGGTAATTGCGGTCGACTACGGCGGCCAGTGGGATATCGCCCAGGCCACCCGGAGGCTGGCGCAGCAGGTGAAAGACGGCGCATTGCAGGTAACAGATATCACCCCCGAGTTGATAGACCGCAATATTTCGATCAGCGATTTACCCCGGCCGGATTTGTGTATCCGCACCGGTGGCGATGCCCGCATCAGCAATTTCATGTTGTGGCACTTTGCCTACACGGAGCTGTATTTTACCGGCACGCTGTGGCCTGATTTTACCGAAATTGAATTCGCGCGGGCGTTGACAGAATACAGCCAGCGCGAGCGGCGCTTTGGTGTGCGTGAACCGGATGGCCTGGTCACCGGTGGCAAAGGCAATGCTTAAGCAGCGGGTCATCACGGCGCTGATAATGGCGGGCCTGTTTTTGGCCGCTATCGCCTACGTGCCGATTCCCGGCCTGGCCCTGTTGTTTGGTGTTCTGGTCGGCCTGGGTGCCTGGGAATGGTCGGGTATGGCGGGCTGGCAACATCGCGCCGCCCGAGGTGCCTATGTGGCACTGGTGCTGGCAGCGATGGCTGCGGTGTATGTCTACTGCCAGCTCGGTGATGAGCCGCCGCGGGTGCAGGTGCAGCCGCTGCTGGGCCTTGCATGTCTGTGGTGGTCATTCGCGCTGCTGTGGGTAAAGGGTTATCCTGACAGTGCCGTACTCTGGCGAACAGTGCTGATGCGCAGCCTCATGGGGCTGCTGATTCTCGTGCCCGGTTGGCTGGCAGCAGTGTATCTGTTGAGCTTTCCACCAGGTGGGTTGATGATGGTGATTCTGGTGATTGTGGCAGCGACAGCGGATATCGGAGCATATTTTTCAGGAAAGCGCTTTGGTAAGCACAAACTGGCAGTGTCGGTCAGTCCGGCCAAGACCTGGGAGGGCTTCTGGGGTGGTGTCGCCGCCAGTACGCTGCTGGCGATCCTGCTGTGGAGCCAGCTGCCGGAGACGGCCGCACACATTGGTTTGGCTTCTGTTGTAGTGGTGATTATCAGCACCGCTCTGGCGTCTGTGGTCGGAGATTTAACTGTGAGTATGGTCAAGCGCGAAAGTGGTATCAAGGATTCCGGCAGCCTGCTGCCGGGTCACGGCGGTGTGCTGGATCGCCTTGACAGTCTCTGTGCCGCAGCTCCGGTGTTTGCGCTGGGTCTGCTGTTGGCGGACTGGTAGCCGCGGTGAATACCAAACGGGTGGTCAGCGTGCTGGGTTCGACCGGTTCGATCGGGGTCAATACCCTGGATGTCATCGCGCGTCACCCGGATCGCTTCGAGGTGTATGCGCTGGCGGCAAATACCTCTGTTGACGCGATGCTCGCCCAGTGTCTGGCCTGTGCGCCGCGCTATGCCGTGATGATGGATGAAGCCGCCGCCACTGAGTTGCAGCAGCGCTTGCCGGCGGAGGCGGTCACCGAGGTGCTGCAAGGAGAGATTGGCCTGGCAGCAGTGGTGACTGCACCCGAGGTGGATGTGGTGATGGCGGCTATTGTCGGTGCTGCCGGTCTGCCATCAACACTGGCCGCTGCCCGTGCCGGCAAGACCCTGTTGCTGGCGAACAAAGAGTCACTGGTGATGGGCGGGCATCTGTTGATGCAGGCGGTGCGGGAAAACGGTGCCTGCCTGTTGCCCATCGACAGCGAACACAATGCGATATTTCAGTGTATGCCCGTGGACGATTGTGGAACGCCATCGCACCGGGGCGTGAGCAAGGTGCTGTTGACAGCTTCCGGCGGGCCCTTCCGGCAGTGGAGCCACGCACAGATGGCAAATGCCACACCGGATCAGGCCTGCGCGCACCCCAACTGGTCTATGGGCCGCAAGATTTCCGTGGATTCCGCCAGTTTGATGAACAAGGGGCTGGAGTTTATCGAGGCGTGCTGGATTTTTGATCTCGCGCCCGAGCGCGTCGAGGTCGTCGTGCACCCGCAGAGCATTATTCATTCAATGGTGCAGTATCTGGATGGTTCGGTGCTGGCGCAATTGGGCAACCCCGATATGCGCACCGCCATAGCATATGGCCTGGGTTGGCCGCAGCGGCTGGAATCCGGTGTCCCGCCGCTGGATCTGGTGGCCACAGCCCGGCTCGATTTTGAAGAGCCGGATGAGTCACGCTTTCCCTGCCTGCGCCTGGCCCGCGAGTCCGTGGCGGCCGGCGGTACGGCGATGGCCGTGTGTAATGCGGCCAACGAGGTGGCCGTGGACGCCTTTCTGGACAACGGTATACACTTCACTGATATTCCGGTGGTAATAGAGCACACGCTGGAGCGGGTCGACAATGTCGAGGCTGTCAGCCTGGTGGTGGTTGAGGATGCGGATGCCCGGGCGCGGCAGGTAGCGACCGAGTTTCTGGCGGATTTCCGGCACACCGGTGCGATGGTGAAACGAGTCTGATGGAACTTCTCTATACAATTCTGCTGACGCTGGGCACGCTGGCTATTTTAGTGGCCATCCACGAGTTTGGGCATTTTTGGGTGGCGCGTCGCTGTGGCGTGAAAGTGCTGCGGTTCTCTATCGGCTTTGGTACGCGGCTTTACAGCTGGCACGACGCGCAGGGCACCGAGTACAGCCTATCGGCGATTCCTCTCGGTGGCTACGTCAAGATGCTGGACGAGCGAGAGGGGGAGGTGCCTGCAGAGGAACTGCACCGGGCGTTCAACCGCAAACCGGTGTTGCAGCGCATAGCCGTTGTCAGCGCAGGTCCGCTGGCAAACCTGCTGTTGGCAATCGTGGCTTACTGGTTCCTGTACATGGCCGGAGAGTCCGGTTTTGTTCCCCTGATCAGCGATGTCGAGCCCGATTCGGTGGCCGCAGTGGCGGGTCTGGAGCCGGGGCAGGAAATCGTGGCTGTCGATGGCGGCGAAACCCCGACTTGGCAGGCACTTAATTTCCGGCTGCTGGACCGTATCGGAGACTCCGGGACCATCCGCTTTGCCGTGAAGTATCCCGATTCCGATGTTATCTATGAATCCGAGGCAGCCATTGATCAGTGGCTGTCCGAGCAGGAGCAGCCGGACCTTTACGGTGGGCTGGGCATCGAGCTCTACACACCGCCGTTCCCGCCGGTAGTAGGTGAGGTGGTAGCGGATAGCCCCGCTGCTGGAATCGGCATGCAGCCCGGCGACACGGTATTGCGCGCGGATGGCCTGCCGATGGATTTGTGGATGGACTGGGTCGATTACGTACGGGCCCGCCCTGGGCAGGCAATCGACGTGGAGTTTCAGCGCGATGGCGATATTTTACAGGCGGTACTGGTGCCCGAGGGCGTCACTGACGACGACGGTGAAACGATCGGCCGTGTCGGAATTGCCGTGGCAATGCCCGATATGCCGCCGGAACTGCAGCGACAGTTCGCGCGAGGGCCGTTGGAGGCACTGGGTGCCAGCGTCGTACGCACCTGGGATCTCTCGGTATTTACCCTCAATTCAATTAAAAAGATGTTGATGGGCCTAATCTCACCAAAAAACTTGAGTGGACCTATTACCATTGCTAAAGTGGCGACCGCTTCTGCCAAATCCGGTCTGGAGTCCTATATAAGCTTCCTGGCGTTGCTAAGTGTCAGCTTGGGAATATTGAATTTGTTGCCTATTCCGGTGCTCGATGGAGGTCATCTTTTGTTCTATACAATCGAGCTATTGGCGGGACGCCCGGTACCTGAGAAGATACAGGCCCTGGGTTATCAGTTGGGTCTGTTTATGGTACTCGGGATAATGGTGTTGGCCTTGTACAATGACTTCACACGCCTGTAGAGGGCGCCGTGAATAAAAAACTTACAGGATTCCTGCAACCTGCAGCTTCCAGGGCGATTGGGTAGATTTTTGATTAGACATATGCCGAAAGTAATGGTGCTGGTGCTACTGCTTGTCGCACCTTTCGTTGCCGCGCAATCCTTTGTCATTTCTGACATTCGCGTGGAGGGACTACAGCGGATATCCGCTGGAACCGTGTTCGCGGCGCTGCCTGTGGGCGTGGGTGATACCGTAGACTCACGTGCGATCAGGGAGGCCACGCGCAGTCTGTTTTCGACAGGCAATTTTGACGATATCCAGATTGGTCAGGACGGCAATGTGCTGGTAGTGGTCGTGACGGAGCGGCCGAGTATCAGCGAGATCAATATCGAGGGCAACAAAGCCATCGAAACGGAGGCCCTGCTGGAGGGTCTGAAGGGCGCTGGTCTGGCCGTGGGGCAGGTGTTTCAGCGGTCCACACTGGAGGGCATGCAGTTGGAGCTGCAGCGTCAGTACGTGCTGCAGGGTCGCTACGATGCAGCCATCGAAACAGAGGTAATACCTGAGCCACGCAACCGCGTTACCGTAAACATCGATGTCGACGAGGGTACTGTTGCCGCGATCAAGCATATTAATGTCGTGGGCAATAAGGTCTTCACCGACGAAGAACTGCAGGATCAATTCGAACTGCAGACTACCGGCTGGCTTTCCTTCTTCACGAACGACGACAAATATTCCAAAGAGAAACTGACAGGTGATCTGGAATCGCTCAGGTCCTACTACATGGACAGGGGCTATCTGGAGTTCCGTATCGACTCTACGCAGGTCTCCGTATCGCCCAACAAGAAAGAGGTTTACATCACGGCCAATATCACCGAAGGAGAGAAGTTCACCATCAGTTCGGTCGATCTCTCCGGTGATCTGGTGCTGCCCGAAGCTGACCTGCGCCGTTTCCTGCTGGTTTCCGAAGGACAGATTTTCTCCCAGATTATGGTAACCAACTCAGAGGAATACCTGACACGCCGCCTCGGCGATGAGGGCTACAACTTCGCCAAGGTTACCGGCATTCCAGAGGTCAACGACGAGGACAACACCGTCGCGATGAAGTTTTTCGTCGATCCGGGTAAACGCACCTATGTGCGCCGCATCAGCTTCAAGGGAAACCTGAAAACGGCCGATGATGTGCTGCGTCGGGAGATGCGCCAGATGGAGAGTGCTCCGGCTTCCGCAGCGGCCATTGAGCAGTCCCGGGTGCGTCTGGAGCGGTTGGGCTACTTTAGCAAGGCGACAGTGGAAACACCTGGGGTGGCCGGACATGATGATCTTATCGACGTGGATTACACCGTTGAGGAGCAGTCTTCCGGCAGTATTGGTGCCAGCATCGGTTTTGCGCAGGACGCCGGGGTTATTCTCGGGTTGAATCTGCAGCAGGATAACTTTATGGGTACCGGCAAGCGGATCGGTATTGGCGTTAACTCATCCAAGTATCAGGATTTCTACAATTTCAGCTACACCAACCCCTACTACACGGAGGACGGGGTGAGTCGCGGTTTCAACATATTCTATCGCTCTACGGATCTCGATGAGGTCAACGTGGCGAACTACAGTACTAATACGCTGGGTGGCGCTGTCAATTTTGGTTATCCCATCAAGGAGACGGAACGCCTGGGTTTCAGCTTCGGTGTGGCTAATACGGACATTAATACCGGCGAGTATGCGGTGCAGGAGATCGAGGCCAGCCCGAGGCTGCAAAGCGGAGTCGGTTGGTTCCAGAGTACCCTGCAGGAAGATGGTACCTATAGCGGCATTGAAACCATTCAGCCCATAAGTGAAGCTGAGGCGTTAGGTTACGTGATTGAGCCGGCTAATGAAGGCTTTCTGGACGAGAATGGTCACGAGTTCCTGAACTACACCATGACGGCCAGTTGGACGCAGTCCACCTTGAACCGCGGCCGCATGGCGACTCGCGGTGCCTCGCAGACAGTAGCGCTGGAAGTCTCCATGCCGTTCTCCGATCTTGAGTTCTACAAGATCACCTATGCCGGTGAAATCTATCTGCCGGTGCCTGTGCTGGATGCCTGGACATTCAGGCTGCGTACCGAGCTGGGTTACGGTGGCGGCTACGGAGATACCAACGGGTTGCCATTCTACGAGAACTTCTTCGCCGGTGGTTTTGGGTCGGTGCGTGGATATGAAAGCAATACCCTGGGGCCGCGCAGTACCCCGGCTGATATTTATGCGGCACAGCGGCCGGTAACCGCGATTGATGACGAAGGCAACCCCACCGAATTTGGGTCCGAGTTTGCCTATTACCGTAACGATGGAGATCTGGTCTATTTTGTGGCGGATGATGAAGTCGACCCCTTCGGCGGTGATATCCTGATTGAAGGCAGTGCGGAACTGTTATTTCCCTTGCCCTTTATCAAAGATCAGAGTCAAATACGCACCGGTTTCTTCCTCGATGTCGGTAACGTGTTCGATACCGATTGTGGCTCCACTCAGGCGGCCTGCTACGATCTGGATTTCGGCGAGTTACGTTACTCGGTGGGTGTTGGTTTGACATGGGTGACCGGTTTCGGCCCCATGTCGTTCAGCCTCGCCAAACCGCTTAATTCGGGTGAGTATGATCAGGAAGAAGTATTCCAGTTTACGCTGGGCCGTGGTTTCTAATTTTATGTTTGTGCAATTAACCGGAGGGGAATGTGTCTAGATTAATCAAGGTAACGCTGGCAGTAATGGCACTGTCGTTATCCACGCTCAGTTGGGCGGAGGAGAAGATTGCCGTGGTCGATGTTCAGGGCGCAATTCTGCAGACTGATTTCGCGCAGAAGCGCCTTGGTGAAGTGCGCGATCAGGCAGACTACAAGAAGAATAAAGAGGAGTATGAGCGCCTCAAGTCTGAGGGCGAAGCATTGCTCAAAACCTTTCAGAAGGATGCGGCTGTAATGAGTCAGGATCAGAAGGTTGCGGCGCAGAATAAACTGACCAGTATGCAGGAAGATCTCGATCATGTGACGGGCAAACTGCAGCAGGCGGAGCAGGTTGCCGGCCAGGCGCTGTTGCAGGAAATGGCGCCCCGAGTACAGGAAGTACTGCGCGAAATTATCGAGAAAGAGCAAATCGGCCTGCTGTTGCAACGCAACGCAGTGATTCATGCTGAGCCCAGCTACAGCATTACAGCCGCGGTGACGGACAAGCTGAACCAGCTGGTCGCCAAGTAATCATTTAGCGGGGGCTCGGCGGAGCGAGTCACCCCGTTCAGTAGTCAGTACAGGTAGGAGGGGGTATAGCGTATGGAGATTACGGATATTCGCAGGTATCTTCCTCATCGCTACCCCTTTCTGTTAGTCGACCGAGTGGTCGAGGTGAATGCTGGCGAGTCCATTATCGCCTACAAAAACCTCTCCGTGAATGAACCCTTCTTTACCGGGCACTTCCCTGACAACCCCATCTTTCCCGGCGTGCTGCTGTTGGAGGCCATGGCCCAGGCAGCCGGTATTCTCGGTTTTTGCACGCAGGGCAAAACCAATGATGACGGCTCCACATATTATTTTGCCGGCGCGGACAACGTGCGCTTCCGACGCCCCTGTGTGCCCGGAGACAGGGTGATGTTGCGCGCCGCCCTGGTGTCGCAACGGCGCGGGATATGGAAGTTTGAGGTCAGTTCCGATGTGGACGGCGACATGGCGGGGTCTGCCACTATACTCTGTGCGGATCGCTAGCGTGTGTATCGCGGGGTGTTGTCCCGCCGATCATGAATGACTTGTTTGAGCCAAGCTACCGCGGCGAATATATCGCCGGGGTAGATGAAGTTGGGCGTGGACCACTGGCCGGCGAGGTGGTGGCTGCGGCTGTGATTCTTGATTCACAGCGACCCATCGAGGGCTTGCGGGATTCCAAAAAGCTGTCGGCAAAGCGTCGCGAAGCTCTGGCGCCACTGATTCGCGAGCGCGCCCTGGCCTGGTCCATAACCAGCGCCACAGTGGCCGAAATCGATGAGCTCAATATATTGCAGGCCTCTCTGTTGGCGATGCACCGCGCCGTTCAAGCGCTGGACCCACAGCCGGGCTATGTGTTGGTGGACGGCAACCGGTTGCCGCGTTGGGACTATCCCTCTGAACCGGTGGTGGGCGGAGATGACAGGGTCCCGGCTATCGCCGCTGCTTCCATACTGGCCAAGGTTTACCGGGACAATGCGCTGGTAGAGCTGGAGTCAATCTACCCTGGTTATGGCTTCGCAGCGCACAAAGGCTATCCTACTGCCGCACATCTGCAGGCGTTGCAGACCCTCGGCGTAACGCCTGTCCACCGTCGCAGCTTCGGGCCGGTAAAGAAATTGCTGTCGCCCACGTAGTCGTTCACCCTGTAGCCGCATAGCGAGGGTTTGTTAGAAGCGGCAGGACAGAGCACTGGTACTGTTTCCTGAACCAGTACCAGTGCAACCGCTTGGATAAGTCGCGTAGAATCAATCCATGACTGATTTCGTTCACCTTCGAGTACATACCGAGTTTTCACTGGTCGACGGACTGGTCCGCATCAAACCGTTGGTGGCGCGTACCGCCGAGCTCGGTATGCCAGCTGTCGCTGTAACCGATGTCTGCAACTTTTACGGCCTCATCAAGTTCCGCAAGGCCGCTTTTGCGGCTGGTGTGCAGCCGATATTCGGTGTCGATCTGCGCGTGATGGAAGCGGACGATCCCGAGCGCTCTTATCCACTGTGCCTGCTGGCAATGAATCATAACGGGTATCACAACCTGACCCTGCTGATTTCACGTGCTTACACCGAGGGTCAGTATTTGGGTATGCCCTATGTCCATAAGGAGTGGCTGGAGGAAACGGCAGAGGGTGTCATCGCGCTGTCGGCCGGCGTCGCCGGGGATGTCGGGCAGGCGCTGGTGGGAGATAAGGAAGAATTGGCCTACGAGCGCGCCCGCTACTGGATGAAGCTCTATCCGCAACGGTTCTACCTCGAATTGCATCGCACAGGCCGCGATGGTGATGAGACCCACCTGCACGCTGCGGTGAAACTGGCGCAGGACCTGCAATGCCCTGTGGTCGCCACCAACGACGTGCGCTTCTTGTCTGCGGATGAGTTCGAGGCGCACGAGGCACGGGTGTGTATTCGCGAGGGCCGCACACTGGACGATCCGCGCCGGGCCCGACTCTACACCGAGCAACAATACCTGCGTTCGGCGGAGGAGATGGCAGAGTTGTTCGCGGACATTCCCGAGGCGCTGGCCAACAGTGTGGAGATTGCCCGGCGCTGCAACGTAGAACTGGAGCTGGGGAAACCTTATCTGCCCGACTACCCAGTTCCAGAGGGGCTCACGATGGATGAGTTCTTCCGGCAGCTATCGCACGAGGGGCTGGATAAGCGGCTGGAGGTATTGTTCGACAGCGCTGCAGAGGACTTTGCGCAGAAGCAGGAGGAGTATCGGGCACGGCTGGAGTTCGAGCTCGAGACCATCATCCAGATGGGTTTCCCCGGCTACTTCCTGATTGTTATGGACTTTATTCGCTGGGCTAAGCGGAACGATATCCCGGTGGGCCCCGGGCGCGGTTCCGGCGCGGGCTCACTGGTGGCGTACTCCTTGGAGATTACCGACCTCGACCCGCTTGAATACGACCTGCTTTTCGAACGTTTTTTGAATCCCGAGCGGGTATCCATGCCGGATTTCGACGTGGATTTCTGTATGGAAAAGCGCGACCTCGTGATCGAGTACGTGGCGGATACCTATGGGCGCGAGGCGGTGTCACAGATTATCACCTTCGGCACGATGGCGGCCAAGGCGGTGGTGCGCGATGTGGCCCGGGTGCAGGGCAAGTCCTACGGGCTTGCCGACAAACTCTCCAAGATGATTCCCTTCGAAGTGGGCATGACGCTGGAGAAAGCGCTCGAGCAGGAGGAGCCGCTGCGGGAGTTTCTGCAGGAGGACGAGCAGGCGCATGAAATATGGGACATGGCCGAGCAGCTCGAGGGCGTTGTGCGCAACGTCGGCAAGCACGCCGGCGGTGTGGTCATCGCGCCCTCCAAGCTCACGGATTTCTCTGCACTGTATTGCGATGAAAGCGGCTCCGGGCTGGTAACTCAGTTCGACAAGGGTGATGTCGAAGATGCGGGGCTGGTAAAGTTTGACTTCCTCGGTCTGCGCACGCTGACCATCATTGACTGGGCGGTGAAGATGATCAACCCGGCGCGGGAGCGAGCGGGGGAACTGCCGCTGGATATTATGCAGATCCCGCTGGATGACGGCCCCAGCTTTGAATTGCTGCGTTCGGGCGAGACCACCGCCGTATTCCAGTTGGAATCGCGCGGTATGAAGGAACTGATAGAGCGCTTACAGCCCGATTGCTTTGAGGACATTGTCGCCCTGTTGGCCCTCTTCAGGCCCGGCCCATTGCAGTCGGGCATGGTGGACAACTTCGTTAACCGCAAACAGGGGCGGGAGAAACTGGCCTATCCCGATGCCCAGTACCAGCACGAATCGCTGCAGCCCATTCTGCAGCCCACTTACGGCATTATCCTCTACCAGGAGCAGGTGATGCAGATCGCCCAGGTGCTGGCCGGCTATACGCTGGGCGGCGCCGACATGTTGCGCCGGGCGATGGGCAAGAAAGATCCAAAAGAGATGGAGCGGCAGCGGGAAATCTTCGAGGCAGGCGCTAATGCGAAGGGTGTGGACGGCAATCTGGCGATCAAGATTTTCGATCTGGTAGAGAAGTTTGCCGGCTACGGTTTCAACAAGTCGCACTCGGCGGCTTATGCCCTGGTGTCCTATCAGACGGCCTGGCTGAAGGCGCGGTACCCGGCCCACTTCATGGCGGCGGTAATGAGTTCCGAACTGGATAACACGGATAAGATCGTGGTGTTCGTGGACGAGTGCAAGCGCATGAAGCTCTCGCTGAAGCTGCCGGATGTCAACGAAGGCCAGTACATGTTTACTGTCAACACCGCGAACGAGATCATCTATGGCCTGGGTGCTATCAAGGGGCTGGGCGAGGGTCCAGTGGAGAGCATCCTGAACGCGCGCAATGAAGGCGGACCATTCACTGATCTGTTCGATTTCTGCGCCCGCACGGACCCGCGCAAGGTCAATCGGCGGGCGCTGGAGGCATTGATCCGATCCGGCGCGTTGGACTCGCTGAACGTGGAGCGGTGGGTGCTGTTGGCGGCGCTGGATGATGCACTCAAAGCCGCGGAGCAGAGTGCGAGTAATCTCGAAAGCGGTATGGCTGACCTGTTCGGGGAAGTCGTTCCCTCGGCGAGCAGTGGTAACGGCGACGTGTATGCAGAGTTCCGCCATGCCCGCGCCTGGTCTGACAAGGAGCGTCTCGGTGGCGAACGGGATACCCTCGGCTTGTATATCAGCGGGCATCCCATCGACGAATACCGTGCAGAAGTGCGCAAGTTCGCACCCAACCGTATCGCCGACCTGAGCCCGGATTCTCACGGCAGGGCGGGGAATCAGGTGATCGTCGGTTTGATTATGGCGACACGTACCATGAACAGCCGCCGCGGAACAATGGCGGTGATGACACTGGATGACAGCAGTGCACAGATTGAAGTCACATTGTTTTCTGACGCGTATACCGAGTTTCGGGAACTGCTGGTCAAGGACACGATTGTTATCGCCGAGGGAAGAATTTCCACCGACGACAGAACCGGTAACCTTGCGATGCGTGCCACCGGCCTGCGCAGTCTCGCCGAGGCCAGACAGAACAGTGTCTCGGATTTGACCATAGAAGTTAGCGCAGAAAAGGCCAACGAGCAGTTCGCGCAGTTGCTGGAGAAAACCCTGGCTGGTGCCAGTGGCGGCAGTTGTCCGGTGTCCCTGGTGTATCGACAGCGTTGCAACTCGGCGCGGATCAGGCTGGGTGAGCGCTGGCAGGTCATGCCAACCGATGAATTGCTGCAGGAGTTACGCGAGGTGCTAGGGGCTGAAAAGGTCGCTCTGCAGTACCGCTGAGCCCGCTCGTTATCGCTTGCATCTGAACTTTGGAAACCATTATTAATTATCCCAATAAAACTGGAGAACCTTACGATGTTGCTAAAAGATAAAGTGGTTATTGTTTCGGGTATCGGCCCTGGACTGGGGCAGGAGTTGTCTACGCTGGCTGCAAAAGAAGGCGCCAAAGCTGTAGTACTGGCAGCGCGTACCGCCGCGAAACTGGAGGTGGCAGAGCAGGAGATAAACGATCTGGGTCTGGGAACAGCGGTACTGAAAGTTGCCACCGATATTTCCGATCAGGCGCAATGCCAGGCGCTGGCCGATCAAGCCGTGGAAGCATTCGGCCGCATCGACGTGCTGTTTAACAGCGCCTATGACCCCGGTAGCTTTGAGCCCATTGAAGAGGCCGATATGGATGGTTGGCGGCGCGCCATGGACGTCAACTTATTTGGCACAATGCATCTCACGCAGGCCTGTGTCCGCTATATGAAAGACAGTGGCGGCGGTGCAATTGTGATGATAGCGACCATGGTGGAGCACAAGCCGTTGGCTACACAGGCCGGTTACGGTGCCTCGAAATCGGCGTTGCGCTGCGCTACCAAACACCTTGCGCTGGAACTGGGGAAATACAATATCCGCGTCAACAGCTGCCATATGGGTTGGATGTGGGGTCCCAGTGTGGAGGGCTATTTTAGTTGGCAGGCGCAGGCAACTGGCAAAAGTCAGGAGGAGCTGATTGCAGAGGTCACTCGCAGTATTCCGCTGGGCGTGATTCCCGATGACGGGGAGTGTGCGAAGGCGGCGATGTTCTTCGGCTCCGATTATTCAAGTGTGGTCACCGGCGCAGCACTGGATGTGAATGGTGGAGAATTCATGCCCATTTAGCGGGCGCGGAGGATAAGGAGCAGCGCAAATGAGCGATACAGACAACATTGAAGCGGCGGTGTTTCGCCGCCTTCTCGAACATCTGGACAGCCGCAAGGATGTACAGAATATAGACCTGATGAACCTGGCGGGATTCTGCCGTAACTGCCTGTCCAAGTGGTATGTTGCTGCGGCAGATGAGGCAGGACAGGAAGTTGACTACGAGCAGGCTAGGGCGCGTGTCTACGGCATGCCGTACGATGAGTGGAAGGCGAAGTACCAGACCCCGGCAACGGCAGAGCAGAAGGCGGCCTTTGACCAGCGTAAGAAGGACTAGTCGCGCAATCGATACCGCGGCTATCAGGTAGTATGTAGCAGCGGGATACCGAGAATACTATAATTATGGAGTGTTTCGCTCCGGTAAGATGGCACTATTTGAGGCCCAGACGCCAGCGCGTTTTTGAGAGAAGTTTTGAATGTTCTTTGGCATACGAGTCACGCAATTCTTCTGTCTTTTGTAGATAGCTTTCAATGGAGCCTTCGTCGAGAAGTGTAGGTTGAATGTTCAATGCACAAGGCCCAGAAAGGCATTCGAGAATCTGGGCTCCTGCCGTGCGACTCAAGTGAACTCCGTCAATAAACAGTGCATGTGGTGCGCCCAGCGCCTCCATTACAATTTTCTCCTGATCTTCTACGCCATAAATTTTGGTATCAGAATTGTGTAGCGTTACCTGTCTTACCAGCTCTCGCTGCCAGTCGAGGTGTAGTTCCCAGCCATCGGAAAACTCAAGCGTATTCAAGAGAAGCCCTTGCATCGGTAGGATGAAAAGAATTGTTTGAATCTGATTTCGCTCGGTGAAATTGAGCAACTCGGTCAGTTGGTCCATCTGGAACCCGGCAGATTCAGCCGCGAGTGAACTCGCATACACCTGCTGCGCCATACGTTGATAACGGGCCATGGGGGGGCTTTGATTTTTTCCTGCGAGGTCCCAGGTGCCATTGTCGTGAAATGCATCTCCGTCTGGGCCGCTCCCGAATGTAATACGCCAGGAATCCATAATCGCATCAAGCGAAAAGAGGCTGCGCCAGTAGTCTTCGATTCGGTGGAATGTGAAGCTTAACCTCTCAATCAGGCTGGGATTGAGCTTACGGTAGCGATTAGGGTTTTCTGGAATTGAATGGTTGGCTAATACGTCGGCTAAATGCTCGAGTTGCGGTGCAACCGATGCTTGCTTTAGTGCTTCGACCGGATCAGATGTATCCCATGCACTCTTCAGGAATAAGTCTGTATCGACACCAATAAATACAACTTCTAGCGGGTTGATGGCATGCGCGTGTTCTACCATACGGCGGATGTCACGCAATGAGGTTCCTGGAATCGAGGCGTTATAAGCGCTTTCCCCCGATTGACTTAACAGGTCGGGAGGAAAAGTCGCAGAGCGAGAATTACCGGCTATCAGTGCGGAAGGCCGGGCGAACTCCACAGCAAGGGGCGTTTGCATATGCTTTACAAACAGCAAATCTATCGAAGTCTCCGGACTGAGACCCGCAACCGATGGATACATTTTGTAAGGATCTACAACGAAAGAAAATGCCACGATGCTAATTGAGACGAGAATCGCAGTCCCCAGCGCAGTAACCTTGTAACTTCGAGACATATTTCTACTAAGGCTCCTGGGCCAGTGGTTGCCGGAGGTTCGTCCCGTGGCGATGATATCCTACCGGTTGATTAGAAACAAAGTTATACTGCCGCTACAGGGGTGTCACCAGATAATAATCTAAAGCCAAGCCGCGCTATATATGTTGTTCAATTCGATTGAGTTCCTCTTCTTTTTCCTGCCGGCGGCGTTGCTGGGGTTTCTGCTGTTGCAGAAGGTGGAGAATCTGCGCCTGATCAAAGCCTGGTTGGTAGTATGCTCGCTGTTTTTCTATGCTTGGTGGAATCCGGTCTATCTGCTGTTGCTTCTTCTCTCAGCGGCAGTGAACTATTCTCTGGGTAAAGTTGTTGCGAAGGGAGGGAAAGATCAGGGTCGACGTTGGATGGTGCTTGGTGTCCTGTTTAATCTGGGATTGCTCGGGTATTTCAAGTACGGCAATTTTTTCCTCGATAGTGTTACCCAGGCTTTACACTTAAGCTTCAACTTCGAATATATTATTCTGCCGCTCGCGATATCGTTCTATACATTCCAGCAAATTACTTATTTGGTTGATTCCCAGAAAGGTTTAACGGATCCACATAACCTTTTGGATTACCTTCTTTTCGTTAGCTTTTTCCCGCAGCTTATCGCTGGCCCGATTGTCCACCACAAGGAGATACTTCCGCAGTTCAATGGCCTCACCAACAGGTCAAACACCTCGGCAAACATTACCATTGGCCTGTCAATCCTGGTTGTTGGTCTGTTCAAAAAAGTGGTTGTCGCAGACGGGTTTGGCTTTTTCTCAAACGGCGTATTCGCACTTGCAGCGCAGGGTAGCCCACTTGCGACATTGGATGTACTTGTCGGAATTTTTGCATACAGCTTCCAGCTCTATTTCGACTTCTCCGGCTACAGCGATATGGCTATCGGTCTTGCTTGCCTCTTCGGTATTAAGCTACCTGTGAACTTTTTCTCCCCGTTTCGAGCGCAGAACATCAGTGATTTTTGGCGCATGTGGCATGCCACCTTGTCACGGTTCCTTCGAGATTATGTGTATGCACCCCTCGGTGGCTTTTTTTGCAGCCCCACAAGGCAAAGGTTCAATTTGTTTGCGACGATGTTTGTCGGCGGTGTATGGCACGGAGCAGGTTGGACCTTTATCGTGTACGGCCTTTGTCATGGGAGCTATGTCATCATTCATCAGCTATGGCGCGTTAAGGTGTCGGGACCGCTCGGGTTGGTGGGGAAGAGAAGTTACAACGCGCTTGCGCAGGTGTTCACGTTTCTGGTGGTTGCACTCACCCTCGTCGTTTTTCGCGCAGATTCAATGGTCACAGCAGGGCGAGTTTACAGCGCGCTATTTAACTGGAATGGCCTGCAGTTTCTGCCTCAATACGAGTTCAAAATCCTCGGTAACAAAACGCTTGAGTTGGCGTCGGATTTGTTTGGTGTCAGTAATAAAGAGAGTGTCATTTTCTTCTTGTTGGCAATGGCGTTGGCCGCCTGTTGGCTACTCCCCAGCACCTACCAGCTGTTCCGTCACTGTGATATTGCCATAGATAAGCCGCTCGCAGGACGTGAGCCCATTGTGGCGTTGCGGTGGCAGGCGAACTGGCGGTGGGGCTTGTTTGTTGGATTTCTAGCCATCGCCTCAATGGTAAACCTTACACAGGTCAGTGAGTTTCTATACTTTCAATTTTAGGCTGGCCGTGGGAGGTGATCAGCGACTTTTCTGTGCGCTGATTATCCCGTAGCAGAGTATGTTGTTCTGCCAAAAATTTTCGAGTACGTCACAGGACAACGAAAACTGCTCCCATGCGCGTTCGCCCATCAGTTGGCAGACACTTTCGCGGTTCTCCCTGGCATTCTGCCGCCAGTGTTCAAAGGTGGGGTAGGTCTGTGAAGATATATCAGATGCTGTAGTCGTCAGCAGTCCGTGGGACTCAAGTTGCTCTTGATAGAACGACAGTGGTTCCATGATGGCGCGACCGAAAACATCTCTAAGCAGCAGGAATTCATCGCGGTACTGGATCACATCCTCGATCGCCAATTTTTGTTTTACCATAATATCGCACAGTACGACCCGACCGCCTGGGCGAAGAACTCGAACGCACTCCCGGAGCAGGGCAGGTTTGTTCTGCATGAGGTGTGAAGATTCCATCACCCAGACACAATCAAAGCTCTGGTCGGCATATTGCATGTCTGTGCCGTCACCATTACAGAAATCAACAGCGTCCTGCAGATTCATGCTTCGGGATAGCTCCAAGGCTTTTTCTACACAAACTTTACTGGGAGAGATACCCACTACCTTCGCGGAATGCTCACCAGCCATTCTGCAGGCCGCTTTGCCGGTTCCGCAACCAACATCGAGAACATTATCGCCCCGCTGCAACGCGGCCAGCCTCAACATTTCATCGGTCAGGGCATTTGTTGCCTCTACAAGTGGTTCTCGTCCGGTGCGGAAATATCCATAGTGTAAATCTTCCTGAAGTAACTCTCCCCACGCGGTAACCACAGTATCGTAGTGCTTCGCGGGCGCGCTGTCAGGAGAGATTGCAGATACAGGTAGCTTGGCCATCAGGCGCTGATACCTCCATCGACGACCAGTACCTGACCGGTGATGAAATTGGCGCTCTCGCTAGCCAAAAACTCAACGGCGCCCGCCACATCCTGAGCCGTGCCCATACGACCCATGGGCGTGCGACCAACAATTTGTGCACGTTGTTTTTCGCTGATCTCCTCCGTCATTTCTGTGGTGAGATAACCGGGTGCAACCGAGTTGACTGTAATGTTGCGCGCACCCAGCTCCCGGGCAAGCGAGCGGGTAAAACCATCAAGTCCCGCCTTGGTAGCGCTGTAAACTGACAGGCCTCGGTATCCGGATAACCCGACAATTGAAGATATATTGATAATGCGCCCCCATCCCAGGGATAGCATCGGGCGGCAGACCATGCGTGTAAGGTAAAAGGTTCCCTTGAGATTGGTATCGATCAATCGATCAATGGTATCGTCGTCGGCCAGGGCAAGCACTTCGGTGTGTGCCACGCCAGCGTTATTTACCAGGATGTTGATGTCGCCCAGCTTGTGTTGAACATTCTGCACATAGTGTTTACAGGCTGTCTCATCGCCCAGACTCAGTGTTTCAAAGTAAAAGTTGTCGCCGTACTGCTTCTGCCAGGCCTCAGTCTTGGCAGTTGCAGAGCGACTGAAGGTGGCGACCTTAAACCCCCGTTCCAGAAAATTTTCCACCAAGCCGGCACCCAGCCCTTTACTGCCACCACTGATCAGCACTACTTTCATGAGCTCTGCTTCTGCCTTTTTAGCTTAAAATTATGCGTTTCCATAGTATCAACAAATTGGATACTGCGCGGACGCGCGTGACGACCAAGCTCCAGGCAGGCCGCGCGGATAGCGTCCTCCACAGCTGGCTCTGTGTAGCCATCTCGGATCACCACCTCGACAGCGACTATTTGCCCTACTACCGGGTTATCCATGCCAAACACGCGTGCCAGCTTAACGCCAGCAACGGCTGATATCACATTCTCCACTTCCAGGGGGTGGACCTTGACGCCTCCGACATTGATTGTCTCTGTACGTCTGCCCATAAATAGAATGCGGTTATTCTCAATGCGGACCAGATCACCGGTTGCCAACCAGCCGCCCTCATCCCGGTCAGCGCGTTCATCCGTGCCCGCATAGTCACGCATCCCATGGGTACTGCGGATATAGAGTTCTTCTTCTCTGATCTGGAACTGCACGTCAGCATCTTCAGGCCTTTGCAGAATCGAGGCAGGCAGTCCAGGCAGCATATCGCTCACGCTGAGACATGACCCCGCTTCCGTTGAAGCGTAGATATGCACAATGCGAGTGTCTGGAAACACTTTCCGCAGCTGCTCCAATAGTGAAGCCGAAACCGGTTCGCTCCCCAGTGTAATGTGCTTGAGCGCCAGCCCATGGTCTGCTACGGGTAAAGTGGCTAATGCATACCGCCAGAATGTCGGGGTCGAGCTGACATGTGTGACAGGATATTGCCGCATAGCGTCCAGGGCATGGCTGACCTTGCTTGATTTCGCAACTACCAGAGTGCTGGTGTTGTATAGCACGTGTACCAGCATCTGCAGGCCGGCGAAATGATTCAGGCGATACGCCAGCAGCCAACATTCAGGTTCGTGTGCGTCCCGCTCCCTGACCTGGGCGAATAGGTCGGCCCAGGTGTAACGAGCACATTTAGGTTCGCCCGTGGTCCCCGAGGTGAGAATCAGTACCTCCGCTTCCGTTTCAGAACCGTCGCTGGAATGTGCTTCTTCGGCTAGTGCATCCAGTGCCTTCTGGTCCAGCATCCTGGCGCAGAGTTTGTCTCGCGGGATTGAGTCACATAGCAGCGTGTCCACATCGTAGCGCTGTAATAGGGACGGCAATTGTTGCTCACTGAAGTCCCGGCTCAGGACCAGCAGTGACTTGCCGCTCATTCCCGCTGACAACATGACAGCAATCAGCTGGGCCGAGTCTGCCATGTAGCAAGCTATGCGGTGCCCTGGCAGGCGAGTGAAGCCAGCCGCTAACCGGCAGCAATAGTGATAAAAGTCTGAGTAGTTGTACTCGTTCTTGCCTTCGAGCAGAAAAGCCTGTTCGGGACAGCGAGCTAGCGCGTCACGAAAGCGCTGCTCTATCACGTTCAGGCGTTACCGTAGAAACTGACAATGTCACCAACAGTCCGAGGCATCTCTTTGCTGGTGTATGGGTCTCTGCCGTAGGTCTTCTCCAGTATCGCGGACAGTTCGGCGACACACAGGGAATCCAGACCTATGCCATCATCGTATAGTTCGGAGGAGGGTGTGACGTCGTATTCTGGCATGGCCTGATGCTTGAGAATTGTCTTTATCATCTCAATGATTTCTGCTTCTTTGCTCAAGTCAAAGTCCCCTGATATACGCCTTTCGGCGGTTATAGTTAGTAGAGGAGCAGTGTATACGTCAGTGCAAATTGCGTCTACTGGCTCGGTTTCTGCGATGATGCGAGATAACGTAAGCGCCCAGGCTTAGGACTCAGGGGCCTGCATATCGAGATTCCGGTGAAGGCCCAACAATTTCCGTAACGTCGCGAGATGGCCGGGATTCTCCCTGGCATACCGTATACGCAAGCCTTCTGACGTGTTGAGATAAGCGTCGATAGAATCCTCATCCAGATGGGTGGGTTGAAAACCCAGTTCGCAGGGTTGGGCTATGAGACAGGAGAGTATCTCGCGCCCCGCTTTGCGAGTCAGATGTGCCCCATCGACAAACAGGGATTGTGATGTTCCCACCTCATCCAGTACAACTCTGGCTTGATCTTCTACACCGAAAATTGTTGTGACGGAATTGTGTGCATTGACCAGCGTTACAACGTCGCGTTGCCACAGGAGGTGTTGGTCCCAGGTCCCCGCCAATTCAATGGTGTTAAGCAGTAGCCCGTGCATAGGAAGGAGGAATAGGGTGGTTTGTATCTGATGCGTTGCGGTAAAATCGAGTAGTTCACTCAATTCATCCACATTGATTCCGGATGCCTCTTCATTGATTGAGCGTGCATATTTCTTTCGTGCCAAGTGCAAGTAACGGGCCATGGGTGGGCTTGGGTTTTTTCCCTCAAGGTCCCAGGTGCCGTTTGTGTGATATGCACTACCGTCGGGGCTTTTCCCGAATAGTATGTTGCAGGAGTCTCCCACCGCATCCCGCGAGAATAGGCTACTTCCGAAATCTTCGAGCCGGCTCAAAGCATAATGCCAGCTTTCAGACAGACTGGGGTCGAGCTTGCGATAGCGGCCTGGATTGTCCGGTACCATATTCTCGGCGAAGAGTATCTCCAGCCTCTGCAGACCAGAGTCGGTTCTGCGGTTGGAGTTTTCATTATATGCAGCAGTGTTTTGCGCCCGGCTCTTCAAGAATAACTGAGGATCGAGGCCAAGAAATAACTGCTTCAGGGGGGTGATCGCGTGTGCATGTTCCACCATGCGACGAACCTCAAGTAACGAGGCTCCCGGCAGCGACGCATTATAGGAAGCTTCGTTCTCCTGAGCGAGAACTTCCGGCGGAAACGTCGCTGAACGCGAATTTCCCGTTATCAGCACACTGGGCCGGACATTTTCTACTGCATACGGTGCTTGCATGCGCATGACAAGCAGCAGATCCATCGATCTCCCCGGGCTGACGCCGGGCACGTCCGGGTACATTTTGTACGGATCCACAGTGTAGGTGAAGGCTATGATACAGATTGAGGCCAGGACCGCAGCAGCCAGTACTGTGATCGAGTAGTTTCGTGGCATGACAATTACCGGGCTCCTGGGCTGATCGCGGCCATAAGGCCTCGGAGCCTACAGCGGCCCGTAGGGCAGGTAGCGGTTTTCATTCACTTCGCGAAGCCATTGCAGCAGCGATTTATCCAGACGTACACCGCGTTGACGCAGTACTTTTGCCAGTGGAATGACAGGAGATTCAGCACCTGCCTCCCAACCGGGTAGGTTTTCTGCGACGGCGAAGAAACGAATCAGGCGTATCAGATCAGCTTCGGCAAGGTCTTCGGCAGCAGTTCGCCATGCGGTGTGATCGAGTTTCATCAGTCCCGCCAAACGTTGCTTTTCCTCGTCATTGAGCAACTGCTCCAACCGGGACAGGGCGTCCTCCTTGTCGTATTCGATAAGTCGGTTCAGAAGGGCGGAGGTCAGCAGCAGTTCGCTGTTTGCCGATGCCAGTTTCGGATCCCAGGTGCCCAGTGTCATTTGATATTCGCCAGCAGAGAATGAACTCATAGTGTACTGAATTAGCACTCGGAGTGTGTAGCTCAATCGTTGGCCTTTTGCTTGAGGATAGAACGAAGGCAGTTGACAAGACAGAATGTGTTTCGTAGAGTGATAATCGGTCATAATTATTCCACGTAGTCGTGCCGAGTCGCATAATCAGGCTTGTATTCATATAATCAATACTAAGAAATCGGAGCAGGATATGAAGTGGATGAGAATAATGATCACATTTGCAACGCTGATGGCTAGCGCTATGAGCGTTAATGCACTTACCGTTCTGGAATCTAATAGAACTATTAAGTATCTAGCCATAAACACTTCCGGCGAGGCACATATGACAGTCAATGATCCGCTCACTTTAAATGGTAATTGCGGGTTGTTTTTAGCCGTTGAAGTCCCCGTCGATACACCAGAGGGCCGTATGGTCTATGGCACACTGCTTGCGGCCAAAACTGCTAATCAGCCAGTCTCCTTCAATTATGACGATCACGATAACGCGACAGACTGCACACTAATACAGGTGAACCTGGAAGAATTCTAAATAGAACGTAAACTTCGCGAGCTCATTTGTTCTAGTAGATTGTGTAATGCCCAGAGAGAACCCCGCATGGAAAACGCAGTAGTTCAACTGGTGCTTGGTAGTGTAAATATTTTTTCGCACTTTTTTCTCGGGGGCTTCCCGGTCCCTGGTCATGCTACCGAATAGATGGCCTCCTGATCCATCTCGTTGAGAAGTTGCATATTCATGTACTTGCGGGTTCCCCACGTAGTGCTGGAGACGTGCCGCAACCTGGCTGCCACAAGCATCAGAGCAGAGTTCCCATCAGGGAAGGCACCGACAACTTTGGTTCTCCGCCTCGCTTCCTTGAGTAGCCGCTCCATGGGATTGTTGGTTTTGAGCTTCAGCCAGTGTTGAGGTGGATAGGCAAAGTAGGCGAAGGTTTCATGGATCGATTTCTCGACCAACTCAGCAGCCGCTTTCAACTTCATGCCCTGCAGCTTGATGACGACATCTTTGGCCTTGCTCTCCGCTGCATCTCGACTCTCCTGAGCGTGAATCGCTTTTAGCATAGCTGCCACCTCTCGTATCTTGCCACGGGGCACATGGGAGAACACGTTGCGATAGAAGTGGACCGCGCAGCGCTGCCAATCCACGTCCGGGAACACCTCGGAAATCGACTCGACCAACCCCAGACAGGCATCGGAAATCATCAGCCGGACGCCAGTAAGGCCACGTTGTTTAAGCTCCTTAAGGAAGCCCAGCCAGCCTGCTTTGTCTTCCTTGTGTCCCTCTGAAACGCCCAGAATGCGCCGATAGCCGTCACTATCGACCCCGATGGCCGCCAGGACGGAGACGTTCTTGATCTCGCCGCCCCAGCTGCGCTTGAGCACAATGCCGTCCAGGTAGACGTAGGCGAACTTGCCTTCGATCTCCTGGGTGCGCCAGCGCTCGATATGCTTGTAGACCTTCTTGTTGAGGTTGGAAACCGTGCCGGAGGAGACCCTGGTGCCCCACAGGGCTTCGGTGACATCCTCGACTCGACGGACGGAGACGCCCGCGAGGTACATCTGGACGATAGCTTCCTCAATAGAAATATCCCGGCGTCGGTAGCGCTCGATAATGGCCGTCTCGAAGGTCTGCTTCCGCAGCTTGGGCATCTTAACCTCGACCTCCCCGGCCTTGGTATGCAGTTTGCGTTTGTAGCTACCTGCGCGCGTATCAATACGATCCGGTGAGTGCTCGTAGCGTTGGGCGTTGCACATCTCGTCTGCCTCTGCATCCAGCATGGCGTTCAGGGTCTCCTCTACGGTGCCCCGGACCATCTCATCCAGGTGCCCACGGATCTCGCTCTCGTCGATGCGTATCACTTTGCTCAATGACTTTGTGCTATCGTTCATTTGGGTGGTCCTCATTGGGTTCGTTACTGTGGTTTGGCGATTACAGTTTTAACAAACCGGGGCCACCCCCTTCAAAAAATGTGCGAAATATAATTTACGTTATCTGGTGCTTCGAATGACGGTGGCACTTATCTTCTTCATCCCTGGCGCGACGCTTAGCGCGAAGCGGACTCATATCATGTTGGGCGATGATGGCAATGTCATACCAATCACCAGTTATAAGCGAGCAGATTCCTCCAAGTACTTTCTAAAAGAAACTTATTCCTTAGATTCAAGCGCTTCACTTTTCCCATGGGCTTTAACAATATCCAATGACAGCGTATGGGCCATTGGGGAATTAGCATTTCGGAGTCTCCAAGGGCTGATCCCTGATAGTTCTGGAGATTATCCTCCCTCGACAACGGCTTATAAAATTCCTCTAGAAATTAAGGGCGAAGTTTCCACAAATGCACCTTTTCGAGGTAAGGTTCTTGGGGGTCCTGAGGAGCAGGTCGACTTCAGTACACTCGGGGAAGAAATTATCGCGGATGAACTAGGTCGGATTTGGTTTTCTCAGGCTGGAAGCAATACCACTCCACTGAGCGTAACGAATTACAGTCGCGTTATATCCTATGTACCTCCGAGCGCAGAGGATAGTGATGGCGAGTTTTGTGTCTACAATATCCCAGACGACAATGCAGATGTTTTAGCCGTGGCTTGGGATGCAGATCGAGATTTACTTTGGTTTGCTCAAAGCAGTGTTTACGGAGGAATAGGAGCTATCGTTTCTTTTAAACCGTCTGATATGACCACATGCAGCAACTTGTACGAATGGGAGCTCAGTCCCGAAGGCGTTGCGGTTACAGATTTCGACTACGACTATTGCGACGTTCCTGACACGCAGGGTTGTTTTACAAAATATCCATTACCAACGAATTATCATGTAGAGTTCTCTGCCCTCCCATGGTTAGGCTTACCTGACATGGATACAACGGGATCGGCGGCCTTTTTGACTGTCCTTCAAGAGCCACACCCTGACGCCGGTGCAGTTTGGTATTCGCTTAGTTTTGGTGATGCCATAGGGCGGCTGGATCCAGAGGCACCGGGTGGCCCAACACAAACCGCTTTTCCCATTGGAGATGATGCGTATTCTAGAGAGTGGGTTACCAGCAACAACGCTGGGGTATGGGACATTGACGTGCATCCGCTCTCAGGGGACATTGTTTTCACAGGTTACTCCGGACGACTTTTAGGGCGTTTCGATATGGACACATATCTGGACATTTCATATGAAGGGGAATGCGAAGCTGCGCTTGGAATTGGACAAGTTAATCCTTGTATGCAGTTGATGTCGGTTCCGAGGCTGTCATCTGTTCATCGCGTCCACCAGTTGAATTTTGATAAATACGGTAATGCTTGGTTCTCGGTAACTACGGAAGGATGTCTACTTGAATACGACGATTTTCCTCATGAGCCAGCATCGGTTGGTTTTATAAATTCTGATTGGACAGAGGTGATCTATTTCGACGCACTAAATTTCAATTTTGATGAAGCGGATGAGGCCATTTTTGCAACCATAGATACCTCGGGACGTTTGGAGTGCAACAATGCGAAAGACTATTTTTACACAGGAATTGTTACGGATTTCGTAGAGGATAGATTGAATGTTTGGTTTACAGACAGTTTTAGCAGGAAAATTCGCCGACTCGAAGTGAAGCCAGAGTATATTGGAGAAAATCTATATTGCGCAATGACTGCTTGTAGTTAGTCGGGTCGTTTTTGTATTTTGAATAGCGGACATAGCGCACTGTGGGAGCACTGCACTAGTAGTGGATTTCGAGTCTTTTTCCTGATGACAACGGTCACCATCTTTCATTCACTAGCTGTATCGTGTTTGTGATCACTCTGCGTGCCGAAATGATCAAATTGCTACCAGTTTATAGCGATCTGTGAACTAAAATTGCCTGTGGTTAAGAACGTATCTGACACAATGCGACGATCAGTTTTAGTAGAATGTCCACTAGATTCTAAGACGGTGCCTCATGCCGCATACCGAGCGGTGGGGCTTGCAAGTCTGCTCCCGTTTAGGGCAATTGCTAGCGGATCAAAGAACTAGCTTGTTAACGATCGGCATTCATCATATCTCGGAAGTACACATACCGGCTGGAATAGGGCTCCACGGCGTCATCGGCGATGTTCTGCAACAGTGTAGAGATAGACCGGTCATCGGCCTCATCGCGTTGTGTGATGTGTCTGCCCAGTTGCGTGATGCCGTCGCCGATAACTGAGGCGCTTTCTATCGTCGCTTGTACGAGGAACATCTCCGCCATGACGAGGTCATTGACGGTCCGGCGGACACGGCCAGGTGCGAGGTTTGGTGGCATTGTGCTCTCTCCTGTATTGATTAATCGTGGCTACTGGCGCGGGTAATGCCTCCAGCCACTATGAATGCTCGCCCGCAGTGCAATCCACAGAAGTAGTGCTCTGCTGCGGGGCAATTTGGGCTGCGCAACGCCAATTTTGTGGCATTTCGTACGCCTTTTGGTTTATAAAGCAATCACTATGCCAAGGCGGCGACATGATAATGCGATTTAATGACAGTGCAACGGCTGGTAGGGACTAATGGCTGTGAATTTTTGCGCATAACATGGTTGGTCGACTGAATATAGGCTTTGTAGCTTGTTCAGTTTTGATACTGCACATTGAGGAAGCCCCGAGTCGATAATCGGGTTAACCCCATCTTTTCCGGCAATGAGATGGATGTGGTAGACTGAGCGGCTGCAGAGAAAAACTGAAAGAAAAGGAGATGGTGCTAGTCGATCTTCTGCGTATGGAGAATGAGCAGGCGAAGTTATGTACGGGCTACTTTTAGTCTAGTTGTGTAGCTTCGTAAGCCCCATGGAGGGAGCTTGAAAACTTGGATTGCCGCATTAAGGACTTTTTTGTCTGGTGATAGATGGTTGCCTTGGTTGCCTGTTGTCGCCTCCTTTTTGGTTTACGTGAGTGTGTTGGGTCGCGGTTTTCTTTGGGATGATTTCCTGCACTTATACGATATTGCGAATAGTAACTCTCTGATAGACGTGCTGTTTGCGAAGCACGAACATTTGCTTCAAAGCTTCAGGCTTTCCCTGTGGTTGAATTATTCCATTTTCGGCTCGAATCCCCTTCCACTTTTTGTGCTTGGATTGTTACTTCATCTCGTTAGTGTTCGCCTACTTTTCGGAATTACTCTCTTATTGACACACAAAATTAATCTCGCCGCGTTCGGTGCATCGATATGGGGGATGAGTCCCTTTATTGGAGGAACGCTGGGTTGGATTTCCGTTCATGGCTCGATCTACTCGACCGTGTTGGTACTTTGGGTTTTGCTTGATTTAGTGAGATGTAGTGAATGTCCAGCCAGCTTGACCAGTAACATGCTATTTCGACATGTTTTTCTAATGCTTATCTCTGCTACGAGCTTCGGAATTGGGTGGGTATTGGCCATGGTTTTTGTACTGTTCAGTGCGCTATGGAATCCGGTCCCTACAGAACGCCGGAGACTGATGATAGCTTATGGGTCTACCGCAATACTTGCGCTGCTAATTTATGCTGTTTCAAACAGCATCCAGGGTGATACGACAGTATATTTTGAAAAGTATGTCGACGGAGCTTATTCCAATTACATGTCACCAGTGATTATCTTCTACAAGATGCTTGTTATTGGTGTCGCGCAGCTAATTCTGGGGCCGGCGATTGTGGGACAAGTTTCATTGTTCGAAGGGGGTGATTTCGTAGGTGTTTACGGTTGGACCGGTTTTACTACTGCATTGCCTATGCAGGTTTCTACCTTAACCATGTTTATTTTTGCTCTGCCGCTTTATCTCTTGGGATTTTTACAGGCAAACAAATTTGAACGGCGCACTCTGCTTGCGATGATGATGCTTCCGTGTGCCGTTTATATGGCCATTGCCCTGGCTAGGTTGGGCTTTTGGGCCGATTTGGTTCCGGCAATGCCGCGCTACTATTATTTTTCGACGACAATCTTGACGATCGTTTTCTGTGTTCTGTTGGGTAATTTAGTTGATCGCCTTCCTTGTCGCTTTGCCCAGCTCGGTCGTCCGGCATTGTTGATTTGGTTAGTGTTTGCAATCTACCCATACCATCTGGGAGCGTCCCCGGTAGCTAGCCGAGAAACGATCGAAATGCAGGAGCAGCGACTTACAGTGGCGATGGATGAGATTCGTATCGCAATTGAAAAAGGTAAAGATGGAGAAAATGTCTATATCAGAAATCGCCCAACCGAGTTGGCTGGTCTAGCCAAGATTCCGGAACTCGCTGCACTTTATATAATTTTGTATCGTGAGAACATTGTGGACGGTAAACGGATTTACTTTCTTGAGGAGTCAGAGGAGGAGGTGAAGTTCTATCAAGCTAAGCAAGGATCGAGAATTTCTGAGATTCTTGTGATTGATAAGGGTATATAAAGAGCTAAAGAAGCACCAACTGACGGGAGTGGGCGTCGCTCTTGGGGGCGTAGGCAGGGAGGTTGCAGTCTTATGCGCCTTTGCGCTCGCATTCCAGCGGTGAGTTAGGCCTGAGGATGGAGCTTGGATCAGTTTGAAGAATGTCCCTCTGGTTTATCGGGGAAGGGTGTATACTTGAACAAAAGTTACCTTAACGAATAAGCCTTTCAAAGGAGCCCATACTTGGGAATATCAGAATGAGGAATCGATCGCTGAGTTTAGTACGCACAATTGCATTTCTGTTTTTGGGAGTGGCCAGTCAGCTAGCACTGGCAGATGAACTCACCGGCATTGTCACCGTCGAGATATCCGGCCTGCAGGATGCGCAGGGCAATGTCTATATCGCGGTGTATGATTCCGATGACACCTGGTTGGGTGATGAGGTGGTGCTTCAGAAGAAAGTCGCGATTGCCGAAGCGCTCGACGGCGAATTGGTCCGAACTGAATTGCAATTGCCGCTGGGAGAATACGCCTTGTCAGTATTCTACGACCGCGATGACGACGGGGAACTGGATACAAACTTTATCGGCATTCCGAAGGAGCCGGTTGCGTTGTCCAATAATGCAACGGCGAAGTTCGGCCCGCCCAGCTATGAAGACGCGGTGTTTGTGCTGGGTGCTCAACCGATCATCCAGAGCATTATCATGCGCGATATCTAGCTCTGATCTGGCTGCCAGACTGCGGAATCAGCTCACAATTGCGTGCTAATCTGGGAAATACTGTGTATTGCTTCACAACGCTGCGCTGGGAAATCTGACTTTTGTATCTGTGGCTGCTATGAATAAGGTGAACGGGGCGCAGTACGAAACAGGGTGCTCAGGGGGCAACGTGAATAATCTGGCAGAGCAGCACAGGGCAGGTCCGGATAGCGCAGGGCGCAACGCAGCGCAGATACTTTCCCGCGATGAAATGTTCCGCATGCGTATGGAAAGCCAGTGTCAGCAGATAAAGCGTTACCGGCTTCAGGTGTTCCGCGAGAGTGGCCGCCTGCTCAATATGGATGACGCGGCGCTAGAGTGGATAGCGCGGTTCGCTGCCAGTTTTGACCACAACACGCTCGATTGAGATCAGCGGCCGGGGCCTGTTGACTGAGACACCCCGGCCACTGCCGGGCGATCACGCCGACTTCATATTCCCGTCACTCCAGTACGCTTTCATGCTGTTGACCTTGCCCGCGTCGTTGAACTCGAAGACATCGATGATATCAATGGTGACGCCTGGCATCACAACCTGAAAGGGGAAGGCAACAGCATTACCCGAGCAGCGTGGCTCCCCAGTGAGGCTGAGCTTGGCGCCTGACTTCAGGGCGCCCTCGTAGAAGGCGCACACCGCTTCGATGCCTACATGAAGGTCTGTGCCAACCGGGTCCTCAACCTTGGCGTCGTCGGCATAAATCTCCCGGATAATGTCCATGTCCTGCTTTTCGAATGCTTCCACGTACTTGTGGACCATTGCGATCTTGTTACTGGCTTCCATAGTTATTCCTCGTTGTCAGTAGCCACTGAGAGTGGCGTAGCGATCCTTGTGAAAACCGGCATCACCAAAAATTTGCATGGTGACCCGGCCGCGTTTCAGAAAGAAGCCAATATCCAGTTCATCGGTCACCCCGATACCGCCGTGCATTTGCACCGCTTCATTGGTGATCAGCTTGACCAGTTCGTTCAGCTTCGTCTTGGCCAGGCTGGCCAGCAGCGGTAAATCCTGCGGGGCATCGTCCACGGTGGACAGCGCCTGCAGTACCACAGAGCGACACAGTTCGATTTCCGATTGCATGTGCGCAGCGCGGTGTTGCAGTGCCTGAAAGCTACCGATCAAGGCGCCGAATTGCTCGCGCTCCTTGAGGTATTCCATGGTGCGCTCAAAGGCCTCCAGCGCTACACCCATCATCTCGGCGGCAATCGCCACCCGACCGCGATCCAGCACAGGTTCCAGCACGGCCCAGCCCTGTCCTATCTCCCCGATGATATTGCCGGCGGGCACAGACACATTCTCAAACTGAATATCAGCGGCATTGCGGCTGTCCATCAGGATGGTGCGCTGGCTGCTCACGCCTGTCGCCGTGCGGTCGACGAGCACCAGGGTAAGCCCGTCGCTGTCGCGCTCAGCACCGCTGCTGCGCGCAACGACAATTAGCTGGTCAGCGCTGTGGCCGTCGAGTACAAATCGCTTGCTGCCATTGAGCACTACGGTGTCGCCCTGCACCTGTGCCGTGGTGCTGATGTGTGTCGGCCGGTGGTGGTTGGATTCTTCCAGCGCCAGCGCCAGGGTGAGTTCACCGCCGGCAATAGCCGGTAGTAGCGTTTGCTTTTGCTCTTCACTGCCGCCCAGAATCAGCGTCGATGCGCCCACCACGGCAGAGGCAAACAACGGAGAGGCAACCAGTGAACGGCCGGATTCTTCCAGCACCACACCCAGGCCAGCGAAGCCGAATTCGAGGCCGCCGTAAGCTTCGGGCAGGATTATACTGGCCCAACCCATCTCCACCATCTGCTGCCAGAGCTCGGTAGAGTAACCCAGTGGGTCTTTCTCATCGCGCAGTTTTCGCAGCGCAGCCACCGGTGCGTTGCTTTCCAGAAAATCTTTTGCAGTGTCCTTTAACAGGCGTTGCTCTTCAGTCAATACAAGGGCCATCTATTATTGTCTCCTAAGACTGGGGTAACTTGAGAACATTCTTGGCGATCAGGTTCAACTGAATCTCGGTACTGCCGCCGGCAATTGTCATGGCTTTGGACATTGCCCACAGGCGTGCCGTGTCAATTTCCTGATCGGTAAATTCATCGCCCTCCCAGCCCAGGCCCCGACTGCCCATTATAGCCAGCAGCAATTCGCTCTTGGTTTTTTCGGCTTCGGTGCCCACGTACTTCATGACCATGCCCGCAGCGCTGCGGATGCCGGCTGCTTTCTCCTCGAACGTGCGAAAGTGTGTCAGTGCCACGGCCTGCATCTGCATATCGTAGTCGACCAGGTCGCTGCGCAGCCGCGGATCTGCAATCTTGCCGTCTTCAAACTCCAGATATTCGCGCGCGGCCGCATTGGGCACCAGCACACGGCGCGGGCTGTCGCTGCCCATTTCCGACATCAGCTTGCGCTCGTGCACCAGCAATGCTTTGGCGACTGACCAGCCCTTATTGAGCTCGCCGATCAGGTTTTCCTTGGGCACTTTTACATTGTCGAAAAAGGTCTGGCAGAATTCTGATTCACCACTGATCAGTGGGATAGGGCTGGTGCTCACACCGGGGTCGTCCATATCGATCAACAGGAAGCTGATACCCTCCTGTTTCTTGACGTTGGGATCGGTGCGCACCAGACAGAAGATCCAGTCGCATTTGTCTGCGGCAGTGGTCCAAATTTTACTGCCGTTCACCAGAAAGTGGTCGCCCTTGTCCTCCGCCTTACACTGCAGGCTGGCAAGATCGGAGCCGGCACCGGGTTCGGAGTAGCCCTGGGCCCAGCGCGTTTCGCCGTTGACAATGGCGCGGATATGTTTCTGTTTCTGTTCTTCATTGCCGTATTCCAGCACCGCCGGTCCCAGCATCCAGATGCCGATACCGTAGACCGGTGTACGCGCATTAATACGCTTCATCTCTTCTTTGAGGACTCTGCCCTGCTGTGGGGTGAGTCCGCCGCCGCCGTACTGCGTGGGCCACTCGGGAGTCGTCCAGCCCTTGTCTCGCATGCGTTCAAACCAGATCTTCGCATCTTCGCTGGGGAACTTGCCGCGGCGACCGCCCCAGTACTGATCTTCACGTTGCATCGGCTGGCGCTGCGACTCGGGGCAGTTAGCTTCCAGCCACTGCCGGGTTTCCATTCGGAATTGTTCCAGGTCTTCCACGTTATTTCTCCTGACAAGTGCTTATGTGGCCGCCCCGATCGCACAGGGCCAGCGGGGCGTGCCGCAGTCGGCGTATGATACGGGCGCATTACAGGTAGATAAAGGTACACCGGCTGTCGTACCGCACAATGGCTTAATAAGTCAGTCCGACCTGACGTAATCGATCGCACAGACCGTGTTCGTTAATCATATGGTTCCGGTTTATTGCCGCGAACCGCGCGGTTTGACCCAACCGATCGCGATAGGCATTCTGCTTGACTCACTCAGGGGGATGGATCATGCAACGTTTTACTGACAAAGTGGTACTGGTGACGGGCGCCGGCAGTGGCATTGGCAAGGCCAGCGCATTGCGCCTAGCGGTAGAGGGCGGTTCGGTATCCTGCGTTGACCTCAATCGCGAGGCGGTGGAAGCAACAGTGGCAGAGATCGCCGCCGCAGGTGGTGAAGCTTCATCACAAGTCTGTGATGTGGGCGATGAAGCCAGCGTACAGGGTGCAGTGCAGGCCTGTATCGATCGTTACGGCAGCCTCTACAGCCTCGTCAATATGGCAGGAATATTGCGTTTTGATGATACCGAGGAGTTGCAAACCGACCACTGGCAGAAAGTGATTGATATCAACCTGACGGGCACCATGTACCTGTGCCGCGCTGTGTTGCCGCACTTGGTAGAGAGCAAGGGTAGTATTGTCAACGCAGCGTCAACTGCGGCGCTTTCGGGGCTGCCCTGTGGCCTGGCGTATTCCGCCAGCAAGGGTGGGGTGTTGGCCATGACACGCAGTATTGCGGTGGAGTACGCCAAACGTGGCGTGCGGGCTAATTGTGTGTGTCCCGGCGATATCAATACCAATATGACGGACGGTATTGCTTTTCCCAAGACAATGGATTTCGATCTGATGCCGCGCATCATGTCGCTCAGTGGTGCCAAGTCACCGGAAGTGGTCGCAGGTGTTATTGCAATGCTGGCCTCCGAGGACGGCATTCATATCACTGGCGAGGATATCCGCGTCGACGGCGGCACACTTTCCTAGCGCGAACGCTACCGGGCTTACTGCGATTCTATGAGTACAATATCATAGGAGCGCGTTTCGTCTCCCCGGCGAGTGGTCACCTTGACGGTATCGCCGGGGTCGTGATCTTCAAGCGCGCTGAAGTAATCGTCCTGGGTGCGGATCGGCTTGTCGTCGATATGGGTGATAATGTCACCCAGCACCACTTCACCACGGCCATTGCGATACGCACCGCTGATGCCGGACTCGGCCGCCGGCAACCCCGGATACGCCTGGACGACAGGCAGGCCTTCAATGCGGTAGCGTTTCACCCAGCGATCACTGGCCAGCTCCACGCCGATCATCGGGCGTAGCACGCGGCCATAGCTGATCAACTGCGGCACCACATCCTTGACGGTATTTACTGGAATGGCAAAGCCGATACCGGCACTGGCACCGCTGGGGCTGTAAATTGCCGCATTAACGCCCACCAGTTGCCCCAGTGAATTCAGTAGCGGGCCACCGGAATTGCCCGGGTTGATGGCTGCGTCCGTCTGGATCACGCCGCGGATTCTGCGGTTGCCGGGTGCCTGAATTTCACGGCCCAGTGCACTGACGATTCCTGTGGTGAGCGTGGTGTCCAAACCGAACGGGTTGCCGATGGCCAGTACCTTGCGCCCCACCGTCAACTCCGAGGAATCACCCAGCGGCAGTGTCACCAGATCATCAGGGGGATTGTCGATACGCAACACAGCGAGGTCCTTTTCTGGTGCTACCCCTATGACCTCGGCGGCATGTTCTGAGCGATCCTGCAAGGTCACTGTCAATTTCTGCGCACCGGAGATTACATGGTAGTTGGTCACTACCAAGCCGTTTTCATCCCATACAAAGCCGGTCCCGGAACCGCGCGGAATTTCCATAATGTCCAGGCTGAAAAAGTTGCGCCGCAGGGCGCTGTTGGTGACGTACACCACAGCTGGGCTGGCTTTGCGAAAGATCTCAGTGGTATTGGTTTCATCCTCGGTGGCAAAGCTGAGGTAGTCTACGCCGCTTGCCTTTGCGCAGGACGTGAGCAGTATAAAAGCGGCGCAATACCAAAGGGCGTGAGTTCTACAAGATCGTGATGTGGACACGCTGTTACTATCCCTGCTGCTGGAATGCCTCGATAAAGGTTCGAATACGTTGTGCATTGGCGCCGATATCGCTCTGGCCAACGCGGGACACTGAGCGCAGGTCTACTAATGTTCCCTGCGCATTGGTGCGCAGCCGTATCACGATATCATCCTTGAATCCCATGACGGCGGTGGTATCCACGGCCTCAATGACACCGGCATTACGATCCTCGTGATAGATCTCCCAGCCTAACTCGGTAGCGACCTGTACCGCCCGGCTATAGGCCGCGTCAAACGGTTGGACTGTAGTCAGCGTTTCGAGGTCCGGATAGCCCTCCTGTTGCAGTGCGATGACATCCTCGTCGAGCTCCAGTGAATTGGCGTTCGCACCGCGCAGTTCAGGGGCTTTACTGAAAATCGGGGGGTCGGCTGTATCAGTGGTAATGTCGTGAATTCGCGGCACGGGAGTGCCCGAGAAGAGCATAATCAATATCGCTGTGCCCGGCAGAGCGGGGAGGGCGCGCAGCAGAATGGCTTTACGCCATGCAGAAAAACGCGGCAGTAGCAGAAGTACCACTGAGAGCGCCACTAACAAAGCACTGCCGAAGCAGGCGATGGCGTAGAGCAGCAAACCTTGCTGCCAGGCGCCGGAGCGTACGGTAAGTACCGACAACGGCAACACCACCAACAGTGTCAGCGCGAGGTAGAACGTCCAGTTGATCAGGCTTGGTGTTTTGTTTTGTCCCGTCATTATGGTTCTCCCGGTGATGTTGTTGAATAGTGGCGTAAGAATACTACCCCGCCGCCTGTGGCTCAACGTGGTTCAATTGGATAGTCCTATTGCGTGTTTAGCACCCAGCAGTTTGAGCTGGTCGGAGGCATCTGATTAACTTGCATCCAGTTTGACAAGCGCTGTAGTCCGTCGAGGAAAGCGGGGTCGCAGATTTTAGAGCAATTCGTAAAGAGAGTGGGTTTATGGCTAGAGTAGCGGGCAAAGTCGCCCTTGTAACAGGCGCAGCCAGTGGTATGGGCAGGGCCGACGCACAATTGCTGGCTGCTGAAGGCGCCACCGTGGTAGTGGCTGACCTGAATGTGGAGGAGGGCGAAGCCACTGTTGCATCAATAGGCGGGAATGCTGTATTTATGCGCCTCAACGTGGCTGACGAGGAAAACTGGCAGAAGGTGATTGCCGACATCGTCAACAAGTTCGGCAAGCTCGATATTCTGGTGAACAATGCAGGCATCATCGCTCTGGGTACCATCGTCGATACCACGTTGGAATCCTGGCGGTTGGTGAACTCAGTGAACAGCGACGGCGTTTTTCTGGGCTGTAAACACGCCATCCCGGCAATGGCCGAATCCGGTGGTGGTTCCATTATCAACATGTCGTCAGTGGCGGCTATTCACGGCCAATCGTTTGTCGCGGCCTACACAGCCAGCAAAGGTGCAGTCCGTGCGCTGACCAAGAATATTGCGATGTACTGCAAGGAACAGAAGAACGGCATTCGCTGCAACTCGATACACCCGGACGGGGTGAAAACGCCGATGGTAGTGAAGGTTGCTACCGGCAAAGAGACAGCGACGCAGGAAGATATCGATGAGATCGGCAAATTCGGCAATATGTGCGAACCGGAGGATATTGCCAATCTGGTCTTGTACCTGGCATCCGATGAGTCACGCTTTGTGAATGGGGCTGAGATGCTGATCGATAACGCCTCTACAATTACACCACCATTGGGCGTGTAGCCCATACCCGGGGAGTACCGTATGGAAAAGCTGTTGTATCCGTTGTGGAAACCCGCCCCGCTGGACGGGGATGCATTTCGCGATGTGCTACTGCAGCAGCTGGCACCGCAGTTGAGCGAGCTTGCCGGTGTGCACAGTGTGCGTCTGTGCGTTGCCGACAGCGCAGTGGCGCCTGCAGCGGCGCGACGTATCGAGAGTCATGCGCCGGTCCCGGATGCCATGCTCTCGCTATGGGTTGATTATGCCGGCGCTGCAACGCGCTGGGAGCCGCTGCTCGATGAGTTCGTACAGCGCAAATGCGCCTATCTCGTCGCCGAGGCGGAGCCCTTGGTAAATCAGGAGCGGCACCCGTCAAAGTCGGGCGAACGCGTATACGGTATGTGTCATGTGGTGTTTATGTCGTCGCCTGCGACCATGGAGTATCAGGAGTGGTTGGCCGTGTGGAAAGACAGCCACTCGCAAATTGCCATCGACACACAGTCCACATTCGGCTATCGCCAGAACCTGGTCGTGCGACGCCTTAGCGAGGACGTCGTGCCGTGCCATGCCATTGTAGAGGAGAATTTTCCCCCTGAGGCAATGACATCGGATCATGCGTTTTATGCGACCGGGGGTGATGAAGAGCTTCTGAAGAGCAATATGGCAGCGATGATCGAGAGTTGTGCCCGCTTTATTGATTTTGAGCAAATTGATGTGATTCCAATGAGCGAGTATCTGTTCAAATCGGTATAGAGCTGGTGCAGCCTGTTTCCTAACGTGCGGCATGGACGTCCTGAATACCTGCATGGTCTGAGCGGATAACCGATTTGGCTGCGGTTTGTGGTGCGATCCCCTACTCAATATCCAGCTCGTAGAGCTTCTCGTTTGCGACGAGGTATACGCCGATATTGTTGTCAGTGCCAAGCACATTTTGCGGCAGCATTGCCATAAACCGCTGTTCAACACCTTTAAACGTCACCAGCGGCGATGCCGTCACAAAGGTGCCGTTGACAGCGATCAGAACCTTGCTCTGTGCAGCGGGTGTGAATTCAAGGTTACCCATGACGACGCCCAGTGGCGGCTTGTCCGGTGACGGGTGATGCAGCTTTTCCAGTTCCTCGACGTGTGCACGTCTCCCGTCAACAACCTCGAATTCCGCGGGGGATCGGCCGATAAACTCCTGCAGGCCAAGACGATCGTTCAGTAGCTCCAGTACATCACTCGCGCCCTGCGAACTCCCTATCGCTCGAGAAGTGTATTGAGGAAAGTGTTTAGTGTCACTAAACCGCTTCGGCTCGCCCAGTGCGGGATTTCTGCTAAAGGCGGTGCTCGCCTGAACACCATAAAATAGTTTTTGATCTCCACGTTGGGATATCCCGGGATGACTGGCCGGGAGGCCTGACACCTCCCAGGGAATGTCGATATTGAGGGTATCGGCAAGTGTCGGCAGTAGGTCGAAAGCCATCAGGTTGCTGTCATCGATGGAGCCACGTTGTTGCATGGGCTCTTTGATAAAAAGCGGGACGTAGGCAATCGCGTCGCTGGATATCTGTGTGAACCAGCGTGCCGGCGTGTCTGCCTTGAACGAGCGGCCATGATCTGCGGTAACCACCACCACCGATTTATCCCAGATGCCCAATTCCTGTAATTGGGCGAACACCATACCGAGTAGCAGATCGGTGTATTGCACCTGGTGCAGAAAACGGTATTCCTGTAGATTTCTCATCCACTCTCCGCCATAGCGGTTGCTCGTCCTGGCGGTGTTTATCGCAAAGGGCAGTTCGTACATTTGTCCATCGCCAAAAAAACGCCAGGGTGCGTGCGGCATCTGAAGGTGGATGTAGTACAGCGCAGGCTGATCACCCGCAGTGAAGGTTCGGATAAATTTTGCGAGCCGTTTTGGTCCAGTGCTCGCATATTCGACGTGTCTGGCAGGATCAAAAAGCGCAGCCAGATTTTTGTCGACATCGGCGGCTGGATTGGCAGCTGAGGCAGGTTGATCGCTCAGCTCCTCCGCGAAGTCGTCCATTGCATTACCTGTGTACTGTGACAACGCAACCCTGCGCATCCACAGTGTGGCAGTTTTTGACAGCAGAGCCTTCATGCGAGGTGCAGGTTTCTCTATGGCATCGCCTGGTGCACTTTGACTGCATTGGTCCAGCCCGCACAAGTTGGTCAGGTTTTCAAAGACGGTCAGATGGTGTGTCGGCGCTAGAAGGCGGAACAGATTGTTGGGCTGAGCTGCCATGTTGGGTGTTAGAGATCGGGGTATGCTGCCGGTAAGAATCGATGGGACAGAAAACCCCGTCAGGTCGGCCATTGCGGTATAGTGCCGGTACCAGGTGGCTTCCTCAGAGAGCGTGCCTAGATTGGGGAAGCGGGCCTTGTCCAGGTTCCCTTCGCTGTCCAGCAGTGCCATGGTGGGGAATTCGTCCAGCATTATAAAAATGATAGAGTGTGTATCAGCTGGTGCGACGCGCGCCACCTTGCCGGCTACGTGGCGCATCGCAGTAGCGGTTTCCGAGGAGGTTATGAACACTCCCATTATTATCAAGGGTGCGATGGCCGCCACCTTCAGAATGGAGTGGACTGCTGCCCATCGTCGATAGGCCAATATGAAAGCAATAGCTCCCGCTGCCGCGAGGCCAGTGAGCAGCCAGGCGCGTTCAATCCCCAGACTCCATTTACCCAGTTGAATCAGCCACAATGCACCGAGGCCAAGCACAAACAGCTGATATAGCGCTCTGGCAGCCTTCTTATTGACGAGCGCGGTCATTGCGGTGATGAGCCATAGCACCAGCGCAGGGAGCAGCGCAGCAATAAGCGCATACAGAACAACCTGTGGCGTGGTGTCGATGTTGTAAAAATAAAAGATCTCGGGGTTGACGCCAAAAATCGTCAACACCGGCTCCGTGATGGTAAAGCCCGTGAGGGCTAGCAATACCAGCAGGCGATCCGGAACACTGTCCCTGCTGCGTTCGCTCGTGGCAGGGCCGCTAGCGCTGTCGTTCAAGCGTCGACTCGATGTTCATGCATGTAATCGAGGTACTCAAGATTGTTGCAGGGCTCGAATTCTGTCATCCAGCGGTGGGTGCGAACTGAACAGCTGGGCAAAACCCTGTTTTAACGGTTCGCTGATACCAAACGCTTTCAATTCACCCGGCATTGCCTGGGATTGCCCCTGTTCGAGTTGCAGCCTTTGTAGCGCGGCAATCATACCGGGCTTGCTGGCCAGCGTAGCGCCGGCCTGATCTGCCCTGTACTCCCGCCAGCGGGAGAACCAGAAGACGATAGCACTGGCCAGAAAGCTCAGTACCAGCTGTGCGACGATAGTGACCACATAGTAGCCGATGCCGTAACCGCGTTCGTTTTTGAATATCACCCTATCCACGGTGTGTCCGATAATACGCGCGAGGAATAATACGAATGTATTCACCACGCCCTGTATCAGCGTCAAAGTGACCATGTCGCCGTTCGCTACGTGTCCGATTTCATGTGCCATGACCGCGCGGGCCTCTTCGGGCTCAAAGCGTTGCAGCAGCCCGGCGCTTACCGCTACCAGTGCCGCGTTGCGGTTCCAGCCGGTAGCAAAAGCATTGGATGCCTCGGACGGAAAAATCGCCACCTCCGGCATTCCGATACCTGCTTCCTCCGCCAACTCTTTTACCGTCGCGACCAGCCATTGCTCCTGTGCGTTGCGCGGTTGGTCGATAACGTAGGCACCGGTGGAGCGCTTGGCCATCCACTTGGAAAGAAAGAGTGAGATCAGTGAACCGCCGAAGCCAAATACGGCGCACATCAGCAACAGCGGCCCGAGGTTTAGGTCGACGCCGTTTTCCGCCAGTACGCCCTGCAGTCCCAGCAGATTGAATACGATGCCCACCAAGAGCAGCACCGCCATGTTTGTGCCAAGAAACAGAAGAATTCTCATGGCGTTTCAATCCTCCTCATAGCAGAGATGTTTGCGTTGACTATATGCGTTCACGGTGCGGGGTGCGACTCATGTTCTTCCTCAGGCTTGGCGGCCTCCTGTTCGGAATCGTCCAGCAGTGGTATCTGGCTGGGCTCGATAACAGGCTCGCCCCGTTCGCAAAGCTCAGTGCAGACGACTTCACCGCGCAGTTCGGTATCGCGGGAGCTCAGCTCAAACAGGGTATTTACCGCCTCGTCCTGGTGTTTGGTGCGTAAAACCGCCTTCGGGCTCGAGCCGTCCACCCAGGTTTTGGCTTTGCCCCAGTAGTGTCCAAGTTGATTGCGAACGACAAAAACGTCAGTCATGACAGTGCTGAAACCTCACTAAAATTTGCGCCCAAGTGTAAGCATTTGAGCGCCCTGAATCCAGTAGTGGCAGCATCTGATAGTAGCTCGATTTGCAACAGTTACGCGAGCGCCTTGCGAACCGCTGCGAGCCGCAGGTGGAACGCTTACTGGTCACCCCAGAAGCAGGTCTTTGGCCTGGTTGATTTGCGCGGCGAGGTAGTCATTGCCGCCGCGGTCGGGGTGCAATTTCTGGATCAGTTTACGGTGCGCCGCTGCGATTTCTTCCTTGCTGGCACCCTCGCTAAGGCCCAGTACCGCGAAGGCCTCGGCGCGGCCCAGCGTGTGGTTGCCGGCCGGGGTTCCCTGATGCTGCCCGCCGAAGCTGGCTTCACCGGGGAATCGTTGTTGCAGGTAGCTGTCCAACAGTTGCACCGAGTCGCTGTCCTGCGCGCGGCAGTAGCTGAAAAGCTGCTCGAGTTGTTGCCGGTCCATGTCGGCGAGTCGCCATCCCTGAAAGCTGCCGCCGAGCACTTCACCCTCCAAATTGCCGGTATCGTGATCCAATTGCATGCGCAGCAGGGGCGTTTCCACGGTGGAAGTCTGGCCTCCACTAGTGCCACCGCCAGCGCTTTTGTGGCGCAGGCTGGCCAGCATTGGAAACAGGCGGATAATGAGCGGTAGCCCCTGCCGTGCAGCCACCAGCAGGGCGGTAAAAGCAGCGCCGAGCCAGTTCATCTTGCCTGTCGCCGCCAGCAGAATGGTACCCACCAGGGCGATACCGAGTCCGAGCTTGATGTATTCGGCGCGGCGTTTGTGGGGCGGCATGGATCGCGCGCGGCGCAATAGAATGTAAATAACGGCAATAACCGCGATCAGCAGTATCAGTCGGGCCACATTGTCTCTCAGTGATTGAGCTGTTGGAGCAATAGTTTAGCACTGTCACTGCCACGTTTTTCAAGTGCGGTGCGACCACCGGTGGCAAAGCTGGCCACGGCACCGAGCAGTTCAGCCAATTTCCCGGCGCTGCTGGTGTCGAAGCGGGCATAGGCACCGCGGCTGACCTTGGCCATGGCGCGAAATGTCTGTTCCACCGAGTGGTCGGCCCCCTCCTGGAACAGGAATAGCGGCAATTGCATTATGCCGCACTGTCCGGCGAGGTCGCAGAGCGTATCCGGGTTCTCCTCCATGGCATCGCCGATGAACACCAGCGCTCGCACTGCGGTGTTGCGGTGCTCGCGCTGAGCATGCTTGAGCAATCTGGCGATTTGCGTGTGGCCACCTTCGCAGTGTACCCGTCCCATCAATCTTGCCAGTGCAGCACTGTCGGTCAGCCAGCGGCTGGCCTGGAACTCGCCGAACCCCCGGAAGTAGCACAATTGCACTGCGAGTGACGCGACTTTGCCGCTGGCGAGAAACATCTCCTGTTGCAGGTGGGTGGCGTGATCCCAGGTGGGTTGACGACTGGCTGTGGCATCGACGGCAAACATCAATCGAGGCTGCTTTTCTACGAATTCGGAGATGGCCCGGCTCTTTTGCAGGAACTGCGCGATTTCTTGGGGGGAGGAGCGTTTGGCGGGTGCCTTGGCCATTGTCAGAGCGGGTCAGGCAACGCTTTAATTGCGTTGCAGGTTCTTTAGCTGGTCGATCTCTTGCAGTTTGTTGAGGTCGTGACAACGCTTGGCGAGCTCGGCGATCACTTCGGATAGCTCGTCAGAGCTGATTTCATCCCTGTAGGGGGTGTCTGCCAATTGCCAAAGTTTTCTGCTGGAAAGCTCCTCTGGATTAATTCTTTGAGTATTCATCGTTTTCTACCATCCATTTACGGGTCCCTTCTGTATGGTGCCGGGGACTTCCCCCAGGCCTGTGTTGCATCCGGGGCGATCTTAATTAGTGATTGTGACAGTGGTGTGAAAATACTGATCGGCGCATACCCACCGGGCTGCACCGGCATTTTCACCAGCTCATAGCCCAGCTTACACCGTCTCTGGCTCGAAAGGGAAGGGTACGCCGCCCTCAAATTCGGGCCCTTGCAGCTGTGGCGATTCGCCGGCTTGCCAGCGCGGCAGGCTGAAACGTGCAATATGGGCAATGGCCGGTGGTTTGACGAACTCCCTGCGGCAATCCTGCATAGCGACCAACTGCACACTGACCTTGTCGGTCTCGACCGTCGCCAGGCCGTAGCCATTGACAGTGGTGTCGACATAGCGCAGGCCGGGGTTGGCGGCGTTGGGACCGAGCCAGTCGGTGAGGACACTGATCCCGGTCTCGGCGTAGGTGTATGCCGCCAGTACCCCGTCGAGCATCGAGATGTTCCACACTGGCTCCACGGCGTCGTCAGTCTGGCGGTAGACCACCGGGGCGAAATCGGGGTGGTCGTTGCGGGCAACGGCGAGCAGGTCCTCAAAAATGGGTGTCGAACTGATGCCCGCGACGGTAAAGTCCACTGCGACAGGCTTGGCAGTGGTATCTGTGGTGGAGTACGCGACCGAACCCGCGCCGTGCATGTGGTGGTCGCCGGAGAGTGAAACCACACCGGTGACCCCACCCTTCTCAAACGCCTGCATCAGCAGGCCCTGCTCGTAGGGGTAGCCCGCCCAGCCATCGATACTGAATATGCTGTCTTCATAGCCCGTCATGGGCAGGGAGGACAAATCCAGCCGCATCGGCATCAGGGGAAGTGCATTGGCCCATAGTTTCCACGCTGCGGTGGAGTTTGTTACCGTCTCCAGAAACCACTCGCGCTGCTCGGTGCCCAGCAAGCTGCCGGGCGCGCGATCCCGAGCGGGGTTGGCCACGGTGCCATCGCCATAGGGCAGTGTGGCGGGCGGCTGGCCGTTGGCATAGGCGCTGCCTGCGTCGGCAATAGCGACGAGCTCGACCGTATTCATCGGCATGCCCAGGCTCTCAGCGAAGCCGGCAGGTAGGCAGGGAGCGCTGCGATAACTGCGGTTGTCGGTGAGGACGACGTCCAGGTTTTTGCCCCAGTTCAATTTGCGATAAATGCGCAGACTGTCCAGTGCAGCCCGATTGCGTGTCGCCTCGTCCCGTCCCTGTGGCTGTCGTTGGAAACCGTGCGCGGGCTGCTCCTGCACTTCGTCCAGTACGGCCGGGATATACTCGAACCATGCCTGATTCGCGTCGGTTTTACGCTGTGCATCCAATACCCCGGGGCCGTCGTAGGTGGTATAGCTCTGGTAGTTGTCGTTGGCGAACTCGTGGTCGTCCCAGGTGCAGATAAAGGGCCAGTTCGCACGCGCCTCCTGCAGGTGTGTGTCGCTCAGGTAGGTCTTGTAAAGGTGGCGGTAGTCCGCCAGGGAAACGGCATAGCGGTTTTCGGGCGTGTCCACGCCATTTGGAAATGGCGGCACTGTGCGCGAATTGGGGCCGCCATCAGGGCGTTCCTTCCAGCAGCGCTCGTAGATGAAGTCGCCCAGATGCAGCACAAAATGTATGCGCTCGTCATCTGCGGCGGCGTTGTCGTCTTCCAGCATACGGGCCCAACTGCCATAGAACGCCTGCTCATAACTCTGGCAGCTGGCAAAAGCCAGGTTGACCCTGCCCGTGTGGTCCGGCCCAGGGGCCGTGCGGGTGCGCCCGACGCGTGAAACAGACTCATCCTGCCCGGCGGTGCCACTGACAAAACGGTAGTAGTACTGGGTGTTCGGCGCGAGCCCGTCGATGTAACTGCGCACCGTATAGTCGCTTTGCGGATTCGCGCGGAGTTGCGCCTGCAGCAGCGGGGTGGAAAAATCGGCGTCCCGGCTGAGTTGCACCAGCAAACTGACCGCTTTATCACTGTCGGTTCGCGGGACCGCCCTCGTCCATAACATGATACCGTCCGGCTGCGGGTCGCCGGAGGCAACCCCCTGAGGGAAATCCAGCGGCATTGATCCGGCTGGCAGTTGTGCTGCCAGCGTGGTGCCGGGGGACACAGTGAGGAAAAACGTACTACTGGACATCAGTCCCAGCAGCTTACGGCGTGTTATTGGCATGATGACCGCGTCTTTTGTGGCTGAGTCAGGTCACTTTAGCGCATTTGTGGCTATACTTGGAGCCTATGAACCTATTCAATATTCGCAGGAAACATACCATGCCGACGCCGGAAACTGCACTCCCTGGACGGGACGATGCCATGCCCGTTCCCACATCCCATTTTGTCAACGGCAATCCGCTGCGTGGCCCCTTCCCCGAGCATCTGCAACAGGCCGTGTTCGGCATGGGCTGCTTTTGGGGTGTAGAGCGTAAGTTCTGGCAACTCCCCGGTGTGTATACGACCGCGGCGGGTTATGCCGGTGGTTTGACGCACAACCCCACCTATCAGGAGGTCTGCAGCGGCAAGACCGGGCACAACGAAGTCGTACTCGTTGTTTTCGACCCGGCGCAGGTCAGCTACGAGGCACTGCTCAAGGTGTTCTGGGAAGGACACGACCCCACCCAGGGCATGCGCCAGGGCAATGATATGGGCACGCAGTACCGCTCGGGAATCTATACATTTGGCGATGAGCAGGCGGGCTTGGCTGCCGCCTCCAAAGCGGTTTTCCAGCAGGCGCTGGACGCGGCTGGCTACGGCAGTATCACGACAGAAATTGTCCCTGCTGGAGAGTTTTATTACGCCGAGGACTATCACCAGCAATACCTCGCAAAAAACCTTAGTGGGACCTGCCCAGTTATATCGAAGCCCCTTATTCCATATCCCAAATAGCGAGTAAAAGAGCCTGAAATTCTAATAAAAGCCGCTTTTTGACCTTTCTGGAGGGTTATCCACCCGTATATCATACAAATACTGTATGAATAAACAGGGGTGTATAGATGTCCAGGCAATATCACGTAAAAGTGATCTCTGATTGTACCGATTTTAGTGGTCGGCCTTTTCCCATGATCTACTTAGCAGACGGGGAGAAGGGCTACGTCATTAACCAGTGGATCTACTGGTTAATGCGCGGAAAGATGCCTGAATCTACCTTGAATGCCCATATTGATCACTTGATGTCGCTTTATGATTTTCACTATCACCGGTATCAGGATAGAGAGCTTGACCAGCAGAAGGCTAATAGTCTTATACCTGATTTTCTTGCGGCGAAAGAAAACGGTTGTGAATCTTTGGGCTGGAAACCCATCCGGCGCACAAAGACTTTACAGAAAATATGGAAATCAATCTGTCTTTTTGACGAGTGGCATGTGGCCCACCATGAAGCGATCTCGTTAGCGCCGTTTGAATCTCGGATGATGTCTGCGTGGGATACATGGTGTCGATGGCGTCAACGCGAACAGTGGTCGCCAACCTTTCACCTCACAGGATCTCTTGATAGGTCCATTAAGTCCCGAAATTTTGAACCGTTTCGTTTCGAGCATAGAAGTTTGAAACGAGGGAGTTTTGTAGCGAAGCGCGCCTTTCCTTTGGGGCGCTTCGAAGAGCTTATAGAGACAACACCGAATCCGAGGGATCAGATGGCATGGTTGCTACAGGGTGGGTGTAGTCTTCGGATGAGTGAGCCTTTACACCTGTTTGTCGACGATGTGTTGCCTCTGGAAGTTAATGGTCAACGTCAAATAAGATTGGATCACCCAGTTGAAGGGCGATATATCTACGAGAAGGACGGTCGCTCTATCGAAAAAAGCCGTGATTTTTATCTTCGCGACCGTTTCGAGAATAGTAGGTTTCGCGAGACCAGGCCCAAGCTCTATAAACTCAGAAATCGAACTTCTTACTCCCTAAACGATTCTATGTATTCGGGTTGGAAAGGTATGACTTACCACGACCCAAAAGAAATGACGCTACAGGACGGTAGGGTTGTCCACTTCAATTTTGCTCATTGGCTACATCCGAATCTTGCAGCTCGGTTCGCTCGTGCCTACGACGAATATATGGAAAGGTACTTCTATAGTCGACCTCCGGGCTGGCCATATCACCCCTGGCTTTTTATAGATGTGCATGGAGATCACCTCGGCCTCCCATGGTCGATCTCTTCATCTACAAAGGCATGGAAGCGTGCCCTAAGGCGAATAGGCCTTGATAACACCAATCTGGGCGAGCATTCGCTACGTCACATGTATGGATACTGCATGGCTTCTGCGGGTTTAGATTTGGCCACTGCAAAAATTGCCATGCATCACTATTCGACGACATCAACAGAGGTTTACTACCACCTTTCTCACGAGAAAGTTCGGCAGAGTATTGAAGACGCTATGAAAGGAATTCCTACGGAAAAGCAGTTCTATGTATTGCCTGGTGGGGAAGAGCAAAAAGCACTACTAGGGAGCTGGAGATAGCAAATGCTAGAAAATGGAGCTGTACTCGTAACTGCAAACAATGTCACAGAAGCAGAGGGGTTTTGGTCAAAAGAAAAAGTCGTCTTTAACCAAAGTCTATCCGACTTTATTGTATTGGATGAAACACTCTCCGCGAAGGGAGTTGAGGAATTGGTATTTGTATATTTAGATGAATTTCTCCCGCAAGCTATAGAAAGTTGGTTGAGAGTAGGAACCAGGCGACGGAGAAGTACACATTCCTGTGAACTCTGGCCTACTCACGGCACAATGAAGACGCAATTTCTAATCGCTAATACACACCTTCAACGTGAACTAGCGTTACCAAATGGGAGTGGATGGGACTCGATCTATAGCTGGGCTGAAGAAAATTTCCACACTGAAGAAGACCAAATTGGAGGTGTTGCCACTGTAATTTCGCGAGAGATAATTCAGAATCCTCAGGTAGTTTGTCGTAGAAATACGATTCCAGTAGCGCAGCTTGGAGGTGAGGTATCAAAGCAAAATATGCGCCTTTGGTCCCACCAAGATTTGTCAGGTCTCGATACCGTTCAGCGCATGACGATTGCAGCGAGGCTGAAAAATATAACCAAGGTGAATGATCAAACAATTAGTGATTATAAGGCGTTACTGCTAGAAAGCGGATGGTACTTCCCGGAGGGATGGGGTGAATCGTCTCTCTCAAATGCCAGCTTCGTTAAGGTTGCTCAAGCACTTAGTCGTGCCGCATTGGCAATGTTGCGTTTTCGCAAGAAGTTGCTTTTTCCACCACTCGATGAGCTCGTAGCCTACCTCCAGTATACACCTAGCGCTAACCTGAAGTTCGTGGATCAAGTTCTTTCAGATAGAGCGTTAGGAGAAAAAATCGCTACCTCATGGCGCCGGCTTGTACTAAATATCCTTGTTTCAAGCACCATCGATACGATTGATGATGTTCCGGCAAATATAAGTGATATCGTGCAGCCGTTTCCTGATTCTAAGCTTCTCAATAAGGCATTTGGCACGGGATTATATGCCTATGGTGAGACAAAAGGTGGCGAGCGATTCCCGCTGAAAACGTTACATAGAAACAAATCAAGAAGAGGTAAGATACCTAAAAGAGGGTCTATTGAGTGGGTAGAAAAAGAATCTCTTCCGGAGCCATGGGTGTGTTACACAAGGATCATTATCAATAGCTCAAAAGCAGCTGAGGGAACTAAGCGGAAGAAGGTGATCTCCCTTATCGAGTGGGCATGGTATGAGAGAGGATTTGCGAGCCCACGAGATATCCGCATCAGTGATCTTCTAGATGTGAGTAATCCAGAGCGAGAAGATACATTTTTTGCTTACGTAGATAAACGTGAAGGTAAATGGGACCGTTGGAATGCAGCGGCTCATGGCTTCAGAATGGTCTGCAACAATGAAAAAGTAGTCGCAGACCTGGCGAGTCGGCTTATTGAAAGCGACATATTTGAGCCCTTGGAAAATCCATTTTTGGGGAAAAAAAATAAGGGAGCAACGCTGAGAACGCGGCTGCCAAATGACTATCATGAGGCAATGATGCAAGTATTGCTCTCGCCGGATAGTGATGGGGTTCCAACGTTCCATTTTGTTAAGTATGAGCTGGGCTATGATTGGTTTGAGCATAGGGGTGAGGACGCCGGTAGTGTAGAGAGAATTTGGTGCCCTTCTAGGGCTAGAGCCCTTGCTTTCCAGCTGTCTCTTGGGATTCGTAGGCATCAAATTCAATGGCTTGATCAGGGATTATTGGATCAGCGTAGATGGGATTGTTCTAAACACAAATATGTTGAGAACAATCATCCGCTTAGTGGCTGGGTTCATCCCGATACTGGTGAAAGCCACGAGCGATTCTATGGTCGCGCTACTGGAGTGATTCAACCAATAACCGACGCCGTAACTATGGAGGAAACTGCTTGTCTATTTGTCTGCACGAACAAGACTCAGATGTGGAATCCTGAAGCAAGAAGAGGGTATGAGTGTTGGTGGCCGCGCTCCACACAGCTTCAGAATAGCGATATTGCGCTTACTTTGCGCCAAGAGGAGTGGTTGGATCGCCCTTGGGAATTGATAGAGGAACAGGTTACATGGTTGGAAAAATATGATCCTAATCCAACTCCGGTAACGTTTTCGGAATTCGGAGACAACGAGTCGCGTCTGTCAAAAAAGTGTTGCTACCCATATCTCACGCCGATCTTTCGAGATCTATCGAATCCGCACTATCGTGAAGACGGAGCTCAGATATTTTTACCAGTTACGTCTGCACGGATTGAAACTCTATTTAGTGCTATTGCAGTTGAAGCAGAGAAGCGTTTACGCGATCAAGGGGTAAGCGCGACTCTTACAGAATCGGTAGGCAGACGCAATGGAGCTTACAAGGGCAAAAAATGTAGATGGCCAGGGCACCATTCAAGAGTATTCGGTATCAGTTATCTCCTTGAGCTAGGTATACCATTACCAATTGTTCAAATGGTTGTCGGTCACGCTACGCCAGTGATGACTTTGCAGTATAACAAAGCAGATCCACATTTCGTTCAATCGCTACTTCTTGGAAAAATCGCTGAGTCCGGGCTCTTTGATGGGTGGGGAAAAAGTGCTGAAGCACCTGATCTAGAGTCAAGATTTGTAACAACTAACCCTGCTTTCCAGGACAATCTTATACCGGTCCTACAGATTGATCAGAAAAACTATTCCGGCGTAACTTCGACCCATGGAGGACTATGCTTGGCCGGTCGTACTGGCTGTCACGAGGGGATGCTAAAAGAGGAGTATCAGAGTCTCGTGAAGTTCCAGACAGTTCAGAGTGGGTGCGGAAACTGTCGGTTCTTTGCTGTCACTCCTTCACAACTTTTCGAGCAGGCTTTTGTGCTAAATGATCTCTTTATCGAGATTCGCTCACATGGCAAGAAGCAGATCGCAACCGCCCATGAACTCACCAACCTAAGATTTTCTGAGAACACATACCAGGACCAGCAGAAAATGGAAGAGTTGACTCACCAGCTTGAAGAAATAGAAAGACAGTTGGCTCCGAAAGTCCAAGAGTGGATGAATAGGTTTGAGATGTTTAGAGAATGCCATGAACAGCTGGATCAATACGTGGAGTTTATACGGGACAAGCAGGGAGAGGATTCAGGGTTAATTCTTCTCTCGAGCATGACTAGACAGGAAGCAGCCCCGGAGATCGAGCTTAGGCTTGAGAAAAGTGGCGAGTTTCAGCTTGCGAGACAGACCCTACTTGGTGCGCACATCCAAGGAGGGATTGATAAAGCCAGTGAACTCAGTAGAAGGCAGTTAAGGGATTTTGTGGACCGACTGCTCATTCATGATGATCCAAGTAGCTTGCTCATCAGAATTTCCGATGAGTCAACTCGTGACAAAGTAGCTTTCTTGGCGTCAGAGATGATGGCTTCAATGGTTGGGGCAGGCTCAGTGCAAGAAGCGCTCGATAGCGACAAGGGATTGTCGTCTATCGCCACAGACAAGGACCTTTTCACATCGCTACGATCCTATCTTGGAGATTTGTTTGACAATGCGATGAGTTCACAGGCTAGAGGCGAGAAGCCTACATTAGAGAGCTTGATGCCCGCGTCTTCGAAGTTTGTTTTGGAACCAAGGGGAGTTGATTCGAATGAGTAATGATGAAGGAAGTTCAGCGGAGGTATATCGGGAGCTACGGAAAGTTCATGCCGACACCAAGGGGAAGAAGACTTTGGAAAATTTGGTGAAGGCCTGTGACCACATTGAAGAGCATAAGATGCTAATGAACTATTCATCTGTCGCCAGAGTGGCCTCAGAAGTACTTAGGCTGGTAGGTGGCCCCGCTCATTCGACTGTCCAGGGCAGTACTGATTGGAAGCGGTATATCGCAGCGCGAAAGTATGAGTATGAAGAGGGAAAAAAGTTCGTAAGGCCATTGACGCGAAGCGGAAAGGCCGAGTCTGCTAAAGCGTACCCCGAGGCTGGTTTAAGTGCCATAGTTAGAGAGTGCATAGATACGCTTCGAACGAAGCTCTCAGCTCAGATATCTATCACGAATGGATTACGCAAAGATTTGATGCGGCAGCGGCGAGAGAACCCTATAGATGTCGGCGCCTCAGTTTCCCGTGGGCCATCAGCGTGTATGGGATTGCAGATAAGTGACCCAGTACGCCTCGATGAAGAAGTGAGCGTGTTGCGTGGAGCCGTAGCGAAGATTTTACAGCTCCCGGATAAGGACGGCAGTGGGTTGATTTCTCATCGGAGAGAAGATCAGGAAATAGTTGAGCTTGACGGAGATCATAAATGGTACTTGTCGAGCAAAGAAATGGCTGTCCTAAAGCGCTTTGCTTCGTCTGAAAACGATATGTAGATACAGTGGGGCTCCATTAAATCAATTCGAAGAGCATTAAAGCATCCGGAAAATATCTTTGCCGAATTTCTCGATCTATGGTGATGCAAGTGAGAATATTGTCGACGAACACTGGTCATGAGAATTTTTAATGTCGCACGAATGTATTAGGTCCCATGGTGCAAGCATTTCGGTCTCCAGGAGGGAGTATGATGCAGCAAGCAAGGAAGAAAGGGTCAGACAGAATTTGAAGGTTAGGGCGGAAGGGCAGATGATTCTGCCTCGGCATGCTTCGATACATCGTGCCGAGTAATGGAGTGTGGCGTTATTTTGTAGCTGTTTTTGCCTTTGGTCTAATAAGTCGCTGTGGGCTTGCTCGAGAGCTCGAAATTTTGTTGGCGCTCAAATAGGGTTAGGTGGCATTATTAGAGTGTTCGAGGGCCTAAGTGAGGCACGTTTCCGTATCTAGCTGAAATATAAAAAAATAAAGAGCTCAGATCTATCTTAGAGGTTTCTAGTAGTCTACATATAAAAAATGTAGCCATATAATCATAAAGTTGCTATTATCCCTGCTTGTGCATTAATTTCCTTCATTTTCGAGCCATTATTGTCTATTAATTGAGCTATATATGTCATGAGTAGGGATAAGTCCGCGAAATTTGTTGAGCTCGCTAATAAGAGAGTAAACCGCGTAATTAAGGACCTTCGTTTAGTGGGTAATCTTGCAAACCGTCGAAATTATGACTTTTCGAATGAGCAAGCAAGAAAGCTAATTGGTGCAATCCAGGTTGAGGTGGATAAGTTAGCCCGTCAGTTTGAGGACTCTAAAGAAGTGTCACCCGAAGAATTTAAGCTGTGATCGAATGAGCCATGAGTATAAAGCAGCCGCGCTTTTCGCGGGAATAGGTGGATTCTGTAGCGGCTTCAAATCCGTTGGAATAGCTACGTCTTGGGCGATTGAAAATGACCAGGCGGCAGTAACTACCTACGAGAAGAACTTTCCAGACGTCCAGGTAATTAAACATGGCGACGCGCCAGCTGACATTCGCAATGTTTCAGTTAGCGGGGATAGTCTTAGCCCTGTTGATGTATTACATGCAGGCTTTCCCTGCCAGAGTTTTTCGGGAGCTGGTGACAAGAAAGGGTTTGAAGACGAGCGAGGGAAGCTTTTTTACGAGGTAATCCGGATTTTACGAGAGTTCGGAGATGATCGACCGTCAGTGCTGGTTCTGGAAAATTCCCCGTACTTGAAGATTGGGAATGGTGGAGAGTGGTTTCTTGAGGTTTCCAAAGAGATCAAGCGTGCTGGGTATTGGTTTCGCGAAGCGAATAGTGCCGAGCTCAATTCTTGGGATATCACTCCACTACCGCAGCAACGTAATCGACTTTTCATGGTCGCGTTCTCTACCAGTCGATTTAGAAATGGGCGAATTGACTTTCCAATTAAGAGATCCAGGGCGAAAAAGAGCTTAGAGAAGCACATAAAATTTGACTCGAAGTTAGACGACGATTTTTATTACCTTCCAAAGGAAAATCGCTATCACAAGCTTATTAGTAAGCACATAGATGAGCCGCGTGCTATTTACCAGTTGCGGAAGTACTTCGTACGAGCGAAAGATCCAAATGTTTGCCCCACACTAACCGCCAACATGGGCCTAGGCGGACATAATGTGCCGTTCATCATGGATGCTGGCGGTCTTAGAAAGCTGACTGAATACGAATGCCTTTCATTGCAGGGTTTTGAGCGCGGTTTCAAGTTCCCTGATGAGGTTATTCGTTCTAAGAGGTATGTGCAGATAGGAAATTCTGTGTGTGTGCCGGTAGCAAAGCTATTAGGCAAGGCCGTTTACGAGAAAATAGAGAGGGATCGTAAGTAATGGATGATGCTATAGGATGGAACCACCCGATCGACGACGCGGACCAGTGGGACGGATTTAATGACCCTGGGATAGAGCATTTTGCAGGTAGTCCAATCAGAAGCCTTGCTCGGGAAGTTACCCAAAATTCTATGGACGCGGTCGACAAAGGAATTGTCGACCTCAGATTTCATGTGAGTTCGGTATTGACTGATTCAGTACCTGGAATTGATCAGCTGAAAGCGACGATGAACGCGTGTTTGGCTGATGCTGATGCTGAAGGCCCGAAGGCAAAAGCATTTTTTGAAAATGCTGTGAAATTGTTGAAGCAGAAAAGACTGAAAGTTTTGACAATATCGGACTACAACACCAAGGGCATGAGGGGGCCTTGTGAGAACGGAACTCCGTACTACGCCTTTATGAAGGCCAAGGGGCAGAGTGTTAAGCCTGATCCTAGTTCGGTAGGCTCATTTGGTATAGGTAAGTTTGCACCCTATGCAAACTCAAAGCTTCGTACCATCTTCGTATCCACGGTGTTTGAGACTGTTACAGGTGATTACGAGCAGTTCACTCAAGCCAAGTCCGTATTAATGTCGCACGACCTTGAAGGAAAGAGACGACAAGGATATGGCTTTTGGGGTGTGGCAGACCGGTGTCAGCCCGTAATCGGAGCAAATGAGCAAATTCCGGATTGGTTACTGAGGTGTGCCGACGAAAAAGAATTGCCAGATTCTGTGGGCAGTAATCTCGCATTGTTGGGGTTTGAACCTGTAAAGGATTGGGAGGATCATCTGGTTGCTTCTTTGGCGGAGAATTTTTTCGGTGCAATTTTCGATGGAAAGCTTCGTGTCGAAATTACCGACAAATATGTCATAGACCAAGGAACCATCAGCGATTTATTGGCTAATACCAAAATCCGTTCCAAACTGGATGGAATTAAAGATGAACCCCAGAGGTTTGACCGTGGATCGCACTATCTACGGTCGCTTGATGATACGCCTGATGTTGTAGTCGAGGAGCATGAGAACCGTGAGCTAGGGTTATGTGAGCTCAGGATATTGTTGGGGGAAGATTTGCCAAAGAGTGTCGCAATTTTAAGAAATGGCATGTTTATTTCTGACTATTTGGACGGGCTAAAGAGCTTTTATGATTTTAAGGATTTCGCTGCTGTAGTTCGTTTTCATAGTGAGAAAGGTAATGCTTTACTGCGGGCTATGGAGCCCCCCAAGCATGATGACTTTGAGCCAGATCGGCTAAATGGTGCAAAAGAGCAAGCCCGTGGTGCAAAAGCGCTTCGTGAGCTGGCTAAGTGGGTCCGCGATTCGCTAAAAAGGCATGCAAAAGACCCGGTAGCCGAAGTTACCGAAATTGATGAATTGAAAGAGTTCTTTGCTCACGAGGGTGATGAAGAGTCAGGAAAAGGGATGGATGAGATTAATCCATTTGGGCAAGTTATTATCAGGGCCAAACCTATCAAAACTAGAATGCTTGGCGCTCAAGTCGGGGGGGGCTCCGGTTCATCCGGCGGAAAAGGTAGTGGCAGCGGTGGCTCCGATAGCGGCTCAAGTGAAAGTGGTAGCTCGAAAGGGGGCAGTTCGGGTAGCGCTGGGAACTCTATCATGCTTAATGATATTAGGGCTGTGGTAGATGGGCCTGACTCGAGGGTAGTTTCCTTTACGCCGACAAGGTCGGGGAAAGTTTCGATTCAATTGTTTGAAGCTGGTGCTGACGCTGATTATTTGGTTAATGTTTCCAAGTCTTCAGCCGGTAAGATTTCGAAAGATGGCTCGGTGAAACTAAGCGTTAGTGCGGGAAAGAGGGTAAGCCTCGAAGTCACGCTTGCTGAAAAGTTTGATGGCGCGATGAAGGTGATTGCTGATGAAGTTTGATTACAACAAAGCTTACCCCTACCCAGTGCTCCGTCCGCATAGCGATGACTTTATTGATTCAGAGTTTCAGGCTGCGGTCGAATTCGATATCTCAGCTGGATCCAGTGAGGCGAAAGTAAACTTGGAGTATGCCATATCAGTACCTGAAATTGACGAGCTAATCGGGAAAAAGAAAGCTGCTTATGTGTCGATTGTCTCATGCCGGGACACTTACTTTCGCGAGGTTATTTCATCTCATGATCAAGTGGCGGTGATCGAGATGGATGCTAATGCTCTCCGAGGAGAAGTGAGGGTTGACTCGTTCGTTGTCGTTCAAAAATCTATCAAGACTTTCTCGTGCCCTGATATTAACCCTGAGTTTGGTAAAGGGAAGTTCTCTTATGGTCCCGGAGATCTGCTGGCACAAGACGAACCCCAGGTCTTTTTTATTGACCGAGATATGTTCAAACCTGTCACGTCTGTCTTTGATCTGGTCAAAAGAGATGGTCTCGCGGAGGGTGATTGGACAGTGGGGTTTGATGATCAACATATTCAGATAGGGCTAAATCAGAAGACTAAAGAAGCAATAGATGACGCTAGAAACAACCAAAAAAACAGGATCATTTTGGTGAACTCGATCTATTTCGCTGCGGTTATGCAGGCGATCGCAAAATTGCAAACTAATTCCGCAGACTACTCACATTTGAAGTGGGCTGAGGTGATTGCACGACAAGCACACAATATAGGATGCGACATAGAGAAAGGGGAGCCATACTTTATTGCGCAAAAGCTCATGAAGTCGCCACTATCTTTATTAAAAGCCTATGTTTTTGAAGGAGGTGCAGAGTGAAGCTTACTCTACTTAAACAAGCAAAACTCGAAGAGCTATACAAGGACGTAGAAGCCAATCTGGACTCGTACCGTGAAGGAGATTTTGCGTCGCTTGCCATCGACCCATCTGCATATATAGAGACTGAGCTTGATATCGACGCTACCGAACTTGCCAAAGTAGCTTGTTCTGCTGATGATCATGATGAAGTGAACAACTGTATTCGAATATACAAATCACTAAATGGGCTGACTCCATACCTGGCTCGTGATCATCGATTATGGGCGCACCTCGTGCACTTGCATTTGCTAGCCTATTCGCGCAATAGATGGCCTATTCCAGATGATGACGAAAAAGCAGTAAAACATATACGGACGCACTATTTTGTAAGAGATGCTAGGGGGTTCGAGAGGGATAATGCTGCATCCAGACTTTGGTGGATGGCCGCATTGTGTGATCGTGTAGATGGTGTCAGCCTGAAAAGGGCGCTAACGCTTTTATTGCATATGTATGATGTTAGAGCAAATATTATTGAGAGACCAACAACATCTCAGAGCAAGGTTGTTTTTTCTTCAATAATCAAGGCACTAGATTCGTCTTATAAGAAAGATAAGTTATTATTCGAGCGAGAAAGGTTTCGTGGTGTCATGGCATCTCTCAATCTTAAGGGTGGGACGAAGCTCCTTGAGGCCTTGCCGGAAAAGGAAATGGAAGCGGTGTTGGCGCAGTGCCTGAAGTAGATTGAACTTAGTCAGGTGCACTTGTAGGTTTTTGCCTAGGCATTTGTTCAAGTTGATTTGGGTGTTATAGCTCAGGCCCGTCCTGGTAGTCATTGTAGTACCAATCGCTAACCCTGTAGCGCGCTTTCACGGAATTCGGGGAAAATATGGGCCGAAACCTAGGGTTAGATTCTGCGGAGAGCTGCCGCTTAGTAAAGTACAGAGCAGCGGTGCGCTAGTGGATTAAAAATTAAGGAGTGATGTTGTCTTTCCCTTTTAGTTCTCGTTGCTCGCTACGTCCTGCTCTTCCTGAAGCTCCCTCTTGAGTCGCGCAAATATCGCCAATATCTTGAACATTGTGTCTGCTAGTAGCAGCATATTGATGCTATCTTGAAACGTGGCGTGTTGCTCGGAATATCCATGCATGTGATCGTGGCGATTAGGGAGTTGAAATCCCGAATCTTGGTGCCGGGAATCTCTATATACATGCTCCGTGAGAACCTCGTAAACAACACTTGCCCTCATCTCGGGTGGAAGTAGTGAAACAGGCAGATCGCCTAGTACTGCGAGAACTGGCTTCAGACCGGCATTGATCTTGTTGTTTAGTTGAACTCCCTCGAGCGCCCCTCTAGATGCCATTTCGATCTCGGCGAATAGGGTTCGCGGTATGCACCGAAACAGCTCTTCCTCGTGGGCAGATAGACACTGACGCATTGTCTCCTGATGGTCGCCACCAAGTTCTTGATAAGCATCGTTACTTTCAAGTGTCTTCCTAATGTCGACCCAGTTTTGTTTTATGTACCTCATCACGAAGCCGTCGACGTCCTGGGAGGTTTTGTCTATTTCCGCACTTATGTCGTCAAGTGCGAGGCACGCATGCGGGAACCACCCATATTGAGCGATCTTCTTGTCGCGTTCGGCCTGCGCGAACACATCTTGAAAAATTGCATTAAGCAGCGATAAGGTTTTCTCCGCTCGGGTTACCAGACTCTTTGATGGAGCAAGCGCATCTTCAACTCGACTTAAGAGTTTGCCGATCTCTCCAGCGCTCCTTCGAATGGATTCGCCTGCTTGTTCTTTGGTCATTTCACCACCTCTTTTTCATTGCGAGTATATAAAGCAGCAAAGCATCATTGCTGAAGGGGGCATCTGCGTGATCGAATAGAAAGTATTGACTACTATGATTCTTAGATTAGTTTGTTTCCAGAAAGGCAACAATAGGGACGTCAAGTGCGTCAGCGATCCGCTTTAGAGTTGTGATTCGGATATCCTTTTTCCCTCGTTCAATAAATCCTATGTGGCTTCGGTCAATACCTGCCATGTTGGCGAGTTGCTCCTGCGAGACCTTTTTATCCCGACGAATTTTTTTGATTTGCTGGCCGAGTTTGCTCAGTAAAGGATCCACTGCCTTTCCTCTTACCCAAAGGTAAGAAATATTGACATTTGAGCGCAAAAACACCACGGGCTATAATGCTCATTTTGGTGAGGGTAAAAGATGGCAGCGCTTTTGGAGGATAAGCAATCAAGAGGTCCTGTCTTCTACTGTGTCAACCTGGAAAGCGTCAACTCTTTGACATGCCCATAATTAGAAGAACTCCAGCGGACGTTGAATGTCCGCATATCTATGAGATCTTTTTTTCTCTCCAAGGCACAAAAATAATTTCCTATATTGGGAAAACAGTCGGCGAGAATGGTTTGTATGTCTCTGGGTCTTCTGAGTTGGATAGAGTCATCTCTAATACAATTTTGTTCTACGGCCAGGAGACTGCATATGAAGGCTGGCACAAGGTTGTTTTGGCAGAATTTCCTCCAGGTACATCCGACGCCATAATTAGTGAAGAAGAAAAGAGGTTGATCCTTAGATCATACGATCAGTGCAGTAAATTGGGGCCGGGGCAAAGCTGGGAGATCCTAAACAAAAGTTTTCTCATGAAGACCTGGAAAGAGGATGCTAGACATGTGTTAAAAAAATTGCGCACGGATCAGTGTGAAAACTTGCATCCACGCCCCTTTTCTCAATCGAGAAGGCTGTTTCCTACGAAATTTATAAGTCAACCTGATAGCGCTGGCGAGCTGGCCAATCAAGCACCATCTGAGCCTGAATCACGAGAAAGCAGGCTCCTTGTGCAGCCAAACTTTCCACAAAGGGTAATTGCTAGTATTGGGCGAGAAATAGCCGTATCTTTGGATTTGATGGCTTTTCCGGGGCTGGGGCGAGCTTCAATCAAGTTGAGATTGTTGTTCTCGTTACTTGCGAATTTTTCGAGGTTTGAAGGTACAGAAAAACAATACTACGAGATCAAAACGTCGACTCTCCGTTATCTTTTGGATGAGCCAAATTTGACAAGTGCTAGGGCGAAGGTTGCGTTCTACGAGTTATCAGATGCAGTCGAGTCCGATAGTTTGGTGAGGCTGACGGAGCTACACTCGGGTAAAAAATCTACGAATTTCTGTATTGAGCTTGCATCTGATAATCCAGCAACCATGAGCGCTTTAGTTAGCATAGACTACGATAAGTTTATACGCCTCGCCAGTAGTGGTCAGCAGTCAGCTCTCGGGAGGAGATATTTTGCCGTATTGGCTGCTTGGCAGACATACAAGCGCACGGGCTATGGACTACCGTTTGATATTGCAATGACTTTAATTTCGGGAAGGCCGTTGCCAGTGCTGGCAGATGTTGCGGGGCGAAAGGAGCTGCAAGCATCTTGTAGGAAGGCGATAAAGCAGTCTGAAACCTGGTTGGCTGATGCCTTGGGCTCTTCATTTGTAACAAATTACTTTACAAAGAAGAGGCTCAGGCAGCTCTCAGGAGAGTTTTCCGATTGTACTAGCGACTTTCAAGTAGTCTTCGAGTTCGCGGAAGTGCCGCTCGCAGATTTCGTGGTTCTTATGGCAGATCGAAGACTTTAGAGCAGTTCATTGTTAGATGCTATGTGCCCTAGGCACATAAGAGGCCAACTTCTTGTAAATTCTCCGACCATGTGTCAGCTTTGGACTCGATGATGGCTTTTCGCCCACAGAGACGTAGCGATAGGTGCATCCATACATCCATATAGCAGCATTTCATATATGTATGAACTCCTCTTTCTTGGTGAGGCCTGTAACATTATGATAAATATAGATAAGTTAGGAGTTTTCTTCACGTCACATGGTATCCATATAGAAAAGGGGCTGCTCCACAAGGCTGGCGGCTATTGTGGGCTGGGCGGCACCGGAGTGAGTTGTCCGGAGGGTTTGTGCAACGCTTAGGGTGAACGCATCTGCGGATGCAGGCGGTGTTCAGTGGCTCTTGCTGCAGATTATGCGGGACGAAAAAAAGCCCGGCGTGATGGACGATCATGCCGGGCTCCGTTTTGCGAGTCAGCTTACCAGGTGTAAGCGGCCTCGATACCGTAGGTGCGCGGCAGGTTGTAGCTGGTGGCTGCCACGCCGGTATTGTCTACCAGCGGTGTGCCGCCCTGAACATAGCGGTCGTCGGTCAGGTTGTTACCCCAAGCGGTGACACGCCACGCCATATCGGGTGAGTTCCATGTAAGGCGTGCTGTGACATCTGTCTGGTCTACTTTCCATATGCCGGAAACACAACTGGACGCGTCAAAGCAGTTATTCAGGTTCGTGCGATAGGACGCCGATAGTAGCGGTACGATCGTGCCGTACTCTGTCTCAAACGTGTACTGTGCTGCCAGATAGAACACACTGTCTGGCAGACGCGGCAGGCTCTCGTTGGAGCGATCAATATCGCAGTTCAAAACAGTTTGGCCAGAGCCCGGAATCACGATTTCAGAGCAACCGTCCGGGATGGGCTCCCCTGCGGGGGGAACCGCACGGATCTGCTCATCTTCATACTCGTCAATTTTGCTGTCGTTAAACGTCACATTGGCTGTGAGCTGCAGGTTTTCGATCGGCAGTACCACTGCCTCAAACTCAATACCTGAGATGTATGAGGATTTGGCGTTGATCAGAGCGCCCGAAATACGGCCCTCCGGGCTGATCCTGACGGTGGACAGCTGCCGGTCCTGGTAATCGGTATAGAAAATCGCTGTATTCAGCCGCAGTTTTCTGTCCCAGGCGTCCATTTTGAAGCCTATTTCATAGTTCCAGACCTCCTCCGGTTTGTATTCACCCATCAGGCCGGTGACCGTATCCACGGTGTCTGTCAGGCCGCCGGAGAGGAAGCCGTTGGCGACGGTGAAGTATGCGTTACCGAAGTCCATAAAGCCGATACCGTCAAAGGTACGCTGGATGCTGGCCATCGGGGTAACCTTGGTCTTGTCATACCTCTGCGTCTGGTTGGCTGTCGGGTCGGGCATCCCGTCTATCATTTCTGTGACGAACCCGTGATTGGGGTTGAATGACTGTCCACCATCGGAAAAGGCGTAGACTTGAGGCGCAAGGCCCGGGAATGGTTGAGTCACTGTTCCTGAGGTCGCCATGGTGTTTATATCGGGAATCATGAAATTGCGCGTCAGTTTGCGCTCCTCCCAGGTGTATCGTGCGCCGACGGTCAGCGTCCAGTAATCGTCAAAATGCCAGTCGGCCTGGCTGAAAAGTGAGGCTGATGAGTTTTTCGCCAGCAGTTCGGTGAGGCTGTTGATGTAGAAGGCTGTGCTAGCGTTCCCGATAGGTGCGGGCGCGTTGAAGAAGGGGCCGGTAGGCGAGGAGGCGGCACCTTTGTCGGTATGCTCGTGGAACCCGAAGACACCAACCACATAATCGAGTTTCTCATCGAATGCGCTACCCGCCAACTGGAATTCCTGGCTGTAGGCGTCGGTATTCCGCTCATCGGCACCGATGCCCATGTAATTACTGCGGCCCAGCAACGAGATTCCTATTGCATCGAGTTCGTTGGCTTCACCGCCCTCTGTGTTACGCCAGGCTGTGATGCTCTTGAAGTTCAAATTATCGTTGATATCCCAGTCAGCGGTGAGCGATAGTGTGTTCACCTCAGCCCTGTAGCGGTTGGGCGTCACGTTGGCCATGATCTTGTCTTTACCGAGATCGTGGTTTGCCTGACACCAGTCGGCGATCGACTGGCCTGTCGAGGGTATTATTACCGAGTTGTCCTGTAATCCCGCCTGCCAGCCGGCACCCGGTATATTTGTCACTACCTGACAGTCCTGGCCGGTGGCCTTCTGGTCTGTTTTACCGTAGTTGTAGTTCAGGTCGAGAATGAGGTCATCTGTGGCTACCCAGCGCAGTTGAGCCTGGCCTCCCCAACGGTCGATATCGTTGTACTCATCCTCGATAAACGGTGAATTGCCGACAGCCTGTGCCGGCAGGTTATCCGGTATTTCGCTTTGCACGTAACCGTCATTCTTGGTTTTATACAGAGAGAAACGCGACATCAATGTGTCGCCAATCAACGGCACGTTGACGGTAACCTTACTGTCCAGTTTGTTGTAGTTCCCAACCCGGACTTCCGCGTGACCGCCGTATTCTTCATTGGGCTTGTTGGTGGTGTAGAGAATGGCGCCACCGGTGGTGTTCTTGCCAAATAGCGTGCCCTGCGGGCCGCGCAATACCTGCACACTCTGCACATCGACATTGTCGAGCACTGCGCCGTCTGCACGTGATACGTAGACGCCGTCGACATAAATGCCCACGCCGGAGTCGAAGTTCACACCGGTATTACGGGCGCCGATACCGCGGATGAAGACGTTGGCTGCACCGGTCGTACCGTTGCCGGAGTACATATCGACATTGGGTACGACCCTGGTCAGGTCAGAAATATCGTTGATGCCCAGTTCCTGCAGGTTTTCGCCAGAAAAGGCCGATACAGCGACGGGTGTCTCCTGCAGTGTTTCCTCCCGTTTACGCGCGGTGACCACCACTTCTTCGAGCATGGATTGGCCCAGCGCTACAGTAGGTATGACTCCCGCTGAGGTTGCGGCTACTACGGCCGAGAGGTGAGATACGATTAAACGTTTTTTTGCAGACATTGTAGGGCCTCTCAAGTCTCTTATGTTATTAACATCATAATAGAAGCAATCGCGTAACTTCTGCACGGGAAGTCACTGTGACTTTTTCACTGGATTCGGAACAGTTGCGAGATACTCCAAAGCCAAGCGGGAAGCTAGCACTATGTTCTCGCAAATACTACGCTCGGAGCGGGTTTGATCAGGCCGCGTTTAAAAAGTCATTTCTGAGTTTAAAATATTGTGTGTCGGTGGGTTTTTTGGCGTGGGGCGAAAGGGCATGCTCGCGCTGTGGCGGCTAGAATAAACGCCCCAACGAACTGGTAACGGCGTTCTCCACGCGCAGGATACGCGTGCCAAGGGAGACCGGCTGGCAGCCGCTGTCCTGCAGTTTTTCCACCTCGTAGGGGATGAAACCGCCCTCCGGCCCGATAACCAGCAGACAAGGCCGCCCGATGTTTCGCGGGCAAGGCGGATGCTCGCCGGGCTGGGCCAGCAGTGCCATTCGCCCTGTGAGCAACCCGGGTAGGCTGTCTTCCACAAAGGGCTTAAAACGTCGGTGGTAGTGAACTGCGGGCAGACGGGTATCCCGAGACTGCTCCAGGCCCTGTAACAGGTATTCCCGCACAGTCGCCTCCTCAAGTACGGGGCTTAGCCAGTAGCTTTTTTCCACGCGGTAGCTGTTGATAAGGTGCAATTCAGCGACACCCAGTTCAGCCACATTGCGCAGTATACGGCGCAGCATTTTCGGGCGGGGCAAGGCCAGTATCAGGGACAGCGGCAGTTTCGGGGGCGGAGGCTGATCCAGCGTAACATCCAGTACGGCGGCCTTATCGTCAATTTGCAGTATCCTGGCCTCGCCCATCAGGCCGTTGATTTCGCCTGCGCGCAGTGTGTCGCCAGCCTGGGCGCGGTGCACCTGCAGCAGGTGCTGCAAGCGACGGTCGTGCACGGTCACCCGATTGGCACTGCGTCGATCGGCGTCACTAAACAGCAGCAGATTCACAGCGAGTTCAGCCGACCCACAAATCGTACTCGTCGGCGGCAGTGACCTGTCCCTCTACAAAATCTCCCGGGTGCAGGCTGGTGGCCCCGTCCAGATACACCTTACCGTCGATTTCCGGCGCGTCGGCGCTGGAGCGACCTATTGCACCGTGTTCATCGACCTCATCGATCAGAACTTCAATAGTGCTGCCGATTCTGGATTGCAATTTGGCAGCGCTGATTTCCTGCTGCAGTGCCATAAAGCGCTCCCAGCGCTCCTGCTTCACCTCGTCGGCGACGGGGTCGGGCAGTGCATTGGCACGCGCACCTTTGACCGGGGAGTACTGAAAACAGCCAACCCGGTCGAGTTGTGCTTCGCGGATGAAGTCCAGCAATACGTCAAATTCCGACTCTGTTTCCCCGGGGAAGCCGACGATAAACGTGCTGCGTAGGGTGATATCCGGGCAGATGTCGCGCCATGCTTTTATCCGCTCCAGCGACTTCTCTGCTGCGGCGGGCCGTTGCATACGCTTGAGTACGGCGGGGCTGCCGTGCTGAAACGGCACGTCGAGATAGGGCAGAATTTTGCCCTCGGCCATCAGCGGTATCACTTTATCCACGTGCGGGTAGGGGTATACATAGTGCAGCCGTACCCAGATTCCGAATTCGCCCAGTGCCTCGCACAGCTCCTGCATCCGGGTTTTCAATGGGCGGCCGTTCCAGAACCCGGTGCGATACTTTGTATCTATACCGTACGCGCTGGTGTCCTGTGAGATAACCAGCAACTCACGTACGCCGGCTCGCACCAGACGCTCGGCTTCTTCCATCACGTCACCGATGGGCCGGCTGACGAGGTCGCCGCGCATATCGGGGATGATGCAAAAGCTGCAGCGGTGGTTGCAGCCCTCGGAAATCTTTAGATAGGCATAGTGGCGGGGGGTTAACTTGATGCCTTGTGGCGGAACCAGGTCAGCAAAGGGATCGTACACGGGTGTGTGGGGTACATACTGGTGTACCGCACCGACCACTTCTTCGTACGCCGCAGGCCCGCTAACGCTCAATACCTTGGGGTGTAAAGCCTTAATGGATTGCGCGTCATCCCCCTTCCCCATGCAGCCTGTAACGATCACTTTGCCGTTCTCGCTGATGGCCTCACCGATCGCGTCCAGAGACTCCTGTTTGGCACTGTCGATAAATCCACAGGTATTTACGACGACAACATCCGCACCTTCATAGGTGGGTACGATGTCGTAGCCGTCCATCTTGAGTTGTGTGAGAATGCGCTCGGAATCGACCAGTGCCTTGGGGCAACCCAGACTCACGAACCCAACACATTTCTTGTCCGAATTGCTCATTCAATTACCATTTACTGTGCTTTTGGGCGTAACGCGATCTGCCAGCGCCTGATTGATGATTGCAGCCTTAATAGCGCGCCGAAGCGAAGTGTTAAAAAGTCGCGCGATCATACCCCAAAGCGCCCTGTTATGCAGGCCAATCTGTACGAAATTTGGGCAGCCGGGCAGGCCAATGCCGTGTGGATATGGCCGGCAGTTGCAGTGCTTTAGCGCGACGAGTGCAACAATACCGGTCCTGCCCCAGCCGGTTCTGCGGCGTATCTTATTGCCCGGGATTGAGAATCTTAACTTCTCGCTGCGGAAAGGGTATTTCGATGCCGTTTTCTTTCAGCGTCTCCAGAATAATCAGCATCAGATCTCCGCCAACCCGGTTTCTGCCGTCATCGACACCGATCATCCAGAATTCGACAAACATATTGATCCCGGAGTCTCCAAAGCTGTCTATTTCACAGTCGGGTCTCTCCTCAAACGGTACATCCGGACCACTGACCACCTGCTCGTGTTCAGCCACTGCCGCTTTGATTAACTCGACCATACTGCGCACGTCAGTGGAATAGGGTACCGAGAAATCAACGCGGTATCGTTGCTTGGGGTCCTTGTGTGTCCAGTTCACCATCAAGGTTGAAATGAAGGTTTCATTCGGAACCAGGATATCCTTACCATCGTAGGTCTCCAGAATGGTATAGCGCATCCTGAATTCCCGGACAAAGCCCACTTGTCCACCTTCCAGTTCTATAAAGTCACCAACCGTCAGTGAGCGGTCGAGCAGTATGATGATGCCGGAGATAAAGTTAGAAGCGATAGACTGTAAGCCCAAGCCGAGGCCAACGCCGACAGCTCCGCCAAAGACTGCCAACGTGGCCATGCTGACGCCCATAATATTGAGCAGCGACAGTGCGACAATGCCGAAAATCGCAATCTCAAACAGCTTGCTGAAGACCTCTTTGGTCGGCACATCGAGCGAGTCCTGCTTTCTGATGACAGCCTTGCCAAAATTATTGGACGCGCGGCCCAGCCAAAAGAGAAAGCTACCAAAAATAAGGACCCTCACGACACCGTAGGCGGAGATGCTGAAGTTGCCCGCATGCAGCGATATTTCCTCCAGAGCGCTGATGACAGTCGGCAGCAGATCCAGTAGGTGCAAGAGCAATATAGGTAGGCCAATCCATCTGAACAGGGATGCGGCGAGTGGGTTTTGAACAAAGACGCGTATTAACGAGTTAAAAAACAGCAAAACAGCAATGGCCAAGGCGGTTTCGATTAGCCAGGGTGTAAATGTCAGGGTTTCACTGATTTTTGTTGATATCTGCAGCAGGACAATAGCAAATAGTGGAAAGAGTATTCCGCCGATTCTGTACCCGAGTTTGCGCACCGGATGGGCGCTCTCCAGTGGCTCATTCTGAGTGAGGCCGATACTGTTGCGGACCTTGTGGGCTGCAGCAAAAGACAGGAGATAGATGAGGACAATACCGAGAACCTGGATATAAGTACCACTGTCACTGGCAGCGACCTGAGCGGTTTGCGCAAGTTCCTCTATTGTTGCAGAGCCTGATGTGATATCCATTTGGTGCTAACCCACACTTACTGGCCAGTTAACGGAATAGAACCAAAAGGAAGACATTTGTCTTTAGGTCCCAGCCGATAGGCAGTTGATGAAAAATTGTGCAGTTCCCCTCGCCGTAACGCAGTAAGATTTTCGGCTGATGCCGTCAGAACCGATATTTTACTGCAAACTGAAACTGCGTGGCATCACCGTACTCGCCATCTTTATTTTCCCGGCGCCCCCACAGGTATTCCCCACCCAGGTCGATACGGGGAATGGGAGACCAGATCAGGTTGGTTGAAAACCGGTATGTTCGCTGGTAGGCGTCTCCCTCTGCAAAGCCAGGGTTGTTGAGGTCGACAAAGCCAAACGTGATGTTGGATCTCAGTTGGTTGAGCCCCCACCAGTGTTGCCACGACGCATACCCGGCTGTGACGTCGAAGAGTTGGAGTTTGTTAGTGCTGGGATCGAAGATGCCATCGTAATTGCCGATACTGGACAGGTCGTTGACGTAACGGCCGATGGCTCTGCCGTAATTCAACTGGAACAGCAGGCTGTCACGCTCGTCCAACATCGGTGTCATAAAGCGCCCGCTCAGCGAGGCGCCCCATGCAAACTCTTTCTCGACGTTGCCGGTGGTATCATCCTGGCCACGTATTTCACGCATTAGCAGGGCGAGTTTGACGTGCAATCGAGCGCGAGGCTGAAACCGCCCTGCAATAACAACATCCGGTGTGCGGGTAACCCCAGAGCCATTCTGAACCTGTGGGTTCGGATCTTCGAGCGCAAACTGCAGCTCATATTTCTTGCCAAAGGTAGGCATGAATCGAACTTGTGCCTGACGCACATTGATGCGAGCGTTCAACCCTTCGAAGTCAATTTCTTCGGGTGATGCATCCGGGTCCATGAAGGTGGACCAGGTCTTGCCGGCGAGCATTTGCCGCCACTGGCCGAAAGCGTGGCGCAGGCGGAAGGTGTCGTTACTTCCAGCGAAATCTCCTTCGATAAATGCGCGCATGATGCCGTAGTCGGTCTGTGACCTCAGGTCAAAATTCAGCCGGGATTGATCAGCGGTGATGCTGCTTTGAGCTTCGTCTCCAGTAGTTTCATTAACTCCGACCGGGATGGAGCCGGTGATAAATCTGTCCTTGATCTGCAGCGGGTCAAAGTTGTAGACAATGTCGGTTTTCACAAACCCGCCGATCGCCAGTGCGGCATCGGTGCCGGGCAGGCGCCAGGCGCCTTTGAAATCGTCTAGCAAGTCCCGGCTGGGGTCATCTGCCTGAGCCTGCGCGACAGCGTTGCCGGTGGCTATTTCCTGTTCCTTCTCTGTTTGGGGCGTCTCCGGTTCAGGTTTTGTGGCGGGTTCGGGAGATGTGGCGGCGGCGACCGAGATTTTGGTGGAGGTCGTGCTCGCCTTTGGCAGAGGCTCCTGCATGGTCTCCAGTTCGCTTGTCAGCGTAGAAATTTTCTCCGATTGACTGTTAAGCAGCGTGCGCTGTGCAGTCATTTCCTGTTTTACTGCAGGTAGCGGTGCCCGAACGGCTTCCAGCTCCTTGGTGAGTGCGTCGATTTGTTCAGCCTGTTTCTCGAGCAGTTTTCTTTGTGCGGCCAGCTCTTTCTGCTGCTCACGGAACAGGGCGATGACATCGCCCATGTCCATGTTTTCCTCGAACGCTTTCAGTGTGCCGTCTGCAGCCATCTCCGAGAGGTGCGAGACCGAATCCTGAGCCTGCTCCGCTTGCACGGGCGCTATGGCCAGTATTCCCAGCAGGGCGAAAGCGGATGCTCGGAGCGTCACAATGTTCATACAGCGTCGTTAGCGGGATCGCTCAGAATGGTTGTATTTCTTTGACCTCGTAGAACTTCAGGTCCATCGCAGTGGGCGGGTTGGCGCCTATAGCCTGCTGGAATTCGGCCATATGCGCTGTTCCCATGTGTTCCATAAGCGCTTCGAGGCTCTGCCATTTCTCCACTATCCGCAGCGTGCCGGGGTTGTTCAGTTCGACGCTGAATGTATAGTCATCGCAGCCGGGTTCTGCTCGACTGGCCTTTTCCATTGTGCCGATAGCGTCTTTTAAAGCGGCTATGTCATCCGGTGTGCTTTCTATTATGGCGTTCACAACGATCATTATTTATTCCTCGGATTAAAGTGTATGCGTCTGTTTCCTGAGCGCGATAAATTTACCGCAATCGCGCTGCGGTTGACAGTGAATATGCCTGATTGACCGGTTTCTGCTATTGCTTCAGCGCTTGTTCCTGCGCCACTCCCACGGTGCGACCGGGTTCGGCTCGGCCCAAAGTCCCAACTTTTGCGTGCGTGCCTGCCGCTGCGCGGTCTGTAATAAGTGTTCATGCGGTGCGTAGTACTGGTACCACCAGGCGTAGCCGCTGGCGACCATGGCGGCATTGATATTGCGTCCGCCCTGATAAAGCGTGCCTACTATGCGGCCGTAGCTGTCCGTCTCCACGATCACCACACCTACTGGTTGCTCATCGACAAGCTGTAACAGGGCTTTTTTTGCCGCGTTACCATAGGGCTGGTCGCGCTCCGGCGTGTCGATGCCGTAGAGGCGCACCTTGTGCTGTGTGTTGCTGCTGTCGAGAATGGACACGGTATCGCCGTCGGCAACCCGCACCACGCGTCCTGTCAGATCAAAATCAGTGGCAGTCTCGCCCTCGCGCGCCGCACCGATTTCTTCAAGCGATGTGGCCGCGCGGCGCCAACCGGCCTCGGGGCGTGAGGCGTACTCCGAAATCGTTGAGGCGACTTTCTGATAGATGGCGAACGGCCAGCGAACTGTTCCTGTGTTGACGTACTGCACCAGGCTGAACAGCGCCAGTACGATCACCACTTTTCGAAGTTGGCGAAATCTCCTGTTTGGTCTGGTGTTACGGCTTCTCACTGGCTTCTCCATCGCCGATTGCCATGTCTACCGTGCTCTGTTCCGGTAGCGTCAGTGTGCCCTGTGTTTGCGCTACAGTGTTTGGGCGGAACCAGATGGGCGAGGACCAGGCCCTTTCCTGGATGGTTTTTGGCAGATCGGAGCGCGGCTCTTCGTCGGCGCGTATCGCGTCCCAGGTCGACCAGCGACAACTGGGGTTTTCCAGTACGCGGACATAGTAGAAGGCCTCCTGATCGGGGTTGAAATCAGGATCGTGCCACAACGCTTTCAGCTCGCTCGCACCGCTGCCGGTGGTGGAACAGTCATTCAGGTTCACCGCAGCGCCGTTATCGGGGCACAGTCCGGTGGATGGATCCGGATGAAGGTCGTTCGCGCAGGCGGCATCGTAAATACGCTCCTGATGCGCGCCGTTCTCCAGATAGCCTTTGATGATCTGCACGCGCTGCAGGGCTGTGCCCGATGGATCTGCGGCGGCCCAGACAATAAATGCAGGTGATCTAGCTCCCTCTCCGGGTAAATCGCTGCCCATGGTGACACCGCGCTGGTAGGCAATGCGGGTCAAGCGCGGGCTGTCGAGCATCCCGGGGGCGAAATCATAGCCGCCGAAAAAGCGAACTTTTATTCGCGGGCCGCTGGTGGCAAACGTCTCCTTGCGGCGGAAGGCGCGGTAGATCGACTCGCGTGTGTTTTCCTCGGCCCAGACGCCGGCCATGCCGGAGGCAGACCAGTATTCGAACGATGAACTGGCCATGTAGTCCTTGCCGTCGACCTCTTTTACCAGGCCGGGATCAAGGAACTTGACGACGGTTCCAGTGAGGAATGATGCTGGGATGGAGCCGCGCAGTTCGGGGGTGCCGTCCAACATGCCGGCCTTGGAGAAGAACGTCTCTTCATCCTCTGAACTGGCGGCATCGTGCGTGTCGCTGGAGCCGATCAGGCCAAATTTGTAGGGGTTTACGACACCTTCTGATTGAAGGTGCAGACCGCGCAGATAGGCATCGCGCACGTAGCTACCAAGTGGTTCGCTGTGCAGCTTGGTGGCGACACGGTACGGCGCGATTTCGAAATTAGCCCATTCGTCATTGGGGGAGAGCAGTGGATGGGTATCCGAGGTGCCCTTGATCTGGGTGATTTCCACCAGTGGCTCGTTGCGCATGCGCTGCTCCGAGTAGGCATCGTCGATAGGGTTGCCTGCCCAGTCCGACATTTTAAACATTTGCCCGTTGGAGCCATTGGAGTTGTGCGGAATCGCCAGGCTCTCTACACCCTGCGCGCGCAGATTGTCCATCCACTGCCATAACCCCTCGGGATTCTGCGAGTTGAAACGCGAGAATGGTATCGCCGGAAGGCGGTCGCTGTCGCGGAAAATCACGTTGCGGTGCAGGTTGCCCTGATCGTCGGAGGAGGAGGTGTATTCGAACGCGGCAAATGTGGTGAATGCGCCGGGGACGTAGGCCTCATTCGCTGCCCTTATTGCATCTCGCCACGCCGATTTTGTCACTTCCTCCACCATCGACATATCAATACTGCCATCGAGTAGTCCACCTACCGCGCCGGGTAGAAAACTGGCGAACGCGGTACCGCGGTCCGGCAGGCTGTATTCGTTCATATTGTCAGGTGCATTGATGTTATGCAGCGGTTCGGATACCGCATAGCGAGAGAACTCGCTGTCGGTGTCTGCCGCTTCCTTCACCAACCCCATCAGCATGGCGTGATCCGTCACGGCGTAGAAATCCATCGGCTGCTGCAATTGCACCTCATAACCACTGGGGTGCTCCAGTGCCTGGCCCTTGGCATAGCGGTAGGCATCATCGGGCGTGCTGACAGTGCCGAAGACATAGGCGTCGAAAGAGTACGCGGTATGTACGTGGAGATCGCCGAAATAGGCATTGCGATCCGGGTTGGGTGGCGGCCGCAGCGTCAGGATTTCCTCGTTGGGCGGGAACAGGCTGTTGGTGCCGCGCGAGACGCCTGCAAAACCGACGTCTTCATTCTTTTGCATCTCGTCGAGAGAGCTCTCCGGGCCGGAACAGGCACCGAGTAATAATAGAGTAGAGAGTAGAGTGAGCTGGATTCTCATGCGGGAGGTCTCTTTTTTTTGCGTGAGAGGATGATAGGCGGCGCGGGTATGGCAGTCCAGTGCTCGGACTGTTGAGAGACTGGTGTCACAGTACACGCTAAAAGCAGTATGCTCTATCGTCAGCGTGACTTTTGGAAGAGGTGGGAATATGGATAAAGTACTAGTGGAGGTTCGGGAGCGTATCACTGTGGTCAGCATCAGGCGGCCAGAGGTGCGCAACGCTGTCGATGGTGATACAGCGCGGGCACTGACACAGGCTTTTCACAAATTCGAGGACGATCCTGAATCGGATGTCGCGGTGCTGTATGGCGATTACGGCAATTTTTGTGCCGGAGCCGATCTCAAGGCCATTGCCAGAGGGTCCGGCGGCAATTCATTGACTCCCGACGGGGACGGGCCGATGGGGCCGTCACGTATGCTGCTGGGCAAGCCGGTGATTGCAGCCATAGCCGGACATGCGGTGGCAGGCGGTCTGGAACTGGCGCTGTGGTGCGATATGCGCGTGGTGGAACGCAGCGCGGTGATGGGGGTTTACTGCCGTCGCTGGGGCGTTCCACTGATTGATGGTGGCACTGTGCGTTTGCCGCGCCTGATCGGCCACAGCCGCGCGATGGACCTGATTCTCACCGGCAGGGGGGTGGCGGCGGATGAAGCGCTGCAAATGGGGTTGGCAAATCGCGTGGTAGCGGACGGGGAAGCGCTGTCGGCGGCATTGGAATTAGCGCAGCTGCTGAGCCGGTTTCCGCAAAACTGCCTTCGCTCCGACCGCCTCAGCGCCTATGAACAATGGGGGATGCCCCTGCAGGAGGCCTTGAGCAACGAGTTCGCACGGGGGCTCACAGTTGTCGATTCCCGCGAAACAGTGGAGGGCGCTACCCGGTTCGCTTCCGGAAAAGGCCGCCACGGTGACTTTGAGGAGATTTGAGGTGGCCTAGAATTCCCGCAGCGCGCCTGAGCCGAGTGCGCGAACCCGGATCTCGCGTTGCAGCAACTCGAGCAGCTTCAGGCTGTCCTCCCGATTCAGGAATTCACCCAGCGGAATGAACACGTTGTGATCGTGTAAGCACAGTTGCGGAGCCTCCCAGGGGTGTCGCTGTGCGGTGACGGTCAATCCCGATTTGTGCCTGACAAGCTGCCAGTGTTCCAGCGGCGTGCTGTAGCCTTTGTCGATACAAACTGTGTCGCCGCTAACGGTGATAACATGCTGGTACTGTAAGCGGTGGTTTACCCGGTAGAGCGCTATGCCCAGCGCGAGCAGTTCCAGCCCGGCGAACGGGAGAATCAGCCAGGCGCCCAGCAGGGCAAAGGGAATGGCGATACCCAGCATCGGTACAGCAAGGGCCAGCAATACCGATACATTGGTGTTCCAGTGCGCCGATCGGTTCGGTCTCGCCACGATCATGACGCGTGTTGAGGTGCGGCTACTACTGACCAAGGTGAGCGCCCCATACGTGTTTTTTCTCAGTCTAGACAATTTCCCCCGCTTCGCCTACTCAGACAGGAAGTTTATCCGCGCAAGGGGCTGCCTGCGGGAGCGTCGGGTGCTGCCAGTTGTTGTGGCACCGGAAAATGCCGGTACCGCTGAGCTACGGCCATGGCAGCTGTACACGTACAGTCAGCCCGCCAGCTTTACTCCTCTCAAATGACAATTTGCCCCGATAGGCCTCCACCTTGTCCGCAACAATCGCCAGACCGAGTCCGTGGCCGAAGACGTTTTCATCCAGCCGCGTGCCGCGTTGTATGACCTGCTCCAGTTTGTGCGTGGGAATGCCGGGCCCATCGTCGTCTACCTGTATAAGCAATGTGTCGGCAGCACGGCCCATCGTCAGGGAGATGGACGCCCGACCCCATTTGCAGGCGTTGTCCAAAAGATTGCCGAGAATTTCCAGTATGTCTTCCCGCTCCCATGGAATCCGACCGTGCAGGTCTATACGTTCGCCAATGGTCATCTTCTGTTGGTGAGCGCTGCTTACGCTGTCGAGCAGCAGTGGCAGGTCTGCTTCAATGTCGAATAAGTCATGCGCGCTGTGCATGCCCGCAGTTCGCGCATGTGCCATCTCTCGTGTGATACGCTGGCGTATGTACTCAATCTGCGAATTCAGCGCCTCCTGCAGGGCCGGGTCGCCACGGATGATGTCGCGATCCGCCAGATTGCGCAGTACGGCCAGCGGCGTCTTCAGCGTGTGACTCAAGTCGCCGACTGCGACCCGTGACCGGTGCAATTGTTGCTGCGTGTCGCGCAGCAGACGGTTGATTTCGTGCACCAGCGGCGCGAGCTCTTCCGGAACATCTTCCATTAGTGTCGTTATCGAGCCATTGCGCAGTTGTTCAACCTGCCGGCGTGCGAGTTCCAGCGGGCGCAATGAGCGGCGCACCAGAAATCGCTGCAGCAGCGCCAGCATCACCAGCACAGCAACGCCACTGGCCAGCAGTACAAGCCTTATATTGCGTATGTCCTGCAAAACACCGGAGTAATCGATGCCTACTACCACTTCCAGAGATTCACCCAGGCGCTGGTAACCTGTGGCCAACCACAGCAGGCGCTGCCCATTGGGGCCGTCGACCAGTTGATCGGTCAGGCCAACTCGCTCGATCGGCGTCAGCTGCTCGTCCCAGAGTGAGCGTGAGCGCCACTGCCGTTCACCGACAGTTACCAGGAAGTACCGCCCCGACAGCGGCTGCTCATAGGCGGGGTCAATGACAGCGCTATCCAATAGCAGTCCGTTGGGGCCGCGCCTGATCGCCTTGAGCAGGCTGCGACTCTCTTCTTGCAAGTCGGCCATCATGTAGTCGCGCAGGGTGTTGTCCAATAACCAGTTGGCCGTCAGCGTCATGGCGATGCCCGCCAGCAACAGGCTGCCGATCACTCCCACCGTCAGCAGGCGGTTGATGGATATCATGCCGAGACGCCGCGAAACAGGTAACCCTGGCCGCGCCGGGTTTCTATCACGCCGCGGCCGAGCTTGCCGCGCAGGCGATTGATATGTACCTCAATGACATTGCTGTCGCGCTCCCGTTCATTGTCATAGAGGTGTTCCGCAAGGTGTGAGCGCGACAGCAGTTTGCCGGCGTGCAGCATAAAGTAGCGGAGCAACTGGAACTCCGCGCCCGTTAACTCGATGCGCGTGTTGCCGCTGGTGACACAGTGGCGGTCTTCATCCAGCAGCAGCCCGCCCGCTTCCAGTACTGGCTGGTTTGCCAGATTGTGTGTGCGTCGCAACAGCGCCTGAATTCGCAACAGCAGTTCTTCGGGGTGAAAGGGTTTGGTGAGATAGTCATCTGCACCTGCTTTCAAGCCGTCTATGCGGTCGGCCCAGGTGTCTCGCGCAGTGAGGACGAGCACCGCCGTCGACAACTTTGACGCGCGCCATTCCTGCAGGATATCAATGCCGTCCCGGCCCGGAAGTCCCAGGTCGAGCACGATAATGTCGTAACAGTTGTCGCTGGCCTGCACGCTGGCGTCGCGGCCATCGACCAGCCAGTCCACTGCGTAGCCGTTGCGTTGCAGCAGCGGCATCAACTCATCGGCCAGTGCGACATTGTCTTCAACCAGCAGCAGTCGCATCAGTCCTCCAATTCGTCCTCGAGGAGGGTGCCGCTGACGGCGTCGATTTCCAGTTCGCGCACGCTGCCATCGCCGACGAGAATCTCTATTTCATAGAGGTAATTGTCATCCTCAGCTTCCAGTTCCACTTCCAGTATCTGCATATCGGGGTAGCGCTGGGCAACGGATTGCACAATGTCTTGAAATGGCGCGACGGCACCGGAGCGTCGAAGTTTCAGCACTTCATCCTGATTGAGCTCATCGGCGTTGCCGGCAACACCGGCAACGCACAGAGCTACAGCGACAAAACAGCTGGCGAGATAGGGCGACATAGCTGTCGCAATAGCCCCTTGCCTAGTTGTCCTGCTTGGTTTTGAGGATGTCACCGGTCGTGGCATCAATGTCGACATCCCATTCCTGACCGTCGGCATCGTGCAGTTCGACCTCGTAGATGTACTTGCCGTACTTGTCTTCGAGTTCGGTGTCGGTAATAGTCGCGCCGGGATGTGCCTTGAGTGCGATTTCGTTCAGCGTTTCAAACGGCTTTATTTTTCCATCGCTCTGCAGCTTGGCGGCTTCGTCGACGCGGACGTCGGCAAGGGCGATACCTGCAATAAAACTGGATGTGAGGATAACGGCGGTTACTCTTTTCATACGATTCTCCCTTTCAGTTATGTGGCTGACTTTGCCACGGTTCCAACCTTAACGCGATAACATTAACTGAAACTTAAATTACCCGATGGAGAATCTGTCACCTTCGCGCAACTGCCCGTGCACTGCAACGTCGCGAGGCGCGAAGCTGACCCCGCGTTTCCTCAGGGGGCCAGCACTTCGAGCGTCAGGTAGTAGCTGTAGTAGCGCTCGGTGATCTCGCCGTCATCCGGGGTCTCCTGCAAGCCCGCTTCTATCAGATAACGACCGGGTTCCGGCCAGCTAACGGTGACAGTTCCGCTGGCGTCTGTTACATACTGCTGCTCCTCTGGGTCGTCGCGGTAGCGGCTGCCATCGGGTTGTACGGCCACTGCCAGTCCCTCCACTGGCTCCCCGTTCAGTGTGAAACTGAACTGCGCTGACTCGTCGCTGTACAACTCATTGGGATGGTAATCGCTGATCTGCAGTTGCAGTCCGGCGCTGTCGTCAGCTGGTGCTGGAAGGGTGCCGGCGCCCAGCGTGACATAGGTTTCTATCAGGCTGTGTGACTCTGCAAATTCAACGGCCGATGCGTTTTCCGGAAGCCCGGCTTTCAGCTCGTCGAGAGAGCCGCGCGCGTGCTGCTTCTCGGGCTGGTCGGGCAGTTGATAGGAGACAAAGTACATCGGCGGCCCACCCGCAGCAATGCGGTAGGTGCCACTCGACTCGACATCGATGTCGAAGCTCGAGCGCCGTGCACCTTCTGTCGGGTTAGCGAGAGGAACTTGCGCACCGGCGGGGTTTGACACGGAAACGATCGCCAGTGGCATACCTTTGTCCACGTAGAAAATATTGTTTGATGCGGTGAAATCAACAGTGACGGTTTCCGCATCACTGAGTGTGAAATCGGTGGGCATAAACCACCGTTTGTGTGCATGTCCGGTCGAGCTGAGCAACGCGGTTGTCAGGAATAATGCTGCAGTGCGAGAGTATGTCATGGTGTCGACTCCGGAGTAATGGTTAGAGAGACTTCGCCGAGTTCGGAACTGCCACGCTCGGCGATGCTAAGGTCCTGCACAGGCCAGTCGAAGGGTATTTTGATATGCTCGCGACCGCCGACCTCGCGAACAGCCTCGATATTCAATGTGTATTTGCCCGCCGGCAGATCCTGAACCGATGAGACGGTATAGCTGCCCGGCTTTCGCGTGGCGCCGGAGACCCCGTCAACCGGAAGTGCGAGCTTTTTACCGCCGCGCCTCCACCAACTGCGCAGATCCCTGTGCCATTTTTCCTGTTCCAGCCACAGTGCGAGCTGCGCGACCTGTTGGCGTTGATCGTCCTCAATCCACAGGGCGATGTAGGGTCGGTGATATTCAGCGGCGTCGATGGATGGAATCTCAAAATCCACTGTCACCTCGGCAGCGCTCGCAGCGCAGGGCACAAGCGCAAACATCAGGGAGCTGGCAAAACAAAGCGATTTTAGTTTCAAGGTACAAATATCCAGTAGAGTAGTAGGGGCAGCGCGGTGCCCAGGGTAACCAGAGGCCATGTACTGCGTCGCTTGCTCGCGTGAATATAGAGTAGCAGCAGCCCGGTAATGGAAAATACGATGCAGATGATGGCCGTGATATCGATCAGGTAGAACCACACCAGGCCGGAGTGGCGCCCTTTGTGCAGATCGTTGATGACCGCCACGAGGCCGTCGCTCACCTGCTCCAGAGTCAGGGTGCCACTGTCCAGTTCGAGTACTACCGTGGACAAGCCGCCCGGGCGCTGGTAATCCAGTACCCACTCGTATTCATCGCGATCGATATTGCGCGGCACCCCCAGGCCCCAGCGTGCATCCAGTTCTTTCGCCAGATAGTCCAGACGCGTGACCTCGTCGGCCCGCTCAAACGCCTGTAACCACTGCTCTGGCAGTTCCACTTCCGTGAACTGTTCCGTCGGTGTTGCCGAAAACCACTGCGGGTGATTCAGCGTGATACCGGTGACGGAGAAGAACAGCAGGCTGGCCAGCCCCAATGCGGAGCTGATCCAGTGTATTGTCCGGCTGGCTTTGGCCAGTGTGGGATGCATCTCAGTAATCTATCCGGCCTGTGGTGTTTACCGTGTATTCCCCGGGTTTGAAACTGCCTAGAATTCGTAGGAGATCGTCGCCTTGTAATTGCGCCCGGGCTCGTAGTCTGTCAGTTGCAGCTCGCCAAAACGCGGGTGCGAGGACAGGCCTGTGCGCGAGGACTGCGAAGCGTAGTACTCATCCAGCAGATTGTCTACGCCGACGGTCAACGAAAGACCAGACACCCACGGGGGTGACCAGCGCGCAGATACATTGACGACGGTAAACCCATCCTTGCTGTTGTCCAGTGTCGCCCCGTCGAGGTCAAGCCCGGAGCCGAGACTTTCAACCCACAGCACATCGGAGTGCAGCGCTACGTTGTACGCGTCCAGCATATAGTCGACATTGAGGCTGTAAGTATCACCCTGCTCGCGGTCGAGGCGGGCGCCATCGAGATCGGTGTAATCACTATTGGCGGAGAGGTCGCTGTCAGACAAAGAATAGGTCAGCATCGTTTTCAATGCACCCCACTCGTAGCCGATGTAGCTTTCCACGCCATCGATGCGCATATCACCGACGTTGTCCTGCCAGTAACCACTACCCTGTGATGGCGGAACGGCGGCATACTCGTAGATGTAGTCCTCGATGTCGGTGTAGAACAACGTAAATCCGGCTGAAAAGCGATCAGCACCGAACAGTTGATCGTTGTAGGCAACGGACAGTTCAGCGTTGTATCCCGATTCGTTGTCGATATCCGGATTGGCCGTGTCGTAAAGTCCCGCGCCGGTAAATACCTCGCTAATCTCCGGCCCCTGGAATAACTGCGTTCCGCTCAGTTTGACCACCAGCGTATCGATGACCGTCCATTCAACGGCGAGCGCGCCGCTGAGTGCGTCGTAGTTGTCGTCAACCACGTTGGAATCAATATCATAGTAGTCGTAACGCACGCCTGGAATCAGTGCCAGTGAGGGGTTCAAATCAATACGGTCCTGTAAAAAGATCGCCGAGTTTGTCGCGTTCTCTCTTGATAGAACGGAGCCGTCGGGTTTGTATTCGGTATCGTATTCAATGATGTCCACACCGTAGGTGAGCTGATGCGTGATATTCTCGCCCAGAGTGCTCAGGGCCAGTACATTGAAGCCTTTATTCTCAGCCTTTCCTTCCACATAGGCCGGGTCTTCCGGCCACAGGGCATGCACTGCCGACTCGTCGCGCGAGAGCGTACTCTTATTGCCAAACAGCGCGGCAGTCAGCGATGAGTTGTCGCCCCACTGTAACTCGTAGTTCAGGGTCACCGTATCGCGGTCGAAGCGGGTGTCAAAGGTCAATGGCAGCCCCAGGCTGTCGCCTATCGCAATATCAGTCGCCAGCCCCATGTCCGGGCGATAGCTGTAGTCGCCGGCATCCTTGTAGTGCTCATAGGATAGTTGCAGGCGCTGGTTGGGCGTGAGGTCCCAACCGACCTTGACCAGCGTGTCGTCCAGGTTGCCCTTGAGGCCCTTGACCTGACCATCGGTTCCGGGAATTTCCTGGCCGTTGGAGTCCTCAATTTTGCCGCCGCCGACCTTGTAGTTGTCGCGGTCCAGGTGGTGGTAATAGGCGAGAGCATCGATGTTATCGGTGATCTTACCGAAGGCGATCGCGGAATAACCGGTACCGGTGTTGTCGCCGTACGTACCTTGTAAACGCATACCGTAACGCTGGCCGTCGTTGAGCAGGTGCCGCGCATCTTTTGTCTCAAAGCGGACCGAGCCGCCCAGGCCGCCGTGGATCACCGAGTTGGTACCCACATCGATATCCACCGACTGCAGTATGTCGGCGTGAATCTGCAGGTTGCCCATGTGGTGGTACATATACGTGTTCTGGTTGGCCCCGTCGATACTGACTTTTAGGTCCCTGTCTCCGAGGCTGCGGATTGTGATGCGCTGATTGAGGGAGTGTGCGCCGCCGACGTCGACCCCGGGGATAGTGCGCAACAGATCGCTGAGGTGGTCCGCCTGCTTGATACTGAAGGCCTCTTCACCGAGTTCCACGGAGGAGGTGCGCACCTGCGTGGCCCAGACGACAACCTCCTCTAATTTTGGTGGCTCCTCGGCAAGCGTTCCGTTGGCGATGCTGAGCGCGGCGGCAAGAGCGGTCAGTTGGGTGGCAGTGGGTAGGCGGTTGTGGGTCATTCCTGTGGGCTCCGTGGCGTAGTGAACGTCGAATTTGTTCGCGCAGATGATAATGATTCTCAACACTATGATCAAGTGAATAAGAATCGTTATTAATATTTATATTATTTATTTTATGATAAGGCACGAGAAGTGCCCTTTACCCGGGCTGGGTAAGGGGATTGGGCGTGATTGTCGGCCTGAGCAGCGGCCTATTGGGTGGAGCAGTGTGAGAGAGCTAGAAATCCGGCGGGCATTCGCCGCGCAACCACTGGCCCGTGGTGGGGTGTGTAAATTCCAGTGTGGTGGCATGCAACATCAGGCGGTCCGCCATCCCCAGCGCGGTTTCATGCGCGTACATATCGCAGCCCAGAATAGGGTGACCCAATTCGCGCATATGAATGCGCAACTGGTGAGAGCGCCCGGTGACGGGTTTCAGCAACAGCCGGCTGCGGTCTTCTTTTCGCGCCAATACCTCGAACCGGGTGAGAGCGTTGCGGCCATTTTCGTGGCATATTTTCTGCAGTGGGCGCCGTTCCCAGTCGCAGGTGATGGGCAGGTCTACCTCGCCCTCATCGGGTTGCACTGCGCCATAGACAATAGCGTGATAGCTTTTTTTGACTTCGCGTTGCTGAAACTGCCGACTGATGTGCGCGTGAGTCGGCTTGTTCAGTGGTATGACCATAATGCCCGAGGTGTCCAGATCCAGCCTGTGCACGATACTGGCGGTCGGGAAGCGCTGTTGCAGGCGCGTTATCAGACAGTCCTTGTTGAGTGGGTGACGCCCCGGAATACTCAATAGCAGTGTCGGTTTGCGCACCAGTAGTAAATCGCTGTCCTCGTACAGTATGCTGATCTCTTCAGTGCTGTGGGGAACAAGGTAGGGTGGTAGTTCTTCCATGTCGGGTGATCTGTACTCTGGCGCGCCGCAGCGGTTTTTAACCCGCGCGGCGCTTATACTGCGGCCACGCTAAAACGGAGGCGTCCGCGAAATGATTGAGCCACACAGCTTACAGCAACATCTGCAGGGAATCATTCCCTGCGCCCGGCTGGAACAGACCGGGCTGCCGGACTGCCCGTCGATTAAGCTGTGGTTGCTAAATGGTGACTACCCGCAGGGCGACCTCGAACCGGAGCAGGTGCAGCAGGTGATGGACAATCCGCTGTACTGGGTGTTTTGCTGGGCCTCCGGGCAGGTGCTGGCCGATTTTCTGCTGTCTAATCCGCACTGGGTAGCGGGCAAGCGCGTGCTGGATTTTGGCTGCGGCAGCGGTGTGGTCGCTGTTGCTGCGGCGCTGGCGGGCGCAGCCCAAGTGATAGCCTGTGATATCGACCCGATGGCGCAAGCGGCCACGGCGCTGAATGCCCGTCTCAATGAGGTAAAGCTGATAGTAGCGCCGGACTTCGACGCGGTGGCGGGGCCGCTCGACCTCATTATTGTGGCGGACGTACTCTACGACAAGGCCAATTTTCCCTGGTTGCAGCGCTTCACGCAGCGCGCCGAGCGGGTGCTGATCGCCGACTCCCGGGTAAAGAACTTCGATGTTCCGCCGTACCGGCAGATCGCGCAGCGCGCCAGTTTCACCGTGCCGGACCTCGATGAGTCGGCCGAGTTTCGCGACGTAAGAATCTATCTGGCCGACTGACCGGAGGCACTGGCGAGGGTCGTGCATCTGCAGGTTCGGCAATTCGCCACACGGCTGTGTTGGTCACTTTCCCGCAAAGGCTCTCGACTCTGGCCAAGGGCCATTCTCGTGAATTCTGGCTATTGGTCTGCGCAGGATTAATTTTGTACACTGTGCGCCAATTCAATCTGTTGAGACTACCCGAGCATGAATCCCAATTACCTGGACTTTGAACAGCCTATCGCCGAGCTGGAGGTCAAAATCGAGGAGTTGCGACTGGTCGGCTCTGATAACGAGATCAATATCAGCTCGGAGATTGAGACGCTGCGGGCCAAGAGCACCAAGCTCACTGAAAAAATCTATTCCAATCTCAGCAGCTGGGATATCGTCAAAGTGGCGCGCCACCCGAGGCGCCCGTATTCCCTCGATTACATTCCACTGGTATTTACCGAGTTCGATGAACTGCACGGTGATCGTCACTTCGGTGATGACAAAGCTATCGTTGGGGGCGTGGCCCGTATCGATGGCCAGCCGGTAATGGTGATCGGACAGGAAAAGGGGCGGGCGGTGAAGGACAAGGTGCTGCGTAATTTTGGCATGCCCAAGCCGGAGGGCTACCGCAAAGCGCTGCGCCTGATGGAGATGGCCGAACGCTACCGCATGCCGGTGGTGACACTGATAGACACACCGGGGGCGTATCCGGGCATTGATTCCGAGGAGCGAGGTATCAGTGAGTCTATCGCCCAGAACCTGGCGGTGATGTCGAGACTCGCGACGCCCATCGTCTGTATTGTGATTGGTGAGGGCAGTTCCGGTGGTGCACTGGGTATCGGTGTCGGGGATCACCTGGCCATGCTGCAGTACTCCACCTACTTTGTGATTTCTCCCGAGGGCTGTGCCAACATTATCTGGAAGGATACCGCGCACGCGCCTGACGCCGCAGAGGCGATGGGCGTCACCTCGAAAAACCTGCAGGACCTGGGCATCGTCGATGCCACGATTCCGGAGCCCCTGGGCGGTGCCCACCGCGATGTCGGGCTGATGGCCGAGCGCATCCGCGAGCATATCGTCACCCAACTGGGGTTGTTGCAGGGATTACCGCTGGAGGACTTGCTGTCCAAGCGCTATCAGCGGCTTATGTCCTACGGGAACTAGGCCGGATTGCTCCAGCACACCGATCTGGATGCGCCGTTAACCGAGCTGCTCGCCGCCCCCGGCTGGTATGTGGCCTATAGCGGCGGTCTGGATTCAACCGTTCTGCTCCACCTATTGCAGCGCTGGTGCGCGGCCAATCCCGGGGCGCCTCCACTACGCGCGATCCATGTTAATCACGGCCTGCAGGAATCTGCCAACAGTTGGCAGCAGCACTGTGAGGCGCAGTGCCTGGTATGGCAGGTGCCCTGTGTGACCTGCGCAGTGGAGGTCGCCACCCAGGGCAGTCTGGAGGCGGCGGCGCGGGAGGCGAGATACAGCGCTTTCGAAGCACAGCTGGAAACTGGCGCTGTCCTTTTTATGGGGCATCATCTCGATGATCAGATTGAGACATTTTTCCTGCGCCTGCTGCGCGGCGCGGGGGTTGACGGGCTCGCTGGCATGCCGCGCCAGCGGCGTCTTGGCAGTGCGGTGCTGGTGCGCCCCCTGCTCGATTATGCGCGCGAGGAACTGGAGGGTTATGCGCAACAGCATGCGCTCACTTTTGTCGAGGACCCCAGCAATCAGGATACCGCGATGGATCGCAATTACTTGCGCGCCGAGCTATTGCCGGTGTTGAGTTCAAGATGGCCGACATACCGCAACTCTGTGGCACGCGCGATGACTCACCTGGCGAGTGCCGGCGAGGTCGTGGCCGCGGTAGCGGGGGTGCCGGATACCCTGCGCAGTGTGATGGGCGATCCCGGGGTGCATATTTCTGCATTGCTTGAGCCAGCACAGGAAGTCGCCGCGGTGCGGCTGCGAGCCTGGCTGTCTGCACGGGGAGTGCAGGCGCCGGATCGCGCTGCGATGCTGGAGTTTTTACGCCAGCTGCAGGTCGCGCCGGTGGATGGCAGTCCACGGCTGGACTGTGGCTCATACGCGCTGCAGCGCTACCGCGACGCTGTGTATTTGGAGCCCGGGTCTGTGGCGTCCGCGCCGGGGGAGGCCGTATACCTGGCGCCGGGTGAACACTGTGAGATACCCGGTGTCGGGACATTGAACCTGAAGCAGCAGCCCTCCGATGGACTGTGTTTGCAGCCCAAAGAGCAGCTGACCGTGCGCTGGCGCGCAGGCGGGGAGCGCTGCCGTCTGGCGGGGCGCGCCGGTAGTCGCAGCCTGAAGGCCCTGATGCAGGAATGGGGGGTGCCGCCCTGGTGGAGGAGCCGCGTGCCACTGTTATGCCTGGGTGACGAGGTGCTCGCAGTGGGGGATTTGGCGCGCTGTGAATCCAGTCGCTGGCGGGCCGTGGCCCCCGAGGGTGAGTCGCTGTGGGTTTTCGAATGGAAGCGGCCTTGTGACACCGGTTCTGATTGAGGTCACACGCCCTTTCTGGTAGCCTAACTGCCCATCTTTTGCAGGACCAGCACCGGTAGATAAAACTCCCCGAGAGCTCCGGAAGCAGGGACTGTATGTCCGGCACTAAAGCATACATAGGCTATTCATGACGCGTTATATTTTCGTCACCGGTGGGGTGGTTTCGTCCCTGGGGAAAGGCATTGCTGCCGCATCTTTGGCCGCAGTGCTGGAGGCCAGGGGAATCAAGGTGACGCTGCTGAAGCTGGACCCTTATATCAATGTCGACCCGGGCACTATGAGCCCGTTCCAGCACGGTGAGGTTTTCGTCACCGAGGATGGCGCGGAGACCGACCTCGACCTGGGCCACTACGAACGTTTCACACACACGGTGATGAAGCGTACCAATAACTTCACTACCGGCAGGGTCTACAACGCGGTGCTGCGCAAGGAGCGGCGCGGTGATTACCTCGGCGGCACGGTGCAGGTCATTCCCCATATTACCGACGAGATCAAACGGCGTGTGGTACTGGGTGCTGGCGACGCCGATGTGGCCGTGGTCGAAATTGGCGGTACGGTCGGTGATATCGAAGGCCTGCCCTTTCTGGAGGCGGCGCGACAGTTGAAGGTGGAGATGGGCCCCAGTCGCGCCCTGCTGATGCATCTCACACTGGTGCCCTATATAGCGACCGCCGGTGAAATCAAAACCAAGCCTACCCAGCACTCGGTCAAGGAGTTGCGCTCCATCGGCCTGCAGCCCGATATACTGCTGTGTCGCTGTGCGGTCGAGATCGAGGAGAGCTCACGCAAGAAAATCTCGCTGTTTACCAATGTGGAAGAGCGCGCTGTCATCCCACTGCTCGATGTCGATTCGATCTACAAGATACCGGGTATGCTGCGCGACTTTGGTCTCGATAAATTTGTCGTCGAGCGTTTTGGTATCGATTGTAAGGATGATGCTGACCTGTCTGATTGGGCAGATGTTGTCGAGCGTGAATTCACTGTCAGCAGCGGACGGGTGAGAGTGGCCATGGTCGGCAAGTATGTCGACCTGCAGGATGCCTATAAATCACTCAATGAGGCCCTGGGCCACGCAGGCCTGCAGACGCTGACAGACGTGCAGATCGAATACATTGATGCGGAGGATATCGAGCGCAATGGAACGACCTCGCTAGAGGGAGTGGATGCCATCCTGGTGCCGGGCGGTTTCGGAGATCGCGGTGTGGAAGGCAAGATTACCGCCGTGCGTTTTGCGCGCGAGAATAATATCCCCTTCCTCGGTATCTGCCTGGGTATGCATGTCGCTCTCGTGGAGTACGCGCGCAACGTCTGTGGGCTGGAGGGCGCTGATTCCACCGAGGTGAATCCATCCACGCCGCATCCCATCGTCGCGTTGATTACCGAGTGGAAGAATGCGGACGGCAGTGCCGAGCAGCGCGATGAAGCGTCCGATAAGGGTGGCACCATGCGCCTCGGCGCACAACCCTGCCATCTGGAGCCCGGTAGCAAGGTGCGGGAAATCTACGGCGCGGATGTGATTTCCGAGCGCCACCGTCACCGTTACGAAATCAACAACAACTATATCGAGCGATTGCAGAATGCCGGCATGCGCATTGCGGGCTGGTCTGCAGATCGCTCCCTGGTGGAGATGGTTGAGTTGCCTGATCATCCGTGGTTTGTCGCCTGCCAGTTCCACCCGGAGTTCACCTCCAGGCCGCGCGGTGGACATCCCTTGTTTACCAGCTATATCAAGGCCGCCATCTCTCATGCCCAGAGGGGCAAGCAGGCAAGCGAATGACCGGGAAAGCTGTTTCCATTGGTAAACTGAGTATCGATAACGCGGCACCTTTTGTTCTTCTGGGCGGTGTCAATGTGCTGGAGAGTCGCGACTTTGCGCTGCGGGTGGCCGAGCACTATGTACAGGTATGCACCAGACTCGGCATACCCTACGTGTTCAAAGCCTCTTACGACAAGGCTAATCGCTCGTCCATTCACTCTTTTCGGGGCCCCGGCCTGGAAGAGGGGCTGAGTATCCTGGCAGAGGTGAAAGCCACGTTCGACGTGCCCATTATCACCGACGTGCACACGCCCGAGCAGGCCGCACCTGCTGCCGAGGTCTGCGATATTATCCAGCTACCCGCATTTCTGGCGCGACAGACCGATCTGGTCGCGGCGATGGCGGCAACCGGTGCGGCCATCAACATCAAGAAGCCACAGTTCCTCAGCCCCTCGCAAATGGCCAACATCGTGGAGAAGTTCGCCGAATGCGGCAACACGCGGGTGATGCTGTGCGAGCGCGGCAGTAATTTCGGCTATGACAACCTCGTTGTGGATATGCTGGGCTTCGGTGTGATGAAGCGCAGTTGTCATGATGTGCCCCTGATCTTTGATGTGACTCATGCACTGCAGTGCCGCGACACCGGCGGCGCGGCATCCGGCGGGCGGCGTTCGCAGGTGGTGGAGCTGGCACGTTCGGGCATGGCACTGGGTCTGGCGGGTTTGTTTCTGGAAGCTCATCCAGAGCCCGACAAGGCGCGCTGCGACGGCCCCAGTGCGCTGCCGCTGGCGCAATTGGAACCTTTTTTACAGCAAGTGAAGGCGGTCGATGACCTGGTGAAGTCATTGCCCCCGCTAATTATTGAGTAGCAACTACGGAGTTTGACCGCATGACATCAATAACAAACGTACAGGCCTTTGAGGTAATGGACTCACGTGGCAATCCCACGGTGATGGCCGAGGTAACGCTGGATACAGGCGAGGTCGGCGCCGCATGCGCGCCCTCGGGTGCCTCTACCGGTTCGCGTGAAGCGCTTGAGTTGCGCGATGGAGATGTCAAACGCTATCTGGGCAAGGGTGTGCTGAATGCCGTGGGCCACGTGAATGGGCCGCTGCGCGACTTGCTGCTGGGTGCTGATGCTACTGCGCAGCGCGATCTGGATGCCGCGATGATTGCCGCAGACGGTACCGACAACAAAGGGAAGTATGGGGCCAATGCGATTCTCGCGGTCTCTCTGGCGGCCGCCAAAGCTGCGGCGCTGGCGCGCAAAATACCGCTGTACCAGCACATCGCCGATATCAATGGTACCTCCGGTTTTACCATGCCGGTACCGATGATGAACATCCTCAACGGCGGAGAGCACGCAGACAACAACGTCGACATTCAGGAATTCATGGTGCAACCCGTTGGCGCCCCGAGCTTCGCAGAGGGTTTGCGCGCGGGTGCGGAAATCTTCCACCAGTTGAAAAAAGTACTGTCTGCACAGGGCCTCAATACAGCGGTGGGTGACGAGGGCGGTTTTGCGCCCAACCTGCCGTCCAATGAAGCCGCGTTGGAGGCCATTGCCGATGCGGTTGATAAAGCCGGTTATACGCTGGGCAAGGATATTACCCTGGCGCTGGACTGTGCCGCGTCTGAGTTTTACCGCGACGGCCTCTACGACCTGGCCGGCGAGGGCAAGCAGTTCAGCAGTGCGGCCTTTACCGACTACCTCGCCGATCTCGCTGCCAGTCACCCGATCATATCTATTGAGGACGGACTGGACGAGTCCGACTGGGACGGGTGGAAACTGTTGACGGACAAAATTGGTGACAAGGTGCAACTGGTTGGTGACGACCTGTTTGTGACCAACACGAGTATCCTCAAGGAGGGTATCGATAAGGGCGTGGCCAACTCGATACTCATCAAGTTCAACCAGATCGGCAGCCTATCTGAAACACTGGATGCGATCGCGATGGCCAAGGCGGCTGGATACACGGCTGTCATCTCTCATCGCAGCGGTGAAACCGAGGATACAACCATTGCCGATCTCGCCGTCGCCACGGCAGCGGGTCAGATTAAAACCGGCTCGCTGTGTCGCTCTGACCGTGTGGCCAAGTACAACCGCCTGCTGCGAATCGAGGCCGAACTGGCCAGCAGTGCGCCGTACCGCGGTATGGCGGAATTCTCTCGCGCGTGAAGGGCTGACATTTGCGCTGGCTGTTGCTGACATTGCTGTTGCTGCTGGGTGTGATGCAGTATCGCCTGTGGTTTGCAGAAGGCAGTTTTGCCGAGCGACACCGCCTGCAGCTTCAGGTCGAGGAACAGACGCGCATTAACGCGGAATTGAAAGCGCGCAACGCTGTGCTGGAGCGCGAAGTACTGGAACTCCAGACCGGTAAGAAAGGTGTGGAGCAGCGCGCTCGTGAACAACTGGGTCTGGTGCGAGAGGGCGAGATGTTCTACCAGATTGTGGAGACGCCCGAGGGCGCGTCAGAAGAGGCGCAGTGAGTGAGCACAACGGATTCGGCGCTGCAGGAATCACGATGCTGGGCTGTGTTGCCCGCTGCCGGTATCGGCTCCCGTATGGGCGGCGAACTCCCCAAACAGTATATGCAACTTGCCGGTGTCACATTGCTGGAGCACAGTCTGCAAGCATTGTTGGGCTGTGCTCGCATCACATCAGTGGTGGTGGCGCTGCATCCGCAGGACATCAGGGCGCGGGAGTTCGACATTCTTGGCAACGATCGGGTGCAGACGGTAATCGGTGGCGAGCAGCGCAGCGATTCGGTACTGGCTGGGCTGGATGCCCTGTTTGAACAAGCGTCGGCGCGGGACTGGGTGCTGGTGCATGATGCGGCGCGCCCCTGCCTGCGAGCGGCCGATATTGACGCGCTGATTGAGGCTGTCATTGCTCGCGATACCGGCGGCATACTGGCCGAACCTATTGTGGATACAGTGAAACAGGCGTCTGCCGATGCACTGGTAGAGCGCACACTGGACAGGACGACGCTATGGCGAGCGCAGACGCCACAGATGTTCCGTCTCGAGGAACTGCGTCGGGCACTGCGCCGGGCGCAGGAACAGGCATTGGCAGTGACCGACGAGGCATCGGCGATGGAGTTGGCCGGCTATCCAGTGCAACTGGTAGTTGGGCATGCCGCTAACCTCAAAGTAACCGTCCCCGCCGATCTGCCGCTGGCGGCCTGGTATCTGCAGGCAGCGAGCACAGGAGGGAAATAATGAACGACACCGACATGAGCGCCGCTGCATGCGTATAGGCCACGGTTATGATGTCCACCGCTTCGGCCCGGGTAATGCAGTGGTGCTGGGCGGCGTTAGTATCCCCCATGATCGCGGCCTGCTAGCCCACTCGGATGGCGATGTGTTGATTCACGCCGTCTGTGATGCACTGCTGGGCGCGCTCGGTGAGGGTGATATCGGCAGGCACTTCCCCGATACCGATCCCGCCAATGCGGGGATCGACAGTCGCAAGCTGCTGCGTCGGGTTATGGAGATTGTGGCGAGCGCAGGTTGGGAGCTGGGTAATCTGGATGCCACAGTGATCGCGGAGTCGCCGCGTATGGCGCCGCACATCGCGCAGATGCGTAACAATATGTCCGCTGATATGGCCGCCACCGCGAGCCAGGTGAATGTCAAGGCCACGACCACGGAAACGCTGGGTTTTACCGGCCGGAAAGAGGGAATCGCTGCCCATGCGGTGGTGTTGTTGCAGACTGCTCAAGCATGAAGAACGACTGGCCTCGGGTTTGGGGCGAGCCATGCGGTAGTGCTCAGATTCGCTGCAGCCCCGAGGATTTCCAGGTCAGTGAGGAATTGGGGTTTGAGTTGTCCGAAGCGGGCGAGCACTGTTTCCTGTATCTGCAGAAACGACAGCTCAACACTCTGGATTTGCTACAGCGCGTATCTGCGCTCAGTGCGGTGCCGCTGCGGGACATTGGCTATTGTGGGCTGAAAGATCGCAATGCGGTAACCCGGCAATGGTTCAGCGTGGGCATGGCGGGGCGTGCCGAGCCCGATTGGCAGACGCTGGCGCGCGAAGGTGATGTACAGGTGTTGTCGGTGGGTCGCCACACGCGCAAACTCAAGCGCGGAGTGCATCGCGCCAACCGCTTCAGGCTGGTGCTGCGCGCGCTGACTGCAGAGCGGGCCATATTGGAACAACGTCTGCAGCTATTGCACACCTGGGGTGTGCCCAATTATTTTGGTGAGCAGCGCTTTGGTCGCAATGGTTCAACACTGGAACAGGCGCGGCGCTGGATGCGCGGTGGGTGGCGGATTTCACGCAACAAACGCAGCCTGTATTACTCGGCGCTGCGCGCCTATGTGTTTAACCGCATGCTGGCCCTGCGGGTAGAGCAGGGTGAATGGAATCAGGTGGTGGCGGGCGATATGTGCATGTTGCAGGGTACGCGGAGTCATTTCCGTTGCGAGGAGGTGACCGACGACATTCGAACACGCGCAGCCAGCGGTGATCTCCATCCGGGCTTGCCGCTGTGGGGGCGGGGACAGGCGGATACCGACGCAGCAGACCTGCAACAGGCGGTCGCTCTGGACGAGTGTGGCGAGATTTGTGCGTTTCTCGAGGCCTCCGGTCTGGCGTTGGCGTGGCGGCCGGCGCGGTTGCTGGCGGATGACTTTTACTGGCAGTTTTGTGATGATGACATGCTGCAACTGGACTTCTCCCTGGGTGCTGGCAGTTATGCCACCGCGCTGCTGAGAGAGTTCGTGCAGTACGAAGAAGGGTATACACACAGTGGTATCAGTAGTGAACAGGATTGACCTTCACGGGATCGGGATGACCTCCCAGCGTACCCGGGAGCGTCTGGTGCAGCGATTGGTTGAGCAGGGCATCAAGGATGCCGCAGTGCTTGATGTCATGCGTATCACGCCACGTCATCTGTTTCTGGATGAGGCGATGGCGCATCGAGCCTATGAGGATGTCGCGCTGCCCATCGGGTTCCAGCAGACCCTGTCGCAACCCTATGTAGTGGCGCGAATGACGGAGTTGTTGCTGGCCGAAGGGCCGCGCTCACGCGTGCTCGAGATTGGCACTGGCTCCGGTTACCAGACTGCGATTTTGGCGCAGCTGGTCGCCGAGGTTTACAGTGTCGAGCGTATCAAGGCCCTGCAGCAGAAGGCGCGTCAGCGCATGCGCCAGCTCAAGTTGCGCAACATACAAATGAGTCACGCCGATGGTGGCATGGGATGGGAGGAATGCGGACCTTACGACGGCATCGTGGTAACTGCCGCGCCGGAGCGTATTCCCGAAGACCTGCTTTCACAACTGGCCACCGGAGGACGATTGATTATTCCGGTGGGCAAAGAGCGGCAGCACCTGCAGGTGATAACGCGCACCCTTGAGGGCTACGAAACCGAAATCGTCGAGGATGTTTTCTTCGTACCGCTGCGACCAGGAAAAACCCGGTAATGTCCCTATCTACAGCAGGCATATTCCTGCGCGGTTTGCTCATGGGCGCTGCCGATATCGTACCCGGCGTATCCGGCGGCACGATGGCGTTCATCACAGGCATATACGACACATTGCTGGCCAGTATACGCGCCTTCGATCTAGCGCTGCTGGGCAAGCTTTTCCAGCTTGATATCGCCGGTGCCTGGGAACATGTTAACGGTGCGTTTCTACTTGCACTATTTGCCGGTATCGCCACCAGTATCTTTTCGCTGGCGCAGCTTGTCTCGTGGCTTCTGGAGTATCACCCGGTGCCACTCTGGGCCTTCTTTTTTGGACTCATTCTAGCTTCTGCATTGGTCCTGCTCAGTGAGGTTCAGCGCTGGTCATTCGCGCCGGTGCTAAGTCTTGTCACGGGCGCGGCGATAGCGCTGTTTATAGCCCTGTCACCGGTTATGACCTTGGATATAGGGCTCCCTGGGGTGTTTTTGGCTGGCTTTGTAGCCATTTGCGCGATGATACTGCCGGGTATCTCAGGCAGTTTTATCCTCGTGTTGCTGGGAATGTACAGCACCGTTCTGGTGGCGATAAAATCTCTGGATCTCGTTTTCGTGGGCGTGTTTGTGCTTGGCGCCGGTTCGGGCCTGCTGTGTTTTTCACGGTTGCTGCACTGGCTCTTACATCGCTTTCACCAGTCGACAATGGCATTGCTGACTGGTTTTCTTTTTGGTTCCCTGGCTGTGGTCTGGCCCTGGAAACGGGTGCTGGCTTGGGTGGAAAACAGCCACGGCGAACAGACGCCGGCTCAGCAGTTACCGGTCCTGCCCATGGATTTTCAGGTCTATACGGGTCAGGAGCCCCAACTGTGGCTTTGCATCGGCCTGATGTTGTTAGGGTTTGGGCTTGTCTGGTTGATACACACCCGCTGGGGCAATACCGGATCGGCTGGGGCGTCACAGTGAGGAACGCTCGTGCTCGCTAGAATTCTGTTGACTCTGATAGTCTGCAGCCTGCTGGGGTGTGGGACGACTACCCGCGCGCCGGTGGAAGACCGGAACGCGCAAGCTCCAGGCAGTATTTACACCGTAATGCGCGGAGATACGCTGTACTCCATTGCATTTCGCTCTGGGATGGATTATCGCAAAGTGGCGGCGGCCAATGATATTTACCCGCCCTATACGATTTACCCGGGTCAGAGCATCAAACTCGTTGAGACCTCCACCTCACCGGCCGGGAGCGCGTCATCAGCGCCGCAGGTGCAGTCCCGCTCTCATGCCTCGGAGAGTGCCGCAGGCGTGACTGTGCCGTTGCGTTCACACGGTTCCTCAACAGCGCACTCGTCGGCGGCGGAGCCCGCCGAGCAGGGCGCTGCGGCTAGTACTTCGCCGCTGCCCATCACTGGCGGGGCGGCCATTATTGCAGCGACTCCCAGCCCGTCAGTGACACCGACAGTGACGCCTGTTCCCACTCCGGAGCCTACCCGCACAGAGCCCGAGGTGGTAAAACAGCCGCAGACGGCAGAGTTTGTCGGGGAGAAGGTGGACGTGTGGCGCTGGCCGACAACGGGGCCCGTGACCCGAGGATTCTCGGAAAGTGTGCACAAAGGGATCGACATCGGGGGCGCACGCGGTGATCCCGTGGTAGCTGTGGCCGCTGGCAAGGTCGTCTATGCCGGCACCGGTATCGTCGGTTTTGGAGAATTATTGATCATAAAACACAACGAGGAATATCTCAGTGCCTATGGTCACAATAACCGCCTACTGGTCACAGAGGGCCAAGCAGTCACCGCGGGGCAGATTATTGCAGAGAAGGGCAGTTCCGGTACTGATACCGTAAAGCTGCATTTTGAGATAAGGGTGGAAGGTAAGCCCACTGACCCGCAAAGGGTATTGCCGCGACGGTAGTCACTGCCGAAATACGGCATTATGGCAAAACTTGCAAGGCCTGAAATATAGCAACAACTAGAAAAACATCAAAGTTCCTGTGATTGCAATTGACATTGCAACTGGGTTAGTCTGACAGGCCGGGCGAGAAATACTCTAATTCTAAGTAGTAACCAGTAGAGTGGGTTAAGGCCATGGATGTGGATCAGACCAGTGTGCGTTCGAAACGGAATTCGAAGTCAGCAATTGTCACAAAGCAGCCCGATATTGCATCGTCTGCGAGCTCATCAATTTCTGAGCATGATTGTTCAGATGAACCCGGCAGCCCCGGACGACCTACCATACCTGATACCGACAATTTAGCGGCTTCGGTCGATGACAGCGATGCCGAGTTTGCCCGTGCCAAGCTTGAAAATCCCCGTAAGACAGAAAAATCTCTCGATGCCACCCAGTTGTATCTCAATGAGATAGGCTATTCGCCTCTGTTGAGCGCCGACGAAGAAAAATACTACGCACGTCTGGCGCGCAGTGGCGATGAATCAGGGCGCAAGCGAATGATCGAGAGCAATCTGCGTCTCGTGGTCAAAATATCCCGGCGCTATATCAACCGCGGCTTGACGCTGCTTGACCTTATCGAAGAGGGAAATCTCGGCCTGATCAGGGCAGTGGAAAAGTTCGACCCGGATCTGGGGTTTCGCTTCTCGACCTATGCGACGTGGTGGATACGCCAGACCATTGAACGTGCGATCATGAACCAGACACGCACCATACGATTGCCTATTCATGTGGTGAAAGAGCTCAACATCTATCTGCGGGCCGCGCGTGAGTTGACGCAAAAGCTGGATCATGAACCCGCGCCGGAGGAGATCGCTGATCTACTCGATCGGCCTGTCGCCGATGTAAAACGCATGCTGGGACTGAATGAACGGGTCGTTTCCATGGATATGCCTGTGGGGCCCGATTCAGACAGCTCTATGGCGGATATGATACCCGACACTCAGGTCGTCGACCCTTCACTGGTGTTGCAGGATACGGATATCAAGGACAATATTGCTCTCTGGCTGGAAGAGCTCTCGGAAAAGCAGCGCGAAGTCGTGTCCCGTCGCTTCGGCTTGCGTGGCTACGAGAGCAGCACGCTGGAAGAGGTGGGGAGGGAGATCGGCCTTACCCGGGAGCGCGTGAGACAGATTCAGGTGGAAGCGCTCAAGCGTCTGCGCATCATCATGGAAACGCAGGGACTTAGCAGCGACTCATTGTTTAGTTAAGACAGCCTCAGTTAAATCAGGTCCAGCTGAGAAGGGTTAAGCCATACAAAGTCTAACAAGAAAAAGGCCCAGCTAAACAGTCCAGTAATGAGGCTTCAGCTCGATTGGTTTTGTCAGAACGGGCATCTTTGCCAGTGCGCGTCTACCCGGTGTACAACCACTCCCAATCTGCCAAGCGGCCATTGTAAAGTAGTGATCAACATAGTGAGCATATGTCATGGGTGGAGATATCAGGACGCAACTCAATCTGCCGGACCTGGATCAGGTTGGCTTTGTGGTACGCGATCTGGAACAGGCGCTCGCCCTGTATGAGCCGCTTTTCGGGCCATTCTCACGGATGGACCCCGGCCCGATGGTGTACGACTATCGGGGAGTGCAGGAGGAGTGCACGATGCGCCTCGCTTTTGGGAGTAGTGGCGATGTTGAAATCGAGTTGATCGAGTGGATTGAAGGAGGGTGCCCGCACAAGGAGTTTCTGGATGCGGGGCGCGAGGGAATGCACCATTTGCGCTTCATCGTCGAGGATCTGAATGCAATAGTGGCTGAGGCCCGTTTGTTCGGTTACGAGGCGATCTGGGCCAAGCGTTACGGGGCGGGGCTGGCGGTGGCTTACATGGAGCGTGCCGGTGACCCGTTGCTGATCGAATTTTTTGAAAACCATGCCGGGTGAATTGTTGTCGGCGGGAAAACTCAGTGAGCGAGTAATACCCGGGGATTGCGCTAAGCCGCTTTCCCCCGATCGGTGTTGGCACCGATGGGCGGCGGGGGCGTCATATCCAGAGTGGCTTCCCCTTTGGCATGTAAAATAATACGGTAGTACAGGCCCTCGGCGGACCCATTGAGCAGGGCGTCTGCCACCATATCATCGGTGTCTACCGCCTGTCCGGCCCTCAGTAGTTTACTGAAGGTTTTGGTGTAGTTGTCGCTGTGTCGGATGCGCGTGGGCGTGCTGAAAAATATCTCGTGCAACACCGCCTTGTTGTCGAGGTCACCTATCGCCAGCGCGATCATTTTCCGAATAAACCACGCGTGGTCACCCGTGGAGGAAATGGCACGTTGTTCAGTGAATTCCTCCCCGGTTATTTCTCCGGTGCCGGTAGGCCCGCATACTGACATATAGTGAAAGCCGGCAATGGCGCCCAGTTGCTGCTGTACCAGATTCAGTAGCTTGAAATAGCTGTCCTGTTGGGAGTGTAACTCCAGCCGGCGGGCGCTTTGTTCCTGTAGTTTGATAGCCCGGGTGTTGGCACCGATTTCCTTTTGCTGCATGAAGTGGCCGATGACCAGCCACAAAAAAGCCAGCGGTGCGAATGCGCCCTCCAGAAAGCTGCCAATATCGGCGGTCGCCAGATGGATAAAATTGTTAGCACCGACAATCCCCAGCAGATAGAACAGCCCGGCGCTGATCCACAATACCGTAATGGACAACCCGAGGGCGACGCGCCAATCCATTTATACCTCCGACCAATCAATTATTATGCTGACAGTGTGTACGGTGTACGCCCAGTGTAAACTGCCTGATATCCAGCGGCCATGTGTTGCGCAAAAAAAAGCCCCGTCACGACGCCATGACGGGGCTTGCTTTTTTTGTTGGCGCCTAGCGCTCGAGCAGGGCGAGCTTATCGGGTTTGCCGGCCCATTCTTCTGCATCAGGCAGGGCGGGTTTCATTTCGGTGATGCAGGGCCATACTTCGGCCAGCTCGGCATTCAGTTCCAGGAATACGGCCTGTTCTTCCGGTAACTCGTCTTCTGAGAAGATCGCGTCAACCGGACACTCCGGCTCGCAAAGAGCGCAGTCGATACATTCGTCCGGATGGATAACCAGAAAGTTTGGTCCCTCGTAAAAGCAGTCAACCGGGCAAACTTCCACACAGTCAGTGTGCTTGCAGTTGATGCAGTCTTCACCTACAACAAATGTCATTCCTGATACGCCTCTTGAGTATTGATAGCTGGACTAAGGGGCGGTAGTTTACCTGCTGCAAGCGCAGAAAAGAAGGCCTCTGTGGTGGATAATCCATGCTCTGTGAAGGGGGTCACACGCGGCTCCGGTCAGCCCTGTCGGGCGCTGCTTCGTCGATTTGCGATTTCAACTCATACAGCTTTTCGAGAGCCTGACGAGGCGTCAGGTCATTCACATCCAACGCACTCAGCGCGTCGATAACCGGGTGGGCAGCGGCGCTGAACAGGTCATTTTGTGCCGGGGGTGCAGCGCTCACCTGCGCAGGCACCGCGGCACCTGCAACGCTGTGTTCCAGCTCGCGCAGTTTCTGCTGTGCAGCTTGCAATACCGGCGCTGGAATACCGGCCAGTTTGGCCACCTGCAGGCCGAAACTGCGGTTGGCGGGGCCCTCCTGGATGTTGTGCAGGAATACCACGTGATCCTCGTGCTCGGTGGCATCCAGGTGCACATTGGCCATTGAGGGGCACTGCTCCGGCAGGCTGGTCAGCTCGAAATAATGGGTCGCAAACAGGGTGAAGGACTTCACTGAGCGCGCCAGTTGTACCGCCGCGGCCCAGGCCAGGCTGAGTCCGTCGAAGGTACTGGTGCCTCGGCCCACCTCGTCCATCAGCACCAAGCTGCGGGGCGTGGCATTGTGCAGGATGTTGGCGGTTTCGGTCATTTCTACCATAAATGTGGAGCGCCCCCCTGCCAGATCATCCGATGAACCGATACGGGTGAAGATGCGGTCGATGGGCGCCAGTTTAGCGCCGCTGGCCGGGACGTAACTGCCGATATGCGCGAGCAGCGCAATCACCGCGTTCTGGCGCATATACGTGGATTTACCGCCCATATTGGGCCCGGTGATGAGAAGCATGCGGCGCTGCTCATTGAGCAGTGTGTCGTTGGCGATAAAGGGCTCATCCAGCACCTGCTCCACTACCAGGTGGCGCCCGGCGACGATCTCAAATACCTGCTCCTCACAAAATTCTGGTTGGCACAGCCCGAGATTATCGGCGCGCTCGGCAAGGTTGGCGATGACATCGAGTTCGGCAACGGCGGCGGCACTGTCCTGCAGTGGTGACAGGTGCTCGTTGAGGCGCTCCAACAGTTCCTCGTACAGGCGCTTTTCACGCGCCAGTGCGCGGCTCTTGCTGGACAGGGCCTTGTCCTCGAACGCTTTTAACTCGGGGGTGATGAAGCGCTCGGCATTTTTGAGTGTCTGGCGCCTGACATAGGCATCCGGGGCCTTGTCAGATTGGCTGCGGCTGATTTCGATGTAATAGCCGTGTACCCGGTTGTAGCCGACTTTCAGGGTGCTGATTCCGGTCGCCTGGCGCTCGCGCTGTTCAATCTCCAGCAGAAAGTCGCCGGCATTGCTGCTGATGCGGCGCAGTTCGTCCAGCTCTATATCGTAGCCATCGGCGATCACACCTCCGTCGCGGATAACAACCGGCGGGTTTTCGATGATGGCGCTCTCCAGCAGTGTGCACAGCTCGGGGTATTCGCCGGCCTGCAGATCGAGCGCCTGCAATAGCCCGGAGTTGGCGCCGACCAGTTCCGCGCGCAAGCGGGGCAGGGCCTGCAGTGAGCTCAACAGCCGGGTCAGGTCGCGTGGGCGCGCCGAGTGCAGGGCTACACGGGTCAAAATGCGCTCCATGTCGCCAATGGGTTTGAGCGCACTGCGCACGGCCTCATAACGATAGTTGTCGCACAGCGCCTCAATGGCCGCATGCCTCGTTCGCAATACCTCAATGTCGGTCAGGGGGCGGTGCAACCAGCGCCGCTGCAGGCGGCTGCCCATTGCCGTCTCGCACCTGTCCATCACCGACAGCAGGGTATTGTCCTGGCCGCCCAGCATATTGCTGTCGATCTCCAGGTTGCGTCGGGTCGCGGCGTCCAGAATGACGCTGTCACTCCGGCTTTCCTGCCCGATGGAGCGGATGTGGGGAAGATTCCCGCGCTGGGTATCTTTTACGTACTGCAACAGGCAGCCGGCGGCGCCCAGCGCCAGTTCCAGTGTCTCGCAGCCGAAGCCCCGTAAATCGTGGGTCTGGAACTGGGTGTTGAGGGCGCGGCGCGCACCCTGCGTGTCGAACTCCCAGGCTGGCTGGCTGCGTGCGCCACGGCGCGCGGTAATGTCCGGGTGATAGATTGATTCGTGATACAGCGTCTCCGCCGGGTCCAGTCGCTGCAATTCCCCGACCAGTGCTTCCTCGCCGCTTATTTCCAGCACGCGAAACCGGCCGGTGCTGAGATCGAGGTAGGCAATCCCGTAGTCCTGCTGATGCTGGGTTATCGCCAGTAGCAGATTGTCGACCTTGTCTTCCAGCAGCGCCTCATCTGACAAGGTGCCCGGTGTGACCACGCGCACCACTGCACGCTCCACTGGCCCCTTGCTGGCAGCCGGGTCGCCGATCTGCTCGGCGATGGCGACGGATACACCGGCTTTTACCAGCCGGGCAAGATAATTCTCGGCCGCGTGGTAGGGAACCCCACACATTGGAATGGGCTCGCCGCCGGATTTTCCACGCGCGGTCAGTGTAATATCCAGCAACTGAGCGGCGCGTTTGGCATCGTCAAAAAACAATTCATAAAAATCACCCATGCGGTAGAACAGCAGGTCATTCGGGTGATTTGCCTTGATGCTGAGAAATTGCTGCATCATAGGTGTGTGATCGCCGTGATTGGGCGTGGATTTTTCTGCAGTTCCTGCCATTGAGTCTCTTAAAATACAGTTGTAACAAGCGGTGCAAAGGATTGATCAATTTGATCAATGTTGCCTTCACTCAGTTTCTTGACTTATTCTGGCTACACTCGAATGGCGGTAACAACCCGAGCCAATCGCCAAGAATACCCATTGCGCAGCTAAACCACTATCAAAGCAGTCGAGGTCGGGCCGGCTGTGTAGAGTATAAGGACAGCGGGGCCGTTGCAATCGGCGGGTGGGCCTGGGTCGATAATGATAGAAGGAACACATTTGAAACGTTTATTTGCCAGGCGATCAGCCCCTGTTATCCCCGAGCCCAAATACGATGTGCGCGGGGCAGATAACGAATTGAGATGGATCGCAAACCTTTCCGAGGCGGTACGTGAAACCGGCGATGCTGCGGCAGCGGCCGAGTTGATCAGGTTGCGCCACGAAGTCTGGCAGATTGGCGAGTACCCGCAGCCCCCTGAGCCCTGGCCAACGGCGCCGCAGGCTGTGGCTGCGGCCAGTGGGATTCCGACCGTGCGGCCCGGTGAACTCACCGCCGAAGCACTCCAAAATGCTATCAGCAGCCGCTCGTGTCTGCTGGTTCCCGGTCTGATGTCCAAGCGGGATGCCGATGAGCTGGTCGCCGGCACAGACCGCGCCCTGGAGGCTAGCCAACGGCTTGCGACCGGCGATACAGACCCGGCGCTGGATGGCTGGTTTTTACCCTTCATACCGGAGGGCACTAAAGACCAGTATTCGCGAGCCCGTAAATGGACCACCGAAACGGGGACCGTTTACGCCGCAGACTCCCCGCGCAACTTCAATCGTATGGTCGATATCTGCCACTCCATGGGCATTCTCGAACTGCTGACGGATTACTTTGGTGTGCGTCCGGTTATGTCTGTCCCCAAAGCCGCTTTCAAGCGCGTGCCGCCTACCGGCGCACCGGTGGGGTGGCACCAGGATGTCCACGCCTATGGGGCGAACACACGCGCATTGAATATGTGGGTCGCACTGTCATCGTGTGGCCGGGATGCGCGCGGTCTCGGGCTGGTTCCCATCAACCCGGGCGGCGTGGTCGAAGATCTTCCACCGCCCCCGCCGCTGTTGTCCATCAGCGATGAGACCATCGATCGACTGGCGGCAGAGGGAACGCCCCCTGTGGAACCTGTCTTTGAAAAAGGTGACGTACTGTTTTTTGACACACTCCTACCCCATACGACGCAGCAAGGTGACGGGTTCACCAGGGATCGGTATGCATTGGAGTGTTGGTTCTTTGCACCTACTACTGTCGATGAAATTTGGTTGCCACTGCAGGTATGAGCCGCCGGTGTTGTGTGGCGGCATTGATATAAGTCATTGAAATAAAAACTATAAATAATTCCGCAATCTACCCGGACAATCCCGATTTGCGTTTGACCTGCGACTGGGCTTATTGTGTCTACTGGCGTGCTGGGAGGATTAAACTATAACAACTTCTGGTGCTATCAATGGCGCGGCCGAACAACTGCAAAAGCTGCCCGAGCCTGATCCAACGGTACTTCCAGTAATCACCAGACCGGATCGCTGAGCAGGCTCCCTGAACAACGCAGAGGCGTTTACATGGTACATCCAGATGGTGAACAACTTCTTTCCCAGACAAGTGATCTCCCGGGTGGAGTGGACAATGAGCTACGTTTGATCAGTGCGCTTGTCGAAGCAGTGCGAACTGCGGGCGATGCAAAAGCTGCGGCAGAACTGATTCATTTGCGCTATAAGGTCGGCCTGACCGGGCAACATCCGACACCCCCACAGCCGTGGCCACGTGTCGTGTCTAGCAGTGTTGGAGGTACTGAAATACCGACCGTCAGCCCGGACGCACTCAACGTAGAAGTGCTGCAGGATGCCATTAGCAAGCAGTCGTGTTTACTGGTGCCGGGGTTGATGCCTGAGCGTGATGTGGATGAAATGGTCGCTGGCATAGACAAGGCTCTCGATGCCTTCCAGCGCCGCAAGGCAGGCGATAAAGACCCTGCACTGGAATCCTGGTTTCTACCGTTTGTGCCCGAGGGCAGTAAAGATGCCTACGCCGAGGTGCGTCACTGGGCGAATATGTGCGGTACTGTTTTTGCAGCCGACTCGCCGAGAAATTTCCAGCGATTCGTGGATATTTGCAATGCGATGGGTGTATTCGATCTACTGACAGATTATTTTGGCGTGCGGCCGGTGATGTCGGTTCCCAAAACGACCCTCAAGCGCGTGCCACCGGAAACCCCTATCGGGTGGCACCAGGATATCCGGGCCTACGGTGAGAATACGCGGGCACTGAATATGTGGATCGCACTTTCACCCTGCGGCAAGGATGCGCGCGGTCTTGGGGTGGTGCCGATCAATCCGGGCGGCCCTGTGGAGGACACACCACCGCCTCCGCCTCTGGTCCCTATCAGCGATGAGACAATTGCCCGCTTGGCCGCAGAGGGAACCCCGGCGCATGAGCCGCTTTTTGAAAAAGGTGATGTGCTATTTTTCGACACTGTGCTCCCGCATACCACGCAGCAGGGCAATATCGAGAAGTTCACCAAGAATCGCTATGCCATGGAATGTTGGTTTTTCTCACCGACAACACTAGAGGAGATATGGCTGCCTTTGCATGTCTAAACCCCGTGCTGCTGACATGCTGGTCATTGACGAGTGTGATTCTGGTCACCGAATAAGAATAAGAAGCAAGCGTTTTAACTATATTCAGAGTCTATAGCAATGATAAGCTCGGCGTAGTGTGCGCTGAAGCATCGGTATACTCTAAAAACTATAGGCATATTCCGTGAGTAATATTGCGATCATTAAAATTCACCCGGGCTTGAATATGGCCCTCCCCCAACTCTCCGGTGATTTGAATCGGGCGGGTCATACAACCAAAATGTTCTTTTTCAAGGACTACAAAATCGAAGAGCAGTATTTCAAATCCTTTTCACGCGAGCAATCGTTGGAGTTGCAACAAGCTGGAGAATCTTACGGCGAGTTTGAGGAAGAGTATCACCTGCTAGCTGCAGAACTGAGGGAATTCAACCCGGATGCCATCGGACTCTCGGTGATCAGTCTTTCGATTCCGGAGGCCATCAAAACGACGCAGTTTTTGCGAGAAAATTTTGATATGCCGATTATCTGGGGAGGGGTCGGCGTCACACTGCAGCCGGAGATTGCGATTGAATACGCAGATATGGTGTGTGTCGGCGAGGGCGAAGAGGTTTTTATCGAGTTTGCCGACTGTATTCAGCACAACCGGGACTGGGCCACGATTCCGGGTACTTGGGCCCGTACGCCCGATGGGGAGGTTATACAGAACCCCAAGCGTCCGATACCCAATCTGGACTCTATTGCCGTGCCCAACTGGGAGCCGAGGAGTATTCGTTATATTACCGGCAACAAAGTGGTAAAACACAAACTCGCTTTTCAGCGGCTCACCAATGGCGACTACCAGATCATGACGCAGCGGGGCTGTCCATTTTCATGCTCGTTTTGTGTCGAGAGCCGCTATCAGGAAATGTTTGGCAAGAAAAACTCGCTGCGCCGGCGCAGCGTCGATGTTGTGATAGATGAGCTGGTTGCCGCCAGAGAAAATTACAACCCGAAGGTGCTGTGGTTCTGGGATGATGTGTTCACAGTCAACCCGCGCTGGTTGAAAGAATTTCTGCCAAAGTACAAGGAGAAGGTGGGAATTCCTTTCTGGTGCTATACCTATCCGACAACTCATAATTTTCAGTTATTGAAAGATCTCAAAGAGGCCGGCTGCAATACCATGACAATGGGTATCCAGTCCGGTAGCAAGCGAATTCTGGAGGAGGTCTACAACCGCCCGACGCCGCTGGACCGGGTGGTGGAAGCGGCGCAGGAAATCATCGATGCGGGCATTATCGGCTACTTTGATCTGATCACTAAATCGACATTTGAAACAGAGGCTGATTTGCGGGCAACGTTTGAGTTTCTTCTGGATTTGCCGCAGGAGATGAACTACGGCGGACACGGCGAAATGAAAAGTTACCCAACGTACGCATACACCAACAAAGAGAACGCGGCCAGAGAAGGCAATATTGCGACGTCTATTGTGACCCTCGATGACAAAACCTACGACTACTACCACAACCTGTATTGGGTCGCTCGAAATCCCTATATCGATAGAAGTGAGAAGCTCAGCATTGCCGATGAACCTGTGTTCAGGGCGCAGCCCGATTTGTTGACGCAATACTTCTACGGCATGCGTAGCATGCATGAGTCCATTGTCCTGATGCGTGAAACTACTGCAAAGGGCCAACATCCGAATGTCCTGTACCCGCCGCCGGAGTACGTACACACACCGCTGATCCAATACAGTCAGACGGTGTGACCTGCCCTTTCCCTCGTTGTTAATGGCAATAACTGCATGCATGCCTGAGTGTTCAAAAGGCCGCTTCTCGCAAGCGGTTTTCACCGCAATCTGGGCTGTGCTTCTTTTGCTCTGTGGTGCAGCGCCCTGGGCCTGGGGCGACGCACTCGAGCAGCAGTTCCGCTCACCTCCCGAATCAGCCAAGCCCCGTGTGTGGTGGCACTGGATGGACGGCAATGTATCAGAGGCAGGTATCGCGGCCGATCTGCAGTGGATGCGCCGCGTCGGCATAGGTGGAGTGCACCTTGCTGATGTCGGGCTGAATACGCCGCTATGGGTTGACGATCGCAAACCGTTTATGAGCCCTGGCTGGAAAAAAGCCTTCTCATACAGTGTCAATCTGGCCGCCGATGAGGGACTGGAGTTCGGCGTTTTTTCCTCCCCTGGTTGGAGTGTCACCGGGGGGCCGTGGGTAAAGCCCGAGCAGGCGATGAAAAAACTGGTCTGGTCAGAAGTCCGGGTTGCAGGTGGCAGTGTCTTCAGGGGCACACTCCCTAACCTACCGCTAGCGACAGGGCCGTTCCAGAACGTCGGCAAAATTTTTAGTGGTAAGAAGGTCGCCGGCGGAGTGCAGCAGCAGTTGCCGGAATATCACCGTGACACCATTGTCATTGCCTACCGTGAGCCGTCTGCTATACAGCCGATGCCAGTTCCTGTGGTAGAAGCCAATTTCGAACTCGACAGTGCAGCCACGCTGATCGACGATGATCCAGAAAGTGGCCTGACGCTGCCGCCACGGACAATGGGCAAGAAACCGTTGTGGATACAGATGGATTACGGGCAGTCCCTGCCTGTGCGATCGGCGACAGTGTCAGCCAGCCCTGCGGGCACCATCGTCAACCTGGCGGTTAGTGAGGACGGTCGAAAGTTTCGGCATCACAAAACGTTCTTCCTCGGTGCCATCGGGCAGGCCACTGTGGATATGGAGCCGGTTACCGCGCGTTATTTTCGTTTCTCTTTCCCGCTTCTCCCACCCTCTGCCGGTTTCTTCTCGCCGAATGCCGCGCCGGGCGCGTCCAGGGTCGGGGCGGATGAATTACTCGGTACCCCACTGGCAGAAAAGCCGCCTGTCGTGGTGCGCAGCCTGTTGCTGCGGCAGGCTGCGCGCGTAAACCACTTCGAAAAAAAGGCCGGTTTCGAACTACCGCATAATTACTATGCGATTGATACGCCCCCCGTGCCGCAGCACCTCAGCGTTCCCGTGCACGATGTGATAGATCTAACACCGCTGATGCAGGAAGATGGCTATCTTGAGTGGCAGGCGCCGCCGGGCGACTGGATAGTGTTGCGAATGGGTTATTCGCTGACGGGAAATGTGAATCAGGCCGCCTCGGCCGCAGGTACCGGGCTGGAGGTCGACAAACTGAATCGACGCTATGTCGAGCAGTATATGGCGTCCTACCTGCAATCCTATGAAGACATCCTGGGGCCAGAGCTGATGGGGGAGCGCGGGCTGAACGCGTTTATGACGGATAGTTTCGAAGTCGGTTTGCAAAACTGGACAGACGATATCCTCGAGCAGTTTGAGCGCTTGCGCGGCTATGATCCGCGTCCGTGGTTGCCAACCCTGACGGGTATCGTGATAGCCAGTGCCGAGGAAAGTGATAGGTTTCTCTGGGATTTTCGCCGAACCATAGCGGATCTCGCGCGCGACTCACACTACAAAGTCATTGCTGAAGCCGCGCAGGCGCAGGGCCTGACAGTGTACGGTGAAGCGCTTGAATCGCAGCGCTATTTTCTCGGTGACGATATGGACTTTCGTCGTTTTACCGATATCCCGACGGCAGCGATGTGGATGTTCTCGCCAGAAGTAGGCCCCCAGCCGGGTTTCGTCGCCGATATTCTCGGGGCGGCATCGGTGGCGCATGTCTACGGCAAAGACCTCGTAGCTGCCGAGTCGTTGACCAGCGCGCTGGCGCCTTGGGTCTCGGCGCCGCGGGAACTGAAGCCCGTAATCGACCTGGAATTTGCACTCGGTATCAACCGGCCTATTATCCACAGTTCAGTTCACCAACCGCGCGATGATCGAAAACCGGGTCTATCGCTGTCTATTTTCGGGCAGTATCTTAACCGCCATGACACCTGGGCGGATTCAGCCAAGGCCTGGATAGACTACCTGTCTCGCACTGCGTATTTGCTGCAGCAGGGACGCTACCAGGCCGACATCGCCTATTTTTACGGCGAGGAGACGCCGCTCTCCGTGATGTTCAATGCCGCGCTGCCAACGGAAATCCCGCGCGGTTACGGTTACGACTTCGTCAACGCCAATGCGATCCTCACGCGCCTGTCAGTAGACGACGGATATATCGTGACGTCATCCGGAATGCGTTACCGCCTGCTCTATCTCGGTGGTACCAGTAAACGGATGACGCTGCCGGTGCTCAGGAAGTTGCAGACATTGGTCGCTGCGGGCGGTGTGGTGGTGGGGCACAAACCAATCAGCTCTCCCAGCCTTGCGGACGACGAAGCTGAGTTTCACCGTATTGCCGCAGATATGTGGGGACCGGGTGCTGGGGCAAGCGGTGCGCCTATCGCCTATGGCGAGGGCCTGATCTTTGCCGACACGAATATCGATGTGGCGCTTACGCAATTGCAGATTGCAAAGGATTTTGACTATGCGGCGGCAGACTCGGACACCAACATCGTGTTTAACCACCGTGTACTGCCTGGAGCAGAACTGTATTTTGTCAGCAATCAGTCAAATCGCGCGGAATCGGTCGAGGCAATATTTCGAGTGGGTGGAAGACGAGCCGAGTTGTGGCATGCGGACGATGGCAGTATAGAGGATGTATCGTACCGCACAGTAAATGGCAGGACGGCTGTGCCGCTGAACCTTGCGCCGTTTGAATCAGTGTTTGTTGTTTTTCGCGAAGATACCCAGCTGGATTCACAGCAGATTATACCACCGGAGTCGGTCGTCGTTGGGCAGTTGGACCGTGATTGGCAATTGGCTTTTGCGCCCCATGGTAAAGCACTGACACGTATTGAAAATCTCGCAACCGGCTCTTGGAGCGGACACCCGAACGAGGATTTGAAGTACTTTTCTGGCACCGCCACTTACTCCAGGGAATTTGATGTTCCCGGCGATTGGCTCGACTCAGGAAGCCGTTATGTGATGGAGCTGGGAGAGGTGCGGGAACTTGTGGAGGTTTTTCTCAATTCGCAATCTCTGGGCACTCTGTGGAAGCCGCCCTACAGGATGGATATTACCGGGGCTCTGCGCGAAGGCCCGAATGTGATCACTCTCAAGGTCACCAACCTGTGGGTCAATCAATTGATTGGTGATCAGCGACCCGGGCGTGAGGCTGCGACTGCCACCGGCACGCCGACGTATCTGCCCGACGCCAGCTTGCGGCCATCGGGGCTCATCGGCCCTGTGTATATTGAGAGATTGTCTACGCAAAAGCAGTGACTGGTGGCCGGGAGTTGTTTCTGCAGACGCCGGTGCCGGTTTCAATCGAATTCATCACCTTCACGGACTCATCGCTGTTAGCTTCGATTCTCGATTCGGAGGGTTTCCCGGGTACTGTGCTGCTTGCAAACAGAGCTGTCTGATATTAGTCTGTGCCGTTGCAATTTACCGTGAAATTAAAGCGATATGAGGTATTTTCCCACATCGGTTCAACGCACTTTCCGCGGCAATTGGAAGTTCCAGTGGCGACTCCTTTTATTCTCTTTTGGCATCTTCAGTGCAGGCAGTGCCGCTGCTGACGGTGCGATGGATGTGGACGCTGCAAACCCTGTCGCTGTCACTGATTTTGTTTTCAATGATGACTTTGAGCGCGATAACGCCGATACGCTTGGCTCACAGTGGACCGATTGCAACTCGGTTATGCCGGACAGTTATGAGCCGCTTGGCGTCTACGATGGCGGTGTAGTCATCTCGGATCCCTATACCCGGCCAGGGAATTACGGTGCTCCCCCATTGGTGGATCCCGCCAGGGAAGGAGAGTTATTCCCCGGCATCGGGTGTGCATTTGTCGATACCGGTTCGACGTCAGTTTCTGTCAAAATCGTGTGGAGTGGCAATCACGGTATCGAGTCGGGCATGCCGTACTCGCATGTTGAAGCGACGCCGTTACTGTATATTACACCCTCCAATCCGCGGTTTGGATTCGGTACATGGATTTCAGAACTTTGGGGGCAGCCGGTAGTGTTCGTGGGCTATATTGTCTCCCCGCCGGAAGCTTTTGAGATCATTGCCACCGCGGTACTGCCGGAGCATAAGAGTGGTACACCCCGAGAGCTGGAACTGCGGGCTGATAAACCGGGCGAGGTGACAATGTGGCTGGATGGTGAGCAAATTATGTTCAATCCGGGTGGGGTTCCTACAGCAAGCGTCGATCCGACGATGATTGGGAGCACCTTGCACGGAATTGCGATTGACGCACATATTGTTGCGCCGCAATCAAACATACAGACAACCAAGGGTATTGAGACTGTCACGATTAAAACTCTGGATTAGTCCGGCTTCAGGCAAACAGGTATTGTGCAAAGTCGGTCTGTTCTGTTTTCCTTCAAAGCTCTCGTAAATTTCATGAATAACACTCACCGCTGGCTGCGGTTGAGCTATTTTTGGCCGAATGTAACTTGATAGAACTACCGTAATGACGACCAACACTGCGCCACGCCGCTCCCCATTGTTTCCCTACTATCCCGCATTGGATGGGCTGCGAGGGTATTTCGCCATCGCGGTGCTGCTGCATCACTTCAGTGGCAATGACTGGTTTGGCGGTGCGCTGCTGCTAATGCCCGGCTTTTTTGTACTGAGCGGTTTTTTGATCGCCAGCCTGCTTATCGCTGAACACGAGCGAGACGGGCGGATCGATATCGGCAACTTTCTGATTCGCCGGGCGAAACGTCTGCTGCCCGCGTCCTTCCTCACCATGTTCATTGTGGCCGTATTATGGAACCTCTATGAGCTCAGGTTTCCTGGCAGTGTTGATCCGGAGGAGGTCAGGCACAACACCAATATGCAGATTCTGGCATCAGTGTTTTATGTGCAGAACTGGTATGTGGCCACGGGCCCTGTGTGGACAACCTTCGGCGCCTATTTTTATCCGGGTGCTCCAGGCCCCAGTCCTGTTGGACATTTCTGGTCGCTGGCCGTTGAAGAGCAGTTCTATCTGGTCTTTCCGTTCATTGCAGTGGTGTCACTGGGCTTGCTGGGTGGGAGGCGCGCTCTGGCAGTGGTAATCATTATCGGACTGATGCTTTCAGTTGGCCTGCAGCCGACAATTGACGGTACACACGGTATGGAAAAATTCTACCGGATGCACCGAATCTATGTCGGTACCGATGTGCGGGCGGCGGAGTTTCTGATTGGCACGCTGATGGCGGTACTTTTTTCCTATCCTGCCATCCGGCGATGGATCACCACTAGTCGATGGGTGACTGTCGCCGGGATAGCCGCTATGACACTGGTAACCTACTGGGTGTTTACCGAACTGGTGATTTCCTACTGGCTTTATGAACGCGGTGGGTTCGCAATGGTTGGCGCCGCGTTTGCACCATTGATTTTTTCACTGACGCAGTCGCGCAGCGTGCTGGTACGGCTGCTGGATGTCCGGCTCTTGCGCTGGATCGGCGAACGCTCCTACGGTATGTACGTGTATCATGTGGTGTTGATGACAGGGTTGTGGGGGCCGACGGACAGTTGGCCAGTGGTTGCTCGCGTGGCCCTGCTGTCCGTCTGTACGATGATTGTCAGTGGGCTGTCGTACACCTATTTTGAACAGCCAATCCGCAGAGGCTATCGGCCCTGGCGGAAACACAGGAAAGGGGGCCCTGCGCAGTCTCGTGCGGCTAAGGCCAGAGAGTAGTTACACACAATGGCAGGACATATCCCGCTGTTATAGCGCAGTGTGGCTTGCATAAATCGCTGCCTGATATTAATGTGGATCGCTGAATATTAATGTGAAGATGAAGGCTTTTTTGCGCTTTACCCTGGATGTTTTCGGCGCAATCTCCATGACGAACAGAATATCCGGCGGCAGCTTTTTATTCTTTTTCCACTGGAAGTTTGGGAACAGGCAATGTGATCGCGACAGGGCGATCAATGTTGGCGCGTACCGATGATCTCAGCGGTGCTTCAGCCCGCAAAGTGGAAGATGACGGAATTATAATAATGACCTCCAATTCAGCGCCACGCCGCACCCCACTATTTCCTTATTATCCCGCTTTGGATGGCCTTAGAGGATATTTTGCAATTGCGGTGTTGCTGCATCACTTCAGTGGCAACGACTGGTTCAGCGGCGCGCTGCTGCTGATGTCCGGTTTCTTCGTGCTGAGCGGATTCCTTATTGCCAGCCTACTGGTTGCTGAGCATGAGCGCGATGGGCGGATCGATATCGGCAATTTTCTGATTCGCAGGGCGAAACGCCTGCTGCCGGCGTCGATACTAACAATCATTATTGTGGCTGTGATGTGGAATCTGTTTGAGCTCCGTTTCCCGGGTGGCGTAGACCCGGAGGAGGTAAAGCACAACACCAATATGCACCTGTTGGCGTCGGTGTTTTATGTACAGAACTGGCATGCGGCCACAGGGCCTGTGTGGTCAACATTTGGCGCCTATTTTTACCCCGATACGCCGGGCCCGAGCCCCGTCGGTCACTTCTGGTCGCTGGCCGTTGAAGAGCAATTCTATCTGGTCTTTCCGTTTATCGCGGTGTTGTCACTGGGGTTACTGGGCGGGCGACGCGCGCTGGGCTTCGTGATCATTGTCGGCCTGATGCTCTCGATTGGACTTCAGCCAACAATTGATGGCACACAGGGTATGGAGAAGTTCTACCGAATGACCCGCATCTATGTCGGAACGGATGTTCGCGCGGCGGAGTTCCTTATCGGTGCGTTAATGGCGGTAGTGTTCTCCTACCCCGCAATCCGGCAATGGATAACGACGAGTCGATGGGTGGCGGCTGCCGGGTTAGCCGCGCTGGTATTCGTAACATTCTGGGTGTTTACTGAAAAAGTCACTTCCTATTGGCTATTTGAACGGGGTGGGTTTGCCAAGGTTGGTGTTGTTTTCGTACCGATCATTTTCGCCCTGACGCAGGCGCACGGTGTGTTGATTCGCCTGCTGGATATCTCGTTTTTGCGCTGGATAGGCGAGCGCTCCTACGGCATGTACGTTTACCATGCGGCGCTTATGACGGGCTTCTGGGGGGCGACGGACAGTTGGCCTGTTATGGCTCGTGTCACCCTGCTGGTGGTTTTAACGGTTATAGTCAGCGGCGTATCGTACACATATTTTGAGCAACCGATACGAAGAGGCTATAAGCCCTGGCAGGGCAAGGTGGGAAAAGTGTCTGCCTAGCAGCCCGATTTCAGCGGTGCCTTGCTGCTACTCATCTTATATACTGCTCACACAGTTCTCGGAGGTAGTGGGTACATGGCACTAAAAATTGTAGTTTGGGGAACGGGAAACGTGGGTAGGCCGGCGATCCGAGCGGTACTTTCGCACAGTGAACTGGAACTTGTCGGTGTCATCGTATCCAGTCGGGAGAAAGTCGGGCTGGATGCTGGTGCGATAGCGGGTGTCGAAGCTACTGGTGTACTTGCCACAGACGATTGGCGCAACGTGCTCGACTCCGGTGCTGATGCTGTGATTTACACGGCCACCGCCGATATCCGTCCGGTTGAAGCGATGGAAGATCTGATGGCCTGCCTGGAGGCGGGTATCAATGTGGTCTCCAGCGCTTTCTACGCTTTCTTGCATCCGGCATCGTGCGCACAGGAAGTGTTGCAGCCCGTTACCGATGTCTGTGCCAGAAGCGGTGCTTCCCTCTTCGTGTCCGGCATAGATCCGGGGTGGGTTATGGATATGCTGCCGGTAGTACTCAGTGGTGCTGTCTCTGGGATTCGCGAAGTTCGCACCCGGGAAATATTCAATTACGCACTCTATGATCAGCCACAGGTTGTGCGCGAGGTCATTGGTTTTGGCGGGTCGATGGACGAACTGCCAATGATGTTGCATGATTTTGCGATCGAGATGGTGTGGGCACCGATGGTCCGACTGGTCGGGGAGGCCCTCGGGAAGCCGGTGGAGAAGGTGGAGGTGCGGGTTGAACGCCTGCCGCTGGAGCGTACCATCGAGGTGCCGGGTATGGGAGTTTTTGAAGCCGGTACGCAGGGCGCTTTTCGCTTTGAGGTACTTGGTTATAATAATGGTGAGCCCTTGTATGTGCTGGAGCACGTCACCCGTATCGACGATGAATGTGCTCCGGATTGGCCCTACCCGCCGCAGGGACAAGGTTGTCATCAGGTGCTTATCAGTGGCGACCCCGATCTGCATGTCAGTGTGCATGCAGAGGATCATTTTGAGCCCGGTGTCGCCGGGGGCGGAAATGCCTCGGCTGCGAGTTGGATAGTCAATGCGCTGCCGGGTGTATGCAGCGCTAAACCCGGTATAGTGACAGTTATGGATCTTCCGCAAATCACAGGAGCGGGTCAGTTAAGGAACGGATAAATTTGCTATGAGTACTGAGTCAGCTGAAAGACCTGAAGAACACGCAGCGCCTGCACACGAGCCGGAGGAACATGAGCTGGAGGCTCACGCACCCGAAGAACACGCGCAAGATCAGCCTGCCGCTGAAAGCACAGGCTCCTTTGAAGACGTGGGAGAAAATCCGCTTGTTGGCCAGCCATTTCCACTGGAAGAAGACGAAATTCCTGAATCGGCAACTCAACCCGAGCAAAGTCGTTCGCGGCTGAATAAACTGGCACGGAATCACGGTCTGGTGTTTCTGGTGGCGATACTGTCCTTTGCGGCCGCTGACACCTGGAGCACGCTCAGTGGATTGCTGATTGCCGACCTTCTCAGTGTGATTACCGCAGCGCTTGCGGGGATCACTATCACCACGCTTGCGCACGAATGGTTTCACTACTTTGGCGCGCGATTTTCAAGAGCGCATATTAATATTCCTACCCGACAGGGGCTGTTTGTCTATCTCTGGGATTTTGATCGCAACAGCGCAGGTCAGTTTTTGATTATGAGTGTGGCGGGCAGTATAGGCGGTGCACTGGCCGTGCTTCTGCTGTGGACCACGGTGCCGGCTGATACATTGGCTCGCGCAGTTTTGCGCAGCGCAGCGGTGGCAAGTTTTGTATATTCCGCCCTGATCGAGTGGCCGGTGCTCAGGCGCGCGAGGCACAGCGGTGATCCGCTGGCGGAATTGTCGCAAATCGATAAACGGCTCTTGTCGCGCAGCTTACTGGTCGCGAGCGTGTCCGGCATTGTGCTGACCATACTGATGATGGCTGTGAACTGAGCCACACCACCGCGACACATCAAACCACCAAGATTGGCAGGAGATTCAGGTGAAAAAACAGTTGAAAGCCCCAGCGTTAGCAGTTGCAGCCCTCTTGGTAGTGCTGAGCTTCATCGGCCAATTTGCCCATGCCGCAGATGAGCCGCAGCCGCGTATTACGGTGACAGGGGAGGGCAGTGTTAACATCGCACCGGATATGGCGGTGCTGTTGCTGAGTGTCAGCCGTGAAGCGCCGACAGCGCGGGAAGCATTAACGGACAATTCCGCGGCCATGAGCAAAGTGCTCGAGGCGATGACAGGACTGGGAATAGACAAACGCGATCTACAGACAGCCAGTTTCGATATTCAGCCGCGCTATATCTATCCCAATCGTCAGAGTGGCGGGCCAGCAGACCCACCGAAGTTGGTGGGTTACACGGTGCGCAACGCACTGTCGGTGCGCGTGCGTGATATCAGCAAAGTCGGCGAGGTGCTTGATACGTCGGTGACGCTGGGTGTCAATGAAGGCGGTAGTATCCACTTCACTAATGACGATCCATCCGCAGCTATTACGAAGGCGCGGGGCGCGGCGGTGGAAGCTGCAATGGCAAAAGCCCGTACATTGGCCGATGCGGCTGGCGTGGGATTGGGTGACATACTTGAAATCTCTGAGCAGAACTTCGCCTCGCGGCCCGCGCCGATGATGGCCAAAGGTTTGATGGCCATGGATAGCGCCGAGTCAGTGCCCGTTGCAGCTGGCGAGAACAGTTACAGCGTCACTGTAAACCTATCACTGGCGATAACGCAGTGAGTGCTTCTGGCGGCTTTGCCGGCGGCTCTGGCACAGCGTTTTGAAACAGCCTACGGTGCCGGTGCAGGACAACCCCTACGCGGTCCGTAAAAAGGCGTACTACACTCTCGTCATACTGACTATTGTCTATAGTTTCAATTTTATCGACAGGCAATTGCTGGCAATTCTGCAGGAGTCGATCAAAGCTGATCTGGCACTTTCTGACGCCCAACTCGGTTTGCTCACCGGCTTTGCCTTTGCCGTATTCTATGTGACAGCGGGTATTCCCATCGCGCGTTGGGCAGACCGTTCCAACAGGCGCAATATCGTGGCGTTATCGCTTTTTGTCTGGAGCTTTATGACGGCGATAAGCGGCCTGGTGCAGAACTATGTTCAGTTGCTGTTGGCGCGCATCGGCGTCGGTGTGGGTGAGGCTGGAGGCAGCCCTCCTTCGCACGCGATTATCTCTGATATTTTCGGTCCGAATGAGCGCGCTAGCGCCATCGGTTTCTACTCCATGGGTGTCAGTATTGGGATACTCTTTGGTTTTCTCGCCGGCGGTTGGTTGAATGAGTTTTTTGGCTGGCGCGTTGCGTTTATGGTGGTCGGTATTCCGGGTATCGTGTTGGCCATTATCGTGCGCTTTACCATCACCGAACCGGTTCGCGGACTGAATGAGGAGCGCCAGGACCACGATGCGGTGGTACCCCTGCGCGATGTACTTGCGCTGCTGTGGAGCCGACGATCTTTCCGGCATATGGCTCTGGGCGCCGCACTGAATGCATTTGCCGGCTACAGTACCAGCAACTGGATAGCATCGTTTATGATCCGTTCGCACGATATGACCACCGGTGAACTCGGTACGTGGTTGTCGCTGACAATTGGACTCGGTGGCGCAGTGGGCGTGTTCTGCGGAGGTTTGCTGGCCGATCGAATGGGGCGGCGGGACCAGCGCTGGTATTTGTGGTTGCCCTCGCTGGCAGGTTTTATCTGCGTGCCTTTTATGGTTGCAATCTACCTTGTTCCCAACGCCTATGCGTCTCTCCTACTAGGGATCGTGCCCGGTATTCTCTTTAATACTTATCTGGGGAATGTCATCGCAACCACCCATGGGCTGGTAGGTTTACGCATGCGCGCGCTGTCCTCGGCAATTCTCTTCCTGATCATTAATATCATTGGGCTCGGGTTGGGACCCTGGAGTACGGGTATGCTCAGCGATGCGTTACAGGGTTCGCTGGGCACAGATTCCCTACGTTACGCGATGCTCTATCTGTTGCCCGCCATCATGTTTTGGTCGGCCTGTCACTTTTATCTGGCGGCGCGCACACTGCGCGCGGATCTGGCAGCCGCGCCCCCGTGAAGGAGAGTTCCATGCCTGTTACACCCGGTACAGTAGAGAGCGCGTTTGCTCAGCAGGTGGTCTGGATAACCGGCGCCTCATCTGGCATAGGAGAGGCGCTCGTGAGGGCTTTTGCAGCTGCCGGCGCGAGTGTGGTGCTGTCGGCGCGCAATGTGCCTGAACTGCGCCGTGTGCGCGATGGGTGTATTGCAGCGGGTGCCGATGATGGCGCGTTGCTGCTTCTGCCACTTGACGTACAGGACTACGATGCTCTGCCCAAAGCGGTGCGCGCAGTGCAGGATGCGTATGGACGCATCGACATGTTGATCAATAATGCCGGTACTTCGCAGCGCTCTTTCTGCCTGGAAACCGAGCTGCAGGTTTACCGCACTTTGTTCGAACTCAATGTCATTGCACAGATTGCGCTGACCAAGGCTGTACTCCCGATAATGGTGGAGCAGGGTAGCGGTCATGTGCTGGTAACGGCGAGCGTGGCAGGTAAGGTTGGAGTGCCGCTGCGCACCGGGTACTGTGCCGCCAAGCACGCGGTAATGGGTTTTTTCGACGCGTTGCGCACAGAGGTTGCACACAGCGGTATCAGGGTAACCACCATCGTCCCCGGTTTCATCCGCACTAATATCGGCGCCAATGCCCTCACGGGAACGGGAGAACCCACCGGTATGCAGGACGCTGATATAGAATCGGGTATGGACGTCACTGTGTGTGCCGAACGTATCTTGCAAGGCATCGCCGAGGGTGTCGAGGAGATTACGGTCGGGGATGGACCCGAGATGGAACTGCTGGAACTCAAGCGGCAGGATCCGACTTCGACGTTCCGGTTACTGGAGTCTATGGCTGAAGATGTACGCAGTAAGCGCGACGATGGATAGCTCTGGCTGCCCCTACAATCTTTTTTGACGAAATAGACGCCGCGGCTTAGTGCCACTTTTTGGCGAGGGCGCCATGCGCCTCTACCGCATCATCAGAGGCGATGAGAACGGCGATATGCCCGGCTCCGGCCTCGCGGAATGCGTGGAGGCTGTCGGCGACTTGTCCCGCGGAGCCAGTGATGACGTGGCGCTCTATCGCCGCTGGGTCGGCGCGGAAAAGATTGGTCGCCCATCTACGGGCATCGTCTGCGCTCCAATCAGCCCGGTCGACCGAGGCGATTACCAGCACCGCCCTCTGCACTTCAGCCGGGTCCCTGCCGGCGGTTTCCGCCAGTTCGTCGAGTTGTTTTAAGCGACGCGAAAAGCTCGCCGCGGAAATAAACATAGGGAACCAGCCGTCGCCCGCAACGGCGGCTCGCTGCAGCGAACGCTCCGAGCGACCGCCGACCCAGATGGGAATATCGGGTGCAGCCGGGCGCTGCTCAAACCAGCTGTCTCCGGGTGACCATAATTCTCGCAGCTCGCCAATGCCGTGGTCCAGGGCAGCACCCCTGTTGGCGAATGTAGCCCCCGCGCGCTCGTATTCCTGCCGGTGTTCGCCGACACCGACGCCGAGCACAAAACGCCCGCTCGACAGCGCCGCTAATGTGGCGCAGGATTTGGCTACCGCGGCAACCTGACGCAACGGCAACTGGATGACACCGGTGCCGATCAGGCACTCCTGTGTTGCACTCGCTGCAACGGCAGCCATGGTGAGAGCGTCGGGTGTATCTGAGGGAAAGAAAAGGTGGTCCGTCAGCCAGATTGCCGAACAGCCGTCGGACTCCAACTGGGCGAATGCCTCGCCTGCGCTGGGCCACTGGGCGACGGGGCCTGGGCCTTTCGGCAGCACCAGCCCGAGTCCGGGCGCCATTGCTTGCCCGGTCAAGGGAGGGCGCTCATCCCAGCCATCGCAACAGGACAGCTGCAGCGGTGTAGCCGGAACCGACTGTGTTGAGCAGCACGCGGTCACCGCTGGAAAGTGTGTCGAGGTTTTCGTACCACGCGCCGCAAAACGCGGTGAGGACACCAGCTGCGCCCTGGTTGCCGGCCCACTCAAAATTGTGCCACTGTCGCCCCCAGGGGACGCCAAGTCGTTCGCCCAGCGAGCCTAATACGCTTTGGTTGGCCTGGTGGCCGACGATATGGGCTATGTCCTCGACACCCAGACCGGCGCCCTCAAGTGCGGCGCGAGATACTTTCTCGCCCATTTCCATCACATGCCGAAATGCACTGCGATTGTCGTGCTGGAAATGTCCGTTGCGAGGTACCCGCACAGCCTCGGAATGCCTCGCGTCATTCAACATGGAAATGACCTCGATGCCAAAGCCCGATTCGGTATCGCTGCGCTCTACCAGCAGGCAGGCGGCGGAGTCACCGAAGAATACTGACGAGTGGGAATCACGGTAATCTGCGCTGGCTGTCGGTCGCTCGACAACACACACTGCCGCGCGCTTTAGCGAGGAGTCCGCACTCATCATTGAATGTGCGACGGCGATGGCATACAGCGCGGACGAACAGGCCGCGTTGACATCGAAGGCCACTGCATCAGGGTTCACAGCCTGCGCAATTACCGACGCTCTGGCTGGCATCAGGTCTTCCAGAAAGGAGGCGCCGCACACTATGAGGTCGAGGTCGTCGCCACTCCATCCGGCCCGTGCCAGAGCCTGTTCGGTTGCAGAAATGCCGAGGTCAACGACGCGTTCGTGCGGGAGTGCTACACGACGGGTCTTCATGCCCAGCCGCTCCCCAACCCAGCCCGATTCGAGATTGGGTAGCACCTCTTCGAGCTGATGAGTGTCGAGAACCGTGGTGGGATGTCCATGCCCGCCAGCGACAATACGAAAACCGGTTACTTTTATCATGCGGCGAGTGTAGCAGGGAAAATAAATATTAAGAAGTCGATGGCGACCGCGAATTCTTCAATCTGTGACGGTATCTGTGAAACTGTTCAGTGCCTCACAAAACACCTGTAGACAGGTTGCGTATGAACGCTATTCGCAACTTCGGACACTGTCGGGTAGTGTCTGCTGGCCTGTCTGTTATCGCCTCCGGCATGTCGTTCAGCGCGCGATTACTAGCAGGTCCGCGACGTCGGAGGTTTACCTTAGTTATGCCGTGGATTGTGGGGCTGTGCACCGGAATAATTGCGCCGGTAGCAGATGGGTGTCAGTATTGTCGGCTTGATTGCGGTAACTGCGGATAATGGCGAAATTTATTCTCTGGGGCCTGACGGCGTCACCCTACCAGTTGAAAATGCAGGCGCTACTGGATTTTTCCGGCCACGCCTGGGAACGCTGGCCAGAGCAGGGTGGACGACTGTCGTCCCTGTGTATGTTGGTGCGCCTCGGCAGGGCGAAACGCCGCGGCACAGTCGGGCGTTTCCCGTCGATGTCCGCCGAGTTGGATGAGTATCCGGCAGTGCCGTTCTACACCGAGGATGGTCGTCGCTTTTACTACGACTCCTCCTCGCTCGCAAGCTATCTGGACCAGCATCCTGAACGTCGTGCAGAGGCGCTGCAGCCGGTTGATCCCCAACTCGCGTTTATCTGCCAGTTGATAGACGAGGCCTTCGATGAGTTCGGCCTGTATATGGTGCACCACATGCGCTGGGTCGGCTCTGCGCGTAGCACGCCGATGGGTGACATGACCGCGCGGGAGTTTCGGCCACTGCTATTACCGGGGCTGGCGCCGCTGCTTGCCGCGCGCCTCTACCGGCGGCAGGTCTCGCGCTGCCCGTATCTGTTCAGTGTTGCGCCCGAGGGTTACGACGCCGGTGTAGGCCGCGATAGAACGCCGCCGTCGCGCGCCGGTTTTCCCGCTACCCATGAACTGCTGGACGAGGCCTGGCGCGGTTATCTTGCGGCCATGGAGCAGCTGTTGGCAGAACAGCCCTATCTGTTGGGAGCCCGCTTCACACTGGCTGATGCGAGTGCCTACGGTCAGCTCGGCATGAACCTCGTAGACCCGGAGGCCATTGCTCTTCTGGAGAAACTCGCGCCGCAGACTTTGCGCTGGTTGTGCGGCATCCGCTCGGGCCTGCACAGAGACGAGGGGGGGCAGCTGATGCTGACCCCGGCTCTACAACCACTGCTGCAGATGATCGGCAAGACGTTTATACCGTTGATGGTGCAGAACGAGAACGCCTACAAAGCCGCAATTGCTCGTGGCGAAACACTGTTCAATGAAGCCGCGTTCGACTGCCACCGCGCACTGTATAACGGATACTTGCTCGATTATCCCTTCCGGACGGTGGTGAAAACTTTCCAAGTGCGTGTCTGGCGAGAGTTGAGGGTCAGTTGGATGGCTCTCGATACCGCTGCCAGAGCGACATTGGAGCGGGATTACCTGCCCGGTATCAGTGCTGCATTTGCAGCGCAGGGCAAGCCCGCAGCGTGAACACCGCTGTGGTCTTGCACCTGTCGATAATTCAGGCAGGTATTTTCCGGTAGCGTCAAATGGCCAAATTTAATCGCTTTCAGGGCTTGCAATCCGAATTCAAACAACTGAGTATATATACAGTAGTTTTGCTGTACAGCGCTTGCAATCAAACCAACGTTGCTGACAGCGGGATGAACGGGAACCAGGGCGGGATTAAACGGGAATTCGCTGATTACCAGCATAAAGAGAGAGGCCATTATGGACGCTAACAAGACGAAAGCACTCGACGCAGCACTGAGCCAGATCGAGAAACAGTTCGGCAAGGGAACTGTTATGCGCATGGGAGACAAGGAGCGGGTGGCAATTCCCTCCATTTCTACGGGCTCTCTGGGTCTGGATATTGCGCTGGGTATAGGCGGGCTGCCACGGGGGAGAATCTGCGAAATCTATGGTCCTGAATCATCCGGTAAAACAACCCTGACCCTGCAGGTGATCGCGGAGTGCCAGAAACTGGGCGGCAATGCAGCGTTTATCGATGCGGAACATGCACTCGATCCATCATACGCGGAAAAATTGGGTGTCCAGGTGGATGATTTGATCCTGTCCCAGCCCGATACGGGTGAACAGGCACTGGAAGTGGCGGAGATGCTGGTGCGTTCCGGCGCGGTGGAAGTGCTGGTCATCGATTCGGTAGCGGCATTGACACCGAAAGCCGAGATCGAGGGTGAAATGGGTGCGTCGCATATGGGCCTGCAGGCCCGATTGCTCAGTCAGGCCATGCGCAAGTTGACGGCATCCATCAAACAGACCAACTGTCTGGTGATCTTTATCAACCAGATTCGTATGAAGATTGGTGTGATGTTCGGCAGCCCGGAAACGACTACCGGCGGTAACGCGCTCAAGTTCTATTCTTCGGTGCGCCTGGATATCCGCCGTACCGGCTCGGTTATGAATGGCGACGAAGTCATCGGTAACGAAACACGGGTGAAAGTCGTGAAGAACAAGGTCTCCCCACCTTTCAAACAGGCCGAGTTTCAGATCATGTATGGCTCCGGTATCTATCAATTGGCAGAGGTTCTCGACTGGGGCGTCAAGCTCAATCTGGTGGACAAGGCTGGCGCCTGGTATTCCTATAAAGGAGACAAAATTGGTCAGGGCAAAGCCAACGCCGCCAAGTTTTTGGGTAGTAATCCTGCGGTAGCCAGTGAAATTGAAGGGCAGATTCGCGCGCAGATGCTCAATCTGGATGCGCCGAAAAAAGACGCCGAGGCCGCTAAGGACGAAAGTGAAGAGGAATCCCTGTCGGAGGAATAACACGCAGTTGGATACCGTGTTTTTAATGAACCCTTTCCACAGGCGCCGGGGTCCCGCTTCCCCCATTCACGTACTCGGCGCCTTTTTTTTTCATGGCTGACGAAGCGGAGGCGGTGGATACCGCCATTGACCCTGCTGACATCCGCCTGGCGGCGATGAACCTATTGGCACGCCGGGAACACTCTGTTTGGGAGTTGCGCCGGAAACTCAAACGCCGTTTCCCCGACGGTGAATTACTGGATGAACAGCTGGCTCGGCTCGCCGAGGAGAACCTCCAGAGTGATATGCGTTTCGCTGAAAGTTACGTCCGCCAACGTATTGAACGCGGCTATGGGCCTGTGCGCCTGCGTGAAGAGCTTCGTGAGCGCGGCATTACCCGGTCTGACATAGCGCTGACGATGGACGATCTGGAAATTGACTGGCATGCGCATGCAGCAGAGGTGTTGAAAAGCAAGTTTGGTGAACAGCCGCCGGCGGATATCAAGGAGGAGGCGCGGCGCGCGCGGTTTATGCAACATCGCGGCTTTACCACCGAGCACTACCGGCGATCGCGCCACGATTGATACACCACAGAGGGTTAATCTGTCCCCGGGTCTTGCCTGCAGCGGGAATTCCCAGTACTTTCGTTGCGTGAGCCTGGCGGTCGGCGCCGGCGACAGTTTGGGAGTGAGCGGAAATGACGGAGGAGGAACCCAGAGACGAGTCTGCTTTCCATCAGGAACTTTCCACAGACTTCCACGATCCATTGATCCGTGTACTGCACAGTGCGATTCGCCTGTGCATCAGAATGCTTGCGATACTGATGGTGCTGGTGATCTTTCTCGGCGTACTCGACGTTGTGTACCACCTCTACGACGCGCTGAAAGAGCCGCCAATATTACATTTGACTGTCAGCGAGATATTCGAGATTTTCGGCGCGTTTATGGTGGTACTGATCGCCGTCGAAATTTTTATCAATATTCGCCTGTATCTAGGCTCCAATACTTTACCTATCCAGTTGGTGGTTGCGACAGCATTGATGGCTATCGCGCGTAAAGTCATCGTACTCGATCTCACTGACACTCCCGCATCTTATGTGTTCGCCATCGGCGTGGTAACGCTGGCACTGGGTGTGACCTACTGGTTGGTTAGCGTCAGTTCCGCGACGAAAATTCGCAGCACAAAAAAGGAGGAGCCGGAGTCGGAGTTCTCGCCGGCGCAGTCTGCGGATTAACAGGCCATTGACCAACCGGGCGGTTCTGCGCAGCCTGTTTGGACTGGCAGCGGTTTTCTATGCGGCAGTTTGCGCTGCGCAGCCACCGTATCACTACAGTATTGGGCGCGGCATCGCCGATGTGACCGGTCCACTTGTCGGTGTGCAGCTTTGGGGCTTTGGTCGTCCGGATCAGCTAGGAGAAGGGCTGCATACCCGCCTGCGTTCACGGGCATTCATTATTGTTCAAGCGGATGATCCGACCCGGCGACTGGTGTTTGTCAGTGCCGATCTCGGCAGTATCGATCACCATATCACCCTGGATGTTGTCGATCGGCTGAAGCGGCAATTCGGCACTGCCTACGATCTGGACAATGTCATTATCACCGCCACCCACACGCATTCCGGCCCCGGCGGCTACTGGCAATCGCGCACGGAAACCGGGCTCGATGGCGGACTTTATCCCGAGCATTATGAAACCATTGTAGGCGGTATTACGGCATCGATAGTAAAGGCGCACCGGGACCTGCAACCGGGGAATATCTTTATCGCCAGGGGAGAGTTGCACAATGCCGGGGCCAATCGCTCTATCGTGGCGTATCTTGAGAACCCGCACGAGGAGCGTGCCCGCTATAGTACAGATACCAATACAACCATGACAGTGCTGAAGTTTGTCGATGACTCGGGGGCGATCGGCATGCTCAACTGGTACGCATTGCACCCCACCGCGATGAACTTCTACAACCACCTGATTTCCGGCGATCACAAAGGGTTTGCCTCTTTGCAGATGGAGCGCGAGGCGGGTGTTACCTATGCATCGGATGAGGATTTCGTCGCGGCGTTTGCGCAGTCCGACCCCGGTGATGTCACACCGAATACCAATCTGGACAATACCGGGCCCGGTGCCTCGGATGTGGAGACTACGCGGATTATGGGTGAGCGCCAGTTGCAGCTGGCAAAGCAGCTGTTTCAAGAGGCGGACAAAGAACTTCGCGGCCCGGTAGATTCGCGGCGCGTCTATGTCGATTTAAGCGATTACCGAGTTATGCCTCGCTTCAGCGGTGACGGGGAACAGCGCACCTGCCCGTCGGCCTATGGTTATTCCTTTGCCGGGGGTTCTACAGAGGATGGCGGCGGACACTTTCTGTTCCGCGAGGGCATGGTGGAGCAGCGCATATGGCTGGACTGGTTGATTCGCGCTGTGACCGGAGCGCCGAAGTGGACGGAGTCGGTTCACGCCTGCCAATCACCCAAGCCCATCCTGTTTGAGACCGGCACCGGTGACCCCCCTTTGCAATCACAGATACACTCAGTGACCGTTGCACGCATTGGCCAGTTGGTGATACTTGCTTTACCTGTGGAAGCTACGACCATGGCGGGTAGACGCTTGCGTAACAGCGTGATGGAGGAACTCGGCGACTGGGCACGCTATATCGTTCTTGCCGGTTACGCCAATGGATACGCTGGTTACGTGACCACCCCGGAAGAATATCAATTGCAGCAGTACGAGGGTGGCCATACATTGCATGGACGCTGGAGTTTGCCGGCTTACCAGCAGGTCGCCAGTGAACTGGCCAGTGCCCTGCAATCTGGTGCGCCGGTGTCTGATGATATTCCCTATGACGACTGGCGCGGCAAAGCGCGTGGTCAGCCGCTTCCCATCGGCGAAGCAACGTCGCCGCGTGCGGGGACGCATTACGGAGATGCACTGATCTCGGCTGAGTCTGAGTACGGGCAGGGTGAGACCGTTGAGATCGACTTTCTGTCAGTTAACCCCACGGCGCATTTCACGACAGGGAATAACTTTATGCTGGTGGAGCGCAGAACACCTGCTGGCTGGCGAGTCGTTGCCGACGACGGGGATTGGAACACCCGCGTGCACTGGCGATTTGAGGACGATGCCTATATAGCACAGCTTAGCTGGGCGATTCCGGTGGATGCCCCGGCCGGCGAATACCGCATCACTCACTATGGCATCGATCATGCCGGCAACGCGTTCAAGGGGCAGCCCGAAAGTTTCCACTACGCGACAGAGTAATCCTGCCAGTCATACCGGATGTCGTATTGAGCAGACTGGCGCGCGAATACTTCCACCGCGTGGCAAAGTAATCCGGCCAGTTCCCCGGGACTAGCGGTCAGCCAGTGTTCATTTGTCTCCGCCCGCCTGCTGGGCCATTCGCAAGATCTCGGTATTGGGCGCAAAACTGTCCGCTGATGCGAGCTGCCAGTCCAGTATCCAGTCGCTGGGAATTTTCTCTTCCTCAAGCAGCACATTGGGCGCCAGCGGTGGGAAAACATCGTCAAAATGTTGATTGACGCCATCTGCACTGCGCCGCCAGATCAGGTGTGGGAATAGGGTATCGGGATCATCTATCCCCATTGCACCAATCATTTCAAACGCTGAGTGAAGTGTGCGCTTTTGGAAACTGGCAACGCGTTTGTGCCGCGCTTCGACATCCAGTGCCTTGCCCCGGTTCGGGTCCTGGGTGGCGATACCGGTCGGGCACTTGTTGGTGTTACATGACTGGGACTGAATGCAGCCCAGCGAGAGCATCATGGTGCGCGCTGCATTGGTCAAGTCCGCGCCGACGGCCAGCTTGGTAACGATATCAAAGCCGGTAGCGGTCTTGCCCGATGAAATGACCCGGATCCTGTCTCGTAAGCCTGTCCCGACAAGACAGTTGTGGACGAAACTGGTGCCTTCCAGGCAGGGTACGCCCAAGCGGTTGGTGAATTCGACCGGCGCGGCGCCAGTGCCGCCTTCTGCACCATCCACGGTGATGAAATCAGGCGTTATTCCCGTTTCCAGCATGGCCTTGCAGATCGCCAGAAACTCAAATTTTCGGCCGATGCACAACTTGAATCCCACCGGCTTGCCGCCGCTCAAATCGCGCAGTTTCACGACAAAATCCAGCAGGCCCTTGGGGGTATTGAACTCGCGATGACCCGGAGGCGAGATCACATCTTCGCCTATGTTGACCAGGCGAATGCGCGAAATTTCTTCGGAGACTTTCGCAGCGGGCAGTACGCCGCCATGTGAAGGTTTCGCACCCTGCGAAATTTTAATTTCGATCATTTTGACCTGTTCGAGGGTCGCTGATTTCTTGAAAGATTCAGGGTCAAAGCCGCCATCGGGCGTGCGGCAGCCGAAGTATCCCGTGCCTATCTGCCAGACGATATCACCGCCCTGGCGGTGATAGGGGCTGAAGCCGCCTTCACCGGTATTGTGATAGAAGCCGCCCAGCTTGGCGCCTTTGTTGATAGCCATAATGGCGTTGGCACTGAGGGCGCCAAAGCTCATGGCCGAGCAGTTCAGGCGCGCGGCGCTATACGGCTGTTTGCATTGATCTCCGCCAATCAGCACGCGCTTGGTGTCTTCTTTCACCACGGTTGGCGCTATCGAGTGAGCGGCGCCCAGCCAGCCCGTCGCGGTGATCTCATGTTCGGTACCAAAGGGTTGGGTGTCATCCAGACCCTGGGCGCGTCGGTAGACAAGATCGCGCTCCTCTCTGCTGAACGGCAGCTCCTCTGTGTCACCGGCAATAAAGTACTGGCGAATTTCAGGACGAATGAATTCCAGCGCATAGCGAATGTAAGCCGCCACAGGATAAAGGCGATTCAGTGTGTGGGGGCTGAACCACAAATCATAGATGCCGACAATGACATAAAGCCCGAGAATAACAGCGAGTACCTGCCCCGTGATGGTCCAGGTGGAGAGGTAGACTGCTGCCGGGAAGGCGAGCAGTGCGATGACCCAAAAAAGTTTCTGCATGAATGTCACGGTGTGTGCTCCCGGTGGCAGTTAATGGTATGTATCAGGAAAAAAATGCTTTGAATTCATCGCGCCATTCCTTCCAGACGCTGTGGTCCCCCTTGACGCCCAGAATACCTTCCTTGAGCTTCGATATGCCAAACCCGTAGAACTCCTCCATACCTATGTGTGGCGGCATCGAGAGTTCTCCAGCGCTGACGATTGCATCGATAATAAAGGGTTTGTCTGAGGCGATGGCCTGCTTGATGGCTGGTACGATATCGGCGGCGTGTTCGACGCGAACACCATCACCGCCGCACGCTTTGGCGTAGGCGGCGAAGTCGGGGTTGGTCAAACCTGTTGCCTCGTCGTTCTTGGGCATACCCGCTACCTGCATTTCCATCGCCACAAAACCGAGCTCGCTGTTGTTGAATATCAACACTTTCAGCGGCCAGCCATAGCGGACTGCGGTAACAAAGTCGTTCATTGACATGCCAAATCCGCCGTCGCCGCACAGCGCCCATACTTGTCGGGAGGGGTCCAGTGCTGAGGCGCCCAGCGCGGTGGGCAGACCCGAACCGAGCGAGCCGTGATTGAAGCCGCCGATCATTCGACGGTTGCCCCCCATCGACATCTGCCGGGCAACCCAGATGGCACACTCGCCGACGTCAATGGCAAATATCGCGTTGTCGTCGGCAGCATCACTGATGGCCTTGGCAAATAACTGCGGGTGCAGTGGTTCGTCAGTGCGTGACAGGCTCGCCTGCGCATCCATGTGCTTGCACCACTTCTGTCGCACCTGTACCAGATGATCCCGGAATTTGACCGACTTCCTGTCATCGTTCAGCAGGGTGAGCAGCGAACGCACTGTCTCACCCACATCGCCCACCAGTCCCAGCGTGACGGGCGCACGTCGACCGATATGATCGACATTGTTATCCACCTGAATGATGGGGCGGCCATCCGGGAGGAATTCGGCGTAGGGGAAGTCTGTGCCGAGCATCAACAATACATCGCAGTCGTTGACCGCGTGCAGGCCGGCCGGGTTGCCGATATTGCCGGTGAGCCCGACGACAGGGCCGTCATCGTATTGAAAGATATCGAGCGCCCGTAGCGTGTGGGCGACAGGCGCTCCCAGCTTGTCTGCCAGCGCCAGTACATCGGCTTTGGCAGCGCGGCATCCGATACCGCAAAACAGCGTCACCCGGCTACCCTGTTGCAGCAGTTCTGCGGCTTTCTCCAGTTCAGCTTTGGGTGCGGAGACGGCGGGTAACGCGTGTACCAGCGGGTGGGTGTAGTGCTCGCTGCTAATGTCTTTGACGAAAATGTCGGCGGCTACCTCGACCCGGGTGACCACGCGTTCAGTCAGTGATTTCTGCGCTGCGATTTCCACCATGCGTGGCACCTGCGCCGGTGTCTCGATAACGGCTTGGTAAGCACAGACATCATCGAACACCTTGGTCAGGTCCATCTCTTTGTGGAAATCGCTGCCGCGTTGCGCGGTTGGCACCTGGCCGGTGATGGCGATCACTGCGGCACCTTCTTTTTGCGCATTGTACAAACCGTTGATCAGGTGCAGTGCACCCGGCCCGGCGGTGCCGGCACACACTCCGATGCGTCCGGTCAGCTGGGATTGCGCGGCGGCGGCGTAGCCAGCGTGCTCCTCATGACGGACTGTAATCCAGCGGAAGCGCGGGTCTTTTATGGCCGCCAGTACGAACGGGTTGATCACATCCCCGACAACACCGAATATATCGCGGGCTCCCGCATCGGCCAATACATCCAGTATTGCTTCAGAAATACTGCGAGCCATAAAAAATCTCCTGACATTGGATTGCTTTCATCGGGGTGATGGCAGCCATAATACTAACTTACCTTTTATTACACAGGCAATTTCGACGCGCTGCAGTGTCGGTATTGGCCGGCCCGGAACTCATCTGTGATAGTGTACACGGCGTGATACCGGGTGGGGGAATGATATTTGAATCTGAGCATATTGTGTGGTGCGCCAGCGCTTATCGCGGTGAGCCGGTTGTGCGGAAGCGCCCACGATCGACGGGTCTGGACCTGTCGATGACCTACGATCTGTTTTCGTCTTACAGTGAGTGTTCGAACACGGCCTACCGCATCGATATGCCAGACGGGGATGTGCGCCTCTACGCGGCCCTGTTTTCACCGTGCGAAGCGACTCAGTTGCTGGAGCTGCTGCAGCGCGAGATACAGTGGCAGCAGGAAACGATTCGCCTGTATGGCAAGGTCCATAAACAGCCGCGGTTGAGCGCCTTGTACGGTGACGCTGGTATTACGTATCGGTATTCGGGAATTACCATTGAATCGACACCGTGGATACCGGCCCTGTTGCACATCAAGGCGCGTATCGAGCAGGTGTCCAATGCGCGCTTTAACAGTGTGTTGCTGAACCGTTACCGCGATGGGCGGGACTCGATGGGCTGGCATGCCGATGACGAACCCGAACTGGGCCGCAATCCGGTTATCGGCTCGGTGAGCCTGGGGCAGAGTCGCACCCTGCAAATGAAGCATAGGTTCTACAAGTCCGAAAGGCGGGACATCCCGCTGGCCAATGGCAGCTTCCTATTGATGCAGGGCGAGGTTCAACACTACTGGTTGCACCAGATTGCAAAGTCCAGGCGTCACCTCGACGAACGAATAAATTTAACCTACAGACTCATCCGTTGAGGACGGCGCGCAGCGCCTCTGCTGCGCCGGTATCCGTGCTGTGATCAGGCTGCTTGTGGTGCTGCCTGAGAACCCCGAATCAACTTGCCGGGCACAGCGCCGGTGTACTTCCCATTCTCCATTATGATTTCGCCGCTGACGATGGTGGCGATATAGCCGCGCGCATCCTGAAACATGCGTCGTCCACCGGCCGGCAGGTCGAAGATGATTTCTGGTGCGCCCAGTTGCAGGTTGTCAAAGTCGATCAGGTTGAGGTCTGCCTTCATGCCGACTTCCAGTGTGCCGCGATCCTCCAAGCCGACACAGCGGGCGGTGTCGTGGGTTTGCTTTTTCACTACTTCCTCCAGCTTCAGTCGATGGCCGCGCTCGCGGTCGCGAACGTAGTAGCTGAGCATCTGGGTGGGGACGCTGGCATCGCACAATACGCCACAGTGGGCACCGGTGTCCGCCAGCGATATGACCGTGCTGTCGTCTTCCAGCAACGCGACCTGGCGGGTGAGGTCGTTGGCGCCGTAGCCAAAGCACGGAAAGTAGACAACGGTTTTGCCGCCGTTTTCCATCATCAGATCGTAGCAGTATTCCTGCGGAGGCACGCCAGCTTTGGCCGCTCTGGCAGCGATGCTGTCCTCGGGTCCCGGCTCATAGTTGGGCGGGGTGCCCAGCGGGTAAAGTTTGTCGTAGCCTCCGATGATGGTGTCCATAAAGGCATCGCCCATCAAAGGTAAATCCTCCGCGAGTATGGCTGCACGTACTTCCGGCTTTTGCAGTTCAGCGTACCGTTGTTCGTGGGTCATCACCGACAGCGGGCCGTAATGGGTGTGAAAGCTGAAAGGGTTGATGGTGCCGTCCCAACTGAGCAGGATATTCACCGGCCGCGCGCCCACATGCGGGATAAGTTTCGCGCCTTCGGCCTGTGCCTGACGGCAGTAGTCCAGCTGTTTGAGGACGCGATCCCAGTCGGCTTCCTCGCGGAAAAACAGGACGAAATTAATCTGGCAGTTGTTCTCGATGGATAGGCGCTTCATCCAGTCCATCTCCTGCTCCCAGTTGTGGAAGTCCGACACCAGTCCGAAGATACCCTTGCCGCCCAGTTCGCCGATCGCCTTGCCGATACCCAGCAACTCTGCTTCGTCGGCGTAGGTACCGGGCATGGCCTGGTCACCCCCCGTGGTATGCAGTTCGGTGCGAGAGGTGGTGAAGCCCAGCGCACCGCGCTCTATGCCTTCCCTGACGATAGCCGCCATCGAGGCCACATCCTCGATGGTGGCTTTCTCGTTGTTGGCACCGCGTTCGCCCATCACGTAGGTGCGTACCGCACAGTGTGGCACCTGTGCGCCGACGTCGATGGCTCGCGGGAATTTTTCCACGGCATCGAGGTACTCCGGAAAACTTTCCCAATCCCACTTTACGCCTTCATGCAGCGCTGCACCGGGGATATCCTCCACGTCTTCGACCACGGTGATCAATCGGGCCTGGGCCTCGGGGTTCGGCTTGCAGGGTGCGAAGCCGATGCCGCAGTTCCCCATCACCAGTGTGGTGATGCCGTGATTAGCGGCCGGGCTGCACAGGGGGTCCCAGGTGGCCTGTCCGTCCATATGGGAGTGCACATCCACCCAGCCTGGCGTCAGCAATTTGCCATCGGCATCTATTTCTCTCCTGCCCTTGTCACTGACCTCACCGAGGCAAGCAATTTTGCCGTCACTGACAGCCAGATCGCCCGTAAAAGCAGGCTTGCCCGTACCGTCTACTATCGTTGCATTTCGAATAACCAGATCATACATGTCCTTCGCTCCCACAAGCATTTGTCTGCAGTTTACTCAACTTTTGGGTGTAAGGCTGTGCCGTGGACGAGGATTCGTTCTATCGGTTCAAATTTGACTACCTGTTGTGGCAGGTATTCTTTTTAATGGACTGATTACGCGTGCTGATAACGCGACAGTGTGAGCTGAGTGAGCTATGGTTAGTCTTTGCAATCTAATTCTAAAATGAGGCTTACCATGAATATGAACCGTCGAGAGTTTACGCTGGCTTCACTCACCGCACTGGGTACGCTGGCAGTGAACCCGGCTCAGGCCGCAACGTCCGCGACCAACCGCCGCTGGGTTTTGGCATCGAGGCCGGAGGGCAAGCCGGGCGTCGAAAATTTCCGTCTTGAGACAGCACCCGTGCCGCAACCGGAAGAGGGGCAGGTATTGCTGCAGACCCGGTTTCTCTCGCTGGACCCGTATATGCGTGGCCGCATGAACGCGGGCAAGAGTTACGCCGAGCCGGTGGCGTTGGATGACGTGATGGTCGGCGGCACGGTGAGCGAGGTGGTGGCGACACGCAACCCCGGTTTTGCCGAAGGCGAATTGGTAACGGCGTACGCCGGCTGGCAGGACTACGCACTATCAGATGGCAGTGATCTGATGAAGGTGGACCCGCGTATTGTCCCATCCTCCTACGCGCTGGGTGTGCTGGGTATGCCGGGGCTGACTGCCTACGTGGGGTTGCTCGATATCGGTCAACCCCAGCCGGGCGATACCGTCGTGTTGGCAGCGTCAACGGGTGCAGTTGGGTCGGTGGTGGGACAGATCGCCAAGCTCAAGGGGTGCCGGGTGGTCGGCATAGCGGGCGCAAAGGAGAAGTGTGAGTACGCCGTGGAGGAACTGGGCTATGATGCGTGTGTCAGCCATTACGATAAGGACATGGCTGCACAACTGGCCGCAGCCTGCCCGGACGGTATAGACGTGTATTTTGAAAACGTCGGTGGCAGCTCCTGGGAGGCAGTGATGCCGCTGCTCAACAATTTTGCCCGCGTACCGATTTGCGGTCTGATCGCACACTACAACCAGACGGAGTTACCGCCCGGGCCGGATCGCATGAGTATTATGCAGGCACTTATCCTGCAGCGCAGTTTAAAAGTGCAGGGTTTCATCGTTGGTAACTATCGGGCGCGCATTCCGGAATTTGTCGCGGATATGAGCCGCTGGGTGGCAGAGGGAAAAATCAAATATCGAGAGGATGTTGTCGACGGGTTGGAGAATGCGCCGGAAGCGTTTTTCGGCCTTTTTTCAGGGGCAAATTTCGGCAAACTGGTGGTGAAGGTTAGCTGAGTCTAATCCAGGTTGGTTTATGATCAGCGTTCCCTGGAGCCACTAACTATTGTGAAATGGGCATGACAACGGGCCTCGTGGTAGGTACGACGGCCTGGGCTTGGCATGCGCTTGGCTCCGCGCAGGCATTATGCGCGCAGGCCGAGCAGGCCGAAGCTCAGGGGTTCCACTCATTCTGGTTGCCGGAGAATCATTTCAGTGGCAGCGCTGCCATTCCATCGCCGTTGATGCTGTTGGCCGCTATAGCCGGGCGGACACAGCGTATTCGTCTGGGGTGTACGTCCTATCTGCTGCCCATTCGCAACCCGCTGCTGGCTGCCGAAGAAGTAGCGGTGCTTGATCAGTTGTGCGAAGGGCGATTAATTCTTGGCCTTGGGCGCGGCCTGTCCGGCACCATGTTCAAGGCGTTTGGTGTAGATGCTGGCGACAAACGTAAACTGTTTCAGGCCAATCTCGACATAATGCAGCGCGCGTGGAGTGGAGAGGCTCTGGATAGCGATGAAAATGGCCAGCCTGTCAGGCTCTCACCACTGCCAATACAGCGTCCCTCTCCTGCGCTGTGGGTGGCGGCATTCGGACCGCTGGCGCTGCAGCAGGTAGCTCGGCTGGGTCTGCCCTATCTGGCGTCACCGATTGAGTCTATCGATGTGCTGGAAGGCAATTACCGGCGTTATCACCGCGATGTGGCCGACGCCGGACAGGACGCGGTGTCGACGATTCCTGTTATGCGCACCGTCTTTGTGACGGAGGATGCCAGGCAGGCGGAGCAGGTGCGCACGGCACTTGCTGAAAGCGTACCGAGCGCTTTCAGAAAAAAGCACATTGCCGTAGACGAGTGGGCGATTGTCGGCGATCGCCACTACGCACGCGATAAACTGGCGGAGTATATCGATCGCATAGCTCTCAGCCATCTGATTGTGCGGGCTGGTTTGCCGGGAGTCGACGAGGCAACGCAACTGTCGAGTCATGAGCGCCTGCTCAAACTAACCGCTGAACTCAGATCGCCAGGGCCTCAGTCGAGCTGCCAGTAATCGCTGCTTTGTGCCCCAGCAGCCTGCGTAGATCGGTGCTGTGTAGCGACATGCTTGACAACATGGTATCAACAAGGCGTAAAGTGTTCCTGTTCGCCGGAGGGGTCGCTGTGTCCGCTCCTCGAACACCATAATCTGCGCTGTAAATTGTTGCGGATTGGACTATATTGAATGTCAACATAAGAACTCCAGAGGAGTAGCCCATGCTGTACGCCATGCCAGGGTCAGAAGGCGCCCTGTTCAATTTCCGCGACAAATATGACAATTTCATCGGGGGCGAGTGGGTCGCGCCGGCCGAGGGACAGTATTTTGAGAATGTAACGCCGGTTACCGGCGCCGCCTTCTGCGAGGTGGCGCGTTCCACGCCCGCCGACCTGAATCTCGCCCTGAATGCGGCGCATGGGGCCGCCCCTGCGTGGGGCAGGGCACCGGTAGCGGAGCGCTCCAATACGCTGCTGAAAATAGCCGATCGCATAGAGGCCAACCTGGAGACGCTGGCTTATGTGGAAACCTGGGAGAATGGCAAGGGGATACGTGAAACCCTGAACGCCGATATCCCGCTGCTGGTGGATCACTTCCGCTATTTTGCCGGGTGCCTGCGGGCTCAGGAGGGCAGCGCCAGCGACATTGATGGCAACACGGTCAGCTATCATTTCCACGAGCCACTGGGTGTGGTGGGGCAAATCATTCCGTGGAATTTCCCACTGCTGATGGCGGGCTGGAAACTCGCCCCGGCTCTGGCGGCCGGCAATTGCGTGGTATTGAAACCCGCCGAGCAGACACCGATCTCCATTCTGGTGCTGATGGAAATGATCGCCGATCTGGTGCCGCCGGGTGTGATCAATATTCTCAATGGCTTCGGCGAGGAGATCGGGCAGGCGCTGGCCAGCTCCGACCGTATTGCCAAGATCGCGTTCACGGGATCCACTGCGGTGGGGCACCTCATCCTTTCCAGCGCTGCCAAGACACTGATCCCGTCGACTGTAGAACTGGGGGGTAAGTCACCCAACATCTACTTTGAGGATGTGATGGCGCAGGAGGACGAGTTCGTCAGCAAATGTGTTGAGGGCCTGCTGCTCGGTTTTTTCAATCAGGGCGAAGTCTGTACCTGCCCCTCGCGGGCGCTGGTGCAGGAGAGCATCTATGATGACTTCATCGAGCGTGTGATGGAGCGGGCGAAAATGATCAAGCAGGGCAACCCGCTGGATACCGAGACCATGGTAGGAGCGCAGGTGTCGCGCGAACAGTTTGATCGCATCATGGGATATATGGATGTCGCCCGATCCGATGGCGCCAAATTCCTGCTCGGCGGTGAAAAGGCTGTTGTCGGCAGTGATATTGCCGGTGGGTTTTATGTACAGCCCACCCTGCTGCAGGGCACCAACGACATGCGTGTGTTCCAGGAGGAGATATTCGGCCCTACGCTCGGTGTGACAACATTCAAGGATGAAGCCGAGGCACTGGCCATTGCCAACGCCACTGAGTACGGCCTCGGTGCCGGCGTCTGGACGCGGGATACCAACAGGGCATTTCGCATGGGTCGCGGTATACAAGCGGGCCGTGTGTGGATGAATTGTTACCACGCGTATCCGGCTCACGCCGCTTTTGGTGGCTATAAAAAATCGGGTATTGGCCGTGAAACCCACAAGATGGCGCTGGAACATTACCAGCAGACCAAGAATCTGCTGGTGAGCTATGATACCAACCCGATGGGTTTTTTCTGAGTGATATAGCTGTCACGCAGTTCCCCGACATTGACGTCCGGAGTGCCAGATGAACATTATCCGCGTAATAGCGCTGCTACTGTTAGTGCCCCAATGGCTTGTCGCATGTAGTGCCAGTGACTCGATGAATAAAATTGTGCAGAACGGCGGCACAATTCTCATCGGTCTGGGGTCGCACGAAGAGCTGGGGCAGGTGAATCTGTCTGCTACCGACCTGAGTGCTACTCTGACAGATGTCGGCAGTACCCAGGCCGATGTGACCGTCAGGGAGGTGTTTCCGCTCAACGTAGACCGGACCAGCGAACTGAATCACACAGAGGACCTGGGAGAGGATGGTTACAGTGGTTTCTGGTTTGCGGCGATCGATCTGGTCGACCCCAATTCCGGTCTGGCGACAACGTTGTCCGATGGTACAGCGACGCTGGAAATACAGGGTTTGGGATCGGCGCTGACGCGCTCGCTGAAAATCCTGCCGGGCGCCGGTTCGGTCAACCCCATCATGTCAGTCAGCGGGCTGAATACGCTGAACATGTTGCGGCCCGCGGATCAGGTCAAGTACATACTTCGAGATCCGCAAGTGGTGTTTACAGAGCAAAACCTGCTCGGCGCTATCGAGTTCCGGTTCGAATATCCGACGATTGATGTCGACGGCCTGCCACCGGCGCAGTGGCCGCGAGGTGTGTCGGCCAGCAACAATGAGCACCTGCAGGTTCACAGCTACACGCGCTCCGAAAATGGCACGAACACACTGTATGTCGTGGTTCTGAATCCAGCGGGCATTGGAGCGGTGTCAACTCAGAGTGCTGCTATGCCCGAGTTTTACCAGTCCAGCAAGGTGCAGGCGGTCCGCTTCAGTGTGGTCTACCCACCACAGTTCAGTGCCGCCCAGTTTGCCAGTGCCAGTGACGTCACCGGGTATGGCACCGATGGTGCCGAGATGAACATCGATCAGCTGGTTATCGCGACCCCGACTATTTGACCCCGGACACTAGTCGGCAGCGGCGGCGAAGGCCTTCTGCAGAAACTGAATGCGCTCTAGCATGGATTGCCTGGCGAGGCTGCTTTTCGCATTGCCGTCGTAGCCGTGAATGGTTCGCTGGGTTTCGTTGGCGACAACCTCGATATTCTCTACGCGTAGCGCCGCGATGTAATTCAAGCCCTCATCTCTCAACGGGTCGAATTCTGCTGTCTCCACGTAGCTCAGCGGAAGGTCCCGCAATTCACCGTGCCCGGGTGCGGCATAAGGTGGTGTTGCGTCACCTGCATACCGGCTGAGATACATCTCCCACATGCGGCCGTTGGAGATGGCATTCCACAGCGGCACATCGACAAAGTCTGTGGCGGATGGCGTGGAGCAACTGTTGTCCAGCACGGGGTATATCAATAACTGCCCGCACAGCGTGACCAGTTGCTCATCGCGCGCCTTTTGCGCGACACCGGCAGCCAGGGCGCCGCCCGCGCTGTCGCCACCCACAGCAATCTTCGAGGCATCAATGCCAAGGGAATCGCTTTCTTTGACGACCCACTCCAGTGCGGTGTAGCAATCATCAAAAGCGCAGGGAAACGGATGCTGCGGCGCGAGCCGGTAATCGACAAAGACCACCACACAGTGCGCCTCATTGGCGTAGCGTTCACAATTCGCCAGGTGGTTACTTGCGTAGCTCAATGCGAACCCGCCACCGTGATAGTACAGCAGTACAGGGGCCGGCCGCTGCAGTGTGTGCGGTGTCATTACCATGACCTTGAAGTGACTGCCATCGGCACTGCTGAGCGTGTGGTTTTCGGTTGCCAGATCAAAAGAGCGTTTGCCCAGCCAGCGGGTCACCCTGATCAGTAAATTCATCAGCCACACGATCGCTGCGCTGAATTTGAAGGTAAATACCGGGAACTTTGCAAAGTCCGGGTGGATGTCGTATTTGGAGGGCATTGGATTTTTTAGTCTCTCGCAAGTGGATATCTAGAGTAGCAAACGCCGGTGCGTCGACAAACGCTTTTTCTGCGAGCCGCTCACAGGATCAGGCCGACGATACAGCCCGTCATACAGGTTGCCAGCAAGCCCGACCAGATCGCGCGCGGAGCCAGGCGCAGAATATCGGCCGAGCGCTCCGGGCACATTGCCGTCAGCCCGCCGATCATGATGCCGAGGCTGCCGAAGTTGGCGAAACCGCACAACGCGTACGTCATAATGAGCTGACTGTGTGCGCTCAGTGCGCCCGGCTCCAGCGCAGCGAGGTCCAGGTAGGCGACCAGTTCATTGATAAAAACCTTGGTGGCCAGCAGTTCGCCCGCTGTGGTTGCCTCAGCCCAGGGGATGCCCGTCAACCAGGCCAGTGGTGCCATCAGTAGACCAAACACGCCCACCAGTGTCAGTGGTTTGCCCCCTGTTGGTACCAGGCTCAGCACGGCATCTGCGAGATACACCAGAGCGACGAAAACGATCAGCATGCCGATAATACTGGACAGCAGGCGCAGGCCTTCCCCGGTGCCGCTGACAAGTGCATCCATGCTGCCACTATAGTGCGACTGCATGCGCACAGGCGCACCCTGTTCACTGCGTTCGGGTGGGAGCATCACGGCGGCGAGCATGATGGCTGCCGGTGCGCTGATCAGCGAGGCCACCAGAATATGGCTGAGTGAGGAGGGTATAGTCGCTGCGAGAATGCCCGCGTACAGCCCCATTACGGTGCCTGCCACCGTGGCCATTCCGGCGCTCATCAGCATAAACAGTTCACTGTTGGACAGCGTCTTCAGATACGGCTTGATCAGCAGCGGCGATTCAACCATGCCCACAAAAATTGAGCTGGCACCACCCATGCTGACAGCACCGCTGAGGCCCATGGAATGCTGCAGCAGACGCGCCAGTGCTGAAATGGCGACCGGAATCACCCGCCAGTGCCACAACAGTGCGCTCAGTGCAGCGAAGACAATGACGATTGGCAGTGCCCTGAACGCCAGTACAAAACTGTATTGTGGTGAAGTTGTCTCAAAAGGCGCGGGAGCCCCGCCGAGGAAGCCGAATACCATTGCCGTGCCCTCTCCAGTTGCGGCTTCCAGTGTCAATACCAGTTGATTGATCAACAGCAGGGCATCCTGCAGCAGTGGTACCTTCAGGAACGCGGTGGCCAGCACCAGTTGTGCCAGCAGTCCGCTGACGACCAACCGCAGCGGAAATTGACGCCGATTGCTGCTGCTCAGCCAGGCGAGCAGGATGATACAGGGAAGGCCTAGCAGGGCCTGCGACATAATGCGTTTCTCATCACAAATGATTGACGGTAGAGGAGGGCGCCGGAAAAGTCCATCACAAGGCCCCAGTCAGGGTTACTGGGCGCGGCACGCTGGACCGGGTTTGAATTAATATACGCGCAGGCAGTGATTGTGCGCATGGCTTGTTGATGGGAGCAATGTAGTCCATGCTGGCTGGCCTAATAAGTTCGGGAGTGACAGTTGCCATGCTATCCAAATTTGACGATTACCCCATTCACCAGACCCCTGAGCCGGTCTTTCATACCGCATCCAGTGATCGGTTTTTCTACGATCGCTACTGGTACAACGGCCACGCTCAAGATGGCAGTTTTTATTTTGGCATCGGCATGTGTCGCTATGCCAATCTGGGTATTCTGGACTGTAGCCTGAGCCTTGCTATTGACGGTCACCAGTATGCGTTTCACGGCTCGCGTCGCGCCCCCCATGAACCCACTGATACGTCGGTAGGGCCTTTTGCGTTGCAGATACTGGAGCCGATGGGGCGCCATCGGCTGGTCATCGCCGCCAATGAAACCGGCATCGAGTGCGACCTTGTGTTTACCCCGCGCACGGCGTGTATAGAGGAGGGGCGGCAGACCCTGCGCAATGAGCGCCACATAGTGATGGACGCCACCCGATTGGATCAGTTTGGTTTCTGGGCCGGCTGGATACGTTATGACGGCAAGAAAGTTAAGGTAGACGGTCGCACCACGTACGGTTTGAAGGATCGTTCCTGGGGCATTCGCCCTGTCGGGGATGCTTACACCGGTGGAGCTCCGCTGGCGGAGTACCAGGCGGTGCACTTTAACTGGATGCCTGTGCACTGGGAGGATGAGTGCAGTCTCGCCGGCTGGTTTGAGGACGGAGAGGGCCATCAGTGGCATACCGATCAGGTGTTCCTGCCGCACTATCCGAGTGTTGACGCCATTCCTGGCACAGTCGACCCCAACGCCCGCGTATGGCAGGGTGAGGTGGAGCACAAGTTGACGATGATCCCCGGCACGCGCCGCGCGAGTTCGGCTGTCGTTACCATGCACGATCGCTCCGGAGAGAGTCTGGAGGTACACCTTGAGCCGGTGCTCGTGCACCGGATGAAAGGCCTGGGTTACCAGCACCCGGAGTGGGGGCACGGCAAGTGGCATGGGGAGTTGGCCATCGCGGGCGAGAGTTGGAAAGACAGCGATCTCGATCCGCTGGCACTGGAGAACCTGCACATTCAGCAGATCGTAAAAGCCACCTGCGGCGACCGGGTAGGACACGGTGTGCTGGAACAGATGCACATCGGGCCCTCGACCAAGCTGGGTTTTGACGACTGGTTTGATGGTGCTAAATAGCGTTACCCTTTGCCGGAGTGCAGCAACCCGCTCCTACTGTGGACCGGGCTGGCTGCAGTGAGAGCCATTTGGAGTGAAACGCGATGTCCAAGTCGAAAAGCCTGCCGCTGAAAATCCTTAAAATTGTGTTTGCTATTGCTGTTATCACCCTGGCGGCAGCGCTTATCGCAGTCTGGCAAATCGGTGCGTGGAATCTCGTCTTCCCGAACAGGAGCCATGACACAGCAGCACCGAAAATCCCCGCCGACCTCGAAACACCTGCAGTGCTAGTGTTCTCTAAAACCAATGGTTTTCGCCACGTTGAGGGCATTGAAGGTGGGGCAAAAATTTTGCAGTCGATTACTAGCAAACATCAGTGGGGGATATTCCACACGGAGAACGGCGCCGTGTTCAACAAGCGCGATTTGCAGCGGTTCGACGTGGTAGTGTTTCTCAATGCCACAGGGGATATGCTCAGTAAAGCGCAGGAAAAGGCGTTTCAATCGTGGATGCTCTCGGGAGGCGGATGGTTGGGTATTCACGCGGCCGGCGATTCATCCCACCTGGAATGGCAGTGGTACCGGGACAATCTGATCGGAGCGACCTTCACGGCGCACATTATGGGCCCGCAGTTCCAGAGCGCGTCTGTTGTGTTGGAAAATCATCAGCATCCCGCCCTGCAGGATCTGCCGGATATCTGGCAACACGAGGAGGAGTGGTACTCCTGGGAGAAAAGCCCGAGGCTGGAAGGCTTTACTATTCTCGCTACGCTGGACGAATCCTCCTACGTGCCGGAGGCGGATTTCATGGGTACGAAAACAGATCTTCGCATGGGTGATCACCCGGTTGTCTGGGGCAATTGTGTCGGCCAGGGCAAGAGTGTCTACACGGCTATGGGCCACCGAGCGGATGCTTTTGAGCAGCCGCAGAACCGCCGCCTGCTGGATAATGCGCTGACCTGGTTAATCGATATGCGCGGCCAGCCCTGCGAGCAATAGCCGGGTGACTAGGATAGCGTGATGACCTCGGTTTCCAGCGGGGCGATGTCGCCCTTGGGTAACTGGAATCGCCAGAACATAATGCCGTAAGGTCGGCCCTCGGTATCCAGCCAATTCGGGCGACCCGGGTCGCGGTGCGCCAGAATCATTTCGAAATTGCCATCGTTATCCAGCACTGTCTGTGCCCTGTTCAGCGAGATGTTGCGCTCCTCATAATCCAGCGTCTGGAGAAAGCGGTTGAACAGTACCACGTTGGAAAAACGGCAATCGGGGAACCGCCCCCGAATCAACAGGGCCTGGTCGGGTCCCAGCACAAACGGTGCCATCGCATAGACATTGTCGCGGGCGGCATAGGTGATAGCCTCGTGACTGTCATCCTTTTTTGGCGGCACGAACTGGTTCGGTACCCGCGACACCCAGGCCGGGCTGTTGTCGTTGTTCATCGTGATGACATTGCCTTTTACGAACGTTGTGACGCGACGAATTCCGGCGGCGATATCAGCGTCGTTGGGCGATTGTCTCGGGGCTACCTTTTCAAGATTCTGGATGTCTATAGGGATATGGTGCAGCCTATCGTTGTTAATCGATTGCTCGCGTTCATAATAGTGACGTGTGGTGACGCTGGACGCCCCCTTGGTCAGCGGCAGCCAGTTGCCCTCGGCTTTCTCGGTGCTGAGAATGATTTCGTAATCGCCATTTTCATCGGAGTTGAACTGCGTGTCGTTCAGCGTGGAGCCAATGCCGTCACCGTCAGTCCCCGCGCCCAATTCGATGGTAAAGCTGGTGTAGGTGGCGCCCGCGAGATTGCCGCGAATGCGATAACTGTGCTGATCATCAATGACTGCCGTGTAGTAGCGCGCGTCGGGGTTGTCGCCCAGTAGCTTCTTGTGCTGGTTTATAAACGCGGTGAAAAAGGGTCTGGCGGGGTCCGCCTCCAGCCAGCTTTGCAGGCCGTGCATCAGGGCATGCAGCATCACACGCCGGGCCTCGGCGTAATCCTGGGGGGTGCGCAGCTTCCACTCAGGGCTGGCGAAAGCGACCTCCAGTTCATCCAGTGCCTGCTGCAGTTCTGCCAGCGCCTGTGCGGCCTCGCTGTCGGCCTTGTCCTGCGCGGCAGTTGCTATTGTCGGCGCTAGCAGGGTGCCAGCCAGACTGCTCAGTGCTGCGCCTTTGAGTAAATCGCGACGATGCATAGTCATTTCTCCCGCGTCATCCGCTCTGGGATGGCGCATGTTTTATTGTTTAACTGTCAAGTAATGGGCGCTGCCCACCACAGAGGATATCCGTTACGCGCTCTGTATCCATGTACTCCTTCAGTTTGAGAAGTTTTCCATCCTCAAACTCGAACAGAAAGTGATACTCATTGGAGTAGGTCTGGCCAGAGACATGCTGGCCTTCACTGGAGGCCTCCACGGCGACCTTTTCTCCCTCTGCGACCATGCCCGTAGGTGTAAATTTCAAACCCTGCGGGAATACCTCGAAAATTCCGCGCACACTGTCGGCAATCTGATCACGATTGAATACGCCGGAAATAAGGGTGTGTCCCAGGGTCTGAACGCAGCCCTGCGGAGAATAGGCATTGACGATATAATCCACGTCTCCCCGGTTAAGGGCATCGAAAAAACGCGTGACAAGGGTTTTGGTGGATTCGCCGTTGCGCATGTGTATATCCTTGTACCCAATTGACTTATTATATTTTGACACGACCGCGCTGGGATTTCAGTTGGCCGTGCTTTGTTTTGCTGTCCATCCGTTTTTGCTGGCTGCTGCGGCTGGGTTTGGTGGGCTTGCGCTTCTTTCGCGTTGCCCCTGCAGCCCTTATTAGCTCAGCCAGACGATTGAGGGCGTCCTCGCGATTCTTTTCCTGACTGCGAAAGCGCTGTGCTTTGATGACAACCATACCGTCTTCGGTAATGCGTTGATCGCGCATGCGATGCAGACCCTCCTTGTATTCGTCGGGCAGGGAGGAGGCATTGATGCTGAAGCGCAGGTGAACAGCAGAGGACACTTTATTGACGTTTTGCCCACCCGCGCCCTGCGCGCGTATCGCCTGAAACTGTATTTCTGACAGCGGCACAGCAAGCTGATTGGTGATTTTCAGAGTCATCGTCAATATACGACGTAGCGCATTCAGCGATTGCGGCCGAGTCGCTCGTGCGCATCCACCCACTCATTAGTTCGCGTTTCCTTGTCGATTTTTGCTGCTGCCCCCAGCGAGAGTTCACCGGCGAGCGCCAGAGATGCGGCAATTTCAGCAAGCTTCATGACTTTGCCAGGACCGTAACAGTCCATGATCTGCAGGCATTCGCGCTGCGTTGGCAAGGCAGTGCCGCCGCCGTAAGTGGCCAGAATCAGTGCTGGCAGGGTAATGGAAAAGTAGTAGTCGCCATCACGAGTCACTTTGTTATAGGTGGTGCACTGGTTGGACTCCCCGATATTAGCGATATCCTGTCCGGTTGCCAGGTATAGCGCCGCCAGGCCATTGGCCGGGTGTGCTGCGTTGTTGGAGGAACTGGACAGGAAGGCGCTGAGCGTACTGATGCCCTGACCGTAATGCATCTGCTGCGGTGATATACGCAGGTTCTTGATCATGACGTCGCGGGGAATCGTGATCTCGGCGGTAACGCGTCTGCCGCGCCCTTTGAGCATATTCACAGACGAGGTCTTTTTCTCTGTATCGAAATTTCCGGACAGCAGATAGTGTGAAATGCCCTTGAATTCCTTGTTGATCCACTCGCAGGCGAAGAAGGTTGCCTTGCTGGTCATATTCTGGCCAGCAGCATCTCCGGTACTGTAGTCGAAGCGCGTAAAGACCATATTGTGCGCGTGGTAGTGCTCGATTTCATTCAGCTTGCCCACTGAGGTGGTGGACTCCGCAATCTCCTTGATGCGGTCAAAGTGCTCGTCCAGCCACAGGCCGAAATCCCGTGCTTCGCGAGCGCTGGGGAAAACGAATACCGGTGCGCGTTGCATCGCATCTCCCGAGACTGTGGTAATGACACCGCCACTTTCGCGGATAACCCGCATGCCACGGTTGTAGCTGGCCAGCATGGTACCCTCGACAGTCGCCATCGGTACAAAGAATTCACCCTTGGCGTGCTCGCCATTGATCAGTAGTGGGCCGGCCAGGCCAATGGGTACTTGTGCCACGCCGAAAAGGTTCTCGATATTGCCCGACATATCGCCGGGTTCGAAGGAAAACTGTTTGGTGTGGTCCAGTTTTGCCGGCGTATTTTCCTCTATAAAGGCCTGACGCTCGCGGATGATGTCGAGGCTGTAATCATTGTCGTTTGATCGGGGTATCTTTTTGCTCACTGGAATATCTCTCAATTAACTGATGGATAGAAATTACGCGCTTAGCAGGCGCGGGTCAATCCATCCTGGGGATCAGACGGCTGTTCGGTGACGACATGGAATTTTTAATAAGGGAGGCGGGGTTTGTTTTGGTTCACGGGCTCGTATCCCGGCAGGCGTTTCAGTCGCTCCACAAAATTCGCTTGGTGAAACTCCCGCCGGGATACGAGCCCTGAATCGCGAAGCTACGGCGACTTTGGGAAGATGATTCCAGAACGAGAGAAAGCGCGTAACATTCTATTGTGACAGTGAGTTTGAGAAATGGCACTAACTGAGGTTGCGGATAGCGAGGTGTTGCTCTCCAAGCGAATTTCGTGGAGCGACTGAGCAACACCTCGTTATTCGCAAGCGCTCGCTAGCATCTCAAACCAAGCCGCACCGTCCCCCCTGTTTATTACCGCCCCCTCACATAGCTTCAAAACGGTTCAATACGCTGCTACAGCAAGTGTTTTGTGATACCCCTAGAGATATTCATTGATAGCCCGCAAAAACGCCGCACCGTACTTGTCCAGTTTGCGCTCACCCACACCCGTGATGTAGCCAAATTCCTCGGGCGTTCGCGGCAACACTACGCACATTTCCTTTAGGCTGCGATCGTGGAAAATGACATAGGGCGGAACGCCCTGCTCTTCGGCGAGTACCCGCCTGCATTCGCGCAACGCTTCCCACAGGCCGACATCGATATCGGCGGGCAGTGCGGTTTTCGTGTGCTGACGGGTAATTTTGCCACCGGTATCGCGGCGCAGCTGAATGTCCTGTTCTGCGCGCAACAGCGGACGACATTTCTCTTCCAGACGCAGTGCGCCAAACTGTGCGATATCCACGCTCAGGTAGGCGCGTGCCACCAGTTGCCTGAATACCGAGCGCCACTGTGTGTTATCGAGTTCTTTGCCTAGTCCGTAGGTCGAAAGTTGCTGATGCTCGAACTGCCTGATCTTGTCATTGTCTGCGCCGCGCAGTACGTCGATCAGGTGATTGACGCCGAAACGCTGGCCCGTGCGGTAGACAGTGCTCAGGGCTTTACGGGCCGCTTCCGTGCCGTCCCATGTGTCCACTGGCTCCAGGCAGGTATCGCAGTTGCCGCAGGGCTGCGGCAGGGCGTCGCCAAAGTAGTTCAGCAGGCTTTCGCGTCGACAGGTAGTGATCTCGCACAGGCCCAGCATCGCATTCAGCCTATGCTGCTCCGCCCGTTTGTGTTCTTCGCTGCCATCGGAGTTGGCCATCATCTGCCGCAACTTGATCACATCCTGTAAGCCGTAAATCATCCAGGCATCGGCCGGTTCGCCGTCGCGTCCTGCGCGCCCGGTCTCCTGATAATAGGACTCCACGGTTTTCGGCATGTCCAGATGAGCGACAAACCGCACGTCCGGTTTGTCTATTCCCATGCCGAACGCGATGGTGGCGACAACGATGACGCTTTCCTCGCGTAAAAAACGCGCCTGATGATCCGCCCGCAGGGCGGGGGGGAGGCCGGCATGGTAGGGCAGGGCGTTGAATCCCTGGCCCTGCAGCCACAGAGAAATCTCCTCTGTCTTTTTACGGGAGAGGCAATAGACTATGCCGGAGTTGCGCGCATGTTCGTCTTTCAAGAACTGCAGGAGTTGCGCGCGTGGATTGGTTTTGAGTGCGATGCGGTAGCGAATATTAGGGCGATCGAAGCCCGCGATAAACTGCTCGGCCTGAGCCAGGTCCAGACGCTGGATAATCTCGGCACGGGTACGTTCATCCGCAGTCGCGGTGAGAGCAATACGGGGGACATTGGGAAAGCGTTCGTGCAACAGTGTCAATTGCAGATAATCGGCGCGAAAGTCGTGCCCCCACTGAGACACACAATGTGCTTCATCAATTGCGAACAACGCTATGTCTGCCTGCTCCAGCAGGGCCAGGCAGCGGCCCTGTGTCAGGCGTTCTGGTGCGATGTATAGCAGGTCCAGTTCACCGCCCAGCAGTTCACGCTCGACGCGACGCGCCTCATCAGCACCCAGCGTCGAGTTCAGATAGCTTGCCCGCACGCCAAGTTGCCGCATTGCGCTCACCTGATCCTGCATCAGTGCAATCAGTGGGGAGATGACGATGCCGCAACCGGGTCTGGCGAGGGCGGGAATCTGGTAGCACAGCGACTTTCCGCCACCAGTTGGCATCAGTACCAGCGCATCATCACCGGCGATAACGCTCTCGATTATCGCGTCCTGCGGCTCACGGAAGGATTCGTAACCAAAGACTGACTGTAGGATTTGCAGGGCATCTTTCATCGCCGCGCAGTATACCCCAGAGCCTTCCATCTGGTGGAATATTCGCTCGAAACTGACTGGAAATGGCAGTACAGGCCTCGCCGGGCTGACTCAATTGGTATTTAGTTCAGCGATCTGGTCCTTGAAATACCCGGGTACGAGCATCGCTTTGAGTTCTTCCAGCGGTACCGGTTTACTGAATAGGTAGCCTTGAATAATGCTCGAGCCGTTGTTGCGCAGAAAGTGGTATTGTTCTCGCGTTTCCACACCTTCGGCAACCAACTTCAGGCGCATACTCCTGGCCATTGCAATGATAGCTATCACCAAGCTGGCGTCGTTTTCGCTTTTGTCAAAATCGATCACGAAGCTGCGATCAATTTTCAGTTCATCTAGCGGATAACGGCTGAGATAGCTCAGCGAAGAGTAACCGGTACCAAAGTCATCGATGGACAGTTGTACACCAAGCTCCTTGAGGTCGCTTAGGGCGCGTATGGTATCCTCCTTGTTGTCCATCATAATGCCCTCGGTCAACTCCAGTTGCAGCCGTCTCGGGCGCAGCCCCGTCGTTTGCAGAACTTCGGACACGCGCCTGATGAAGCTTTGGTTGAACTGCAGCGCAGAGACATTGACCGAGACCTTTGGTAATTCCAGCCCCAGCGACTGCAGTTCCACCATTTGGCGACAGGCTTCCTCCAGACCCCATTCCCCTACTGCCCCGATCAGCCCCATTTCCTCCGCCAGCGGGATAAACTTGAACGGCGGCACCATCCCGAGTTCCTCGTGCGGCCAGCGCATCAGCGCCTCGGCGCCGGTGACTGTGCCGGAGAGCGTGTCTACCTGTACTTGATAGTGTAATTGCAGGCCGTTGTTTTCCAGCGCCTTGCGCAGTGCATTTTCCAATTCCAGTCGCTCGACGCCGGCGGCATCCATGTCGCTGCTATAAAACATAAAGGTGTTCTTGCCCGAGGATTTGGCGTGGTACATCGCGGTATCCGCTGCTTTCAACAGGCCCTCGACAGTTTGTGTCTCGGTGGTATCAGAGCGGGCGATTGCGATGCCAATACTGGGGGTAACGACAATTTCATGCCCTTCGATGATAATGGGCTGTGTCAGCACATCGAGCAGTCGCTGTGCGACCATCGCCGCCGAATCCTGGTCGTCGAGCTGATTGAGCACGACGGTAAATTCATCACCGCCGAGGCGGGACACATCGATCTGCGAGGCGGGCTCCACATAGTGGGCAATCACGTCACTCTCCCTGATGCATCGGGCGAGACGCTTGGCAACCTCGCGCAGCAGCAAATCGCCAGAGCTGTGCCCCAGTGAGTCGTTGATGCGCTTGAAGTTGTCCAGATCGAGAAATAGCAGTGCCAGCGTTTCCTCGTTGCGTTTTGCCAATCGCAGCAGCAGATCGAGTTGCTCGGTGAACAGGCGGCGGTTAGGTAGCCCGGTAAGGCTGTCGTAGTAGGCCAGTTTTCGCAGGCGGTTTTTCGTTTCGGTGACCTGTTTTACCGCCTGGCTCAACTCCTCATTCCGTTTCGACAACTGCGATGTGCGCTCCTCTACTTTCATGCTAAGCAGCTGGTGGTCGACATCCATCCGGGTCTTATAGGTGTTGAGACCACCGATGATAGTGTTGAGTAGCACGACGACTTCCTTGAACTCGCCGCTGTCAGCAAGCCCGCGCTGTTGCACAGCCGTACCTGATGAAATATCGTCTGCCATGCGTTTTATCATGGAAAAGGGTGCGGTGATTCTGCCTGCAATGTGTCTGCTGAAAATGCTGCACAGGAGTATGAATGCCATCGCCAATCCCACGACGGTCAACATACCGGGAAGAATCTGTTGCAACATGAGCGAGCGGCTGATTCCCAGTTGGATGTATCCCACAACATACAGGCTGCTCGCTTTGCGTGACTCTGCGAGTAAGGCCCCCAGTGCTTCGCGGCTGACGTTCTCGTGCAGGGGGTTGATCACCGATAACACTGGAATGGTCAGATCCCAGATGAGGTCGCTGCCGGGTAGGGCCTGGAACGTTGAAGAATCGGTACCGGCGGAATCACTGTGCCGCGTCCTGATATTGACATCCAGTATGGAGGTGCTGCCGCGGATCTCATCGAAAGGCGTAGAGTCAACTTCCCCTGTATCCGGCAGTTGCACTCGGTCGAGTTCGAGGCCTGTCTGATCGCGGGCAATGGCGTACAGGATCGTGGGTGAGGACTGCAGTATGTCCTGCAGGGTTGCCTGCAACTCCGTATTGTCTCTCAGGTAGATTGCGACCTGTAACTGCGGCTGACTCTGAACCAGATTGATGGACTGTTCGATGATCTGCTCGCGGGTCGCGGAGTACTCGCGCTGGAACACCGTGGCGGTGAGAAGGCAGCCAGCGATAACGGCAGTGGATATCACCAGGGCATTAATTTTGCCAGCGATCGTCATGGGCCCGAAATCCTCACCTCGGCGAGGTCAGGCGCAACACGGGTCTCGATTGTTGCCATTCATTATTTCCCGGTCTGCGGAACCAGCCGCTGGAGTATCGCCTGTCAATTTGCCGCGTTAACATGGCGTTATTATTGCGGATAGATTTTTATATAAAAACAAGCACTTGCGTGAAAATAGCATGAATTGAAACAGCGGTGCAATCATAGAAAAGGCGCAGCAATACCAGATGACCGGAATGACCCGGCCAGATGACGCGGTCAGCTTGTCATACGCCTGTCCGGTCGGGTACGCCGGTCATTGGCAATTAGAATGCTGTTTACGGTGAGGGGGAAAGTCACAGGTCTGCCGCTTCGCCTATCGACGGGATTACGCACAATGCGCGCGCGGGGGTGCGCATTGTCTGCGTTTCCCCGACGGTTCTCATGGTCATCAGAAACGTAGGTTCGGGCGGCCACGGTAAATACATAGGTGGATACCGCCACAGCGCCCAAACCTGAGAGCCCGAGGATGATGAGTACCACATCCATGACAATAACAGTCCTCTAACCCGCTGAATCAGAAAGTGCAATAGATATGCAAGTATCGCGCCTATTTGGTTAGTACTTAGTACAATAAGAGCGCTAGCGGGATGTTAGCGCCTGAGTTCGGCGCCAACAATAGGAGAGTGTAAAAATTCCTGACACATTTGGGTCAGCAAACGTGTCGGGCCAGACGGTGTTTTCTACCGCGCACCTTTGCCGAACAGAACGACTTCGACGGTGCTCAGTGTGACCATTAAGTCCAAAAACAGGCTCTGGTTTTTTACATAGTAAAGATCGAACTGCAGTTTCTGCCGGGCATCATTTTCTGAAGCACCATAGGGATAACACAGTTGTGCCCAGCCGGTGATGCCGGGCTTAACAGCATGTCGGGAATTGTAATAGGGAATGCGTTCAGCCAGTTGCTGGACAAACTCGGGTCGCTCCGGACGGGGGCCGATAAAGGCCATTTCACCCGACAGTACATTAAATATCTGTGGTAGCTCATCGATACGGGTGCGGCGAATGAAGGCGCCGACTTTAGTGACCCGGCTGTCGTTCACAGTGGCCCAGCGCGCTTTGCCATCACCTTCCGCATCGATACTCATGCTGCGGAACTTGAGCACCTGAAAGGCTTTGCCATTGAGTCCGACGCGCTGCTGGCTGAAAAAGATCGGTGCCTTGAAGCCGTCTTCTATCCAGATGGCCAGCGCAGTCACCAGCATGATTGGCCAAGTCGACATCAGCAGGATAAAGCTGGCAAAAATATCGAAACAGCGCTTTGTCAGGCTGTTGGAAGCGCTGCTGCGGAGGTCTTCGGTAAGAGTCATCCAGCCCGGTGTAGCAAAGTCCACCAGTATTTTGCCCGCTTCGCGCTCAAAAAAGTTCACCAGATTCATGACTTTTATGCCCTGCAGGCGGCATTTGAACAGCTCATCAGTCGGTGTCTGGTCACGCTTGTTGTCCAGTGCAACGACGATCTGGTCGATCTCTGTCTGTTTGGCATATTCAGCGAGTGGCTGGCGCAGGTTGATCACCCGCTCACCGGTGACTTTGGGCTCCTCGTCTTCGACCCTGACAAAGCCGACGATGGTAAATCCCTGACGATCGGTTTTGCGCCGCATAGCGCTGGTAATGGTAGATGCCGCTGAGCCCGAGCCATACACCAGTACACGGCTTTTGAACTGTTCCAGATCAGTGAGGTTTATGAATACGATGCGGCTGATAAGGTTGGCGCTGAAAGAGAGTAATACTGCGTATAGCAGTATGCCGCGCCACTGTTGGACGTCCGGCAGGAGTGCAAAGACACCTGCGGTGAACAGGCTGGCAGTGGCAAAGCCGCCCAGTGTTCTCACCAGTACGCCTGATCTGCCTTCGCGCATGCGCGGTTCGTAGAGGCCCATCGCAAACAGACACAGCACTGCAATCACGGCGTAGATCAGGGCGCGGTTGGGAATCTCGGGTACCATGGCCTGGAAACTGCCGGGGTGCATGGCAACGAGGCTGTGGATGTAAGCCCCGGCATACAAAGCCATCACAAACAGCGCTGCATCTACCAGGGCTAGCCAATAAAATGATGTATGAACGTGGTGGTTGAATACCCTGACGGTAGCCATTCTCCAATCCTTTCTACTGCTCTGATCTCGGTTTTCGCCTGCTGGTAAACCCTTGAGGTTTGATGCCTGACTGGGGGCGAACTGTCTCCGATCCGTTATTTGACACTTTGCTGTCGTTGCCAGTAGCCCAATAGAACGGGCGGGCACTTATGCACAGCTAGTTGCGATACTTATCCACAAATGAATCCGTGGAGTAAACAAAAGTAGCACGGGTTTTTTGTGGCTGCTTGGATTCTTGCGAAAAATGTGAACTTAGTCCCGACCTTATCAATGCGATATGACACACGGGTGACAGCGGTATGTCCGCCGATCTCGCAGATGCCAGCCGCTGCGTAAAAAAATCTAATAAAAACAATGGGTAATGGTCGGGGGGAGTTTCGCTTTGTAGTGGTTGCGCTGCAACCGTCAGAGCAGCACCTCGGCGGGGTGTGGGTGGCTGAGAAAACCCCGGGGACTGGCCGTCAGGCCATAGGCGCCCGACTGGAAAATGACGATTAGGTCTCCCGGTTCGGTGACAGGCAATGCGATTCGGTGTCCGAGTATATCCAGCGGCGTGCACAGTGGTCCCACCACATTGACCTCTTCGGTCTCCCCGGATACACGATTGCCAACGCAAACTGGGTAGTTTTTGCGAATGACCTGTCCGAAATTGCCGGATACCGCGAGATGGTGGTGTAAACCGCCATTGGTGACCAGAAAGGTCTCTCCACGGGACACTTTCCTGTCGATAATCTCACTGACGTAGATGCCCGCTTCCGCAGTGAGATAGCGGCCCAGTTCCATCACGATTTCCACGCCCGGCAACTGAGTTCTGGCGGTATCGACCAGGCCGGTCAGATTGTCCCCGATGGGGGTCAGATCCAGCCGTTGCTCGCCGGGAAAATAGGGGATGCCCAATCCACCGCCGATGTTCAGCCAGCGCACGGGTGCAGGTGCGGATTGGCTCAGGCGCAGGGCGAGCTCGAACGTCTTTGTCTGGGCCTCGATGATCGCCTGCTCGCGCAGATTCTGCGAACCGCTGAAAATATGGAACCCGATAAAATCCAGTGGCAGGTCGGCCAGCTCCGCCAGCATGGCAGGTACCTGCTCCGCATCGACGCCAAACGGTTTGGGGCCGCTGCCCATTTTCATGCCTGCAGATTTGAGTTCAAAGTCCGGGTTGACCCGAATCGCAACTTTTGGGCGTTTACCGGTATCTAGCGCCAGTGCGGCGATGCGCTGCATCTCGCCGGCCGATTCCATATTGATAATGACGCCGCTGTTCACCGCCGCGTTGAGGTCTTCAGTGGATTTACCCGGTCCGGCGAAACTGATATTGCGGGTATCAACCCCGGTATCCAGCGCGATGCGCAGTTCACCTGCAGAGGCGACGTCCAGTCCGTCAGTAATTGCTGCGAGATGGTGCACTACCTCCGGCATCGGGTTGGCCTTCATCGCATAATGCAGGTGAATGCCCGGGGGCAAAGCGTGACGCAGAGCCTCTACCCGGGCGTCCATCACCTTGCGGTCGTAGGCGTAAAATGGCGTGCTGCCAATGGTTTTGGCCAGATCGGGTAGAGATACGCCACCGATGTGCAGGCAGTTGTCCACCACCTCAAACTGGTTCATCGTCGCATGTTGCGGCACATTTTCGGCACTGTGTGAGTCGCTCATGCCGGGGTCACCTGAAATATGTCCCGATACTCTTCGGCGAGCAGTCGCCGATCGATTTTACCGTTCTGGTTGAGCGGCAATGCACTGCGTACGACGATGATGCTGGGCACCATGAAATTCGGCAACTCCCTGCGACAATGTGCCATCACGTCCTGTTCGATGTCCTGATCGGCAGTGGTGTCTGCACCGGGGGTTGCAATCAGCAATATGGCTTGTCCCAGCGCAGCGTGTGCCAGCCCCACTGCAGCCACGGCGGTCACAAGGCCAGAGGCGTAAGCGCATTCTTCAACCTCGGTAGGGCTCACACGATAGCCGGAGGTTTTAATCATTTCGTCCTTGCGGCTGATGAAATAAAGATACCCTTCCTCATCCCGCATGACCTGATCCCCCGACCAGACCACCAGTTCTGGATTGGGTAGTTCCGCGGGTTGGGTCGGGCACGGTTTGAAGCGTTCCGCCGTTTTCTCCGGGTCGTTCCAGTAGCCCAGGCTTACAAGCGCCCCGCGGTGCACCAGCTCGCCGGGTTCGTGTGGGGCGCACTCACATCCATCTTCATTGATCACCATAATTTCAGCGTTGGGTATGGCTTTGCCCATTGACTCCGGTCGCACGCTGACCTGATCCGGTGGTAGATACGTCGAGCGGAATGACTCAGTGAGGCCATACATTAAATAGATCAGTGTCTGCGGCAGCAATTTCTGCAGGGCGAGGGTGGTCGGCACTGGCATGGCGCCGCCCGTATTGGTGATATAGCGCAGCGACGCAACGGCCTCCGGCGGCCACTCCAGACTCTTCAGTTGATTCCACAGTGGCGGCACAGCCGCCAAACCCGTGATGCCATAACGCGCGACAGCGCGGACAACATCGCGAGGCAGAAGGTAGTCCATCAGGACAACCGAAGCGCCAACCGTAAATGCCGTGGTGAGCTGGCTGAGACCGGCGTCAAAGCTCAGTGGCAACACCGCCAGAATACGGTCCTCGGGGACGTTGTGCAGATAGCTGGCGACGCTGCGCGCTCCCGCCACCATATTGCGGTGTGACAGTACCACGCCCTTGGGATTACCGGTACTGCCGGACGTATAGAGGATGGCTGTCATGTCGGTATCGATCCGGCGGTGCGGCGTACGCTCGCTGCTCCCCGCTCGGCAAAACTCAGCAAAACTGAACAGTTTCTGTGAGAAATCGTGTGCATTGTCCGGCACGCGATCTTCCACGACGACAATCGTATGCAGGTCGGGGCATGCCTTGACGACTTCCGCCAGCAGTTCCAGGCGCGGGAGGGAAGTTACCAGTACCCGTACGTTGCAATGAGGCAGGATGTGCGACACCTGACGCGGTTTCAGCAGCGGGTTGATCGGTACGAAACACGCGCCGGCTGCTGCCGCGCCAAACATCCCGAACACGGCTTCCGGCTGCTTCGGCAGGTAGACGGCGACCCGTTCGCCCGGTGCTATACCCAAATCCATAAGCGCATTGGCAAACAGCTCAACCTGATGCTGCAATTGCGCATAGCTGAAGTGCTTGTCCTTGAACAGCAGGGCGGGCGCGTCGGGCGAGGCCTGCGCACTGTTGGCGATACACTGGTGAATCAGGTCTGGCATTGTCGTGTGGTTATATGCTTGTGGCTCGTCGCGGCTGGGGTGCTATTGTAGCCTGAATCATTTCCGTCCCGGCGTAGATTGTGCGATGAATACGAGGTTGGGACAATGGCAACAATAACGAACTGTGAGTAATTGTACATGAAGAGCCGAATTGTGTTGTTTCGAGTGTGTACCCTGATTTCGGTATTGCTGGCGCCTGTTGCCTGGTCCGCTGGGCTGCCAGACCTGATTGAGAAAATCACCCCCGGTGTGGTTGGGGTGGGTACGGCCTATCCACCGCGCCAGCCAAATGTAAAAGGCGAGCGCGTGGTTTACCTTGCCACAGGCTTTGTGGTGGGCGATGGACGGCATATCATCACCAATGCACATGTTACTGCATTGCCGCTGGATTCAGACAACAACCAGACGCTGGCAGTCTTCACCGGCCGTGGTGTGGACGCCACTGCTCATCCCGCGCGGGTGGTGCGTGAAGATGAGGAGCACGATCTGGTAGTGCTGCAGATAGAGGGCTCGAAACTGCCCGCCTTGCAACTGGGGAATTCTGATTTGGTGCGCCCAGGCCAGGATATCGCGTTTACCGGTTTTCCGCTGGGCATGGCACTGGGACTCTATCCGGTGACGCATCGCGGTATCGTTTCGGCGATCACACCCGCTGCCCACCCCTCGGCTCACTCAGACAGGCTGAACTCCATTAAAATAAAACGCATGCGCAGCGGCTTCGATGCCTTTCAGTTGGATGCTACGGCTTATCCCGGGAACAGTGGCAGTCCCGTGTTCGAGCTCTCCAGTGGCCGGGTGATTGGCGTGATAAACAGTGTTGTGGTCAAGGAGACCAAAGAGACAATGTTGGCTAATCCCTCGGGCATTACCTACGCCATTCCCGCGCGGTATATTCAGCCACTGCTGTCTGGTTTGGGTGTGTCCGGGCCCTGAGTCGCGGTGATTATTAACAGGTCGGTACCAAATCCGGGCGAAAACCTTCGATCAGTGCACGCTCTGCGCAGTCCGTAACGCCAAAGCTGCAGCCCGGATTGATTCTCTGGTAGCATGTGCGGCAAATAATCGTATCGCAGCCCGCACAGCGTGCCGCTCCCCCGGAGGCTTTTGCTTGGCCCTGTTTCAGCGCAAGACCCGCATATTGTTGGTCTGTACGGAGAATATTTGTCGCTCGCCCATGGCCGAGGGCTTGCTTCGGCATTATATCCAGCAGTCCGAACTGAATGGGACGGTGGAAGTGAGCTCTGCGGGCACCCGCTGCTCGATGCCAGGTTGCAGGCCGGATCAGCGCGCGCAGAAAATTGCCGCGCTCCGGGGTATAGACCTGTCGGGGATCAAGGCGCGCCGAGTGACTGAACGCGAATTGCAGCGCAGCGATTTTGTGTTCGTGATGGATGAATCCAATATGAGGGATGTCCGGCAACTTTGTCCGACTGAGCAACACAGCAAGCTGGCGTTTTTACTCAGTCACCACGCCTGGCAATCGCGGACGGAGGTGCCTGATCCGTACTTTGGCAGCGCCGATGGCTTTGCACGGGTATTTCAAATTATAGAGGATGCAATGGACAGCTTGGTATCCTATATAGGGAGCAGGATAGAGTGAACAGCGACTATACTCATCAGAGGTTCGGTGCTCCGGTGTCAGTGACTCCGGCGCATGCGGCAGGCGGCGTTTGTTTAACAGTGACAGGCGGGTGAGTCTTATGGAGAAGAAGAACGCATCCCTGGTAGAGGAATTCCAGCGATATTTCAGTATTGAACAGGCGACTACGCGAGCGCAACTGGAGAGTGTGTACAGGGTGCGGTATCGGGTGTACTGCGAGGAGTTTCAGTATGAACCCGCTGATGCCTGCTCCAATCAAATGGAGACAGATGAGTTCGATGCTCATTCCGTACACAGTCTCGTTGTTCACAGGGCCTCGGGTATGCCCGCCGGTTGCGCGAGATTGGTGAAGGCCAGTGAACAGCGTCTGATGCCTATGGAGAGATATTGTTCCGAGGCGATTGACGAGAAGATTCTCCGCTCCTTTGATGGTCGGAGAGATACGATGTGTGAATTTTCCAGGCTGGGGGTGGACGGAGCTTTTCGTCGCCGACCTGGTGAACACGAATCACGATTCGGGGAAATCTCCGCACTTGAATACAGTACACGGGAGCAACGCACCTTTCCGCTGGTCGCGATGGCCACCATTCTCTCGGCACTGGCTCTTAGTGAGTTGATCGGTCGTCCCTACTGCTTTGCGATGATGGAGCCTTTTTTACCCCGACTACTGAGGCGCTCCGGCCTGTTGGCGCGTCCTGCTGGTGAGCAGATTGAATACCATGGAACCCGCTCGCCATTCTACTGGGAGACCAAAGAAGGGGTCAGTACGCTCGAGGACGAGTTCAAGGAGTTCTACGATGCCATTCTTGCGGAATTTGCCCGCTCGCAGTCGCCCCGCGCGAATGGCGCGGTTGCCAACGCCCGTGCCAGAACTCAGGGGCCGGACGCCCACGGCGTATGGGTACCGTACTTTCAACCACACTTCGCTGTTTAGGGCGCCGCCCCGATTCCCCGACCTGTACTGCCCGGTAATTATGATGAGTACTTGTCATTGGATCGGGCGCTGCATAAGATGCGATACGACCAGCCGGGTCACCGCTTTGGGCGGGGCGATCGCCCGGCGGCAGAACTTACGCACAGGCGCACAGGATTGTGAGGCTCTGAATGTCCTTTGATTACCACGAAGCCTTTTCCCGAAATCTTGGCTGGGTGACGGAGACGGAGCAGGAGGTCCTGCGCAATAAACGTATTGCCATAGCCGGTATGGGCGGGGTTGGTGGCAGTCACTTGCTGACGTTGACGCGGCTTGGCATAGGCCAGTTCAATCTTGCCGATTTTGATCAGTTTGAGCTCGCCAACTTCAATCGTCAGGCCGGTGCCAGTACCGCCCACCTCGGCAGAAACAAACTTGAGGTGATGGTAGAGATGGCGCGGGGCGTCAATCCGGGCCTGAAAATCGAACAGTTTCCCACCGGCATCAGCGTCGACAATCTGGATGCATTTTTGCAGGGAGTCGATCTCTATGTCGACTCGCTGGACTTCTTTGCGCTGGATATCCGGCGGGCCGTTTTTGCCGCCTGCTACGCGAAGGGTATTCCAGCAATCACCGCTGCACCGTTGGGTATGGGCGCAGCTCTGTTGTGCTTCTTCCCGGGACAGATGAGTTTTGAAAAATACTTTTTGCTAGAGGGCCAGCCCCGAGAAGAGCAGGCACTGCGTTTTATGTTGGGCTTGGCACCCAGGCCACAGCAACTGGCTTACCTGGCGGACGACAGCAAGGTCGATCTGGAAGCCGGGAAAGGCCCCTCTACGCCCATGGCCTGTGAGCTCTGTGCCGGATTTGCCGGGACGTATGCGCTGAAGATCCTGCTCGCCCGCGGCGGCGTGCCGGCCGCCCCGCGCGGCATTCATTTTGATGCCTATCGCAACCGGCTGGTGACCACGTGGCGCCCCTGGGGAAATGCCAACCCCATACAGCGGCTGGGCCTGAAAATTGCCCGTAAAAAAATCAGCTCCGGCGTGTCTGGCCCCGAGGCTGACAGCACCCCACGGGAGCGATCGGTGGAACGGATTCTTGACCTCGCACGCTGGGCTCCCAGTGGCGACAATGAACAACCTTGGCAGTTCGAAATAGTCGATGACCACCACGCGGTCGTGCACGGCAGGGATACCCGCGACTGGTGTGTCTACGATCTCGATGGTACCTCTAGCCAGATTGCACTGGGCGCGCTGCTGGAAACAGTGCGTATCGCCGCATCGGGCGAAGGGATGACGGCGGAGTGTGTGTTGCGCCCCGACGCCCCTGAGGATGCCCCTGTAATCGATGTCAAACTGACCCACAATGCGGGGGTGAAGCGTGATGCGCTGCAACCCTTTATCACGTCGCGGGTCACGCAGCGTAAACCATTTTCCACACGGGCGTTGACAGCACACCAGCGCCGGGCACTGGAGCAAGCCGTGGGGGAGGGGTTCAGTGTGCGCTGGATCGATGATACGGGCGGCCGCCGCCGCATGGCCAAACTGCTTTTTCACAATGCCCATATCAGGCTTACGACACCGGAGGCCTACGAGGTTCACCGGCAGAATATTGAATGGGGAACACAGTTTAGCGAACACCATTTACCCGAGGGTGCGCTGGGGCTGGATCTACCGACACGCAGGATAATGCGCTGGGCGCTGAAAAGCTGGGGCCGCGTCCGTTTCCTGAACCGTTTTTTTGCCGGTACATGGCTGCCCCGTTTACAGATGGATTGGCGCACTGCGCTGGGTTGTGCGGCGCACTTTGTGATTGTCGCGGACAAACCCTTGCATACGACGCAGGATTATTTGGCCGGCGGCGGCGCCACACAGCGCTTCTGGCTCGAAGCCACCCGGCTGGGGCTGCAGCTGCAACCGGAAATGACCCCGCTGATCTTTTCTCGCTATGTTGCCGACGCGCGAACGTTTACGTCCGTAGCCAGCGAACAGCGGCTCGCGGAGAACCTGGCGCGCGAGTTGAACAAGCTGGTCGGGTCGGTGCAGGACCCTCACCAGAGGGTCTATATGGGCAGGATCGGTTACGGCCCGGCGCCGCAATCCCGCTCCGTGCGCCCGCGTTTGGAATCCATGCTGATCACTGCACCCAACTGACAGCGCATGACTGACCGTACAATCAGTGCGCGCAGAATACGTATACTGTTTATTGCTGAGGCCGTGACACTGGCGCATGTTGCGCGCCCCGTCACGCTGGCCGGGGCGTTGGATCGGCAGCAGTTCGATGTGCACCTGGCGCATCATCCACGCTATCGGAGCTTGATGGGTGAGCTGTCCATGGCAGAGCATGAGATTCACTCCATTTCCCCGCAGCAGTTTATGCAGGCGCTGGCATCGGGTAGTCCCGTCTACGATCTCCCGACATTGAGTCGCTACGTTGAGGACGATGTGGATCTCATTACTAGAGTGCAGCCGGATATCGTCGTCGGAGACTTCCGGCTATCCCTCGCTGTGAGCGCAGCGTTGGCAGCAGTGCCGTATGTGGCGCTGAGCAACGCCTACTGGTCGCCCTATAGCCAGCAGGACTATACCGTTCCCGATCTACCCCTGACGAGAATGCTCGGCGTTACGCTGGCCCAGCAGGTGTTTTCTCTCGCCCGGCCACTGGCGTTCGCGCTGCACTGTCTGCCCATGCACCGGCTGTGTCGTCGCTATGGGCTGCGCAGCCCAGGTTTTGATTTGCGCAGGGTTTATACGCGTGCCGATTACACGCTCTACGCCGATATCCCCGAGCTGTACCGGATGCGAAACCTGCCCTCAGACCACCGATTTATTGGGCCTGTTGTCTGGTCCCCCGCCGACCCCCGTCCCGACTGGTGGGACGATGTGCCGCAGGCCGACCCCATCGTGTATGTGACACTGGGCAGTTCCGGAAATGCCGGCCTGCTGCCGCGATTGATTGCCGCACTGGGCGAGGTCAACGTCACTGCACTGGTGTCAACCGCCGGTATGCCCCTGCCGGGTGCAGCGCCAAAAAATGTCTATCTGGCACCCTACCTGCCGGGCGAGGAAGCCGTGAAGCTCGCCAGTCTGGTTATTTGCAACGGCGGCAGTCCCAGCACCCACCAGGCACTGACGCACGGTGTTCCTGTCATCGGAGTGGCGAGTAATCTGGATCAGTATTTAAACATGAATGCGATTGTCGGCGCGGGTGCGGGTTGTCTGGTACGGGCGGGCACATGTAACTCCGGTGAACTGGTGGCGGCGATCAGACGCATGTTGTCTGATTCGAGCTGTACCCTGGCGGCGCGGCAACTCGCCCAACGACTTGCAGCGCACAGAGCCGCCGGTAACTTTATTGAAACTATTGGCGAGATAGCCGGTGTTGCAGGGTTGCCCGGTAAATAGCGCGTTAAGCAAGGGGGAGTGCGGCTGTCGTTGCCGCCACAATTGCAAGCTTGCCTTGCGTAGCGTATAAACTGAAATCTACCGGCTAATCAATAAGATAGGTGTGTAATCTTAGTAGGTAGGCAGATTGTAAGGGGGCGACATATGCGTAAAATCACAGCGGGTCAGATTGGTTGTTTCACGCTGTTGCTCACAGTGATCATACTGTTGGCGGTGTTTACTACCAATCTTCTTGTACACAGGTCGTGGTTGGGTGATTTCTACGCAGTGGTCTACGTCATGATGCTGATCCTGTCAGTCTACTGCTGGGCGTTTGTGGTTTACCGGCTGTTCTTGCGCCGGTGCCCGCTGCAGGAAGGCTATATCGAACCTGGTTCCAGTGCCGAATTTGCCGCCCAGGTAAACATACTGTTTTACCTGATGTTATTTAATACATTGATTCGCACGGAGTTTCTGCCCGTTCCAATCAAAACGCTGGTGTATTCGTGTCTGGGTACCAAGATTGGCTCAAACAGTTTCAGTCCGGGTACGATATTGGACCCACCGCTCACCGAACTGGGTGACAACACGATCATCGGGCACGCCGCGACACTCTATTCACACGCGATAGAAGGGCACCATTTTTCGCTGGAGCGCATCGTGTTGGGCAATAATGTGACAGTAGGTGCGCACGCTATCATCATGTCCGGTGTGACGGTCGGAGACGGCGCCATTGTGTCTGCTGGTGCAGTCGTTAAAAAGGGCACGCAGATCGGTCCGGGGGAACATTGGGGAGGCGTGCCCGCGCGCCGTTTGGGCAGTGGTCCCGATGAATCCGTGTGACGGGCCATACAAAGACAGGTATGTGGGCAGCGGGTCCGAATGACCCGCGGGTAAAGCCAATAATTTCATCGATAATTGTAATGTGGAGCGACCGGGGTATATGAACAGGGAATTAGTGAAACGTTTGGCGCTTGGCGCAGTCTTTCTGGCGGCTTCCAGCCTGCTGGTCTCATGTGCAAAGGATTTGACGCCGACTGAGCACATCGACAAGGCGCGCAGCCATATCGAGGCCGGTGAGTTTGATGCTGCGACTATTGAGTTGAAGAATGCCGCGAGTAAGGACCCGCACAATTCCCAGGCCCGCTATGAACTGGCAAACGTCGCACTCGCTACCGGGGAGGCTGCCACAGCCGAGAAGGAGGCTCGCCGTGCCGAGGAGCTCGGGATGCTCTCCCGTGATGTGATTCTTCTGCAGGTGCAAGCGATATATCTGCAGGGCGATTTTGACAGGCTGCTGGAAAAGTCCGAGAAACTGCCGAAAAAGGTGCCCGCCCCGGCGCTTGCCGATATCCACGGCTACCGCGCACACGCCCTGATTCAAAAGCAGCAGTTCAGGCTGGCCGACGCCGAGATTGCCAAGGCACTCAAGTTCAATGAATCGTCGGTAATTGCGATACTGGCGCGGGCCAGCTACGAGGCTCAGGTCGGACGACGTGAGACGGCTATGACGTTGACCGACGATGCTCTGAAAATTGATCCCAAGTCGGCGGAGGCATGGGCTTTGAAGGGGGACTTACTGGTAGTCGACGGTGAACTTCCCGCTGCGCGGGAAGCTTATGATAACGCGGTTGTGAATCGCAACTATGAATCTCTGTTACTCGCCAGGCGCGCGTTGGTCGAGGCTCAACTCGGCGATTTTGACGCGGCCAAGAACGATATAAAAACCTTGAATGACGGTGGGTTCAAAGAGCACCCCTACGTCAATTTTGTAAAGGGCTATATCGAGTTCGAGCAGGAAAATTTCGCGGTTGCATCAGAGGTGCTGGAGATCGCAGTTGCCGGTAACCCGCAGGATCCGCTCGCCAAGCTCTACCTCGTGGCCAGCTACATGGCTGAGGGCAAGCTGGAGCAGGCCCAACTGATTGCCAATCAGCTTTACTACGACATCCCCAACTCCGTTGAAGTGGCTCGGATGTTCGCCTCTCTGAGTATTCAGCAGCAGGATCTGGGCGCGGCCAAAGAAACGCTGGGTAAACTGCTTGAACAGCAGCAGGAAGATACGATGGCGTTGGGCATGCTGGGCACAATAGCGCTGATGGAAGGCAAGGGCGATGAGGCGATTGACTATTTACAGCGGTTGTCTGATCTGTCGCCACAGAATATGTCGGTGCAGAGTATGTTGAGTCTGGCCCGGACCATGCGGGGAGACTTTGTTGACGAGATTATCGCAGCGGCAGAGCTGAGGGTCTCTGAAGAAGAATTCTCCAAAGTGTTGATTTCGGCCGGTGCGGCGCTGGAGCAGGGCCGCTTGAAGGAGGCGGTCACAATCGCAGAGAATCTGCAGCAGCAGTATCCCGATCGCGTGGACCCGCTGAACATGCTGGCTGCAATCTACCTCTATGGTGGAGACTGGCGCAGGGGCCAGGCGTATCTGGAAAAGTCCCTGCTTATTGCACCCATGGACCCCTCAGCCGTTAAAAACCTGGCGAAGATATACATGCGAACGGGCGAGGAAGCGCGTGCCGAGGAGATGTTGGCAGCCTACCTGAAGGAGAACCCGGATGACCTGGAAGCAGTTGGGGTGCAGATGGAGTTAGTCGTTGCCACCAAGGATTTCCAGAGTTCGGAGAAACTGCTCGCTGAATTGCAGAGTCAGTACCCGGACAATCTGGAGATACAAGCCCGGCTGGCCAAACTCTATTTTGACAATAGACGGTATGAGCAACTGTCGGTACTCACTGAAAACCTGAGTGAAAAAACCATCAAGCAGCAGCCTTCACTGATGGAATTACGCGGAAAATCATTGATGAATCTCGGTAATGCAGAGGGTGCGTCCAAGGTATGGGAGAGGTGGGTTGAGATATCTCCCGACTCAGTGCTGGCAAATTTTTACTATGCCGACTCCCTGGCAAATTCGGACGATCTTGAGGAGGCGTTACAGCATCTGGAGATCGCCCGGGAGCTGAAACCCGGGTATATGCCTGCTAGGCTCTCTATCATCAGGTTTACAGCGCTGTCAGGCGATATGGACACTGCATTTGAGGAGATGGAAAAACTGCAGTCGGAGGTGCCACAGGATCGCGCAGACGTCTGGTATACGCAGGGCTGGTTAAATGTCCGTGCAGGGAATATTGAAGCCGCTGAGCAGGCGCTGCAGACGTCGCTGGCACTGCAGCCCACTCCGGATACCGTGATGCTGCTCTTCACTACGCTCAACAGCTTGGGTAAAGCGGCTGAGGCGTTGCAGGTATTGGAAGCCGGGTCTGAAAATTTTGTACGCAGTATTAGCCTGATGGCGGTGTTGGGGCAGAGCTACCTCGCGCGCGATGAGAAGGAAAAGGCGATTGGTGTTTACAAGCGGTTGCTCCGGGTTCAGCCGGAATCGGTGCTGGCGCTTAACAATCTGGCGTGGTTGACGCGTGATTCAAACCCCGAGCAGGCGCTGGAATACGCCACTCGGGGGAACGAACTGGCTCCTCAGGATCCCTACATGCTGTCGACATTTGGAACGGTATTGGTGGCCAATGGCGATGTGGACAAGGGAGAGCAAACGCTGCGTAAGGCGGTCGCGCTTTATCCGGAAAATATGCAGTTAAAGCTGGACCTAGGCCGTTTGTTGCTTGATATTGGTAAAAACGGGTCTGCCAGACCGTATCTGGAATTGGTAGTAGAAGGCGCTGATAACGCGGACACTGTGGCTGCGGCCAAGGAATTGCTGTCCACAATTGTAAAAGGTGGGTAGCATATTGCTGGTTTAGTCGGAAACCTGCGTCAGAAGAATGTCACTTAAACAGATTGAAGCTCAATAATGAGACTTGGTTCCTGTTTTTAGGCGACCGGTGAGAGGTATAATCGGGCCAAATTTTAGGGCATATTTGGGGTGTCAGCTTTTTTTACAACTGCGTGATATTTGAAGTTTTTAAAGTACTAAAAGTTTTTCAAGTGTTTGTATTTAAAGTAAAAAATATTCTTGGCACACACTTTGCTAAATAAGATTCAGAAGGATTCAATAGCCAGTGAGCAGCAACTGGTTGTAGAACAGCAGGCAGAGTTAACATTTTTTAGGAGCTCGACATGAAATTCAGTAAAGGGAAATTAGCAGTTGTATTCAGTGCGGCACTGGGGCTCGGTTTGAGCGGCCAGGCGTCTGCTGATGTTTATGGTCTGAGTTACCTGAACGTCGATAATCTCGGCGTCACGTTCAATGCCACCAGCGGTAGTGCAGGGCTGTATACCTTCAGCGCCAACCAGGACGCGATCCTTAATGGTGTTGACGATCCATTAAGTGGTGCGGCGAACTGCGCTGGCAGCTTTGGTGTGTTCACCTCCTGCTCCATTGCCCCCCCAACCCTGAGCGGCAAAGTGCAGAATGCACCGCCTGCCAGTGCTGGCGTTCGCGGTGAGGGCGACTACACAGTATTCGGGATGGCGGGGGACTACTCCAATGCGGAAGCTGAAGTGATTTCAGCGGCGCTGACTGGCGATGCGTTCACTCACGTGACGTCAATCTCCGAGAGCAACCTGGATCTTGGCGCCAGCGCCCAGTCCAATACCAATGCCGGTTCAAACACCAGTCTGGCCCTGACGTTTACTGGTACTAGTGGAACGCTCAGCGTGGCGTTTGACGCTGATATCAATGTTCACACCGAGGTGACAGAGGGTGATCTGGGTATCGCGCAAGCGGCGTCTGGAGCGACACTGTTGCTACAGAAAGATGGGGTAACAATCGCATCATGGGCACCTACTGGCACTAACACAGTAACAACATGTGAGGCAGGTCTGACCTGTACAGCAACAGAGACAGCATTGTCACTGAACAACACCTCTTCAAGTGATGGTGTGGCCAACATCGTGGCTGGCAGCGGCAGCTACAAAATCGATATCTCTGGCCTGTCTTCAGGTAATTATACTCTGGCCTTTAACACCACTACTTCTACGGACTTGTTCCGAGTAGTACCGGTGCCCAGCTCTCTGCTGCTGATGGGTACTGGCCTGCTGCTGGGTGCGCGCGCTACACGACGCAACAAGAAGTAAACATGCCGGTTGCCTGACAATTCAGGCAGCTTTATAAAAACCGCACTGCAAAGTGCGGTTTTTTTTGCCTGTATAATCCTATCCAGATACGCACGAGCTGTGGCTGGCGTGGAACCCTCGCTGAGCTGCAGGCTTTTCCGCGAAACAAGCCTGCTAAAAATATCGTGTGAGCTCGATGCCGAGATAATCATCGGACCTGAAGAAATAGAGGTTGTCCTTGTCGTCCGTGTTTGTCGTAAAGCGCAGTTCCAGTGACAGCACCCAGTTTTCACCGAGGCGGCGCGATGCCTCTATGTTGCCGAAAACCGCCTGCGTGTCTGTGTCGTAAAGTACGCCCGCCAGTGCCATGGTGCTGGCAAGATCGTTTGCCGTGAGCCGCAGCCCGAGGTAAATATCGCTCTGTAGGCCATTGGTGGCCTCGTCGCCGCGTTCATCGTAGTGATATTCCAGCAACAGGCCCAGATCGATGTTTGAAGTGGCCACTCCAAAACTGGTTCTTTCGAAACCACCCACATAGGCATAGTAATCTTCGAGGGTATTCCAGTTATAAATTGCCTCTAGTTTCCACAGCCATGCCCCTTTGGTGGCTTGCGCATCAAGGCTGGTCTGATCGATCTGGATATAATAGGGCAACAGCTTCAGGTCGCTGTTCAAGACGGCCGGGTTCAGATAGGGCTCACGGCTTGTGCCCGAAAAATGCGCCAGACCAATATCCCAGTCACCCAGGTTATGGCTCCAGCGGAGTGCGAAATCGATGTGTTTCTCCTTGGCGCCAGATTCATACTGTGGGTCGCGCGTATCGACTTCGGGATCTGTGCGCAATCGACCGTGCTTGCCTGGAAAGGTTCTTTCCCGGAAGTAGGGCAGGACATAGATCTGCCAGTTACCCCAGTCACTGTAGTAATCGAGGTTCAGCATCGGCTGGCCGAGCTTTTCCTCGCCGTCGATGTTTTCGACCAGGTCTGTCTGGTTGATGATGTCGACAAGGTGCTGGGATTCTGTAACCCCCCAGAAGACGACGTCCAGGCCTACTTTACCCACCCAGCGCCGGTGCTCAATCTGCCAGTACAATTCTCTGATGTCGGCGTGTGTGCGCTGATCGTCCGCTGTGTCGTAGCGAAAGAAGGGACTGAATGCGAATTGCTGGTCGCCGTTGTCCCAGTCGGTATAGTACTCAGGCTTGAAGGCCAGTGAAAAATCCTGATCCTCCTGATCGGCGAACTCCGGTGACTTTGGAAATAGCCGTGCATCGATACTGAGGTAGCCTGACCACTCCCCCCAATTTATTGAGCGCTCAGAGGCAGCATCGGCCTCTGTGTTTGAAACCGCGGTTGCAGGTGGTGCGATATCACCCACGGCACGTTCTGTGCCGGACAATATCGATAAAACCATCGCTACAGGTAGCGCCGACCGTACCACTTAATATCCTCTACACTATTTGTGTGCTAACGGATGCGGGAGATGGCGCTCGGCGTGAAGTCCGAATCACGCAAGCCGGCCCTGAATTGATAGTTGCCGAATTTCAATGTTGTGCTTTTACCCGTCTGGTGATTGCGCATAATCATTTCTGCCGGGCGCCAGTACTGGTTCAGGTATTGCTGATAGTTCACCGGGCTCATCGTTTTCAGCAGCGTATTTTTGCGATCATAGTAATCCACGCGCTGCAGTCGGTACTCCGCCTGGTCCACCCAGATTATCTGCCGTGTATATCCCGAGTTTTTGTCGGTCGGGATACGTTCCACCACAAAGCAGGGTTCGCCGTTGATCGTTTCGTCCCGCAGATACTTGTAACTGTACTTCTCCACCTCCTGCGATGAAAGGTCTTCATACGCGAACTCACTGCCCATAAAGGGCCCCGATTTATCAGCCGATGATATACGTTTGACGCGCTTTAGTGCCGGTAGGTACAGCCACTGCTCATCAGAGTCGAGCTTATGGGTGAATGTAAGGATTGCTGTCCCTTTCAGGTCTCTGGGGCGATCGAAGACCATGATACTTTTATCGCCGTCGCCTTCCACTTCCAGCACCATTTGGCGCATTTCACGGGTGGTAGCATTGTCCGCAGACGACGCTATCACCATCGTCAGGTCAACAGCGGTATCGCCAAAGCCACTGTCACGCCGATCCGCTTCAATGGCAATGGCCAGGCCTTTGTCGGTATCAGGGCTTGCCAGAGCAGCTGGTAAGCCAAGGAGGCAGAGAAAAACAGTAATCAGTGCGCGCATCGAATGCCTGGCGGTTGAATGATGGCTTTCAGCGATCTCGCGGTTGGGCTTATACATTGGAATGTCCCGGGTGTTGTTTGTCTGGCTGGGGGTGGATCAGCCACCGATCTATCTTCAAAAGCAGTGCTGGCAGGAACAGGAGATCCAGTACAATCGCTGCGGCTATTGTCAGTGCCACAAGCAGCCCGGACGTTGAATTAACTGCAAAGTCCGAATATACCAGCACTAGAAAGCCTGCAGCCAATACGATAGAGGTGGATACCAGTGCGTTGCCGACGGTGGCAAATGTGTGATGTATCGCCTGCGGTGCGGGCATTTTTTCGTGCACGCGCGCCTCTCTGTACTTGACCAGGAAATGTGTGCTGTCATCGACTACGATGCCGAGTGTGAGACTGAATACCACCGAAGCCGCCATGTTGATCTCGCCGACGAGGGCACTCCAGATGCCGAGAATGACGAGGGCGGGGAAGAGGTTGGGCAGGAAACTCAGCAGGCCAAATTTCATTGAGCGGAAGGCGATTATCATACAGGTTGAAATGACAGCGATGGCAAACAGGGAACCGCCCAACATGCTTTCTATATTGCGCATGCCAATACGGGCAAAGCTGATGGACTGGCCAGCCCCGCGCGCGACGATATCCGGAGTGTTGGCCTCCATCCACTGCCGCGCGCGTTCCTCAAATGCAATCAGGCCCTGCGATTTCTGGTTCTTGAGTACAGCCGAGACCTTTAGAGCAGTTTTTTCGGCATTTATTTGATGGGTCACATCGAGCCCGTACGGGATCGAAATTTCGTACAGGAGGAGGTATTGGGACGTCATTTCAGATGTGTCCGGCAGGCGATGCCAGGCAGGGTCATCCTCATGCAATACCTGGTTGAGGCGTTTCAGCGTGTCTGTGAAAACCTCCACATTGACAACTTCGGGCTGTGTCCTCAACCAGCGCGCAAAACTGGCTACCGATTGGAGGAACTCGGGGTCCGCGACTCCCCCCGGGCTATTAGCTTCAACCGAATAGTGCAGAGACTGGTTCCCCGATAACTTGTCTTCAACGACTTTAATGGCGTTGGTCAGCGGGACATTGGAGGAGAAGTAGTCTGTTGGGTCGTCGTTCAGTTCAAGGCTGGGTATATAGCTGATTGCCAGCGCAGTCAGCGCAAGAGAACTCCATAAAATGGCCGTGTGGTGGCCTGTAACAAACCGCGCCAGTCGCATTAGCGGCAGGCCCGTACCGGTTGCACCGGAGCCGATTTTGAAGGGCAGGGCAAGCATCAAACCAGGAAGAACTGTTAAAGTCACCCACAGAGCACCCAGTACACCGACAGCAGAGATGGTACCCAATTCCCGGAAAGGCGGAGAGTCGCTGAAGTTCATACTGATGAAGCCCAATGCCGTCGTGATGCTGGTTAGCACAATCGGGTACAGCGTCTGTCGTAGACTTGAGGTCACAGCGGCCGCTCGGGATTCCCCGCCGCGCAACCTGGCAAGAAAGGCGCTGAGGACGTGCACGCAGTCGGCAATAGCGAGCGTCATAATAATCGTCGGAGCGGAGGCATTCACACTGTTGATGCCGATGCCAACCCAGCCTGCATACCCCATGCCGACGACAACACTCAGAATTATCGCAATCACGGTGCACAGCGATGCAGCCGCTGATCGGAGCAGCAGGGCCAGCAGTAGGAGCACGATGAAGAACATCATTGGCATCAAGCTCACCGAGTCTGCCTGGGTGATCTCTGCCAGAGTCTGTTCGGTCAGGGCCCAGCCGGCAAGGTGAATCTGCAAGTCGGGGTTGTCGCGGATTGCCTGGTCCCGAATGCCGCGCGCATACGCGACAGATTCGGCGATCGCTGTGGCTTTATCGGTACCCGGCATGGCAAGGTTCAAGCTGACGTTGACCGCTGCCACGCCCCCACTGTCAGACAGCAGGCGGCCCTTTAGTGGTTCCTGCGACAGGGCTGTTTCCCTTATTTGCACAATGTCAGCCGCCTCCAGCGAGGCTGCGTCCTCGACCAGGGGACCAATATGTATGTCATCCCCTTCTACGACTGGATAGAGATAATTGTTGAGAGAATCCACTCGTCTTGAGTGGGGTATGAGCCAAGATTGTTCTGTGATCTGCTGCAGCGAGATGAGGTTGTCGGTTGAGAAAATGTCGCCGCTGTGCGCCTCAATCACAAAGAGGATGTTGTCCTCTCGACCATAGGTGCGTTCAATATTCTCCTGCGCAAGTAGATTAGGGTCGTTTTCACTGAAGAAGACTTTGATGCCCGACTCCAGTTGTAGCCGGCTCGCACCAAACCCAAGCGCGAGAACCATTATCAAGCTGCACGCAGCTATCGCGCCAGCGTGGCGGACCAGCGTCGCTATAAATGTTTCTTTAAGCGTCATCTTCACAGTACTAATATAGCGGCCAATTGCAGTGCGCAGCGCGTCAACGGCCCCGATGATAACGCATTCAAGCTCGACCCCGAGAGCATAGTTTCTCCATTGCTCGCTGCTCCCCGAACAGGCTCAGCCTGCGTTTTGCGGGCGAGGACTTCCCAATTTGTGCGGAGCAGGCCCGCATGTCGCGGATAATACCCTGTTTCTGTACCGACAATAGGGGGGAGGGCGTTCATCTGGACAATGGATAGATTATTCCTATCTCTTTTTGGGATTAAAGTAAACATACATTCTTGCTTATAAGCGGTATTTATTTTTCAAAAGTGTCGTATTTCTCACATTATGGCCATACAATAAATGTTCTGTTGAGCCCCGTGCCAGGCTTTTTAGAATAATAGCAATAGCTATTTATCCTGCTGATAACTGTGGTTTGATGGCGAATGTATACGCTGTCTCAGGCCTTTAGGGCCTCTTTAAGGACATTATAAGAAGGAATGGAGGGTCACCACTGTGTCACTTGAGTTCAAAATAACCCGAGACCCTCACATACTGGATCAGTATTACCTTTTGCGGGAGCAGTGTTATCGTTCCGAACTGGGGCTTGCGGAGTTCGATGGGTCGGAAGACGATCAGGACAAGCATGCAAAGATTATGGTGGCGATGGAAGGTGACCGCTGTATAGGTGGTGTTCGAATTTCATCGCATATCACACTCACCAGCCAGCTGGAGCAATTGGGCCTCGATAAAGATCGGTGTTGCATGTGGGAGCGTTTCGCCATCAATCCCGTCATGCGGACGCTGGGCGTATTTCGAGAGTTTAATGATTATCTGGTCGCCGCCTCGCGAGAATGTGGGTACGAGAATGCGATGGTTTTGAGTTCGCTTACAAATGCGCGCTTCTATCGTCGCTGCCATTCGGCACTGGGTGTTAAGTTTCAGATTCATCGCCAGGTACCGCACTGTGCACAGGGCATTTTTTCCGGTCTGGAGCATTATCTGTCAGTCGCTCATTTGCAGCCTCGCAACGCGCTTCAAATCGCTGTTTGACCAACATCATTCGCGCTGGTTGACGCGCGATTTTTAGATGCACTTCACAAAACGTGCATTCGCTGGTTCCAATACACCCGACACCCTGTGGTGACAGCCACTTCACGAAGACAATTCGTATAGACTGCTTTCACTCGGGAGTATTGTTTCCAACTCTGGCCAACCCTTTCTCGTTTGCTGTGCGGTTGACTTTATGGATAATGATCTGGCGACGTGTTTCAACGTGCTGTCTCCTAACCCATGAACAGTGATGCCGCTGCCGATGGGCCCCGACCCCTTTGGGAACTCGAATAAACAAGTGAGTAGGTAGAATGAAGACATTATTACGTACCCTCCCAGCGCTTTTTTTTGTAAGTCTGTTTATTGTGGGGTGTGGTGAAGACCTGAGTAGTGAGGAACACCTCAATAACGCCGATAAGTTTGTGGAGGAGGGCAAGTATCAAGAGGCCATAATCGAGCTAAAGAACTCGCTGCGTAAAGATAACAGTAATGCGCGGGCGCGCGCGACCCTAGGTGCTATCTACTTTCAGGAAGCGTTCTATGCGGACGCGGACAAAGAACTGTCCAGAGCACTTTCATCCGGGATGGACCCAACAGCTGTGGTGCCGGTGCTGGCTCAGGTGCTGTTGAATCTGCGCGAGTATGACCGGCTCGAGGATCTGTCGCTAGATGGGCTGGATGCTGAGAGTCGATCTACGCTGCTGGCTGCACAAGGTCTTTCCAAGCTCTATTCGCAGGAGTCGGAAGCGGCGTTTGAACTTGTCGATGCGGCAATGGAGAACGAGCCAAGTTCGATCTATGCCAAGGTGGCAGCGGCGAGAGTATCGATGCTAAGGGGGAAACCGGACGAAGCTCGCGCTCAGTTGCGGGAGGTATTCAAGGTCGATAAAAATTTCGCCCAGTCGTGGATATTGTTGGGAGATATAGAACGTGCGCAGGGAAACTCTAAAAAGGCGAAGCAAGCGTACTCCAGAGCCTTTCACCTCACCAAAAACAAGTTTGAGCCTCTGTTGAACCGAGCGATGGTGCGAATTGATCTGGGTGAGTTTGAAGAAGCGGAAGAGGATCTTAATCGGCTGGAGCGCGCCTACAAATCGGCTGGTGAGCACCCTGGCGTGCAGTTTGCGAAAGGTCTGGTCTATATTGAGTCCAAGCAGACAGATGATGCCGAGGATGCGCTTGAGATAGCCTCGCAGTACCCCGACAACTACCCGGAAGCACTCTACTACCTGGCAGCTATTCAAGCTGACAAAGGTCGTACTACCAGAGCATTGAATCTGATCAGCCAGTATCTGGTGCTAAGGCCGGAAAGTGCAGACGGTGCAAAACTGGCCGCAAAACTCGAGCTGCGCAAGAAAAATTACCGTAGTGCGGAGAGGTTATTGGTCCCCGTAGTCAACGCTAACAAGGATGATGTGGAAGCCATGAATCTCTTGGCCAATGCACGTATGGCTCAGGGTAACAATGATGCAGGTATAGATTTGCTGGCGCAGATCGTAGCTTCTCAGCCTGATTCCAGCGACGCCAAAGCGCGACTGGGTGCCGCTTATCTTGCGGCGGGTTCCGAGGAGCAGGGGATTGAGACGCTACAGAGCATTTTGAAAGAAGCCCCGAATTACGATAAGGCCGACAATTTAATCGTAATGTACTACCTCAGTAAGCAGGAGGTGGATAAGGCGATTGAGTCGGCGCAACAGTATACGCAACGAAATCCGTCACCCAAGTCCTATGTGCTGTTGGCGCGCACCTACATCGCCAATGACGAAGCCGATTCCGCCAAGGCCGCTTTTGGCCAAGCGCTGGAAATCAAACCCGGTCACCCCATCGCGGGCAACAGTCTGGCTGAGTACGCCCTCAGAGAGAGCGATTATGAGACGGCGCGAAGCTACTACAATCAGGTGCTTGAGCAGAATCCTGATCATATGGACACGCGAATGAAGCTCGCTTCCACGTATGCGATGGAAGGCAATTATGAGGAGATGCTGGCCTATCTCGACGAGACATTAGCCGAATATCCGCGTTCCATGGAACCCCGTCTGGTGAAGGCGCGGTACTTTATCTCCATTGGTGAGATGGAGAAGGCTATCCCGCTGTTTGAAGCGCTTTCCGAAGAACAGAAAGAGCATCCGGATGCGCTGGAAACTATAGCGACTTTTGAGTTGGAGACGGGACGTTTCAACCAGGCTGTTGGAACCATCGGTACGTTGATCGACAAAAAACAGAATGTGGCGAACTACCACTTTATGAAATCCAGGGCGTATGCAGGTCTGGGTGAGCAGGAAAAGATGTCAGCGGAACTTGCCACGACATTGCGACTGGATCCTAACCATTTTGGTGCAAAGATTGCGAGTGCACGCGTCGCCCTCCTTGATGATGACCTGCCGGAATTTGAGAAGAAACTGGCAGGACTGAAAAAAGTTGCACCAGATAACCCTGAGGTTATCCGTCTGGAAATTGCCTACGCACACAAGGAAGGTGACAACACGCGAGCCAAAAAATTGTTAGAAGGTCTCTTCGAACGAGAGCCCACGACAAGCAATGCAATCGCGCTGGCCACACTAAAACAGAGTTCCGGTGATATGGACGGTGCGATAGTGCAGCTTGAAGAGTGGGTTCAGAAGAATCCGGGTGATGTGGCGGCAAGGGGTCGATTGTCGGAACTCTATGGCAGTGTTAATCGGGTAAGTGATGTGATGAAACAGTGTCGCGAGATACTCAAGCTGGAGCCGGACAATATCCCGGCACTGAACAACCTGGCATGGTATCTACTCAAAGACGATCCCAAGCAGGCGCTGGCCCATGCAGAACGCGCAGTGGCACTGGCTCCGGACTCAAGTGCTGTGTTGGATACGCTTGCTCTGGCTCAACTCGAGAACGGCAATATTGTCGACGCCAGGCGAAGCATAGACCGCGCGCTCGCCGATTCACCCAAGAGCGCAGATATTCGATTTCACGAAGCCAGGATAAGGGCTGCTGAGGGCGATCGTAGCGGTGCTGTCGTCGCATTGAACTCGCTGCTTAACAGGGACGAGGAGTTTGCAGAGAAGCAGGCTGCGGAGGCGTTACTAAAAGAGTTGCAATCACAAGGCAGCTAGCGGTTTACCGGACAGCGCACCACAGGGGTAACACCTCACAGTTGTCGCAATCGAGGGAGGTGGGCGCGGCATCGGGTCCTCCGACCCGCTTCCGTGCCCCTGTCATCACACTTTCAGGCCCAGTCGCTCCAGCAGTTTGTACAGCGTCGGACGGGTGACACCCAGTGCGTTGGCGGCGTCGGTAATATTCTGGTTGCTGTGGTTCATCGCGCGGATGATCGCCTTGCGTTCTGCTTCGTCGCGAACTTCCTTCAGGTTGAGCGGCGTGGGCTCCATAACGGCCTCAGCTAACTGTAGGTCATCCGGTCGGATAAGGTTACTATCAGCCATAATGACCGCACGTTTCACGCGACTTTCGAGTTCGCGTACGTTGCCGGGCCAGTCGAAAGCTTCCATTGCTGCGATGGCCTCAGTGGAAAAGTTCATGGCCGATTTTCCGTATTCCTTGCTCCATACATTCAGGAAGGATTTCGCCAATACCAGAATGTCACTTTCGCGATCTTTCAACGGCGGTATTTCGAGAACGATCTCGCTGATTCGATAGTACAGGTCTTCGCGAAACAGGCCTTTCGAAATCAGGGACTGGATATCCTGGTGTGTCGCACAGAGAATGCGCACATCGACGGGGATTTCCTTGCGACCACCAATTCGTTCCACGACACGCTCCTGCAAAAAGCGCAGCAGTTTGGCTTGCAACTCCATTGGAAGGTCACCTATTTCGTCGAGAAACAGGGTGCCGCCATCAGCGTACTCTATTTTTCCAGGCGTTTGTTTTGCCGCTCCAGTGAAGGCGCCTTTCTCATAGCCAAACAATTCACTTTCCAGCAGGTTGTCCGGAATTGCCGCGCAGTTGATGGCAACCATCGGCCCCTGCGATCGTGTACTCAAATCGTGTAAGGCCTGCGCGCATCGCTCTTTACCCGTCCCGCTTGCACCCAGCAGCAATGTGGTGATATCTGACGGTGCGATTTTTTCTATGGTACGACACACTTTGAGCATCTGCGGGCTCGCTGTGATAATACCTTTGAGTGGCATGTTCTGATCGTGTTGTTGCAGTCGGCGATTCTCAACTTCAAGTTGATAGACGTGGTAGGCACGGCTCACCAGCAGGGCCAGCAATTCCGGGTCTGCCGGCTTCTGGTGAAAGTCGTAGGCGCCCATGGCGATAGCCTTTACCGCATTCGCCCTGTCATTGTCTCCGGTGACAATAATCACTTTGGTTTCAGGTGCCAGAGAAAGTATTTCATTCAGTGTTGCCAGGCCCTCTGTAACCCCGCCTGGATCCGGCGGCAGCCCCAGATCCAGCAGTACTACACCGGGCTGAATCCTGCGTAGCTGATTGATAGCTTCGGTACGATCTCCCGTCACAGTGACTTCGAAGTCGTCAAAGGCCCAGCGCAACTGGCTTTGCAGTCCCTTGTCATCTTCCACAACCAAAAGATGTTTTTTGTCGTTTTTCACGAGATTGTTACCTTTTGTGGTGTATTTTCGTGTTCATCTGTCGCTACTTCCGTGCAGGGTATAAAGACACGGAACAGCGAGCCGGTACCCAGTGTGCTCTGTACTTTTATACTGCCACCGATACTGTGGATGAAATCACGGCTTTCAAAAGCACCTATGCCCATTCCCGTTAAACCCTTGGTGGAGTCGAACGGTTTGAACAGGCGCTGGCGGATAAACTCCTCATCCATTCCTATGCCGGTATCTTCCACTTCTACCACGGCGCCGCCCCGCTCACGCAACAGGCGAACGGTGACAGTCCCGCTTTTATCCGTGGCCTCCTGGGCATTCTGCAGGAGGTGTCCAAAAACGGTTTGCAGGCGATCGCGATCGCAGGTCAGGGAAAACGTGCAGTCGCCCAGTTCCATGGCGGGAGCTGGGTCCCTGTGTCGTGCCTCGGTTACTACCGTTTCCAGCAGGTCGGCCAGATCAAACTCTTGCTGTTCTGTTTGACCTGCGCCGCTGCGCAGTTGAGCCATCAGCTTGCTCATGCGTGTGACAGTATTGCTGACGGTGCTGACCATGTCATCAATAAACTCGGGATTGTGCTTGTGCTTCTGTGCGTTGGAAACCATCAGAGAGAGTTGCGCCAGAATGTTTTTCAGATCGTGAATGACATAGGCTGAGAGACGATTGAACGCCTCAAACTGGCGTGATTCCATCAGAGCCTTATCCGCCTGAAACTGAGCCAGGTGACTGCCGGCCTGCTTGCCCGCCACCTTGAGAAGATCGCGATCCTCCCAGTTGAATTCCTGCGGTAAATCGGATTCTCGCAGCAGCAAAATACCCTGCAGGCGCTCCCCGAACAACAATGGGATAATCAGCCACGCGCGGGGGATACTGGTAAGCTCCTCAGGCAACTGCAATCCGCCGTACAGGTCGGGCACCTGACGCCACTCTCTAAGATCGATGATCCAGCCCTCTTCCTGTAGCCACAGTGCCAGACCGCCAAGGTCTGCCTCGTTGCTGGGCAGCGGCATCTCCCAATTGGCGACAATATTGAATCGTCCATCGTCTGTTCTGCTCCAGAGTATGCCTGCCGGGCTCTTGACCAGATGGGCAACTGCGCGCGTGATATTCTCGGGGATGTCGTTATTACCACTGGCCAGCGTGGCAGTGAACTGCAGCCATTCCAGACGGTAGTCGTATTTGTAGCTGAAGAAGTTCTTACTGAGCCATACCCGTGCGCTGGCCCGGATGCGTCCCGAAAACAGCAGTACAACCAGGGTCAGGCCTGCGGCACACAGAAAAGTAATTTGCAGTACGCCGCCCCAGCTTCCGCCCAGATAGCGGATAAAATAGGCGGCAAGGGCCATGGTGATCAGGTAGATACCTGACACCATGAGCGTTAGTGAATGGAAGGCGACGTGACGCGAGAGGTGAATGCCCGGTGCATTATCCGGCGCCTCACTGCGATCGGTGCGACTGATGCTGATGGCCATCAGTATGGCAGCCATCGCGCTGACAATGCCTCTGGCCTGCCATGAGTTGCTGTCCAACTGGCGGAACAGCAGAGCCTCGGCATACATAAAGAAATCGAATGCGAACAGGATGCCCAAACCGAGACAAAGATGCTTTGTCGCCCAGAGTTCACTCTCATTGCTATTGCGGAAAAACTGCTCCAGTAATAGCATCCCTACAACCGACATGGCGATCCAGGTACTGAAACTCAGGTTGACAGACAGGCTGTACAGCGCCGGTACATAGTTAGTCAGAATTTCCGCACCCGGCAGGGCAGCCAGCACCAGAACAAAACCGAGGGTAAACCAGGGAATCCAGCGACTGGTCGCCAGAATGTGATCCGTGCCCTGCACCCTCATGCCAATAAGTTTTAGAAGAACGAAGATCCATGCCGCATTTCTGGCGATCTCTGTCAGTTGCATAAGAAGAATCTGCGGTTCGGCGAGCAGCGTTGAAGCGGTAACCACAGCAGCCCACAGCGCACTGAGGGAACTGGCCACCAGAAGTGCATTTCCCAGTGGGTTATGACGACGGACAATAAGAACCAACAGCAGCAACATCGAATAGGCGAGCAGGGCTGTGCCGTAGCTGTATGAGCCAATATTGCTGAGGACTGTCGTTTCTGTCTCCAATTCTAAACTCATCAAATCGTGTGCCAAGTCACGTTCCGCGATAGCGGCGCTGGGACAGAAACACTATACTGCTGCTCCATTGGAGTAAATCCTGTCAGGGGATAAGTGGGATACGCCGCACAATAATACGCGTACCCATTCGGGGAATTGTAGTAAGGGGCCACACATTGTCCAAGTCTGCCTTTGAGGCGCTAGAACCAGAGCTTTTTCAGCGGTCATCCCGGTGGCTGGTGACGGGTGCTGCGGGATTTATCGGATCTCATCTGATAGAGAAATTGCTGACCCTTGATCAGGAGGTTGTAGGGCTCGATAATTTTGCTACTGGGTCACGTGCAAACCTTGAGCATGTGCGCGCGGGCGTAGGTGAGGAGAAGTGGCGCCGCTTTACTTTTTTTGAGGCTGATATTTGCGATCTACAAGCCTGTCAGCAAGCCACCAGCGGCGTGAAATATGTTCTGCACCAGGCGGCGTTGGGAAGCGTGCCGCGCTCGGTTGCCGACCCGCTGCTGACAAACAGAGCCAATGTCGATGGCTTTCTCAATATGCTGGTGGCGTCTCGGGATGCCAATGTAGAGCGTTTTATTTATGCAGCTTCATCCTCGACCTACGGTGATCACCCCGGGCTGCCAAAGGTGGAAGACCTGATAGGTAAACCCCTGTCTCCCTACGCGGTCACCAAGTATGTGAATGAACTCTATGCCGACGTCTTCGCTCGGACCTACGGCATGAAGTGTATCGGCCTGCGATATTTCAACGTGTTCGGGCCAAGGCAGGATCCACAGGGTGCTTATGCCGCGGTCATCCCCCGGTGGTTCGAACAATTGTGCCAGGGTGTCGCACCACAGATTAATGGCGATGGTGAAACCTCCCGAGATTTCTGCTTTATCGACAATACAGTGCAGGCCAATTTGCTGGCGGCGACCAGTGAGCACCCCGATGCCTGTAATCAGGTTTACAACGTTGCGGTAGGCGGGCGGACTTCCCTGAATGAATTGTTCTATTCCATCCGCGCTCTGCTCGGTGCCGCGAACGAAACGGTTCTGGCTATTGAGCCGTTGTATGCCGGTTTCAGGGAAGGGGACGTACGTCACTCGCAGGCGGACATCAGCCGGGCGCGCGAGTTGCTCGGGTATCAGCCTACGCATACGGTCGACCAGGGGCTGGCAGTTACCTGTGATTGGTTTTTGGGACTTCAAAGATAGGATTTTCTGGGCATGGAAAAAGACACAGTTGCAATTGTAGGCTTGGGGTATGTCGGTTTGCCTCTGGCCGTGGCTTTTGGTCGTACGCGCCGGACGATAGGTCTGGATCTGAATGAGGAGAAACTCGCGCATTACCGCAGCGGTGTCGATCCCAGTGGAGAAGTAGAGCCTGAACAGCTGGCTGAGGCAAACCAGCTTGAGTTCACCAGTGATGCCAGCCAGCTGTCGCAGGCGCAGGTGATTATCGTTGTCGTGCCCACGCCCATCGATCAGGCGAGACGTCCAGATCTCTCGCCACTGGAGGGGGCCTGCCGCGCAGTGGGAGCGCACCTGCAAGCGGGTGCGACGGTCATCTTTGAGTCGACGGTATATCCAGGCTGCACTGAGGAGATTTGTGTGCCGCTGCTGGAGAAAGCATCTGGCCTGCCCTGGGCTGGCCGCAGTCCCGGTAGTGATGAGAAGGGTTTCTATGTCGCGTATTCTCCGGAGCGGATAAACCCCGGTGACAAGGAGCACAGGCTGGAGACCATCACCAAAGTGGTGTCCGGCGATACACCTGAGACACTGGAGAAAGTCGCCAATCTCTACGAGACCGTCGTAATGGCCGGCGCACACCGCGCGGCCAGCATCAAAGTCGCTGAAGCGGCAAAGGTCATCGAGAATACCCAGCGCGATCTCAATATCGCATTGATGAACGAATTAGCGCTTATTTTTAACCGTCTGGATATCGATACGCTCGATGTGCTGGAAGCGGCCGGCACCAAGTGGAACTTCCTGCCGTTTCGGCCGGGCCTGGTCGGCGGTCACTGTATCGGTGTTGATCCGTATTATCTTACCTACAAGGCTGAGGCTGTGGGTCATCATCCCCAGGTCATCCTCGCGGGGCGTCAAACCAATGACACCATGGGTAAATTTGTAGCCGAGCAGACCGTCAAACGACTGGTACAACACGGACACCGGGTGAGCGGCGCAAAAGTGGCGGTGCTGGGTTTGACGTTCAAGGAAAACTGCCCCGATCTGCGCAACTCCAAGGTGGTGGATATCATCGACGAGCTCAATGAGTACTGCTGTGATGTGCTGGTGCATGACCCGCTGGCTGAGCCGGCGGAGGCGCAGTCGGAGTACGGTATAACACTGCGTGACTGGCAGGATCTGAAAGATTGCCAGGCGGTGATACTGGCGGTTCCACATGCCAGCTATCTGCAAACGAGCGTGTCGGATTTCGGCGCGATGATGGCAGAGGGGGCGACACTGATAGATATCAAATGCGTTCTCGACCGCAAAGAGCTTGAGGCCGCCAACCTGAATGTGTGGCGCTTATAGCGCCGATGGCAGGTGCGCGAAAGCACATCGTTTCGGCGCGCGTAGTTGCTCAGTCAGTTTCTTTTTTATCAAACCGGCGCACCCAGGCCTTTCTGGCCAGATGTGGCAGTAGCAGATACAGAGGCATGCGCAGGTAGTGCGAGCGCAGATAGAGTAGATTGAGCGCCAGCTCTGTATACGGCAGTTTGCACTGCGGATGGTCTGGCCGGAACGCCCTGAGGAACAGGAAGTCCATTATCGGTTTTCGCCAGGTCAGCGCGCGACTGGCAGCGGCATCCAGAATACCTGCCGGCAGCGGTGTGCCGAATACTTGTTGCGTATAGTTGAGCCCGTGGAACAGGGAATCCGCCAGCTGTAATTCCTGCGCTCTGTAAACCAGTCCCTCCCAGAAATGCGGATCGCGGTCCGGAAAGTCGCGCAGCATACGATCCAGATCCCATAGATCCCGCAAGCCGTGGTGAAACTCGCCTTCGTGGAAGAGGTGAGTCGCGCTGTGAATGACCATGTCCTGCCAGGAGAGTGTGTAAACGCCGGGCTTGATCTCTATAAGGTTCTCAAAAAGCAGATCGGCGTTGACGTCAGGGCCTGCGGTGGGCGGTAGTATATTGTGGTGCACGTCCAGTGTTGTGCCCCGTTTTGCATGACTCAGCGGCGGAATCTCATGTCCCCACTTTCGATAGTAGTGGTCATCGTAGGCGCTGACCTCCCCTCTGTGCCAGTCGAAGTTCATCAGGGCTTTTTCCGCCGCATCGATATTGCGCTGGGGTACGATAATATCGATATCGGTGATAAATCGCCCGCGCCCTACCGGTAATTCCGCCAGTAAATAGGCGGCGCCCTTCAGCAGCACCAGTTTTTCATTGGCAGAATCCAGCGCTATTTTTATCTTGTCGGTATCGTAGGCAAGGTCTTGCTTCTGCTTCTGATGCACCAGACGCGCGGACTGAAAGTGCCGCTCGACGTTATGGGGAAGCTGTGAATCGATTCCAAGCCTGTGCAATTCCACCGCGAGGGAGCCCAGCAGCCTCGCGTTGCGTCCCTGGGATAACAACAGGTTCAGCTGCGCATTGTCTAATTCAAGCACGCGCTGTGGCTCAAGGAGCATCTGTTGTAGCAGAAAACTCATTGGCGGGCCGGCAGGTTGGGAACCTGATCCATTGCGTAAATGGCCCAGTCGAGATCGTGATAGACAAGGTCGTAGCAGTCGATACCTTCGATCAGGGTTTTCATCGCGGTGAAGCCGCTTTCACAGAGCAGGCTGTAGTTGAAGGAATGGTAGGCCGCCAGAATAAAACTGTCCGTTTTCCTACGCCGGGTGAGCTGTTGCTCCTCCTCCCTTGAGTATCTCGGGAAGATCATTGCCTTTGCCCGCAGGTGGTTTTTGTCGTGGCTGTCGGCGTGAATATCCGCTTTCATATGGGAGACAACACCCTTGTGTGTCTCCTTGCTCACCGGGCCCAGCACGGCCTCCGGGGAGAACGATTTGATCACCTCGATACTCTCATTCTTCAGGCTGACCGGGCGACAAAGTGGCACGACTTCCGTGGTGCCCGGTGGGATCATTGCGTGTTCATCAGACAGGATACGCCACCCGCTCAATCCCAGTGCTGCGCACAGCGTACTTTTGCCGGCTCCGGGTACGCCTGGCATGATGACGGCGGAATCTCCGCGCGAAACAACTGCCGCGTGTAGTTTCAGGAACTCGTTGGTGTGCAGCGATACACACCAGTTCATCCCCCACTCCAGAAACGCATATTCCTGACCGAGGGGGATTGTCTCGAACGGGTTTTTCCCATCAAACAGGAACTCTGATTCACCCCGCAGGCGTTGCAGGCCGCGTCCGCGCATCAGCGCGATGTTGTAGTCGACAAAGTCACCGGGGTCAGCGAGGCTGAAATCGCGGTAGAGTGTGTGGATGCCTTCTGCCACGGAGGGGCGATCACTTTGCAGGCAATAGACATACGGGCCAATGCGAAGTGGAAGGTCCCCATCGTTCAGCCGCCTGCTGAACTCGTTGGGAGCCAAGTCGTTGAGTAGTCGCATTCAGGGTTTGAGGATATCGAGGAGGACGAGCTCTTCCAGTACGCTGGTGATAGCATTTTCCAGGTCCGGTATATCCTCGGGATCGATGTCCCGGGAAGCCCGTTTCACCAATTCCTCAGTGCTCATTGGTTGGTTGTTCAGCTGTTGCATTACATAGCCAGCAAAGTCGCTGAGCAGGTGGGTATCGCCACTGTAAGCGTCGAAGTACACCACGGTACTTTCATTCGCGTCATATAACTGACCCTTGGAATAAGTTTGCCACATCATAGATAAAGGAAATACCTTGTTGGGGCGATGATTATTCCAAAAGGCTGGGTACAAGGCCAGCAGCGGGGGTGTCTGGTTGGAGGCTCGGTTGAGCCGGGCTCATCGAAAACGCACTATTACGGCGGGCCGCAGTTGCCCTTGACCAGACATACACCATCGACTGAGCCGGGCTCCTTGCAGGAGGACCATGTGCCATCGGTACCCAGATAATTGGGCGCCGAGGAAATTCGGTGGATTTCCGAAGCGAGGTCTTTGTTATGTTCGGGTCTTCCGGCGGGCGCTGAGATGAAGTTTTGCGATCCCGGGTCGAAGGAATTTAGTGTGGCCACAGACATACAGCCTACGGTCTGCCCCCAAGCTGCCCTGTTACCCAGAGACAGCAGCACCGCGCTGCCGGCGATGGCCGAGCGGGAGAAGCGGCGGCGGCCGGGATCGGGAACCTGATTGGCAGGTGCCGTACCGTCTGTACTCTCTGTGTTGCTGTCCTTGTCGGTGAAGCTGCTCACATTAACCCCCGGATAAGCTTGCCAAAACGATAATTGCCGTGCCCCAGTGTCGCCCTGTTATAAAGATAGTCGACAGCGTCAACACTACCACTCTCGGATTGCTCCCGTACAGCGGCATGAAAGACGCTTGTGAATCAGTTCACATTACGTCACGGCCTGTTGTTTCAATGCGATGCAAATTCTGTACCGCTCTATCTGCTAAGTCAATAAATACAATGACTTAACTGCACTTTTTGCTGCCGTAAGCGTGTCGGGGAGGGGCGGCTATGCAAATTTGTAAAGAAAGCTGACGGAGGTTGGGCGCCGTCGATCCATTCGGCGACCGGGCACACTGCTGGTAGACGCCATCGATGCCTTTCTGAAACCGGCGCCGCGACGGCCCGTACGGCATGATGCGAGGCAGTCCGGGAGGGTGTTATGCGCCGCCTCTGGTGAGGGGCTCCGCGCGCTCCCAAGGCTTGGGCACTATTCTTCGCGTTTTTCAGTATGCAGGTTTTCCAGCTTGACCAGACACGCGAAAACCATCAAGCCAACGCCCGCAGTGAAAAGGGTCGTCGATTGATAGCCCGCCAGATAGTAGAAACCCGCCATGCGGGCAAGCCCGGCAATGAGGCAGATAATGGCTCCCAGAATGCCTGCTATTGAACCGGCCAACACAAGGTTTTTATACATAGTTTATTCTCATTGAGTTGTATACGACGCGAGCAGTTCTGCTCCCGGATGCGCCTCGCCCGGAAGGTATTTCAGTTTAAATCAAAAAACCGTGAAGCGTAACGACAAAGTGCCTTGCAAAGGGTCTTGAAGTCTGTAAAGTCTTTGGCAGGTTAATATGCAAGCGAAAAATCCGGATGTACGAAATCTTCTATAACTTTACCGCTGAACCCTTCCGGCTCAGTCCGGACCACCGGTTCTGCTTCGAGCACAACAGCTACGGTAAGGCCCGTGCCTATCTAGCTTATGCCTTCAAGCGTGCGGAAGGATTCGTGATGATTACCGGTCGGCCCGGTACCGGTAAAACCACCCTCATCGGTGAGTTGATAGAGAGTCTCTCCACCGACAAGGTGATCACGGCTAACCTGGTGTGCACACAGTTACAGGCTGACGATTTGCTGAAAACGGTGGCCTACAGTTTTGGTGTCAGTCCCGCCCAGGCCGGCAAGGCCGAACTCATGCAGCACCTTAGCCAACTTCTGCACAGCTGGCATAGAGAGGGTCGGCGCGCGCTTCTGGTGGTAGATGAGGCACAGGACCTTTCATCCTCCGCGATGGAGGAACTGCGACTATTGACCAATATCCAGTATGGCGGACAGCCGCTGCTGCAGATATTTTTGCTGGGGCAGCCGGAGTTGCGAGACCTGATTCTCTCGCGGGAAATGGAACAGGTTCACCAGCGAATTGTGGCCGCAAGCCATATCGAGGGTCTGGAGGCAGATGAGACTGAAGCCTATGTCATGCACCGCTTATCCAGAGTGGGTTGGCAGGGTGATCCGGCAATCGACAGGGCCATCTTTCCGCTTATTCACAGGTTCAGTGAAGGCGTGCCCCGGCGGATCAACCTTATCTGTAGTCGTTTGTTTTTGCTTGGCAGCGTGGAAGAGCGCCATGCGATAGAAGTGAAAGATGTGAGCGTGGTTATTGGCGAGCTTCAGGCGGAAAACCTCGCAGCAGGGACCGGAATATCCCGAGAAGATTTTCGCAACAGCGCTGAGCCCGATTGGGTGCCGGTGCCCAAGATGGAAGGGCAGGCGGCGCCCCCATTGCAGGGGGATAACAGTGCGCCTGCACAGGCCGCAGACGACAGTTCGGCTGAGCAATCGGTCGAAGTAAAAAAAAAAGACAATCCTGACACTCGCCCAGTAGCGGAAGTTACGGCAGTCAAAGATGCAGTAGCTCAGGATACAGCCGAGCCAGGTCTGGGTGGCTCTACCGACACACCCACTGGATTGGTAGAGGGCTCTGACGCTCCAGCGGAGGAAGATGACACGGATGTGTTGACCGAGATAGAGTTGGATGTTGTGGAAGCCGAGGAGTCCGCTCTTTCAGCTGAGCCGGAATCAGGGGTTGAGGCTGCCAGTGAAGCGGCAGAGGATGCACCGGCTTCAGAGGACGATAGTGAGGTATTCCCGATACGGGAGAATGCCCCTGCTGCATTATCAACGGTTGATATGCTTGCCCAATCCTCGTCAAACCCGGAGACAGCGAGCGCAGCGTTCGCCGAGGCCAGTGGCGAACCACATGGCGTTAACGAAGCGGAAAATCCTCCGTTGGCCAGCGATGGGGCGGTAGTCTCCCCCGCGCCACGCAAACGATTGATGCTCATTGCATGCCTGGTGGCGGTGACGCTGGCAGCAGCCTTCGTTTTGAAAACCTGCGGCGTCACTCGGGATGAAACGGCTGTGCCGGATATGGGGCCGGAGGCTTCGATCGGCGAAAGTCCGGCGCTAGTGTCATCAAAACCAGCGCCTTCAAAGCCAGCGACTCCAAACGTCGCTACCTCGAAACCGGAGACTTCGAAAGCAGTGACTCTTAAGCCCGCGCCTTTAGCGTCCGCATCTTTACGCAAGGTTGACGATAATGTCGAGGCGCTTGCTGTTACCGACCAGGTGCCGGATTCATCGGCTTCTGAACGCGCGGTGAAACCTAACAAGAACACAGCGGCATCGACGGCGGAATCCGCTGCCGATACAGAACAGGAGCTGCTGCCGATGGTGGTCGAGGCGGGTTTGCGCGTGCTGATTCCCGTGGCAACAGCAGAGGATACTGCGCTGGCTGAGGTTACAGCGCAAATTAGTCCGGCTAACACAGAAGCGCCAATTGATGCGAATCTACTCGCGACGGAGTCGGCACCCAATACCGAACCAGCAGGGCCAGCAGAGGATGCCGTGGCCGTGGAGATTGCCGCGCAGCAGCATTGGCAAGAGACTTTTCTGATCTCCTTTTCCTTCGATAGCGATGCTCTCGATTCCGATGCGCTTCCTAAACTGGACAGGGTGGTCGCGATGTTGCGTGAGAGCGACGCTGCCACTGCTGCAATCACCGGGTTCACCGACAACCTTGGAGATTCACAATACAATCTGCGCCTGTCCAAAAAACGCGCCGATGCGGTGGAGCGCTATCTGGTCGATGCCGGTATCGCGCGGGATCGGTTACAGGTTGAGGGTCGCGGTGTATTGAGTGATCCGGTGAAGCCCCCTGTAGAAGAAATAGGTGACCCCATGGAACCGTACCGAATTGTGCAGATAAAGCTACTCAGCGAAGGGTAAAAATTCGCACTCAATCTTCATCTGTATGCTATACAGTTCACAGGGGAAAATGGTGAAATACTTGCAGCAGGCGCCCGTGTTACAGATGGGCATCAGAGAATCAAATTATCTGTGTGACGTTGTTCACAATGTTAGTCCGGCAAGTGAAATACACTGCTGGGCGCGTGATAAAGTCTAACAACTAAGACGGGTGGTCGCATGCCCAAGGAGATATCGATGACTGACAAAACTGGCGCGCACTTGAGTGCTTTCTCACCAATGCAGAGGGTAACCTCTGGGATTGCAATTCTGTTTTTCATGCTTTGCGCAGCGTGTACGACTCCCCAGCATCCCCCGGTGCCACAATCGGAGCGGAACATAGAAGTTGATTATGACTATGTTTTGGCGCCGGGCGATTCGGTAACCATCTTTGTATGGGGTAACGAGGAGTTGAGTTCCCAGGGAACAATTCGCCCCGACGGAAAGCTGACGACTAACCTGGTGGAAGATCTGCAGGCCGCAGGCAAGACATCCACGCAACTGGCCCGCGATATTGAAATAGCCTATTCGGAATATGTACGCCAGCCGGTAGTAAGTGTCATTGTCGGTGGGTTTGTCGGCATACCCGATCAGACTATCCGCGTGGTGGGAGAGGCCAGTAACCCCACTCGCGTACCTTACGTAAAATACATGACGCTGCTGGATCTTATGATTACCGTCAATGGCTTGACGGAATATGCAGACGGCAATAACTCAGTGTTGGTTCGCATGGTTGATGGAGAGCAGGTGACGTACAACCTGCGTCTCGATGACCTGCTCAAGGATGGCGATATTACCGCTAACGTGTCCATGATGCCGGGCGACATTCTGATCGTTGCGGAATCCTGGTTCTAAGGCTAATTACGGCGGTTTAAGGGGAAAAGCGGATGCAGGAAATTCTTGCACAAGTATTTTCATATATCTGGGGAGTGTGGCGCCATCGCTGGTTGGCGCTGGCAACAGCCTGGGTGGTTGCCATCGGCGGCTGGATATGGGTGTGGCAGATGCCTGAGGCCTATGTGGCGCGCGCCAGAATATACGTTGATACGAATAGCCTGTTGGGGCCGCTCCTGGAAGGTTTGACCATTCAGAATGATTCCGGAGACCGCATCGGTTTGCTCAGTCGTACCTTACTGAGTCGTCCAAATATTGAAAAACTGATGCGCATGACCGACCTCGACCTGCAGGTGACAACCGCCAAAGAGAAAGACAAGCTGCTGACAGACCTGATGGACTCGATTTCCTTTACCGGAGGTCAGCTGGATACATCACTTTATTCTGTACGCGTGCAGGATCCAGATCGCGACACTGCGAAACGAATCGCACAGGCCCTGATTACCGTTTTTATTGAAAGTTCATTAAGCGGCAAGCGTGAAGATGCTTCTGGCTCTCTTGGGTTCCTCGACAATCAGATCAAAGCCTATGAGCAGCGCCTGATCGCAGCGGAAAACCTCGCCGCCGATTTCAAGCAGAAGCACGTCGATATTCTGGGTACACAGGGAGGGTTTTACGCGAATCTCAACAGGGAGAAGTCGAAGCTCAACTCGGCGAAGATGCTGTTGAAAGAAGAGGAAAACCGGGCGATTGAACTGCAGCGACAACTGGATGGTGAAGATCCGCTTTACGATCCACTGTTTATCTCTGAAGCGCCTGTTATTTCCAGGAATTCTGCGATTACGGATCCCCTAACACCGCTTGATAACCAGATTATATCTGTTCAGCAGTACCTGAATGACCTGACCATGAAATACACGCCCCGTCATCCGGAAGTGCGTCAAATGACAGCGCTGCTGGATCAACTGGTGGATGAGAAGAACGCCGAGGAAGCCAAAATGGCTGCGGCGAATCGCGCCATGCAAATGGCGCAGATGGCCGAAATGGGCGGCTCCGGCAGTGCCCTGCCCTATGATGGCCTTACCAGCAGCCCGGTATATTTGGCAATGCGTGAGGAATTGGCTGAAACCAATGGCAAGATCGCAGCGCTTAAGGCCCGGGTCGCCACGTATCAGGCCCGAGTCTCTGATCTGGAAGAGAAGGTGACCACTATTCCGAAGATCGAGGGGCAGCTCAAACAATATATTCGAAATCGCGATATCCTGAATATCCAGCACTCTGAATTAATGCAGAAACGTGAGCTGGCGAGACTCGGCCAGGATGTCGAAGAGAAGGCCAGCGATGTGACGTTCCGAGTGATCGATCCGCCCTATGTGCCTCTGAAGCCCAGCGAACCAGACAAGTTGATTCTGAACGCAGTGGTCCTCGGTGTGGCGATCGCAGCGGGTATCGGTGTCAGTTTACTGGTCTCACTTATCTACCCGGTCATTTTCGATGTGCGTACGCTCATGATGATCACTGGCCTGCCGGTTCTCGGGGCAGTCACCATCAATGTTCACAGTGATCAGCGACGCAAGGAGCGCTACGGCATTATGGCATTTACGTCCCTGAGTATATGCCTGCTCCTTGTCTTCGTAGGAATGGCCGTTGGACAGAGCGATTTGCTTTCAAGCTGAGCGATATCCCATGCAAAACAAAAACCAAAACCGGAATGTTAACGAGCGGGATCAGTCATGAGTATTATTGAAAAGGCGGTCAACGCGCTTGGTAAGGGTAAAGCATCCGGGAGCGACAACGCGAAGGAAACGGGCTCCGAAGTCGACGCACCGGCCCCTGATCCCACGAATACCGTACAGAAAGCTGCCAGTCATCCTGTTCCACAAAATTCCACCGGTGCTGATGCGACCCCCGAAGCCACTGGTCGCCGCTCTGGCAGTGGAACTGTTGCGCAGGAAGAGTCGACCATTTCATATGACCCGAACGTCGAGAATATGGTCAAGATTCCATTTATGGAGCTGCGCGAAGCCGGTATGTTGACGCCCGCTGTTCCGCGCAGTGCAATCGCGGAAGAGTACAGGACTATTAAGCGTCCCCTACTGACGAACATCTCTGGGGATTCAGTTACGCCGGCTATTCCGCATGGCAACCTGATTATGGTTACCAGTGCTTTGGAGGGTGATGGAAAAACGTTTAGCTCGATCTGCCTGGCTCTCAGTATTGCGATGGAGCGAGAGAAAAACGTGCTCTTCGTAGACGCGGATACCGCTAAGGCGGAAGCCGGACGGCAGTTGGGTGTGCCTTCGACAAGCCCTGGACTGATAGATGTGCTGGAAGATGAAGACGCCCGAGTTGAGGACTTCATTTTACCGACTAATGTTGAAAAGCTGCGCATCCTGCCAGCCGGTGGTCTGCATACCCATGCGAACGAGCTGTTGGCCAGTGCCAGAATGCACCGCTTGATGCTGGCGTTGTCGGAGGAGGACCCGGACCGCGTGATTGTGTTTGATTCTCCGCCGCTGCTGTTAACCACAGAAGCTGCAGTGCTGGCGAGCTTTATGGGGCAAATCGTATTCGTGGTGAGTTCGGATTCCACACCGCAGTATGCGGTTACGCAAGCCATCGAACATATTGGTGAGGAGAAAATGGTGGGTATGATTCTAAATCGTGCCCGCAAGCGAACCAACCCGTACTCCTATTACACCTATGAGTACCGTGGCGGTCCCTATGGCTATGGGCACCGGGAAGGCGAATCGGCGGCAGGCATGGGGCAATAGGGATGAAGTCCGTTTCCGCTAACTTATTGCTCAGGTCGTTGCCATTGGCTGTTGGTTGCTCCCTGCCTGTCAGTGTATTGGCTGCGGAATTCACCACATCCGCGTCTGTAGCTCCTGGTATCACCTATACTGACAATGTATGTCAGAGCAATGACAACAAAAAGGATGCTTGGGTAGGTACATTGACCCCGTCCGGCTCGATTAAGGGCAAGGGCAGGAATGCCGACTTTACCGTAAGCGGGTCTGTCCAGCTTAATACGCTCACCGATAGTCAGCTCAGAGATAATGATTGCAGCGGCGGCTCCTTCGGCAACCGCAAGCAGTTTGCGCCCAGTATTAACGCCAAGGGATCGGCAATATTAATTGAGGATTGGCTCAAGGTTTCAGCCAGCGGCAGGGCGAACCAGAACGAGGTTACTCCTACGGCCGGTGGTGCCAACTCATTTGACACCAATGGCAACACCAACACCTACTACCGCTATTCGGTCAGCCCCGAACTCTCGAGGAGGCTGAAGGACTTTGCCACCTACTCCCTGCGCTATAACTACAATGAAGTGATCAATACCGCGGATAATCTGAGCAACAGCGCTAGTGATTCCTGGTCCACCAATCTGGCGGGAGGGACAGCTACTCGCATATCCTGGGATCTGTTCGGTAACTACCGCAAGGTCTCATACGATGACAATGACTTCTTCCTTGAGGAGGATGGCACCCTGGTACCCCGCGAGAATGCCGAGCTCAAATCGGCAGGTTTGAATATGGGTTACCGCCTGGACAGACGCTGGCAGCTGACCGGAACATACGGCTGGGAGTGGAACGATTTTCAGACCTACAACGACGACGACATAGACGGTCAGTCCTGGGAACTGGGTGTAAACTGGACGCCGAACCCCCGCACCAAAGTAGGCCTGGGTATTGGCGACCGTTTCTTTGGCAAGACACCCCGTCTGAGTATTTCTCACAGGCATAAACGCAGCGTGTTCTCAGCGAGTTATAAAAAGTCGATTACATTCGGTCGCGATATCCTGACCGAGGGTAACGATTTTAACCAGAGTATCCGTAATTTTTCCTCCCAGAATTCGCAGAGTCCAATCATCGACGAACGCTTTACTGTCGGCTACTCCTACGATGGTCGTCGCGCCAAGATCAACTTTATCGGCAGCCATTCTGATCAGACACAGGAAGACAACGGGGAAAAGTCTACGTATGACGACCTGGCATTGACAGTTTCACCGCAGGTCTTCATCTCCAGAGCCTATAGCCTGTCTGCGACGATAAGCTGGAGACAGGATGAGCCGCAATCGCTGTTTGGGCAGTCCAATCAAAACTTCGCTAATAATAGCGAAGCTTGGATTACAAGTGTGACGGTGGGTCGAGTGCTGAATGATCGCATGAGCGTGTCGTTGAACTACCGCTACACAGATCAACAATCTGACAACTCCTTCAATGAATATCAGGAAAACAGGGTCATGGCGACTCTCAATATCCGCCTCTAGGGAAAACAACTATGGGCGCCTTATTGGGGTCCCGGCAGATTCTTTGCGTCGTCGGAGCCCGACCAAACTTCATGAAAATTGCCCCAATTATGCGGGCCTTCGCTCAACCTGAGTCGGCCTTGTCCGCTCGGCTGCTGCACACGGGGCAGCATTACGATGCGGCGATGAAGCACTCGTTTTTCGAGCAGCTGGATATTCCCGAACCGGACGTAGACCTCGGCGTTGGCTCCGGCTCCCATGCCCAGCAGACAGCAGACATCATGAAGCGATTTGAACCGGTTCTGGATGAATCGCGGCCATTTGCAGTTCTCGTGGTGGGAGATGTGAACTCCACGATTGCCTGCGCTCTGGTGGCCGTTAAGAAAGGTATTCCGGTAATTCATGTGGAGGCAGGATTGCGCAGCGGCGATCGCGGCATGCCCGAGGAGATAAACCGGATTCTCACCGACCAACTTTCCGACCTGCTGTTCATCACCGAGGCGGACGCGCGCGAGAACCTGAAACTCGAGGGCATAGCATCTGAAAAAGTGCATTTTGTGGGCAACGTGATGATCGATTCGCTGCGTTACAACCTCACCAAAGCGGTGCCTGCAAGTACAACATTAGCCAGCCTGAACACTGCATTTGCTAAAAGCCCAGAATCAGATTACGGACTGATAACCCTGCACCGGCCATCAAATGTGGATGATCCTGCTGTGCTCACGCGGCTGTTGAAGGTGCTTGCGAAAATCAGCCAGCGCACACCATTGATATTCCCAATGCATCCGCGCACCAAATCTTGCATAGCGGCCGCCAATCTCGAGGGTTTGTTGACGGATTCCGCCATAACGACTATCGGCCCCCAGGGGTATCTGGAAATGCTGGGTTTGATGAAGGATGCCCGCGTTGTGCTCACCGATTCCGGCGGAATACAGGAGGAGACAACAGCCCTGGGTGTCCCGTGTATTACGCTGCGCGAAAATACCGAGCGTCCCATTACAGTGAGCCAGGGGACTAATACTATCGTGGGTACGGACGCCGATGCGATACTTACATGTTACGAAGACGTGATGACAACGGGTGGCAAGACGGGGCGAATTCCCGACCTCTGGGATGGCGAGAGCGCACAGCGGATAGTCCAGACCCTGAATGCGTGGGCGGACACAGGGGGATGAATCAACCCGACGCTACAGCGACTGCAGCCGGCGTCATCAATGCTATGACCGTGGATGTTGAGGACTACTTTCAGGTCTCCGCGTTTGAGTCCCGGGTTGATAAAGCGCAGTGGCAAAAATGGCCACTGCGAGTGGAGAACAATACCCACCGGATACTCGATTTGTTTGCGGCGCACGATGTGCAGGGTACGTTTTTCACGCTGGGTTGGGTTGCACAGCGCTTCCCCGATCTAGTTAAACGGATCGTCAGTGAAGGCCATGAAATTGCCAGCCACGGCTGGGAACATATCAGAGTGAACACCCAGACTCCCGAGGCGTTTCGGGAGGACATTGAGCGTACACGAAAACTGCTGCAGGATATCAGCGGAGAGCCGGTACTGGGATATCGCGCTGCCAGTTATTCCATCGGTGCCAACGAGTCCTGGGCTTGGGAGCAGCTGGCCCAGGCAGGTTATCGCTACAGCTCCAGTATCGTCCCGATCAAGCATGATCTCTACGGCATCCCCGGCGCGCCGCGATTTGCGTTCGATACAGCGGGTGATCAGCTGATGGAGATACCCATTACTACCGTGCCGCTGCTCGGGCGCAATATCAATTGCGGCGGGGGTGGGTGGTTTCGACTGTTTCCCTACGGGTTCTCCCGCTGGGCGATGTCACGGGTTAATAAGGTTGATAAAGAGGCGGGCATCTTCTACTTCCACCCATGGGAGATAGACCCCGAGCAGCCGCGGCCAGAGGGGCTGGGTATGCGAACCCGTTTTCGACATTACCTGAATCTCGATCGCACTTACGCCCGTCTGGACCGGTTGCTCGGCGATTTCCGTTGGGGACGAATGGACGCTATATTTTTGCCCGGAGAGACTCACTCGTGACGTTGACCGTTGAAACGCTGAACAACCAGGATATGGGCCGCTGGGACGATTACGTGAACAGCGCTGCGGCTGCGACTTTCTTTCATCGCGCTGGCTGGAAGACTGTACTGGAGAGTGCCTTTGGGCACAGCACCCATTTTCTCTATGCACAGGACGGCGAAAATATTGTAGGGGTGCTGCCTCTCGCCCAGATCAAAAGCGCGCTGTTCGGAAATAGCCTCTCTTCGCTTCCGTTCTGTGTCTATGGAGGTATCGTTGCTGACAACGAGCAGGCGGCCGCAGCGCTACGGGAAGCGGCGTGTCGGCTCGCAGAGCGCCTTAAAGTCGGTGCCCTTGAACTGCGCAACAGGGAGGCCAGCGACGCCGATTGGCCGGTGAAAGAACTCTACTTCACGTTTCGCAAGGAGATTGATCCCAGCGACGATGTCAACCTGAAAGCCATTCCCAACCGACAGCGTGCGATGGTGCGAAAAGGTCTCAAGGAAGGCCTCAGTAGCGAATGGGATGACGGTATAGAGCGCCTCTACCGAGTGTATTCGGAGAGCGTGAGAAACCTTGGCACACCGGTATTTTCGTCCAGGTACCTCGGCATACTGCGGCAGGTCTTTGGCAGTGATTGCAGTGTGCTGATGATTACACATGAAGGGGAGGATGTTGCAGCCGTGATGAATTTTTACTTCAGGGATGAGGTGATACCTTACTACGGTGGAAGCACAGCCGCTTCCCGCGCTCTCAAAGGCGTCAATCACGTGATGTATTGGGAATTGATGCGCCATTCAGCGGCACAGGGCTATCGCCTGTTCGACTTTGGTCGCAGCAAGGCGGGCACCGGTCCTTTCAGTTTCAAAAAGAATTTCGGCTTCACGCCGCAGCCGCTACCGTATGAGTACTATCTGGTAACTTCCAGCGCTGTACCCGATGTCAATCCGCTGAACCCGAAGTATCGTCTAATGGTGAATGTGTGGAGTAAACTGCCGCTGCCGATTGCGAATTTCGTCGGCCCATTTCTAGCGCGGTCGCTGGGGTAGATGTAATGGGTACTGCGCGATTAACCGATAGTTTGACAGTACGCGGCAGTCTGTGGGCGGCCGGTCTCTTTTCTCTGGCGCTGTTACTCATCTACCATGAAACCGCGTGGTCGATGGTGTCTATCTGGTCGCGTTCGGATACATTTGCCCACGGTTTTCTGATATTGCCGATCTCACTCTGGCTGATCTGGAATCGACGGGAGTATCTTGCCTCGGTCAACCCCCGTCCCGCTTGGTGGGTGGGGCTGTTGCTGTTGCCCATTGGATTCGGGTGGCTGCTGGCGTGGCTTGTTGATGTTTCCGTGATTCAGCAGTTCGCGCTGGTAGCAATGCTGGTGGTGGGCGCCTGGGCAATTCTGGGACACAAGCTGGGCGCATTGCTGGCTTTCCCGCTGTTCTTTCTCTTCTTCGCGGTACCCATCGGCGAGGGGCTGGTTGCCCCTATGATGGAGTTTACCGCCACGACTACGGTCTGGATGATTCAGATGACAGGGATTCCGGTTTATCGGGAGGGTTTGTTCTTTACTTTGCCCACCGGTAGCTGGTCCGTGGTTGAGGCCTGCAGTGGCGTGCGCTACATCATCGCGTCGATCACCGTGGGCGTGCTGTATGCCTATCTTACCTACCGTAGCTGGACGCGCCGCCTGCTGTTTGTGCTGGTCTCGGCGATAATGCCTATCTTTGCGAACACCGTGCGCGCCTATATGATCGTAATGCTGGGTCATATGAGTGACATGACCATTGCCACGGGTGCCGATCATCTTGTCTACGGCTGGGTCTTTTTCGGCCTGGTAATTTTCCTGCTGTTCTGGGCGGGCTCTTTTTTCCGTGAGGACCATTTGGATAAGGCGCCGGTGCGCGCGGATACTGCTGCAATCGCAAGTCACCCCGGAGTCACCAATAAACTGCTGTGGGCAACGTTTGCCAGTACATTGTTGCTGGCTTCGATAGCCCCGATGCTTGCACATATGGTTTTTGACCGAGACTCCGCGGTGCGATCCTCCGTATCGCTTCCAGTACCGGATGGCGGGTTTCGCACGGTGGCGACGCCCGACTGGAATTGGAATCCTCCCTCCAGGGTGTCCGGACAAACGGCCTCGTACTTTGACGATGGTGAGGATGACATCGGCGTTATTGTGCAATTTGCGAACGGTACGGTTGAAGGTGAGGAAGTTATCGGCAGCAGTGCGTGGTTTACGCAGGAGGACAGCGGTTGGCGCGTAGTTGCTAAGGAAAAAGCCGAAGTGCAGGGTCCCGATGGCACTATGGTAGTGGATGTTGCGCAGTTACGCGGTGTGCGTGACAACCTGCTCGTCTGGTCCTGGTATGTCGTCGGAAGTGTCAGTACTTCTAATGATTACCAGGCAAAATTTCAGCAGACTCTGACGCGCCTCGGTTTTGGTGATGCTGGAACCTATCGGATTATCGTAGTAACGCCTTTGGAGTCACAGCGCGGGAACGCATCCGGTCGATTGCAGCAATTTGTAGCGGAGTATATGCCTGCGTTGTACGAAAGCTTGCGGCACCCGACGCCTGCGGCAGATTAATGCGAGATAGGCCGTTAGTCGCTCATATTATCTATGCCCTGTCCACCGGTGGTTTAGAGAACGGCCTGGTCAATATCATCAACCGATCTCCATCCGAACGCTATCGACACGTCATTATTTGCCTCACGACAGCGGATGATTTTGCCCATCGTATCACTGCCCCGGATGTGCAGGTTATTGAGTTGCACAAGCGCGAGGGTCACGATTTTCAATGCTATGCAAAACTGCGGCGGTTGCTGCGAGAACTTAGACCGGCAATTATCCACAGCCGTAATATGGCGGCGCTGGAATCCCAGCTGTGCAGCCTTGGTCTTCCCGGCGTAAAGCGCGTGCACGGAGAGCATGGGCGCGAGGTGAACGACCTCGATGGTAGCAATTGGAAGTATCTGCTCTTTCGCAAATTCATGCGCTTTTTTATTCATCGGTATATTGCCGTCAGCAAGGATCTGGAGAGCTGGCTCAAAGCCAGGGTCGGTGTTCGAGAGAGCCGTGTCACACAAATTTACAATGGCGTCGATCACAGCCGATTCGCGCCCGAAACTGTGAAGCCATTGGCATTATTGCCAGCGCAGTGGCAGTCCCTAGATGGTATCTTGGTGGCAGGCACCGTGGGGCGTTTGACTCCCGTGAAAGATCAGCAACTCCTGCTGCGCGCAGTTGCGCATTTACGGGAAAGTGACCCTGAATTGAGTGAGCGGCTGCGTCTGATCGTCGTCGGAGACGGGCCTTTATTTACACAGCTGAATGAATTGATCGACCAGCTGGCGCTGCGCGATAGTGTTTGGATGGCAGGTGACAGACAGGACGTACCTGATCTGCTACAGGCGATGGATGTCTTTGTGCTTCCCTCACTCGGTGAGGGGATATCCAACACGGTGCTTGAGGCGATGGCGAGTGGCCTGCCAGTAGTTGCAACCGCAGTCGGCGGCAACGTCGAGCTGGTTGAGCAGGGTTTTAACGGTAGCCTGATCCCCACGGGGGATCATGTCGCACTCGCGGTTGCGATGGCTGCACTGCTAGAGAATGACGAAGATAGAACAAGGCAAGGTGAGAACGCGCGGCAACGCGTGTGTCACCGATTTGACTGGAATCGAACGGTGAATGCCTACTTGCATGTTTATGACGAGCTGCTGGGGCGCGCAAGCGCCGTAGATTGAGAGATAACAGGATAGGCTATGTGTGGTATTGCCGGGCTTTTCGATACTGTCGGATACAGTGAGTTCGATCGGAACCTGTTACAGGCGATGAACCAGTCGCAGTTTCATCGCGGCCCCGATGAGGGCGGCGATTTTCTCGAGCGGGGCGTTGCGCTGGCTCACCGTCGTCTTTCGATTATCGATTTGTCTTCCGGTCAGCAACCGATGTTCAGTGCCGATGGCAATGTCTGCCTGGTGTACAACGGTGAGATCTACAACTTTGGTGAACTGGCGCAGGAGCTCAAGGGCCGCGGCTACCAGTTTCGGACCCGTTGCGATACCGAGGTCATCATCTACGCATGGCAGGAATGGGGCGAAGCCTGTGTAAAGCGCTTTCGCGGTATGTTTGCATTTGCGCTGTACGACAAGACGCGCCAGTGTATTTTTATGGCGCGCGACCGGCTTGGTATTAAACCGCTGTTCTTTTCGTTTATCGATGGTAAGACGCTGGCCTTTGGCTCCGAGTTGAAAGTGTTGAAGGCGCATCCGGGGCTGTCGCGGAAACTTGAACCGCAGGCCGTGGAGGACTACTTCACCCTCGGCTACATTCCCGAGCCCAAGACCATCTACCGCGATGTTTATAAGCTACGCCCCGGACACACCATGCTAGTGGAGCGCGGCAAGCCGCTGCCAGCACAGCAGGAGTACTGGGATGTGCCCTTTGACCCGGTGGCGGTGGGTTCAGAGCAGGACCTGTGTGATGAACTGTTTGCGCGCATGCGCGAGGCCGTGGATATCCGTATGGTGGCGGAAGTACCGCTGGGTGCATTCTTATCTGGAGGTGTGGATTCAAGTGCCGTCGTAGCGGCGATGGCGCAGTTGCAGAGCGATCCGGTCAATACCTGCGCGATTGGATTCGACGTCGCTCAGTACAATGAGACAGATTTCGCCCGCGAAGTAGCCGAACGTTACAAGACCAACCATCTGCAGCGGGTAGTCGCCAGCGATGATTTTGATCTGCTGGATACACTGGCGGGACTGTACGATGAGCCCTATGCCGACAGTTCTGCAATGCCCACCTATCGGGTGTGTCAACTTGCGCGGGAGCGAGTGACGGTGGCGTTATCCGGCGATGGCGGGGATGAAAACTTTGCCGGGTACCGGCGCTATCGCTGGCATATGAACGAGGAGCGGTTGCGTGGTGCATTGCCGCTGGGAGTGCGGGCACCGATATTTGGTGCGCTGGGTCGGCTCTATCCCAAACTTGATTGGGCGCCGCGTGTGTTTCGTGCGAAGACAACCTTTGAATCTCTGGCGCGCAATTCGGTGGAGGCTTACCTGCACTCGGTGTCACTGACATCCGAGCAACAACGCAAGGCGATGTTCAGTGATGCCCTGCAACGCGAATTGCAGGGATACCGCGCGGTCGAGACATTCAATTACCACGCCCAGCGCAGTCCTACCGATGACCCTCTGTCACTGATTCAGTACCTGGATATGAAAACCTATCTGGTCGGGGATATTCTCACCAAGGTCGATCGCGCGAGTATGGCGCATTCGCTGGAAGTGCGCGTGCCACTGCTCGATCACAAGTTTGTGGAATGGGTGTCCGGCTTGCCGGTGGATTACAAATTACGCGGCCAGGAAGGGAAGTACATTCTCAAAAAGGCGTTGGAGCCACACCTGTCGCAGGAGGTCTTGTACCGCCCGAAAATGGGTTTTGGTGTGCCACTGGGCAAATGGTTCCGCGGGCCCCTGAAGCAGCGGCTGCGCGATTCACTACTCGGGGGTGGGCTGGCGCAGACCGGTCTGTTCAACCAGGACTTCCTCGAGAAACTGGTGAACGATCATCAATCCGGTTTGCGTGAATACAGTGCGCCGCTGTGGTCGTTGATGATGTTCCAGGCCGCTGTTGCCGATGACGAATTCTCGGTGAGATGAAGCGCATGCGTTTAGGGCTTGTCGGGCCGCTGCCACCGCCGAACGGTGGAATGGCGATGCAGACCTTGCAACTGGCGCGATTGCTGGCGGAAGAGGGCGTGGCCGTGGAAACGGTGCAGACCAATCCCCCGTACTGGCCAGCAGCGGTGGGGAAGGTCAGAGGCCTGCGCGCCCTGTTTCGCATTCTGCCCTATCTGTGGCGAGTCTGGCGTATGGCCGGCAGGGTCGATGTGATTCACCTGATGGCGAATTCCGGCTGGTCGTGGCAGTTGTTCGCCGCGCCGGTGATTTGGATCGGTTGGTTGCGTAAAAAGCCGGTGCTGGTGAATTACCGTGGTGGTGAAGCGAGAGAGTACCTGCGGGCGTCAGCGCGCTGGGTCAAACCCACACTGGCGCGGGCAGCACAACTGGTCGTACCCTCCGGCTTTCTGCGGCAGGTGTTCAGCGAATTCGGCGTGGCGGCCGCTGTGATCCCGAATATTATCGATCTGAAACTGTTTACCCCGGCGTCTGAACCGCCATCAGAGACTGGGTTCACCCTCGCTGTTACCCGTAATCTGGAGCCGATATATGGCCTTGAAACGGCCTTGCGCGCCCTTTCACTGGCCAGAAAGACCGAGCCAGCGCTGCAACTGAAGATAGCCGGCAGCGGGCCGCAGGGAGCAGAACTGGAGCGTCTGGCTGACACTCTCGACCTGGGCGATGCCGTCAGGTTTCTGGGTAGACTGGACCGTGCGCAGATTGTCGAGCTCTATCACAGTTCCCACGCTATGCTGAACCCATCGAGGGTGGATAATATGCCGAACTCCGTGCTGGAGGCACTCGCCTGCGGGCTGCCGGTCATATCTACTGATGTGGGTGGTGTGCCGTATATCGTGGAGGATGAACAGACAGCACTGCTGGTGCCGCGGGATGACGCATCGGCAATGGCACAGGCGATGATCCGGCTCTACCGTGACAGTTCGCTGCGCAGTCAACTGCGGGAACAGGGGCGTCGCACAGTCGCGCAGTATGCCTGGGACGAGGTCCGGCCGCAGTGGCTGGCGCTATATAACAAGCACGCGGTGGCGGCATGAATCTGTATACGAAACTGGTCTCCGGCGCGCTGTTTCCGCTGCACGAGAGACTGAAGGGGCACACCTCAGTACAAGTGCTGCGCGATATGGAGCGTACCCAGTGGTTGCCGGTCGGGGAAGTGGCGCAGTTGCAGGTGCGCTATTTGCGGGAGTTCCTCGTGCGCATAGGGCGCGACGTACCGTATTACCGCGCGCTGTTCAGTCAGTTGGAGTTTGATCCCGCCAGCGTGACGAGTGTGGCTGATCTGCAGCGTTTGCCGCTGACAGGCAAGGCCGACATTCGCGCGAATATGGAGCAGCTAAAGGCGGATAATGCCGGCGCGCTGGAAAAATTCAGTACCGGGGGTTCCAGTGGTGAACCACTGATTTTTTATCGTGGTAAAGAGCGGGTCAGTCACGATGTTGCGGCAAAGTGGCGGGCCACGCGCTGGTGGGATGTCGATATCGGTGATCCAGAGATTGTCGTGTGGGGTTCCCCGATAGAACTGGGCTCCCAGGACAGAATACGGCTGGTGCGCGATAAACTACTGCGCACTGAATTGCTGTCCGCGTTTGAGATGTCCAATGCCAACTTGCTGCAGTTCACCCAGCGTATTAAAAAATTGCGGCCACGCATGCTGTTCGGGTACCCCTCGTCGCTGGCGTTGATGGCCGAGTATGTGACAAGCAACGGCTATGCCGTTGATAACCTCGGCATCAAGGTGGTATTCGTCACGTCTGAGAAGCTCTATCCCCATCAGCGTGAGGCGATTGAAACCGCCTTCGGCGCGCCGGTAGCGAACGGTTACGGTGGCCGCGATGCGGGATTCATCGCACACCAATGTCCGCAGGGCGCGCTGCATATTACGGCAGAGGATATTGTGGTGGAAATCGTCTCTGAGGATGGCGAGGTGCTGCCGCCTGGGGAGAAAGGGGAGATCGTCATCACCCATTTGCGCACGGGTGACTTTCCCTTCGTGCGCTATCGCACGGGCGACGTCGGCAGTGTGTCAGGGGAAAGCTGTGCCTGTGGGCGCGGTCTACCCATCCTCGCTGAAATTGAAGGGCGCTCAACAGATTTTGTCACGGCCGCCGACGGCACGGTGTTGCACGGCCTGGCATTGATCTATGTGCTGCGGGAGATACCGGAAGTTGAGGAGTTTAAAATCGTACAGGAATCCCTGACCAGAATGACGCTGCAACTGGTGACGTCATCAAGCGAAACCGAGCACCTGGAGCGCACCGTCACGGAGCAGTTCAGGCGCCGGCTGGGCGATTCGCTGGTAGTGGATTTTGTCTATGTCCGTAACATTGAACGTGAGGCTTCGGGTAAATTTCGGTATGTTGTCAGTAAGCTTGCAAACTAGCCCGGCGAATCGGGAGAGGATCTGATGCGCGACATCCTAATCACCGTGATGGTGTTCGGAATACTGCCATTCATTCTGCGCTACCCCTGGTACGGCGTCCTGGCCTGGTCTTGGCTGAGCTATATGAATCCGCACCGTCTGGCGTGGGGCTTTGCCTACAATATGCCCTTCGCCCAGATCGTCGCGATGGTGCTGCTGGTCTCGTTGCTGCTCAGTAAGGAAAAAAAGAGTTTACCAGCAAACTCGATGGTGGTTGTGTGGGTCGTGTTTCTGGTCTGGCTGTCGATTTGCTCGGTATTCGCGTTCTATCCCGATCTGGCGTATCTGCAGTGGAGTAAGGTGATGAAGATACAGCTCATTACCATCGTCACGCTGATGTTGCTGCGTGACTTTGAACGGGTCAATCAGCTCATCTGGGTGATTGTGTTTTCCATCGGTTTCTACAGCGTCAAAGGCGGGATATTTACCATTATGACCGGCGGTGGCTATCACGTGTTCGGGCCCGACGGCAGTGAAATTATGGAAAACAATGCACTGGCGATCGCAATCCTGATGATCGTGCCCTTGATGGTCTATCTCAACAAGTTTCCACCTAAGCCGTGGGTCAAAAAAATTATGCCCTATTGCATTTTCTTCAGCCTTGCCTCGGTGATTGGTTCCCAGTCGCGCGGTGCGGTGTTGGCGATACTCGCGGTGGGCGGTTATTACTGGTGGAAATCCAACAGTAAGCTGGTCACGGCGACGCTGTTCGCCTTTCTTGCAACGCTGACAGTGTTGTTCATGCCGCAGAGCTGGCACGACAGGGTAGACTCGATCTCCGAGTACCAGCAGGATTCGTCATCCATGGGGCGCATCCGTGCCTGGCAATACAGCATTGAGGTAGCGAATGATCGGATCACAGGTGGTGGCTTCGGGTCCTGGTCGTTGCAGAACTACTATCGCTACGGCATCAATACGGAGAGGGCGTTTGTCGCACACAGTATCTACTTCAGCGTACTCAACGATGCGGGTTGGCCAGGGTTGATTATGTTCCTTTTGATACTGTGGCTCATGTGGCGACAACTCAGCAAGGTGATCAAGTTAACCGAGAACATTCCCGAGCGGGCACAGCACAATTTTCTGGCGCGGATGATGCAGATCTCTATCGTCGCTTTTATGGCCGGCGGCGCGTTTTTGAGTCTGTCCTATTTTGACCTCGCGTGGCATTTTATGGCCATCACTATCACACTTTATAATCTGGCCAGGATGCCGTACGAGGGTGAAGGCGTCGCCAAAGAGGAACCCAAAGTTGTGCGGCGGGGCGTCAGGGCACCGCTGCGCGGTCCCAGAGCCGAGTCTTCCTGATGGTGCCCTGCGCTAGCAGGCCTGCCGTGAGGGTGGGCAAATCGTGAGAAGCCTGAGTGCAGGTATTGCCACCAGAGTGGTGCCGTTGGTATTCAATGCCTATCGCAAGCAGCGCCTGTCCATTCTCATCTATCACAGGGTGCTGGCACAGCGCGATCCAATGCGGGCCGCTGAACCGACTACCGCAGAGTTCGATACGCAGATGAGGATACTGCGTGAGTACTTTCACCCGCTGCCACTGCTGGAGGCTGTGGAGAGAGTGAACGCCGGAACACTGCCTGATGGCGCAGTCTGCGTGACCTTTGATGATGGCTATGCCGACAACGAAATACATGCCCTGCCCGTGCTAAAAAAATACGGTATACCGGCGACGGTTTTTGTCAGCACCGGTTTTTTGAATGGAGGGCGGATGTGGAACGACTCTGTGATAGAGGTGTTACGCGGTTGTAGCGGCGAGGTGTTGGATTTGCGCGAACTGGAGCTCGAATGTTACAGCATTGAAACGATAGAACAGCGTGTGGCCGCCGCCGAGAGTATTCTGCAGCAGATTAAACATCTCGATCCGCAGGACAGGTTGGCGTTGGTCAATGAGATACAAAAGCACAGCGCTAAACTGCCTGATGACCTGATGATGACCGATGCCCAGGTGCAGTCGCTGGCGCGAAATGGTATTGCCATCGGTGCGCACACCGTCAACCACCCGATACTCTCCAGTATCGAGAATGATCATGCGTATCGGGAAATCCAGGAGAGCAAGCAGTCATTGGAAGCACTGCTGCAGACCTCGGTCGATGCTTTCGCCTACCCCAACGGCAGGCCGGAACTTGACTATAACACCCGGCATCGGGATATGGTCAGCGAACTCGGGTTCAAGGCAGCCGTATCGACACACTGGGGTGTAGCGACCAGCCAGAGTGATCTCTACCAGCTGCCGCGATTTACGCCCTGGGACAGGCACCCCGTGAAGTTTACGGTGCGCCTGTTAGCCAACTACAGGAACATCGACCCGTTAATCGGCATACCAAGCTGATACTACGGCGTATTCAGTTCAACTTTCGGCGGGGATTTCTCTGCGGGGACGGCGCTGGTCTCATCCCCTGTTGGCCACTGCCCGGCAGCAATCAACTTGTTCTTCAAGCCGGGTAGCGGCATGCCGGCAGCATACACGGCATTGGCCACTTTTAGTGCTTCTTCGTACTGCTCAAGTTCCACCAGTGTCAGGCCCATATTGTATTGCATTATCACGTCATTCGGCTGGAGCTTTACAGCCACCTGATAGACAAAGAGTGCTTTTTCGTACTGCTGCCATCTGTGCAGTAGCAAGCCGTACATCATGTATGGAATAGGATCTTCCGGGCTAAAGGCCATGGCGCGTTGCAGCTGGCATTCCGCCGGAGGCACTGTAGCTTTTTCCGGCCATGGATTGTTCGTCATGCGGAATTTTATCGCACTGTGCAGCGCCCGGTGATGGTTCGGCCAGGCCATGATGGTGTAAGCAATATCATTGATGGCGGTGGATGTATTACCCGTCTGTAGCGCTTCGACCTCGGGTGTAAAGTGCGCGTTCTCAACAACAGCCAGTTGTTCCGGCAAGCGCGTACGATTGCGGTAGTCATAGGGGCCAAAGCCGATGCTCTTGCCGACACATTTTTCCCCCTCGAGGGTTTCTCCAACCCATGGCGCTCGTGTGTCTGCATGCCCAGGTGTGCTGGAAAAGCCGATCGTCAGAGCGGCGATAGCAAGGGTAAAAAGGCTGGTTTTTCCTAGATGTGTGGGCATTTTTTCCCTCTGCTGTGTTGGTGGATGACTGATCTTATCGTACTTGCTACCGGTGTGTCAGGTAGTCGGTGCGCGCGATCGCAGTGCATAGTGCTCATGTGCCATCGGGAATTCATGGTTACGCCAGATTTGCTACGCTGCTGCGGTCACTACGGCTAATCAGTGCACTTCGCGCACCGCTGTACGCGCTGTAGGCATCATGCATTAGAGTCTCATCGACCGCCCACTGCTCGTAGTGTGATGCCTCCCTGCGAATACGGCCGGCTCTCAGAGCCTCGGAACTATCGCCGTATCGCTCCCGTGATGTATTCTTCTGCAGTGAATATGTGTCTGAGAGTGGCGTGTCCAGTTGCAGCCAATCGCTAAGGCTGCCAAGGAACTCGTCTGGCTGCAATTTTATCGATTCTGCATCAAAGTAGAAAAACGGCTGCTCGACAGACTCCGCGATGCTTTTCAGCATGGCCAGGCGCTCCACGTAGTAGCGGGTCGCAAACGCTTCAGAATTGAACTCATGCGCGGGGTCTATTTTCCGATACAGCTTCAAAATACTGGGAATGACCTCCTGGGGACGTCGCAGACAGAACAGCGACCTGGTCCTGCGACTATTGAGTACATTCAGGGCAACGCTGTGCTCATTGTGCAGTATCTTGTCGAACATGCAGGAGAAACCTGGCTTGGGACTTTCCTGTTTGAAGTACAACAACTTCTGCCGAATCGGGCTCTTCCAACTGTGGTAGCCTATGTGCATCTCATAGTACCCGCAGATTGCCGGATTAGAGCCCATAATGTGTCCAAAGAGACTGGTATAGGCGCGCATATGACTCAGCAAGAAAATATGCGTCTTGGGTACCACGATTGCGGCTGCCTTCTGCACTGGGGCGAGAATCTTGAGCATAGCGCTATACCCCGTGTCGGCTGCGTTCAGGAATCGATGTCACTGGACGAACCGGTGGGGTTTAACCAGGCCTTGAACGTGAGATACACGGTATAGGCGAGCCAGCGCGGGTTGAAACCGTTCAGCAGCGTCGCCCGGGCGTACTGGGCTGCGCTGCGGTAGCGCTTGTTTTCGGCGAGCAGGGTTGCGGCATGTTTCAGTTCATACATTTTTCCCTTGCAACAGAAGCGTATCACAACGTCCTGTTTACAGAGGGCTATGCCCTTGTCGTACACGCGCATCTGGTAGAGCTTTTTCTGGATGCTGGAACTCACTGTCGACATATTGTTTTTGGCATTGACATCTGGAATGTTGTGCAGTGATGAGTAGCGTGTGCTGAACAGGATAACCCTGGCAGCATCAATTGACCGGATGAAGATATCCCTGTCGTTCTCATAGCGGATGCTTTCATCCATACCGCCGAGAGCCTCGTAAAAATCGCGTTCAAAAATGCTGCAGTTCAGGTGAGCGAAACCGCTACCGGAAAGCAGAAATTCAGTGTCAACGAGGTAGCTGTCTTCGCCGTTCCTGGTTTGCTGCTGCGCTCTTGGAATAAGGTCATCCAGCCACAGGTTTTTCGTTTGCATCACGCCATGGGAATCGACAGCCCGCTGGTTACTGTAGTGTAAATCCACCGGCTTGTTGGCGGCTGTAATACTGTTGTAAACGTGATCGAGGTAATTTTCGTCAGTCCACTGGTCATCATCGTCCAGAAAACACAGATACCGCCCCCGGGAGTTATTCGCGCCGAAGTTCATGGTATAACTCTGGCCATGGCCGTTTGGCCGGTGCAACAGCCTCAGGAACGTGACGTCCTGATTTTGACTTTCCAGCTCCGTGTACTGTGCGAGGTTCTCATCGGTTGAGCCATCGATGACGACGATGATCTCCTTGTGCACAAAACGTTGCTGCAGCACAGAGCTTAGCGCAACCTGAAACAGTGCTGGCCGATCCCTGGTGGAAATTATAATAGAGAAAAAGGGGGGCTCGTCATCTGATGCCATTGCCGACTCATTACGTTTTTATGGTAGATACGGGTTTTATGGCCTGCTGTAGCCGCCGGAAATATTTGCAGGCCTCCGGCCGCCAGCTATGCGCCACGCTTGGGTTCATTGTAAAGGCTTGGCTCCTGCTCTGTCTCAGGTATTTTGGGAATTAGTGGAGGGGACATGGGAAGGCGCTCACAATTTCAATAGAAAATTGTATAATAACCGGGCCATCGCTGGCATAAACGTCTTTCGTAACCCTGCCGGTATTTCACACTGCATGATACTTCGGAGATTACGTCCACCGATCAGGAAATTTGGGATAGAACAGCGCCAGTGATTGAGTCCTCACAATGAAGCGAGAGAACAAGCCCCGAGTGCTGGTGTTGGATGCGGATTTAGTGCCGTGTTTGAGCATCTCTCGCTCATTGTTCCGCCGTGGTTGCGTTGTCGATGCTGCCAGCCATACGCTGCGCCCCCTGAGTCGTTATTCCAATACGGTGAATGCCGTGTTCCAGTACCCCGATCCGATGGCTGCGCCCGATGCGTTCATCGAGTGGCTGCTCGAGCAAGTGCGCACCACTGCCTACGATTTAATCGTCCCCGTGACCGAACGGACTCTCGTGGCGTTATCGGATCGCCGCGAGCGCTTGTCGCATGTTCATATAGCGATGCCAGAGGCTTCGAGCCTGGAGGTTGCGCTTGACAAGGCCCAGACACTGGCACTGGCTGACAGGGTTGGAGTGCCGCGGCCCATGGGGGTCACCCTGACATCGCTGGCTGAGCTTGACGAGCTGAAGAAGACACTCAAGTTTCCCGTCGTGCTTAAACCCGCCCGATCAATCGGTTCTGCTGCCGGGGGGGCCAGCCAGTTGCAGGTCAGCTACGCTTTTGATGCCTCGGAATTACAGGCCGGCTGCGCGCATGCACTGCAGTTCGGCCCTGTGTTGCTGCAAGAATTCTTTTCCGGTATTGGAGTGGGTGTGGAGCTTATCGCCAAAGACGGAGAAATCGGTTACGCCTTTCAGCACCGGCGCCTGCACGAGGTCCCGCTTACCGGAGGTGGCAGCAGTTTACGCAAGAGTGAGCCGGTGATGCCACAACTGCTTGAGGCATCCCAGCGCCTGATAGCCGCGCTGAACTGGAGTGGTGTCGCGATGGTCGAATTCAAAATGGATCCGCGGACACAGGAATACAGCCTGATGGAGATCAATGGTCGATTCTGGGGTTCGCTGCCGCTGGCAGTCGCGGCCGGGGCAGATTTCCCATCGATGCTGCTGGATCTGGAGCTGGACGGGGAATTGAAGCCCTGTGCTCCGTACCGCAACAATATCTATTGCCGCTTGCTGTCGCGGGATCTGTCCTGGTACGAGGCGGTCCTGCGCGGCGGAACTGATCAGCGGATCGCGACAGTCCCCAGTCGTTGGGAGGTGTTCAAGGGCCTGGGGCTTTTCTTCCATCCCGGGCACCGTTACGACGTGCAGGGTATCCGCGATCCCTTGCCGGGGATTGCGGATGTTAGCAGGCTTTTCAAAGGATATACCCAACGGCTGCTCACACTGACCAATGAAAAGCGCTTTGCCGCGCGACAGCGACGAGCCTGGAAAAGTGGTGAAGTTGCCACTGCGATTTCGCAGGCCAGATCCATGCTGTTCCTTTGTTACGGGAATATTAATCGCAGTGCACTGGCGGATGTCATGGTCCGGGCCTATGCCGAGGATTCGGGTATTTTGGTGGCATCCGCCGGTTTTCACCGTGAATCCGGCAGATCCGCTGATCCGGTTATGATCGAAGTGGCACGGCAGTCGGAGGTGGATATGACGGGCATTCGTTCGACCTGTCTCACCGAGGCGCAACTCCACGACAGCGACATTATCTTTGTGATGGAAAAAGCGCACTATGATCGACTGGTAGCCGTTGATCCCAGCGTCGCCCAGAAAGTGTACCTGCTGGGTGCACACCGCAATGGCGCGGGCTGGCCCGTTGAAATTGCCGATCCCTACGGGCAGTCCCGGGCGAATTATCAAGCCTGTTATGAACGTATCGCAGAAGCAGTGGATAACATCAAGGCGTTGATTGCTGAAGGCGCCAGTGATTAGAGTGGCCCCCGATGTCCGATTCCAGTAAAAAAGTTCTGATAGGTCTTGGGTCCGGCCGCTCTGGCACTGCCTCGCTGACATCCTTGATCGATCGTCAGCCCGGCGCGATCTGCTTTCATGAAATGAACCCGTCCTGTGCAGTATTCAGTGGAAATCCACAGCCTCACATCAATGCGGTTAGCGAGTTCACCCGACTGCTAGCTGGCGGTGACAGAGCGCGGTTAAGTATCGACTATGGGCGTCCGTCATCTGTGAAAACCTATGCGGATCTGCAGGCTATGCCCGAGCTGACGTTGATCGGCGATATCGCCTACTACTACCTCAATTATATCGAGGATTTGTTCGAGCAGTTTCCCGCATGTGTGGCGGTGTGTATGAAGCGGGACAGGGCGGCAACGGTGAACAGCTGGATGAAAAAGTCTGCGATAAATCGCTGGCCGTCACTTCACCTGGCAGACAGGTTGAAATCTTGGCTGACGCGAACCCCTTTTTACACAGAGTACAATTACTGGCAGGACCACGACGGCAGCCAGTGGCAAAAAGACCCAGTGTGGGACAGTTGCTTCCCCAAGTTCGAGGCCGCTTCGAAGCGCGAAGCGATTGGCATGTACTGGGATTATTATTACCTGGAGGCCGATCGATTGGAGAGGAAATTTCCGGATCGCTTCAGGGTATTTGACGTGCGGGATCTGAGTGATCCGGCTGGACAAAAGAGCATTCTTTCCCTGCTCGGAATTGCAGAAGACGCGATGGTTTTTGGGGAAGACGTGCATCTGCACCAATCGTAGTATTGCTCACCGATTGAATGCCCCGAGGGCTGGTGCGAATGTGGGCGTGTTGAAAGTCTGTCACCGGTTGTGTGCTGAATCGCTGTAAAAACAGGAATTATGATGGAATGAAGAACAACGATATACAGGTTTGTCCCCGCTTTCTGGGCGAAGAAGGGGAGCGATTCTTCACGTTGCAAGTCCGTTGTCGCCAGCAGCCCAAGGCCCACATCGTCTTCGTGCCGCCTTTCGGGGAAGAGATGAATCGCTGCCGGGCACTGGTCGCCGAGCAGGCCAGAAATTTTGCGGCGGCAGGGTATGCGTGCACCCTGATTGATTTTTACGGCTCGGGTGACAGCGAGGGGGAGTTGTACGAGGCCTCGCTGAAGATTTGGCAGGCGAATATCCGGCTTGCGATCAATACGCTGCAGAGTGAGGAAAACATCCCTGTTAATTTGTGGGGCCTGCGACTCGGTGCATTTGTCGCGCTCGATTTTGCCGCAGCATCGCCCGGTGCGATCGAAAATGTTCTCCTCTGGCAGCCGGTGGTGTCAGGCAAACGGTATGTTACGCAGATCCTGCGCCAGCGCGTGGCCTCTCTGGCCGGTAAGAATCTTCCGCCCGAGACTACCGCGCAGATTCGGGAGAAACTCAACAAGGGTGAGCACGTCGAAATCTCTGGCTACACGGTGGGTGGTACCCTGATGGATGACATCGAGAACCTGTCGCTGGCTGAAATGACTGCGCTCTGTTCAGGAAAGATTCATTGGTTCGAGAATATCAGTGAGCCCGGAGAAGAACTGACTGGGGCAACACAGAAAGCGGTCAACCAGTTGAAGCAACTCCAGAATGATGTTCAGGTATACCCGTTCACCGGGCCGCAGCTATGGCAATTACACAAGCGCGATACTTTGCCTGAATTGCTATCCCTTACCAGCAGTTTAACGTTATGAACGCAAACACGATGAAAGAAATACCACTGGTTTTCGATTGTTTGGGTGACGGCCTGGTGGGCATTGTTCACAAGCCCTTAGAGCCGTCGGAGATTGGCGTAATCACCATCGTTGCAGGCGGGCCGCAATACCGTGCCGGTGTCGGCAGGGGCATGGTGAGCCTGGCGCGAAGTCTGGCCCGCCAGGGTGTAGCTGTCATGCGCTTTGATTACCGTGGGCTCGGAGACAGTACCGGCGATTTTCTCGGATATGCGAGTATGGCCGAGGATATTCAGGCCGCTGTGCAGGCGTTCCAGCGAGAAGTGCCGCAGGTGAAAAAAGTAGTGTTGTGGGGCGGTTGCGATGCCGCGTCCGGCGCCATGATCCACGGCTGGAAAGTCACAGGCGTGGAGAGTATGGTGCTCGGTAATCCCTGGGTAAGTACGGACGAGATTCGCTCTGCTGTACTCAGAAAACATTACACCAAGCGTCTGGGGGAGGCACAGTTCTGGCGAAAACTTATCCGCTTCGAATACAACCTGCTGGAGTACGCGGTGGCGGGTATGAAGAAAGTTAAGGATAAGCTCGCGCAACGACTGGCACCACCTGCGCACTCTGACGGCGCAAAAGTCGGTGGAGACCCGGGGCGTCCCATCGATCTGATGCTGTCGGGGTTACGTGAGTTCAAGGGGCCGGTGTTGTTCCTGATGAGCGGTCGCAGTCTGGTGAGCAATGAGTTTGATGAACTGATCAATGGCAGCCCCGATTGGCGCGCCGTCTACAATCGACCCTCCTGCAAACGCGTTGATCTCCCCGATGCGGACCAGACTTTCTCGGACGGCGATTCCAGAGAGCGGGTGAATCAGGCGATATTTGATTGGGTCACAGAATTAAAGCGGGGGTGATGCCCTGGCACTGTGGCATCGCGCTTTAGCAGGATTCAACGGCGGGCGAGCTTTTTCAGCAGGCGCTTCAGCGTGTGAGCCGCCAGCATCGTGATGCCTGTCAGCGAGCGCGGATTATACGCGGCGAGGCCGTGCCGCTCTCTGCGCTCCGTCATCCAGTCCGCCTTGTAGGTGTCATCGCCGGAAAGATAATCGATTCGGTCTATATGATCTTCCTCTATCACCCGCTGCATCATATAGGCTGTGAGTACAGTGCCGGGTGAGAGTTGCTTATAGTCTTCGTGGTAGGCGAGCTTGAATATGTAGGCCGTACCGCTGTGCACCAACCAGATCTGACTCGCGACGGGCCGGCTTTCGTAGCTCGCAATTCCCAGGCGCAGCCAGCCCCTGTGGGCGGCCAGGCGCAGCAGTTGCGGCACGAAATCCCGATAAGGCTCCTCATTCTTCCAACTGTTGTTATAGACCGCCGTGTATTGTGCAATGGCCTGTTCCAGCTTGCTCCCACCTGTAACGAGTTCCAGGCACCCCGCATCCTGCGAAAGAAATTTCTTTGACTTGCGACGGACAGTACTTCTTAATTTTGACGGTCGCGATGCTAGATAGGTTGCATAGTCCGCGCCACCCGTATCGTGAATCCAGTTCCCGAAACAGAAATACTCATGGCAGCCCTTCCAGCCGGCCCGCACCAGTGCATCCCGCTGCACAGGGAAGTGGGGCGATAGGATATCCATTGGCGCAAGTGTCAATGTGGCGAAACGCTCCTCGCGCGCGAGGTATCCAAAAAGCGCGGCAAACAGTGTCTCGGGGTTGTCGGATCGAACAAGTGGCGAGTACGCTGATGTGTAGAATGTGCTCAGCGAGGTGGCGTGTTTGTGATCTGATGCAATTTTGATCGGGCAGGCCACGAACTCATCAGCGCTCAGTCTGGCGACATAGAGCACCGCTTCGTCGCCCTCATCCAGCGCATGGAGAGCAAGGTTATTTAGCCAGTCCTGCCCATATTGCGGGTTCTTTGCCTCGTACTCAGAGAATGCCCGATACAGGGCGTCGTCGATTGAGTCCTGCGGCAGACGCAATTTCTCTATCTGAATGTGATTATTCTGGTCTGCCAACGCGAGGATGCCGGATACTGAGTCAATCAAACACTATCGATGAAATGGCTGGGAATGGCAATACTTCTGTCGATTATGATAGCCTGATCTCATTTCTGCCTTGAGAAGAGACAGCCGCAAGGTTAGCATTGACCCGACGCTAACAGGCCAGCGCATTTTCCCTGGATTCTCCTTTGGCACCGCAAACTTCAGCCATCAGTAATAGTGTTAAGTATATGGATATTCAGTCAGACGTCATTGTTATCCTGCAGTCCACACTCGGCGTTCCCGAGGGTGCGATTGCGGCTCATCCCGACACCCGGATTCTGGGTGCCATTCCCGAGATGGATTCAATGTCGGTAGTGGGTATTCTGGCCAGCCTGGAAGAGCAGTACGGCATCGTCGTGGATGACGACGAAATTGATGCTGATGTATTTGCCACCGTGGGCAGCCTTACAGCGTTTGTTGAGGCGAAACTTGGCTAACCCATGAACCCGGGAAAATTTAGTATCAGCGGTGATTTTCTCGAGCATAAGGGCAGGACGCTATTCTATGTGTTGTTGGAGCCGACCTCTGTTGATGCTCGTGGCTCGATACTTTTTTTACCGCCCTTCGCCGAGGAAATGAACAAATCCCGACATATTATTGCGAGTCAGGCGCGGGCCCTTGCAGAGAAGGGCTATAGAGTCATGCTGCTGGACCTCACTGGTTGTGGCGATGCCGGCGGCGATTTTTCCGACGCCAGTTGGCAGATCTGGCTGGAGGACGGGCTGGTTGCAGCCGATACACTGGTAAAAATGGGATCTGGGCCGCTGCATCTGTGGGGACTTCGGCTCGGCGCGTTGTTGGCCTGCGAACTGGCAACTACGCGGTCAGATGTTGAGAAGCTCATACTCTGGCAACCCGTGTTGAACGGCGAGCAGCAAATCGATCAATTTTTGCGCCTGCGCACGGTGGCGACAGCTGTCAATAGTGCGGGTACTTTCGATCGCAAAACCCTGTGGAGTGAACTGCGCGCCGGGCGTTCTCTGGAGATAGCAGGCTATGCGCTGTCCTCCTCTCTGGCGCAGGAAATGGCGAAGTCGAGGCTGAGTGATCTCAAACCCGCTTGTAGTGAGATTCACTGGTTGGAGATCGGCGCTCTGGCACGCAACAGCCTTTCCGTCGCATCCGAAAATGTTATCGCGAACTGGGAAAAACAGGGGATCACCCTGTCCAAAAGCGCCGTGCTTGGCGATCCTTTCTGGCGAACAGTGGATGCCGGTATCAATTTCTCCCTGCAGCACACCACCTCAGAAGCGTTTGCAAAGACATGACAGCATACAGCGAACAGGCGGTGGTGTTCAGCGTCGGTAGTGATCGCCTCTTTGGGATTGCCGCCGTGCCCGAGGCCGCCGCCAGTGTCGGTGTACTCATTCTGGTGGGCGGGCCGCAGTACCGGGTCGGCAGCCACCGTCAGTTTACCCTTCTGGCCAGAAGCCTTGCTGAAGCGGGCGTTGCCTCGCTGCGTTTTGACTACCGCGGCATGGGTGACAGCGAGGGTGAGAAAAGCGAGTTTGATGACACTGAAGACGATATAGTAGCGGCGATTGACGCGTTGATTGCCAACGCGCCGGACGTTACCCGCGTGGTGTTGTGGGGTCTTTGCGATGCCGCTTCCAGCGCGCTGATTTTTGCTCATCGGCACCCTCGCGTCGGCGGTCTGGTGCTGCTCAATCCATGGGTGCACAGTGGGGATTATTCGCCCCAGGTGAAGTTGGCGCACTACTATCGCCCGTCACTAGCGAAGTCGGATCAGTGGCGTCGCCTGTTTTCCGGGCAGATACGCCTGCTGCCTGCGCTTTTAGAGTTGGCGCAGGATGGCTTGGCGCTGCTGGGTAGATATCTGTGGCGAGGTTCGCGCGATGCGCCCAGCCGCTCCTTCGTCGAGGTGATGCTGGAGGGCTTGCAAGAGTTTAGGCACACAATTCTGATCGTTCTGAGTGAGGCGGATCTTACGGCGCGGGAGTTTTCGACCCTGCTATCCACTGATCCGGCGTGGAAAGCAGCTGCGGCGAAATCCACGGTGACGATTCATACCGTTGTGTCTGCTGACCATACTTTCTCGGAGAGCCCGTGGCAGGAGGAAGTATCACGGTTGACTGTCGACTGGGTTAGTCGACAGTAGCGCAACCGCCGCTTTTTTAGCGGGTCATGTGGCGCTGCTTTGTGGATGCCCCTGCATCCATAGTTCAAACACCGTAAGAATCCAGACCAATTCGCCGTAGTACGCCGCGTGCTGACTCTGGTGCATCTCGATCGCCTTGTCGATGAACGCCGGCTGAATCAGCCCTCGATCTTTCAGTTTGAGTAAATTGTCGTAGGCCATTTCCCGCAGGGGTTGGTAGGTACGCATCCATACGCCGAACGGCAGGCCGAAGCCTTGTTTGGTTTTTTCGATGGTCTCGCGGGGCAACCAGCCCCTGAGCGATTCCTTGTAGAAGTGGCGCAAATCCTTGCCCTGTATTTTCCAGGCGCTGGGCACCGTGCAGGAGAACTCTACCAATTCGTCATCCAGCATCGGGTAAGCGACCTCCACTCCTGCCAGTGAACAGGTGTGGCTGACCTTGCGCAGGTCGTTATCGGCCAGTGTTATCTGCCAGTCAAGATACAGCATTTTATTCAACCGCGAAGCAGGTTCCGGCCGGTGATAGATGGAGCGCAGCAGGTCCAGCGGCAGTGCCTTGTTCACGTCCCTGAGAAAGGCCTCCGGGAAAATTTCGTTGGCGGCATGGCGGTGCAAAAAGTTGTAGCTCTGCAGTCGGTCGGGGAGCGGCGTATTGGCCTGTACGATATAGCTTTTCGCCTTGGGGGCCAGTGGCAGACCAGTCGGCATCAGTTGTACTAGCGGCTCGATCAAACCCTTGCGCAGCACTGTGGGGACTTTCCCGTAGTGCTCGAATACTTCCTGTTTCAGGTACCGTTCATTCCCACCGAAAAACTCATCGCCACCATCTCCGGCCAGCAGTGTGTCCACGCCATTCTCGACAGCCATTTTGGCGCAGAAATACGCCGGCAGGGCAGAGGAGTTGCCAAAGGGTTCATCGTAGCTGGCGGCGATGCGGGGCAGGGCTTCAACCACGTCCTGCGGCGTTACGTAGTACTCGTTCAGCTTTACACCGAAGTGCTTTGCAGTAATTCTGGCAAAGGCCATTTCGTCGTAGCCTTCTGCGGAAAAGCCGATGGAATACGCTTCTGCGTCTTTCTGACCCAGTTCCGACAGCATTCCCGTTACCGTCGAGCTATCGAGACCACCGCTTAGAAAGGCACCTACTTTCCCGGAGTTGGGCAGGCATTTTTCTACCGACGATCGCAGCCTGATTTTAAGTTCCCGGGAGAACTCGGCAACGGAACTGCCCTGGGCTGCGTCAGAAAATTGTGGGCACCAGTAGTTTACCAGTCGACTCACGCCGTTCTGGTAGTCGAGGTAGTGGGCGCCGGGTAATTTCCTAAGGCCGGAGTAAACGGTGTCGGGGCTTGGTACCATGTGGAAGTAGACATAGTTGTAGACACCCTGATTTTGTAGTGGTGACTGCGCATCGACACAGGCCAGTGCCTCTGTGGCAGAACTGCCAAAGGCCAGTGCCTCTTCGCTGGTGTGATAGTACATGGAGTGTTGGCCCAGCCGGTCAATCGCAATCAGTACACGGTTGGATTGGGTATCTACAATGACGCAGAAAAACGCGCCATACAACTTCTTGAATATATCCTGTGAGTGGCTTTCATAGCCGCTGGCAACTGCCGCGCTGATGCCCTGGGCCTGCGCCATCTGGGCGAGGTCGGCGTCGCGAAAATGTGGGCGCCCACCGATCACAACCAGGCCACCCTGGGACAGGCGATGCGAGGACGCGGTGGTCGACACGGCAAAATCGTCAGCGCATTCAGTGACTGCCGGAAAGGATGACTGCAGCGCTTGCTGCATCGCTTCAGTACAATCTCCCGCGGCTACTGAGCTATCAGTAGGAGTGTACCTCCCAGCGATACTGTGTCGTTTCAAACCGTTCTCAGCGCTGTCGTTATTGTCCGGGCGGTGCTTCATTACGGTGCTCTCACTCACGATAACCAGGGGCTCCAATGCTACCATTTGACCACAGTAAGGGTAAGCTGACGGGTTCACATACTGGAGAATCGGCATTCAGGTAAAGCCGCTTATGACCGTCTGTGAAGCCCTCGGGTGCGCACAGCAGTGTTGCCGCGCCGGACCGACTGTGACCTGCTTAATAAAACGTGGGTATTTTTGTGGTCTGGGTTGCTAGAATCTGCGAGAGTAGTTCAAATAAGAGCGCGTTCTCCCTCGAGGGTTGTTGGCCTTGCTGTTTAATTCTTACGAGTTTATTTTTCTCTTCTTTCCGCTGTGCGCGCTCGGCTTTTTTATCTGTGCCCGGTATTTTTCACTGGATACCGCTCTAGGGTTTCTGGTGTTCGCCTCACTGGGTTTCTACGCGTACTGGAAACCGGAGTACCTGCTGCTGTTGCTGTTTTCCATCGGCTTCAACTTCGCTGTCGGGCGGGCGCTGTCGCGGGAAAATTATTGGCGGAGGCGAAGCACGCTGATCTTTGGGATTGCTGTCAACCTGGGCCTGCTCGCGTACTTCAAGTATGCCAATTTCTTTATCGACAACGTCAATGCCGTTTTTGGCATGCATTGGGATGTGGGCACCATATTTCTGCCGCTGGCGATTTCCTTTTTCACGTTCCAGCAGATTTCGTATCTGGTCGACGCCTGGCAGGGCAAGACCCACGAGTACAACTTCCTGCATTACGCGCTGTTCGTGTGTTTTTTTCCACAGCTGATTGCAGGGCCCATCGTGCACCATAAAGCGATTCTGCCGCAGTTCATGAAGCCGGAAAACCTCACGCCAAGGTGGTCCAATTTTGCTGTGGGGATCTCTATTTTTGCGATCGGCCTGTTCAAGAAGACGGTGATAGCAGACAGCCTCTCGGCCTATGTCGGTCCCGTGTACGACGCTGGTTCAGTGGGCAGCAACGTGGATTTTTTCCGCGCCTGGGGAAGCTCGCTCGCCTACACCTTCCAGCTGTATTTTGATTTTTCCGGTTACTCCGATATGGCGATCGGGGCCGCCCGCGTGTTTGGCGTACGTTTGCCGGTGAATTTTTTCTCGCCCTATAAATCAACCAGCATCATTGAGTTCTGGCGGCGCTGGCATATCACCCTTTCGCAGTTTTTGCGCGACTACCTGTATATCGCGCTCGGTGGCAATAGAAAGGGGCCGACGCGGCGCTACGTCAACCTGTTCCTGACCATGCTGCTCGGTGGCCTGTGGCATGGGGCCGGCTGGCCTTTTGTTATCTGGGGTGGGTTGCACGGCAGCTACCTGATGGTGAATCACGGCTGGCGGCACATCATGTCGCGCCTGGGATGGGACTTCACCCGCGCACCGCTCTACCGGGCGGCGGCCTGGCTGCTGACATTCATTGCGGTGGTGTTTTCCTGGGTGTATTTCCGCGCTCCTACACTGGAGCATGGCAACCAGATCGTTATGGCCATGCTGGGCATGTCGGGTTTCCATATCCCCGCTGGCATTCTGGCTCGCCTCGGAGATGCCGGTACGTCATTGACAGCAATGGGTTTTGTACCTGTACAGGGCGGTGGTGCGACCATCATCAGCAACTATCTCTGGATTATGATTGTGGCGCCCATAGCGCTGGTGTTGCCCAATGTCGCGCAGATATTCTGCCAGCATGATCCGGTGCTGTATGAGAACGACAAGGCCTTCAGGAATATTCGTGGCAGTACGCTGCTGAGCTTCGACTATAACAACCGATGGGCGGTGGCGGTGGCGTTGGCCGGAGTGGCTGGGATTCTGACGCTGCAGCAAGTGTCCGAATTCCTGTACTTCCAGTTCTAATATGAAAGCAAGAGCCTATATCCTGCGAGCTCTACTCTGCGCCCTGGCCGGCTGCTTCGTGGTGGCGGGCCTCAACTATCTGGTCGATCCTTACGGGATTACCGGGGTGTCGCGGATACCCGGGTTAAATGAGTATAAATCTGAGATCAACGAACACACGCGCGTGTTGAAAAAATATCAACCCCTGTTCTCCCCTCACAATGCGCTGATCGTTGGAAACTCACGGGTCGAGTTGGGCATTCCGCCCGAACACGACTGTTTCCTCGGCGCCGAAATGGCAGTCTACAATCTGGGCATGCCCGGTGCGGAAGTGGCGACGCAACTGGCCTATGCGCTGAATATGATATATCAACAGCCGGTCGAAACGGTGTTCCTGAGCGTTGATTTCACTGATTTTGTCTCAACCAGTGAAACCCCTCGGCCCGGTGCCTCGGCGCGGCTGGAAACGGCGAGTGAGGCATTCAGGTTCACAGTAGACGAACAAGAGAACCCCGATTATCGCTGGACGGTACTACGGGATTATTTCAAATCCCTGTTTTCACTCGATGCCCTGGTGGCTTCGGTAAAAACGCTGCTGTTACAGCGCAGTACCTCTGCCGACCGCGATCTGGCGGGTTTTAATCCCGCGCGGGATTTTGCTGCAGCGGTAAAAATCGAAGGCCCACGGGCGCTGTTTGACCAGAAGATGGCCAACTTGAGCAAAAAATACAGTCGCCCCTGGTACTTCCGCGATGCGCAGGGGCAGCCGAACGCCGCGATGGAGGAACTCGCCAGGTTCCTGGATATCGCCACAGCGCGCGGCATCAAGGTGTATCTGTTCACCAATCCCTTCCATCAGAACTTCTGGGAGCTGTTTCGCACTCAGGGACATATGCCGACCTACAAGGATTGGCTGAAGGCGATTCGGCAGTTGGCGCAGCAGTACCCGGGCGGTGCCGTTGAACTATGGGACTTTTCCGCCGATTCCCCGTTTATTCACGAGACTGTGCCGGAGGCGGGTGTTCTCTCCGGGCCGCTGCAATGGTTCTGGGAACCCGCTCACTACCGGCGCGAACTGGGGGATTTGATGGTTGAGGCGATGCTGTCAGAGAGTTGCGACACCGAGGGCGCCTTTGGTCACAAGCTTTACTAGCGCGCTGAAAACGCCGGCGGTCAGTGCTGTGCCAGTAACTGTTGCACTTCCTGCAGGATAGCGGCGGGCTCAATTTTTTTACCGAGTATGCCCGCTGCCGTACCCGCCTGCGCATCCTTGTCGGTATCCCCCAACATAAAGCTCCCGGATAATTGCGGGTTCCACTGCGCGATCAGGCTGTCCAGCATTCCGGTGTTGGGTTTGCGGCATTCACAGGCTATTGCGAGCTCCGGTACGCTGCCCTCGGGGTGGTGCGGGCAATAGCGGATATCGTCAATATGTGCACCCGAGCGGGCCAGTTCATGCGCTACCCATTCGTGGAGCGCCTCGACCGTTGCGTTGTCGTAATAGCCTCTGGCGATACCCGCCTGATTGGTGACAATGAACACCAGATAGCCGGCATCGTTCAGTGCCTTAATCGCGTCGATGGCGCCGTCGATCCAGCGAAACTCCTCAATTCTATGGGTGTAACCATCATCGTGGTTCAGGGTGCCATCGCGGTCGAGGAAGGCGGCCGGTTTTCTGAGGTTCTCGGTAAGGTTGGCTCTGGCCGCTTCCAAATCCTCCGGAATACCGATATCGATAAAGAAGCCACTGTAGGCCCGGCCCACGAGACGACCCTCGCGCGCCAGTTTGGGAAACACATCCTGCTCCAGTGAGCAGGGTGTCTCCGGCAGGGCATCGAGCATGCTGGACTTGATCCAGTACACCCCGCTGTTTATCAGCCCTGATTGCGGCTCTGTGGGCTTTTCCCTGAAAGCGGTAATCTGCGAGCCCTGCAACGCCACAAAGCCATAGCGCGTAGCGTTCTCAACCGGTAACAGTGCCACGCGACACAGCCAGTCTGCCGGTTCGTTGTCGCGCTCACAGTTCGACAGATCCAGATAGTTAAAATCGAAGATCGAGTCACCGTTCAGCAACAGGAATTCCTCTTTCAGGTGATCCCGGGCATACTTCAGTGCACCGCCTGTTCCCATCGGAGAGGGTTCTACAACGACTTTGATGGTGGCCTGCACCTCCCGGGCAAATGCCGAGTTCTCACCGTAGGCCTCGGAAACCACGCCGGCCTGGTAGCCCGCCAGTAGCACAAACTCGCTAAAACCGAAGCGCCGCAGATTGAGCATAACGTGCTCGACAAACGGGCGTCCGCAGACTTCCAGCAGGGGTTTGGGTGTGCTGCGAACGGCGTCGCCTAAACGGGTACCCTTGCCGCCGATGAGAATGGCGGCTTGTTTCACAATTTTCATAAAAATATGCTTTCCGCAGGCCGCTGAGCGCTTTAACTATGACTGCCGGCCCATTAGTATTTGGAGGTCAATATAACTGTGCCCTTGCGGTGGGGCAAGGATACACCTTGCTGCAGTCAATCTGAAAAGAAACAGAATGAAAAAATTGCTGTACCTGGTTCACCGGTTGCCTTTTCCCCCCAACAAGGGCGACAAGATTTCCTCCAATAATATGCTCAACTACTTTTCCGGTCGTTGGCGCGTGCATCTGGGCACATTCGTCGACGACCCTGAGGATTGGCAATACGTCGATCTCGTCAAGGAAAAGTGTGAGGACAGCTGTATCGTCGATCTGCCGAGTCGCAAACGGGTGACGGGCAGCATCGCCGGTCTGTTGACCGGGCAGGCCCTGAGCCTGAGTTATTACGACAATGCAGAATTGCAGGACTGGGTGCGTAGCAGTGTTGAGCGGGAGTGTCCGGATGCCGTACTGGTTTTCAGCGGCGTTATGGGGCGCTTTGTAAAAGGCCTGTTGCCCGCGCATGTGCCGGTAGTCTTCGATGCCGAGGATGTCGACAGCGAAAAATGGCGCAGTTATGCCCAGGCGAAGCCCTGGCCGGTGTCCTGGCTGTATCAACGTGAGGCCGATAAACTGCTGGCCTTTGAGCGCGAGATGGCGGCCTCGACGCATGTCAGTATTTTTGTTTCTGAGGAAGAGGCCGCACTGTTCAGGCAGTTGGCGCCGGAAAGTGCCGAGAAAGTCCATTTCAGAACACAGGGCGTCGACAGTGCGTATTTCGATTCGGCACTGCCATTTGACAATCCCTACCAACCCGGGCAGAAGGTGCTGGTGTTTACCGGCGCGATGGATTATTGGCCGAATGTCGACGCAGTGAAATGGTTTTGCGAGCACGTGCTACAGTCATTGCTTGCGCGCGAACCGAATTTTCTCTTTTGTATCGTCGGCATGAAACCGACCGATGAAGTGCTGCAACTCGACAAGTTGCCCGGTGTCCGGGTGACCGGGGGAGTTCCCGATGTGCGCCCCTACCTGCATCATGCGCACGCGGCCTGTCTGCCGTTACAAATTGCCCGCGGTATCCAGAACAAGGCGCTGGAAGCGATGTCGATGAAACTGCCGGTACTCGCCACGCAGGATGCAATGACCGGCATCGTGGACTATCCGGGTGTACTCTCCGTGGTGGCCAATGATCCCGCCGCGATGACGTCTGCTGCTCTGGCGTTATTGGCGCAACCGCGGCAAATGAACACTGCTGGCCGCGAGTGCGTGTTGGAATATTACAACTGGGATACCAACCTGCGACGTATGGAAGAATTTCTGATTAACGAAGAGGGTGTTCAGTAATGCACGTGTTACACGTACTTGATCACTCCATCCCACTGCAAAGTGGCTACACCTTCCGTACGCGCGCCATTCTGAATGAACAGCGCGCGCTGGGGTGGAAGACCACGCAGGTAACCGGGCCAAAACACAACCCCGGCAAATCGGTGCCTCCCGTTGAAGAGGTCGACGGGCTGGCGTTCTATCGTTGTCAGGGGGCAGAAAGCCTGCTGGAAAAATTGCCAGTACTCGGGCAGTGGTCGGTGATCAGTGTGTTGACGAAACGCCTGATCGAGGTGGCGCGCAGGGAGAAGCCGGATGTCATTCACGCGCACTCACCGGCATTGAACGGTGTGGCCGCGATCCGGGCGGGCAGGGCGCTCGGCTTGCCGGTGGTTTACGAAATTCGCGGCTTCTGGGAGGATGCCGCCGTCAGTCATGGCACCAGCCGCGAGGGCGGGCTGCGCTATCGCCTGACGAGAGCGATGGAAACCTGGGTGCTCAAGCGCGCCGATGAAGTGACATGTATCTGTGACGGTATCCGCCAGGACCTGATCGCGCGGGGCATTGATCCGCAGAAAATTTCGATAGTGCCCAACGCGGTCGATGCCAGCCGCTTTCAGCCGGTGGGTGACCGCAATCCCGAGATCGAGCAGCGCCTGAATCTCACCGGAAAGAAGGTGATTGCCTTCATCGGGTCGTTCTATGCCTATGAAGGTCTGGATTTACTGGTGGCGGCGATGCCCAGATTATTGGCGGCGCGCCCTGATATCCGGCTGTTGCTGGTCGGTGGTGGGCAGGTATCCGAGGACATCAAGCAGCAAATCGCGCAACTGGGATTGCAGGACAGCGTCATCATGACGGGCCGCGTTCCCTATGAGGAGGTTGAGGGCTACTACTCGGTGACGGATGTGCTGGTCTACCCGCGTAAATCGATGCGCCTGACCGATCTTGTTACCCCGCTAAAGCCACTGGAAGCGATGGCGCAGAAAAGTATGTTCCTGGCCTCGGATGTGGGTGGGCACAAAGAACTGGTGCGCGACGGCATCACCGGGACCTTGTTCAAGGCGGATAATCTCGATGACCTGGTCAATTCCCTGCTGGATTTGCTCGATCGGGAGGAAAGCTGGCCTGCTATTCGTGAGGCGGGTCGCGATTTCGTTGAAAATGAACGCAATTGGGTCAACAGCGTGGCAAACTTGAAACCCGTTTATCAGCGACTCGTACCCGGAGAGATTTAGTCATGTTAATCAGGTCAAAGGCACCACTGCGGCTCGGTCTGGCCGGTGGCGGCAGTGATGTAGCCCCCTATTGCGATCTCTACGGGGGTGCTGTCCTGAATGCGTCAATCAACCTGAGCTCGTACTGCACGATAGAGCCCTGCGATGACGGCTCGGTTACGTTTGTCGCGACAGATCGCGAGGAGATATTTACCGCGCCCTCAGCGCCGAGCTACAGCTACGATGGACTGCTGGATCTGCACAAGGGCGTGTACAACCGTATCGTGCGCGACTTCAATGACGGCGAGCCGTTGTCGCTGAAAATCAGTACTCATTCAGACGCCCCGGCGGGGTCGGGCCTGGGGTCGTCATCCACTATGGTGGTGGCGATTCTGACAGCGTTTGCCGAACTGCTGCACCTGCCGCTGGGTGAGTACGATGTCGCGCATCTGGCGTTTGAGATTGAGCGTCAGGATATCGGCCTCAGAGGGGGGGCACAGGATCAGTACGCCGCCACTTTTGGCGGCGTCAACTTTATGGAATTTCACGAGCAGAACCGGGTTACCGTCAACCCCTTGCGCATCAAGAAATGGATTTTGAGCGAGTTGGAGGCCTCCACGGTACTCTATTACACCGGTGTTTCCCGCTCCTCCGATATGATCATTGCGCAGCAGATCGAGAGCTTCAAGTCGGGGCAGGGCAAGTCTGTGGAGGCGGTGCACCAGCTCAAGCAGGATGCGAGCGCGATGAAGGACGCGCTGTTGCGTGGCAATATCCGGCGCTTTGGTGAAATACTCGGTCGCAGCTGGGAGGCCAAGCGCAACCTCGCGGACAAGATCAGCAACCCGCACATCGAAGAGATCATGCGCGTGGCGCTGGATGCCGGTGCCTGGGCCGGGAAAGTCTCCGGTGCCGGCGGTGGTGGCTTTATCGTATTTATTGTCGACCCGGTAGAGCGTGTGCAGTTGATCCGGGCGTTGAATCAACAGGACGGCGATGTCGTTCCCTTTCAGTTTGAACCACATGGAGCCAGCGCATGGAACGTCCCGACCTGAGTTACGTCGTCAATGAATTTCAGGCGTCAGTCGCGGTCAAGCAACGCATTCTCGATGATACCGCGTTTATGCAGCTGATCACGGATATGGGCCACCTGCTGATCGACCGCTATGAGGCGGGCAACAAATTGCTGGTGGCAGGGAATGGCGGCAGCGCGGCCGATGCCCAACATATCGCGGCGGAGTTTGTCAGCCGGTTCAATTTCGATCGGCCCGGGCTGCCTGCACTGGCGTTGACCACCGACACTTCTATTCTTACGGCTGTCGGAAACGACTACGGCTATGACCAGCTATTTCGTCGCCAACTGGAGGCAAATGGCCAGCCCGGCGATGTCTTTCTGGGGATATCGACCTCCGGCAACAGCCCGAACATTCTGATGGCACTGGAGGCGGCGCGTCTCAAGGGTATTACGACCATCGGGCTCACTGGCCAGTGCGGCGGTAAAATGCGCGATCTGTGCGATCACTGCCTGTGTGTGCCCAGCGACGATACTCCCAGGATCCAGGAGGCGCATATTGTAATCGGGCATACACTGTGTGCGATGGTGGAGCTGGCGTTATTTGAGGACCCCCGCTAGCGATTTGCGCTGGTAACGCGCGTTGGAGTAAGCTGTCCGAGCGTCAGTAGATGAAGCGCTAGCGCTCCGCTGGAGATCAAAATGCAGCTTACTATTCTTATTGTCGCGATGATGCTGGGGCTGCTGGTCCTGTTCAGGTTGCGCCTGATCCGGTCCGCGCACCCGAATAATCGCAAGCACGACAGAAGAAGGGGCTTTGCAGCCTCCCACCCGTTTCGTGCGGTCTCCATTGAAACCACATCCGGTAGTTGTAATGCCGCACGGTCAATCGCCGAGCAGCGATTTTTGCGGGAGGGGGCGCCGCCGCTACCATTGGCAAAATGCAATGCGGCGCAGTGTCGGTGCCGTTACCGGTACCATGAAGATCGACGCAGCGGCGATCACGATCGCAGGCTGGGGCCGGTAGAGGAGTCGGACGAGTCGGAATTCTGGAGCATGCGTAATCGCCGCAGTTTCCTCGGCCGTCGGTTAACAGAGAAAACATCCTTATAATATATCGCTCATTTAACCGCGTAGTATTTTGTGGTCTACTGAATTATTGTTCGTGCAGGTGTAAATTTTTGTGTTGATAGCTTTTGAATCCTTTCAGCGGCAGGCGGTGGCGTGAGCGTTCGTCGGTCTGTCACTATCTTCTTTAGTGCCAAGTATGTTGAGTTGTTGTTGGGGCTGGTATCCAGTCTGATACTGGCTCGACTGCTCTCGCCTGAAGAGTTTGGCATCTACAGTATTGCGGCTTCCGTAGTCATTATCGGCTACCTGTTCCGCAACTTTGGCGTCGGACAGTACATCGTTCAGGTCGAAAAACTCAATGACGGCATCCTGCGCTCAGCCTTTGCGGTCACACTTGCCATCTCGTGGACAATCGGCCTGCTGCTGATAGTCGCAGCGCCCTGGCTGGGCGGTTATTACGAGAACTCTGGCATTACCACGGTATTGCGCTTTCTCTCGCTGAACTTCTTTTTACTGCCGTTTGGTTCGATTGCCGATGCGGTGCTGCGCCGCAATATGTCGTTCGACAAGCTGGCTGTGATCAATGTCAGTGCGGCGTTTGTCACGCTGGTTGTGGGTGTCACGGCGGCCTATCTGGGTGCCAGTTATCTCTCCATCGCCTGGGCCGCGAATGCGTCGACGGTCACCTCGATTGCCCTGACACTGTTTTTCCGCCCCGCTGGGCTGCCGTGGCTTCCCGGTACCAGCCATCTGCGAGAGGTGTGTAAGTTCGGGCTCAAGGTCGGCATGATGGATCTGGTCAATCGCGGCAGTGATGCGGCGACAGAGCTTATTATTGGCCGCGCCCAGGGCCTGTTTAGTCTGGGTATTTACTCCCGCGCGTACGGTACGTTCTGGTTATTTGAGTACGCGTTCACGCAGGGTATTCGACCGGTAATCCTACCGTACCTGTCAAAGGCCAAGCATGAGAAGGCTGACCTCGGCGAACTCTATATTACTATCGTCAAGTTCACTTCAATTTTCCTGCTGCCGTTTTTTGTCTTTCTTGGCCTGAATGCCCATGATGTCATCAATGTCATGTACGGCGATCAGTGGACTGCAGCGGGTACCGTGCTGCAGGTGCTGTGCATCGCCGGTTTGTTTTTCGCGCCGACAATCTTCTTCGAACAGTTGATGATTGCACAGGGGCGTCCCGGTCAGGGGTTGAGATACATTGTGATATCCCAACTGGTGCGTGTCGTTGCGCTGGCGGCGTGGGTCGGGATCAGTCTGGAGGCAGCCGCTGCCGCTCTCATCGTCTGGGCGCTGGTGAAGGTCGGGTTGGTGTTCTCCATGGCCAGGCAGCATTTCAGTCTGCGTCCACTGGCCTTCCTGAAAGCGCTGTGGCCGGCCATACTTACGGCCTTTTTCCTGGCGCTGGCAATCTGGGGGATGACGAATGCCACTGCGACCTGGGAGGTGCCGCTGTTCAGGCTTATGGCGATTGGCGTGTGTGCTGCGGTAACGTGGTTTGCGTCGATCTTTGCGTTTGATCACCCGATCACCGTGGAGGTGCGCAACCTGGTGATCAAGCTCAGGGGCGGTGTGCCACAAAAGCAACCTTAGAAGGGGGCAATGGGGTTTTGCGCGGCGGTAGAAGACGCGCTGGCATGTGCCAGCGCTGTCAGCGGGTCGGCGCTTCCGGCAGAGCACTGGCCCAATGACAGATGGCATCGATGGCTGCGACGCAATCAGCGCAGTGGGTCTCGCTGAAAGTATCCGGTAGAGGCGCGTCCCGAGGGATGCGGCTCGCCGCCTCCAGTGCCAGGCCCCCGTCAAAATCGACAAACGCAATTCGCACGGTCAGCTCAGACGCCGGCCGGCCGAAAGCCACCCCCGGCAACAACGCCACACCGGTCTCATTCAGTAACTGTTCACACAGTTCAACACTATTCCCAATGCCCTTTCCGCTGAGGCCCGGCTGGAATCTTTCGAAATCCAGAAACAGATAAAAGCCTCCCTGGGTCGGTGCAATATCAAACCCGGCCCTGTTCAGGCGCCCTACCAGTGTGTAGGACAAATGTGCCAGTATCCGACGTGATTGAAACAGGTATTCATCAATCTCCGGTCCGCCCTCAAAGGCTTTGATAGCAGCATACTGGATGGGCGCGGACGTCGATGTGTAGGTCTCGCTGGCCGCTGTCGCCATCGCATTTTTCAGCCACTGCAGCTGGGCCGGAAACGTGAACGTACCGAGGCGCCAGCCACCCGCACCGCACCACTTGCTCAAACCGCTGCTGACGATAGTGCCCTCCGGATAGAACTGGGCGATAGATGTCTGCTCACCCAGGAAGTGAACCTCGCCATAGATCTCGTCAGCGAGTACTAGCATGCTGTACTTGCGGGCCACTGCGGCAATAGCTTCAAGCTCGCTATTGCAATAGGTATAGCCGTGGGGATTGGACGGGTAGTTGAGTATTATTAGGCGAGGGCGGTCGGGGTCTGTGCTGCACAGTTTTTCCAGGTTCTCCGGCGTAACCTTCCAGTTGTTTCTCGCCTCGGTTTCCAGCCATTTGATCTGCCGCCCGATGATGTGAGCCTGCGGCGCGTACGATACCCAACTCGGCGTGGGGATCACCAGCTCACCGTAGTACACCAACTGCAGGATAAACATCAGTTCTTTGGAGCCGGGGCCGATCATGACATCTTCGCCCGCGAAGCTCAGCCCTTGCGTCCGCTGGTAGTACTCGGCGACGGCCGAGCGCAGTTCGGGCAGGCCCAACACGGGCAGGTAGTTTTTCTGGAAGGCATTTTCCTTGAGCGCGTTCACCACCACGTCCGGCACCGGAAAAGGGGATTGGCCCAGCCCGAGTTTATAGATGCGCCTGCCTTCCTTGATCAGCTGGTGGCTGCGCTCATTAATCCCCAGCGTTGCTGAGATAGGTAAACCGCGAACATTGAGGTTCAGGTGGGAGGTGAGTCCGGGTTTGTTGGGCATGTCGATCCTGCCATGAGAAGGACGCGATTAGTTGATGTGGCGAGCCTGCTGCATCTCATTGTACTCGCGTTCGAAGAAAAACGCTTTCTCGCCGAAAGCGGGTTTGAGCTGGTCGAGCCATGTGGCTTTTTCGCAGTACTGTGCAAAAAATGGTCGGTAGGCCCAGTCGGGGTTGCGGCTCTGCAGAAACCGCAGTACGAATACCTTTTCACCGTGTATTTCAGCGACGCCCTGAACTTCGACTTTCCCCGGCGAGGCGCTCATGACCGGCCCGCGCGCTGTGCGTCCCAGTCCGGACACTTGCTTGACTGCGCCGCTGTAGATCGACCAGGCCTTCGCCAGCGGCATTTCAAAGTACTGTCTGGCACCGGTATCCCGCTCTACAAACATGTAGTAGGGGATGATGCCCGCCTTCACCTGCATGCCCCAGGTTTTGGCCCAGCTGTCTGCGTCGTCGTTGATATGGGCCAGTACTGGCCCCTGGCTGCGGATCTCCACTCCGGTCTGGCGCAGCAGTTCGATGGCGTTTTGCGCGATCGCGGTATCCAGCTCTCGCCAGTGATTGAAGTGCGCCATGATGGCCACGTGCTTGCCGGACTTCACCAGGTGCGAGAGCAGCTCCAGCAGCTCCGGCGCATCGCTGTCGCTGACGAAGCGCTGCGGCCAGAATGTCAGTGACTTGGTGCCGATACGGATTGTTCTAATATGGGCATATTGCGGGTCTGTCAACGGTTTCAGCAGTGCTGCCAGATGCCGTGTTTTCATCACCATAGGATCGCCACCTGTTACCAGCAGATCGCTGACTTCCTGATGCTCTCTTAAATATGTGTGAAGCTCGGCGGTATCCGTGGAAGCCATACGAAGGTTTTCATCGCCGACAAACTGTGCCCAGCGGAAACAGAACGTACAGTAGCTGTGACACGTTTGCCCCTGTGTCGGGAAGAACAAAACCGTTTCCCGATATTTGTGCTGAAGGCCGTTCAGGCGTTTGCCGTTGCTATCCAGCGGTACGTTCATTTCCAGCTGGCCACTTGGCTGTGGGTTGAGTTGCGTGCGCAGTTTTGTGGCCAATGCCTGAATCTCTTTGCGCGGCGCATCCTGCTCAACCAGCTGTGCCATTTGTTGATACAGCTGTGGGGGTAGCATATCCCGCTGCGGGAAAGTTAATTGGTACAGGGGATCATCCGGCACTTTGGACCAGTCGATCAGGTTTTCGATCACATACTGATTAACCCGAAATGGCAGTATGGAGGAAACCACTTTCATTTCAAAAAGTGCCGCACTGTCGACAGCGTCCAATTGTGGTATATCGTCAATATCTTTGTGTGTGTAAACCTTGAACTGCGACAGGATGCTGGTCGGTATGACGTTGTCAGTCTCGGTTCCGTCAAATACTGAAATGTGGTTCATACGTCCTTCCGTCCGTCCAAAGATATGCGGCTTGTTATTGGTGGTGCGACTGTGGATTTTTAGAGACAGTCGATTGTCAGGCGGGGTGCAAACCCGGTTCTGGAAACCACCGTTCAGCATTACCGCAATTTGAGTATCGAAGAGGCCTGCGTTCGACCATCAACGAGACACAAGAATAATTCTAGCGCGACCGTTGCAATGTACCTTCCTGCAGAATATGCTCAGTTCAGTACAGCAATACCCGAATGGTAGAGTAGAGTCGACTTATTTTCTAGTAGATTCCCCAGAATCTTCTGGTTTGCGATCTAGCGCACATAATCAATAGCCTATTGGTATGTATTTCTCTCATCTCAAAATATAGTGTGATGCTTGGTGCAGATGAGCATTCTCTGCCATCGAGTGTGGGTGTAACGTTCTTACAATAAAGGGGGTGTAGTCTGTGGAAGCCTTGAATCTGGCAAAGAAAGTGCTTGCGACCAATCTGCAGTTGGAACTGGATGAGCTGACAGAAGACACGGAGATTCTAGGCAACTATCCGCAGTTCAACTCGCTCACGATTGTCGGTGTTATCGGCTCGATCGAAGACGAACTGGATTGTGTTATCGACGATGAGGATATCACCACCGATATTTTCGCCACCGTTGGCGATCTGGCTGAGTTTATCGAGGGCCTCGACAGCTGACAGTGTGTCAGCGACTTCCGCATGTCATAGGGAGTGTCACCACCGCGCAGAAAATCGTGCGCTTGGCATCGCGGTTCCGCGAATCATCCCGCATGGAAAAGTGAAGTTACCATCTGTTCAGAGATAAACTGGAGTAAGCAATGAAGGCAAGGCGCGTGCGGTTGTTACATGACCTGGTCTACGCCACGGCGGAAGCAACCCCGGAGTCAACGGCGCTGCTTTTCAAAAAGGAGGCCCTGACGTTTGAGCAATTGGCCGCAGGGGTAGATCGCTTCTCTGAGAGTGTTTGTGGGCTCGGCTTAAACCCGGACGAGCGAGTGGCAATCTATCTTCCGAAACAGGTGGAGGTGGTAACCGGCGTGTTCGGGGCAGCCGCAGCGGGTGGCGTGGCAGTGCCGGTCAACCCCATGCTGAAGGCGCAGCAGGTTGCGCATATTCTGCGCGACTGTAATGTCCGCGTTCTGATCACGTCTGCGAGCCGCGCCAAGCAGCTTCAGGAAATCCTGCCCGAGTGTCCCGATCTTGAGTTTTTAGTACTGACAGGCAAGGTAAAAGAACCGCTGCAAATCCCCGCAATCAAAACGCTCACCTGGGAGGAATTGCACGATACACCGCCCGTCAAACCGCACCGGCGCATAGATTCAGATATGGCGGCCATTCTCTACACCTCGGGTAGCACGGGGTCACCCAAGGGGGTGGTGCTGTCGCACCTGAATATGGTTGCTGCCGCCGAGAGCTCGGCTGACTTTCTAGAGTTAACGGCCAGTGATCGCCTGTTGGCGGTGCTGCCACTCAGCTTTGACTATGGGCTCACACAGCTTACGACAGCCTATTATGTCGGCGCGTCAGTTGTATTGATGGACTACCTGCTGGCCAAGGAAGTAGTTGCGGCAGTGGATAAATTCGGGGTGACCGGCATCTCGGCTGTACCGCCTATCTGGAACCAGCTGGCGGTGCTGGAGTGGCCGGAAAGCGCGCGCAAAACGATGCGCTATATCACCACCTCTGGCGGTGCGGCCAGACGCTCCACGCTCGACAAACTGCGCACCAAGTTGCCCGACACTGTCATTTTCCAGATGTACGGGCTTACCGAGGCATTCAGGTCTTCCTACCTGCCGCCCGCCGAGATCGATCAGCGCCCCGGCAGTGTCGGCAAAGCACTACCCAATGTCGAACTGATGATTGTGCGTGAAGACGGCACGCGCTGCGCGCCGGATGAACCCGGCGAGCTGGTTCACAGGGGGTCGCTGGTTGCCAGGGGGTACTGGAATGATCCCGAGCGCACGGCGCAGCGTTTTCGCCCCGCACCGGGGCAACCGGCCGGTATTCCGCTGCCCGAGATTGCCGTGTGGTCGGGCGACCAGATGCGCATGGATGCCGACGGCTATCTCTATTTTGAAAGCCGAAAAGACGAAATGATCAAGACATCCGGGTACCGGGTCAGCCCTACGGAGGTAGAGGAAATCATCTTCGCCTCCGGGCTTGCCGCCGAAGCGGTGGCGCTGGGTGTCACGCACCCCGAACTGGGGCAGGCTATCGTCTTGCTGGTAGATCCCGCCAATGACGAGGTCGATGTCGAGGCGCTGCTCGCACTCTGCCGCAAGGAAATGCCCAGCTATATGGTGCCTGAGCATATTAAGCTGAGCAGCGATCTGCCGCGTAACCCGAACGGCAAAATAGATAGGGCGAAGCTGTCGGTGCAGTATAAAGCGCATTTTGAGACGGGCGACAGCTAGTTTGGTATAAGCGCGTAGCCAGTCAGTATCGGCACCTTCTGGGGTGTCTGTGCCGGCGATTGCTGATGCCCGGGCCACACCCGCTTCTGTGAAAGCTGCCGGTATATCAAGGTGGCACTTCGCCGCAAAATGTTATCCAATAATTCAATTCGTCCGAGATACGGTGGTATCCTGTCGTGCTCATGAGCAGTGATGCGCCCAATTTACAGTTTAGGAGTAGTTGAATGAGTATACCGGTATTTGTCAGCATCGACCCCAAATCGACGGCCACCTTCGATGGAAAGCCTGTCGAGGGCCGGTTCATGGGCGATGAAATCGGCATCACTGTAGATATTCAGGATGAAAGAGCCACATTGACGGAGCCTTTTAACAATGTGGAAGTCTCTATGGCGGCCATCGGGCTCAATGGCATCAACGTTATCGTCAACGGCGAGCAGGTACATGTAGTCGGTAATTACGAGCCAGACAATATCACCTTCCGAGCCTGTGCCGCACTCGGCGGTACTTTTGCCGTTTGCAACAGTGCTCGCCTGACCCGTGCCGGGGAGACCGTGCGCAGCTAGTACTGCGCAATTGCAGTCGTCGCGCGCAGGGATTGCCAGTGAGCCCCGTGCTTGCACTTCGATAAGGGAACTATCATGACCAGGACACACCTTCTGCTGGCCGCCTGTGCCGCGCTCACCTTAACCGGTTGCAAACTTGATGTGGTGGTTCCCCCGGGGGGAATGGTGGCGTCAGCGTCCGGCGCGCGCGACTGTGATGCGGCTCTTGAAGGCAAATACTGCACATTCGATCTCTCTGCCGTAACGCTTCCCTTCAGTGAAACCTTTACCGCCAGCGCAAAGCCCGGTTACCGGTTCGTGCAATGGAATAAAGGCGACGGGTTCAAATGCGGTGGCTCAACCGACCCTGTCTGTACGCTTGAAATTGAAGACAGCGCATATACCCGGGCAGCGCTGGCCGGGTTCAAAACCGTCTACCTGATGCCGGAGTTTGAGTATCTGGGCATCGATACCGATGGCGATGGCATTCTGGACCCGCATGATAACGATGATGACGATGACGGGCGCAATGATACGGAAGACAATTGTCCGTTGACCTGGCCGGACGAGGACGGTTTTGGCTGTCCGAATCCGTTGCCGAACTCCAACATTGCCGATGGTAAGGAATGGGCGCAGCCCATCGATTTCCTTAATCTCACCTGGGAGGATGTCCACGAGGTCTGCCCCCCTATACACGGCCTGCCGCTGTGCCGGGGGCAACTCAACGGTGTAGATTTGAGAGGGTGGAGATGGGCGACCTCGGCGGAGGTGGAGCCGTTTATTCGGTCATATGGGGGCGGTTGCAGTAATCTCGGCGATGTATTTACATTTGTAACGACTTTCGAGTTTGGTCCGATAATCTCAGGCTGGGTTTCCGACACCAGTACCCATAAATTCTTGACGACGGGCGACCAGCAACAGTTCGGCTGTTACATGGGTCTTGTTTCGGCGCAATTAGAGTCAGCATCGACTGGAAGCTGGTTCTACCGCCTCGTTCAGTAAACGGTATTCAACGCTCTGCTGACAGCCGGCCTGCGGGGGGTATCTGTTGGGAGCAATACCCAATGGTCGTCCCTGTACTGTATGTGCAGCTAACTCGGCGCAGGCTTTAGCAACACTTCGCCAGACTGCTGTTGTCGCCTCGACCTCCGTTGCAACTGCTGCCATCGTGTCTGCCCATTTCCCGGCCATGGGCAGAGGTGATTGCGATGTTCTGTTATGCTTTGCAGATATGCTTACCATAGGGTGCCGTGCCAAATGTTTGTCTGCTTTGGAATGACCGGATGTTCAAGCCCCTGAATATTGTATCGCTGCGCTGGGCACTGGTGCCACTCCTCGTGTGTCCTGTGCTTTCACTCTCGGCTATGGCTGACGACTCTTTTGTGTTCACGATTGGGTCGACTTCGGTCCCCGCCGGCTACACCGTAGCCAATGTCAATTCCTGGGACGAGTTCAAGCGCATCAAGCAGGGTGACAACCCGGAAGCTACCGATGTCGATAACGACACTGATACGGGTGCTGCATCGCTCGCCGAGCGCGTTCTCGCCGCCAGTAAAGCAGACAGTACGGCAGACAGTACGGCAGACAGTACGGCAGACAGTACGGCAGACAGTACGGCAGACAGTACGGCAGACAGTGGAGCAGGCAGTGGAGCAGGCAGTGGAGCAGGCAGTGGAGCAGGCAGTGAAGCAGGCAGTGAAGCAGATAGCCTGCCGCTGTCAGAGCCAGCGCCGGCCAAGGCTAAAGCCGCGGTGAAAAAACCGGCCCCCGCCACAAAAAATGTGCCCCTCCCCGCTGCGGGAAAGCTCGCTGCAAAACAGTCCTCGGCGACACCAGTGAAAGCGGTACCCGTTAAATCTACAGCAGCGCCCACCGCGAAAGTCGTGCCGCCGGCTGACATGAAGGGCACAGCCCTGGTTTACACCCGCCAGCCCTACAAATCCGCACCGATACCCGGTAACACCGCCGATTCCGAGGTGGCCAATTTCCAGTACGCAACCGATGTGCGCCGCATCAACGATCTGCTGGCCGAGGCGGACGTGGTGATTGATCCGCTCGATGGCAGTACACCGGAGGTGATCTTCGACTGCACCGGCAACGACGCGCTCAACTGTGTTGCACAGGAAGCGCGTGTCAGCCCCGATGGTAAAAAAATTGTGTACAGCGTGGGCTTTGCCGCGCCAGGCAAGAATGGGATTCTGCCGCAGTTTAACGGCCGCATTGAGCAACTCGCCCCACTGCTGTGTGCGCAACTTTACATCTACGATATTGAGACAAAAACCAATACCCCCATCGGCAATCACCCCGGCGGCGGCTGTGCCGAGAATTATGACAATGTGCCCAAGGCGATAGACCGACAGCCGGCCTGGCTGTCCAACACCGAACTCGTCTTCGTGTCCAATCGCGCTGGCAAGTGGCCCAATCGCGAGGGTGGGAACCAGCATCTGAAGTACTGCAACAATTTTCCATATTGCGTTTCCCAGACCTATCCCTACGGGCCGGCGGGCAAGGCGATGCAATTGTGGAAGATGAACATCGATGGCACCGAGGCCGTTAACTGGGGGCCGCAGGATCTCAACGCGCTGTCACCGGAGGTGATGGCCAACGGCGATGTGGTGTACTCCTGCTACAACGCACACGCCGACAAGGGGTTCTACCCCGGCCAGAATATACAGGTCGCGCTGCCCAACCTGATGTGGCTGTGCCGTGTGGATGGCAACGGCGCGGATATGACAGTGAAACTGCACGGCCACAAACAGAATATTCTCAAGACGAAAGGCTGGCTACCCACAGCGCCTACGATTGGAGGCGTAAGCAAAACCAAAGGCGGCTTGATAGGGTTTGAGGAAATCCGTGGATTGCGCTCAGTGGCAGAGATTTTCAAGAACAAGCTGGCGCTCACCACCTATTACCGTTCCAACCACAATGGCAGCAACGGCGCAGTGTACGCTTTTGACTACGGTCACCCGCATGTTGAAGGATGCAGCAAGGCATCCTGTATCCAATACCCCTATCTGCAACCGGCCAGCAATGCGCCCGGTAGCGGCACCTTTCTGCCATCGTCGTTCAAGTCACTGACTCCCTGGGGGCAATCAGGCGATGCCCAACCGGGTTTCGAGTACCGGGGCCACGGCCTACCGGATCGCTCATTCGGCAAGGCCGGTTATCCGGCGGCACTGGATGCCGATCACTTCCTGATCACGCATGCGAGGGGGCAGTGCTATGCCGTCGCGACAGGCGCGCAGGTAACGAAGAAGTGGCTGGGGGACGACTCGGTATGCCGTAGAACTATCATGCGAGTAAACGCACCGGCAGGCGCGACCAGCGAGCTTCCCACCACAACCAACCCATTTGACCCCGCGCAGATGACGCCGGTAGTGGATGATCCCAACTACCAGGTGTGGGACGCCAAGCCGATCAAAACCTATCAGGAACTCTTTGGACAACACGCACCCCACAGGCCAGAACCACTGACGCCGGGAAAATGTTATCTGCAAGTGGTAGATGCGCGTCAATCGGAACTCTATGCGCGGCCGGGCTCACACCCGCAGGCGGCTTCCACCCAGCGCTGTGCATGGCAGGGTTGCGCGGTGCAGCCGCAGACAGAGAACCCGAACTATTTTGCAAACAACATCAAGTATCTGTCCATCTCACTTCCCGAACTTTGGGATATCAGCTACAACGGCAATAGCGAACTGTACAAGATGACGATGAACACCCTGGGTTTTCGCGACATAAAGGGATACCAGAGGGTGCCGCTGCAAGCGGATGGCTCGGTGAAGATGGAAGTACCCTGCGATACGCCCCTGATGATGAGCGGTGAGAATGCCAATGGCGAGGTAATCGCCCACGACGATATGCTGCACTCCCTGCGCCCCGGTGAGACTAGAACCTGTCACGGCTGTCACGATGCCCACTCCGAGGAGCGCTTTGCCGAGCTCGGCGAGGTCCCGGCAGTTAAACGATTTGCCAGTACGCTCGCCGCGCAAACGACGCTAAAAGCGGGGACGCCCCACGATCTGCCGAAGTTCGCGCAAGTGCAACCCATTATCACGCGTTCCTGCGGCGGCTGTCATAGCGGCTTTGAAAACGATGAACTACTGTATTCGAGGGTTGTCTGGGACACGCAGCAGCGCGATTTCAAACCGTGGCTGCCTGTCGTCCCGGTAACGCCGGGCGTGCGTGATAACTCCCTGTGGCGGCCGCTCACCAGCCGCTTCGTCTCCAAGTTTGCGCTGGAATCACCGCTGTACTGGTACGCCAACAACAAGCGTATGGACGGTAGGACCAATGACACGTTCAACTGGGATATCGATTACAAAACAGGGCATCCCGATACCGGGATTTCGAAAGAGGAGAGGGTGATACTCAAGGACTGGCTCGATCATGGGGCGCCTTACCAGTAGTGCGGCGTCAGCTCTGTGCGGCTCGGCACTCCAGAGGTATTGCCAGCGGCATGTCCTCTTTCAATAAGATCTGCAGGAAAAAGGTGTCGGGAATCATATCGCGCACCGCATGACGGGCCAGGCACGCCGTCCTTTCTTCAGCGATGCTGGGCTGGGCCACTCTGGCCCCTTCGAGCTTGGAGACCTGAATAAGGTAATCCCCGTAGCAAAGCAACTGGTCGAGTTCCTGTTCTGAGAGTCGATATGTATCGCGCTCGATCAGACGGCCGAGTTCAGCGACTGCAGCAGCCAGCTTCGCCTCGACAGGATTTTTGAGTCGCAGTGCCGCAAGTACCAGTTTGTTCAGAATGCCCATGTCAGCCCACTTTGTCTCTTGGGGATATTAGCTATAGCTATCATGGTACAGGGGCAAAGCAAAACTCTTTTTGGCTAAAAGCGCCATTCTTATGGCCTAAGACGACAGTTGTGCGTGTTGTTTCACCTTTTTGCGGCGGAAGTGACTGCGTTGACCTAAGGAATCTGACCCTTTGCCTGACTCCCTGCCTCCCTGCCCCCAGCGTTGTGCTAACCTGTGAGTAAGCGATTTTGCAGGGAGGTTTAAATTGAGGCGTTTCGCGAATAATCTACCTGTGCAGTGTCGCTGTATTCTCACGCTATTACTCTTCTATGCCAGTGTCGCGAGAGTCATGGCGTACTCCCCCGATCCCTCACTGACGACTGACGAGATCATTGCGTCGGCTGATGTGGTATTGAAGCGCATTTCCGTTAATAACGTTCAGGCAGCAAAGGAGGTCGATACGATATTCCTGGCAGCCAACCGTCTCGTAGAGGAGGGTGAGCCAGAGAAGTCCCTCCGCTACTTCGAGGCAGGGCTGCAGTTGTCTCCCTGGGACATGGCCCAGCAGATGAATTATGCCGATGCCCTGAACGTATTGGACGAACCGCAGCGCGCGGCTGGCGTGGCACGCTTGGTTGCGCAAACGACGGAGACGGCCAGCCTTTTGCATCGATCCCAAAAACTTGCGGGAATTCCAACCCCGAATAGCGTTGCGCTGCTCCCGGAAGGGGCTTTCGAGCACCCCGTGATCGTTCTGGTGCGCGTTGGCGATGTAGCGCAGTGGATTCTGCAGCAGGCGGGCCAACGCTTGCAGGACACCCTGGGAACTCCTGTGTATGTACTGGAAGAGGTAGTACAACTGCCGCCCTATCATCGCAGCTATTTCCAACGTTGGTCCGAACAACTCAAAGACAATATTGTGTGGGATCATCCGTATATTAAGTGGCAGATGCGGGACCTATCGATTGCATCGCGCGAAACCGCAACACTCGATGAAACCCTGGAGTTGCTGGCCCGAATCAGTGTTGCGCAAGGTGAGGATGACCCACGTGCGTCCTTCCCTGAACTCAAGCAGCAGGTACAAGCGCAGGACCAGCAGTGGGATGCAAAGCAGTTGTGGGGGGCTGTCCAGCAGATTGCGCAGGAACGGGAGAACGCTATTTTTCTCGGTATCACGCAGGCCGATATTTATACGGACGATAATAACTTCGTCTTTGGGCTGGCCGACATAGGCGCCGGCTACGCGATAGTCTCAACGCGACGTTTTGAAGCGCAGTTTAACGGTGAACGAGAAAATCAGCAGCGCTTTCTCGACAGGCTCCACAAGCAGCTTTTGTCATCGGTTGGGTTTGCTTTTGGCATTGCGCGGCCAACTGATCCGAGGTCTGCGCGATCCTATCCCAACGGGTTGGCAGACCATGACCTGAAAGGCACCTGGTTATCGCGGGAAGATCTTGAAGCCTTTGAGGAAGTGCTGGGGTACAAGCTGCCACAGGGGACTTGGGACGCCTCAACGGTACATTGGTGAACTGAAGAAGGCATCAAGTGGGTAGGTTCAAGGGGTGGTTTCTTGTTGCGTATGGTCTGAGTGTAATTCAGCAAAGCCTTTAGGTGTCGGACTCTTGTAGATCAATCTAACGTGCAGTTGTGATCAATGCACCTGACGTTCTATTTAGCTATTGTGTGACTATGGCAAAGTTTTGAGGGGCCAATACTCAGGTGAGCGAGTTTGTTCTGTCACTAGTCGCAAGGCGGATGTGCGAAGGTTCCGAAAAGTTTTTTGTGCTAGCCGCGAGCGATACGAATAGCCTGAGCGTTCTGCTGGACTAGATCTTTATATCGAGATTTAGAAACGAGGATATACAAAAAACTGAATATATAACGTGATGGTACCGGAGGCCGGACTTGAACCGGCACGCTATCGCTAGCATCGGATTTTGAATCCGACGTGTCTACCAATTTCACCACTCCGGCATTGAGAGGTAGGTGAGGGCTGAAAGGCCTCCCCCTGGAGAGCGCGGGATTATAGCAATCGGCGGGGAAACTTCAATATTTATCCTTAACTCCCGGCGACTTTGCGGGTACACTGCCGCCCGGTTCGATTCTGAACCAATAATCTGAGTTTCGCCCCAGTGGGCGAGTGATCTGAGTATCCCGGGAGAAAAGAGCATGGGCATGAAGTTAGTCAAGAAGACAGCCGAGTACAGCATCTACCAGCGCGGTGATGAGCGGTATGCGGTGAAAGACGCCAACAAAAAGGCGGTAAACGGTGATGAGAAAGTACGCATCCTGGTAGAAGAGGAACTGCTTAAAGTCGCTGTGCCCGCTGAAAAGCCGGTAGTTGAAGAAGCGGCTGAAGAAGCGCCTGAAGCCGAAGCGTCTGAAGAGGCTCCGGCAGAAGAAGCTGCAGCTGAAGAAGCGGCAGAAGAAGACAAGTAAGCTTTTCAGCTTATGCAAGAGAGCCGGCCACGCGCCGGCTTTTTTATCGATGAAACGCAGTGATTTTAATTACCAATTGCCCCCGGAACTGATCGCCCAGCACCCGCTGGCCGAGCGCAGTGCGAGCAGGCTGTTGGTGCTGGACGGCCCCAGCGGGGCGGTCAGCCACCATCAGTTCAGCGAACTGCTGGATTATCTCAACCCCGACGATCTGCTGGTGTTCAACGACACCCGAGTGATTCCCGCCCGGCTCTGGGGGCGCAAGGCCACCGGTGGCAATGTGGAGATACTGCTGGAGCGCCTCACGGGCCCAGACACCGCGCTGGCACATATTCGTTCCAGCAAGTCGCCCAAGGCGGGCGCATTGTTGCACCTGAGCCGTGAACCGAGGAGTGAGCCCGGCGAGCACCGCTTGCAGGTCACGGGCCGCGAGGGCGAGTTGTTCTGCATCGCCTCGCAGGAGGGGCATACACTGGCGGATATCTTGCAGGATATCGGCCATATGCCGCTGCCGCCCTATATCGAGCGCGGCGATCAGGCCGAGGATGAAGAGCGCTACCAAACAGTGTATGCAAAGCGCGAAGGCGCGGTGGCCGCCCCCACGGCGGGCCTGCATTTTACCGAGGCACTGCTGGCGCAGATCGATGCCCGCGGAATCCGCCGGGCAACGGTTACCCTGCATGTCGGTGCCGGAACGTTTCAGCCGGTGCGCGCCGATGACATTGAAGATCACCTGATGCACAAAGAGTATTTCGAGGTGGATGAAAGCGTGTGCGAGGCGGTGCGTGAGACGCGCGCGCGCGGCGGGCGGGTGATTGCGGTGGGGACTACTGCGGTGCGCTGTCTGGAATCGGCCAGCCGTGCCACCGGGTCGATAGAACCGCTGCGCGGCGATACCGATATCTTCATCTATCCCGGATACACTTTCTGCAGTGTGGACGCGATGCTGACCAATTTTCACCTGCCGGAGTCGACGCTGCTGATGCTGGTGAGTGCCTTTGCCGGTCGGGCGCCTATAATGGCGGCCTACGCGCAGGCAATTGATGAGAAGTACCGCTTTTTCAGCTACGGCGATGCGATGTTTATCACCGCCAGGGCACCAGCACAGGGCACCGTATGAGCCAACCATGTGATATGCAGTTCGAACAGCTCGGCAGCGATGGCCAGGCCCGTCGCGGCCGCCTGACATTCCCGCGCGGCTCGGTGGAAACCCCGGCGTTTATGCCGGTGGGCACCTATGGCACGGTGAAGGGCATGCTGCCGCGCGATATTCGCGCCACCGGTGCAGAGATTCTGCTCGGCAATACGTTTCACCTGTGGCTGCGCCCCGGCACGGACATCATTGAGCAGCACGGCGATCTGCATGATTTTATGGGCTGGGATGGCCCCATCCTCACCGATTCCGGCGGCTTTCAGGTGTTCAGCCTGGGGGCGATGCGCAAGATCTCGGAAGAGGGGGTGAAGTTCCAGTCGCCGGTGGATGGTGCCAAAGTCTTTCTCGACCCGGAAACTTCCATGCGCATCCAGAAGAGCCTGGGTTCGGATATCGTGATGATCTTCGACGAATGCACGCCGTACCCGGCGACCGAGAGCGAGGCCCGCGAATCCATGGCGCTGTCACTGCGCTGGGCACAGCGCAGTAAGGCCGCGCATGCAGGCAACTCCGCTGCGCTGTTCGGCATTGTGCAGGGCGGCATGTACCCGGCGCTGCGCAGGGAGTCGCTGGCCGGCCTTGAGGAGATCGGTTTCGATGGCTATGCCGTCGGTGGCCTGTCGGTGGGCGAGCCCAAGGACGATATGCTAAACGTACTCGAAACACTGGCGCCCGTGCTGCCGCAGGATAAACCGCGCTACCTGATGGGCGTGGGCACACCGGCTGATCTACTGGAGGGGGTGCGCCGCGGTATCGATATGTTCGATTGCGTGATGCCCACGCGCAATGCCCGCAACGGCAACCTGTTCACATCGCGTGGCGCGCTCAAGCTGCGCAATGCACGCCACAAAACAAGCACGCTGCCGCTCGATGAAGACTGCGATTGCTACACCTGCCAGAACTTCAGCCGCGCCTATTTGCACCACCTGGACAAATGCAATGAGATACTGGGGTCGCAGCTCAACACCATTCACAACCTGCATTTTTATCAGCAGCACATGGCAGCGATACGCAGCGCCATCGAAGCCGGGCGCCTGGAGCAGTTTGCCGGCGAGTTCTACGAACAACAGGCGAGGGGCGTGTAATGTATAAACTCTGCTTCTATGTACCGGAGTCTCATCTGGAGGTGGTTAAGGCCGCAGTGTTCGCTGCCGGTGCCGCCAGAATCGGCGACTACGACAGTTGCTGCTGGCAGGTACTGGGGCAGGGCCAGTTTCGTCCGCTGGACGGCAGCAAGCCGTACCTTGGCCAGCAGGGTAAGCTTGAAGTAGTGCCGGAATACCGCGTGGAAATGGTTTGTGAGAAGCGCTTTGTACGCGCGGCCGTCGCGGCGCTGATCGAGGCGCACCCGTTTGAAACACCGGCGTGGGATGTGGTCGAGATGGTCACCGAGTTGCCCGAGGGATGACAGCCTCCGTCCTCCAGCGTATCGATGCAGGCCTGCCGCTACACGAGCGCAAGTGGCCGCGCCCGATGGAAGAGGGGCAGTGGCCGCAGGCGGCCGTGCTGGTTGCGCTCACCACTGAACAGGCACCACGCGTACTGCTAGGGCGTCGCGCGATGCACCTGAACAACCATCCGGGGGAAATCGCCTTTGCCGGCGGCAAGCGTGAACAGTCGGATGTGTCGCCGTGGGAGACAGCCCAGCGCGAGGCGATGGAGGAGGTGGGCCTGCCCGCTGACATTATCAACCCGCTGGGCGAGTTTGAGCCGCTGATCACGCGCACCGGTTTTGAGGTATACCCCTGCATAGCCGGCATACCGGCTGATCCCACCCTGGTGGTGGACACGGGCGAATTTGACAGTGTGTTCTTTGCCCCGCTGGCGGCATTCGCCGATGCCGGCATCTACCGGCTGGAAACGATGTCCGACGGCAGGGTCAAACGAAAAGTCCCGCATTATCAGTTGGGCGACGACAATGTGTGGGGTGTAACCGCAGCGATACTGGTGATGTTGGCCAATGTCGCCTACGATGCGGGTCTGGATTTACAGCGTAATTGGGAGCAAGCACCGTGAAATACAGTTTAGGTGATAAACGCGTCACACTGGTGGGCAGTGGGCATTACATCGCTCCGAATGCCATCCTCATCGGGGATGTCACCCTGCAGGAAAACGCCAGCGTATGGTTCGGCTGCGTCCTGCGCGGCGATGCGGATCATATCGAAATCGGGCCGGGCAGCAATGTGCAGGATGGCACGGTTATGCACGCAGATCCGGGTTTTCCGCTGACCTTGGGCGCCGATGTCACCGTCGGGCACAACGCGATGTTGCACGGCTGTACGATTGGCGACGGTTCGCTGGTCGGTATAAACGCCGTCGTGCTCAATGGTGCGAAAGTGGGCAAGGGCTGCCTGATTGGCGCTAATGCGCTGGTAACAGAGGGCATGGAGGTGCCGGACGGCGCAATGGTGCTGGGTTCTCCCGGCAAGATCAAAACGCAACTGTCAGAAGAGCAGCAACAGGGCCTGAAACTCAGCGCCGCGCACTATGTGCAGAACGGTCAGCGTTACACCGAACACCTTCAGGAGCAGGAATGAGTGAGGTCAGCCCCAAATCGCCGTGCATCTCTGTCTGTGTGCTGGATGACGACGACATCTGCATGGGGTGTTACCGCTCCGCGGTTGAGATCACCGATTGGGCGATGAGTTCGGATGAGCAGAAGCGGGAGATTTTGCAGAAAGCGCGCGAGCGCCTGCAGGGGAGTTCCACGATCCGGCTGAGCTAAATAGCGCCGCGCGCAGCTCTACACAGCCAGTTGCGCGCGGGCCGATTGCACCACATTGCCTTCCAAAGCGAGTATTTCCAGCCGGTAGCCGCCAATACTCAGCCCCGCATAGGCATCGGGGAATGATTCCAGATGTTCCAGCATCAGGCCGCTCAGGGTCTTGGGGCCATCCGTGGGCAGATCCCAGTTCAGCGACTTGTTGATATCGCGAATATTGGTGGTGCCATCGATGATGTAACTGCCGTCGCGCTGCAGGAAGATACTCTCGGTCATCTCTGCCATATTGGAGGTGAACTCGCCCACGATCTCTTCAAGTATGTCCTCCAGCGCCACTACGCCCATCACTTCGCCGTATTCGTCGACGACCACAGCCAGCGGTGATTTTTTCTTCTGGAAGTTCAGCAGTTGGGTGTGCAGCGGCGTGATCTCGGGAATGAAATAAGGCTTTTGCATTTCGCGTTCCAGCGCCACGCGATCGAGGCCGTCCCGGTGGATCACGCGGCTGATGTCGCGCATGTGCAGCACGCCGACAATGTTGTTGATGTCATCGCGCCATACCGGCAGGCGGGTGTGCGTGCTGGACTGGATTTTCTGCAGAATCTCCTCGTCGCTGTCATCGAGATCAATGCCGTATACCTCGTTGCGCGGTACCATAATGTCATCGACCGATACGTGTTCCAGATCCAGAATATTCAGTAGCAGTTCCCGGTGTCTGGCGGGAATCAGCTTGCCGGCGTCAGTCACGATAGTGCGCAGTTCCTCAGCGGAGACGTGTGCATCACCCTGTTTTTCAGGGTCTACACCAAACACGCGCAACATGCCGTTGGTGATGAAATTGACCATCGCCACCAGTGGATACATGATTTTCATCAGCGGTAGCAGTATCAGGCTGGACGGAAATGCGACGCGTTCCGGGTGCAGCGCGGCGATAGTTTTTGGCGTGATCTCGCTGAAGATCAAAATCACCAGCGTCAGGAAACCGGTGGCGATATACACACCTGCATCGCCCCACAGGCGAATAGCAATGATGGTGGCGATGGCCGAGGCAAAGATGTTCACCAGGTTGTTGCCGATCAGGATCAGGCCGATAAGGCGGTCCGGCCGGGCCAGCAGTTTGCCAGCGCGTATCGCGCCCTTGTGATGTTGCTTCTGCAGATGCTTCAACCGATAACGGTTGAGCGTCATCATGCCAGTTTCAGAACTGGAGAAGAATCCGGAGAGGAAGATCAGTGCAACGAGAATGGAAAAGAGTAATCCCAGCGGTGCTTCGTTCAAAGCGGGTTTAGACCTCGTAGTTGAAAGCGGTTTCCATCTTGAAGAAAAAGCGGGGTTGGGGCAAGCCCTGCCAGCGGGTTTGTGCAGTGCATCAAACTGCGCCTAGGTGCGGTGCAGAATCAGTTCCAGCACCAGTTTGGAGCCGAAAAATGCCAGCATCAACATGACAAAACCCGCCAGTGTGAAACGCACCGCAGTTTTGCTGCGCCAGCCCAGTTGATAGTGCCCCCATAGCAGTGTGGCAAACAGCACCCAGGCGACGATGGACAACACGGTTTTATGCACCAGGCTCTGGGCGAAAAAATCGTCGACGAACACTACGCCCGATACGATGGCGATGGAGAGCAGGGCGACGCCGATCCAGAGCAGCTCAAACAACATGCCCTCCATTAACTGCAGCGGCGGTAGTATCTGGATGATGCCGCGCGTTTGGCGGTGCTTGAGCTGGTGGTCCTGCAGGGCCAGCACGGCCGCCTGAATGGCTGCCAAGGTGAGCACCGCATAGGCCAGAATGGAACTGCTGATGTGCAATATCATGCCGCTGCTGAGGTGGCTGAGAATCGGCGCAGTATCGGGTGCGAAGGTGGACACCAGCACCGCCAGCGCAGACAGCGGGAACAGTGCCAGCAGCAAGTTTTGCAGCGGCCTTCTTGTCAGCGAGGTGATACAGGCGAGATTGATCACCAGGAAAAGCAGCGCGGCGATCTTGAAAAAGCCCAGATCGACACCCGTGTCAGGAAATGCCGTCTTCCAGACAATGACCGCGTGCAACAGCAAGGCGGCCAGGCCCAGCATCAGCACGCTGCGATTGATCTGCTTGCGATTCTGCGAGAGGTGCAATAATTGCAGGCCGGTCGCGGCCATATACAGCAGTGCGCAGAGCGGGGCGAGTAAAGTGATAGACATCTCTTTGGACCGGGGGCCGGTGTAAAGTATACTGCGCCCTTTGTACCGACTTGTTACCGCAGAATCAATAGTGACACCCCTCGCGCACGGTTTGTTGCATATGCACTGCGCCGGTAACGGTGACACAGGAGAGAGGCACCATGTTTGAGAGTTTAAGTGATCGATTGTCCCACAGCCTGCGCAGCATTACCGGCAAGGCGCGGTTAACCGAGGACAATATCCAGGACACTATGCGCGAAGTGCGTATGGCGCTGCTGGAGGCCGATGTCGCGCTGCCGGTGGTCAAGGATTTCGTGGAGTCGGTGAAGCAGCGTGCGCTGGGTCAGGACGTGATGAAGAGCCTCAGCCCGGGCCAGGCCTTCCTGAAGATCGTACAGGCAGAACTGGAAGCGGTGATGGGCACCGCCAACGAGGGGCTGAACCTCGCTGCGACGCCGCCGGCCGTGATCATGATGGCAGGCCTGCAGGGTGCAGGTAAAACCACCACCGTTGCCAAGCTGGCCAAATTGCTGAAGGAGCGTGACAAGAAGAAGGTAACTGTCGTCAGCGCCGACGTCTACCGCCCCGCCGCGATCAAACAGTTAGAGACGCTGGCCACTGAAGTGGGTGTGGATTTCTTCGCCAGCAACATTGAACAAAAGCCGGTCGATATTGTGGAGGCTGCGCTGGCGCATGCACGGATCAAGTTCAGCGACGTACTGATTGTCGATACAGCGGGTCGCCTCGCCGTCGATGAGGAAATGATGGCCGAGATCGCCGAGCTGCATAAGGCGGTCAAGCCGGTGGAAACGCTGTTCGTGGTCGATGCCATGACGGGCCAGGACGCCGCCAATACCGCCAAGGCCTTCGGTGAAGCCCTCCCTCTGACGGGTGTGGTACTGACCAAGGTAGATGCCGATACCCGTGGCGGTGCCGCGCTGTCGGTGCGCTCGGTAACAGGCAAGCCGATCAAATTCCTCGGCGTCGGCGAGAAGACTACCGCGCTGGACCCGTTCCACCCAGACCGTCTGGCCTCGCGCATACTGGGTATGGGCGATGTGCTGTCGCTGATCGAAGAGGTCGAGCAGAAGGTCGACAAGAAAAAGGCCGCGAAACTTGCGCGCAAGGTGAAAAAGGGCAAGAAATTCGATCTGGAGGATTTTCGCGACCAACTGCAGCAGATGAACAATATGGGCGGCATGGCGGGCATGCTGGATAAATTGCCCGGCATGGGCAATATGGCCCAAATGGCCCAACAGAACCTCGACACCAAAATGTTCACGCAGATGGAGGTGATGATCAACTCCATGACCCCGAAGGAACGCCGCAACCCCGAGCTTATCCAGGGTGGCCGCAAGCGCCGCATCACCAAGGGCTCGGGCACGCAGGTGCAGGATCTCAACCGCCTGCTGAAGCAGCACAAGCAGATGCAGAAGATGATGAAGAAGATGAAAGGCGGCGGCATGGAGAAAATGATGCGCGGCCTCGGCGGGATGATGCCCGGCGGTGGTGCTGGCGGCCAGGGTGGTCCCGGTGGAGGCTTTCCGTTCCGCTGATCGCCGGGCGACTGATCCGGTTAAAAAACTTGGCGTGCGGGGTTTAAACTCAGGCGCATTTTCCGTATGATACGCCACCTTTCCGGCTTGCCAGCCGGTTTTTGTCGTGGGCGTTGATGTTAGATCGCAGCAAATCCCCACTCATTTTTAGGATATTACGTCAAATGGTAACAATTCGTCTTGCTCGTGGTGGCGCCAAGAAGCGCCCCTTTTACCACCTCACGGTGACTGATAGCCGCAAATCACGTAACGGTCGCTTTATCGAGCGTGTCGGCTTCTTCAACCCGACCGCACGCGGCCAGGAAGAGCGTCTGCGCATCGATACAGATCGCGTTGAATACTGGCGTGGCCAGGGCGCGCAGGTGTCTGAGCGTGTTTCCCGGTTGTTGAAGGATGTCGCTGAAGCGGCTTGATTGATCGAATCCGGCTTGCGGGACGGAATCGATGAGTGAAGTTCACGGTGCGAAGATGCTGGTAATCGCTAAGATAACCGGCTGCTTTGGCATTAAAGGCTGGGTGAAAATTCACCCCTATACCGAACAGCCGGAGAGTTTCCAAAAGTTCGGAGCCTGGCAACTGAAGCGCCGTGGCACGTATGAGGCCGTAGAGTTTGATGCGGTCAATACGAAAGGTAAGGGGCTGGTAGCCCATATCCGGGGTGTGGATGATCGCACCCAGGCAGAGCAGTACCGAGGGCTCGAGATAGCGGTGCCGGCCGAAGCGCTGCCACCACTGCCCCAGGGCGATTATTACTGGCGCGATCTGCAGGGTTTGCAGGTGTGGTGCCAGGATGCTGAGAAGGACGGAAAAGAGAAGGTGTTGCTCGGCAAGGTCGACTACCTGATCGATACCGGCGCCAACGACGTGTTGGTGGTGAAAGCCTGCGAAGGCAGCATTGATGAGCGGGAGCGCTTAATCCCGTATTTGCCCGACGAGACAGTGACCCGGGTAGATCTGGAAGAGGCAGTGATAGAGGTCGACTGGTTCGTCGACGAGGAATGAGGCGCTCGAAATGCGCATAGCGCTGGTGAGCCTGTTTCCAGAAATGTTTGCCGCCGTTGGCGAACACGGTGTTACCGGCAGGGCTGTGAAGCAGGGACAGGTGAGTTTGACCTGCTGCAACCCCAGGGATTATACCGTCGACAAGCACAGGACGGTGGACGACAGACCCTACGGCGGTGGCCCGGGAATGTTGATGAAGATAGACCCTTTGCAGCAGGCGATAGCCGCTGCGAGGGAGGCAGCAGGGCACAGTGCCCGGGTGATTTACCTGTCACCGCAGGGTCGGCCCTTCCATCACGAGAAAGCGATGGAGCTGGCGCAACTGGAGGGTTTTGTACTGGTTGCGGGTCGCTATGAAGGCGTCGATGAGCGCCTGATAGAGGCCGAGGTGGACGAAGAACTGTCCATCGGGGATTATGTATTGAGCGGCGGCGAACTGGCTGCCATGGTGGTCATCGATGCGGTGACGCGCCAATTGCCCGGTGTGCTGGGGCATGAGTCTTCTGCGGAAGAGGATTCATTTGTGGCAGGGCTGCTGGATTGCCCGCACTATACCCGGCCCGAGACGTATCAGGGTGTGAGCGTACCGGACGTGTTACTCAGCGGGAATCACGAAGAGATTCGCCGCTGGCGCCTGAAGCAGGCACTGGGAAGAACGTCAGAGCGTCGCCCCGACCTGTTGCAGAACAGGGCCATGACGGCTGAAGAAGAGACATTGCTGGCGGAATATATCCGCGAGCGGGAAACATCAACAAAACGCTAGCTGTGAAGCTGCACCGTTTTTATATCAGGAGTACCACATGAGCACTAACAAGATCATATCCGAGCTGAATGCGGAGCAGATGGGCAAGGAACTCCCCGAGTTCAGCCCCGGCGATACCGTGGTTGTTCAGGTGCGAGTAAAAGAAGGTACTCGCGAGCGTCTGCAGGCCTTTGAAGGCGTTTGCATTGGCAAGCGTAACCGCGGCCTCAACTCTGCATTCACCGTACGCAAAATGTCTCACGGTGTTGGCGTAGAGCGTACCTTCCAGACTTACAGCCCACTGGTTGAGAGCATTGCCGTCAAGCGTCGCGGCGATGTGCGCCAGGCCAAGCTCTACTACCTGCGTGATCTGAGCGGTCGCGCAGCCCGTATCAAGGAAAAGCTGTAGTCACAGCCGTTTCTTATACCAGCATTCAAAAGCGGCCCGTGTGGCCGCTTTTTTGTGTATATGGATAATGTCTATAGCCGAGTGATGTGGAAGGTGTAGCGCGGGACTCCGCAGCGGGCCTCGTGCATCTCGGCCCGCATCTGCGATGAGTCTGCACGTGTACTGCGGCGTTGCAATTACCCGTGCTAAACGTTCTGGGCGTATCCTGCCATTTGAATACCATTAGCTTTATACTTTCCAGGCTTTCCGTTGAGTCGAGCCCACATATGAAGTCATGTAGTTCCCCCCTTGCAATGATCACGGTTGTCATACTCTTATTGCTCGCGGCATGCAGTGACAGTAATAGCAATAGCACTGGAGTGTCCGCACCTGAGCGTTCAGAGTCTCCGGACGATGCACTTGGCCGATTCGGCGCCGTACTGGATGCTTCGTCCTTTGAGGGAGCGCCGATTGCACTGCCGGTAGAGGCCTTCCTGCAGCCACCGAACCCGCCAGTGCTGCCGTCGAGTGTGATGCTCACTAATCTGCCGCCGGTGGGAATGCAGGGGACAGCGCAACACCTAGGCGCTCCTGGCTCCTGTGAAGCGTGGTCATTTGGCTATGGTCTGGGGTCTTACACCGCAGCACAGTTACCCGCTGGTGGCGTGCGTTGGAGCCCGGCGCAGACGTCGTATCAGGTCAGTCCCGCGTGGCTGTACATGTGGCAGTTGGGAGGTGCATGTCCGGGCGACACTGAAGCGCTGCCCTATCTATCTCGCCTGGTTTCCCATGGGGCGCCGAGTATGAGCGACGTTGCGTACGAGCCTAATTGTCAGTACCTGCAGAGTATCAATCTATCAACGCCTCATTCCGATCACAGCAACTTTATGATAGGAAGCTACGCGACACTGAAGCTCGACCCGAATTCGACCACCCAGGTCGATCAGATCAAGCAGTATCTTGCGAATAATCAAGTTGTCGCTTTCACCGGCCTGGTGCTCCAGGATTATGCCAAGGGTCCAGCGCTGACAAACGGCGTCATCTATGGTGATGCAGTCACTCCCAACAGTGGCCACGGGCAGATTCTTGTCGGATACGACGATACTCTGGGTGATCCGAACAACCCTGGCGCGTTCCTGGTACAAAACTCGTTTGGAACGGATTGGCCGCCCAGCACTGGAGCCGGTTCCAGCCCAGCGCCACCGGGAATGATCTGGTGGTCGTATGATACTTTCATGACCACCCAGAAATACGCGGCGATTGCCTATCCGCGGAGCACGGCAACCCCGAGCGGGACTCTGCTGACTGGCTCAAGTGGCGCACCGGTGGCGTCAATTGTCCGAGCCTGGCAGTGGTCGGCCTCGTCCTCAGCTGACACGACACTGCTGCTCTCCCACGCTTTCGCAGAGCCTGTGTTGCTGGATACGGTCATGCTGACCGGGCCAGATTCCAACGCGGTGACGATTAGTGTGGCCTATGGGGAACATATCAGTACGGGTACCAGCTACATTCAGCGCTCGGACTCGATGCAGTTCCTCAGCGGAGATTGGTCGATACAGCTTGCGGGGAGTCTCGTGGACGGTACCGCTGTGACCTACTCGGGTTCGATTTCGGTAGGCGAGGCCAGCCCGCAGTCCCTGCCTGCGGCAGCAGTGGCGACGGATACCCCGTTGGTTGGGTCATCGGGTGCCGCAGCGACCATCACAGCGCCCTAGCTTAGCCCTCCATGCCAGGGTTGGGGGTGCCCGAGGCGGGCATTTCCGTCGACAATTCATGTTAGAGTCCAGTGATGTCAGCTAACCTCGCAGCAAACGCCGACCTCGAACGTTATATCGATGCACTCTGGATGGAAAAGGGCTTGAGCGATAATACGCTGTCTGCCTATCGCCGCGATCTCACGCAATTCAATGAGTGGTTACAGCGCTCAGAAGGATGCTCCATTATTGAGGCAGACCGCTCCAGTTTGCAGTCCTATCTCGGCGCTCGATTGCAGCAGGGCATGTCACCCCGCTCTTCAGCGCGGTTTTTGTCCTGCGTGCGTGGATTCTTCCACTATCTGCTGCGCGAAGGAATGGTCGATGTTGATCCCACACTTGAGGTGGAAAGCCCGCGGCTGGGGCGCCCTCTGCCCAAGGCGCTGAGCGAGGCGGAAGTCGACCGGCTGCTGATGGCGCCTGATACTGAGATAGCGCTGGAAATGCGCGATCGCACCATGCTGGAATTGCTTTACGCCTGCGGGCTGCGGGTCAGTGAACTCACCAGTATGCAGATCGGCCAATTGAGTATGAACCAGGGCGTGGTGCGCGTGTTCGGCAAGGGCAGTAAGGAGCGCCTGGTGCCGGTGGGCGAGGAGGCATTGGGCTGGCTGCACCGGTATCTGGCCGGTGCGCGCACTGAATTGCTCAAGGGGATACCGTCTGATGTGCTTTTTCCCAGCCGCCGCGGCACGCAAATGACTCGCCAGACGTTCTGGTATCGTATTAAAATCTATGCGCAGCGCGCGGAGATCAAAAAGCATTTGTCGCCCCATACGCTGCGCCACGCATTTGCGACGCATTTGCTTAATCACGGCGCTGATTTGCGCGTGGTGCAGATGCTGCTGGGTCACAGTGATCTGTCGACCACTCAGATCTATACACATATCGCCCAACAGCGTATGCAGGAATTGCACGAGAAACATCATCCGCGCGGGTGAGGAACTAAAGGGTCAAATCCGGCTCCAATGAGCTGTGATTTGACAAAGCCGGTGGGTTTGGCCCACAACGACAGAGGATACAAGATGAGTTACCGAGTATTGAAAGCCGCATTGCTGGGAATGTGCGCACTGGCGGCCCAGTTCACCATGGCCGGTGAGCCGCTCGATAAGGCCCAATTGCAGAAACTGAGCGCGGCGATGGAGGCACCCGGTACCGGTTTGAAGGTCGTTTCCGCCCAGACCAGTGAAATCCCCGGGTTGTATGAAGTGGAGCTTTCCGACGGCCCGCTGGTGTATGCGACCCTGAACGGTGACTTTTTCATTGTCGGCGATCTGTATTCAGTGACGCCCGAGGGTTACGTCAATCTCGCCGAAAAACGCCGCGACGGTGAGCGTAAAGAGGCCCTGGCGAAAGTCAAAACGGAAGATATGATTATCTTCTCGCCGGAGGGTGAGACACGCGCCCATGTCTCAGTGTTCTTCGATGATACCTGTTACTACTGTCAGAAACTCCATCAGGAAGTGCCGGCGCTGAACGAAAATGGTGTAGAAGTGCGCTATCTGGCGTATCCGCGCGCTGGTGTCGGTTCCGATGCCTTCAAGCAGCTGGCCAGTGCCTGGTGTGCCGAGAATCCACAGGAGACGCTGAACAAACTGGTCGCCAAGGCGTCGGTGCCAGAGAATATCTGTGATGGCAACCCGATTGCGGCGCAGTATCAGTTGGGACAGCAACTTGGGGTGCGCGGCACGCCGGCGATCATCACACAATCCGGTGAAATGATCCCCGGCTACCGCACAGCGGCCGAACTGATCAGCGATCTAGGACTGAACTGATACAGTGCGCCATCGGCGCCTGGAATACCGCCAATAGTGCCTATGTGCCCCCACACTGCGTTGACAGTGTGGGGCTGACTCAGTACTGTTTGCTCCCTTTTTTTGAATCGCGGCGCAAGCGCCTGCGTACCCTGTAGAGTTGGATTATCGTGGACGATCAATTTCGGCGTATTGAGCGCCTGCCGCCTTACGTTTTTAATATTATCGGTGACCTGAAGAAGAAAGCCCGGGCTGCAGGCGAGGACATCATCGATTTCGGTATGGGCAATCCGGATCAGCCCACGCCCGACCATATTGTCGACAAACTGGTCGAAACCGCCCGTCGCGGCGATACGCACGGCTATTCCCAATCGATTGGTATTCCGCGTCTGCGCAAGGCGATTTGCGACTGGTACCAGCGGCGCTTTGATGTGACGCTGGATCCGGCATCCGAGGCCATTGTAACGCTGGGCTCGAAGGAGGGTCTCGCCCACCTCGCACTGGCCACTACCGGCCCGGGTGACGCCATACTGGTGCCCAATCCCTCCTACCCGATTCACCCCTATGGCTTTGTGATTTCCGGTGCGGATATTCGCCATGTGCCGATGGGCGAGAACGAGGAAGAATTCTTCGCGGAATTGGAAAAGGGGATTCATACCAGCTGGCCGCGCCCCAAGATGCTGGTGCTGAACTTTCCGTCCAATCCCACGGCGCAGTGCGTGGAGCTGGAGTTCTACGAGCGCATCATCAAGATAGCGCGCGAGCACTCCATCTGGGTAGTACAGGATCTGGCTTACGCAGACCTCTGTTACGACGGCTATGTCGCGCCCTCCATTCTGCAGGTTGAGGGTGCGAGAGAAGTGGCAGTGGAATTTTTCAGCATGTCCAAGAGCTACAACATGCCGGGCTGGCGTGTTGGTTTCTGTGTCGGCAACAGCGTGTTGATCGCGGCGCTGGCGCGTATGAAATCCTATCTGGACTACGGTATGTTCACGCCCATTCAAGTGGCCGCTATTGCCGCGCTGGAGGGTGACCAGACCTGCGTGGCGGAAATCCGGGATATGTACCAGTCGCGCCGGGATGTGCTGTGCAATGGCCTCAATGCGATTGGCTGGCCGGTGACGCGTCCCAAAGCCACGATGTTCGTCTGGGCCAGAATACCGGAGCCCTACCGCGAGATGGGCTCAGTGGAATTCAGTAAGAAACTGCTGACCGAAGCGCAGGTCGCCGTCTCACCGGGTATCGGCTTTGGCGAATACGGTGAGGGCTATGTGCGTTTCGGCCTGATTGAAAATGAGCACCGCACTCGTCAGGCCATTCGCAATATCAAGCGCATGATCAAGAACGACGGTTTCGCGCCGGCGTAGCATCCCCTTAACACGAGATAGCAGGAACGAGTTTGAAACCAGTAAAGATAGGCATTTGCGGATTGGGTACCGTCGGCAGCGGTACCATAGCGGTATTGCGCGAGAACGCCGAAGTGATCGCCGCGCGGGCACACGCCAGCCTGCAGGTTGTGCATGTGGGCGCGCGCCGTGATAACCCCGCCTGTGATGTATCGGATTTGCGGGTCAGCCGCGATATTTTTGAGGTCGCCCGCGATCCTGAAGTGGAAATCCTGGTCGAGTTGATCGGCGGTACCACCACGGCTCGCGAACTGGTCGAGATGGCGATACGCGCTGGCAAGCACGTTGTCACCGCGAACAAGGCATTGATTGCCGAGTTCGGTAACGAGATTTTTGCGCTGGCGGACGAGCACGGTGTGGAAGTGCGCTACGAGGCCGCTATCGCCGGTGGCATTCCCATCGTCAAGGCATTGCGCGAGGGGCTGGCGGGCAATCGCATCGAATGGCTGGCGGGTATTATCAACGGTACGGGCAATTTTATCCTGACCGAAATGCGCGACAAGGGTCGGGAGTTTTCCGATGTGCTGGCAGAGGCGCAGGCGCTTGGGTATGCCGAGGCGGACCCGACGTTTGATGTCGAGGGCATCGACGCCGCTCACAAACTGGTTATTCTTGCCTCGCTGGCCTTCGGCATGCCGCTAAAATTTGACGACGTCTATACCGAAGGCATTACTCAGCTGACTACGCAGGATGTGGGCTACGCGCAGGAACTGGGCTATATCATCAAACACCTGGGCATCGCCAAGCAGAATGGCGGTGGTGTGGAATTGCGGGTGCATCCGACGTTGATACCCGACAACCTGCTGCTCGCCGATGTCGATGGCGTAAAGAACGCGATCCTGGTGGAAGGCAACGCTGTAGGGCCCACACTGTATTATGGCGCTGGCGCCGGTGCACTGCCGACAGCCTCGGCGGTAGTGGCGGACCTGGTTGATCTGGCGCGCGATTTCGGCGTCGGGCAGAGCGGGCGGGTGCCTGCACTGGCCGTTGCTCACAGCAGTTTGCGCGATCTGCCAGTGGTTCCGATGGCGCAGGTCGAAACGCCGTGGTATTTGCGCATGGAGGCCGAGGACAAGCCGGGTGTGCTGTCGCGGGTGGCCAGTATTTTCAGTGAGCAGGGTATCAGCATAGAGGCGCTGATTCAGAAAGCACCGGCACAGGGGCAGACACTGGTGCCGCTTATCGTGCTGACCAACAAGGCGTTGCAGGGCAGTGTGGATACAGCGGTAGAGTTGATAGAGGCGCTGGACACCATCAATGGCCAAGTGGTGCGTATTCGTGTGGAACCGCTGGACGGTTAGTCGCAAGCGTAAAGAGACGGGAGTGAGAGACAGGTGAAGTACATCAGCACCCGGGGCCGGGCACCGGCGCTCAATTTTGAACAGGTTCTGCTGACGGGCCTGGCAACAGACGGTGGCCTCTATGTGCCTGAGACACTGCCGAGCTTCAGCCGTGAGGAGATCGCGGCGATGGCCGGGATGGATTACCCGCAGCTCGCGCATAAGATCATCGCACCGTTTGTCGATGACTGTATTCCCTCGGAGGATCTGCGCGAGCTGATTGCCGATACCTACGCAGAGTTTCGTCACAATGCGGTTGCACCGATGGTGCAGATCGACGCGAACCAGTGGGTGCTGGAATTATTCCACGGCCCGACACTGGCGTTTAAGGATTTCGCGCTGCAATTGCTCGGCCGCCTGCTCGACTACGTGCTGGAGCGCAAACACCAGAAAGTGGTGATACTCGGCGCGACCTCCGGTGATACCGGCTCGGCTGCAATCGAGGGCTGCAAGCACTGCAAGAATATCGACATTTTTATTCTGCACCCGCACAACCGCGTCTCCGATGTGCAGCGCAAGCAGATGACCACCGTGCACGGCGAGAACATTCACAACCTGGCTGTCGAGGGCAATTTCGATGATTGCCAGGCGATGGTGAAAGCCAGCTTTAACAACCAGGGCTTTCTCGCCGAAGACCGCTCGCTGGTGGCAGTGAATTCGATCAACTGGGCGCGCATCATGGCCCAGATCGTCTATTACTTTTACGCGGCCGTTGCACTGGGTGCGCCGTCGCGCGCTGTTGCGTTCTCTGTCCCCACGGGTAACTTCGGCGATATCTTTGCCGGCTATCTGGCGCGGCAGATGGGTCTGCCGATAGAGCGCCTGATCATAGCCACCAATCGCAATGATGTGCTGCACCGCGCGATTACGCAGGCCAGTTACGGTCGCCAGCCGCTGGAGCACTCGCTGTCGCCGAGTATGGATATCACCGTGTCGAGCAACTTCGAGCGACTGTTGTTCGATCTGTATGATCGCGATGGCGCGGCCATCGAGCAGTTGATGAAAGACTTTGACGACGGTGCCATTCAGTTCACCGATACCGCGATGGAGCGTGCGCGCGCGCTGTTCAGCAGCCACTGTGTATCCGACGAGCAGACCTGTGAGCAGATCGCCAGTACCTGGCGCGAATGCGAATACCTGCTCGACCCGCACAGCGCAGTCGGTGTCAGAGCCGCACTGCAGAGCGATGTCGATAAAGCCACGCCGGTGATTACGCTGGCCACGGCGCACCCGGCGAAGTTCCCCGAGGCGATCAAGCAATCCGGCCTCAGCCAGGCGGTTGCACTGCCGGGGCACCTCAAGGACCTGTTCGAGCGCGACGAGCGCCTGGATGTGGTGCCCAATGAGCTGGCGGCCGTGCAGGCCTTTATTTCGGCCAACATCAGGGCCTGACCGGCCGACCGACCCGTGGAGAAACTCATCCGTCGCCGGCAGGTCAGCGCAACTGCGCCACCGCCTGCCGAGCGCTTGTCCGACGCGGGTATCCATCCGCTGTTGGCGCGGGTGTACAGTGCCCGTGGTATCGACGCTTGCGAGCAACTCGACCTCGGCCTGGCGCAGCTGCTGCCACCGGGTGAACTGCTGCATGCCGATGCCGCCGCGATCCTGCTGGCTGATGCACTGGCTACCGATCAGCGCATCGTCGTGGTGGGTGATTTCGATGCCGATGGTGCCACTAGCACGGCGCTGGTGGTGTCGGCACTGCGCGCGTTCGGCGCCCCTCACGTCGGGTATCTCGTCCCCAACCGGTTTGAATATGGCTATGGTCTGACGCCGGAAATTGTCGCGCTGGCCGCGCAGGACAAGCCCGATCTCATCATCACAGTCGACAACGGCATCTCCAGCCTGGAAGGTGTCGCCGCGGCCAATGCTCTGGGCATCACCACGCTGATTACCGATCACCATCTGGCGGGCAGGGAGCTGCCGCAGGCAGCGGTCATCGTGAACCCCAATCAACCGGGCTGCAGCTTTGCCAGCAAGGCGCTGGCGGGGGTGGGGGTGATCTTCTACATCATGTTGGCGCTGCGCGCCGAGCTGCGTGAAAGAGGCTGGTTTGCGCAGCGTGCGGAGGTCAATCTGGCGCAGTATCTGGATCTGGTTGCGCTGGGTACCGTGGCCGATGTGGTGCCGCTGGATAGAAACAACCGCATTCTGGTGGCTGAAGGCCTGCGCCGTATTCGCGCCGGCCACTGTCGCCCCGGCATTCTCGCATTACTGGAAGTAGCCTCGCGCCGGTGTGCCACGGTAGTGGCATCCGACCTTGGCTTTGCCGTGGCCCCGCGTATCAATGCAGCAGGACGGCTGGAGGATATGTCCATTGGTATAGAGTGCCTGCTGAGCGAGGATATGGACAGCGCTCGCGCGCAGGCATCGCGGCTGCACCAACTGAATCAGGACAGGCGCGTCATCGAGCAGGACATGCAGGATGAGGCGCTGCAAATACTGAAAAAACTGGCGCTGGCGGAAGAGGGCAATGCACCGGTTGCAATGACGCTCTACCAGAGCGGGTGGCACCAGGGGGTGATCGGCATCCTCGCCTCGCGCATCAAGGACAGGCTGCACCGGCCAACTATCGCCTTTGCCGATGGCGATGCCGGAGAACTGAAAGGCTCGGCACGCTCCATCCCCGGTATCCATATACGCGATATTCTCGATGCCGTGGCCACCCGACACCCCGGGCTGGTAACGCGGTTTGGCGGACATGCCATGGCCGCGGGGTTGACGCTGCCACGCGCGGGCTATGAAGCTTTCGCGGCAGCCTTTGTCGAGGAAGTAGAGCGGCATGCCCAGGATGTGCAGCTGCAGGCGGTGATCGAGTCAGACGGCGAGTTGTCTGCCGATGAGTTCCAACTGGAACTCGCCACGGAGCTGCGTTTTGCCGGCCCCTGGGGACAGCACTTTCCGGAGCCGGTGTTCGATGGCCGCTTTACCGTAGTAAGTCAGCGGCTGGTGGGCGAGAAACATCTCAAGTTGGTGTTGACCCCGGTTGGTGGAGAGTGCCTGCTGGATGCGATCGCCTTCAATATCGATCCTGAAATATGGCCCAACCCGGCGGTGGCAGAGGTTGAGCTCGCCTATCGCCTTGATGTGAATGAGTTCCGCGGGCAGCGCTCTCTACAACTTATGGTGGAGCATTTGGTAGCCTGTTGAGTGTGAACTGACGGGCGCTTGGTGCGGAGGCCGCATTACTCACTCGCTCCCGCACCGGCTGGGCTGCGTCTTCTGCGATGGCTTCCACCGAAGGGCAAGCTGTAAGTCAAGCCGATGAAATGGCATGATGGCGGTTTCTCACTTTCGATGTACCGCGGGGTCTGGCTGATGCACAACTTCACACGGCGTTCTCTTCTTAAGGCTATAGCAGTGACCAGTACCGTTGGCGCGCTGCAGCCGTTGTCGGCTCTGGCTGCAGTGTCGGCACAGTTGCCCCGTGGCAAGAACGAAGGCGACTTTATGATTCACAACGAAATACCCTGGGCGCTGGAGACACGTCGTTCCAGTTTCGGGTTTGGCCCGATCACCTCAACCTCCAGGCTGTTCGTGCGCAACAACCTGCCGATGCCGCCCGCCTCAATCAACGAAGACCCGGACCGCTGGGAATTGACAGTGAGTGGTACCGTAAATCCCGGAAAACTCAGCGTACGCGAACTGAAATCATTGGGTGTGACCTCAGTGGCCACCGTGCTGCAGTGCTCGGGAAATGGCCGTTTATACTTCCCACATAAGCCCTCCGGTTCACCCTGGGAATTGGGCGCCGCCGGCTGCGTACTGTGGTCGGGTGTGCCGGTTTCTGCCGTGCTGGAACATTTTGGTGGTATTGCAGAGGGTTCCGAAGCACGCTTTCTCACCGCGCTTGGCGGGGAGCCATTACCGCCGGGCGTTAATCCCGAGGACGTTGCCGTAGAAAGATCCGTACCACTGGAAAAAGGCCTGCAGGATTGCCTGCTAGCCTGGGAGATGAACGGGCAACCACTGCCTTTGATACACGGCGGCCCACTGCGGCTGATCGTACCCGGCTACTTCGGTGTCAACAACGTCAAGTGGGTCAAGCAACTCGCGTTGACGCAGGAGCAGTCCGGCGCGCGCATCCAACAGTCCGGCTACCGCCTGCGGCCAATCGGTGAAGACGTCAGCCCGGCGCACCCCTCGATGTGGCGTATGCCCGTCAAATCCTGGCTGAATGGCCCCGGTGCCGACGACGAGCCCGTGTTGCGCGGCCCCGCCGTGCTCTATGGCGTGGCCTTCTCCGGCGAGCGCGGTATCGCGAAGGTTGAAGTATCGGGCGATGGCGGTGACAGCTGGCAGGAGGCGAGTTTTATCGGCCCGGACCTCGGGCCAAATGCCTGGCGCGCCTTCGTCCTGCCGGTAGAGTTGACCAGCGGGCAGCGCAGCTTCGTATCGCGGGCAACCGATACCGCCGGCGACACCCAGCCCAGAGAACGCAGCGAGAATCACCGCGGCTACGGACACAATGGTTGGCAGGACGCCGCACTCACTATCACCGTGGTCGACAAGCTCCCGGAGCCGCCCGTCCCCGTCAGTGAGCCAGCCACATCTGCGCCCACAGAAAATGCGGCAGCCCCTGTTGCCACAGCACTGGCGCTGTCCCCCGACGCACTCGCCGGAAAAGCCCTGTTTGAAACCGGCACCCAACCCGGATGCGGTGTCTGCCACACACTGGCAGACGCCGGCAGCACCGGCGCCGTAGGCCCCAACCTGAATGTCCTAAAACCCAGCATCGCGCAGTTGGAAACAGCCATCAAAAACGGCGTAGGCGTCATGCCCGCCTTCGGCGCGCAATTAAACAACGAGGAAGTCGCCGCACTGGCAGCCTACGTAAAAGAAGCAACCCGCTAGCCCATTCGTTCGTTCGAGTCCAAAACTCCCGCTGGCACTCTCCCTACTACAGCGTCCAGCGTTGCCCGGAGCAGGCGGCAGTCTTTTACGGACTTGAAGGGCGTCGGTGCGAACCCACACCCACTTAGTGCCTCCGCCCCTCAACCCCGGTTCCCGGACTACCCCGATCAAAATCAACCCACCACCAGTTCCTTCCGCGCCACCTGCAAGGCTGACCCATAACTCCCCCAGCTAGAAGAATCCCCCACGGCGCACCGCAAGCGCCCGTAATGGAGTAAAAGACTGCCGCCTGCTCCGGGCAACGCAGCGGTCCAAAGGACCGCCCCCAAGAACCGCCCCCAAGAACCGCCCCCAAGAACCGCCCCCAAGAACCGCCCCCAACAACCGCCCCCAACAACCGCCCCGACAAACCATCCCCACCCAAAAAATGATGACGCCACACCCTTGACCTTACAGCCACAGGAAGGTTTACATTAAAAACATGAACCACCCCGAGGTGCCTATGAATATCTCCGAAGCCGCCCGCCGCAGCGGGCTCACTGCCAAAACCATCCGCTACTACGAGGATATCGACCTGATCGCCCCCGCCGCCCGCGGCGAGAATGGCTACCGCCAGTACGATCACAACGCCGTGGAAGAACTCCATTTTCTGGCCCGCGCGCGGGAGGTGGGTTTTGATCTGGGTGAATGCCGACAGTTGCTGGAGTTACAGCGCGACCACACCCGGCAGAGCCGCCATGCGCGGCAACTGGTGCTGGAGAAGAGCCAGCAGTTGCAAACGCGTATCGAACAGTTGGTCGCGATGCAGAAAGTGTTACAGGATATGGCCGACCGCTGCAAAGGCGACGAGGGCCCCGAGTGTGCCATTCTCGAAGACCTCGCCGGTGCAACAGACGGGGGACAGGTCCAGTGAGTCACTGTGAGCCAGATCAAGCCAACAATACGGGCACAGCGGGGAGTGCCAGTTGTGCGTCCGAATCAAGTACATCGAACGGTTGCTGCGATACAGCGCCAGCATCGTGTCATGGCGAGACCTCGACAGCGCAGGGTGATTGCTGCGATGTCCCCCAGCGCCGCGATTATCTGTTCTGGGGCAGCCTGATTACTGTCGCAGTGGCCTACCCGATAGGGGCGACCCTGCACCACAGTTCGGATTCAGCGCTGGCCATTTTTACCGGCGGTATTTTCGATCTGTTCAACCAGATGTGGTGGGGCATCGCCATCGGTGTGCTGTTCGTGGGCATCCTCGGTCGTATGCCGCGCGATCTTGTGATGGGTATTCTCGGTCGCGACAGCGGGCTCAACAGCCTGTTCCGCGCAACCCTGGCCGGCGTATTCCTGGACCTGTGCAGTCACGGCATACTCGCCGTGGGTATGAAGCTCTATGAACGCGGTGCCAGCGCCGGGCAGGTGATGGCATTCCTACTGGCCAGTCCGTGGAATTCCTTTTCCCTGACCCTGATCCTCATCGGCCTGATTGGCATCGGGTGGACCCTGCTGTTTGTGCTGCTGTCACTGGTGATCGGGATCGTGACCGGATTAATTTTCGACGCATTAGTGCGAGGCGGACAGCTTCCGGCCAACCCATGGAAGGACGAACTGGGTGAAGAACAGCCAGTGGGCGAGCTTTGGAGCGAGTTTCGTCAAACGCTGCGCTTTTCAGCCGGGGGCACGCTACAACTGCTGCGCGAGGGCTTTGCCGGTTCGCGAGTGGTGATCAGGTGGTCACTGTTTGGGCTGGTGCTGGCCGGGCTGATTCGAGCACTGGTGCCGGAAGAGGCTTTCGCCGCCTGGTTCGGCGCCACCATGGGTGGCCTCTGGCTAACCCTGCTGGCGACGACCGTGATAGAGGTGTGCTCAGAGGGCTCCACGCCCATCGCTGCCGACCTGATGAACCGCGCCGGCGCGCCCGGTAACAGCTTTACCTTTCTGATGGCGGGGGTCGCCACCGACTACACCGAAGTGATGTCGATACGCGACACCACCAAATCGTGGAAGATCGCCTTGTTTTTGCCCCTGATTACGGTGCCACAGGTCGTGTTAATTGGCGCCGTACTGAATCAGTTCTAGGCCCTAAGCTGTCCTGAAACTGAGGCTGTTTTATTGACTCATGCCAATCTGCGGTAAGAGCGCAGTAATCTCTTCGCCCTCGGTATCGTAGTAAGTGATCGTAGCGTTCGCTAAGTGAGTTTGCCAATAGGAAGAGTTATTGCTGATGGCATCCTGCTCACTGGTCAACACGAAATCGAACGCGGCGAGGTCTCCTTGTTCCAAACCTTTTGTCGATGTCATCACAATTCGGACATCGGTGCCTGACGGACTGGTTTCCGTGCGATCAAATTCAAAATAGATTTGCTCCTCGGTGGGTAACTTGGCGGGGGCGACTGCCTGCAATGTTTGGTAGAGTTGGACATCTGCCGCATCCGGAATCGAGAACTGGAATTCGGCGCCTGCGAGTTTCGTATTAGCAGGGAGAGTGCCTCCAACGCTGACCAATGCTTGCTTTGCGGGTCTAAGGAACTCAATTTTATCAATGTTGAGAGGTTCCTGTGGAGACGGTGGTTGAGGTTCGTTCTGCGAAACGAATGGATGTCTCTCTCCGGTTCCAGAAAGGATATGCGTCTTCACTATCTGAGGGTTGATAAACTTGCTTGAATTGAGTTCAATTTCTGCTTCGCCAATGGCTAGATTTGGCACCGTTTCGCCATCTGGGTCAACCAAATCGATGACCGCCATCCACTGAGCTCCTCCGCGTGCACTGGCATTTTGAGCTGTTGGGTCAGCGTACACTCGAAATACGTGACGAACCGTCACATCATGAGTCGTTAAATTGACGTCTGTGAGTTCGGCAGTGACATCCGTTTCGCGAATGAGCGTGGCATTCACATTAGAATACGTTCCATTTGTGTTCGCATCACCTAAGGATACTACCAACGTATCGCCGGTGCGTACGGCCCTCGATAAGGTAATGTCACTTTGGCAGCCGCCGAGTATCAGCAAGCTCACCAATAGGCCGCTGATAAGTTTAAGTCCATGATTTTTCATTGTTTTGTTCTCCTTAACGCGATAACCAAACGGAGTGGAGCAAGATATTTTGGGTCAATGCGTGAGTCACTAAATAGCATCAATGCCGAAGAAGATATTTTTGAGTGTAATCGGCATTTGGGTGTTTGTGTAGTACGAATTGACATTTTCGCAGCGCGATGCCTGCTTTCACCCCATCGAGTTTGATAGAGATCCACGTGGATCGCGAGAACGTCATAAGATTTTTTGGCGCGCTTGCACGGTTATATGACAACTGCTATTTTGTTATGAAGGCATCAGGTGCATCAGGTGCATCAGGTGGACATTGGGCGTTATGGAACACAGATCTATCCGTCAATGTGCAGGCTGCCTATAAAAATGCTTGATGAAAAGGATGTCATTCATAATCCCATGAACACGCTTAACAACCTCGCTCACCGTTACAGGCCTGCGGCGGATGTCGCAAACCTTGGGGATTTCTATGTCTCTTAGCTCATTCTTTACGTATCGGCTTAGACGCGTTCGGCACGCCGTACCCATCATCTTATCCTGCGGGTCGTTGTTGGGACTGTCGGGGCCCAGTATTGCGGAGGTGACGATTGTCTACGAGTACGACGACTTAAACCGGCTTGAGCGCTTTGATAGAACGGACGGCGCGCTGGTAGTCTATGACTACGATGACGTATCAAACATCGATACGATCACAATCAGCAATCGACCAGACTTTGACATGGACGGCATCGCTGATTTTGCTGATACTGACGACGACAATGACGACATTCCTGACGTTGATGAGATTGCAGCAGGCTTAGATCCATTTAATCTGTTAGATGCCTGGTTGGATCGTGATGAAGACGGAATCCTAAACATAGACGAGTACCAGCAAGGCTTCGACATCAATCACTATCACGGCGATTTGGACAGTGATGGCGATCTGGATTTGGGTGACATCGTGGTGCTCAAGCGTATCGTTTTTGAAGAGGTTCCCGCCACATCAGACCAGGAGATGCCTGGCCACGGCGATGTCAACGCGGATGGCAAGCTCGATACGGGTGATTTGGTGATATTGAGGCGACGGTACTTCGATTATTGATCCAGAGTCTGCCTGGCCAGCAGGCTGTCAGCGGGGTTACAAGGATTGGTGTTCCAAACGGTAGGCGTTGGCGGCAAAGAGAATAGCATGAACGAAAAAGGAAAATGGGCTATGCATCACACTGTCAAGCGGAGATTCCGCAGCAGCTGGCTGAAAGTCGTAAGTGCTGCATTAGTGCTTTCATCCTCCGCAGCTAATGCGCAACTAGCCGTGGCGACGCTAGAGCCAACACTGGAGGCGCCAGTAGTAGAAGCTCCAACTGCTGACCCCGGCTGGAGCGTTGCTGTTGGGGAGTGGGTCTCTCCGGCAGCGGCGCGCCAAATCCTTGGGAAGCCCGTCGACAATGCGCCGCTCGCAAGGAGTGCAGCTTTTGCGACCCCATCAGATTTTACAGCCCTGGCTGAGGCGCTGGATAATGACCCGGTAAGAATTTATGAGTATGTCCACAATCACATTGAGTACGTGCCCTATTTTGGCTTGATGAAAGGCCCCTATCTGACCTTGCACGAGCGTGCCGGAAACGACTTTGACCAAGCGGCGCTGTTGATCGAACTCTTACGAGCAGCTGATTACGATGCTAACTTCCGCTACGGAGAGGCTTCGGTGAGTGGGAGCGATACGGCGCAGATGCAGGCTCTCGCCGATTGGCTCGGGACTGAAGCAGACTTTACAATTATCGGGAATACGCTGGCAAATGGCGGCGTGCCGGTCGAAGGTGGCGCAGCACTGACGTTTAATCGGGTTTACGTGGAGGCTGATATCAATGGTCCTGTTGACCTTGACCCGGCTTTCAAGACTTCAACGACTTACAGCCCCATCAATCTGGACACGGCGATGGGCTATAGCGAGAGCGGCCTGTTGACGGACACTGGGGGTACTTCAGGCGCAAACTTTATACAAGATATGAGTAAAACGGGACTTGATACCCATCTCACTGGTCTGGCGACGACCTTGCAAAGTTACCTGAAGACGAACCACCCCAATGACCGGGTGGAGGACGTTTTCGGCGGCAGTAAGATCCAGCAGCAACATAACAGCAGTCTACCAGCAAGCCTGTCATTGCCCATCTCGCCGACGCTACCTGCGTGGGAAAGTGTGCCGAGCGAGTTCATCCATACCGTGCGATTTAAGAGCGGAGGCATTGATGTCGAAAAAAATATTCCGGATATCGCAGGACGCAAAGTCAGCCTGGTGTTCGAGGGCGAGACGGTGGTTATTGATCCACCGCCGGTCGGAGTTGATCAGGACCTCGGTTCTGTGGAGGTTGGGAAGGTGTCGACTAGTCACTGGTCCTTCCCCCCCTATATCAATGAAAATCCGGTTGCGGTGACCATTGACGCGAGTTTAATTGGCGGAGATGAGGGAGCCGTCGAGTTCATTACGGGTGGGGGTTCCAACGTTGTACCCGTAAACGGCTCATTGACTATCAGTTATCGGCTCACTGGTGTAGGGCAAACACCGGGTCGGAAAAATCCGACATTGCGACTCCATTACACCGCCCCCGGGTATTCGCCTTTAACGCAGACTTATACGCTTACCGGTGCAATTACCCCCAGCAGCCTTGCCACACTCTACATCGACGACGTGGAGAAAATACAGGAGGCGACGTCAAGTGGTGCTACCAAACTGGTGTTGGATATAAACCACCCTTATGCGGCTGATGATGGGGACTTTGCTGACCAAAATAATGTTAATTTCAATATCAAACCTACGGGCGAATATGTGATTGTCTCGGCCTTTGGTGGCGATAAGCATTCCACATTGCTAGGTGAGCGTCAGCGCCGCTTGACTCGCATGAGCATTGACGGCTCCTCACCAGAGGAGTTGCTGACGGAGACACTCAACGTCATGGGGCAAACCTGGATGCAGCAAACCCAACTCGATTTGGACCTGATTGATGCCCTCTCGGGCGAGCGAACTATCGTCCATCATCGCTTCGGTATTGCGGGGCAGGAAGACAACTACTTTGTCGATATGGCCGCTCAACAGACCTCGACTGCCAAGAGAGTGGTCAATCCTGAGAGCGGCGGCTTTCCAGCATGGGGCTTTATAGCCAGCGCGATGGAGCACAGCGTGCTGGATCAGACTCAGGGCACGACCGACTTGGCACTGTCTACCATTGAGGCGATCGCGCTCAACAACCAAAACGGTGATAAGTTGTTTGTTGCAACCAACGCCAATTATTCCTCAATTAAGGGACAGTTGACGGGCTATTCGAATCAGCTGCTTAATGTGGACTTTCCAACATTGGTTGGCCAGGGCAAGACGCTAGTCCTGCCTAAAAATGGGCAGATACAGCGGAACCAGTGGACTGGCCACGGCTATGTCGCCTACGACGGCACATCTAGTAGTAGCCGCTCGATTCTGATGTCTATCGCAAATGGCATCAATGGCGGCTACAACAGTATCCCGGCAACTGCAGATTCTGAAAAAACGGTAGAAGCGAACAGGTCGAAGAATACGCCGCAGGCCGAGATCCCAGAGACGCAAGCTGTTGATCCGGTGGACCTTGGAACAGGGGCTTTCGTGTCTTATCCCACCGATTTTGCAGTGGGTGGCAGCGGTGCTCGAGGTTTGGCCTTTAGCCGAAGTTACAATAGTCAAATGGCGACTCAGGATACGGCAGGGCTTGGCCGAGGCTGGACGCACAACTACAATATTTATCTTTCAAAACACAGCAATGGCGAAGCAGCCCTGGGCGAGCGAACGCCTTTTGATGCGGTGCCTCTGGTCGTGGCTAACCACGTTGTACGCAGCTTGCTGGAAAACCCGACACCGACGCCGGCCCAATGGGGTGCCGCTGCTTTGGTCGCCGACTGGGCGGTGGATCAGATACTGAACAAAACCCTCACCGTACACATGGGCTCTAAGGCGCTGAGCTATCAGGAAATGCCGGATGGTAGCTTTACGCCACCAGCGGGCATCACCACGAGCCTGGTACGCCTTGTTGACGACACCTACGAATTGCAGGAGCGCTTCGGTACAGTGTGGAAGTTCAATGCGGATGACAAGTTGGAAACCATAACGGATCTCGACAGCAATGTCATGTCGTTCACCTACACGGCCGATGGCGTCTATCAGGTGACGGATGCCTACTCACGCGTGCTGACACTTGGCTATTCTGGCGGGGAGCTAACCACGGCTTCTGATTCCACAGGAAATTCTGTTTCCTACGCTCAGTCAAATGGCAATTTGACCGACGTTGACGGATTGGAAGGGAGTGACTGGGTCTACACGTATGATAGCTTGAATCGGCTGGCTACGGTTACGAATCCGGAGAATGTCAAAATCGTCGATAACACTTATGACGACTTCGACCGGGTGACGGAGCAAGTGGTCCCGATGGAAGATGGCCCTGAAACGTATAAATTGCACTACGGCGGATTTTTGTCGTCTGAGGAAGACCCTGAGGGCAATCGCACTACTTACCACTTCGACCTTCATGGCCGTCGGGTTGCCGTTGAGAACGCTCAAGGAGACATCGTACGCATGGTTTATGATGGGCAGGGCCATGTAATTGAGCAAATTGACCCGCGAGGCAATGTATCTACTTTCGTTTACGATGGCTACAATAATCTGGAGGAAAAAATAAATGCCAATGGCAAGAAAGTGAGATTTTCTTACGATACGCGGCATCGAGTCTTTCGAATTAGGGATCAGCTGAATCACAGAGTCAACTTTGCCTATAATGACAAGAACCACCTGACCGTACAGAGAGACCACTACGCGAATCAAGTGGTGACCGGTTACTATCCAAATGGCTTGGTCAGATTTAAAAGAGATCCTAGGCAGTTCCAGACGACATTTGGCTATGACACCAATGGCTATCCCGATACAGCACAAACAGAAAGTCATCCTGAAATCAGCTGGGACTACAACGATAAGGGATACCTGGAGAGTCTGACTGATCAGTCCGGAGCGATTACGTCATTTACGCATGACGATCGCGGCTTGGTAGAAACGCGTACAGACCCGCTGGGTAGGTTGACTATCTATGACTATACCGATGCGGGACAACTGAAAAAACTAACAGACCGAAAGCAGGATATCACGGAGTTTACCTATACTGACACCGGTAAACTCAATGTCATCACTTATCCAGGTTCTACCGTTAATTTCAACTACGATCGCCGTGACAACCTCAAGGAGATGATTGACGCAACGGGCACCACCACCAATACCTATGATGCAGTGGGCCGGTTGACTGGGCATACCGATGGCTACGGGAAAAGCGTTGGCTATGAATACGATGCGGCAGGCAATCTTACCAAGTTGAAGTATCCGGGCAGCGCCAACAAGACTGTAAGCTACACCTATGACAACTTGAACCGCCTGGAGACGGTGACCATTGATTGGCTTTCCGTGACGATGCGGTATATCTATGATGCGGCGAATCGCCTGGACCGTATTGAACATTTCAATGACATGGAAACAGACTATACTTGGGATGATGCAGACCGCCTGACGGGCATTGCCCATGAGGGGGCGACCGATCTCGTTGCCTACAGTTTCGTTCTGGACCCCAATGGTAATCGCATACAGGAAACGATTTCGCCAGAACCGGTGATGGCGGGGGACTACACCCCAAAGGTCAACAATCTTCAGTACAACGCCAAACGCAATCGTCTGACCTCAACGTCCGATGAAACCTATAGCTATGATCTGGAAGGGCAACTAAAAAACAAGGGTACTGTGGTTCATGGTTTTGATGATGCCCACCGATTGGTACAGCGAGGCAACGATAGTTTCGTGTATGACGGCGTTGGCAATCGTATGAAGGCGATTCGCGATGGCGTGGTACGCCGGTATGTCTATGACGCAGCGGGCAATCTCCTGGCTGAAACCAACAACGGGGGTGGCATCTTGCGCTACTACATCTATGGCGCCGGTCTGACAGCGATCGTGCGAGGTGGCAATTACGATGTCTACCACTTTGATGGAACTGGTCATACCGTGGCGCTCACGGACAAGAACAATGCGATAAGCAACACTTATGCCTATTCGCCCTATGGCGAGCTGCTGGACCAGTCTCAAAGCTTTGCGCAGCCCTTCAAGTACGCGGGCCAATTCGGTATTTTTGCTGAGAGCGATGACCTGTACTACATGCGAGCGCGGTATTATGACGCAGAGACTGGTCGGTTTATTAGCGAAGACCCAGTGGGATTTGTGGACGGGCCTAACCTTTATGCGTACGTCGGTGGAAATCCGATTATGGCTGTTGATCCGAGTGGGCTATGGACACTGAGTGCGGGCTTTGATGCGCATGGGGCTGTTGTAGTCGGAGGCGGCCGTGGTGCTGGTTACTATGTGACATCTGATAATGGACGAGGTCACTGGGAAGTGGGCCAATACGAGACAACTAGTGGCATGTTTGGTGGAGAATTTGATGCGTCGGTTGGAGTAAATCTAACTTTTGGAGATTTGAGCAACTTTGCAGGCAGTGGCCAATCACTTGGATTTGACGCGGCCGTTGTTTCTATAGACTTAAATTTCGCTGGGCAAGATGCAGGGCAGGACCTTGTTGGTATTGGCTTTCGTCTTAGCACGCCGTATCCTGGCTTCTCTATGGGAGTTTCAAATACAACAGTTAATCCCCTCGCTAGCACGCAAGTATTTGAGGGGGTCTCGCTTCCATTCCCGCGGAATTCTGGCCAAACTAGCTCTAGCGGAGGTAAGTAGATTGAGCCTTTCATCGATTTGAAAAGCTGACAAGATGTCCGGTCTAAAAATTATTTTATATGGTATTGTGTCTGGCGGTATTGCTAGTTTGTTTTGGGCTCTAATTTTTGTTTTGCGTTTGAGCGGGACTGTTCAAAATGTAGTGTATGTTATTATGTTGATTGTGTGCTTTTTAATTCCAATGATGTATTTGTTGACTACTAAAATTGAAAATGAATCGCACACAAATTATCGAATGAGGAACTACCGGATTTTCAGTTACTTCATGATTGGTGCATTAATCCTGCCATCTGTTGGGTTACTGCTTTGGGCTTGAGGCTGATATGCTTTTGCAGGCAAAGACGCGACTGAGTACGCCTTTGATAAGGCGCATCTTCTGATTCAGCGTAGTAGGTGTTGATTTGGATTGAATGTTGATCCACTTCCCGCAACTATTTGCATTTCGGACTGACCCTGCACTAGTTGTGAATTTACCGTCAAATGGGTTAGTTCCGCGCCTTTCAACGGATCATTTTTCGATGCAAGTGGAGGCTCAAATCCAGTTGGAATTGTAGCAGCTTCAGTGTTTTTGAGGAGCACCAATTCTAGGAAAATTATGAAGATTATTAGAAATTTATTAGCGTTGCTAGTAATAATATCCGTACTGTTTTCTTTTCCAATTCTAGCTGTTGAGAATCTGAAATATATATCGGCCGAAAAGAGCTTGGTCGTCGATGATTTTATATCTGTTTTGGGCTCAGGAAACCCTGAAACGGTCGCACTATCAATTTCATATCCAGCATCATTTACCCCTGATGAATTGATAAAAGATCAGGAAGGAATAGGCGGAATGTATAAAGTGCTGCTTGATAGATTCGGAAAATTTGACGACCTATTGGTCGTTGATGATGGGGCAAAATTTTATGAGGCTGGTGGTTCAGGTGGCTCCATTTTTTGGTGGTCTTCAGACCCTGCTGTCATAACAAAAAAATATCTATTTTCTGCAAATTTCTCAAATTATGGTAAGGGATATATAAAGATTTTAACAAGCAATAATAACAGTATTGAAAAAGTGGTAGGATTTTACTATGGGCTTCCTGTAGAAGTTAGCAGCTCTAAGGAAAACATCATAAAGGTTATGAATAAATTTCTTGACCTTCAAGGAATACCTAAGGAGCACCAGTACAGGAAGCAGATGGAAAATGGCCTTAATACTAGTAATTAGGCTCAATAAGAGTGGAACGCACTACTTTCCCATCGTATATCCTCCCGGCATCAAGCCCTTCGGGTTAACATAATGCAGCATTATGCTCAGTCCAGAGGACTGTTATCGTAGGTGAATCGCCCCGGGTTTGTCGGAGGGCGTTCTGTTTAAGTCATGCCGCACTAGCAGACTCGCTTTCATAGTACATCATTTCGTATTCAGCCGGCGGCCTGTCACCGATAGGGCCAAGCAGCCGCTGGTGGTTGAACCAATCCACCCAGGTGAGCGTTGCCCGCTCGACTTCGTCTACCCCTTCCAGGGGGTAGTGTAAATATTTTTTCGCACTTTTTTCTCGGGGGCTTCCCGGTCCCTGGTCATGCTACCGAATAGATGGCCTCCTGATCCATCTCGTTGAGAAGTTGCATATTCATGTACTTGCGGGTTCCCCACGTAGTGCTGGAGACGTGCCGCAACCTGGCTGCCACAAGCATCAGAGCAGAGTTCCCATCAGGGAAGGCACCGACAACTTTGGTTCTCCGCCTCGCTTCCTTGAGTAGCCGCTCCATGGGATTGTTGGTTTTGAGCTTCAGCCAGTGTTGAGGTGGATAGGCAAAGTAGGCGAAGGTTTCATGGATCGATTTCTCGACCAACTCAGCAGCCGCTTTCAACTTCATGCCCTGCAGCTTGATGACGACATCTTTGGCCTTGCTCTCCGCTGCATCTCGACTCTCCTGAGCGTGAATCGCTTTTAGCATAGCTGCCACCTCTCGTATCTTGCCACGGGGCACATGGGAGAACACGTTGCGATAGAAGTGGACCGCGCAGCGCTGCCAATCCACGTCCGGGAACACCTCGGAAATCGACTCGACCAACCCCAGACAGGCATCGGAAATCATCAGCCGGACGCCAGTAAGGCCACGTTGTTTAAGCTCCTTAAGGAAGCCCAGCCAGCCTGCTTTGTCTTCCTTGTGTCCCTCTGAAACGCCCAGAATGCGCCGATAGCCGTCACTATCGACCCCGATGGCCGCCAGGACGGAGACGTTCTTGATCTCGCCGCCCCAGCTGCGCTTGAGCACAATGCCGTCCAGGTAGACGTAGGCGAACTTGCCTTCGATCTCCTGGGTGCGCCAGCGCTCGATATGCTTGTAGACCTTCTTGTTGAGGTTGGAAACCGTGCCGGAGGAGACCCTGGTGCCCCACAGGGCTTCGGTGACATCCTCGACTCGACGGACGGAGACGCCCGCGAGGTACATCTGGACGATAGCTTCCTCAATAGAAATATCCCGGCGTCGGTAGCGCTCGATAATGGCCGTCTCGAAGGTCTGCTTCCGCAGCTTGGGCATCTTAACCTCGACCTCCCCGGCCTTGGTATGCAGTTTGCGTTTGTAGCTACCTGCGCGCGTATCAATACGATCCGGTGAGTGCTCGTAGCGTTGGGCGTTGCACATCTCGTCTGCCTCTGCATCCAGCATGGCGTTCAGGGTCTCCTCTACGGTGCCCCGGACCATCTCATCCAGGTGCCCACGGATCTCGCTCTCGTCGATGCGTATCACTTTGCTCAATGACTTTGTGCTATCGTTCATTTGGGTGGTCCTCATTGGGTTCGTTACTGTGGTTTGGCGATTACAGTTTTAACAAACCGGGGCCACCCCCTTCAAAAAATGTGCGAAATATAATTTACGTTATCTTCCAGGGCCCGTCCTTGTGGATAACCTCAGCCTTGTAGAGCCCATTGATTGTTTCGGCCAGCGCGTTATCGTAGGAGTCTCCAACACTGCCCACAGACGCATTGAAACCAGCTTCTGACAGACGTTCAGAGTAGCGGATAGAAAGGTACTGACTACCACGATCACTGTGATGAGTAACGCCCCGTGGCTTGCCTCGGGCCCATAGGGCCTGCTCCAAGGCATCCAATACCAAGTCGGTTTGCAGGCTCTTTAGAACACGCCAGCCAACGATGTAACGCGAATAAACATCGACGACAAACGCCACATACACTACCCCCAGACCAGGTCGCCACGTATGTGATATCGGCGACCCAAAGCTGGTTGGGACATGCGGCTGTGAATTGGCGGTTCACAAGGTCCAGCGGCCTATTGGCAAGGTCTGAAGGAATTGTTGTGACGCAACGCCTGCCTCGTCTGACGCCTTCAAGGCCGAGTTTGTTCATCAGGCGCTCCACGGTACAGCGGGCTGTTGGGATCGATTCCCGGTTGAGTTGCTTCCAGACTTTATGGGCACCGTACACGCAGTGATTGGCGTTCCAAACACGCTGAATTTCCTTGGACAAGGCGTCGTCCTGCTTCGCCCTATCACTTCGTCGTTCAGGGTGCCGTTCCAGATCTTTATGGCGATGGTACGTGGACGGTGCAATCGGCATTACCTCGCAGATCGGCTCGACACCATAGTCCCCCCGGTACTCATCGATAAAGTCCACTAGTACTTTGGTTTGCGGTCGAGCTCCGCCTGGGCGAAAAAAGCAGAAGCTTTGCGAAGGATCTCATTAGCGCGCCGAAGCTCACGAATCTCTCGTTCCAGCTCCTTCATCCGAGCTGCCTCATCGCTGGTTACGCCGGGGCGCACGCCGCTATCAACTTCAGATTTACTCACCCAGTTTCTGAGAGTCTGAGGCGTACAACCAATCTTTGCTGATACGGATTGAATGGCCGCCCATCGGGATGTATGTTCGTGTTCGCCGGCCAAAACCATGCGAACGGCGCGCTCTCGCACCTCGGGGGAATATCCAGGTCTTCTGTTCATAGGGTATCATTCTCCTTCTAAAGAATTATACCCTCCGATAAACCCGGGGCGATTCAATGAATTGGTGGGCAATAATTATTTCCATCATTTCTATTTCCTTCCTTTTAAATAGAAATGTTTTAGTTTTAGTGATTTTGGATGTTTTACTATTGGCATCGGCATTTTGGTTATTAGTAATGACGCCCACATTTGAGATTCGAAGAGTTGCGAAATTGAGAGTTCGAGATTTTGGGTTCTCACAAGATTATATCGATGGGGTTCTAGCAATGAGTGAAGGGTTAAAGGACATGCATATAATAGTGTTTGTTTTTTTCACTGCCGTATTGCTTATCGCGAATTACTATTTTTTCAAATTGCGAAAGAATCGTGACTGATCCTGCCTGATACAGATGTAACGCAGCACATTCCCATCTATGGCTCTCCGAGAGCGAGGGGCGCTAAGATCTGGCTCAACGTGCTCACAGTTGCTGATCTCTCGTACGGCGTCTTCACCGATTTCCGGCAGCATCCTACCGAGACGGGGTGTTTCACGGAACGGGGTTGACAACATTTGTTGTCAGCACGACACCGACACCGTCCCAATGGACACGGCTTCCCGCCTCGCACTGTCCCGATCTCCCTTGCTGGCTCCAGCGCCTCCAAGCCACGCATATGCGTAAGATTGTCCCATTCAATGCGCTCCATTTTCCGGGGCAGAATTTGGCCTGTCCCCGTCAGGGCCTCTGCGGTAGAATGCGCCCCGGTTTTATTGATGACAGGTTTTTGACATGCTAGAGATTAACCCCCTACTGAATCAGCTAAAAGACATAGAGGCGCGCACTGGCGTGCTCAGGGGGTATCTTTGACTTCGATGTACGCAAGGAACGACTCGCCGAAGTAGAGCTGGAACTGGGCGAACCCAGCGTCTGGAACGATCCGGAGCGGGCGCGGGAGTTGGGGCGAGAGCGATCGTCGCTGGAAGATACCGTTCACACCATTGAGAAGCTGGACAGCAGTGCGGCCGATGCCCGCGATCTGCTGGAGATGGCGGCTGCGGAAGACGACGAGGCCACGGTCGCGGAAATTGAAGGCGAGATCGACGCGTTGGTCGCGCTGCTGGAGAAGCTGGAGTTCCGGCGTATGTTTGCCGGTGAGATGGACCCCAATAACGCTTACCTGGATATTCAGGCCGGCTCCGGCGGCACCGAGGCCCAGGACTGGGCGGAGATGCTGCTGCGTATGTACCTGCGCTGGGGCGAGGGCAAGGGGTTTGATACCGAGCTGATCGAGGCCTCCGGCGGCGATGTGGCCGGTATCAAGAGCGCCACCATTAAATTTTCCGGGGAGTACGCCTTCGGTTGGCTGCGCACGGAAACCGGTGTGCACCGCCTGGTGCGTAAATCGCCATTTGACTCAGGCAGTCGCCGTCACACCTCGTTTGCCTCTATTTTTGTGTCGCCCGAGATCGACGACAATATTGAGATTGACATCAATCCGGCGGATTTGCGCACCGACACCTATCGCGCCAGTGGCGCGGGTGGCCAGCACGTGAACAAAACCGATTCGGCGGTGCGTATCACCCACATTCCCACCAATACTGTGGTGCAGTGCCAGACAGAGCGCTCCCAGCACCAAAACCGCGACAACGCGATGAAGCTGCTGCGCGGCAAGCTGTATGAACTGGAAGTGCAAAAACAGAATGCTGAAAAGCAGGCGATGGAAGACAGCAAGGCCGATATCGGTTGGGGCAGCCAGATTCGCTCCTATGTGCTGGATGACTCCCGCATCAAGGATTTGCGCACAGGCGTAGAGACAAGCAACACCCAGGCGGTGCTCGATGGTGGTATCGACGATTTTATAGAGGCGTCGCTGAAAAGCGGCCTGTGAGAAGAGAGCTATGAGCAAGCAGGAGCAGCAGGACAGTGCCGGTGGCGCAACAGCAGATGCGGCCGAAGAGAACAAACTGATCGCCGAGCGCCGCAGTAAACTGGCGGCGATGCGCGAGCGCGGTAACCCTTTTCCCAATGATTTTCGCCGCACTGCCGAGGCGGCCGACTTGCAGCGCGACTTCGGTGAACAGTCTAAAGAAGAACTGGAGGAGGCCAATCGCGTCTATTCCGTCGCGGGGCGATTGATTCGCAATCGCGGCGCCTTCCTGCTGATCCAGGACGGCACCAGCCAGATCCAGCTCTACGTCAATCGCAAGGGCCTGCCCGAGGACACACTGGCCGACATCAAATCCTGGGACCTCGGTGATATCGTCGGCGCCAGCGGCCCGCTGCACAAGTCCGGTAAAGGTGATCTCTATATCAATATGGAGAAAGCCCAGCTGCTGACCAAGGCACTTCGTCCATTGCCAGACAAGTATCACGGCCTGGCGGATCAGGAATTGCGCTATCGCCAGCGCTATGTCGATCTGATCGTAAACCCTGAGGCGCGGCAGGTGTTTCGCACGCGCTCCAGAATCATCGAGTTTATTCGCGATTACATGGCGGGCCTGGATTTTATGGAGGTGGAAACCCCGATGATGCAGAGCATCCCCGGTGGCGCCGCTGCCAAGCCCTTTGTCACCCATCACAATGCGCTGGATCTCGATATGTACCTGCGTATTGCCCCGGAGCTCTACCTCAAACGCCTGGTGGTTGGCGGCTTTGAGCGTGTTTTTGAGGTCAACCGCAGCTTCCGCAATGAGGGCCTGTCGACGCGGCACAATCCCGAGTTCACCATGCTGGAATTCTACTGGGCCTATGCTGACTATCAGGATGCGATGAACCTGACCGAGGACATGCTGCGCAAGCTCACCGAAACGGTGTTGGGGAGTACCACGGTGCAGTCCCAGGGCAGCACCTACGATTTCTCCCAACCCTTTGCGCGACTATCCGTGTTCGATGCGATCCTCAAGTACAACCCCGATATCGACGCAGCGCAGCTCGCCGATGATGATGCAGCGCGCAATATTGCCAGCGGGCTGGGGATTGAGGTGCAGGGCAGCTGGGGCCTTGGCAAAGTGCAGATCGAGATATTTGAGAAAACCGTAGAGCATCTGCTCGATCAGCCTACGTTCATTACCGCCTACCCCACGGAGGTTTCCCCACTGGCCCGGCGCAGCGATGACGACCCCTTTGTCACGGATCGCTTCGAGTTTTTTGTCGGCGGCCGCGAACTGGCCAACGGCTTTTCGGAGCTCAATGATGCGGAGGACCAGGCTGAGCGATTTTTGGCGCAGGTGGCGCAAAAAGAAAGTGGCGATGAAGAGGCCATGCACTACGATCACGACTATATCCGGGCGCTGGAGTACGGCCTGCCTCCCACGGCTGGTGAGGGCATAGGGATCGATCGCCTGGTGATGTTGTTGACTGATTCAGCGTCTATCCGGGATGTTTTGCTGTTCCCGCATATGCGGCCGGAATAGGGGAATTGTTAGCTCCGAGGTTACATTTTTTTGAAGTGTGCGGCGGTTCCTCTACAGAAGTGCCAGCGCGATTCTAATGCGCTACACTGCCGCCTAATCGCCATGCCTGAGGATGCAACTTTGCGCGCAACCCGCCTTCAGATTATTGCTTTTGCTGCCTGTCTTTTTTTGCTGCAAGCTTGTGCTACATCGCCAGCCAGTGACGCTCCCGCCGATGAGGCTTCGGTGAAAGAGCCGCGTGATCCGGTAGAGTTGACGCTGAACCTGCCCGAGAATGCCTCGACAGCCTGTGATTGCACGCCACAGGAGGCTGTGGACAGGACGTTTCTGGACAAGGGTGTCAGCAACCTGGCCGCCGGCGATTACCGCGAGGCGGTGAATTACTTCAGGCGCTACCAGCGCCTCGAATCCTCCCCCGGTGTCGACTGGGAGGCCGGCATTGCCATCGCCTATGTGAAGATGATTCCGACGAGCCCCTATTACAATTGGCGCGCGGCGCATGAATCCTATCTCCGCTTGATGCGCAAGCCGCCCACAGGCATGCAGTTGAATGAGCAGATCATCCTGATGCGCGATATGCTGGCGATTCTAGTCGATCTGCACCTGCAGGTTGATGGCCTGCAGAGCGAGAAAGCGGCAGTGACTGAGAGCCTGGAAAAGCGTGAGGAAGCGCTGCGCCGTTTGCGTGAGCTTATGCTGGGTCAGAAGGAAGCAATACAGTAAACGTGGAGCCCACCCCCGGCTCGCTCTCAACATCGATACGCCCGCCCATCAGGGCGCAAAAATCACGGCAGATCGCCAATCCCAGTCCGGTGCCGCCGTAGTTTGCACTGGTGGAAGAGTCCGCCTGCACAAACGCATCGAATACCCGGGACAGTTCCTCTTCCGTCATCCCGATGCCGGTGTCGCTCACGGTGTATTCTATCCAGCCTGGACTCTCCGGTAGAGTATGCGCGCTTACAGTGATAGTGCCGGACTGCGTGAATTTATTGGCGTTGCTGAGCAGGTTGGTAAAAATCTGCCGAAACTTGGCGGCGTCGTTATAACACTCGGGCAGCTCTTCGAGGCCGTCAAACTGCAGTGTGTTGTCGTTATTGCGTAACAGTGGTGCCAGCACTTCAAAGGCTTCATGGAGCAGCGCCGTGGGATTGAACGTCTCGCAGTGCAGCGACATATTGCCCGTCTCGACCTTTGACAGATCGAGGATGTCATCGATCAGCGTCAGCAGCTGTCGCCCCGACTTAATAATGGTATCCAGGTCCTGCTGAAATTGCGGCCGGTCTATTTCCTGCGTATCCCCCAGTTCATCGTGCAGCATTTCGCTGTAGCCGATAATGGCATTTAGCGGGGTGCGCAACTCGTGGCTGACATTGGCAAGGAACATACTTTTTGCGGCGTTGGCTTCATCGGCAACATCCCTCGCTTTGTGCACGTCGTAAATCGCGTTGCGCAGTTTGTCGGACATATCATTGAAGGCATCGGCGAGGTCGCCCAGTTCCCCGGAGTCATTGATATCCGCTATGCGGTAATCGAGGTCCCCGCTGCCGAAACGTTCAGTGCCAGTTTTCAGGCTCTTGAATGAGGCGTTGGTATAGCTGACCAGAAAGTATCCCAGCGTGGCGGTGAGGAAAATCGAGGAGAAGAACGCGATCACCGTTATGCGGTCGGTAAGCGAAATAGTGCGGTCGATAATATTAGCGCGCTGGGCGGCGATAAAGGCCTGGCGCTGTTCCAGTTCCTTCAACTTCTGGCTGACCTCGAGAAACGGCAGCGGATCATTCATGTCCATCTGGAAGTCGGGATCGTTGTAGTTGCGATAGAACGTGAGCCAGCGCTTCAACATCTGGCTGCTCTTGTCCCAGAGGCGTTCGAAATCGAGCTCCGTGACATTGTGGCTGAGGCGGCCGAGCTTCTGGATCTTGCCGTTAATCGTCATGATAGCTTCTTCGGCACGATTGAGTTCGGCGTCCTCGAGTTGATCCTCGGTGGTTTCCCGCAAAGTCGCCAGTATCAGGATCTGCTGCCGTTGGTCTTCAAGCAACTGCTCTACCTGCGTCGATAGCTGTGTTGCCGACACCGAATTGCGGTAGGCGAGCATACTTTCGTTTCGCGCGTAGCTGCCCCAGAAGTGCGTTCCCACGTTTACTGCAAACAGGATCAGTATGGTGATAAGTGAGAGCGTTAGCTGGCGGCGTAAACTCATTCGCAGGTAAGCCGCTTTATTTTGGCCAGCAGCCCGGGGAAGTCCACAGGTTTGGTGGCATAGTCATCGCAACCGGCTTCCAGCGCATACTGTTTGTAGTTTTCAGTGGCGTGTGCGGTGAGTGCGACAATGGGGATGTGCTGGATGTCGGTGTCCTCCTTGGCGCGCCGGCTGGCGGCCCAGCCATCGAGAATCGGCAGGTTCATATCCATCAGCACAATGCTCGGCTTTTCAGATTTCATCAGGTCCAGCGCTTGCTGTCCGTTCCCGGCGGTGATGACGGTCAGCCCTGCGCGTTTCAATCTGCGCACCAACATATCGCGGTTGAGTTCATTGTCTTCGACCAGTAGTACAGGCCTCTCGGTGGTCATACTTTCTCCGCGATGATTTGGTGGACAACAATGGTTTCATCGATGCCCTTGACATTGATTTCTTCGCTGCGCCCGACTGCAAATTGCCCCTTCAGGCTCTTTAGCGTGCTGTCGGATATCAGGATTTCGCCGCCGCGAGTCACATCCTCTATCCGTGAGGTCACGTTCATGGGGTGTCCGACAAACCCGTATTTACTGCGTCGTTCCGAGCCGATATTGCCGGCAATGACATCGCCGGTGTTGATTGCAATACCAGTGTGCACGGGTGGAAAGCCCTCCGCCTCGTTCAGCGCATTTATCTCGACCATCGCCGCCTGCATGGCCAGCGCGCAGTTCACAGCGCGATCGGCATCGTCATCCCTGTGCTGGGGCGCGCCGAAAACGGCGAGAATGGCATCGCCGATGAATTCGTCGATAGTTCCCTGATGCGCCATGATGATGTCGGTCATCTTGCCCAGATAGCGATTCAGCATCGTCACCACCTGCGCTGGCTCCAGCGATTCGCTGAGTGAGGTGAAGCCTCGAATATCGGATAACATGATGCTGACCCGGCGCAGATCACCGCCCAGCTCCAGTCCCTCGGGGCGCTCCAGTATGTCGGTGACTATCTCATCGGAAAGGTAACGCCCAAACGTCGCGCGAATAAACTTCTCGTTGCGCTCCAGTTGTTGTCGGTATTGTTCCTCCTTGTCGTGCCAGCGTTTGCGTTCAATACCGGCCTTGATTCGCGCCTGCAGCAGCACCGGGTTAAATGGCTTGAACAGGTAGTCATCTGCGCCTGCCTCGATACATTCGATAATGCCGTCCATATCCTGGCTTCCCGAAATGACGATCACCGGGGTGGCCCGCCAGTCGGGGTGTTCCTTGATACGTCGCAGTACTTCGCGGCCGTCCATGCCCGGCATTAAGAGATCCAGCAGCACCACATCGACATCGCTTTGCTCCAGGGCGTGCAGTGCCTCTTCTCCGCTGGCGGCGGTCACTACGAAGTGCCCGCTGCGGGAGAGATTTCTGGCCACCAGTTCCCTGTTTTCCTGCAGATCATCTACGGCGAGAATAAACCCCGGTTCTGAGGGAATGACCCGGTTCTCAACCCTCTCTGGTGCGGCATCGTCCCCGTGTGCGGCATGTACCGCACTCAGTAGGGATGAGAGCCTCGTGTCCAGCGCCGGAAAGTCGCTGCCGATATCTTCACGCAACATTTCCGCGTAGCCACGCAGGGCCGTCAATACATTCATCAGGTCGTGGTTGTTGCCCGGCTGATCGGTGCTGCCCAGCATGGTTTTGAGCCGTCGCGCGGCTTCCAGCAGGTGAGTGATGTCCTCGGCCGTCTCTGGGCTATAAGTCTCCAGCGGGGCAGTAAATGTCTCCGGCAACACAGCGATCTCGCTCAGGAGGCGCTCTGTCCAGGGAGGTGCAGCACGATTTGTAGAGGTCGTCATGATTCTTTGCGTAGGGTACCGCCTTGGAAGTGGTACCATCGTTCTCTTGTGTCGTATGCTGATGAGTGTACCAATAAGGTGCCAGTCTTACACGGCGTTTAAAATGGATCTGCTGCGGTCCCAGCGCCTGTATATTTTGCACAGGAGAAGCGATATCCTCGAAATGGTGGCTGCAGCGGCTGGGCTGCATCAAATTTGCGTACAAACGTGCGTTTTGCCAAAACTTTGAGGTACTATTATCGCAATGGTCAAAGTGGGCGAGCTTAAAAAGGGTCAGGTGTTCTCATGCTGCAGCAAGTAGAAATTTTCAGAGGCTTATCACCGACAGAGCTGGAGGCGCTTTCAGCCAGTAGTACGAGCCGATCCTTTCCCAAAAATACCGTGGTCATTCACGAGAATGACCCTGCAGATTCGCTGTTTGTGATCGAGAGCGGCAAGGTCAAAGTCTATTGCAGTGACAAGAATGGCAAAGAGTTCATTATGAATACCCAGGGTGCCGGCGACTATTTCGGTGAGCTGGCCCTGCTCGATGACTCAACCCGCTCAGCTTCGGTGCGCACGGTAGAGAAATCGAGCTTTTGCATCATCTACAAGGAAGATTTTAACCGGGTTCTGGACGAGCACCCGAATATCGGCCGTCAGCTGGTGAAGAACCTCGCGCAGCGTGTGCGTAAACTCACCGCCGATGTCAAAAGCCTGGCCCTGCAGGATGTCTATGGCCGCGTCGCCAATGTGCTGATGGATCTGTCCGAAGAGCGTGGTGACGGTACGCTGTATATTCCCGAGAAGCTGACGCAGCAGGACATCGCCGACCGTGTCGGCGCCTCACGCGAAATGGTGGCGCGTATCCTTAAAGACCTCACAATCGGTGAATACATCCGGTTTGAGGGGCGGCATATCATTATCAATTCCCGGTTGCCGGCGAAGTACTAGGCGCTATCTTCCCCTTCAGGCCAGTGCCAGTGCGCTGGCTTGTGAGTATTGCCGTCCAATCCCTCCCTTTATCAGCGCTCAGCCTCCCTTAGAAACGGGCTTGGGTTGTCTGCGGCGCTCGCTGCTTGCAAGCGTGCAATCGCGCCGTACTTGACGCTACTCTGTGTGTTTTACCACCAACCCGAGGTGACCCCGGGCCAGCCGGGCCTCAACTTCATCCCCGGCGGCGACCTGACTGGCATCGCGCAGCACCTTGCCTTCGCTATCGGTCACAATCGCAAAGCCGCGCTGCAGGATGCCGAGCGGGCTCAGCGAATCCAGCATTTGCGCCAGATGGCCCAGGCGCCGCGCATCAGCCTGTAAGCGCTGGCGCATGGCTGTCTCCAGACGTTGGCGCCACTGCTGTGTGTCGCGCTGCAACTGTTGCAGCTGCGCCAGTGGCGAGTGCGACAACAAGCGGCTTTCCAGCAGTGCCAGCCTGCTATGGTGTCGCTGCAGCAGGTGCTTCTGCGCTGTCAGTAGCCGTTGCTCAAGATCGTCGAGACGTTGTGCCTGTTCCCGCAGCTGTGCACCGGGGTGTTTCAGGCGCTGTTTCAGATGCGTCAATTGCAGTGTCGCGTCGCCCAACTTGCGCCGTATCAGGCGCGCCAGGTCACGCTCGGCATTGAGCAGGCGCTGTAGCCACTCCCGCTGGTCCGGGCTCAATAATTCTGCGGCGGCCGAAGGCGTGGGTGCGCGGTGGTCTGCGACCATATCCGCAATGCTGAAATCCACTTCATGCCCGACGGCGCTGACAATGGGCAGGTCGCTTGCCGCTATCGCGCGCGCCACTATTTCCTCGTTGAAGGCCCACAGATCCTCCAGTGATCCGCCCCCGCGCCCGACGATCAGTGCATCCAGATGAATTTTGCCCTGTGCCTGCCATCGATTGGCGCGCTCAATGGCGCCGGCGATCTGCGCGGCCGCACCGTCACCCTGTACAGCTACCGGCAGGAGGGAGACGGCGATGGAAGGGCAGCGTCGGCGCAGCACCGTGAGTATGTCGTGAATCGCGGCGCCGGTCGGCGAGGTGATTATGCCCAGTTGCGATACCGAGTCTGGCAGTGGCTTTTTGTTTGCGGGGTCAAACAGGCCCTCGGCCAGCAGCCGCGCCTTGAGTTTCTCAAAGGCGGCCTGTAGTGCGCCAGCCCCGGCGGGTTCAAGGTGTTCCACAATGAGCTGGAACTCGCCCCGGCCCTCGTATAGCGATACGCGGCAGCGCAGGCGGATGGCATCACCGTTTTGCGGTGTGACCTTCAGCCGCTGATTGCGGTTTTTGAACATCGCGCAGCGCACCTGGGCCCTGCCGTCCTTGAGCGAGAAGTACCAGTGCCCGGAGGAGGGGCAGACAAAGTTGCTGATCTCGCCCTCGACCCAGACAAAGTCAAAGTGACTCTCCAACAGGCTCTTCGCCTGCCGGTTTAGCTGGCTCACAGTGAGCGCTGCGGGCGGGTTATCCGAATTGCCGGGTATTCTCATGCAGTTCTGGTTCCAGTCAGGCCTTTCGTGTGACAGCGAAGTGTACTGTATTCGGCCATGCAGTACATAAATGACTGCCCGGCCAATTGTGCTGCAGCGCTCTAAGATTTATAATTGACCGTTTAACTCAACCCCGCCAGCCGGAGGCCGTCACTATGTTGCGTATCGCTCAGGAAGCCCTTACTTTTGACGACGTTCTGCTGACGCCCGGCTACTCTGAGGTGGTCGCCAGCGGGGTCTCCCTCCGTACCAGGCTCACCCGCGATATTGACCTTAATATCCCCATGCTATCTGCGGCTATGGATACCGTCACCGAATTTCGCCTGGCCATCGCAATGGCTCAGGAAGGCGGCATCGGCATTATCCACAAGAGCATGACGATAGCCGAGCAGGCCGAGCAGGTGCGCAAGGTCAAGAAGTTCGAAAGCGGTGTGGTCAAGGATCCCATCACGATCCAGCAGGACGCCACCATCGCAGAGCTGATCGAACTGACCAGTGCACACGGTATCTCCGGTGTGCCGGTGCTCAATGGCAAGGATCTGGTGGGTATTGTTACCCGCCGCGATGTGCGTTTTGAATCCAATCCGCAGAAGCTTGTCTCCACCATTATGACGCCGCGCGACAAACTGGTGACAGTGAAGGAGGGCGCCGGTCTCGCCGAAGTGCAGGAGCTGTTACACGAGCACCGCATTGAGAAAATTCTTGTCGTGAACGACGCCTTTGATCTGTGCGGCATGATCACCGTGAAAGACTTCGACAAGGCGGAGAGCTTCCCTTACGCGTGTAAGGATTCCTACGGACAATTGCGCGTCGGTGCTTCCGTTGGCACCAGCGCCGACACTGATGAGCGCGTCGCTGCGCTGGTGTCAGCAGGCGTGGATGTGCTGGTGGTAGACACCGCGCACGGTCACTCCCGCAATGTGATCGACCGGGTCAAGATGATCAAGAGCGATTTTCCCTCGGTGCAGGTGATCGGTGGGAATATCGCCACCGCTGCCGCGGCAGTGGCGCTGGCCGAGGCCGGTGTGGACGGTGTGAAAGTGGGCATTGGCCCCGGTTCCATCTGTACCACCCGCATCGTCACGGGCACCGGTGTGCCGCAGATCACTGCGATAGCCAACGTCTGTGAAGCCTTGAAGGGGACGGATATTCCGCTGATTGCCGATGGCGGCATCCGCTTCTCCGGCGATATCGCCAAGGCGATTGTCGCCGGGGCGCATTCCGTGATGGTAGGGAGCATGTTTGCCGGCACTGAAGAAGCCCCCGGCGAGGTAGAGCTGTACCAGGGCCGAACCTACAAAGCCTACCGAGGCATGGGATCACTGGGCGCAATGTCGCAGACGCAGGGGTCATCGGATCGTTATTTCCAGGATGCCAGTCGCGGCAGCGAGAAATTGGTCCCGGAAGGTATCGAAGGGCGCGTCCCCTACAAAGGGCCCGTATCAACCATTATTCATCAGCTGATGGGTGGTGTGCGCTCTGCAATGGGTTACACCGGCAGCGCCAATATGGAAGCCATGCGCACTCGCCCCGAATTTGTACGTGTGACCAACGCCGGTATGGCCGAGAGCCACGTACACGACGTATCGATCACCAAGGAAGCGCCAAACTACCCCGTCAGGTAAGGCCTCCTCAGTCAGGACACCACATGAGCGCAGATATTCATGCCAGCAAAATCCTTATTCTGGATTTTGGCTCCCAGTACACCCAGTTGATCGCGCGCCGTGTGCGCGAGGTGGGTGTTTACAGCGAAATCCGCGCCTTTGACCTGACCGAAGAGGAAGTCAGGGCCTTTGCGCCCAGCGGCATCATCCTCTCTGGCGGCCCCGAGTCTGTGGCCACTGAAGCATCGCCGCGCGCTCCTGCTTGCGTGTTCGAGATGGGCGTACCGGTGCTGGGTATCTGCTACGGCATGCAGACGATGGCGGAACAGTTTGGCGGCAAAGTCAGCAGCTCACCGATTAGCGAATTTGGCTACGCACAGATTCGCCAGGTCGGGAACGGCGGCCTGCTGCACGATATTCGCGATCATTTCGATGATGAGGGCCGGGGCCTGCTGGATGTGTGGATGAGCCACGGCGACAAGGTGGTGGAACTGCCGCCCGATTTCGAGTTGATCGCCGAAACCGCCAGTTGCCCCATCGCCGGTATGGCGCATAAAACCAAACCCTTCTACGGCATCCAGTTTCACCCCGAGGTGACACACACCTTACAGGGCGAGCGTATATTCGAGCATTTTGTGTTGGAACAGTGCGGCTGTGAAGCACTCTGGACGCCCGCGCATATCGTTGAAGATGCGATAGAGCGGGTGAAAGCCCAGGTCGGCAACGACAAGGTGTTGTTGGGCCTGTCGGGTGGCGTGGATTCCTCCGTGGTGGCGGCCCTGCTGCACAAAGCCATCGGAGACCAGTTGACCTGCGTGTTCGTCGACAACGGTCTGTTGCGCCTGCACGAGGGCGATCAGGTGATGGAGATGTTCGCGCGCAACATGGGCGTGAAAGTACTGCGCCGCGATTGCGAAGACCTTTTCCTGGGCCGCTTGAAAGGCGTGTCCGATCCCGAGGACAAGCGCAAGGTGATCGGTAATACCTTCATCGATGTATTCGATGAAGAGGCGGGAAAACTGACCGAGGTAAAATGGCTGGCACAGGGCACCATCTACCCGGATGTGATCGAATCGGCCGGTGCAAAAACCGGCAAAGCCCACACCATCAAATCGCACCACAACGTGGGTGGCTTGCCGGACGATATGGCACTCGAACTGGTTGAGCCACTGCGCGAACTGTTCAAGGATGAAGTGCGCCGCATCGGGCTCGAACTGGGCCTGCCTTACGATATGGTCTACCGGCATCCGTTCCCCGGCCCGGGGCTGGGTGTGCGCATTCTCGGGGAGGTGAAAAAAGAGTACGCCGATCTGCTGCGTCAGGCCGATGCTATCTTCATCGAGGAACTGCACAGCGCAGATTACTACCACAAGACCAGCCAGGCGTTCGCTGTGTTCCTGCCGGTGAAGTCTGTGGGTGTAGTGGGCGATGGCCGCCGTTACGAATACGTGATTGCACTGCGCGCGGTGGAGACGATCGATTTCATGACCGCGCGCTGGGCGCACCTGCCCTATGACCTGCTGGAGCGTTGCTCGAACCGTATTATCAATGAGATCTCCGGTGTATCGCGGGTCACCTACGATATCAGCAGCAAGCCGCCGGCGACGATTGAGTGGGAGTGAAAATAGGTCTTTCAGGGACCATCGTTAGCAATCAGGAAAGTTAATGACCTTGGCAATTTACGTCTCATTGCCTATCGGTGGCTATCAACGGCAAGCGGAAACATTTGTCGGTAAAAGCGACGGTATCGCGAATTCCTTAGATTAAGATTCTCCCATTTACCGTCATGCCTTTTTTCGGCATGACGGTAAAACTACGCCCTGACTTCTTTTGATATCAAGAACCTAGGGACATCATCAGGCTCCTGACCCTTGACGGTAACAAACCGCAAACACAGGAGAAACCTGATATGTTGACCGATACAGCACTACGCAAACTCAAGCGCAATGGCGCCACCTACAAGGTCGCCGACCGCGACATTCTGGTAGCGCTCAAGACCTGTGCCGGTCGATCCAAGTACATGTTTCCGGCTCGCTATGAAGGTGACCAGTGCACGTCCATGGGCACGCTGAATCGAGTGACCTTGATGTTATCAGACACCCGATACACAGACGGGGCAACATGCAGCTGTTGACGGCATAGCCATGAACTCAATTATTGCGAGAGCGCCCAGTCCCGCCAATTGCGCCTGTATTTTTTGTTCCATGGTTTGCACATAGAGCACCTGTTTCCCTGTGGTTAATCCCGCTGCGCGCATAACATTATGCTTGGCGGTATCATGGGTGACGATGCGTCGATGATGGGGTAACTGCTCGGCGATAGTGTGGGGGTCGTGCGAGTCGTGCAAGAGGATGACTGGCCGTTTGGATCTCAAACTCGGGAAGCGCAGCAAGCCCATAGCTTCATTGGTATCCGGGCCGGCGTCAGCCTCCGGGGAGTGTTTCCCGAGGTAGTTGCCCGAACAGGCGCTTGTAGTACTGGGAAAAACGCCCTGCATGGGGGATGCCACAGGCGATTGCCACGTCCTTAACCTGCTCGTACTCTCCCTTCAGCAGCATGGCCCTGGCTCGGTGCAGTCGATGATGCATGAGATACTGCTGCACCGTGACGCCGGTTGCGCCACGAAAGACATATTCAAGGTTTCGCTCGCTGAGGCTGGCGATCTGGCAAATGTCCGTGACGGTAATCGGGTTGATGTGCTCCGCCTGTATGAAATCAATCACCCGGTGCACGGCGTGCATGTGACTGCCGCGTTGCACTTTCCTGGAAGCGGTTCCGGGATTCATTGCCCGTAAAAATGCGCGGGCCAGTTCGTCTTCCAGTTCCTCATCGGTAACATCTTCATAACGCAGTCCCGCGGCCGTCCGGCAAAGCAGGGTTTTCAGTTCAACGAGGGCGGGAATGGGGATGCCACAGGAGTGATCGCCATCGGGAATAGCGTAATCGTGTGCTTCGGCGATCGAACGAATCAGGTCCCAGTCGAATGAAATGGTACGCCAATGACTGCCAGGTTCCAGGCGCGCGATCATTCCGTTCTGGCCGGCGATGCAAACCATGTTCGAATTAGTCAGCGCGTTACCGAAAAGCTTGACGATTCCGCTCACGCGGATAGCGACGCTTAGGCGGGGAAATGGGTTGTCTGCGGTCATAACAATACCCGCACGGAAGGCTGCATCGCGGACTTCGACGCGTGGTGTCAGGATGCTGTGCACCTCGGCCCCGAGCGGTCCGGATGTCGTCTGAATACGTTGCAGTGGCGCTGTACGAAAATAGCCAACCCAGTCGGCCAGAGAGTCGACCTCATCCACTTTGCCGGTGAAGCGTAGCCGGTTCTGCCTGGTTGGGCTTGTCTTTACCATCGTGGCCATGGCCCTATACATTACTTTTTGTAGTTTATGTAACCGCAGCACAAAAATAAATCTCTTTTCGGATATCGGATATTCGAATTGACGACAGAACAGTTGTAGTTTCAAATTAAATAGTCTGAACAAGCAAAAATTTGTCTGTGTGCCTAGCGCAACGGGTGGCTTTTGTTTGACGTACCTGAAACCTGAATCAGGTCAGGCGGCCCCACCTCGTGCGCGAAAGCCGCGAGGTTCGTTGTTATCGAGTCACTGCCTTAAAGTCGATTCAGTCATAGAAGAGTTTGGAGAATCCCACAACATGACCCCACTGGCATTTATACGTTTCAGATTCACCGTGGTGGTAGCCTGCCTGGCTCTGTCTGCCCCCGCCTTCGCCGCAGGCGCACCGCTGCCCTCGTGGAACGACGGCCCGACCCGGCAGGCCATTGTCGATTTTGTGAACAAAGTGACGAACGAGTCCGGCGATGGCTACGTGGCTCCCGAGGACCGCATTGCCACGTTCGACAATGACGGCACACTGTGGGTGGAGCATCCGATGTACACCCAACTCTCCTTCGCCCTGGACCGGATCAAGGCGCTCGCCCCGCAGCACCCCGAGTGGAAGACCACGCAGCCCTTCAAGGCGGTGTTGGACGGTGATATGAAGACGCTGGCAGCCAGTGGTGAAAAAGGTATTTTACAGCTGGTCATGGCTACGCATGCCGGCATGAGTACCGAGGAATTCGAAGCGGAGGTGCGAGCGTGGTTTGCCACCGCGAAACACCCGCGTTTCAAGCGGCCCTATACGCAGTTGACCTACCAGCCGATGGTGGAATTACTCGAGTATTTGCGCGCCAATGGTTTCAAGACCTTTATCGTTTCCGGCGGCGGCATTGAGTTCATGCGTCCGATCACCCAGGCGGCCTACGGGGTTCCCCCCGAGCAGGTGGTCGGTTCCAGCATCAAGACACAGTATGAAATGAAAGACGGCAAACCGGCGCTGATGCGCCAGCCCGAGATCAACTTCATCGATGACAAGACCGGCAAGCCGGTGGGCATCAATATGTACATCGGCCGCAGGCCGATCGCGGCCTTCGGCAACTCCGATGGCGACCTGCAGATGCTGCAGTGGACGGCGGCGGGCGAGGGTGCGCGGCTGATGGGTATCGTGTTTCACGACGATGCTGAGCGCGAGTATGCCTACGGTCCCGCCAACGGGCTGCCGAGCTCACCCTTTGGCACCTTCTCACAGTCAACCATGGATGCGGCGAAGCAGGGCGGCTGGCAGGTGATTAGCATGAAAAACGACTGGCGCCGGGTATTCGCGTTTGATGACTGAGTGATAATGAGCAGCGAGAGTTCGAGGGTATTGGAGAAGCACAGGCCGGGCGCTAGCATGGCGCGTAGTATTAGCGCCTGCCTGTTGGCGATTGCTGGCCCCGCTCTGGCCGCGGCGGAAGACAGTGCAGCTGAGATCGGCGAGAAACTGGCCAACCCACTGAGCAATGTCTGGGCCCTGTTTACCGAAATAGACTACAACTGGTCTGAAGGCGACCTCAGTAACGGCAAGTGGCGTACGGGTCAGGCGATTATCGTGCAGCCCGTCATGCCGTTTTCCCTGACAGAAAACTCCACACTCATTACACGGCCAACCTTGCCGCTGGTTACCAGCCTTGACCACCCCGACGGTATCAAGAACCCCGAGACAGGGGAAGCCAGCTTCAGTTCGAAGGACGGGCTGGGCGATATGCAGCTACCCATGTTATACACCAAAAAAACCACGCCGGGTGATCGCTGGCAGTTCGGCTATGGTCCCACCTTCCAGTTCCCCACCCACAGCGGCGACCTGGGCACGGACACTTGGGAGGCGGGTCCTGCAGGTGTCGTTATTTACAAGACCGAAGCGGTCACTACCGGTTTACTGGCACAGTACTGGTGGAGCTACGCCGAGGATGGCAACGACGTAGAAGATACTAGCCATGGCTCGCTGTTATATTTCGGATTCTGGAACCTGCCTAATGCCTGGCAGGTGGGTTTCAACCCGACCATCACCTACAACGACAAGGCGGCGAGCGACAATAAGTGGAACGTGCCGGTGGGGCTCACCGTCGCCAAGACCGTCAAGTTCGGCGACCTGCCCATCAAGTTCCAGTTCGGCGTGCAGAAATCCGTCGTGCGCCAGGAGTCGCTGGGCAATGATTTCCAAATCAAGCTCAATATCATTCCCGTGATACCGGGACTGGTAGAAAATCCGCTCTTCTGAATTGACGAAAAGCGTATAAGTTGTAACCCGGAGTAATTCGAAAGGAGTACCAGATGAAACTCACCAGAGTCTTAGCTATCGCTACAGCGGCGATCCTTTATATACAGGGGGCTGCGTTTGCGGCCGACAAACCCAATATCCTGTTCATCGTTTCCGACGATACCGGGTACGGTGACCTCGGCCCTTACGGTGGCGGGCCCGGGCGCGGGATGCCCACCCCCAGTATCGACCGACTGGCCGACGAGGGGATGACCTTCTTCTCGTTCTACGCCCAGCCCAGCTGCACCCCCGGGCGCGCGGCCATGCAGACGGGGCGTATTCCCAACCGCAGCGGCATGACCACCGTGGCCTTCCAGGGCCAGGGCGGCGGCCTGCCCAAGGCAGAGTGGACCCTGGGCTCGGTGCTGAAAAAGGCAGGCTACAATACCTACTTTACCGGCAAGTGGCACCTCGGCGAGGCGGACTACGCGCTGCCCAACGCCCAGGGCTACGACGTGATGAAGTACGTGGGCCTGTATCACCTGAATGCCTATACCTATGCCGACCCGACCTGGTTCCCGGACATGGATCCGAAATTGCGGGCGATGTTTGAGAAAGTCACCAAGGGATCCTTGTCTGGGAAGGCGGGTGAAGAAGCGAAAGAAGACTTCAAGATCAATGGGCAGTACGTGGATAAGCCTGACGAGAATGTCACTCTCCACGGTGTGACCTATCCAAACGGCGTGGTCGGTATCCCTTATTTCGATGCCTACGTCGAGAAAGCCGCCATCTAATTCCTGGAGGAGGCGGCGAAAGACAAGAGCACGCCCTTTTTCATCAACGTTAACTTTATGAAGGTGCACCAGCCAAACATGCCGGCACCGGAGTTCGAGCACAAGTCCCTGTCCAAGAGCAAGTACGCGGACTCGGTCGTCGAACTGGACACCCGTATCGGCCGCGTCATGGACAAACTGCGTGAGCTCGGCCTGGATGACAATACCCTGGTCATCTATACCACAGACAATGGCGCCTGGCAGGACGTCTACCCGGATGCGGGCTACACGCCCTTCCGCGGCACCAAGGGCACCGTGCGCGAGGGCGGCAACCGGGTGCCAGCCATCGCGGTCATGCCGGGCAAGATCAAGCCTGGCAGCCGCAGCCACGATATTGTTGGCGGTCTCGACCTGATGGCTACCTTTGCTTCTATTGCGGGTGTCGATCTGCCCAAGGAAGACCGGGAAGGCCAACCAATCTATTTTGACAGCTACGACATGTCACCAGTGCTGTTCGGGACCGGCAAATCGGAGCGTAATGAATGGTTCTACTTCACCGAGAATGAGTTGTCCCCGGGCGCCGCCCGAGTGGGTAACTACAAGGCGGTGTTCAACCTGCGCGGTGACAATGGCATGGCAACCGGTGTCCTGGCAGTGGACAGCAATCTGGGCTGGAAGGGAGCTGAGAAGTATGTCGCGACGGTACCTCAGGTGTTCGATCTATGGGCAGACCCGCAGGAGCGATATGACATTTTCATGAACAATTATACCGAGCGTACCTGGACGCTCGTCACGATAAGCGAGGCGATCAAGGATCTCATGAAGACCTATGTGAAATATCCGCCGCGCAAGCTGCAGAGCGAGACCTATACGGGCCCGATAACCATCTCGGGATACCAGCGATTTAAGTACATCCGTGATTCGTTGGAAAAAGACGGTATCTCCATACCGATACCAACAGGTAACTAGCCGGTACCTGAAAGGTGGGGCGGTTTGCAGCTATGGCATGCTGCAACCGCTCGCCGTTTCGTTTGCCGTTTCGTTATAAGTGTAAAGAGAACTACGTCGTACTCGAGATTGGGAATGGAAATGGGATGGCTGTTTGTCCCCGAGTTCTTTCACTGGTGAGTGTTCTACGCCGCTCGAGTCCCGCTCGTTCAATGACTGGGAAGCTGGATCATTGGGACGGGGTGTTGGGGCTGCGCGGAGAGTATGCCCTCGCCGCGAATTGGTTCTTGCCCTACGAGGCCGACATCGGCACCCTAGATGGTCGGCTTCAGCGCAGATCAACTGGCACTGACAAAGTCTGTCGTTGAAAGGCAGTAGGTGTATGTCGCCGCATTTGTTTTACTCGTGCAAATCGATCGCTAAAAAGTGTCGTTCAAAAGTTGGCTGAGTCGTTTTAATGCCTTGCCCTTGTTACTGATTTTCCAGGCTATATAGTATTCCAGGTTTTCAGTAGTCCGCGCTTCTGTGGTCAGTTTCACCAGCGCGCCGCTCTCCAGATGCGTCTGAATAAATTTTCGCGGCAAATGCCCGACGCCCAGTCCCGCCAATTGCGCCTGTATTTTTTGTTCCATGGTTTGCACATAGAGCACCTGTTTCCCTGTGGTTAATCCCGCTGCCCGCATAACACTATGCTTGGCTGTATCGTGGGTGACGATGCGTCGATAGTGGGGTAACTGCTCGGCGATGGTGTGGGGGTCGTGCGCGAGGCGCGCAAGAGGATGACTGGCCGCAGCCACTAACACCATATCCGCAGGCGCGATGGGCAATGCTCGGAAGCCTTTTTGCAATGGTACCGGCGCGGGCGCTCCCACCAGTAGGTCAATGCTGTCCATTTCCAGTGCCTCCCAGCCGCCACTGAGAACACATTCCTGAATATCGATCTCCATGTTCGGCTGCTCCTCCAGCAGTTTACCCAAGGCCAGGAAAAAGGGCTGACGCTCAAGAGTGGATTCAAGCCCAATGCGTAATCTCGGCTCCCAGCCCGTAGCCAGCTCTTTCACCTGGTCAGCCAAATAGGCGGTAGCACCGAGAATTTTGCGGCCCTCATTGAGCAACAACGTGCCGCTTGGTGTGAGCACCGAGCGTCGTCCCTGCCGTTGAAAGAGTGTTACGCCCAGTTGTTCTTCGAGTTTCTGCACGATGTAGGAAAGTGCTGAGGTCGCCTTGTTCAACTCCTCAGCGGCCTTGGCGAAGCTGCCGCGTCGGTCGATGGCGTCCAGCGCCTGCAGTGCATCAAGGGTAATGGGGGAATGGCCCATGATCGGCTCCTCGGGATCAGCTAACGTCAGTATTATTGTTCAATAAATTAGAACATTTTAGACGAATAACTACGCTTATTCACGGGTTGATCTAGTAATAGAGTGTATCCGTCAGATCAATAAATCTTACATTTCTATCTGGAGACCATCATGAAAACGTTATTGAGACAGATTACCTCTTCCGCTGCGGGCTTTGACGCTTTGCCGGTGCGTGTTGCCGCTGGCGTTATCTTTACTGCTCACGGTGCGCAAAAACTGTTTGGCTGGTTCGGCGGCTATGGCCTTGAGGGTACGGGTGGCTGGATGGCCTCTATTGGCCTGGAGCCCGGCGTGTTGATGGCGGCTCTGGCGGGTAGCGCTGAATTCTTCGGTGGCCTGGCCCTGATTTCAGGTTTGCTGGTGCGTCCCGCCGCCGTGGTGTTGGCGTTAACCATGGTGGTGGCCATCGTCACGGTGCATCTGGCAAACGGCCTGTTTATGGCGAACAACGGCTATGAATTCGGCCTGGCGCTGCTTGCGGTGAGTGTCAGCCTGGCAATACGCGGCGCGGGAAGTGTGAGTGCCGATCAAGTGATCAGCACCAGGCTTCGCTAGTACAACCCAACACATTCCAACAGGAGATATCCTATGACTGTACTGAAAATTGATTCCAGCGCCCGGGTGGAGGGCGCTAACTCGCGCATCATTACTGATTATCTGGTGCAACAACTGGGGCAGCCGGTGATGGAACGGGACCTGGTTAAGAACCCCCTGCCGCCGATAAGTCCGCAGGACCTGGTCGGCGTGCACGGCTCACACCAGGATGACCGTGCCAGCTTGCAACAGCATCTGGCGATGTCCAATACATTGATCGCCGAATTGCAGCAAGCCGACACGCTGGTGCTGGGCGTGGCAATGTACAACTTTGGTGTTCCCGCCTACCTGAAACAGTGGGTCGACTATGTCTGTCGTGCCGGGGTTTCATTCCGTTACACAGAGAACGGCCCGGAAGGGCTCACCGGTGTGAAGCGAGCGTTTATTGTAACGGCTTCCGGCGGCACGCCGATTGGCGGTGACTGGGATTTTGCCAGCCGCTATATGGAACACATCTGTCGCTTTCTGGGTATCACTGAGGTGGTTCATATCGATGCCAGTGGCTCCAAGGGTTCCCCGGAGGTGGTGATAGCATCGGCCCGGCAGCAGATTGATGCATTGTTGGCGCAGCCTGAAGTAGAGGAGGCCTGATCATGGGGTTGTTACAGAACGGTCAATGGGTGGACCAGTGGTATGAAACCGAATCAAGCGGCGGCGAATTCCGCCGCCAGGACAGCCGCTTTCGCAACTGGGTGACGGCGGACGGCGCCGCCGGTCCGACCGGCAGAGAAGGGTTCAAGGCGGAACCCGGGCGCTACCATTTATATGTGTCACTGGCTTGCCCCTGGGCGCATCGCACGCTGATTTTCCGTCAACTCAAAGATCTGCAGGAGCTGATTGATGTCACGGTGGTCGAGCCATTGATGCTAAGCCATGGATGGGAATTAAAAAACGATCAATACGGCCTGGACTATCTGTACCAGTTGTATTTGAAGTCAGATCCAAACTACAACGGTCGGGTCACTGTGCCGGTATTGTGGGACAAGGAAACTCAGACGATTGTCAGCAATGAATCGGCAGACATTATTCGCATGTTTAACAGTGCGTTTAACGAGCTTACGGGTAATGACACGGACTATTACCCCCACGCCTTGCAGACGCAGATAGACGCCATTAATGAACGAGTTTACGACTCGATCAACAATGGTGTGTACCGAGCCGGCTTTGCCACCACCCAGGAGGCCTACGAGGCAGCGTATTACAAGCTTTTTGACGCTCTGGACTGGGTGGAGGCGACCCTGACTCGTCAGCGCTACCTGGCGGGCAGTGTGTTGACCGAAGCAGACTGGCGCCTGTTCACCACGCTGATTCGCTTCGATGCCGTGTACTACGGGCATTTCAAGACTAACCGCCAGCGCATCGCCGATTTCCCCGCGATCAGTCATTATCTGCGCGAGTTATACCAGCAACCGGGCGTGGCGCAAACGGTAAACTTCGAACATATCAAGCAACATTACTACGGCAGTCACGTCACCATTAACCCAACGCAAGTGGTGCCACTGGGGCCCGATCAGGATTTTACGCTACCCCATAACCGGGGCCAGCTTGACTGAAAACGTCAGTCGCAACGCAGGAGGTGCAAATGTATAGACAATTATCGCAGGTGTATTCGTCAAAACTATCCCGTGATGGTGATGGCGTCAAAATCAACCGCATTGCCGGCGCATCAATGCACAAGATATTGGACCCGTTTCTGATGGTCGATGAAATCAACTCGGATACTGCTACGGATTATATGGGCGGCTTTCCAGAGCATCCCCACCGAGGCTTTGAAACCATCACGTACATGAAGGCCGGTCGCATGCGCCATCGCGATCACATGGGTAACGAGGGCGTGATCGGCCCCGGTGATGTGCAGTGGATGACGGCAGGTCATGGCGTCATTCACTCGGAGATGCCTGAGCAGGAGCAGGGCCTGATGCACGGCTTTCAAATCTGGTTGAATTTACCCGCCAGGGACAAATTCAAGCCGGCTGCCTATCGCGATATTCGCAGTGCGGAAGTCGCCTACTACCGGGATGATGTTGGCGATGAGGTACGACTTATCGCCGGTGAGATGAATGTGGAAAAAACGACACTTAACGGTTGCTTGCCGGCCATGGCCACCCGACCGTTGCTGGCAGATGTGTCAGTAGTGAGCGGCGCGGAATTTATTCTGGATGTCGGAGACTACGAACGGGTCCTGGTGTTTGCTTATGCTGGATACAGCACAGAGTTAAAGACCAGGCAACTGGGTGTTTACGGCACTGGTGACAAGCTGGCACTGCGGGCAGGCGAGCAGGGTTTCGAGGCGCTGGTCCTGGCTGGTGAGGTCTTGCGTGAACCCATTGTCCAGCATGGCCCCTTTGTGATGAACCAGCCTGAGGAAATCGAACAGGCTATTCGTGATTTCCAGCAAGGGAGGCTAGTGACGTAGCGCGCACCGGGCAGAGCTAATCTCTGACCCATTCGACCGCATCGCTCGTTGCATCCACCAAACAGCCGGTACTATTCATCCCACACGGCGCGGGTCCGTGTTTCTTCATGGACTGGGATCCCGCCTATGCGTGGCATGGTATGGCGGCCCATCTGGCTGCTGGTAAGGTTTTATCAGTGTTGCGAGATGAAGGGGTGCTGAGTGGCGGTACTGATCGGCAATTTTTCGAGTACCTGGAAGGATATTCTGGGCATGGCATTTTTCATGCTATTTCCAAAAATGTTGATTTTTGGCTATCACAAAAAAGAGGAAAATATGTGTTTGTTTACTATCGCGTGGGAGTGACTTAAGTGTCTAAACATTAAAATATAATTTTCAAATTCAATCTGCACCAATGAAGCGTGACTTATCGGAAAGCCCAGCACGATGTACAGTTGAATATCCGCCAGGGAATACTGGGGATTATCAAAGTCATGGGCCGGTGGTACAACAAGTGTTTTGATTTCCGTTGCAGTTACGGCTTTGTGTGGAAGGAATCCGTGCTTCGAGTAACGGAGGTGGTTTTGGCGTTGCGCGCTCCGCGCTTGCGCCACCAAATGACCACGCCAGTGACAGACAGCAGTGCGATCACAATACCCATAATCGAAATGAGTATCCGTCCCGGTAGCCCGAGAATACGCCCAGAGTGAATCGGAAACTGGGCTTGTACAAACAGATCAGCAATTGTGCCCTGCCATGGTTCATACGCACCTAGTTCTCTTCCGTCCACGGCGTCCAGATGAATTGTTCGGTGCCCGGCACCGCCTGCCCCGTGCCCGTCTTCCGGGTGGAAAAAAGCCACGCCGTATATGCCAAAGTCTGGTGAATAGAAAATCGAGCCGGCGGGTTCTTCCCAGCCCTTGGCGTAGGCTATCCGGGATGCATGTGAGATTGCTGTGGCAAAGTCCTGTTGCGGAACCACTGGGTCGGTCTCAGGCCGGGGCTCGCGGGTATCAAATACGCTGGGCGTGACATCTGAAACCAGACTCATGACGGGAAAGAACACTTCGCGGTAGAGGTTCAGTGAAAATGCAGTAAAGGCAACGACGAACAAGAGTATCCAGGTCCAGAGACTCAGGGCGCGGTGCAGATCGAAATTCAGTTTATAACTGTTGCCATGCCAACGAATTTTCCACGCGGGCAGCCAGCGCTGTAACCAGGAGCGCGGTTTAAGGTCAGGGCAAACGTTACTAGTGATATCCGGCGCGGCGAGGCGCCCAGCGTTGTTTTTCAATACGCGAGAATGGTTGCGACGACGCGACGGCAGCGTCAAGTAAAGGCCGGAAAAGCAGTCAATCATCCAGATTAGCGCGATGATGCCCATCAGCCAAACGCCCCACCGGTCGATACCCAGGAATTCAGGCATGTGCAGACTGTAGTGCAGTACGTACATGAACGACACCAGGTTCCGGCGCGTGATAGGCCACACTGCTCCCCATTCGCGCTTACCCAGTTCCATACCGCTGACCGGATCTACAAAAATCTGATTAAAGTCGACTTTATACAGTTCACCGGTATCAGGATTAATCCGTGGCATGACAAACAGGGACAATGTGTGTCCCGGTTCTGCGCGCAATGGGGCAAAGGTTATCTGTATTGTCGGATGCCGCGCCTCAACCGCCTGTATCAGGTCCAGTGTTGGCAGTGCTGTGCCGACCGATTGAGTTTTGGTCAGGTCGGCGTTCAGCCATTCGTCCAGTTCGTGATCCCATGAGATCACTGCACCGGTCACGCCAGACAGAATGAGGAAGGCCGCGATAAATAGACCGGCCCAGCGATGCAGCAACACGAAAATAGTACGCACTTTAATATTCCGCAATAAAAAGCGTATCTTGCACAGCAGTACCATGCAAGACACGAAAGACCCCCTGGGTCAAAATCGGTAGCGCAGTTCCGCGCTGACATCAAACGGGCTGCCGTATGCCAGCTGGCTGTAGAAGCCGATCTGGCTGTAATAGGTTTTATCCAGCAAGTTGTTGATGTTGATCTGTGCTGAGAGTTGCTCACTGAAGTCGTAGCGCGCCATCAGGTTGATCAGGCTGTAGTCGTCCTGCACCAGATTTTCCTCGGCGCCGGTGGTGGGATTGAGGGCAGGTGTGTAGTTTTCTCCCTGCCAGTTGATGCCGCCTCCAAGGGTGAGGTCTGACAGGATACCGGTGAATGCGTGGTAGGTAGTGAACAGTTTGAACATCTTGCGCGGTTGGCTCGTGTTGACGTTGATGTTGTCCGCATCCTGCGCTTTGAATTGCGTGTAGCTGGCTGCGATTTCCCAACCTTCGGTAATGGCACCAACCGCTTCCAGTTCAAAACCTTCGCTGGTTGCGCCCTCGGCAGCCCGAGAGGCCTCGAAAATGGTGCCAGGAATAAAGTTCCCGGTATCGATCTGGGCGAGATTGTCCTGCTTGATGTGGAATACTGCGACGGTTGTGCTGAGTGAATCGTTGAAAAAACCGCTCTTTAGACCGATCTCGTAACTCTCGCCAATAATTGGATCGAGCTGCTGACCATTGCGGTCTAGCGCGTTCTGCGGTTTGAAGATCTCGGTATAGCTGAGGTAGGCCGAGGTCGATTCGGTGATGTCATAGAGTGCGCCGACGTACGGTAGAAACACATTGCTGTCGTGGTAGTCGACCGATGCGCCATAGCTTTGCCCCTTGGATTCCCAACTGGCGAGTCGGCCACCGAGCACCAGTTTCAGTGCGTCGGTTAGGGAGACGCGCGTCGCGGCGTAGAATCCAGTTTGTTCCGTGTCCAGTTCAATATCCGTATTGCGATCACCCCACTGAGGTTCGGGATACGAGCCGTCCCAATCAAAGAAATTGCCCACTCCGGGGGATTCACCCAGCGGGTCAAAAGTGTGGGTTTTCTCATTCTGGTCCATCCAGCTATAGCCCACTACCGCTTCATGCTCTCGCCCCAACAAAGCATACGAACCCGATACGTTCACTCCGATGCTGTCCTGTTCACGTGTGGTGTCAGAGCGATAGGGCGAGGTGCTCATGCCCTCACCGGTGACTTTGTCTGGTGTGCCGGAAAGATACAGTAGATGCAGGTTGGCATCGTTCTCGGCTCGATTGTAATCTAGCGAGGCGGTCCACTTGTTCAGAAATTCGTGCCTGAGCGTCGCGAAGTATGTCGTGCTGGTGGAGGCCCAGCGTGTCCAGTCGGCGCCCACTGTTTTTGAGTCAGGCCAATCGGTCCGTGAGCCGTCACTGAACCATGCCGGTAGACCGCCCCAGGTGGAGCTGGTGGGGTCATTATCCTGGTAGCTGGCGCCAACGCGCAACAGAGTGCTCACGCCCAGATCGGCGTCCATGGTGCCGTAGGCCACTTTCTTGGTATTGCCCAGCAGGTCAGTCCACGAGTCACCATCAGCGTAACTAAGCACCGCACGCGCGCGTATCGAGCCGTCACTGGTGATCGGTGTACTGATATCGGCCATCGCGTCGTAGTTATTCCACCGGCTGGCCCCTATAGATGTAATCCCAGTGAGTTCCTTGCTGTCGGCGTGCTTACGCACCAGGTTGATGGACGCGGAAGGGTTGCCCGCACCGGTCAGCAGGCCAGTGGCGCCCCGCACTATTTCGATGCGTTCATACGCGGCCATATCGGTTTGGGTTTCACCGGCATCGCCACCGGGGCTCCAGCTGATGGGCACGCCATCCAGTTGATAGTTGTCGATTTCAAAGCCCCGCGCTGCAAATGTGGACCGCGAACTGTCGAGTTCCTTGGCGGAGACTCCAGTAGCGTTGAGCACCACGTCAGTAAGCGAGTTCAGATTTTGGTCTTCGATGCGCTGGAAGGTCATCACACTGACAGATTGTGGCGTTTCCCGTATCGAGAGGCCAAGGCCTGTCGCGGAGTTGAGTTGGTCGTCGGTGGTGTAGGAGCCGCGTACGATGACCTCTTCCATCGCCGGGCTTTCTTTCTGTGCGGTAACCTCCGCTGCGGTCTTCTCTTTGGCTACGGTAGACTCCTGCGCGAGCGCGGTTGTGGTAGGGAATCCACAGAGGATGAGGGTCATGGCAGTGGCCCTTTGTCTCAGGCGGCTGGATGTGGCGATGGGGCAGTGGTGGTGCATGACCTATTTCCATGTTCGGAACAAAAGGAAGGCACATGGTAATAATAATCATTATCATTTGCAATAAGATGTTGTGCAATCCTGCCTTGTGTAACATTCGAGCGTGTACGGACGTGGACGAGACAAATTCCGCGGGCTTGGAAACGACACGCGGCCGTTCCTACGTCACTTGACGTCTCCCAATGCCGATCGGCGTTGACATATGCTGCAGGAGTTGGACAACAGGATTGATGCTTGGGCGAATGGGGGGGGCTACACTGTTTTGTTCTTCATAGCCCTCTCGGAAAGTTGGAAAAGCGACTCACCTTACTACAATGGTTGCCCGGCAACCTGCTTTGTATAGTTGGCACTATTTGGTTTCGATCAATGCCCCAGAGCATTGTTACCGGAATACTGCCTAAAGCCAGAAAGTTCATCATTTGTGAAATTGCCTTCTAGTAGGCCGCAGAAACAACGCAAGACAGGTCAGCGATAGCAATATCCACGAAGCCATATCCCACAATTTGTCTCCTAGCAGTGCTAGCGATAACCCTGCAACGGACATTATCAGCAACACGAGAGGGATGGCGTAAATGTGCTTCAGTTTAGATCGACTGAACATTGTTTATCCCCCTGTCCTTCTTGAAAGGACGTCGCCGGTCCAGCCACAAATACACGCCACTGCCCAGGAGCACAATGGTTAAAATATCAAACACTGCCCAGAGAATTTTCAATGGCATCCCACCATAATTTCCGAAGTGCAAGGGCTGGCAGAGAAGTAACGCGTTAATGTAAGCGGGCAAGGCCGGGGCGGCTGTTACTTCAGCAGTGCGGGCATCGACCAGTACCGGGTGCAGCAAAAATTTGGTGCGAGCTGTATTGCCTCGCATAAAGACGCTGTAGTGATGGGCTGTGGACATGAATGCGCCGGGCGAGGAGATATAGTACAGCTCGCCATCTGGTAGGGCCAATTGCGCGGCAGCCACCACTGTATTTAGTGAAGCGAACTCTGCGACAGAAGGGGGTGGTATTGTTTGATAATCTGCAACCGTTTCTGCCAACTGTCCTGAACGCCAGCTCATCAGGATATACTCCCCCCAGCTGTTGATCATGCCAGTCCCTCCCACGACTAGCGCCCAACCTAATGTGACCATGCCAATCAGGTTGTGAAGATCCAGCCAGCGAAGTCGGCTAGAGGTGCTTCTGACTTCGCCGAATTCCAGTCGGCGCATGTGTGGTGCATATACAACCACACCACTGATCAGGGCGACCATCATCAGCAGCGCAACAAAACCCATCAAGGTGTAGCCGAAAGGGCCCATCGTCAATGTGGTGTGCAGGTCGATAAAAAGCTGCAGTGGCGAGGGTGCACTTTCTACAAGGTCACCGCTGTACTGATTCATGACAACATTAAAGTTCTTGCTGAAATGAGAAGTGGGGGTGTCGCCAATATTGAGAATTACCAAGTCAGGTGTATCCTCTTCCCACACAATATAGTGAACAGCCTTTCCGGGAAAGTTTGCTTGTGCAGACACCAGCAGCTCATCGAGCGACGTGCTGCTGTCTCCTGTAGCGGTGCTAGATGGCTCAGTGCCATATCCTAACAGGAACTCCAGTTCGCCTTTGAATATTAGTGGCAGACCACTCGCAAACAACACTATTAGTACCAAGGTCGAAGCCAGGCTAGACCACGAATGTATGCTTAGCCATCGCTGCAGCGTAGCACTCGACATCAATCAAAACTCCGCACTAAAACGCACGCCGGTCTCTCGGCCAGCACCGAGTTGGTAGAGTTCACCCACGCCCGTGTACTCGAAGCCGTAGGTGGTGTAGGTTTTGTCGGCGAGATTGGTGCCGTAGAGCTGGATGCTGTAGTGCTCGGCCAGTTGCCAAGCCACTGTGAGGTTGTATAGGGTGAAAGCATCCTCGCCGATAGTGTTGGTTTCATCGAAATACATCTTGTCGATATAGTTCGCGTGCAAGCCTGACGTGATACTGCCCCACTGACCGGGAAGATCCACACGGTATGTCACTGACAGGTTGAGCGCCTGCTCTGGGGTGTATGGCAATTTGTTGCCCTGCAAATCCAGCCCAGGTGTTAGAGGGTTGTCGTAGTCAGTGAATTCTGTGCGGTTCCATGCATAGCCAAGAGATGCATTTATGGCTTCAGTTATCATCCACCGAATATTCAGGTCCAAACCCTTGGATTCGGCTTTGCCCACGTTTTGCAGATATTGGTTGGGTGTGACGCCTACATAAAGTTGGTAATCATCATTACGCGTCCAGTATGCGGCTAGATCAATTTGTGCCCGGTTGTTCAGGAAAATATGTTTGATACCCGCCTCTATATTGTCCACATTTTCTGAGTCGTAGCTAAAGCTGGCATTCTCGGGGGTTAGCAAACGCGTATACCCGCCGGGCTTATAACCGGAGCTATAGAGCGAATAAACGCGTGTAGCATCATTGAGTTGATAGCCTAGTGTCAGGGCCGGTGAAACGGCAGAAAAATCGTCATCTTCCTGCTCATAGAGCGCGCCAGAAGAGCCGTTGGCTTTGACTTTACGCTCTTCCGCTCGTGCCCCGGCAATAACTGATAGGTCCTCGGTGAATTGCAAAGTGAGCTCACCGAAAAGTGCCAGCGTCTCGATATCCTGATGAGAATACATTGCATATGCAGGACGTGAGAAATCAAAATCGACCGATTCGTAGTAAACCCCGGTCGTGTAAGACCATTTTTCACTCGCATCGGGATCGGAGCTTAGGCGCAGCTCCTGCGTGGTAGTGTTTTGATCTTCTGGGCTGTAGGACCCGAATACTGTGCGTTTCAGATTGCGATCCTGGTAGGAGGTCAGGGACGTCAATGTGATATCGCCAAGCTCATAGATTATGGTAAGCCCGTACTGGTAGGAGTCCAGCGTGTAATGATTTTCTACCGGGTAGGCTATGCGCTGCTGCAGTTGAGCGACCGGGACGTATTGCTCTTCTGTCGATTTAATATTCGCGCCCGATGTTTCAAGGCGCATCGACCACGGTGAGTCTGCAGAGTCATAGTAGATTCGCGCGCGATAGGTTTTGTTAGTGGAATCTCCCAGTCTGGACCCGGTTATTTCATCCTTATATTCTCCATCGATATCCTGGCGTATACCCGATACATCTGCAGACCAGCCCCGGTATATGTCGGTGCTAGCGGATAGCGAATATTCCTCAACGAGATTGCTTTGGCGTGTGTTGAAGCTGGCGGTGGGTGATTCCTCAGGGGTTAGTGTGACTACGTCTATTACACCACCGACGGCACCACTGCCGTACAGTGTCCCCTGCGGGCCGTAGAGAACCTCTACCTGCTTGACCGAGCCCGGAAGTAGTGTGCCAAAAGTGGCCTGATCCTGGATAAACCCATCGATGTAGACTTGCACTTTAGGTTCATAGAAATCGACAGAGGATTGCCCGCGAAGGGTAACGTTGTCATAGGCGCGATTCCCTCGTGGGCGGAATACTAATCCCGCTACTGTTCGACCGAGTTCATCAATGGCCTCTACCTGTTGCTGTGTAAGCGCCTCTTTGCTGACTACGCTGAGCATGCCTTCATAGTCGAAAACGGATGTTGTGCGCTTGGGCGCGGTTACGATTACCTCCTCAAGCATTTGCTGAGCCGAGACGACCATTGGTGCCAGTCCCAAACAGAGCATTACGCACGGGAAGGGACCGACTCCGATTCTCAATTTGCGATTTCTGTAGCTAACTTTCATTTGGCGCAGGTCCTACTAGTTAGTGGCTGTTTCGTGTCAATGGTGCCTATCCAGGCAAGAATGGTGCTTTCCATTGCTAGCAGCCACCGTGATCGGGGTGGTTATGGACGTGATCAGGGTTTATTTGTAATAATAATCATTCTCATCACAGGTTTGCCGCTTTACAGCCGGGTTGGTCCATGGTCAATGAACGTAATATCGCCCAGAACATCAGGTCAGCCGTGCCAGAGGCTGTTGGTATGAACATCAACAACTACCTGCCTTCTGCCTCTGATCTAGGCGGACAGGTTCGTCGGCTAAGTTTGCGAGATGGATTTGACCTGTCTGTGTACGACATATGTACAGGTCAGTCACAGCGAGTGGATGCGGCTACCGATCCGTGTGTATCGATCAATGTGATATTGAAGGGGGGCGGTTCAGCGCTAATTCATGACCAGGACCTTCAGTCTCCGAACATTCCTTATCTGTCCGGAACTACCTATGTCTGCGTCATGCATAACCGTATGACTAACACTATGCGACTCCCTGCAGGTGTGAGTCTGAAAGGTATCGATATACGTTTGGGGTTCGCTTTTCTGCAGCGTTTGTCAGGTGCGCCGATGATGAACGAATTAACGGCTGTGCACCCCTGGCATTACAGTTCTGGCCGAGGCGCGTGGATTGGCTTGCGTCAGGCTACGGGAAAGACACTTGCGCATGCAGGATATGTGCTGCAACAGGTTCTCTGTGAGCGGCCAGACGACTTGGTGATAGAGAGTCGGGTGTTAGAAATACTTTCCACTACTTTCTCCCAGTTAAAGGTATCGCAGAGCGATCCCTGTTCTAAAATTAACTCTAAACACGCCCGTTTGATAGCTCGCGCATATCAATTACTCCTCAGTGATATTACCCACCCTTGGACGATCCGGGAAATTTCGAGCCAAATTGGCCTGAACGAGAAATGTTTGAAAGCAGGATTTAAACAACAGTATGGCCAACCCATTTTCCAGTTTCTACAAAACCAGCGTTTACTGGAGGCCCAAACACTTTTGCAACAGGCCAACGTCCGGGTCGTGGATGTCGCGATGCAAGTTGGCTATGCGAACCCTAGTCACTTTGCTTATCTGTACAAGCGGCAATTTGGAGTCTCGCCCTCGCAGGTGGCAAATGACTCAGATTTTTGAGTAACGTCAAAACCAATACAGTAAACAGAGTATCCGCTTAAAACAGTGTTCGAATGAGGGATTGAGCGGGAGTGATCTCACTATGTCCTTTGTTCGATGTTTGGCAGAAGGTTGATCGTTTTACGGGAGTATTCTAGATCAATGAGACTGAATACGCGTACTATCACATTGATCTTTGTGACTGTCTCTATACTTTTCTCGGAGTAAAGTACAGATTACAAGGTGATGAAAAAGGAATTGGAAGAATGACGCAACCCCTGGATTTCCCAGAACTGAGTTGTTATCTGTTACCGGGACATACGATGTCTCCCGCCGATGCCATCGAGGAAGCCAAGCAAGCGGAATCGCTCGGTCTTGGCAAGGTATGGTTGTCAGAACGGTTTGATGTCAAGGATGCCGGCGTGATTTGCTCAGCGGCCCTGGCGGTCACTGAGCGAATTCATGTGGCCACAGCGGCAACCAATATTCATACTCGCCATCCATTGGTTCTGGCCTCCATGTGCAGCAGTCTGCACTATTTGTCGGGCGGCAGGTTTGAGCTGGGTCTCGCTCGCGGCGTGGGAATTCGCAATGACCTGATGGGCCTTAAGAACGTCACTAATGCGCAACTAGTCGAGGGGTTAGAGGTGTTGCGCACATTATGGCGCGGCGAAAAAGTTATGGGTCATGAGGGAGAGATGGGCAGCTTGCCTTACTTGTCTATGGGCGACTGGATGAGCGCAGACATTCCGATCCATTTCGTAGGCTTTGGCCCTAATAGTCTGCGCTTTGCCGGTCGCCACTTCGATGGCGTTCATCTGCATACATTTATCACCGATGAGGGGTTACAGCGAGCGAAAGCGCTGGTCCGTCAGGGTGCTGAAGAGGCGGGTAGGGACCCGGATGCTATTCGCATTTATTCTGTATACGCTACCGTACTTAATCCGACTCGAGAGGATTATCTGAGGAAGCTAGTCGCGCGCATGGCCACCTATATGCAGGCGCCGGGTTACGCAGAACACTTGGTTGCCCTCAATGATTGGGATCCTGCGATCCTTGCGACATTTCGTAGCAACGACGTTGTGACCTCGATGTTGGGGGGAATCGACAGTGTCGCGACACTGGAGCAACTTGAAAAAATTAGCGAACTCTTACCTGAAGACTGGCTACCCGCCGGTATCGGTTCTGTAGAAGATTGTGCCCGGGGTTGGAAAAATCAGCTGGAAAATGGTGCCGATGGCGTAGTGATTCATGGCTCCACACCATCAGAATTCGAGCCGATTTTAGATGCATACCGAAAACTGGATTAGCGCTCAGGGAGTGCGGGATTGAAGCCCTACGGAACGCGAAATCATTCTTTTCTATCTGCGGAGCGCAATACGATTTGCTCGTAAGCATCGCACGCATAAGCCTCGGCAGCTGTTCCAGGCATTAGTCATAACGCCCCTGCCACCATCTAAAGCCGAGATCTACCAGCTGTTGTTCAGAAACAGGTCGTTGAATTTCTTGCAGGAGCGCGTCGAGCACAGGTTTATCAGATAAGGGGCGTTTGTAGATAAGGCCGCTATTCTCGCTCGTGTGGACAAGAATACGACAGTAATCCTCGTCGCCAATGAGTCCCGGATTGTACTCGTCGTAATACACCCAGACCGTGTTACCAAGAAAGTAACTGGGCCAATGGTCGTCGGCGTTCCAGAATTCGTCCACATGGACAAAGTCTCTCGGATTTTTGATCACGAGGAGTACCTATCTGGCGATATGCAGCACGAGGGTAACCGCCAAATAGATCAACAGGTACCAGACTACCGTCATCAAAATTCCCACGGCTATAAAGGCTCCCGCCTTCCCTGACTGAAAGTCCCGGTGACGATTTTTTGAGCTTTGGACACCATAGAACGAAGCCAGAATACTGCCAACCATTTGCAGGAGGGAAACATGGGGCACAGACTCTTCATCGTGGGCGCTAGTTGGCTGATTTTTGGATTTCATTGCAATGCCTCGCCGGTAAATCGAACAGTACAAGTAGGATAGGTGATGTTTCAAAATCAGTACAGAATCAGAAATTGAATTAAAAACCATATCAGTTTAATCTCGGCCGGATGAAACGCTATGAAAAGCTGGCCGAACAAATCGCAGAAATGATACGCGGCGGGTTGTTGGGGCCGGGAGATAAAGCGCCTTCCGTCCGTCAGGCGAGTGCCCGTTTTGGCGTTAGCCCATCCACTGTATTTCAAGCCTACTACCTGCTGGAGAGTCGTGGACTTGTGCGCGCGCGAGAGCGCTCCGGATATTATGTTTGCGACAACGTGCACCAGCAGTTGCCAGAATTAACTCGGACCAACCCTGTCGTAAGATCTACCGAAGTGTCGATTAACGAACTGGTGTTTTCTGTGTTGGATGCGGTTGGCGATTCTGACATTGCGCCACTAGGTGCCGCTTTCCCGTCGCCGGACCTATTTCCATTGGGGAAATTGAGCCGGTCACTCAACCGTGCTAATCGAGCGCCCCAAGTGAATGCTGGCAGTAAAAACCTGAGCCCTGGCAATGAGGTGCTGCGTCAGGCTATAGCCCGGCGCTACATGAGCGCTGGTGTGCCAGTTTCGGCTGATGAAATTGTCATCACCAACGGCGCATTGGAAGGACTCACGTTGGCGTTACAAACGCTGACTAAACCGGGTGACACAGTGGCGATCGAATCGCCCGGGTTTTATGCGGCGCTACAGCTGATTCAGCTTCTGAATCTTCGGGCTATAGAAATTCCAATGAATCCGCAGGAAGGGTTAGATTTGGAAGTGCTTGAAGAGGCATTGGAGCAGCACGACGTTCGGGTATGCTGGTGTATGACGAACTTTCAAAACCCATTGGGTTCCAGCATGTCGGAATCCCGAAAAAGAGCGTTGGTCGCGTTGCTGAAATCACACGATATTCCACTTATAGAGGACGATGTCTACGCGGAGCTGTATTTTGGGACGACTTATCCGCAGCCGGCGAAAACCTTTGATGAAAGCGGGCTCGTTATCCACTGTGGCTCATTTTCCAAGTCATTGGCGCCCGGGTATCGCATCGGTTGGGTACTGCCTGGGCGCTATTTTGAGCCGATGCGTCGCATCAAGTTAACGACGTCACTCTCGGCCTCTGTGCCGGCTCAGCTGGCTATCGCGGACTATTTACTGCTAGGGCAATACGATCGTCATCTGCGCAAGCTGAGAATATTGTTGGAGGACCAGCAAGCAGAAATGGCGACGGCTGTTGCCAACTATTTCCCCAGCGGAACGAAAATTTCTCGCCCGAAAGGCGGTTACTTCCTATGGCTTGAGTTACCGGGAGACATAGACACGATGTCCCTTTATCAGCTGGCATTGGAGGAGGGTATAAACTTTGCTCCGGGGCCCATGTTCTCCGTTTCAGGCGAATATCGAAATTGTATGCGGCTGAACTATGGGTTGCAGAGGAGTTGCATTCGCAGTGCTATTGAAGCGCTTGGTCGGTTAGCGAAACAGATGTAAAGTAAATGGCGAGGTATCAAGTTGCAACGAGTATTGATCTGGTAGGCTGCAATAGTTGCATAGCATAATGACCTACGTGCAAGCTTTGAAATCAAGCGGAGTTTGAGGTTTAACAAAGTACAGACGGGCTAATATTCTTCGCAAATTGAAGTCGCGATTGCAAAGGCCTGGCCACTGATGCCATGCAGAACTGGTTTGAACTTGCGTTGGGTCATCTGGTCGGCTGCACTTCGAAATCGGTCGACGGATGCTACCTTAAACTTGGAAATATCGAAAATTATTTTGTATCATCGCGGAAGGAAACCGAGGCCGAGAATAACTGGAGGTGGTAGAATTCGGGTCCTCCTCAATCGTTACCAAAGGTGAATTATTCAACATGGCCAAGTCAAAGGAAGAGCTTCATAAAGAGTGCGTAGATCGCTTCATTGATCTCGCGAACACCATGAAAGATGAAAACATTGATATCAACATTATATCCGGGGGGCTGATGACTGCATCCTGCATCTATGGTAGTTATGTGGTGGGCGGCAACGACGGCGGTTTGACGGAATCGGGTGTGGAGAAGGTGGCTGGCGTGTACAAGCGCGAATTGGCCAGAATTCAGGTACTGAAGAAACAGGCTGCCAGCCAGTAATCTGCGCTGGCATGTTGTCTCCCAGCCCGTTCAGCTTCGGGCCAGCATAGAGCAGAAATACCTTGCGTCGCGCTGGCCCTGTACCAACACTTGTGCTGATGGGGAGAGATTCCCGCCATTCGTCCTCACCGTTCGCTCTGACTTACCCAGGTCGCCCAGAAATCCGAGTTTAGCGGAAAAAATCGCGGGCATTAGCCCGGCCCACTCCAACTCCCGATTCAGCCACGTGATGGCAGTACGGCCGTTTCCATCGCCAAACAGATGCATATCCGCCAGTGCTATTAACAGTGTGAGGGCACGCGGATACCCCGGCGGGAGTTGGTTGTATATATTCTCGATAAAGCTTCTGAAAGTAGCGCTGGCAAAGCCCGGCTCCAAGCGTCGAGCGATCTGGTCACCCGCAGTCATATTCTGCGCGTATTTGAAATGCCCGGGCAAAAAACCGGGTAACTGGTGGCAGGAAAGCGCATGCCAGTGCCGCAGGTGAACTTCTGCTTTGACCGGGTCCGCCAAATCAAGCTGGCACAAGCGAGCAGCTTCAATGGCAGGCACCATATTCAAGGATTGTCGCAATTGAAAAGAGGGCTCCGATTCCTGCTCGATATCCAGCTGGAGCTGCCGATACTCTTCGACATTTGAAACCATCGGAATCATGAACATTGCTTCAATTATCGGCCAATCAGCCGGCAAGTCGGGAATAATCTCCACCGGTTCAATTTCAAGGCTTCTCGCTGATTCGGCATAGCGCTGCAACGTTTCAATCATCGCTTCATCAACGCGATCGAGTTCGTCGGGGAGTTCGCGCAGGGCGGACTCCAGCGGCGCCGGATTGTTGTGCGTCGTCAACTGTGAAATCGCGTCGTTGAGCCGTTTTTGCTCTGACAATGCACGCTGGGCGGATTCTACTTCCTTTTTCTCCATCGGTGTAAGCGGCAGTTTAGACACCTCTTTTAGCTGTGTAGCGGCATTGTCGAAACGCGCTAGTAGAATCTGAAGCGTAGCCAGGTTAACGCGTGCCATAGTGAAATTGGGGTCCATCGATATGGCTTCTTCGAACAGGCCTTCCGCAAAATCCAGCTGGCCCTGTGACGGCATCGCGCAAGCCAGCTTGTTCAGAGAGAGCGGCGTACGCTCCAGAGCAACCGCCTGTTTATAGCTGGAGAAGGCCTCGTTCGAGCGGCCTAACATCCGCAAAGCGTCCCCAAACAACAGGTGCGAAATCATCAGCTTCGGGTTCATTTCGACGGCCTTTCTAAGTGCCGTGGCGGCGTAATCAAAATGCTTCAATTCAAACAGCGCCGAACCCAGGTTGATCCAGCCCTCCACTCGTTCGGGATCGAGCGAGGTAGCGTTGGTAAAAGCCTTTAGCGCGGCCTCCATCTTACCCTGCTGAAAATTCTGCTGACCGGCCTGCATGGATTCCAGCCAGGCTTTTTGTGCTGTTGTTGATGTATTCACTGAGTTTTTCCGTTTGGGTTATCTGTATCCAGCGCAGAGAATAGCCCAAGAGAGCAATCCAAAACAGGCATATGGCTGAAACGCGGATAAGTGTAACGTAAATTTTTGGTGCCGACGAATGGTCGCTTAAGTCAGTTCAAACAATACTGATGCGGTGACGGTTTCGAGCGCCGGGACAGTAGCTAACCTCCCCGTTCTTTCCAATGTGGCTGTACGATATGCAAAGCATCTTGAACGCGCGGCAAATTTATCCTGTCCGCTCGCCACTACACTGACCTTGTCATATCAACAATTACACGAGGGCAGTATTATGGACTTGGCAACACAGTACTTGATCATTGGTTCGACCGGTAAGACTGGCTCACGCGTTATGGCGGGCTTGCAGACGCTTGGGTTAAAACCCAAAGGAGCGAGCCGCAACGGCGAAGTGCATTTTGACTGGGATGATCCGACAAGCTGGGCAGCAGCACTCAATGGTATCGATGCGGTTTACCTGACGTACTACCCTGATCTGGCGATACCCAAAGCACCTGAAGATATCTCCAGGTTCTGCGCGCTGGCAAAGATGAAGGGGGTCAGGCACATTACCTTGCTTTCCGGTCGCAGTGAGCCTGCAGCCAAGCTATGCGAGAACATCATCATACAATCAGGTATCAGCTGGACGGTCGTGCGCGCCTCCTGGTTCAATCAGAATTTCAGCGAGGGCCTGTTTCGCCAGTTCATCATGGATGGCAATATCGCGTTGCCTGTCACGGATATTACCGAGCCGTTTATCGATATTCGCGATATCGCTGACATTGCCGTTGCGTCGCTCATCGACGACAGGCACAGCGAGCAACTGTATGAAGTCACCGGGCCTGAATTGATCAGCTTTGCCGATATCGCCGCCAGATTCAGCAAGCACCTGAACAGGCAGGTAGGCTTCGAGTCGATCAGTATCGGCGAGTTTCAAGCTCGAATGGCCAGGGATGCTGTGCCGCAAGATGTTATCGAAACAGTGGCCTATTTGTTTGGCGAGGTGCTCGACGGTCGCAGTGAGTCAATCACCGATGGTGTCCAGAGAGCGCTGGGCCGTCCTGCAACGAGCTTCGATCAGTATATTCTGAAAAACATGCAGTACTTCACCGAGGCAGCTTGATCATGAGTATCCAGATCCTGCAAGTCTTTGAGTCATTGATTCAGCTTTCGATGATAATCATGGTTGGGCTGTATTTTACGTTCTCTAACACCGTCATGGCATCTCTCGCCAAGTTTGAAGCGGGCGCGGATGTCATGGTTGAGATCAACAAGGTTATTCTCAATCCGGTCTTTATGGCGGTGTTCTGGATTTCCGGACTGGGCTCACTGTATCTCGTGGTCGCTGCGAAGGGTTTGTTATTCATCGCTGCTCTCGTATTCCTGGTCGGTACGACACTGGTGACGATATTCAAGAATGTGCCGTTGAATAATCAGCTGAAAGAGGCGGGCGCGCAACGTGAGCAGGTCTGGCAGCGTTATCTCGACAAGTGGGTGTTCTGGAATCATGTGCGCACGGTGGCTGCAATTAGTTCCGGCTTCCTGCTGGTTGTCTGAGCCTTGAATTTTGGATGCAACGAGATAAGAGCCCGCCCAGTACCGGTTTTATCTGTACAGTGTTGGCAAACAGTTCGCCATGTGAACACGAAGCGGGTTATAGTTTTTAGCGCAGCTAGACGTGCAAGAGGCCAGGTATGTCGTTTGATTACAAATCACGAGCAGCCACACAGATTGTAGATCATCCGGTTGGCAAGCTACTCGACAGCTTGAGAATGCAAAGCGCGTTTTACACCAGCTCGAGACTGACGCGTCCCTGGGGCATGACCATGCCCCCAATGCCCAACTGCATGATGTATCACATCATGCTTGAGGGTGAGGCAGAGTGTCGCGTGAAGGATTCTGTATTCAGCCTGGAAGAGGGGGCTTTCGTACTGTTGCCTGCTGGCGATGGGCATATTTTGTCCGACGGACAGTGCAAAACGCTAACGCCGCTAAGCGCGCTGCCCATCGAAAGCGTCACCGAGCGCTACGAAACACTGGATTTTGGTGGCGGTGGTCATGTCAGCCGGATGGTGTGTGGCGCCATGTTGTTCCAGCACCCACTTGCGATAAAGTTGCTCGGGATCTTGCCGCCCTTTATCAAGATCCATCCCGATTCAGAGGGATCAGCCAGTATTGTTACCAGTGTAGCAGAGTTGCTCAAGGCGGAGGCACAGTCGGTCTCGGTGGGCGCAGAAGCGGTCATTTCACGGCTTGCCGACATTCTCGTGATAGCCGCCATGAGAGAGTATCTATCCGGACTGGACGACTCGCAAACCGGTTGGCTGACTGCGCTCGAAGATGACCGCATCGGGAAATCACTCAAGCTGATACACGATCAGCCCGCCAGGCACTGGTCGCTGGAAGAATTGGCGACCGCTGTTGGCATGTCCAGAACCAGCTTCGCTACGCAATTCAAGAAGCTGGTAGGCAATACCCCGATAGACTATCTGACCGAGTGGCGTATGTCGTTGGCGTACTCCAGTCTGCAACTGACGAGGGACACGGTGCTTTCCATCGCACTGGATATTGGCTATCAGTCAGAAGCGGCATTCTCACGGGCTTTTAAGAAAATTATCGGCAAGAGCCCGGCGGAAGTCAGGAAAGATTATCAGGCTTTAAACGCATCTGCTCACGCGTAAAAGTCGTACCCCGGAAGGATACTTTAGACACGGGGAACTGATTTGCTCTTTCGAGGCGGCTTCCTGCTATCCCGGCAGATCACCAATCCGATCATTCAGGTTTTCCAGCAGATAGTCCGCCAGCACCCGCACGGCAGGCGATTGTCCACGCCGAGAAGGCATCAGTAGACTCAACTGCGCCTTGCCAGTGTTCCAGTCAGGCAGCACCCGCACCAGTGAGCCGTCCTTGAGTTCATCCCTACAGGTATAGGCAGGCAAGCTCACAATGCCCAGGCCTTTCGCCGCTGCCTGCTTTAAAGTAGCCATGTCATCGCTGCAAAGTTGCGGGCTAAAAGAGAGCGTAGTTTTTAACCCTTCGGTATTCTCCAGGTTCCAGTGACCGGTTGCAGGCTGCCAGCCGACCTTCAAGCTTTGCCTCTTAATTAAATCATCGGGTGATGTTGGTGTCCCGGTTTGGGCCAGGTATCCCGGGCTCGCGAACAGATGCCAGGACACAACAGCCAGGTGCCGCTGGATAAGAGCCGAATCAGGGAGGGGGTCGGTGTGGCCACGAATGGCCATATCGATGCCCGAGGATACGAGGTCAATCTCCTGGTTGGTGACCTGCTGAACCATTTTTACCTCTGGGTGTTTTGTCAGGAAATTAAACAGCAGGTCCTTGATCGCAAACTGGGCAACACCCACCGAACAACTCAGGGTAACGCGCCCGCTGAGTGACGCCTTGCGACTTTGAATCGCCGCTTCGGCCGCCTCCATTTCCTCAATCAGAGCCCTCGCATGCCGGTAAAATACCTGGCCGGTTTCAGTCACTTTAAACTGTCGCGAGCTGCGCTGTATCAACCGGGTATCGAGCCTTTCTTCCAGCCTGGAGACGTGTCGACTCAAGCGCGATTTGGGCATATCGAGCGCTCTCGCGGCCGGAGAAAATCCCTGCTTTTCGACCACGTGAACGAAATAGAAGTAATCATTCAGATCAATCATAGCGTCTGGCGTCCTCTCGGATCAGTTGGTTATTGTTCCAATTATAGAACGAAGTATTCATTTATTGTATCTACAAGCGGTTATCGTTCCATTGGTAATATCAATTCATACATAGAGCGTAATCTAACCAGGAGATCGAACAATGAACGCAGCAGCCTCTTTGGCCGAAAAACCGGAATTGAATGTTGATCCGACCGCATGTGTCACAGCGCCCCAAAGTGGACGCCAGCTCGAGATCGGCGCGGGATTTACCGCGCTCTCTTTTCGGGAGCGCGATTTCTCCGGCGCGATGGACCCGCTGGTGATGGTTGATCACTACCGCATGTGTGAGCCGACCTTTGGTGCGCATCCCCACGCCGGTCTCTCCGCGGTGTCCGTACTCTTTGAAGACAGCGAGGGTGAATTTCACAACAGGGATTCACTGGGCAACGATTTTGATTTGATGCCTGGCGATCTTTACTGGTTAAAGGCGGGCTCCGGCGTTGTTCACGATGAGGCACCAAGGGCCGGCGCAAAAATTCACGGCTTGCAGGTATTTGTGAATCTGCCTGCGCGGATGAAACAGGATGAGCCCGAATCGCTGCATGTGAGAGCTCTGGACATGCCCGTGCTGGAAACCCATGCCAACCGCGTTCGTATTGTGCTCGGAGAGAGCAATGGCGTCATGGGGCAGGTATCACCCGCGCTGCCCATGACCATTCTGGACGGCAAGATAGCTGCCGGTTCCAGCTTTGCCCATGAACTGAAGGCCCTGGAACACGCCTGGGTTTATGCGATGCGAGGTGGGATCGAGCTCGTTGTTGCGGGTAAGAGGGTAAAACTACAGGAAGGCAAATCCATTGCCATTGAAGCAAACTCGGCTTTCTCCGCGCATACAATGGAATTCAACAATATTGCTGCTTCAGAAGCGCACTTTGCATTATTTGCAGCCGAGCCCGTAAAAGAAGCTTTCGTCCACAAAGGCCCGTTCGTGATGAATACTGAAGCTGAAATAGCCAAGGTGGAAGCGGATTATGCTACCGGGAAACTCGGTCGGCTCTCATGACTACCTCAACATGAACGGCACACTTTGCGAAAGGACAACATGGCGTTGTTTACGGCATAGCGCTAAAAACAGTGGTTATAGGCGTGATCTACCCCCGAATACTTCTTATTGTTGTCCGTGGTCAGTGAATCAAGAGCGCCATGCTGCCCGCGATTGTCAGCAGTACATTCGCGAATGCATAGGCGCCAGTGTAGCCGAGCGACGGCATGGGACTCTTCGCTGCAGCGGTCACTACGCTGAGCGAGGCACCGCTGGTCATAGAACCTGTGATGCCGCCGAGTAGCAGCACCGGATGTATCTTTAACACCTTGCGTCCAAAAACATAGCCGATTATGACAGGGATAACAGTCACGAACGCACCAGAGATGATCAATACAGGGCCTGCCGCTGCGACAGTTTCAATAATATCTGCCCCAGCGCGCAGCCCCACGCCGGCCATAAATAGCAATAGACCAAACTCCATCAAGAACCAGCGGGTGCTGTCTGGCATGCGCCCGAAAACAGGATATATGCTACGCAGGTAGCCGATGATCAGTCCGGACGCCAACAAACCGCCGGCGGAACCCAGGCCGATGGAGAACTGGCCGATGGCTATACTGAACAGGCCCAGCACGACGCCCGCTGCAATGCCAAAGGAGAATGTCACCATGTCGGTCTCGATCATGGCTCGGTCAACGTGACCGATTTCTTCTCCCAGCAGGTCGATGCTCCCATTCATACCGACCACGGTTAAGATGTCGCCCCGTTGCAGCGCCACTGCTGCTGTGAGCGGCACATTGATTCGACTGCGAGTCAGCTTTGTTACCATAACACCGAACCGCCGCGGGAGTTCCAGCTGTTGTAGCGTCTTTCCTGTGGTATCAGGATTGGTGACCACTATCTGCGCGGTTTGTGTCGCCGCTCGTTTGTCGACCGCTGGTGTAACTTCTGCGCCAATTTTTGAAACCGTATCGGCGAAAAAATTTACATGGCCTATTACGAGTAACTCATCACCTAATATCAAGTGGTCCGGCTTTTCCAGAAGCTCACCATCGCGGCGGACACGGACTACTGAGTGGCCATCCCAATACTGGTTTATGACTTCGACGAATGGCAAGTGTGTGATATCGGAATTAGTGACCCGGTAGATACGCGCATCGATGTTAGTGGGCTGCGTGCCGACGAGTTCCTTGTTTGCGTTCTCTAAATCGGCAGACTCCTGCACAAGGTTGATTCCGACAATTTGTGGCAGCAGTTTGATGATGGTGATAAGGCCTGCCAAACCGAAGATATACGTGATTGCATAGCTGGTCGCTACGTTGCCCATCATTTCATCGGCAGTTATGCCCGGCGGAGGCATCACTTGACCTGATCTCAATGCTTCCTGCGCAGCGGCGAGCGTGGGTGAGCTGGTCAGGCCGCCCGCTAATATACCGGCGGCAGAGCCGGGTTCCAGTGCCAGCAAACTCGATGCAAGCACTGCGATGCCGAACCCGGAGCCGGAGATGACGACTGCCAGCAGAAAATAGCGGAGGCCATCGGTTCGCAATACGTCGAAAAAGCGTGGCCCGGCCTGGTATCCGACGGAAAAAATAAACAGGGCAAAGCCAACGGATTGGGCTCCGGGCGACATCCTAAAATCGAAATGGCCGAGGAACAGCCCGGCAAACAGTACACCGGCAACGGGCCCGAGTGAAAAATTGCCGATACGAAAACCGCCAATCAAGTAACCCGCGCCAAGAATGAGAAAGAGGGTTAATACAGGTTGGGTGCGCAGTACGTCGAGCAGTTGTGTGAAAAACGCTATATCTTCCATCAAGCGAGCCTATCATGAACGACTGTGGGTAAGCATTGTCGAAGCTTTTGGTGGAACGCTAGCAGTATCGCCAGCATGTTTACGGTGAAGATGCGTTGTCTGATTCGCCCGGCCGTACGCTCATCGGGTGATGCTCGCTAAAAACCACCGCCTCATAACACGGCTGATAGCCATAGCCACCGCATTCGGTGCCGTGTTCCGCCAGCAACAATACCTTGTCCTTACCCCAGTCAACAGTTCGCCAGCCATTGATTTGCCAGCTGAACACGGCGCCATTCACTATCGCATGCAGCATGTAACCGCCGTTCGGCGTAAACAGTGAGGCCGAACTGGAGCAACTGAAGTGGCTTTCATCCACCAGTTCATCGGGTTCGCCATCGCCGTCGAGATCCAGGGTGACGAAGTAATCGGGATCGACCTTAAATTGGCCAGCGTCCAGCGCCTCACAACTTTTGCGCGCAGTGTCCACAAGGCTTTCGGCAAGCTCGGACGGAGACGATGCAGCGCAGCTAAGTGCGTACAAGGACGCGGCTAACCCGCAGATATAGCGGAATTTCATAAAGACCTCGACATGTTTGTCAGCTGCGCGGTGGCTTGGCTACATAAAACTGGTGCTGTATTGCAGGCAGGAACATTGCTAGCCTACCATAGCGGGGGCTACTGCGTGGAGGAGCAAAGTGCTCTTGGTTGCTCTGGCCGATCGATGTGTAGATCCTTGGCATGAAAAGGAGCAATCGGGCTTTAGAGTGCTGGATATGATTGACAGTATCTGTGGCGATATCATCCAGCGGCACATGGGCACCGCTGGATAAGGGTTTCTCGGCGCATTTACCGTTCGTTGGCTGCCAGAATGATACCCCAGTAGATTCTATACTAAACCAACGTATTAACTCGCTGAGACAGTACGGCGGCGCCCCGCTATGCCAAGTAATCCGATACCGAAAAGGGCCAGGGTGCCAGGTAACGGTACGGTGTTTGAATTTGTGGAATCCAGAAAGACGCCGGACTCTGAAGTATAGGTGACACCATCGGCCACTTGAATGCCGAAGGAACCGGTGTTGAGGAAGTCCAATTTTACCCTGACTGGATTGTTCCCTGTGGAGGTGAACACTCCGAGGCTGGCGAAGACATCAAAGTCCTGAGCCTCGTCAATGAGTATGGATTGGCTGAGCATATCATTTACGACTGTAGACACGTCAGTTTCCGGGTTCGTAAAGCTAGCAAACTTACTGCGACCAATGAGTTCACCGCCGATTGAGGTGTAGTTCGCGTAAGTGGCACCGCTGCCGGCTTCGAAAACGTATAAGGTCGCTGAATAACCATACTGCATAAAAGCGCCTTGATTCACAACGTTGGTGATATCGATAGTGCCGTCGAACAGAAATGAAAAGTTCACCGAGGTGCCGACAGAATTATTGCTAAATGAAACCCTGTCACCAAAACCGCCAACTGCCTGACCGAATTGGTTGGTGCCGGTTAGATCTACCAACGCTCTTGCCTTGCCGGTATTCAGGTCAGCTCCGGCCCTTAGCGAGCTGGTGAAACTTTGCGACGCACTTGTAGCGCCGTTTTGAACAAGGCCGTCGACAATTCCGCCACCTAACTGCAGATAGGGACGAACATAGTAGGCATTAGCATTGGCGGCTGCAAAAAATAAGGTCGCTAACAAGCACTTCGGTAGAATCCTTTTCATCGTTTTAACTCCAACTTGTAATCATTAAGGTGAAAGAGAAAACTGTTTCTCACTCACGGTGGTGCTGCTAGTAGAGCGCAGCAAGAAGTATTCCAACTCAGCGAATGGCGCTTAGTAACAAAGACTTGAAGAGCTATTATTATTCCCGGTGCATAGGGAGGTCGGCTCTGTAAAATTTGTGGACGATATGCTGAGTACTCTTACTCAAGAATAAATTGCCGCTCTTTCTGCTTGGAATTGTTTGTAGATTTCTTAGCCCTAAATAGTACGAAAAACATACAAAAATACGGGCTTATTCTCATTCTGGAGTTCTGCGAAATCTCATACTGTAAAAATTCCTGACTACCCTTAAGTACTTGTACTCAAGCGAATACGTTATTTCCGCATGATGTCTGTACTCATTTTTCTATAGCCAGGCCTGGTTCTCTATGGCGAGTTTCAACAATGTGTTTGAACCACTGATGCCAAGCTTTTTGCAGATATTTGCCCGATGGTTTTGAATGGTCCTTATACTCAACGAAAGGTGTTTGGAGATTTCCTTACTTGTTTGGTTTTTGGCTATCAGGGATAGAATCTCCTTCTCTCTGCTACTGAGTCTCTCCAGGTCTTTGCGGGTTACCTGGGTTTGAGGCATTGCAGTCTCAAAACCATTGCCTACAGACTTACTGACATACTCTCGCCCGTGCATGATGTTGTACAGGCACTCCAGCACAATTCGGTCAGGATCTGTCTTCAGAATATAACCTTGAGCGCCCCTGTTTCGCGCGCCAGTAACGAACTCTGTGTTGTTGTACATGCTGAATATAATGCATCTGGTATCAGGTGTTTTCGCCTTAATGCGCTCAAGAGTTTGTAAGCCATCGATTTCCGGCATGGCGATGTCTAGCATTACGCAGCCGGGTCGAATTCGGTGTATCAGGTTTAGAGCTTCCCACCCGTTATCCGCTTCAAATACGTCGTCGTAAAGGTCGCTCTGTGAGAGGATCAACTCTCTTACGCCCCTGCGAAAAAGTGGGTGGTCGTCGACAAGTAAAAGCGTTCTATCCATTGAGCTCTCCTTCGCTACGGTATGGGAGAATGATTGTAAGCGTGGTGCCACTTTCCGGGCTGGATTGGACATCGAGTAGAGCTGCCAGAGCTTTGCAGTGTTCGTTTAGAGTGCGAAGTCCAAAGCGCCAACTTCTGGATGATGCCATAAATCCCTGGCCGTCGTCCTTTATAACGAATCGAATCTCACCAGTTGTCTTGCTGGCTTCGAGTCTAACAATGCACTCAGTGGCCTTTGCATGTTTAATGATATTGGTGGTGGCTTCCTGTACAGCTCGATAAAGTAATAGCTGCGTATCTTCGCTAAGGTAAATATCTTGTATGTAGAGATTCCAGGTGATACTGGTGCCAAAGGTACTCTTCAGTAATGCGGACAGAGCCGATTCCAGTCCGAGATGTTTGGCAATGCGTGGGTGTGAGAGATGAGAGATGTTCCGTATGTCATTAATCGTGGTACTGAGCTTTGTGTTAATGTCGTCGATCCTGGCGGCGAGGCTGAATTGTTGCGGTATATCTGCACTACCAAGTTGAGAAATCTTCCGCTGAATAACAACAAGGTCGTGACTGACACTGTCGTGAAGTAGTTTGCTGATCTCGCTTCTTTCATGTTCTCTGGCCTGTATAAGCTGCTGGGCCAACTCTTCCTGCACAATCCTCTGCGCTCTTTCTGACTGCTCGTTTTCGATGCGCAGTTTAGCGATTCGCTCTGACAGGCCTATTGAGAGAACAATTGCTTCGAAAATAATCCCCACTGACATGCTGAAATCGGTGTATGAATAATATGAGATAAGGCTGGCTTGAAAGAGTAGCGCCAGTACGATAGTGCTGAACAATATGCTATAGCCCACCAGTAGATACATAGTGGGTCTTATGTTGTGTCGGAATACCCGAATGATGACAAAACCAATCGTAACCATCGAAAATAGGTTTAGTCCATGAAGAAAGTATTGTGTATATGCGTATTGCGGAAGCAGTAATGTGGGAATGCACAGTAAAGCGGTCCATGCGATGCAACGCAGTGGCGTTATCAGGTTTGGAGCGTATGACTTTAGATCGAGGAAATATATGACGAAAAATATCATAAAGAAATTCGTCGATGCTATGGCGAGCAGCGCAATACGAGTAGTGGCGTTCTCCAGGTCAGGCCAGAGATACTGCTGACCTATCCCGGTGGTAGTTGCCTGTACCAGAGAGAACGCAAGAATATAGAGAACATAGTATAGATAACTTTTATCGCGGAGAGAGACATACACGCCGGCGTTATACAAAGCGAGAATGAAAATGGAGCCATAGAAAATTCCGTATAGGAAGTACTCATTTTCCTCAGTAGAATCTCTATCCCGCTGGGAAATTACTTCAATAGGCAATATTAGTGGCGTTTCACTAGCGATTTTGAGATAGAATTTTGCGCTCCCTGGCGTTGGCACATTCAGGGGTATAGAGGGCTTTCTGTAGCTGAGGGGCCAATCGTTGAAAGCCACTTCATCACCAACCAGAAAACGATCAACGCTACCGTCATCATGAAGGATAAACGCTTCAACTCGATCAATATTCGGGAAATTGATTTCCAGAAACCACTGGTCCGCGTCGCGGGCTTCCTTCAATTCGATATCACCAAATATCCAGTGATTCCCTCGCCCTACGGGTATATCTGCGTTATCGAAGGGTACGAAGCGACCCGTTGATTCAATGCTTGCAATGAATTCGTCGAGGTTTAGCGATCCCTCTGAATCGTAGTGGTAATTAGTTTTTGAAATCTCAACTTGCGACTGAACCCCTGCAGAACAAAGAAGCGCGGCCATCATCAACAATAGTCTGACAGTTGTTCTTTTTCGTGGCATGAATGGGCAACTCTAAAGGGGCATGCGGTTACTCAAATATCAGATGATGCATCTACGAGACTCTTTTCTAGGTATATGTACTCATAGGGCCTTGGATATCATCCCAATCTGTTTCAAGTAATATTACGTCAGATTATGCCAGCTCAGCCCGCAAAGCGAAATTACACTCCACTTCCGTTAAGGAGGGAGCGATATTTCCGTGATCAATTCCTCGGGGATTTTATACTTGGTGTTCTGCATGGGCACGGCATGTCTAAAGGACAAACCGTGCTATAGAGTGCCGGATATGCTGATGGCACCGCGCACCTCTCCCAGTTTGTAACCGGTGGCCCAGTCATCCGGGTAGTACTGCTCCAGCGTCTCCTGAACATCGTCGGCCAGGGCTTCACCGTGACACACCAGGCATAGAGGTTCGACCACCTGGGCTTGCATGTATCGGTACTGCCCGTTGCTGACTTCACCGTAGTACAGAAGCTCTGGTGCGGTTCCCGTGGCCTGTTTCCGATCAAAATCCAAAAGGACTTCGCGCTCCCACGCATCTGGCACCGCCCGGCTTGCATTACGTGATTTGAGACTGACGCGCTTTACGAGCCAGCCTGGCTCGGCGCTCAGCGCATCGGCGATCCCGGGTGCTATGTCCGCGCATACGGCGATGGCTTGTGTCGGGCCGCCCGCAGTCATGGCCTGCTTGAGTTGTGGCTTCAGCATGCCGACAAACCTGTCCGCCAATGCGCGGGCCTGTTGTTGTCGTTCATCGGCGGTGTCAGCCGCGATGGGTACGGTATAGCCGATCGTTAGAAATGCGATGTAAATTGCTATCCGCATGTGATTGTATCCGCTGCCCATCCAGGAGTTTAAGCATACATTCCGTTTGCGCTGCTATGCCATGATCTAGCTCAAGCGCCTTTGACTAGCAGGAATGAGCGATTCGACGCACGCTGAACGAGTATGAACGCCTCAACACACTCGTGGATGATCAGGCGAGAGTCAGGTTCTCCTTGATAATCCCGTCAGGGCAATTCGACGATTGCTGTTTCCTCGGACTTTATCTCAGCTATCGCTTCAGCGGTCTCCCCACCCAGGGAATACTCCACTGTATAGAGACCAGGTGGCAACTCCAACGCCGCACCGTTTGTCATGCCACGTGCTACCGTCGCGCCCTCACTATCCATTATCTTGAAGCCGGTTTCGACCGACTGTCTGATAGCTGCCGCCAGTTCATCGGCATTGGAAGCGCTCAAGTACTGTCCCCGGCCCAGTGCTGCCCAGCTTTTGAATGTCTCTTGCAATGCGTCATCATCAATGGCATAGCCTACGATATTAACTTTGATGTCCCACCCGTTGTCGCGTAGTTGCCTGATCGCCAGGGCAGGGTCGCCGTCGCAGGTCTCTTCGCCGTCAGTTACCAGAATGATTATGCGCTCGCCGGTAACGTCCCCAAGGTCCTGTTCGACGAGTGCCAGGGATTTGCCGATAGGGGTCTTGGCCAGATTCATTGCCTGGATGTTCTCAATGACTGCGATGGCTGCCGGAGGGTCAAGCGGGCCGAGGGGAATATCGAGGTCAGTGCGGCAACTGCCACTTTCCCTGTGACCAAACACCCTCAGTGCAAAGCCGGTTTCCGCAGGAATGGTATCGCGGATCAGTTGGGTCAGGGTTTCCCTGGCGATTTCGATACGCCGTTTGTCGCCTTGCTTTTGTAGCATACTGCCTGATGCATCCAGTATAACTTCAACGGCAGCGCCGTCACCAAAGCCGTTGGATAGGTCACGGGTAACCTGCACGTAACCGGGCTCTTGGGCGGCGGGGGTGATGGTAATTGCTCTGGTGGCCAGTTCACGTTTACCACGCGTGCGGTAAACCAATTGGTAGTCTCCCGGTGTTTTGGGGGCTGCCATTTGTACGTGATTTTCCAGTGGGTCGATGTAGCGGTAGGCCAGTGGTTTCTCCTCTGCCGGATCCATTACTCCTATCCAGTCGCCTTGATTACCCGGGCCTTCCCATTGAACGTCAAACAACAGTTTGCTTTGCACCTGTGCAGGGGCGTCAAGCGTCACTGTCACTTCCTTGACCGTCACGGGCGAGCGCGCCAGCACACGTTTGCTCTTGGTGGCGTACACTACATCATAGTCGCCCGTTTGTTCTGGCATGATAAGGGTTACTGCATTGTCGGTCGAATTACCGGTATACGCATAGCTGCTGCCCTTGATGAGACCGCCATCACGGGCGGCCAGGGCGATATAATCGCCGCTATTGTTCGGCCCGCTCCAGTTGACCACCAGATCGGAGCCCGCGCCGGCTTGTGCTTCGGTTGTAATTTTTGCGTTGGTGCTGGTAATCGCGATCGGCATTCGACCCAGAATCTTACCGCTGCGCGTCACATAGACAATATCGAACTCGCCAGCCTGTTCTGGCAAGGCGATACTCACCGCGTTGTTTTTGGCGTTACTGGTGTAGACATAGTGTGCTTTGGGGATGCGTTCTCCGTCGCGCTCGGCGAGAGTGATGTAATCACCGCTGTTGTCAGGTCCCTCCCAGGAAACGGTGACGGCGCTGCCAGCAGAACCCTCATCCGGACCGATCAGGCTCGCGCTTACGCCAGTGACCTGTAATGGTACGCGCGCCAAAACCGTGGAGCCGGTTCTATAGATAATATCGTAGGTACCGGGCTCCTCAGGTGCGGTAAGCGCCAAGGTGCCATTCCTGGAATTGCCGGTGTATACATAGGCTGCCCCTTTGCGGAGATCGCTGGCATCGGGCTCCGCCACGCCTACATAGTCGCCCCGGTTATTCGGGCCAGTCCAATTGATGTCGAAACCGGCGCCCGCTGGAACTGATTCCGGTGTGTCCACCGAGGCTTCGACCATTACAACGGTGATTGCGTCGCTTGCCAGCGTCTCGCCGTTTGCCTGGAATTTTACAATATATTTACCCGGCTCTTCCGGTGCCAGCATCGACACGGAATGGCCTTTTGCGCTATTGGGATAGCCAACGCCTGAACTGCGGACGACCGAATCATCCGGCTTGTAAATACGTATACTCGCGCCTGAGGTGTCGGGGCCGCTCCAGATAATATCGATAGAGCCCCTGATTCCTATCTCATCAGGTACGTCCAGAGTGGTTTCTGCAGCAAATGATGAGGCGATGAAAAATGCGGTGATAAGAGCGACAAGAATCTTCAAAGGGTGCTTCTCCTCTATCTATTATTGCATTCTCCTGCCAGTTGAAAATGGCAGGCAGGGAAGATGAATGTGCCTGAACCTGGCTAAGCATAGTATATCGGCGCTGTCGAAACAAAATACTCGATATTGCTATGTTGCCTGCAGAGAAACGGAAGAGGAGGAGGGCGATCTATGTCGAACTGATCGACCCTGCTCGCTACACAGTGGTGATAGCGAACTTTGCTTGTAAGTTGGGGGAGTCTGATTCCCCCAACTGGGTCAGGATAGCTGGGTACTTTGTTGCGTTTTTCAGCAGAGCAATCGGATGGATTTTCCTTCGCCTATTCCGTCAGGATATCGAATGTATCGTCGCTGCGAATATAGAGCGTCAATGCTTGCCCGGGCTTGGCAGATATCTCGTGTACGAAATCGCCAGTAGAGCCAAAGCAACTTCCGGGTTCCAACGTCTTCGTGACTTGCTGGCTTTTGTAGTCCAGCTCTCCCTCTATAACGACTGCCCTGAATTCATCCGCGTTGGTACTGATATTCCCCGCGAAGCCTCCCGAGAGTTTCAGCATCGTGCCGCGCAACCTACCCTTCGCGGTATCTCCCCACAAGTAGGCGACTCGAATGTCGGATGGCACGTTTTCATCAGCACTGGCCGGATCCAGCCAGACAATATTGGACGGGTAAACATTCACTGGCCGTTCGCCATTGTCATATGCCTGCTCGGTAGGCTGCACAAGGTAGGGGCCACTGTTGATTTCGATATAGGCGACGTTGTGTTGGCCGTTGGCTGCTGTCACGTGGGCCTCGCCGGCCGGTTGTGTCCAGAATGAGCCAGTAGGCAGCCACATAGCTTCTGCGTCGGGGTCGTCGTTATGCAGTTCGCCCTCAATAACGACACCACGGTAAGTGATGTTGTGAATGTGGGGCGGCGAAGAAAAGCCCTCAGGAAACTGCAGCAGAATACCCGCTGCTGTATTCTTCGTTCTGTCGCCCCATAAATCAGCAGCTCTGGGGCCTTTGTCACCCCTGGCGGGGTTCAGGTACCCCCAGGTTACGTCATCTACTGATACTACCTCTGAACGGGGTTCGGGTATTTCGGCACGGGCGGTCACTACAAGGCTAAACGTCGTTATAGCCAGTACAGCGAATAAAGCCAGGGCGGAACTTTTTCTGGATTGCATCATAAGTCTCCCAAGATATTTTCAATAGCGCTTACGACTGCAGTAATTTTTTGCCGGCTCAGCGCATCGGGGTGCGGATTGCTGAATGCGCCTGAGTCATTGTCAAAGTACTGTCCGGAAGCATCTGCAAATTCTTCCGTCAGGGCGGCGCGGCACAAAATGTCTACGCCTTTTGACAGATCGCCACCGGCGACGCCAAACCCCTCTTTGAGCATTTTGCTGCCGAGCATCGAACCGGGGTTCACTGCAATTATCGCTGGCCCCGGACGCCCCAGCTGTTGTGCCGGCTGAAGAGACCACATGGTGAGCGCCAGTTTACTTTGCGCGTAGGCTTCGAACGCATCGGGTATCTGAAGGCGGCCGGCCAGTGCATCGATGTTCACTGGAGACTGGGCGGCGGACGACAGATTAATCACGCGCCCGCTTTCGCCTAACAGTGGCAGCAACCGCTGCGTCAACAAATAGGGAGCGAGAGAGTTGACCGCAAAGCGTACATCCAGTCCGTCGCGGGTTGTCGGCTCTGCAACCCGAAACACACCGGCGTTATTGATCAACACATCGAGCTTGCTATGCTGCTGCGCTATGGCCCTGGCAAATGTTTCCACCTCAGCCATAACAGACAGGTCGGCCAGATACTTCTCGACGAGCGGGTTGCCTGCCTGCCCGGTGAGCTCGGTGTACACCTGATCAAGCTTTCCTGCATCGCGCCCATGCAGCAGGACCCTGTGCCCCTGCGAGAGCATTTCTGTCGCGGTGGCGAGGCCGATGCCATCAGTGGACCCCGTAATAAGAATCGTTTTTCGCATTGGTAATGCTTCCTCTGGGGCGGCGTGTTTAGAAACCTTCCAGTACGATTTTCCCGATAGCGCGACGAGACTCCAACTCAGAGTGTGCCAGCTTCAGGTTCTCGGCATTAATTCTCCCCAGTGTCTTGCCCGCTGTGGTTTGAATAATACCCTGATCAACCAACTCCGCGACCCGGGTCAGCAAGCGGCCTTGCTCGTGCATATCCGCCGCTTGAAACATCGACCGTGCAAACATGAACTCCCAGTGCAATGACAGGCTCTTGGGTTTCAGCTTAGCGACATCAAATGTCTCTGGGTCGTCGATCATCGCGATTTTGCCAAATGGCACGAGCAGCTCTGTATAGCTGTCGAAATAGGCATCTGTGCCATTCAGGCTGGCAACATGGGTCACCTGGCCTACACCGTCACTGTCCGTAAGTGCTTCGAGTTGTGGCTGCAGGGGTTTGCTGTGATCGATGACATAGTGCGCGCCCAGTTTTTTGACCCACGCTATTGAGCTTTCACGCGAAGCGGTGGCGATGATGGTGGCGCCGGTAATTGCTCTGGCCAACTGCAGCAGGATAGAACCTACTCCCCCCGCCGCGCCGACCACCAGAATGACTTCTGCGGAGCGTGCTGTGGAATCCGGGTGTTGCTGCGCGATGCCCAGATGTTCAAACAACAGTTCCCAGGCGGTGATGGTCGTCAGTGGCAGTGCTGCGGCCTCGGCATTAGACAGGCTCTTCGGCTTGCGCCCCACCAGTCGCTCATCCACCAGCTGATACTCGGCATTCCCGCCCTGGCGATTGAGGTCGCCCGCGTAAAACACCTGGTCGCCCGGCTTGAACTGCGTCGCAGATTGTCCTGTCGCCACGACCTCACCGGCGGTATCCCAGCCGAGTACTTTGTACTGACCGGATTCGGGCGCGACATTCTGGCGAATTTTGTAATCCACAGGGTTCACCGCAACGGCATTCACCTTGACGAGCAGGTCATGCCCCTCGGCATTGGGTTGGGGCAGGTCGATATCGAGCAGCGATTCGGGGTGCTCGATGGGCAGTGATTGTTGATACGCGATGGCTTTCATGGGTAGGTCTCCAGTGCTTGAGTAACTGGAGTGCAGGATATGGCTTGATCATATCTCTATAAACAGCATAATAAACGAAACATTATCAAAAAATCTTAGATAATATGCTTCTGGAAGACTTACAAGTCGTACTCAAGGTGGCGGAGTTCCGCAGTATCACGGCTGCAGCCACGCACCTGGATATGCGCACGGCAACGGCCAGTGCCGCGTTGAAGCGCGCGGAAAAAGCGCTGGGGGCAGAGTTGTTCATTCGCACCACGCGGCAGCTTCGCCTCTCCAGTGCCGGTGAGCGTTTTATCCCGCAGTGCCAGCAGGCGCTCGCCATGCTGGAAACGGCCCGGCAGAATATACGCGATGATCTGGATGTGGTGGAAGGGGAGCTGCGTTTGTCCCTGTCATCGGATCTGGGGCGCAACCTCGTGGTGCCCTGGCTGGATGACTTTATGATGACCTATCCCGACGTCAGCTTAAAGCTGAATATCGGCGACAGTAATATCGACTTCTATCGCGATGCGGTGGACGTCGCACTGCGCTACGGGTCTCCCAGCGATGCCAGCCTCTACGGCTTCAAAATCTGCAATGCACCGGCACTATTGTGTGCAACCCCAGATTACCTCAAATCGCACGGCACGCCGCAACACCCACACGACCTGGCGGCCCATAACGGCTTGTTCTACCAGCTACACGACATTATCTACGACGACTGGATATTCACGCGCGATTCGAGCGACTACAAGATCAAAATGAGCGGCGACCGTGCGGCCAATGACGGTGAACTGGTCAGGCGCTGGTGTGTTGCGGGTAACGGCTTGGTTGTCAAATCCTGTCTGGATATGTCGAATGATCTGCTGTCGGGGAACGTGGTCAACGTCATGCCTGAGTATCAACCGCGCTCAACGGAACTGTGGTTGATCTGCCCGAGCAGGCAATCCATTACCCCCGCCGTGCGCCTGTTGCGGGATATGTTGCGGGAAAGATGTAAGGATGTTTTGAAGCGGCTGGTTGCGCGTGGGTTGTTGGGTGAGGACGTTCTTGCCTAACGGTAAGTACCCAGACCTTATCTGACAGACAGTGTACGATCATGCGTGGCTCTAGCGTCCGCTTTCCCGAAAGGGTACCTTCTGTGATGGTTAAATAAGGGGAGTTGAATGGCCGCCTTCGCCTATGAACGGCCCTTAGCTCTGTGCTATGGTTTTTGGCAGGGAACGAACAAAAGCGGACACTTATGTTACATCACTTGTAGGCGAGTAATTCCTCATATGTACGGATATGTGCTCCAGCTAAAACGACAGGCTATTGATTGATATGAAAATCCAGCCGCGTTCAATTCTGCATATAGTGAATCGGTGTTATAGAGACCGATTCCGTATATGTAGCTGTTATGTGCACTAACCATCGTGCGTAGAACCATGATCGTTTTCTTTCTTCTGTCATGCCTGGGAGCGGCAGCACTCCTGTATCTGACCCCGAATAGCTGGGAGGAGAAAGGATCTAAGCCATCCCCTGATGGCCATACCTCAATATATGAGTACTACTATATGTCTGACGGGGACAGGCACGCCCCCTACGGAACATATCTTTTTATCGGACCAGCGAATGGAATCCTACCTCCGACTTCTCGACATGTGGTCTATGCAGGGTACTGTGACGAATTGGCCTACGAATGGGCAACAAACGACGTTATTGAACTTTCATTAGGGGAATGTGAAAGTAAGAACATTAGGACATTGGCAGAGAAAGCATATGGAGTTGATTTTGTCCTTAAGTAGCCGTGCACATAACAAGAGCCGGCAGTGCGCCCCTACGGGGCCGGACGCCCAAACCGCTGCGCGTTTTGTGCGCCGCTGCGGCAGGCGTTAAATTGCCTAATGAAGACGTATCCGACCTACACCGAAGATAATCGATTGCATTCTTTCGAGATCGAGAACCTTCTCTGTGGTAGGTGGAAGGCGACCAGGATCATAGAAGGAATTCCTGGAGTAACGATAACTAAACGCCCAAGAAAGTGGTTTTCATGGTTCCGAGAAGATGTATTCTGCAAGTTCGAGCTTGATGGCGTGAAGTTCCAGATTGATGAGCCGTTCGGCGACAATTCTAGATATTGGATCGGCTCGCCTCAAAAGGAGAATTGCAAGCCAATTGAAATCGTACTTGAGGCGTTCAATGCAGCGTAATCGGCAATTTAACAAGGCGCAGCACTTTGCACGCCTGTGGCGTGCCGGACTTCGCAACTGCGTTGCTCGCCCGTGTGCGCGGCGTTATGTGCACTAACCATCGTGCGTAGAACCATGATCGTTTTCTTTCTTCTGTCATGCCTGGGAGCGGCAGCACTCCTGTATCTGACCCCGAATAGCTGGGAGGAGAAAGGATCTAAGCCATCCCCTGATGGCCATACCTCAATATATGAGTACTACTATATGTCTGACGGGGACAGGCACGCCCCCTACGGAACATATCTTTTTATCGGACCAGCGAATGGAATCCTACCTCCGACTTCTCGACATGTGGTCTATGCAGGGTACTGTGACGAATTGGCCTACGAATGGGCAACAAACGACGTTATTGAACTTTCATTAGGGGAATGTGAAAGTAAGAACATTAGGACATTGGCAGAGAAAGCATATGGAGTTGATTTTGTCCTTAAGTAGCCGTGCACATAACAAGAGCCGGCAGTGCGCCCCTACGGGGCCGGACGCCCAAACCGCTGCGCGTTTTGTGCGCCGCTGCGGCAGGCGTTAGGAAGCGAAGCTCACTCAGCGCAAGTTTCAAAAAGATCAGAATTGGAGAAAACATGGCACAACCTAAAGCATTTATTAGCTTCGAAATGGAAGATCGCTTCGCACGGGACTTTTTAGTTCAACAGGCCAAGGACAAGAGAAATGATATCGCTTTTTATGACTATTCTGTCCAGGATCCTTTTGACTCGAAATGGAAAACAGAGTGCAAAAAACGCATTGCGCAGACGAAGGGCACGATAGTTTTGGTGGGGCCAACCACCTGGAAATCAGAGGCGGTGCTCTGGGAGATTGCGGAAACAATTCGTCAGGGAAACTACATATTCGGCATTCAGATAAATCGCGATAAGACCCACACAGTCCCTAATGGTCTCCCTTCCCAGAACGTAATTCGCTGGAATTTCGAGCAAATGATCCAGTGGCTGCAAACATGGACGTAGTTCTCTATGTACCTCGATAAAATTGCGGACAGTATTCGATCCCAGATACCGGATAGCCAGCTGCCAAGCGGCAATTCTGACGAGCTATTTCGTATCTATGCCGTGCTGCTAAGGTCAAAGGGAGCCAATGTAACTCAAAGCGATGTCCACGATGCTTGGTCAGCCTGGATGTGTGATCGAAAAAACGATCATGAATCCCTAATTGAATATGATGATCTTCCCAGTGAGGTTCAAGAGCAAGATAAAATATATACCATAGCAATTCGACATGCAGCTAAAGACCTTGGACTGGTTTCTGGCTCAGCTCTATCATTCACCGAGATCCTTTTTCCACAAGGCAACCCCAAAGAAAGTGCGATTCCTGAACAAACTCTGGATCTGTACAAAGTTATGGTGGATAGCTCTGAGCGTTTGGTTGGAAGAAGACAGGCTGTTAATACGTTCTTCCTTACAATTAATGGCGCTTTACTTACTGCATCAGGCCTTATTGTCCAGGGCTCCGGTGAAAGTAGGCTTGAAGCCTTGGGAGTCTTTGTCTTATCTTTAGCAGGGATAATTTTGTCTTTTGCTTGGAGGAGTTTAATCACTTCATTTGGACAACTGAACACCGGTAAGTTTAAGGTTATAAATACAATTGAGCGGTATTTGTCTGTGGCTTTATACGCTGCTGAGTGGGAAGCATTGGGTAGGGGTGAGGACCCAAAAGTTTATAGGTCATTTACATCCCGCGAAATCTGGGTACCAAATGCCTTGCTGGTTTTGTACTTCCTTGCCGCTATCGCTGCTATCCTTGTTTTTCTTGAATGCGTTTCACTGAGCGGCAGTGCAGTCGCATCCTAACAAGAAAAGGAACAGGACGGCTTCGCCGCCAGTTCTTTAGGCGTTATTGGGCCTACGAGCGATGGCGATGAGTTCCAAAAAATGGATTGTTTTGCTGGCTATTGCTTTAGCGGGATCCAACGTATTCTGGCTCACACAGATATTGGACGCGGGTATATCCTATACATACATGGAAAGTAGCCGCGATATCGCAGAAGAAAAGGCATCTGCTAGCATCGCAATCGCCAACCTCGATATCGTGGGTTTAGCCAAGAGCGAAGCGCTTGAGCTTCTCCAGACTTTGGAGGGCTCGTACTCCATTTTCGAGAAAAATGATGGTTGTGTTTATGTGTCTCAGATCTGCATATACATTGGAGAAAATGGTCTGGTTCAGGAGGTGCGTCAGTGAGGCCCAATAACAAGAACCGGCAGTTCGCCCCTACGGGGCCGGACGCAAAAACCGCTGCGCGGTTTCCGCGCCGCTGCGGCAGGCGTTAAAAAGCAACGTGAGTATGGACACTGAGTCAAAGACCAAAGGATCAAAGCCCCTAATCGTCGTTCCTTTAGTGGCCCTCGTTCTGTACGGCTTCTATAGGCTTAACCAGACTATCCCTGAATTCGCCAAATCTTTTGAGTCATTCGGAGAGGAACTATCGCTTGCTACAACTCTCGTTCTTGACTTTCATGGGGCAATATTCTTACTGCTAGCGTTACTCACACTGATTGCGGGCTTGGCATCGTTGGCCCCGTCTCTTGCACCAAGACACAAAAGAGCGGCCTTTCTATGCGCACTTAGCAGTCCTGGAGTACTACTCATCTCATGGCTGTTAGTACTTGCGGCAGTGTATTTGCCAATTTTCCGTCTAGGGCAGGCTTAGTGCGGTTGCATTTTAACAAGTGCCGGCAGTACGCCCCTTCGGGGCCGGACGGCAAAACCGCTGCGCGGTTTCGCCGCCGCTGCTGCAGGCGTTCTGTGCACCGAATCGAATATCGCGAGGAGTTCTGATGGTCACACCGTATATCGTTGCTTTGTTCTGGATTATTAGCGGCGGCATAGCTTGGCGGATTGCTACAAATCGTAATGGAAGCGGGCCCCTATGGGCGGTGATCGGCCAAGTGTTTGGGCCTTTTTCTATCCCGTTTGCATTCTTGGCCAAATCGCAGGCATCGTAGATGTTTAGTCCTTGCCGGTTCGGTGCACAGAACAAGTACGGGCAGTACGCTCCCTTCGGTCGCCGGACCGCGCTACAGCGCGTCCGCTGCCGCAGGCGTTAAGTGTCTCTCAGCATGGAGCGTATGCCGAATTACAAGAAAATTGAAATTGCTGTTTTCGGCCTCATTCTTCCTCTATCCTTAGCCATATATACAGCATTTCTTCTAACGCAGAGCGAGGCAGTGTTTTGGGGGCGCTCTTCCACTCTTATCTATCACGGCAATGAAGCCTATTCTGTCGCGGCCCTATGGTTTGGCGTATCAAGCCTAATGTTGAGCCAATTTTTTTTGCGTCCGTTAGCACTATTGTCTAGGTCGGCGAATATGGTTCTAATCTGCATATCACTGTTTCTAGTCGTAACCGGCCTCGTATCGGCCACGGTGCTAGTATGAAAACACTTAACAAGAAGCGGCAATGCGCCCCTTCGGGGCCGGACTTCAAAACCGGTGCGCGGTTTCGTCGCCGTTGCGCTAGGCGTTATGTACAGCTATGACGAGCCCCATTTCTAGAGTGGAGAAACGCTATGAAAGAGCTGAATGAGGGAAAATCACTTGAGGCCGCATTAGACCAATTACAAGATCTCGCAGAGAAAGAGTACAAGACTGATATAGGGTCCATTTTGATTGACGCAGCTGAGAAAGATGAGCTTGCTCTTCTGCGCTTCAGTCGGCTGCTCGGAGTTTTGGTAAAACAACCATTCGCAGAGCCTTACCCAATCGTTTCTAGAGAAAGCAAAACTGGAGCGCTACGTGGCTGGAAATACACACAAGAATTGATTGTGTCTGAGTCTGCTTCTTCGTCTTGGCAATATGGCTTGCTTGAAGCATACCTTAGCGCCGAAGACTTAGGCGAATTCAAGAGTAAAGAAGATATTCACCTCTATCTACAAATTGAAGGTGCAATGGAGAGTAGGCTGTCCACTTACCTCCTCATATCTGTGCACAAGCACCTGTGCGGCGATGAAGACGCAAGAAACAAAGTTGACGCGGCCATTGAAGAGGCAAGAAATCAAGGCGTAGATCTAACTTTCCCCACGCCAGAAAGACTAATTCCTGCGGCTGGTCTGTCCGTATGCTCATTGATCGCTACGACCATACCTTATGGTGTGGCCCTTGGTCCTTTGGCCGGGGGAATTACCATTCTAATTTTAAAAATTGGGCTAGATGCGTTTTGCAACTGGGTGAATGACAAAGCGTGGGAGTTGCGAGATGAAGAAGAGCGAGAGCAACGAAGCACATAACAAGGGTTTAGAAGATGGGGATTCCTTCAGAACAACCATACAAGCCGCGGCACTGCGCACGCTACGCGTGCAGTACGGCCTGCTAAGCAGTCTGCCTCTGGGCGGAGCGTTGCGCATCCTGAAAGGGCTATGAATGTACCTGAAGTGTCATGACCATTTCTCCAACGAGGTTTACCAAGCTACGGCTTGTTATGTGATATGGAAGAATTTGCAAAATGAACCAGCTTCAGATGAAGCTCTTTTAGAGGCTCTAAACGATACGCCGTTAAGCTGGATCTTTATTCGTCACTCCATGATGGTGACTCTCATCATGACCTTGGGTCGAATATTTGATACTGATGGCGATACATTATCAATAGATGACTTTATAAAGAGCTGCATCACTGATATTCATCTCTTTTCCAAAGAAAGCCTCAGAGAGAGAAAGGGAAAGTCCAGTAATGCAGAAGAATGGATTGATGAGTATATCGAGCGGGCTCATGAGCCAACCGAGGAGGATTTTCAGAGGCTAAAAGCTCCGATAAAGAAATTTCGGAGTATTTATCAAGAGTACTATAGGCCCCTACGACATAATATCTTTGCTCATTCAAATAGAGAATATCAATCGCAGACGGGCGAGTTATGGGGAGCTACGGGAAAAGCAAACATGGAAGAGATGCTCAGTTTCCTTGAGGATCTTAATATTTCTATCCGTGAAGCATACGATAATGGCAGAAAACCCGAGCTAGTGAATAGAAGGTTTGATGAAGAGTGGTTTTCTAAAGATATAAAATTACTCCTAGATCGAGTAAAAAATGCATAGCAAATCAATCAATATCGCCTCACGGTTGGGCCTCCGCACTGCGTGCTTCGGCCCATTATTGAGACGTTATACATCTAGGAGAGTACCGTGCAAAAACTGACAGGGCGATGCCTTTGCGAAGGTATCGAATATGAGATCACTGGTGAGATTGGCCCAATTTATAATTGCCACTGCTCTCGTTGTCGGCGGTGGCACGGGGCTGCTTTTCGTACTCGCTCAACAATAAGGAAAAGTCAGTTTAAGTGGCTTAAAGGTGAGGATATGCTATCGAAATTCTACTCTTCCCCTACTACAGCAAAGACATTTTGTTCTAATTGTGGCTCTAGCTTAATTAGCTTGTATGATGAAGAGCCGGACAAAATCGGCTTTCCGCTAGGTGGTTTGGATCAAGCTCCCTCTAATAAGTTAGAGGGTCATTTCTTTGTTGCTTCAAAATCTCCCTGGTACGAAATCACAGATGACCTACCGCAACACGAAGAATTTCCTGGTTCACGGAGTACAGTGAGGTCAACGGAGTAAATGCATACAAGTCAAGCCACGCGGCCAAAGCGGACACTGAAAACCAAGCAATGGAGTGCCTTATATGGTCGCCTTTGAGGTGTTTCGAGACATTAGCATGATTAAACTGGCTTCGTCCGCTATCGGGAAAGGAGACATAAAATCTGGTGCTTTGTGTCTGGTCAAGTCTGGACTCTTACACCTAACCTTGCAACATCATGGACTTTGACCTGATGTCGGCGAAAAAGCGTTCCCAACTCAGGTGCGGGCGTCCGGCCGCTCGCGCGTAGTCACTGTTATTGTCCACATAGCCATTGCGAATCCCTTCGTAGATACCAGCGATAACCGTCCCCATAAATTCACCCAGCTCGGCGATACGTTCCTGGCGGTAGGCTTCAACGCTCATCGACCTGTACTCAAGCTGTGTACCAAAAGCCCTATTCAGATACCCGGCCAACTGTGCTTGCGTCATTGCCTCGCCGTGCAAGTTGTAAGTATGTCGGCTGTGGTTTGGTTCCAGTAGCATGCGCGCGTACGCATAGGCGAGCTCTAGTCGCGTGGTATATCCACAGCGGCCCTCAGCGGCGCAATTGGCTATTTCACCGCGTTCCCGATAGTTGTCGATGTACTCTATGTCCGGTTCAATGTAGATACCGTTTCGCCCGATGACCCAGTCCAGGCCGCTGCTGCTTACATCGGCTTCCGTCTGGCGATTGCTCTGTACAATCTCTGAGAATGCGGTGCCCTGCTCAGCGCCCTGTATACTGGTATAGACCACCTTGCTTACCCCGGCATCCCGCGCTGCCTGCAGTACATTGCGGTGCTGTTCGATACGTTTATCCGGTGCATCCATTCCTGATACGAGCAGCAGCGTATCCAGCCCCTGCAGCGCTATCTCCATTTCCTCGCGCTTGTTGTAGTCACCCGCTCTGACTTCAATACCCAAGTGGCGCGCCTTCTGCGGGTTGCGTGCGACACCAACAATATTATTGGTGTCGGTCAATTGCGATAGTGATCGTGCAATCGCTGTACCGAGCTGCCCTGTTACGGCTGTAACGCCTATCTTCATCGTTGTTCTCCCGATCGGTTCAGCCGGACATCGCGTGGCGATTCCACTGTACAGTTGGCTCGTCGCGATTGGCAATTTGAATCAGATGCCTGGAAACCACTTCCTCGGCTCGGTCGAGGTCGGCAGGATTTTTCACTTCAATGCGAAACAACATCTGATCGGCATCAACATCTATCCGGCACGCGCCAAATGGAAGCTCGATACGACCCTGTGTATCAGTAACCGTGGTTGGAACCTTGTGTGAAAAATGTCGACATAACCGCTTCAGGTAGGAAGCGCCGTGTAAGGTTGCTACTTTCGATTCTGTGATTGTTTGTTGCTCGTCCATGGTGATACCTCTTGTGAATGGGTGGTACTTTGTCGAAGTTGTTTGGCCACGGTGAAGTAGTAGTTCCTGCCTGTGGCCGTTAATAATTGATTGCCGAGTTCGTCGAGCGCATCTGCCTTCAGGCGTTTTGCCCGATTAACTTCATAATCCAGAGCCAGCAGGTAGTCACACAGTTGCGCTGTCCACTGCGGATCATTTGGCAGTGCCTCCTGTGCCTGCTGCATGAGGATGTCACTGCCGCCAGCCAGTGAGGCAATTCGACGTGCTTCCTCCTATAAGGTGTGTCGGGTGTTTCTCAAGCATGGATGAAAGGCTGTTTATCCGTGCGAGCACGTCCCGGTAGGGTGTGCCACAAATGGCATACAGGTTCGGCTCTCGCCTTCTTGCATTTCATGGTGTAATCATGGACTCTTCAATTAATCGTAACAACTAATGAAAGATAATAATATCTATGAAGAAAATTGATTATTTGGGTTTGGATGGCCACGCCCTGCTGACGTTCATGACAGTGCTGGAGGAGTTGTCCGTATCCAGGGCGGCCGAACGCCTGGGTGTCACTCAGTCAGCCGTTAGCCATACATTGACCAAGTTGCGACTGGCGCTGGGCGATCCGCTGTTTGTCAGGTCAGGTAGGGGTATCAGTGCGACGGCGCAGGCTCACGCACTGGGCGAGCCGGTGCGTAGCTTACTTGATGACCTCAAGGGATTGACTGATGCTCGTGTGTTTGACCCAACTATTGGTACGTTGGAATTTACTATTGCTGCGAATGACTTTCAGCGAGACCTGATATTCCCTGATTTTTTGCGAACACTAGACCATGAAGGGATCACCGCCCGCTTTCAGTTCGTTGCCTCAGGCATTCCTTCAACAGCGCTGTTACGCAACGCACGCTGCGACATGATTGTGACTCCCTGGCCACCTGAAGGGGATGACATCTATGCCGTTCGATTATTTGATATGCAGATGGTCTGTTTCTACGACGCCACAGTAAGAGAGCCGCCGAAAACCTGGGAGGCGTTTTGCAATAGCCCCTACATTGAGACCCGGTTCGAGGACAATATGACTTCGCTAAAGCAGTTGTCGACAATCGACCATTCGCAACTCACCAAGCCCAGGGTTTCTGTTACAAACTTTGGAGCGCTGGCAGCCTTTATGAAGGGCACTGACCTCATTACCGCAGAAGCGGATCTGATGTCTTACGGTCCATTGCGCGGATTAGCTCAAGCGCCTCTCCCGTTCCCGACGGATACTCTGGTTATGTACCTTGTGTGGCACAGGCGAGATCACACTGACCCGGCACACAAATGGCTGCGAGAGAGAATAAAGTCTACGGCAGAATTGATCGGGCCAGTGTCATAGGTCGTAGCGCCAGAAGGTTATAGCCCATCGACATCAGCTGTAACGCACACCGATGCTGTCACTGCACGTCATGGGCTCAGTGCCTCCGCTTGGCGCTTGATGCAGCGCAGGGCAGATTTGCGGGTCATCCCGCTGATTAAACTCATATAGGCGGCATAGCGCCGGAATTTTTTCAGGCTTTGTGGGTCGCCGCATTGTATGCGGGTATGTGTCGTCAGGTGTGTGCGATTACATTCTAGCGGCTCGAGAGAAAAGCTCCAGACGATTTTGGCGAGTTCGGGGTCAGAGAAGTCGCGAAACTCTGTTCCGCTCACCTTGCGAATGCCTCCCGCCGGTGTCCATATCTTGCCGGCGAAGCCCGTCACGAACTCCTGAGGCGGCGCTTCATCCAGTATCGAGAGCCCGGCTCGCTCCAGATCCGCGAGCGTTGGCCCCAGCGGGTTTTTGCCCGCGAGTTTGCCGGGAATACTTCTAAGCCAGAACAGTAGCCTGAGCAGATAGGCCCCCCTCAAATCCAGTTTGCGAACGACAGGGTAGACGCGCTCAACGGGCGCATTGATTTCGGTATCATAGGATGCTTCAAACTGGTACTGCGGCAAGTATTCATCTATCAGCATAACGGCTCCTGGGGAGTATGCACGGTTGTCAGGCGCAGCATTATTGTGCTGCGCCAGTGCGGGGATGAGCTAAAGTTTAGGGTGATAGCCGGGCGAAAAATACTCGCTATGGCTGCAGTATTCGCGCCGTCATAAGTTGTTGAAAATGATATTTTTTCTTGCGATCGCTGTGCGCAGCGACCACACCCATACAGATATTACTCGCGATTGAAGAGGCAGAAATGCACGTGACAGACCCGCGGCGCCCCTACTTGATGTCGGGCATAGTGAGATAGGCCAACTGCAGGCGCAGACCCTGTTCCAGTAAGTCTGCGGCAGTGTAGACGCTGGTATTGGCGTTGACGATAAAGCCTTCGTTGGCACTGACGATGGTCAGGGCAGCCAGTTGCAGGTCCGGCACGGTAATCTCATCCCGGTGTGCCTCCAGCAGTCTGGCGACAGCGATCAGTGCTTCGGCTCTGGCGCTATTGCGAATCTCCAGAAAAGGCCCGTCCAGCAAATGGCTCAATGCCTGCACCAGTTTCGGGTTATTGTCCTGTGACTTGAACACCTGCGAGTACATATTCGTCAGCGTTTCTCGGAGTGTGTCATGAGGGGTGGACTGCTCCACTGCGACGAGGATTTTGCCACATTCGTGGGCCATCAGTTCGAGATAAATATCCTCTTTGCCCTCAAAGTATTGATACAGCGTGCCCACGCTAAAGCCTGAACGCTCCGCGATCTTGTTTGTGGTGGCGCGGTTGTAGCCGAGTTCTATCAGGAGTTGGGCGGCACCGGCGAGGATGGTCTGGATGGTGTGCCTGGACCGCGCCTGCTTACCTTTGCTTCTCACGGTGCATTCCTCCGCACGCGATGCCGACGTTGTGCGTGGGTGGATGCCGAACAGGCTGAAAAGCCAATTCGGGTTCGGTGCGTGCATGCCACAGTTGCACTTAGCTGCAGACTAGCGGGAAACAGGTCAAGGATAGCTCGGCTCATGTGCGCCTATTCTACGAGGAACACAGCACAATGAAAGCCACGGCTGTAAAAAGGGGGGAGGCTGGAAAACGACGCGGGCGGGTGCTACTTGGCGTAAAGTTCCTCATTCCACTTTTTCATCTTGTCCATATCCTCGTGGTTAAAACCGAGTTTGTACCACGGCGATATGTACGCGAGTATCCGTGTCACCATGCCCCTTAAAGGCCCGGGCTTACACCACTTGTAATAGAAGAGGTGGCAGCGATCCCTGAGTGTGACCCGGTGATTGAACCCCTTGGCGGCTATGCGAATCCCCTCGTTCAACATGCTGAAAACAAACCGCGCACGCCAGGCTGTGCGCAATCGATGCAGGTAGTCATCACCGAAAAAATAGCGGTACTGATCGTGGCTGACAGCACCGTGTTCCGCCTCTTCCAGAAAGTGATAGAGGAACAGGCGATCGACCTGCGGATGAATCTGGCGTCTTAGCGCAGCGGAGCCCAGGTAGATATGCGCGATGGAGTACAGGCCGTGTTCCCCGGCAGACACCACGCCGAGCATATCCAGTGGCGAGAGGCCATCCGTTGCTCTTGCGAGTATGCGTTTAAAATGCGCCTGTATTGCATCGATGTCGTAGCCCAGGGTTTGCAGGTGATTATTTAATTTGCGATGGCTGGCAGAGTGCTGGGCCTCCTGCGCAATCATGGCTCTCACATCCTGTTCCAACTTCGGATCATCTGTGATGGTCTCGAGCGTTGGCAGCAACGCGCGGATGAAGAAGCTCTCAATCGGGGTGGCACCGGCTGAAACGGTTGCCCACAGGTAGCTGATCAGCGGTGTCGAGGCATCCGCAAATTGTGCCGGAACGTCGCTGAAGTCCCACTCAATATCTTTGCGCACTACCAGCTCAAAAGGCGTTTGGGAAAGTGTTCCTGGCGTGTCCATAGAGGTTTCTCCGGCTCTCACTTGCACGATGCGGTCTTCGTGTAGAGCGTTACTTGAGTACACGGATCAATATAGGGAATGTATAGACAGGCCACTACTCGCATTAACCCAGACGGGCGGGTGTAACGTAAGCCATTGAAAAATCGATAAACAACAGGGAATGCACAACACAGTCGAGCGGCATTTCGGGTGGAGTTTCAGGTTTCGTTTCAGCGGTGGGCATGGAGCGCCAACAGCTACAGGGCGTTTGATGCGTGTAGCGAAAACTTTGTGGCGCAGCTTTTGGCTGAGCCATGGATGTATCCGGCTACTGAATCAGCAGGTTTGATGCAGCCCAGTTTCTGTCCGAAAACTGCGTTCTCACGCTTGATCCACAATGGAGTTTGGCGATTGAAATCAGAGCAAGCCCTGCGTTGAGAGACATTTATTTTCGCGACAATTCCAAAAAACCTCAATTTTATCAATGATCTGCAGCACACGGACTGTACCAAACCACGCCCTGAAAACCCGAGTAGAAATACCTGAGTAATCTCTTACCATGGCAAAGCATTGCCAATGCTGATGCGTCACCCTTGGTCAGCAATCATTATAAAAAGACCGGAGCCGTAATGAGCACCCTGAAAAATTCGATCCTCGCGAGCCTTGTTGCCCAGTACCTGATGGCCAGCCCACAATTTGTTGCGGCCCAGATGCTGGAGGAGGTGCTCGTCACCGCCCGCAAAAAAACTGAGAGCCTGACAGACGCGCCGCTGGCAGTATCGGTAGTGGATGGTGACTTGCTCAACCGCGAGGGAATCACCAATATGGAACAGTTGAGCGGCCAGGTTCCGGGGCTGCAACTGGGTCGTGCAGCGCTAAGCAGCAGCATCTATATTCGGGGTATCGGCTCCTCTACCAACGCCGGGTTTGAACAGTCAGCAGGGATGTATGTCGACGGTATTTACCAGCCGCGAAGCCGGCAGTTTACGCAGTCGCTGATCGACCTGAACCGGATAGAAATCCTGCGCGGTCCACAGAGCCTGTTGTTCGGGAAGAACACTGTAGCCGGTGCCATCAAAGTGGAAACAGCCGACCCGGCGCTAGACGAAGAGCTTGGCGGCTACGTTCTGGCCGATGTCGAGCCAGAGTACAGCACCGCGCGCGGCACTGCGGTGCTCAGTGGTGCGCTGTCGGATACCGTTGCTGCGCGGGTGGCGCTGCGCTATCAGCAAACGGACGGTTACGTTGACAATGTGTATATCGACGAGGATGTGCAGCGCAGTGATGATACCATCGGCAGGTTGTCATTGGTGTGGGCGCCAGTCGAGCAACTGCGAGTTGTCGGCAAACTGGCGCGAACAGAGATGCACGGCAAAGGCATTGAACAGGTCAATCCGGTGGCCGACTCCAACTTGTTGGGCGATACACTCGCCGGCAACACGCAGCTCGAACTGGTCAGTGTGGCCGGGTCTATTGCGGCCTTTGATACCCCGGGCTTCCAGGCCGCTACAGGTAGCAGGGAGTACAAATCCTGGACGGGTAATCTCGATTGGGAATCGCATGACAAGGAGAAAACCACCTCCACCCAGGCGTCACTGCGAGCCGACTGGCAGACTGACCAGTTTACTCTCACATCACTGTCAGGTTATACCGACTTCAACTTCAAGCAGCGACACGATGTGGATTTTCATCCCGGCAATGTGGTGCAGGGTAGCAATCGGGAAAGCCTGGATTTTTTCAGCCAGGAGTTTCGCATCGCCAGTGACCTCGACGGCTTTTTCAATTTCACGGCAGGCCTGTACTATGAGGACCAGAACCTTGATGCCGGTGCCCAGGCGTTCGTTGACGGCACGCTCGGTGGCTTGGTCGGCGGCCTCACCGCAAGTTCATTGAACCCGGCGCTGCCATCTGTGCCGTTGTCTTCGCTCGGCATCAACAGTCTGTGGAATGGCACGGTAATGGCGCAGCTCGACCCCTCGGTGGGTGGCTCGCTGATCGGCGCTGAGGTGAATGCGATTCAGTCGCAGGTACAAAACAAAGGCGACAACAGGACGACCTCTGCCTTTGCGGAACTCAACTTTGAGCTGACGGATACCCTGTCGCTGGATATTGGCGGGCGCTGGTCACAGGACCGCAAGAAAATGTCCAAGCTGGTCTCTCTCGGCTCGGGGTCGCCGTCGAATCCTGTGGTGGTGATAGACAGTAACGGTGTACCCACCGGTACGCTGGACGCAAAGAACACCGAACTGGTAGCCGTCGCGGGAAGTGCGCTGTCTATTTATCCCTCCGATCAGAAGTTAAAACTGGACGAGAGCCACTTTGATCCCTCCTATCGACTACGCTGGGACGCACTGGAAAATGTCATGGTGTACCTGTCCTACAGTGAGGGGTACAAGTCTGGAGGTTTTAACCCTTCACCCGATACCTCTAACCCGGATGGCTCCGCCGGGGAGGGTACGGAGTTCAAGCCAGAGCAGGCGAAAGCGTGGGAGCTCGGTGCCAAAGGCAGCTTCTGGGATAACAGGGCACGGCTGGCCGCCACGGTGTTTCACACGAAGGTAGACGACCTGCAAGTGACCTCCTGGCAGGGCACGAGTTTTATCGTCGGCAATGCGGCCTCCATGACCAGTCAGGGTATAGAACTGGAGGGGCAGTTTGCGGTGACGTCAGAGTGGGAGTTGGGCGGGGCGATTGCCTATCTCGATTCAGAGTTTGACGATTACGATAACGCGCCGTGTACTGTGTATCAGGCAGCCGAGCAGGGTGCGAGCTGTCTGCAGGATCTGGGCGGCGAACGCGGGCCGTTTGCACCCGAGTGGAGTGGTGTTGTCTATGCCTCGTATCAGCGGCCTGTCTGGGGCAACCACGTGTTTAAATTCTATACCAATGCCTCGTATACCGACGATTACTTCCTCGATGGTGATCTGGATCCGAATACGCGCCAGGACAGCTTCGTAAAGATCAATGCCAGTGTTGCAATCGCCGCCGATAGCGACCGCTGGGAGGTCTCAATCTACGGTTGTAACCTCACGGATGAAACCACTTACACCTATGCCACCGACGCCCCCCTGAGTGCCGGTATTTATGGTGGCTGGGTGGCGGAGCCGAGGATTGTCGGTGTGCAGGGGCGCTATAATTTCTAAAGCCGTTTGAAATTGGGTTGTGATCTAATTTAAACGGAACACCACTTGCGCGCCCCAGACTATTCGATCGTTTCCTTCATTTGCTTGTGCCTTTAATGGAGAACAGATCGCGGCATACCGCGACGAAACGCCCTCTAACCTGCTAACCTGTGAGCCACGGTTTACACAAAAAATGCATTGTATTCCGGGCTTAACGCAGGCGAGCCAGAGTCCCGTTTGCGCACGCAGTCATTAGGGGAGCAGCATGAGGTTACAAGATAAAGTCGCAGTGATAACCGGCGGAGCCAGTGGCATGGGTCTGGCGTCGGCGATGCGTTTTTTGCAGGAGGGAGCCCGCGTTGTGATCGCGGATTACAATGCCGACACTGGGCGGGCGGCCATTGACTATGCAGAACAGGCGGGCTTTGGCGGTGCGGTGTCGTTCTATCGCGCCGATGTGGCGGTGGAGTCGGATATTGAAGGTATGCTGCACAGCGCTGTCAGTGAGTTTGGTGCGCTGGATATCGTTTTCAATAATGCCGGGGTCGGTGGCGCTTTTGGCCCGTTGACAGAGATCACCACCAGTGACTGGGATTATACGTTCGACGTGCTGGCCAAAGGTGTATTCCTCGGTACCAAGCATACAGCGCGCATCATGCGGGCCAGAGGGTCGGGTGGCTGCATCATCAACACCGCTTCCATCGCTGCGCTCAGTGGTGACGGCGGCGCGCTGGTGTATTCTGCAGCCAAGGCGGCGGTGCTTTCCCTCACGCAATCCTCGGCCGTCGAGTTGGCGGGCGATCGCATTCGGGTCAATGCGATTTGTCCGGGGTGCATCGTTACCCCCATGTCGACCGGTGCAGACGAGGAAAAAACCCGAGCACTATTTACCACCAGCCAGCCTTGGCCGGATTATGGCAGGGGAGAGCATATAGCCGGCGCAGCCGTGTTCCTGGCCAGCGATGACGCCGGGTTCGTGACCGGAGAAGCACTCACTGTTGATGGCGGCCTCACCGCGGCGGGCCCGGAATTTTCGAAGAAGTTTCCGGCTATCGCGGGGCGCACGTCCAGTGTCTCGGGTATCAGTAAGGGGACGACCGGCAGCGAAAATGAAGTGCGCCGCCGAGAGGGTGGTGAGCGCCGGTAAAGTGTAGAGGGGTGAGCCTGCTGCCCGTCAGCGGTGAGCACCGCCATTCCCGCAGCGATATCGCCCAGCCGTGTCGCAGCAGGCTTACTGTAGCTCGAGGGTGACACTCTCCAGATTGCCGCGAAACGGAAATCCCGGCGGGTAGTCCCCGACCGACGAGCCGTAGTCGGCACCGACGCCAAAATACTCGTCCAGGGAAAACGCCGCCAGCGGTGTTCGCTCGGTGCGTGTGCTTCCGATCTCGCGGCCATTCACAGACAGCGTTATCGTGGCACCGCCGCCCGGTCCGCCCGGGTCGGCCGTAAAGGTCAGCAGCGCCGACACCTTGCGCTGGGGCAGCGGCACCTCGTCGACAATGGTGTGCACGTGTTCGCCGAAATCGCTGTATACATATTTCAGTACACCGTCTTCCACATAGAGCGACCAACCGCCAGCGACGCCGCCAAGGGCGACGATGGTGCCGTGGGCATCCCCTGCGGTATTGTCCAGTTCGGCGCGCACGGTATAGCTCCTGCCCAGCGTATACGGCGCGCTGCGTTCCGGTATACGCAACCCGCCGGGCCTGTAGGTATAAGACTTTCGCGGACCGCCAGCGAGCGGCAAGTTGCGCGGATCAAAGCGGGCGCCGGCGCGATCGTCGAGAGGATAGACATTGTATTTGCGTGCCTCGCTGTCAAATAGCGCGATCAACTCGGCGAGTTTCTCCGGCTCCTCTTCGGCGAGGTCCCGCGCCTGCGAGAAGTCACTGTCCATGTGGTACAGCTCCCAGCGATCCTGGTCGAAGGATTTGGTCGCGGTCAGTCGCCACGGCACATCACCGTGTTTGGCTGCTGCGAACCAGCCATCGTGGTAGATGCCGCGGTTGCCGAATAGTTCGAAGTACTGTGTGGTGTGACGCGTGTTTGTATCGGCGTTGTCCGCGTCCCAGGTGTAGACCATGCTGGTGCCGGCCAGTGGTATTTGCTCAATACCGTTTACGTAGCGAGGGAAATCGATTCCCGCCGCCTCGTAGATGGTCGGTGCGATATCCACTACGTGATGGAACTGGCCGCGTTCGCCCCCGGTGTCGGTGATGCGATCCGGCCAGCTCATCACCACCGGGTTGGCGGTACCGCCATAGTGCGATGCGACAAATTTTACCCATTGAAAAGGCGTGTTGGTGGCCCAGGCAAAACCTGCCGGGAAATGGTTGTAGGCTTTTGCGCTGCCGATCAGCTCGGCTTTTTCCAGTATGACCGCGGTGTCCTCGGAAAAGCCGTTGAGACTTGTCATCTCGTTGAACACACCGTATTCCTGCCCCTCACTGGAGGCGCCGTTGTCGCCAACCATGTAGATGAAAAGCGTATTGTCGAACTCACCCATCTCCTGCAGTGCGTCTATCAGTAGACCCGCCTCGTAATCTGTCTGCGCTGCGAACCCGGCGTAGGTTTCCATCAGCGTTGCAGCGATGCGCTGTTGATCGTCGCTCAGGCTGTCCCAGGCCGGTATTACTTCTGGACGAGGTGTCAGCAGGGTATTTTCAGGTATCACGCCCTGTTCCAACTGGCGCGCGAAAATTTCCTCTCGCAGCAAATCCCAGCCCTGGTCAAATTTACCCGCGAACGGTTTCACCCATTGCGGCGCGACCTGATGGGGTGCATGGGTCGCCCCCGGAGCAAAGTATACAAAGAACGGTTTTTCCGGTGCGACCGCTTTTTGCAGGCGCATCAATTCGATAGCCCGTTCGCGCAGGTCGTCATTCAGGTTGTAATCGTCGTGGAGTACTGGTTCTACGGGTGTCGTACCGTCGTACAATGCAGGATGAAACTGGTGTGTCTCACCGCCGATAAATCCATAGAACTTGTCGAAGCCCTGGCCGGTGGGCCAGGTGGTGAAGGGCCCGCTGGGATTCGCCTCCCATACGGCGGTCTGGTGCCATTTGCCCCAGGCCGACGTACTGTAGCCGTTGTGCTTGAGAATCGTCGCGATCGAGGCCGCTGTATTGGGCACGCCCGATGAATAGCCCTCAAACCCTGTACCGATCTCAGTAACCGCCCCCATATTGACCGAGTGGTGGTTGCGTCCGCTGAGCAGGGCGGCGCGGGTGGGGCTGCACTGTGCCGTGCTATGGAAATCGTTATAGCGCAGGCCCTGTGCGGCGATCCTGTCCAGTGCTGGCGATGGGATCGGTCCACCGAACGTTTCCAGTGCGCTGAATCCCATATCGTCGATCAGAAAGATCACGATATTGGGCGCGCCCTTCGGCGCCTGCGGGATAGTGACAGTCCCAGGTTGTGAGTCGCGATACGTGGTACCCACGTCGGCTTCGATAACTGCCGTCGGGAGCGGCAGGGCGGATGCGTCCGCATCGTCCGGTATACCTGTTTGTGCGACAGGCGAGGGTGGTAACGCGGCACTGCATACCAGTAGCGCAGCCAGCAGGGTGTGCTTGCGGCAACGCCGGCTCAGCGTCGCTACCTCATGCTGTACAGGGCCATGCCGCGCATCACGGCACTGCCGTTCAATGCGCAACTGAACCGCCAAAGGCGCTGTCGATGGCGCCTGAGCGCTGCTTGAACAGCGCCAGCCATTCGGGGTGGGTAGCCACGTAGAGCTGCTCATCTTCCACTGCTGCCAGGGTGATATCGGCCACTTCCTGTGGCGATAACATGCGCGTGTAGGTCTCTTCGAAATCGGTTTGCATCGCACTGCCGTCGTCGGTAGCGGCACTCGCCGCTGGCGGTTGCGTCGACGTATCGCCACCGTCAAAACGATTGCGCTCGCTGGCAAATATTTGTGTATCCACGACCCCGGGACACAGTATGGAAACCCCGGTGAGCGTATCGGCAAGTTCCTGATGCAGTACCTCTGACAGTCCTACCACGGCGTATTTACTGGCAACATAGGCGCCAAAGCCCGGCAGCGGTATCAGCCCTGCCATTGAGGCCGTGTTGACGATGTGGGAGGCCTCAGTCTGTCCGCGCAGCATCGGCATAAACGCCTCGATGGCGTGGGTGATACCCGCCACGTTGACTGACCACACCCACTCCCAGTCGGCAGCGGTGCACTCTGCCACCGGGCGGTTGACCGATACCCCGGCGTTGTTGCACAGCAGATGGCATGCGCCAAAGGCTTCCCGTGTGCGCTCTGCAAGGTGTTGCACCGCATCGCGACGGGCGACATTGACCTCCACGGCCACCGCCTCACTGCCACGGCTGCGCAATTCATTCACCGTGCGCTCGGCAGCGTCCAACTCAATATCGGCTGCGACAATATGCATGCCCCGGCTGGCGCAGGCGTGTGCCAGTGCCGCGCCGATACCACTGCCAGCACCGGTTATCACGGCGACCTTTCCGGCTTGTATTTTCACTGTCTACGCTCCCGTATTGTGCTGTGGCTCAGCGACCTTTGAACACCGGCTTCTCGCGATTCTTGAATGCGAGCAGGGCAGTTTTGTGATCTTCGGTCAGCATGGTCAGGTTTTCGTAAGCGCCCGACCGGTCGATGATGGCATTCGCCAGCAACTTCAGGCCTGCATTGATGGAGCTTTTAGTCCAGCGTATGGCGTAGGGCGCGCCCTCGGCCATGCGTTTTGCCATCGCGTCCACAGTGGCATCGAGATCTTCTTTGGGGACGGCCTCAGTGATCAGTCCGTACTCCGCTGCGGTAGCGCCATCGATGAAGTCTCCGGTCAGCAGGTAGCGTTTGGCCCGGGCGTAGCCGATGAGCTGTGGCCAGATGACGGCGCCACCGTCTCCGGCGACCAGTCCCACCGAGACATGCGGGTCAGCGAATTTTGCGTCGGGGGTGGCGTAGATAAAGTCGCAGAACAGCGCCAGTGTGCATCCCACACCTACGGCCGGTCCGGTGACTTTGGCAATGATTGGCTTTTCCAGGTCCAGCAGGGAATTCTGGATCTTGCGATCGTTCAGAATACTGTTCGCAGTGGCCACCGGGTCGCCGTTGATGTCCATCAACCACTCCAGGTCTCCACCTGCGCAGAACGCATTGTTCGCGCCAGTGAGAATCACCACATCGGTACCCGTGTCGCGATCAATGTCGGAGAATATCCGCGACAGCTCTTCGTGCACAGCGGGGTTGACCGCATTCTTGGCTTCCGGGCGGTCCAGGGTAATGGTCAGTATCCGGTTTTCCTGGCTGATCTTGAGCGCCTTGTAGTTGTCCTGATAGTTCATCGTTACGTCTCCATCTGTTGCGGTTATGGGTATAAAAGCGTGTGATCCCTAAGGTGCTGATAGACAGATCACGGTGAAAGTGTGATTACGCAGTGCTATCGGTAGTCTCCGGCGGCGCGCTGGCGGACGCATCGTCAACAGCTTGCAGGCCCAGCGCGGCGATCATGCTGTCGCGCAGCAGGAACTTCTGTATTTTTCCAGACGGTGTTTTCGGATAGTCCGCGACAAACTGGATGTATCTGGGCACCTTCCAGCGCGAGAGTCCCTGTGCGCACCACTGGCGCAACGCCTCTGCATCGACATGCGCAGCTTTGTTGGGAATCAGGACAGCGCAGACTTCCTCACCGTACTTGGCATCGGGTAAGCCGATGACAGCGGCTTCTGCCACGTCCTCGTGCTGTACCAGAAAGGCCTCAATTTCGGACGGTGAAAGATTCTCTCCGCCGCGAATGATCATTTCACTGGCGCGTCCGACAATACGGATATAGCCATTCTCGTCCATGGTTGCCAGGTCGCCCGAGCGCAACCACCCGGCATCGGCGACACTGTCCTTCGCGCCCTGATGATTGAGGTATCCCAGCATCTGACCCGGTCCCCGGTAGCACAGTTCACCGGGCTGGTCGCAGGGCAGGGTGTGGCCGTTGTCATCGACGATATTGAAACTGACCCCCGGCAGTGGCCTGCCGCTGGTCCTTGATTTGATGTCGGCGCTATCCGCTGCCACGGTACTGCAACTGACACCGCTGGTTTCGGTCTGCCCGTAGCCATTGATGATGTCGACACCAAAGGCCTCCTCACACTGGCGGATCAGTCGCGCGGGTACGGACATGCCACCGGCGACGATGTATTGCAGTGACGACAGGTCTCTGGAGCTGAAGCTGAGGTCTTCCATCATTGCCGTCAGCATTGATGGCACGCCGATGAATCCGGTACAGCGTTCACTTTCCAGTATGTCCAGTGTGCGCCCGGCCTTGAAAATATACAGTGGCAGCGTGGTGGCACCTACCAGAGCCGCGCCCGGCGTCGAGTTGCCGGAGCCGCCGACGTGGTACAGCGGAAATCCATGGCAGACCTTGTCACCGCTGCCAAAGCCCCACGCCTGATACGAGTTGCGCGCGGTGGTAGCGATGCCCCTGTGCGCCAGCACGGCCGCCTTGGGCATTCCTGTTGTGCCAGAGGTGTACTGAATCATAAAAGGAGAATCGGGATCTACCGCCGGCAGGGTCCGTGACTCTATACCCTGCTGCGCCATCAGTCCGGTAATCCCCGAGCCCAGCGAATAGATGCCTTTGAGTGCTGGCAGCGTTGTCGCCACACGATCAACAATGCAGCGCAGGTTGGTGTCACCAACGCTGTCGGCGTGAAAAATCGCCCGCACATCAGCATTCTCCAGTGCGAACGCCAGCTCCGCTTCCTTGTACAGCGGGTTCAGCGCGACGATGACCATGCCAGCCTTGGCAATCGCGTACTCCAGTAGTATCCACTCGGGGTTATTCGGCGCCCAGATCGCGATGTGATCGCCGGGCATATAGCCGGCCGTGAGCAGGGCTTTCGCCAGCGTCGTCGCCAGTTCGTTGAGTTGCGCATAGCTGAGGCGGATATTCTCCACTTCGCTGTGGCAGGCGTAGACGACCGCCTCGCGCTGTGGGTAGCGCGCTGCGAGTTGTGTCAGCAGATCGCCGATAGAACGGTCCACCGGGCGGGCGTCATCCGGGTCTGCCAACCACAGGGCTTCTGAATTTTTCCCTGGCATAAAGTCGTTTCCAAGAACGGTTTTTTGTCACTGTGCTGATGATGTCTGTGGCGATACTAAAATGAGTAAGAACTCACAGTGAACTCGCTTTAGCCGCAGTGCTCATGGCCCCCCGCTCGCGTTGAGGCCGCGCCCAAAGCGAGTAAAAACTGAAACCCGCATCGATTACTTTAGCGCTCAATACCACTATCGAAGACGTGGCTGCAGTGGTCTGCACGATTGCGTCTGACAACCCAAAGAGTTGACCCCAATGACTTCCCTCCCTGAAAAGGTACGTAACTGGATTGGAACACCGGTGGTGACACTGGCGCCCGTGATGACGGCAGATCAGGGCCTGTGGCTGAACTTCTGTGTCGCCGTTGAAGATGGCAATCCACTGTATTGGAGCCGCGCCGGAGATACTGAAGGCAGTGAGCCAATAGCACCGCCAGCGATGCTGCCGTCGTGGATGATCGATCACGAGTGGTCGCCCGAGCCGGATCACGTACCGCTGCGTACGCTGGAGCTGCATTTCATGCTCAAGGATGAACTCGGCCTGCCGTTTGGTGTGGTAACCGCAGTGGATCTGGAATTTCACGAGCCTGTCAGGGCGGGAGATCGGCTGCGTGCTGAACAGATTCTGCTGGAGGTGGGCGACGAGTATCAAACCCGCATGGGTCCGGGTCGCCGCTGGTCGATAGCGGTTCACTACTACCACCAGAACGACACACTGGCAGGCATACAGACACTGCACTTCGTCAGCTATCGAAAAGAGGAGCAGCAGCCATGACAGATGCAGCACCGCGTCCGGACGCAGGTGACAAACTGCCGGAGCTAGCGATAAGCATCACCCGCAAAAAGATCATTATGGGAGCCACCAGCTCCAGGGATTGGCAGCCGATTCATCACGATGGTGAGTGGGCGCGGGAGCGGGCGGGACTCCCCGATATCATCATGAACAATTACACGCAGGCCGGCTGGCTCAGTCAGTACCTGACCCGTTGGGGTGGGCCGCAGGCGCGCATTGCACGCATGCGGTTCTCGATGCGCAGCCCGTTGTGTCCCGGTGATGAAGCGCTGCTCTGCGGCGAAGTCGACAGCGTTACTGCCATTGGCGACTTTAACTGGGTGGATATCAGTCTGTCGATCAAGGTCGGCGAGCGCGTTGCCACCACTGCCTCGGCCCGGCTGGCATTGCCCGGTGAAGAACAACAAAGCTCGCCCTGGGCGCTTAGCGGTGACGCCTGGCAGCCCTGAATCGGCTGCTTGTCGTAAAGCGAGTGTCAACTGAGTAAGCGCTCATATTAGTATTTTTCGATACCGACGCAGCGGCTGTGCCACGACCGATAGGCGATGCTACAGGCGCTGCGATCACTGACTGTCGTCAGGGTTATGTATAGCGAAGAGCCGTTGTACGCCCCGACCACCACTGCAAAGAGCGTGTGAAATGGACCTTGGTTTCAGCGAAGAACAAATCATGTTGCGCGATATGGCGCGCAAAATCTGTGAGGAGATGATGCCGTTGACGGTGCTGCGTGGACACGAGGGTACCGAACCCGGCTACGCGATTGGATTCTGGAAGCAACTCGGTGAACTGGGGCTGACCGGAATAGCGATCGCGGAGCCGTTTGACGGCATGGGTCTCGGAGCGGTCGAATCCTCGATCGTCGCTGAGGAGTTCGGTCGGGTGTTGGCCGTGTCGCCCTATCTGGGTAGTTCCGTGCTGGCTGCCAGCCTGATTGAGCATGCGGGCAGCGCGCAACAGAAAAGCGAATGGCTGGGCTCTATCGCCCGAGGCGATCGCGTGTTTTCTGTTGCTGCCTCCGAGCCGGGGAACAGTGCGGACCGTGAAGGCGTACGCGCGTCGTTGCAGTGCAGTGACGAATTCGCCGTTCTCAACGGCGAAAAGCAGCTGGTGCCATTTGCCGGTTCAGCGGACGTTTTGATCGTGCTCGCCAGAGTCCAGGGCGGCGATGACATTGTCGCAGCGGTCGTCGATCGGGCGACGCTGGACAAGGGTATTGCTGCAGGCGCAGTGAGCATGACCTATCAGGCCAACCACGCAATGGACCCGCTCTACAAAATTCAATTCAACGAACTGCAACTGCCGCGCGACCAGTTGCTCGGCGAGGGTGGGTGTATCTGGTCTGGCTGGGAGAAAGCGATGGCACAGCACATGCTGTCATTGTCCTCCTACGCGATCGGTGCGGCTGAACGCGTGCACGAGATCAGCGTTGAGTACGCCAAATACCGGCGCGCATTCGGACGCGCAATCGGCGGCTTTCAGTCCATTGCGCACTATCTTGCGGAGGTGACGGTAGCGATCGAGGGCGCTCGTACCCTGGTGTATGAAGCAGCCTGGTGCAAGGACGAAGGCAGGGGCTACCAGCACCTCGCAGCGATGGCGAAGTTACAGGCCAGCGATGTGTTCTGTCGCGCCGCTGCCGTTGCGATACAGGTTCACGGTGGGCTGGGGTACACCATCGAAGCTGATCCACAACTGTTTTACCGCCGTGCCAAGCAACTGGAGATGACGCACTGGGGCCCGGACTATCTGGAACAGCAGATTGCCGCGCATCTCTTTACGGATCGGGAGTGCGCTTGAGTGAACATCACAGCGCCGCAGCGTCACGCCATTATCACGCAAGGAGTCTGTTGTGATGTTTGAGTCGCTCAACTACGAAGTCTCCGACGGTGTTGCCCTGATCACTCTGAACAGGGAGCACCGACACAATGCAATAGACACCGCGATGGGGCGTGAACTGCCGCAGGTCTGGTCGGCATTCAATAACGATCCCGAGGCCGTGGTGGCGATTGTGACGGGCGCCGGTAATAAGGCGTTCTGCAGTGGCGCAGACATTGGCGATGTGCCCGAGCTCGATCTCTCCAGCAGGGCGGCTGCATCGGCGAGTATGAAATGGACATCGCAACACAATGACGTGTGGAAGCCGGTGATCTGTGCGGTTAATGGGCTGGTAAACGGTGCCGGCCTGCACTTTCTGGCGGACAGCGATATTGTGCTCGCCGCAGACACGGCCACGTTTTTCGATAGCCACGTCAATGTCGGGCTGGTATCTGCGCTGGAATCGGTGGGGCTGGCACGACGCATGCCATTCGAAGCCGTGCTGCGCATGGCGCTGGTCGGTTCCAAAGAGCGTATGTCTGCTGCGCGGGCACTGCAGTGCGGATTGGTAGGTGAGGTCGTTCCCGCTGACCAACTGTTAGAGAGAGCCTTTGCGATTGCCCGGATGATGCAGGGCAACTCGCCCGTCGCGATGGCCAGAACCAAGCGCGCGATCTGGGCCGCGAAGCAGCACAGTCTGGACGATGCGCTGGAGTACGCCTGGGATCTCATTATCGAAAACAACCAGGGTGCCGATTACGAAGAGGGTATGCGCGCATTCAGCGAGAAGCGCCCGCCCCAATGGCAGCCCTATTCACCGGATGCAAACTGAGCCAACAGAGGAATCTATGTCGTATAAGGAAATAAGCTATGACGTTGACCGGGGTGCCGCGCTGGTCACACTGCAGCGCCCCGAAAAGCTCAACGCGTACACACCGGATATGGGCGAGGAGCTGGTCGATGCGCTGCGCACAGCGATTGACGACGAGGCTGTTACAGCGATTGTGCTGACGGGCGCCGGTCGCGCCTTCTGCGCGGGCGCCGACCGCGGTTTCTATCACGGAGAAAAGGGCCGTTGCGGCTTGCGATTGGGCGAGGAACACTTTCTCAACGGCTTCGTTGCTGAACTGCAGGCCTGTGAAAAGCCCTTGATTGTCGCGGTCAACGGTGTCGCTTCCGGTATCGGCTCCACCATGCTGTTGCCTTTCGATATACGGCTGGCGTCAGAAAACGCCGCACTCGATTTTCCGTTTGTCCGTCTCGGTGTCTCTCCGGGGTTCGGTTCCAGCTATTTCCTGCCGCGCCTTGTTGGTATGGGCTCGGCCAGCGACATCCTGCTCAATAGCCGGAAACTGAGTGCGCAGAGTGCGAAGCAACTCGGACTCGTGCAGCAGATTATTCCGCCTGCCCAGTTGCTTAGTGCTGCGCTGGCGATGGCCCGATACATCGGCGCATCCCCTGCGGGCATCGTGTCGCGCTGTAAAAACCTGCTGAAGGAAGGGTGCGATGGCTCTCTCGCGTCGGCCCTCGAGCGGGAACAGTTCTCGGCACAGGAAATGATCACTAATTTCCAGAACAAGACGCATTAGTGCAGAGCGCACCAGGTCGCTTTCAACCACAGGAGTAAAAGAACATGCAGGAAATCCGGTTTGATGATCTGTCGACATTGTCTTCGATGGTGTCGCAGGAGTGGGGTAACTGGAGTGAACCCGTCGCAATCACGCAGGACATGATCAATGTGTTCGCCGATATGACCGGTGACCGACAGTGGATTCATGTCGATGTCGATCGCGCGCGAAGCGAGGGCCCCTTTGGTGAGGCGATTGCCCACGGGTTTCTGGTGTTGGGTATGTCCACGCTGATCAAGAATACCGGAGACTACCTCATTGTAGGTCATGGCTCGGCGCTGAACTACGGCCTTGAGAAAGTGCGATTTGTGAGTCCCGTTCCGGCCGGCTCACAACTGCATGGCCATACGCGCATTGTCGCGGTAGGAGAAGAGAAGGGCGGTGTGATGCTGACAGTCGGTGTGGCAATTCACGTTGTCGGCGCGGACAAGCCCGCCGTCTGCTTCGACTGGAAGCTGCTGTACAGGCCGTGACCCAATCACCGACCACGGCGATGCTATGACGATCACATATCACAGAACACTGCGGGTTATTTGATGATAGAAAACATTCCACTACCGGCGACCGATGATCCCGTAGACGCTCCTTTCTGGGCGGGCACCCGCTGCGGCGAATTGCGTATCCAGACGTGTCAGCAGTGCGACCAGATGCGTTTTCCGCCGCGCCCGATGTGTCCATCGTGCCAGTCACAGGAGAGTTACTGGCAGCCCGTATCCGGGCGCGGCAGGGTGTGGTCGTTCGCGGTGCCGAGTTCGCCGCTGCTGCCAGCCTTCGAAAAACTGACGCCGTATGTCGTCGCTCTGGTTGAGTTGGAGGAATCGCCAACACTGCGCGTGATCGGCCCCCTTCTGCACAGTGCCGGCGGCGAGATCAGCGGTGTCAAGGCAAAGGATGTTCGCATCGGCGCTGAGGTCACTGTCGATTTCAAGCGCTACAGCGACGATGTCGCCATGCCCTGCTGGGAGTTGGGTAAGTAGGAACACCCGGTTGTGCGCGCAGGGGCATTGCCCGTGCAAGAGCGACTGAGTGCTGGCAGAAAATTCTATAACTGAGAGGTCTGGTTCTGTGAATATCAAATCCGTTGGCTATATGGGAATAGGCGCCTCTGATCCGTCAGCGTGGTTGGCGTACGGTGTCGATGTGATCGGCATGATGCCGGCGCGCGCTATCCCCGGGCAGGGCTGGGGTGTGCCGCAAAAAACTGGCCTGACATCCACAGAAGGTGTCGGGCCGGACGGTTCGGTCTACCTGAAAATGGATGAGCGCCAGTGGCGTTTGGCCGTTCACCCCACGCAGGGGCGCGAAGGGTTGTTGTACCTGGGCCTTGAGGTAGAGGACAAGCCTGCGCTTGAGCAAGCGGTAGAGGAGTTAAAGGTCGCGGGTGTCGAGGTCGCCATGGGCACCGAAGAGCAGGCCTTTACGCGCTCTGTTTCCGGTATCGCCCACCTGCGTGACCCGGCGGGAAATGCGTTGGAACTCTACTACGGCCCGGTACAGGACTACAAATTCCACTCGCCGGTCGGCGGTCAGGAATTCGTCGCCGGGCACCTGGGTATCGGGCATATGAATATCTTTGTCGAGGATTTGGAGACGAACTACAACTTCTACACCCGTACGCTCGGCTTCCAGTTGTCGGACTATATCCGCATGGGCCCGGGCAGTGCATTGAAGTTCCTGCGCTGCAACCAGCGACACCACAGTCTGGCCATCATCGGTATGGGCAGCGTCAACGGCCTGCAGCACACCATGTTCGAAATGCAGACTATTGACGATGTGGGCAAGACGCTGGATCGCGCGATCGCAGCCGGCGTCACCATCACCAGCAGTCTCGGCCGCCACCGCAATGACGGTATGTTGTCCTTCTATATGCGCAGCCCCTCCGGCTTCGATGTTGAAATCGGTTGCGGATGCCTGCTGATCGATGACAGCTGGACGGTTAACGAATTCTGTGAAGGCGACGTGTGGGGACACCACGGGTTGGTGGATGCGGTGATGGCATCGAGTGAATCCCTGCGGACAGACGGCGAGTAATTCAGGCTTTGCAACGGAGCGACACCATGAGCACAGACACCTCGAATCAGCACAGCCCGGATACCGACCTGCAGGACTATCAGCTGGAGGACAGATACCTGCGGCGCGAGGGGCGCGTTTACCTCAGCGGTTCGCAGGCGCTGGTGCGCCTGCCGATGATGCAGCAGCAACTGGATGCCGCCCACGGGCTCGATACCGCCGGCTTTATATCGGGCTATACCGGCTCGCCACTGGGTGGCTACGACACTGCGCTGAAACAGGCGCATGCCGAACTGGAGCAACACCAGATCCATTTCCAGCCCGGCGTCAACGAGGATCTCGGCGCCGCTGCAGTCTGGGGTTCACAGCAGGTGTCGATTGTCGGCCAGCAGAAATACGACGGTGTGTTTGCGCTCTGGTACGGCAAGGGTCCGGGGGTTGACCGCTCCGGGGATGCGCTAAAACACGGCAGCTATTCGGGCAGCGCTGAAAACGGCGGTGTGTTGGTGCTCGCCGGCGATGACCACGGGGCCAAGTCATCGACGCTGGCGCACCAGAGCGATCACGCATTCATTCATTTCGGTATGCCCTATCTGAACCCGTCCAGTGTTCAGGACTATCTTGATTTCGGGCTGTACGGCTTTGCCCTGTCGCGTTACTCCGGTTGCTGGGTGGGCATGAAATGCGTCACCGATACGATAGAGAGCTCGGCGTCGCTCAACGTCGATACCAGCGACTTCACCGTGGTGACACCGCAGGATTGCACGCTGCCCGAGGGCGGTCTGAACGCCACCGCGCCCATCCCCGCGAAGGCAGCCGAAGTGCGACATTATGAGCAGCGCCTGCCGGCAGTGCGTGCCTTCGTGCGGGCCAATGGGCTCGACAAGGTGATCATCGCGCCGCGCGAGCCGCTGCTGGGCATTGTCACCACCGGCAAAGCCTATCTGGATGTGATGCAGGCGTTGACGCAACTGGGGCTGGACCCGGCTGCCTGCAGTGAGATCGGCATCGGTATCTACAAGGTCGCCATGCCCTGGCCACTGGAACCGCAGAACATCACGCAGTTCGCCAGCGGGTACCGCGAACTGCTGGTGATTGAGGAGAAGCGTCCGGTTATCGAGGAGCAACTGGCCAGCCTGTTTGTCAATCTGGCCGAGCGGCCAGTGTTGACCGGCAAACGCGATGAACAGGGCAACCCGCTGGTCAGCGAGGTCGGTGAGCTGGAATCGCATGGCCTGGCGCGTATTCTCCGGCGCCGGCTCGAGGCGCTGCTGCCCGATGCCAGTGCCGCACTGTTGCCGGCGCCCGATGTACAGTGCGCGCAGGGCCATCTGATCAGCGCTGCGGGCCTTAGCCGCAAGCCGAGTTTTTGCGCTGGCTGTCCGCACAACACATCCACCAATCTTCCCGATGGCAGCATGGCCTTCGGCGGTATCGGCTGTCACGGCATGGCCACATTTTTGCCGGAGCGGCGCACGCCAACACTGTTTCACATGGGCGCGGAGGGTGCGCCGTGGATCGGTATTGCGCCTTTCACAAAGCAGGAACATATTTTCCAGAACCTGGGTGATGGCACCTACTATCACTCCGGGTTGCTGGCGATTCGCGCCGCCGTCGCCGCCGGTGTCAATATCACTTACAAGATACTGGTTAACGACGCTATCGCGATGACCGGTGGCCAGGAGATCGAAGGCAAGATGCGCGTGGACACACTCAGCCGCCAGCTGGAGGCAGAGGGTGTGCGTCGCATTGCTGTCATGGGCAACGATCCCGACAGCTACCGTCCCTTCAGGGACAGCTTCGCCAACGGCGTCACACTGCACCACCGGGATGAGCTGGATGAAGTGCAGCGTGAGCTGCGCGACTGCAAGGGTGTGTCGGTACTGGTGTACGACCAGTTCTGTGCTACTGAGTTGCGCCGTCGTCGCAAACGCGGCAAGGCCGAGGATCCCAATCGCAGAATCTTCATCAACCCCCGGGTCTGTGAAGGCTGTGGCGATTGCAGTATCCAGTCGAACTGCATTGCGGTTGAGCCTGTCGATACCGATTACGGTCGCAAACGGCGCATCAACCAATCGGCCTGCAACAAGGACTTCTCCTGCACCAAGGGGTACTGTCCCAGCTTTATCACCGTGACGGGTGGCACGCCACGCAAGCGCAATCTGACGCAGGCCGGGTCAGCGCAGGCGTTCGACCTGGAGGCGGCGGTCGCCGCGTTGCCGGCACCGATAAGCGCCTCAGCCGAGCAACCTTTCAGTGTGCTGATTACCGGTATCGGTGGTTCGGGTGTGGTGACCCTGGGCGCGCTGATCGGCATGGCAGCATTTCTGGAGGGCAAGGGCTGCTCCGTGCTCGATGTCGCCGGCCTGGCACAGCGCAACGGGCCGGTGACCAGCCATATCCGCGTGGCAAACCGGCAGGAAGACATTTTTGCTACCAGAATTGTGAAAGCTGATCTTGTCCTCGGTTGTGACATCGTCGTCGCGGCCAGTGACGATGTCGCCGAAAAAATGCAGGCCGGTGATACCCGCGCGGTGATCAACAGCTGTGTCACGCCCACCTCTGATTTTGCCACCAACCCGGATCTCAACCTGTCCGCTGAGACTATGATCGCCGGTATCGAGTCCCTGCTCACCGCCGGCCACGCGGATTTCGTGCCCTCCAGCGATATCGCTACCCGGCTGATGGGCAATGAGGTGGCGGGCAATATGTTCCTGGTGGGCTATGCGATGCAAAAGGGTTGGCTCCCGGTCGGTCTGCAGGCCGTCAGTCGCGCCATTGAACTCAATGGGGTGTCGGTCGAGATGAACATGCGCAGCCTGTGCTGGGGACGTCTGGCAGCAGTGGATCTGGCGACTGTTCTGTCCGCCGCCGCGCCGGCGTCGCCGGAGTCGACCATTGATGCCCCCGAGCAGGCGACGTTGGCAACGTTGATTGAACAGCGCTGCGCCGAGCTCGTCGAGTACCAGAATGCCGGCTACGCCGAGGCCTATCGCAGCTTCGTGAACAAGGTGGTTGCGCGCGAGCAGCAGGTGCGGCCGGGTGTGGAGCAATTTTCAACAGGTGTGGCCAATTACCTGTTCAAGCTGATGGCCTACAAGGATGAGTATGAAGTGGCGCGCTTGCACAGTGCGCCGGCATTAATGGACGCGCTGCGGGAAACGTTTGAGGGTGATTTTGAGCTGGCATTTCATCTGGCTCCCCCGGCGCTTGGCGGCGTCGATCCGAAGACCGGGCGCTATCCCAAGAAAGTGTTTGGCGGCTGGATGCTGCATGTGTTTCGCGTACTCGCGAAATTCAAGGTGTTGCGCGGTACCGCGCTCGACCCCTTCAGTTACTCCGCGCACCGCAAACTGGAGCGCGCACTGATCGGGGAATACCGGACGATGATAGAGACAGTGCTGGCCGATCTGACAGCGGACAATTACGCGCTGGCCGTGGAAATCGCCTCGCTGCCGGAGCAGATACGCGGTTATGGCTCAGTGAAAGAGCAGCACCTGGCGCAGGCACAGCGACGCCGCGATCAGTTGTTGACGGATTTTACCGATATCGCACGCAATGGTGGCAAGCCCAATCCGGTCAAGATTATGGCGGTAAACGTAGGATGAATCGCAGGCACAGACTGCACAGGAGGCAGCAATGAAGTTACTCGAAGGTAAGGCGGCAATTGTCACGGGCTCCGGTCGCGGTATTGGCCGTGGACACTGCGAGCATCTGGCACGCGCGGGCGCGGCGGTCGTGGTCAATGATATCGACGAGGACCAGGCGCGCGAGGTGGTCAAGGCAATACAGGGCAGCGGTGGGCGAGCGATCGCCTGTGACGCCAATATCGCGTCAAGAGAGGGGGCGCAGTCGCTGATCGATGCCTGTCTGGAATCCTTCGGTCGTGTCGATGTGTTGGTCAACAACGCCGGCAACCTGCGCGACAGAAGCTTCCTGAAAATGTCCGATGAAGAGTTTGATGCGGTCTGGCAGGTGCATGTCAAAGGGACGTTCTGGTGCAGTCAGGCAGCGGCGTTGGCCATGCGCGAGCAGGGCCGTGGTGGGTCAATCGTCAATACCACTTCCGGTGCGCACTTCGGCAGTTTTGGGCAGACCAACTACGCTGCGGCAAAAGGTGCGATCGCATCAATGACATACACCTGGGCGCTGGAGTTGAGCCGCTACGGTATTCGCGTCAACGCCATCGGGCCACTGGGTACGACGCGGATGTCTGACACCTATCGCGATGCCGCAGGCAACGAAGTGGCGTTGCCCTACATTGACCCGAGCCTCAATGGACCGTTGGTGGTGTTCCTGTGCAGTGAACGCGCCGAGACGATAAGCGGGCAGATATTCGGCAGTGGCGGCGATCGCGTCGCGCATATGGTGCAGCCGCACTATGGCAAAACGCTGGTGAAGGAGGGCGGTTGGGATGTCGAATCGATTGACCGTTCGATGATCGCGCAGTTGCAGGGTGAGTTCGGGGCGCTTGGCATGCTGGGCAAGCCCTATCCATTTCATCAGGGTGTCAGGGTCGGCGAGAAGTGAATCCTGCCGCTGTGAGCACGCCATTCCATATTGAGTTGGGAGAAAACCATTGCTGAAGGACAGGACAGCCATCGTCGGAATCGGTGAAACAGATTTCGCCAAGCGACTGCATGATACAGAGTGGGGCCTGGCCTGTGCCGCCATCAAGGCCGCACTGGATGATGCAGGCATAGCGCCGTCGATGGTGGATGCCATGGGGTGTTTTACGCAGGAGACGACACCGGAGTTTGAGATCGCGCGCAGCCTCGGTTTTGGCGATGTGCATTTTTTCAGCCAGACCGCGCACGGCGGCGGCGCTGCCTGTGGTGTGGTGGGGCAGGTGGCGCTGGCGGTGGCCAGCGGTGTTGCGAACGTTGGCGTGGTGTGGCGATCGCGCAAGCGCGGTGATCCCGGCAAGCGACAGTGGGCCGGGGTGCAGGAGCGCGTCACTGACCACTGGAAATGGTCGCGTTGCCAGGGCCTGTTGCGACCAGTAGATGAAATCGCGATAACCGCTCGTCGCTATATGCATGACTTTCAGGTGACACGGGAGCAATTGGCCGAGGTCGCTCTGACACAGCGCGCTTACGCGGCCAATAATCCCAAGGCGATCATGCGCGACAAGCCGATGGCGCTCGATGACTATATGACCGCGCGCATGATTTCCGACCCGCTGTGTCTGTTCGATAACTGTCTGGAGAGCGACGGTGCGATCGCGATGGTGATAGTGCGCGCCGAGGACGTGAATACAGCCACGCAGCAACCGGTCTATATTCACGCGTTTTCGCAGGGGCTCTCGCCGCAGCACCAGTTGATGACGGACTACCACGGCGATGATCCGCTGCGCAGTTCTTCCTACACCACTGCCGCCAATCTGTGGCGCCAGTCGGATATACAGGCGCAGGACATCGATGTCGCACAGTTCTACGACGCTTTCTCGCCAATGGTGCTGTACTGCCTGGAAGCATACGGCTTTTGTGGGCGCGGAGAAGCGGCATCCTTTATTGCCAATGGCGGTATGTCAGTGACCGGTGGGTTGCCGGTTAATACGTCAGGGGGCAGCCTGTCCGAGGTCTACCTGCACGGTATGAACCTGCTCAGTGAAGCCGTGCGGCAGTTGCGTGGCAGCGCCGTCAATCAGGTGGCCGGTGCGCGCAGCGCACTGGTGACGACCTGTGACAGTACGCCCAATGGTGCACTGGTGCTGCGCGGTGCATAAGCGGCGCCGACCGGGTAATAACTTTAATGGAACTTTGAGGTAGCGAATATGAATCTGGTTGACGACGGCTTTTCGATGGGAATCGTGACCAGCAACGGTGAGCGTATGCTGGGCTTTTATACCGAGACACTCGGTTTTGCCAGTACCGGCACTGTCAGCTTTGCCGGGATGGGTACCGTGCACAAGCTCGCTCATGGCCGGTGTCAGATCAAGGTACTGGTGCTGGACAGCGACCCGCAGGCGGCCAATCCCGGGGGCGGCTTCAGTGCCGCTACCGGTTTTCGGTACTGCAGTTTTCAGGTGGCGGAGATTGAGGCATTGGTGGCGCAGTGCCAGGCGGCTGGCTCGCAAGTCATCGTCGCGCCGACTGAGATCAGGCCCGGCGTGAAAGCGGCTGTGGTCGAGGACCCGGACGGCAATACGCTGGAGTTCATGCAGTTTGACGCGCAGTGATAAGCGGCTCATATCGTCAGCCGCCAGCAAGTAGCACACCGATATAATCAACAACACTGAGGTACCGTCATGAATAACAACGCCGATACACCCTCGCGCGCGCTGGTGATCACCGGAGCCAGTCGCGGCATCGGTCTGGCCACGGCCAGCCGATTTCTCGAATCGGGCTACAAAGTGGTCAATATCTCCCGCACGCCGGTGGCCATTGATGGTGTAGTGCAACTGTGCGCGGACCTCAGTGCGCCCAACTGGCAGGACGCGATCGCGGAGGATCTGCTGGCGGCGGTGGACGGTGTGCAGACGCTGGTGGCGGTGCACAACGCCGCGTTGCAACCGCCCGGCCCGGTGCAGGATCTGCAGCCGGAAGTGTTGCGGCAGGTAATGGAGTTGAATCTGGTGGCGCCCACGATCCTGAACAGCTTGCTGCTGCCCCACATGGGCCGCGGCTCGGCGATTATTTACATCGGCTCTACGATGAGCTTCAAGGCCACCGCCGGCATTGCCGCGTATGTAGCCAGCAAACATGCCGTACTGGGCCTGATGCGCAGTACCTGTCAGGACCTCGCCGGTAAGGGTATCCATACCGCCTGTGTCTGCCCCGGGTTCACCGACACTGAAATGTTGCGTGGCTTTGGCGGTGATGCACTTGAGCATCTCGCCAGCCGCTCGACGCAGGGGCGTCTGGTGCAGCCGGAGGAGGTGGCGGCCAGCATACAGTTCTGCGCCGAGAATCCGGTGGTTAACGGTTCACTGGTTAAAGCCGATCTGGGCTTTGTCGAGGGCTAGGCAGCAGCGTATGTGTGCATAGGCGCAAAATGCGAGTAGCATGTGAGCTTTCTATCACATTTAATACCATGGCGGCGCTTGAGAGCCGTGCTGTATCAGAATAATTGTTTAACTTTCAAAACCTTACATATAAAAACGACCTGTTTGGCAATGCTCGCAAAATGTTCCGACAGGTTTCAAAAGGCGCGGGAGCCCGGTTTTCAGGGTTCTCCTATAACCTGAGGTGACTTCTATGAGAGCGACAGAACAGCAGATTGAACCCCGTAAAACACCCAAGCAGGGCCGGGCGATGCATACCGTGGACAGCATCATCCAGGCCACCCAGAAAATCCTGACCAATGAAGGCTATGAACGCGCCTCGACGAATTATATTTCGGATGTGGCGGGGGTGAGCATCGGATCGCTCTATCAGTACTTCCCGAGCAAGGAGGCGATTGTGGCGTCCCTGGTCGAGAAAACGGTCGTCGCCGCGGCGGAAACCATCCGCGAGGAATTACTGGCGTGCATGGGGCTGCCGCTGGAGGAAAGCACGCCGAGACTGGTTCGGGTGCTGCTGGAAACGCGCCGTGAAAACGCCTTTGTGTTCCTGCGGCTGCCGCGTGAGATGCCCGGTTTCCGCTCGGTGTCACGGCAACTGACCACGGAAAAATACCTGCACACCACGATCCATTCATACTATATGCAGCACCGCGACAGCATTCGCCTCGATGATCTGGAAACGGCGATCTTCGTCACCGAGCATATGGTGATCGGTTGTATTGATGCCTATCTCGATAACGAGTCCCCGAAAATTGATGAAGAGACACTGATCGAGCAACTATCGCTGGCAGTGTTGAGCTATCTGGGCGCCTGACGCAGGCACCCAAACCATCCTCGATTATCTGGTGTGCCACCGCCATAAGGTGAGCGGTACACCAGCCGAGCGATCCTACTAACCACGAATTCCCTGCGGGGCACAGAGGTAAGCTGACGATGAATTTTGATTTTTCTGCCGCAGAGCAGGCATTTGTGGCAGAGGTACGAGAGTTTATTGCGGAGGAATCGACGTCCGACGATGCCGCTGATGTGATGAACCCGAACAGGGAGTCCGATTCCATTCTGTCGGACACACCCGCCAGAAAGCGTTTCAACAAGAAGATGGCTGAGCGCGGTTATATCGGTATGTCCTGGCCCAAGGAATACGGTGGCCAGGAGCGGCCGGGCATCTACGAGTACCTCCTCAATGAGGAACTCTCGCGGGTCGGCGCGCCGCTGATCGGCAAGGGTGTTGGATGTGTCGGCCAGACATTGATACGACACGGTTCCGATAAACTCAAGTCGGAATTCCTGCCAAAAATCCTGCGGGCGGAGGTTGAGTTTGCACTGGGCTATACCGAACCGGGTGCCGGCTCGGATCTCGCATCGCTGAAGTTGAAAGCCGAGCGGCAGGGCGAGGGCTGGTTGCTGAACGGACAGAAGATGTTCACGACATCGGCGCATTTTGCCGATTGGTACTGGCTGGCCGCACGTACCGACCCTACGGCGAAAAAGCACAAGGGTATCAGTCTCTTTCTGGTGCCGATGGATGATCCCGGCATCACCATTCACCCGATCGAAACGCTGGGCGAACATGTGACCAACCAGGTCTTTATTGACGATGTCTGGGTACACGACGATTACCTCGTGGGTGAACTCAACAAGGGCTGGACCTATATCTGCGAGGCGTTGGACTATGAACGCTTTACCTTTTACACATTCAGTCCGCTAGAGGAAAAATTCAACGCGCTGTTGTCCCTGGTGAAATCCACGCGTCGCAATGGCCGCGAAATATCTGAAGATCCATTGGTGCAGCGCCGCGTGGCGCGTCTGGCAACGGATGTCGAGACCGCGAAGATGCTGCAGCGCCGGGTGATCTACGCGGCCTCGCAGGGCGGTGTGCCCTCGATTGAAGCGGCCATGTGCAAGCTGTTCAGCACAGAACTGCACCAGCGCTTGTCGCGCGCCGCAATGGATTTTCTCGGCGAGGAGGGTTTGTTACACAAGTCGAGTGCGGATGCCCCTGCCGCCGGTAAGTGGGAGTGGTCTTACCGCGCCACGGCGCTGGACACCATCGGTGCCGGCACCTCAGAAATACAGAAGAACATCATCGCCCGCAAGAAACTGGAACTCCCGCTGGAATACTGATCGCTGCTCAGCGCGCAGCGCGAGTTCTTTTCCAGCCCTTCTACGCTGTGCCGGCCTGTGCGCTGGTACAGCATCGTCCCACGTGTCTTTCTCTGGAGTCTCTTATGCCCAATATGTCCCCACTTGAACCGCAGGCGCTCACAGCCTTCGAACCGCTGTTTGACGCCATGCACGAACGCATGGGCTTTATTCCCAACAGTTTGAAAACGCTCGCCAGGAAGCCGCGCCTGCTGGAGTTGTTTGTCGAGTTCGCACTGGAAACCAGCAAGGATGACGCGGTCGATATGCAACTCAAGTACCTGCTGGGCCTGATCGCTTCCACTGTCTCGGGGTGTCGCTACTGTCAGGCCCATCTCAGTGAAACGGCGTCGCGGGAATCGGTGGATCCGGAGAAAATCGCGCAGGTGTGGCTGTTTGAGACCAGCGAACTGTTCAGCGAGGCAGAGCGCAGTGCACTGCGCTTCGCCAGGGACGCAGCGTCGCAGCCGAACGCGGTGACGGCGGAACATTACACCGAGTTGTACACACACTATAGCGAGGAGCAGGTTGTAGAACTGCTTGCAATTATCTGCCTGTTTCGCTGGCTGAACTGCTGGAATGACACGATGGCGACAGAGCTGGAAGCGAAACCGATGGAGACAGCCAAGCGTTTACTGTCCGCTCAGGAGTGGGAGGCCGGCAAGCACCGCGTGTAGTGCCTGCCGCGATACGCCGCTGCTATGGCAGCGGCGTGAATGATATGGGCAGATAGCAATAGCCCTGCAAAAACTCACCGAAGATACGTTTGCTCTGGTCCCGGTGTACTTCGAAGTCTCCGAGCTGCGAAAACAACTCCTCCAGAATTACTTTACCCTCCAGTCTCGCCAGGTGCTGGCCGAGGCAGAAATGCTGTCCCGCGCCAAAAGACAGGCTGCGGCGGGATTTGCGGTGCAACTGAAACTGCTCGGGGTTTTCGAACTCGCGCTCATCCCGGTTTGCGGACGCGTAGAGAAACAGCACCGGCTGCCCTTTCTTCATTGTCTTGCCGTGCATCTCCACGTCTTCGCTCAGCACCCGGCCCAGTATATTGGTGGGTTGATCAATCCTGGCGGCCTCGGCAAAGGCGTTCGGGATCAGCGCGTTATTATCGCGTACGGCCTGCATATCCGCCTCGTTGAGGGACAGGTAATACAGGGTAGCGGCAACTGTCAGCGGCAGGGTGTCTGAACCGGTAATAACCAGTGCGAAGATACTGAAGAAGATCTCATCGTCTGTCATCTGTGCATCGTCGATAGCGCTGTTCAGCCAGGTATATATGTGGCTGTTCTGCGCGGGTGGCTTGTCGCGGTATTTGCCGATTATCTGATGAATAAATGCCGCAGCCTCCTCGAAGGCGCGCATACCGCTTGCGGTGGTCCCCTTGTGACCGGCCTCGCGCGTGTAGTACGTGTCAATCAGTGACCTGATGTACGTAATCTCGTCCATCTCCAGTCCGATATAATCGGCGATGGTTTGCAGGGCGACTAAGCTGACCAGTGCATTCACGTTCAGTGTGCCGGTAGTCAGGTGTGGCGCTAACGCCCGTCGTGTCGTCGCCCTGATCTCTTCCTCCAGCGTTCCTACCGCAGCCGGTGTATAGCGATCACCGATCATATTGCGGTGCTTGCGATGGTGCGGCGGATCCATGAACAGAAACGTTTTTGGCGGACTGTTGGGATCCAGTAGCAGGGCTTCGGGAGAGGTGCCCTGTGTCGCTGTAAAGCGCGTCTTGTCCAGGCTGACCTGCCAGATGTCCTCGAACCGGGACAGCGCCCAGGCGTCAAATTCCTCAATATAATAGACGGGGGCCGACTCCCGCATGCTCTTGTAGGTGGGCCACGGGTCTTTCCAGAGTGATTCGTTAAACGGACTGTAAGTTATTGGCATTGGGTCACCTTATTGTGAGCGCGTGGTTGATTCATTGGTTGTCGAGCATGGCGGCAAGTGCTTCAAGGTGCTGATCGCTGCCATGACAGAGACTCTGCTGGCTGGCGCAGTAGTCGAGGAAATCCTGCAATGGCAGCCTCTGGCCGGCCTGTAGTAGACGCTTGCTGATGCGCAGTGCGTGTCGGGGTTTGCTGGCAAAGGTCTTCGCCATCGCCACTGCGGTGTCCAGCAGTTCGTCACTGGGGGTGATCTGCAGCAGCAGGCCATAATCCAGCGCCTGCTCGGCATTGATCAGCCTGCCGGAGAAGGTCAGTTCTGCGGCTCGCTGTGGGCCGATGAGTTTGGGTAGGAACCAGGCACCGCCGTCACCGGGAATAATACCCAGATTGACAAACGTCTCACCGAAGCGCGCGTACTGTGAGCCGATGCGGATATCGCACATACAACTCAGATCCATGCCTGCGCCCACTGCGGCTCCGTTGACGGCGGCAATAACGGGCACCTCAAGGCGATAGACATGCGTTGTCATGGTCTGGATGCCGTGGCGATAGCTGTCCTGTAGCTGCAGGCCATCGCCGGCAAACATGCCCTTTTTCTGCTGCATGTCCTTGATATTGCCCCCGGCAGAGAAAGCCTTGCCGACGCCGGAAATAACCAGCGCGCCGACGTCTGGCGTGCGGTTAATCCACTGGCAGACACGTATGATGTCATCCATCAGGTGGGTGCCTGTCAGCGCATTGCGCACGTCGTCGCGATCGAGCAGTAGTGTCGCGACGCCATCTTCAACGGAGAACCGTGCATCGTGGGTAGTGGGGAGTTGGTCTGGTGTGAGTTGCATACTGTGTTCGCTATGCCTCGCTGTGATGCGCCGCGGTGTCAGCGCCTTGTGTAGGAAGTGAGCCCGCCACCTGTCTGTCACTGCGCTCAGTGAGAAACGGCCAGAGTGCTTCTCCGCTAAGTCCACGCAGCCTGTCGCCCAGTGTTTTGGCCCAGTGACGGTCGTTGCCAAATTCCGGTCGCCAGGCGAAAAGGCGCTGGGTAAATCGGTGTAGTGGATGTTCGATAGTGAAGCCAATCGCGCCGTGTACCTGATGGGCGATTGTCGTGATCGGAGGTACTGCCATATTGGCACGCAGCTTTGCTGCGGCGATTTCAAACTCCGCTCTCTCAGGGCCGCCCTCGGCATCTGCTGCGCGTGCTGCATTGAGTGCGGCACATTGTGTTGCCGCTGCCTGTTCGGCGAGTCTGGCCAGATCGTGCTGTATCACCTGGAATTTTCCGATGGCGCGGCCAAACTGTTTGCGCTCGAGCGCGTAGTTGATCGTGCTGCCAAGTATCGATTGCATCGCGCCGGACATCTGTGCGCAGCGCAATAGCGCGCCTGCCACCTGCAGATTGACTGCGCTCGGCAGGCGCCAGAGTGCGGCGACCGGTAGCTGCTGGTACTGCATACGTACGCGCTGTTCTCCCGCCGTATTGTTGTAGTGGGTAACGGAGCAGGCATCCTCATTTTTCAGGGTATCGCGTGGCAACAGTGCGAGTAGGCTGTCACCGTCGATTGATGCACTTATCAAGAGATCCGACGGCGAACCCATCGCCACATTGCGCAGTGAGCCAGAAACTTCATATCCGCTTGCTCCCTCACGTAATACCGCATCGCTGCAGTGTGCGATGGCCAGTGGCCTGTCAGTTGCAAGCGACTCGTAGTTTCGATGCGGCGCCACCGATTGTGCAGTGTGTAGATAGCGACGGGCGATAATGGTCTCGCCAATAGGCAGGGGCAGCGCATATTCGCCGATTAACTGAAATAGCTGTGCAGCCTGCGCCCAGTTGCCTCCAAAGCCGCCGGCGTCCTCCGGGAGCAGGAACAGCGGCAGGCCAAAATCCTCGATCTTCTGCCACTGTTGCGTGAAAGACGTGCTGTCCCCGGTCGTTGAGTCCGCTTGCGTCCGTGTGTCGCTCAGCTCAAGGCAGAGCTTGCGGACCATATCGATCAACAGTGCATTATCAGAATTCATCTCAGGCCCAGACCTCGTGCAATGATGCCGCGCAGAATTTCCCGCGTGCCACCGCGCAGCGAAAATGAAGGAGCGGCGTTGAGTAGGTAGTCCAGAACAGGCGTCAGTTGCTCATCGCCCTTATTGTTAACGCCGTCATCGAGGCAGGCCTGAATGCGGTGTGGCAATTCCTGTTCAAAGGTTGCGCCCAGATCCTTTACCATCGCCGCTTCCAGTGCGGGATCGGCGCCGTTGGATATCTGCCCGGCGACGGACATCGACATCTGTCGCAGTGTCCATAGCTCGGCAACGATTTCACCCAGGGCGCAGCTGCTGGTGTTGTCTGTGGCGCTGCACAGCGCATCCAGATACGCCGGTATCAGCCGGTAGCTACTGAGGTAGCGTTCGGGGCCGCTGCGCTCCAGCGCCAGTTCGTGATTCACCTGTTGCCAGCCTTCGCCCTCGGTGCCAATAAGACAGTCGTCGGTAACGAACACATCGTCGAGGAAGACCTCACCGAAATGTTGCTCGCCAGTCTGGTCGGTAATCCCGTTGATGGTGACGCCTTCCAGCGAAAGATCGATGAGAAACTGGCTCAGGCCCCGATGGCGTGAATCTCCGCCATCACTGGTGCGAACCAGCGCGATCATCATGTGGGCCCTGGTGACGTGCGTGGTCCACAACTTTGCACCGCGAATTCGCCAGCCGCCCTCAACACGGACTGCGCGTGTGCTGATGGAGGCCAGGTCAGAACCTGAATTGGGTTCGCTCATACCGATACAGAAGAACAGCTTGCCGCTGGCGATGCCCGGCAGGCACTCGCTCTTTGCGCTGGGACTCGCATAGTTGATCAGATGAGTGCCGCTCTGTCGGTCGGCGATCCAGTGCGCTCCCACCGGCGCGCCGGCGGCGAGCAACTCCTCGATCACGATATACCGTTCGATGGCGGGGCAGTCCCGACCACCGTGGTGTGCAGGCCAATGCATGCCGATGAACCCGGCTGCCCCGAGGTATTCACTGAACTCGGCATCAAAGCCGGTCCAACTCTGCGCGCGTTGAGCGGCGGGCATCTCGCGCACTTTTTCATCGATCAGCGAACGCACGGTGTTTCTCAACGACTGTGCGTCAGCAGTGTATTCGACAGGATCAAAATGAAACAAGGACAATTGGGGAGGCCTTTTTTGTGGGTGATGGTCGCCGATTCATGGCGCTTCCGGCGTTGGAGGAAATACTAATACGAGCATCTACTCAGCTTGTACTCGCTTCGATTGAGCGTTTTCCCAGTCCTGCCACAGCTGATCGCGGAATTCCGGTGCCGCGATAGCAACCAGCGATGTTGCCCGCGCTTGAACGGATTGCCCGAACAGGCTGGCACAGCCGTATTCAGTGACGACGTAGTCGACGTCGGCGCGGCACAACGTGACCATGCGTGTGGACAACTGCGACACGATTCTCGATCGGGTGCTGCGCATCGCAGTGGCCGGTAGAGCAATAATCGATTTGCCGCCGTGGGAGGCGCGTGCACCGCGCGCAAAGTCCACCAGACCACCGGTCGCGCTTACTTGCTGGCTATTCATCACCTCCGCGTTGGCCTGTCCCTGCAGATCGATCTCGATGACAGAATTGATCGAGACAAACTGGTCGATAGCAGATAGCGTCCGCAGATCATGGGTGTAGTCGACTGGCCGAAAGGCGATATCGGGTCGATCGCCGAGCCAGCGATAAAATTCCGCGCTGCCCCAGGCCAAACCCGTGACATGGCTGTGCCTGTCGATGGTTTTTGATTCGCCAGTGATGACACCCGACTCAATCAGGTGCTGTGCAGCATCACTGATAAGACCGCTGTGAAGGCCGAGTCGTCGGTGGCCGGACAGCTCTTTCAATATGCCACCCGGTAATTTGCCGATACCGATCTGGATGCAGCTGTCATCATCGATGAGTCCGGCGACATTGCGGGCGATGGCCAGTTCTGTCTCTCCCGGTTCCGCAGCTTGACTGCACGGCAGTGGATGATCGACATCGACCCGGTAGTGGATTGTTGACAGTTGTATCTTCAACGAGTCTGGCGGGGCGGGCATCTGCGAGTTTAGCTCGGCAATGACAATGTCGCAGCTATCCAGGATGGCCGGTACAAAATCCACAGAAATCCCCAAACTACAAAATCCCTCAGTGTCGGGAGGCGTCACCTGAATCACGGCGATATCGAACCTCTCACCGCTCTGCAAATACCGGTAGGTATCGCGGTAGTGCATGGGCAGAAAACTGATAGGCCTGCGCGTATCCCCCACGCCGAGGCGAGGGTGCAGGAAGGTTGTGTGCAGGTGTGCATCGCGGTGCAGGTGGCGCGGCGCCAGCGCGCTGTTGATACCCGGAATGGATACCGTCAGATAGTCGACAGCAGCGTCACCATGGTCGCCTGCGCCGCCGGGAGCTTTAGCCAGTGCTTCAATGATTGTTCGTGGTTCACCGATACCGGCCTGTACGAATACACGGTGTCCCGGCTGAATCAATCGCCGAACGTCACTCGATTTGATGGTTTCAGGCATATCCATTTGCTGTTCGAATCTCGCATTTGTTTGTTCAGGATTTGGCCGGTAGATTCAATGTTGGCAGCAAACGGTTAATCGCTTGTGTTTCAGCATCGATTCTCTGTTGTAGCGCTTCCACACCATCGCGTTTCATCAACTGCCTGGTTGCCAACACAGCGGCGGTAGGTTGTCTGGCCAGCGCCAGGCAGTAATCCAGCGCCTCTTGATAGACAGTTTCAGCGCCGGTGACGGTGTTTAGCAGACCGAGTGCATGTGCCTCGGATGCGTCCAGCTTTTTGCCCAGCAGCAAGATTTCAGCGGCCTTCTGGTAACCCAGGCGTTGCGGCAGCAGGGCGGTGGAGCCAAATTCCGGTACCAGGCCGATGGTCACAAAGGGGAAGCTGAGCCGCGTGGTGGTGCTTGCGCAGATCAAGTCACAGTGCAGTAAAAGCGTGACGCCCAGGCCGACAGCGCTGCCGTTCACAGCACCAACCAGCGGTTTACTGAATGCGGCCAGGGTATTCATAAAATTGAATCCCGGTCGTTCACGGTAGGGGATGTCAGCCAGCGAGGCGAAACTACCCACATCGTTTCCGGCGCAAAAGAAGTCACCCTTGTTGGTGATCATAACGACATGGACGTCGTCATCGGTTTCGGCATTGCGCAGTGCGTCAACCAACGCCCAGTACATACAGTGTGTTAGCGCATTCTTCTTCTGTGGCCGGTTGAGCGTAAGCACCAGAATAGTCTCGATACGCTCAATCGATATGTACTCTGATTCGGCTGGCATTGTGGGCACCTGCTGTGGTTGCGTTGTGAATGAAAAAATCAGGAACTGATATAAAAACCGCCATCAATGCTCAGATGCTGGCCGGTGATGTAGGAGGCTGCATCACAGAGTAGAAAGCACGTCGCCGGTGCGACATCCTCGGTGGTGGAGAACCGCCCCAGCGGGATCTGTGAGAGATACTTGTCGCGAAACTTCTCCTGGCGAATCGTCTCCGTCATAGCCGTCTCCACCATGCCGTAGCACACGCTGTTGACGTTAATGTTGTAGCGACCCCACTCGCGCGCGGAGCACATGGTGAGTCCCAGCACGCCCGATTTAGCAGCGCCGTAGTTGATCTGTCCTATGGTGCCGCGTCGTCCGGCATCGGAGGAGATATTGACGATGCTCCCGGGATTGGGGTCGCCGTTTTTGGCCTTGCTGATCAACTGCTTGCCAACCGCCTGTAGACAGATGAAAGCACCGGTCAGATTGACACCGATCACCTGTTGCCACTGCTCCAGACTCATTTCGCTGGCCATAGCGGCTCTGACGATACCGGCATTGTTGATCAGCCCGTGGATATCGCCGATATCGGCGACTATATTCTCGACAGTTGAATTGACGAATTCAGCATCACTGACGTCACCGCAGTAGGTTTGTACACGGTCCGGCCCCAGCGCCTCGCGCGCCTCGGCCAGCACATCGGCGTCGATATCGACAAGGGCGACCTTGGCTTCCAGTGACAGTAATTGCTCGGCCAACTGGCGACCGATACCCTGGCCGCCTCCGGTGACCATGATTACACGGTCTGTCATCATCATTGGGTTTTGCATTGTTCAGGCTCCTTGGTTGAGCGTGTTAGCGAGTGGCACCGCTGTCGTAGTGCCCGAGAATGGATACACTGCAAACGTTCTTGTTGGGAAATCCGCCGAGGTTGTGCGTGAGTCCTGTGCGCGGATTGTCCAGTTGGCGATCGCCGGCGCGGCCGTGAAGTTGCAGGTATATTTCATAGGCCATGCGCAGGCCGGTGGCGCCGATAGGGTGGCCGAAGCATTTCAGGCCGCCGTCTATGTTGCAGGGGATTTGGCCGCTGGCGTCGAATTTTCCAGCGAGGATATCTTCACAGGCGTTGCCGACCTCGGACAGGCCGAGGTCCTCCATGGTGACCAGTTCTGTTATCGAAAAGCAGTCGTGGACTTCAACCAGATCGAGTTCGTCCACTGGGTTTTCAATGCCCGCTTCGCGATATGCGCGCTCTGCTGCCACGCGGGTGGTGAGGGCGTAGCTGCCGTCCCAGGAATCGTGGGAGAGTTCAGAGCCGTTGCTCAGGGCCAACTGCATCGATTTGATACTGACCAGGGTGCCGGTTTTTCCCAACTCGGCAGCTTTCTCAGGCGTGCACACGATGGCGCAGGCGGAGCCGTCGCTCACACCGCAGCAATCGAACAGGCCGAGTGGGTAGGCAATGGTCGGTGCCTTGAGGATCTTCTCTACGGTGGTGCGGCTGCGCAGGTGGGCCTTGTCGTTCAAAAAGCCATTTTCGTGGCTCTTCCACGAGACGTGCGCCATGGCCTGTTTCAGCTTGTCCATACTGATACCGTGGCTGGCACTGTAGGCGCTGGCGAGTTGCGCGAACGAACCCGGCGCAGTGGCACTGGGACTCCATAGATCATCGAACGTGCCCTTGGTTCTCTCCGGCAGGCCGCCGTAGCCGGTATCCTTGAGTTTGTCCACGCCCAGCGCAAGAGCGATATCGCAGGCACCGGAAGCCACACCGTAGACAGCGCCGCGCAGTGCCTCGGTACCGGTGGCGCACATATTCTCCACTCGGGTCGCGGGAATATTCGGTAGTCGCAGCGTCTCCGACAGCGACAGGGCCGATTTCCCGAGGTTTTGTTCGTCCACGGACAAACCAAACCACGCGGCCTCAAGCTGGTCGCGCTCGATACCGGCGTCCGCCACTGCCTCTGTGAATGCTTCCACAATCAGGTCCTCAGCGCTGCAATCCCAGTGTTCACCAAATCGGGTGCAGCCCATGCCGATAATTACCACCTTGTCTTTAATGCCCTGGGCCATGATGCTTTTCCTGTAAGTTCTGTCTGTCAGTCGCAACGGTGGTCGTTACCGATGCGCGAGTTCGGTGTGCAGTGTTGTGAGATTACCTGCCGCTATAGCTCGGTCCGGCTTTCCAGAAGTAGCGCCTGAAACCGCGTTTGTTGTCCTCATCCTTGATGCGGAACTCCATGCGCAGCGGGGTGCCTACCTGTACCTCCCCCACGTCGAAGTCGGTGAACTCCATCATCACCACGCCACCGCCTTCAAAGCGCACATTTCCATACTTCAACGGTGGGTTGTAGCACAGCGCAAGCCAATCTTCGGTAAAGGACTTCACCTCTCCCGGCTTGTCCTTGAACGGTTCATCGTGTTGCTCGCCGGGACGGCGACATTCGGGGTTAGCGCAGACCGGCCTTCTTGGAAACTGCGGGGTATCGCAGTGCTTGCAACGCCCGCCGATGAAGCCTGTAACTGTTTTACGGTGACGGAAAAATGCAGACTGTGATGTCTTGTTATCGCGCTCGGCGCGCATGCCCCAGTCGAGCTGAACCAGCTGATTTATCGACAGATAGCGTTGATAGTTGTCGTCTTCGACACCACCGTCGAGCAGGCTCTGAACCGGCTTTTCACTGCCCAGTCGTGCGACGAGTTCGGTCGTTTCAAACAGCAGTACATCGCAGCCCTGCCCAAAGCCGACCAGCAGTATTTTCTCTCCCGGCTGTGCATTCTCCAGCGCAAAATTGAGCAACAATAGAGGGTGGGCGCTACCGCTGTTGCCGCATTCCAATTCCAGATTGTTGCACACCGTCGTCTGCGCGATATCGCAGCGCCTGGCGATAGCGGCGCCCGTCCTGCTGTCCGCGCCCGGTAGGATGAGGTGCGCGATCTCGCCGGGATCAAGCGCTAGCTGTGCCAGCAATGTCTCGATGGCCTGTGGAATGAGCTTCAGCAGTCCCTCTTCACGAATCCAGCGCTCCTCCAGTTGGTAGTCGAACTCGGCGTGTTGGGCGCGGTAGTGGTCTGTCATATCGACAGATGTTGAGTAGCTGCCGAGGTAGGTGGCCATCAGCTCTTGCTGCCCGGTGACAACCGCCGCAGCGGCGTCGCCAACGGTCATTTCCATTGCGCTGGCCGGCTGTGTTTTGCGCTTATCAGCAGCTACCAGTAACTGTGTTTCACCGGATGACAATGCAGCAATCAGCGATGAGGTGGCACAGCGCAGTGATCCGGTTGCATCGAGAGTTTTCAGGGACGTGGGGAGGGACAGTGCCTCGCTGATGATGCCGGCATTCTGGCGATCGGCGAATGGCAGGGTAGTGGATGCAAAATACAGTGCCTGTATAGCATCACAATCACCTGCTGACAGCGCGGCCCTCGCCGCGGCAACCGCCATGGTGATGGCATCCTCATCGTGTGAGCACACGGCGCGGTGGCCCTTGCCTTTGCTGACCAGCCCCGGATTCGCCCAGCTGTTTGCCGCCGCAATCGCTTTGCGTGACAGTCGCGTTCTGGGGAGGTAGGAGCCGACCAGGGTGATACCGGTTACGGGGGTGGAAGTGTTGTGCACCTGCTGCATAGATTGGTCCCTGCCATGCCCTGCACGGGCTTGGTTGAAAGTTGTATTCACTGAGGGCTGCAATCGTAATCTGAGAGAAAACTCACATTAAACTCGTATGGTTCCACCGGGGTGAATCCGGGAGTGTGGCGGCGATCTGTCCTCGTGCGGCGGGCGTTGAGAAGGCGAGTTCAATGTAAGCAAACTATCACATTACCATCTTCGGACTATTGCTAAATCACCACGGGAGAGTGCCAGTGAACCACTTCGAGGAGTCCGAACAAACTGCGATGATCCGCAGCAGTCTCAAGAGTTTTGTCGAGAAGGAGATGCCTCGGGATCTCGTCAAGCGCTGGGACAAAGAGAACTACTTCCCCCGCGATGTGCACGACAAGCTGGTGGAAATGGGCTGTATGGGTTTGACGGTGTCTGAGAAGTACGGCGGCAGTGGTAAGGATATTGCCGCCACTGTTGTTGTGATTGAGGAGCTGTGTTCGCGCAGTATGTCAGTGGGGTGCGCGTATATACAGTCGACGTGTTATGCGGGATTGAATCTTGAGGAGGTCGCCAGCGAACAGCAGAAGGAAATGCTGCTGCCGAAAGTTGCGCAGGAAGGACTGATGTTTGCGTACGGCTTGTCCGAGCCGGATGTGGGCTCCGATGTCGCCAGCGTCAGGACTTCAGCGACTCGCGACGGCGATACCCTCGTGGTAAATGGCAGTAAACGATTCTGCTCCGGTGCAGCTATATCAGACTACATTTATACACTGGTAAGAACCGGCCCGGTTGACGAGCGTTACAAGAACCTGTCGTTGGTACTGATTCCTCCGACGACGCCGGGTGTGCTGCTTGAGCCGCAGGATACACTGGGGCTCAAAGGGGGTGGCACCTTTGATGTGAACTTTGCCGACGTTGAGGTGCCGGTTGCGAATATTGTCGGCGGCGAAGAAGGCTGGAATCGCGGCTGGGAGAAACTGGCTGGTCCCGGTCTCGATATCGAGAAAGTCGAAGTGGCTGCCATGGCATTGGGTATTGCCAGGGCAGCGGTCGATGATGCTTGGGCCTATGCGCAGGAGCGTATTCAATTCGGTAAGCCGATATGTACCCTGCAATCGATTCGCCATATGCTCGCCGATGCCAAAACCCGGCTCGAGGCCTGCCGCCTGATGACGTACAACGCAGCCTACCTGGTTGACCAGGGTAGACCCGCTGCGGTGGAAACCGCGATGGCCAAACTTTTTGTCTGTGAAACCGCGCGCGATATTGTCCTCAGTTGCCAGCAGATTCTGGGTGCCTACGGTTATGTAGGAGATTTTGATATGGAGCGCTACGTGCGTGACATTCTGGTGATGCCCATTCTCGGTGGTTCATCGGCGATACAGAAAAACAATATCTGCAACCGCCTGAAGCTTCCCAGATAGATGGTGTTTCACGAGGTCATAAGTGCTCTTTCTATCATGTGCAAGCCTGGAGCCCGCTTTGCAGGACTTTAATGAACTGCTGGATATTCAATTCCGGGGATATCAGAACGACATTTACCAGCTGGAACTTGAAGTCGGGCCACAGCACCTGCACAGCGCAGGCAGTGTGCACGGCGGGGTGTTCCTGACCCTGCTCGATACTGTAATGTCGCGAGCAGTGCGCGCAAGCCGGCCAGAGCGCTGCTACACGCCGACCATGCAGTTGTCCGGTAATTTTTTTCGGCCGCTGAGCGATGGTTCGATATATGCCGAGGGGAGGGTGCTCAATAGCAGCAGGAAGACGGTGTTTGCCGAGGGCAAGCTCTACGACAGACAGCGCAGACTATTGGCGCAAGGCACTGCGACTTTTATTGTGGCGGAACAGGCGACACTTGCGTGATCGATTTCAGCCTATTACCCTGCCCGGCACTGTTGATTTTCAAAAGCCTGCTTTTTGTGAAAAGAAAGCACGGTCGTGTCCTTTGGCCGGCCGTAGTGCTGCGACGGATTGCCTACCAGAATAACTATTTGAATTCGAATGTGAGCCGAATACAAGTTCGATGGCATCAAGGGTGCTCGACAATAATCCGGCTGAAACAAGCAAAACACGAGTACTTAATAAGCAATCCAATGCACTAGAATTTTTTGCGTTCGTACAACAAAACTAACGCAAGTATGGAAATTAATGACATGACTATACATAAGAAAAGCCGCTCCGAGACTTTTGTATCATCCCAGGGCGTCAGCACTTCTCCTTCGGTCAGCGGTGCCGTTGCAATGGCAACGTGCGCTCTGACGCTAGCGGTACAGACGGTGAATGCACAGCAGGCATCTATGCCGGTACTTGAAGAGACTGTGGTGACGGCAGAGAAGCGTGAGCAATCGCTGCAGGACGTGCCCATCTCGATTGTTGCAATGGGTGTGGAATCACTGGAAAAGTTCGGCATTGATGAAATCGAGGATATCGGTGCGAAAGTGCCCAATGTTATTACCAATGAATACTTTGGTATCGCCACCACCTTCCGTTCATTTATTCGCGGCGTCGGCGCTGTCACGGTAGAAGTAACGCAGGATCCGGCAGTAGCCCTTTATACCGATGGCATTTACGTGGGTTCATCCTTCGGCGGTTCCTTTGAAGCATCCGACCTGGAGCGCATCGAGATTCTACGTGGACCGCAGGGTACACTGTATGGGCGCAATGCAACCGGTGGTGCGATAAACCTGATCAGTCGCAAGCCGGAGATCGGCGAGTTCACACTCAACCAGTCGTTCACTGCCGGGGATTACGATAGGTTTAAATCCAATACCGGAATCAACGTCCCGTTGGGTGACAGCACGGCAGCGCGTTTGAGTGTGCTGGTTTCAAAGCGTGATGGATTGGTGGAGAACACTGGGGTCGGTGATGACTGGGGCAAAGAAGACCGCACCGCGGGTCGGCTGGCTCTCAGGACTGAGCCGACCGATACGCTGCTGGTGGACTTTGCCGCCGAGGTAACGAAGATCAAGGACACGGCGCGCTACTCCCAGGTGCTTGACGGATATGCCAAGTCAGTTGCCGGCACAGATACTCCGGTTGTGGTGCCACTCGGACCTCCGGGGGCGCCGGTTGCCAGTATCTACTATCCGGACCCTATTACCGACGGTCGCCTGGATAAAGGGTATTCGATCTTCGATGTACAGCCCGATGACAACACCGTCTGGGGGAGCTCACTGACGGTCGCCTGGGAGCTGTCTGACAACATGCAGCTTAAATCGATCAGCGGCTACCGCGATGTCGACGCGAAACAATTCACCCAGGTTACGGGAACCGTACAGACCTACCTTGAAATTCCAGGCGTACCTTTTCCTGTCGGCCCCTCAACTCTGGGCACCGGTGGTGAATATCGGCAGAAATTCACCCAGGCCACCCAGGAATTCCAACTTATCGGCGACACCGATTTTATGGGTGGGGATGTCGAGTATGTGTCCGGTATTTACTACTACTATGACGACAGTAAAAATGAAGATTTGAGCGCGAGTATATCGGGGCAGAAACTGCCGGGTACCGACGAGACCGAGACAGAGAACAAGAGTATTGCGGTCTATGGTCAGGGCACCTACACCCCGGCGGGAAGTAAGTTTCATATTACCGTTGGCGCGCGCTACTCGGATGATCAACGCAAGGCTGTTCGCAACAATACCAATTCTACCAACCCATTTATCGACACCAAGTACAAGAAGGATTTCAGTAACTTCAACCCGTCACTGACAGTCGCCTACGACCTCACGGACTCAGTAAATATCTACGGTTCTGTAGTCACTGGCTATCGCTCGGGAGGTACGTCAACGCTCTCCTACGAGGATTTCCTGTTCCAGGAAGGTGCCGATGAAGAGACGATTATCTCCTACGAAATTGGTGTCAAGGGCGAGTACTGGGATCGCAGAGTACGCCTGAATGCGGCCGTGTTTGATATGGAGTATCAGGATTATCAGGGCAGTATCCAGACGGGTCCTACGCCGGCGGACAGGGATAACCTGAACCTGGGTGACGCGACTATCCGGGGAGCTGAATTTGACCTTACCGCACTGTTGTCGGAGTCCTTCACTCTGACACTCGCGGGTGGATACCTCGACACAAGCCTGGGCAAGGACAGTATTGATCCGAACACCGGTGCACCGCCGACGCCTCTGGTGGATGAGCTGCCCTACGCTCCCGAGCTAAGCTATAACGCAAGCCTCGACTATTCGCGGGATGTGTTTAATGGCCTGCTCTTTGAGGCCAATATCAATTACTACTATCAGGATGAATCCGAATCCGGGATCGTAGTGGGCACCTCCAATCGCAACGACAAATACGGGTTGCTCGACGCCAGTGTGTCCCTGTCACAGTTCCGCTTGGCCAACGGCGACGTGAAGGTGTCTCTGTGGGGCAGAAACCTGACCGATGAAGAGTACGCAGTCAGTGATATCGGGGCATTCGCCGACTTTGGAGCCTCGGGCATCTCGCCCTTTGGCGACCCGAGAACGTACGGGGTGACAGTGAGTTACGTCTACGAGTGAGAACATGAGGAACTAACTCCAGGTCTTCTATGGGGGTTTTGTTGGGGTCGGATTTATCCGGCCCTTTTTTTTGCTTGAGAAAGCACTGATAATCGCCTGGAAAGCCCGTTTTCTCCGATTCACTGATTTTTGCTGTATGTTAACGGTCGGAAGTGGCTCAGTCTGACAGTCGGGCAGAGGGCTATATCAGCAAAGCATCGGCCAGTGCACTAGGCCCTGCTAACGGGTATGCCCCAGACGATAATTCACAACGTGGCAACATCACAAGCTTTTTTGCTATCCTCCGAGATCACCAATAGAAGAAAGCGGACGAATCACTCGTTGACAATCTATTGGAAGAGGCCTCCTATCCGCTTCGACAGCGCAGTTGGATCATAATAGATGGAGCTAGAGAAATACGCAGTACTGGCTGGCGTCGTGTTTGCGATATCACTGTTAATCTCGTTCGTGGAGATGCTGTGGATAACGTATATGACTCGGCAGGAGTCATTTAGGCACGCCTACGCGCAGCCTATAAAAAACGCGGTTTTTGTGGGGCTGGTGACCAGTGTGCTGCCGATATTGAGTACTGTCGCATTTGCCACGTTAGGTGCCAAACTGGCGCCCCTGCCTCTGGGTGATAGTTGGTATGTCTGGCCATTGGGTTTAGTCATTTTTGAGTTCTGGTATTGGGTTCAGCATTGGCTGGCGCACAAAGTGCGGGTTTTGTGGTGCATACATTCGGCTCACCACGCCCCAGATACACTAACTTCTCTCATTGGGCTGGGCCGCCATATTTTGGAATTGCCTTACCTTGGTTTTTTTCTTGGCTTCATGACTGCGCTATCTGGCGTGTCAGTAGAGGTCATTTTTGTCATCAGTCTCATCGATGGCTTTTGGGGTAAGTTTTTGCATGTCAGCCCGAAGCTGGTGCCGGGCAAGTACGGCTTTCTGGAGAACTTTATGCAAACTCCCTCCTATCATCGCGGCCACCATGCAAAAAACCTGCTCTACATGGATACGAATTACACGTCCATCACCCTGTTGTGGGATTGGCTGCTCGGTACGCTGCAGCCGCTGCGGGAAGATGTAACCGTTGAGTACGGTATTACCCGTGAAGTGAACTCTGAAAGTTGGCGAGACGTTCAGCTGGGCGAGTTTCAGGCCTTGTGGAAAGATATGAAACAGGCGCCAGGCCTTAAAAATAGGCTGTACTACCTTGTGATGCCTCCCGGGTGGTCACATACCGGTGAGCACAAAACTGTCTCAGCGCAGCGGCGACGCCTTGCTGACGAAGGGCGTATGGCACCCGGCTAATCTGGCAAACGCTTTATCGCAGTAGAATTTAGCGCTGGCTTACGAAGGGTATGCGCGTAGAGTAACTACATTGAAGGTGTTCACAAGTACTAAGGAGTTCTGTTGATGAGAAAAATGCGCGAAGAGAGTGACAGTCTCGGGCTGGTAGAGGTTCCTGCGGATAAACTGTGGGGCGCGCAGACCCAGCGTTCAATTGAACACTTTTCTATCGGAGACGAGCTGATCCCCCGTGAAATGATTGGGGCCTATATGTTTCTAAAAAAAGCGGCGGCTCTGGTAAATGGCGCGGCTGGGCATTTGCCGGATGAGCAAATGAGCCTGATTGTGCAGGCGTGTGATGAGATTAGTGCCGGTCAATATCAAGATATGTTCCCGCTTCACGTATGGATGACTGGCAGTGGCACGCAGTTTAATATGAATGTGAATGAAGTGTTGGCCAATCGTTGTTCGCAGCTGGCAGGGCAGCCGCTGGGAAGTAAGAAGCCTGTCCACCCGAATGACCATGTCAATATGTCACAGTCGTCGAATGATTCGTTTCCGTCTGCGATGTATATAGCGGCTGCAATTGGAACAGTGCACACGCTGATCCCTGCGGTCAGGGAACTGCGCGACGCTTTGCATAAAAAGGCAGAAAGCTGGAAGGATATAGTTAAAATCGGGCGTACCCATATGCAGGACGCCACACCGTTGACGCTGGGCCAGGAGTTCTCCGGTTATGTCGGCATGCTCGATGACAACGTCAAGCGCCTTGAGCAGTCGCTGCAAGATGTTTTCCAGCTGTCACTCGGGGGTACGGCAGTGGGTACCGGTATCAATGCCGCGCCGGGTTTCGATAAAGAAGTTGCCGCCAGGATTGCCGATCTCACGGGTCTGCCGTTTATAACCGCGCCCAATAAATTTACTGTTCAGGGCGCGCACGATGCTTTGGTTCAGCTCTCGGCGACCATGAAAACGCTGGCGACATCGCTGTACAAAATTGCCAATGATATTCGCATACTTTCCTGTGGCCCGCGCGCCGGCATCAACGAGTTGATCCTGCCCGCCAATGAACCGGGGTCTTCCATCATGCCCGGTAAAGTGAACCCGACGCAGTGTGAGGCGATGGCCATGGTTGCCGTTCAGGTGATGGCCAATGATGTTGCAGTCAGCATGGGAGGAGCGAGTGGTTACCTCGAAATGAATGTTTACAAGCCGTTAATGATTCACAATGTGATGGCGTCAATCAGGATGCTGTCTGACAGCATGGCCAATTTCCGCAAGTATCTGGTTGAGGGTATGGAGCCCAACATCAGCCAGATCGAGTCCTTCGTGAGTCGCTCATTGATGCTGGTAACTGCGCTGAGTCCTATTATTGGTTACGACAAGGCCTCTGAGGTGGCGCATTACGCCCTTGAACACGACCTGTCTCTTAAGGAGGCTGCGCTGAAGCTTGATTACGTCAGTAGTGAAGAGTTCGACAGGGTGGTTGATCCGGCGAAGATGGTTCACCCCTATATCGCAGAAGACTAACCTTCAATTCATAGCAGGTTATGACGCTGCTGCGTTTGTGATTTTCGTTTTCCTGTGTCAACGTTGTCAGCGATATCCCTCGAAGTAATGTCCCCTTCCATGCTGGTACCACGGCATGAAATGTTCTGTCCTCCTTCAAGGGAGCCGCGCCTAAAACATGTGCACCGCTGCGCCGTATTTCCTGTCGCTGTGGTTAGAAGGTTGCCAACACCTCCACACCCATGGCGCGAGCGTCACCCACATACGCCTCGTTCGGTGAATTGATGCCCGTCAAATAGTTTTCATCCAGCAGGTTGTTGGCGTAGGCGCTGACCTGGAATAGCCCGAAGTCGTATCCGATCTTGGCATCCACGACAAAACTGCTACCTACCTCCAAATCGTCACTGTTGATGATGCCTTTGTAAAACTCACCCGTGTAGCTGGTCGCTATACTGCCGAATACACCGGAGTGGTGTCGATAGTCACCGCCGAATGAAGCGGTGACTTCAGGCGCTTCCCCGTACTGATTGCCGTCGCACCGTTGATCCGGACAGGCTTCGAACGGGAAATCTCCCAGTTCTGTTTTCAGCAGGCCCAGTGAGCCGTAAAGGCGCAGTCCGAATTCGAAGCCGTATTGCGCTTCCAGTTCAGCACCCCAGGAGCTTGAATCGCCTGCATTTAAAGTGTTGCTCAGGGGAGCAAACTGAGGGTCAACAACAGCGACCTGTTGATCCGTGTAGTCGTTGTAAAACAGGTTGCTGCCCAAAACCAACTTGCCGCCGAGCGCCGAGATTCGATAGGCAATTTCGTACGACCATACATATTCCGGATCCACGTCGGCGATCTCATTGGTGCCAACGAGCGTTTCCGAAAAGCCTTGTCGGTATCCGCGGCTGGCGGTGAGTGCAAGCGTCTGATTGTCAGTCACATCCAGTGACAGGCCGAGCTTCGGCAGGAATACGTTGAAATCGGAATCCAGGTCATAGGCGCTGCCGCCGGCGGGTATCAGTTCGACATCGCCCGCATTGCGAACGCTGTCTTGCTGGTAGCGACCTCCAGCAAGCAGTGACAGCCGATCGGTCAGGCGGTAACGCAGGTCGGCATACGCAGCCCAGGTCTCCGTCCGGTTGTGGAAGCTGCCGATCTGGGTGAATGTTGGAATACCATTGGAGGTGTATTGAATATTGGAGTCTACCTTCTGGTCAAAGTCCGCGTAGAAAAGCCCTGCCACACCGGTGAAACCCAGGATCGCTTCATTCAATTCAGCGCGGAACTCCTGCATGAAATCGCCATCCTTGCGCTTGTCTTCACGGAAGAATGTTGCCGATGAGGGCACGCTGCTGATTTTCAACTCGGTGTTATTGTAGCCGGTGGTGGACCGCAGGGTGAGGCCGCTACCCATGTCCCAGGAAATATCCGCGTTGTAATTCTGCAGATCCATTTTCCTGCCCTCAGCGAAAACAGAGTCACCTGAGAAGTTGCGGTCGTAAAAATCGGGTCCTGTTACCGGGGAGGAGGAGGGTGAGTCGTAGACATCACTGGCCGTAAGCAGCACCCGCAGTTGTTCGAGCTGTTTTGGCGTGTACAGTAATTTACCGCGCACATTGTGGTATTTGTCCCTGGCGAAACGTTTGTTTGCCGAATCCGCGAAATCGATATCGCTGGTCTTTTCGGCGTATTCACCGCTGATTCTAAATGCGAGCTCGTCGTCGATAATCGGCGCGGAGACTACGCCTGCTGCCTCTTCGCGGTCGAGTTCACCGTATAGCGCACGCAGCTTGTATTCAGGCTCAAAGGTAGGGTCCTCGCTTTTGATCACAACGGTGCCGCCCAGTGCGTTGCGCCCCTGTATTGTGCTTTGGGGGCCGCGGTAGACTTCCAACTGGGCTATATCCCACAATCCACGTGAGCCTCGCTTCAAACCCTCGGCCGATTGCGTGACGCCATCCACGACCATCGAGATCAGTGCCGCAGAATTAGTGGGCTGGGTAACGCCGTCGGCATTGAGGCCGCGAATCTCAATGCTCTTGCTGCCCGCACCCTGGGAAAAGGCGCGCACATTTGCCAGCCGCTTGTAGGCATCACTGGTATCGGCGATATCGTAATCTTCCATCTCCTGTGCAGTGACAATGCCGACGCTGCTGAACGTTTCCAGATAGGGGCGTTCGAGCTTTTCGCCCAGTACCAGAATGTACTCCAGCGGCAAGTCGTTATCAGGCTGTTTCAGTGTTTCTGCATCGCTCTCCTGTGCGGCTACTGTCAAGGGCAGTGTCGTCAGGGCGATTGTTGTGAGGACTCTGGGGAGGTTTAGGCTGGTACCTGCCCAGGTGGTTTTGACGGATGGCATGTCTGACTCCAATAACAGGGCGTTGCTGATGCGTCGCCACACAATGACAAATGACTCAGCTGTTTATGGCGCTTGGCGCGCGAACGCAGCGGTCGTCCATCGGCGCCGATGTGTAAGGTTACGAACCAAAATAATAATGAGAACTATTATCAATATGATAGGGGCTGTATAGAGGCGGGTCAATAGCGCTGTCCGACTTATGGGGTTTGGATCAGGGAAGATCTTGCGTTGGCCGAACACTGGGTGACTGTTGCAGCTGCGCCAGTGTCTGCATGTGAACGGGAACCGCTGATGTGCTCAGCCAGACCGGCTGCGCACCACCAGTGCCCAGATAAACACCGCGCCATTCAAAATCCCGAACAGGACGAAGGGTGCAGAGGGACCAATATTGGCAAACAACCAACCACCGCCGGCGGTTCCTATTAATATTCCTATGGCCCCTGACACACCAAACAGACCGATGATTGCACCGCGGCGCTCCGCTGAAGCCCGCTCACCCACCAGCGCCTGGCTGCTGACAAACGCGCTAATCTCCGCGACACCCATCACACCAAGCAGGGCCATGACCCATGGCGCGGTCGGGTCATCGACAAAGAAAATGGCGAGGTAAACGACGGCTGCCAGTCCTGCGGCCATCGCGACAGCGGTTACTCGGGTCACCCTGTCGCTGATATAGCCCATTAATAGTGAGCCAATCAGAGCGCCTCCAACAACCGCCAGTACTCTGGGCACCGCCAGTTGAAACATCGCTTCGCTGGGTTCCAGGCCCATTACACCGGTACCGAACTGAACCAGCCAGAGACTCATGAAGGCGCCGGTAACAGCGAGATCGCCACGGGAAATAAATGCGGCGCCGTAGGACAGTGCGATACCCGCATTTCTGGAGGCTTTCGCCCCCTCTCGCAACATATAGGCAATCGATTCGCGTGCCGCGCTGGAAACACTAGCGACATGAGGTGCCAAACCAAACGTGGCAACGATAGCGCCAATCACGCCCAATGCACCAGCGCAGGCAAAGGTCATCTGCTGCGCGGCCAGTTCGTCGAACCCCTGATCCACGAAAACCTTCGGGAGTGCGCCTAACAGGGGAGGGAGAAATGCACCGAGGGTGGCTATGAGGCCCTGTAGGCCATTGGCTTTACCGCGAGTGGAGTCTCTGGAGTAGTCGGCTATGACGGTTACCATCATACCTATCATCGCCGCGCTGCCGAAGGCGACGATGATACGATATGCAACCAACTCGGTGATGCTGTCGGCGTGGGGATAGAGCGTAAAGCCCGCAGCGGTGGCTAATAACCCAAAAACATAAACCGGTTTGCGACCGAAGCGGTCCGCTAGCGCGCCCATCACACCCATGAGAATGATGAGGATGATTTCCTGCATTGCGCTGAGGTAGCCAGTCAGCATTGCCTGATTCGCTGGCTCAATTTTCATGACCTGCAGCAAGCCGGGTTGCAGTATTGCCAGCGCGCCCGCGTAGCTCGATGATACAAACGCAGCGATGAAATAGGCGATCAGGTGACGCCGCTGTATGCCCTCACTGAGGTCAATGCCAAGGAAACGGTTCATAGAATCAACCGGTGTGGGCGCGGGATTTTTTCTCGCGCCTGCAGGGGCTATTGGAATAGATATCGCTCGGATGCCGGTGTCGCTGCCTGGAAAAATTACAGCGAATGGCGCAGTCGTTGGTCTCGCTCATCTCTTCATCTCGTGTCTTTATCGCGTGAGGTCAAGTTCAAATAAAATGCGGGCTCCAACCGCTGCACAGATCGACATCGAGCGATGAATGCCATCCCTTGCAGCAAACTTTTCGTGGTCGCCCACATGTCATTTGAGTATCAGGTCTGATGGGCTTGCGTGTGCAATCATCAGTTGTACCCAGAGTAGATACTCAGGCGAAGCGAGACAATTTGCAATAGCTCTCTATCTGCGACTGTGCTGTTTCACTAAAATTTCTCCGTAGTGAACGATTAAGTGTAACAAGAGTATTGAATTTAAAAAGATATATTGATATAACATTATGGCCTGTTTACTTTTTTGCTTGTCATTTGATCCAAACACGGGGTATCTATGAAGCAGTTTTCCAGATCGGTGCTGTTGGCAGCGCTGTTTGTACATGCAAACCTTGCTGTAGCGTCTGACCCAGATGTGAGTTCCGGTCCGGGAACGCGTTATCTTTCTCCCGAATTTATTTCTCGATATGCACACACCTATGATCCCTATGGGCTGGCATCGCTGTTGGCGACGCAACCGGGTGTCGCGCTGCAGAGCAGTGGCGATCCCGGCGGGGAAGACTGGGTGACGTTCCGGGGGAATCCGCGCGACAGTTCGCGCATGACGCTGGTGCTACTTGACGGAGTGCCCTTGAATGGTGCATCCAACAGTACGCTGGAGTTCAACAGTATTCCGCTGACCATGTTGCACGATATTACTATTTACTACGGCCCGTTGCCGGCTCGATATGGTGGCTACACTTCGGTTGTTGAACTGCGTACGAAGCAGGCGTCTGACCGTGTCGAAACAACAGTATATGGCGGTACTCACGATACCTACGGCGGTGGATTTACGGCCAGCAAGAGTGCGAGTGACTGGGGGATCACCTTCGATTTACAGGCTCAGGAAACCGACGGACTAGAAGGTAAAGAAACTACATTGCGCACGGTGGATGACAGCGATCCGTTCAATCCCACCGTGATCACTGAACACCCGGTATACGGCAACCGTGATTATCAGCAGGTAGTACCAATGGTGACGGCGCACAAAACATTTAACGACAGTGTGCGCCTGGGCTTGATGGCGCAGGCAGTATGGACGAAAAAGCATTACGCCGATGGCCACTCACACGAAGAACCGGATCGCCCCGCCAACCGTGAGCGGGAATTCTATAATTTTGGTTTGTCTCTGGCTCCGGCAGCCGGCAGTGATCAGGACTATGTGCTCCATCTCTATTACAAGGATGAAGACCATGAAACTCTGGCTCTGGACGATGAGTTCGTCAACTACGGTGAGCAGAACAAATCGCAGTACGGCGCGCGCGGCCACTACGGTTTGTCCTTGATTGACAACGTTCACCTGCGAGTGGGGGGCGAGTACAACAAGTTCGATGGCGATCTGAAGAATGATACGGCCTGGGACGAAATCCTGAACGAGATTATATATTACGACAATAACGCCGATTTCGATTCCCCCTATTTTGCTTACCAGGATAACCTGGATAACTATGCGATATTTTCCGAGATTGAATACCAGTGGGGAGAGCGGGCTACCTTCGGTGCCGGGGTGCGACACGATAATGTGCAGGACACCAAAAGTAATACCAGTTACCAACTCAGTGCATCAATTCAACTCACCAGCAGCCTGCAATTGCAGATGTCAGGAGGTGAATCTTCCCGTTATCCCAGCCTGAACGAGTACAATAACGCGTTGCGAGACCCAACTGTGCTCGGCCCGCCCATTCCCGGCCTGGTAGACCCGGATGATGTGGCGCAACAGAACGGAAAGCTGGAGATGGAAACCCAGAAGGGGGGTGAGATCGGTTTGGTCTGGACCACGCTCGGCGGTTCACTGGTTACCGAGCTGGTCGCCTTCGATTATCAGCATGAGGGCGAAATATTTATCGATGTGCGCACCGTTCCAAACAACCTCGATCCCTCCAACCCCCTGTACAACGTGCTTGGGCCGGAAATCAATTTGCTGTTGCGCAATAACCGACCTACCAAGGATGAATCCCATGGTGCTGAGTTGGCGTTTAACTACAGTACAGAGAACCTGGGACTCTATCTGAACGGTACCTGGAATAAACTGGAGAGAAAATACTCCGATGGGCGCACATCCCATAATCAGCCCTTCATGCCTCCTGAGTACTATGCAAATGCTGGCGCATGGTATCAATGGGGTCGTAGCAAGATCGATATGGAGATTGATTATCGCGGCAAAACGGACGACAGCCTGCAGGAGCGCGGAGCGCTACCTGACGTCAAACTGGGTTCCAGTACACTGGTACACTTGGGTTACAAGTTCCAGGTGACGGACAAACTGCAACTGTTTGCACGAGCCTACAACCTTTTTGACGAGAGCTACGAGACTTTCTACGGTCTGCCCATGGTTAAACGGCATATCACCGGCGGGCTGACTTACCGCTTCTAGCGCTGGCGCAACGATGCCTTAGGGGTGAGTGGGGCGAGTAAGGTAGATCCAACCCGCTCCCCGCTAGCTCATTTCAGGCTAACCTGCGAGCCAGCGTTCCTCATCCGCTGCGCTTTCGCTCATATGAGAAGGCGCATGCAGCCTACCACGAGTTGTGGCCACATCCCGTTGTGAACAAACCCGTCAGTCAAATTGCTATGTAGCATCATCAGGTATCACAAGCGAATGGGATTCTCGTCAGTCCCACCTGTATGATCGCCGCCAGGGTGATCCGCCCGGCTGTGCTCCGGGTGTTGGATTGCGAGGCGAATAGTGGTTGAATGGTGGCTGATCACGCCCAATGCCCAGTCCAGTTTGATCAGGGTGTCGGCATCCCGGTCGCGGCAAGCCTGCAGCATCCGCCCGCACAGAGGCGGTAGCCCGCTCCCATAGTCATCGTCGGCAGTTCTGGCCTCTACGATGCCCATACGTTGTTGTGCGTCTCGGGAGTCATTGGCAGGTCTCACAACGGAATCAATTCACCATGGAACATCTGGCACAAATTCTTCTTCTTCTGGCTGTTGCAATTACCATCGTGGTGACATTCCAGCGCCTGCATATTCCCACTAGTCTCGGCTATCTACTGGTGGGTGTAGTGCTTGGCCCGTATACGATGGGGCCTGTTGTCTCCATGCCGCAGTTGCAGACGCTGGCCGAGTTTGGCGTGGTCTTTTTATTGTTCACCATTGGGCTCAACTACTCGATACCCCGGCTAAATGCGCTGCGGGACCAGATTCTCGGCCTTGGGACAGGGCAGGTGGCCTTTACAACGCTCGTGGCTGGTACTGTGATGTGGTTGGCGGGACTGCCGGTGGCGGCTGCGTTCGTCTTTGGCGCGGTGTTTGCACAGTCATCCACAACGATTATCTCCAGCCTGCTGACAGAGCAGGGTGAAGAAAACAGTCAGCACGGGCGACTGGGGCTGGCCATGTCGGTATTCCAGGATGTCACGGCGGTACCTTTCCTGGTGATTATTCCCGTACTCGGCATGTCGGTGGCAGCCGATGTGCTGGCGATGACCGTCGCAGCGGCACTGGCGAAGGCGGTACTGGCATTTGTATTGGTGTTTTTCGCCGGTCGCTGGCTGCTCGGCCCTCTGTTTCACCTAGTCACCCGGCGCAGATCGTTGGAGACATTCACGCTGGCGATTCTATTGGTCGCACTGTTTGCCGCATGGACCACCAACAGTCTGGGCCTGTCGCTGGCATTCGGTGGGTTTCTGGCGGGCATGATGCTGGGGGAAACTGAGTTCCGTCATCAGGTTGAGTCCAGCGTCAGTCCGTTTCGCGATGTATTGCTAGGCCTATTCTTTATTGGCATAGGCATGCGCTTTGACCCCTCCTCGATCCCGCCTATCTGGCAGTGGGCTGTATTTGGCGCGCTTCTCATACTGGTAAGCAAGATTCTTATCGTGGCATTTATGGTGCAGCGCACGACCGCCGACAAGCGCGTCGCGTGGCGCACCGGGTTGATGATGAGTGTCGGCGGCGAGTTCGGTCTGGCCCTCATTGCGATTGCGCTCGATGCCCAGGTGCTGGATATCGAACTCGGCCAGATTGCGATTACCTCGGTATTGCTTTCCATGGTTGCTGGTGCCCTGTTGATTCGCTTTAACGGCCCCATTGTGGAACGCCTGGTGAAGATGCCCAGCGCCGCCGGCCACTCCACTGACGAATTGAAGGAGGCCGCAGAGCAACGTGTTGTGGTTGCCGGTTATGGCCGTGTTGGCCATACCATCGCGGTGTTGCTGCACTCACGCGGGATTCCGTTTGTAGCCGTCGATACAGATATCCAGCGAGTGGCACAGGGGCGAAAGGATGGGCATCAGGTGTTTTACGGTGATATCACTGATCCTGGATTACTGTCAGTCATTCAGGTGGAGAAGGCATCCCTGCTGGTGGTGACCGTCGATGACGCCGAGTCCGCGCTGGGTGCACTCTCGTATATGCGCAGAATCTGCCCGCAGGTGCCGGTGATAGTCCGCTCACGCGACCTGGAATCCAGTACGCGTCTGTTGAATGCCGGGGCCACGCATGCCTACCCTGAGATGATCGAGGCCAGCCTGCGACTGGGCGCCAGTGCCTTGCAGATTCTCAATGTACCTGACGCGGAAATCGACGAGATGGTGCAGGGCGTTCGGGATTGGGGTTATCGACCGGTACTGGAAAAGGATGTCAACGAACCGTAGTTCTTTACGCTGCCGTCATGAAATGCGGTCGGTCCGGGCTGTGGGGCGCTATGGGGTAACAGGCAGGCAAGGCTCCGGTGCACTCATTCGGGGCTGACCTCGTGCTATAATCGCGGGGCAGGCATCTCCCCCGGCCCGCTGAGTCCGTGCCTGACTATCACTGCTTGTTCCTCCTTGTCGCAGCTGGCTTCCCAATTTCACCGGAGCACCCCTGACGTTTTCCCGGCGCTACAAAACAGCCTTGACCTCGTTACTTTGCCTCAGCTGGGCGGCGCTCAGTCATGCCCCGAATATTTACTGGAATATGTGGAAGATCGATACGCTTGGCAACGGTGCCGACGGCGTACATCTCGGTGATATCAATCGCGATGGTCTGATGGATGTGGTGTCCGGCTGGGAGCAATCGGGTGACCTGATGCTGTATTTCAATCCGGGGCCAACGTTGGTCCGCGATGAAATCGCCTGGTCACAGGTTGACATTAGCGGCGGGTTGCCGATCAAGGGAATCGAGGATGCCGCATTTGCGGATTTCGATATGGATGGCTTTGATGACGCCATTATCTCCAGTATCGAGGGCGATACGCAGAGCCTGGGTATTCACTGGTTTGACGGTGACGACATACTGGATCCGGGCGACTGGCGTGGTGTCAATATGGCACCCGAGCAACTCTCCGGCTATATGAAGGCCAGGGTCGCGCAGATTGACGGTGTGGCTGGCGCCGATATCGTCGCCGGCAGCCGGGCTATGGACGGCATGCCGGCGGGGATCTACTGGTTCAAGGCACCGAAGGGAGGGTATCCCGGTGAGGGTGACCAGTGGCAGCGTTTTTATGTGGGGCCCGTAGATTACAAAACTGTAACCTTGCAACTCAGGGATATGGACGGAGATGCGCTGCTGGATATCGTGGCCTCTGGTCGCAATGGTGTGCACTGGTTCAAAAACCCCGGGCGAGAGGCGTTGGCTAACTTTCCTGAGCACGCGTTTTGGGAGCGTATCGTCATTACCGACACGGGCAGTGAGTTTACCTTCTGTGACCATGTCATCGACGGTATGGAGGACATTATTATCACTACCTCCAGTCATTCAGGCATGGTGGCAAAGTGGTTGAAACGCATGGATGCCGGCGGTCGAAACTGGGAGGAATACCCGATCACTTCAGACACGCTGCGTGCCGATGACAGCTATGTCCGCAAGTTTGTGCTCAAGGGGGTGATGTGCGGATACGTTGATGGCGACGACACCATAGATCTTGTGTTTACAGGCAGTGGCGATGGTTACGGCGTATTTATGATGAGTCCGCGCACAACCATCTCCAGCGGCATGACATGGAACCTGACCTTTTTGACACCTTACGCAAATCTGATGAAGTTCGACAATCTCAAGCTGGTTGATCTCGATGGCGATGGTGATCTTGATGTGGTGACCACAGAAGAGGGCGAAGGGGTCTTTACATCCGGCAAGGGTGTGCTCTGGCTGGAGAATCCACTTTTTCAGCAGTAGATTTCGGCATCTATCCCGCCGCGTACTGGCAATAGACATTGCATAGCACTTCTACTATTCTCCATCGCATAACTATTATGAAGGAGAGTTTACAGTGAATGTCACCGTTCGCGCGAAGAAGATCTTTTTATTGCTTGCCTTAGCCGGTTCACTCGCAGCCTGCAGCAACAGTAATAATAATGGAAACGGCAGCATCGCAGAGCCGATGGAGCCAACCGAACCGACAGAGCCTGTCGAGGTCATCTCCATTGATGATAGCAATGCCGAATTCTGCGACTTACTGGATGCCGCAAAGTGTCTACTGCCATTCCCCAGTAATTTCTTCACACGCGACAGTGACACCACGGATAATGGTCTGCTGGTGAATTTTTCAGATCATGCCATGCCGGTAAACAAAGACGGCGTCGCTATTGATCCTGCGGAATGGAATCGCAACGACGGCTTCTCGCCGGGCACCGTGATGATTACCCAGGTGCCAGGCCTGGACATGGAAGCGACCGGTGCGCCGCGACTGATTGATCTGTCAGACAGCCGTAAGGAGGACAGCCCCATTGTCGTCATTAATGCGGCAACTGGCGAGCGCCAGTTGATCTGGAGCGAGCTGGATGCCAATGCCGAGGCAGAAGATGAACTGAGCCTGTTAATCCGTGTGGCCAAAAACCTCCAGGACGGACAGCGTTATATTGTCGCCCTGCGCAATCTGAAAAATGCCGATGGCGAGATCATTCCTCCCTCAGAACTGTTCCGCGCCTACCGCGATAACGTCCAGACCGACAGCGACGCGGCAGAAGCGAGGCGTCCAGCGATGGAAGAAATCTTTACCGCGCTGGCCGGAGCCAATATTGCGCGCGAAGATTTGTATCTCGCGTGGGATTTTACAGTCGCCTCTACGCGCAGCCTGAGTGAGCGTATCCTGCATATGCGTGAGACCGCATTCGCAGCGTTGGCGGGGGGTGCTCCCGAGTACACCATCGATAGCGTAGAGAACCTGACAGACACCAACTGGGGTCGCAGAATCAGGGGCACTATCACCATTCCCAATTTTATGGACAGTGACGATGCCGGTCCTGGTTCAGCGTTATTCTATGCCGATGACGGTGATTCACTGCCCGATCGCATGAATGGTGACAATACTACTGAGCAGCCCTTCATCTGCAACATCAGTAACCAGTCTCTGGACAATATGATGTCTGAGTCTGCGGGTTCCACGCGGGTATATTTGTATGGTCACGGCTTGCTGGGTTCTCGGAATCAGTCCACCAACGGTGCGCATCAGGGTACGCTCTCCAATCAATATAACCTGATGAACTGTGCGATGGATTTCATCGGAATGGCAGAGAGTGATGTCGGTAATGCGATTTCAATTCTGCAGGGCGCCGGAGATTTCTGGACCATTCCCGATCGCACACAACAAGGTTTTATTGGCTGGATGTATCTCGCTGAACTACTGCGTCATCCCGATGGCTTTACTACGGATGAAGCGTTTCAGGTGGGTGGTAATAGTGTGTACGATGGTTCCCGCGTTTACTACTACGGCAATAGCGAAGGCGGGATACTAGGCGGCGCGCTGGTGGCCACAGCTCATAATATTGAGAACGGTGTGCTGGGTGTCCCCGGGATGAATTATTCGCTGCTACTGCGGCGCAGTGTCGATTTTGACCTCTATGCCGCGTTCCTGAAACCCGCTTATCCGGATGTGCTCGACCAGACGCTGCTGCTGTCGCTCTACCAGATGCTGTGGGACAGGGGTGAGAACAATGGTTATGCCAATCACCTGGTTTCCGATCCACTGCCGAACACGCCTGCTAAAAATGTACTGCTGCATGTAGCGTTCGGCGATCATCAGGTGACGCATACCAGTGCTGAAATCATGGCGCGTACATTTGAAATCCCATTGCATCAGCCCGCTCTGGTCGAAGGGCGTCATCATGACATCAATCCCTATGTGGAACTGATGCCTATCAGTACGTATCCGCACATGGGATCAGCCATGATCTATTTTGATGGAGGTCCCGGTCCCAATGACTGGGCTGAGACCGGCACGCCCGTTCCTCCCATCGTAAACTTGCCGCCACGGGAAGGTGATGATCCCCATGAGCGACCCAGACGTGACCCAGGTGCGATGGAGCAGATATCAGGCTTCATGTCTCCTGACAGCACTATTGTCAATGTCTGTGGGCCGGGGCCATGCCTGGTGGACGGTTGGGACGGTGTCCTGGAATAACCGGAAATTGTAAGCCGGGTTATAACATGCGCCTGTGGAAGCGGACAGCACAACCTCTCTATGCATGAGGGGGAGTGCTGCGCCGTCGGGGTAAAGCAGGTGCGGAAAGTTTACCGTATTGCTCGGGTACGTTTGGGGATGTAGTTTGCGACAATTGTAGTGAGGTGTAATTGTAGTGAGGCGCAATTAATGAAATTAGATAAATGTCATTTTTGTCGGCTCTGAGCATATTCGCAACCCTATGTATCATATTGTGGCTGGCATATCGCCTGTATGTCACCAAGAAAGCACTGGCAACACAGAGCGAACGGGTGGAGGTCTCAGACCTCTCCCTGGCAGATTTGCGCGCGGCACTGGACGAGCATTCGCTTGTTGCCATTACTGATGCATTCGGAAAAATTACCTATGTAAATGAAAAATTTTGTGAGGTGTCCCAATTTGCTGCGCATGAACTGATCGGTAATGACCACAGTATAGTCAATTCCGAATATCACTCAAAAGAGTTCATGCGAAATCTGTGGCAGACCATAGCGAGTGGCAGGGTCTGGAAAGGAGAACTGCGCAATCAAGCCAAAGACGGTAGCCACTACTGGGTTGCGACGACTATCGTCCCCTTTCTTGACGATGCGGATAAACCACGCCAGTACGTAGCAATTCGCACGGATATCACGGAACGAAAGCGTATTGAGACAGAACTGCAGTCAAGCCAACGTTTGCTGGAACAGGCGATGGATGCTACTGATCTGGTGGCTTGGGAGTTTGATCCTCGCACCAGTCTGTTTACTTGGAATGCCAGATTCTACGCACTGTTGGGTACTTCCGCTGCAGCGGAAGGCGGATACGAAATGCCAGCGGACCAGTATCTGGAACGTTTTGTTCAACAAAATGACCAGGGTCGTGTACGCGATGAAATTCTCAGGGCCATTTCCTCACCACCGCATGACTCTGTCTTTACCATCGAATACTGTATCGTGCGACGGGACACGGGCGAGAAGCGTGACGTATTGGTTAGGTATAGTGGCGTTCATGATGAAGCCGGTCATACGCTCAATATTGTTGGCGCATTGCAGGATATAACGGAGAGAAAGCAGGTGCAGCGCGAGCTAGAGTCCGCACGACAAGCGGCTGACTTGGCTAATCGCGCCAAAACAGCCTTTTTGACGAATATGTCACATGAGATACGTACACCGCTGAATGCTATTTCAGGATTCGTGGAACTACTTGGGCACACCGCGTCACTGGAAGATCAGGCCAAAATGTTGAGCGCAACACGCGAATCGATAAATGCACTTTCAGGTATCATCGATGACGTGCTCGATCTTTCGAAGATTGAGGCGGGAAAATTTGAAATTCGTCCCGAACCCATGTCTCTGCAGAAGGTTGTTGATTCCACCCTTAGCGTTTTTTCCGGTAGTGCCACCAGTAAAGGTCTTTACTTGCGTGAGCATTATGACGATCGCATTCCCGAAGTGGTGCGCTGTGATCCGCTCAGGCTCAAACAAATTCTCTTTAATCTGATAGGTAATGCAATCAAGTTCACGCTCGATGGCGGGGTTGAATTGAGAGTTCTTCACAAGCAGTCCGCCGAAGGTATCCTGGACCTGGATATTGAGGTGGAAGACACGGGCATTGGAATCAGTGATCAGGATCAGCTGAAATTGTTTCGGCCCTTTGCCCAGGCTAGTCACACGGCTGATCATGAGTTTGGCGGCAGCGGACTTGGTTTGTTGATATCCCGTCGGCTGGCGGAAATGCTCGGTGGTACCTTGGATCTGCGCAGTACGTTCGGCAAGGGTACGACGATGACCCTGGCCCTGAGCCTGCCTATTGAAGACGTCAGCTTGTTGACTGCCAATACCCGCAAACCTCGCATACGTCAAAAAAGGGCGACAAAGGACGTTGCAACTCGAAACGCCAGAATACTCATCGTTGATGATAATGAGTTTAATCGAGTTGTACTGATGAAACAGCTCACACTTTTGGGTTATGACGCAGATGATTCGGTCGATGGCAGAGATGCTCTGGATAATATTGGCCGCAATGATTACTCGCTGATCATCACTGATTGTCACATGCCGAGGATGGATGGCTTCGAATTAACCCGGAAGGTTCGGCAGATACAGGGTGCTATGCCTGCGGCCGACAGGACTGTGGTTATAGCCTACACCGCTGATGCCATGTCCGAATCAAGAGAGCAGTGTCTCGACGCAGGCATGGATGATGTGTTGATAAAGCCAGTCGACCTGAATGCTCTGGATGCCATGATACAACACTGGCTTAACAATACGGTTGGTCCAGAGGGCGAACACCTGCGCTAGGCACCACCTTTGTGCGGCACTTTCTGGACATATTCCTATTACAAAAAGATGCTGATCAGTGCTCCAGCTACAATTGCTGAGCTAGTGAAAGCGAGTGCAGTTAGAGGTTGTGAGAAATTGTATTTGAGTTCTTCCTTGGGCGAGCATTCCTCCTGAAAAGCAAACCAGATGTCTCCCCCTGGCTTCATACCATTGAGCTGACGCCGGAAGCTCGATTCAAAACGAAAGTAGTTTTCGATAGTGAGCTGGCTGCCATCTTTAAAGACCAGTATCAGGCGATCCTGTATTCTGGTTAGGCTACCTATTGTTTCGGGGTCGACATTGACTAGCGCCTCAATTCCAGAAAACCCGGATGCTTCGGCTGCTTCGCTGCTCTCTAGTCCGGGGTTGGCAGAATTGATCAGGCTTGTTGCATCTGTCGATGTCTGCATAATATAGTCCTCAGGATGCCAACCAATATTTGGGGTTCTCGATGGAATCAATGGCCCATTCCAAAGCGATGTCATTTGGCATTGGCTCTGCAATTCCAAATCCCTGACCGAGTGTGCAGTTCATGTCCTGAAGCATTCTGGACTGGTCTGCAGTTTCTATGCCCTCGGCGACTATCGTCAATCCGAAAATATCGCTCAACTGAGCAACAAGGCGCACGATGCTCTGATCTTCTATATCAACGAGAATATGCTTGATAAATTCTCTGTCGATTTTGAGTTCATCAATGGGCAATCTGCGCAGATAAGTTAGCGATGAGAAGCCAGTGCCAAAATCGTCTAAGGCAAATTTTGCCCCCAATCTTTTGCACTGCAATATGACGTTGATCGCCGTTCGCAGATTAGTGAGAGCGGCTGACTCGGTAATTTCTATTATCAGAGAGCCTTCTGTCAAATTGCTGTGTCTTTCAAGCAACGTTTTAACTAAACCCACAAAACTGGGATGTTGTAGGTGAAGAGCCGCAATATTGACTGACACAGAATGCGGTAGACCGTGGTCGAATAGTGTTTGGGAAAACATCAGGGCTTGTTCTAACATCCACTCACCGACCATAAGAATCGGGTAGTCATTTTCGATGACAGGCAAGAACTGGTTGGGCAGTAAGAGGCCGCGTTCGGGATGCTGCCATCTGATCAGGCTTTCAAATCCTACTAGAGTAGAAGATGCAAGCTCGATTATCGGCTGAAAGAATATCCTGAACTCACCATTCTCCAGACCTGAAAGAATCTCTTTTCGAAGCTGTACATTCTGCTGTGACTTGAGTTCCTCGTTGGCATCGAATATGCGCCAGCAGTTTTTGTTTTCTGACTTGGCGCGGTACAGTGCAATATTGGCGTGTCGAAGTGCTTGGTCAACGTCGACTTGCTCGTCATTGGGACAGAGCCTTATTCCCATACTCGCACAAATATTCAGCTGTGCACCTCCTATCCAGAACGGAGTTTGAAGGGCAGAGAGGATGCGAGTGCAGATCTCTGGTAGATATCGATCAGAGTGGCATAGTAGCAGCGCGAATTCATCGCCACCAATTCGAGCTACGGTGTGTTCGTTCTGTAGCTCAATGCTGAGGCGACGTGCAACCTGGACGAGCAACTCGTCGCAAATATACTGGCCGTGCAGGTCATTGGCGGTTTTAAAATCGTCGATATCCAGGACTGCTACGGCATATTCCTTTTTCAATGCTGCGGCATTGTTCATCCTGGCGGAAAAAATTCTGGAGAACTCTGCTCCATTGGGCAGGTTAGTTAGCATGTCCCGCTTGCGCATTGCGTCCATTTTGTTCAGCAATTCCCGCTTGTCGGTAACATCGAATTGAATACACATGTATTTTTCTATACTGGTACTGCATGGCGATAGGATAGGAATAATCGTAGTCAGAACCCAGAACATTGTATTGTCTCGTGCACGGCAGCATAGTTCACCGTGCCATACAGATTTTCCTTCGATGGTTTTGAGAATGTCGCGCACGAAAATTTCACTGTGCTCCCCGGAATGGAGGAGATGGTGACTGTTTCCTATGAGTTCTGCGCGAGAGTAGCCCGAGATGTCGAGAAAGCGTCTGTTGACGTAGGTGATTTTCCCTCGGGTGTCGATCTCTGAGAAGATTGCAAAAGCTTCCAGGGCAGCGCGGTATTTTTCCTGAGCAGCCTCTCTGCCGAATATCTGAGGCTTGCCAAAGTTTCCGGTAGAAACTACATTGTTGGATCCCATCCCCAGTCCATCCCTCTAAAGGTTGCTGAGCTTATAAGATAGTGTGTTCTACCGCACTATAGTATTAGTGCTACTACGTAGTCTCAATGGAAATGGCCACTATCTGTCAATTTCAGATTGCTTAAGTATTGAAAATGCGGTTCTCTCTGTCTTGTCGTTCACATTACAAAACAGGTTTGGTGCGAATACTATGAGTTGCCCTGAATGATCACTTTTGCACTGCCCTGTGTTTGGCAGGTTGTACGGGTGCAGTTGCCCTCGAAAGTCTCGATTATTCTATTGGTACTATTGCTTCATATCGCACACACTGCCATTGCCCAGCCAGGCGTTTACACGGTTAGCGGACAGGAGGAAGGTGTGTTTGTTGGGTCACATCTTGGTATCTGGCGCAGTTCTACCGAAATACATGATCCAACGGGCGCATTCGAGGCTGCGGGAATTGATCCACACACTATAGCTCAGTTTCACAATGCGAGTTCCGATGGCAGTCGTTGGCATGTACTGGAGTTGTACAATCCTGGCTCTCGTGCGCGCTCAATGCTTATTGAGCTAAGGTATCCTTTTCTAACTGATGTTGAAGTGTTCAGCTTTATGGACGGCCAGTTGCAGGCCAATTATCGCGCGGGAATTCGTATTCCATTCTCTGAGCGCTCTATTTCGCATCGGTATCCTGTATTTCCGGTAAGTATTCCCGCCGATGGCACCGCCCTTGTACTGCTGATTTACAACATGAACCACGGGATGCTGGCTGACCAGTTGCGTGACAACGCTTATCTATGGGATGAGAAAAAGTACTTTTATAACTCGCGTACGTCCGAGCAGGTTTACTGGCTATTCTTTGGTGCGTTTCTGATTGTTATCCTTTACCACGCTGTAGGTGCTGTCGCGACGCGAGGGCGCCTATACTGGTTCTATACAGCCTTTTGTACAACGTATCTGTTAATGCAGATGTGTTTGTCCGGTTTTGCCTTCCAGCTTTTTTGGCCCAATTCGCCTGAACTGAATCTGGTTGTCCTGCTGACGACTATTACAATGATGCCAACTATTCTGGCCCATTTCACGCTCGCATTTCTCGATCCGGATCAGCGGTACGCATGGCTGAAGAAGTGTATATGGCTGGTTACAGTTCTGTGCTTCGCTGGAATATTGCCTGTCTATGTTTATTTCAGCAGAGATTACTCGGTGATCTCTGTCGTAGCCATTCTCGCGGTGCTGACCATCTGCGTAGTGTACTTGATGGGGGCGCTGGCGTTGGCGTTGCTCGAGTGGCGCCGGGGAAACCCCCGTGGCCGGCAGTTTACTATTGCCTGGGGCCTGTTCCTGGTCGCTCAATCTTCTGGCATATTTGTTTGGCTCGGCGTTTTCGAATCAAGTGTGAATCAGTCTTTCCTTAGCATGGCTGGTGCATTGTTTTCGCTGAGCCTGATCAGTGGGTATATGGCAGAGCGGGCCTCCCGATCACGGGCGAAACATCAGCTTGCGCATTCCCTGATGGATATCAATAATCAACTGGCTGTCGAGGTTCAGGAACGCAAGTTGGCGGAGGCCCGAGCATGGCACCTGGCGAATCACGATTCACTGACTGGTCTGCCTACCCTTCGACTCGCCCGTGAGCGATTACCTCAAGCGATAGAACTCAGCCAGAGTAGTGGCCGAAAAACTGCGATTCTGTTTATTGATCTGGATGGCTTCAAGGCGGTCAATGATACCTATGGCCACGCGGTAGGTGATCAATTGCTGCAGCAAATGGCAGCCCGGATGTCAGCTTGCGTGAGAGAAAACGATACCGTGGCACGATTGGGCGGTGATGAATTCCTGATCATTCAGACTGGTATATTGAATGTGGCGGTGATCAGCGCTGTGGCGCAGAAGCTTTTGTCCGTGCTGAGCCAAAGGTATGAGATTAATCAGCAGGTAGTCAAAGTTAGCGCCAGTATCGGTATCGCCCTATGCCCGGATCACGGTACAGATATGGAAGTTTTGGTAAAGCTTGCTGATACTGCGATGTATTCCATCAAGCAGGCGGGCAAGAACAATTTCGGCTTTGTTGGATGATGTGTCCTCTATATTGAACGGATAAGTGCTACTTGCCTGGTAAGCCATTCCGACGGTTGCAGTGCGTCACATGTTTGATGCCAGCAGAACAAATGGCATGGTACGGAAACTGCACTTCGCCCGGGAATTGTTTTGTTGAGTATGGCCGTCGTAATTTTCCGCTAGAGGAGACGTATGATCCAATAATACCCGGTAGAGTGTTCCACAACCAACTATCTGGTACAGAGATGGATTCGGATTTTGTAGTCAGATAGAATGCAGTACATACTTTCTAATAAGAAGTACTGCGCGAGGTCAGACGAATGGCTTGTCAGGATGATGACGCGACACCGATTATTGAACAGTCTGTTTATATTGTCGAAGACGATGAGGTCATTCGTAAACTTCTTCATGAGATACTGGTGCAGGAGAGTATCCCAGTAAAAACCTACGCATCAGCTGAGCAGTTTTTGCTGGAGTACAGCGTGGATAACTCCGGCTGCCTGTTGCTCGATATTAAAATGCCGGGTATGAACGGCATGGAATTACACAGGGTCGTTACCGCGCTAGGCAATAAATCACCAGTCATTTTTTTAACGGGTGTGGCGGATGTTGGTATTGCCGTCGAGGCGCTTAAAGCGGGTGCGATGGATTTAGTCGAGAAACCCTTCGACAGGGAAACAGTTCTGGACAGGATTAACAAGGCGCTCGCCTGGGATCTTGATGCCCGGCTCCGGGATATGGAAATTCAGGATATAAAGCTACGGATTGAGCGGTTGACACCCCGGGAGCGTGAAGTCATGGACAGTATCGTTCAGGGCCTGGCGAACAAAGTGATAGCTCGAAATCTTGGGATAAGTAGCAGAACCGTAGAGGTACACCGAAAGAATGTTATTGAAAAGATGTGTGCCGATTCGCTAGCTGACCTTGTCAGAATGTCTCTAGCCGTCAAATAGTTATCTTTAGCCAGCTCGCCCTGAGTCCGGGGTGGCCGGCTGCCCATTCTATGAAATAGGCATTTGTTTATTGTGCTTGCCAAGCAAGCTTTTCCTCTGTTAGCAGGTCCTGTGAACTAGACCGGTCGTGTCGGGCTGGACAGCAAGCCTTCTGCGTGTATGCGCTGCTGCCATTCCGATAGCCATTCAGGCAGTGCTGCGGCAGGCATGGGGCGGGCGATAAAATACCCCTGCGCGACGTCGCAACCCATTTGGCGTAACCAGTCCCAGTCGTTGCGGTCTTCAACACCCTCCGCCACAGTTGACATCTCAAGTTGATTGGCCATGTCTGTACTGGCTATGAAAATGGCCTGCGCAGTAGGGTTGCCAGAAGCACCATGTACGAATCGTTTGTCGATTTTGAGCTGGTCGAACGGCAGGTCGCTCAGTTGTGCCAACGAGGAATACCCAGTACCGAAGTCATCAACAGCCAGCTCGATCCGCTTCAGATGCAGTCTGCTGAGAGTATCAAGCACGGTCGCAAGGTTGGGTATCAGCTGGCGTTCAGTAACCTCCAGCTGAATGTCATGGGCCGATACACCTGACTCCTCCGCCATCGTTATAAGGTCATCCGGAAAACTCAGGGAGTTGAGGTCATCCATAGAGATATTGATGGCTGCTTTCACTTTCAGGCCACTGTCCCGCCAGATACGTATTTGGTGGAATGTATTGTGCAACACATTCATCGTGAGCGCCTGTATCAGCCCATTGTCTTCCGCCATGGGAATGAAGTCGTCCGGGTAAACTAGACCGTCGCGGGGGTGAAGCCAGCGTACCAACACTTCTACGCCCTCGAAGGTCCCTGTTTGTACGTTTACTTTGGGTTGGAAATAATTAACCAGCTCACCGTTGGCGATTGCCGCTTGCAAGATATTGGGTTCATAAGTGCTAGTTTTTGAGGGGCTCAATGATGGCAGCGTGCGTGTTGAAAAGGTAGTCAGCAGCTCTTTCAATGTGTCTGGCGCAACGGGTTTTTTTAGGTATCCAAGCACATTGATACCGCGAGCGTTCGCCAGCCGCATTACCGCAGACTGAGCCCGTTCTGACTCTCCGCTGACCAGTACCAATGAACCTTGGTATTCGAGTGTCACCAGAGAGCGAATGAACTCAACGCCGTCTATACTCGGCATATTAATATCAAGCAGTATCAACTGTGGTGTTTCACCAGAGTTGAGTATCTGTAGAGCATTCTCACCGCTACTTGCGGTTGTGATAGATTCAAAACCCAGTTGGCCCAGCATATGTCTGAGCAAATTCAGAATAAAGGGCTCGTCATCAACAACAAGGACGGTGAGTGCTTTATATTCTTCCACCAATGCCTCTCACGCGAAATATCAGCAATGACATTGCTACTACTATTCGCATTTCCTGACTCTCCTTAATGGTTTGTCGCACACACCGTTCCCAGGTATCCATTTGTGCACCACCTAAAATCACATGTGTTTAGCACTTCAACAGGATTGAAGGTAATTATCAACCTCAACCATAGTTTGATTGAAAAACTCTACCAAGCCCTCTACCTTCTCAAAATCTCCGGTGCGTACGGCAGTTTCAATTTGTGCACAACAATCCCCCAGTTGCTCTGCTCCAACAGCGCGAGCAGACGATTTTAACTTGTGAGCCGCTGCTCCCACCCGCTCAAATTCGCCAGACTGGGATGCGGTACGCAGATCCTGACTAATTGCCGCGGAAGTTCGCTGGAAGTCGTCGAGAAACCCTTGAATGACATCGGGGTCGTTGCCTACCAGGTTCCTCAGCACGTCTACATCGATGGGTAAGTTGGGAGATTGCTCCCCATTCGCAGGGGACGGGAGTTTGCTGAAGGAGTGATCTTCCAGTACCTCCCCAGATAGCCGAAGAGGTAATGGTGGTAACCATCTGTTGAGGATATCCTCGATGTCTTCCAACGGTGCAGGTTTACTTAAATAGGCGTCCATACCGTTTTGGATACAATAATCGGCCTCTCCGGACAGTGCGTTGGCGGTGAGAGCAACTATGCCGATATGCTCGAATTCATCTTCCTCTGCGCGTATGGCTGCGGTCAGTTCGTAACCATCCATCTCTGGCATGTGCAGATCAGTCACTAGTACGGGATAACTACCTCTACGCCAGAGTTCCAATGCTTCGCGGCCGTTTTTCGTCATGTCTGCGTATATACCGAGAAGGGCAAGCTGGTTCAGGAGTACTTTCTGATTAGTGTCGTTGTCCTCCGCAACCAGGATCAATCGCCCATATTCTATGGCTTCGTCACGCGATAGCGGTGAGTTTCTTTTACTGTGGTGTTTATCCGAGGTAGCAATAGAGGATTGTTCCAGTGTTTTTCGACCAGCTGCGACCTCAACCGCGGATAACAGGCTGCTTCGGCGCAATGCGTTACCATCAATCATAAACACGCCTTCACCTTTCTGCCGAAGGTTATGTCTTTTGCCCCGCTCTATTACTACAGTAGCGAAGCGCAGTGCCGACTCGCTCTCCAATCCCTGCGCATCCCTGATCTCGGCAGTTCTCAGGTGGCGTTCTCCGGCGTCAATTACCCAGATCCATGTACCCTGCTGTTTACCTTCTGACCAAACGCGCGCTTCAGCCATGCTGCTGTTACGCGCAACGTTTGCGCCACAGTGCAATAGATAAGCTGCCAGATTAGGGGAGAGTCCATCGGGGTCGCCGATCACCAAACAAGACAGCCCTGCAAGTTCTTCGCCCGCTTTCTGTGGTAGATGAGTGTCCACATCTACTGTGAATGGCAGTTGCACAGTGAATGTTGAACCGACGCCAACCTCGCTGCTAACGGATATATCACCATTCATTAACTGTGCAAGATTGTGAGATATCGCCAGTCCGAGCCCGGTTCCCCCAAACTGACGCACAATGGAAGCTTTGCCTTGCTCAAATGGCGCGAACAGCTGAGCCTGGGTGGCGGCATCCATGCCAATACCGTTGTCACTTACACGAAATTCCATAACAATTTTATTATCATTCTGTTGTACAACTTCGGTTCGTACAGAAACCTGGCCGCGTTGATCTTTTCTCTTGCTGCAAAACTTCACGGCATTACTGATGAGATTTACCAGAATCTGACGCAGGTGCTGGGCGTCACCACGTATGATGGGGGGAGTATTGGGATCAATAAATACGGTGAGATCTATCTGTAGCTTTTCTGCGAACCGGTCCATCATCAGGCAGATACTTTCTACACTCGACGCCAAATCGAAAGGTGCCTGATGAAGCTCCATCTTGCCGGCTTCGATTTTGGATAGATCGAGAATATCGTTGATAATGCTAAGCAGTGACTGAGCCGAGTCCTGGATCAAGGTAACCATTTCCACCTGGTAGCCCTTCAGGCTGGTTCTGTGCAGTACGTCGAGCATGCCTATCACGCCATTTATCGGCGTTCGGATCTCATGGCTCATGGCGGCGAGGAAGCGAGATTTTGCCGCGTTGGCGGAATCAGCCTGTTCACGGGCGCTTTTTAGTTCTTCGATAAAACGCGTACGCTCACTGACATCGCGCACTACTCCTGTGAATCGCCACTCACCTGAACTGGCCGTTTCGACAATGCTGAGTTCCACTGGGAAAAGCTTGCCATCCTTTCGTAAGCCCATGACTTCACGCCCGATACCATCGCTTTTGTGCGGTAGTGTACGGGTGTGGTTGTAGAGGTAATCATCGAACTCGTCCTGAAATCGATCTGGTGACAACATGAGAATATGATGGCCGATGACTTCGCTGGCTTCGTAGCCATAGAGTTGTTCTGCCGCTGAGTTGAAGGATTGCACTTCGCCCTCGGCGTTAAAACCAATGACCCCGTCAACGACAGCGTCAAGAACCAGATTCAGACGCTCGGTTTCTGATTGTGCGAGCTTATGCGCAGCTTGGAGCTCTCGCGCTACGCGTCGCTCTTTAGACACGTCTCGAAACGTGAGTACCGCACCGACAATTTTGCCGTCTCGGTTACGAATCGGTGCGCAGTTATCAGCGATGGGGCGTTCTTTCCCATCACGTGACAACAGCAACGTGTGATTGCCGAGTTCCCGGATCTCGCCCGTCGACAGCGATGCAATAATGGGAACCGATGCCGGCTCTCGTGTGAGTTCATTCAGGATGCAGAAAACCTGATCCACGGGAAGCCCGATTGCCTCATCCTCTGACCAGCCCGTAAGGCTTTCGGCCATTCGGTTGAAGCGTGTGATTTTGCCGTCAACATCGGTACTTAATACGCCGTCGCCGATGGAATGTAGCGTTATCGACAGTTCTTCTTCGCGGGTGTTCAGGGCTTCCTGAACGCCCAAGAAATCAGTGATATCCCTTGCAGATGCATAGATAATGCCCTCCTCGGGCAGGGAGCTTGACGCCCAGGAAAGGTGTCTCCAGGATCCGTCCTTACAGCGATATCGATTCACAAAGCGCGTTACTGTTTGCCCAGCATCCAGTATGTCTATCGCTTCGAGAGTGGATTGCATATCCTCTGGGTGGACAATATCGAGGAAAGGACGTGCAAGTAGCTCTTCTTCAGAGTAACCGAGAGTCGTTTGAAAAGCCTCATTGACCTGCAGGAAGCGACCCTCTGTATTGGCAATACATATGAGATCAAGGCTCAGGTCAAAGAAACGGTCGCGCTCATCTTTGGATTGCAGCCTGCCGAGCTCTGCGTTGCGCATGATCCTGGCACCCCATAACAGGAGCAGGCCGATCAGCAGAAGGTTCAGCGGGGTAAACAGCGCTACACCCAGTGTTTCGCTGAAAATTCCCTGTGCCTCCCCTTCGAAACGAAACAGTGCTGTTGCCACTTCTGTTAACGCTATCAGTGGATATCCCCAGATAAGAATAATCGCGCCTGGATAGTTACTTGTGGTCAGGGACATCAACCCCACTCTGGGACGCGCAAACAGAATTCCCAGAGCCAATAGCGCGCATGCGATTGCAGAATGCAATGCCATAGATGAGAAGATTTCTTCTGAATAGCGGTGCCCGATGCCAAAAAGGTACTGTTCTACACCGAAGAAAGAGACCAGTGACATCGCGATAGCGATAAACTCTGACGGTCTCCAACCGCGTTTGCTGGTTACGTCGATAAACAGGAGCGCCATGCTTGCGAATGCCAGACAGATTGCTGTGCCCGGTGCTGTGCTGCTACGCATTCCGGTGAGAGCATTTGTGAGTTCCCCAGTGAACAAAAATTGGTCCGCGCCTAATTGCCATCCCAGATAGTGTTCTGAAAGGACTGCTAAACCAAATACCAGTATTGCGCTAAGCCCAGCTGTCGCCGCCAGCGCGCTAAACCGCGAGTTGAATAGTGTATTGCTGCCTGTACTCTGGTACTGCCTTGCGAGCGCCAGCCCGGTGATTATCAATGCACAGGCTGTCATTGGATTCATGGAGGGAAAGTCTGGCGCCAGTCGTTTGATGGAATCAATATCCATAAACCAGCCATATAGCACCACCGCACCACACAGCGCCACCGCAAGTCCAATGATGAGCGATAGTTTCTCCAGCTGGCCAAATCTAGCGTTAAGGAGGGATGGTGGGGATATTAACGGCATAGCGCCTCCGCTATAGATTCAGTTGGGCAATAGCGTAACTACGTTCCAATTTTGCTGTTTTGGATGGCAGCAAGTACTCGAATGTTAGCACGGTCCGGGGTGTGGGGTATGAATGGATGCGGGCCGGGTGGGGCTGCCCGGGATGAGTGCAAACCCTGCGTGTCGTGATGTCAGACTATCCAGCTAACCAGATCAAGATGAATAGCGTTTTGGAGTAGGTGGTAGCCTTAGTCGCGGAGCCAGTTTTACCAGTTGTAGACCGCAGGTGCCATCGCGATAGCCATCGCGGCGTCATCCATCGGGAACCAGTTGCCAGCTCGGGCTACTTCCTTTGCCTGAAACTCCGGCCCCATAGAAGAGAACAGCTCAAACTGTGGCCGGTAGTGACTCCACCCCCTGCAGTGTCTTTCTTCATGGCTTATGGTGCCGGGTGTGGCTAATTTGCCCACAAAGATGTCGCAGTGATTTCCCCCTAGATACGAACAGGCTTGTATCCATCGGCTGCCGCAATATTCCCTTATAGACTCAACATAGTGTATTTCAATCGTCGGGTTGAGTAAGTACGGGTAGTTATACATCGACTCCACCTGCAGAGTTGTATTTTCCGCCAGCCAGTCGCCCGGTCCATAGTTGTAGTCGGACCAGTCGCCAGTAGCGCAGCCTGGAAGGAGTATGACGAGCGCCAGTTGTCCAAGACGTTTGCCCAGCAGGAAGAACTTTCTTGTCATCATTAGCACGGTATGTTTACCCCCTAATATTCCAGAAATTGCCACTCTAAAAAGAATGGAGAACGTCATTGTTCTAGCCAGGGTTCAGTATTCGGTGCCTGAACCACATTGCCATGATTACATTCTGGGGCGATACAACAATTCGTATGATTACGTGGATGGAGATAGGTAGATTTACCTATCTCCAAGCAGCGTTATGCAGTTCCGGGTGTCAATGTGTAAGCGCTAGTACAGGGTGCCTGATGCTCTGTTCGGTAGAGTACCTCATGCGTATTCTCGTAGAAAATCACTAGTTGAGTATCTTCCGAGTAAGTAATGCTACTAATTGAATCTTTATGCAATCACGTTATCTTGCAGTCGTTGCCCCGCGCTTCCCGGCGTGTTGGCATCACGGGCTCATTTGCATAGCGTGGTAACGCTGTGCGTAAGCGGTTGAATGAGTTGACGTAATCAAATGGCAGGTTGGGCGTTCGCGTTCTTTTGGATGGGAGAGGTACGATGATTGAGTTGCTACAGTCTATCGGAGAGATAATTTCCATTCTGGTTGTTTTTCTGCCAGTTGTGGCAGTTATTGCAGTGATAGCACGTGAGGGAATACGCAGCGCTAGAGCGTTGTTCTTCAATGAGGAGAGTGGTACGGATATCTCTGCGTGAAATAGTGATTGAATACTCTAAGCGTTGTGATCGTTGGAAGCGGCAAAGACTGATGGAAACAGCTTACATTCTGGCTACTTAGTCTACTCTGCCCGTGCTCGGCAATACGTTTTCGTAGCCACAGATGTGACTACTCACGCACGGGTCTTTTCGCGAGTTTGCGCTGCAACGTGCGTCGATGCATCCCAAGCGCACGCGCAGTAGCTGAGATATTGCCATTGTTGTCCAGTAGTACCCGCTGCATATGTTCCCATTCCAGGCGATCCAGTGATGTGGGTGATGTCGGTATCGGTGTTGACTCTACGACTCTGTCCTCTTCAAAAGCCAGCAGGATCTCATCTACAGTCGCCGGCTTGCATAGATAATTACAGGCGCCACTGCGTGTCGCCTCTACGGCCGTGGCAATGCTGGCATACCCGGTCAGTACTACCAGTTTAGCTTGCGGAGCGGCGCGGATTAGCGCGGGAATCGCGACCAGGCCCGATTCCTCCGGCATGTTTAAGTCAAGCAGGATGTGGGAGGGTGTAAAAGTTGTACAGGCTTCTATCGCTGACGCAGCGCTGCAACATTGCAGGCACTGGAAACCACGTCGCTCAAACCCACGTGTCATGACGCCGGTAAATATCGGGTCATCATCCACCAACAATATTCTGGATTTCCCACTCATGCTGCGCTTCCGTGGGCTACTGTCGGACTGGAGACGGGCAGAGTGATTTTGGCAATGGTGCCACCGTCCGGCGCATTACGCAGGTTCAATTGACCCCCGTGACGTTCTACCGCACTGCGGCTTAGAAGCAGACCGATACCGAGGCCGCCGGTGTCGCTATTCCTGTCACCACTGTGTAAACATTGCAGCAACTGTGGTGGAATACCGGGCCCCCAATCCCTGATTTCCATTACGATAGATTGCGCGTCCCAGTCGAGCGTCACGGCTATGCGCTGTGACCCGGAATCAGCGGCGTTATTCAGCAGGTTCTCAATGGCCTGGCGCAGGGTGAGGTCGCACACCAGCACCGGTACCGGCTCTTTGCCAAGACATTCGTACTGTCGCGTCACACGGGGTCGGCGCAGCCCCCAGCGTGTGACCGCCGATTCCACAAATTCCTCCGCCGAGACCTGTTCAAAACCGCCCGAGCGACTTGTCTCTGCGGTATGACTCAAGGCAGCGAGGGTGCTGCGGCATTGCTGTAATTGATCACGCAGCAGTTCGCAATCCGCGCGCGTTGTCTCACTCAGTGTCTCATCCTGCAGTAATTCGTCTACCAGCATGGTCATGGTGGCGAGCGGGGTTGCCAACTCGTGCGCTGTGCCCGCCGCCAGGCTGGCGACAGCCAGTATCTGGTCGTTGCGCATGCCCACTTCCCTTCGCTGGGTCTCCCGGGCGTCCTGTTGCCTGAGGAGAGTGGCCATGCGAACGACAAAGAAGGTAATCAGGCCGGCGCTGAACAGGAAGTTCAGCCACATGCCGAGGGTATGAACACTGAATCCATCGCCGTGATGCATGCCGCCCGGCGGTGCGAACAGCGGGAAGGGCTGACTGTACAAAAACAGTGAACTGTAGGCTGCCAGCGACACTGCCGCGATCAGCCAGGTATAGCGCCACGGTAATACCGCCGCGGCCACCACCACCGGTACGATGTAGTACGAAATAAACGGGTTGTCTGCTCCGCCGCTGAAATACATCAGGGCTGTCCAGCCGATCACGTCGACAAGCAGTTGGCACAGGAACTCGCGTGTGCTCACCGGCCACGGTTTTGTTGTGCGCCATAGACTGATCGCCGTCAGGATACCCAGCACCATCACACCGACGCCCAGCCCCAGTAAACTCTGCGTTGATTCCTTGACGCTGGAAACGTAGATCAGGACCCCTACCTGCCCCATCAGCGTGATGGCGCGAATGGCCAACAGACTGCGCAGGTTGGTCAGCGACAGGGCGTAGGGTATCGGGTTTGAAGGCGGTATCTGGTTCACGGGGTGGATTATAACGACTTCCCGGAGATTTTCGTCACAATTGCGCCCCCTGCGACATTTTGTCACATCCTCGGACGTTAGCCGCGTTGCTATACTCGCCGCCGCCGTCAGCCACCCTCATGCGACTTTTACGGCGCCTGGGTGGCGCACTTCGTTAGTCCGTTGCAAGGAATAAACATGAATGTTATATCCCGCGCAGGTTCATCAAAGAACCCTGTCCGAACGATTACTTTGATTGCTGCGAGCGTGCTCGCCGCAGACCTTCAGGCCCAGCAAGAAACGGGCGCACAGGCGTCCAGCGTACTGGAAACCGTGGAGGTGCGGGCGCAGAAACTGCAACTCGATCTGGCCAGGCAAAACGCGTTGATACCCGGTGGTGTCAGCCTTATCGACAGCGATTTGCTCTACCAGCGCAATGTGGCCAACCTCGCTGACATGCTGCGCTACACCCCGGGGATATGGTCGAACAGTACCTCCGGCGGCAGCGGCATTTTCCTCTCGTCACGCGGCTCCAATCTGGACGCCACCGACTACGATATGAACGGCATTAAGATGATGCAGGACGGTTTGCCGCTCTCCACCGCCGACGGCAACAACCACAATCGCCTGATCGATCCGCTCAGTACACGCTATGCCACAGTCGCACGCGGCGCCAACGCACTTACCTGGGGTGCCAGCACGCTTGGCGGGGCGATAAATTTCGTGTCGCCCACTGCGCGCAACAGCGAGCCGCTTGAACTCTATCTGAACGGCGGCAGCCACGGGCGTATCAATACGCGTGCTACCGGCGCCCAGATTTTCGACAATGGCCTGGACGGACTCGTCACCATTGAGCGCAATCACTGGGACGGTTACCGCGATCACAGCCGTGAAAAACGCGAGGGTATTTATGCCAATACCGGGTGGCAGTTTTCGGGGGACTCTGAAACCCGGCTCTATGCCTCCTATCTGGACAGCGATCAGAAACTACCCGGTGCACTGACAGAGCAACAGTACAAGAGCGACCCGGATCAGGCATCGGTTAACGCGCAGGGCGGCAACTTTCAGAAGAATGTTAATTCCTGGCGGGTGGCCAGCAGGACACAGTGGGCGCTGGGTGACAATGAGTCACTCACGTTCGGAGTATCGTGGGAAGAGCAGTCACTCTATCACCCGATCGTCGACAAGGTATTGGTCGACTTTGACGGCCCCGGGCCGATGCTCCCTACCGAGGTGTTCAGCTTGCTGATTGATACCGATCACCGGGATCTCGGGGCGAGCGTGCGTTATGAGGCGACGATAGGTGACCATGATCTCCTGTTCGGATTGAACTACGGTGATGGCAAGGTCCACGGCGGCAACTATCGCAACGATAACGGCAGGAAAAACGGCTTGACCACTCGCGTTAACAACAAGGCGCAGAATGCCGAGGTGTTCGCGATGGATCGCTGGCGTATCGCCGACCAGTGGACACTGGTGTACGGTATGCAGGGCGTATGGGCCGATCGCGATGTCGAGAATACCGAGGTTGAAACGGGGCTGCGCCGCAACCCCAGCGATGATTACAGCAGCCTGAATCCCCGCGTGGGGGTACTGTACGATGTCAGTGATCAGGTCACACTGTTTGCAAACGTCAGTAAACTGTTCGAGGCGCCGACCAATTTCGAGCTGCAGGACGATTTTAGAGACAACGATGACACCCTCGATGCGATGAAGGGCGCGGTGTTGGAAATAGGCAGCAGAGGTACGCAATCACTGGGCGCAGTGGGCGAGTGGTACTGGGATGTCGCGGTGTACTACGCGCAGATCGACGATGAGATTCTTTCGGTGGATGACCCTCTGGAGCCCGGAACCAGCTTGTCGACCAATATCGACAACACAATCCACGCCGGCGTGGAATCCCTGTTTGGCGCCAGTCTGGCACTGGACGGTGCAGGTGTACACCGGATCGACCCGACCATCAGTATCACCCTCAATGACTTCAGTTTAGATAGCGACCCGTACTACGGCAATAACCAACTGCCGGCAGCACCGGATTACGCCGTGCGCGGTGAGCTCCTGTATCGCAACGCCAACGGTTTCTACGTGGGGCCCACATTTGACCTGATCGACAGTCGCTATGCCGATTTCAGCAATAGCTACAAGGTAGACAGTTACGGTCTGCTCGGCTTGCGCGGCGGTTACAACGCAGAGCGCTGGGAAGTGTTTGCCGAAGTCACTAACCTGCTCGATACACGCTACGTATCCACCGTGACAGTGAAAGATTACGCCGCTGCTGATGCCGATATCCTCTATCCCGGTGCGCCATTGTCTTTCTATGCCGGTATACGGTTTCAATTGTGACGCTCGCCCGAGTGCGTAACGGTCTTTCTCGTGTCGAATCAGCTTGCAGGGAGCGACAGTATGGATAGTGAGGCTTCCCCGCGTTATCGCGCGGCCTGGCGCTGGCACTTTTTTGCCGGCGTCTTCGTCGTGCCTTTTCTGTTGGTGTTGGCCATTACTGGCCTGGTGATGACGTATTATCTGGCGGTGGACGGTGTCAGTGGAGAGCGTCTGGTCGTCGATAGCCGGGGGCAGGCGGCCAGCTCTCCTGTGCAACAGATGGCCGCTGCTATGGCGGCGGTGCCGGACAGTTCTGTGACGCTCTATGTGCCACCGCGCAGCGCTACTGACAGTGCGCAGTTTGAATTGCTGCAGGCAGGGAGTATACAACTGGTTGACGTCGACCCCTACAGCAACGCGGTGTTGCGTGTGCACAGTAAAGACGACACCATTTATGCGATAGCGCGCGCAATACACGGCAGCCTGTTGCTGGGAGATGTCGGCGATACCGTGCTGGAAATCGTTGCAGGGCTGGCGCTGCTGTTATTGGTGACGGGTGTCTATATGTGGCTGCAGCAGCGCAAGCTCACCCGCGCGAGGAGGGCAGTAGTACGCAGCGGATGGCGTCGCTGGCACTTGCTGACAGGCTTGTGGTCGACACTGGGACTGGCGTTCTTTCTGGTGTCAGGCCTGGCCTGGACAAATATCTGGGGTGGCAAGTTTGTGCAACCGTGGAACTCATTCCCCGCGGAAAAATGGGGGCCCGTATCTCTGGCCACCGCCGATCATGCCAGTATGAACCACGGTGTCGCCAAAGTGGTGCCCTGGGGACTGGAGCAAACGCCGATGCCGGCCTCGGTTGGTGATACTCATCATCATCGCAATGTCGATCTGGATACGGTTAATCAGATGGCGCTGACACTTGGGTTCGCTCCCCGTTACCGCATCAATCTGCCACAGGGGGATGACGGCGTATACACGATCAGCCGCAATACCATGACCGGTGACGCCGACCGACCAGCTCAGGAGCGTACGCTGCATATAGACCGCCATAGCGGCGAGGTGCTGGCTGAGGTCGGTTTTGCCGACTACCCGGTGATGGCCAAGAGTATGGCGGTCGGTATCGGCCTTCATCAGGGCAATATGGGGCGATGGAACATCGCGCTGAATGTTCTGGTTTGCCTGGCACTGATCTTTTTGTGCGTCAGCGGTACAGCAATGTGGTGGCTCAGGCGGCCGTCGAAACGCGGCTTGTTGCCGGTGCCGCCGCGCACCGTTGGCCTGCCACTGCGCAGCGGTCTGACCGCAGTATTGCTGGTAATGGGTATCTTCGCGCCACTGTTGGGGCTGTCGCTACTGGTCGGCCTGTTGCTGTACTGGTTGAGCAGGCGCCGCACAGCCTAGGCGAGTGGGGCGCTGTCAGTGTACCGCCGATACCGGTCGCATCTGTGTGTCGCACATCCCGCCGACCACTACGGTGACCGTCACCGCGTCCTGATCACAGGATTCGCCGCGCTGCGCGATCGCGCAGGTCAAACCCAGCGGTTTGCCGGCATCCAGCCAGAATGGCGTTTTCCGATATCGACCGATGTCATCGGCCGGGCAGCCAGCGGGAATTCCATAGGGTGAGCAGCCGGTGCTGCCGGACAGTGATACCTTGCGACCGTCAACGAGAAAGCCGGGGTAGTCGTCCCGATACTCGATGACATCGCGTTCATATTCCTCGTTCAGTACAAAGGTGCGGAAGCGGTAGTCGCTGCCGACCTTGTCGCCCGCCTGAATACGCGTGTTGGCGATCAGCGCAAAGTCATCGCCATTGCGCGCTACCGCGCCCGTCATGTACTCAACGCGCGGGTGCTCTGGAAAGCACTTACCCATTGCCGGTGCGTGGTAGTAGTGTGCTGTGCGATCCAGGTCGGGTAGTGGGGTGCCCGGGAACAGTGCCGACAGGTCCGCGTCGTCGCCGAACAGGATGCGTTCTACATCGGGTGCGTTTTGTGTGTACATAGCCTGCAGCTTGGCGTAGTAGGGGCGATCGGCAAGATCGTCGCGCAGGTAGCAGGAGGTGAGCCCGGAGATCTGGGTGAGGTATTCATCCCATATGTTGTACTGTGAAACCTTGGTGGCCACACCGGAAAAATCGCCTTTGGCCGTGCAGCCCTCGCGGTCGAAACAGCGCTCAAGCGCACGGTTGCGGATGGTCAATGCAATGATGTTGCGTTCACAGGCGCCGTAGGCGTTGCAACCGCGATCGAGGTGCCCCTCGAACAGCGCGGTACGCATCGTCAGGTCGAGATGGCGGGCGCGGGCGAGTTCATCGCGGTGCCAGTCACCCGGATTGGTCTGCTCAAAGTCACGCCAGGCGGCCAGTAGCGAGTCGCGTCGGCCTGTCAGCTGGTCGTTGGCCTGTGCGCACTGTGCGCTGTTGTGGAAGGCGCGTACGATCGTATCCGGGCCGCCGATATCGACCAGGTCACCACCGCGTTCCAGTTCCAGCGATATATCAGTGGCGGGCGGTGGATCGAAGAAGGGGACCTTCTCCATCGCGTACAGCTTGCGCACACTGATCACAAATTTCTGGCCGGGCTCACAGTGATGGTTCTTTACCTTGAGTACTTTGCGTTCGGCAATGGCCTCGGACACCTTGGCCGTGCTGGCCGCTGTGGCGGTGCGTGGATCGGCAACAATATCAAAGCCGACATACGGCGTACCGCCGGCGTCCGTCAGCGGGCTGCCGTTCGCCATGACCAGACAGGGGATCAGTGTCGTGCCCTGTGGCAGTGTGCCGGCGGGGCTGCCCGGGCCACTGCTGCGAAAGCGCTGCACATCGTAGTAGGGCATATCGAGATCGCCGTTGAACTGGTACAGCGTCATCACCGGCGTCGCCGGAATGTCGGCAAGCGAGATGTGGGATACACCCAGTGCAAGCGCGCCAGCTAACAGTTTCAGGCCGATCATTTGTATCCGCATTCTACGGTATCCAGGCAGTGTGATGTGTCGTTGCTAACAGGTGTCGTGGCTCGCCATACGATCAATGGCAGTGACGGCAATATTCTGACGCTTGCTCAATCGCAGGGCAAGAGATTTGACGGCGCCGCGCGTCACTTTCTCGCGACAGATATGGGCTACTCCCTACCGGCGCTGTCAGGCCAGCGTGGTGCCGCCATCCACAGCAATGATTTGACCGGTGACAAACGCACCTGCGCGACTGGCCAGCATCAACGCGACGCCCATAATATCCGGATCTGTTCCCCAGCGATGCAGTGGAATGGCCCTAATTTCGGCTTCGTATGCGGCGGTATCGCTGCTCGCGTACTCGGTCATGCGGGTGTGAAAGCGCCCGGGCGCGATCGCGTTCACACGGATATGTTGCTCAGCGAGGGTCGCCGCGAGGTTGCGTGTCATTTGGTGGATCGCGGCCTTGCTGGGGGCGTAGCTGAACGTATCCGTACTGCCCATGATGCCGGCGATTGAACCGATATTGATAATGCTGGAGGTGTTCTCGGGTGTGGCGTTTTTGGTCAGTAGCGGAAGCATCGCCTGCGTCAAAAAGAAGGGGGTTTTTACATTGAGGTTCATCACCTTGTCCCAGCCCTGTTCAGGAAAATCGGCCAGCGGTGCCAGCCAGCCCACACCTGCATTGTTCACGAGGACATCGATGTGCTTCTCCTTTTTCTCCAGTTCTGCCACCAGCCGCGCAATCTCATCCATACTGCTGATATCGCCGGGCAGGGCGATACATTCCCCGTTGCTGAAGTCCGCGCAGAGTTGTGCTGCCGCCTGTTCGCAGGCCTCTGCCTTGCGTGCAGTGATATAGATACGCCTCGCACCCGCGGCAAAAAAAGCCTGGGCAATTGCATAGCCCAGTCCTCGTGAACCACCGGTAATAACGCAGACTTTATCTTGCATGGAAAAGAGTTGATCGATCATGAATGCTCCTGATGTCTATTTGTTGGCCGGGTAGCGCTCCGGTTTCAGCGTGAATCGTGTAAAATGCGGCGTTCGTTTTTTTGAGTGTGCTGTATGAAAACTGTCGTGGCGTCTTCCCCTAATCTGACTGATGAAATTCCCGCCGATTCAAGTAGTACACCGCCCTGGTTCGAAACGGCGATCGCCACGCCGCGCCGGGAGGGATGGCTGGATAGCGCCGGGTGTCCGATACATTACTTCAGCTGGGGAGACCCTGCAAAGCCCGGCATTTTACTATTACACGGCTTTCTCGCACATTCGAGATGTTTCGCGTTTATCGCGCCGCTACTGGCTGAAGACTATTATCTGGTCGCGTACGACTTCTCCGGCATGGGTGATTCCGGTGCGAGAGAGGCATATCCCGATGCGGTACGTCTGCAGGAACTGAGGGATGTCGCGCAGGCTACCGGACTGTTCGAGTCAGGCCAGAAGCCAACTATCATTGCGCACTCCTATGGTGGCACTGTCGGCCTGCTAGCGATGGAACAGTACCAGCACGATTTTGCCGGTCTGGTGATCTGCGATCTGATGACGCTGCGGCCAGAGCGTTTTAAAGCACACATGATGGCGGGCGGCGGACCACCCGGGTCGCAGGATCCGAAGCGCCCCAATCGAATTTATCCAGATTACGAAACGGCCAAGGGCCGCTTTGTCCTGTCGCCAGCGCAAAAGGTCAATGAGCCGTATTTGTTCGACTATATGGCCTACCATTCGCTGAAAAGGGTCGACGGCGGCTGGACCTGGAAATTCAGCCCCAGTGTGTTTGAGCGTGTTGAAAATATCAGTGAACGCCTGTTGTCGCAGGCCACACGAATCGCGCAGGTACCGGGGCGCATCGTCATTGTGTACGGTGAAGAAAGTGAACTGTTCGATGCCGACTCTGCCGACTATATCCGCGAGGCGGGAGGCGGGCACATTCCCATGATTAGCATTCCCGATGCCAGGCATCACTTGATGCTGGATCAGCCGGTGGCGTTTGCATGCGTGCTTAAGGCAATTTTGGCGCTGGAGTTAAAGCAGGTGGCAGTTGACCATACGTGAGTGCCTGAGCGGCATATGGGCCCTGGACGGAATCGATTTTCTGTTGACTCCTCCCGCTTGAGGGAAATATCCAATCTCCCTGGAATGTCGAGAGCGATGTTCCGGCAGAGCGTCGCTACTTATTTTCATTACCATCAGGCAGTTGGCCGCATTTTTCTCACTCATGCGGCTTCGATTGATCCAGCAGGTCATCACCGCTCTCCGATTGTATCTCTTCCTCGACCTTTTCCACCAAATGCGTCTCCGGGGCTGTGTCGATGACGTCCCCTTCGGGGGCAGTGAATTTAGCCGAAGATTGAATGCGTGCTGTATCCGAGCCGGCACGCGATACATCCTGCTCTGGCTCCGTGGTTGTCTTGCTGCCCAGCGCAGCACTGAGTTCAGGGTCAAAGCGCAGGCGATAAATGGGTTCGGGCAGGGTGAACCCCTGATCCTCCAGCACTCGCATCGCCGCGCGTATTGCGTGGCTGCGTGCCTTGCCATAATCCGTCTCGCGCTGATCAACCCAGGCGGCAAACAGGATGACGATATTGGAATCGCCCACTGTTTTTATGATGGCACTGGGCTCCGGCTCACTGAGCACAAACTCGAGTTCACGTATCGCATCCAGCCCTGTGTTCATAGCCGCCACGGGGTCATCCTGGGCATCAACTCCCAACTCAAATGTCAGGCGGCGTTCTGGATTCGTGGTGTAGTTGAGAATAATGCCTTTGAATACCGCAGAGTTGGGGATGCGTAAATGATTGCCGTCGAGAGTCATCAGAATGGTCGCGCGGGAGGTTAGACGCACAACAATTCCTTCGTGCTCATTGATAATGACATGGTCTTTGGCTCTGAAGGGTTGGCGCAGGCTCAGCATAATACTGGAGATATAATTCTCCATGGAGTCCCGCACAGCGAATCCAATCGCCAAACCCAGTACACCGGCCCCTCCGAGAATAGTTGCTATCAATGCGCCGGCACCCAGTATTTCCAGCGCCAGAATGACGCCCAGCAACAGCACGCCCAAGCGTACTGCCTGGCTGAGTAGTTCTGCGAGGAAGGGATTGGGCGCAATACGTTTCCATAGCGTTTTTCGTCTGGCCAGGAAAGCACCAAAAAGACCTGACAATACCAGCACCAACATTGCTAGCCCGATCAAGGGCAGGGCCTTAACGAAGTCCGCAATCATAGCCCCGAACTTGTCGATCAGCGGTTGCACATTGTCACCGACAGCTAGCGTGCGATTGATGTCGTCCTCAACTGTGACGACACCGACCAATCGTATAGCGAGCCGCTGCGCTTTCTCTGCGGCGGCCTCATTTGCAACATTACCTCCCAGGGTCACCACACCCTCTGTCACTGCGACGGTTACTTCGTTGAGAACGTCAATTTCTGCAAAAATATTCTCGATGCGAGAGCGGATTTTTTCATCCAGTTGCGCACTATCATGCACTGTTTCAATAACCGGTTCGGGATCCGCGATGTCGCTATCTGAATCCTGGCCTAGCGCAAGAACGCCGGCCAGAGTGAGCCAGCAGCATAGTAATAAACGAAAAAATGCGAACACCCATTACCTCCTATCAGCCTGCTTCCTGTTGCAGAACAAGAGCTGTTTCACAACAACGGTGCAACTGAAGATGGCACCGTATGAAAGGCTTCAGTGAAATCACACTACCATATTCACGCCCTTTCCATCAGGCTCATTGAAATCCGTGTGCCAGGGGAGCAAACTGGGTAGTGGATAAGCGTTTTCCAAAACCCTAATAACAGGACTGTATTATGCCCGCATTTCGAATAAACCATATGGAATTGACCCTACCTCCAGGTACGCTGGAAAAAGATCAGGATGCAATCTGCGCATTCTACAGCGAGGTGTTCGGTTTTGAAGCCATTCCGCTGCCAGTGCCAGCGATGGAAACCCCCGGACTGGTTTTGCGCACTGATGAACACACCAGTCAGTTCCTGTTGTTATCGGAGCAGGAGCAGCACATACAATCACCCGGTTTTGACCATCTGGGTTTTATCTATAATTCCCGCGCCGAGGTGGATACCATTCGGGAACAGTGCGGGCGGTGGGCCAGTAAGGATGAGCGTCTGCAGATCAAGGATTACGACGATATCGTCATAGGCCCCTCCACTACGCGGGCGTTTTACGTGCGTTACCTACTTCCGATATGGTTCGATGTGCAAACCGTGGAGTATGAGCCCGGTACAGAGCCGACGAATCGCTGGGTTTATCAGTGAGTTGGTGTCGGGCGAGCGCTGTGACTCGCTCTGTTTCAATCGGGTAGCTGCTCGCGCAGAAAGCGCTGCATGTTGCCGCCCATCACGGCGCGAATTTCTACTTCGGTAAAGCCCTGGTCGAGCATGGCCTGTGTCAGTGCCGCCAACTCAGAGGTATCGAGAGAGGTTGTTACCGCGCCGTCGTAATCCGAGCCCAGCGCAATATGCTCAAGCCCCAACAGGTCGATACCATAGCGAATCGATTTTGCGATACCCGCGGGTGAGTAGTCACAAGCAGTAGCATCCCAGTAGCCCACTCCGATGATTCCGCCCACCTCAGCGACCTGCAGCATCAGGTCATCCTCGAGGTTGCGCGGCGAGTCACAGTGCCCTTTAAAACCGCCATGGGAGAGGATTACCGGGCGTGTCGTCAGCGCCAGTACATCGCGTACCATCTGTGGCGACGCATGCGCAATATCTATCGTCATATTCAGTTGATCGGCGCGCACGATGACACTGCGGCCAAACTCCGTAAGCCCTTCGCCGCTGATGCCGTGCAGTGAACCGCCCAGTTCGTTGTCGAAGAAATGTGTCAGACCGACAAACTGCAGCCCCTGTGCCTGGAGTTTGTCGAGGTTTTGAATGTCACCTTCCAGCGGGTGGGCACCCTCTATCAGGTACATCGCACCAACGACATTGCGGTCTGATTGGCGGGCGGCCTCCAGTGCTTCCAGATCGGCCTTGCGGCGGATGAATATGAGTTGCGGCTTATTGGCCTCTACAAGATCGTGCAGCTTGTTGAGCTGGTATTGGGCCCGCGCAAACAGCGAGCCCCAGGTCGAGCTGGGCCAGCCGCTGACGATAGCCAGTGGCGTAATGGTGTCAGTACCGGCCTCGTTGCTCTCGTAGTTTTGGCCGGTGGGACTTTTGGTCGTGGCCGAAAAGACTTGTATGGCGACATTGCCCTGCCGCATCCGGGGCAGGTCGACCTGGCCGCGATCTGACTGCTCGCTGAGGTCGCGCGCCCACAGTAGGGAGTCGCTGTGCAGATCGACAATAAACAGTGAGTCGTGCAGTTGCCGGGCGCGTTCCGATATAGTGTACGGCTCATGCTCATCGACAACATTCATCGCATTCTCCAGAATACCCGGCAGTAGTACACGGCCAAGTACTGCGACAATGATCAACAGCGCCAGAGCTGCCAGTAGGATTTTTTTTATCATGCGTTGGTGCACCTCAATGATGATCTATAGCGATTCAAGCGCCCTTTAGTAGTGATGACTGCACCGTTAGCTACCTGCGTGTTTATACCGCGCGAACGGTGACGGGTACGCCGTTGACCGCAGCGTTGCCGGAGAGCTCATCCAGATACTGCTCATCAGTCACATCATTGCAGCTGACGCCTGCGTGATGGTTTGCGGTGCGCATCCGCGTACCTTGTCGATTGTGCCCAAAGCCGTGGGGCAGGCTGACCACGCCGGGCATCATATCGTCGGTCGGCTCCACGGCGACCTCGACTGCTCCCACGCGCGATGACAGCATTACGCGATCGCCCGGAGCGATGCCCTTGGACGCCATATCACGCGGGTGCATCATTAATGTACAGCGGTCACGGCCTTTCATCAGGCGGTGGTAGTTGTGCATCCAGGAGTTGTTGGAGCGCACATGGCGCCGACCAATCAAGCGCAGTTCGCCCGAGTCAGGTTGTTGAAATTCTGTCCACAGGCGTTGCAGGTCTGCCATGGCCTGGGGAACGTCGCACCGTATCGTTTTATCCGCTGTTGCCAGCCGCGCCGGCAGTTGCGATTGCAGTGGGCCCAGATCAATACCTGAGGGGTGCTGGCGCAGCTTATCCAGCGACAGGCCGGCATCGGCCTGGGCACCCATCTGCAGCCCCATCTCGATGATCTCATGTGGGGGCACGGGAGGTTGCTCCGGTTTGTCCAGCAGGCGCGCCAGACGGTTGCCCAGCTGATTGAAGATTTCCCAGTCGTGCAGGCTGCCTTCGGGTTTATCGAATACGGCCTCATTGTAGCGGGCGGTATTGCGTACGGCGAAGACGTGGAAGCTTATATCGTAATGATCGTGCTCCAATGCGGAGGTGGGTGGCAGGATAATATCGGCGTGGCGGGTGGTCTCATTGATGTAAGGGTCCAGCGATACCATGAAATCCAGCGCCTCCATCGCGCGGTCCAGCTGCCGCCCATTGGGGGTGGATAACACAGGGTTGCCGGCGCCGGTAAACAGCGCGCGAATCTGCCCTTCGCCCGGTGTACTGATCTCCTCTGCCAGACAGGCTGCGGGTAGTTCCCGGTCAAATTCGGGTAGCTTGCGTACCCGGCTGCGGTGGCGTCCGTGGCCGCCAGGGCCGCTGGTCTTCAGTGTATCTACCGCGGGGCTGGCAAAGAGGCTGCCGCCCGGCTTGTCCAGGTTGCCGGTGACAATATTGATCAGCTGTATCACCCATTGGCACAGGGCGCCGTAAGCCTGCGTTGAAACGCCCATGCGGCCGTAGCAAACTGCTTTATCCGCTGTCGCAAACTCCCGCGCGATACGCCGGATGGCAGCGGCGTCGATGTTTGTATGTGCAGCGGCAAATTCCGGGGTAAATCCTGCAATTGCCGTCGCCACTTCCTCCAGTCCAGTGGTGAACTCGGACAGCGCACCGGGATTGGTGAGATTCTCGCCGAACAGCGTATTCAGCAATGCCAGCAGAAACAGGGCGTCGGTGCCCGGACGAATGAACTGGTGTTCGCTGGCGATGGCGGCCGTTTCTGTTTTGCGCGGGTCGATAACCACCAGTTTGCCATCGCGCGCCGTCAACGCCTTCAGCCGCTTTTTCACATCCGGTACCGTCCAGATACTGCCGTTGGAGGCCAGTGGATTGGCGCCGAGCATCAGTAAGTAATCGGTGTTGTCGACATCGGGTACCGGTATCAGCAGCTTGTGCCCGTAAAGCCACAGCGAGGTGAGGTGGTGGGGCAGTTGATCCACGCTGGTCGCGGAGAAGCGATTATTGCTGCGGATATGCTGAAACAGGTTGCCCTGATGCGTCATCATGCCGTAGTTGTGCACCGAGGGGTTGCCCATATAGATGCCGACAGCGTTGACGCCGTGTTCGTTGATAATGTGCGCCAGGCGGGAGGCCGTGGTATCGAGTGCCTCATCCCAGCTGATCGCCTGCCACTGGTCTTCACCGCTGTCGCCACGTACTCTTCTCACTGGGCTGCGCAGCCGGTCCGGATCGCTGTGCAGATCTTTCAGGGCAATGGCTTTGGGGCAGATGTGGCCGCGGCTGAGCGGGTCGGCCTTGTCTCCCTTGATCGAGACGATATCGGCGCCCTCGGTTTCGATCACGAGACCACAGATGGCTTCACAGAGATGGCAGGCGCGGTAATGGGTTTTTCGGGTCATTGCGTCACTCGTCTGGATTCCAGTTTACGGGTTCGCAGGCTGCCAACCTTCTCCGACCTGCGCCTATCGGGGGCCAGTTTACAGAGTCGCGTGTGCTATTCCTATGTGATGTTTCAGAAATCGTATCTCAGTGTGGCGCCATAGGTTCGCGGAGGAGAGAGGAAATAGGCGTCCATAGTGGTAATGGGAAAGGTCGCGGCAGTGAGCCCCGCATATTTGTTGTCGGACAGGTTTTTTCCCCAGATGGACACGTTCCAGTGCGTGTTGCGCCAGCCGAGCTTGGCATTGACCAGGTTCCTGTTCTGATAGTCCCTGTCTGCAGCATTGGCGGAATCAGTGGTCAGATGGTCGTCCATATAGCTGTAGTCCATGCGCAGATAGATTCCGCCATCGGCCAGTGGAAATACCACCGTGGCGGAGGCGGTAGCACTGTATTCCGCAGTAAACGGTAGCTTATTGCCTTTTTCCGGACCCTCGGTGATTTCATATTTGTGCATATACAGCACGCCACCGGTCAGCGTCAGGTTTGGCAGCGGTTGCGCCTGCAGGTTCACGTCGATGCCTGATGTTTCTACCTCGGGCAGGTTCGATACCAGTGTGCCGAGGCCAATCTCCTGTTGTTGCTGGTATTGGTAATCGTCTATCTCGGTGTAAAAGGCGGCTGCGTTGATGCGCAGTCGATCTTGCAGTACGGTGGATTTAATGCCCAGTTCGTAGCTGTCGGTGGACTCGTCTTCGAACTCGCGTTCCTCAGGGGTGCCATTGACGGTATTGAAGCCGCCGGATTTCGAACCGGTGGCGACTCTGGCATAGATCATCGTTTGCTCGAACAGGTCGTAGCTGCTATCGAGCAGCCAGTTGACATCGCTGGTGCTGCGTGAAAAGTCCTGATCGACGGGCGTCGTTACTGCAGTGAGAAAGGACAAACCGGTGAGTTGCGCGGACAATGCGGTGGAGTCGACCACGGTCAGGATGTCGGCATCTTTTTCTTCATAGGTCCAGCGCAGTCCGCCGGTGATGCGCCAACGCTCACTGATATGCCAGGTGGTCTGGCCGAACGCGGCGAAGGTTTCGGTTTCAAGTTTGACCTTGGCACTGATGGAGTCTCCCGGCTGTGCAATAAATGCCATATTGGGCACACCAGCGGGCAGCAGGGAATCAATATCCGGTTGTTGATTGGCTTGGCTGAGAAAATCCTCACCCAGAAACACGAATGCAGATCCATCACCGCCGTTGGTGGTGGACTGGAAATAGAATGCGCCAAGCTGATAATCCAGCGGACCGCCTGTCGGTGAGGCAAAGCGCAACTCCTGTGAGAGGCTGTCGCCCTTGCTCACGGCGTCGACGTAGGCCATTACATCAAGTTGCGAGCGGTCGACATCATAGCTTGCGGTGCCATCTGCCTTGCCCCAGGCGCTGATAGATTTCAGCGAGCCCCAGTCGCGATCGTAGTCGATAACCATGGATAGGCTATCTGACTTGTTTTTAAATTTATTGTCGACGTTGACGGCGATTTCGTGATCAAAGGGATTGTTCTTGTCGGTGGCCAGGCCGCGCGCCGCCAGCGTGGGGTTAACGGAGGCTCCCTGTATTGAATCCGCAGCGCAGCATCGGGTATTGCGTTTAACGTGCGAGCCTTTCAGCAGGACACTCAGGCTGTCGCTGGGGACGTAGAGCAGCTTGGCAATCACATTCCAGTCATCGGCGGCGTTCAGGTCATCGCCCGCGCCGTTGTCGAAGTAGCCATCACGCTGATCCACAGTACCGGTGATGCGGTAGGCAAGGGTGTCATTCAATGGCCCGCTGGCGGCGGCCGTCAGTTTCGCTAAATCGTAATCTCCGATGCTGGTTTCAACATACCCCTCGAACGCTTCGAGATTGGGGTTTTTGGTAAAGATACTTATCGCACCGGCGTTGGTGTTCTTGCCATAAAGTGTGCCCTGCGGCCCCTGCAGTACCTCTATGCGCTCTATATCGGTCAGATCAGACATGCCGAGGCCGGAACGACTCAGGTAGACATCGTCCACAAACAATCCCACGGACGGTTCCAGTGCAATGTCGTTCTGCGATGTACCCACACCGCGAATGCGGAATGAGGCAGTGAAGGGCTGGTTGTTTGTGGATATGGACAGGCTGGGTGTTAAAACAGCCAGATCGACAGCATTGTTGATTCCCGCCTCCTGTATCACCTGCGCGCTGAACGCGGTAACTGCCATGGGCACGTCCTGCAAACTTTGTGTGCGTTTGCTGGCTGTGACAATGATTTCCTCGAGTGCGTTGGCCTGAGCGGTTACCTGTACCGAGGTGCTGGTAACCAGCAGTGCGCAAAGCGACGCAAGCGCGGCCGGTGGTGCGCACCACCGCCATTTCGACTGCAACATAAAATCCTACCTGTTCTAATTATCATTGGCATTGATACTTTTGGATTAAGCCGGGTCGCAGCGGCTGGCGAGCAGAGCCGCCTGCTGTTGTTCGCGATCGCCGATAGCCGATGCACGTAGTAGCATGACACCGCGCTGCGTCGGTGATTGGATTACCTCACCGCTAAAGCTGTCCGCTGAGTCATCGGCGCCGGTCAGTGTGACCTTCACTGTACTGCCTACGCGGTAGCGCTCATCGCGCTGGTTGGTGATGCCGGCGTAATTGTCTGTATTCATCTGATAGAACTGCATCGACCAGTAGCGCGGCGGAACCGGCGCTTCGATAACAACCGGGCCATTCTCAAGATTGTAAAAACAGCTCGCGTATAACAGGTCGGGGCTGGGGCGGACAACGGTGCGAAATTCCTCATCCGCCAGTTCGCTGACCGCCAACTGATTGTAACCCTGTTGTTTTGTGCCCAGCATATAGAGGCCTTCCATAATCAGGCTGGGCAATGCCAGTGCCAGCAAATACTGCCCGATCCAGGCGCATATCAGTATTCCCAGTAGCCATTTCAACAGTTTCATTGGCAGGCCTCCAACGTCACGCTGGGTAGCGCAGCAGACTCGGGTGTATCCAGATAGGCTGCGCCGGGGGTGTACAGGCGCAGCAGCAGGTCATAATCGTAATCGCCGGGCTTGCGCCACAGCGGTGCGCCAGAGGGGCCTACTGGCAGCCAGTTGCCCGGTTGCTCAGTGGCTGCAACGGTTATCACCCAACTGCCATCGGGGTTGCGCATCAGGTTTTCATCGTTAAATGAATAGCGCTTCTGCGCGTTGGGGATCAGGTAGTTGTCCCAGCCATAGGCGGTGATGCTCCACCAGTCGGCGTCGTAATCATCGCCCTCGATCCGGTAGCGGCAATTCAGGCGCAGGGGCTGGCCCTCAACGCTGCTCAAGCGGTAGTACATTGAGTTCTCTTGCGTAGAGGCCAGCAGTCCGCCTATCGCCACGGCGGCTTTTAGCATCACCCCGGCGCCTTCCGAGCCGGTGGCAACACTGGTCATCCAATTGCCGTTGCGGACGCTCATAGCTTCGAGGTCCTGGTTAAGATTGCGCGCGAGAAAAACCGCGGAGAGCAATACCGTTGCCACTGCTGCAGCCAGCAGTTTCAGCACAAGTTTGAGCACTGTATTTCCTTCTTTTTCGTCGTTTTCTTTATGATCTGTCCAGGCTAGTTCGACCAGTATATATATTCGTCGTCAGGTTCGTCGGGCTGGCTTAAATCCTTATCGATATTGATTGGCGCCAACGCCTGGCTGGGCCACAACGGGGCGGCCTGTGCGGCGTTGTGTTCTACCAGCGCGGCCTGCAGTTCCGTCAACTTGTCGGGGCGGGCCTCGGAAAGGTCGTGTTGTTCCGTCGGATCCCGTTGCAGATCGAACAACCAGGTTCGCCCCGGCGGATCGCTCACATTGAGCTTCCAGCCATCGACCAGTGCCGATTGCGATGCCCCGCTGCGCCAGAATAGTGCCCGGTGCGGTACGCCCCGAGCAACGCCTGTTGCAAAGGGTACCAGATCGACGCCGTCTATGATGCGATCGGTGGGAACGCTGGCGCCGGCAGCCGCGGCCGCGGTTGCATAAAGGTCGAAGTGGTGAACCGGGTCAGAGACTTCTGTGCCGGGTGCAATCCGGGCTGGCCATTTGGCGAAGTAGGGTACGTGAATACCGCCCTCGAACAGGGTGATCTTCCAGCCCCGGTATGGGCTGTTTATGTCCGGTAGGCCGATGTAGCCAGCCCCGCCGTTGTCGGAGGTGAACAACACCAGCGTATTGTCTTCCAGGCCGTTGGCTTTCAGTGCCTCCAGTACCTGCCCGACACCGCGATCGAGCGCACGTATCATCGCGGCATAGACGCGTTCGCGATGATTCTCGATATGTGAGAGCACCTCGTAATCCTCGCGGGAAGCCTGCAGAGGCGTATGCGCAGCCCAATGCGCCAGGTAGAGAAAGAACGGTCGATCCCTGTTGGCCTCGATCACCTCAACTGCCTGTGCGGTGAAGTAGTCTGTGAGGTAGCGGTCTGGTGCAAACGCCGGCTGGCCATTGAACGACACAGCGAAGTCCATGACGGCCCACAGAAAGCGATCGATGGGGTCGAATTCCTGCTTTGAGTTCACCACATCCGGATGGTCCTCTGGTAAGTAGAGGCCGCTAAACATCAGCAGACTCTCATCGAAACCCTGTTTGTGGGCCTCCATGCCGTTAGCGCGTCCCAGATGCCACTTGCCGATATGGGCTGTGTGGTAGCCGCGCTCAGATAGCAACTCAGCGAGGGTTATTTCTGAGGCGGGCATCCCCATGTTGTCGAAGAACACGGATTCGGCACCGCGTTGCGGGATAATTTCCCGCAGGCGATTGGGGTCGCTTGGAACCAGAGCTGCGAGTTCCATCATGCCCGGCGGTGTCGGTGTGAATTCGAAACCAAAGCGCGTGCCGTAGCGTCCCGACATGATGGCCGCGCGGGACGGGGCGCAGGTGCCATTGGCCGCATAGCCATTCGTGAAACTGACGCCCTGCTGCGCGATCGAGTCGATGTGCGGTGTTGGCACAGTACCTCCGGCGACGCCTCCACCAGCGAAGCTCAGGTCATTCCAGCCCAGGTCATCCGCCAGAATCAGTACGATATTGGGTGGTCGCTCCGCGGCAGTTCGGCCCTGCGGGTCCTTGCCTGTAGCCCAGACGATTTCCTGTGTCTCTCCCACCGGTCGGTATTGCTTCAGCGCAAAACTCAGTAGATTGAGCACGATGCTTTCGCGGTTCGGGTAAATAACCAATCCCAGTACAACCAAAGTGGAGATAATGCCGGCAGCCCACTTTTTCCCGCGTGTCATTGTTCTCCCCCTTTCGCTGCGTTATGAGTAGGTGTTGCTAAAGCATCGTCTCTGGCGGTGGTCATCCGGCTAGCCAACCTGCAGGGCGGCCACTTCAGGGTATCTCTGATGCCACTGTTCGATCAGGTGGTGCTGGTCGATATCATCCGGATGAAAGCCGGGCTTCAGGTAGCGTTTGAATTCCGGTGCCGACCAGCGTCTGAAGCCGCCTTTGCCCCACATAAAGTTCCAGGCCTCGCGGATGTGTGTCAGAGAGGGTATTTTCCTATCGCGCCACAACAGGATCATCTGTGCGATGGCCATCTGTATCCAGAATGTGCGAAAGACGATTTTCGCGACAACGATTCGCTCCTTCTCTTTGTTCACAGTGGCCCTGTACACATCGAACGCGACCGATTTGTGTTCGATCTCCTCCATCGCATGCCATGCCAGCATCTCGCGCAGTGGGGAATTGTTTTCACCATTCAGGCCCGCCTCGGGATTTTCAAGCGTCCACTGAGCCAGAGTGGCGGTTATGTGTTCTAGCGCGGCGGTTATCGCCAGTTGCCGCCCGGGATCCAGCGTGCGTTTGACAGTGTCGATGCGCCGTTTGAAGCGTTTGCGGATTCTCTCCATTGCCACTCCGAGGGCCTCGGCGCGGGTGTTGAAGTCTTCATGAATGCGACTGTGATGCGCTTCCTGACCAATGAAACCACGAATCTGGGCCGACAGAATGGGGTCGTCGATATCCTTCTGATAGTGGCGGACAGTATCGATAAAAAAGCGTTCACCATCTGGGAATGACGCCGACAGGGCGTACATCAGCGTGCTCAGAATGGGGTTGCCACGGAAGAAGTATTTGTGTTGGAGCAGGGACATATCGAACGCCATGCGCCGTGGTTTGATGATCCTCGCTTCGCTGGTTTCGGATTGAATTGCTGTCATTATGCACTCCCCGTTAGCTGCTGTATTCGTGGTGGGGCATGCTGTCAGGCGCAGGCGCGGCGATTGCTCGTCTGAACACTGCTGCTGAAACAGTATGGATCCCGGTTTCCCTATCCTACAGATAATTAAATTATCTGTTAGTCGGTGGGTATCGGAACATATATCGCCATGTTGGTCAATAGTTCGTGCCCATTAAAGTGCCGCGAGTCTTGGTTTGGCGTCACACTGACGACTACGCTAGCGATAACTATCCTCACAGTCACGGGTGGCTTCAGTCCGGTGATACCGCTACCAGGTGGGAGTAGAATCGAAACCCGTCCGTTCGGGTAAAGTGCGCGATGTGCGATAGTGTGCGCGATTCGTGTCAGGTATTGTTTTTCAGGAGTCAGTATGTGCAGGGATTGGGGCTTGGTTTTTTTAATGGTGATTGCCGTGTTCAGTGCAGCGGTTCACGCGGCGCCCGCCCTGCCTCCCCAGGCATACAGCCACCTGCCGGATGCGGAGGGTTTAGCCCTGTCCCCGGACGGGAACTACATTGCGTATATTCTCAATACGGAAGAGGGGTCGATGCTCGTGACCCTGGATTTGGAGAAACGCGAGACACACGGTCTTACTGCATCAGACAATGAGGAATTCAAATTTAACTGGCTGCGCTGGGTAAGCCCGGAAAAACTCATTTTCAGTATCTATTTCCCGCATTACAGGGGGCTTGGGGTGGATACCACTGAAACCCGCTTGCTCTCCGTCGGCCCGACCGATAGCAATCCCAAAATTCTGTTCCGGCCCGCCCGAAAGTCAATGACATCGTACAAGCACTACTCGCAGATTCAGGACGATGTCATCAGCATACTCCCGGATCTATCCGACAAAATTCTGATGAGCTTCGACACCGACAATCCCACCTTTCCCAGCGCATACAGTGTAGATGTGAACACCGGGGGAAAATCGATTGTCAGGCGCTCCAAGCCTCCCATTAGGGACTGGATAGCCGACCGGCAGGGCAGGGTTCGCGCGGGTGTCGGATACGATGAAGGTGACGGTGTGCGCTCTGTTTGGGTCCTTGATCTGGAAGCCGATAAATGGAATAAGCTGTGGGAATACAGATACTTCAGCCAACCCGATATCACCCCACTGGGCTTTAGCGTGGACCCAAATGTGCTGTACATACGAGCGGATCACAATGGCCGGCAAGCTGTATTCACCATTGATACGCGTGAGCAATCACCGCAGATGACGCTGGTTGTGGCTGATCCGAATTACGATATTGAAGGCGGTTTGATCTACTCTCCCAAGACCAATGATGCGGTAGGCGTAAGTCACGGTGAAGCGGATAATTCGGTGATCTACTGGGATGACGTGTATAAAGGCTATCAACGCGCTATCGACAGGGTGCTCCCCGATACCAGTAATCACCTGGTGAGCTTCAGCGACAATGAGTTGCGCTATATTGTCTACGCCAGCAGTCAAAGCAAGCCGGGCGTCTACTATTACGGGAACCGGACCAGCAATACCCTGGAACCCCTCATCCATCAGTATCCCGAGTTGATGAACGAGGAGCTTCCAGAGGCGAGGAAAGTGAGCTATAAGGCGCAGGACGGGCTGGAGATCGAGGCATACCTGACATTGCCCAATAATTTCGATGATAAGCCCGTCCCGGCCATTGTTCATCCGCACGGTGGCCCGATGGTGCGGGAGTACGGTGGTTTTGATTACTGGGCGCAGTTTTTTGTGAGTCGTGGTTACGCTGTTCTGCAGCCTAACTTCCGCGGCAGTTCAGGCTATGGCCATGAGTTTCAAATGAAAGCAGTCGGGCAATATGGCATGGCCATGCAGGATGATCTCACCGATGGCACACGTTGGCTTATAGCCGAGGGTATCGCGGACCCAGAGCGTATCTGCATCGTCGGAGCGAGTTACGGAGGGTATGCCGCCATGTTAGCGGCTGCCAGAACGCCCGAGTTGTTTCAGTGCGCGATCAGCTTTGCGGGTGTCTCTGACTTAGTGGCACAGCGGAATCGGTCTCGTCACTACCTCAACAGAGCGGTGGTCTTCGATCAATATGGCAGGGATGACGAGCAGCTTGAAGCAAACTCCCCGGTGAACCTTGTTGAGCAGATCACCATACCTCTGCTAATGGTTCATGGAGAAAAGGATCGCGTGGTGGATGTTGAGCAGAGCCGTGAGATGGTGGAAGCGTTGGAGGGTCACGATAAAACCTTTGAGTACATCGAACTTGAACACGCTACCCACCATCTCGACAATCACCAGCACCGCACTGCGTTATTTGAAGCGATGGACGCATTCCTGCAACGGTACCTCGGCAGTTGACGCGCTTTGCGCTGGCTGGCCGCGATGGTCAAAGCGCCAGCGGCAACGCCGCCGCCTTTAGTCAGGCGCCGCCAGTGCTTGTTTTACTCGCTTTCGAATGACCGGCAGCAGCTGCGTTTCAAACCAGTGATTTTTCGACAGCCAGATATTATTACGTGGGCTCGGGTGGGGCAGCGGGATGATGTCGCTGCTGTAAGCCTTCCAGTTTTTCACGGTTTCCGTCAATGTTGCGCATCGGTGTGGCAGGTGCCAGGCCTGCGCGTACTGTCCGATTACCAAGGTAAGTTGTATAGCGGGCAGCGCATCCAGCAATCGTTTGCGCCAGGTTTCGGCGCATATGGGAGGAGGGGGCAGGTCGCCTGACTTGCCCCTGCCCGGATAGCAGAATGCCATCGGCAGTATCGCTATCTGTGTCGCGTCGTAGAATGTGTACCGGTTGACTCCCATCCAATGTCGCAGCCGTTCGCCGCTGGCGTCGTCAAAGGGTATGCCGGAGGCGTGGACTTTGGCACCCGGCGCCTGTCCGGCGATCAATATTCTCGATTGTCTTTGCGCCTGAAGTATGGGCCGTACGCCGTCCTTGAGTTCCTTTTCGCATAGTGTACAGGCGCGAACTTCACTGAGCAGTGTATCCATTGTCGGCTTCGGCATAGGGGCTCCTCCGTAGTACCTGTGATCGACAAGCAGTCGCCGGTTATCGCGACTACAGCTTTAGTCTCAGGTTGCCCGCGATCTCTGCGGCAAGGGATTGCGGCACCTCGTGCTGCCTGGCAAGCACAGGCCATTGGGAAACATATTCAACAGTGGCGTCGATCACCTGATCGATAAACGTGCGGGAAAATCTGGGCACCAGTTTTTCCAGTGTGTAAACATCCTCCCGTGTAAAATCATCGCGCTTGCCGTTGAGGCTCATCCAATGGCTGTTTACCCATTTACTGCCGGGCTTGTAGCTGTAGGCCAGATCGTATGCCGGTGACAATCGCCAGCCGCTTTTGGTGAGCGTAAAGGAAAAGTTCTTTGAATGGTCGTCATGGTTTCTGGCTACGATATTAAACACCATGCGCCGCAGTAGTTGCTCAGCATCTTTTGCCGAAACACGGAGTTGCCGAGCGATGCCAAATAGTTCGGCATAGGAATAGGCGCCGGGTTTTTTGTAGTCGATATGTGCCAGTCCGTTCAGTGTTTGCACGTGAATTTTGGTGTTGCCGTGGCGGTCGAATCGCTGTGTCAAAAAGTGGCGGCGATTGCCTTCATGTAGCAGGTAACAGGGCATCATTCCAATGCCGCAGGAACGGGCTATTGTGGAGTATACGTACTCCATTGCGCCGAAACCCTGAGGGTCGCCGAACGTTTCCCTGTCAACACCGTGCTCGTAAACACCATCAAACTTCATCAGGTAGTGAGAAAAGCCCTCCGGGACATCCACCTGGCCACTACGTGCCTGCGTAAAATCGGCATTGAATGCCAGCACAGCCTTGGGTCTCGCGCCGCCGGCGCTCATCCCTACGGACAGCAGCGACAGCATGGCATCGCGGTCATCCTCACCGTTGCTGTTCAGGTCCAGAGAAAATGTCTCCCGCTTATCGAGGATCTCCTGGGCAATCTCGACCAGCGGCTCGATCTCAACTCTGGTAGAGGCATTCAGGCTTTTCTGTCGCTTTGCCGGCGCATACTCAAGCGCACCCATGCCGCGTTTGCCGGTGTACTGCAGTCTTTCCAGTGGGGTGATGTCGCCCGGGAGTTTGCCCTCGCTGGCGACCCAGGCATTAAGCACCGCGTTGCCAAAGTCATCCGGCAATGAGTCCGCGACCAGGCCGGGCAAGCCTTTAAAGGTTTCCTGGCCAAGTTCAGGGAAGGAATAGATCTGCCTTGCCAGCGGCATTTTTATTGGCGAGAGCTCGATGCCTGTTGCAATGAACGATGAGTGATATTCAAAGGCGCCCAGTCCGGTGGCGCTATCAAAGCTCACCGCTCCGACCTCGCTCCCCTGATAGTTGACATTGATGACCTGCTTCACCATTCAGAGGGCTCCTGCTCAGTGCTGGCGCTCTGCCCCGAGGCGCGCTGTCGCCTGCGGCCCCGAAGTCTGGCCAGTTGAATGGGGGATATGTCCTGCACCGGTAAGAAATTGTCGAGCTGAGAAGTCAGGTTGAGAGCCCCCATAATGGCGACGAAAACCTCCAGCGAGGCCTGGCCTTTCTCGGCATTGATAACGGCTTTTCTACTCACCCCCGCGAGTTCCGCAACGTCTACCTGTGTTCTGTCGGCATTCAGTCGCGCCTGCTTAAGGCGTGCACCCAGTTCTTCGGCAATCGCGGTAGGAGATTTATTCTCAATCACAGATAGCGTTCCATTTTTGTAACTTTAAAGAAATTTTATTGAGTATAGTCCTAAATTTGGAACATTAAAATTTAATGATAGATATATCTATATAAAGTGCAATATATTGCACTTTATTGTCGTTTACAGGGATTAATGTACCTAAAAACGAACATAAAATATATTGTGATATGCTGGGCAAAGAGGGATGTTGCCCGTTAAGCTTCGTCGGGGCTTCTTATCAGGGGCCAAATTGGCGCTTGAAATACCACTCGGATATGCTCGGCTGACTTGAATGGCTGCCGGTGGAAAATGGTGGGGAGCGTAATTGCGTGAATCGTTTGTGTGAGCTGCTGGAAACGGAACTGGGATACGGGTTTATCCCGGGCAATCGAGTGCAGGTGTTGAGCAATGGTGATGAAATTTTCCCCGCGATGCTCGACGCGATCAACGGTGCCCAGAGCAGTATCGACATGGTGACCTTTGTTTACTGGACAGGTGAAATCGCGGTTCAGTTTGCCGAGGCACTTTGCCGTGCGGCCCGGCGCGGTGTCAAAACGCGGCTGCTATTGGATGCCGTCGGCAGCATGCGCATCAGTCAGTCGCTGGTAGACAATATGAATGCTGCGGGCGTGATTGTGGCGTGGTTCAGGCCCAAAGCGCAATGGAAAGTGTGGAAATGGGATAACCGCACTCACCGCAAGTTATTGCTTTGTGATCAGCAGGTGGCGTTTACCGGCGGCGTGGGTATTGCCGAACAGTGGGAGGGAGATGCGAGGAATCCATCGGAATGGCGCGATACGCATTTTCGCATTACAGGCCCGGTGGTATTGAATATGCACAGTGGCTTTCTGACTAACTGGAATGAAACAGAGGCTTCAGATAGCACATCCTTTGTTCAGGCGAACCGCCAGACGTCGGCCGGAAATGCGAGCATACAGGTTGTACGCTCCCCCTCGTCTGTTCACTGGAGCGATATCGCCACTGTTTTTCGGGCGTTGCTGCGTGAGGCGAGCGATTCGGTCTGGATTACAACGGCATATTTTGTTCCCGACGAAGCGTTGATGAAGCTACTTTGTTCAGCGGTAGAGAGGGGTGTCGATGTGCGCATTCTGGTGCCGGGTGAGCATACCGATGAAGCATTCTGCCGACTTAGTGGCGAGGACCAGTTCCGGCAGTTGCTGGATGCCGGTATTGCCATCTATGTGTTTGAACCTACGATGCTGCACGCAAAAATCCTGACAGTGGATCATGCGATTGCGGTCGTGGGATCAGCCAATATGAACCATCGCTCAATGTCCAAGGATGAGGAGTTCTGCCTGGTGATAGAGGATGGCGATACTCTGCAAGAGCTGGAGCGGCAGTTTGAAGCAGATCTGGGACGTAGCAGGGAACTCGATCTGGCCACGTGGAAAAAGCGTGGGCTGTGGCAGCGCCTGGGTGAGCGGGTGGCGCGCCTGTTCCGCGATGAGCTGTAGTGACGGTTGCGACACTGCATGGCAAGCAAGCGATGGCTGATGAGGCCCCGCCTACCGGTAAACTCCAAAGGAATCTTTCAATCTCAGTATCAGCATCCTTCTGTTCGTACCGCGCGCATATAAATGTTGTGCCCTGTGTTTTGCCCGCTTGGCCAGCTGTTTGATCCGGTTCTCCCACGCCAGCGATTTCATGAGCTTGCCGGATAAGTCCTGATACTCGCTAGCGGCGGAAAGTTTGTCGGCCAAAGTTTCTATCGCGAGTTTGTCAATTTTTGCGCTGTTGTCACAAAGAATGCCCACAACACGTTCCAGGCTGGTTCTGTCCAGCGGCGAGTTGTGGGTTTGGGTAAAATAATGGCGGTTGCTGAGAATGGACAGTTTGAAATCGAACTGTCTTTCACAGACTTTGTTGAATTGATCGAGCTGGTCACCGAATCTCTGGGAAAGGTATTGATAGACATTCTCGCTGTACATCACTTCGGATTCAACTTCCGGAAATTTGTGTACCAGCTCATCTGACACCGTGTTGGAGAAATTTTCCACCACAAGCCTTTCGTCCGCGAGCCAACTGCCCAGCGTTTGTACAATCGCTATCTCTCCAGCGGAAAGTGTTCGGTTCACCTGCTTCTCGGGGAGGGGGTGGAGTTTTGCGTAATCCAGATTAGCGGCGTCGCAAAATGGCAGGGCGATATTGTCGATCACGGCGTCGTAGTGAATTAGCGTGACGTCAAAAAACGGCGAGAAATTTCGGTAGGTAAGAAAGTGCCTGAATTGCTTTTCATCCAGCACTGCGTTCTCAAAGCTGGTCAGACGATTGGTTCTTTTTACGTGCTGGACGTGCGCCGAGTAGAAAAAATCATACAGGTTCCGAACATAGGCGACTACCTTCACCTGGATCCGGTGGTGGTCGAGAAAATGCCTTAACGTTTGTATGTTTACAGTGCTGAAGCCGCTCAGTATTTCAGAGGAAACAATAGCCTTTTCGCAACCGGAGAAGTACAGGTCGAGGATGGCCTGACCCTTTTTGCTGTCATTGTTCACCTTGCTATAGGTTTGCCTGATAAAGGTATCCAGCAGCTCTCCATTACCTGAGTTGATCCTGAATTTTTTTGCCTCTCTATCCAGCACTGTGAAATGGTAACCCTGGTTTGCAAGACCGCTCTGATTGATCGCGAGCCAGGATTGTAACGCCGAGGAGCCTGTCTTCGGACAACCGATATGCAGAATCAATTCCTTCATTGCGCAGCTTATATCCTGTCGTCACGTTGAACGCACGAGTTGTCGATTGCACTAGCCATATCTGAGTTTCCGGAGAATTGGTGGGCACTGTGTTTGCCGGTGTAGCTGCGGGGGAAATTGTAGAGCATCTGGATACGGGAGTCTTGCTGTGCCTGCTTTCCTCACCCTGGAGTATGAGAACTGGATCAATCCGTCGGCCTGTTTATCGACGGTGTATGGGCTGGCCAGTTGAGAGATTTTCAGTAGGCAATTTTCGAATTCGAACGTGTTGAGGTGATCAAGGGTTCCCAGTGCACTTTGTTGAGTAAGAATGCCAGCTTCGGTGCTAGCAGTATCCTGTTGCGTCGAATGGGCGATGCGTTTGGCCACTGTATCGAGGGCGGCTTCGAGGTTGAGTACGAGAGTGTCGTAGGCTATGCGTCGTGGGCCACCACCATTGGCAACCTTAATCGGCCGCTCACCGTCGCTCTACAGGCGCGGTACAACCTTAAGTTCGCCGCACCGTTGCTACCACTGTTCGCTGGCGATGCGCAGGTGTGCCCGCTGTTGGTGCAGGGAAGTGTCAGTTTTTTTTACATGCTCGGATCGTCACCGATGGTACCTTGTTGAAAAATAAGGCAATATCAGCTTGGCCCGCAAATTGCATTGATTATATAGCGCGCATTTCTGGTTCGGAAACACGTTTCTCGACAGACAATCGCCTCGGCGGTGACTGCGTGATGAATGCGAGTAAGAAGATTGCAATTTTGGCGATATGTGCTTTGCTTAATAAGTGCGTTTCCAGATTGTGATAAATTTTATCTGGGGAGGTCAGGGAGAGGACATGAAATATAAGGCGTTGAAGCTCGTTTCTGCACTGGCTGTAGCCTCGGCGTCATCGCTGGCGCAGGCCGTACCCGTTGCCTTTACCGATGTGGTTGCGCCGGTTAACGTCCCTATCATTGCGGTAAACTCGATCTTTCCCAGCTTCTATTACACGCACAGTATTCTCGACGATGGTTACAATCCTGCCACTGATACGCTGATCAGTGCCGAGATAGTCTTCAAGGTGCGCGATGATATCCGCAATGAGGAACCTTTCCCCTACGACCCCAGTGCTGACCCGATGGTGGCTGTTCTGGACGATGCGGCGCACATCTATTCCTACGAAGTGAATTTTTCCGATATTGTCCAGAATGTCGATCTGGCCATCATCACTGATGGCGTGCTGATCGTTAATCTGCGTATTCCCCAGCCGCGATTACCTGAGTGGAGTTGGGATTTCTATCAGTCGACGCTCAATGTGGTCGCCGACCGAAATACCGATATTCCCCTGCCAGGTACGCTTTTGCTGATCGGTGCTGGACTGGCATCGCTGGGTCTGTCACGTCGGCGGGTACGCGGCTAGAGCAGCCGCGGCGTGAACGGTTGCATCTGGGGAGCGCCCACCACCGAAGCTATCGATTAGAAGTTCAGACGTGATCCGGCACGCGGTAGACGCATGCCGGTCGGGTGCAGGCCGCGCTTCTATTCCTCGGCCACGGACTCGAAGAATTCCAGTATTTCCGGGCCGTATTCAGGCTGCCAATAGTGCGCTTCCAGGCTGCGCGGCGTTTCGTCGTCGACCAGGAAGGTGCCGTGAAGGTTGTAGCCTCGGGATAACAGATTCCCCTTCGCTTTGTCCATGCAACTCAAGTCAACAGCGCCATCCTGTTTGTGGTGCAACAGCATGAATGGTGGGTAGTTCACAGGGTTCTTTGACTCCCACGCCATTTCCCGGGTGCTGCTAGGAAGGGCGCAGGCATCAATGACACTGATGGCTTGCATGGACTCCTTGTCGAGGTAGCCCCCGGGACGAAGTTTGTCTTCTTCGACATCTGTCGCAGGGCAGGTAATCAATGCGCCGTACGGGTCGCCGGCGGCAACGGGGGCAAAGGCCGCGATGCTGTCGTCAAAATGTGTGGAGGCTCTGGTGGTCATAAACCCACCGTTGGAAATGCCTGTCATGAATATTTTCTCGTTGCTTCCCGCTGGTCGTAGGCCGGGAATGGTGGTGCCGAGCACCTGTTCGATATAGGCAATATCCCTGTTCTCTTCGGGCGGGCTAAGGGCATCAAAGCGCTTGCCGCAATCCTGCCCGGTATCGTCCGTAAAGCCGCTGGAGTTCAGCGAGAACACCGCAAAACCGGCATCGATGGCGGCTTCAGTGAGCGCAAGCATATCGTGGGTAAGCGCTCCCTCAACACACCAATCCGAGCTGGCGCCGCCACCACCGTGCATAACGACAATGGCACCTTTGGCCCAGGCTCCGTCAGCTGGTGCCCGCCACAACAGGTTTCGTTGCTCTCCCTGTATATCCAAAGACACTGTCTCCCAGAGACGCTCTCTGCATTCGGCGACAGGATCGGGAGCGGCTTCGGAGAAGATGGATGAGTAGGTGGAATCCGTGTAGTACCAATCTCCCTCTATCAGAGACCACAAGCGCATATAGACCGGTGTGCCGTCTACGGGGATACCGGTGACAACCAGGTTGGTATCAGCGGTGAAGCTGCTGAAAATGTCTGAATCGGAGGGTTTATCCAGAATTGCCGGATCGCTCGCTACGGAGAGCGCGTACTGGGTTGCACCCTCAGCAGGTGCCCACTCGATACGCTGGGCATGTTGCTGTAATTGACTGTCTGGGGCAGGAGACACAATTTCTGCGGGTTCAACCACTGCTGAAGTAAACTGAAAGTCCTGCCAGGTCCAGCGCGTTTTGATTCGCGAATAGAGGCGAATGTGAATCTCAGATCCGTCCTGGGGTAGTCGAGGGAGTGTTACGGAATTCCCGGTGCCGTACCAGGCAAATATGTCGACCCAGGGTGGTTGTGAAATAACTTCATACGAAGAACCTACCGCCAACAGATAGGCATCGGTTCCAACGCCGGCCCACTCGAGAATATCACCGGATTTCAGCGGCTCAGACGGGAGTGGCGCGGTGATTACGGCAGGTCCGTCCTGCACGCCGCTCTCAGTGCTAAAACTGGAATCCTGGCTGCTCCAACCAGAAGCGGTTAAAGTCCAGAGCTTGAGGTAAACCGTTCCGCCGTTCATCGGAACGTTGTAGACGTCCACAGATGTTTTCTTGCGGGCGTCCTGAAAGCTGATATCACCCCATACTCCCGGAGCGACTGCGGCCGCACTGGTACCCACGCCCAGCATATAACCCTGAGCTCCCGGTTCTTCAGTCCAGGAGACCGTGATAGTGGAGCGGGTGACTGTCTCACCTGGCGCTGGCTGGACGATGCCGGCAGTAACTTGCGTCGAGCCGGCGGCAAATAGCAGTGACAGGGCGAGGAGTTTCAAGGAGAGGTCAAATCGCGACCCCGCTAGATATGAAAAGACACGTAAAATACTGTTCATTGTTCCCATCCAGGTGGTCCCGCTGCCATCGCACTTGCGCGCCTTAGGCCGGTGACTTTGCGTCCCTGTCTTTCGACAGGTTTGCCGTTTACAGAATGCTTCGAGGTCAATGTAAGCCATAGGGCTTGTGATATGCAATATAAGAATGGAGAAATAGCATGAAAATTCTATTGGATTATGTGATGGAGTTGGCAATCTCGAGTCAGGCATCGGATAATTCTGCGGCGTCCACCGCTTGACGCAAAACAGGGTGTATGAATAGGGAGGGCGGATTGCCACTACCATCGAGAGGTCTGCTGGAGTTGCCCGAAACAGGTATCCACTTGTGGCGTACCCGGCCGCAGGACTGCGTCGACAGTGATTTACTGGCGCGCTATCAGGATTTGCTGACTGAAGCGGAAAAAGCTAAACAACAGCGCTATAGGTTTGAGAGAGATAGGCACAGCGCACTGGTGACCAGGGCCTTTGTGCGCGATCTGCTCTCTACCTACGCAGATGTGGACCCCGCTGATTGGCGCATGGAGATCGGGCCTAAGGGCAAGCCTGAGCTGCATAATTCACCTGTGCCGTTGCGTTTCAACCTCAGTCACACACCGGGGCTGATCGTGTGCGCGGTTACGCCCCTTTATGACATTGGTTGTGACGTAGAGTCGCTGGGCCGTCGCAGCGATATCCTGTCGATTGCAGACCATTATTTTTCGGCGCAGGAGGTTCAGGAGCTTTTCAGCCTGCCCCAGGAACAGCAGCGCAGCCGCTTTTTCGACTACTGGACCTTGAAAGAATCTTATATCAAAGCCCGCGGTCTCGGGTTGTTCGCCCTGCCTCTAAAGAGTTTTTCTTTTGCAATAGGTCACGCCACTGTGCCGGAGGTCAACAGCAACGTCCGGCTCAGTTTTGCACAGGATATTGATGATGAGCCGGCGCTATGGAGCAGTTGGATTTTTTACCCGAGCCAGGAACATCGAATTGCCCTGTCTGTCCGTACCGGAAGGCGCGAGGGGGGGCAGTGCCTGTCGCCGCAGGATTATTCTATCCGCCATTTTGAAACCATTCCCCTGGCTTTCAAGCGGGAACTTAGCGCATTGGGCCAATAACGCGCGCCTTTTTTGTGCACCCAATCACTTTTGTAGGGACTATTGTGCCAAATCTTTACACATCTGTGGTATTGGTGGTCACTGAAACGTCGATATTAAAGCCAAGGTGCTGTTAATCGGGGGATTCTGCGCTTTTGGACTGAATATTGCTTGAAATATAGTTTCACAATAGCGGGCCTGTCTCAAGGTGCTAAACTCAGGACGATTGAGGTGCATTACCGTAAATCCAGGATATTTAGGAAAATACATTGCATTTAGTATGGCTTTCCAGTGGTATGGGATAGAGCAGGGGTATACGTTTGGGTCTTGTCGTATCAAGTGAAGCCTCCTTTTGTTGGTGTAGCAGCACCGTGTATCTGTTTGAGGATAGGCCGGGTTGGTTAGCTCTCTACTCCCTGTGGCGGGATTGGAATTGCTATATAAATGTCGAGAACTGCTGTATCCAGCAGGTATTGGGGGAATCGCGAGGATGAAGAAGATCTTACTGGTAAGTCCACTATCGGATAACGAGTCACTGTGGGTTACCGGTGAGGAGTCGGTAGAGGTCAAGAACAACTTCCCACCGCTGGGCCTTGCAACACTGGCTGCAATGACGCCAAAAGACCGTTTCGAGGTGCAGCTCTGGGATGAGATCGTACACGGCCCGATTACCGCTGCAACCTTGGAGCAACTCAAGCCGGACCTGGTGGGCGTTACCGGGTACAAACACCATCTCCCCCAGTGTCGCACCGTCGCCAGACTTGCCCGGGATGCAAATATTATTACTGCTATCGGCGGGCCGGGTGTGTCGGGCTCGCCTTACGATTACCGCGCCGAATTCGATATTCTGTTTATCAATGAAGCAGAATTTATTTGGGGCCAGTTTCTGGATGACTGGGATGCGGGTTCCTATCAATCCGAATACCGCCAGATCGACAAGCCCGATCTCGATGAATCACCGTTACCCTGCTGGGACAGCATCGCCGACGATATGTGTAAGTATGCTATGGGCGTTGTCCAGACTACCCGGGGCTGCCCCTTCGACTGCGAGTTTTGCGATGTCATCTACCTGTTCGGCCGTCGCATGCGCCACAAGCCTATCCCGCAGATTATCGAAGAGGTACGCATGCAGGCCTCATTCGGCCTGACTAACATCTTTTTCTGTGACGATGAGTTCAGCGGGGATCGCAAATACGCCAAAGCACTTCTCAAAGAGGTGATCGAGCTCAATAAAGAGTATGACGGAGAGCTGGTATTCTCCACGCAGATGACGATAGCTGTTGCGACAGATCACGAGTTTCTTTCCCTGTTGGCCGAGGCCAATTTCGATCTGGTGTTCATGGGTATTGAGTCGCCCAATGAAGAGGCTTTAAAGGGCGCAAACAAGCGGCAGAATCTGAAGGGCGATCTTATCGAGAACGTGCATATGACGCTCGCGCATGGCATGGGTATACGCGCTGGAATGATTGTCGGCTTTGATGACGACGATAAAGATATTTTTCAGATGCACTACGATTTTATTCAGGAATCGTGTTTGACGAGCATCGCGATCAATATGCTCAAAGCGCCACTGGGCACGCCGATGTGGATTCGTATGATGCGCGAGGGGCGTGTCCTGAATATGGCCAAGAACAAGAATCTCGGCCATGCCAGGACATATACCAATATCCTGCCGAAGAAAATGAGCCGGGTGGAGTTGTTGGAGGGTTATCACTGGCTGCTGAAGAATGTTTATTCCTGGTCCAGCTTTGCCCAGCGAGTAATAGGTTTTGTCGACCTGGTGAAGAATCCCCCAGAGCCCAATGCAGTTACAAAAGCGATAACACAAGACGAAATACTCGCCCGGGTGCCGCAGACCGACGAAGCCAGGCGAGCGATCGCTGACATGATGCAGCACACACTGGCAACCAAGCCCGGCTTGATGCGCAAAGTGAAAATTCTGATTATGCAACATGCCAGTTACTACGTGACGATCTGTGAATTGCTGCCGCAGTTGGAAAATCAGATCAGACTTGAAAAACTCGGAGAAGTCATTCTGGAGAGTGATGATCGTGCGACGCCGCCACCGGTGGAGTTCAGGCCGGCTTTTGACAAGCTGTTTCCGGAGCTCTACAAACGCAGCTACTACAGCCTGAAGGACCTTTCGAATCAGAGTCAGTGCCTTACCGAAGTCTTTCTGGAATTCCTGGTGCGATGGGGAGCAGATTTTGCCGGTCTGGAGAGTTATCACTTCGATATGATGAGTGAGCTGGTGGATCGCTCCTGCGCAAAATTCAACGATATGAACCCTGAGGATTTCGAACCCTGCAATGAACGCAGCGGCGAAGTTCCAAGGTACAAAAAGTTGCGCATTGCTGACGATATCTACAAGAACGTATGGATAGAATTATCCGAACTGCAGCATCAGACGCAACTTCAGAAGGAGGCGGGCAATCTGCAGCATTCACAGCCAACGGCAGCCGCCCAGGTGGTTGAGGTTATCAATCTCTCTTGAGTGATTTGAGGGTGGTTGTCGACACTGTGATCGATGCGCAGATCAGGGATGTTTCGGGGCTATGAAGCCGGCGAAAGTGGCGGGGTAGGGAAGAGATGAGTCTGGAAATTTTCGTAAATTCGTTACCGGGTATTTGTGACGCGGGCCTGCCGGTTGCGGCTTCCAGATCCGGGCACGCCGGATTGCTGGATTTATCTTTTCTCGATCCCGAAAATTCCTCCTCAGCAGCCAGTACCTCCCACGATCCCCTTGTTAATATTGAACGCCTGATCGAGCAGGGCACTGACGACCGGTTCGGTTTCATTCTGCCTCCGCAGGAGAGCGTGTTTGATCAGTTCATTTCAGCGCAGCTTACCGAAATACCTTATATCGTTCTTACGCTGCCATTGCGCGATACTGCCAGCGATGATGACGTTAGTATCGATGCAGATTATATAGCTTTCTGGCGACAAAGGGCGCGCCGGCTCGGCCTGGTTGTCACATCTGCCGAAGAGGCAATCGCCGCTGCCCAACTCGGGTTCGACTTCCTGCTGGCAAAAGGCAGTGATGCCGGTGGATTGGTCGGCCAGCAGACCAGTTATGTATTACTGCAATCCGTGCTCGCAGTCACTGATCTGGATACCTATGCGTGGGGAGGTATAAGCCGCTACACCGCTCTGGCCTGTGTCGTTGCAGGGGCGGCAGGTGTCGTACTCGACTGGCAATTTGCTCTTCTCAGGGAGTCGCCGTTGGAGGGTGCCCTGAAACGTCGTCTGGAGGCATTGGACGGCAGCGAGGCCACCGCGCTAAGACTGTCAATGTTCCAGCAATGGCAGGCGCTGGACCTGCCTGGCATGACCGCAGTGGGTGCATTGTCCCGAACACTGGTATCTGCTGCCGGCGGCGGCGCAGGGCAGGCGTTGCGCGACGAGATCATCCGCCTGTACGCCCATAACAGTCCCAAGCACCGGTTGGTTTCATTGGGCCAGGACGCCGTGTTCGCCCGGGGGTGGGCAGAGGAATTTCCCACTGTGGCGAAGGCGCTTGCTGCGCTTTCTCACTATGTGGATGAGCAGTTACCGCTTACAGCAGAGAATGCGTTTAGTGAGGATAGCCCGCTAGCGCAGTCCCACCGTACCCGATACCCCATTGTCCAGGGTCCGATGACCCGGGTGAGTGATGTGCCCGCGTTCTGTGACGAGGTGGAGCAGGGTGGGGCGTTGCCGTTTCTCGCCGTGGCGTTGCTCAGCGGCAGTACATTGACGTCCATGTTACAGACGACCAGAGAATTGATGGGTGAGCGTTCCTGGGGTGTCGGTTTGTTGGCGTTTAATGAACCTGAATTGTTCCGCGAGCAGATGGCGGCTGTCGATGAGGTCAGGCCGCCTTTCGCAATATTGTCCGGTGGGCGAGCAGACCAGGCATTGGCGATGCAGGAAAGCGGTACGCTGACCTATTTGCACGCGCCCTCGCCCTCGATTTTGACGGATTACCTGCAAAACGGTGTGCGCAATTTTATATTTGAAGGGCGTGAATGCGGCGGACATATCGGGCCGCGTACGAGTTTTGTTTTATGGTCCTCAATGATAGAGACGCTGCTGGGCGCGGGGCTGTCTGACAAGGATTTCGCCGAGCTCAAGCTGCTGTTCGCCGGCGGCATTCACGATGCAGTCAGCACGGCCATGGTATCGGTGCTGGTCGCACCGTTGACGCAGCGCGGTGCACAGGTTGGTGTCCTGATGGGGACAGCGTACATCTTCACCGAAGAAGCCGTTGCCACCGGCGCTGTGGTGCCAAAATTCCAGCAAGTTGCGCAGTCTTCCCGCTACACCGAGATCGCAGACACCGGTGGCGGCCATGCTATCCGAATGGCACCGACACATTACTATGAGACATTTCTGCAGGAGAAGGCGCGCCTGGAAGCGCAGGGTCTGAACGCCCAGCAAGTGCGCAAGTCACTGGATGAAAGTAATATTGGACGGCTGCGGATAGCGTCTAAAGGGGTCTGTCGGCAGGACGCAGAAGCGGGTTCCGCACTGGTTGAGATTGACGAGACCGAGCAGCAGCGCGAAGGTGTCTACATGATCGGCCAGGTCGTGGCACTCAATGATGACTTGTTGTCGATAGAGGCGCTGCACGAGCGAGTGTGCGAGGGCGGCTCCCGATTCCTGCGTGAACGGCAGGCGTCACTGCAACTCGACGCAACGCCGGAAAGTCATGGTGAGGCGCTCACTGGGGAGCCCCTGGATATAGCCATCGTGGGCATAGCGACGTTGTTGCCGGGTGGGGCGAACGACAGGCAGAGCTACTGGGAGAACATTCTCCGCGCGCACGATGCGATAACCGAGATACCTTCCGATCGTTTTGCCTATGAAGACTGGTTTGACGCCGACCGCAATGCGCCCGACAAGATTTACGGCAAGTGGGGCGGGTTCGTCGATGACATACTATTCGATCCACTGAAGTTCGGTATCCCGCCCAATTCCATACCGCAGATCGAACCGATGCAGTTAATTGCGTTGAAGCTGACAGAACAGGTCCTGCAAGATGCCGGCCTGCTCGAAGACAACCCCTATCTGGATAGAACCGGCATTATTCTGGGGATTGGTGGTGGGGCGGCTGAACTGGGTTCCAATTATATTGTGCGCTCCATGCTGCCTGCCTTGCTTGAAAACCCCAGCGAAGAACTGTTACAAAACCTGCCACAATGGACCGAGGACAGCTTTGCCGGCATCCTGCTCAATGTTGTGGCTGGCAGGGTGAGTAATCGCTTTGATTTCGGTGGTATAAACTTTTCTGTCGACGCAGCCTGTGCTTCATCGCTGGCCTCTGTGTATCTGGCGTGTCGGGAACTCAGCGCCGGGACAAGTGATGTTATGGTCGCCGGTGGTTGCGATACCACGCAAAACCCCTTCGGCTATTTGTGCTTTTCCAAGACCGGTGCCCTGTCTCCACGCGGCAGATCCAGCACCTTCGATAGCGATGCCGACGGCATCGTAATCAGTGAGGGTCATGCAGCGGTTGTGCTCAAGCGTTTGGCCGATGCAGAGCGCGATGGTGACAAGATATACGGCGTTATCAAGGCTGCCTCCAGCGGCTCCGATGGCAAGAGCATGGGCTTGACCGCGCCGCGCGTCGAAGGGCAGTTGCGAACACTCAAGCGGGCCTACCAGCAGGCAGGTTACAGCCCTGCCAGTGTTGGACTGTTTGAGGCGCACGGTACCGGCACAGCGGTGGGAGATCGCACAGAAGCACTGGCACTGGGTCAACTGTTGCAGGAATCAGGTGCCCCTGCCCAGAGTATTGCGGTCGGCAGCGTGAAATCGATGATAGGCCACACCAAGTGTGCAGCAGGTATTGCGGGGCTGATAAAGTCGACATTGGCGCTGCATCATAAAGTCCTGCCGCCGACAATGAACGTGGCCCAGCCCAGCGCCGACGCCAATCTGGTAGACGGCCCGCTCTACGTTAACAGTGAATTGCGCCCGTGGATATCGCCGCAACACCCGAGGCGGGCGTCCGTGTCTTCGTTCGGCTTCGGTGGCACCAATTTCCACATCGCTATGGAGGAGTACACGCGCTCGGCGATACCGCAACACGAATTACGCCTGCGCAATGCGATGGCCTCTGAACTCTTTGTGTTCAAGGCACGGTCTGTGGCGCAGCTGCAGCAAAAGCTTGTCAGTTTTGCGGCCGAGCTGTCGACGGCAATTGAGAAGGAGGTTGAGGTATCCATTGCCGAGCTCGCCTACGGCCTGCATCTGGATAATGAACGTGTGCAGTTTTCGTTGTTGGACGAGGACAACCGGTTTGAGAGTGTTGCAATCGTCACGGGCTCGCTGGGGGAACTGCTCGAACAGGTCGGTCTTGCGCAACAATTACTGGATGACAGCAGCACCCCTGTCGACACGTTGCAGGAAGCCCTCGAACAGGCACAGTTAAACAATGTATTCGTCACGAATGCCCCGCTGGTCGATGGTGGCAATGTCTGTTTTCTGTTCCCCGGACAGGGCTCCCAGTACCTCAATATGCAGAGAGACCTGGCGCTGGAGTTCAGTGAGCTGGCGCAAAGCCATCACCGGGCTGACACTGTGTTGGCATCTTCACTGCCCGCGCCCCTGAGCCGCTACATTTTCCCCAGGCCGTTTTTTCACGATGAGGCGCGCCGCGCAGCGTTCGAGACCCTGAAGCAAACGGATATCACCCAGCCCGCGCTGGGCGTCAGCTCTGTGGGAATGCTGCACCTGCTGCAATCTTTCGGTGTTTCGCCTAATGCCGTTGCCGGGCACAGCTACGGCGAGTTTGTCGCACTGTACGCCGCCGGTTGTCTTGACGAGAACAGCTTGTACGAAGTGTCATTCGCCCGCGGCGATGCCATCATGCAGATGACGGCAGAGAATGCCGATGTCGACCTCGGGGGCATGCTGGCGACATCGGCGGATCGGGAGATCCTGACCGAACTGCTTGACGGCATTGATAACTGCTGGATATCCAATCTCAACAGCCCTCGGCAGACAATCTTAAGTGGCACCCGGGAAGGGCTGGCCAAGGCTGCCGAGTTGCTGGAAAAGGCCGATCTTGGTCAGGTTCCCATTCCCGTTGGTTGTGCGTTCCACAGTCCGATTATGACGGGGGCGCGCGAACGTCTCGTGGCAGCATTGGCGCAGGTTGATTTCTCACCGGCCAGTATTCCGGTGATGAGCAATACCACCGGTGAAGCCTATCCGCAGGGTGATACGGGCGAAATAGTGAGTGAATACCGCTCGCTGCTGGAAGCGCAGTTGACGTCACCTGTCCGGTTTCAGGAACAGATCGAAAACCTCTACATCGACGGCTACCGCGTATTTGTCGAGGTCGGGCCCGGTAATGTGCTCTCCAAGTTGGTCACACAGATTGTCGGCGACAGGCCACACGCTGCCATCAGCACCAATGTAGAAGCGATCAACGATGTGACCTATTTCCAGTGCGCGCTGGCGCGAATGATTGTTCAAGGTATGGCGGTGGATTGTGAACGGCTATACAGCGGCCGCGATATTCAGCCGGCCCGATTGGCAGCGCTGAATAAGCAGGCAAAGGTAGAGCCCGCTGCCAGTATGTGGTGGTTGAACGGCAGTTACGCCAGACCCGTGGGCGAGCCGCCACGCAAGCCGCGTCCAAAATTCAAGCTACAGAATGAGCAGGAGATGGCGAAGATAAAGCAGCAGCTGCAGGCACAGCAAACGGCACCCCGCATTGCGCAGCAACAACCTGTTCAGGATATACCGGTATCCGCACCCGCCTTCCAAGCTGGCTCGTCCGATATCAGCGCACCAGCCGCGCCTGGGATGGCAGGGGCTGCAGACGATGTAAGAAGCCAGATGATGTTGGGTTTCCAGCAGAATATGCGCAAGTTTATTGAGACCCAGCAAGCGGTGATGACAGCATATTTGCAATCCAGAGGTGCATCGACTACTGCACCGTCTATTGCAGTGCCCGGTGTCTCGCAACAACCCGGTATCCCCGCTTCATACACTGCGCCTGTAGCGATGGATACAGGAACATCAGTCGCTCCCGGAACGCCACCGGAGAAAACGCCAGTGCACGATACACAAATCGTTCCACCGGCACTCAGCGACACCGTCGTTGCGCCGCCGGTAAGCGCACCAGTGCAACCGGCGCTGGATTTGCAGCAGATATTGATCGACATGATTTCCGAGAAGACCGGCTACCCGCAGGATATTCTCGACCCGGATGCCAATCTCGAGGCCGAACTGGGTATCGATTCGATCAAGCGTGTGGAAGTCGTGGCAGCGTTTCGAAAGATCGTGCTGCCCAATATGGATACGCCCAGTCAGGAGTATATGGAGCAGATGTCTGCGGTGCAAAGCATCAATGACATCCTCAATGTGATCCGCCCCTATGTTGGCTCCGCGGCTGCCTCGACGGTGCCGACCAGTGTGGTGACCGCACCCGATGCCGCTCCAGCTGCAGCGGCACAACCGGCGCTGGATCTGCAGCAGATTCTGGTCGATATGATTTCCGAGAAGACCGGTTACCCGCAGGATATTCTCGACCCGGACGCCAACCTCGAGGCCGAACTGGGTATTGACTCGATCAAGCGTGTGGAAGTCGTGGCAGCATTTCGAAAGATCGTGCTGCCCGATATGGAGACGCCTAGCCAGGACTATATGGAGCAGATGTCCGCGGTCCAGAGCATCAATGACATCCTCAGCGTGATTCGTCCCTACGTCGGCACTGTGGATACAGCGTCAGCGGTGGAGGCAGCCATTATGGTGTCCACTCCCGTTGCCGTTGTTGTAGCACAGCCAGCGCTGGACCTGCAGCAAATCCTGGTGGATATGATTTCCCAGAAGACCGGATACCCACCGGAGGTGCTGGACCCGGATGCCAACCTTGAGGCCGAGCTGGGTATTGACTCGATAAAACGTGTGGAAGTCGTGGCAGCATTTCGAAAGATCGTGCTGCCCGATATGGAGACGCCCAGCCAAGAGTATATGGAGCAGATGTCCGCGGTCCAGAGCATCAATGACATCCTCAACGTGATTCGTCCCTACGTCGGCACAGTGGATACAGCGTCAGCGGCGGAGGCAGCCATTATGGTGTCCACTCCCGTTGCCGATGTTGCAGCACAGCCAGCGCTGGACCTGCAGCAAATCCTGGTGGATATGATTTCCGAGAAGACGGGTTACCCGCCGGAGGTCCTGGATCCGGATGCCAACCTCGAGGCCGAGTTGGGCATCGACTCGATAAAACGTGTAGAGGTTGTCGCAGCGTTTCGCAAAGTTGTATTACCCGATATGGAAACGCCGAGCCAGGACTACATGGAGCAGATGTCTGCGGTGCAGAGCATCAATGATATCCTCAATGTGATCCGGCCCTATGTGAATCAGGGGAGAGACACAGCTGAAGCTTCCCCGACAGCAGCGGATGCAACAGCCGCTCAACTGAAAAAACCCGTATCGATCACACCGGCGATAAAGCGTGCACGTGCCGAAGAAATCTGTCCGCGCTGTGTGGTAAGACCGGTGCCGGCAATAGCCGGGCCAACTTCATCATCGGGGCTGGCTGAGGGCGCACTCCTGCTGATATACCAGCAGGAGGACAAGCAGCAGGCCGCGTTATGCAAAGCCTTGAGTAACGCGGTAGCCGAAAAAAATGTCATAGGTGTTCCTGTTTCTCTGGCCGATCTCGGCGACCGTGCGGCCGCCGAGACACTGGTTCAGGCAACGCGCAGCAAGCACGGCAATATCGTGGGGTTTGTTCACCTGGCGGCGACGGGCGCCTCGACAGACCTGACGGAGGTGGATGCTGCCGCCTTCCATACATTGCTGGATCAGGAAGCGGGTTCGCTGCTGTTTCTCCTGCAGGCGCTGGATGAGGAACTGCGCGCCGCCGATGGCAATACGTTTACCGCATTGTGTGCCACGCTGGGTGGCGGCGAGTTCAGCGCCTTCGATGCAGCGGGTGCTGGCGCTCCGGATGTGACGGAAGAATGCCGTTATCCCTGGCGGGGTGCGCTTGCCGGTTTGATTAAGTGCGCTGCAAAAGAATGGCCGTTTGCGCATTTTTCAGTCGTTGATTTTGATGAAAACCCGACTGCGGAGCAGATGCTGTCCGAGCTTGCGTCCGCCGGAAGCGGGGAGATAGAAATTGGTTACCGCGGCGGCGAGCGGCTGGCGTTGATAGTTGCCGCTGAGACGGTTGAGCCGCTTACGGATTCCGCGATCGAACTGGGCCCCGATGACACGGTACTGGTTACCGGTGGTGCCAGAGGCATAACCGCAGAGGTAGCGAAATCCTTTTCACTGGCCTGTGGGGCCCACATGATACTGGTGGGTCGTTCACCCGTGCCCATGCCTGAATCGGCGGCCACGGCCGCCATAGACAGCCCGATAGAACTGCGTAAACACCTGGTGAACGCAGCGAAAGACTCGGGCGAAATACCCCAGCCCAAATTGCTGGAACAGGCGCTGAAGCAGCTGCTTGCCAACCGGGAAGTCAACAGGACACTGGATGCTATTCGTGCAACGGGCGGCTCAGCGGAATACGTCAGTTGTGACGTTTCCGATTCGGACGCGTTTGCGCAGTTGCTCACAGAGCTACAGTCGAAGGATAAGATTTCAGGTGTTATTCACGGCGCCGGCATCATTGAAGACAAGGTGATCGTCGATAAATCGCCAGAGTCGTTCCGCAGGGTTATCAGTACGAAGGTCGATCCGGTGCTGGGTATGCTGGAACATCTGGATCTGGCGAATCTGAAAGTCTGCCTGCTGTTTTCATCGGTAGCGGGCTATTTTGGCAACCGCGGGCAGGGCGATTACGCCGCTGGCAACGAGATACTGAATCGCATTGCCCGTTGGATGCAGCAGGATTTCAAGCGCAACGGCCTGAACTGTAAAGTCGCGGCATTGAATTGGGGCCCCTGGTGTGGGGCCGGTATGGTAACCGAGGAGGTTGAACGCCAGTTTCGGGCTCGCGGTGTGGGACTGGTCGAGCCTCAGGGGGGCTGTAAGGCCGCCTGGAACGAAGCTCTTAGCGTACCGGGCGCCCCGGTGCGGGTGATACTTGGCCCGGGTAGCTGGTGCGATATTACACCCGGCAGTACCCGAATCGCCACAGATCTGCCGCTGCTGCATGATCAGTCCGTTTTTCGACTGGCAGACGGCTCGATAACCGCGCAGGTTACGTTGGACAGCAGGGCGCAGGCCTATCTGGAAGACCATGTCATCGACGGCAATCCGGTACTGCCGCTCGCGGTTGCGACGGAGTTGATGGCAGAAACGGCTGCGCTGGCAAATCCGCAATGGCAATTCAGTAAGGTTGAGGCCCTGCGCCTGTATGAGGGTGTCGTGATCTCCGCCGACTATCGGGAAGTTATTGTCCGCGCCGAACTGGAGGATGAATCTTCGGAACACTCCCGCTGGCGCCTGGCAATGTTCGATCCGGCGCGCAAGATCCGGCCACTGTATGAGTGCCTGATGACACTGGAACCGGCAGTGCACGATGCGGGTAGTCTGGATGTGGATGTTGTTCCGTGTAAAACGCCGTATCCCAAATCTGCGGAAGATTCCTACAGTGACTGGCTGTTTCACGGTCCTGCGTATCAGTCGATTCGGGCGATAGCGGGGTACGATCACTACGGTATCGACGCGGTTATCAATACTGACAGTAAAGCACTGGTGGCCAGCGGGCGCGACAGGTGGATAGTAAATCCATTGGTGCTCGATACCGTTGCGCAACTTGCGATCCTCTGGTCGCGGGCCACACACAACACCACTCTGCTACCGAATGCGCTTGGCAGCCTGCAGCGGTTTGCTTCTGACTCCAGAGTCGCCGACGCGGACCAGGTGATCATTCTGACGCGGTTTGCTCCCGAGACAGGCGATGAGACCTACAGCGCGAGAGCGTGGGTTGTCGCCGACGGGCAGGTGATTTATGAAATTGACGGCCTTGAAGGTTTCGGCAATGCGGAAATTAACAGGATTGCTTCATGATCGACGCCAGACGAGAAATGACGGCCAACAGGCGATGGCTCATGCAGCCAAAAAGTGAGGGAATATGAGGATTGAATATCATGTCTGAAGCAGAATCCATCGAAAACTATATTCTGCAGCGTTACGACCAACTGTGTAACTGGCAGGAGGTGGGTAGCTACTATGGTGATAGCGATTTTCTCAACTTTGGCTATTGGACCGAAGACACAAGGGATCAAAAGGAAGCCTGTGAGAACCTGATGGCGCAGTTGATGGACTATATCCCGGATACCTCGGGAAATATTCTGGATGTGGCTTGTGGTAAGGGAGAGACCACGGCCTATTTAACGCGCACCTATCCGGTGGAAAACATCACTGCCATCAACATCTCTGAGAATCAACTGTCCTTTGCGAGAAAGAATGCACCGGGCGTGAACTTCCAGATTATGAGCGCCACTGACCTGACATTTGATGACAACCACTTTGACAATATTATCTGTGTGGAAGCGGCATTTCATTTCTGTACCCGCGAGGATTTTTTCAAAGAGGCACTGCGGGTATTGAAGCCGGGTGGTCGTCTGGTGTTGTGCGATGTCCTGATGACGCTCGATGCTGAGCGCAGACGCGAGAGCCGTACAGAGAAAAACTATCTAGAGGATCTGCAGTCCTACCGGGCATTGATGGAAAAGACCGGTTACCAGAATGTCGAGATAGACGATATTACCGAGCAGAGCTGGCGGCAACATTATTGGTACGCGGTGAAGTATTTTCACAGTCAGTTTCTGGCCGGGAAAATTACCGAAGACGTACTAATCGACAGGTTAAGGCCGACGTATTCCCGTGTCCCAGATATGCTTTACTACTTGAAAGGTGCCGGACAAAAACCTGTTTAGACAATCGGGCCGTTTAGGCTTGGGTTGCCTATTTTTTAATTGAGCTTTGGAAAAACCATGAATGATGCAGCTGTAAAAATTGAACAGGTTGTTGAACACTATGACAGGCTGGCCGACTGGTCAGCCGTGAAGGATTACTATGGTGGCAGCGACTACCTCAATTTTGGCTATTTCGAGGAAGATACCAAAACGCAGAAAGAAGCCTGCGAGAACATGATGGCCCAACTCCTGTCCTGCATTGACGACAAGAGCGGGAACATTCTCGATGTGGCCTGCGGCAAAGGCGCTACGACTGCCTATTTGTTGCGCTATTACCCTCCCGAAATGGTTGTGGGTATCAATATCTCCGACCGACAACTCGAGATCGCTCGGCAGAACGCCCCCGGTGTTACTTTTCAAAATATGAGTGCCATGGAGATGAGTTTCGCCGATGAAAGTTTCGACAATATGATCTGCGTCGAGGCGATTTTCCATTTCGTGACCAGAGTGAATTTTCTTAAGTCCGCGTTGAAGTTACTCAAACCCGGCGGCTCGATTGCTTTTTCCGATATGTTGATGACCTGGGATGGGGAAGATCGTCGAGAGCGCCGCACTACTGAAAACTTTGTGCCCGATCTTGAGACTTATCGCAGCGTACTAGAGAGTATTGGCTTCACATCCGTTACCGTTGAAGATATTACCGAGCAGAGCTGGCGTCGCCATTATCGCCACGCGACAGGGTATTTCAATGAACAGTTCCTTGCCGGAAAGATATCCCGGGAAGAGCTGTCACAGCGGTTGCACGAGACATACGGGCGGGTACCCGATTTGAACTATTACCTGAAAGTGTGTTGCACAAAGTAAGTTAGTTGCATTGGAACTTGAAATTCACTGAATTGAAATACAGATAGAGAGGCACTCAAAATGATACGCATACTGTTGGTAGCACCGGTTCCCTTGCGATTTGACCTGACACAGGATCAGTCATTCCTGCAGTTGCCATTCTCGCAGACCAAGGCCTTTATGATGCCGTTGCATATCGCGACGATAGCGGGTCTAACGCCCGAGCGATTCCATGTGGAAATATGGGATGAGGCCGTCAGAGGGCCCGCGAATGAGAAGCCCGATTTCGCCAGCTTTGACATCGTCGGCTGTACTGGCTTTACCGCTCACCTGAGCCGCGCAGCGGAAGTAGCGGCGGCAGCAAGGAAACTCGGCATACTGACGGTGGTCGGTGGCCCGGGTATTTCGAGTGGCCCGCAGAATTACTTCAATGATTTCGATGTGTTGTTTATCGGAGAGGCAGAGCTGACCTGGCCACAGTTCCTGGAAGATTTTGAGAACAAGGATTATCAAAAAACTTACCGTCAAGTGGCCGCACTGGATCTCAGCAAGACAGTGCCTCCAAAGTGGGACACCATCAAGGGCGACGTAGGTAACTATTTGGTTGGTGCCGTTCAGACATCGCGGGGTTGCCCGTTTGATTGTGAGTTCTGCGACGTCAGCTATCTATTCGGTGACCGCTTCCGTTTCAAACCGCATGAAACAGTGTTGGAAGAAGTTGCCAATATGGAGCGTCTCGGCGTCCGCAGGGTTGTTTTCTCGGATGACAATTTCTACGGCAATCCGCGCTATACCCGCGAGTTGCTGGTCAAATTGAAAGCGTTGAACGACTCCTTTGACGAGCCGCTGGCGTTTGCCAGTGAAGCGACCATCAACTTTGCCAAGCACGATAAGACCTTGGAGCTGTTGGCCGATGCTAACTTCGCGGAAATATTCATCGGTATCGAGTCGCCTAATATGGACAGTCTCGTGGAGACCAAGGCGATCAAGAATGTGAACAGCGATCTCGTGGCCGATATTCGCAAAATCCAGTCCTATGGGATTTCCATACGTGGTTCACTGATCGTCGGATTCGATCATGACGACAAGTCGATTTTTGATCAGCAGTTTGAGTTCGTACAGCAGGCACACCTTGCGGTACCGTCGATCCGCGTATTGATGGCGCCACCGGGAACAGCACTGTGGAAGCGCGTCAAGGACGAGGGGCGTTTGTTAAAGGGGGACAGCCACGGTCGCTACTACGGCAATCCAGGGACAACAAATATTCTGCCCAAGCAGATGACTCGGATCGAACTGCACCAGGGCTATCTGGACATGATCGACAAGGTCTATTCCTGGGAGAACTTTTCGTATCGCCTGAAAGCCTTTATCTCCACGGTCAAGCGAAAGCCCGATGTGCCGAAGTTGAAATACCCATGGGCACGTATGGCCCAGTTCGTGTATTTCATGCTGTTCAGCCTAGACAGCAATACCCGCGGCATTGTCTGGGATATCGTTAAACACACTATGCGTTGTGCGCCGTTCATGCTACCGCGGGTGACTCGTATCATCATGCGCCAGTACGGCTATGCCGACCGTCCCAAACTCAAGCTTGCTATTCAGGATCAGATCGATCGTGAATTGTCAGGTGACTTTGTGCCGGAAATCTCGGACGCCACTATGATGATCTCGGATGAGTTCAAAGAAAAGTATGCCGAGCTATTCGTCACACTGCATGCGATCGTCAACGAGAAGATTCTCGATCTCAACGATTTTGAGTTTGTGCTTATCAGTGTGTTTCAGACCCTCTCCACGGAAAAAGGCGGTGAGTTGAATGACATCACCGAGGGAGATCGGGAGAAAGTCGTCGAACTGACACACAAAGCCGTTGAGGAATCCAATAGCCGCTACAGAAAGAAATTTGGCGACGAAGCGAAAGAGAAGGGCGAACTTTCACTTTCACGACGCTTGATGGGCGATCAGATATTGCGGGCGCTGGAGCAGGAATTGTCGATCGATAAACTGCGCGGCGGCAAAGCCGGCGCTGTTCAGGTCGAGGCCGAGCCCGTGAAAATTATGTCTGCTTGATTAGTAGCGCAATATTTGTTTACACGGGTATTTGTCCCACTGGGAAATACGCCAAGCCGGGAATGAGATGGACGATAGTCAGCAAAAAGCAGGGAAGAGTCATTCGCCAACAGATATAGCGATTGTTGGAATGAGTTGCGTGTTCCCCCAGGCGCCTGATATTCAGACCTTCTGGGGAAACATTGTCAGCAAGAAAAACGCAATTACTGATCCCCCGGCAGATCGCTTGATTGATGAGGTGTTCGACAGTGACTTAGACGCCAATGATCGTATCTATTGTCGTCGCGGCGGTTATATCGACGACAATACCGAATTCAATCCCATCGATTACGGCATTATGCCGGTGAGTGTAGAAGGCGCTGAACCAGAGCACTTTATGGCGCTGAAAGTCGCTCAGGCCGCATTAAAGGATGCAGGCTTCGGTGAATTGCCGTTTAACAAGGAGAAGTTTGAGGTCATTCTTGGGCGTGGCACCTACGTCAATCGCGGCTATGTGAACCTGTTGCAGCACGGGCTTGTTGTCGACCAGACGCTGGCATTATTGAAACAACTTCACCCGGACATCGATGCACAGACACTCGCCGACATCAAGTCATCGCTAAAGAGCAGCCTTCCGCCGTTTACAACGGAAACAGCTCCGGGACTCGCGTCCAGTGTGATGACAGGCATTATCGCCAATCGCATGGATCTCAAAGGGCGGACTTATACCGTCGATGCTGCCTGTGCTTCTGCGCTTATAGCACTGGAAAATGCGGTACAGGATCTGGCCGATGGTCACAGCGATGCTGCGCTCGTTGGGGCAGTTCAGATATCGACGCCAGCGGTAATTCACATGCTGTTCACCCAGCTCAATGCGCTGTCGCGACACGAGTCGCTCAAGCCTTTCGACAGCGATACCGATGGCACCATGCTAGGCGAAGGTATCGGTATGGTGGTGCTGAAACGTCTGGATGATGCCATACGTGACGGACACCGAATTTACGCTGTGGTTAAAGCGGTTGGGTCCTCCAGCGATGGCAAGGCCAAAGGCTTGTTGGCGCCCCGGCCGGAAGGTGAGGCGATGGCGTTGAGCCGTGCCTATGCCAAGGCATCGGTAGACCCGGCTTCCATCGGCCTGATCGAGGCGCACGGTACGGGGCTTCGTCTGGGTGACGCAACCGAAATAGCCTCTCTCGGCAGCCTGTTCGGAAACGACGGTGCGCGAAAGGACAAAATTGCCGTAGGCACAGTGAAATCCATGATCGGTCACCTTATTCCCGCCGCGGGCATAGCCGGGATAATCAAGACCGCGCTGGCGCTGTATCATAAAACACTGCCCGCGACACTGGGGATAGAGAACCCCAACGAGGAACTTGGCATTGACAAAACCCCGCTGTACCTCAATACCGAAACCAGACCGTGGATTCATGGCCGTGACGGTGCGCCGCGTCGGGCCGGTGTCAATGCCTTTGGTTTTGGTGGGATAAATGCACATACAATTCTCGAGGAATACAGTGGCTCGGCTTCCGCTCAAGTCTGTCTCAACCGACAGCGCGAGTGCGAGTTCGTAAGCGTCAGCGCCGATTCGCGTGAGGCCCTTGTCGATGAATGTAGAAAAGTGCTCGCTTACCTGCAGGCGCGACCGGATACTGAATTGCTCAATGTCGCCTATACGCTCTGGCATGATCACCAAAGCCGTTACCCCCGAGGGCATGCAGCTGCGCAGGCGCGCTTGGGAATCGTCGCCAACAATATCGCCGATCTACAAAAAAAGCTGACAACATCGGTAAAGCAGTTGCAGGAACAGGACAGGCAACAGATTCGCAACCGCAAGGGCGTGTTTTACACCGAGAGCCCCCTGGGTAAACAGGGGACTCTGGCGTTGCTATTTCCCGGCGAAGGTTCCCAGTACGTCAACATGTTGAAGGATTTAAGTCTGGCCTTTCCGGAGGTAAGAGAGTCCTTCGACTTACTTGACCGCGCGTTTGTCGATCACGAACGCGGTTTTGTGCCGAGTGAGTTCATTTTTCCAACACCGCTGTCAGACGAGCGCGAGGCCGAGGACAGGCTCTTCAATATGGATGGTGCTGTTGATGCCGTGATATCGGCGGACCGGGCGCTTTTCCGCCTGATAACGTCACTGGGTATCAAGGGTGATGTGATAGTGGGCCACAGTTCTGGTGAGATTATGGCGCTTGAGGCCGCCGGCGCGATACAGATTCCGAATGAGTCGGACCTGATTCGTTTTATTCAGGAGGGCAACCGGGCGATTGAGGCACTGGCCAAGGCCGACAATATTCCCCAGGGGCAACTGCTGGCGGTCGGTGGTGTCGAGCGACAGGATATAGAAGATGTCATACAGCGCAGCGATGGCCGCCTGATACTCGCAATGGAGAATTGCCCGCATCAGTTTGTGCTGTGCGGCAAGCCGGCGGATATCGAAGAGTTCTTGCCATTGTTGGCCGAGCGCGGTGCCCTTTGCCAGAATTTGCCATTCAGCCGGGCGTATCATACCCACCTGTTCGAGCGTGCATTAGGGCCGCTCAAAGCATTTTTTGATACCTTGCCGATCAGTGCGCCTACAGTGCCACTTTACTCATGCCTGTCGGCTGATCGCTTCCCCGATGATGAAGCGTCTATTCGCGAGCTCGCCGTCCTGCAGTGGGCGCGTACCGTTCGCTTCAAGGACACCATTGAGAAGATGCATGACGATGGTGTGCGTATTTTTCTTGAAATCGGGCCGCGTAGTAATCTGACCGGTTTTGCAGGTGATATCCTGAAAGAGCGCGATGCGCTGGTGGTGGCTTGTAATTCGCAGAGGAAAACGGGCCTCTCGCAACTGCTGCATACGCTGAGCCAGCTCTTTGCGCATGGCGTGGAAATGAGCCTGGATACACTCTACGAGTCCCGCCAGCCCGAATTGCTGGATCTGTCTGAACTGAGCCCGCCCGTGACTAAATCGGCTTACAAATTGGCGCTGGGGCTTCCGGTTATCAAGATTGCTGAGGATCAGGCACGCGATTTTGCCACGCGACTGGCGCGAGCCAACCCTGTGTCAGCGCCACCGGCCGCAGGCACACCATCTGTATCAACGCCGCTGGAATCGGGTAGCCCTGAAGACCGCAGCCAGGTGGGTTGGCAGCAGCCTCGTGTCGCGGCTTCAGCCGCCCCATCCTCGACTGCGACGGGTATTGCTGACAATGATGCCGCTACGGCGGTTGTTGCTGAATACTTCAAGACGATGGATGCGTTTCTGGAACTGCAGCAGCAGACAATGGTTGGCATGATGGGGGTAGATGCGTCAACACCGCCGGGTAGCGGCGGTGGGGGGGAGCCGGTTACAGGGCCATTGCAGGGCCTCGTCACAGAATCTGAACCCGGTCTTCGTCTTGTTATGCAGCATCAAATCAGTCTGGGAGAGCAACAGTACCTGCATCACCACACGCTTGGCGGACAGATTTCCCAGTACGATCGCGATCTGGTCGCGCTGCCAGTCTTTCCATTGTCGATGGTGATCGAAGTGATGGCTGAAGCGGCGATCGCTTTTCAATTGCGCAGCAACCCCACGCGGCTAGTGCTTGTAAAAATCACGCGCATCGAGTTGCTCGATTGGTTGTTGCTGGAAGGTGAGGCACCGCTGTTGTTGCGGTCGTCTGTCACTGCGGATGAGAGCGGTGCAATAGCTGTAAGCGTTGCGGTAGGAAAGGGTGACGTCATTGTGAACGTGGCGAGTTGCCATTGCATATTCAGTGACAGCGAGAATGCCACGTGGAGGAGTCACGCACCAGGTATTGGTGCTGAAACGCGCGGCGGGATCGACAGCGCCGATTTTTATCCGGGCATGCTGTTCCACGGTGCAGCATTTCAGTCTGTGAAATCTGTCGATATCGTAGGCACAGAGGGTAACCAGAGTGTCCTGCAACTGCCGAAAGACAATTGGTACCAGCGTGGCGGGGATCAGTCTGCCCGGTTTGTCGCGCAACCGATCTTGCTCGATTCGATCGGTCAGACCATCGGTCTCTGGCTTGCCAGTCAGTATGAACATAACTTTGTCGCCTTTCCCACTGGCATCGATGAAATAGCATTCTTTGGAACTGCATTTGAATCGCAGGATGTGGCAACAGTCAGGGTCCGTAGCGTAAGCAGTGCCGGCGCCCCTGTCGGTGAGAATGATCTCAGTGTGGTATCAGACGCTGTTGTATCAGATGCGTCGGGACAACAACGCGTTATTGTGAGTGGCTTGAGGCATCGGCGCGTGATTATGCCGAACCTGTTTCATGCGTTCCGCGGCAGCCGGGATGTTCGATTGACTTCCAGAAATGATCATCTTGTACCTTCTCTGCCCTCTGGCGGCCCGTTCCACTGCCGAGTCGCCGACCTGATAAAAGCGGAGTTCTGGTCTGCGGAAAATGGCATATGGGAGAAAGTACTGGCGTATATTATTTTGAGCCGGCGCGAGCGCAACCTCTGGCTACAGATGGTAAATCCCGGTGAGCGTATTGAGTGGCTGTTACGGATGCTGACGATTAAGGAGACCGCGGTCGAGTTTCTGCAGGCACAGCGGGCACTGTCGATCTGCTGCGCTGATGTAGAAGTGGATATCCAAACAGATAGCAGTGTTTTACTCGGCGGCGCATGGCTTGAGAGCGCACAGGAAGCCCCATTGGTTGTCAGCAGTAAGGTGAGCAATGAGGCGGGTGAATTATTTGATTTTTGCTACATCACCTGGGCTGCGATGAGCCAGGATGTGAGTAGCGCATTTGAAGCCGGTTTGGCGGTAGCGCGCGATGGCAACTCCCCGGCGGGGCATACGATTCAGTAGCGTGACAGTAGTTCGATTTTTCCGGCCTGCCACAGCGGTAACCGGGTAGTGTATCAAAGCAATTTTGAGGGGATTCAATGACAAACGGGATTGGAAGTACACAAGCAGCAGCGCCTAACAGTGGCGGGGAGCAGGCCATTTTGCCCGTACTGGTAGAGATTCTTGAAGACATGATTGCGGACTGGGATATGGATCTAGATGAACCGCTGGGCAGTAATACCCGCCTGATTACCGATCTCGGTTTTGAATCCATTGATGTCGTGCAATTCATCGCCGCCATCGAGGAGCACTATCGTAATCGTGCCATTCCATTTGAGGAACTGGTGATGAAAGATGGCCGTTACGTTGATGAAATCATTGTAGGGAATGTCGCGACATTCCTCGTGCCGCATCTGTCTCATTGATAGGGGAAATTTTATGCAACCCACATTACTGATAGGCCTCGATGGCGCCACCTGGACAGTCCTTGATGACCTGATGGAAAAAGGTGTTATGCCTTTCCTGAAGAAATTCACCGAACGCGGTGTTAAAGCGGGCCTGAACTCCACACCCAATCCGCTGACGCCGCCGGCATGGACAACCATCATGACGGGTCGAACGCCCGGCAATCACGGGGTGTTTGATTTTATTTATGCCGAGAAACGCAAAAGCGATTACTACTTTACGCTGTCGACGTTTAATGACATTAAGACGGAAACCATATGGTCCATTGTCAGTCGATCGAATGGCAGGGCGACAACCCTGAACTATCCGTTGATGGCGCCACCTCCCCCGGTTGAGGGTACGGTGGTCCCGGGGTTGGTGTCCTGGCGGCATTTGCGTCGCCACGTTTTTCCCCGTGAGCGCTTTGACGAACTCAAACAGATACCCGGTTTTGATCCCCGCGAACTGGCCTGGGATTTCGATATGGAGAAGAAGGCCTCGCAGGGTATCTCGGAGGATGAGTATGAGGCGTGGGCAGAATTCCACATCAGTCGTGAGCGGCAGTGGTTCAATGTAGCGAAACACCTGATGAAGAATCACCCCACCGAACTGACATCCATCCTGTTCGACGGGCCCGACAAGATGATGCATATGGGTTGGCGCTTCGTCGACCCGGATAATTTTCCCGAGAATCCCACCGACTTTGAAATCAAAATGCGCGATCTGATGCAGAAGTTCTTCCGCGAAGTCGACGGCTTTATCGAGGAGTTAGTGGCGTTGGCAGGCCCGCAAACACGAGTGGTGATGGTTTCAGATCATGGCTTCGGGCCCACCTGGGAGGTGTTTCGGGTCAATACCTGGCTGGCGCAGGAGGGCTATTTGACTTGGCGTACCTTCGATGAGGATATGGACGAGAACGACAGGGCCGCTTTCGACAAACTGAAGGACAAGCACTTTGTGTTACTCGACTGGGATAAAACCACGGCTTACGCACGTTCAACAACCTCCAATGGGATATATATCCAGGTCAGCTTCAAGCCCGATGAGCCGGGTGTGCCAGTTGAGGAGTATTACGCATTCCGTGAAAAGCTGATCGAAAGATTGGCGACTATTGTCGACCCGGATACCGGCGAACGGATTGTGATTGACGTATTGAAGAAAGAGATACATTTCCCTGGCGATTTCAATGATCAGGCACCAGACCTGACAGTAGTCATGCGAGATCATAGCTTTGTTTCAATCCTGGATAAGGAACCTGTGGTTTGTCCGCGACCGGCGATTGACGGCACTCATTATCCCACTGGCATATTCGCCGCAGCGGGGCCGGGAATCAAACAGGGTGTGGTGCTGCCAGACTTGGAGATTGCACAGGTAGCGCCCACGGTTCTCTATAGTATGGATATGGATATTCCCTCGAATTTTGAAGCGCCGGTTCCGGCCGATGTATTTGAGAGTGAATACTTCGCAGAGAATCCGGTTCGCATTGGTGAGCCGACTTTGCCGCCACTGTCGGCGTTGGGGCAGGAGGGCGATTTCGTTCGCCTGGACGAGGACGAAGAGGCGCAGCTGATGAAGCAGATGCAGGCGTTGGGATATATGGAATAGCGTAGAGCCAATCAAAACCTGCGTGTCTAACTTGGAAACTGGGGCAGTGTAATGGGAAGTGTGGTCTGTGGCAGGGGCGATGTAGAGGCCGTCAAAATCAGTTATCGGCAAGTAGGCGAGGGGCCCGATGTTATTCTGATCCACGGGCTGGCGGCGAATTGTGCTTTCTGGCAGATGGATCTGTTGCTGCCGCTGTCCGCCAATCATCGGGTGACTGTCTATGATCTGCGTGGTCACGGCTACAGTGGTATGAGTGAAACAGGCTATCGGCCATCTGATATGGCCGAGGATCTGCTCTCGCTGATGGATCAGTTGAATATCGAGAAAGCCACCATCGTCGGCCATAGTTTCGGTGGGGCGGTGGCGCTGCGTTTTATCGAAAGATTTCCATCGCGAGTCGAGAACCTGGTGTTGGCGGACACAAGGGTTCACGCTATTCAGCCGAGCAATTTTGCACGCGACTGGCCCAACGCTACTGAAGCATTGCCCAAGCTGCACGCGTTGGGTCTGGATATTCCCGAGAATGAGAGAGACTCGGGTATCTGGTTGCTGGAGCAGTTGGCCAAACCTGAATGGCGTTCGGAACGCCACAAACTTAAAGGCAGTCCTCTGTTTATGCCGTTCGCCCCTTTCGGCGGAGGCGCCCGCTCTGCTGACAAATGGTTGAAGTTACTTCAGACAACGAAGGCGCGGGAGGAAATATCGTTTGTTGACGGCCCCACCGCAGAACAGATCAGCCAGATCACCCAGCCGGTGATGGTTTACTACGGGTCGCACACCACACTGCAGGATTCCTTCCATGGCTTACAGAAACTGTTGCCAGGTTGCAGTGCGGTGGTGGCACCGCAGGCGGGACACTTTTTCCCCTTGTCACAGCCGCAGACCTTTGGCATTGAAGTGGCAGCCTTTCTTGCCGCCACCCAGAGCGCCAGGACTGCGCTAAAAATTCACGACCGTAAAGTGGCCGCGCAGGATCCGGCACGGGAGGCGGTGGCAGCGGAGAGCAAATGACAACAGAGCACGTAAAACCCGGTGCGCTCGATACTATTCGGGTCGTTGATTTTACTCACCGTGTTGCTGGTCCCTATTGCACCAAACTGCTGGCCGGATTTGGCGCCGATGTCATAAAGATCGAACCTCCCGGGAGTGGCGATCCGGAGCGGACAATGCCACCGTTTGCGAAGGGGCCGGGAAAGTCAGCTGACAGTCTTTCTTTTCTCTGGCTGAATACAGGAAAGAAAAGCGTTGCGCTTGATCTGAAAACGCCCGCCGGAGTTGAGAAAGCGTTGTCCCTGATAGAATACGCGGATGTAGTTGTTGAAAATTTTTCTCCAGGGGTAATGGCGCGTCTCGGATTGGACTACGAGACATTGAAGCAAGTTAACCCCAAGCTAGTCATGCTTTCAATTTCCAATTTCGGTCAAACTGGGCCCTACCGCGATTTTAGAGCTGAGGAAATACAGCTCAGTGCGCTGAGCGGCATTATGGACAGTACCGGTTCTCCTGAGCGGGAGCCACTGTCTGCTGGGCCAAAGTTGAACCAGTACATTGCCGGCTTGCACGGTTATCTTGCGATTCTCTTCGCATTGGAACAAAGGCAGTTTAGCCGCGTTGGTCAATACATTGATTTGTCCATTATGGAAAGCAGTATTGAGCAAATCGAAAATCGGGTCCACGGTTTCCTGGCTAAAGGTACAGTGGCTACCCGGGGGGCGCATCCCTTCGTTCCATGGGGAAATTTTGCCTGTAAAGACGGGTATGTCACGGTGATTGGAGCACCGTTTCGGCGTTGGCCACAGGGGTCAAAGTTGTTCGGAGATTCGGTGCTGGCAAGTGAGGACTTCTATCATTTACGCGACAGGATCGAGAACCGGGCGCTGATAAACCAGCATGTAAAAGACTGGGCTGAAGCACTGTCCAGACACGATATCTTTGATGTCGGCCAGCGCAATGGTATGAGTTTCGGCTATGTCGCCGATCTCGATGAAGCGCTGAATTCAAGCCAGCATGAGGCTAGGCAGTTTTTCCAGACCATTGAACACCCGCAGTTGGGCGCAGTCCGCATTTGTGATGCCCCTTTTAAAATGCATTTAACGCCATGGGTAACCGGGCGTACACCCGCATTGGGAGAGCACGACGCCGTGCTTGATCATCTCGGCTCAGGTATGCCCGCAGGGGGCTTTGGAAGTGATTCTCCTGCGCAGGATCAGGCAACTGCCGCCAGTGAAATACGACAGCCGCTGGCAGGTATTCGCGTTGTCGACTTTACCCACAGTTGGGCCGGGCCGCACTGTACAAGGCTGCTCGCCGATTACGGCGCCGATGTTATCAAAATAGAATATCCTGGCAGGCTGTGTTTTTTTCGGGGAGGACGCACGCAGGATCAGGCATACAACAAGCAGACACCCTGGGATCAGATTAATCGCAATAAGCAATCCGTGGCACTGGATTTGAATCGCCCGGCGGACCGCGCCATGCTGTATGAACTCGTCGCGACTGCAGACATATGCGTATCGAACTCCCGCCCGGGTGTCATGGAAAAGCTTGGCTGCGACTACGCCACTCTTGCGGGCCTGAAACCGGACATCATCATGCTCTCGATGTCGGCATTCGGGGAGACAGGACCCTATGCGGGTTACTGCGCTTACGGAGCCGTGATGGAGGGCCTCGGTGGTATCCAAAGCCTCACGCGCTACAGGGGTGACGATACGCCGCAGCGCATTCGTGAGATGGATGTGATCAATGGTATAGGCGGTGCCGCGGCGATTGCCACTGCATTACACCACCGCAGGCTTACGGGGCAGGGGCAGTTTATCGATCTGTCGCAGATGGAGTTGGCCACCCACGCGCTTATTGGAGAACAATTACTACAGTGGGAGATCGACGGAGAGTCCAGTGCACCATTAGGCAATGCCAGTGCGTATTTCGCGCCGCAGGGGTGCTATCCCTGTGTCGGGGAGAATCGCTGGCTAACATTGTCGATTACAAGTGAGCAGCAGTGGCTGTCGTTTTGTGACATTGTGCAGGCAGATCAATCTCATGAGGATGCCGGGAGTCACCTAGGATTGGACCTCAAGAGTGACTCCCGTTTCGTGACTAACGAGCACCGACTTGCGAACCGCGATGCGCTGGATGATTTGATTATGCGGTGGACTGCTACAAGGGAGTCTTCCGCACTGATGGCTGAGCTGCAGGGAGCGGGTGTCAGTGCTGCTGCAGTTGTGAATGTCGCCGAACTAACCGAAGATCCTCACCTGCAATTTCGCCAATACTTTCATAGCGCCGCCTCGGGTAGCGTCGCTGAACGTGTCAGCCAGGCGAAATTCGTAGGTGTGCCCTTCAAACTGAAAGGTATGAAAACGACGGTGTACCCCGGCCCTCGACTCGGCGAGCACAATCTCGACGTTGGGCGGTTATTGCCAGGCCTGAACAGAGACGCGATTCCAATACTGGACGAATCCAGTATTGGAACAGCATACGACTATTAGGGTAGCCAGGACCAGACGTCGACGCGGAAGAAACGCAGAATCGGTTTGGCTATCGCACCCCAGAGGGTTCCGGAGCTGATATAAATTCGTGCAGTACCCGTCATACCGGGCACGAGGCCTTCGTCCCGCTCTTCGAGGGTCGCATAGATACGGATTTTCTTATCTGTTTTTGTCTGCCGCTGCAGTTCCAGTTGAGCTTCCCTGTCTGTTCGGAATAAATCCACCTGGAAGTCGGATTCTTTGACAGCATTCATTGATACGCGGGCGACTTCCCCCGATAACAGTTGCCCATCAAGCCCCCGCAGCCTGATCTCAACCGGCATGCCAGGCTCGATGCGCCCCGCCGCAGACTCCTGGGCGGCAATTTCTGCCTCCAGCGATGAGGTGTCCTGGACAACGAGGATCAGGTCGCCCGGAGCAACGGTATTGCCGACACGATCTGATGTATTGACCGTGATAACCTGGCCTGAGAGGTTAGTGCGAATCTCGCAGAGGGAAAGCATCACCCGATTGTGTTCCAGCAGCGCTTCCAAGCGATTGACTTCGGCGCGAGCCGCGCTGATTTCATACGGGCGCGGGCCGTTAATTGCCCGCTCGAGATTTGCCTCTGCTAACGCGATACTGTTGGTGGCGTCGTTGAGGCGCATTATCGTCTCATCCAGATCCTTTTTTCTGGCATAGCTGCTCTGATCAAGTACCTTCAATCGCTCGACTTCGGAACGCTGGAATTTCTGCTGAATCCGGTACTCTTCTACTTGCTGGCGCGCAATAGTGATGTCTTCTTCGCGTGTGCCCGCCTCGAGTAATTCCAGTTGCGCTTTTGCCGCGGCTAATTCAGCCATAGTTGTCTGCACTGCTGCACGTTCTTCGCGGCCTGCCAGGGTTGCGACAACATCTCCTTCCTGTACAAAATCGCCTTCTTTGACGTGGACAGCTTGTATCTCGTCTTCTATCTGCGCCCGAATGCCCTGCTGTGCGACGGGCATGAGCCTTACCTGACCAGACACTTCATAGTCGTAGGGGACGAAGCCTATAAGGATAACTATCCCAACGAACGACAATCGCAGGAGCCAGTCGGCTCGCTCTTTCCCAATTGCCTTTACGAGTTTCTGATACCAGCCAATTTTCACGAATTTATTCTCTATTGAATCCCTGTACCACCAGATAAGCAAAGTGATGAAGAGAAGTACACCAAACCCCTCGAATCGGGATATAAGGAGCCATCCAATCAACCCGATTATGAAAGAAAACCATAGTAACTGAAAGATATAAATGCCCGAACCATATATTCGCAGCCAGAAGCGGCGGTGCTCACTGCACGCTCTCTTACCCGGCCTGAATAACAGCATATTTCGAGCTTCTGACATCGCCCAGTCTCGCAGATCCTGGATGCCGTAGTGATAGGAGATCAGCATGTAACCATCGCCGCGACCAAATGGGTTAAGCATTACCAGTACTGATATGATGGCTGCCGCCATAACGATCAGGATAAAAAGGGAAATCGCCGAGTCATTCGGGGCAAGCCGCCATAGAATCGCCGCGATTGATACGATAACAATATTGCCCAATGGCCGCAGGATCAGCAGCGTCAGCTGACCGCGACGGCTTATTCGGGCCAGGGAGTCCTGAATATCACAGAAAAAGTAGGGTACGAGGTGACGGAAAAAATACAGCCTTATACTGGCGATATGCCCAGAAAACTTGCGGCAGGCCACGCCCATCAAAACCTCTCGCGGCAAGGTCACAACAAAAACATTTCCGAGAAAGATAAACAGTACCAGAAACAGCCCATAATCAGCGGCGGCTGATTGGAACTGATCCAACATGGTATCCGCAGACTTGATAAAAATAGTGGCAGCGAGAATAACGAGAAGAAAGACAGGAACCAGTGTAGCGGGGTGCAGCATCCAGCCGATAACTTTTTCCACCCAATCGATGCGTCGATTTATCCAGGTTTGGCTCCGATAATCTCTCCTACGATTGCGTTGCTTCTCTGCAACCGCGGAGCCTGCATCCGAGAGTAAACCTACATCTGTCAGCTGATTCAGGAACTCCTGCAAGTGCCGGGAGGCAAGTGACTGTCCTGTCCTGCGTGTATAGTCATCACAAATCTGCTGCGGGGTTCTCGAGCCGTCGATCAGGGAAAGCAGTTCGACTTCCCTTTGGCCGCACTGTATACGTCGATCATCAGCTTTATTAACGATAATAAAGCTGTTCGATTTGATCTTTAGAATTTCAGCTTCTCGTGAAAGCTCTGGTTGCATGTGAATTGCCCTATTATCGGCAGCTGCGGAGGGGGCGTGCCCGTTTTTTGGGCTCATTCACGATTGAACTGTTATTCATGTCACAAATCACTTTATTTTAGGAGGCCCCGATACACCGCTTCAAATAGTAAACAATGCATTATTAGCATATTATAAGTCGCGCGGCATTTTTTTTGATTGAATTTGATACGCGCGTTTAACGAATCGGGGTTTTTAGTTACAGCATGTGTTGGCATCGACAGTGAATGAATATATCCCCACACTGAAAGACCTGGGAACGGGCAATCTATCGCGCCTTCAGGTGGTCCAGGCTTACGTTCAAAAAGGTAATGTCGATCAAGCGCTCACCGAATGTCTCGATATCATCGAGCACGATCCTCAGCATCCCATGGGACATCTTGTGCTGGGTTGGATCTACCTGATCCGCGGCCAGTTGGAAGCCGCTACCACTGCATGTGAAAAGTCTCTGTCGCTGGATCCTTCTCTGGCGAAGGGTTATCTGATCCTCTCCCATCTAAAATCAGAAGCTGGCGATATTAGCTCAGCGATCGATCTGTGCGAGCTTTCCGTACGATACGCTCCTGAGGACAGTTTCGGTTATCTCATGTTGGGTGATCTATACGCGGGGAGAGAAGCTGTTGAGGAGGCTATCAGGGCCTACCGTCTGGCAGTGAAGTACAATACGCAACTGCCACTTGTTCACTTCAAGCTGGCATCCGTTTTGGCGGAGCAGGGAAGAGAATCGGAGGCGATTCACGAAGTTCAGCAGGCATTACTGTTAAACCCCGGTGCGGCACGTGCGCATCAATTGCTGGGCGATATCTATTTCGCCAAGCAGGAATATGCCGACGCTGTACGGGAGTTCCAGAGGTCTGTGCAACTCAACCCTCAACTGTACGAAGGCTTTCATAAAGTTGGCATGGCGTTCCTGGAATTGGAGCAATTCGGACTGGCGCTGACAAATTTTCGTCAGGCGCTTTTGGTAAACCCAAAATCGGCGGAGACGCATTATGCTCTCGCCAGGCTCTATGCCAGGATGGGGCAACCGGAGCAGGTATCCACAGAAATAGACGAGGCCTTGGCAATCAACCCCAGGCTGGGCGTATTGCACCCTGATATTGATGGTCTGCTTGCCGGGCTGAAGAATGCTCACAGCATTCCAGAATAACAGTGTCTACCCGATAGCATTTGAATAGTAACCAACATGATGATCGAAGTATGTCGATTCCCGGTGGATTGAGCGCGGGAAATTTTCGCCCGGTCGCTGTCCGGGGGTTCGGCGATGGTTACAACTCCTATCCACACTCAATGGCCTGGTACAAGGGGCATCTGTATGTGGGTACTACGCGCGCTGTGTTAGCGCACCGCGGGCGCTGGCGGAAGATGGCCGGTGGCGTCGGCTGGAACTCTGACATGTGGCCGGTAAAGACACCGGAAGGCCCTTTCGACTTTGATCTGCGCGCAGAGATATGGCGTTACTCGCCAACTCTGGCGCAGTGGACGCGCGTCTATCATGCCCCTTTAGTTATCGGCGCAGATGGTTTTGAAGTGCCGCGCAGCATTGCCTTCAGAGCCATGCTGGTGTTTCAAGGCGCCAGTGATTCAGAGCCTGCACTGTATGTACCGACCATGGGAAGTCACCAGACTCCCGAGGCAACGCTGTTGCGCTCGATTGATGGTGAAGAGTTTGTGGAGGTTTCTGAGCCGGGCTTACGATTTCCCGATGAATACAAACCACGGGGCGTGCGCGCGCTTATAGAATTTCGGGGGCTGATGTTTACAGCGCCCGCTGTTGGCGCTACAGCGCGTGAACCCAATAAGGCGGGTTATATGGTAATAGCCGTCAATGCCGATCCGTCGAACGATCGCTGGCAGTTGGCGTGCGAGCCTGGCTTTGGAACGTCCAACAACGCAACAGTGTTTGATATGGAGGTGTTCGACGACCACCTCTATGCCGGCACAATGAACCCGAATGAAGGGTTTCAAATCTGGAAAACGTCTGCCCAGGGAACACCACCTTACAAGTGGGAATTGGTGATGGACAGAGGCGGTTACCGTGGCCAGTTGAACCAGATAGCGATGACACTCAAAGCCTTTAATGGGCACTTATATGTGGGCACCGCGATACAGGGAGGCGGCCGCGATCCGGACCTTAATGTTGGTCCCGCACCGTGTGAGATTTTAAGAATCCGACCCGATAATTCATGGGATATTATCGTGGGTGATCCACGCGTCACGCCGCAGGGATTGAAGGTACCGCTCAGCGGTCTTGGCGCGGGTTTCGGTAAGTTTGCGGCCGGCTACCTGTGGTCAATGAACGTCCATGATGGATGGCTGTATGCAGGTACGTTTGACTGGATGATGTCGCTACCTTTTATACACCGCGATAATTGGACGGAAGCCATGCGCCAGACGGCCGCGCATATCGACCTCGATGATTTGGTCCGCGATTATGGCGGGTGCGATATTTGGCGAACCCGCGATGGTGTGCACTGGCTATCGGTCACCCATAACGGTTTTGACAACCATTTCAACTATGGTGCCCGTACCATGGTATCAACGCCGCATGGGCTGTTTATTGGCATGGCAAACCCCTTCGGCCCCGAAGTCGCGGTGAAGCGCAAAGCGGGGTGGCGATACGAGCCCAACGCTCGCGGTGGAATTGAGGTATGGGTTGGAGAAACGGGTGGTGGCAGAGACAGCGAGTGTGATATCGCGAACCGCCTGCCACTGGATACTGCAATTGATTACGAACAAGGAGCCAGTGCTGTCGCGCTGCGCATAATCGAACACTTTTTTGGTGACACGGGGTGTTGTCACCTGGGTTTCTGGGCGGATAGCCGGAGCGACGGACGGGCATCCAGCGAAGCGCTGCTGGCAGAGGTGTCCGCCTTCCTGCCGGCGTCGCCAGAGCTTATCGTCGAGTTGGGGTGCGGTATCGGTGCGACAACCGACTATTTCAAATCCTCATTCCCTGATGCGTCTGTGGTGGGTATTACTACCGATAGAGAGAAGCTGCTCGCTTGCTCGCCTGCCGATACGTCTCTGACGTTTGAGAAATCCGATCTCGCCAAAATCAAGCGGCCGCCTGCTTCAGCCGACGCGGTTGTCTGGATAGCGGGGCAGGACAGGCTGTGTCGCAGAGAAAAGTTGCTCAGAAGTGCCTTCCGTCTTCTCAGGCCCGCCGGTGTGCTCGCGTGCTTTGAGCAGATCTCGACGGATTTCACCAACGATAGGACTTTTTTATCCAAAATTAGGCCGCAAACTGTTCTGGATATCGAAGAGGTGTATCAACGTATTCTGTCTGATCAGGGTTTTGTTGATATTCAGATATTCAATGTTACAGAAGATACTCTTGTGGCAACCCGCGAAAATTTCGATTTATACCTCGCTTCGTTGAAAGTCTCGCGCACGATTGATGATGAAGTCACCGCCGCGGCAAAAGACATGCTGCTGGGTGATCATGCTAGTGTGTGTCTATTGATCTCCGCAAAAAAGCCAACGGGATAGCCAGCCGGGTCAGGGTGAAAAGGCTCAATTGTCCTGACGTGAATCCGTTTGGGCTCTGTCAGCTGCCAAATTCATGCGCAATTATCGATTCAAACGTCGCCACATATTCCGATACCGTCGCTTCGTCGATACACTCCTTGATAGAACTGAACACCAGATTGAGGCAGCCGTCGTAGGTAATAGCTCCAAATGCCTTTTCGAAAATATCAGACGTGCCCGGGTAAAAGAATAACTTCTCCACTGTGAGCCCGCCTTGCTCTGCGGGGAAATTTACTCGAGCCAGGTTGGTCAGCAGGACGCCACGTTTGGCGTTCTGTGCTCTGTTTTTTTCCATGGTGGCGATCACATCGTCACGCTTGCAGAATTCCTGGATTTTTTTGTAACCGCTGGCGTCGGGGCCTATCCAGCTACCGAAGCGCTTCATCTGTACTGCATCGAGAAGCGTGGGGTCAATTGAGTCCGCGTAAGCCAGGCCTTTCAGTATGCTCTCACTGGATGCTGACACTGCGATGGCTTTGTGCAGTTTGCGAGCAAACTTCCACAGGGAATCGCCGGTGTTGCAAGGGAAGTCGAACATGGCACCCGCTGCGTAAAGGCCCACTGCCTCTCCTGGGTTGTGCAGTAGAAAGCTGCGGGTGCTGACAGCGACTCCGGTACGCCGCAGAAAGGTCTCGGCGTCTCCCTGAACGCGATATTGAGTGTGCAGTAGCAGGGCCAGCAGCCCGGTATTGGCGGTTACCCGTTCCCGCTTGCAGTGTTCGAGCAAGCGGGAGGTCTGGTTGCGACTGAGCGTTATGGTGCAGGCATCGAAAGTGTAATTGTTCCAGTACGAGGTGAACAAATCCTGGTAATCAATCTCGCTAAAGAGGACTCTCTGCTTCTCCCAGGCTGCATTCACATCCTGAATCGCACTCAGGCGCTGCTGGTCTAGCACAACACCTGCATCAATATTGGCACGTTCTGCGGGCACCTGATCGCCCAGCGGAGCGACAGCCCTGTCGGGCTGGGCGAGCGCTGTCATTATGTCACGCACCAGATAGGTGAGTGACAGGCCGTCACAAATCATGTGGTGACAGGAGATAATGAGATCTGATCGATCAAAGGCGTGTAACAGCCTGAATACTATCGGAGGTTGGCTGGCAGTCCTGAAGGGTATTTTCTGGATGTCCAGAGCCTCCTGCAGCCACTGTTGGTTGCTGTGCCGGTCTACCGTCGACAGTTCAATAGGCTCAACGCCCTCGGTGGTAAACCACGCATTGCCTCTTTCATCTACCGCAGTGCTTGTCTGGAGCAGGCGGTGGCGTGTTTGTACCGCAGCAATAGCCCTCTGTAACGCTGCGGGATCAACATGGCCTTTGATCTGCAGGGTCAGAATCACGCAGGAATTCGGCGCTCGGAAGAAACGCCGCTCCAGCGGCGTCAGGTTTCGCAGGCAGCCAGTTTCAGTTTCGACCCGGTTCATGGGTAGAGATACTCTGCAGTCACTGTGAACGTCATTGGCCCCGTCTGTTTTCGCGGCGCTCCACTTCAATCTCTGAGACCAGGTCTATTGTATCTTTGCGGAGATTTTCCCTGGCGACCACAGTCTCATTTAATTCCAGATAGGCACCCGTGTCGGTTTTGAATTCAGGCCATTGGGGTAAACTCTGGCCATTGGGGTTGCCCGTCTTCGCAAAATTAGTCCAGTAACTGCTTATTATGTCAGCCATTTCTCTGTCGCGCGGTTCAACTTTGGCCCTGCCGTTGTCGAGGCTATTCATGACAAAGCGGATTTCACTACCGTGCCACGCACCCAGTCGCTTGCCGAGGAAGTCGTTGCGCACATAGGAAAAGTAGTACAGCCAGACCGGGTTGCCCGAGGCTGCCATGTTTCTGGCAATAGAGCGCATCGGCGCTGCACAGTTCATATCTGATGAAAGCAGGTTCAATACTTGCTTGGGTTCTATGTCGTCAGCGTTCAATTGATACGCGGCGGCAATCTTGTCGCCGTATTTGGGATAGGCCGCGTCGATCGATGCCTGTGCTCTGCGCGTTGTCATAAAAAAGGCCTTGCGCAAGAACAGAGTTCCCTCATCTGCATTTGAACCGAGAAGGACCGGGACATCGTGGGCTTTGTGGCGGTCGAACAGATCGCCCGGGTCATCGGGTACGACCCAGCCATCAGCGATTGGCTCAAAAGGATAGCCGTTGTCGCCATCGTCATCCGATGAAACAGTCATTCCCGGCAATCTGGGCTTAGCGGTCTCAATCAGTTCCTCAACAGATTTACTGCGCATGTCGGCGATGGGGTCTTCGGCCTGTGCACTGCCGAGTTGTCGAGCGATATCTTCACCCACTTTTTCCATGGCCGGTCGGCCATACCATTCCTCCCGTAAGTGCTGTATGGGCCTGTAGGTGGAACTGCTCTCCATAATCGCGCCGTGGAAAAGTCCGTCTGCCAGTGGGCTTACCAGTAAGTGAGCGACGCTTCTTCCGCCAGCGGACTCCCCAAACAGCGTTACCCGGTCAGGGTCGCCGCCAAAGGCTGTAATATTGTCCTTCACCCATTGCAGTGCGGCGATCTGATCCAGCAATCCATAATTACCTGACACATTGTGTTCAGATTCCTTCGAAAGTAGAGGGTGAGCCAAAAAGCCCAGCGGTCCGATGCGGTAGTTGAAATTCACAACAACGACATCTTTCAGCGCTAGTCTCTCCCCGCTGTAGAAGTCCTGTGACGCGGTATCCGATATAAAACCACCACCATGTATCCACACCATGACGGGAAGCCTTTCGCTGGCCTTCTTTGCAGGGGTCCAAAGATTGAGGTAGAGGCAATCTTCAGAGGCGGCATCAGCATCAAACATCGGGCTGTCCGCATCGGCGGGTTGCGGGCAGGGAGGGCCGAATCGCTGCGTGGGTTTAACATCCGTCCACGGTTTTTCCGCTTGTGGTGGTTTCCAGCGCAGACCGCCTACCGGTGGCGCAGCATAGGGGATACCCTTGAATTCGAGGACGCCTGTACTGAGTTGATTGCCGTAGATAGCGCCCGATTGAATAGTCACAGTGCGATTCATGGTGGAATTCCCTTCATCGGAGAGGGCGGGCGGGGATGTCAGGGGCGATAATGAAGCAAGTCCGAAAATGACAGACAGGACAAGCGCGGTTGCTGTTCTTGCCCCGGGGAGCATTCTTTCACTACTCAATGAGCGCATGCAGTTTCCTCTGACGAATCTCCTGTACCCAACGTCCAGGAAAGATAGGGGGTTTGTCCGGCCTCGGTGGGCCGGTGCAGGCAGGCCCGAAATACTGAATTGGAAGTGAAGATCGACAATTACGGCGTACGTCAACATGCTCTCAATGCGATTTCGGTGTTATTACAACACCTTCGACGCAACCATTCAGGTATCTTCTATACCGATACGCACTTCATAATAGTCCATAAAACGGGCGCTTGTGTAGAGGCACTTTGCCTGTCACGGTTTGCGCAGTGGAAACTTGCTACCGCAGACACAGTGCGCATGAAATCGCGGGAAAAATTCGGAAAATGCCTCCAAATTTGCGATTAATACCGCTATGCTAGAGCCTCAGGCCCGCTTTTCGTGTGGTGACTTGCCCGGCAAGCGATACGGTTGTTTTCCCTCCGATGACATGGATCGAGTAAACAGTATGAGCGACAGGATCACTATTATTTCGGGCCTTCCCCGGTCAGGGACATCGGCAATGATGCAAATGCTGGTCGGCGCGGGTATGGAAGCGCTGACTGATGATTTGCGCACACCCGACAAGGACAACCCGAAAGGGTATTATGAATTGGAAATCGTGCAGCGACTCAAGGACGATGCATCATGGATTGATGATGCGCAGGGTAAGGTTGTGAAGGTGGTATCGCCCTTGCTGAAGTATCTGCCCGATGGGAAGGACTATGACCTGATTTTTATGCGTCGCGACCTCGATGAAATAATTGCCTCACAGTCCAAAATGATCGAGCACAGGGGAAGTGATGGTGCTGAACTTGAAGCGGAGCAACTGACACGCGCTTACAAGAACCACCTTAAGGATATCTATATCTGGATGGGGCCAAAGTCTAACCTCCGCGTGCTCAGCGTAAACTACCGAGACTTGATTGATCGCCCCGCCGAAGTGAGTGCAGAGGTGGCCAGCTTTCTCGGTGGGCGTCTCGATCCCAATCAAATGGCTGCGGCAGTGGATGCTGATCTCTACCGCAACAGGGCTTCAGGCAGCTAGTTTTCGACAGCCAGCATGCGGCGGGCTCTGGACAGACTCACAGGGCGTGGCGGGCGATGTTCTCTGACCTGTCGTAGATGCGCTTGCCCCCGCCTGTCTTCCAATCTATCCAATGGCGAAATTGAACCACGATGCTTAAAACGCAGGAACTTGCAGGGTTTATAGCATCCTACCCCAAGCGGGGGTTGCCGGGTGACGTGGTCGGTATGATCAAAGCCGCTATCACCGATTATTTGGGCGTGACTTTGGCCGGATCAAAGTCTTCAGTGTTCCTCAAGGCAATGACGCTTCATAGCGTCGCCGAGGGGCCTGCAAGTATCTGGGCGACGGGTTTGTCCGCATCGATAGCGGATGCAGCATTCTACAACGGCATCGCCGCGCACAGTCTCGAACTGGACGATATCAATACACATATGGTTGCTCACCCCAGCAATCAGTTATTGCCGGGACTGTTTGCACTTGCCGAGGGCGAGTATAAGAGTGGTTACGACATCATTCGCGCCTATCAGGTGGGCTTCGAGGTCGGCATCGCTATCGCCAATCAGACTCACCCGGTGTTGATTCAGCGAGGGTGGTTTCCCGTCGGGGTGCTGGGCCCTGTGATGCAGGCAGCCGCCTGCGCGTGCCTGCTTGAACTGAATCAGGAAGCTATCACCAATGCACTCGGTCTGGCGGCAAATACTGCCTCCGGTTTGCGCGAGAACAGTGGAAGTGACGCCAAACCGATTGCTGCTGGCCACGCCTGTGCAGCTGGCGTAAGAGCCTCGCTGCTTGCGCGGGCAGGTGTTGGTGCCAGCAGTGCTGCTCTTGAGGGCCAGTTTGGTTATCTTCGCTTGTTCGGCGAAGTCGACGCTCCAGGTGGCCAAGCTGGTGTGGGTTTGGCAGGTGCACACCTTCCGGCGTACGATCAATTCTCACTGCTGGAAAGTGGCTTGAACTTCAAGCCCTACCCCTGCTGTGGGGCAAACCATTCGTCCATTGATTGTGCGCTGGAAATCATCACATCGAATGCTTTTTCGACGGATGACATTGCAAAAATCAGTGTCACCATTCCCGAATCGGCCAGAACAATCCTGCTACACACCGATCCGGCCACTGCCGACGAAGCGCGGTTCAGTGTCGAGTACTGCACGGCCCAGGCACTGTTGCAACGTGAAGTCGGGCCGGCGCAATTTACCGATTCCGAGGTGCAGAGTGAGGGCGTCCAGACACTGATAAAGAAGGTCACGCGACACTACCGGAAGAACCACTCTTCGCCCGATGAATTGAAGCGGGGGCATTTCCCGGTCGAGATGGAAATTACGTTGAACGATGGGCGTATGCTCTCGGCCAGCGTCGAATATGCCAAAGGCAGCGCCGCAAACCCACTTGCCGCGGAACAACTGGAAGAGAAGTTCGTCACATGCGCATCTGTCGCAGCCAGCGAAGAACGCATCAGTTCCCTACTCAGCCTGCTTCGCCGCTTTGATCAGATGGAATCTATGGTAGAGCTGCAGCGCCTCGTCAGGGACTAATTGAGTCTGCACTAAAATCCCCTTAGGAGTGAACGTAGTGGTAGAAATTGTCACGCAACCAGAAAAAGTCACAACCCAGTGGCTGACGCAGGTCCTGCAAAGAAGCGGATACCTTGGCGAGGGCGCAGTTAAGGCGCTGGATTATCAGGTCATCGGTACGGGCAAGATGGGCGACAATGCCCGTTTTTCACTGGCATATGAGGGTGAGCAGGGTAGTTGCCCGCACTCAGTGATCATAAAATTTCCTGCGGCAGATGAGAAAGCGCGGGAAATGGCAGGCGCCCAAGGCGCATACTACAATGAGGTGATGTTCTATCGCCACCTGGCGAGACGGACGAGTATGCGCACGCCCGCCATATACGCGAATGAGATCACTGACGATCGCCAACTGTTTGTCACTGTGATGGAAGATATGGCACCGGCGCAACCCGGCAGTCAACTGGTCGGTGAATCCCTGGCTCATGCACAACTGGCGATGCGCGAGGCGGCGAAACTTGCTGTTGCATTCTACGGTGATGAAAGCGTGGGCGCACATGATTATGTCATGAGTCAGGTGCGCGATGATGGCGGAGCATTCGGGCAGGCACTGTTGCAGGAGTACTGGCCGGGGTTCCTTGCGCGGTTCGGCAGTGGTATCAGTGCGGAGTGCGAGGCATTCGGAGCATACTATGTCGACCGGCACAGTCGTTTCGTCTCGTGTTTTGAGGGGCCCAGAACACTGGTACACGGAGATTTCCGCAGTGAAAACATACTCTTTAATGACGACGTAGTGTGTATCGTCGACTGGCAGACGACCAGTGAGAGCAGCCCCCTGACGGATCTGGCTTATTTTATGGGCGGCAGTGTCGATACGGATGATCGCAGGCGCTGGGAGCAAGATGTTGTGCGTGAATACAGCGAAGTACTGCAGGAAATGGGTGTTGATCTGGGCTTTGAAGCGTGTTGGGAGCAGTATCGAGAGCAGTCTATGCACGGTCTGTTAATTACCATACTGGGCGCCAGTTTCTCAGCCGCTGGAGAGCGCAGTGACCGGATGTTTCAGGTGATGATTCAGCGGCACCTCCAGCACTGTGTCGATCTGGATGCAAAAGCATTTCTGACGTAGTCACCGGGTAGGAGGTGCGCACAGCACTCCCCGGCGCGTGACACGTGCGCCGTCGAAGGCGCCTGCAATTGGCCAAAGCTGAAGTATAAGGAATTTGTAATCATGTCGTATATTCACGAGACAATCACCAAACTGCAATCCAGTAGCCCCGCACAATCAGAATTCTATCAGGCAGTGGAGGAGGTGCTGGATTCGCTGCAACCGCTGCTCGAGGCAAATGAGCAGTACCGCAGACATGCGATTATTGAGCGCATCGTTGAGCCTGAACGGCAGATTATGTTTCGCGTACCCTGGGTGGATGATCAGAAGAACGTACAGGTCAACAAGGGGTATCGCATTGAATTCAACTCGGCGCTGGGGCCTTATAAAGGCGGCTTGCGTTTTCACTCCAGCGTAAATGCCAGCATCATCAAGTTTCTGGGTTTCGAGCAGATTTTTAAGAATGCCCTGACAGGGTTGCCCATCGGCGGCGGTAAAGGCGGTGCAAACTTTGATCCAAAGGGGAAATCCGACGCTGAAATTATGCGCTTTTGTCAGTCATTTATGAACGAACTATACCGACACATTGGCCCGACGACCGATGTGCCCGCCGGCGATATCGGTGTGGGTGCGCGGGAAATCGGGTATTTGTTCGGCCAGTACAAGCGCCTGACTGGACGCTATGAGGGGGTGCTTACCGGCAAAAGCCTGCTCTGGGGGGGATCCCGTGTGCGCAAGGAGGCCACCGGCTACGGCTGTGCTTACTTTGCCCAGAATATGCTCGAGGATGGCGGTGAGTCATTGGATGGAAAAACCTGCCTGGTTTCAGGCGCCGGCAATGTGGCGATTTACACAATTGAAAAGCTTTACCAGTTGGGCGCCTGCCCGGTAACTTGTTCCGACTCCAGCGGTACTCTGTATCACAACAAGGGAATTGACCTCGATACGCTCAAGGACTTGAAGGAAGTGCGCCACGAACGATTGCATAAATATCTGGAGGTCCATGCAGAAGCAGAATTTGTCCCGACCAGCGATTACCCGAAAAACGGTCATGCGGTGTGGCGCTTCGACGGTCAACTGGCCTTTCCCTGCGCTACCCAGAATGAACTCACAGCGGAAGATGCTGAAGCACTACTGGCCAATGGGTGCCTGGCTGTCGTGGAAGGGGCCAATATGCCTACGACACAATCTGCGGTTGATGTTCTGATTGATGGCGGTATGTATTTCGGGCCGGGCAAGGCGGCGAATGCCGGCGGTGTTGCCACCAGTCAGCTCGAGATGGCGCAGAACGCCAGTATGCAGTCCTGGAGTTTCGACAAGGTAGAGGACAGGTTAAAAGGCATCATGGCCGATGTGTATACCGGCGTGCGCGACACCGCTGCTGAATTTGGTGCCGCTAACAATTTGGTGCTCGGTGCCAACATCGCAGGCTTTCGCAAGGTGGCAGATGCGATGATTGAGCAGGGTGTCGTTTAGCGCCCCGAGTGCTTCCTTCTGAGGCATTCCTGCTCGGGTATATGCACGCCGAACGCACTGTGGCGCTATTGCCCCGTCCACTTTGGACGCCGTTTTTCAGCAAAGGCACGGGGGCCTTCCTGGGCGTCCACACTGTTGTAGCAGTATTCTGAGGCATGTCTGGCAGCCTGTAACGCCGCCGAGCGGCCCATTTCGGTGGAGAGCATGACAGTCTCTCGCGCCGCTTTCACAGATAGCGGAGCGCCGTCCATAATTTCCCCGGCCAGTTCAATGGCCGCGTTTAGCAATTGCCCGGGTTCAGCCAGACGGTTAACCAGGCCAATTTCGTAGGCGCGCTGCGCGGTGATGGGTTTGCCGGTCAGTAAAACCTCCATCATGATCCGTTGTGGAATCATATGAATCAGCGGTGCTGCCCAGGGAGAACTTCGCCCCACCTTGACCTCGGTGACCGCAAATTTTGCAGCGGTACTGGCCACACACAAGTCGCAGGCTTGTGCAATCATCCAACCGCCGGCAAAGGCGATGCCGTTGACCGCAGCGATAGTCGGTTTTGACAGCTCCACGGTATCGTAGGGCTGTGGAAACATATCGCGCGGTGGTACCTTCAGCCCGGTATCCACCATCTCTTTCAAGTCGCCACCGGCGCAGAAAGCCTGCTCTCCGGACCCTGTCAGAATTGCCACGCGTAGTTCAGGGGTCTGTTCAAACTTGTCCCACGCGCTGAAGAGACCCTGGCGAATCTCTTTGCTCAGCGCGTTGCGAGTATCCGGTTGATTAAGCGTAATGATTGCGATGCCGTCATCGCGGGCATCGAACAGTACTGCGTCACTCATGTATATCCTCGGCTGTGGTGTCTGACAAGTGCAGACAACTATACCGAGATGCAAGGCGGCTTGGCCATAATAAAAGCGTGACATGCGCATGGCGAGTTGCGCAGGTACAACACGCTCATGTTCGCGCCAGTCCACCGATGTTCTCACAAGGTGAATAACCGCCACTTATTCGATGACGGCACTGGAATAGCCGGCTATGCTGGTGATCTGTCGCAACGCCGGGAGGAGTGCTGATATGACAAACTCTGAGGTGCCTGTTTTCAATAGGCCGGCCGTACTCGTATTTAACAGAACTAACGGTTTTCGCCACGGTGATGCGATTTCTGCGGCCGATCGGGCATTCAGTGAATTGTCTGAAGCAAACGGGTGGGATGTATTCATTACCGATAATCCGCAAGTGCATGAACGGGCCAGTCTGCGCAGTTTCCAGCTGGTGGTATGGAACAATGTATCGGGGGATGTTCTCACTGCGCCACAGCGCGTGGCATTCAGGGAGTGGCTCGAAGGGGGCGGCGCCTGGCTGGGTGTGCATGCTTCCGGTGGGGATTTGTCCTACGACTGGGACTGGTATGTCAGCACATTGATAGGCACACAGTTTCACGGACATACTATGGACCCGCAGTTTCAGGATGCCCGAGTGCTGGTTGCGGACGCGCATGCGCCACTAACCGAGCATCTCGACGGCAGCTGGCATATCCCTGCCGAGGAGTGGTATGCCTTTGCCTCAAATCCCCGCGATAAGGGATACGAAATTTTGCTGACGCTCGATAAAAGCTCGTATGTGACTCGCGGTGAACTCTCTCCCGGGTGGGTCGATAACATGCCCGGCGAGCACCCCCAGGTCTGGCGCCACCGTGTTGGGAAAGGCAGGGTGTTTTACTCGGCAATAGGCCATCAACCCGACACCTACGGGCTCCCGGAGTATCGTGAATTGCTCTGCAAGGCCATGCGCTGGGCTATGCAGATATAGGCTCACAGGACGCGTCAGCAGACGCCAATTGTTGCGAAACCCTGCCTGTAAACAGCAGGGGTATCGGGTGTCACGATTCTTTACACTTGTGCGGTGTAAACAGATCGAAATTTCAGCTAATTTTTGGATTTCGTTGTGCTAGTATATTTCCAGCTTCATGATTGAGAGCACTGTTACCAGTAGGCGCCCTCACATTTAAACTTTGTACTATGGAATGCTTTCCCTATGATTAAATCATTGATTTTTGCAATCGCCAGCGTAATCACCTTTGCCGCCAATTCGGCTGCAGCAGCAGACGAAGGTGGTGCCCCCCTGCAACTCGCGCAGGCAGACGCGACTGAATCGGCAGCTGCACAGGAGCAGCGAGCGCAAATCGAGGCTGCAGTAAAGATCGTACAGGAGTACATGACGCTGCTAAGTGAGACAGGCATGGATGGAGAGACGGTGTATGATATCTCACTACTTCCCGATACCAAGTCAAACCTGAATGACGCGCTGGTTATGTTGATGCAGGTTGCAGAGGAGCCCGAGGCCAAGTCAACCTACAAAACAGGTGTGCTGGTATTGGCGTTCTTCCAACCCGACGTCGGCGAGACTGGTATCAACATCGATGAAATTGGGCCTAACGATAAGCCATGGCGTGAAGTGGTTGACGTGGAAATAACAACGCGAGCCGCCACGGTAGAATAGGGCGCGCTTCGGCAACCAGTTATATATTGCGAGCTGGTACCTGATTTCATCAGGCTTGCCCGCTCGTTCGCTTGGCGGATTTGCCGCTCGCGTGCAGAAACTTTATCGGGCCCCCGTCAGGGGCCGGCCTTCGCGGCTGTTGTACCAGCCCGATGTCCACAACAACCGGTACATCTTCAGGCACCCCCTGCGGCTTACAGCCCAATTGATCGCCAGATAGCTTTCGTCATACTCAATTCAGTATGACGATCCAGCGGCAACCTGTCCTGCCTGTTGTCGAAAATAGTACTATGAATAACAACAAGACTGCGAAGATAGCTTCACCACCAGCAACAGAAGACAGCCATTCGCAAACGCTGTCGCCGACGTATGCGAACTATGTGCTGGGTGTGCTGTTCGTTGTCTACGTATTCAATTTTATTGATCGTCAGGCCATGTCTGTTTTTATCGGGCCTATCAAGGAGGAATTCGGCGCGTCTGACACAGCGATGGGGTTGCTTGTCGGGTTTGCGTTCGCACTCCTTTATACCATTGCCGGTATCCCGATAGCCCGATGGGCCGACAGTGGAAATCGCCGCAGTATCATTGCTATCGGGTTGGCTCTTTGGAGCGCGATGACCGTGGCCTCCGGCATGGCCCGGAGTTTCGCGCAACTGGCGCTGGCCAGGGTGTTTGTCGGCATTGGCGAGGCCGCCGGAACGCCTCCGGCACATTCCTTACTGGCTGATTATTTCCCAGTGAGCCGCCGCGCCACCGCGCTTGCCATATACAGCGCTGGCGCTTTCGTGGGGTCCGGGCTTGCCTATCTGGGCGGCGGTTATTTGCGCGAGTATTTTGACTGGCGCATGGCGTTTATTGTGCTTGGCGCACCGGGGCTGTTGGTGGCCCTGTTGGTGCGATTCACAGTCAGAGAACCACCGCGCGGCTATTCCGAGCAGCGGGTAGCCAGCACGGAGTATTCGACGTTCACGCAGACCTTGCGCTTTCTTGCCTCCAGCCGGTCCTGGGTAGTCATGATGGCGGGTTTCTCCCTGTTGTCGCTCACTGGCTACGCCGTGCTGATGTGGGGGTTCGAATTTTTTGGCCGGGTCCACGGCATGGCACCCATCAGTATTGGTAACTGGATGGGACTCGTTGTCGGTATCGGTGGCACGGTGGGGACCATCGCCGGTGGACGTCTGGTCGACTGCATGGCGCAGAAGACCCCTGCGCGCGGGCTCTGGATGCCGGTCGTGGTCACGCTGGCCGGCTTTCCATTGGGCGCAGCGTTTCTGCTGGCGGACGAAAAGCTCGTATCCTTGTTATGCTTCATCCCGTTTTATGTACTGCTCAATGTCTATGTTCCAGCGATCTATGCCTATAATCAGAACATGGCGAGGCTTCGCATGCGCGCTACAGCCGCAGCGATCATGCTGTTTATCACCAATATTGTCGGTGCCGGTCTGGGGCCATTGGTGGTGGGTTTCCTGAGTGATTTTTTTGCCCCGAGTTTTGGTGTTGAGTCAATCCGCTACGCGCTGCTGTGTGCAGTGGGATTGGGTGGGTTAGGTGGTGCGCTGCTATTAGTGTCCAGCCGCACTGTCGAGCGCGATCTGTTGCGGACACTGTAGCGGGCGAAACAGTCAGCGTCCCGAAGCTTGCGAGGCATGGTAAAGTACGCGTCGTCCGTGCCCCGCCATCGCGTGTGTGTGAGCGGGCGTCGCTTGGCGGATGGCCTGCCGCCAGAGAAAGTGCTTAGTTGAATGCGCCAATGGCGCGCAGATAGAGTGAGGTAGCGTCAGTGAGAAACCGTGTTCTTGACTATGCAGCTGGCAAAATCCGCGTACCCGAAGATATCGCAGGGCTCACGGACATAGGGGTGGAGTCCGATGTTTCAGGAACCGACGCCATATGGGATCGTGCGCTTGATGTGTATAGAAGTGGCGTTCATCCGGGGCTGCAGTTGTGTATTTACCACCGGGGGAATGTCGTTCTCGAACGCGCCGTGGGCCATGCGCGCGGCGTCTCTGTGGGGCAGGTGCCCGGGCGCGATGCCGTCCCCCTGCTCGTCGATACACCGGTGAACCTGTTCTCTGCGGCGAAGGCTGTTACCTCCATTCTGATGCATAAACTTGAGGGCGATGGTGTCGTTGATCTGGAGGTTCCGGTAGCCAGCTATTTATCCGGTTTCGAACGCCATGGGAAGGGTGGAATCACGCTGTCCCAGATACTTAACCATCGCGCCGGCATCCCGGTTCTGCAAGCCGAGGCGCTTGATCTCGATGTGCTCGAGGATATTGATGCGATCCGTGAGTTTGTGCTCGATCTGAAACCGACACAGGCAGTAGGGGGCGCACCTGCATACCATACCATCAGCGGTGGTTTCATCATGGACCTCGTTGTGCGAGAGGTCACAGGCAAGAGTGTGCGAGATATTCTGATCCGAGACTTCAAGCGACCGCTGGGCCTGAAATGGTTTGATTACGGCGTAAAGCCGGAACAAACGGAACATGTCGCCCACAATGCCATGACAGGTTTTCGAATGGGCCCGATGATGTCGAAAATGTTTCAACGAATATTGGGCATTCCCTGGGACGAGGTGGTAACGCTTTCCAACGACCCGCGGTTCCTCGCGGGTATCATTCCCTCCGGCAACCTGATCACTACCGCACGGGGTATCGCTACGCTTTATCAGTGTATGTTGGATCATGGGGGCTACAACGGTAAAAGCATTCTGTCGCCGTCTACTGTGGCCAAACTGGTTAACGTGCCAAATACCAGCCTCGAATTAGACAGAATGCTTGGGATGCCGATGCGATATGGCAATGGCTTTATGATGGGAACGGACTCATTCAGCCTGTATGGATGGAATCATCCTCGCGCCTTCGGGCATGTCGGGATGTCGAACACCTTTACCTGGGCGGACCCCGACCGCGATCTGGTAGTTGCGCTGCTGACAACAGGTAAGCCGATTCTGGGTACCCACCTCATAGCACTGCCAAAACTGATCGCAGAGATCCACAAGAGCTTTCCAGCACATTCCGGCGCTGCTTGAAATTCATCGGTAGGCTATGTTTTGACACGCGCCGTTCAGATTGTACGGCTAGCGTTGTCAATCGCTGTAAGGCGACCCCAACTCGCCATAGTCTGCGAGGTATCCGGATACCATTGTCAACAAACTGTAGGTCGAACGCCAGCCGATCCGATGTACCAGCGCGCCCGCGGCGATGCCCGCGGCTATAAGCAACAGCGGGCTATAAGTTTGCAAATGCGCCTGTGCGCTGGCTTGTGATCGGATCAAACGCCGGTTGCGAGTCGTCAGGCGCTGATCCAACTCTTCGATATTGCGTACCCGGTCTTTTCGACTCACGATTGCCGCTCCCTGCCCAGCAGCGCTCCGAGGTGTTCGCGGGTACGCGGCAGCGTCAGACTGGCACTGTATCGTCGAATCATCCATAGGACGAGCAGAGCTGCAGCAACCTGCAGAGAAAGAAATGTCAGCGCTGCCAGTGGACCTGATCCTGTGGCGTCGAAAACGATCCACGAAACAAGTATCGCAAAGCCCAGCCAGGCGAGCGCCGCCAAATGAATCAGGGTGCGGCCGAGCATGGCGATGCGAATCGAATCGCCGAGTGCGAGCAGTAATTCCTGTCCCAGCAGGGTTGTGATGTCTGCACCTGTCCCGGCCAGTTGCTGGAGAAGATCCGTGACAGCTTCCGCGCCCACTCTCTCATCAGCTGCGGGGCTGCCGTTTGCCGCACCAGCAGAATCACCTCTCGACTGACCTTCCTGCCCAGTCGTCTGTGCAGTCGGTTGTTCAATCACGGCTATTCACCCGCTGCAGTTAAACCGATGTCGAATATCATCAGTTACGCGACATCAGTTTGGAGAAAATGAAGCCAACAAGGAATGCGATACCGATAGCGGCGAGCGGGTTTTCCTTGGTAGATGAGACAACCTGTGAGCCCAGCGCTTCGAGGTCCTCGCGCCTCTTCTGCACTTTCTCTACGGCCTCATCTTTGAGGTCCAGTCCGGCTGCTTCTGCTGCTTTTCGGAAGTGAGCTTTCGCCTCCATCAACTTTTCGTAAGCTTCGGTAACGGCATCTTTGCCAGCTTTAAGATCGCCGGTAGAGCCTGTGCTGTCATTCTGGTTCGATATTGTGCTGCTCTCGTTCATGGTTGCTCCTGAAGTCAGGTGTAGGTTTAGCTAAGTATAACGGCCTCGGTGAAAAACATGATAATTACAAATATGGTAGGTACTATAGCTACTAGTCAGTAGTATCTTCGAGCTTGCGCTTTGCGTCATCCGTAGCCTCATCCAATTTTTCCCCGAACTCCTCTGCGGGGCCGTCCTGATCACATGCGGACAACGCAAACAGCCCAAATGATCCGGCCAATAATAATGTAACAAGTTTTCTGCCTAAGAGTGTCATCGGTATTCTCCCGTTTCACTGAATTGAACGATCATAGTTGCGTCATGCTGACGTCACACGTTAAGGGTGCAATTATCAGGCCACCTTTTGAGAATTCCCCATAAGACGCTGTGCATGGAAAACGATTATGCAGGGTAATAATGGCCGTTAGCTCGGCTGTCCTGACAGCGTGCAGTTCCCCGCCTGAGAATCTCATTCCCGGTATCCGAACGGTTGAAAAATAGGTACACAGCGCCATATTCAAGTTGTGGGGTATGCTATACCACCGGGCGCTTTCTGTTATATTGCCCTCCGGCGGGTCCTTTTTCAGGATGCTGATGGGCTGCCGCTCACACACGATACGAACGACCCTATAGAATGCTGTGGATCCAGCCAACACCACCCCTGGAGTTTGTAAGTAATGACGAACAGCAAGCAACCGCAATCACTCATTGTCGATGTTGACTCTCCACACACCGAGGCGCTGCGTGCACTGTTGGTCAACAGTGGGCTGAGTCCTGTTGTCTGCAATAACCTGGCGGATGCCAAGGCCTTGCTCGAGACACAATCCCGTAGTTTCGCTGTGGCCTTTGTTGCACTCGATCTTGAAGATGGGGAAGGGCTGGACTTACTTGGCGAGTCCACACCATTTTATGAAGATACTGAGATCGCTTTAATGCACGATGTGGATGATCCGGTGCGTGCCCGGCGGGGCATTGCGCTTCAGGCGAGCTATTTTTTTTGCAAACCTCTGGACGAAAAATTTGTCGGAGAGTTGCTCGAAGATATTCAGCAGGATTGGACCGCACAATCTGAAGTGACCGGTGAAGTGATCAACTGCGCCGTAGATCAGTTTGGGTTGTTGCGGGGCAACTCCTCGCCAATGAGGAAACTCTATCGTGTGATCCGGAAAGTTGCTGCCACTGACGCGACGGTGCTATTGGTCGGCGAGAGCGGAACCGGCAAGGAACTGGCGGCGCAAACGATACACCAGATGTCCTGTCTGGATGGCCCGTTTGTCGCGATGAACTGCGGCGCTATATCGGCAGAGCTCGCAGAGAGTGAACTGTTCGGTCATGAAAAGGGCAGTTTCAGTGGCGCCGACAGGCAGCATGCCGGCTATTTTGAGCGGGCAGAGGGCGGGACTTTACTTCTCGATGAGATCGGTGAGATGTCACTGGATTTGCAGGTGAAATTGCTGCGCGTTCTGGAAACAAGAAAGTTTCGCCGCGTGGGAGGTACCAAAGATATCTCGATGAATGTCAGGTTTGTTTCGGCCACCAATCGCGATCCAGAGACGGCCATCCACGATGGCTTGTTGCGCGAGGATCTCTATTTTCGCATTGCACAGTTTGTGTTGAACATGCCTCCGCTCAGAAGTCGGGGAAGTGATATTCAGGGGCTGGCGCAATATCTGCTCAATGAACTCAATGACGCTAACGATACGGCAAAGTATTTCTCGGAAGAATCTCTGAGTGCACTTCAGAGCTACCCTTGGCCGGGCAATGTCAGGGAGCTTAAGAGCGCGATAGAGCGGGCGTACATCATGGCCGATCAGCAGCTGGAGAGAGAGCACTTTCCCGATGGGCAGATCGACCTCGTGGAGGCGGGAGACTACCTGCGCGTGTCTGTTGGGGCATCGCTTGAACAGACTGAGAAGAAGCAGATTATCGCGACTCTGGAGTCGTTTGATGGGGACAAAAAGGCAGCCGCAGACAGTCTGGGTATCTCCCTTAAAACACTCTATAACAGGCTTAACGAGTACGAGGCTCCTTGATACCGATTGCGTAGAATATTTCGGGCAGCGTTTCACGCCCAGCTGAATGTAAGTGGTGCTGTTATCAGTTGAGCACTCGGCGCCGCATGATGGATTCCCCCCTGTGTGTAAGCACAAAGCCACTTTTTGATTTGGAAAAAATCATCGCGGCCCAGGGCATCATTATCGACACGTCATCGCTTACCCTGATGCAGGCAAAGCGGACAATGCCTGACGAAGGGTCTACCATAACGTTTTCGATTGCGCCCTCCTGAATGCCCGATGTTGTGTAGACCCGTTTGTCGATAAGGTCGTTCAGCGATATTACATCGTTCACAAAAACTGCTCCTGACGGGTGGAATTTGTCTCATTGTGATCATGCATTTTTTGTACCAGCGCGTATTGGCTGCACAGATAAAGCGACGGGGGGCATGATCCGTTCCTGTAACCTGTTTACCATTCATCCGTGTTGGCAGGTGTGCCGCTCCTGTTGGTATCTTCCCGGTAGCCACAGCTCCGGATTTTGTAATAGTTTCTCTGGCCATTGTCAGATTTGCAACGTATTGATGGCAAGTACACTAGCCGAGAGCTTGCCGAGGAAATAAAGTAATTGTCGATTTTTTTGTCCAGCTCCGGCGTTTGTAAATCATACAGTTAACTTTGTCACATCTTCCACCAACTGGATAACTTTGGGATTTTGGAGCACGGCATTGTACTCGTCCTGCCAGCCTCAGAAATTCTCAATTTTTCGGTAGAGTACTTACAGGCAGCTATTTTCCCCGATATAGCGTATTCATTTTTAGCCAGTGTTCTCGTGCTGGCATGCTTTTCGCAACGACTTTGCTGAAGCCGGTCGTGGTGTCCGCACATTTTTTCCATGCGTACCGGCATTGATGAAACTACAGGAGAGATACATGAACAATATGAATGCTATCAAACTGGCATGTACGACCCTGGCATTGAGCTCGGTGTTATCCATGCCGGCCTATGCTGGTCAGGAGGCGACGACCAGCGAGCCCACAACATCCTCCAGCCTTGAACGACACGCCAGTGATGCCTGGCGCGAGGGCAAACTCGACACCATCTACCTGTTCAATCGTCACCTCAACAACTTCACTATTGATCCCGAGGTGATGGGTACAACTGTTGTGCTCACCGGCAAGGTGGAGTCGGAAGTCGACAAGGAACTGGCCGAGCGGCTGGCACTTGGTGTCGATGGTGTGACCGAGGTGACTAATCGTCTCATGGTCGTGGCGCCGGAAGAAGCCAGGTCAGGGCAATCAGAAGATGATCGCGCACTGTCAGCGAAGGTTGAAGACGCCACCCTCACTGCCGAAGTGAAGACAAAGTTACTTGCCAATGAGCAGACCGATGGTCTGGATATAAACGTCGACACGGTTCGCAATGCGGTGACGTTGAGCGGCACAGTGGACTCCTCTGCAGAGAGGGATCTGGCGGGCGAAATCGCCAGGCAGGTAGAGGGTGTCGCGGAAGTAAGCAATAAGCTGATGGTCAGCGAGAGCTAGACATTGGTCGACATCCAACACTCAACAATTAAGGAGAAAGACGATGCTTTATTGGGCTTTAGTATTTCTGGTAGTGGGATTGGTTGCCGGTCTGCTGGGTGCTTCAGGGATCGCCGCTATCGCAGGGCAGATATCCTGGGTACTGTTTGTGATCGGTATCATCCTGCTGGTCATCCACCTGGTAACTGGACGGGGCCCGCCCTCGGTGTAACCATCGCTTGAGTAATGAAGCGACAATAAAAATGCGGGGCCATTACTGGCCCCGCATTTTTTTCTCACTGGAAAGTGTTTGACAGGTGTTGTCAATACCTATTTCGGGCCTGCCACATACCAGACGATCAGGCCGATGACAGGCAGCAGTATAATCAACAAAGTCCACAGTATTTTCTCGCCAGTACCTGCGCCGGATCCTACTACTTTCACGATCGCCCAGATATCGAGTATCAAAACGATCAAACCAAGTACTCCGCCAAATTCCATGATGATCTCCCTTTTAGTTTGTGCTGCGGGATTAAAGCCGGAGTGCAGCAAAAAGCCTCCGTATAGCACCAGCATAGGTAGCAATAACCATGCCGTTCATTTTTTTACACAATTCAGGCATGAAAATTGCGACCGGAATGTAGCAAATGTAAAATCAGCCATTCACGATATATCGTTGCAGCCGATAGTATCGATCAGTATAGCTGCTAAATTCATATTTAATGTCATAGGAGGAACCATGACAATCGAACTACCAGACTTACCCTACGCCAAAGACGCACTGGCCCCCCATATTTCCAGTGAAACGCTGGATTTTCATTATGGCAAGCACCACAAGACTTACGTGGACAAAGTGAATGCAGCGATTGGCGGCACTGAGTTTGAGGGCAAATCGCTGGAGGATATCGTCAAAGGCGCCAGCGGCGGGCTGTTCAATAACGCAGCACAGGTCTGGAACCACACTTTCTACTGGAACTGTCTCAGTCCCGAGGGCGGTGGTACAGCAACAGGTGATATTGCCAGTGCAATCGAGGCCTCCTTTGGTTCATTTGATGCGTTCAAGGAGCAATTCACCGAATCAGCGATCGGGAATTTTGGCTCTGGCTGGACCTGGTTGGTAAAAAAGCAGGACGGCAGCCTTGCAATAGTTAACACCGGCAATGCAGAAACACCGTTGACAGACGATTCTGTTACAGCGTTGCTGACAGTGGATGTGTGGGAGCATGCCTACTACATCGATTATCGCAACAAGCGCCCAGACTACCTGGCTGCTTTCTGGGCTCTGGTGAACTGGGATTTTGTGAACGCCAACCTGAAGTAATAAGGTAACACCACCCACCTGTGCCGTATATTCTGTGAATGACGGCGCGGGTGTCTTGCTGGACAGCAATATCCGTACAGGCCTTCTCAGGTGCTGTGGTCTGCAGCACCTGTATCTGCGTTATTTTCCATACTCGCATCCGGATCTGGCTCCGGTGTTCGCGGGTCCATTTCATAAGCAGCCGGCGTGGCCATATCCGTGGTTGAGCGGAACGGCTCATTGTCTTCGTGCAGCGGCAGCACATGGGTACGTCGTCGGACGGCGATGGCGGTGGCGAACACAAACAGGCAGACAGCGGAATAAATGAATAGCCCCTCGGGCCCAATGAAGCGCATGGTCAGTGAAGCCAGCGGAGCGCCAATAGCGGAGCAGATTCCGAGGGTTAGCAGCATGCCGCTGCCAACCATGACAAAATCCTCCTGCGCGGCGCGGTCGTTGGCATGGGCCAGGCAAATCGCGTACTGGGGCATTACCGCACCGCCCCATAAAAATGCCAACAGGATTGGCAACCAGGTGGTTTTATAAGGAACGAGAGAGGGCATCACTGCTACTACAATGGACATGGCCGCGCCAGCCAGCGCCATAGCAAAAACCACCACTCGCCTATCATACCTGTCAGAGAGTCGCCCCACAGGCAATTGAAACACCGCACCACCGAGCACGACGGCGGTCATAAATATCGTTAGTTGAAACGTTTCGTAACCCTGGCTGCGGGCGTACAGTGGTCCCAGTGCCCAAAACGCGCCCGTCACCAGACCGCCGACGATGGCGCCACCGAGCCCTACGTGCGACTGTTGCCACACTTTCCTGAGGTTGAGGCGTACTCTGGGCAAGGGGGCGGGTGCCAGTGACAGCGTTAGCGATACGGGGATGATGGCCAGAGCGAGCAGTATCGCTGCCAAACTGAACAGCTGGAAACTGCCAGCGTCGGCCAGGTTCAGCATTTGTTGTCCGACGGTAATCATCAGCAAGTTGATAACCGTATAGATAGACAGAATAGAGCCGCGCGTTTCATTGGTTGAGCGTTCGTTCAACCAGCTTTCTATAATCATGTACAGGCCGGATATTGCTGCACCGACAAGAAAACGCAGCAGCAGCCAGGCTACAAACTGAGGCAGAATCGAAAAGGCCAGTACCACCGCTGAATAGCTTGCCCCCAGTACAGCAAAGCTGCGGATATGACCAACACGCCTAACAATTGCTGGTGCCAGCAGGCACCCGGTCACAAAGCCGATAAAATAGGACGACCCGGTCAGCGCCACCTCCGTGGCCGAGAACCCGGCGGTCTGCGCTGCGAGCGGTAACAGCGTCAACAGCATGCCGTGCCCGATCAGCAACAGTGCATCAGACAAAAGCAACGCCGCGATCGGTATCAGCAGCGGTACCATTCGCGGTGGAAGTGTTTTCGCATTCACAGCGAGACTGCCTGCATATGGAAGGGTTACTCTATCTCGCCGCTGTTCAAGCGTTGATCGTAAATAACTTCAAGCTTGTACAAATCCTGCTGCAGTTCGAAGAAGCCGTGCCAGTGTGCATAATCGGGAGCCCCCATCATCGCGCCCTGACGCGCACGACGACCCTCATGGTGCCAGAGATGGTAGTAGGTGATCTGGAATTCATCCGTCCACGGGTTATCTTTTAACAGGCCTTTCTCCTTCAGGTCTTCCAGCATTTCTGTCGCCGGTTGGTAATACGCCTCATTGTACAGGCGTACCGCCTTATCTCCCTGTTTGAAAAAGTTATCGGTATGTGTCGAAGAGTGACAATTGCTGCACACGGTCTTCATTTTTTCCCTGCCGGCCGGGCCGTCGCCCAACAGCGGGCTGAGCACATCGTCTGAGCCGCGCACTTTGGATTCTTTATCCCAGAGATTCCAGTACAGGCGTTCGCTGACATTATGGGTCACCGATAACTCGCCGATGCCACTCATGTGGCAGGTAGCGCACGTCGGCCCACGATAATCGCCGGGTTCCCAGGCTCCCGGGGCGGTATCGAAATCCCATTCATCGCCCTCGGTGTTATAAAGGTGACCATGTTTGGAGTTCTCAAAGATCTCGATGTTGGGGTGATCCGGGCCCAGGTGGCAGGACGCACAGGCGTGGGGGTGGCGCGCTTCTGCGATATCGAATTTGTGACGACTGTGGCAGGCGGTGCAACTGCCGGTGGCACCATCGGGGTAGACATTACCCATGCCATTGTTGGGCCAGGTTTCAGCCGTGGGCCGATTGTTTGCGTCCAGCTTTATTTCAGTGCCGTGGCACTGCATACAACCGGTCTCTCCCGGCGCACCGGATAACTCGGGGTGGTTGCGACCCTCGTGCACTATCTGAAGCGCGTGCAGGTTGTCCTTGGGAACGATCTGGTGATAGGCGCGGAAGTGTCCACTGGCGTCAAATTGCTCTTTGGCAGCCACATGGCAGCGGCCACATACCTTGGGTGACACCAGCGGCGAGACAAACACCGGCGTGTCCTCCACATTGGCGTGTTGCATCGCATGGGGTGCGTCCTGGGCCACCTGGTGGCAATCGATACAGGAGATGCCCGCATGTGCATGGCGGCTCTCTTTCCAGTCGGCGACATGCCCCGGTGTGGTCTGCTGATGACAGCTGATACAGGCCTTGCCCTCTGCGGTCAGCCCACTATCGACTTTCAGTGTGCGGACATCCGCCAGGGCGATTCCGTCGGACTCGGCCAGCAACGTGGCGCCTGGCAACAGAAAAGCGAACAGCAATACATAGTGTGTCAAATGCTTCATCGTCATTCTTCTTGCTGAGGTTTTGGCCAGCCGGCGTTCTCAAGATGGTAGCCCAGCCTGTTGTGGCCTACATGCTCGTGACAGCTGACACAGTTGCGGTCAGTCTCGCCGCTAAAGTACTTGCGATGAGAGCGAAATGCCATTCGATTGCCTTCAGTGGCCTCCAGCAAATACTTGTGGCAGTTGAGGCAGGAGGAGTCGTAGACGAATTCTTCACGGCGCTCCCGAATGGCATGCCAGTCAATCTCGTGAGGCTCTTTGATCAGTGCCATCGTGGGGTCGACCACGCCGTGTTTTGCTTTCACCCAGAAGTAATGCAGTGAATTGTCGTGCGGCAGGTGACAGTCATTACAGGCCGCCCTGACACCGAATGGATTGTTGCCACCGTGAACATCCTCGCGATAGGCCAGGGCTATGGGTTCGTAGCCGTGACAACTGGTACAGAATTCGTAGTCCCCGGTAGCGTGAAACGCGGTATCGAGTGCAGCCCAACTGAGAATTGCGGCCACACCAAGCGCCGCCAGCACGGAAACCACCACCATCAGTCGCTTGTTAAAAAACCTCACTGCACTGTCGTCCTTCTCTGGCGGGCAAGTCATAATAGTATGACAGTTCTAATGGCTTTGGAGTAGTTGAAACCCGTGTCTACTAATCACGATGCCTGGATGCGCCGCGCACTGGCGCTGGCAGACCGTGCTGCCGATGAAGGTGAGGTGCCCGTGGGCGCGGTGGTGGTGCGCGATGGGCAGTTACTGGGCGAGGGCTGGAACCAGATGATCGCCACGCAGGATCCCAGCGGGCATGCGGAGATTGTTGCCCTGCGCGACGCCGCGCGGGTAGTCGGAAACTATCGACTGCCCGGCGCCACACTCTACGTCACGCTGGAGCCGTGTACGATGTGCGCCGGAGCGATGGTGCATGCCCGAATCGAGACACTGGTCTTTGGCGCACCGGAACCCAGGGCGGGGGTTATTTGCAGTACCTGTCACTTGCTGGACGAGCCGTGGTACAACCATCGTGTGGACTGGCACGGCGGTGTGCTGGCCCAGGAGTCGGGTATGCGCTTGAAGGCCTTTTTTCAGGCGCGCCGCTAGTGCTGCATTGCTTTCGGGGTCAGCTTAGAGCGCCTGGAGTTTAAGATCGCGCAGTGTCTCTGGCAGATAATCGTCGGCTCGCAGTGGTGGCTGCGGCTGAATTTCGGGAATCTCCTGCCAGGCGAGAACGCTGTAGTAATGGCGAATATTCTGTACCAACGTGACCGCTTCGCGGCCCCTGGCATAGCCGTGACGCGTGTTCTTGTAGTACTGCGTTTTTTGCAGTAACGGCAATCTCTGCATGACATCCTGCCAGATATCGGGGTTTCCACCCTGTCGTTGTGTCAGTCGCCGGGCGTCTTCTAGATGTCCCAGGCCAATATTGTACGCAGCCAGTGCCAGCCAGGTTCGATCCGGTTCGTGTATTTTCTTCGGCAGGCGCCGCTTGATATTCTTCAGGTAGCGCGCGCCTCCGCGCAAGCTCTGGGCAACATCCAAACGGTTGTCCACGCCCAGCTCTCGGGCGGTAGCCTTGGTCAGCATCATCATGCCACGCACGCCGGTTGGCGAGGTGGCCATCGGGTCCCAGCGCGATTCCTGATAGGCGATGGCGGCCAGCAGATGCCAGTCCATTTGATATTCATTGGCAACTTTTTTGATCAGGGACTCATACTTTGGCAGCAGGTTTTCGACGTTTTTTGCAAACTCGAACGCGTTCATTCGCGAGACACCCTCGGTGTGCCCAAAATATTTTTCCCGCAGCGCAGTGAGAGTACCGTCTTTTTGCAGGCGCAATATGAAGTCGTTGATAAATGCCAGAAGCCGCGTGTTGTCTGTACCAGGAGGGAGGTACCAAACCATGTCTTGCTCCCGTCCGAGATCGAATGCGACCTGTTGTCGTGGATACAACGTTTGTTGGACCGTGAATTCGTTGGAATCGACGATGGCCAGCGCTGCCCGACCCTCCCTGAGCTGCTCTAGCAATTGTGTGGTATCGGCCTCGTCCACCTCGTCCCACTGCAGGCCGGGAACCTCACTGCTTCGCAGTGCTTTTAGCATTTCAACGTGGCTTGAACCGGCCAGAACGACCATTTGTTTGCCGACGAGATCATCGAGGCTGCGCGGCCGCTTATTACCGCTGACATAAATGACCTGGGGCGTCAGTTTGTAGTATGGAATTGAGTGCGGGTACCTCGCTGTCCGTTCCTCCGTCAGCGTGAGGCCGGCGGCAGCGATGTTTGCACTGTGGCGGTCCAGTTTGGCAAAGAGATCACGCAGGTTGTAAACCGTCTCCATTCGCAGCTCGACTTGCAGTGCCTCGGCCAATAGCGTACTCAGCGCGTACTCGAAACCGGTGGGGCCATTCTTGTCCTGGTAGTAAGTAGTAGGGCTGTTGCGGCTGACCACCACCAGTTCTCCGCGCTCGCGGATTTCAGCCAGGGAGTCCAGTCGCTCACAGCCCCCTAACAGGATTGTCAGTACCGTGACCAGTATCAGCGTGCCGTGTCTCATGGCATGTATTCTAGCGACGAGGAGTCGGCCCATACAGTCCAAAATAGTATGGCAATTTGGGGGTGATTTCCGGTAACGGTGCGCGGCCAAATACAGTACAATGCCGCCACCCCTGAAATACCTCCAACTGGAGCTCTTCACAGCATGCTATCTCTGCGCGGTGCCGCCGCTCTGTCTGATTTTCGCCTGGATAAACTGGCGCAAAGGATCAATGGTATCCATCCCGATGTTCGTATCCTGCACACTGAATACGTGCATTTCGCCCAGCTTTACCGCCCATTAAGTGAGCAGCGCGAGACCACGTTGGCCAGCCTGCTCGCCTACGGTCCGCAACCTGAGATCCAGAGTATTGGCGAGCTGGAAGATGCCACGTTGATGTTGGTTGTGCCGCGGCCGGGCACGATTTCCCCGTGGTCCAGCAAGGCGACAGATATTGCGCACAACTGCGGGTTGGATGAAGTCGAACGGTTGGAGCGCGGTATTGCGTGGTATCTGGCATTACCAGACGACCTTGCAGAATCTGCACGGGGCGAGATTGAAGCGCTGGTGCACGATCGCATGACAGAGACTATCCTGACGTCACTGGAGGCCGCTGAAGCGTTGTTCGCCCACGCCGAACCGCAGGCACTCACCAGTGTTGATATCCTGGAAGGAGGGCGGCAGGCCCTGGAGGATGCCGACCGCAGTCTGGGCCTTGCGCTGGCAAGTGACGAAATCGACTATCTGCTCGAGAGTTTTACCGCGTTGAAGCGCAATCCCAATGATGTCGAACTAATGATGTTCGCGCAGGCCAATTCAGAACATTGCCGACACAAGATTTTCAATGCGGATTGGACTATAGACGGTCAGGTTCAAACGCACTCCCTGTTCAAGATGATCCGCAACACCAATGAATGCGGTGGCGAGAACGTACTTTCCGCCTACTCAGACAATGCGGCGGTGGTGGCTGGCCCTGTGGCAGGACGTTTCTACCCGGATCCACAGTCCTGCGAATACAGCTTTTCGCAGGAAAATATTCACCTGCTGATGAAGGTGGAAACGCACAATCACCCCACTGCGATCGCGCCGTTCTCTGGCGCTGGCACTGGCGCCGGCGGTGAGATTCGCGATGAGGGTGCAGTGGGGCGCGGGTCCAAACCGAAAGTTGGGCTCACCGGTTTTTCGGTGTCAAACCTGAATATTCCCGGCTACGGTCAGCCCTGGGAGAACGATTACGGCAAACCCGATCGCATAGTCAGTGCGCTGGATATTATGGTGGAAGGCCCTATCGGCGCCGCTGCCTTCAACAATGAATTCGGGCGTCCCAATCTCTGCGGTTATTTTCGCAGCTTCGAACTGGAAGCGGCGGGTGCGGATGGCAAGGCCGTGCGCGGCTATCATAAGCCCATCATGCTCGCCGGTGGCTACGGTAATGTCCGTCAGGAGCATGTAGAGAAAGGTGAGTACCGTCCCGGTGCCAAATTGATCGCTCTGGGTGGTCCCGCGATGCTGATCGGCCTTGGTGGTGGTGCTGCGTCGTCAATGACGAGCGGGCAGAGCCACGCCGACCTCGATTTTGCCTCTGTGCAGCGACAGAACCCGGAGATGGAGCGCCGCTGCCAGGAAGTCATTGATCGCTGCTGGCAATTGGGCGAGGACAACCCCATCGCGTTCATTCATGACGTCGGTGCGGGGGGGCTCTCCAATGCCTTTCCCGAGCTGGTGAAAGACGGGAACAGGGGCGGTCGTTTTGAACTGCGTAATGTGCCCAATGACGAGCCGGGTATGTCGCCGCTCGAAATCTGGTGCAACGAATCGCAGGAGCGTTACGTGATGGCGGTGGAGCCGGAGAATCTGGCAAGGTTTACCGCCATTTGCGAACGCGAGCGCTGCCCCTTTGCGGTGGTAGGGGAAGCCACGCAGGAGATGCATCTGCAGCTGACCGATAGTCACTTCGGCAACGCCCCCGTGGATATCCCTATGTCGGTGCTGTTCGGAAAGCCGCCGCGCATGAGTCGAACCATTGAGCGTCGGGCAGTTAAACACCCGGTGCTGCACCTGGATATGGCGGTGCCGGATGCACTGCGGCAGGTTTTACAGGTGCCGAGTGTGGCCAGCAAGAACTTCCTTATCACCATCGGCGATCGCTCGGTGACCGGGTTGGTCGCACGCGATCAGATGGTGGGTCCATGGCAGGTGCCCGTGGCGGACTGTGCTGTGACGACGGTGTCCTACGAATCCTACGCCGGTGAAGCCATGGCAGTGGGAGAGCGCACGCCGCTGGCCTTGGTAAGCGGCCCAGCCTCCGGGCGCATGGCTGTGGCGGAGGCGATCACAAATATTGCGGCCGCTGCCATCGGGGACATACGCAATATTAAACTCTCAGCTAACTGGATGTGCGCCGCCGGTCACGGCGCGGAGGATGAGGCGCTGTATGACACCGTACGTACGGTGGGCATGGAGTTCTGTCCGTCGTTGGGGATCACGATACCTGTCGGCAAGGATTCCATGTCCATGCGCACGACCTGGAATGAGGGCGGGGTGGAAAAATCCGTCACCGCACCGATGTCTCTGATTGTATCCGCTTTTTCACCGGTGTTGGATGTCCGCCTGACAGCGACCCCGCAGTTGCAACCAGAGGCCGATGCGGCGCTCGTTCTGCTGGATCTGGGCCGCGGCGCCAACCGCCTCGGGGGTTCGGCGCTGGCTCAGGCCTGTGGTCAGGTCGGCGATGTGGTGCCCGATATCGACAACGCTGCCGACCTGAAGGCGTTTTATGCGCTGGTGCAGGAGCTGCTGGCAGCGGGACAGGTTCTGGCCTATCACGATCGTTCGGACGGCGGTTTGCTCGTGACGTTGTTGGAAATGGCGTTTGCCGGCCGTTGTGGTGTGCAGGTCGAAGTGTCGTCCCTACCCGGCACGGGGCTTTCAAAGTTGTTTAATGAAGAGGCCGGCGCGGTACTGCAGGTTGCCAATGCCCAACTGGCAGCACTGCGCGCGCGAGCTGCAGAATTGGGCTTGGGCGACTGCCTGCACGTGATAGGGCACGCTTGCAGCGGCGATACCATCAGCGTTGTCGATGGCACGCTGGCGCTATTGAGCGACAGCCGCGCCGGCCTGCAACAGCTGTGGTCGCGCACCAGTTACGAGATACAGGCGCTGCGCGATAACCCGGACTGTGCGCTGGAGGAGTACCAGCGGCATACCGCGCACGACCCTGGGCTTTCTGCTGCTCTGAGTTTTGATGCATCAGATGACATCTGCGCACCCTATATCAACACCGGTGCGCGCCCCCGGGTGGCAGTCCTGCGAGAGCAGGGTGTCAACGGGCATGTGGAAATGGCGGCAGCGTTTCACCGCGCCGGTTTTGCACCGGTGGACGTCCACATGAGTGATCTGCTCAGCGGCCGGGCCGATCTCGCGCAGTTTCGCGGTCTGGTGGCATGCGGGGGCTTCTCCTATGGCGATGTGCTCGGTGCGGGTGAGGGCTGGGCCAAGAGCATTCTGTTTAACGACACCATGCGCGAGAACTTCAGTCGGTATTTCCAGCGCGAGGACACGTTTACGCTGGGCGTTTGCAACGGCTGTCAGATGGTTTCCACATTGAAGGAGTTGATTCCCGGTGCCGAGCACTGGCCGCGTTTCGTGCGCAATCGCTCAGAGCAGTTTGAGGCGAGATTGGCCCTGGTCAGAGTGGAGCCCAGCCCGTCGATCCTGCTCGCGGGTATGGAGGGGTCACACCTGCCGATAGCCGTGGCACACGGCGAGGGCAGGGCAGAGTTTACGGATCAGGCTTCGCATACCGCCTGCGACGCCAGTGGCACGGTGGCGATGCGCTATATCGAGAACACCCTGGCCGTGGCAGAGCAGTACCCGGCAAACCCCAACGGCTCGCCCACCGGGATTACCGGCCTGACCAGCACAGATGGTCGAGCGACCATCATGATGCCTCATCCGGAGCGGGTATATCGCACAGTGCAGAACTCCTGGGCTCCCGCACAGTGGGGCGAGGATGGTGGCTGGTTGCGCCTGTTCCGCAATGCGCGGGTCTGGCTGGGGTGAGCGCTACCCCGAAACAGCCCTTGTGACTGCTGCCTGTTAATTTATAATGGCGCACTTTTCGCGCGGGTGCAGTCTTGGCACCCGTATTCTGTTTTCCAGTTAGAGCGACACTATGCTGAACAAGTATCCATTGTGGAAATACCTCCTTGTACTGTTTGTGCTCCTGCTTGGGTTGTTTTATGCCGCGCCCAATCTCTATGCTCCCGATCCCGCCCTACAGATCACCGGTGAGAGCAGTGCCCAGCAGATCGACCAAAAAACCTGGGATCGTGCGCTGACGGCGCTGAATGATGCCGGGATCGAGCATTTCGGCGAGCAGATAGACCCGGATGGGCGCAATGCGCTGGTGCGCCTGGCCGATGCCGATCAACAGCTAATTGCGCAATCCAGTGTTTCGAGGGCGCTGGGTGATGGTTATATCGTCGCTCTGAACCTGGCGCCAACCACTCCTGAGTGGCTTAGCACATACGGCGCTCAACCGATGAAGCTGGGGCTGGACCTCAGTGGTGGCGTGCATTTCAAATTGGAAGTCGACGTCGATGCTGCAATAGAACGGCGCATGGAGTACTACCTGAACTCCACCAAACGTGTGCTGCGCGAGAACCGGGTTCGCGGATTTGTCACACTCAATGACGACGATAAGATAGAGGCGCGCTTCAAAACGGAGGAGGCGCGTGAGCAGGCGCGTGAGCTAATTGCTGAAGAGAATCCCGAACTGGTACTGGACCGCGTAGATGACGGCGACAGCTGGAATCTGTTGGCGGCCATGTCCGAACAGACACGCAAGGAAATCGCCGATTACTCTGTGACCCAGAACCTGACCACGCTGCGCAACCGGGTGAACGAACTGGGTGTGTCCGAACCGCTGGTACAGCGCCAAGGCCAGAACCGGATCGTGGTGGAGCTTCCCGGTATTCAGGATACTGCGGAAGCGAAGCGGATTTTGGGCAAGGTCGCCAACCTCGAATTCAGACTGGTGGCGAATCTGGATGCCGCCCCGTCAGAGAAACAGCGTTTCCAATACCGCAGTGCGGACCGCTACGGGGCCACTGAATGGCTGGAACGGGATGTCATCATAACCGGTGAGCGCGTCTCCACTGCGCAGGCCAGCTTTGACCAGAACGGCCAGCCCAATGTGCAGATCAGTCTGGATAACGAGGGCGGTACGCTGATGTCGCGTGCGACAAGGCACAATATCAAGCGTCGCATGGGCGTGTTATTCATCGAGCGGAAGTACCGCACGCGCTATGAGGTGGATGAGGCCGGCAACGAAGTCGTGGTCAAGGTCCCTTACGACGAGAAGAAGCTGCTCACCGCGCCGGTGATACAGTCTGCGCTGGGCGCACAATTCCAGATCACCGGACTGGACAACCCGCTGGAGGCGTCTGAATTGGCCCTGATGTTGCGCGCAGGTGCCCTGGCGGCACCGATTTCGTTTGTCGAGGAGCGCACAGTCGGGCCCTCTCTGGGCGCTGAAAATATCCGCAAGGGCGTGCAGTCCGTCTACTATGGACTTGCGCTGGTAGTGTTGTTCATGGTGCTTTACTACCGCGTGTTTGGCGTGGCCGCGGTGGTGGCACTGAGCTTTAATATGGTATTGCTGGTGGCGGTAATGTCCATGCTGGGCGCGACGCTGACTCTGCCGGGTATCGCGGGCATCGTGTTGACCGTGGGTATGGCGGTGGATGCCAATGTGCTGATCTTCGCGCGGATACGGGAGGAACTGGCCAACGGCTTATCGCCGCAAATGGCTATTCACTCCGGTTTTGCACGTGCCTTTACCACGATTTTTGATGCCAACATCACTACGCTGATCGTCGCGGTTATTCTGTATGCCGTTGGCACAGGGCCGATCAAGGGCTTCGCTGTGACATTGTCTGTGGGGATTGTGACGTCCATGTTCACAGCAATTCTAGGCACCCGGGCCATGATCAATCTGATTTATGGCGGGCGGCGTGTGAAAAAACTGTCCATCGGGGGGCGTCAGTCATGAAAGTGATTAATTTTATGGGCCAGCGCAAGCTGGCGATGTGGTTCTCGCTGCTGTTACTGGCTGTTTCCATCGGTTCGCTGGCGACCCGGCAGTTGAACTGGGGGCTGGATTTCACCGGCGGCACCCTGATCGAGGTTCACTACAGTGCGAGCGCCGACATGAATGCCATTCGGAACACGCTGGAGACTAGCGGGTTTGCCGGCGCAACGGTGGTCAGTTTTGGCAGTGATCAGGATGTGATGATCCGGCTACCGCAGGGTTATTCTGACAAGGAGGGTCTTGAATTACTGGGAATCCTGCAAACGGAGTTCAGCGCCGCGGTGCCCGGCGGCACAGTCGAGTTGCGGCGCTCGGAGTTTGTGGGTCCGCAGGTCGGCGATGAATTGCGCGAGCAGGGCGGGCTGGCCATGTTGCTGGCACTGGGTCTGGTGACGCTCTATGTCGCGTTCCGTTTCCAGTTGAAGTTCGCGCTGGGCTCTGTCGCGGCACTGGCCCACGACGTCATTATCACGCTGGGCTTTTTCTCTGTAGTGGGGATGGAGTTCGATCTCACGGTACTGGCGGCGCTGATGGCAGTGATAGGCTATTCGCTGAACGATACGATTGTGGTGTTCGACCGGATTCGGGAGAACTTTCGCAAAATTCGGCGTGCAGACCCACCCGAAGTGCTGAATATTTCGATCACCGAAACGCTCGACCGTACACTGGTCACCTCTGGTACAACCTTGCTGGTGGTAATCGCGCTGGCGCTGTTCGGTGGTGAAATGATCTTCGGATTCGCGATCACCCTGATTGTCGGTATCACAATAGGTACCTATTCTTCTATCTATGTCGCTTCAGCTGCCGCACTGGCGTTGGGAGTGACGAAAGAAGATCTGATGCTCCCCGTCAAAGAAGGCGCCGAGCAGGACGACCTCACCCCGTAATTTACTGCTCAGGAAGCACCCATGGAACCGATGATCAATATAGCGCTGCGAGCTGCCCGCAAGGCCGGTGAAAATATCGTGCGGGCATCGGATGAACTGCACCGCTTTGAAGTAAAGGCTAAAGGCGTCAATGACTTTGTCACCGAAGTCGATGTCAATGCTGAGCGAGAGATCATCTACCACTTGCAGAAAGCCTACCCCGATCACGCCATACTCGGCGAGGAGAGCGGTCTGATTGGCAATGCGGATGCGGAGTACCGTTGGGTCATCGACCCGCTTGATGGCACCACCAACTTCGTTCGCGGTATTCCCCACTATGCGGTGTCCATCGCCTGCCTGTACCGCGGCAAGATTGAGCACGCCGTCATCGTGGATCCGGTGCGGCGCGAAGAGTTTACAGCTTCTCGCGGGCGCGGTGCACAGCTCAATGGTCACCGTATCCGGGTCAGCGATCGGGTGAGCCTGGACGGCGCTTTACTGGGTACCGGTATTCCGTTCAAACAGCATTGCGATGACAAACTGGGGCCCTATAGCAAGTCCATCGAGCAGTTGGCGTCGCAGTGTGCCGGTATCCGGCGCGCGGGCGCGGCCTCACTGGATTTGGCCTATGTGGCCGCAGGTCGCCTCGATGCCTTTTGGGAAATCGGTCTGGCGCAGTGGGATATTGCCGCCGGTGTATTGTTGATTCGTGAGGCCGGTGGTCTGGTGGCTGATATCGATGCCTCCGACCGCTATATGGAATCCGGCAATATTGTGTGTGGCAACCCCAAGTGTTTCAAAGCGGTATTGCGGGTAGTAAAACCGTTGTTGGGGTGAGCCAGCCACACATTCGCAGTGAGTCAGCCCATGAACCCGGATAATATTCGCATCGTTTTGGTCAATACCACCCATCCCGGGAATATCGGCGGTGTGGCGCGTGCGATGAAAAACATGGGGCTGGCGCGGCTTTATCTGGTCGCGCCGCGCGACTACCCCAATGAGCAGGCGGTCTGGCGTGCAGCCTCTGCCGGCGATGTGCTCGATAATGCCATCGTCGTGCCAACCCTGAGTGAAGCCATCGATGATTGCCAGTTTGTCGTGGGCACCAGCGCCCGCGAGCGACGGATTCCATGGCCGTTGATGGATGCGCGGCGGTGTGCCGAGCGTATGGCAGAGGCATCGGGACGTGAACAGGTGGCTGTGTTGTTTGGTCGCGAAGACCGGGGCCTGACCAACGATGAACTCAAAGTGTGCAATCTGCACCTGAATATCCCGACTTCAGGCGAGTACAGCTCTCTAAATCTGGCCATGGCTGTGCAAATAGTTGCGTATGAGCTGCGCATGCTGAAGGCGACGACTACAGAGTCATCAGGTGATACTGATGAGTGGGATGCGCCGTTTGCCTCGCAGGAGAATATGGAGCGATTTTATGCGCACCTCGAGGAGGCGCTAATTGACATCGAATTTCTGGACCCCGCGGCGCCGCGCCAGTTGATGTCTCGCCTGCGACGCCTGTACAGCCGCGTACGCCTAGATGAAATGGAGCTCAATATTCTCCGCGGTATTCTTACCGAGACCCAGAAGTGGGTCGCGCGCGGCAAAACTAGCGAGCGCCCGGACGGAACATAATCGTGCGCATCGTCGGTGGCTATTACCCGACATAAACAGTGGGCTTTATAGTTGACCATTTTAGTCGGTTATTGCATACTTCCCGTCAAGTGATGAGGGAGAAGAGTAATGAGGCTGACGACAAAAGGCAGGTATGCGGTAACCGCAATGCTGGATCTTGCGTTGAACGGGATAGATCGTCCCGTTAGTCTGGCTGATATATCTGGTCGCCAGGATATTTCCCTGTCCTATCTGGAGCAGCTTTTTGCCAAGCTGCGCCGCAATAATCTGGTTAGCAGTGTGCGCGGTCCCGGTGGCGGATATCGCCTCAGCCGCAGCGGTGATCAGATCTTTGTCGCCCAGATCATCGATGCCGTAAACGAGACTGTCGATGCGACGGGTTGTGGCGGGTCAGGCGATTGCCAGCAGGGTGAAATGTGCCTCACCCACCATTTATGGTGTGATCTCAGCGATCAGATTCACGGCTTTCTCAGCGAAATCAGCCTGTCCAATCTGGTCGAAAGAAGGGAAGTTCAAAGTATTTCAGCGCGTCAGGTCGCGCGCAGCCCTCAGGGTGTTGCACTCTCCCTGACAGAAGTCTAGCAGGTCGGACAGCGCGAATTTTTACGGAGCAACAGCGGTATGCAAAAACCTATTTACTTCGACTATCTGGCAACCACACCGTGCGATCCACGTGTGGTGGAAAAGATGGTCCACTGCCTGTCCATTGAAGGCAACTTCGGTAATCCGGCCTCGCGCTCTCACCTGTATGGTTGGAAGGCAGAGGAGGCCGTTGAGAATGGTCGTCGTCAGGTCGCTGACCTGATCAACGCAGATCCGAGGGAAATCGTCTGGACCTCCGGCGCGACGGAATCGGACAACCTGGCGATAAAAGGGGTAGCCCACTTCTACGTGAAGAAGGGCAAACACATCGTCACCTCGAAAATCGAACACAAGGCCGTTCTGGATACTTGTCGGCAGCTGGAGCGCGAGGGCTACGAGGTCACCTATCTCGACCCCACGCCAGAGGGCCTGATCACTCCACAAGCTGTCGCGGACGCGCTGCGTGAAGATACGATTCTGGTAAGTGTGATGCATGCCAACAACGAAATCGGCACCGTGAATGATATCGCCGCGATCGGTGAGGTCACGCGCGCAGCCGGCGTGCTTTTTCACGTTGATGCAGCCCAGAGCGCCGGAAAAATTGAAATTGATATGGAGCAGATGAAAGTCGATCTGCTGTCCATGTCCGGCCACAAAATGTACGGTCCCAAAGGCATCGGAGCACTGTATGTGCGCCGCAAGCCGCGGGTACGGCTGGAGGCACAGATGCACGGCGGCGGGCACGAGCGCGGTATGCGGTCAGGCACGCTGGCAACCCATCAGATCGTCGGCATGGGTGAAGCTGCCCAGATTGCGCGCGAGGGTATGGCGCAGGAAGCGGTAAGAATGCAGGCACTGCGCAAACGATTCTGGGATGGCATCAGCGACATTGAAGAAGTGCATATCAATGGTGATGACGTACAGCGTTTGCCGGGTGCATTGAATGTCAGCATCGCCTTTGTAGAAGGTGAGTCATTGATCATGTCGCTCAAGGATCTCGCTGTTTCAAGTGGCTCGGCCTGCACCTCGGCAAGTCTGGAGCCATCCTATGTACTGCGCGCGTTGGGGTTGAATGATGAGTTGGCGCACAGCTCTCTGCGGTTCAGCTTTGGGCGTTTTACCACTGAAGAGGATGTGGATGCTGCAGTCGCGCAATTGCGTACTGCGGTAGAAAAATTACGAGAATTATCCCCGTTATGGGATATGTATCAGGATGGTGTAGATCTGGACAGCATTGAATGGGCTGCCCACTAAATTCCAATTGGAGGAATACGACATGGCATACAGCGACAAGGTATTAGACCACTACGAAAATCCCCGCAATGTCGGCAAACTCGATGCGGGAGACGATAGTGTGGGTACGGGGATGGTTGGCGCACCGGCTTGTGGCGATGTTATGCGCCTGCAAATCAAGGTGAATGCCGACGGGATTATCGAGGATGCCAAGTTCAAGACCTATGGCTGCGGTTCAGCCATTGCCTCCAGCTCGCTGCTGACAGAGTGGGTAAAGGGCAAGAACCTGGATGAAGCAGAACAGATTCGCAATACCGAAATTGCCGAGGAACTGGCGCTGCCCCCGGTCAAAATTCACTGCTCTGTGCTGGCGGAAGACGCGATCAAGGCGGCGGTGAAGGATTTGCGAGAAAAGCGAGGCAGCTAGTATGGCGGTCAGTCTCACACAAACTGCCGCTGCGCACATAGCGGGTCAGCTGGAGTCCCGGGGCAAGGGCCTTGGGATTCGTTTGGGTGTCACTACATCCGGTTGCTCAGGTATGGCTTATGTGCTGGAATTTGTTGACGAATTGCAGCCCGAGGACCAAGTATTTGAAGATCATGGCGTCAAGGTTGTGATCGATCCGAAGAGCATGCTGTATTTGGATGGCACAGAGCTGGATTTTGTGCGCGAGGGCCTGAACGAAGGCTTGCAGTTTCGCAACCCCAATGTCTCAGCGGAGTGTGGCTGCGGGGAGAGTTTCACCGTTTAAATATGGCGGTGTGACACTTCGGCATGTCGATTCCCGATTTTCAACGAAACTACTTCGAGCTGTTTGACCTGCCTCTGGATTTTGCGCTGGATCAGGGGAAGCTGGGGGAACGCTACCGTCAACTGCAGCGCGAATTGCATCCTGATCGCTATGCCGGTGCTTCAGCGCATGAGCAGCGTCTGGCAGTACAGTATTCATCCCTGATCAATGAGGCTTACGCCGCCTTGCGCAAGCCCTTGCCGCGTGCGCTATACCTGCTGGAGACGGCGGGAATGAACAGCGAAACAGTTGCCGCCCAGCCCGTCGATGGCGGGTTTCTGATGCAGCAAATGGAACTCCGTGAGAAACTTGAGGAAATGGATGATCTGGTGGACCCGGAAACGGCACTGGACCACCTGATCACTGAAATTGGAGCGGATGTTGCTGAATTGCAGGACCAATTTTCCACAGCGTATGCGGCCGGAGATATTTCTGCTGCCGCCAGCGCCTGTGTCAAAATGCAATATTTGGATAAACTGCTCAGTGAAGCCGAGCTGCTCGAATCCAGATTGATCGACTAACGGGATAACCAAGGCCAAGCATGGCATTACTCCAAATCGCAGAACCCGGACAATCACCGCTGCCCCACCAGGTAAAACGCGCGGTGGGCATAGATCTCGGCACAACCAATTCGCTGGTGGCCACCGTACGCGGCGGCAGGGCGACAGTCCTGCCCGACGAGAGTGGTGAGGTGATGTTGCCCTCCGTGGTTCATTACAGTGGCGACAAGGACGCGCTTGTTGGTGTGGACGCTGTTGCATTGGCTTCTCAGAACCCGGCGGACACCTTGATGTCAGTCAAGCGCTTTATGGGCCGCGGCAGTGCTGATGCATTGGGAGATGCGCAGCGTTCCCACTACCGTATGGCCGAGGGCGATGAAGGCATGGTGCGTTTTCTCACCAGTGGTGGCGAGGTCAGCCCGGTCGAGGTGTCGGCTGATATACTGCGTGTACTGCGACAGCGCGCGGTGGCCACACTAGGCGGAGAAATTGAAGGCGCAGTCATCACTGTACCCGCCTATTTTGATGAGGCGCAACGCCAGGCGACCAAGGATGCTGCCACGCTGGCTGGGTTGCGCGTGATGCGGCTGCTAAATGAACCCACCGCAGCAGCTGTCGCCTACGGCCTGGATTCCGCTGAGCAGGGCGTTATTGCTGTCTATGACCTCGGTGGAGGCACGTTCGATATTTCCATTTTGCGCTTGCAAAGGGGTGTGTTTGAAGTGCTGTCGACCGGTGGTGATACGGCGCTGGGCGGCGATGATTTCGACGGTGCGCTGGCCGACTGGGTGTTGCAGGAATGTGGTTCTCCAACGTTGGAGGCCGGTCAGTACCGGCAGCTGCAAGCCGCTGCGCGGTCCGCAAAAGAGCGCCTTTCTGACAATTCCGAAGTCGATCTGGATTTGCAGGGCGTGCTGCCGGCGGGCGGTTCGCTGCGCGTGACGCGTGAAACTTTTGAACGCCTGGTTCAGCCGTTGGTGAAGCGTACTTTGCGCGCCTGTCGCAAGTGCCTGCGCGATGCCGAGCTGGATGGGGAGGTCGACAATATCGTGATGGTCGGCGGTTCCACCCGTGTGCCGCTGGTTAGAGAAGCCGTCGGAGACTTTTTTAAACGTTCGCCACTTATCGAGATAGACCCCGATCAGGTGGTGGCAGTGGGCGCGGCGATACAGGCCGATATCCTCGCCGGAAATCGTCCCGAGGGGGATCTGCTGCTGCTGGATGTCATTCCGCTGTCGCTGGGCATTGAAACCATGGGCGGTCTGGTGGAAAAGATCGTGCCGCGCAATACCACAATTCCCGTCAGTCGGGCGCAAGAATTTACCACCTTCAAGGACGGGCAGACGGCGCTGGCGATTCATATTCTGCAGGGAGAGCGCGAAATGGTCAGCGACTGCCGCTCGTTGGCGCATTTTGAGTTGCGCGGCATTCCGGCGATGGTCGCAGGTGCCGCGAGAATTCAAGTGACCTTTCAGGTCGATGCCGACGGTTTGCTCAACGTGTCCGCCCAGGAGGCGATCACCGGTGCGCAGTCGAGCATAACAGTCAAGCCCTCGTTCGGCCTGAGTGACGAGGAAATTGCAGGTATGTTGCAGTCGTCGTTTAGTCACGCTGCCGAAGACATGCAGGCGCGGCAACTGGCCGAGGAGAGGCTGGGTGCATGGCAATTGCTGGAGGGTTTGAAATCGGCCCTGAAGGCGGATGGTGATGCCCTGCTCAGTGCCGAGGAGCGCGAAGCTATCAGTGCGCAGATGACCGAATTACAGACCCTGGTGGAGGGTCTGGACGCGGATGCGATACACAGCCAGACAGAACAGTTGGGACGCTTGAGCGAGGCTTTTGCCTCGCGGCGCATGGACAAGAGCATCCGGGAAGCACTCGCGGGTGTCTCGCTGGATTCGTTGGATGATGAGGTGACGCAGTGACTAAAATCGTAGTGCTTCCCAATGAAAACCTCTGTCCGGAGGGAGCATTGATTGAAGCTGAGCCCGGCGAGAGTGTCTGCCGTGCGCTACTGCGCAACGATATTGAAATTGAGCACGCCTGCGAGCTCTCCTGTGCCTGCACCACGTGCCACGTACTGATACGTGAGGGCTATGACTCGCTGGATCCCCCCGATGATCTGGAAGACGACTTTCTGGATATGGCTTGGGGCCTGGAGCCGGACTCGAGACTCAGCTGCCAGGCTATTGTCGGAGATGAAGACCTTGTCGTGGAAATTCCACGTTACACAATCAATATGGTATCTGAGCAACACTGAGTGGGAGAGCGCTGATGCGGTGGACAGACATAGACACTATTGCGATCGAGTTGGTAGAAGCCCATCCGGAAATAGACCCTCTGACAGTAAATTTTGTCGACCTGCGTAACTGGGTGATTGCACTGCCTGACTTTGATGATGACCCCAGCCACAGTGGGGAGAAAGTGCTGGAAGCGATTCAGGCCGCGTGGATCGAGGAGCGGGATTAGTTCTTGCGTTGAAGTGCGCACACCCATAAAACGGGGTGGGTTCCTTCTTTTCGCTCGGAGCGCCTGCCTGCATACCCGGCACTCGAAACCGCCGCCTGGTGCCGTTCGCGGGAGCTAGCAGTATCTATTTCGGCTGTTGCTCGCTGTTATCGCTAATCCGTATATACCTCTGCGCGAGAGCTGGGAGATGCCTGAATTGAGGTAAAATCCCCGCTTTTCCTTCCTGATTTGTAAATAACTGATTTACAAGAGAAAAAAACTTCCGCGAGACGCTGATTGCAGGTGAAACGCGGGCCCAAAATCCGTATAATTGCGCGCTTCCCAAAGTGAGCCTTTCTGGAGATATCTCATGGCTGTTGAACGTACCCTGTCTATCATCAAACCCGACGCTGTTGGCAAAAATCTTATCGGTAAAATTTATTCCCGATTTGAGGATAATGGCCTGCAGATTATCGCGTCTAAAATGCTGCGACTGAGTGATGTCGTTGCCGGTGGTTTCTATGCTGAACACGAGGGGCGTCCCTTTTTTCCGGCCCTTATCGAATTCATGACGTCCGGCCCCGTGGTGGTGCAGGTGCTGGAGGGCGAGGGCGCCATCGCTAAAAACCGCGAATTGATGGGAGCGACCAATCCGGCCGAGGCCGAGGCCGGTACGATTCGCGCAGATTTTGCCTCATCGATTGACGCCAATGCAGTGCACGGCTCGGATTCGCCTGAATCAGCTGCCCGTGAGATCGCCTATTTCTTTGCATCCAGCGAAATTTGCGCGCGCTAGGAAGCCGCCCGCGCATCCCCGATGACAACGCTCTCACCGACCAATAACCCAGCCGCTGCGCTTTGTCCGAAAGTGAATCTGTTGGGTTTGTCGCGTGTGCAGATGGAGGACTTTTTCCTCAGTCTGGGTGAAAAAAAGTTTCGCGCACAGCAGGTGCTGAAATGGATTCATCACGCCGGTGTTACCCGGATTGAGGATATGTCCAATCTGGGCAAAGCGCTGCGCGATAAACTGATCGATATCGCGGAGGTTCGCCCACCCGAAATCGCCAGTCAGAAGGACTCCAGTGATGGCACACGAAAGTGGGCCATACGGGTCGATGGTGGCGGCCTTGTTGAAACGGTACTGATACCCGCAGGAAACCGCGCCACGCTGTGTGTATCCTCGCAGGTGGGTTGCAGCCTCGACTGCAGTTTTTGCTCGACGGGCAAGCAGGGTTTTCAGCGCGACCTCAGTGCCGCTGAGATCATTGGTCAGGTGTGGTTGGCGATTAACTCCTACGGTGCCTTCGGGCCCGGCAAGGACAGGGTCGTTTCGAATGTGGTGATGATGGGCATGGGAGAGCCGTTGCTGAATTTTGACAACGTGGTCGCAGCGATGGACCTGATGCTCGAAGATCTTGCCTACGGCTTGTCAAAACGTCGGGTAACGCTGAGTACTTCAGGCGTGGTGCCGGCACTGGATCGTCTTGCGGGTGTCAGCGAAGTGTCGCTGGCCGTATCTCTGCATGCACCCAATGACGAACTGCGCAACCAGCTGGTGCCGATCAACCGCAAATACCCGATTGCCGTTCTGCTGGAGAGCTGTCGCAACTATATGGCCGCGCAGAGCGATAAAAGCCGTGTAGTGACTATCGAATACACGTTGATCAGGGATATTAACGATCAGCTTGAACACGCCAGAGAACTGGTTGAACTCTTGCGCAATCTGCCCTGCAAGATCAACCTGATACCCTTCAATGCCTTTGCCCAGTCCGACTATCGCAGGCCCAGTGGCAACGCAGTGCAGCGTTTCTGGCAGGTGTTGGTTGATGCAGGATATATTGTGACCGTCAGAACCACACGCGGCGATGATATCGACGCTGCCTGTGGCCAACTGGTAGGGCAGGTTGTGGACCGTACACGTCGTAATGCACGCTATCGCGCGGCGGAGTCTGCGCAGATAATTACAGTGGGGTAGGCATGTTTTCTGATTCGCTGGCCAGCATGAAAAAACCGCTTCATTCTCTCTGCCTGGTATTGTTGTCCCTGTGTCTGGCAGGATGTATCACCACAACCGAGGGTGGGTTCACCGAGGAAGCTTCTCCCAAAAAAGCATTGGATAAGCGCGTGGCGCTTGCCCGGCAGTACATCGGGGAGGGCAACTGGGAGGCCGCCAAACGCAACCTGCAGCTGGCTGAGGAGATTGATGCCAATAACCCGCAGGTGTTCGAAGCATTTGCACTGGTTTACCAGAGCACGGGAGAGTACGAACTGGCTGAGGAGAGTTTCAAGAAGGCCATAAGTCTGGACAGAAACTTTTCTCGCTGCCGCAATAACTACGCCGCGTTTCTCTACAGCCAGCAACGCTATAAGGAAGCGGAGGAGCAGCTGGACTATGTCGTTAAGGACACACTGTATTCCGGGCGACCGAATGCGTTTGTGAACCTGGGTTTGTGCCGCCTTAAATTGTTCGATACTCAGGGTGCTGAAGAGGCTTTTGTTCGCGCCCTCGCGATGGATCGGACAAACCCGATAGCGCTGTACGAGCTTGCCCGCATTCGCTACGAGGCACAGGATTATCCCACCGCAAATAGGTACTACGATACGTATCGGACCGTGGTTCGACAGCAGTCGGCAGCGGGTTTGCTTTTGGGTATCCAGTTAGCCAAGGCCGATGATGACCGCGACTCCGAAGCCAGCTATGCGCTGGCACTGCGGAACCTGTACCCAAAATCCGCTGAGTACCAAGCTTATAAGCGGACCTTGAACAAGTGACAGGGAACGTTGAACAGATTGATGCCTTTACTACACCGGGGTCATTGTTGAAGGCCGCCAGAGAGGCGCAAGGTTTATCTGAACGGGAGGCGGCCGACCGCCTCAAGCTGATGCCCAACTATGTGGGCATTCTCGAGCGTGATGACTATCAGGCGCTGCGCAGTCCGCCGTTTGCGCGGGGATATGTCAGGTCCTATGGTCGACTGTTGGGCCTTGATGAGCAGCATCTGCTGGCGGTATTCGACGAGGTTGCCGACGTGCCCTCGGTGCAGTACGAGGTGCGCGAGGCCAGCCGGCCGGTGCAACTGCAGCGCACTGGTTTGGGTGTGTTTATTGGTCTGGGTGTGTTGCTGCTGCTGGTACTCGCACTGTGGTGGTGGCACGAAGGTACAGACGGGACACTGCCGAACGCATTCAGCCGTGCTGCGCACAATACCCTCGATGTTCCCCAACAGTATGCAGGAGGTGGTAAATGAAGGTTGAGTCTCCTATCACGCGTCGTGTTTCAAGGAAAATTCATGTCGGCAATGTGGCGGTCGGAGGAGACGCGCCCATCAGTGTCCAGAGTATGACCAATACCGACACCTGCGATGTGGCGGCAACGGTTGCTCAGGTCAAGGCCATTGCCGATGCCGGCGCAGACATCGTGAGAATTTCGGTGCCAACGATGGACGCAGCAGAAGCGTTTCGGCAGATTCGCGCGCAGGTCTCCGTGCCGCTGGTGGCCGATATACATTTCGATCACAAGATAGCACTGAAGGTTGCCGAGTATGGCGTCGATTGCCTGCGTATCAACCCCGGGAACATCGGTCGTGACGACAAAGTGCGTGAGGTGATCGACAGCGCCCGTGACAAGGGCATTCCGATCCGTATTGGGGTGAACGCGGGCTCATTGGGTAAAGAGCTCCAGCGCAAATACGGTGAGCCTACGCCGGAGGCGCTGGTGGAATCGGCCATGCATCATGTCGATATCCTGGACAAGTTCAACTATCCGGATTTTAAGGTCAGTGTTAAGGCCTCCGGTGTGTTCATGGCCGTCGCGGCCTACCGCCTGTTGGCCACAAAAATTGACCAGCCATTGCATCTGGGCATCACCGAAGCCGGTGGCCTGCGTGGTGGAACGGTTAAGTCCGCCGTGGGGCTGGGAATGCTGCTAATGGACGGCATCGGTGATACCCTGCGCGTTTCGCTGGCAGCGGATCCTGTCGAGGAGGTCAAGGTTGGCTTCGATATTCTGAAAAGCCTGCAGTTGCGGGCCAACGGTATCAATTTCATCGCCTGTCCCAGTTGCTCGCGACAGAATTTTGACGTGGTGGCCACGATGAACACGCTGGAGCAGCGACTGGAAGACATTCGCACACCGATGGATGTGGCCGTTATCGGGTGTATCGTCAATGGGCCGGGTGAGGCCAGGGAAGCGGATGTCGGGCTCACCGGAGCGACACCCAATAATTTGGTCTATGTCGACGGAGAACCACACCACAAAATCAGTAATGAGGATTTTGTCGATCATCTCGAGGAGGTGATCAGAAAGCGCGCAGCTGAACTGGAACTGGCGCGCAATGAACTGGAAGAGAAACTGATCATCAAATCGTCCAACAGTTGACTGTTGGCATCGTGTACTGGAGCTCAAGTGAGTGAAATAACCGCCATTCGGGGGATGAACGATATCCTGCCGAGTGATACAGCCTGTTGGCAGTTTCTGGAGCACTCAATCGCTGAAGTGCTAAGCAGCTACGGCTACGGCGAAATTCGCTTGCCGGTGGTGGAAAAAACCGCGCTGTTCAAGCGTTCTATCGGCGAGGTCACGGATATTGTCGAGAAGGAGATGTACACATTCGATGATCGCAATGGCGACAGTATGACGTTGCGACCGGAAGGTACAGCGGGGTGTGTTCGTGCCGCCATCCAGCAGCGCCTGCTCAATACCACCCAGCGCCTGTGGTATACCGGCCCCATGTTTCGCTACGAGCGGCCTCAGAAGGGTCGGCAGCGGCAATTCCACCAGACAGGAATCGAGGCATTCGGCGTCGCTACACCGGACATGGATGCTGAGCTCATTGTTCTGTGCGCCAGACTGTGGCGGCAACTGGGCTTAGCTGGCGATATAGAGCTGCAGCTCAACTCCATCGGCAGTGCAACTGCGCGCAAGGCTTACAGAGCCGCACTGGTAGAGTTCCTGCAAACCCGGGTGGAGCAGCTCGACGAGGACAGTCAGCGTCGACTGCACAGTAATCCCCTGCGGATTCTGGACAGCAAGAACCCTCAGACACAGGCGATTCTGGATGAGGGACCGAGTCTGGAGGATTTCCTCGACGACGAGGCGAAGGTCGATTTCGCGCGTCTTTGTGAGTTGCTTCAGACAGCAGGTGTGAACTATGTAATCAATCGTCGCCTGGTGCGCGGTCTGGATTATTACAACAAAACTGTTTTTGAATGGGTGACGCAGAAGTTGGGAGCACAGGGTACCGTTTGCGCGGGCGGCCGCTATGATGGCCTGGTGGAGCAACTCGGCGGAAAGTCGACACCCGCCATAGGATGTGCGATGGGAATGGAGCGTCTCGTCCTGCTACTGACGGAGCAGAACGAGTCTTTGGCGCCCCGCGGTATCGACGCGTACGTGGTTGCAGTGGGTGAGGACGCGCAGAGCCATGCGCTCGCTGCAACGGAAAAACTGCGCGCGCAGTTGCCCCGGTTGCGCATTGTGCAGCACACCGGTGGCGGCAGTTTCAAGAGCCAGATGAAGAAGGCAGACAAAAGCGGTGCAGAAGTCGCCCTGATCTGGGGAGAGGATGAAGTGATGGCACAGTCAGTCACGGTTAAATCGATGCGGGCGAGTGCTGGCGAGCGCGCCACGCAAGTGACTGTGGCGTTGCAGGATTTGGAAACCACACTGTGCGCAGCGCTTGCGCACTAAAATAATGTAAGAGGAAGGAACGACGTGGAACCGTACAATACCGAAGAAGAGCAGGTCGAAGCGCTGCGTCGCTGGTGGAATGAAAATGGTCGATCCACCGTCGCGATCATCGTACTCGCACTGGCTGGTGGTTTTGGCTGGCAGGCGTGGCAGGCCCGCAACATAGGCCAACTGGAGCAGGCATCTGAAATGTACCAGGCCCTATTACGTGCGGTGGATACGCCAGACTCACCGCAAACTGCACAGGGCGTGGAATTGGCTGAACAGCTGAAGCGTGAGTTCAGTAGCACGACGTATGCACAGTTTGCAGCCCTGCAACTGGCTGCTATAGCGGTTGAAAACGGCGATATGGCGGAAGCCGAGGCGCAGTTGCGTTGGGTGCTGGGCAAGGCCGACGCCGGTAGTGATACCGCGCAGATTGCACAGTTGCGATTGGCCCGCGTGCTGGCTGCTGCAGGAGGTACCGATCAGGCTCTGGACATACTTATGGACGCCGATCCGGGCCCGTACGGTGCGTCCTACGCGATTGCACAGGGAGATATCCTGCTAGCCGCAGAGCGACCGGATGAAGCACGTACAGCTTACAACGTGGCAATGACTATGGCTGCCAGCGGTGGGCAGGGTGTGAACCTCTCCGTGCTGCAACAGAAGCTGCAAAGCCTGTCGCCCGTGCCCCCGCGGCAAATTGATGAGAGTACCGTGTTAATCGATGCCCCTGAGGTATCCCCGGTCGACGACGATTCAGACACTCTGGAGGAATAACAATATGCGATCGATCTACCGTCACGTCATACCGCTCTTCCTGATAATCAATCTGGCAGCGTGCAGCACCATATCCGGGTGGTTTGAATCGGATGATGATGATGCGACTGCGCCAGCTGAACTCACGGATATAAACGAGAGTGTGGAAATCGACGAGCTCTGGTCGATTGATGTGGGCGATGGTCAGGGTGATGGGTTTTATCGATTGCGGCCAGCTATTCGCGGAGAAATGATCTATGTCGCTGCAGCTGATGGCGAAGTCGCCGCGATAAACCGGCTTTCCGGAGACACTGTGTGGGAGGTGGAGTTGGAGACCCCGCTGTCCGGCGGCGTTGGCGTGTATGAGGATGCATTGTTTGTCGGCAGCGCCGAGGGCTATGTGCTGCGGTTGGATGCGAGCTCCGGTGAGCGTGTGTGGTCCACGCCCGTGCGTGGAGAGATTCTGTCCGCGCCACAGGGTAATGGAAAAGTCGTCGTTGCGCAGACATACGACGGCCGCCTGCAGGGGCTCGATTTCGGTACGGGAACGCTGCTCTGGACCTACGATAGCAATGTACCGGTATTAACCATTCGCGGTACCAGTACACCGGTTTTCAATAATAACCAGGTCTATGCCGGGTTTGCCAATGGCCGGGTACTGGGCTTTGATGACGAGACCGGTGCCCTGTTGTGGGAGGTTCGTGTGGCGATACCGCAGGGCCGCTCCGAAATCGAGCGTATCGTCGATGTAGACGGCACCATGGAGCTGGTCGGCAATGAGTTGTATGCGGTGAGCTACCAGGGCAGTGTCGTGGGTATTGATCTGCAGAGTGGTCGCAAAGTGTGGCAGCAGAGTGCCTCCTCATTTTCCGGTGTATCACAGGGGTTCAGCAACGTATACGTTGCTGACGAGGACGGCACGCTCACTGCCTATATGCGCAATGGTCAGGGTATACGTTGGACACAGGGTGCGCTGGCCTACCGCGAGCTTTCCAGGCCGACTCCAGTGAGCAGCTATGTGGCGGTGGGTGACTTCGAGGGCTATGTACACATACTGTCACAGGTCGATGGCAACTTTGTCGGTCGCTTCCGTGTCGATGATGAGGGTGTGCGCGCTGATATGCTCAGCGAAGGCAATGTACTCTATGTGTACGGTAATGCCGGTGAATTGGCTGCGTATGAGATTACTGCCAAAAACTGATGATACCTGTCATCGCTCTGGTCGGGCGCCCTAATGTTGGTAAATCCACGCTGTTCAACCAGCTTACGCGAAGCAGGGATGCGCTGGTCGCAGATTTTCCCGGGCTGACCCGGGATCGAAAATACGGTGAGTCCAAAGTCGGCAGCCGTCCGTTTGTCGTCATTGATACGGGCGGCATCACCGGCGATGAGGCCGGTATCGATACGCCGATGGCGCAGCAGGCGCTGACCGCAATCGAAGAGGCTGATGTCGTGCTGTTTATAGTCGACGGCAGACAGGGCTTGAATGCCACAGACGAGGCCCTGGCCAGTCGGTTACGACAGCAAAACAAGGCATTTCATGTTGTCGTCAACAAGATTGATGGCCTCAATGAGGATGTCGCCACTGGGGATTTTTACTCGCTCGGTGTAGATTCCATGTTTGCGATAGCAGCGTCACACGGTCGCGGCGTCTCCAATATGATCGAGCAGGTGCTCGCGCAATTTTCTGAACCTGCCGATGAGCCGGAGCGCGAACGTTATCCGGACAGTATTCGCGTGGCGATTGTTGGCCGCCCGAATGTTGGGAAATCCACACTGGTAAACCGGCTGCTGGGCGAAGATCGGGTGGTAGTTTTCGATCAGCCCGGAACAACCCGCGACAGCATCTATATCGACTACGAGCGCGGTGATCAGAAATATACCCTGATCGATACCGCTGGCGTGAGACGTCGCAAGAACGTAAAAATGGTTGTCGAAAAGTTTTCCATCGTGAAAACGCTCAAGGCGGTGGATGACGCCCATGTTGTAGTGCTGGTGATGGACGCCCACGAGGGCATTGTGGATCAGGACATGCATCTACTGGGTCACTGCATGGATAAAGGTCGCGCACTGGTGCTGGCGATCAATAAATGGGACGGTATAGATACCGACCAGCGAGATTGGATCAAGCGGGAGCTGGATCGCCGTTTACGTTTTGCCGAATACGCCGATACGCACTATATTTCGGCACTGCACGGGACCGGCGTTGGTCACCTCTATGAGTCAATCAACAGTGCGTACGCTTCGGCCACCCGTAAACTCAGTACCAATGCGTTAACCCGTATTCTGGAAGCGGCTGTGTTTGATCATCCACCGCCCATGGTGAACGGGCGGCGCATCAAATTGCGTTATGCGCACGCAGGTGGCCAGAATCCACCACTGATTGTGATTCATGGTAACCAGACAGGCAGTGTGCCAAACAGCTATCAGCGGTACCTGGAGAAAGTCTATCGCCGTGAACTTGATCTGGCCGGTACGCCAGTGCGTGTCGAATTCCGTGCCAGTGAAAACCCATTCGCCGAAAAGCGCAACAAGTTGACGCAGCGCCAGGTGCAGCGGAAACGCCGCCTGATGTCGCATGTCAAAAAGGCGAAGAAGAGTAAAAAGAAGAAGTAAGCTGATGGGCGCTGGTGAAAGTAGGCCCGATCTGGATACCCGCGAACACATCGAGTTGTTCGTGGACCGCTTTTACCAGCGCATGCTGGCCGACGAACAGTTGGCACCAATCTTTATCGATGTCGCTGAAATCGATCTCTCCGTACACCTGCCACATATCAAGAATTACTGGTGCAAGCTGCTCCTGGGTGAGAAACGATACCAGAGGCACACCATGGATATTCACCGACAGCTACACGGCAAACGTGCTCTCCAGGGTGAGGATTTTCAGCGTTGGCTGGCACTCTTCGTAGCGACAGTGGATGCCTATTATGCTGGAGATCGCGCCGAGCGAGCAAAGCAGGTGGCGGCAACCATTGCCGCCAATATGGAAAAGAGCCTGCAACCCTGAAGGTATGTGGCTAACCCGGTAGACCTAGAAGGAATACCGGATATCCATTCCGTAGGTCAATGGATCTTCGATCGAAGTACGATAGGCACCGAGGTTGGCGGCTGCAAAACCGCCCGGGTTATCGGCAATTTCGTTGTCCTGCAGGTTTTTACCCCATATCGCCACTTCAAAATTTTCAGCTTCGTTGGTCCAGGCGATTCGTGCGCTCAGAAGTTCGCGATCCTGGAAGTACCATTCGCCGGTGGTCCAGATGGTGCCGTTGTAGTCGCTGGGGTCTTCAGATTCTTCAAAAACATAGTCGACATGCACCAGTAGGTAACCGTACCCAGCAGGCAACTCAGGTGTCCAGTCAAGCCGGAGGGTGTAATCTGTATTGGTGCTATTACTCTCTTTTCTGCCGCCTACCGGCTCGCCACCGTCGTTGAAATAGGGATCGGGAGTGACATCCTGATTCCGTACAGTTGTCATGCCGGTGAGTAGCAGCGTATCCAGAGCACGCCATTGCAACATAATCTCTATGCCATCAGTGTCGACGTCCCGAGAAACAATAGTTGGCTGTGCAGTTGGGTCCTGAAGATTACATTCATCCTGCGTCGAACCGGGTGTGCAATCCTTGGTGTCGGTGGAATACTGCTGTCCGTCGAGTTGTTGATAGAACAGGGAGGTTTCCACACGCAGTCGATCGTCGAAAAAGTCGCCTTTCAGCCCGAGCTCAGTGCTGGTCATTTCCTCGGGGTCAAAGGGGCCGGTCACATAGGCTGAAAATACCTGGCCGTCATAGCCACCGGATTTATAGCCGGTGGCATAGGATGCGTAGACCATCGCCGTGTCCATAAACGACCAGTCCAGTACCAGTCGCCCGGTCATCTTACTCCAGTCATTGGAATCCTCGAACTTGTTAAAGTAGTCTGCGGGGCTGGCGCCAGTTTCAGCCGGGTTGAACGCGACACGGAAAGGTGCGTAAGGCCAGCCCAGATCGTTGGGGTAGGTTTGCCAGGAGTATGTCTTGTTGTCATAGCTGTAGCGCAGCCCGCCGGACACCCTGATAGTGTCTGTCAGGTTGTAGGTGACATCCGCAAAGATGCCCGCATTCTGGAAACTTCCCGTGTTGTCCATGGTTTCAGTGAAGTATTGGCCTGCAAAGCTTGGCGGTAGCACCGCCACAGGCATACCAAACTCCTCGGTTCCGACAAGCTCGGAGAGGGTCAACCAGAACGAATCGGGGGCGTCCGGGAATGTGGCCCAGAGGCTGCTGTCGTTGTTGGCATTGGGGTCGCCCAGCGCTTGCAGCACAGGGGGACTGAGGAACTGCATATAGGAATCAGTGTATACACCGATGTCGGTGCGCTGCCTGACATCTTCTGTGCTGTAGTTGGCCCCGGCAATGACATTGAATTTGTCGTTGACGAAGTTGAATCGTATCTCGCTGTACCAGATATTGGAATTTTCTATATTATTGGTATCAACGTAGCGGCGGATGTCCGCTGTACCGTCCTCGTCCTGCAGGTTTGTCGTATCCCACTCTCTGTAGCTGAGGATGCCGAATACTGAAAGCTCGTCATTAAAGCTGTGATCTGCTTGCAGTGACGTACCCCACATATGACGATTCTCTTCGCGGTTGAATACATCGTTCGCGGCCTTGTTGTTGTAGGGATCAGTGCTATAACCGTATTTGCTCACCCCGATGGAATACTGGGGGTCTTCATTGCGGTTTTCATAATCGCCGGCTAACTGAATGGAGGTGTCCGGTGATAGATCATAGAGGATGGACATTCTCAGTGCGTAAAAACCCTCGTTGCGAAGGTCATCTCCAATCCCTTCATTCTTGATGATGCCATCGCGCTGGTGAGAAAATACATTGGCGCGCACAGCGATGTCATCGGTGACAGGCTGGTTCACCATGCCTTCTACGTCAAACCTGCCGTAGTTGCCCACACGACTCCTGATGAAGCCTTCAAATTCATGTGCCGGTTTATTCGGTACGATATTGATAACACCGGCTGTAGCGTTCCGGCCGAACAAGGTACCCTGCGGGCCCTTTAGCACTTCGGTGCGGGCGATATCAGTAAAGGGGATGGATGTTGCGGCCCTCGGCATATAGGAATTGTCATAGAAGGTGGCAACAGAGGGGTCGCCGCCGGTACTGATGTTCGGACTCTTGATACCGCGAATCGATATTCCCACCTGAGTCGCACCGCCGGCATCGATTTCAACACCGGGCATAAAATCGGAAATATCCTGAATGTTGTCCGCGCCGGTATTGAGCATGTCCTGTGCTGAGAACGAGTTTACGGTAATAGGTACACTCATCGTGTCCTCTTCACGCTTTTGGGCGGTTACGAGGACCTCTTCCAATTGCAGCTGGTACCCTTTCTGCCTGGTTTCCTGGGCCAAGCCGTTAGAGGACGCGACGCCGGCAGCACAAGCGAGCACTAGCAGCCGGACAGCAGGAGGTTTGCCAGAGAGTTTCTTAGGTGGGAGCATTCATTTCATCCTGTTGAATTTGAATATGGATTATTATTCGAACTGATAGTGGCAGCGATTATAAATGAAATGCAACTAAATTAATATATGGTAGTCATAACTATAATCATGTGGTTTACTTGCATCCCCAAAATCGCCGTATGACCCTTTATTGCTAGATGGAGGCAAGAAAAACGATGAGGATACGATTGGGTTTCATCGGTTGTATGTTGCCGATTATGTTCTTGTTTCCCGCTACCGTTCACGCCGAAGCCGCTGCACAGGCAAAGTACCAGCCCTGTGCTGCCTGTCATGGTGAGCAGGCGGAGGGCAATGTTGCGCTGAAAGCTCCGGCACTGGCGGGGCAGGATGCGGCTTATCTGGCGCGTCAGCTGCGACACTTTAAGGCGGATATTCGCGGCGCTGACCAGAGGGATGTGCAGGGTGCACAAATGAAAGCCATGGCCGCCACCCTGTCAGAGGATGATGTGGTGCTACTTGCAGACTATCTGGCGGCACTTCCCCCAGCGGTGCCGGCTGCTGTGACAACAGGTGATCTAAAGAATGGGAATAACTACTATCACGCCTCCTGTGGCGCCTGTCACGGCGGAGAGGCGCAGGGGAATCCCGGTTTGAATGCACCGGCGTTGGTGATTCTGGATGCCGGCTACCTGAAGTCGCAAATGCAGAATTTTCAGCAGGGTATACGTGGAACGCACGCGGATGACAAGTATGGCAAGCAGATGAAGATGATGTCCAACAGTTTGCCTTCCGACAAGGACCTGGATGATGTAATTGCTTATATCCAGAGTCTGGCTGTTTCACCGTAGCGAGCCGTGATAGTGCGCGTGGCATTGTTGGCCGCCTCAATCCCGTTGTGGTGGATTGGGATGGCGAAAGCAGAAACCGGCAGTTTCCAGCTTCGCAATACCTGTCCGCCGAGTTTTGAGGAGAGCGCGACGGGAACCTGCCAGCTTCGTACCATGTACGATTTTTACGATTCTGTGCAGGGGGCCGGGTTGGGAGGGACGCAGACATCCCTGCCGGCTCATCGCGATGGCTTTACCCCGCAGCAAATTGACCTCGGCCGTTACCTCTTTTTCGACCCGGTACTGTCCGGTGATGGCACAGTGTCCTGTGCGAGTTGCCATGACCCCGATCAGGGTTTTTCGGACGGTCTGCCGCGCAGCCGGGGTATCGGTGATCAGGAGGTCTCGCGCGCGGCACCCTCGCTGTGGAATACGGCATTTCTGAACAAGTTTTTCTGGGATGCGCACGCCACCACACTCGAAGAACAGATGGTAGGACCCTTGTTTGCGCCCAATGAGATGGGCAACTCTCCAGATAATCTGCTGGCGACGCTGAATACTATTCCCGCATACCAGGCCCTGTTTCACCAGGCCTATCCACAGCGGCAGGATGAACGCATTCAACTTGAGGAGGTCTACGATGCGCTGGCAGCGTTTCAGACAACACTGATATCACTGAATAGCCGCTATGATCGATATGCGCACGGCTATCATGCTGCACTCACGGCGCCGGAGGTTGAGGGCCTGAATATCTTTCGCTCGTTCGTGGCTCGCTGCGCCGAGTGTCATACGCCGCCGCTGTTCACTAATCAGCAGGTGGCGGTCATCGGTGCGCCGGAGCCAGAGGGCTGGCCCATCGATATCGGAGCGCAACTGACCTATGATGCGCCTGAACTGAAGGCGGGTTTCAAGGTGCCGACACTGCGCAATATCGTACAGACCGCGCCCTATATGCACTCGGGCCGGTTCCATAATTTGCGCGAAGTGGCTGAGTTTTATAACGGCGGTCGCGGCCACGCAGTCCCTGAAGGGGTGGATTTACAGTTGCACTGGCATATTTCATCACCCGATTTGACCGACTACGAGCTGGATCGTCTGGTCGACTTTTTGGGTGCGCTGACGGATGAGAGCCTGAAACCTGAGGTGCCGAAGCAACTGCCCTCGGGACTGGCACCAGTCCATGGCGAGACGCAGACGAGTAATATATCAACACAGAAATCATCGGGAGATGCTACATGAGCACAGGAAAAATTCTGGCTGTGGTTCTGATTCTGGCCGCATTCGCGGGCGGAATGTTTATCGGTAGGGGCACTCAGGAGCAGCGACCTCCGGCCATCGTAGAATCCGCCAGTAGTGGAGCCACCTATGGCGCCGGATTCAACGCTGAGAATAATGAGTTTACGCTCAGCGGCAATAGCAAAGCGGTTGCCGGCCCACCGATGACTGATGTGGTTGTGGTTGTCAACGAGGGCGAGTCCATTCAACAGGCAGTGCAGGCTGCGGAGCCCGGCACGACGATTCAAGTCATGCCCGGAACCTACAAGGAAACGGTGTATATCGATAAAGACGGTATCCGCTTGATCGGCGTCATCCTGGGAGGAAAACGCCCGGTTCTGGATGGCGAGGGAGAGCTGAACGATGCGATTCTTTACTCGGGCAATAACATCGTCGTCGAAAACTTCAAGATCACCCGTTACAAGGGCAATGGCATTATGAGCCAGGCTGGGAACAACTGGGAGATTCGCAACAATTACATCGTCGATACCGGTGTCTACGGTATCTTTCCGCAGTTGGGCCAGAATGGTGTGGTAGAGCATAACGTGGTATCGGGAATCGAGGATGCCGCTATCTATGTGGGGATGAGCGACAACGTGCACGTCGCGTACAACGATGTCTACGACAGCGTTGCCGGTATTGAGATCGAGAACAGCCGCCATGCCATCGTCGAGGCCAACCGGGTGTACAACAACACAGGCGGTATTCTCGCCTTCATCACGCCCGGCCTGCCCATCAAAACCACTTACGATGTAATCATTCGCAACAACTTTGTTTTGTCCAATAACCATGTCAATTTCGGCGCACCGGGCTCGACGGTGGCCGGTATACCTGCGGGTACCGGCATATTGATTATGGCTGCGGACGATGTCGTGGTGGAAGGCAATATCATCAAAGACAACAAGAATGCAGGTATTCTGGTAACCGATCACAGCCACGCGGCCAATGTCACGATTGACCCCGAATCGGAGCCCAACTCAGATCGCGTCAAAATCCTGAACAACACAATGATCAACAACGGGTACGACCCGGTGACAGAGATCAAGGCGTTAATGTTGACACAATTGAAATCAGGCCAGCCCGATATTGTCAGTGTCGGCCCTTCGGCGGATAGCTGTATCGTAAACCGGCAGCAATACATCACCGTGGGATTGGGGGATTATGGGGATTGCGATTTCACTAATACCGCCAGTATCGGTAATTACCTGCTGCCGCCGGTGCCTGCCCGTGAAATCAAGGCAGAGGACAGGGGCAAGATTGCCTATCTGGGTATCTGTGCCGGTTGTCACACCTACACCGGTAGGATGATCGGTCCGCCGGTGCAGATCATACAGGCCCTGTATATGGATAATCCGCAGGGCATCGCAGACTACATCACCAACCCGATCAAAAAACGCGACGACTATCCCGAGATGCCGCCACAGGATTATCTGGACGAGGAGACGCGTCTGGCGGTGGGTGAGTACATGCTTCAAGTTAAAAAGTAATCCGAGCCATTCCCACCCTATAGCCGCCCCGTTCAGGGGCGGCAACACCGATGCCGCGCAGATAGCTCTGCGGGTAACCAGCTTTAGAACGTCTCGATTTCCCCCCACCGGCTGTGGTTGGCCGACCGGGATTTTTAATTCACGCAGTGAATAGTAAAAATCGCCACTATTAATTTCAATTATATAGATCGTATCACTACACTAGCGCCAATCTGATCTGAGAGGCGCCGTGCGGCCTGCGACGTCCTTTCGGGTATTGGAAATAACCGCAACAGAAATCCAGAGGAACTACCATGTCCACATTTCAAGACGAAATTGCTGAATTGGCCCAGCTGCGAGAAAAAAGCGGCAGTGCCTGGGATCATATCAATCCTGAATCCGCTGCGCGTATGCGATTGCAAAACCGCTTTCGCACTGGTCTGGATATCGCCAAATACACGGCGGCGATCATGCGTCAGGATATGGCAGAGTACGATGCGGACAGCAGCCAGTACACGCAGTCCCTCGGTTGCTGGCACGGCTTTATTGGCCAGCAGAAACTGATCGCCATCAAAAAACACTTCAACGATACCAGCAAGCGCTACCTGTACCTGTCCGGCTGGATGATCGCAGCACTGCGCTCCGAGTTTGGCCCGCTGCCTGATCAATCCATGCATGAGAAGACAACTGTCCCCGGCCTGATCGAGGAGCTGTACACCTTCCTGCGCCAGGCTGATGCGCGCGAGTTGGGTGGCTTGTTCCGTGAACTGGATGCAGCGCGCGAGTCTGGCGATGCGGCCAAAGAGAAAGCGGTTCAGGACCAGATTGATAACTTCCAGACACACGTTGTACCGATTATTGCTGACATTGATGCGGGCTTCGGCAACGCGGAAGCCACCTATCTGTTGGCCAAGCAGATGATCGAAGCGGGCGCGTGTGCGATCCAGATCGAGAACCAGGTGTCTGACGAAAAGCAGTGTGGTCACCAGGACGGTAAAGTAACCGTTCCTCACGAAGACTTCCTCGCCAAGATCCGCGCAGTGCGTTACGCATTCCTTGAACTGGGTGTGGATGATGGTGTCATCGTTGCCCGTACTGACTCTCTCGGTGCTGGCCTGACCAAGCAGATTGCGGTAACCCACACTCCGGGTGACCTGGGCGACCAGTACAACAGCTTCCTCGATATGGAAGAGCTGGACGTGTCCGAGATGAGCCACGGCGACGTGATTATCAAGTACCACGACCAACTGATGCGTCCCAAGCGCCTGCCGTCCAACCTGTACCAGTTCCGCAAGGGTACCGGTGAAGACCGCTGTGTGCTGGACTCCATCACGTCCCTGCAGCACGGCGCTGACCTGCTGTGGATCGAGACTGAGAAGCCTCATATTGGCCAGATCGCGGGCATGGTAAACCGCATTCGCGAGGTTATCCCCAATGCGAAGCTGGTGTACAACAACTCGCCGTCCTTCAACTGGACACTGAACTTCCGTCAGCAGGTGTTTGATGCGTGGAGTGAAGCCGGCAAGGACGTTTCTGCCTATGATCGCGACGCACTGATGAGCGTGGACTATGACGAAAGCGAATTGGCTGCAGAAGCTGATGATCGTATCCGTACCTTCCAGGCAGATTCCTCACGTGAAGCGGGTATCTTCCACCACCTGATCACGCTGCCCACGTACCACACTGCGGCGTTGTCCACTGATAACCTTGCCAAGGAATACTTTGGCGAGCAGGGCATGCTGGGTTATGTGAAGGGTGTGCAGCGTAAGGAAATCCGGCAGGGAATCGCCTGCGTCAAGCACCAGAACATGGCAGGCTCCGATCTCGGCGATGATCACAAGGAATACTTCGCTGGTGAAGCTGCTCTGAAAGCCGGTGGTAAAGACAACACCATGAACCAGTTCGGCTAAGCTTTCCCGGCACAGCTGACTGAAGCGGGGCGGGGTTTTTACCCGCCCTTTTTTTTGCCTGTACCCTACAGGTGAAGATTTGCCTACAGTAATCCCGCAACAGAGGATGGCGGGGTCAGCGGGCGGTCCGAGCCCTGTGTTTACAGGTGTGTGGCGGCCGGCTACAACGCTGCCAATATTCAGGATTCTTGCCAGAATCGAATGTGATACCTTTTATCTGCACCGTGACATTAGTGCGAAGAAGGGGGGAAGAAAATCATGCGTTGGGATGATATCGATAAACAAGTCTGTTCTGTCGCCCGGGCACTTTCCGTCGTGGGTGAACGCTGGACGATGCTGATTCTTCGCGATGCCTTTCTGGGCACCCGTCGTTTCGATCAGTTTCAAAGCAACCTCGGAATAACCCGCCATCGCCTTGCAGAACGTCTCGGCAAGCTGGTAGAGCAGGGCGTGTTGGTCAAAGTGCCGTATCACGATCGCCCTGTGCGTTACGAGTACCGCCTGACGCGCAAGGGCCTGGGGCTCTACCCGGTGCTGATGAGTCTGTCTCGCTGGGGAGACGAGTGGATGGACAAGGGCGAGGGAGCACCGCTGGAATATGTGCATCAGGCCTGTGGTGAGAAAACCCGGCCTACACTCACCTGTAGCGTCTGCGGCGAACCGCTCCGCCCCGAGGGCGTCAGGCCGCAACTGGGCCCCGCCCTGTGCGACCCTGAGCACCCGGATGAAGCGACACCCCTGAAGGAAATCCCCGCGCTGCTGCGGGGAAATGCCTAGCTGCGTCTACCCGCTGGCGGCTATTTTGCGGCGGCCAGCGCCTGCTCTATATCGGCCAGAATATCGTCGATATGCTCTATGCCTATCGACAGACGCACCATATCTTCGCTCACGCCGGCCGACGCCAATTCTTCAGCATCGAGCTGGCGGTGCGTGGTGCTCGCCGGGTGACACGCCAGAGACTTGGCGTCGCCAATGTTTACCAGTCGCAATATCAATTGCAGTGCATCGATAAAACGCGTTCCAGCGTCGATTCCGCCTTCAATACCAAAGCTCAGAATACCTGCTGCCTTGCCATTACAATATTTCTTACAGTTTTCCCGGAAGGGGCTGTCATGTAATCCGGCATAGTTCACCCAGCTTACCTGCGGGTGCTTCTGCAGATACTTGGCTACTTTCTTTGCATTTTTACAATGCTGCTTCATGCGCAGACTCAGCGTTTCCAGACCCTGCATGATGAGGAAGGCACTGTGTGGTGACAGCGCGGCACCCGTATTGCGAAGCGGTACCACACGGCATCGACCAATATAGGCCGCCGGCCCCATCGCTTCGGTGTATACCACACCGTGGTAGGAAGGGTCCGGGGTATTCATGATCGGGAAGCGGTCCGCATGTGCGGCCCAATCGAACTTACCTGAATCGACAATCGCCCCGCCGATAGTCGTGCCGTGGCCACCGATATATTTGGTTAGCGAATGCACGGCGATATCTGCACCGTAGTCGAATACGCGGCACAGAATCGGCGTCGCAACTGTGTTGTCGACAATTAGCGGCACGCCCGCAGCGTGGGCGATATCTGCCCAGCGTTGAATGTCCACAATGTTGCCGGCGGGATTGCCGATCGATTCGCAAAAAAGTGCTTTGGTATTTTCGTCAATCAGTGATGCGACCTTATCGAAATCATCCGCGCTGGCAAAACGTGTTTCAATGCCTTGCCTTGGAAAGGTGTGCGCGAACAGATTGTAGGTGCCGCCGTAGAGTTGCGTGGTGCTGACTATATTGCTGCCCACCTCGGCAATCGCCTCGATAGCGTAGCGAATCGCCGCCATTCCTGAACCCACTGCCAGTGCGCCCACGCCGCCTTCGAGTTCTGCCAATCGCTGCTCCAATACAGCGTTAGTGGGGTTCATGATGCGGCTATAAATATTCCCCGGGACTGCCAAATTAAACAGGTCGGCGCCGTGCTGGCTGTCGTTAAAGGTAAACGATGTCGTCTGGTAGATAGGTGTGGTGGCAGCATTGGTTGAGGGGTCACCCTCGAAGCCAGCGTGCAAGGCGATAGTTTCTGGTTTCATGATCTGGTCCCGTTGTTGGTATTGGATTGGGTTTGCAGCGCAGAGCTTAGCAAAGAGGAGAGGTGTGGCAAGTCCGCAATTTACCGAGGGCTGGGCTGAATATAGAGGCCTGAATCCAATACTACACCCTGCAGGCTAAACTGGCGTCAGGCATTTGACAATCCACAGCCAAGTCACTACAGTTTGCGGCCGAGTCAGGTGCCCGATGTGGCCGCTGTTTACAGTGAATTCATCAGGCTAAATGGGAAGTGTGGAACTGGATTTCAGCTACCACCGCTGCCCCCGCAACGGTAGTCAGTCGCGTGTCAACGTACTGAGAGCCCGATACCAGCCTGGCATAAGCGGCAAAGAAGCGGAGGGCTTCTGCAAAGGTTGTCCAGCCAAGTATGCTGCGTTCCTTTTCCTGATCTCTCCCGATACTGCCCCACTGTTATCAAGTTTGTCTTTAGCGTTGGGTGAGCCCCCGGGAGCGATACATACGTGACAGAGCCCGAAAAGGCCAAAACCCTGATGGTTCAGGGTACGACATCCGATGCGGGGAAGAGTATTCTCGTGGCAGGTTTGTGCCGGGTGCTGGCGCGCAGGAACTGCAGGGTTGTGCCCTTCAAACCGCAAAATATGGCGCTGAACAGTGCTGTCACTACCGACGGCGGTGAAATCGGCCGGGCCCAGGCGCTGCAGGCCATAGCCTGCAATCTGCCTCCGCATACCGATATGAACCCCGTACTGTTGAAGCCCTCCAGTGATACCGGCGCACAGGTTATTATTCATGGCAGGGCGGTGTCCGAACTGGATGCGCGTGCATTTCACGATTACAAACGCGTGGCCATGACTGCGGTGCTGGAGTCGCATGAAAGATTGTCCAGGCAGTATGAGTATATTGTCGTCGAGGGGGCGGGCAGTCCTGCGGAAATCAATCTGCGCGAGAATGATATCGCCAATATGGGCTTCGCCGAACGCGTTGATTGCCCTGTGATAATCGTTGCCGATATCGACCGCGGTGGTGTTTTCGCGCATCTGGTTGGTACGCTTGCGTTGTTGTCCGAATCGGAACAGGCTCGTGTGGTCGGCTTTGTGATCAACAAGTTTCGAGGCGATGTCAGTCTGTTACAGCCGGGCCTGGACTGGCTCGAGAACCATACCAATAAACCTGTGTTGGGGGTGCTGCCGTATTTGCACGGCCTGTATCTGGACGCCGAAGACGCCGTGACAACCGCACAGGTCTGCGCTGAGAGTGAACAGGTGTTGCGCGTGATCGTGCCGGTATTTTCACGCATCAGCAATCATACAGATTACGATGCCCTGCGACTGCATCCGCAGGTTGACCTGCAGTTCATCGGGCCCGATCAGGAACCGCCGGCAGCGGATCTGATCATTCTTCCCGGTAGCAAGAATGTGCGAAAAGATATGCAGTGGCTGCTGGATAATCACTGGCCGGAAGCAATTTCACGGCATCTGCGCTACGGTGGCAAGATTATTGGTATCTGCGGTGGCTTCCAGATGTTGGGACAGGACATCGATGATCCTCACGGCATCGAAGGGCCCGCTGGCGCCTCCCGGGGATTGGGTTTGCTGGCGATGTCTACGGTGCTACAGCAGCAAAAGCAGTTGCAGCAGGTTAGCGGCAAGCTCGCCCTGAATGCGGCAGAAGTGACCGGCTATGAAATTCACTGTGGTCAGTCCAGCGGTACGGCGCTCGAGCGCTGTGCCGCGACACTCTCTGACGGCACGCGTGATGGTGCGATTTCCGAAGACGGGCAAGTTCTCGGTACCTACCTGCACGGTCTGTTCGACCACCCGCCGGCACGGGATGAACTGCTGCGCTGGGCTGGCCTGGAGCCCGTGTCCGCGCCCGGACTGTCCGATATTCGCGAGCAGCAACTGGAGCGATTGGCCGATATGCTGGAGAGTGAGTTGGATTGTGCGGCATTGTTTCCGGCGGTGGACCAGTGGTAGCCGGACTCGCCGAGGCTGTGACTTTGATGCCGGGTGTACGCCTGTCAAATAACGCGGAGTGTGTGCATGTACATTTTTCACGGCCGTTTCACGCGTTGAGTTCTGCCGTGCTGAACGGCGGATTCTGTCAGGCCGACGATTTCGTGAACGTGCGTGTTGCCCGCCACAGTCCCGCTGAAACCGAGGATCCGGCGGATACGCTGGCGTGTCTCAGCGAGCAGTTACAGTGCTCGGGAACCACGGTGGGTATGATGACGGCGGCGTCGTTGGATTCTCTGCGTGTGGTCAGCGACACTATAGATGGCGAGACTCTCGCGGTGCTGGTGACGACCGGTATGGAAAATGCACGCAGTGCCGGTGATCACGCCGAGTACCGGTCGCTGGGTGATGTGCCGGCCAGGCGCGGAACTATCAATATGGCTGTCATCACCAGCGCACAAATTTCGGCAGCGGCACTGGTCGAGATGGTGTCGATCGCCACTGAAGCAAAGGTGGCGGTGTTGCATGAACTGGCTGTTAAGAGTCCAGTATCCGGAAGGCTGGCAACCGGCACGGGAACCGATGCAATCGCCGTGTTCAGCGGCCACGGTCAGGCGCAGGTGCGCTTCGCCGGCAAGCATACGCTGTTGGGTGAGCGACTCGGTTGTATGGTGATGCAGGCCATTCGAAGTTCAGTGGACTATAAGAAGGGGGCGGCCGCTTGAGGTTCATGGCCCCCAATCGCCTGTTGCTGATACTGGGGTGTGCGCTGCTGCCTTTGATGCTGCTGGCATTGATGATGGGGCCGGTGTTTATCTCGCCCGGCAGCCTGCTGCGCGCGACGCTGGAATTGTTTGGCGCATCGGCGGCGGCAGGCAATAGTTCCCAGGATGGGCTAATACTGTTTTCGATACGCTTCCCCAGGGTAATACTGGCCGGGCTGGTGGGTGTCTGCCTTGCCGTTTGCGGCACTGCCATGCAGGGCCTCTTTCGCAATCCGTTGGCCGACCCCTCTCTTATCGGTGTGTCCAGCGGTGCTTCTGCAGGTGCCAGCCTGATGATTGTTATGGGCGGCGGCGCGCTGTTGCAGGGCGGGCAATTCGCCGGCCTCTCTGTGGTTGCACTGGGCGCGTTTGGCGGCGGTTTTCTGGCCGTGATTCTGGTGTATCGGCTGGCCACCTCGGCAACCGGCACCTCGGTAGCCACGATGTTATTGGCCGGTATCGCGATCAGTGCGCTCGCCGGTGCGCTCAACAGCCTGCTCTCCTTTGTCGCTGATGATGAAATGTTGCGGCGTATCAGTTTGTGGCAGATGGGCAGTCTGGATGCCGCCAACTGGCCCAGGGTGTGGATTGCTGCCGTTGCGGTTGCAGTGGTCATGCTATTGCTGCCGCGCGAGGGTGCAGCGCTGAACGCATTCCTGTTGGGTGAGTCCGAGGCCCGCCACCTCGGTATCGCTGTAGACGCGGTGAAGCGACGTTTGATCCTCATGACAGCCCTGGCCATTGGTATCTCTGTGGCAGTGGCCGGAACAATATCGTTTGTGGGGCTTATCGTGCCGCATATTATTCGCCTGTTGATAGGCCCGGATCACCGCTATCTGATACCGGCCTCGGCGCTGGCCGGTGCCATGTTGTTGATCGTGGCCGACGCCTTTGCGCGCGTTGTTGTAGCGCCCGCAGAACTGCCCGCTGGTATACTGACAGCGCTGCTGGGCACGCCGTTCTTCCTGTCCCTGTTGGCACAGAAACGGCGTGTGGAGGAGGGCTGAGCATGTCACTGTCTGCGCACAACCTGTCCCTGACCTTGTCCAATACACCGCTGCTGAACGCGATCGATCTCGATGTGCAGCCGGGAAAAATTTCCACTGTACTGGGCCCCAATGGTGCGGGTAAAACCAGTCTGCTGCGTGTGCTGGTCGGCGAGTTGGCTCCGGATACCGGCAGCGTTACGCTCAATGGTCGCCCGCTGCAGGATTGCTCTGCCCTGCAGCGGGCGCAAACACTGGCCGTCCTGCCGCAGCACTCGCTGTTAAATTTTCCGTTCACTGCCGCAGAGGTGGTGATGCTGGGTCGGACACCTCACGCCACCGGCATCGCCCACGACAGGGAGATCGTGGCACAGGCGCTGCAGGCCGTAGACGGGGATTATCTCGCCGAGCGCATTTACACCCAACTGTCCGGCGGTGAGAAGCAACGGGTGCATCTGGCGCGGGTGCTCGCACAGATATGGGAGCCATCCCCCGAAGGTGAGCGCTATCTGGTACTGGATGAACCGACCTCGTCATTTGATCTGGCGCACCAGCATCTCACGCTGGAAGTGGTGCGCAATCTCGCCGAAAAAGGCGTCGGTGTGCTGATGGTGATTCACGACCTCAATCTGGCAGCACGCTGCTCGGATCAGATGTTCCTGATGCAGTGCGGCAGTATGGTGGTTTCGGGGACGCCGCAGGCGGTACTGCAGCGCGAGACTATTTCCCGTGTGTTTCAGGTGGATGCGAGTATTGGTGTACATCCGCGCAGTGGTACACCACTGGTGATTACGTGAGGACGAGCTGGCGATGACGCAGTTTTGTGAATTGATCCTCGGTGGCGCGCGATCCGGCAAAAGCAAACTGGCCGAGCAGCGCGCCGTGGCGAGTGGACTAGAATTGATGTATGTGGCGACAGCGACCGCCGGCGACGGCGAGATGCGTGAACGTATCGCACACCACCAGCAACGTCGCGGCGAGCAGTGGGCGTTGACAGAAGAGCCCATTGCGTTGGCCGATACGTTGGCGCGGCTTCACAGCAGCACGCGCTGCATCCTCGTCGATTGCCTGACGCTGTGGGTTAGCAACTGTCTGCACCAGCAGTGCTGGGAGCGCGAGAAGGCGCGATTACTTGAGGTACTGCCTGTGCTCACTGGCCATATTGTGCTGGTCAGCAATGAAACGGGTCTCGGCGTCGTTCCGATGGGTGAACTGTCACGTGAGTTCGTCGATGAATCGGGTTTTTTGCACCAGCAACTGGCGCAACTGTGCCAGCAGGTAACCCTGACTGTGGCGGGTCTGCCTCTGGCGTTAAAATCGCCAGTGGAGGTGTAACGTGGATTGGTGGGTGACACCCGTTGCGCAACCCAGCGCGCAGGCGATGGAGGCCGCAGATGGGCGGCAGCAGCAATTGACCAAACCCCCCGGCTCACTCGGTGAACTGGAGCGGATCGCGGTGCAGTTCGCCGGTTGGCAAGATTGCAGCGCGCCGCGTGTCGACAATGTACAAATCCGGATCTTTGCCGGCGATCACGGTGTTGTCGCCGAGGGCGTGTCAGCGTTTCCCCAGGCTGTTACCGTCCAGATGATTCAGAACTTTGCCGCCGGTGGTGCTGCCATCGCTGTACTGGCGCGGCACTGCGATGCCGAGTTTGCGGTGGTCAATATGGGGACTGCAATAGCGGCGCCTGCGATACCCGGTGTGGTCAATGTACAACTGGCATCGGGTACTGACAATTTCTGTACTGCAGCGGCGATGAGTGATGCGGTGGTGCGTGCAGCGCTTGCCTGCGGTGCCGAACATGCACCCGCAAAGGGCGACATCTTTATCGGTGGTGAGATGGGTATCGGCAACACCACCGCCGCTGCGGCACTTACCAGTGCGCTGCTCGCTCTTCCCGTCGATGCCACCGTGGGTAGAGGTACAGGTATTGATGATAGAGGGCTGGTGCTGAAGCGCGATGCCGTGCAGCGTGCGCTCGATCGCCATCGGCGCGCCGACGATAATGCCCTGAATACCCTGCGCTGTCTGGGCGGTCTCGAAATCGCGGCGTTAACTGGCGCGTATATCGCCTGTGCCCAGCGCGGTATTCCGGTGTTGGTGGATGGTTACATCTGCACCGCAGCAGCGTTGCTGGCCTGTCGCTTGAATCCTGGTGTGCGTGCGTGGATGCTGTTTGCGCACCAGTCGACCGAGCCGGGTCACCGACATCTGCTGCAAGCATTGGATGCTACACCACTGCTGGATATTGGTATGCGTCTCGGTGAGGGCAGTGGCGCGGCCGTTGTGGTGCCGCTGTTGCAATCCGCCTGCCGCCTGCATAACGAGATGGCGACTTTTGCCGAGGCCGGTGTCAGCAGCGGGGAGGCAAGCTAGTGTCTTCGCCGGACATCGTCACCACCGTTGATCTTCTGCGACACGGTGCCTGTGAAGGGGGCGAGATCTACCGCGGCACCACCGACGTCGTACTCAGCCCTGAAGGGTGGCGACAGATGGAGCAGGCGACTGCGCAGGCACCTCGCTGGCAGTGTGTCGTGACCTCGCCGCTAATCCGGTGCCGCGCATTTGCTGAACACTGCGCAGCGCGTTTGGAGGTTCCGCTGAAGGAGGTCGCCGGCTTGCGGGAAATGGATTTCGGCGAGTGGGAGGGCCGCCTGCTGAAGGATGTCTGGCGCAGCGATAAGGCTACTGTCAGCGCCTTTTATAAGGATCCTGAAACAACGGCTCCGCCCGGTGGAGAACCAATACTTGAGGCCCAACAGCGTATAGTCGAAGCGTGGTACAACGTGATGCAGGAATACGCCGGGCAGCACTTGCTGCTGGTCTGCCACGGCGGTGTCATCCGCTTGCTGTTAAGCCATCTGCTGGATATGCCGCTGGCGGCGATAGCGCGGCTGCATATTCCCTATGCCTCGGTTTCACGTATCCAGGTCCATCAGCACGAGGGTCAGGATTTTCCGGTCCTGATGTCACTCAATGCCGCAGGGGAGTTGCAGTGATCGATACATTGATGAGGCAAGCGCGCGCATTTTTCCTGGCGTTACAGTTCCTGACGACATTGCCCACACCCAGACAGGGGTTTACTGACGCTTCGTTACAGGGCCTGTCACTGCTGTGGTATCCGTTTGTCGGGCTTGTCATCGGGGCATTGTTGTTACTTGCCGCCACAGTCCTGCCGCTGCCGTTCTATCTCCAGGCAGTTGTCCTCGTGGCGCTTTGGGTGGTACTGACCGGCGCACTGCATCTGGACGGGGTGGCTGATTGCGCCGACGCCTGGGTCGGTGGTCTCGGCGACCGGGAAAGAACCCTGCATCTGCTGAAGGATCCGCTGTGCGGCAGTATGGGCGTCACGGCCCTGATACTGCTTATTTCGCTAAAAGTAGCAGCATTGGCTGCGGTGATCAGTCACGGACAACTGTACTGGCTGTGGACGGTGCCAGTGCTGGCGCGACTCTCGCTGCTGCTGCTGTTTCTGACCACACCCTATGTCCGCGCACAAGGGCTGGGGGAGGTTCTGGCGCAGCACTTTTCGCGCGCCTGGGCCAAGCGGCTGCTGGTGGCCGTGACCGCCGTGTTGCTGTTGCTGTCTCCGCTGGATATCTGGAGCGCTTTCGTGATGATTACGGCAGCGATTTTTTTTATGATCCGTGCGGCTGCTGTCCGCCGCCTCGGGGGCTTTACCGGCGATGTTGCAGGCGCCCAGATAGAATGGGTGGAGGTCGGCTTGTTGCTCGTACTGGCTTCTCGCAGCGTGGCCTGAGGTGGTGACCAGTCTCAGTCTGTTGGTCGCTCTGGCGATGGATCGCCTGCTGGGTGAAGTCCCGCGGTATCATCCACTGGTGGGTTTTGGTCGCCTCGCCAACGCCGTGGAGACCCGTGCCAGGGCATCAATACAGGCAGGCGGGGATGCATTGGCTGAAGATTCTCACTCCACCGCGCGTGAACTGCGGGTGCAGGGCATGCTCGCATGGGTGTTGCTGGTGATCCTGCCGGGTTGTCTGTTGTGGGTCGTACTGGCGATGGCCGGCGGTGTTGCAGCGATACTGCTGAGCATTGTGGTGTTGTATTTCTGCATCGGCTGGCGCAGCCTGATCGAGCATGCCAACGCGGTGGCGGGGCCGTTGGTCAGCGGCGATCTGGCGGGTGCGCGGCAACAACTGAGTCGCATTGTCAGCCGCGACACGGCTGATCTCGACGCGGATGCAGTGGCGAAAGCGACGGTGGAATCCGTACTGGAAAATGGCAGCGATGCAGTACTGGCGCCGATTTTCTGGTTCGCGGTAGCGGGTGCACCCGGTGTGTTGTGCTATCGCCTCAGTAATACCCTCGATGCGATGTGGGGCTACCGCAACGCGCGGTTTCTGCATTTTGGTTGGGCTGCGGCGCGTATGGATGACCTGCTCAACTGGATTCCGGCGAGAGCCTGTGCGTTAAGTTATGCGCTCGCCGGTGACCGCCATGGCGCACTGCGCTGTTGGCGCACACAGGCGGCCCTGTGTGACAGCCCCAATGCCGGTCCGGTGATGTCCTCCGGTGCCGGTGCATTGGGCATAAAGCTCGGCGGAGCTGCGCGCTATGAGAATGTGGAACACTGGCGGCCGTTACTGGGGGAGGGCAGGCCGGTAGAGCCTGCGGATATCGGTCGTGCGCTGGTGTTGTTGCGCCGCGCTGTCGCTGTTTGGCTGCTCGTCATCGTATTGTCCGGGTTGCTGCTGTGAAGCTGGAACACGGAGGCAATATCAGCGCCGCGGCACAGCGTTTCGGCATTCCCGAGGAGCGCTGGATCGACCTGTCCACAGGCATCAGTCCCTGGTGTTGGCCGGTACCGGATGTGCCGCAGCATGTCTGGCAGACGCTGCCGTACCCGGATAATCAACTCGAATCACTGGCCGCGCAATACTATGGCTGTGATCCCGCGGCGATTCTCGCTGTACCGGGGTCACAGTATGCGCTGCAGTATACGCCGGGGTTCCTGCGCAGGGGTTCAGTGGCACTGCCGCAGCGGGGGTATGCTGAACACCGCGCTGCCTGGCAGCGCGCCGGCCACCGCGTTGTAGAGTATCGCGATGCCGCCGCACTGGTGGAACTGGTCTCCGCCGGCAGTGTGGATCACGCACTGGTGATTAATCCGAACAACCCGACTGCCGAGTTGATCCCTGCGCAACAGTTACAGGCGTTGCACCACTGTCTTGCTGGCAGCGGCGGCTGGTTGGTGGTGGATGAAGCATTTGGCGATGTTTCCCGCTGTGAAAGCCTGGCGTCACTGTGCCCCGCACCCGGTCTGATTGTGTATCGTTCGCTGGGCAAGTTCTTCGGATTGGCGGGCGTGCGGCTGGGTTTTTTGCTCGCCCCGCACAGCCTGTCTGCCCGGCTGGACGAAACGATGCCACCGTGGAGTGTGTCCCATCCCGCGCGCTGGATAGGCACGGCGGCGCTGGCTGATAAAGCCTGGCAGGAACAGCAGCAACACCGGCTGCAGCGCGGTGCACAGCAGTGGCAGCAGGTGCTGCAGGCGTCCGTGCCGGGTTTGCGGTTCAAGTCCACAGATCTGTTTGTCAGCGGTTCAGGTGAAACCGCTTACTGCGAAGCATTGTTTCAGGCAGTGGGGCGACGCGGCGTATTATTGCGACTGTTCGAGCCCATTGCGGGGTATAGTGTGTTGCGGTTCGGCCTGCCATTGCCGGAAATTTTTGCCGAGGTTGCGCAATTGATACGAGAAGCTGTGGAGGAATGTGAATGCGAACTGTCGTGATCGCTATGCTGTGGATTGGCCTGGCATCCGGCGTGCTGGCGCAAGTCGAGGTAGAGGATTCGCTGGGGCGTACACTGCTGATGGACAAGCCGGCAGTGCGAGTGGTCAGCCTGGCACCTCATATGACGGAAGTGGCGTTCGCTGCGGGTGCGGGAGATGTGCTTATCGGCGCTGTTTCATACAGTGATTACCCGGAGGCCGCAAAGGACATTCCACGGGTGGGCTCCTATGACAATGTCAGTTACGAAACGCTGGTCGCGCTCCGTCCAGACCTGGTACTGGCCTGGCGTAGCGGCAATGGCGATGAGGTGATAAGTCGTCTGGAATCACTGGGCTTGACGGTCTATATCGATGAATCGAAAACGCTGGAGGATGTCGCGCGCTCAGTGCGCGCTGTCGGCGGGTTGACTGGCAACGACGAGATTGCAGACGCGGAGGCACAGGCATTCCTGCAGAAGCTTTCCCAGTTGCGTGACACCTACAGTACCAAAGCAGAGGTCGGCGTCTATTATCAAATTTGGGACGAGCCCCTGTTAACGCTAAATGGCGATCACCTTATTTCAGATGTCGTACGTCTGTGCGGTGGCCGCAATGTATTCACCGACTCCCCGGCACTGGTATCCAGGATCAGCGTAGAGTCCGTGATCAGGGCGGACCCCCAGGTCATTATCGCCAGCGGTATGGACAAGGCGCGGCCGGAGTGGCTGGATGAGTGGAGAGAGTGGACATCGATGACAGCGGTGCAAAACGATCAACTGTACTTTGTGCCGCCTGATTTGTTGCAGCGGCATACGCCGAGGATTATCGAGGGTGCTACGTTGATGTGTGAGAAACTGCAGCTTGCCCGCGAGCACTATGCGTTGCAGGATAAATGACCATGCTCCCAACCATCGAACGCGCATATCAGAGATAACAGCATGCAAGGTTTTTACGAGACACTGTTCGGTCGACGCGATGTGCGCGGTGAGTTCACGCACAAACCCATACCGGAAGACCTGCTGGCGCGGTTGATTATTGCAGCACATCACGCGCCCTCGGTCGGGCTCTCGCAACCGTGGAACTTTATTGTGATTCAGCGTGCGCAGGTGAAAGCGGCGATTCACGAGGCGTTCTGCGAGGCGAATGATGAAGCCACCGCAATGTTCGATCGCGAGCGGCAGGACAAGTATCGACAACTAAAGCTGCAGGGCATTCTGGATGCGCCGGTCAACCTGTGCATCACCTGCGATCGCCAGCGCGGCGGCGATGTCGTGTTGGGCCGCACGCACCAGCCGCAGATGGACCTCTACAGCACAGTGTGCGCAGTGCAGAACCTGTGGCTGGCGGCGCGGGCTGAGGATATCGGCGTCGGTTGGGTGTCGATCATATCGCCGGAAAAACTGGCCGCGATTCTGGGCCTGCCCGATCATGTGGTGCCAATAGCCTACCTTTGCCTGGGGTATGTAGAATATTTCCGCAACCGCCCGGAACTGGAGGAGAAGGGTTGGGAGAAGCGTCGTCCCGCTGATGAGCTGGTATTTACCGATCAGTGGGGAGAGCGCGGCGAGGGGCATTCCATCTATACTGGACTGGCATCACAACAACACTGGCCAGCGCAGTTTATCAACGCGAAAAAGCCTGAAGATTAGCGGTCGCAACGACTGCTGCCCGGCCGATAAAAGGGGAGCAAAGCGCAATCGCTGTCGGCTTGATTGTGGGGGGACAGCAGCATCAGTCCCCGTGGCCCGAACCTCGCGAATGCGCAGGCTTGATTGCCTCCTGCAACGCCTGCACAAACGTCGGTTTTGGGTGTGCTGCGTCAGTAATCCACGCCCTTGCGCGCCTTGATGCCGGCTTTGTAGGCGTGTTTGACGTCCTTGACTTCCGACACCGTATCCATGATCTCCTGCAGCGCCGAGCCGCCGCCGCGACCGGTGACGACAACGCTTTGGTTCTCCGGGCGTGAGGCGAGTGCATCCAGCACCATAGCTTCGTCCAGGTATTTGTAGCCGATCATGTAGGTCAGTTCGTCCAGCACAACAAGGTCATAGCTTGCATCGGCGAGCATGGGGGCGGCGACCGCCCATGTTTCCTCCGCGGCGGCAATATCACCTGACTTGTCCTGGGTATTCCAGGTGAACCCCGTGCCCATCTGGTAGAAACTCACCTGCGGACAGTGCTCCCGGATATAGATTTCCTCGCCGGACAGTTGCTTACCTTTGATGAACTGTACAACACCAACTTTCTGGCCATACCCCAGTGCCCGCATGACCATCCCGAAGGCCGAACTGGATTTTCCTTTGCCATTGCCCGTCAGCAGAAGGGCGATGCCACGCTCGGTATCAGCGGCAGCGATAGCAGAATCCACTTTCTCCTTTTGCTTCTGCATCGCCGCTTTGTGCTTGGCTTCGTCGCGATCCTTATCCTGGCTTGTCATCGGTTGTCTCCGTTGTTACATCAGGTTAAAACGTAAGGCGTACACCCGCGTAACCCGCAGCGCCCGGTACATTATAGTTAGGTATGTCATTGTAGTTTTCATCGGTGATGTTTTCTACGCGACCATAAACCTGTAGATAGTCGAGCACTTGGTAGCTCGCGCTGAAATCCAGTACTTCATAGTCATCCAGGCTACCGTTGGACTCATCGGGAATGTCACGCACAATGCGATAATTCAGGTTGAACTGCAAGCGCCCGTCCCACGGGGTGAACAGTACCCCAAGGTTCCCCATATTCTTGGGTGTTCTGCGGCGTTGGTCGCCGTCAAAATCCTGTGTATCGGTATGGGTATAGTTGCCTGTCAGCCTCACCATATCATTGATAGCGATCTCGCTTGTGACTTCCACACCTTTGGAGGATGTTTCGCCGTCACCTTGGAGGTAACCGTAGTAATTGACTAAATCGAAATAGATTTCGTTGTCTATCTTCTGATCGAAGTAGACGACATCCAAATACCAGCCCGAAGTCGCGAAGTAACCGACACCGATATCGAATCCTTTACTTTCCTCTGCTTCCAGTTCAGGCAACGGCTCCAGTTGCTCGTAAGGTGGTTCGGACGAATACGGTGGATTGTTGATGTTGTAGGCGATCTCATTCAGGCTCGGCGCGCGGAAGCCGGTACCGTAAGTGCCCTTGAACTTGAACTCACCAGCACCAGCTGTGACCAGATATACTGCACCGGCGCGGTAGGTGGTTTTCGTGCCAAAATCCTCGTTGTCGGTATAACGCGCACCAGCGGTGAGATACACGCTGTCGTAGAACCCACCCTGATACTCGAGAAAGTAACCTTCTTCGTCACGACTTTCATCACCGTTTCCGGCATGCATTGAATCCCTTTGGAACTCGGCCCCGTATACAAGACTCAGCATTTCTGACTGCTTCCAACTACCTAGATAGTCGATTTCCTGAAAGTCGCTTTTGTAGCTGTAGTCGTTCACGCCTTCGGTGTAGAACTTGCGATCAGCCTGATTGGCATTGTAGGAAAGGGTGTTTGAGAACGCTTCCCCACTGTGGATAAGCGCGAGTCGACCAAAGTCCTGCTCGTATTCACTCCGACAGTTATCGGAGCGCTCAAAGGTCACCGGGAGTGAGCAGTTGTCGTAGTCGCTCTTACCATCCACGGTACGGCCCACCAGTTCAGCACGAAGGGTATCGTTGATGTTCCAGCCCGCTCGACCGTGGAATGTGGTGTTTTTGTAGCCATCGTCATCCTGGAGAACGGTGTCGGTAGTTAGCGTGTTGTAACCATCTGTTTCCAGGTGCTCGACCATTGCTGCTCCATCGAGTACCTCGGTACCGCCGGAGACATGTCCGCTGTACTGCTGGGTTCCATAGCGCCCGCCTTCGACTTCAGCTCCACCCGAAAAGCCTGCCTGCGGTTTGGCTGTGTACATTGTGATAACCCCACCAGCATCCGCGCCATAAGTCAGGCCTTCGGGGCCGCGAAGAATCTCAATGCGGTCGATGCCTCCGGTTAGGAGGTTGCCAAAATTGGGTCCTGCCTGAGGTGAAGAGTTATCAGTGATATCAATGCCATCGATATAGACTTTGGTGCGATAGCCGTCTTCGCCGCGTATGCGAACACTGGTAGACGTGCCTGGTCCGCCACTGCTAGTGACCGATATGGCTGGCTCGTAGCGCAGGGTATTCGCCACTGTGCTGAAGCCTCGCAGTTGAATTTCTTCTTGCGTGACAATCGAGACAGAGGTGGCCACCTCTCGCAGCGGCATTTCGATGCGGGAGGATGTAACGACGAGTTCTTCGAGTTTGTTGTTCGCCTGTGCACTCACGGTGGAAATGCCACCGAGTGCCACGAGTGCGGCAGTAGATAATTTATACATATGTTTCCCCAATAGCCTTTCAGATTGATGGCGATTGAGAGAGGGGATCTGGGAACGCAATGCCTGGGCACTGAGCAACCGTGTATGAAGCCCTCCGCTCCATCGTTGCGCTAGACCAGGCAGGTGTCGGGCTCACAGTCAGACTGTATACCGTTGCGGGGGCAGCGGTGGATTAAGCATCAGCTCTTCCACACTTCCCATTTAACTCACCCAGAGACCTGCAAAAACAGTTCCCGGTGAGCACCTGGTTCCGGCGTGCACTGTAGTGAGGTCGGGGTGGGTTGTCAACCGCTGGCGGGGAGGGGCTACTTTGCGGGTGGCTGTGAGTCGATCTTCTCGAGCCAGAACAGTGTATCCAGATAGGACACAAAGTGCCCCAGATACGCCGGTGAGATGTCGCGCATGATCGTCAACGATTGCAGCGCCAGTTTCTGCGGATTCAGTGGGCCAGCATCTTCCGGGGCATCCCTGAGTGCGTGAGAGACCAGCCTGTCAGCGTGCTGTCGCTGCAGGGCATCGCGAAAATAGCGCACGGATTTCAGCTCCTGCGAATCACCGGGCAATTTACCCTCTGTACCGGCGGCGGCTTGTAATCGCTCGGTGAGAGCCGCAAACGAATCCTCTTTGCCGGATGTTGCTTGGCGTCGTGCCAGGCGTTTTACAGCGCTGAAATCACCGGCCTCAAACAGGCTTGCTAAATATTCAGTCTGTGCCGGTTGCTGTTCAGATGTCTTCGCGACCAGCGATGCGATCTTTGCCGATTGATCGGTCCAGCGTGATTCATAGGCTTCAATAGCCCGGTTTGCCTTCTCTACCAGCAGCGCGGCGACGGCGCTGTTCTGTTGCAGGCTTTTTTGTGCCAGGGATTGGATATAGCGAAAGCGAACTGGGTCAAAGCACTCTGCTCCGCGGGCTTCCAGCGCGGCAAGTGCCTCCAATACAGCATCGGTTCCGGTGCTGTTTGTCGCGTCTTTCCTGTCGACCTTGTCTGGCATTGTCAGTCTGGTATTTCTGGTGCTTTTGCTGTTCTGGGTACCGGCGCCATTTCTACCCGCCGATTCTGTGAGCGGCCGCCATCATCGACGTTGGGAGCGACCGGCTGCTGTGCGCCAAAGGCCGCCGCAAAGACCATCGCCGGCGGCATGCCTTCCTCGATCAGTGCCCGCGTGACAGTCAATGCGCGCTGCGCTGACAGCTCCCAGTTATCGGCATAGTGGCTGTTACCTTTCTGAATTGGCAGGTCATCGGTGAAACCGCTGACCATCAACAGTTCCTCGCGCTCGCCGAGATAGACCTGCAGTGGCCCCACCAGCGTTTTCAACAGGGCGCGCCCCTCGGGCTGCAGTTGATCGGAGTTTAGTGAGAACAGCACGCTGCCACTGATGCCGATACGGCCATCGCGCAGCGTTACCCGCCCGGTGGCAAGCGGGTCTGCCAGTGCCTCTTCCAAGGCCATCCTGCGCTGTTCCTCAACCTGGCGTTTGCTCACTTCCTCTTCGAGGGTCTGCGCCAACTGCACCTGATAGCCCAGCACCCAGATCAGCAGCAGCACGAATATGCCGACCACGCCCGCCATGAGGTCGCCAAAGATCGCCCATACGGGCATATCCTGCGACGCGTCGTGTTCCAGTTCTTCCACTATGAGGACTCGCTTGCGAGCTGGCGTGTTTTGCGATTGAGGCGACGCATGTCATCCATGATTTCTTGCTGTGACAACATGCTTTGATCGATGATTTCCCGCGCCTGCGCCACGTAGTATGCCATCTGCTCATCGTTGCGATTATTGGAGCGATCCATGGATTCCTCGACCTTGGCCAGGTGTTCCATCATGGCTTCGTTCGAGCTATTAAATAGATTGACCGCGTGGCTGAATGCCTCGCCCAGACTGCTCAATTCGATGGCGCCGCCGGCAACGTTGGCGCTTGCCTCGGTCATTTTTTCGACCTCGGTGACAAGGCTCTCGCCGAAACGCTCGGTGATTTCCTGCAGCCTGTCTGAAGAGGACGCCACGAGATTTTCCACTGCGCTGCGCTGTCCGTCAGCCGCCGCCTGCAACGATGCCGACAGGGCATTCAATTCTTGCATCACGCTTACGCGCTCCTCGAGGAGTTGGTTGTCACGCTCAACGTTATTGGTAATTTCCGCGCGCAGCTGGCCGATGACCTCAGCAGCGGCGCGCGGTGTTTCCGATGCTGTCTCGATAAGCCGTGTCATGGGCTCTTCGAGACCCTGACCCAACTGCGTCAGGTGTGATGTCACCGTTGCTTCGAGTTCGGCAAAGCGGGCCAGTGCATTGGCCTGACCCTGTTCCTCCTGCGCGCGCAGGGCTCCCAGCTGCTCGGTGAGTGTCGCAGTCAGTTGTTTCAATCTCGTCTCCTGGCTTTCGAGCAAGGCAGCTTCGGAAGCCGTTCGCGCCTCTACCAGCGCCTCGGTAGACTGCAGCAGCGCGGCGATCTCGGAGAGCATGGCGGTGGCGCTGCCGCGCGCACTTTCCGACAGGTCGCGCGCCGATTCTGTCAAGGTGTTCTTTATCGTCTCCTGCAGCGTTAATGTTTGTTCAGTCCACGCTGAAGAGGTTGCGGCGAAATTCTCCAGCATGCTGGAGGCATTGCTTCTGGCAGTATTGGACAGCTCGTGAGCGGACTCTGTCAGCGTGTTCCTGATGGTGTCCTGCAGTGCCAGCGTCTGTTCACTCCAGTCAGAGGAGGTTGCGGCGAAGGCTTCCAGCATGCTGGCGGTATTGTGTCTGGCATTGTCCGACAGATCGCGAGCGGATTCTGTCAGCGTATTCTGGATGGTGTCCTGCAGCGCCAGCGTTTGTTCAGTCCAGGCGGAGGAGGTTGTGGCGAACTCTGACAACAGATTGGCGGCACTGCTGCTTGCGTTGTCTGAGAGATCACGGGCCGCTTCGGTGAGGGTGTTCTCAATGGAGCTCTGCAGCGCAATGGTTTGTTCTGTCCACGATGAGGAGGTCGCGGCAAACGCATCGAGTAGTGAGGTGCCCGCGGCGCCGAATTCATCCCCCAATGCCTGTAATTGCTCGCGCGCTGCCTGTGCCTGTTGTTCCTGTGCCGCCTGCAACATCTTGCTGATATCCGCCACAGCGCCCGTCATGATCGGTTGCATGCTGGCACCCGCTGCGGCCCCGCTGGCGGCGAGACTTTCGCGCAGAGAGGTATCGACCGACGTGGCGAGTTCATTGAAGCGCCGCTCGGTCTCCGCCTGGAACTGGTGTTGATTGGCCAACAAGGTGTCACCCAGCTTTTCGCCCATCTGTGCCAGCTGTGCTGCCACCGACTGTAAATCGGCGGCCACGGCGGGCAGTGCGCCGGCCTGTGACTGCAGTGCATTGAATGCCTGTTGTCGCTGGTGGCCGAGAGAAAACAGTTTGAGTTCACTGGCAATTTTGCCATCCAACTGGCGGGTAGCCTGGATACGCTCATGCCTGGCCATCGTGGAAATCAGTCCCAGCATGGCTGAGGCGGCTACACCGGCTACTGAAGTGCCAAATGCTACGCCCAGCCCCTGCATCGGTGCAGTCAGGCTGGCGCGAATGGCATCGAGTTCCGTGCTGCCCTGCAGCGCAGAGACCGCGCCGCCGAGGGTATCGACCATGCCGACGAAGGTACCCAGCAGGCCGAGCATTACCAACAGGCCGACCAGATAGGGTGTAAAAGCCGGTGTGGGCAGGCCGATCCGCTCGCCGATCACGCGAGAGCGGACACCACCGCGTATCGTCGGGTCGATCTGCCCCAGCCACTGTTCAAGCCAGTCGTCGGCGTCGGTCTGCGGTTTACAGCTGTCGAGTGCCTTGCTCAGCGAGGCCGTGGCGCGACGAAATCGCAGCAGCTCGATAATGCCGATCAGGTACACGCCGCCGATGCTGGCGGTGACCGCAAATGCCAGCGCATTGGCACCGGCAAAATCCATGGCCATCCAGAGGATTGCGAACGCGCCGAGTAGGGAGGCGAGGATAAACAACAGTTTATTCATAGGATCAGTCGTCGTCATTGTCGTTGAATTCATCGAGTGCTTCGATCAGGCCCAGTGTGGGCAGCAGGCGTGTTTCAATTTCTGCCAGCAGCAGCCCCTGCATTTCCTGGCGAAACTGTGCCACGGTTCGCTCCCAGCGTTCGCGGCTATGCGTTTCATCCGGGTTGTTGCGTTGGTGTTCTTCCAGCAGCGCCTCGAAGCGGCGCCGCAGCAGGCGGGGCACCGCGACAAACGAGCGTCTGGCCGGTGCGAGCAGGGGTGCGGACAACACAGAATCCAGCGCCGCCAGTCGCGCAAGTTGCGGTGACAGCCTGGTGAGCGTGTCTCTGGTCGTCACATGCAGATCGCGGATGCGAAAATCAATATTGCGCTGCTGTGCCAGGTAAAAAGCCACATAGGGCTCTACAGACATGGCCTCTTCGATGTCAGTTTCGGCGCGCAGCTGTGGGAATCGTATTCTCGTGTTGGTCGCTCCGGGGTTGAAGCTCTCCAGGGCACTGTTGATGATCGATGCACGCACGCGCTGGAATTCGTCTTTTACAGCGTCCTTATCCGCATCGGCTGGCGTCTCTGCCGCCTCGATTTTCTGTGCGTGGACAGCCGAGATCTTGATGGAGTCGGCCAGGTCGAACGATTGCCCCAGACGCTCGATAAAGCGCTGGTGCGAGAGCTGGACATCCACGTCGAGCAATTCCGCCAGAAAGCGTACCAGTCGTGAGGACTTGGCGGGGCTCTGGTGCGCGGTACTGAGTAAGCTGGCCTGCGTCATAAATATTTATGACAAGCGAAATGTTGCCATTTAACTGCCTGAATTAGGGTGGGAACAAATTGGAGCGAAAAGTCGTGATATGTCACGAGTTCGCGTCGTTATTAGCAGCAACGCGGGCTGTACGACTGGGGAACAGTGGCGGACAGTGCGTTTACACCGCCCGCATTATCGCTATTTCCCCCAAATATTCAAGGAGCAGTGTCGCGCCCTGATGGACCGGGGCAGGGGGCCTATCGGTCGATGAGAATCAACTTCCCGGTTTTGGGGTCGCGGTACACCTGTCCCAGTGACTCCATGCCGTCGCCACCGTCGCGCAGCTGTTGCTGCAGCGCCTCGGGGGGCTCAGCCAGCTCGCGCCCCTGGCGGATATCGACGGTATTCTCCAGCTGGAAATGGCTGCGCAACTCCTGGCTCTGGGCGATCAGGGTAATCAGCAGGCCCAGAGCGAACACCAGCATTACATCCATAATATTGGCAAAACCGGATAGTGGGTCGGTATCCGGCTCGCTGAACGGGCCCTGCTTCCACGGGGGCCTTTTAGCGCTCATCGGCTTGTGCCTCGATGGCCTGCCACGTGACCTCGTACCAGCGTCGCCGCACGCGCCCGATCAAATAGGCTATCAGCCCGACCAGTAGGCCGATGACCGTCGTGTCGAAAGCGACGGTTAGCGCCGTGGCGAGGATTTCGATATCGCCAGTGCCCAGCGCCGAGAGCCCCGGTCCCAGCGGTATGAGCGTGCCCATCAGGCCGAGAATCGGCCCGCTGCGCGCCAGTAGATCGGCGCGCTCCAGTCGCCGCTGCGCATATTGCTCAAAGTGTGCGAGGTCTGCCCCGCGCCGGGAACGTGCCAGCGTTACAAAGCGCTCGGCAATGGCGGTACCCAGCTCCCATAGCGTCAACAGCAGAGCCAGGCCCAAACCGGCGATCACCGGGTAAAGCAGCCAGCCGACCACCTGGTGCAGCACGCCCAACGCCATGCCATGGATAATCATGCGCCTGCTCCCTTGGATTGTTGCACCGTGCGGTAGAACCCCGCGCTGACCACCAGTACCAGCACTGCCAGCAACCACCAGCGCCACGGTGGGGCTGCGTCTTGTTGTGTCGAAGCCTCATTCGATGACGCGTTGTCCGTGCCTGGCGCGTCTGCGGCCTCAGTGACGTCCAGCTCGATCTCTGTCATTCGATACACCTCCTGAGATTGCTCCTGTGGGGCACTGCGTGCGCGCTCAATCACCTGCTGCAGTGCCGACCAGTCCTCGGGGGAGAGATGATCTGCAAGCCATGGCAGCATCGGGTGATCGGGCGTGGTGTGGCCGCTACCGGGAAGACCGTTGACCGTTACCAGCGCGGTAAACTCGGCAGCCAGTTGCGCCGTGGTCGCTGCATCGGCTTGCCAGAAGTCTTTATGGATGGCGACTAACATAATCGCCAACATATTGGCCTTTACATGTGCGTTATGGCCCTGCGCCAGAAATTCATCCAGCCCGAGTTGATAGCGGTCGTCCATGTACACCTCCTTGACCTCCTGCCAGGCCCAGTCGCCCACCAGCGTCGGGTTGGTTACCTGCCAGCCCCACAGGTACTCCAGAAATTCCGTGCCCATGGTGCGCGCACCGGCATAGCCGTGTTGCATCAGACCCTGCAGCCATTCGGGGTTGAGATAGCGCCCGCGTAGTTCCTGTCGCAGTGCAACGGCCAGTGGTTCAGTGGTTACTTTCTCCGGGTTGGCATGGTTGAGCACAAAATTGTTTGGTACCTCGCCGGTGAGTGTTTCCACTGCGAGGCTCAGGCCGCCCAGATAATCAAAGGCGTCGTTGTTGTCGATCAGCCCGTACAGATTGCTGGAACGGCCAAAGTAGGTGTTTTCAACACCTTGCAGATTGGCGCGGAACGCGGCCTCCGCCGGCGTACCGAAGCCGCCGCCATCGCCAGTATCGCGGCCGTAGCTGTGGCCGAGGCGGCGCATGTAGACGTCTGCCAACTCATCTCTGCGCTGCCATGCTCCGGAGCGTTCTACCAGGCGGTTCACACCGGCACCGTAGCTGCCGGGCGCGTCGCCAAATACGCGCAGGCTGGCCAGTGCGCCGGCCTCCGTCTCGCTGTGGCCCTGTGCCAGTAGTGCTTGTGCCTGTTCCACCCAGTGCGCCGCGACCTGGTTCCTGTCGAGGCTTTCATCGCCAGCATTGAGGTCATTGTTAGCATCAGCCCCGCGCAGTGGCACCAGTGCCTGTTGCAGTGCCAGCGTCAGTGCGGGGTAGTCGCGGTAGATCGTCGTGGCACTGGCATTCAGTGCCATCAATACCGCCTGATCGAGCAGCACCATCTGGCTGCTGTACAGATCGCGGAACAGGCCGGAGGTGGTGAACACCACATCGCGACGCACCTCGCCCTGCGCCAGTGGCCGTAGTTGCAACCCCTTGACCAGCCCGCGGCTGTTCCACACCGGCTCCAGCCCCAGCATATCCAGCCCGAAGGCAATCATCACGCCTTCGTCGCGCACCACATCCGATGCCCACAGTACCAGCGCTTCGCGCTTATCCGGGTTCTGTGGATTGTTGGCCCTGGCGTCGGCGGCCATCTCCCGCCCCAGTTCCCATGCGACCGGGCTGGGAATCAGGCTGTTGTCCAGTGCGTAGAAATTGCGGCCGGTAGGGAGGCTACCGGGGCTGCGGATTGGGTCGTTGCCGGGGCCGGGTGCGACAAAACCGCCGTCCAGTGCACGCAGCAGGGCCGCCATTTCCAGTGCCGGCGATTGCTCGAGCAGTTGCTGCCAGTCGTGTTGCTCGACGTCGTTTTGCGGTGCCATCGATGTCAGCATCATCGCCACGGCATCGTCGTGCCAGTTGCGACCGAACACATGCAGTCCCAGCGGCATAAAGCGCTCCTGCAGGTCGGTGAGATAGTGCCCGACCTCGTGTACCAGCATGTCGTCATCCACTTCGTCGAAGCTGATACCCATCACGGCGAGTTCGGCGGACATGGCCTGCGCCAGTTCGTCCTTCAGTTCCAGCGCATCCACCTTGTCGCGGATCTGCGCGACCAGACGGCTGGACAACGCTTCATTGTCGCTGCCGTGACTGGCTTCAAAGCTCTCGATCAACTGCCGCAATTGCAGCAGGTCGTCGTAGAGCGGGGTGTGTTCCAGCGGCGGCGTGAGATGATCCACCATCACCGCCAGTCCACGACGTTTGGCCTGGATTCCCTCGCCGACACCGTCGACGATGTACGGGTAAACGCCGGGGATATCGCTGGCGATAATCCGTGAGTAATCGTCCTCTGCGAGGCCGACAGAGCGGCGCGGCAAAAACTCATAGGTGGAGTGTCGGCCCAGATGGACAAACGCATCGGCGCCGAAATCGTCGCGCAGGTAGTGATAGAACGCCAGGTACTGGTGCGGTGGCGGAAAGGCGAGGTTGGCGTGTAACAGCTCCTCGTTGATCTCCCAGCCGCGCGGGGGTTGTGGGCCGATGAAGATGTTGCCAAAGCGCAGTCCGGGCAACAGGATTTCGCCGTCGTAGGTCATCACTTCGCCCGGCGCCTCTCCCCAGCCGCCGAGCCCTTCAATGCCCGTCTGTTGCAGCGCACTGATTAGCGTCAGCGCTTCATTCCAACAGGGTTGGCCGGTTTGCTCCAGCGTCTGGTGATAGCACTGCTCCAGTTGTTCCAGCAGCGCCAGCGCGCGGTCCCGGCCCGGGTGGTCCACGCCCTCCAACAGGTGCAGCATCTCCTCGGTGGTATGGTGCAGGGCATCGTTGGCCAGTTCCGGTTTGCCCGCTGCCAGCGCCGCTTTGAGTTGCTCGTGCAACAGGCCGAAGGGCCCGTCAACCATCTCCCGCTGCACCGATGCTGGCAAGGTGGTGAACCACTGCTGATAGTCCTGTGCCGACATATGCTGTATCAGCGGGCTCATTGTGGCCAGCGCGCCGGCGTCGTTGGGCAGATTAACGCCGTGCGCCTGCATCATATCCAGCAGTGCGTCCTGTGATTCGGGCAATTCGCCAGTGTTGTAACCCGCTGCCTCCAGTTGCTTCAGTATCTGCCATAGCGATGCGGGGACATCGAGATTGTCCGCGCCGATATTGTGTCGCCCGGGCGGGTGGTTGTAGTAGATGATGGCGAGGCGTTTGTCACTGTTGGGCGTGGTCTGTAGGTGCTGCCAGCGGGCCATGCGCGAGAGCAGGCTGTCCATGCCCGTCGATAGTGCCTCAATGGGCTGGATGCGGATGCCGGTGAGTGGGTCATCGGTCTCTGTGCCGGCGGCGGCGATCACCAGCGGTTGGCTGGCACCCTGCATCTCGGGCATTGCGATTTGATAATAGACTTTATCGTGAGCAAGTCCGTCGGAGGACAGCTGTCTTTCCTGTGCAGTGCGATCACGCATCTTGATTGCTTTAAGCACCGGCACGTTCAGCGCGTCCAGAGCCTCGGTGACGGTTTCCCGCCCTTCACCGCCGCCGATGACAAAGTCCTGCAGCATCACGATACCGCTGAGCCTGTCCCCAACCGTCTGCAGAGCCTGTGCAGCAGCCACACCGGCTTCACCCCAATAGGCGAGGCCAATCAGGCACTGGAATTGATGCTGCGTTTCCGCGCGCCGGCACAATTCTCGCAACAGGGCACTGTCTGCCGGGCGGTCGCCGCCGGCATGATCCAGCACTACCAGCAAGGGTGTGTCGTTGGTCAACGCTGGCAATTCAGTGGTGACCCGGTTGCGATATTGCCAGCGCAGCCGTGGTTGCGGGTGTGCTGCAGGTACCTCAATTTCTTCACCGAGGAAGCCAAAGCTCCAGGCAAACAGGTTGGCGGTATTGCTGCTGCCCCCTGCTTGCCAGTAGCGGCGCGCGCTGATCCAGTCGGCCTGTTGCGGATATTGCGCGATCAATGCATCCAGTTGCTGATCAAAGTCGTGGCCCGGCTGTATGCCCGCAATATGGCCCAGCTGTGCGTCGTCGGAGAATACCGCTTCGCCGTGTAGTTGACTGAGGCGTATCAGGCGGTGGTCACTGTTCATGATCAGCAGCGGTGTTGTGGTGGCTTTCAGATGCGGTTCCAGTTCCGCGACGGATGCACCGAACAGGCCCATGCCAAGCACAAGGTCGGCACCGTCCAACAACGCCTGTATCTGCATCGGGGTCATTTCCCAGAGTTGGGTCTCGCTGCGGGCGGTGATGCGATAGTCCGGGTATTGGTCAGTGAACAGGCGCGCAGCATCTGCGATGGTTTCGGCATTGCGCTGCGAAGTCAGCACCAGCAACTGGGGTTTCTCGTGCGGTAGGGGCTGGCTACCGTTATCCACCTGTGCGGCCAGAGGAACGCTCAGCAGCAGCCAGCACGCCAGCAACAGGCGTTTCAGTGGTCCTTGTGTGCTCGTTATACGGGCCATGTATGTCTCTCTATGTCGCGACAGATGGTTGTAGCGCCGGTGCAGTGGAGCCGTTGTTGATGTCTGGCGAACAGAGGAATGCGTAATGGGCGCAACCCGGGAATCGGGTAAATGCCTGCGCGTAGAAGCCCTCCGCTCCGTCATGCAGATGTCAAACGAAAACGTATCAGGGAGGAGCAACCGGCAATGGTTGCGATATTGGCGAGGTAGTCAAGCCAACGCGAAGCCCTCCGCTTCATCGTTTGCGCATGCATACGTGGTGAATAAAAAAATTCACCACCAGGCCGGTTCCGGGCTTGTGAGCGCAGGCTTGCACTCATTCACCGTTGCGGGGCAGCGTTGGACTCCTCGACGGCAGCCAGTCAGGAGAGTGTTTCTCCGGCCATCGATACACCAAACTTCCCGTTTAACCTGCTCCGACACACCCCGGCAAGGGAGCGCCAGCAGGCACCTGATGCTGAGCGCGATTCTATAGGCTGCCCGGTATAAGTCAATCGGCGAGTCCCCGGTCGTCATGCCAGGGCTGCGAAAGCCGGCACCTTTGCGTAGAATGCGGCCAGAATTTGGCTGTGGTTGGTGATGTTTGATGCTTTCCCCTGAAATAACACAACGGGTTGCAGTGCTTCTGGGCAGGGAACCCAGGGGGCTGGAGGCCATAGCGGTGGCGGGGCCCGCGGGTGAGCCACGGGTGATACGGGTGGCCTCTCTGGTAGAGGATAAACCGTTTCCGACGCTGTTCTGGTTGATTGATCCAGAGCTGTGCTATCGCATAGACCAGGTGGAAGCCACCGGCCTGATCGCGCATTTCCAGCAGCGCATTAATGCCGACCCTGTATTGCGTCTCACTATGGTAGAGGATCATCGAGCCCATATTGCGCTGCGAGACTCGTATATGTCTGAATCCATCCGGCGGCGACTGGCGGAGTTGAACTTCAGTGAAGCGCTGGCCGACAGGGGCATCGGTGGTATCGCCAATTTCAGCCGTATCCGCTGCCTGCACACCTGGTATGGCGCTCATTTGGTGGTGCCAAACACGGTGGGTCGTATGCTCGATGACTGGTGGAGCGAGCAATCCACCTGATGGTATAGTGTGCGCCCCCTGAATATGGAACCTATTATGACTGCGAGAACCGACGATTTGCGCATCCAGCAGATCAACGAATTGATATCCCCACAGCAACTGATCAAGGATATCGGTATCAGCGAGCCGGCGGCAGATACAGTCGCTAAGGCGCGCGATGCTATCCACCGAATTCTCACCGGAGAAGATGATCGCCTGGTTGTCGTTGTGGGGCCCTGTTCAATCCACGACCCGGAGGCGGCGCTGGAGTACGCGCAGTTGTTGCAGCGCGCGGCGAGTGAGCTGGAAAAGGACCTGTTTATCGTCATGCGGGTCTATTTTGAGAAGCCGCGCACAACGGTCGGTTGGAAAGGCCTGATCAATGATCCCGATCTGAACGACAGCTTTCATATCAACAAGGGTCTGCATCTGGCGCGCAAACTGTTGCTGGATCTGGCGGAAATGGGGCTGCCCGCAGGTACCGAGTATCTCGACCTGATCAGCCCGCAGTATCTGGCGGATCTGGTGTCCTGGGGAGCGATTGGGGCGCGCACTACAGAAAGCCAGACCCACCGCGAGTTGACCTCCGGCCTGTCCTGTCCGGTGGGTTTCAAGAATGCCACCGATGGCGATATCCAGGTCGCTATCGACGCGATCAATTCAGCGTCCAGGCCGCACCACTTCCTGTCGGTCACCAAGGCCGGTCGTTCGGCGATTTTCCAGACCACCGGAAACGAGGATTGTCACATCATCCTGCGCGGCGGCAAGCAGCCCAATTACGATATGTTTTCGGTGGAGGATGCCCAGACTATGCTGGAGAAGGCCGGTTTGCCGGCGCGTATCATGATTGATGCCAGCCACTCCAACAGTCGCAAGACTCCCGCCCGGCAGGTGGATGTCGCGATTGATATTGCCACTCAGGTCGCGCGCGGCAACCGCAGTATTATCGGATTGATGCTGGAGAGTAACCTGGTCGAAGGGCGACAGAATGTCGTGCCCGGCGAACCACTGACATTTGGTCAGAGCATCACAGACCCCTGCATTAGTTGGGACAATACGCAGCCGGTGCTGGAGAAGCTGGCCGATGCGGTGCGACAGCGCAGGGCGGGTTGAGCCCTGCGTGCACTGCCAGTATCTGGGCTGGCTCAAGCGCGTGTATGCGAATCTGAACCGCAGGCGATGTTCTGGCGATCGCGCTGGAGTGCGCGCAGCAACAGGGCTAATGTGTCACGCTTGAATCGATCGCAGCCAACTTATTACAAGCGAGGTATCTAGCATGCACCTGGGTTTTAGCTCGATGAACACAGCGGACGATCCCGCGCCCGACCTTCTGGCAAAAACACTGGAGGAGGCCGGTTTTGAGTCGCTTTGGTATGGCGAGCACAGCCATATTCCGGTGTCGCGGCTGACACCGTATCCGGCGGGGGGTGAGTTGCCCGAACCCTACAAGAAAATGATGGACCCCTATCTCTCCCTAATGGCGGCGGCTGCTGCAACCACTACATTGAAACTCGGTACGGGTATCGCGCTGCTTATGGAGCGCGAGTTGTTCTCGCAGACGAAAACGATTGCCACACTGGACAGGCTTTCCAATGGTCGGCTGATGATCGGTTGTGGCGTTGGCTGGAATCAGGAGGAGTTTGAGAACGCGACCACGCTGCCGTTCAAGCGGCGCTATCTCGGCCTGAAAGAAACCGTACTGGCACAGCGCGCACTGCTCAGCGATGCCGAGCCGGAGTTTCACGGCGAACTGATCGACTTCGACCCGGTGTGGTTTGAACCCAAGGCCACGCGCCCCGGCGGCCCGCCCGTCATCCTCGGGGCAATGGGGCCGCTGGGTGTCAAGCATACCGCGCAGTGGGCCGATGGTTGGATGCCGGTGGATGTGGCGATGCAGGATGTTGCGCAGGACATCAAAAACTTTAAACAGCTGGTCCGGGACAACGGGCGAGACCCTGACGCGGTGGAAATTACACTCGTGGTCATGTCGCCTGTCACCGTCGATCTTCTGAAGTCCTACCGCGACATGGGTGTCCATCGCTGCAATATCGGTGTCGGAACAGAAAACTGGGATAAACCGGAGATTGTCATGCCGATGATCGAGCAGTTTTCAAAATTGATTCCGGAACTCTGAGTGCAAAAATAGCATGTCGCTTGCCCACGCCATTATGACAGCCCTGATCGATGCCGACCTGTCGGGTTATGAGTTGGCCAAGGATTTCGAAACCTCCATGGGCTTTTTTTGGCACGCATCGCATCAGCAGATTTACCAGGAGTTGCACAAACTCGCGGAGAAATCGCTGCTTAACAAGCGCGAAGTGAAGCAGAGCGGTAAGCCGAATAAGATAGTGTATGGCCTGACCAAGGCGGGTCGCGAAGCGCTGGCCGAGTGGGTGTTCAAGGAGAGCAAAAACCGCGCTGCCAAGGATGAACTGGTCATCAAACTGTACAACCTCAGCGCCGATAATGCTGCGCATCTGGCGGCTGAGATTTCAGAGCGCCGTAAACAGATGATGCGGTTGCTTTACGTGTACGAGAAGATTCGCCTGCGTCACTACAGTGATCCGACCTCCCTGCCAACGCGCAGCAAGGGCGCCTATCTGGCGCTGGTACGCGGCCTTGGGCAGGGGCAGCATTTTTTGGCGTGGTGCGACGAGGCGCTGGAATTGATCGGTACCGTCGATCCATCGATACGCAGCGGAGCCTGATCAGCCGTTGTCACCGCTGTCCGCTGTACTCTGTTCACCCCACAACTGCTCGAGGCGCTGGTCGCGGCCGCAATTCCATCGATAGTATTTGTAGCGAATCGGGTTCTTCAGGTAGTAATCCTGGTGATATTCCTCCACCGGCCAGAAGGTACTGGCATCGCGTATTTCGGTGTACACCGTTTGATCGCTGAAGCGCTTGGCTACCGCCGCCTTTGACGCTTCTGCCAACGCGCGTTCCGTTGCATTCCGGGGAAAGATGGCGCTGCGATAGCTGGCGCCCTTGTCGCAGAATTGACCGTTGTTATCGAACGGGTCGATGGAGAGCCAGAACCGGTCGAGCAGTTGCTGGTAGCTGATGGTCTCGGGGTCGTAGGTGACTTCCACCGCTTCAAAATGCCCTTCGTGATTCCCGGAGTAGGTCGGGTTCTGCAATGTGCCGCCGGTAAACCCCGATACGACTGAGGTAACTCCGTCCAACTTCTCGTAATCAGATTCCATACACCAGAAACAACCGCCAGCAAAAACGGCGGTGGCTGTCTCCGCCAGTGCGGTGAGTGGGCAGGCGAGGAGGGCTATCAACAGTGCGGCGGTGCTTCGCATGGGCAGGTCCAGGGTTAATGCGGGTGTCTGGGTAGACAGGTATACGGTGGGATAGTTCAGTGGCGAACACACTATCTAAATAATTGTTGAATATTGGTGTAATAAGCTATTAAAGGCTAAAAAAATGGACACTATGAGTTATCTGGAGAAATCTCCACTTTTTTGTCGCTTACCGCACCGAGGTCGTTCTACTCTGGCAATGGCTGAGATATAGCCTGAGAGAATGAGGAAGATAGAATGAGTCGTATTATTGTAATAGTACTATTGCTGCTGGCGCCTCAGCTGGCATCCGCGCGTGTCTATATGTGTGTCGATCATGCAACGGGTGCTACCAGCTTTACCGATAAAGCCTGTGAAACGGTCAGTTCGCGTGAAGAGGTCAGGGTGGACCCTGCCAACCTGGATTCCGGTAGCCGCTATGCGCCGAAGGCCAAGAAGAAAACCTGGCGCAGCGAAGAGGACACGCGCAAGAGCGGCATGGACTACAATGCCGAGCGGCGCAGCATCTATGAAAACAAGGCGACTGCCAGTACCCGCTAGCAATTCTTCACCGTAGCGGTCGCTGTATGATGCCTATGGCACAGCGGCGCTATTGCCCTTGTCGCGCGCGAGGTAGATGGTCAGCAGGCCGCCGATAACGACCAGCACGCTGCCCACTACCGACCAGACATCCGGCACCTGATCCCAGAATAACCAGCCCCACACACCGGCCAGTACGACTGCAAAGTAGTTGATGGGGGCGATAGCCGCTGTCGGCGCCATGCCGTAAGCCCGTGTATACAGTTCCAGTACCCAGTAGATCGCAGCGCCGATATAGATCATCGCCAGCCAGTCCAGCAGGGACAGGCCACCGTAGTCATTGATAGTAAACGGTAGTACGCAGGCCAGTGACAGCGCGCAATAGTAGAACAGAATCCGCACGGTGGGTTCTGTGGTGGCCAGTTTGCGCGTCGCCACCATGGAGATGCCCAGACACAGCGCCGACAAAAAGCCACCGGCGTGCCACCAGCTGAGCCCTACCGGGGTGGGTCGAAGGATGATGGCGATGCCGACAAAGCCGACGAGCAGTGGCAGCCAGGCATCTCTGGGTATCACCTCACGACTCCAGAGCCACACCACCAGCGGCACAGTTAGCGGGGCGCTCTGGCGCAACATCATTGCATCCATCATCGGGATGTTATCGAGTGCGGCATAGAACAGGTAGAATCCGGCCACACCCGCCAGACCGCGCAGCAGGTGCAGGCCCACGCGCTCGGTGCGCAGGTCTTTCAGGCCAGGGCGCAGTATGCGCGGCAGGCACAGTAGAGTGCACACCAGATACTGTACCGCGACAATTGCCTCGATCGAGACATGGGCAGACACGTATTTGGTGGCGGCCGCAGCGGTGCTCGCCAGCAGGACCATCAGCACAGAGAGATAGATCGCGTGCCGTATAGCATGCGCTTCGGGGGTCATGGTCTATTGCTCGAAAAAAGAGCCATTGTAGTGGAAGCTTGCCCCCTTGCGGTACCAGTATTACGGAGCGCTGTCGCCGCGCTGCTGCAGTTGGTATTGCTTCTTGACGCTGGTTAGTTTCTGTGGGTTGCGCAACGTATATAGCCAGCAGATTTCGCCTTGTTGATTGAGGCGCAGGGTAAAAACCATGTCGTCCTCATTCCCGTTCAGTTGCGCCAGCGCGGGCTGTCCATTGACAGATAGCAACCTGAGTGCACCGGGTGCAGATGCCCGTTTGCTGGCGATATGGGTGAACACCTGTGCCACCCGCTCGGGGCCTTCCAGTGGGATACGGGCCGCACTGACCACGCCACCACCGTCGGTTAATCCGAGTACATCCGGTGCCAGCAGGCGCAGTACTTCCTCTTTGTCGCCACTGGCGGCTGCCGTTACAAACGCTAACAGCGTACTCTCGAGTTGCTCTGGCGTGGTGTCGAATCGCGGCGAGGCTTCCTGTACGCGCTGCCGTGCGCGACTCACCAGTTGCCGGCAGGCCGGCTCGGATTTATCCAGCGTGCGCGCGATGTCAGCGTACGGGGTTTCGAAGACTTGGCTCAGCACGAATGCCGCACGTTCTTCCGCTGCCAGCCGTTCCAGCGACCACAGCAGTGCCAGTTCACATTCCTGGGCTAATGCCGTCAGGTGGCTGGGGCCGCCGTCCGCCTCATCGATGATGGGCTCGGGCAACCAGGGACCGATATACACCTCACGCCTTCGTTGGGCGCTGCGCAATTGATCGATGGCGAGTCGGGTGACTACCCGGCTCAGCCAGGCAGCGGGTGAGCGTATATCGTTCGCGGGTGCGGCAGCCCAACGCAACCAGCTCTCCTGCACAATATCCTCGGCCGCCTGTACCTCGCCGAGCATGCGATAGGCCAGGGACAGCAGTCGCGGGCGCTGTTGCTCAAACAGTGTGGCATTGCTATTCACGAGGCAGTCAGTAGCTTGACGTCGATTTCACGGGCTGCCTTGTGTACATCAAAGCCCGGGCGCAGGCGCCCGCGAAGATAGCCTTCGGGGCCGATCAAAGCGATTGTGGGTGAGTGGCTGATCCGGAGGGAGGTGCCGGCGCCGTCGTGTCGAAAGTCCATTCCTATCGAATTAGCGAGCTGTCGCAGCTGTTGTCGCTCGCCGGTGATACCGGTGATTCCAGTACCGAAGAAAGCGATATAGGCTGCCAGCTCCGCCGGCGAATCGCGCTCGGGGTCAACGGAAACAAAGAACACGCGCAGAGGTTCATCGCCTGACAGCGTCAGTAATCGGGACAGCTCGGCCAATGTTGCCGGGCACAGGTCGGGGCACTTTGTAAATCCCAGCACAAGCAGTTGCCAGTGGCCGCGCATCGTGTCCGCGGTTACCTCTCCCTTATCGGACATGAGAGTAAAGTCTGCGATCGGGCGCGGCTGAGTGAGCCACTCGAGCGTAGTGTTTTCTACGCCGTTAGGCGCTGATTGACTGCATAGCTGGCTGATAATCAGCCCGCAGGCGACGGCGAGGGCAATAGTGATGCCCGCTGCAAAAGGTGGCCTACTCACCGTTATCTCCGCGGCGCGCATAGATTAGCAACACAACGCTGATAATGGCGGGCAGGGTTACCCCGGCAAAATCCTGCAGCAGTGATGTCGGGCCGCAAATACCCACCAATACTTCCCACACGTGAAAGAGTGCGTGTCCCACCAACCAGAAAGCCGGCGCCCACCAGTAGGCGAAGCGCTGTTGTGGTCGCGCAGCGCCCAATATCAGTCCGATTCCCGTCATCGAATAGATGATGCCCAGATCGCGTACAAAGTGTTGGTTGAACGGGCCTCTGTCGGGAACTCCTGGAATTGCCCAATACCAACCCTCGGGAGCCGCCAGTTGCCAGCAGCCATTGGTCAGCATTAAGAATCCCAGAAGCGCTGCGGTGTATGTCACGATGCGGTCTGTCACTGCGCTACGCCTCGAATTACTATGTCGGATAGTGTAGCGGATGCTGGACTGGCGGGGGTAACACTCCGCTGTTCAACGTTTACGCGTTGGCATGTCTGCCCATAACCGAGTACGTATTTTACGGTGGGGTAGACCCGCGTGGTACTGATGGTCATAGCCAGAGAGATCAGTCCGTCCTCCCCCCAGCGCTGTCGAATCTCGTCGCGCAAGTGCTCTGCATCCGGGTGATGGGCGAGCACGTATTCGGTAAATCGCAGCACCAGCGCACAATCTTCATCCAGCGCTGTCAGGTCTGACGCGATAACAGCGCTGACAATGGCTGGATCAACACCGCTCTCCAGCGCCATATTGCATGCCAGTTGGACACAGGGGCCGCAGTCTTCCCGCAGCGCCGCGCGAATGCGAGCAGTCCACCACGGCGCTCTGGGAATGCCGCGGCGGTGTGAGGCCAGCAGGTTCAATATGGAGTACTTCGCCAGTGCTGCAGGGCTATGTTCCAGTATTTCTGCCATATAGTGGGTGTCGTAGTCATAGCGTTGAGAAAAAGCCCGCAGCCACCGGTGTGCAAGTAGTCTGATCATGTTTGCGCAATCCTGTTTGGTTTTCTATCTAGACGAGACAGGACGTATCGTTGTGACAGCGCATTCAGAATTATTTTGAGAAAGCACCCGACCCTGTACTATAGTCAGCTCATCAACCTCACGAGTGATAAGGCGAGAATAATGCGACGAATAGAATTGGCAGATGCCGCGTTCCTGATGGCTGAAAAACGCGAGACTCCCATGCATGTTGGCGGGGTGGCGCTATACACACTGCCCAAAGGTGTCAGCGCGCAGGAATTCGTCGGACAACTATCGCTGGATGGCTTGGGTCCGGACGACTTCCGCGAGCCCTTTGGTGAATATGTCACGACCGGTCGTGCGGGTCCGCTGGGGCCGCTCTACTGGGAAAAGGACAAGAGTATCGATATCGACTACCACGTACGGCATTCGGCTTTGCCGAGCCCGGGGCGCTACCGAGAACTGTTTGCGCTGGTGGGTCGGCTACACAGTACGCTACTGGATCGCAATCGGCCACTGTGGGAAATTCATCTGATAGAGGGTCTGCAAAATCATCAGTTTGCGGTCTATTCGAAAATGCATCATGCCGCGATCGATGGCGTGGCGTCCATGCAATTGACCCGCAGTATCTCTTCAACCGATCCGAATTTCCGAACACCTGATCTGCCGATGTCGATGAAGGCCTATAAACGACACCTGGCCGCTGTCGGCGCGAAACGGGCGCGGCGGGTAGTGCCCGAAGAGCGGGAACTGCTTGCAGTTGCCGACGCGCTGAAACAGCAGTTTGACAGCTCTACACAGATACTGGGGGCACTGCGGCGTTTCGGTGGCGCTTTCTTTGGGCGCAGCGGCAACCTCGCCGTGCCCTGGCACAATGTGCCGCGAACATCGATCAATACCCGGGTGGACGGAGCGCGGCGGTTTGTCGCCCAGTCGTGGGATTTCGAGCGTATCCAGTCTGTTTGTAAAGCGATCAACGGCACTGTGAATGACGTGGTGCTGGCGATGTGCTCGGGCGCATTGCGGCGTTATCTGCAAGGCCATCACGAGTTACCCGAGCACTCATTAAAAGCGATGGCACCTGTGTCGCTCAGGGAGAAAGATGATTTCAGGGCCGGCAACGCCGTGGGCTTTATCACCGCAGACCTGGCGACGAATATTGCTGATCCGGAACTGCGTCTGAGAACCATTCAGGAATCCATGCGCGCGGGTAAGGATTTGCTCAAGGGCTTGAGTGCACGCGAGGCGATGATTTTCATGCAGTTGACGCAGGTGCCGGCGCTGCTGACTACGATGTTGGGGCTGGCCGCGCAGTTTCCGGCATTCAGTACGGTGATCTCCAATGTGCCTGGCCCTCGCGAGCAGCTCTACTGGAATGGCGCCAGAATGGATGGCGTCTACCCGGCATCCATCGTGTTCGACGGCTTTGCGATGAATATCACGCTGGTGAGTTACGCCAAAAGTCTCGACTTTGGCATTATTGCCTGTCGTCGTTCGCTGCCTGAAATTCAGCGCATGATCGATTATCTCGAAGATGCTCTGGTGGAACTGGAGGAGGTGGCAGGACTGCGCGCCAGTGGCAAGAAAAAGGCGCGGCCGAGCAAGGCGGCATCTCGCAAGGTGGCTGCCAGGGCGGCGTCACCGAAGAGGGCGTCACCGAAGAAGGTGGCTCAGAAAAAGGCATCTGCGAAAAAGGCCTCTACAAAGAAGGCTGTTACAAAGAAGGTGACTCAGGCGAAGTCATCTGCGAAGATGTCTGCGTCCAGTAAGACCGCCCCGAAAAAAACATCTCCGAGAAAAGCTGCTACGAAAAAGGTCGGATCCAGCAAAGCAGCATCAGTAAAGCCTGCGACCGCAGCCAAAGTTAAAGTGAAGGCGGGGGTTAAACCCAGGCTTAAAGCCACGCGCAAAACGCAACCGGCAAAGCCAGCGGCTAAACAATAATATGGTACGCTGCCGGCTCAATGCAGGCGTCGTCGGCGTGTTCGTATAACGAGTGCCCCAGCGGCCGCCATTGACCCACGACAGGTAAGCAGGGACTATGCCATTGCGCCGAATCTGGCTGCTCAAACTGGTGTTGCCGATACGCCACGGTAGAACCGTCACAGGCTTGCTATTGCTGTCGCTGTTGCTCCCGCTGTTTTACGCCGGTGCAGCGGAGGCCAGCGAGCACACACCTCCAGCACTGTTTTTTGGATTGATAATCGCCTATATCATTCCAGTCTTCAGTTATATCACGGAAAAAGCACAGGAAACGCTATGCGCTTTGCGGCCCATATTGGCGTTGCGCGATACCGACTTCGAGCGCATCCATAAGGATCTCGATTCGACCGGCTTGCTGCTGCCGCTGGCAAGTTTGTGTGGGGGCGTGCTGGGTGCATCTGTGCACACGGTATTTATTTATCAGTCGGTAGCCGACGCCATAGCGACGGTGATTACCAGCGTCCCGGGTTTTTTAAGTGTCGTGGGTACCTTGATGGTCTGGGTTGTGATGACTACGGTCATTGTCATGCTGATCCGCCAGGCACGCGTATTCGGTTACCTCGGCGGCTCTGTTGCTCGCGTGTCCCTGCTGGATATCCGAGCGCTGTTGCCTTTCGCACGCGTTTCAATTATTTCCAGCCTCGCGATTATCGGCGCGCTGGCACTGTTTCCGTTAATAAACCTGGAAGGGGGGCTGAACCTCGCAGAAAGTGTGCCTGGCGTTGTCGCCATCCTCGGTCCGCTGGTGGTTATTTTCATTATTCCGGTGTGGCCTCTGCATAATCGACTGGTCAAATTGAAGGAAAAAGAACTCGCGCGCGTGTCCGATAAAATCGAGGCCTCGCTCGATGATCCCGGTGAGGTTGATCTGGAATCCGCAGATATTGACACCCTGTTGCCACTGCTGACCTACCGGCGAGAAATTGCCCAGCTGTCCACGTGGCCATTTAACCTCGGCAGTTTTACCACGCTGGCGTTCTACCTGATCATTCCTCCGCTGACCTGGGCGGGGGCGGCACTGATTGAAAAGCTGGTCGACTCCCTGCTCTAGGACAGTTGCTGTCTGATCGGTGCTTGGTGATAGGCTGTTTTTTATTGCTCTGCCAGCGTCTGCAGCCGTTTCACGTCCTCGTAGGTCGACTCAATCACACGCGGGTTGGCCAGATTGGCTGACAGGTCACCGCCGAGATCAGTATGCATGATATAGGTGAGAAAGACCTGTTCTTCATCGAGCGCCTTTATCTCATACTGGCCCGTGGTGGTCGCCCGTACATAGCCTTGCTCAGGGTGGTTCGAGGGGGCGGGACCCAATTGTACGGTCACTGTTCGGGCAATTCTGTCAATCTCGATAGTGGAGTGAATCACCATGTCGCGATCCTCAACCGGCCACGGCATATCGAGCACCATATAGATCGTGCGTTCGGTGTCAGAGGGGGTGCCTAGCACTTCGGATGATTTACATCTTGCGCGCCACTCACTGCAGCTCTGGCCATCGCCCATCACGGCGGCCACGTGCTCAATGGGCGCGTTGATCAGCGCGGTGGCTTTGACTTCCAGAAACGGTGAGCCCGCGACGGCCCGAGTGTAGATCTGTATGTCGTCCTCTTCCTGCTCCAGCGCCCAGGGTTCCTCCGTTGCCGAGACGAAGCAGGGGAGCGCCAACACGAACCCTGCGAGAGTGTTGCGGAGCCCGGATAACACTGTAGTGAGTTCTGGCATTGCAATTACCCCAGTTTCAAATAGGCCATCTCACCAAAGTTGGAGGACGGGTCCAGTTGGATAACCTTCTCAAAGTATGTTCTGGCTTGCTCGGTAGCGCCAGCTGCATCGTGCAATTGCGCCAGGTAAAAATTGGCATAGACCTGATAGACCAGGCGGGCGCCCTCTATCGGCAAGCCCAGCGCGTCATAGGTATTGGCTTCCAGTGATGCCAGCATAGTCTCCAACTCCGTGATCGTCTCTGCCTCGGCGTTGATTGCATCGGGAAAAATCGTGTTGGCCCTGGCCCGTAACAGGCAGGATTCGAGTTCGTCGAACCCGTCTCTGGCGGTCACCGGCAGGGGCTCGCGGAACAGGTCTGCAGCCTGTTTCATCAACTCCGTCGTGTCGGACACGCCACCCAGTTTGGCCGCCTGCATCAGCAGTGTGAGGAGCCGCGCTTCCAGCGCAATCGTGTGTCGGCTTTGGCTTGCCTCCACATTTTTGGCATGCAGCAGTGCCTGTTCGAGATTATTGTCCATCGCGTAGGCCAGGCATTTGCAGGCAATTGCAAGGTCATCATCGCGCTTAAGTGTCAATGCGGTGTCTGCGAACCCCTGCGCGCCCTCAAAATCCGCTAGCAACAGACAGGCGCGGCACGCATTGTGCAGCGCCTTAAGGTCACGCGGATGTTTCTCAATCGCCTGCCGCAGCGCTGCCAATTCCTCGTCGATGCGAAAGCGCTTGCGAAATACCTTGCTGGGCAGGTAGATGGTGTCGTGTACGGTGGATAGCGCCTTTTCAGAATTCTCAATGACCTGTTGAAACATCTGTCTGGCCAGGCGTGTCTTCTCGCTGATCATCCAGCGATTGATCACTCTGTCGGTACCGGTAACCGCTGCCACGACGTCCGCAAAATGCAGCTTCGGGCGCTGGATTGCGATCAGTGCTCTGACTTCGGAGTCTGCCAGGGCCTGCAGCTTTTCGCGCGCAGATTCAAAGAATGAGAGCGGCACGCCGTCATTGCTGGCCGCCCAGAGCAATCCGGCAATTTCTTTCTGGTTTTCGTCGAGGTGTTCAGCGGTGTCCAGCAAGCCGTGTCGGTGCAACTCGTCGAGGAATTCCTGCGGTGCACTCAAGCTGACGTTGGGCCGGGATTCAGCCTCGAAGGGAATGATGTAGTCGCGGCGCCCTGCGTGGTACTTGTCGGATAGTAATTCGATTTCAATGATTGCCGGGTCATAGTCGGCAGTTTGGAACGCAGTGGCAATTTCCGGTAGTGATAGGCTGGTTTGCTGTTGGGCGTTCAGGATTAGCTGAATCAGCCGCAGATGATTTTCTGTATACAGCGAAAGGTTGCGCCGGGGTTTGTGCGGTTGCGGCAGCAGCCCTGCGCGCAGGTAATATTTGATCATATCGCGGGAAACGCCGGATATTTCTACCAATTCGGACATGCGGTAGTGTCGACTCTCTGCGCTGTGCTTTTTCTTCGAGTGTCCTGCCATACATTTATTCTTCAGCGAGTTGGGGATGGGGTTGTCAGGTTACAGTGTAACGCTTGAGTGGCCAGTTCATCCCTAGACTGGTTCAGTTGTGAGTCCAATTATAGATAATTTCTTGACGCACTCAATGGATAATACTATTATCCAGTAAGTCGGGGCATCAAGGCCCGCAACATTGGAGGTTTTCCCCATGGGTGTCGCAGAAACGTTCAGCCAGTCCAACACACCGCTGGACATAGAGGTGAGGAAGTTTGATCCTGCCGCCACGGAGAGCGCGCCCGAGTATTTTTTCGATGGCGACCCGTTCAAAACCCATTTCATGAATGCACTGTCTATCCTGTTTCCCGAAGGAGAGCGGTTTTTTATCCGCTCCGTTCTGGCCTATCGGGATGAGATCACAGACCCCAAACTGCTGCAGGAAATCAAGGAGTTCTGTGCTCAGGAAGCGCAGCACACACTGGTGCACGAGGCTATGAATGATCTGGCAGCCCGTCACGGTTATCCAGTGGCAGCGTTGGAAGGGATTGTGCGCCGTGATCTACGACGGTTTAGCAAGCGCGGTAAGAAGCACGCCTGGGCACGCCGGGCCGCGCTGGCGATGACAGTGTGTATGGAGCATTTCACGGCGATTCTGGCCTATCAGGTTCTGACCAATGCAGACGCTACACAGCAGGGGCTGGAGCCCAGTGTGAAAGCGTTGTTCCAGTGGCATGCGCTGGAGGAAACCGAGCATAAGGGTGTTGCCTTCGATGTTTATCAGGCCACTGGCGGCAGTCCAGTCTTCCTGCGTTTTGCGATGTTCCTATCCAGTTTTTTCTTCTTACTGGGGCTTTTTGTGAACCTGACAGTACTGCTCTACAAAGACGGCAGCCTGTGGAAGTGGTCTACATGGAAGACGGGCATCAAGTTCTGTTTTGGCTTCAAACAGGGCTTTCTGACGCGACCGTTCCGCGACTGGCTGGCCTTTTTCAAGCCGGGTTTTCACCCGTGGAAGCAGCACAATGATCTGGATACCCGCAGTTACGTGGGGCAACTGAAAGCGTACTTGGCGTAATACAGGGCCCTCGAGCACTGTGCGTTCGGTGGCTGGGCGTCGCCGAGTCCGCTTCTGCCCGGTCCCGCCGCTACTGCTGGAGCGCAGGATATGCGGGTCTCGCTGAGCAGCGTGCGCAGCTTGCGGCCCGCTTGCTGTAATTGGCAGATCAAGGGTGCTTGAACGCGTGCCAGTCTGGTTGCCAGACTGGCACGAGACAAATCGCGGACAGATGCTTCTGGGTTATTGCTGTTGCAACAGCTGAATTCGCTCAGATTCTGCTTTGATCATTTCCTGTAGCTCGCCAATATTTTCTTGCACTCTGTTGACACCCATCTGCGCGCCGGCTGCCATAAGCCTCGGCATTTCCTGCACTACTTTCTGACCGACGTCAGTGGCGTAGAAAGCGTTTATATCCTGCAGCTCGTCCAGGGTAAATGCATCGGCATACGCCTGGGCCATCTCGGGCTTCAGGCTCTTGAAGCTCATGTACTTGTCGAAAAACGTCATCATCACGCCTTTATAGGGAGTCAGCGCGGGATTTTGCTGCAGCTGGACATCGAGCATTTGCGACATGGATTGTTCAAGCGCGGTCTCCGTACCCATGGTCTGGAGTAGCTTTTCGGCTTCTTTTAACGATGCATCGTCCGCCAAGGCCAAGGCCACGGCAGCGGTGGCGAAGGCAACCGCAATCAAACCGGTTTTCAAGATATTCATGTTTTATCCTTATCCAATCAATGAGAGGTCGTCGAGGCGCTCAGACGCTTAGGGGCACGCTGTGGGACTGTAGTCATTTATACAACAGCTATACAGAGACGTGAACAAAAAAACATGGAATCTGATCGCATCTGAGCGTGTTTGCAAAAAATTGTTGCGATGGATGTCCAGTACCCCCGTCAATTCGATCACTGCACAGGATGTGGTGTAAGATAGTTCCGCGAAGCCTGTTGTACTTTCCTGTAATTGTATTGAACCCTGGATCCCCATGGACAGCCTGATCATATTAGCCGCCTTTGGCTGTGGATTTGCCGCCAGGCAGATTGGACAGCCGCCACTGGTAGGCTATCTTATTGCGGGGTTCGGGCTGGGCATGGCGGGCTTTGAACCCTCGGAATTCATCGAGACTATCTCCAACATCGGCATTTCTCTGATGCTGTTCATTATCGGGCTGAAACTCGATCTGGCCAGCCTGCTGCGGACAGAGGTCTACCGCTCTACCTTTGAAAACCTCGCGAGCTTCGGCACGCTAACGTTCGGATTCCTGCTATTTCTGGGGGTGCTGGGAATCCCGCTGGTGACTGACATCAGCATGCAGCACGCGGCACTGGTGGCATTTGCGCTCAGTTTCAGCTCCACGGTCTGTGCCGTGGCCATTTTGGAAGATCGCGGTGAGTTTCGTGTGCGCCATGGCCAGATCGCGGTAGGAATCCTCATTGTGCAAGACATTATCGCCGTGCTGTTTCTCACGGCCTCTACCGGCAAGGTTCCCTCGGAGTGGGCGCTGTTGCTGCCCCTGTTGATACTGGCGCGTCCGCTGGCCAGCTATGTCTTGCGCGCCAGCGGTCACGATGAGGTGCTGATTTTGGCCGGCATCATTATCACTTTCGCCGGCAGTGCGCTGTTTGAAGCGGTAGGGATGAAGGCCGACCTCGGTGCCCTGGTGATGGGCATGCTGCTCAGCGGGGACAAGAAAGCGGGCGAATTGAGCAAATCGATGATGAGTTTCAAGGATATTTTCCTGATTGGCTTTTTCCTCAATATTGGGCTCGCGGTGCAGCCCTCGCTGGGGATGCTGGGGGTAGCCGCGCTGCTCTGCCTGCTGTTACCTCTGAAGGGCGCTGCGTTTTTCTTTCTTCTGGCGCGCTACAAAATGCGTGCCAGAACAGCGCTGCTGGCCGCGCTGGCACTGACCCAGTTCAGTGAATTTGGGCTGATTGTGGCGGCGCTCAGTGTCAAGAAGGGCTGGCTCACCGAGGACTGGATGGCCATTCTGGCACTGGCAGTGGCGCTTTCTTTTGTACTGTCCACACTGCTTAATGGCCGTTCTCACACCTTTTACAGTCGGTACAAGCACACCCTCAGGCGATTTGAATCCCTGTCCGATTCCGAAGATAGTCCGCAGAGCCCCGCCAGAAATGTGGAGGTGCTCATTATTGGTATGGGCCGCGTGGGTTCTGGGGCCTACGATACCATTGAGTCCCAATACAATTTGCGGGTGTGTGGTGTGGACACCGACAAGTCCAAAATGGACCAGCACAATGCGGCTGGGCGCAGGGTCATCTACGGCGATGCCGAGGATGCCGATTTTTGGGAAGGTTTGCAGGCGACCAGCTACAAGCTGGTGATGTTCACGATGCCATCGTTGGCAGAAATGGTGGATGCAGTGCAGCAGCTGCGCAATTCAGGCTACACCGGCAAGGTGGCGGCGGTGGCCAAATATGAGGATGAAAGGGTTCGTATGAGGGAGGCCGGGGCCGATGTGGTCTTTAACTACTACGCAGAGGCGGGCGCGGGTTTTGCTGAGCACGCCCTGTCCAATATGCTGGATATACTCCCGGACAAGCCTGCCAGTGCAGCGGTGTAACGCCCCCCGCGCTGAGAGGGCTTGCCGAACGCCTGCCAGCGTCATAGCATTGCCGCCGACCCTTGGGCATAATGCCCGCAGGTTAAAACGTACAGGCCCGCAGCGCGCAATTGCATGTATTACCAATACTTTGGATTAACGGAAGCACCTTTTTCCATTGCGGTGAATCCCCGCTACCTGTTTATGAGCGCCCGCCACCGGGATGCATTGGCGCACCTGCTCTATGGGGTGGGGGCCGGCGGTGGCTTTATCCTGCTTACCGGAGAAGTCGGGACGGGCAAGACCACCATCAACCGCTGTCTTCTGGAGCAACTGCCCTCCGATACAGACGTTGCCATTATTCTCAATCCGGCACTGAATGCCATCGAACTGCTCGCCAGCGTCTGCGATGAGTTGGGAATCGATTACGATCACCAGCAGCATACGCTCAAGACCCTGACGGACAACCTGCACAGCTTTCTGCTAGAGAATCATGCCCGGGGCCGCAAAACCGTGCTGATGATCGACGAGGCGCAGCACCTCGATTTTGATGTGCTGGAACAGATCAGGCTGCTCACCAATCTGGAAACGAACAACGAAAAGCTGTTGCAGATCATTCTGATCGGGCAGCCGGAACTCGCGCAGATGCTGGCGCGCCCGGAACTGCGCCAGCTCAACCAGCGCATAACGGCACGATACAATCTCGATCCGCTGAACCTCGATGAAACCAGTGCCTATATCCAGCACCGTATGCAGGTGGCTGGTATGAGTCCGGAACGCGTGGTCTTTTCTCCGGCCGTCGTGCGCGGAATTTACAAGGCAACCCGGGGTATTCCCCGTGTCATAAACGTCGTGTGCGACCGCATGTTGCTCGGTGCCTACGGCCGTAATACCTCGCATGTGGATCACGATATGTTGCGCCTGGCGCTGCGCGAGGTCCTCGGCGAAGAGGAGGCGGAATCGACATTCTGGCGCTGGCTGGCGATCGCAGCGGCGGTGTTGCTGCTGGTATGGGGCGGTGGATGGCTGCTGGGGAAGTACAGTGGGGCAGAGGTGGTTGATTCCCCGAGTGTGCCGGCATTGCAGGCACCTTTGCCGGCGACGGCAGAACCCGTCCAGATGACTGCAGAGCCGATCCAGGTGCCCGCTGTCGAGCCATCATCGACATCCGCAGACACACTTCCCGAGACCACCGCTGCGGATGTGGCTAAATTATTGGTGGCGACACCCGAGTCTGCCATTCCAGTTGACGGACAGTCGTCGCAGGTGTTCGACATTGCAGATGCCCTGTTGCCACCGGGCGATGCTCTGGCCAGGCTGTGGCAATTGAACACCGATCAGCCGGTTCCTGCCGTGCCCTGCTCAGATCGCGTGCAACAGGGTTTGGCCTGTCTGGAAGGGGAGGTCTGGACCTGGGATGAACTGGCAGAGATCGATCGACCAATTTCTCTGGAGGCGATCACGGCGGAGCGTTTTTCCGCTGAGGTACTATTGCTCGGGATCGACGGTTCTAACGCCTGGGTATTTACCGTGGCCGGTATCGCGCAGGTGAGTCTGGCTGACCTGGCACCCTACTGGACGGGCCGGTACCGTTTTTTCTGGCGGCCACCGGAGAATTTCTCTACAGCACTATCGCTGTGGGATGAAAGTGACGTCGTTGGAGTCGTTGCGCAGCGCTTTGCCGAACTCGATAAGCAGCCCAAGCCCCTGGCCTTCAGGGGGTTCAACCGGGCACTGGAGCAACGCGTACGCCTTTTTCAGCAGCAACATGGCCTTGTCGAGGATGGTGCGGTGGGAGTACAGACATTGCTCAAACTCAACGAGCAGTTGGGAGTGGATGTGACTGCGGCGCAGGCGCGGGAGCAACTGCAAGCGGGCTCAGAGACAGGGGTGGTTGAATGAACCACGCAGAGATCTTATCCACAGGTTTGCATGCCGGCGACTTTATCCGTTGGGGGGCGCCTCTGTGTCGCTGATTCTGGATGCCCTAAATCGCGCTCGCCAGGATGATAATCCGGTGCCGGGACTGTCGACGTATCACCCGGTAGATCAGGTGTCCGTCAACCGCAGGCAATATGCTCTGTGGGTGGCACTTTCTATCGCGGTGGTACTGATCGCATGGTTGATCGTGGAACGCTACAGTGCACCGCAACTGCCCGCTGGCGATGTTGGTGTCGCCGACATCCGTGCAGTCAATCGGGAGGCGCCTCTGGTGTCGCCTGCGCCAGCCGCCAGTGCTGTGCACCGCCCGGCAGTGACACCGGGGCCAGCATCCGCTGTGGTGCGCGTGTCGCCCGAGCATGAGCGTGCCAGGAAGACACAGGCAGTCCAGTCATCCCTGGCCGCCGTTGCCAGCGCCGGCATGGATGAGCTGCATGGTGCGCAGGCTCAGTTGGTGGATGACGCACTGCAGGAAGAGGCCCAGTCGCAAATCGCCGCCGCTGTGCCAGGGTCAGGACCGCAAGCAGCCGTCGAGTCCGAGGAAAACAGCGCTGTGGCCGAACTCTATCGCAACCCCCCGGTGGAGCCGGCCTACCGCAAACCGCAACCCGCCGCGCGTGCCGCAGAACGTGGCGATGACGCTGATGTGCCCTACGATGTCAACAAGCTGGTGCAGCTGGCGGATGAAGAAGCCAAAAACCTTGATTTGACCGAAAGCCCGGTGCCGTTGCTTATCGACTTGTCACAGCAGGTCAAGGATAGCATCCCCACGATTTACTACCTTCGCCATGATTATTCCAGCAATACATCGAATTCCACCGTCGTGTTGAACAGCAAAACCCTGAGCGTTGGTGACAGTGCTGCAGTGGGCCTGAAGGTGGAAGAGATACTGCCCGACTCCGTGGTACTGAATTACCAGGGAACGCAATTTCGACTGCGGGCTCTGAATAGCTGGATCAACCTGTAGTGCACTGATTGCAGCGTATTCCAGGTTGCCAGTTTAGCTTTTACGGGTCACCGCACTGTCTATCCTTCCACTCCTAAGGTCGCGCTGGAGCTTTTATATTCCAAGGTAGTCCCGCGTGATCTCAAATATCTGCGCCTGCTGTATAAACGGGGGAATTCTTCCCACACCTTCGCTGTTGCTGAACAACGGTACAGCGGCACCAGTGTGTTCTTCCATTAAAAAATTATTGGTGGCGTAATTTATCGCCATGCGACCCCCTTCGGGTGTAGTGATGCGTGCCAGTTTGCCGGGCGTATAGATGGGGATGGGAAATTCCGAGAACAGGCTTTCGTCGGGAATTAGCTGCGCCGCCTGGGCGTGATCGGCCGTCACAATAATCAGTGTGCGGGGGTGGCTGCGGGCGAATGCCAGAGCGCTGTCCAGCGCCTCCTCCAGTTGTTCCAGTTCGCCAATGGAGCCACAGGGCTTGCGTTCATGCGACTGTTTATCGATGGAGGCTGACTCGATCATCAGGAAAAAACCTCTTTCATTGGCATCGGCCAGGTGTTGCAGTGCTGCATCCGTCATTTGCCGCAGCGAGGGAACGTTGCTGAATTCCGGGTTGGGTTCGCAGGCCATGGGTGCTGGGAGTGTGCTGCTGCCGAGATAGGGGTGCAGGTGGTGCAGCCAACTGGTTTGTGGGGCTTCTGCTTCGCGGCCAGCCTCACCTCGCAGCCGTACCGGCATAGTGCCCGCTGAAAACAGCCCCAGCAGTTTTTTCTCCGCTGCCGCCTGTGTCAACTCAGCGGCGCTGGTCACCACTTCGTAGCCATTGCGCCGCGCGAGATCCAGTGTGCTGACAGTTTCACCCTCGGCGGTAGGTGTAAAGTGCGCGCTGCCGCCACCGAGTATGACATCCACATCCGATTCAGCCAGTTGCTCAGCGATGGAGCCTTTGCCGCCGTTTGCTTTCAGGTCCGACTTGCATTCACCGAGAAAAATATCGCGGTAGCGGACATCCTCCATGGAGTCGGCATCTTGGCACAGGCGCATCTTGATATGTGTGGCGAAAGCCGCGGGGGTTGCATCGGTCACGCTGGCTGTGGTCACAATTCCTGTACGCAAGCCAGCCGCGATGGCCAACTCAGCGATAGTGGTGAGATCTTCGTCTGTGCCGGCGGCGGTGCTGATACGTCCGATGCTGGTGACGGCGCCAGTCGCCATGGTACTTGCAGTATTGGCTGAGTCTGCGACGTAGACGGGCTGACCAGCGGCTGCATCAGTCGATGTCTGTATCTGTACCGCGCCTCGCAATGGCATGCCATCCAGCAGGAGTTGCCCTGCGGCTCCGCGTAAGTAGTTGCGCGCGATGGTAATCTGCTGCTCATCCATACCGTCGCCAATGATCAGAATCACCTGGCGCGGCTGCCCGGCCTGAACAGGCTGCTGTTGCGCCGCCGCATTCTGGGCGGATATCGTAGCGGAACTGATTACAAGGCTGGCTAACAGTAAATATATTTTGCGGGGCATACGGGAAATCCACAGTTCTCGAGCAGGAAGCGGTTATAGATACCATGCCACCCGTGTTGATGCACGGAAAAATCGGATTTCGCCCTGCCACCGGCGGCTGCGGCCGCCGGTGGCAGGATATCGCACTCCCCATTTTTGCAATCGCGCCTGTTAACCTTTGCACGTCACTGTGGCAGGATGCGGGTTCCGCTGCGATGCGCGGCGGGAGTATAAGCACCTGAGTCCCCGACAGTCGATAATGAAAAGATCAGCGGGGCACTATAATCGCGAGGAAATAACATGAAGATGATGACCGCTATCATTAAGCCCTTCAAGCTGGATGACGTTCGGGATGCACTGCAACAGATAGGCATCATGGGTATGACAGTGGAAGAGGTGAAAGGCTATGGTCGGCAGAAGGGCCATACCGAACTCTATCGTGGTGCGGAGTACCTGGTTGAATTTCAGCCCAAGGTAAAAATACAGATCGGTATTCCCGACAGCCAGGTGGACGCTGCAATTGAGGTGATCTGCAATGCCGCCAGTACCGGAAAGATAGGCGATGGCAAGATATTCATCACGCCACTGGAGCAAAGTATCCGCATTCGTACAGGTGAAACCGGAGAGGAGGCGCTCTGATCATGCTTTCTTTCATGAGCAATTTTCGGCTGAACCTGCTGCCGTTTGCTGTCCTGTTGCTGGCCAGTTCCGGTGCCAGCGCGGATGAGTTGAACGGCGCGGACACGGCATGGGTACTGACGTCGACGGCGCTGGTTTTGTTTATGACAATTCCGGGACTCTCGCTGTTCTACGCCGGGCTGGTGCGTGTGAAAAACGTGCTGTCTGTGCTGATGCAGTGTTTTGCGCTAACTTGTCTGATGTCAGTGCTGTGGTTTGCCGTAGGCTATACCATGGCATTTGGCAGCGCAGGTGTTGAACAGGGGCCATTTATTGGTGATTTTGGCAATGTCTTTTTCTCCTCCATCACCATGGACTCGATGAGTGGCACGATCCCCACCAGTTTGTTTGCTGTTTTCCAGATGACGTTTGCGATAATCACTCCGGCATTGATCGTGGGTGCCTTCGCCGAGCGTATGCGCTTTTCTGCAATGCTCATTTTCTGCTCCATATGGCTGCTGGTAGTGTATGCGCCTGTTTGTCACTGGGTGTGGGGCGGCGGCTGGTTGGGTGAGATCGGTCTGCAGGATTTCGCCGGTGGTACGGTTGTACATATTACCGCTGCAGTAGCGGCGCTGGTCGCGGCGGTGGTGATGGGGCCGCGCAAAGGCTTCGGTACCGTGCCGATGCCGCCACACAATCTGGCCATCACCGTGGCCGGCGCGGGTATGCTGTGGGTCGGCTGGTTCGGATTTAATGCCGGCTCGGCACTGGGTGCCAACAATACGGCGGCGATGGCGATGCTGGTCACTCATCTGTCAGCGGCCTGCGGCGCGCTGGCTTGGATGACGATGGAATGGGTACGTCACGGTAAACCGTCCGTATTGGGTATCGTTACCGGTATGGTCGCGGGCCTTGGCACAATCACACCTGCCTCCGGTTCAGTAGGACCTGCGGCCGCGGTGGTTATCGGTCTGACTGCCGGTGTGGTCTGCTACTTTGCCACCAACTTGCTCAGAAACGTACTGAAAATTGATGACAGCCTGGACGTTTTCCCGGTGCATGGTGTAGGCGGCATACTCGGCACATTGCTGGCGGGTATCTTCTGCTCGACACAACTTGGTATTTTTAGTGGCAACGGTTTTTCGGATGGCATTAACAGTATCGGAGCCCAGTTTGGCGTACAAGCGATTGGTGTTATAACGACATTTGTCTACACTGCGGTGATGAGCTTTATCATTCTCAAGCTAGTCAATGCCATAGTCGGACTGCGGGTTGATGCAGATGAAGAAAACCAGGGACTCGATCTGGTGCTGCACGACGAGCGTGGATACGATCTGTAAACTGTATCTGTATTATCTGAAGGTCACCCTCTGGTGGCCTTTTTTATAGGGGGTAGGGCACAGTGAACTGGCAGCACCACCACGCGACTATCAACGGAATCCATACACATTACGTGGAGCAGGGGCAGGGTGTGCCGGTGGTGTTGTGCCATGGGTTTCCGCATTTGTGGTTCAGCTGGCACCGACAGATCACCGCACTGGCAGCAGCCGGATATCGGGTGATCGCCCCCGATATGCGCGGGATGGGCCAAACGGAGGCACCAGCAGACCCGCGGGCTTATGACATAGACCATATCACTGGCGATCTGCTGGGCCTACTCGATCACATCGGCGTCGAACGCGCTGTGTTTGCCGGGCTGGATTTCGGTGCCTTTGCGATCTACGATCTGGCCCTGCGCCATCCTGAGCGGGTGATCGCAATCATCGGGCTGGAGAATCCCGCAGCGCCGCACAATCCCGAGGAGTCACCACTCACCGAGTATCAACGCATCGCACAGGAGCATTTCCTGCATATCGAGTACTTCCGTGTTCCGCCGCGAGCGGATAAAGAACTTGCCGCCGAGCCGCGCCGTTTTCTGCACAAGGTATTTCATACGCTCAGTGGCGCAGGTAACTACTTCGACGTATTTAACTACCCGCCGGGTACCTCTTATATCGAGGCCATGGCAGAACCGCCCCCGATGCCCTGGCCGTGGTTGTCTGAGTTGGAACTTGAATTTTTTGTCAGCGAGTACAGCCGCAGCGGTTTTACCGGTGGGCTCAACTGGTATCGCTCGTTCGATCTTAAGTGGGAGCAACGCAAACCCTATGAAGGTGTACAAAGTGCGGTGCCGGCCTATTTTTTGGGGAGTGAACACGATGTTGATCTGGAGGGTTTTCATGGCGATGACCCGATAAGCCAGATGCGCGCAATCTTCCCCGATTTACGCGAGGTACGGATGATCGCTGGCGCGGGTCACATGGTGCAGTTGGAAGCCTCAGAAGCGGTGAACGCCATTTTGCTCGATTACTTGCAGGACATTCAGCTGCGGGATTAGATACGCCCCGCGCTGTCCCCAGACGGTTCAGCTTATCTTCAGTTTTAGCCCGGCCTTACCCAGCACCTGTTTTTCCGTTTCCAGTTCTCGCTCGGTGAGGGGGTGGTTATCAAGCCAGTCGTCGGGGAACGCCAGAGTCAGGGTATGTTCACCCGCTACGATGGAGAAGTCCGGCAACTGCTCGAGTATTTCGACGTGTTTGAAACAACTGGCGAGCCGAATAATGGCCAGCAAGTAGATTATACGTGTCAGCTCTGTATCCGCGATTTCTGCAAAGAAATCAGCCTTCAGTTTGCCTTTCTGCCCCAGCGCGAGTGTAGCCAGTAATTCCTGCTCATCCTGTGAAAAGCCCGGTAAATCGGCATTGCGCAACACATAGGCGGAGTGACGATTAAAATGCTTGTGCGCGATAGCCATGCCGATTTCATGCGTGCGGGTGAGCCAGTGCAACAAGTCCCAGTCATACTGCGTCAGTTGCCAACTGGCTCGTGTCGCCATGAAAAACGTGCGTGCTCTGCGCTCAAAAATGTCGGCCGTATCGGTATCGACCGCGTAGCGCTGCATGAGAGCGTTGACGGTGCGCTCGCGCACATCCTCGTGGCTGAGGCGCCCCATTAGATCGTAGATTACGCCTTCGCGCAGAGCACCCTTGGAGGTGCGCATGTGCTCGATTCCCAGTACATCGAACAACGCACTGGTGATTGCTACACCGGGCAGAATGACATTGCGCCGCTGCGCTGATAGGCCGTCTATCTGAATATCGTCCATCGATTTAAATTTGAGCAGCCGTTTTTCCAGTGTCGCAAGGCCGCTTCGGGAGATTCCGCCGTCCTCCCAGCCATTTTGCGAGAGTATTGTCTCAATCGCCTGTAGAGTTCCCGATGAGCCTACGCACTCAGCCCAGTTTTTTGCGCCAAAGCGGCGGCGAATCGGGTAGATTTGAGCGCGCGCCTCTTCGTATGTGCGGCGATAGTTTCCACGGCTGATGCGGCCACCTGGGAAAAAGGCATTGCCATAGGAGACACAGCCCATCTGCAAACTCTCCAGAAACTGTGGTTCGAAGCGTTGGCCGACTATGCACTCGGTGCTGCCACCACCGATGTCGATGACCAGTCGTGAATGCGCGTCGTCAGCCAGCGAATGCGCCACTCCCAGGTACACTAGCCGGGCCTCTTCGAGGCCGTAAATGACATCCACACGGCTGCCCAGTATTCGTTTGGCCGGCACCGTAAACGCTCTTCGATTGTGTGCCAGTCGCAGGGCATGCGTGCCCACCACCCGAATGCGCTCGGGGCCGACGCTTTCCAGCAGTTGCGCGAAACGCGACAGGCAATCGAGACCGCGTTGAATTGCTTCGGCACTGAGGATGTCGTTTTTCAGCCCTGCGCCGAGCTGCACTTTCTCCGCAAGGGCCTGTACCGGTCGCATCTCACCGTGTTCGATCTTAACGATGATGAGGTGGAACGAATTACTGCCCAGGTCTATCGCAGCGAGCTGACTACCCTCGGGGAGAGTGTTCTGATTGTCTACATCCAATGGTCCGTGATTCCATGTGGTTTAACACTGGGCAATGGTAAAGCATTCGGCGTGCTCACGCACTTGCCCAGCGTCCACTGCTGACACACTATAAACCTGCTGCAGCGAATCTATCCCGGTGCCGGTCGATACCAGATGGGCGAGGTCCAGGCTCGCTCCTGAATCTGCCATGGCAACTCCGGGTCAGTACAGCCCGGCGGTCGCTCCGCCTCCGGCAGTGTCAGGCAGTCGTAGTGACTCCAGCGGCAGCTGGGGTTTTCAAGTACGCGAGCGTAATAGACTGCGGCTACTTGCGGGTCAAAGTCGGGATCTCGCCAACTCGCGCAAAGCTGGGGGTAGCCCTTTCCTGACACAGCGCAGGTTTGCCGGTCTACTGTGGCCTCTGTTGCGGTTGCCCCGGCGACATCAAACACGGCCTGATGTGTGCGCCCATCATGGTCGATCCAACCCTTGATGATCTGGATACGCTGCAGCAGATTGCCACCCTCACGCGGGTCGCGAACGGCAGAGGCGACAAACATCGGACTGCCGCTGGCATTTTGGGGTGCGATGGGCAGGTCGGCGCCCATTGGCACACCCTGTTGATAGGCATCGGTCAGATACTCGCGACTGTGGCATACGTCGGGGTCGAGATTCCACCCGGCAAAGAATCTCGGTTCAATTCGCGGTCCGCTGGTGCCGAAAGTCTCTCGCCGTTGCATCGATTCAAATAATGCCTGGCGGCTGTTTTCACTGGCGTAAATGCCGGCGATGCCGCCGGGGTTGTAGCGCACCGGTGAACCGGTGGCGACATCTCCTGGGACTTCGATCTTGCTGAGGAGACGGTCCTGCAGATTACGGTCATTGCCATGCGAACCCTGGTAGCCTTTTTCAGTAACAGCCGCAGGCGCGCCGATGTGTGTATCGGTGGAAGCCAGTATGCCGAACTTGAATGGGTTCACTCCGAGTGACGCTTCCTCAGCGAGGCCGGCGGTTAGCGCGTAGCGCACGAAGCTGTAGCGGGAGACGCAGCCTTTAAGCATCATGCCGCCACTGCCGACCGTTTCGCCGCAGTCCTCTATCACTTCATCGGCGGGACGGAGTTTTTCAAAATCGCAGAACTCGTCGGTGTCGCCGAGCACACTGGCTATCCCATTGCGGCATTCTGAGTCTCCCTTGACCTGAACAATTTCAGCAAGGGGTTCCAGCCGAGCGCGCAGTGCCGCTTGTGCCTGTTGTTCCCGTAGAGGAATATCCCGATTGGTGTAGGGATACCACATGCGGCCGCTGCTCCAGTTGCTGTTGTGGGGTATCGCCAGCACGTCGCATTGCTCATGTCCGGCGATGCAAACCTTGTCCAGCCATTGCCACAACAGCTCCGGCCTGGGTGCATCTTTGGCACTCATCGCCGCCTGGGGAATTGTACTGGATTTGAAAATTACATTGCGGTGCAGGTTGGCGGCATCTTCGGCCAGCGAGTATTCGTAGGCGTGAAATGAAGTGAATTCACAGCGTGTACTTTTATCGTGAAAGGCCTCAGTGCTGAGCTGGTTGTCGCGCCACACTGCGATTGCTCGGTCGCGGCAGAGAGAGCCATCCTCGCCACAAACGCGGGTGGAGCGGTCCTGACCAAATACCGCAAAGCTAGCCAGACGAACCAGCGAGCCCAGCTTGTCATCCATGGGCAGAGTAATGTCGCCGCGATATAGTCCACAGACCAGGCTGTCGTAGCCGGCTGAATCACGGGTATAGCACAACTGTGTTTCTCCCAGTGCCTCAGCGTGATCGGTCACAGCCGCAAAGTCCAGCGGTGTTTCGAGTTGCAGCAGCGGAGGCTGATAGTCATCGGTGTCGCCCTCCAGCGACAGCGGCAGAGCGGCACCGCGCGCGAAACGGTAGGCATCATCGACTGTGGTGGTGACACCGAAGGAGGTGGCGTCATAGGACACTGCCGTGTGTACGTGAAGATCGCCGAACCAGGCTCTGTTGTAAGGGTATTGTTGCGCGCATGGTGGCGCGATATCGTCGCCTTCCTGCAGCGAACGGACACTTACACTGTCCCAGCTGGCGAGTTCTGACGCATCGTGCTGCACCCGTTGAAACTCATACCGCAGGTACAAAAGCACACTGCCGCCGGCCACTGCCAGGGCGAGTGTAATGAAAAGTAAATATTTGAAAAGTTTTTTCACGCCGTGTCCTGTATCGGCCGCTGGATTTTATTGTTGCTGGCATCCTAGCGCAGTATGGAATTCATAGACAGCATGGCCTCGCAATGGATTTGCTCACAGTTTCAACGGTGCATTTTTTCGTACCAGATAGCGTGCTGTGAGTATTGCAAGGTCGGCGAATGGCATATAATTAGTTATCGTTCATCATGCGGGAGAGAGTGATATGAACAAATCAATGCTGGTTGGAGCGGTTTTTGGAGCGGGCCTTGCGACTGCGGCCGGCGGTATTGCCGGCTACAAGATGTTGAATGGACCGGAGTACGCGCAGGTGACTGCAGTAACACCCGTGACGGAGAGTATCAAGACGCCGCGTGAAGAGTGCACCGATCAGGTGGTTACCAAACAGGAACCGGTCAAGGACAAACATAAAATCGCCGGGACGGTGCTCGGCGCCGTAGCCGGTGGCCTGCTGGGTGATGCAATTGGCGGCGGCGGCAAGAACACCGCTGCCAAAATTGCCGGTGCGGCAGCCGGTGGTTATGCGGGCAATAAGGCCCAGGACACACTGCAGAAGAACGACACGTACCAGACCACACAGCGGACATGTAAAACGGTGTATGACGTCAGTGAGCGAACCGTCGGTTACGATGTTAAATATCGCATTGGCGATGAACCGGGTGAAGTGCGCCTGGATCACGATCCGGGCGATACCATCCCGTTACAGGATGGCAAACTGAGGATCGCCCGGGATTCCGCCGCTACTGAGGCCGGCTGATTGTCCGCGTTGCGGCCGTGTAGCTCCCTTCAGGCTTCGCTGACAATGCGGTTCAGTACGAACGTAAGGACACCGCCAGCGCGGTAATACTCAACTTCTACCGCAGTGTCCAGTCTGGACTGCAACTGGATTTCACGCCGCTCGCCTGAGGGGTAGTGTACGATGGCGCGCAGTTTCTGCTGCGGTTTCAGCTCTCCGTCCAGGCCGAGAATGTCGAAGGTTTCATCGCCCTGCAGAGCCAGTGTTTTGCGGGTTTCACCTGGTAGGAACTGCAGCGGCAGTACCCCCATCCCCACCAGGTTGGAGCGATGAATGCGCTCGAAACTCTCGACAATGACGGCTTTTACGCCCAGCAACAGTGTGCCCTTGGCGGCCCAGTCGCGGCTGGAGCCCGTGCCGTATTCGCGCCCGGCCACTACCACGGTACTCATTCCGCGCGACTGGTACTCCATTGCCGCATCATAGATGAACATCGGTTCTGTTTCGCCCACAAGGTGGGTATAGCCCCCTTCCCTGGACGGTGTCATTTCATTGCGGATACGTATATTGCCGAAGGTGCCACGCATCATCACTTGATGGTTGCCACGGCGTGAGCCGAAGGAGTTAAAATCGTCCTCGGCCACACCGTTGTCGCGTAGATATCGCGCAGCCGGACTGTCTCCGGGAATCGCACCCGCGGGAGAGATATGATCCGTGGTGACCGAGTCGCCCAGCATTGCCAGCATCGGCGCACCGAGAATATCGTGCCGGTTGCCCTGATACTGATCTTCAAAGAAGGGTGGCAGCTGTATATAGGTTGAATCCGGGGAAAAGTCATAGGTGGCGCCGCCGCCGGTTTCGATAGCCTGCCAGGTGGCGTCGCCGTCGAACACCGCGCCGTACTCCGTTTGGAACATGTCTGTGCTGACGGTTTGTACGACAGTATCGATCTCGGCATTGGTGGGCCAGATATCACGCAGGTAGACCGGTGCGCCGTTGCTGTCCTCGCCCAGTGGATCTGTACTCAGGTCGATACGGGTGGTGCCGGCGAGGGCGTATGCGACAACCAGCGGCGGCGATGCCAGCCAGTTGGCTTTCACCAGCGGGTGAATACGGCCCTCAAAATTTCGGTTGCCTGACAGAACGGAGCAGGCGACAACGTCGTTCGAGGCGATACTATCCTCAACGGCATCGGGCAGCGGGCCGGAATTACCGATGCAGGTGGTACAGCCGTAGCCCACCAGGTTGAAGCCCAGCGCATCGAGCGAGGGTTGCAGGCCGGCTTTCACGAGGTAATCTGTCACCACTTTCGAGCCCGGCGCCAGCGAGGACTTCACCCAGGGTTTGCGTTGCAGGCCGCGCGCCAGCGCTTTCTGTGCAACCAGGCCGGCGCCGATCATTACCGCCGGATTGGAGGTGTTAGTGCAGGAGGTAATCGCTGCGATTACCACATCGCCATGGTGCAACGACCCCGGCATGCCCTCCAGTGGGAAGGCGGTGTGCTGTTGTTCGGCCTTGCCATCGAGTTCGATAAACTGGTCTATAGCCTCGCGCAAAGCCTTTACCGGGACCCGGTCCTGTGGGCGCTTCGGCCCGGCCAGGTTGGGTTCCACCGTGGACATATCCAGATGTAGCGTGGCGGAAAAGGTCGGTGTGATGTAGTTTTCGTCGCGCCACATACCCTGTGCCCGGCAGTAGGCTTCTACGAGTGCAACAGTGTCATCATCGCGTCCGGTAAGCCGCAGGTAGCGGATGGTCTGGACATCGACCGGGAAAAAGCCGCAGGTGGCACCGTACTCCGGAGCCATATTGGCGATGGTGGCGCGGTCGGACAGCGGTAACTCATCGAGCCCGCTGCCATAAAACTCCACAAATTTGCCGACTACACCGTGCTGGCGCAGCATCTGTACGACCTGCAGTACGAGGTCGGTTGCGGTGATACCTTCGCGCATTTTTCCGGTGAGTTCGAAGCCCACGACGTCGGGAATCAGCATGGAGATGGGCTGTCCGAGCATCGCCGCCTCGGCTTCGATGCCACCGACACCCCAGCCGAGTACGCCCAGGCCATTGATCATCGTGGTGTGGCTGTCGGTTCCCACCAGTGTATCGGGGTAAGCAACGGTCATGTCACCGGCCGTGCTCTGCCAGACGACCTTCGCCAGATATTCCAGATTAACCTGGTGGCAGATGCCCGTGCCCGGCGGGACAACACTGAAATCATCAAACGCGCCCTGGCCCCACTTGAGGAACTGATAGCGCTCGTTGTTGCGCTGCATTTCCAGGGCGACGTTTTGTTCGAAGGCTGTCTCAGTGGCAAACTTATCGATGCTTACTGAGTGGTCAATGACCAGGTCGACCGGCGATAGCGGGTTGATTTTCTGCGGGTCTACGCCGCGTTTGACCAGTGCGTCGCGCATGGCAGCGAGGTCGACGACTGCGGGAACGCCGGTGAAATCCTGCATCAGTACGCGGGCGGGGTGGTAGGCGATCTCCTGATCGGCGCCGCTGCCGGCGCTGGCCGCGAGCGCTTCGATATCCCCGCGCGTGCAGCTGACGCCATCTTCGTGGCGCAGCAGGTTTTCAAGCAGGATCTTGCTGCATACGGGGAGTTTTCCAACGCTCTCATGCGCAGCCAGTTCGCCGCCGTTGACGGCATAGTATTGGAAACGCTTTCCGTTCACTTCAAGGGTTGATTGAGTATTGAAGGTGTTATCCGATGACTTCATGTTGACTCGCCTGCGCTGAAACTGAAAGCCAGAGTATAGTGGATAAAAAAGCTCCCTGCTTGCGTTGCCAGTTTACAGTTCCAATATATTGATGCCATCGCGCTGGTGAATGTTGCCGCTCTGTCCAATCGGATCCCCGGTCATCATCTGCTTGAGCGTGGCGTCATCATCGGGCGTGTTGGCTACGACTCTTTCACCCGCGCGATTGCGCGCGATTACAATGCCGCGTTTTGGGCCTTCGCGGTCAAACCCGACCGTGAACGTCTCGATCGTGGCACGGCCGGACGGGTCGGTGGCCACCGCAAGGCGTGGAGCACTGTCGATTTCCTGTTGTAGCGCAGGGCTATCGGTATCCCGCCAGGCGCTTTGCGGCGCCTGTGTTGAGTAGATTCCGAGAGAGTGCTTGGTAAGGTACATACCATTGGCAGTGACCAGTCCGTGACCGCCGTTGCCGTGGCGCAGTGTTTCCAGCATCTGTGCTATGGCATGCAGCGAATAGTTGTTGCCGGGGCCGCCGAAGAAGGGCAGTCCACCGGTGATGGTGACACCGCGCTCATCCAGCGGATTCAGGCCTATTTCATTGCAGGCGACATGCACTGCGCTGGGGAAGCAGCTATAGATATCAAAGTGTGCGATGTCATCCAGCGCGATTCCTGCCTGGCTCGATACTGCATTCCACGCCAGCCGGATTGCGGGTGAGGCGTGCAGGGTAGGGCGCTCACTGACGTACCAGATGTCGTTCACATCCGCCCCGGCGCGAAGGTAGATCCAGCGGCTTTCATCGATCCCCAGCTCGCGTGCCCGGCCCACTGTTGTCATGATCACGGCGGCCGCCATATCCACTTCCAATATGGGGTTCATCGCGCGGGTATAGGGGTAGCCGATATAGCGGTTGCGCTTTTCTACGGTGCTGATCTGTTGCGGCGTTTGAAACTGCGGGCGCCACGCGTACGGATTCTCTGCTGCGACTGCGCTCATGCGGCTGCAGAGCTTCGCTATCTGTGCCGTATGCGCTTCCTGACTGATGCCAAGGTGATGGCGCAGGCTGTTCTCAAATAGCGGATAGGTGTTGATAGGTTCGTACAGACCGTGTGCCAGTTCTACGGCGGTGTGTCCCTCCCGCTCTACACCGACAGTCGGCGGCTCTGTGCCTGCGTCGGCCCAGGCAGATATATCCTCGCCCGAGCGCAGGACTGCGAACAGGGTGGCCAGCAATTCCGCGCCCGCCAGCATGACCGCACTGTGTTCGCCCCGGGCGAGCTTGCCGGCGAAGTGGTTGACCAGATACTGTGGCGTATTGCCGCCGATGGTACCCTGGTAAACGTCGGGGTCGACGATACCCAGACGCTGTGCCAACGCACTGCCCGGATTACGTGGAAATAGCGCTCCTACGCCGGGCGTGGTGTCGGCGATAAACCTGACCATCGCGAGCGCGTCAATCGCGCCGGTGATCTTAGTTGTACCGACATCTGTGATGGCCTTTGCGCCGGCCTCGTGCAGGGCATCCAACGGGGTTCGGCCGGCGTCTGTGTCGTGCCAGGTGTGTTGGCCCGCGCCGACGAGTATGGGGGTGTTGTCAGGTGTCGTCATAATCGTATCTGTTCGGTTGGCAAATTTTGAGGGGGACAACATAAACAGTCCTCGCGATGAAATCCAGTCGCATTGCGTGCTGCAATTCCACGTCAGAGTTACCCCCGTCAATTCTGGCGATGCCATCGGCGTTGATTTTTCCTGAAAAAGCTCTATGTTGGAGGCCAGCCCCCTCACGCGGCAGCAAATCGATAACACATCGGGCCAGCGGTCCAGCAAAGGAAATCAGCGCATGAACCCCCAGTTTGAAGGCCGTGCTCACCGCTTGGTGTTGCTTCTGTTTCTCGCGATATCACTGTTCGCAAGTTACACCCTGATAGCGCCGTTTCTGGAGCCTATTATTCTGGCGATCCTGATCGGTCTGCTCGCTTATCCCGCGCATGAGCGGCTGGTGTCGGCACTGCACGGGCGCAAAACGACGGCCTCACTGCTCAGCTGCCTGATCCTGTGGTTGATTTTTTTGATACCGACAATGGTGTTACTGGTTGCCGTTCTCAGGCAGGGTATCAACTACTCTGTCGTGGTGAGGGAGTGGGCGACGCAGGAGAATATCCACCAGTTGATGTCACAGCCCTGGGTGCTGGAAGTGCACTCGCGCCTGACCAGTATTCTGCCGGAGGGCACGCTGCACCCGGACAATATACGTGAAAAAGCACTGGCTGCTGCCGGTATTATGGGGAAGCAGTTCGCAGGAGTTTCCACGACAATCGTGGGCAGCCTGACTCGCTCTGTGATGAACGGTGTATTGCTGCTGTTTGTGCTGTTTTTTGTGCTGCGCGATCACGACAAGCTGATCGCATTTATCCACCGTGCCCTGCCGCTGTCGCGCAGCGAAGAGGAGACGCTGTTTCAGGAAATCAAGACTGTTAGTAAGTCGGCCCTGCTGGGGACGCTGGCGACTGCTGCCACGCAGGGTGTAGTGGGTGGTTTCGGGCTGTGGTTGGCCGGGTTCCCGGGTGTGTTCTGGGGTGCCGTGATGGCGTTCACCTCATTGATACCGCTGGTGGGTACTGCCCTGATCTGGGTGCCGGCAGCCCTGTTTCTGTTGGTGACAGGGCAGTGGGGTTGGGCACTGTTTCTGGTACTCTGGGGAGTTTTAGTCGTGGGCTCGGTGGATAATTTCCTGCGGCCGTTGCTGATGCAGGGCGCCAGTATGAATACGGTTGTGGTGTTTTTTTCACTCATTGGTGGCCTGCAGGTGTTCGGGCTCATCGGCCTGATCTACGGTCCACTTATTTTCTCCATCACGCTCGTGATGTTCCGCTTGTATGAGAATGCATTTACCGATTTTCTGGATTCACAGGACGGCCGCTAGGTCATTCGCTGTAGGTACGTCGCAGCAGTGGTTTGTCCACTTTGCCGGATGCATTGAGGGGAAGTTCATCGACTCGGATCCAGCGTCTGGGCGTTTTATAACCGGCCAGTAGCTGCCGACAATGCCCGGCCAGCTCGCCATCGCTGAGCGTGCGTTTGAGTCGCACGACGGCACAGGGACTCTCACCCCATTGCGGGTCAGACAGGCCAATGACTGCACAATCTCCAACATCCGGATGCTGGCGCAATACTTCCTCAATTTCCCTGGACGCGATATTTTCTCCGCCGCTGATGATCATGTCCTTCTTGCGATCGACAATGAACAGGTAGCCCGCCTCATCAAAGCGACCGATATCGCCCGTGTGTAACCAGTCATCGCTGATAGCCTGTGCGGTGGCACTGGCATCCTGCCAATAGCCCAGCATGCACTGTTCGGCCTGTACCCAGATTTCCCCGGCCTCACCTGGGGCAACCGGCTCGCCCGCATCGTCAATCAATTTGATCCGGGCAGTGGGAAGCGGGCGTCCGACGGAGCGCAGCAGATCGGGGTTGTTATGTGCGGCGTCGCGGTGGTCCTCCGCCGTGAGGAAGGCGACGCTGCCGGACAGCTCTGTCATACCGTAACTCTGGCACAGGCCGACACGGGTCTGCGATAACAATCTTTGCAACAGCGATTGCGGCATAGCCGAGGCGCCGTAGCCGATCGACCGTACAGAGGCCAAATCTGTCGCGCAAAAATCCGGGTGATCCAACAGCAGGCCGATCATGGTTGGTGCCAGCGACATCGTGGTGATGTGCAGTTCGCGGCAGGCCTTTAGTGTGTCGGTGGCATTGAACGAGCGCGCCAGCACGACGGCGGCGCCGTACAGGTGCTGCAGCAGGACATTGTGTGCGGCGACATGAAACAGCGGGAAAGGATAGTAGTATTTGTCTGTGGCTTGGACAGGCCTTGCAAATGCTGCTGAGCGCAGTCCGGCTATAAATGAGCGGTGTGTCAGTACTGCGCCCTTGGGACGGCCAGTTGAGCCGGAGGTGAACAGTATCCACGTGGGGTCATCAGCGCGGGTTTGCGGTAGAGCCGCCTTGTCGGCTGTGGAGCGCCAGTCGGAGTACGCTTCATCCAGCGTGATGATTCCCAGGCCCGCCGGAAAGTCGGTCTGATCCTGCAGGGCTGCCAGCAACGCGCGGTCAGCGAAAAGGCAGCTCGCCCCGGATGAGCGCAACTGATAGACCAATTCGGCCGGCGCAAGGCGGGCGTTCAGGGGAACCATGATTCTTCCGGCGGCCGGTATCGCGTACATTAGCTCGACAAACTCGGGGCAGTTCCACGATAGCACGGCGACGCGATCTCCGGTCGCGCCGGTGGCGGCAATGGCCGCCGCAGTTTCTGCGATGTTGCTTTGCAATGTGGTGTAGTCGACGGATTTACCCTGCCACCACAGTGCGATGCCGCCGGGCTGTTCGAGCGCTTGTTGCTCGATGATCTGGTGCAGCTGTTCGCAGTCGAAGTCAGTCACGTACAACAATCCTGGGGGTGCGCGCCGGCATGCGTGTGAGTAGCTCATAGCCTATGGTGTTGGCGCAGCGCGCAACTTCTGCTAACGGCAGCCCCACTCCCCACAGTACGACTTCGGAGCCGAGTGCAATGGCGCCCAGGTCGGTGACATCGACGGTAATCATGTCCATCGAGACCCTGCCCGCCAGCCGGGCGCGCTGACCATTGATCAGCACCGGGGTGCCGTTGGGTGCCTTGTGTGGGTAGCCATCGCCGTAACCGATCGCTACGGTGGCAATACGTGACGCGCGTTCGGCGACCCATGTGCCGCCGTACCCCACGGCCTGGCCTACGCTGACCTCACGTAGTGAGATTACCGCGGAGCTGAGCGTCATAACCGGCTCTAGTGCGCGCGCATGGGAATGGCTTTCCAGCATCGGTGAATCGCCGTACAGCATATAGCCCGGCCTCACCCAGTCATAATGTGCAGCCGGCCACCCAAGCACACCGGCAGAGTTGGCCGCGCTGCGCGGCCCGCAGAAGGTTAGGGACTCAAAGGTCGAAATTTGTTGCGAGGTTTGTTGACTGCACATATCGTCTGCGGATGCGAAGTGCGTATACGTCACCACCTCATTGCTGGCATTCTGCGTGTTTTGCAAACGCCGAAAAAAGGCGGCGGCCAGATGAGGCTGTATGCCCATGCGACTCATCCCGGTATCCACCTTGAGCCAGCAGCGTATCGGCGCCGGCAAGCGGGCCTCTTCGAGCCAGCATAATTGACGTTCATTTTCGATAGTGATCCACAGGTCCAGCTGCGCTGCTTTTGGCAGTTCATCTTCTGCGAAACAGCCTTCCAATAGCAGTATCGGGGCAGAAATGCCGGCGTAACGCAGTTCCAGTGCCTCTTCGATACAGGCCACTGCTAGTGCATCCACCTCAGACTGCAGTGCGTTTGCAATGGTGACCGCACCATGACCGTAGGCATTGGCTTTGACCACCGCCATGATTTTGGAGTTTAGTGCCAGCTGGCGCGCAACGCCCACGTTATGGCGCAGTGCACACAGGTCCAGCCGTGCCTGGCTTGGGCGCCCCATCAGAAGTCGAATTTGTGCCGACTGTACAGCGTTTGCGCCGCCAGCCAGACATCGCCAATGTCACCGTTACCCACAGCGCTGCCATCGACGGTGACGACCGGTGCGATGTCCTTGCTCGAACTGGTGAGCCACACCTCGTCGGCCGCTCGCAGTTCGGCCAGAGTCACCACGCGCTCCTCCACTGCGATAGAGCCATCGCGCTTGAGTATCTCCAGCAACAATTGCCGGGTGATTCCGGGGAGTTTTTGATCATCCAGTAGGGGGGTTGCAACAACGCCGTCCCTGACCACAAACACGTTGCAGGCAGCCGCTTCGGTAACTTCTTTACGGCTGTTGTAGAGGATGGTTTCATCCTGGCCGTCGACATGACTCTGTTGGTAGTGCATGACATTGCCCAACAGGGATGTGGACTTGATATTGCAGCGCTGCCAGCGCAGGTCTTCCGCTGTGGAGACAGTGAGCCGCCTCGTAGCCTGTTTATCCGGCACCGCAGGTGGCGGGATTTCGTAGGCAAACGCAAAGACTGTGGGTGAGATACCTTGCGGATAGGCGTGGTGGCGCCGTGTGTCTGCGCCCCGGCTAACATGGAAATACAGGCCGAGGTTGCCACCGCCATTGCGGGCGATCAGCTGCGCCGCAATCTCGCGCCACTGTTCCGGATCGACACGCAGCGGTATTTCGATGGCGTCCAGCCCGTTCTGCATGCGCGCCAGATGTGCGGAAAAACCCACCAGCGCGCCATCGTAGGAGGGGATGACTTCGTAGATTCCGTCGCCGAACAGAAAGCCGCGATCCATCGGAGAAATCCGTGCTTCGTTCATCGGTAGGTAGCTACCGTTCAGATAAACCGTACTCATTGTGGGTACCCGTTGTTACTTCGCTGTGATTGCGTCACGGCTGTTGCGTCACTGTGCGCCAGATGGCGGTGGCTGCTGAGTGCGCGAAAACTGTGTCAGTTGGCGCAATTCTTTTATTACGCTCAGGCTTTCCTCTGCTAACAGGCCGTCTTCGGTCAATGTGTTCTGCCCAGTTACACCGTCCACGCTACCGCGCGTCGAGAGGTAGTCGAGCAGTTCCAGTGGTGCGATATCCGCCAGCAAGTCCCGCTGGGACCAGATGCCCAGAAAGGCGATCAGGCCATACGCACCCCAATTGGAAACATCCGCTACCAGCAATTCGTCGCAGCAGGTGACAGACGGTCTGATGTCGAGGTCGGCCAGCATCTCAGCGATGTTGCCCATGCCTGCTTCATTTCCACCATCGCCGATCGCTATGGTAGGGCAATTGGCCTGACTGATGAAGGGGTCGAATATCGTACAGAACTCAGAGATGTCTTCACCGCGCATATTATAGTAGCGGCCGTCAGCTGCAAGCCCGGGGCTCTCAATAGCGACCACAGCCTGTGGTTGCAGGGCTCTCAGAAGAGCCGCTGCCTCCATGCGGGCGGCCGGCAGATCGCGGGCGTGCAGTTCCAATACCTCGTAATCCTGCCGCAATGCAAATGACAAGGGGGCGCCGCAGGCGATGACGGGGCGTGCCCCCAGTATTTGCAGGCTTCTATAGAGTGCCATTGTGCCGACCGGCCCGTCGGTTTCAAAGGTACCCGATACCGGGAAGCCGGTGGCGATGATGACGGTCCCGCGCAACGGGTGCAGGTGTCTGGCGGCGCGCAGATAATACCCGCCTGGCAGCGCTTTCCGCGCGCGTTGCATCTCGCGCAGGTTTCGAGCGACCAGCAGTTCTTCCACCGCTGAGCTCAACTGCATCTCGTTCATGGAGAGCGCTCCAGCAGCGGGCGCTGCAGAACAAATCGCTGTGCGAGGTCCAGTGCGCGGTGTGCGGTGTGTACCGTAATGGGTGCGAAGTGTACGCTGCTTCCCGGCACCAGCTGGCTGAGGCGGGCGGTATCCAGCGACAGCGCCGTACCGATTTTCGGGTAGCCGCCGATGGTTTGTCGGTCGTTGAGCAGCACGATCGGCTGGCCATCAGGGGGAATCTGAATGGCGCCGTGGCAGATGCCCTCCGACAATACGCCCTTGATCTCGCAATCGATAGGGGGGCCCTCCAGCCGGTATCCCATGCGGTCGCATTGCGCGGAGACTTCAAAGGTACTGCCGAAGAAACGCCGCTGTTCTGCGCGACTGAAATGAGATTGCTGGTAGCCGGGTATCACGCGCACCGTCAAGGTTTTTTGGTAGCGTGGCTGGTCTGTCGCTGGTAGGTACAATCGTTTGCGGGCAGTGGTGGCTGCGCACGACAACTGGTCGCCCTCCTGCAAGGGGCCGCCGTGCAAACCGCCGATCTGTTCCCTGGCTACAGTGGCGCTGCTGCCGAAACAGGGTGCGATGTCAAAGCCCTGCGCCACTCCCAGATAGGCGCGACAGCCGGACCTGGCAAATCCGATACGCAGGATGTCGCCGGTGTTGACCGGGTGCGCTTCCCACAGTGTTTTTTCCTCACCGTTGATGCTCAGGGGCATATCCGCGCCGGTAAGGCATACATAGGTGTCAACCTGCGCTAACAGCTGCAGTCCCCCCACGCTGATTTCGATGGCAGTGCTGTCGCCCGGGTTCTGCAGTAGCCGGTTGCAATAGTGGTATGCCTCGCGGTCCACAGGGCCGCCATTGGTCAGGCCGAGCCGCTGTTGTCCGTAGCGCCCGCTGTCCTGCAACAAGCTGAGCACGCCCGTTTGCAACACTGTCATACTCACGTGAGTTCACCACCGAGGGCGAGAAAGCGGGCGCGGTCAATGGGCTCAAAGTTCACACTGTCGCCGACTGCGACCGGCATGCAGGGCCGGGCATTGGGCGTAAACATCGGGGTCGGGCAGCGGCCTATGATGTTCCAACCACCGGGTGATTCACTGGGATAAACTGCGGTCTGCTGATCGGCGATGGCGACGGAGCCGCGCGGCACTTTGGCCCGGGGGGTGGACAGGCGTGGTGCGGCAATGCGCGGGTCCACCTCGCCGAGGTAGGCAAACCCCGGCGCGAAGCCTATCGCGTATACCCGGTATTGCGTTGCGCAGTGCAGGTCGATGACTTCGGCCGTCGTCAGTCCCGCAGCGGCAGCGAGTGACTCGAGATCGGCACCGGTTTCGGTAGCGTAGTAAACCGGCAGCACGACGCTGCGACCCGTCGCCGCAGGTTTGGCGGCAAGGGATTGCAGTGCGTGGCGCACCCGGCGGGCGATATCGCCACGGTGACTGCGCAGCGGGTTATACAGAATCAACACTGAAGCGTAGGAGGGCACCAGATCGGTCAGCTCTTCCCCCAGCGCCGCTTCTATCGCAGCCGCTGCGGCCTGTACCAGCGCCAGCGTAGTCTCATCCGCGCGATCGCCGAGATAGAGCATCAGCGCGTCTTCTCCCACTGCCTGTAATTTCACCGCGCGTCAGCCGCCATTGATCAGCGTGCGAATAGCGGCAATAGCGGACACAGCTTCGGGGTTGTCTCCGTGCACACACAGGGTGTCGAATTGAAGTGTCAGGGTCTTGCCGCTGTCTGTGGTCACCGCGCTGTCGCGTTTTAAACGGGCGACTTGCGCCAGCATGCGTTCGCGATCGAGTACCGCGCCCAGTTCGCTGCGCGGTAACAGGCTGCCATCATCGCAGTAACAGCGATCGGCAAACACTTCGAACAACAGGGGTACGCCGACCGCCTTGGCTTCCGCGCTGTGATCGGCTGCGTGAGCACTGGCCTGCAGCATCAGCGCCAGCGGCTGTGCCTGGCTGGCATAGCCGGCGACGGCGGCAAGTATCGCAGTGCGCACAGTGCGATTTGCCATCATGTCGTGGTACAGGGCACCGTGAGGTTTAATGTAGGTCAGGGCCAGACCTTGACTGCGCGCCATGCCCTCCAGCGCGGCTATCTGATAGTGTAGGCAGGCGATAATCTCCTCGCGGCTGAGCGCCATGCTGCGGCGGCCAAAGCCGACGATGTCGGGATAAGCCGGATGCGCACCGATGATCACACCGTGTGTCGCCGCCAGTGCGAGTGTCCGCTGTATTGTCATGGGGTCACCGGCGTGGAAGCCGCAGGCTATGCTCGCCTGATCGATATGCGGCATAACACCGGCATCGTCCCCCATGGCCCAGTTGCCATAGCTTTCGCCCAGATCGCAATTGAGTAGCACGGCCTTCTCCTGTCCTTACAACACAGCCAGCTGGCTGTTGCGCATGTCGGTCACCAGCATACAGCCCGGACTGTGGGTGATGGCCAGCGGCAGCCGGGCCGCCTGCAGGGCGAGTTGGGGCGTAACGCCACAGGCCCAGAACACAGGTAGTTCTGCATGATCCAGTCGCACTGCATCGCCGAAGTCGGGTTGCGACAGGTCTTCGATACCGATCAGCTGTGGATCACCGAGGTGGATGGGGGCGCCGTGCACGGCTGGAAACCGCGAGCAGATCTGAATGGCACGGATGGCATCTGCGGAGTGAAACGGACGCATGCTGACGACCAGTTTGCTGCGAAATGCACCGCTGTCGATGCAGTCGATGTCGGTGCGGTACATCGGCACATTACGCCCCTGCGAGAGGTTACGTACCTCCAGTCCACCTTCGAGTAAGGCTTCTTCAAAGGAAAATGAGCACCCCAGGGCAAACACCACGAAATCGTCGCGCCAGAGGGCTTTGATATCAGTGACGTCTTCGCCGGGTGTACCATCGCGAAACACGCGATAGGCCGGCACGTCTGTGCGTATATCAATGTCGCCCAATGCCGGGAGTGCGACATCGCCGGGTTCCCCCACGGCAATCAGCGGGCAGGGCTTGGGGTTGCGTTGGCAAAACCGCATGAAATCCTCGGCGTGGCTGGCCGGAAGAATAACGATATTGCACTGTACATAGCCCGGTGCCGAGCCAGACGTGGTGCCGATATGCTCCCCGGCGCGTATCATGCGGCGCAATTCGGCAGGGGATAGTGTGTCACTCATGGCCCTTCCTGGCAGTTGGCGGGTACGGCTGTGTCGAGAGTACCAAATATCACCCCGACAGTGCACTTGCACTGAGTATCCATAGTATTTGGCAAGGGTGCTCAAATCTGGATAATAGCCGCTCCATCGATAGTGAAGGGACCAGCATGCTAGACCAACTGCTTCAAGTGTTAAGCCCCAGTCCTGCGGGAAAAGACCGGTTCACGGCGCAGAATATGCATCCCTCGGCATTTCGCGTCTACGGTGGTCAGGTGCTGGCGCAGTGCGTGAGCGCCGCTGTTGCCACCGTCGACGAACAGCGCATGCTCCACTCGCAGCACGCCTATTTTCTGCGCCCGGGCGACCCCTCAAAAGACATTGTGCTGGAAGTTGAACGTGCCCGGGACGGCCTGAGTTTCAGCTCGCGCAGGGTGGTTGCACTGCAGAACGGCAAGCCTATTCTGGTCAGCTCCCTGTCGTTCCAACTACCCTCAACCGGGGATGACTATCAGCCGGAGATGCCACGGGTACCACCGCCGGAGTCGCTACCCAGCGAGCGTCAACTCAGCTTGGAGGCGGGTAATCTGGATGAGAGCTTTATGATCACCACCGGGGAGGATCTGGATATTCGTGTGGTAGAACCCGTGGACTGGGAGAATCCGGTGGCGCGCGAGCCGGTGCTGCAAGCCTGGATGAAGACCACGGGGCCGGTGCCGGACGGGGCGGGCCTGCACCAGTCGCTGTTGGCCTACCTGTCGGATGCCTTTCTCATTGATGTGTGTTTGATTGCGCACGGAAGGCATTTCGCGAGCGGCAATTTTCAGGTCGCAAGCCTGGATCATGCGCTCTGGTTTCACGAGGATTTTCGCGCCGATGACTGGCTGTTGCACACCGTTGAGGCAGAGCGTATCGGGGGCGGTCGGGGGCTGGCGCGGGGTAATTTTTACAACCGCCAGGGGCGCCTGGTGGCCACCACCATGCAGCAGGGTGTTATGAGGTTTCGCTAACACGCTGTCACTTTTTGCCCGAAGCTCCTATAGTAGCGGCTGAGCCAATTTAGCAGGGAATATAAGACTATGCCCCATCCCAGTATTACAGCACAGACCTATCCCCATAAACCCGCGATCATCATGGGGGAGTCCGGTGAAATGGTCAGTTACAGGCAGCTGGACGAACGCTCCAATCAGGGCGCGCAGTTGTTCCGGTCCCTCGGCCTGAAGACCGGCGACCACATCGGCATGATGCTGGAAAACAATCGCGAGTTTCTGGAAATTGTCTGGGCGGCGCAGCGCAGCGGCCTGATTTTCACGCCTATCAGCACTCATCTGAAGAAAAGTGAGACAGCTTATATTCTGCAAAATTGCGGCGCCAAACTGTTTATTGGATCGCTGGCGCTGGCAGAGGTTGCCGAGCAACTTCTGACGGAGGATACCGGCGTTGAACACTATTTTATGGTCGGGGGTATCAAACCCGGCTTCGAATCCTGGGAAGAGGCGATCGACGCGCAGCCGGACACCCGCATAGACGACGAGAGCAACGGCGTGCCCATGCTGTATTCTTCGGGTACCACCGGCCAGCCCAAGGGTATCTTTGTCGCCGGCTATGATACTGATGTGAATACCCCTCCGGCGATTGTAACAACGATAGGAGCGGTGTTTGGATTCAGCGATGAATCCGTCTATCTATCGCCTGCGCCGCTTTACCACGCTGCGCCCCTGCACTACAACATGATGGTGCTGTACAACGGCGGCACCTCGGTTGTGATGGAAAAATTCGAACCCGAACTGGCACTTAAACTGATTGAGGAGCACCGCGTCACGCACAGCCAGTGGGTGCCGATAATGTTCAATCGCATGCTCAAATTGCCCGAGGACGTTCGCGCGGCCTACGATGTCAGCTCCATGCAGGTAGCCATTCACGCGGCGGCACCGTGCCCGGTTGAGATCAAGGAGCGGATGATCGAGTGGTGGGGTGAAATCATTGTCGAATACTATGCCGCCAGTGAAGGCGTGGGATTCACGCTGATTGACTCCAAAAGCTGGCTGGCGCACAAAGGTTCAGTGGGGCAAGCACTGTTGGGTGAACTGCATATTGTCGATGACGACGGCAATGAACTGCCTGCCGGCGAGACGGGAACCGTCTATTTTGGTGGCCAGGCGTCGCAGTTTCACTACCACGATGAGCCGGAAAAAACCGCCGAGGCTTACAATGAAAAAGGCTGGGCTACCACGGGTGATGTGGGCTATGTGGATGACGATGGCTTCCTGTACCTCACCGATAGGAAAAACTTCACCATTATCAGCGGTGGGGTGAATATCTACCCGCAGGAAGTGGAAAATATTCTGGCCGGTCACGATAAAGTGGCTGATGTGGCCGTGTTCGGTATTCCCAATGAAGAGTTTGGCGAAGAGGTCAAGGCCGTCATTCAGCCGATGAACTGGGCCGATGCGACCGACGAGACGGCGATAGAGATTATGGAGTGGCTGCGCGAGCGCATCTCCAAGCTGAAGATGCCCAGGTCTCTGGATTTTCATCCCAAGCTGCCGCGAATGGATAACGGCAAGCTCTATAAGCGTCACCTTGTCGATGAATATCGTAGGCAGGCGGAGGGTGGCGCGGAGACCCCGGACGGCGCGAAAAAAGACTAGGCCGCGTTAGGCCTTAATAGCCCGCAATACACCACGGCATTCCTCCTCACTGAGAAAGCGCGGTGAGGGGTAGCTGCCACCCTCGGTTATCGCAGCGGCGACCAGCGCCTCAATATCCTCGTCGCGAATGGCGTCGCTGCCCGGTGGTATACCGATTTCCCTGTTCAGTTCCCAGACCCGGTCGATCAACTTGCGCGCCAGTGCGGAACTCGACTCTGAGCGCTCGCCCATGCCACAGTAAACGGCGATATCGGCCAGTTTGTCGGCGGCATCCTCCTGCAGCAGTTCGAGTATGTGGGGCAATACCATCGCATTGCCCAGGCCGTGTGGGATACCATACTTCGCCCCCAGATTGTGGGAAATTGCATGGACATAGCCCACCAGCGCGTTGGTGATAGCCAGGCCGCCGTAGTGCGAGGCCAGCGCCATCGCCTCGCGCGCCTCAAGATTGCTGCCGTTGCGACAGGCCTCGGGCAGGTTGTCAAATATCAGCCGACAAGCCGAGAGGCCGTAGTAGTTGGTTTCATCAGTTTCCCAGCGGCCGATGTACGATTCAATGGCGTGAGTCAGTGCATCCATACCGGTGGCGGCCGTAATATGCGCAGGCAGCCCACGCATAATCTCAGGGTCCAGCGCAGCGGCTTTTGGTATCAGGCTGGGGTCTATCACCGGGCCTTTTTCGTGTGTGTCATTGTTGGAGATCACAGCGATGAACGTGGCTTCCGATCCTGTTCCCGCAGTCGTTGGCACGGCGTAGAAAGGCACGGTGGGTAACTTGCATTTATTGGCACCTATGCAAGCCGCCGTTTTACAGCGGTTGGCAGCTCCCAATGCTATCACCTTGGCTGCATCAATCGATGAGCCTCCGCCGAAAGCGAGTACCGAGTCGCAGCCCTGCTCGTTGTAGCAATCGATACCCAGGTCGACGACCTGCTCTGTCGGGTCCGGCAGGACGCCATCAAACACGGCGTATTCAACACCGGCATTCTGTAGTGCCGCGAGTGTGGCATCGAGAACGCCTAGCTCACGCAGGGGTTTGTCTGTCACTACCAGGATTTTGCGCAGACCAAAACGGCCGATGGCCTGGGCCAGTTGTTTTGTTGAGCCCGGTCCGACAAAGACCAGCGGCTTGGGTTGGGGCTTGGTGATAAAACTTCCCAACAGGGTCTGGCGTAAGCGGAACCATACTTTCTTGTGGACAGTAGTCATATCAAACCCTCGAACTGTTTATGGTGTCTAATTCAAGACACGCAAGATAGCGCATATTCGCCAGAATGCCCATGTGGTTTTGTTGCCCCAGTGATGTGATCGCGTTAGTATTTTTGCGCAGATAAATTCGGCAGTTTGACACTGCGGAGAATACCCTTGAACGATAAACAACTCCCGGTGCTGCTCCAGTGTACTATCGCCGCGCGCTTTTTGCGGCGGACGATTTCGTGAATGTACGCTTGCCACTGGTGATCTGGCCCCTGCTCGCGACTCTGGTTGTGCAGGCCCAGATGCTCTTTAACGGTTTTTTATACGACGATTTTGTGCATCTCTATACGGTATCCAACTTGCCGTTAGTGGAGGCCGTCGCCGTACCGATGGGAGGACATCTGCTGCATACGTTCACCACCGTTGTGTGGGCAGTGAAATCCGTCTTTGGCATGAACCCGTTCGCCTTTCTATTGATCGGTCTGCTGGTTCATTTGGCGGCTGTGTACCTGCTATTTCAGATTGTGTCCGTATTGACCGGGCGGCCGGTGCTGGCAGCATTCGGCGCGACACTATGGGGAATCAGTCCTTTCGTGGCCGGTGCTCTGGGCTGGATATCGGTACACGGGCAGGTATTTGCCACGGCCGCTGTGCTGTGGGTGCTACTGGATATCGCCCGCTGTAGTCAGTCGGCGAGTTTGCTGAGCAACAGTGTTCTGGCTCGTCATGTCATTTTACTATTGATGGCCGTCACCAGTTTTGGTGTCGGTCTGACATCCGCCGTGGTATTTCCGCTGCTGATCGTGTTGTGGAACCCTGTGCCGGCCAAGCGCTACCGACTGCTTGTTGTCTATGGCTGCGTGGCACTGTCAGTTGTGGTGTTTTATCTGCTGACCATGAAGCTACAGGGCAATACCCAGGATAACCTTGATGACAAGGTGCATCTTGTGAAGCGAAGCCTGCACAATATTCCGCTCATCAGTGGCGCGTTCGCTGATCTTATGGCGATCGGTTCCTCGGCGTTGGTGCTGGGGCCATTACTCGTCGGAAAACTGTCTGTGGTGCCGAAGGAGTCACTGCCGATGGTGGCCGGCATGTTTGCGGTTTTTTTCTCTTTGCCGCTGCTGCTCTGGGGATGCTGGGTAGCAGGGCCCGGTGATCGACGGCGAATGCTGGCGTTGTTGCTCCTGCCATGTGCCGCCTATGGCCTGATTGCAGTGGCCCGCAGTGGCGGTTTTCTCACGGTGCATGCGGAGACGCCCCGATACCACTATTTCTCTCCGGCCATCCTGGCTATCGTCTATTGCCTGATAGTGTCGAAGATGCTGGATCGCCTTCCCGCGAGAAAGCTGAGTGACGGGTATGTGCCTTACTTCATCTGGCTGATTCTGGTGATTGTACCCTTTGCTATGGGCACGTCGCCGGTAAACAGTAAGGAGTCCCGCCTGCAGCGGCAGGAGGCGCAACTGCTGCAGTCGACACGCGTGCTGGAAAAGGCACTGGAAAACCCGTCAGGGGAGGGCGACATTTATATTCGCAACCGGCCATATGCTGTGTTTGTCTGGGGTTACACGCCGGAAGTTTTTCCCGGTCTTGCCGGCCTGTTTGTCACTCTCTACCCGGACAATATTGTCGATCGCAGGCGCGTGTATTTCCTGGAGGAGTCCGAGGAGTTGGTAGATATGGCCCGGGCGCAGCGCGGAAGTCGGATTTCTGAGCTTCTGGTTTACCGGCCCAAGGGCGAAATTCGAGCCCGATAAACACAACAGAGCCGATAGTGTGAAATGACGTTGTCGCACTATTGCGAGGTTGCAGCGGAGACATTTATCACTGCGGCTTCCAGCTCTGATTCCTCTTTGGGTTTTCTCAACGGCAGGTAAAATACCGGTATCACGAACAGCGTGAAGATGGTGCCCACCAGCATGCCGGCAGTAATCATCAGCCCGATACTGAAACGGCTATTGGCACCCGGCCCCGTGGCGATGACCAGCGGCCATACCCCCATCACGGTAGCAAATGTCGTCATTAGAATAGGGCGCAGTCGCAGTGAGGCCGCTTCAATTACAGCCTCGTGCCGCGTCATTCCTTGTGTTACCAGTTTGTTGGAAAATTCCACGATCAGAATGCCGTGCTTGCTGATCAGGCCAATCAGCGTCAGCAGACCGATCTGGGTGTAGATATTCAATGTCGCGAATCCCAGAGCGATCGGGACGACGGCGCCGAATATAGATAGAGGAACGCTGAGCAACACCACAAACGGATCGCGGAAGCTGTTGAACTGGGCGGCAAGTACCAGGAATATCAGTACCATGGACAGGAAAAATAGAATCGGGAATGATGACGTTTCCTGCATGAAGCGCTGCGATGCCCCGGTATATCCGGCCTTGTAGCCACTTGGCGCGATCTCCTCCAGCTTGTCACGCAGGAATGTCAGTCCGGTACCGAGGCTGTTGGGCGGCATCATGATGCCCTGAATGGTTGTACTGTTCAGCTGTTGGTACTGCGTGAGTTCATTGGGTTCGACTGACGCGTCAAGAGAGATAACCACGGAAAGCGGAACAAGTTCATCGCTGGCGGTGCGCACATAGTATTTTTCAAGCTCCTGCTTGGTCAACCTGAACCCTCTGGCTGCCTGCGGAATCACTTTGTAGGAGCGTCCCTCCAGGTTGAACCGGTTTACCTCCGACTCGCCTAACATGATGGAGAGGGTTTCACCGATGTCGCGCATCGATATCCCCAGCCGTGAGGCGAGCTCCCTGTCGATGTTGATCTTGACCTCGGGGCGGTCAAAATCCAGGGACTGGGTGACAAATATAAACAGCCCGGATTCACTTGCCGCCGCCATCAACTCATCGCCGATACGTTTTATCTCCTTATAGTCTGCAGTGGAAGCCACCACAAAACTGACGGGTAAACCCGCGTCAAAACCCGGTAACGGCGGTGTTCCAAACGCAAACATTTCCATGCCCGCAATCCCGCTGATTTTCTGCTGGAATTCTGTCTGTACTTCCTGCTGTGTGCGTTCGCGCTCCGACCAGGGGTGCAATGTGATACCGCCGAAATTGCGGTTCGGGAACATGACTTGCCAGGAGTGACTGAACTCCGGTATTCCCTTCCATATCTGGACCACCTCGTTCAGAAAGTAATCCGTGTACTCCAGGTTTGCATAGCGAGGCGCGATGCCGGTAACGTACACACCACCGGTATCCTCCTCCGGTGCCAACTCCTCCTGAGACAGAGAGAACAGTATTGGCAGGCTGCCGAGGATACCTATCGCGAACAGGAAGATTGCACCCCGATTGCGCAGGCAAACAGTCAGTAGGCGACGGTAGCGACGATTCAAGGCGTCAAAACGCTGGTCCAGCCAGTTCGCAAGCCTGCCCTGATGATCGTTGTCCTTAAGTACCCTGGAGCACATCATCGGGCTGAGTGTCAGCGCGACGATTCCAGATACCAGTACGGCCCCGGCCAGCGTCATCGCGAATTCGCTGAACAAGGTGCCGGTCAGGCCGCCGATAAAGCTGATGGGGGCATAGACGGCAGCCAGTGTCAGCGTCATCACCACCACCGGCAATGCGACTTCCCGCGCGCCAACCAGAGCCGCATCGAGCGGGGATGCGCCCATTTCAATATGCCGGTGCACATTTTCCACCACGACGATAGCGTCATCGACCACCAACCCAATGGCGATAATCATGGCCAAAAGCGTTAGCAGGTTGAGGGAGAACCCCATCATCAGTATCAGGAACACCACACCGATCAGTGACAGCGGTATCGCCACAAGTGGAATCAGCACAACACGGAGAGAACCGAGAAACAGGTAGATCACCAGGATGACAATCAGACTGGCCTGCAGCAGGGTAATCAGGACTTCCTTGAGTGCCTCATCGATGACAATACTGCCGTCCCAGTCGAGAAACAGCTCCATATCGGCGGGTAGGCGCTCGCGAATGCGCGGAATGGTTGCGTGTACTACCCGTGAGACATCGAGCGGATTGGCATCGGGTGTAGGTGTAATCGACATAAAAACCGCATCGCGTCCACTGGACAGGGTTTTGAGCTGGGTGGTTTCGGCCGACAATTCCACGTCCGCGACATCGCCGAGTCTGACGCGCTCCTCGCCCACCTGTCGGACGATCAGGTCTTCAAAGTCTTTCACGTCTTTCATGTCTGTGCGGGCATCCACCGTTGCTCTCACCAGGTTCCCCTCAGTGGCCCCGGAGGTAGCGATGTAGTTATCGCGCTGGATCACTTCTTTTACATCGGAGGCGGTAACACCAAATGCGGCCATACGCACTGGGTCAAGCCACACGCGCATCGCCAGGAAGCGACCAAAAATACGTACTTTTCCGACACCCTTCAGTGTTGCCAGCTCCGGTTGAACGGAGCGCAAGAGGTAGTCTGTGATCTGGTAGGGGCTCATTTCCCGCGAGTAGAACGCCATGTACATCATGGCATCACCGCCGGCAGCGGTGGTGACCACGGGGTCTTCAATGTCGGTTGGAAGATCAGCACGAGCCTCGTTAACTTTGGCGATAACCTCAGACAGCACATCGCTGCTGTTTTCGCCGAGTCGCACATGAACTTCGATTTCTGATATGCCCGGATTGCTGGAGGAAGTCATGTACTCGATTCCACGCGCACCGGCGATACTCACCTGTAACGGCGTGGTGACGAAGCCCTGTACTGTGCGGGCACTGGCACCTCGATAAACCGTCTCGACATAAATGACGCTGCGTTCCAACTCCGGAAACTCCCGTATATTGATGCGTGATAATGCCGAACCACCGAGCAGGAGCAGCAGGCTGCTGATGACGATGGCCAGTACGGGGCGTTGTATAAAGTGGTCGGTGAAAGCCATTGGGCGTCAGAACTTCACTTTGTCGTCGATGACAACGCGAGCGTCACGATACAACTTATTCTGGCCGACGGTGACAACCCATTCGCTGCCGAGCAGGCCTTTGGTGATAACAATTTGACCGTCACGCGTCCCACCGGTTTCAACCACCCGGGGTTGAACTGTAGTTTTGCCTTTGCTCTGCAGCAGTACGAAAACCGTATTGCCGTGGAGGGAGTAGGTGACAGCGGTTTCCGGCACAGTGACCACACGTTGGGGTTTGTCGAGGTCGATCACCATACGCGCAAACATGCCTGGCAGCAGCCCCTCGCTGTCCTCCAGTGTTGCGCGCAGCATCAGGTTGCGAGTGCTGGTGTCCACTTTCGCGTCTATCGCACTGAGCGTCGCCCTGAACACGCGGCCTGGAAAGGCGGCCACGTGCACGGCAATTGACAGGCCCGGTTTGAGGCTGGGGAAGTAGCGGTCGGGCACCGAAAAGTCGATTTCCAGTTCCGACAGGTCCTGAAGGTTAGTGATCGGAGTGCCTGACTCAATGAAGTCACCCACCTTGACCTTGATAATACCGGTGGTGCCAGCGAAGGGCGCGACAATGCTTTTATTGTCTAGTTGTGCACTGGTCTGCGCTAGTTGGGCGATGGCGCTGTCCAGATCTGCACGGGAACGGTCGTACTGGCTCTGCGGGATGGATTTTTGCTTTATCAGGCTGGCATCGCGCTCGTGTAGCAGGCGTGCCAGTTTCAGGTTTGCCTCCTGCTGTTTGCGGTTAGCCTTTTCCACGCTGTCATTGAGCGTCAAAATAAGCTGTCCCGCTGACACTTTTTCTCCTGAGGTGACCTCGACCCTTATAACCTCACCACTGGTTTCGGCACTCAACTCTACACCTCGGGCCGCACGAATAGTGCCAACTGTTTCCAGTTCCGACGGCCAGATGGCCGATTGAGCCGTCGCAGCAGCGATGGTAATGGGCGGCGGCGTGAAATTCGTATTCGCCAGAACAGAAAACTTATTGTAGAGGTAGCCCGCAATTCCGCCGAATATCAGCAGCAGCAGAAAAATAACGAACAGATAAGCGCGCAACGCCCGGCCCCTTCTCGTAGTTGTTCGATTTATTGAAAGTAAGTGCTGCACGCAATATTACCTGAATCTGTCCTCGCAGGGCACCTTTGGTGAACATGCTCAGGGATTATCTCATCGGACAGATGCGTTTCCCTTGCATGGCCGTATCGTGGAGCACCAGCGGGTGTGCACGGGTATAGACGGGTGGATAGATCGACATTTTCTGCTGTTTCACGCTTGTAGTGCCTACTGGATGTGAACTCGAAATGCAAGAAACGAATATATGGTGGGGGCTTTGGTTCATCCGCTATTTGGCTTATCCTAGAGTCATTGAGCGAAATTTGGTCAACCGCTACTGGAGAACCTGTCCCTTGCTAAAAGCGCGTAAATTGAAGAAATTGGAAAAACAGATGGACAATGCCACCAGCTACGAAGAGTGGAGCGAGGCCGCCCTGCAGCATGACGAAATAACGGGCGAGAAGCGGTGGCGACAAATGGACCACACCCGCCAGTACGACTATGCGCAGATTCGTTTGCGCCTGGACAAACTGCGCAGTTTACGCGCGCGCCACGATCATCAGGGGTTGTTGTTCACTTTGAATGAGGGAATTCACGGTAACATGGGCGGCATGGGCCGGCACAGTCTGTATAACCGCGCAAAATTTGGCACCAAAACCCTGATAGAGCAATACATTGACGAGGTTGACGATTCACTGCGATTTCTCGCAGAGCTGGACGACATCGATGTGCAGGAAAAACTCGACTTTTTCTACCGCGCGAATATCTGTTTCGGACGATCTGCGCTGATGTTGAGTGGGGGTGGGGTACTGGGCTTCTACCACCTCGGTGTGGTCAAGACCCTGCTTGAGCAGGGCTTGCTGCCGCGTGTGATATCGGGGTCCAGTGCTGGCTCTTTGGTCGCAGGTACTCTGGGGACTCATAGCGACAAGGAACTGGAACGTTTTTATGAACCGGCGAATGTGGTGACTGAAGCGGAGCGTGAGGCCAGCGCTTTCACCCGCATGTTCTTCGGCGCCAATGCGCAGATCGACGTCGGCGACCTTGAAAAGCTTATCGCTCGGATGATCCCCGATATGACGTTCCAGGAGGCATACGAAAAGACAGGTCGGCAGATTAGCATCTCAGTGGCACCTGCCGAAACACATCAGCGCTCCAGATTACTGAATGCAATCACCTCACCCAACGTCTATGTCCGGTCAGCGGTAATGGCTTCATGCGCCGTGCCGGGTGTCTTTCCGCCTGTGATGCTGATGGCCAAAAACCAGCATGGTGAGCGGCAGCCCTATCTGCCCACCCGGAGGTGGGTGGACGGTTCAATCGCCGATGACCTCCCTGCCAAGCGCCTGCAACGGCTCTATTCAACCAACCATTACATAGTGAGTATGGTGAACCCGGTTGCCATTCCCTTCCTGAACAATGACTCAAATCGCGGTGCGTTGAACAAGGCATTGGGAACTCTGGGGGTTGGCGTTGGCCGCGAACTGCTGAATTTTTATCGCGGTATGGTGCAGGATCGCAGCGATACCTGGCCGCGGTTCAATATGCTGATGAGTAGCGTTCATGCCCTGGTGGATCAGGAGTACAGTGGTGATATCAATATTGTTCCGAGGTTCAAATGGTACAACCCTGCCAAGCTATTGTCCCATTTGTCAGAGAAAGATCTAATCGACCTGATGCATGGCGGTGAGAGGTCGACCTATCCTGCGGTGGAGGCGATTCGAACCTGCACCAAGATCAGCCGCACAATGGAAGAAATCCTGCAGCGCTTTGAGCAGGGGGACCTGCGTCCGGATGATTCCGAATATCATCGTCCCCGCACGTCTCGACGCAGGCCGGCCCCGACACGCGCTGATCGGCAGGCATTGCGTGAGCACCGCTTGCACTCCGGTCAAGTAGAGAAGCCTGCGGCTACCAAGTCAGCGGCCCCACGCAAAAAGAAAGCGGCGCGTGGCAAGTCGACCATCCAACGCAAGCCCAAGGTATCCCGAAAGTCGGAGGGCTCGCGTCAAGTAGCCTGAGCTATCTGAGTTTGTCCCAGAACGCACCAATGCATGCGGTCTCGACCTGTTAAGAGGGTGTTTTGGTGGTACCCGACACCATTTTCCGGTAATTGTGCTGCTGTGCACGACGGTGCCATGGGGGTCTTTTCGGGTGTCAGTTTTTTTTACGATTTTTCGCATAAAAAACCATCTATTCCCATAACTTATTGATAAATAAGAAAAATAAAAACTGGCACGAATAGTGCTTTATGTCCATCGGGATTTAAACTTTTACTTGGGCTGCTTCGAAGCGTGTCAATCCCACAGTCGACTCCTCAGGATGTCAGTTGTCGATTTCGAAGTCAGGGCCAAGCGAAATTGGAGTGTGAAGCTATGTTAACCAGTAAATTAATGAAGTTTGTAGTCGGGGCGTTGGGACTCGGTGTAGTAAGCGCAACCCAGGCCGCAGTTATTACTCTGGATTTTGAGAATATTGCGCCGTACCCCAACAACAACGACGTTTTTGTTCAGGATTACTATAATGGAGGAACCTCTTCCATTGGTACCAGCGGTACGAACTACGGTATTAGCTTTTCCAGCAACTCGCTGGCGATTTGTCTGAACTCCACCTCCGTGTTCTGTTCAAACACTTCGCGCGGTGGTCTGGACCCCGCGTCTGATGAAGGCGGCCTGTTCTTCCTGACCGGCTCCGAGTCCATCATGAATGTCGCGGCAGGGTTTGATACTGGCTTTGCCTTCAACTATGTGTCCCTGAGCAATCCCGGTTCAGTGTCCGTCTACGACGGCCTCGATGGCACAGGTAACCTGCTCGCGACAATTAACCTGAGCCCCAACGCGGGTTCATGCCCGGGCTACGGCGCTGGTTTCTGTCCGTTTTCCCCGATCGGTGTCGGCTTTGCGGGTACGGCTAAATCTGTCTCATTTGCCGGTGTAGCCAACCAGATCGTGTTTGACGACATTACGTTTGGCGCTGTGGCACCGCCGACTGTACCGGTACCTGCGACTGTCGCACTGCTGGGTCTGGGTCTGGCCGGCCTTGGCTGGACACGCCGCAAGAAAGCGTAGTCATTCAAGCTGATTCTCTAAACCCGCTGCGGCGGGTTTTTTGTTGCCTGCGAAACGGGTTGCGTTAGTATTGTCCGGCCCCGGCGCGCACTGCGGATAAGCGGTGATGCCCCGTCGAGCATAAGTGCATGTATTGCCCCCGTGCAGGGACACTGAGAATTATGAGCAGTATCTACAGTTTTCCACCCGTTGCCGATGCTAGCGCCGAGCGTCTGATACTCGGCTCGATGCCGGGAAAAGTGTCGCTGTCAGCACAGCAATATTATGCCCATCCGCGCAATCTCTTCTGGCGTTTCATGTCATTGGTGATGGGGGTGCCGGAGTCACTCACTTACCAACAGCGCTGCAGGGCATTGGTCGAGCGACAGATTGCGTTGTGGGACGTGTTAAAAACCTGTGTTCGAAGCAGTAGTCTCGATGCGGATATTGACGAAGCGTCCATTGTTCCCAACGATTTCGAAACATTTCTCTGCGCCCACCCGAATATTCGATACATCTATTTCAATGGCGCAAAAGCAGAAGCGAGCTATCTGCGGTATGTGCAACCGCAACTGCCCGCCCATTTGGCGGCGATTGAAAAGCGTCGCCTGCCCTCTACCAGTCCGGCAAACGCCGCTACGCCGCTAGCGGTTAAACTTGAGCACTGGCAGGCGATCACGCATAGCGCGTAATCACCTGTTTGCCTAGCGCCATCAAATGCACCTGGTCGGGGCCATCCGCCTGGCGACACCAGCGCGCGTAGTTGAACGCCTCCGCCATGCAGTAGTCCTCGGTCAGCCCGCCGGCGCCGTGCATTTGCATGCAGCGATCGATCACGGTCTGGGCCAACAGCGGCACCGTCGTTTTACTGGCGGCGATCATATCCAGCGCACCCTTGGCGCCGACCTCGTCCATTTTCTTGCAGGTTTTCAGTACCAGCAGACGCGCCATTTCGATCTCTGAAAAGCAGCGCGCGATATCTTCACGCACGGACTGGTGTTTGCTCAGTGTACGGCCAAAGGTGGAGCGCGAGGACACGCGTTGACAGGCCAGTTCCAGTGAGCGCTGGGCGGCCCCGATCAAGCGCATACAGTGGTGAATACGTCCCGGCCCCAGCCTGCCCTGAGCGATTTCAAAGCCCCTGCCAGGGCCCAGCAGGACATTGTCCAGCGGTACACGCACATTGTCGAATACCATCTCGGCATGGCCGATAGGGGCATCGTCATAGCCCAGTGTCGTCAGCGGACGAAGCAATTGCAGCCCGGGGGTATCCTTGGGAACCAATATCTGTGTCTGCTGCATGTGGCGATTCGGGTTTTCCGGGTCCGATTTTCCCATCACGATGAATATACGCGTGCGTTCGTACAGCGCGCCGGTGATAAACCATTTGCGGCCGTTGAGCACCCACTCGTCGCCATCGCGAACGATACTCAGTTCGATATTGGTGGCATCGGAAGACGCGACCTGGGGTTCTGTCATCGCATACGAGGAGCGGATATCACCCGCCAACAGCGGCGTCAACCATTTCTCCTGCTGTTCACGCGTGCCGTACTTCATGAAGACTTCCATGTTGCCGGTGTCAGGCGCGTTGCAGTTGAATACCTCGGGAGACCACAGTACACGCCCCATGATTTCAGCCAGCGGCGCGTAGTCAAAGTTGCTCAGGCCATCGTTATCACTGAATTCAGAGAGTGCAGGTGGAATAAACAGGTTCCACAAGCCCGCCGCTTTCGCCTTGGTCTTGAGTTCATCCATGATGGGCAAGTAGCTATAGCGGTTGCTCGCACTATGCAACTGCTGCGCATACTCGGCCTCACGCGGATAGATGTGTTCATCCATAAACTGTTGGAGTGATGACTGATACCTGAGGGAGTCTTCGCTGAATTCAAACACGGCAGTTTCCATTATGGGCTGGGAAAAAAAATCGCATGGCGAAGAAGTCGCCATGCATATGAGGTGTGAAGGAGTGAACTCGGCAGTGCGCCCACCCTCCCAGTGGCTATCTGCGCCGGGCAGTTTCCCCGCGTGATCTAGCGGAGCCAGAGACTGCCCGGGAATTAGGCAGACCGGGCTAGATGCGTTCGATGATAATCGCTGGCGCCATGCCGCCGGCAGCACACATCGTCACCAGACCGAACTGTTGGTCGCGTCGCTCCAGTTCATCCAGAACAGTGCCGATCAACAGGGCGCCGGTAGCACCGATAGGGTGACCCAGCGCCATCGCGCCGCCGTTGACATTGACTTTTTCGCGGTCGAGATCGAGGTCGCGAATGAATTTCTCTGTGACTACAGCAAAGGCTTCATTGATCTCGAACAGGTCGATATCCCCGATGGACAAACCCGCTTTGGCCAGCACTTTACGCGCTGCCGGAACCGGCGCGTTCAGCATCAGGGTAGGGCAGTCACCCATATTACACATCGCCTTGATACGCGCGCGAGGCTTCATTCCGTGTGCTTTTGCGTATTCAGGTGAGGCCAGCAGTACCGCGCCAGCGCCATCGACAACGCCCGAGGAGTTGCCCGCGTGGTGCATGTGAGTGATTTCCAGCCCCGGGTACTTTTGTAGCACCATGCTGCGGTAGGTGGTGCCGCTTTCGTCCAATGGGTAATCCGCCACAGGGGCAAAAGAGGGCTGAAGTTCGGCCAGACCTTCCAGTGTTGTCTGGGGTCGCGGAAACTCCTCTTTATCCAGCGCCAGGGTGCCGTCTACCGAGTACACAGGTATCAGGCTCTTGTTGAAATATCCGTTCTCGATCGCGTGGGCTGCACGCTGTTGAGAGGTGTATGCCAGTGTATCCAGTGCGGTGCGGTCTATGCCTTCCATGCTGGCGATGGCGTCGGCGCATACACCTTGGTGTGGCTGCGGGTGCAGCGCACGCAGTGCGAGGTTGCCGTTATCCAGAAACATGCTCGGCATCGAGCCCTCTTCACTGTAGAGCGACATCATTTCCGCGCCGCCTCCGATAACCAGATCCTCGGTGCCGGACATGATGCTCATCGCGGCCAGATTGACCGAGGTAATACCGGAGCCGCAAAAGCGATCCAGCGTCATACCGCTGGAGCGGATGTCGTAGCCTGCCTCCAGAGCGGACATACGCGCGAGGTCGCCACTTTGACGGCCGCGCTGGGAACTGGTGCCGAAGATCACATCGTCGACTTCTGCTGTGTTCAGGTCATTGCGCTCTGCAATGGCCTTGAGCACGGTAGCACCCAAGTGCTGAGGGTGTTGCTCTGCGAGAGAGCCCTTACCTTTTTTACCTATGCCGCGGGGTGTGCGGCAGGCATCTATAATCCATGCTTCTGACATTGTTCTGCTCCTTATTTACCTTTCCAGTTGGGGGCGCGTTTCTCAGCGAAAGCGATGGACCCTTCCATTGCATCTTCACTGCCAAAAACCGGCATAACGATTTCCTGCTGTTTTTGCCACATTTCGTCTTCTGACCAGTTCACTGATTCCTGGATAACCTGTTTACTGATGGCGACAGCCAGCGGACCGTTGGCGACGATTCTGGCGGCCAGCGCCTTGGCGGCTTCCAGTGCGGTGCCAGAGGGGACAACCTGGTTCACCAGACCGATTTCGTAGGCGCGCTCCGCGCTGATAAAATCACCGGTGATTGCGAGTTCCATCGCCAATCGGGAGGGAATCTGACGGGGCAGCCTGATCAGGCCACCGGCTGCGGCTGCAAGGCCGCGCTTCACTTCCGGGATACCGAATTTGGCATCGTCGGCTGTTACCAGCAGATCGCAGGCAATCGCCAGTTCCAGACCACCGGCCAGTGCATAGCCTTCAATGGCGCCGATCAGCGGTTTACGCGGCGTGGATTCTGTCAGGCCGGCAAATCCACGACCTTCCACCATCGGCATTTCGCCGCTGACGAACGCCTTCAGGTCCATACCGGCACAGAACGTACCACCGGCGCCGGTGAGAATAGCGACATGGATGCTGTCATTGCTGTCCAGTTCATCCATTGCGGCAGCAACGCCCTCTGCAACGGCGCGATTAGCGGCGTTTTTCGCCTTGGGCCGATTCAGGGTGACGGTCATAATACCGTCCGTTACGTCTACCAATACTTCCTCAGACATCGTTATGGTCCTCTTCGTTGAAACAATGGATAGCACAGCTAAGTGCCGGTGGGTTAGTTAGTCAGTTAGCATCATCGCCAGGCTGGAAAGTTGTTCCACCGCCTCGCCCTGAGAGTCTGCCTCGGCGCTCGATGCGGTACCAATCTGTGCGCGCTTTACAATCCCCTGCAAAATGGCCGCCAGGCGGAACAGTGAGAACACCAGATAGAAATTCCAGTTGTCGATGCCGTCGCGTCCCGTGCGTTCGCAGTAGCGGGCAATATACTCTTCATCGGTGGGGATACCCAGTGCAGCTCTATCTACACCTGCCAGCCCCTTGATTCGGCCCTCGCGCGGCAACATCCAGGCCATACACTGGTTAGCGAGATCCGCCAGTGGGTGACCCAGGGTGGACAATTCCCAGTCGAGCAGGGCGATGACTCGCGGTTCAGTGGGGTGGAACATCATATTATCCAGGCGGTAGTCGCCGTGAACCAGGCTGATAGTACCGTCATCCTCGGGCATACGTGCGGCAAGCCACGGCATCAGGGATTCCATTGCGGCGATTTTGCGTGTCTCCGATGCGCGGTACTGCTTGCTCCAGCGTGCCAGCTGCCTCTCAAAATAGTTGCCGGGCTTGCCGAAGTCACCGAGCCCCACTGCATTGACATCTACATTGTGCAGGGCTGCCATAGTCTGGTTCATCGCATCGTAGATCGCAGCGCGTTCGGTGTTGTCTACTGCTTCCGGCAGCAACGGGTCCCATAGAATACGACCCTCCTTGTACTCCATCACATAAAACATGGAGCCGATAACGCTGTCATCTTCGCACAGGACATGCGTCCTGGGGACAGGGACATCAGTGTCGCGCAATGCGCTGATGACGCGGAACTCGCGGTCTACGGCATGCGCGGATTTAAGCAATTCGCCGGGTGGTTTGCGCCTAAGCACATAATGCTGCCCGTCGGCGGATGTCAGCTTAAAAGTCGGGTTGGATTGGCCGCCGGCGAACTTTTCCGCAGTTACCGGGCCCTTTAAACCGGGGATGTGTTGCGTCAGGTAGTCGCTGAGGCTTTGGGTGTCCAGTGTTTGTGTTTTCATAGACCTTTCGTTTCGCAGTGCAGCACGGATTTAGACCGTGGCAAAGTCTGTGCTGTGGGTGAGTCTGTAACAATGACAGGTCGCAACAAAAAAATGTACCGGAAATTACATCCCTAATACAATTATAGGCTGTCTCAATTGAAGAGCGATTCAAATTAACCGTTGTACTGTGCCAAGCGGCGGTGTTTGGCTGTTAACGGCCCTACTGGAAACTCGCGAAGGACAGCGCTATTATCTGTACTGGCCAGACGGGGTTGGCGCGCTAGGGGGTAGTGCGCCTGCCGATCATGTGCACGAATTGGCCGTGCCGTGGACGGATCTAGAGCAGTGACACAATATGTATAAGAACAAGCTTGGCAGATGCAGGCGAAGTGCCAGTGGCGCATTGATCGTGCTGCTGGCTTTGATGGCGGTGGGGTGCACTACCCAGACGGTGCAACCGGTCCCGCAGCAGGTGCAGTCAGCGCCACCGTCAGACAAACTGATTCTCGGCAACGACATCCTGTTTTCCGCGCTCGGGCAGGTCGGGATCCCCTACCGCTATGGCGGTAGCAGCCCGGATATGGGCTTTGATTGCAGTGGCTTGATCCAGTATGTCTATGCAGAAAGCGTCGATATCAAGTTGCCCCGCACTGTCGCGGGTATGATACAGATCGATGCACCCACCATAGACGAAGAAAACCTGGAAGCGGGCGATCTCGTCATTTTTGCGACAGGGTGGGGTGATCGTCCCAGTCATGCGGGCATCTATGTAGGTGAGGGGCGGTTTGTCCATGCACCCAGTAGCGGTGGTGTCGTGCGTATGGATCTTTTAAGTTCCGACTATTGGCAGCGCAGTTATCTCAAGGCGAAACGACCGTTGGCCAGTCTTGGTAGGTAAGCCGCTGACAATCTGCGCACGGTGCCAGCACGAATGAATTTACCCGGGGACAGCGCCACTGTGGTTCAGCCGATCAACAGTGCAGAACAACGGCAAGTCGCGCAGCGAACAGAAGAATTTATTGTCCGCGCTGAGCAGTTTTTTTCCCGCCGCTTTGACCGTGTGCCAGTGCTCTTTGATCTAAAGGGGCGCGCAGCGGGGATGTTCAAGGTGATTGGCAAGCGTCGACTCATTCGCTACAACCCATGGATATTCGCCAAGTACTTTGAGGAAAACCTGCGCGATACTGTACCGCATGAAGTGGCGCACTACATTGTGCACGAGGTCTATCCGCGGCGCACTACTAAACCGCACGGCCGTGCCTGGAAAAACCTGATGGCAGAGTTTGGTGCCGACCCCGGTGTGACATTTGATCTTGATCTTGACGGTGTGCCCCAGCGCAGCCAGAAAACCCACCCTTATTATTGCGGGTGCCAGCTGCACCAAGTTTCCACAACGCGGCACAACCGTGTACAAAGGCGCCGAATGCGCTATCACTGTTGCTCCTGCAACGGCCTGCTCGTGTACACACCGCATCAGCAATTTGAACTGCCGCTCTCTGCTGAACAGCCGACCGGCAACGCCGTTTAGTCGCTGATCCCCAGCTCGACACCACTGAATTCATTGTCGCTCTCTTTCAGGTTTGCCTGGGACACTACCGCCCGTTCAGCCGCCAGATTCACTTCACTCACAAGGTAGAGCTTTACCGCAGCGGCGCGCGCGCCAGCCAGGCTGATCATCTCTTCGTCGGAAATGGTGATACTGGCCTCTATCATCTTGTACTGCTCCAGTGCGGTGGGCTCCAGGCTGTCTGTCCCCGGGTCGGGGAGGCCAGAGTACAGCTCAGCGATCTCCTCTTCCCACTGCAGGCTTCGGGCTTTGATCTCTTCCTCGGAGAGGCCGCGTTCCAGCAGCACGGTGTTGAGCTTACTGCGCTGAAGTTTCTCCCGATCGCTCTCCAGATTGAGGCGACCGGTGATAACCAGCGATAGCTGTGGTCTCTGGCGAAGGGCTTCGGCCAGTTCATTTAATTTTTCCTGGCTGCGTTCTGTCAGGGTCGCTGAGCCGGACGGAAACGTGATTCGCTGCAGGTCATCCTTAGTATTGACGAGATTGGCCAACAGGGAGAAGGGCGCTGTGACCGCTTTGCTCAGCAGGTTGACAATGGCATTGGAAATCACACCGCTGAGATCAAAACCGGGGTTGTTGACATCGCCGCTTACCGGCACCGAAATATCGATCACTCCGTTGGAATCTGTGAGAATCGCCAACGCGAGTTCCAGCGGAAGGTCGAGAGCCTTGTCACTGGAGATTTTTTCACCCAGCTTGAGTTTCTCTACCCGAATCGAGTTCTCTCCCTTCAAGAGATCTTCCTTGAGCGAGTAGTGCAGATTTAGGTCGAGCAGGCCGCGGTCTATCACATAGCCAGCGTAGGTGCCGGAATAGGGCGAAAGCAGTGCCATATCAACGCCGTCGAAAACCAGTTTCAGATCGAGGTTGGTCGGCTCGGCCAGCGGAATGACTTCGCCTGAGAGGGTCACAGGGGCATAGCCATCAACCGATCCCTTGAGGCCGACGGTTGCCGCTCGCTCGGGATCTGAGCTCAGGTTGCGCACGTCCCCCTGCAGGTCACCGATAACAGTGCGGAACTGAATGGGGAGTGATTCATCCATAAAATCGATAGCGCTATCGCTGATCTGTATCATGGGAAGACTGAATGTCCAGGGCTTGTCAGCGGTCAGATCCTCAGCAATTTGTTGAGCCTCTTCGCCCACTTCTTCCTGCCAGATTTTTGACGCGTTGATCGAGCCGTCCTGATTGATATGCAAACGCCCGGTGTAGGCATTGATGGTCAACTGCTCCAGTAACAGGCTGTGCTCTGTCATGTCGACAGCCAGCCCGTCAATACGCAGTAGATCAAAGCCAGTGAGTCGGACCTCGGCGCCCTCGCGGCGGGCGGAAAATTCTCGAAATCTGCCATCCAGGGTTATGGTGGTGGGTGAATAGTCCTGCAGGGCCACCTGTCCTTCCACCGCCACATTGCCGCCGGTGATGGTCGCTTTGAGTGCCGAGGGCAAGTTCGGATTAAACCAGGTCAGCGGCAGTCCTTGCAGTGAGTAGTCGATGCTGCCATTCCCCGGGCCAAGAGCGAGATTTCCTGTCACGTTGAACTGCGCTTGCTGGTTAATCGACAGGCTCAGGGACAGCTTTGTATCGCCGGACAGTGGCCAGCTGAGTTGCTCCAGCGACGCCTCCAGTGGCTTTATTTCCAGCACTTCGGGGTCAGTGAACTCGGAGCGCCAGCGCACGCGGCTGTCGCGAAGCTGCACTTTATTGAGCGCCACGGCCCAGGATGTTGCATCAGTGTCCTCGTCTGTATCTGCTGCTCCAGCGGGCAGATTAACGGCGAACAAGTCTTCCAGGCTGATACGGGACTCCTCCATCCAACCCGCCACGGCGAGCGTATCCAGTGTCACTGCATTCAGTGTGACTGTCTGAGTTGCGCTGTCGACTGCGATATCATCAATATCGAGTTCAGTGAGGCTGACCGCGGTTTCAGCCAGTTGCGTCGGATCTTTAGGCGCGATATCGAGTTCGGTGAGTTTGAGGTGGCCGCGGCTGATGTCATAGCGCAGTTCGTCGTTCCAGCTTACCGTGTAGTCAGTCTCAATCAGCAGTCGGCCGGAGCGGAGTTCGAACGCCACCCAGGGTTGGGCGTATTCCCACAGCTTGTGTAAATTCAGGTCAGACAGGATGAGACGCCCCTTGCTTTGGCCCTGAGGAATAGAGATGTCGCCGGTCCATTGCAGTTTGCCGCCATCTGCAGCCTCGACTTCGACGCTGAACGCACGCCCCTCCTCGAACACAGTGGAGATGTTTTCCACCTGAATTTGCAGTCCGTTCCAGCGGCTTACATAAACGGTGTCAAGGGTTGCATCGTTGAATACGATGGATTCGGAGTGCAACTCGAGATCGTGAATAGTCACGCCGGGAAGCGGGGCATCTTCCTCCACGGCGGGTTCTTCAGGAGGGGCATCGCTGCTGATTAGATCGGAAAAGTTGAACTCATCCTCGGTTAGCCGAGTGACCTCAATATACAGATCGCGGATTCTCACCGTGTCGAGTACCCAGCCGGGTTGCCACAGGCCCTGCAGCGACAGGTCGATGGAGGCTTCACTGAAGCTGATGAAGCGTTCGCCGCTATCGTCGTTTAGCTGTGCGTCATTGATGTCCAGGCTGAGTGTAAAGGGGTTGAGTAGTATCCAGCCCGTGTGCAGTTCCCGGCCGTAATTGTCCATGAGGTATTTGTGCGGGAGTATGTTCAGTGCAGGTGTGAGTACCAGCAGAAAAATCGCCAGATATAGGGCGTATATTATAGCGAGGACGCGCAGAAAAATTCGCACAAAAAGAATTTCCTTGGTTGTTTTGATATGTGTTCAATATAGAGCATATGGAGGGGAATGCCCACTGTGCGGGTTGTTGGATACGTGCTCAAAGTCCCTTGCGATAGGTGTAGGGTGTGACACCGGTCCACCCTTTGAATGCACGGATAAACGCGCTGGATTCAGAGAAGCCCGCACGGAATGAAATTTCCTCAATGCTCAGGCCCTGCTTACCCAGAAAGTGCAACGCTGTGTCACGGCGGACCTGGTTCTTGATGTCCTTGAAGGTGGTGCCCTCCCCGGCGAGTCGACGACGCAGGGTCTGAGGGTGCACCTCCAGTGCAGTGGCTACTTCATTCAGTTCCGGAATATCCCGCAGCTGCCGGCGTACCAGGTTTCTGACCCTCGAGGTCCAACTGTTTGCAGCGTACTCCTGGGTCAATAGAATCAGCGACGGGTGACGCAGGAAGTGGCGCAGCGAGGTTTCGTTCTGTGCCACACGTTTTTCCAGCGCGTTGCTGGAGAGCAGTAGCTGGGAGTGGGGCTGCTCGAACTGCATCGGGTTGCCCAGAAACATGTGCCGGTAGTCCAGCGCAGGGGCTTGTGCCGCTGATTCAAGCTGCACCGCCTGCAGTGGCAAGTGTTCCTGCACCAGCCAGCTGGCAAAGCGATGGGAGTTGAACAGCAGCAGTTCGTGTAGGTAGGAATGCGGCGGATAACAATTGTCCTGTGCCTTCAGCACAATGCGTGCCTGATCCCCGTCCTCCTCGAGTGTCGGAGTCAGACCCATCTCAAACAACTGGTAAAAACGGCAGAAGCGATTCAGTGCCTGGCCCAGTGTTTCGCTGCCGATCACCGCGTGGCACATCATCGACCAGCAACCGACGGGCATGGGGCGGGAGCCATAGCCTAGTGTTTCGTCATTCATCGCTTGCATAGTGCTGACCTGCAGATCGGCAAATCGCTCGATAGAAATCCGCGCATCGTTCTCCAGCATCAGTCGCGGAGAAATGCGATGTTCGCGCAGCAGGTTAATCGGGTCTAGCCCCTGGGCGACCGCATTTTTTAATACGGCCCGTGCAAAATAGACTGAGACGGATAAGTCGCGCATACGGTGGTCAGACGTTGCTGAATTGGGTACTGAGACGTATCGGCTGATTGTCTACCGAGGCCACTCGGTTGCGCCCGCCGTGTTTTGCCAGATGCATTGCTCGATGCGCCTCGTGGGTGAGTTTGTCCAGGTCAGTTTCTCCAACCGCACCTGCTACCCCCACGCTCACCGTGACTGGGATGCGCTGCTGGTTCACTACCAAGGGCCGTTCAGCGATCTCCGTGCGGATGCGCTCCGCCAGTATGCGTGCACCGTCGAGAGTAGTATGGGGCAGGATCAGTAGAAATTCGTCGCCGCCGGTGCGGGCTACGACATCGCTGGCACGGGATAGCCGCTGCAGGCACTGCGCTACCTGGCGGATCACCTGATCACCGGCTTCGTTGCCGAAATTGCTGTTCATTTCCTTGAAATGATCGATGCCGGCCATCACAGCGCCAGTCGGCTGTTGCCCGCGAGTGGCCTCTGCCAGCGTCAGGTGCAGTGCATTTTCCAACCCGCGGCGATTGAGTAACTGGGTCAGGGGATCTTCAGTGGCAAGGTGTGACAGGCTGCGTTGGTATTCGATCAACATGCTGGCCATAAAGCCCATCGCCACAAGCGAGTAGGCTGAACTGTAAAAGCCGAAGCTCACAGCCTGTGCCAGTGCGAAATTGCCCTCTGCCAGCCACTGGTAGAGGGCCACGCTGACCCCGATAAGCATCAATAGGCTTGCCGCGGCGATAATTCCGTCACCGACGTTGCTCTTTCTCCAACTGCGCCAGCCACATAGTATCCCCGCCGCTACAAAAAAGAATGCAGCGCTAATCATCTGGACGCCGAACATCTGGGGAGGCTTGAGAAAGAAGACACTCAGGCATGCCAGCAGGCAGATGATGCCCATGCTGACCCGCCCCCGGGTAAATCCCGCCCGTTGCCCGGCGGCGGTGAACAGGATGTAGCTGTTGAGTATGGACGCGACGGATGGGATATCCACTACCATTGGAATCGCTGAGCCCTGCTGTAGGGCAAAGGCGATCCAGCCTAGCAGTGCGGCCATAAAGTATACGGTGTAGAGGCCCAGGCCGGGTGATGGGTTGCCTGCATCGCTGAGAACGTAGACCACAAGCATCTGCGCGAAGGTGATTACGAAAATCAGCCCAAAGTACATGATGACCCAACTTTCGGGGTGAATCTGTTCCATAGCCTTTCCAGATTGTGCCGTTGTGAGCGGCTGTAATGTCAAGTCAATTTAATTGTCAGGACGGGTCATTGTTGGCCCACCCGGCGCTCACCATACTGTTGCCCGAATATTTTTACGGCCTGCAGGAGTGCACCATGTTGCAACGAGCATTCACCGAAGAGCAGCAGATGTTTCGCGATGCCTACCGCAAATTTCTCGCAGCGGAGATTGTGCCACATATGGAGAGCTGGCGTGAGGCCGGAATTGTCGATCGCGCGGCGTTTCGCAAAGCGGGGGAGCAGGGCTTTCTGATGATCTGGCCGGACGAAAAGTACGGCGGCATGGGCGATCCCGATTTTCGCTTTGAACAGATCATTATTGAGGAAACCAGCTATGCACGAGTTGGCGATTGGTATAACAGCCTGCACAGCCGCTTGGTGGGCCCGTATCTGACGCGGTTCGGCACTGAAGAGCAGTGCCAGCGACTGTTGCCTGCGTGCGTCAGTGGTGAGAGTATTCTGGCCATTGCGATGACCGAGCCGGATGCAGGCAGTGACCTTGCCGGCATGCGTTCCACGGCGGTGGAGAAGGATAATCACTGGGTACTCAACGGCTCGAAAACGTTTATCTCCAATGGCGTAAATGCCGATATCGTGATTGTTGCGGCTAAAACCGACCCCGATAACAATCCCCACCACATGACGCTGTTTATTGTCGAGCGCGGCATGGAGGGCTTTGAGCGCGGACGCAACCTGAAAAAGATGGGCCTGAAGGCGCAGGATACCGCCGAGCTATTCTTCAACGATGTCAAAGTCCCCAAGGCCAACGTGCTGGGAGAGCCAGGTCAGGGCTTTGTTTACCTGATGAAGGGACTGGCTGAGGAGCGCCTGATCGGTGCCGCCGGCTATCTGTCTGCCGCGCAATTGTCCTGGGATCTCACACTGGATTACGTAAAAGAACGCAAGGCCTTCGGCAAGCCAATTTCCGCTTTCCAGAACACCCAATTCAAGCTGGCTGAACTGCGCACCCAACTGGACTTTGCCCAGGTGTATGTCGATCAGTGTGTCGCTGCTTTTAATGCCGGCCAACTCACGGCCGTCGACGCGGCCAAAGCCAAACTCGCCGCCAGCGAACTGCAGGTGATGGCGGCCGATCTTGGTGTACAGCTTCACGGGGGCAACGGCTACATGGACGAATACCCCATTAGCAGGCAGTATACCGACGCGAAGATTTCAACGATCTACGCCGGCAGTTCCGAGGTAATGAAAATCATCATTAGCCGGGATTTTCTGGGTGAGGATTACACCCCGTTTAACACCCGTAACTTTTAACGCTTTTGTGCTCAACAACTGACCCTCTAGGAGAAACAAAATGGATCTGAAAGATAAAGTAGCCGTCATCACCGGTGGTGCATCTGGCCTGGGCCGTGCAACAGTCAAGCGCTTCGTTGCCAATGGCGCCAAGGTGGCGATTTTTGATATGAACGAGGAGAAAGGCAATCAGCTGGTTGAGGAGTTTTCCGGCAGCGTGATTTTCTGCAGTGTGAACGTCACTGACGAGGCATCTGTTGCGGCTGGTATTGCGGCGACAATGGAGGCCTTCGGCGGAATTCATATCTGCTGTAATTTTGCCGGTACCGGTAATGCGATGCGGACCATGGGTAAGAAAGGTCCGTTTCCGTTGGATGAATTCAACCGCATTATCCAGATCAACCTCGTGGGCACGTTCAATGTGCTGCGATTGTGTGCTGAGAAAATGGCCGATAACGCTGTTCTCAACGATGACGGTGGTCGCGGTGTCATTATCAATACTGCCTCTATCGCAGCGTACGAAGGACAGGTTGGCCAGGCTGCCTATTCCGCATCCAAAGGTGGTGTTGTGGGAATGACTCTGCCGATCGCCCGTGATCTCGCGGTTCTGGGCATCCGCGTGAACACCATCGTACCCGGCCTGATCGCCACACCTCTCATGATGGGCGGCGCAGAAGAAATGACGCCGGAAATCGCTGAGTTCCTGCAGCCGTTGGCCAGTCAGGTACTCTATCCAAAGCGCCTCGGTAGAGCCGATGAAATCGCCCAACTTGCGCAACAACTGGTGGAAAATGATTACATCAATGGCGAGTGTATCCGCATGGATGGTGGTATCCGCATGCAGCCCAAATAAGGCTGCGTAGAACGCTATTCCTTCGACGCGCCGGAGTTCTCCGGCGCTGTTACGCTCTCTAGCAACAGGAGAATTCCAATGGGGCCATTACACGGCTATACAGTGATAGAGCTCGCCGGAATCGGACCTGCGCCCATGGGCGGCATGATGCTGGCTGATATGGGGGCAGAGGTGATTATTATTGATCGTTATGCCGGACCCGACGCACCCGTTATGAAGGACGTCAGTTCCCGTGGCAAAAAGTCGGTGGGCATCAATCTGAAGGACCCCGGCGGGCTGGAAACCCTGCTGCGCATGGTAGAGAACGCTGATGTTATCATCGATCCCTTCCGCCCCGGTGTTTGCGAAAAACTGGGCATAGGCCCGGACGTTTGTCTGGCGCGCAATCCCCGGTTGGTATTTGCCCGTATGACCGGATGGGGCCAGGAGGGACCTCTGGCACAGAGTGCCGGGCACGACATCAACTATATCTCCATCACTGGTGCGCTCTATGCGATGGGACGCAAGGATGAAAAACCCGTGCCGCCCCTGAACCTCGTCGGGGATATGGGTGGTGGTGGAATGCTGTTGGTCAACGGCGTTCTCGCCGCACTGTTAGAGACGTCAAACTCCGGCAAAGGGCAGGTTATCGATGTAGCAATGGTCGACGGCGCCGCGCAGCTGATGTGGATGTTCCACGGCTTTCAGTCATTTGGTCTTTGGGACGAGACGCAGCGTGAATCCAATATGCTCGATGGCGGCGCGCATTTTTATGACACCTATGAATGCGCCGATGGCGAATATATATCAATCGGCTCCATCGAGCCTCAATTCTATGCGCTGCTGAAGGAGTTGGCAGCGTTACCTGAGGAGGATTTCGGGGCGCAGAATGATAGGGCTGCCTGGCCAGTGATGAAGGAAAAACTGACAGCGGTCTTCAAGCAGAAAACCCAGGCCCAGTGGTGTGATCTCATGGAGGGGACTGATGTCTGCTTCGCCCCGGTGCTGAACTTTATGGAGGCACCAAAACACCCCGCCAACGTCGCGCGCAATACATATATTGAAGTCGATGGTGTCACTCAGCCAGCGCCAGCCCCGCGCTTCACCCGCACGCCGTCAGAAGTAAAACACGGTGCGCACGAGGCAGGGCAGGACACTGATTCGGTGCTGAAATCAATGGGGTTTGCTGAGCAGGAACTGGCCAGTCTTAGAGGCGCTGGTTCAATTTTATAAGATCGAAAGGCTGGAGGAATCGCATCATGGCTAATTACGAAACAGTAAAGGTAGAGCGACGCGGCGCGATTGCCGTTGTCACTCTCAACCGTCCCGATAAGCTAAACAGCTTTGATGCCTCACTACGCCGTGAGTTGCTGCCGGCGGTGCGCGAGGTGAACGACGACGATTCCGTGCGTGTGGTTGTGTTGACCGGCGAGGGGCGTGCATTCAGCGCTGGAGCCGATTTGCAGGATATGCCTGAGGATAGAACGAGCTTTCGCGTGGAGGATCAACTCAACGGTGAGTACAAGCCTATTCTGATGGAGATTTACGAGGCACCAAAGCCCTGGATTAGCGCCATTAACGGTGCCTGCGCCGGTATCGGCAGTGCTTTTGGCATGGTCTGCGATCTGACTGTGATGGCGGACAACGCCTATCTCTATCAGGCGTTTGCCGCCATCAGTCTGGTGCCGGATGGCGGGGCTACCTGGCACCTGGTTCGTACCCTGGGGCGCAAGCGGGCGTATGAGGTCATCGTGACTGGAGAGAAGCTCTCGGCAGAAAAATGCCTGGACTGGGGGCTTTGCAATCGTGTGGTTTCAGCCGATGCATTGTTGACGGAAACACTGGCCTGGGCCGAAGAGATTGCCAGCAAAGCACCACTGTCGCTGCGCTATGCCAAGCAGGCCCTCAATGCAGCAATCGAGGAGTCAGTGGGCGAGACCATTTCCAACGAAGCCAAGCTGCAGCATGTCTGTATCACCAGTGAGGATGCCGCGGAAGGCGTGGTGGCCTTTATGCAAAAACGCGCACCGCTCTGGAAGGGTCGCTGAGCGACCGTCACGGCTCTCCCAACTCCCACTGCGCGATCGCTGTTCCAGGTCGCCATCTGCGTTATAGTGTTCCGTTGACAGTAATGCGGAGTTATCGATGGACGGTGAGATCAGACCAGAACTGCAGGCCCTGCGTGAACGCATAGCCCTTACGCTCGATGATGTGCGCGATGAAGCGCGTCAAAAGCGCTACGCAAGGGGCTATCGTACTGCGCGTGAAAACGTCGTCGATCTAGTCGATGCTGATTCATTCCAGGAGTACGGCCAACTGGCAGTGGCGGCACAGCGCAGCCGTCGTGATTACAAGGAACTGCAGAGCAGCACCGCCGCCGATGGTGTGATTACAGGGACCTGTACCATCAATGCTGGTCTCGTCGGCTCTGTGCGCGCTCGCGCGGCTGTAATCGTCAATGACTACTCCGTACTCGCCGGTACGCAGGGGTACTTCCACCACCGCAAACTGGATCGTATCTGTGAACTGGCTGAACAGCAGGCACTGCCATTGGTGATGTATACCGAGGGTGGTGGCGGGCGGCCGGGGGATACCGATGTCGCCACCCAGATTGCCGGACTGAATATCCAGTCATTCAGTACCTGGGCGTCGCTCAGCGGTGTCGTACCGCGAATTGCAGTCAATAACGGTTACTGCTTTGCCGGCAACGCAGCGTTGTTCGGCTGTGCCGATTTTTCCATCGCCACGAGAAACTCCTGGATCGGAATGGCGGGGCCGGCGATGATAGAGGGCGGTGGCATGGGCAAGTACGAACCCACCGAAATCGGGCCCATAGACGTACAGGAAAAAAACGGTGTCGTTGATATCGTTGCCGACGACGAAGCGCATGCCACCGCTATTGCAAAACAACTGCTGTCCTATTTTCAGGGAGAGGTGGCCGATTGGGAAGCGGCACCACAGTCATCGCTGCGCGACGCCATCCCCGAGGACAGGCGCTGGGGCTACCCAGTGCGCCGCATCATCGAAACGCTCGCCGATACAGGGTCTTTCCTTGAATTACAGCGTATCTACGGGCGTGGCATTATCACCGGTTTTATCCGTCTGGAAGGGAAGCCGGTCGCGCTCATCGCGAATGATTGCCAGCAACTGGGTGGGGCTGTCGATGCGGTTTCCTCTGAGAAAGCGGCGCGTTTTCTGCAAATCTGCGATGCCTTTTCAATGCCGGTTCTGTCCCTGACAGATACCCCCGGATTTATGGTCGGCCCCGATAGTGAGCGTGATGGCGCTGTGCGCCGGATGTCGTCGTTGTTTCTGGTGGGTTCCAGGTTGCGCGTGCCGATTGTGACCATTTTCTTGCGCAAGGCTTACGGTCTCGGCGCGATGGCGATGACCGGAGGCACATTTGCCGCTCCGGTGTATGCCGCAGCTTGGCCGACTGGCGAGTTTGGTGGCATGGGGCTGGAGGGGGCCGTACGCCTGGGTTTTAGAAAGGAGCTGCAAGCGGAGGAGGACGCCGAGGCGCGCGAGCAACTGTTTCAACAACTGGTCGCACGGATGTATGAAATCGGCAAGGCCACTGAAGCGGCCTCCTATCTCGAACTGGATGCGGTGATTGATCCTGTCGACACGCGCGCAGTGGTGCTGCGCGCACTGCGAGCTGCGAAGCCCAGTGGTAACTGACAGCGGGGCCAGTGTCACCACACCCTGCCTCAACGCGGTATTGCAGGCCGTATCGGTGCTGGGTGTGGATAGCATTCAGCTGTTGCGTGATGCCGGTATCAGGAATGACCTGTTGCGCGCGCCCGGTGCAAGGATACCGTTGGCGCAGTACCTGGCTGTCTATCGTATGGCCGTCGAACGCAGCGGTGATCCGGATATCGGTTTGTATGTGGGACGCATCATCTACTTCAGCGGAATGAATCTGCATCTGTATATGACGACTATTTGTCGGAACCTGAAGGAGTACTTCAATGTCATTCCCAGTACGATACGGTTGCGCGGCGATACGGGGCGAGTGTTGATACGTCCGCAGGGTGATTTCATCCGCCTCGAGTGGCATCCGTTGAACGCAGAGACGGCCGCATGGCGTCCGCTGACCGATGAAATGTTGAAGTCCTCAGCAGACATCGTCAACGCCATTTGCACACTGCCTGTGCCTGTTCGCAGCGCTGAGTTCACCTATCCGGCACCGGCTGACACCCGAGCGTTGTCACGGACTTTTGGACCTGATTTAAAATTTGGCTGTGAGGTCAGTTGCCTGTATTTCCCTCGCGAGGTGGTGCGCTACCCTCTGATTGATGTGGGCTTTGATCCGGGCGGCGATTTTTGGGAAGGCGCTCGCTCGGTCTTTGAAGAGCCCGTCAACGTCGCCCCTTTTCTGCACGAAACTCGTGTGGCAATACGCAGGGCGCTGCCTGGTGGTGGATTGACAATCGACAGGCTTGCCGATGAACTGGGAATCTCTCGACGCACCTTACAACGCCGGCTCAGTGCACTCGGGGTAAGCTTCAAAAAGGTGCTGCAGGATGTACGGGAGGAGCAGTCGCGCCGTTACCTCGATGACCCTCGCCTGGCGGTGACCGAGATTGCACTGCTACTGGGATACTCCGATCAAGCGTCGTTCTCCAACGCTTTCAGGGCCTGGTGCGGATGTGCACCAACCGAATACCGACAGCGCACCAGTGGCTGACAATGAAAGGCCGTGGCATCATCGTTCTGCAGTGGCCGTTGTGATAAATTCAATGTAATTCAGTTAAGGATCGAACATGAAAAACCTCTTTAATATCGAAGGTAAGGTGGCCGTGGTAACCGGCGGATCTCGCGGCATCGGCGCGATGATAGCGCGCGGGTTTGTCGAAAATGGCGTGAAGACCTATATCACTGCCCGCAAGGAGGAGGATTTGCGGGCCACCGAACAGGAGTTGGCAGCGCTGGGGCAGTGCGTTGCTATACTTGGCGATCTTTCCACACTGGAGGGGGTGAGCGCATTTGCCGCGGCGGTGCGGGCCGAGGAACCCAGAGTGGATATTCTGGTGAATAACGCCGGAGCCACCTGGGGTGCAGGGATCGAAGAATTCCCCGAGAGCGGCTGGGACAAAACTATGGATATCAATGTGAAGTCGCTGTTCTTCTTGACGCAGCAACTTCTCCCGGCACTGCGCGAAGCTGCTGACATGGGCGATCCTGCACGGGTTATCAATATTGGCTCTATCAATGGCATAACCCACCCCCACATGAACAACTACGCGTATTCTGCCAGTAAGGCGGCGGTACATCAGTTGACCAGGCATCTCGGGGCTGACCTCGCTCCCGAGGGCATCAACGTCAACGGCATAGCACCGGGTTTTTTCCCCAGTAAAATGACGGCGCATTTCCTGCCGCATGAAGCCGAGTTGGCCGCGAGCTTCCCGTGTCGTCGACTCGGCAATGCCGAAGACGCAGCGGGCACTGCCATCTATCTCTGTTCGCGCGCATCTGCGTTTATTACTGGTCAGACTATCGTGCTGGATGGTGGGTCCGTCGCAAACGCGGGATGAACTCGGGACTGCTATTTTATGTTGTGACGACTTTGGCCGTGTGCGCAGTCCGCTTGCGGTGTCCGAATAACAACCTCTGGAGCGCAAAGAATGGCTGAAGACATGGCGTTGGCACCCGAACTGCCCCCGCTATTCCTGATACACGACTCCAAGCTGCTGGCTGCGGATATTGAGGAATTGTCGGCCCTTGCCAGTGTGACATTCATACCCTGGGCAGAGCGTGATGCCGCGCCCCGCAATGCGCGGGTGTTGCTTTATCTCGGGGATGAAATGATTCGCGAGGTTGCCACCACGGCGCTGGAGTTGCAGTGGGAAGTCGGCATACTGCCGCACTCCGAGGCCAGACAGGCGATGATCGCACTCGGTGTGCGTGGCGATCTGAAGCAGCTGTTTCAGCACTATCTGACAGCGCCTGTGGTGATGGCGGATGCGCTCACCTGTAATGATGAGCTGGTTTTTTCCTCGGTGGTAATCGGGCGCGTACTGGCGCTGCGCCCCTATGATATCAATCGTCCGCAAACGCCCTGGAGCCTGATTGCCGGCGCTTTCAAGGGGCTGGGGAAGCTGAAGTTGGCGCTGTACCACCTCACCACTGGAAAGGAGAAAGACATTCATCTGGCGGCATTGGGTATGGTGGTTATGGGTCAGGCCCGCAGCCCATTGGTCGGTCATACCATTGCCCATGACCTTGGAGCGGGCGACCGCCGCTTGTCCCTGCTGGCGCTGGCACCGCGCAGTATCACCAGCTATCTGTGGTTTCTGTTGCGCTTGCTGTGGCCGAAAAAAATTAGTCTCTCGCAGCTGCCGGCGTCGCTGGGCCTGATCCAGACGGACCGGCTGCGCATCTTGGCGCCGCGCGGCATGGAGTACCTGCTTGATGGCAAACCGGTACATACCTCCGAGGTGGAGTTCAAAGTGCTGGAGGGACGTCTGCACCTGCTGCCGGGGCCGGCCATGGCGCCGCGCGCCGAGACACCACCGGCCGTGTCCAAGGAGACAGTCCGCCTCAATCACATACCCCTGGAAGAAGAAGCCGGTCCGCTTTTGGCGCGCGAATTACCTGTTTTCAGTCACGCCACCGAGGAAGAATACCGGGAGTTGTTTGTGTCTCTGCGCGATAATGCGAGAGTGTCTCCCTCCTATCAGGTGCTGATGGTATTGAGCGTACTGTTGGCTTTGGCGGGCCTGTACGCGAATTCAGCACCTGTCATTATCGGTGCGATGATACTGGCTCCGCTCATGTCGCCAATTGTATCTTTGGCGATGGGACTGGCGCGTTCAGAATCGGGCCTGATTCGCACAGCGATACGTACGCTGGTGTTGGGCGTAGCCTGGGGGTTGGCCTGCGGAATCCTTATGGCGTGGTTGATGCCGCTGGATATTCCCACCAGTGAAATGAAAATGCGTATGGCACCGACACTACTGGATTTGTTGGTGGCTATAATTTCCGGTATTGCTTGCGCGTATGCCAACGCCAAGGAGGAAATCGCGAAAAGCCTGGCGGGTGTCGCCATCGCCGTTGCCCTGGTGCCGCCACTTAGCGTGGTCGGCATCGGTCTGGGTTGGGGCGACTGGGGTATGGCTGCTGGGGCATCGCTGCTGCTGGTCACCAATCTGGTAGGGATTGCGCTGGCAGCCAGCGTCACCTTCCTGGTTCTGGGTTTTGCACCGTTCAAGCGGGCGAGGGCGGGGTTGGGTGCCACCTTATTGATATTGCTGGTTATCAGTGTGCCGCTGTCCCTGTCTTTTTCTCATCTTGTGGAACGTCAGCGCATTCTTGAGCAGATACCTATCGGGTCTATTCAGTTGCAGGGTGTGCAGGTGAATGTGGACCACGCGGAAGTGAGACTGTCTGAACCCCCGCTGGTAAGATTGGTGCTCAGTGCCAGAGAACAGCTGAACGCTGCGCAGGTAGGTGAGCTGAAGGCATTGATCAGCGAGCAGCTCGCACAATCGGTGCAACTCGAGGTGCAATCCAATATCAAACTTTGATGCGGCCGCAGCAACCTACCGCCAGATGCGCGGGGCGAGGGGAAATCTCTACTATGACTTACACTTCCTTGGGGTTTGGAATCACCTGCGTCGATGCCGACTATGTCAGCCCCGGTATTGCCTGCTTCTACCTCCTGCAGGAGGGCGATGAGTGCGCTGTACTTGAAACGGGCACCAGTCACAGCGCTTCAGTTTTTATGGATTTGCTGCAGCAAATGCAGATCGCGCCGGAGCAGGTGCGCTATGTCATCCCCACACACGTGCATCTGGATCACGCGGGCGGCGCCGGTGCACTGATGGCGGCATTGCCAAAAGCACAATTGTTAGTCCATCCGCGCGGTGCCAGACATATGGCAGATCCTGAACGGCTTGTCTCTGCCTCTAGAGCGGTTTATGGCGACGAACTGTTCCACAGCCTCTACGGCGATGTGATAGCGGTGGAAGAAGATCGAATACGCACGATATCCGACGCAGAGACCGTGATGCTGGCGGGTCGAACACTCGAATTTCGCCATACCCGCGGCCATGCGGAGCACCACTTGTGTATTTGGGATGCAGCCAGCAGAGGGTGGTTCAGCGGCGATATGTTCGGGGTTTCATACCCCTGGTGCCGTTTTCCAGAAGGCGACTTTGTGTTGCCATCCACCACCCCCAGCCAGTTTGATCCCGGCGCTTTTCTCGAATCCCTCAAACTGCTGAGCAGTTATGCGCCACAACGGATGTACCTGACGCACTACGGAGAACTGGCCTATTCTGCTGATAAGGCACAGTTGCTGGTACGACAGATCGAGGTCTACTGTGAGCTGGCAACCAGTGGCGCTCCCGATGCTGTGCAATTGCAGCAGCAGTTGAGCGAGTACACACTTGGGCTTCTGCAGGAAATTGCACCGGGAGGTAACGGTGTCGAGCAGCGCGAGCGCATTGCTTTTGATATGCAGCTCAACGCCCAGGGGCTGGGAATATGGCGGCAGCGCGCGGTGAAGTGAGGGTGGCTGCAAAGCGGCGCCAGCCAGACTGCGGTGTGCGGCAGCAGAACCCGTCTGGATCGCTTGGGACCCGGATCGCAACTCCCCAAAACGGCAGTTCAATTAGTCTGCTAAACACCCTATACTTGACCCAAGTCAACCGTTAGCAATGTCTCCGCCTCGGATTAGCTTGTTTTTTGTAGGGGTATTTATTGATGCAGAAAAAACCGAAGTAGAGAGACAACAATAAGTTCGGAGTAGGTCTATGGCTCGTGTCGCTATCATCAAACTTTTCACCGGTCTGAACCTCGCCCCCGCACAGTTATCGGGGGAGTTGCTGCGCGCCGGTCATAAGTCGAAAATCATCTACCTCAAAAATTACGAGGCGCACTCAGTTGAGGAAGCAAAAGAATATGAAGTTGCTGAATTTTCCGGTCGCCTGTTTTCTGTCGATGGCAGGGAGGTTATCTGGAATTGCTATAAGCCCTTTAGTGACACAGAGTTAGAATTACTGATCAACGAGTTGCGTGATTTCCAACCCGATGCCGTCGGCTTCAGCCTTTACTCCGGAATTATAAAGGAGTGCGCGCTGGTAACGCAGAAAATACGCGAGCACTTCGATATCCCCATTATATGGGGTGGAGCGGCCCCCACTCTAGAGCCAGAGCTTTGCATACCGCACGCAGATATCATCTGCATTAACGAGGGCGAAGAGGTTATCGTTGATCTTGCGAATCGTATCGATGCCGGACTTCCCTGGGACGATATCGAAGGGACTTGGGTCAAGACTGCCGATGGCACAATCAAGAAACACACGAACCGCCCCAATATTCCACTGAATGACATCGCGATTCCTGACTGGCGGCGGGGCAGTTATGTGCATATAGACGCAGACCAGTTGAAGCGAGGACGCTTTCCGGTCAACCTGGGTAAGGAATATCCGATTATGACCCAGCGGGGTTGCCCCTTCTCCTGTTCTTTCTGCATAGAGAGTCGCTATCAGGAGCTATTTGGTAAGAAAGATTCCCTGCGTCGCCGCGATGTGGATGTTGTACTCGAGGAACTGCGCTGGGCGAAGGAGCACCTCGATGTCGAAACGATCCTGTTTTATGACGACGTGTTCACGGTAAACCCGAAATGGCTAAAAGAATTCCTCCCGCGTTACAAGGAGGAGATTGGCATGCCTTTCTGGTGTTATACCTACCCGACAACCCATAATTTGGAACTGTTGAAGTCTCTGAAGGATGCGGGGTGTATTTCGATTACCATGGGCGTGCAGTCGGGCAGTGAACGTATTCTCAAAGACTATTACAACCGTCCCACCAAGATGACGCGGGTGATAGAGGCTGGTAAGGAGATTGTTGAGGCTGGATTGACAGGATTTTTTGATCTGATAACGATCAATGAATTTGATCGAGAGGAAGATCTGCGGGCGACTTTCGACTTCCTGCTGGAGTTTCCAAAGGAGCTCAAATGCGTGGCCTTTGGCGAGATGATCAGCTTCCCGACATACAGCTACTCTGTTATGAGTGAGAAGAACAAGCTGGCCAAGCAGGATCCCAACCAGATCGCGGTAGCTGTGGCCGATGAGCAGCCGCCGAGGGAGGTCTATGATTATTACCATAGACTCTACCGGCTGACGCGTTCCGATATTCCGGTGGAAACAATCCGGGAGATTGGCGAGGACACTCGTTATCGTCAGGATCCGACGCTGATTGATGCCTTCCTGAGTAGAAAGAAGATCCGCCAGTTCACCGGCTTGTCTGCGTGATGTGCTGCACCAGTTCAGCGCGAGGTAGCCTATAACAGCGGCTGTTTGCTCTCAAATGGTGCGCCAGGGGCTGCATTTTACAGCCCCGATCTGAAGCGCCATCCACCTCGCTCTGCGACGAACATAAATTTCATTCCGGTCTATTGCCAGAACGCGACTATTCTTTGCGACATGGTAGTGTATATGCTTTACTGAAGTACCCGCATAGCTTCTTGAGCGGTCTCGCCCATGCGTGTTCTGGGCGATTCTGTAATTGCGAAGATACGCAAGCTCAGTTTAATTTAATCGAGGACTGGAGAAAATTTATGCACAAACAACCTGTTAGACGTTTAGTAATGGGCCTGTCGCTGATGGCACTGGCTGCATGCGGTGGCGCACCGTATACGCCTGTCGTGCAGCAGGGAGAACCCATCGATGTTAATGCGTACACCAAGCAGGTGGATACCTTTGTCGTGCTGCTGGATACATCGGGTTCCATGAAAAAGGATGCCCAGGGGAAATCCAGAATGCAGTCGGCCGAGGACTGGACTGCCAGTTTCGGTAATTCTGTTCCATCCATGGGGTTCAATTCCGCGATTGTTACATTCGGTAAGGGCAACACCGGCTCCTGTATCGGCTACGGTATAGCATCGACGCTTTACGGTCCGGCCACGTTCAGTTCAGCTGATTTTAACAACGCGCTGGGAACCATCAAGTGCGCAGCCAGCACCACGCCGATTGCTGAGGCCATCGATGCAGCGACAGGGTTGGTAGCCGAGGATGAAGGGCGTATCGGTGTGATCATTGTCAGTGACTTCAACTGGAGTGACCCTGACGCGGTGGAGTCGGCGCTGTCTGGCTTGAAATCAGCGCACCCCGACAAGGTCTGTGTGCACACGGTAAAAGTCGGTAATGACACGACTCACGATGCGATAATATCCAGCATTACTGGTGGCTCTGCCTGTGACAGTGCTGTCGCTGCCAGCGATGTCGCTTCAGGTCCGGCATTGTCCACGTATGTTGCCGATACCCTGCTGACCCCGAAAGAGGCAGGCATGGAGTACAAGACACATACTGTTTCTGCAGAAGTGTTGTTCGACTTCGACAAGTCCATCGTCAAGCCGGAAGGTAAGGCAGAGTTGCAGAAGCTGGCCGATATTATCAGGGCTCAGGGTCTGGCTGTCGGAGATATCGATGTCGTCGGCCATACTGACAGTGTAGGCAGTGACGAGTACAACCAGGCGTTGTCGATTCGACGTGCTGCTGCAGTCAAAGCCTATATGGTTAGCAACGGGCTTTCTGCAGACATCATCGATGTTATCGGTATGGGCAAACGCGATCCTGTCGCCACCAACAGTACTGCTGCGGGTCGTGCGATGAATCGTCGTGTAGATGTGCTCGTAGGCACGAAAAAGCCGGTCAAGTAATATCCATTGCTGTACTTTTTCGCTATCGCCCGGGTCCGGGCGGTAGCGACTCTTATCCCCCCCTCAATTGTAAGCCAACACGTTTTGTCCCAGGGCATCGTCCCATCCTCATCCAGTATCGCGTTGTTCCGCTGAATCTTTACCCCTGTTTTTCGCAGCGGTAGCATGAGCGCCTGCTCCGAATATATTGAATGAGCGCGACGAATGGTTCACAGTACACCAATGGCATATGCTTTGGCCTTGATGCCACAGCAGTGCGCGAACAGGAAATCCGTATATGGTTTCGTCAACTGACACAGAGTTTGTGGATGTACTTATAGTGGGCGCCGGCCTGTCGGGAATCGGCAGTGCCCGACATTTGCAGCAGGCCTGTCCGGACCGCAGTTTTCTGCTGTTGGAAAGTCGTGATTCACTGGGGGGCACCTGGGATTTGTTCCGTTACCCCGGCATCCGTTCTGACAGCGATATGTATACGCTGGGTTACTCTTTCAAGCCTTGGTTGGCGCGCAAGGCCTTGGCCGATGGCCCTTCCATCTTGAGCTACCTGAAGGAAACAGCGGCGGAAACCGGCGTGGACCAGCATATCCGTTACGGCCATAAGGTGCTGGGTGCTAGTTGGTCCTCGGAGTCCGCGACCTGGACTATCACAGCTCAGCGCACCGACGCAGGGGAGCCCGTTGAAATAGCTTGCCGGTTTCTGCTGATGTGCAGCGGCTATTACGATTATGAGAACGGATACACGCCTGATTTTAGTGGCACTGAAGATTTTAGCGGTCAAATCGTGCACGCCCAGCACTGGCCGGAAGATCTGGATTATCGCGACAAGAAGGTCATAGTCATCGGCAGTGGTGCCACGGCGGTTACACTGGTGCCTGAGCTGGCCCGGACAAGTGCGCATACGATTATGCTGCAGCGCTCTCCTACCTATATTGCCTCGGTGCCGGAGGAGGACCAGACCGCTGTCAAACTACAGCGTTTTCTACCCGGCTCCTGGGTCTACCGGATTACGCGATGGAAGCGTGTTCTTTTCCAGATCTATATCTATGCGCTGTCGCGCTGGAAGCCGGAGCTTGTGAAACGGTTCCTGCTGGGTCAGGTGCGCGAGGCACTGGGCAAGGATTACGACGTCAAAACACACTTTACGCCATCCTATAACCCCTGGGACCAGCGCCTATGTGCGGTGCCTGAGGGCGACATGTTTGCCGCGATTCGCGAGCAGCGCGCGGAGGTGGTGACCGACCACATTGACCGCTTCACCAAGGCGGGAATAAAATTGCAATCCGGCAGGGAGTTGGAAGCGGATATTGTCGTTTTGGCTACGGGGCTGAATCTCAAGTTCATGGGCGGTGCCCAGTTGACGGTTGACGGCAGCGCCGTGGACCCTTCCGAACTCTATGTCTACCGAGGCATGATGTTCGGCAACATCCCCAATCTGGCGCAGGTCTTCGGCTATACAAACGCCTCCTGGACGCTTAAAAGTGATCTGACGGGTGATTTTATCTGCCGCATACTCAACTACATGAAGAAGACCGGAGCGATGGTAGCTGTACCCCGGTTGCAGGAGGGTTCGGTGGAGGAAGAACCGATGATGAACCTCAGCTCAGGCTACGTGATGCGCTCGCTTGGCAAGTTTCCCAAACAGGGTGCCAGGCTGCCCTGGCGACTCTACCAGAACTATATTCTTGACTTTCTACAACTGCGATTGCGGCCGCTCAAGGACAAAGTCCTGCAATTTGAGTAGCGCATATCGGACCAGTTGATCATTTCCCCCCAGAACATTGATTACGGAGAACCAGATCCAATGCCAGTTTACACCTTGTTGAATACGCTTTCACGCGGGCGATCTCCTACCACAGGCCGTGCAGGTGGTCAGCCATGATGGTTCTCCATGGCGCGTCCGGGTCACCGTTTGTGCGCAAAGTGCAGGTCGCGCTTGCGATCAAGGGGCTACCGTTTGAACAGATCCAGCAGATGCCGTTCACTCGTGATGCCGAGTACCGCAAGATCAACCCGCTGGGGAAAATTCCGACGCTGCAGGATGGTGATCTCACGGTATGTGACTCGACGGTGATCTGTGAGTACCTCGAGGAGGCCTACCCGCAGCCAGCGCTATATCCCACACAGACTGCGGACAGGGCGAGGGCCCGCTGGCTCGAAGAGCTGGGTGGTTCGCGCGTCGCGGAACTCGCTGCGGGGATTTTTTTCCAGCGCTTTATGCGTCCAATGGTGCTGCAACAGGAAGCGGATGAAGAGCTGGTCGCCAAGATCATCGACAAGCAGTTACCGCCGATGCTCGATTACCTGGAAGAACAAGTGCCTGAACAGGGGTTTATTTTTGGCGATTTCATGATGGCCGATATGAGCCTGATGAGTCCTTTCGTGAACGCGTCCTATGCAGGCTACGAGATCGATGCGCAACGCTGGCCTGTATTCACAGACTTTATCGCCCGTGTAAAAGCCCATCCAGTGGTGAGCGAAGTACTGGCGACAGAGGCCGCGACAATGGGGCTGAGCTAGCTCTCACTGCAGTGACGGTTGTAGCTTTCCCAATTCCCGCATTCCCGAGCCGAGGATACATCTGGTATGAGTAGTCGTATCTGTACGCTGGCGGATATCACGGATGCCAGTGCAGGCGGCAAGGCCTATGGTCTCTCGCGGCTGGTGTCCATGGGGCTCGCCGTGCCGCCTGCATTTGTGCTGTGCGATGCCAGCGCCGAAGAATTTCCTGCGGAACTGGAGCAGTGTTACCTGAATCTGGGCAAGGCGGCGGTAGCCGTGCGGTCATCAGCGCTGGGTGAGGATGGCGCGGATGCCTCCTTTGCGGGCCAGTACGATACCGTGCTCAATGTTACCGGTATCGAGCAGTTGCGTGAGGCGGTGGCGCAGTGCGTGGCGTCGGCGTCACATGAGCGCGCTCGCAGCTATCAACAGGTGCATACGGGTGCCACCGGAATGACCATGAATGTGGTGGTGCAGGCGATGGTCAATGCCCGGGTGGCCGGTGTAGTGTTCACCGCAGATCCGGTCAGTGCCAGGCGTGACCTGCTGGTGATAGATGTGGTGGCGGGCCTCGGTGAGGCATTGGTCAGCGGCGAGGCGACGCCTGATCACTATGGTGTTAACAGCAGTGGCGCTATTGTGCGGCGACAGTTGACGGGTGATATGCCCCTGATCAGTGACAGCGAAATTTCCGCGATTGCACAACAGGCGCGCGCCGCAGCCCGCCATGAGGGTCACCCACTGGATCTGGAGTGGGCCATCGATGAGGACGGCACGTTGTATTGGCTGCAGGCGCGCCCTGTCACAACCCTGCCCGCAGACCTCAACGAATTTGACACCGACTTGCCGCGTCCCGACGATGTGCTGACGATCAGCAACGTCAGCGAGATGATGCCGGGTGCCGTATGTCCGCTCACCGGTTCCTTTACCGGTTGGGGTATTGATTACGGTCTGCAGCATATGCAGGTGGCAGTAGGGGCCAGGCCGGGGATAGTGAAAGCCTGGCAGGTTACCGCCTGGGCATACGGGCATCTATTTCTCAATATGACCGGCAACATCGTGCTGTCAGCCGCAGTGCTTGGTTCAACGGTTGAACAGTCAGCGCAATCACTGTGCGGGCGGCTGGTGCCGGAGTTGAAACCCTTTCCGCCACAGCCGCTGTTGCGCCGCATCCTGAATACCGCAAAATTGCTGCGCTATTGCCTGCGGGCGCCCGCTGTGGTCGATGCGTTTGATCGTGAACTGGTAGGCTTTGTGATCGAAAAGAGAGCTAGCAGCGGCGCAATGTGGGCGGAGTTGGCAGACAAGTCGGGTTTTTTTGATCGCACAATGGCGGTGCATATTCAATCCTCGGCGCTGTCCGGTTTTCTGTGTTCCATCGTCGAGAACATGGTGTCCGGTCGCTCCAACGACAGTACTGGCGAGGAACAGGCCGAGGCGGTGCGCTTGCTGGCCGGCGCCACTGGTGTTGAGAGTGCGGTGATGCTGGAAGAGTTGGATACGCTTATCGACGCTATCGCGGCTCATCCACAGGCACTGGAAAAATTTAAGCAGGTGTCTGAAGCCGGTGCACTGGCGTGGTTGCATGAAACTCCTGGGATCGCGACGGCTTTTGCCGCATTCCTTAACAAGCATGGACACCGCGGATACCGTGAACTGTGTATGCGAGATCTTTCCTGGGGTGATGATCCAGCACCGCTGATTCAGAGCATGCAGGCTGCAGTGCATGCGCGTCTTGCGACCGGGGGACTCAGCAAGGTCCACGCAGAGACGATAGACTGGTCGGGCCTCAGTCACGGCCTGCGCTGGATTCTGCCCAAGGCGCATAATGCCATTCGTCGCCGCGAACATACCAAGTCGCAACTGGTGGAAGTTGCGCACCGTTTCAAACAGGGTTTTCGTCATCTGGGTCAACTGCTGCAGACGGAAGGAGCATTGCCGGACGCAGATCTGGTCAATTTTTTCAGCACCGAAGAACTACCCGGATTTGTCGCCGCGCCAGACCCGGCGTCGGTGGCAAGGGCGCTCGCGCGACGGGACGCCCTGTCCTATCAACAGCGCCTGGAGTTCCCTGAGATATCCGTGGGGGCGCCGGCACCGCCGGAACCGCGTGTGATAGATACCACCGATGGCGTGCTCCATGGCAGGCCGGCCTCCCGTGGCGTGGTGGAGGGTGCCGTACGTGTGGCCAATACGCTACAGGAGGCCGCTCAGTTGCAGCCGGGTGAAATCCTCATCACGCCCATAACAGACATCGGCTGGACGCCCTATTTCAGTCTGATCGGAGGGTTGGTTACAGACCTGGGCAGCGCGGTCTCGCACGGCGCAGTGATCGCGCGCGAGTATGGTTTGCCCTGTGTTGTGAACACACGCGACGGCACACGATTTTTCAATACCGGGGACCGGGTTCGGCTGGATGGGGACAAGGGAACCGTGACGCGGCTATTCTGAATTGTGAAACGATGGACACGGCAGGTACGCCGCCGGATTGCGGCGACAGCTTCTAGTCGCCGCCTATATATCGAATAAATATCACGCTATAGTAGGCCACGAAAAAATTGCGTAGTAGAACCTTGAATAATAAATCTAATGGATAAACGCATCCTGTTATTACACCCAAAAGACAACGTTTTCGTCGTCTGCCAGTCTCTTAAGGGCAATGAGAGCCTTGTGACAGACGATGGCGAAATGATCGCCATCGAGCCCATTGATGTGGGCCACAAAATTGCGCGCAGAAGCACACTTAAAGGCGAGGCCATTATCAAGCACGGCGTACCTATCGGCTCGGCGCTGCGTGATCTGAGCTGCGGTGAACACGTGCATCTACATAATATGCGCAGCGACTACATTGCCAGCCATGAGCGCGGCGGTAGAAGGCCGGTGGCGGCTGCGGGGAATGGCGAATGAAGGGCTGGTTGCGACAGGACGGACGCAAGGGTATCCGCAATGTCATTGTGGTCGCCTACCTTGTCGAATGCGCCCACCATGTGGCTCGTTTGATTGTCGATAAGAGTGGCGAATCGAATGTGCATTTAGTCGGCTTCCCTGGCTGCTATCCGAATGAATACGCGTACAAGATCATGCGCGCCGTGTGTGCGCACCCCAATGTGGGTGGAGCGGTCTTACTTTCGCTGGGTTGTGAAGGTTTTAACCGCGAGGCACTGGCCGAGGCCATCCGGGCCAGCGGCAGGCCAGTGGAAACGCTGGTAATCCAGGAAAACGGTGGTACCCGCAGTACTGTCGCGCGCGGGGTGGATGCGGTAGCACAGCTGCAAGTTAGCCTTGCGAAGCAGGAGCGCACGGAGATTGCTCTGAACGAATTGGTGATCGGCACTATTTGCGGTGGCTCTGATGGCACCAGCGGCATTACTGCCAACCCTGCGGTGGGCCATTGTTTCGACCGCATGGTTGCAGCGGGCACTGCCTGTATCTTTGAAGAAACCGGCGAGCTTATCGGCTGTGAAGACGTCATGGCCGAGCGCGCGGTCACTCCGGAGCTGGCGCTGGCGTTAAGGGCCAGCGTCGAGAAAGCCGCGCGCTATTACGAAGTGCTGGGCTATGGCAGTTTCGCGCCGGGCAATGCCGAGGGCGGGCTGACCACCCAGGAAGAAAAATCCATGGGTGCCTACTGCAAGTCGGGCGACTCAAAGATTTCCGGCCTGCTCAAACCGGGCGACCAGCCTCCCGGTGGTGGCTTGTACCTGCTCGATGTAGTACCCGACGGCGAGCCCTTGTTCGGCTTCCCCAATATTTCCGACAATGCTGAAATTGTAGAAATGATCGCCTGCGGCGCCCACATTACGCTGTTTACCACCGGTCGGGGATCGGTTGTGGGTTCTGCTGTATCCCCGGTGATCAAGGTCTGCGCAAACCCGGAGACCTACTGCAAACTGTCTGAAGACATGGATATCAACGCCGGAAAAATACTCGAAGGGGAGGCGACAGCATCACAGGTGGGCGATGAGATCTACCAGCTGGTACTCGATGTGGCCGGCGGCTCGCCAACGGTCTCGGAAGAGCTTGGGCATCAAGAGTTTATTTTGACCTACAAGCAGTTCGAGCCTATTGGCCCCACCTGCCTTCCTGTATCAGTGAAGGGCTAGGGCGTGTTCAAGACGCGACCGTTGGGATCAACCGCATTATCCCTGCCGGAACTCGGCTTTGGCGCAGCTTCGCTGGGTAATCTCTATCACCCAGTAAGCGAGGAGCAGGCGCAGGCGATTCTTGCGCTGGCGTGGAAAGACGGCTTTCGATACTTCGACACGGCGCCACATTACGGTCAGGGTCTGAGTGAACGGCGGCTCGGCGACAGCCTGCGTCAACATGGGGGTCAAGACTATATTTTATCGAGCAAGGTAGGGCGTTTACTGAAACCCGCGACGTATGCAAAGGAGCGATATGGCTTTCGTTCGCCGATGCCTTTTGATATCCATTACGACTATAGCTACGATGGCGTGATGCGTTCCTTTGAGGACAGCCTGCAACGCCTCGGGCTGGAGCGGTTAGATATTCTCTTTATGCACGATATCGGGAGCGCAACTCACGGCAGTGCGAATAGCGAGTTGTTCCCTATTGCCATGTCTGGCGGTTACCGCGCCCTGAACGAGCTGCGTGAACAGGGGCTGGTGCAGGCCATCGGTCTGGGTGTGAATGAATTTGAGGTGTGTGAAGCTGCCATGGAGCACGGCGATTGGGATTGTTTCCTACTGGCGGGACGTTACACCCTGTTGGAACAGGCGTCGTTGGATTCCTTTTTGCCCAAGTGCCAGCAGCGCAATTGTGCCGTGGTGATTGGGGGTCCCTATAATTCTGGCATTCTGGCGACAGGTACTAAAGCCGGTGATACGCCTAAGTACAATTACGCACCCGCGCCGCAGCAGGTGATCGACAGGGTGCAACAACTGGATGCCGTGTGCGAGCGCTATCAGGTGCCGCTCGCCGCCGCCGCGCTGCAGTTCCCGCTGGCTCACCCTGCAGTGGCCAGTGTAATTCCCGGCATGGGCAGCACGCAGCATATCGCCCAAACCCTGACGTTGATGGGTGCCGATATTCCCGATGATTTCTGGCGCGACCTGCGCAGCCAGAGCCTTGTGCATCCCGAAGCGCCTTTGCCCGGAGGTTTGTGATATGCGTGTAGATAGCCACCAACATTTCTGGAGCCTGCAGCGGGGAGACTACGACTGGTTGACCCCCGAGCTGGAAGTGCTGTACCGGGATTTTCAGCCTTCGGATCTGCAGCCACTGCTTGCAACGGCCGGTGTGCGGCGGACGATACTGGTACAGGCCGCTGCGACGGTAGCCGAGACGGAATACCTGTTGGCCCTGGCCGACAAGCACCCTTTTATCGCGGGCGTTGTCGGCTGGGTGGATATGGATGACCCTGATGCGGCTTTGTCTGATCTTGATCGATTGCAGCGTAATCCTTACCTGCTCGGTGTGCGGCCCATGATCCAGAATATCGCCGACCCAGACTGGATGCTGAGCGGCAGTCTCACACCCATCTTCGAGCGCTTGATTGAGTTGGGACTGCGATTTGACGCACTGGTTCTACCCATACACCTTAAGAACCTGCGGACATTACTTGATCGTCATCCACAGTTAGCGTGCGTGATAAACCATAGTGCGAAGCCGGATATCGCAGCCGCCAGTTGGCAGCCGTGGGCAGACAACATAGCCGCACTGGCCAAAGGAACGAACTGTTGCTGTAAACTTTCGGGTTTGCTCACTGAGGCGGGAGCGCGGACCCACGACGGTTCGCTGCGGCCCTATGCTGAGCATTTGTTGAACTGCTTCGGCGCGCAGCGGCTTATGTGGGGTAGCGACTGGCCGGTGCTGACGCTGGCCGGCGACTACGGGAACTGGCTGGAACAATCGGAGCGGTTGTTGCAACACCTGACGGGTGCGGAGCAAGCTGCGATCTTTGGTGACACCGCGAAAAACTTTTACGGTCTGGATTAATGCGCACCGCTGGTGCCATCGAAGGAGAATCAACACACCATGCGATTGAAAAACAAGACCTGTGTCGTAACGGCGGCCGGCGCTGGCATAGGCAGAGCCACGGCAACAGCGTTTGCTGCTGAAGGAGCGACTGTGTGGGCGACAGACATTGCGGAGGACGCACTGGCATCACTGTCAGCAGAGGTACCAGCCATTCAAACTGCGCTTCTTGATGTGACAGATACGAACGCCGTGCAGGCTTTTGTGCGTGAGCGGGGCGCGATTGATGTGTTGTTCAACTGCGCCGGTTTCGTGCATGCCGGAACGTTGCTGGAGTGCAGTGAAGACGACTGGGATTTTTCATTCAACCTCAACGTCAAATCCATGTACCGCACTATTAGTGCCGTGTTGCCGGGCATGATCGAGAACGGTGGAGGCTCCATCATCAATATGTCTTCCGTCGCCAGTTCGATTATCGGCGCTCCGGGACGATGCGCTTACGGCACTACCAAGGCCGCCGTCATTGGTTTAACCAAATCAGTGGCAGCCGATTACATCATGCAAGGTATTCGCTGCAACGCTATCTGCCCCGGTACCGTTGCATCACCGTCGCTGGAACAACGTCTCGCTGCCACCGGTGATTACGACAAGGCGCGCAGCGAATTCGTCGCCCGGCAACCGATGGGTCGCATCGGCCTGCCAGAAGAGGTCGCTAACCTGGCCGTGTATCTGGCCAGCGATGAATCAGGTTACACCACCGGCCACGCTCATGTCATCGATGGTGGCTGGAGCAACGGCTGATACCACCCTCACGAATAATACAGGACTGCAGAATACGAAATGAAGTTACTACGCGTAGGAGAAAAGGGCTGTGAAAAACCGGCCATTCTGGATCAACAGGGTAGAGCGAGAGACCTTTCCGCCATTGTTGATGATATTGGTTCAGAGACGCTAACGCCCGAGGGGCTGGCGACGATTGCCAGTGCCGACATAGAGGCACTGCCACTGCTTGCACCAGATCTGCGGATTGGCGCCTGTGTGGGTAGCGTCGGAAAGTTTATTTGTATTGGCCTGAATTATGCAGACCACGCGCGCGAATCGGGCGCGCCGATTCCGGATGAACCGGTGGTGTTCAACAAGTGGACCAGTGCGATTTGCGGGCCGAATGACGATGTGATCAAACCGGTGGGTTCTTCCAAACTCGATTGGGAAGTGGAACTTGGGATCGTGATCGGTAAAGGGGGTGTGTACATCAGTGAGAAGGACGCTCTCGATCATGTGGCGGGCTACTGCGTGATCAATGACGTGTCGGAACGACACTTCCAGTTGGAGCGCAATGGACAGTGGGACAAGGGCAAGGGCTGCGACAGCTTCGGCCCGCTTGGCCCCTGGTTGGTAACCCCGGATGAGATTGAAGACGTCGGCCAGCTGTCTATCTGGCTGGAGGTTAACGGGCATCGTTACCAGAATGGCAATACCCGCACCATGATCTTCAATTCCGCCTATATTGTGAGCTATCTCAGCCAGTTTATGAGCATGCAACCTGGAGATGTGATTTCAACCGGCACACCGCCCGGTGTTGGGTTAGGGCAAAAGCCGCCCAAGTATCTTGAAGTGGGTGATCGTATGCGGTTGGGGATTGAGGGGCTTGGGGTGCAGGAGCAGGTTGTGGTTGCAGTGGGTGAATGAGTGGGATAGTGGCTGGTGGTGGGCATAAATAGCATAAACGGCTACCCCAACTTCTTGTTTGAAAATGCACTGGTCGTCACTGTCAGAAAGTTCTGAGGGAGTCTGCACGGTGACATGCATCATCATGGCGCCCCGGGTGCAACGGTGTTCATCGGAGCCATAAAAAACAGTGGGTTTGAGCGCGCTTGCATGATGTTTGCAAGGCGCTGTTACCCAATGGGCTTGAGCACAAACTACTCAGGGAGAATCGATGCTGGTGATTCCGCTCACCGGTAATTCGACAAGCGCTTCATTACCTTTTTCAGGTATGGGGCTCACATCGCTCCAGTACCATCCGCATACGAAATGTATTCCAGATAGTATAAGTATGGCTTAGTATACAGACGACAAATACATAAAAACCAAGTTCGCTCGATTGCACAAAGCAGATTCGAGGGGTATCTCAAGCCTGCGCTAGCTTTGTACAGCGAACAATGACAACCCTGTTCTCAGGGTGATGGGGGTGGGCTGTTATGTCTCTCAGTGGCATTGAAAGTGGCGTTGACAGCGGCGTTGATCAACGAGCATCCCGGGTGATACCTTCAGAGTATGTCACTGCATTTGTCCTGGTGACCAGTCTGTTCTTTATGTGGGCAATTGCGCACAATATGAACGACATTTTGATTCGCCAGTTTCAAAAGGCCCTGGATTTGTCCCGTGGGCAGGCCAGCTTTATTCAGGTGTCGTTTTACCTCGCCTATGTTTTTGCCGCAATACCTGCGGGGTACGCGATGAAGAAGCTGGGATTCAAGCGGGCAATTCTGATTGGCTTGCTGCTTTACGCGCTGGGTGCAGCGCTGTTTTACCCGGCGGCGGAAGTTGGCAATTACAGCTTTTTCCTGATTGCTCTTTTTATCATCGCCACCGGTATTGTCTTTCTGGAAACCTCCGGCAGTGGCTACATCACCCTGGTCGGCGATCCGGCTACAGCGGCCCGGCGGATCAATTTTGCCCAGTCTTTTAACGGCCTTGGGGGCTTTGTAGCGCCGCTGATTGGCGGCGTGTTTATTTTTTCGGGCATTGAACATTCGCCGGATGCAATCGCTGCCTTGTCGCCCCAGGCGTTACTGGAATATCGTGCGTTGGAGGCACGGCAGGTACAACTGCCCTATCTAAGTCTTGCGGGTCTTTTGCTTTTTGTGGCGTCGCTGGTGGCGCTCACGCGGTTTCCAGCCCCGAGAGCTCGCGCCAATGCGGATAACAAATCTTCTCTGGCCGGTGTCTTTAGCCACAGAAGTTTTGTCTGGGCCATTGTTGCGCAATTTTTCTACGTTGGCGCGCAAATTGGCGTGTGGAGTTACTTTATCGATTTCACCAAAGAGGTGGCGCCGCTGACACCGGAGAAAATGGCGGCGTATTACCTCTCGGCCAGCCTGTTATCGTTTATGGTGGGACGCTTTATCGGCACGTATCTGATGAAGTTTATTGCGCCGCGCAGGTTACTGGGCATTTACGCGCTCATCAACATTGGCCTGGTGTGTATCGCGTTAATGACCAGTGGCATAACTGCAGTGGTCGCTTTGGGTGCCACCAGCTTTTTTATGTCGATTATGTTTCCCACTATCTATGCCCTGGGTCTGGAGCATTTGGGTGACAATGCTGAGATGGGTTCCTCGTTTATTATTATGACCATTATCAGCGGCGCGATTATTCCCCCAATAATGGGCTACTTGTCTGATAGCCAGTCTGTCCAGTGGGCATATGCGGTGCCGTTGGCCTGCTATTTTATGGTGTGGTTGTCTACCCGATTGGGCGGGCTGCAACAGAGCGGGCGGCAAACAGCCGGGCAAGCGGCTTAGCGTGCACACCTACCGGAGATGGTATTGACTATGAGTACAATTGAGCGAGTAGAGCTGTCGATGGTTGACCTGGTGCCCAAGGTAAAGCGCACCGACGCCATCCAGAGCTTTGTGAGTCAGGAGACGCCTCTGGTCAGGATCATTGATTCCGACGGTGCCGAGGGGGTGGGATACAGTTACACCATTGGTTCAGGTGGTAGCTCGGTCATGGGCTTGTTGCGCGATCATCTGGCGCCGCAACTGCTGGGGCGCGATCCAGCATGTATTGAGTCTATCTGGCGCGATTTGAAATTCTCCAGCAATGCCACCACCGTTGGTGTTATCACGGCGCTGGCTTTGGCGGCTATTGATACCGCTCTATGGGATCTGAAGTCCAGGAAGGCGGGCCTGCCGCTGCATGTTGTTGCCGGCGGCGCGAAAGATCGGGTAGGGCTGTATACAACAGAAGGCGGGTGGCTGCATTTAGAGCAAGCCAAGCTGGTGGACGATGCGCTGGAAGCGCAGGCGAGCGGCTTTGGCGGTGCGAAAGTAAAAGTCGGCAAACCACATGTAGCGCAGGATATGCAGCGCATCATGGCCGTGCGCGAAGCAGTGGGCCCGGCCTGGGAGCTTATGGCCGATGCCAACCAGGCCTTTACGGTTGACGAGGCCATTCGTCGGGCGCGTTGTTTTGAACCGGCTGATCTGGCCTGGCTGGAGGAGCCGCTACCAGCCGATGACCTGTCAGGACATGTACGATTGTCGAGTGCCACAACGCTGCCCATCGCCACCGGCGAATCAGTGTATTCCATCGGCCATTTCCGCGAATTTATGCAGCGCGGCGCCTGCTCTATCGTACAGGTTGACGTTGCCCGGGTAGGGGGCATTACACCCTGGCTCAAAGTGGCGCATACGGCGGAGAGTTTCAATCTGCCGGTGTGCCCGCATTTTCTGATGGAACTGCATGTATCGCTGGTGTGCGCAGTGCCCAATGGTCGTTGGGTGGAGTACATTCCCCAGCTCGATGAAATTACCACACAGCCGCTGGTGATCGACAACGGCGAGGCGCTGGCACCGAGCGAGCCTGGCCTGGGCATCAACTGGGACTGGGAGCAGATCAACAAGCGAAGAATCAACGCGCACACGGCAGTGATACGAAAGGGCGGGGGAACAACATGACTGACTCTCATAAAGCTGATGCCGTCTACGGTGTCACCAATCCCCAGTCCTGCGAAGATGGTGTACAGCGTTTCGGCTCAGTTATCGGCTTGAAACCGGAGATGGAGAAAGTTTACCGTGAGTTACATGCCAACGCCTGGGATTCCGTAACTGCGTGTCTCGCTAAATTCAACATACGCAGCTACTCTATCTTCATTACCGAACTCGAGGGCAAAAAGTATTTGTTCAGCTATTTTGAATACACCGGTAGTGACTATGAGCAGGATATGCGCTCGGTAGCGGCAGAGCCAGAAACCCAGCGCTGGTGGCGCGAGACAGATCCCTGTCAGATCCAATTACCAGGGCGTGAGCCCGGTGCGAATTGGAACGCTATGGAGCGAGTGTTTTTTATACGGTGAGTGGCTTGCAGGACAGCCGCTAAGGTCGCAACCGGGGGCTGCGACCTTTTACTGATGGGTGGTGAGGCTGCGTTCACCGTATGGTGACTAGTCCTCGATGGGGTCGAAGCTGTACTTTTGTCCGCCCAGTGTTGCCTGATACATCAAACCACCCTTGGCGATTGTAAATATCGCCATGCCTTTGCGATAGCCCAGAGACGTGGTGTCAGCATTATTTTGACCGCCGCTGAGCCCGGCAGAGGCGCCGCCACCGGTATTGGCGCTGGCGTGAGCACCGGCAGTAATCGCGACCGCGCTGGCGTCCGCACTGAACTCAAAATTACCTGATGTAAAGTTGTCGAGTGCAGCCTCGTTCTCAAAGAAAATAATCTGGCTGAATGCCTCTCCGCCGAGTTGAAAGCCGATTGTCAGCTGTGTCATATCAGCGGTGCCGATCAGCTCGCCTTCTTTGTAGACCCGGCCCGAACCGTGAGCGCCGCCGATACCGATGCCACCCTTGCCGATGGTGGGGAACACCGCGTAGCCGATACTCTTATCAAAATAAACGCCGCTTTCGCCAGCTTCCCTGAAGCTGTTGATGGCGTCATCGTATTCATCTGCGTGTGCGGAGAGACTCGACAGACTGATGAAGAGAAAAGCCAGTGTGGCCTGAACTAGTTTTTTCATGATGAATTTCCTTATTTGCGTTGTGATATGGGGTGTGGCTGGCATTGCCGGAAGCATGGCAAACGCGCTCTGGAGCGTCAAGCACAATAATCGGTCCCAGCGCGCTAAACGTGGGCGATGGCGCCCCCATCGACACGGATGTTCTGGCTGTTGATAAAGCCCGCATGCTCGCTGCACAGGAAGGTGACGAGGTCGGCCACTTCCTCGCGGGTCGCCAATCTGCCCACGGGGTTGGGGAAGTCCTCCGCCACAATGTGGCGTTCAATCTCCTGCCAGTCATCACCCCAACCCTTCTTTTGAGCGCGGGCGCGGTAGCCTGCTTCCAGCTCCGGTGTTCTGATCAAGCCGGGTGACACCGTGTTTACGGTGATACCCGTGCCGGACAAGTCCTGGGCAAGGCTGACCCCGAGGTTGGCCAGGGCGCCTTTGGCCGCGTAATAGTGCGGCATGATCCTGCCAGGGCGGTGTGAACCAATGGTTCCAAGATTGACTATCCGGCCCCATCCCCGGTCTTTCATTCCCGGCACAATACCCTGTACCAGGCGCGCCACCGACAGAACATTCTTCTGGTACATGTCCAGCCAGTCTTCACTGCCTGCGGTATCCCATTTGGCAAAGCTGGCTGTGCCGTAATTGTTGACCAGAATATCGACATTGAGGGACTGTGTTTGCAGCTGTGAGAACACAGCCTGGCAGCCTGCATCGGTAGCGATGTCGCCCTCGACGGCATGCTTGCACCCAAGCTCTGCAGCGGCCCTGGCAGCGCTGCCATCGCTGTGATTGCTGTGCAGGATGACGTTGGCACCAGCGCGTGCAAGGGTGCTGGCAATGACGTAGCCGGTATTGCGATCGGACCCGGTGATCAGTGCTGTACGTTTGTTGCAAGTGAGCTGCATGGTGGCGACCTCCGTGATGACTTCCCTAGCTGTGCAGAGCAGTGTTACATTGTGATCCGCACTGTTGAACCAGACCCGAAAAAGACACAGAGGTAGCCCATGTTGGTCAGACTACTATTTACAGCCCTTCTTACTATTGTTGCGGTCGGCGCTACAGCGGCCGGGCTCAGGGTCGGAGTGTCAGCGGATTATCCGCCAATGGCCTATAAACAGGAAGGGCAGATTGTCGGAATTGAGGCCGATAATGCTAAAGCTGTCGGCGCCCTGATAGGTCAGGAGTTGACATTGGTCGATATGCCTTTTACGCAACTCATACCCGCACTACAGGCCGGAGATATCGATATTATCATGTCGGGCATGAGTGTTACTGAGCAGCGCAGTGCGCAAGTCCTGTTCACCGACCCCTTTATGGAGGTCGGTCAAATGGCGATCATGAGTACCGAGAAAGTGGGGCACTTCTCGCAGCCATGGGCGATGTTCAGCGACGGTGTCCGAATAGGCGTGGAACCGGGCACCACCGGTGCCGAGTATGTCGATGCCCAACTCCCGAAAGCAAAAGTGACTTTTTATCAGGATTCAGCCGCGGCGTTTGCCGGGCTGCGCAACAATGAAATCGATCTCTATATACATGATGCCCCCACCAGTTGGCAGCTGGCCACCTCCGGCGAATACGGTGACCTGATCAGCCTCTATAAGCCTCTGACGAAGGAGGAACTCGCCTGGGCAGTGCGCAAAGACGACACGCTGCTGGCGGGTAGACTCAATGATGCATTGAAGACACTCAAGCGCAACGGCACACTGGGTTACATTTTCAATCGCTGGGTTCCGGTTACCGTTGAGGTACGCTAGTAATACGTGGCCAATTAGTAACCGAGGTCAATACCGGTGATTCCATCAAATTTGAGCGGTCTATCCTGCGACTGGCTGTCAGAGGTACTGCAACGTCCGGTACTGGAATTCACCGTTCTCGATGCGCATGCGGGTACCACAGGACGCGCCCTGATTGAATTGGATTATGGTAAAGCCGTGAATTTGCCGCGGCGGTTTTTCGTCAAATTACCGCCAACGGATGAACAGCAGCGGCTGTTCGTCACCTCCAGTGGGATGGGGCGGCGCGAGGCGATGTTTTATCAGCGCCTGGCAGCAGAGCTGCCGATTCGCGTGCCGCACTGTTATTTTGCCGCCAGCGATGAGGCCGGTGAAGCCTATATTATGTTGCTGGAAAACCTCGTTGATAGCGGCTGCACGTTCAAGAATGCCAGCAAGCGCTACTCCCTCGATTTTATCCGCCAGATACTAGTCGCCTTTGCCCGGTTGCATGCCGCGTACTGGAAATCGCCGCGCTTTGCGTCAGATCTCGCCTGGATACAGCCGCCATTGCAGCATGAAATCGGTGCGCAGTTGATTGACCGGGCACTGCAGCTGTATAGCAACAGTATGCCGGCGATATTTCGGGAGATGGGAGAGTTATACCTGGCGCAAACCGACGCTATTCACCAACTGTGGCTGCGCGGCGACCCCACGCTGATTCATGGCGATGTGCACGACGGTAACCTGTTCTACGATGCAGGTCAGCCTGGATTCCTTGATTGGGCAATGGTGGCCCATGGCCCGGCTATGCGTGATGTGGGTTATTTCCTGGCCGGATACCTAACGCCCGAGGATCAGCAGCGGCATGGCAGAGAGATGCTGGCATACTATCGCGAGCAACTGCTCTCGCTGGGTGTGCCAGCGCCAACTGAAGCCGAATTGTGGCAGCAGTACCAGTGGCATGCCGCCTATGTCTGGATGGGCGCCGCCGTGACGCTGGCCATGGGCGATGCGTGGCAGCCGGTCAACTACCTGAAGGCATCGATGGAGCGCCTGCATCGCGCTCTGGATACTCTTGGGAGCGTTGCGGCGATCCGCACGGCGCTATAGCCTGAAACCGCCTGGCCTATTCCTGCCCGGATGCTATTCGCTTAATCCGGGAAAGTTGTACTCATGCCCCCACAGGTCCCCTTCTACGCTGACGGTGGGCACATAATTTTCCCAGTCAATCAGCAGCCCGTCGTAGCCGTACTCCACTGCTATGCCTCCCGGCGCGAGTATGTAGATCGAGCACATATTGTCATTGACGTGCCGTCCGAGTGTGGCGAGAAAATGTACGCCTGCCTGCTGCGCGCGTTTCATCGCAAGGCCGACCTCGTCGAGAGTCTGCACTTCAACCATCATATGGACAATACCTGCCGGATGCGGGCCACTGAACAGCGCGACGGAGTGTTGGCGCGGATTGTTGGCGTGCATGAACTTGATCTGTAGTCCGTCCATTCCCGGTGGGTACAATGTGTCGGTCAGGCCAGTGCCGATAAACTGGGTGTAGAAATCGACACATTCCTCGACATTGGGCGCGGGCAACACGGCGTGTCCAAACCCCATATCACCGGATTGCTGGTAGGTGGTGATAAACCGTTCGACACCGGTGGGGGAAGACAGTGGCACATAGTCCAGCTTGCGGCCCCAGTAGAGTTCCAGCGTATTACCCGCAGGGTCCTGTACTGTGCAAAATGCAGTGACGCAGCGGCGCTGTGCATCCTCTGGCGATCCGGCCTCCACGCTATGGCCTGCATCTTCCAATGCAGTGATGGTTGAGCGCCACGCGGTTTCATTGGGAAACTCAAGTCCCGTTGCGATCAACTTGTCGGCATCACCTGGCTCAATCATGAAACGGAACGGGTGGTCGTCCATGCGCAGGAAGCGCGCGCCGGCATCGTCCTCGCGCTGTGCATCCATCAGACCCAGCACGCCAGTGCCGAAATCCATCCAGGCCGCTGTATCGGTTGACGCTATTCTCAAATATCCAACAGCTGAGACAGACATAGGTGTACTCCTCGTGTAGTCGTTCGGTGTCGCAGTGAAAAGGCGAGTCGGCATTCTGCCGTTGCCGGTACCTTTTAATCAACCTTTGTCGCAGCTTAATCGTTGATTGAGCGTGATTTTAGCCGTACGCAGGGACGGGATGCGGGGTGTGGCCTTGTTGCATTTGTCGAATTGATCTGAAATGTCATTTTCACATGATCCTTTGCGTCATTGAGTGACTGCTGTGCCTCGCTGATACTGGCCGTCCAATCCTGTACCGCTACCACGGAGGGCTGTGACTGTGTCGCAACCAGAAATTCTCAACCAGGCGTTTGAACTTGGTTATACCTACACCCGCTCGACCGGGCCGGTGATCGGTCGTTTCCTCACTGAACTCAAGAATCGCAAGATCGTTGGTATCAAGGCCAGCGACAGCCGGGTGATTGTGCCGCCGATGGAGTATGACCCCGACACTGCCGAGGAACTCAGCGAGTTCGTCGATGTGGGTGAGCAGGGCGAGATTGTCAGCTTTGCCTGGGTCAAGGAGCCGCGCGAGTCGCATCCGATGCAGGTGCCTTTTGCGTGGGCAATGATCAAACTCGATGGCGCCGATGTGCCGATGGTTCACTGCGTGGCAGCCGCCGCTGAAAGTGATATTGCCACCGGCGCGCGTGTTCGCGCCGTGTGGGCTGATGAAACGGTTGGCTTCATCACCGACATTCGCTGCTTCGAATTGGTATAGGAGAGCAAACTATGAGCGAAGAACAGGACGTAGTAACCGGCATCAATGCACCGGTCTACCTGAAATACAATTTCACCGCAGGCAAGGCTCCCGCGCGCTATCTTTCGCAGCTCAAAAAAGGCGTTTTGACCGGGCAGCGTTGTCCGAAGTGTTCGGCGGTCTATGTGCCGCCGCGCGGTTCATGCGCGCTGTGTGGCGTACCGACTGAGGAAGAGGTGCAACTGTCTGACAAGGCCACCGTCGAATCCTTCACCATTGTTTCCATCCCGATCCCGGGCAACCCGATTGAGCCGCCATTCGTTGTGGCCAACCTGGTGCTGGACGGCTCCAACATCTCCCTCATTCACTTGCTCAGCGAATGTGTGAACGAGGAAGTTCACATCGGCCAGCGTGTGCAGGGCGTGTGGAACCCAGAATCCGAATGGGATTACTCAATGAATAATATACGTTACTTCAAACCGATTGATGAGCCGGATGTGCCGGTAGAGAAAATTGGCAAGTTACCTGTTACCGGCTGGGAGGGATAAGCTATGAAAGATATTGCAGTAGTTGCCTACCAGCAAAGTGACAGCGTCTCCGACGCCGGTGCGGTCAACGAAGTTGAATTGATCATGCCAGTATTGGCGCGCACTTTTGAACAGGCCAGCCTGAACAGTGCACAGGATGTCGACTTCGTCTGCTCCGGCAGTTGCGACTACCTGCAGGGCGCGGCCTTTGCCTTTGTCTCCGGTGTTGACGCACTCGGCGCGGTGCCGCCGATCAAGGAATCGCATGTTGAGATGGATGCGGCCTGGGCGCTGTACGAATCCATACTGAAAATTCGTATGGGTCACGCGGATTCCGCGTTGATCTATGGCTTCGGCAAGTCCTCGCCGGGCGAATTGCCCACGGTGTTGTCGCAACAGCTGGATCCCTATTATCTGGCGCCCCTGTGGGTAGACAGCATTTCGCTGGCCGCACTGCAGGCTCGAATGATGCTGGATCAGGGTTTGATCACAGAGCGGGATATGGCGGAAGTCGTCTCGCGCTCACGTCGTAATGCGATGAATAATCCTCACGCTCAGTTGTCTGGCGATGTCTCTGTGGAGGATGTCCTCGCGCAAGAGACTTACCTGTCACCGTTGCGCAAGGGTGACTGCAGCCCGGTATCCGACGGTGCCAGCGCGATGATTATCGCCACGGTCGAGCAGGCTAAAGCGTGGGGCCTGCCCTATGCTGTCATCAGTGGTATCGATCACTGTATCGAGACCCACAATCTGGGCATGCGCGATCTTACTGATTCCGTTTCGACACGTATGGCAGCCAATCATGCCGGTATGAACACTGGCAAGGTCGATGTGGCCGAGCTCTATGCACCGTTTAGCCATCAGGAACTGATTTTAACCAGAGCTCTGGGGCTGGATAAAGAAACTGAGGTCAACCCCAGCGGGGGCGTATTGGCCGGCAACCTGATGATGGCCTCCGGTCTGTCGCGTATTGGTGAAGTCTTTAATCGTATCGTGAAAGGTGAGGCGCAAAGGGGCATCGCTCACGCGACTTCAGGTCCTTGTCTGCAGCACAACCTGGTAGCGGTACTAGAGAAAGGGGAGAACGCATAATGGCTAATTTGGCAGCAGTGGTCGGCATTGGCCAGACCAAGTACATGACCAAACGAACTGATGTTTCGATTGCCGGATTGGTGCGGGAAGCGGCGTTGAATGCGCTGCGCGATGCAGAGCTCACCTGGGATGATATCGATGCAGTCATTATTGGCAAGGCGCCGGACATGTTCGAGGGCGTTGTCATGCCGGAGGTGTATCTGACCGATGCGCTGGGCTGCAATGGCAAGCCCATGCTGCGCGTGCACACGGCCGGTTCCGTCGGCGGTTCGACGGCGCTGGTGGCCGCTTCACACGTACAAAGCGGCACCTTTAAACGGGTACTGACCGTGGCTTTCGAGAAGCAGTCAGAATCCAATGCGATGTGGGCGCTGTCCAATGCACAGCCGTTCTCCACGCACTTGAACGCCGGTGCGGGCGGATATTTTGCACCCATCATCCGCGAGTATATGCGCCGTTCCAACGCGCCGTATAACGTCGGCATCAAGGTTGCTGTGAAAGATCGTTTGCACGGCGCGCGCAACCCACTGGCACATTTGCAGAAGCCAGATATCACCATGGAGGAGGTTGAAGAATCTTTCATGTTGTGGGATCCAATTCGCTTTCTGGAATCCTGCCCATCCTCCGACGGGGCCTGTGCCATGGTCATTGCCAATGAAGAATTGGCGGAGAAATCACCGAAACCCCCGGCCTGGATTCGCGGTACAGCGATGCGCTCGGAGCCCACGATGTACGCCGGGCGTGAAATGGTGAATCCGCAGGCCGGTCGCGACTGCGCTGCCGATGTCTATCAGCAAGCGGGTATTACCGATCCGCGCAAGGACCTCGACTGCGCTGAGGTCTACGTACCGTTCAGCTGGTACGAGCCCATGTGGCTGGAAAACCTCGGCTTTGCACCCGAGGGTGAAGGCTGGAAGCTCACGATGGAAGGCGCCACATCGCTGGATGAGGGCGGTGATATACCGTGGAACTGTTCCGGCGGTGTACTGTCATCCAACCCCATTGGCGCCTCCGGCATGATCCGCTTTGCCGAGGCTGCCAGGCAGGTGCGCGGCGATGCCGGTGCACATCAGGTGGAGGGTGCGAAACTGGCATTAGGTCACGCCTATGGTGGTGGTGCACAATTCTTCTCAATGTGGGTTGTCGGTTCGCATAAATCGTAACCGCGGTACACCGGTACACTCAGGACAAGGGAGAACACTGGCAATGGCCAAGCATTACAATATCGCCGATCTGTATGAAATGGTGGCGGACAAGGTACCCACGCGCAGTGCGTTGGTGTGTGGCTCACAGCGCGCTTCGTATGCGGAGTTAGAGCAGCGAGCCAACAAACTGGCACACTATCTTGCGGAGCAGGGCGTAAAAGCTGGCGATCACGTCGGCCTTTACCTCTACAACTGCAACGAGTACCTGGAGGGGATGCTCGCCTGTTTCAAAATTCGCGCAGTGCCGATAAACGTCAATTACCGTTATGTGCAGGATGAACTGCTGTACATTTTCGACAATGCCGACATGGTCGCCTGTATCCACAATCAGGAGTTCACGCCGCATATCGATGAGGTGCGTAAATCCGCGCCCGACCTGAAAACCTTTATCTACGTGAAAGACGATTCCGGCTGTGATCCCGTCGCGATCGGCTCCATAGAGTATGAAGCGTCGATGCAGGGCCAAAGCGACAAGCGCGATTTTGCCGAGCGCTCCGATGACGATCTGTTCATTCTCTACACCGGCGGCACTACCGGGATGCCCAAGGGCGTAATGTGGCCGCACAAAGCCGTATTTTTCGCTGCAATGGGAGGGGGTGGCTGGTTCCATCCGGACGGCGCGATCACCGAACCGGAGCAGATTGCCGGGCGCGTGGGGGATTTTCCCATCGTCGGTATGGCGCTGGCGCCGCTGATGCACGGCGCCTGCTGGTGGTATGCCTGCATACAGTTGCTGGCCGGTAATTCCGTGGTGCTGAACCCCGGTCGTTCGCTGGTTGGCGAAGAGGTCTGGGATATCGTCGCTAAAGAGAAGGTGAACTCTATTTCCATTGTCGGCGATGCAATGGCAGTGCCTTTGCTGGATGCCCTGGATGCCAATCCCGATCGCTGGGACCTTAGCTCCGTATTTAACATAGGCTCGGGAGGCGCAGTGTTCTCAGAGAGCAAGCAGGAGGCCTTCCGGCAGATTTTCCCCAACGTGTTTATCTCCAATTCCTTCGGTTCTTCCGAGAGCGGCAACATGGGTTTCGATGGCGGCGGCAAAAAGGGCCAGGGCCTTGGCAATATCACCAAGAGCGAATTCATGTCTGTCATCACCGATATCGAAGGCGAGCCAAATCGCCATGTAGAGCGCGGCGAGATGGGCATCTTCGCGCGCAGTGGTCACATCCCCGTCGGTTATTACAACGATCCAGTGAAAACAGCGAAAACCATCGTCGACGTCGATGGTAAACCTTGGTTGTTGCTCGGCGATGAAGCGCGCCTCGAAGAGGATGACACCATCACCGTCTACGGCCGCGGCTCCAACTGTATCAACTCCGGCGGCGAGAAAATCTTTCCCGAAGAGGTAGAGCAGGCATTGAAGGCCAACCCCGATATTTTTGATTGTCTGGTGGTGGCAACGCCGGACGAACGTTTCGGTAGTCGCGTAACCGCCGTCGTAGCACCGCGCGGTGATGCCACCCTGACATTGAGTGGCGTGCAGGAACACGTGCGCCAACACATAGCCGGTTACAAGGTGCCGCGCGAGTTACACGTGGTTGACGAAGTGCCTCGCGCGCCCAGTGGTAAGCCTGCTTATCCGAAAGCGTTGGAGATCGCATTGGCGGGGTCGCATAAGGTCGCTTGATGGTCTTTTGTGCGCCTTTGTTAGCGGGATCGTTGGCGCGGTGAGTGCAGGGCCCACAGGGTTCGCAGGGCTGAGATACTCACTCTGTGGGCCCTGCACCCACCGCGCCTGAGCCTGCGAATTCTGTGTGCTGGCGAGAACCGTATCGACAGGATGCAAGGCGTTGGTTGGGTAAGGGCTCCCGCGACGAGTATCTCAGCCCTCCCAGGAGCGGGGGCCCTTACCCAACCAGCGTCGACCTACTGCGACCCAAACCAGCAAACCCTAAATACACAAGCCTGCGAACCAAAAAATAAATAAGCAAGACCCAGACCAGACACACAAACACCCTGCAATACACTAATAGTAAACAAGGTAGCCACCATGCCAGAACTCGATATCAGCACCAAGAACTGCACCGTAGAACAAGAGGGCAAAGTCCTCATCGTCACCCTCAACCGCCCCGAGGCCAAAAACGCGTTTAGCCCCGAAATGCTGCTGGGCATGTACAAGGCCTGGCGCCGACTCGATGAGGACGACAGCCTGATGTGTGCCATCCTGACAGCCAATGGTGATACCTTTTCCGCGGGGATGGACCTCAAGGCTGGAGCCGACGGTGATCAACGCTCTACCGGCGAGTTTATGGAAGTCATGGGCAAAGTTCCCAATGTACACTGGCAGGCGCTGCTGCGTGACAACCGCCCGAATAAGCCCCTGATCCTGGCGGTGGAAGGGTATGCCTTGGCCGGCGGTACCGAAATTCTGGCTGGCACCGATATTCGGGTCGCCGCTGAAGATGCGACGTTTGGTGTTACCGAAGTCGCGCGCGGGCTCTACCCGATGGCCGGTTCCAGTATCCGTCTGCCCCGTCAAATCCCGTATTGCCTCGCCGCGGAAATACTGCTGCTGGGCCGCCATGTGACGGCGCAGGAAGCGCTCGACTGGGGGCTTGTCAATCACGTTGTGCCCAAGGGCCAGACGCTGACTCGGGCCAAGGAAATTGCCGCCCAGATCTGTGAGACGGGCCCGTTGGCGCTGAAGGCGATCACGCGTTCGTTGCGTGAAATCCAGACAGATGTGAAAGAGGCGGACGCGATGCTGCTGTCAGATGAACTGGCCAATCCGGTTTTCGCGTCTGCCGATGCGAAAGAAGGGATGCGAGCGTTCAAGGAAAAACGCAAAGCCAATTTCACTGGGCAGTAAATACGATACCGGATATTCTGATCCCGGGCGTTTTGCTGTGTGCTGTGTCCAAACTGGAGCGCAAAACGATCGGGATTTTTGTTAGGCTAGCCGTCCTGTGAACAACATGAGTGTATCCATGCCCAGCAAAGCTGAAGTATTTGATGAGATTGTCGCTTCACGCCGTTCACTGCGCGCATTTCTGCCGCAGAGTGTGGATGAAGAGACACTGCACAGGATATTTTCTGTGTCGCAACGCGCACCAAGTAACTGCAACACCCAGCCGTGGGTGGTGCATGTGGTGTCCGGCGAGAGACTCAACACGCTGAGAGCAGCTATGCCAGAGCGTTTCGTAGCGGGGAATATCAGCATGGATTTCCCCTATGACGGCGTTTATGAAGGGGTCTATAAAGAGCGCCAGTACGGCGCAGCGCAGTCGCTGTACGATGCAGCCGGTATTGCCCGTGAAGACAAAGCCAGGCGCCATGAGCAGTTTATGCGTAATTTTACTTTCTTCGACGCACCGCATGTGGCCTTCCTCTTTTTGCCAGAGCCGTTTGGTTTGCGCGAGGCGGCGGATCTGGGCATGTACGCCCAGACCCTGATGCTGACGTTCACCGCCTGCGGGCTCGGCAGTTGCCCGCAGACAGCACTGGGCTTCCAGGCCGATTATGTGCGCGAACAACTCGGTATAGCGGATAGTAACAAGCTGCTATTTGGTATCTCCTTCGGCTACCCGGAACCCGATGACCCCGTCAACGCCTGTGTCACCGATCGCGCCGGTGTCTCTGACGGCGTAACGTTTCATTCCTGAAACTACAGGTACTCACATGACCGATTTTGTTACTTCCGACAACTGTGACGGCGTGCTCGTTGTCACCCTCAATCGCCCCGAGAAGAAGAATGCGATCAACACGCAGATGTGGATAGATCTGCGCGAGACGTTTCGCGCTGCCGCACTGGATGATGATGTGGTATGTCTGCTGCTGTGTGGTGCTGGCGAGAACTTTTGTTCCGGTGTAGACCTCGCCAGTTTTGGCGATGTGGGAGAGGGCGAGGAACACCCGTTCGAATCCGCTGCGCGCGCCGTGGTCGAGTTCGACAAGCCGATGGTGGCGGCGGCGCAGGGCGTGGCAGTCGGTGGCGGCGCAACTGTACTGTTCCACGCGGATATTGTCTACGTCGGCAACAGCCTGCGTATGCGCCTGCCCTTTGCCAACCTCGGGTTAGTGCCGGAGTGGGGCAGCAGTTACATGCTGCAGGCCAACATCGGCGCGCAGCGCGCAGCTGAGCTGTTTTATACTGCGCAGTGGGTCGACGCTGACAAAGCGTTTAACAGCGGCATAGCTGCGGCGGTGTTGCCCGATTCCGACCTGTTTGAACACGCGCTGGCAAAGGCGCGCGAAATTGCCCAGTGGCCGGTGAATTCGCTGCGTGAAATCAAGCGCACACTGCGCCTGCATCACCTGCCCGCCATCGATAAAGCGATCGAGGCAGAGCAGGCCGCAATGGCGCGTCAGGTCGGGTCTGCGGAAAACATTGAAGCCATTACGGCGTTCATGGAGAAGCGCCCGCCGGTGTTCAGGAAGTAATACCACTTAGCACACTATCGGCAGACCATGCATCACGTCACACGAACGGTGACAGTCAATCCGGCAGTACCCCGCAAGGGTAGGGGCTCAGTTTGAACGTCGCAGAGGTTGGTTTGAGCGACGTGACCGTAGCACTTTTAGACTGAGCCACTGCCGCCGCACGCACTGTCTTTTGGGATGGTCGCCGATGAGGTACACTTCGGCCTCAAGCGATGATAATCCCGTCCGTAAATATAATTATAGAGGTAGTTGATGAATTCCATGACTTCCAGCTGGAAGCACCTTTTCGGTGGTTCACTCTTGGCATTGATGCTCTCGGCCTGCGAGTTCGGCTCTGGTAACCACAACGGCAACGATGGTAGCGATAACAGCCCCAGCAATCCCAGCAATCCCAGCAATCCCAGCAATCCCAGCGGTTACGCCGCTGACATCGTGTGGACGGAATACGGCATACCGCATATCACCGCCGAGGACTACGGCAGCGCCGGTTATGGTGTCGGTTATGCCTATGCGCGCGAGAATTTCTGCACTGTGATGCAGGAGTATGTGCGCGCCGCGGGTGAGTCTGCGCGCTATCTCGATGACGAGGGTGATCTGAACTCGGACTTTGTGATGAAACTCTACAACAGTGACCAGCGTGTCGCCCGAATGATTGAGGAGGATTTGCCGGACTACATCGTCGAGAACCTCACTGGCTATGCGGCGGGCATCAATCGCTATCTGGCTGAAACTGGTGTCGATAACCTGGCCGAGGGCGACGAGGGTTGCCGCGATGCGCCCTGGGTGCGCGAGATCGCTCTGGAGGATGTGGTGCGCCTGGTGCACAGGGCCATCCTGTACGGTAGTGCGCTGCCGTTGACGGATTACATTGTCGCCGCCGAACCCAGTGCTCAGATGGCACAGATAGATATCCCTGAAGACATGACTTCGGATGCATTGATAGCGGCAAATCTCAGTCAGGCGCAATTTGATGCCGCAATCGCACTGCCCAAGGGAGGTGCGTTGGGCAGTAATGCCTACGGCGTGGGCGCAGAGGCTTCGCAAACCGGGATGGGTATTCTGTTTGGCAACCCGCATTTCCCATGGCAGGGCCCGCAGCGTTTTTTCATGTTTCACGTCACACTGGGGGATGAATACGATGTGATGGGCGCCGCTCTTGGCGGTCTACCCGCGCCCGTGATCGGGTTTAACCGCGATCTCGCGTGGTCGCACACTGTCAGCACCGCCTCGCGGTTTAATTTCTACGAGTTGGAACTGAATCCAGATAACCCGCTGGAGTATCTGTATGACGGAGAGTTCCAGGAGATCACCAGCGAGACCGTCAGCGCCCAGCGTCCCGGTCAAGGTGGCGATTTGGAGACAGTCGAACACACTTTTTACTTCTCTCACTACGGCGCGATTATTAATCTCGGCGGAGTCAACAGCTTGCTGGACGGGTGGCCTACGATCAATGGCTCGGTACTGACCTATTTCGACGCCAACCTGGAGAACCTGCGGGGTCTAGACCAGTGGATCAATATGGGCAAAGCGGAAGACCTCGGTGAGTTTAAAACGGCGCTGCGCAGCCTCGGTATACCCTGGGTGAACACCATCGCTGCAGATCGTCACGGCGACGCATTCTATGGCGATATCTCGGTGACACCTCATATCACAACCAGCCAGACCAACAACTGCGTGCGTGGCTTGTTACAGTCGTCAGTGACTGACTTTGGGTTCCTCACCCTGGACGGTTCCGATTCTAGTTGTGCAGCCGGCAGTGACGAGGGCACAGTTCCCGGTATCTTCGGATATGACAATCTGCCGAAACTGGAGACACGCGAGTACGGTGCAAATGCCAATGACAGCTACTGGTTGTCGAATCCGCGCATGTTGCTGGAGGGTTTCCCTCCGATAATAGGCGAGGAACGTATAGAACAGAGCCGCCGTACCCGAGCGACTTTCTCGCAGGCCGAACTTCGCCTGGCCGGGGATGACGGGCTGGGTACTGGCGGCTTCAATGTAGATAATATCCGTCAGTTGCTCTACAACGCCACCAACTATACCGCCGAACTGGTGATGGACGACGTGCTCACCATCTGCCGCGCAGATGATGAGGAGAGTACGCCAGGGACGATTTCGATGACGCAATATGCCTGCAATGTGCTCGGTGGCTGGGATCGCACCCATCGGGTGGACAGTGTAGGCGGGCATATTTTTACCGAGTTATGGAAGGCCCTGCGTTCGACACCCAACCTCTGGGCCACCCCCTTCGATCCCGCCGACCCGGTGAATACACCGCGTGATCTCAACGATTCAGATCCTGCGGTCGTTGCCGCAGTACGCAGTGCGCTGGAGACAGCGGTAAATACGTTGGCGGACGCGGGCGTTGAACTGGATGCGCCGTGGGGCGAAGTACAGTTTGTGGAGAAGAATGGCGAGCGCATCCCCATACACGGTGGCTCCAGTGACATGATGTTTAGCGTGATTACCTCGAACCTGGTCGATGGTGAGGGGTACTCTGGTATCCGCCATGGCAACAGCTATATTCAGGCCGTTACCTGGGATCAGAGTGATTGCCCGGATGCCTTTGCAATACTCACGTATTCTCAGTCAACCGATCCCGCCTCAGCGCACTATGCCGATGCAACCGAGTTGTACTCAAGGGGTGGCTGGATTGACATGGCATTTTGTGAAGCGGACCGGGACGCGCAGGAAATCAGTCGCCAGACGATTTCTGAATAGCGTTGACGGTCCCGTTTTTACGGTGCTTGGGGGGCGCTCCGGGTCGTGTTGTTACCCCAACGGGCGGGGCGGCTGCTAGCGTCCCGCTATTGCAAAATCGGCCGTTGCGACCGGTACCTGTGCATTCATTGCAGAGACTTTTTTAAGGTCTGCAACCCCCTCATTGATGCGGCCGAGCAGCAACCGCATCACCCCGCGGTTGTACAGATACTGCGCATTCGCCTCGCTGGCAGCGAGGTATGCCCGATCACAGGCCTGCTCGGCACGGTGGTAATCCCCTATCTGAAAGTAGGCCTGGCAGACCAGAGCATCACCCTGGGCCTGTGCGCGCCAACGGCGCAGTTCCGCAGTGCGGCTCTCCAGTAGCGCGAGGGCGCGCTCGGGATTCTCCCGCTGCAGTGCCCACTGCGCCTGTCGCACCACCGGAGGCTGGAAGTCTCCGAGTGTTTGCGCCGTCGCCCGGGCCTGCCAAAGCAAGGCCGTCATTGCTATTACGGCTATTGAGGCAATCATCATCCGTTGGGTTCGCATAGTCGTTTCTCCTAACAGCTCAGCTGACTCTCAGCAGTTACATTACTCTGTTCACAAACGTATAGATATTCTATTTATATATAGTTACCATGCGTAAATGCATGGTTATGATCCTCTACGTGATTGGGCAGACATCCGTCTGTTTCTGGCGATCTTCGATTGGGGCAGTCTGGTTGGGGCCGCAGAGCATCTCGGGCTGACCCAACCGACGGTCGGGCGGCGCCTGTCCGCAATGGAAAACCGCTTTGGTACACCGCTGTTTGTGCGTGCGGGCCGACGCATGCAACTGACGGACGCCGGTAAGGCGATTCTGGAAAGTGCCCGCCGGATGGAAATCGAAATGCTGGCGATTGAGCGGAACCTCCAGGCGCAGTCCACAGCGCTGCGCGGTGAGGTAACGATTTCCGCAACAGAGGGGACGGGCACGGAGTGGCTGACTCCGGTATTGCGCGATTTTCACCGCGAGTACCCGGAAATTGTACTCAATGTCCAGATAGACAGCCGTGCGCTGGATCTGCTCCATCGCGAGGCAGACATCGCGTTGCGACTCGGTCAGCCGGAGCAGGCACAGTTGATTGCGCGCAAACTGGTGACTGTGGGGTTCGGGCTATACGCCAGTCCGTCCTACCTCGATAACGCGCCGCCGCTGCATGAACTGGAGGACCTCGCAGCACACCAGCGTGTAGGGCTGCGGACACCAGGCAACCGGGATCAGCTGTTCGAGAGCCTGCCTTTCTCCGAACCACTGCCGGGTGAGTACACCTATGTCAGCAACAGCCCTACCGCACAGATGGCCGCAGTGAAGGCAGGGTTTGGCATCGGTTTGCTCTCGCATCGCTGGGCGACAATGACAGGCAAGTTGACGCGCGTACTTCCCCAGTACAATGCTTCGCCGATAGACTTGTGGTTGGTTACGCACGAGGAATTGCGCTACAGCGCACGCATTCGTACCACCTTTGATTTTATCGCCGAGCGCGCGTTGGCGGATGCCGAATTGTTTGCCCGAGGCGACTTCGGGCTGGTCAGCGAGCCAACACCGGCGGCCGCAAAAATGCCGCGCAGACGTAAGCGTTCCTCTTGAGTAGATTTACAGCGTCGACAGCGGGCAGCGTGCAGTCCATAACGTTGACCAGGAGATGGTGTCAGTTATCTTTACAGTGTCTTAGCACTCGAATAGAAAATGTTAAATAAGTCAATGCCATGATTGCTTGGCTCAAAAAGTGCTTGCTTAAAAAGGAGATCAGAAATGGCAGAGCGCAATCAATGCGATATTGTCGATGTAAGCAGGCCCCATGGAGAACACAATGAAGAATTTTCTGTCCTGTCTAGCCCTAGTGCTGTCTGCAAGCGCGGCTAACGCGGGGCTGATCGGCGACACTGTTCATGTCGCCCATAACTGGTCTACGCTGGGCACGGAGGTTTATACACCGACTGATGTATCGGTCGCTGATGGTGTTGGAGATGCCGTGCACGTCTCCCCGCACTATTACGTGAATATCGATGATCTATCCGTGTTCGTCGGCTTCAGTAGCGTCGATACCTGGAGTTGGGGCACATTCAACGGCCTGGTGATCAGTGACATTGATACAGCGTTGTCCGACTTTGACGTGACCACCAATCTGGCCGCATGGCAGGACACACGATTTACTTCTAGCGGTGATTCCCTGATGTTCAACTGGTATGGATTGCCGTTTGACAGGGATACATTCTTCCAACTCACATTTGCCGATGCCGGTACAGCACAAGTACCGGAACCGGCATCTCTTGTGCTATTGGGATTGGGTCTGGTCGCGTTGTGCTTTTACAGAAGACCGGCGCGGTGCCACATTGATGGCTCGCGGCGCTGCGAGACAGTCCGCACCCGTCAGGTGGCACATTCGCTGCGCTATCGATTTAAAGTGCGGTGACCGTCACCGGAACGCCGTTGACCACACTGGTGCCGGAAGGCCTATCCATCTCGTTATCATCCACCAGGTCATTGGCCGAGACGCCGGGTGTCAGCTTGGTGGCCACAGATTGCCGGGTATTGCGATAGGTGTGGCCGAAGCCGTGGGGCAGGCTGACCACGCCCGGCATAATGCTGTCGCTGACGGCGACTTCCGCTTCGAACTCACCTACCCGGGAGGTGATTTTTGCCCGGCCTGAATCCACGAGTCCTATGCGCGCGGCATCCTCTGTGTTGACTAGCAGGGTGCAGCGGTTCTTGCCGCGCGCATAGTTGTTCAGGTTGTGTAACCAAGAGTTCATGTCGCGAATATGTCTGCGGCCGATCAGCAGCAACTGCGACCCCGGGCCTTTCTCCAACGCAGTCTGCAGCCGGGGAATGTCGCGGGTGATTACATCGGGCGCGATATCGATACGTTTATTTGCAGTGGCCAGTAACGCCGGCAAACGCGGTTGCAGTGGTCCGAGGTCGATACCGTGTGGCATTGTTTTGAGTTGTGCCAGTGTCAGGCCGTCACCACTGAACTTGTCGCCGTAGGGCCCCGCGCGCAGCATGATGTCCAACAGGCGTTCAGGTCCCTGATGCTCGGCCGTTTTCTGTCTGATATCGTCGGCAGACAGGTGGTCCAGATCAGGCGCGTTGGCCTGCAGCTGGTCAATCAGGCCGTCCAGCATCATACCTTCGAGGTCGGCCCGCGTCATGCCGTTCATGCGGGCGGTCACTTCATTGAGAATCTGGTACTGGTCCAGCGCACCCGCTGGCGCATCAAATGTCTGTGGCGAGTACTGTGCAAAGTTACGCACGCAGGTCGAGGTAAACATGAAATCGTAGTTGCTGTGTTCCAGCTGTGTCGTTGAGGGGATAATGATGTCGGCCCCACTGGTGGTCTCGTTGATATAGAAGTCGAACGCAACGACAAAATCCAGCTGCTCCATAGCGGCATGAATGCGTTTGCCGTTGGGCACGCTGAGTACCGGGTTTCCCGCAACAGTTATCAGCGCGCGGACCTGGTGTTCACCTTGTAACTCCATTTCTTCTGCCATCAGTGACGCAGGCAGCATACCCATGTATTCAGGGAATCCGCGCGCCTTCGACTGCCAGCGATTGTAGCCCAGTTCGGGTGGTGCTGGAGCCGGATCATTGTGCGCCGTCGCAGGGCGCGGAAACATCGCGCCACCGCGTGCATCGAGGCGCCCGGTCAGTATGTTCACGACATCGACCAGCCAGGAGGCGAGGGTGCCGAATTGCTGGGTACACAACCCGATACGCCCGTACAGTACGGGCGCGTCGGCGTTGCAGAAATCATCCACTAGCTGGCGCAGGCGCTCAGCCGGGACGCCGGTGATGGCCGCGACTGCTTCGGGGGTATACGGCGCACTCAGTGACTCGAGTGTGTCGATACCATCTGTGAACGCCACCAGCTTACCGGGAGTAACACGCTCTGTGGCGAACAGCTCGTGCACAAACGCCATCAACAGGAAGGCATCTGCGCCGGGGCGTACGAACAGGTGCTGATCTGCTATATCGGCGGTTTCAGTGCGTCTTGGATCGATCACCACCACTTTGCCTCCGCGCTGTTGCACGCCTCTAAGACGATTCTCAATGTCCGGCGCAGACATCAGTGAGCCCTGCGAGACCATGGGGTTGCCGCCCATGCAGACAAAAAAGTCGGTGTGATCTATGTCTGGAATGGGGAACACCCAGCCGTTGCCATAAAGCAATTCACAGCTCAGGTTTTTCGGTTGCTGATCCACCGAGCCAGCCGAGAAAAACCGTTCGGTGTTCAACAGGGTGATAAACATCTGTGTGTATATCTGGGTGCTGAAGTTGTGGCCGTTGGGGTTGCCATAGTACATCGCAATAGCGTCTTTGCCGTACCGGTCACGGATAGCGGCGAGTCGCGCGGCGGTCTCTGCAAGCGCCTCTTCCCATGTTATCTCCTGCCACTGCCCATCCACCTTTTTCACCGGGCTGGTCAGGCGTTCCCGGTCTTCGTAGATGTAACGAAAGGCCTGGGACTTGGCGCAGACATAACCGCGGGAGCGATGATTATCCGGATCACCTTTTATCGAAATAATTTCCTTGTGTTCGCGGTCAACTTCCATGATCAACCCGCAACTGGCCTCGCAGGTTGGACAGCTTCGATAGATAGTTTCAGTTGTCATAACGATCTCATCCTGTGTGCCGTGCAGAGAGGTAAGCTTGATAATAGCTGAACCGATCCGCATGCGTGCAACCGCGCATGCCGACTAAAGACGCGGTAAGTACAGGAATTTGACCTTACAGGTACTGTTTCTTTCCTGCGGAGGGCGTACGGTGTGATCTATTGAGCGCTGGCCAGCGTAATCACCGTTAATAACATCCATTGACCGGAGCAACGATAACTATGAAATTCGCCTATCACGCAACCATGTGTCCACCCGATCAGTACCTGCCTCTGGCGCTAGCCGCCGAGGCCGCCGGTTTCGATACTTTCACCTTCCCCGATAGCATCTGTTACCCCAAAGAAGGTTCCGATGTCTATCCCTACAACGATGACGGCACGCGAGAATTTCTCGATGGCGTACCGTTTATTGAGCCTTTTATCGCGATACCCTATCTGGCCGCGAAAACGGAGAAGCTGCGTTTTACCACGTCGGTGGTGAAACTGGCGATTCGCCAACCCGTGATCGTCGCCAAACAGTTGTCCAGTCTCGGCGTGATGATTGGGGACAGATTTGGTTTCGGTGTGGGTATCAGTCCATGGCCGGAGGATTTTCTCGCCTCGCAGATTCCGTGGGAGAAGCGCGGTAAGCGCATGGACGAGATGATGGAAATCGTCAATGGATTAATGAGCGGAGAGTATTTCGGTTACGACGGTGAAATCTTTCAGCTCGATGAGATCAAGCTCTGTCCGGTGCCCGATCACCATATTCCCTTGCTGGTAGGGGGGCATGCCAAACCCGCATTGCGCCGCGCTGCGCAATTGGGCGATGGCTGGATTTCAGCCGGGTCCTCGATCGCGGATTTACAGCGTATGATTGGCCAGATTGAAACCCTGCGCAAGGAGTGCGGACGTGACAAGATCCCGTTCGAATACCATGCGATGACCGAGGCCGCCTATTCGGTAGACGGCCTGAAAAATCTCGTCGATGCGGGGGTGACCGAGGTGATTATCGCGTTCCGCAACCCCTACGATGCCGAGCCTGATACGCAGTCAGTGGAAGAGAAAATCGGCATGATCAACTGGTATGCGGAGAACGTGGTACAGCCTTATCGCGCAGCTGCAGGACGATAACCGTCAGCGCAGGTAACATGGTCAATGTCACCAGCGCGGCGCCGACGATGCCGAACATGACGATGGCGCCGACGCCGCGGTAGAGCTCGGTACCCGCGCCAGGTAGCAAAACCAGCGGTGCCAGGCCCACCAGAGTAGTGATGGTCGACATCGCAATGGGGCGCAGGCGTACCTCTACGGCTTCGGTGACAGCGGCGACGGCATCCATGCCGCCGTTATCTATGTTTTGCACCGCCCGGTGCACAACCAGGATGGGATTGTTCACCACCGTGCCCATCAGGATCAGGAAGCCCAACATCGAGATCATATCGAAGGGCTGTACGACGGCATTCAAGCCCACAACCGGTAGCAGGCCGCCAATGCCGTTGAGCAGTGACAGGCCCACGATGCCGCCTGCGATACCCAGCGGAATGGAGGTCATGATCAACAGCGGATAGCCCCAGTGACTGAAGATCGCAACCATCAACAGGTAAATCACCAGCAGTGCGACCATGTAGTTGCTGACCAGGGCTTCGCGGGTGGCATCCAGCTGGTCGGCGGCGCCAGAGATCACCACATCGACATTGGCGGGTATCTCGCCTTTTTCACGCAAGTGCTCCACCAGCTCCTGCCGTACCTTTTCGACCCCGGTCTCCAGTGCGATTTCACGCGGCGGAATAATATTCAGGGTGACCGTGCGGCGGCCGTTGACGCGCCGCAGCGAGTTGGTATCCACGCTTTCGACAATGTCGGTCAGCGCGCCCAGCGGGAGCACCTCGCCGCCGGGCGTGTACACCGGTAATTGCGACAGTTTGTCCAGCTCTACGTCGCGGCCCGATTCACTGTATAGGTAGATGTCGATCTTGTCGTCGGCCAGGAAGAACTCATCGACATAACTGCCGTCTGTCAGCGCCGATACGATGAAGCCGATATCGTCCCCCGACAGACCGAGTTCCGCGACGCGCTCCCAGCGCGGGTGAATTTCTATCATCGGCTGCGCCAGCGACAGTGAGGCTGGCTGGCTCTGTATGCGCGGTTTGTCGAAGATTTCACCGGCGCGCTGGTAGGCGGCCTGCGCGACCTCATAGAGAGTGGCGAGATCCGTGCCGGCAATATCGAGGTTGATGCTGCGCGTACCACCGTTGTTGCTGGTGATAATGGAACCGCGTGCCGCAAATGCGCGCATTCCCGGATATTCGTTATATTTCTCGGTCAGCGCGTCCATTAGCGCGTCGACATTTGCCGCCTCCAGTGGTTCGGAAATAATGCGCATAGAGTCGGCGCCGACACGCATATTGAAATAGGCGATCGGCGGTACATTGGTTTGCCCACTGCGAAACGCCTCGGGATCAGCCTGCACATGTGGCAACAGCCAGCTTTCTATCTCGACTGCAATCTCCGCCATGGCATCCAGACTGTAGCCAGGCGGCGCATTCATAGAGGCGAATACTTTGGGTTCCTCGCCCTCGGGGAGATACTCCGCTGCGGGTGTCAGCCACCACATCACCGCAGCACTGAGAAAGACCGTTACGCCGATGCACAGCAATCGGCTGCGCTGGCTGGACAGGACACCGGCTACCATCCGCAATGTGGCCTTATGGGCGCGCCTGCCCAGATGCATACCGGGTGCGCTATCCGCGCCCGGGATGTCGGCAGCGGCAAAACTGAGGCGCGCGGCGGCCGTCGGCAGCACGGTTACCGCCACCAGCATGGAAGCCAGAATGGCGGCGGAAATGGCGATGGCGATATCGGAGTAGAGCTGCCCGGCCTCCTGCTCGACGAAGGCCACCGGCACAAACACCAGCACCGTGGTCAGGGTCGAGGCAAACACAGCGGGCCATACCTGTGTCACGCCATCGACTGCTGCCCGGAACCGGTCGGCGCCCTTGCGCCGCTCCATTGCGATACTCTCCAGCACCACAATACTGTTATCCAATGTCATGCCAATGGCGAAGGCAATCCCCGCCAGTGAAATGACATTAATGGTGCGCCCGGCCAGTAGCAGGCCGAGAAAGGCTACGATCACACAGATCGGTATGCCGGCCACACCGGCTAGCGTCACCCGGAACGAGCGCAGGAAGAGGTACATCACGGCGGTGGCGAGCAGCGCGCCGAGGACAAGGTTTTGCCAGACATTGGCGATGGACTCCTCCACATACACCACGTCGTCCGCCATACGCTCGATCTGTAGGCCGGCCTGTTCCAGCACTTCGCGATTCAGCGCCGCGACCTCCAGCGTAATATCGCGCTTGGCATCGATAACATTCGCGCCGGGTTGCTTGCGCAGCATAATGAAAAGGTGTGGCTTGCCATTGAACGAGGTCACCACGCTCTCTTCGAAATGATCAAGATGAACCACTGCGACATCGGAGAGGCGGATGACGGTATCGCCGCGGCGCGCGAGGACCAGCGAGGAGAGTTCATCGAGTTCGTCAAATCGACCGACAGTGCGGAGCAGGTACTGCCGTTTACCCGCATCGATAGTGCCCCCGGAGCGGTCGCGGTTGCGGCTGCGCAGCGATTCGCGTACGTCGAGCAGGGTCAGTCCACGCTGCGCCAGACGCGCAGGGTCGACGAGTATTTGTATCTGGCGCTCGACACCGCCCCAGACACTGACTTCAGAGATGCCGGCAACACTGGCCAGCCGCGGTTTCACGGTATCCTCCACAAAGTCCAGCGTGAGCCCCATATCGAGGTGGCGCGGATTTCCAGGCAGCGGGGTGACGCTGAAAAACATGAACGCGTTGCTGGAAAACGAGTTGGAGAAGATGCGCGGTTCGTCGACAGCTTCGGGGTAGGAGGGCACCTGGCTGAGCGCGTTGTTCACCTGAATCAGCATTTGTGTGATGTCAGTGCCGAGCGGGAATTCCAATTCAATCTGCGCGCCGCCGCTGTTCGCGGTGCCGACGATACGCGATAGGTTGGGCAGGCTGCGCAGGTATTCCTCCTGCTCCACCAGGATTTCCTTCTCGACGTCTTGCGGTGTCGCACCGGGCCAGTTGGTGCGTATACTGATTACACGTACATCCAGATCGGGGATCATCTGCACCGGAATCCGCAGGGCTGCGACGATGCCCAGCACGCAGACGATCAATACCGTGACGGTCATCAATGTGCCGCGCTGTATAATTTTCCCGAACATGGCGTTAGCTCCGTCCCGGGAGGATGCTTACCTGCTGGTCATTCTGTAAGGCCTCATTGCCCTGCACAACGACTCGCGCATTGGCTGTGAGGCCCTCGATAATCTCGACCCTGCCATCGAACACAACGCCGGTTTTCACCAGTGTCTCAGTCACTCTGGCGCCGTCGGCATCCTCAGTTATCACCCATACGACCACGCGCCCATCCGGATAATTTAATATGGCGTCACGCGGCACCGTCAGGCCACGACGGCCGGTCGCCAGTGTCAACTGCGCGCGCGCGGACATCCCCGGAAACATACGTGGATCGGCAGCGCCAGGTTGCACACGCAGGAGAAAGGTGCGCGCGCCCGGATCAGTGACGGGAACAGTGGTCGTGATGACACCCGGTCTGGCATCGCGCGAGTTATCGCCGAGGTTATAGGTTACCGGCGTCTCCAGCGAGACATCCATCAGATAGTCTTCTGACACGGGGAAATCCATGTACAGACCCTGTGTGGCGACCAGCGTCAGCACAGGTTGCCCCGGCGTGACCCATTCGCCGAGCTCCGTTTCTTTCGCGCTGACCACGCCGCTGAAGGGCGCGCGCAGTTGATGCCTGTCAAGCACACCTTTGGCGTACGCCGTTTCGGCCCTTGCGCGTTGCAGGTCTGCGGCATCCTGCGCGACTTCAGCTTCCAGATCGCGCACCGCAGATTCAGCGATGCTCTTCTGCGGGATAAGCGCACGTGCTTCCTGCAGGCGACGTTCAGCGTCCTTCGCAGCGAGACGCGCAATGTCCGAGCCGGCTACTGCACTTTGCCACTGACTCTGTGCCAGCACCCGGTCGAGCTCCATCAGTAGATCGTCTTTTTTGACCTGGCTCCCAACGTCCACCTGTAGGTCTGTGACCAACCCGGCGGTTGCGGCGGAAAGACGCGCGAAACGCGGCGACATCACCGTTCCGGTCAGTTCTATAATCCGCTGAATGGGTTGTTCTGCGACGACATCGACGCGGACGGGGACGCCCTGGCCGGGCTGCGAAACTGCAAATGTTGAGACAAGAACGCCGGTCGCAGTCAGTAGCATTGCTACGACCCGGCGCGTTGAGAATGTAAATACGGTCACGCTTGGTACCTGATCTAACGGTGAACGCGGAGTATACAGATTACTCAGGGTTGTATGAAATCCGTTACCTCAAGATTGAACCCGGACAGCGCATTGAAATGCACTGGAGCAGACAGCAGGCGCATCTTGCCGACGCCCAGCCGTTTGAGAATTTGCGAGCCTGTGCCAATAACGCGGTAGTTCTGCACGCCGGCAGAGCTGCCTGTGTTGGTCACACCGGAGGGCTCCGGAAACTGCAGCACTTCCTCCAGTTGCTGTTGAGCCGAGAGGTGTTGTCCGATTAGCACCATCACACCGTTGTCTTTTTCCGCAATCAGTTGCATCGCCCGCCGGTAGGACCAACCCTGGTCGCCCTCGAGGCAGGTGCCAAGGACATCGCGCAGGGTGTTAATAGTCTGCACACGCACCAGTGTTTCAAGTTGATCGTCGATTGAGCCGCGTGTCAGTGCGTAGTGTACGGTGTCATCGATCAGATCGAGGAAGGTATGCAGCTCGAAATGGCCAAACTCTGTCTGCACCGGCTTACTGTCGCGCAGTTCGACAGATTGCTCGTGCAGTGCGCGGTATTGAATCAGGTCTGCGATGGTGCCCATGCGCAGATCGTGTTTCTCGGCAAACACTTCCAGCTCCGGACGCCGGGCCATGGTGCCGTCTTCATTCATAATCTCCACGATCAGTGCAGCCGGTTCGAAGCCTGCCATGCGCGCGAGATCAACGCCTGCTTCTGTATGGCCAGCGCGGCGCAGTACGCCACCGGGCTTGGCCACAAGCGGAAAGATGTGACCGGGCTGCACGATGTCGGCCGGTTGGGCATTCGCGGCGACGGCCTGCAGCACGGTGTGCGCACGCTGTACCGAACTGATGCCAGGCCCGTTGCGCTGCGCAGCATCGATCGAGACGGTGAAATTTGTTTCGTGCTGTGAGCGGTTATCGCGCACCATCAGGGGAAGTTGTAACTGCCTGGCGCGCTCCACTGTGATCGGCATACAGATCAGCCCGCAGGCTTCACTGGAGAAGAAGGTGATGATCTCGGGTGTAACGGCTTCGGCGGCGACAATGAGGTCGCCCTCATTCTCGCGATCCTCGTCATCCATCAGGATAACCATCTTGCCGGCACGGATATCATCGAGGATATCGGGAACACTACTCAAAGCCATGATGCTGCCTCCGGGTGGGGCGTTACTATAGCAGTTCTATGGCGACAGCGGTGGCTTCTCCGCCTCCGATACACAGTGCCGCGATACCGCGTTTGAGGCCGCGTTGCTGTAAGGCATGCATCAGTGTGACCACGATGCGTGAGCCGCTGGACCCAATGGGATGGCCCTGGGCACAGGCGCCGCCGTTGACGTTGACTTTGGCAGGATCGAGCTGCAGGTCCTCTATCGCCATCATCGTGACCATCGCGAAGGCCTCATTGATTTCGAACAGGTCTACATTGGCGGCAGTCCAGCCTGTCTTGTCGAGTACTTTTTTGACTGCACCGATGGGGGCCGTGGTGAATTCCCCCGGCTCCTGGCTGTGCCGGGCATGAGCGAGCATTCGCGCCATCGGTTTCAGGCCTTTGGCCTGAGCCTGTGAGGCGCTCATCAACAGCAGTGCGCTGGCGCCGTCTGAAATGGAGCTGGAATTGGCCGCAGTAATACTGCCATCGGCTGCGAAGGCCGGGCGCAGTTTGGGGATTTTGTCGATAACGGCTTTATGCGGCTGCTCGTCGTCGCTGACGACGGTTTCGCCCTTGCGTGTTTTGACTGTCACCGGGGCGATCTCCGCCTGCAGTGAACCATCGTCAATCGCACGTTTGGCGCGGGTCAGTGATTCAATCGCGAAAGCGTCCATCTGCTCCCGCGTGATGCCACGCTGATCCACCGTTTCCTGTGCAAAGCTGCCCATGGCGCGACCAGTATAGGCATCCTCAAGACCGTCGGTAAACATGTGATCAACCATACTCTTGTGGCCGGAACCAACACCACCGCGAGCGCCTGGCAGCATGTGTGGTGCGCGGCTCATACTTTCCATGCCACCGGCAATGACGGTGGTATTCGTACCAGCAACAATGCTGTCATAGGCAAATATTGCAGCTTGCATGCCGCTGCCGCAGGCCTTGTTGACGGTGACTGCGCCGGCCGATTTGGGAATGCCAGCGCCGATAGCCGCCTGGCGCGCCGGGCATTGTTTCAGTCCCGCCGGCAGTACACAGCCCATGAATACCTCGTCGACGTCGCTGGCATCCAGGCCACTGCGTTCCAGTGTTGCGGCAATCGCCGTGGACGCCAGCTCGGGTGCAGGTACTGTGGACAGGGCGCCGAGCAGGCCGCCCATAGGTGTGCGGGCACCGTTTACGATAACTACTGAATCATTGCTCATGTATGAACTCCATTGCGCGCTTATGCGTTAGTCCTGTGGCAGGCATCCCTGTGATAGGTAGACTAGCCTCAAACAAAACCGCATGTTGCTGTTGTCTGCAGGCGTTGCAAGCGCCTGGACGCGTTGCAATCGTCAGAAAAAGGGGCGCTAATTTAGCCACACACCACCCTTTTTCTCAAGGCTGAGGCGTCGTCTTGCTAGCGCTACACATCGGGCGCGAACAGTTTGCCGCGAACAGCGTTGCGATATTGCAGAGGGCTCATACCGCAGTGACGACGAAATAGTTGGGAAAAGTAGCTCACATCCGCAATACCGATTTGCCAGGCAATGTCGCCCACCGTCAGGTTGCTGTGGCGCAGTAAGTCTTTCGCGCTGGCGATACGCAAGCTCTGCAGGTAATTCAGCGGCGCCATTCCGGTGGCGCGCTTGAAGCGGCGACTCAATGTGCGCGCACTCAACCCTGATTGCTCAGCCAATTGGGCCACGGAGATGGGGGTGGACAGGTGCACCTGCAGCCACTGCTGGACCTGCGCGACGGCCTCGTCGTGGTGCGAACTGTCCGCTTCATTCTGATATGCGGCGGCGCGGAAGCTGCGCCGAATTTCTGGTGAAAACTGATTCTCGATCGCTTTGGCAATGGCGCTGCCGAACCACTCTTCCACTAGATGTACCATCAGGTCAGCGATGGAGTTCACGCTGCCGGCGCAGTAAATGTTGTCGCTCTGCGTAATCAGGTGACGGGTTTTCAGGTCGACCGCGGGATAGCGTTTGCTGAAGGCCTCAAAGTAGTTCCAGTGAGTCGTGGCGGCTTTGCCCTGTAACAGGCCTGCCTCTGCCAGCAGGTAGCTGCCAGTGCCGACGCTACAGATACGAGTACCCCGGTCGGCCTGCTCTCGCAGTAGGTCAGCCCAATCGCGCGAGGCCTTGACTGCGGGTAGCGGGTTGCGCCAGATGGCGGGCAGTAACAACATATCCAGCGGGGGCAGATCAGCGAGGGCGATATCGGGCTTTAGGACTATCCCGCTGCCGAGGGCCATATCCGTGCAGGTCGGCGCCGCCAGCAGGAAGCGCACTCTGGCCGAATTGCGCGCGTGCACCTGCGCCATTTGACTAGCAGCCTGCAGGATTTCCATCGGCAGCGTAATGCTGGTAGCCAGAGCTTGTGGGTAGAGCACAGCGGCGGCGATATGCATGGCGTTTTCTAACTGGCTGTCGTTGTGGCTAAAATACCATAAAAAGTGGCTTAAATGACATGCTCGAAGTAGGGTCGGCGTCATACACTGTTTTCAGGTTTGACTAACGGCAAGGCAGAGGATGTATGGGCGGACAGCGTTTACCGGTGATTGTGGGATTTGGAGGCGTGAATGCCGCCGGCAGGAGTTCGGGGCATCATGCCTATACCAGGATGACCTGGTCGGCTCAGTCCGACGCGCAGCGCAGTCGCACTTTGGCAGCACTGACTACGATGATGGGCCTTGAGACTGGGCAATCCCATGAGCAGTACATACTTGATCACACGCTGATCAGGCGGATCGAGGCCAGTCACTTTGATGTCGATGCCGTTGACTGGAATCAGCGGCTGCCCATGCAGAACGACGATCAGCCCGTGCATTTTGATCTGGAACGCAGGTATCTTCCGGATGTCATTCCGCCGCACTGGCAAGTGATAGATAATTCGGTAACACATGTCAGTGTGCAGATTACCGGCCAGCAGGCGTTTCTACTGCCGACCAAACGAGCATTCGAGGTGAAGTCGGCGGGCCAGTTGCCGACCGGTTTTGAGCCGGGCAAGTTGTACCCATCGCGCAATCACCCGCGCGGGCTGCAGATGACGATCTATGCGGCGTCCGATGCACTCGGTAGCCTCGGTCTGGATTGGGAGGATGTCACCCGTCGGGTGGCGGTGGACCAGATCAGTGTCTACGCTGGCAGTGCAATGGGACAGCTGGACGCCGCCGGCGCAGGCGGTATGCTCAAGTCACGCTATAACGGTCTGCGCGTGACATCCAAATATTGTCCTTTGAGCTTCGCTGAAATGCCGGCCGATTTTATCAACGCGTATGTGCTGGGCAGCCTTGGGTCAACGGGAGCCAGTCTCGGTGCCTGTGCCTCGTTTCTGTATAACCTGCGCAACGGCATCGACGATATCCGTAGTGGCCGTGCGCGCGTTGCTTTTATCGGTGCTGCGGAAGCACCCATCACTCCGGAAATCATGGAGGGTTACGCTGCCATGGGCGCACTGGCCACGGAAAAAGGCCTGCGCCAGCTCGACGGCCTCAGCAATGAAGAGGCGCCCGATTTTCGCCGCGCCTGTCGCCCGTTTGCGCAGAACTGCGGATTCACCATCGCCGAATCGTCACAGATGGTCGTGTTGTTCGATGACGAGCTCGCGATGGAGTTAGGCGCTACGATCTTTGGTGCGGCCGCCGATGTGTTTGTGAATGCCGATGGACACAAGAAGTCCATCTCCGGCCCCGGTGTCGGCAATTACATCACCATGGCCAAAGCGACTGCGGCCGTTCGCGCCATTGTGGGCGACAGGGCGCTGCGCAGTGGCGGACTGGTGCAGGCACATGGTACAGGCACGCCGCAGAACCGGGTCACGGAATCGGAGATACTCAGTCGTACTGCACAGGCTTTTGGCATTGAGGCCTGGCCTGTGGTGGCGGCGAAGTGTTATCTGGGCCACTCCATCGGCGCGGCGGCGGGTGATCAACTGATCACTACGCTGGGGCTGTGGCAGCACGGCATTCTGCCGGGCATCACCACTACCGATAACATTGCCGCCGATGTCCATCAGGACAATCTGGCATTCAGTCATCGTCACCGCGAGGTAGATCCGCAGCAGCAGTACTATGCGATCATCAATTCCAAGGGATTTGGCGGCAATAATGCGTCGGCGGCGCTGATGAGTCCGCAGGCTACAACGCGCATGTTGCAGGCGCGTTACTCGTCTGTGCAGTGGCAGCGGTGGGAGCGGGCAAATGAGACTGTGCGCGCACGACAACAGGCCTACGATGACGAGATGATTGAGGGTACTATTGCACCGGTCTACAGGTTTGATCACGGCGTGCTGCATGACAGCGATATTGCAATGGATACGCAATTGCTCAGTATCGGCGGCCAGGAAGTTCGCCTCGACCGCGAATCACCTTACGGCGATATGAAATTTGACTGAATCCATTTGTTAACAGGTCCCTGCATTGAACCAAAACACTATAGTCGCCCTGCAAATTCCCGACCTGTCACAGCCGCTGCATATGCATGTCCATGCGCGAGATCAGTTCGTTTCCAAGCGCATTCTCGAGGATGGGCTATGGGAACCGTATGAAACCTCGCTAGTGCTGGAATTCCTGCGCCCAGGTGATGTATTCGTCGATGTGGGGGCGAACATCGGTTATTTTTCTGTGCTTGCGGCGAGCGCAGTCGGTGACGCGGGTGCTGTTTTTGCATTCGAACCGGATGCGGATAACTTTCGACTGCTGCAGACCAATGCTGCGCTCAATCATCAGCAACACTGTATTCATGCGGTGCAGGGCGCACTCTCCGACACCGCGGGCGAGGGGCGACTTTTCCTGGCCGATGACAACCTCGGTGACCATCAGGTGTACGTGGGCGAGGACGACCGGCCCAGCGTACCGATCACCCTCTATCACGGTAGCGATTACCTACAGCACCGCCTGCGGCGGCTGGATTTACTGAAGGTTGATACCCAGGGGTCGGAATTTCACGTCATCACCGGTTTGATGCCGCTGCTAACGCGGTTGCAGCACCCCCCCAGAATCATTATCGAGCTGACGCCGCACTCGCTGCGCCAGGCCGGTGCCACTGGTCGGGCGCTGATAACACTGCTAGCGATGCTGCAGCAGCCGTTCTGGATTATCGATCATATTGAACACAATTTGTATGCCAGCACAGCGCAGGATCTGATGGCGTGGTGTGACAACTGGGATCAGGTGCCAGATTCCCGGGGGTTTATGAATATCCTGGTAGGGCCGGGTATCTGACCCGCTGCGCTCAGGGCGCTACACAGTTTGAAAATGCTGGTATGATTGTGGCACAAAATTTTTGACAGTACGTGTCTATGAATGAAATTCTGCAGTTTCTGCAGCAGCGTAATTCCTCGCCAAAGTTACAGGCCCCGGCACCGTCTCCTGCGGAGATGACGGAAATATTTCGAGCGGCGCTGCGCGTTCCCGATCACGCCTGGATGCGGCCCTGGCGATTCCTCACTATTGAGGGGGAGCGCCGTCATGCATTTGGCGAGCTGCTGGAATCCTCATTGCTGTTGCGCACGCCCGATGCCGATGAAGCAGCGCGCACCAAGGCAAGCAATGCCCCGCTGCGAGCGCCATTGCTCGTTGTCGTGATCGCCTCTGTTTCCCCACACCCGAAAGTGCCGGCGCAGGAGCAGCGCTTATCCGCGGCCTGTGCAGCTCACGCGATTGTGTTGGCGGTGGAAGCATCCGGTTATGCGGCTATCTGGCGCACGGGTGCTCCGGCGTTTGATCGCCATGTAATGAATGGGCTCGGCCTTGCAGAGAATGAAGAGGTCATCGGTTTTCTGTATATCGGTTCCCGGCTGGGGCCTGCCAAGACAATTCCTCAACTGGATACTGCCGACTTCGTAACAGCTTGGTAGTATTCGCCCACCGTCATTAATTATCGGAGAACACGCCATGCTCCCGAGTTTTGAGACTCTCGATCTGTCAATTGAACAACACGTTGCAACTGTATCGTTGAACCGGCCCGACAAGGCCAACTCCATGAACGACACGATGTGGGATGAACTGCAGCGCTGTTTTGAGTGGCTCGACCAGGAGCCCTCCGTACGCGCAGTAATACTGGCGGGAAATGGCAAGCATTTCTGCGCCGGGATGGATCTGGCCGTCTTCGCGAATGAAGCAGGTAACTCCAGCGATCCCGCTCGGCGCGCAGAACAGTTGCGACGCACTATCCTGCGCCTACAGGGGAATCTCACTGCGATCGAGAATTGTCGCGTACCGGTCCTGGCGGCCATCCATAAGACCTGTATCGGTGGCGGTGTCGATATGACCTGCTGTGCGGATATGCGCTATGCCACGGAGGATGCCTATTTCTCCATCCGCGAAATCGATATTGGGATGACTGCAGATGTGGGTACATTGCAGCGACTACCAAAGCTTATTCCCGATGGCATAGTGCGGGAACTGGCCTACACCGGGCGCGATATGGATGCTGAGGAAGCGCGCGAACTGGGCTTAGTGAACAAGGTCTTTGATACTCGCGAAACCATGATGCGTGAGGTAACCAAGATTGCCAGGGTTATTGCCGCAAAATCGCCGCTGGCAGTGCGTGGCAGCAAGGAAATGCTGCTCCATTCGCGTGATCACACTGTCGCACAGGGGCTAAATTACATTGCGACCTGGAACGCAGGCATGCTGAGCAAGGCGGATTTGCAAGCCGGAATCGAAGCGCAAATGAATAATACACGGGCGGTTTATGAAGATTAGCTGCACCAACGATCGACACGGCTGACAGCCACAAGGTGCTGCCAATAAGCGCCAGGGCAATCGCTTTCTGGAGAATACAGGATGAAGTTTCTTTCCCGGCTCAACCGGCCGTGGCTGCATTTTATTGTATTGGGTAGCCTGCTCTACTATTTGCAGGGAGAGTTTTTTCCTGCGCCGCGTCCGGTGCTGGGCCCGCTCAGTGAAGCGCGCGTCGAGTCGTTGCAACAGCAGTGGTTCGCCAGTGTCGGCAGAGCGCCGACGGCCGAACAACTGCAGCGAATGGTACAGGCCGAACTCGACCGCGATATGCTGTTCCAGCGCGCTGTTGAGATGGAGCTTTATCTCTACGATACCGTGGTCTACCAGCGTCTGTTGATGAACATGCGCTTCCTGCAGATGGGGGAGGGCAAGAGCGACGATGAGCTGTACCAAATGGCGCTCGATATGCGACTGCACCTCGGTGACGAGGTGATAAAACGCCGCATGATACAGGTCATGGAACAGCTGCTGTTGGCGAGTAATCCACCGCAGGCGCCCAGCGAAGAGGAGATCGTCGCTGAATTTGAAAAGCGCCGGGAGGAATTGCGGCGTCCTCCGCGTTATACACTTGAACACATCTATTTCAATAGAGAGCGGGAGCCTGAGGCAAAAGCCATTATTGAGAAAATCCAGCAGGAGAATCTCACACCCGAGCAGGCCCGACAGCTGAGCTCGCCATTTCTGCCGGGTTATCAGTTCACCTCACAGACACCCGATCAACTGGCGCGACATTTTGGCGCCTCATTTGTCGAGAATCTGCAACAGGAAAACCCCCGGGCGGGTCAATGGGTGGGACCGGTGCGCTCTACCTATGGCCTGCACTATGTGTGGGTCGAGGCACTCGAGCCCGCCAGGGATGCGACAGTGGAAGAAGTCCGCTTACAGTTGCAGCGCGATCTGGAGTTACTGGCGAAAGAGGCCGCCTTGCGCGAGAGCATGGATGCCATGCGTCAACACTACGAGATCAGACAATGAAGAGCACGCCGATATTGTTGGCCCTGATACTGGGTTTCTGTTTGGTACAGGGTGCTCAGGCGCACCGCTTTGCGCCCTCCCTGTTGAATGTGCAGGAAATTGCCCCGTTACAATACAACGTGGTGTGGAAGACGCCGGCACAGGGCGTGAGCAATGTGCCACTGCGCCCGGTGTGGCCCGAAACATGTGAGGTGACTAGCGCCAGTGAGCCCCAGCTCGAAGGTACCGGTGTTGTCACCAGTTGGCAGTTGCGATGCGAACAACTGGGTGAAGAAGGGTTGGTAGGGGAAACGCTTGGCGTATCGGGGCTGGGCGCGAACCAGGCCTCTGCGATGGTGATGGTGAGCCTGCTCGATGGTCGTGCCTACCAACAGGTACTGGATACGGAGCAGTCTGAGTTTATTGTGCCCGCTGAGTCCACCGCCGGGGATGTCGCGGGCAGTTACACCTGGCTGGGTATCGAACATATCTGGGGAGGTTTCGATCACCTGCTGTTTGTATTCGGCCTGTTGCTGTTGGTTGGGGGTGGCAGCCGCCTGCTGTGGACGATCACGGCGTTTACCCTCGGCCACAGTATTACCTTGTCGCTGGTGACCCTGGGTTTCTTCGACTATCCGGTCGAGCTGGTAGAGTTCGCTATTGCCCTGAGTATATTTATACTGGCGGTGGAGTTAACGCGGACAGCTAAACACGATGCACTGTGGCGCAATCCCTGGTGGCTGGCGGGCGGATTTGGCCTGTTGCACGGCATGGGCTTTGCAGGCGCCCTCGCCGAGACGGGCTTGCCCCAGGACAACGTGCCGATGGCGTTGCTGTTTTTCAATGTTGGCATTGAAGTCGGGCAGATAGCGTTTATTCTGGTGGTACTGGCGGTATGGTTCGTGATTCGCCGTCCACTGGCGCCGTGGCAGGATAGACTGCTGCCGGTGCCCATCTATATTTTAGGGGCTCTGTCGGCCATGTGGTGTATCGAGCGCGGGCTGGCGGCTCTGGCGGCCTGACCGGTTCCCGAAGGAGATTGTTGTGGCAGATAAATCAACAAAGCGAATAAAGAAATCCGGGTCAAGCTACCGCACGGCGGCCAAACCGGAAACGATGAAGCGCAAACCATACGAAAAGGAACTCGCACGACTGCACATTGAACTGGTCCACCTGCAGCGCTGGGTGGTGCACCACGGCCTGAAAGTCTGCATTGTTTTTGAGGGCCGTGATGGCGCGGGTAAAGGCGGGGTTATCAAGGCGATCACTGCGCGTGTCAGTCCGCGCATTTTTCGTGTCGTCGCGCTGCCTGCCCCGACTGAGCGCGAGAAAAGCCAGTTGTACTTCCAGCGCTACATAAAGCATTTTCCCTCTGCTGGCGAGATCGTGATATTTGACCGCAGCTGGTACAACCGGGCGGGCATCGAGCGTGTCATGGATTTCTGTACAGAGGACGAGGCAGAGCACTTTCTCAGCCAGGTGCCAATGATGGAGCATGCCATGGTCGATTCCGGAATCATCCTGCTCAAGTACTGGTTGGAGGTTAGCCCCGAGGAACAGCAGCGCCGCCTGGAAGATCGGGTGGACGATGGCCGCAAGACCTGGAAACTGTCGGATATGGATCTGAAGTCCTATCACATGTGGGACGCGTACACGCAGGCTCGCGAGGCGATGTTTCAGGCCAGTGATTCGCCTTGGGCGCCTTGGTATGCCGCTAGATCAGAGGACAAGCGTCGTGTGCGGTTGAACGTCATCAATCACTTGCTGGAGCACATCCCGTATAAGGAACTGCCACTGGCCCCGGTTACACTCGGTAAACGTAAAGTGGGTAGGGATAAGGCGGAGAAATACCCCGTGACGTATGTGCCCGAGCGCTATTGAGTCCAGCAAACCCGCCTGAATACCATTTTCTGCACTCTACAAGCGTGGCTTATTGCGGCATTCTTTGCAGCGCGATAGCGGTGGCGGCGATGGTTATTTATTCAGAACCCGGGCTTTTGAAAAGAGTAATCTGTTTATGCAGGACGTACTACAAACCTTAGCCGGCCTGGCTTTGCTGGTGGCGGCGGCGGACCTGCTGGTCAAGGGGGCCTCGTCCGTAGCGGCCAGATACAAGGTTTCACCATTGATGATCGGTTTGACCGTGGTGTCCCTCGGAACCTCTATGCCCGAGATGCTGGTTAGCGTCACTGCCGGGCTGCAGGGTAGTGCAGACCTGGCTGTCGCCAATGTTCTCGGCAGTAACCTGTTTAATATCCTGGTCGTACTTGGAGTCGCAGCGATGATTTATCCGTTGCGTGTGCACAACTCCACGGTGGTGTCCGAGATTCCTTTTTCGCTCAGCGCCGCCATATTGCTTGGGTTTCTGGCCAATGCTTCGCTCTTTACCACAAAGCAGGAATTGAGCATTAGTCGGTTCGATGGCGGGATCCTGTTATTGTTTTTCCTGTTGTTCATGCTCTATATATTTTCGCTGTCCAGCTCGGCCAACAATGGCGATCTTCCCGATCCCGTCACGCGTTCCGTTTCGCGTTCGATCGCGTTGATTGTCGCTGGTATTGCGGGCCTCTACTTGGGCGGAGAATGGGCGGTGGAAGGCGCGGTTGCACTCGCCCGGACCTGGGAGGTGGACGATGCCGTAATCGGCCTGACCATAGTTGCCATTGGTACCTCGCTACCTGAATTGACGGCGTCCGCTGCGGCGGCGATGCGCAAGGAAGCGGATATCGCCGTGGGGAATGTTGTGGGGTCGAATATATTCAATATCCTCTGGATCTTGGGCGTGACGGCCAGCATCAAGCCATTGCCGTTTGATGCAATCAGCAATTTGGACATTGTCATGGTCATCGCTGCCACGATGCTGATTCTTATGGCGGTTGTCACCAGCAGGTCCGCTACTATCTCGCGTCTATGGGGAGCCGCGTTTGTCTGCATTTATTTGGTCTATATGGTCTATGTGGTGCAACGAGGCTGAGTTGGGCGTTTTCAAAACAGGTATTTTTCACAACTCGACTGAATGCTGGTGACTCTCTACGACGGGGCATTGTCAGGCAAAAAAAGCGGATATATGATGCCGCTGCATTCAATCGCAGTCCTGGCGCGGTTCGAAAGGCTGGCGGTTGAGCACCCTCCATGTAAAGACAGGATTTCATAAGAGGGAGTGCAAAGCGATGGAAGCGAGTATGTCCGCTGACGCCTGGCTTACGCTGCTTGTTGTCCTGTTCAGTCTGTCCGCTCTCGTTAGCAACCGTTTCCCTCCAGAGACAGTGTTGGTCGGTGCGCTGACATGCCTGCTACTGGCAGGTGTACTTGATACCCCGCAGGCTCTTGTCGGGTTTTCCAACCCCGGGCTGGTCACTGTCGCTGTGCTGTATGTCGTGGTCTCAGGTTTGGTCGACACTGGTGCGGTGCAAGCTCTGGGCTCACGATTGTTGGGCAAGCCGCGCAGCACGGTCAATGCGCAGATACGCTTGATGCTGCCGGTAATGGGGCTGAGCGCGTTTCTCAACAATACGCCTGTCGTGGCGATGCTGGTGCCGGTGGTGGAGGAGTGGTGCCGACGCCACCGCCTGTCGGTATCCAAACTGATGTTGCCGCTTAGCTACGCGGCAATTCTCGGCGGTTGTTGCACATTGATTGGTACCAGCACCAATCTGATTATTCACGGCCTGGTGCTGGAACATACGTCGCTGGGCCCGATGGGTTTCTTCGATGTCGCGGCCGTCGGCGTCCCGCTGGCGCTGTTGGGTTTTGTGTATCTGATCACAACCCAGCGCTGGCTATTGCCCGAACGCATTCCGCCGTTGTTGCAGGGCACTAGTGCGCGTGAGTACACCATAGAATTCATGGTGAGTACCGCCAGTCCGCTGGTCGGCAAAACTGTGGAACGCGCCGGCTTACGACATCTTCCGGGAGTCTTTCTGTCAGGCATATGGCGCAGTGACAATGTTATAGTGGCCGTATCGCCAGAGGAGGTATTACACGCCGGTGATCGACTGGTCTTTGTCGGTGCTGTCAACTCCGTGGTCGAGCTGGTGCGCCAGCCAGGCCTGGTCCCCGCACCGGAGAACCTGTTTGATCTGGCGACGCCGCGCAGTAACCGTCAGCTGGTGGAAGTCGTCATTTCTGCTACCTGTCCAATGATTGGTCACTCGATTCGCGATGCGAAATTTCGCTCCCAGTACGATGCAGTAGTCATCGCGGTGGCGCGCAATGGTGAACGTATCGAAGGGCGAATTGGCGATATCGTTTTGCATACCGGCGATACTCTGTTGTTGGAAACACGGCCGGTGTTTGTGCAGCAACAGCAACAGAATCGCGACTTCCTGCTGGTGCACCCGCTGCTGGGAGAGGCAGTGCCGCGCCACGACCGCGCCTGGTTAGCGACCTTGATTTTATTCATGATGGTGGTAGTGGCAGCGGCGGGCTGGTTGTCGATGTTGCAGGCGGCTTTGCTCGCCGGTGGTACTATGCTGGTCACGCGATGTACCAGTACCGCTTCAGCGCGAGCCAGTATCGACTGGTCGGTGCTCGTGATGATCGGCGCCTCCCTTGGACTGGGGAACGCACTGGAAGTCAGTGGCGCCGCGAGTGCCATCGCTGCCAGCGGACTTTCTCTGGTCGGCGATAATCCCTGGTTGGCGTTACTGGTGATTTATGCCCTCACCACTGTGCTCACCGAAGTCGTCACCAACAATGCTGCTGCCGTACTGATGTTCCCGATCGCACAATCCGCAGCAGAGTCGCTCGGTGTGTCGCTCTGGCCGTTTATTGTCAGCCTGATGATGGCGGCGTCGGCCAGTTTTGCGACGCCCATCGGGTACCAGACCAATCTGATGGTCTATGGCCCCGGCGGTTACCGTTTCTCGGATTATCTGCGCATCGGTGTGCCGCTCAATATTCTGCTTGGACTGGTAACCGTATTGCTCGCGCCCCTGATATGGCCATTCAACTAGTATTTCGCCTTTGATGGCAACTGAATGTCGGGAGATGTCCGTTATCACTCTCCGCGGTGGCCTGTGTGTGGTGGGAGCGAGCGTATCGGACCGAGAGAGCCATGCCCGATTATTACTTTAAGGGTCAGCGGCGCGGGTAAATTTCAGCCAGAAGCTGTAGGATACCGGAAAACTTTCCGCACCGTAGACTGAGGATAGACCTATGGCAAGTACAGGACTGCAACTCCGCTCCACCATCACCGAAGACCGAATGCTGGAAATCACATTGTTGGATGTCGCCATTCCCAAGCCCGGGCCAGATGAAGTACTGGTGAGAGTTGAAGCCACACCGCTGAATCCGTCCGATCTGGCACTGTTATTCGGCCCGGCGGACCTGAGTACTGCCAGGGTGTCCGGAACTGCCGACAGACCCATGGTGAGGGCTGAGGTGCCCGAGGAAATGATGAAAATGGTCGCCGCGAGGGTGGGGCAATCGCTACCTGTGGGCAATGAAGGCGCCGGCACCGTGATCGCCGCCGGTGACTCGGAAGCCGCGCAGGCGCTGCTGGGCAAACGTGTGGGTATTATCGGTGGCGAGATGTATAGCCAGTACCGTTGTGTCAATGCTTTCATGTGTCTGGAGCTGGAGGAGGGCACAACAGCCGCTGAAGGTGCTTCCTGTTTCGTCAATCCACTAACGTCATTGGCGATGGTCGAGACCATGCGTATGGAAAACCACACAGCGCTGGTTCACACCGCGGCGGCATCCAATCTCGGTCAGATGCTTAACCGCATTTGTATTAATGAGGGGATCGAGCTGGTAAATATCGTGAGAAAGACAGAACAGGAAGTGGTACTGAAAGAGCTGGGCGCCAAATATATAGTAAATTCCTCGAGTGAGCGTTTCTACGACGAACTCACGGATGCACTGGAGGAAACCGGTGCGACGTTGGCGTTTGATGCCACCGGAGGCGGTAAGCTCGCCAGCCAAATACTCTCCTGCATGGAGGCTGCTGCCGTGCGCAGTATGACGGGATACAACGGGTATGGCAGCGATGTGTTCAAGCAGGTCTACATCTACGGCGGTCTCGATCGCAGCCCCACAGTGCTTAACCGGAACTTCGGCTTTGCCTGGAGCCTGTCCGGTTTCCTGCTGACGCCGTTCCTGCAGAAAGTCGGTATGGAGAAAGGACTTGAGATGCGGGCCCGGGTCGCGGCCGAAATCAAAACGACCTTTGCCAGCCATTACACCCGAGAGGTGTCGTTGGCAGAAGCGTTGTCACTGGAGGCTATTCAGGTGTACGGCCGGCAGGCTACCGGGGAAAAGTACCTGATCAAACCACAGGCGTAACAGCGGCTTTAACGACTCAACTCGAGAGACCAGGGGTCAAATTCAGCGCAACCCAATGTGTTGTACTGCTTTGCACTCCACACATCTGCGCCGGCGTTGGCCAGTAGAAAGAGCTGAACATACAGTTCGCAGCGCGTGCGCAGATCCGGTATGTCTGGATCTTCGGCCACACGGCGCTTGAGCATTGCCGCCGTCATCGGCTCCCTGACCATATGCAAGCCGCCGTCGGCGGCTCTATCCAGTATCATCATGTTGGGCCCTTTACTACTCCAGGGCTTCCAGAGGGGCAGGGAGCCGCTGCGACCGCGCCCCGGTGCTCCGTTGCGGGCAAATTCAGACCAGTAGCTGCGCATTTGTGCGCCGAGCAGATCGCGTCCGGGTATGTTGTCGCGGTTGTACAGCCCGGGTACGCTGATGCCGCCCTCGAAATCGTTGAATATGTAGGCCACTTCAAGGCCGTGGGCGGCGCCTAGCAATTCGCTGTAATCAACCAGCCAGTTTTTACCGCCCTCATCCCAGTCCCAGCGGTAGGCAAATACGGATTGTGGGCTGTGTGTGGCGATAGTATCCGCGGGCATATCGACAGCCAGCGCTTTCCAGTTGTCGCTGAGGTAGGCTGCGAGCGCGTTGTAGGCTTTGGGATCTTTTATCTGTGGAATGAACCCCAGGCGCAGCGAGACGAACTCCGGGTTCTGCGCCAGAAACAGTTTCATCTCGTCGCGGTTGGTGCCGGTAATCAGCGGCACGTTATTGTAATTGCCGGGGTCGCTGAATACCTTGTTGAGTGTGGTTCTAGGTAACACCCTGCCATCGCGGAAACCCTGCGGGGCTCGGTACATACCGGCGCCGCCGGAGATGCCCTCGAGAATCTGTGCGGTGCCGCGCGAGTACATAAAATCGTGTATTTCATTATCCGACATGCCGGCGAGGACCATTTTAGCCGCATGCCGGTCCGCTGCTTCGCCGGCGTTCTGCAATTGCAGCAGAAGCCATTCCCTGGAACTGAGCGCCATCCCGGGTTTAGGATCATCGTGAAAGTTCTCGGCGCGCCAGCGCGGTGTGGTACTCACTGAACCACTCTGCGCGATAGCGCGCTGGAAAAGACCTTTAGCCAGAGGTGAACCCATCAGCGCATAGACGTTACGACCGCCAGCGGATTCACCAAATACCGTAACCTTGTCCGGGTCTCCACCGAAATTGGCGATGTTGTTCTGCACCCATTGCAATGCGGCAATCATGTCGAGGTTGGCATAGTTGCCGCTGGCATCGAGCGCATCGCGGCCATCTTTACGCAGCGCAGGGTGGCTCATCCAGCCAAAGAAGCCCAGCCGGTAGTTGATGGTGACTACAATGACCTGCTCGCCCGCGGCTAGCTTGGAGCCTGGATAGGTGTTGGCGGTGCCGATGGTATTGCCACCGCCGTGGATCCAGAACATGACGGGGAGTTTTTCCGACTCAGTGCCGCTGTGGGTACGCGGAGCCCAGATGTTGAGGTAGAGACAGTCTTCGCTGCCTACAACTGCGCCACTGTCATCGGGGAGCCCATCGAGTGGCCCGGACAGTTGCACACAGGGGTCGCGAAATTCGATGGCCTCTCTAGTCCGGCTCCAGGATTCTGCCGCCTGTGGCGCGCGCCAGCGCAGATCGCCAACAGGGGCAGCGGCAAAGGGAATGCCCAGCCAGACAAAGGTATTGTCGGCATCACTGCTGCCTATGACGGGTCCGCTGGTGGTATCGCGCAATGTCTCTGCGTCCGTTGTACGGGGCACTGTATCGCGTGCTGCAGACGGCCAGAAATACCAGGTCAGTAGTGCAACAACGGCCGCACTCAGAAAAAAGAGGAACTTCTTCAAGCTTGTGCCCCTGGTTTGGCCGCGCGGTTTGCCGTTAAGGGTTACCCGGCCAGTCGTCTGTAGGAATAAACGGGTAGAAAGCCAGGCGAATACCCTCGTCGACACTGCTGTCATTCTCCAGAATATTCCGCCGTCGGATATAACGCCCCGAGGAGGAGCGGCTGTCAATGGCGTCTGTGGCGTCCAGGCCGCCGCGACCGGAAAATACAGCTTCCAGATCCATATTGTAGATAGTCACCTGTAGGGATGCGACGGCTGCCAGCATATTCCAGTCGAACTCGGTGCTGACGCCGTCACCCGGCCCTTGCATAGTGGGGGTGCGGCTGACACCATCCCAGCGTGCGATGTGCTTCAGGCCACTGCTGAACGCTACTTCGAACTCCACCAGATCGGTGAAGATGAAGGCATCGAGGTTGGTCGATTCCTGCATTTCATCGCGCACCTGATGCATGATCAGCGCGAAGGTTTTGCGGTTCAATTTGCCGGTGGTGGGATCCACCGGGTTGCCGAAGGCGCGTTCTGCGACATTCCAGTGCTGCTCGAATTCTCTCTGAGGCAGTACCTTGAAGCCGTTTTCTTTCAGGTAACTGGCGACGCGGCCGTCGATACGGGGGGCTTCTTTTTCCAGATAGTTGCGCGATTGTGTGCCGAGGTTGACATGTGCAATGACTACCGTTTTGATCGGCTTCTCATCGAGCTTTGCCTGCTCGATCTGATAGGGGAACGTGGTGGGGTTGTACGTGGGTGTGCCGCTACAGGCTACCAGCGCGCTAAACGCAATGAACAGGGCGGCGAGGTGACAGTGGGGTTTAAAGCGGCGCATACGGGGTTCCAATCCATTATAGTGTGGCCATGGTAGCAAAAACTGGCAGAGGACACAGCGGTAAATGACAGCGGATTTGTACGCCAAGCGCGAGGGTGCCGGAGCAGCGGTCGTTCTGTTGCACGGTCTGTTTGGTTCGGCCAACAATCTCGGTGCGTTGGCACGTGCTTTGCAGCCGCACTACACAGTATTTAGCCTGGATTTGCCAAATCACGGTAGGTCGGCGTGGCTGACATCGCTGAGCTTGCCGGTGATGGCCGATAAGGTAGCGCAGTGGATGGGTGACGAGGGGCTGTCGCAGGCGCACTTTGTGGGCCATTCGCTGGGCGGTAAAGTAGCGATGGAATTGGCGTTGCGCCGGCCGCAGTGCGTATCATCACTGACCGTTGCCGACATCGCCCCTGTGGCCTATGCCGCGCATCACGAAAATATATTTGCGGCGCTGGAAGCGGTGGCGACACAGCCGTGCAGCCGTCGCGATGAGGCGGCTGCGCGTATGGCTGCGTATATCCCGGAGGAGGGTGTCATACAGTTTTTGCTGAGTAGTCTGCAGCCAGACAAGCAGGACGGTTATCAATGGCGATTTGATGTCGCTGGCCTGAAGGCATCATTGCCCGAGCTGTTGATCGCTCCCGGGGCAGGACTGGAGTATGAAGGGCCTGTTTTATTTGTGAAGGGCGGTGCTTCAGATTATATACAGGCGCAGCATTGGCCGACTATACAGGCATTATTTCCCGCAGCGGAGCTGAAAATCATGCCCGATTGCAGCCATTGGCTGCACGCGCAGAAACCGCAGTTGTTCAATGGCATCGTCCAGCGCTTTCTTGAGTCCGCCGAACAACGTAAGCTTGCGCATTACTTCGAAGACGAGAGTTAGTTTAGCGTGTACTTTACCCTTCTTGATGTAGTGGCACTGTTTGTATTGGGCGTGCTCTGCCTGCATTTTTTGGGCGCGGTACGCGTGCGAGAACTCGCAGTACAGGCGGTGAAGCGCAGCAGTGAGCGCGACGATTTTCAGTTGCTGGATCAATCAGTGCACATACAGCGCGTCTCAATGAGTCGCGATGACACCAGGCGCTGGCGAATCTGGCGACAATACCGGTTCGACTACAGCTGGGACGGTGTCGAGCGCCGTCAGGGATTCGTCATCATGCTGGGCAAGCAATTACAGTCAGTGGTGGTATCCGAAAGCGCGCCCACCTTGCATTAGCCTAGTGCGATCCTACTTCTTGATTTGTGACTCCAGCATGTCGGCCACTTTCTGGCCGTAAGGAGGCAGTGTGCCCGCCAGCTTCGCCATATCAACAAAACCCTCACGATACACACCGCGAGCGTGACTGAATGTGCGGAAGCCGTCGCGGCCACGGTAGTTACCCATGCCGCTGTGTCCGCTACCGCCGAAGGGCAGGTCATCGCAGGCCACGTGCAGTGCAATAGCGTTGACAGCCACCCCGCCTGAGTGCGTCTCATTGATCACCCGATCCTGCTCTTTTTTGTCTTTGCCAAAGTAGTACAGGGCAAGTGGGCGTTCGCGAGCGTTGATAAAGTCGATCACTTCCTGCAGGTTGTCGTAGGTCTTGATGTTGAGCATGGCGCCGAAGATCTCATCCTGCATACAGGCCAGCTCATCCTCGGGATTTACCACCAGGTGCAGGGCGATCTTGTGATCCTTTTTCGTGGAAAACTCCTCGCCGGGCGGGCAGAGCGGGATGACGCGGGCACCCTTTTTGGCGGCTTCACTGATGTAGCCTTTGACACGCTCAAAGTGTCGCTCGTTAATGCACGCAACAAAGTCGGGGTTACCCTGTACCGTGGGGAACTGTTCAGCAATCACCGCCTTGCTGCGGTTGATGAACGCTTCCAGCCGGTTCTGGGGTACAAAGCAGTAGTCTGGGCTGACACACAGTTGGCCGCCGTTCATCGCTTTGCCGGTGATGATACGTTCTGCTGCCACATGAATATCGCAATCCTCGCCGACAATGACCGGCGACTTGCCGCCGAGTTCCAGCGTCACCGGTACCATGTTCTCAGAGGCGGCGCGCATCACTAGCCGGCCGATGCTGGTGGCACCGGTAAAGATCAGGTGATCCAGCGGTAGCGCAGAGAAGGCCGCACCGACTTCAGGTCCACCGGTTACAACGGTGATCTCCGAGACTTCGAAATACTGTGCGAATAGCTTTTGCATGATCTCAGCCGTATGCGGCGTATACTCTGACGGTTTTATCATCGCTCGGTTGCCAGCGCCCAGTACATCAGCCAGAGGGCTGAAGATCATATTCACCGGCACGTTCCATGGCGTCATAATGCCGACAACACCCTTGGGTTGGTAATGCACATGCGCTTTGGCGCCGAGGAAATTCATCGGCATAAAGGGTGATCGCTTCTCGGGCTTCATCCATTTCTTCACGTTCTTCTTCACGAACTTGAGGCTGCCGACGGAGTTCATCACATCTGTCATCAACGTGACGTACTTGGAGCGGCAGCCAAAATCCTTGTCGACGGCATCACAGATGGCTTCCTTGTTGTCGACCAGCATGGCAATACAGCGGTCAATTCGGTCAATACGCGTCGCGAGCGCGACAGGCCCCTCTGCTCGAAACGCATGGCGTTGACTAGCGAGGATGGTGCGCAGGTCGGTGTCGGTGGAACTGTCTTTTACAGGTGCATTCATCTCAGGTTCCTCTGTTTGCGCTTAGGCGGTGGCAGCAGTTTTTGCGGTTCTGTGCTTCCTGGGTTTGGTTTTTACAGTTTGTGGTTCAGGCAATGTGACATTGACCCCGGCATCCTGAAGCAGCATGTCCGCGCATTTTTCGGCGATCATGATGGCCGGAGCATTGGTATTGCCGGAAACGATTGTCGGCATGATGGAGGCATCTGCGACACGCAGGCGTTTCACGCCATGTACGCGCAGGCGTTCATCGACCACAGCCATTTTATCGGAGCCCATTTTGCAGGTGCCCACAGGGTGATAAACTGACTCGGCCTCCGCCCGGATATAGTCAAGAATCTGCTCATCGCTCTGTACCAGCGCCCCCGGCCGAAATTCTTCACCGAGGTTCTTGTCCAGCGCGGGAGAGCGAAAAATGTCTCTTACTCGACGCAGCGCCGCGACAATCGCCGTGCGATCATTTTCCGATTCCAGATAATTGGCGCGAATCGCCGGGGCTTTGTCTGCCTCCGTGCTTTTTATATGCACGCTGCCGCGGCTTTCGGGCCGCAGGTAGCACACGGTGGCGGTGGTGCCGGGTTTGGGTTTCAGATTGCCCTTGGCGTCGGGCTCACTCGCTGCGGGCGCAAAGTGAACCTGCGCGTCAGGGCGTTTTACTTTTTCATTCGTGCGGAAAAACACACCCACCTGTGCTGCCGGGTGTGCCAGTAGCCCGCGGCCTTTCAGTAGGTATTTGAACACATTTTTTACCATGGCCAGCGGCCGGCTCTCCTCGTAAAAGGTTGGCACGCCATGCAGCCCCTGCTGTACATTGATCGTCAGGTGATCCTGCAGGTTTTCTCCGACGCCTGGCAAGTCCTTCTCAACCGGAATATTCAAGGATTCCAGATGTGCCTTATCGCCAATGCCCGACAACTCCAGTAGCTGTGGTGTATTGATCACGCCACCGCACAGAGTGACTTCGCCGCTGGCATAGGCGCGCTGAACCTGAGACTCTTTCTTTCCGCTGAGGCGGTATTCCACGCCGACCGCTGCGCCGTCCTCAATCAGGATTCTCTCACACAGCGCGCCAGTGACGACTGTCAGGTTAGGTCGGTTCTGGCATGCGCGCAGGAAGGTGCGCGCGGTGCTCTGGCGCTTGCCGTTGCGGATATTGACCTGATAGTAACCGGCGCCTTCCTGAGTGGCTCCGTTGAAATCCGGGTTATAGGGTAGATCACTTTGTATCGCAGCCTGGATATAGATATCGGCGAGTTCCAACTTCTGCTCGTTAGCGACATCCTCCACCCACAGCGGGCCCCCGTAGCCGTGGTAGTCACTGCCACCCTCTGCTTTGTGTTCGGAGCGTTTGAAGTAGGGCAGTACTTCGTCATAGGACCAGCCGGCGTTGCCCAGTTCACTCCAGTGGTCATAGTCTTCGCGTTGCCCGCGAATATAGACCATGCCGTTGATGCAACTGGTACCACCCAGCACTTTACCGCGCGGCCAGGAGATACGGCGGTGGTGCATGTTGGGTTCAGGTTCTGTCTCGTAGCACCAATTGACCTTGGGGTTTTTCATCAGGAAGGCAAAGCCCAGCGGGGTGTGGATCAATGGGGAGTTGTCCTTGCCTCCGGCTTCCAGCAACAACACTTTACGGCTGGCCTCACGCGATAGTCGATATGCCAACGCGCAGCCGGCAGAGCCGGCGCCGACAATAATGTAATCATAGCTGGAACGTGATTCGGCCATGGGTGCCACCTTTTCTTATCAGAACTGATATCCGGGATTCGTGCGTCTGGCAGAGTAATCGCCGCTCTGCACAAATAGACAAATGTACAAAAAATGATTATTGTTCAATACTCATCAATGGTCAAGGCAGTGCTGGACACAATGTCGGAAATGCAGTTTAACGCTCTGAACTATGACGATCCGATGGTCATCAGAATACTGGATGCAGGTGAACTGTGTATCCAGCGCTTTGGTATCCGCCGCACATCCATGGGCGAGGTGGCGCGAGTTGGCAAGTTGTCCCGCGGTTCAATCTATCGCTACTTCAGGACCAAGGAAGAACTGGTTGAAGGTATCATCAGGCGACAGCAGGAGCGTTTCCTCAATCACACCGAGGAACAACTGGGCCAGGAGAGCACCCTGGTAGATAAAGTCACGCTCTCGGTAATGGCTGGCCGTAAGGATATGCAGACGGGTATCTTCGCGTCGCTGGCCGAGGTCGAGCCAGAGACACTGGCGATGATGTTTCTGGACCGGAATTTTTACCAGCGCAGCCTCTCATTCTGGCCGCCTCATGTGCGCATGGCGCAGGAGGCGGGAGAAATAGGTGAGCAAGTCCGTGTTGATTTTATGACGGACCTTATCGTGCGGATGGCAGTATCGCTGGTAATGTTTCCAAAAATGGGGGTAGAACTCAAATCTCGCAATGCAGTGAGAGATTATCTGCTACCAGTGCTGTGCGTTGGCGTGCGCTGAATTCGGTATTGTAACGCTCAATTAAGCCAGCCGGGGCGGTGCAACTATGAGTAACTTTGTTTCCTAACCGAGCGCTTCTGTAACACTTTACGCTGTCATCATTTTTCCACAGAAACTGTGGATAACTCCGTGAATAAATTGTTCAGGTAGCCCTCAAGACCCGTCATACGGTACTACGTCACAGATTGGTCAAAAAACATACAATCCGGCAATATCTATAAAAAACATATAGTTATATCGATAATGTGAGTATTTAAATGCAAAGAAAAAGCTAACTGCGTGAAACAGACTTGCGCTGTGCATGGTGTGCATAACATTTGTGATAGTGCTACTTCAAGTAACTTTCGCAACTGATTTGGAAACAACTTGGGGTGTGAAGAGCGGTAACGTTACCCAGGCAGATTGCAAAAGTACTGATTGTGTAGTCTCTGCGCGTTCGTCAAGTAGTTTTCGCTATGTTACCGCATTTTTACAGAGCGGGGATTTATGCGTGTGTCGCTGTCATAATGTTACGACCAGATGAAGAAAAGTTAGTCCCCGCGGTACACGCAGCCACTGGTGCAGGTCTCGCGAATCTCCACTTCGTACAACAGCGGAACAGCAGGTTTGAGTCTGTGCCATATCCACCTGGCGATATTTTCGCTGGTCGGGTTCTCCAGGCCGGGAACATCATTCAAGTAGTGGTGATCCAGTTGGTCGTACAGCGGCTTGAAGGCCGTTTTCAGTTCCGCGAAATCCATCACCCAGCCCGCGGGCTCGGGCGCATCGCCGGACACCACCAAGCGGACATGAAAGGAGTGGCCATGCAGTCGCGCACACTTGTGTCCCTCCGGGACATTGGGCAGGCGATGCGCGGCTTCAAAGTGAAATTCTTTGTAGATTTCCATTAGGGTTTACTCGATGGTTGCGCGTGAAATAACAGGAGGTCTCTACCGCTGTCGTTGTTGCGCGCTTGGTCAGGGATTGTCCAATCGATTTTACTACTAAAATCAACGGCTTTTAATATTTCTATTTTTTTTGCAATTTATCGGGCCAGGCATTGACCGCTCAACCAGAATCTCTATAATGCGCGTTCTCGGTTTTTGGGGTGGTTAGCTCAGCTGGGAGAGCATCTGCCTTACAAGCAGAGGGTCGGCGGTTCGATCCCGTCACCACCCACCAATTTACCGAGAGTTTTCTACCGTGGAGCGGTAGTTCAGTTGGTTAGAATACCGGCCTGTCACGCCGGGGGTCGCGGGTTCGAGTCCCGTCCGCTCCGCCATTTATTATCGTGAAACCTCTATTTTTATAGGGGTTTCGTCGTTTCTGGGGTATGTGTTTGTCCCTCCATTGTGCGCTTTGGCATTGGCGTCCGGTTTTTTTCAGTAAAGCTGTAGTCAGAAGGTTGTCAGGCGTCTTGGTGTGGCTATATGGCGCGCGACAGGTTGATTTGTCCGATAGCCTGCACATTCCCCATACCTTCCAGATACACGGCTTTAAACTACTTCTGTCGAAAGTTCATCATTACTGAATTCATAGCGGGTACCATCCGCTCTGCGTTGTTGCGAATGAGTTAGAACATTTTAGAGCGTCAGCTCTGCGACATGATCTAACAGGCGCTGTCTGTATCGCCGTTCAGCAATGTAGAACGCAGCTTAGGATTGTACCTTGCCCTAGATAACGACAGGCGGCAGCCAGCAGGTGAAGAACGGCACTGAAATACTTCTGCCCGCCAGTGCATCCAGTGTCATGTGGATGGGCACAGGGTCTGCGATCATGCCCAGATGGCCGACAATACGGAACGGGCACATCTGGCCGATTTCAATATTGGTGGCGCCTGGCCCGAGTTTGGCATTGTCATAATTTACGAACGGGATGCCAAATGGCCCTTCGTCCCAATACCAGACCAGTTCATCGTTATTCGTATAGAAAGCAAAGTACTCCACGTTTCCAGGGGTCATGTCGCCGGCGTTGAGGTCGGTGATAAAGTCCGAGCCTATCTGCATTTGCACGCACGGTGCGACTTCCTCACAGTCGACACCGAAGGCGCCGAGTACCGGTCCGATGAAAAAATCCAGTAACGGAATAGAATCGACACCGGAGTTCGGCCCCGACAGCGACACCAGTTTCCCCACGTGTGCTGCTCCGCCGAAATCCTTGATGTAGGAGCGCGCCGCCAGCACACCCTGTGAGTGCCCTACCAGATCGACGGCTGTGGCACCTGACCATTCCAGCACGTCGTCAACAAAAAGCTTCAACGCACCAGCCGATACCAGAATATTCATCGTGCCGGGAAGGTCACCGAGTTCCTCCGTACCTTTCAGCTCCAGTACACAATGCGTATGGCCCTCAGCCTGTATAGCATTGCCGAGAAATAGTTCATTGGCAATGGCCGGACTGAAGGTGCCACCTACAATAATCACCGGATTGCCAGCCTTGGGACCGGCAACACATGCTTCGGCAATGGTGGGGTTGTCTTTGCAGCCGCTGACAACGGCTAGGGTAAACAACAGACTGAGTAACGCCTTGGTGGGGGATAAATTCATAACTGGAACCTCTTATTAATTATGGGTCCAGTGTATTTGACGCCTACTGCCCGGTCCAGCGCAAATTCCTCGCGTCGGGTGCACTAGTGGCGGCGTGTATCGAAGCCGTGCAGACTAATGGTGCCCACAATTTTCTGTGACTTTACGGACAACTGCCCGGCCAGTTTATCCCGCCTTGCCTCCGGGCGAAGTGTCGGTGTCCGGTTCATGTCCCAGCGCACGCATAGCGTTGTGAACGTCCTGCAGCGTCACGGCGGCAGTGGCGCCCATATTTTCTTCAGTGGCCACCGCTTGTTGCCGGACGTCGAACTCCCACTCTCTTAGCGCGGCAATTTTGTCGGCCGGTTGTAACCGCTCGCTTTCGACAATGTCTTCGGGACAGGCAAAATACATGGCAGGTTTTGACGTCATATCAGTGATATCGGGGGTTTCCATGTATGCACTCCTCTGTGCGTGAGCAGGGTTACTGGGCAAAGTGCATCTACCTTCCTGTCATCGCAGCTGACAGTTCACAGTTATATACCTTTCCTCTGTGTTGAGTGTCGCAATTGTTGTGCCAGAAGACAGCGCCTGCGGCAGTGGTGTGACTGTTGATGCTGGCTGTACCACAGGCGGTTGAGTATCGAATGGCATGTAAATATTTCAACAGCATACGTAATCGCTACAAACGGACACAACCCAATCAGTCATTATTGGCTGTTGCCTGTATTGTCTGAAGTCGCCGGTTACCGACAGGACGTTGATTTGCTGAAGCGTTCTCCGGCCGCCGGCCCCTCTGGGTATCTGTGGGTAGGGTTGTGTCCTTTCTTTACATGGCGTGTCATCGTCGGGACCGGCATCTTGAATAATACAAGCCAGCTTGATTGTTTTTTTTTCTCATTCAGTTACTATCATTCGTCCAGGCCAAATGGCGTACATAACTCAAACGAGAGGGAATCATGGATCTCAATCTGAATGGTAAGAACGCAGTCATCGTCGGTGGAGCCAGGGGTATCGGCCGAGCCTGCGCTGAACTGTTGGCAGCGGAGGGCGCAAACGTCGCGCTTTGTGCCCGCAATCAGGAGAACATTGATGAAGCTGTGGCGTCGCTGGCTGCCAAAGGTGTCAAGGCCACAGGCGCGGTTGTAGATGTCACCGATGACGCCGCTTATCGCGCCTGGATTGGCAAGGCGGCAGAGGAACTCGGTGGTATCGATATCTTCATCGGAATGGCTAGTGCCGGTGGTGGCGTCATGGGTGAAGAGGGCTGGCGCAATAACCTCGAAACCGACATCCTGGGCACCACGCGCGGTATTGAAGAGGCATTGCCCTATCTGGAAAAGTCCGATGCCGGTTCTATCATTCTGATGAGTTCCACTGCTGCTGTGGAAACCTTCCTGATGCCACAGCCCTACAACGCAATGAAAGCCGCGTTGATCACGTATGGCGCGCAGTTGAGCCAGTCGGTAGCGGGTGCCGGTGTGCGCGTGAATACGGTGTCTCCAGGCCCCACATTTGTCGATGGCGGCAGCTGGGATATGATCAAAAACCACGCTACCGACATTTATGATAGCACGGTTGCATCATCGCCGACTGGTCGGCTCGGCACACCTGAAGAGGTGGCCAATGCGGTGGTCTTCCTTGCGAGCCCTGCTGCAGCGTTTATCACCGGCGTGAACCTGGTAGTCGACGGTGGGTTTACCAAGCGGGTGCAGTTCTAGCCGTCATCATAGTAGAAGACAAAAAAGCCCGGCAGGAGAAATCCTGCCGGGCTTTTTTATGCATCCAAGCCGCGATTATTTTTTCGCAGCGACTGTCCTCGCCTTTCTAGTCGTCGCAACAGCTCTTTTTGTCGCAGCTTTACTTTTCGGAGCCGTCTTTCTTACCGGTGCAGTTTTCCTTTTCGGAGCCGCCTTGGCCTTAGGTGGCGTTTTTTTCTTTGGAGCTGCTTTTCTTTTCGGTGCCGTCTTCGTCTTCGCTTTCGCCTTCGATGTTGTTTTAGCCCTGGCTTTGGGCTTGGCCGTAGGCGTTACTTTTTCGGTGATCTCCTGAATGCTTTTTGTCAGCTCCTTGCCCTGCTTTTTCGCCTTTTTTTCGGCCGCTTTCGCCTGTGCCTTTAGTTTTTTCTCGGCTGCACGGAGTTGCTTCTTCAGCTTTTTCTCATAGGCTTTGATTTTTTTGGTGTCGGACTTGATACGGTCACTCATCCATTTTTCTGCCTGATCTGCAAGATGCTTGGCGCGGTCGACTTCAGCTTTGATAGCGAGTTCTGCCTTTTTCTGCTGTAGTTTTTCTTCCGCCGCCAGTTCCTTCGCTTTCAACTTGGCCGTATCGACCCATTCGTCCAGTTGATCCCACGCTTCCCTGAATGCATTGCTGAAAAAACCGCTGACATCTGACTTTTTCACAGCGACTTTTTTTGCCGGTGCCCGCTTGCTGACCGGTGCTTTTTTCCTGACAGGTGCTTTTCTCTTGCTGGGTGTCTTTTTCTTTGCTGTGGTCATGTGTTCGATCTCCAGTTGCTGACGACGATATGCGCCGGTTCCCAAAAAGAAAATAGCAACAAAGGCAATTGCATACAATACAACTTTGTCGGCTATTGTTGCGGGATTCAGGTTGCTGGCCGGTCCTGTATAGATACCGTTGCACCGCGGTGTGGGATGCATCGAGCGTGGAATCCAACTATAGTAGTGCCGACAATAACAAGGGCAGGGAGAGTGTTGTGCCGCGATTATCTCAAGCGCGAGCCAGGCAATACTGGCGACGGAATATATCACTGGTGATTAAATTGCTAATGGTGTGGTTCGTCGTCAGTTTTGGATGTGGCATCCTGCTGGTGGATGTACTGAATCATGTTCAGGTTGGTGGTTATAAGCTGGGTTTCTGGTTTGCGCAGCAGGGTTCCATTTATGTCTTTGTTGCATTGATCTTCTACTACGCGAAAAAAATGGCCGCACTGGATCGCGAGTTCGGTGTGGAAGATGAGTAGCGCAGATTAGGAGCTTACACGATGGACCTTCGGACTCTTACCTATCTTGTAGTCGGGGCGAGTTTTGCGCTCTATATCGGGATAGCGTTCTGGACCCGAGCAGCTACCACCCGGGATTTCTATGTAGCCGGCGGTGGCATCCACCCGGTCCTCAATGGCATGGCGACAGCCGCAGACTGGATGTCGGCTGCTTCTTTTATCTCCATGGCCGGCATGATCGCCTTTATGGGTTATGGTGGCAGTGTCTTTCTGATGGGCTGGACCGGTGGTTTTGTGATTTTGGCCATGCTGGTCGCACCCTACCTGCGCAAGTACGGCAAGTTTACTGTGCCCGAGTTTATCGGCGACCGTTATTATTCCAAGGCGGCTCGCGCTGTCGCTGTCGTATGTCTGATTATCTGCTCCGTTACCTATGTCATCGGGCAGATGAAAGGTGTGGGTGTGGCGTTCTCCCGATTTCTGGAAGTCGAATACGACACCGGCCTTTACGTGGGCATGGTAATCGTCTTCTTCTATGCGGTACTCGGCGGCATGAAGAGCATCACGTATACACAGATAGCGCAATACTGCGTGTTGATACTGGCCTACACGATTCCGGTTATTTTTATCAGCCTGCAGCTGACCGGCAATGTGATTCCGCAACTGGGGCTCGGTAGCACGCTGGTCGACTCGAATGTCTATCTGCTCGACCGGCTGGATCAGGTGGTCACCGAATTGGGTTTCAGGGAATATACCTCTGACGTGCGCCTCAGCGGGCTCAATATGTTCGCGTTCACCCTGTCTCTGATGATAGGGACGGCGGGGCTGCCACATGTCATCATCCGGTTTTTTACCGTGCCCAGTGTCAAGGATGCCCGCTCATCAGCGGGGTGGGCGCTGGTGTTCATCGCCATTCTTTATACGACTGCACCAGCGGTTGCCGGCATGGCGCGACTCAACCTGATCAGTACGATGGAGCCCGAGCCGGGGCAGTATCTGGCCATTGACGAGCGTCCGCAGTGGTTCCAGAACTGGGAGAAGACTGGATTGCTGGCTTTCGAGGACAAGAATAACGATGGCCGTATCACCTACACAGCCGACCCCGCAGACAATGAACTGACTAAGGTGGACCAGGATATTATGGTGCTGGCCAACCCCGAGATTGCGCGACTACCCAACTGGGTGATTGCTCTCGTGGCGGCGGGGGGGCTGGCGGCGGCGCTGTCTACTGCAGCCGGATTGCTATTGGCCATCGCCTCTGCGATTTCTCACGATATGCTCAAAGGCATGCTGTTTCCCGGCATCAGCGAGAAGCAGGAGCTACTGGCCAGCCGCCTTTCCATGGCCTGTGCCATTGCCGGCGCCGGTTATCTGGGTTTGAATCCACCGGGGTTCGCCGCCGGCACGGTGGCACTGGCGTTTGGGTTGGCAGCCTCCTCCATTTTTCCAGCGCTGATGATGGGTATTTTCTCATTGCGTGTGACCCGCGAAGGCGCGATTGCCGGAATGATCTCGGGTATCAGTATTACTCTATTCTATGTATTCCAGCATAAGGGCATTATGTTCATTCCGGGTACGGCATTTCTCGGGGAAAGACCCGCCAACTGGTTTCTGGGAATCGAACCGAATGCGTTTGGTGGCGTAGGTGCACTGGTAAACTTTGCAGTGGCGTTTGCCGTCTCGCGTGTCACTGCCGCGCCGCCACTGGCGGTGCAACAGTTGGTTGAGAATATTCGCACGCCAGACCATGCCCCGCTCGCACACGATCTGGAGCTTGTGATACACGACAAACCTTAGAGGTATCACGTTGAAGGAGCATTCCGGCCATTAATAGGCATTTCCTCATCGCCCTTGTTGTCGCGCCGATTCTCGCCATGCTGGCCTGGACGGTGGTCGGCCGATTGGGCGCCGAAAACCCGGAGCCCGCCAGGGCAGGGCATTCCTATCCATTGCAGGCGCAAAGCAATTGTCGATATGCCAGCGGAACCTGTGATCTTGAAAATGTTGAGTTCAGGGCCAGGCTTGTCTATCGGGAAAGCGCCGACGGGCAATTGCTGCAACTGGACGCCTCGCATGCGCTGGCGGGCGCAGTTCTGAGTCTCGGTCCCGCGGATACTGACCCGGCCCCGCAATCAATGCAGCGTGTGCAGGGTGGTGCGAGGCGCTGGGTGTTGCCGTTGGCCATTCGTCCCGGTCCCACGCATCGCATTCGTCTGGTATTGAGTGCCTCGCTCAGCACGTACTTTGCTGAGACCGGCACGGCGTTTCTCCAAAGCGAGTCGCAGCCCTGACGGAGTAAATTGCCTGTCTGTCGATGCGAACAGAGGCACGCAGCTGCGGCGCAGGTATCACGGGTGTGTCTGAGGGTGTACTTTCCGCCCTATCTTTTACCAGTACCTCTGGTATAGTGCGCTCCCGGGTGCACTTCGGTCTGCACCTCGCATCGGTCTCATACACTGTGACGGTCGATTCCACTTAGTATTTCAAGCCTGGACCGAACCATTCTCCGGTATTTTACTGCCGCGCATTCTGGTCAGGCGCTCTCATATCGAGAGATTCAGGAGTTACATATACATGTTATTCAAAAACCTCGGCCTGTCGGCCGAACTGCTGCGTGCTGTCGAAAAACAGGGCTATGCAGAAGCAACACCCATTCAGGAACAGGCAATACCTATCGTACTTAAAGGCAGGGATTTGTTAGCGGGCGCCCAGACGGGCACCGGTAAAACAGCCGGCTTTACACTTCCAGTCCTGCAGCGGTTACAAGAGACGCATGATGAAGGACAAAAGCGGCACCCCAGGGTGCTGGTGTTGACACCTACCCGTGAACTGGCCGCACAGGTGCATGAAAGCGTGCGCGACTACGGGCAGTTCCTGCCGTTTCGCTCAGCGGTTGTTTTCGGTGGTGTAAGTATCAACCCGCAGAAACAGAAGCTGATCAAGGGCGTTGATATCGTCGTAGCAACACCGGGCCGTCTGCTCGATCATGTGCAGCAGCGCAGTATCGATCTGTCAAAAATTGAAATTCTGATTCTGGATGAAGCGGATCGAATGCTCGATATGGGTTTCATCCGCGATATTCGCAAAATACTCAAAGTGATTCCCAACAAGCGACAGACCCTGTTGTTCTCCGCGACGTTTTCGCGCGAGATCAAAGCCTTATCTGCTGAATTCATGCACGAGCCCGAACAAATACAGGTGACGCCAGAAAACACTGCGGTGGAATTGGTGAGCCAGGTGGTCTATCCGGTAGACAAGCACCGCAAGCGCGAGTTGTTGTCGCAGAAGATTGGTGAGGAAGACTGGCAGCAGGTACTGGTATTTACCCGAACCAAACACGGCGCCAATAAGCTGGCAGAGCAACTCGGTAAAGACGGTATTACATCGGCAGCCATACACGGGAACAAGTCCCAGGGTGCACGGACAAAAGCACTGGCGGATTTTAAAGCCGGGACAGTGCGGGTACTGGTGGCCACGGATATTGCCGCGCGCGGAATCGATATCGACAAATTACCGTATGTGGTGAATTTTGAGCTGCCGAATATCCCCGAAGACTATGTGCATCGTATCGGGCGAACGGCGCGGGCCGGCCAGGAAGGCCACGCGATATCGCTGGTATGTGTGGATGAGCTAAAACTGCTTCGAGATATTGAGAAGCTGCTGGGCTCGCCGATCCAAAAGGTCAATCTGCCTGGATATGACGTCGACCCATCCATCAAAGCCGAGCCAATTGTAAATGGTCGGGGCGGTGGTGGTCGCGGGCGTAGCAATGGCGGGAACCGCGGTAATAGCGGGAATAGAGCTCGCGGCAACAGCCGCGCAGCAGGTGGCGGCAAGCCGGGTGGGCATGGTGATCGCTCGGGGAGGGCGCGTGCGCATTCCGGCGGTGGTAACCGACGCGCCGGCTGAGCATGACCCGAAAAAGCAGTGATTTACAGCGGGCATGGATGCCGTGTTGTTGTAGCGATTAATTACGCCGGCAGGTGCCCATTCGCGGGGCCTGCCATTGTTTTTTGCAGGCCTAATTACTCACTATCAATAAGTAGCCATCGTAGTTCGCTGGGTCGGAAACACCATAGGGCACCAGAAACGCCCTGAAATCCTGTTTGCAGCGCTGCGCCAGATCATGAAATGTGGGGCGCCCGGGGTCGGCGATGATGATTGTCTTCACGCCATTCTTCAGGCCGCGCTTGATCGTGTCATACAGGGCGTCTACCTGTTCGTCCCAGAAACAGATATCGCCTCCGACGATGATGTCCTGTTTGGCCAGTACAGCATTGCTTATCTCTTCATAGCGGCTGACTTTTGTCTTAATTTTTACGTTGTTTTCCCTGGCATGCAGCTTCAGGAATGGAAATACCCGTTTATCTGCATCCGTGGCCAACACCTTTGCTTTGAATTTTTTGGCACAGTACAAACCGAGTACTCCCCAGCCGCAACCAATTTCCAGAATAGAGGAGTTTTCTGGAGGGGGGTTGTCATCGAGAAAATCCATGACGAAATAGCTTGAAGCCCAGACCTTGGTGCCGTGGATTTCAGGTGCGCTTTTTTCCTGCATCAAAGCTTTAATATCTGGATGTCTTTTTGTCAGAATAATAAGGTCGCGAACTTTCTTGGTGTGCTTGGCCACAAACTTGGTCTCGGTGGTTAAGGGTTGGGGTTGGGTATTCTAGGGTAAGCACGGGCTAAAGTACAAAAGGGTGAGACTATTCTGGCGACTCGCCGGGTGCTGCCCCCGGCGCATGGTGAAATCGTGCTGTTAGTTCTCTATTGCCTGTTGCAGTTGATCGGTCGCTTCGTTGCCAGCTTCTGAAGAGGCATTGCAGCCGCAGGCACTTGCTATCAGTGCTTGCATATCCGGGCCGCTGTAAGTGCCCTGCGGGCCTTCACAACTCAATCTTTCCGTATTCTTGCCATCACTGAAACAGCTTAAGGCGGCGCCGCTGTTGGAGCATTCGCCGGCAACACCAGTACTGGTACCTACATGCACCTCGCGCTGATTTTCAAGTTTACAGGTAGCGACAGCTTCGACCGTCGGCAGTGCGAACAGGCAAAGCAATAATAGAGCACTTCTCATATTCTCTCTCCGCTTGCGCGATAACTAGTTGACGTGATCTCACACAAATCTAACACACAGCGCAGGCGCCGAGTAGTGATTCGTACCATCATGGTATTGCGTGCAGTGCATGTTGCTCCATAACATGGCTTAGAGCGGGTAACAAAGGGCAGCACTCAGGCCGTATCTGAGTCATAATTCGTCGCCACTCTTGGGAACACAACAAACAGCTATCATTGGGATATGTCATGGCAGAGAAATTTACTGCATTTACCCGCCTCCACCTGGCGTTAACGGGTGTCTTCCTTTTGACAATGTACTACACGCAAGCGGTGCAGGCATTTGATGCCGGCATGCCGAATCCCCCGGGTTCACCCACCGAGGTCAAGCTGGGAATTTTTCTCGCTGACATAATCGATATGGATGAGGTGGAAGAGGCGTTTCAGGCTGAAATTATCGTGATCGCCGAGTGGCAGGACCCGCGATTGGAGTTTGACGCTAGCGCAGAGGGTAGCGATTACAAACTCTTCCAGGGAGAGTTTCAGTTTAATGAATTGTTTACGGGTTGGTGGCCGCAGCTACTGATCGTCAATGAAATAGGCAACGGTGACATCAACGCAATGCGTGTCACTGTGAGAGCTGACGGTACCGTGCGCTATAAAGACCAGCGTAATGTCACGCTGGAGACACCTATGGCGCTGCAAAGCTTTCCGTTCGATGTGCAGACACTGCAGGCCTCTATTATTTCCTTCGGTGATTACAGCGATCAGGTCAAACTGGTGGTAGATCAGAATGTATTGGGCGCCACAGAGGAATATGCCGAGGTGAATAAGAAGGTGAATATAGCGCAGTGGGATCTGCGCAATCTGGATCTCAAAGCCGGGTTTGCCGACTTTCGATACTACGGCAGTAAGGCCGAGTTCTCCGAGGTTACTATGACGATTACCTTGGAGCGGAAGTCCTCCAATATGCTCTGGAAAGTCATGTTTCCACTAGTGCTGTTGGTGTCGCTGATGTGGGCCGTATTCTGGATGGATATCGAAAATCTGGCCGACCGCCTCAATGTGGCTTTTATCGGGATACTGACCATCGTTGCCTACCAGTTCCTGATCGATGGAAGTATGCCGCGAATTTCCTATTTTACCTTCACGGATGCGGTGCTGCTGTACTCCTTTATCGTGATGTGCCTTTGCATCTATGAGAGCCTGTTGGTCAACAGCCTGTGGAAACGAGGGCATCGCGATGTGGCCAAACGTATTGATACCGCGGCGCACTGGGCATTCCCGATTGTTTATACGCTGGGCTTGGTGTTCAATTACTTTTATTTCCAGCACGGCTAACGAGGCGCGCACTTGCCAGCGCGCTCTGTAGCTTTACCACTGAGGCGGGTAGGAACTTCTCAGAGTGTGGATGTGCAGTTCGGGCAGCGTGTTGCCTCGATCGCGATTTCAGTCACACAGAATGGACACTTCTTGGTCGTGACTTCCTCTTCGGGCTCGGGTTCTTCAGCCTGCAAATTATTGATTCCCTTGATCAGTAAAAAGACAGCAAAGGCGACAATGAGGAAGCTGATCACTGAATTGATAAACAAGCCATAGCTGATGGTGACAGCGCCGGCTTCCTGTGCTGCTGCGAGTGTGGCGTAGGGGCCGGCAACAGCGCCTTCCTTAAGCGTGACAAACAGATCAGAAAAATCTACGCCGCCAAGCAACAGCCCAATAGGCGGCATTATTACATCGGAGACGAGGCTTTTGACAATCGTTCCAAAGGCTCCGCCGATGATGATCCCGACAGCCATGTCAACGACATTGCCGCGCATTGCAAACTTCTTGAATTCTTCGAGCATAATCTAATCCTCAGCGGGTCATTTTATTGTGTGTGCCAGTGTAGTTTAACTCAAGCATTGTCCACTTACGCAGGAATGTCAATTTCTCAACCGAACCGCTTTGGGGCATTCTCCGCGCGGTTCCCGACTGCGGCTCCGGCGCTTCCGCGGGTTGAAGGATCGGCGAAACTGGACTATATATAAAGTGATCGCGTAGGCATGCAGCAATACATTGGTGCAGCCCGTCTCACACCACCGAAGGTGGCAATTGGGGAGGTCTCTCACTCAGACAGTCGACCATGAAGAAAACGTCAAAAGCCGTGACTTTACTGTCAGGTATTTTCGGGATATTCAAAAGTAAGCCAACTAAAAGTTCAATGGAAGTTGCGCGGCGAACACGTGCGAGAGTGTATGAAAAGCATGGTAAGAGTGGCGGCCAGAAGGCCTCCTACAGGGCCGCTGAAATTGTTGTTGCAGACGGCGCATGTGAACGGGCAAGAGCGCTGGCAGGTACCCGATTTTTGCTGAAAGAGGTGCCGCATATCCCCGTTACCGATTGCGCATCGCGTAAGTGCACCTGCACCTATGTACACCACCCGGACAGGCGGGATACGGACGGTGACCGACGCGCCCACTACGATACTTTAACCAATGCTTACACAACTATCGGTCACAGTGAGCGCCGGATAAGCAGCGGCCGACGCGCGGACGATTTGCCTCTTGGCCAGTTGCGCTAGTGCCGCAGAAGTGTCGAATTGTTTTGCGCTCTTGTTCTGAAAACGTCTAGCAGGTCTCATACTTCAGTGATTTTCTCTACTTATCTCCAGTAATCCGTTGACGCTGCACGTAGCGCAGGCCTAAATACCCCTAAGCGCTACACAATCCATTGCGCTGGAAAACGCCTTAAGAAGGGTCTTCAAGAGCCTGGGCGAGGGGAGGGGTAAATTGTTTAATTACATTCGCATACTGATGTTGTGTACGGTGGCGGGGTATGTCCTTGCACTGCTGTTTATGACACCTGGCGGTGTCTATATTGGCGCGGCGAAAGGGCTGTTGGTCGGTTTGCTGGTTGCGCTGGCTGAATGGAAATCACGACGCGGCAAGCCGGTGCCCATTCGCGGTACCCGGGTGGTGTGACGGAAGGGACGGAGCCTGCAAATTTTAGTTTTATATAGCAGTTGACCAAGGGCCGAGTTTCGCCTCCTGACGACGGGCTGGGCTCACGTCGAGGGCCTCTAATCTCACTGTGCTATTTGATGCCGCTGAAGGCGCTCAATTCGGCGCAGTGCTCCCGGCTTTGCCGGAGGCTCTCCACTGCACTGAGTCTCTTGGTTTCGCCGAAGGCTCTGGATTGTGCTGAGGGCTCTCGATTGTGCTGAGGGTGCGAAACCTCCGCAGAGACTTGTAAATCCGTGCTATTGCGCAGCGCTGTATGGATCACTTATGCTGGTGGCCGTATTCTAACAATAAGCAATGTGCAGAGGCGGCCAGATGATCAAATTCATAATTCCTGTGCTGGTCAGTAGCAGTCTGGTGCTGACAGGCTGTAGCAATAACAACAATGACGGTAATAATGCTTCGACCAACTGTACCGGAACAGCAGTGGAAGCTGTACGGCTGTTCCTGCAGCAGCTGAGTTCGGACAGTGTCATCATCAAGTGGCGCGGCAACGCCGATGGCGGAGCGGAGGCGGACAATGTTTGCTTCGGTACGGATATAGCCGCGTTGCCGGCGGATAGCAGGACTCAGGCCACTGTCACTGCTACTGGACACAGTGAGGTGTTGTTGAGTGGGCTTGAGCCTGACACCATCTATTACTACTCAGTGGGAGGCGCTGGTGTTGCCGACGAGGCGCATCATTTTCGCACTGCGCCGCCGCCTGGTGAACTACCTGCTGATGGTAATACCCGAATCTGGATAGTCGGTGATTCGGGGGTGGGTGGTACTGGCAAGCCTGAGTCAGCTTACGTGCGCGATGGTTTTATGACCTTTGCTAAAAACCAGGGCGATGAGCCGGCCGACCTGTTTTTAATGCTGGGCGATAATGCCTACGATCAGGGCACAGATATGGAACATCAGAGTGCGGTCTTTGACGTGTACACCGAAGTGCTGGCTACAACGCCGGTGTGGCCCACTATCGGCAACCATGAGATGGGGAGTATTGGAATTTCGTCCTCGACCAGCCCGAACGATTATATGGTGCTGGGCGATGGTTCCAATGGCGGACCAGATCCGGCACCCGACAGCCCCATGCCGTATCTCAATATCTTTACACTGCCCACGAATGCGGAGGTCGGTGGCTTGTCCTCTGGAACGGAGCAGTATTACTCCTTTGATTATGCCAACGTGCATGTTGTGAGTCTCGATTCACAACTCTCGATTCGTGATGCGGATAGCCGAGCAGCCATGATGCAGTGGCTCAAGGATGATCTTATGTCCAACAATCAGGATTGGACAATCGTGATTTATCACCACCCACCGTATACCAAGGGCAGTCACGATTCAGACAGCGAACTCGGCGGTATCGATCAGCCTATCTTTGCGATCCGAGAGGAGTTTACGCCGATCTTTGAACAGTATGGTGTTGATCTGGCTTACGCCGGGCACAGCCACATTTACGAGCGCTCATACTACATCAATGGACATACAGGTCTGTCGGACTCGTTTGATGCGACCACCATGGCTGAGCAGAACGCTGTGAATATGCCCGCTACGGGACAGGGTGATCAGGCCTATAGCCAGATCGCCCGCAATGGGCTTGACGATAAAGTTGTTTACACTGTCGCGGGCAACGGTGGCAAGATAACCTATACAACCGAGGGTTTTCCCCACCCGGCAAATTTTTTCAGCCAATTGGAACTGGGCTCGGTGGTGATCGATCTCGATGAGAACCGTCTGGAGGCCAGTTTTGTGGATGTCAATGGCGCGGTTCTGGATTCATTTGTGATGACCCGTTAGCGGAGTACTGTGTGACTGGGCTGCCCATCTAGTGTGCCTGGGCTTAAACGATGAAATTATTTCAGGGAGCGATCATCATACTGGCGATACTGTCGCCCCCGCTGCTGTGGGCGGATGCAGGTGTTGCTGAGCGTATCCAGTCGCTGTCATACAAGGTCGAGCAAAACCCCAAGAACCTGGTGCTGCGGCTGCAGCGCGCACTAGCCTATATGGAAAACAACCAGCCTGAACTGGCATTGGCGGATGTGCGCTGGGCTGAATCCCGGGGCGACCCGGCAGAGACTGCCTACATCCACGGCGTGCTGCTGTACCGGCAGAAACAATACACCGAGGCCCGGCCCTACTTTGATCGATACCTCCGCGCATTCCCAACACATTGGTCGGCGCTGAGCTATCGCGCTCGATTGCTGCGCGATAGTGGTGAGAACCAACTCGCGCTGGCCGACTACGAAACCTTGATGCGTGTGAATGACACGCTGGACCCCGGCTACTATCTGTCCGCCGCCCGGCTGATGGCCGATATGCCGCTGCGCGGAATCGATGAAGCATTGTCGTTACTGGACAAACGAATAATGGAGCGTGGGCAGGTTTCCAGTCTGCAGCGTTACGCCATTGATTTGGAGATCAAGCGAGACAACTATCAGGGCGCCATTGAGCGCATGGCATTGCTCGATGAGAAACTGCGCGCGACGCCGCAGTGGCAGCTTGAGATTGCGGAACTGCTATTGCTCGCAGGACGCACCGATGAAGCTCTCCCTTACCTTGACGTCGCGCAAGAGCAACTGGCTGCGCGGCGACAGACAGCGGTTAACAGGCAGTTGATGGAAACTGCGCAGCAACTACAGGAACGGGCGGTGTCCACTGCGCAGTCAGAACCGCTGTGACTGGTGCTTGCAGTATCAGCGTCCCATTTTGACAAAGGTATGACCGACCATTCCCCCGCCGAACAGCTCCTCCACTGCGGCGGGCACTTGCTGCAATGATATCTCCCTGTTGAGTAACTCAATCGCTGGCAGCTTGGCATTGCGAGCCAGTTGCTTCCATGCCGCCTGCTTTGCCGGCAGAGGGATTTCTACTGAATCCACGCCCAGCAAGTTGACGCCGCGCAGGATGAACGGCAGTACGGTCGCCTCGAAAGTAGGGGACTGTACCAACCCGCAGCAGGCTACACTGCCGCCGGCCCGCAGTGATTTGATCACATTGTTGAGCGTATCCCCGCCGACCACGTCGACTGCCCCAGCGAAACGTTCCTGCAGCATTGGCCGCCTGTTGGCTTCGCTTAACTCCGCGCGGTCTATCACTTCGCTGGCGCCTAGCTCACGCAGCAAGCCCGCCTGTTCCGCTTTGCCGGAACTGGCGACTACCTCGTACCCCTCACCGGCCAGCAGTGCCACGGCGATGCTGCCCACGCCGCCGGTGGCACCGGTCACCAATACCGGCCCCTTTTCCGGTGTCACACCCAGACGCTGCAATTTGTTGATGCACAGTTGTGCGGTCAGGCCGGCTGTGCCGAATAACATGCTGCGTTTGGGATTCAAGCCGCGGGGGCAGCGCAGTACCCAAGCCGCCGGTACGCGTATGTACTGAGCCAGACCGCCTGCGGTATTCATTCCCAGGTCATAGCCGGTTACGATCACCTTGTCACCCGGCTTGAAATCACTGTTGCTACTTTCCTCGACGACCCCTGCTGCATCAATGCCCGCCTGATGTGGGAACTCCCGTGTCACGCCCTTGTTGCCGTGCGCCGACATCGCGTCCTTGAAATTGAGTGAGGAATATTGCACTTTAACCAACACCTCGTTGGCGGGTAGGTCGTTGGTATCGCGCTGTACCACCGAGCGCAGCAGGCTGCCGTCGCTGTTTTCCTGAATGTAGAACGCATTGTATGTCGCCATTGATTGGTCTCCGTGCTGGCTGTGATGTGTATGCCGACAGTCGCGGGCGACTCAATCTACCAGACGGCTCTGTCGGAGAACAGTGTATTGCTTGCCGCTAGAGATAGCAGGCGCGGCGGGGTGCGGTTGAGCGCGTATCCTATTCTACGTCGCAGAGAATTCGCGTAGTAAGGAGGAGCGGCGGCCAACTGTGAGCCGATCGACGGCCATAATCACGCTGGATCGGGTCTTAAATCAATCGGAAGTGTTAAAAATATTACTAATAAATTCAATAAGGTACTGGACAAACATGATAATTCACGAGAGTATTATGCAAAGGCACGGCTCAAGCGCGTCGTAAACGTCTGATTCAACAATCTCTACACAGCATTTACGCGGGGGACACGACTTGAATAATCTAATAAAAATCCAGCTCATAATGATTTTGTCCCTGTGCGTCAGCGTGGTTCACGCCCAGACCCTCAAAGGGTCGCGTGCATCCATCGACAAACAGTACCGTAAAGCCGTTTCCTATGGATTTACGTTTGTCCAGAGTGCGAGCACATTGAATTCCGCTATCAGAACCAACGAATTGATACGGGTATCGCCAGATCGCTATATGGACTTGCATGATGTCTCCTTCCCTTATGCAGTGCCCGGCACCCGATTATTCCTGTCGAGACTCAGCTCGCAGTACTACAGCCGTTGTGGCGAAAAGCTGACAGTCACCAGTCTGCTGCGCCCGCGCGATCGGCAGCCGGCTAATTCAGTTGCTCATTCCGTACACCCGACAGGTATGGCGGTAGATCTGCGCATACCGAAAACGCGAAAGTGTCGGGCCTGGCTTGAAAACACGCTGCTGTCTCTGGAGCGAGAGAAGGTGGTGGATGTCACCCGTGAGCGCTATCCTCCGCATTATCACGTTGCTGTTTACGCAGAGCACTATGAAACCCGAGTGGCGAGGCTTACCGGAAAGAGTGCGGGCAGCAAAGAGTCTGCATCTTACGCCGGTGCATACCAGCGATATGTCGTACGCAAAGGAGACACACTCTCCGAAATTGCGCAGCGGAACAGTATTAGTGTGGCGCATCTGCGCGCGGTGAATACCTTGCGCGGGAACCTGATTAACGTGGGGCAGAAGCTACGCATACCCACTGGAGCGGCAACCAGCGCAAATGGGGAGGTAGTTGCAACGTACGAGACCACTCACCGTGTCAATCGAGGTGATACGCTGTGGCGAATTGCGAATCGCTACGGCACAAGTGTGCAACAGCTGCGCCAGGTAAACGGGACTGACAGCGATGTGCTGCAGGTTGGCCAGGTACTGAAAATTTCCAAGGGTTAGGTCGCTCCTGCTGGCGCGGGCGTATCACTTCATCGTTCAAAGTTCCCGCTTACGCGCTTCAACCCGGTGCTGGCAGTTATAAAGCCAGCGTACAGCCCTGTCGTGAGACCTGTGCGCTTCGGGTGGTGCTATAGCCACTTGTACAATGCGATGGAGGCAGGTACCGCGTGCGTAAATCTCTACTGTATCTGCTGAGCTTCATCCTTCTGTGCTGTGTCTCGCTCCTCCTGTATACAGTGCCAGCGCGGTGGCAGATCCTGCACATCACGCCCGAATTACCCGACTGGGATGCATTACATTCCTCACTGGATGTACCCGGCGGTCCGACTGGACTCGCCTACGTCAATACTGCCAGTCAGCAGACATTTATCGGCGAACTCGGTCATCCTGGAATCCTGATCGATTGGCCCGGTGGTCGGCGCTTTCTGATTGACACCGGAATGCCTCCCGAGAACGCTCTGGCCTTTGGCAAACCTATGGAGTTACTGGGGGCCGCTCCGACCAGCACGTTCGGTTCGGTGGCGGTACAACTGGGGCAGGCTGTAGACTCTGTCGCCGGCGTCGCCTTTACCCATCTGCACAACGATCACACCGAGGGCCTGCCTGAACTGTGTGCTGCCCAGAGCAGTCCAGCCACTGTATTCCAGACGCCGCTGCAGATGCGGAAACTCAACTACACCACAGAGATAGGGATGGTGGCGCTGGACGCAGCCAACTGTTCACGGGAAATGTTGTCTGAAGGCGTTATCAAAACGGTACCGGGCTTTCCGGGGCTGTTGGCGATCTCGCTGGGCGGTCATACCCCCGGCAGTACGCTATATGTTGTCAGGGTGAATGGCACCACTTGGGTATTTTCTGGCGATATCACCAACGACAGGCGCTCCCTCGTAGACAACCTGCCCAAGCCCTGGTGGTACAGTACACTTGTCGTGCCTGAAAATGTTAATCGCACTGCGCAGTTGCGTGCGTGGTTGGGGCAGTTGGATCAACGGCCCGGTGTCGTGGTGTTGCCCGCTCACGATGTGGTGGCGATGGCTAGCGCCGGCCTGCCGAGCTGGCGCAGCGACTAGCGCGTCGGCTGAGTCCCGTTCTGCCTGTTTTCGCAGTGTTGTGCCGACAGCTCGCAAAAGAGACGCTATACTGAGTCGGATAAGAACCCCAGCAGAGAGATTTGCGCCTTTTTTGGAACTGCGTTATGACATATCCGACAGACGACTCGCGCTTTGAGGATTCGAGCCCGCTAGGTACCGCACAAGAGCGGTCGGAAACCTACGATGCCCGCTATCTGATATCTACCCTGCTGGTGTACGTCGCCAAGAGCGACGGAGAGATTTCAGAGCAGGAAAGCAATCGGATGATTGATCTGCTCTCCACGCAGATGGATATTTCCCGACCCGAAGCGCTGGAACGGCTGCGTGACGCCATTATGGTTCTTTCGGATGACGAGAATATTATGACGCGCTTGCAGGATGTCGCGCGGGGCCTGTCCGATGAACAGAAGTTTGAGATTCTGTGGATGATGCTCGACGTCATGGCTGTTGACAATGTCATGCAGCGCAGTGAGTCAGAGGCTGTTGCGTTTGCGGGGCAGATACTCGGTCTGCCACTGGATACTATTCACGCGCAACTGCGGGCAATTTCAGCTGATAAATAAGCACCCGCCGGCCAACTCCGCTGCGCCAGTGTGCGCAAGTGGAAAAGTACCCTCGCCGGAGCAATTGACTTTCCCTCACGCCTAACGCACCGTGCGTTTCTCGGTTGATAGAGAGTAACGTTCGATGCATGACACCCTGCTATATGTGATCTCCGCTGTGATAGTGCTGGGCGTATTTGCCCAGTGGCTTTCATGGCGTATACGTGTGCCGGCTATTCTGGCCCTGCTGGTAATAGGGGTTGTCGCCGGCCCGGTAACAGGGTTGCTGCGCCCCGATGAAATGTTTGGCGATCTATTGTTCCCGATGGTTTCTCTCGGGGTTGCCTTGGTGCTTTTTGAGGGAGGGCTGACGCTCAAGTTCAGTGATCTGCGCGGCCACGGTGCTGCGGTTAGTAACCTTGTTAGTTGGGGAGCGTTACTCAACTGGGTGCTCATTGCTGGAGGCTGCTGGCTGCTGGTGGGGTTCTCAGCCGAACTGGCCCTGCTGTTTGCGGCGCTGGTCATTGTGACTGGCCCGACTGTGATCAACCCCCTGTTACGTACCATGCGTGCCACGCATGAGGTCAGCCAGTTGCTGCGTTGGGAAGGTATCCTGATCGACCCGGTGGGCGCTTTGCTTGCCGTTCTGGTCTTCCAGTTTATTGTGGCTGGCAACGAATCCTATCTGCTGTTTCTGGAAAGTATTGCGGTTGGAGCGGTGGCCGGCGCCGTGGCGGCACTGACGCTCGGTTTTCTGATTCGTCGCCACTGGATTCCGGAATACCTGCTCAATGTAGTGGCGCTGGCCTGGGTTGTGCTCGCATTTACCGGTAGCAATTACCTCGCTCACGAATCCGGTTTGCTTGCGGTCACCATTATGGGTGTTTGGCTTGCCAATACACGCGGTGTTGATATGGCTGAGGTACTCAGTTTCAAGGAAAGCCTGTCGATACTCATTATTTCCATGCTTTTTATTGTCCTGGGTGCCCGCACCAATCCCTCGGATATTCTGGCCACCGGCTGGGGTGGCGTGGCGGTGTTGGTGGTAGTGTTGCTGGCGCGACCGATTGTGGTCTGGGCCAGCACGATTGGTGGAAGCTATAACTGGCGTGAACGGGCTCTGGTGGCATGGGTTGCGCCGCGCGGCATCGTTGCCGCAGCCGTCTCCTCGCTGTTTGCACTGCGCCTGCAGGACGCCGGCTATCCCGACGCCGATTTGCTGGTGTCCTATACCTTTCTGGTGATTATCGTCACGGTGGTGCTGCAGAGCCTCACTGCACGGGTCGTCGCTCGGGCATTGGGGCTGGTTGAAGAGGACCCACGTGGCGTCCTGATTGTCGGTGCCAACCAAGTGGCGCGAACGATTGGTAAAGCGTTGCTGGATCAGGGCTTCCGGGTGAAGCTAACTGACACTACCTGGTCTGAGATTCAGGCTGCGCGTATGGACGGCCTGGATACCTACTATGGCGAACCGGTGTCAGCACACGCCGACCGCCAGCTTGAACTGGAGGGAATAGGGCGGCTGTTCGCGATGTCCCGGCGGCCGGCACTCAACACCCTGTCGGCGATAAAATTCCGCCGGGAGTTCGGGCGCAATCGTGTTTTCACGCTGCGCACCTCGCAGGAAAAAGATGCCTCCGAGAAGCGCCGTGTCGCAGAGGGATACCGTGCGCCGCGGCTGTTCGGCGAGGGTGTGACGCTGCAGAAACTGGCCAGCCTGATCGCTCAGGGAGCAGAGATCAAGGCAACTCTGTTAACAGAGAACTTCAAGCTTGAAGATTATCAACAGGCTAGGGGCAAGAGTCACATTCCGCTGTTTGCACTGGACAAGAAAGGTCATCTGCGGGCGTTTACCGATGACTACCAGCCGGAGGTCGCGCCCGGCTGGACACTACTTTCGCTGATCCTGCCGGAGCAGTTAGAGAATGAGAAAGCGGAGCCCGAGGAATCCGCAAAAAGTCCCAGCGGCGGCTGAGCGTCCTAAACCGCGCGTGCTTGGGGTCTCAGGAAAGGCTGTTGTTTACATTGAGTACGCGCGTCAGCATATCGGCGTCCACCGTCCCCACGATGTCTCCGGCGCGTTGCAATTCGGGGTTGCGTGAAACAAGTATCAATCTTGCCTGTGAATTCCATAGTGCGCTTAAAGCGGCCAGCGGAGTAGCCTGTTCGCTCAACAGTATGTATTGCACCGAGCCAGAGATGCCGCCGTCCTCAGCCTGCGGCAGTAATTGCGCAGACACTCCCAGTATTTTGTCGCCGCTCGTGTGTACAACAACCGCAGCAGCTTTGGCGCTGTTACCGTCGCTGTCAGCGAGAGTAAAATCCGTGTTCTTCATATCCCCCAGTCGCTGTGAGGTCAGCACTGCAGAGTGCAGGCCCTCGGGCACCGAATGGCCCCGCGCGCGCAGTTTCATGCTGTAAATACTGTCCTGCATGATGGATTTTCGCACCACATAAGCAGCGGCGCAGGCTATCGCCAGTGCCATCGTAATAGAGGAATCCATGGTCATTTCTGTCAGCATGATAATGGCGGTGAGTACTGCGCCAGTCGAGCCGGCCACTGCCGCGGCCATACCGGCAATGGCAAACGCCGGGATGGCTATGTCGAGACCGGGGTACACTGCCAGGCAGAGGTGACCGAATGCCGCGCCGCCTGTTGCACCCATAAACAGGGCTGGGGAGAAGACGCCACCGGAAGCGCCCGAGCCCAGCGACAAACAGGTCGCCAACAGCTTCAGTGCAGTGAGCAGGATGAGAAACCATGGGTCACTCAATACGCCTTGCAGGATCGCCATAATTGTTGCGTAGCCAACGCCTTCAACATAATACTGGCCACTGTATTGCAGCATCAGGTACATCATGATGCCGACGCACAGCATGCCCAGAGAATGATGCAGGTAGTAGTCGCCGGGCAGCGCGTCGAACACATCCTCCATCGCGTAGAGCCCGCGGATAAATGCCACAGACAGTAAGCCGATCAAGGCGCCCAGCACGGCAAAGACTGGTAGCCCCCAGTTATTGAGCAGGTGAAAGTCCGGTATTTCGAGGCTCGGTATATAGAAAGACGGCGTGGTACCGAGCAGGTAGTGACTGATCTGCGTGGCCACCACGGTCGCCGTTGTCAGCAGCATGATATTGCGTGCATTGACTGACACCAGCAGCAACTCGATGGCAAAGACCATGCCGCCAAGTGGCGCGTTGAATGTCGCTGCAATGCCGGCGCCAGCACCGGCAGCAATCAGCGTGACCCGGTCGCTGATGGACATCGGGAACAGGGCACCGAGCGTGGAGCCGAAGGCCGAGCCGATCTGCACGATGGGGCCCTCGCGCCCCACGGATGCGCCACTGCCGATGGATATCGCCGAGGCCAGCGATTTCACCAGCGCCACACGCGGGCGTATCCTGCCTTCGTTGTAGTAGATGGCATCCATCACTTCCGGTACACCGTGGCCCTTGGCTTCCGGTGCAAAGTTTTTCACCAGCCAGGCGACCACCAGAGCGCCGGCGACAGGCACCAGTATCACGCCGAGTCCCCAGGGGCTGTCCGGGGTAAACACGTTTGCATCGTAGTTGACATTCACCTGTCCGAGAAACAGGGTGTTGTGAATCAGTCCGATCAGCAGTCGAAACGCCCAGGCGCCGACACCTGCGACACCGCCGACGGCCACCGCCATGCAGATCATAAAAACAAGATTTCGGGAGGGGCGCGCTGTTGTGGTTGCCCTATCGGACGCGAGCGCGTCGTGGTTGTCGGTCACTTGCGAATACTCTCAGCTAACTAGTCAGGCACACTCAGGGTGTGCGTTGGATTCCAGGTGGCAGCCAGGAGCCGTCGAGGACAGCCTCCTTGGGCCAGTAAAGGCGCATCACCATATAGATCGGGCCATTGGGTGCCGGTAGCCAGTTCGCGGTGTGCGCCGGATCTGTGGGCGTGTCTTTCTGGATGTACAGTGTCAGCGACCCGTCGGCATTTTTCTGCAACTCATCCAGCATGCCCGAGTTGATAAGATAGCGATTGCTGGGGTTCTTTACCAGCAGTTGGCTGTCGCCGTGATACATAGTGACTGACCAGAAGGCGTTCACCGGTGGCAGCGCATCGGCGGCAAACGTCAATGTGTAATTGGCGTTTGCACCGTCCAATGATTGCCCTTCGCTGTCGTGCCGTGTGATGGCGTACACCGCTTCGGCCGGATCGTTGGCGAGAATGCCGCCGACCGCAACGGCCGCGCGCTGCGTCCAGTCGCCATTGTAAACAGCGCGATCGCCTATCCCTTTGGTGACCAGCAACCAGCCCTCGGCGGGCGTGCCAATGGTTTTGAGTTTTTCCTCGATCAACGCTTCTGCCTGTTTGGCGGCATCTGCTATTGCAGCTCTATCGGCATCGTTCAATGCAATGCTGGGGAACGGTCGGCCGGCCCTGACGCCTATCAACGCAAATTTTTCACGCAGTGGAATCTCCACGGCAGCCGCTCCGGTGGTGGGTGCGAAATCCAGCAGGAATGCGAGGTAGTCGAGTAGCTCAGATTTCTCCGTTGTTTTATCGATTTTAGGCCAGTTGACGGCAGCGGTGGGTCTCGGTCGGGGGTTGCCCTCGTAGACTGACAGGGCGCGGGCGCTGTACTTGGCCTGAATGGCTTTAACATTGCCGATGTCCGCGGCATTAAAAAGTTGAGTGCGGTATGTCGCCAGCGCAAAATCAGTTTCCGATGTAAAGACAGTGTTGATACCCGCAGGCATGGTGCCCGTCCACGAGGGCCCGGCAACGCCATAGCAGCCGGCGTCATTACCGGTGGTCCGCGTACCGATATAGCCGAAGTTGAAGGTGTACTGCGAAGTCAGCATTATCGAGTAGTAGCGATCGGGCTCAATATCAGGCACGCAGAGCACCATGGGTTCTGCCCGCAGATCCATCCACAAGAAAGAATAGGGGGTGTCGCTATTGGGTGTCACAATTGCAGTGTCTGCGGGTGTGTACACCCTGGCGATATTCGCTATGGTATTAAACGGCGCTTTAAACTGGCCGGAGCTTTCATTGATCGCGTAGTCATTCATGATGCCGTAGAGCATGACCATCGGCAGGCCGTAGATATAGGCTTCCTGCGCAATCGCCTCGAGGCTGCTGGATTGTGATTCATCCTGTGCGTAGGTAGTGGAGGACAAAACTGTCACTGTGGTCAGTGCCGTCACTTTTAGCAGTTTGGCTGCACGCATGAGTTATTCTCCTTTTTTATTGGCGGATATCGTCACGATGGCGCTATGTTACTACAAGCCTGCATTCTGCCGCTGCAGTCTTACGGTTCGATAGTGCCCAGCGCTGACAGCGAATTCATCTTGTCAAGTTTTGCTTTGAACGACAAGCGCTTCTTCGTCAGGTCTTTTACGTTGGGCAATGGTAATGAACAGGCCGGCGCTGCTATCATCGCGGTCTATCAGCGCAATGAGGGAGTACTGTATGATCGTCGAGCAGATATGGACGGGCAACGCATACCGCAATTTCAATTACCTGATAGCCTGTGGTGAAACAGGTGAGGCAATGGCGATCGATCCTCTGGATCACGAAAAATGCCTTGCCCGGGCAAAAGAACTCGGGTGGGATATCACCCAGGTACTGAACACCCATGAGCATCCCGATCACACCGGCGGTAACGCGCCTGTTGTCAATGCAACCGGCGCGCGCTTGCTGGCACATGCCAATGCCGGTGCGACTATTGCGGGCATAGATCGCGGTTTGCAGGCGGGTGATGTTATAAAAATTGGTAAAACGGTGGAACTGGAGGCACTGGATACACCGGGGCATACTATGTGCCATATCTGCCTGCTGTCCCACACGGATACACCGGCGATATTTTCCGGCGACACACTGTTCAACGCAGGTGCGGGTAACTGCCATCATGGTGGCCACCCCCCTGAGCTGTACGCAACATTTTCCGGGCAATTGGGGCGCCTGTCGGATGAGACGCTTGTCTATCCCGGGCATGATTACATGGCGAATAACCTCGCATTCACGTTGGATCGAGAGCCTGATAATCAGCGTGCTGCAGCGCTACTGGAACAGGTGAAGGATCAAGACCCGGACGATCCACTGGTCTCCACCATGGCGCTGGAGCGACAGATCAATACTTTTATGCGACTGGACAGTGCCGCCGTTATAGCCAGATTGCGCGAAAGCTTCCCAGAAATGCCATCTGAGCCCGATTCGCTTACGGTGTTCCTGAAACTGCGGGAGCTTCGCAACAGCTGGTAAGTTACCCGCGTTCGACCACAGCGCGCGAGAGCGTGCAGGGGAACAGTATGAGTGAAACTGAACGAGAAGATACCTCGGTGCAGGCCAAGCCCATGGCCGAACGGATGGGTGAGCACTTCGGCGTTCGCCTGTCGCTGTACTGTCTGGCAGCCCTGGCGGTGCTGTATAGCATGCACGCCGCCAGATCGCTGTTAATGCCGGTCGTTGTAGCACTGCTGTTCTCTTTATTGCTTAGCCCGCTTGTGACATGGCTTAAGCGACTTCGCATTCCCCGCCCCATTTCCTCGGTGCTGATTCTCTGCTTGTTGGGTGGACCCTTTGTACAGTTGAGTATAGAGCTCGCTGAGCCCGTACAGAAATGGATGGGCAAGTTGCCGGAGTTGACCGCCCGGGTAACAGAAGAACTGACAGAAATCACCGATACCTTAACGCCCAAAGAACTACAAAAAGTGGAAGAAGAGCCGGAGCGGGAAACCGGCTTCAGTTTCTCCCGCTTCTTTCAATCGGATGATGATGAGGTTGTCCCGGAAGAAACCGAGCCTGTCGCAGAGAACGTGCTGGTTAAAGGGGTGAAGACAAGTGGCGTAGAGATTCTGTTATCAGTGCTGGGTGCGGCTCCCTTCATTGTTGCGCAATTTGGTGTATGGTTGATTCTGGTGCTGTTCCTGCTCATCTATGGCCCGGGCTTGTACAATAATTTCATTAACCTGCTGCCAATGATCGGCAACAAGCGCCGCGCTGTGCTGCTGGTCGGACGGCTGCGCCAGCAATTGTCACGCTATATTTTGACGGTGACAATAATCAATGCAGCACTCGGACTGACAACGGGAGCCGCGCTGTGGATGCTCGGTGTGGAAGACGCCATTCTCTGGGGTGTGCTGGTCGGATTACTGAATTATGCGCCCTACGTCGGAACCATGGTCAGCACTTTTATACTATGTATCGCCGGGTTCGTGCAGTTCGGTTTGGTTATGTCTGCGCTCTTTCCCGCGTTGGTTTTTCTTGGATTAAACCTATTGGAATCACAAATTTTTACCCCGACTGTCCTCGGGCAACATATGCGTCTGAATCCCCTCGTGATGATTCTCTGGTTGTTGATCTGGGGGTCACTCTGGGGTGCTGTTGGCGTCTTGATTGCAGTGCCCCTGCTGATGTGTTTAAAACTTGTCGCCGAACAACTCGACATTCTGGGCTATTGGGTTGAACTGTTTGAAACCGAGTCCTGAGCCGTAATCAGAAGTTAGACTTTTCGCTCCTGCTGCAGTGCATCTTATATTGGGTGCGGGCGCTGCATTGCCCCGTGCCATTTTACGCAGCCGTGGTTGTCTACTATTGTTAGTGGAGTGTAATACTGACTGCGCTTCCAACATCTGACGGAGGAAATTGTATGCTGATGTCCCTATTGTTGTTGCTGGTACTTCTCACCGTGTTGCTTTACTACCGACTGCCACTTCTGGCGGGCTCAGTATTCATGGTCGTCGGCTCCGCCGTACTGGCCATTGTTGCCGACGGCGCATGGTTGTTCTTTGTCCTGACCGCTGTGGTTGCCGTTGTGCTGAACGTTGAGGCATTGCGTCGTCAGTTATTAACCGAGCCCGTTTTTCGCTTGCTGCGTCGCTCACTGCCGGCTATGAGCAGTACCGAACAGGAAGCGCTGGAAGCTGGAACGACCTGGTGGGAAAAAGATCTTTTCAGTGGCAATCCCGACTGGGAGAAGTTTGAAGGTATCGGTTTGCCGCAGTTAAGTGAGGAAGAGCAGGCCTTTATCGATGTCGAAGTGGAGGCCCTGTGCCGACTGATCGATGACTGGGACGTACAACAGCGCCAGGACTTGTCACCGGAGACTTGGTCGTATCTGCGAAAGCACGGGTTCTTTGGCCTTATCATTCCCAAGGAGTTTGGCGGCCGGGCATTCAGCCCGTACGCGCAGAGCCGCGTGATGAGCAAAATAGCCAGTCGCTCCATTACTGCGGCAGTAACCGCGATGGTGCCGAACTCTCTCGGGCCGGGCGAGTTGCTGGTCAAATATGGAACAGAGGATCAGAAACAGCGCTGGTTGCCCGGTTTGGCAGATGGTTCTGAATTGCCGTGTTTTGGCTTGACCGGTCCGGAGGCTGGTTCAGATGCTGGGGCCATTCCGGATATTGGCACCGTCTGCAGGGGTGACTACGACGGCAAGGAAGTTCTGGGACTCAAACTCACCTTCAGCAAGCGCTGGATTACGCTTGCGCCTGTCGCAACAGTGGTGGGGCTGGCGTTTCAGTTGCGCGACCCCGACGGCCTGCTGGGCGACCCGGAGAAAGTGAACTATGGCATTACCTGTGCACTGCTGCCTGCCACACATCCCGGTATTGAGATCGGCAAACGCCACAACCCCGGTGTACCTTTCATGAACGGACCGATCAAAGGCGAAGATGTCTTCATCCCTGTGGACTGGATTATCGGCGGTGCGGAAATGGCGGGCAAGGGCTGGCGTATGCTGATCGAGTGTCTGGCCGCCGGGCGCGGTGTCTCGCTGCCCGCACTGGCCACGGCAAGCGGTGAAATGGGATATATCACGGTTGGGGCTTTTGCTCGCATCCGTCGGCAGTTCAATATCGAGATTGGAAAATTCGAGGGTGTGCAGGAGGCCACAGCAGATATAGCTGCTGGTGCATACACGCTGGAGGCTATGCGCCAATTGGTGACGCGCGGATTGGAAGGTGGCGCGCCGTCGGTGCTCACGGCGATGGCTAAATACCATGCAACAGAGCGCATGCGGCATCTGGTGAACCACGGTATGGATGTTGTGAGTGGTCGCGCGATCCAGCTTGGACCGCGCAATTTTATGGCATCGGCCTACCACGCCCTGCCGGTGGCGATAACTGTCGAGGGAGCGAATATCCTGACCCGCTCGCTGATGATATTCGGGCAGGGTGCACTGCGCTGCCATCCCTACCTATTCGATGAAATGCAGGCACTGCAGGCAGATGGCGAGCAGGCTGGCGTCGACCAGTTTGAGCCGTTGTTGTTGCAACACCTCGGTCATGTCGGCGGCAACTTTTCCCGGCTGCTGCTGTACGGTATTAGCGGCGCACGTCTTGGGCAGGTACCAGCGCAAGCCAGCGTGTTCAGCAAGCGCTGGTACCAGCGTCTGAACCAATTGAGTGCAGCACTCGCCAGTTGTGCGGATGTCGCACTGGGAGTGCTCGGTGGAGACCTGAAACGGCGCGAGCTGCTGTCGGCGCGCCTCGGGGATGTACACAGTGAGTTGTTTATCGCCTGCAGTGTCCTAAAATACCGCGATACCCAGACACAGAGTGAGGCTGCGGATCTGCACGCGGAGTACGCCCTGCGACAATCCGTGGCTGCTGCGCAGCAGGCGTTGGCTGACTTCTGCCGCAATTTCCCGATGCGCTGGCTTGGGCGGATTTTGCATGTGCTCTGCGTACCTCCAGGCAGTACTGTGCATCCGCCGAGTGATGATGATATCCGCGCATTGGGCGATCTGTTACTTGAGCCCAACCCCGTGCGCGCGGCGCTGGCTGATATGGTATATGTCAGCCATGATCCCGAAGATGCTGTGGGGCGGCTGGAAACCACTTATCAGCTGTTGCTGGAAGTGGATTATGCATGGCAGCTGTTTACTCGCGCACGCAGTAAGGGTGAGTTCACGGCTGTGGATATTGCCGGTGCATTGCAGGAGGCCACTAATAAGGGTGTGATTACCGCAGAGGAGGCGACTGCACTGGCCGAGTACGATGCGCGGCGCTACGATTGCCTGCTCACCGATCACTTCGACCAACTGCCGCTAAAGCCACCCCCCAAGACCCAGCGACGTGCCCGGAAGAAAACGCCATGATTGATACCCGGATTCTGGTGCAAGGACTGTACTTCGGTGAGGGGCCGCGCTGGCACGAAGGACGTCTCTGGTTCAGTGATTTTTACGCGCATGCGGTTAAGTCGGTCGACGAGTCGGGTAAGGTGCGCACAGAACTTGAATTGGATGACCAGCCCTCTGGACTCGGTTGGCTGCCGGATGGACGCCTGCTGGTAGTGGCCATGAAGGAGCGCGCGGTGAAGCGCCTCGACGCTGGGCAGCTGGTGCTGCACGCCGACATCAGTCATCTCACCGCGCACTTGTGCAACGATATGGTGATGGATGAACGGGGTACGGCGTGGGTCGGTAACTTCGGTTTTGATCTGGATGCCGAGTTGCGCGCGCGGGGTGTAGAGGTATTCAACGATCACCCGGTAACCAACCTGGTGCGCGTTGATGCTGATGGCAGTGTGCACTTGGCTGAGCGCGATATGCATTTCCCTAATGGCAGTGTGATCACGCCTGACGGCAAGACGCTAATTGTCGCGGAAACCTTTGCCAGTTGCCTGACAGCTTTCACCATAGCCCGCGACCAGACACTGACTAACCGCCGTATCTGGGCATCCTTGCCCGGTGTTGCGCCCGACGGTATCTGCCTGGATGAGAACCAGCGGGTATGGGTAGCCAATGCGCTGGAACCTGAAGTGCTGCTGGTGGCTGAGGGTGGCGAGATCGTTAATCGAATCGTCACGAGCCAGAACTGCTACGCCTGTATGCTGGGCGGGGAAGCAGGGAACACCCTGTTTGCCTTGACAGCTGATACTTCAGACGGCGAGGACGCACGGTCCAGGGCCACTGGCAGAATAGAGACAATCGACGTGGACACGGCTCGAGCAGGTTGGCCCTGACGCTATCTGGTGACCCGGTGTGTCTAGCCATTGCGGCAACAATGGCTTCAAACCAAACGATCAAACAATTTCCACGCTCAGGGCATCATTTGCGGAACCTGGGGTCGCTGCGTGAGTCAGAACAGTGTCTGTCAAAAAAACTGTAGTTATCTCCAGGTAGTTGTTGACAGCAGGGGGCCGCACTTCCGAAGATGAAACGAGTCAGTGGGGAGCCGCATTTCTACGTTGTAACTGCGCTGAGATAACACTGAATCGTGTTAATCCGTGTGAGTGTCAGTCGCTGTGGCCCGCAATTAATACTCGTGACGCCAGCCCTCGAGCTAACGAGTGAACAACAAGTCGGATAGGGAAATTCGTAGAACAATTAGGGGTTGGTGTTATGACCATACACCAGTTTTGTCGCGGCGTTTTTGTGTCTGCGGCGCTGCTTATGAGCACGGGCGTCTACGCCGCTGTCTGTGAATTTACGGTCTCGAATGAATGGGGCTCTGGATTTACCTCCAGTGTAACGATAACCAACGATAGCAATCAGGCGATCGATGGTTGGGAAGTCGTACTCAACTTTTCCGACGACACACGAATCTCTGGTATGTGGAATGCAGACCTGGGCGGGAACAACCCGTTTACAGCTGGCAGCAAAAGCTATAACAGCACCATTGCGCCGAACAGTTCCACCACCTTTGGTTTCAATTCACAGAAGGGAGTAGCGAACGCGCCAGCCACGCGACCAGCACTGTCAGGCATCTGTTCGGATACGGGTAACACGCCGCCCATTGCCAGCGCCAGTGCTAATCCGGATAGTGGGGAAGTGCCGCTTCAGGTAAGGTTTGATGCCAGCGGCTCATCCGATACCGAGCAGGATACGCTAAGCTACTTCTGGGATTTTGGCGACGGCTCCAGTTCAACCGAGCTTGCCCCGACGCATACTTATACCGAGGAGGGTAGTTATACCGCTTCGTTAACAGTGAACGATGGTGAGTTCGATTCCGCAGTTAGCCAGTTACAGATAGCAGCCCTGCCTGCTAAGCCCGGCGGTGTCGATTGTGAAGTCACTGTTCACTACGAGTGGAACAGCGGTTTCACCACCAGTGTACGCCTGATAAACACAGCGAATATCGCGCTGACGAACTGGGCGGTGACATTGGACTATAACGGGGCCGCTTCGATCGCCACCCTGTGGAACGCTGAGCTAAGCGGCAATAAACCCTACACTGCGAGCAACCAGAGCCACAATGCAATGATTGCACCCGGCGGTAGTGTCGCATTCCTCTACAACTCCACAAAAACCAACACCGGAAGCCCGGCCCCCATTCCTTCACTCGGTGGCGTGTGTACAAGCAGCAATACCAATAGCGCACCTGTGGCCGTGGTATCGGCAACACCCGTGAAGGGTAGTGCGCCGCTGGAAGTGCTTTTCTCCGGCGCTGATTCCAGTGATCCCGACGGCGACATGTTGGACTATAGCTGGGATTTCGGCGACGGCAATACCGCATCGGGTGCCGAGGTATCACACAGTTATACCGGGGCAGGGGAGTACAGCGCTACCTTGACTGTGAAAGATCCGGCGTGGGCATCAGGATCAGAGTCCATTGCCATTACGGTGAAACAGCCACCACCTCCGATAGCCCATTGTGAGTACAGCGTCAGTGAAGAATGGGATCACGGCTTCACCACAGCAGTTCGTATTACCAATACTGGCGAGCAGCCGATTGTCGGTGGTTGGGCGGTCTCTTTCGATTTCGGTGGCAGCGCAGTCATCACCCATGCCTGGAATACAACTATCAGCGGCGGCTCGCCCTATACAGGCACCAACAAGGCTTACAACGCCACTATCCCGGTCAACGGTACGATAGATATTGGCTTCAATGCGGCCAAAACGACGCCTTTCACCGCAGCGCAACCACCGATTCTGGGAGGCCTGTGTGATGGCAGCACCATCAACCAGCCACCGCTTGCGACAGCCACCGCCGATCCAGTTTCCGGTGCCGCTCCTCTGAGTGTGACCTTTACGGGAAGCGAATCCTCGGACCCGGACGGGGATGTACTGAGTTATCACTGGGATTTTGGCGATGGCAGCAGTTCTACGCAGGCCTCACCGGTACATATTTTTAGCGATGTAGGCCGCTACAAAGTGACGCTGACCGTCACCGATACCGAGGGTCGAACCGATAGCAGCGAGCTGGAGATCAACGCTACCGATCCGTGGGTATTGGATAGCGATGCATCATCCCTGCACTTTGTATCGACCAAAAAAGTCCATGTGATAGAGACGCATACTTTCACGGACATCAGTGGTGCTATTTCGGCTGACGGCGATGCCGAGGTGGTGCTGAACCTGGACAGTGTGGAGACCGGGGTTGATGTTCGCAATACGCGAATGCGCGACTTCCTGTTTGAAACAGCCGCCTTCAACAATGCAGTTGTCACAATGACTGTCGATATGAGCCAGATCGAATCGATTGCGGTGGGCACCGCTATCGATCAAAACATTACCCCGACAGTAAGCCTGCATGGATTTGCTGTCGAGGTGGAGGTACCTGTGAGAATCACTAAGGTCAGCCCGCAGTTGATCCTTGTTGAGAATACCAGTCCGATTCTGGTTAACGCGGCAGACTTCGGACTTGTCAGTGGTATCGAGGTATTGCGCGATCTAGCCAGTTTACCGGTGATCAGTTACACCGTGCCGACAAACTTCATGCTGCTCTTCCGAGCACAGTAAACGGGAGGACAAGCGATGAAAATGTTGTGGAACTGTTTACTATCACCGCGCCAGCTACTAGGCGGTATCGCATTGTTACTGGTTCTTTTGGTTGCGCCGATTGCCGCAGCCGACGACATACTGTGGGTGCTCGATGGCGATGCCTCTTCTCTCAAATACGTATCCATGAAGAAAGATCATACCGCCGAGATCAATACGTTTGTTGCAGATACAGGTGAACCGGCAGCGCTAAGCGGCTCGATCGCCGCGTCAGGAGATGCGATTTTCTCCATCGATTTGAACCATGTATCAACCGGTGTCGATGTTCGCGATGGTCGTCTGCTCGAATTCCTCTATGAAACCGGGTTCCTACCCAATGCCTATTTTCGTATGGCGCTGGATACTGATCAACTTGAGGCGATGGCCGTCGGTGCGGTGCAGAGGGAAACACTGGCCGGGGATCTCAGCCTGCACGGCGTCCGCCAGCCCATTGAGGCCGAAGTGCTTATCGTCAAAATATCGGCGAGTGAGCTTCGGGTTTCGAGCGTCCAGCCGATCAATATCAGCAGCAGCGATTTTGATATGGCATACGGTATAGAAACACTGCGCACCATCGCCAACCTGAGCTCTATCGGCAACGCTGTACCGGTGTATTTCCAGCTCCGGTTTATCGCTAGTACCAACCCTGAAGATAACGCTGTCGACATGCCGGATGCTCCGGCAGCCCCGAGCAATCTGAGCGGCGAATTCAGCGCCGGTATCAATCAGACCCAGCTGATGTGGCAGGATAACAGTGACAATGAATCCCTTGTGCTGGTGCGTCGCAAGCCCTCTGATGGCGACTGGCATACCGTCGCGGAACTGGCCGCTGACAGCAACAGTCTGGAAGAAGGCCTGCCGGATGTCGGTGAGTTTGATTACAAGGTGATTGCGCTGAACAATGGCGTGCCGTCATTGCCATCCAATATAGAGCGCATCACCATTACCGAGAGTACCGCGCTGGTGCGTGGGCAGCATATATACGAGCAGCAATGTGCCGGCTGTCACGGCAGCAATGGCGAGGGAAATGGCAACTTTCCGGCGCTGAATACCGAACGCGAAACGCCGGCCATGATCGACTATATCGCGCAGTTCATGCCGCGCGGGAATAGCGCTTCATGTGATGTTCAATGTGCCGAGGATGTCGCTACTTTTATTGAGACGCTGTGGGTCACCGAGCCCGTTTGCAACCTTGCGGTCAGCCCGGTGAGTTATGGTGCCCGACAACTGAAAATACTGACTCGATCCGAGTATCAAAACAGTGTGGAGGATCTGCTGGGGGTAGATTTCAATGCGGCAGAAGGATTGTCCGCAGACACTCAGATCGGCTATTTCACCAACAATACCCATTCCACCCTGGTGCCTGCTTCATACAGTAACTTCCTGCTGGTGGCCCAGGAGATAGCACAGTGGTCTGCCGCGCAAAATTTTGCACCGGCCCTGAATTGCAGCAGTATCAACCAGGACTGCGCTGATCAACTGCTCCAGAATCTGGCTCCAAGAATTTTCCGTCGACCGCTGACGGAGGAAGAGCTGACCCGTTGGAAAGCCATTGCAGACGGCGATCATACGGGGGGTGATATTGCCAAAGGAATGCAGCTCGCTCTGGAGGGACTGTTGGCGTCGCCACAGTTTTTGTACCGACATGAGCTGGGTGAGGCGAACCCTGATAATCCGGAGCTGGATGCGGATGCCTATGAGCTAACCTCCTACGAAATGGCGACATTCCTTGCCTATACCTTCACCGGTTCTACCCCGGATCAACAATTGCTGGATGCGGCCGCGGCCGATGAGTTGCGCGGCGAAGCCAATATACTGGCGCAGGCCCAGCGCCTCGCAGCAGAAGCGACGCCTGTACTCAGTGATTTCGTCGGTAGCTGGCTTGGCACAGCCAACCTCGCCGCAGCCGCGAAAGACGCCGCCGTGTGGCCGGGGTTCGATGCGCTGGTGCCGCACCTGCAGGGAGAGATCAATCAGACCTTCGCACATATTCTGCTGAATCCGGAGGAACAGTTCAGTTCTCTGTACAGCGGGAACTTCAGTTTTATCAACGCCACGCTTGCCAATCACTATGGCTTATCCGGCGTAGTGTCCGGCAATGAACTGCAGAAGGTAACGACACCGTATCGCGGCGGCATTCTGGCCAATGGCGCCTTTATGGCGCGCTGGGGCGAGGCGCTGGAGACGTCACCCATTTTGCGCTCTGTAAGGGTGCGCCGGCGCATGCTGTGTCAGGATCAGCCCGATCCCCCCGCCGGAACCTTTGCTGCACGCGAAGCGAAGTTGGCGGAGCTATCAAGTTATCTGCAGCAGCCCACGACCACCAACCGCGCTAAGTATCACCGTTTGACCGAGGATACTCCCTGCACCAACTGTCATTCGCAGTACATCAACCCACTGGGTTTTGGTATGGAAGATTTTGACACGGTAGGTCGCTTCAGGACCCAGGACCTCAATGGCAATGAGATTGACGCCAGTGGCAAACTCTATGCGCCCTCCGGTTACAGCAACCTGGATGAGGTAGAGTCCTTCCACGGTGCGCAGGGCCTGGGCGTTTTACTCAGTGGATTGCCCTCTGCACAACGCTGCCTGCCGAAACAGATGTTCCGCTACATCACCGGCGTCGGTGACCAGAGCATAGATGCCTCGAACCCGGAAGGTCCGCAGTTGAGCGCAGCGGAAAAATCCGGCTACGCCTGTGAAATCGATCAACTGACTAACGCCATGATGAATGATAGTCCCAGAGCCATGCTTGAACAGTTCGGGTCACTGAAGGCAGTGCGCTACCGAAAAGCCTGGGCCAGAGACTGAGGAGGCGACCATGTACAAGCACGAGCAGAAGAATCCCAGTGAGCACGCCAACGGGGAGCCGGACAAAGAGGTTCTGCAGGAACGTATAGCGCAACGCCGTGTCTCGCGGCGCGCTGTGCTGAAAACCTTTCTGGCCTCGGGGATTTCAAAAGCTATGATCAGCAGCTCACCGTTGATATCGGGGTTGCTGCTCGCGCGGCACAGCGATGCACTTGCTGCGGGCACGCCTGACAAATGCGTATCAATCTATATTCCCGGCGGAGCGATTCACGATTTCTGGGCACCCAGTGGTAGCGGCAGCGAGATGCAGATGGGGCCGATGTCCAGCGGCTATGCAGCGGTTAAGGCCGAGTGCAATTTTCTGTTGAATATGTCGCATGAAAACGGCGGGCATGGCCGTATGCCCAGGCTGTTGTCCAACAATTGGCAGGACGATTCCTTCGATGTTTTCATGGGGCATGCGCTCGGGCCGGACCGGCCCTTTACCTATATTAATTTGGGCACACACAGCAACGGCAGCGGTTACATCACTCGCGATGGTGGCAGCAGTGTGCCGTTTCAGGACAACCCGTTTACGGCCTACAAGCTGTTGTTTGGCGCAAGCACAGGCGGCAGTGAAAAATCGCCGATTCTGGATGCGCATGCCGCGGCTGCGAGTGCCATCAGGAACAAGCTGGCCGGGTATGAGGTTCAGCGGCTGGACGAACACCTGCAGGCCATCTCCGAGACACAGCGCCGGTTGGACGATCTGGCCGGTGGCAGTAGCTGCTCTGGTGCACCCGTTGCCACTGAGTTTCCCCTGAATTACGACAACTTTAGCCAGCAGGCGCGGCTGCAGGCGGATATAGCCGTATCGGCTCTGCAATGCGGGCTGACCAGTTCCGTGTCCATCGCCTTTGGCAACCATCAATCTGAACTGCGGATACCGGAGTTGAACTACACCGGCGCTTACCACCAGTCAATTCACGGCGGTAGCGGAGGCCTGCCCAACTATCCTTACTATACCGAGATGCGTAACCATCTCGGAAGTCTCAGCGCGTATCTGATTCAACGACTGTATGAACGTGGGCTTCTCGACAGTACAGTGGTGCTGGAGACGACCGACATGGGGCACGCAGATTTGCATGGTAATACCGATGTGCCACTGATGATCGCTGGCGGTGGCACTGCCATCAATCGCGGAGTCACCACCGTCGCAGGGGGTGGTTACAACAACCTCGATTTGCTGCACACGGCGGCGAAAGCCTGTGGTGTCACGCTGAACTATGGTAAGGAAATTCCCGGAGTAATTGCATAGTCACAGCGGCGGAACTGCAAGGCCAGGGAGACGGCCGTGGTCCATTGCACGCGTGCGGCCTCCCGCGCCGACATGCTGTGCTTTCAGTCCATCTCCAGAGACTGTTGCCCGGCGGCCGTGGGGGTGCCGCGTTGCTGCAGCCCACTCTGGCCGGTGTCGAGATTGGAGTTATTGTTCAGCGTACCCGGAAGCCGTTGCAGAAGCGAACTGCCCCAGCGATGCTGCGGCATGACCTCGGTGAGGTCCTCGACATCCACCACAGAGACAAAGCCGAACAGGGGCTGAATGGCTTTGCCACCGCCACCGTAGTTGTCCCACTGCGATCGGCTGGCGCTGGTTAACAGGTGTTGTTTGTCAAAGGTTAGTAACAGAAACTCACCCTTGATACGCATCTCACCCCAATCGGCGGATAGAAAATCTGCACCCAACGCTCCCAGTCGGAAACCGACAGAGTTTTCGCGGATATGCCAGTGCTCCCAGGCGAGGACAAACCCGTTGTCTGTGGCTGTCATTCGCAGGGGAGGCCCCAACAGGGAAAGTGCTTCTGCCAATGGCGTACGCTCGGGGGGGAAGGGCGTCTCTGTGAGCGGAGCACCCAGGTCGTAGCGCCATTGGGAGCAGCCTGCTAACAGTGCACAGGCGAGCAGGGCAAATAGTGGTTTTAAAAGGCTACCCTTCATCAGTCGGGTACAAGCGAGTGGCATACTCTGTCAGTACGTCGTTTTTGTCGAAGAAGAAAATGGCCCGGTCATACCGTGTATCGATATGCATCCTGTTGTAGAGTATCAGGATCAAACCTTCCCCCTCAGAGCGCTCAAACAGATAGTAAAGGGCGGATTCGCCGTCTAGAGCAATAACCTGTGACGGCGGGCCGAGCATTTCCAGCACGTCGCGCCGTGTGCTCTGGCCATTGATCAACTGCTCGGTTACGGTGGCTTGCCAGTTAACCTCCACCCCCCGATTACTTTCAAACTGGGCGCACCCGCCCAAAAAGCCGGTGCAGAGCAGCAGTGCGGTTATTGCGGCCGATAGTTTCATAAGGCGTTTTCCAATAGAATGGCGGGTAAGGCGACAGAATAGGCCATTATCGGCATCGTCGCCAAGTGGTATAGGGTGCCTTTTTGGTATGACTGCAACATCAAATCATACTCCCGCACCCTTTGAAGTGTTATCTGCCGCACAGTTTGCCGGGTTTCTACGTCTTTCATTAAGGTTCGGGGGTAACAACACGCAGGCCCATATCCTATAGTGGAACTGGAAAACCAGTGTTGGCGAGGCGTACCTGACGCGGCAGCAATGGAACGAGGAAGGAAGTACACAATGGCCGAAGAACAAGTCAATGACGAAGCTTCATCGGAGATTGCCGCAAGATCATATGCGGATATTCCCGCACGTACCTTTACAACATTGGGCCGCACACTGAGTTCCGTGCTAGTGGTGGGACGAGAACTGCTGGAGAGACGACGTGCCTCACAGCCGTCACCGCAGTCATCCGTTGCCAATCTGCTAGCGTTGTGTGACGACTTGCTGGAACATCGGGGTGAGGCGTCAGGTCTGGCGCTGGCCAGTGAAATTGCGCAGCGTTACCAGAATCTGTCGGTGGCGGACCGGCTGGCGTTTTTCTCTGGGCTGGCTACCGAATTCGATGTCGATCGCGACGCCGTATTGGCGGCGGTAGAGCATTACCGCGAAGACGACTGCATTGAAAATCTGTGGGCCATCAATCACGCGACCGAAGCGCCCAGGCAAAAGCTGTTCCGCAGAATCAATATGGGGCCCGAGGGTACCCGCACACTAGTGGCCATGCGTGGTCATTTACTGGACGTGTTGCGAACGCACCCGCAGCTGCGTGGTGTGGACTCTGATCTCAAGCACCTCTTCATTTCCTGGTTCAACAAGGGCTTCCTTGAATTACAGCGTATCGACTGGTCCTCGCCGGCCAGCGTGCTGGAAAAAATTATTCACTATGAGGCCGTGCATGAAATTAATGGTTGGGACGATTTACGCAGCCGCCTGCATGAGAACCGACGCTGCTTTGCGTTTTTTCACCCAGCGCTGCCCAATGACCCGCTGGTGTTCGTCGAAATAGCGCTGACCAACAGTATCCCGGAAGCCCTGCCGCCGTTGTTGCAGCCCCGTCCGGATATGGCGCAGGATGAGCGCGTAAACACCGTCGTGTTCTATTCGATCAGTAACTGCCATCCCGGCCTGGCCGGTGTGACCTTCGGCAATTTTCTGATTAAGGGTGTGATCGAAGAACTGCAGAAGGAAATCCCGACACTCAAATATTATGTCACTCTGTCCCCGGTGCCAGGTTTTCGCAACTGGCTACTCGATACCGATCTGGAAGGCCTCGTGCCCCAGCATCTGGCGGATCGGGTCAAAGGCCCTCTCGGAGCGGTGGTAGACGCGCAGGTCTATGACGCGCTGCTGAAGCTCTGCGCACACTACCTGTTGCGCGTGAAGTCGGGGCGCCTGCCACACGATCCGGTGGCACGTTTTCACCTCGGTAATGGTGCGCAGTTGCACGGTATCCACGGCGGCGCAGACCTGTCGCCGAAAGGCCGTGAGCAGTCTGCCGGCATCATGGTAAATTACCTCTATGACCTGCCTAAAATCGAAGAGAACCACGAGGCCTATTTCGAGGAGGGTAAGATTGCTGTCTCCAAAGCCGTGAGTCGTCTTCTGGACTAACTGCTGGCCGCCACCATGCGCCCGCGCAAAAAGGCAATTTGCGCGGCCAATGGCAGGTCCTTGGGGCAGTAATCCTCGCATCCCAGTAACGTCATGCAGCCGAACACGCCTGATTCGTCGCCTACGAGCGTATAGAAGTCGGCATCTGTGCGTTCATCCCTGGGATCGAGGCGAAAACGGGCGATCTGGTTCAAGCCTACAGCGCCGACAAAATCGTCCCGCATACGCGCAGTTCCGCAGGCCGCAATACAGCAACCGCACTCAATACAGCGCTCCAGTTCATAGATTTTCTCTGCCAGGTCGGGCTCCATACGCTCTTCGTGCGCGTCGATATCAATCTGCTCCAGATTGCGTTGGTGAACCCAGGTTTCCAGGTGTTCTGACATACCTCGCATCCACTTCCCGGTGTTCACGGAGAGGTCGCCGATAAGTTCAAAGCCGGGCAGTGGTGCGAGCGTGATATCGTCAGGCAGGTTCTTGGTCAGCGTGCGGCAGGCCAGCCCCGGTTTGCCGTTGACCAGCATGCCGCAACTGCCGCAGATGCCAGCGCGACAGACAAAATCAAACTGCAGGGAGGGCTCCAGCGTCTGGCGGATTTCATTCAGGGCGATGAACAGCGTCATGCTTTCAGCCTCCTCCAGCTCGAACGTCTGCCAATGTGGCGGGGAGCCTGTGTCCTGTGGGTTGTGGCGTAGAATCCGGATCTGCAGTGTTCTCAGTGCGGCGTCGGTGGCGATCGGGGTCACGTAACATCTCCAAGGCGTTGATTGCGTGCTCGTAAATGTGCGGGCAAAAGGTGTTCAAACGGCATCATGGCCTGCTGTCGCTGGTAGCGGTCAGCCTTGTCACCAAGCGCTGCCAACACTGCGTCGATCTCGCCCTGTCGCCTGCCGGTATCGGGATGTGCGATGTGGTCCTTGTCGCCGTAGCCACGCCAGCCAGGCGGCAGTTCCATTGCCATGATGTCCAGTTTTTCGTAACCCAGCTCCGGTAGCTGGGCTTCAGCGCCCGGCCACCTGGCAAGCGTTCGACATAGCCATTTTTCATCGTTGCGTTGCGGGTAGTCCGCGCGATAGTGAGCACCGCGACTTTCTGTGCGCTGCAGTGCGCCATAGGCTGTGCATTGCGCCAGTTTTAACATGCGCTGCAGTCGGTACGCCGCGATCAGCTCGGGATTGGCCCCGCGCGCGCTGCTGCGCAAGGTAATGTTGCCCGCGCGTTGCTGCAGTTCAGCCAGGGTATCTACTGCAAGTTGCAGTTGATCGGCGTGACGGAAAATCCCCACATTTGCCGTCATCGTATCCTGCATCAGGCGTGTCAGTTCAAAGGCATCCTCTGTGCCGCGACTGTTGACGATTGCTGCCAGGCGCTGTTCTTCGCGGCGACCGAACGCCTCGATCAGCTTAGTGGAAATTTGCAACGCACTGTCGCTGGAATCACAATAATCGGCCATGCTGTCCCCAACAACCATGCCAGCCACCACCGTCTCCGCGACGGAGTTGCCACCCAGACGATTAAAGCCGTGTATATCCCAGCAAGCGGCTTCACCCGCTGCGAACAAGCCGCGCAGGTGTGGGGAGTGCCCGCGGTGGTCGGTACGCACACCGCCCATTGAATAGTGTTGCGCAGGCCGCACCGGGATAAGCTCACTAACGGGATCGATACCCAGAAAGTAATGGCATATTTCCTTCACTTCGCGCAGGTTTCGCTCGATATGCGCTTTGCCAAGCAGGCGGATATCCAGCCAAAGATGTTCTCCAAAACGACCCATCACGCCGTGGCCGGCGGCGATATGTTGTTCCATGCGTCGCGACACGACATCTCGGGAGGCGAGCTCCATTTTTCCCGGCTCATAGTCGGGCATGAAGCGGTGTCCGACGGCGTCCAGCAACAGCCCGCCATCACCGCGGCAGCCCTCGGTAACCAGAATACCCGCCGGCACTATAGCGGTGGGGTGGAACTGCACCGCCTCCATATTGCCGAGTTGCGCGATACCGGTTTCCAGTGCGATTGCGGCGCCCATACCCTCGTTGATGATGGCGTTGGTGGACACCCGGTAGATCCGCCCAAAGCCGCCGGTGGCGATGCAGGTGGCCTTGGCGACATAGGCCAGCAGCTCACCGCTTTGCAGATTGCGTACGATGGCGCCGCAGCAGCGCTCGCCGTCGTGAATCAGCGCCAGCGCTTCCATGCGCTCGTGCACCGGTATGCCGGCGGCAATGGCCTGATTGCTCATCGTGTACAGCATTGCATGGCCGGTACCGTCTGACACGTAGCAGGCGCGCCACTTTTCCGTGCCGCCGAAATTGCGCGAGGTGATCAGGCCGTGTGCCGCCGCCGGTTCTTCGATGCGCTGTTTCTGGCCGTTGACCGTGATGTCATGGGTGCCGTGCTGCACCCGGTTCCAGGGTACGCCCCAGGCGGCCAGCTCGCGGATTGCCTTGGGCGCGATATGGGTGAACATACGCACCACCTGCTGGTCTGCGCCCCAGTCGCTGCCGCGAACCGTATCGACGAAGTGAATGTCTTCATTGTCGCCGGAGGCGCCCAGGCAATTCCCGAGGCTGGCTTGCATGCCACCCTGTGCGGCAGCCGAGTGTGAGCGTTTGGCTGGAACCAGACTTAGCACTATGGCGTCATGCCCCCGCCGTCTGGCACCGATCGCGGCACGCTGTCCGGCCAGGCCACCGCCGATGATGAGCACATCTGTGTAGATAATCTGCATGAGCTAGTGACCCTCGACCTGCTGTGCTGCGGGGACGTAGCGTTCACCTGCGTTGTCCGCGTGCAGGTAGCCGATGCGCATATAGGTAATCAGGCTGGCGCTGCCCAGCACGATGAAGAAAATGAGGATGCACCACATGGCAATTTTGAGCCTGGCCCGGGTGCGTTTGGCGTTTGGCCCGGCAGGGGCATACCATTTCATAATCAGGCGATAGATGCCGATAGCCGCGTGTACATGTACCGTTAGCAATAGCAATGCATAGACAATCCAGAAGCGCTCGCTCCACACGCGGTCGGAGGAGGCATAGGGGCCGATGTTTTCCGGTTGCGTTATCACCGTGTACAAATGCGCGGGGATCAGGAAAAACAGGCAGAAGCCGGTGATCACCTGTGCATACCACGCGGTGGTATCCGGGTGGCGGATAGCGCCCATGTGCTGGTGAAATTGCCGGTACTGGCGGCTGGTGCCAGGAAATTTACGCAGTGCCAGAATCGCGTGTACGGCCACCAGCAAAAACACCGCTATTCCCACGCCGGACACGATAAGCGGGTAGGGCTTGCCGAACAGCGGCTCGCCTTCAAACATTCTGGATACCTGGTACATCGCATCTTCGCCCAGCAGAATGCTGGACTCAAAAAACATGTGGAACCAGATGAACAGTACCAGCAGTAAACCCGAAAGGCTTTGCAGCACATCCATGCGAGCTGGCCATGAAGGCGGGGTACTGGGCATAGCTGGTATAGTCCTGAAATAATAAACCTGAGCATAGTGTAGACGTTTCTGGCGCGACTACCTTGTCTTGCCTCAAGGGTCGACGCAATCGGCAGGTGTGTTGTGTGCAGCCGATCCGCTATAATCCAGCCTTTGCATTTTGCATCATCGGGGCCAGAACCTATGTCAGACCGTGACCGCATTCCCGCCATACAGGTGGGCAGCGGCGATAAATTCGTTAACGATAGGGGTATTACCGCTATCAAGGACGGTATCAAGGCCACGGCCAGTCCCGGTGAGCGCGCGCGCAAACCCGATTGGCTGCGTATCCGCGTACGCGGCGGCAGCAAACTCGAAAAAGTGCAGGCAATTGTGCACGAGCACAAGCTGGCTACGGTATGCGAGGAGGCCAAGTGTCCCAACATGGGTGAGTGCTGGAGCGCTGGTACCGCCACTATCATGTTGCTGGGCGATGTCTGCACCCGCGCCTGCCGTTTCTGCGCCGTCAACACCGGAAACCCAAAGGGTTGGCTGGACCCGGAGGAGCCCGAGAATACCGCGCGTTCCGTACAGCTGATGAACCTCAAGTACGTCGTGCTGACCTCCGTCAATCGCGATGATATCGACGACGGCGGGGCAGCGCATTATGCCGCCTGTGTAAAGCGCGTGAAGGAGGTCAATCCGGACACGGCCGTGGAGGCGCTTACCCCGGATTTTCTCGGTGTGCTGGCGGATGTCGAAACCGTGTTGGATTCCGGTATCGCCGTGTTCGCCCAGAATATTGAGACAGTCCGGCGCCTGACTCACCCGGTGCGCGACCCGCGGGCGGGCTATCAACAAACCCTCGACGTACTGGCACATGCCAAGTCGTACCGCCCGGACGTATTGACCAAAACCAGCTTGATGCTGGGGCTGGGCGAGAGCGAGGACGAGATCAAGGCCTGTATGGATGACCTGATCGCGGCCGGGGTTGATATCCTGACGCTGGGTCAATACCTGCAGCCCACGATCAATCACTATCCCATCGATCGCTATGTCACGCCTGAGCAGTTTGAGGAGTACCGCCAGTGGGGGCTGGAGCGGGACTTTCTGGAAGTTGTGTCCGGTGTGTTCGTGCGCTCCAGCTATCGCGCCGAGCAGGTCTTGGCAAAAAATAACGTGGGCCTGTCATAGCACAGCACAGCGACGCTTTACTGCAACATCTGGTCGACGAGCCCGTTCTGGGCGTCTCGCTCGGTGCTGTCAGCCTGTTGCGCCTGGACCGTACCGGTGGTCTCGCTCCCGGCAATAAATCCTTCAAGTTGCGCGATTACAATGCGCAGGCAAAACGCGGCGGGATCGAGCGGCTGGCCTCCTTCGGAGGCGCCTGGTCCAATCATTTGCATGCACTGGCGGCAATGGGGCAGCAGCACGGGGTCGAAACCGTCGGTATAGTGCGCGGCGAGGCCGCTGAGGGCGAATCGGCCATGATGGCTGACGCCGCGGCCTGGGGTATGCGTATCCACCGTGTCAGCCGCGCTGAGTATCGACAGCGCAACGACAGCGCCTACCAACAGGCGTTGCGAGAGTATTTCGCGCCCTGTCTGTTGATCCCCGAAGGCGGTGCATCCATTACCGGAGCACAGGGTTGCACGGCTATTGCCGAGATTATCCGGCGTGTTGCACCGCAGTCCAGGCGTATCGTGTTACCGGTGGGGACAGGTACAACGCTTGCCGGCCTGGCATCGTCCGCTGCCGCAGACAGTGAAATTGTCGGTATCTCTGCGTTGAAGGGGGCGGCTGATCTGGAGCAGCGGGTTGCCAGCCTGCTGGCGGAGCCGGGCATGGGTCACGCGGTACGCTGGTCTATCCGCCACGATTTTCATTGCGGCGGCTTTGCGCGGGTCAATGCCGCGCTGCGTGAATTCATTCTGGCTTTCGAGGCGGTGCAGGGCGTGGAACTGGAGCCCGTGTATACCGGCAAGATGCTGTTTGCGATTCACCAGTTGATCAATCAGGGAGAGTGGGACGCCCAAGCCCCGGTCCTTGCAATACATACAGGCGGGCTGCAGGGGCGCCGTGGCTACCCCTGGCTGAGCTGACGTTTCAGGCGGCGCCTTTTACCGCAAAGGGCAGCGCTGTCAGCTCCGATTTGCCCAGCAGTTCGATATAGGTAGCTTCGAGGTCCTGACACGCGCCGCGGATGCTCCGTATGGATTTCGCGGGAATCGGCGGTAGCACTGTCACCCGAATGGTTGCCGGGCGAATCAGCCAGCCGCCATTGGGCAGCGCATCCTTCACATTGTGCAGCACGATCGGCACGATGGGGACACCCGCCTTGCGCGCCAGATAGAAAGCGCCGTGTTTGAAAGGCTGTATATCGCCCAGCGTACTGCGCCTGCCCTCCGGTGCAATAACCAGGGAACGGCCGCTATTCAGCACTTGTTGTGCTCGCTGTAGCACTTCGCGCTGGTCCGATTCGTCGCGGTCAACAAAAATCGTATCCGCTTGGCGCAGCAGCTGACCGATTACCGGTGTGTCGGCCATTTCCTTCTTACACATCGCAACCACGTCTTCGCGCAGCAGGTGTGCCAGTACCATGGAGTCCAGTAAGCTCTGGTGATTGAACACAAAAATCGCAGGGCGTTCCTGACGCAGATTGGCCAGTCCTTCAATTTCAAAATCCAGCCCGGCAAAGGCGCTGCCAATATCTCCGAACAGTCGCGTCAGCTGATTGGCCGATCGGTAGGGCGAGCTTCCCAGGCCCTTGCTCAACATGCCGAAAGCGGTGGTGCCAATAATGGTCTGCGCTGTCAGTAGCGTACGTGCCAGACTTTCCGCACTCGGCAGGCCGCGGGTTGAGAAAAACAACTGCGGCCATTGTTTGGTGCGGGCGTGAGCACCCAGTCGGTCAGATGGGTTAACCGCGACAGGGTGGCCGACTTTGCGCAGCAGTGGCAAATCGTCGCTGGAGTCGGAGTAGAACCAGCAGTCATTCAGGCTGGCCTTGTGCCGGCGCGCACTGCGCTGCGCGGCCAGTAACTTGCCTTCGCCGAAGCACATGGGTGCGATAACCTTTCCGGTAAATCGGCCATCCACGACCTCCAGCCGGGTACAGTGAATCTCCTCGATACCCAGTACGCGAGCTACAGGTTCGATCTGGTAGCGGCTGGCGGAACTGATAATGGCCAGTTTATGTCCGGCGGCGCGGTGCGCCTCGACAAGGGTGACGGCTTCCCGGTACAGCGCCTTGGCGAGGTGCTTGCGATACGCCTGTTCGCCGAGGTCGCACAGGGTGGACTCCGAAAGGCCGGTAAGCGCCTTGGTAGTTCGTTTCACCAGACGGTGGTAGTTGCGGCCCGAGCTGTAGACTTTGTGCTTAAAAATCTCCCGGGCGACCTTGCTGGCCTGGCGCAACCTGCCTCGTTTTGCGCCCAGTTCCGCTGTTTCCCGGGCGACGGCCAGAATGGAATAACCTGCGATCAGTGTGCGGTCGAGATCGAAAAAGGCAATCGTCGGCTGCGACGGGTCAGGCGTTGAAATTGTCTGCACATGAGATTCTAGAGCTGTCATCGTTCGTCCTTGCCAGGGCCGCTGGTCCCGGGTGTGTTGTCCGGTATACGTTGATCTGTCGCTACATGGCAGGAATCAATGCAAGAATCCGGCCAGCAGCGATGATAGACAGCGTTCGTGTCAACTAAGTTGCAATATCGGTGGTTTTTACTGTTTGACTGATCCTGTGCTACTGCCGTGTTCATTCTGTGTGCAAGCTTTTGGTGCGCGATTGCACCGTACAGAGGCGCATTTTTATACGTATGGCTGGGTTGCCCATCCTCGACTCCCAGTCGTGCACACAGCCTTTTTCCAGTTGCTTGAACTTGAGTTATCGCGATAACCAAGGTCTAATTGCGCGTTGAGACATCACCGTTAGTCGAGCTGGTGTTATTTGGCCTTGCAGGCAACCCCTGTTCTTACCCACGAAACCTCTACCTGTTTGAAGGTCCACATAGAGCCTGGAGTACCATGGCGAATATTCTCAAGTTTGGTCTGCCAGTACTATTATTGGTGACCGCGCTCACGGCGTACGAAGTCGTCCGTAACGCTGGGATAGAAAAAATTCCGGCCCGTGACAGTAGTCTTGCGCTCGACGTAAGAAGTGATGTGGTACTGCGTGAACTGGAAAATGGCAGGCCCTACGATGCTTCGATTCTTGAGGATATCCAGACCTATGTAGGTCACCGCTTCGACACCTCCGATTTCCGCTTGCAGAGCCTCGCGCGGATTGTCTACGAGCATCGCGATGCGCTGACGCGCGAAGACTACGAGACTATTCGCGATACCTTCATCGAATTCAAATACTGGATGGATCAGCCAGGCGCCGACAGCATGTGCTACTGGTCGGAGAATCACCAGCTGCTGTTTGCGGCATCGGAGTATCTCGCCGGTCAGTACTGGCCCGACGAGGTATTCCCGAATACTGGCCAGACTGGCCGTGATCACCAGGCATTGGCGCGTGAGCGTATTCTCATCTGGCTGGAGCAGCGCTGGCTCTATGGGTTTACTGAATGGTATTCCAATACCTACTACGTCGAAGATATCGCACCGCTGGCAAACCTTATCGATTTTGCTGAGGATGAGGAAATCGTTGTGAAGGCCCGGATTATCCTCGATCTGCTTCTCTATGACCTGGCGACGCAGTCTTATCGGGGGCGTTTCGTGTCCTCCAGTGGTCGGATGTACGCAAAGGGCAAACGCTTCCCGGAAAAAAACAGTATGCGCGCGGTGATTGACAGCATCTGGGGTCCTACCCGCTGGGGCGGTGAGCCCAGTAAGCGCACTGGGATGGATTTGAATTTTATCTACATAAACAACTACCAGGTGCCATCTGTGATAAGGGCCATTGGTGCTGATGATCAGCGAGACGTCGTGATAAAAGCGTCAACGGGTCTAAATCTAAACGAGCTTGCCGCAGAGGACCTGGTCGGGCTGCAGGATCGCCAGATCATGATGCAGCTAGCTATAGAGGCGTTCAGCAACGAGTTGGTCATCGATAATACCCTGGCCTATATGCAACGGCATGGCATGTTCTCCAACGAGTTTTTGCATGATTTTAATACCTTCAACCTCACTGTCCTGACAAAGACTGGCCTTCTGCCACTGATCAGCCGGTTGCTCAACCCAGTGACCAATGGCACCGCGATACAACGCGCCAACACCTATACCTTTAAAACGCCTGACTATATGCTCGCGTCGGCACAGGCCTATCAGCCGGGTACCTATGGCGATCAACAACATTTATGGAACGCATTACTGTCACGGGATGTGAGTGTATTCACCACTCATCCGGCGAAACCGTTATCTGACGCGGGGGCACTGTCCGGGTCACCGGGTTACTGGGTAGGCAGTGGACGGTTGCCACATGTCGTGCAGGACCTCAATGTGGTGTTGAACATCTATCAAATTCCGGAAAAGAAAGGCTTCATGGAAAAGAGTATCCAGGACTATACCCACGCGCATTTTCCGCAGGAGCGCTTTGACGAGGTGCGCCTTGACGGACGCTATGCGTTTGGCCGCGTCGGGCAAACCTACGCTGCTTTCATTGCGCGTAATCCGCTGCACTATGCTGAAGGGACAAGCGATGATCTTATCCAGCCGGGCAGGGATACATACTGGGTGTTTGAGGCCGGTAGCCGCAGCGCAGATGGCGACTTTGAGGGTTTTATTGCACGCATCAGATCCAACCCGGTAAGCTATGAGAGTGGCGTGCTGACGTATCAGTCTGGTGAGCGACAGCTGGAGTTACGCTATCAAGGCGATTTTCAGATAGACGGTATTGTGCAGGACCTCGAGTATCCCCGTTTCGACTCCCCCTACGCACAGGTGCAAAGAAAGCCGGAGAGCATCACCATCCGGTATCAGGGCGAGTCGCTCTTGCTCGACTTTTACAATGGCCGGCGCGAGGTTGCCCCTGAGACAGTCGTTGACTGAGCGAGCGTGGTGCGAGCTGTCAGTGTTAAGGCGCTTCCACGGCGGGCATGTCATCGGTGGGCGTGTGGATCGCAAAACCGTCGATGTCATCTGATTTGGCCACTGTAAACGGTACGTGATAGGTAGTGCCATCGACTGTCCAATAAGCGATATAGTCGCCATAAAACGCGTTGACCGAAAATAATCCATCCTCATCGGCAGTCACTGTCACATTGGTGCGCCACTCGTCGTTCAATAGCGAAAACACCGCCTCGCCGTGGCGAGTAATCGCCTTGTCATTATCCCAGAAACCGACGTTGAACTCGTCGCGTCCGGCGACCTTGTTCCACGGCCCCCAGAACACCACCATGTCCACCGAGGGGTGCCCCCACCATAGCCGCATCAGGGCCTCGGCGTGGGCGGCGCGCAATTCAGGTTCTTCCGGCGCGATAAAGTTGGTCTCAGTGATATGAATGGGCAACCCTGTCTCAGCCATAATATCCAGTGCATCGGCATACTCTGCGATATTGGTGCGCCCGCTGATATCCTGAGTGGGATCGGCAAACGACAGCGTGGGCGCAAAATGTCCCTGTTGCCCGATGGCGGCAATGGGTATGTCCCGCGATTGCAGTTGCAGGATACGGTCGCGCACATCGGCTGCGGTCGGGGAGTTGAAGCCGGTAAAGACTTCAACAATCCACTCGTTAAAGACTAGCTCAACATCCGGGTCTATCTCCCGGGCCCATCTGTATGCGTCTTCGACAATGCCGGGGCCGAGCCTGTCGATAAACCATTGCGCCAGCGGTTGCAGTGTTTCGTTTGTCACATCCCAATACGCGAGCCGGCCCTTGAAGTGGGCAACACTGTCCTGAATGAACGCTTTCAGGATACGCCTTAGCTCAGCGGCTTCGTTGTCGGTAAGGTCAGTCGAGGGAAATTTTTCCTCGGCCCACTTTGGCAGCGCGGCACCGGACAGCGGCATCGGCAGCCCCCATAGCAGGGTATGTCCCTTGACCTCAAAGCCGTTTTCCTCTGCCCAGGCGACATTTTCGTCGGCAGCGGCAAATTCCCGGGCGCCCTCGGTAGGTTCGACCACGGCCCATTTGGCATCGCTTTCAAGTACCGCCAGACTGAAGTGTTCAGACATGCGCGCGGTATACCACTGCAGGTCTTCAGGGTCTCTGTGCGCGAAGCGCTTCAGCTCAATCGGGAAGCCGAAGGTAAAGCCGTGGCCAACCTGCTGGATGGTCACCTCGATGCCGGGTTGATCTATCCACAGGTTTACGGGCGTTGAGCGAAACTCGGCAGCGCGGGCATTGGCGGCGGCAACAACGTCCTGCTCTGCCGGTTCCAGTAGTTCAAGGTTTGCCGGACGACCCAGCGGCAGGTCTGGCAGATCAGGAATACCTGCAGCGGCTGTCAGTTCGACATAGTTGCCGGTTTTCTGCAAGGAATCACTGACACCGCTGGAGTTATTGGAACTGCAGGCGGCGATACCGCCGGCGGCTAGCAGGTAGACAAAATATCTGTTGAACGACCCTCTGACGACTTGCATTTCGGACTTTCTCCTTTTTTATTCTGGCTGAAATCCACACTACATTATTGCTTTTAGCTTATCCCTAATGTAGCTGTGGCGGACTCAACCGCCAAACTGGTAATTAATCTGCACATAGGCGCCGCGCGGCTGACCCACGAAATAGCGGTATTCACCAAAGCCGTAGTCCGCGCGTTCTGCGTACTCGACATCAAGCAGGTTGGTCAGGCGCAGGCCCGCTGACCAGCGCGGGGTCAGGTCGCTGGTAATACGCAAATTGAGCAGGGAGTGCCCGTTGTACTGGTGTTCATTTTGGGGATCCAGATAATAGGAATCCATGTAGACCCACTCCAGTTCCGCGCGGCTGCTGCGATTGACCAGTTCGGAAAAATCCCATCCCAGACGGGCGCTGCCAAATGCCTTAGGCGAAGTGTCTATGTCATTGCCGTTGATGTCGTTGCTGCTGCCGAGCAGTTCGATACTATTGTCGTAGGTGTGTGAGGCGTAGTTGGCGTCGACCCCGACAGACCAGTTGTCGCCGAGCAGGAAGTCGACACTCATTTCTGCGCCGTAGTGGTTGGTCTTGGCGCCGCTGACATTCTGACGATCGGCATCCTGGAAAATGACATCCTCCTTGTTCATGTAGTATACGGCGATATCGTAACGCGTGTTACGTCGCCAGTAGCCGCGCAGGCCGAGTTCCACGTTGTCGATTTTTTCCGAATCGAGATCGGCCGTTTGCTGGCCAGCTTGCAGGCGGTATAGCTCGGTTGCCTCCGGAGCGCGGAAGCCGTGTGCATAACGCATATAGACAACGTGATCCTCACTTACCGTGTAGCTTGCGCCAATATTCATAGACCAGTTGCTGAAATCATCTTCCCGGTCTGCGGGGCGATAAAAACGACAGGCGGAGGCGCTGGGCTCGCAGGGTGCGCCGTCACTCGTGCGATTGTTGTAGTCGTAGTTGGTGTACTCGAAGCGCACACCGACATCGAGTTCCCACGGAGAATCGAACTGCGTGCGCAGCTGACTGTACAGCGCTCCGACACTCGCATTCACCTGATAGTCATAGTGCACGCCGATGGGCTGGTTGGGGCTGAAGTCTTCATCCTGGGTTTCTTTCAGCGTGGCGTCGGTGTATTCCAGGTCCATGCCGTTTGTCCAGCGCAATACACCGGCATCGGTGTTGACCGTGGTTCGCAGCCCGAGACTGCTATGGGCGTTTTGTTCCTCCGGTTGCCAGGCCAGGAAGTGCTGCAGGAACTGCATGTCGTTCACGCGCAGATAGGGCGTGATCGTGAGTCGGTTGCTTCTGTTTAGCGCGACGCTGGCTGCGCTGTATAGTCGCACTGACCAGGCGTCCCGGTAGGCGTTGGGATTGGGGTTGTCTTTGCGCGAGTCACCGTCCTTGTAGGATTTATAACCCTGGATATAGCCAGCGGTATCCTGCTTGAGATTTGCGGTATCAAGTACGGTGCGAAAATCCCAATCCTGACCGCTATAGTCGTGTCGCATGATAGCCTTCTGCTGGTCGTAACCGGAGTTATCCTTGTAGCCGCCGTCATGGGTTGCGTTGGTGCTGACACTGATTCCGTTTCGTCCTATGGTGTCGCTGTAGCGGTACTTGGCGCGGAAGTAGTCATCCGGGCCTCCCTCCAGAGACAGCCGGCTGTCCAGTTCCTCGGTCGGCGCGGCGCTGATGACGTTGATGACGCCGTGCATCGCGCTGGAGCCGTACAGCGCTGTGGCGGGACCGCGAATTACCTCGATACGGCCGGCCTGTTCGAAGTTGGAATCGAATAGCTGGTTGACGTTGCAAAACCCCGGTGCGCGCAGACTGATACCGTCAGCGGCCGAGAAAAAAGCGCCACAACTGCCACTGCCGGTGAGGACAGGGGAGCGCAGAGAGATGATGCTTTCCTGGCCATTCCCGCGGCTGATCCAGGCGCCCGGCACGCGTTGCATGATCTCATTGATATGTACCGGATCCACCAGTGTCAGCGTCTCCTGGTTCACGCTGGACCAGGACATCGGCATCCTTAGCGCGTCCTCCTGCAACCGGCTGGCGGTGACCAGAATATCGTCCTCAATCGGTGCGGTGTAACCGTGCACAGTGAAAACCAGCAGGCTGGCCATAATCGGTGTGCGTTTGTGCCTGGGCGATAGAGCGGGCATGGCGTAGACCAATAACAGAACGAAGCGCGATTGTAGCGGATTGCGCGGGGTAGCCCAATGACTGTCTGAGTGCGTCGCGATGCAGCGAGATTCGAGTGTGGCAGCCAATGTTTCAGGCGGGTGTCACCGCAGGATTTATCGGCTACAGTAAGGCATGGATAATCCCGTTCTCAATCTCTCCCTGGCGCAGCTTGCACTGGCCTTTGTGCCAGTGGCGATCACGCTGGGTATTCTGTTCAAATGGTCTTACGACCTGGGACACGCCATTTATGCATTGGCCCGGATGCTGGCGCAGTTGTTGCTGATCGGCTATGTGCTGGCGTGGATTTTCGGCGCCGGCAACGGTCTGTTGATAGTACTGGTATTGGCGATTATGTTGCTGGCGTCCAGCTGGATCGCGCTGGGCACTGTGCCTACCGAGCGCCGCTTACTGTTGGGTGCCGCGGTACTTGCCATTACAGCCGGCGGCGGGCTCACGCTGGTGCTGGTTACGCAGGCGGTGCTGCAGATCGAGCCCTGGTATCTACCAAACTATATGATTCCACTGGCGGGTATGGTCTTCGCCAACGCGATGACTGCAGTCAGTCTGGCAGCAGAGCGTCTGTACGCTGAACTGGCGCACGGGGCGGACTGGGCAGCGGCGCGACTACAGGCTTATCAGGCGGCCATGATTCCAGTGATCAACTCCCTGTTTGCGGTTGGCCTCGTCTCGCTGCCCGGTATGATGACCGGGCAAATACTCTCAGGCGTATCTCCGCATATTGCCGCGCGCTACCAGATAGTGGTGATGTGTATGATTTTTGCATCGTCCGGGATTTCCACTGCGTTATTTCTATCGCTGGTCCGTCGGCGAGTGAACGCTCCAGGCGCGTGATTCGGGCGGCCTTTGCAGCGCCGACCCTGAACAGATTATGCTGTGTAGTGAACGCAGGGAGTTGTTCTATACTGGTGACACAGTAATCATAACGGGGCCGCGATGTTATACAGATACATGTTGATACTGCTGGCACTGGGCACACTGAATACCCACGCCCACGCCGATGCCTGGTTGATTGAGGTCGACGGTGCAATCGGCCCCGCGACGGCCGATCACTTTGTTCGTGGATTGGAACAGGCAGAGGCGGCCGGTGCTGAGCTCGTAATCATGCGCATCGACACCCCGGGCGGGCTCGATGTCGCCATGCGCGAGATGATCAAGGCCATTCTGGCCGCGCCGCTTCCGGTTGTAGCCTACGTGGCACCCGGCGGGGCCCGCGCAGCAAGTGCCGGTACCTACCTGTTGTATGCCTCTTCCGTGGCGGCCATGGCGCCTGGTACGAACCTGGGAGCGGCCACGCCGGTGCAGATCGGCAAGCCTGAACTGCCACAGTTTGGAAAAGACCAGCAGCCCGACGATGCCAGTGGTGAGGAGCCATCATCTGCACCGTCGGCGATGACCCCGATGGAAAAGAAAGTGGTCAACGATGCGGTGGCCTATATACAAAGCCTGGCGCAACTGCGCGGTCGCAACGAGCAGTGGGCAGAAAAAGCCGTGCGAGACGGGGTCAGCCTGTCGGCGAATGCTGCACTCAAGCGGGGTGTGATCGAGATTATTGCCCCCTCTGTAGCCGACCTGTTGAAACAACTGGATGGCCGCGAGGTACCGGTGGGTGAGGGCAGTGTCGAACTGCACACGGCGGATATAGCTGTGTACAAGCACACAGTAGATTGGCGCAGCGAGTTTTTGGCCGTCATCACTGACCCGAACGTCGCCTATATCCTGATGTTGGTAGGGGTCTACGGCTTGCTGCTGGAGTTTTACAACCCGGGCGGCGGGCTGCCGGGTATTACCGGCGCAATCTCACTGTTGCTGGCGCTGTATGCGTTCCAGACCCTGCCGGTCAGCTATGCCGGGCTCGGCCTCATTCTGCTGGGTATTGCGCTGATGACCGCCGAGGCCTTCAGTCCCAGTTTCGGGGTGCTTGGGCTGGGTGGGCTGGTGGCTTTTGTGGTCGGCTCGGTACTGCTGATGGATACTGAAATGCCCGCTTACCAGATCGCTCTGCCGGTGATACTGGGCGTTGCTGCCTTTAGTGCAGTATTGCTGGTGATGGGCGTGGGAATGATGCTGCGCGCCCGCCAGCGCCCGGTGAGGAATGGCCTGGATCACCTGCTTGGCGCCACCGCCGAGGTGGAGGCCGTGCCCGGCGGGGTCGCGCGCGTCAATCTCGATGGCGAGTTATGGACGGTGGCCTGCGAGGATTCGCTTGCGCCGCATGATAGAGTGACGGTAGAGGCTATCGATGGCCTCACACTGCAGGTCAGAAAACTCAAAGAGGAGTAAGGCACCGTGTTTGGATTCCCATTTATTGGCATTATTGTTTTTCTGGTAATCGCACTGCTTGTGACCATGTTCCGTGTGCTGCGGGAGTATGAACGCGGTGTGATTTTTATGTTGGGCCGATTTTATAAAATCAAGGGACCGGGATTGATCATCATCATTCCTGTCTTGCAGCAAATGGTAAAGGTCGATCTGCGGACCATCGTGATGGATGTGCCCACACAGGATGTGATTTCACGCGATAACGTGTCCGTGCAAGTAAACGCTGTAATCTATTTCAAGGTGGTTGATCCGGAGCGTGCGATAGTGCAGGTGGAAAACTATCTGGAGGCCACCAGTCAGCTGTCGCAGACCACATTGCGTTCGGTGCTCGGTCAGCACGAACTGGACGATATGCTGGCCGAACGCGAGCGGCTCAACGCGGATATCCAGAATATTCTGGACAAGCAGACCGCGGCCTGGGGTATCAAGGTCGCCAACGTTGAGATCAAACACGTCGATCTGAACGAATCCATGGTGCGGGCACTGGCCAAGCAGGCCGAGGCCGAGCGCGAGCGCCGCGCCAAGGTAATTCATGCGATCGGTGAAGCGGAAGCGTCGGAAAAACTGGCCGAGGCCGCCAAGGTGTTGTCTGCCCAGGACCAGGCGATTCAATTGCGCTACCTGCAAACACTGGTGGAGATTGCAGGCGATAAAAGTTCCACGCTGGTGTTCCCCGTGCCGATTGACCTGATCGACAAACTGCGTTCGTAACTCTCTCACCCAGCACTGCGGATAATTGTATAAGGTAGCCACTGCTATGTTTGGTTGGAAGGATTTTGGCAAGGCCCATATGTGGCTCTATCGCAAAAGCGGTGGTCGTATCGGTGCGCGTATGGGCTCAATTGATGTGGCGCTGGTGGAAAGCATCGGGCGCAAGAGCGGCCTGCCACGCTGTGTGCCAATTGCCTGCTATCCCTATCGCGATTCGATTGTCGTCTCCGCATCCAACAGTGGCAAGGAGAGCCACCCAGCGTGGTATCTGAATATGCAAGCCAATCCGCAAGTGACGGTCTACCAAGGCAGAGATCATTATCGGGCGATCGCGGAAGAGGTACCCGATGCGGAGCGCGAGGCGCTGTGGCAGACCATCATCGCCAACAACAAGCATCAGGGCGGCTATCAGGCGAAGGCAAGACGGAAAATTCCGCTGGTATGGCTGCGACGGCTGAACGACTGCCCAAGCAGCGGTCTTGCTTCATAGTAGTGTAAGGCAGTACTGGGGCAGGTGAGGATATGCGCAACATGCGCGCAATGCGGAGTGTTCGGGAGAGTGGGTATGGAATCCATTGAAACAGCGGATATGGTTGAGATTGCGCTGCTTCAGAGAGAGGCAATAGGCGCACAGCTGCAGTTCTGGCTCTCTGCGACCTTTGCCGTGATAGTGGCGTCATTTGTGGCGGGCTCGAGGCTCACCGCAGGTCATCGTTTCTCCATCGGCTTGCTCTATCTCCTGGCTACAGCGATGACCTTTGCCGGTTGGGCAGAGAGCGGCAGGGAGATCGTGGGCTGGTACGCTGAACTGGAGTCTCGCGGAATAGAGTTTGAAGCACCGATGTTTACCGTGGTGCTGAGAATGTTGCTGATGACCACAGGCACTGTCCTTACCGTTATTTTCCTGTATCAGGACCGTGGCAGTGGCGATGACAGTAGACCCTAGAAGCCACGGTTGCGATGTCCCCTGATTATGCTTAACAAACACAGTGCCGGAGAGCAATTTCATGTCGACTACCGTTAGCCAGTTGTTTCGCTACCCGATCAAGAGTCTGCGCGGTGAAGCGCATACCAGCCTAGAGGTTACGCAGCGCGGCGTGACAGGCGATCGGGTCTGGGCTGTGCGCGATGAGGTGCGCGGGGGCATACGCGGCGCGAAGAAAATACCGGCGCTAATGACATTGTCAGCCCGGTTTTCTGGCACGGTGGCAGCAGAGGGAGCCAGTCCCGCTGTGCTGAGGGCCCCTGACGGCAGTTCCTGTGAGACGGGCAGCGCCGACATCAATGAATGGCTGAGTGAAAAGTTGGACCATCAGGTGTCGTTGTGGCCACTACTACCGGCTGAAGCGCTTGATCACTACCGCCGAGGGGCCCCGGATCACGACGATCTGGAAACAGAATTGCGTGAGATGTTTGGTCGCGCGCCGGATGAAGCGCTGCCGGATCTCAGTATCTTTGCCGAGGTGATTGAGTTTGAATCGCCACCGGGCACCTATTTCGATGCGTTCCCCATTCATCTGTTGAGCCAGCAATCGCTGAATAGCCTCGCAGCGCAGTCCGCGGAATCCAACTTTCATGTCGATCGATTTCGGCCGAACATCCTGCTGGAAATTCCTGACAGCGATCACCCGTTTCCGGAGACCCAGTGGGTGGGGCAACGGGTGAAGATAGGCGATGTCGAGTTGGAAGTGGTCGGCGACTGCCCGCGCTGCTCCATGACCACGCACGGTTTTGGTGACCTGCCAAAAGACCCGGACATCATGCGCACGCTGGTACAGGCCAGCAATGGCAATGCCGGCGTTTACGCGAAAGTGGTTAGCGCAGGTACGCTGAATATCGGTGACGTTGTGGGCTAGCGCACTGCGCTGTTCAGTGTCGGAGCTCAGTTGTCTTGTGGTGGCTCTGCAGCAGGCTCTTCGGGTAATTTATCGGGCAGTTCATCGGGTGAGCCCTCGCCAAACCAGTCGCGCATTTTGGTGGCTGTTTTGGCCCGTACGTCTTCATTGATATAGGTCGCAACCGCGGCAATTGCCAGAGCCAGCACGCCCAGGTCGTCGGCGTAGCCGACAGCAGGTGTCAGGTCGGCTATCGCGTCCAGTGGCACGATGAAATACCCAAGCGCCGCCGCGATGGTGCCTTTGGCCCAGGCTGGCGCCTTTTCTTCCTGTGCGGCGTAGTACAGAAGAAGCGCCTTTTCAACCACTTCCGTGCCAGCGGTTTTTGCGTAGCGCTTCAGCTTGGCCCAGAATCCACTTTCTGAATAAGCGATTTCAAACGTGTTTTTGTCATTCATCTGGCACCATCCTCTATCCAAACAACCAGGGAGCCAGCGCGTCGCGATTTTCTACCACGATCTGCTGTGCTGTAGGATCTTCTGCCGGTTCCCCGGGTTCGATGTGCAGTAACTGTAATACGTAGGGCACCAGGCGAGCGCGCGTGGGAATGGCCAGAACGCCGTCCACCATGCCGTAATCCACCTCGATTACCTCGCGTTGCTCGGGACTCAGTCTCGGGTCGGGTGTAATTCGCACCACAAGCTGGGTATGCCACTCGGTGTCCTGTTCGGCACCGTGTTCGGATTCATCCATGATTTCAGGGATATCCCTGAATCGACTGAGCACAAAATCCCGATAGGCACTGTTTTTTTCACACCACGCCCGCACGTGCCAACGCAGGCCGCTATATACCAGTGTATGAGGGACGATAATACGTCCCTCGCGATCAGGATGATTAAGCGATACATAATCGACTTCCAGCCGGCGCTGTTGCCGCGCCGCCTGCATGATAGGACGCAGGACTTCGGGTTTGACATCCCGAACCGGCAGTGACAGCACCTCGACATTGGCCACGTTCAGTGACAGCGATTCGAAGACATTCATCAACTCGTTGTTGCGCGCCATCAGGTGTAGGTACTCATCGGCCAGGCCCTGTGTCACCTGTGGCTCGAACTGCGCCGTCGGTTTATAGCCCTTGAGGTACTTGTCGTATTCGAGATTGCCGGGGCCGACCTCCCGAATGTAGTTGTTGATGTCCTTGCTGGCCTGCTGTCGGCCGATGCCGAAGGTATCGCAGAGGTGACGCGTGGTGAGCCGCCCCTCCCACAGGACCAGTGTCTCGATAAAGCGGTAACGTAGGAGAAGGTCCCAGCGAAAAGGCCATTTGGCATCTTGAGGGTTAGCCATGCGTGCTGCTCATCAGTCGAATAACCACTGCAGTATAAATTGCTGCGGCGGACAATAGTACCGCGTATCTCAACGCCGTTGGGCGATGGCTGCAAGGCGCGACGCGGTGCTGGCCGGGCGGTTTAATCCGGCCAATTTCCCGGTGTGACAAAGAAGCGGCTAGATTCGGTGTGCGCTCCGTCCAGTGCGGCGATGAGTAGTGGATAGTGATCCTCCTGCCATCGGTCTGGCAGTTGCGCGTGCAATTGCTGACGCGTCAGCCGTGTCTCCGGGGCGTCACATTGAGCTGGGCTCAGCCATTGCATTTTGGGCAGAATCGCAAAGCTCGCCGCGTCCAGACCGGCGCAGTGCAATTCCAGCTGCTGGTAGCTGACCCATTTGCTCATGGTGCAGGCCTGGTTAAATCCCGGTGGGGAGGGCGGGGCCTCTTCCAGCGGTTGGAATAAATACCCTTTTAGCGCGATCTCACGTGCCATATTCCCGATACCCATGTCCAGCAGCTTTTGTTTGGCTGCAGGGGCCTCGCCCAGCACTATCTGGCGTTGCAATAACTGGTCCAGCTTGGTTTTCAGGCGATCGCGCTGGTCGGGCCCCAGCCACTCGTGCGTATTGGCCGCCGTGGTGGTGTCGCCTGCGCGCGCTACCCCCAAAAAATACTTCACCGCCAGTTCGAGGTGTACATGACAGGCGCGGGCTGTGCAGAAATAGATGCAGTCGAATTCGCCCAGGGTGCGGCCCGCGTCGTGTACAGCCAGGTTGTGGGCAACCAGTTCCACTGCCGGGTCGCTGTGTAGGAAGAAGTGCCAGAGTTGTTCGAAATAGACGCCAAAACGGTGGGTGGGGCGCCTCGACAGGTGTGTCAGCAGCGCCGACGGGTCCCGATCCAGTTGCTTAAGCCACAACGCGCGCGCCGGCGTCAGGGGCATTGCGTTGGCAAAGACGCCTGGCGGGGTGTCCGAGAGTTGCTCCAGATGCAGCATTTGCGGCGAGAAGCAGGCCCATGCGAGGTCTCGCACGGCTTGTGTCCGATAGGAATTAATGATGATCGCTGCGCTACGGTGTGGGTTCGTGGTTATAATAGCAGCCCTTCAGTGAAGAGAAGCAGGGTCAATGCGGACATCTTTCAAAAAAATTGGTCTGGCCGGGCGCAGCCGTCAGCGCGGACAGACAGACGTACTGCGGGAATTGATCGCACTGCTGCAGGCGCGGGGTCTGGATGTCGTGCTCGAGGATGCCCTTGGTGACGTGCTGCCCGAAGATGCGACGCGCCTGGCGACGCTGGACGAACTCGGTGCCGAGGTGGATCTGGTCATCGTTGTCGGCGGCGATGGGAGTCTGCTCAGCGCCGCGCGTACACTGGCGAAATATGACACCCCGGTGCTGGGTGTCAATCGCGGCCGGCTGGGCTTTCTCACCGATATCACGCCCGACGAAATTGGCCAGCAGATCCCCGCGGTACTCGATGGTGAGTTTGAGCGCGAGAGCCGCTTTCTGCTGGACGCCGAGGTGCGCCGGGACGGCGAGGTGGTGGGGCGCGGCGAAGCCCTGAACGATGTCGTCGTCAACTCAGGCACCTCCGCACAGATGATAGAGTTCGAACTGAATATCGACGATACCTTCGTGTATCGCCAGCGCGCAGACGGCCTGATCATTTCCACGCCCACCGGCTCCACCGCGTATTCCCTGTCCGGCGGTGGCCCGATTATGCATCCCAGGCTCGACGCCATCGTTCTGGTGCCGATGTTTCCGCACGCGCTGAGCAGTCGGCCCATCGTGGTGGATGGGAACTCCGAAATTCGGCTCGATATCCTCGCAAGGAATCGTATGCACCCGCCGGTGACCTGCGACGGGCGCTCCAATATGAAGGCGCGGCCGGGCGATGCTGTGCACATCACCAAGTACCCACACCACCTGACGTTATTACACCCGTTGGGCCACAGTTTTTATGCCAGTTGCAGGGACAAGCTGCGCTGGAGCAATGCGTTGGTCAATTGATGCAGGATTTCTACCCGGCCCTCTCGGTTGCCGTCGAGGAGGATCTGCTTCCCCTGAGTGCACTGTTGCATCAGCGCGGCGTGATGCACCGTATCTTCGAAGAGAATGGACGGCAGGTGGTGATGGTGGCCGATGCCGGACAGGCGGAGCAGGTAGAAGCGTTGTATCGGGCCTGGCGGGCGGGCGAGGTACGCATCGAACTGACGCCTGGTAAGCCGGCGAATCAGCGCCAGTCCTCTGCGCCGCTGCGCCTGCGGGCCCCGGTTACCCTGGCACTGGTTGTGCTGAGTGTCTGCGGCTTTTTGCTGGTCTACCTGAATGCCGGGCTGAACTGGCTGAGTTATCTGACATTCACACCGATTCGCATCGCTGGCGATCACCTGCTGTTCGATGGCATGGGTGGCCAGTACTGGCGGCTGGTGACGCCGGTTTTCCTGCACTTCGGCTGGATGCATATCGTGTTTAACTGCCTCTGGCTGTGGGAGCTGGGCGGCCGGGTTGAACAGGCGTTGGGACATTTCAATATGTTTATGCTATTTCTGGTGATTGCGGTGGTCTCCAACGCCAGCCAGTTTGCCTTCGACGGAGCCAGCCTGTTCGGCGGAATGTCCGGCGTTGTCTACGGTTTGCTCGGTTTTTCCTGGGTGGCGCCGCACTTGCAGCCGCTGTGGCAAATTCAGCCCTCGCGGGGCATTATGATATTAATGATCGGCTGGCTGCTGGCCTGTATGCTGGGCGTGGTTGAGGTGCTCGGCTTCGGGGCTATCGCCAATGCGGCCCATGTCGGCGGCCTGCTCTGTGGTGCGGTGCTGGGCGCTGTGTTTGGCGTATTTTCCAAGTACAATCACACTCCCTGACAGCATGAATGTATCGATGGATTACCAAAAAACGATTGAAACCCTGTCTCCCGAGATCTATCAGCGCCTTTTACGCGCTGTCGAGTTGGGGAAATGGCCCGACGGCAAAGTGGTAACAGCACAGCAGCGGGCTCACGCGATGCAGGCGATCATCGCCTGGGGTGAGCAGCACCTTCCTGAGGAAGAGCGCGTAGGGTATATCCAGAAGAAAGAGAAAGACGGTGAGCAGTGCGATAACCCACCGGAAACCCCCCTGAAGTGGAGAGAGTAGGTGGCTGAAATACTGGCGACGGGTGCCGTGCGCAAGATGAAGACTGCGCTGACGAGTCCAGTGTCGTACACGATGATACTGGGTGAGCACGAAGTTCCGCTAAACCCTTTTCTGGGCAAGCAGTTGCAGTTGGAGTACCTGGGCGCCATCAACTGTATTCACTGCGACCGCAAAACCAGCAAGAGCTTCAATCAGGGATACTGCTATCCCTGTTTCAAGCGGCTGGCGCAATGTGACAGCTGTATCATGAGCCCTGAGAAGTGCCACTATGCGGCGGGCACTTGCCGTGAACCCGAGTGGGGCGAGCAGCACTGCATGATCGACCACTTCGTTTACCTCGCCAATACCTCGGGTATCAAAGTGGGTATTACGCGCGGCTCGCAGGTGCCTACCCGCTGGATGGATCAGGGTGCCACCCAGGCGCGACCAATCTTTCGCGTATCCAATCGGCTGCAATCAGGTCTGGTGGAGACGATATTCAAGCCGCATATTGCGGATAAGACCAACTGGCAGGCCATGCTCAAGGGCGACGAAGAACCGCGCGATCTTGAGGAAGTCCGCCAGCGACTGATGCAGGAGTGCGCCGAAGAACTTGAAGCGCTGTCTCAGCAGCACGGCCTGCAAGCCATCACCGAATTGCCGGATGAGCCCGACGTGCACATCACCTATCCCGTGCTGGAATATCCGACCAAAGTAAAATCCCTTAACCTGGACAAGACACCTGTTATTGGTGGCACCCTGCTCGGCATTAAAGGTCAGTACCTGATGTTCGATACCGGTGTGATCAATATGCGTAAATACGGTGGTTATAACCTGTCCCTGCAAACAACCGGATAACATTATGCGAGATGCCCAACCGGTATCCATACTTCTCAAAGACTACAGGCGCCCTGCCTACCTGATAGGCCGCACCGAGCTACATTTTGAGCTAGGGGAGGACTGGACCGTAGTGACATCGCGCCTGCATCTGTTGCGCGATGGCTCGGTGGCCGAGAACGAATCACTGGAACTGCACGGTGAAGAGATGGAGTTGCTGTCGGTAGCCATCGACGGGGTAGAACTGCAGCCCTCGGCCTACACGGTCAGTGACGAATCGCTGTGTATCCACGAAGTGCCTGAGCAGTGTGTTGTGACCTGTAGGACCCGGATTCAACCGCAGTTAAATACCTCTCTTTCAGGTTTATATAAATCGCGGTCACTGTTTTGCACACAGTGTGAGGCGGAGGGCTTCCGCAGAATTACCTATTACCTCGACCGGCCGGATGTCATGTCGGTGTTTACCGTGACAGTCGAGGCCGATCGCGCGCGCTATCCCGTATTGCTCAGCAACGGCAATCTCTTCGATAGCCAGGAACTGGCCGACGGTCGACACCAAGCAGTCTGGCACGACCCCTTTCCCAAACCGGCTTATCTGTTTGCACTGGTGGCCGGTGATCTCGCTCACGTCGAGGACAGTTTCACAACCGCCAGCGACCGCCGCGTTACCCTGCGTATCTACGTCGAGGAAAAGGATCTGGACAAGTGTGATCACGCAATGCACTCACTGCAGAAGTCGATGCGCTGGGACGAGGAGGTCTACGGGCGCGAATACGATCTGGATATTTTCAATATCGTGGCGGTGGACGACTTCAACATGGGCGCGATGGAGAACAAGAGCCTCAATATTTTTAACACGTCATGCGTGCTGTGCAGCCCCGAGACGACAACGGACAGTGGTTTTCAGCGTGTTGAGGCAATCGTGGCACACGAGTACTTTCATAACTGGAGCGGCAACCGCGTCACCTGTCGCGACTGGTTCCAGCTCAGTCTGAAGGAGGGTTTTACCGTATTCCGCGATGCCCAGTTCTCCGCGGACATGGGCTCGCCCACCGTCAAGCGCATCGAGGATGCCTCGATGCTGCGCACGGCACAGTTTGCCGAGGACGCCGGTCCGATGGCGCACCCGGTGCGCCCCGAGTCGTATATGGAAATCAACAATTTCTACACGCTCACGGTGTATGAAAAGGGCGCCGAAGTGGTGCGCATGTTGCACACATTGCTGGGAGCTGAGCAATTCCGACGCGGGTCGGACCTGTACTTCGAGCGACACGATGGCCAGGCCGTCACCTGTGAGGACTTTGTCTGTGCGATGGAAGATGCCAGCGGCATGGACTTGCGCCAGTTCCGCAACTGGTATTCCCAGGCAGGAACACCGCAGCTGGCGGTGCGTGACGAATACGATGAGTCAGCACAGCGCTATACGCTGCATGTCGAACAATCCTGTCCTCCCACCCCGGGTCAGCCCGACAAATCACCGTTTGTGATCCCGCTGGCAGTGGGCCTGTTAGGCGACGCCGGTAATCTGCCCCTGCGGCTGGCTAACAGCGAGCCCGATGCGGATACGGCGGACAACACCAATATTGTGCTGACCGTGAATCAGCCGCAGCAATCGTTTGTATTCGAGGGTGTGATGGAGCGCCCCGTGCCGTCGCTGTTGCGCGGGTTTTCCGCACCGGTGCGATTGCATTACGAGTACAGCAAAGAGGACCTCTGTGCCCTGATTCGCCGCGACAGTGATGGTTTTGTCCGCTGGGACAGCGCCCAGGCACTGGCGATACTTGTGATCAATGAGGTGGAGAAACAGCTGCAGGCCGGCGAGGCACCGTCTGTCGAGGGCCTGTTTATCGAGGCCTGCGACGACCTGATGTTGGATGAATCACTCGACCCTGCAATGGTGGCTGAGATGCTGCGATTGCCCAGCGAGGATTATCTGGCCGAATTGGCCAGCCGCAGTGGCGGCGCCAATGTTGACACCATTCATCAGGCCCGCGATGCAGTGCGCACTGCGCTGGGCGCGGCGTTGGAGGAATCGTTTCTCGCGCGCTACCAGCGTTTGGACAACTCACAGCCCTATGCGCCAGATGGCGAGCAGATCGCACATCGTAGTCTGCGCAATATATGCCTCAGTTACCTGGTCGCCGCCAACCCACAGAATATGCCGCTGGCGGTGGAGCAGTATCGCGTTGCCGACAATATGACAGATCGCCTCGCGGCACTGCGGGAGATCGTCTTTTACGGTGATTTTGCACTGCGCGAAGATACCCTCCAGAGCTTTTACAGTGACTGGCAGCATGAGGTACTGGTGGTCAATCAATGGCTGCAGTTGCAGGCGGCGATTCCCGATGAGCAAGCGCTTTCACGGGTGCAGGCGCTGCTGCATCACGCCGACTTTGATATACACAACCCCAATAAGGTACGCGCCCTTATCGGCGGTTTTGCCAACCAGAACCCCGTTAATTTTCATCGTCGGGACGGCTCTGGCTACCATTTCCTGGGCGATATCGTGATCCAGTTGAACGCGCTGAATCCGCAGCTTGCTGCACGCCTGCTCAATCCTTTAACCAAGTGGCGCAACTACGCCGGCAGGGCAGAACTGATGCGCAAGGAGTTGGAGCGTCTAGCAGAGCAGCCGGCGCTGTCCCCGGATGTGTTTGAAATTGTCACCAAATCCCTGAATTGACCCCTAGGCTCGCTGAATCTCTTTTTCGCTGTCACAAAGCAATTGCGCACCGGGTGTGTTAAATTGGGCCATCGGTGGTCCGTATGGCAGTGGGCTCCGCTCATTTGATACCAGAGGATTCTGATGGCTAAACCCAACTACAGCTTTGAAAAGCGGCAGAGAGAACTCGCTAAGAAAAAGAAAAAAGAAGAGAAAAGGCTGAGAAAAGCCGCAATGAGCGGCAGTTCAGACGATGGTGGTGATGACACCGCAACGTCAGAAGTCAGTCCGAGCGCGACCACCGACGTGGAGTAATCCCGTTACAGAATTTTCCACTCCGTACCGGTGAATGCGGGGATGGGAACCTACAGTAGTTCACCATTCATTTTGAGTAAGTAATATGAGCAAAGGTACGGTTAAATGGTTCAACGCAGACAAAGGTTATGGATTTATTACGCCTGAAGACGGCGGTAAAGACCTTTTCGTCCACCATTCAGAAATCAAGAACGGCGGTGGTTATGCCACTTTGAATGATGGTCAGGAAGTGGAATTTGAAGTTGGTCAGGGCCAGAAAGGTCCTTGCGCCAACAACGTTATTCCCGGCTGAGAAAGCCGTCCTGAAACACCGGCAGCCGAGGCGTTCAGCCAAGGCTGCTTTTTTTTGTGCGGAGTTATTGTGCCGAGGGGTACAGTTGTACCTCGGACTCCCCGCCTGGCTTGCGCTTGCTGTTGGTGCTGTTGCGTACGCGACGGACACAGGCAGCCAGTATATTGCCGTTCCAGTTGCTGCCCTGTGGGCGATACAGCGCCGCATCCAGCGCTTCGAGCTGTTGCCGGACATCCTCATCCCCCAGCATCTGCGCCGCCTGGTCGAGAGAGACTACCGCTGTGCCCGGGTGAAGTGCTGCGGCCCAGGTAATCATCGCGGCGCGTGCGCTGGCGGGACTGCCCCGTTCACAGGCCTTTAGGAGGTCCTTAAAGGCTTTTTTCTCCGACACGCTCTCCGCGCTTGCCACAGTTTCCGTAGTCTTCGACGGGCGCCTGCGCCACAGGTAGACGAGTGTCAGCAGCCAGCCCAGTGTGCTGACAACAGCGAGAATTTGCCAACCGAACAGCGCTTGCCGCGTGACACCGGCGTTATCTGGACGGGTTGCTGGGCCCAGATCGATGGCCGAGGAGGGGGAGGGTATTGCCCCTTGCGCGGCAGCTTCATCGACAGACGCAGCAGGATTAGCTGTCGCCGCGGGCAATGTACCCGTCGCAGTGATGGTCCGCTCTGGCAAAACCGCGAATTGTAGTTCTCCGGTGTCAGTATCCCACCAGGGTATACGAATCTCAGGGATGACATAGGTACCGGCGCGTGTGGGGACGACCGCTGCGCTGTCTTCCCGGATACCTTCCAGACCATCAGCAACTTCCTGCTCGCTGATACTGGGTTGGTCCGGGTAATATTTGAGTCCGTCCGGGGGTGTAAACAGGATGGGCGGGAGTTGTGCGCCCTGCAGTCCCTCGCCGACGATACGAATCGTGCGGGTCGCCGATTCACCTACCCGTAATTGTTCCGGCGGCGTGGACCAGGTTTCTTCCAGTGTCAGCTGTTTCGCCGGCAGCCAGTCGGCTGCCGGGTAGTTTGCGGGTTTCGGGAGAACCTCAATGCTGATCGGGGCTGAGGTGCGCCGCACCGGTTGCCCGCCGCCGCCGAGGTCGAAGAAGCTGCGGCGACCCCTGTCAATTCGCCCTGAGAATACCAGCGCGGGTATTTCCAGTGTGCCGCTTTGCTCGGGAAATATGGCGTAGCGTACCTCGTCAACCAGCCAGGGACGCCCATCTATCACTCTCCGGAACGATTGCTGTTCCAGCGGTTTGACGAAGGCATTATCCAGTTTTAACGGCGTGAGGCTGCGTCCTTCGAGATTGACAGACTGTTGCACACGCAGCGTCAGGATAACCTGGCCCTGCACATAGACTTCATCGCTATCCACAGAGGCTTCAAAAACAACACTCTGTCCAGCACCAGGGGTATCAGAGGGCGGCAGGACGGCGATGCTCATCGCGGGCGTGGTGCTCTGTCCAAATGTCATCGCCGGAATTTGCAGGGTGCCTTCGCGCCGTGGCGCGAGATCGACAATCAGTTTTCGCGTGTGCGAAAAGCTGCCATTGATAATACTGGTGTTGCTGCTGGTAGAGCGTTGGATGATGTCAAAATCCTGCTGCAGCGCCCCGAGCTTGGCTTCGTCAATTTCCTCGTCATCGGTAGCGGTGATGGTGAGCCTCAGCGTGTCACCGAGTGCGACCCGATTGCGATCCACACTGGCGGTTACCGCCGCGAGGGCAGTATTGGCAGTGAGAGCCAATACCACGATGAACAACGCGATCAAGCTGTTACCAATAGGTTTCATTGTCTCTCCCCATACCCTGTTGCTGGCGCTTCTGGCTTTCGTAGCGAAACTTTTGCCGCAGCAATCCCGACGGGTCGTCGGGCACGCGGCGCAGCCATTGCTGCATGGCCTGTTCCTGCTCTTCGTCGCCTGACTCCGCACCCGCCGCAATCTGTTCCTGTTGTGACTCATCGCCTTCGCCCGGTTCCTGTTCCGCGCGTGCCGCCTCGGAGGGCTGCTCTTCCTGGCCCTCGGGACTGGTTTCATCGTCACCGGATTGCGACTCCTCACCCTGGGCCTGTTCCTCTTGCTGCTGATCCTGACCCTGCTGCTGATCCTGGCCCTGCTGTTGATCCTGGCCCTGCTGTTGATCCTGGCCCTGCTGCTGATCCTGGCCCTGCTGCTGATCCTGGCCCTGCTGCTGATCCTGGCCCTGCTGCTGATCCTGGCCCTGCTGCTGATCCTGGCCCTGCTGCTGATCCTGGCCCTGTTGCTGATCCTGGCCCTGTTGCTGATCCTGGCCCTGCTGCTGATCCTGACCCTCTTGCTGATCCTGGCCCTGCTGTTGATCCTGACCCTCTTGCTGATCCTGGCCCTGCTGTTGATCCTGATTTTGCTGTTGTTCCTGCAGCTGTTTTAGCAACTCCAGATTTTGGCTGGCGTCGGGCTGATCCGGTTTCAATTCCAGCGACTTCTCGTAGGATTCGATGGCTTTTTCCAGCTCACCAGCCCTGGCCAGGGCATTGCCCCGGTTGTACAGGCTGTCGGCATCGTCGGGATTGTTAAATTTCTCTATTGCAACCTCGTAATCACCACTCTGATAAGCCGCAGTGCCAGCCCACTCAGGGTTCTCAAACAGTGAGGTTGCGGCTTCTGCGTCACCGCGTTGTAAGGCCTGCTGGCCTTGCTGGTCTGCAGTGAGCCACAGGTCGTCCCATGTCTGTGCAGAAGCCTGGTTCGGCTGTACCAGCAGTAATGTGGGCAGCAGTAGGGGCGCGAGTGTCAGCAGCCAGCCACGCCGAAACAGCGCCAGTACCAGCGGCAGCAGGGCGAGAATTAGAAAGTATCCCTGGTCCTCCCAGGCATCTGCAGTGCGGTCCAGCGAAAGCGTTTCCTCCGTCTGTGTCAATGGGTTGGAGGCGAGCAGGTTTGCGAGGTCGCTGTCGTCGATGCGCATACGCTGGTAGGTTCCGCCGGTGGCGGCGGCTAACTCCCGCAGGCCCTGTTCCTCAAGGCCGGGCATCACGATGGTGCCCTTGTCGTCTTTGATGAATCCTCCACCGGGCAGGGGAATGGGCGCCCCGGTGGGAGTGCCTACCCCCATAATGGTCAGCTCAACGTCACTGGTCTGCAATACCTTCTCTATACCCTCTCGGTCTTTTTCCGAGATGCCATCGGTAATCAGTAGAATTTTTCCAGCACGGATTCCCGCTGAGCGCAGTAGATCCAGTCCCTGTGTTACAGCGCTCACCGGCTCACTGCCCGGGACCGGCATCATCTCTGGGTTGAGGGCCGGCAGCAGATTGGCGATGGTGGGCGTGTCGTCGGTCAGTGGCGTCACAATATGGGCATCGCCGGCATAAGCGATTAGCCCGGTCTGGCCCTCCCGTCGCTGTTTAAGCAAGTCCAACAGTTTCTGCCGCGCACGGTCCAGCCTGGAAGGGGTGAGGTCTGCCGCATTCATCGATAAACTCAGATCGAGCAATACCACCAGCGCATCCTGTTTCTGGTGCACGGGTTGGGGTATTTTTTGCCAGCTAGGCCCGGCAGCGGCAAGGGCCGCCAGCAACCATCCCAGAAATACAAAAGGCAGCAGGTTGCGGCCGCGCGTTACGGTGTTGTCGGTGACCAGATGGCGCAGTAATTCAGGTGCGATCACCGCCTGCCAACTCCCAGAGCGGCTGCGCTGACGCCACAGCAGCACCAGCAGAATCAGCGCCGGAACCAGTGTCCACAGCCATTCCGGACGCATCCAGTGAACCGAGATCATCGTTCCTCCTGTGGCGCGGCTGCTGCACTGGCACGACGCCAGTCAAAGACTGAGCTGCAGTGCCGCAGTGCCAACAAAAAACTGAGAAACAGCGCACCCAGCAGCGGCAGGTAGCCCAGTGCCTGGCGTGGCCGGTACAGCGAGGTTTCCTGCTCTACGGGCTCCAGTTCATCCAGCAGTTGGTAGATGGTGACAAGCTCCTGCGGGTTGCGGGCGCGGAAGTACTCGCCGCCAGTCAGTTGTGCAATTTCTTGCAGGGTGGCTTCGTCGAGTTCCGCCGAAGGGTTGACCTGGCGACTGCCAAAGCTGGAGCCGAACAGACCGGGCAGGGTGAGCGAGTCGGCGCCGATACCGATGGTGTAGATACGAATCCCCAGTTTGGCGGCCAGTCTGGCGGCATCCAATGGTTTCACCGAACTGGCGGTGTCCTGTCCGTCGGTCAGCAGGATGAGTACCCGGCTTTCGGCCGGTCGCTCTTTTAGGCGTTTAACGGCCAGCCCAATGGCATCACCGATGGCGGTTTCTTCACCGGCGAAGCCGATCTGCGCCTCGGACAAAAACCGCTCCACTGTGCTGGTGTCAAAGCTCAGTGGCGATTGCACATAGGCGTTGCTGCCAAACAGAATCAGTCCGAGCCGGTCGCCGCTGCGCTGGCTGATAAACTGCGCGCCGACCTGCCGGACAGCTTCCACGCGTGGCACCATGGTCTGGCGTACCTGCATATCCTCGATGCGCATCGAGCCGGAAATATCGACCGCCATCATCAGGTCGCGGCCACTGTTGGGAAGCTCGATGGCTTCACCGACCCACACCGGTCGCGCGGCGGCCAACAGCAGCAGCAGCCATAGCAGCCAGAGACCAATCGCAGGTACCGCATTACCCGCTGAGGCGCGCCCGCCCGATACTTCGGATATCTGCTGCCATTCCGCGTAGAACGGCGCACGCATGGCGGGTTGTTGGGACGTAGCAGGCGGTAGCAGGCGACGCACCAGCCAGGGCAGGGGTGCCAGCACTAACAGCCAAGGCCAGATCCACTCAATCATACGGCCGCCCGGTGTTTTTTGATCCAGTGGAGCGCCGCGTTATGTACCAGTGCCGGATCGATTTCCGGTGCCTGTGGCTGGTAGGCGGCATTGTCGAAGACCTCCGGTAGCTGCATGTCGGGCGGCAGGGTGAGATTGAGAAACGCGCGCCAGGATTCGCCGTGCTGACTGGCCACGCTGGCGCGGGGATAGGCCAGCAGTGCGACACCCTTGAGCAGGGCGTTGATACTCCCCAGATATACCGCGACATCGCCATCGCTCTGGTACTGGTTTTGCAGCGCCTGCAGCTGGCGCAGGGCCTGGCGCCTATACGCATTCTTTCTGCGGTGTCTGCGCAGGAGGTAAACAACAATGCACAGTGCCAGAATCGTCAGGCACAGCAACAGCCACCAGCCCGGTGCCGGCGGCCACCAGCCGATCATCTCCGGCTGCCGCAGTGGCTGCAAGTTGGCCAGTGGGTCCTGCGGGTTCACCGGCGTGTCTCTCCGAAATAGGTCTGTAACAGATTGAACGGCGACAGGTGGGTCGATGCCTGTAACAGCGGTACTCCCAGCCGAACCAGATCATTGCTCAACAATTCACGCTGCTGTTGCTGGCGCCGTCTATAGCTGTCGCGCAGCTGCCGTATGCCGGTATCCAGTTCACTGCGCTCCTGGCCGTTGGTCACCGCGTAGGTCCCGGCCCTGGGCAGATCAGCTTCCAGAGGGTCGGAACAGGCCAGTGCAGTAAGCTCTGTGTGCTTGGTCAACTCGAACAGGTGTTCCCGCGCGCCTTCCTCGGAGGAACCGCGAAAATCACTGATCAGGAAGATACTGCTGCCAGGGCGTGCGATGCGTCGCAAATTGGACAACATTTGCGCGAAACTGTCGGCCTCGTTGCTGCTGTCCACCGGTAGTGCGGCATTGTAGCTACTGATCTGGGACAGCAGTGTCAGCACGGTTTTACGACTGCGCCGCGGCCTGATTTCCTGATGACCGTCTTCATTGAATACGAGTCCACCCACGCGGTCACCGCCGCTGAGCGCGCTCCAGGCAAGCAGGCTGGCCAGATGACCTGCCAGCACCGATTTGAAACAGTGGCTGGAACCGAAAAACATACTGTTGCGCTGATCGACAACCACCAGCACCGGGCGCTCGCGTTCCTCGCGAAACAACTTGGTATGCGCATTGCCGGTTCTGGCGGTTACTCGCCAGTCGATGGTGCGGATATCATCACCGGGTTGGTAGCTGCGAACCTCCTCAAAATCGATGCCGCGCCCGCGAAAATTGGATTTGATCGGCCCCGCCAGATTGCTGAGCGCACGCGTCCTGCGCCCGAGCTTTAATTGCCTGGCTGGAAAGCGCAGCGCGATAAGCTCGTTGAGCTGCGTGTAGGCACCACGGGCGGGGGTATTGATATCAGCCAGAAGCATGTCGACTTCAGCCTACCGGAACAGTCGCCAGCAGTTCCTCTATCGCCATGTCCGGCGTCACGCCATTGGCCTCGGCCTCGAAGCTGAGTATCAGCCGGTGGCGCAGCACATCTGCGGCGATCGCCTGTATGTCGTCGGGGCTGACAAAATCGCGGCCCTTTAGCCACGCATGGGCGCGGGCGCAGCGGTCGATCGCGATGGTGGCCCGCGGGCTACCGCCATACTCTATCCAGCCCGCCAGCTTATCGCTATAGCTGGCAGGCGTACGAGTGGCGATCACCAGCTGCACCATGTACTGCTCTACGGCTTCAGACATGTGCAGGGCCAATATTTCCTGGCGTGCACCGAATACCGTTTGCTGGGACAGCGGCGCGGGTGGCTTGTCCAGCCCACGGCTCGCCTCGTTGCGGGTCAAGCGCAGTATTTCGGTTTCCGCTGCGGTATCCGGGTAACCGACATTCACATGCATCAGAAACCGGTCCAATTGGGCCTCGGGTAGCGGATAGGTGCCCTCTTGTTCGATCGGGTTCTGCGTGGCCATCACCAGAAACAGGTCGGGGAGCGGGTAGGTTTCGCTACCGACACTCACCTGTCGTTCGGCCATGGCTTCAAGCAGGGCTGACTGGACCTTGGCCGGCGCGCGATTGACTTCGTCCGCCAGCACCAGGTTGTGAAACACAGGGCCCTTCTGAAAGTGAAAGCTGGCCTCCTGAGGCCGGTAGATTTCTGTACCGGTGACATCCCCCGGCAACAGGTCCGGTGTAAACTGGATTCGATGGAAACTGCCTTCTATGCCGTCGGCCAGCGATTTGATCGCCCGTGTCTTGGCGAGTCCGGGAGCACCCTCCACCAGTAGGTGCCCATCTGCCAGTAGGGCGATGATCAGGCGCTGTACCAGATGCGCCTGGCCGATAACCTGGCCGCTCAGCCAATTCTCGAGTGTTCGGATGTCTGCGTTTGCCACGATTGCTCCTGTGGTGTTGTTTAACGTGATCGCCCCGTGGGCGCCCCGCATTGTAACGAATGCCAGCGGCCCGTCCAGTGAGACGCTGCACAGCCTGTCGACTTGCCTTTTGTGACTGGTGCACAATGAAAAAGTTCCGGACTGTAAGGCATGCGCCCCAGAATGCGTTAGACTGATTTGAGAAAGATAATGACTGGAACGACCAGCAATACTGATACTCGAGGATGCAAGGTATGTCTATAGGAGATTTCAAAGAGCGTCTGTTGGGGGAGTTGGCAAACCGGATCGATCGCGATAGTGATACTGCTGATCGTCAGGCGCTACACAATCTGATATCGGCCTTTTTCAGACGCTTTTCGCCACAGGAACTGCAGGGTCGGAGTGTCGATAAGCTGTTCAGTTCTGTCACAGGCCTGCTCGATTTTATTCGTCAGTGGCCGGCGGATGCTCCCAGGGTGCAGATATTCACCCCGGACGATGACGGAGACGGAGACTGCTGGGACGAGCGCTACACAACACTGCTTGTACTGTGTGAAGGCATCCCGTTCTGTACAGCATCTGTGCGCGGCGAACTGAATCGGCGCAACCTCAGTATTCACACCGTAGCCAGTTCCAACCTGCCCATCAAGCGCAGTGCCAGTGGGGAACTGGTAGAAGTGCTGCCCGTTACGCAGGAGGACAGTGATTCCGCTGCGCTGGAGGCGTTGCTCTTTTTCGAGATCAGTCGGCAGTCACGCCCGGAAGAGCTTGCCGATCTACGCGATACGATCGTGGATATCCTAAATGAAGTCTCTGTTGTGGTGCGAGATTTTGAGCCGATGGGCAGGCGCTTGCGGGATGTTGCCCGGCAGATTGCGCACAGCGATTGTGTCGCTCAGGATATCCGCGATGAATCGATAGCGTTTCTGCACTGGCTGGGTGATCAACATATGATCTTGCTTGGCTACGAATATCTTGAAGTCGCACCGGGTATACCCTTCGGTCGGGTCACTGTTAAAACTGAGCGCAGTCTCGGCCTGTTGCGCCACTTGGCAACCCGAGGTGTGCAGGATCTCGAACTGGATCTGGCCCGACTGTCGCCGCAAGAGTTGCGTGACGAACAGTTAAGTTTTTCCAAATCGGGAAAGCGTTCGCGTGTGCACCGGGTTGCCTATCCGGACTACGTGGAAATCCGCGAGTTTGATGACAGCGGCACATTGGTCGGCCAGCATCGCTTTCTCGGTCTGCACACCTCCGGTGTATACACCATGGACCCTGAGCTCATTCCCATTGTGCGCCGCAAGGTGAAACACGTGATGGCTTTGTCCGACCTGCACTGGTCGGAACACGAGAGCAGGGAACTACGCCGGGTGCTCAACAGTTTTCCCAGGGACGAATTGTTTTTGTCCACCACTGAAGAACTTTGCGCTACTGTAAATGCAGTGAATGCGATACAGGAACGCAGGCAGACACGGCTTTTCGTGCGCCGCGATGTGCATGGGAAGTTTGTCAACTGTCTCGTTTACGTGCCGCGTGATCAATACAGTACCGAGCAGCGCGCCAGGATAGAGGCGATTCTGGTCAGTGTCTTCAATGTCGAGGAACTCCAGTTCAACGCATTCTTCTCCGAATCAATTCTTGTGCGGGTGCAATTTGTGCTGCGGGTGGATCCCAACACACCGATCGAGTTCGATACGGCACTGCTGGAAGGCGAAATCGTACAGGCCCTGATGGCGTGGCCGGACCGGCTCGCCAGTCAGCTGGTCAAGGCCTTCGGCGCAGAGCAGGGTGAGCCGCTGGTGCGAGATTTCGCAGACGGCTTTCCGCCGGGCTACAGAGACGATTTCGACCCACAGGTAGCGGTTTCCGATATTCGCCATTTTCTCAGCCTGCACAGCGGACAGTCACTGGCACTGGAATTTTATCGTCAGGGCGAAGGAGAAGACAGCCTGCGACTGCGTCTGTATCACTCCGACAGCAGTCTGCCGCTGTCGGATGTGTTGCCCATGTTAGAGAATCTCGGGCTGCGTGTGGTCACTGAGCGGCCCTATGCAGTTCACCATCGTGCAGGGCAGGTCTTCTGGGTCCAGGAGTTCAGCCTGATCTACTCCCTCTCTCACGACATCGATGTTGCCGAGGTCAAGGACGAGTTTGAGGATGCATTCGCGCGGATATGGCACGGTGAGGCAGAAAACGACTGCTTCAATAAGCTCCTGCTCGGCACACAGCTCGACTGGCGGGAGATCGCCCTGCTGCGCGCCTACGCCCGCTACCTCAGGCAGCTACAGTTTCCCTATAGCGTGGAGTATGTTGCCGAAACACTCGCCGCGCATCTGCATATTACCGGCACCATCGTCGAATTGTTTTTAACGCGCTTTTCGCCTGACTTCGAAGGTGATGAAGCCACTCGACAATCGCGAGAAGAGGAAATAGAACAGCGTATACTGCAGGCACTTGAGGAGGTGCCCAATCTCGGACAGGATCGTATCATCAGGCAGTTCGTGTTGGCGGTGAAGGCGACCCTGCGCACCAACTTCTTTCAGCTCGATGAGCACGGTGCAAGAAAACCCTATTTTTCCTTCAAGCTGCACCCATCCGATATCCCCGATGTGCCGCAGCCGGTGCCGCTGTATGAGATCTTTGTCTATTCGCCCCGGGTTGAGGGGGTGCATCTGCGCGGTGGCAAAGTGGCGCGCGGCGGGTTGCGCTGGTCGGATCGATTGGAGGATTTTCGCACCGAAGTGCTGGGACTGGTAAAAGCACAGCAGGTGAAAAATGCCGTTATCGTGCCGGTGGGCGCCAAAGGTGGATTCGTATGCCGGCAAATGCGCGCGGGCATGGCTCGCAACGAGGTGCAACAAGAGGGAATCGCCTGTTACGAATTGTTTATCCGCGGCTTGCTTGACATCACCGACAATCGCACGGAAGACAGTGTCAGCCGTCCGCCGCAGGTGGTGTGCAAGGACGATGAAGATCCCTATCTCGTAGTGGCAGCGGACAAGGGTACGGCATCGTTTTCGGATATCGCCAACGGTATTGCGGCAGAGTATCAGTTCTGGCTGGGCGATGCGTTTGCCTCCGGCGGCAGTGCCGGATACGACCACAAGAAAATGGGCATCACTGCGCGTGGGGCCTGGGTCTCTGTACAGCGTCACTTCAGCGAGATGGATATTGATATCCAGACTACCGACTTCACGGTGGTGGGCATTGGCGATATGGCGGGCGATGTGTTCGGCAATGGCATGCTGCTGTCAGAGCATATCTGTCTGGTCGCAGCCTTTAACCACCAGCACATCTTTCTGGACCCGAACCCGGATGCTGCCAGCAGTTTTGCCGAGCGCTCCCGGTTGTTCGGGTTACCGCGCTCCAGTTGGCTCGATTATCAGCCCGAACTGATCTCTGCTGGCGGGGGTGTATTTGAGCGCTCGGCCAAATCGATCCAGCTCTCTCCCGAAGTCCGCCAGCGCTTTGCTATCGAGGAGACCCGACTCACGCCCAATGAGTTGATCTCCTGCCTGTTGCGCGCTCCGGTCGATCTACTGTGGAACGGAGGTATCGGCACGTATGTCAAAGCCTCCGTTGAGTCGCATATGGCGGTGGGTGATAAATCCAATGATGCGCTGCGCGTCAACGGCGCAGACCTGCGCTGCCGCGTGGTCGGCGAGGGCGGCAACCTGGGGTTGACGCAGTTGGGGCGGGTCGAGTATTGCCTCGCCGGTGGTCGCTGTAACACTGACTTTATCGACAACGCCGGAGGTGTCGACTGCTCCGATCACGAGGTCAACATCAAAATCTTGCTGAACGCGGTCGTGGCGCGTGGTGAGCTGTCACCGCAGGATCGCAATACACTACTGGTAGAAATGACCGACAGTGTGTCTGAGTTGGTGCTCCAGAACAACTATCGCCAGGCACAGGCCATCAGTCTCGTGGAATATCAGGCCGAATCACGAGCGGCGGAGTATCAGCGCTTTATCAAAGACTTCTCAGATGCCGGTCGTCTGGACAGGGAGCTGGAGTTTATTCCCAGCGATGAGGAATTGCTGGAACGGCGGGCGCAGGGCAAGACACTGACGCGCCCGGAGCTCTCTGTACTGGTGTCCTACAGCAAGGCGGCCCTGAAGGAACAGTTGATTGAGTCAGAACTGCAGCACGATGCCTGTTTGACCGGTGCACTCCATCACGCGTTTCCACCCCGGTTGGCCGAGTTGTACCCGGATGAAGTGCAGGACCACAGGCTGCGAAAGGAGATTATTGCGACGCAGATCGCCAATGATATGGTCAATCGGATGGGGTTGAATTTTGTACTGCGGCAGCAGAAGGCGACGGGGACTTCGGTCGATGATGTGGCCTGCGCCTATGCCGCGGTTATGGAGATTTACCGTATACCCCAGTTGTGGGATCAGATCGAGGGTTTGGGCCACGCGGTCACCGCCGGTGCCCAGATGGATATGATGCTGGTGCTGGTAGGCCTGGTGAAACGCGCGACGCGCTGGCTACTGCGCAATCGTCGCCGACAACTGTCACCGACGACACTGATTGCGCAGTTCCGAGAAGGCGTGGAGCAGTTGTCCGAAGCATTTCCGACACTGCTGCGCGGCAGCACTGCTGAGCACTATGAAAACCTGCGCGAGCACTATGAGGAACAGGGCGTTGACCCGCAGTTGGCCTGCACGGTTGTCGGCACACACTACAGCTACAGGGCGCTGGGGATCGTCGAGGCGGCGCTGCAGGACGGCGCACAGCTGATGGAGGTTGCCAGGGTGTACTTCGCAATAGGTGAAGAACTGCAGTTGGACTGGTTTGCTGGTCAGATCCTGTTTGCCAAAATTGATACCGAGTGGCAGGCCATGGCCCGCGACAGCTATCTTGAGGATCTGGAATGGCAGCAGCGCACTCTGGCGATGGGCGCACTGTGCTATCTCGAGGAGGACGGCAATCTGCTGCACTGCCTGCAGCACTGGGAGGAGCAGGAAGAGCGTCTGCTCAGCCGCTGGCGCCAGATGCTCACCGAATTACAGGCGGCACCGGCACCGGATTTTGCGATGCTGGCGGTGGCGAACAGGGAGTTACTGGATCTTGCCCAAAGCACAGCGCGCGGTGCGGTGGCACATTAAACGATCGCCGGCCGCGCTTCGCCGCTCGATTTGGGACCCAACGAGAGGATGTCGGCGAGGTTGATCGTTATGTATGAGTTGAACACAGAAGTGGTAGCGTTCTTTGATCGTTTTGTAGATGCGTTTGCCACATTTGATGGAGAGGTGGTCTCGCAGTTGTTTTCCCACCCGTATCTGGCTGTCGATCAGAACGGCCAGCAGCGTGTTTTTACGGACGCCAATACCACAGCCGGCTATTTTCAGCAGCATCTGGATAACTACCGTTCCATTGGCAGCGAATCTTGCGATTATCAGGGACTCGAAGTGGTGCCAATGGGGACACAGTCAGCGCTTGCCTCAGTAACCTGGCACTTGAGGGGCGCAGATGGTCAAGCGTTGCGCCGGTGGCGAGAATCCTATTGCGTCGTGCGTAACCGCGATAGGCTCAGCGCCTGCAGTTCAATTGATCACGCCGAATAAATACGCTCAGTGAGAAGCGCCCTGGTGCCCCTGTTTAGCAGATTTTACCGCCATGGACATCAGGTAATCCGTCCAGGCGATGCCCAGCGCAGACAATATAAATACAATGTGGATTATAGTTTGCCACATCACACCGGCTTCGGTGTACCCCGATCCCTCCTCGCCCAGCGTGCCTATGGCGATGAACGTTTTCAGCAGATGGATAGAGCTGATGCCGATGATGGCCATGGCTAGCTTCACCTTCAGCACCGTCGCGTTGACGTGGTTCAGCCATTCAGGCAGGTCGGGGTGGTTCTGCAATCTCAAGCGGGATACAAAGGTCTCGTAACCGCCGACAATCACCATCACCAGCAGGTTCGAGATCATTACCACATCAATCAGGCCGAGTACCGCCAGCATAATGAGCTGTTCGCTCAGGCTGGTGGCGCCGCCAATCAGGTGGATCAACTCTTTAAGGAACAGCACAACGTAGACGCCCTGGGCAACGATCAGGCCCAGGTACAGTGGCAATTGCATCCAGCGAGAGCCAAAGATAAGCGCAGCGAGGGGTGTTAATTGTGGAGGTGTATCGTTGGCCATGGGTGATTCCTGGGTAATCCGGTTGCTGTGGTTGCGACGAGCGTGACAGGAGCAAGCGTACCGCTGGTATGCTTTCGCGTGTTGCGCTGGCGTCCGCTGTGCGGAGCATGGCGCATAGTAATGTAGTCAATAATCCGGGTCAAAGCAGAACTGTCTGTGTCGTCACTGTATCGCGTCGTTCGGCCAGTGGGGGCGATTTGCAGTCGAATATCAAGTTGAGCGGTAGTGTGCAGGTGGCGATACGACCTGCGGTCGTTTGGATGCTCGAATCGAGTTGTCCGGTGGCAGTGAGCCACCGGTATTGCGTGTGTTAAATGCCCGGGTGTCTGGTTTTCGCGTTCTGAACCCGGCGTTTTGGTGAGTTTTTAGAGAGCGCGCAGTTTGTGTACGCCGGATACGCCGGTGAGACCATCCCATTGGTCGCTGCGTCCCTCCCGCCAGCCGGATACCCAATGCTGTCGATGGGCCTCTTCTTCATGTGGGCAAAAATCGAGGCTGCGCCCCGCGATTCCGGCCTGATAACCCTTGTCAAATGCCCTGGTGTTCATATCGCGCTTCTGTCTTCTCATAGAGTATGCCTCCGTGGCAGACTAATGCCCCCGAGGCCGCGCGAAACAGACGCCTGCGACCCCTGACGGCATGTTAATTAACGATGTGGTGTGCATGTATAAGCTTTTCATCATGTAGCGAAGCAATACAGCGAAGGTGCCCTGAGGCACAACTACGATAGAACCAAAAGTCAGGCCATAAGTCGACTGTTTTTTCGATATGAAACGCGCAATTGATATAACTGCTGGTGAAGTGTGGTTATATCAACAGCATAGCGTCTCAGGGTCGGTCAAATAGCTCTACCCAGTGCGTCATCGGCCACACGCCTTTGCCTGTAAAGGTAACCGGCTGCCGAGATCATTGGACTGATATTCCTAGCTCCCCCGATAGATGGGAAAACTGCCCCCCTGATTCTCCAGTCCCTTAACTGGCGGTATGCCCACGCTTTCGCGTTAACACATAACGCACGAACTCTCCACCGCGAAAAATAAAGAGTGCAGTAAAGATTAGCACGCAGCCAAACCACTGCTGCAACGACATGCGTTCGCTGAGCAGCAGCGCGCCAAGGAGCGCAGTCCACACAGGCTCCGCCAGAAAGATCATGCTGGCATGACTGGGCATGAGGGTTTGCAGAGCCCGCGTTTGTAGCGCAAAACGCAGGCTGGTCGCCAATAGCGCACTGCACAGCAGCCAGCCCCAGGCAGTAGCGGAGATTGGAGTTACCCACCCCGCGGTGACAAATGTCGCCATTGAGGCGATCAAGCCGGCCATGCCAAGTTGGATGGTTGCCAATGCCATGGGGGGGATGTTATTCACATAGTAACTGGAGAGATTCAAGTGCAGGGAAAAGCCCAGCGTTGCCGCAAGAAACAGCGATTGATAAGGGCTGAAACGAAAGCCCTGATTGAGACTTAGGCAAGCCAGGCCTGCTATTGCAGGCATCAGCGCCATGAGGAGTTTCACGCTCAGTTTACTACCAAACAGTAGCCGTCCAATAATGGGCACGGTGACGACCGTCAGGCTTGATATAAATGCAGCCTCGCCAATAAAAGGCGTCTTCTGTAGTCCTGATACCCACAGGAGCAATGTGAAGCCAAAGACAATGCCCGTGAGCAGACTGCGCAGTAACTGATCCCGGTTCAACTGGTGAAATTGTTGATAGCAAAACAATAGCAGTACCAGCGATGCCAGCAGGAAGCGCATGGCAATAAATTGGAAGGGAGAAATTTCAGCCAATGCATTTTTGGAAAACACCCAGCCCATGGCTGCTAGAAGGGTAACCAGAAATAGCAGTAATTCCGCACGGCGGTTTGTCATAGTGGACAATACAACATAGAGATGTAGATAGGGGCTGGAGGACCGGTAGTGCCTGCTCCCGGAGTAAACTTCCACCTATCCGCTAAGAAGACACAATGTAACAAGGGTAGCACGCATTCTACTGAAATTGGCTTTTTAATAATGTAATGCCTCTATAGCGGATCTCATGCAGACCTCCGGAGAGTTGTTTGCAAAACACTGTTGACTGCTTAAGCCAAGCCTATACCATGCCTTCCTATAACTATAATTTGAGCATATTTTCATGAAGTCAGTGTCGCGTCTGGCGATGAGCAACCATTCATCTCGCCATTGCAGTGTCAAACAACTTGTATGCTTTTCAGTGCTAGGTACAGCTCTTACCAGCGCCGTCACGTTCGCGCAGCCTGGTGTGCTGGAAGTCGTCATCGTAACGGCCGAAAAGCGCGCGAGTACAGTGCAGGATACACCTATAGCAGTAACTGCATTTTCCGGTGCAGAGTTACAGCGGGCGCTAATCAGCAAGCCTATGGATTTGCAATTCAGCGTGCCCAATATGCTGATGAGCAAGGGTAATTTCTCTACCGCGGCTATTTCCATTCGGGGAATTGGCAACCTTGCTGTGGGTTCTGCCTCCGACAGTGGCACGGGTAATCACTTTAACGGTGTCTACCTGAATAACGGCAGAATCTTCGAGATGGAATTCTATGATGCCGAGCGGGTTGAGGTACTGCGCGGCCCACAGGGCACACTCTACGGCCGAAATACGACTGCGGGCGTGGTCAACTTTATTAGTAGAAAACCGGATGATGAATTTGGTGGCGATATCATCGTAGAAGCGGGCAACTACGCCTACGCAAAGGTAAAGGGAGCGGTAAATATTCCCATGACGGACAACATCGCACAGCGTTTTTCCATGTTCTACACAGAGCGCAACGGCTATGTCGATAACCGATATACCGGTGATGATATCGACGGTCGCGATATGTACTCCCTGCGTTCAGGAACACGCTGGTCGAATGACACGACTGATATCACGCTGACGGTGAACTATTTTAAAGAAGACTCCGATCGCATGCGCGGCAGTAATCAGGCTTGTGTGCGCGACCCGGATGGCATCATCGGCTGCCTGCCGACAGGGCTGTCAGATGATAAAACCAACAGTGCCGCCACAGCTTCTGGTTTTATGATCACCACGTTTGTTGAGCCATTAACAGGCCTGAACTTCCCCGCGGACGAATTTGTGAACTCACCCGGCTCCAGCGACCCGCGCGAACAGTGGATGGACTTCAAGCCCTCTTACAAAGTTGAAGATACTATTGTTGCGTTCGAAATTAGTCACAGCTTCAACGATTTGACGCTGACGTCATTAACCGGTTATCACAACTCTGATTACAAGGCACAGAATGATTACGACTTTACCGTTGCCTCGGAGCCCTGGCCTGTTGAAGTTACCATGCAACGCGGTGAGGCGGGGCCAATTACGGTCGACCGTATTTACAATGTTGATAGCTCCGAAACCAAGCCTGAACAGTGGAGTCAGGAGCTGCGTCTGGCCTCAGACTATGAAGGCGATTGGAATTTTATGCTGGGTGGCTTCTACCTGACCTACAAAAGTGATGATGTCTATACGATTTATTCGTCAGCGGTGGAACTCACGGGTGAGTTATTGGGTATCGATCCAGCGCAACGCCTGTACACCAATGAAGCCCGGCCCTATGAGTTGGACACCTATGCAGCGTTTGGCGAGTTGTACTGGCAAGCGCGTGCGGATTTGGCGTTTACCTTCGGCCTGCGCTATACACGGGAGGAGAAGAAGTCGCGTCAGCGCACTGTGTACCTCAATTTCCTGAGTGATCCGAGCGGCCCCAACAATGGCTACAGTGATTTTGATGGCGACTGGGATGAACCGACGGGCAAATTTAACATCACCTGGGACGCTGCAGACGATGTGATGGCCTATTTGACGCTTTCCAGAAGCTACAAGAGCGGCGGTTTCAATCCGATATCAGCAGAATCGCCATTGCTGGACCCGGCTTTTGGAGGAGACCCAAGCCTGGCTGAGTTCGATCCGGAATATATTAACGCTGTCGAACTGGGCCTCAAGAGTCGCCTGTTTTCCGATACTGTGCAAGCCAACATGACCTACTTTTACTATGACTATGAGGGACTGCAGATTGGTAAGATCACCAATCAGACGTCATTGAATGAAAACTATGATGCCACCATACAGGGGTTTGAAGGAGAGTTTATCTGGCTGCCGGATGATCGCTGGCGCCTCAGTGCTAATCTGGCGTGGCTGTACACTGACATGGGCGATGGCGAAAGTGTCGATCCGGCGAACATAAACCAGCTGGGCACGACTGAGAATATTGTGTCGTCACCTTTTTCCAATGTCTATACCGGCCCGGGCTGCCCATCCGGCACGTCCAACTGTGAGGGTCTACCTATGCAACTCAGTGGTAACGAGCTGCCTAATGCACCTGAATACTCTATCAATATAGGTGTGGGCTATACCTGGCCTCTGGCTAATGGGATGCACATCAGCGCCAATACCAATTATTACTGGCAGGATGAGTTTTACACGCGAATCTTCAATACCAACAACGACAAGGTCGATAGCTGGGAAGTCTGGAATGCAACAGTGACACTGTTCAGTGCAGATGGTAGCTGGTCCGCCGGACTGTGGGGCATGAATCTTTTGAATGATGATTATATTACCGGTCAGGCACTGGGCGACCAGAATGTCGGGTTGGCAACCAATCAATTTCTTCTTGAGCCTCGCACCTACGGCGCGAGCCTGAGCTACAACTTTTAGCGATTTATTATCGCATCAAATCCCACCATGCGAAATAAATGCTACTTGAAACGCGGTTCCTTAGGCGCTGGAACTTTGGCCCTTTTTCTATGTATCCGTCCCCATTGATTACAAACATCACAAAAACTTCATCTTCTGTCAACGATACTGCCAGAATTGATGCTTACTATCGCAGCCCATGCCTGAGGAGCTAAATCAAGATATCCGCTGTGGATAAATGCTGTTCGGGTCAAAAATCCTGGGTAATGAACGCTATGAACAGATTTTTCGTCTTCAGTTTTGTCAGTTGTCTAACGCTTATGAGCGGTTGTAGTGACAATAACAACAACTCATCGTCACTCGTATCTTCTGTAGATACCCCCGTTACTGATACTCCGGTTGTGGATCCCATACCTGACCCGGGCCCAACAAATGACGAAGCACAGCCGGTTGATATCACCATACTCCATACCAATGATCATCACTCCTATCTGGAAGGCCAGACCTATGATCTGAAAATTGATCATGACGCCAGTGTCGCGGAAGCTGACGATATACGCCTGAATCTGGGTGGTTTTTCTCGTATCGCCAGCGCGATATCAGAGTACAGGGACGAGAATACGCTGGTGTTAAACAGCGGTGAGCTCAACGGTACATTGTATTTCAGCTTGTACAAGGGGGAGGTTGACGTCAAAGTGTTTAACTATCTCGACCTGGACGCCTACCAGTTAGGCAACCATGAATTTGACGAGGGGGAAGCGCGCCTTGCCGAGTTGATTGAGATGGCGAATTTTCCGTTCATCAGTGGCAATGTGCACCCGACCGTGGCGAGCCCGCTGTATGGCTCCAGTATCGAGCCTTATGTGATCAAAGAAATTGATGGTGAAGAGATTGCCATTCTGGGCGTATTGAAGGTCGAAAAAACGCGCGAATCTTCACTGGTCACCGACGCGGTGGAATTCACTGATGAGATTCAATCGGTCAAGACACATGTTGCCGATCTCACTGCACAGGGCGTAAACAAAATCATATTGCTCAGCCATTTGGGCTACGATTTCGACCAGGTGCTGGCGGCGCAGACGACGGGTGTTGATGTGATCATTGGAGGCGACACCCACAATGCGTTGGACAGTAGCGGTGAATTGGCAGGATTGGGGGTTAACGTCACCGGTGAGTATCCAACGACCATAACCAATACCGACGGAGACCCTGTTTATATCGTGCAGGCCTGGGAGTACGCCAAGGGTCTGGGTCGTTTGAATGTCAGCTTCGACGCCGAGGGAGAGGTCACGGAAATTGACGGCCACCTGGAACTGTTGGTGGGTCAGCCCTATCAAGTAAAAAATGAATCAGGTAGCTGGATAGATGCCGATGAACAGAAAATTGCCGATATCAGAAACGCAATCTCCAATCTAAAAAGTATTCGGGAGATAGACGGTGACATAATGGTAAACAACATTATTCAGCCCTACAAAGAGTCGCTGGAAGAGTATCAGACGGTACAGCTTGGAACGGTAACGCAAACAATGCCCTTCACCCGCATACCAGGTGATTTCATTCTCGGTGAGCAACCCGGTGGGAGCTATGCCGCGCAAGTTGTAGCCGATGCCTTCTTGGCCTACCTGCCCAAGGCTGATGTCTCCATTCAGAATGCCGGTGGTGTGAGAGCCGAGATTACCAGTGGGCCATTCACTGTTGCCGATGCCTATACCATCCTGCCATTCTCCAATACTGTAGTGACGATCGATATGACAGGTGCGGAGATTATTAAGGTTTTAAATGAGGGGCTTAGCTACGCACAGGGGATTACCGGTTCGACAGGATCATTCCCCTATTCATCCCATTTACGCTATGACGTGTTCCTCGGAGCGGCTGAACAGCAGGGCATAGTGAATGTGGAAGTCAAAGACCGAGTGACCAATGAATGGAGCGATATCGATGTTAACGCTACCTACACGGTTGCCACCAACTCCTTCACTGCGCAGGGCAAGGATGGCTACCTGACGTTCGCCGATGTCCGCGAGGCAAATCCCGACGCGTTCGAAGAGTCCGACGTTGTGTACGTGGTGCCGCTGATAGAATACTTCCGCGATGAGTTGGAGAACAGCGTTCTTCCAGTGCTCGATACGGGAGAGTACTGCTTGAAATCCACCACTACGCTGTAAACGTTAGAGGGTGGTAGTCGAATTGAACCTGCCGATTTTACTGGAATCGGCAGGTGATCACGTATGAAGGTCACCGATTGCCCCCCGACACTGTTTTCTTTGCCGCATGGTTGTACGGCAGATTCGATCTGAGCTACATGGATATTGAAGGTATCCTTGCTGAGCGAGGACTTATAGTCAGTCGGGAAGCAGTCAGGCTTCGGTGTAAGAGGTTCGGCGCTTTATATGCTAGATACTTGAAGCGAAAGCATCGTGGATATGGCGATAAAGTCTACATCGATGAAGTCTTCGCAGTGATAAATGGCTAGCAGCATTATCTAATGGTCAGGCTAGAGCATTGCATACATCATCGTAAGAAATCGCAATGTGAGGGTCGGAAAGCGAAACCGTAGCGGCGATTGCGATCGCTTTCTTTATGTTGATACTGATGGGTATCTGGTGCTCTTCGGTCAACAGGTAGGCTAGGGACCTTATGTAATCGGCCTTGCTATCGGGCTCCTGCGACTGTCTGCCTGTGCGCAGACCTCCGGCCTTTGATTCTGAAAAACGTGAAGCTGAATGTTCCAGTGTTCTCAAGAGTGCCTGAACAGGTGGCGCAGAAGTCCATGCAGCGTGAAGCGCCGGCAGATCCTCGAGGGGCGCAGTTGAATTCTGGATGCGTGCCAGGCAATCGCTCAGGTCATCCTTGATCAAGTCGTACGCTGGACTCGGATGATCCATGGATTTCAAGGCGGTTGAAGGCTCTGGCCACAGTTGCGATTCTCCCAGTACGGTGTTTTTTACGTCACGCCACTTGGAAAAGCCGGGTTCTGACCAGTCACTTTCTCTTGTCTTCTGTAGCAGCTGCCATAGGCTAAACAACTCTTTTGGTGTGTTGTCCAATTCTATCGCGTACATTTGATTGAGTTGATCAGCTAGTTTTCCTGCCGTAGAGGCGATTTCATCCGCCAGGTATTTACTGTGCGCTACCATTTCCTGATAAGGGTTGGTGTCAACATTTGCCCGCAGCGCCGAACTGAGAAATACACGCCATTGAGGTTCTTCTGGTAGCTCGGCAAGCAGGAGAGGGTACAGCCCCTGCAATTCATCGCTGCTCATGAACAAATTGATGCGCTTGATAATGCTGCCCAGATGGTTAACGGTGCGTTTCAGGCTGGCGAGTTTGCGCTGTGGGCCAACAGAGTAGGGGTCGCTGGTTGGCGTGTTATCAGGCGTTGATTCCGGCGAACTTTGATCGTCGGCCGTACTTTGCATGTTGGAAAGCGCGCTATTGAGCCCTTGATGTAACGCGATAAGCCCGCCGTCCTTGCCCGTCGTGCCGCGCAAAAGCTCCTGATAATAGATTTGCGCTGCATGGGATAGAGTGTGCTTTGTGGAAGTCATATCGGCAAGTATAAACGCTAGAGCCCTCATGCGATGTTAAAAGAAATTATCATGCCCTGGTTCAGTGCCACAATTGCTTCGTTTTACTCACGGCATTCCTATGTTTACTAGTATAGGAGCTGCTCGGATCAAAGCCCGGATACTGAGAGGCCACTGGTGCCCAGAGCCTTTGACTAATCAGGCGCTCCGGCAGGCCATTCAGCTTTGTCAGGATATTTTACACGCTGGCGTTGCGCTCACGAGACCTTGCGCGTAACGTATTGATTTAACTGTGATGGAATGAATATTGCATCGGTTTTACCTAACACTGTTCTTCGAATAACTAAGAGGCTGGCATGAAATCATTTACTCGGTCCCTTCTAATTTTCGTTTTCTCAGGATGGGCTGGGATGGCAAATTCAATGCCGGTAACCGTCGGTTTCGACTTTGAAATTTTGGGTGGAGGAAGTTTCACCAACGTCACGATGCCCTCATTTGCCGTCGTACCGCAGGTAGGTCCCTATGAACTGGCCTTGTTTGACAATGTACTGATGGATTTCACATTACAAGGCTTGCTCTCTCCTGGAGAGACGTTCGACTTCGGGCTGGGCGGGGTCGAACAATTCAGGATTACCGGCATCAACAAAGCGTTGATGCTCGACCCGCTTGATCCATTCGCTTTTCCTGTCGCCTTAAGTTTCCAAAATTCCACGGTAAATACAACAGTTAGCGCAACGGCTCTGGTAGAGGAGGCAGACACTGTTCCAACACCTGCCACAATGTTGCTGATCGGCATTGCCTTAGCTGGGCTTGGGTGGTCGAGGCGCATGAACTATTATGGACGCCCTTTGAATGGCTAAAGTATTCCCGGTATAGAATTCAATTAGCACTAATTTCTGGAATCGTCTGATGGAAACCTCTACAGCCACCGATTCCCCGAGGTACCTTTTGTGCCGTCTGGTAGTACTTCCGATTCAATCCCAACGACAGAGATATAGAGGATCTGCTAGCTGAATAAGGCAGCATCGTCAGTTGCGAAGTGCCATCACTCCCCCTGTCACAAACATCGCCAGGTCGTCACATAAACTGTCGAGATCGTGAGAGCTGTATTTACCGTCAGACAGGGAATCCAGTCGCTCATTCTCGGTAAACAGGTAGATTGTCGCGCCTATCATGTATTGAAATGCATAGTGCGCCTGGCGGTCTTGCAATCCCGGCAGTATCTTTTTCAGCTGAGCAATCAATTCAAGCGCAAAGGGGTTAAAGAACTCCGAAGTGATATCTGTGCTTTGCCGGAGGGTCGCCTGCTGAGCGATGAGCCTGCAATAGCTCTTCCAGCCTTCATCGCCCTCGGTACTGCGCTGGTACATGGGACCGATGAATGCGTGGGCGATGGCCCGAACGCCATCCTCGGGCGTTAAGTTGGCAAAGGGAATCGCATCGAGGGCGGTTTTGCGATCTTCGTTTAGTACCGTTGCGCGCCTTGATACCACCGCCAAAAACAGCTTACGCTTTGATTCGAAGTGATAATTGACGCTGGCCAGGCGAACGTTTGCCGCATCCGTAATATCTCGCACTGACACCGCGTCAAAGCCATGTTCAGCAAACATTCTTTCGGCAACATCGAGTAGCTTATCGCGTGTTTTCTTCTTTGGTTGTTTCTTCGCTGTCACTGATCGCTTCCACAAAAACAATTTAGCCGACGTGAATGGGGGCGAGCGTTTCAATTCGCTTGACACCAGAATGGAACGAACGTACCATTTTTTAATAATGGAACGATCGTACCAAAACGTCTCGTGCATATCAACGGAACAGGGCTTGTAGTGAGGTTCAATAGCGACTGTTTCAAGGGCATTTAGAGAATGGGGAGAATAGCTTGAAAGTACACCAGTTTGTTACAGGACATGATAGCGATGGTAATGCCGTCTTTATCGCGGACTCAGAGGTGTCCCCGGTAGAGGTGTCGATGATACCCGGGTACAAAACCTATGAGCTCTGGTCGACCGAGGGTGAAAGGTCGGTGCCACATGAAGGCGAGTTGCCGGGCGTTCCGGGGTATTTTCCCGGCCGCAATGGCTCGGTATTCAGAATGATAGTGTTACCCCCAATGCTGGATGGCAATACAGACGTGGCTGTCTCTGAAGCTGCTTTGGATGAAATTGACCAGAAGCTGCCGGGGTTCGTTGAACACCTGGAGCTCGACAACCCCGGGATGCACACCACGGACTCTGTGGACTACGGCATTGTTATCAGTGGTGAAGTCTTTCTGGAACTGGACAATGGCGAGGAACGCCTGCTGACTGCGGGGGATTGTGTTGTCCAGAACGGGACGCGCCATGCCTGGAGAAATCGATCTGGCAAACCCGTCACCATGGCATTCGTTTTGTTGGGTGCTAGCAGAACAAGCGCATAGTGAGAGCACACTACCTGAGGCATGAACTGCATGTACCGTGAAATCGTTGGTTATCGGAACTTCCATCCTGATACAAATTTCAATTTCCAGCTGAATCGATGGCTGCCTTTCTTATCCGAAGAGGAAGTTAGGCAGGCAGCCTCTGAAATTTCTGACTTTGACGACTGGAAGCGAGTCATGTGGCAACGCGCTGAACTGGCCGAAGCGGAAAGCCGGTTTTCTGAAGCTGCCTTCCTGTACCGGGCAGCCGAGTTCTTTCTGCTGTCTGCTGACCCCGACAAAAGCATTGCCTACGACAAGTTTTTGGCACTGTACGAAAAAGTAGATTGGGAACTGGATTGTCGGCGTGAGGAAGTGCCCTACGAAAGCGCCTGGTTGCCAGCTTATGTTGTCGAGCCGGAGGGCGCATTCATAGATACCCTGGTAGTGCATGGCGGCTTCGATTCTTTTGCGCAGGAGCTGATACACCAGGTTGCTGCCTATGCTCGTCACGGCTTTCGGGTGATTCTATTTGAGGGACCGGGCCAAGGTTATCCCCTAAAAGCATTGGGCATGAAAATGACCCCTGACTGGCACAAGCCCGTGGGGGCAGTGCTGGATCACTTCAAGCTTGAGGAGTGTTCATTGCTTGGAATATCTCTAGGAGGGTGCCTGGCGACTCGCGCGGCGGCTAAGGAGCGCCGCGTAAAAAGAGTCATAGCGGATGATGTACTGGAAGAGTTTTTCGGTTGTCTCGCCAATCGATTGGGGCCGCCGAAAGCAAAAGTTCTGGAGCACCTGCTTAACTGGAGAGCACGAGGCCTGGTAAACCGTGCCTTGGCAAAAGCCGTCAAGGCTGAACCATTAACCAGTTGGGCAGTCGATCACGGCATGCATGTCAGTGGGGCAGGCGATCCCTACGAGTACTTCCGGTGGGCCAGAACGATGAACACGCGGGACATATCTGGCGAGCTTAAACAGGACTACCTCCTGCTGGGTGCACAGGACGATCACCTGGTACCACTGGCCCAGTTCTACAGCCAGGCCAGCACGCTGTGTAATGTACGGTCCTTCACCAGTCGACTGTTCACAAAAGCTGAAAATGCAAGCAACCACTGCCATGTCGGTAACCAGGGCTTGGCGCAGGGCATTATACTTGGGTGGTTAAGGAGTACGTTGGAAAAACAGGCTGTCTACTCGTGAAGCAGCGACAAAGGGATATCGAGGACTCAGTTCCTTCGCTTGCTTCAAGTCAGATAACTCCATCCCGCCGTACTTAGGGTATTGCCAATTTAGCTGCCCCTGTTTCCAGGATCAGTGGATGAATACTTACAAACGCTACCGATTCTCACCCGATATTATTTCCTATGCTGTTTGGGGGGGCGGGGACAGGTTACTTAAATCAGCATTGTGACTAGTTTGAAGGTGTCAAGGACGGCACCGAGGAATCCAGTATGGTAAGGATGCCAAGATTGGTGCTGCCTGCGTATCACACATCATGTGACCCAACGCGGCAACCGCCGAATGAAAACGTTTTTCTGCGAAGATGACTATCTGGCATATCCGGAGTTGATATCTGATGCCAAGGTAGAAGAAGCCGGCCCCGAAAAAGAGGAGTTAGGTAAACTGTCCTCGGAACTCCCTATTGTGATTACCCGGGACGACGGCGGCGGCGAGATCAGTGCCTGGATAAACTATCATGCCACTGTCATGAAGTCTTCATCTGGTAGCTTGTATATTGGTATTGCTGTGCAGCCAGCTCTTGGTTTGGCAGCCATGCAATAGTGTCTTTTTGCCCACTCAATTATGTCCAATCATAGGAGCTTTTGATGTACATTCCTGTTTTGTTATCTTCTAGTCGCCAGATTATGGCAGCGGCCTGTGCACTGTCTTTCATCACGGCCAGCTCAGTAGCCAGTGCCACAACGATCGACTTTGAGGGTTGGGCACAGCCCAACGGTGCCATTGCGCAGGTTGCCAACGGCACAGGGGGATTCGATTGGCTCGGTGTCTATGCCAGCAACCCTGAAATCGTAACTAACAAGCCGAATGGCCAAAAAACCGGGCTGCACAATGGTGTTGTCTCCGGCGACGAAATCGGCTTTTCCCAATACGGCTATTCCAAAATCAGCAACGACATTGATTTTACACTGAACAGTCTGTATCTGACCTCGGCCTACAAAAACAACCGCAGCCTGAGCATCACCGGCTTCAATGATGCTGCAGAACTGTTTAGCACCACCGTGAATCTGGGCATCGATCAACCTACACTGGTTAAGCTGGACTGGATCGGTATTGATGCGCTGGTTATGCAATGGGCCGACGGCAGTGCGGGTGAGGTCGTTGCTGGCTTCCCTACGGGTAACCAGTTCGCCTTCGATGACATCGTCTACAATGAACCTGTCGCGGCCGTCCCGGCACCCGGCACTGCCTGGCTGTTTGGCTCGGCACTGCTGGGACTAATCGGAGCAAAGCGACGAAGCAAAAAATGAAAACGGCCGCTGCCTGCGCGCTGGCAATAATTTTGTCTTGCCGGCGCTATCCAGCAGACTCGAATACTCACTACGGTATCGCCAAGTTAACTCGCCGAAATGAGACAATCTGGCGATGAATACATATAAACGCTATCGATTCCCGCCAGATATCATCTCCTATGCTGTCTGGCTCTACTTCAGATTCAATCTCAGCCATCGAGATATCGAAGATCTCCTAGCTGAACGAGGCATCGTCGTCACTCGGAAATCAATCCGCCTCTGGTACCCAAAGAACTCGCTGCGCTCGCGGGGCAGGCTCTGTATCAAGTTCGGAGCTCTATACGCCAGAAGATTGAAACGAAATCACCGAGGCTATGGCGACACATTCTATATCGATGAAGTCTTCGCCGGTGTGCCGGACCATTCAGATCAACGGCAAGCAGTATTATCTGTGGCGGGCTGTGGATCAGGAGAGCCTGCCCCACGAAGTGCTTTGGGTATGGCGAAGTCGTTGATGTGTATCTTCAGGCTAGGCGAGATGGAACTTCTGCGAAGCGATTCTTTAAGCAAATACTGCGATCACATGGAGCCGAGCCTAGGAAGATTGTGACCGATAAACTTTGCAGCTATGCCGTCGCTCATCGTGAGTTGATCCCCGAGACCATCCACAGCAGAGGTGGCCCCAAAAATCTGAACAGCGCTATAAGTGGATTCTCTGCCTTACCTAGGGCATCGTATTGCTCATACTTAGGAGAATCAACATGGCCAGAAGACCACGCCGAAACCACAAACCACAGTTCAAAGCCAAGGTGGCCCTGGAGGCCATCAAAGGCGAACAGACAGCAGCGGAGCTTGCTGAACGCTTCGATGTGCATCCCAACCAAATCACCCAGTGGAAGACACAGCTATTGGAGCGCTCTGCCGATGTGTTTGGCGGCGATGAACCCAAAGAGCCACCCGTCGATGTCAAAGTCCTTTACGCCAAGATCGGGGAGCTAACCTTGGAAAACGATTTTTTAGAAGGCGCGCTCAACAAGGCGGGATTGCTGAGCGAAAGAAAATGATCGACCGCGACCACAAGCTGCCCGCCAGTCGACAGGCCAAGTTGTTGGATTTTAGTCGAGGCACGGTGTATTACTGTCCAAAGCCGATCAATCCGCGCGATCAGATGCTGATGAACCGCATTGACCGTCTGCATTTGGAACTGCCGTTCGCCGGCGCCCGAATGCTTCGTGACCTATTGCGTCAGGAAGGCCATGGGGTGGGCCGCTCCAAACTCAGTCGATTGATGCGGTTGATGGGCATCGAGGCGCTGTACCGCAAGCCCAAAACGACCAAGCGGCACCCGCAGCACAAGGTCTATCCTTACCTGCTGCGGAATCTAGCTATCACCCGGCCCAATCAGATCTGGGCGATGGATATCACCTACATCCCGATGGCAAGAGGCTTTGTATATCTCGCCGCAGTCGTGGACTGGTGTTCTCGGCGCGTGCTGTCCTGGAAGGTCTCCACGACCATGGATACGCACTTCTGCCTGGAGGCCGTTGAGGAGGCCATGGAGAAGTTCGGCAAGCCGGATATTTTCAACACAGACCAGGGCAGACAGTTCACCAGCCTGGCATTCACAAGCCTGCTCAAGGACAACGGCATCCGGATCAGCATGGATGGCAAGGGCGCCTGGCGGGACAACGTGTTCGTGGAACGACTGTGGCGATCCGTGAAGTACGAGGAGGTTTATCTTCATGCTTACGATACGGTCTCGGCTGCCAAAGCAGGGCTGGATTGCTACTTCCGGTTCTACAACAACCGCCGGCCCCATAGTAGCCTTGACCGGCAGACACCGGATCAGTTTTACTTTGAATCGCTGCCACTACCAATGGCAGCTTAAACCCAGTGCAGGAATCCACTTATAGAATCGGGTTTGCTGTTCATAGAACTGGGGCCACCTCTATCGTTCTCCATGACGCTCTGGGGCTTCTGAGACTCTTAAGCGCTGAAGCTTCACTTTTCGAACATAAAATTAAAAATGAGAACAAACATTCCCCCAAAAGCCGATTCGACAATGGTATAGTAGCTATTGAGCGCATCCGGAGCTAAAGTGTTCTCCAAGTACAAATAAGCGCCTAGCGGTAGACTTAAAAGGAATGTTCCGACAACAATTGTAGAAATCGCCACCAGAAAGTATCCGATCTTCTCAGTTCCAGAAATAATTCCCCGGTTGTTGATAAACCAGGCAACAATAGTTAGCGAATAGGCTGCTGTAGTGGGCAAAACGATTTCTCCCGCCGCAACAATTTTGTCTGCATTAGGCTGTAAGACAAGAAATAAATAGGCAGTCATTGCTATATGTACAGCAACTATCACCAACCCAAGAATACTCGCAAATAGCTGCTTATTCATCATTACTCGCGTCCTTACAGTGCTGCATTATAAGCGAGACAATATTTGGAAACTTCCGCAGCACTACCTCTGCTACTCAATGAAAGCATCTCTTGCTCCTCCATTAGATTACAAACGCGAACATACTCTTCGATCAAAGGGCGGCCTGTTTCAGAACTAACGAGAAACTGCGCCCCATCATCGCTCAGGCGCCGATCTGCATTAGGTAAACCGCTATTAAACTCGAAGTAATGCTGCCCACACACAGTTGTTTGCAGCAGAATTCCATATAGATTCTTAGGAAAATGCGTGAAAACAGCATTCAAAAGATTTTTATCCATTACACCAAGAATGGTCTTCGAAAGCGTAACGCACTTCTCAAACTCACGGATCTGGAGTAACTTAATAAGACTGATGTTCGCCTGCTCAAAACTACTTAGTAATCGTTCTTGGTATAGTTGCATAAGCTGACCGTGCACATAATCTGTCAAGTCTTCGCTGCTGAAGACTTCCCGCCCCGTATAAGAGATAACTCCATTCATGAACTCAGCATAGAATAGCGATACTTCTGGCTCACTAGAGGCAGCATTGTATGTTTTAAGATAATTTAGTATCTCTGAAAGTTCGTTAGACCCACCGGTTCTAAAGAAATTTCTATTCACTTTAAAGAATGTATGAGTTCTATTCCAAACCTTAGGAGATAGCCTAGATGAAGTTTCGCCTTTGTAGTCCATCATTAGTCGAAATGATCGCAACACTGGTCGTACGTTATCACTATCAATAAATCCCCTATCACTACCTAAATCGAGTGGGTAGCTATCTAGGAATGCAGCGTTAAAATCATCTCTGGTCGTAATGTCGATTTCTATCTGGGTGAATGATGGAAAGCTATCTCCGTCATACAACTTTGCTGGTACAAATCGAATTGTTCTATCTGAGCTATCTTGTATCCGTCCGTAAATTATAAAGCTCTTTACGTCTTCTGGTATGCGAACAGTATCTAACGTTATTTCTACTGTACGAGAAGAACGGCGTCCGCCTATACTAAAGTTCTGATTCCTAAGAAGATACGAGGGAGGGGCTGTTAATCTAGCGCCCCAAGCCACATAAAGTTGAATTTCAATATTCGCTGGGGAGGGCACTTCATGAAGACTCACTCTAATTCTAGCTGGTATGTCAGCGAAGGAGTAAACAGGAAAAAGAGCAATAGACAAAACCATTGCAAGCCTTATCAATGCTAAAAACTTGAAGTCAACTAGGTTCCTCCTATTGGAACTAATGCTGTAGGCATGCATCGGAAAAAATACTCCGCGTTACTATAAAGGAGAATACATTCTACTCAATGACCGTTTGAGAATTATCAGTTAATTCGCAAAGACTAGTCTACTATACGGATTTTGCAATTGCTTAAGATCAGTACTACTGGCAACTAGCCTCAATCGAATTATGAAACTCGTCCTCCCGCTTCAACTGAATGCGTCTATGTATCGAATCAGCAATTCCACCTAAGTAGGCCACGACAAGGGTGTTTCACAGATCGCAATCAATCCATTTTCTGGTATTAAAGACTGATGGCGACCTTTCAGTTCAGACTTATAAAAGGTGCCAGTGCCATAAATACATCTCTACTGGTCATGCAAAGCGTCAAATAATTCGCTCGATCCTTCGCTATGTAGTTAAATGAACTTAGCTACTCTATAATACCGAAGTAGAAGACGGAGGAGTAGTCGCGTTTCTAAGTTAGCTCAAAAGCTTGGGCAATACCTTCGCGTACGGTACTGTCATCCACTATATCCGCCCCCGCGCGCCCGTTGGAAGAGACTCCATTCTCTGCAACCATTATTCCCCGAACAACTCCGAAGAGTATCTGTTTATCAGTCAGCTCAATCTCTGTGTCGAAATCATCTAAACGACCATCAGAATGAGCAACGACAATAGCTGCGTACTGTGTGGGATAATTATTGTCCTCTGCTGGCGCCCACCGTGCTGCCAGTTCTAGCACAGTGTCGATGTCGTGATTCCTTGAATAATTCATGAGGATACGAGCCATCGCACGCACCCCCCACTTCATTTCGATAAATTGGAAGAACTCGGGATCCAGTTGCATGTCCGGTGTTCGGAGCCCCTTCCAGTTATCCCCTGTCAATCTCAGGTTTCCGGGGTTATTGTTTCGAAGCCCACGAGGATCAGCAGATGAGACTTGAGTGTTGGGGAATGCAAGGAAATTACCTGGATTGTTGCTATCCAGTTCCGGAACATCCGGCAGTTGAGCGTGGCTCTCTAGCCTGTCGCCCGGCTGCAGCGCATAAACATTGCAATTTTCAGGGTCCGCACGAAGAAAACTAAAAAAGTCCAAGGGGTTTCTGGTCGAATCGAAGCTTCTGAACGCGGGGGCATCTGCTAAACGAACTTCAAAATGCAAATGAGGGAGGGCCGCTGACTCAGATATGGGGCGGCCTTCCTCTATTGCCGCACCACGCTCTGTACCGGTTGACCCTAAAGTGCCTATCCTTTCTCCCTGCCTCACGTGCTGGCCTGGATTTACCTCCACAGAGTCGAGGTGAGCGTAGCGGGTAACCAAACCGTTCCCATGGTTCAAATCTATCATCTGGCCATAGTTACCGACTTGTCTCCTAAAAGTAGGACCTTTCCGGAAGCGGTTACCGCGCTCGACTATGCCGTCTGCGACCGCATGTACCGGTGGGTTACCAGAACCTAGATGAAACACATCTATGCCGTGATGGTCTCTAAGTCCGCCGCTGCGTACTCCTCTACCATAGAGGTGGTTCCGACGCCCGGTTACGCCTGTAACAGGGAATAAAAACACTCCGTTGTCAGGAGCCGCCATATTTGCGACAGGATCGAACCACGGACCATGATGACGATTCCATACGGCCTTTTCAAATTGCACACCACTTTCCGGATATTCTGGGTCCGGAAGTCCCTTCTTATTCCTGCCATAGTGTATCAGCTCGTGCAGCGCCACCGCGAGGATAGTGCGTTGCGCTAGGTCCAACTGGTAGTCCTGCTGAAATCGATGTGCGATATCGATACCCAGAGCAATTCTATTTGGGAGCGCAGGATCAAAGCGACCGATCGCATATTGCCCTGAAGTATTGATTCGTAAATCTTTGATGTCAATCCATGGATGTGACCTATCACTCGTGAGCACCGTCTTCGCCTCGCTTGAACTTAGCCCACTGAACGTGCAAAAAACCTCAAGGGAAGCGTCATCATCATAAAAATCGCTCAAAGCAACCGGAACGAAATCGACTAGCTGTTCAAAGCTGTTATCGTTTCTTACGGAAGCAGGAAATTTAGCCATACCGATTTTCTGACTTCAAATAATACTTTCAGCTAAAGCAATCAGCTGGCTCTTGGAGCGAGTCGAAAAATCTGGGGGCTCTTCGCTAGTATAATCAGAATATTGCGAGTGAAACTCTTCTTCTTGTTTCAGGTCATCAAAGTTCAACCGTAGAAATCTCCGTATGGCAGCTTGAGTTTTCTCTCCCCATAACCCGTCAGCGCCGGTTGGACCAAGCTCGTATGGTGGTTCTATTGCGATTTGCATAAGATGCGCTTGGATGACTTTGAGACCTTCATCTTTGACAACAGACTTTGGGTTAGACGTATTGCGCCCCCCGAGGACCTCATTCTCACCACCCTCGCCAGATACAAAATTGAGAATCAAGTTTGCACTAGCTGACCGGCTATCCATAACCGGCACCAGTACCGGTTGACCAACTTTTGCGGCTTCGGGTAAAAGAGTCACTGAAATTAGGTCATTAGAATCAATCGAAGCACTCACCCCCTTAGGTAGCGCATCATCAAGGATACGATAGGGTCGCTGGCCGCCCCGAATCATCGCCTGAACAGTCATATTAGTCTCTGCTGGTAACGCAGGTTGAGATGAGGGACGAATTGTTAGTGGAGCTAGACCAATGGATTCGTTGAGAGCGCAGTTATTGAATAGGTCTGGAGAGTAACTCAAGGCGCCTGAGGAGACAGCCACCTCCAAGCTTCTAATGAGCTCGGCTCGCTGCTGAATTACTAAAGCGATGGCTGATTCAAGTTCCTCGAGTGCTCTTAGAAAAGCATGGTCCATTACTCCAACAAATGCTCCAGACAATCTAACTCCGCTCGTAGAATCCACTGCTTGTAAAAATTTCAGCTCGTCGGAAGACAAAAAATCAAGATGTACGCTACCCAGCAAAGACTTGAGCGCCTGATCATAGCTCAGTAGATCGGGCTCAGTTTTGATAATCTCCGCCTCTACCTTAAGCCTGATTTCAATGACTTTGGAGAGTAGCACTTGTCCCATCGTATCGAGTCGGGCCCCTGCGCGTTCGACGGACATGGCTATCGCGCTGCCCTCACTCAATAGCGACGTCGCACGCGACACAATGTACTCGGATTTAGTCTGGTTGGTGCTATTCAGGGGCATCCTTTGCGCTTCGTATTCATAAGCTGACAACGCTGCGGCCAGTAAACTATTCGCTGCCCTGAATCTCTCTAGATTGACTTCAAGAAGTATATGACCCACATCCACTGCGGGAACGGTGTTGGCTGCTCCGACCACGCACTCCAGAGCGAGAGCACCTTGTAGCCAAATTCTTTTGCGTGTCGAAATAAGGAATCGATCTCCGCCCATAGACAATGCGGCGGCGCTCAAACCAATAACACCCGCTGTTTTCGCGCTTCCACCGGTGGCCGCTACCCCGACCGCAGCCGCCGCGGAAGTGAGAGTCAAGGCGTCCAGTGCTACTCGAGCCTTGACTTGCCCCGAGGCAGCCATCCGATATGCGTCCTGAAGTGATCTAGCATAAAGTCGAGCTTCCTCGACTGTCACCCTTCGTGGTTGATACGTACCATATGCATTGATCTTGGGTACGTAGACATCAGATCCGATTGATTCTGGCTCCCATTCCAGATCGGGACGGGGCATATCTGGACCGACTAGTGGATTTGCTACTGTACAGCCCCATAGAAAAAATGAGATACCAAAGACACAGATGAGAAGACTTAGAGGTTTGAGAAAGCTTTTCACTGATCCGCATCCATTCATCAATCAATCATTGAGTTCCTTGCTACAGAACGAAAATGCTCTTTCAACAACCATACAACAACCATACAACAACCATACAACAGCCAAGGCATTCCCATAGGATGCTTGCGATCCATTCTAGAGCTATACATCTGAAGACTAGTGCTCATTCTCAATAAATCAAGCTTTTGCTAACAATATTGTGTAATCGATATTGTGTAATCGATTTTCCATAATGCGATTTCGATAATCCACTGCCTCTACCTCAACGAAATGAAAACTAGGATCTCATCCCACTCTCTACAGGCACATTGGCTCGCACAGGCCGTCAAAGTTTGGGGGCTGGCAAAAAGCTATTCGAAGGGTATCGCCAAGTTAACTCACCGAAATGAGATAATCTGGCGATGAGTACATATAAACGACACAGATTCCCGCCCGATATAATCAGTTACGCCGTCTGGCTGTACTACAGATTCAATCTCAGCCATCGTGACATCGAAGATCTCCTGGCAGAGCGTGGCAGTATCGTCACTAGGGAATAGATTCGCCTATGGGGTATTAAGTTCGGAGCAATCTACGCCCAAAGATTGAAGCGAAAACACCGTGGATATTGCGACACATTCTACATCGATGAGGTTTTCGCCGGTGTGCCGGACCATTCAGATCAATGGCAAGCAGCATTATCTCTGGCAGGCTGTCGATCAAGAAGTTGAGGTTGTCGACGTATACCTACAAGCTAGGCGTGATGGTGCTGCAGCAAAGCGCAGGCGCCTGATACAAAGCCATGGCGGGGTATCGCCAACTTAACTGGCCCATATTGATAGAATCGGCCAATGAATACCTACAAAAGACACAGATACCCGCCAGATATCATTTCCTACGCCGTCTGGCTGTACTATCGATTCAACCTTAGCCATCGTGATATAGAAGATCTCCTGGCTGAACGCGGAATCATCGTCACTCGTGAATCGATACGGCTCTGGTGTATCAAATTCGGGGCCATCTATTCACGCCGATTGAAACGAAAACACCGAGGTTATGGCGATACCTTCTACATCGATGAAGTCTTCATAAAAATCAACGGCAAGCAGCACTACCTGTGGCGGGCAGTTGATCAAGATGGTGAAGTTGTGGATGTGTACCTTCAAAAGAAGCGGGATGGTGCTGCCGCGAAGCGTTTCTTCAGGCGTTTGTTGCGGAGCCATGGGTGTGAGCCTAGGAAGATCGTGACAGACAAGCTGCGTAGCTATGGAGTCGCTCATTGCGATCTGATCCCCGAGACGATCCACAGTACTGTCCAGTACGAGAACAATCGGGCCGAACAATCACACGAGGCGACCAGGGTGAGGGAGCGAGGGATGCGAAGGTTTAAGTCGATGAGGCAGGCGCAGAGATTTGTCACCGCTCATGCCGCCGTATCCAACCTCTTCAATTTGGGCAGGCACCTGGTCAGGGCTCAACACTATCGTGACCTTAGGGTTAGTGCGTTCGAACAATGGGGTAGGGCGGTTGCATGACAAACGGCCTTTGATTTCACTTGACTGGCGAAGTTAATTTGTCGGAACCCAGAAGAGCGTGTTGGCGGAGGCGCTGGGATTGGCGGAAGACGCTTAGAATGAGTGAAATTAAAGAGAGATTGGGCTGGCAAACGACTCCACTTGGAGACCTCGTCACCTTGTCCACGGGAAAGTTGGATGCCAATGCAGCCGATGAAGATGGAGAGTATCCATTTTTTACGTGCGCCGAAGTGCCTTCAAAAATTAACACCCATGCATTTGATACTGACGCAGTGCTTTTAGCAGGAAACGGTTCGTTTGGTGTTCAGCACTATTCTGGGAAGTTCAACGCTTACCAAAGAACATATGTTATTGAAGGTAACGCAGTCGACACTCGCTTTCTGTATTGGTTAATACGAGCAAACATCGGCGAGATAACCAAGCAGGATCGTGGTTCGACAATCAAGTACATCCGCAAAGGCGATATTACTGACACGATCGTTCAAGTGCCCCCTCCTCAAGAACAAACCCGCATCGCTAATAAGCTCGATGAACTTCTCGCCCAAGTCGACACTATCAAGGCCCGCGTAGATGCTATCCCGGGCATTCTCAAGCGCTTCCGGCAGTCTGTCCTGGCTGCTGCTGTGAGTGGGAGGTTGACGGAGGAGTGGCGTGATAAAAACGATCTGGAGCCTTGGCCGGAAGTTGCATTAGAAGAAGTCGGAGAGGGATTCAATTACGGAACTTCGGCTAAGTCCCAAAAGACAGGCGAGGTGCCGGTACTTAGGATGGGTAATATTCAGGGCGGGGAGCTTGATTGGGGCGATCTTGTGTATACGAGCGATCAAGCTGAGATTCATAAGTATGCACTAGAGAATGGAGATGTGTTATTTAATAGAACCAATAGCCCTGACCTCGTAGGTAAAACAGCTATCTATAGAGGACAGCAGAGAGCAATTTACGCTGGATATTTGATTAAGGTTCAAGGGACTGAGCAGCTCAATAGTGAGTATTTGAATCTGGTTCTAAATAGCCCATTAGGCCGAGAATATTGTTGGTCGGTAAAAACAGATGGTGTTAGTCAATCAAACATTAATGCCCAGAAGTTAAAAGCGTTTCGCTTCAGACTACCTTGTATGGCTGAGCAATTAGAGATAGTCGGAAAAGTAGCCAAGTTATTTGCAATCGGAAATCAAGTTCAATCGCAGGTGCTAGGTGCTCAAACAAAGATCGACGCCCTAACTCAGTCCATCCTCGCCAAAGCGTTCCGTGGCGAACTCTTGCCACAGAATCCTGACGACGAGCCTGCCAGTGTCTTGCTGGAGCGTATCTGGGTTGGGCGGGCTACGTAAACCGGATACTGGTATATAGATTCCTTTGCACCTGTCGAACTTCCTCAGTTACACTGCTGAGACATTTTTGTGGAGTGAGCCAGTTGCATGCCTGGGCTTGATAGGGAAATTATCCAAGCGGTTGACCATGAGAATCTGATTCAGCGAGTGCAGTCCGATATTCGGTCAGACTTCATTTTGGCTCCCCACATTGATTCGATTTTCGTTCACGCGGGTCAAGAGCTATGGCAGCGTACTTCTGATTTGCTCTCTGCTGGAACCTACCAGCCAGGCCTGCCGCTTACCATTAGCGTGCCTAAGGAAAGGGGGTTTGTACGACCTGGAAGTATCCTCTTGCCCATAGACAGGATTGTATATCAGATGCTAGTTGACGCTTCGTCGGATATTTTAGAAGGTCAGCTGGATAGAACTCGAGCATTTAGCCATGTTGTATCCGGTGAAGATGACGTGATGTTTGAGCCTGCTCATGAGTGTTGGGATGCGTTTCAACAGCGTGTACTACAGATGTGTGGAGAAGGCTCGCATATAGTAAAAGCCGATATTGCGAACTATTTTGAACGCATTCCGCAGCATCATTTGATCAATCTAATGCGAGCGGGTGGTTGCTCGGGGTCGATAGTTAATCTAACAGAGGAGTTGCTGCTGGCTTTTCAAGAGCGAGATTCTTTTGGGATTATTCAAGGTGTTTATCCTTCAGATCTACTTGGTAATTTTTTCCTCTCAGAGTTTGATTCTTATTGTGAATTGAATGGTATTTCATCCGCCCGGTATGTCGACGATATATATATGGCCTTTGCTTCTGAGGATGAAGCTCAAAGAGGACTCATAAACCTGATAGAACACCTCCGTACTGAAGGTTTGCATCTCAATGAGTACAAGAGTGGAATACATCATTCGAATGAGGTCATGCGTCAGGAAAGTGCGCTTGATAGTCTGTTTGAAAATGCACGTGAAGAAGCGCGCGAGTTTCTTGTTGATTTTGTAAACTCGGGATATGGATTTTCTGCAGATTGGGACCTTCTAGAGGAACCAGATAGTGAGGATGTTCAACTTATAGCAACAAACATTTTGTACAATTCCAAACATGATTACTTAGAGCAAGCTGATAAGATTGATCGTTTCTGTCTTCCAATGATGAGAGCGACCGGTTCCGACTATGCTGTAGATGATGTTGTAGAAAATTTGACAGCGAAACCTCATCTAACTCGACTCTACTACTCCTATCTCTCTCGTTTTGTTCCTGATAGTACCGACTTGGTTGCAGCCCTGAGCAACATGATCCAGGGAGATACCTTCGTTACAGGTTATCAGCGAATGTATATACTCGGTGCTTTATTTAATGCAGAGAGGCTGCCTAGAGTGGCTATAAATGTGGCACTACAATGGTTTCGGTCTCCCGGTGTCGAGCGGGAAACGAGAGCGCTCTCAGCTATTTTCGTTGCTAGGCATGGTAACCCAAACCAAAAAAGGGCGGTAAGGTTGGCGTACGAGGGAGAGCAATCTGAATACGTTCGAGCCGCTATCTTTTTCGCTTCAAGGTACTTCACTGGTGCCGAACGAAGAACCTGTCGATTGGCTTGGGGTGGGCACAGTTACCTCAATGCTCTAGTAGGGCAGGCGATCGCGAATGCTGCGTGAATCAGGAGTACGTCTGATTAGACACCCCGACTTCCATCGGTTTCCAAATCAACAGTCTAATTTCCAAGAATTTCAACAGCCGCAATTTCGTAAGAAATGGTAGTAAGATTGTCTGGAGATGTACCGATCATGGCTCTTTCAATCACGTCGCCTTGATTCCCGCTATTATCTCCATCGCATCCCACTTTCTTGGCAGCGAATTGGATTGACTCTCCAGGCATAATTTTGGTTGGCGGCCCTGATGTACTAGCCACACCTCTTACACCAGATGTGAGGCTACCGTCTTGGCAAACAGTCCCATGATTGTCAGTGTAACTAGGCAGATCAAAGTATACGTAGACTGGAACGTCTAACGTGTTTCTGGCTCGAAAATTAACATCTACACGGCTGCTGCCATTACGGCGTACACTAATCACACCTAGCGCAACACCGTCCTTTACAACATGCGGAAAACTCCACGCTAGTTGTCCTGGTTGCGGCTTGGAACCGGCTAAGTCCCGCAACTCACGGAAAATCTCAAGACGACAACTTTGCGCTGATATCAAAAAGTCTTTGAGCTCATCTCGAGGTACGTTTTCAAACTTCGAGACATACCCGCTAATGTCTAGCTCAACTGCAGCTGAGCCAAGACTTTTCAGAAGCAAGCGTGCTTCCGCTTCGGCTTCAGCTGAAAGCGCGATAGTTGATGAGCTTCCACTCAATTGCAGTTGATTGCATATTATGTTCGCTGTTTCGTTGATCTTATCAATATCAACGGACGTCAATGATTGCGAGACTGCAACCGAAGGACCAAGCGTAGCACAGACTCCAAATAGCAGAGCGTTAGTACGAAAACCCATAAGAATTCTCCCGATTAATCTGTCAGCAGGTTGGATGATCGCCTAGAACTTTGCAACAAATTTTACCAATTCTCTTGTAGCATGCGGCCGAGAGTCGCGCCGTCTGAGGAGCAGGTGGCCGACTTGGGGAACAGGCTGGGAAGTGCTTACTGCGCGGTACCCCCGGCCTGCCCAACCCTCTCCAAAAAACTCCCAGGCACCGGAATCACACAAGTCTTCTGATAATCAAAAAACAACAACGTAGTAACCACCCTCGCCATCTCACAATCCCTGCTCCGGTTGTTGATACGGTAAACCAGCTCAAAGCTTTTCTCACGCAGATTGTCCACGGCCAACTCAACCAGCAACTCGTCACCGTACTTCGCCTCGGCAAGATACTGCACCTCCGAATTGCCCATGATCAGCCCCGCATCTTCAAATGCCGTGGCACTGTCATACCCCAGATGCTTGATGAATCGCAGCTGGGTTTCCATCGCGATGGGAAGCACCCGGTCAGCGCTGAGGTGATTGGCTGAGTTCACATCCGAATACAGCACCCTGTAGTCGCTGGAGAAAATGAATTCTTGGGGCAGGGTTATAGTCTTCCTGGTCATCGGCGGTTACTCGGGAATCGTGTCAGGGCTGGGAAGTCGCCGGGAAGCGCACGGCGAGGTAGTTGATGATGTCGTTGGATTCATACATCCACTGAGGCGGCCCGTCTTCCTGCTCGATACGCAGGCAGGGTACTTTCAGGTGTCCTCCACCTGAGAGCAACTCATCGCGAGCGTAGGGTATCCGCTTCACATCCCGCGTCTCAATCTTCAACCCCTGCCGCTTCATAGCCCGTCTCACCTTCACGCAAAACGGACAAGCTCGATACTGATACTGGATAAGGTCGGCAGTCTGCCCGTCAATGACCGCCTGCTGGGCTGGGTCTCGCTTGAGGCTCCTGGGAGGAAATGCCCAGTCGAAGAACAATATGAGCTTGCCGAGGATGAAGCGGATGATGGCCATTGGGGGCTCCAGTGAGTTGTTGTGATGGGCGTTATTCCCGCCCGGCCAGTTTGTTACTACTCTTGACGAAGAGGATCGGCAGCGAGAAGAGCAGGGTGACGCTGTTGGCGAGGATGAGGACGATGTCATCTCGCACTACGCCATAGACTAGCCAGCATACGATCCCGATATTGAGCATCAGGTACACCACCAGGGAGATTTCGTCGGTCTTGCGCGTCCGCAGTGTGAGAATCGCCTGTGGCAGAAACGAAAACGTCGTCAGTATAGCGGCCAGAAAACCGATATTCTCCATGGTGGCTTTGTCTCCTGACACCCGCCGACTCCGGGATGATGAGTGTCACCCATGTGCCCGGAATAGTCGGATGCTCTAAGCGGCTATAAGTCTATGAAATTTATGGAAAATGGTGGGCCCAGAAGGACTCGAACCTTCGACCTGCCGATTATGAGTCGGCGGGCCAATGCTGGGCAGAATCCTGGACATTCAAAGCGGGAGCGCTTTTTCTCTTTTGAGCTGTTTGCAACCTTACCGCGTCCAAGGGCTGAGGGACCTTTATCAAAAACGGGTCGTTAATTCTAGACTGGAGAAACGTCTCAGGCACAATCCAGCAATTCGATCCAGTGCACCACAGGAACCCCAGCCGCCGCCTGCAAATGCAACTGGCACCCAATATTGGCAGTAACGATAAGCGCAGGTTCATCACCAGTCAGCGCCCCCAACATCCTCTCTCTCACCCGCTCGCTGGTCGCCGGCTGCAGGATTGAATACGTGCCCGCCGAGCCACAGCACAACAATTTCTCGGTGATACTGGCGATGTCAAACCCTGCGCGCCGCAACAGTGTGTCCAACAGCAGTGGTTGCTGCAGTGCGTGCTGCATCGTGCAGGGCGGGTGCACGGCCACCTTGCCGACCTGGGTGTCTATCACAAGTTTCTGTAGATCTTCATTGACCAGTATTTGCGCCAGATCACGGGTCAGTTCTGTAACGCGTCGGGCTTTTTCGGCGTAGGCCGGGTCGTCGGCCAGCAGGCGTCCGTAATCTACCAGCATCGCACCGCAGCCGGTGGCACTGCTGACGATCGCTTCGGCGCCGTTTTCTATATACGGCCACCAGGCGTCGATATTGCGGCGCATATCGTTCAGGCCGTCGTCGTGTGCAGCCAGATGGTAGTTCACCGCGCCGCAGCAACCGGCGCGGGGCGCGCTGATCAGTGATATCCCCAGTTTGTCCAGTACGCGACGCGCGGCTGCATTGGTGTTGGGGGTTGCGGCTTGCTGCACGCAGCCCTCCAGTACCAGCATTTTACGTGGATGATCCAGTCGCGGTTGCGCTGTCGTTGCTAGCGTCGATGAGTGATCAGAGGTTTGGCGCGGTGGTACTTTCTGGCGCAAGAAACCTGGCAGGGCAGGGCGGACGGCCTGACCCAGTCGCAGCGCTGGTGTGAGTAGCTTTGGTCGGGTGAGAACATTGCGCAATAGCCAGCGAAACGCTCTGGAGTAGACAGGTCTTGGGGTTTCCTGTTCCATCAGCCCGCGGCCGATGTCGACCAACTCGCCGTACTGCATACCCGAGGGGCAGCTGGTTTCGCAATTGCGGCAGGTGAGGCAGCGATCGAGATGCAGCTGTGTCCGCTCACTGGCCTCACCCGTTTCCAGCAGTTGCTTGATCAGGTAGATGCGGCCGCGCGGGCTGTCCCGTTCGTCGCGCTTGTCGAGGTAAGTGGGACAGGTGCTGAGGCAGAAGCCGCAGTGCACACAGGCCGCCGTGAGCGCTTTGGCAGACTGGCCCTCGGGGGTGTCGGAAAAACGTGGATGTAGCTCTACATGCATACCGGCGTTGCTCCTAGAGCCAACTGTACAGGCGGCCCGGATTGAGAATGCCGTCCGGGTCGAAGGATGCTTTCAGTTCTCGCTGTAAGCGCTGTGCGACGGGATTTAGCGACGGTTGCAGCTCACTCTCGCGGTCACCGCCGCGAAACAGCGTGACATGGCCTCCCGCATCCGTGGCCGCACGGTTGAGCTGATCCCGGCTGTGCTCTCCCCGCACCCAGCGCTGCGCGCCACCCCAGTCAATCAACATCGGCCCGAAGTCGGCCACCACGCGCGCCGAGGCTTGCACTGAGAAGCGCCACAGCGGTGCGTCGCCGGCAAAGAAGGGGAGTGTCATTTCGCGCAGTTCGCGCCATACCGCCTCGTCATCCTTAACGACTTCTCCGCCCCATTGACGCGCGGTACTGTCCACCGCGCTGGCGGCACCCGACAGCCTCAGGTACAGCGTTTCATCCACCCAGAATGCGCCGGACAGCGGCTTCGGTTTCCCGGCGCAGCGATTCATTGTCTCTATCGCTTCCTCAGCCGACATCGCATATTGCAGGGTGAGTGTCTTCTGCGGCAGGGGCAGGACTTTCAGGCTGATCTCAGTTAGTACACCCAGCGTGCCCAGCGCACCGGCCTGTAGACGAGAGACGTCGAAGCCTGCGACATTTTTCATGACTTTGCCGCCAAAGTTCAGCAGCTCGCACTTGCCGTTGATTAACTGTACGCCCAGCACCATATCGCGTATTGAGCCGCGCCAGGGCCGCGCGGGCCCAGACAGATTGCAAGCCAGTGTGCCGCCCAGCGTGGCTTTACCGCCGAGGAGTGGTGGTTCAAACGGCAGGCACTGGTTTTCGCGTGCCAGTGTACTGACCAGCTCGCGCAGCGGGGTACCGGCGCGTGCGGTTAACACAAGTTCTTGCGGCTGATAGTCCACAATACCGCGGTGTGCCGATACATCCAGCTCGGTGGCGCTGCAGTGTCGACCTATCATTTGCTGTTTGCTGCCGCCGGCGCGGATATAGACCGGCGACTTTTTCTCGTGCGCGCTATGCAGTGCGGCGAGAATGTCCGCACTGCGATCGCCGTCGAGTAGGGCGCTTCGCTCAGTCATGGTGATGCCGCTCGGGCAGGGCGCGGTATTCCTGGCAGCGCTTCAGAATCGGTATGCCCTTGCCGGGGTTCAGCGTGAGCGCTGGATCGAAGGCGTACTTGATGTCCTCAAACTGCGCCAGCTCCGCTGCGCTGAATTGGCTGGGCATCTTGCGCAACTTCTCCACGCCCACACCGTGTTCACCTGTGAGGCAGCCGCCCACGCGCACCGATAACTCCAGTATATCGCCGCCGAAGGCTTCCACCCGGGCTATTTGCTGTGGGTCGCTGGCATCGTACAGGATCAACGGGTGGAGATTGCCATCACCGGCGTGAAACACATTGGCCACCGGTAACCCGTAGTGCTCCGAGAGGCGGTAGATTTCGTTCAGCACGTAGGTGACCTGGCCGCGCGGAATGGTGCCGTCCATGCAGTAGTAATCGGGGGCGATGCGTCCCACGGCGGGAAAGGCGGATTTGCGCCCTTTCCACAGCAGTGCGCGGTGGGCTTCATCGCTGGATACGGTGATGGACGTCGCGCCCCTTTGTTCAAACATCTGCGCGACTTCATCCACGTGCTGGTCGACTTCTTCGCGGGTGCCATCCACCTCGCACAACAGTATCGCCTCTGCCTCGCGCGGATAACCGGCGTGCGCAAAATCCTCGGCCGCCTGAATCGCGAGCCGATCCATCATCTCAAGGCCAGCGGGGATGATGCCGGCGGCGATTACTGCGCCCACCGCATCACCGGCGGCGTCGATACTGTTGAACCCCGCCATCACCACGCGCGCTATTTCAGGGGCCGGCAACAGGCGAACAGTCACTTCCGTGACAACACCCAGCAGACCCTCGGAGCCGGTGAACAGCGCCATCAGATCGTAGCCGGGGCTGTCCAGGCCCTGGCTACCGATGGTCAGTTCTTCGCCGGCCACCGTCAGTACGTTCAGGGCGAGGATATTGTGTACGGTGAGGCCGTATTTCAGGCAGTGCACACCACCGGAGTTTTCCGACACGTTGCCGCCAATAGAGCAGGCGATCTGGGAGGAGGGGTCGGGGGCATAATAGAGACCATGGCTGGCCACGGCTTCGCTGATCGACAGATTGCTGACGCCCGGCTGTACCCGTGCGGTGCGTGCCAGCGGGTCGATGTCGAGGATGCGATCGAGTTTACTCAGGCAGAGCAATACGCCTTCGTGATGCGGCATGGCACCGCCACACAGCCCGGTGCCGGCGCCGCGCGCGACAACGGGCACACCCAGTGAGTGGCATATCTGTAGCACGGCCTGTACCTGTTCCACGTTCTCAGGCAGTACGACTGCCAGTGGCAGATCGCGGAACAGCGTCAGTGCGTCGCATTCATAGGGGCGCTGCGACTCGTTGTCTTCAATGATGCACCCGGGAGACAGACAGGCACGCAGTTGGCGTAACACCGTCTCAGCGTTTTCAACTGCTGAAGAAGAGACAGCTGTATTCACGGGTTTACACTCACTTGTTCTGTGCCTCATTGCTAATGACTGCGGAGAAGTCCATTGCGCGGATACTAGCAGATTTGCGAGCGCGCTGAATCGGGGATGTCCCGGATTCTCGCATGCGCCGCATTGTGCACTGACGATGAAAGTGGTCTGTTCGGGTATTGTTTGTATACTGCGTACTGGTTCACGCGCTGCTGATGCGGGTGGATTCGGATCACGAATTACACATTACATTATAACGAGAGAACGAGGATAAGCCTGTGGCCGACGATTGGCAGAAAACCTTGACAGAGGTCGACGATGTGCAACTGCGCGAGGCCCTGCAGTATGCCCACATTCCGGCATTGCTGGCATCCATGGTGCACCTCACCGGCAGTGCGGCGCACTTCGACACGGTACAACCCCGTTTCGAGTTGTTCGCAGAAGACGTCGATGGTTTGAATGAGGAACAACGCGAATTGGCGCGGGAAATGGCGTTCGAGGCGCTGCGCACCGCGCGTGCGGGGGAGACACTTTTGCGGCCTGCACAGGCAGAGATAGAAGCTGCCATGCACCGCATAACCGGCGAGGACTTCGAGCCACATCTGCTGCCGATGTTGCAGGAGGAACTCAATCTGTTCGGCGAAGATTCGCGTCGTGTTGAAATCGATACGCAAGCGATGCCCGCAGACTACCGGGTATTGATTATCGGCTCGGGCATGTCCGGTATCGCGGCAGCTATCCGGCTGCAGCAGGAAGGCATTCCATTTCTCGTGCTGGAAAAGAATGCCGAAATCGGCGGCACCTGGTTTGAGAACACCTATCCCGGGTGCCAGGTGGATTCTGCCAACCATCTCTACAATTATATTTTTGCGCAGAATACGCAGTGGCCGAATCACTTCTCCGGGCGGCGGGAGTTGTTCAAATACTTTAATGGCATGGTTGAGCAGTACGACCTGCGAGAACACGTGAGATTGAACTGCCCGGTTGAGCGCGCCGACTACGATGAATCAACCGGGTTGTGGTCGGTGACGGTTGAGTGCGGGGGGGTAAAGGAAACCTTGTCTGCCAGTGCCGTCATCAGCGCGGTGGGACAACTCAATATCCCCCGGTATCCGGACATCGAAGGCATTGATAACTTCGGCGGTGTCAGCTTTCACTCAGCGCGCTGGGAGCATGAACACGATCTCAGCGGCAAGCGGGTGGCGGTAATCGGCACCGGCTGCAGTGCCGTACAGTTCATCCCCGAAATCGCCGGAACCTGTGCCGAACTCACGGTGTTCCAGCGCTCGCCACCCTGGTTGTTGCCGGTGGAGGAATATCATGCCCCCATGGCGGAGCAGGAGTTATGGCTGCTGCGCGAGCTGCCGTTTTATGCGCGTTGGTATCGATTCTTCCTGTTCCGCACCAAGGCTGTGGACGGTGAGCTGCCGCTGATGTGTGTCGACCCGAACTGGCGTGGCCCGGCCAATACGGTCAGTGAAGGCAGCCAGATGTTGCGGGATGCGCTGATCGAATCGCTGGCGGAACAACTCGCAGACGACCCCGATCTGCTGGCGCAGCTCATTCCCAATTACCCGCCCGGTGGCAAACGCCCGGTACTGGATGACGGCTCCTATATCAGTGCACTCAAACGGGAGAATGTAAGCCTGCTCTCCAGCCCCATCGATAAAATCGTGGAGCAGGGCATTGTGACGGCTGATGGCACCCTGCATAAATTTGATGTTTTGATCTATGGCACCGGATTTGCCGCTGATCAATTCCTGGTAACGATGAAGGTTTATGGTCGCAATGGTCGTGAACTTGTCAGCAGTTGGGGTGGTGATGCAAAGGCGTATAAAGGTGTGATGGTATCGGACTTCCCCAATTTTTATACCTTGTACGGGCCCAATACCAATATCGTGATCGGCAGCAGCATAGTCTTTTTTGTCGAGTGCCAGCTGCGCTATATCTGTGGCTGTTTGAAACTGCAGATTGAGCAGGGATATCGCTCACTGGAATGCCGGCAGGAACTGATGGATGCCTACAATGCGCAGCTGGATGCGCTCAACAGCCAACGGGCCTGGGGCGCACCTGCGGTATCGAGTTGGTACAAGAACAGCGCCGGGCGGGTGACACAGAACTGGCCAGGTACCCACGGGGAGTACTGGCAGCAGATGCGCGCGCCCGGTGAGGAAGAGCTGATTCTGGAGCGCTGACCCGTAGCGGCGATGCGCCGTTTACAAACGACCCTGTGCGAAGCGGATGCCATCGCGCAGGCCCAGGTCGTAGGTGTCCTGCAGCGCGGCGGGGTTGGCGTAGTCAAACTTGTCAATCCTTATCGGTTCGCTGGGCTGAACATAGACGCGCCGGGAGGGCGGCGGTAGGGGTTTCTTGTAGCGCTTGCTCAGCAGTACCAGCGTCTGTCCCTCGCGCTCGTCAGCCAGATGAGCGGGGACGTTGTCGATAATCCCGCCGTCCAGCACCCGCAAACCTTTGTAGCCCTTTCCCGGCAGTACCGGCGGCACACACGAGGAAGCCAGTATGATATCGATCAGGTCTGCCACATCATCGGCGTCCTGGTTGCTTTTCGTCACGGGCTCAAACCCCAGTTTTTGCGTCCAGCGCGGATGTAGTACCCCTGTCAGGTGCTTTTCCAGCCCATAGATCGTAAATGCTGCCATTGTGCCCAGGCTCGATGGCAGGAAGTCGGGAAACCGGGCCATCAGGAACTCCAGGCGTTTACCTGCCAGGCGCTCCAGGTCCGCTGGGGCCAGAAAGCGCTCCAGCGCTGTGCGGTACATCCCCATGTGCGGCAGTAGCGGTTTGCCTGAGCGGGGGCGCAGATTCTGCCAGTGGATGTTGCGCGGGTTACCCGCGGTGAGCTCTTTGAATAGTTCCAGCGCTTCATAGGGCCGGCCCACCAGTGCGGCGGTGGCCATCGCACATCCCGCACTGGTGCTGGCGGCATAATCGACCGTGTCCTGCAGTGCCAGGCCGGTCTCGTTGGCACCTTCCCAGAATCCCAGTTGCCACAGGCAACGGCTGCCGCCACCGGCAAAGATGACATTTCTGAATTCCACGGCGCGTTCCCACTAGATACCTTGTACAGGCGACCAATTTTATAGGGGGAGGGGGAGCAGGGCCAGAACTGTGATAAAGACCATGCTATTAGTAAGGTTGCTGAGCTGTGGGGCGTCGCCTATGGGGAGACCACATGACGCTGCGGCGAGCAGCACGGCGGTTGATTGTGTGGAATTTTGCAATTTCACTACTCCCATTATGTACCGTTTTCCTGTACCCTGCGCCACCTGAAATTACGCCTCGTTAACCTTAATTGACTGAGAACTTCAATGTCTGACTTATCCCTGTACAGAAACATCGGTATTTTCGCCCATGTTGACGCCGGTAAAACCACCACCACCGAGCGCATCCTGAAGCTTACCGGTAAGATTCACAAGACCGGTGAAGTGCACGATGGCGCGGCAACCACGGATTTCATGGAGCAGGAGCAGGAGCGTGGTATTACCATCCAGTCTGCGGCTACTACCTGTTTCTGGAAGGATCACCGCCTCAACATTATCGACACGCCCGGGCACGTTGATTTTACTGTTGAAGTGTACCGTTCACTGAAAGTTCTCGATGGCGGCGTCGGCGTTTTCTGTGGCTCTGGCGGTGTAGAGCCCCAGTCTGAAACCAATTGGCGCTATGCCAACGAATCAGAAGTTGCCCGTATCATCTTCGTCAACAAGCTCGACCGCATCGGTGCAGACTTCCTGCGCGTTGTCAGCCAGGTAGAAAACGTGCTGGGTGCCAACCCGCTGGTGATGGTGCTGCCAATCGGTCGTGAAGACGATTTCACCGGCATCGTTGATCTGCTGACACGTAAAGCACATATATGGCCCGATCCGACCAACCCCGATGTGTACGAGATCACAGACGTACCCGAAGACATGGTCGACCAGGTCGAGGAGTGGCGCGAAAAACTGATCGAAACGGCCGTTGAGCAGGATGACGAAGCCATGGAGCTGTACCTCGACGGTACTGAACCCGATATGGACGTTATCAAGCGCTGCATTCGCGAAGGTACGCGTAAACTGGACTTCTTTCCGACCTACTGTGGCTCGGCGTTCAAGGACAAAGGGGTTCAGTTGGTTCTGGATGCCGTAGTTGACTACCTGCCGGATCCTACGGAAGTAGACCCACAGGACCTGACCGATGAATTTGGTGAGCCCACTGGTGAAGTGGCAACTGTGGCACTGGATGAGCCGCTGCGCGCGCTGGCGTTCAAGATCATGGACGACCGCTTCGGTGCGTTGACGTTTGTCCGTATCTACTCTGGTGTATTGAACCGCGGCGATACCATCCTCAACTCATTTACCGGCAAAACTGAGCGTATCGGTCGCATGGTGGAGATGCACGCGAACGACCGCAACGAGCTGGAGACCGCGCAGGCTGGCGATATCATTGCCATTGTCGGTATGAAGAATGTGCAAACCGGCCACACGCTGTGTGACGTCAAGCACCCCTGTACACTGGAAGCTATGGTGTTCCCCGATCCGGTAATTTCTATCGCGGTGGCGCCCAAGGATAAAGGCGGCTCCGAGAAAATGGGTATCGCGATTGGCAAAATGGTTGCGGAAGATCCCTCATTCCGGGTTGAAACAGACGAGGATTCCGGCGAGACGATCCTCAAGGGTATGGGCGAGCTGCATCTCGATATCAAGGTGGATATTCTCAAGCGTACCTACGGTGTTGATCTGGTCGTCGGTAAGCCACAGGTGGCCTACCGCGAAACGATCACCGAGGAAGTGGACGACTCCTACACCCACAAGAAGCAATCCGGTGGTTCTGGTCAGTTTGGTAAGATCGACTACCGCATCCGCCCCGGCGAACCCGGTTCAGGCTTTGTCTTCACGTCGACGGTTGTCGGCGGTAACGTACCCAAGGAATTCTTCCCGGCTATCGAGAAGGGCTTCAAGGGCATGATGGATCAGGGTACCGTCGCTGGCTTCCCGGTACTGGATGTGGAAATCGAACTGTACGACGGTGGCTTCCACGCGGTGGACTCCTCGGCAATTGCATTTGAGCTTGCCGCACGCGGCGCCTTCAGGCAGTCAATGCCGAAAGCTGGCGCGCAGTTGATAGAGCCCATCATGAAGGTCGATGTGTTCACGCCTGAAGATCACGTCGGTGATGTTATTGGTGACCTGAACCGCCGTCGCGGCATGATCAAGGATCAGGACGCTGGTGCTACCGGTGTGCGTATCAAGGCGGATGTGCCTTTGTCCGAGATGTTTGGCTACATTGGGCAGTTGCGCACCATGACATCTGGCCGTGGTCAGTTCTCCATGGAATTCTCCCACTACCTGCCGTGTCCGCAGAATGTGGCCGAGACGGTTATCGCCGAGGTCAAGGAACGCAAGGCAGCGAGCTAATCGCGCAGCGACCGAACCGAAAACCCGGCATATGCCGGGTTTTTTTTGTCCCGAATTTCCACCGCGCCGGTTCAGTCATTTAGCCTGATGAAAGCCGCTTGCCGGAGAAACCTCCTCACCATCCGCCAAAGCGGTTTTGGCGGTGGAGTCGCCGTTATAAATATGGCATAACGGGTGCCCGCTCAGGCTATGGAGAAGAACACAGTGAAAGATTTTGCAGGTAAGGTGGCAGTGGTAACCGGGGGCGCCAGCGGCATTGGGCGTTCGCTGGTCAAGGAACTGTTGGCAGAGGGTGCCAAAGTGGTTATCGGCGATGTCGAGCAAAAAGCTCTGGATCGCGTGCTGGCTGAGTTTGCCGGGGCCGGTGAGGTGAGCGGGGTAGTGACAGATGTCTCCAGCGCAGACTCCGTCAATGCCTTTGCCGACAAGGTCTATGACATGCATGGCGCCTGTCATCTGCTGTTTAACAATGCCGGTGTTGCCGCTCCCTCTGCCAACGTGTGGGAGACCACAGATAACGACTGGAAGTGGGTGCACGGTGTCAATGTGCTGGGTGTGGTGCACGGCATACAGGCGTTTGTACCGCGCATGATAGCCGCCGGTGAAGAGGGCCACGTGATCAATACATCCTCGGGCGATGGCGGTATCTCGCCGCTGCCGTATCAATCGGTCTACGCGTCCAGCAAAGCGGCGGTGTCGTGCATCAGCGAGTGTCTGGCAGCGCAACTGCAAAGTGAGGGCACGAAGCTGTCGGCCTCGGTGTTCTACCCCTCAGGTGGCCTGCTGGACACCGGTATCTGGACGACGGATCGCAACCGCCCCAAAGACCTCGCGCGCGAGAAGCCCTATGATCCGGTGCCCACAGTGGAGGACTTCAAGGTGGCTGCCGAGAAGGCGGGCTGGGAGCTGGAGTTTCAGGATCTGGATGAGTTGGCGCGCTACTGCTTGCAGGGTATTCGTGAAAACCGCTTTGTGATTATGATCCGGGTGGAGGAGGCCGAGGCCACACTGCAGGAGCGCGCCGCGCGTATCGGCCGCAGTGAGCTACCCATCGACCAAGCGGAAATTCCGCAGCTTTAGTCTCAGGCAGGTGGTGAAGCAAGCAGATGACGCTTGCTTCACCATCAGGCAGCGTCCGTCGTGCTACAGCGGGTGCAGCCTGACAGGCATGGATGTGAAGCCGTGCACGAACGAAGATACCGTGCGCTCGGGTTCGCCCATAACCTCAACGCTGTCAAAGCGTTTGAGGATTTCCTGCCACAGAATCCGCAACTGCAGCTCAGCCAGCCGGTTGCCCATGCAGCGGTGTATGCCGAATCCGAAAGACAGGTGGCGCCGCACATCGGGTCGCTCAATATCGAAAGCGTCTGGATTCTGCATAAAGCGCTCGTCCCGGTTGCCCGATACGTACCACATGACAACTTTGTCGCCGGCTTTTATCTTCTGCCCGCCCAGTTCAGTATCCACTTTGGCAAGACGACGCATATGGGCCAGTGGTGTCTGCCAGCGGATGGTTTCTGCAACCATGGAATCGATCAGTTGGGGGTTCGCGACCAGTTTGGTGTACTGATCTGGATTCTGGTGCAGCGCCAGCGCACTGGCGGTCATGGTGGAGCGGGTGGTGTCGTTGCCCCCGACGATGAGCAGCACCAGATTACCCAGATACTCCATCGGCTCCATGTTGCGGGTCGCCTCGCCATGGGCGAGCATCGATACCAGATCATTCTTCACCGGCAGCTTGACCCGTTCATTCCACAGTTCAGTGAAGTAGGCCAGGCAGCCCTGCAGTTCCTCGTTGCGCTGCTCGTCCGATTCGATGACGCCAATACCGGGAATGGCCGTGGCGACATCGGACCAGCGCGTGAGCTTGCTGCGCTCCTCAAATGGGAAATCAAACAGCGTTGCCAGCATGCGGGTGGTCAGCTCTATCGAGACATGCTCCACCCAGTCGAAGGTTTCGCCCACGGGCAGGTTGTCCAGCACTTCGGTGGTGCGCTCGCGGATAATAGGTTCAAAGTGACGCAGGTTCTCGGCACCGGTTACCGGGCTCACAACCCGGCGTTGTTCATCGTGTTTGGGGCGATCCATCGCAATAAACATCGGCAGGTGGAAGTTGTCCTGCGTATCGCCGATGGTAATAGCCGGCTCCGAGGAAAAGATCTCGTGCGAGGTGTCGACCTTGACGATGTCCTCGTAGCGCGTCACCGACCAGTAGGGCCCAAAGAAACTCTCCGGACAGTAGTGCACGGGGGCTTCATCGCGCAGTCGTTTGAACCAGCGGCCGTGGATATCGCGCGCGAACAGGAATGGGTTGGCGACATTAACTTTTTCCAGCGGCAGCGAGTAGGGATCCTGGTCGGCGCGTTCGGCCGCATCCATCAGCAGGTCAGACAGTTCCATATGCAGCTATCTCATTCAGCGATTTCTCTGCAGTGTATGCCATCTGGGCTATTTGGCCAATTCGACAGGATATCGGGGCTTTGGGTAACTGGTCCCTTGCCGTATCCTGTGCCCCTAAACAAAAAAGTAGAAAGCCCGAGAATTTAAACATGGATATTCGCAGCAAGGTCATGTCGGCATTGCGTTGGAGCGCGGCGGCCCGCTTTCTGGGTCAGGCTGTGTCCTGGGGCATTACCATCATGGTGATTCGCCTGCTCTCGCCCGGTGATTACGGCCTGATGGCAATGGCCATGGTGGTTGTCTCCCTCCTGATACTGCTTAATACAGCAGGCCTGGATGCCGTATTGGTACAGGACAGGGAGATCGACGAGCAGATGACACGGCAGATTTTCGGCGTCATCATTGTCATCAATGTACTTTTTTTCCTGCTGCTGTTTCTCAGCGCGGACACGGTGGCCACGTTTTATGGTGAGCCGGCGCTTACCCCGATTGTGCAGGTGCTCTCGTTTCAGTTTTTGCTGTTGATCTTCGAGACCCTGCCACAGTCGCGATTGGAGCGTGACATCGAATTTGCCCAACGCTCTGTAGTCGATTTCGCCACCCTGGTGATGGGCAGTCTGGTCACGCTGGTGATGGCCTTGGCCGGGTTCGGTGTCTGGGCGCTGATCTGGGGCATGCTCGCCACCAATGGCACACGCATGATCGGTCTGAACCTGATCACACGCAATCTGGTCTGGCCGAGTTTTTCGCTGCGCGGCATGCGCAAGCACTTTGCATTTGGCGGCTTTGTCACCACGGACAGGGGTCTGTGGTATCTGTTCAGTGAATCGGACAAGTTTATCGGTGGCAAACTGCTGGGCAATCATCTGCTGGGCTATTACGCGGTTGCCAGCCAGTTGGCGTCACTCCCCATTCATAAGATCAGTGGCCTGTTGAACTCGGTCGCGTTTCCAGCATTCTCGCATGCGCACGCCAATACCGATTCAAAAACGGTGCAGAACTATCTGCTGAAGGCCACCCGTATCTTGGGCATAGCCGCATTTCCGGTGTTTTTTGGTATCAGTTGCACTGCAGAGCCTCTCATCGCCTGCCTGTTAGGTGACAAGTGGTTGCCGGCGGCGCCGCTGCTGCAGTTGTTGGGTGTGGTGATGCCGTTCCGATTGATGAGCAATGTTTTTCCGCCATTATTGTGGGGCGTGGGAAGTCCCGCTACCAGTGCCTCCAACTTCCTGATTGCCGCAATTTTGATGCCTGTCGCTTTTTATGCCGGAGCACGCTGGGGTGTGATTGGCCTGGCCTATGCCTGGCTCTGCATGTATCCGGTGGTTTTCTTTATTACTGCGTTGCGAACATGTAGCACCGTGGGTGTCGGTCTGGTGGACTATCTGATTCAGATGCTGCGCCCTGTCGCAGCAGGGATGACAATGTATGCCACCGTGTATTTTATGCAGGATGCGGTGTTTGGAAGCGTCGGTGATTGGGTATATTTGTTGCAACTAGTGGCGATCGGCGTGGTTGCCTACGGTGTGGCAATGCTGCTGATCGACCGCAAGGGCATGCTTGAGACGCTGCAGCTGATTCGATCCTAGGATGCCGCCTTTAACCTTGCGATACCGCTGTTCAGGAAGCTAATAGCCGTATGAATATTTTGCAAATTTCCGACGCCGGTGAGCGTCACCTGGGCCGCGCGATTCAGTTACAGGCCGAGCAGCACGGTGACAAGCCCTATCTGTTGTTCTCTGATGAAGTCTATACCTTTGCTGAGGTCAATCAGCGAGTCAATCAGCTCGCGGCCGGTTTGGCAGGGTTGGGGCTGCAGTCCGGTGAGCGGCTGGTGTTCTTTATGAGCAGCGCGCCGGAGGTAATTTTTCTGGTGCTGGCGGCTAACAAACTCGGGGCGGTGTGGGTCCCGGTCAATACCGATTACAAAGGCCAGTGGCTGATCGATACGATTAACGGCAGTCGCCCCACGGTGCTGGTGAGTGATGATGCGCACGCCGAGCGACTGCTCGCGGTGCGCGATTCCCTGACGGTGCCCACTGTCGCCATGCACGGTGAGCATACGGCGGTTCCCGGCGCTGTGAGTCTGCAGTCATTGTATATCGCGGGGGCAGGTGAGCCGGACATGTCGGCGCTCGACACAGGGGATACCTGTTCAGTCTTGTGGACTTCCGGCACAACGGGCAAGGCCAAGGGCGTGATGCAGAGCCACAATGTCTGGTTCAATGCCGCACTGGCCTGCAATGAGGCGTGCCAGTATGGCATCGCCGAAGACGACATTATCTATACAGTGCTGCCGATGTATAACTCTGCAGTGTGGGTTACGGCTATTTTCCGGGCGCTGTTTGCCGGTGTCCCGCTGGCGGTGGATCCCGGTTTTTCGGTAAAGACGTTCTGGCAGCGAGTCGACCACTACAGGGCAACGCAGTGCTTTACGCTGGGCGCGATGCACATGTTCCTGTGGGAGACCCCTGAACGCGAGGACGATGCCACCCACAGCCTGCGCAAGCTCATGGCAATCCCGATGCCGCCGGCCGTGGCCGAACCCTTCTGCCGGCGTTTTAATCTGGAACTGGTGCCGCAGGGGCTGGGGCAGAGTGAAGCCATGCGCCTTATCGCCCCGGTAGCCGGGCGCAGCCAGCCGCCCGGCAGTTGCGGCAGCGTGGTGGCTGGCGTTCAGGCCAGGTTGGTTGGTGATGATGGCCAGGATGTGGCCACGGGGGAGGCGGGTGAGTTGTGGGTCAGGCCGCTGCAACCACATTTTATTTTCAACGGGTATTTTGACAACCCCGAGGCGACCGCCGCGGCATTTGAGGGGCCCTGGTACAAGACCGGAGACTTGCTGAAATGCGATGAAGACGGCTTCTATTTTTTCAGCGATCGTAAAAAGGATGCGGTGCGGTACAAGGGGCGCAATATTTCTACATTTGAAGTAGAACTGGCAGTGCGCAGGCATCCGGCAATTGCGGATGTCGCAGCATTTGGCATTCAAAGCGCAGAGCTGGACTCAGAGCAGGAGATCATGCTCGATGTGATTCTCAAGCCTGGCGCGACGCTGGAAGCGGACGAACTCGCCGTGTATATCAATGACAATGCCCCGTATTTTTTCGTGCCGCGCTATATTCAGTTCGTCGATTCGCTCCCCTATACTCCCACCAACAAAGTGCAGAAATTTCGTTTGCGTGAACGCGGCGTGACTACATCGACCTGGGATGCCAGGGCGGCGGGGTTCAGGGTCAGCCGCTAGGTCGTCGCGGCAGTGGTATGTTACCGTCACCCTTGTCCCGCCACTACCGGTGTGTGGCGCGCGACGCAGTTTGGCCAGCGCCTTCAGATTTGTGATCAACCGGACAATTTTTGAATTGACAGGGCAACTAACGCCTAGTAGTCTCTAGCTTTTCGTCCACATAGCCTGCCTGGAGAGGATTCCTATGAGTGAATGTCCCTTTGCAAACTTTCCGAACCTGATCGACCCTGAGACATACGTCAATGGAATGCCCTACGATACCCTCGCGGAAATACGCCGCTCAGGACCGGTGCACTATATGGACGGCTCCTATCAGGGCGTTCCCTACTGGCTGGTAACCGGGCGCGACGAAATCGATTTTATATCGAAGAACCCGAAACTGTTTTCCAGTGAGAAGCGCTCAGCGCTGGCGGAAGAGTATCCCGAAGAAGAACTGGATATGATTCACCGCAACATGACGATCAACCAGGATCCTCCCCGACAGATGAAGTCCCGCAAGATTGTGCGTGCCACCTTCACGCCGGGCGCGGTTGACTCCTACGAGGCGAGCTTCCGGGCACACGCCAAGAATATTGTCGACAGAGTGGCCCATCGCGGCGAATGCGAGTTTGTCGAGGAAGTAGCGGCGGAACTGCCGCTGCTCGCGATTCTCGAGCTCTGTGGCATTCCGCCGGAAGATCGCAAGGACTTCTTCGAGTGGACCAACAAGATGATGTTCAACCAGGACCCTGAAATGGCGGCGACCGAGGAAGAGACCCAGGAGGCCTCCTTCAAGGTGATTGAGTACGCCATGAAGTTGATGGCGGAGCACAAGGAAAACCCCAAGAAGGACATTATTGGCGCCCTGATCGAGGGCAACGGCAAGGACGACGGGCTCAGTGACGACGAGTTCGTATGGTTCTTCCTGATGCTGATCGCCGCCGGCAACGAATCCACACGTACGGTCACCACGCAGGGCATGCGTCTGCTGATGGAAAACCCTGATCAGTTGCAGTACCTGCTGGACAACCCCGATAAGATTCCCGGAGCGTGTGAGGAAATGCTGCGCTACAACACCGCATTCACGCTGATGCGTCGTACCTGTCTGGAGGATACCGAGGTCGGTGGTCATCTTATCAAGAAGGGTGACAAGATCATCATGCACTACCATACGGTGAATCATGACGAGAGCATCTTCGGTGAGGACGCCATGCAGTTTGATGTCCGCCGCGCCGAGCGGATGCCCGATCTTTACAACCAGCACCGCGCATTCGGTATCGGGCAGCACTTCTGTCTCGGTACCCACCTTGCGCGCCTGGAAATGCGCGTTATGTTCGAGGAAATTATTCCCCGCCTGCGCAACCCCAAACTGGTGGGTGAAGTCGCCTACACCCGCTCAAACCTGGTGAACGGTATCAAGCGTATGCACATCACGTTTGATCCTGAAACCAAAGCATCGGAAAAAGCTGCCTGATATTCACGCGCGCAGCGAAACCCGCGGGGATATTCCCCGCGGGTTTTTTTTGCCTGTCGGTTTGCAGGCGTGTGCCGGGGTCAGCACAGCCCGCATTGCGAATGTAATCACACTCTGTCACAGGCTGCCTTTCTTGTTGGCGTGGTCTGAGGTATGTTAATTGCCGATAAATTACCCTGACAGCCTTATCTGTCGGGGTGCCATGCGTTATTTCCAACAGGTACAGGCTATGTTTCGAATACTCCCGGTTGTACTCACACTGCTAGTTCTAGCGGCATGCGGTGGAGAGGAGTCCACGGAGCAATATATTCAACAGGCTAAAGACGCGATGGCAGCGTCCGAATACCGCACCGCCACCATCGCACTTAAAAATGTCCTGCGTCAGGACCCGAACTCTGCGCAGGCGCGTTGGCTCCTCGGCAAGGCATCGCTTGAAAGCGGCGATGTGCTCTCGGCCAGTAAAGAGTTGAAGCAGGCGCTTGATCTGGGTTGGCCGCCCGATGATATTCAGCCGGCGATGGCGCAGGCGCTGTACGCACAGGAGGAGTTTGAAGCAGTTGGCGAGCTGGATCCCGAGGGCATGACGCCCACTGCCCGAGCCAGTCTTTTCGGCCTGCAGGCGCAGGCTGCACTGGCACTGGGCGACGAGGAGACGGCAGAAGTACTAATCGATCAAGCATTGGCTCTGAAGCCGGAAGATGTTGAGGTGTTGATAGCAAAAGCGCGTTTGTTGGAGAACGCAGATGACTCGGAGGGTGCTCTGGCAGTGGTCGACCAGATAATCGCCATTGACCCGAATCGCGGCGACGCCTGGAGCCTGAGGGCAGCAATCCGTACGAAGCAAGAGAATTACAAGGGCGCACTGGCTGCCCTGAACAAAGCCGTCCAGCTGAAGCAGGACAATGCCGAGGATCTGTTCAAACGTGCACTGCTGAAGATGCACCTGGGAGATTACGAAGCGGCACAGCGCGATGCCAGGGCACTGATGTCGAAGAAAGCCAAGCATCCCGGCTCTAACTATGTGCAGGGGCTGCTGCACTTCGAGGCCGGCAACTATGAGGAGGCTGTAGCCTCGCTTTCCGTCACGGAACCCGCGTTTAAACAGTATCCACTGTCCATGTATTTCCTAGCCAGCGCCAACCTGATGCAGGGGAATATGGATTTGGCGACTAACCAGGCGGTACGCTTTCATAACTTGAGCCCAGGCAGCGTGCAAGGCAGAAAACTGCTGGCGGTAATTCGTCTTGAACAGAATGACTTTGTCAGTGTTCAGCGCCTGCTGCAGCCAGTGTTGGACAGCAATCCCGATGATATCGACGCGCTCAATCTGATGAGTGATGCCTTGCTGAAACAGGGCAAGACCAGTGAGGCCATCGAACTGCTGGCCAAGGTCGCCGAATTGCAGCCGGATTCCGCCGAGGCGAAGGTGAGGCTGGGAGCCGGCATGCTCATGGGGGGTGGAGGTGATGAGGCAATCCAGCCGATCCAGACAGCGCTGGAGATGAGCCCTAACCTGCCTATGGCTGATATTCTGCTGGTGCTAAACCATATGCAGAAGGAAGACTATGATGCTGCCATCAAGGCGGCTAAAGCCTATCAACGCAATAACCCGGACAGCGCGGCACCTTTTAACCTCTTGGGCAGAGTTTATCAGGAGGCCGGTAAGCCCGAGCAGGCGCGCAAGGCATTCAAGCAGGCTCTGAAGGCGGACGGCACGGACTCGAGTGCAAACTTCTACCTCGCACAGATGGCTCTGGCTGATAACGATACGTCGGCCGCACGGGAATATTTTGAGGCGATACTGAGAGTGCAAACCGATTCCCCGCAGGCACACCTGCAACTAGCGATACTGGATGCGCGGGCAGGGAAAGGGGAGGCGATGGCCGAGCATCTTGAGAAGGCCATGTTGGCTGCGCCTACGGCACTGGAGCCAAGGCTGTTGCTCGCGCGCTACTACCTCGATCAGGGTAAACCGGAACAGGTTGCGCAGCTGTTTACGGATCTCACTTCACAGCAACAGAATACCTCGGAGGCTTTGCTGTTAAATGCGCTTGCCCAGTTAGCCATGAAAGAGCCCAACGCTGCCCAATTTTCGCTGGAAAAATTGCTGGAGGTATCCGAGGACAGTGCGAAGATACGTCACCTGATGGCGATGGCTGCGGCTGACCAGGGTGATGCAGAGCGCACTGAGGAGCAATTGCGCCTGTCGTTGGAACTGGATGAAGAGTACCTCCCGTCCAGAATCACGCTGGCGAAAATATTGCTGGCAGCCAAAGATATGGATGCGTTCAACCAACAAATGGAAAAGCTGCAAGTGCTGGCGCCGAAGAACCCCGATGTTTTGCTGATGCAGGCCACGGCCGCTCAGTATCAGGGCAATCTGCCTGCGGCCAAAAACCTGGCGGAGAAGGCCTTTAAAGCTGCACCATCCAGCGAGGCACTGGTAACATTGGCAGCCTACGAGGAGGCGGTAGGTGAGCGCAGTAGCGCGCTTGCGCGCCTTGCACAATGGCTGGAGAAGAACCCGGATGATGTAGCCGTCCGGCTGGCCTACGGCAGCACCTTGATGTCGGACGGGCAGGTTCCGCAATCCACCACGCAGTATGCAATTATCCTGCAGGCTGCACCGGAGAATCTCACAGCGCTGAATAATCAGGCCTGGATTCTGAGGAACAAGGAGCCAGAGCAGGCGCTGGAATATGCTCGAAGAGCGGCCAGTCTGGCACCTGAATCGGCCGCCATTCTGGATACGCTAGCACTGGTTGAATACAGCAATGAGGAGTATCTGCAGGCTCAGCGCAGTATCCTGCGCGCGCTAAAAGCCGCGCCTGACGATCCCTCGATTCGATATCACAGTGCGATGATCGCCGTGGCTAACAATGATAACTCCACCGCGCGTTCAACGTTGAAAAAGTTGATTGCTGCCAACAAGCCATTCCCCGAGTTGGCAGAGGCGAAATCACTGCTGGCCAAGCTGGAAAATTAGCCTCCAGTTGCGTGTCGGTGCCTGTTCCGGTGCCGGTGTAAGTCAATCGAGCGTGCCGAACAGTTTGTCGTAGAACAGCGTAATGGTGGCGTAGTTGCCTTTATGCATATTCTCGTGATGGACATGGTGCTTCGCGACAACCCAGTTTATCGACTTGTACGGAAAGTACGGCAGGTCCAGAAAGACGTGATTGATCTGATTGATATTGGTAAAGATCACAAACGTTATCACCACGGTGGCGATGTGAAAGGGCCCCATGATCGCAGCAAGCAACACAATCGATGCGATAAACATTCCCAGTCCGACGAAGGTTTCCAAAGGGTGCACATAGTGCGCATCCAGATAGGTGGGATTGCGTGCCTGGTGGTGTACCGCGTGGATTTTGCGCATCGGGCCCTGCCCGTGGAACCAGAATCGATGTGCCAGATAATAGAAAAAGTCGTAGAACATCAGTATGACGAAGGTGTGCAGAAGCACCGTCCACACAGACTGGCTTTGAAGCGTAATGCAAAAGGGTAGCAGCACCAGGAAAAAGGTGAGATTGCAATACAGGCCCGTTTTTTGCGTGGCGCGAACAATCGGTCGGTATTTCTCCTGTGCCCACTTGGGCTTATCCTTTTCCTTATTGAGCGCACGCATGTTCGCCAGCGCGGGCACGCGAAACAGCAGGCGCTTGCCGACTACGGTAATGGCGACTATCGCCGCCAGTGCCAATAGCGAGCCGACAATATTGTAATGTTGCCAGATGTAGGAAAGCCAATTGTTATCCATGCTTCTTTACCTCGTGATTCGGGTGGTGTGTAGCAACAGCACTGGTATTGGGATTTGTTTGACTGATGACGCCGAAAAAATAGTAAGCGTATATTGACGACTAGTCAATTTGAATTGACATAATGACTATTGTCGTTACACTCTCCCGGATCATAGGAGTCTGGGTTACCGCGCTGTCACAACTGCCTGAGAACGTCAGTGCACAGGGTTTTTGGGACAAATACGGGGCCGTTCCGCAGGTTATTCGGGGAGTGAATTATGAGTTTGTTAAGCGAAAGTAAATTGCGGGGAACAGCAGAGAAGCTGATTGCTGCGCACGAAGAGGCCTCCCGAACTAACGACTGGCTATTTTTTGTCGATCAGATCTATGCGCAGGACTGTATCTACACGTGCCAGTACGCGGGTGTGATGGATGTGACCGCCAACAGCATAGATGAGATCAAAGCCACACATTATGGTCGGGATATGAACGTCGGCTGGGAGGGCTGGACATTTCCTTATATGGGGGTGTACACCGGTATCGAAAACCGGCTGATTACCCACTGGATGAACCGCGGCCCGGGTACCCGGGAGGATGGTAGTTACTTTGAATCGCCGGGCATCTCGTTTCTCACACTGGATGCACAGGCCCGCATATGCCGCCAACTCGATATGTTCGATCTCGCTCACCAGATGAAACTGTGTGATGAGCTTGAGGATGCCGGCCTGTTATCACCGCAGTTGAAGGCGCAGTGGGTGCTGCCCATGAAACAGAAACTGGAGGCGCAACTGGCGATGAACCGTTAGCACGCGTGCTGCGGCGGTACCTCGCTCGCGCCCAGCTCCAGTGTAACGAGCGCTGAAACTGTCGACCGTGTTGGGTGGCAGAGATTCCCTTGCTGCCATGCAGTGTTTATCATATCGGCAGCAGGACTCACACGCGAGAGGGGATCATGAGGTTCAGGGCTTTGATGTGGACTAGCGGGCTGTCACTGGCCCTGTGGACTTCGCTGGCCGTGGTCCAGGCAGCGGATATGAATCGCCAGTACGGTGTGCGCGCGTACGACAAGGTTGAGAGTTGTTATGCACTTAACCGCGCGGTGAACAGTGCCAAAAAAGACGATGACTGGGCTGCGTTGTACGGCTTTTCGCTCTATACGATGGGTTACCTGACCGGTGTCAGTCGGCTGGCCCACGATACATATGATATCGGTGGCCGCAAAAATACCAAAACGCTGATGGTATGGTTAGAGCAGTACTGTCGAGACAACCCGGATGAGAGTTTCGATGCTGCGTTGAATCAGCTGATTGCGGAGATATACCCTCATCGCACTACAATAGCGCCAGATTAGTGTCGCTCTCTCGTAGATTCTGCCTGCCGCCGCTCGGTGTCAGTGTTGCCTAACTACCGCGAGTACACTTTTCTATCCGGTTATTCAGTGGGCTCGTAACGATCCGGAATGCCGTTGTCATCGGCATCGGGATATATATCAGGAGGTGCCACGTAGGCGACGTTATGTGTTGCGATGATTTCGCTGGCAATCGCTTTCAGGTCAGTGGTGTAACCCGGGGCATAGTTATAGCTGGCCAGATCGACGCCGTAAATGGCCTCCAGCCACACCAGGCTGCTGAGTTCGACCAGAATGTCACCGGCATGTCCTAGGTTGTCAGTGTAGATAGCACTATTCGCGCTGCCCTGCAGCGTGGAAACGTCACCGTTGCCAGTAAGGGTGCCATCGGCATAGAGGTTGCGTAATTCCACTGCACTGAGCCCGTAGGGAATGCAATAAAAATCCACGCCCGGAAACTCAGTGCGAAGTGTATCTATGAATGCGTGGGTGATTTCCGGGTGAAATACATGGTAATCGCTCTCGTATTGTTCGGCGGTAACGTCCGCCGGATAGGTATTCCAGGGCAGGGCGATAAAAAACCGGGTGTCCGGGTTCTTGCTCAGTGCGTACTGAACCCAGTTTCTATAACCATCGATGGTCGGGTAGGTGGGGTAGTAGGTCATTCCGACAAGGTCGATGTCACCGCTATCAAGCTCCGCCTGTATCTGCGGACGCACAGTATTGTTGTTCCAAAACGCCATCGGTGCGCCATTTGCGCCACCTGCAGAAAAGTGGATAGTTTCGTGGTCGGTAAAGCCCGCGGCGTGTGCATGGCCCTCCAAATTCATCGCCATGGGGTTAAAAAAGCTATGGCCGAATGACACCATTTTGAAGCCGGTATTCACTTTGGGCCGGAAGATGGCCTGCAGCGGTGGCACTGTTTCGAAGTAAAATTTCTTTACCACCGATGCCGAAACATCGAACGAACATGCGTTGGTGTCTGCGCTTTCACAGTAATTTGCCCAGCGATGGAACTGGGCATCAGATCGGGGTACGGCCGTGTATGTTTCATCGTAGTCGCCGACAATGTAGTTTTCGGCGCAATTCGCCAGCCCCTGTTGGTAGTCCTCCATAAAACAGTCACGTGTTGCGGTATAGGACAGTACATCCCCGGCGCCCTTGCCGCGAATTTCGATGGGGTGACTACAGCCGTAGGTGACAGACAGTACGGCAAGTACCCACAGTGGTTTGACGAATTTCATAGGGACAGAGGCCTGAAGGTGTCGAAAAGGAAGGATCCAGTCTAGCAGCGTCAGATAATTAATTCCCCTCTGAATTCTCCGGTAGATAGGTTTGGAAGATATCGCCCAGCTGGGCATTGTCGTGTGCTGGAACCCGGTAGTAGGTGCGGATGCTCACTGAGTCATCGTCGCCAAAGCGGTAGGTCTCCAGACTGTATTGCACCTCTGCGCCATCAGGCCCTTCAAAATGATTCTCCAGACACCAGGCGACTTCATTGGCGCAGACAAACAGCGTGCCCGGTTGAATACGGAAAGTGACCCTTGGCTGGAACAGGTCCCAGGAGTCTTCACAGCACGCTTTGAAGCCACGCTTCTCCGGCGTTCCCACCGGGTCCAGCATACGAAACTCACCACAGGCAACCGAGCGCCAGTTATCCACCCAGGCGTTCTTGTCACCGGCGTTCCACAGCAGCGGGTATTTTTGCGCCCAGTTCAGAAGGGCTTTTTTAGTCGGATAGGGCATGGTGTGGAGCCTCAGTTTTTCTTCAGATCAGTGGCGTTCAAATCCTGGGTAGCGTTAGCGGGAGTATTGCCCATGGCGTGCCATGGTAGCTATCGCCAACCACTTGTTGTTTTATTCGCTGCCCATTCTATTGGGGTCCGAGTTAAAACGCCAACGACACGAAAGAAGGGTATTGAAAACACTGTAGAGCCTGAAGCCTATTACATCCAATATTTCGCTTCACGGTGTGATAGGCGAGTGCCAGTAGTCTTTTTCATCTCTCTTTGTTGGTTCCCATCGATTTACGCCTGAGTGTAATCTCCTGATTGATTTTATCGATCTGCTCTTTGGTGAGTGCATTCTTGATTGTGATCAACAGCTTCAGGTGGGCCAGTTTGAAACGGGATTCCAGCGCCAGTACTTTTTCGGCCAGCGCCAGGGACTCGTTCGAGTCGATGGTATACGCAGCGAATACCTGCTGCATTTTCTGCTGTTCGCCCTGCATCGTCCACTGCAAGTCTGCGACGTCTGACTGAAAGCGCTTCACTGCATCGATAATTTCCTTACGCTGTGCCATGGTGATACCGAGTGTCTCCTGATGTCGCATAATGACATCCGGAGGGTATAGCCCCATTTTGAGTGCTTCACGTTTGACCTGAATGCTACGTGTGAAATCTGCCTGTGCCGCGGTTCCCAGACTTGTAGTTGCCAGACTGACGCAGGCGGCAACTATCAGTAACTTGACCAGTCTCATCGCCAATTCCTCCAAAATATTCCAGTGTTCAATTTGTGCGTTGTAACTCGCCGGCCATGGCTTCGGTTTCATAGACCTCCGGCAAGTTGGTCATTGCCGGCAGAGTGCCCGGGGATACCGATAACAATGTGTCGGTGGTGACGCTGTTCGCGCTCATGATGTCTGCGTATAGCTGCGCCGGATCCTGCGGAGCAGGTTCTCTACTGAGCAGCAGCAGGAATGTCGCCAACAGTGCTATCGCAGCGGCCACTTTAGGCATCGCGCGATACACCGGCCGTGCGGTACCCAGAGCGCCCGGCTGTGAGAGTGTCGCTTCGTCGGGAAAAGCGGGTGCCTGCGTCATCTCCTCGCGGCGCATCTGCCGGAAGTGTTGCTCCAGGCGCAGCTCTGGTGCAGTAGTTTGTCTAGTGTTCATTGGTCTCATTCTCCGTCAGTATCTCCAGCAGCCTACCCTTGCCACGGTGATAATGTGTTCTAGCGGAGCCAACGGTGATTTGAACCGTTGTCGCAGCCTCCTCCAGCGACATGCCACTGTAAAAAACCAAATGCAGTACTTCTCGCTGTCGCTGCGAAAGTAGCAGTAGGGCAGACTGCAATTTCTGTGATGTCTGATCACTCTGCAATGCCTCCGCCACGGGGTTGTCATGGCCGGGTGCTGAAGGCGCGGTTTCCGGGTCATTGGCCACTATGCGCAGGTTCAGTAATGAGCGTCGTTTCTGGGTGCGCTGTATATCAGCTGCTACCCGTTTGATCACAGCAAAGAACCAGGTTTTCAGAGAGGCGCTTTCGCTGAAGATGGCGCGCCCGTCCAGCACGCGTAAGTAGGCTTCCTGCAAGACATCCTCAGCGAGTTCGCGGTGCCAGGCGCAACAGGCCAGCGCCCAACCAAAACTGTCAGTGTGCAGGATCTTTAGTTGTTCAAGCTGCGGTGACACAACAGATTGTCTCTCAATGAGAAGCTCACCAGTGTACCCCGCAACGTCACCGGGGAAATACACCGTGCCTCACCTGTGCGGTCATGCCAAAAAGCTCAAACCGCCGGCCGGGAAGTTTGCCAACCCGGGCAGGGCAGCGCTCAGTTCCTGTTGATTCAATCCGAACCAACTTCCCATCGGCGCGGCGAACTGTTCGACGGACACCGAGGGAATCAATCGGCCATTGCCTGCGTCCTGGTCGTGCTCCAGTTGTGACACTGGAATGTCGCCGTAAATATCGCCGCCTTTGACGGCGCCGCCAACCACGAAGTGATGGCTGCCCCAGCCGTGATCAGTGCCATCGCCATTGACGGTTAGCGTACGTCCAAAATCTGCTGCCGTAAACGTTGTTACCTCGTTAGCCACACCCAACTCTTCAGTTGCGGCGTAGAATGCGCTGATGGAATCGCTTATATCTTGCTGCAGGGCGGGCAGGTCCGTAGCCTGAGCTGAGTGTGTATCAAAGCCTCCCAGTGACACAAAGAATACCTGTCGCGAAGCGCCCAATGTGTCGCGTACAGCGATGGTCTGGGCTACCGCGCGCAACTGTGCGCCCAGACCGCTGGTGGGAAAGGGTGTGTTGATGGATGCACCGGAGAGCAGGGCGTTCTCCAGTGTGTCGTTGGCCTCCAGCGAAGTCCTGCTGAGATTAATGATGTCGCGCTCAAACAGATTGCTGCGTTCGGCACCTGCCGCGTCGAAGTGGTTACGCAGGAGAGGCCCCAGTTGCGCTGGCGCTGCATCAATCATTTGAATGGACGGCACACCGCTGGCGCTGATCTGATATGGCGAGACACGGTCGCCAGTGAGGAAAACGGAATTTCCGGCCAGCGATATCTGCGAGAAGATACTTTGTGCATTTGCTGCGATAGTCGCGTCACCAAAACGTCCGCCCCAGCCTAATTGTGAACCTTCAGGAGCAAACGACATCCAGGTGGATTGCTGGTCGTTGTGGGAAAACAGGCGCGCTGGCAGTAGCGACGAGTTGTTGTAGAAGCTCGCGCGATCGGTGGGTTCGCTCAACGGACCCACATTGCCCACTATCGCTGCGCGGCCCTGTGTGAACAGGTTGTGTATTGCGCTCATTTGTGGCGGCAGTGCAAACTGACGCGAGCCGAAGTGGCTATTGAGTGGCGTCAGCGCCAGCAATGATTCGCGAGTGCGGGAGGAGCCACCCGGCAGCGCAGCGTAAGTTTCAAGCAGCGGTGCGCGGATACCGGCATAATCGTTGTAGGAGGCCTCGTCATAAGGCAGTACAGTGTCGTGGCAATCCATACCACCGAACAGGAAGACACATACCAGTGCGCGATATCCCGAGATGTCTGCAGCGTGTGCGTTAAACCCTGCCAGTGATCCCAGCATGGAGCCGCCGGACATCATCATGGGAAGGGCCAGGGATGATTTCAGAAACTTTCTTCGGTTCTGCATGGTCAGTATCCTGTTTGGTTTGCGCTTAACGCAACACGATGTATTCGGGGGATGTCATCACCAGTACGCTGGCAGCGCGTGCGCGCAGTAGCAGATCTTCTTCAGTGTCAGAATCCAGCGCATTCAGAATGTCGGAAATTCTTCCCCGTGTATCTTCCTGCAGGGTGCCGTATGTCAGCAGCAGATCAAGATTGTCCAACAGTGCCACGGGGTCGGCTGCCAGCGCCATCTGAGGCGAGTAATCCGGTACATAGGTCGGTGGCTGGTTGCTGTCTATTTTGCGGGACAAGCCAAACGCAAATGTCGTCAGGAAGTTGGGATACCCAACCACCGTAGTGGCATTGGCTATTTGCAGTTCTGGCGCGGTGAGCCCGGCAGTGCCCGTTTCGGTACCGGGAGCGATGTATCCCGGACGATAGAAATTAAACACTGATGGCGAGCGATAGGCCTGCTGGCCCAGCGCTTCCGGTGCGGTGGTATTGCGCAGCATAGACTCGTTTGCCGCATCTGCGCTGTTGATCTCGAAGGCGCGTGCCCAGTGTGTGAAACGCAGTAACGGCTCGCGCAGTTTACCAAACTGCGGATTGTCGAGAGACGCCGCAGAACGCGCGTCCTCATCCATGAGTATTGCCGCAATGACGGCTTTAAGATCGCCGCGTTCCCCGCTGCCAACGATTGCGCCTGAGGGAAGCTGGTAGTCGCCACTATCGAATGCGGCGGCGACGCGGCGCACATAATCATTGCTTGGAGCGCTGGTCACAAAGCGCTGAATCAGTTGTCGTCCCACAAAAGGCCCGATATTCGGGTGCGCGAAGATCCCATCCAGCGCTATATTGATACTTTCCTGGCCAGTGGTGTTTGCCGGTATATTGATGCTCAGGAATCGCTTGGCCTCCTCTGAGTGAAAGCCATTAAACATGGACAGCGCAGAGTAGTACGACGAGGGTGGCAGGCGCTGGAAGGGGGTTCTGAAACTGGGTGCAGTAAAACTCAGGCCGGTGAATACCTTGGCCAGTTCGGTAATGTCGTCGTTGTCATATAACTCCACTTCACTGCCGTCCGGTAGGGTCACGGGCGTACCGTCCGGGTTTAACTCCACCAACCCTATCGTGAACAACTGAAGCAGCTCGCGGGCATAGTTTTCATCGGGCACGCGGCCTGTTGCGGGGTCGGCCTTCTCGTTTCTCAGATAAGTCAGAAACACCGCCATTGCAGGCGAATAGGTGACGTTCTGTAGCAGGTCACGGTAATTTCCGAACGCGCCTTCTGTCAGTATGTCAGCGTAGTGGGCCAATGCCTGGGGGGCGCGACCCGCATTGCCCTCACCAGAGACAACCAGTATCTGGGACAGGGCAAAGGCCATGCGTTGGCGAAGCTGATCATCGCCTTCAATTGCCGTTTTCCAGAACGAATCGGAAGGGAGAAATACCAGTTCCGGCAGAGGCTGACCGTTGTCTCCAAGAAAGCTGCCATCTTCCGGGAAGTGTGACAATACACCCTCAAGATGTAGCGATGCCGGTTTCTCGAATTCGTTCAGCAACCATTGCTCCAGACCAAGAGATACCACTTCCTCTATACCTGACTGGTTTGGCCCAAAGGTGGCCTGACTGAGAAATCGGCTGGCTTCTTCCTCAGTAACTGTCACTGGCTGTGGTGGTTCGACTGGTGTGTCGATCGGTGTTGTCACCTCGTCGAATGCAGATGACCCGCCACCACCGCCACCGCCTCCACAGGCGAACAGTAGCAAGGAAGAAAACAGTAGCAGCAGGGTTCTCAGGTGTCTTGGGCTGAAATTGTGCATAGCTTCCCCGGATAGGTGGTTTCCTACTTAGTTGTTCAGTGAATACATCTATATGACAGGAAACGCAAAAAAATATGATCTTTTTTGGCGACGGCTACCTTCGCAGAATTCAGCATGGAACTGCGTTCAGGTGGCCGTTCGGAGCGAGCGGGCGGGGAGTAGGCGGTTTGCTAGTGCGGAGTACGCTGCAGATCACTGGTCTGCAGCGTACCTATACGGCTTACTCAGCTTCATAGTCGAGTATAAATTTGGTCACAAACACCGATTGTCCGTGTTCCTTATGACTCCATTCGAGCATTTCAGTAATGGCTTCCATCACGGTCCGGTATTCGCCAATTATCACAGTCGAGGTGGAGCCGGGATTGACTCGTAGGTTTTGTCGGGACTCCAGCTTCTCGATGAAGCCCAGTACCCGGTCCCTGAAGTCCGCGTTCAGCGGATACATGCTGATATCAACGGTAACGATCATGGTGTTGTCCTCTGTTCAGTAGTATATATTCAAGTTTGTGTTAGACCCCGGGCGCGGATTGCGCCAAATGGTCCGCCAGTCGGGCTGAGAGCGCGACGATAGTCAGCGTGGGGTTGGCATAACCTGTCGTGGGGAATACCGCAGAACCAGCAATGTACAGGTTGGCCAGACCGTGCACACGGCAGTTCCGGTCGACGACACTGCTGCGTGGTGAATCACCCATGCGGGTAGTCCCGTACTGATGATTGCCACCGTGCAGGAATTTGCCTTGCGCCTCCGGTATGGCCCATTGACGGGGGCCTGACTGGACACGCCCAATACCGTTGCGCGCCATGCTACCACCCAGTAGACGCATGCCGTTCTCCATGCTCACGCGATCCAACTCGCTGAGGCGCCAGTCCATTACTGCGCGGCGCAGCCCCAGTTCATCGCGCGCGGTATCAAGAAGTATACGGCTGTCGGTATTCGGCGCCTGTTCTGCACGAATCTCCAGTGGTACATAGAGTGTCTCTACGTCTGATTGTGGCGTCAAAAGTGACTGCAACTCACTCAGGTACTCGGGTACTTCACCCACTTCGCCCGCTCGAGCGGCGGGCAGTCCCTGTATTACCCTGCGAATGGCCGTAGGCAGGGTACGCAGTAGCCTTTCCCTTTCACCCGGTGGCTGTGGCTCCTGTACAAAAAAATGAAAATTGAGAAGTTGTTGCTCTCTGGCAGCGCGCGCAGCGATCGCCGTCAGTATTGCTACCTTGCTGGTATTGGTGCGACGCAAGCGCAGCCGGTCTGATGTGTTGAACAGCAGTAATCGCGGGCCGTAAAAGACCGGATGTTGCAGAAAATTGCGGCCAACCATGTCATGCTGGTTACCCAAACCACGCTTGTGCACGCTGTCGGCATTCAATAGCAGGCGTGCGTTCTGGATGGCGCCTGCGGCGAGGATGAACCTCTGCGCGCGTACCTGAAAGCGTCTGCCGTGCAGCGTCGAGACGTCCAGCGCTGTGACTTGCGCTCCCGTGCTATCCGTACTGATATCCACCACAGTGGAATCCAGAAAGGTTCGTACACGGCTGGAGGATTCCAGCTGCGGGCCATAATGGGGGCCAAAGCGTATCGGTGAACTGTCGTAGTAGAAAACAGAATTCTGAAAATCCCTGTCTGCCAGCAGAGGCCCTTTGTCGGCGCCGCTGGCATGCAGTTGATGGAGATCGTACTGTGCTGCGGGCAACGCCAGAATTCTATGCGCAGTGTCATAGTGCGGCAGCAAATCGTCCAGGCCGATGGGCCAGCCACTGCCGGGAACCCAGGGTCGGCGCTCCATATCCAGAGCGTCCAGACGCCTGCACAAGCCGCCCCAAAGCGCGCTGGTACCGCCGAGGCCGCGTACTCGGTTGGCGACACTGGGGTCTGTTCTGATACCGATCTGTGGTGTCTGATTAAGTGCTGTGTGCGCTTGATCCGGCACGCGACCGCCACTTTCCAGCAATACACAATCAACGCCCAGTCGCTCTAGTTCCAGTGCCACTGTCATGCCGGCCGGGCCGGAGCCGACAATGCAAATGTCAGCGTGAATCTGCTGCGGTGCGTCGCTGCCACTGACTATCATGTGGTGTGCACCGGTTTTATGGTAAGCCCGCTTGAATGTATCATGGGTTTTGCATGTAGATGTGAACGCATAATCGGAGCTCCGTCTCCGCCAGCCACCAGCCATCCACCTGCACCAGGCGGTTGTTGTCGAAGTCGTCACTGATCATGCTGCGCAGGCGCATGACCCATTGATCCGCCGATGCTGGCGGTACGTCGCGCCAGAGTTTACCGGGGTCTGGGAGGATACGGGCAAAGCGTTCACCGAGTCTGCGGGCGGCGTAGCTGTCGGCCAGCGGACTGTCGCTGCCGAATACGTGATCGAGCAGGAGTACAGCGGAACCACCGGCAACGCTTGTGGCGCCAGCTATCAGTACACCTCGCCGTGTGAATCGAACGGGGCGTGTACTCATGGCTGAAATCCGTTGCGCTGCTTCATGGGCATGACATCGTGGCTCTGGTGAGACTACCAGGGCTGCGTATCTCCATCGCGCGCAAGGAAGCGTCCTGTATCCTCGAGGGTCAGGCCATCGATAGTCTCGATCATTGCGGCGACAACCTCGGAGGGGTCGAGTTGACCCGGCTGACGGTTTTTCTCGTTTTTGCCTGTCCAGGTCCAGCCGGGTTCAAACATCACTACCGTAATACCCGCCTTGCTGGCCGTGGGTACCATGGTTACCATCAGGCCGTTGAGTGCCGTTTTGCTGGCGCGGTACCACATATTGCCGGAGTGGGGAGGAGGACGCGACACCCGGCCGGAACTGGAGCTGATGTTGACGATTTTCTTCAGATTGCTGGCTGATACCTGCGAGAAGAAGGCCTCGGCAACCTTGATTGGCCCGAAGGCATTCACGCGCATATATATCTCGGCATTGTCGTGGTCCAGGGTGCCGAAGGTCTGTGCCGATGCGGGATCTCCCGTAGACATGATGCCAGCGTTGTTGAGTAACAGATCGATCGGTGTGTCCTGCAATTTGTCTGCCAGTGCATCGATCTGGTCGTGGTTCAGCACATCCAGTGTCTCTATGCGGACGGAGTCATACTGCTCGCTGAGCGCTTTGAGACTCTCTGGAACAGTGTCCCGCCGGTGCGTTGCGATCACTGTCCAGCCCTTTGCTGCATACTGAGTGGCGAACTCCAGGCCGATGCCTCGGTTGGCGCCCGTGATCAGGACGGTGCCGGTCGGGGCATCCGTTTTCTGAGCATTCAGCACCGCGACGGTAACTGCGGCCAGCGCCAAAACTAGCAAGCTCCCGAGAGCGGTAATCTTCAGGTTTCTCGATGCCAACGCAAAGCCTCCTCAGCCGTGTGCAGGTGCCACTATGGCGTCTCCGTACTGCTTACTTCTTGCTAAAACCGTACAGTCTGCCCGTGGCCTCCGCGAAAAACACCATGCCACTGGAGCTTAACGCTGTTCCCACTGTTTTCACAGGGATGTCTGTTTCGGCAAGACCGATAATCTCACCTGTTATCGCATCCAGAATAACGGCTCCGTTCTCGGAGGAGGTGTAGGCGAGGTCATTGCCAGCCTGCACCAGCAGGCCGTTGAACGGTGTGCCGCTTTGCGTCCACAGCAATTCGGCGTGATCTCCCCGGTCCATCAGCGCAACTGCCACCCCGTCCAGTGGCGCGGGGATAATGCGTCCATCGGGCGTTGCCGATGGGCTGCCAATTGGGGTATAGCCTATCGGGTACAGCCACAGCAACTGCCCGGTATCGGCATCCAGTGCATAGGTATTGTCGGCACCATCATTGCCGTAGAGTCTTGTCCCATCGCCGGAGATGACAATGCTGGCGCCACTGCCACCGGTAAGTACTGAACTCTGCCAGACCGGGTCTATGCTGGGTGTGCTGTTAGCGGAGTAGCGCAGCGCCGCAACAAGGCCGTTTGGTTCAGAGGGTATGTTCAGGGTGATATAGAAAACACCAGTGTCCATATCGATAGCGAGGGTGTTGGGCACGACACAACTCCCGGAAGAATCGCCACTGAGGCAGGTGAGCAGGCTGCCCGGTGTGCCCGCACTGGGCACCAGGTCATACGGTGTTATGACGTGCTCGCCGGTTTGTCGGTCGAGTACATAAATCCGGCCGCTGAAGGAAGGAAAGATCAGGTGTCCGTCCGGGGTGAACTGTGCGCTGATCGGCGCGGCCACAATCGGGGTTTGCCAGCGAAGCCGGCCCGCCGCATCGTAAGAGCGCATGTGCGAGGTATCGCCGATATAGAGGTTGTTATCGCTGTCGATGAGTACGGACGAAGCCGCCGCACCGAGATCGGTTGCATCGAGACACCACAGCTCTTCCCCGGACAGGCTGTCAAACGCGTATACGGTGCAACCGGTTTTGGCGAGTGTGATGTAGAGCTGGTCATCGGGCCCTACAGTGGGCGCGGCCAGAGTCAGCCCATCGACTTTGGCCGACCACGCAAATTCCAGATCCGTAGCGCCATCACTCGGGATGCTGTCGGTATTGCCAGCATCACGGTGTATATTGGGCCAATTGACATCGGGGTAGTAGGACGTAGAGCCCGAATTGGAGTCAGAACCGCTGGAGTTGTTATGGTCACTGCATGCCGTTGTCAGCAGTGCGATGAAAACCAACGTGTAGAGCTTCAAGTTCTGTGTCCTCAGTATTAAATTATCAGATCGTGTTTTCGCGCAATAACCGGCCAGAATACACGCGACCCGTCATGCGCCACTGATTGGACATCGTAACAGTATGCCGTTCAATTCGCTTCGGCATCGATAGCGGCCTGTACAGCCCGGTAAAACGCCTCGCGCTGAGCACCCACGGTTGCGTAATCAGTGGCTCTGGGCCAGTTGCTGTTGGAGGCAATGACAAGCTTCCGCGCTGGATCGATAAAAATGCCCTGGCCAAAAATTCCCTGCGCCGCAAAACTGCCGTTATCGTACGTCCACCACTGGTAGCCATAGCCCTTGCCCGGAAACGCTATGTCAGCTTGCGTGGTTGTAGCGGCGCCTAACCAGTTGTCGGGAACCACCCGCTTACCATCGACCATTGCTCCGCCGAGGATAAACAGGCCGAAGCGCGCGAAGTCGCGCGTGGAGGCCTGAATACAGCAGCCGCTGACCTCGTGCCCGGTAGAGCCCAGCAACCAGCTCGCATCCTGTTCCATGCCGAAGGGCGCCCAGATCTTCTCGGAAAGATAGTCTGACAAGGTTTTGCCGGTGGCGGAGCTCACTAGCACGCCAATCAGGTTTGTTTCCCCGGTCTTGTACACCCAATCCCTGCCGGCCGGTGCCTCGCGGGGGAGTTTGCGCATATAGCTGACAGTGACATCGACACCCGGCTCTGCCTCGTGTTCATTGAACAGGGCGACATCGCTGTTCCTGTCTTCATAGTCCTCGTTCCACTTGACACCCGACGTCATGGTCAGTAACTGCGCTATCGATACGTCATCGTAGACAGAGCCTTTCAGGTCGGGGATATATGCGGATACTTTATCGTCAACGCTCTTGATATAGCCGTCCTTTACTGCCGCTCCTACCAGTGTGGAGGTAAACGATTTTGCGACCGAGAAACTGGTCCATCGTCCGGTGGCGTCAAAATCCAGCCCGTATTTTTCCAGCCGCACCTTGCCATCCTGCACGATGATCAATGCGGCCGTGCGCTGCTCATCCATATAGGCCTCGACATCAGTGGCCAGGTTCATGGGTTCACCCGGAGGGAGAGGGAAGGGGTGTCCGCCGGCCTCAATCACGCGGGAATCGGCGACGATGGGGACGAGGTCGAGTGCCCGGAACAGCGCATCACGTTGTGGCACTGTCCAGAACAGCACATCGCGATCTGTGGGCAGATTGGCAAGTATCCTCCGTGTGTCCTTGTCTATGCTGAAATAGCCGATGGCCAACACCACCGCGATCAATACAAGTATCCTGGTTATCCACTTCACCTGATGTGCCCCCTGGGGTTTATTGTTTGAATGGCCGAGCCCTGAGCGGCAGCCGGTTGGAATTACCGAAATTACGCAGCGTAGTAGTCAGCTGACGTAGACGCTCTGGGCACCGCAGTATAGAACGACTGATACTTTTCGACCACAGCCCCAGCCGGGGCAGGGTGGCGGTTAAGTAGATTGCTCAACCACGCTATTTGCTCGAACCGGTTAAATATCCCCTTGCAAACTATGGGTAAGCCCCGTTAATGTGCCGATGTTACAGTGGGCGTAATAACAATAGCTGCAACTATATACGGTTGCTTGTGCACTGAGATTGCTGATACACGCAAAGATATCGGTGAGGAAAAAAATGAACAACGCAGGTTTGCGATCAACCGCGTGGTGGTTGGCACTGGCAATCTCCATCTCCGCATGTAGTGATCTATCGTCAACGAGCCCCGGGCCGACAACGGGGACATCGTATTACATCGACTGTCAGTCATCGGTGCCGGGCGAGGGGACGATGGAGGCGCCCTGGCGTGATTTCGACATGGCTAATTCCATCACTCTGGCTCCGGGTGACCGGCTTTTGTTGCGCCGGGGTACCGTCTGCAATGGCATGCTCAAGCCCATGGGGTCGGGGGCTGCGGATGATCGCATCCATATTGGGGCCTATGGCGAGGGCGCGCTGCCGAGGATTGATGCGCAGGGCCTGCAGACTGCCGCGGTGCACCTTGAAGATGTCTCACATGTCGTTATTGGCGATCTCGAATTGACCAATCCTGGTAACCCGAATGAACCGCACCGTGGTGTGTATCTGACATCGCTGGAACGCCAGGTAAGGGATGTAGAGATACGCGACCTGTATATCCATGACGTAACCGGTTTGGTAACTTTCAACGGCACAGCCAAGCGCGGCGGTGCCATCATTGCGAACTCTGCATTAGAGAGCCAACAGGCGCAGTTCGACGGCGTGCTGATCGAGAACAACCGCATTGAGGATGTGGGTCGAAGCGGTATTTATTTTGACGGCTCGTCAGCCGGCTCCAGTGAGCGCCCACGGGCGACTGAAACGTGGCCAGCGGGAGGGCAGAATATTGTTATTCGCGGCAATACACTGAAACGATTACAGGGGGATGCAATTGTCGCCCATGGTACGGACAGTGCCGTAATAGAAGACAACATCGTCAGTGTCGGAAATCTTGCGGGCAGGGATTGGCTTAGCCCGGAGCGAAACTGCTCAGCGGGCATCTGGACCTGGAATTCCATCAACACATTGATACAGAGAAACGAGGTCTCCGGATATCGTTTCGGGCAGAGCCCTACCGATGGCTGTGACGGCACCGGATTCGATATCGATAATGAGCAGGAAGGCACCATTATCCAATACAATTACAGCCACAATAATGAGGGGGGCTTCATACTATTGTGCAGTGACGATGAACCGCATACTGCGCATGTGCGCTACAACCTCAGCATAGACGATGGAAAAGCCATCAATACCAGTCCGTGCAAGGCACCGGTCATCGGTACGTTCAGCGATATCCGCATGTACAACAACACCTTCGTAATGCCCAGGCCCCATACTGCGCTGGAGACGATTCCACTTGAAGCGATGGGCAACGCTGGGGATTTTCAGTTCGCCAACAACATCGTTTACGCGACGTCAGCGCAGACGTATCCCCTGGCCTGTGGCGATCGTTGCACCAATAACCTGTTCTTCGATATGCCTGTATCCGGCACAGAATTTGTCGTCGGAGACCCTCTGTTCGAGAACGTACAGTGGCGCGGTTCGGGTCGCCTTCAGGCAGGGGAAGCGTTTCAAATCCGACCGGGCTCACCGGCGATCGCCGCTGGTATCGGTCTCCATCCCCCACAGGTGGACTATTTCGGTAATGAGACCCCGGCGAACCCGGCTATTGGAATGCATCAGCCACATTGATCGCAATATTTGTCGCAATGCGTTGCGATAGAGCGAGATCAGATATCCCGAGGTGGGTCATTATTCCCTCCGTCGCACGACGGTTCTATGACCGACCTGTGCTCAACCTCGAATTAACCTGTAATACCGGCAATAACAAACCCGATAGCGAGTACACGCATCTACGGCACTTCGGCAAAGCGCATTGCTAAAATCACAAAGTCGCTTCTTTTTCGAGCAAATGCATATTGTGTTCAATCCGTTGAGCAACCTCCGGTACATGTGCCGCCATCGGCAGGGCCTGCTTGAGTAATTGCGCAGCCGCTTTGTGCGCGCCTCCCCGGACAAGGAGGTTGGCCAGGTTATTGAGTAGACTGAAACTCTGGTAGCCTGATTCGTACAGCGAACGGTACGCCTTGAGAGCACCTGCGTGGTCACCTAGTCTATACAGTGCTTCTGCGATACCCTCCCTATTTACTTGCGGTTGATAGCCCATCTCGATAGCGCGCTCAAAATAACGAATAGCCAGGTGGTAGTCCTGTTTGTGTCGAACCGTCAAAGCACCTGCGTTGGCAGCCATGCGCCCTGTATCGGGGTTGCTTGTAGCGCCGGTATCTTCCTCCAGTGCTTTTTCCATCAGTGCGAGATACACCAACTGACGGCTGGACTTGGGCTTTGTGGGGTCGCTGTCCTCATGATGGTGCAAAGGAATATCCAGATGATCAAAAGTCCCTGCTGGTAAACACCTGTCGACCAGCTCATGAACCCGTCCGCTAAAGCGAATGTCTGGTCTATTTCTAAACAGGCGGCAGATAGGGTTGTCCCGGAAGCCAGAAAACCCTCCCGTGTAAACGTTGTTTTCGCTCACCGGTATCCAGTCCGGCTCCAGTGCGTTGTTACTGTAATTGCGCTGTTGTAGAAAAAAACCATCCAGCGTTGTCGTGGCAATGCGCTCTCGGAGCTGTTGCAAATGCGCTGGCTCTATCCATTCGTCGGCATCCAGCACAAGAATCCAGTCGCCCTGAGCTTGCTCCAGAGAATAGTTGCGTGCGGCAGAAAAATCATCGCACCAGGTAAAGGTTTCAACCTTATCGGTAAAAGCCCCGGCAATCGCCGCTGTGTCGTCGGTTGATCCGGTATCGACAATAACCATTTCATCAACCAGCCCATCAACAGACTGCAGACAACGCCTGAGAAAATGAGCCTCGTTGCGCACTATCATGCACAGTGACAGGCTATTCATCACCTTGTTTTTAGACACGGGTAGTTACACCAATGGGTACACTGGAGGAGATGAAGTATATGTGGGGTTAGCGTTGCTTGCCAATTTTTTCTCTTTCGCTATGCCCCTTTGCGCCCCCTCGGCCTCGTGGGTATTGCGTCTTGTCGCAACGTGATTATTGGAAACGTTGGCAGTCAACTTTCGCAGTCGACGATGAGGCGCGAGCGCATGATAGAGTGACCTCGATATGGCCATTCAATCACTCAGGGATTGGGTGGCCAACCAGTAGTGTCATGTGACGGGCCTGAACGCAAGTGCCAGCACAAGTACTGCGCACGCCGTTGTCCATGAGCCGATAATCCTCAAGGCAATACGTTGCCAAACGTGTTGCGCCATTTCGGCCACGCCTGCTACCACCACTAATAGCAGTACCCCTCCCAGCCAGCAGCCGAGTAAAGCGGCGAAGGTTTCGCGTCTGTCCAGGCCGGTAACACCTGAGTCCATGCCGACCAACAGGCCAGTGATAGCGGCGATGACTGCCAGCGCAATTTCTGGCGGTGAACGCTGGGCCGCTACACCGAGCCCGCAGAGCATGGCCAGTACCAGCAGTATTTCCTGAAATGGCAGCACGGGTTGCAGCTCGAAGCCTGCAACTGTGAGTCCTATAGCGAGTGCAAGTATGTACGGTGGATAGGCAAAGCGCATCGCCCGTGTGCCGCGCTGGCCCAGCATGAGCGCAAAAACAACCAGTGCCAACGCGTGCGACAGTACCAATAGGGGGTGAAGCATGCCTCCATAGAACTCGCCAATCCCCGCCATCGGGCTATGGGCAAATGCAGTGCCCGGCATCGCGACGAGCACCAGCACATGAAGAAAGCGGGGCGACACTTAAAAAGCGCGTAGCAGAAATATAGCTCCAGCCATCGCGATGATGGCGCCACCAGCGCGAACAAGCACCTGGCCAGCGCGCCAGCGGCTGAGGAGGCTGATAAGTATGCCGCAAAGGTGTAGCAGGCCGGTGGCCAGCACGAAGCCAATACTGAAGGCCAGTGGGCTGACAGCGTGCGGTAGTTCGGTGCCGTGCGCGTGGCCGTGGAATATCGCAAACAAGCCGACAATGATCGCCGCCACCCACAGTGGTGGCCGCGCAGCCAGCAATACCATACTGCCTAACACCAGCGCAGACATGGCGATACCAACTTCCACACTTGGCAAGGGAATACCGGTGACACCCAGTGCTCCGCCAAATGCCATTACCAGCGGAAACACGACTGGCAAGATCCAGATAGCCGAGCGACCCAGTACGGCACCCCAGAGGCCGACAGCCACCATGGCTGCGACGTGATCCCATCCCAGCAGAGGGTGCATAAAGCCACTCGAGAAGCCCCCGGCAAGCCCTGCGGCTTCGTGTGCATTTGCGTTAGTCGCAGCGCCAATTAGGAGTGCGCCGAGTAAGAGATTCTTAAACAACATAGTGAAATGGCCCGGTTCAAAGGATGTGCCGAGGAGGATACCCTAAGAGCTGGTCTGCTGCATGTGTGCGGTCCACAAATGACAGCCCTCAGTCATCAGTAGTGATGTATGCGAGAACTCTCCGGCGAAAATCCTCGCTATTTTTCAAGAAATTGATCTGACTGCTGTTTGGCTGCGTAACTAGTTCTGGCTTCATATGAATTGCGGTCGATATTGGTGTCGGCCGACGCTATGTAACACAACAAGAGAAAAAGTATTATGAAATCAGCCCTTATGGAACCTGTGGTTTCTCCTTCTCTGGCAATATCCCAGGACGCCAACCTGGTCAGAGAAGCTTTGATAGCGCGAGGTCTCGAGACTCCCCTTTTAAGTAACGGTTTAGACCGCGACCAGCGGTACCAACGCATCAAGGCGTCTTTTTCCGACATTGCAGATACCCTGGGTCTTGATTTGTCCGATGACAGTCTCTCTGAGACGCCGCACCGGATTGCCAAAATGTATGTCGATGAAATTTTTGCGGGTCTGGATTACGCTCATTTTCCGAAAGCTACTGCTATCGAAAACAAGATGGGTGTCGATGAGATGGTAAGGGTCAGCGACATCTCAGTAATAAGCACTTGTGAGCACCATTTCGTGACCATCGACGGCCTAGCCGACGTGGCCTATATTCCCGACAACAAAATCATTGGCCTGTCAAAAATCAACCGCATCGTGCGCTTCTTTGCCCAGCGCCCGCAGGTGCAGGAACGCATGACTCAGCAGGTATTAGTAGCATTGCAAACATTGCTTGGTACCGATGATGTAGCGGTTACTATTAATGCTGCGCATTACTGTGTGAAGGCGAGGGGCGTAATGGATGCCAATTCCACTACGCGAACCTGCGCACTGGGTGGCAGATTCAGGACAGACCCGTTAACACGGGCAGAATACACTGCCTGAAACTGCACATTTCATCGGGATTCGGGCTGCATCGGTAACCGAGAACCGCAATAAATGCGGAACACGGGTCCTTCCCGATGGAGGGGAACCATTCGCTTTGCCCCTTATCGTTGTTGGCGCCGGTATGATCCATGCTTGCATGGACAATGAATTGTGATCGTGTAAAGCTTGCCTCATCGGGCGTATCGATGAGCTTTTCTTGCCCACCATAATTCTAATAGAAGGTTGCCAGATTATGAAGCGCGTTCAGACAATGCTGTCAGTAATCCTGTGTCTGGCATTGTTTGCCAACAAAGTATCATCTGAGGTGCCGGAAACCGGGTTCAAATCGCTGTTCATCGGGCACAGCTTTTTCTGGCCCTTTGCGTATGGAATGCCGGATTACGTGAGCGCTGCAGGCATCACTGGCCACACGCAGAGCGTCATTACCCAGGGAGGCGCCGGCGGCGCGCCAGAGGCGCTGTGGAATAACACGGCTAAGCGCGTTGCGATCCAGCAGGTGCTCGATCAGGGGGACGTTGAGTTGTTTGTGATGACTTATTACCCCACCTACCCGAGCACTACTGGTTATGTGAACTGGATCAACTACGCGTTGTCCAAAAATCCCACCACGCGTTTCGCCCTGGCTTTACCCTGGACCCCTTACCCATCGAGTATGGATGCCGCCACCTATGCGTCAACCTGGCTTCAATTTCAGGCCACCGAGTGGCACGGCCTGATAGATACGCTGCGTGAAACCTATCCCGGCGTGGATATCTTCAGTATTCCCTATGGCCAAAGCGCCTCTGAACTGCGCCTGCTATTGGCCGCGAATAACCTGCCTGATGTGGCTAATCTTCAAGGCAATGCGGGTAACGCTATTTATATCGACAACCTGGGACACCCCGGGGATATCCTGGTTGATCTGGGGCGACTTGTTTGGCTGAACGCGCTTTACGATGTAGACCTGACCACCTATAGCTATGGCCCCGCGTACAATACAGATTTATACCTTATCGCGCAGGCTATTATGGACGGTCATAACTCCAGCTATGACGCCGCATATCACGTCGATGCCGACGGTGACAGGGTGGGCGATGCCGTCGACAATTGTCCCGCCATATCGAACCCGGATCAGGCACCCAGTACGTTTGAATCCGGGCGAGGTGTCGCTTGTGAAGGTCTTCCGCCCGGTTGTTAACAAATTAGGGACGTTTTTAACGGCCTTCCACACCTGCTTGGGGAAGGTTCTGTCCGTATCCCATGGGTTTATCTGAAGACTACTGCAGCACCCATCATCCGCCAGTACCTCCAGAAAGGGACGCAGCTAGCGGGAGTCATGTGTCAATCCAGAATACTGCTGTAGTCGTCTGAGAAAATATCGCGCCCAATAATGAACTTCATGATTTCGGAGCTTCCCGCCAGAATTCGGTTGACGCGAGCATCGGTGAACATTGTGCAGATCGGGTATTCCTTCATATACCCCGCTCCACCGTGAAGCTGTACGCCAAGGTCCAGCATACGCCATTCAATCTCGGTGGCCTGTAGCTTGCCCTTGGCAGCCATGTTGACCGTTAATTGACCATCGTTGTGTTGCTCGACGCAGTGGTCGATATAGGCTTGCAGAATATCGATTTCACTGTCCATCTCGGCCATTTTGAACTGCGTATTCTGCATATGCGCCAGCGGCTTGCCGAATACCTTGCGCTCCATAACGAACTGGCGGGTCAGGTTAAATGCACGGCGGGCATTGGCCGCGGAGCCAACCGCGCTAATCAGCCGCTCTTCGGCCAATCCCTGCATGAGGTAGAAGAAGCCGTGCCCGACTTCGCCCAGAATGTTTTCCCTGGGAATCTTGACGTTGTTAAAAAACAGTTCAGCCGTATCCTGGGCTTTTAGTCCCATTTTGTCGAGGTTACGGCCACGTTCGAACCCCTCCATCCCGCGCTCGACAACACACAGCGTCATCGCATGCGGGTTGTTATCCGGGTCAAATTTTCCTGCAACGATAACAATATCGGCGTTGATACCGTTGGAAATATAGACTTTTGAGCCATTCAGTACGAAGTGATCGCCGTCCTCAAGCAGGGTAGTGCGCATGCCCGCCAAATCACTGCCGGCGTCGGGCTCGGTCATCGCGATGGCGAGAATTTTCTTGCCCGAGACGCAGTCTGGCAGCCAGCGCTGCTTTTGTTCGTCACTGCCGAAGTGGTCGATGTAAGGGCCCACTAGTCGGCTGTGAAGGGTAGCGAACCATTCGCCGGTGCCAGCGCGTGCGTTTTCTTCGATGATAATTTGTTCGTAGCGGAAGTCCCGGTCGCCGAGGCCACCGTATTGTTCGTCCGGCCAGATCATCAGAAAGCCCTGTTCGCCGGCTTTCTCAAAGGCTTCCCGGTCAACAATGCCCTGTTCCTGCCACTTTTCCACATGAGGTGCGATTTCAGCCTCGAGGAACTTGCGATAGGCATCGCGAAACATCACTTGTTCTTCAGTAAATTCACGCATGCTTGTCTCCTTTGATGGGGCCCGGTGGCGCCGGACCCCAGTTGTCAGTCAGCTTTTTACTGGAAGGCTTCGCCTGCAGCGATCTTTTCGGCGACAATCGCAGGGCAGGTGAACCGTGCACCGTAGGTGGCAGCCAGTTCCGCGCAGCGCGACTGGAATTTTTCGAGTCCGTAGGTGTTCACGAACTGGATAAACCCGCCGGTCCAGACCGGTGCGCCGATACCCATGATGGAACCGATATTGCCGTCGGCAACGGAGCGCAGGACACCTGTCTCCAGGCATTTCAAGGCCTCGATGACCTGACGGAACAGTAAGCGATCCTTGATATCCTCGTCACTGATAGTCACCTCCGGCTTATAGAGCTTCTCGACCAGACCCGGCCAGATGGTTTTGCTGCCGTCGTCGTGGTACTCGAAGTAACCGCCACCGTGGTGTCGACCGCCGCGATTGTTCTCACCGATCATGAAAGCAATCATGGCCTCCAGGGCATCCTGCTCACCAAACTTGCCTTTGACACCCATGGCATCCCAGGTTTCCATGGCCTTGCGGCTCAGCTCCAGACTAGTCTCATCGTGTACGGTCAGTGGGCCCACCGGCATGCCGATGGCTTTCCCGAGATTGTCCACCTTGATCGGGTGTACGCCCTCGGTCACTGCGCGGACGCCCTCGTCGAAATACGTACCGAATGTGCGCGAAGTGAAAAAGCCCAGAGAGTCATTGACGACAATTGGTGTCTTCCTGATCTGCTTGGCGTAATCGAACGCCTTGGCCAGCGCGATATCACTGGTCTGCTCGCCACAGATGATTTCCACCAGCGGCATTTTGTCGACCGGTGAGAAAAAGTGGATGCCGATGAAGTTCCCTGGCTTGCTGGCAGCCTCAGCCAGTTGGGTAATAGGCAGCGTTGAGGTGTTGGAGCCCCAGATACCATCATCCGACAGATACTTCTCGGTGGAGGAGGTGATCTTGTTTTTGAGTTCGACACTTTCAAACACGGCTTCGATGATCAGGTCGCAACCCTGAAGGTCCTCGTCGTTGGCCGTAGGTTTGATCAGCGACAGTACCTGTGCTTTCTTGTCTTCTGTCATGCGGCCACGGCTGATGGCTTTGTCCAGTAACTTCTCGGAGTAGGCTTTGCCTTTTTCTGCGGCCTCTGCAGAGATATCCTTTAGCACGACCTCGATGCCGGCCATCGCCGATACGTAGGCGATACCCTGGCCCATCATGCCGGCACCGAGCACACCCAGTTTTTTGGTTTGCTGTGGTGGGATGTCTTTCGGGCGTGAGGCACCGCCGTTGATCTTGTTCATCTGGAAGAAGAACGTGGTGATCATGTTCTTCGCCTGGGGTGTCGTCACCAGGTAGGCCAGGCCGCGACTCTCGATTCGCAGAGCCGTTTCGAAATCGAGCCGGGCGGCCTCAACGGCACAGTCCATGATCTGCTCAGGGGCGGGGAGAAGCCCGCGTGTTGTTTTGGCCAGCATTGCCGGTGCCGCCATCAGCAGCTGTGCCACTTTGGGCGAACTGGCGTTGCCACCGGGAATCCTGAAACCTTTCTGGTCCCAGGGCTGCACAGCCGCCGCCTCGTTACCCTTGTTTTCCAGAATCCAGGCTTTGGCGCGTGGCAGCAGTTCCTCGAGCGAATCGACAGTCTCGTGGATCATGCCGGCTTGCAACGCCTGCTCAGGTGTCACTTTCTTGCCTTCCAGCAAATAGGGCAGGGCGTTCTGCAGGCCCAGCAGGTTGACCATTCGAACCACGCCGCCACCGCCGGGCAGCAGGCCCAGGCTCACCTCTGGCAGGCCGATTTGAACGGACTTGTGGTTGTAGGCTATACGATGATTGGTGGCCAGGCAGATTTCAAAGCCGCCGCCCAGAGCCGCACCATTGATGGCTGATACAACGGGAACGGGTAACTTCTCCAACTCGCGCAGATGCGCTTTGGTCGTTCCCAGCACCGCCATAAACTCGGCCTCATCGCCCGGTTGGGCGGCGAGCAGATCATTCAGGTCGCCCCCGGCAAAAAAGACCTTCTTCGCCGAAGCAAAGATGACACCGGTCAAATCACTCTCGGACTTCAGTTTTTCTACTGTTTCGGACATGGCGCCGCGATACTCTTCGTTCATCGCATTGACCGGGCCGGTCATATCCATGGTGACGGTTACGATGCCGTCGGCATCTTTATCGTAGTTAAATACACTCATTGTCTTTGTCCTAAATTCTGTCGTACGTCATTGGAAGCTGTTTTTGAATCGCTACAGGTTTTGCTTGTTGCCTGCAGTCGTTTCAAACACGTTCGATGATGGTGGATATCCCCATACCGCCACCGACACACAGTGACAACATCGCGCGCTTGAGCCCGCGTCGTTCCAGCTCGTCCAGCATGATGCTGACCAGCATGGCGCCTGTGGCACCCAGTGGGTGGCCCATGGCGATAGCGCCGCCATTGACGTTGGTGATGTCATGACTGATACCGAGATCTTTCATATAGCGCATGGCGACCGAGGCAAACGCTTCGTTGATTTCCCACAGGTCGATGTCTGAGACTTGCATGCCAGCCTTGTCCAGCGCTTTTTTGGCGGCCGGGCCCGGGCCTATCAGCATAATGGTCGGGCAAGTGGCGAGTACGGCGGTAGCGACTATGCGACCGCGGGGCGTCAGGCCGAGATCCTTGCCGGCTCTTTCGCTGCCGATGAGGACGGCGGAGGCACCGTCGACAATGCCGGAGGAGTTACCGGGCGTGTGTACATGCTCAACGCGCTCCAGTGTGTTGTACTTTCGTAGAATGATGTCATCGAATCCAACGCTGCCCATCATTTCAAAGGAGGGCTTGAGGGCGCCCAGGCCTTCCATCGTTGTGCCCGGTTTAATGAAATCGTCCCGCTCCAGAATGGTCAGCCCGTTCTTGTCTTTTACCGGCAGTACGGATGCATCGAAATAGCCGCTGTCGCGGGCATGCGCGGCACGCTTCTGCGATTCCAGTGCGAAGGCATCGACATCTTCGCGGGTGAAGCCCTCAATGTTGGCGATGACATCAGCACCGATCCCCTGCGGTACAAAACCGGTTTTGAATTGAAAGGCGGGGTCGCTGCCCATTGCGCCGCCGTTTGATCCCATCGGTACACGCGACATGGACTCGATGCCGCCGGCCACCACCAGATCTTCCCAGCCAGAAGCGATTTTCTGCGCGGCGATGTTGACGGCTTCCAGTCCCGAGGCGCAGAAGCGATCCAGCTGTACGCCGGGCACGGACTCATCCCACTCAGCGTTTTGCACGATCATCTTTGCAACATCCGAGCCCTGTTCTCCCACCGGTCCCACGCAGCCCATTACGACATCGTCGACATAGGCTGTGTCCAGATCGTGGCGAGATTGCAGCCCGCGAAGCAGACCCGCACCCAGGTCAATCGGCTTCACCTCGTTCAGGGTGCCGTCTTTTTTCCCTTTGCTGCGCGGTGTGCGCACCGCATCGTAGATATAGGCGTGATTAGTCATGGTATTCCTCGTTTCTGGTGGTCCAGCCGGTCAGGCGCTCAGTGGTGCGCTAGTTTGCGCAGGTTTTCGGGACATAACCATAGTCTGAGCTGTCATAAAAATAGGCATTAGCTTACAACTTGAGTAGAATCCCTATGGGATCGGTAAAGAGGACAGGTGTGATGGAAGCGGTTACCGTATCGCCGGTGTATGTAAAATCGATACTGAAAGGTGCGGTAAAACAGGGCTACAATGCAGAGGAAATTCTGCGCGTACAGGGCCTTCCGGGCCAGATTCTCTCCAACCCGCGACTTAGGATATCGACATTAGCGTTTGCCAGCCTGACGCGGGCTCTAACCGGGCTACTGCGCGATGAAAGCGTCGGCCTGTTGGCCGCGCCCACCCCGGTTGGTAGTTTCGCGCTGATGGCAAGGGCCTGCCTGAGCTGCCGCGATATGCGAGAATCAATGCAAATCTGGCGCGATGCCATCAACTGGCTGCCCGCCAGCACAGCAGCGTACACGTTGTTCGATCCTGACGGCGGTCTTATTGCATTTGAGTGCCAGAAAGCCGCCAGTATCGATGACAATTACGTCATCGAATCGCAGTTGACCAGTTGTCATCGGTTCCACTGCTGGCTGGCGAATGAGTTTTTGCCGATTGAGCGTGTCGATCTCACCTATCCCGAGCCTGCCTTCAGTGCGGAACACCGCTTTGTGTTTTACGGCGCTCCTGTCCATTACGCACAGAGCCGAAACTCGCTTTATTTCAACAGCAAGAGCCTGGAGCAGGGCAATTTCAGAACGCGTGATGAATTGCGGGACCTGTTGGATAAGCCGTTGGCACACATCATGACGCAGCCGCGCCAGGGCAATACAGTGGCCGTGAAAATACGCTTGTGGATGGAGCGCTTGTTTCGCGAGGGCGATGGGCTGCCAGTGCTTGAGGAGGCCTCTGCGTATCTGGGGTTGACAGAACAGACCCTGCGTCGCCGACTGAGGCAGGAAGGCTACACGTTTATTCAGCTAAAAGCGGATACCCGGCGGGATGTCGCTATCTACTATATTAAACAGTCTGATCTGAGCGTAGAAGAGATCGCAATGAAGCTGGGGTTTTCCGACGCAAGCACGTTTATCCGATCATTCAAGAAGTGGGCGGGCGTGACGCCGCTGGTTTACCGCAAACTGTGAAAGGCATCATCAAGCGCCTTGCACAGCACTACTGCGACCAATTGCTAATATTGATAGCGTGTGGGCGGTTGCCGCCCTAAGGGCAGTTTTATTGTCCGCTCCTGTCTTGCGCCGAGCCGGGCCACCGTAGCTCCAGCGCTATTATTGCAGCCGGATCACAACCTTGCCCTCAACCTTGCCTGTTGCGATGTGTGCTATGGCCATACGCGCGTCTTCGAAATCGAACACCTGGCAATTGGCTGTGTTCAGTTCGCCCCGGCGCCAGTGATGCAGCAGGTCGTGATGGGCGGCCATTACCTGATCAGCTGTATAGCCAACTGGCATAGCGCCCACCAGCGAGATATTTTTCATCAATGTCTCAGGCAGGGTTATCCGTGCCCACTCGCCACTGGCATAGCCTATAACGATGAATTTTCCCTCGAATGCAGTAGCCTTGAAAGCCGCTCGGCCCGCCTTTCCTCCGACCGGATCAAAGACCATGGATACACCCTTGCCGTCTGTCAGCCGCAGTGCGGCTTCAGTGATGTCCTGCTGTTTTCTGTCGATGACTTCATCGGCGCCGATACTCTTGCAAAAAGCCGATTTCTCAGGTCCCCCCGCGACAGCGATCACCCGGGCCCCCTTGGCTTTGGCCAACTGCACAGCGGCACAACCCGAACTGCCCGAAGCACCCAAAACCAGCAGGGTATCGCTGGTGTTAATCTGGGCGCGTCGAACCAGCGCCACCCAGGCGGTCTGGTAGGGTACAAAGAAGCCGGCGGCCTCTACGCCACTCATTTCATCGGGCACCGGTAGAATGCCGGAGAGGGCCCCCGCTCCAGAGCCGGGCGCCTGCATTAAGCACTCATCCGCCAGGCCACCGCGCTGCGCCTGAAACAGCGTCGGTCCGAGGACCCTGGAGCCGATCAGTGCTGTGTCCACGTCTTCACCGACTGAGACTACCCTGCCAGCCGCTTCCTGAGAGGGTGTGAAGGGTAATGCCGGCGTCAGCGGGTAATTGTTCTGGCACATCAGCACATCGGGCAAGCCCAGACCGGCGGCCTCCACTTTGATTTTGACTTGCCCGGGACCGGGCTCAAAGGCCTCGGCATTTTCCTCCAGTCGCCAGACATCCTGCGGCTCACCGAACGATTCCACTACCCATCTTCGCATTGCTATCTTCTCCCACTGAAGTGTTTTGTATACATCCTGCCGTCGCTATCGATAGTGACATCGTGATCCGTGTAGGGTGACCTATCCCCGTAGTTTGGTCCTATTAAATCACATCTGGGTCGTGACCCCTGCGAGCCATGACAAGTTGCAGGTTTTGCATGCGCCGGTAGGCCGGGCTCAGTGAGATTGACCTAGTCTTTCGGCCAGGAAATTGACGAATAACCGCACTTTGGCCGAGAGGTGCCGGTTGTGTGGGTACACGGCCCACACGCCTGTGTCAGTAGGATTGAACGCTTCGAGCACTGTTACTAGTTCTCCCTCGTCCAGGGCCTGCTCTACGTAGAACACCGGCAGCTGTACCAGCCCCAATCCTCGTCGCGCGGCATGCAGTAATGCGCGACCGTTGTTGCTGCGCCAGCTACCCTGCACCCTTAAATCCCGATGGCGGCCGTTTTCGCGAAAGCGCCAGGTATCCAGTGTACCCAGCAGGCAGTTGTGATTAGTCAGGGCGTGAATGGTGCCGGGAGTACCGTGACGCTCAAGGTAAACGGGTGAGGCGCAGGTAAGCAACTTGCGCGATGAGATCCGGCGCGCGATCAGTGAAGAATCCTTCAGTGTGCCTGCGCGTATGGCCAGGTCGTACCCTTCGCCAATCAGGTCAACCAGGCGGTTGTTGAAGTCCAGTTCTACCGCCAGCCCCTCGTGCAGTTGCATGAACTCAATGGCGGCGGGCGCGATAAAATCCTCGCCGAAGGCGCCCGCTACACTGACGCGCAATATGCCGCGCGGCCTGGCCTGCAGATCCTGCACAGCCTGCTCGGCCTCGTCCAGGTTGTGCAAGATGCTTTGGCACTGCAGATAGAAAGCCTGGCCGACCTCAGTCGGGGACACTTTGCGCGTGGTCCGGAGCAGCAACTGTGCATCAAGGCGGTTTTCCAGCGCGCTGATCTGGCGGCTGATGTGGGAGCGCGATACGCCCAGGTCTTCCGCGGCCCGGCTGAAGCTGTTAAATCGCACGACGCGTTCAAAGGCTTCTATACTTTCCCAACGGTGTCCTGACATGAGTAAAATCTCATCATTGTTTTTGGTGTGCAACAGTAATGTGCAACATAGGCTATTTATCTTTATTTCGGCAACTATTTAAATAGACGTTATTCTATTGACTATGAAAGGGATACAGACGATGAAAACACGTGCAGCTATAGCATTCGGTGCCGGCAAGCCGCTGGAAATCTGCGAGGTGGACCTCGAGGGGCCGCGTGCAGGCGAGGTTCTGGTGGAAATTAAGGCCACCGGCGTTTGTCATACGGATGCGTTTACGCTGTCCGGGGATGACCCGGAGGGCGCATTTCCTGCCATCCTCGGTCACGAGGGCGCCGGTGTGGTGGTCGAGGTCGGCCCTGGCGTAACCAGTGTCAAACCCGGTGATCATGTGATCCCCCTTTATACGCCCGAGTGTCGCAGCTGCAATTTCTGCCTGAACCCGAAAACCAACCTGTGCCAATCCATTCGCGAGACCCAGGGCCAGGGTGTGATGCCCGATGGTTCCAGTCGCTTCTCTCTCGATGGTAAGCCTATCCTGCACTACATGGGCTGTTCGACCTTCTCCAACTACACGGTATTGCCTGAGATCGCCCTGGCCAAGGTGCGCGAGGACGCGCCATTCGACAAGATCTGTTACATCGGCTGTGGCGTTACTACAGGCATCGGCGCTGTGGCGTTCACGATGAAAGTAGAGCCGGGCTCAACGGTCGCCGTATTTGGTCTGGGCGGGATCGGCCTCAATGTGATCCAGGGAGCGAAGATGGTCGGTGCGACACGCATTATTGGTGTGGACCTGAACCCCGCCAAAGCAGAGTTGGCGAAGAAGTTCGGTATGACTGACTTCGTCAACCCCAGCCAGGTGGATGATGTTGTCGGACATCTGGTGGAGATTACCGGTGGTGGGGTGGATTACAGTTTCGAGTGCATTGGCAACGTCAATGTGATGCGCCAGGCGCTGGAGTGCTGCCACAAGGGGTGGGGCGAGAGTTGTATCGTTGGTGTAGCCGGCGCGGGTCAGGAAATTTCTACGCGTCCGTTCCAGTTGGTCACCGGCCGCTCATGGAGAGGGACGGCGTTTGGCGGCGCGCGCGGTCGCACCGATGTGCCACGGATCGTCGACTGGTATATGGAAGGCAAGATCAATATCGACGACCTGATCACCCATACCATGCCGCTGGACGATATCAACAAGGCCTTCGACCTGATGCACGCCGGTGAAAGCATTCGCTCGGTGATTGAATACTGATGGCGTTGATAGCCCATATCCTCGAGCGCTACGCTGCAAGCGGTGTATTGACTCGGTAATCGCGTCTGTGCTCGCGCCATCGACATCGACCAGCTATACGCTGGTCGATGCCGCACGCTCTGATAAACTCACCAAAGGGTTTGCCCGGAAGCATGATGGGTGAGCAACTGTCGGGCTATGCCGCTAAGGGTGCCGCAGATTAAGCGTCGTAACTGTCTGCATCTATGATCAAATCGATTATGACTCGGGTTCTGTACTATCGCCTTCGAGATCTTTCTGAGCTTCGGCAATCGCCGTTTCCATGGGCATGACCAGGGCAGCAGCCTTTGGGTAGCCGCAGTACTGGGCAATAAAAATATGTAGCTCGCGGATTTCTTCCGGGGTCATTTCGCCGCGTTTGATAGAAGCCTTGGTCTGGATCTTGAACGTATCTGGTTGGCCCTGCGCGGCTATCATGCCAAGAAGCAGAATACGCTTGTCGCGCATGGACAGGATATCCCGCGTCCAGATTTCTGCGAACAGGGTTTCCAGCATGATGTCAGAAAATGCATAGGCGCCTTCAGGGGCGGTAACCACATCTCCGGCATAAACGTCCTTAATCTTCTCCTGACCTTTTTTCCAGCGTTCACTATGACTCATGGGGTTCTCCTGTCAGTCGCTTGATTCGCCGGAGAGAATCAAGCGCGCCAAAGCTTTGGCCCCATCATCTCCCAGCTTTCTTGTCAGTTGTCGGGCCAGTACGCCGATGTCGTCGCTATCGGCGTGGCCAAAGATGTCTTCCTCGAGGAGCAATGACCGGTAGATCCGGTCCATTACATTCTGCATTTGGGCGAGCCTCGCCGTACCCAGATGTGTAGAGAATTCAGCCTCGAGATCATCGACTGCGGCGATCGAATCTGCAATCAACTCCTTACCCTTGTCGGTAAACATCAGTACAACCTGCCGCGCGTTTTGAGGGTCCGGGCGTCGGACGATGTATTGCAGATATTCCAGTTCGGAAACGGTCGCACTGATGGCCTGTTTGCTAACATCCCGGACATTGGCAATTTGCTGGATGCGGCCGCCGCCTGGGCCGATTGCAGTTAATACAGAACCAAAGTTGGGCCTAAGCCCCTTGTGTCCGCGAGACATGGTCAATGTCAGCAGCCTGTTTGTGATGTAGTCGGCGAGGCGGGGCAGGAGTCCGGCAAGCGGGGAGGTCTGCGCCTGCTCGAAAGGCAGCAGCAGGTCCAGAGCGTTGTCCAACTTGGCGATACTGGCGGTAGCCTGTTGCAAATCCTGGTCGCCCACGAAGCCGGCAAACTGCTGCTGCAGCCTCTGTGCCTCGCGCGCGCCTTGTTTCAGCAGGACCTTTGTCCGCGGTGTGGGCGTCAACAGCTTGGCGCGCCCGTCAGACGGGTCCGGTGTGCGCATCAGGTAGCCAGCCGCTTCGATTTGATTGGCAATCTGGTTCGCGGCCTGGCGGGAAATACCCAGCATTTGTGCAATGTCGGACAGGCGCGCGCCCTTGTCTCCGGCGATCGCGATATAGGGTTCAAAGTTGATGCGCAACTGGCTGTGGCCGTGCTTAAGGGTCAGCGCGTTCATGATCTCTGACTGCAGATACAGTGTTATGCTGAGAATGTGGCGCGCAAAATTGTCCCGATACTTCTGCTGCAGGTCGAAAGAGAGGTTGTTGTTAGGGTTTGCCGTGGTCATGAAAAATAATGTAAGTCTAAATTGTCACTGAGTCAATAATACTTGACATAAAGTTTTTTGCAGCCATATACTTTGCCTCGACGGAGTACAGCAGCGGAGAGCGCGATGACGGCAAAAACCAAGGTCGGTTATATCGGTCTGGGTAATATAGGTAAGCCCTCGGCGGAACGCCTGATCACCGAGCAACTCGACGTCCATGTCTATGATGTCAGCCAACCGGCGGTGGACGAACTGGTGGAAAAGGGCGCTACAGGCTGTCAATCCGTGGCTGAGTTGGCCCGTAAGTGCGTGCATATTGGTGTCTGTGTGCGCGATGATCAGCAGGTTGAAGCGTTGTTATACGGCGAGGACGGTATTCTGGCCAACGCAGCCAGGGACACGATCGTGGCGATCCACAGTACTGTCACGCAGGCGAGTCTGCTCAAATGGGCTAAAGAAGCCGCTGCGCAGGGGATTCACCTGCTTGACGCGCCTATCACTGGCGGGGCGCACCGCGCAGCGGACGGTACTCTCTGCTACATGGTCGGAGGTGAGGAGGACATTGTGCAGCGCTGCCGCCCGATCTTTATGACGTCAGCAGAAAAGGTGGTGCACGCCGGAGCGGTGGGTTCAGGTATCGCCCTCAAGTTGTGCAACAACTTTATCCAGTACACTGAGTTTGTCGCTATGGCGGAGGCCACTCGCCTGGCGGAGGCCTGTGGCCTGTCGGTAGATATTCTCAGGGAACTGGGTCTATCCAACGGTGTGGTCAATGAACAGATGCATATGTTCGTATCCGGTCGCAATAGCCTGGCCCGCTCCTGTTCTGAGGAAGACATGGAACAGTTCTTTGGCGCCATGGGTAAGTTAGGCCACAAGGACCTGCAGTGCGCTTTAGACACTGCTGCTGATCACGGCGTTGTATTACCCACCGCAGAATATGTGCGTGATCGCATCGAGAGTGTATTTCTGGCGCGGGATGAGTCCCGCCCACCCAAACAAGCTTAGAGTAGCAAGCGTCCTATGAGCGAAGAACTCAACGGTAGGGTTTATATCGTCACCGGTGGCTCAAAGGGCTTTGGCCTTGCGATCGCCAGGAGTCTCGTGGCACTTGGCGCCCGGGTGGGGCTGCTCTCGCGCAACCAGCAGGGCCTGGATAAGGCTGTGGCAGAGATCGGTTCGGATCGTGCTTTCGGGGTCGCCGGAAGTGTCGAGCACCGTGAAGATATCAGTGGCGCATTCACTCGTATCAAGGAGCACTTCGGCAGGCTTGATGGCCTGATTAACAACGCCGGTCTCGCCAGGCCAAACTCGGTGGAAAACCTGGTAGAGGCAGAAGTGCTGATGCAGGTAAACACCAATTTCCTCGGTACAGTTTTCTGTTGCCAGGCGGCCATTCCCTTGCTGCGCGACAGCGACAACCCACGCATCATCAATATTTCTTCGGCATCCGCCTATCACTTTGATGAGATGTGTCACCTGTCTGTGTACGCCGCTACCAAAGCTGCGGTGGAGCGTTTTACCCGGGATCTGCGCACCGAGCTACAAGCGGACGGGATCGGCGTGACCTGCATCCGCCCGGGCGCGGCCGGCACCAACTTTGCCGACGGCTGGGATACGGACGCAATCATCGCAGGATACAAGGCGTGGTTACAGGTCGGTACTCATATGGATACCGGTATGGAGGCACAGCAGGTGGGAGATGCGGTGACCTATGCGCTGAGTCTTCCTGCCGGAGTGGCGGTGGACCTGCTGGAGATCCGCCCCAATATTCCCATGCCGAAAAACCCCGAATAGTGGCCAGCGCAAACTTCTGGAATGAAGAACGAGGATATGTACGATGAGCCAGCCGAGTTACGGTGAAGATCGACTCTATATCAATGGTGAGCTGCGCGACGCTGAAGGTGGGCGGCGCTATGACAACTTCTCACCCCGTACAGAAGAAAAAATTGGCGAGGCGGCAGACGCCAGCCTGCACGATGCCGAGGATGCGCTGGCCGCCGCGCGCAATGCCTTTGATAACACTGACTGGTCGACTAATCACAGTGCCCGCGTCGATGTGCTGCGCCGCTTCGTGCAGATCATGAAGGACAATATCGAAGATCTGAAACAGGCCACCATGGTGGAAGCGGGGGCGACACAGTTCTTTGTCGAGGGCCCCCAGGCAGCTGGCCCGGTGGAGGAGGCGAGCTGGGTCATCGATTACCTGGAGAGCTTCGAATGGGGCCGGGATATCGGTAATAAAGAGGTGATGGGTATTGTCAGTCGCCGCGTTGTGGAAAAAGAAGCCGCCGGTGTGGTGGTGGCTATCTCTCCGTGGAATTTCCCGATTCAGGTCAATCTCGCCAAGTGCATGCCGGCACTCGCGGCGGGCTGTACTGTTGTTCTGAAATCAGCGCCGGATACGCCGTGGACAGCCGCACTGCTCGGGCGCTATGCAAAAGAGGCCGGCTTTCCTGCGGGCGTGTTCAATGTGCTGACAGCACAGGACCCAGCCGAGATAGGCAACTTTCTGACGACTGACCCTCGGGTGGATGTTATCTCCTTCACGGGTTCCACTGCTGTGGGTCGGCTGATTTCGAAAAATGCAGCCGATACGATTAAGCGGGTGTTTCTGGAACTCGGTGGCAAATCCGCGATGATTGTACTGGAGGACGCCGATCTGGCGACAGCGTTGTTCGGGGTATTCAGCGTTTGTGCCCACGCCGGCCAAGGATGTGCGATTACCACCCGTCTGCTGGTGCCAAAATCCAGACTGGCTGAGGCAGAGGAACTGGTTGTTGCCTATCTGGGAGGTGTCAGCTACGGCAGCAACGACACCAGTGGCGAGATGATGGGGCCGCTGATCAGCAAGAAACAGCAGTCGCGTGTGTTGGGCATGATCGAGGATGCCAAAAAAGAGGGCGCCCGGCTGATTCTCGGTGGCGGCCGTCCGGCGCATCTGGACAAGGGCTGGTTCGTTGAGCCGACAGTGTTCTCCGACGTCGCCAACGATATGACCATCGCTCGCGAAGAAGTCTTTGGACCGGTGTTGGTCATGATTCCCTATGACGATGAGGACGATGCAGTGCGCATCGCCAACGATTCGATATACGGCTTGTCCGGCTCGGTGTACTCCGCTGACGAGGATCGAGCGACCGCCGTTGCCCGCCGCATACGAACCGGCACCGTGAACGTCAACGGGGCGACGTTCCTGGGCGGCGATGCCCCATTCGGTGGTTACAAGCAAAGCGGCGTCGGTCGGGAAATGGGGCCTGAGGGTTTCGAAGAGTATCTCGAAACAAAGACGATCGCCTATCCGGCATAACATCCGCACTTTGAGAGGGCAAGATGGTGAGTAATATTCTGGGCTACCAAAACGAAAACGTGGTTGTTACCGGCGCTGCCTCGGGTATGGGGGCTGGGTGCGTCGAACGCCTGTTAGAGGCCGGTGCCAATGTTTACGCGCTGGATATCAATGAGATAGCTGCTCCCGTCACCAAAGCGATTACAGTCAACATCATGGACAAGGATTCCATCACTGCGGCTGTTGCAGAACTGCCCGATGAAATCGGCTCCCTGTTCAGTTGCGCTGGTGTTCCCTGTCCGCCCACACCCGCCTACAACACGATGATGATCAATTTTGTCGGCATGCGTGAGCTAACCCAGCAGTTGCTGCCGCGCATGAGGAAGAACAGCAGCATCGCCTCTGTCGCCTCCACTGCGGGTATGGCCTGGCGCTCCAACATGGACAACGTGCAGAAACTCCTCGCTACCGATTCCTTTGAATCGGCGGATGCCTGGCTGAAGACCGAAGAGGGTATCGCGATCAGCGCAGACGCCTATGCGTTTTCCAAGCAGTGCATGATTGTTTATATGTTTAATACTACGGCTGAGTTGGCTCGCATGCACATTCGCATCAATACCATCTGCCCCTCACCTACTGAATCGGCATTCACCGAACAGATGGAAGAGATCGGGCTGGGCAAGGATATTACCGATATGTTTACCCCCTCTAACGGAGAGTACGCAACCGGTAGCGATATGGGCGATGCCCTTGTCGCGATTAACAGCAAGCTGTTCCGTTTTGTCAGTGGCTGCCTGATACCCGTAGACTGGGGCTACACGGCGGAGATTACTGCGGGACAGCGCGATAACCTGTTGAATATATCCCTGTAAACTGCGCTTCGATGAGCGCCTACATCAAGCAGACAGGATAGGATTCGTCACCTAAAGTGCTTGTGAGTCCCGCCATTGTTTGCGCAGCTTGGCCAGAAACAATGACTCCGGGGGCACGCGACTTTCCTGTACCAATTGCCTCACAGCATTCTCTACTTGCTCGCTGGGCGCCGCACCTCTGAGAGCGGTATGGCGAATCCTGAGAAACTTGTCTTGCATAATCATCAGATAAGTGTGTGAGACATATTCATTGGATAAGGTGTCCTGCACTTCGTTACTGAATACGATGGCGGTGACAGGTGCATTGGGGTGCGGGAGATCGACAATTTCGTTGTCGCTCACATGCAGTGATTGCAGTGAGTTTTCCTTATTGAACAGGTCCAGGTCCTTTCTTATATTCTCCATTTCCTTTTGCAGTGTACTGGTCTCATCCGACCAGTGGCCAGATCGCACCGGGTACACAAAAACCTCGATATAGTCAGTTTCTAAGGAATCTCGCCCATACGAGACGTACGCGCCGTAAAGCGGGTTGTTGTATACAACCGTTTGCTGCTTGAAGTATTTACCCGCCTGCTCGGGGGTTGATAAGCCTTGGAAATAGTCGCTTGATTTGAGGGTAGTTGCTAAGTATTGCGCCGAAAGTAGATCCTCTGTTTGAAGGTCCCGCAGAATGTATGATGCGATACTCTTGGCAACATCGCGATCGCCATCTTGATCCATGCTCAGCAGAGACACTCTGAACTCAACTGGCAGTTCATACTGCAGTTCCTTTAGCTTGAACTCATACCAATAGAGTGATGCATCTACGCTGATATCAGCCGATATAATGAGCGGTGCCAGCAACATAGTAGCGCCGGAGAATGCTGCACTGGCCAGATCATCGCCACCCTCGGTGTTGTAATAGGCAGCGCTCACCCGGATCTGGTAGGGTACTTCCCGATTGGCATATAGCACTTCCTCAAAGGCGCCAATGGCGCTCAGCTCAGAGGCAAACTTGCCCAGATCCAGCTTGTTCAGCGTACAGTGCTTCAACACCGAATCGCGATCAAACGCTTCGCAGCGCTCGCGAAACTCCTCGGAGGGATGTTGACGGAAAACGGTGATGGGCGGCAGCGTGGCTTCGGCCTCCTTGACGTACTCCGCTACTGGCACTTGGTTGGTGGTTGCGCAACCGACCACGACCAGTGCCAAGGTCAAGCATATCAGGTACTTCACTAGCTGCACTTCCTGGTTTATAAAAACAGTCCTTTCTTGGCCTACGACTACTAGGTCCCCTTGTAGGTGGCCCGCCCTTCAGGATTCGAACCTGAGACCTTCCCCTTAGGAGGGGGACGCTCTATCCAGCTGAGCTAAGGGCGGTTTTGGAGGAGGCGCGAATTATTCCGGTTTGTCCCGGCAAAGGCAACCCGCTATTTTATCAGGTGGTATTCAGAGAACTCGGGGTTATGCATCTCCTTCAGATAGCGCATCGGAAACCACGGGTAGAGGTTGGGCACGCCGCTCTTGTCGATATACCAGCTTTTGCAGCCGCCGGTGGCCCATGTGGTGGTTTTAATCGCCTCGCTCATTGCTGCGTTGTACTGATCATACGCGGATTGTTTCGGTGTGATTGCGGCGAGGCCATCTGCTTTCATGCGGTCCAGCATGCTGATGATGTAATCCACCTGGTGCTCTGAGATGGCGATGAGGGACAGGTTTCCCACAGGGCCTGTGGGGCCCTCTATCATCCAGAAATTCGGGAAGCCCGGCATGGCTACTGCACGGTGCGCGCGGGGTGCGCCATCCCAGTACTCTTCAAGGTCTACACCGTTTTCGCCGGTGACGCGCGTCGGTAGTATAAATGCGGCGGCATTGAATCCGGTTGCCAGTACCAGCACATCCAGTTCATGCAATTTTCCATCGGCGGTGCGCACGCCCTCGGGTTCTATTTGGGTGATGCCCTCTGTGATCAGGTGGGCATGTGGCTGCGACAGCGCGGGGTAATAGTCGGAGCAGAAAATCATCCGCTTGCAGGTGGCCTCGTAGTCCGGTGTGAGTTTAGCGCGCAACTCCGGGTCCGGTACATTATCGGCGAGGTGCTTGAGGCAGATCTTGCTCATCCAGCGCTGCATGAACTTGTTGCCGACGGTGGCGGCGCTAAATGTGCGCACCATCAGCTGGTAGTAATACTGGTAGATAACGCGCTGCAATATCGGGAACGTTGCCAATAGTTTGTTCCAGCTCTTGGAATACGCTTTTTGAGGCAGTGGAGACAGCCAATGCGGCGTGCGCTGGAATACATGCATTTCAGATACCTGGTCGGTAATTGCTCCGACAATCTGGCACGCGGTAGATCCGGTACCGATGATGCCGACACGCTTGCCACTCAGGTCTATCGAATGGTCCCAGTGCGCGGAGTGAAAGGCATCGCCGTTGAAGGTGTCCAGGCCTTCGATATTGGGATAGACCGCCTGATGCAATATACCGGTGGCCGCGATGACGACATCGTACAGTTCCTGTTCGCCTCCAGCGGTGGTGAGGTTCCAGCGCGGCGCGTCATAGCGCAAGTCCGCCACCGCGCAATTGAACTTCACTTTTTGGGTCACTCCAAAATCATTGGCGACCTGTTCCATATACGCCTGGATTTCGGGGCCGTAGGCAAAGCGGTGTGGCCAGTCGGCCTTTAGTGCAAAGCTGAAACTGTACCATCGCGAGGGTACATCACAGGATAGGCCGGGGTAGGTGTTCTCTCGCCAGGTGCCGCCGACCCTGTCTGTTTTTTCGTAAACAGTGATATCGGTGTAACCGGCTTTTTGCAGTTTCACCACAGCGGCTATGCCGGACATGCCGGCACCGATAATCGCAATTCTTGGTTGTCTTCCAGCCCTCGTCCAGGGCTTTTCGGGGTTAGGGGGTGTATTGTGGATGTGGTCCGTCATATTGCGGTGTTCTTCCGTACAGTTATTTAGGTTTGTTATTTCACAGAGAGGGTAATGCTTCTAGCGACGTTGAACCAGAAGAAAATACACGACTAGCCCACAGCAGAGTTTAACAGCGTCGGGTGATACGACATGGCCCATGCTGGCAGAGCCGACCCAATCTTGATTTGAATCAATAGTAGAAAAATATCGTATTCAGAATTCTTGAAATCCTCTGATATACCCCAATTTATAGGGTCAAAGGCGCTTGTGCCTAAGAATTGGAGGACTATTATCATGTCATTAATATCACGAAACAATGTGTTTGATATCGACCGCTTCTTTCACGACTCATGGCCACAACTGGTGGAGCCGCAGGCGGGTACATTCTTTGCTCCCCGAGTAGATATCAGGGAGGAGGATGATCATTACGAGATTACTGCTGAGTTACCCGGTGTGGAGAAAAGTGATATCCACGTACACGTCAAAGAAGGCGTGCTGACGCTGGAGGCGGAGTCTACGAAAGAAGACAAGGAAGAGAAGCAGGGCAAGGTTATTCGTCAGGAGCGACGCTACGGGAAATTCATGCGCAGCTTCAACCTCGGTGCCGATGTTGAAGAGTCTGATATCAAGGCTTCATTCAAGGATGGTGTGCTGAAGCTGCAGGCCCCGAAGGTTGTGGAAAAAGTGCAGGAACGACGTCGCATTGAAGTGTCCTAACTGATTAGCATTGCGCGGATTACTCTGTGTAAGAGCTGCTTCTGCCTGGCGATGTTTTCTGGCGCCAGCAAATCGCCTCCCGCAAGGGAGGCGAATACCCGCTGCGAGAGGAAGTAGCCCGTTGTGAGGTTGAACATGGCGATCAGGTTGAGCGCCAGTGTCGTGCGCAGATCACTGTCTGTGTTCGCTTCCCTTGAGAGGGAGGCACTGTCAAATTGTTCCAGGTGTTCCATACCCTGCCTGAACAGTATTTCCAGCCAGCTGTTCATCAGCTGATTTCCCTTGGAGTGGCTGTCCCCTTGTAACGCCCGCTGAAACAGCGCTGCCATTTGTGGATGTTCCAGTAGCAAGTCCGTCATGATGCCGGGGAGATCGGTATACTCCCGCAGGCTTATCGCGCTGTCCATGTGTTGTGCCAGTGCCTCTGCCATGGGGTTCAGCGCGCGATAGAGCACCGCTTCGTACAGCGCCTGTTTGCTGGCAAAGTGGTTGTACAACCCCGGCTCCTTGATACCTGCCTCGCAGGCTATCTCCCGCAGGCTGGTACCGTCATAGCCTTTACTCGCGAACAGGCTTTCTGCGGCGTCCAGCAGGCGCTGGGCGGTTCGCTCTCCCTTGGTCAGTTTTGGCAGGCTGCTGGTGTCTGGCGGCATAAATTATCAGTCGATTGCTAAATAATATGCAAAAACTACCATACAGCCCTTCAAAATTCGATTCGAAGGGCTTTATACTGCCAAAATATTAATAAGCGATAATATTTTGAGGCGTAACTGGTCAATGCGTATACAAGACATGGTCAACGAGGAGGCGTCGCTTATCAGCCGGCGCTGCTGGTCTGATCCGCATATCTACGCGCTGGAAAAGGCGGGTATCTTTGCCAGGTCATGGCTGTTTCTGGGTCACGAATCGCAGATTCGGGCGCCGGGCGACTTTGTGCAGGCGTATATGTGTGAAACGCCCATCATTCTGTCGAGGGGGCAAGACAACGGTATCTACGCCAATATCAACAGCTGTACTCACCGCGGTCTTCCGGTGTGCCGCGCGGATCATGGCAATACGCGGCGATTTGTCTGTCCCTATCACAACTGGTCTTACAGCGTTGAGGGTGATCTGGTCACGATCCCCCAGGAGAGCGAGGTGCAGGCCAAGCCAGACAAGCGGCAACTGGGTTTGAAAGCTGTTCCTCGTGTGGAATCCTGGCGTGGGCTGGTCTTTGGCAGCTTCGATGAAACTATCATGGCGCTGGATGATTACCTCGGCGACATGCGTTTCTACCTCGACGCCTTTTTGGACCGTTTTCCGGGCGGCATTGAATTCATGGGTGCACCGCACCGCTGGGTGATCAACGCAAACTGGAAATTGCCGGTGGAGAATCAGCTGGGCGATGTGAACCACGGTGCGTTTCTGCACAGCGCGATCATTCCCCGCGAGGCGCAGGACGCCATAGAGAAACTCGGTTACAGCGTGGTGACAACACCCGGCCACGGGGCGACGTTTCGGTTGATGCCAAGAGATGCGCCGGTAGATGATGTGGCCTGGGGTATGGAGGGCACAGGTGCCATTTTTGGCGGCCTAGAGGTTCAGAACTACCTGCGTGAGATACAGGCACAAGCCCCGCAGCGGGTAGGGGAGCTGCGCTCGCGCATGAAGGGATTGACCTACGGTATCTATCCCAATCTTTCTTTTTTGTGGTCAAACACCTCGTTTAAAGTGTCGCACCCACGCGGTCCGGGCAAGGTGGAGTACTGGTCCTGGGCCGTTGTCCCCGCCGATGCACCGGACACCGTCAAGAAAGTACTGCGCACCAACTACAGTTCCTTCTTCGGCCCCGGCGGCATGCTCGAACAGGAGGATTCGGAGGTGTGGAGCCAGCAGTTTCTGGGCAGTAATATCGATTTTGCCGATGACAGGCCATATTTCTATGGTCTGGGCCTGGGCGAGGAAAAGCCGCACCCGGAGCTACCGGGGCTGGTAAGCGTGACTGCGAATGAGTTCTATGCCCGGCATTTTTTCAGGCGCTGGCGCGATGAACTTATGGCGGTGGAGGATGCGTCGTGAGTGGTTTGTCATTGGAGACCACACCCCAGGAACAGCGCCAACTCGAGCGCTTTTACTTTCACGAGGCGCGTCTGCTCGACGCCCGGCAGTACCTACAATGGATGCAATTACTGAGCGAGGACATCCGCTATCTGGTGCCCTCGAGAATCAATGTGCAGGTAGACAATCGCGAGCGCGGCCGCGAGGATATGATCAGCGTGGAGCGGGAGCTTGAAGGTGAGGCATCTTCGGGGTGTCCGCTGCGCGAGGAAAACTATCTGCTGCTGATGCTGAGGGCAGAGCGCGCCTACAAAATTAACTCATGGTCCGAAAGCCCGCCTGCCCGCACCCGCAGAATTGTCGGCAACGTTGAACTGATGGCCAGAGCATCCGGCGGTGATGAGCGCTGGTCGGTCGTCAGTAACTTCCACCTGTATTACGCGCGCCCAGGCACTGACAATGTCCTGTACAGTGGCCAGCGCCGCGATACGCTGGCACCTGAGTCAGGCGGATTTCGTATCTGCCAACGCGAGGTCGTACTGGATTACGCCAATATTGAACTGCCGACATTGGGCCTGTTTTTTTAGGCCCCATATAGCGGCACAATCATACGCGCACCCGCTGTTGTCAAAGGGCGGCGTCACCACCTATGCCAGCATGCGCAGTTGCTCAGCGGCTGCGTCACCCTTTTCGAAAAGCTGCTTTAGCAGTGCAGTGTCACCTCGGAATTTACGCGACAGCCCTTGCAATCCGCCTGCTTGCATATCACTCTAGCCGACATTGAGGCAGCGGCTGAAAACGCGCTGTCCCGGCCCGCGAAACATGTTTGAGGACAGATATTTTTGCAGTACCTGATGAGGCGATGCACGCGTGTTCTCCTGGTACTTCTGGCAGGGGCGGCTGCCGTGACAGCGTGGGCGAACATTCCCACCCACACATTGAGCGATCAACGGCGCGCCTATAGCGAAGCGCGGGAGGCATTGCGCGCCGGGCGGGCGACGCAGTATCAATCATTGCGCGCACAGCTGGAAGATTATCCGCTAGCCCTCTATCTCGATTATTATCAGCTGGTGCGAAATGCCGGTACCGTCTCGCCCATCGACGCGCAGAGATTTCTAGATCGCGCCGAGGATTCGCCACTGGCACTGCGCTTTTTGGGCGCCTATCTGCGAGCGGCGGGAAAGTCCGGCCATTGGGACGCGTTTCTGCAGGTCATGCCGGAGGAACCCAACAGCACGGATCTGAAATGTTATTTTTTCCGCGCGCAACTGGCACAGGGTAATGCGGAACAGGCGTGGGAGGGTGCGGCGCGGCTCTGGGTGGCAGGGCAATCCCAACCCGACGCTTGTGACCCGTTGTTCAGCGCGTGGCAGAAGGCCGGTGGTATCACTGACGAGATAGTCTGGACCCGGCTGCTCAATGCGTTTGATGCCGGTGAGGGCTCCCTGCTGAAATATGTGGCAGGAAAGAGCAGCAGCGCAATGCGGCCACAGGCTGATACCCTGCTGGCGGTCTACGACAGGCCGCGCGCGCTGGGCCGCCTGTCGCTCGATCCCGACAGTGCGTATTCAGCCGATATAGCCAGTCGTGCACTCGCCAGACTGGCCCGAACCAGCCCGGATCTCGCGCTGGAATACTGGCTTGAGTTGCAGCCTCAACTGCATTTCGATGCAGCGCAAACGCAGTATGTTGAATCCGCTGTCGCGCTGCGCATCCTGTTTGCTGAGAACGCGGACCATATACCATGGCTGGACGGCGCACTGGCGCGATTACAGGACGATAAGCTAACAGGTATCCGCCTGCGTTGGGCGCTCAAGGAACAGGACTGGGACGCGTTGGAGCAGAACCTGCCGCTGTTGACGAAATCGGAGCAGGATGAAAACGTCTGGCGCTATTGGTCTGCCGTGGTACAGGAGCGACGCGGTGAATCCGAGGCTGCGATGGCGGCGCTGGAAGCCTTGTCGGGTGAGCGGGACTACTATGGGTTTCTCGCTGCCGACAAACTGGAACGACCCTATGCCCTTAATCACCAACAGCTCACTCCCGCTGACGCGGAGGGAGTGCTGGCACTGCCGGCCGTTGCCCGAATCGAGGAATTGAAATACCACCGGGATGACATGCTAGCCCACTCTGAGTGGTATACGTTGTTACAGGCGACAGATGACGCTGCACAGCAGCGCGATCTTGCGCTGCTGGCCACACAGAAGGGCTGGCATCGCATGGCGATCGATGCCGCCACTCGCGCGCAGGTATGGGATGCACTCGATCAGCGTTTTCCCACCGCCTATCAGGATATCTTCAGCAGGAATGCCGGATTACAGCAGGTGCCGAGTTCCGAGCTGATGGCGATTGCCCGACGGGAGAGCGCTTTCTTTGCTGGCGCGCAGTCGCCTGTGGGCGCACGCGGCCTGATGCAGATCATGCCTGCCACTGGCCGAGAGGTTGCTGCCTCGCTCAATGTGCGCCACAGTGATTCCGCCCTGTTTGATGTAGAGCACAATGTGCGACTGGGCAGCGCTTATTACCGGCAATTGCTCGACCGTTTTGGCGGCAATCGCATCTTTGCACTGACAGCGTACAATGCAGGGCCGCACCGCGTTGTGCGCTGGCGCAATGACGCGGGGCAGGGGCTTCCAGTGGAGCTGTGGGTGGAGACAATTCCGTACAAGGAAACGCGCAACTATGTGCAGGCGGTGCTGTCCTATAATGTAGTCTTTCAGTATATGCAGGGTGCCCCACAGACCCTGTTGACTCCGCTGGAGAGAACGGCAAGCTACTGAACCCGAGTGCCGGATGCGATCCGCTGCAGTCTTGTAACCAGGGAATACCGAACATTATGCGCGATACACGTCCGCTGCTGCTAGAGAGTGATTTCCCCGCGGTACACCGAGCGGCGCTGGATACCCTGCAGGTCAATCTCGGCTATCTGTGTAATCTCAGTTGTGTGCACTGCCATGTGAACGCCGGGCCGACGCGCACCGAACAGATGGATGAGGAGACGGTTGACCAGGTCATCGCACTGTTGCGCAGCGCACAGATAAAAACGCTGGATCTGACCGGCGGTGCCCCCGAACTCAATCCGCATTTCCGCTATCTGGTGCGCAGCGCGCGCGCGCTGGGTGTGCGAGTGATCGACCGCTGTAACCTGACCGTCCTGCTCGAGCCGGGGCAAGAAGACCTCGCTGCCTTCCTGGCCGAACAGGGCGTCGAAATCAGTGCATCGTTGCCGTGCTATCAGCAGGACAACGTCGAGGCACAGCGCGGTAAGGGGGTCTACAACCGCAGTATAGAGGCGCTGCGCCAGCTCAATGCGCTGGGGTATGGCGACGAACACGTGTTGAACCTGGTGTACAACCCTGTGGGGCCGGTTTTGCCGCCGCCACAGGAGGGGTTGCAGGCCGATTACCAGCGCGAGCTGCAAGCCCGCTTCGGCATTCGCTTTAACGAACTGTTTACCATCACCAATATGCCGATCAGCCGTTTTGGCTCCGTGCTATTGGCAAAGGGACAGTACTACGAGTACATGCAGTTACTGCGTGACAATTACAGCGATGCCAACGTCCCGACCCTGATGTGTCGTACGCTGGTGAGTATCGACTGGCGCGGCTATCTCTACGACTGTGATTTTAACCAGATGCTCGATATGCCCATACTGGCCAGTGACCGGCGGCGTCATGTCAGTGATCTATTGCGAGACTCAAACCTCGAAGGCAACCCCGTCTATACCGCAGAGCACTGCTACGGTTGCACCGCAGGGCAGGGCAGCAGTTGCAGCGGCGCGCTGGTGGCCTGATGACCGCGGCGGTAAGTTTTGTGATACCGGTGTTGAATGAGCGCGAAGATGTGGCCGCGCTGTTGCGCGACTTGCGTGCGCGCTATCCCCGGAGTGAGTTGATTGTGGTCGACGGTGGCAGCACGGATGATACCGTCGCCATCGCACTGCCGCTGTGTGATCAGCTGTTACTGGGTGAACGCGGGCGCGCCCGCCAGATGAACCTGGGCGCCGAGGTGGCATCAATGCCCTATATTTTTTTCCTGCACGCCGACAGCAGACCGGGAGTAACGGCGCAATCACTGGACGCCGCTCTGGTCAGCAAGCCTGCGTGGGGATTCTGTCGCGTGCGCCTCAGTGGCAAGCAAGTTTGCTTCCGTGTGATCGAGTGGTTTATGAACCAGCGCTCGCGCCTGACTGCCGTCGCTACCGGTGATCAGATGATGTTCGTGAAGAAGGCCCTCTTTGAGCACACTGGTGGTTTTGAGGTGATCCCGCTGATGGAGGATGTCGCCTTGTCAAAACGCCTGCGAAGGCTGGCACCGCCGTTCATCATTGCCGCGCCGGTGGAGACCTCCAGTCGCCGCTGGGAGGAGGGGGGTGTTATCAGGACGGTCGTGCGAATGTGGCTGCTGCGCCTCGCCTATTTTTGCGGTGTGGCGCCCGCTCGCCTGTGGCGACATTATTATGCGCGCTGACCCAGATACTCCCATCGGTGACAGTCGTCACCGCACGGCGCGCAAAGACCTGTTACTGCTGCAGTTTAGCCGCGCACCGCAGCCCGGGCAGGTCAAAACCCGCATGCAGCCCCACCTGTCTGCGCAGCAGGCCTGTGATCTGCACTGCGATCTCACTCGCTGGACCTGTAGGCAGTTACTGGACAGTGCGCTGGGCGATGTCGAGTTGGCCGTGGCCGGCGACAGGCGCAATGCGCTGTTTTCCGAGTGCACGGTGCTGGGGGCCAATCGTATTCTGCGCCAGCGCGGTGACGATCTGGGGCAGAGAATGTACAACGCCATGCGTTGTGCCCTGGCACGGTATGCCCGTGTGATACTCGTAGGCAGCGACTGTCCGGGCATCGATACGGCCTACCTGCGCCAGGCGGTCGATGCGCTGCACGATGTTCCGCTGGTGCTGGGGCCGGCCCAGGACGGGGGCTATGTGCTGATTGGTGCGCGGGCGGTGGAGGCGCAGATGTTTCAGGGAATTAACTGGGGGAGTGCTGAGGTCTTTCAGCAGACGGTTGCGGCCCTGTCGCGGTTGGGAGTGCGCTGGGCGCAGTTGCCTTTCAAGGCCGATATCGACAGGCCGGAAGATCTTCCTGTCTGGGAAGCCCTGCAGCGCGATGACCGCACAACCCCTGCCTGAAGCTGGTGTTGCCGCAAAGGGTACCGTCGAGCGGGGCGACGCCGAGACTCAGGCGTGTGCCAGAGCGCTAGTTTCCGACTGTCGCTCGCTGATGCCGCCGGCCCGCTGTTGCATCAACCAGGCTATCGCCGTGCAATAGCTGAGGTTGGTTTGCAATTCGTTGTCGGGGTCACTCAGGAAAGCGCGCTGGCTGGCCAGCCCTCTCACCCTGCTGGCCAGATCCGGATTAAACGCCAGATACCGGTCCCACAAGTCACGGTGCTGAGCTGCCGTGATATTGAACAGGCCAAGGCCTTCAGCTCTCACGGAAAACAAGCCAACATCGGGTGAACTGATTGCGGCGTTGAGTAAGAAGGATTCGCGATCCGGTGTCCAAGCCCCCATATATTCCAGGGTCGGTCGAATCACATGGTCTCTCAGGTGTTCTGCAGTAACGTACATAACCCATTCCTCGCAGGGATGACTAATCCGTCAGGCGCTGCTGTTTCATTCTTATGGTTGCTGCTTTGTGGCCCGGTTATCGTGAGAAACGTCTGGAGAAACTACCCCGTTCGCGTCTTTTCCCGACTCACGAGAGACTTTTTAGCACAGTTATAAATAAAATCCAATAAAAATAAAGGGTTGTGGCCTTTAATTCACATAGATTTTGGAAGTCGTCGCTAAACTAGTTTTATTGTAGGCGAGTGGGGGCGAAGCTGCAGAGCTGGACCATGCTAAAATCCTTAAAATGATCACGAAAAGCTGCAAATGACTAAAAAACTGTCAGTAATGCTCAGCCGCCTGCAATCTTCACCTGGTAACCGAGTTTTTCCAATTCGGATTTTAGGGTTTCGCGCTGGTCGCCCTGAATTTCGATCACATCGTCTTTGAGTGAGCCGCCGACGCCGCATTTTTTCTTTAATTGCTTGGCCAGCGTTTTCAATGCATCACCCGCCAACGGCACGCCTTTCACTAGTGTCACGGCTTTGCCGCCGCGGCCCTTGGTTTCGCGGTGCAGCCGCACTATGCCGTCGCCAGTTGCGGCGGGCCTGGCGTCACCGCATACGCAGCCTGTGACGGGGCGGTGGCACTGTGGGCAGAGTCGGCCGCCATCGGTGGAATAGACCAGGCGGCTGTCCGTGTTTTTTTGCTTACTCATGGTATGACCGTGTATTTATTGCAAGGCGGGCAGTATATTAGGCCGCTGTGCCCGCGCAAGTCGGAATAGCCAGGAGAGTATCGGGAATGTCAGCAGACATCGACACGCTGAAACAACAAATGATGGAATTGCAGAGCCAGCTCGCGTTTCAGGAAGATGCCCTTGGTAGTCTGGATGCAGCGCTTGCGCAGCAACAGCAGGAGATTCTGCAGCTGCGTCGCCAGGTGCAGCTGCTGCGGATACGCCAGCAGGAGCAGGAAAATCATCAGGAGGCGGGCGCTGCCAGTGTGCCGCTGGACGAAAAACCACCCCACTATTAACCGTATTGGAAGGGAGCCCATCCATGTCAGAAAGTGCCCGTCAGGATACGCCGGAACAAGCTGAATTTCGCCAGTTTTGTCGCCAGTGGTTGCAGGCAAACAAACCCGCCGCACCGGATGTCCGGTTGCCGCTGTCACCGCTCGAAATTATGACAGAACCACAAATGTCCTATCTGCAGATATGGCAGAAATCGGCCTACGAGGCGGGGCTGGTAGGCTGCGATTATCCGGTTGCGGTCGGCGGTGGCGGTAGAACCGATTGCCAGCGCGTTGCCAACGAGGAAATGATTCGTGCGCGCACGCCCTTTATGCCCAATGTGATAGGTCTCGGTATGGCGGCCCCCACGGTGTTCTACCACGGGCAGGACGCACTGAAAGAGAAACTGTTGCCACGCCTGTTTTCCGGAGAGGATATATGGTGCCAGGGTTTCAGCGAACCCGGGGCCGGTTCGGACCTCGCCAGTGTGCAGACGTTCGCAGAGCGCAAAGGTGATAAATGGGTCATCAACGGTCACAAGGTTTGGACGTCGCTGGCGCACTTCGCCGAGTGGATGATCCTCTTGCTGCGTACCGACAAGTCGCATAAATACGAGGGCCTGTCTTATTTTGTCGTGCCGATTCGCGCGGCGCTGGGCAAGGGCGTGACTGTGCGTCCGCTGATCAAAATTACCGGCGAAACCGGCTTTAACGAGGTCATCTTCGAGGATTTGGAGGTCGATGACAGCTTGCGTCTCGACGAACTGGGCAAGGGCTGGCAGGTGGCGATGACGACACTGCTGCACGAACGTGGCGCAGGCGAGTTGCAGACGCCTCGGTCTGGCGGCATGAAGAGCAGTGCAACACATGCGACAAACACGGCTAACCTGATCGAATTGGCACGCAACACCGTGCGCAATGGCCGCCCCGCGGCCGATGATCCTGTGCTTCGGGATCGCATCATGCAAATGGTCATTCGCGAGCAGGGGCTCGCCCAGAACCAGCGCCGCTCGCGCGTGTCTGCATTGCAGGATCACCCCCTGCGCCTGCAGTTGCAGAACAAACTGCTGGCCAGCGAAATTTCGCAGGACACAGCGGCTCTTGCCGTGGAAGTAGAGGGTGCAAGCGCCTCCCTGTACCTCGGAGATGAAAATGCACCGGCGGGAGGCCAGTGGCCTATGGCCTACATGAACTCCTACGGCATGACGATTGCTGCGGGAACCAGTGAGGTGCAGCGCAATATTCTCGGCGAGCGTGTGCTCGGCCTGGCGAAATCGAAATAGGGGGCGATCATGGCACAACCGGATAATTTTGGCTTTGGAGAAGAGGCCGCGATGCTGAAGGACGCAGCTCGAAAATTTTTCACTGAGCATTTTCCCACCGATAAACTGCACGCGATGGTGGCCTCCGATACCAACCCGGAGCGAATGAGCAGCGCTGCATGGGATACCGAGCTCTGGCAGCAGATGGTGGAACTCGGCTGGACCTCACTGGCTGTGCCTGAGTCCGCCGGGGGTATCGGCATGCCACTGGTTGCCGTGGCTGGGCTGATTGAGGAGTTGGGTCGCGCAGCGTTTCCCTGTCCGCTATTGTCCACGCTGAATGCGACTTACGTGCTCGCCGCCTGTCGCGGCGGCGACGCCGCCCTGGCCGAAATTGCTGAGGGGAAAACGGCGAGTATCGCCATCACCAACCGTCAGGGCTCCTGGGATAGCGCCGACACTGATGTGCAGTACGCACACGGAAAATTGCGCGGGACCGCGTGGTTTGTGCAGGATGCGCGCAAAGTTGATCGCCTGCTGGTCAGTGCGCAAACCAGTTCCGGCCAGGGGCTGTACTGGGTTGCTGTCGACGCCCCGGGTGTTACCGTTGTCCCTGATGCCATCGTCGACCTGACGCGTGATCAGGCGCATATCAGCTTTGACAATGTCGAGGCCGAGGAGGTGGACAGTGATGGCCTGGCCAGCCTCGCAACGTCCATGCCTGCGATCTGGACGCTGCTTGCCGCCGACATTACCGGCGCCGCCGAGTGGCAACTGCAGACGACGGTGGAGTACGTCAGTACCCGTCAGCAGTTTGAGCGCACGCTGGGCTTTTTCCAGGCCGTCAAACACCCGCTGGTGGATGTGATGGTTATGATCGACCAGTGCAAGTCGCTGGTCTATAACGCTGCCTGTGCCTACGAGACGGAGCCGGCACGCGCTGCAGAGACCGCGCATATGGCCAAGGCTTCAGCCAGTGAAACAGCGGCCTTTGCATCAGGGCGCTCTGTGCAGTACCACGGCGGTATCGGGTTTACCTGGGAATGCTTTGTGCACCTGTACTTCAAACGCCAGAAACACAGCCAGCTACTGTGGGGTGATGCCGCGTGGCACCGTGCCCAACTCGCCAATCTGCTCATTGGCGAAGTTGAATGAGGCAGTGGGGTGCCGCACTGATCTGGAAAACTAAACATCGAACAGCGCGAGGCTGAGACAGTGAATTGGAAAACCGCAGTACTGATTCTGGTGGCTTTGATCGCAGGTTTGGGTGTGCTTGGCAAAATGGCGGTGCGCTCACCGCAGGCGCCCGCCCACCAGGTGTTCATCAACGGCAGCATACTCACCATGGATGCCAACAACCCGGTAGCCGAGGCGCTGTCGACTCGCAAGGAGCGTATCGAGAAGGTAGGTACCACAGACGAGATTATGGCGCTAGTCGATGAAGATACGGAGGTGGTGGATCTGCGCGGTCGCACCATGTTGCCAGGGTTTATCGATGCCCACGGGCATTTTCCCGGCTCGGGTTTGTCGGTGATAGCGGCCGACCTGAACAGCCCCCCGATCGGCAGCAATCTCACCATCGCTGATGTCTTGGAAGCGCTTGAGGAGCAGGCCGAAAAAATGGCACCGGGCGAATGGGTGAGTGGCTTTGGTTACGACGATACCCTGCTGGCCGAGCAGCGCCATCCGACCCGGGAGGAACTCGACAGCGTGTCCACCGAGCACCCGGTCGTAGCGATGCACGTTTCCGGGCATATGCTGGTAGCAAACAGCGTCGCGCTTGAGCGCGTCGGCATCAATGCTGATACGCCCGACCCTGAGGGCGGTATCATCGGACGCATGCCCGGGTCTCAGGAGCCCAATGGCCTGCTGGAGGAGACGGCCAGGCTGGAGGTTATGCGCGAACTGCAGGATATGAGCCTGGTCGATACCTATCGCCTGATAAAATCGGCGGCCAATGAGTATTCGGCAATGGGCGTGACGACAGCACAGTCCGGTGGTGTCACGCCGGAACTGGCGATGGGTCTGTCACTGTTCAGCAAGCTGGGGGTGATCCAACAGCGGCTGATCCTGTTTCCGTTTGAAACGGAGTGGGGGGAGCTGTTGTTAAATGGCGAGTACGACCCGACTGACTACAACAGCGATAAAGTGACCATGAGTGCGGTGAAACTGGTGGCCGATGGAAGTATACAAGGCTATACCGGATATCTGAGCGAGCCTTACTACACCCCGTATCAGGGTGATGCCGATTACCGCGGGTATCCGACGCTTTCCCGCGAGGAGTTATTTGATCAGGTAGAGGTGCTGCACAAGGCCGGATATCAGCTCGCCATCCACGGCAACGGCGACGCCGCTATTGAGGATATCCTGGATGCGTTTGAGGCCGCCCAGAAAGTGCACCCGGTGGAGGACCCCCGGATGATACTGATTCATGGCCAGATGGCGCGCAAAGACCAGATCGCAAGAATGAAAGCACTGGGCGTAACCCCGAGCTTCTTTACTGCCCATACCTGGTACTGGGGCGACCGCCATCGGGACATTTTTATGGGGCCGACACGCGCAGCGACCATCAGTCCTTCCAAATGGGCGCTGGATCACGGTTTGCGCTTCAGTTCCCATCTGGATACGCCGGTGACGCCAATGGAGCCGCTGCAGGCTGTGTGGAGCCAGGTTTTTCGCATAACCACCGGGGGTGACGTGCTCGGCCCGCAGCAGCGCATCGGGGTGATGGAGGCGCTGCGTGCAGTCACGATCGATGCCGCATGGCAGGTTTTTCAGGAAGATAACCGCGGATCGCTGAATCCGGGTAAATATGCCGATCTGGTGGTGTTGTCGGGCAATTTGCTGGACGATCCCAAGGCGATGCGTGATCTCAAGGTAGACCTCACTATCATTGGCGGGGCGACGGTCTACAAAAGCCAGTGAAATGCTACCCAACCCGGGGTAGTTTGTGCCGCTGGACGTGGACAGTGGCAGGGCATTCGGATATAACTGTAGCGAGGCTGTGGGCATCATTTCGCTCTGGCTAAAATGGACACGTGGGAAAGCGACTAATAACTATGTATCGCTATATTGTCGACAATGCCATGACGTACACCCCGGACGATCTCGTGCTGTTCCGAGAGTCACCGTTTGCCGTCTGGATGGAGCGCCTCACAGTAGAGAACCCCGAACACGGGATTCCCCCGGATCTGGAAAGCATCAGCACCTATCCACAGTCCCCGCAGCAGGATGATATCGTCGCCACGCTGCGTTCCGAGGGCCGAAATGTCGCCGTGATCGAGGAAGGTGAGGTAGAGCCTGACCGCCGTGTCGCGACACTCGAAGCCATGCGTCTTGGCGCAGACTTCATTGTCAATGGGCAGCTGGCGTTCGGCACACTCTCCGGTACTGTCGATTTATTGATGCGCACCAGTGGTTTCTCTGAGCTGGGCGATTTTCTCTATATCCCCTGTGAAACCCGTGTCGACAATTCGCTACAATCGCCTTTCCGTCTTTGCTTTGCGGCTGATCTACTGGCAACTCTGCAGGGCCAGTTACCAGCCCAGATGCTGATTATTCGCAACGGTGCAGAGGTCGTGCCTCTGCAGACCGAAGATCACATTCATTACTATCGCGCGGTGCAGCGGCGGTTTTTCCGCGCGATGCACAACTTTCGCAAACACCGCATGCCAGATCCGTCAGAGTCAGCACATTTCGGGCGCTGGGCCGAGTGCGCCAGTGAAGTTCTTAAGCAACGAGCGGCGTCGGAGCCTCAGCTGGAGCGGGAACCTGTCCAGGAAGCGCCAGAAGAGGTTGTACAGGTGCCGCAACTGCGTGTCGCCAGTGGTGCAAGCGCCGGGTCACAGTACGATGTAGAAGTCGCAGGGGCGGAATTTGCCGCCTCCGCTACACGGGGGGATGCCAGCGTATCCATGGATACCAGCGCGGGTGTAACGCTCGCCGAGCAGGCGCGTATGCTCAAGCCGGGCAGCTACGGTAAAGGCAAGCCGCCCGGTCACACTCCCAGTCTGGCGCGCATTGGCATCAAACCGCGAGCTGTGGCAACCCCTGCTCCCGCCGAATCACTGACTGAACCCGCCGTTGAACAGCCGGTTGAGCCCTCTGTCGAGCCCATCATGAAAGCGCCAGATGCTGCTCCTGTTAACGCTAAGCACACTGTCGAATCCGCGCCGGACGACGCCCTGGATAACCTGGAGTTTATCGGCAGTGGTCCGGGTAGTGTCCGTGATAGTAGCGCTTACGATGCGGATATCGGCGAGGCGATAGCCAGAGCACCGGCCCCAAATTTGAGACACACGCCAGCACGTGATGTCGACAGCGCGTCCGACAAAAGCCCGTCTGATGTGGTGTCGCTGCGAGAGCGAGAGCCGAGGCCGCCTGTGTTCCTGCCGCCGGACGAAGAGCAGGATCAACGCTTGGACGATGAGGTCGCGATGTCTGCGCCCAGGGAGCAGTTGAGCACGCATTCTCACGACGATCGCACGGAACCCGATAGCGACGAGTCAGACTCAGTGATAGATTTGGACAGCGCCCCCCCCTCGGGCCTCGCGCCAGTGGTGCAGCGCGCAGAAGAGGTGTTCAAGCGGTTCATCCACGATGATCCGATGTTCAAAAAGACGGATACTGAAAAGCCATCCGGCACGGCAAACTTCAGCAGCAGCCTGCAAACCAGCGAAGAGTTCGACGAGAACTGATCTCTGTACCCGGCGCTGCGCTCAGCTCGCCCTAACGCAACAGGCTGAAACAGTTGCGTACTTCCGCCAAAAACTGTTGCGGCTGCTCCAGCGCTGCGAAATGCCCGCCACGTTCCAGTTCATTCCAGTAGATGATGTTCGAATAGCGCTTTTGTGCCCAGCGGCGGCTGCCGCGAAACAGCTCCCGTGGGAAAATCGATACGCCTACGGGCATCGTGATCGGGTCCATACTGGGGTTGTTGAAACTCTCCCAGTACAGCCGCGCGGAACTGGCCGCGGCGTTGTTGAGCCAGTACATCATAACGTTGTCAAGTAACTCATCCTTGGTGAGGACGTTTTCCGGGTGGCTCTGTCCATCGGCTTCACAATCTGTCCAGCCATGGAATTTTTCCACGACCCAGGCCATCTGCCCAATGGGTGAATCTGCCAGGCCGTATCCCAGTGTCTGCGGGCAGGTGGACTGCTGTTTTGAATAGCCCGCGCCTTTTTCTGCGTAAGCGCCCATGTCGGCCAGTGCCAGTTGTTCTTTTTCTGTGAGGTCATTCATGGTGTCCGGGTCCGGCGCTACAATTGGCATCGTAATGTGAATACCCGCGCAGTGCTCGGTTTCTGTAACCCCCATACTCTGTGTAATCATGCTGCCCCAATCACCGCCCTGGGCGACATAGCGTGAATAGCCCAGGCGCTTCATTAACTCGCCCCACATGGCCCCGATTTTTTCCACCGAGGTGCCAGTGGTAGTGGGTTTGCCGGAGAAACCGTAGCCGGGCAGGCAGGGAGCGACGACGTGGAAGGCATCGTTTTCACTGCCACCGTGGGCTGTTGGGTTGGCCAGCGCATCGATAATCTTGTGGAACTCGACAATAGAACCGGGCCAGCCGTGGGACATGATAAGCGGCAGGGCATTTTCGTGCGGGCTCTTGACGTGAATGAAGTGGATGTCGATGTCGTCGATAGTAGTGACAAACTGCGGCCAGCTATTGAGCTTCTTCTCGAAACGCCGCCAGTCGTAGTCTGTCGCCCAATACTCTGCCAGCTCCCGGGTGTAGGCCAGCGGTATTCCCTGACTCCAGTCGTCGCAGGTTTCCTTATCTGGCCAGCGCGAATTGCTGAGACGTTGTTTCAAGTCCTGCAGCGCGGCATCGGGAATGGCTGCTGTGAAGGGGGTGATGTCAGTGCTCAAAATACTACTCCTCTGTCCAGACTCTGCGCAGCGGTTCACCAAAATCGTCGTAGATGATTTTGCGGCGCATTCGGGGTAATCGGTTCTTGGGGCCGGTTTTGGTGCGATATTTCTCTTTGCGTCGCGCTTCTATCGCAGCGACTACCTCTGGAACCAGTGTGCGTGGTGTTTTTGGTTCGATAAATAAGCGGCGATTGAGGAATGCTGGCGGATCGCCCGGGTTGTTGCCGGAGAGGCCCCGTGGAATTTCATTGACGGCGCCGCCCCTCTTGAGGAAACGCTCAGTCTCCTCAATAAGCTCGTCGCGAATATCTGCTTTTGAAACGGGTTTTTTCAAGAATTCCCTGTGCCCGGATGGCGCCTGTTGTCAACGACTCAGTATAACGATGTGGCGTCAGAATTACAGGCCATCGTGAGGCACGCCAATACCCTCGACAGCCTAATTTTTCCCCGGGAATCCGGCGAGGGTAACCATTCTGCTCATCAGTTCAAGCATGTCGGTCAGTTCCAGGCCATACACGGTATCGACCAGCAGTGACTCTTCGCTGTCGACGATCAGTCCGGCATTGCTCCAGCCCCAGCTGCTGTGGGGTGCCAGCAACGCGTAGGCGCCCTTAGACGCCGGGTGCAGGCCGGCAGTCAGGCTTGTTGTCATAGTGATTGATCCCCCTGCCGTTCAACCTCTAATATTAACGCGGATCCAGACAGAAAGCAGGTCTCGGGTTTTCGTCGAGGGCAACAATCTGGTTTAATGCAACGCAATTTAACTGTGGAATCCTATAATGAATGCTATTCGGTCGGTCATAGTATTTGCCTGGATCGTACTAACAGTGATCCCCGTCGGGCTTGTGCTGGTATTTTGCTCGTTGTTTCTCAGTGACAAAAAACTCTGGTGGTGGTTTGCTGCACCCTGGCTCAGGGGCGTTGTCGCCGCTGCGCGTATCGTGGGCGGAGTGAAATATCGTATTCAGGGTGAAGAAAATCTCCCCAGCGCAGAAGATATGCGCCGAACTATTTTGTGCCCCAAACACCAGTCGACCTGGGAGACGTTTTTCTTTGCCAGTTTTACATCACACCCGCTGGCGTATGTCTTTAAGAAAGAGTTGTTACGCATCCCCGTATTCGGCTGGTGCATCGGGCGCCTTGGCATGATCCATATCGACCGCTCGCAGCGCAACAAGGCCTGGGCCAAGGTCGCGGAGCAGGGTGAAAAATTGATGAACCAGGGAAAGTGGATCATTATGTTTCCGGAGGGGACGCGCGGCGAGCGCGGATCCAAAGGGACTTACAAATCGGGGGCAACCCGCCTGGCCGTCGCGACAGGGGCATATGTCGTGCCTATCGCGGTAACTTCCGGGCGTTGTTGGCCAAGGCGGACGTTTTCCATGATTCCCGGGACTATCGATGTGTCGATCGGTCAGCCCGTGTCGGCGGAGGGACGTGAACCAGGCGAATTAATGGACGAAGTTGAACGATGGATTGAGGCCGAAATGCGCAGACTGGACCCGGAAGCCTATCAGTCATAGAGACACATCAATCGATGTGCCTGCAGCGCATGAATATACATTTACTTCAACTTGAATAGCAGGAGCACTGCATGTCAACAGCAAAGAAAGTTCTATTAGTGGTTTATGCCATTCTGGCAGCGCTTGTTCTGGTGCAGGGCGACACTGTCGCCGGTGTCTGGGCCATGAGGCTACTGGCCATTCTCATCCTGATTCACCTTCTCGAAACCGCCGTCTACTTCAATCTCTGTAAGCAGGCACCGGGGTCGTTGGGCAAACATTTGTTCAACGTGTTTTTGTTTGGTGTGCTACATGTCAATGAATTAAAGGCCGTGCAGCCCAAGTCTTGATGCTCCAGCGCAATCGCGTCCAAAGCACACTACCAAATTATCATATCAACCTTAACTGTAAGGAGTTCGACAAGTGACAGATGCTTATATAGTGGGTGCCGTGCGCAGCGCGGGTGGCAAGAAGAATGGACGCTTGTCAAAGATTCACCCGATTGACCTTGGCGCAGAGGTGGTGGACGCACTCGTGGCTAAAACCGGTGTGGCAGTGGGCGAAATAGACGATCTTATCTTTGGTTGCGTGTCGCAGGTGGGGGCGCAGTCTAGCAATATCGCGCGCAATGTCTGTCTTTCATCCGTACTTGGCGAGGCAGTACCGGGCACTACCGTTGATCGACAGTGCGGATCCGGGCAGCAGGCCATGCACTTTGCCGCGCAGGGCGTACTCTCCGGTACCCAGGACCTGGTCATTGCGGGTGGAGTGGAGAGCATGAGCCAGGTACCTATCGGCGCTAATATCATCGATGGCTTTAAGGCCGATCACGGTGTGCCGTATGGGAAAAAGATCTCCGAGCGTTATCCGGGTGTGCAGTTCAACCAGTTTGCCGGCGCAGAAATGCTGGCAACAAAGTATGAACTGACGGCGGATGAATTGAATGCCTTTGCGCTGGCAAGTCACATGAAGGCGAAGCGATCAGTGGAGGAAGGCCGCTTCAAAGATGAAATTGTACCGATAGAAGTCGAGCTGGAAGACGGAACGCGTGAAATGCACTCCCAGGATGAGGGCATTCGTATGGATGCCACGATCGACGCAATCGCCGGTTTACAGCCGCTGCAGGAGGGTGGTCTGCTGACGGCTGCCAATGCCTCCCAGATTTGCGACGGCGCGGCCGCTGTGATGATCGCCAATGGCGCAACCTGCAAGCGACTTGGCCTGAAACCACTGGCGCGTATCGTCGCTATGAGCGTGGTGGGCTCCGATCCCGTCATCATGCTTGAGGGGCCGATACCTGCGACAGAAAAAGTGCTGGAGCGGGCCGGAATGAGCCTCGATCAAATTGATTTATTCGAAGTGAACGAGGCGTTCGGCTCTGTACCCCTGTCTTGGGCCAAGGCGCTGGGTGCTGATCTGGACAAGCTGAATGTCAATGGCGGCGCACAGGCACTGGGGCACCCACTTGGTGGCACGGGCGCGAAACTGATGACAACACTGGTACACGAGCTGCATCGCAGCCAAAAGCGTTATGGCCTGCTCGCGATTTGTGAAGGTGGCGGGACCGCCAATGGCACAATCGTTGAGCGTGTCGACGCGGTACTCTAACGGTCTGGCCGCGGCTGTAATCACCAACTGAGGCGTAGCAGGTCTTCTAGAGCCGGTATTGTGTCGGCTAATCGACAGTCCGTAAGGATTGCGGGAGGCACCGCTACGTTTCTTTTTCAATCCTGCCATATAGGCGTATTTTTGCGCAGCGCTTGGGTCTACAATCTGGGCAGATTCACTATAGGAGGCTGATATGGGATTTTACGACAAATACGTATTACCGCGGTTTATCAACTGCGCCTGCGGTACCAAACCGATTATGAAACAGCGCGAAAAAGTCGTCTCACAGGCCACAGGAACCGTCCTGGAAATTGGTATCGGCACCGGCCTGAATCTGCCGTTGTACGATGCCAGCAGGGTGGATCGCCTGATTGGTCTGGACCCGTCTGAGGAATCCTGGGAATTGGCAGCAGAGCGAGCGGCGCACCTTGATTTCGACGTTGAGTTCGTCGGCCTGCCAGGGGAGCAGATTCCGCTGGATGATGCCAGCGTCGATACGGTGCTTGTGACGTTTGCGCTGTGCACCATTCCCGACCCGGTAACCGCCTTACAAGGTATGGCCAGAGTACTGCGGCCGGGTGGAAAACTGATTTTCTGTGAGCATGGCAAGGCGCCTGATCGCAGTGTCTGTAAATGGCAGGACAGGATCAATCCATACTGGCGACGATTAGCCGGCGGTTGCAACCTCAATCGGAATATCCCCCAGTTGTTATCGGACGGTGGGTTCGCCGTATCTGAGTTGCACCGGGCCTATCTGCCGAGTACACCGAGGATTGCCGGGTATAACTACTGGGGCAGTGCCGCTCACGCTTGATTTCCAAAGCGACAGCTCTGGCGACGCTGCTACCTGCAATCCGCTGGTGTGTTGGCCTGTTGCTGCTTGTTCCGCTGACTGTGCAAGCGGCAACGCTGGAATATTCCGTAAAGGGCATCAAGGGCGAGCGCCTGAGAAATGTCCAGGCCTATCTGGGAGCCCCGCCGGACACTGACCAGGACAGGCTCAATTTTGTGATCTCGGCGCGCGCCAAGGTGCGCGAAGCGCTTCAGGCTCTGGGGTATTACAGTCCTGACATCTCGTTGGATGTGCAGCGCACCGACCCTGTCTGGTCACTTACTATCGCCGTGGATCAGGGTGAGCCGGTGCGCATTCGCGATATCGATATAGAGATAACCGGTGCCGCCGCCAACGATGACGTGATGATGGGGCTACTGGCCGATACCGGCCTCGTTGTCGGCGACAGGCTTCACCACGGCGTTTTCGAGAGTTTCCGTAGCAAGCTGCTGTCCACAGGACAACAGCGAGGCTATCTCAGAGGCAGCTTCTCACTCAGCAGGGTGGAGGTAAATGCCGAGGCCGAAAGCGCCGATATTTTTCTTCATTACCAGAGCGGTCCGCGATTTCGGTTCGGCGAGATACGCGTTGATCACACGCTGATTGATAGTGAGCTGCTGGACAGTCTGTGCCCTTTTCAACCCGGCGATTATTTCGATCAAATCAGTCTGCGTAAACTACAGTCCAATCTGCAAAAGACCAATTATTTTTCCAGCGTCATTGTGCAGCCTGTGCGCGGGCGCGAGTACGGTGAAATCGTGCCTATCGATGTGCGCTTGCAGGCAGCCAAACGACACAACTTTGAAGTGGGCGTGGGCTACAGTACGGATACCGAAGAGCGCGTTTCCATGACCTGGCGTACACCGCGAATCAATCGTTTTGGTCATAGCCAGGTCACCCGCGTCGAGTACTCACCGGTTAACCCCAGTGGCCGGTTTACCTATTCCATTCCCATCACAAATCCGCTCACCGATGTTGTCCAGTTGTGGGGGATGTTGGGTGAGAATGAATACGGCGATCTCGAAAGTCGGCAATTGGAAGCGGGCGTGCGGCGGGAGATCAAGGAGGGCAAGTGGGTCTATAGTTATTCGCTGCGCGGCCTGAACGAATCGTGGGACGATCTTAGCCGCAGTCCGTCTCACGATTACCTGTTGCTCGGTGGTTCGGTATCCAGCCGTCAGTATAAGGGCTCTCTGGTGGATCCCGAGGGTGGTTTTTCACAGCTCTATACGCTTGAAGGTGGAGCGCAGCATGTTGTTTCAGATATTGATTTACTGCGCTTCACGGCCGAGCTGCGCTATATCGTTACGCCCTGGCCACGTCATCGCCTGGTTATGCGAAGCGAACTCGGTGCGGTAGAAATTGCTAACGGTGATCGCAGTGATCTCGCCCCGTCATTGAGCTTCTTTGCCGGCGGCAACGAGAGTATCCGTGGTTACGCCTATCAGTCGATAGGTCAGGAGGAAACGTTGGTACGTGCAGATGGCAGTACCAAAACAGTGGTGGTGGGTGGAAACCGGCTGGCGATTGCCAGTTTCGAGTACCAGTACTATTTTACCGATAAATGGCGCGGTGCCCTGTATGTCGACGGCGGCGATGCCTTCGATGAAAGCCATTTTGACGCCAAGGTGGGTGCCGGCTTCGGTATTCATTACATGACACCGGTGGGTGCTGTCCGTTTCGAGTTGGCAAACAGCGTGAGTGAAAAGAACCCCGACTGGTATTTCCATCTGGCGATAGGCGCAGAGTTTTGAAGCCGCTTCGCCGCACACTGCTCGTTCTCCTGGTGTTTGTACCGGCTGCGCTTTGTGTAGCAGGGTTACTGGTGCTCTTTACAGAAGCCGGCACGCGCAGTGTTGTCCAGAGCGTGGAGCGGCTGCTGCCAGTGCGCATCGATTATCGCGGCGGTACCCTGGGCGGTCTGCTCCATTTAGACCGCCTGCAGTACGACACCGCCGATTTGCGCATCGATCTGCGGCGCATCGGTGCCGAGTTGGAACCGGATTGCCTGTGGCGGGCCGCGATCTGCTTTCGGCAGTTGCAGGTGGAGGAGCTGGATATCACGCTACTGACGGATGCGTCCAACGAGCAGGAACAGCGGTCTACTGGCGGTCAGGGGCCCGACTCGACGCCGCTTGAGTTTCCACTGACGCTTGAGACGCAGGCCCTGAACATCGCTTCCCTTCGCGTTGGCTGGAGCGGGGGACACTGGCAGCAGGGTTCACTCAGTGGCAGTGTGCGTCTGCAGGAATCCACAATTGAGGTGCATAGCGCGGTTATTGAACAGCCCAAACTGACCCTGTTTTCCAGCGACAACGAACAGGACGGACAAGCCTCACCCATAACGCTGCCAAGCATTGACCTGCCATTGACGCTGGCCGTGGACGAGCTTCATCTGGAAAAGCCCCGGTGGGATTTTTACGGCGCGGCACAGCAACTCGACGCACTTACCCTGCGTGGAACATGGCAGCGTACGGCGCTGGAGTTGAATACTCTGCAAGTGCTTAGCGCGGATCTCGGCGACATTTCGCTGAGCGGCAGTTTGGCGTTTTCAGGGCATTGGCCGCTGCAAGCACAAGCAAGTGTCGAGTTGCGGGAACAGTTTCACTATCCCGAGCTCTTCGATGGCTCCGTCACTCTGTCAGCAGACGGTGACCTGTCCGCCCTGGCACTGCGAGTGAGTTCTGACAGTGCGGTGAGCGTACAGGGCGATGTCGAGGTCGACGTATTGTCAGCGGGCATGCCGTTCTCGATGAATGCGACAGCGACATCCGGTGAATCACTCGCGCTGGCGGAGTTCGGCGCTGTGCCTGACGCGTTAAAGGACGCGACCTTGCAATTTCCTGTTGCCGTCACTGTCAACGGCTCCATCGAAGCGCAGTATTTTGAATTGCATGGGTCGGCCCGAGGGCTGGGCTACGGAATACTGGAGCTGGCAGTGCAGGGGCGGCACCAGAACGGACGGCTATCGCTGTCGGATCTCGCGGTAACGTCCGCAGAAGGCGACAACACAATGCACGCCAGCGGCGAGTTCCTTTTGTCGCCCGCTATCAACTGGTCGCTGGCATTGCAGTCCAGTGGGCTGGACCTTCCGGCTCTCAGTGACGTCGTGGTCGGTCGAGTCAATGGCAGTGTGCAGTTGTCCGGAAGCCTCCAAGGCCAACAGTGGCAGCTACAGGTAGCAGATATCGCCGTGCAGGGGCAGGTCAATGACATGCCTGCCAGTATTGTTGGCTTCACCGGTCTAGATAGCGAATTGCGGCTTGCACACAGCGATCTGCAAGCAGAGGTCAACGGCGCCCAGTTGACGGTGCAGTCTGCCACAGAGGCGGCTGGTAGTGCCCACCTTCGGCTTAAGGTCGACGATATCGGCCGCTGGTACGAGGGCAGCAACGGGCTGCTGGAAGTGGAAGGCGAAATATCTTCCGATCGAGATCAGGTTCAGCTAAGTGGGCGAGTGCTGCAGCTGAACTGGTCTGCGCTGCAGGTCGCGCAGGCAACATTTAGCGGTCACTACAAGGCTTCCGCCAATCAGTCTTTCTCGCTCGCTACTATGGTTAATGATCTACAGGTCGGCGCTCTGAGCTTCCCGGAACTGCAGTTGTCCGCGCGCGGGGATGCGCGCGCGCAGTCGATTGCTCTGGCCAGCCGCGGCGATGTGCAGGGAGAGCTCAATGTGTCCGGTACGGTAACGGGCGACACCTGGCGGGGAACACTAGCGCCAACCCGCCTGCAAACTCCCGTCGGCGATTGGGTGCTGGCAGAGCCAGTTGCGCTGAATGGTAAGCTCGCAGAGGAGCAGTTCACGATTGCGGGGCATTGTTGGCGACATCAGTTTGCCGACGTGTGTCCCGGCAGCGCAGTGCTCGGCTCGGGGGGCAATGGCAGTATTGCACTGCAGGGAAATCTGCAGATTCTGGCAGGCATATTGCCACCTGAATTGGACATGACAGGGGACGTGGAACTGCAACTCGATGCGCAGTGGCAGCCGCAATCCCCGGTGACAGTGAGTGGACGAGCTCAGACTACAGCGGTGGTGCTGACACAGTATTTTGAGGAAGGCGAGAGCGCGGAGTTCGGATGGGATGCAGCGGATATTAGCGCGCACACTACCGGCAAAGGCCTGCAACTTGATGCCGCTGTGGAGCGCGGCAGTCGTCGCATCCTGGCGCTGGAACTCCTGCTGCCATCGGAAAGGGCAGAGGCCATCAGCGGCACGATAACCGTTGATCAGATACGGATGGCAGGGCTGACACCGTTTGTTCCAGCGCTGTCACAACTCGCGGGGAAGCTCAGCGGTGAGATCTCCCTTGCTGGTACCATCGACAAACCACAGGGTTTCGGCAGATTGACACTCGCCGATGGTCACATCGCGCTGGAAGGCAACCCCACTGTGCTGGAGGATCTGCAGCTGACTCTGGATGTGCGCGACGCTGCGGCGAGTATTGAGGGCACAGGTGTTCTCGGTGGTGGCTCTCTGGAACTTACCGGTAGCTTGGAATTGCAACCGGAGCTGCGCCTTGAACTCGATGTCCGCGGGGAGAATCAATCCATCCTTTATCCACCCACCACTGAATTGTTGCTGTCGGAAGCGCTGCAACTAACCCTGAAACGCGACCTGTTGATACTCACAGGGAAGCTTACGGTTCTCGATGGTGTGCTGGAGATCGAGGAATTACCAGAGGGCAGTGTCGCGCTGTCGACCTCGGTTGTGGAAGTCGATTCCGATGGTGAGATTGTCCACGAGCGCTTTCCCTTCAAGGTGCGCATGAATGTGCAAATCCATATTGAAGACAGGCTTCGCGTTACCGGCAGCATGTTGGAAACCCAGCTCGGCGGCGATCTGCGCCTGCAGCAGAGACCGGGACAGCCGCTACAACTGTTCGGTAGCCTCAATACCAACGGCGGGGAATTTCGCGCCTATCAGGCACGCCTACAGATCAAGCGAGGCACCATAAGTTTTACCGGCCCGCCCACAAATCCTTCGGTGAGTGTGCGGGCAGAGCGGCGCATCAATAATAGCGATGTTACCGTGGGCGTGCATGTGCAGGGGCCGCTAGAGGACAATCTGCAACTCGATCTCTATTCTGATCCGAGCATGAGCCAGTCGGAGGCTATGTCGTATCTTATCCGCGGCAGGGGTATGGACGCCGGTGCCGGCCTCGATGGCACCACAGCCGCGCTGTCGCTGGCCAGCGGCGTGGTAAACCGCTCGGAACTGGTGACGGAACTCAACCGTATTCCAGGCCTCAGTCACGTGGAGTTCGGCGCCGAGGGCTCGGAAACAGATGCAACAGCGACGGTTAGCGGTTACTTTGGTGAACGCCTCTATCTGTCTTACGGGGTCGGTGTGTACGAGCCGGTGAACGTGCTGACCTCTCGTTTTTATTTTCGCTCGAGACTGTGGCTCGAGGTGGTCAGCAGTATTGAGAATTCTGTCGATCTTTATTATTCGTTTGATATCGACTAGCGAGTAGCGCATACGGCACGGTTATCGGGTTGATAGAGTTTGCGCGGGTGGCACGCCGCCTCACAATTCTGTAAATTTGGCAGAATTTTTCCACAGAGGCAGTTTGTACGAATGAATGCGCACACGATTATTGATGGCATCAATTACGGCCCACTGGCCGCACTGGTTGGAACCTGGCGCGGCGACAAGGGGGTCGATAGAGTGCCGGAACCCGACGGTGAGGATCGCAACCCCTACTATGAGACCATAGTGTTTGAGGCCGCGGGTGATGTGACCAATGCCGAAAAGCAGACACTGTCCGTCGTGCGCTATCACCAGCAGGTCAGCCGTAAATCAAATGACGAGGTCTTTCACGATCAGGTCGGTTACTGGCTTTGGGACCCGGCAGACAACAGTATTGTTGAAACCTTCACTATTCCTCGCGGCGTAGCCGTGTTGGCCGTTGGGACGCTCGCTCCGGCGAGTGCTGTCGATGAGGAGCTGATTTTTGATGTGTCCGCTGACACCAGTGGTATCGTGCAGGCACCCTTCATGTTCAAACAGGCGCGCACGACAGCGTTTACACATACGATAACAGTGAAGGGGGACAAGATGCGTTACACTGAAAACACTGTGCTGGACATCTACGACAAGAAGTCTTTTGATCATCGCGATGTCAATACGCTGAGTCGCGTCAGCTAGTGGATCCCCTCACTCAGGGCGTATTGGGTGCGGCACTTCCGCAGGCATCCAGTAAACCACGCTATGCGGCGACTGCCGGTTTGCTTGGTTTTTTTGCCGGCATGGCAGCCGATCTGGATGTGTTGATCCGCTCTGGCTCCGACCCGCTGCTGTTTCTGGAATACCACCGGCAGTTCACGCATTCACTGATTTTTATTCCGATTGGAGGAATACTCTGTGCGCTGGTGTTGCACGCGGTGCTGGGGCGTCGGCGGGGGCTGACATTCCGCCAGAGTTGGCTGTTCTGCACACTCGGTTATGCCACTCATGCGCTGCTGGATGCCTGCACGACATACGGCACGATGTTGTTCTGGCCATTCAGTGATGAGCGCATCGCATGGAATACCATATCGATCATCGACCCATTGTTTACGCTCCCGTTGCTGTTGGCTGTTGTGCTGGCCGCGCGGCGGCGCAAACCGGTGTACGCGCGTATCGGCTTGGTGTGGGCGCTGAGTTATATGGCACTGGGGTTGTGGCAGCGCAATGAGGCGCAGGAGATGGGGCAGTTGCTGGCGGCACAGCGTGGACACACACCACTGAGATTGGAGGCCAAGCCCAGTTTTGCCAATATCCTCGTGTGGAAAATTGTGTACGAAACCGAGGATCGATTTTATGTCGATGCAGTGAGATCCGGCTTGTCGCCGCGGGTATTCGAGGGCGACTCAGTGCAAAAACTGGATATTGACAGGGATATGCCGTGGCTGGACCGCAGCTCACAGCAGGCAAAGGATATCGAGCGCTTCCGCTGGTTCAGCAACGGCTATATCGCGCGTGACCCGCTGCATGCGCACCGGGTTATCGATGTCCGCTACTCAATGATTCCCAATGAGGTGTCGCCACTCTGGAGTATCGAGCTCGATCCGCTGCGCGGGCGCGATGTGCATGCCGATTACCTGGTGCACCGCGAAACGGGCAGTGCCGGGCCGGCGCGTATGTGGTCGATGCTGAGCGGACCCTGAGGCCGGAGGTTTTCCTGCCCCAGAGTCTATCGCTGAGATCTATTGATTGAAGACCTCGCGAGCGGCCGCCAGCGCCTTACCCGCGGTGATCGACGCGCCCTGACGCTGCAAAATGGCTTCCAGCGCGTTCAGGCAATAGACCACATTGCGCTCACTGCTGCCGAAGCCCATCAGGCCGATACGCCAGGTTTTACCCGCCAGCGCACCGAGGCCGGCGCCGATTTCCAGGTCGAACTCATTGAGCAGAGCCGTGCGCAGTGCCGCATCGTCAACACCCTCGGGTATCACAACTGAATTCAATTGTGGCAGACGGTGCTCTGGTGCTACGGCCATAGCCAGCCCCATCGCTTCGAGCCCGGCTACCAACGCCAGATGGTTGTGGTGATGGCGGGCATAGGCGTTATCCAGGCCTTCTTCCTGCAGCATAACCAGTGATTCATGCAACGCGTACAGATTGTTGATCGGTGCGGTGTGGTGGTAGGCGCGTTTACTGCCACTGCCCCAGTAGCCCATCACCAATTGCATATCCAGAAACCAGCTCTGGACTTTGTGAGTGCGTTCGTTGATACGCTTTACTGCGCGCTCGCCAAATGTGACCGGCGAGATGCCGGGAACGCAAGACAGGCATTTCTGGGTGCCGGAGTACATGGCATCCACTCCCCATTCATCGACGCAGACTTCTATACCGCCGACCGAGGTCACCGCGTCGACGATTGAAAGTGCGCCGCGGCTGCTCGCCAGCGTACACAGTGATTTGACATCACTTTGAACGCCCGTTGAGGTTTCGGCGTGGACAAAGGCGAGGATGGCGGCATCGGGGTGTTCATCGAAGGCGGCCTCGACCTTGTCCAGACTGACCGGTTCACCCCAGGCATCCTCAACCATCACAGCGGTACCGCCGCAGCGCTCGACGTTTTCCTTCATGCGCCCGCCGAACACGCCGTTCTGACAGACGATCACTTTGTCGCCCGGCGATACCAGGTTGACGAAACAGGCCTCCATTCCCGCAGAGCCGGGAGCCGAGATCGGCAGTGTCAGTGCGTTTTCAGTTTGAAACGCGTACTGCAGGAGTTCCTTGATCTCATCCATCAGTTTCAGGAACAGGGGATCGAGGTGGCCAATCGTAGGTCGGGCCAGTGCGCCCAGTACTCGAGATGAAACATCTGAAGGTCCGGGGCCCATCAGGGTACGCTGTGGCGGGTAGAAACTGCTGATCATGGTGGCGGTTGCTCCGTGCTGCAAAAATGTGGGGCAACGGTAGCAGATTTTGACAGTTGACTTAAGCTCACTGGCCAAATTCCCTGTATTGACGCCTGTGATATACGCAGGGCCTTCAAGTGGCTGGCCGGACATACCGTTCTGGCGTAGTATCGGGTCCAGAGAAGACCCAACAATAAGCGACTTGTCCAAAGCGCATAACACTCGCACTCATAACGCTCGGATAGGAGGTAACTGTGCATAGACCCTCGGTAGAACCCAATCTCGCCGGTACGATGTTGCGGCGCGCGCGGCTCAATCCTGAGCGGACAGCCCTGATCTTTGAAGAGCAGGCGTTCAGCTATGGCGAATTTTCCGAGCGTGTGTTGCGACTGTCCAGCTTGTTGAAGTCGGGCGGTATATGCGTTGGAGACCGCGTCGGCTATCTGGGATTTAATCACCCGGCCCTGCTGGAAACAATGTTTGCCGCACAGGCCCTGGGGGCCATCTTTGTGCCGCTGAATTATCGCCTGACGGCACAGGAACTGACTTTTATCATCAATGATGCGGGCATCCACACTCTCGTGGTGGACGACGCATCACGGCCAGTACTGGAACCCGTGCTCAGTGATTTGTGCTGCCAACAGTTTTTTACCAGCGAGAGTGCCGCCGACGGTTGGCGGCACCTGCCGACAGAACGGCCAGAGGCGCAGCCACTGGCCGACGCCGTTTCGGTCGATATGCATGATGTGGCCGTCATTATGTACACCTCCGGTACCACCGGTTTACCCAAAGGTGCGATGCTGACACATGGCAATATCGTATGGAATAACATCAATGCCCAGCTCGCATTCGGGGGCTCACGTGATGACGTGATACTGACAGCGGCGCCACTATTCCATATCGGCGGGCTGAATGTTATGACGCTGGGCTCGTTTCACACCGGTTCTACCGTTGTACTGCTGCGCAATTTTGATCCGGCACAGGTGCTGAAAGACTTTGAGCGGCATCAGGTTTCCCACATGTTTGGCGCGCCGGCGATGTTTCTGTTTATGTCGCAACATCCGTCGTTCGCGACGACCAATCTGGATGCTGTCCGCGTGCTGATGTGCGGTGCCGCGCCGGTGCCGGAATCACTCATTGAGCTCTACGCGGCGCGCGGCATTAATTTTTGCCAGGGTTACGGCCTCACTGAGACCGCACCGTTCTCCTCATTCCTTACGCCTGAATGGAGTCGCAGCAAGCTTGGTTCAGCCGGTCAAGCTCCGCTGTTCAGTGACACGCGGATAGTCGATGAGAACAACCAGCCAGTTGCTGCCGGTGTGCGCGGAGAGATCTGTATGCGCGGGCCCAACATCATGAAGGGTTACTGGAATCGTCCAGAGGCAACAGCCGCCGCCATAGACGCAGAGGGCTGGTTTCACTCCGGCGATGTCGGGTATTTTGATGAGGACGGTTTCCTCTTTATCTGCGATCGCCTCAAGGATATGGTCATTTCCGGAGGCGAAAATGTGTACCCCGCAGAAGTGGAGGGCGCACTGTACAAACACGATTCCATCGCTGAGGTGGCTGTGATAGGCCTGCCGGATGAGAAGTGGGGCGAGGCGGTAACCGCCGTGGTAGCGTTGCACGATGGACACGAGTTGACACTTGAGGAACTGCGGGAATTTGCCGAGCCGATGCTGGCACGCTATAAATTACCACTGCGCATGCATGTCATCGACGTGCTGCCACGCAACCCCGCCGGCAAAGTACTGAAGTTCGTACTGAAAGAAAACCTGCAGCAGTAGCTGCGAGATCTGCCCTAATGGCAGCCTCGCAGTGTTCAGTTCTGTGTCAGCCTTTTTCATCTCCGACATTGGCCTGGGCTGCTGCAATACGTGCAATGGGCACCCGGAACGGGCTGCAGGAGACGTAGTCGAGCCCGATATCGTGGCAGAACTGGATTGAGCGAGGGTCGCCGCCGTGTTCGCCGCAGATGCCGTACTTGATGCCTTTCTTTTTGCCGCGACTTTCCGTGATCGCCATCTGCATTAAACGTCCGACTGCGCGTTGATCCAGCGACACAAAGGGATCTACGTCGATCAGCTTTTCCTTGAGATATTTGGGTATAAACTTGCCGGCGTCATCACGCGAGAAACCATAGGTCATCTGTGTCAGGTCATTGGTGCCGAAACTCATGAACTCCACCTCAGGTGCAAGGCGGTCCGCGCCGAGTGCAGCACGCGGCGTTTCCATCATCGTACCGATCTTGTAGCGAATGGAGACCTGGCGCGCAAGCGTCAGTTCGTGAATACACTTCTCGATAATGTCTGTGATAAGGCGTATTTCCCGCACGTTGATGACCAGCGGTATCATAATTTCAGGGAGTGGACGGTAGCCTTTCTCGATCGCGTCTGCCGCCGCATTGATGATCGCCTTGACCTGCATTTCAGTGATTTGCGGGTACACGACTGAAAGCCTGCAACCACGAAAGCCCAGCATGGGGTTGACCTCAGCCAAGCGGTGCGCGATCTCCTGTATCTGTTCAACCGGTTTGCCGACCTGCGCCGCCAGTGCTTCCATATCCTCGCCGCCCTGTGGCAGGAATTCATGCAGCGGCGGGTCGAGCAGGCGTATCGTCACTGGCAGACCGTCCATGACGCGGAACAGCTCCAGAATGTCATCGTGCTGGAATACCTGCAGCTGATCCAGATAGGTCTGTCGTTCCTCGTCGGTTTCCGAGAGGATCATTGCGCGCATCACGCCGATACGCTCTGCAGCGAAAAACATATGCTCAGTGCGGCACAGGCCGATTCCTTCAGCACCTAGTTCTCTGGCCTTGGCTGCGTCTTCCGGTGTCTCGGCATTGGCACGCACGCGCAAGCGGCGGTGTTTATCTGCCCAGCTCAGCAATTCCTGAAAGTCGTTGCTGGAGCTTGCCTCGATTTTTGCGATGTCGCCCAGCATGACTTCACCGGATGTGCCGTCGAGCGTGATAATGTCTCCGCGCTTCACACAGACACCATCCTGCGTTGTTGCAGTGCCGGCGCTGGTATCAATGCTCAATGCACCACAGCCGGTGATCGCGCATACGCCCATACCTCGCGCAACCACAGCAGCGTGAGAGGTCATGCCACCCAATTCTGTCAGTACGCCAGCAGCGACGCGCATGCCGTGAATATCTTCCGGTGTGGTTTCACGGCGCAGCAGAATCACGCTGTGGCCAGCGGCGTTTTCTGTCTCTGCCTCTTCCGCCGAGAACACTACTTTGCCAGTCGCGCCGCCGGGGCTGGCGGGCAGCCCGGTGGCGATAATGTCCTGTTTCGCAGCGGGGTCGACCATGGGGTGGAGGAAGGCCTCAACGTGTTCGGGTGAGACGCGCATCAATGCCTCACGTTCAGTGATCAGGCCCTCTTTCACCATATCCACTGCGATCTTTATCGAGGCCCTTCCTGTGCGTTTGCCACTGCGTGTCTGCAGCATGTAGAACTTGCCGTCCTGCACGGTGAACTCGATATCCTGCATATCCCGGTAATGCTTTTCCAGCAGTGACTGGGTTTTGAAAAGCTGGTCGTACACCTCGGGCATACGCTCCTGCAGTGCGGAGACGGGCAGGGGAGTGCGTATGCCTGCCACCACATCCTCGCCGGCAGCATTGAACAGGTACTCGCCAAAAAACATACGCTCGCCGGTGGCGGGATTACGTGTGAACGCCACACCCGAGCCCGAGTTGTCCCCGAAATTGCCAAACACCATGGCCTGTACGCCAACAGCAGTTCCCAGACTGTCGTCGATATTGTTCATTTCGCGGTACACAACCGCACGCGGTGTGTGCCAGGAGCGGAATACTGCTTCCACCGCCATTTTTAGCTGCACGAACGGATCTTCCGGGAGCTCGGCCAGTGTCTTGTAGATGCGCACGATTTCCCGCCAGTCGTCGGCAGTCATTTCGATATCATCGGACTTGTTATTTGCCTGCTTGTAGCGCTCCAGTTCGTGTTCAAATTTATTGCCACCAACGTCCAGTACGACATCGGCAAACATCTGGATAAAGCGGCGGTAGGAATCGAAAGCGAAACGCGGGTTGCCTGTCTTGATGGCCAGCCCTTCGGTAATTTCATCGTTGAGCCCGAGATTGAGTATGGTATTCATCATGCCGGGCATGGAGACCGGCGCACCGGAACGAACGGAAAACAGCAGGGGGTTTTCCGGGTCACCGAAACGTGCGCCCATTTTTTTCTCCACGAGGTCCAGCGCCACGCGGTATTCCTGCTCCAGCAGGGATGGCAGTTTGTTACCGGCCTGGAAATACTCGCGACAGGTACTGGTGGTTATTACAAAACCGTAGGGCACCGGCAGCCCCAGGCTGGTCATTTCACAAAGGTTGGCGCCTTTGCCACCGAGGAGGTCTCTGTCATCCTTGCTGCCTTCATCGAAGAGGTATACGCGTTTTGCCATGAAATTGTGCCTGAGTGCTGTGATTCAAGGCGCGAGTATAGCCTCCCACCGCGCTGAGTGGGAGTCCAAATCCCGCAGAATGCGCAGCGGCGATGGGTTTTTGGGACTTCGGGAAGAGTGGCGGTGGGGGTCAGCGGCGTGCCAGCAACTCGCACAGACGCTCGATTTCCGACAGCTCCGCTGTCGCAGGCACAACGAACAACTCCTCACAGCTGGCTTCTTCGGCGTTATCCAGCGCCTCGCGCACCGCATCTGCACTGCTGCGGTGCACTGATTCGGCCATCATTGTGGCGATATCGTCGCCGGCAATCGCGAGATATTCGTAGACATAGTCATAGAGTTTCTGTTGTCCGTCATCGGCCAGCGTGTACCAGAATCCTCCCATACGATAGGGCGTCTGCGCTCTGCCGGCGCGCTCCCATGCCGCATCGGCCAGCGCAAATGTTCTGCTCAGCTCTTCCGCTTCGCCATTGCCAGACCAGGCGTAGAGTCCATCGGCCCATTGCGCGCAGCGCTCTATACTTTTTGGACCCATGGCGCCGGCCAGTAGGCGAGGACCGTTTGCCCTGTTCATTGTCGGGCCTATCTCACCGCCCCCAGCGACAATCTCCTGTCCACGCCAGACCTTGCGCATCTCGTCCACCTGGCGGTCCATCCGGCCGTATCGTCCCTCAAAACGGGCGCCCAACGCCTCGTAGTCCTTGGGCCGTCCGCCGTAGCCGAGTACGATGCTGTTGACCCTGTCTCCCGACAGAATGTCCAGTGTCGCGACTTCCTTGGCGACTCGGGCTGCACTGTGCATTGGCAGCACGTACAGGGTGGGCGTAAGTTCGACTCTGGTGGTGGCCATGGTTGCGGCGGCCAGCAGCACACGCATGTCATAGGTTGGACCGTGAATTCGCTCGCCACAGGACAGCGCGTGAAACGGTCCGTCGTCGATGGCTTTGAACCATGCCTGGTAGTCTTTGCGGCTGAGGCCGGCTTTCATGTAAGGCAGGCAGATGCCGATTTTCATTGTGGAAGACACTATCGCAATACCCCGTTGTCTGGATGAGCTGGATTCAGTGCAGGTATAGTAGCCCAGTTTGCAGAGCTCGCTGTTCAGCATAGTGAACCGTTACCGTTTTGCGCTGTGCACACCATGCAGCGCTGCCGATATTCAATGGGTGATATAGGGGCAGCCACTGAGTTAAACTGTCTACAATTGCTCGCCGACAGGGAATGCCCTGAGGTAAACTTCCCGCCCATATGAATAGCTCTGAGAGATCAACACCGTGTACCGCGCCGAGACTGGTGTTGAACGCCTTGCTGTTCGCGCTGTTTGGTGTCCTGCTTGTAGCCTGTAGCAGCCCCGCGCCGAAGCGGGCAGTCCTGCTGGGCGACAATGTGCAGGCGGTGAATATGAGTGGCTCCTGGGAGATGGACTACAGCCAGAGCGACAATACCCAGCAGAAGCTGGACTCAATGATAGGCGAGCTGAACAGGGAGGCCCGACGGCGTGCACAACAGGGTGGTATGCAGCAGGGTAATTTCGGCGGCGGGGTGGTGATAGGCTCGGGTGCCAACAGTGGTTCATCCATTCTGGGGCTGGTGCGCATGGCAGACCTGATTACGCAATCGCCGCTACTGGAAATTACCCAGAGTGAACACAAGATCCGTATAGAGCGCGAAGAAGATTTCGATCTCACCTGTGAATTTTATCCGGGGGAGATGCGTAAGGTAGAGACTCCATTTGGTACCGAGATCTGTGGCTGGAACGGCCATCAACTGATGTTCAAATTACTGCTGCCAGATGGACTCAGTATCCAGCATGTGATGACAATGGGCGCGGCAGGACAGAAACTCAATGTTGCGACCACCGTCGTCACCAGCCAGGTGACTTTTCCCTTCGTACTCAACCGCGTCTACAACCGTTTTGAACCGGGCCAGAGTGGTTATAAATGTGAAGTGACCTTGACCAGAGGGACGGTATGTACCACCGAAACCCGATAGCGGCATCACTCAACCGTGGCGCAGCAAGAGCTCCCAATGCAGTTGCGTCTGCTATTTGTGTATTTTTCATTGCTGTTTGGCTGGCGCTTTACACCCCGTTTGCGCACAGTGTGGACGAGGCGCGGTATGTCGATGTTGGCATTGTCGTATTCAATCCTGGCATTCCGGCAGATGCCTCCACTCACAGCAAACTCGGCATCTTCCCGGAAATTCGCAAGGCCGAGGCGAAGTACATGCCAGTGGTGTTACGACGGACCCTGATCGATAGCGGAGAGTGGGGTGTCGTCAGGGTGCTTCCCGAAGCACTGGACTCCTCGGAACTGCTGGTGACGGGCGCCATAGAACACTCCGATGGACAGCGGCTCGACCTGCGCATTGTGGCGAGGGATGCGGCCGGCGCGCTGTGGCTGGACAAGCTGTATACCGGTACCACAACCTCCGCCGGTTATCCGGTGAAAATGGACAGCGATCCCTATCTGGATGTGTACCTGCGAATCGCGTCGGACCTGCTGGCGGTGCGCCGCCAGATGAGTAACAAGCAATTGGCTGATCTGCGACAGATCGCGCTGATGCGGTATGCCATAGCGCTCGCCCCCGAAGTTTTTTCATCCTATCTCGGAAGTACGCCGGAGGGAGGCTACACCTTGCTTCGACTACCCGCCGAGGATGACCCTATGCTGGTTCGTGTGGTGCGCATCCGCAATCAGGAATACCTGTTTATCGATACTGTTGACGAGCAGTATGCACAGTTGGCAGAGGCGATGGCACCTACCTACAACCTGTGGCGTCAGTACAGTGCGGAGCAGGCCGAGTACAGGGATGAATACGAGGCGCGGGTCAGCGGCAGGAGCAGTCAGGGCAGGCGTGGTTCTTTCGTCGCGCTGGAGCAGACCTATAACGCCTACAAATGGTCCAAAATTCACCAACAGGATCTGGATGAGCTAGCGCTGGGTTTTAACAACGAGGTGGCACCTACCGTGATGGAAGTCAGTGGCACAGTATTTAAACTCAGTGGCGGCCTCGATGCCCAGTACACCGAGTGGCGCGATATTCTGCGGCGCATTTTCGCGCTGGAGACAGGCTTGCCGCCAGCCGCCTGATTTCTGCTATGCTGTGGGCATGGCCGGAAAAGAAAAAGACAACGATTCCCTACTGGAGACCCTGCGTAAGCGGACAGAGCAGATTGCCGGGGGCACATTCGACTTTGCCCGCAATACTGCCACCCTTACCGCAATGTTCGGCGAGAGCTGGCTGCGTAATACCCTGCTGAATAAGTTGGAGCCCGAGCGTTTGGAGGCGATGGCCGAGGCCGGTCGCTTCCTGCAGGATGCGCGCGAGACAGCGGGTATGTCGTTGAAGGACCTGTCGGAAAGTCTCGGGCTGTCCGACCGGGCCATGCTGGAAGACATAGAAAGTGGCGAGACCATCATGCCGCTGGAGTTGATGCTGCGCAGTGCCGCATTGCTGGCGCGGCACGATCCCATTCCCTTTCTTATCAAGTTTATGAGGACGTACAACCCGGCTCTGGAGAAGACGCTGGAGCAGTGGGGCGTGCTGGCACTGCCCAAGCAGTACGAGCGGGAGCGTCGCTTCGTCAACCTGATGCGTCAGCACGATGTGCTCAGGCGCTTGTCAGACGATGAATACGACCGTTATATCCATTACATGGAAAGTTCTAGCAATCTCGTGCTGGATGTTATGAACAAAGAAAAGGCCGCGAATGCGCCGGCCGGTAAAGCCAGGGCGACGCACAAGCCAAAAGCCAAAGCTAAAGCTAAAGCTAAAGCCAACTCCAGAGCCCCCCGGAAGAAAAAGGCGGCTCCGCGAGCAGGCAAGCGAGCGCCTGCACCACGTTCCGACAACCGCTAGTCACCCAGTTAATCGCTACCTGTAACCATTACAATGAGGGGCAGTCTCTGCCGCTTTGACCGTACAAAGGATAAATGGCTTGTCCCTGATCAACGCCGATTCAAACGCCTGGTTTGCCACCTGCCCGAAGGGGGTCGAGTCGCTGTTGTGCGACGAATTGAACAGCCTGGGCGCGCAGACCACGCGGGAAACTGTCGCCGGTGTGCATTTCACCGGCCCGCGTGCGCTGGCTTACCGCGCCTGCCTGTGGTCGCGCCTCGCCAACCGTGTGCTGTGGCCAATCGCGCAGTTGGACGCGGCAGATGGCGATGCACTGTATCGCAGTATGCAGGACGTCGACTGGGGGCAACTGTTTGACCCTCGGATGACGATCACGATCGATTTTTCCGGCGAGAACCGGAATATTCGCAACACCCAGTTCGGTGCTCAGCGCAGCAAGGATGCCATCGTCGACTGGTTTGTCGCGGCAACCGCGCAGCGACCTTCAGTGGATCGCGCCAACCCCGATGTGCGGATAAATGTGCGGCTGGTGCGCGACCGCGCCCATCTGTCTGTCGATTTGTCCGGTGGCAGCCTACACCAGCGCGGCTACCGGCTGCAGTCCGGTGTCGCGCCGCTCAAGGAGAATCTGGCCGCGGCGGTTCTGTTGCGCGCCGACTGGCCGGGTATCGCCGCCCGTGGTGGTGCGCTTATAGATCCCCTGTGTGGCTCTGCCACACTGTTACTGGAGGGCGCAATGATGGTGGCAAATATCGCGCCCGGCCTGGCGCGCAAACGCTTCGGCTTTGAGCGATTACTGATGCACGACGCGGCGCAGTGGCACGCAATCCGCAGCGATGCACTGGCGCTGGCCGAACGAGGCAGGGCCGCACAGTTGCCCGAGATTCGCGGCTACGACTGGGATCCGGCAGTGATCCGCCGCGCGCAACAGAATATCGCCCGTATCGGACTTGAGAAGGTTGTGCGGGTAAGCTGTAAACCGGTGTCAGAACTGCGCAAGCCCGACCATCGCCCGCTGCCGTTCGGCCTGCTGATCAGCAACCCGCCCTACGGTGAACGCATCGGCGAGAAAGAAAGTCTTATGGGCCTGTACCGTCAGCTGGGCGAGGCGATGATCCGGGAGTTTCCCGGCTGGCAGGCCGGTGTGCTGACCTCTGACCTGGATCTGGGGAGGGCCACGGGATTGCGCAGTCACAAGCGCTATGCACTCTTCAATGGCAAACTCGCCACCAGTTTGTTGTTGTTTGATCTGGGCGACAATGAACTGCGCGATAGCGGCGCGCGCGAGTCTGGCGTGGCACCTGCGCTGACCGAAGGCGCGACCATGTTCGCCAACCGCATTGGCAAGAATCGCAAACGCCTGGCGTCCTGGGTGAAAAGGGAGCAGGTACAGTGCTATCGCCTGTACGATGCTGATATGCCGGAGTATGCCGTCGCTGTGGATATTTACGGCGAGTATGTCCATGTCGCCGAATACCAGGCGCCCAAATCAATTTCTCTGGAGGTCGCAGAACAGCGCCTGGAAGATGTGCGCGCAGCGCTGCCGCAGGCATTGGGAGTGGCAGCAGAGAATGTTGTCTACAAGCAGCGCAGTCGGCAGCGCGGGAAGGCGCAGTACATACGGCAGGACAGCCGTGGTGAGTTATTGACGGTGCAAGAAGGCAGCGCGAAGCTGCTGGTCAACCTGCACGATTATCTCGATACGGGTTTGTTTCTCGATCATCGTCCACTGCGGTTGCGTATTGCGCAGGAGGCAAAGAGTAAGGACTTTCTCAATCTCTTCTGCTATACCGGGACCGCCACAGTGCATGCCGCACTCGGTGGGGCGCAATCCACAACCAGTGTCGATCTGTCCAACACCTATCTTAACTGGCTCAATAAAAATCTCGCGGTGAATCAGTTGCAGGGTGGCCGGCATACCGTGATCAGGGAGGACTGTCTGTCCTGGCTGGGCAGTGCACAGGGGCGATACGACCTTATCCTGCTGGATCCGCCGTCCTTCTCCAATTCCAAGGCAATGGCTGACAGCTTCGACGTGCAGCGCGATCACGCCGATATAGTACGCGCGGCGATGGCGGTGCTGCGCGAGAAAGGACAATTGTATTTTTCTAACAATCGGCGTGGGTTTACGCTGGATGACTCATTGAAGCAGGCGTTTCACTGTGAGGATATAACGGCCAAAACGTTACCACCGGACTTTCAACGCAATCGAAAAATTCACTGCTGCTGGGCAATCCGCCATAAATAGAGGGCTATACCGTTAGTATTCGCCAACTTTTTGTAGTAAAGGATATCCACATAAGTTTGATAACCCTGCGTTATTTCTGTGTAATGTGGCTGAAACACTTTAAAAATAATGTAAGTCACTGATACATATAGTTAAAAGTAAAAATTGGCGGTGCATTGACCCGATGTCCGTGTGCAGGCGTATCCGGATATGCTGCGGGTATTGACATCCCTGTCCCCAATGTTATCCACAGCATAGGCTGTGGATAACTACTCGGGGTCAGCCAGTTTCAACAATTGCTTGCCGACATTGCTGCCGATGAACAGTCGCTGCAAGGTACTGGGAATATTGTCGAAACCCTGCTGGATATCCTCGCGCCACGCGATCTCGCCGTTGAGCACCCACTCACTGAGCGCCTGTATCGCTTCGTCGGCCCGATCGAGATAATCCAGAACGATAAATCCCTGCATTCTGATACGGCGGCTGGTCAGTAGCATCAGGTTGCGCGGCCCCGGCTTCGGCTCTACATCGTTGTAGCCCGATATCGCCCCGCACAGTACGATGCGGCCGAAGTCCGCCATATGGGCAATACCAGCCTCCAGTGTCTCTCCACCGACATTGTCAAAGAACACGTGCACACCCTCCGGGCATAACTCGCCAATGCGCTGTTGCAGGGGTTCATTCTTGTAGTCGATGACGGCGTCGAGTTTGCAAGCGCTGCGCAGCCAATCGCACTTCTCCGGCCCACCGGCCAGACCGACGACTCGGCAGCCCTTCAGTCTGGCGATTTGCGCGACTACCGAGCCGGTAGCGCCGGCCGCGCCCGACACCAGTACGGTTTCTCCCGCTTGTGGCTGACCGACATCCAGCAGCCCGAAATAGGCGGTGAGACTGGTGCTGCCGAATACACTTAGTGCAAGATTCGGGGGGGTGCCGGCGGGCAGTGCGGTCGGCGGAATCATCCCCTGTGGATCACCGATGCTGTATTCCTGCCAGTTCATCAGTCCCTGTACCAGCGTACCGACCGGTAGGGCATTATTCTGTGATTCTATAACCTGTCCGACCCCACTGGCACGCATCGGTTCGCCGATGGCCACTGGTGGCAGGTAGCTGGGCGCATCCTCAAGCCAGCCGCGCATGGCGGGATCAAACCCCAGCATCAGGGTTTTTAGTAACACCTGTCCTGCAGCCAGGTCGGGCTGTGGCATAGGGGACTGCACCTGCTCGAAGTGCTGGGGACCAACCACACCTGACGGGCGCTCTCGCAATACCCACTGCCTATTTGTCGTGTTCATACTGAATCTCTCTGCAAAATTTACCGGCTCGTATTAGAGCACTTGATCCATCATCTGAATAGCCCGAACTGTGCATGGAGAACCCATACCGGATTATAGGTGTGTACGCTTTTTGGCTTCTCGGGCAATGCTAAATTTCTTGCGCCTAAGGCGTCGCAATTTTTTACATCGCCAATACTGTCCATCTCTTGAGCGCATGACAGCGCGGTGCCACTGTGTTCAAATTCACGCAGCTGTTAGCAAGTAGCGAAGTTGAAATGAAATCCCTGTTGATCGTCTATCACAGCCAGAGCGGGACCTGTGCGAACCTTACCAGAGCAGCATTGCGCGGCGCGCAGTTGGAGTCGGGGGTTGAGACCACCGTGAAGCGGGCCTGGGATGCCGATACCCGGCAGTTGTCGCGGGCGGATGGTGTGCTGCTGGTGATGGCAGAAAACTCAGGCGCGCTGTGCGGCGCGATGAAGGATTTTCTCGACCGCACGTTTTATCCGGCGAATGACCGTGGACTGGTATTGCCATACGCATTGTTGATCAGCGCGGGCAATGACGGGCGCGGAGCGCAGCGTCAGGCAGAACGCATTCTGTCCGGCTACCCGTTTCCAGCGGCGGCAGAACCGCTGATTTTACGCGGGGCTTGGAGTACACAGCAGCGCAGGGCGAGTGAGGATTTGGGCCAGGCGTTTGCAGCCGGTCTATCGATGGGTATTTTTTAGGAGGAACGCAGTAGTGGGTGACGTTATTGAGGAAGCTGTGCCAGCGGGGTTTGAACCACTGCGTACAGGTCTGGGTTATACCGACAGTTTGCAGCCGTCTTATCGGTGTGTAGAGGGAGAGAACGCGAGTTTCGGCCTGCTGGTGCAGGCGCAGCACTGTAACACGATGGGTATCTGCCACGGCGGCGTGCTGATGACGCTGGCCGATATCACCGCGGCCACCGGTACCAACCTGGCGCGCGGTGTTACCTCGGGCAGCCCAACGGTGCACCTGAGTATCGACTTCATATCCTCGGCGCGTCTCGGTCAATGGCTGCAGGCCGATGTTGAGCAGGTCAGTATCAAGCGCCGCTTCGGTTTCAGCAGCGGTGGAATCTATAATCGTGACGGCGTTGTCGCGCGCTTTAACGGCACGTTCTATTTTCCCGATCACAAGGGTATGTGGAAAGACGGGCGACGCGGCGACGGTGTGCTGCACCAGTCTGAGCAGAAGGACTAGTTCGGTACTATCTCAGAAACGGATTCCAGCGCCTCGATAAAGGCGCGGGCGGCGCGTGACAGGCTGCGGCTTTCATGGTGGACGACGCCCAGTGTTCGCTCTATGCGCGCATCGTGAATCGGCAGGGTAACCAGTGATGCATCCAGCATGCTGCGAGGCAGTACAGTCCAGCCCAGCCCGACTGCTGCCATCATCCGTATCGTCTCAAGGTAGTTGGTGGCGATGGCTACCTGCATCGGTAGGCCACGGCGGTCGAACAGGCTTTTAACAATCTGCCCGGTATAGGTGTTGAGCCCCGGCAGGATGGCGGGGTATTTGCTCAACTGTTCCAGGTCCATGTCTTTGTGGCCAGACAAGCTGTGTCCCGTCTGTATCATGAAATCCAGTGGATCGGGCCAGATCGGACGCGTGACGACGTTGTCCACTGGCGTGGGGGCCAGGGTGACGACGGCCAGTTCCGCCTCGCCGCGCAGGGTCAGTTCATAGGCCTGCTCTGAATCCATAAACTCGATATCGAGTTGCACATTCGGGTAGGTCTGACTGAAAAAGCTCAATACCGGCGGCAGGCGGTGCAGCCCGATATGGTGGCTCGTCGCCAAACGCAGTCTGCCGCGCACCTCTCCGGCAAGGTCGCGCACCGATTGCTCTGCAGCTTGTAGTTCCAATTGCACCGCGCGGGCATGGGGCAGCAGCGCCTGGCCCGCTTCAGTTGTGCTGATGGTTCTGCCGATCCTGTCAAACAGGGTGGTATTGAGCTGTTCTTCCAGTTGTGCCACACGCTTGCTGACTGCCGGCTGCGTCAGGTGCAGCTTCTCAGCGGCGAGCGAAAATGACCGGGTTTCGGCCACCAGCAGGAACGCCTTAAGGTTCTGGGTATCCATAGATCTATTCCAAATAGGAATTCATGTGATAAAAATAATAAATTTGAGTTATCTATAATACAAGCCCATAATTTATCCATTGAAGCTTACGTGTCTTACTTTTTAATGGAGGTGCCCCTATGAGCGGACAAACACTTTACGACAAGTTGTGGCAGAGCCACCTGGTAGAGGAACGCGATGACGGCAGTGCGCTGATTTATATTGATCGCCAGTTGATCCACGAAGTGACATCGCCGCAGGCTTTTGAGGGGCTGCGAATAGCTAACCGTCAGCCGTGGCGGGTCGATGCGAACTTTGCCGTACCCGATCACAATGTGCCCACCGAGGCGCACGAGCGCAGCGGCGGGGTGGCCGGTATTACGGATGCGGTCTCGCGGTTGCAGGTGCAGACACTGGATGATAACTGCCGCGATTTCGATATTCTCGAGTTTCACATCAACGATGTACGTCAGGGTATTGTCCACGTAGTCGGACCGGAGCAGGGCGTGACTCTGCCGGGTATGACTATTGTTTGTGGCGATTCACACACCTCAACCCATGGTGCACTCGGCGCGATGGCGCAGGGTATTGGTACCTCGGATGTAGAGCATGTTATGGCCACCCAGTGTCTGGTGCAGCAGAAAATGAAAAACATGCTGGTTCGTATCGATGGGCAGTTGCGACCCGGTGTGACTGCCAAGGATGTCGTGCTTGCGGTGATAGGAGAAATTGGCACGGCCGGTGGCACGCACCACGCGATTGAGTTCGGTGGCGAAGTCGTGCGTTCCCTCAGTATGGAAGGGCGTATGACCGTTTGTAATATGGCTATTGAAGCGGGCGCCCGCGTCGGACTGATCGCGGTGGACGACACCACAATTGACTACGTCAAGGGGCGGCCCTATGCGCCGCAGGGCGCCATGTGGGATCAAGCTGTTGCTGCCTGGCGTGATCTGCATAGTGACTCCGATGCGCATTTTGATCGCATCGTCGAGTTACGTGGCGAAGATATACAGCCGCAGGTCACCTGGGGTAACTCGCCGGAAATGGTATTGCCGGTCAGTGGCGTTATACCCAACCCGGCGACAATCGACGATACCGGCAAGCGCGCAGCGACCGAACGCGCTCTGCACTATATGGGCCTGAAGGCAGGTATGCCGATTACGGATATAAAACTGGATGCGGTGTTCATCGGTTCCTGCACCAACTCCCGTATTGAAGATCTGCGCGCCGCTGCGGCTGTCGTGAAAGGCAAAAAAGTTGCCGCCAACGTAAAGCGCGCGCTGGTGGTACCGGGCTCGGGGCAGGTCAAGCAGCAGGCCGAGGAAGAGGGGCTGGACAAAATATTTATCGAGGCTGGCCTGGAGTGGCGCGAGCCAGGCTGTTCGATGTGCCTGGCGATGAATTCGGACAAACTCGGCGAAGGGGAGCATTGCGCATCCACCTCAAACCGCAATTTCGAAGGGCGCCAGGGCTTTGGCGGGCGGACGCATCTGGTCAGCCCGGCGATGGCTGCAGCGGCCTCGGTGGCCGGTCATTTTGTCGATGTCAGAGATTGGTAGGAGACGATTACTATGAAGAGTTTTACTGTGTTAAAAGGCATCGCTGCGCCGATGGACCGTGCCAATGTCGATACGGACCTGATTATCCCCAAGCAGTTTTTGAAGTCGATCCAGCGCAGTGGTTTCGGCCCCAACCTGTTTGATGGCCTGCGCTATCTGGATGAGGGTGAGCCCGGGCAAGACTGCAGCAATCGTCCACTGAACCCGGATTTCCCGCTCAACCAGCCGCGTTACAAGGGTGCGAGTGTGTTGCTGGCGCGGGAAAATTTTGGCTGCGGTTCCAGTCGCGAGCACGCGCCCTGGGCGCTGGAAGATTTCGGTATCTACTGCATCATAGCCCCCAGCTATGCAGATATCTTTTACAATAACTGTTTCAAGAACGGCATTTTGCCTATCGAGCTCGATGCGGCCATCGTCGATCGCCTTTTTGCGGAGCTCTACGCCAGTGAGGGCTACAGCGAGGAGTTTGAGCTGACAGTCGATCTCGCCAGCCAGACGATAGAAACCCCATCTGGTGAAGTTATTCACTTCGAGGTGGATGAATTTCGCAAGCATTGCCTGCTCAATGGCCTGGACGATATCGGCTTAACGCTGGAGAGTGCCGATGCCATTCGCGCCTACGAACAAAAACGGCGCGAGCAGGCACCGTGGTTATTCGACGTTATCGGCTGAAGCAGGCCCGATTAAAGATTTGCAATGCAAGGAGGAAAACGAGCAATGAGTAACGAGTACGATGTAGCCGTAGTGGGTGCCACAGGTGCGGTCGGTGAAGTAATGATGAGTGTGCTGGAGGAGCGTAATTTCCCAGTGCGCAATCTCTACCCGCTTGCCAGCAGCCGCTCTGCCGGTAAAAGTATTCAGTTCAAGGGCAAGTCTGTCAGGGTGACCGATCTCGCCGAGTTCGACTTCAGCAAAGCGCAGATCGGGCTTTTTTCCGCCGGTGGAAGCATTTCGGAAAAATACGCACCCATCGCGGCTGCCGCAGGTTGCGTAGTAATTGATAATACCTCCCATTTTCGTCGGGAGGACGATATCCCCCTCATTGTGCCCGAAGTGAACATCGAAGCGCTGGCCGGTTACACCACACGCAATATCATCGCCAACCCCAACTGTTCAACCATCCAGATGCTGGTGGCGCTCAAGCCCATTTATGACGCCGTTGGCATCGAGCGACTAAATGTGGCGACATACCAGGCTGTATCGGGGACCGGCAAGGAGGCAATTGAAGAACTGGCGGGGCAGACGGCCAAACTCCTCAACGGGCAGGAGATCACGGCTGAGGTTTATCCCAAGCAGATCGCGTTCAATGTGCTGCCACATATCGATACCTTCCAGGACAACGGCTATACCCGTGAAGAGATGAAGATGGTGTGGGAAACGCAGAAGATCTTCGGCAATGAAGGCATTCTGGTCAATCCAACCTGTGTCCGTGTGCCGGTATTTTTCGGGCATTCGGAAGCGGTCCACATTGAGACTGTAGACAAAATCAGTGCGCTGGAGGCAAGGGAACTGCTGGAAGCGGCAGCGGGCGTAACAGTGGTGGATGAGCACGCGGATGGTGGCTATCCTACTGCGGTGACTGAATCTGCCGGCAAGGATGCGGTATTCGTGGGCAGAATTCGTGAGGACCTGTCACATCCGAGGGGTCTGAATATGTGGATCGTCTCGGACAATGTCAGGAAGGGAGCTGCATTAAATAGTGTGCAAATTGCCGAGAGCTTGGTGTCAACCTACCTTGATTAATGCCCGTAATTCACTGATACTTGAGCCGAAATTCGGATTGTGATCATGGCCTTCGGGCGCCCGAAACACGGGTGTACCAGGCTAGCACAAACGGGTGTGAATCCGACCCATTCAGATTCACACTGCGAACTCCGAAAGCTGTGACCGATATCAGGGGAGTCGGTTTGAAATTCGCGGGTACAATAATAAGGGGCTGGTATGGCTCGTAAGTTAGCGGCTGTAGCGTTCTCGTTGGGATGTTTCCACACGAGTTCATTGATGGCGCTCGGCCTCGGTGAAATGCAGCTGGATTCATTCCTTAATGAGCCGCTTAGAGCCAGTGTTGACCTTCTAAATATGGAGGGGCTGCACGAGGATGAGGTCAGGGTTCGCCTGGCTACCTCCGAAGACTTCGAGAAACTGGGGCTGGATAGAGCGTACTTCCTCACCAATATCACGTTTGAAGTAGTGTCCGACGGACAGGGCGGTGCGAAGATACTGCTGCGCTCGGAAGAGCCCGTGCTGGAACCGTATCTGGATTTTATTGTAGAAGCGCGCTGGCCCTCGGGGCGGCTTTTGCGCAATTACACGGTGTTGATAGATCCACCGGTGTTTTCGCAAGCGACTCCCGTTGTTTCTGCGAGTGAGCGCGTTGCGACCACTGAGGGTATCCCTGCTCCTGCGCCGGCAAAAAAAAGTGAATCTTACTCGTACGACTACAACGCCGACCGTGTAAACGTGCAGCAGCGTTCCGACCTTGCCGCTGGTGCCATGCCGCAGCGCAATTACAATGCGTCAACGGCAGGGACTCCTACACCTGGCAGTCGTTACATGATTCACCGTGACCAGACTCTGTGGGAAATCGCCAGTATGGCGAAGCCGGCAGGGGTTTCCGTGCACCAGACGATGCTTGACATACAGCGCCTGAACCCCGATGCGTTCATTAACGGGAATATCAATCGCATCAAGGCAGGATTCATTATTTATATACCCACTGCCGAAGATATCAGCTCAGCCGATTTACCCACGGCGCTGGAAGAGGTGCGTGAACAGAATGCCGCTTGGCGCGAAGGTCGCGATACCGCACCTTATGCCAGCAGTGGTCCATCCCTGAGAATTTCTGCAGAACCGGAAGCAGCTGCCGCCACCGAGACAGTCGATGCCAGTGGGTCGCCTCGGGCCGCTGAGACGGGGTCACCGGCGCCCGACGCTGGTCGCACGGGAGGTGCCTCAGCAGAGACGCTGGAGCGACTTGCCGCTCTTGAGCAGCAGCTTGAGACATTGCAGCGGATCGTTGCGCTCAAGGATGACCAGATTGCTGCGCTGCAAAGCGCGTTGAGGGAAGCAGGCGGGAGCGTGGATGTCGATGAGACCGGACTCCTGACGCCTGATACTGAGCCGGACATCGATGTGGAGATCGCATCTGATGACATGCCGGTGACAAGCGATGACGAAGAGGTGGACGTTGACCTTGCCGCTGAGGCGCCAGTTGTTGCGGCCGTTGTTGAGAAGAAAACTCCCGCAGAAAGCACGAAACCAACACCGGTGAAACCGGTTGAAACAGCCGCGCCAGCCGATAAGAAGCCGCCTGTACCGGCAGAGTCTGCGGATGGCTGGACCAGTTACATCCTTTATATTGTGGGCGCACTGGTACTGCTGATTGCCGGCTTCGTGTTTTCCCGGCGCCGTGGTGAAAAGGATCAGGAAGAAGAGGCACTGCCAGTTGCGCCAGTCGCTGCAACCGCAGCAGCGACGACAGACGATGTATTTGCCGATGTGCAACTGCAGGATTCGAATGTTGAAGTACAACCCGAAATGTCATCGGGCGATGATAAAACAGCCGACCAGCCCGAGGCGGATAACCGAGGTTATGGCGAGCACAAACACGATGCGTATGCCTCCGATGTGGATGCGGCAGATGCCCTCGCCGAAGCGGACATCTATATCGCGTATGGCCGCCACCCCCAAGCCATTGACCTGCTCAATAATGCGTTGGTCTCAGAGCCGGGCAACCCGGTGTACCGTCTTAAGTTGCTCGAGATCTATGTAGAGCTGGATAACCAGGGCGCCGCGATGGCGCAGTACAAGAAAATAATGGATATCGGGGACAGCGACAGCATTGCGCGTGCCGAATTGATGATAGAGCGCCTTGGCGATGAAGCTTTCGTGGATGAGGGGCTAAGGTCAGACGCGCCGGCGGTAACCGAAGCGCCAATAAAAGCGGACGATGCTCCGGGACTCTCGCCCAATCCTCTGAATATACTCACCGATTCAAATGAGTCACTGGAGGAAGTATTCACCGGTCTGGAGATAGAAGAGGAGATCGGTGAGGACGAGGAAGAGGACGACCTGGATTTGTCCAGTGACTTCGAGGTCGATCAGCCTGACAGCGAGGAGGACGAAGAATTGGTTATCGCTGCCGACAGTAACGCACTGTCCACCAAGCTGGATCTGGCCCGTGCTTACCTCGATATGGGCGACGATGACGGTGCCCGTCAGATACTCGATGAAGTCGTCGCGGAAGGCTCCGCTGAGCTGCAAGCCGAGGCGCGCGACCTGCTCGAACGCATTGGTTGAGAGCCCTTTTTCCTCTGAACCACTGGCGGCGGGTACGCGAGTAGCGTGTCGTATTGAGTACGACGGCAGTCTCTACAATGGTTGGCAGTCGCAGCCCCACCTGGGTGTCGTCACCGTTCAGGATCAACTGGAACAGGCACTGGCGGAGATCGCCAACTCGCCACTGCGGGTTCAGTGTGCCGGGCGTACCGATACCGGCGTTCACGCCTACTCCCAGATTGTTCATTTTGACAGTCCGATTGCCCGCAGCAGCAAGGCGTGGGTGATGGGAGGCAATGCCTGTCTCCCACAGACGATCCGCATCCATTGGGCCGTTCCGGTTGACGGTGAGTTTCATGCCCGCTTTTCGGCGCTGTCGCGTCGCTATCGCTACGTGATTGCCAACACCCCAATACGCCCGGCATTGATGCAGGGACAGTTGACCTGGCATCGCCGTAAACTCGATGTGCCCGCCATGCATGAAGCGGCGCAGGCGTTGCTGGGTGAGCAGGATTTCAGTGCTTTTCGTGCCGCTTCCTGTCAATCGCGTACGCCGATGCGCAATGTGCAGTTCATCGATGTCAGTCGCCGCGATGACCTGGTAGTACTGGAAGTGCAGGCCAATGCGTTTCTGCATCACATGGTGAGAAATATTGCCGGCTCCTTGCTGGCGGTTGGTGACGGGCGCAGGCCGCGCGAGTGGATAGCCGAGTTGTTGGCTGGGCGCGATCGCACCGCAGCGGCCGAGACTGCGCCTGCCACTGGCTTGTATCTCGTGGAGGTGGAGTATCCTGCGCACTACGGCTTGCCGATGACGCCCTACGGGCCAATTCTACTGGGCACAAAACCGCGATCCAGTCCCGGCAGTTAAAGACACTCTGCCGCGTGATCTGGTATCATGCGCCCCTTGTTTTTGCAGGGTTTCAGGGGACATGGCCACTACGCGCGTCAAAATATGCGGGATAACCCGTGAAGAGGATGCGCTCGCCGTCGCAGCCAGTGGCGCGGATGCCATTGGGCTCAATTTCTACGGCGCAAGCCCCAGATTCGTCAGTGGCGATAGGGCGGCCGAGCTGGCGGAGGTGGTTCCACCCTTTTTAAGCATTGTTGCACTGTTCGTCGATGAACCAGTCAGCGGAATCAAGCGTATACTGGATACAGTACCCATTGACATCATTCAGTTTCACGGTGACGAAACACCCGGGTTCTGCGAGCAGTTCGGCCGCCCGTGGATCAAGGCGTTACGCGTTAAACCGGGGCTCGATATCGTTGGCGCCTGTCGCCGGTATCACCGCGCACGCGGTGTGCTGCTCGATACCTGGCAAACTGGCGTCCCCGGTGGCACCGGAAAAACGTTCGACTGGAATCTGGCGCCGGGCAATCTGTCTTTACCAACAGTGCTTGCGGGTGGTTTGCATCCGGAGAACGTGGGTGAGGCGATTATGGCGCTGCAACCGGCAGCGGTGGATGTCAGCGGTGGTGTCGAGAGCGCGCCCGGTATTAAGGACGCGGAAAAAGTTCATCGATTTGTAGCGGCTGTACGAGCCGCAGAGCACAAGGCAGACGGAGTAGGATATGTCGACTAGTACGAAACAGGACGCATTTGCCGCAGTACCGGACGCGCAGGGCCGTTTCGGGGAATACGGGGGCAAGTATGTCTCTGAAACCCTGATGGCAGCGCTGGCCGAGTTGGAGGCAGTCTATGCCGAACTCTCTGTTGATGAGACCTTTCAACGCGAGCTCGACGAGGACCTCAAGCATTACGTGGGGCGCCCTTCACCGTTGTACGAGGCTGCCCGATGGTCAGACAATATCGGCGGTGCGCGGATCTATCTCAAGCGAGAGGATCTCAATCACACCGGCGCGCACAAGGTGAACAATACTATAGGGCAGGCATTGCTGGCCAAGCACATGGGTAAGAAGCGGGTTATTGCCGAGACAGGTGCCGGTCAGCACGGTGTGGCTACTGCCACCATCGCCGCGCGCCTCGGGCTCGAGTGTCAGGTATTTATGGGTGAGGAAGATATCCGTCGTCAGGCGCTGAATGTTTATCGCATGAAGTTGCTGGGCGCTGAGGTTATTTCCGTCACCTCCGGTTCGCGCACATTGAAAGACGCGATGAATGAGGCTATGCGGGATTGGGTAACCAATGTCGATGACACCTTTTACATTATCGGCACGGTCGCTGGCCCCCATCCTTATCCGCTTTTGGTGCGGGACTTTCAGTGCGTCATTGGGCGTGAGGCGCGTGCCCAGAGCCTGGCGCAGGCTGGTCGTTTGCCCGATGCGCTGGTCGCCTGTGTCGGTGGCGGTTCCAATGCGATCGGGTTGTTCCACCCGTTCCTGAACGATGAAGCGGTCGCAATGTACGGTGTGGAGGCCGGTGGGCACGGACTGGCCACCAGCGAGCACGCGGCGCCGTTGAACGCCGGTACGCCCGGTGTTCTGCACGGCAATCGAACCTATCTGATGCAGGACGACGATGGGCAAATTGTGCACACGCACTCCATTTCTGCCGGTCTGGATTATCCCGGTGTCGGGCCCGAGCACGCCTGGTTGAAGGATGTCGGCAGGGTGAATTATGTGGTCGCGGACGACGACGAGGCGCTGCGCGCCTTCCATACGCTCACCCGAGTCGAGGGTATTATGCCCGCGCTGGAAAGCAGCCATGCACTGGCATATGCAGAGAAACTCGCAGCGCAGATGACCCCTGAGCAGATGATCGTCGTCAATCTCTCGGGACGTGGTGATAAGGATATTCACACGGTCGCCCAGATCGACGGCATAGAGTTTTAATTTACCCACCGGAGATAATGAAGTGAGTCGAATTGCGGGATGTTTCCAGAAACTGGCCGAGGAAGGCCGCACCGCCTTAATCCCTTATGTGGTCGCGGGTGATCCCGGTCAGGCATTCACCGTGCCTCTGATGCACAAACTGGTTGAAAGTGGTGCCGATATACTTGAGCTAGGTGTCCCTTTTTCTGATCCAATGGCAGAGGGCCCGGTTATCCAACTGGCGCACGAGCGCGCACTGGCCAATGGCACGACACTGAGCAAGGTGCTGGCGATGGTACGCGAGTTCCGCAAGACGAATACCGCTACACCGGTACTGCTTATGGGCTATGCCAACCCGGTAATGCACATGGGTTATCGCGCTTTTGCAGATACTGCTGCCGACGCCGGTTTGGACGGGTTATTGACGGTGGATATTCCACCGGAGGAAGTGGACGACATCAACGCTGAACTGAAGCGTGTGCAGATGGACAATATATTTCTGGTGGCGCCGACCACCCCCGACGAACGTATTGCCCGTATTGCCAGTAGAGCCAGCGGTTTTATCTACTATGTGTCGCTGAAGGGCGTGACCGGAGCAGGGCACCTCGATACGGCTGAAGTCGCAAGCCGCGTTGGAGCTATCCGCCAGCAGAGTAGCCTGCCCGTAGCGGTGGGTTTCGGTATCAAGGATGCCGCATCTGCTCGCGCGGTCGCCCAGACGGCTGACGGTGTTGTTGTCGGCAGCGCTTTGGTAAATACGATGGCCGAAGTGATCGAGCAGGGTGGCGAGCCAGATGCGGCGACCGGAGCCGCGGCCGCACTGTTGGCTGCGATTCGCGAGGGAATTGACAGCTAGTCATAGCGCCCCATCGTGGCAATATCACCATCAGGTAGTTCTAGTTGAGCGGTACCCCGTCTATAATGCGACATTCGACACGGTAGAGAGGAAGACAATGAGCTGGATTGACAAGATTCTGCCGGCCGGTGTGCGCAGTGATTCTGGTGGAAAAACCTCCAGCAGCGTGCCGGAGGGCCTGTGGAAGAAGTGTGTCAAATGCGAGGCTGTACTCTATCTGCCCGATGTCGAGCGCAATAATGACGTCTGCCCCAAGTGCGATCATCACATGCGTATTGGGGCACGCAAGCGCCTGGGTCGATTCTTCGATGAGGGCACTGGCGAGGAAATTCTGGCCGAAATCGAGCCTGTCGATCGCCTCAAATTCAAGGACAAGAAACGCTACCGCGATCGCCTGAGCGCTGCGCAGAAATCCACCGGTGAAAAAGATGCCTTGATCGCGATGAAGGGCAGCGTACGCGGCCTATCACTGATCGCAGTGGCGTTTGAGTTTGAGTTCCATGGTGGCTCCATGGGGTATGCAGTGGGTGAAAAGTTCACCCAAGCCGCGCAACTGGCACTGGAAGAACAGGTACCTCTGGTGTGTTTTTCCGCATCGGGCGGGGCGCGTATGCAGGAGGCCCTTATCTCATTGATGCAGATGGCCAAGACCAGTGCTGTGATAGAGCGCATGAAGCTTGCACGCGTGCCCTATATTTCGGTGATGACAGACCCCATCTATGGCGGCGTATCCGCGTCGCTGGCTCTGCTGGGCGATATCAATATTGCCGAGCCGGATGCCCGGGCGGGATTTGCCGGTCCCAATATCATTGAGCAGACCATTCGGCAGAAACTGCCGAAGGGCTTCCAGCGCAGTGAGTTTCTGCTGGAACATGGTGCGATTGATATGATCGTGCACCGCACCGAGATGCGCGATACCATCGCGCGTCTGTTGTCCAAGTTGACAGGGCGTCCACTGGCTCCGCTGGAAGAACCGGCCAGCGATATGCCTGAGGACAGCGACGATGTGGCAAAGGAAATCGCGGCAGGAGATGAGTAAGACAACGCTGGAGCAGTGGCTGCAGCGACTGGAGACTATTCACCCTAGTGAGGTGGAGCTGGGTCTGGAACGTATTTCCACCGTGGCCCGTTCACTGGATCTGCTACCCGTCTCCAAAACCGTTATTACTGTCGCTGGTACGAACGGCAAAGGCTCAACGGTGGCTCTGTTGGAGGCGATTCTGCTGCAATCCGGTTACCGTCCCGGCACGTTTACGTCTCCGCATTTTTTGCGTTTCAACGAGCGTATTCGGATTGCCGGCGCCGAGGCGTCGGATACAGAGATCATCGCGGCATTTTCCGCCATTGATGATGCCAGAGGCGCGGTTTCACTGACATACTTTGAATTTGCGGCACTTGCCGCGCTACTGCTGTTCAAGACAAATGCGACTGATATCCTCCTGCTGGAAGTCGGGCTGGGAGGGCGTCTGGACGCGGTGAATATGGTGGACCCGACGCTGGCAATCATTACCAGTATCGATCTGGATCACCAGAACTGGCTCGGAGAATCCCGCGGTGAAATAGCCCGAGAAAAAGCCGGAATTCTGCGTGAATCTGTTCCTGTGGTGGTGGCAGACTCTAATCCACCACCTGAATTGTTGCACCGCATCACGGAAGTGGGTGCTCGTCCTGCCCTCTTTCTGGGAAAGGAGTTTACACTGGCGAAGGGGCAGCACGCCTGGCAGGCCGTGTTGCAGGGGAGTAATGGTGAGCCTGTCGCGCTGGTGCCGCGCGAGTATGGTTCGATACTGCCAGAGAATATTTGTGCAGCGGCACAGGCTGCTCTGTTATTAGGTTTGACGCCCAGCGAAGCGGATTTATCGCGTGCACTGGAGCGAGCTGTCCCTGTAGGGCGCCGGCAGCGCCGGCAGATTGACGAGCGGGAATATGTGCTCGATGTCGCACATAATCCGGCAGCAGTGGGAAAACTGGTTGAGTATTTGCAGGTGTCGCCCTGTGAGGGACGAACAATTGGACTTTTTTCTGTGATGTCGGACAAGGATTTGAAGAGCATCGTTGCAACAGCGCTCGGCCACTTCGACGCGTGGTTTCTGGCCGATCAACCGCACAATGAGCGCGCGGCCCGAGCCAGCGATATTGCCGCGGTGCTGAGTGAAGCTGGGGAGGATATGATCAGCGTCAGCAAGAATCTTCGCCAGGCATTTCGGCGCGCCCAGAGTGTCATGAGCAGAGGGGACAGATTGGTTGTATTCGGTTCGTTCACCACTGTAGCAGGTGTGTTGCCGTTTCTGGAAAACTCAGATGGTGACAGCGCAGCGCGCGCCAAGGACGAACAGGTTCAGATCTGTATCGGGGGGGGCAAGTGAACGAGATCCTCAAGCAGCGACTGGTCGGCGCGCTCATCCTGCTCGCGTTGGGCGTGGTTTTTTGGCCGATAGTATTTGTGGAACCAGAACAGGAGACAAGCGCTCAGCAGCGCCCCATTCCGGAACCACCCGCTGTGTCTACTGCGGATATCGAAGCGCCGGGGCAGGCCGGCCTCAGGGCGTCACCGGCACTCACCGCAGACGAATCTAGGCAGGGTGTGGACTCTCCGCTGCCTGAAGCTCGCGAGTCAGAAATGACCGCAGAGGTGCAACAGGCGGTTGCCACGACCGAAGTGACTGGCGATACGTTGCACAGCACTGAGGGTGCCAGCATGGTTCGAACGGAGGCACCGCAGCCACTGGAAGTGGATAATGACGGTGTACCAGTCGCGTGGACGCTGCAGGTTGCCACAGTCAGCAGCGCTGAGAAAGCTGAGGTGCTGCGCAGCCAATTGCTGGCGAAAAATGAGAAAGCCTATATCAAGACGATATCCAGTGGCGGGAAACAGCTCTACCGTGTTTGTGTCGGCCCAAAGTTTGAGAAGAAGGAGTTGGAGCGGATACAGGGCCAAATCAATGCCCAGTTCGGTGTGAAAACGATGCTCGTAAGGTATTTACCCTGATGTGCGCGCAGGCTGCCTGACCGCCATGGTGGACTGGTTACAGTTTAACGCGGCCGACTGGGCTATCATTGTAATCCTCGGGCTTTCGATACTGCTCAGTTTGTGGCGCGGATTTATCCGTGAAGCAGCCTCGCTGCTCGGCTGGATTGCGGCCTTTATTATCGCCAATATGTTTGTCACGGAGATGGCGACGCTGTTGTCACAATGGATTGCCAACGTAACAGGGCGCTATATCGCAGCGTATGCCCTGTTGTTCGCCGGTACACTGGTTGTCGTTGGCGTACTTGGAAATATAGGGGCGCAACTGGTCAGGGCGACCGGTCTGACGCTGTTGGATAGATTACTGGGCACCGCGTTTGGATTTGCGCGCGGTATCATTATTGTATTGGTGTTGGTGTATCTATTGCGGCAGTTGGCACCGCCACAGAATCTGGTGTGGTTGGATCAGGCTCAGCTGATGCCGCATGTCGATATGCTGGGACAGTGGGTACAGCAGCTATTTTCCAGTTATCAGTCCGGACGAGGTCTGGGCGTTTCAATTTAATTGTGCGTAGTGGGGTAAGTGCAGCATGTGTGGCCTTGTAGGAATGGTAGCGAAATCCGGTGTCGCTCCCGAAATATACGATGCCCTGACAGTTCTGCAGCATCGCGGGCAGGATGCAGCGGGCATCGTTACCTGTGGTGACGGCAGGTTCAGCCAGCGTAAAGCGGAGGGTCTGGTGCGGGATGTCTTCCGCCAGGATCACATGCAGCGCCTGAAAGGCTCTATGGGAATAGGTCACGTGCGCTATCCGACAGCCGGCAGTTCGGGTATTGCGCTGGCGCAACCCTTTTATGTGAACTCGCCGTATGGCATCGCGTTGGCGCATAACGGGAATCTGACGAACTCGGAACAGCTCACGCTGGAGATTTTCCAGGATGATCTACGTCACCTGAATACGGACTCTGACACTGAAGTGCTGCTCAATATTTTTGCCCATGAATTACAAACGCTGGGCAAACTCAACCCCTGTGCGGATGATATTTTTACTGCCGTCGAAGCTGTTCACAACCGCTGCCGCGGCGGCTATGCGGTGGTGGGGTTGTTGGTCAACCACGGCGTGTTCGGGTTTCGGGACCCGTCAGGTATCCGTCCGCTGGTGATCGGTACCCGCGACACCCCATCGGGGCAGGAATACATGATCGCCTCGGAGAGTGTCGCGCTCGATGTGCTGGGTTTCACCCTGCTTGATGACGTCGCCCCGGGAGAGGCGATATTCATCGACGAGGAAGGGCATTTGCATCGACGTCGGTGTGCGGCAAACGCACAGCTGCGACCGTGTATTTTTGAGCATGTATACTTTGCGCGGCCGGATTCCCTGATGGACGGTATTTCAATCTACAAGACGCGTATGCGGCAAGGTGAGGCGCTGGCTAAGAAAATTCGACGTCTGCGCCCGGAACTGGATATCGATGTCATTATCCCGATTCCCGACACCAGCCGTATCGCGGCGCAATCCATGGCCTATGAGCTGAATATAAAGTTCCGCGAGGGGCTGATGAAGAATCGCTACATAGGCCGGACCTTTATTATGCCGGGCCAGAGTCACCGCAAAAAGTCCGTGCGGCAGAAACTCAACCCGGTACCACTGGAATTTTCTGGCAAAAATGTGATGTTGGTTGACGATTCCATTGTACGTGGCACCACTTGTCGTCAGATTATAGACATGGCCCGAGAGGCCGGTGCAGCCAATGTTTATTTTGCATCAGCTGCACCGCCGGTGCGTTATCCCAATGTATACGGGATTGATATGCCATCCGCGTCGGAACTAATAGCGCATAACCGCACAGTGGAAGAGGTCTGTGAACTGATCGGTGCCGATTGGCTGGTATATCAGGATCTTGACGATCTCATACACTGCTCGTTGGAGGGCAATCCACACGTTGACGGGTTCGATTGTTCAGTATTCAACGGTGAGTATATTACCGGTGATATCGATCAGAATTACCTTGATCGGGTGGAATTGTTGCGCAACGATGAGGCGCAGAACGAACGTCGTGTGGCACTGCAAACAGACGGTGCCGTCGTCGGCTTGTACAACGATGTCTAGGACAGTTTCATGAATGAGGACGACCCGCTCGTCGGGGCACATATAGATACGCTGGCCATACGCAGTGGTATCGCGCGGTCGCAGGAGGGTGAGCACGCGGAGCCAATCTTCGCGACCTCCAGCTATGTCTTTGAAAGCGCAGCCCAGGCAGCGGCACGTTTTTCCGGGGAAGAGCCGGGCAATGTCTATTCCCGCTATACCAATCCGACCGTGCGCTCATTTGAACAGCGGCTGGCTGCGCTGGAAGGCGCTGAGTCTGCGGTGGCGACAGCCTCCGGAATGGCCGCTATTCTCGCTGTTGGTATGGCGTTGCTGAAAGCCGGTGACCACGTTATCTGTTCGCGCGATGTGTTTGGCACCACCGTCAATCTGTTCAGCAAGTTTCTCGGGAAATTTGGTGTGGAAGTGACCTATGTGCCATTGCTGGATGCCGATGCCTGGCGCGCAGCGGTGCGGCCTGAAACCGTTATGCTGTTTCTAGAGACGCCCTCCAATCCACTGTGTGAAATAGTGGATATGAAGGTGATCTCTGAACTGGCCAAAGTGAATGATTGTGTGTTTGTCGTGGACAACTCGTTTTGCACTCCGGCGCTGCAACTCCCTTTACAGGCAGGTGCGGATATTGTCGTCTATTCCGCTACCAAGTACCTCGATGGTCAGGGGCGCTGCATGGGAGGTGCGGTTTTGGGGAGCGCTCAACAGATGAACGAAGTGCGCACCTTTTTGCGCACCTGTGGACCGACAATGAGCCCGTTTAACGCGTGGGTCTTTCTGAAGGGGCTCGAGACGCTGCGTCTGCGGATGGAAGCTCACAGTCGTTCCGCACAGGAGATCGCGCAGTGGTTGCAGCAGCAGCCGTTGGTTGAACGGGTGTTTTATGCCGGTCTGCCGGACCATCCCGGTCACGCGATAGCCGCGCAACAGCAGTCCGGCTTTGGCGGGGTTTTGTCTTTCCTTATAAAAGGCGGCAGAGAGCAGGCGTGGCAGTTTATAGACGCCACCCGACTGATGTCGCACACGGCGAATCTGGGTGATGCAAAAACAACCATCGTGCATCCGGCGACAACCACTCATGGACGCCTTACACCTGAACAGCGCGAACAGGCAGGCATTCGGGACGGCCTGATTCGTATCGCAGTGGGCCTGGAAGACGTGGCCGATTTGAAGGCCGATATTCTGTGCGGGTTTGCCGGAATTAGATAACAATAGACAGCATTCATGGGGTAATACAATGCAGGTAAGGGGCTTGGTGGATTCTGCGGTGCAGGAGGTGGGTAACATCCTGCTTGGGAAGGAACCACAGATCAGATTGGCGTTGTGCTGTTTGTTTGCCCGCGGTCACCTGTTGCTTGAAGACCTTCCCGGCATGGGGAAAACTACTCTCTCGCATGCGCTGGCAGCTGTGCTCGGCCTGTCCTGGAAGCGTGTGCAGTTCACCAGTGACCTGCTTCCGGCGGATATTCTGGGCGTTTCAGTTTTTGACACCAAGGAATCGAGTTTCACGTTTCACCCGGGTCCGATTTTCACCCAGCTATTGCTGGCTGATGAAATCAACCGTACCACCCCCCGTACGCAGAGTGCGCTGCTCGAAGCCATGGCGGAAGGGCAGGTGACCGTCGAGGGCGAAACGCGGCCTTTGCCGCAGCCCTTTTTCGTAATCGCTACCCAGAACCCCGTGCATCAATCGGGTACTTATCCGCTGCCGGAGTCGCAACTGGATCGTTTTTTGATGCGCCTGGAATTAGGGTATCCCCACCCGCAGGCAGAGCGGCAGATGTTTGAGCGCCGCCACAGCGGTGCACAGGAGATTCAGAATCCGCAGCAGTGCATCGATCTGGAGCAGCTTGAGATGATACGCATAGCAGTCAGCAAAGTGCATGCGTCCGAGAATCTTATCGACTACCTGCAGCGCCTGGTTGCCTATACGCGTCAGTCGCCAGAGTTCGAAGTGGGCCTGTCGCCGCGTGGCGCGCTGGCGTTGCTGGACTGCGCCAAGACCTGGGCCGCGATGAACAACCGCAGTCATGTAGTGCCTGAGGATATACAGGCTGTTCTGCCATCGGTGGCCTCTCACCGCCTCGTTCCCAGCGGAGATTATGCGGGCGACGGTGACGCACTTGTCGAGCTGTTGCGACGTGATGTGGATGTCGTAGGGCGCTGAGAGAGCCCCGGTGAATAATAACCAACCCAGTTTTGACATGCGTGATCACAGTTTTTTGGGGCGCATGCGTCGGCGCTTTCGCGGCTGGGTAAATCGGCGCATCCCCCCTTCACGGGAGGTGACGCTGGATCAGCGTCGCATCTTCATCTTTCCCAGTCGCACTGGCTTATTTTTTGGCTGCAGCCTGACGGTTATGCTAATTGCGGCTATCAATTTTGAGAATAACCTCAGCTATGCGCTGACCTTCCTGCTTGCTACGCTGTTCGTTGTGGCAACGCTGCATACCTACGCCAATCTGTCCGGATTGACTCTTCGTGCCGTGCGAGCCCAGCCGGCGTTTCCCGGGCAGCAGTCTGAGTTTTTGGTGATGCTGGAGAGGAAGAAGCGCCGCGATCACTACGCCTTGTACCTCAAGTGGCCAACGAGTAGCGATGCATTGGTGAACCTTGTTGATGACGACTGCATCAAGGTGCAGTTGCATATGCCTGTTGATAAGCGCGGCTGGTTCCGCCCTGGGCGCCTGTTACTGGAATCGACGTATCCGCTGGGGCTACTGCGCTGTTGGACCTGGGTCGACCTCGACCTGCACGCACTCGTCTATCCGCGGCCCATGTCGTCAGCGGAGTTGCCAGGGCTGGCCACTGACACGCCTGACGGCGCCGCTGCAATGGTGGACGGCAACGACGATTTCTACGGTTTCCGCGATTACCGCAAGGGCGATTCTCTGCGGCAGGTACACTGGAAAGGTTTGGCAAAAGGTCAGGAGATACAGACCAAACAATATACGGCTTACGCCGATCGCAGCGTGTGGCTCGATTGGGAGTTATTTCCCGGTATGGGCGTAGAGCAGCGCCTGTCGCATCTATGCTATTGGGTGCTGGAATTCGACGAGCGCAGGGAGGAGTACGGATTGCGCCTGCCAGGCGTCACCATTGACCCAGGTGTGGGTGATAAGCACCGGGAACTTGTTCTCAAGGAACTCGCCCTTTTTGGCAAAGGGGGTAGCAAGGGGTGAACGTGTTGCAGCAGGTACCGCGCAATGCCCTGATGTGGATAATCATCAGCCTGTTTGCCCTGGTTGCACCGCATGCAGCCCGACTACCAATCTGGGTGCTTGCCGTCTATGTGATTGCCGTTATCTGGCGGTTGCAGGTACATCGCGGTCGCTGGTCCTTCCCCGGTCGCTGGGTGAAGGTGGCAATGACAGTCAGCGGGTTTGCGGGAATTTACGCGAGCTATGGCACGCTAGTGGGGCTGGAGCCCACTGTGGCGTTGCTTCTGACTGCATTCGCGCTCAAGTTTATCGAGTTGTCGCAGCGCAAGGATGCCTATGTACTGTTGTTCCTCGGATACTTCATCTGCATCACTGAGTTCCTGTTTAGTCAGGATCTGTTGATTACGCTCTACTCGATGCTCACTGTTCTGCTGGTCACTACAGCGCTGGTCGCCCTGCACCAGCCCGGGCTAAATCGGTTTAACCGCGGCACCGTGCGGTTAGCGGGGTTTATGCTGTTGCAGGCCATGCCTCTTATGGTGGTTCTGTTTTTTGTCTTTCCGCGATTTGGCCCTCTGTGGACGGTGCCGCTGAAGAGTCATGCCGCCAAAACCGGCATGAGTGATTTTATGAAACCCGGCGATGTCGCCAGTCTCAGTCAGTCGGCCGATGTGGCGTTCAGGGTGAAGTTTGAAGGCGCTATTCCGCCAAAATCTGAATTGTATTGGCGCGGCCTGGTTTTCAGTCGACTGGAGCAGAATGTCTGGTCTGGACTGGGTTACTACGATGTGCCGCTGAGTGAGCAGAGAGCGGATGATATTGCTACCTCCGGAAAACCCGTGCGTTATAGCGTCATCATGGAATCCACGCAGCAGACCTGGTTGTACGGTTTGCACTATGCGCTTGCCAGATCGCCGGGTGTGCTGCACTCACCAGATTACAGAATGATGTCTCCGGCTCCGGTGGAGACAGAGTACATGTACAAGGTGAACAGTTGGATGAATGTTCCGACGGAACTGGAACTTTCGGATTGGCGGCGCAAGACAGAAACCAAGCTGCCGCCGCAAGGTAATGACCGGGCGCGACAACTGGCACTGGATTTACGGGCGTCTGTGGACAGTGATGAGGCCTTTGTCGACGATGTGCTGAACAAGTTTAGCCAGGAAAATTATGTTTATACACTGCGTCCCGGCCAGTTGTCCGGGCCCGATACTATAGATCAGTTTTTGTTTCAGACACAGCGGGGGTTTTGCGAGCATTACGCCTCTGCGTTTGTGTTCATGATGCGTGCAGCAGGTGTGCCGGCAAGGGTGGTCGCGGGCTATCAGGGCGGCGAGATAAATCCGCTGAACAAAACTGTTATCGTGCATCAGTTCGATGCCCATGCCTGGGCCGAAGTCTGGCTGGAGAACAAGGGGTGGGTACGCGTTGACCCTACCTCTGCGGTTTCACCGTTGCGCATAGAGATGGGGCTGGAAGAAGCGATGGCGTCAGAGGGCAGTTTTCTCGCGGCTGCGCCACTGTCGCCATTGCGTTATCGCAGTATACCGCTGTTGAATCAGTTGCGCCTGCGCTACGACGCGCTGACGTATCGCTGGCAGAGTTGGGTAGTCGGTTTTGACAGCGAGCAGCAGTTTGATCTGCTGCAAAGCATGTTCGGTGAGATCAGCACACGGGTGTTTGCCACGCTGCTTCTGGGGAGTTGGGCGTTGGTGCTTATTCCGGTTGCCATATCGCTTTTTCTCAAGCGTGATACCCAGCCCGTGAGTCCGCTCGATAAGTACTACAGGCTGTTTTGTGAGCGTATGGCGGGCCTTGGTCTGGAGCGTGCTCCCGGCGAACCACCCGGACAGTTTGCGCAGCGGGCGATAGCGGCGCTGCCGGGGTTCAGGGAGGAGTTACAGCATATTACCGGGCTCTACGATAACCTTGCGTATGCCGGCGTCGCCGACAAAACTGAACTGCTGCAATTCACCCGTGCGGTGAAGCGCTTCCAGCCGGACAGGCGCCGTGGCCTGATTGAGGAAGACAATACTATCTAGCGCACAACGCCGTGTTGGGGATATTACAGGCAAAAAAAACCCCGCTTACGCGGGGTGGTGTGCAGTGTCAGCAGTGTCGGGGATCAGGCACTCAGTTCCTGTATTTCGACCGCTGCAATTCTGGCTCCTTCCTCGGCACTCTTCTGGAACTCAGCAATCTGGTCAAAGTTGAGATACCGATAAATGTCCGCAGCCATGGAGTCGATATTGTTCGCAAACTCCATGTACTCGGCGGGTGTCGGCAGTTTGCCGAGAATGGCGCCCACGGAAGCCAACTCTGCCGATGTCAGATAGACATTGGCCCCGTCACCGAGGCGGTTGGGGAAGTTGCGGGTAGAGGTTGAAAGCACCGTCGAATTGGCGGCGACTCGCGCCTGGTTACCCATGCACAGCGAGCAGCCCGGCATTTCCGTGCGCGCACCGGCGGCACCGAAGATGTTGTAGTAACCTTCTTCCATCAACTGGTGCTCGTCCATGCGCGTGGGGGGAACAACCCACATGCGCGTGGATATTGTGCCCTTGTGTTGCTCGAGGAGTTTACCCGCGGCCCGGAAATGTCCGATATTGGTCATGCAACTGCCAATGAACACCTCATCGACCTTGTCGCCAGCCACTTCAGACAGTAGTCGTGCATCATCCGGGTCGTTGGGCGCACAGACGATGGGTTCGTTGACTTCCGCCAGATCGATCTCGATAACGGCCTTGTACTCGGCATCGGCATCGGCCTTCATCAGGCTCGGCTCTGCCAGCCATTCCTCCATTTTGCGTGCGCGCCGCTCCAGTGTTCTGGCGTCGCCGTAACCCTCAGCGATCATGGTGCGCAGCAGGACGATATTGGAGCGCAGGTATTCGGCAACAGTGTCTTCATCCAGGGCGATGGTGCAGCCAGCAGCGGAGCGTTCTGCGGACGCGTCAGACAACTCAAACGCCTGTTCGACAGTGAGGTCACCCAGCCCTTCGATCTCAAGGATGCGACCGGAGAAGATGTTCTTCTTGCCCTTCTTGTCGACTGTGAGTAGCCCCTGCTGTATCGCGTAATAGGGAATGGCGTGGACCAGGTCGCGCAGGGTGATGCCGGGTTGCATCTTGCCTTTGAAGCGCACCAGCACGGACTCAGGCATATCCAGTGGCATTACGCCGGTGGCGGCGGCGAAGGCCACCAGCCCCGAGCCCGCCGGGAACGAAATACCCATAGGAAAGCGTGTGTGGGAATCGCCGCCGGTACCGACGGTATCCGGGAGCAGCATACGGTTCAACCAGGAGTGAATGATGCCGTCGCCGGGGCGCAGGGAGACACCGCCCCGTGTCATGATGAAATCGGGTAGCGAGTGCTGTGTTTCGATATCAACCGGTTTCGGGTAGGCAGCCGTGTGGCAGAATGACTGCATGGTCAGGTCTGCGGAGAAGCCCAGACAGGCCAGATCTTTCAGTTCATCGCGGGTCATCGGCCCGGTGGTGTCCTGTGATCCGACAGTGGTCATGCGCGGCTCACAGTAGGTACCGGGGCGGATACCGTCGGTGCCGCACGCCCGGCCAACCATTTTCTGTGCCAGCGAAAAGCCCTTGCCGGTATCGTTTGGCTGCTCCGGTTTGCGGAACAACTCGGAAACGGGTAATCCCAGTGCCTCTCTGGCCCGAGTGGTCAGGCCTCGACCGATAATCAGGTTGATCCGGCCACCGGCGCGCACTTCGTCTAGGAGTACGTCGGATTTCAGGGTGAACTCGCTCAATACCTCGCCGGACTCAGACAGAATCTTGCCGTCGTAGGGGCGTATCTCAATCACATCGCCCATGTTCAGTTTTTCGACGGGCGCTTCAAAGACCAGCGCGCCGGCGTCTTCCATGGTGTTGTAGAAAATCGGCGCCACGTTCCCGCCGATACAGATGCCGCCGCTTTTCTTGTTGGGCACGCCGTCCATGTCTTCGCCGAAGTACCACAGTACGGAGTTTGTTGCAGACTTGCGCGAGGAGCCGGTACCGACCACATCGCCGACGAGGGCGACGGGCAGGCCCTTTTTCTGCAGCGCTTCGATCTGCTGCATCGGGCCGGTAACGCCGTGCTCCTGTGGCTCCAGGCCATCGCGCGTCATTTTGTACATAGCCAGTGCGTGCAGCGGAATATCCGGGCGCGACCAGGCATCGGGAGCGGGGGAGAGGTCGTCGGTGTTGGTTTCACCAGTAACCTTGAACACCGATACCTTGATAGATTCGGGTACTTCTGCCTGGTTGGTAAACCACTCGCCATCGGCCCATGACTGCATCACACCCTTGGCATTTTCACAGCCGGATTTGGCCAGTTCAGCGACATCGTGAAAGGCTTCAAACACCAGCAGGGTGTGCTTGAGCTCAGTCGCTGCGGCCTCGCCCAGATCCGCGTCAGTCAACAGGCTCACCAGCGTCTCGATGTTGTAGCCGCCGTGCATATTGCCGAGTAATTTCACGGCGCTGAGCTTGTCGATCAGGGGGCAGGTCGTCTCGCCTTTAGCGATGGCCGACAGAAAACCGGCTTTGACGTAGGCCGCTTCGTCCACGCCCGGTGGTACGCGGTTGCTTATCAGGTCGAGCAAAAAGGCTTCTTCGCCAGCAGGCGGATTTTTCAGCAGTTCCACCAGATCCGCAACCTGATCGGCTTTCAGCGGTTTGGGAGGAATATTCAGGGCGGCCCGTTCAGCCGCGTGGACGCGATATGCTTCTAGCACAATTGAGCTCCTTTGCATTGCCTGTATCGTCTCGGAAAGGCCCGGGACGCGTGTTCAGAAGGGGTGTAAGCAGGCGCTTATTATAGCGTAGAGTGCTATTGAGATAAACGAATCAGGCGCTTATATCTCGCATTCACCCAGGTGATATCGTACACTCGCGATGAATTCCCAGCCCCTCGGAAACTGCTTACGCAATGCTGCAACGCACTGTTAAAACCCCTTGTATCGGAGTCTGTTCGACCGGTATCGGAGACAGTGTGTGTCGTGGCTGCAAGCGTTTCAGCCACGAGGTGATCGACTGGAACAGCTATACGCTCGCACAAAAACAGGCTGTGGACTCGCGGCTTTCAGGCTTCCTCTCTCAGTGTGTCAGCAACAAGTTGCAGGTGCGTGATACAGCCCTGTTGAAGTGGCAACTCGAGGTACAGAAGGTGCGCTACGTCGAGCACCACGACGAGTATTGCTGGGTGTTCAGCCTGTTGAAGGCGGGGGCAGGGCAGATAAGCGACACGCAGGCATTCGGGTTTGAGGTTGACCTGCGCTATCGCGAGTGGCCGTTGATAGAGCTTCGAGAGCACATTGACCAGGAGTTTTACATTTTGTCAGAGGCACACTACGAACGGTATATGCTCGCACCCGATCTCTTTCGCGAGAGCTCCAGATGACAGCGGCGCCGGATATCAGCGCAGTGCAGTCCTTTCTGCTCTGTCCCACGCCGCGCGCCTGGGTCGAATGGGCGCTGCAACACCCCGAAATCCTGTTGATCGATCACGCCAATTGTGAAAAAAAGGCGGCATCCACGGCGTTGAACCTGATGTATCGCTATGTCGACCACTACAAGCTGTTAACCAAACTTTCGCGGCTGGCGCGGGAGGAGTTGCGCCATTTTGAGCAGGTGATCGCGATCATGCGCGCGCGCGGGATCGATTACCGTCAAATCGCCGCCTCGCGCTACGCGGGCACATTGCGTGAGCAAGTCAGGAAGCAGGACCCTGCAAGGTTGCTGGATACCCTGTTGATAGGCGCGATCATTGAGGCCAGGTCGTGTGAGCGCTTTGCCGCCCTGGCGCTTGAGCTGGATGCAGAGTTGGCCGCTTTTTACCTGTCGCTGTTAAAGTCTGAATCCCGGCATTTCACCGATTATCTCAAGCTGGCAGCCGAATTGGGCTCTGAGGCCGGTGTGGCTGAACGGTTGCCGGTACTGCTTGAATGCGAGCGCGAACTGGTTGAGTCGCCAGATACCGAATTTCGGTTTCACAGCGGTGTACCGGTGCCGACAGCGCCGTAAAGGGTGCTGAAGGTTGCTCGAATCAATATTAAGTTAACTTTAATAAAATCTGGTATATAGCTGTTTTATAAAGAAATAGCATAATATTTTCCGTCTGCTGTCTGCTGTCTGCTGTCGTGCGTGTGGGGCTGCGCTCGTGCATCGGCGAAGCCGCCCATGGCGTGGGAAGATGAAGGAGTGGGGTGGGATGTGTGAACACTGCCAGCCGGGTAGCGGCCAGCAGTGGAAGCGAATTTACTCTTCGACGACTACAACAGACTCGATGATCACCGGGTCAGAAGGGACATCCTGATGACCCTTTTTGCTGGATGTCGGCACAGCGCGGATTTTGTCCAATACTTCGGAGCCCTCAGTGACCTTCCCAAAGACCGCGTAACCCCAGCCTTGCATGTTTTTACCGCTGTGGTTGAGGAAGTCATTGTCTTTCACATTGATGAAAAACTGGGCGGTTGCAGAGTGCGGGTCGGAGGTTCTGGCCATAGCAATTGTGCCGAAATCATTTTTCAGCCCGTTATCAGCCTCGTTCTCTATGGGTTCACCGCTGGCTTTCTGTTGCATCTCAGTGTCGAAGCCGCCGCCCTGGATCATAAAGTTGTCGATCACACGATGGAAAATGGTGCCATCGTAGAAGCCGTCACGGGCATAATTTAAGAAATTGGCGACGGTTTTCGGCGCTTTTTCGGCGTCTAGTTCAAGTTTTATTTCGCCGAATGTCGTGCGAATAATGACCATGTTATCTTTCCTTGGGGGTGTCTGAAGCAAGCCGGCCAATAATACGGACTTTTAGCGCTCAGTAAAACATTTAGCGGGCAAAGATGGTCAGAAATGCGAGATTGGTCAGCACAGCGGTGTGAATTCGCGACTGGCGGGTGAATTGGCTATAAGCACAGCCGGGGAGCCGTTATAATACGCGACTTTTTTAATCGGCGCAGTACACCCTATGGACGACACACCAGCCAGTAATTTCCTGCAAACCATCATCTCTGATGATATCGCCAGCGGCCGCGTAGCCACTGTCGTGACCCGCTTCCCTCCTGAGCCTAACGGTTACTTGCATATCGGGCATGCCAAGTCGATCAGTGTAAACTTTGGTCTGGCCGAGTCCAATGGCGGCCGTTGCAACCTGCGTTTTGACGATACCAATCCCGAGAAGGAATCCAGCGTGTATATTGAGGCGATCATCGCCGATGTGCGCTGGCTGGGCTACCAGTGGGAAGGGGATGTGCGCTATGCCTCGTCATATTTCCAGCAATTTTACGAGTGGGCTGTGCACCTCATAAAGGCGGGTAACGCCTATGTGTGCGACCTGAATGCCGATGAGGCCAGAGAGTATCGCGGCACATTGACCGAGCCCGGGCGCAACAGCCCATATCGGGAGCGCAGTGTTGAGGAGAATCTTGATCTGCTCGCCCGTATGAAAGCGGGTGAATTCGCCGAGGGCGCAAAAGTACTGCGAGCGAAAATTGATATGAGTTCGCCCAATATGAATATGCGTGATCCCATCCTGTACCGCATACGCAAAGTGACTCACCATCAGACGGGTAATGACTGGTCAATTTATCCCACCTACGATTTTGCCCACGGGCAGGAGGACGCTATCGAGGGCGTGACGCATTCCATTTGTACGCTGGAATTCGAAGATCACCGCCCGCTGTATGACTGGTTCCTGGAACATTTGCCGGTGCCCTCGCGGCCCCGGCAGTATGAGTTTGGCCGATTGAACCCCAGCTACACGGTGACCAGCAAACGCAAGCTCAAACAGCTGGTGGATGAGAATATTGTCAACGGTTGGGATGATCCGCGCATGCCCACGATTTCTGGTATGCGCAGGCGCGGCTACACTGCAGCCTCTATCCGTCGTTTCTGCGAGATGATCGGTACCACGCGCAGTGATGGCGTGGTGGATGTGGCGATGCTGGAATTTGCCATTCGCGAAGATCTCAATGAAAACGCCGTGCGCGGGATGTGTGTGCTCAACCCACTGAAAGTCGTGCTCACGGATTATCCCGAGGACAAGATCGAGACGTTAAGCGCACCGCGCCACCCAAATCGTGACGATCTGGGGGAGCGTGAGTTGCCGTTCACCCGCGAGATCTATATCGATGCGGATGATTTTCGCGAGGAAGCCAACAAGAAATACAAGCGCCTGGTGCTGGGCAAGCGTGTGCGTTTGCGCAATGCCTATGTGATTGAGGCGGATGACGTCATAAGGGACGACAACGGCGAAATCACCGAGATCCGTGCACACACCATCCCCGGTACGCTGGGCGAGAATCCCGCCGACGGCATCAAGCCCAAGGGGGTTATCCACTGGGTGTCTGTCTGCAGGGGTGTGGCAGCCGAGGTTCGCCTCTACGACCGGCTGTTTAACCACGAGGCTCCTGACAAGGGCGATAATGACTTCATGGATCACATTAACCCCGATTCACTGAGTGTCGTCACCAACGCCTGGATAGAGCCGGCACTGGCCTTGGCTAGCAACGAACAGCAGTTCCAGTTTGAACGTGAGGGGTATTTTGTGGCCGATCGCTTCGACCACAGTACCGATAAACCGGTTTTTAATAAGACAATCGGCCTGCGTGATACGTGGGTGGATGGATAAGGAAGGAACAATGAGCCTCACGCTTTACAACACGCTGAGCGGCCGCAAGGAAACCTTTGAACCGCTGATCCCCGACACGGTCACCATGTATGTCTGTGGGCCAACCGTGTACAACCTCGCCCATATTGGCAATGCGCGCCCGGTGGTGGTGTTCGATACGCTATTTCGCCTGCTGCAGACGCACTATGACACGGTGACCTACGCGCGCAATATCACCGATATTGATGACAAGATCATCGCAGCGGCGCGGGAGGGTGGCCGCAGCATCGGGGCTGTCACTGAGGAGTACACGACCAAGTACCGGGAAGATATGGCACAACTCAATGCGCTGCCGCCAACACTGGAGCCGCTGGCCACACAGAATATCGATGCGATGATCGCCCTGACCGCCACACTGTTGGAAAAAGGCCATGCCTACGAGGCCCAGGGACATGTGTTGTTTGCGGTTGAATCAATGGAGGATTACGGCAAGCTGTCCAAACGTTCACTGGACGATATGCTAGCTGGCGCGCGGGTGGAAGTGGCTGATTACAAACGGCACCCGGGCGATTTCGTGCTGTGGAAGCCCGCCAGTGATGATGATCCCGGTTGGGATAGCCCCTGGGGGCGCGGGCGGCCTGGGTGGCACCTCGAGTGTTCGGCGATGATCCGCGAACACCTCGGAGAGACCATCGATATACACGGCGGTGGTCGCGATCTGATTTTCCCGCATCACGAAAATGAGATTGCCCAGAGCAAATGTGCGCATGGTGGCGATTACGTGCGCTACTGGATGCACAATGCCTACCTAGATATAGACGGCGAGAAAATGTCCAAATCACTGGGCAATTTCCGCACCGTGCGCGATTTGCTGCAAAGCTATCGCGGTGAGGTGTTGCGCTTCGCGCTGCTGTCCGCGCAGTATCGCTCACCGCTGAACTTCTCCGCGGAGCTACTGGACCAGGCGCAGGCCACGCTCGACAGCCTCTATAGCACGTTGCGGGACGTGCAGGATGTCGATGTGGATATGGACGTCAGCCTGCTCGACGAGCCGTTCTACCACGCGTTGAACGATGATCTGAACACACCTGTCGCGATTGCGGAGATTCACGCGCTGGCCAAGCAACTGCACAAGGCGGCGCCGGAAGATAAGCCCGCGCTAAAGGGCCGTATCCTGGCAGCGGGGAACCTGCTGGGTATTCTCGAGCAGGATGCTGTGGAGTGGCTGCAGGGAACGGCGGCGTCCGACGCGATTTCAGCGGCGGATATCGAGGCGCTGATCGAGGAGCGGCACGCGGCGAAGCTGGCGAAGAATTATGCACGGGCGGATGAGGTACGCGAGGAGTTGCTGGCGCAGGGTGTGGTGCTGGAGGATTCTCGCGACGGTACGCAGTGGAAGCGTAAGTCGGATTGACTATCGCTTTGTACAAATATGACGATGTCCCGTAGCCGGTGAGTATGGCTACTCCCCGCAACCGTCCAGTATGATCAACTCTCACAGCCGGCAGGTAATGCCACTTCCCGTAGCCAGCAGGTAGGGCAACTCGCTACAGCGGGATCGAAGCTACCCCAGGCTTTTTTCACCCGATACAACACTCTGCATGATCAGGGTATTGATCGTCATAGGCCCAACACCGCCCGGAACCGGCGTATAGGCAGAGGCTCGTTCGACCAGTGGTGCCAACTCGATATCGCCGACGCCGCCCGGGTGGTAGCCAGCGTCAACTACGACTGCACCATCTTTTACCCAGTCCGCCTTGATGAATTCCGGCTTGCCAACGGCGCCGACCAGAATATCGGCCTGCGCGATAATGCTCGGAAGGTCTTTGGTACGCGAATGGCAGATGGTGACAGTGGCATTTTTCTGTAGCAGCATCATTGCCATGGGTTTGCCGAGAATCGGGCTGCGGCCGACGACAACGGCGTGTTTGCCCTCGATCTCAATGCCGTAGTGCTCCAGTATGCGCATGATGCCCTGGGGGGTGGCGCAACCGTAGGCGTCCTCGCCCATCGCCATGCGGCCGAAGCCCAGGCATGTGACGCCGTCTACATCCTTGGACAGGGCTATGGCGTCGAAACAGGCGCGCTCGTCGATTTGTCCCGGCACCGGGTGCTGCAACAGGATGCCGTGGACATTGGGGTCATTGTTCAACTCGTCAATACGGGCCAGCAGTTCCTCGGTAGTGGTGGAGGAGGGCATTTCAACTGCCAGTGATTCCATGCCGACTCTGCGACAGGCGTTACCTTTCATTTTGACGTAGGTGGCGGAGGCGGGGTCATCGCCCACCAGAATGGTCGCCAGTATCGGTGTTCTGCCGCTGGAGCGGGCTTTTAACTGCTCTACCCGCGCCAGTAATTCAGCTTCTGATTGTGCAGCGAGGGATTTGCCGTCCAGGACGAGTGCAGACATGCGGTATGATCCTCAGATTTCGGTAGAATTTTGGGCCAGTGGGCGTGGCGGCGAGCCGATTGCCCTGCTTTAGCGGACCTATTGTCCCATGAGAACTTGTGTCAGTGAAAGTGCCGGCGTACATTTGCAGTGAATCGTTGCTGCTTTTTAGCGTTGACGCTCGCCGGAGGGCTGAGTATGATGCGCCCTCCTGAAAAACAGGGCCGGGCGGCAACGCCTGAATGACTTCACATCGTGTGAAATCAGCATTTGTAAGTACATCGGGGTATAGCGCAGTCTGGTAGCGCGCCTGCTTTGGGAGCAGGATGTCGGGAGTTCGAATCTCTCTACCCCGACCACTTACAAACCTTCATTCTACTTTTCTACAAGACAACACACGCCTGTAAGGTATGCGTCGCCAGCGGCTGTCCGCGATTCCGGGCACTGGGTGCTGTGTAAGTCCTTGGCGGCCTCATGCTAGTATTCCCCGGCACACAGTGCCGAGATACCACTGAAATTGAAGCGCGCAGAGGGGGCAGGGCCCACATCGATGCTACAGGCAATTGTTAACGGCAAGGTTTTTGACGGTGTGAGCCTGCTCACCGATAAGGCCGTACTTGTCGAGGGCGGGCGGGTTCACTCGCTGGTCGATGCCGCCCAGCTCCCTGATAATGTGGTGGATATTTACGATCTTCAAGGCGGTATTCTAACCCCCGGTTTTATCGATCTGCAGGTCAACGGTGGCGGGGGGGAGCTGTTCACTGCACATCCTACTGTCGACAGTCTTCGCACTATAGGCGCAGCACACCGCGCAACCGGTACTACCGGCTTTTTACCGACACTGATCACCTCTGACTACCGTGTGATGCGCGAGGCCGTCAGTGCTGTCGAACAGGCGATTTCTGAGGGTGTGCCGGGCGTGCTGGGTATTCATCTGGAGGGGCCGTTCCTGAACCCGCAGCGTCGCGGAGTGCATGACGCGAACAAGTTTTGCATAATCGATCAGACCGGGTTTGACATCATCACCTCGCTGGGGGTGGGTAGAACACTGGTCACCCTGGCGCCTGAGCTGACAACGCCTGCAATGATTCGCCAGCTGGTAAATGCTGGCGTAATCGTCAGTTGCGGGCACAGTGCTGCCACCTATGCGCAGACACGCGAGGCGCTGGATGCCGGTGCCACAGGTTGTACCCACCTGTTTAATGCAATGACCCCGCTGCAAAGCCGCGAGCCGGGTATGGTGGGTGCTGCGCTGGAAGATGAGAACAGCTGGTTCGGTATTATCGCCGATGGCCATCATATCCACCCGGCGGCCTTTCGTATTGCTGTGTCAGCAAAGAATACCGGTGGCGCAATTCTGGTGACCGATGCGATGCCGACGGTCGGCTCCCAGCGCGAGTCCTTTGAGCTGGACGGTGAACTCATCACTGCCAGCCACGGTCGCCTCACCAATGCTGAGGGTACACTGGCCGGCTCCAATCTGGATATGTTGTCTGCGGTGAACAACGCAGCACGGTTTGCCGCACTGGACTGGTGGGAGGCGGTGCGCATGGCGACGGAGTATCCAGCCAGCGCGCTTGGGCTTGCGGGAGAGCTGGGCGCGATCAAACCGGGTTATCGAGCGTGCCTGCTGGCGTTTGACGCAGAGCGTCACATCCAAACCAGCTGGATCGACGGGATCAGGGTTTAGCTGCCACCCACTCAATGGCATTCAGCACCAGTTCCCGCGCGTTGTCGTTCTCCCAATTGGCATGAAAATGCCCGCCGGTATAACCAAAACCGCGACCGCCGCCACTGCGTTCATGCGCCCAGGCCACGACCTGGGGAACTTCATCTGCGACTAACTGGCGCACGGTATCATTGCCACTGTGGGCGCCATTCCAGCGATCCATCGTTGACTCCGGTGCTATTGCACTGAGCAAAGGGTATACGCCGTCCTCTACAAAACGCATGTTGAAATACCACTCGTCTTCCAGGCTGAACGGTTCGATATTGCGGGTGATCGCGTGCGGCGGCAATGTGGTGAACTGTGCTATCCAGTGTGGGTTTACCGACCACCAGGTTTCGAAATAACCCCCAATGGCCGCGAGCATTGAGTCCGCCGCGGGGCTGCCCTTGGGTACTTCCACGCAATAGTGCAGCGCGACAACACCCACGCCTTCATCCAGCAGGCGATTGAATGTCTGCAGGTGGTCGATGATCAAGTGGGAGTCACCGCCGTCGCAGTACATTACCAGCGCGTCTGCGTCGTCGAAAATGGATTCATCAGTCGGCCAGCCGCCGTAGACCGTGACCGTTTCGATAGAGGCCTGCCGCTCGCGCAGGGCCGCCGACAACAGCTCTGACCCCGCCTTGTGCTCATGGGCTCCAGGCATATGGCTGTCCGGTCCTGCCAGGAACACGACTTTGGTTGTGCGTCCATCGTTTGAAGCGGCGGCATGGGTCTGTATCGAAATCTCTCTCTGTCCACAAGCGGTGAGCAGGATGGCGAGTCCTGACAGGCAGACAGCCAAGATTACACTGCGATTTGATCTATACATTGCATTCGCCTTACAAGCGTTGCGCGAGTTTCAGCGCATAATAGGCAGGCTTTTGTGTATGCTTCAAGCTGTACTGGTGAGATGCTGTTGGTATTGCCCGACAAGCACTAAACTTGACACCCATAGACAGCAAAAGCTACCATGCGCGCCGCATCGAAAGAGGCGTTCGCAAAGGCGCTAGGTATTTGATCCAACGGATCAAATCGCTTTCAAGCACGATGCAATGGTGGCCGTAGCTCAACAGGTAGAGCACCGGATTGTGACTCCGGAGGTAGCGGGTTCAAGACCCGTCGGCCACCCCATCCATGTCCCCGATAGTCGTGCTATCAATCCTAAGACCTTGCGTTGTGTCCACTCCCAGGTCCGTACTGTACATAGACAGCGAAGTATCACCGACGCTATCGATCGCTACAAGCCCGCAAAGACTTGCCGGGGTATATAGTAATACTGTGATTGGCATCGCGCCCGCCACCCCATTATGGGGGTGCTCAGTTTTTTCGCTCTCGTTAACATCCTCGTTGATTTCCGCGGTTGCGTGATTACACCGATCGGCAATCCCTTTCTCAACCTGCCAGGATTGTTTCCGTTGTACAGTGACAGATCGTTTCTATTGGGAGACACCATGAAAGTGATATACCCGGCATGGGCGAGTGCAGTGTTTATTGGCGGCTGTGCCAGGGAGGGGGCTTCCAGGCGGAGAGGACGACACATTCAACAAAAATATCGGTGCGGTCTTTCTGGGTTAGCCGGTCTACACCATGTATGAGTTTGGCACCGTTGAGGAGACAACCTCTACAGCTGAATGTGCGGCAGGGGGCTTCAATATCGTCGTCGGTGGCCTTTCGGGCACCAGCTCCATCAACAGCGTAACATTCGTGGTATCTGCTGACGTGGAGGCTTATGCGTCGTTAACAGAGAGCTTGCTTAAATAGGCGAACACGCAGTTGGTTGCAGCAATGGTGGCGGACCGCTAGCACCAAAACGCGACGGACACAGCATCTGATAGAAGAGCCTCTCTTGCGCGTATTTTCCAGATTGATCACCGGCGTGACCACTTCAGCGGTATTCTGATAGTGCTGTCGCTGATTCGCGCTGTTATCATCCACGTTGGCCTGTCAGGAATACTGCGTGGCGTTAGCGGGGTCGGGTGGTGCGAAAGCCGGCCGCCCCCTATTGCCCAGTGAGAATCGTATGTCATCTTCCCACTGTAGTTGTAGTTTCAATTCCGCTTGGGCTATCATGGCCGCCCTCTGGCATCAGCCAGAGTGAGACGTCGCAAACTTAGTGACAACTGATCTTCGGGGGTATAGCTCAGCTGGATAGAGCACCGGCCTTCTAAGCCGACGGTCGTAGGTTCGAATCCTACTACTCCCGCCATCTAACATCGGTCCATTCCGGCTCTACGCAGTTAACGGGGGATGAGCATTCATCCGTACCCGATTGATAATACCGTCCCACCCGCAGTGGGTCAGCACCCATGGCCTATAGTTCTCCACGTTGATACAACCGAAAGCTGTTCTCTCAATCATCTCCATTCTCTTGTGGAAGCGCATGGGAATGGCGCCTGCTAGACGTCGGAAGGTGCACAGGAAAAGATGAAAAGTGTTAAGCACAGCTCAATAATGACAGCCTGTTAGCCGCTAAACGTTTGAAAATAAAGCAAAATGGTGAAAAATGGGTTGCGCTAGTAGGCGGGATCTATAATCTTGAAGTCGGCACGCGTTGTTGCGCTAAGTGACCGACATCTGGAGAACATCCACACCATGGAGTAGGGGGCACCCGTATGGGGTCGAGCTTCAAGAAAACAAATCGATCGGCATTCGAGAACTTCCTGCGTGCAAAGTACGAGATGTTCAGCGAAAAGGTCCACGTCAGTACGCTGCCTTACTATCTTTGTCTCGATCCGGCGGATAAATGCCAGCTGCGTTGTCCTACCTGCCCTACCGGTATTGAAAACGAGAGCCGTTTCAGCAAGGCGGGGCCGCCCACCATCTATCGCGAGGATCGAAAGACTCTGTCCGTTGAACTGTGTGACAGTCTTTTGGATGAGCTCGGTGACAACCTGTTTATGGTGATGTTCTACAACTACGGCGAGCCGCTGCTCAACCCGAACCTGCATAAGTTTATTCGCAACGCAAACGACAAGGATATCGCCACTGAGTTGCACTCCAACCTCTCTTTGCCCCTGTCAGATCAGCGTATCGACGAACTTTTGAGTGCCGGGCTGGGTACGCTTGCTGCCTCCGTGGACGGCTTTTCACAAGAGGCGTATGAGATTCATCGCGTCGGCGGCAGGGTGGAACTTGTCCATGAAAACCTGGAGCGACTTGCTCGCGCCCGGGATCGGCTCGGGCTCGATACTGAGATCATTTATAACTATCTGGTGTTCAGTCACAACGAGCATGAAATTGAGAGCGCACGCAGGTTCGCCAGTGATATCGGTATCTGCTTCAGCACCCGCGATGCGCTGATTCAGGATCCAAGCTGGTTGCCGAGTCACCGCAAAGACGAACAGCCCTACTATTCACAGCAGCATATGGATGAGTTGACAAGAGTTTGGGCAGAGGCCGGGCGCAGCGATTATTTTTTTGAGCACGAATCTCAGTATTTCTGGAGCCCGATACCCAAGCAATTTGAGTCAGTCCTCCCTCGCACTTGCGGCTGGCATTACGGGTTTTCTGTGGTCACTGCCGGCGGTCCGGTTGCTCCCTGCTGCGCGACCACCAAGGATAGGGAGGATATGGGCACCGTCGTGGCCGGTGAAGTCAGCTTTGGCGATATCTGGAATAGTGAGGTTTATACCAAGTCACGCAAAGCGATGATCGGCGAGCCTACTGAGGGACTGGAGCACGTCGACTCCACCTGCATGCGCTGTTATTTTCCCAAGTTTGTGCACCATCTTTACGACACTTACGATGCCAGGGTCGCGCGGCAGTTCGGCGCGGTGTTCGGTGACTCTGAACCCGAAATGGCACAGGCCTTCGCGCTGCTAGGCGACGACATTGGCCGCGCCGATGCTGCAGGTTTTGTGGCGCACTATGAGCGGTACTTGCTCGATAACATTTCGACCAAGAGCGCGGCGGTGGAGACGATTTCCACGCAGAACACAGTGCTTTGCAGCGATATGTCGCACGACGAAGCCACTGACATACTGCAGCAGTTTGGCAGGGTCATCTCCGCCCTCGGATTGAACGGCAACAAGGTATTTGACGAGTGTTTGCTCAAGCACTCCAAAGGTCAGGTTCTGGCTTCCATCATGACCATCCTGAATAATGCAGCTGCCCCGGAGCAGCAGGCCTTTGCCAGAGAAGCTGCACTGGTGCTTGCGTTCTTTCAGCCAGAAGTTGGCCGTGAGGGTGTCTCGATTGATACCCAGCGCACCCATCAACTGACCTGGCGCAGCGATGTGGAACTGGAAATCCAGCAAAATAATGGGGCAATCGCCGCGCAAGCCGTCGCCCGGCAATAACCTCTGTAAGGCAGTGCAGGCCTAGGCCGTTTAGCGCATGTATGGCCGAATACCGCAAGGCCGGGTCAAGGGTCCTGTTTCAACAAGCGGGCTCCCGGTTTCACCTATTACAGGGGTTTGGACATCTCCACCCAGTCGATGGTGCCGTCATCGGGCAGGTGTTCAAATTCCAGTAGACCCAGTTCCTCAAATTTTGGCCGTATTGCATCCGTCAGTAAGCCGATGCGTTTCAGGTTGGGTACTATTCGTGAAAACACCAGATTGCGGAACTCCTGCCGCGCTTTGCCGCCGAGGGAAATGTCGCGGGTCTCGGAGATGTCCCAGCCAAAGCGTGCGTGGACGTCAGTGGGAATCATGCGTTCGCGCATCACGATGCATGCCTCCAGCGAAAACTGAGCACGCTCCTCCTTCTCCTCCTGGGAGAGCGTTTTCACATGCTCTTCCAGATAGTTCACGCCGAAGGTGACATGACGCGCCTCGTCGCGTGTCACAAGGTGCAACAGTTGTGCGAACACTGGGTCTTTTGTGGTCATTTTTGCTACGTTAAATGCGGCCAGCGCGAGGCCCTCGATGATGATTTGCATGCCGATAAACTTGAGGTCCCAACGCGGGTCGGTAAGTATTTTGTCCAGCAACGCCTTGAGGCTGTCGTTAACCGGGTACATCAGCCCCACCTTGGTCTGGATGAATTTGTTGAAAACCTCGACATGTCTCGCTTCGTCAAATGTTTGGGATGCGGCATACAGCTTGGCGTTGTAGGTGGGCGCGCAGGAGGCGAGTTGGGAAGCGACGAGTAGCGCACCCTGTTCACCGTGCAGGAACTGGCAGACGAACCAGCTATTCAGGTGGCGGTGTAGTTCCAGTGCCGTGTCGTCGTCCATTGTGAGGTAGGGGCCGTAATCGGCAAACGGAAAGCCTTGCCGAAATTGCGCGAGGTCCGCAGCCTTTTCTTGCTCGGTGCGCGGCGCGACTTCATCCACATTGGGCGTCTGAGACCAGTCCACATCAATTTGTGCATCCCAGTTCAGCTGTTTACCCAGGTTGTAAAGTTTCTTTATGCGGTCGTCCTGGATGGTGTAATCCCAGTTGTACGCGCCGGTCAATGGCGTATTGAATATCTCGACGATGTGTTGGATTTGCTCTTCGTGCAGTGCCTCAGGCTCTGGGTAGTGTGCCAGATCCTGAGGTTGTTGATCGACAATCTGAAGTTTCATGGGCAGGGCTCTTTTTATAACTGCGGCAGGACACTATATCGGCTTTTGGAGTGAAAGGAAGTAAGTGAAATTGCTTGAACTCGCCAGGCTGTTTAGCGTTTCAGTTATCGCGACAGCCTGTTCCTGTCGCGACGTGCCCGACGGGTTTCAACACCGTTTTGCGCGGGCTTCTCTCCTTTGGCGATTTTTGACGCGCGACTCAACTCGATCAATGTCAGGGTTTCGCTGTCGCGCAGTTTGGTCGCATTTTTTTCAAGGGTATCCAGTTCTTCAAAACTGTAGATGTCATTTTTGAGCTTTTCGATTCGGTCCATCTGCGACTCCTGTGCTTTGCGGGTAGTGTAATGGGTATCACTCGGGCAGCTGTACCCGCAGTGTGTCCCCGACAGTAATTTGTCCACTTCTGAGGATGCGGCAGCACAGACCGCCGTGACCGAACATCGCCGCCGTACCGCCTTTGCCCAGCGCTGCCTCCATGCGAGAACACGGATGGCACAGAGCGCCGGCCTCAAACAGCGCCTCGCCGATGGTGAACTGTTGATGTCGCAGTGCATGGAGATTGATTCCAGACACTACCAGGTTGCGGCGCAGCAGGCTGGGCTCGATAGCGTCTCGGCCCAGAAAGTGCGCTGTCTGTGCAATAAATTCACGGGATATTAATGTGACCTGCCGTCCGGACCCCGATGTTTTGGTTGATCTGTGGTCACCTTCCAGACCATGTTCGGAAATCGCCATGGCGTGTTGTACGGTCGTTACTGGCGCGCGTCGTGCAGTGCGTAGGCCGATCCACTCCAGCGTGCCCAGCGGCAGGTCTTTGGCATATCGGTCCAGCGGGTTTGTTGTCTTCGACATTGCACTACTATAGCACCTGAGGTAGCTGCTTAGCGCGTGTGAATTGGGTCAGAGGCAGAAGAATTTCTTGTTGTTAAGCCTGCAATAGGCTGTCAAGATAGGCAAAGCGCGCTTTACAGTGAGTGGTCGTATCGCCTGGAGGAATGGATTCCAGCGCGGTGCGCGAGCTGTTCCAGGGGTAAATCTCTTATCCAGACTCTGGCCTCCTCTATGTCTTTAATAGGGTAGTACTGCACCTCGGCCGAAGTGAACGATTTGGACAGTGTCCCCATCCAGTGATTCAGCGGGACTGTACCGACAATAGCCAGACGCCCTATGCCTTGATAATGCTCGACATCAAACTTGATATTTTCGCACAGGGCTGCCGGCGTCCATCCTGAAAACTCGGTGATCACGACCAGCAGGTTAACCTGCCCGAATCGGTTGATACGTTCTTCAGCTAACTCCTTGAACTCGCTGTAGTCCTCACTCCTGAGTTTACCCTGGACGTTGAACTCAAGTCCGTCCGGGCCAGCGTTTCTTATTGCAGTGCACATGGTCCCTCCAGTTGGGAATTGTCTGCTGTTTAACAGTATGTGCAATATCGACAGACGGTGACTCAGAAAAGTTCCACAATTGTGAAAATGTTCACGAATAAGGGGGCAAAGTGTGAGGTGTGCCCGCTACGGCCGTTTATGGTCCAAGATAGGCCACGGATTCTTGTTGTGTATCAGGTGTGGTCGATTTCCAGCGCACTGAGCCGAAGGGCCGTTCCAGCCGACGGCGAATACCGGCGATTTCTCCCTCGATGGTAAGCTGATTGGCAGCCGCTTGAGCTTCTCTGTCAGCCTGGGTATAACGGTCCCTCATGCGCAGGTAGTCACCCCAAGTGGGAAAATGAAACTGCTCTATCCACAGCGAGGGGTCACCAATGTCACGCGAGATAGACCAGTTGAACCCGCCGTTGCGCAACCGTACTTTTCGCACGTCTTGCATCGCGGTATAAAACGCACGCGGGTCTTCGGGTTCTACGTGATATTCGATTTCTATCACTACCGGCCCGGAGCGCATGGTAATGGCGAGTCCAACCTCTGGTTCATGCTGCACATTCACCGCCTCGACGCCGGAAATAGTTACTTCCGGCAAGCGTAAAATAAGTGCGAACAGCGGTAACCCGAGCATTGTTACACCAGAGGCGATAATGGCGACATCTATTGACCAGACGTTGGCGACTTCTCCCCAGAACCAGGATCCGATTGCAACCCCACCGGTCAGCAGGGAGGTGAATATGGATAGTGCGCGGGCCGTGACCCAGCGCGGCGCTGATAGCTGAACCGAAATATTCAGGAGTGAAATGGTGAGCATGGTGGCTCCCCCGGCCAGATACATCCCGAGGCAGGTCAACGGCAGAGAGCGGCTGAGGCCCACGCCGATAAGTGATGTACCGCTGATTAATGCGAGCATGAAGCATGCCTGCTCAGTACCAAAGTGTGTGCGGCATGTTTTGATAAGCAGAGCGCCTGAAACCGCACCAAAACCGCCCGCGCCGAGCAAAATGCCGAAGGTGCTTGCGGTGCCGCCGAGTAAATCCTTGGCAATGAGTGGCGCCATGGCGGTGGCAGTGGCGCCGGCGAACGTGAACAGAAACGAGCGTAGCAGTGCCGTACGAATCGGGTGTGAGTGAAATGCATAGCGCAGCCCCGAGACCATGGCGCGTGAAATTCGCTCAGGCGGTAGACGAGAGGGAATCTGGACGCGTTTCCACAGGATAAAAGCCAGAATAAGCGGTAGATAGGCCAGTGCATTCACTGAAAACGCCACCTGCGCGCCAGCCGCCACAACAATGAGTCCACCGATGGCAGGTCCAAAACTGCGTGCGACATTGTAGCTGATCGTATTGAGCGCGATGGCGGCCGGCAGGTCTTTAGGTGCTACCTGTTCACCGATAGACGATTGCCAGGCTGGGTTATAAAGTGCTACGCCGGTGCCAATTAGTGAACAGAAAATCAGTAATATCCACGGCGTGGTCAGCTCTAAAAATGCCAGAACCGACAGGATGGTGCCGAAGAATGCGGCGATGCACAACCCAAGAATGGCGACTCTCTTGCGATCAAACGTATCGGCAAACGCACCGGCCGGGAGAGCGACCAGCATCAGTGGCAACATCATTGCCGTCTGTACCAGTGCGACCATACCTGGGACGGAAGTGAGCCGGGTCATTTCCCACGCTACGCCTACGCCCAGAATCAACTGACCAAAATTTGAAAGGATGCTGGCCGACCAGATCCAGAAGAACGTGGGCTCGCGTAGTGGAGCCAGCGCCGACCCTTCACTCATAGCCGACGCCCGCTACCCGGGCGTCGATGTTAATCCGATGCGCTAATGTGTCAATTATCATTGGTGTGCTTCTATGTTTCGCCGTGCAACACGTGAATCGTAAACATTTTATATCATTGACGCTATTGAGCGCACAGAAATTGCCCAGCTAATCTAGATAAATAGTTGGTGTTGCGAATGCCAGAGCAGGGGCATGCAGGTTGGCCTGTAGATCGCTAACCGTCTGCCGGACGCTTAAGTCCTTCAAGGAAAGTATGTGTACTGCTTTCCAGTAAACTGCAAACATCCACATCGGGCAGGACGTCTTCCAATTGGTGATTCATCGCCAGGCAGGCCAGGCCGTGCGCCATTGCCCACAACTTTACTGCGAGTTCCGGTGCGTCGTATTCGCTTAAGCGATTGTTGTCACACCACTGATGTACGGCGTTTACCAATACATTTAGGCCTGAGGTCTTCAACTCTTTATCAGCAGCCTCAAACGCGCGCAGTCCCATATCGCCCCACATCAGGTCGTAAAATGCTCGATGCTCGATGACAAAGTTGATGTAGGCTTTGCCCAAAGCCGTCATACCGACTTCGGAGCCTGTCGGGTGGAGTTTGCCAACTTCCTGGGTGTTCTCGGTCAAGCCCAGGAAGGCCAATTGACTAACGGCTTCGAGCAGCGCATCTTTGTCCTTGAAATGGCGGTAGGGCGCGGCGCTGCTGACGCCCGCCCGGCGAGAGGCATCTATCATCGCAAAATCGACAGAGGCATTTTTCTCAATCAGTTCCGCTGCCGCAATGATGAGCGCATCGCGCAGGTTGCCGTGGTGGTAGCGCTTCGTCTGTGTGTTTGATTTGTGTTTTTGGCCTGTCATGCCGCCACTTCCTTGATACCGGGATTGGTCTTATTGTTGTTCGTAGTGCTCGTGTCGGTGCGCCTTCTACCGATTCGGGTTGCCACCAGAAACAGCGGAGGGACGAGGTAGAATGAGATTACCGTGGACAGCAATACACCACCGGCGATAGCCATTGCAAACGGTGGCCAGAATTGGCTGCCTTCGAGAATCAGTGGTAGAAAACCTCCAAATGTTGTCACCGTTGTGGAGACGATGTGCCGGCTTGAGTCCATCACTACGTTGCGTATCGCAGGCAGTTCACCCTGCACGGCACCATTATCGCCCTGCAGCGCGGTGATAATGATAATCGCGGCGTTGATCGATACCCCGATTGAGCCAATCACTCCTATCATCGCCTGTATGCCAAAGGGATATTGAAAAATGGCCAGTGCCAGCAACGATAGTCCCAGAGAACACACGCAGACCAGCACCGCAACAGCTGATAATCGCCAGGAGTTGAACGTCATCATGATGGTGACCAGTAGCGCGGCCAACACCAGCCCCATCGGTGCCATTATTTTGTCCACAACCTTGGCGCGCTCGTCAGTATCGCCGCCAAATGCAAATGCGTAACCGTCCGGCAGCACAACCGGATTGCGCTCCAGATCATGTTGCAGTAATTTGAGCGCTTCTTCCGGCAGTACGCCGCGAATCAGGTAGCCCTGAACGGTGTTGGTTCTCTGGCCATCCTTGCGGGAGATCGCACTTTGGCTAGGCACCAGTGCCGGTTTGCCAAGGGCGTTCAACGGAATGCCGGCAATCAGTGCCTGTGTGCTGCCTATCTGCGGTGGCAGAGGAACGAGAATGTCGGCGATCTGCTCCGAAGCACTCCAGTTTTGCTCGTTCAGGCGCACCCGCACCGGTAAACGCTCAGTTCCTTCGAGCACCTCGCCGCCAACCTCGCCCAGCAGGCTGGAGTTGAGCGCTTGAGCAACGTCTGAGAGTTGCAGGTTGGCCAGGCGCAGTTTTTCTTCCTGTAGCTCGTACAGCAGTTTTGGCGCGCCCCCGGCAAGCCCGTTGGTGGTGTGGGTGACATACGCAATGGCGTCCATGCGCGCCCTGAACTTGTCGCCCAGATCGCGCAATACGGCGAGGTTGGGGCCGGTAATCTCGATTTCCAGCGGGGCTATGACTGGCGGACCCTGATCGATCCCCCTGACGATAATCTGTACATTGGGAAATTCCCTGTCGAGTTCAATTTGTAGCTGCCGAATCAGATCGTCGGTGAGGTTTTCATCGTGCGTTAGTACCAGCGCCTCTGCCCAGGAGGGGATACCTTCTTTAAAACGGTACATATTGTAGTAAAAGGCGGGAGCGCTTTCGCCGATGGTCCAGTCGACCCGACGAATCAGTGGGTGACTGCGTAACTTGTCATCAATGCCCCGGGCCGTTGCCGCAGTATCGTAAATAGATCGCCCATCGGCCGCCTTAACCTGAATATACAGCTGATCCCTGTCAGTGCCGGGAAAAAATTGTGCTGTCAGTGTGGGGAATGCCAGGAAGCCAGCTATCGGTAGCGATAGCGCCAGTGCGATTGCGGCACCCGGGTGCAGGAGGCTCCAGTCGAGCGAGCGCACCAGCGCGTCGCCTGCTTTGCCGCTGCTGGCCCCGCCAATCCACCAGTGAGATTCCCTGGCGGGTGTGCGCGGTAACAGCCAACTCGCCAGTACCGGAGTAATGGATAGCGCTAATACAGTGGAGGTGGCGAGCATAATAATCACAGACGTGGCGATGGCACCGACGAAATCGCCTGCAGGGCCGGGCAGAATGGCCATCGGCATGAACGCGAGTACAGTCGTCAGCGCCGAGGAAATGAGTGGGATACGCAGGCGACTCACTGAGCCACTGATTGCATCTATTGGACTCTGCCCCTTTAGCAGGCGCTTGCGCACCTCATCTGTCATCACAATGGATCCATCCACCAGCAGACCCAGCGCGACAATAAGCCCGCTGATCGACATCTGGTGCAGCGCCATACCCATGCGCTCCATCACTGTAATAGAGATCAGACCACACAGCGGCAGGATGCAGGCCACCACTACCGCTGCGCGCCAGCCCAGCGTGAACAGTAGGACGAGAACCACCAGCATGATGCCAATCGCCAGATTGGTGGTGACGTCGAACAGCCTGGTCATCGCATAGCCGTTCTGGTCGTAGGTAATTTCCAGCTTAAGCCCAGCCGGTGCGGTCGCGCGGTATTGCGCGACGAACTCGTTGAAGGCGTCACTCCAGATGTCCACCTGATTGCCCGGTTCCATCACGGCGCCCACGAGAATGGCCTGACGTCCCTGTGCCATCGCCATGGCCGGAGGCGGGCTCACTGCAGACTTGTAGACTCTTGCGATATCAGTAATGCGCGTGGCGCTGCCATTGCTGGAGGTGTTCACAATGACCTGGCGAATACGCTCCATAGAGTCGAAATCTCCCGCCAGTTCTATCAGCATATCTGTACCTGCACTGGAGGCGCGACCGGAGGCAATCTTTGCATCAGCGGCCTGTAATGCAGATGCCACCTGCTGCAAGCTGAGGCCGCGAGAGAGCAGGGCGGACTCGTTGATCTCGACGCGGATCTCTTCCACTGGTTCGCCAAACACTTCTACCAGTTTTGTGTCCGGGAGGTTTCTTGCCCGATCGGCAAAGTCCTGCGCCAGGCGGTTTAGCAGGGACAGTGGCATGTCGTCGTCAGTCGATGAGGACAGCGCCACGATGGTGGTGAAGGAGGTCAGTCTATCGTTGTCAAACACTGGCTCACCAACACCCTGCGGAAAGCGCAGGGCAGCATCAGCAAGCGCATCACGCACCTCGGCCCAGGCGCGCTCCAGCGCCTCGGGCGGGAGCGTGTCTATCAGCATAATGTTTAGGAAGGAGACGTTGCCGCTGGATGTCGACTGTATCTCGTCGATCTCCGATATTTCTCGTAACTCGTCCTCCAGGGGGCGAGTAACCAACGCCTCCACCCGATCCGGGGTGGCGCCCGGGTAGAACGTGGTCACGGTGCCGACAAAGTTCGTTAGCGAGGGGTCTTCCTGTCGTGCGATAGAGTTAAAGCTGGTGATTCCCACCGCTATTACGCAGAGGACAATCAGTGTGAAATAGCGCGCGTGCTTGTAGATATAACGGGCTAGCACCTCAGTTCAACTCCTGTGGGTCGATGAGTGCGCCGGCCCTAACACGGTGCGTGCCGTTCGCGACGACCCTGGTATCAGTTGCCAGGGTGCCGCGCACATAGGCGCGATCCCCGTTGACTTCCAGCACCTCGACCACCTCACTGACAGAGCGCATTTTCTCCCCCTCGGGTTCAAGTCTGAGCACTGTCCACATGCCTCGATTGCCCTCCAGTAGCGCAGCGATCGGCAGCCAGCCACCGGCTTCAGCGACTGTCTCCAGTAACTCGAGAGTCACTGCCTCGCCATCGAGAACCTGAATTTCCGGCGGTATTGCAAACACGGCTGTTGCCGTGCGCGTTACCGGGTCAACATCGGGGCGCACCGAAAGCAGCTTCGCCTGAAAGGTCTTGTCGCGCAATCGAACCGTATAGGTCCGGCCGCTCGTGAGTTCGGCCAGACGCTCAGCACTGACGCCGATATGTGCTTCCTGCACAGCTGTCTCAAGGAGTTTAAGCACCGGGACGCCCGGGTTGACGATGGCGCCCTCCTGTACGTAGCGGTCGGCCACTATGCCGTCATATGGCGCGATCAGTCGTGATTTTTCCAGTTCGATATCAAGCGTGGCCAACCGGGCGGAGTCTGCGTCCACACGCGATTGCAGAGCCTGCGCACGCAATCTGGTCTCATCATAGGCGTCCTTGGAAACCGCCCCTGTCTTTATCAGGTCGGCCTGGCGTCGTGCTCTCAACTGGGCCAACTCGAGTTCTACCTGCACCTGCTGCAGATCGGCCGCTGTCGCCCTGCGCCTTGCTTGCAGTGCCGTATCGTCGAGTTGCACAAGCGTATCCCCGCGTTGCACGGGTGTACCCGGGCGCGGCGGTGGTGTATTGATCTTGCCGGCAATTTCAAAGCCAAGATCTGTTTTTCTCCCAGCCACCACGAGCCCCAGATAGGACACCGTCCGTTCATACTCTGGTTGCACTGTGAACACCGTTGTCGATACGGGAACCGGTGGCCGTGTCTGATCATCAGCAGACAGCGCAAAGCGAAAGTGCAGAAGGCCGGTGAGTATGGCAACAATAGACACGGCTACACATAATCCGATCATGTTTGCCTTGCGAGACTTTGCCGGAGCTGGAGAGGTGTTGCTCATTTGATCGCTACAATGTAAGAGTGGTTAACATCAATGTTATAGGGTGTTACATTTAAGTCAAGCAGTATTCTTCGCCATTACTTGCAGCCACACGTCTATTGATGGAGAATACGCGGCCTCTGCGAAGTGATGTCGAAGCGCAACGCAGACGCTATGGTGATCCAGGCGGTCCCCTCGCAATGATAGGTAGTGAACCCCGCCAGGCCCGGAAGGGAGCAACGGTAGTTACCGACTCGTGTGCCGGGGTGCGGCTGTCTGGGTCGCCTCCAATTTCAAGTTCTGGCCGCCCGCTATTTCTGTGACTCTCGTGCTGGTGTATTCTGTTTTTCGTATCGGGCAAGTTAAGGCAATTCAGGGATGTCATATCAGGTTCTAGCGCGTAAGTGGCGACCCAGCTCCTTCCGGGAGATGGTTGGTCAGGAGCATGTGCTCCAGGCTCTGGTCAATGCACTGGATCGCGATCGGCTGCACCATGCCTATCTTTTTACTGGCACCCGGGGCGTTGGAAAAACCACTATTGCGCGTATCCTGGCGAAGTGTCTCAATTGTGAAGGCGGTGTCAGTTCCGAACCCTGTGGTACCTGCTCTTCCTGTCTGGAAATTGCTGAAGGCCGCAGTGTCGACTTGCTGGAAGTCGATGCCGCATCCCGTACCAAGGTGGAAGACACGCGCGAGCTATTGGACAACGTGCAGTACTCGCCGACCCGCTCGCGTTACAAGATCTATCTGATCGACGAAGTCCATATGTTGTCCTCGCACAGTTTTAACGCGCTGCTGAAAACACTTGAGGAGCCGCCACCACACGTCAAGTTTTTGCTGGCGACCACTGATCCACAGAAGCTGCCGGCCACCGTGCTGTCCCGCTGTCTGCAGTTCAATCTCAAGAATATGCCACCGGAACAGATCGTTGGGCACCTTGCCATGGTATTGGAAAAGGAAATGGTCAGTTTTGAGGAACCCGCGTTATGGCAGTTGGGCAGGGCCGCGTCCGGCAGTATGCGAGATGCGCTCAGCCTGACCGATCAGGCCATTGCGTTCGGTTCTGGGAAAGTCACTGACGCTGAAGTGCGCAGTATGCTCGGTACTGTCGATCTCGGTCATGTCTTCGAACTACTGGAAGCAGTGAGTGAGAGCGATCCAGCCAAAGTACTGGCTATCGTGCAAAAGATGTCAGAGTTCGCACCGGACTTTGAAGGCAGTCTGGATGAGTTGCTCTCGCTGATTCACCGCGTGGCCACCGCTCAGGTGGTGCCGGATGCGATCGACAATAGCTGGGGAGATGCCGAGCGGGTCGCGAAGATTGCCCGATCCCTTTGCGCAGAAGACGCGCAGTTGTTCTATCAGGTCGCTCTCAACGGCAAGCGCGATATCGCACTGTCGCCGGACCCACGCCGCGGCTTTGAAATGATTTTGTTGCGCATGCTCGCCTTTCGCCCGGCCGCCGTTATCGATGAAAGTGTGCGCCCTGAAGATTTACAGAGTGTGGAGTTGGCTCCCGTCGCTGGCGGGGAGGACAGCGCTCCCGTAAAAAAGTCCCCTGAGGCACCCCTTGCCCGTGTCGCTGAGCGCGTTGAGGTAGTCAGCACTCCCGCGCCCGCTGCAAAGACAGAGACGGTGCCCGTCGCCCATCAAGGAATAGACACGGCGTCGGCGAGCGCTGCACAGCGCGCCACATCGCCGATTGAAACTGCCTCGGAGGAGCGTGCAGGAGAGGAAGTAGCAGAGGACGCGGCAACTGATCTGTCGCTCGAGGATCTCGCACGGGAGAACTGGTGGCAGCTCCTCGACTTGCTCGGGCTGCGCGGCTTGATGTTCAACATCGCTTCTCATTGCGAGCTGCGAGCGCGCGAAGGGACTGATCTGGCATTTGTGCTGGACAGCGGTCATGCGGCACTATTCAACGATACGCACAGTGACAAGTTACGGCTTGCGCTGCAAAATTATTTCGGCTTCGAGCTGACGGTCACTGTAGAGCTGGGTGAGCCCCGCGGGGAAACGCCGGCGATGCGAATAAATCGATTGGCCGAAGAAAGGCAGGCGCAGGCGGTTGTCGCGATTGAAACAGATCCGCAGCTGCAGGCACTGATCGCCCGTTTTGATGGAGAACTGGATCATTCATCCATTCGACCCACGGATGTATGAGTAGGAGTGAGGACACGTTATGAAAGGTAGTATTTCAGACCTGATGCAACAGGCGCAGAGCATGCAGGCCGAATTTCAGAAAGCGCAGGAAGAGGCGGCCAAGGCCGAGGTAGTCGGTGAGTCAGGTGCTGGTCTGGTGTCTGTGGTGATGACCGGGCGGCATGATGTCAGGCGGGTGTCGATTGATGACGCGGTTTTTTCTGAGGAGAAGAGCGTGCTGGAAGATTTATTGGCTGCAGCGGTGAATGACGCTGTACGCAAGGTCGAGGCACATAACCGCGAAGCTATGGCAGGCATGGCATCGGGATTGAATCTTCCCGCCGGCTTCAAAATGCCGTTTTGATGCTAGTGCTTCTACGAGATATTGACTGCGCATATGAAGTTTAGCCCCTCTCTTGAGAACCTGATTGATGCGCTGCGCTGCCTGCCGAGTGTCGGCCCGAAATCCGCCCAGCGCATGACGCTGCACCTGCTAGAGCGCGATCGGGATGCGGCATTGCAGCTGGCCGCGGCGCTGCGCGATGCAGTTGAAAAAGTAGGTCATTGTAGTGTGTGTCGCAACTTCACCGAGTTGGAGGTGTGCGAAATCTGTGGCGATGCCCGGCGCGATAAAACCGTTGTCTGTGTGGTAGAGACGCCTGCCGACGTCCTCGCTATCGAGCAGAGTGCGGGCTTTCGTGGCCTGTATTTTGTGCTGATGGGACATTTATCACCGATAGACGGCATCGGCCCTGCGGAGATAGGGCTTGAGGCCTTCCAGCAAAGAGTGATAGATGAGGGTATTGAAGAGGTGATCCTGGCAACGAATCCGACCGTAGAGGGTGAGGCTACGGCCTATTATCTGACAGAGATGCTGTCTCCTGTCGGCGTACGGGTATCGCGCATAGCACACGGCATTCCGCTTGGCGGTGAACTGGAGTATGTCGACGGTTCCACGCTCGCACACGCCCTGTCCGGGCGGCGGCCGGTGGACTGAACGATGCAGTGGCAACTTATAGAATCCGATGACGCGATGCAGCGCATGTTGTCTCAGGCATCTGCCGCTGAAGTGGTAATTGTCGATACCGAATTTATGCGTCGCAATACTTTCTATCCGGAAGTCGCGCTGGTACAGCTGTGTTTCGAATCCGACGATGCCCTGTGTGAAATGGCCTGGCTCATAGATCCGCTGCAGATCAGTGACCCGGCACCGCTGGCCGCTTTGTTTACCGATCCCGCTGTACTCAAGGTCCTGCACTCTGCCAGTGAAGATCTCGAGGTGTTCCAGCGCTGGCTGGGTGTGCTACCCCAACCGCTGTTTGATACACAGCGAGCAGCGGGATTGCTCAATATCGGCTTCGGCATGGGGTATCGCGCTCTGGTGCAGGAGATATGTGATGTCGATCTGCCCAAGGGGGAGACACGCTCCGACTGGTTGCAGCGCCCCCTTACAGAATCGCAATGTGAGTATGCGGCGCTGGATGTGACGTGGTTGCTGCCGGTATGGCGGGAGCTACATACCCGCTGTGAGCAGGAGGGTAAACTGGAGTGGGTGCTGGCCGAAGGGCGGGATGCGACAGCAATACTAGGAACTGAAGGTTACGATTACCAGAAACGTATTAAATCCGCGTGGAAACTCGACAGGCGCCAGTTGGGTATTCTGGCTGCCGTTTGCCGTTGGCGCGAGGAAACAGCGAGAAGCCGCGATAAGCCGCGTGGTTGGATTATCGATGATCCGTGTTGTTTGCGACTCGCGCAGGAAGACCCCATATCGCTGGCCGAGCTTGAAAACATCACGGAAATACCGCAACAGGCGGTGCGCCGTTACGGTAAAGCTTTGCTGGAGCTGCTGGCGGTACAACGGGAGGTTCCAGATATTGAATTGCCAGCCCGGTTGCCGCCGCCGCTCAATGGGTCTCAGCGCGATCAGATCAAGCGCATGAAATCTCAGGTGCAGACTATCGCCGACAAAATGTCCGTTTCACCGCAGATGCTGGTAACTGCCAAGGATTATGAGATGCTGCTGCGAGAGGCCAGTGGCGAAACGTTTGAGCCGCCCGTGCACTGGCAGGGTTGGCGCGCGGAGGCTGTAATATCGCCATTGCGACTAGTACTAGCGGGGCAGGTGAAATGAAAGTGTTGTGTGAGATTTTCAAGAGTTCACGACAGCAGGAAATGTATCTCTATGTGGAAAAATCACGCGGTGTTGAAGATGTGCCGGGTGATTTGTTGCAGCGCTTCGGTGAGCTGGTCCCGGTGATGGTGCTGCCGCTCTCGCCGGAACGCAAACTGGCCAGGGCCGATGTGATGGAGGTGATTGCCAGTATTGAAAAGCAGGGTTTCTACCTGCAGATGCCGCCGACGATGGCCGAATTACAGGCGCGGGACAGCGGCCGTGGCTGATTGGTGGCATGAAAAGTCACTGGCTGAACTCGATGCCAGGGAATGGGAGGCGCTGTGTGACGGGTGCGCCAAGTGTTGCCTGCACAAACTGGAAGATGAGGATAACGGCGAGGTGTACTACACCAAGGTCCGCTGTCGATACCTGAATGAGCAAACCTGCAGTTGTTCCGACTACACAAGGCGTTCGATGTTAATGCCCAATTGTATTGATCTGCGCACCGCGGATTGGAGTAACATTGATTGGCTGCCGTCTACCTGCGCCTATCGTCTGCGATCTCACGGTCAGCCGCTGCCGCAGTGGCACCCGCTGGTCAGCGGCAGCCGGGAAACTGTTCACCTTGACGGCGTATCGATTCGCGGTCGCGCCATTTCGGATGAGTACGTTCACCCAGACGGATTCGAAGAACATATTGTGCATTGGGTAGAATAGGAGAGATGTTGTGTTAGACGAAACGTCCTACCTCACAGCCATTTATGTGTATGTCGCTGCGGCCACAATTATGTTGCTTTATCTGGCCTGGTGGTTGAGTCGCCACTGGCGAGCGGGCTGGGTGACGCTGGTCGTTCTGCTGGGGGCTGCGCTGTTGCTGACACCGGCCTACCCGAAGGCGGGCGTGAGTACTATGGCACCGGCACTCATTGTGGCTTTGTTCCAGATTATGACTCAGGACATTGAGTCCTCCAGGCACGCGTTGCGCCCGCTGATCTTCATGTCGGGTCTGGCGGTGGTGATTACACTACTACTGAATATGACGGTTTTCCGCTGGCGCCGTAACGGTAGAGCACGCCCTGACAAGCACCCTGCGCAGGGTTGATGGGCTGGGCGAGCGCAGTGGCGCACCCCCTGCAAGAACGCCCCCAGTATTGATATGGCCGCCGCCAATCTGTACCCTGTTCGGCTTTGAGAATACAACTGAGTGAAACCCAATATGAAATTTGAAGGTACCGAGCGATACGTCGCCACCGATGATTTACGCATGGCGGTCAATGCCGCAGTAGCGCTGGAGCGGCCGCTGTTGATCAAAGGTGAGCCTGGTACGGGCAAGACCATGCTGGCCGAGGAAGTGGCGAAGGGGCTGGGTAAACGGCTAATTCAGTGGCATATCAAGTCCACCACCAAGGCGCAACAGGGGCTGTACGAATACGATGCCGTGTCGCGTCTGCGCGACTCCCAACTCGGTGACGAGAAGGTTCACGATATCGGTAACTACATCAAGCGCGGTAAATTGTGGGAGGCGTTTGACGCCGACGAGCAGGTTGTACTGCTGATCGACGAGGTCGACAAGGCAGACATCGAGTTCCCTAACGATTTGCTGGTAGAACTGGATCGAATGGAGTTCTTTGTCTACGAGACAGGACAGACGATCAAGGCGAAGCACCGGCCCATTATTATCATTACCAGCAACAACGAGAAAGAACTGCCCGACGCCTTTCTGCGCCGCTGTTTCTTCCACTTCATCAACTTCCCGGACCGCGATACCATGCGCGAGATCGTCGATGTTCACTACCCCGATATCGCGAACAAGTTGGTGCAGGAGGCAATGGAGGTGTTTTTCGATGTGCGCTCCATTCCAGGCCTCAAGAAGAAGCCGTCGACCTCTGAGTTGATTGACTGGTTGAAGTTGTTGATGGCAGACGATATACCCGATGAGATTCTCACCAACCGTGATCCGAGCAAGGCGATTCCACCTTTGTACGGAGCTCTGCTGAAAAACGAGCAGGATGTCCACCTGCTGGAGCGGTTGGCGTTTATGCATCGTCGCGAGACGCGCTAACGGATCACTGCGAAAACGCATTGGAGTCTACATGCTGATCAACTTTTTTCACGGACTCAAGGATGCCGGTGTCCCCGTAACCACACGGGAGTTGCTCGACCTGATGGAAGGTCTGAAGCAGCATGTCGCATTCGCAGATATGGATGATTTTTACTATTTCAGCCGTACCTGTATGGTCAAGGATGAGAAGTACTTTGATCGTTTCGATCGTGCTTTCGGGCTGCATTTTCAGGAGCTTGAGGCGCTTGACGATATTATCGAGGCACTGATACCCGACGACTGGTTGCGCTCTGAGTTCATGAAGAACCTCAGTGAAGAGGAAAAGGCCCAGATTGAGTCACTCGGCGGACTCGAAAAACTGATCGAGGAATTCAAAAAGCGCCTCGAAGAGCAGAAGGAGCGGCACGAGGGCGGCAACAAGTGGGTGGGGACCGGAGGCACATCACCATTCGGCCAGGAGGGATACCATCCTGAGGGTATCCGCGTAGGCCCGAATGGGCGCAACAAAAAAGCGGTGAAGGTATGGGACAAGCGCGAGTTCAAGAATCTGGACGACAGCGTGCAGTTGGGTACCCGCAATATCAAGGTTGCAATGAGGCGCCTGCGCAAGTTCGCGCGAACCGGGGCGGCAGACGAACTCGATCTCGATGACACGATCAGTTCCACTGCCCGCAATGCCGGTCTGCTGGATATTAAAATGGTGCCCGAACGACACAACGCGGTGAAGGTGTTGCTGTTTCTCGATGTCGGTGGCTCGATGGACCCGCATGTAAAAGTGTGCGAAGAACTATTTTCGGCCGCGCGCTCAGAGTTCAAGCATCTGCAGAGCTTTTACTTCCATAACTTCCTGTATGAAAGTGTCTGGACTAACAACATTCGCCGTCACAACCAGCGTACCCAGTTACTGGATATCCTGCACAAATACAGCCACGATTACAAAGTGGTGTTTGTCGGCGATGCCTCAATGTCACCGTACGAAATTGTACAGCCGGGCGGCTCTGTGGAGCACTGGAATGAAGAGGCTGGAGAAGTCTGGATGCGGCGCCTTCAGGAAGTCTACGACAAGGTGATCTGGTTGAATCCGGTGCCGGAGGAAGACTGGCAGTATACCCAGTCAGTGGCCATTACCAATCAGTTGATGGAAGGGCATATGTACCCGCTGACGCTTGCGGGTATGGAAGAGGGTATGGCCTACCTTTCCAAATAAGTGCCGTAGGCGATCAGGCTTGCGGTCACTGCCACATTGAGCGACTCCACGCCGTTGCGCATCGGAATTGACAGCTGCATATCCGCTATATCGCTGACCTGTGCGCTGACACCCTCTGTTTCGTTCCCCAATACGTATATCGTGAACGCCGCCCCCTGGTGCTGGAACAGTGATTTCGTTGCACTGGCGTGCAGTGTGCACACCTGTGCGCCGTGTTGCTGGCACTGACGCAATGCCGCTGGCAGGCTGGCACAAAGCAGCAGGGGGGCGCGGTACAGTGTTCCGGCACTGGCCTTGATCACCAGGGGCCCCAGCGCCGCTGTGCCCTTGCGCGGCAGGATAATACCGTCCACGTCACCCGCGGCAGCTGAGCGGATAATCATACCGAGATTCTGTGGGTTGGTGATGCCGTCCAGCGCAAGTAACCTTTGTGGCTGTGCTGCGCACTCAGCAAGAAAAGTATCCAGATCGCGGAAGTCGGGACAAATCACATCCACCGCGACGCCCTGGTCCTGCCTGCCATTTTTCGATATCCGGGACAGCTCTTCGCGGCTGTGGGTTTTTACCGGCACACCCCGTTGCCTGGCACGTTGTCTGATGTCCGCGATGATCCCCGCCTCTCTGTTGCTGTGAGCAAGGTGGACAGCATGGCAATCCAGCGTGTCGTTCTGCAGGGTTTCCAGTACCGGCTTGCGGCCATAGACGGTGACGACTTTATCGAAAAAAGACTTCTTTTGGGCGTAATCGGTAGGTTCTGACATAGGTAGACTGAGCGGTCTCAGCTCACCTTATTTTTGCCGCTGGCGAGCGCGGTGACCCGGTCTGCAGACTCTTTCATGCGCGCTGCAATTTCCTCAACCTGTGTGCCGCTGATAGCTTTTTCAAATGACCCTGCCACAAAACACATGACCGGAAGTTCCTTGTAGGCGAATACCGGTACAGTAATGGTACTGACTTCATAACGCGCTTTGGGGTCGACCCGGTCCAGGTGGTAGTGTTCATCGCATAAATCGTGTTGGTACCTCCGCGCAGCCTCATCGAGTTCGAGCAGGCTCCAGGAGTTGTGTATTCGTGATAATTCGGCCCACAGGTTCGCTTCCGTCTGGGTTTTCAGACTGACCTCGAAGCCTCTTGCGCGAATCGCAATGAGTGAAACGCGCAGTTTCTGGTCCAGCTTTTCATTGTATCCCCCGCGTGATTCGTGTGCTCTGGTAAGCCATTCTTCCAGGTATTTGGCATCGGAAAACGCGGTGAAACAGGCTGCCACAGGTGCAGTATTCGGGAGCCGTAAACCCAGCTGAAAAGAATCGATCAACGGTGTTGCTCGACCGTACAGTGCAAGCAGCACCTGATGCAGTTTGGAGCGCCCGGTAACGGCGAAGCCGATGCCGAGGTCGTTCTGCAATGCTTCAAGTTCCGGTCGGGCATATTCCAGCACCGGGAATTGTGCAAACGCGGCGTTGCCGGCGGCTATAATGGAGGGGCCCAGGCGGTATGCTTTTGTTTTGGGGTGCTGAACGAGGAATCCGTAGTTTGCCATAGTGGTAAGAATTGCATGGCAAGTGGCCTTATTCAGGTTTAATCTGCGCGTCATCTCGGTCAGGCCGAATGCCTGATGTGGATTCGCCATTAGTAAATCCAGAATAGCCAGCGCTCGCGCGGTCGGTTGGGAAAAAAGTGCCACTTTTATGCTCCGGGTTCTCGTTCAGGGTGCTCTGGCCCGAGGGTGATATTGCGGTATATATTGTTGTACTTGGAGTGGCATGTTACCGCCAGCTGGTGCAGTAGTTCAAGTGTTACTGGCAACGCATGTGAGACTGCGCTGGCGCGATTGCCAGCTGCGGGGAAAAGTGCTGGAGGGAAGTATAAACGTGAAATTATTCAGGCTCTACGGAACGAGCGCATGCCATCTGTGTGAACAGGCACACGCTATGCTGATGGCACAGCTGAACACTCGGACAGACGCCGACTTTGAGCCCGTGGATATCGTTGACTCGGATGGGCTGTTCGAGCGGTACGGCCTGTTAATACCTGTCTTGCAACACCCCGACGGGCGAGAGTTGAACTGGCCGTTCGACCCAGAGCAATTACAGGCCTTTCTGGCGTCCTGAGTGCCGGGCGGATGTTACTTCCCGACACGAACAGCAAGTACGTCACAGCTGGCACCGTGTAATACGCCATTTGCTGTGGAGCCCATCAAAAGTGCAATACCGTGGCGACCATGGCTGCCGATAACAATCAAATCAGTGCCTAATTCCTTTGCCGCGCCGTGTATTTCCACTTCCGGTTTTCCCAATACGATGGTCTGATGCTCTATGTCGATACCGTGCTTTTCAGCAAAACGTCGCATCTGCTGTGTTGCTTGTTGGTGAATCTCTTCCTGTATACCGGAGAAGTCCATGGGTATATCGCCACCGTAGGCAAAGCTCAGCGGCTCGATAACATGGATAAAGTGCAGTGCTGCCCCATTGGCATCCGCCAGCGCACGCGCCCGCTCTGCCACCGGAGTTGACTCATCGCTGAGGTCAATTGCGACCAGTATGTTTGTGTATTGGGACATGTCTTTGCTCCGTCTCGTAAACTCTGCACCATTTATAGCATAGAATGCGCCCGGGGCAACCAGCCTGAGCGTGGGTTGTTGCGAAGATGCCTTTGGCTTGACCTGAATCAGGTATATAAATGCTGACTTTCCTGCTTATTCTTTTGGTGATCGCGGTTGCCCTGGCGCCACTTGTGCAATTTTTGCCCAGCAAGCGGCAGCGCGAAATCGCTGGGTTGCGGGAATATGCCGCGGTACATAACCTGTTTGTTGAGTTTCGCGACGCCCCCGTGCGTGTTGTGGCGACCGGGCAGGCCAGGAATGTCATTTACTATGGTAAGCGCCTACCTACCAGCCGTACCGACACGGTCGTTTCGGGCGTCTGGACCCGGGATGCCCAGGGTTGGCGAAGTGTCGGCCCGCGCCTTCCTGTACCCGCGCCATTGCTGGATTTGTCGGTCGAAGTAATCGCTGCCAGCGTCGATCAATTCAGCTGCGGTGTGTACTGGCGGGAGACGGAAGGGGAGGATGGTGTGGAGCAAATAAAGCAGGTTTTGGAGCGCTGGTGCGAATTGTTAATACAGTGAAGATTAGTATTTTTTCTTGACCCCAGCGACTTGGCGACATATATATGCCCCTTTTTTGCGCAGCTTGCGCGGGGAAATTGACCATTTTTGCAGGTTAGTAAGGAGTTTATGGGTAAATCACTGGTTATTGTCGAATCGCCGGCCAAGGCCAAGACCATCAACAAGTATCTCGGCCCCGACTTCATCGTAAAATCGAGTATCGGACATATCCGGGATCTTCCAACGTCCGGTAGTGGTGCGAATAAGGCGGACCCCAAAGAGCGTGCTGCGCAAGCCGCGCGCACGCGCAAAATGGCTCCCAAGCAGAAAGCCGAGTACAAGAAAAAGAACGCGCGTAAGCAATTGGTGCGACGCATGGGTATTGATCCAGACAGTGGTTGGTCGGCAAATTACCAGGTGCTGCCCGGCAAGGAAAAAGTGGTCAATGAGCTGACCAAGTTGGCGGCAAAATCCGATGCGATCTATCTCGCGACCGACCTGGACCGCGAGGGAGAGGCTATCGCCTGGCACTTGAAAGAGGCTATCGGTGGCGACCCGTCACGCTATCAGCGGGTTGTATTTAATGAGATTACCAAAAAGGCCATTACCGAGGCGTTCCAGGAGCCCTCAAAACTGGACATGGATCGCGTCAACGCCCAGCAGGCGCGTCGTTTTCTGGATCGGGTGGTCGGCTTCATGGTGTCGCCGTTGTTGTGGGCGAAGGTCGCCAGAGGGCTTTCAGCAGGGCGAGTTCAATCGGTCGCTGTGCGCCTGATTGTCGAGCGCGAACGCGAGATACGCGCGTTTGTCCCCGAGGAATACTGGGAAATCCATGCCGACCTCGCAACCCGAGCCGGGGAGGAAGTGCGCTTTCAGGTACGCAAACAGGACGGTAAGGAGTTTCGACCGGGTGAAGAGGCTGCAGCCATGGCGGCTGTGGCAGCGTTGCAGAAACTGCCCTATCTCGTCAGCAAGCGCGAAGACAAGCCGACCCGCTCCAAGGCGCCGGCGCCATTTATCACCTCCACTTTGCAGCAGGCGGCCAGCACCCGGCTCGGTTTCAGTGTCAAGAAAACCATGATGATGGCGCAGCGCCTGTACGAGGCGGGCTATATCACCTACATGCGTACCGATTCCACCAATTTGAGCGCCGATGCGGTGGAGGCCTGTCGCTCTTACATCACAAAGAACTTCCCGAAACAGTATCTGCTCGATCAACCACGATTGTTCGCATCCAAGGAGGGGGCACAGGAAGCACACGAGGCTATTCGACCTTCGGATGTCAACGTGCTGCAGAACTCATTAAAGGGTATGGAGCGTGATGCAGAGCGCCTCTACGAGCTGATCTGGCGCCAGTTTGTCGCCGGGCAGATGCCCGATGCGGAATACACCTCAACCGTGGTAACCGCCGCTGCGGGTGACTTCGAGCTGAGTGCCCGAGGCCGCATTATCCGCTTTGACGGTTACACCCGTGTACTGGCCCCGGCCGCTCGCAAGAAAGAGGATGCAGTGCTGCCCGATGTGAAAGAGGGCGAGCCACTCAACCTGTTGAAACTCGATCCCGCGCAGCACTTTACCAAGCCCGCATCCCGCTACGGTGAGGCGAGCCTGGTGAGAGAATTGGAAAAGCGCGGTATCGGCCGGCCATCGACCTACGCGGCCATTATTTCGACCATTCAGGAACGCGGCTATGTGCGGCTGGAGAACAAGCGTTTTTATGCAGAGAAGATGGGGGATATTGTCACCCAGCGCCTGCAGAACAGCTTTGCTGAGTTACTGGATTATGGTTTTACCGCGTCCATGGAGGAGCACCTCGATGAGGTAGCGCAGGGCAAGTTGGAGTGGCACAAGCTGCTGGATAATTTCTATGCTGAGTTCAGTGAACTTCTGGAAAAAGCGGAGGAACCTGAGCCTGACGGCATGCAGCCGAATCAGCCGACGATGACCGATATCGAATGCGCTACCTGTGGGCGGCCAATGCAGGTTAGAACGGCAAGCACCGGTGTCTTTCTGGGCTGTTCCGGGTACGCCTTGCCCCCCAAGGAGCGCTGCAAGACTACGATCAACCTGACACCGGGTGATGAGGCCATCAGAGAGGATGCCGATGACGAGGCTGAATCTCGCCTGTTGCGCAGCAAACATCGCTGTCCGCTGTGCAACACCGCTATGGACAGCTACCTGATCGATGAAAGCCGCAAGCTTCACGTGTGTGGCAATAACCCCGATTGCCCCGGCTTCGAGGTAGAGGAGGGTAAGTTCAAGATCAAGGGGTATGACGGGCCCACGTTGGAGTGCGATAAATGCGGTGCCGAGATGCAGCTCAAAACGGGGCGTTTTGGCAAGTATTTTGGCTGCACCGCCGAAGGCTGTAAAAACACGCGTAAATTACTGCGCAGCGGTGAGGCTGCACCTCCCAAAATGGATCCGGTGCCCATGCCGGAACTCGAGTGCCAAAAAGTCGAGGATCACTACATATTGCGTGATGGTGCAGCCGGATTGTTTCTGGCCGCCAGTCAGTTCCCGCGCAATCGCGAGACACGCGCGCCGCTGGTGAAGGAGTTATTGCCTCACAAGTCTGAGATCGATCCCAAGTACACGTTTTTGTTCAGTGCACCCACCGAGGATAATGATGGCAATCCGACACAAGTGCGCTTCAGTCGCAAAACCAAAGAGCAGTACGTAATGACAGAGGTGGATGGCAAAGCAACAGGTTGGAAAGCGTTCTATAGTAAGGGTAAATGGCAGGTTGATGCCGCACCGGCCAAGCGTACTGTGAAGAAAAAGTCGGGTAAATAAAGGTGTGTTTATTCCTGTTGCCGGACTAAAAGGTACGCACCACAACGCCGGCGGGCGGAAATCTTTTCTACATTGAAAGTAGCTGAGTACTCTTACCGTCCCGGCGCTCGAAATAACCGTCGCGTCAGCACGGATTGAAATAGAGGGTCTACCCAGCGATAGAGGCGGCCGGAAATACTAATTGGTTTACCTTTCTCAACAGCCTTGAGACCGTCGGTCACTACTGTAGAGGCTGGATACCACATCCATTCAGGCAAACGGTTTTTCATCTCCAGCATACCGGCTGCCTCGTGAAAATCGGTATGGGTAAAGCCTGGGCACAGGGCGCAGGCGTTAACTCCAGTACCCTTCAGTGTGGCATGCAGCGCTTCCGATAGCGCAATGACATACGCCTTGCTCGGTGCGTAGTTGCAGCCGTCTGCGCGCGGAACGCGACCGGCAACTGACGCGACATTGATCACTCGACCGAAGCCACGCTCGCGCATATCCGGGATAAATAGATGGCACAGGTGTGCGACAGAGGTCATCATCAGTTGATGGAAGTCTGCCTGTTCGGCCCAGTTGCGCTCCTCCAGTAGGTTCGGGCCCGCGCTGCCGGCATTGTTTACCAGATAATCGATGTGCAGGCCCATCACCCGGGTCGTTTCATACAATGCCGCCGGGGCCGCAGGATCGGCCAGATCGGCCGTGGCGATAGAACATGTAACGCCGTTATCAGCCTCGATAGCGGCCGCCAGTTGCTCCAGTTTTTCGCGTCTACGCGCCACCAGTAAGAGGTTGCATCCCTGCTCCGCGAGTTGCCTCGCAAATTCCGCGCCCAGTCCTGCTGATGCACCGGTAATCAATGCAGTGTGTCCCTTGCTCATACATTCTTCCTCTCGATGTAACAACGCATCAGCACGGGCGCACCTTATCTTGCCTCTGGCTGGTTATTAATGTGACCAATGATGTTAAGTACAACCGCTTCGGGCATAGCAGCGTGCCAATTGGCCAGGAGGACAACGGCCAGGTCCTTCTCGCGATTTAAACCAATGAGAGACTTGAACCCACCGGTCGCGCCACCCTTGAAGACAATCTGCTCGCCGTTAGGTCCCGTTTCTTTGACTCGCCAGGTCAACGCCTGAAAGTCAGGCTCTCCGGGCTCGATCCTGTATATCGGTTTATGGGTAAGTGTCATCGCAGCTATCAGGCTGCGAGGTGCATCGCCATGACCTAATTGCGCTGTAAGATAGTTCACCAGATCGTAGGTCGTCGAGCGCAGCGCGCCCGCTGCTGCCCAGGCGTACAGTGGCCAGACCGGCGCTGGCTCTCCGCCCCTCCAATAGCCTTGGGCCAGTCGGGCCCGTTGTCCCGGCGAAGGTTCCACAACCGTATCGGTCATTCCCAATGGACCAGTGATCTGTTCGCGGATTTGTTGCTCCCACCCCTCGATACTGCCAGCGAGAATGAGGCCGAGTAAACCCACCCCGGTATTGGAGTAGCGATATGGCGCAGGGAGTGATTCCTTGGGCGACCAGGCGGAGAGAAACTGATAGAAGTCTGCTAGCGTGTAGTGATCAATGCCTCGCAGGCGGATTTCGCGAGGTAGTCCCGGTGGGTCATCGGGCAAACCTGATGTGAAATCGGCGAGCTGTAAGGGAGTGATTTTTTGCGCCGCTGGCTGCAGGGTCAAGCCCTCAGGCAGATGATCGGCAATGCTTGATTCCAGCCCGATGCGGCCAGAGTTTGTTGCTTCACCCAGCAGGGCCGCGGTGAATGTTTTGGTCACTGAGCCGATCTCAAATAGGGTGTGTTCGTCTACGGGTTCACGTCTACCATTGCGCACCCCAAAATTGTAAAAAGAAACGTTTCCACGGTGATAGACACCAACGGCGACACCCGCGTATGCGGGTGCTTTGCCAGGCCTAAGCATCGGAGTAACAAACTGATTAACTGCCTCTGTGACGTTGAGCGCAAAAGCGGAGGTATTCCAGCATATAGCGACCAGCAGCGCGGATAGCGCGACCACACATTTCATTTAGACTCCCCGCCCAGTGGGTGTAATTCTCACAGATACACGGGCCCAAGCTTCAATTGAGCTATATAGGCTTTGCTACCACACAATTCGCTACCGTGGTCGCTACACAGATGCTAGTGCGGTCAATTTACCAGATCAAGTGAATTTGGCTCATTAATACGAGGTAGGGAGCGAGCGGTGGAGACGTTCAAATCGGTCAGCCAGTCGTAGGACGTATATCCCAGTTCGCGGATTGCGAATGGTCGCATCGCGCTGCAACTGGTAGACTGCTCACTGTGTTAAATGAATAGAGGCTAATTGAGTGAGTACATCCTTGCTGGAAATTGTTGATCGCGGCGATGGCGAAATCGTCCTGCAGCGTGCGGATAGTGATTCAGACCCCCTGCTTACTGTCAGTTTCTCTGACGAAGCGCGCATCTACATAATGGACAATAGCCTTGAGGTCGCCAAGGCGATGATACAGGCTGGTATTCAGGCAGCAGCAGCAATTTCTGAACGCGGTGAGGGCGACGGCGAGACTGACGAAGCACAAGAGACCCCACGCGTACTCCACTAGGCGGTTATACTCCTCTGCGCAGTACCCCTACGCTAAGGCCTTCAATCGCGAAGGCCTTCTCACGTAAATCGACAACAATGGGCTGGTAGTCGGGATTTTCCGGCAGTAAATGCAGCAGGTGTTTCTTGTTCGTATGCTGCAGGCGTTTGACGGTGACTTCGTCTTCGATGCGTGCGATCACGATATCGCCATTTTTGGCCACCGGCGTGCTGTGTACTGCCAGCAGGTCGTCATCGAAAATACCCACGTCGATCATGCTGTCGCCCTGAACCCGGAGGAAAAAATCGGCATGCGGCTTGAAGAAGTTCGCCGGGAGATCGCAGTATTCCTCGATGTGCGCTTCGGCCAGGATAGGGTTGCCCGCTGCGACGCGACCGATGATGGGTATGCCTGCACTCTCTGGTAGTCGTATGCCACGCGAGGCTCCGGCTATCATTTCTATCGCGCCCTTGCGCGCTAGCGCCTTGAGGTGTTCCTCTGCGGCATTGGCCGATTTGAAGCCAAGTTTTTGTGCAATATCGGCACGGGTAGGAGGATAGCCCGTCTCGTCGATGTGCTGGCGGACAATGTCGAGTACTTGCTGTTGCCGCTGCGTGAGCTTTTCCATCACGTGCATCCTCTGTGATTTTGTACAGTTACTGTGATTATATACAGCAAAGATGCGATTGCAATGACTGTGTGAGCAAACTCAGCGGCCAGGTTGGCATCTGGCGCGCCAATGCGCAAGGTTATCCGCCAGAGGGTCGCTCTTGGGCCTGAGTGTCTGGGTAACTTGCTAGGGGAAGGGGTTAGTGCTTTACCGGGCCGGTTTTCTGTTTGTAGATAATATAGGCGAGCAGTACTAAAGCGAGTTCAGCTCCGGCCAGCAGGAAAATACTCTGGCTATTGAATGCGGCTGCCAACGCCTGGCCACTGGCTGCGAAAAAATTAAGTACCAGGCCCATATTTAAAGCGGTGATTACCGCCATGATGACGACTACGACGACATTCAGTTGCTTCACACCAGCCATTTTCTGCCTCCGGATGTTTTCACCAAGCAGCTTTTTGTTGGACCCGTCGACCAACCCTACCACCAGAGCCTGAATACAGGCAAGTGATTCAGATCACCGGTCAATCGACTGTGTTCTCCTTTTCGGCCTGTTGCCGCAGAACCTGCCCGCGTTTTGCCTGCTCAATGACATAGGCGCGGATTGCCTCAGATTGCTCAGTGCTAAGGTTGTCAGCGAATGACGCCATGCCCCGGTCTTTTAACTGACCGCCGCGTACCACGGCCTCCCAGCCCTGGGCGTCCCACAGGAAGGCGGATCCGCGCAGATCCGGAACAAGTAGCCCGGAGACGGCGTTGAGGCCGTGGCAGCCCATGCAGACATCCTGATAGGTGGTGTGCCCGAGTTTGACAGTTTCTGCACTGGCCGTGGACTCGGGGGGATTGAACATCACGACCGGTTTCCACGACACCGGCGGCAGTTCCGCTTTTCCTCCCAGTTTGAACGTCAACACGCGGCTCACATTCGGTAGGCTTTCGGCCTGTACGTACTCGCCAAAGACCAGCGCGAAAGCGCCGCCCCAGCCGACATTGACGGAGATGTACTGCTCGCCGTCAACTTCATAGGTCATCGGCGGCGCTACCACCCCAGTCTGCGTGGGGAAGCTCCAGAGCACTTCACCGGTATCGGCGCGGTAGGCGACAAACTTGCCATCGGCTGTACCCTGAAGCACCAGGTTGCCGGCAGTAGCCAGTGTGCCACCGTTCCATGGCCCCCGGTATTCGACGCGCCAGGCCTCCTTCTGCGCAACCGGATCCCAGGCCAGCAAGCGGCCTTTTACCAGGGCGCCAATAGCATCGCGCTCGGCCTGGTCATCCGGTAGGCCAGCGATAACGCCATCCGTGCCGGTGTTGCCCACGCCGGGGTTGTACTCGAAGTTCTCCGGCTGGCCGTAGACGGCCGGAATATCCAGTACCGGAATATACACGAGTCCGGTATCGGGGCTGAAAGACATCGGGTGCCAGTTATGACCACCCAGGTAGGAGGGGAAGATGGTGAATGGGGTATCCTCGTAGCGCGCGCCCGGGACTTCCACAGGCCGTCCCGTTTCCATATCGACATGGGTTGCCCAGGTGATATCGATATAATTTTCCGCTGATATTAACTCGCCGGTCTGGCGATCCAGTACATAGAAAAACCCGTTTTTGGGCGCCTGCATCAGCACCTTTCTCTTCTCGCCATCCAGTTCTATGTCCGCCAGAATGATGCTCTGGGTAGCGGTGTAGTCCCAACTCTCGCCGGGCGTTGTCTGGTAGTGCCAGACATATTCACCGGTATCGGGTCGCACTGCGACGATGGACGATAGAAACAGGTTGTCACCGCCTCCGGGTGAACGAATTTCCCGGTTCCACGGTGTGCCGTTGCCAACGCCAAAATAGAGCAAATCCAGTTTCGGGTCGTAGGCCATGGAATCCCATACGGTGCCTCCGCCGCCACCGAGTTCCCACCACTGGCCATTCCAGGTCTCGGCCGCCATTTTCATGGCGTCATTCTCAAAGCCCAGAGCTGGGTCGCCAGGCACTGTATAGAATCGCCAGGCCAGTGACCCATCCTTGACATTATAGGCACTGAGGAAACCGCGAACTCCGAATTCCGCGCCGCCGTTGCCAATCAGCACCTTGCCTTTGACCACACGCGGTGCCCCTGTGATGGTGTAGGGCAGGGTGGGGTCTAAGGTGGCGATCTGCCAATTTACCTTGCCGCTAGCAGCGTCCAGAGCGAACAACCTGCCATCCAGTGCACCGAAAAATACCTGGCCTTTCCAGACAGCCACTCCGCGGTTCACTGGTCCGCAGCAGGTGTGTTTGATCTTGTCCTTGGCCACCTCGGGGTCAAACGTCCACAGCAGTTTGCCGGTGCGTGCATCGAGTGCGTGGACGATACTCCAGGAGGACGTTGTATACATGACACCGTCCACCACAATGGAGGTCGCCTCGATGCCGCGCTGTGTTTCGAGGTCGTACGACCAGGTCAAACCCAATTCAGCGATGTTCTCTGTGTTGATCTGTGCAAGTGGACTGAAGCGCTGCTCGCTATAGGTCCGCCCATAGGACATCCAGTTACCCGGTTCCTTGTCAGCCTGTAGCAGACGCCTGGTGTCGACCGAGGCAGGCTCAACAACCGGCGGCTCAGGTTCCGGGGCCGCTAGCGGTGCGGGTGGTGGCGCGGTGTCGGTGGGGGTCGATGCGACTGCTGCTTCGTCTGGCGCCGGGTCCTCCTGGTCGTTGCGATCGCACGCTGCCAGAAGCGCTGTGCAGAGCGTTAAAACGGAAAGAGTAAGCAGGTGCCTGGCCATCATAGGAATCGACCCTCAAAGCTGTGATTGTTGATACTTATACTAGTGCCCGCAGCTTATACCGTTGGACAGCGCTGATCCAGTGCCACAGAGCACTGTGGCAGGAGGTCACGTGTGTATGGTTGCAGATATAGCGGATACTAGAGCGCGATTTCAGCCATTTCGCGCAACAGTGTGACATCGCCATTGATCAGCAGTGATGTCACCGGTGAGTTCTCCCAGTCTTTGAGTTTCTCCCGAATTCGGTCTCGTGGACCGACCAGCGATACCTCATCGGCGAATTGGTCGGGTACTGCCGCAATCGCCTCGTCGCGCTTGCCCTCCATGAACAGCTTCTGTACCGCATCCGCTTCATCTGGAAAGCCCATGCGAGCCATCAATTCCTTGTGGAAGTTGCGCTTGGCCGCGCCCATGCCCCCGATATAAAAACCCAGCATGGCTTTGACCGGGTACAGGGCCTGCGCCATATCGTCGTTGATGTTCACCATCACCGTGGGCGCTATTTGGAAGTCGGGTTTGGCGTCTACCAGCTGATCTGCGTAAACGTCCTGCCGGTAGGGGGAGTAATAAAGAGGTAACCAGCCATCGGCGATCTGTGCCGTCTGTGTGACATTTTTGGGACCTTCAGCGCCTATGTAAATAGGCACGTCGGCACGCAGTGGATGGGTGATCGGTTTCAGGGGCTTGCCCATGCCCCATGCACCCGGACCCGTGTACGGGAGCGGGTAAAATTCACCGTCACTACGCACGGGTTCTTCCCGTGCGAGAACTTTGCGGATGATATCTACATATTCACGCGTGCGGGTTACCGGCTTGCTGTAGGGTTGTCCGTACCAGCCCTCCACGACCTGAGGCCCGGATACGCCGAGGCCGAGAATCATGCGCCCGCCGGAGAGGTGATCAAGTGCCAATGTGGCCATCGCACAAGCGGTGGGAGTACGTGCGGACAACTGTGCGACAGCGGTGCCAAGGCGAATGGTCGATGTGTGGGCGCCGACCCAGGCCAGCGGAGTAAAGCAGTCATTGCCCCAGGATTCCGCCATCCACACAGAATCGAAGCCAAGGCGCTCTGCTTCTTGTGCCATTTCGACGTGTGCGTTGCCCGGCGACAGCGCGCCCCAATAGCCCAGTTGCAGGCCCAGTGTCAGTTTTGCCATGATTAATCTCCTATTCTGGACGCGTAACTGTACGTCATCACCCGAGCCGACAGAAAGTGTTTTTCGGCCAATTTCGCTGACATCGGCGCTCACTGGTATTTTCATTCTCCATCCGCATTGGATAGACTCTGCCCTCCGCAATGGCAGTCACTAGAGAGCAAGCTATGAGTCAACTTACCCATCTCGACGAGCACGGCGCTGCCCGTATGGTCGACGTTGGCGACAAAGCCGAGACTGCGCGTACTGCAGTGGCGGAGGGATTTGTATCCATGCAGGGGGTGACTATGGCCCTACTGGAGCAGGGCGCGCACAAAAAGGGCGACGTGTTGGCGGTTGCGAGAATTGCCGGTATCCAGGCAGCTAAGAAAACTGCCGACCTGATACCGCTGTGTCATCCCCTGATGTTGACGTCTGTTGAAGTCAGCTTTGCGCTGGAGCCAGCGCAGCACCGTGTGAGGATCGAGGCGCGCTGCAAGGTTTCCGGTAAAACCGGGGTAGAAATGGAGGCACTGACCGCTGTGTCTGCTGCAGCGCTGACGATTTATGATATGTGCAAAGCCGTGGATCGGGGTATTGAAATCGGCGGCATCTGCCTGCTGCATAAAGAAGGCGGCAAGTCCGGTGAGTGGCGGCGTACGAAGGAGGGGGGGACGCCGTGTTGAAGGTGCTGTTTTTCGCGCGTATCCGCGAACAACTGGGCTGCGGGTCTCTGGATGTCACCTGGCCCGAAAAGGGGCTGGACCTGGATTCGCTGCAAGCGCAATTGTGCCGTGAGCACGGCGAGCAATGGCGCGAAGTGCTGATGCAGGACAATATGGTGAGAGCGGTTAATCACGAAGTCGTCGCGGGGAATCGTGCATTGTCCGATGGCGATGAAGTCGCATTCTTTCCACCGGTTACGGGTGGTTGACCGTGACCACCGCCAATAACAGGCAGCCTGACATCATAGTCCGTGTGCAGGAGGCAGATTTTGACGTGGCGCAGTTACAGCGGTCTCTACTGGCGGGTTCGGCAGCGGAGGGCGCGATCACCACATTCACTGGCTATGTGCGGCGTGACAATGAGAGCAGGCAAGTCGATGAACTGGAACTGGAACATTACCCCGGCATGACCGAGGCCAGCATCACTGCAATTGTCGAACAAGCCGCAGCGCGCTGGCCATTACTTGGAGCCCTCGTGGTACACCGCGTGGGAAAGATGGTTCCGGGCGATCAGATTGTTTGGGTCGGTATAGCCTCAGGGCACCGCGAAGCGGCTTTCAGTGCCTGCGAATTTGTCATGGATTTTCTCAAAACACAGGCGCCTTTCTGGAAAAAAGAGCAGAGTTGTGGCGGTGCGCACTGGGTAGAGCCGCGTGAAACTGATTCAAGCCGGTTAGCTCGCTGGCTTGAAGATGGTGCGCAATAGCCTGAATAGGGGTTGTGCAGGCCCCGTAGAATGGGGTCCAATGCGCATCACGTCAGGATATCGTGATAAACAAAATATCTAGTTCTGTATGTTGAATAACAATTATCTTAATCAAAAAGGGGAAGTTAGATGAGTCTAGAGGGTCGTGAATTAAGGGATGCCCTGGGGCGCTTTGCGACGGGCGTCTGTGTTATTACGGCGGTGTCGGGCGACAACAAAGCGGTTGGTATGACGGCCAACTCGTTTTCATCCGTGTCATTGGATCCGCCGCTGGTATTATGGTCGCTGCAGAAGAACTCGGATGTCTACGATATCTTTGCCTCGCCCCGCCATTTTGCCGTCAACATCCTAAGCAGCGAACAACAGGCTTACTCCAACCAGTATGCGAAGAAGTCCCAGCATGATCTGGATCCTGCGCACTACCGCCTGGGTAAATACGGCGCCCCAATTATTCGTCATGCCCTGGCGACGTTCGAGTGCGAGTTACACGCCACCCACGAGGGTGGGGATCATCTCATTATAGTCGGGAAGGTTACGGATATGCAGCAGCGGCCCACCGGAGAGCCCTTGCTGTTCTATTGCGGCCGCTACCACGAGCTGCATTAGTGCCAGCATCAGAACCCGGCGACAGGCGCAGGGGTAGTCTAAGTCAGGCGCAAGCCTTTATACTGAGCGGTTCGTAGCGCGAGAGTCCGTCCTTCATGAAATTTTGTACCCACTGCGGCAATACCGTCATCCTGCAGATTCCCGCTGGAGACGATCGCGAGCGATTTGTATGCAGCAGCTGTGAGTTTATCCACTATGTCAATCCGCGTGTTATCGTAGGTTGTGTCCCGGTGTACGAGGGCAGGGTGTTGTTGTGTAAACGCGCCATTGAACCCCGCAAGAACTACTGGACACTGCCGGCCGGGTTTATGGAAAACGGCGAAACGTCATTGCAGGGGGCCGCGCGCGAGACCTGGGAAGAGGCCAGGGCGAAGGTCAGTAATATCAATCTTTACCGCGTTTTTGATGTGCCGTATATCAGCCAGATTTACATGTTTTACCGGTGTGACCTGGATGGCGGTGAGCATGCCGCCGGCCCCGAAAGCCTGGAAACAGGACTTTTTGACGAGAGTGCTGTGCCTTGGGATAACATTGCCTTCCCGGTTGTTTCCCAAACGTTGAAAGAGTTTTTTTCAGACGCCGCCGCCGAAGAGTATCCAGTGCGGGTATCGGCGATAGAGCACCGGCCAAAGCGCTAGACATTTACCTTCAGGGAGCAATAACTTATGGCATTTCCGAAAATCGGCTTAATGGCTCCGGCCTTCACACTGCTGGATCAGGATGGCGAGAAAGTCAGTCTGAAGCAGTTCAGAGGCGAAAAAAATGTCGTTCTGTATTTCTACCCCAAGGCCATGACGCCGGGGTGTACCGTGCAGGCCTGCGGTATTCGTGACAGTAAGAATGCATTCGCAAGCCTCGATACGGTGGTGCTTGGTGTAAGTCCAGATCCAGTGGCCCGCCTCGGCCGCTTTATCGATAAACAGGATCTCAACTTCACGCTGTTGTCGGACGAGGATCACGCCATTACAGAAAAGTATGGCTGCTGGGGTTTGAAAAAATTTATGGGACGGGAGTTTATGGGGGTGTTGCGCACTACATTCATCATTGGCAAGGACGGGCGGTTGAAGCATGTCATGGATAAGGTAAAGACGAAAACGCACCACGATGATGTCATTGCTCTCGTCAAAGAACTGGGGCTCTAGCCCTCAGCATGCTGAACTACCTGTTTGATGATGTACCGGAACCCGGGCAGGCCAGGGAGATCGTGCCGGGTGTGCTGTGGCTGCGTATGCCGCTGCCGATGGCGCTGGATCACATCAACCTCTATTTGCTGGAAGACGTCGATGGCTGGTGGATTGTCGATACGGGTATAGCACTGGGCCCTACACAGGATCTGTGGGAGACAGTGTTTGATCAGCATCTCGGTGGCAAGCCGGTGAAAGCGGTGTTGTCAACGCATCACCACCCCGATCACACCGGCATGGCTGGTTGGTTGTGTGAGCGCTGGAAAGTGCCTTTTTACATCACCGAAGCTGAATATTTTACCGGGCTCTCATTCAGTCGCACGCTGCCTGAACATTTTAGTTGGTCAGTGGCGCAGCACATGGCGCGAGCGGGGTATACGCAGCAGCAGATCGAGGCATCGCGGGAGGAATTCAGTGGCTTCGGGAGTATTATTACGCCTATGCCGACTGCCTACCGGCGGCTCGTGGACGGCGCCTACCTGTCGATTAACGGCAACCGCTGGCAGGTGGTTGTGGGCAGGGGACATTGCCCGGAGCACGCCTGTCTTTACTCCAGCGCGTTGAATATTCTGATATCGGGCGATCAGGTGATTCCCAGGATTACGTCCAATATCAGCGTTTCGGCGGTTGAACCCGAGGGAAACCCTCTCAAGGAGTGGCTCAATTCACACGAGCACTTCCTAGAGCGGTTACCAGCGGATGCCCTGGTGCTGCCGGCACATAACACGCCTTTCTACGGTCTGCACGAACGGCTTCGCTACTTGATAGAGCATCACGAGGAGCACTTGTTGGCGCTGGAAGAGGCTTGCCTGAACTCCGCGTGCACCGCGATGGAACTGTTGCCGGTGCTGTTTAACAGACCACTGGACGGGCACAACCTCGGTCTGGCTATGGGGGAATGTATCGCACACCTGAACTACCTGCACCAGCGTGGGCAAATATCGCGCACAGTGGATGACGAGGGGTGTTACCGCTACCAGTCAGTCGACGATACGCTGCCAAAACGATTGCGCCAACAGCGCCATGCGGCCGAAGACTCCTCGCCAATGCAAGTATAAAATTATTTAAAAACAGATAATTAGGATAACATTCTAAAGTTAGAAATAGGGTTGTATTTCGGCCCTTACCAGCAAAAAAGAAGGAATACGCGCTATGTCAATGCCCACCGACCTCGGTGTTATCGACTTAATGTTGGCCATCCCCGGCGATGACAACAGCAGCTTCTATGATTGGATAAAGCCGCTGCTGCTGGACCGTGAAAGCCATGAGATGTTCAGTATGCCCGCGCAGTACATGTTCAAGGATATACCGCAGACGGGGAAGCAGGAGGATTACATCGCCTACACTCTGGAGCAGATGGATAAGCACGGTATAGAACGTGCCATGATCGGTCTGGGTTTCAGTGACCTGCAGGAGAAGGCTCTGCGCGCCCATCCAGATCGTTTTTTTGCATCCTACGAGGCGAATCCCAACAGGGGTATGGAGGAGGTGCGAAAGATAGTCGCCATGCACGAGGAGTTTGATATCAAGGCGGTGACGGCTGCTCCTGCGATGATCAGCCCGCCCGTGCCGGTCAATGATAAAAAGTGGTATCCAATCTACGCCAAGCTGGTGGAGCTGGATATTCCCTTCTGTCCCTGTATGGGGGTGCCCGGACCGCGCGTGCCCAGCGGGCCGCAGAAGGTAGAACTGCTGGATGAGGTGCTGTGGTTTTTCCCGGAACTGCGTGTTGTCACGCGCCACGGCTGTGAGCCGTGGACGGACATGGCGTGGAAACTGATGCTCAAATACCCGAATTTGTACTATATGACCAGTGCCTTCGCACCGAAGCACTATCCGCCGGATATTATCGATTTCGCCAACAAGCGCGGCTCCGACCAGGTGATGTACGCGGGTTATTTTCCGATGGGGCTGTCGTTGGATCGTATCTTCAGGGAGATGCCCGATGTGCCGTTCCGCGATGAGGTATGGCCGAAGTTCCTGCGTGAGAATGCGATAAAGGTCTTTAAACTCGACCAGTAGGGAATCCCAATGAAATATCTATCGGTAGAAGAGGCCGTCGAGGCACCCGGAATGCGTCTGGTATTGACGGCCGGCGTGCCGGGCCCCTGGGGCGAGGCGGCAAAATCCATGTTCGCTTACAAGGGTATTGAGTACACCCCGGTTTTTCAGGAAGGGGCCGGGGAGAATGAGGCGCTGCAGCGGTGGACTGGGCAGACATCCGCACCCGTTGCGGTATACGAAGACCTGCCACCGGCCTGCCATTGGTTCGATTTATTGATGCTGGCAGAGAGGATCGCCCCGGAAAAACCGCTGGTTCCGGTGAACAGCGCTGAGCGGGTTGATGTGCTCGGTCTGTCTGCCCTGGTTGCCGGGATGGATGGATTTGGCTGGCACCGCAGATTGCAACTGCTGGCGCCAATGATGCAAATGGATGAGCCGCCGCAGGCCATCGCCCGTATGGCCGGCAAGTATGGCTGGAGTAAGCAGGCCCACACAGCCGCTATCGGTCGCCTGCAGGCGATATCTGCGGAACTCGATAGCCGCCTGGCGCAGCAGCAAGCCCGCGGCAGTGACTATTTGGTCGGCGATACCGTGTCTGCCGCCGATTTTTACTGGGCCAATATGGCCGGGCTGATCAAGCCGCTTGGGCACGACGATAACCCCATGCCGGACTATATGCGCACGACCTACGAATCGGGTGACGCCGCCACACGAGCCTGTCTCACACCCCGTTTGGAAGCGCATCGCGACAGAATGTACCAGCGCCATATTGCGCTTCCGCTTGTCTTCTAACACGAGGAATTACTATGCTTTCACAACAGGAACTCTCCGACCGTTTCGAGATTCAGGACCTGGTTTTTCACTATGCCCACCTGATCGACAGCAAGGAAATCGAGCGCCTGCGCGATGACGTTTTCACTGTAGATGCGTTCATTGACTACAGCGCCTTCGGCGGCAGCGTGGGTGACCTGGAGGAAACATTGACGTTTCTCAAAGCTTCGTTGACCAGTGACTTGTTTCCCCACAGTCAACACCTCAACGCCAATGTTCAGGTGCAGCTTCAGGGCGACACGGCAACGGGCCGGGTGATGTGCTTCAACCCGATGGAGATGGCCATGCCTGATGGCCCGAACAACACATTTTTTCTCGGTTTGTGGTATCTGGACGAGTACCGCCGCACAGACAAAGGCTGGCGCATCGCGCGTCGCGAGGAAGTGAAGAGCTGGACTTTCAATACGCCGGATTTTATGGATTTCTAGCCGCTGACCAAGCACCCTCGGATACGGGTTCCGCCCAGGTCTTCGGCAGGTACTCCAGCTGGAGTTTCCGTACCGCGTTGCGCAGACTGGCCTCAAGTTCATCCAGTTGTGCGGCGCCGATTTTTAACTCGTAGTAGCTGCGCACCTGGTCAACTACCTCGAGGCTGTCGGCTGCCAGTGCCATACCGCGCTCGGTCAGGCGTATTTCCTTGGCCCGTTTGTCGCCGTCATCGATGTCCCTTACCACATATCCCATGCGCTCTAGTTCTTTGAGCATCTTTCCCATGGCCTGTTGCGTCACCTGCGCGCGTTCTGCTAACTCGGTCACGCGTACTGCGCCCATGCCCAGATTTGACAATACAGCGCTGTGTGACGGGCGGATGTCGGCGTAGCCGCGTGCGTGGATTCCCTGCCAGATACGGCGCTCAAAGTCTCGCGAAAATTCCCGCAGTAGACGCGACAAATTATTGGACAGACGGTAGGCAATGGCCTGGTTATTTTTAGCGGCAGTACTTGTCACGCAGTCACCTCCTGCACTGTTTCCGGATTCATACCTCCTTTAGTGTAGTCGGATAACGGTGTCTGTCACGCCGCGGGCGGTAACTTTCGCTCCACATTGTCCATTGCGAGGTGCATCCGTTACACTGCAGCGCTTTTTCAGGGAACAGGCAAGGGGAAATGGCGAAGATAATAACCTGCAATACCAATGGTATCCGGTCAGCAGCATCCAAGGGTTTTTTTGACTGGCTTGCCGCAGAGCAAGCCGACGTGGTCTGTATCCAGGAGACCAAGGCACAGGTCGAGCAGCTATCTGCTCCGGTATTCACGCCTGACGGGTACCACTGCTTTTACAACGATGCGATCAAAAAAGGTTACAGTGGCACCGCCGTTTACTCCAGAGTCAAACCCCAACGTGTGATCACTCGGCTGGGCTGGGACCCGCTCGACTCCGAGGGGCGTTACACACAGGCCGATTACAAGGGGCTCAGTGTGATCTCGCTGTACATGCCATCCGGCTCTAGCAGTGACGCGGCGCTGGAGAAAAAGCTCAAATTTATGGATGACTTTCTGGATCACCTGAAGACTCTACGCCGCGCGCGTCGCGAGGTGATCATCTGTGCTGACTGGAATATCTGTCACAAGGAAATAGACCTGAAGAACTGGCGGCCCAACCAGAAAAATTCCGGCTTCCTGCCCGAGGAGCGGGCGTGGCTTGATGTGCTGTACGACGAGGTCGGCTACACGGATTCCTTTCGCCTGGTTAACCAGCAGGCGGAGCAATACACGTGGTGGTCAAACCGTGGGCAGGCGAGAGCTAACAATGTAGGATGGCGACTCGACTATCAGGTGATTACGCCGAAGCTGGTCGATAAGGTTAAAGCCGCATCGATTTACACGGACGAACGCTTTTCCGACCATGCCCCACAAATTATGGAATACGATCTCGAGATATTAGTCTGAAGGCGCACAGATCCAGCGTTTGTCACGAGCTAGTGGCGCCGCTGCCATCAAGAAGTCATATGCCCCACGATTTCCAAACACCCGGAGTCCACGCCAACTGCTCCGAATTTGGGGCTGGAAGGCTGCCAACACCGGATGCCAATTGCGGGATAGGTTCAAACCCTGTAAATTAGCCCTCGCTTTCGACGCCAGTTCCCAACCCACGCACAAGAGAATGTATAGATGAGTCTGTTTATTGCCAGCGCCCACGCACAGGAAGCCGGAGCTCCCCCCGGTGGAGATATGTTCCAGATTCTGTTTTTGGTCGGTCTGTTTGTCCTGTTTTACTTCATAGCCATCCGTCCACAGCGAAAGCGCCAGAAGGAACATGCCGAAATGGTGTCCAAGCTGAGTAAGGGCGATGAGGTTGTGACCAGCTCCGGCATTCTGGGCAAAGTCACGAGTCTGGATGATAACTATATGGTATTGAATGTCGCTAATAACGTAGAGATGAAGTTCCAGCGTATTCACCTGCACGCGATACTCCCCAAGGGCACACTCAAGTCCATTGCCTGAGAATGGCGCTGCTCTACCCTCGACGAATTTCGCTGGCGCAAACGCCAACGCCCCTGCAGTACCTTGAACGCGCCTCCGAAAAATGGGGGGGCGGTCATCGCATCTGGGTTAAACGTGATGACCTGACCGGTTGTACCCTCAGCGGTAACAAGGTCCGCAAACTGGAGTTCATCCTGGCTCACGCCATCGATAACGGCTTCGATACCATACTCACCTGTGGCGGTGTTCAAAGTAATCACTGCCGGGCCACGGCACTGGCCGGAGCGCAGTTGGGGCTGGGGGTGCACCTGCTGTTGCGCGGTGATGCGCCGGAAGACATTGAGGGCAACCTGTTACTTGATCACCTCGCCGGTGCCGCAGTGAACTGCTATCCCTCGGCACAATTTGTCAGAGAAATTGATGCGCTTTTTCAGCAGTGGCAGGAACACTACGCGGCACTGGGGCGCAAAGCTATGGTCGTGCCCACGGGCGGCAGTGATGGAATTGGCGCCTGGGGCTATATCGCCGCCTGTGAAGAATTGGCCAGTGACTTTGACAGCCACAATATTGAAAACGCACACATTGTTGTCGCCACCGGCTCAGGCGGCACACAGACAGGCTTGACGCTGGGTGCTGCCCTGCAGCAATTGCCGGCTACCGTCTGGGGGGTAAATGTCTGCGACAATGCCGAGTACTTTCTCAATAAGGTCGCCAGTGATACCGCCGATTGGCAGCAACGTTATCCAGAGGCGCCCGCTGTCGAGATTCAGCCCCGGGTGCTCGACGGTTATGTCGGGCAGGGCTATGCAATGGCCTCGCCTGAAATTTTTGGCCTTATCGCAGAGCTGGGCCGGCTGGAGGGTCTGGTATTGGACCCGGTTTATACCGGTAAGGCTTTTGCCGGTATGTTGGCGGAAATATCCAGCGGACGATTTGAGGGGTGCCGCGACATTGTATTTGTTCACACCGGTGGAGTTTTCGGCGTGTTTCCGCAGCGCGCTGGTTTCGATCACGCGCTGACGCCATCTCCCACACTCTGACTTTCGGGAACCCCGGATGACCATGACAGGACTGATTAGCACCGTAAACAGTTGGGCCTGGGGCCCGCCAATGCTCATCCTCCTGCTGGGCACCGGTGTATTCCTCAGCGTTGGTTTGCGCTTTATGCCACTGCGCAAAATACCGATGGCGATCGGCTTATTGCTGAAGGGAGGCAAGAGCAGGGCTAGGGGAGATATCTCGCCCTTTGGCGCCCTGATGACTGCATTGTCGGCAACCGTAGGTACCGGAAATATCGCCGGTGTCGCCACCGCAATTGCGCTGGGCGGGCCTGGCGCGCTGTTCTGGATGTGGATGACGGCCCTGTTTGGGATGGCAACCAAATATGCCGAGGCCGTGTTGGCTGTACGTTTTCGCGAGCAGGATGAGAAGGGTAATTACAGCGGCGGCCCGATGTATTACATCAAGAATGGCCTGCACAAACGCTGGCACTGGCTCGGTATCGCATTCGCTATCTTCGGCAGCCTTGCCGGGTTTGGCATTGCCAATACCGTGCAATCCAACTCGGTGTCGCAGGTGCTGCAGGACACCTTTTCCGTACCGCCGCTGGCAACCGGCCTGGTGTTGATGGTGCTGGTGGGCGCTGTGGTGCTGGGTGGGGTCAGGCGCATTGCCGTAGTCGCCAGTTGGCTGGTGCCATTCATGGCCATAGGTTACACGCTGGCGGGGTTGTATGTGATTGCCACCAATGTCGCGCAAGTCCCGGATGCGATTGTTACGATTGTCACCTATGCGTTCACGCCTACAGCCGCCACCGGCGGTTTTGCCGGCGCGACGGTTTGGGCGGCGCTGCGTTTTGGAGTGGCCAGAGGCATTTTTTCCAATGAGGCGGGACTGGGCAGCGCCCCGATTGCCCATGCCGCAGCGCGCACCAACCAGCCGGTGCAGCAGGGTATGATTGCGATGCTCGGGACCTTTATCGACACCCTGTTCATCTGCACTGTTACGGGCTTGGTCATCGTGATCACCGATGTGTGGCCCAGCGGCGTCAGCGGAGCGAGCCTCACCTCCAGCGCCTTTGCCAGTGGCATATCCGGCGGAGAATACATAGTCGTGGCGGGCCTGTGCCTGTTCGCCTTTACCACGATGATCGGCTGGTCGTTTTACGGTGAGCGCTGCATAGTCTTTCTGTTTGGCGCTGGGGCCATAGTGCCGTTTCGCGTGGCGTGGGTGCTGGCGGTACCTGTGGGTACGGTGTTCCATCTGGATACCGTCTGGCTGCTTGCCGACACGCTCAACGCCCTGATGGCGTTGCCTAACCTTATTGCATTGCTGCTGCTGGGCCCGCTGGTATTCAGCATAACGCGCGAGTACTTTAATAGCGCAAGCGCTGAGCATTGAGTATGCTGTCAACATGCCAGATCCAGCCAACGACAAGTTAATCATCGCAATTTCATCGAGAGCCCTATTCAATCTCGACGAAAGTCATGAGGTATACGAAAAGGAAGGGCTGCGCGCCTATTCCCAGTACCAGGTTGAACGCGAAGATGAGCCGTTGCACCCCGGTGAGGCCTTTCCTTTGGTGCAGAAGCTGCTCAGGTTGAACGACAGTCTCGAGGAAGATGCCCAGGTTCAGGTTGTGTTGCTGTCGCGCAACAGCGCCGACACTGGTCTGCGCGTTTTCAACTCGATTCAGCACTACGAGCTGGATATTAGTCGGGCGGCATTTTGTGGTGGCGAGAGTCCGTGGCGCTATATCAATGCTTTTGGCTGCAAGCTGTTTCTTTCCAATGAAGCTCAGGATGTGCGGCATGCACTGGAATGCGGAGTCGCCGCCGCTACACTTGTCTCTCGTCGGGGAGGTGCGACGGATTCCGAGCAATTGCGTTTTGCCTTTGATGGTGATGCGGTGCTGTTTTCGGATGAGGCGGAGCAGGTATACAAGCGAGACGGCCTAGAGGCCTTCACCGCCAGTGAGAAAGCCGCTGCGCGTGAGCCGCTGGCCGGTGGCCCGTTCAAACCGTTTTTATCCGCACTGCATCATCTACAGCAGTCCTTCCCGCCAACGGAGGCGCCGATAAGAACCGCGCTGGTGACGGCGCGCTCTGCGCCCGCGCATGAGAGAGTGATTCGAACGCTAAGAGCCTGGAATATCCGCATCGATGAGTCCATTTTCCTTGGCGGTCTGGAGAAGACCGAGTTTCTGCGTGCCTACCAAGCAGACGTTTTTTTTGACGATCAGCAGACCCACTGCGTGTCTGCCAGCCCCCATGTGGCTACAGGGCATGTGCCGCACGGCGTGGCGAACCCCTGACAACCGCAGAGCACGTATATTTCTTATTTGCTTGGCAAACATCAACTTTAATGGCTATTCTGCATAACGAGGGGTGAATACAGTCCACGGATTGCCCCGTATCACTTGGAGGATGGGATGAAGCTTCAGCAGCTGCGTTATATCTGGGAGGTGGCACACCACGAACTCAATGTTTCGGCGACAGCTCAAAGTTTATATACCTCGCAGCCGGGTATTAGTAAGCAAATACGCTTGCTGGAAGATGAACTGGGCGTCGAGATTTTTGCGCGCAGTGGCAAGCACCTCACACATGTGACGCCAGCGGGCGAGGATATTATCAAGGCCGCTGAAGAAGTCCTGTTCAAGGTTAAGAGTATCCGTCAGGTGGCGGAGGAATATGCTGACGAGAAGAAGGGCAGCCTCTCCATCGCCACCACGCATACTCAGGCACGTTACGCACTGCCTCCCACAATCAGCTCATTTATTCAGCACTACCCCGATGTCGCGCTGCATATGCACCAGGGTACGCCGGTGCAGATTTCCGAGATGGCGTCGGACGGTACGGTTGATTTCGCGATTGCCACCGAGGCGCTGGAGCTGTTTTCCAATCTGATTATGATGCCCTGCTACCGTTGGAACCGTTGTATTCTGGTGCCCCGAGATCACCCGTTAGCACAGGTTTCAGAGGTGACGTTGGAGGACGTTGCGGCACAGCCCATCGTCACCTATGTCTTTGGTTTTACCGGGCGCTCCAAACTGGACGACGCCTTTCTGGCGAAGGGCCTAGTACCGCGAGTGGTATTCACTGCAACGGATGCGGATGTCATAAAGACCTATGTGCGCCTCGGGCTGGGCATCGGTATTATTGCAGCGATGGCCTACGATGAAGTTATTGACCACGATCTCGTGGCTCTCGATGCCAGCCACCTGTTTGCCAGCAGCGTTACCCAGATCGGCTGCCGCCGAGATACATTTTTGCGCGGCTACATGTATGAGTTCATCGAGGATTTCGCGCCGCACCTGTCGCGCGACCTGGTCGGCGATGCTTTCGGGTGCCATACCAAGGCGGAGTTGGCCGAGCTGTTTTCTCACATCGAACTACCTGTTTACTAACGTTCGGCGCGATGAATTTACCGGCGGGGCTTGAAACTGTCATAGTGCAGTGATTAGACTGTCGCGCTGAAACGCCATCGCCCCCCATTAATTAGGAGAATGACACGTGGAACTGGCCTGCCTGGACCTGGAAGGGGTGCTTGTACCGGAAATCTGGATAGCGTTCGCCGAACGCACCGGCATTGAGGAACTGCGCGCGACGACACGCGACATCCCCGATTACAACGTGCTGATGAAGCAGCGGCTGGCGATACTTGATCAACACGGTCTGAAGATCGGTGATATCCAGGAGGTGATAGCCACGCTGTCTCCGCTGCCTGGCGCTGTCGAGTTTGTCGACTGGCTGCGCGAGCGTTTCCAGGTGATCATTCTGTCTGATACGTTCTATGAATTCTCCCAGCCGCTGATGCGCCAGATGCATTGGCCGACCCTGTTCTGTCACCGCCTTGTTACTGATGAGGCCGGACGGGTAGTGGACTACAAACTGCGTCAGGAAGACCCCAAGCGGGCATCGGTAAAAGCCTTTCACGGCCTCAACTACCGTGTCCTTGCTGCTGGTGATTCGTACAACGACACTACAATGCTGTCCGAGGCGGATGTCGGGTTCCTGATACACGCACCGCAGAACGTGATCGATGAGTTCCCGCAGTTCAAGTCAGTGGATACGCTGGACGCGTTAAAGCTTGCATTTCTGGAGGCCAGTGAGCGCTCCCTTCAATTGTGACAGGTTGTTATAATCAATCGCTCAGCGACGCTTCCAACGCTGCCAGGAATTTGCTGATTTTGTCGTAGGATTCCTGGTATTCCTGCTGGCAGTTGGAATCTGCGACAATGCCACCGCCACCCCAGCAGCGCACAACGCCCTCATTGCAAAGCAGGCTGCGGATTGCGATATTGCTGTCCATCCGGCCATCGGCGCTGACATAAACAATGGAACCGCAGTAAATATCTCGCTCATGCGTTTCCAGTTCTTCGATAATCTCCATGGCGCGCCGTTTTGGTGCGCCGGTGATGGAACCGCCGGGAAAGCTGTCGCGCAGCAGCTCCCAGGCATCGCGCCCGCTTTGTAGCTCACCACTGATGGTACTCACCAGGTGGTGGACTGTCGGAAAGCTCTGTACATCGAACAGCCGGTCGACATGAATGCTGCCCGGTACGCAGCTGCGGCCGAGATCGTTACGCAACAAATCAACGATCATCAGGTTTTCTGCACGGTCCTTCTGCGAGTCGCGCAGTTCCTGTCGGGCTAACTCATCCTGCTGTGGGTTAGCATGGCGTGGCCTTGTACCCTTGATGGGAGAGGTCTCCACCCGGTGCCCGTGTAATGATATAAACCGCTCCGGGGAGAGGCACAGTAGCGTCGTGCCCTCCGCCAGTGACAGGTAGGCTGAAAAGGGTGCCGCCGCCAGTTTGCGCAGCGCCCGATAAGCGGCCCAGGAGTCGCCGCTGTATTGCGCACTGAAGCATCGGGTCAGGTTGACCTGGTAGCAATCCCCGTCCTGTATATAACCTTGAATGCGCTCAAAAGCCGTGCTGTATTGTTGCGGGCTGACGCTGGAGGTAAACCGGCTGCGCAATTCAAATTGGGCAGAGCTGCTGTGGGCTGGTTGGTCGAGTCTGGCCTTGATATCCCGGCGCTCCTGCGGCGCGACCCGGGGCTGAAATACCAGTGTGGCGCGCTGCAGGAGGTGATCCTGAATAATGCACCAGTCATATGCACATAATTGCACTGATTGAAGCTGCGTTGAATGCGTTGCGCCTGGGATGTCGTGCAGCCCCTTGCCGACGTTATAACCCAGATAACCGAGTATTCCGCCACAGAACGGAATGTCTGATGACACGGGTTGTATACCGCTGTAGTGCTCATTCTGGAACATCTGTAAATCACTGAAAAACTGTCGGGTTTCCTGCTCTCCGGCGCCTGGTCGCAGGCCGGGTACGTCGGTATTCCAAGGCTGCGCCGTCAGTATGTCGTAGCGGCCTGAACCGCCATGCGGGGCACTGCTGTCAAGGAATGCTGCGCGCGGCAGATCCCGAATGCGCTCGAACAGCTCGCAGCTGTCCGAAAAATAGGGAATTTCCTCGACATGTACTGATTTGCTCACACCGGTGCACCATTGATGGGGCAGGGCATCACCCCTGGAAGAATGTCGGCGGTGTCAGGGCAGTGCATAAGCGGTGCAATTCCGTGCGGTGAGCGCTGTGGATCAGGCCGGTGTAAAGTCGTAATTTGCATTGAAACGACTGACATCTACGGTGAAAAACCTTGAAATGTCGCCTCTGCTCAATTGACTTTGAAGGCCCGGCAAATTACTGTATCAGGCCGAATTTCAGGCTGCTCTGCATCCTATGCCTGACTGCCACGACTTGCAACCAGCGCGTCTTTTTGCAGGCGTTATTCGAGTACTCCATCACCCCGTGGGAAACCTTTGGACCAAGGATTATGACGACCAAGAATAGTAATACGCTTACCGCATCGCTGGATAATCCCTTTGCGAACAACTCTGAGCGGGAATTTCTGGTACCAGGCCAGATTGCTTCAGCACCGGGGCTCTACGAAGAATCCCTCAAAGCCGGGTGGGAGTTGCAGCAGCGGCCTTACCAGACCGCTGGCGTCAAGAATATACAGCGTCAACACCAGAAAAAACGCATGACGATCTGGGAACGTATACGCTACCTCAGCGATGAACCGCCAACAGTGCTTTATCAGAACTGGGGCCCGAACCTGGACGGCGCATCTCTGGTCACAGCCATAATCAAGGTCAATGGCAGGGATGTTGCGCTCTACGGTCACGATTTTACCGTGCGCGCCGGCTCTATGGACGCCACCAATGGTGCCAAACTTGCTCGCCTGTTTGAGCTCGCCGCCAAGCAGCGTATTCCCGTTGTTGGTATCAATGACAGTGCCGGTGCATTTATCCCCGCCGGCGTCGGAGGCCTCGACGGCTATGCCGAGGCTTTTGCAGCGCTGCGCCGTATCAGCGGCATCGTGCCCAGCGTAATGTGCATGTTCGGCTTCAACGCTGGCGGTGGTTCCTATTTGCCCCGGCAGGGCAGTTTCCTGATTCAACCCAATGATACCTTCTTCGGCTTGACTGGCCCGGGCGTCGTAAAGTCGGTGCTCGGTGAAGATGTTACACCCGATGAGCTCGGCGGGCCCGGCGTACACAGCCAGTCAGGCGTGACCGATTTTGTGGTCAAGGACGAAGTGGAGGCGCTGCGCAAAGTACGCGCGCTGCTCAACTATCTGCCCGGTCACAACGGTGAGCTGGCACCGTTTCAAGCCAGCTCTGATCCCGTCGACCGCAAGACATGGGATATCGATATCCTGTTGAAGAAAGCGCTGAATTCTCCTACTGGTTTCAATACCCCCATCGATATCAGCATTCTGATTCAACAGTTGTGCGACCACTCCGATTTCATGGAGGTCCAGGCAGACAGGGCCCGCAACACAGTGACAGCACTCGGACGAATGGGCGGTAATGTGGTGGGCTTCGTGGCGAACAACTCGGCCGTCGCTTCCGGACAGATCGATATCGATGCCGCTTACAAGAATGCGCGCTTCATCCGCTTCTGCAACCTTTACAACATCCCGGTCATCTTCCTCGAAGACACCACCGGGTTCCTGCCCGGCAAGGATCAGGAGAGCCGGGGTATCATTCAGGCCGGTCGCGCCATGCTGGATGCGATTGTCGATTTGCGCACACCGCGCTTTCTGGTACTGGTACGCAATGCCTTCGGCGGTGCGTATGCGGCCTTCAACAGCTTTCCGGTCGGTGCTGATTTTGTCGTGGCGTTGCCGACCACGCGTGTAGCCGTTATGGGGCCTGCGGGCGTTGAATACGTCTATAAAGATGAATTGCGCAAGATTCGCGGTTCGGTACCGGCGAAACTGGAAGCCGAGGCGAAAGCCCAGATGGACGCCGGGCTTTCCGAGTCGCAGGCCAGAGACGCCGCGCAGGAGCTGGTTAATGCCTGGGTCAAATCCGAGGAGGCCCTGCTGGCCGAGCGCTATGCGCAGGAGTTGATGAACCCCAATGAAGCGCTCAGCCTGGGCTCGATTTCCCAGATAGTCATGCCTTCGGACCTGCGTCAGGTGCTGACAGAAAACATGGCATTCTATTTGCGACGCTACCAGCCGACCCCGCTGCAGTCTGTGCAGCGTGAATTCCACTAAACCGATTTCTGGCAATCTTACTTACATTAAAGGAAGACAGGCGTGTCCAACGAATACTATTTGAATAATCCGCTTATTCACCGCGACCGTAAACTGGGGCAGAGAGCGAGCGAATGGGAGCGGCAGTTTGACTGCACCCATATTCGCCCGTTGATTATCTGTCGTGGACCGATTCGCAAAGAGGCGATGGACGTATTCACCGAGATGGGCATCACCCACTTTGGCATCCTGTTGTCGGAAAAGGACTCCATTGTCTACCGCAATGCCATCGCGCCTGAACTGCGCTCGCTGACTGACCCGGACCGGGTGCACCGCGTGCCGGATTACAGTGGTGCGGATAAGGAAGAGCGTGAACAGCGCATCGACCAGATTATCAACATTGCACGCGAAAACAATTACAACGCGATCTTCGCTGGCTACGGGTTTATGGCCGAGGATGAGTCCATGGTTGCGGCCATGGAGAATGCCGGGCTGAACTTTATCGGCCCCTGTTCGCGCACCGTACACGATGCCGGTTTGAAAGATGAAGCCAAGCGCACGGCACTGAAATGCGGCGTTTCCGTCACACCTGGCATCGACAACGGCACTGCGCTGACACTATTGAAGAAGCACAAGGATGTTGCCGCATTGCAGGCGCTGGTTGCAGAACACGGCCTGGATGTGGATGACGCCGCGCTCGCAGATGAATCAGTTACCCTGGAGGACAAAGCCGATATCGTGCTCGCTGCGTCCTACAAAAAGGGTATAGATCTGTACACCGTGGATGAACTGTGTGAGACATTGACCGAAGCTGTAACGAAGATGACGGCTGAGTATCCGCAGAACCGTGTGCGTCTGAAAGCGATCAGCGGTGGCGGTGGCAAGGGGCAGCGTATTCTGCCGGTCGGCGAATCTGCCCGCACCGCTGAACTGGTCCGGGAAATTCTCAATGAGGTGAAAACCACCGGCGTTGGTGATAACAAGAACGTGTTGGTTGAACTCAACATCGAAACTACCCGTCACCAGGAAATCCAGGTGATCGGCAACGGCACATGGTCGCTGTCCATGGGAGGGCGCGATTGTTCACTGCAAATGCACGAGCAGAAGCTGTTGGAAGTATCTGTCACCGTGGAGTCGCTGGAGCGGGCGTTGGCACAGGCCGAGGAAAGCGGTCAGGCCGAAGAAGCTAAGGTACTGAAACAAGACATAGCCACGCTTAAGGCGATGGAGCAGGAGGCTGAAAGCTTCGGCGAGGCCGTTGGGCTGGATTCGGTATCAACGTTCGAATGCATTGTGGATCGCGACAAGCATTTCTTTATGGAAATGAATACGCGTATTCAGGTGGAGCACCGGGTTACGGAACTGTGCTACGCGCTGAAGTTCACGAATCCGCAAAACGCCGCTGAGTCTTTTGTGGTGGAATCGCTGGTAGAGGCCATGGTGCTGCTGGCTGCTCACGGCGAGAAACTGCCGCGACCTGCACGTGTTGCGCGCATGAATGACAGCGTGGAGGCACGGTTGAACGCCACCAATCAGGCCCTGCAGCCCAACGCAGGAGGCGTTATCGAAGCCTGGAGTGATGCCATTCAGGGCGAGATACGCGACGACCAGGGCATTAGTTTGCACAACCCCGATACCGACGTGTTCATGAAGTACACACTTGCCGGGGCCTATGACTCCAATATCGCGCTGTTGTTAACGGTGGGTGACTCGCGTCTGGATACCTACCGCAAAATGGCGGAAACGATCCGTATGACCCGTATGCGCGGCCGTGATCTGGCGACCAACCTGGAGTTTCACTACGGGTTGGTAAACTGGTTCATCGGCCAGAATATCAATGCTCGGCCGACAACCCGTTTTATCGTGCCGTATCTGACAGCGGTCGGCGAACTCAAGCAGCAGGCCAATGATCTGGATCTGGCGCATGCCTACTCGGAGTTAGGCAAGACAGCGCTGGCGCAGGTGGAAGGTGATGCGCGCGCTGCACTGGCGGAGACGTTGCATCTGAAGGAAACCCTGTTGCTGCGCCCGTTGATGAATTTGCTGGACGAGCCGCATATTCTCAGCGGCTGGCTCAGTATCAACCGTGATTGCTATACCCTCATCGACGGCAAAATCTGCTGGAATGAGAACCCTATCGAACTGCTCGCTGAGACCTATCACTTCCTCAATATGGATTTCGTTGACGGCGATGCACCGCCGGCGGCATCGATGATCTGGGATCATGATGATGCCATCCTGCAGAACGCGCTGGCATTCTACGGCGAGCTCAGCGAGCGCCTGCCTGCACAAGACTGGATCGAGCTCTGCGCCGCTCTCGATGCGGATGAAGCGCCGGAAGGGTTTGATGTTGAACTCTGGAATAGCGTGCGCAGTGCCCATCAGGGTTATCAGGCCGGAGTGGATATTCTCGCTATCTTGCCCAGTATCGCCGAGGCCACCGGCTTTTATTCACTGACAGTCAATCCCGATCTCAGTATTGATATCCCTGAGAGACTCACCGATGAGTCACTGCAGGCGGCGATGGCAAAAGTACTGGTGCCACCGCCGATTGCGCGCTCTGATGAAATTCTTGCAGAGAGCGGCGGTATGTTCTATTCCCGCGAGACGCCAAATCACGATGTCTATGTGAAAGAGGGCGATCATTTTGAAGCCGGTGATCCGCTGTTTATCGTGGAAGTGATGAAAATGTTCAATAAAGTGTATGCGCCTTTCTCCGGCACCATTGAAAAAGTATTGGTGGAGACGGATGGCAGTATTATCAGCAAGGGACAACCCATCTTCAAAATTGTGCCTGATGAAGTCATTGTGGAAGTGTCTGCCGAAGATATCGCCGCGCGTCGCTCCGCCGCGACCGCCGCGTTTCTGGCGCAGTTGTAAAGAGGACAATATATGATTACCGCCCTGGATCACATCGCTATCGCTGTACCGGATCTTGAAAAAGCCATACAGCGTTTCGTCACCGATTTTGGACTGCCGCTAGGCGGCACTGAAGACGTCGAGGAAGCCAAAACCACGGCAGCGTTTTTACCGCTGCCTCCCACCAGTATCGAGCTGGTGTATCCGCTGCGCGGAGAGGGACCTGTAGCAACCTATCTCGAAAAGAAAGGCGGCGGGCTGCACCATTTGTGTTTCCGCTCTGATGATATCGATGCCGATGTCGCTCGCCTGCGGGAAAAAGGCTATCAGTTTCTGGCCGATGCGCCGACACCCGGTGCCCACGGATCGCGAGTTATTTTTATCCACCCGAAAAGTTGCGATGGCGTTCTGATTGAGATTAATCAGCCAGCAGAGGACCATTGAGGATTTGCCGATGAGTGACAAAATTTACGACAAGTCCAGCGCGACACCCACCAGTTGGAGAGAGTTGGCAGAAAAGCAGTTGAAGGGCAAAAGCCTGGACACGTTGGTCTGGCATACGGCAGAGGATATCGATGTAAAACCGCTGTACACAGCTGATGACATTGCATCGCTGTCTTACACTGACACCATGCCGGGTATGTCGCCTTACCTGCGTGGGCCGCAGGCGACAATGTACGCTGGCCGCCCCTGGACTATCCGGCAGTACGCCGGTTTTTCAACGGCAGAGGAGTCCAACGCATTTTACCGGCAGGCGCTGGCGGCGGGCGGGCAGGGTGTCTCTGTCGCGTTTGACCTCGCCACTCACCGCGGCTACGACTCCGATCACCCCCGCGTATCCGGCGATGTCGGCAAGGCGGGTGTGGCGATCGATTCAGTGGAAGACATGAAGATACTCTTTGACGGCATACCGCTGGAAAAGGTGTCGGTCTCGATGACGATGAACGGGGCGGTTCTGCCGGTTCTGGCCGGCTATATTGTTGCCGCGGAAGAACAGGGCGTGGCGCAGAAAGATCTCGCTGGCACTATCCAGAACGATATTCTCAAAGAGTTCATGGTACGCAATACCTACATTTACCCTCCGATTCCCAGCATGAAAATTATTGGCGATATCATCGCCTATTGCTCTGGCAACATGCCGCGTTTCAACACCATCTCCATTTCCGGATATCACATCCAGGAGGCCGGCGCTAACGCCGCGCTGGAGCTGGCCTATACGCTGGCAGACGGTAAGGAATACATCCGCACGGCCATCGCTGCTGGCCTGGGAATCGACGACTTCGCGCCGCGCCTGTCATTCTTCTGGGGCGTGGGCATGAACTTCTACATGGAGATTGCGAAGATGCGCGCCGCGCGTCTGCTGTGGGCCAAGATTGTCGCCGAGTTCGAACCGAACAATCCCAAGAGTTCCATGCTGCGCACACACAGCCAGACATCGGGCTGGTCGCTGACAGAGCAGGACCCCTACAACAACGTGGTGCGCACAACCATTGAAGCGATGGCCGCTGTATTCGGCGGTACACAATCCCTGCACACCAATGCATTGGATGAAGCCATAGCGCTGCCCACTGAGTTTTCCTCGCGCATAGCCCGTAACACGCAGCTGATCATTCAGGAGGAAACCGGGATTACCAACGTTGTAGATCCCTGGGGCGGCTCCTACATGATGGAGAGCCTGACACAGGACATCGCGGATAAAGCCTGGGAGCTGATTGAGGAAGTCGAGGCTGCGGGCGGGATGGCCAAGGCCATTGAAACCGGTATGCCAAAAATGCGTATCGAAGAAGCTGCCGCGAAGAAGCAGGCGCGTATTGATCGCGGTGAGGATGTCATCGTCGGTGTGAACAAATACCGCGTCAAGGAAGAGGGCAATGTCGATATCCTCGATATCGACAACGCTGCGGTTAGGAAATCCCAGTTAAGTCGCCTCGCCAAGATTCGCGAAAGCCGCGATGAGAGTGCGGTGGAAGCGGCACTTGAAAAGATCTATCAGTGCGCCGTCAGTGGCGAGGGTAATTTGCTGGAGCTGGCGATTGAGGCCACGCGTTGCCGCGCGACAGTGGGCGAGATTTCGTACGCGATGGAGCGTGAGTTTGGCCGCTTTAAAGCACAGGCACAGACGGTTTCCGGTGTCTACGGTGCAGCGTTCGAGGAAGACCAGACCTGGCGGGATATCAGTGTGGATATAGATGCGTTTGTAGAACAGTACGGCCGCAGGCCTCGAATGCTGGTGTGCAAAATGGGACAGGATGGTCACGACAGGGGAGCCAAGGTTGTCGCCACGGCCTTCGCCGATGTCGGTTTTGATATTGACCTGTCACCGATGTTCTCGACACCGGAAGAGGTTGCACGGCAGGCCATTGAGAATGATGTGCATGTCGTCGGCGCATCCTCGCTGGCCGCCGGGCACAAGACGCTGGTTCCGGAGCTGGTGGCGGAACTCAAGAAGCAGGGCGCGGAGGATATCGTAGTAATAGCAGGCGGTGTGATACCACGGCAGGATTACGATTTTCTGTACGATGCCGGTGTGAAGTGCATTTTTGGACCGGGAACGCCGATTCCGCAGTGTGCCCGCGAGGTCTTGGAAGCGGTGAAAGACGCCCAGGGTTGATGGTGTCCTACTTACAACACCACCGCGCCGATTGTCATACCATCCGGTGAGCAACTTTAACCTTGAGACCCTGCTCGACGGAAATCGGCGCGCGCTCGCGAAGGCCATAACCGTCATTGAAAGCTCGTTGGATGCCCACCGCGAGCAGGCACAGCGCATTCTGGAAGAAGTGCTTCCGCACAGTGGCAACAGTATCCGTATCGGAATTACCGGTGTGCCAGGTGTCGGCAAGTCCACATTTATCGAGGCCTTCGGTTTATACCTTATCGAGCAGGGAAAACGTGTGGCGGTGTTGGCCGTCGATCCCAGTTCGCCGATTGCCGGGGGCTCCATCCTCGGTGATAAGACGCGCATGGAAGAGCTGTCGCGCCGCGAGGAAGCCTTTATCCGTCCGACACCAGCTGCGGGTGCGCTCGGTGGTGTCGCACAGAAAACCCGTGAAACCATGCTGCTGTGCGAGGCGGCAGGCTACGATGTGATCCTGGTTGAGACCGTCGGCGTCGGTCAGTCCGAGTACCAGGTGGCCGCTATGGTGGACTTCTTTATGGTGCTGATGCTGCCAGGTGGTGGCGACGAATTGCAGGGCATCAAGAAGGGCATCATGGAACTGGCCGATGCGCTGATCATCAACAAGGCTGACGGCGACAGCGAAAAGCTCGCCGGCATGACCAAACGCCAGTACAGCAGCGCGATGAGCCTGCTGCGGCACAACAGTTTCTGGACACCGCGCGTAATGACGTGCTCCGCACTCACCTCGGGTAATATCGATGAAGTCTGGAATATGTTGGTTGAATACTATTTTGCTGCGCTCGAATGTGGCGCATTCACCGACAAGCGCAATCAGCAAAACCTCGATTGGATGGGGCAGCTGCTGAACGAAATGCTGCTGTTAAAACTCTCCCAGAATGACAAAGTGAACGCGATGCTGCCGGCACTTCAAAAGGCTGTAGAGCGACAGGAAACAACGGCTTTCGCCGCGGTCAGGCAAATCATGGATCAGTTGTAGAGCACGCCTGCAATGCGTTTCTATCCGCTCGACAAGCTGATAAACCTGTGTCACGGATATTCGCGACAATTCAAAATTGATAACCAGCAGTTATTGCTGTTGGAGCATCTCGGTGAACACTACATCCTCGAGGCCACATGCCCTCACCGTTCACACCCGCTCGCCGAAGCAGTAATCACCGGTGGCATCATCCGCTGCCCGCTGCACCAGTACGAGTTCAACCTGCAAGATGGACGCCTGATACATGCGACCGAGGAAACCTGTCGCGGTTTACGCATTTTTGACGTGGTTTACGAGGGCAATGAAATCGGGGTGATGCTGGAAGATTGAAACACAAGCCGATGTCACGGCAGCACGCCCCGGATGTCGGTGAGCTGGTGTGACGGTAGGCCAGTTGTCTTCAGCGACCAGTTCGCATCGCAGGAGGCTTTAGCCGCAGCCACTGTCGAAGGCGTAGGAGGCCGGCCTCCGACAGTGCTTCTGTTGAGTCGCGGCTCGACTTACAGTTCGTACAGCGCTTTCAGGTCGGGATCTTTTTCCGCGATCAAGCGGGCCAGGTCAACCATCACCTTGCACTGCTTCCACGAGGCGTCGTCCTGCATTTTGCCTTCCACCATTACCGCACCGCTGCCATCGGGCAGGGCTTCCAGTACGCGCTTGGCCCAGGCGACTTCGGCCGGTGGCGGGCTGAATACGCGCTTGGCGATATCGATCTGGCTGGGGTGCAGCGACCACGCGCCGACACAGCCCATCAGGAAAGCGTTGCGGAACTGGTCTTCGCAGGCCAGTGGATCGTCTATTGCACCAAACGGGCCATAGAAGGGCAGGGCACCGACAGCGACACAGGCATCGACCATGCGGCCCATGGTGTAGTGCCACAGATCCTGCTGGTGGGTGGCGCGCGCCGCATCGGGGTTGTTCTCGTCCGGGTCATCGCGCACCACATAGCCGGGATGGCCGCCGCCGATACGCGTTGTTTTCATGCGCCGTGACGCCGCGAGATCTGCGGGCCCGAGGCTCATGCCTTGAATGCGTGGACTGGCATTGGCGATTTCCTCGACGTTGGCCACGCCCAGTGCCGTTTCCAGCAGACAGTGAAGAAGAATGGGCTTCTGCAGACCGGCACGCGCTTCCAGTTGCGCGAGCAGCTGGTCGACATAGTGGATATCCCAGGCCCCCTGTATCTTCGGCAGCATGATGACATCGACCTTGTCACCGGCCTCGGTCACTATGCGTGTAATGTCATCGAGGAACCACGGACTGTCGAGGCTATTGATACGGGTCCATAACTGGGTGTCGCCGAAGTCGTTGTCTTTGGCGATCTGGATAAAGCCTTCCCGCGCTGCCTCTTTATTATCGATGGCGATGGCGTCTTCGAGATTGCCCAACAGGATATCAACCCGTTTGGCGATACCCGGTGCTTTTTCGACCATTTTGGGATTGCTGGGGTCGAAAAAATGAATCATGCGCGAGGGTCGCACGGGGATGTCGTGTAGGGGCTGCGGCGCACCCAGCGCCAGGGGTCGGAAAAAGTCACGGGGACTGCGCATGTTTACCTCCAGAGGTGTTGATCATTTATATGTGCTGTATAGCGATTGTACAAGCGTTGGCGCAGCGCATCATACTGCTTGTACAGATTCATATCCTGTGCCTGTAGCTGTGCCAGCAGTGCGTCCTCGCCACCGAGTTGATCGATGCCGAAATTGCCAAATTCTTCCAGCAACCGCTTGTGTATCCAATAGGCCTGGTAGCGCTTGCGTCGCAGCGCCAGCTGTCGTCCGCGTAGCAATTGGTAGTGCTCATCCAGGGTATCGGCGAGAGCCTCTATGCCCGTTCCATTGACGGCACTGGTGGCAAGAACTGGCACTTGCCAGTCGCCGTCGGGGTGAGTGCGCGCCAGTGCCGCTTCCAGTTCAGACAGAGTGCGGGTTGCCAGCTTGCCCATATCGGCTTTGTTTACGACCAGTATATGGGGCACTTCGAGTACGCCGGCTTTGATAAACTGCACACTGTCACCCGAACCGGGCTGCGCCACATAGCAGGTGGTATCACACAAACGGGCGATATCCACTTCGCGCTGTCCCACGCCGACGGTCTCAATCAGTACGATATCAAAGCCCGCGAGCATTACGACACTCATCGGCCAGACCTCGGCGCTGAGACCACCGAATTGCCCCCGGCTGGACAGCGAGCGAACAAACACGCCGTCGTCCTCGGTACTGGTCTGCATACGCAGGCGGTCACCGAGCAGGGCGCCGCCGCTGATTGGGCTGGACGGATCGACGGCCAGTACGGCGACACGAAGCCCACGCGCTCGCCAGGCACGGATCAATGCGGCACTCAAAGTTGATTTACCCGCGCCCGGCGGACCGGTGATACCAATGAGCTGCCCGCTGGGATTGTCCTGATCTTTCTGTAAATGGGCAAGGAGGGCCGTGGCCTGCTGTCGGGCGTGATCGCGCCTGTCATCGAGCAGGTTGAGTACGTGAGCAATGGCTGCGCGATTACCCGCGGCGATTGCCGCCGCGAGTGCCGCGGGGTCGTCTGCTTGAGGCAAACTCATAGTGCTGCCACTCAGGCTGCGGGCTCCAGTCCGTTCGCCTCGCGGATGATGGTGACCATGGTGTTCATGATCGTATTCATATCGGCATCCTTGGGCGTAAATACGGCTTTCAGGCCCTGCTCCTGCAGCATGCGTGCATCCTCTTCAGGAATAATGCCCCCGATGATAAGCGGTATATCGCTCACGCCGATCTCCTGCATTTCCCGTGTGATGTCCTGCACCAATTCCAGGTGGCTGCCGGACAGTACTGAGAGACCGATCAGGTGCACACCTTCTTCCTGTGCCGCGCGCGCGATCTGCGCGGGCGTCAGTCGAATGCCTTCGTAGACAATCTCAAAGCCGGCGTCGCGGCCTTTTACCGCGACCTGCTCGGCACCGTTGCTGTGGCCATCCAGCCCGGGTTTGCCGATCAGCAGGCGCAGTGGCCGCCCGAGTTCTTCACTGGTCTTGCTGACACGTCGCCGTACACCTTCCAGCGCGTCGGAGCCGCTGTTTTCCACCGGTGAAATATCGATGCCGGTCGGTGCGCGGAACTCACCGAACACCTCGCGCAGTACCTCACTCCACTCGCCGGTGGTGACGCCTGCGCGCGCGCACTCAATGGAGGCGGGCATTATATTGCTGCCGTCGTTGGCACTGGTACGCAACTGTTGCAGCGCCGCTTCGACTTTGCTGTTGTCACGGGATGCGCGGAAGGCTTGTAGCGATTCGATCTGTTCGCGTTCGACCCGCTCATCCACTTTCATAATGCCGGATTCGTCGCCCGCAGTCAGCGGTGACTCAGCCGATTCCTGGTAGCAGTTGACACCAACAATCTTCAGTTCGCCGCTCTCAATGCTGCGCAGGCGTCGGGTATGGCTCTGCACCAGTTCGCGTTTTACGTAGCCATTGTCGATACAGGCAACCATGCCGCCGTGTGCTTCGACACGCGCCATTTCCTCGTGCGCGCCGTCGATCAACTCCTGTACCTTGGCCTCTACCACGGGAGAGCCGTCCAGCAGGTCACCGTACTCCAGCAGGTCAGTTTCCAGCGCCAGCACTTGTTGCATGCGCAGCGCCCACTGTTGATCCCAGGGGCGGGGTAGGCCCAATGCCTCGTTCCACGCGGGCAGTTGTATCGCTCTGGCCCGGGCGCCTTTTGACAATGTGACCGATAGCATCTCCAGTACGATGCGCTGCACATTGTTTTCCGGCTGTGATTCAGTCAGGCCCAGTGAGTTTACCTGTACACCATATCGGAAGCGGCGCTGCTTGGCGTCAGTAACACCATAGCGTTCACGGGCCAGTGTATCCCACATACGCCCGAATGCGCGGAGCTTGCAGGTTTCCTCCACAAAGCGGATGCCGGCATTGACGAAGAATGAAATTCGCCCGACAACATCGCCAAAACGGTCCGGTGAAACCTGGCCGCTGGCTTTTACCGCATCGAGAATTGCGGTGGCGGTGGACAGGGCGTAGGCCAGTTCCTGGGTAGGCGTGGCGCCGGCCTCCTGCAGGTGGTAGCTGCAGATATTGGTGGGATTCCACTTGGGAATATTGTCTACGGTGTAGGTGATGAGATCCGTGGTCAGGCGCACCGAGGGCTCTGGCGGGAAAATATAGGTGCCCCGCGACAGGTACTCCTTGAGGACATCGTTCTGGGTGGTGCCCTGCAGTTGAGCCGGGTCAACGCCCTGGCGCTCTGCAGCCGCCACGTACAGTGCCAACAGCCAGGGCGCAGTGGCATTGATGGTCATGGAAGTATTCATTTGTCCAAGCGGAATATCGTGGAACAGTACTTCCATGTCTCCGATATGGTTGACCGGTACGCCGACCTTGCCGACTTCGCCGCGCGCCAGGGGATGGTCCGAGTCGTAGCCGGTCTGGGTGGGGAGATCAAATGCCACTGATAGCCCGGTTTGGCCACGGCTCAAATTGGTTCGATACAGTTCGTTGGAAGCCTTCGCTGACGAATGTCCGGAGTAAGTGCGCATCAACCAGGGGCGGTCACGTTTTACTGTTTCCTGAGTCACAGGGTAGGTCCTCAGCGGGGGCGGCGCTTGATGAGAAGGCGCCGCTCAATTTCAAAAATTTTATCGGCGATTTTGTCTTTGCCGATCGCGCGTTTGCTGTCTTCCTTGATAAACAGGTCCTCGCCGTATGTCTCCAGTGCCGCCGCAGCGCGTATATTCTTCACGCCAATCAACTGCATAGTGACTATGCCGTAACCGGGTGCATCGGCAACATCCTCTACCGCGAGCACCCGCGACAGTGCGCCGACGGTATCGCCGGCAAAGGCTGGCTGCGTGTGATAGCCCTCGGTAAAACCCAGCTCCCAGACGGCGTGTTCGCTGACATCGCGACTGGCCAGTCCGTCCAGCCAGGCGAATACCAGGCCGCCGTAGACAATGGGCTCGCCGCTCATTTTACCCGACAACGAGCTGGAGAACTCGCGATCAAAATGTAGCGGGTGGCTGTTGCCAACCATATAGGTCAGCGCCATATGTTCCTCGGTGATGGTGCGTCCGTTGGCGTGGACGATGATATCGCCGGGCGCAAAATCTTCAAAATACGTGTTCGGGCCGGTGAGACCAGCAGTGCCCGGTGCATCCTGCAAAGGAAGTTGTAGCACGGGTGAGTATTCGCCTGGAAATGCCGTTGTCACTTCTGGTGCCGGTGTGGTCGGTGGTCTGTCACCGCGCCATCCGACAAAGATTTTACGCTCGTACTGCAGTACAACCGCATCGTCCTGATTGATCGCCACCGTGCGAATGCGGGTAATGCCCGGTTTATCCGGGCCGCGGTCCTTGCGTTCCAGTACCTTGGTGAAGCTGCGCAGGGTATCTCCTGGATAGACCGGCTTGAGAAACTGCACCTGGTAGTAACCGAGGTTGGCGATAGCTTTTTCCGAGTCGTTCTGTACACCCAGTGACAGTGTGACATTGAACACCATCTGCGGGCTGGCGAGCAGATCGGCAAAACCGTGTGCGCGGGCGTAAGAGGTGTTGAGGTACAGTGGGTTGGACTGCATATAGGTGCGGGCAAAATCCAGCATATTGCTGGCGGTGAAGGTGAAGCCTCGCGGATGTTCGAACACCTGGCCGGGCTCCAGTTCATCCAGATAGCGTCCGTACTGGGGTTGCCGCGCCTTACGCAAGTCCACAGCGACATCGGCTGCGATTTCCGACTGCGACGACAGTGGCAAAGTAAGCGTCATAATCAGGCCTCTCCCTTTGCGTTTTCCACCAGCGAACGTGCGATGACCTTCAGAGCCAGTGTTTCTTCCGCCCCCTCAAAAATAGACAGGACCCGGGCATCGGCGAAATAACGGCTCACAGGTGTTTCCTCAGCATAGCCCATGCCGCCGTGAATCTGCAGAGCCTCACGCGTGAACCACTCCGCCGTCTTGCTGGCGAATAGTTTGGCTGCGCTGGCTTCCATGTCACCTGCGCCGGTGTCCATGAGTTCCGCAACATCGTAGGTAATCTGGCGGCAGGCCAGCAGCAGTGCTGCCATACGCGCGAGTTTGACCTGGGTGAGTTGATAATCTGCGATCGGGTGCGCGAACACCACGCGCTCCTTGGAGTAGGAGATCGCCCGCTCGAATGCGGCGCGCATCACCCCGACAGCGCGTGCAGCTGTCTGTATGCGACCGCCGGCAAACCCCGCCATCGCGTAGTAGAAGCCTTTTCCTTCGCCCTCTGATTCACCCAACATGTTGTCAGCGGGAACAAAGAAATCATCGAAAAACAGCTCGAAGGAGTGCATGCCCCGATAGCCCATGGTTGCAATTGCCCGGCCGGTTAATTTGCCACCTTTCTCAGGTGTCACTTCAAACTCGTGTCCGTCACTGCTGGGCTTCTCGACAAGAAACATCGACAGTCCCCGGTGGCCCATTGCCATGTCGGTATTGGTGCGCGCCAGCACCAGCAACACACCCGCCTTGCCGCCAAATGTGCACCACGTCTTGGCTCCATTGAGCAGCCAGCCGCCTTCAGTGGCGGTAGCGCGCAGTTTTACGCCGGCGACATCGGAGCCGTAATTGGGTTCGGTAACGGCCACCGCACACAGCGGTTCACCGACGGCGATCTGTGGTAGCCAGTGCTGTTTCTGTTTTTCGCTGCCGCCCTTGAGCAGTGCGCGCGAGAGAATTTCCGGGCGTGTGATCAGGCTGCCGGCACCACCGAGTGAGCCGCGTGATAGCTCCTCAGTAACGACAATCATACCCAGCGTGTCTTCCTTGTCATCCTCCTGCAAACCGCCATAGCTGGCAGGAATGGACAGGCCGAACATACCCATCTCTTTCAATGGCTCGAGTATTTCGTCGGGAATGATCAGGTCCTGGCGGTGGATTTCTTCGGCCAGTGGTGCCACCACATCATCGGAAAATCGGCGGAACGTATCGCGCATCATCGTGTGGTGTTCGCTGAGCAGGTCCGGCCCGAGATCGCCATCCCTGTCGAGGACGCTTTGGCCGATGGCAGCAATATTCTGCGCTGCGAGCTGTTGCTCAAGGAAGGCTGCAGCACCCGGTTCTGTTTCAATTGCGGCGATAGCCTTCAGGGTCAACCCGAAGTCTTTGACCCGTGTGCGCAGTCTATTCAGTGTATTGGAGACAGCTTCGGCGCAGAACAGGTTGGCCAGCCGGGTGGTGAAATCATTGCTCGCTGAGGATTCAGCGTTGAGGCGTTGCGCGTGATTTACCAGAAATTTTGCCGCAGTGCACTCTGACCAACTGACCGATAATTCATAGCTGGCTAACTGATGCTCATCCAGGCGGGCTGGCACCACACGGCCGCCTTCACTGGTGCGTGCTTTTAACGCGCTAAGGGACTTGTCTATGAGCTGTGTTGTCGCAGAAAGCACGGCAACGGCCTGTTCGAGCTGCTGCCCGTCATTCAGGGTTACGTCTGACATGATTGATCCTGATCTCTGAGTTTACGTGTACCACCCCGGGTCATGACAGGAACCTGAGAGCCTCGAAGCGGTTTAATCATTCAAACCGCGAATTTTATAGGTTCGGACCCGAATAGACAACTGTCTGCAACCCAGAAGGCGGCGCTGTGTCGAGCGACTAGCGCAGGAGCACCTGTATCCCTGTTGTGCCGATACGGGCCGTTTTACAATGAGAGACGCCTGCCAGGTGTCATCCCGCCCCTGCTTTGTGTCGTACAGGGTATACGCGATGGCCGATACATGGATCACTTGTATCCGGCTTGCTCCGGTACCGCACCCTTGGGTATCCTTGGCGGCTGCCATTTGGCCTACCCGTATTTTCAGAGGAATCTCTTCATGTCTATCAAGCCACGTCGTTCACTACTGTATATGCCGGGTTCCAACCCCCGGGCGCTGGATAAAGCGCGCTCGCTGCCCGCTGACGGCCTGATTCTCGATATGGAGGACTCCGTAGCACCGGATGCCAAGTCGCTGGCACGCGAGCAGATCGGCGCGGCGTTGGCAGAGGGCGGCTATGGTCACCGGGAACTGATTGTGCGCATCAATGCCCTGTCAACCGAATGGGGCGCCGCTGATATAGCGGCCATCTGCAATTTCCCCACACCACCGGACGCTGTCCTGATCCCCAAAATCGATACCGCCGCGGATGTAGTCGAGGCGATAGAAGCTTTCGAAAAGGCCGGTTGCCCGGACAGCGTGGACATTTGGATCATGGCTGAAACGCCGCTTTGTATATTGAACATTGCTGAGGTCGCCGGCGCCCATCCCAGGCTCGCCGGTATGGTGATGGGTACATCGGACCTCTCCAAGGACACGGGTGTGCGGCATACGCGTGATCGCCTGGGGTTTATTACTGCCCTCAATCTGTGCGTATACGCCAGTCGCGCCCACGGCCTGACCATTATTGACGGTGTACAACTCGATCTGCAGGATGAAGAGTTGTTGCGTTACTCCTGTGAACAGGGTCGTGACCTTGGCTTTGACGGCAAGAGCCTGATTCACCCGAAACAGGTAGATGCTGCCAATGCCGCGTTTGCCCCGGACGAGAAAGAACTTGAAGCAGCGCGCGAAATTATCGCCGGGTTTGAGGAAGCGATGTCGCTCGGCAAAGGTGTGGTCGTGGTCAATGGCCGGCTGGTGGAAAACCTGCACGTCGAGGAGGCCAAGCGCAAGCTGGCCTTGGCTGAGGCTATTGCCGCACTGTAGCTGAGCTACAGGTGCAGTGAGCGCAACTCCGGGTCTTCAACACTGTAGCGCCAGAGGTCATCGAACACTTCGAGGTGGCGCGCAGTCGATGCGCGCGAATTCGGCTCGAAAAATGCGTCGTGGTCGCTGCCACCGGGTTTGTAGAGCACGCCGTCCCTGTCGCGTATCACAATGGTTTCGTTATTCCATTGCGGGTGCTCTGCGAGCTTTCGCAGCTTGACGACGCTGGGCAGACGGCGCGCCAATTGCAGTAGCTGGTGGTTGCGCCCGACCAGCGCGCGCGAGTTACTGATCAGTATTCTGACCTGGGCCTGCCGAGTACTGCGGGCCAGTGCGCTCAGTGCAGATGCAAGATCGGCACTGTCGAAGGCGTTGTAGTCCAGTTGCGGGCTCTGGATGCACAGATGGCGCGAGGCGCTTTGCGCCAGTGCAACGGCATAGCGATCAAACGGAGTAGGGTAGGAGACCCCGGTGATGAAGTCGCTGCTCAATTCGCTATTCGACATGTAGACACCCGTTCTGTACAAGACGCTCAAGCATATCGGCAGTATCGGAGTCACCCAGCGCTTTGTCCAGCGCATCACCCTCAAGGTTTTCCCTGTTGCAAAGACTCATAAGCCCCCTCAGGGCCGACTCTCCGCAACAGAAGCTTTCACCGTTGGCGAACACGGTTAATCCGTCCTCGTCTTCCTGCCACGCCAGTTTCGCGGTGGGCTGCAGTGATACGCGTTTAGCACCGCTGTGCAGCAGCGCGGCTGCCTGTTCCAGTTCGTCTTGATCGGGTTCTATGTCGTAGCGCGGTTCCGTTAGCAACTCTCCAAACCATTGGTTGTCCACGTTTTGTGCCAGCGCGTTGCGCAGTTGCGCGAGTGCGCGTTGCAGATCGACCGCGGCTATCTCGCCAGCACGTGTGCTCACGGCGCGTCCGGCATCGCTGTAAAAACTTTCGCCGTCAGACTGCAGCAACAGTTGGTCGGTCCAGCGTGAGACGAGGTCGTTGACGGTGGGAGCCCTGAAGCCTATGGAGAACGTGGTGCACTCGCCCACGGCAATGCCCCAGTGCGCCACTTTGGGTGGTACATAGAGTATATCTCCGGGACCGAGCAGGAATTCCTCGCGTGTTTCAAAGTGCTGTAGAAGTCGCATGTCCTGGTGGGGCAGAAGTGCAGTGTCGCTATCGCAGTGCTGGCCGATGCGCCACAACCGCTGGCCCTCGCCCTGTAACAGGAAGACATCGTAATTGTCGTAGTGCGGGCCGGCGCTGCCGCCGTCCACTGCATAGCTGACCATCACGTCGTCCATGCGCCAGCTGGGGATGAAGTCGAACAGCTTCTGCAGCGCGGCGACTTCCTCAAAGTAGTGATCCACAGCCTGTACCAGCAAGGTCCACGGGTACTCGCGGGTGAAATCGGCAGTGCAGAACGGACCGTGCAGTTGTTGCCAACAATCGTTACGCTGTTCGATCAGGCGTGATTCGACGTGCTCCTCAAGTGCCAGGCCCGCGAGGCGGTCGCTGCTTAGCGGCGGCGAAAAATTGGCCGCGCCGTTTCTGATCAACAGCGGCTTGCGCTGCCAATATTTATCGAGGAAGGCGGCGGGATCGAGATTGAGCTGCCAGTTGCCGCTCATGACAGCGCCTACTTGATGGCCTTGGCCTGGTCTACCGCGTTGCCGGTATAGTTCGCCGGGGTCAACGCCAGTAATTGTTCGCGGGCCTCCTCCGGCAAATCCAGTGTCGCGACAAAGGCCTGTATCACCTCGCGACTCATATCCTGTCCCCGCGTAAGCTCTTTCAGCTTCTCGTAGGGTTTTTCTATGCCGTAGCGCCGCATCACGGTTTGTATAGGTTCCGCCAGCACCTCCCAGCTGTTATCGAGATCCTCGGCCAGGCGCGCCTCGTTGATTTTCAACTTGCCAATGCCTTTCAAGCTTGACTGATAGGCAATCAGGCTGTAGCCAAAACCCACACCCATGTTGCGCAGTACTGTGCTGTCAGTAAGATCCCGTTGCCAGCGGCTGATAGGCAGCTTGGCGGCGAGGTGACCAAACACAGCATTTGCCAGGCCAAGGTTGCCCTCCGAGTTCTCAAAATCGATCGGGTTGACCTTGTGCGGCATGGTGGAGGAACCGACTTCACCAGCGACAGTCTGCTGCTTGAAATAGCCCAGCGAAATATAGCCCCAGATGTCGCGATCGAAGTCGATCAGTACTGTATTGAAGCGCGCGATGCCATCAAACAGTTCCGCCATGTAGTCATGCGGTTCAATCTGTGTGGTGTAGGGGTTCCAGGTCAGGCCCAGGCTCTCGACAAACTGCGCGGCATTGGCCTGCCAGTCGAGGTCCGGGTAAGCCGAGAGGTGCGCATTGTAATTGCCTACAGCGCCGTTGATTTTGCCCAGGAAGGGCACGTCCTGAAGCTGCGACAGTTGCCGTTGCAGCCTGGCAACGACATTGGCCAGCTCCTTGCCCATGGTGGTTGGGCTCGCAGTCTGGCCGTGGGTGCGCGACAGCATCGGCGTGCCGGCAGTGGCCTGAGCCAGCGATGTCAGAGCGGTTATGATCTGTTCCATGTCCGGCAGCAGCGCAGACTGCACGCCATCGCGCAACATGAGCGCGTGTGACAGGTTATTGATATCCTCCGACGTGCAGGCAAAGTGGACAAATTCTGCACTGGCCTCGAGTTCACTGTGTCCGGCAAAGCGTTCCTTGATGAAGTACTCGACGGCCTTGACGTCGTGGTTGGTCGTTCGCTCTATCTCCTTGATGCGGGCAGCATCGGCCTCGGCAAAGTTTTCGACAATGGCTTCCAGCTGGCTGTTCGCCGCAGCGGAAAGTGCCGGTACTTCTGTAATGCCCGGGTGCGCAGCCAGGCACTGCAGCCAGCGAACCTCGACCAGTACGCGGCGTGCGATGAGCCCGTACTCACTGAAAATTCCCCGCAGAACCGAGGTTTTACTGCCGTAGCGCCCATCGATAGGCGAGACGGCGGTGAGTGCTGATAAATCCATGCTTTTCTCCAATTGTGGGGGCGCGATTTTACACCACGCCCAGACCGCGTGACAGGTTCTGCGAAGCCTGTAGCAACTTTTTGCGCTGGAAGAGCAGACGCCAGCGGTGACCGCCGAGCTGGCGCCACAGGAATGCAGCGCGTATTCCCGCCAGCAACAGCGCGCGGATGATGTCGGCGTTCTGGGTATTCTGCAGGTGCTGTGCGCTGCCGGTGACCTTGATGCGGAACTTTTCGCGGCTGAGGGTATCCTGGTAAATACCCGAGATACTGTGGCAGAGCTCATTGACATTATTGGAGAAGTGTTCTGCCCGGAAACTGGTGTGTTCCAGTCGCGAGCGCACCACTGCCATCATATCCGGATTGGCGACAAACTTGCGTTCCAGATAGATCATGCTGAACACATAGCGCACCAAATCGTGGTTCTCGCGGGCGTTCTTGTCAGCCAGCAGGTTACTCAGGTTCTGCAGCCCTAGTCGCACGCCGGATATACCACCATAAATGCCAGCGGCATCATCCGGCTCAAATACAAACACACTGTTGATCGAGGGCTGCAGGAACTCCATCGGATAACTGCCAGTCTTGGATACCTGGTCAACTATCCGAGCTGCCTGGGTGACGCCGGCAAGCGCGACAACCTGCTGCTCCAGGCGGGAAAGATTGGTATCACTCATCGACTTTGCTCAATTACGCCGCCACCGAGGCAGCGGTCGGACTGGTAAAATACCACGGATTGACCGGGGGTTATCGCGCGTTGGGGGGCATCGAAATCGACCTGATAACCGTGTTCTGCTGACAGCGACAGAGTACAGCGCTGGTCACTCTGGCGGTACCGGACCTTGGCCATGCACTGCAGGGGCAGAGCTGGTGGCTCGCCTGCTACCCAGAAGATGTCCCGCGTGTAGAGCTGTGACTTAAACAGTGCCGGGTGATCATTGCCCTGTGCGACCAACAGCACATTGTTGGTGAGATCTTTTTCTACCACGTACCAGGGCGCCTCGGTGTGCTGTGCACTGCCGCCGATTCCCAGGCCCTGGCGCTGCCCTATCGTGTGGTACATCAGGCCCTGGTGTGTCCCCAGCACTTCGCCGTCGAGGCTGTGGATTTTGCCCGGCTGTGCCGGCAGATACTGCTGCAGAAAGTCCTTGAAGCGGCGTTCGCCAATGAAGCAGATGCCGGTGGAATCCTTTTTTCTGGCGGTTGCCAATCCGTGCTCCAGCGCCAGTTGACGCACCCGGGGCTTTTCGATTTCGCCCACTGGAAACAGCGTTTTTTCGAGCTCGGCGTAGCCGACCGCGTGCAGAAAGTAGCTCTGGTCCTTGTTAGGGTCCAGTCCCTTCAGCAGGGTAGCGCGCCCATCCGCTTCTCCGAGCCTGGTGTAATGGCCGGTAGCGATATAATCCGCGTCCAGCATTAGGGCATATTCCAGAAACGCTTTAAACTTGATCTCCCGGTTACAGAGAATGTCGGGGTTGGGTGTGCGGCCCGCTTTGTATTCCGCCAGGAAATGCTCAAACACATTGTCCCAGTATTCAGCGGCAAAATTTGCGCCGTGCAGGTGAATGCCCAGTTTATCGGCCACCGCCTGGGCGTCCGCGAAATCTTCTTTGGCAGTGCAGTATTCCGTGCCGTCGTCTTCCTCCCAGTTTTTCATGAACAGACCCTCGACGCGGTACCCCTGTTGCTGTAACAGCAGGGCAGCGACAGAGGAGTCAACGCCACCGGACATACCGACGATGACTTTTTGCGAGGCGTTCTGGTTCATGTACCGAGTATCAGATCCAACGGGTGAAAAATGCCCAAGCGGTGTTGTTCGATAACGGCCAGGGCTACGGGGCTGCGCATTCTAGCAGACTTGGCGAGAATTTCCTCGTAGTCCAGCCAGTGCACGGCGTGGATATCCGGGTCGATCACAGCGTTTTCGTCACACTGTATCGGCGTTGCCAGGAAGGTTGTACGAAAATAGGTGTTGTTGTTGCTGGGCGCCCGGTGCAGGGCGATACCGATCACGCCCGTCAGCTCAACATGCCAGCCGGTTTCCTCCAATGTTTCACGCAGCGCCGCTTCGGTGATGGATTCGCCATCCTCGAGGTGGCCGGCAGGCTGATTGAAGACCAGTTTACCGTTGAATTTGTCGCGTTCTTCGACCATCAGGTATTTGCCATCCTTTTCGATGACGCAGGCTACGGTGACATGCGGGGACCAGCGTTCCATCTAGTGTTTCCTTCTTGTCGTCCTTCGGGGTGTTGACGATTTTTTTGCCCTGATATTACTCGCGGGCATATGGACTGTAATCTCACGGTACTGCCCCGGCTGCAGGTCATCAAGTGCCCACTCGCCTATCCTCGTGCGCACCAGGCGTAGGGTAGGGAAGCCAACAGCTGCTGTCATGCGCCGTACCTGGCGGTTTCGCCCCTCTGTAATAGACAGTTCCAACCAGCTGTCGAACACGGTCTTGCGCGCGCGTACCGGGGGCTCCCTGGCCCATAACGGTGGCGGGGGTAATTGTCTTGCCCTGGCGGGTCTCGTCGGACCGTCTTTCAGTACCAGGCCATCAGCCAGTTGTGCCACAGCAGCATCGTCCAGTTGGCCCTCGACCTGTGCCAGGTAGGTTTTCCATTTATTGTACTGTGGGTTAGCTATCTGCTGTTGCAGGCGACCGTCGTCAGTGAGCAGCAATAGTCCTTCAGAGTCGAAATCAAGGCGCCCGGCCACGCGGCAGCCCGGCGCTGTCAGAAAATCGGCCAGTGTCGCCCGGCCCCGGTCATCAGTGAACTGGCTGAGTACATTGAAAGGTTTGTTAAACAGGATGAGTCTGGCCATTTGAAAGTGTCATCGGTATAAATATTTTTGAGGCGGAGCGAGAGCGCAGGCGGGTTGGCGTGCTACAATCCGTGCGCTTTCTCAGGAGGCAGAGCATAACATCCTCCTGAGTTCCACGAACCCCGAAGCAACGGAGCATACTATGGGCTACAAGCATATTCAGGTTCCTTCACAAGGTGACAAAATCACCGTCAATGAAGATTTCAGCCTGAACGTCCCAAACAATCCAATCATTCCCTATATCGAGGGAGACGGAATCGGAATTGATATTACCCCGGTCATGATCGATGTGGTTAATGCCGCGATCGACAAGGCCTACGGCGGTAACAAGAAGATTTCCTGGATGGAAATTTACACCGGCGAGAAAGCCGCAGAAATGTACGACGGCGATTGGTTTCCCGAGGAAACACTGGAGGCGATCAAAGAGTACCTCGTTGGCATCAAAGGGCCGCTGACCACCCCTGTTGGCGGCGGTTTCCGCTCGCTGAACGTGGCTCTGCGCCAGGAGCTGGATCTGTATACCTGCCTGCGCCCTGTGCGCTGGTTCGAGGGCGTGCCATCGCCGGTCAAGGCTCCCGGCGACTGTAATATGGTGATTTTCCGGGAGAACTCCGAAGATATCTACGCCGGTATCGAGTATCAGCCGGGCAGTCCCGAAGCACAGAAGGTCGTTGATTTTCTGATTGAGGAGATGGGGGCAACCAAGATCCGCTTCCCACAGAACGTGGGTATCGGTATCAAGCCTGTTTCCGAAGAGGGTACCAAGCGCCTGGTGCGCAAGGCCATTCAGTATGCCATAGACCAGGATCTGCCTTCAGTCACTTTGGTGCACAAAGGCAATATCATGAAGTTCACCGAAGGTGCCTTCCGCGACTGGGGTTATGAGCTGGCGCAGCAGGAGTTCGGCGGCGAACTGCTCGACGGCGGGCCCTGGGTATCGCTGAAAAACCCCAACACCGGCAAGGAAATCGTAATCAAGGATGTCATCGCCGATGCAATGCTGCAGCAGATACTGACTCGGCCGAAGGAATACAGTGTAGTCGCCACCCTGAACTTGAACGGTGACTACCTGTCCGATGCTCTCGCCGCACAGGTGGGCGGTATCGGTATTGCACCGGGTGCCAACCTGTCCGATACCATCGCGCTGTTCGAAGCCACACACGGTACGGCACCCAAGTACGCGGGTCAGGATAAAGTGAACCCCGGTTCCCTGATTCTTTCGGCAGAAATGATGCTGCGTCACTTAGGCTGGAACGAGGCGGCGGATCTCATTATCGACGGCATGAACGGTGCCATCCAGAAGCGCACTGTCACTTATGATTTCGAGCGATTGATGGAGGGTGCGACACTCCTGAGTTGTTCCGAGTTTGGGAAAGCGATAATCGATTCCATGTAGTATCCAGCGAGTTGCGAAAAGGGCTCGTGGAGACACGGGCCCTTTTTTTTCGGCAATAATTTTATCGTGCCATCGGACAAACACGCGGGCGTGCAAGCGGCACTGGCTGGCAGCATTTCGGGCGCGCATTATTCAAAAAATGCGTATCCGATAGCAAGACTCATTTTTGTTCTTTGTTTCCCAACGCTTGAAAAATCGTATAATGGCAGCCATACATAGGTATTGATGCAATGATTGGCAACAAGAGTGTGCAAGTGAAAGTGATCCACCTGTCAGGTCAATGGCGTATGAGCAAGGAGAAAGATGATTCTTCCAATGGATTGGCTCTGGATGAATCAAAGCCGGAACTAAAGCGGCCGTCGCTGTTCAAAGTAGTATTGATAAATGATGACTACACACCCATGGAATTTGTCGTGGAGGTGCTCGAAGTATTCTTTCGAATGAACCGGGAGCAGGCCACTCATGTTATGCTGACAGTGCACACCCAAGGCAAGGGTGTTTGTGGTATCTACACTCAGGATATCGCCGAGACCAAAGCCGCCCAGGTGAACCAGTATGCCCGGGAGAACGAACACCCATTGTTATGTGAAATTGAAGTCGTTGAGGGATAGCCCCGGAGCGTCACTATGTTGAATAAAGACCTGGAACACACGCTGAACGAAGCCTTCAGAGGCGCCAGGGCAAAGCGTCACGAGTTCATGACGGTCGAGCATCTTCTATTGGCGCTGCTGGATAACAACGAAGCGATACGCGTTCTCAAAGCCTGCGGTGCCGATATAGGTAGTATGCGCGGTGATCTCGTGGAGTTCGTCGACGCAACAACGCCGCTGATTCCCGAAGACGAGGAGCAGCGCGACACCCAGCCGACGCTGGGGTTCCAACGCGTTTTGCAGCGCGCCGTTTTCCACGTGCAGTCTTCCGGTAAAAGCGAAGTCACCGGTGCCAATGTGCTGGTGGCTATTTTTAGTGAGCAGGAAAGCCAGGCAGTGTTTTTCTTGAAAACGCAGAATGTGGCGCGTCTGGATGTGGTCAATTATATGACCCACGGTATCTCCAAGGTGTCCAATGAGGGTGAGTCTTCTGAGCCGGGCCAACTCGGCAGTGACGAGCATCGCGAGGAGGAGGGCGAAAGCAATCCTCTGGACAGCTTCAGCACCAACCTCAATGATGAAGCCAAGGCCGGCCATATCGACCCCTTGATCGGCCGCCTAGATGAGGTGGAGCGCGTGGCGCAGATACTGGCTCGTCGCCGCAAGAACAACCCGCTGCTGGTGGGTGAGTCCGGCGTTGGAAAAACCGCCATTGTTGAGGGGTTGGCGAAGAAGATCGTCGATGGCGATGTGCCTGATATCCTAAAAGATAGCGTGGTGTATTCGCTGGATCTGGGTTCATTGTTGGCGGGAACCAAGTACCGCGGAGATTTCGAGAAGCGCTTCAAGGGCCTGTTGTCCGAACTGAAAAAGCGCGACAACGCGATCCTTTTTATTGACGAGGTACATACGATAATTGGTGCCGGTGCTGCGTCCGGCGGTGTTATGGACGCCAGTAACCTGCTCAAACCGCTGCTCAGTTCGGGCAAACTGCGCTGTATTGGTTCCACTACATTCAATGAATACCGCGGTATTTTTGACAAGGACAAGGCACTTAGCCGTAGGTTCCAGAAAATCGATGTGCTTGAACCGAGTGCCGATGACGCCTACAAAATCCTCAAAGGGCTCAAGTCCCGGTTCGAAGAGCACCACGGCCTGCGCTACACCGACAAGGCGCTGCGGGTGGCCACAGACCTCAGTGATCGCTACATAACAGATCGCTTCCTGCCGGACAAAGCTATCGACGTGATTGACGAGGCTGGCGCGTTTCAGCAGCTGTTGTCGGCCTCCAAACGCAAGAAAGTTGTCGGCGTGGGTGACATCGAAGCGGTGATCGCCAAGATAGCGCGTATTCCGACCAAGGCAGTCAGTAGCGACGACAAGGAAACACTGCAGCGGCTGGAGAAGAACCTGCAGATGGTGGTGTTCGGACAGGACGAGGCGATTACCAGCCTGGCGACGTCCATCAAACTGGCGCGTGCCGGGCTGCGTGCAGGCGAGAAACCTATCGGCTCCTTTCTGCTGGCCGGGCCGACCGGTGTGGGCAAAACAGAGGTGACACGGCAACTGGCGCGATTGCTCGGTCTGGAGTTGGTTCGGTTTGATATGTCGGAATACATGGAACGGCACACCGTGTCGCGACTCATCGGTGCCCCTCCGGGTTATGTCGGCTTCGATCAGGGCGGACTGCTGACAGACGCTGTCACTCAGCATCCGCATGCCGTGGTGTTGCTCGACGAGATTGAGAAGGCCCACCCGGATGTTTTTAATCTGTTGCTACAGGTTATGGACCACGGGACGCTGACCGACAATAACGGCCGCAAAACCGATTTTCGCCATGTCATTCTGGTGATGACAACCAATGCGGGTGCGGAGAGTATCAGTCGTCGTACTATCGGTTTTACCAATCAGGATCACAGCACTGATGGGATGGAAGCTATCAATAAAATGTTTACCCCCGAGTTTCGCAACCGGCTGGACACGATCGTACAGTTCCAGCCGCTGGCGGAGGATGTCATTCTAACGGTCGTGGATAAATTCCTCACAGAACTGCAGTGTCAGCTCGATGAGAAGCGGGTAACGCTGGATGTGGATGTCGAGGCGCGTCTATGGCTGGTGGAAAAGGGCTACGATATCCATATGGGCGCCAGACCCATGGAGAGGGTTATCCAGGAGCATATCAAGAAGCCGCTGGCCGAGATGGTGTTGTTCGGCGCGTTGTCACAATCCGGCGGCACTGCACTGGTGCGACTGAACAAAGCCGAAAACAAGCTGGATGTGACGGTACAAGAAGAGGAGTCGGAGGAACTCCAGAAAAGCTAGCGGAGTGTTAGCGCTCGCGATATGTGATGCGTCCCTTGGTCAGGTCGTAGGGTGTTAATTCCACACGGACCTTGTCGCCGGTAAGAATGCGGATGTAGTTTTTGCGCATCTTTCCTGAAATGTGGGCCGTCACAACGTGATCGTTTTCCAGTTTTACCCTGAATGTGGTATTTGGCAGGGTATCTATAACCTCGCCTTCCATTTCAATTTGGTCTTCTTTTGCCATTAGGCGGCAACCCTCAGTTTATAAAGAGCGCGCATTTTGCCTGAATCTTGCCGTCAGTGCTAGCGTAATATCGCGCGTGGCGAAGGGCTGTGAGCGTCAAATTGTACCACTGGCCGAGAATGCCCTCGTATATTCAGATCAGGGTCGACCAGTGGCTGTTCTGGTATATCTCGAGTGGGCGGTAATCGGACTTGTAGGACATCTTCTGGCATTCGCGGATCCAGTAACCCAGATAGACATAGTCCAGGCCCATGTTGCGCGCCTGTTCCACCTGCCACAGGATTGCGTAGACCCCGAGGCTGCGCTTGTTCGCATGCGGGTCAAAAAAGGTGTAGATGGCGGACAAGCCATCTTCCAGCTTGTCGACGACGGCCACTGCATTCAGTTTGCCCTGATCATAGAATCGGAAGTAGCGGGTACAGCCCCACACGTTGTTGAGGAAGGCTTCATACTGCTCGCGTTCGGGTGGGTACATGTCGCCATCAGCATGGCGCAAGCTGATGTACCGATGGTAGAGGTCAAATGCTTCATCGTCCGTGATGTCGTGGGTAGATACCATGCGCAGATCGCGGTTGCGCTGCCATATACGACTCTGGTTACGCCTCGGCTTAAACGCCGCCACCGGGATGCGTGCGGGAACACAGGCATTGCACTGTGCGCAGTGGGGGCGATAGATGTGATTGCCGCTGCGGCGAAAGCCCAGCACCGAAAGTTTGCTGTACAGTTTCTGGTCGACCGGTTGCCGGGGATCGACAAACAGCGTGGTGGCCTCCTGGTCATCCAGGTAGCTGCAGCTGTGGGGGTAGGTGGTGTACACCTTTAGATCCCGCAGGGATGAGGTCACAGCAAATCTCCACAAGTGGCAGGTAAATGCCAAATATCACGTTCGGGCGCGACCTCTATATTCTGCGCAAGACGCTGTTCGAAGTCCAGTCTGTTGATATTGCAGGCACCCAATGAATTTAAATGATCGTTCTCCACCTGGCAGTCGATCATGTGGAACCCGCCTCGTTTGATGATAGACACCAGCCCGACGAGGGCAACCTTGGAGGCATCGTTGGCTCGGCTGAACATGGATTCACCAAAAAAGACACGTCCCAGCGAAACGCCGTATAAGCCGCCTACCAGTGCTCCGGTATCATCAGAGACCTCCACTGAGTGGGCAAAGCCCAACGCATGCAGGCGCTCGTATGCCACCAGCATGTCTTCATCAATCCATGTGCCGGCGCCGTCCCTACGCAAACCGGCGCACGCTCGCATCACTGCAGTAAACTGCCGATCGACGGCCAGGTGAAACGTGTTGGCACGCAGGGTTTTGCGCAGCGAGCGCGAGATATGCAGGTTCCCGGGGAAGAGTACGGAGCGCGGGTCGGGTGTCCACCACAGCACCGGTTGCGGCGCCTCATACCACGGAAAAATACCGTGGCGATAGGCCTGCAGGAGACGTTCAGTGGAGAGGCTTCCACCCACTGCCAACAGCCCGTTGGGGCTTTCCAGCGCCTCTACCGTCGGTGGAAAGCCATCGTGCTGGCCTAATTCCGGGAGCCGTCGCATGCCGAGCGTTTACTGGGCGTCCAGATATTTCTCCGCATCCAGCGCTGCCATACAACCAAACCCCGCTGAAGTCACTGCCTGACGGTAGATATGATCGGCTACATCGCCAGCGGCAAAGACGCCGGGGATGCTGGTGGCGGTGGCATTGCCATGTGTGCCGCTGTGAATAGTGAGGTAACCGTCTTTCATATCCAGTTGGCCGGCAAATATGTCGGTATTCGGCTTGTGGCCGATAGCGATAAACACACCCGCAAGATCCACATCACTAATGCTACCATCCTCTACCGACTTGACGCGCATGCCGGTGACCCCCGTGTCATCGCCGACGATCTCATCGAGTGTGTGGTTCCACATGATTTTGACTTTGCCCTCTTTTTCTCGGGCGAAGAGTCTGTCCTGCAGGACTTTTTCCGAGCGCAGGGCATCGCGGCGGTGGACCAGCACAACCTCGGATGCAATATTGGCCAGATACAATGCCTCTTCAACTGCAGTGTTTCCGCCACCGATTACGGCCACTTTCTGGTTGCGGTAAAAGAAACCATCGCAGGTGGCACAGGCACTTACACCCTTGCCGGCAAATGCCTCTTCGCTGGGCAGCCCCAGATACTGCGCGGAGGCGCCGGTGGCGATGATCAGCGCATCGCAACTGTAGTTGGATGTGCCCTTGAGTTGGAAAGGCCGCGTGTTGAGATCCACAGAATCGATGTGGTCGAAGACCACTTGGGCATCAAAGCGCTCCACATGCTCCTGCATTTGCTGCATCAATTGCGGACCCTGCAAGTCTGCGCTGCCGCCGGGCCAATTCTCGACCTCGGTGGTGGTGGTCAATTGCCCGCCCTGTTGTATGCCAGTGATCACCACTGGTTTCAGGTTGGCGCGGGCGGCGTAGACGGCGGCTGTATAGCCGGCGGGGCCGCTACCGAGGATTATCAGACGGTGGTGTTTCGTGTCACTCATGGAGTTACTTCCTGCTCATTGTGGTCAATCTGTAGTCGCCGAGTAGGCGGCCAATTCGTTCTGTATTGGGGCGGACTATGTTACTTTAAAGGTCGGCTCCGGACAAAGATCAGGGGCATTTTAAATAAACCGTATAAGCTTTTGAAATAAAACATAAATGAGTGCACAATTACTTCTTGCTATGAGCTTGATAGCGGTGTGGTACACCGAGAATTCAGCGCTCTACACACACCGCAAGGACGAACAAGGCCGTGCCCGATACCTCTAACACAGACAGCCACCTCGGCTCGCGATTTCGTGAAGGCGCGTTTATCGGCGTGACGGCCGTGTGTGTTTACCTGTTGATGGCCCTGTTTACCTACAGTGTCCGCGATCCTGGTTGGTCTGCCACCGGCAGTGGTGCCCCCATCCACAATCTGGGCGGTCCCACGGGTGCGTGGCTGGCAGATGTATTCTTTTCGCTGGTAGGGTATGCCGCCTACCTGTTCCCACTACTGCTCGCCTACCGTGCGCTGGTGCTCTTGCTACAGCGCCAACCACAGCAAACCTTTGATTGGACCACCTTCGGTATCAGGGCACTCGGACTGGTGCTGGTTATGATCGCCGGAACGTCTCTTGCCGCGTTGAATGACACCGGTTCGTCAGCGCTGCCCCAGGGTGCAGGCGGGATTTTGGGTCAGTCCATCAGCAGTGGCTTTACCGTTGCCTTCAGTGGTGTCGGGAGCCGCCTGATACTGCTGGCGATATTTCTCTTCGGGATGACCATTTTCACCGATCTTAGCTGGCTGGCGCTGCTGGAAAAACTGGGGGGTTGGAGTATTGCTGCTTACGGTGTGATGCGCGCACGTGTGCAAACCTGGTATGCCAATTTCAACGATGCCCGCAAGCGGGAAAAGGCGGTGGAGGCGCGCAAAATAGTCATCACTGAGCACGTGGAAAAAACCAAGCAGCGCAAGCCGCCCAAAATCAAGTCGCTCAAAGCGCCCGTTGAGAAAAGCGATCGTATAGAGCGAGAGAAACAGCAGACCCTTTTTGAGGCACCGGCTACTGGTGATTTGCCGCACCTGGAGCTTCTGGACGAATCAGTGAAAGACCCTGACAAGGGTTTCTCCAAAGAGGCGCTGGAAGGCCTGTCCAAATTGCTGGAACTGAAGTTGCTGGATTTCGGGATATCGGCCGAAGTGGTGGCGGTGTACCCCGGGCCGGTGGTCACTCGGTTTGAACTACAGCCCGCGCCCGGCGTCAAGGTGTCGCGTATTTCAAATCTGGCCAAGGATCTGGCGCGCTCACTGGCTGTCATCAGTGTGCGGGTGGTCGAGGTTATTCCCGGTAAATCGGTGGTGGGTATCGAAATACCCAACGAGGACCGAGAGATCGTGAATTTCCGGGAGGTGCTGGCGTCCAAGACGTTCGAGCAGTCCAAGTCCCCTCTGACACTGGCCCTTGGTCACGATATCTCCGGACAGCCGGTGGTGGCTGATCTGGCGAAGATGCCCCATCTGCTGGTCGCCGGTACCACCGGTTCGGGTAAGTCCGTCGGTGTGAATTCCATGCTGCTGAGTCTGCTGTTCAAGTCGGGTCCGGCCGATGTACGCCTGATTCTGGTTGATCCAAAGATGCTTGAATTGTCCGTTTACGATGGCATTCCGCATCTGCTGACACCGGTGATCACCGACATGAAGGACGCCGCCAACGGCTTGCGCTGGTGTGTCGCCGAGATGGAGCGCCGCTATAAACTGATGGCTGCGCTGGGTGTTCGTAACCTGGCAGGTTATAACCGGAAAGTCGAGGATGCTATTAAGGCGGGCACACCACTGCCTGATCCCACCTGGAAGCCCGATCCCATGTTTGCAGAAACGGATGAGGAGCAGACCCCGCCCGACCTTGAAAAGCTGCCCAACATCGTGGTGGTGATAGACGAATTTGCCGATATGATGATGGTGGTCGGTAAGAAGGTGGAACAATTGATCGCCCGCATCGCGCAGAAAGCTCGCGCCGCCGGTATCCATCTGGTACTGGCTACACAGCGACCTTCGGTGGATGTTATCACCGGTTTGATCAAGGCCAATGTGCCCACGCGTATTGCGTTCCAGGTCTCCTCAAAAATTGATTCACGCACCATTCTGGATCAGGGCGGCGCAGAGCAGCTACTGGGCCACGGGGATATGCTATACCTGCCTCCGGGAAGCGGCGTCCCCAACCGTGTGCACGGTGCGTTCTGCAGTGACGACGAGGTTCACCGTGTCGTGGCTGACTGGAAGCGCCGCGGAGAGCCGCTGTACATTGACGGTCTGCTTGATGAGGGCAGCAACACGGCGGTTACGCCCGGTGAACTGCAATCGGAAAATGCCGATCAGGATGACGAAAGCGATGCCTTGTACGACGAAGCTGTCTATTACGTGACAGAAAGTCGCCGAGCGTCGATATCTTCCGTACAGCGCAAGCTGCGAATCGGCTACAATCGTGCAGCTCGCCTGATTGAGGCGATGGAAGCGGCCGGTGTAGTCTCCGAAATGGGCAGCAATGGCCAGCGCGAAGTGCTGGCACCACCGCCGCGCGAATCCTGAGTCCGAGACTGGAACGACGATGACAAAATACCCGCTGGTCTTTTTTCTACTGCTACTGTTGCCGCTGACTGCGAACGCCCAGTCAGACAACGGCGTGGACCAATTGATCGCAGCCCTGGAGCCGGTCAAACGCTTGCAGGGGAGCTTCACTCAGCGACAGTACGCACAGGATGACTCTCTGTTGGCGGAGTCCAGTGGTACGTTTCGCTTGCTGCGCCCGGGGTACTTTGCCTGGGAAATCGTCAGTCCTGACGAGCAGGTTATTATTGCTGGCCCCGAATTTATCTGGCATCACGATCGCGACCTTGAGACGGTCACACGGCGCCCTGTGACCACCAACGCTGACATGACCCCGCTGCAGATTCTGGGGGGGGACGAGACCGCCCTGCGAGAAAAGTTTCAGGTCGTGCGCACGGCAGATGGCGCATTCGAGCTCACGCCGCTTGCCACCGATGTCGGCTTCAGGCAACTTACGCTGCGACTCGACGGCGCGCAGATAACCGGGATGGTGATAGTGGATAATCTGGATCAGCGCATCGAAATTCTATTCTCAGACCTCGACAGCGAGAGCGAAATCACCAGTGCGGATTTTGCGTTCACGCCGCCCCCGGACGCCGATCTCTTCTACTATGACGAATGATCTGTTTGGCGAGCCGTCAACTGCTGTAGATACCCCCGCAGGCGCCAGCGGTTACCAGCCGCTTGCCGCCCGCTTGAGACCTCACACACTGTCTGCCTATGCCGGTCAGGGTCATCTTCTCGGGGCCGGGAAGCCGCTGCGTCAGGCTATAGATTCCAGTCAGCTACATTCAATGATTTTCTGGGGCCCGCCCGGCGTTGGTAAAACGACACTGGCAAGAATAGCCGCGGGGCATGCCAACGCGCATTTCATTCAGCTGTCGGCCGTGTTGAGCGGTGTAAAGGACATTCGTGAGGCGATCACTCAGGCCCGGCTCTACAAAGCGCAGGGCAGGGATACCGTACTGTTCGTCGATGAGGTGCACCGGTTCAACAAGTCGCAGCAGGATGCCTTCTTGCCTTATGTGGAGGACGGCACGGTTATATTTATTGGGGCGACGACGGAAAACCCGTCGTTCGAACTGAATAACGCGCTGTTGTCGCGGGCACGGGTGTACAAACTGCGCCAGCTTGAGTCGGTGGAACTGGAGGAGGTGCTGGCGCGCGGTGTGGCTGAACTGGATCACGGCGTGACTGTGCAAGAGGGGTGTCTGGCGCTGATCGCCGCGCAGGCCGATGGCGATGCACGAAAAGCACTGAATTTGCTCGAGCTCGCTGCAGATCTGGCCGAGGACGGACAGATTACCGAGAAAACGCTGGAGGAAGTACTACAGGCGTCACTGCGACGCTTTGATAAAGGGGGCGATCTGTTCTATGACCAGATCAGTGCGCTGCATAAAGCTGTGCGTGGCAGCTCCCCCGATGCGGCGCTGTACTGGTTCTGCCGCATGTTGGACGGTGGATGTGACCCCTTGTATATCGCTCGTCGCGTCGTTCGTATGGCCAGTGAAGATATCGGTAATGCCGACCCGAGAGCGCTGACACTGGCGCTTGAGGCCTGGCAGGTGCAGGAGCGCTTGGGCAGTCCGGAGGGCGAGTTAACCATTGCCCAGGCGATCATTTATCTGGCTTGCGCAGCCAAAAGCAACGCCGTCTATACCGCGTACAAGGCCGCCAGGGCCGATGTAGAACAAGCCGGAACAGACGAAGTGCCACTGCACTTGCGCAACGCGCCGACCGCACTGCTCAAAGGCATGGAACACGGAGCGGAATATCGCTATGCCCACGATGAAGCAGAGGGCTATGCCGCCGGTGAAAACTACTTCCCTGAGGCACTGCGCGACCGTCAGTACTATCACCCGGTGGACCGGGGGTTGGAGCTGAAGATCCGGGAAAAGCTCAAATACCTGCGAGAGCGGGACAAAACCAGTACAATACGCCGCTACGTTTAAGCCGGCAATGCACGCATGAAGTACCTTTTGTTTGTTGCACTGGGAGGAGCCTGTGGGGCAGTGTCGCGCTATTTGCTCGCGACCTGGTTGTATAGCCTGTGGGAGGGGCGTTTTCCCATCGGCACGCTGATGGTGAATATGCTGGGCTCTTTTGCCATCGGTATTTTGTACGTGTTGCTGGTTGAAAAGCAGCTGATGCATGCGAACTGGCAGGGCGTATTGATGGTCGGGTTTCTGGGAGCATTTACCACGTTCTCGACCTTCTCTCTGGAGGCCATTACGCTGTTTCAAAGTGGTCATTTGGGGCAGGCGGCGGGGTATATGATCGGCAGTGCGATAATCTGCGTGCTTATGGCAGGCCTCGCGATTCAGTTGACCCGGGCGCTGGTATAAACTGGCCCTATTTTTTTGTTGAAAACTGGTACAGGAACTTCAGGATGTTGGATATCAAGGCGGTCAGACAAGATCCGCAACGCGTCGCCGAGGCGCTACAGATGCGTGGTTTTCAGTTTGATGTAGCGCAGTTCAAAGCACTGGATGCACGGCGTAAGCAGGCGGACGTCGATAGCCAGAACCTGCTGGCCGAGCGTAAAAGCGCGTCCAAAAAAATTGGTGTCCTGGTGGGGCAGGGTGTCAGTGTCGAAGACGCCAAGGCCGAGGTGAACGCCACGCTTGAAAAAATCGCGCAACAGTTGGACGCACTGACCGAGGAGGCGAAACAAGCGCAGGCAGAAATAGAGGAACTGCTGCTGGGTGTGCCCAATGTCCCTGTAGAGGAAGTGCCGGCCGGCGCCAGTGAAGAGGATAACCTGGAAGTTCTGCGCTGGGGTGAGCCGGTAACATTCGACTTCCCGGTGAAGGATCACGTCGAACTGGGCGAGGGGCTGCAACTTCTTGACAGCGAAATGGCGGGAAAAATTACCGGCTCGCGCTTTACCGTGATGTACGGTGTACTGGCCAGAATGCATCGCGCCCTGACCCAGTTTATGCTAGACCTGCATATACAGGAGCACGGCTACCAGGAAGTCTATGTGCCGTATATCGTCAACAGGGAGTCTTTGCTCGGCACCGGTAACCTGCCCAAATTTGAGGCGGATTTGTTTAAACTGCGCGCCGATCACGATCTCTACCTGATTCCGACCGCTGAAGTCCCGGTGACCAATATAGCGCGGGACAGGATATTTGAGGATGCCGAACTCGGTTCCGACGGTATCCGGTTTGCCTGTCACACACCCTGCTTTCGCAGTGAAGCGGGCAGTTATGGTCGCGATACTCGGGGTATGATTCGCCAGCATCAGTTTGAAAAAGTGGAGCTCGTGCAGTTTGTGCGTCCGCAGCAGTCCATGCAGGCGCTGGAGCAACTTGTCGGTCATGCGGAAACCGTATTGCAACGCCTGGAGTTACCTTATCGCAAGGTGATTCTCTGCGCCGGTGACCTCGGCTTTTCGTCACAGAAAACCTATGATCTGGAGGTGTGGCTGCCGGCCCAGGATACCTACCGCGAAATTTCCTCCTGCAGCAGTTTCGGCGACTACCAGGCGCGCAGAATGCAGGCGCGCTGGCGCAATCCTGCAACCGGTAAGCCAGAGTTGTTGCACACCCTGAATGGGTCTGGCCTCGCAGTAGGCCGAACCCTGGTAGCCATTCTTGAAAATTTCCAGCGCGCTGATGGCAGTATTGCTGTTCCCGACGCGCTCCAACCCTATATGGGTGGCGTCAGCGAACTGGGGGGGTAGTCGACTGGAATTCCTACCTGTTTGTCTGCGACTGCGGGATGCGCCCGTCCTGCTTGTCGGTGGTGGAGCGGTGGCGACCCGCAAAGCACGGTTGTTGCTGCGCGCAGGGTCGAAGCTGACTGTAGTATCGCCTGACATCTGTGGCGAACTGCAAGCGCTTTTGAGCGAACACAATGGCCGCTGGCAGCGCGGGCGCTATCAAGAAGCCGATCTGCACAGTGCGCACATTGTTGTCGCAGCGACGCCCGACTCAGTCGTCAATGAACAGGTTTATCGCGATGCCATACGCCTGTCGAAGCAGGTAAACGTGGTCGACGCACCACAGCTTTGCACCTTTATCTTCCCGGCTATCGTGGACCGCGACCCACTGTTGATTGCGATTAGCAGTAGCGGGGCGAGCCCGGTGCTCACCAGAATCCTGCGGCGAAAAATTGAAGCCCTGGTGCCCGCTGCATACGGGCGATTGGCAAGTTTTGCCGCGCGTTTTCGCCAACGGGTAAAGGATACAATAGTCGCCGACACTCCGCGTCGACTGTTCTGGGAGCAGACACTGGAGGGTACTATCGCAGAGCATGTGCTTGCGGGGCGTGATGCCGAGGCCGAACAGCAATTGTATACGAGGCTTAGCGATACGGATGCACTTTACAATGGTGAAGTCTATCTCGTTGGCGCGGGTCCGGGAGATCCGGATCTGCTCACGTTCAAAGCGGCCAGACTATTGCAGAGTGCAGATGTCGTGCTCTACGACCGGCTTGTCGCGCCCGCGATTGTCGATATGGCACGGCGCGACGCCGAGCGCATCTATGTCGGTAAGCGTCGCGCCGACCACAGTGTGCCCCAGACAGAGATCAATCAGTTGCTGGTAAATCTGGCGCAGCAGGGGAAACGCGTAGTGCGTCTGAAAGGCGGCGATCCCTTTGTCTTCGGTCGTGGCGGGGAAGAGATTGAATTACTGGCGAAGCACCGCATTCCCTTTCAGGTCGTCCCGGGTATCACTGCAGCCAATGGCGCTGCCTGTTATGCCGGTATCCCGCTAACACACCGTGATTATGCGCAGTCAGTGCGATTTGTCGCGGGCTATCTCAAGAACGATACAGTGGAGCACGACTGGGCATCGTTCAGCTCGACCACTGAGACACTGGTCTTCTATATGGGGTTGATGGGGCTGCCTGTCATCTGTGCACAGTTACAGGCGCATGGGCGCGCCTCCGATACACCAGTGGCACTGGTGGAGCGCGGTACGACACTGGAACAAAAAGTATTACTGGGTACGTTGGCAAATATGGAAGAGAAAGTCGCACAAGCGCAGCCAGCGGCCCCTACACTGATTATCGTTGGGGACGTTGTGCGCCTGCACGAGAGCCTGTCCTGGTTTGGCGAGGCCGTAAGCGAATAATCAGGGGGCGCTTTTCTTTCCCTGGTTCAGCGCCAGGCTTTGCTGGCTCAGCAGCAGGGCATCGATAAGCACATGGCCAGCTTCCTCGAGTAGGACGTCATCTTCTTCCTCCTCGTCTTTTTCCTCATCCTGCGCATCGATTCCGGCGAGCTCGTCTTCATCCGAGCCTTCCTCCTCGTCGTCTTCCAGCGATGTCAGTGGTTCCTCGCCGTTGGCTTTGCGCCGTTTGTTCTCAATGCTAAGAGCCTTGGCTTCCTGGCTGTCGCGCAGCGCGATTCGCTCGGACTCCTTCAGCGGCAGCTCCTTGATTTCGCGAGTCTGCTGGGCGAGCGCCACCTGATCTTCGAGGTAGATGAAATCCGGGTTGTGACCGCTGCGCTCATCAAACTGTGACTGGATGGCAGGGAGGAGGGCGGACAGATCGCCGTAATCGCTGTGTCGGATCGGGCTGATATTGTCCCAGCTCAATGCGTGGTCCAGCGAGCTTTCACCGATTTCTTCCGTGTCATAGAGAGACGGGAAGACAATGTCCGGCACCACGCCTCGGTGCTGCGTGCTCTCGCCTGAGATTCGGTAGAACTTGCTTTCGGTTATTTTCAGTTGGCCTTCTGTCAGCGGGATAAGTGTCTGCACCGTGCCTTTGCCGAAGGAGCGGTCCCCGACGATGATGGCGCGTTGGTAATCCTGCATGGCGCCAGCAAAAATTTCGGACGCAGATGCGCTGAGGCGATTGACCAGTACCACCAGTGGTCCTTGATAGTAGGGGCTCTTCAGGCGCTTGCCGTCGCGCCAGACCCGTCGCGATGAGTGACGGATCTGCACTGTGGGGCCGTACTCAATAAACAGCCCGGTCAGTTCATTGGCTTCCTGCAGGGAGCCGCCGCCATTGTTGCGCAGATCGATGACGATGCCATCCACGCCTTCCTCCTCAAGCTCCTGCAGTAACACTTTCACATCCCTGGTAGTGCTTTTGTAGTCCTTCTCGTTGCGTCGCATCGCGTCGAAATCGATATAAAACGCCGGAATATCAATCACACCTACTTTGACGATGCCGTCGCCATTGGGTATTTCGAGAATCTTCTTCTGCGCAGACTGCTCCTCCAACTTGACCTTGTTACGCACAATGGTGATGACTTTGCGCTCATCGGTGGACTTGGATTTCGCCGGAATCACCTCAAGGCGCACCACGGTATCTTTTTTACCACGGATCAATTCCACCACTTCATCCAGGCGCCAGCCGATCACGTCTTCCAGTGGCCCCTCATCGCCTTGTCCGACGGCGACGATACGGTCCGCCGGTTGCAATTCCCCCTGCTTGTCCGCGGGGCCCTTGGCGACCAGGCTGCTCACTTTGGTGTATTCATCTTCCATCTGCAGGACGGCGCCAATGCCTTCCAGCGACAGACTCATATTGATGTTGAAGTTTTCGGTAGACCGGGGCGACAGGTAGTTGGTGTGCGGATCGTACAACTCGGTCAGGGCATTGGCATAAATCTGGAACACATCCTGATTGTTGTACTGCGTTACACTTTTTAACTGGCGCTTGTAGCGTTTTTCCAGCGTAGGAACAATTTCGTCCTCGGGCTTGTCAGCCAGTTTCAGGCTGAGAACCTGGTTTTTCAGTTGTTTGCGCCAGCGATCATCCAGTTCCGTCTGGTTTTTGGCCCACTGGCGATTTTCAGCATCCAGAGAGATTGTCTCATCGACAGAAAAGTCCATTGAGGCCACGGCTTCTGGAAGGGTGTCGATCGTGTCAGTCAGGCGATCCTGTAGGCGCTGGTGAAACCGGTTGAATATCGCGAATCCGGCGTCCAGTTTGCCTTCTTTCACTTCATCATCCATCACCGTGCGGTATTGCTCAAATTCTTCGATATCGGAGGCGAGGAAAAACATTTTCCCGCTGTCCAGACTGTCGATGTAGCTGTCCAGGTGCTCTGAGGACAGCTCGTCATCGTAGTCGAGCTTGGCGTAGTGGCGCTCCTGTAGCTGCTCCACGAGTTCTACGACGGTATCCCGTTGAGACTCTGAATACTCGATTAGGCTCCATGCGGGCAGAGCCAAAGTACTGAGGAAAAATGCGGCGACGGCGACGCCGAATGCGCTCTGTTTGTAACGTAAAGGATTCAAAATAAACGTACCTGATCTGGGCGCTGCGGGTATTTCAAGCATCGCTCCTTGCGGGTGGAATATACAAAACTATTGAGTGCGTATTTCGCATAAAGTTCAATCGGCTCAAGCCTGGATTTTATTGACGAGACCACGCTATAACACTTACACATCAAGAGCTTGTCAAGTATAGGTTATCGCTAATACCAAATATATAGCCAGAGCGCTGTTTGAAAAACCAGAAATCCGTCACAGATGCAGGGACTGGTTGCTTGAAATCGCATCTTATGACAGCATAAGTGTCAATAGATATAGGTAATTTCCCTTCACTTCTAGCCGCGTCAGTTCGACCTGTACCGGAGACCCCTCAATGGATATTGATTACATTATGTACGGCAGTGAACATTCGCTGTTCTCGGGCAAGGCGCGAGCCTATCTGCGCTACAAAGGCTTGAACTGGGAGGAGAAGGCCGCTACCCGCGAAGTCTACCTGAAGACAATAGTGCCGAATATTGGTGCGCCAATTATCCCGATACTGGAAACCGCCGACGGAGAGTTCGTACAGGACACCACTGATATTATCGATTTTCTCGAGGCGCTGCACCCGCAGGCCCCTGTGTATCCGAGCACGCCAGTGCAGCGGCTGGTCGCGCTTCTGCTGGAAATGTACGGCGACGAGTGGCTTGTCATTCCTGCGATGCACTACCGCTGGAGTGTGTTGGATCAGCAGCACGATTTCATCATGTCTGAATTTGGCAAGCTCAGTGCACCCACGGCGAGCTATGAGGAACAGATTGCCATAGGTGAGAAAACTTCCAGGGCGTTCAGTGGCATGGTGCCCGCACTGGGTATCACCGAGGAGACCATTGCCGGCATCGAGGAGGCTTACCACACCTTTCTCGCACAACTGGACAGCCATTTTTCCCGCTTCGACTTCCTGTTGGGCTCACGCCCGAGTATCGGTGATTTCGGGTTTATCGGGCCACTTTACGCACACCTCGGGCGCGACCCGGTTCCCAGGGCATTGATGGAGCGTGAGGCGCCGCATGTGTACGCCTGGGTTCAGCGGATGAACAACCCGCAGCCGTTGGCCGGAGAGTTTCTCGCGAACGATGCCATCCCCGATACCCTGGTACCGATTCTGGCCACGCTGTGCAAGGATCAATTTCCGGATGTACTTGATGTTATCGAACACAACAGTGCGTGGCTCGAGGCGAATCCTGGGGGTAGCATCCCGCGCTTTCACGGCATGCATCGATTCACTTCAGGGGCAGCTATCGGAGAGCGCTGCATAAGCAGCTATGTACAGTGGTTGTTCCAGCGTGCGTGGCACCACTATCAATCGCTCAAGGGTGACGACAGGGTAGCGGCGGATAGATTGCTGGAGAGCGTGGGCGGACTGGCCGCGCTGAATGTGCCACTTCGACACTGGGTCGAGCGTCGACCCGGGCAGCTGGAACTTGTACAGGGGCAGATGCCCTCTCTGTAGCAGTAATACAGGAGAATTAAATATGAAATTTGGTCTTATACCTGTGAACGTTGGTGTCAAGAGCATTGAGCAGACGATTGGTTTGGCGCAGTTAGCAGAGTCTGTCGGCTTCGAGTCGGTGTGGACATTCGAGCATGTTATGGTGCCTGAAAACTATGCTTCCAAGTACCCATACAATGCAGACGGCAAGATGGGTGCAAAACCGGAGACTAATTTTGTCGATCCGCTAATTGCATTGACCGCGATAGCAGCCAATACCAGCACCCTGAAACTGGGTACCGGCGTCAATATTGTATCCCAGTCAAACCCGCTTCTACTGGCTAAGCAGGCGGCCAGCCTGGACTTTGTATCGGGCGGGCGCTTTATGCTGGGGGCAGGTATCGGCTGGTTGCGCGAGGAATTCGATGCCATGGGTGTGCCATTTGAACGCCGCGGCGCGCGCTTCGATGACTATATGGTCGCGATGAAAAAAGTCTGGTCGGGCGGAGTGGTAGAACACCAAAGCGACTTTCTCAATTGGTCGGGGTTCAAGAGTTACCCCATACCTCGTGGGGAAGGTGGTATCCCGATCGTGATTGGCGGTGTCAAAGGCAAAATCTATGAGCGCGTGGCAGCGCACGGCGACGGTTGGTTCCTGCCTGTCGATAATGCCGCCGCGCTAGCCCAGAAGCTGGAACCGTTGGCCGCGGCATGTGCAGCGGTAGGTAGGGATCCGGACAGCGTTGAAATCTCCTGCATGTGGGACATGCAGGGAGGGCTGGATGCCGTCAAGGCATTTGAAGATACGGGGGCATCCCGTGTCATCGTACCTCTGCTGGCGCTGGGCAAGGATCCCCTTGCAGGTATTTCACGATTCGCTGACGACGTTATCGGCAAGCTCTGAGACTAGCCTGATTATCGATTCGCGGCGATCGCCCTGTCGTATTCTTCGTTCATGGCTGCCAGCGCATGCCTGCGCGCAGCCAATTTGTTGGCGGCATACACGGTTTGTGGCAGTTGTGACAGTTTTTCAGCGACTTCAAACGCCCTCACCATCAATTCGGGTGACTCGACAACCTCATCCAGCAGGCCTACCGCAGTCGCCTGGTCGGGATCAAACACTTCCGCCTGTATGGCGACACGGGTAATGTGCTGTGGCGGCACTCGAGATGCGGTGAGCTCCAGCATCGTGAGGGGCACCTCCATACCTATTGCTGTTTCAGGCAGGGTGATCTTATAGCTGCCGCGGGTGCCAATACGGTTGTCGCAGGCCATGATCACAAATGCGCCCATTGCGATACCGTGGCCGGTACACGCTGCCACAACTGGCAGCGGAAAGCTGTACAGCCGAATCAGCAGTTGCATGCCATTGGCAACCATGGCCATGCCCGCTTCCGGGCCTTTTTTGAACTCGCCTAGATCGAAGCCCGCAGAAAACATGCCGTCGCGGCCACGCAGTATAACTGCACCGGGTTTTTCTTTTTCAGCGCGGTCAAGCGCTTCATTGATGCTCTCGAGAAACGTCGGACCGACCACATTGGCCTTACCGTCATCGATAGTGATAACTGCGATATTGTTCTGTATTTCGTAATTCAAAGTCATGGCCTCTTTTGTGCGAAGATGAAATCAAACAGGGTTTGGCAGTGCTTTGCCTGCTGCAGTCTTGCAAACAAATGGCATATATGGTGTCATTAAAGCGGCGGTCGCGCAAGCGCACGGCAACCGGGAGACAACCACAATGAAACCGGAACTATGACCGACGAAGATGTGAAAAAAGTACCCGATGGGCGTCGTCTACGCAGCGAGCGCAGTCGCCAGGCGATAATCGACGCCATGATCGAACTTGTCGAAGAGGGCATGCTTGTTCCCACCGCGCAGCAGGTGTCGGAACGGGCAGGCGTCGGCATCCGTTCAGTATTCAGGCATTTTTCTGATATGGAAAGCCTGTTCGCCTCGGCCGACGTTATTATCAGGGATCAATACCAGGGGCTATTCGGTGGCGGCGATCGCGCGGGTACACTCGAGGAGCGTGTGTTGCACGCGGTGGAGCAGCACTCTCTGGCCTATGAGGCCGTCGGCAAACATTTTCTAACCACTAAAGCGCAGTTGTGGCGCTATCCCATATTGCGTGAACAGTATGCCAGGGCGCAGCGTCAACTGCGTAAGGATCTGGATGACTGGTTGCCCGAATTGCAAGACATGCCCGCAGATGAACGCGAACTCGTCGACGCGATCGCATCGTTTGAGCACTGGAACAGACTGCGCGAACATCAGGGTCTGAGCAAGAAAACCTGTGTCCGCCTGACGACCAAATTGATGAACAAAATTATTCTCAGCAACTGAGCGCACAATAAGCACGAGGATTGACGCATGATCGAATTGTATACTGCCGCTACGCCAAACGGCCATAAAGCGTCCTGCACACTGGAAGAGCTCAACATCCCCTATGAAGTGCACGCCATCGATTTATCCAGTGGTGAGCAGCGCAGCGATACTTATCTTACGATCAATCCAAACGGTCGCATCCCCGCAATTGTGGACAGGTCTGCGAACGACCTCGCCATCTTTGAGTCCGGCGCCATTATGATATATCTGGCAGAAAAAGCGGGCCGGTTACTACCCGGCGATGGCGCAGGGCGTGCCCGGGTGATGCAGTGGCTGATGTTCCAGATGGGGGGAATCGGGCCAATGATGGGGCAGGCCAATGTGTTTTATCGCTACTTTCCGGAAAAAATCCAGCCTGCCATCGATCGCTACCAGAACGAAACCCGGCGCCTTTTTGAGGTGCTCGACAGGCGCTTGGGAGAAAGTGAGTGGCTGGCGGATGATTATTCTATAGCCGATATCGCCAACTGGTGCTGGGTGCGTACCTACAAATGGTCGGGAGTATCCCGTGACGGTCTGGACAATCTCGATCGCTGGCTGTCTGCAATGAAAGAAAAGCCCGGGCTGCGCCGGGGTATCGAAGTGCCGGTGAAGGTAGACAGTATCCTCGAAGATGACAAGGCCGCCAGTGCGTTTGTAGAGCAGGCTGAAAAAATGGTTCAGCGCTAGCCCATGGCTGATCAGTTTAAGGAGCAGGGTGGCGCCGCCACCATGGATCCCAACGCGTTGCTGCGCTGGGCTACCTCGTTTCTGATGACCAAATTGTGTCGCATAGAACGGCTCACCAAGCGTCGCGCCAGTGCCGAGAAAGCGCGAGTCAGGGCCGGCAGAGCGCATGTCGTTGAGTACTTTCATCAGGTCGAAGATGGTTACAGCCACCTCGCAGCACAGACGCTCAAGTCTCTGTCAGAGCGTTACGGTATTGAGTTCGTGTGTCATCTGGTGCCCGGGCCCCAGGGTGACAATGTCGCCGAGCCGGAACTCCTGTTACAACTGTCTCGCTATGACGCCTTCCATGTGGCGGGCGAATATGGTCTGGACTTTCCCCGCCGGGACAATGCCTTGCCGCCCGAGCTGGTGACTCTGGCCACGGGTATTCTGGCCGCACAGGATAGTCGGGGTTTTATCGAGCGTGCCGCCGAGACAGGCCGTGCCCTGTGGGCGGGGGATGTAGCCACGCTGCGTCGGCTTGCAGATGAGTACGGGTGCGCAGCAGATGCGATAGTAAACCAGAAACTTGGCGCCGGCCTGGCGCGTCGGGATGCGCTAAAACATTACTCCGGTGCGATGTTTTACTATGGCGGTGAATGGTACTGGGGAGTTGATCGCCTCTATCATCTCGAACAACGGTTGGCGGCACTGGGCATAGACAAAACACCGGGAGTGCCGCCGCTGGTAGCAAGGCCCGAGATAGATGCGCCACTGTTAAAGGATGACGGCAGCCTGACGCTGGAAGTCTACCCATCCCTGCGCAGCCCCTACACAGCGATCAGTTTTGACAGGGCCGTTCAACTGGCACACGACACAGGTGTTAATCTCGAGGTACGCCCCGTACTGCCGATGGTCATGCGCGGTGTACCCGCGACCCGCCAGAAGGGCATGTATATATTCTGGGATACGGCGCGCGAGGCGCGTGCGGCGGGTGTGCCGTTCGGTAATTTTTACGACCCTATCGGAAACCCTGCGCGCAACGGCTACTCTTTGTATTCATGGGCGCATGAGCAGGGCAGGGGTATCGAGTACATCAGCGCTTTTTTGCGCTGTGCATTTGTTGAGGGCATTAACATTAACAGGCCCAAGGGCTTGCGCACCGTGGTTGAGCAGGCGGGCCTGGACTGGAGCGAAGCGGAACATAGAGTGGGTCAATCCGGTTGGGAAGACATGCTGGAAGCCAATCGCGTATCCATGTACAACGCCGGCTTGTGGGGCGTGCCGAGTTTTCGCCTGCTGAATGAGGCCGGTGAGCAGCTACTGGCATTGTGGGGGCAGGACAGGCTGTGGCTGTTTGCCCGGGAAATCCAGCGACAACTTTCGACGCGCCAATCAACACAGTAACTGCACCGGTGTGTATGCCGGGCAGTGCCTGTTTCATGCGCCTCTATCTTCACCCTCCAGGGAAGCCCAATGTCAGAACGTTATGTCCATGCCAACGGAATCAGGTTGGCCTACGAGGAGTTCGGCCGGCCCGATCAACCGGTCATTCTACTGATAATGGGTCTTGGTACCCAGATGATCGCCTGGCCAGAAGCCTTTTGTCACGGCCTCGCGATGCGCGGTTTCCGTGTAATACGTTTTGATAACAGAGATATTGGGCTGTCTGAGAAAGTGCAGGCGGGGCGGCTGCCCAATATGCTTAAAATGGCAGCATTTTCACGCTTCGATCTCCCTTTTAACGTGCCTTACAGACTACAGGATATGGCACAGGATACGATCGGTTTGATGGACGCTCTGGATATCGATGCGGCGCATGTCGTGGGCGCTTCAATGGGCGGTATGATCGCACAGTTGGTGGCCGGCCACTTTCCGTTCAGAGTGCTTTCACTTACATCCATTATGTCCACAAGTGGTCGCAAATCGCTGCCCGGCGCAAAGCGTGAGGTCGCGATGCATATGCTGCGCAGGCCGCGCAGTTCTGATCCAGCGGCCTTGCAGGCACATGCCGTCCGAACCTGGCGGTTGATCGGTAGTCCGGCTTATCAACCCAGCGATGAGGTGTTGCGGGAAAAACTGGCCCGCAGCTTTCAGCGCTCCCACCACCCTGCGGGCCACTCCCGTCATATGGCAGCTATTATGGCCAGCGGCGACCGTATCAATATACTGAAAAAGGTTGTGGCACCCACACTGGTGATACACGGAAATGACGATCCGCTAGTGCCTGTCGCCGGTGGTATTGATACCGCCGGCCTGGTGCGTGGCGCACGCCTGGAATTGTTTGAGGGGATGGGACACGATCTGCCCGAGCCACTGCTGCCGCAGTTTGTTGACCTGATCTGTGAGACGGCTGGGTAGGCTGGGTAGGGATTGGGGTGTAGGCGTGCACCCAATGCTGTGCTGCTTGGCACATTGCCTTAAGCCGTTACAAATACTGATACCCGGCCCAGAGTTTGCCAGTGTCAAAGCGGTCCGCGCAGAATTGATAGGTTTCCCGATAATAGTGTGAGATATCAGCCGCAAGTTCATCGCTCAATGTCTCATGCTGTTTTTTCGAGACATGCACTTTCTCAGTGACGTTCGGCGCGAAGTCCGGCAGCTTCAGGAAGTCCTGCAATTGTAGTAGGGTCGATTGTTCGAAAAGCGTCTCGTAAAAGCCATAGTAGATCTCGCTGGGAGCGAACACCTGCTCCAGATTGCGTACCGTCCATTCATATCTGGTGCGCAGTTCGCACTGGCGGCCATTATAATGCCGGGCAAGGGCCTCGTGCTCCTGTACCAATGTGGCTGCCGGGTTGCGTTGCTGCAGGTCTTCCCGGTGCATTCTGAGCATTGACCAGCAGCGCTCAACCGGGTCTCTCATAATGAAAATTGGTTTCACGGAAAAGCCTCGGCTTTCCAGGCCCTCCCTTATAGCCCTGAACCCCTCGACAGGTAGTGCACAGTAGGTTGGTGTGAAATCACATACGGCAATCGTTTTGTCGCTGTGGCTCCACAGAAGGTCAAAATAATCAAAATAGCTTTCCGGGTTACGGCAAAATTCGACCAGTTTGAGCAGGTCGTCCTGACAACGCATCAGTACGCCTTTGTTGATCTGCTGCCCGATTTTCTCGATCTTCCGAGTCAGAAAATAGGAGAGCTCTTCGACGTACAGGGCATCAAAGATATGGTATTCCTTGTGAAAACCCTCGCGCATAAACTGACTGCGACTTAACTGGGAGTGCAGCCAGGTCGTGCCACCCTTCTGGCAGCCAACGCCCAGATAAAACAACTTTTCCTTCATGGGTTCTTGGATCGAGCTATTCCTCGATAAGCTCTATCGAGGAATAGCATACGCTCCTCACAGCGCAGCGGTTGATTCTCAGTAGATTGTCGAATCTCTGCGAAAGAGGAGGTCATCCGTCGTCTATACGCGTTCGATTACCGTGGTAATACCCTGGCCAAGACCGATGCACATGGTAGAGACGCCGAGGGTGAGCCCGCGGTCTTCCATGACATTCAGCAGTGAGCCGGTAATCCGTGTACCTGAGCAGCCGAAGGGGTGACCCAGTGCGATGGCGCCGCCGTGAACGTTGACCTTCTCGTCCATTTTGTCCAGCAGCCCCAGGTCTTTCAGTACCGGCAAGGCCTGCGCCGCGAAGGCCTCGTTCAACTCTACCATCTCGATATCATCTATCGTCAGGCCGAGCTTGTTGAGTGCTTTCTGTGTGGAGGGCACTGGACCGTAGCCCATAATGGAGGGATCTACGCCAGCCAGTGACATGCCTTTTATCCGGGCGATCGGCGTCAGGCCAAGCGATTGTGCTCGTTCAGCGGACATCATCAACATCGCCGAAGCACCGTCGGATATCTGCGAGGACTGGCCAGCCGTTACCGTGCCGCCCTGTGGGTTGAAAGAGGGCTTGAGCGCTGCCAGATCCTCCAGGGTCGTCTCGGGGCGAATGGTCTCATCGGCAGTGACCGATATCAGGGCACCATTTTCGTCATGCCCGTCAATGGCAATTATCTCGCGGTCGAATTTACCTTCAATTGTGGCCTTATGGGCTAGTTGGTGAGAACGCAGGCCTAATTTGTCCTGATCCTCCCGGCTGATACCGTGTATCAGCGCGAGCATTTCTGCTGTCATGCCCATCATGCCAGCCGCTTTTGCTACGGAGCGACCCATGCGCGGGTTAATGTCAATATTGGCTTCGTCCATCATCGGCAGGTGCCCCAGATGCTCCACTCCGCCCACCAGATAAACATCGCCTACACCAGCCATGATATTGGCGGCCGCCGTATGCAGGGCTGACATAGAGGAGCCGCAAAGGCGATTGACTGTCTGCGCCGGGATTGTATGGGGCAGTTCTGCATTCAGCACAATAAGGCGCGCCAGATTCATACCCTGTTCACCGCGCTGGATGACACAGCCCCAGATAAGATCATCGATTTCAGCTGGGTCCAGCGCCTCGTTGCGCGCCAGCATGCCCTTGATCACGGCAGCCGACAGATCATCCGCGCGTACGTTGCGAAAACACCCATTTTTGGAACGCCCCATTGCCGAACGGGCGTAATCCACTATCACTGCATCTCTTGGATTCAAACTCACAGTATTTCTCCTTTAATTAGCCCGTAACTCAGTAGTAGGTTTCGCCGTTGGCGAGCATTTCCTGCATGCGTTCAGTCAGCTCATAGGCTTTGCCCAGATGAGCGAACCTGGCGGATGCCTCGGCGAGGTGGGCTAATCCCACAGTGTCCATCCAGCGGAAGATACCGCCGCGGAAAGGCGGAAAGCCGACGCCAAACAGCAGTGCGAGATCGGCCTCTGCCGGTGTACCGACAATACCTTCTTCCACACAGCGGGCCATCTCGATAGCCATTGGCAGCATCATGCGCGCGACGATGTCTTCACGGTCGAATTCGATGCGGTCTGCAACCACATCGCCAATCATGTTGTACACCTCTTCGTTGACACTTTTTACCGGTTTTCCACGTTTGTCTTCATTGTATTCAAAGAAGCCCTTGCCGTTCTTCTGTCCATAGCGACCCAATTCGAACATTACCTCAGTCGCACTTTTGAAATCGGGTGCCATGCGATCCGGGAAGCCCTCGGCCATTACATTGGCCGCGTGCACGCCGGTGTCTATGCCCACAACATCCATCAGATAGGCCGGGCCCATAGGCCAGCCCCAGCGCTCCATAACCTTGTCGACTGCCTGGAAGTCAGCGCCGTCACGCAGCAACATATTGAAGCCACCGAAGTACGGAAACAGTACGCGGTTGACAAGGAAGCCGGGGCAGTCGTTAACCACTACCGCTTTCTTACCCATCTTGTTGGCGTACGCGACGGTCCGGGCTACCGCTGTATCAGAAGTCTTCTCACCGCGAATGACTTCCACCAGCGGCATGGCGTGCACCGGATTGAAAAAGTGCATGCCGCAGAAGTTTTCCGGGCGTTTCAGGTTTTTTGCCAGCCGTGTGATAGAAATGGTCGAGGTGTTGGAAGCCAGCACGGTATCCTCGCTGATCTCCTGTTCCACTTCTGCGAGAACGATGCCTTTTACTTTCTCGTTCTCTACAACGGCCTCTACGACGATATCGACATCGTCAAAACCGGCATAGGACAAAGTGGGGTCAATACTGTTGAGGATATCGCCCATCTGGGCTGCAGTCATACGGCCGCGATCGACCCGTTTGGCGAGTAGTTTGGAGGCTTCGGATAAGCCCAGGTCCAGCCCCTCTTGCGCGATATCTTTCATTTTGATTGGCGTGCCTTTATAGGCGCTCTGGTAGGCGATGCCACCACCCATGATGCCGGCACCGAGAACGGCGGCTCGATCAATCTTTTTGTCGGCCTGCTTCTCCCAGCCTTTGGCTTTTTTACTTAACAACTGGTCATTCAGGAATACGCCGACCAGGGCTGCGGCGACAGGTGTGGTGGCCAGTTCCGCGAATGCGTCTGCTTCTACCTCCAGTGCGTCGTCGAGGCTCATACTGCGCGCCGCTTCGATGACGTCTACTACCTTGACAGGTGCGGGGTAGTTTTTGCCAGCCTGTTGCGCGACCATTGCCTTGATAGTGAAAAACGACATCATGGCTTCTGTATCATTCAGCGGCAGGGGACCGTGCTTGCGTGCGCGGCGCAGAGCGTAATCGAGCTTGCCGTCAATGGCGCCCTGCAGGGTCGCCAAAGTCACGGAGCGAAGCTCGTCAGGGTCTGCCAGAGCGTCTACTGCGCCTGCTTTCAGGGCATCAGCGGGGCGTTTTTCAGCGCCGGTTGCCATCCACATTACCGCCTCGTCTACACCGATGATACGCGGCAGGCGCACAGTGCCGCCCCAGGCAGGGAGGATGCCCAGTTTGGTTTCCGGCAAGCCGATTTTCGCAGCGTTACTCATCACCCTGAAATCACAGGCCAAGCAACATTCAAGCCCACCACCCATGGCGAAACCGTTGATGGCGGCGGCACTGGGGTAGGGGAGACTGGCTATACGGTTGAAGTTTTTGTTGTTGCTGGCGACGAAAGGCTTGATGTCCTCTTTGCTCGCGCCGAACAGGCTGGTGAACTCAGTAATATCCGCGCCGACGATGAATACCGGCTTGGCGCTGGTGACCAGCAGGCCCTTGATGCCGCCTTCTGCCTCCAGTGCATCCAGGCCTACAGTGAGGCTGGAGACAGTCGCATTATCGAATTTGTTGACCGATTCGCCCTGCAAATCGAAGTTGAGCTCGGCGATATCGCCGTCCAGACGTTTTATCGTGAGCTGGTCACTCTGGTAGATCATATCGGTGTCCTGTGTCAGATGGAGGGGTAAAGACGCGCGCGATTATACCTAATATTACGATCGAATGCCCAAAGTTGTGTCCTTCGTGTTTTCCGGTGTGGCCTGTCGCTCAGACCGGTTGGGCTGCCTTCAACCCGCCACTTATCCAGATAAAAGTCTCATTGGCTGGCAGAACTTGTGACATAGGTTGAAAACGCGATGTTGCCTTCGCTTTGTTGCAGGTTATACTCAGTTAAAATGGACAAGTGACCTATCTTCCTTCGGGTGCGCGGGTTGCCAGGATAGCGGCTGCGGCCAGTTGACGTCGGAGCAAAGTATTTTCATACGGAGATGTATACGTGAAAAAGCTTGGCAGAATACTAAAAAATTACCAGAGCTTTCTGAAATCGCTACTAAAAAAGCGCAAGAATAAGAAAGACAACGATAATGACGATGACCCCTTCATTTATCCATTATTCTAGTTTACTTCAGATATTTAGCGTCCATGGTTAACGATTGATGCCTCGCCCGGCGGAGCAATCAAAACCGTCGAAGGTTTACGGCCTACGGCACGATTCGTTCCCGCGCGCGCCTGAAAGGCTCGATATTCACAGGCATTGGTGTATGACGGACTCCAGAAAAGCCTGGCGAAAGCGGCCGCATCCCCTGTTTGGCAAGCGGTCTGTTACCTATGCACTGAATCGTGCCGGCTATCGGTGCCCCGACTTCGACCGTGATATCGTGGCTGATCCGTCGTGTTTCAAACTGGTGGTGATTGGAGGCTCTGAAACCTTTGGCGTCGGGTTGCCCGCCGATAAGCTCTACGCCAACCTGCTGGCCTCGCGGCTGGAGCGTGTGGTTGGTAAGCAGGTAGTTGTCTGGAATCTCGGGCTCCCACTAGCGGGTTCGGGTTTTATCTCACGCATGCTGTACCCCATCATCCACATGTTGTCACCGGATTTTCTGTTCCTGAATTTTCCGGAACACTCGGGGTATCGGGAGTACTTCAATGACAACGATGAAATATTCTTCTGCGAGCCGGATGGTATTGCGCATCGTCGCAAGATAAGCCGCTGGTGGGACCCCGAAGCCTCGAGAATGGACCGGGCTCATCTGGCCCTCGCATCCAGTTTTAACAATACGATGAGCTTTTGGAACGATTATTACTACTGTGAGTTTTTGTGTGATTACCACGGTATCGATTGGCTTTATAGCGCGCCTGATATCGGAGCCGTCAGTCCGGGGGCAGAGAACTCAGCGGCGCACAGGCGCGTAGCCAGTATTATCCATCAATTCATGCAGTCTTCAGAACAAAGCGAACCGGAAGAGTACATGCTGGCTCGGGATTTCATTCATCCGGGTGTATTGCCGAATCAGGCACACGCCGATGTCGTTTGCGATGCCTACGTTGCGCGCCGCGCAGCGCGGTACCCGGTATGACTTCGCCGCAAGTCACAGTGCTCGCTCCGGCAGAATTGATGCCATTGTTCAGCGCTACGGCGATCCCTTATACAGGACACAGGGAGGCGGGCACATGCAAGTGGTTTCGCAGTGACAATGAGCAGCATTATTTTGAAAACCCGCATCCGGAGATTGGCCCGGATGACATTGAGTATTCATTCAACCGGCACGGCTATCGGTGTATCGAGTTTGATACACGAGAGAGATTTGACAAGAATCATCTGCACATTCTTACGTTGGGCGAGAGTCATGCGTTTGGCATGGGGTTGCCTCTGGAGCGCACTTACGGCCACCTGGTCGCACAAAAGTTACAGGCCCATACCGGGCGAGCGGTGCAACATTGGAATTTGAGCCAGGGTGGCATTAGCGTAGAGTTTATAGCGCGCGTGTTGCCGTCTGCGTTAGCTGTGCTGAGGCCCGATTTCGTGATTCTGAATTTTCCGAACAAGAACAGGCGCGAGTATATCTTTGAGGATGGCAACTACCTGACATGCTTTGGCGGTGATCAACTAGCCGGTAGCCGCTATACACTGGACAGGCATGAGTCTGTCTTGAAAGCACATCAGCAACACGCCCATGAGGTGTCCAATACCTTCAATCAGTGGAAGCTGTTTATCGTGTGTCAAAGGCACTTGCAGGCGCGCAACGTGATGTGGGTTGCGCAGGCTGGATTTGGCTTGCCACAACGATTCAACCAGTACATTGCAACGCAAAATATCGCGCCCACGCACATCATGGAGGTCGGGAAGGATACATTTAAGGATAAACCGGGTTTGCGGTTGGCAAGAGATGGAAAACACGCGGGGATAGGCCCACATGCTGGTCTTGCCGATGATATTTATCGCCTGTTTGCCAGGGAGTACCATCGGGAATTACAGCAGTTAATGATAGGTCATGCATAGTGGAAAGGGTGGTGGATTGACGTGATGCTCTCCGATTATGCAAAACCTGAGGTGCTCGAGTTCTACCGCACATTACCCTTTAATGTTCACGGTGATGAACAGCAGAACATTAACGCGATACGTTCAAATAATTCCGTCGCGAACTACCCTTGTCTGGTTCCGCTGCTGGGCAAGGGAACCCGCGTGTTGGAGGTTGGCTGCGGTGCGGGATGGATGAGCAATTGCATGGCGCATTATTACGGTGCGGATGTAACTGCCATCGATTTCAATAGTGGGGTGATCGAATACGCACAGAGAATATCTGCAGCCATGGGGCTGGGCACACGCTTTTTCACGTCGGATTTGTTTCTCTACTCGCCTGAAGAACGCTATGACGTCGCCGTATCGCTGGGTGTACTTCACCATACAGGTGATGTCGTAAGGGCGATGCGCCGAATCAGTCAGGATTTTGTAAAACCGGGCGGGCACTTCTTGCTTGGGTTGTATCACCTTTTCGGTCGGCGGCCCTTTTTACAGCACTTTGAGGACATGCGCTCAGCGGGAGCTGATGACGACGTGCTATTTGCAGAGTACAGGCGACTGCACTCCAATTTGAAGGATGATACCCATCTGCGATCCTGGTTTCGTGACCAGGTGTTACATCCGCATGAAACCCAGCATACCCTGCAGGAAGTCAGCGAGGTGCTGGCATCTGTCAATATGGAGATTGTCTCTACCTCCATCAACCGGTTTCAGGATATCGACAACCTGGATGCGTTATTCGAGCAGGAGAAGCAACTGGAAAAAACTTCCAGGGACAGACTGGCATCCGGTTCATACTTCCCAGGTTTCTTCGTGGTACTGGCCAAAAGGTCTGAAAATGGTTGAAGGTTTCGATTTCAGGAACTGTTGGTATCCTGTCGCCTTCGAGCGCGACATTGCGAAAGAATCGATAACGCCGTTCTCGGTATACGACGAGGGGTTTATTCTGTTGCGTAACGGCGACGGTGCGATTACCTGTCTCCGGGACAGGTGCCCGCATAGGGCAGCCAAACTTTCAACAGGAAGACTGGGGCAGGGCATCATCGAATGTCAGTATCATGGGTGGCAGTTCGACCTGAACGGGCAGTGTGTCAAGATTCCCCAACTGGCGTCGGAACACGACATTCCAGAGCACACTTGTGTCGAGAGTTTCGATGTGGCGGTTGTGCAGGGCCTGGTCTGGTTCTGGTATGGTGACGGTGAGCGGGCGGATCCACAGGCTATACCGACTGTCCCTGAAATAGGGCAGAGTGACACCTATACTGTTGATTACGTGGTAGATCTTCCTTATGACCAGAGCTACCTGATAGAGAATGTGATCGACGTGGCACACATACATATTGCCCATCACGGCATAAGAGGCGGTGGTAATCGGGAACTCGCGCTGCCGCTTGAATTCACAATAGAGCAGAATTCAGTCCAGGGAATATCGGCTCAATTCAAGAGTATTGGCCTACCCGGTAACGCCGTGAGCCCACTCAAGGCGGCGCGTGTTCAGTTTGTAGCCCCCAATCTGGTGCATTATATTTCGGAGTACAAGGATGCTCGGTTGAGCTCCGGATTGGCGCTGTACTCACTGCCCCTGGGACAGAAACGCTGTCGTCTGCTGTACAGAAAATACAGCAATTTCTTTTCCCGGCGCGAGCGGCGCAAGCCGCGCTGGCTGGAACACTGCATCCAGAATACTATTCTGCAACAGGATATGGCGATAATCATTGGTCAACACAAGTCAGTCGAGTCGTCGAATCTGGAATTGAATGAATTGTGGCGGCCGATAAAAACGTGTGATCAGTTGGTTCTCGCCTATCGCCGTTGGCTTGATGATTACGGCCAGACCCTGCCGCTTTACCGGGGTTATAGAAGCTCTCGCAGCGCTGTGCAGGCAGACGATGTGGCGTATCCCAGTGACGCTTTTCAGATACATACGCGTCTATGCAGCGATTGCAGTCGAGTGCACGCGCGCGCTTCGAACGTCCAGACGTATTTGACCTGGCTGCTGGTGATGCTGGTGCTGATTGGCATCTATGTGGAATCGGCGGTCCTCAAGAATATATCGCTACTCATGATTGTGCTATCTGGCGCAGCGGTGCTGGGTCTATCGAAGTTCAAGAAGCTATTTGAATAGATAGTGATCAGTAGTTGATGGCTGAAATTCTGCCCAGACTTCCCTCCGGTAACATGGTGCAAGCCCGTATTCGTGGTTTGTCACTTCCTGTGTTTGTCGTGACAAATTCTATGGCATACAATATGCCAAAAGGATGGCGGCGCTGAACTCAGGTGTATTCCAAAGAGGCTGCCTGTGCCGCGTTCCGGTGGCGATAAACCCCAGGCGGCGAACAAACGAACACTATCACGAGGAGTAGGTACAGATGCATACGCGATTGAGTGAAGAGGACCTGGCCTTCCAGGCCGAGGTGAGAGACTTCCTGAGTGAGGCCTGGACAGAGGAACTGGCGGCAACCTGTGCCAACAAGGCGACTATGAAAGAGGGGGCCGTCGAATGGCAGCGACGGCTATATAAGAAGGGCTGGATGGCACCACACTGGCCTGTCGAGTATGGCGGTACGGACTGGACGGTTACCCAATCCTTTATATACAACCAGGAACGCGCCTCCGCAGGCGCGCCTGAGGCGGTACCCTTTGGCGTGACGATGGTGGCCTCCGTTATTATCGGCTATGGGAACGAGGAGCAAAAAGCAAAATTTCTGCCGCGTATACTCAACAGCGAAGACTGGTGGTGTCAGGGATATTCCGAGCCCGGTGCGGGCTCAGATCTGGCAGCGCTGAAATGCCGCGCTGACCTGGAGGGCGATGAATACGTTATCAACGGCAGTAAAATCTGGACAACCTACGCCCAGCATGCGGACTGGATATTCTGTCTGGTGCGCACCGACAGTTCAGGTCGCAAGCAGGAGGGCATTACGTTCCTGTTGATCGATATGAAGAGCCCCGGGATCACCGTTCGGCCCATTGATACCATCGATAACTTCCATCACCTGAATGAAGTCCACTTCGACAATGTGCGGGTTCCGGTAGAAAACCGCATCGGCGAAGAAGGGAAGGGCTGGACATACGCTAAATCCCTGCTGGTTCAGGAGCGGCTTTCCATTGCCGAGGTGGCCGATTCCAAACGCGCGCTTGGACGATTAAGGGAAGAAGCCCGGGCCGAGGTCAATGGCGGGCAATCGCTGCTGGCAGACCCACTTTTTGCAAAGCGGCTGACGGATATTGAGATTGACCTGATGGCGTTGGAGTTCACCGAGCTGCGCGCCCTGGCCTCAATTGCAGAGGGCAAGGAGCCGGGGCCGGAATCCTCGCTACTTAAACTCCAGGGCACAGAGATCCAGCAGGTCATCCAGGAACTGCGTATGGATGTTGCGGCCTATTACAGCGGTACATTGCAGGGAGATTTAAGCGCTGCAGAACTGGGGCACGACTATGCCGATAGCGCGCAGAAAAACTTCTTCAGGGGGCGGGCATCCTCCATCTATGGTGGCTCCAACGAAGTCCAGAAAAACATCACAGCCAAATATGTGCTTGGTCTGTAGGAGATAGATAATGAATTTTAATTTGAGTGAAGAACAGAGCCAGATCCGCGACAGTATTGCACGTTTCGTGCAGGAAAATTATTCCTTTGAACAGCGCAATGCCGTGGTGGCGCAGGAGCATGGCTTCAGTGCGCAACACTGGCAACAATTTGCTGACCTGGGTTGGCTGTCCATACCCTTTGCCGAGGAGTTTGATGGTTTTGGTGGTGGTCCTGTCGATACCATGGTGCTGATGCAGGAGTTCGGGCGCGGGCTCGTTGCCGAGCCTTATCTGGCAACGGTATTGCTGTTCGGCGGTCTACTGCAAGCGGGTGCGAGCGAGTCCATAAAGAGTAACTACATTCCGGGCATTATCGCGGGTGAGTTACACGGTGCGTTTGCCTACCTCGAGCGCCAGAGTCGTTATGTTATGACCGATATGACCACTCGTGCAGAAAAGAGTGGTGAGCAATGGGTTTTGAATGGACACAAGACAGTAGTGCTCAACGGTGGCGCGGCCGACAAACTGATTGTTGCAGCACGCACTGCGGGTGAGCAGGCCGACGAGGGCGGTATTACCCTGTTTCTGGTCGACGCAGCCGCTGACGGTGTAGCGCGCACACTCTACCGAATGACAGATGGCCAGGAAGCGGCAAATATCAGCTTTAACAACGTCAGCGCCGAATCGGTTATCGGCACCGTGGGTGAGGGTTATGAGTTGATGAGCCCGGTGGTAGATGACGCTCGTCTTGCCGTATCTGCAAATGCCCTTGGCGTCATGGAATCGCTCAACGCACAGACGCTTGAGTACTGTAAGACCCGTGAACAGTTTGGCGTGGCTATCGGGTCATTCCAGGCCTTGCAACACCGTATGGTGGATACCTTCGGCGCTTGTGAAAATGTGAAGTCACTGTTGTACCGTGCTGTTTGTGCTGCCCAGGATAACGACGAAGACGCTCTTCGTAGTCTGCTGGCGCTGAAAGTGATGGTCGGACGCGCGGGCAAATTGATCGGCGGTGAAGCGATTCAGTTGCACGGCGGCATGGGCATGACCGATGAATTGTCAGTGGGTTTCTACGTGAAGAGACTAATGATCATTAATACACTGTTTGGCGATGCTGATTACCACCAGCAGTTGTTCGCTGACCTGGTAAATGCACCTGTTGGCGCAGAAGCAGCGAACACATCTGAGGCCGCCTGAGTCAGCACAGGCGGGCGTACGCGACCGTGGCTATACACTGGTGAGGACCGGTGAGGGGCTGTTTGGTGAGAGCCCCTGTGCCGGGCGCAATTGCATGGCGAACGTATCATGATTCTTGAAGTGGCCTTTCTCTATGTGAAAAGCGGGCAGGCGTTGCCGTTCGAGGCAGCTTTCGAAAAGGCCCAGCACATTATCAGCAGTATGCCCGGTTATGTGTCACATCAACTGCAACGATGTATGGAGCAGGAGGGGCGCTACCTCCTGCTCGTCAACTGGGAAAGGTTGGAAGACCACACCGAGGGCTTCAGGACGTCGCCGCAGTACCAACAGTGGCGAAAGTTACTCCATCATTTCTACGATCCGTTTCCCGACGTGGAGCACTATGCGCTGCTCCCTGGGTGCAGCGCAGGGTAGCTGGACTGCCCGGGCACGTGCTGAGCTCCGGGCCAATGGCACACTGTCTGATGAAGGGCTGAACTACAGTGCGTTTCCGGTCTCGATGATGTCTGTAGAACCCGCCGGTAGGGAGAAGGACGTTCCGTCTTCACCCAAGGTAAAGTTTGGGTATACCTCTTCAACCCCCTCGAGGAACGCCGCATCCATCCCCGGCAGAATGAGCGGCGGCACGATATGGTAATAGAGCAGGTGGCCGACGCCCGCGTCTCTGGCAGTCTCTGCCGCTTCAACCGGCGAGGCGTGATAATTCTGAATATCCAGCGTGATCTTCGCAAGCTCGGTGGAGCCGGTCTCTGTCGCGGCATCGTGCATCACGCCGACAAGGTTTCGTGCGAGCGCCTCGTGCAACAGCAAATCGACCCCTTGGGCAAATTGTTCAATATTGGCTGACTTGGACGTGTCACCGCTGATCAGTACCGAACGATCCTTATAGTTGAAGAGATAGCCAACCGCCGGCTTTACCGGCCCGTGATCGACCAGAAGTGCCTGAATTGTAACATCCCCCTGCTCATAGACGGTTTCAAGCTCACCCTCGGGAGGAACCGGAAATGGTTTGGCCACCATGCCAAATCCGGACAGTGGCGCCACAGTGTCGCCGTGATGGCCGTGGCGGCCGATCGAATCCTGCTGGTAGGCCTGGTTGAAACCGTTGACGATTTTTTGCACACCCTGCGGCCCTATCACAGGCAGCGGTTTACTGTTGGCGGCGTTGACCCAGCGAATGGTAGCCATTTCACCCAATCCGTCGATGTGGTCAGAGTGAAAGTGTGTCAGCAGTACCGCTTCTATATCGCCGACGGGGTAGCGCATCCTGACCAGGTTGCGCAGGCCATTTGTCCCGGCATCGACAATGAACAATTGTTTGCCGGCGACTACTGCGATACACGGGCCTGAGCGTTTGGGGTCGGGAAGTGGGCCGCCAGCGCCACACAAGGTCACGTGTAGCCCGTCTTCCATACGGTCCACTGTGCTTTCCGTCATCGCCGATTTGGCACCGGCGGACATAAGGCGCATCGCGATGTCGGCGCGTTGTGAATAGGCAACCACGCAAGCTACCGCAATAACCACAAGGATGATTAAGGGTTTCTTCATAATTTATCTCCCAAAAGCGTAATGAGCTTCAGTTGTCAGTTTTGTGGTCATCAGGACCGCCCGGTGAGTCTTTGCAGCAATCGGTTCATGCCGCCGATCCAGCGATCGTAGTCCGACGTTTTGCGCTGCATGTAAACTTTCACCTCGTCATGCGTGAGAATCAGGAACGTTTCCTGTTGCAGGTGATCGACCACAATGTCGGCCAGCGCATCGGGCTCCATCATGCCGTCGTTACTCGCCGCTTTGGTGGCATCGTCATCGCTGTCTGCCGTCATTGCGGTGCGCACTGCCTGCGGACACAACAGTGACACCTTAATACCTTCGTGTGCATAGGTCAGTGCCAGCCATTCCGCGAATCCTACAGCGGCATGCTTGGTTGTGCCATATGCGGCGCCGCCGATCTGGTTCAGCAGGCCAGCTGCTGATGCGGTATTGAGAAAGTAGCCGCCGCCGCGTTGAATCATACGCGGTACGAGATGCCTGGCAGCATAGACATGGGACATTACGTTGACCTCCCAGATAAGCTGCCACTCTTCATTGGGAGACTGCTCGCTGGCGCCGACGGCGATACCGGCGTTACTGCAGAACAGGTCGATAGGTCCGATATCCCGTTCGGTGTCTTCGATAATGCGAATGATATCGTTCTCGTTGGTCACATCGGCGGACATCGCTACGCAGCCCAGTTCCGCAGCGGTCTGTTCGGCGGTGTCGACATTGATATCTACCGCAACAACCTCTCGGGCGCCTTCGGCCATGAATTTTTGTACCAGCGCTTTGCCGATACCACTACCGGCACCTGTTACTACTGCGATTTTGTCTTTCAATTGCACGGTTGTATCTCCTGCGCGTTGGTTATGCGGTTGAAATGTCCGTTTGCCTAAAGGCGGTATCCACCGGAAGAGCGAGCCGGCCTCGTGGCTATAGCACTGTTTCGTTCACGGCTTGTGTTAGTCCAGATAGTGCTCCAGTATACCCCGCCCCTGAAATAGCGTTTTTAGGGCACTATTGTCCGCAGCGCCGCACTGCTGTAATTCATTACGCACATGAAGGCGCGCGATATTCAGGCGCTTTTGTGTGCGCGCCCTTGTCGGACCAAAGCCGTAGTCATATTCGTAGTATTTTTCGCCGGCCAGCCCTGCGCTGATATTGGCGCTGGCGAATTTGAAGTAGCTGCTCTGTGCATAATCCAGAATCGAATCCAGAGATAGCGGTAGCTGATCGTCAGGCATCCAGTTGCGTGATGTGTAGTCAGTATCACCAAACAGTCTGTCTGTGTACGCAAACAGCATATCGCGGTATTCCCCCAGCCAACTCAGTGGCGTCGGATCGGTGATGAAGTGTGCTTTGCAGGCCCCGGCCAATGCGAAATCAGCAAGGCAGGGGCGCGCTCCCAGCAAGAAGTCATGTGTCGCGAAATGCGTGTCCAATACAGCGAGCATTCGGGTGAAATCGGCGCGAACAGGCGCTTGCTGGTCCGGGCCTACGCCATTGAACTGACAGACATTTTTGCCGAAACCGTCGTACATCATCTCGCCTATAGGCGATAGATCGCGTAATTCCTGTTCAGTGAAAGGAATCTCAATCGAACGATCCAGTACCGTGTTGGCACCAAAGCGGGGGCCAACCCAGGCCACGTTATCCGGATAGCACCAACGCGTGTGGACACAGACACGTCCCAGCCAGTGATTGAACACATCTTCGAGGATAAAGCAGCACGTGCGCTGCGCCGGGGAGGAGGGGATTACAGGTGCTGGATGAAAGCGGTCGTTGAGCAGGGGGCCAAGCGCGATGGTGTCATGTATTATCCATTTTTCCGGGGTGATTAGCGCAGGTATGAAATGCGTGCCGGTGCGCGCCTCAATCTCTGCAGTGCGCTCCTGCGTCTTGAAATGCCAATACCAGGGGATGTTCTGAAAGCGCAATTGTGCTTCCAGCTTGCGCGAGAACATGCTCAGTTCTATTCCCACCAGGCCGTAATCACCTTGGTACATATTGGTGCCCCCTCCGCGGGTATAGGCGTGTTTTGTGGATAAAAGCAGTTTCGGCTACCGCCTGTTGAAGTGAGCGTGAGAGTGTCATGCTGGCATAGGATATGTCAATATAGTGAGAGTTGGTGCACCGGATGTGTATCGGAGCGAGGTGCTCTCGCTATCTCATCTGCCTGGGCGATCGCAGCAGCACGCGTTCAGGTCTATAGTGCCAATTACTGCGATCCATTAACTGAAGAGAAGGGCGGTCATCATGGGCGATAGTCTGACAGTAAAAACCCTGGAAGTGCGCAGGGACAAGTGGCGTGAAACCCGCGTCGTGGAAGAGTCCGTGTCGACGGACCTGGGTGAGAAAGAAGCGCTGCTGCGCGTTGATCGATTTGCGCTGACAGCCAATAACATCTCCTACGCCGGCGCCGGGGACCTGCTCGGCTACTGGGGCTTCTTCCCGGCAGAAGAGGGTTGGGGGCGAATTCCCGCAATGGGCTGGGCAGAGGTTATAGCGTCCACTCATCCCGACGTCGCCGTCGGTGAGCGCGTGTGGGGTTTCTTTCCCTTTAGCACGCACCTGAAGATTCTGGTGGGCAATGTCCACGAGGACCACTTTCAGGATGTCTCTGCGCACCGAGCGGAATATGCACCGGTCTATTCTCGCTTTGATCGTGCGGCGGCCAACCCCATCTATGACATTGACAGGGAAGATCATGACAGTTTGTTACGCGGCCTGTTTATGACGTCATGGCTAGTGGAAGACTTTATGCATATGAATGGGTCTTTTGGCGCGCATTCCTGTCTGATCACCAGCGCCTCCAGTAAAACCAGTATTGCTCTGGCGCATTGCGTGAAGAAACGTGGTGAGATGCAAAGTGTCGGTCTGACCTCGCCGGGGAACGTCGCATTCTGTGAAAGCCTGGGTTATTACGACAGGGTATTGACCTACGATGCGATTTCATCGCTGGATGCTTCGCAGCCTGCCGTGATCGTTGATATGGCCGGCAGCGCCACGGTGTTGAGTGATGTCCACCATCATTTCGGTGACAATCTAAAGCACTCCTGCCAGATTGGGGCGACGCATTATGAGGAGATGGGGCCGGTGGACAACCTGCCTGGTGCTAAACCGGAGTTCTTTTTCGCGCCATCGCATATACAGACTCGCAGTGCCGACTTGGGTGCCGCGCAGTTGATGCTGAACATGGGCACAGAATATGTTGCCTTTCGTGCGGCCAGCGATAACTGGCTGACAATGGCACATAGCCGTGGCGTGGAGGCCGTCGAAGCGACGTATCAGGCAGTGCTTGCGGGTAGGGCAGATGCGAAGAGCGGGCAGATTGTGTCCATGTGGCCAGCACGATAGGCGGCGATCTGCGCACTGGTTCAAGCAATGCTAGCAGTTATCAGTGTCGGGTTACTGTCTGCAGATAGCGACATCGCCCTCAGTCGTTGCGGCGGAACTCTGCCGGGCTCTGGCCACGCCAGCGCCGGAATGCCTTGCGAAACGCCGCGGTGTCACAATAACCCAATAGAGCCGCGACGGATTCTACTGTTTGATCGGACTCGCGTAGATGCGCGACGGCCATCTCGCAGCGCAGCTTCTCTGTGATGTCCCGGTAGCTTGTGCCCTCTCGATCGAGGCGCCTTTGTAAAGTGCGTTTGGTGATAAACATCGCGCGGGCGACATCGGTTGCAGTAAGGTCGCCCATGGGAGCAGATAGCAATATTTTTTTGACGCCCGCTGCAGCGGAGCGCTCTGTGGTCGGTATAGTCTCCAGTAGTTTTCGGCAGAGGCTTTGCGCGGAAAGGTAGGCTTCGAAATTGCCGGATGCATTTGGAACCTGGGCCACGCTGGCAGGTATACGAAAAACACTGCGTTCCTGTAAGAAATGGACGCCGGAGTGCAAATAGTTCTCGTAGCTGTGATGGTAGTCCGGCGTTGGGTATGCCAGCTCAATCACAGCATCACGCATTTCTCGTCCCATCACCGATTCCACAACCGCTTGAATCATCATCGCGAAACACTCGTTCAAAATTCGCAGAATCTCTGGTTCTACGTCAATTTTAAGTTCCAGTGAGCAGTTCAACCAGTTTTCATCCACCGTGATGTGAACACGTGAAAAAGGTAGCCGCACCGGCAGAAAGTCCGCAAATGATACCAGCGCGGTCATCACGTCGGGGCTGCTTAACACGAGATAGCCCATTGGGCCATGGGAGGAGGGTTGTAGCCTTTGACCCAGGCGCAAACCAATATTGGGAGCGCCAGCCATATGCCGCGCATTCTCCAGTATACGCATCTGTTGTGACGTGCTGATGTAGCTGTCCTCCGCCGATAGCAGCAGGCTTTTTGTCAGACCGGTACCGCCAAGCAGTTTCCCCAGCTCGCGTTCTTGTAAATCCAGTTCACGGGCTATCAGGCGCGTATAGTTGCACGGTACTCGTGAAATATTCGTATTCATGTTTGTGGGTTCACTCCGGCTTGTCTCTCCCGCAATTCGACAAGCTATCTGTCATCTAATAACCCTATAGTGACACTATATAACCTCGTTGTAACGTATTCTGTCCCCAATAATGCGTCGGTACACGACAATCAGGTCATCTCAATGGATTGTTGCGATGCCAAATCTGGAGAGACACGAGATGCATAATCACAACTTCAACGCCAGTGAATGTTCCAGTCCAAGTATGATCGTCCGAAAAATGCCCTTTGTGTTTCCCGAAAGTATCGCGGCTCATTGGAACGCCCAACGGCCTGAATGGAGTCATATGGCCAGTGGTGCGTCGCTAGCCATGCCTTTTCTCGAGCCCTACCTGATTCGCACTATGCGCAAGGCCTGCGGGGTGATTGAGTCCGAGGAGTTGAAAAATGAGGTGAAGCTGTACATGGGGCAGGAGGCCCAGCACTTCCAGCAACACCGCAGGTTCAATGATATCCTGATCAGCCATTACCCCGGTTTGGCCGCAGTTGAAGCGCAGATGCAGGCCGAATTTGAGGACCTCGACCGAAAGCGTTCACTCAAATTCAATATGGCCTATGCCTGTGGCTTCGAAACGATGGCACTGGGGATAGGGCACTGGTTAGTGCGAGACAGGGAATTTCTTTTTTCCGGTTCAGATACACGCGTGGCATCGTTGATTCTCTGGCACTTCATCGAGGAGATTGAACACAAAAGTGTCGCGTTTGACGCTTATCAGGCGGTTTACGGCAATTATTTCTACAGGGTGTTTGGCACAATGTACTCCACATTCCATGTCATGAAGTTCAGTCATATGGCCTACAAAGTGATGCTCAAAAAAGATGGCTTATGGGGCAATCTTCGGTCCCGCTGGAATCTCCTGAAAATGATTACACGCTTTTTCATTAATATGGTGCCAGCAACGATGGTCGCCTGCCTGCCCGGACACCACCCCACTGATATTGCCGACCCGCAGTGGTATATCGACTGGGTGGAGGCCTACCAGAACGGTGATGCACCGCTGGCGGCATTGGACACTGATACACTCACTACGGGAGTGGTCTCATGAATACCAGTCAGGCAGTGACCCTCGCTACACCCAGCGAGGTAAAGAGGAGCCAGCGGCTATTAATCGGGCACGGCGCCCTCGTGCTGTTGTTCGGCTTTGTGATGGGTTTTGGTTTTCTGTTTTTCCTGATTGGTGAGATCAGCTTATGGCCGATTCCGGGTAAAATTGACTATCAGATGCCCGGAACTTATGACGCCTGGCGGATGGCACATATGGAAGGTATTACAAACGGTTTGATGCTGTGGATACTGGCGGCTGTGCTGCCGGTTTTGTCAGAGATAGTGAGAAAGATTTACTGGGTGGCAGTAACAATGGTTGTAGTTGCCTGGACCATTGTTCTCGCCTCCGCGATTGACCCCTTTTTTCCGCAGGCCCGGGGGCTGTCGTTTACACCACAGTCGAATTTTGCGAGTGATGTGGCATTCTTCCTTTTTTATGTCGGGATTGTTGCCGTCTGCGTGGTCATGGTTATTGTAGCGTTCAAGGCGTTTCGAAGCTCTGACTGACAATACCCACAAGCGTGGTTAGTCGAGGATATTCGCAACTCATATCCGCTGACTGCGGCGACTCCGTTTTGCTTAAGTCGGAAGAAGGTATGGCTTACCGTGCGCGAACATGGCTATAATGCCGGCCAAATCCATCTCTGTAGCCGCGAATGTCATACAGTAGTCCAACACGTTCTCGACGCTCTGCCCGTTTTTGGGTTGGCTTGGCGTTGTTGTTCATGCTGGGGGCGCAGTCGCTAGAGACTTCACACCATCACCCCGCCAATGAGTCGCTCTCCACCTGTGTGTTGTGGCATAGCGGTACCGGTGTAGCACTTCCCTCAACCATCCCGACTACTCCTGTTATCGCGGCAATTGGCATCGTGCTGATATTGCTGCATGTACAAGGGGTTTTGCCTCCTTCGCTGGTGGCTTACTCTCCACGAGGCCCACCGCGCAACTCCTGAACCCGGACAATACCGTCTAATTCAAATTCAGGAGTTACCTATGAAGCGCTATATACCGCTCTCGCTGGCTGTGGCCGTGGCGAGCACTGCGGCAGATGATCTGCCCATGGAACATGTACTGGTGACAGTACCCCTTCACAAACAGGAGGCAGAAACTGCTCTACCCGTCACTGTACTCAGCGGTGACGAATTACGCAGGGTTGCCGCAACCACTATTGGCGATACGTTGGAAGGCAATCCCGGGCTAGCCAATGCCTCATTCGGCCCCGGTGTTGGCAGGCCCGTAATTCGCGGCCAACAGGGCGCGCGCGTTATGGTGCTAAATAACAGTACATCCAGCGCTGATGTCTCGGGATTGAGTGCAGACCACGCGGTATCCGTGGAACCGATGCTGGCAGAGAGTATAGAAGTTTTGCGAGGGCCTTCAACCCTGCTGTATGGCGGGGGAGCGATCGGCGGCGTGATCAATGTCATTGACGACCGCATACCCCGCGAGGTGCCGGAGGAAACCACCGGTGGAGTAGAGTATCGCTATGACAGTGCGGCAGAGTTGAACGGTGGCGTCGTCAAATTGGACGGTGGCGTTGGCAACTGGGCATTCCATGTGGATGGTATGTACCGCGACTGGGATGATCTCAATATTCCTGGACGCGCAGTCAACGAGGCCGATGAAGACTCATCCGATGGGAAGATAGAAAATACAGGTGGTCACACGAGTAATTTCAGTTTCGGTGGAAGTTTTGTGTTTACTGACGGTTATGCCGGTTTCTCGGTGAGCCAGTTGGATAACAAGTATGGCATCCCCCCAGGAGCCCACAGTCATGGGCATGACGACGATCATGACGACGATCATGATGACGACCATGACGACGACCATGACGATGACCATGACGACGACCATGACGACGACCATGACGACGACCATGACGACGACCATGACGACGACCATGACGACGATCACGACGACGATCACGACGACGATCACGACGATGAACACGGCGACGACGTTACGATCAAAGTTGAACACACTCGCTACAATGCGATTCTGCAGCTGGATAACCCGGTAGAGATTCTGGATACCGTGCGCAGCTTTCTTACATACAACGACTATTCCCACAAAGAGATAGAGGGGAACGGGGAAGTAGGAACACGCTTTGACCGCGATACCTGGGAGGGTAGGGTAGAAGCAGTGCACCGCCCGATTGGCGGGTTTCACGGGGTCTTCGGCCTACAGGCGGTCAGCGATGATTTCAGTGCCATTGGCGAAGAGGGTTTTATTCCCACCACCGACAGTAAGGCGGTCGGCGTCTTTTTGGTAGAGGATCGCCATGTCGGAGACTGGATATTTGAAGGCGGCTTGCGCTACGACTGGACCGAACGGGATCCCGACACAACAGTGACCGGCTCGCAAGATTTTGATGCTTTCAGCGCATCTGTTTCCGCGCTATGGCAATTTGCGGAGCAGTGGCAGGCCGGATTGGCGCTGTCCAGCTCTGAACGGGCACCAACTGATGAGGAGCTATACTCGAATATCGATGCCAGCAGCCCGCACGATTATGTTATTCATGCGGCGACCAACTCGATTGAGTTGGGCGATGTCAACCTCGATACCGAGTCTTCAAATAATGCGGATTTGTCACTGCGCTGGTCGGATGGCAATAATTTTGTCCAGCTCAACGCATTCTATAACGACTTCAACGACTACATTAATTTGCGCAATACCGGTCTTGAAGAAGATGAGGTTCCGATCTATGCGTATGTGCAGGACGATGCCGAGTTCTATGGTGGTGAATTTGACAGCGAGTTCGGGCTGACGACATTCGCCGGCGGTGACTTGCGACTGGGCGTGTTCGGTGATGTTATCTACGGGCAGTTGGACGAGGGCGGTGATGTTCCGAGGTTGCCCCCGGCCCGAATCGGCAGTCGCCTGTCCTGGAGTGCGGATCGTATGGAACTCTGGACCCGTCTGCAGTATGCCGATGATCAGGACAAACCCGGCGACTTCGAACGCTCAACCCAGAGCTATACACGCTGGGATATAGGTGGCGAGTACCGCTTCCCGATCAATGACAATGAACTGATTGCGTTCTTTAAGGTGGAGAATATCGCCGATGAAGAGATACGGCTCAGCACGTCATTCCTCAGGGATGTCGCGCCAGAAGCCGGAATCTCGGTTGAACTGGGGCTTCGCTACCTGTTCTGATCCGGCGACCGATAGTCGCTGGCATGTCTGAGCGTTAAGCTCATGACATGCCCAGCGACAACAAGTTCTCTAGCGGTTGGTACAACTCTTCGAGATAGTCGATATCCTCCTGTTCCAGCCCAATGTCCGTGGCGGCCATCAGGTTCTCAAGTTGTGTGACTTTTGACACCCCCACGACTGGCGCGGTGACCGCCGGCTTGCTTAGAAGCCAGGCAATGGCGATTTGTGCGGGAGTATTTCCGTACTTCGCTGCCGTCTCAACCAGTCTATCGGCAATCAGGAAGTTGTTGTCGCCGCGATACAAGTTCTCCGTACGTTCGCGATCTGACCCGGTAGAGCGATTCGTGCTGCCCTTGTCAAAGCCACCCTGATAGGCGCCAGCCAGAATACCCCGTGCCAGTGGGGACCATGGTGTGACCCCGACACCGCTTTGCTGGCAGTACGGATTCATTTCACGTTCTTCTTCACGATAGATGAGATTGTAGTGATTCTGCATCGAAATGAAACGCGCCCAGCCGTGGCGTTCAGCGGTCATCTGCAGTTCAGTGAACTGCCAGGCAAACATACTCGAGGCGCCCAGATAAAGAACCTTGCCGGCTTTGACAAGATCGTTTAACGCTTCCAGCGTTTCCTCAATCGGTACCGGGACATGCCAGGGCAACCCATGCGGGTGTCGGTGAATGATTAACTGATCTACATGATCGAGGCCCAGCCTCTGCAGGCTGTTGTCCATACCCTCGATAATATGTTTGCGCGACAGGCCGCTCATATTTGGATTGCGACCCATGGGCATTGCCACTTTAGTGCTCAGTACGTATTCGTCACGGGGCAGCATTTCCCGCAATAGGCTCCCTACAATTTCCTCACATGCACCCAGGCCGTAGTAATCAGCACAGTCGAAATAGTAGAGACCTCCGTCTATGGCTGCCCGGAAAATTTCCTGGGACTGGTTCTTGTCCAATGTCCAGTCACCCTGATGCCCCTGTCCGGGGATGCCAAAATTCATTGTTCCCAGACAGAGACGGGAAACCTGCAGACCGCTGTTGCCTAACTGTAACGATTTGAGCATAAATGCTTCCGCTTTCAGAATCTTGTGAATATGTTCCGAGTATACCGTAGCCGCGATAATGAAGAAGCCGCAGCGGGACCATTACGTTTCTTCTACTCCCGGTGGCGGCTTATGCGCATCCCGATAGATGCGTGCTTTGTCGTTCTTTAATCCACACCAGTTGGCGATCTCAAAATTCACCAGTGTACAGAGTGTAATCAGTGCCATGTCCCAGCCAAAGGGAATTAACCCTGAACCGCCGAAGTTACCGAGCCAGGATATCAGCGTCAGGCTGGCCAGAAACGGAATCAGCCACAGCGCTTCGCGCGTATCGAATGTGTCCAGTGCTTTTCGCTCGATGACTACCCGCTTCACGAACAGCGTGACCAGGGCTGTGCACACTATCAGCAGCAGCAGCTTCATGCTGGTCCAGCCGCTCCAGTAGACTATCAGCGCTGACACGATAAAACCCAGTACTGCGATAAGGCGCGGGGCGGGGATATTGAAGCGCTGAGGTGGGTTGGGAATCTGCCTGCGCAGTGCGATCACCGCGACCGGCCCGATCGAAAAGGACACTACAATCGCTGCGGAATTAATTGCTACTATTTGCTCGAACTGCAAAGACAATAATAGCGCGAAACCGAGTACGAAGTTTAATGCCAGCGCATAGACTGGAACACTTCGCGATGAAAGGCGCTCAATGATTCTTGGAAGAAAATGGTTGCGCGACAGTGCATAGGCTAGTCGCGCATTAGACCCGGTAGCCACCAGCGCACCACCAGCGGGCCCGATCAGAGCCCCACCGAAAATAGCGGCAGTAAGCCAACTCATCCCCAGTGCCATGGATACTGCCGCCAGCGGGCCCAGCCCATGTGCTGCCTCTACATTCGCCCAACCGTTTGCCAAATCCTCCGTGGAGAGCACGCCGATGAACGAAACCTGCAGCGCCAGATAAATAAACAGCGGGATCAGTAAACCGAAAATCAATGCGAGCGGTACATTTCTGCGCGGGTTACGCGTTTCCCCGGCCATGTCTATTGCATGGCGAAACCCGATCAAAGCAAAAATAATGCCGCCGGTCGATACCGCGGACAGTATCCCGTGCCAGCCGTACGGAGCGAAGCCCGCGTTTGATGAAAAGTTCCCGGTATCGAATCGACTGGCAATAAATGTCGTTGCAATGATGATGGGTATAGCGAACTTCAACCAGGTAACTGCCGAGTTGGCACGGGCGAAAGCGGCCGCGCCTCGGGCGTTTATCACGACAAAAATTACCAGTAGCAACCCGGCAATTGAAAACCCGAGGCCGCTTAGCGAACCTGTTTTCGTATCGACTACCAGGGCGGGCCAACTGCTGGCCGCATAGCGCAGTACGACAGCAACTTCGATCGGTGCCTGGGTGCAGTAGCCGACCCAGGCGGTCCAGCCGATTACGGCAGCGGTAATGTCACCGTGTGTGTATCTGGGGATACGAGCAATGCCACCGGCAACCGGGAGGACGCTGGCAATTTCTGCGAAACTGAAGGCCAACAGCAACATTGCAATTGCGCCAATAACCCACGCTATCATGGATGCGGGACCGGCTAACTGCGCCGTCAGCAGCGGTGAAAACAACCAGCCAGATCCCAGAATACCGCCTGCAGCAATCAGCGTCAGTGGCACCAGCCCCACGGTGCGCTGCAATTCGGTTGCTTTCGAGTTGGATTCAGGCATTTGAATTACCCTATGAGTTTTCTTGTGTCTGGCTATAACCAGCGCGTCAGGCGTACACCCCTATAGTATCTAATCCAGCGGATAGTTGTACCGGTCCAGCCTATGAGTAAGTCATTCGTCAATGACCCCGGTTGATCCCGAGCCATGAAACCTTGTCAGGGGAGTCACGGCATTATCGGTCACTTCCCTAACTTACGGGGGGGCCGTGTCGTTGTGCAAAAGTGTTTAATCAGATGCGAGTATATAGCGTGTGGGTATCAAAAATTGCCCGCATCTCGTTTGACGCAAAACAATCCTCTGTCAGGAGTGAGTACTGAATGACGGCATCAAGTGAAGGTTCTGGAAGGACATTTGCCGGGAATTCTCCCAAAATTGGCAAACGTGTTTGGGTTCATAACAGCGCAGTCATCCTCGGAGATCTGACACTGGGGGATGATGTGTCCATCTGGCCCCAGGTGTCTATACGTGCAGATGTACACAGCGTACGAGTAGGTGCACGGACCAATATTCAGGATGGTTGTATTCTTCATGTCAGCCATAAAGGCGAGCAGAACCCTGAGGGCTGGCCTCTGGATATCGGCGAGGACGTGACGGTTGGCCACAATGCAGTGGTGCATGGCTGTACTGTGTCTGATCGCGTTCTGATCGGCATGGGCGCGATTTTGATGGATGGGGTAGTTGTCGAAACTGAGGTAGTCATCGCGGCGGGAGCCCTGGTGACACCCGGAAAGCTTCTTCGTTCACATTACCTGTACGCCGGGAGTCCAGCACGGGAAGTGCGCCCATTGAAGGACTCTGAGATAGCCCACTTCCGCGACAGTGCTGCTCACTACAAAGAATTGAAAGATCGATACCTCGCCGATAGCGGACAGCAAAATTCGTAGGTTCTACAAGGCAGAACTGATTTTACCCTCCCCTTAGGGTGGTTTCAATTGTTGGCAAATCGCTGAGCATGACCTTATGTACAAACACTACGCAAAGCCGCACAAGGTCTCCCGCGCACTGAATGTCGTTCGTATCGGGCAGTTTGCCGGTCCTCTGATATTTCTATTGGTGATGGTGTTGCCGGTGCCGCAGGGCTTAAGCTCAGAAGGCGTTAAGGTCGCAGCAGCGTTATTGTGGGTCGTTATCTGGTGGGGTACTGCTGCCGTGCCAATTGCAATGACGTCCCTTTTGCCGCTGATCCTTTTCCCGCTTATGTCCATCGACAGTCTGTCGACTGTCGCGCAGCGCTATGCAAGCCCAATTATTTTCCTGTTGATTGGTGGATTCATTCTGGCGCTTGCTCTGGAAAAGGCCCAGCTCCATCGCAGACTGGCGCTAATTGTGCTGCGCAAATTTACAGGATCTGCTGCATCCATTATTGGTGGTTTTATGGTTGCCACGGCAACCATGAGTATGTGGATCAGCAATACGGCGTCCACACTCATTATGTTGCCGATAGCCCTCTCTGTCGTCGCTGAGGCGAGCAGCGGCTCAACAGAACGAGGCGCAAGGCGATTTGAAGTTGCCCTGCTATTGGGAGTGGCTTTTTCCGCTAGTGTTGGCGGATTGGGAACCCTCGTGGGTTCGCCGCCAAACTTGTTGATGGCAGGTTACCTGCAGAGTGAATTCGGGATTGAAATCAGTTTCTTTGGCTGGCTGCAGTTTGGCCTGCCCATTGTGGTGATACTGCTACCTGTTATTTGGCTGTCGTTGACCCGGCTCAGTTTCCCCATCGCTGAAAGAGATCTTAATATCACTGCTGCGCGTTCAAATATCGATGAGAGCTACCGCGGTTTGGGAGAAATGGCATCCCGTGAAAAACGCGTTGCCCTTGTGTTCGGTGCAGTCGCACTTTGCTGGATTACGCGCCCGTTTCTGCAAGAGATCCCCGGCCTGACACAGCTAAGCGATACGGCCATCGCCCTCATAGGTGCCATAGTTCTTTTCATTGTGCCCTGCGGGCAGGGTGGCCGTTTAATGGATTGGCCCACAGCTGAGAAGCTGCCGTGGAACGTTATATTACTTTATGGCGGAGGTATGGCGTTGGCGGGGGCTATGACCAGCAGTGGGTTGACGAGCTGGCTGGTAGCCCAGGTTGTCGAATCGGGCAACTGGCAGCTCTTCCCCCTGTTGCTATGTGTGACTGCCTTTACCCTGGTGTTGACTGAGTTGACAAATAACTCCGCCGCGCTGGCAACCCTTCTACCGGTACTGGCCGCTGTCACACTCGCGCAGGACTATCCGCTACTGACACTGATCATTCCTGCCACACTGGCGACGAGTTGCGCTTTCATGCTGCCCATTGCCACTCCGCCGAATGCGATAGTGTTTGCTACAGGGAAGATTAGCATTGCTCAAATGGCCTCCGCAGGACTCCTGCTCAATTTCCTGAGTGTATGGATCATCGGAGTACTTTCGTTCTACCTATTGTCTTGATATTAGAAAAGGATTAACACCAATGACAGAAATGCCGCTTAACAATAAGGTCGCGCTTGTTACCGGAGGGTCATCTGGAATTGGCGCAGCGACAGCGCGGTTACTCGCCAGAGAGGGAGCCACTGTGGCCGTGGTGGCGAGTGCTGATCGTTCCAAGGCACAGGCTGTGGTGGATGAGATATCTGACCGGGGAGGACGCGCGCATGCCTTCACTTGCGATGTGGCGTCTATAGCGGAGATCGAAGCGCTGGTTGGCGATATCCAGAACGCTCTGGGAGGAATCGATATCCTGGTGAACTGTGCCGGTGTGTTTCACCCCACCGCACTAGGTAAAACCACGGAGTCAGAATTTGACCAGATGGTAGCCATCAATCTGAAGGGACTGTTTTTTATGATTGATCGCGTTGCGCCGATAATGATCGCGAAGCAGGAGGGCAAGATCATCAACCTTTCCTCTGTCGCAGCTTATGTGGGGTCCGCGCAGTATGGCTTGTATAGCGCAGTTAAAGCCGGCGTAGTTGCATTGACCAAATCTTTTGCCCTGCAGTTGGCGCCACACAATATCAACGTCAATGCCGTAGCACCGGGTAATACGGCCACACCTATTAACGCAGATATTCGCAGCGAGCCGGAGTTTGCCGAGCGGCGGGCTATGATCGAACGAACAACGCCGAGCCAGCGACTTTTTTCCGAGCCGGAGGATATCGCGGAAACAGTTTTGTTTCTGGCTACTGCGCGCAGTCGTGCGATGCACGGCAGTACCCTACTAGCGGACGAAGGCAGATCGGCAGGCTTGTAATATGAATTTTACTGATAAAGTTATCCTCACATGTGCCGTCACCGGCGGAATGTCCTTCAACAGAGCTCACCCCCATGTTCCGATTACGCCTGAGGAGATTGCAAACAGTGCCCTGGGTGCAGCAAAGGCGGGAGCCAGCGTCGTGCATATACACGTACGTGACCCCGAAACAGGAGAAGGAAGTCAGGATCCGAAACTCTACAAGGAGGTTGTAGACAGAATTCGTGATAGCAGTATAGACGTTGTGATAAACCTCACCTGTGGAGGCAACGCGAGGTTCTATCCAGACCCCGCCGATGAGAGCCGGGCGGGGCCCGGCACCAATGTGAAGAATGTTGAGCAACGCACTATCCATATCGTTGAGAACCGCCCCGAGTTGGCCTCCTTGGATGTCACCACAGCAAACCAGGGTGATGGTGATGAGGAGTTCGTGTATCTCAATACAACCCGTACCTTGCGTACCATGGCTAGTGTATTCCGCGATGCCGGCGTCAAGCCGGAGATGGAGGCCTTCCAGGCGGGAGATATCCTGTTTGCGAATTCGATGGTTGACGACGGCTTGATCGAAGGTATACCGCTTTACCAGTTTGTTCTCGGTGTGAAATGGGGCGCTCCCTGTGACACAGAAACGATGCTATACATGCGCAACCTTTTGCCCACAGGTGCCAGTTGGGCGGGGTTTGGGATCGCTCGTATGCAGATGCCTATGGTCGCACAAGCGATTTTACTGGGAGGCAATGTCAGGGTAGGTCTGGAAGACAACCTGTATCTCAGTCGAGGTGTCTTTGCGACCAATGAACAGTTGGTGCAACGCGCCGTGGATATTATCCATGCGTTGGGTAAGAGCGTTGCAACCCCGCAGGAGTGCCGTGATCAGTTTGGATTAAGGAAGTTGCCGGCGTGAGGTTTGCAACTGACACAGGAGGCACGTTTACAGATCTGGTGGTCGAGGGAGCTTCAGGACGGTTAACAATCCACAAGGTGTTAACCAACTATCAGGACCCGGTAGCAGGCATTCTCCTGGCTCTACAGCAGGCGGCTGATGCACGCCAGCAGACGCTTGAATCCTTGCTTGAAGAGGGCGAGGTATTTATTCACGGCACTACACATGCTCTGAATGCATTGATTACCGGCAACGCCGCCAAAACGGCTTTACTTACAACTGCCGGTCATCCCGATATTTTGACGCTGAGAGAGGGCGGAAGAGAGGACCCATTTGATCACGCCACAGCCTATCCGTTACCGCTGGTACCCCGCGCTCTCACTCTGGAGGTAAACGAACGAGTCTCGGCGTCTGGTGAGGTGCTGGTAGCACTGCAGGACAGCGAAATTCTGTCGTTGATTGAAAATCTCAAGACACTGAAAGTCGAGGCGGTTGCCGTTTGCCTTCTCTGGTCAATAAGCAATGCAGCGCATGAACGCAGGATAGGCGAACTTTTAGCCGAGCATCTGCCTGATATACCGTTCACACTGTCGCATGAGCTCAACCCCGTCGTACGCGAGTACCGGCGTGCATCATCTGCTTGTATTGATGCGTCGCTCAAGCCGCTGGTCGCTTCGTACCTTGGGAACCTGGAAATTCGACTGAAACAGGCAGGGTTCCGGGGCAGGGTGCTTATCATCAGTTCCCAGGGAGGCCTGCTCGACGTGAAGGATGTGGCCAATGCCCCCATCCACGTTTTGAACTCGGGTCCTTCAATGGCACCAATCGCAGGGCGCTCTGTGTCCGGCGAAGCCAACGTGATTATTGCAGATACCGGCGGTACCACTTTCGATATCAGTATTGTCAGGGACGGCCAGATTCCACTGTCCAGGGAGATGTGGATTGGTAAACCCTACACTGGCCATATGACGGGTTTTCCCTCCGTTGATATAAAGAGTATCGGCTCAGGTGGCGGCAGTATTGCCTATGTAGATTCAGGTGGAGTGCTGCATGTGGGGCCGCAGAGTCAGGGGTCTGAACCTGGCCCGGCCTGTTATGCCAAAGGAGGCGCTGAAGCTACATTTACAGATGCCTGCCTGGTTCTCGGATATCTGGATGCGGACAACTTTCTTGGTGGCAATATCAAGCTCGATCTGAGTGCCGCCCGTGATGCAATCGACAAAAAAGTTGCTACCCCATTGGGTATCTCTGTTGTTGAAGCGGCCGTTGCAATTTGCGAAGTCTCGACCGAAAAGATGTGCCAGGCAATCTATGACTTTGCCAGTGGCTACGGAGTAGACCCGCTCAACGCAGTGTTGATTGGTGGTGGCGGCGCGGCAGGGTTGAACGCAGCTGCAGTGGGGAAGCGCTTGGGATGTACAAAGGTCATCATCCCTGAGGTGGGCGCGACAATGAGTGCGGCTGGAGCGTTGGTGACTGACATCAGTCGTGAGTTTCGCGTGGCGCTGGCAGCGAGCACAGCGCAGTTCAGTATTGAGCGAGTCAATGCCGTACTGCTCGATTTGGCTGAACGTTGTTGGGAGTTCGTCGCCAGAGTTGGCAGTCCCGAAACAAGTTCACGCGTATCAATGCATATAGAGGCACACTATGAGAATCAGGCTTGGGATATTGAGGTGCCATTGCCCTGTTCGAACTTCCAGAACCAAAGCGATGTGAACGCACTGATTGAGGCTTTTCACTGTGAACATAAACGCCTGTTTCAGTACAGTGATTATCGCTCCAGTATCGAGATCAGCAACTGGATCGGGCGGGTTGAATGTGGCGTTGCCGCAGATAGCCTGGGACCTCTTGAATCCAGAGCCAACGGAGTTGTTGAACCGACCACCCGTACCTGCATCTTCAGCACCCTTGGCGCCGTGCAGGCTAACATTCATGCTTGGGACACACTGCAGGCAGACACCGTCTGGCACGGGCCCGCGGTTGTCGAATCAGCTTTTACATCTGTAGTGATTGGTCCTGAAGATTCGTTTTCCCGCAATGCCAGCGGTCATCTGGAGGTGTGGTCGTGAATAGCTGTGTAGAAAGTCCTACGCTCAATGGTGCCAGGCTTGCGGTGATTAATGCGCGACTCGAGGGCGTTGTGCGGAATATGGCCAGTACGTTGTTGCGTACCGGGCGCTCTGGAGTACTCAACCGAGCGAGAGACTTTTCCTGTTGCATTGTAACGCATCGCAATGAGTTGCTCTGTGCCGCTGAAAGTTTGCCAATTCATGTTTTGCGTGGTCCGGATATGATGGCCGCCAGCATGGTTGATTATCACCCCGAGTTACGGCCCGGTGATGCCTTCCTTCACAACTGCCCCTACCACGGTTGCTCTCATCCCGCTGATCACACCATTTTGGTGCCAGTATTTGATAGTAATGCGACACATCGATATACCGTGGTGGTAAAGGCACACCAGGCGGACATAGGAAACTCGCAACCGACGACGTATTTTGGTGAGGCGCGCGACGTCTATGAAGAGGGGGCCCTGATATTTCCTGCGGTTCAGGTACAGCGAAACTATCGAGACATCGACGATATTGTGCGTATGTGCATGACACGTATTCGTGTTCCCGAACAGTGGCGAGGCGACTTCATGGCCATGTTGGGAGCGGCTCGTACCGGTGAGAAGGCCTTGATGGCGCTAGGTGAGGAGTACGGCTGGGATGTTCTGGAGTCATTCAATACCCAATGGTTTGACTACTCTGAACAATGCATGGAGCAGGCAATCTTGAAGCTGCCAGCTGGCAGTGCGAGAGCGACCAGTACTCACGATGCTATTCCCGGTGTGTGTGAAAAAGCGATCACGGTGGCCGCAGAAGTTCGTATCGACAATGACATGGGACAGGTAAGCGTCGATCTGACGGACAATGTGGATTGCCAGCCAAACGGGCTAAATGTATCAGAAGCCTGTGTCCACACCTCTGCGATGATCGGCATATTTAATTGTATAGATTCTACTGTACCCAAAAATGCGGGTTCATTTCGGCGCATTCACCTCGTCCTGCGCCAGGGCTGTATTGTCGGTATACCGACGCACCCGCATAGTTGTTCTGCTGCTACAACCAATATTGCAGATCGTATTGCCAATGCGGTACAGCTTGGGATTTCAGAAATCGGGGAAAATGTTGGTATGGCGGAAATAGGCGCAAACCTTCCCGCCTGTCGCGGTGTGTTCTCCGGGCGCGACCCGAACACAGGAAAAGACTTTGTTAACCAGGTGTTTCTCGGGAGTTCAGGGGGAGCGGGTACACCCTGTGCCGACGGTTGGCTGCACTATTCGCATGCGGGAAATGGCGGTATGGGCTACCTTGATAGTATTGAGCAGGCAGAACAGTATCAGCCGCTGTTGGTTCGAAGCCGTTATCTCATTCAAGACAGTGAAGGAGCGGGCAAGCACCGAGGTGCTCCTGGCAAGTATATCGAGTTCGAAACGACAGCTCCCGAGTTGCAGATCGCCTATCTCACGGATGGCCTTCAGAACCCGCCGCAGGGTGTAAATGGCGGGCTTGGTGCACGCGCCGGGCGCCAGTGCATCAGGCACGCTGACGGCCGGGAGGAGGCCCTGCCACAGTACGGCATACTGTCGTTGCGTCCGGGTCAGGCTCTGGTCTCTATTACCAGTGGCGGAGGTGGTTATGGCGATCCTGCCAGTAGAGAACGCGCCAAGACTATAGCCGATGTGAGGGAAGGGGTAATTTCAAGGCAACGCGCGATAGACGTGTATGGAGTCGACTGTGATGAATAGCACGCTCAAGGTGATAGTGACAGCAGGCGCTTCCGGTATCGGGCGTGCGATAGCCCAGATCTTCCATCACGCTGGACATCACGTTTTCATATGCGATATCGACAAAGTTGCTCTACACGCTACATTGGGCGAGTTTAGCGGTATGCAAGGTAGTGAAACCAATGTGGGGAATTCACACGAAGTCAATGCGATGTTTGATCAGGTGATAGCGTTGTACGGCGGAGTGGATGTTCTGGTCAATAATGCCGGGCTGGGTGGTCCACGCGCGCCGCTCGATGAAATCAGTGACGACGCATGGCAGCAGACACTCGACGTTAACCTCAATGGTACGTTTTACTGCATGCGCGCCGCAGCCCGAGTGATGAAACCACAGGGCAGCGGCTGCATTGTCAATATTTCCAGTGCATCGGCCAGAACCGGTTTGCCTTTGCGCGCTGCCTACGTGACTTCCAAACAGGCTGTTCAAGGTCTAACCTCGAACTGCGCGCGTGAGCTAGGTCCTTACAATATCAGCTGCAACGCAATTCTCCCCGGGGCGATAGACAACGAACGCGGTCACGCGCTGGTTCGATCCCGAGCACAGGAACAGGGGATTTCAATGGAGCAAGCGGAGCAACAGCGATTGATGTACATCTCTATGCGGCGGCGAATAGATCCGCGTGAAATCGGTGAGACAGCGCTCTTTCTTGCAACAAATGGGCGCAGTATCAGTGGGCAAATGATCGGCGTCTGCGGGAATTCAGAATGGGAGGCCCCTTAGTTAGCGATGAGCTCGGGATTCTACCGGGAGGTGGGGCGTCATCAAATTCTCGAGTTGCGCAGTAGTCCTATCGCAAAGTGTGCGGCCCTGGCCGTGAGGGCCATATATGTAAGGCTGGGGTTCTGATTTCCGGAGGAGGTCATACAGGCACCATCTGTTACGAACAAATTAGGTATGTCGTGCGATTGATTGTAGCCGTTTAAAACCGATGTGTTCGCATCCCTGCCCATTCTCGCGCCACCCATCTCATGGATATACTTGCCGGGCGCCTGCAGATCATTGTAGGCCTTGATGTCCTTGAATTTCGCCGCTTCCAGCATTTCAGCGGCGCAGTTCATGATATCGACGCGCATCTTAATCTCATTCTCACCGAATCTGACATCGAATCGCGGCACGGGGATGCCCCATGCGTCTTTCACATTGGGGTCAAGGGTCATTCGGTTGTTCACGTTTGGCAGTGTTTCGCCGGCGCCGGTCAGGCGAATTTTCCACGGCCCTGGTTGGCTTATTTCCTGCTTGAAGTCGACGCCGACACCCGACTGTGCAAAGCCCCGAGGCCAGCCTATCTGGCTGGCCCTGCCGCCCATCTGGAACCCGCGAACGTAATCGCTGCGCTGGGTACTGATGTTTCGAAAACGAGGCACCACAAAGCCGCAGGGCCGTGAGCCGCTAAAGTTTTTGCTTGGAACATCATCAATCTGTGCCTTCGCACCTACACCAAAATGGTGATCCATCAGATACCGCCCCAGTGTACCGCTGGAGTTTGCAAGGCCCTCCTTTCCGGCACCGGAGTTCAGCAATAGGCGCACTGATTCAAACGCCGATGCACACAGGAATACAATCTTCGCGCGATATTCATTCTCTTCCCTGGTGAATGCATCAATAACTTTAACGCCGCGAATCCGGTTGCTGGTTTCATCATAGATAAGTTGATGCACGATACTGTCCGTGCGCAAGGTAAGATTGCCCGTGGCTCGCGCTGCGGGCAATGTGGTACTTTGTGTACTGAAGTAGGCGCCCACGGAACAACCCCTGGCACAGGGGCCACACAAATGGCAGGCTGCCCGATGTCCTTTTGGTCTTGTCAACACGGCTACCCGCGCAACCGAGAGGGGGCGTCCCGGGAAGTGCTTGAGGTTGGAGGCTCTCAAACGCAGTTCCGGGTCGTTCAGTGGCAGTGGCGGCATCAGCTCGCCGTGCGGAATTTGCGGACTCACATTGGCTTCGCCGCTGATGCCGGCGAACCGCTCTACATGGTCATACCAGGGGGCGAGGTCGGGGTAGCGAATGGGCCAGTCAATGCCAATTCCATCCTCTAAATTGGCCGTAAAGTCTCTCTCTGTCATACGATAGCATTGCCGCGACCACGTCAGGGAGCGACCTCCCAACTGGTTCCCCCTGATCCAGGTAAACTCTGTTCCATCGGCCGTCGTGTAAGGGTTCAGGCGGTCGTTGATAAAGAATTGTGACGTAGCTTCATTGAACTGGCCTGTTTGGCTTTGTATGGCATAGTCCGTTTCAACCAGTTGTCGATCACCCTTACCTCTGAACCGCAAATCGTAGGCACTCAGGTGTTCTGTTGGATAGTCACCATGCTCTACGGACCTGCCTTTCTCCAGCATCAGGACTGAAAGTCCCGCTTCACAGAACTCCTTGGCGGCCCAGCCACCGGTGATACCGGAACCGACTACAATGACGTCGTATGTTTTAGTATCCAATTGGGCCTCCGGGCGGTCCAGAAGGCGCGAACGAATGCTGACCAACCGGCCCGTGTGTATGCAGGCTGTCTAACATTCCGCGCTGTGAAGTGAAATAACCAACCAGCACAAGTTCCTTGGCTACACGGTAGAACTCAAGCTGCTCGGCTAAACTACCTGTGTTGCTGTCCGTGCCGGCAAAAGCCTGCCTGTCGAGGTCTGCGACAACAGCCTGCGATAGCGCGCCTGTAACGCTTTCCCGGCAACTATCCAGTCCATTGAGAAACTGCACCGTTTCCGGCGCGCTGTACCAATGCGTCACCATAGTGTCGATAAACGCCACAACACCTGTCTCACTGGCAGCTGGCGTATCTGTAGCGGGTAGAATGTGATCAGCGAGTTCTGCCATAAAAGTGGCCTGAGCGACAGAGAGCGTTTCAAAATCAGTTGGCTGCGCAGTGCTCAGCACAGTTTGTGCCAGCGCGCAGGATGGGGGAAGTGACGCAAGGCTGCCAAGCGCGACCATCTGGTAGAGAAACGCCCTGCGAGAGTTCATATAGCGGAGGCCTCTCTACCGGTCTTTTCCAATAGCGCTTTTGTCAGCAGGACGCCCTCTAAAGGAGACTTTTTACAGCCCTCCCACTCAATTCCGATATAACCCTGGTAGCCGCTGTCGTATACGATCTTCATCATGCGGTGGTAGTCGATGTATTTCTCCTGCCCTGTGGGTGTGAAATCCAGGCTCTTGGCACTGACTGATCGCGCACTGGGCAGCATTATGGCAACACTTGAATAAGGGTCGTCGTAGCGGAAGTTGTTGAAATCAGGGAGTGTGCCGCAGCGCGGGTGATCAACCTTCTTCACAACCTCCATGATAAACTGTGCGTTGTAGGAATACGGGCTGCCCCAGAGGTTCTCGATAACAATATCGACGCCCAGCGGCTCTGAGAATTCACACAGTTGTCGAATAGATTCGCTTATCAGGGACAACTGTGTTTCACGCGGCCCCTCTGAGCGGGCGTTGACCCGAATCATTGAACAGCCCATAGCGTGGGCTGCTTCGATCCAGTACTGGTGATCCTCCAGTATTCGCTTTCGTTCTGTCGGATTGACGTGAGCGACATCGCCGACTTTGTGCAGCATGATCATAATATTTTCGATGCCCCAGTCTTTCGCTCGCTGTTTCATTCGGGACATCGCAGCCAGGTCACGGTAGGAATCGAGCCAGAAATCACTGAGATAGTCGATTCCACCTAGCCCCAGTTGTGAGCGTGTAAATTCAGGTAGCGCCGCATTGCTCATTTCGCCACTGTAGAACGCATCCTTGAATGACCATTGAGCCAGCGAGATTTTGAACCAATCGGGTTTGTGTGGAGCCGCCGAGAATGAAGAAAGAGGCATCAAATGGTTCGCTGTCATAGCCGCAAGGCCATACAGAACTTGCCTTCGTGATAATGTGCGGTGCATTTACATGGCTTCCCTGAATCGCTTTATGGTCATACTAACTTGAGTGTTTGGCTAATTGCCCTACCCGAAGGAGGGGTAGGAATGGCGATCAATTGTGTTAATTTTTGAAAAAGTCGGATACATCACCCACCAAGAGAGGCAAGTACATGTCGTTTACTAGAACTTTGGCGTCGGCCCTGATAGGAGCGTTAGCGCTGGCAAATGGGGTATGGGCACCGGTAGTTGAGGCCCAGGTCATTAGTGATTCAGGTGAACTGGTGATTGCAGGTGGACGCAACCAGTCGCTGGGGCGGCATCTTGGTGACCAGGCATTGGTTGATGAGACCGCGAGTAGGATCAATTCTATTTCAGGTGATGGCCCGGGCGTATGGGCATATGAGTGGAGGTTGCTTGGTGAGCAGTACGAAAAGCGCGGCGATAAACTGGCTGCTGAAGGCAAGCCAGAGGAAGCATTTGAAGCCTATGGCCAGGCGATGAGCTTGTATCGGCACGGCTATCTTCCGGATAACTTCACTCCCGCTGAACGAAGATCGTATGAGCGCTTTCGAGACATGAAACTGAAGATGAATGAGTATCTGGAGACGCCGTTTGAGGTTGTCAGGGTACCTTTTGAAGGACATGAAATTGTAGTCCACCTATACCTGCCCCATGGCGTAGAGAAGCCACCACTTGTTATCTACACCGGTGGCGTCGATGGATCGAAGGAGGGGGCTGAGCCCATGAGTCAGCTGCTCCCGGAGGCCGGTATCGCCATGGCCGCTTTTGATTTGGCCGGTACCGGGGAAAGTATGGATTGGTTGGCCCGCCCGGATTCTCACAAGCTACATAAGCGTTTGATCGATTACTTCGCGGAGACGGGAAAATTTGACACCACTCGGATTGGACTTTGGGGTGGGAGCTTTGGCGGCTATTACGCAATACGTATGGCGGCAGATGATCCACGCTTGAAGGCGGTTGTGAATTATTGTGGACTTGTACATTCCGCCTTTCAGGTCCCGCCCCAAGCAATGAAGGCCGCATTGAAATCGGAAACCGGCCCGCTATTGCGCTCTTCATTAAGGCGTATGGGATTCGACCCGGATAACTTTGACGTCGACGAGTTTATGGAATTTGTGAATGCCGATCCGTTCTCCCTGTTGGACGCAGGCGTGGTCGGAACGGGTAAGGCAACGATTGATGTTCCGATGCTGATCGTTAACGGAGGTCGTGATGCTGTGGTGTCGATGGATGATATGAAGCTGGTAGAGGCAGAGGCGAGCCAGAGTGAAATGTGGGTATTAGGATTAGACCCGCACTGTGCCCCACGTTATTCGCAGATTGCACAGCCACAGGCGGTAACCTGGCTGGTAGAGCAGCTAATGGCTGCCGACCCCAGCCAATAGGGAGGGTGTTTTCGGTTTGCAACTGGTTAATCTGATATTTCTGAACACAAAACGTATGAGGAACTGCCATGAACAATAATTTTAAGAAGCGCATACCTGGGGTGTTGATTACCTGTGCAATGAGTTCAGCGCTTCCTGCTATCGCTCAGCACCAGCAACTTGTGCTGGAAGAGGTGCGGGTTACGGCTACCCACAGAGATATGGCTGCTCAGGATGTCGCTTCGTCGTTATCGGTGTTAGGTGAAACCCAGATAGAGAGTTTGCGCATACGCAATGCGGCTGATCTACAAAACTATGTACCGGGGTTGACGATCAAGTCCCAAAGTATCGGTACTGCGAAATACAATATTCGCGGTGTCGGCCAGGCGGTGGATGATATTTCAGTGGAATCGGGTGTGGGTGTCTATCTCGACGGCATCTACATCCCCCGTGCTGGTGCTGCTGGCGCAACACTGTTTGATCTGGAGCGGGTGGAGGTATTACGCGGACCGCAAGGAACACTCTATGGTCGCAACAGTGCCGGTGGCGCGATCAAGTACATCACACGTGAAGCCGACCCGGAACTCGGTGGCGAAGTGAGCATTGAGGGAGCGGAGCACGGTACCTACAATGCCAAGGGCTACGTAACTGGCCCCATCATCGACGACAAGCTGCTTGCCAAGTTGTCTCTGGTTTCGCTGAATTCCGACGGCTATATGAAGAACATCTACGACGGCAGCGATGGCAGTGGCGTCGATACTCAGGCCGCTCGCCTGGGCTTCAAGTACATCATATCTGACGATGTGGAATTCACCCTCACAGGTGACTACCAGAAGAATGATCCCAATCCCCGATTTTTTACACTGGTAGAGCCCGGATTTCAGTCGGTTATTCATGAACTTGGGGGGCTGCCACCGGAGCCCGCATCCTCAGGTTTCTACGAAGTCGATGTCGATAATACCGGCTACGAAAAAATGGATACCGGTGGTGTGATGGCGCGCCTCAACATGGCGCATGACAATATGGACAGTGTATACCTGTTTGGTTTGCGGACTTCGGAAACGCGTTTTGATGTGGACAGAGACCATTCACCAGTGAATCTTTTCAATGAAGCACACGATGAGAATTCAGACTGGGGTAGTGCAGAAATTCAATTCATCTCCAATCGTGACGGTGATTGGTCATTCGACGGCAAAGCTGACTGGTTGCTCGGATTCTATTATTTTGCCGAAGATGGTAAGCGGGACGTCGATTTCTATTCGAACGTATTTGACGAAGTATTTTTCCCGGGAGAATTACCATACCCGACGGCTGAGCTGATGTTCCATCAGCAAATCGAGACGGAGGCATTCGCTGTTTTTGGTGAGTTTACCTATGACCTGACCGAAGCCTTGCGGGCGACGGCAGGTGCCAGATACACCGATGAGAAGAAAACCTTCAAGGGCCGCACGCAGATTAATGATCCGACGGTGGATTACTTTTTTCCCGGATTTCCCGGGTTGGTTGGCCCCGGAGATAATGGTGGCCTCATAGATGAAATTTACGAAACCAAAGATACTACCTCGTGGAGCGACCCTACCTATAAGTTCTCTCTGGAATACGATTTCGGTGAGGAATCCATGGCTTATATGTTGTTCAGCCAGGGTTTTAAAAGCGGCGGTTATCAGGGAACTGCGGCGACTGCAGCTGCTGCGACAACCCCATTCGACCCAGAAAACGTCGACAACTATGAGATGGGCCTTAAGGGTGTTTTTCTGGATCAGCGCCTACAGACCAACATGGCAGTCTATTATATGGACTATACCGACCTGCAGAACGGTATTGTGACAGACTCAGGCACCCCGGAGACTATCAACGCAGACGCTGAAATCAAGGGCTTTGAAATTGACCTTACCGTTCTGCCTATTGAGGGACTTCGGCTTGGTGGCAGTTTCGGGTATATAGACTCGGAGTATAAAAACTTTGACGGTTCTCCGGAACGCGAGGGCAGCCAGGTCAACGGCGTTCCAAAGTATAAGTACGCCCTGATAGGCGACTACTTTTTCCCGCTGATGGGTGGCGAAGTCACCTTGCATGCCGATTATGTGTGGGAAGACGACACGACTGATGCGCTGGGCGCCTCCAATATCCCGCAATGGGACAGGTTGAACCTTTCCGTCACCTATCTGAGCAGTGAGGGTCACTGGGAGCTTATAGGCTGGGTACAGAACGCCACAGACGAAGAATACTGGCTGGAGAATAGTATCGGCACCGCTGCGACGCCACCAGATGCGCTGCCACGGCTGGTAGCTGCGCCGCGAACCTACGGTGCAACACTGAACTATCGCTTCGGCTCACAACTTTAGAAAGGGGTTAACACCATGAAACTGGGTCTTCTGCTCGGCTATTCGGGCAAGCAACTCACCATCCCTATGGAATTGATTCGGCACGCTGAGAACTTGGGGTACGATTCGGTCTGGACCGCAGAGGCCTATGGCTCAGATGCGGTTTCACCCGCCGCCTGGATATTGGCCCAGACTTCGAAAATCCGCGTTGGTACGGCTATTATGCAGATGCCGGCCCGCAGTCCTGCGATGGCGGCTATGACAGCGATGAGTCTGGCACAGTTGTCGGATAACCGCTTTATCGTTGGTCTGGGAGCCTCCGGCCCACAGGTTGTAGAGGGGTGGCATGGCGTTCCCTACGGCAAGCCGGTTACCCGAACGCGCGAATATATCCAGATCATGCGATTAATTATGGCTCGCCAGGGTCCGGTAGAATTTGATGGCAAACAGTACCAACTGCCACTGAAGGCGGATGGTGCAACGGGACTGGGAAAGTCTCTGAAAACTATTTTGGAACCGAACCCGGCTATCCCGATTTATACCGCATCGATCACTCCGGCCGGTTTAAAATGTGCTGCACAAGTCGCAGACGGTGTGTTTCCTGTGTGGATGGATCCCGACAAATACAGTGTATTCGCGTCAGACCTGGAGGCAGGTTTCGAGCTGGCGGGGAATGGAAAGTCGCTCAAGGATTTTGATGTAGCACCTTTTGTGTCCGTCAGTGTCAACGATGATGTCGGTGCTGCCTTTGATGCGCTTCGCCCCTGGTTGGCGCTATATATCGGTGGGATGGGTGCAAAGGGGAAGAACTTTTATTGCGATTATGCGACGCGCCTTGGTTATGGCGATGCGGCCAACACCATTCAGGATCTCTATCTGGCTGGCCGCAAGCAGGAGGCTGAAGCGGCGGTTCCCGATGCGCTGATCGATGCCGTGGCACTGGTCGGCCCTAAAGGGCGCATTAGAGAGAGGTTGTCTGCGTGGAAAGCGGCTGATAGTCGCGGAGAGGTGAGCAGCATGCTGTTAGGTGTGACGGATCCTGACACGCTGGAATTTCTTGCCGGTGAAATGCTGTAGTCTGACGCCCCCTAAATTGTCAGGCCAATCGCTCTGGCCTTGGAGATTGCCTGGGTTCTGCTGCTAACGCCCAGTTTCAGGAAGATGTTCTTGAGGTGCCATTTAACGGTACCTACAGAAATAATCAGCTCCCCTGCAATCATTTTGTTGGAGTGTCCCTCACTTACCAGCACGAGTAACTCCAGTTCACGTGGCGTCAGCCCCGCGTCATTTTGAACGGCGTCTGCCTGGGTGGATAGCCCGGGCAGTGCCTTATCGTCAGCCCCCATTGGTTCCGGTGGTTCTTTGCCGGGTTCGAGAAGCAGCGTCAACAGATTTCCTGCAGGCCTGTGTTCCCCGGCGGAGTCACTGGGAGTTTGTGTAGCGCATAGCTTTTTCACCAGTTGCAGTATTCGATCACCTCCTTCGAGGAGAGGTTGAACTACCCCGGTACGTTCTGCCAGAAGCAGCATCTCCCTGACTGAGCGCAGTGTTCTGCTGTCGTCATTACAGCCGTCGTGAGCAAGCACAAGCAATACTGAAATTTCGACACTCCAGACCAATTCATCTGCTGACTTTGCCTGATTGAACAGTTTAGTTAGCCAGGCTGAAGCAGTCGAATAAGAACCGGTTTTAATCAGATAAAGACAAAAATTGAGATAGAGGTTCTCTTCAGAGCGTTTGCAGTAAAATGTGGGGCTGGGTCCACGTGAACCCAGTGGGGTACCCAGCCGCTGCAACAATGTCTCAGCCTGATCAAACCGGCCAGCCAGTACTTCATACTTTACCTGTTCTGCGCGTAGCTGGTTACAGTTTGACTCGAAACCATGCTCTGCGAGATTACCTATCGCTTCTTCGAGAACGTGTAATGCGCTGTTGGCGCCGGAACTGGTATTTGCCAGCCTGGCGCGTTGCAGTGTTGAATCCTTGAGGTAATGAGTGGCTCGGTATATACGAAACATTTCCTGAGCCTCGTAAAAACGTTGCTCTGCTTCGGGGATTTGATTCTTGTCATAAAAGATACGACTCATCAGTAGAAGTGGAATGCCTGAAAGTAACGAGAACTGCCCGGGGACCAGCCTTGCCAGATCGATTGCTTCGGTACACTGGTGCATGGCATCCTGCAGCTGACCCTGGATATATCGGATCTCGGCCATCCGCACTGTTGTTGAAACCATGGTAATGGGCGTGTGATTTAGCACCGCCAGGCGTTTGGACTCGTAAAATGCTGTATAGGCTTCACTGAACTTCTTGCACCTGAAATACGCGGAACCCAGAGAGAGTTCAATCTGCTCCTGCAGAAAGTCCTCTGCGCTGCCACGCTTTTTCTTCAATTTTAGCCAGACGGCAGGGTCGGCCCAGTCACTGTCCAGTGCCTGTTTGATACGGTACTCGATAACCTTCAGGTCTTCCTCTGACGGCATAAGCGGAACTTCGCTGCGATCGACAACACCGGACTCAAGTCGCTGTTGAAGTTCTGTAAGGTGGGGGCCGGCTTCCTTGAACCGCTGTGTAATTACCAACATCCACAAATACGGCCAGAGGAAATAGGGGTGTTGTTCAAGTATGTGCTGCGGGATCTCGCTGACGAATTTCTCGATAAGTGCAGCGTCTCCAGCAACAACGAGATCGCGCGCATGGTTAGCGTAGACGACCACGGCACGTTCATAATCCGACGCTTGCAATGCATGATAGAGACTGGCATCTGGTAGCCCAAATTCCATATACCAGTCACTGGCCTTGCAATGGCGTTCCGCTAACGTTCTGGCATCCTCCTTTTCCAGTTGCCATCGAAGGAAGTTTCTCAGTAGCGGAGGGTAGGCATACCACTTCTCTGCATAGTTGTTCCCCTCGAGAATACCTTGCTCCAAAAGCGCGTCCAGTTGTTCATCGGCGTTGTCAGTACCTACGATGTGATTGCATAAATCGGCGCGAAGTCGTTGCAGGTGAGCGGTTGCAAATACGAAACCCTTTAATGGTTCGGGCAGGTCGGCGATAACATTGCGATCGAGGTATTCGCGTAGGAGAGGAGATTTGCCTTGAAGTACCCTGGATTTATCACCGGGCGTGACGACGGATTGTAATGTCATGCTGAGAAGCTTCAACGCGGCCGGCCAGCCTCGTGTGACATCAGACAATGTGAGAAGGTCTTCCTCAGTAAGCGACTGGTGCCCTTCCAGTCGCATAAACTGTTCCAGTTCCGGGGTAGAAAACATTAGAGTTTCCCGAGCCAGAATTTGTAGGGGTTCACTGAGCTGGAGCTTTGGTGTCAACCATTGAGGAGGCACTGTACTGGCGACGACCCTGTGAATTGTGGGAGGCAATCGCAGCAGGAATTGGCTGATCCCCTCCAGTGCAGCGCTCTCATTTAGCGCTTCGTACTGATCGACAAACAAAATCAGGTTTTCGCCGAACTCACCTAACATATTGCCCAGGTGATGCAGGTCGTTTACGTCGAAGTGTTCAGGCGTGAGCGGCGGGTCAACGTCCTCGCGGGGGAGAACAGTGTAGCAGGCCTCGCGTATTGCGCAGGCAAGCTTTGTAGTATCGTTGTGGGTGCTGTCCAGCGTTATCCAAATCGGTTTGATACCCGATTCGATAAGTGCGGCATACCAGGCGCTCATGATAAGGCTTTTACCATAGCCCTGCGGCGCTACCAGCAGCGTATAACTGTACTGCTGCAGTTCGATATAACGTTTTTCAAGCGTGGGCCGAACAAGATACTGCGCGCACACAGGGCGCGGCGCCAGCGAGGCTGACAGACTGTGACGAGGGGGCTGTGCACGTGTTGTAGTCGCCGCTTTCGAGCGCATCATTCCAGAGCTTTTCCGTCGGTATTTTGGGTGAGTATTTCACGTCTTGGGGCCTTATCATACCCCCACATAAGAGAGGTAGCTATGTGCTTCAAATAGACGAAAATACCTCCCTATGAACCTCATAATGCGCATAATTCTGGCTGTTTTGGCACCGTATACCTGTGTTGCGAATGCGGAGATTCTCGCAGAGATTGAACTTGAGGCCTCATCCGTTGTGCAGATCACGCCATTGTTGGACAGGGCGGAGCTACAGCAGGCTGGATGGCGAACTTTTCAGCTAATTATTCGAAATCCCGCTGGGCTAGCTGGGACCCTGACCATTGCCAGCCCGAATGCGCAACCCCTTTTTAGCAAATCCAACGGCGGTGAACGCGCCTTGCCGGAAAATGAGATACCTTCGCAGCAGGTGCTGCACAGTACCATCGAGTTGTTGGCAGAGCCCGGCCAGCAGCTGTCGCGTGCCCTAAGTGGAGAGCCGGTAGAGACGCGAGATATACAAATTTATACACGTCATCAGGAAAAGCTGGAGGTAGAACTTGTCGTCAGTTTTGTCCCAGAGAATACCGAAAAGCCGCATAGCGGGCATGCTGTCATCCCCTTTGATATCCTGCCGGCCTCACGCGTGCAGTTGGTGATCAGGGATGAATTGGATAATCCTGCTGTTGCAGCGATTACCATCACCGATGGTGTTAACCGCCTGGTGCTGGATCCCGCTGACAATCCACTCCCGGAGAACTACCGGTATCGCTTTGCGATGAGACGACCGTGGGAACGGGTTTGGGAGGAGGGAGCCTATCAAACCAGTGCGAGCCCAGAGACACATCTCACTGGAATTTACCCCTTTCCAGCGCGTCGACTGCCGCAACTGGATCCGTTTCCGGACCTCTATTTCCAGGCGCAGATATACCGCGGCGATGGGGAGTATGTCTACCTGCCACCCGGTCGCTACCGAGTCGACTACAACGGCGGCCCGGAGACCATCAGCCGTAGCCGCGAGGTGATCATTGCGGCACAACCGGCGCAGCTGCTGCGATTGGATATCGAACCCTGGATTAGCATGGAACAATTGGGTTGGTTCAGCGGTGACCTGCATGTTCATGCCAGCGGATGTAAACACATCGAATCGCCGCGGCAGGGCGTGGTGCCAGAACTGATACTGAGACAGGCAAAAGGCGAGGGCTTGAATATAGTATCCGTACTCAATTGGGTGCCCGGTTGGCAGGAACAGTTACAGTACTTCGGCAAGACTTATCGAAGCGGTAACACCCTGTTGCACCATGATATGGAAGTGTCCAATTTTCCATCGAATGAGATGGGGCATCTCGGGCTGTGGAACTTGCCGTCGCCGAACTACCCCGATACGGCGCGGATCAGTGACTGGCCGAGCTGGAACCTCCCCATTTTGCGCTGGGCCCGCGACAAGCTTGCCACTACCGGCTACCTCCATGCCGGTTGGGGCATGCAGCCGCATGGACCTGAAGCAGATTTGCCAAACCTTGCACTCGCTCCTATGTCGGGAATTGGTGCCAACGATTATGTGGTTGCCCTAAACGAGGACCTGGTAGATTTACTGGGTGTCGGCGATACACCTCCCACCCAGGAACTCAACCTGTGGTACCACACACTCAACAGTGGCTACCGTACCCCCATCATGGGCGAAAGCGACTTTCCCTGTATCTACCACGAAAAAATGGGTATCGCACGCAGTTACGCAAAGTTGGAGGAGGAACTGGGGTTCGACGCCTATTTGCGTGCGCTGCGGGCGGGTCGCAGCTATGTGAGTGATGGCAAATCGCATCTGATTGATTTTACCGTGAATGGAAAGGAACTGGGGGTATCCGGCAGCCAGGTACAGGTGCGTTCCGGAGAGGTGCTGAATGTCAGGGCGAGAGCGGCGGCCTGGCTAGCAGAGTCGCCTTCAGATGTTGAGATGTATATCGCGCAAAGCGATGAGCAGCGACAGCCGGCCTGGGATATCGCCCGCGCCCGTATACCAGGCTCGAGAAATGTTAGAGTGGAACTTGTGATGAATGGCGAGGCCGTCGCATCCCAGTCCATCAAAGCTGACGGCAATTGGACGGATATAGGTTTTGATATTCCTGTCACCGAATCCAGCTGGTTGGCGCTGCGCATTTTTCCAAGCTCGCACAGCAACCCAATATTTGTGCAGGTGGACGATAAACCGGTGCGCGCTTCTGCGGCCAGCGCCACATGGTTGGCAAAGGCAGTGGAGCACCTGTGGCAAACCAAATCGCGCTTGATTCACACCGACGAAAGAGAAGCGGCGGAAACAGCGTATGACAGGGCCAAAGCAGAATACCTGCATCGAGCACAGGAGGCAGAGGATGATGGCTAGAGTTCTGCTGTTAATGGTGTGCCTTGGCAGCGCCTGTGCAGCGCTTGCGCATCAGGCTATTCCACGCAGCGAAAGAGGCGAGGTTGAACAGGCATTCCCGCTTACTGAGTCGCTCGACCAGCGTGAGACGGCGCCTGTCGTTGTTCATTTTTTGGATGAGCACGGCAATCTGACCCCCGCAATGCTCTCACTTGCGAATACCAACGGCTGGCGGGAGGTGCCACTGGCGCAACCATTCCTGCCCAATGAGCTTCACCCGGGGCGAACATCGAGTCGACGTCAATGGCGCGGAAAATTTCCCATTCATAGCAATGGGGAAACGGTACTGTATCTGCCGGATGGACAGTACACACTCACCGCGGGAAAAGGCCTGGAATACCAGCGGGAAAAAATCAGTTTTGAGGTGAAAGCAGGCGGCAGTGTGAGCCTGAGCGTGAAGCTTCGACGATGGATTGACCTGCCCTCACAAGGTTGGTGGTCCGGGGATCCCCATGTGCATGTGGCGAGGGATGGCCCACAGCGAGACATGGATATTTTGACGGCGGCAATGGCAGAGGATATTCATGTCACCAGCACGCTACAGATGGGGGATGCCAATGAGCTATATTTCCCGGCCCGACAAACTGGCAAGGCTGCGAATCTACACATAGGCAACTATTGGCTAGCCTCTGGACAGGAGGACCCGAGAACGCCAGAGCTGGGACATGCCATTATGCTCAATACCGAGACCTTATACCGCGATACCGACAACTATTACCTGTATGGCGATATTTTTACACGGGCCCGTGCCGAGGGCGCGGTTACCGGGCTGGCACACTACTTCCAGGCCAAGTTCCACACCTATAGAGCGGGCGCGCTACTGTTTCCAGATGGTCTGGTCGATTTTGTGGAACTGCTGGACAACAGTGATATCTTCCGGCCCGAGCTCTATTACGATGCGCTAAACCTCGGGTTTCGCATCCCCGTATCGGCAGGTTCGGATTATCCCTGGGGCGATCATATTGGCGACCAGCGCACCTATGTAAAGCTACTCCCAAAGCAAACTCTGAGCCCCCAGTCCTGGTACGAGGGGCTAAAAGCGGGGCGCACCTATGTCACACAGGGCCCGATTATCCAGTTTAGTATCAATGATCAGGACATTGGTAGCGTCTTACAGGTGGAAGAAGGTGAGGAGTTAATTATTCGAGCCGCTGCGCAGGGGCCGCCGTATGTCGGTTCTCCCCAGCGGCTCTGGCTGGTCAGTATGGGGCTAGAGATTGCACAGGTGTCGAGGAACGAGCGCGACGATATGGCCTTAACGCTTCTCCACACCGACATCGTTGAAGGTAGTCGCTGGTATGTTGTGGTTGCTCAGGCGCACAATGGGGCTTTGGCCCACAGCTCTCCAATTTATGTTATCGCAGATGGCCAGCCTGCACAGCTGCGCGGTAAAGCGTTGCAAGCGTTGGTCGACAAACAGCTCAAGGTGTTGCACATGGAGGGGCGCGATGCCATTCCACCAGAGCAGCGGACGGAGGCGTACCTGTCATGGCTGAAACGAATAGAGGCATACTACGACAGCATCACACCGCATACAGGCGAGCAATAGGGCTCCGTCTGACTCGGTTGAGTCCGCCGCGCTACCCGATGCCTCTTTCTACACCATCCCAGTAGGGCTCACGCAGTACTTTCTTGAGAATCTTTCCTGAAGGGTTACGCGGCAGTTCATCGACAATCTGAAGTTGGCGCGGAATCTTGTATCCGGCGATCTTGTCCCGGCAGAAGTCCATCAATTCCTCGAGGGTGAGACTCATACCTGGCTTGGTGACAACAAACGCCAGTAGCGCCTCACCGAATTTCTCATTGGGCACGCCAATCACAGCCACATCTGCCACAGCATCAAGTTTGGCCAGCGCATTCTCGACTTCAACGGGGTAGATATTCTCACCGCCGCTGACAACCATGTCCTTGATACGATCCTTGAGGTAGAGATAGCCTTCCTCGTCGAGGTAACCGGCGTCACCGGTATGAATCCAGCCGTCGGTCAGGTTGGCCGCGGTGGCCTCGGGCAGATTGTAGTAACACAGCATATTGGTATCGGATTTAACCCAGATTTCACCCACCTCACCGGTGTCGACCTCAACACCGTCGGTATTCATAATTTTGATGTCTACACCCACGGAAGGGCGACCGCAGGACCGTAACAGCTCCGGCTTGCCGGCCAGCGCGCGACGGTGGTCATCCGGGGTGAGATTGACCACGGTACCGGTGGTTTCGGTCATACCGTACATCTGGACAAATTCGCACTGGAAGACTTCGATGGCCCGGCGCAGCACGGTTTCCGAGATAGGGGAGGCGCCGTAGAACATCGTTTCCAGCTTGCTGAAGTCACGCTGCTCTATCCCCGGGATTTGTAATACGGCCATGATCATGGCTGGCACCATGAATATACTGGTAACGGGATAGGCCTCCATGTCGTCCAGTATCTTCATCGGATCGAACACCCGGTGCAATATCGTGTGTTGCCCGTTATAGATACCCGCGATAGCCGACCCCGCGCCCCCGATGTGGAACAGTGGTGCGCAAATGATACCCGCTGTGCCGATAGCCGGCCGGTGTGGCGTGGCAATCACATTCATCATGGTCAATTGCAGCATGTTGTAATGGGAGGTCACCACGCCTTTAGGATTTCCTGTGGTGCCACTGGTGTAGAGTTGGATAAACGGGTCATCCCGGCCCACTACCACTGAGGGGCTGGTGGCGGGGAAGCCGGCGAGCCAGTCCTTCCAGTGTAGGGTATCGGGTTGGTTGGCGGTAACAATGGAAATGTCGGGCGATAATTGTGGCCGCAATGCATCCAACGCAGCTTCCATTCCATCCAGTACTAGCAGTACACGGGTATTGGAATCTGAGATTATGAAAGCCAGCTCTGCCGACGCCAGCCGGTAGTTCAGCGGTACCGAAACGGCGCCCACCTTGCTCGCGGCCATGAATAACAGGCAGTGCTCCACGCTGTTCTCGCCGAGAATTGCAACCCGTTGCTCTTTCTGTACACCCAACTCCAGAAAGCCGTTGCCAAGCTGATTGGCAATAGCATTGACCTCGCTATAGCTCAATGATGAATCGTGATGTGTGAAGCAGGGGGCGTCAGGTGTATTTCTGGCGTAATATTCCAGATAGTTGTGAACGAGCATGCCAATTCTCTCTTCTTATGCTGGTAAGTTGTCAGTAGCCGCAATGCTGGTGAACGCTGAATCACGCCTTGTGTAAGGCGCCCGAAACGGTAGAGATCGGTTATCGCCGGAGTCTGTGAAATCCTCATCTCGATCAGCGAGCGCGTATAACGAACACGGTGGCAATGATAGTACAATCTGTGCACAGGTTCGATGGCTATCATGCAGGTTGTGGCGGCCGGAATAAGGCAGCAAAATTGTCGGCACTATTGTGAACGATCCTGGACGATCAAACATTCGGGTAAAATGAGGTTCAGACTATGACACTTGAAAAGCGTATCGCCGTAACACTGCCCGCTGGTCCGAAACTGGAGCAGACTGTGGAACTGATCAATTGGGCAGAAGAGAATGGCATTACTGATGGCTGGTTTGCAGATGCCGGTGCGCCCGACTCACTCACGCAGGTCGCGGCTATTGCGCATCACACGCGCCAAATGCGGATAGGGGTGGCGGTGACTCCGGTCTATACACGCACGCCGGCAGTGCTGGCCGCGACCGCAGACGTTATCAGTCAGGTGCTACCCGGGCGCTTCATAATGGGATTGGGCTCCTCCAGCGAAACCATTATGGGTGGATGGCACGGTATCCCTCTCGATAGACCCCTCACTCGAGTGAAAGAAACAACAATAATGGTCAAGAGCATGCTCAGGGGAGAGAAATCGGATTTCTCCCTCGATACACTTCATAGTAAAGGCTACAGGCAGCTCCCCTGCGATAACCCTCCACCAATCTACCTCGCAGGGCTGCGCGGGAACATGCTGGAAACTGCGGCGGAGGTGGGCGATGGCGTCATTATAAACCTGTGGCCCCAGGGAGCACTGCCAAAAATGCTGGAGCACATAAGAATCGGGGCAGAGCGCGCCGGTAAACGCGCTGAGGATGTAGAGGTCGTCAACCGGGCGATGGTACTGGTCACGGATGACAAAGCATTGGGGCGCGACATATTCAGGCTCGCCTTCGGTGCGTATTATGCCACTCCGGTCTATAACAAGTTCCTGGCCTGGGCAGGCTATGAGGGTGCGGCCGCCGCAATTCGCGAGGGCTGGGCGGCCAAGGATCGGCAAAAGACAGCTAGCGCAATGAGTGACGAAATGATCGACGAGATTGCCGTTATAGGCAATGCGGAGGAGGTGCGAGAACGCATTCGTGCCGATGCTCATACTGGTGTGCATACGCAAATAATTGCGCCCATGGCAGCCACTCCAGAGGATGCGATGCGCACGTTCAATGCGTTCACTGCCAGCAATTTTTCGTTTTAGCACTTTAGTCTGCTTTCGCCATACCCCTTTCAAAGCGAGAGCGAGTAGGGCGCATACAGTCGCTGGTTGCGGGCTTGCCCAGGCAACTCGCCGTGTTAGATGTGAGTATAAATCACAATTCGATTGAGTCGTGCCAGTTTTCCCTTGTATAGTTTTGCCCTATATTCTGGTGGCGCATTTTGCACACGCCAGGATGGAGCTCACTTGTTATTAGTGGCGAATAATAAATTTTTGGAACACAGTAACTCTCTGTGTTCCGGTTGAGGCTAAGGGGCTCCAAAATGTTGTTAAGAGACCAATGTGCGAGTGTGCTCGCGATACTGGCCGTGTGTGCTATAAGCGCGTGCAGTGATTCATCCAACAGCAATAGTGAGCAGCCCAGCCCAGTTGAGCCGGCCGGTGAGCTGCCAGCAAATGTCAGTGAATGGGTTTGTGGAAGTAACCCTGAGCCAGTAAGCGAGCAGCAGATAGCCGCATGGTGTGCTGACAATTCGGGGAGCGGGGTACCTTTGCCGGATGCTTTGCGCGCACCTCCGCTGCTGTCGGATCTATCAGATAAAAATAGCTATGATGAGCGTATGGAAGCTTTCTTGCGCGCGAAAACCTACGATGAAGAACTGAATTGGACGACGGACAAGCAATGGCGCTTGACCGGCCCTTACGTCGGTGACATTGGTAGCGGTGACAACTACGGTTCCCATCCCGCGGTAAAAATCTCCTATTCTCCAGAAGTTGTCGATTGGATCTGTGGCGACCGCAGTACTCCAATCCCCGACGGGGCAATGATTGTAAAGTCCATGCACAGTATTGACGCCGACCTGGGTATCGAACTCGAAGACAATGCCTGCATGGTCATCACCGAGGACCCCGAGCCGGGTAGTTGGACTGTCATGGTCAAAAATTCTGAGGCGACAACGGACGGTTGGTATTGGGCCTACTACAGTGCCTCGGGCAGCAGTGACGAGGGTAACCCACCCATACTGGGTTTAGCGGCCGTTACCTCTGAGGCGGGATTACGGGCGCTTGAGGAAAGCACGCAACGAGATCCTGCTATTTACCCAACCGGTGATAACAGTACAGCGATTCCCAACGTGGTTTACCCCAACGCGGGGTATGGGGCGTATTGCATCAACTGTCACGGATCAGCAAAGAGAGAGTCGACGTTTTCGTCGTTGGATAACGTCCTGACAAGCGGTTTGCGTTATCGACAGTTCAGCAGTAGTCCCGATAGGGATTTAACAGATCAGTTGGGACTGGACCCCTTTGTCGGCAAACATCACAGCAGCCTACAAAGCAGCGGTGATACAACTACTAATCTCTTTCCTACACCGTTGTCTGTGCCAAATGATAGTTTTCTGGATTTTTACGATCAGATGGGACCGGTCACATATACCCAGGCGATGGCTTTGAGTATGCCTGCCGAAACCTACGACCACGCAGTGGCAGGGAGCAAGCAGAACCCGCATGGTGCGACGAAATTTGTCACATCAGACCAATGTGCAGGTTGCCATGACGCAGCATCGATGTCGGCCGCAACCTCGAACATGATATTTTTCGATGAGTCAGGCGACGAAGCCAAGGCGCTGAACCTTTCTCCCTACGCAGAGTGGCGTGCATCCCCGATGGGACTTGCCGGTAGAGATCCGATTTTCTTCGCTCAATTGGAAAGCGAAACCAATCATTTGCCTCAGCTAACGACGTGTATCGAGCAGACGTGCCTGCGCTGTCATGGTGTTATGGGCTCTCGACAGCTCGCCATTGATACTCCCGGGGAGGGCGTTGATAACTGTGAATCACTGTATGCGATTGAACCCCCAGAGGGAGTCCCATTTGGCAAGGAGTTTACGCGGGATGTCGTCAATCAGTGGCCGCATTCTGAGCAGAATGACGAGCAAAACTATGCCGCTCTAGCACGTGATGGTATTTCCTGCACGGTGTGTCACCGTGTAGCGCCAGATTCACTGGGTGATGAAGATTCGTTTACGGGCAACTTTGTAACCGGGCCAGATTCCGAGTTGTATGGCCCCTATGCCGATGACACGATCGTCACTGCGCCAATGGAGAATTCTGTTGCGATTACTCCCAAATTTGGCGAGCAATTGACGTCTGCCGATATGTGCGGGACCTGCCATAATATTCTGTTGCCGGTGTACGATAACGAAGGGGTAAAACACGGCGCCAGCTACGAACAGTCTACGCACCTGGAGTGGACTAACAGTGTCTATGGACGTGAGGGAGATGCGGCGCGCGGCTGTAACTCCTGTCACATGTCTACGCATTACAAGGGCACCAAACTGCATACCAAGATCGCGAATATAGAATCGAATGATTTTGCACCCACCACCGAGCGTCTCCCCGATGAAGAGATAACTTTGACGGAACGTAGTGAATTCGCTCGACATCAATTGCACGGCTTGAATGTCTTCCTGAACCAGATGTTTCAACAGTTCCCGCTGGTGCTGGGGGTTCGCCAGATAGACGGTCTTACAGCCAGCGATGTGACGCCACCATTACTGACAGGCATGAACTCGATGATGAATATGGCGCGAACAGAAACCGCTAACATAGACATTACCAGCGTGGAGACGTTACCCGGGAATCAAGTCCTTGCTCGCGTGAAAGTGACCAATAAGGCTGGCCACTATCTGCCATCGGGCGTAGGCTTTCGCCGTGTATTCCTCGAAGTATTGATTCGCGATAAGGCCGACAACCTGATCTGGGCCTCCGGGCGTACCAACGAGCTGGGCGCGATCGTTGATGGGATAACTGATAACGTGCTCGATACTGAACAGCCTGGAGATTTTCCTGGCAGCCTGCCACAGCCGCACTACCAGCGCATAACGCGCGGCGACCAAGTGCAGATATACCAGGAGGTGTACGCTGATTCGGCCGGTGATATCACTACCAGCTTCCTGAGGCGGATGACAAACCTTAAAGACAACAGAATAAAACCGCTGGGTTATGACGCTGCTGTCTTTACTTCATCGCCCTCACAGTACATTCGCGAACTGGCATTACTGCCGGGTGCAGAGGCATCTGATCCCTATTACACCGACCCTGCATTAACCGGTGCCGATACCATTGAGTATGTCGCTACGTTGACGCCAACGCAAATGGCCGAGCTTGGCTCAATAGAAGTTAACCTCTATAACCAGTCGATACCGCCGTCCTATTTGCAGGAGCGATTTGCTGATGCCGGTGTCGGACCTATGGCTATGGATGACACTCAGCGTCTCTACTATCTGACGAGTCACCTTAATACCAAGTCTGTTAACACGGAGTTTGGATCGAACGTCATCGATTCGTGGAAGCTCTACCTGGCAGGGGATAGTCAGGAGATTACACCTTAAGCACGATTGGATAAGTAGGAGCGGGTATTTCTGCATGGATCGGCCGTATTGTAGTATGTAGTTGAAGCGGGAGATAAGCGTGGGGCACACCCTGGCGTTCGATGTTTACGGGACCTTGATAGATACGCATGGGGTGATGCAGGCCCTGCAGGAAGTCATCGGTGACAGGGCAGGGGCCTTTTCCCAGGACTGGCGGGACAAGCAGCTCGAATACTCCTTCCGGCGCGGATTGATGGGGGCATACCAGGATTTTGGCGTCTGTACTGCTCAGGCCCTGGATCACACGTGTGCCGTGCATTCTATAGCGCTGTCCGAAGCCCAAAAGGCATTGGTGCTGGACAGTTACAGTACGCTACCTGCATTTGACGACGTAAAAGAAGGGCTCACGAGCTTGCGAGTAAAAGGTTCAAGTTTGTTCGCGTTCTCCAACGGGCGACGTGCGGCAGTACAGACACTACTGGCAAACGCGGGAATCCGTGACTTCTTTGCGGGTGTTGTGAGCTGTGATGATGTCCAGACATTCAAACCCAATCCTGGTGTTTATGATCATTTTATCGCCGAGACAGGCTCTGACCCACAGAGTACCTGGCTGATTTCCAGCAACCCTTTTGATGTGATCGGCGCCGTAGCCGCCGGCTGGAAGTCAGCCTGGGTACGCAGGTCTGATGCAGCGATATTTGATCCTTGGGAGTTTGCGCCAACGACAGTTGTTAAGAACCTTGGTCAACTCACTGAAAAACTGATGCTGTAAAACCGTTTGGCGTCAGACGCCTCGCTATCAACGATGAGCGAAGCTCCCAGTAATATCCAGTTAATCCTCCGACAGTAATCTCAGCCAGGGTGAACTGGGCATATTCCGCATAGCAGGGCGCTCGAAGCGGCACCTGATCCTTATGGACACTATGGTCGCTTTGTCCCGAAAAGTGACCAATAACTGCACAAATCTACCGGCCCTGACGCCAGCAGAAAAGCCTTTGTGGAATTTTGTCTGGAACCTGGAATATCTGGCACCGGACGTCCAGCGACTGTATCCATATTGTCACAGCAAACAAATCTCCTACTAGACCTGTTATTCAACAAGTTCTTAACCCAGCAAGCCTTAGATAGATAGCGCATTTCATTTCACGGTTAACACAGGTGAGATACGGATGTTTCTACGCATTGACCAATAGTTACCGTCCGACGACCAAGGTCGTTGTGATGTCTCTCTCCATCACAGCCAGGTAGCAGGGAAGTAGGCCTGATGTATTTCTTTCGATTCCCGATGCCGCATTATTCAACCTGTGGACAATTGTGTGTCCTAATACTATATTTAACATAATATATATTATGCGCATATATAATAAGTCAGGCGCGCCTGTGGATATGTGGCTTGGAATCTGTATTTATAGGGGATTTTGCGGTTTGACGGGCTTCCCGTGCGGGTTCGATCGCTGCCAGATTGTCAGTGTGTTCTTGTCATGGGGTATCTCACTGGTGGATAACGCCGCCATTGGGATACATTATTCTTGAGCTTTTGAGATGCTGAATGCTTCGGGCCAGGGAAAATTGTGTTTCAGTGCGCGACTCACATTCGTAGACGAGTTTCTGCGTGATAGTTTCCTTGGCCCCTATGCAGACGAACCTGCTGTATAGAGTGACAGAATGCCAATCAGCGAGTGTTCTGATATTTCACCTACTGACACCGACCGCATCACTGGTAGGCGCTCAAGCTGCTTTACTGCTTGCCCGTTGTCCATTTCAATCTATGATCTCGGGTGTTCGAGAGCCATTCCCGCCAAGATCGCCTGGTCAGCTTTAAACAGCAGGATCAGCGATGATTTGGACACCTCCGCCTCAAGGGTTTGGCAGCCACTCTTTGTCTTATACAAGACATATACTCGTGGCTGTGGTGTTTCTATTACTGCTGGGCCATCCAATCTACTGATCGATCGCCTGCTTTATATACCCCTCTCGAACACAAATTCGCTATTTATAATATTATTATGTTAAATAAAGCTGAGTACGCCACTTATGCATGAAGTTGCAAGGTTACTGTGCGCTACTTCTACACCGCATTATTCGATAACGCGGCGCCCAAGTTCCCTTCTGCGTTCTCTATACTGCAGCACGACTGTGTATACCACCGGTAGTACCAACAGGTTCAGTATCAACACGGTGAACATCCCGCCCAGCATGGGCGCTACAATTCTCTGGGTAACGTCTGATCCGGTGCCTGTACTCAACGCAATGGGCACCAGGCCCGCTATGGTCGATACCGCTGTCATCAGGACTGCGCGCGCGCGCTTCGATGTCGCCGATTGCGCCGCCTCTTTGATGGCCTGCACGCTGAGTCGTTGGTTCGTGCCTGTCCCCTGCTCTCTTATCGAGCGAATTTCCTGATCGATAAAGCTCAGTACCAATACGCCGATTTCTGCTGCCAGCCCCGCCAGTGCTATAAAACCCACTGCCACGGCAACAGACAGATTGTAACCATTGATATAAATGAGCCAGATGCCACCGATCAGCCCAAAAGGGATAGATAACATCACTACCAAGGGCTCTACGGCGCTCCTGAAGTGCAAATACAGCAGTACAAAAATGACGAACAGTGTTGCGGGAGCGACTATTTGCAAGCGTGCGGCAGCTCGCTCCATATGCTCAAACTGGCCAGACCAGCGCACGGTATAACCCGCTGGCAGCTCCACATCTCGGGAAACAGTTTTCTTCGCGCGCGCCACATAGCCGCCGATATCGGTTGTGGAAATGTCGACATAAATCCAGGCATTAGGACGCGCATCTTCCGATTTAATCATCGGTGCACCGCGTACATAGTCAATATCAGCGACCATCGCCAGCGCGATCGGTGTCCCTCCCGGTGTCGGTATCAACAGCCTATCCAGTGCCTCCCGGTCTGATCGCAGTGCCCTGGGTAGGCGGATATTCAGCGGATAGCGCTCAATACCCTGAACGACCTCCGTAACGTTCATGCCTCCGATAGCGCTCATAATCACATCCTGTACGTGCCCTACCGTCAGGCCATACCGAGCCGCCGAGTCTCGTTGGATATTGATATCAAGATAGTAGCCACCGGCAGATCTGTCGGCGAACGCGGAGAGCGTCTCCGGCAGTGTGTTAAGCGCCTGCGCTATATTGCCAGCGATCTCTTGCAGGGTTTCCAGATCGGGCCCGGATACCTTGATCCCAACAGGTGTCTTAATACCCGTCGCGAGCATATCAATGCGCGTCTTGATCGGCATCGTCCAGGTATTAGCCAGGCCGGGAAACTGGATGGCCGCATCCATTTCGTTCATGAGTTCCCGTGTCGTTTTAGTCGGGTCAGGCCAGTCTGCTTTTGGCTTCAGCCTCACCGTGGTTTCCAGCATTGACAGTGGTGCAGGGTCGGTAGCCGTTTCAGCACGCCCCGCTTTACCGAATACCGATTGCACCTCGGGAAACGTTGTTAGAATACGATCGGTTTGCTGCATTAATTCCTTGGCCTTAGTGATGGAAATACCTGGCAAGGTCGTTGGCATATAGAGAATATCGCCCTCGTCCAGCGGCGGCATAAACTCACTGCCTAGTTGGCTATACGGGTAGGCAGTTAAGGCTAGCAGGAACACTGCGCACACTATGGTCAGGCCCCGAAAACGCATCAGCAGAGCGAGTATGGGGGTATGAACCCGATTGACGATGCGGCTGATGGGATTGCGCTCCTCGGACAGGATTTTGCCGCGCAGGAAGTAACCCATAAGAACGGGTACCAGCGTAATGGAGAGAATTGCCGCCGCCGCCATTGAGTAGGTCTTGGTAAAAGCCAATGGGCTGAAAAGCCTGCCCTCCTGCGACTGGAGTGTAAAGATGGGCACGAAAGAGACCGTTATGACCAGCAGTGAGAAAAACAGCGCCGGCCCCACTTGCCGACACGCCAGTTCGATCGCTGCCCAACGTTCGCGATTGCTCAGGGCGTTTCCTTTGGCAGCCGTCGCCAGAGCGAGCTGCTTGTGCCCGTTCTCAATCATTACGATCGCTCCATCGACCATTGTGCCTATCGCGATAGCGATACCCCCCAGCGACATGATGTTGGCATTCAAGCCCTGAATACGCATCACGATAAACGCAAGCAGGATGCCCAGCGGTAGTGTAATGATTGCGACGAATGCCGAGCGTGCATGCAGCAGAAACAGAATGACCACGAGGCTAACGATCAGCAGTTCCTCCATCAGCGATATGCCAAGGCTTGCTGATGCTCTTTTGATCAGGTCACTGCGATCATATACCGTTACGATTTCAACACCCTCGGGCAAGCCGGGCTTGAGTTCCTCCAACTTTGCTTTCACCGCTTCGATGGTGGCCAGTGCATTTTCGCCAAAGCGCATGACGACAATACCACCGGCCACCTCGCCCTCGCCGTTCAGGTCAACGACACCGCGACGCAATTCCGGGCCTGTTTGAACGTGTGCGATATCCTGGATACGCACAGGCGTGCCCGAGCCATCATCGCCGATGGGAATACTGTTGATATCGTCAATTGACGCAATGTACCCGGGTGCTCTCACCATATACTCGGTTTCAGCCAGCTCTATCAGCCGCCCGCCGACATCGTTATTGGAACGCTGCACCGCTTTTTTGACCTGGTTCAGAGTGATGTTGTAGTGCTGCAGTGCATTGGGGTCGATCTCGATCTGGTACTGGCGCACATATCCCCCCACTGATGCCACTTCGGCAACGCCCGGAACCGTCTGCAGCGGGTAGCGCAAAAACCAGTCCTGCAGGGATCGGAGATCGGCGAGATCGTGTCGCCCCGTCCTGTCCACCAGTGCGTATTCGAATATCCAGCCCACACCCGTGGCATCGGGGCCAAGCGTGGGTGTAACGCCTGCGGGGAGACGACTGCTGGCAGCATTGAGTGCTTCCAATACGCGCGAGCGCGCCCAGTACATGTCCACATTGTCATTGAATATGACATAGACAAAAGACACGCCAAAGAAGGAATAGCCGCGCACGACCTTGGTATCGGGCACAGACAACATGGCGGTCGTCAGCGGGTAGGTTACCTGATCCTCCACGACCTGGGGTGACTGCCCCGGGTGCTTTGCCAGCACAATCACCTGTACGTCGGATAAGTCGGGGATCGCATCCAGCGGTGTGCTGATATAGGCAAAGACGCCGACGATCGCAAGTATGAATGCCGCCAGTAGAACAAAAACCCGTTCTTTTATCGCAGCACTGATGATAGCCCTGATCATTCGCTGCCCCCCTCTGCCTGCTCCATCATTTTTGCAGATGCCTCCTGCAGTTTCGATTCAGAGTCGATCAGGAACTGCGCAGATACCACTACGCGTTCGCCCGCGGCAACACCGTCCAGAATCGCCACCGTGCCCTCTGACTCAATACCCAGCGTAACGGGCCGGGGTTCGAACGTACCGTTATCGGTGACGACAAACACCTGATCAAAGCTACCCGAGCGCACAACAGCCTCTGCCGGGATGACAACCTCCTCTCTCGCCTGCGAATGGATGCGCACATCCACAAAGGTCTCAGGCCGCAGTAGTAACTCCGTATTATCAAACTCAATACGGACTTTGGTGGTTCTGGTTGTCGCTTGCGAATAGGGGTAGATATACGCAACAGTCCCCCTGAGAATCTCGCCGGGGAGGCTCTTCAGCGTCAGGTCCACTGCGTCGCCCTCTTTAACCCAGGGCAGTTCGTATTCGTAGATATCGGCATAGACCCACACCGTCCCCAGATCGACAATCTCGAACAGCTCTGTTTGCGGCGTTACATACTGTCCTTGCCGAGCGCCGATGCGGGTGACAATGCCAGCCGAGGGGGCATGGATATGTAGGGTTTCCTGAATGCTATGAGTCTCCTCCAAATCCCTGATCTGGTGCTGTGGCACGTCCAGAAGTGTCAGGCGTGCACGGGAACTATCTACCAGAGCGGTCGCGCCGCGGCGAATATCCGTAAATGGGCTATCCTTTAGCGCAGTGTAGTTGTTCAGCGCAAGCAGGTATTCCTGCTGTGTGGAAACCAGCTTCGGTGAATAGATGTCCAGCAGTATTTCGTCATCATCAACCGCTTGCCCTGTTTTATCGATGCGAAGATCCCTGATCCATCCTTCGACCTTTGGGTGTAGAGTGACGATCTTGTCTTCTGCATAATCAACACGACCGGCGGCGCGAATCGTACGTGATAGCGATTGGATCTCCGCGGGGGCAGTGCGCAAGCCGATATTGTTTTGCACGACAGGGTTAATGCTGACAGTGCCTTTTTGTTGCTCCTGTTCCTGTTCGAAAACGGGGATATAGTCCATCCCCATTGAGTCTTTTGTCGGCACCGGTGAAGTGACAGCCGGGTTCATCGGGTTTCTATAAAACAGCGGTTCGCGCTCGGCAGGTTTACCGGTAGGTTGCTCTACGACCTGCCCGTCTACTGCGAAATAGCCGATACCGATTCCCAGTGCCAGACAAACTAGGCCGACCGCTACATGCCCCTTATTCATAGATATTCTCCTCGCCGACCGCTGCAAAGAGCCTGGCTATAGACTGTTGCGCTTCGGAATACGATTTCCAGTACAGTAACTCTGAGTTAAAAAGTGTGGCCTGGCTGCGAGCCACACTGAGAAAGTCCACCTCATTCACCTGGTATCCCGCCAGCATGGATTCAACGGTTTGCCTTGCCTGAGGCACAATACCGCTGCCGTAGAGCGCCAGCTGCTCTGTGGCCTGCTGATAGGCTGTAGTAGCATCGGCAATACTCATATAGACCTGGTTCTTCTGGTCCAGCAGCGAATAGCGCGAGCGCGCAAGTTCGCGCGTGCGCTGCTTTACTGATTGCGATTGCCTGCTACCGGCATAAAGCGGCACATTCACGCTAAGCATGACGGAGACAAAGTCCTGTCTGGATTGCCCCAGTTCATCCTTCTCGCGATTGCCGTAAGCCAGCCCTACTTTAAAATCCGGGTAATATTCCTTTTTGGCCAGCGCCAAGCGTGAACTCGATGCATCGATCGATGCCTGTTCAAGCTGTAGCAAAGGCCGCGCGCTTTCGGCGCGCTGGTAGAGGACGGCTTGGGTGGCGATAGCCCTGGACATTTCAGGTGTTTGGGTTGGCAGCGTGACAGGTGAATCCGGCGAGGTGCCCATCAGCACATTCAAACGAATGACATGTTGCCGGCGCATGGCGTTCAACTGAATTTCGGTGTCGAGTAGTTTGGACAGTTCCAACTGCGCAAGCAGGACATCCTGTTGCAGCCCCTGCCCCACTTCGTATTTTTTAGTGGCGACCTCCACCAGTTGACGAGTGACTGTCTGGTTTTTCGTCACCGTTTCAATGGCACGATCGAGATAGAAGACCTCCCACCAGGCCACTGTCACATTCATATCGAGATTTAGACGCATCTCATCGACGGAAAATGCTGCTGCCTCTGCTTCAAACAGGGCGATGTCCTCGTTGAGTGCGAGCTTGCCTGGAAACGGAAACACCTGGCTTATACCGACCTGAACCTGAGTCATGGCTTCCTGATTCATATCAAAGTTATCCCAGGGCAGGTTCATCGCGTTTAAACTGACTACCGGGTCCGGCAGGATCGCCACTTGAGGCGCGATATGTAACAGCGCAAGATACCGTTCTCGCATCGCATCGAGGCCGGGGTTCTCGCTTGCGGCGCGATTGCGCGCCTCCGCGAGCTGCAGCCCCCTCGCATTTTCTACATGGGCGGCGTCAGCTATCACAGTAGAACTGATTAACATTGACGCGCACAGGCATAACGCTATCAGTGCGAAATGTGGTTTAGCGCCTGGCATGCCAATCGCTGAGTTGCGTCTACGTATTGCAACACAGTCAAATATAAAGTTTTTCAAAATACGTCACCTGGTCCCAATAACCACGGCAGTCAAAGCGCGGATAGCACAGGCCTGCGCGGCGAAAATCGAAATGGAATTACTGAGAGTGCGACCGAAAAAAGTCGCGTAATGCTAGCTTAGCCTGGGAGGCCGATAGAGCTCGAACGGTGACGGCGGGATAATTACTGGGGTGATAATGGCGTAATTTACGTCGGGTCGTACGGCGATCGCACTGTAGTAGTCGCAGGTGAGTGACGATGACATCACGGAACAGGCTGTTGCGCAGCTGAGCCCGCCGTTGCAGGATTTACAGCTATCGGGTTCGACAGGTTCCGGCTTTGCTTCCTCATGGCAGGACGGGGACATACTCTTCAACGGTTGATCGGGGCCGGCATTGTCGGTGTGGTTGGGGTCCATGGATACAGCCGAACTCTGTGCCGCATCACCGCTCATTACGCAGGCGGACGCTAGTGATGCTACCGGTTGCAGCAGCATCAGGAGAATCATCAAGCTGTTGACAATACGATGTCGCATACGGGTCAAGTCTGTTCGTGTCCAAACCAAGTATAGGCCTGTTGGTACCTTATCACAATTGTGGGGTGGCTCAGTTTGAACTCCTCCCCAATCTCTGCGAATTTCAAACTTAGCTACTACCGATATGCTGGTAGACCCGACAGCCCAAGTATGTTCTTGTTAGATGCAGCTTGTCCTGGAGCAGCAAACAGGTAGCGTAACGCCGGATCAATTATGGTCCGGCAACACCTCAAGTTCCTGTACTTCCGGACGCCGCCTACGTCGGGTTCTCGCGGGAATCATGCTGCGCATGGCTTCCATCTTGCCAAAGCACAACAGCTTGTCGCCCGCTTCCAATAATCGGTCGGCGCGTGGATTCGGGATGACTTTGGCGCCTCGGTACAGCGTAAGGACGTTTACATCACTTTCAGCCAGTCCGGTTTCTCTTATCTTCTGGCCGACGAATTTGGAACCCTCGGGGACATAGATTTCACTGACGCCATAACCCTTGCTAACAGTCAGCCGCTGCCTGACATCTATCTCCGGAAAATCTACCTGCGCTGCGATGTATTCAATTACGGCACCGGCTACATCCAGTCCGGTGGCCGCTTCAATGCCCTCAAGCCCCGGTGAGGAATTGACCTCCATCACCTGTGGCCCATCCTTGCCCTCAAGCATATCGACGCCGGCAACCTGCAAACCGAGGATCTGCGTGCACCGAACAGCCGTCTGTATATACTCTTCGTCCAGTTCCACCGGCTCAGCGATGCCGCCGCGGTGCACATTACTGCGAAACTCCTGCCCCTGCGCGACGCGTCTCATCGCGGCTACCACTCGATCACCGACCACAAAGGCACGAATATCACGCCCTTTGCTTTCGGCGACAAACTTCTGGATGAGTACATTCTGCTTTTGGCTCTGTAATAGTTCGACAATACCCTCTGCGGTTTTTACGGATTCAGCCAGCAATACACCAATGCCCTGGGTACCCTCAATAAGCTTGATTACGACAGGTGCACCCCCTACTCGCTCTATCGCGGGTAGCACGTCCTTGCGGTCGCGGACAAACGTAGTACGCGGAATCCCCACATGGTGTCGACTGAGGATTTGCAGGCTGCGCAATTTGTCGCGCGAATTAGTAATACCGTGCGCGGTATTTGCGCAGAATATGTCCATTTCCTGAAACTGGCGCACTACCGCTGTGCCGTAATAGGTGATTGAAGCGCCGATGCGTGGTAGCGCCGCATCATACTGCGCGAGCGGCTTTTGCCGGTAGTATAGGTCCGGTGAACCCCGTTCGAGGTCAATCGCAAATTTCAGCGTGTTGAGCACATCGGCCTGGTGTCCACGTGCCAATGCAGCCTCCTTCAACCGGCGAGTGCTGTAGGCATCGGGCGAACAGGAAAGGATGGCAAGTTTCATTGTGAACTCCTATGGGCTGATATTAGGACATTAAGCAAGTTGGAGAGATACTTTCTCTGCCGGTAAGAACCGTGCCAGGGCAGAGATTGAAGCATATTCAGGTGAAAGCGCGTAAGCCCATATACCCAATATAGCTGGCGACCAGTGCGGACGCGACCATTCGATTCATCGTTGCGCGACCGTAGAAAAATACCACCAGCAGAACCGTTGTGAAAGCCAGTGTCAGCAGTATATCAAAAACCCCGCCCGCAGGAATGGGCACAGGTCTTATCAGGGCGCTGATAGGAAGAACAAACAGGCAGTTGAAAATATTGGAGCCGATGACATTGCCCACACAGAGGTCGGACTCGTCCTTAAACGCCGCGATTATTGAAGTGACAAGCTCCGGTAAACTGGTGCCTATGGCCACCACCAGCATGCCAATCACCACCGGGGAAACGCCCAGCGCAGATGCCAGTTCCGAGCCCTGGGAAATTGTCAGCTGGCCGCCACCGGCGAGTGCCGCTATTCCGAACCCGACGTAGATCCAGTCGACACGCAGGCCCAGTGGCAATTTTGGCGGCAGCATTGTCTTCATCTGGTTCATATTGGCGATCAGGGGATCTTCGCGTTGCTGCATGACGTCACTGATAGTGAGATAGAGAAATATGCTGAAAAGCAGGAGCAGAATAATGCCATCGGATCGCGAGATCATCGCGATACTACCGACTAGTGGCGCATCGAGTGTCATCACCAACAACACGGTTGACCCAAGTAACAGCAGCGGTAACTCGCGTCGCACAATCTGACCCTGGATTTTCATCGGTTTGATCAGTGCAGCCACGCAAAGCACCAGACCGAGGTTGGCAAGGTTGGAGCCGACCACATTCCCGAATGCCAACTCAGTCTCATTGCTGATTGCACCGATGACGTTTACGACAAGTTCTGGTGCACTGGTGCCGAATGCAACCACCGTGAGACCGACAAGCAGCGGTGATACGCCGTGATCGCTGGCGATTCCTGATGCCCCGCGGACCAACGCCGTGCCTCCCAGAAGCAAAAACATCAACCCCAGGACCAATAGGAAAAATGACACTAAACCTTTACCTTAAAACTGCGATGCTTCAATAGTAACAAGTTTAGATAATAGGTGCATTGCTTGCATCGCCCGGGGGTAAGGAGAAATCGCTGGGTTGCAGTTGTTCCTGAAACTGTTCGACCTCCTTTTCTACGGCTGTAACATGTCTCCCATACAGTGCGATGTGAAAGGCAGCATCACCTTCGTAGACAAGTGGTAAATTGGTTCGACCAATTACAATGCCGTCATTGGGGGCTGTCATCGGCGTTTCGCTCGAGCCCAGCGGGTCTGCCACCATTGCAATGACCTGGCCGCTTGTGACTTTGGCGCCCAGCGGCACGAGGGTTCGTAATACGCCGCTTTCTGGCGCGCGCAACCAACTGGTCTGGTAGCTGATCACAGGAGGGGCAGGCTCTCTCTTGCGCAGCGAGGCCCTCAGCATGCCAATGCTGCGCATAACGTTGATGATACCTTTCAGTCCTGCTCGTATATAGAGCTCTTCGAACCTCAGGGATTCACCTGCCTCATAGAGAATGACCGGAATACCGGCGTCCTGCGCACAGCCGCGCAATGAGCCATCGCGCAATTTTGCATCGATAGCCAGCGGTACACCGAATGCCTTTGTCATCGCGAGAATCTCGGGGTTATCCAGGTCTGCTCGAATCTGCGGGAAATTCGAACGGTGACGCGAACCGGTGTGCAGATCTATCCCATGTGTGGATTTCAGGACAATCTCCTTGAGAAAGGTATGTGCAACGCGGCCGGTCAGCGAACCTTTGGGGGAACCCGGAAACGAACGGTTGAGATCGCGTCCATCGGGTAGGTATCGCGTATGGTTTACAAAGCCATAAACATTGACAATCGGTATCGCGAGCAGGGTCCCGCGCATATTCTTTAGCGCCTTGTTTCCCAATAGCCTGCGAATAATCTCCACGCCATTGATCTCATCGCCATGAATGGCAGCACTGATGAACAGTATCGGCCCAGGCTGCTTGCCGCGAATCACCTGTACGGACATTGCCAGATCATCGTTGGTATACATGGGGGCTACCGGAATATCGACAACGGTGCTTTCACCGGGAGCGATACTGACTCCGCCGATAACGAGATCTGGGTGCGATGTTTTTGCCATGCTGAAGTCAGGCCCCATGTAGTGTTTTACTTTGGACGTAGGATTTTCCCGGATGGACCACGTAGCTTGCCCTGAGCGCGGTGCGCCCCAGCAACACGCGAAACAACATACTGTCGCGATCGGTCAGCGTGACCTCAGCCTGAATAATGTCTTCACCAATGCTGATGGCCGTTTCTATGACATAGCGTAATTCCTCATGGCCGCCAGAGTCACGTACGACGCGCTGGTCTTTCACCGGCGCCTCGGATTCGACGATGTTCTCTGTATCGCCCTGCTCGGGGTGAATGGCAAAACGTACCCACTGCCTGTCACCGCGCATAAAGGGTTGTACCCTGAAGGCATGTAGGGCGCTGGTGCGCGCGCCGGTATCAATCTTGGCTTTTATTCTGGGTATATTCAGATCGGGAAAACCTATCCACTCTCGCCATCCGATTGGCTTCTTGCTACTCATCGGAAATCGCTCCTGTTTGAGTTTTGTAGGGCCGTCACCAGAGGATTTCGCCGGCGCCCAGTACATACAGTCTGTCTGCCACCAGCTTTCGAATTTGCATGGCATCATTCAGGAGAAGCGCTTCTTCGACAATTGATCGGGCATCGTCGATGCTGATCTGCCGAAGTAGCCACTTGATTTTGGGCAATTGTGCCGCGCTCATACTCAGTGTGCGCCCTCCAAGACCGAGCAGCAGCACGACTGCGATCGGGTCGGAAGACATCTCTCCGCACACGCTGAACGGTAGGTCGGTGCTCCGGGCTATTTCTATCACGCGTGCAATCTCGTGCAGCACGGCGGGATGAACATGATCATAGGAGCGGGCCACTCTGGGGTTGTTGCGATCCAGCGCGAGCAGGTATTGGCTCAGGTCATTTGAGCCTATGGAAATAAAATCGAGCAGATGTCGCCAGGAGCGCAGCTGTGAAATTGCTGAGGGTACTTCGACCATAATGCCTACCGGGGGTCTGCGCACTGTAATTCCCTCCTCTGACAGCTGCGCGATGGCGTCGTCCAGCAAAGTATGGAACTCAATGATCTCGGAGGTGTTGCCCACCATGGGCAACATGATGCGCAGGTTTTCCCGCCCTTCCGATGCGCGCAGCATCGCTCTAATCTGACTCATGAACAGTGAACTGTTGTCGAGACAAAAGCGAATTCCGCGCCAGCCGAGTGCCGGGTTCTCTTCGCGGATCGGAAAATACGGTAACGGCTTATCGCCGCCTATGTCCAGTACGCGCATGTGAACGGGTTTGTTATCGTACGCTTGGAGTATCTGCCGGTAGACTGCCAGTTGCTCCTCCTCCGATGGAAACGTCTCGCTCACCATGAAGGGAATCTCAGTTCGGTAGAGCCCCAGGCCTTCTGCACCGGCCTGCAATCCGGGAGAGATATCTGCCAGCAGACCGCTGTTGGCGTAGAGACAGATTTTCGTGCCATCAACCGTTTGTGCTGGCAGGTCGCGCAAGTTCTGCAACTCTCCCTTGAGTTGCTGTTCAGCCGTCAGTATCTGCTCATATTCGGCCAGTAACGACGGTGTAGGCCTGACGAACACCCTTGCAGTGTTGCCGTCGACCACCAGCTCATCCCGATTGAAGATTCCCCTTATTTCGCCCACTCCCATGACAGCGGGGACACCCAGTGCATTGGCGAGTACCGCAGTATGAGAGAGGTTGGAGCCCTGAAAGCAGACAATGCCGGCGAGATATGCCAAAGGAATTCGCGCAATATCGGAGACGCTTACCTGTGAGCCCACCAGCACTGTCCGGGTAGCCGGGAGTGCTTCGCTCTCGGGCGCCTGCAGGCCACGCCAAGCGCTGTAGAGTTTATTACCCAGATGCCGAATGTCTTCATGTCGCGCGCGCAGATACGGATCATCCATGGCCAAAAATACATCGGCATGCTGGTGAATCACTTTTTTCAGGGCGCCGGGAAGATGCACGCCGTCCCGTATCAGCTGGGCCACGCCATTGACTAGCGAGGGGTCCGACAAAAGCAGGCAGTAGGCGTCAAACACAGCGGCAACTTCCTGCGACAATACCTCGCTCAAGCCCGCCTGTTCGCGTTTTACGTCCGCGAGCACTGTTTTGACAAGCGCCTGCCACTCCTCGAGTGTGGCCTCGACATCGTCGCTGTGTCCGTCGGGAACGGAATACAGATCAACTTCGTCGCACAGCCTGACCTGGCCGATGCCAATGCCCGGAGCGCCCTTGATGCCTGATAGTACGGGCGCGGAACTCTGGTTGATCTCCTGCCAGATAGATTCCGTGGAAACCACTAGCGCCAGTTGACTACCCAGCGTCACCAGCACGGCTGATTCTTCGGCAGAAAGTTCGCGCGCTTCCTTGCTCTGTGTTACCAGTACCCCGATGACAACCCCTCCCCTGACGATCGGTACGCCAAAAAAGCTGCTGTAACGCTCCTCTTTTGTCTCCCTGATACTGTAAAAGGCCGGGTGTTTGGCAGCGTCGGCAATATTGATCGGGTGTCTGGACTGTGCAACCAGTCCTACCAGCCCTTTTCCCGCCGGTATGCGGATGCCGCCCACCGAGCCCAGATTGAGCCCGTGGCTGGCCAGCAAAGCCATATCACCTCTTTCATCGGCGAGGTACAAGCTGCAAACGTCCAGGCCCAGGTATTGCTGGATGGAATCGACTATTACGGAGACCTGCGCCGAGGGTGATTCGGCCTCGGCTGCGGCCTGCACGATGCGTGTTAAATCCAGAATTACCGACATTTCCCTGCCCTTACCCTGCCTCTACCCTGTGCTGCCTATTGCCAGGGCGTCCGCGCTCGTTTTGTTGCTGACTGAGTACGCGAATAAGTCTCACGCAAATTTCTCCCGGCACCTGCCGGTACAACCCTGGACTCTTTTCTTGCGTGTCTCCTGCCAAGTAACTAGGCTTGGCAGGGAGTCGCTGTTCAATTCAAAGCAATGTTACCCACAACTGTTCTCGGGAGAATATACCACATGATGAGGGCGCTATTACTATCTGCAGACGGTAACTACTGTGAAGGTGACGAGCAGCTGGTGGAATCGTGGCGGGAGCAACCCGGCGGAACACTGTGGCTCGACATACAGGACGAGATCACCCCCGACATTCGCCAGCTGTTGCAGAGTTTTGAGTGTAATGAGCTGGCCATCAACGATGCTGCGCGAACGCGCCACCCGCCAAAGGTCGAGAATTTCAACGACAACAGCTTCATCCTGTTTCGCGGTATCAGTGAACTCGATGATGCGCTCACACATGTGCCGCAGCAGTTGGCGATATGGGTGGGTAAGGATTACCTCATCACTGTCCATCGCGGCCACTCCGTTAGTGTTGAGCAGCTGCTGGGGCAGGCTGTATCCGACAATCTCCTGCAGTCACCGGCGGTGCTGGTACTGGGACTTCTTCATTACGCTGGGGGGCGCTATTTGGCGAAACTGATGGCGGCGGAAGAGCGTATCGGTGATCTGGAAGACCAACTGCTGGGTGAGTGCCCGAATGATGCATTGAAAGAACTGGTCGCATACCGCACTCGCCTGCGAAAACTGCGACGGACATTCAATTACCACCAGCGTGTTGCCGAGACTATCCTGAACGATGGCTGTCCATTGCTGGGAGTTGGCGAGGACAGTGTCTATCATGAGAGGCGCGACCTCTATGATCGCTGCGAGCGCTTGTCGAGTCTGTGTACGCTGTACTATGAGCTGTGTGGAGATCTCGTGGACGGCTATATTTCGCTCAGTTCACACCAGCTCAACAACACGATGAAGATACTGACGATTATCACGGCAATATTTGTTCCGATAACATTCATCGCGGGGCTGTATGGGATGAATTTCGATAATATGCCCGAGCTGCACTTTGAATACGGTTACTTCTTTGTGTTGGGTATTATCCTCGCGGTCGCCGTGGCAATGATTGTGCTGTTCAAGAAGATACGCTGGCTTTGACCTAATGCTCAATCAGATATGGGCCAGCGCTCGTCCTCTGTGTAGAACGTAAAACGCTCCTCGATGATGTCCTGCGTCAGGCCATACTCTGCGAGATCATACTCGTGTTTGCCGTGCTTGCCCTTCGGGTTGGCATCAATGTGCGCCTGCATCGCCGCGCGGGATTCATCGCTTAATGGCAGATCGAAAGCTCGGTACACTTTCTCCACCATTGTCATGGGTTGATCCACAAACTCGCGCTGAGAGCAGTCCACAAAAAGTTCCGGTGGCAGTTGCGCGCGCTGCGCCAGACCCTTCTCCAGCGACATGGCGTACCACTCCATTACTGCCCTGCCCGTCTGCGCAGCGTCGAGGTGGCTGATATCCCCCATGTACATACCCATTACGACCTTGTTCATGCTGTTGATACTGGGTACAACACGCTGTGGATCGCGGTGGCACCAGATAAAACGCGCATCCGGGAAGACCTTGCGAATCGCGTCGATTCCCCACATATGCGCCGGTGCCTTCAACATCCACTGTTTGCCGGGGTTGCGCCAGTTCAGCAATTGCATCTGCCGTTTCTGGTAGGCGTACATCGGCTCCAGATCGCGTTGCAGTAACCAGCTCCGGTAGGGCTCCAGCATGATCTCGAAACCCAGCTGCACCCCATCAAATGCGTAGGCGTGCAGCAGCACACACTCCTCGGGCGTGTCTGCGTCGATATAGTGAATTTTGGCGAATTCCGAGTTTCGCGACTCTTCCAGTGCCTTCACCAGATACGGGTAACGCGGATCTTCCTGTCCTGGCTCGCTATCCGGCCAGGGGTCGGGAAACTGTACTTCCCACTGCAGCAGGCCTCGGTTGTCTGGTGCGGCCACCAACAGATTCAGCAGTGCCGACGTGCCGGAACGGGGCAAACCGGTTACGAATATGGGGGCAATGATCTCCTGCTCGGCAATCTCCGGGATGGCCTTGAAGGCGTTTTCGCATTTCAGGCGAGTGGCAAGTTGCATCACCACCCTGTCACGGCAGCGCTTGCGACCCTCGGGGTCCTTTACATTACGATCGTAAGTTTCCAGCAGTACTTCAAGGCCCTCGCGAAAGGGCAGCTCACCAAAATCATCAAACCCGGTCTGGCTCCTGGCTTCTGCGATCAATTCATCGGCGTCGTAGCTCACATTTTCGTCGGTCATTTCAGGTCCGCCAGTTTTACAACGCGTGTTTTGAGCTCGGGGTGGTGTTTCGCGCCAATCCAACGCCAGCACATCGTACCCATATTGTGTCCGGCTGTTTCGATCCAGTTGGGCACGCCGGGGTCAGTGTGCGATACCACCACCCGAACACTGCCGTCGCTGTTGTAGTGGGCGGTGTGTTTATTGACATGGATCGTGTGATGCCGATAGTCCAGCGACTCCATCCACCAGTTATCCAACTGGAAGTTCCAGGTCTGGCACTCGGGAATTTCTGGCGCATCGATGATGAAGACTTCGTCATCGGCGAGTTGCCAGGCACTGTGGAAATAGAAGATATTCGGGTCGCCGCCGATCAACTGGCAGTACGCCTGATCCGCAGGCGGTAGCTCGTTCAGGGTCGGTAGAAAACTCTCGGACCAGTTTTCAAACAGGGTGGCCGATCCCTTTACAAAGCCCACTGCACCCTTCAGGCCCCGGTCAAGTTTTTCGGCAGAGAATGCTTCGGGTCGCTCTTCATTGGCGCCGATCCGCTCAATTTTTAAATCGGCCGCCTTTTCATTGATGCGATCCTGAAAAGTCTGGCGGACGGTAATGGAGTTGGTCTCTGGCCCCATAGGCAACCAGTTACCGGGATGTTCATTCTGACTGACAATAAGCTCCAGTTCGCCGTTCGGGCCGATCTCCATATCCCGTGTATCGATATGGCCTGTCACCTCCATCGTGCCACCGGAGGCATATTTGTTGATGATGGTACTGAATCCCAGGTAATCCACAGTGCCGCGACTACCGGTGATACGATAGTCGTGATTGGGGCTAAGCGGTGCGCTCTCGTAGCGGTTGTCAGGGTTATCCGCACCGAGTTTGATCGTCTCATGAGCGCCGCAGCGCAGTTGTGGGAACAGTGGGTCGCGAAATTCAAGGAAGCTCTCGAGGCCGCCGCGCAGCAGCCGAGCAAGATAGCGGTATCCCTCTGCCTGATTGAACGCGTCCTGTGGCGCGGCCGGGCTGCGGATGATATTTCCCGCCTCTTTCAGCGCATCACAAAATTCATCCCAGGTGGTTCCCTCAAGCACTCTTTTTTCGGCATCGCTGTTCGACATAGGTTCTCTCTTATTCGATGGGGTTACAGTGGCTGCGATAGTGATAGCAAAGGCTTTGTTGCGAAGCAAGTGCTACTCCCGATGCAGCCTCTGGAGTGCTGAAGGAGTCTATGCCTTTGAACCAGAGGGCGTGTCGCCTACAACACGCCCTGTGCGAACTGTCTTGCCGCGTAATCGCAGGCGCGGGCGGTAAAGGCCATATAGGTGAGTGAAGGATTGACACAGGACGCCGAAGTCATGAAGGAGCCGTCCGTGATGAACAGATTGGGCACATCGTGTGACTGGTTGTGCGCATTCAACACAGATTCTGTCGGATTGGCGCCCATGCGGGCTGTTCCCATCTCGTGAATACCTTCACCGGGCATGGACATGTCGTCATTGCCCAGTAGGGAGATAACCGCACCAGCGGCCTTCAGGAGACGGTCAGCTTGCCGCTTGGCATCGCGGCGCAGCTTCACTTCGTTCTCCCCCCACTCAAAATCGAACACCACCTGGGGAATACCGTAGCGATCAACTTTATCCTTACTCAGATACATGCGGTTCTTTTCGTTGGGCAGGCATTCGGTAAATCCGGCGAGTGCAAATATCCATGGGCCGGGTTTGCGCAGTGATTCCTTTAGCGAGGCGCCGAAACCCTTGTTGTTCATTCCGGTTTGCCAGTCCACTCGCAACGTGGCTGTCTGATAGCCGTAACCGCGGACAAAATCGGCATCCTCATCCTGCCCGTTGAGGTTCCTGAATCTCGGAATATAGAGTCCGGTGGGACGGTTGCCATGATAGTAGCTGTCCATATTGTCGAGGAACACACCGGCCCCGCTCAGGCCAAGTGTGTGATCCATCATGTAATGCCCCAGCGTGCCACTGCTGTTGGCCAGCCCATTGGGAAAGGCCTCACTGGCGGAGTTCATCAGAATCTGTGTACTGCCGACGGTGGAAGCGCAGAGAAAGAAAATCCGTGCGCTGAAGCTCATACGCTCTTTACTGATCGCATCAATGACGTGCACGCGGGAGATCTTGCCAGAATCGTTATCATATTCCAGACGCTCTACAACGGAGTTTGCGCGCAGGGTCAGATTGCCTGTCGCTTGAGCCGCTGGCAGCGTTGAACTCTGGGAACTGAAGTAACTGCCGGTAGAGCAACCGCGCGCGCAGGGCCCGCAGTAGTGACAGGCGCTGCGACCGGGTAGATCCTCGGTTAGTATGGCTACGCGGCCATTGGTGAGTGTGACATCCGGCGCCTTTTTCTTCAGCCGCTCGTTGATCGTCTCTTCCAGCGCGAACCAGGGCATGGGCTTCTGGAATTCGCTGTCCGGCAATTGCGGCAAGCCCTCTTTTTTACCGTTGATACCAACAAACTTCTCAACATAGCTGTACCACGGAGCAATATCTTCATAGCCAACGGGCCAGGGTATGCCATGGCCATCGATTTCATTGGCCTTGAAATCCATTTCGCTGAAGCGGTAGGTCTGACGGCCCCAGATAAGAGAGCGCCCGCCGACGACATCCGCGCGCGCCCACATAAAGGGTTTGCCTTCATCCATCGCGTACGGGTTTTGCTTGTCGTTGTTCCAGAACTGCCGCGTGGCTTCATTGAAGGAGTGCGTGACCTTGCTCTGTACCGGATAGTCCTCGGCATAGAGTTCGCGCGGCTTTTTACCCTGAAAGGGAAATTTCCAGTTTGGTGCGTGTTCGCCCAGATATCCGCTGCCCGCCGCCAGTGGTTTGCCGCGCTCCAGCACCAGTACCTTCAGGCCCTTTTCTGTCAGTTCCTTGGCCGCCCAGCCGCCGGAAATACCGGACCCAACCACGATGGCGTCGAAATCATACTGCTTGGCTTCAATCATAGTTATGTACCACCGCGTTACAGGGGAGAGGACCAGGAGCTATCGTTTTTACCGAGTGGGATATCGCCGTTGAAATACATTGGCATGGGGTCGTACCGCAGGACCTGGGAGCCGCCCTCCTCCGATGTGAAGAATCCCCAGATAGTGAGTTCCTTGATCTGGCAGATAAACGGCGCATCGCTGATAAATTCGCGCAGGGTGTTGCCGAATTCATACCACTCGGAGGCCGAGGCCTCATCTTCCAGTGCTTCCAGGATTTCCAGTTGCTGCGCAGCACTTAACTGGTCGAATGACGCGCCGTACTCCTGCGGGATGCGCGTTTCAATATCCGTCATCCCGGCATTAAAAATCGCCAGTTCCTCTTCGTTAAGCCAGTTCGCAACCATCAGCTCAATATATTTTGGCACGCCGGCATCAATGGCCCCGGGAGTATCCGTACGCGGGATAATGGTCTCAGCCATTGCCGCAACAATTTTCCGCTGCGCGGGCGTGAAATAATCCACAGCCGTTGTATTGTAGTCGGGTGCCTTGGCCAGATAGGTGGTCTGTTCAGCACTGAGGGAAAATCCCAATTGGCTGGCGCTGACACCCGATATCAGGATGGCGGTACATTGCAGGAACTCGCGTCGATTCATACGTGCCTCTCAGCGTCTACGAATAAGTTTGAATAGAGCAGGAATAACAAGAATGGCCGCTGCCACCGACAGACAGACCAGCACCCGGTGTTCATAGACCCCGAGATAGTATCCGGCGGCCTTGAACCCTGAGTAACCCCAATAGATCGCATCAATCCCGGTGAGGTGGTGTAACTCATAGAACATATCCGCTGTCGCGGGCAACAAAAAATACAGATAAAGTGCTGCCAGAATGGCAATGATCCACTGTCGTCTCGAGATTGGCATTACAGTTTTCTCATCGTTATTGTTGTGAATTCAGGCCAACGGTTATCGGACCCTAAAGCCGGGCGCGGATAAATTCAATGCCTGAGCGATACACCTCCTCGCGGGAGGTGAATGCATTGCGCCAGACATTGGCTGCTGCCGCGAGATTGGGGTCCTCCGTGCCAAAGGACTCTATCACCAGCCAGCCAGTGTAATTGATTTCATGCAATGCGGCGAAGGTCGCCTCCCAGTCGACCTGCCCCGTGCCCAGTGTGCCGCGGTGGCTCTCACTGAGGTGCACGTGGTTGGTCACCTCTTTGATATTGAGCAGGGCTTGCCGGGGGTCGGGGTCTTCGATATTGGCATGGTGGGTATCGTAATGCACACCGACGTTCGCCAGCCCGACCTGCTCTACCATGCGCTTACATTCCGCGGAGGTAGTAATCAAAAACACCTCAAAGCGGTTGAGGAACTCCAGCCCGAGACGCACGCCCGCTTGCTGGGCATACTCACCACAGATGCGCAGGTAGTCTGCAGACCAATCCCATTCCTGTTGTGTTGCCCCGCTACCGGTAAAGTATTTGTGCGCCTGGTAGATCCCGCCAATCAGGATGTCGCTGCCGATAATGTGGGAGTTATCAATACTTCGCTTCAGGTTGTCGATAGCGGCGGCGCGCACTGCCGGGTTTTGGGAGATGGGGTTGGTATCCTCTGTGACGAAGGCCGAACTGGTACGCGCGAGCCCGAGATCGTCACAGGCAGCGGCCATCGCTTTCAGTTCAGGAACAGTCTGGTCCACCACAGGGATCTCGACACCATCGTAGCCCGCCGCCGCCAGGGCCTCAAACACGGGTATATGCGAGGGGCCAATTTCAGTGCCCCACAACAGCATATTCATGCCAATTTTTACATTCATCAAGCGCGCCCCATCAGTGCTGGTGGGTGCTGCCCGCGGCGCCCATTGTCTCTATCTGTTGGCCACCCTTTTTGCGGTCAAACAGCCATATCACCCCGAATACAGGTAACAGAAGCAGCGGCACGTACGCGACCGCCTGGAATGACTCCACCGACGCATAGCGCACGACTTCCTGCATAGCCTCAGGCGAAAGTCCCGCCAGCTTGTCGGCGCCGCCAGCAGCCTGCGCCTTGGCGGAATCGAAGATTGCCCCCATCTTCGGGAGCACAAACTGGATCGACATACCGCCGGCAAACCCCATCAGGCCCATCGCCATCGCACCTCCGCGCGGGAACCGCTCTGCGACAATGGCCAGCATGGTCGGCCACAGGTAGCACACGCCGATGCCCCATACAGTCGCGGCTGCGAAGGCCAGAACAGGCGAAGTCGCAAGGCTGAGCAGGTACAGGCCGATTCCTGCAAACAGGCAACTGACAAACATCAGGCCGACGGAGGATATACGGGCCACAATCGGTCCTGCAAAATGCCGCATCACAAACATCAACGCACTGACGTAAACCAACAGCAAAATGCCCTGCATCCCGACAATGTTGGACAGCGAGATATTCACCCACTGTCCCGGTGCGAGTTCAGCTGCTGCCGTCAGGTACATGCACACCCAGAACACCCAGAACAGCGGGCGCTTGAGCAGTTCCGCAAACATCTCCCCATAGCCGACACCGGCCGCTACACGCTCGGTGACGGGAAACGTCGAGGTGGCGACCATCCACGCCAGCACCAATGCCGGTAACATGAGAACCAGCATATTCAGTTCCCAGGGCAAGCCCATACCGGTAATCGCCACACCCAGCAAGCCGCCCACGACAATCCCAGCAGGCCACCACGCGTGTAGAATATTCAGGCGGTGCGCTTTTTCTTCGGGATACAGCGCCGCCACCATTGGGTTGGATGCGGCCTCCACCGCGCCCCAACCCAGGCCGGTGAGCAACAGGCTGATCAACACGACGGTTTCCACCATGGAGTCTACCGGCATGGTGGTAGCGAGCAGCAGCCCTGCCGCGCCAGCGACGTAACCAAGTGCCGATAGCAGCAGCATACGCTTCATGCCAATCAGGTCCACCAGCGCACTGCCGAACAGCAGTGTCAGTGCAAACCCGGTAAACGTGGCGCCCAGTGCCTCACCGACCAGCGCGGCAGAATTGGCCAGATCGATCTGGTTATAGATATCATCCTGCAGGTTGGGTGCAATATTGGCGCGGACGGCAAACCCCAGCCCGATCATAAAAATGGACAGGTTGCCCACGTAGTACAGGCGCTTACGATTCAGCGGTTGCCCGGTCATACTTTACTCCCTTATTTTATGTTGTCTGGAAATCGGTTGCCGTTGTCCTGAAATTCAATCCAGTCCGAGTATGCGACGGTTGCTGGCATCATCTGATTCGCCGCCGGCAAAATCATCGAACGCGCGCTCAGTGGTGCGGATAATATGGTGATTGATGAAGTCTACCCCCTCTCTGGCCCCGTCTTCCGGGTGTTTCAGGCAGCACTCCCACTCCAGTACGGCCCAGCCCTCAAAGCCGTAGCGGGCAAACTGACTGAAGATGCCGCTGAAGTCCACCTGACCATCTCCCAGTGAGCGAAACCGTCCGGCGCGATCAGCCCATCCCTGATAGCCGCCATATACACCGCTGCGACCATTGGGATTGAATTCCGCATCCTTTACATGGAACATCTTGATGCGGTCGTGGTAGAAGTCAATAAACTGGATGTAATCCAGTTGCTGCAGCATGAAGTGACTGGGGTCGTAGAGAATATTGCAGCGTGTATGATTGCCGGTGGCCTCCAGAAAACGCTCAAAGGTTACACCGTCGTGTAAATCCTCACCGGGGTGTATTTCATAGCAGAGGTCTATCCCGGCGTCGTCGAATGCATTGAGGATCGGCAACCAGCGATCGGCCAACTCCTTAAAACCCGCTTCGACCAGCCCCGGCGGTCGCTGCGGCCAGGGATAGAACGTGTGCCACAAAAGCGCACCGGAGAACGTCGCATGCGCATTGAGGCCGAGGTTTTGGCTGGCCCGTGCCGCCAGCATAAGCTGCTGCACCGCCCACGCCTGCCGCGCTTTTGGGTTGCCGTGCACAGACGCCGGCGCAAAGCCGTCAAACTGCTCATCGTATGCCGGGTGCACTGCCACCAGCTGTCCCTGCAAGTGCGTGGACAGTTCGGTAATTTCTATGCCGTTGCCGGCGCAGATGCCCTTTATTTCATCGCAGTAATCCTTACTTTCGGCGGCCTTTTCCAGATCGATCAGGCCGGCTTCCCAACTGGGAATCTGGACGCCCTTGTATCCCAGCTCCGAGGCCCACCGGGTAATACTGTCCAGTGAGTTGAACGGCGCTTCCGCACTGGCGAACTGTGCGAGAAATATCGCGGGGCCTTTCATTTGAGACATGGTGTTCCCTCTATTTAACCGGTGTGTTTATACAGAGTATTAGTGTCGGTCAAACGCGTGCCATTTGACATCGCTGGCACTGGCAGCGACGGCCAGTTCGATAAATATCATGCCGCGTATCGCGGCGTCGATATCGGGACAGTCCGCAGCGCGCTGATCTGGCTCCCGGCCTTCGTCACGTGCGCGGACCTGTGCGGCAAAGGCCTGGTAGATATTGGCAAAGGCTTCCAGATAGCCTTCGGGATGTCCCATCGGCGTACGCGTATTCGCCGCTGCCAGATCACCCAGATAAGGCCCACCGGCGCGCAGCATTTCGGTCGGGCGATCCGCCCATTTCAGCCACAGCGTATTGGGCTCCTGTTGCCGCCACTCGAGCCCGCCCCGATCACCGTAGACGCTGATTTTGAGCGCGTTTTCCTCGCCGACACAGATCTGGCTGGCGTGCAGGATGCCGCGCGCACCATTTTCAAAGCGCAACAGTACCGCGCCGTCGTCGTCCAGCGTTCGTCCCGGTACAAAGGCGGTGAGGTCTGAACAAATCTCACTGATGGCTTCCCCGCTGACATACTCGGCGAGGTTCGCTGCATGGACACCGATATCACCCATACAACTGCTGATGCCGGCCTGGGCGGGATCAAGCCGCCACGCCGCCTGTTTATTGTCGGTGTCTTCTTCTCTGGTGGCCAGCCAGCCCTGTGGATACTCAACGACCACCTTGCGGACCGTGCCGAGTTCTCCGGCCGCCACCCGCGCGCGGGCCTCCTTTACCAGGGGATAGCCGGTGTAGGTGTGGGTCAAACCGTAGAGCAGCCCTGTTTCGCTGACTATGTCGCGCAGCCTTATGGCCTCGTCGAGGTTCAGGGTGGCCGGCTTGTCGGACAAGACATGAAAGCCGCTGCGCAACGCCGCTTCCGCAACAGGGAAATGCTGGTGATTGGGGGTGACTATCGCGACAAACTGCATGCGTTGATCCGCTGGCAGTGCCGCCTCGGCGGACATCATTGTGTGAAAATCGTCGTAGACCCGCTCCGGCGGGAGGTAGAGGGCGGCGCCGGAGCGCCTGGAGCGGTCGGCATCACTGCTGAACGCGCCGCACACCAGTTCGATTTCGCCATCCAGCGCGGCTGCCATGCGGTGGACCGCGCCAATGAATGCGCCCTCCCCGCCGCCTACCATGCCCATTCTTATTTTTGTCATAACTGCCTCTTTACTGCTACTGAGCGCCACTGTGCACTCCTGTATGCAACTACGCCGGGATAGTCCCACCAATAGCCGGGGAAGTCTTGCACATATTCCTCTATAATTAGAATAAATTCAGCAAGAGCGCCATAAATTGACAAAGCTGGTTTACCCGAATCTGGACGGGGCGCCGCAAAATTTTGCGATGCTGGACCTCATCCCCGATACCCATGCGTGGATAAAGGATGTAGAAGGGTATTTTGTGTACGGCAACCGCCTGTTCTTTGAACGTTTCGGATTTCGTTCCCTAGAGGGTCTGTTGGGCAAAACGGACTACGATCTCGCCCCCGCGGCGCTAGCGGAGAAATATTGCAGTGACGATGCGCGTGTACTCATGGGACATTCGGTGAATGAAAGGCTGGAGCTGATGACCGCAGAGGGCCAGGCTGGCGACTGGTTTCTCACGTCTAAATGGCCGATCTACGATTTACAAGGGCAGGTTATTGGCAGTTTTGGTATTAGTCGCCATCTCAACAAGACGGAAGGCAGGACAATCCCGTTTCGCGAACTGCGCACACCGATCACCTATATCAACCAGCATTTTTCCAGCAATATTTCAGTAGAATCGCTGGCTGGAGCCTGTGGCATTTCGGTAAGTGCACTGGAGCGCCGCTTCAAAAAGCACCTTAACAGAACACCCCACCAGTACATCGTCGATGTGCGACTGGATAACGCCCGCCGCATGCTCAGGGAAACCGACAAACCCATTGGCACGATAGCGCTGGAAACGGGCTTTGCCGACCACAGTCATTTCACGCGGGCATTTTCGCGGAAGTTCGGGCTCGCGCCGAGCAGAGACCGGCGCGAACAGGGGAGCAATCAGCCGGGGTAGGCCCGCTCAAATGCGTCGATGAAATCCTGCAGACTGTCCAGCGGTAAGTCGTTGATGCCTGCTGCTCCGGCGCGACCGCCACCCGTTGGGAACTGCATGCACAAGTCAGCTGCGCCCTGCTTGTTGTCCATCGGCGCGCGCACGCTGATCAGGTAATTGCCCTTGGCATTGATGGTCAGGACGGCATGTGCTCGAGAGGGGTTGTTGCTCGCCAGATCGTTGCTGTAAACACCGCTGACACGCCGTGCCCAAGGCTCATCCGGCAACAGAAAAACGGCTGAACCCGGCTTCGCCTGCAATGGTTGCAGCGCTTCTGCGTTAGCCATATCTTCGCGGTAACCAGTGCTGAGTTTTTCAAAGTCCGGTGAGTTGTGCACGAAATCCAGAGGACCTTCTGCCTCATACAGACGCAGGTAGAGCTCTTGTGGGTCGAAGTGCAAATCTTCAATGGCCGGACCGTAACCGTTGTAGTTGATATAGGTACCGAGGTTTTCCAGTGAGGTCAGATCCTGCGGTGAGATATCCAGTCCTTTTGCCAGCGTTCTGGCGGTATTGTGGAGATTGTCGCCAAATGCACCTGTTACCGCCCAGTCGAGGTGGCTGCCCTCTAGATAGCCGTTGACCAGCGCTGCGGTGCACACCTCGGGGGACTCATTGACGATCGCCGTGAGGTTTGCGTGGTCGGGAATATCACCGGGAAAATGGTGGTCTACATAAAACACCGAGGCGCCCTGTCCAAGCACTTTATCCAGTGCGCTGCGGTTTTTGTCCATGGAAACATCCAGCACGGTGATAAGATCGCCGGCGTTTGCATCCACTTTCGCCAGTAGATTGATGTCCCGTTTGACGCCTGTTACCAGTGTTGCCTCGCGCGGCTCAGCCTTGCGTAACTGCAGCAGCGCGCAGATGCCATCAGCATCTCCGTTGAAAAGGTCGTAATTCATAGTGTCACCAAATGGATGGGCACCGGCGAGTGATCGCCGGCGCCGGGTTGGATTTAGTTGTCCAGTGTCTGGTAGTAATCCGACAGGATTTTCGCTACTTCAGGGCGGGAAAACTCGGGCGGTGGCGCGATGCCCTTGCCCAGCATTTCACGCACGGCAGTCCCGGACAGCAGAACGAAATCCTCCTTGGTGTGATCCGGCACATCGCGCATCATCACGACCTTGTTCAGTTTTTTGCTGTACGCAGTGTGATCCGCGCTGAAGATTTCCAGTTCTAACGCGCCCTCGGGAACCTCTTCATCAAATATGGTCTGGGCGTCAAAACCGCCGTAATAGTCCCCTACTCCGGCGTGATCGCGCCCCACAATCAGGTGGGTGCAGCCGCAATTCTGGCGGAACACAGCGTGCAGCACCGCCTCGCGCGGCCCGGCGTACAACATGTCAAAGCCGTAACCGGTGACCATTACCGTGTTTGCCGGGAAGTAAACTTCAACCATCTTACGAATGGCGGCATCGCGCACATCAGCAGGTATATCACCGGGCTTCAGTTTGCCCAGCAACATGTGAATCAACACGCCGTCTGCATTCAATTGCTCCATCGCCATGCGACACAGTTCTTCATGAGCTCTGTGCATGGGGTTACGGGTCTGGAACGCAACGACTTTCTGCCAGCCGTGTTCAGCGATTTCATTGCGGATTTCAACCGCTGTGCGGAAGGTGTCTGGGAAGTCGGTCTGGAAGTAGGAGAAGTTCAGTACCTGGATAGGCCCGGACAACATGGTGCGCCCGAGGCTGTCAAAGGTTGCCACACCGGGGTGTTTGGGGTCTGTGGTGCGGAAAATCTTTTCCGACATAAAGGCTATTTGCTCATCTGTGACGGCCTCCACGGCCTCGACATCCATCACCGCAAGTACTGGATTACCCTTTACATTGGGGTCTCGCAGGGCGATGCGGCTACCGGCTTTTACGTCGGCATCCGAAGTCAGATTGACAATGGGGACAGGGAAGAACAGGCCGTCAACTGTATGCATTTTGTCGGCCACGCTGAGTGAGTCAGCGAGGTTCATATATCCGGTTAGTGGGTTGAAATAACCGCCGCCCAACATGACAGCGTTAGCTGCAGCTGCTGAGTTCAGCAGCAGCGAGGGCAGTGCTTCGGCCTCTGTCTGCAGCGCTTCACGTTCAGCGCTGTCATAGACGAAAAGCGGATTGAGTTCGTCAGAGCCGTGTGGCTTGATCATCGTGTTCTCCTGGTTACTTGCTGATGATGCCGCGCTCACGCAGCGTGTTGAGGATAATTTCCACTTCTTCCTGTAGCGTCTGCTTGTCAGAGTGCAGGTGGATCTCTGGTTTGAACGGTGCCTCGTAAGGATCGTCAATGCCGGTAAAGTTTTTGATTTCGCCGGCGCGGGCTTTTTTGTACAGGCCCTTGGGGTCGCGTTCTTCAGCCGCCTCCAGTGCGCAATCCACAAAGACTTCGATAAAATCCATGCCGGCCTCTTCGTGCAGCGCGCGGACTTGATCCCGGTCGGCTTTATACGGGCTGATGAAACTGCTCAGGGCAACTACGCCACTGTCGACAAACAACTTGGCGACCTCGCCGATACGGCGAATATTCTCGGTGCGGTCTTCTGCTGAAAACCCCAGATTCTTGTTGATACCCATGCGCACGTTATCGCCGTCGAGACGGTAGGACAGCACACCCATTTCGTTAAGCGTACCTTCGAGTTCTACGGCCACCGTGCTCTTGCCGCTGCCAGAGAGCCCGGTGAACCATAGTGTCGCACCCTTGTGTCCGAGCAGCTTGCTGCGGTGCTCGCGGGTGATATCACCCTCGTGCCAGTGTACGTTGGTTGCTTTTTGATCCGCCATATTTGAACTCTCCGTGAATGTAGTGGCCCGCCTGCTGCGGTTGTATGGATTTCGTCGGCGCGTAAGGGTAATGCCATATCCTCCACATGTAAAACAGGATATTATGGATCAATCTACCGGAATTTCCGGTAGCCGGTAATTTCAGGCAACGGCGTATTGCTGGGAGGCTTAGCGCCCTCCCTCGCCACCGCTGTTATAGGATTCCCATGAAGTTCACCCTCCGACAGTTGCAGATTTTCCTTGCCGTGGCGAAGCACCAGAATATATCAAAGGCGGCCCATAGCCTGCATATGTCGCAATCTGCCGCCAGTGAAGCCCTGCAGAATCTGGAACACACCTACGAAGTCAGTCTGTTTGACCGTGTCAGTAACAAGCTGGCGCTCAATGCCATCGGACACACACTGCGCAAGGAGGCAGAAAACCTGCTCGCCCACTGCACAAGTTTTGAACAGACGCTGCTGGATCACACTGAAGTGGGCCATATCAAGGTGGGGGCAAGTTTCACAATAGGTAACCACCTGGCGACACGCTATCTGGCAGGTTATCTCGCCAGATACCCCGAGGCTGATGTTCAGCTGGATATCGCCAATACGCCCGATGTTGTGGCCAAGGTGCTTAATTTCGATGTCGATATCGGCATGGTCGAAGGTGATGTACACCATCGAGATCTGGAGTTGATTCCCTGGCGGGATGATGAACTCATCGTGTTCTGCGCCGCAGATCACCCGCTGGCGGTAAAGAAATCCCTGACCAACAAGGATATCAGGGAGGCCTTATGGATATTGCGCGAACCCGACTCCGGTGCCAGACAAACCTTCGATCGCGCATTGGCAGGCCTGCTGCCGGACATCAATATCTATCTGGAACTGAAACACAATGAGGCGATAAAGAATGCCGTTGAGTCCGGCCTGGGAATCGGTTGCCTTTCAAGGATTGTATTGCAGAAAAATTTTGCCAACGGTGACCTCGTGCCGCTGACACTGCCGCGCCGCAACATGCGGCGAACCTTTTACTTTGCGCTGCCCAGAGACCGCTTCCGATTGGAATCGGTCGAATTCTGGATGCGCACCTGCCGCGAAATGGATGGATGAACGTCGTTTAATAGTCCCTTCTGCCCAGCGAACGCTGCCAGATCTTCAAAAAACTCCGCTCGATCGCGCCTTCAGCCGCTAGGCCAAATTTTTCCTGCCAGTTCTTTTTGTGAACAAAACGCACGTCGTATACATCCCAGTCTTTCAGTCGCTCCTGGATAAAGGCATCGCTGGTCTGCAATTCATCGACCAGTCCTTCCTGTAACGCATTCTGGCCATACCAGACCTCCCCTGTTGCTACTTTGGAGATATCCAGTGATGGTCGGTTGGTGCTGACAAAGCTCTTGAAAAGGGAGTGAGTCTCCTCCAGCTCCTCGACGAATTTCTCCCTGCCCCTGTCGGTATTTTCTCCGAACATGGTCAGAGTGCGCTTGTATTCGCCTGCTGTGAGGAGTTCAAAGTCAATGTTGTTTTTTTGCAACAGGCGGTGGAAATTCGGCAATTGTGCCAGTACGCCTATGGAGCCCAACACGGCGAATGGAGCGGCAATGATGCGGTCTGCCACGCAGGCCATCATGTAACCGCCACTGGCGGCAACTTTATCGACAGCAACAATCAGCGGCACACCCGCAGCCTTGATTCTCTGCAGCTGGCTGGAGGCCAAGCCGTAGCTGTGAACCAATCCGCCGGGGCTCTCAAGGTTTACCAACACTTCGTCGCCTTCCTTGACCTGGGGAAGAATCGCTGAGATCTCCTCGCGCAAATTGTCGGTGGCACTGGCGCGCATATCACCCTCAAAATTTATTATATACAGCCGTTTTTTACGCGCTTCTGTTGGTGCCTTCTCGCCCTTCTTAAGCTTCTTTTTGGCGGCTTTGGCTTTGGTCTTTTCATCCTTTTTTTCCGCCTTGCGCTGAATTTTAAGAACCTCAGCGTCATCGACGACATCACACACGGTATCGCTGATATGCCGGTATTTCTCGTTCAGATCGCGGACCTCGATATGGCCCTCGTGCTGGTCCGCGCGTTGGCGCTGCCCAATCGATACCAGACTCGCGACAAGTATCAAAATGGCGGCAACCAGGGTAATTGCCTGGGCAAGGAAGAGCCCATACTCATAAATGAATTCCAAAGGTCTACTCCAGTGTGTCTATTTTAAGGTTTCGATGTAGTGTTGAATCAGTTGTCCGGAGATGGAGGACGCCGGCGGAATCATAGGTAATTCGCTGTAATGGAACCAGCCCGCATCGGCTATTTCCGAGGGCTGACAGACGATATCACCGCCCGCGTAATCGGCAAAGAATCCTAGCATAAGCTGGTTTGGAAAGGGCCATGATTGCGATTGGAAATAGCGCAGATTGGTGACTTCAACACCGACCTCCTCGCGTACTTCGCGATGCAATGTCTCCTCAGCAGTCTCCCCCGCTTCTATAAAGCCTGCCAGCGTACTGTACATCGGCTGGGGAAAATTAGCATTGCGCGCCAGCAGCATCTCCTCGCCGCGTGTGACCAGAACAATTATGCAGGGTGATATGCGCGGATAATTTATGATGCGACAGGGATCGCAGCGCATGGCGCGCTCCTTGATATCGACAACCATTTTGTCGCCGCATCGACCGCAGTAGCGATGGTCACGCTCCCAGTCCAGCAATTGTGATGCTCTGCCGGCGAGCGCGAAAAGCTGTTCATCGACCCGCCCCAGAATATGGTAGAGGCTGCCCTTCTGGTACTGCAGGGGGTCGGGCTGATCTACGGTATCAATTTCCAGTACATAGCAGGGTTGCTCGCCCCAGTAGCCCAGAAACTGACGCCGAATTTCAGTCCAGCCACTTCTCTGTACCTGCTCACGGGCGATTAGACACCCGGTTTGAGAGCGCATATCGCTGAGCAACTGGCCTCCCTGAAACACGATATGCAGTTCATAATCGCTGGAATCGGGTGGCATATTATCGGGCCGGAACATCTGACCTCCTAGGGTACGGGGAAACAAGACCGGCTATAGTATGACCGCATGCGCACGGGAGCAAGGTTACCTGAGCTGGCTTATCTCCCAAATTTTGGCAAGAACCGCAGAATACCGTAGAATGCGCGCCCCCAACTCGTGAAGAGTCTCGTACATCATGCAATTGCCAACTGCTCTCTGGAAAAACTTTCTCGGCCAAGCTCCCGAGTGGTACAAACGGACAATAGTGGCATTTTTGCTGATCAACCCCCTGATTTTATGGACTTTGGACAGTTTTGTTACCGGTTGGGTGTTGATTGCGGAGTTTATCTTTACGCTGGCACTGGCGCTGCGCTGCTATCCGTTGCAGCCGGGTGGACTGCTCGCGATTGAGGCCGTATTACTGGGTATGACGTCGCCAGAGATGGTCTACCACGAAACCGTCGCTAACTTCGAAGTGATTCTGCTGCTGATGTTTATGGTGGCTGGCATTTTCTTTATGAAAGACCTGCTTCTGTTCATGTTTACCAAAATCCTGTTAAACGTGCGGTCCAAGGTGCAGCTCTCCCTGATGTTCTCGCTGGTTGCGGCATTTCTTTCGGCCTTTCTGGATGCACTGACTGTCACTGCGGTATTGATCAGCGTGGGCGTAGGTTTTTTCTCTGTCTATCACAAGGTGGCTTCAGGGCAGAAGTTCAATGACGATGCGCACGATAGCTCGTCAGATGACACCGTGGGAGAATTGCACCGGGAGGATTTGGAGCAGTTCAGGGCTTTTTTGCGTAGCTTACTGATGCACGGTGCGGTGGGTACGGCGCTGGGTGGTGTGTGTACCATGGTCGGTGAGCCGCAAAATCTCTTGATTGCGACTGTCGCCGAGTGGGATTTCATCGAGTTTGCGACGATTATGGCGCCCGTCAGTGTGCCGGTGCTGTTTGCCGGCTTATTGACCTGCGCGGGTCTGGAAATGACAGGCGCCTTTGGTTACGGCGCGAAGCTTTCAGACAATGTGCGGGGCGTCCTGATGGAATATCAGGCCAACGAAGAGACCAAGCGCACTACTCGCAGCAATGCGCGCCTGCTGGTACAGGCTATCGTCGCAGTTATCCTGATTCTGGGCCTCGCCATGCACTGGGCTGCCGTCGGCTTGATCGGCCTGATGGTTATCGTGCTGCTGACAGCATTTAATGGTGTTATCGAAGAACACCAACTGGGCAAGGCCTTTGAGGAAGCGTTGCCGTTCACCGCGCTGCTGGTGGTGTTTTTCGCCATCGTTGCTGTCATCCACGATCAGCACCTGTTTACGCCGGTGATCGACAGCGTATTGCATATGAGTTCGGATGTAAGGCCCACTATGTTTTTCCTGGCTAACGGTATTTTGTCGATGATCAGCGACAATGTATTCGTGGCTACTGTGTATATCAACGAGGTGAAGGGCGCGCTGGATGCCGGTACTATCTCGCGTCAGGAGTTTGATCATCTGGCCGTGGCTATCAATACCGGGACCAACCTCCCCAGTGTCGCAACACCCAATGGTCAGGCGGCGTTCCTGTTCTTGCTCACCTCTGCCCTGGCACCGTTGATCCGCCTGTCCTATGGACGCATGGTGATTATGGCACTGCCCTACACGGTGATAATGGGGGGGGTTGGCCTGGCGTGTGTGGCGCTCTTTATCTAGGTCTCTTCACGCAGCGCAGCACCACGCCACAGCACTTTGCCACCGCTGGCCGAGGCGATATCCTGCAAATAGGCTTCATGGGCCAGAATTTCTTCCGGGGTCGCTTTGATGACGGGCAGAGGTTCCCGCTGCGCCGTCAGTCGCACAATCCTCTCCGACAGTGACTGGCCGTCGTTGTCCGTACCGGAATCGGATAGCTGCAGTGCAGTCTGGCCACCCGTCATAGCCAGATACACATCGGCCAGAATCTCCGCATCCAGCAGTGCGCCGTGCAAATCTCGCTGTGAATTATCAACAGTATAGCGCTGGCACAGTGCATCCAGGCTGTTGCGTTGCCCTGGGTGTTTGGCGCGTGCCATCACCAGTGTATCAGTGACGCTACACAGTTCGTCGAGTCGCGGCGAGGCATCTGAAGCGCGCTGCATTTCAGCGTTCAGAAACCCGATATCGAAAGGCGCGTTGTGGATGACCAACTCCGCGCCCTGCACGAACTCCAGAAATCCTGGCAGCGCGACCTCAAACGAGGGTTTATCGGCCAGAAAATCGTTGGTGATACCGTGCACCTCTATCGCGCCCTGATCGATTTCGCGGTGAGGGTTTATATACTGGTGATAGTGGTTCCCGGTGAGTTTACGGTTAACCAGCTCTACGCATCCGATTTCAATAATGCGATGACCCTGGGATACCTCGAGTCCAGTTGTCTCCGTGTCGAGTACGATTTGTCTCATGTCTGTGAAATTCCTCTGGCGTTACCGGACTGTGCGCGTCGACAGTTCATCGATGCCCCTGTTGGCCAACTGGTCCGCGCGTTCGTTCTCGGTATGTCCACTATGCCCTTTGACCCAGTGCCACCGCACCTCGTGGCGCTGATTTTGTGCATCGAGTAACTGCCAGAGGTCAACATTTTTGACCGGCTTGCGCGCCGAGGTTTTCCAGCCCTTTTTTTTCCAGTTTTCAAGCCAGGTCGTAATACCGTTTTTCACATACACCGAATCGGTGGTGAGATCGACAATACAAGGTACAGAAAGCGCTGCAAGCGCTTCGATAGCGGCCATCAACTCCATGCGATTATTGGTTGTTTCCGGCTCGCCACCGTATAACTCTTTCTCCACTTCCCCATAGCGCAAAAGTGCGCCCCAGCCGCCGGGCCCGGGATTGCCGCGGCAGGCGCCATCAGTAAATATTTCAACTTTTTTCAAGCGGCAAGATTTCCCTGTTGATGTGATATCGCAGTTTGCAGGCATCCACTGCGGGGCGAAGGTGTAGGGACTGGCGCGGGGTTTGGAACGAGTCCTATCAGCCGCTTTTTACTAGCAAGTAACGGGCGCCGAGGACGATTCAACCCGGCGGTCTGCTTGGTTGCGTGCAGGATATAGACCCCGCCCACGGGCAAGTTGTATTGGGCAAACCAGCGATCACATTGGGCCACGACACGACGCAGTCGTTCTGGCCCCGCCTGGGGTAGCGCATACAGCCTGCGCGTCCCTAGCACTTCGCAACCCAGCAGATGCAGCCAATCCGTGAGACGGTGTTCGCTTACGGGTCGGTGTCGGGACCACAGCGGGTCGCGTAGGACACTGCGCACAAGTGTGCTGCATCCGAACAGGCTGTAGGGATTGAACCCTACTACCAACAGCCGCCCCTGCGGCGTTAGCACGCGCTGTATCTCTCGTAATACCTGGTGGGGGTTGTTGGCAAACTCCAGGCAGTGATGCGCAATAATTGTATCTATACTGTCGCTTTCCAACGGCAACTCTTCGGGCGCTGCAACCAGCGCAACACCCTCGCCGCTGTGCTGTGCGCAAATTAACTGATGGTTGATAGGACTTTCACTGCACAATGGTCGCTCGCCGCCGATGCCCAACTGAAGTATGTGGTAACCGAAAGAAGTATCGAGTAATGCTTGAACTGCGACGTGCGTCTCCTCCAGCAGATATTGGCCACTTTGAAGGGCATACCAGCATTCCAGTTGGGTTAAAATCTCGTTACAATCGCGCTGCATCAGATAATTGGTTTCCCGCGACTGGTGCCGCAGGTTGCTCCGCTCTTTCGGCTGTTTTGAAGAGGGACTTATACTACTGTATTTTACCCTGATTGGAACGTAACTCATGTTTAACTTCCTGAGTCCATTTGTGCCTACAAGCGATGTTATCGCAATGCTGCCATGCACTCGTTTCATTGAATCCACGGCAATTCTCTATGCCGTTGTCCAGTCGATACGTTGAACATGGGTCTGGCTGGAGCTTGTCCGTTGCCCGTTCCATCGCTTTTACCCGTGCTAACCCAGCCCCGGGATAGCTAATAAGAATGACGAAAAAAACTATATTTATCAGAAGTATATGCCGCTATTCTACACTGGTTTCTGGGGTTTTTTTTCTGGCAGCCTGCCAGACTTTGACTGTTCCCGCTCCGCCGCCTACTGCGCTGGCGCTTCCGACAGAGGTGGCACCCTCTGTCGCTGATCAGCCAGCAGCAGACCCTGCGATATCCGCCGCGGAGGGATCTGTCGATGCGCCTGCCAATACGCCGAGCGCAGAGGCCGTGGCCGAAGAAACGCCCGAGGATGTCTGGCAGCGCATGCGCGACAATATGCGCTGGCAGCAGACAGATGATATCCGTATCGATAAAGCCCGCGAGGGGTATCTGCGCCACGTCAACCATATCCCTCTGGTAGCGGGTAAGGCGGATAACTACCTATACTACGTGCTGGAGGAAGTTCAGAAACGCAACATGCCCGTGGAGTTGGCGTTAATCCCCATGGTGGAGAGCGACTGGGATCCCTTTGCAGCCTCTTACTCCGGCGCCGCTGGCTTGTGGCAGATAATGCCGGCAACCGGGACTCATCTCGGGCTGGAGCAGAATTCCTGGTATGACGGACGTATGTCTGTGCGGGACTCCACCAAAGTGGCGCTGGACTACCTTGAGACGCTGTATCAGCAGTTCGATCAGGACTGGTTTCTCGCGCTCGCAGCCTACAACAGTGGTTCAGGCAATATCGCGCGCGCGCGCAAGGCCAATGAGGCCCAGGGGCTCAGCACGGATTACTGGTCGTTGAAGCTGCGACGCCAAGCGAGCAACTATGTGCCCAAGGTGATAGCCCTGGCCCAGATTGTGGCCGAGCCGGAGCGCTATGAGGTGGAGCTGCCCACAGTGGAGAACGCGCCTTCCTTTGAAGTTGTTGAAATCGGCATACCGCTGCAGATGTCAAAGGCTGCTGAACTGGCTGGCATTGACGTAGAGACCCTGCGCGCCCTGAATCCCGGGCAATTGCGGGAGACGCTCTCCCCCGGTCAGCCGTTTGAGCTCTTGATACCCATCGAAAATGCCACACACTTCGAAGCGAATATTGCCACGCTAAGTCCTGAGGAGCTGGTGCAGTGGCGCACGTACAAAATTAAACCGGGCGATAGTCTGAGCCGGATTGCAAATCAGTTTGATATAGACATTGAATTACTGCAGGACATCAACAGCCTGGAAGGCAGTATGATACGAGCAGGTGACGTGATCAAAATTCCCGGCGACAGTGAACAGGTTCCGCCGCCGCAGGGGTACTTGGTGCGCGCCGGTGATTCTCTTTCGCGTATTGCCGGAAAGTTCAACGTTTCCGTTGAAGAGTTGGTCAACTGGAATTCATTAGATCCCAGTGCTTATCTGAAACCTGGCCAGGAGCTCAAGCTCTACGTGAAGGGAGGCTAGCGTCATCAGCGCCGTGATCATACTGCTGAACTCAGGCTTGAAATGCGTTTCCGCCCTGCTCCTGAGCTTGAGCCTGTTGATGCCTATGCCCGCGGCAGCACAGGGAACGCCGGGGACGCCCGAGTCGCTGGGGCGTATCATTGGTCCCGAGATTGAAACGGTGGTCACTCGTATTGATCAGCGGGCCCGCGAGATTAGCGTGGCACAGGGTTCAGCCATTATTTATACCGTTTACGTGCCCGAACAGCTGGTCAACATTTCGGGCGTCAAGGTCGGTGATCGAGTGTTAGGCACCTATTCTGCTTCGGTGGAAGGCGATATCCGTGAGCCCACGAGGGAGGATATGGCAACGCCCTGGCGGGTACTGGAAGAAGGCGTACTCAGTGAGCGCAACGGGGTTGTGCAGATAGAGCAACCCCGCGTCATCCAAGCCGTTGTCACCGTGGGAGGCGTAGACCAATCGGGCGGTGTACTCATCGCCTGGGATTACCGGCGTATGCCGTACTTCATCGCGCATGTGGAAGCGGAAAAGCTAGCCGAGCTATCGGTGGATCAACGGGTGGTTGTCGTATTCTCGGAGGCGATGGCGACATCATTCCGGAAGCTTCACTGAGACCGGTGTTGTGACGGGCGGCGCGCTGCGTTCAATCGTCCAGCAGTTCCTCCACCAACGCGGCCACTTCGCGACTGGCCGCTCCACAGCGTTGCTGGTGAAAGAACCCCGTCACCTCGCTCACTTCCCTATTGATTTCAATAGTCTGCGCACCGGCTGCACGCGCCTCTTGGACAAAACCTGCTGCGGGATAGACTACACCAGAGGTCCCCGCGGCAATAAACAGATCGCAACTGCGCAGCATGGCAGCGATAGTATCCATCTGATAGGGTATTTCGCCGAACCAGACGATATCCGGACGCAGCCTGCCTGCCACCTGGCAACGCGGACAGCGGCTGCTGCCGTCGTAGTCTTCAGCAGCCGGTTGGGCCACGGAGCAGGCCTGGCACAGCATGCTGTTCAACTGGCCGTGCATATGGCAGACCTGCTCGCTACCGCCCCGCTCATGCAGGTCATCGACATTCTGGGTCACCAGAAATACTTCTCCATCAAACTGCGATTGCAGTCGCGCAAACGCCCGGTGGGCCTCGTTGGGTTGAACATCGCGGAGCTGTTTTCTGCGAGCGTTATAGAAGCGATACACCAGTCCAGGGTCGCGCTCAAAGGCTTCTGGCGTCGCTATTTCCATGGGATCGTGCTTTTCCCATAGGCCGTCTGAGTCGCGAAAGGTCGCCAGCCCCGACTCCGCTGATACACCGGCTCCCGTCAGTATCACGATCTGGTTAAAGTGGCGTCCGTTTACCTGTGTCATCAATTGGCTCCGCGTTAGTCGGGTCGGTGTCACACTGTACTGCCGGCAGATCCAGCTCTTCGATGATATGCAATTGTCCCAGTGCTGTAAAAAACAGGGCACAGCGCACCGGCTGTGGGCCCAGTTCGCGTACTGCATCCCGATAACCCCGCAGCTGCTCACAGTAGGCAGCACTTTCGCGGATAAAAAAGACCTCGTCCGATTCACCGGTTGCCGGAGCACTACTCTTGTAGTCGATCACCCAGCGCACGCCGGTGTCGGCATCAATGAAGCTTCTGTCGACAATAATGTCACGGATGCGCTGCTGCGAGTCGACAGCGGTAAGTGCCCATTCGCTATGTGCATCGCGGTGTTTGCCCGAGAGCACCCAGCGCCCTGCTCCTCCGGGATGCAGTGCGTTGTCAATAGCACGTCGCACCGACTGCAGCGCCTGGTGAAGCGTCTCGTCGCGCAGGCCCTCGCGCTGTAATGAGATTCGCCATTGCAGGATATCCTTATCGCTGGCTGCAGTCGGCAGTATGGCCCGTTGAGATAGCGATTCCATTGCACTGTGAATAACATTGCCGATGCTTCTGTCGATAGCACTTGCGATAAAGGGGGTGGCGTAGTCGCCAGTTTCTCGCAGCCCCGCGAGGTCGGGGTCAACCGCTGATGGGAGCGCGACGCGCGCCAGACGCATCAGCGGGATTGTTTGCCGCACGGCAGTGGTTGCGGGCGGTTGGTCGGCTGCCGAGTCCAGTTGCATTTGTTGAGCGAACGTCGGCCATATCGGGCTTAACAGGCTGAGTTTGGCGGGCGTTGCGGAGACTCCTGTCGCCGTATCCGTTTTGATCACCGCGGTTAACAGCAGTTGCCCGATAGCTCTGGTCGTGCCGACATACAGTAGTCGCGTGGCCTCCAATAGGAGTTTCTTTTGTCGTTGCAGGCGGAGGTAGTTGTACAGTGTGGGCACATCGGGCTTGCTGTGATCGTCGGCCGCCAGCAGGAAGGACCATTCGCCGTCGGCATTGCGGTACTCGTCCCATAGTAGCAGCTCACGGCTATCGCTGCGGGGCGAGCCGTCCAGATGTGGAATGATAACCCGGTCAAACTCCAGCCCTTTGGCTTTATGCAATGTCAGTAGATGGATCTTGCTGTCAGGATCACGGGCAATCATAAAACGTTTTTCCACACTTTGTGTCAGCCAGTCAAGGTCAAACCCCACCCCTTCGGCCTCGGCTATTTCCAGTAGCTGAAAAAAATTCTCGACGTCGAGCAGTCTGTCCTCGTTTACTGCGCACTGTGGGCCACCGATTTCTACCCATGCCTGTTCCACCCAGATACGCAGGCTGAGTCTGTCGCGCTTCTCCCGAGCCTTGCGCAATGCTGCAATGACGTGGCGCAAACGATATCGGCCGTCCTCGCTGATTGCTTCTAGCGTCACGGGTTGCTGAATAATCGACCAGATCGGCGTGTAGGGCGCACTCGCATCCATGCGCGCAATTGTTAGTAGATCCTCCAGCCTGAGACCGCACCACGGGGCGCGCAGCAGTGCCATCCACGATAGCCTGTCGGCATCGCTGGACAGAGCCCGACACAGGGTCAGCAAGTCGGCTACCACGGGGGATTGCGCCAGGCTGTCCATATCCGGCGCATTGTATGGAATCCCGAGATGCTTCAATTGCCGGACTATCGGCTGCAGGTGGCTGCGCGTGCGCCCCAGAACCGCTACGGTTTCTTCACCGCTGGCGAGGCTGTCTGCAATACTCTCGCAGACAAACTGCACTTCGCGCTGGCGCGCGTCACCACCTGAAAAGGCCTGCATCGTCACTGCCGGTTCTATTCGGCCGGGCCTTACCGCGGTAGCCCGACTGAAGCGCACCTGAGCGCGGCCTGCGTCATTGGTGCTGGGGAACGCAGATTCAAAGGTGTCATTGATCCAGTCCACCACGCCCTTATCCGAGCGGAAATTGCAACGCAGCTTCAGGTATTGTGGTACGACCCCGTTGAAACCTTCACTGTGCGCCTTCAGAAACAGGCCTACATTGGCTCCACGGAAGCCATAGATTGACTGCATACCGTCGCCGACGATCATCAAGGTTCGCGGTGCAGCGGGGTTCTGCTCATTGTATTCACCCCAGCCCCGGGTCAGTTTTTGCATTAGCTCGTATTGTGTAACCGCTGTATCCTGGAATTCGTCCACCAGAATGTGGTCTATCCGGTAGTCCAGGCGCAACGCGAGTTCTGTGGGAGCATCATCTTCACCCAGCGCCACAAGCGCGGACTGCGCCACCTGAGTGTGGTCCACCACACCTTGTCGCTGAAAGACCAGCAGCAACTGCGCTGCCAATGTGGGCAACAGCCGTGACAGGTGCAGCACCAGGCGCCATGACTCACTGTCGGCCTCCTGTGCAGGAAGTGACTGCACCGTGGCAAGCGCCTCCTGCAAGCCATCGATGGCTTGCAGTTCAAGCAGCAATGACTGCCACTGCTTTTTACGTTGCTCTGGTTCGCCTTTACCGCTGGGAAACCCCTCCGTTTTGGTGATTTTCCTGCGCCACTCGCCTTTTTTTGTCAGCACCAGATTGCGCAAACTGCGCCACAGTGGAAGTTCCTCGGCAACAGGCAGTGGAAAGTGTGAGGGCACTGTCTGATGAAGATTCATTGCTGAGAACTGCATTATCTCCAGTAACTCGCCGCACAAGGCTGCCAATTTTTGGCTGACCTCTCCCAGCTCATGGCTGATCATTGCGGCCACTGTTTCGATTAGGTAGTTTTCAGCCTCGTGAGGAGCGTGGTGAAGCCCGACGTAGTCGCGCCATTGCTCGCGACGTGCCAGCATCGATACCAGCAGTGCCTGTAGGCGCTGCCAGTCGTTATCAAAGTGTTGTAGCAGCGCGGTCAGGTCGTCGGAGACCGGGTGATCCGCACCCAGCAGCTTATACAGTTCCTGCACCGCCTCTTCATACAGGGCAGTCACATCATCCTTGATGCGCGCTGGGCCGCCAAACTGGCTGAGCACCGGCATCTGTCGCGTTAACCCGGCGCAGAAACTGTCGATGGTTTTAATGTTGAAGCGGGAAATATGTCCCAGCAGCTGCCATTCACCGCGCGCATCGGCGGCCAGCGCCTGCTCCGCCAGCGTGCGGGTGACGCGCTGATGCGAATTGTCGCAGGGCGTGTTTTCCCGTGCATTGTGCAGAGATTCCAGCACCCGCTCGCGCATTTCAGCAGCCGCTTTGCGGGTAAATGTGATCGCCAGTATCTGCTCGGGACGCTGCACTCTGGCCAGCAGATTGAGATAGCGCTGTATCAGTAACTCAGTCTTGCCCGAGCCGGCCGGTGCACTGACACAGACGCTGCGTAGCGGATCTATCGCCGCCACGCGCTCAGCGGAGTCTGCAAGTTCGCTCAACCTGTATGCTCCCAATCTGTGCGCTCAAATTCCTCGTGCTGTTGATCCGCGCTTTGCACATTTACGGTATCAATTCGGCACAGCGCCTGCCTTTTGCACCATGTGCAGCTCGATGTCGACAATGGATCGACCTGCGCGGCTCCCGAGACATATGCATTGGCGAGGCGTTCGAGCGTATGGCGCCAGGACGCGCTCAGCGCTGCCCAGTCCTTTACCTCCATTAAGGATGCGCTTCCTCGAGACCGCGTGGTGGCGACACCGGGCGCTGCCGCCGTTGTCCCCAGCCCCGTGAAGCCACATTCGCGCGGGCGCACAGTGGCAAATGCCAGGCCAGTGACGGTCTCTGGTTCCGCAATGCTGTAGAGTAACAGCTGTGGGCGGGCCGGCCTGTCGCCCATCCAGTCCCCGACGCTACTCCGACTGGATTTGTAGTCGATAATGACGCGCCCCCCGTCGGACAATTCATCGATCCGGTCGACGCGCAGTTGTATCTGTATGCCAGACAGCTCAATTGCCATGCCCTGTTCTCGCGCCGCAACCGTGAACTTACTGCGATGGCGTTCCACCTCAAGCCACTCCTGCAGCAACGTGGTTAATCGTGCCTCTTCCAACTGCCAAAAGGCTGCGCTGAGCCTGCGCTGCCGACGGCCCGGGATGCCTGCGATGGCTGTTTGGACCGCATGTTTGACAGTTTGTCGTTGTCGCTCGTCATCCAGCTGCTGCAGTGTCGTTGAGTCTCGCAGATCACCCCATAGAGTATGCAGCGCGGCGTGTAACAAGGAACCTCGATCAGCGCTAGATAACCCCACATAAAACTCAGGGATTGGCTCAACCTTGAGGCGGTGTTGCGCGAAAGCTCTAAAGGGACACTGGGACTGGTGTTCCAGCAGTGCACTGCCGCCCTTGATAGTGGTATTTGGCTCGGGTTGCAGCTGCGGCGCGCGATTATCGTCAAGCGCCTCCAGCTGTGCAGTGTTGAGCGACGCTCGCCAGCTGTCGGCGACCGGATCGGGAGTGGTTATCGGTTGCTCGGTAAATTCCTTTAGCAGTGAACTAGGAAGATCGGGTACACCGTCAACCTGCCGACAATAGCTCCCGTGCAAAACCCGACTTGTGCGCGCATATTGCCGCAACAGTGCAGCGGAGAAAGCCCATTCCCGCTCCGGACTGGCATGCGGCATCTGCAGACGGGTCTGCAGCGCGATTGGAATAAATGCGTTGGGGCGCGGCGATGCCGGCCAACTCGCCCCCTGCATACCGCACAGCCAAAGGTGATCAAAACTCAGGCCGGCCGCCTCCAGTGGGCCCAGTATCTGAATGGGGCTGTCGGCTGTCTGTGGCTGCGACATCTGCCTTGAGCAACAATTTCGCAGCAATGCAAGCGCTTCATTGAACGGCAACGGCTCGGTGACGGTATCGAATGTGGCGAACTCATCGAGCGTACGCTGCCATAGCGCCAATTGCTGGAATTCCAGTGAGTCCAGCGGTTGTTTGCCGGGCCAGCCCCAGATACTCAGCATTGCACCGAAACGCACCAGCCACTCTGATGGCCGTGCGGGGTGACGCAGCCCGGGGGTGGCCCGCAGGGCGTCCAGCTGCTGCACCAGTGGCAGTGCTTTTTCCGCTCGCGCCTGAACGGCATTGGCCTCGTTGCGTACCTCGGTAATCGGAAGAACCGCCCTGCCCTGCGTATACAATTCGCGGATGAACTTCTGTGTGAGCGCGCTGTTTGCATCGGGTATGTGCAAGAAGCGAGAATGCAGCAACCCCTCGATTGCCGCTATGCTCGTTTCCTGCAGGCCTAGCGCTAAAACTGCCAGTGCATCGCGAACCAGCGGCGCGCTATCGAGGGGGATACCGGTCGAAAAATTAACCGGCAGGCTGGCATAGGTCTGCCCCAGGCAATCGAACTCTCGCCGCAGCAGGTATTCCAGTGGCACGCGATCGGCTGCCATATCGCTGAGTACGATACCGATGGTGGTGTTCGGTTCAGCGCGGTGTAACTCCGCCGCCCAGTGCGCAACGCACTGCAGTTCCGAGCGTTTGTCACTGCATGGATGCAACAGGCTTTCGGCAGTAGTGGCACCATGGTCAACCTCCCTGACCTCTGCACACAGCGCCTCAAGTGCTGCTCTCAGCGCGGGGGCGAGGGTATCAAATTCGACAAGAGCGACTCTGGTAGCTCCGTTTTTACCGCCGAGCGTCGGCAACTGCACCAGGCAGTCAGCCGCGGTGCACAGCGAATCCTGTTGCAACCGCCGCTCAAACAGATCTACCCATTGCAAAAATGTGCAACAGTCGCCATCCAGTTCGAATTGTTGCCTGATTTCGGGGCGTTTCCAGTCCACTTGCCAGCGCAACAGGGTATCGCGTGCCTGGGCCGCGATTTCAGCTGCGCCTGAGGGCCTTAAGAGTTGCAGGTCTGGCGACTGCTGCTGTTGAAGACTGATGATCTGTCGCCATACTTCGACGGCTTGCGCCGCCGTTATCACAACTTGCGGTGGCAGAATTCCTTCGTTGACCGCGACTTGCCACTGCGCTTCCAGCCAAGTCTCCAATGGCTGTACAGACAGCGGTTCCCATACACGTAATCCCGCGGCCATCTGGCGCGCATCCCATTGGGCCTTGATGCGCCGTGCCAGTCGGAAATTGGGCGTCAGCAGTGTATAGCCCTGCCTGATCAGAGGCTCAAGCGCAGTGATGTCGTAAAGGCCGGGGGCCAAGGTTCTTCTCCTGGATAGGGAATGGTACCGCGCAGGCGCCTACACAAAGGTCGGCGACTACTATAGAATTCTGCGCCCCCGTTGCTGTCCATGTGGACACTTTAGGCATTGTAGCCTCCGGGTTCGATCAGAAAAGACTTTATCAGGTAGTGACGATGAGCAACACCAAAGTACACAATGTGAATGTCGCCTCGCAGGACATATTGATTACGCCCGAGCAATTGAAGTCCGCTCTGCCGATGTCCGAGACTGTTGAAAACACACTCACACAGAGCCGCCAGATCATTGAGAACATTCTGGATGGGCGCGACCCCCGTATCTTTGTGGTGGTTGGCCCCTGCTCCATACACGACCCGAACGCGGCTCTGGAGTACGCCAGACGCCTGAAAGCACTGGCAGATGAGCTCGACGATACCCTGTACATCGTGATGCGAGTGTACTTTGAGAAGCCGCGCACAACCGTTGGCTGGAAGGGGCTGGTTAACGATCCCTTCCTGGATGACTCATTCAATATCGAAGAGGGCCTGCACATTGCCCGCAAGCTGTTGCTGGACATTCTGGAGATCGGCCTCCCCACGTCCACGGAAGCGCTCGACCCCATCTCGCCGCAATACCTGCAGGATCTGGTGAGTTGGACCGCTATTGGCGCACGCACCACAGAGTCACAGACGCACCGGGAGATGGCCAGCGGGCTGTCCAGTGCCGTGGGTTTCAAAAACGGTACAGATGGCGGCCTCACAGTCGCTACCAATGCGCTGAATTCGGTGGCCAACCCACACCGATTCCTGGGCATCAATGGTCAAGGCCAGGTGTCTGTATTTACTACCAAGGGCAATCGCTACGGTCATATCGTCCTGCGCGGCGGTGCAACCGGCCCGAACTATGATTCGGTGCATATCAAGCTCTGTGAAGACGCACTGGCCAAGGCCGGTGTCTCCGGCAATATTATGGTTGACTGCAGTCATGCCAACTCCAACAAGCAGCCGGAGTTGCAGCCGCTGGTAGTAGAAAACGTGGCCAACCAGATACTTGAGGGCAACACCTCGATTATCGGGCTGATGATAGAAAGTAATTTACACGCTGGGAACCAGGCTATTCCCACTGACCTGAGCAAGTTGGAGTACGGAGTATCCGTCACGGATGGGTGTATCGATTGGGAGACTACCGAAAGCTGCCTGCGAACGATGCGCGAGCGCATCAAGGATACGTTGGTATCCCGCAACCGCCCGGCTGCCTGACGGGCCGGTGCGGCGTTGAGCGGTCGCTACTCCTTAATAATAGGCTTGGGATGTATCGCTGTGGTCAGTTGTATCGGCCACCCCGGTGAGTTGCGGAATCTGCTCCAACAGCGTCTTTTCCACACCGCCCTTGAGCGTTTGATCTACCGCACTGCACCCCTGGCAGCCGCCGCCAAACTGTAGAACCGCGACAGATTTTTCGGTGATTTCCACCAAGCTGACCTCACCGCCGTGTGCTGCCAGCGCAGGGTTGACCTCGTTGTAGAGGACATAATTGACGCGGTCTTCCAGCGAACTGTTTTCGTCCACTCTGGGCAGTTTGGCATTGGGCGCCTTGATCGTCAGCTGACCGCCCATGCGATCCTTGGCGTAGTCCACCAGAGCGTCCTCCAGGAAGGGCAGGCTCTTTTCTTCATACCACACCTTGAATTTGGGCAATTCTACCTGTTGATCCGCCTCGTGCACGTCATCCTTGCGACAGTAGGCGATACAGGTTTCAGCGCGGGGTGTGCCGGGCTGATTGATGAAGATACGAACGCCCAGAGCATCTTCCTGCTTGGACAACAATTCAGCCAGGTAGTCCTGTGCCGATTCAGTGATTGTGACCATTGCGCGATCCATTCCGAGTAAAATACTCGGGTATTGTAACAAACTTGCCTGCCAAGTGTGAATGATGCAGGCAACCGATCTCCAATGAGGCTTACAATCTGTTAAGATTGGCGTCCTTTTTGGGGACGGGAATGCCACTGGTTGCCCCTTCCTGGGGCACTTTTGAGTTCAGATATATTTCGGGCACGTTTAAGGCACTATTTATTATGGCAACGGTGAAGGACAACTCGGGGCTTGAGGAAGCTCTAAAGCAGCGCATTCTTATAATTGACGGCGCCATGGGGACGATGATTCAGGCAGAAGGCCTCACTGAAGCCGACTTTCGGGGTGAGCGCTTCGCCGATCATGGCTCCGACCTCAAGGGCAACAATGAATTGCTCAGCCTTACCCGGCCGGACATTATCTCCAAGATCCATCGCGCCTTTCTCGAGGCCGGTGCCGACATCATAGAAACCAATACGTTTGGCAGTTCAGCGGTAGCGCAGGCCGATTACGACCTGAGCGAGCTCGCCGAGGAGCAGAATCTGGCGGCAGCTAAACTTGCCCGGCAGGTGGCCGATGAGTACACAGCGAAGACCCCGGAAAAACCGCGCTTTGTCGCTGGGGTACTGGGGCCTACACCCAAAACGGCGTCTATCTCACCCGATGTCAACGATCCCGGTGCGCGCAGCATCAGCTTTGATACATTGCGCGAAGATTACGCCAGAGCGACGCGAGCGCTGATTGCCGGCGGTGTTGATCTGATAATGATCGAAACCATTTTCGACACACTTAACGCCAAGGCGGCGATCTTTGCGGTCAAAGAAGTGTTCGAAGAGTTGGGTCAGGAACTGCCGATCATGATCTCAGTGACGTTCCCGGATATCAGCGGGCGGGTACTGTCGGGCCAGAACCCGGAAGCTTTCTGGAATGCGGTAGCCCATGCCAAGCCATTGATAGTGGGAAGTAACTGCGGTCGCCCCTACCGCGAGATCCGCCCATTTGTGGAGGAGCTGTCAAAAGCCTGTGATTGCTATTTCAGCGCACATCTCAATGCTGGCCTGCCCAACGCGTTTGGTGAATTCGACGAGACACCCGATATCATGGAGCAGGATTTCCGGGAGTTCTCCTCCCGCGGTTTCCTCAATCTGGCCGGCGGGTGCTGCGGCACCACACCGGCGCACATTCGCGCGATTGCGGACGCTTGCAAAGACGCCACTCCCCGCCCGCTGCCGACACATGAGCCGGCATGCCGCCTGAGCGGGCTGGAGGCCTTCAACATCACTGCCGACAGCCTGTTTGTCAACGTCGGAGAGCGCTGCAATGTGACGGGTTCCGCCAAGTTCAAGCGCCTGATTATGGACGGCCGCTTTGATGAGGCACTGGACGTCGCTCGCAACCAGGTTGAGGACGGCGCACAGGTGATCGACGTCAATATGGATGAGGGCATGCTGGATTCTGAGGCGGCGATGGACACCTTCCTCAACCTGATTGCCTCTGAACCGGACATCAGCCGTGTCCCCATCATGGTGGATTCCTCGAAATGGAATGTGATTGAAGCCGGCCTCAAGTGTATCCAGGGCAAGGCAATCGTGAACTCCATCAGCCTGAAAGCGGGAGAGGAAGAATTCCTTGCGCAGGCCCATCTCTGCCAGCGCTATGGCGCAGCGGTTGTCGTCATGGCTTTTGACGAAGAGGGTCAGGCCGACAACCTGCAGCGGCGCAAGGACATCTGCAAACGTTGCTACGACCTACTGGTGGACGAGCTGGATTTCAACCCCAACGATATAATCTTCGACCCGAATATCTTCGCCATTGCCACCGGTATTGCAGAGCATAACAACTACGCGGTGGAGTTCATTGAAGCGACCCGCTATATCAAGGCTGAACTTCCAGGCGCTCTGGTATCGGGGGGTGTATCCAATGTCTCATTCTCCTTCCGCGGCAATAATGCCGTGCGCGAGGCGATTCACTCTGTATTCCTGTACCACGCGATCAAGGCTGGCATGGATATGGGTATTGTTAACGCGGGCCAGCTGGCTGTTTACGACGAGTTGCCCGCAGAGTTGCGCGACGTGGTCGAGGACGTGATTCTCAATCGTACGGAAGATGGCTCTGAGCGTCTTTTGGAACTGGCCGAAAGATACCGGGATTCCGGTGGTACTGAGGCGCGCGTCGAGGATCTCAGCTGGCGAGAGGAAGATGTGGAGAAACGCCTCGCGCACGCATTGGTCAAGGGTATCAATACCTGGATTGTCGAGGACGCTGAGGAAGCGAGGCTGAAACTTGACCGCCCAATCCAGGTCATTGAAGGGCCGCTGATGGACGGCATGAATATCGTCGGTGAGCTGTTTGGCACCGGCAAGATGTTTCTGCCCCAGGTGGTCAAGAGTGCCCGCGTGATGAAGCAGGCTGTGGCGCATTTGCAACCGTATATAGAAATGGACAAGGTTGGCGGCAACTCAACCAACGGCAAAATCCTGATGGCGACTGTCAAGGGCGACGTACACGATATCGGCAAGAATATTGTGGGCATCGTGTTGCAGTGTAACAACTTCGAGGTCATCGACCTCGGTGTCATGGTGCACTGTGAAAAGATACTTGAGGTCGCGCGCGAGGAAAACGTCGACGTTATCGGTCTTAGCGGGCTGATCACCCCCTCGCTGGATGAAATGGCGCATGTCGCCGCTGAAATGCAGCGACTGGATTTCAATATCCCGCTGATGATAGGCGGCGCAACCACATCCAAGGCGCACACCGCAGTGAAAATTGATCCCCAGTACAGCGGTGATGTGGTGGTCTATGTCCCCGATGCGTCCCGCAGCGTTTCCGTGGTCACGCAGCTTGTCGGTCAGGGTAAAGAGAAGTTCGTCAACGACTTGCGCAATGAATATATCACCGTGCGCGAGAGAGTGGCCAATCGCAAGCCGCGTGAGAAAGAACTCACTTATGAGCGGGCCGTCGCGAATGCAATACAGCTTGACTGGGACAACTACCAGCCACCGCGCCCTTCGTTTATTGGCACCCGTGTGTTCGACGATTTTCCGCTGGCAGATCTGGTCGACACGATCGACTGGACACCCTTCTTCATCACCTGGGAACTGTCCGGCAAGTTTCCCAGGATACTCGAAGACGAGGTGGTTGGCCCTCAGGCGCAGGAGCTGTATCGCGATGCCCAGGCGATGTTGAAACGCATCGTCGATGAAAAACTGTTCACCGCGAAAGCGGTAGTGGGCTTTTGGCCGGCGGCGCGCAAAGGCGCTGACGATATCGAGGTTTACGCCGATGAATCGCGCGATGCGCCTATTGCCACCCTGCATCACCTGCGGCAGCAGACCGAGAAACCCGATGGTAAGCCAAATGCCAGTCTGGCAGATTTTATCGCACCGGCCGATAGCGGAGTCAGTGATTATATCGGCGGGTTCTGTGTTACCACGGGCCACGGTGTCGAGGAGTTGGCCGCACAATATGCTGCCCAACACGATGATTACAATGGCATTCTGTTAAAATCGCTGGCCGACCGCCTGGCGGAATCTTTCGCCGAGTATCTGCATCGTCTGGTTCGCAAGGAGTTGTGGGGCTACGACGCGGATGAAGCGCTGAGCGTCGATGAGCTGATCCGCGAGGACTATCGGGGCATACGGCCCGCTCCCGGCTATCCGGCCTGTCCCGACCACACAGAAAAGACCGCGCTGTTCAGCTTACTTGATGCCAGCGAGGCCGCCGGTGTCCAGCTGACGGAAAGTTTCGCAATGACACCGCCCTCTTCCGTCAGCGGCTTCTATTTTTCACACCCCGAGTCCCGCTACTTTGCAGTGGGTAAAGTCGGTCGCGACCAGATCGAGGATCAGGCACGGCGCAAGGGAGAGCCCGTGGAAGAACTTGAGCGCTGGCTGCGTCCCAATTTGAGCTATTGAGGGAGAAATTTACTTGAACGACTCAGTTGACAGAACGCCTGACTCCCAGGAGCCACCCCGCAAATTGAACCCTTTGCAGATCATAGCCAGCGTGTTTGCGGCAGGCCTGGGTGTGCAGAGCAGCAAGAATCGGGAAAGGGATTTTAAACAGGGCCGTATCGGCGTATTTATCGCGGCAGGCATTATTTTTACCCTGCTGTTTATAGCCACGGTGATGTTCGTGGTACAGACAGTAATAGAAAATGCCGGACAATGACGTTGTGAGGTGTCATTCCGGCATAGTCATCAGGAAGGCATACCTGATAACCAGATGTACATAGTGGTCACCACGATCGTGATAATCGCCACCGCGGCGATGGCATCAGCGGCGCCGTCAGCGTCGCGCTCACTGTTCGTTTGATCGGTCATTCTTTTCTCCAGATATGAAGTTGTAAGGGCGCCGCATTATAGCAATATTTTGCGCAATCAAAAGAGCTGACAACAAGGTGTGAAGAATTGCCGAAAACTGGCTCGTTCATTCTAAGCTTATGAAAATTATGACTATTTGTTCGCACACATTTTCTGGTATGGTAGCGCCCTTTTCTTCACCAGAGCGCTTTGGCCATGGGCCGGAGCAGGACGAGTAAATGTACGTTTACGACCAGTATGACCAGAAAATCATCGATGAGCGCGTCGCTCAGTTTCGCGACCAGACGGCGCGTTTTCTCGACGGAAAGATCTCTGAAACTGAGTTCCTGCCGTTGCGATTGCAGAATGGTCTGTACCTGCAGCGGCAGGCACCGATGCTTCGCATTGCCGTGCCCTACGGGTTGTTGAACAGCAAGCAGCTGCGTAAGTTGGCCGATATCACTCGCCGCTATGACAAGGGTTATGCCCATATCAGCACACGGCAGAATATACAGCTGAACTGGCCAGCGCTGACCGATGTCCCTGACATCCTCGCAGAGCTCGCCACTGTGCAGATGCACGCTATACAGACCAGCGGCAACTGTGTGCGCAACACCACCACCGACCAATTCGCCGGTGTGGCCCGCGACGAACTCGAGGACCCACGCCCTTACTGTGAAATTATTCGGCAGTGGTCGACGCTACACCCGGAATTTGCGTTCCTGCCACGCAAGTTCAAGATCGCGGTCTGTGGCTCCACCGAAGACCGCGCTGCAATACACCATCACGATATAGGGCTGGAATTACTGGCCAACGAACGGGGCGAGATCGGCCTGAAGGTTCTTGTGGGCGGCGGCCTGGGGCGGACACCCGCGATCGGCTCTGTGATCTGCGAGTGGCTCGAGAAGGAGCACTTGCTGACTTATCTGGAGGCCATCCTGCGTGTGTATAACAAACACGGGCGGCGCGACAACAAGTTCAAGGCGCGCATCAAGATACTGGTGCGGGCGATGGGCGTAGAGGCGTTCAGAGAGGCTGTAGAGAAGGAATGGGCGAACCTCAAGGATGGCCCCACGACCCTGACAGAGGAGGAGCTGGAGCGGGCTCGTTCGTTCTTTGACGCTCCTGACTACGCCGTTCTAGATGGGGCACGGGCTGCAACAGAGTTGCAAACGGCATGCGATGGCGATGCCATTTTCGGCAACTGGGTGCAACGCAATACGCTGGAGCACCGGGTACCGGGCTACCGTATCGTGACCGTCTCGCTAAAATCTACGGGCTATGCCCCCGGTGATGTAACCGCGGAACAACTCGAACTGATCGCGGCACTGGCTGACCAGTATTCATTTGGTGAAATCCGCAGCACGCACGAACAGAACATGGTGCTCGGTGATGTGCCCATGTCGCAGTTGTATGCATTGTGGCAGAGCCTGCAGGCTGCTGGATTGGCGACCCCCAATATCGGTTACCTCACCGATATTATCTGCTGTCCCGGTGGTGATTACTGCTCGCTGGCCAATGCGAAGTCCCTGCCAGTGGCAGAAGCCATCCAGGCGCGCTTTGATGACCTGGACTATGTCTATGATCTGGGGCCGCTAGAACTCAATATCAGCGGCTGTATGAACGCCTGTGGACACCACCACATTGGTCATATCGGCATACTAGGTGTGGACAAGAAAGGTCAGGAGTACTACCAGGTCTGCCTCGGAGGCAGCCAGTCCAAAGAAGCATCAATTGGCAAAATACTCGGCCCGTCGTTCAAGCAGGAAGACATGCCGGATGTCATCGATACCATCCTCTCCACCTATGTGGCACTGCGCCAGGAAGAGGAAAGCTTTCTCGACACCTATCGACGCGTCGGGAACGAGCCCTTTAAGGAGCGCGTATATGCCCCGACTCATTAAAAATGGCAAGGTCGTCGACGACATTTGGGCGGCCCTCGACCATACGGCCAGTGCTGTGCCGGCCGGACAGATATGCACGCTGGAGCAGTGGTTGCAATTGCCGGACAAGAAAGGCAGCGGTGTGCAGCTCGAACCAGGCGAGGAGCCCGATGTGCTGTTTGATTACCTGCAGGACATAGAACTGGTTGTCATCAACTTTCCGGTGTTCACAGATGGCCGCGGGTTTACCTATGCCAGGCGACTGCGCGAACAGGGCTATCACGGCGAATTGCGCGCCGGTGGTCACTTTATCCGCGATCAACTTACCTACCTGCGACGCTGTGGCTTTGACGCATTTCAGATGAGTAAGGAATGCGAATTGGAGTCAGCTCTGAATAGTCTCAGTGACTTTACCGAATTCTATCAGGCTGCCGACGACCAACCGCTACCCCTGTTTCGCAGAAGGGTCTGACTCCCCGGCTGATTTCCTATCCGGCCGAGCTTTGTTTACACTCGTAGCCGGCAGGCACGTAAGAGCGGCACATGGAACTCAGCAGTATCACCTTTTCGTTTTTTCTGATTTTCAGCGGGGCAGCTGTGTTTGCCTCTATCGCGCTCTACACACGTCAGCCCCTGATCATTGCGTATATTGCGCTCGGTGCCTGCATCGGACCCTACGGTCTGTCGATGGTGACAGATCTCAAATTACTCTCTGACATCGGTCACGTCGGCATCATTTTCCTGCTGTTCCTGCTCGGTCTGGACATGCAGCCCCAGGCACTGTGGTCCACGCTGCGCAAATCGACGGTGGTCGCCGTTTTCAGCTCGGCCATCTTCCTGGCTATGGGTTCTGCCGTGCCGATGCTGTTTGGCTATTCATTGCAGGACAGTCTCGTCGTCGGTGCGGCCATGATGTTTTCCTCGACGATTATCGGAATTAAGCTACTGCCGACAACGGTGTTACATCACCGCCATATCGGCGAGCTGATGATCGGCCTGCTGTTGTTACAGGATCTGCTCGCTATCGTCGTACTGATGGTGCTGCTCAGTGCTGCCGCCGGTGGCGACAATAGTATGGGCGGTGAACTGGTGATGTCACTGCTCAGCCTTCCCCTTCTCGCAGGCGCCGCTGTGCTGGTTGTGCGATATGCCCTGCTCCCCCTGATCACCCGCTATGACCGTTTTCACGAGTATATATTCTTGCTCGCGCTGGGTTGGTGCCTCGGCATGGCGGAGGCTGCCCACGCGCTGGGTTTATCGGCAGAAATTGGCGCCTTTATAGCGGGGATCAGTATCGCTACCAGCCCGATATCGCAGTATATTGCGGTCAACCTGAAGCCGCTGCGGGATTTCTTCCTGATCCTGTTTTTCTTCTCTGTGGGCGCGCGTTTCGATCTCGCGGTACTCAATCAGGTACTGCTGCCTACCCTGTTTTTGGCTGTACTGGTTCTGGGTATCAAGCCTGTTGTCTACCGGTTTCTGCTGAAAGGGGTCAGCGAAAAGCGCACGCTGGGCTGGGATTTGGGTTTTCGCTTGGGACAGGCCAGTGAGTTCTCGTTGTTGATTGCTTACGTCGCTGCAGCGGGGGCACTGATTTCAGAGCAGGCCTCACTGTTGATACAGGCCACCACCATTCTTACGCTACTAGCCTCCTCCTACATCGTCGTACTCAACTATCCTACGCCTATTGCCATTTCGGAACGTTTGCGCAGGGACTGATCCAGTCGGTAATTTGCGCAGTGGTAGTTCAGTCTGTCAAAAGCGGGCGAAAAAAAACCGGCCATGAAGACCGGTTTCTTTAACATCAATACCTTTACAGGCTGGATTCGAGTTCCGGAAGTGCATCAAACAGATCCGCGACAAGCCCGTAGTCTGCGACCTGGAAGATAGGTGCGTCCTCGTCCTTGTTGATGGCGACAATGACTTTGGAATCCTTCATGCCAGCCAGATGCTGAATCGCGCCGGAGATACCCACAGCGATGTACAGGTCGGGCGCGACGATTTTGCCGGTCTGGCCTACTTGCATATCGTTGGGCACAAAGCCGGCATCTACTGCGGCGCGGGAAGCACCGATTGCTGCACCGAGTTTGTCTGCGATGCCATCAAGCAGCTTGAAGTTCTCGCCGTTCTGCATACCTCGGCCGCCTGAAATTACCACAGATGCGGATGTCAATTCGGGGCGCTCAGAGACAGCCACCTCCTCGCTTACAAACGCAGAGATACCTGCATCGTGAACGGCGTCCAGTGCTTCAACCGTCGCAGAGCCGCCGGTGGCAGGAGCGGCGTCATAAGCCGTGGTGCGCACAGTGATCACCTTTTTTGCATCAGCGCTCTGTACGGTGGCAATAACGTTGCCAGCGTAAATTGGTCGCTGGAAGGTATCTGCTGACTCGACTGCGGTGACGTCCGATATCTGCGCGACGTCTAGCAGGGCTGCAACACGCGGCAGGAAGTTTTTACAGTTGGCAGTTGCCGGCGCAAGAATATTGTCGTAACCGGCTGCCACTTCAGCAACCAGCAGGCTGACGTTTTCAGGCAACTGGTGTGCATACACCGCGTTATCCGCTACCAGAACCTTGTTGATGCCCGGAATAGCTGCTGCCGCTTCAGACACTGCGCCACAATCGGCACCGGCTATCAGTATATCGATATCGCCACCAATCGCTTGGGCGGCAGCAACCGTGTTCAGCGTGGCAGTTTTCAGGCTGCTGTTGTCGTGTTCCGCTATAACCAGAGTACTCATGATATTACCTTTGCTTCGTTCTTCAGTTTATCAACCAACTCCTGTACATCACTGACCTTGATGCCGGCCTGACGCGCTGCAGGGGGAGCTACTTTTACCTGCGTGAGGTGTGAGGTGACAGCCACGCCCAACTCGTCGGGTGTGAGTACGTCCAAAGGCTTCTTCTTGGCCTTCATAATATTGGGCAGTGAAGCGTAACGCGGCTCATTGAGGCGCAAATCGGTAGTCACAATGGCGGGAAGGCTCAGGCTGACTGTCTGCATACCACCGTCAATTTCACGTGTGACGTTCACCTTGTCGCCATCTACAACCACTTCGGAGGCAAAAGTGCCCTGGCCCATGTTAGCGAGTGCTCCAAGCATTTGGCCTGTCTGGTTATTGTCACCGTCAATGGACTGTTTACCCAGAATAACCAGTTGTGGCTGTTCCTTGTCAACGACAGCTTTGAGGAGCTTGGCGACGACCAGCGGTTCCACCTTGCCATCCACATCGACCTGAATACCGCGGTCAGCACCCAGTGCCAGAGCGGTACGGATCTGCTCCTGACAGGCTTTCTCGCCAACCGATACGACAACAACTTCAGTCGCAACGCCAGCTTCCTTCAGGCGCACTGCTTCCTCGACGGCTATTTCACAAAAGGGATTGATGGACATTTTGACGTTGTTCAGATCGACATCACTGCCATCGGCTTTGGCGCGTACTTTCACGTTGTAATCAACGACGCGCTTTACAGCAACAAGAACCTTCATGGATTCTCCATAGAATTTTCAGGTGGGTTAAAGGCGGCTGCAACGGTAAAATTTCATTGCAAGCCATTGAACTAGGCGGCGTATGTTGCCCATAAATGACGGTGGGGTCAAGGGCCACGCGGCCTGCCCGGGACCCGCCCCGTCGGTGGTCGCAGGATAATCTGTTCCCAACTTTATAGTTTTTAATCGTTGAAAATTATATACTTGTGGCCTTTTCAGAGATCGGATCGAGCGTCCGAGCCAGTAAACCAACCCAAGAGGACAGCGCAGTGGAACGTGAATCTATGGAATTTGATGTTGTGATCGTAGGCGCCGGTCCGTCCGGGCTGTCCGCCGCGTGTCGCATCATGCAACTGGCTCAGGAGAAAGGGCAGGAAATCACTGTTTGTGTAGTGGAAAAAGGTTCCGAGGTCGGGGCTCATATACTTTCAGGTGCTGTGCTTGAGCCACGCGCACTTAACGAGCTGTTCCCCAACTGGAAAGAACTCGAAGCACCCGTCAAGACAGAAGTCAAAGGTGACAGGTTCTTCTTTTACCTCAGCCAAACCAGTGCGATAAAACTGCCTAACTTCATGATTCCCAAGCCTACACACAATGAAGGCAACTATATCGTCTCCATGGGTAATGTGTGTCGCTGGTTGTCCGAGCAGGCTGAGGGCATGGGCGTAGAGGTTTATCCGGGCTTTGCAGCTGCCGAAATTCTGTACCATGAGGATGGGCGCGTCAAAGGTATCGCAACCGGCGATATGGGTGTGGGCGCCAACGGTGAACACAAGGACAGCTACATGCCCGGCATGGAGCTGCATGCAAAATACACCCTGTTTGCCGAGGGCTGCCGGGGCCACCTCGGTAAACAACTGATCGAGAAGTTCTCACTGGCAGAAGGTAAAGATCCACAGCACTACGGGATCGGGATCAAGGAGATCTGGGAGATCCCCCCCGAAAAGCATGAGGAAGGGCTTGTGATACACGGCCTGGGCTGGCCTCTCAGCGAGAGTAATTCCGGTGGTGGGGCATTCATGTACCACGCCGAGAACAACCAGGTTTACATCGGCCTGATAGCAGACCTGAACTACAGCAACCCCCATATGAGCCCGTTCGAAGAGTTTCAGCGGTGGAAGCACCACAGCGAGACTGTAAAGTATCTCGAGGGTGGCACACGCATTGTCTATGGCGCGCGCGCGATCACCAAGGGTGGCTTTAACTCACTGCCGAAGATGCACTTCCCCGGCGGCCTGCTCATTGGCTGCGATGCCGGCACCCTGAACAGCGTGAAAATCAAGGGTAACCACACCGCAATGAAGAGCGGTATGCTGGCGGCGGAAGCCGTGGTAGAAGCACTTGCACAGGGTGATGCCGCCCCGGCTGACCTCGACACCTTTGCGACTAAACTGCAATCTTCCTGGCTGCACGAGGAGTTGTACAGCACGCGAAACTTCTCCGGTTTCATGCACAAGTTTGGCATTCTTGTCGGCTCCGCGATGGTCTGGATCGATCAGAATATCTTCAGGGGCAAACTGCCTTTCACCCTGAACGACAGTAAGCCGGATTTTGCCGCGCTCAAACCGGCGGCTGACTGCAAAAAGCTGGACTACCCGAAGCCCGACAACACTATCAGCTTTGACCGGCTTTCATCGGTGTTCCTGTCCAATACCAACCACGAGGAAGACCAGCCGTGTCACCTCACCCTGCTCGATCCCAGCATACCGCTGGACAAGAACCTGCCCATGTACGACGAGCCCGCACAGCGTTACTGCCCGGCGGGTGTCTACGAAATTGTCGAGGATGAGGCAGGCCAGCGCTTTCAGATCAATGCGCAGAACTGTGTGCACTGCAAGACCTGCGATATCAAGGACCCGGCGCAGAACATCACCTGGGTGACACCCGAAGGCTTCGGCGGACCAAACTACCCCAATATGTAATGGTATTGCGCGAACGGCCGCCGGCTTGAGACTTTGGGTTTTAAGTCGGCATAGAAAACTCGTAATCACCCGAGGTGAGCACGGCCTGGTCACCGCGCATTTCAGCCAACTCAACCAGACGGTACCACGCGGCCCGGGTGCACAGCGCTGTCAGGCCGTGAGGCAGGTTCATCGCTGCGATACCGCCGACCGCCTGATCCAGAAACAGAGAGCATTGTTGGTCTATCTGAACCCGCCTACCGGTATTCAATGTCGCCGCCAATACCCGGCTGTCCCCTTCTTCTACGGCTTCCACATCCGTAACCAGTAGAGCGTGGCTCTCTACATGTATCCGCCATTTCTCGGCTGGCGTGACCAGGTAATACTCGCCGTCGTCCTCCCGCCGCAAGATGCTGGCGAACAGGCGGACCAGGGACTCCCGCTCTATTTTGCCGTCGTCGTGATACCACTCACCCTGAGTGTTGATTACTATCGGGATATCCCCGGACAGTGCGGGATGCCATAAGTGCAGCGGCGGTGTGTCATAGTCTCGGGGTGAACCGATTTTTTCTGTCAGAGATTCCAATGAATCAGCCATGAACTGTTACCCCTCAGTTGGATGTGATTATCAGCAGCGATATGAACTGCGGGCGTTCAGTATCGCCAAATTGTGCGCCACTGCCTACTCTGCCTCTGGTGTCTGTGTGCCGACTGCGATATAACAACATCTATATCACTTCCAAGCGTTAAAAATCCAATGATTAGCTGGATACGCACAATTGTCATCAACTGGCTGAAACGCAAGAAACCGCTGCCCCAATCTCCACTCAGCGACTTCGAACGTATACGGCACGAACTCAAGACGTGTGACGTTCTGCTTGTGGAAGGCCGCACCAGGGCCAGTGAAGTCATCAAGCTGGTGACGCAAAGCAGTTGGTCACATGCAGCACTGTACATTGGCCGCCTGCATGACATCGAAGATCCCCAACTGAGGGAACGCGTCGGTAAATTCTACCCGGGAACGGCGGACAAGCAGTTAATCATTGAAAGTGAACTCGGCCTGGGGACGGTGGTTCGTGGGCTCACTGAGTACGAGCGCGAGCATATCCGTATTTGTCGCCCCAGAGGTCTGTCATACAAGGATAGCCAGAAGGTCATTGCGTATGCGATCGGCCGCCTAGGTACAACCTACGATGTGCGCCAGATATTCGATCTGGCGCGATTCCTGTTTCCCTGGGCAATCCTGCCCCGCCGCTGGCGTTCAACGCTGTTCAGTGTGCACCCTGGGAAAAGTACGCAGACAGTCTGTTCGACCATGATTGCGGAGTCATTCGGGTGCATTCAATTTCCCATATTGCCGCTGGTTAAGCGGGTGGATGCAGACCGGGTACAGTTGTTTCTGCGCAACCCCAAGCTCTGCATTCCCAAACACTTCGACTATTCACCCTACTTCGACATCATCAAATACCCGTTCCTCGATTTTCAATTGCACGCCGACCAACGGCTGCTTCCCTGGCAGGGTCACGCCCGCTTAAGTGCAGAAGAAAAAGGGATGTATATGACGGACAATCAGGAACTGGCGCCACTGAATGACGATATCCAGTAGCGCCCTATCTGGAACTGTAGGTTTCTGGCTTGTAAGCGACTGGCCTTAGGCGCAATCGCCTATCAGGCGAACGTTAATGACGCCCTCTATACCTTGCATTTTTTCCAGCACCGCCGGTGATGGCTGGGTACCGATATCGATCAGGTTGTAGGCAATATCGTCGCGACTCTTGTTGAGCATATCGATAACGTTGATATTTTCATCCGCCAGGATCGACAGGACATTTCCGAGAATTTTGGGCACATTGTCATTGGCCACCGACAGGCGACAGCCACTGACACGGTCCAGCGTCAGCGTGGGGAAATTAACAGAATTGCGTATGTTGCCGTTTTCGAGAAAATCTCGCAGTTGGTCTGCGGCCATAATCGCACAATTATCTTCAGCCTCATCAGTACTCGCACCGATGTGCGGCATCAAAATAACGTCGGGACGACCGATGAGCTCCGGAGTCGGAAAATCAGCGATGTACTTGCGAAACTGTTTGCGGTCCAGCGCTTGTATCAATGCCTGCTGGTCAACGATTTCCTGACGTGCAAAATTGAGCAGACAGCTGTTAGCGGGCATTACCTGCAGCAATTCCTCATTGATCAGGCCGCGAGTTGAATCCAGCACTGGGAGATGGAGGCTCACGTAGTCACACTTCGCGAAAAGTGACGACAGATTTTCGGCGCGGCGCACCTGGCTGGATAAACGCCATGCCGCCTCAACTGACAGCGCGGGATCAAAGCCTATGACTTCCATGCCAAGTGTCAAAGCCATTTCGGCGACCAGTGAACCGATGGCGCCAAGGCCGACGACCCCCAGTGTCTTGCCCACCAGTTCACTACCCTTAAACTGCTTCTTCTGGGCCTCTAGTGTTTTATTAAGCTCGCCTGCATCCTTGATATCTTTCAGTGTGTGTACATAATTCATTCCTTCTACCACGCCGCGCGAGCCGAGCAACATACCAGTTGCTACCAGCTCCTTTACAGCGTTGGCGTTGGCGCCGGGAGAATTGAATACCGGTATACCGCGAGCGGTGCAGCTCGCCACGGGAATGTTATTCACACCGGCACCTGCGCGCGCAACAGCGAGGACAGAGGAAGGAATGTCTTCTTCGCCCAATTTATAGCTGCGCAACAGGATGGCATCCGGTTGCGAAAATTCGCTTGCGATCTCGTAACAGTCGCGGGGCAAGCGCTCCAGCCCCTGCAGCGATATCTGGTTCAGCGTTAGTATGCGTTTAGCCATTTCTGCCTCAAATAAAAATTACAGGATAATAATGTCTGCGCGATTGCGCAGTCCGCTCTGGTACTCCGTGTCGACCAAAGCACCGATCTCACGAGTCAACACCTGCTCCAGTTGCGATTGCTCTGTATCTGCAAGCGATGTGTATTCCCCACGATTTACCTGCAGGAGTTCCAAGACGACTACATCACCATTGGGCATCATCACAAAGTCGGCTGACAGTTCATCGCCAACCGGTGGCGGAAGTTCAAACACTCGTCTTAACGCCTCGGGAGGCACCGCAGTATTGCGTCGATCGGCCGCCAGTTCCAGTTGCACATCGTAGCCTTTGGCCTCGGCCAACTGCTCCATCGAAACGCCTGCCCGCAATTGCGCAAGCGCCTGCGAAGCCTGGGCCGCAACAGCCGCTCTGGCAGACTCTTCAGCGACGGCCGCGATGACGTCTTCGCGCACTTCTGCCAGGGGTTTAACGCGCGGCTGATTGTGCTTGCGTACACTCAACACGACAAACCTGTTGTCAGCAAGTTCGATCACCTCACTGTTATTCCCGGCCTCCAGCACATCTTCCGAGAAGGCTGACTCGATCAGCACGGTATTTGAAAACAATCCTTCGTTCTGTATTCGTGTGACAGAGTCAGCTTTTTCAACGGTCAAACCGAGTTCTCTGGCGGGGTAATCAAGGTTCTCAGCATTGAATGACAAATCTCTGAGGGATTCGACAGTGCGCAGCAGTTCAACGCGTGCTTCTTCGGCCTGAATAGACTCACGCAACTCATCCTGCATTTCCTCGAGGCTGGCGGTCTCGCCGGCTTTGCGTTCAGTTACCAGAATCAGGTGTGTACCCGCATCGGTTTCCACAGGAGCTGACACAACACCGGGCTCCAGCTTAGCGATAACGGCCTCCATTGGCTCCGGGAAGGTTTCTCCACTGGTATATCCAAGATCGCCACCCCTGTCCGAAGAGCCGATATCGTCAGAGAGTGCTTGTGCAACTTCGGCAAAGGATTCGCCGTTGTCGAGTCGCTCTTGCGCCTGTGCTAAACGTGCCTCAATATCGCCCTCAGCATCAGCCTCAAACAAAATATGGGATACCCTACTCTGATTCTGAAACTGAAGATCCATTTTGGCAATTTCGTACGCCTCTCTAACTGCATCCTCATCTACGGGTTGGCGGAAATCGTCCAGTGTCAGTTCGAGATAGTCCAGGTCTACTGACTCGGGCGTACGGAAGTAGTCCTGATGCTCATTGTAGTAGCTTTCTATCTGGGTATCGGTGACATCCGGCATATCAGAGAAACTTTCGCGCTGGATACTGAAATAACGCAGGTCGCGCTGCTCTGCAATCACCTGAGTGTTGAGTTCTAGCTCGGCGGGCGTTACAAACTCGGTGCCCGCCAAACCGCTGCGCAGCTGGCCCATCAACATGTCATCTGCGAGGCTTTGCTTGAAAAACGCCGGGGTATATCCCGCGCCGGACAGCACACCTTTGTAGAGCTCAGGTGAAAACACGCCATCAACCTGAAATTCTTCCATGTTCGCAACCAGCGCGCCGATTTCAGTGTCCGAAATCACCAGCCCTTTCTCATCCGCTGCCTGCATCAACAGCTGGCGGTTGATCAATGCCTCCAGCGCCTGAGGCCCCAATCGCTCGTCGTCTAGCAACGTCGGATCAAAGTTATCTCCCATCATGGAAATAAGGCGGCGTTTCTGGGTGTTCAGTGCCTGCTGTAGCTGTTGTGGATAGATCGGATCACCGTTTACTTCGGCGATTTCGTTGCCACCTCCGCCGACCAGGATCGATTCAATTCCGAAGAATGCAAACGAGATGACAATCAACCCCACGACGATCTTTGCAGCGGTTCCCTGTACATTTTTTCGTATATCTTGAAGCATGAATATTACTCGCGAAAACTAAAAAAAAAGCGCACGGGAGTGTGCGCCTTTTAAACTGAATTCTCAAATGGCCCGTAGGTCGAGTCCAGATGATTACGCAACCTGTGGGCTACGTTTGAATCCTGCGTTTGTCAGGAGTTAACGGCGTCCTTCAACGCTTTACCCGCTTTAAAGCTGGCCACTTTGGAAGCTTTGATTTCGATTGTAGCGCCAGTCTGCGGATTGCGACCGCTGCGCGCATTGCGATTCTTGACAGAGAAAGTGCCAAAGCCGACCAGGGCAACCTGCTCTCCCATCTTTAATTCGTTTGTAATGCTATCAAGTACGGCATCCAATGCCCGCCCAGCAGATGCTTTTGGTAGATCAGCTGCTGTAGCAATCGCGTCAATCAGTTCAGTTTTGTTCACAATTTTTCCCTCGGAAGTTATAGCTGTGGAAGTTGTATGTTACCGCTAAGTAACGTGGAGCGCGATGATAAATCTAACCTTGGCTCCCAATCTCCAGTTATAGCCGCATGTTTATTAGTGAAGTTATCGGCTCAAAAACATCATCATGCAGTTAGACGCATGACTGTATACCAGAGCAGGAATGCTGGTCAATAATCTTAGCGCCTGCTAGTGTGTATTTATCCTATTTTTTTCGTCGCCTTCGCCGTCAGAGCTGGTTGATATGGAGTCTGCTAGAAACTCCTCATCGCTCAGTGGTTCTGGCATTGATTCAAGGGCGAGTGCAAGTACCTCATCAATCCATTTTACTGGGCATATGTTGATATGCTCCTTAATATTATCGGGCACTTCTTTCAAGTCGCGCTCATTCTCTTTGGGAATGATGACAGTCTTGATGCCACCCCTTCTAGCGGCCAACAATTTTTCTTTCAGACCGCCAATAGGGAGTACTTCACCTCGCAGTGTAATTTCCCCGGTCATAGCGACATCTGATCGAACAGGAATAGAAGTCAGGACTGAAACCAGCGCTGTGCACATCGCAACACCTGCACTCGGTCCATCTTTGGGTGTAGCCCCTTCCGGTACGTGGATATGCACATCATGGCTCTCGTGGAAATTGGCGGGTATACCCAGCATCTGACCGCGGCTACGAACGACAGTCGTGGCAGCCTGTATCGATTCCTGCATGACGTCGCCGAGCGAACCAGTCTGCACATGGCGCCCTTTACCGACCACTGAAACCGCTTCAATAGTCAGCAGCTCACCACCGACAGACGTCCAGGCCAGCCCGGTTACCTGGCCAATTTTATTGGTTTCTTCAGCTATGCCGTAGTTGTATTTTCTTACACCCAGCAGGTCGGAGAGCATCTCCGGAGTGACGACGACGCCTGGGGACATCTCGCCCAGAGTTAACGCTTTAACGATCTTGCGGCACACTTTGGCAATCTCTCGCTCTAGAGAGCGCACGCCGGCTTCGCGGGTATAGTAGCGAATCACGTCTGTAACGGTATCGGATGCTATCGACAACTCTTCCAGTTTCAAGCCGTTCAATTTAACCTGTTTTGGAATCAGGTAGCGCTCGGCGATATTCAGTTTCTCATCCTCGGTGTAACCCGGTATACGAATCACCTCCATACGATCGAGCAGCGGCGCCGGAATATTCATCGTGTTGGACGTGCATATGAACATCACGTCCGACAGGTCGTAGTCGACCTCCAGATAGTGATCATTGAAAGCATGATTTTGCTCTGGGTCCAGTACTTCCAGCATCGCAGAAGCGGGGTCGCCACGGTGATCCATACCCATCTTGTCAATTTCGTCGAGCAAGAAGAGCGGGTTCTTGACCCCCGCCTTGGACATTTTTTGTAATAGCTTACCTGGCATTGAACCAATATATGTCCGGCGATGCCCGCGTATTTCCGCTTCATCACGCACACCGCCAAGTGCCATGCGAACAAATTTACGGTTGGTCGCTCGCGCGAGTGATTCACCGAGTGATGTTTTGCCGACACCAGGGGGCCCGACCAGGCACAACACTGGCCCCTTGACCTTGCGCACACGTTTTTGGACGGCCAGATATTCGATAATACGGTCTTTGACCTCTTCGAGGCCGTAGTGATCTTCATCCAGAATTGCGGACGCTCGCTTGAGATCGTGTTTGACCTTGCTGCGCTTCGACCAGGGAACATTCACCATCCAGTCGATATAACTGCGCACAACAGATGCCTCCGCCGACATGGGCGACATCATTTTCAATTTGCTCAATTCAGACTGCGCCTTTTCCTGAGCCTCGACCGGCATCTTGGCGTTGTCTATACGCGCCTGCAGCTCATCCAGTTCGTTGGGAGCTTCATCCATATCTCCCAGTTCACGCTGAATCGCTTTCATCTGCTCATTCAGGTAATACTCGCGCTGGCTTTTTTCCATCTGCTTCTTGACGCGCCCGCGAATGCGCTTCTCGACTTGAAAGAGGTCAATTTCGGCATCCATCAGGCCCATCAGGTGTTCCAGTCGCGCCCGTATTCCCGACATCTCGAGAATGTTTTGTTTTTCCTCAAGGGGGACGCTCATATGCGCCGCGATAGTGTCAGCGAGGCGGCCCGGCTCATCGATACCGGTAAGAGATGTGAGCACTTCTGCGGGCACTTTTTTGCTCAGGTTTACATACTTTTCAAACTGGGCGATGGTGGTGCGTAGCAGCGGATCGACGTCGTGTTCTGGAATATCTTCGCTGAGAATCTCTCGCACACCCGCCCTACTGAAGTTGCCCTCATCGTCCACGCTGTCAATGGCACAGCGATAACTGCCTTCTACCAGGACTTTGATGGTCCCGTCTGGTAATTTGAGCAACTGGAGGATATTGGACACAGTGCCGACCTGGTAAATACCGTCAGCTGTGGGATTGTCATCAGCGGCATTGCGCTGAGCCACCAGAAGCACCTGCTTGTCATTGGCCATGGCGTCTTCAAGGGCTTCGATGGAGCGCTCTCTTCCCACAAAGAGTGGGAGCACCATGTGCGGATATACAACGACATCTCTCAGTGGCAACAAAGGCAGGACGATGACAGAGGACGAACCCATAAAAATCTCCGGGTTTTAAAGAAATTTAGAAACTGTAGAGCTTATATGTGGGGACATAATCCCGAAAAACAAGCTCGTAGTCCCGAACCAGCCCCACTCTCTCGATAGCCGCTGTGCGCGGCGTGTTGTACCTAGTCGTCGGTAGACGCCGCCCGAGCGGCCGGCTCGCTGTGTTGATAGACCAGCAGGGGTTCGGAATCTCCCCTGATAACCGACTCGTCAATGACGACCTTGCTTACATCGTCAAGGGAAGGGATGTTGTACATGGAATCCAGTAGGACGCCCTCCAGTATGGAGCGCAATCCACGTGCACCGGTTTTACGTTCCATGCCTTTCTCGGCGATGGCGCGAAGACCGTCCTCGCGGAAATCCACCTCGACACCCTCCATATCAAACAGCTTGCTATACTGCTTGGTCAGGGAGTTTTTAGGCTCGGTGAGTATTTTTACCAGCGCGTCAACGTCCAGTTCTTCCAGGGTGGCGATAACGGGAAGGCGACCGACGAACTCGGGGATTAGCCCGTAATGAACCAGGTCTTCCGGCTCCAGCCGGGACAGCAATTCACCGACATTGCTTGTTTCATCCTTGCTTTTCACTTCCGCGCCAAACCCGATACCGCCTTTTTCGGACCGGTTGCGTATCACTTTCTCAAGGCCGGCAAATGCACCACCACAGATAAACAGGATGTTGGATGTGTCAACTTGCAGAAATTCCTGCTGCGGATGCTTGCGTCCACCCTGGGGTGGCACTGAGGCAACGGTGCCTTCTATCAGCTTCAGCAGCGCCTGCTGAACGCCCTCTCCCGATACGTCACGGGTGATAGAGGGGTTGTCTGACTTGCGTGAAATTTTATCGATCTCATCGATGTAGACAATGCCTACCTGGGCTTTCTCTACATCGTAATCACATTTTTGCAGCAGCTTCTGAATGATGTTTTCTACATCCTCACCGACATATCCGGCCTCGGTCAGTGTCGTGGCATCGGCAATCGTGAAGGGTACATCGAGGAGGCGCGCCAGTGTTTCCGCCAGCAGTGTTTTACCGCTGCCGGTGGGACCGACCAGCAAAATATTGCTTTTGCCCAGTTCGACGTCCTCGCGATTCTTGCCGTGGCGCAGCCGCTTGTAATGGTTGTACACAGCAACGGCCAGCACTTTTTTCGCCCGCTGCTGACCGATAACATAATCATCGAGGATGGTTTTGATTTCCTGCGGCACTGGCAGATGGTCCTGCTTGGCCCCGGCATTGTTTTCCTGTACCTCTTCACGAATGATGTCGTTGCAAAGATCAACGCATTCATCGCAAATAAACACAGACGGGCCCGCAATCAGTTTGCGAACCTCGTGTTGGCTTTTGCCACAGAAGGAGCAGTACAGCAGTTTGCTGCCATCGTCACCCATTTTCGTGGTTTTGTCGCTCATCCGGCCATCCTACGCGGTTAAGTGTGCCCGTTTACGTCATCTGACCATTCCACGATGATGTTTTTCGGGATTTTTTGCAAGTCCCCAAAGGAACTAAATCACGTTATTCAGACTTATTATCGTCGGTTTTTCCAGCACTGGCACGGCTGGGAACCACCTCGTCAACAAGCCCATACGCCTTGCTCTGCTCAGCATCCATAAAGCGGTCGCGCTCTGTGTCACGCTCGATAACTTCCAGGCTCTGCCCTGTATGCTGTGCCATCAATTTGTTCAGGCGCTCGCGAATAATAAGTATCTCACGGGCCTGAATGTCGATATCTGTCGCCTGTCCCTGTGCGCCACCACTGGGTTGGTGGATCATTGTGCGGGCATTGGGAAGACAAAACCGTTTGCCGGGCGCCCCGCCGCACAGGAGAAATGCGCCCATTGAGGCAGCCTGCCCTATGCACATGGTGCTCACATCGGGTTTGATAAACTGCATGGTGTCATAGATAGACAGTCCTGCCGTGACGGACCCCCCCGGTGAATTGATATACAGGTGAATGTCCTTGTCGGGATTTTCCGACTCCAGGAAGAGCAACTGCGCGACAATCAGATTGGCCATGTGATCTTCTACCGCGCCCACAGCGAAAATAACCCGTTCTTTCAGCAGTCTGGAGTAAATGTCATAGGAGCGCTCACCGCGCGCCGTCTGCTCCACAACCATGGGAACAAGCCCCAGATTGTCGACTCTGTGCCTGTCTTGCCCGTCGAACTGAATTGGCATGTTTACTGTCCCCAGATTATTGTCTTGTAACGGCTACGATTTAATGGCGTCCTGATAGCCACATTCCTTATCTACTATATTGGCACTCTCAAGAAGCTTTTCAACCACCTGATCCTCCAATACTTTCGATTCTACCGCAGATAGTTGCTGCTGGTTGGAGTAGTAATAATCAATCACTTCCTGCGGATCCTCATAGGTTGATGCCATATCTTCAATGACTTCACGCACCTTTGCGCTATCGGCTTTCAGTTCGTGCTTTTCGATGTACTCGGCCAGTACCAGGCCCAGTTTCACTCGGCGCTCGGCATTTTCGGTAAACATAGAGTCTGGCAGGAGTGACTCAAGATCTAAATCCTGATTTTGCATACCACCGTATTGTTGGAACATCTGGTTACGCATTGCGGATACTTCCTGATCAACGAGCGCTTTGGGTATATCCAGAGCGCTGTGCGCTTCCAGTACGGCGTCCATCACCTGTTGCTTGATCTTCGCTTCCGTACTGTTTTTCAGTTCCCGGGCCATGTTCTCCGCGATTTCCTTGCGAAACTGTGCTTCACCACCTTCCTCTACGCCATACTCGGCAAAAAACTCATCGTTCATTTCCGCCGGCACCTGCTCTTTTACAGAGTTCAGGGTGATTTTGAACTCCACTGCCGCACCTTTGAGCTCTTCATTGTGGTAGTCATCGGGGAAGCTCAACTGCAGGGTGCGCTCCTCGCCTGCGGACATGCCGACAATGCCGTCCTCGAATCCTGGAATCATACGCCCAGAACCCAGTTCCAGATCACTTCCCTCGGCACTGCCGCCGTCAAATGCCTCGCCATCTCGGGTTCCGGCATAGTCGATATTGACGGTATCACCCAGCGCTGCAGCGCGCTCTACGGCTTCCTGTGTCCCTTTCTGCTTGCGCAGTTCCGCTATCATGTTATCGATATCGGTTTCTGTGACCTCGGCCACCGGCTTCTCCACCGGGAAGTCCTTCATGTCGGCCAGTTCCACTTCCGGGAATACTTCGAAAGTCGCTACATACTGCAGCTCTTTGCCCGCTTCGAGATTTTTGGGCTCGATGCTGGGCTGACCAGCGGGGCGTAACTTCTCCTGAATAATCGCTTCACGGAACGATTCGTTGACAACCTCACCAACGACCTCCTGACGTATGCCGGCACCGTAGCGCTGGCGCATCACTTTCATCGGCACCTTGCCGGGACGAAAGCCCGGGAGGCGGGCATTCTGTGACGCTTTCTGCAGGCGGTTGTCCACTTCCACATCGACGCGTTCGGCGGGCACGCCCACGGTTAAGCGACGCTCCAGATTCGAGGTCGTTTCAATAGATACCCGCATAGTCTTTCCTCATCATTCGATAGCTATCGGACACTTCGGGTGCCCGCACATTGGGCAGCATCACCATATTTGGAAACATGGTGATGCTGCCCTCGTAAGTTTGGTGCGGAAGGAGAGACTCGAACTCTCACACCTTGCGGCACTGGAACCTAAATCCAGCGCGTATACCAATTTCGCCACTTCCGCGTAGAAAACATCGGTTAACTGGATAGAATCAACCACACTAAACCCAGTTAACGCTTTGATTAAACCTGATTTTTCGTATCTAACCGCCGAAAATGATCCGGCCGGTTCAAGGGCGGTGATTCTGCCATAAAGGTCTACCGGATTCAACCGCCGCAAGGCCGTCGGCCACAGCAGTAAAAGGGACTGCAGCGCACGCGACAACTGCGACACAGCCAGCGCTCTGGCGCAATACGGCGCATCGGATTACAGGGTCAGGCACGCCGGGTCAAAACGGTATTCTCCGCGCAGCCACTGGGTGATTTCCATTGCCGCGCACCCGGGCAATCCAGCGTACTCATCGGCCAACGCCTTACGGCGCGCCTCCCCCAGCCCACTGAGCCCCTCGTGCTCGAATGCATGACCGTCGCGACACAAACGCTCCCAGGTTGCCGGCCCTAACATCCGGGACAAGTCAGCATCCTCAAACTCGCCGTTGCCATACAAGCGAGCAAGGCCGCTCAGCGCTGGCAGTGACAGAAGACCCTGGTTCATAGGGTTGCACAAATGGCCGCTGAGCTGTGGCCGCATTGTCGGGTCTCGGTCTGACAGGCAGCTGGTATAAAGAAAGTTGCTCCGCACCGCACCGTCATTGACGGGGTAGTTGTCCCACAGGATGACGGGCCTGCCTAATTGTTGGACAATTGAGTCGATATCCTGCGCCGTAATTGACGCCGAACACACTTTGTTCCCGGTCCAGAAGATATCAGCTACAGCGGGCAGTTCACGACCGAGCTGTGCCCAGTAGCCCAGTGGCATAGCACCGAAATGCTGCTCCAATACCGGATCGAACGAATAGTAAGTCGGGCAAACCAATGTGCGTACGCCGGGCAGCCATTGGCAGACATCAGCGACAATCTCTGCCTGTCGGCTCGCCAATTCATCCAGATCGCCGGGCATATCATCAAACAAAATGGCGATTACCGGCGCGTCCAGTTCCCCGAGTCGCTCCACTTTGCGCCTGAATTTGTCTCGTTGGCGCTCCCCATAGTTGCGGTAAAGTTCAACCGGGGAGAGCCCGACGCCCCAGTGCAGCCCGCGCTGCTTGTAAGCCGCGCAAAGCTGCAGTAACGCCTGCCACTCGTTATCGGGCCAAGCTTCTGGCCATCGGCTGCGCAGGTACAAATCTCCTTTGGGGCAGTAGATACAGGTGTTCAGTCCCGCCTCGGCCAGGTAGTCAGCGTAAGCTAATCGTGTCTCCAGCGACCATTCACGCCCGTAGAAACCTTCGATGATGCCGGCAAGAAACTCGGTCGATTGGGCCATTGATGTGCGCTGTAATTACCAAATTGAATTGAATGATAGGTTTTTAATAACTAAATACGCTAAAAATCGTGCCAAGTATTGTGGAAAATTGCCAATTATAGGCGATACTTAGAGCGTGGTCGCCTATCCCCTAGAAACAACCGGGTGGCTACAAGAGAGCGCTCTTCTGCTCTTTTTAGGAAGCAATTCCTTTATGTTTCACTCCTAATGGTCTTGGTGGGTCCCTTTCGGGGCCCATTTTTTTATCAAAAAACCATGTTTTTCAATGCCTTATTGCTGCACTTAACTGTAGCACTTTATGTCTTGGACTACATAGTGTGCGTGGGGCGGTCGGATGATAAAGAGCCCGCAAGGTGATTCTCGATTTTGGCATTGGCGGCGGCATCCTGTTCGCTGAATTGAACTCCGATACCCGCGGTGCGGTTGCCCTGAGCACCACGCGGGGTTACCCAGACCACCTTGCCGGAAATGGGAATTTTCTCTGATTCATCCATCAGCGTTAAGAGCATGAAGACCTCATCGCCGATATCATAAGCTTTGTTGGTGGGTACAAAAAGTCCGCCATTGTCGAGAAAAGGCATGTAGGCAGAATACAGGACAGCTTTATCCTTGATCGTCAGCGACAATATTCCGTTTCGGCTGTTTGGCTTGTCGTCACTCATGTGCGGGGATCTCCAGGTTGCGCATGGATACTATCACCTAGAAGGTCTGCCCCCAAACGTCTCTGTGCTTTTGAAAGCAGTGCCTCTACCAATAATTCTTTGCTGGGGTTGGCGCCGGCATCGACAGCCAGCCGCAGACGGGATACCTCATCAAGTAGCTTGAACAACTGCTGGCCCTGTCTACTGCGCAGTCGATCCAGCGGCAGCGAGCCCAGCAGCCGTTGGATATCGCCGGTAAGATGCTCCAAAAATTCACCCAGATCGAGGTCTCCCCACAGTGAACGCGCCTGTTTAACGGTAATACGGCCAGCAATAACGCCCTGCAGTGCTACCCGCCTGGCGACAATCTCATCGACGGCATCGTCACAGTACAAGTCCCGAGCCAGCAATGGCAGGCCATCTGCAATTGACAACAGTTCCTGGCTTCGCTCTCTCTGCCCTGTTGCGAGGTCGAGCCAATCCAGTGCGGAAGCGGTGGCGGGTGTTGGCAATTGCTTGATATGACAGCGCGAGCGGATGGTCGCCGGAACCCCATACATGTGATCGCACACCAGTATCAGATAGGTGCCGCTGGCAGGCTCTTCCAGTGATTTCAGCAGCGCGTTGAATGCGTTGACATTCATTGTCTCAGCCGGAGCCAGCACGATGACCTTGCGCGTGCCAAAACCGGCTGTTTTAGCCGTGAAGCGCACGACTTCGCGCACCTGGTCGATTTTTATAACGCGGCTCTTCTCGGACGGAGTCACCCACAAAAAGTCACCGTGACCACCAGTGGCGCTCAATTCGCAGGCATGACACTCGCCACAATTCAGAGTGCCGCGCGGCTGTGCGCACAGCAGCAACCTTGCCAATGCCATAGCCAGTTGGGATTTTCCGGTATGCTGCCTGCCGACCAGCATCAGCGCATGTGGCAACTGTTCGGCCTGCAGTTGCTGGTTCAGCTGAGACCACTCCTCCTCATGCCAGGGCAGCGGTGTGCTGACGGCGGGCAAGTCCAGCGGGTTTATCACGGTCCAGTCCTACGCGAGGCCCAGTGCCTGAGCGCCTCATTGCCGAATGCAGTTAACTCTGCTTGAACACCGAGCAGCGGTTGGCTGGCATCGATAACCCGATACCGCTCGGGTTGTGTTTGTGTCTGTTCAAGATAGCCCCGACGCACGCGTTCGAAAAACGCCAGGGTCTCCTGCTCGATACGATCGAGTTCACCGCGATTGCGGGCCCGTGTCATGCCAACATCGACAGGCGCGTCCAGTAGCAGTGTGTAGTCCGGGCGCAGGCTACCCTGCACCAGAGTTTCCAGTTGCGCTACTGCGGCACGATCAACGCCCCTGCCACCGCACTGGTAGGCATAGGTTGCATCCGTAAATCGATCACTCAGGACCCATTTTCCGGCGGCCAACGCCGGTTCAATAAGCTCGGCAATATGTTGCGCGCGCGCCGCAAACAGTAGCAAGAGTTCCGTCATTGCGTTAACCGTTTCATCTCCCACGCGTAGCAGTAACTCGCGTATGTCTTCAGCGAGCCGGGTGCCACCGGGTTCTCTGGTCGTGACAACGTCGATGCCGTTATCGATCAGAAAGCGCTCGAGAAAAACAAGATTGGTGGACTTACCCACGCCCTCGCCTCCCTCTATCGTGATGAAAAGACCTTTGACACTCATACTAGGGCGACTTCTCCGGCGCTGATCGATAGTTCTGACGGCGCTGCAACTGATATTGCCGCACGGCACGATTATGCTCTTTCAGTGTGTCGCTGAACACATGGCCGCCATCACCACGCGCGACAAAATAGAGAGCACTGCCCTCCTCTGGGTGCAGTGCGGCGTGAATGGCCGCCCTGCCCGGCAGTGCAATCGGCGTTGGCGGCAACCCTGAAATTCGATAGGTATTGTAGGGATTACCGTCCTCGGTAAGATGACTGCGCTTCAGGTTGCCATCAAACGATTCTCCCAGCCCATAGATCACCGTAGGATCAGTTTGTAACAACATTCCCAGTTTCAGCCGCCGTGCGAAAACGCCAGAAATTTGCCCCCGCTCCTGAGCCATCCCTGTTTCCCGCTCAATGATGGAGGCCATAATTAACGCTTCATAGGGCGTGTTGTACAGCAGGCCTTCGGCGCGCAGAGACCACTCCTCTTCCAGCGTGGCCAGCATGGCGGCATGGGCCCGCTCCAGTATGCTTAAGTCTGTATCGCCGCGCGAATAGTGATAAGTATCTGGGAAAAACAGGCCTTCGGGGTGCGACTCGGGCTGAATTATCTCGAGAATTCTATCGTCATCCGTGCCGGACAGCGTAGCTTCCAGCTGCTCCTGGTCCGCCAGTATCTCCAGCGCCCGGTGCAGTGTTATCCCCTCTGGTAGTGTGACCTGATACTGAATGACCTCACCGCGTTGCAGCAACATCAGCAGTGACTCAGGAGTCGTACCTTGTGGCAGTAGATACTCGCCTGGCTTGATCTGCTGGTCGAGGCCGGTCCATCTTCCATACAGTGCTATGGGCTGTGGAAAGGATAGAACGCCAGCTTGATGTAGGCGATTTGCCGCTCTGCGCAGGGAGTCACCCTTTTCTACAATGAGCGTAAAACCGTCCGGCGAAATATACAATGGTGTTGCCCACTGCTTTCGCAACTCGCCAACACTGCCGGCCACAAGCACCAGCACAGCGAGAACCAAAACGACAAGCTTCTCTTTCATGCCATCACCTCGCGGGAGACATTGAAGAGCGCCTCACAGACACTGTGGTCGCGCCAACTTCTGTCGCCCGCTGTAGCTATCGGTCTCACCGTGTGCAGGCTGTTGCTGTAGAAAACTTCGTCAGCATGTTGCAGGTCGTCAAGCGTCAGCCTGGCTTCTCGGACTTTGAGGCCAATAGACGGTGCCCAGTTGTCGATGATCAAGCTGCGCCGTGTACCAGCGACTCCGCAGTGATCCAACACGGGTGTTAAAACCTCACCCCGAGTAACCAGGAATATATTGCCAGCAATGACGGAGACAAGGTGATCCATCTGATCCAACATCAGGCACTCGTCGACATTCTCTGCTTGTGCTTGTGTCGCTGCAAGTATCTGCTCCAGCCGATTCAGGTGTTTGATCCGCGCCAGTGCCGGCTGTGTTGCCAGGCGTATCTCAGCCACATTCAAGCGTGCCGGTGCAGATAACTTTGCACAATCGCGCTCCAGCGCAGTGACACTGATCAGGATGCGCGGAGCCAAACCTTGCGCGGGTGCGTAGCCGCGAGGCCCAGGACTTCTGAGCACGCTCAATCGCAGAGCCGCCCAACGCCAGCCAGTTTCAATCGCATTGCAGACCAGCTGGATTTGTTGTTGCGCTGCCACCAGGCAATCAGGAAGTGCGAGTGTTTTCAGCCCCAAAGATAATCGCGCCATATGCAAATCCAGCAATACGGGCCGGCCGCTGTGCAGCAGGATGGTCTCAAACAGACCATCGCCGAAATCGACTCCACGGTCCGGTAGAGGCAACCCGCTAGTGGGTGTGCCATCAAGCCAGGACGCGGATTGCGGGGACACAGGGGGTTCGATCAGTTGGCTTTGCTGAACAGCAGTGAACCGTTGGTTCCGCCAAACCCAAAAGAGTTGGTAAGAACGCTGTGAATGGCGCGTTCCTGTGCAGTGTTGGGCACGTAATTCAGATTGCACCCCTCGTCGGGATTTTCAAGGTTGATAGTAGGAGGCGCAACCTGGTCGCGCAGTGCCAGCACAGAAAAAATAGCCTCCACTGCCCCTGCTGCTCCCAACAAATGTCCAATCATGGATTTTGTAGAGCTCACCGCTACTTGTGCGGCAGCGTTGCCCAACACCGACTCTACAGCTCGGCTTTCAGCGAGGTCGCCTGCCAGAGTGGACGTACCGTGCGCATTGATGTAGTTGATGTTCTCAAGTTCAACACCGGCATCCCTGATTGCATTGCGCATGGACATCGCAGCACCTCTTCCGTCTTCCGGTGGCAGCGTCATGTGATATGCATCGCCACTCATGCCAAAACCGCGAAGTTCCGCATATATTTTCGCGCCGCGCGCTTTTGCCGATTCGTACTCTTCCAGCATAATGACGCCAGCACCGTCGCCCAACACAAAACCGTCACGATCACTGTCCCAGGGGCGAGACGCACTGGTCGGATCATCATTGCGTGTTGAAAGCGCACGAGCAGCCGCGAAACCACCGAGCCCAACAGGCGTTGTCGCCATCTCTGCACCGCCGACCAGCATGGCATCTGCATCACCCAGAGCGATCAGTCTTGCACCCAGCCCTATGTTGTGTGTGCCCGAGGTGCAGGCTGTTACAACGGCGAGATTGGGGCCCTGCAGATTGTATTTCACCGAGAGGTTTCCGGAGATCATATTGATGATGGAGCCCGGTACGAAAAAAGGTGATATTTTTCGTGGGCCTGATTCCCTGATGATCTCGCTGTTCTTCTCGATCTGTCCGATACCGCCAATGCCAGAGCCGATAGAGCAGCCGATACGAGGTGCATTTTCTTCTGTAACTTCCAGCCCGCTGTCCTGCATGGCCTGAATGCCTGCAACCATACCGTACTGCACGAAGACATCCTGCTTGCGCGATTCCTTCGGCGGCAGATACTGGGATACATCGAAATCTTTGACACTGGCACTGAACTGCGTGGAATAGGCCGAAACGTCGAAGCTGTCGATCAGGGCAGCGCCGCTTTTCCCCGCAAGGATATTTTTCCAGGACTCCTCTACAGTGAGTCCCACGGGAGTCACCATGCCCAGGCCTGTTACGACAACTCTTCTGCCAATCAAAAAGCTAACTCCCTTGCAGCTTGCAAACTATGACATTCTATAAAAGAAAAGCCGCCCTATAGAGATAGAAACGGCTCCTCGTAATGGAATGGCGAATCAGGCGAGATTACTATTGATGTACTCAATCGCCAGCGCCACAGTGGTAATTTTCTCGGCTTCTTCGTCGGGAATTTCTGTTTCAAACTCCTCTTCAAGCGCCATTACCAGTTCGACCGTATCGAGAGAATCAGCGCCCAGGTCCTCCACGAAGGATGCTCCTGTTTGCACTTCTTCTTCTTTGACGCCAAGTTGCTCAGCTACGATCTTCTTAACGCGTTCTTCAATGCTGCTCATTTTATCTGCTACTCCTGAGGTTTTTACTGCTGTTTGGTATCCGATTAAACGGTCTGAGCGCGCAGTTTACTCTGTTTTTCCAACGAGTAATAAATTTTTTTTGGCGCGCTGCGCACCGCGCTAGTTAATCTATATTTATCAAATATTTAGGCCATATGCATACCACCATTAATATGAACTGTTTCACCGGTTATGTAAGCGGCATTATCGCTGCACAAAAAACTGACCAGGGCGGCAATTTCTGCCGGAGCGCCGAGTCGGCCAACGGGAATTTGTCCCAGCAGTAATTCGCGCTGTTCATCGGGCAATGAACGAGTCATATCGGTATCGATAAAACCCGGTGCGATACAGTTGACGGTGATGGAGCGCGAACCGAGTTCGCGAGCGAGTGCACGTGAGAAACCCTCGGCGCCCGCTTTCGTCGCTGCGTAATTGCTCTGGCCGATATTGCCCATCGAGCCGACCACCGAGGTGATGTTCACAATTCGACCCCAGCGAGCTTTCGTCATACCGCGCACACAGGCTTTACTCATCCGGTAGAGTGAGCTCAGGTTCGTGTCTACAACTTGCTGCCACTCATCTTCCTTCATGCGCATTAAAATATTGTCTTTGGTGATACCCGCGTTATTCACCAGCACCAGCGGCGCTCCAAACTTCTCAGCAATCTGTTTCACGACCGCAGACACGCTGTCCTGATCCGCAACATTCAGTGCCATTCCCTGCCCAGTGAAATTTGCTGCAGAGAGATATGCAGATATCGATTCCGCTCCCTTGCTGCTCGTCGCAGTGCCAACCACTATATAGCCATCAGCACCCAATGATTCAGCGATCGCCCTGCCAATGCCGCGGCTTGCACCGGTCACCAGTGCCACTTTTGGTTCTATTGACATATGCTATTCTCCTGCGGGTTCATTCAGTTGTTGCACGGTGTTTATCAAGCCTTCGGGATCCTCAATGGAATAACTCTGCAACGATTTATCAATACGCCTGTTCAAGCCGCTGAGTACCTTCCCGGGACCACACTCTACGATACCGCGTACGCCGGATTCTATGACGGTGGCAATACAACTCGTCCAGCGTACCGGGCTATAGATCTGCTCAATTAGCAACTGACGTATCTTCTCCGGATCACTCTCCGTTGCGCCGTGAACATTATGCACCACTGGAACCTGTGGAGAAGTAATAGTGATGGTGTCGAGGACTTCTGCGAGCTTCTCCCCAGCGGGCTTCATCAGTACAGTGTGGAAAGGCGCACTGACAGGCAGTGGCAAAGCGCGTTTGGCGCCGGCGTCTTTCAATGCGGTAATCGCTGCGTCAACCGATGCTTTGTGGCCGGCGATAACCACCTGTCCCGGCGAATTGAAGTTGACGGCCGCTACCACAGCATCGTCGCCGCTTGTGATGTCACCGCATATATCATCGATAACACTGTCGTCCAGGCCGATAATAGCGGCCATTGAGCCCTGGCCCACAGGCACAGCGGTCTGCATGAACTCGCCGCGCTTGCGCACCAGGTTTACTGCGTCCTCGAATGATAGTGCCCCGGCGCATACCAGAGCTGAGAACTCTCCCAGGCTGTGGCCGGCCATTATGTCTGGCCGAGCGCCGCCTTCGGACTGCCACGCGCGCCACAGTGCTACACTCGATGTCAAAAGCACCGGCTGGGTAGTTTCCGTGAGGTTTAAAGCGTCCTGCGGGCCATCCTGCACCAGCGCCCACATATCGTATCCGAGGGTTTGCGAGGCTTCTGAGAAGGTGTCTCGCACGGACGGGAATTGTTCATATGCCGCGGCCAGCATGCCTACCTGCTGTGAGCCCTGCCCGGGAAAAACAAATGCATTGGAACTGTCTGACATTCTCTGGTTGTCCTTCGTCGTTACATAAAGTAGGTTGGGCGACAGCTAGCAGCACGCCATTGAAGCAGCACAGGGAAATGCATGCGCCATCGCATATTCAGAGGAGTTGGAATGTTGTTGCGAGCGGTAGAAGAGGTGCTTTGAAGGCTGGGGCGGTAGAGTGTAATCACCGCTCACATTGAGGGCTGTGAGCGGCGTTGCGAAGACGCGGTCTTCGCGTATTGGATAAACTCCCTGAGCCGTGTGGCTCACAACGCCGGCAGTCTTCCGATCAGGTCACTGAACTCAGTCGTCGTTACCTGTATCGACGACTTTTCTGCCACGATAAAAACCGTCGGCAGTTACGTGGTGCCTGAGATGAGTCTCACCTGACGTCTCATCGACAGACAGGGTGGGCCCGCGTAGCGCATCGTGTGAACGACGCATGCCCCGACGAGAACGGGTCTTCTTACTTTTCTGAACAGCCATGGCTTAAACTCCTAGTGCTTATTGCCGGGCTTTAATTGCGCCAGCACGTTAAACGGGTTGGGCTTTTCTTCTCCTGTGTCCCCTGTTGGGGCCGGGTCCGAATAGGCCGCAGTCTTCATCCTACATTCATCTGTATCGTGGTAGCTGAATGGCGGCATCGCCAGTATCAGCTCTTCCTCGACCACATCCCACAAGTTGCTGGGAGGTTCCATCACAATCAGCGGCTCGAACTGCCGGGGTACATGCGCGGCCTCTTCATCTGTCCATACGATAGCCAATGTGCTTTCGCTGGACAGCTGCTGTGGCATCGCTTCGAGACAGCGCTGGCACGTCACCACGATATCTGCCGTCACTGTAACTCGCATCACATACCTGCGCTCGTCGTCGCGGGAGAAGTCAAATTCTGCCACGATAGCGCCCTCATCAGCAGCCAAAAGCTGCCGGAAACGCTGTAAATCAAGCGGTTTCAGGGCTCCGCTGACTGTGACGCCACGCACCGCTGCCTGGCGTACATCCAGCATATTCGGTAGAGTCTCGGTCAACATAGGCGCGCATCATAGGTGCGGTCTGCCCCTTTGTCAAAAAAATCTTTACAATACAAATAGTTCTAGCTGCTACTTACAAATCTGGCCCAACTGATGAATATTATCCTCGCGTCGACTTCGCCCTACCGCAGGGCGCTGCTTGAACGCCTCCAACTGCGCTTTTCCTGCATCCCACCCGATGTGGACGAAGAACCGCGTCCCGGTGAGGCGCCGCAGGCGCTCGCTGAACGACTGTCGAGGGTCAAGGCCTGCGCTGTGGCCGATCTTCACCGGGACGCACTGGTCATAGGCAGCGACCAGGTTGCGTCTATTGGTGAGCGTATTATGGGCAAACCGGGCAATCATGAGAATGCTAAGGCGCAGCTCAGGATGAGCGCCAATAATGAAGTTACCTTTTATACCGGGGTTGCGCTGGTGTCGCGGGCCCGGCACTTTGAACGCGTTCATGTGGAACCGTTCAGTGTAAGGTTTCGCGCGCTCGACGACACCCATATAGAAGACTATCTCCAGCGCGAACAGCCCTACGACTGCGCGGGCAGTTTTAAGGCAGAGGGACTGGGTATCGCACTGTTTGAACAGCTCACGGGGAGCGACCCTACCAGCCTTGAAGGGTTGCCACTGATCACATTAACCTCGCTGTTAGCTGCGGCAGGCGTAGATGTTCTGAGGAGTACTGACAGGTAGGGCCGTACGCAGATAGCACTTCACAATGACGCCGGCTATCAGCCGATACCATACGAATTACATTGAATAATTATTTTTTACAACTACTTACGGAGCTTTTCTAATATAATTTCAAGAGTCACGTCCAGCGGCGCCTGCAGCATAAGTTCACCACTGTCCGGGAGCGAAAACTGTAGCGAAGCGGCATGCAGGAATAAGCGCTTCAGGCCGATCTGGCGCGCAAAGGCCGCCGTCCGGTCGTCGCTGTACTTGTCGTCGCCGAGCAACGGAAAACCCGCCTGCTGGGCGTGTACCCGTATCTGGTGCGTCCGCCCGGTAATGGGCCTTGCTTCTATTAACGTGGCACCGGCAAACCGCTCCACCACACTGAACTCGGTGACTGCCCTCTTCCCCTCTCGGTTCACGCGTACCATGCGCTCTCCGGATTGCAGTACGTTCTTCTGTAGCGGTGCATCCACCACACGCACAGATCTGGGCCATTTGCCGGCGACCAGGGCCAGATAGCGCTTCTCGATGTGTTTTTCACGCAACTGTCGATGCAGTTCGCGGAGGATCGGTGCACGTTTGGCAATCAGGATAACGCCTGACGTATCGCGGTCCAGACGGTGTACCAACTCAAGATAGCGCGCATCGGGGCGCAGCTGCCGCAGGCACTCGATCAAGCCAAAGCTGAGCCCGCTGCCACCGTGCACGGCCAGGCCGGAGGGCTTGTCGATCGCCAGCAAATCATCGTCCTCGTAGATGATCTGCCGCTCCAGTTGCGCTGTTTGTTGTCGTGGTATACGCGGCTCTGCCGAGGGCTCCGGCTGGTGCAGCGGGGGTATCCGCACCACATCGCCTATGACCAGTCGGTAATCGGCGCGCACCCTGCCCTTGTTCACTCGCACCTCACCCTTGCGCAGCGCGCGGTACAGTCGAGTGCGGGGAATACCCTTCATTTCGCGCAACAGGAAGTTATCGAGGCGCTGGCCTGCTGCATTGTCATCCACTGTCACCAGACGCGCCCGGCCGGATGCAGGGGTTTGGGGGCTAGCGGACACGGGCTGTACGAATCATGTCAATTGTTTCCATATACTGTTATAGTGCGCGCTGTGGTTGCACCCGCCTGAGTTTTGAAGCTAGGTTCGGTGATGGAAAAGCCCTGGCGAACGTTTGGGCCGGCACATGAGATGCGCGGTTCCGCCAGATCAACCACACAAACTTAATGGATGTCGGCATTCCCACACGGTGTATGCGAATAATGACACGCACACTTGTGTCGCTATGCCGACAATGAAATGAACCGAGCAGCAAGCACTGCCGGGACACCGAATCAGTTATAAAGAATGATCAGCGTCGTCGCAGGCCTCAGGTGGTGCGACACTAGCAAAAAGGCAGGTTCAGTACCACACTATTTACTGCCTGACGCTGTAATGACCACGTAATTTCAGTGGTTAAGGTTAACACGACACCCGGGTGTCGAAGTTAGTTTCGATACTAACAACACCCTGTAAGCAGCTGAAATTACTAAGATATTTTAGCTGACTACTAATGTTAACCGGCCTTGAGCCGGCTTTATATTTGATCCCCTGCCCCGCCAGGCCTGCGTCAAAAGGCAATGGCACTATGAAAAAAATGTTAATCAATGCAACTCAACCCGAAGAGTTGCGTGTAGCTATGGTCGACGGGCAACGCCTGTACGATCTCGATATCGAAAACAGAACCCGCGTGCAGAAGAAGGCGAGTATCTACAAGGGGAAAATCACCCGCGTAGAGCCCAGCCTGGAAGCTGCATTTGTCGATTTTGGCGCCGAGCGCCACGGATTTTTGCCGTTGAAAGAAATCGCACGCGAGTACTTTTACCGTAAACCATCCGGCGACGGACGCCTCAAGATCAAGGATATCGTCAAGGAAGGCACTGAAGTTATTGTACAGGTCGATAAGGAAGAGCGCGGCAACAAAGGCGCCGCCCTGACGACATTTATCAGCCTGGCGGGGCGTTACATGGTGCTGATGCCTAATAACCCCCGCGCTGGCGGCATATCCCGCCGCATTGAAGGCGATGACCGCTCGCAACTGAAAGAAGCGCTGAGTGCGCTGGAAATTCCGGAGGGCATGGGCGTTATCATCCGCACCGCCGGCGTGGGCAGAGAAGTGGAAGAGCTGCAGTGGGACTTGAACTATCTACTGCAACTCTGGGATTCCATCTCCTCCGCTGCAGAAAAAGCCAAACCCAAGGATCTCCTGTTCCGCGAAAGCAATGTCATCATCCGCGCTGTGCGTGACTATCTGCGTGATGATATCGGCCAGGTACTGATTGATGGCGAAGAGGCATTCAAGCAGGCCCATGATTTTGTGTCACAGGTGATGCCCAAATACTCGTCCAGGATTCAGCGTTACGAGGACAATATCCCACTTTTCAACCGCTTCCAGATTGAAAGCCAGATCGAGACGGCATTTCAACGCGAAGTCCGACTGCCCTCCGGGGGCTCGATCGTTATCGACCCCACCGAGGCACTGATATCCATCGATATTAACTCTGCCCGTGCCACACGCGGCAGCGATATCGAGGAAACAGCACTCAACACCAACCTCGAAGCAGCGGATGAAATTGCCCGGCAGCTGCGGTTGCGCGACATGGGCGGTCTGGTCGTCATCGATTTCATCGACATGTTGGCTGCACGCAATCAGCGCGCCGTCGAAAATCGCATGCGTGATGCACTCGAGATCGATCGCGCCCGCGTGCAGGTCGGCCGTATCTCCCGTTTCGGGTTGCTGGAGATGTCCCGTCAGCGCCTGCGTCCTTCACTGGGGGAAACCAGCGCGATCGTATGCCCGCGTTGTACCGGACAGGGTAGCATCCGCGATACCAAATCGCTGGCGCTCTCCATTCTCCGCCTGTTGGAAGAGGAAGCCATCAAAGACCGCAGTGCTGAGGTCCGCGCGATTGTGCCGGTCGACGTGGCTGCGTATCTGCTCAACGAAAAACGCTCCGCACTGGGTGAAATCGAGCAGGACACCAAAGCGCGGGTACTGGTAGTTCCTAACCCCAACCTGGAAACACCGCATTTTGAAGTTCAGCGCCTGCGCACCGACGAAGTCGATGGCGGGCATGAAGTCAGCTATGCCGTCGATATCACCGTGCCGGAGGCAGAGGCCATCAGTGATGTACACACCCCCGTTGCGCCATTGCAGCAGGCCGCGGTAGAAGGCGTCAAGCAGTCGCAGGCCCCGGTGGTGAACAACGAGAAGAAAGCGCCCGCAGTACCTCAGGCCCAGCAACAACCCGCTCCGCCAGCACAGCCGGCACCCAAGCAGGGGATTTTTGCGCGTATGGTAAGCGCACTGGTGGGCCCCAAACCCGCCGAACCCGTGGTTGAAAGCACGCAGGTCCAGGCCGAGAGCGAGTCGCAGCAAACGCCGCGTCGGGCCTCTCAGGGCTCATCTTCCAGTGGCAATACCAATGCCAACAGTAATAGAAGCCGCAACCGCCGGCGTGGTTCCGGAGGACGCCAGCAGAACCGTAACAGGGATACCGCTGGCAATGCTGAGACTGAGGCTAACGGCGACAATACGGAGAAACGCACTCAGTCACGCAATGAGCGCTCGAGCGAATCCAGCGGTGGACGCAGCGATGGTCGGCGTAATAACCGCGGTAACAGGCGCCGCACCCAGACTGAAACGCAATCCGCTGCGGCCGAAAACGAAGAGTCGCAGGTTCAGGATGCAGGCAGCCAGCAGGACAAACCGCGCAAGCGTCCCAGTGATATGAAACGCTCGGAGCCGCAGCGCCGTCGTCGCAACCGCGGACGTAAACCACAGACCGAAGAAAGTACTGAAGGCGAAATCAAGGCAGTTGTTGCTAAAGCGCCAGATACCGCGGTGCAGGAACAGCCCACCGCTAGCCCCGCAGCTCCAGTTGAGGCCCCCGTTGGTACCCCGGAAACAGACACCGGCCACACCGAGAATCCGCACAGCGAGCAGCTTGAGGCCCTCGGTGCCGATGCTGGATGGGAGCAGGTGCCCGAGCAAAAAGAGCCGGTTGCCGTCGAGCCTGTGTCTACAGCATCGGAAGTCGCTGAAGCGCAAGAAACGGCCCCGGTCGCAGAACCTGAAGTCCAAGCGGTTGCCAAACCCGCAGCCCAAGCCGTTGTGGAAGCTGTCACAGAGGTGAAAAAAGCAGCAGAGCCCGAGAAAGTGGTCTCTACTGCGGGTATCACTGCCGAAGGGCGGGCCATTAATGACCCGCGTGTCGAAGCTCGGCCGGTGGGCGTCGTGGAATGCAGCACGTCACACAGGGCGTTGTTCAGTGAGGCTGTACAGCCCCCTGCGAAAGGCAGTGATCGTATGGTACCCCGCGCTAGTAACGATCCCCGCGGCCCTCGAACGGAGCAGGCTCCGGCGCAGGCAGCAGCGCAGTCCTGATCGTAAGTCGAAACTCAGGACACAAGTAGTCAACCAGCTCTTGTGTCCTGTTTTCATCGCTGTATAATCTCGCTCGCTCCGCGCTACCCAGTAGCGAGCGTGTGAGCTATCAAAAGTTTCCGGTGGGCTGGCTGAGTGGTCGAAAGCGGCGGTCTTGAAAACCGTTGAGGGTTTATCCCCTCCTAAGGTTCAAATCCTTAGCCCACCGCCATTTCCCCGCACCACAAGAAACACAGGCAACACCCCATCTCGCTCACCACGCAATCACGCTCCCCAGACAAGTCCAAAATATGCCGACTTTGACTTGGATTTTGAACTTTTCACCCTTATTATCTGTCTTAAGACCAGTCGCACAGTCTGTGCGCCACAATACGGAGTAAGTCATGCAAGACAACGGTGTATACAGTGTAGGCTCACCAGCAATCGAGTCTGTTCTTAGTACTAACAAAGTTTTGAAAAATACCTACATGCTTTTGAGCATGACGCTGGTATTCAGCGCGGTGTGCGCTGGCATAGCGATGGCCATGGGCCTGGGACAGGGTGCGGCCCTGGTTCTTAGCCTGGTGGGCTTCGGATTGCTCTTCGTGGTTCATAAAATGGCCGATACCAGCAAGGGTCTGGTTGCCATTTTCGCGTTTACCGGCGTGATGGGTGCATCCATCGGCCCGATGTTGAATTACTACCTGGCGATGGCCAATGGCCCTGCACTGGTAATGCAGGCACTGGGCGGCACCGCAGTCGTCTTTTTCGGCCTCTCGGCTTATGCCCTGACCACACGTAAGGATTTCTCTTACATGGGTGGCTTCCTGCTGGTTGGGCTGTTGGTTGCGGTGGTAGCGATGATCGCCAATATCTTCCTGGCGATTCCCGCGCTGTCTCTGACGATCTCGGCAGCGATTGTGATGATCATGTCCGGCTTGATCCTGTTTGACACCAGCCGCATTATCAACGGTGGTGAGACCAATTACATCCGCGCAACAGTCGCGCTGTACCTCGACATCTACAACCTGTTCATCCACCTGCTGAGCCTGCTGTCGGCTTTCAGCGGCGATGACTGACACAACACCTGCAGTAACAGAACCCCGGTGCCTGCCGGGGTTTTTTGTTTATGGGGGTCGCAGCTTGTGATCTATTCCCTGCTCGTTCTGTCATCCGCTGTTTCAGGCCACGGTTCACGCCTGGGCGCCGAGTTTGCGCGCAGTGCGATTGCGCGGGGACACAGTATTCGCCGTGTTTTCTTTCTCGACGCAGGCACCACTGCCAGTTCATGCAATAGTGTCGTCCCGCAGGACGAAATTAACCCCGTTCAGGCATGGGAAGCACTGTATCAGGAACATGCAGTGGAGCTGGTGATCTGTATTTCCTCGGCATTGAAGTACGGGATGCTCGATGATACCGAGGCGGCTCGCCATGAGCGCTCTGGGGCATCCGTCGGCCCCGCGTTCACTGTTTCCGGATTGGGACAGCTGGTCGACGCCTGCGCCAGCTCCGATCGACTGATCACTTTCGGTGGATAACGATGAGCGGCTCTGACAAACGTTCTGTGCTTGTCGTAATGAGGCACAGCCCTTACGGCTCCAGCCTGGCCAAAGCCGCTGTGGATGCCGTCCTGGCCGCCGCGGCATTTGATCAGCCTGTTGATGTCCTTTTTAGCGGAGACGGTGTGCTGCAGTTGTTGCCTGATCAGGACAGCCGAGCGCTGGGCAAGAAAAACATCGGTCGCCAGTTGGCTTCTCTACCCCTGTACGATATCAATCAGGTATATGTCGATGGTGAGGCGGCTGCAGCCTATAACCTCGATATTGCCGCCTGCCCTGTAGAGGCTCAACAGTTGAACCCGGGTGAGATGCATCAGTTGATGGTAGCATACGACCACCTGTTGGGGCTCTAGGCATGATTCTGCATACACTAAACGCCGCGCCCTCCAGTGCAGCCTTCAGTGATTGCCTCAAGGTACTGCAGGCCGGTGACGCATTGGTACTGCTCGGTGACGGCGTCTACGCAGCGTTGGAAGGCACAGCGGCTTGCGGCGAGCTGAGCTTAACTCAGGTCGAACTTTATATACTCGACAGCGATGCCCACCTCGCCGGAATTACCAGCACTACAGATAGCATCCGCTGGGTGGACATGGACGGCCTGGTGGCGTTAACAGAGCGCTTCGAGCGCCAGTTGGCCTGGTACTGATGACTGGGCTGGCCCCGAGTGCCTTTGACAGCGAAGGTTTCCTGCGTGACCTCTCGCAGTGGGATGCTGATGTCGCACAGCAAATAGCCGCGGCAGAGAACCTTGAGTTGACACCCGCACACTGGGAGATCCTGAATCTGTTGCGAGCCTACTACCACGAGTTCGACAGCTCTCCAGCGATGCGCCCACTGGTCAAGTACTGTGCGATAAAACTGGGCGCGGAAAAAGGCAAAAGTATCTATCTGATGTCATTGTTTCCTGGCTCACCGGCAAAGATCGGCAGTAAAATTGCCGGCCTGCCAAAACCCGACAACTGTCTGTGATAAAACACCGTGAATGATTCCAGCGTATCGCCCTCCTCTTCCGAACACCCTTTTGCACCCTATCTGAGAATTCTCGGCAAGGGGAAGACCGGCACACGCTCGCTGTCGCGCGAAGAAGCCCGAACAGCGTTTTCCATGATATTGCAGGGCCATGCCGAACCGCTGCAGATTGGTGCGTTTTTAATGCTGTTGCGGGTTAAGGAAGAGACCCCGCAGGAGCTGGCGGGTTTTGTAGAGGCTTGCCGCGAGACGATGACGGCAGCGCCCACAGCCTTGCATGTGGATCTCGACTGGTCCTGCTATGCCGGGAAAAAGCATCAACACCCGTGGTTTATCCTGTCGATGCTGTTGCTCGCCGAGGCGGGATACCGGGTATTCATTCACGGCACCAGGGGACATACCCCCGGCAGACTCTATGCTGAAGATGCAATACGTCAATTGCAGTTGCCGGTTGCTGCCAACTGGGATGAGGTGTCGCAGCAGCTCGATGGCGAGCGCCTGAGCTATCTTCCGCTGGAACACTTTTGCGCGCCGCTGCAGGAGCTGATGCAACTGCGCCCTCTACTAGGGCTGCGCTCGCCCGTGAATACCTTGAGCCGCCTGATCAATCCCCTGCGTGCGGACGCCAGTTTACAGAGCGTGTTTCACCCCGCCTATGCCCGCCTGCATCAGGAGGCTGACGAAATCCTAGGGCAACCGAGCGCATTGGTATTCAAAGGTGACAGTGGCGAGGTTGAAATCAAGCCTCAGGCAGATACGCGTATCGCACAATTGCACCGGGGGCGTCACGACAGCTGGGTATTGCCTCGGGTGGTAAGTGAGCGCGTCGACAGTGTCTCCGAGCCCGGTGTGGAACCACTGCGGGCATTGTGGCGCAATAACACTGACGACGGCTACGGGCTGCACGCAACCCTTGCAACGACAGCTGTGGCACTGATGGTGCTCGATTCGGAAACAGATCCGGCCAGCGCACAGCAGCGAGCGCGTCAGCTGTGGGACCAGCGTAATATAGCGAGATTGCACTAATGCCGATGTCTGCTGTCGAGCCGGAAAACTATGCGGCCCTGCTGGCCGGGAAAGTCAGCCGAGTAAGTCGTGTGCTGGCACCCTTCTCACCGCCGACCCCACAAGTGTATCCCTCGCCTCCTACGGGTTTCCGCCTGCGCGCCGAGTTTCGCATGTGGCACGACGGCGATACAGTGAACTATGTGATGTTCAGGCGGGAGGATCCGAGAACACCCGTCGTCGTCACCGATTTTCCAATTGCAGACCCCTGTATTCAAGCAGCGATGCCGGTACTGCATAAGGTAGTTAACGACAGCGACACCCTGCGTCGCAAGTTGTTTCAGGTGGAATTCCTGGCCGGGCTGTCGGGTGAGTTGCTGGTCACACTGATCTATCACCGCAAGCTGGACTGCGACTGGGAATCTGCGATTGAGGCGCTGATCAGTGAACTGCTGCCGATAGCGCCGGCGCTGTCGATTATCGGCCGCAGTCGCAAGCAAAAACTGGTGATCGGCAGGGACTTTATTCAGGAAGTCTTGCCGGTTGGTGCCAGGGAGTTCCGCTACCGTCAGTACGAACAGGCTTTCAGCCAGCCCAATGGCCGGGTGAATATCCGGATGATTGAATGGGCCTGTAACAATGCCCGAGCGCTCACTGGCGATTTGCTGGAGTTGTACTGTGGCAACGGCAACTTCACCCTGCCCCTGTCCGAGCACTTTGACCATGTGATCGCCACCGAACTCTCAAAAGTCTCTATCCGTGCTGCACGAGCCAATCTCGCCGAAAACACCATCAGTAATGTACACCTGCTGCGCATGTCTGCAGAAGAAGTGACGCAGGCGATGAATGCAGAGCGCGTATTTCGCCGGGTCAGCGAACTACCCAAGCCGCTGCAGCAGTTTGAGTTAAACACGCTGTTTGTCGACCCTCCCCGTGCCGGCCTGGATGAATACACTGTCGCGATGGCGAGCGGATTCCAGACGATTATCTATATTTCGTGCAATCCGCTATCACTGGCAGAGAACATGCGTGTGCTCGATGCCACCCATCGCATAAAACATTTTGCGCTGTTCGACCAGTTCCCTTACACGGATCACATGGAGTGTGGTGTTTTTCTGACGCGCAGGTAGATACGGGTTGATGCTTTAACAGCGGATGCCAAACGCCAGTAAACCGCGGCCCAGAATCTCGTCCAGTCTATCGCTGTCCTCGGCATTGATTTCCAGATGGCGCAACTGAAATTCCTTGTACAGCGCCCGTTTGCGAAATTTACCGGACATTTCGCCAGCCGGAACATCGGTATCCCAGCAATCGATATAGATATTCCCCGCGGGCACATAAAAATCCGCGTACACCAATTCCTCAGTGGGCAGTGCACGGTGGCAGGCATGGGCCAACTGTGCCAGATACAACCAGTTGCAGACTCCGGTCTGTAACGCCGACTGCAAGACATGCCCGTCGATACCCTGATGGTGGTCTACAGGCGCATTTGATGTCGCAAACATATCCGGTTCCAACTCACCGGGAACTACAGGTGTTGGAATCTGGTCTGACTGCAGGCTTAACTCGCGGTGGATAACCGGGTTATCGATAATCTCATATGGCCAGGTGACATAGAAGGCACCACTGCTATTGCTTTCTTCCTGTAATCCGCCCCAGGCCTTTCCGAGTGGCGTCAATTCCCAGCCGAGTATGCTGTGGTGCTGCAGGCCAAGTTCAGCCAATGCGCGATTGATCTGTCGGGCATGCAGATGGGGGTAATAGCGCGACATTGAAGCGGCTGTGATGCGCTGATTTGACTCAATGGCCTGCAATAACGGGTGCTGCTCAAGTTGTTCGGGCCAAACGATATAGGACCCGTAGCGCTTGCTGGTGTGATAGCTGCCGCCCTCGTATTCACCCTTGGGGGTTAGTGCCCAGTTATCCTTCTTGCGCTCTATCCAGCCATAGTCTTTAAGTATGCCAAAGAGTTGCTGAACCGGCAGGTTCAGCATCTTCGCCAGCGCCGTGGTGGAGAGTTTGTTCTCTTCCGTTGGCATGGATCAGGCTTCCGGGACCAGTTCCCGATAGCGTGTCTGCAGAGCGCGGTAAACCTGATCGGCAAAATCCTCAGCGCTCTTATCCAGCGGCGCAACCAGTTCCACCAGGTGCTCGTTGTCTTCCCGGCCAGCCCAGTTCTTTACATAGCTGCCGGCCTTATAGCCGTTATCCTGGCGGAAAAAGTTCAGTACATTCTTGCCGACATAGGCACTGTAGAGTGTGTCAAAGTCCAGCCCCGCAGCAAGCATCAGCTCCCAAAACCGGGACGGTGAGAAGCTTTTTGTCTGCAGGCAGTGCAACGCCAGCGCTTCGGTCGCTTCGCGCACACCCAGCCCAGAAGGCTCAAAGCGCCCTATCTCAGACTCAATTTCCGCTGCGATGTGTTCTATGCTCTTTTCGTCCCGAAACAGGGCCGATAGCCCGAAGTGCCAGATATCGATGATTTCGAGCCGAACCTGCTCGATATCGGCATCCTGTTTTTTCCACCACTTATAGCCATAGTGTTCTATCAACTCTCCGCATTCGATCCAGGCCGCCCTGTACCATTCAAAATCCTGTTCGATCCAGCGCTCATGCACGCGGCTATTCATCCTGTCCTGCATGGTCAGCATATTGATCAGTGCTTGCTTCAAGTGGTCACCTCATAGCGGGTTTTGCGTTGAGCGGGAGAATAACAGTCAACGGATTTAAAAAACAGACAATGGCCCGGGGCGCGACCCGCCAACTGGAACAGCGCCTATAGGGACACCGGCACTGCGCGTGCGATGGCTGCTTGTGCATCCCCCCAGCCTTCACAGCGGGAGAGACCTCCCCGCCCCCGCAAGCCGTTGAGAACACCTTTGAAAGCGGCGTACAAGCGGAAAAATATCAGGACATTACGCCTGTCGCTGGCGCTGATGGGCTGTGACGCGCAGATCAGTTTATCGTCGTACAGCGCGCGTTCAGATAAACCGACGGCCCCATAGGCATTCACCCTCACTCTAGTGCCGATAGGAAGCCGGGGGCCAAGAACAACAGCATCGAGGTAATCGCCCTCGCCGCCGATATACGCACGCACTGAGCCATAGTTGTAAGGACAGGGTACGGGAGATACAAAATCTATCTCGCCACTGCCGTCCCGCTTGAGGAAGCTGCCGCGAGAAATCTCGATGACAACCTCTACGCTGGGTACATCATTCTGCGAAGTGGGTGAATCTTCCATACCCCGCAATTTACCGTCTGCAGTGCACACTGGCAACACGTGCCGGGCTCTGGGCCTTCACGCCTCACTCATAACCTACGACATACTAGCCATCGCAAGCCAACGATGACGCTGGTTTAGCCCGGCAGTCTGCGACGAGTGAGGACGATGATAGCGAGACCCAAGCCGACTATGGGAAGGGTTGCAGGGGTGGGTACAGCGGTGGGTGGAGACACAGGCTCACCAGACAAAACCAGGCGGGGTGAACTCAGCAGCTCCACCCCACCCAACAGGGCGCCTAATCGATTGTCGTACAAACCAAGACCCCACAAGCCATTGGCTGCGTTGATTTGGCCAAGTGCAGTACCGTTGAGTTCAATACCTACCACGCCGTCGGGGCCAATGACAGGAGGAGCCAGGCTTGTGCCACTGCGTAAATCTGCAGCAATAGCAACAGCCAGGCTCACCTGGGGGGTATCAAGATTGCCGGTGGGCAACGCTACAAGATCAGCAGAGGTGTAGGTATCCAGTCCCCACAGCTCTAAAGGCCCTGGACCTGCCAAATGACTGAGAGTGTCGCTTACGTTTAGAAACAGCGTGGCGGACTGCGCCCCAAAGGCCATGTTCGACGTATCAAAGATCAGGTAAGAGGCGCGTAATTTATGCTTTGAGCCATCGCCGCCTAGTAACCCCGTATTGACCTCAGCGGCCGGGAATGCGTGGCGCCAGATGCAGGTAACGAGGTAATAAGTACACCAGATGTTTCGGGACTGAGTTCAATAAGTGCAGCACGCGCGGAGCTTGCATATCCTGTCCACCCTAGCGCCAGCACTACCAGGAACCTGCCAATAAACTTAGACATACTCTCTTCCTTTAGAGTTTTTATAGGTTGGCAGTAGACAACGAGGGTACGGGTCAAGTCAATCGGTTGAGAGTGCTGACCCACTGCGGGTGGGACGGTATTATCAAGCGGGTACGGATGAATGCTCATCCCCCGTTAACTGCGTAGAGCCGCTGATAAGCGTACTGTTTGATGGTGCGAGTGGCGGGACTTGAACCCGCATAGCCGTAAAGCCGTCAGATTTTAAGTCTGATGTGTATACCGATTCCACCACACTCGCATAGGTCATACTTGTCCACCCATCGGTATCACTGTCGATACCAGCCTGATCCGCGTGAGGAAATATGACTTCGGGTTGCGCTCCCGCATTTGGAGCGGGCGCAATAATAGCATAGATTTTCCGCAGTGAAACAATAGTCCTCCAGTGCAGCAATATAGCGGATTCCGGCACCTGCAAACGCCCTGCCGCACGCGCCGGTCATGTTACACTGGCCGAAAAATCAATCGACAATCAGGAATGTTGCATGGCGGGCAGTCGAGGGGAATTCAGCTCACGCTTCGGGTTTGTGATGGCGGCTTCTGGCAGTGCCGTGGGCCTTGGAAACATCTGGGGGTTTCCTACCCAGGCCGCCAGCAATGGCGGCGCCGCATTCTTACTGGTGTATTTGCTGCTTGCCTTCCTGCTGGCGTATCCGGCATTGATGGCGGAATTGATTCTGGGCAGGCATGCACATTCAAACTCCGTTGCCGCACTGCGCCGGGTTTCCGGCCAACGGCTGACCGCTTCAATTGGAGCGGTCACAGGTGTTACAGGTTTGATAGTGGCAGGTTTGATTCTCAGTTTTTACGCGATTGTCGCCGGATGGATGATCGCTTTCTTCCTATCAGCACTTGTAACACTGGCTGGTAACGCGGCGCTATCCGATTGGTTGACCTCCTTCGGACTATGGCGAAATGTCCTGTTCCTAATCGTGTTCATGGCTTTGACGATAGGCATTGTTTCTGCCGGTGTCCACGATGGTATCGAACGCTGGTCACGCAGGCTTATGCCCGCCCTGCTAATTACGCTGGTGGTACTGGTGCTCTACGTGTTGACGCTAGACGGTGCGATTGAGGGTCTGAAAGTGTATCTGATGCCCGATTTTTCTCGGGTGCTGTCCCCTCACCTCGTGCTGGATGCTCTGGGCGCAGCTTTTTTCTCACTGTCGCTTGGCGTCGGTACGATGTTGATCTACGGCTCCTACATCAGCGACGATGAAAATCTGCCCCTGCTTGGAGGCATTGTCACGCTGGTGGACGTGTGTATTGCCGTGCTGGCCGGTTTCCTGGTGCTGCCTGCGATGTATGTTGCCCTGCACAATGGTGTCGAAATATTTACAGCTAGCGGTGCGCTGATATCAGAAGACACGCTGATTTTTACTGTTCTCCCCGAACTGTTCGCCACGATGGGGTTGCCCGGCGTGCTGGTCGCGTTGGTCTTCTTTTTTCTGATGAGCATAGCGGCACTCACCTCCTCCATTTCAATGCTGGAAGCGCCGGTCGCCTATGTCACTGAGGAGTATGATAGCGGCCGCAGGGTGACCGCCTGGATGATCGGTGGCCTTATTGCCTGTGTCAGCTGCATTATTTTGCTAAATTTTGAAACACTGTTCGGTTTTATCATTGCGCTTACCACAAGGTACAGCCAACCACTGCTAGGTTTCATGTTCTGCGTTTACGCGGGATGGGTTTGGCGCAGGGACTCCCTGCTGCAGGAACTGCGCAAGGGCTATCCGGAATTACAGCAAGGGCTGTTCTGGAAAATCTGGCCGTGGTACGTAAAAGTGGTTTGCCCACTGATCATCCTGGCCATCTTTGCACAGTCACTTCTGGCTTAGTTAAGCATGATTTCGCCGCTCTCTTCGATGCGCTGGGTTGGAATAAAACCATTGAAATCAATCTTTGCCGAGAAGCGGTAATCAAGTGGTTCTGAGCCTGAAGAGCCCAAGCCGGCCATCAGTCGCAGCAATTCGAGTAATTGCAAACCGGCTTCCAGCGTGACAATACCTTCGGAATAACCCTCGATCGGTGCGACATCCTTGGCGACACCAGTGATCAGCTCCTTGCCGAGTAATTCGACCGAATAACTGATGCCGGCAATATCCAATGTCTGTTTATTGGGGTTAATCACGCTGAGTGTGATCTCAAAGCGCGGTGTACCGGAATGTCCGGGCAGGCTGTTAAAACTGACCAGACTGACTTTGGGAGGATCAATTTGCGGCGTCAGGTTGGCGCATCCGGCCATCAACAGCATTAGGAGAAACAGTAACGCGCAACGAGCTGAAGCTCCGATCACGGGGCATTCCTTTTATAGTGCAGCAGAAAGAAGATAAAGTAACCCAGACTGCCCAGCGCGAACAGTGCCGCCACCCAGTCACCTGTCTGCAGATAAATGTACACACTGAAGATGAACATCCCCAGTGCAGCGAGTAAACCCAGCGTTCTTTGAATTGTAAACATAGCGGCAGAATACTAACACTGTCAGAGCGGCGCCCACTAGCGGGCTGTGTGAGTGGGCCTAGCGGCTTTTCGCCAGATGTTGTTGCATGAATTTTGCCATATCATCACGCGCCGCGATGGCCTCTGGAAAAATACCCGCAAACAGCGGAAAGGCATGTGGCAGCACCGGCCAGATATGACAGGTAGTATCAATGCCTGCCGCGTTGGTTCGTCGCGCCAGATAGACCGTGTCATCCATTAATATTTCATTGGAACTGGCCAAAAAGAACAGCGGTGGCAGCCCATTACAGTCCATGTATAGCGGGGAGATTTCCGGATCGGTCGTATCGCGGGCGCCGGCGTATTCACTGCACATACGCTGCATTGCCGATACCGGCAGCAGTGGATCGCTCTTGCTGATTTTATGACGCGAAGGCAGCCCATGCACGCGACTTAACTCTGTAACAGGTGAAACCGGCACCGCACACGCCGGCATGGGCAAATCCGCTCTGCGGATGCGCTGCAACAAGGCCATCAGCAGGTTCCCTCCGGCGGAATCCCCTCCCATCGCAATGTCCGAGCCCTTGTAGCCCCGTGCCAGCAACTCGCGGTAGGCCTGTTCACAGTCGTCCAGCCCTGCCGGGAAGGGGCTGGCAGGAGTGAGCCTGTAGTCCGGCATAAAGGCATCGGCATCCAGCTGCCTGCATAGATTTGCCACCAGGCGCAAATGCATGTCAGGTGCGGCAGGCAGGCTGAACGCACCGCCGTGTAACCACAGTATCACGGGCCTGTCCGTATTACCCAGCGAACCGAACACATGGCCGGGTTGTCTGCCAATGATGTCATAGCGAATGGGGATGCCCGAGTTGTCCTTGCAGTCCATGGAAGCGGTTCTGACCTGCATTTTGGTGAGCCGCTCGGCTGAGAATCGGCCCATCATGGCCAATAAGCGCTTGGCAAAAACCCGCATGAACCAGAGGATCACGGTGGTCCGCCTGGAGACCGTCATGTCGCGGTAGATGATGATATCCGGGGAATCGCCGCTGTGAGTTTCCGAAGAGTTCGTAGCTAAAGTCGATTGGTGTGTGTTCATCGCAGGTTTCGCAGGTATGGTATGGAAAGTCTGGTAAGTAATGGCCGAGCGAATGAGAATACCTGACAAACCCGGTAACCGGAAGCGCACTGAGTCGCGGTACCCAGCGCTCGCGGTTTGTGGGACACTGCAGCCCTGACAACCGATATCGAACGAAATCGCTGGAGGCAGCCATGGCCCTGAACCGCAGACAATTTCTCCAGACCTCCACCGTGACATTGGCCTCTGCGTCTCTGGTGGCCTGCAGCGGTGAAGAACCGGTAGAGATCGACACAAGCCTCCCCGTCGGGCCGTTTAACGCCTACTCCACCGCAGAAGAAGTCACTCGTGGCATAGACCTTAGTGGCAAGACAGCTCTCGTCACCGGCTGCAATTCCGGCATAGGCTACGAATCGATGCGTGTATTGGCACTGCGCGGCGCCCATGTGTTTGGTACCGGCCGCACATTGGAGAAAGCACAAAAAGCCTGTGACAGCGTGCCGGGCAAAACCACCCCGTTGGTACTTGAATTATCCGATTTCGATTCCTGCGTTGCCTGTGCGCAAACCGTTGCCGCGCAGACCGACTCTCTGGACATCCTCATGCCCAACGCCGGTATCGGTAGCTTCAGCGACTTTGAGTTGATCAATGGTATCGAGAAGATCTTCGTGGTGAACTACCTCGGTCACGTGGTGCTCACGATGAACCTGTTACCACTGGTGCAGGCTGCCCAGCACGGTCGTATAGTGCACGTCGGCAGCCAGATGGGATACAAGAGCGCTCCAGAGGGCGGCATAGATTTTGGCAATTTGCGCGGCGAGGCCGAGTTCGATGCCTTTGCAGCCTATGGGCGCTCCAAACTGGCCAATGCGCTCTTTTCTCTGAAACTCTCCAAAATGCTCGATGCGGGCAAAACCACCTCAAATGTCGTGCACCCCGGCTTTGTCGATTCAAATATTGGGCGCAACGCTGATGGCATAGTCGGGTTTCTCTACAATACCGTGGCCGACCTGATCAAAAAAGATGTGGCAGAAGGCGCTGCCACACAGGTTTATGTTGCGACGAACCCGCTGCTGGATGGGGTCAGCGGAGCGTACTTCGAAGACTGTAATCCAGTGCGGATCAATGTTCCGAATCACGTATTCGATATGGCACTGGCCAACCGACTATGGCGTGAAACACAGGAGATGGTGGGCAGTTATTACAGTGTTCCTGTGCAGGCCTGAGACACCGCTCTCCCGCGCTTGTCCACTGTCTAGACCGGCCGGTCACCGATAATCGTAACGCGATCCATCTGCCTACGCTGCGGCCAGTAATCATTGGCGGCGTAGTGCTGCACCACCCGGTTGTCCCAGAACGCGATACTATTCTCGCGCCAACGGAAGCGACACTGATATTCGGGAACGCGCGCTTCGAGGAACAGGCGACCCAACAATTCATCACTTTCAGCACGATCCATACCGACAATGTGGCTGGTGAATACGCCGTTCGCGTACAGGGCTTTCTCACCGGTATCAGGGCTGGTGCGCACCAGCGGGTGATCGACAGCGGGAAATTTCTTCTGCTGTTCTGCCAGTTCTTCCGGGCTGAGCATCATGCCGAAGCTCTGCGTGAAATCATTGACAGCACGCTTGCCTGTTATCAGCTGCCTGGTTTCCTCGTCCAGGCATTCATAGGCAGCAACCATATCGGCAAACAACGTGTCACCGCCAACCTCCGGTACGATCCGTGCACGCAATATCGATCCCAGCGAGGGAATCTCACGCCAGCTGACATCGCTGTGCCATAGATTTTCTACCCCCACCATCTTCTCGTCCTTGTCAAAACGCACAACCTCTCTATCCGGTGCGTCCGAAGGAATGAAAGGATGTTCCTCTAACTCACCGAAGCGCTGGGCAAAGGCCATTTGTTGCTCTGATGAAATATCCTGATCGCGAAAGAAGATGACACGGTAGGCCAGCAACGCTGCACGAATCTCATCGTACGTTTCGGCATCGAGCGGATAGCGCAGATCGACGCCGCTTATCTCAGCTCCAATACAGGGACTGATACGTTCCGCCGCGATGCGCCTCCACTGCAACTGACTGAGTTTCTCGTGCCGCTCTTTGAGGTAGGGGCGCGGACCCGGCGTGATATTGTGTTGAAGCTTCATGTACTCGCTCTCCTGCACCCGTCCGGCACGTATGCGACGCCCGTCGGAATATTATTATGAACTCAGGCAGATCATACACCAGCGCACGGCTTGCGCCAGTGCGTCACATGACTTTCAGCACATCAATATTCAAGTAAGTATCATTTTTCATCGGGCCGGCGAACTGCGGGGTTACGCTGGTGTTATCCGGCGGGTTGCCGTCCTTGTCAAACTTGTCCCCGGGCTTCCATTTTTTCTCATCATACGCCCAGCCGTAGGCATCGCAGCGTCCCTTCTTGTTGTTCTGCAGATAGTTGAGCCAGCCCTTGCCAACGGTGTTGGTTGCCCACCATATATGGTAAGCCTCCTTGGGCGCGGCAAGGCCGCTGGCTGCTGCACACATTTGCAAGCCATCCGGTGAGCCCGCGTTCGTCCAGATGGTGGCGTAGTTCGAAGACACCTTTTCTGTATCGAACGACGTGTTGCCAACCACCCAGCTGGGCCGATCACCAGCCGTTATCTGAGAGGGATAGTGTTTTGGGTTCGGGCAGGTTCTGGCGCCGGCTACCTCCATTATATGGGGGCATCCGTCGTTATTGTCTTTGTATGGCGCGATATTAGTCATCAGCCTTCTGGGCATACTTACACCCGTACCACAGTCCGGGTTACTACAGCCGGGGCCGGCCCATGTCATCGTGGCATTTGAATTGAGCCCATCGACAGCGCTGATGTCGGCCCACAGCGTCTGTTGTGCGTAGTCCAGATTATATTCGAACAAATTTACCTGCATCGGCGCGGGCATGTCCACACCGGGTCGGGTGACCCAGCCTGTGACCCCGGCAGTCTGCACCGTGCCGCCGGTGCTGTAGTACCACTGCGGATTATTGTCTGCTCCCAGTGGCGGTACAATGCGCAGAGTCTGACCCCTGTCCAGATGAATCCGGTTGGTCACCTCTATTTCCCGGGTTCGTTTCGTTTTCTTATCGTGCAGATAGAAACGCGTCCCGGATTTCTTGAACGACTCTTTCAAATTCTTCCAATCACTTGTGTAGTGATCGGGCACCGCGCCAACGACGCAGTTCACAGCTTCGGTTTTGGAACACGGCGGCTGTGCGCCATTGAGCCAGACGGTGATGGAGTCAGCCGTGTTATTCCGGTACTGAATCGAAAAGTGGTTCTCTGCAGCGGTCGGGAAAGCGTGCTCCACTGCACCGTCTATTGCCAGTGTTGGATGGTTAACCGACATGCCCGCCCCTATTGGGGTGGTCCCGTGGAGCGATCTGGCCGTGAATTGCATTACGTCGCGGTCGCTATCATAGACGGGGTTCGTTAGCTCCAGCACTTGTACGCCGGCCTCGGCGTTCCTCGGTGCGCTGTAGGATAGGCTGGCGCTGGGTCGGCTGCCCTCGTCTCCGGCCTCCCAACGACTGATCAGATCATCTGAGGTCATGGGCAGAGAATTGCGATGTGGCGCGGCAGCGGTGGCAAAAATAGCATCGTTAAGCCCGTTTATTGTCAGCACATATTCGTCGGCGTTGCCCGTCTCATCCAGAACGGCGGACTCTCCATTTAAAATAGTGGACCACTGTGCGGAATGAAGATCCTGCGCATTTTTGGTGATGATGATTTTCACATTCTCTAAGTCCTCACCTTCGACGGGGCGTACGCCCTCGAGGTAGTTGACCGAGAATTTGAGCAGGCCAGTGGATTCGTCGTAGGTCGGATTGCTGAGAACGCAGGACAGGTCATGGAACTCCCCTCCCAAAGAATATTGAACAATGGCATTGGGACCGATTGTTGCATACTCTGTGGGCCAGATACTGTTTACAAGGTTGCTTACCGGGTCAGAGCCCGCTTCCAACACACCCTGGTTGGTAAAAAACAGTGGCTCACTCACCTCACTCAGGGTGAGTTCAAAAGCGTTGTCATCCCCACTTTCAGCAGCGGCAACAAAGCTGCCCTCCTGCGCCGTCAGTTCATAGTTCCTGAGCGACTGAGGTCCCTTTGTCTGTTGAAATTCTTCAGTAAAAGCCGGGTTGTTGTTCCCTCCCCCGCTACAGCCGGCAAGGCAGCCCAGCATAAAAAGCCCGGCGATCCTGGAGGTATTATTGAACCGACGCATTGTAGATTTCACAGTTTGCCCCTCTCATATATTGTTAGTGCGCGCTGGCGAGATGACTGCATGGTATGCAATTTCCCAAAGTGCTCAAACGGGAAACCCGGGTTTTTGCTGGTTAGTCGGCAATTCGGCGCGGATATCTCTACTTTTTTCGAAAAATGCGCTTTACAGAGTACGCAGGGTTCTCTCGTCCGGCGATAGAACAGTCAGGCAACCATGTGGAAACAGCCGCTGTGATAGCTAGAACCTATTGTCCTGGCATTAGAGGCGTTTTCTGTAGTGACATCTGAAGTTGATTTCACTGGAAGTCGGACTGAAATCGCTCTACGATCAACCGGTAGACCATTTGTGACAACGCAAAAGTGTTTGGCAGTTGCTCTGCCATTCAGTTCCTGGCACCGAGTCCTGGGAAGAGGGATACTGCATTGAACAGCGTTTCCAGAAGCCTGCCTCTGCTGCTACTTGTCGTAGTATTTTCCTCGACTGCCCAGGAAGGTTCAATTAAGTGGACTTTTGCTACCGGCTCACCCGTCTATTGGTCTCCGACTATTGGCGTAGACGGGACTATCCATGTGGGATCCAACAAACTGCATGCTCTGACACCCCAGGGTACGCCTGTGTGGCACTTTGCCCCCGGGCACCCTATGACGTTCTCTCCCGCAGTATCGCCGCAGGGCACTATCTATATAGGCCAGGGTGATGTTTATGCGGTGAGTTCAACAGGCAAGCTGCAATGGGTATATCGCATAGCTGATTCGGTACATGTGGAGCCCGCGCTGGCCGCCGACGGCACAGTGTATATCGGGGCTGATGCGCTGTATGCGATCAACCCCAACGGCACGTTAAAATGGCGCAAGGCCGTGGAAACCCGCTTCAATTCCGCCGCGACAGTAGCGGCCGATGGCAAGATCTATATTGGAGCGGGGTTTAATCTATTCGCTTTTGACAGCAGTGGCACTGAGATTTGGCGCACCGCGGTCGACAGCCTTATCGAAGCGCCGCCAACCATCGCCGCTGACGGATCAATCTACGTCACCACTTCCATTTATCAGGGCAGAAGAATCTACGCCTTCCACCCCAGCGGACAGTACCTGTGGCACTATGACACTGCCGGCTGGGTAACAGCTGCCGTCAGCGTGGCCGCAGACGGTACGCTCTACGTAGGATCCTGGGACGGGAACCTCTATGCATTGAACCCTGATGGTTCAGAAAAATGGCGATTTAAAACAGCCGGAATAATCATGTCGACAGCAGCTATTGATGCCAATGGCACCATCTATGTGGGCTCCGCTGATACCTACCTGTATGCCATCAACCCTGACGGCAGCGAGAGATGGCGGGTGCAGACCGGAGGTGCGGTACATTCCTCGCCTGTCTTTGACCTCTCGGGGACACTGTATTTTGGTTCTGCCGATGGTGCGCTCTACGCTGTCGAAACGAATAGTGTTCTCGCCGACACGCCATCACCGATGTTTCGGCGCAACGCTAAACATACTGGTAGAGGCAGTGATTTCAGCAATGTTGGCATTGTTAAAGGCAGAGTAAGCGACTTGACCGGAACGCCGCTGCCATTGGCGCTGGTTATCAGTCTTCGACCAGGCAGTTTTAATGCGGCCCTCAGCGATAGTAACGGCTTGTTCGAATTTCGGGATGAAAACAGCGGCGAAGCTCAGATCATCACGTTTAAATCAGGTTTTTCTGCTGTCTACCAGACGGTGACGATAAGAGCCGGGGCTATCACCATTAGCGATGTTCAGATGTAGTTATTGCCCCCGACCTCCGCCCGCTACTGTGTTGGCCGCACGCTCGTATCATACCCACTTGCAGAATCTGGATTTTGAGATAGGTTTAATAACATCTGGTTTATAGCCGAGCGCCAGCGACTGGCAGTGTCACGATGGAGGTATACGAACATGGCAGTTCGAAAAAAGTGGTCAGCCTACTACGACGAGTTTGGGACGTATTTCAGTCCTCGAAAAATTCGTCCCGGGTGTGAACCCGTGATGCGTGCGAGAAGCGACGCACAGGGTTCCATCGTCCTGGTTCACGGCTTGAGTGACTCACCGCGATATATGTGGGATCTGGAAGAGTTTTTCTATTCTGAGTTACGCTACAACACCTTCCTGCCCCTACTCCATTGTCACGGCCTGAAAAACCCGGCCGGAATGGAGGACGTTGAACTCGAAGAATGGAAGCGCAACGTCGCCTTCGCCGTCGACTGTGCGCATAAGAAAACACCGCATAAAGTGTCGATAGGTGGCCTCTCTACGGGCGGTGCGCTCAGCTATCACGCAGCGTGTACTTCACCCAAGGTAACTGGCGATCTGTATCTTTTTTCCGCAGCATTGGAACTGCTGGCCTGGCGCTCGGGTTTGCTGGGTAAAGTTGTTCCCTACCTGTTGTCCTCGCGCGGCCTCAACGACTTTCTGGATGCCCGCGATAGAGATAAGCCCCTTGTTGGCGATAACCCATTCAAGTATGACTATGTCGATAAAGACGGTGCGCGGGAACTGGCTCGGCTGATCAAGGAATTGAAGGTGATCACGTCCGGCTTCAGTCGTACGGCGCCATTCCCCAAGCGCGTGTTTGCCGCGCATTCCCACTGTGATGACACGGCCAGTATCGATGGCGTAAAGAACTTGCAGAAGCGGTGTATTGCCGGCCGGTTTAACTCATTCTATATCCCGGCGAGATATGAAGTCTCCCATGGAGGCTTACCACTGAAATCCAACATACAGGGTTTTAGCGGCGAAGTGTGCACCTACGGGAATCAGCGCTACGAGGCAATGACCCGAAAAATTGCACAATTCCTCGAGGAATAGACGGTCACCTACCTTTGAACTAACCCAACACCTTTCAATAGTTAGCAATGGATCAGGACTATGCCTACGTATAACGATCTTCGGCCCAACGACGACCTTGATAAGAAAGGTTACGAACTGGTCTTTCCCGAGCTACGAGAGCAGACTGAGACAAAAATACGAATCATCGCAAAGCTTTTGGCGCTGAAGAATGGCTTGGAAAAAGAAGTAGCAATGCGCCGCGCCGAAGAAAACCTGATCATTGCCAGCTGGAATATCAAGGAGTTTGGCCACACCACGCAACGCCAGCCCGAGGCCTTTTTCTATATGGCCGAAATCCTGTCCCGTTTTGATCTTATCGCTGTTCAGGAAATCAAGTCGGGGCTGCAGGATCTTCACATCCTCCTTCGCTTACTGGGTGATGACTGGGGGTATATGGTCAACGACATTACCGAGGGCGCAGCCGGCAACTCAGAGAGGAGCTGCTATATATTCAACAAGACGCGCGTACAACTTGCCGGTTTAGCCGGAGAGCTTGTGCTCTGGGATGCCATTACAGCCGACTCAGACATGAAACAACTAAAGCGCACTCCTTACCTCACTGGGTTCACCTCGGGCTGGAAGACTTTCGCGCTACTTAACCTGCACCTGCATCCCAGCCCAGGTGACGATGATATTGCGATTCGTAAGGAGGAGGTCTCGCTACTGCTGAAAGCGCTGGAGCATAAACGCAATGGAAGTCGGCTATGGAGTGAAGACATTATAATCGTCGGTGACTTCAATTTTTACGCAGGCGAGGACAAGGACGACTCGACAGTCAGGTTGATCCATGACGCAGGCTATCGGGAAGTCGAGACTTTGGTTGGCAGAAATACCAACGCCTCCCGTACAGAAGTCTACGATCGAATGTTCCTCACCGGGGGCGAGTATTTTACGCTTGGCCAGAACCAACAGGGCCAGGAGAATGCGGGAGTATTTAACCCATTCGACTATGTTTTCAAGGACGGGGAATTCACTACTTACAGCGACACCATGCAAAGGCAGTATGGGGGCTCACGCGATATGAACGTTCCAGCGAACCTACTCGCCTACTACAAGCATCCGTGGCGCAAGAACCAGCTATCAGACCACTTCCCGATTTGGATCGAGCTTGTAACGGACTCTTCACAGGTATTTTTGGAGCGAAACCTGCAGAGTCTTTCTGGCTGATTTACGGCGTGATGTACTCCATTGCACCTTAAAATCACCTATCCAGCCCGGACGCAATTGCAAGCGCTACAATAATGAGCAAGAAGCCTGGCCCTTTGAATGCAAGCAATCTTACCTGTTGATCGCAGTCTGAGCCTTTAATTTCAAGGAGTCCGGCCCTTCGACGTATTTCTTTGGATTCACCCCGCGCCACATCGGGGCGCAGCATCGTCCCCGCGCACCAATTTTAGGCAAAACCTATCGAGTCCATTGAATTATACGATTTTCACAATCAAGGCCATGAAACTATAGTCATTTCAGAGGAATCGCCAGTCTGCAGTCAGGGCTATTCTTTTGTTTGTAACGGAGGTCTCAATACCTCAAACCAAATCTCAGTGTTCAAATTGGGCTGCAATGCGGCCAATTGCAAAGGGAGAGTCAACATGAAGCAACGCAATAATATTCTGTCTACCGCCATAGCAGGTGTTCTGGCACTGTCTATAGTCCCGGCAGCAGCCATTGGCGATACATCTACCAAGCCTGCCGGAGCATCCGGTAGCGATATCGCTGCAGACGGCCAGCCGAGGAGCAATAATTTCTGGTGGCCCGACCAACTGGAACTGGCACCTCTTCGGGACCACGATGCGCGTTCAAATCCACTCGGTGAAGACTTCGATTACACCGCTGCGTTCAATGCACTCGACCTCGATGCTGTCAAAAGTGACATCGACGCCGTGCTGACGACATCGCAGGACTGGTGGCCAGCCGACTTCGGCAACTATGGGCCGTTCTTCATTCGTATGGCATGGCATAGCGCGGGTACCTACCGCACACTGGATGGCCGTGGCGGTGCGGACGGAGGCCAGCAGCGCTTCGATCCACTGAATAGTTGGCCGGACAACGCCAGCCTCGATAAAGCGCGGAGGCTGCTGTGGCCGGTGAAACAAAAATACGGTGCCGCCCTGTCCTGGGCAGATTTGATGGTGCTTGCCGGTAACGTTTCACTGGAGAATATGGGCTTTGAAACCTATGGCTTCGCCGGTGGACGGACTGACGATTGGGAACCGGACCTCGTCTACTGGGGGCCGGAAGTGAAAATGCTCGCCAGCGACCGCACGGAAAAAAATGGCCAACTGGAGCGTCCTCTCGGGGCGACACATATGGGCCTGATCTATGTGAACCCGGAAGGCCCGATGGGCAAGCCCGACCCTGCTGGCTCTGCCAAGAACATTCGTGTGGCATTCGGCCGCATGGCGATGAACGATGAGGAAACAGTAGCGCTGATCGCAGGCGGGCATACCTTTGGCAAAATGCACGGCGCGCACAAGCCCGCTGATTGTGTCGGCCCGGAACCCGCAGCAGCCAGTATCGAAGATCAGGGACTCGGCTGGAAAAACAAATGCGGCAAGGGGCACTCAGAAGACACGGTTACCAGTGGCCTGGAGGGTGCATGGACACAGGCCCCGACACAGTGGACAACGCTGTACCTGCAAAACCTGTTGAACCTTGAGTGGGAGCAAACACGCAGCCCGGCCGGTGCCATTCAGTGGAAGCCCACTGACACGTCCATGAGCAATTCCGTTCCGGATGCGCATATAGAGGGCAAGTTCCACGCACCAGTAATGACAACGGCCGACTTGGCAATCAAGTTCGACCCGCAATACAAAGCGATAGCGGAACGCTTCCTCGCCAATCCGGACGAATACCAGCTGGCATTTGCCAAGGCGTGGTACAAGCTCACCCATCGCGACATGGGCCCGAGCAGTCGCTATCTGGGAGACGCTGTACCGGATGAGGAACTGATCTGGCAGGACCCCATTCCAGCAGTGGACTACAAACTGGTGGATGCCAGTGACATCAAAGCGCTGAAGCAGGATATCCTTGATTCCGGCTTGACCGTACCGGAGTTGGTACGCACGGCGTGGGCATCTGCTGCAACCTACCGCGACAGCGACATGCGCGGTGGTGCCAACGGCGCGCGCATAGCCCTTGAACCGCAGAAGGACTGGGCGGTAAACAATCCGCAGGAACTGGCTCGTGTGCTCGCTAAACTGCAGGAGATCCAGAGCACGTTCAACGACACCAACGCGCAGGGCAGCAAGATATCAATGGCTGACATGATCGTGCTGGGCGGCGCCGCTGCAATCGAGAAGGCTGCAAAAGCCGGCGGCGTCACTATCGAGGTACCTTTCACACCCGGTCGAACCGATGCAAGCCAAGCCCAAACTGATGTCGCCTCGTTTGCATTGCTTGAACCAACGGCTGATGCTTTCCGCAACTACTTTGATGTGGAGCAGAGCTATCGTTCACCGACCGAGATGTTGGTCGACAAGGCCGATCAACTCGACCTGTCGGTACCTGAGATGACTGTACTCATCGGAGGTATGCGCTCTCTCGATGCCAACGCTGGCGGATCGGACCACGGTGTCCTCACAGACAAGCCGGGCACTTTGACCAACGATTTCTTTGTCAATTTGCTGGATATGTCCACGCGCTGGCAGAAGGCAGATGAGGTAGGCGTGTTCGAAGGGCTCAATCGCGACACGGGCGAAGTGGAGTACACCGCGACATCAGTTGATCTGATCTTCGGTTCGAACTCCGAACTGCGCGCGATTGCCGAGGTGTATGCCTACAACGATTCACAGCAGCGCTTCGTCGATGACTTTGTCAAAGCTTGGACGAAAGTGATGCAACTGGATCGCTTCGATCTGCTTAGCAAAGGCTAGCAGACTTGTCCCACGGTTGCGGGAGTTAGCGCTGCCGCAACCGCCCTTCCCTTTCTCCGCTTCCAAAGCAGGGAATCAGAGTGCTCAAAGACGTGACTTGCCTCATAATGAAGTACTACCTGCAGCCCCTATCAGGCTGCAGCATTCCAAACTCCATTGGATTCATCTAGCACCGAGCTTCTCAAGTTGTTGCTCTACAATGGGTATGCAAAAATTATCGATCGTTCCAAGACCCGCGCTCTCCATCGCGACGAACTTTTTCTCAAGAATAATGCCGTAGCGTACCAGCGCGAATAGATCATAGTAATCGGAGTGCTCCGTGGAGAACCCCGTTAAAGCGTGCCAGCTATTATAGAGCTCAGGCAGTGAAGGCAACCCTTCCAGGCGCTCCGCGCCTAAGCCAACACTGTTTACGTAGTCGATCCAGTACCACCAACTAACTTCCTGTACCGGGTCGCCGATATTGACCATCTCCCAGTCGATTACCGCAGCGGGCTTGCAGTCCTTCCAAATGATATTTCCGACCCGTGAGTCACCCCAGCAAAAGTGACGATCGCCGTCTGGCGGAGCGTTGGCGTTCACATAGTCAACAGCAAGACTAAAGCTGGCTGGCATTCTTTTACGGATATCATCGCTAAACATGGCGTTGTATTTATCCAGCTCACACTGGGCTGGAGAGTCACTTTCACGAGACACCGGTATACCGCTGATATCGAGGCTCGCCAGGTCGATCTGGTGGATTATCGCCAGCGTCTCCAGACCGTTTTGCCACATAGTGGCGCGCTGTTCTGCGGTCAATTCGGTGACCCAGCTACCGAAAGCATAGGGCGGATTATCTGTGGGAACCTGCCCATCGACAAACCCCATAATATAGAACGGACTGCCCAACAGACTGGGATCTTCTTCCAGTCCCAGCAAGGGAGGGACCGGAACCCCGTTTTGCCCGGCCATTTGCATCATCCGGTACTGCAGTGACATATTGTGCTCCGCGAATACCTCGCTGTTGGGAGGCTCCATGCGGCAGATAAAACCCAGGTGTTCGCCACGATTTTTCGCCCGTAGAATCAGGGTGACACTGCTTTCACCACTTTCTTCCGGAAAATTCAAGTCTCCCAGTACTAGATTCTCGGCATCACCTAGATTTTCGCGCAGCCAATTTTCGAGTTTCAGGCGTATCGGCTCCAAGTCGCCCAGATCATGTTTTCCCATTCACTATTTCTCCTGACTTTTAGTGCTAGATAAATTCTGCTTCTGTGATCAGGCCATGATCTTCCCATACGCCGTTGATCACTGTCTGAATATTGCCATGGCCTACGGCATCACCGTCTGTGACTCTGACAATACAATCGCGTATCTGATGTAGCCGTTTCAGCGCCTCGATATCCGTACAGTCATCAAATCTCTCACCCTCTATATGAAGTTCCCCGCGCCATTGCCCGTGATGGTGGCCGTCGAACCCAAAGTACATACCCGCGCCAAGATGCACTCCGGTATCGGAGACGACCTCAAGATGGAGTGTTTTTTTCTCGCCGGATTTAAGAGTGAGATGAATATCCCCGCCCTGTAGACGACGGGTATCGGGGTGATAGCTCAGTTCCGAATCGATATCAACAAACTCATCCCGACTGCCATCAGCATACTCAATACCGCCTTGAATGATCTTCGGTACCCCGGGTATAGGGATATTTAGATAGAAATGGTGTATGCCATAGATACTGCCATCAGGTCGCACCAGTCGCATCGGACTCCAGTGGAAGTTCATTGGAAACTTGGTGCCGTCCAGACCCGGTTGAACATCTGTCGGCGTTTCACCCACACCATAGCGTACACCCCAAGAGTGATCTCGCGTGCAGAAAAATGTATCGGGCGTAAGTTCGTAAGTTTTCCCGTCCACTTTAATCCAGCCCGAGGCAACCCCAGATTGATGATAGCGAACCAGATCTGTATCAACGCGATAAGCACCCAACTGACGCCGAAATTCATGCTCTTCCAGAAAAGGCGGGATATCCTGGCATTCCAGCATCACATCGAAGGACATCGGCTGGACATCATTTTCGTCCAGTCTTACGCGTATGCGCTTGAAAGGTTCCACTATTTCATAATGCAATGGACCGACACTGTAGATATCCGTCTCCGGCGACAGTTGTCGGCTGGCACGCACTGTTATCTGTTCAACGCCGCGAGACACCGCGCCGTAGGAATCCATAACATTGCGGTTGATGTATTTACCAAGGCCAAAGCCCAGCGAAATACTGCCGTCTTTGGCGGCGACGCACAGGCAAATCTTTTCAGTCCAGCTGCGGTCGGATTGCTGCACCGACGCAAACGTTTCAGCAATCTGATGGTTCATGTATTCATCCATCGGAACCAGTACAGAATCGACTCTTGCCATGGTTATCCCTCATATTGTAGGTCAAATTGTACCGATCGGACGCTGCCCGCAGCATGCGGAATAGCCGCCTGGTCGGTCATTGTGGTGCGTTCTGCTGCAGTAGGAAATTAGCAAGTGTGATCATCGGCATCAACTTGGTTTTTATCCGGATATCCACACGTATCCGACTGATATTTATAGAAATATTCGGAGCGCATCGCTTAAACTTGGTTTTCGATAGGATACACTACTGCCCGTTTGCTCCACGTTCGTTCAGGTGAAAGTACTTGTGAATAGCAATAATGATGTGCCTCCGAGGCCCACTGTACCGAAGCAGGCGAGATCACACCGTACAATAGCGGCCATTGTTAGCGCCTGTTACACAATATTATTGCATGAAGGCGTAGAGTCTCTGACCACCAATAGAATAGCCGAAGTGGCGGGTGTCAATATCTCAACCCTCTATCGATGGTTTTCAAACAAAGAAGAAATCATGCATGAAGTATTTTCCATCGCTGCCGAGCAGGAGGTCGCGATTCTGGAAGCGCTTTATCACAACGAAACCATAGAGGGTGATATTTCAGTTGAGAAAGCAATCGGCTATCTCATTGACCCGTTAATTCTCAGGCAGAAAAGGTTTCTTTCAATCCACGCAATCTTTTATCAGGAGAACCAGAACGATTTCGATATCAGTAAAAGGCGCTTTTTCTCTCAGGATGTTACCTGGATGCAGGGCTATACTGAATGGCTCGAAAGCATTATCGCGCGGCATCGCCCAGACTGCTCTCCAGCACAAATACAAATGAAAGCTTTCATTGTTCCCAGGGCAATACAGGCTATCTGCATGGAGTCAGCCCGAGATGAGCCCGGCTACCTGGATGAAAAAGCCTTTCGCGCAGAGCTACTTGAGTTGGCCCTTAACTACCTTGCATAGTCTTTCGAGCGCTCCAGCGATAAAGTTGCCGGAACATTACCGCAAAGCTCCTTTCTGATAGCGCTTGGCTTCTGCATTACCACGGTAGTGACTGCAACACGAACCTACTGAAATAGGTTCAACATGGTTTTTTACTCTAGCGCAAACGAATATTCCTTATAACCTAAGCGGGCTCGCGACGATTGATTTTTATAGCTGCATTGAATTTCGCATTGGCCAATGTTGATCTAGACTAAGGTATCAGCACAGTTCTGCCGAGCCGCCCATGAGACTATCATTGCGAAAGCTGGCACTGGCCTGCCTAATGTTTCCACTGGCTGGCTGCAAGCTCACGCTTATCGCCACCTCTGGTGGTGATGTTCAATCGGCTTCCGCGACTCGCGATTGCGAGTCGGGGCATATTTGCGAATTTTCGATTGCATCGGATGACTTCGATGAAGTATTCACGGCCATCCCGCGCGCAGGCTATGTATTCACACAGTGGGCGACGGGCCCCGGATTTCTCTGTGGGGGCTCAACCAATCCCACCTGCGTTGTTTCCAATGTTGGGCTGGGTGCATTTAATGGCGTATTGGATATGATAGCCAGTGACCACATCAACCATGCCATACCATTGTTCGACTTCGTCGGCACTGATACCGACGGGGATCTTGTACAAGACCACCTCGATGAAGACGATGACAATGACGGTGTTTACGATATTGATGACCTCTACCCGTTCGATCCGACATTGACCTGCCCCGCAGCGTACGCCCTTAGAACGCCCTCCCAGGTACTGTCTTCACTGCGCAACGCAACATCTACACAAAACTGGGATGACGTGGCCTGTCATTACAGGCCCAATGCAGTTGTGCTTGATGATCAGGGAATCCTCGTAGGGCACTCGGACATTATCACCGCAACAAAAAGCCTCAGCGATCTGTTCAACGGTGTGTCTGCGTACATCGTTCAGGAGGATGTATTTGGCAACACCGCCCGAGTCCTCTACACGCTCGATGTAGGCTGGGTAGAGATCGAGGACGGCGTAAACAGCTATGTCATAGAGAACGGCGTAATCACCGCACAAACAGCCCATGGAAGCATCACCTTCAACGGGCCACCGCCCGATCAGAATTGACATCCAATTCCTGTAATCAAAAGTGATTAAAATCGCTTATGATTCTCTACCGCTATATAAACCAACAGATTTTTCGGCAAACCTGATTCCACCGCTGATCGCGTTGCACGATATTTATAGATCGCCGGATCGCGAAGCACCCATCTGCGCTCGCAATACGCGGTTTATCCGGCTTATACTTGGCCTTTCTCGTTACCAACTCAGTATACCGATGGACATTCTGTGAAGATCACCGCTTACCTTTTCCCCACACACCATTTCACGTTTAGACAGATTATGCGCTTCACCTTGGGCGCAGTCGGCCTGGGCGCACTTCTCGCTATTGCTGCCTGCAACAGCACCTCCAGAGCGGGTACATCACATAGCGACACAACGGATGCAAACCCTGAGGGTAAACCGCCCCCCCTCTTCGCTGCCTGGGAAGTTCCACCTGAGCGAATTGAGGAGGCGATCGATGCTCTGCCTGACATAGTAAATCGGGCTATGGTCGACACCGGCATCCCGGGAATGGCCGTTGCCGTGGTGCACAACGGCAATACGGTGTTCGCCGAAGGTTTTGGTACCGCTGACGTGGATACCGGCGCGCCCGTCAATGCCGACACCGCTTTTCAGCTGGCTTCACTATCAAAGTCGATAAGCGCCTCTGTCATCAGCGCAAAAGTCACCGCTGGCACTATCGCCTGGGGCGACCCCATCGTCGAACACCTGCCTGATTTCCAGCTGTCGGACCACTATGTCACCGCGCATGTCAGCTATGCCGATATGTACTCACACCGCAGTGGATTGCCCGGTCATATCGGAGACTTGCTGGAAGACCTCGGATACGACCGGGACCACATCCTCCATCAACTCAGGTACGCCCCAATAAGCGACTTCCGCGCCAAGAACGACTATACGAACTTCGGCATTACCGCAGCCGCACAGGCAGTAGCGAACGCCAGCGGAATGACCTGGGACAATCTGTCCCGCACAGAGCTTTATAAACCACTCGGAATGACCCGCACCACGTCGAGCTACCAGGAGTTTCTTACCCAGCATAACAGGGCGCTATTGCACGTTCCTACCGATAACGGCTGGCGGCCACTACACACTCGCGATCCCGATGCCCAGTCTCCCGCTGGTGGCGTGAGTTCGTCGGCGAATGATTTTGCCAAATGGATGAATTTCATCCTCGCAGGTGGTGAGCATGATGGCGAACAGCTCATCAATACCGCGACCATGGCAGAGATGCTGTCACCGCACTCCAATAAACAGGCACCCGGCGCCATCGACTTCCGCGCAGGCACCGACGATCTCGGCTTCAATGCCAGCGTCAGTTCCACCGCCCGCCAGACCTTCAATCACTCGGGAGCATTCAATATGGGCGCTGGTACGACCTATACCCTCGTGCCTGCTGAGAACCTCGGCATCGTCGTTCTCACCAATGGTTTCCCACTCGGCGCAGCCGAGGCTATCGCAGCCGAATTCCTCGACCTCGCACTGGTCGGTGGCAACACCCAACCGTGGCTGAAAATGTACAGAGAGGCATTTGTTAATGTGACGGCTATCCCCGGTGCCATCACAGAGCCCGCGCCCCTGAACCCGACCCCTGCCAAGCCACTCTCGAGCTACGCTGGCCAATGGTCGAACGATTATGTCGGGCGCGCTGGGGTGACCGTCAAAGGCGAGGCACTCATCCTTGAAATAGGACCAAACGGCGACACCTATCCTGTCACGCACTGGGATGGCGACAAGTTCTTCTGGATCGCACCGGGTGAAAACGGTGGAGAGCCCACCTTCATCACATTCGATTTGGTAGCGGACACAATGACGATTGCCTCGCTGAACCAGACTCCACCGCTGGGAGTTTTTACTCGCTGATCAGAACAAGGGGTCAGAGTACTTGAAGGGACTAGACGAAGAGACGGTCAAGATGCCCAATATCCAGAAGACATTTTGGCATGGACGCCAAAACACATCGTTGGGTAATCCAATCGTGGGGACAACAAGAGAAAAAATGGAGGCTCGGGTCGGAATCGAACCGGCGTACACGGAGTTGCAGTCCGCTGCATGACCACTCTGCCACCGAGCCTACATGGGGGATTGGAGCGGGAAACCGGGTTCGAACCGGCGACCTCAACCTTGGCAAGGTTGCGCTCTACCAACTGAGCTATTCCCGCACACAAAAACGTTTATCCACCGCCGTGGTCGCCGGAACCGACGAGGCTAGGCGCCCCCCCTCAACCTTATCAAGGTTGCGCTCTACCAACTGAGCTATTCCCGCACACAAAAGCGTTTATCCACCGCCGTGGTCGCCGGAACCGACGAGGCTAGGCGCCCCCCCTCAACCTTATCAAGGTTGCGCTCTACCAACTGAGCTATTCCCGCACACAAAAACGTTTATCCACCGCCGTGGTAGCCCGAATTGAACTGCTTATCTTCGAGTGGCGCTTATTGTATGCACCGAGTCTGTGGAGTCAAGCAGAATACAAGATATTTCGCGCAAGCATTTGAATTAGAAAGAGTTATCTTGCTCTTTAAGTACTGCCCAGGCGGCTTTAAGATAAATCATCATCGACCAGAGAGTCAGAACGGCTGCGGTATAGAGAACCACGTAACACAATATCAGCTGCCAATTGGGGTCGGAAGCGGGATTTATTGCCAGCAAACCGGTAATCGCGAGCATCTGGAACGCGGTTTTTACCTTGCCGATATAGGACACGGCGACAGATGTGCGCTGCCCCAACTCCGCCATCCACTCGCGCAGCGCTGACACGACGATTTCGCGCCCGACGATAACGCAGGCTGCCAATGTAAACAGCAGGGTATCGTGTCGCTCCACCAGCAGTACAAGGGCCACTGCGACCATCAGTTTGTCAGCCACAGGGTCGAGAAAGGCGCCGAACGCCGTCATTTGGCCGAGTTTCCGGGCCAGATAGCCGTCGACCCAATCGGTTGCAGCGGCCAGCGCAAAAATAACCGCCGCCAGTGGGAAATGGTTTTTCAGAGGCAGGTAGAAAGCCACGACCAGGACGGGAATCAGCAAAATTCTCAGAATGGTGAGTATATTGGGGATGGTAATAGGCAAAGATTCGAATCTCGTTTTGGTTGTCTCAACAGACCCTGTGGCTACGCCAGAGGCCGCGCCGCCGAGTTGGTCATTATTGCGCCTATACTACGGTATACAAGCCCCTATTGGGTGTGAGTTGTTGAATTAATGCGGATATTTTTGAACTGGGCACCCCTACCCCGCGATGAGTGCCATGTTAAACCGTCTACCCTAGAGTTGGCCGGGCTGTCTGCACGTCACTTTCCGGCATGTAAATGATCGTAAATCTGCTGCGCCATCGCGGCGTGGATGCCAGGAATTTTCTTCAGCTCCTCGACGTTGGCATTCTCCACGCCCTGTGCACTGCCAAAATGTCGCAGCAATACACGCCTGCGCTTGCTGCCCACACCGGGAATATCCTCCAATTTGGAACGCTGGCGGGCTTTGTCGCGGCGGGCCCGGTGCCCGGTGATCGCAAAGCGGTGGGCTTCATCGCGAATCTGCTGGATCAGGTGCAGCGCGCCGTGGTCGGGGGGCAACTGGCGCTCTTCACCTGTGGCGCCTTTTATGAGCGTCTCGAACCCCGCTTTGCGGGTTGTCCCCTTGGCGACACCGATCACCTCGATGCCCGAGACCTGTAATTCTTCCAGTACCGCCATAGCCTGCGCGACCTGCCCCTTGCCGCCGTCGATAAACAGCACATCCGGCATTGCCGCATCGGCCTTTTTGAGGCGCTTGTAGCGCCGCTCCAGCGCCTGGTGCATCGCGGCGTAGTCATCGCCTGCGACGATGCCTTCGATATTGAACTTGCGGTAGTCGGTTTTGCGCGGCCCCTGCTGGTCAAAAACCACGCAGGATGCGACTGTCGCCTCACCAGAGCTGTGGCTGATATCGAAACACTCCATGCGTTCGGGCAACTCGGGCAGTTCCAGAAGATCCTGCAGCGCCTGCAGACGTCGCAATACTGTCTGGCGGCCGGTGAGATGGGACGCCAGATTGGTCTCCGCCGTCTGCTGCGCCAGTTGCAACCACTGGGCACGGGAGTCTCGCACACGGCTGCGGATCTTTACCGCGCGCCCCGCCTGTGCGGACAGCGCATCCGCCAGAATTTCAGCGCTTTCGGGTGGCGCATTGACGATGATCTCAGCGGGAATTGCCCGCGCAGCACCCAGATAGAACTGCGGGATAAACGCCGCCAGTACCATCGCTACTGTCTCTTGCAGTTTCAGGGGTGGGTAATAGGTCTTGCTACCCAGCACCCGCGCACCGCGCACAAACAGCACCTGCACACAGGCGCGGCCGTTCGATACCGCTGCGGCGAGAATATCGAGGTCGCCGCTTACCCCTTCGATACCCTGGCTGGCCTGCACTTGCTGTAGCTGGACGATCTGATCGCGATAGACTGCGGCCTTTTCATAGGCGAGCTCGGCAGCCGCTTTCTCCATATCATCTGCCAACCGCTCCATCAGTTGCGAGGATTTACCGCGCAGGAACAAACTGGTGCTGGCAACCTGTTCGGCGTAGTCCTCCTCGCTGACCAGCCCTACACAGGGGCCGCTACACCGATCGATCTGATACTGCAGGCAGGGCCGTGAGCGGTTGCGGAAATAGCTGTCTTCACAGGGCCGCATCTTGAACACTTTCTGCAGAAACTGCAGCGATTCTCGCACCGCACCGGCGCTTGGGTACGGCCCGAAGTATTCACCCTTGCGTCGCTTTGTCCCGCGATGCAAGGCGATACGCGGGAACTTTTCCTGTGTGGAGACAAAGATATACGGGTAGGATTTATCGTCGCGCAGCAGGATGTTATACGGTGGCCGCTCCGTCTTGATCAGGTTGTGCTCGAGCAGCAGCGCATCAACCTCGGTACTGGTCACTGTCACTTGTATGTCGTGGATGCGGGCGACCAGCGCCATGGTTTTATCGGTGAGGCCACTGGCTCGAAAGTAACTGCCGACGCGGTTTTTCAGGTTCTTGGCTTTGCCGACATAGAGCAGGTCACCGCTGGCATCGTACATCTGGTAGACGCCGGGACGGGTGGTCAGTGTTTTCACAAACGCCTTGTGATCGAACTCGGTCATACCCGTTCACCGTATATCCGCGGTTCGATTTCCAATTGTACGCCAAACGTTTTTTCCACGGATTGCGCAATGTCGTCGGCGAGCTGTAACAGCGTCGCACCTCGCTGACCGCCATAGTTGACCAGCACGAGGGCATGGCCGGCATGCACTCCCACGTTGTCGCGCCGAAACCCCTTCCAGCCGCAGTGGTCGATCATCCAGGCGGCAGAGACTTTGACCCTACCATCGTCTTGTGGAAAACGCGGCAACTCGGGGTGTATCGCCGCTAGCGCTGCAGCCGACACTTCGGAAATCACCGGGTTTTTAAAAAAGCTGCCGGCATTGGGGATGACAGCGGGATCCGGTAGCTTGCTGCGCCGGATATCGACAACCGCAGCAAATACCGCTTCTGGCGTTGCGTCTATCTCCGGGTGTTCATCAAAGTACCCGACGAGTGCGGGATACGAGGTTTTGACAGCATTGTGTAGTGACAGCTGCAGATCAACAGCCGTGATGACCAGTTGATCTTTGAGATCATTTTTAAAAATACTGTCGCGGTAGCCAAACTCGCACTCGTGGTTAGAGAGCTCAACAGGCAAGTCATCGGCAATATTACGGGCATGTACCCTCATTACGCTGGAGCACAGCTCGACGCCGTAGGCACCGATATTCTGTATGGGCGCCGCGCCGACAGTACCGGGAATCAGGGCGAGGTTTTCGAGCCCGTAGTACCCCTGTTGCAGGGTCCATCGTACAAACGCATGCCAGTTTTCACCGGCGGCGACGCGCAGTGTAACGGTGTCGATATCCTTGTCTAATACTTCGATGCCGCGCATTTGCTGGCGCAACACCAATGCGTTGACATCACCGGCCAACACAATGTTGCTCCCCTCCCCCAACGCTACCACGGGTAACTGCCATGCTCTCGCTTGCGCCAGCGCCTGCAGTAGCTGCTGATCGCTGTTGACGGTGACGAGAGCTTGCGCGCGTGCTTGCAGCGCGAGCGAATTATAAGCTTGCAACGCCTCTCCCCGCGCAATGGTCATGGCGTCAGGAACGCCCACCAGCGATCCGCTGTAGCAGGCCTGCGCTGGCCGATTCGATGAGATCCAGCACGTGGACAAAACCTTCGTCGCCCTTGTAGTAAGGGTCCGGTACGTTGGTCAATGCTGTGCCCTTGGCAAATTCAAGGAACAACCCCAGATGTCCGCGGTAGTGCTCCGGGCGCAGTGCGTCCAGTTCATCGAGGTTGTCTTCATCCATCGCCAGTATGTAATCATAGCGCTCGAAGTCGCTGGCATCGACCTGTCGCCCGCGCAGTTGACTGATGTCATAGCCCCGTTCTGCCGCCGCTGCGGTGGCGCGTGAATCCGGTGGCCTGCCGATGTGCCAGTCGCTGGTACCACAGGAGTCAACGTGGATCGTCTCTTGTAAGCCTTCCCGTGCTGCTAGTGCGGTGAACACGCCTTCTGCGGTTGGCGAACGGCAGATATTCCCGAGGCAAACAAAAAGCACACTGGTCGGGTTCACGGCGGGCACGATCAGTTACCTCCGCTCAATACGTCGCGAACCGCTGCCAGATCATCCTGCGTGTCGACACCGGCTGGCACCCGCTGGCACACCTCGTCGACATGAATACCCACACCGTGGTGCAGCGCTCGCAACTGCTCCAGACATTCCAATTGCTCCTGCGGCGCGGGCGCCCAGTTCACATAGCGGTGCAGGAAACCGGTGCGGTAGGCGTAGATACCGATATGTCGATACCATTTGCCGCTGGCAGGCATCTCACTTTGATCCGCCAGAAATGCATCGCGCGGATACGGCACGGGCGCGCGGCTAAAATACAGCGCCAATCCGCTGGCATCCCTGACGACCTTTACCACATTGGGGCTGATCAGTTCGGCAATGGCAGTGATTTCCTCACACAAGGTCGCGATACCGGCCTGTGTATGTTGCTGCAGGTTCGCCGCCACCTGATCAATGACCTGTGGCGGTATCAGGGGCTCATCGCCCTGCACGTTGACCACAATATGATCATCGGGCAACCCCAGCTCCTCGACCACCTGTTGCAAGCGGTCGGTACCCGAGGGGTGTTCAGGGCGCGTCATACACACCTCCGCGCCGAAAGCTTGGGCGGCGGACACGATACGGTCATCGTCAGTGGCAATCACCACACGCTCGGCAGCACTCGACTGCGCCTGCTCCCAGACACGTTGCACCATGGCTTTACCGAGAATATCCAGCAGCGGTTTACCCGGCAGGCGCGTCGAGCCGTAGCGCGCGGGTATAACGACGGTGTAGGCCATAGAACGCTCCCAGCGATCCGGTTAAGGTGCAGCCGGCTCGCTGGCCGGCTGTACGGTGGTGATACTCAGATGTACGAAACCCATCTGTCCCGCGGCATCCATCGCCTTTACAACATCCTCGTGCGCAGCCTGCGCATCGGCTGAGATCATCATCGGCATAGTGGTATCGCCGGCCGATATCTTATAGATCGCGGCTTGTAATGTACGCAGGCGCGTATCCACCAATGCTTCACCGTTGACACGGTAATTGCCCTGCTCATCTACCAGCACTTCAATCTGTTGCTCCGCCGTTTCCACGGGCTTCCCCTGGGCTTCCGGCAGGTCAATACTCAACTGCGTTTCCCTGGTGAACGACGTAGAGACCATAAAGAAAATCAACAGCAGAAAGACAACGTCAATAAGCGGCGTCAGGTTGACCGAGGTTTCTTCACGACGCTGGCGCCTGAATTTCACGGTGCGGCTTCCGTGTTCTCTTCACTGTGCAGGGCATCCACCAGTTTGATGGTTTCCTGTTCAAGCTCCACCACGATAGCGTCGATTTTGCCCAGAAAATAGCGGTGCATCACCAGTGCAGGAATCGCTACTGTGAGGCCAGCTGCTGTGGTAATCAGCGCCTGAGAAATACCGCCGGCGAGGGCACTGGCATTACCGGAGCCCTGCACCATGATCTCAGCAAACACCTCGATCATTCCGAACACCGTACCGAGCAGGCCCAGCAACGGAGTCACTGCGGCAACCGTTCCCAAAGTATTGAGATACCGCTCTAGGTCGTGCACCACATGTGCCGCCGCCTCCTCGATGCTCTCTTTCATCACATCGCGCCCGTGGTAGGCGTTGGCCAATCCGGCCGCGAGAATGCGACCCAGAGGCGAGGATTGGCGCAGGGTACGGAGTTTGCCAGCGTCCAACTCACCGTGCTTGAGCTGTTTCCAGACGGTGGCTAGCAGGTGAGGTGGCGCGATTTTCTTTGGATTGAGTGTGTAAAAGCGCTCGATACAGATGGCCAGCATCAGTATGGAGCACAACACTATGGGCACCATTAGCCATCCGCCAGCCATCAACAATTCAAGCACATTTACGCCCCGTCCAGAGAAATTTATGGACGCATTATACGCATAGCACCGCAGATGGGTGAAGCCGCAGCAGCACTCACATCCAATACCGGCGAACGACCCGGCGATATGCCCAGACCTCGAGATCTTCGCCCGGCCTGATCGTGAATTCCAGCCCCCCGGATATCGCCGTGGACAGGACAGTCGCCTCATGCCTGCCCAATCTGGCGATAATAGCGGGGTGCGGGTGACCGAAGCGGTTGGCATAACCGGCGCTGATCACCACCAGCTGGGGACGCACTGTTTTGAGAAATGCCGTGGATGTAGAGGTTTTGCTACCATGGTGCGCAGCGGCCAGCCAATCGCTTACGAGGCTGTCGCTCCAGTAGCGTACCAGCATCTTTTCGCGACTGGATTCGATGTCGCCGGGCAGCAGCAGGCGGTACTCCCCCACCTGTATCTGCAGCACACAGGAACTGTCATTGCGACGACGCGGCACCTCTTGTGCTGGCGATAAAAACTGGAAGGTCTGTCCCCCTGGCCATCGCCACGCCTCACCGGCGATACAGGGTCGCCCCGCCGACAAACCGTCGTATGCATGCTCCTCGACACCACCATAGCGAAACCGATCGACAGTCAGCACATCCCTGATGGCTGCGGTACCGGCACTGTGGTCGAGGTCCGGGTGACTGATGACAAGCGTATCGAGCGCGTTAATACCCTCGCGCTGCATGTAAGGTAACACAGCGAGCGTCGCCATATTGACACCGTTGGGGTCCCCGCCACCAGTATCATACAGCAGGGCCATATCACCGGATCGCACCACCACGGCGGTGCCCTGCCCCACGTCTATGACGGAGACCTTCGTGTCAGCTACCGCCGCATCAGGGGATGGCTGCACGGGCAGGATCATGGGCAGGGCCATCATAGCGGCCAGGATTTTTAATGTCCTGCCCCCAGGCAACACACACAGGGCGACGGCCAGCACACTCAGCAGGGCCAGTTCGATGTCTGCGTTTAACGGGACATACAGCCAGTTGCCCCCGTGTTCGGTGAGGCTGGCACCAAGCGGCAGCAGGTAGTCCAACGGCCACGCGGCCAGATACCACAACGATGACGCCATCTCCCAGCCGCAGAGAAAACACAGCGCAGCCAGTAGCGTCAGGGGCACCACCAGCCAACCGACTAGAGGAATCATCAGCAGATTGGCGAATACTGCAATCAAGCTGCCTCCGCCAAAAAACAGTGCGCCCAACGGCAGCATAAATAGCGAGATGGCGGCTTGCGTCTGCACAGCGAGGCGCAGTGGCCCAACACCGCGCTGCCACACGCCAAACCACAACAGTGCAGCCACGGCACCGAAAGACAGCCAGAACCCGCTGCCCACGGCTGCGAGGGGGCTTAGCAGCAACACACAGGCGGCAGCCAGTAACAGGCTGTTACCCGCAATGGCTTTACGGCCGGCTATGCTTGCCAACACAAAACATGCCAGCATACACAGTGCGCGTTGCACTGGCAGTGACATCCCGGCTAGCGCGCCGTACAGGGCTGCCACACACAGCGCAACAACTGGCGGCAGCCAACGACCGCCAGCATACACGGGCGACAACAGACGTAGCAAAAGGCCTCCCAAAAGCATACCAACAGCCGCCACCATGCCCACATGCAGGCCGGAAATCACCAGCAGATGATTGATGCCGAATTGCTGGAACAGTGACCACAGAGATGCACCAATACCGCTGCTGTCTGCCACTGATATGGCCTGCAACACTGCGGCCACATCCGGTCGTAGCCCCAGCTCACTGATACGCTTACTGATGCGTTGTCGCATCCGGTCAGGTAATGCAGAAAACCCGGTAGCGTGCCCTATCAACCTGGGCAACTGCCCACTCTCGCGCACACTGCCAATGGCATCTATACCATTGCGTGTAAACCACGCCTGCATGTTATACAGACCCCGGTTCCCCAATCCCCATACTGACTTGAGTCTGGCTTCAAACTGCCATAAATCGCCGGGTTCTATCTCATGGTCTCCGTAGTACGATAACTGCAGCGTTTGTGGGCCGGCACAGTGCAGAGGCTTCAACGTTTTGACGGCGAACTCAAAACGTTGGCGTGGCACTGCTCCGCGTATCAGGCTGGTTCTGGGCAGAGAGCTGACACTTCCGCTTACTGTAAGGGGGATGCCAACACAGTCTTCTGCGATACGCGACTGCAACAGCAGTGTACCGTGAACACAACCGACAAGGCAGCCAAGCCCGAGCCCTGCGAGAAAGGCAATGAATGGAGTGCGTCGCAATAGAACGCCCAGCCCTGCGGTGGCAAACAAACCATACGCCGGCCACGGCGGCAGTGCTGGCCAGAAACCGACACTGACAATGCCCGACACCAGTCCAATCATCCATGATTGCATACGGTGTTTCCTGCACAGTAGATCTAGCGCAGCGCAATGGTGTGTTCACAGGGATGACAGAACCAGCACTGCGTCTAAGCGCAGGAGGCAGTACAAACTGCAAACGGTGTCACATCCTGCCACGCAAAATCCGGTTTAAAAACAGACACTGATCACGCATAATGCCATGCCTTGTCTAATGCCCCTGCGAGTCCACAGTGTCGAGCGTGGGAGTCAAACACAAAGAGTTGTAAGTTGGCAGCTCACATTCGACCACGCCGGATATGCCCAAAAAAATCCTCAGACGCATTGTTCCCAGTCCTGTAAGAGTCCGCAGGATCAAGGCGTTGGGAGTTCTTGGCGATTGGGTCTACGCCAGCAACCTCTGGCACTTGAATCGCTATTCCGCATCCATGGCTTTCTTCGTCGGTCTGTTTGTGGCGTTTATGCCCATACCCGGGCAGACTGTGCTGGCGGCCGTACTGGCGGTGTGGGTGCGCTGCAATCTCCCACTGGCGGTTACCTTGGTATTCATCACCAACCCACTGACCATGGCCCCCATCTTTTTCCTGGCTTATGAGATCGGTGCATTGATTATCGATGTACCGGTCAAGGATGTTGAGATGGCGCTGAGTTTTCACTGGTTGGCCAATAGTCTGGCCGCCATATGGAAACCGTTTCTATTGGGGTGCCTGCTGTGCGGATTATTCTTTGGCAGCGTAGGCTACGTTGTGATCAGCCTGTTTTGGCGATGGCATGTCGTCAGACAGTGGCAGGCGCGTAAACGTGCACGGGAAGCTAGAAAGCTCAGTGATCCTGATTGAGAATCATTGCAGGGGCCATTCTGGCAGCGCGTCTGGCCGGATAAATAGCCGCGATCACACACATACCCAGTGCTATGCCGCCTACCGTAAAGATGTCACTGGCTAACAGATCCACCGGCAGGAAAGACACGGGGTACACATCAGTATTGAGGAACTGTATACCCAGCATATCCTCCAGTTGACTCACCAGCGCCGGCACAGCCAGGCTTCCCAGCGCACCGACAACACTCCCCAATACCACGCCTACAAGACCTATCATTGCGCCCTGCAATACGAATATCCACGCGATATCAGGCCCAGTGGCGCCGAGAGTCCGCAATATCGCGATGTTGCCCTGCTTGTCCAGCACCACCAGTACCAGTGACGACACCACGTTAAACGCGGCTACCGCAATGATCGAAAACAGCAGAATCGACACCATATCGCGCGACAGCTGAATAGCGGCGTAGAGGTTGCCGTGCGTTAGCATCCAGTTGCTGCTGTAGAAACCAGGCGGCAGTATCTCCTGCAGTTCCCAGCCGATCTGTTGTACGTCAAAAAGCCGATTTGTGGATACCCTGAAACCGCTAACGCGTCCATTGAGCCCCGCTAACTCTGATGCCAGATCCAGATGTACCAGAGCGACACTCTGGTCCAGCTCCGTGCCGGTGTTAAGAATGGCGCTGAGTTGCACCGTTTGAAAACGTGCGGGCCCCATCGCACCGGCCTGTCCGGACCCCGGCACAATCAGGTTCAATCGCTCCCCAATTCCGACACCCAGACTCTGTGCAACGCCTGAACCCAGTATGAGCCCGTTGGCCTGCTGCTGAAAATCGGCGGCATCGCTTTTCTTCAAATAGGCAGCGATCGACTGGAATGCATCGGATTCGTCCAGGCCAAGCCCGATGCCCCTTACCGTTTCTATATCGGTACCGCGCGTCACAAGCGCATCAAACTGCGCGAAGGGTGTCACCTCTTCAACCGCAGGGTGACTTTTGATCACCGCCATCGCCTGCGCCTCGTTATCGATGGGCATCGCCGAGTATACCGTCAGGTGTGGGACCAGCGAGAGGATGCGTTCGCGCATTTCCTTGTCGAATCCATTCATCACCGACAGCACAATGATGAGCAGGCTGATCGCAAGTACCAGTCCCAGCATGGAGAGCGAGGATAAAAATGCGGACAAATGCCCCTGGCCAAACGCAAAGGTATAGCGCACCGCGATACGCAAGCGTTCCAGACGGGTCATCGCAACTCCTGCAGCACACCGTCGCGCAATTCCAGCGTGCGGTTCATATGAGCGGCTATGGCCGGATCATGCGTTACCACGACGAAGGATGCTAGATCCTGCCCGAGTTCGTCGATCAGGGCTAACACTTGCGATGCTGAGCGCGGGTCCAGGTTGCCCGTGGGCTCATCGAGCAGCACACAATCGGGGCGCGTGACAAGCGCCCTGGCAATCGCGACTCTCTGCCGCTCGCCACCGGACAACTGCGCAGGACGATGTGACAGGCGATGCCCCATACCGACACGCTCCAGCATTGCCTGAGCGGCCTGCCACGCGACCTTGCGAGTGTCGCCACCGATCAGTAAGGGCATCGCCACGTTCTCCTGAGCATCGAATTCTGGTAACAAATGATGAAACTGATAAACAAAGCCCAGCTGTTCATTGCGCAGCCGGCACAATGCGGCTTCGTTCAGTTGCGTGAGATCCCTGCCGCGCATCAGCACCTTGCCACTGCTGGGATTATCGAGGCCTCCCAGCAGGTTCAACAGGGTCGATTTACCCGAACCGGAGCCACCGATGATAGCGATTTTCTCGCCCGCCTGCAGTGTCAGATCCACACTCCGCAGCACTGTGACAGATTTGTCACCGTCATCGTACACACGACACAATGCCTCGCACTGCAGTACCACATCATTCATAACGCAACACCTCAGCTGGCGCGATACTGGCGGCTCGCCATGCGGGATAAAGAGTCGCCAACAAACTCAAGATGAAGGAGGCCATCACCACCATGGCCACGTCCATTGTTTGCAAATCGGCGGGAAGCTCACTGATAAAGTAAACGGTAGGATCAAACAGTTTCATGCCCAGTACATTCTCTACGGTCGCAGTGATGGCCGCGATATTCGTTGCAAGCAACGCACCGAGCAACGCACCAACGGTTATGCCAACGCCGGCCAGTACCAGCCCGTGCGCGACAAAGATTGCCATAATACCACTGGCGCGCGCGCCCATGGTTCGCAGTACAGCGATATCACGACGCTTTTCCGCAACCGACATCACCAACGTGGAAACAATATTGAAGGCCGCTACCGCGACTACGCTGAGCAGCAGCAGGCTGACCATGATCTTTTCCAGCTTGACGGCACGGAACAGTGAGCCCTGGGTCTGGCTCCAGTCTTTCACCACGTAACTTGCTGGCAGGTCAGCCGCCACTGTCCGCATGATGTCCGGTGCGGCGAACAGATCCCGTGTTTTGACCTGTAGGCCATCTACCCTGCCCTTGCTGCCAAGCAGTTTTTGACCGGTAGATAACGAAATATATGCCTGATAGGCATCTGGCTGAGCACCAATCTGGAAAAGCCCAGTAACTTTCAGCCTTTTCGAGCGAGGAAACAAGCCGAGAGGCGTAACCGTCAGGCGTGGCACGGTAACCTCAACGTAATCGCCTGGAACAACGCGTAGCATACTCGCCAGTGTTGCGCCGAGTATCACATTGAAGCCGCCGCTCTCCAAACTGTCCAGCTCACCAGAGATTATTGCGGACGGCAGATCGGATACTCCACTTTCCAACTTCGGGTCTACCGCTGTAATTACCACGGCGCGGCGATTGCCACTATTGCCGATGATGGCTTTCTCAGAGATATACGGTGCCACAGCCACAATATCGGGAACCGCTGCAATCTGCTGCTGCAACTGGGGCCACTGCGCGATTCCTGCGCTGTCACTTTCGACATACCCATGCGGTACCAGCGACAGAATACGGCCACGTAGTTCTCCGGCAAATCCGTTCATTATCGAAAGTACGACGATCAGACTAGCGACGCCTAGTACCATTCCCAGCATGGACACCGTGGCGATAACAGAAGTGAAGCGGTTGCGTTTGCGGCTGAAACTGTAGCGCACACCGATAAAGGGCGCGTAATTCGCAATGGTGGTGCCAGAAGCGCTCACGTCGGCTATCCGTTGTTATTCGTCAGCCTGGTAGTAGAGGTCTGCTTTTTTCTTCGACGTATCACCACTGCGTGACTCTTCTTCACAGCGCTGGGGATTGCCGCCACACAATTCACAGGCGGTATCAACGCCCAGTGCGCCCATGCCGCCACAAGACCCTTTGATCGGCGATCTCCCGGCAATAACGCCAACGGCCATCGCCCCTATAACCAGGCCGAATACCAGAACTGTGATTACAAAAAGTGCCATTTGCCTACTCTTCCTTTAGGGAACGCCTTACAACGTTTGCTGGTCGAGATAGCGCGAAAACTGCGCTGTGTGACTGTGTTTAAAGTCGTCATTAACCCTACGTATGAAATATACCGCCAACCCCTGTGCTTTCGCTACTGCCATCGCACGCTTGTGACCAAGCACGATAAGCGCCGTCGCCCATGCATCTGCTACCATACAGCTTTGATGCACCACCGTCACCGACACAAGATCGTGTTCCACCGGGTAGCCGGAGCGCGGATCAATCGAATGCGAATAGCGGTGCCCCTCAGACTCAAAATAGTTGCGGTAGTCGCCTGAGGTGGCCAGTGCTACATCGGTCAGGCTTATCGCAGTGGCAACCGAACGCTCGCTGCTATCGGGTTGTTCAATTGCGATTCTCCATGGGTCATCCCGCGCGCTGAGGCCTGACAGTCGCATTTCACCGCCTACCTCGAGCATAAAACGGGAGATACCTTGAGACAGCAACCAGGCAGCCACCTGATCGACGGCATAGCCCTTAGCCAGAGATGAAAAGTCGACTGCAAGCATACTGCTTTTGCGCACGCGGTACTGTATTGGGTCCAGCTCAATCTTCTCTTGCCCAACCAGCCTCATCGTTTGCGCGACTTCAGAGTCCGATGGGGGAATACCCGCAACACCATTTGGGCCAAAACCCCATAAATCCACAAGCGGCGACACTGTTACATCGTAGGCACCTTCACTGCGCTCTCCAATATCCAGCGCTGTCTTCATCACTTCGATGAAATCTCCCGATGGTTTGAACCATTTCCCGGGCCCAGACGTATTAAAGTAGCTGATCTCCGAGTCACGACGGTAGGTGGACATACTGCGATCCACACGCTCCAGCGCTGACTCGATACCCACCAGTAGTTCGTTTTCATCAGGCCCATTTTCAACCGCAATATAACTCAAGTGCCACACTGTACCCATCGTGGCGCCGGACAGCTTGGTCGGTTCATTTTTCCCCGCACAAGCTGTCAAAAGTACCAGAGCCGTAAAACAAAAAAGCCACTCACGCGAGTGGCTTTGAATGAGGGCAGACAATTTCTTAACCACCGAAATCGTCGAGCATGATGTTTTCCGGCTCCACACCGAGCGACGTTAACATCTGGATCACGGCGGAGTTCATCATCGGCGGTCCACACATATAGTACTCACAGTCCTCGGGGGCCGGGTGATCTTTGAGATACTCTTCAAACAGCACATTGTGAATGAAACCGGTATAACCTTCCCAGTTGTCTTCGGGTTGCGGATCAGACAGCGCCACATGCCATTCAAAATTGTCGTTCTCGGCCGCGAGTTGGTCGTATTCATCCTCGTAGAACATTTCACGCAGCGAACGCGCACCGTACCAAAAGCTGATTTTACGCTTGCTATGCAGGCGCTTGAGTTGGTCGAACAGGTGCGAACGCATTGGCGCCATGCCCGCACCACCACCGATAAAGACCATCTCGGCATCGGTATCCTTGGCAAAAAACTCACCAAAAGGACCGTAGACCTTCACTTTGTCACCGGGCTTGAGGCCGAATACCCAGGATGACATCTGACCGCAGGGAATACCCTCGCTACCTGGAGGCGGTGTTGCGATCCGGATATTGAATTTCACCAGACCTTTTTCTTCAGGATAGTTTGCCATCGAGTAAGCACGGATAACCGTTTCTTCTACCACGGATTCGAGTTTGAAGAATCCAAAGCGCTCCCAGTCACCGCGATACTCTTCTTCAATGTCGAAATCAGAATACTTCACATGGTGCGGTGGGCACTCCAACTGGACATAACCACCGGCGCGGAAATCCACGTTCTCGCCCTCGGGTAGCTTAAGTGTGAGCTCCTTGATAAACGTGGCGACATTTGGGTTGGACTCAACGGTACATTCCCACTGCTTAACGCCGAACACCTCATCGGGGACACGAATTTCCATGTCCTGTTTGACGGAGGCCTGACAACTCAGCCGCCAACCTTCAGCCGCTTCCCGACGGTTAAAATGAGCTTGCTCTGTGGGCAACATAGAGCCGCCGCCCTCAGTGATAATGCATTTGCACTGTGCACAGGTTCCACCACCACCGCAGGCTGAGGGCAGAAACAGGTCGGCTTCTGATAGCGTCTGCAGTAACTTGCCTCCGGCGGGAACGGTAATGGTTTTTTCTCCATTGATGAGAATATTCACCGCACCGCTGCTCACCAGGCGTGAACGAGCCAGTAAGATTATGGCTACCAGCAGCAGCACGATTACCGTGAACATGCCGACGCCAAATACAATTGTCATTTCCATATCTGCTAAACCCTGCCTAGATATCGATGCCGCCGAAGGACATAAAGCCCAGTGCCATCAGGCCGGCGGTAATGAAAGTGATACCCAGCCCCTGCAGCCCCTGGGGCACATCAGAGTATTTGAGCTTCTCACGAATGCCTGCGAGTGCGACCACGGCCAGTGCCCAGCCCACACCCGATCCAATGCCAAACACGACACTCTCGGCAAAATCATAGTCGCGCTCCACCATGAACAGTGCCGCACCGAGAATGGCGCAGTTAACTGTAATCAGAGGCAGAAACACACCCAGTGCGTTGTACAGTGAGGGAATGAACTTATCGAGGAACATTTCCAGTATCTGCACAATCGCAGCGATCACACCGATGTATGACAACAGGCCGAGGAAACTCAAATCCATGTCGGGATAACCCGCCCAGGCAAGTGCGCCATCAGCCAACAGGTAGTTATAGATCAGGTTGTTAACCGGGACCGTGATACCCAATACAACGATTACTGCTATCCCCAGGCCTATCGCGGCGTCCACCTTTTTAGAAATCGCGAGGAAGGTACACATGCCCAGGAAAAAGGCGAGAGCCATATTTTCGATAAATATGGAGCGAACAAATAAACTGAGTAAGGCTTCCATCTACACGCCCTCCCCGACCGGTGTGTGTTTGGCAAGTTTGAACTCGGGTTCCTCGACCTGTTCAGTACGCACACTGCGCAGCACCCAGATAAATCCGCCGATCAGGAAGAATGCGCTCGGTGGCAGCAACAGCATGCCGTTGGGAACGTACCAACCGCCTTCTGTGACCAGCGGCAGGATTTCAAAGCCCATTAGCTTGCCGGAGCCGAACAATTCGCGAACCACTGCTACGGCGATCAGTACCACGCTGTAACCAAGGCCATTTCCTACACCGTCCATAAAACTAGCCAGTGGCGGATTTTTCATCGCAAAGGCCTCGGCGCGTCCCATCACAATACAGTTGGTGATGATCAGGCCCACAAAGACCGACAATTGCTTACTGATAGTGAATGCATAGGCCTTGAGGAACTGATCCACCACAATCACCAGTGATGCGATGATTACCATTTGCACGATGATCCGAATACTGCCGGGTATATGGTTGCGTATCGATGAGATAAACATACCCGAGAAAGCGGTGACTACGGTTAGCGCGACACACATCACCAGTGTCACCTGCAACGAGGAGGTAACGGCCAGTGCCGAACAGATACCCAGGATCTGCAATGCGATCGGGTTGTTCTTAAATATAGGCCCGGTAAGGGTTTCTTTGATGGCTGTCATAATCAGGCCTCCCCTGCTCGTAGATTGTTCAGGAACGGCTCAAAACCGTCCTCACCAAGCCAGAAATGGACAAGGTTGGTGATGCCCTTACTCGTGAGTGTTGCTCCGGCAAGGCCGTCGATCTCCCAGTTGGCGGTTGCAGCGTCAGGGTCTACAGCCCCTTTGACCAGCCCAATTTCGACGTCCCCGTCCCGGTAGACCAGTTTGCCCGGCCAGGATGCTTTCCAGCGCGGATTGTCGACTTCACCACCCAGCCCAGGTGTTTCGCCGTGCTCATAGAAACCCAGGCCGGCGATGGTGTTAGCGTCTGATTCCAGCGCGATGAACCCGTGCAGTGTCGACCACAGGCCATAGCCGCGAATCGGCAGAATGATTTTCTCAATATCACCTTGCGAGTTCTGCACGATATAAATTAGCGCATAATGCTCACGCCGCGAAATCTTGGCCAAATCCTCATCCGGCGTCAGTTCCTCTGACCGACCCGGATCCTTGGCTGCTTTGCGCTGATCGTACTTCTCAATATTCACAGCATCATCCGCGAATTTACCGGTCGTCAGGTCGACGACGCGGGTCTTGATCTGAGCGAACTGCTCATCAATCGATTCGCCCTCAACCAACATACCTGCCGCAGCGAGGATGTTGCGCTTGCGATCAAGGGTCTTGTTGACTTCCTGTATCGGCTTGAGCACCACCACCGCAGTAGAGACGATGACAGAGCACACAATGCACAGCGCAAAGGCAACAATCAGTGTTTTCTTGATACTGTCGTTACTGGACACGGGCAAGCCTCCGTTTGACATTGGCCTGCACCACAAAGTGGTCCATTAACGGCGCAAACAGGTTGGAGAACAGGATCGCCAGCATGATTCCCTCCGGAAAAGCCGGGTTAACGACGCGGATCAGGACGGTCATCACGCCAATCAGAATACCAAATGCCCACTTGCCACCATTTGTCATCGCGGCAGACACCGGGTCGGTCGCCATAAAGACCATACCGAAGGCAAAACCACCGGTAACCAGATGCCAATACCAGGGCATACCGAAGGCAGGGTTGGTGTCGGAGCCGACGGTGTTAAGCAGTGTAGAGAACGCTACCATACCGAGGAATACACCCAGCATGATACGCCAGGACGCGATGCGGGTTATTAACAACAACACCATGCCCAGCAGGATAGCGAGTGTCGAGGTCTCGCCGATGGAGCCGGGTATGGAACCGATAAAGGCTTCCATCCAGGTCCACGACTGCGTCAACGCATCCATACCGCCAGATGCGACAACCGACAGGGGTGTGGCACCGGTGTGGCCGTCTACTGCAACCCATACTGCGTCTCCCGACATTTGCGCGGGATAGGCGAAGTACAAAAACGCCCGGCCAACCAGCGCCGGATTGAGGAAGTTCTTCCCGGTACCGCCAAATACTTCCTTGCCGATGACCACACCAAAACTGATGCCTAACGCGACCTGCCAGAGAGGAATATCCGGCGGGCATGTCAGCGCAAACAATATCGACGTGACAAAAAAACCTTCATTCACTTCGTGTCCACGTTTCACCGCGAACAATATTTCCCAGGCGATACCCACCAGAAACGTCACAATATAGATGGGCAGAAAAAACACCGCACCGTACCAGAAACAATCCCAGATACTGCTGGCGTCATAGCCGCCGACCAGTTCGATCAGCCAGCCCCGCCAACCTTCAACGCCGGCACCAGCGGCCATCACGTCATTTGCCTGAAATCCGAGGTTGTACATGCCGTAGAACATCGCGGGAAAAGCTGCGAGCCAAACGGTGATCATAATCCGCTTCAGGTCTATCCCGTCACGCACGTGGGCGGTAGATTTTGTGACAGAGTCCGGCGCGTAGAGGAAGGTGTCGAACACCTCGTAGAGGGCATACCATTTTTGGAATCGGCCACCTTCCTGAAAGTGGTGTTCCATATTGTCTAGAATTTTTCTCAATCCCACGGCTTAACCCTCCTTCTCGATGCGCGTGAGGTTATCCCGCAGAATAGGCCCGTATTCGTATTTCCCCGGGCAGACATAGCTGCACAGAGCTAAATCTTCCTCTTCCAACTCCAGAGCGCCCAATGCCTGGGCCATCTCGGTGTCGCCCACTATCAACGCACGCAGAAGCTGTGTTGGCAGGATATCCAGCGGCATGATTTTCTCATAACTGCCCACCGGTACCATTGCACGCTCGCTCCCATTGGTGGTCGTGGTCATTGGCAGAGGCTTGGTGCCAAGGAGACTGGTGACGTATATACCGAGATTGGAGTGCTTTTTAAAGCCGGGAGACAGCCAGCCCATGAATTCCCGGTGACGCCCCTCCAACAAGACCGACACCTGGTTGTGGTAGCGGCCCAGATAAGCCGTGCCACCCTGAACACCCCGCCCACCGAGCACCGAGCCGGACACAATACGGCTTTCGCCGGCGTTGACCTGGCCGGCACACAAGGCCTGCAAGTCCGCTCCAAGACGTGTTCGAACGAGCCGCGGATCTTCAACTTGTGGACCTGCCAGCGCGACGACACGGCTGGTGTACAGCCGACCATCGAAAAACAGCCGCCCTATCGCAATAACATCCTGATAACCGATGGTCCAAACTGATTTATTCGCATTGACACCTTCAAGGAAGTGCACGTGGGTGCCGGCGAGACCGGCCGGATGGGGGCCGTCAAATTGTGCCAGTTCGATATTGGAGGCTGCGCCCTTGGGTATATTCGTTCCGGCAGCGGTGCAAAGGTAGAGCTTGCCCTGTGTGAGACGCGCCAGCAGATCCTGCCCAAGGCTAAACGCCTCTGCCTGCTCTGCAATGATCACCGCCGGGTCGGCCGCCAGTGGATGCGTGTCTATTGCCGTAACAAAAATGGCAGCCGCTTCGGATTCCGGTGCAGGCACCTTACTGAAGGGCCGGGTTCGCAGTGCCGTCCACTGCCCGCTGCGCACCAATTGCTCTCTAATAACATTAGCTTCGGGCAGCGAGGTGGCGGTACAGGTTGGAAAAACCTCGGCATCATCACCATCGATATCGATGACCACAGACTGCAACACACGCCGGGCACCGCGATTAATGGCCGCTACAACGCCTGCTGCGGGTGCGGTATAGACCACACCATCCGTTTTTTTATCGCTGAACAGTTCCTGGCCCAGCTTGACGCGGTCGCCTTCACGCACCGCCATCGTGGGTTTCATCCCGACATAATCGAATCCCACCAGTGCTACAGCACGAACAGGGGGTGCGTCTTCAATAACTTGCCGGGGAGCTCCCTGAATCGGAATATTCAAGCCCCGCTTGATCTTGATCATACGATCTGCCTACAGCTTCAAAACAATTGTGAGTGAACTGAAAATTACCGCAGAGACTCCCTGCTGATGGCCGGAATCCGCCCCGAAAAACGTCGAGCCCTGGCACTGGTCTGTCACTGGAATTCAAGCCGCGCGCATTATACCGGATAGGGTCCCTAAAAAACCACTCTGGTAGACGCTGAAGTCTGAATCTTAAGGAAATTTATAGTGCCCCGTGATCCCGATCAATTCAAGCACCCGGTAAAAGTGCCGCAATACCACCCTGCGTTGCCCGCAATCCGATCAGGACTTCGGATAGACTGGGTATTCGAGACCCGCCATCTGCTCCAGAATACGGTACACCTGACAACTGTAGCCAAATTCATTGTCATACCACAGATATACCACTGCCTGCTTGCCGTTCACGATCGTAGCCTTGGCATCGAAAATACAGGCGTGACGAGAGCCGACAAAATCGCTGGAGACAACTTCGGGGGATGCTGAGTAGTCTATTTGATTGCGTAGTGGTGAATGCAGCGCCTGATAGCGCATAAACTCGTTCAGTTCCTCGACAGACGTCTCACGGCTGAGTGTAAGATTGAGAATCGCCATGGAAACGTTGGGTGTCGGCACACGGATGGCATTTCCAGTCAGTTTCCCTGCCAACTGCGGCAAAACCTTGGCAGCTGCCACCGCCGCACCGGTTTCGGTGATCACCATGTTAAGAGGTGCCGCGCGCCCGCGACGGGACGCGCTATGGTAATTGTCGATCAGGTTCTGGTCGTTGGTAAACGCGTGGACAGTCTCTACATGACCGGCGACGATACCAAACTCATCATCGATCGCCTTCAGCGGCGGCGCAATCGCATTGGTGGTACAGGAAGCGGCGGAGATAATCGTATCTGCGGGATCGATTATGTCATTGTTGATACCGGCAACCACATTTTTCAGAGAGCCTTTGCCCGGTGCAGTGAGTAGCACTTTACTGACACCCTTGCTATTGAGGTGCTTGGAGAGGCCGGCTTCGTCGCGCCAGACGCCGGTATTGTCAATAATAATGGCGTTATTGATACCGTACTGCGTGTAATCGATATTGTCCGGCGCGTCGGCGTAAATAACCTTGATTTCATTGCCGTTTGCGACAAAAGACTGGCGTTCTTCATCCATCCGGATGGTGCCATCGAAAGCGCCGTGAACAGAATCGCGGCGCAATAGACTGGCGCGTTTTTCCAGATCGTTCGCCGCCTTGCCCTTGCGCACCACAATGGCCTTCAGGCGCAGGGTATCGCCGCCATTGGTCTGGTCGATCAGAATGCGTGCCATCAGGCGTCCGATACGGCCAAACCCGTAAAGCACCACATCCTGCGGCTGTTCTAGCGGTTTCCCCTTGAAGCCGACCAGTTCACCTAGCTCGCGGTCGAGGTACTGCTCAAGGCTGAGGCCTTCGGCTACGCCCTGCACAGAATAACCGACAGCGAGTCGACCTACATCTATATGGGCTGGCCCGAGATCCATCTGGCTCAGCCAATTAAATACAGGGAAGGTTTCCTTTTCGGAGAGCTCATTGCCCTCCACCTGGCGCACATACCGGTGATCTTTCATGATTTCCAGCACAGAACGGTTTACCAAAGGCTTGCCGTAGATGTAACACTCTACGTTTTTCTCACGGCACAACCGACCCACCAGAGGGATCATACCCTCGGCCAGGGCCTCGCGCTGTTTCCAGTCTTTGAAGTAGTCGTCGGGACGCGTACGCTTGCGATTGTTCGCCATTGGATACCTTAATTTTGCGCAAGAAAGTTCAGGGCGCGTATTATTATCCGTGGAGATATAGGGCGCAAGCAGCTATCTGGCAAATTCACGGTCTGATCACACTTTGGGCTGGCGATCGCCCTCACCTTCGCTATAATTGCGCAGCTTTGCCCCCACCCGGACTCACCGAAAAACGGCTACAACCTATGTTCAGCAAGCTGGTCGAAAAGACGCCCTGGCCACATCAGGCCGCATCACGCACGTCTATTGGGCCGTTCAGCGGCAGCGCCGACGCGCGTTGCATTGCCGAGCTGTCCGATCCAGGGAAATTGCTGGTGGTGATTACCTCCGACACCAGCGCCTCACTCGCGCTGGAGCGTGAACTGCCGTTTTTTTTGGATCAACCACGTGAAATACTAATATTCCCCGACTGGGAAACCCTGCCCTACGATAATTTCTCGCCGCACCAGGACATTATTTCAGAGCGATTGAACACGCTCTACCGGTTGCCGGCTATGACAGAGGGTATTCTGATCGTGCCGGTGCCAACACTGATGCACCGCCTCGCGCCTGCAGAGTATATCGCCGGTTCCAGCCTGGTTCTGCAACAGGGACAAACTCTCGACGTGGAACGTTTTCGCAGCAACTTGCAACGCAGCGGCTATGTCAATGTGGAAACCGTCTATGAACATGGCGAATTTGCACTGCGCGGCTCTCTGGTCGATGTCTACCCAATGGGTAGTGAGCTGCCCTTTCGTATCGACCTACTGGATGATGAGATCGATACCCTGCGTACCTTTGAGCCAGAAAGCCAGCGCACTGTCGCCAAAGTAGACGGTATCAATCTGCTGCCAGCGCGCGAATACCCGTTGGAACAGAGCGCTGTGCGCCGCTTCCAGATGAACTGGTATGACAGCTTTGACGTGGACCACGACCAGTGCCCAACCTACGTCGAGGTGAGTGCCGGGCGCAGTCCCGGCGGCTGCGAGTATTATCTGCCGCTATTTTTCGACGAATGTGCGACGTTGTTTGATTATTTGCCTCAGGACAGCGCGATCGTTACTACAGGCGATCACCACGGCGCCGCCCAGCACTTCTGGGAAGAGGTAAATACCCGCTACGACGAGTATGGCATAGATCCGCGGCACCCCTTCCTGCCACCGAACCGGTGCTTCACACCCGTCGAGGAGCTGTACCGACTGCTGAAGCAGTTTTCGGTGCTGGAACTGCGCTACAATCCCGAGGCCGCCGTACACCACAAAACCACAGTTCTGCCGCCGCCGGACCTCAGCGCTGAGCACCATACGGAGTCTCCCTCCGAGAACCTCGTGCGCTTTCTCAACACGCACAATGGGCCAGTACTACTGTGTGCCGAATCGGCCGGGCGCCGAGAAGTTCTGCTGGAGTCACTGCGCGACCACCACCTGACACCGCCTGCGGTGGCGAACTGGCATGAATTTATTGCCTCAGGGCTGGATTTTGCTATCGCCACTGCACCATTAGACCGCGGACTGTATTTCGGGCCGGGACAGCCGACCCTGGTGTGTGAGGCGCAGCTGTTCGGCAACCGCGTTGCTCAGCGGCGCCGCCGCAAGAGCACCACAGATGACATCCAGACCAATGCCTTCAAAGCACTGAATGAACTTCGTGAGGGCGTACCTGTGGTCCATTTGGAACACGGTGTAGGCCGCTACATCGGCCTGCAAAAGCTCGACGTGGATGGCCAGGAGTTCGAGTTTCTGGCGCTGGAGTACTTTCAGGGCGCCAAGCTGTATGTGCCGGTCGCATCCCTCCACTTAATCAGCCGCTACAGCGGCAGCGATCCAGAGCTGGCACCACTGCATAAACTGGGCTCAGACCAGTGGGAAAAGGCACGGCGTAAAGCGAGTGAGAAAGCCAGTGACATCGCCTCCCAACTGCTGGAGGTGTATGCTCGGCGAGAGGCGCGTCAGGGGTTCACTTTCGAGGCGCAGGACCAGGGCTATGCGCAATTTGCCGCCGCCTTTCCGTTCGAGGAAACCGCCGATCAGGCAGCCACGATCCGCGCCGTGCTCGATGACATGCACAGCCCGAAAGTCATGGACAGACTCATTTGCGGCGATGTTGGCTTTGGAAAAACCGAGGTTGCGCTGCGCGCGGCATTTGTCGCCAGCAGCAATCAAAAACAGGTTGCAGTGCTGGTGCCGACAACCTTACTGGCACAACAGCATTACAGCTCGTTCAGCGATCGATTCGCCGATTGGCCCGTTTCCGTAGAGGTGGTATCGCGCTTTAAATCCACCAAGGAAACCAGTGAGATCATGCGCCGCGCGAAAAACGGCGATATCGATATCCTTGTCGGCACCCACAAACTCCTGCAGAGTGATTTCCGCTTCAAGGACCTGGGCCTTTTGATCATTGATGAAGAACACCGTTTCGGCGTCAAACAGAAAGAAGCCATCAAGGCACTGCGCTCGGAAGTCGATATTCTGACGCTCACCGCCACACCGATCCCCCGCACACTCAATATGGCACTCGGCGGCATGCGGGACCTGTCCATTATTGCCACACCGCCCGCGCGCCGTTTATCGATTAAGACCTTTGTTCGTGAACACAATATAGCGCTTGTCAAAGAGGCGATTCTGCGTGAAACCTCGCGCGGCGGCCAGGTCTACTACCTGCACAACGAAGTGAAAACCATTGAGGAGACCGGCCGCAAATTACGCGAGTTGTTGCCGGGTCTGAGTATCGCCGTTGCGCATGGGCAGATGCGCGAAACCGAACTCGAGCAGGTCATGTCGAGTTTTTACCACCGACATCACCATGTACTCCTGTGTACCACCATCATTGAGACGGGCATCGACATCCCCAATGCCAACACCATAATTATCGATCGAGCCGATAAATTTGGCCTTGCGCAGTTGCACCAATTACGCGGTCGCGTGGGCCGCTCGCATCACCAGGCCTATGCCTACCTGTTGACACCGCCGCAGTCCGCTATCACATCCGACGCCGGTAAACGCCTGGAGGCTATCGAGGCTGCAGGCGATCTGGGAGCCGGCTATTTGTTGGCAACCCACGATCTGGAGATACGCGGCGCGGGTGAACTGCTCGGCGATGAGCAGAGTGGCCAAATCCACAGCGTCGGATTTTCCATGTACATGGACATGCTGGAGCGCGCGGTTGAGTCCCTGCGACGCGGAGAGATTCCCGATGTCGATGCCCCTCTCGATCAGGGTACAGAAGTGAATCTACATGCGCCTGCGCTGATTCCAGATGACTACCTACCCGATGTGAACAGCCGCCTGGTGATGTACAAGCGCATTGCCGCAGCCGTCGACAACTCAGAGATACGCGAACTGCAGGTAGAGATGATAGACCGCTTTGGCCTGCTGCCACCGCAGATAGACAACCTCTTCCAGGTGTCAAAATTGCGTCTGCGCGCCCAACAGTTGGGGATTCGAACTATTGAAGCCGGGCCAGAGGGTGGTAGTATCGATTTCAAGAGTACGACACCGGTCAACCCGCTGAGTCTGGTGGAGCTGGTGCAGTCAGACCCACGTAGCTACAAACTCGCCGGCGCCACGCGTCTGCGATTCGAAAAAGAATTGGCTGATCTCCAGGCGCGTTATCAGTTTCTGGAGAAACTCATGGATTCACTCGCCACAACGCCCGGGGACCCTTCCACCCATGCCTGACCACTCGATGACAACCCTCACACGGATACTGCTTGCAGCGATATTGCTGCAGCCCATTTACACGCAGGCGCAAAACGATCAATGGTACAAGGTTGAATTGCTCGTATTCAGCCGGCCGGCTGGGGCGACTGCCGAGCGCTGGGATCCGATCCCGAACCTCAACTACCCGACAAGACACCAGTTTCTGAGCTATCCTGGCGAGGCGCAAACACCGCTGTCAGGTACTTCTATACCCGTCAGTAGTGCAGGCAGCAGCGCGAGCAATAGCGCGTCCGAAACTGACAACGCGCAGCCATCACCAGCGCTACCCAAAGCTTTTGTTACCTTGCCCGCTGCGCAGCGACAGTTTTCCGGCAAAGCCGCAGCAATGCAGCGCAGTGGTCGCTACCGCATCCTGTTTCACGAGGCGTGGATACAACCGATGCGTGCAAAGGCGCAGGCACTGCCGATCATTTTGGACCGCTCTGGTGACGGCGGCCCGTGGCCGGCGCTGCAGGGATCCATCAAACTGTACTTGTCGCGTTTTTTTTACCTCGATACCGATTTATGGCTGAACACACAGGGGGAATATCTTCCGGGGGAATGGAGCATGCCCGCGCCGCCGCTGGCTCCCCCGTCCACACCACAGCAGGTAACCGTGTATTCCAGATCCGATCAGCCAGGAGCCACGTCGAGAGCCGAACCGGTCAACCGCACTGCGGCGGAGTCGGATGAGCGGGTTGAACCCGGCATGAACCCGGAGGAAACGCAGTACCCGTTTCGCCACGCGGTACTGCTTGATCAGACTCGGCGTATGCGCAGTGGTGATATCGTCTATATCGACCACCCGCTATTGGGCGTCCTTGTCACAATCACCCCACTGGCCCCTTCCGAGGGCTAGCGCAAAAAAGGTCGATAGAGCGGATTAGCTGCGAAGCCGTATCACTCGTAGTTTTTTAGCAGTTCGCTAAGCAGTTTTCGCACTACGGCTGCTTCACTCGCGAGGATTTCACGCATCATCGCCAGTGTTAATGGCAAGTCGCCGAGCCCGGCGGCGGGATTTACCACCATGCATATTGATGCATAGGGCAGGTCTGATTCCCGCGCTAGCGCCGCCTCTGGCATGCCTGTCATCCCTACTACGTCGCAGCCATCGCGTCCCAGTCGCTGGATTTCAGCAGCCGTCTCCAGGCGCGGCCCCTGAGTTACACCGTGTACTCCACGATCCTCGTGTGGGATGCCTGCAGCTATTGCGGCGCGGAGCAGCGCTTCTCGCAGCGCTCTGTCATACGGTTCGGTAAAGTCGATATGCATGAGCGCCCCCTCCTCGCCTTCATCAAAGGTGTGCTCGCGGCCCCAGGTGTAATCAATCACCTGATCGGGAATTAACAGCCGGCCCGGTCTCATCGCCGGTGTGATGCCACCAACAGAATTAATTGCCACGATACCGGCAACACCCAGCGACTTGAGTGCCCAGATATTGGCCCGGTAGTTGATTCGGTGTGGAGGAATAGCGCCTGGACTGCCATGTCGTTGTAGAAAGTACAGGGTCGTATCACCCAGACGCCCCTCCTGAACGGGCCGGGAGGGCTCGCCAAACGGCGTGTCGATACGGTGATCCCGAAGGACTTCCAATCCCTCCAATTCATCGATCCCTGTTCCGCCTATAATCGCTAGCGGCTTCATGCGAGGTGCACCCCTGACACCATCAGCCTGCAGTCACTGCTCGCTCGTTGTGCCGCCTTATCGACAAAGGTGTGATGAGATTTCAGGTTGTTCAATTTGTTCTCCTCGTGATATTGCTCAGGTGGCATTTTTCAATGCGATTAGCGGAACCAGATATGCCACTCCCCGGACACTGACGGCATTGTATCGGAACAGTCAGCTGACAGCTTCAGGGATAACGTTTGTTGCCTTCCGGTCAATCAAATTAGCATCGTTTTTAGACGGAATTATTATGTTGGTAACCAATATGAAATAGCAAAGGCTATATAAAAGCCACTGTTGACCGAAGTCAACTCTCGAAAGCAACTGCAAGCGTTTGATCTTCCTTTAAAAACCTTCGAACTCCCCAATTCACCACTGATATGTCAGTGTGGACTAATGGAAAATATGTCTGGTAGACATGCCTATTCATCGTGATATGTTGGGGCTCTTAAGTGAACGCTGGCAATGGGGGAAGCCGAATGAAAATGTTAAGCCCTGTGGTAGGTGCTTGGTACAAGGATTTACAAACGCAGGAGCTCTTTGAGGTTATAGACTGGGATCCCGGTAACTTCACGATAGAAACTCAATATCTGGGTGGCGAAGTCTCTGAATACGATCTGGATGCATGGCGGGAGATGCACCTGGAGCATGCAGAAGCACCCGAAGATTGGCGCGCTGCATTCGAGCTGGATGACGATGATCTGGTAGATCCCGACTTACCAATGCACCCCGAAGACTGGGGCAATCCCGTCAGCTCCATCGAACCCGATGCAATGGTCGGTGTCGAAGATTACTGAGTTCGCCGCACGGCACAGAACCACACGCTTCTACCTACAGCAGCGGAGTGCTTGCTGCATGTAGAATGTAATACGTAGTTGTTGTCTTTTGTAATACATTTATTTACCGTGCTTCCCATTGAAACCAATCTGCTTCGATGGAGCAATGCCATGCCCGATACAGCGAAGCGCCGCGGACGAAAGCGCGGCCAGACCAAGGATCGCGTGCTACAGGCGCGCATACCAGAGCAACTCGACGAGGAGATACGCGGCCGCGCCGAACAATTGGGCCTGTCTGTATCCACCATTGTTCGCAACGTATTACTGAATACGTTCGATTTGGTCGAGGGCGTGGTCAGCGACAGCTCGCAAATTGCTCGAGCGCTGTCGGGAAACATGGAGGCCTCTCATGCCGATAGGACCCTGCAAAGCACCGCAGGCGAGCACGCATCCCCGGATTCTGTCATCGGCTGGCAGCCGATTATCTTGAACAAGAATGGCGTCTGTGAGCAGTGCAATACCATATTGCACATCGGCGAAAATGCTGCAATGGGCGTACCTACCGGGGCACGTGCCCTACTCCTTTGCACTGATTGCCTGGCCCAACGCACCTCTGAAGCTACAGCCCCTGCAAGCACGGCGAAATCACGTGCCAGAAAGCGCAGCACGTCATCCCACGAGCCTGGAAAAACCAAAGGCTGAAATTCCTTGCTAAAGGCAGCCTGGAACGCCACTGGCAGGTGTGCAATGCGTCAGACCAGCTTACTCCACAGCCAAGGGAGAATCAGCGGCGGCACTGTTTGCCGGTTTGCGATGCAAGCGGTCGTCCAGCGCTCGCGACACCAGGTAGAACCCCGGCGTGAATATCAATCCGAAGAAGGTGACGCCGAGCATACCGGAGAAAACCGCTGTTCCCAGTGACGCGCGCATTTCGTAGCCAGCGCCACTGGCCAGCATCAGGGGCACCACGCCGAGGATAAAGGCAACCGACGTCATAATAATGGGACGAAGGCGCAGTCGCGCGGCTTGCACAGCTGCGTCGACACGCCCAGCGCCGCGCGCTTCTGCCTGTCGGGCAAATTCGATAATCAGGATGGCATTTTTTGCCGCTAGCCCGATAAGCACAACAAACCCAATCTGCACCAGAATATTCATATCAAGGCCGCGGAGCATCACCCCGGTGAGCGACGCCAACAGTGACATCGGCACAATCAGGATAACCGCCAGTGGTAAGGTGAGGCTTTCGTACTGGGCCGCGAGTAACAGAAAAACGAACACTACAGCGAGCGAAAAAGCAATTGCGGCAGTTCCGGATGCATTGCGTTCCTGCAGTGCCAGTTCTGTCCACTCGAAACTCATGCCGGGCACCATTGTGTCATTTGCCAGCGCTTCCACAGTGTCCAGCGCATCGCCGGTTGAAAACCCATCGACAACGTTGCCCTGCACTGCGGCTGCGGGATAGAGGTTATAGCGGGCAACGCGGCTGGGGCCGGTAATGTCCCTGAACGTGGCAATCGTGCCTATTGGCACCATATTGCCATCGCTGTTTCGTGTACGCAGCCGCCCGATGTCGGCCGCCGACTTACGGTACTCATCCTCAGCCTGGGCGGTGACACGAAACGTGCGCCCGAATGCATTGAAATCATTCACGTAAACCGACCCGAGATACACCTCTAGAGTGGCAAATAGATCCTCCATATTTACGCCAAGTTGCTCGGCCTTTTCGCGATCAATATCGGTAAACAGTTGTGGTGTTTGGGTATCGAAGGTCGAAAATACCGAGGTCGCTGCGTCAGAACTGTTGGCAGCAGCGGCCAAAGCCTGCGCCTGAGCCTCAAGCGCGGCGAAACCCAGCCCGGCGCGATCCTGTACATACCCCTTGAAACCACCCGCATTGCCGATGCCCTGCACCGAGGGTGGGGGTATCACCATCACACGCGCATCCTGATAGCGGCCAAACAACTCTCGTAGGTCATCTACAATACGATTGCGATCATACCCCTGCTTTACGCGTGGACCGATGTCGGACAGGGTGAGGAAGACTGTAGCGCTATTGGAAGATGTCGTCCTCGTCGCGCCGTTGAGTCCAGCGAAGGCAGCGGCATGCTCGACATGCTCGAGGGCCAGAGCGTCTGCGATAACACGGTCCATCACTCGTTCAGTGCGCGACAGTGAGGCGCCGGGTGGCAGCTGCACGACGGTTATCAGATAGTTTTGGTCGACTGCGGGTACGAATCCGCGCGAAACCTGATTGAACTGGAAACCCGCCAGTGCGATCAGGCCGACATAGACGATCATCATCGCCACAGTGATTCGCGCCAACTTTCGTACCAGAGCCGCGTATTTGTTGGCTGTTGCATCAAAACCGGCGTTGAAACGATTGAACAGCCTATCGAGGGGGCGCTGCCATGCCTTTCTACTGGCAGTTGAGTCCGCAGGTTTCAACAACAGGGCCGCCAGTGCGGGGGACAATGTCAGCGATACACCCGCTGAAATGATGGTGGCCGAAGCAATGGTGATCGCAAACTGTCGATAGAATTCCCCGGAAATTCCATCCAGAAAAGCGGTGGGAATGAAAATGGCCGACAGAACCAATGCAATCGCCACAAGGGCACCGCCGACTTCATCCATTGTCGCGTGCGCAGCCGCTACCGGAGTTAAACCGTCATGAATTTTACGCTCAACGTTTTCTACCACGACTATCGCATCGTCAACCACGATGCCAATGGCCAGCACCAACCCGAACAGCGAGAGGTTGTTGAGGGAAAAGCCGAACACCTGCATAACGGCAAATGTGCCGACCAGCGATATAGGAATCGCCAATATGGGTATCAACGAGGCACGCAGGCTCTGGAGGAACAGAAATACGACCAGGGCCACGAGTATAATGGCCTCAAATATGGTCTTTTCCACTTCATCGATTGTTTCTTCGACGAATTTCGTTGGATTCCAGATGACGGTATAGGCCAGGCCTTCGGGAAAATCCAGAGACATCTCATCAAGGGTTTCGAGTAGTCTCTCGGCGGTTTCCAGTGCGTTGGAGCCCGGTCGCTGGGTGATCCGCATTCCCAATGCCGGGGACTGGTCCAGTTTGGCATTGGTATTGTAATCACGCGCCCCAAGCTCGACGCGGGCTACATCGCGTAAGCGGACCTTGCGACCGTCCTGCCCCGTTTTGACGACTATGTTTTCAAAGGCCTCGCGCTCAGTGAAGCGCCCCAGCGTCTGCACGCTCACTTCGAAGGCTCCCTGGGCATCGCTGGGCGGTGCATCCAGCACACCACCGGCTACCTCAACATTGTTGCGGCGCAGTGCATTGACAATGTCGCTGCCCGTTAAACCGAGGCTTGCTGATCGCTCCGGGTCGATCCACACGCGCATGGACAGTTCACGAAAGCCAAACGACAGAATTTGTCCGATCCCCTCAATACGTTGTAGGCGGTCGCGCATCTGCAGCCGCATGTAATTGGATATGTAGAGCTGATCGCGACTTTCATCTGGCGAATACAGGTGCACCACCATCAGTGCCTCCGGGTTGGATTTCACCGTTGAGATACCCAGTCGGCGAACCGCTTCTGGCAAGCGGGGCTCGGCCAGAGCAACACGGTTCTGTACCAGTACTTGCGCAGTGTCCAGGTCGGTACCAGGCTGGAATGCCACCGTAATTGTCGCCGTTCCGGCGGCCGTCGACTCAGAGTTGATGTACAACATACCCTCAACGCCGTTTATTTCCTCCTCGATTGTCGCAGCGACCGTCTCACTAATGGTTTCCGCCGAGGCTCCCGGGTAGGAGGCACTGACCTGTATCGTTGGCGGTGCAATATCTGGATACTGACCGACCGGCAGTCCTGTATAGGCAATCGCTCCTATCAGGACCACCAGCACCCATATAACACTTGCGAAGATAGGCCGACGGATAAAAAAATGTGGGAATTGCATTTGCTGCTCCTGATACGGTGTCGATTCAGCGCAGTGAGAGCAGCGCGGATGGTTCGGCGGGAATGGGTGTGACAGGCATTTGTTCACGTACAAATTGCGTACCGCCTACAATCACGCGATCCTCCGCGCCAAGGCCGGAACGCACAATACGCTGGCCATCTTTTACTGGCCCAAGTTCTACCGGGCGGCGCTCGGCAATATCATGCGCGGCCACAACCCAGACGAACTTTTGTGCCTGGTCTGTTTGAACGGCTGTATCCGGTATCAGTACAACATCGTGTTTTCCAGAGCCCAGCAACTGTAAGCGACCAAACATGCCCGGAGAGAAAAGGTCATCCGGGTTCTTCAGCGTCGCACGACCGCGCATTGTGCCGGTGGAGCGATCCAGTTGATTATCGACAAACGTGAGTTGACCGGCATGCGCGAATTCCTGTTCATCCATGAGCTTTACCCGTACGGGGTGCTGGGTATAGCGACCACTGATCCGGCTGCCCTGCTGTGCCAATCGAAGATACTTGAGATAATCGGCCTCACTGGCGGTAAACTCGAAGTAGATCGGGTCGGTGGATACCTGTGTGGTCAGCAGTGTACCGCCATCAGCACCACCGACAATCAAGTTGCCGACGCTCACAAAATTATCCGACACCCTGCCAGTGATGGGCGCCCGCACTTCGGTAAATTCCAGATCGAGCTCTGCCCGGGTAACACGGGCCAGGGCGGCTGCTCGATCAGCGGCCGCTTGCTGTACTGCCTGCTCTCGCTTGTCGCCTTCTTCCTGACTTAGCGCACGCTGCGCAACCAGCTGCTTACCGCGTTCCGCCTCAGACTTGGCGTAACGGTAAGCCGCCGTAGCGTGGTCGAGAGCCGCATTGGCAGCCGCCAGCTCAGCGGCGAACGGGCGAGGATCTATGCGGAACAACAACTCGCCCGCCTCAACGATCTCGCCGGAGGTGAATGCAACCTCGGTGAGGTAACCCGACACCCGGGCGCGAACCTCAACATCATCAACTGCCTCGAAACGGCCTGTGTATTCGTCCCACTCAACGATTCTCTCAATGGTGGGATTGGCAACTGTAACCGCCTGGCTGAATGTCTTCCCAGCTTGGTCAGCCATGGCAGGAGTACTGTTCAATCGGCTGAGCGCAATGAAGCCCAGCCCCAAGAGAGCAATAACGCCAGTTAAAACGGACGTCCTGAGTGATTTGCGAAGCCGACCAGACATGATGTGTTCTCCAGAATGGGCCTGCGCGAGGGCCGCACAGATAAACCTGTTGCGTCGTGCGCGCGTTTGTACCAGTTGATATAGACTACGGGCTATCAGAACGTTCAGTCAAGACTTTTAACAAATAAGGCCAAGCTGGAAAATTTGGGATTCGATCTATTTAGTAGGCTTAAACTCGTTATATCTCTATACCAATACAATGCCTTGCAACTCAGGCTGAATTTTTTGTTTGTATCGCTCGGTTTATACATGCTATATTCCGTCCATCTAAAGATAACAGAGAGGCGCCACCGAGATGCCCTGGGAAAAATCGTTTGACGAAGAAGCCACGCTGGAAAAAGCCATGCACGTTTTCTGGGAGAAAGGCTTCGATTCAGCCTCTATAACTGACCTTCTCGATGGTACCGGTATCAATCGAGGCAGCCTCTACAATGCGTTTGGGGGTAAACAGCAACTGTTTGTCAGAACACTGCTGAAATACGATCAGGACAAGCGTCGCAGGGCGTTGGCAGACCTTGAGGCGCTGGATGATCCACAGCGGGCAATCGGCGAGTTTTTCGACACTATGGTCGCCGTGACGGTTGATGACCCAAAACGCAAAGGCTGCTTCCTGTTCAATACTGTGCTGGAGTGCCCATCACACGAACCGGAAGTCAACGATATCGTGGCTAATGGGCTGAGAGAGATTGAAGCCTTTTTCTGTCGCTGCATAGAAGTCGCCCAGGTCCGCGGCGATATTCCCGCTAGCGTGAACCCAAAAGCCAAGGCCAAAGCGCTACTGGCGCTAGCACTGGCGATTCGGGTGCTCGGGCGCAGCCCTTACTGTGATGAAGGTCTGCAGACCATTGCCGACGAGGCAAAATCGCTGATTTCAGGCCGGTGAGCAACCGGCCCGAAATGTGCGCAAAATGTCGGCCATTCCACCGCTAGCCCCCGCGAGAAACCGGAATCAACGCGCCGGAAATAGAGCGAGCCGCGGGGGATGCCAGAAATAGAATCACTTCTGCTATCGCCTCAGGCTTAACCCAGTTGCTGGTGTCTGCGTCCGGCATATCGGAACGGTTGGTCGGCGTGTCGATGATACTCGGAAGAATCGCGTTGGCTGTCACTGTCGTTCCTTCGAGCTCTGCAGCCAGCGCTTCGGTCAATTTGTGAACACCGGATTTAGATGCTGCATAAGCGCCAAGACCCGCACCCGCGTGTATCGCACCGCCGGCACCAATATTGATAATCCTTCCTGCAGCACTGCCCCGCAGTGCGCCCAACGCCGCCTTGGTGATTGTGGCAGCGGTAACAACGTTCATTGTGAACATACGCTGCCAGGTGTCGAGACTACCGCCCTCTAGCGTCTCCCACGCAAAACCACCGGCGATATTCACTAATACGTCTACACCACCGGCACTGGCACTGATATCTGCCAGTACTTTGTCGCAGGCCGCTGCATCGGCGAGGTCAACACCCGGATAATCTCGCCCTCCGCGGTTATCGTCCGGTGCCGACGGAGCAAAATCAACTCTTGAAACTGTACGCCCCTGATCGACAAACGCTTTGGATACGGCTCGCCCCAGCGCTCCGAAACCCCCAGTTACTACAATGCTTCGACTATCCATCCATAACCTCCGGTGTGTTTTTATACCTGTGTTGCCCAGCGTTGGGTCAAGCCCGGCAATTTCCGTTCGCCATGATAATGCACAGACCTGTCGGTATCGACAAAAACTCCCGCAGGAATCGATAGAAGTCGCTGCATATCACATCACGTCGATTGTGTTTAGTCCTTATAGCGGCACTGGGCCAGTGACTGTGAGGACTCAGAACCGGCCCAACGGGTGATAGGGACGGCCGACACCGAATTCTTCGGTGAGCCTTCAACCACTTTATCGCTGTACACCAGATACACAATGGCATTGCGTTTGGGGTCGCAGTAACGCAGGACTTTGAGACTTTTGAAAATAAAAGAGCGCCGCTCCCTGAACACCCGCTCACCCATTTCGAGTGGCTCCTTGATCACGATCGGGCCAACCTGCTGACAATCCAGCGAGGCATCAGAGGTATCCTCCGCAAGCCCCATGGCTCCGCTATAGCCGCCTATTTGCGCTCTACTCAAATAGCAGGCAACACCCTCTACCTTGTCATCGTCAAACACAGACAGGGTGATTGAATCATCCGGTGAGAGCGCTCGCCATTTGGTATCGACACTACCCAGCTCCTCTGCCAACGTGAATGATGACGAGGACAGCAGAAAAGAAAGTATCAGCGGGTACAGTTTCATCGTTATCTCACCTGTGAGGAATTTGGAGCTTACAAAATGCTATAGAAGCGATCGCCAGTCAAAGTGCACTCGCATTGGTTAGACCGGCATGACTGCATCACTATATTGAACAGGCGACCTGCATACCCTCTTCGGTTGCCTTGCGGATCAATCCCAGATTGGTGCTGTCGCCGATTGCATAGACCTGTGGCGCCAATCCCTGAACGCTGTCATGCAATGTGGTTGATGCCATCGGCTCGCCAGCCAAAATAACTGAATCCGCTGACATGGTGCGCAGTACTCCCTGCGTGGTGCGGTAGTTCACCTCGCCCGCTTGAATGCGTTCACAAACGACTTCGGTATTGATACTCACCCCCAGTCGATCGAGGCGATCCATATGTTCGGCCCGCCGTTTGGGGCCAATCTCTGTGGCGATTCGCTTGCCCTGCTCCAGCACACTGACCTGGCGGCCGCGCCTGGCCAGAAACTCAGCGAGTTCGATTGCTGCGAGATCGGCACCGACGATCACGATACGCTTGCCCAGAGGCATCCACAGCCGTGTAGCCTGTCGCAATAGCTGGGGCGTCAGATATGAACTGACAAAGCGCATGCCGAATTCCGCGACCCTGCGCAGCGCAGCCGGCAGAAATGTGAAGTCGTCGCGCTGTGCGCGTCCTTCTATGATCCGGCGCATCTGTGCACCACTGATCACATGGGGTGCTTGCGCGCCGGGAATCGAAGGGGTTGCAACCCTGGCGCCGGTGGCCACGACAATGACATCCGGTTTAAGGCTGCTTATCAGTGCCGGCGTGGCTTCCACGCCGAGGCGTATATCCGTCTCGGATGCGCGCAGCTCTCGCTGTAACCAATGAAAGAATGGTTCGTTGTCAGAATGAACCGTGGCCGCCAGCAGCATCGATCCACCGAGCCGCCTTTGGCGCTCGAGCAGAATGACATCGTGACCGCGCAACGCCGCCACACGGGCCGTCTCCATCCCGGCGGGCCCTCCCCCTACGATGACCACACGTTTGCTCTGAGTGGCCGGTGTTATCGTGCGGGACTGCTCGCGCCCCGTCGCGGCATTGACCGCACAACTCAGATTCTGATGCGTCATCATGGAGTCGATACAGGTTTCGCATGAGATACACCGCCGAATATCCTCACTGCGCCCGGTCTGTGCTTTTGCAGGCCACTGCGGGTCGGCCAAAAAGGGGCGACCCATCGCAATGAGATCGGCACTGCCCTCCTGCAAAATCTGCTCGGCCAGTTCCGGCGTGTGAATGCGGCCGACCACGATAACCGGCACTTCGACAACCTGCTTAATCGCTCTCGCTGCAGTGACATTCGCGCCATCGGGGTAATCACTGCCCATCACCATCTGACTGACCAGACCGTCGGTGCTACCGCCGCTGATTCGGAACGCATCTGCCCCGGCATCTACCAGCAGCTGGGCCAGCGCCTGGGACTCATTGATTTCACGACCACCGGGCGATCGCTCATAGCCCGACAGACTCACCGTCACAGGAAAATCAGGCCCCACCGCAGAGCGCACCGCAGCAAGTGTCTCCAACAACAGACGCGCTCTGCCAGCCAATCGTTTGCCGCCGTAATCGTCGGAGCGGGCATTGCGCAATGGAGACAGAAACGAACCCAGCAGCATGTAGACATGCGCTGCATGGAGTTCCATACCATCGTACCCCGCCTTTTTTGCGCGCACGGCGGCGTGCGCATATTGCGCTATAACGCCCGGGATCTCATCCAGTTCCAGTGGACGGGAGGTCTGAAATGCTGCCGGATTCACATTGATGCTGGGACCGAACCCCGGCTTGCCTTCAAAAAACGGCGCAAGGGATTCCGGGCCCGGGTGGGTGATCTGGGGCTGGATTTTTACCCCGCACTGATGAGCCAGATCGGTGATTTGTCTGTGCAATGGGATAAATCGGTCTTCAGCGAGACTCAGTGAATGCGGCTGGTAACGGTGATCCAGTGCCACCGAACACACCTCCAGTGTGATCAGCCCGACACCGCCCTGCGCCCTCGCTTTGAGATACGCGAGCAAGCGCTGCGACGGTTCCTGTTCAGCTGTCCCGTAGTTGGTGGTCATCGGCGACATCACAATACGATTCGCCAGCTGCATAGAGCCGATACTGATCGGCGCAAACAGCCTGTTAAACGCCATCAGGCGTTCTCCCACAGACCGAAGCTTTCCATCATCGCCTTGAATCGTTCCATCGAGCGAATCTTGACTTGAAGCTGTGTGTGATCCTCGCCCTCTTCCACCCAGAACGCTCGCCCCCACGGGGATGGCGTCCACGGCAGGACACTGGCGTGATAGGTTCCAGCTGGGTCCAGCGTGTCGATGAACTCAGGGGTGTACATTTCCATTGCGCTGATGAGCACATCGAAAGGCTTGTCATAGCTGCCATTTTTCTTGCGCAGTTCAAACAGCGAATCGATCACCGCTTTCATCGCCTCGTTACCCAATGGCACACCCAACCAACCATCATTCTCAGCGGCCCTGCGCAGCGCAGCCTTGCTCTTTCCGCCGACCCAAACCGGCACTGGTTCACTCGGCACGGGGGACATGATCACATCCTTGAATTCAAAAAATTCCCCGCTATAACTCACGACTTCACCCGTATTGAGTACGCGCATTGCAGCGATCACTTCGTCGAGACGCCGCCCGCGCGAGGAAAAGTCGACACCCGCCAGGTCGAACTCCTCTTTTAACCAGCCGGCGGACACCCCACAGGCCACACGGTTGTCGGTCAAAACAGCCGCGGCACTGGTCGCCCGGGACACCGTGAACGGATCGCGCAGTGCGGCGAGGTAGATGTTGGTCGCCATACGCAACCGTGTCGTTGCCACGCCCATTGCCGTCAGCGTTATCCACGGATCCATCCAGGGATTGCTATTGGGCCACCAGACCTTGCCATCGTCTGTATAGGGGTACGGGGTTTCCGGCGCGGCGGGATAGGCAAGGTGATCCGGCATTGTGATGCCTTCGTAGCCCAGTTCCTCCGCTTTCTGCGCAATGGCGACAAACTGCTCAACCTCGACAGTATTGACCAGCGAAATCCAGTATTTCATAGCAAGCTCCTATCGGCATATTCGATTGTGTGAGAGTCGCACCCCAGGCAATACGCAACCGTCACCACCGAGCGGCGTTTGGTGATCAGTGCGATCCGTGAAAACATACTGCCCATATAAGTTCGGTGACCATTGTTATTGTCTGTGGCAGAGCACCTGTTGCTCTTCATGGTATGCCTTTGCCATGATACTGGGAAGGTCAGCCAATGCGCAGTACCACTTTTCCTCGCGTTCTGGTTACTATGTTAGCCTACCGCGAAAAAACCATTGCTCCATTGATCTCTGAGGCCGTTAATCATGGGCGTGTGTCCAGCTACCGTTAGCCGTTGTTTTCACCTGTTGGTACTTTGCATCGCGCTCGGCGCCTGCTCAGCAAAAGGCCCTGACCTGATATTTTTCGGCGGGCCGGTGCTGACGGTAGACAGCAAAAACCGCGTGGCCAATGCACTTGCAGTAAAGGATGGCTTGATACTGGCCGTCGGCAGTGACAGCGAGATTCTTGCACTACAATCCGATCATACAGACGTGATAGACCTGCGCGGCAGGACGCTGATGCCGGGCTTCATAGGTGCCCATGAGCACCCCACGCTCACCGCTGTGTTTGCAGGCGCCACCGATCTCTCCGGCTTCACGCACAAAAACAATGATCAGGTCTGGAATGCCCTGAGCGTGGCTGTGCGCGATGTCGACGCGGAAGAATGGATCTACGCTGGCGGACTCGATCCCATTCTCACCCGCGACCTGGAAATGCCCACACGTCAGATGCTCGATGAAATCGCTCCCGAGAACCCTCTGGTCATCGTATCCCAGACACTGCATTCGTTCTGGGCCAACTCGGCGGCGTTTGCAGCGGCCGGGATCGATAACTCCACGCCAGACCCTGGCCCCGGAGCGTACTATGAACGTGACAGTACAGGCGAGCTAACCGGCTTTGTCGCTGAAAGTCTGGCGGCCACGCCCCTGCTGAAAGAACTCAAATCACCCTGGCCGCTGCTCGGCCGTTACGAAGCTGCGCTCGATCAACTGCTGGCAAACGGATTTACCAGCGTCGCATCGCTCGGCCACAACGTCCCCCCCCTGATGGCGCGGTTTGCGTCCCTGAAGAATATGCAGCCGCGCATTCGGCAGTTTTTCTATCTGGTAGAGGACGAACTCGATTACCTGCCCGACTCACCCGACACCGAGAATGCGTACTTCCGGATACTGGGTATCAAACTGTGGCACGACGGCTCACCCTATACAGGTAGTATGTACACCTCTGCCCCGTATCTCGACAGCACGTTGAATAAAACACTGGGCATTCGCGCCGGCAGCCACGGCGCAGCAATGTTCACTGCCAAAGCACTGCAGGCAAAGATACAAGAGTACGGCAACGCCGGCTGGCAGCTCGCCATACACAGCCAGGGAGATGCATCACTGCGCGACGTCATTCAGTCACTTGAGGTTGTCGGTGAATTGAAAGGAAAACTACCGGTAGTGCGCATTGAGCACGCCGTAGAGTTACCGGTGCTACAAATACCTGCGCTGGCTGAGCAGAACACGACAGTATCGTTTCATATCAACCATATCCTGTACTACGGCAACGCATTGCAGAACTCGATAATTGGCGAGCAGATGGCGCAGCGCCTGCTACCCTTGCGCTCAGCATTTGCCCAGGGACTGCACCCGACACTACACGCCGACAGCCCGATGTTTCCGGCAGAACCTTTCAGCCTAATGCAAACATCCGTGACCCGGGCTACAAGTTCAGGCCTGCGTTTAAACCCGGGTGAAGCGATTAACATTAAGCAGGCCGTGCGCGCGATGACCATCAACGGCGCGAGGCAACTGCGCATCGCGAACGAAGCCGGTAGCCTGGAACCCGGCAAATGGGCGGATCTGTTGATTGTTGACCGCAATCCCTACAAGACACCTGCTGCTGAACTCGCTCGCATCGAGGTACTGGCGGTACTGCTCCATGGGCGCCTACAATTTGGCTCGCTCTGAACGCGGCGAATCCAGCGCTTTCCTCAGGCGTTGCCCAACGCTGGAGTGCGGGGTTTATGACCATCTGTCAGGTGCGAGAGAATCTCACCGGCCAGGGTATCGCCCGCCAGTGAGTAGGCGCGACCAAACCCTTTCACATAGCGCCCGCCTTGGGGCACAAGCCGAAACATCTTGAAATCCTCCAACTTGCTAAGGTTGGCAGGGCGCGGCCCCAGACGCGCAGTCAGGCACTGCAGAGCGACCCGCCACTCATCTGAGTTGTACTCCAGCAACTCAGCCCGCACCGAATAGTTCACACGGATGCGGGCAAACAGTTCATCTGCCGTACCCTCGTCTTCTGCCACCAGTACAGATGCCCGTGCATCGCACTGTAAGTTGGAGCCGTGTGTGGCGATCTCACTGAGCAATACATATAGGCAGTCTTCGCCGATAGCAAATGGTGCATACGAGGCGAAAGGCGCACCATCGGCACCAAGCGTTGCCAGATGCAGGCTTTTTCGCGATTGGATAAATTCCATAACCTCATCACTGAGGCGGGTTTGTAGTGCTTTGTTTTTCACAATCTGATCCTTATATAACGTTTACCGACAATCCGTCGCGAATGGCGTGAAATTTTTCCAGTTGGTCGGGGAATACCAGGCCCTCGCTGTCGCGACCGAGAAACACCTTGAACAGCACTGCTTGTGCGGCATCCTCAAACACGAAGGCATAACTGTCGCGGCCGCGGTGCTGCCGTTCCTGAAACGCGATTCGCTCGATGGCGTCGAGGCGGATATGCCCATGAAAACCCGGGGTCGCACCGGCGAGGTTGTAATAGCCCTCACCGACCGCGCCGGGGGGAAAAGGCCCCTTGAATTCGAACACGCAACCGCCGTGTTGCACGATGGTTGTCGTCGGCCCCCACTGCGCCAGTGCGCGTAGCAGAGCTTCTGCCTCACTACCTGCCAGAACGTCTTTTGCTTCTACAGTCATTGGTATCCCCCCTTAAAATTGGTAACGCGCAGAGACAATCACTTCACGACCGGCTTCATAGAGCTCTTCCCAGGCCCTGCGGTAATACTTGTCTTCAAGGTTGTTCACGTTCAGATCGAAACGCAGATTAGACATAAATTTGGGCGTCCAACTGGCATACAGATCGGTGACGCCGTAACTGTCGTAGCTGGTGTCGTTGGTATTCTCTTCATAATTTGTCCGATTCTGGTTGTCGGCGTATGTGTAGCGCACCCCGGTCACCACGTTGAAGTCAGAGAAGTTGTAAGCGAGATCCAGCTTCAGCGTATCCGCCGGGATATTGGTAATGTCCTCGTTGGTGTTGTCATCTTCACCGCGCACCAGGCCGTAACTCGTTCTGAATGACAAGCCACCGCGCACGTAGGAGGCGGATACTTCTCCGCCTTTTATGGTGGCCTCATCGACGTTAACCCAGGTGGTATAGCCGCCATCCATCACCGGGACGAAAAATGGCCCGACCACAATCTGCTCAATAAAGTTATCTACCTTGTTTTCAAATGCCGACATCTCAACATGAATGACATCGGCCCCCGCAATATCGGCAAAAGCCATTTTGGCGCTCAACTCGATATTGGACGCTTTTTCCGGTTCGAGATCGGGGTTTGGCTGGAATTGATTGCAGAAGCTCGGAGAAATACAGAAATGATAACCCGTGCTGTACAACTCCTCAGCACCCGGCGCACGGAAAGCACGGTCATATCGCAGACTCAGCATCAACCAGTCAGATGCATCCCATACAATGGCCGCAGAAGGCGAGGTCGCGCTATCGCTGGTGTTGGAATTGAGATCGCTGGCATCCGTTTCGAAATCGTCATAGCGTACGCCCAGTTCCAGATTCCAGTCTGTCGCCAGTGGCATTGACGCCAATACGTATGCGCCCCAGGCTGTACTCTCGGCATCCGGCGGTACCGGCCTGTTATCCCCGCCCCGATCAGCGTTGAATTTCTCACGGTAGCTGTCGACACCGTACATCAGTTGTAGCTTGCCAAACTCGGAGAGGTTTGAGAGGTTGAAACCAATGACATCCAGCTTGGTGGAATCATCACGACCATCGGACTTTCGAGTTTCATCCAACTCCACGCGGTTGGCATATGCCAGCGCCTCCACGTTCAGCAGGTCGGAGTCGCCGTCAAAGCTGTAAGCCAGGTTTACATTGTCTGTCGTCTGTTTACGGTCGATCAGGAAGTTGCTGCTGTCATCAATCTCCGCAGAGGCATTGGTCGGTACCGAACCGTCCCAATCAGCATGCCGATAGATTAACTCAACGGCCTGTTTGTCGGTCATCTCCCAGTTAACTTTGACCATACCACCGTGTGAATCGGAGCCTGACCCGAGTAATTTGTCGCCATTGCCCAGTTGGATGTCATCGCTGTCGCGGTAGTACGCGCTGACAAGCCCACTGACTGAACCGGATGCGCCGGCGATTGCCCCTGTTGAAGTGCTTCCGTCGTTGTTGTCATCGTACCCTGTCTTGATAAAACCACCGAGGTTTTCCTCGTCGGTCAGCAGATCTCCCGCTGTAATCGTGTTCTGTGCCACCATCCCCCCAACGGCACCCGAACCCCAGAGACTACTTGATGGGCCGCGAACCGCTTCCACACTTCGCAACAATTCCGGGTCGAGGAAATAGCTCGGACGGTGACCGGATTCAAAACTCTGACGCGCCCCATCTACTGTCTGAAGTATCTTGTTGCCCTGCAGGCCCCTGATATTAACGGCCTGCGTGGATGCCCGGGGACCACCTGACACAGTGATATTCGGCTCAAAAGCCAGCACCTGTGGCACAGATTGCGGTTGAATACTCTCAATCTCATCGCGCCCCACAACCGCAATGCTTCTCCCGACCTCACTGAGCGGTTTTTCAAGACGCGTCGCTGTGACGATCACCGTTTCGATGGTTTTCTTTTTTTCCACTGCCTCCGATTCTTCTGTCCACCCCGCCGGAGCCACTGTCGTCAGCATCAGGGTAGATGCCAATACGATTTCCCTGCCATAGCCTTCACCCGATTTTCGCACGCTGTGTTCTCCCCTCATGGTGTATTACACGTTCAAGGAGGCGAACTCTAACAACCAAAATCTTAAATGTAAATGATATTGATTCTTATTGTGTTTACGTTTTGCGAGATATATGATGCCGCACCAGCAATACAGAATCCCTGTACGCCAATCCTGCGAAGTGGAGAACAAACACCATGCAACGCGTGAAAACACTGGTACTGACGGTAGGTTCAGTACTTTGCTTACTCAGCCTCCCTGCCCTGTCCGAGAGCCGAATAGTCAGCACGGATGCCGCTGTTACCCAGATACTCTTTGCGTTGGACATGGATGATGACCTGGTAGGCGTGGACGTCACCAGCACATTGCCCGATGGATACCGGGAATTGCCTGTGGTGGGCTACCACCGTGCCCTGCCTGCTGAGGGGCTACTAGGGCTCAACCCGACTCTGGTCATCGGCTCTGAACACCTGGGCCCACCCAAGGTGTTAACAACGCTGGAATCAGCGGGTGTCCCCGTAGTGCAATTACCCAGTGCCAACACCGTCTCCGAGTTACAGCAAAATATCGCCAGTATTGCCAAGGCATTGGGAGACGCCGAAGAAGCTGAGCCCACTCTGGCAGCGTTAGAGCAACAGAAAGCCCTGCTGGAAGGCTCCCCCCTGCCAGAAGAACGCATTGCATTTGTGCTCGCCGTGGAGCCGGGCAAGATGCGAATTGCCGGGAACGATACCTCCGGTGATGCCTTTATCAAACTGCTGGGGGCAACGAATATCGCCGACTTCGATGCCTATCGCACGCTATCGGCCGAAGCTATTCTGGAGTTGGCCCCCACGGTCATTCTTGTGGCGGGACACGAGGGGGCGACACCCCAACGGCTGTTAGAGCTCAATAGCATAGTACGGCACGGCGAGGCAGCGAAAGCCGGACGCATTCTGCCGGTGAACGCAGCCAATCTCGTTGCGGGGCTCAGTCCCAATGCGGTGACAGATGCCGTCGCACTCTCCCAGACAATTGCGGGCAAATCGGCGAACTGAGTATGCGGGCAATGTCTATATCCAGTGCCGTTACCCTGGGCGTGCTACTTTTCGTTGTCGCGCTGACGTCTCTGACACAGGGCGCGATGACGATCCCCCTGCGTGACAGCCTGCTGGCACTGACAGATGCCGTGTTCGGCCGCAGTGCAGCTGAGTTGGCAGACTACCAACGCGCGGTAATACTGGAACTGCGCCTACCCCGTACGCTGCTGGCAATTCTAATTGGCGCGATTCTGGCCCAAAGTGGCGCGGCAATGCAGGGTTTATTCCGTAATCCGCTGGCGGATCCAGGTATTATCGGCGTCTCGGCGGGTGCGGCAGTGGGTGCTGTGTTAGCAATTTATCTCTCCACTCCGGATCAAAGCTGGTGGGCCGTTCCACTGGGCGCATTTGCCGCAGGCCTGGGAACAAGCCTCCTCATCTACAAATTGGCACAGGGAGCGAATGGTACCTCGGTCTTTATTCTGCTGCTGGCAGGTATCGCGATCTCGGCCATGGCCGGTGCTTTAATTGGCTTTGTCACCTACCTCTCAGACGACACCCGCCTGCGAGATCTCAGCCTGTGGCAAATGGGTTCGCTGGCATCAGCAGACAGCACCCGTGTGTGGGTAGCCGCTGCCGCATTTGCGCTGTTAGCGCTGCGGCTTCAGAAGCACGCAGCGGCACTGAATACACTGCTATTGGGCGAACCGGAGGCACGCCACCTCGGTATTGATGTGGAGGCACTAAAGCGTGAGCTCATAGTGCTCGTTGCGCTCGGCGTGGGCCTGGCGGTATCTGCCGCCGGTATTATCGGCTTCGTCGGATTGGTTGTACCACATTTCATCCGCATGTTGGCGGGCCCCAGCCACCACAGCTTGTTGCCGCTGTCGGCACTGTGCGGCGGACTGCTATTGTTGGTGGCTGACATCGGTGCACGCCTATTACTGGCACCGGCTGAACTTCCGGTGGGGATACTGACGGCATTGCTGGGCGGCCCATTTTTCGTACTGTTGCTGGTACAACAAAGGCAGAGGGCATGACGCAATGCTGACAGTAAAGGCCTTGCAGTTACAGCGTGGGACTGATTTCGCGCTGGATATTCCGCACTGGCAGGCCTTGCCGGGTGAAGTCCACGCGGTACTGGGTACTAACGGCGCGGGCAAATCCACCCTGCTAAAACTATTGAGCGGGGAAGAAGCAAGCAGTGGGAAGGTGTTGTTGCACGACAGGCCGCTGGAAAACTGGCCTTCGATGGCTCGAGCTCGCCACCTCGGCGTGCTGCCACAGTCGAATAACCTGAACTTTGGCTTCAGCGCTGAAGAAGTGGTTTCGCTCGGGTTGACACCGCTGACTCTGGGGTGGCGCCAAGGCAGGCAAATCGTACAGGCCATGATGCGCGCAACCAACTGTGCCCACCTCAGCGAAACCAAGTACCCTGCCCTCTCAGGCGGTGAACAGCAGCGCATACACCTCGCCAGGGTACTGGTGCAATTGCGTCAGGCGGAACGGGAACCGGTCCTGCTTCTGGACGAACCAACGTCCGCACAGGACCTTGGGCAACAGCACAGGCTGATGGAGCTGGCCTGCGAGTACGCTCGCTCGCAGCACTATTGCATTGTGGCGATATTGCACGACCTCAACCTCGCCCTGCGCTATGCAGACCAATGTGTGCTGCTCGATCAGGGACAAGCCGTAGCCGCGGGAACGCCTAACGAGGTAGTGAACGGCGTCAATATCGAGCGGTACTGGGGGTACTCCCCGCAGATACTGACATCGGATTGCGGCAGAACCGTGATCGCATAAATCGTCAAACTTTAGGACTGGCTAATCAATGCGCGACGTCAACAGGCTGAAGCAACTGCACAGCCAGCTCTTGTGTGCGGCGGTAGACGGAAGGGGCTAGTCGGCAACTTCCGGCGGATAGAATTCAATTTTTGCCGGGGCCGGTGACGGTTTGAATTCTGTTTCGTCCAGCATCGCCAATGCACTAGCGCGATCTTCCTCTGCAAAGGCGCCTGTCGTCCGGCAAAACTCTACCGTATTGCCATTCGGGTCCTGTGTGTAAACAGAATGGCACCAGTTATGATCGATCTCCAATACCTCCAGTCCTGCCGCGTGCCATCGTCCCCTCCAGGCATCGAGTTCCTCGACTGTCTCAACGCTGAAAGAGTAGTGATTGGTACCACCCGGCATATTGGCTGCTTCGTTTAAATCATAAATATGGTTTTCCTGACCGGGTACATCCCGCAGTTCCCAGAACGCGATAAACTTCGAGTCATCGCCATCAATACGGTAGAAGAAATGTTTGCCCCAGCCGCCGCCGGGAATTGGAGCGACTTCAACTTTCACCAGTTCGAAGCCCATAATGTCTTCGTAAAAATGGTGAGTAGCCTTCATATCTTTTGCCGCCAATGCGAGGTGATGGTAGCCCATTGTCAGTTTCCTGTATTGGATATCACTTGTCCGTATCGACCATCGACATTACATCGGTGGAGTTGTCCTGGCTTGCTGGAATTTCGACACAGGGATCATCCCTGTCATCATATTCAAGGCGCAGCGCCTTGCTCATAACAGCGTGCATCATGTAAGTACAGGTGATGTAGGTGAACTCCAGAATTTCTTCATCCGACAAATACTGTTTAAGCTCATCAAACAGTGACTGTGGAACTCGACCGCGCTCTAGCACCAGGCAATCGGTATAGGCCAGTAACGCCCGTTCAACAGCGCCAAAACAGGTAGCGATGGACCAGTTGGGAATTGCCTCAATCTGCTCCTCCGTCATGCCCACATCTCGGCAGGCCTTGCAGTGCTGGGAGAAGACAAACTGCGACCCGACCGTATAACCAGCCCGAATCTGCCCTAGTTCCCTGAGCAGTGGATCTATCTTGCGGGCGGGATCTCGATAAAAGCGAAAGCCATCGGTAGTGTGGTTGAAAGCATCGGGGACAATATTAAACACGGTCCACCAATTGCCCGGTGTACCTGTCTCGGTTCCCGGATCCGTCAATGGGTCACGATCACCAAATAGCATATCGAAAATTGCATTGGCGTACGGATTGCCCGCCTCGCGGCCAGCTTGTTTTAAACGTGGCATTTAGCCTACCTCTAGTCACAGAACTTTTTTGCTTTTATTTTTTGATCATCGGCGAAATGCATGGACACAGTCAAGGCATAGCGAGAAACATACTGGTAGCCGCATCCAGTGCGAATTTCGAATTAAAAGTGCTGCAGGCCCCATTCTGAATCAGCTATGACTTCTGGGGCCCCATTGGCCTGAAATGATGTTTTATTCTCCCTGCCTCATGGACGAGTAGTCGCTATACTTGAGGCGTATCGCGCTTTCCGAGGCCGTCAGTATGGTTGCTACGCAGGAAAGGAATTCCGGTGTGGACGGACTGAACCCCTTTAGAAAAGCAGGGTTTGCACTGATTGCTGTCGGCTTGCTCGATATCGGCGTTATGATTTACGCGGTCATGAACCGGTTGAACTACTCTTCCAGCCTCAACATTCTTGCCGTAATTGCCGGCATATTTCTCTTGAAAGGCGGCGTGAAAACAGCGCAGGCAGTCCGCTGGTTATCCGCAATGATATTCATTGCATCTGCAGGCGTGATTCTTTTTACACCTTTTCTGACACCCATCGGATTGCTCCTGACAAAATTCCAGATCAATCCCCTGCAAACAGTTGGTTCCAGCCTGATTGCGGTATTATCTATAGCCTTCTTGGCATGGGTATACCTGCAACTATCCAAGCCCGCTTCGCTGCACATACTGAAAAAGGCGGGCTGCAACGTAAGCAAACCCAAATCTGCATACTTCGCGGGCGCCTTTCTGGCGGTTGGGATAGTGGGTATTACATTAAGCATGAAGAATAGCCCACACGCTGACAGGGCCAGATCACTGGCCGCTGAGCAGCTTGGCGGTGACTATCATTACAAGGTTACCCGAATATCGATATCCGGGGATTCAGGAAAGGCAGCTGTGACGGCTTATAATGAGCAGGAGATCAAGGAAGTTGAAGTGGCGTGGTGAATTACCGGGTGGAATCACCCAGTGGTTGTTGTGGATAAAAGTTGTAAGAAATATGGCGGTGAGGGAGGGATTTGAACCCTCGAACGGTTACCCGTTACACACTTTCCAGGCGTGCGCCTTCGACCACTCGGCCACCTCACCATGAGGGCGCGCATCATACCACAAGATGGTGAGCTTGCCAGTCCTGACGGCGCGTTTTAAAGAACCCGCTAATCGATACGCGATGTCCACTCGGCAGTGTCATCCAACATGGCTGTCACCCAATCCAGTACCGTTATACCGTCCACCTCTGCCGCCGTCTTGGCGATAAGGAAGGTATGGTCGCTGCCATCAGCGATCAGACTGCGCACGCGATCCGGGCTGGCCGCTTCCACTTCGCCCATTTCGCGGATCAACTCTGTCTCCCAGGCCGCGCCACCTACACCGAAGAAAAATGTGGCGATGGTGGAATCCTGTTTGTGGCTGAGGAGGCTGATGCGCAGATTTTCGTCCTGTGCCAGACCCCAGTTATGCACGCCAGTACCGTGCCCGTCATCGCCGATACACTGCGGACAACTGGCGGGCAGGAAGGAGTCGGAAATATTCCAGTAGCTCAGCAGTGATTTGAAGAACTCCGGCTCATTGGGCCTGCCCACCGAGACGCCGGAATCGTTGACAACATCGATGGGGACATCTGGATAAAGGGTGCGTACCAGTGGCAGGGCAAAAATAGTACCGAAGCCGCCGCCACTGACGCCCATCAGCACGATGCGACGCGGCGCCGGGAACGCCTGGACGGTAACATCCAGTGCCGCTGACATATTGTGTAAACCATGGTGGAACTGATCGGTGGTACCGGGCTCGATACTGCCGTTGCCGTCAATATCATACTCTGCGTCAGAGGCATGGACACCGCCGTCACAGTAAGGGAGATAAGCCATGTTCATATCGGCAATAGGGTTGCCGGGAAGATCATTGTCGAGAATACCGGCCTTGGGAATGCCAGCACCAGCGGTCTCTGTTGCCGCGCACAAGGTATCCCAACAGCCGCCACCGCCCTGCAGAAAGATAACCAGATCCTCAGATCCCTGATCGCGGGTAGACATCACATACTCGCCCCCGCGCAGACACATCGGGCCGTCGCTGGCACTGAAGCGGTGGGAAACGATATCGCCCTCGGTCTCTGAGAGCATAGGCGTATAGGCGCCCAGATAACGCGTAACGCCCTGATCTACCAGTTCCTGGAATGGGTTGACATCCTCGACCGGCTGATCCGTTTCATCATCACTCTGTCCTGTCGTGAGATTTAAGTTATTGCCGTTTCCACCGGAGCAAGCGGCAAGCGCGGCCGCCAGGGTGGTTCCAATAATTAGTCGCAGGAATCTTTGCAGTGGGCTCGGGCACGTATTCAGCGTTTTCATAATTATTCTGCACCTTTTTGTCAGTTGACAATTTTATTGTATATTGCGGCCCTAGCCTATCGTGACTCGTTACTGACGATCAAGTCTGGGAAACGCGCGCGCTTTTGCGTCCGTACTGCGAAAAGGATTAATATCCATACCACCACGGCGCGTATAGAAAGCTTGGATATGCAGGAATTCGGGAGCGCACCTCGAACTTATATCACAGAACATCCGCTCGACGCACTGCTCGTGGAATTCCTGATGCTGACGGTAGGCGACAATGTACTGCAGCAGGGAACTACGCTTAATCTCGAAACCTCGGTAATGCAGCCACACAGTCGCCCAATCCGGCTGCCCGGTAACAGGACACAACGAGCGCAGCAAATGACTGTAGACGGCTTCCTCTACCAGTAATCCGGACTGCAACTGCAATTGTGCAGCCTGTGGCTCACCCTCCCACGGCGCGAGTGGTTGATCGTCCAGCAAATCCCCACTGAGTGGCGCACCCGCCAGCGCGGGGTCACCAACGTGGAACAGCGACAACGTCACATCGGCCCCCGCCACCGCGCTGACATCGGCCACAATGGTGGACTGCGCCACTTCATCACTGGCAAACCGCGTGCTGTTCAGTGAATTCAGGTACAACTTGAACGATTTGGACTCGACAATATTCGGTGAATTAGCCGGCACCTGAAACCGCCCGACTCTCACCACCGGCTTGCCGCCATCATCCAACCACGACATCTCGTAGGCGTGCCATTGGTCAACACCATAAAACGGCAGTTGCTCGTTCAGACCGAGATCCCGTCGCGCGGTGATACGTGGGATGGGGTGAAGTAACTGTGGCGAGTACCGCTGAACGACCGGCGTATGCTGACCGAGTAACATTCCGCTATCACTGTGGTTCACGACACCCTACTGCCTGAGTCGTTTGCCGGAGTTGAGCAGATGCATGCTGAAGCCAAAGGCCAGTGCAGTGAAAAACATAATCATGCCGAAAGCTACCGTCAGGCTGACATCGGAAACACCCAGAACACCGTAGCGAAACGCATTTACAACGTATACCAGCGGGTTCAGTCGGGACACATTGGCCCAGAATTCGGGCAGCAGATCCATAGAGTAGAACACGCCGCCCAGATAGATCAGCGGCGTCAGCACAAAGGTCGGCACGATGGAGATATCATCGAAGCTGTTGGCGTACACCGCATTGATAAAGCCGGCCAGCGAAAACAGTGTCGATGTCATCAGCACCACAGTGATCACGATAAAATAGCTGTGAATCTGCAGCCGGGTGAAAAACAGCGAAACCATTGTCACGACCACAGCCACCAGCAACCCGCGAGTGACCCCGCCAACGACATAACCCATCAGGATCACGACGTTGGAAACGGGCGATACCAAGAGCTCTTCAACTGCGTGACTGAACTTTGAGCCAAAAAAGGACGACACCACATTGGCATAGGAGTTTGTCACAATCGCCATCATGATCAGGCCGGGCACGACAAATTCCATATAGGTAAAGCCGCCCATCTCACCGATACGCGAGCCGATCAGTGAACCAAAAATAACGAAATACAACGACATGGTGATTGCAGACGGCAGCAAGGTCTGGGTCCAGATACGGAGGTAGCGCTTGATCTCCTTCCGCAGGATAGTCATGAACGCTACCCATTGCTCACGCATACTCATGCTGCACCCTCGACCAGATTCACAAACATTTCCTCGAGCCGATTGGCGCGATTCCGCATACTGCTGACATGAATATCCTCTGCTTCCAGCGCTGAAAAAACGGCGTTCAAATGTTGCCCCTTTTGCACTTCGACCTCCAGTGAGTGATTGTCGACCCGGCGCACAATAAAGCCGTCTATCGCAACCTCCTCGGGTAATTCCTCAACACAATCGAGAATAAACACTTCCCGGCTGAGTTGGCGCAACAGGGATTTGATGGAGGTATTTTCAACAATGTTTCCGTGGTTAATAATAGCGATGTGTCGACACAGCGCTTCGGCCTCCTCCAGATAATGCGTGGTCAGAATGATTGTCGTTCCCTGTTCGTTTATCCGCTTCAGGAACGTCCACATCGACCGCCGCATCTCAATATCGACTCCTGCGCTAGGCTCATCGAGAATAAGTAGACGGGGCTCGTGAATCAGTGAGCGCGCGATCATCAAGCGCCGCTTCATGCCCCCCGACAGCATGCGCGCCGGCACATCGCGCTGGTCCCATATTCCGAGTTCGCGCAAATACTTTTCGGCTCGCTCCCGGGCCAACGCTGGCGGCAGACCATAATACCCCGCCTGGTTGACGACGATGTCCAGTGCTTTCTCAAACTGATTGAAATTGAATTCCTGCGGCACAATACCGATATGCCGTTTGGCAGCGGGAAAATTGTCATCGATATCGACATCGAAAATACGCACGCGGCCGCCCGATTTGGCCACCAGCGAACAAATGATCCCGATGGTGGTGGATTTCCCGGCACCATTAGGACCGAGCAGCGCGAAGAAATCACCCTGCTCCACTTGAAAGCTGATGCCCTTGAGGGCCTCAAAACCGTTGTCGTAGACCTTGCTGAGGTTTTCGATTGTCAGTGCTGGTATCATTGTCGGCAGGCAGTTCGCTTCAGTGGACAGGCGCGCAATTGTACCCGTATTTTGCCAGGTAGACGACATTAGCCATGAATGACCAACAATACCTCGATCACTGTCGCGCTATGCTGGCCGAATTTTCCGGCGAGCTGACGACAAGAACCGCTCAGTTGCCAGACGATCACCCGCTGCGTGAACTGGCCGGCCGCTTCTCGGCGTTGACCGACAACAATGCCGAACTGTACGAGCGTGGCCCGGCGCTGGTGGCACGCCTGTTCGATACCTACCCGGAGTTTGCCCCGACCTTTCCCAGACAGTTGCTATGGTTTCTGGGCGGAGACTGCCTACACTACATGGCGGACGAGGAAATCGAGCAACACCAGCAACTGGAAGAGCTGCGTCTGGCCGCCGCCAGCCGTGGCGAGACCTTCAATTTCAACGACGCCAGAGCTAAGCTGCTGAACTTGCAGTGAAATACACCCGATTTTGCGTCCCGTTGGGCTTGACGCAAACGCCCTGTCTCCATACAATGCGCGCCTCTTGATGAAGAGCATTGCGTCCCCTTCGTCTAGTGGCCTAGGACACTGCCCTTTCACGGCGGTAACAGGGGTTCGAACCCCCTAGGGGACGCCATTCATCAAGTGCCAGATTCGCGGGAATAGCTCAGTTGGTAGAGCGCAACCTTGCCAAGGTTGAGGGGGGGCGCCTAGCCTCGTCGGTTCCGGCGACCACGGCGGTGGATAAACGCTTTTGTGTGCGGGAATAGCTCAGTTGGTAGAGCGCAACCTTGCCAAGGTTGAGGTCGCCGGTTCGAACCCGGTTTCCCGCTCCAATGTATGCTTCTATACGATTACTATGCTACTACTCCGGACAAGCAACCTTGACAAGGTTGTTGCGGGACGCGCAGTCCGGGACGCGCAGTCCGGGACGCGCAGCCTCGCCAGTTCAGACCCGGTTTCCGCTAATCCTTGTTAGCCTTGGGCTCCAACTTCACCGACAGGCTATTAATACAATATCGCAATCCGGTAGGCGCCGGTCCGTCTTCAAAAACGTGGCCGAGGTGAGCGCCGCAGGCTTTGCACATCACCTCAGTACGTATCATTCCGTGGGTAGTATCTCGCTCCTCCTCAATACCATCAGTGTCCGCCGGCTGGAAAAAGCTGGGCCAGCCACAGCCCGAATCATATTTGCTGTCTGACAGGAACAAGGGCTCACCACAGCACCGGCAGTTGTAGACCCCTTCCTCCTTGCAATCCCAGTACTCTCCTGTGAACGCACGCTCCGTCCCCTTCTCGCGGCAGACGTGGAATTCCTCGGGCGTCAATTTACCGCGCCAGACTTCGTCATCATGCATAGTCGTACTCTCACTGTCTAAACGTTTATCACTAGCGTACACCAGCAGGCCGCTACAGACTACGAGCTAGGCTAGTCCCCGACAATTACAGCATTTCACACGCTGCAGCGCTGCGAGGAATCTGTCTGCGCTAAACCGCGCTGACGCGGTACAACAGGTGATCATCGTAGCCGGTATTGATCATGCGGTAACCGCAGAGCGCCTGATCCAGTTCAGCATCATTGGTATCCACCAGTAAAGGGCGGCCCTCCAGCGCAGTAATTTTCGATTTGGCCGCCACTACCGTAATATTTTCCAGTCCCACCAGACGAATCACTGCGGGTGAAAATTGCTGGTTTCCGCGCCCGAATAGATGCCCCTGGCCACCGATAGCGGTGGCAATCAGCTCTGCCGGACCAGATGCTTCACCCAGCAACTGCAACAGCCGCGTTTCATCAGCGTCATTCGCCAACACATTTCCACCGCAAATCACATCCACGCCGAGCAGTGTATTCGGCAGCCCCAGCTCAGCCATTATCGCCGCTGTGGTAGAGCCCGGTCCTACCAAATAGGTCACATCCGGCTGCATGATTTCCGCCTGCCACGCCGCAATGTCAGCGATAGCGAGATCGGGGTCCTCACGCCCACCGACCTTGGTGTGCTGCAGGTAGTGACCTTCACTGGGCACCATCATCTCGCCGTAGAAGCGACTGCGCACCTGACCGCGCCGGAAAGCCTGTTCGTCGATGTCGCGCACCTCCTGCGTATGCACCCCGACCATCCCACCTTCCGCCAGGCGTTGCAGCAATTCCCCTGCAGCTTCCGGTGAGACGGCAAAAACTGCCGAGTGCATCTTGACGCCAGCGGGGATGCCCAGCACCGGACAGCGAGTTCCGATAACGTCGAAGATATCGCGGGCGGTGCCATCACCGCCGGCGAAGAGGATGAGATCGACACCGGCAGCATACAGGCTCGAGGCGGCCTCACGGGTGTCGCTGGCGCTGGTGAGTTCGCCAGCCGCCGTACCCAATACCTGGCATTCAAAATCGAGACCCTCCAGTGCGCGCTCCCCCATGTCGCCGGCCCAGCAGCTAAACCGCACTGTATAGGGAGCACCTTCCAGCAATTGCAGAGCGCGCACTGCCCGCTGCAACGCCCGATTGCGGCTTTGCCGGGGCATCTGTGCGATGCGTTCACGCATCTCGGGGCCATCACTCCCTTTTAGGGCCAGGCTGCCACCCAACCCGGCTAGTGGATTAATCAGTAAACCGATATGCAGTGCAGCTTGCCCGATGCTCATAACTACTCGCTCTCTCTTTCAATGACACAGCCGAGCGCACGCGCCAGAGCAATATGTTGTGGCGAACGCAAACCCCGTATCGGGGAACCCGCCAGTTCACGGCGTTTGCGATAGGTCTTACGCAGCAAATCAAACCCGGCCCCACCGTCCGGTTGGTGCTGCGAACGTGCCACTACCTCGCGCAACAAGCTGTCATCGCGCAGAATCTCGTAGCGCGCTTGTATCAAAAAACGCAGCAGGTTCGCCTGCGACAGATCACCGGTTACGTCTATGGGCGCCACATCGACCGCCTGAGCGCCCTGATCCCCCTGCGGTAAATGCAGGAAGCGGGCCGCAGCGTCACTTAACATGCGGGTGGCCTGTAATTTACCATCCCAACTGTATCCGGCGATATGCGCGGAACCGAGCGTCACCTGTTCAAGCAGGGCAGCACAAGGCTCGGGTTCGTTCTCCCACACATCCATTACAACAAGCGTCTCGGGCTGTACCCGTAAAAAATCTGCCAACGCCGCATTATCAATGACCGAACCCCGACTGGCATTGATCAACAGGGCACCTGCACGCAGTTTCTGCAGCTCACTGCTTCCCAGCAAGTGATGGCTGGGCCAGGGTGCGTCGTTGGTCAGCTGCGCGTGCAGCGTCACCACATCGCAATCCAGTACCGTATCCAGCTCGCACGCATTGGGGATGGTGCTCTGCTCAAGCCAGGGGTCGCATATGCGACATCGCACTCCCAGCGCAGTAAAGCGCGCGGCAACGGCCTTTCCAATCACACCATAGCCGACGATGCCAAGTGTCCCGCCCGCCAACACTTGCTCCAACTTCTCGCCAGTGGCCGCGATGGCTGCCAATACATACTCAACGACCGAATTGGCATTGGAGCCCGGGGCGTGGGCGAACCCGATACCCCGACGCGCGAGGTAGTCACGGTCGATATGATCAAAGCCACTGGTCGCAGTGCCGACGAATTTTATCGCTGATTCATGCAGCAGCGCTTTATCGACACGGGTGACCGATCGCACCAACAAAATATCCACGCCGTTGAGATCCGTGCGAGCCACGGCGCGGCCATTGATACGCCGAACGCGCGCGTGCGGCCCGAAGTATTCTTCCACTGCGGGAATGTTCTCATCCGCCAGTACTGAGAGGTTCACCGGGGAAAGCACGCTGCATCGTCGCGCCTCATCGCTGTACTGCCATTGTGAAGTGCAGTTGCGAAGCGGGCACACTGGTTCCGAATTCAACACATAACGCGCGATAAAACACATCAGCCCTGGGCGGCAGGCCCTCTCGCTGCCAACTGAGTGCCTGCTCCAGTACCGCCTGTTCAAAGGCGCTCACATCGTGTGTGCCGGCGTTAGTCAGATCGATATTGTCGGCACTGACCCGGAAGCGGTAGTTGCAGGCTTGGGAGAAATACCATTCCAGCGCCTGCGGTTTGCGCTCAACCGCCTCAAAGGCCTGTTGCTCTTCAACACCGCGCCCCTCAGGGGCATACCAGTATCCGAAATCAAGCTCACGCCTGCGCTGCTCACCGGCAATGCACCAGTGCGAGACCTCGTGCAAAGCACTGGCGAAATAGTCATGCCGATAGAAAAGCCTGCTGTAGTCAACGGCACCGCTTGCCGGCTGATAGATCGGTTCATCGGCACCACCGCACAGGCGGGTATTGTATTCGCGACTAAAACAGGCATTGAACACATGCTCCAGGCGTTTAGACAGGAACGGCTCCTCAGCAATTGCGCTGACGCGCTCAATCGAGCCCACTACGCCGATTCCTGTTTCCGCAGCAGATAGCGATACTGCCCTTCGAGCTCGTCATGCTGCAGTAACTCATGGCCCAGAAAAACACAGAACTTGGGGATATCGCGCTGGGTAGATGGGTCTGTCGCCAGCACCTGTAAGGTTTCCCCGACCGCGATGTCGCGAATACGGTTGTGTAATAACATCACCGGTTCAGGACAATACAGCCCGGTGGCATCGAGAATGTGATCAGGTTTATCAATCATCGGGGGATTTTATCAGCTGTTGAGCAACACTTCTGCCTGCGCGCGCGGCAGCAGGTCCCACTGCTCGCTGTCCGCATCATAGAGAAGCTGCAGGTCAGCGCTGAGTAGCTGGCTACAAAGTTGCTCGACCTTTTGTGCAAGTGGCGTCTCCCGCTCGCCGTAATCTGTGCCATCGCGGGAGGCAAACTCCTCCAGTAGCGCCTGCAGCACTTCGGCTTGTAAACGTTGCGGTGGAACCAGCACAAAATCTGCCATGATCTTGCTGTTCTCCTTCTGGTGGCGGCGTTAGCGCGCTAATATACGGTCTGTGCCAACGAATGTGGAGTCAAAACTGTGCAAACTTCTTTTATCGTTACTTTCATCGGTGACGACCGACCCGGGCTGGTGGAAAAACTCTCTGCCATCATTGAGAAAAACCAGGGTAACTGGCATGAAAGTAAGCTCTCGCAACTCGGTGGAAAATTCGCCGGCCTTATTCTGGTGTCCCTGCCACAGGATGGCGGACCGGCGCTGGAAGCAGACCTCGCCACACTGGCCGCCAGCGGTATCAGCGTCCGCGTTACCCCGATGGACACGAGTGCGACGCCCGAAAGTGCACCGCCCACCGCAGGACGTGACATCACGCTGACGGTAATCGGGCCGGACCGCCGCGGCATTGTGCGGGAAGTCTCTGCGGCACTGGCACAGCGCAATATCAATGTGCTGGAGTTGGATACCAATGTACAGAGCGCGCCTATGAGTGCCGAGCCGATCTTTGATGCCCGCATCGCAGCGTGGATTCCGGAAGAGACCAATATGGATGACCTGCAAGCCAGCCTGGACGAGATCGCCGACAATATGACACTGGAGATTGATCTGGCGTAGTACTTGCCTGCCCTAGGTCTGGCTGTCATCGCCGCGCCCGAGCAGTTTGCGTATCCCTAGCCAGGATCCCACGCCCAGTGCGGCCAAAACGATGATACCCACGGCAATCATGAGCGTGCCGAACAGCAGATCGAGCATGACCTCTCGGGCTATACCGAATTGGTCGACAGCCGCCCAGACCAGAGTGCCCAGCGCGACCAGCCCGAGCAGCAAGGTACGATAAAATCGTCGGCTGGCCTTACTCATCGCGCAATTCGCATTTCAGGGGGCATTGCCACCCGGCTTTGAGGCGGGAAGAACCGGCGTATCGCACTGCACGTCCATATTCTGGGCGCGATGACGCAGCACATGATCCATGAGTACAATCGCCAGCATCGCCTCGGCGATCGGTGTTGCGCGAATGCCCACACAGGGGTCGTGACGACCGTGCGTAGCCATCTCTATAGCCTCTCCGCTGACATTAATACTGGCTCCGGGTTGGCGTATACTGGAAGTGGGCTTGAGCGCCAGGCTCACAGTAATGTCTTGTCCGCTGCTGATGCCACCGAGCACACCACCGGCGTTGTTGCCGATGAATCCCTCAGGGGTCAATAGATCCCGGTGTTCGCTGCCGTGCTGTTCCACCGCATCAAACCCCGCGCCAATTTCGACCCCTTTGACGGCGTTAATCCCCATCATGGCACTGGCGATGTCGGCATCCAGCCTGTCGAACACCGGTTCACCGAGGCCCGGCATCACACCACTGGCGACGACATTGATGCGCGCGCCGATGGAATCACCACTTTTGATCAGTGCCGCCATAAAGGCCTCCATATCGGCCAGTTTGTCCGGGTCTGGGCAAAAGAAGGGATTTGACTCAACCACCGACCAATCAACCTGCTTGACGCTGATAGGCCCCAGCTGCGCGAGGTAGCCGCGAATGTCGATGCCGTAACGCGATGACAGGTATTTCTTGGCTACTGCGCCGGCGGCAACCCGCATCGCCGTCTCACGCGCAGAGGAGCGACCGCCACCGCGATAATCCCTGAAACCGTACTTTTGGTTGTAGGTATAATCGGCGTGAGCGGGACGGAAGGTATCCTTGATATTGGAGTAATCCTTGGAGCGCTGATCGGTGTTTTCTATCAGCAGGCCGATCGGCGTTCCTGTGGTTAGCCCCTCGAACACGCCTGAGAGAATACGGACTTCGTCGGCCTCGCGCCGCTGCGTGGTAAACCTCGATGTACCGGGCTTACGCCGATCGAGGTCACGCTGCAAATCGGCGGCATCCAGCGGCAACCCCGGCGGGCAGCCGTCAATAATACAGCCCAGCGCCGGACCGTGACTCTCCCCGAAACTGGTCACCGTGAAGAGTTTCCCAATCGAATTACCCGCCATAATATCTGCTGTTCCCGACTACCATTCCGATAAAGCGGCGTATTATAGGCCTATTCGCGCTCACTTGCCCTGAAATCTCGCAACTCATCAGCTGTTAACGCAAAAACACCTTCCCCGCCGTGCTCGAACTCAATCCAGGTGAAAGGTACCTTGGGATAGGTCTCTTCCAGCGCTGGCCAGCTATTGCCCACCTCGACAATCAGCAGGCCGCTATCCCGGAGGTAGCGGCCTGCTGAGCGCAATATACGCCGCGTCAGATCCAGTCCGTCCGCGCCTGAACCGAGTGCGAGTTCGGGCTCGTGGTGGTACTCGGCCGGCATACTGGCCAGATCCGCTGCATCGACATAGGGTGGATTGCTCAGGATAAGGTCATAGCGAACATCACCCAGCGCGTCAAACAGGTCGGACTGGCAGATACTGACACGATCCTCCACGCCCAACAGTGCGGCATTTTCTCGCGCCAACGCCAATGCATCAGCATCCAGATCGAGCAGGTCTACATGGACGTCGGGAAAGTAGTGTGCCACCGCCAATCCAATACAGCCTCCCCCACAGCACAGGTCCAGTATACGTGTTGGCGCAGGACCGCCATACCAGGGCTGGAATTCACCGGCGATGAGTTCGGCAATCGGGGAACGGGGAATAATCGCGCGCTGGTCGCAGTGAAACTGCAGCCCGGCAAACCAGGCTCGCCCCGTCAGGTAAGGCAGGGGAAGCTGCTCGGTGACGCGCCGATCCAGCAGTGATAACAAGCGGCTGACAACAGTATCGTCAAGCCGCTGTGGCAGCACGGCGTCACTGCTGTCCGCTGGCAAATCGGCGGCGTATAGCACCATTTCCACGGCTTCATCCCACGCATTATCGGTTCCGTGCCCGAAAAAAACCTCACCACGTTGCAAGGCGTCACTGCAGTACTGCAGGGCTTCACCGACTGTCGTGGGTCGATTATCTCTGTGTTTATCTTGATTCATCGCGCAAGTGTAACCGATTCTTTACAGGCTGTTATCTGAAATGACCGCCACGCATCAGAATTGCCTTGCTGTAGGCGGGTTGCTACTATCAGTCCCCTTCTCGCGACCACTGTGGAGACAATCTGTTGGAAGATCACTGGGCAAAAATAATTGAATCGATAGGCGAAGACCTGAGTCGGCCCGGCCTGGTGGATACGCCCAAGCGCGCCGCCAAAGCCTTTGCATTTTTAACACAGGGCTACAGTCAGTCGGTCGACGAAGTCGTCAACGACGCACTCTTCCCATCCGCCTCCAGCGAGATGATTCTGGTACAGGATATTGAGCTGTACTCACTCTGCGAACACCATGTACTCCCCTTTATTGGCAAGTGCCATGTGGCCTATATCCCAACAGGCAAGGTGCTCGGTTTATCCAAGGTCGCTCGCATCGTTGACGTATTCGCAAGGCGCCTGCAGATTCAGGAGGCGCTGACAGCACAAATTGCAGAAACAGTCATGGAAGTAACTAACGCTGAAGGTGTGGGCGTCATTATCGAAGCACAGCATATGTGTATGATGATGCGCGGCGTGGAAAAGCAGAATTCGCTGATGAAAACGTCCTCAATGCTGGGCACATTCCGCAGCGAACACAAAACGCGAGAAGAGTTTCTGTCCCTGCTACAGATGTAAATTCCGCCCTCGCTACACAGTTACGTCTACACGCTAGGGTGACATCACCAGCCACTCCACGTGCAGGTATTGGCGGTCTGCGGTGCGTTCAGCGCTATAGGTAAGAAGACGGGCTTGCGGTGCTCCCTCGAAGCTGTACACCCGGTAGCGCTGCAAATCTTCCCTACCGAACAAAACGCGTTGCTTGAACACACGATTCGCCCATTGCACTGCCCGGCCGCAGGCCCTGCCCTCGCAGGCAAACAACTCACTGGCACCATTGATGTTTGCTACCGAGTCCAACAGCTGCGCCATCAACTCGGCAGCGCTAAATCCCGTGTCCAGCAACCAGGTATAGCTGATTAATGTACCACTGAGTCGCTCGCTGTCCTTGAAGTGCCACTCGCCGCGAATCTTCTGTATAGCTCCCAGCCCAACCTCGTAATCGATGACCTTGCGCTGCGAGAATTCGATCTGCTGTGTATGTGGGTAGGCGTCAACCTCCTGCAGCAGTGCCGCTAGATCGGGCGGCTGCGCGGTAACAGCTGTGCTAAACAAAAGACTGGCAAACAGCCCGGTACAGTACAGCACTATGGCGCGATAACTGAGCATCATGCGGGTTCACACTCTGCGGGCGATGAGAAAAATTGATGCATGCGTTGCGCTACCTCAGTTGCCTTGTCTTCCATATGAAAATGGTGCCCCCCTTCGATAGTGTCCAGCGTCAGGTATGTAATATGTCGCTCTGCGTAATCCGCTAATGTGCGGGCATTCCCGGCGTTGTGCGCCAGCAGTAGTAAAGTCGGCATATCCAGCGCTGCTAACACTGCCTGCAGGTGCGCTTCACTGAGCTTGACGGCGGAAGCACCGTGCAGTCTTGGATCAGTGGTCCAGGTCAAACCCTCTGGACACTCACACAGATTGCGCTCCACCAGCACCCTGGCAGCAGCCGCTGACAAGCCGCGTTCCATCCTCGGAGCAATAGCATCCTCAGCGCTGGAGAACACCCGATTGGCGCGGCTCAGCAAGCGCGCTTTGTCTTCCAACGCCCTGCGTATTTGCGCCGGAAATTCGCTCTCGGCAATGGCCGCTGGCACAACCGCGTCGAGCAGCACAAGACGATGGATTCGCTGTGGAAACGCGCTGGCCAGCAACGTCGAAATAATGGCTCCACGGGAATGCCCGACGAGGTCAAACGTTTCCCAGCCCAGGGCATCGACCACACCGAGGATTTCCGGCAGATCATCCCAAATCTGATAACTGGCATCCGCGGAGCGCCGGTCACTTTGGCCATGTCCGGTCAGGTCCAGTGCAACGACATGGTAACCTGTCAGCAGCGGCGCCAAAAACGTGAAACTCGCTGCATTATCCAACCATCCGTGGAGCGCAAGCAGCGGTTTCTCGCCTTGTTCACCCCAGGATAATCCCGCTAGTTGTAATTGGTTTACCTGCCATTGCAGTGGCTTCGGTTGACGTTGAATTGCTTGCTCCGGCATTACATACCCACTTCATATTCGGGCGGAAACGCCCAGAACAGCAGCCTCGCGCAGCCCGCCGCCACCACATCCAGCGACAGAGACACCAAGCCACCCGGAGGAAGCGATGGCACGGTGCCTGCTTCACCGAGGTAGCTGTCCACTAGATTCGACACCATAGGTTGATGGGAGACGAGGACGATATGTTGCTGTATATCGCTCTTCATGTGGCTGGACAAGAGCGTGTCGACTCCGGCCAGAGTGCCCCCGGGTCGCAGCGCGTCTGCGGAAACGATTGTTGGCGTGTGAAGTGCAATCGCGATAATTTGTGCCGTCTGCGTGGTCCGTACCCACGGGCTGTGCAGCAAAGCAGTCACAGGCACTATATTGCGCAGCAGACAGGCCTGGCGAAACTGAGCGCTGCCGAACCCGAGGTCCTCGCGCCCCCCTGTCGTCAATTCTCGCAGGCGATCATTGCTGGCATACTCCGCGGTTCCGTGTCGCCAGATTGTCAATATCATCGTATCCCCGGCTCCGTTTGCAGGCCTGTTCGACGGACATCATAGCATCATACGACAGCAGTGCCCGGCGCTGAACCTGTGAATATCCGTTGAGACGCGACGTGTCCCGAATGCGGGGCACAGGATGACACGCTAGCGCCCCAAAGAACATGCTAGCGTGAGATAGGTTACGCCTTGCTGAGTTCCACCAGCAGCGAGTTCAGCCTGGACACGTACTCGGCAGGATCATCCAGATGACCGCCCTCAGCAAGGGCGGCCTGGTCAAAGATGATATGCGCAAGATTCGCAAACCGGTCTTCGTCAGCTTCCCCATCCAGCAGGAGCGCTAAAGGATGACTCGGGTTGATCTCCAGAATGGGCTTAGTCTCCGGCACCGCCTGACCGGCTGCCTCCATGATGCGACGCATCTGGGCACCCATGTCGTTTTCACCGACCACCAGACAGGCTACCGAGTCTGTCAAACGGGCAGTAGCACGAACTTCACTCACTTTGGCTTCCAGTACCGCGGATATCCGTTCTATCAGTGCCTCAGATTCCTTGGCCAGTGACTCCTGCTCGGCCTTTTCGTCGTCGGAATCGCTGGACAGGTCCAGTGCACCGCGTGCGACATCCTGCAGTTGTTTTCCGTCAAATTCGCGCAAGTGGTTCATCAGCCAATCGTCGACGCGATCCGAAAGCAATAGTACTTCGATGCCTTTCTTGCGGAACACTTCCAGATGGGGGCTCTTGCGAGCGGTATTGAAATTCTCCGCAACAACGTAGTAGATCTTGTCCTGTGTCTCCTGCATACGGGACACGTAATCTTCAAGTGATTGATCCTGCTTTTCGGAATCGGTATGCGTAGTGCTGAAGCGCAACAGCTTGGCGATTTTTTCCTGGTTCGCCATATCCTCTGCCGGACCTTCCTTGAGCACGGTGCCGAACTGTTTCCAAAAATTGGCGTAGTCTTCGCTGTCCTTGTCTTTGGCCATTTTACCCAGCATGTCCAACACACGCTTGGTCAGGGCGTTGCGCATACTCTCAACAGCAGGGTCCTGCTGCAGGATCTCCCGGGATACATTCAGGGACAGATCGTTGGAATCAACCACACCTTTGACAAACCGCAGGTACATTGGCAGAAACTGTTCAGCTTCGTCCATGATGAATGTGCGCTGGACATAGAGTTTGAGGCCGCGCGACATCTCGCGGTTCCACATATCAAACGGTGCTCGGGCCGGCAGATACAACAAGCTGGTGTACTCCAGTTTGCCCTCTACCTTGTTGTGGCTCCAGGTCAGCGGATCTTCAAAATCGTGCGAAATGTGCTTGTAGAAAGCCTTATATTCGTCGTCAGAGACTTCGCTACGGGGGCGCGTCCACAGCGCGGTCGCTTCATTGATGGCCTCAAACTCTGCGGGCTCCTCTTCCCCTGCTTGGTCCTCTTCACCTTCCGCGGGGGGCGCTGGCGGCCTGGCCATCATCACAGGCACAGAGATGTGATCGGAGTATTTCTTGATTACGCTGCGCACGCGCCAATCGTCTGCAAATTCCTTGCAGTCATCCTTAAGGAATAAGGTGATGCTTGTACCGCGTGCATCCCGGGATTTCGCCTCGATGGAAAACTCTGCTTCACCATGAGATTCCCACAGTACACCTGCGTCGGCGGGCTCACCTGCTTTTCTCGTGTGCACTTCAACACGGTCCGCCACAATAAACGCCGAGTAGAAGCCGACACCGAACTGACCGATCAGTTGCGAGTCCTTGCGCGCATCGCCCGTGAGGCTTTCGAGGAAAGATGCAGTGCCCGACTTGGCAATCGTACCGAGATTTTCGATAACATCTTCCCGGTTCATACCGATACCGTTGTCGCTTAGCGTGATGGTATTGTTGTCTTTGTCGACCTCAACACGTATCTGAAACTCGGAATCCCCCTCTAGGAGTGATTCATTTTCCAGTGTGGCAAAACGCAGTTTGTCGATGGCATCACTTGAGTTGGAGATCAGCTCACGCAGGAAGATTTCCTTGTTGCTATACAGGGAATGGATCATTAGGTGAAGCAGTTGTTTCGCTTCAGTCTGGAAGCCCAGGGTCTCTTTCTTTACATCAGCGGTCATGTCAACCTCATTATATGTCATTGAATTTACGGGAGTTAATTCCTTACGATGATATTGGGGTGGCCGTCGTTTTTTTCAAGGGAGGACGTGGAATTTATGGCTGTACGAGCATTTTTTAGGCTTTAACCACGATTCGCTGAGCGCAAATTCGATGCAAAAAAAAGACCCGTACAGTGACGGGCCTTATCTTTGATCGAGTGTAGAGGGAAATTACCAGCCAGTAACCTCAGACAATGCAGTACCAATCTCGGCGAGACTGCGGACTGTCTTCACACCTGCATCTTCCAGCGCGGCAAACTTCTCGTCGGCCGTTCCCTTGCCACCGGAGATAATGGCTCCGGCGTGACCCATGCGCTTACCTTTGGGCGCGGTGACGCCAGCGATATAGGACACCACCGGCTTGGTCACATTGGCCTTAATATAGGCCGCAGCCTCCTCTTCCGCCGTTCCGCCAATCTCGCCGATCATTACAATCGCCTCTGTGGCAGGGTCGTCCTGGAACATCCGCAAAATATCGATAAAGTTGGAACCGGGAATAGGATCACCGCCAATCCCGACACAAGTGGATTGACCAAACCCTGCATCTGTTGTCTGCTTGACCGCTTCATAGGTCAGCGTGCCAGAGCGAGACACAATACCAACCTTACCTGGTAGGTGGATATGACCGGGCATGATACCGATCTTGCACTCGCCGGGCGTGATCACGCCGGGACAGTTGGGGCCGATCAGTCGTACGCCAAGTTCGTCGCACTTCACTTTTGCGTCGAGCATATCCAGCGTGGGGATACCTTCAGTGATACACACGATCAGTTTAATACCACCGTTGGCTGCTTCCAGTATCGAGTCTTTGCAAAATGGCGCCGGCACATAGATCACCGAAGCCTCTGCACCGGTAGCTTCAACCGCCTCTGACACCGTATTGAACACGGGCAAGCCGAGGTGTTCCTGGCCGCCTTTGCCGGGTGTGACACCACCTACCATTTTCGTGCCGTATTCGATGGCCTGTTCTGAGTGGAACGTACCCTGCGAACCGGTGAAGCCCTGGCAGATCACTTTGGTGTTTTTGTCGATTAGAATACTCATTATGCGGCTCCTCCCGCTGCTTTCACTGCCTGCTGGGCAGCATCGGTAAGGCTGGTGGCAGCGATAATATTCAAACCGCTCTCAGCCAGGACCTTCTGGCCCAGTTCGGCATTGTTGCCTTCCAGACGCACAACCACCGGCACTTCAACGCCTATCTCTTCTACGGCTCCGATGACACCTTCTGCAATCAGGTCACAGCGCACAATACCGCCGAAGATATTGATAAGTACGGCTTTTACCTTGTCATCTGACAGAATGATTTTGAACGCTTCTGACACACGTTCTTTTGTGGCACCGCCGCCCACATCCAGGAAATTGGCGGGGAAGCCGCCGTGAAGTGCAACGATATCCATTGTGCCCATAGCAAGGCCGGCGCCGTTCACCATGCAGCCAATGTTGCCATCGAGCGCCACATAATTGAGCTCCCAGCGAGCAGCGTGTGATTCACGCTCGTCTTCCTGACTGGGGTCGTGCATCTCCTGAAGCTGTTTCTGACGATAGAGCGCATTGCTATCGACACCGATTTTGGCATCCAGGCAATGCAGGTTGCCCTCGTCAGTAATAACCAGCGGGTTGATTTCGATCAGCGCCAGGTCTTTCTCGGCAAACATCTGCGCCAGTCCCATGAAGATCTTCACGAATTGTTTGATCTGCTCACCTGAAAGGCCGAGTTTGAAAGCCAGCTCACGGCCCTGATAAGGCTGTGGCCCCACCAAAGGATCGATAGTCGCACGAAGAATTTTCTCAGGAGTCTCTTCCGCGACTTTCTCAATTTCCACACCACCCTCTGTAGAAGCCATGAAAACGATACGTCGGGAAGAACGATCCACCACCGCTCCCAGGTACAGCTCTTCAGCGATATCAGTGCAAGTCTCTACCAGAATTTTGCTGACCGGTTGGCCGCCTTCATCGGTCTGATACGTTACCAGACGTTGACCCAACCATTTTGCTGCAAAGTCCTTGATCTCGTCCTTGGTTTTAACCAGCTTGACACCGCCCGCCTTACCGCGACCACCGGCGTGAACCTGGGCTTTAACCACCCACATGTCACCGCCAATTTTGTCCGCTGCAGCCGCTGCATCCTCTGGGGTGTCAACAGCAAACCCCTTGGAGACAGGCAAACCATACTCAGCGAACAGTTGCTTACCCTGATACTCATGAAGATTCATGTTCTATCCTGTTATCTAGTAAAAACTGTCAATAATAAAGGCCGTTCGGCAGTAAAGCCTTTGCCAAACGGGCCCATGAATATCCCGGCGCGTCTACAATTTATGCTGCTGTACACACCTGGAAGAGTGTCACTACCGCTTTTTTCTATTGGCAATATGAATGGCATGGCCATCCACCGCCAGCGCGGCTTCGTGTACTGCTTCAGACAGCGTAGGATGTCCAAACACTGTTAAAGCAAGATCTTCTGCACTGGAACCGAACTCCATCGCTATCACAACCTGCTGCACCAGATCTGCCGCCGAAGCGCCCAGAATATGGCAGCCCAGTATGCGGTCGGTCTCAGCATGGGCGATCAACTTTACCATGCCCTGTGGATCATTTGCCGCCAGCGCTCGCCCGCTTGCGGAAAAAGGGAATACGCCGGTTTTATATTCAATACCGTCCGCTTTAAGTTCCTGCTCGGTTTTTCCGACTGCAGCTATTTCCGGGTGGGTGTAAATGACAGAGGGTATGCAATCATAGTTCATCTGCGCCTGCTCGCCGACGATACGTTCGACGACCATGACCCCCTCTTCCGAACCCTTGTGAGCGAGCATCGGGCCCCGCACTATATCGCCGACAGCGTACACATGGGGCGCTTCTGTTTCACAGAAATCATTGACATAGATAAAGCCGCGCTCGTCCAGTGTGACACCGCTGTCGGAGGAAAATAGCCCTTCTGAATTGGGTTTGCGACCCACTGCCACGATGAGCTTATCGAAACTTTCGGTGTGCTCGCCATCGGCTGTTGAATAGGTCACAACTACGCTGCCATCCTTGACTTCGGCATTGGTAACACGCGCACCGAGACGTATATCCAGTCCCTGTTTCTTGAAAACCTTGGCCGCTTCCTTGCTGATCTGCAAATCCATCATCGGCAGGAAATCATCCAACGCTTCGAGCATAACCACTTCGGCGCCCAGCCTGCGCCACACACTACCGAGCTCAAGGCCGATGACGCCAGCTCCGATAACACCAAGCCTTTTTGGCACTTCGGTTAGCGCCAGTGCGCCGGTGGAATCGATGATATAGTCATTGTCGATAGGCGCTGGCGGAATGTTTACAGGCAGGGACCCGGCTGCGATTATGATGTTGTCCGCCTGCAGTTCCGTCACATCGCCCTTGGCATCGGTCACCTCAACCTTGGTGCCGAATAACACCCTAGCCTTACCTGCTATCGCTGTAACGCCGTTGTGCTTGAACAATCCCGCTATTCCGCCGGTGAGCTGTGTGACAATCTTGTCCTTGCGAGCCAGCATGGCGGGCACATCAAACTTTGGCTCCTTGACGGATATGCCATGCACAGACAGATCATCACGCACCTCGGTAAACTTGTAACTACTGTCCAGCAGCGCCTTGGAGGGAATGCAGCCTACATTGAGGCAGGTGCCCCCGAGTTGAACCTTGTCCCTGTCATCCAGCCACATCTCAACACAGGCCGTTTTTAAACCCAGTTGCGCCGCTTTGATGGCAGCCACATATCCAGCGGGACCTGATCCTATAACCACCAAATCATATTTATCTGACATCGTCATTCCCAATTTAGAGTCGTTTTACTATTGAATGCTTGCACTATCGCAACGGACAGCTTGAGAAACCCACAACAGTCTTAAAGCTGTAAAAGAATCCTGGCCGGATCCTCAATTAAATCCTTCACTGCCACCAAAAACTGGACCGCTGTTTTACCATCGATCAGGCGGTGATCATAAGTCAGTGCCAGATACATCATTGGCAGGATAACCACTTCCCCGTTCACGGCCATGGGGCGGTCCTGAATCTTGTGCATCCCGAGTATCCCGGTCTGCGGGGGATTCAGGATGGGCGTAGACAACAACGAGCCAAAAACACCACCATTAGTGACGGTGAACGTGCCACCTGTCATGTCCTCAATAGTCAGCTTGCTATCCTTGGCGCGCTTTCCAAGGTCGGTAATAGCCGCCTCGACGTCGGCCAAACTCATAAAGTCGGCATCGCGCATGACCGGCACAACCAGTCCACCCTTGGTCGATACGGCCACGCCGATATCCTGATAGCCATGGTAGACAATATCATTGCCATCAATGGAGGCATTAACGGCTGGAAAACGTTTCAGCGCCTCACACGCGGCTTTGACAAAAAAGCCCATAAAACCGAGCCGTGTGCCATTGTGCGTTTTCTCGAACTGTTCCTTGTACTTGGCGCGCAATGCCATCACCGGGGCCATATTGACCTCGTTGAACGTGCTCAGCATCGCAGTCTGCTGCGAGGCGTCCAACAGGCGCTCGGCGATTTTTGCTCGCATACGGGTCATCGGCACGCGGCGCTCAATCCGCTCGCTGGACACCCGCGCCTCCGGCTGGCCCTCCGCTGTGCTGGCGGTAGGCGCTGGCACTGGCGCTGCCGGCGTTGGCGCTGCCTCGGTGGCTTCATCCTGTGATTTCATAAATTTCAGGATATCTTCCTTTAGTATGCGGCCACCTTTTCCGGTGCCCGTAATCGCGCTGATATCCAGTTTGTGTTTTTCCACCAGTTGCCTGGCCGCGGGCCCCAACAAGTCGGTCGAAGGCGTGTCGCTGGCGGCTGGTTGCACAGCGGAGGACTCTGGTGTCTGCTCCGCCCCTGACGAGGCACCGGCCGCTGCGACCTGCCCCTCTTCCAGAGTTGCCAGCAACTGCTGCCCCTCAACCGTTTCCCCTACTTGTGCGTGGATTTTCGAGATCACACCATCGGCGGGAGCCACGACTTCCAGTACCACCTTGTCCGTTTCAATTTCGACAATCAGTTCGTCGCGGGCGACAGCCTCGCCTTCTGATTTGTGCCAGGCGGCCACCTCCCCATCAGCGATGGACTCAGGAAACACAGGAGCCTTGATTTCGATAGACATTTCTATTCCTTTATAACCATCAGGTTGTTGCTAACTGCCCCAGGGCATCTCACCCAGGGCTTCATCAATAAATTGCTTCATCTGCTCCAGATGAAGGGCCATATAGCCGGCCGCAGGCGCGGCTGACGCCTCCCGCCCAACGTAACGCAGGTAGACATCTACCTTGTGGCGCTGTATCACACGCCGCATATGATGCTGACTGGCGTACCACGCACCCTGGTTCATTGGTTCTTCCTGACACCAGATTGCATCGACGATATTCGGGTAGGACTTGGCCAGGATTTCCTGCAGTTCATCCTCTGGAAAGGGGTACAGCTGCTCTAATCGCAATATAGCGATATGCTCCAGTCCGCGCTCTCGCCGAGCCGCACGAAGATCGTAAAACACCTTGCCACTGCAGATAATAATACGCTCGACCTTGGATGTGTCGAGATCATCGGTCTCATCCAGTACATTGTGGAAGTGCCCATCGGCGAGCTCATCGATGGTTGAGATCGCCTCTTTATGACGCAGCAAACTCTTTGGCGACATCACCACCAGCGGTTTGCGAAGCGGGCGTATTGCCTGGCGCCTAAGCATATGAAACACCTGCGCTGGTGTCGTCGGCGCACACACCTGTATATTGTGTTCAGCTGAAAGCTGCATGAAACGTTCCAGACGCGCCGAAGAGTGCTCAGGACCCTGGCCTTCATATCCGTGCGGCAGCAGCATGGTCAGGCCGCACAGACGCGCCCATTTGTGCTCCCCACTGGTAATAAACTGATCGATGACAACCTGTGCACCGTTGGCGAAATCGCCAAACTGAGCTTCCCATATCACCAGCCCCTGCGGCAATGTGGTGGCATAGCCGTATTCGAACGCCAGCACGGCCTCCTCAGACAGCAGTGAATCGTGAATCACAAACTTGGCTTGCTCTTCACCGATATGTTGCAACGGGATGTACGAGCTGCCATCGGACTGGTTGTGCAAGACAGCGTGGCGATGAGAGAACGTGCCACGGCCGACATCCTGCCCGGTCAGGCGAACGGGGTACCCTGCATCCAGCAACGAGGCGTAGGCTAGGTTTTCCGCAAACCCCCAGTTTATCGGCATAGCGCCGGCGCCCATTTTGCGGCGATCCTCAAGTATCTTTGATACCTGGCGCTGCAGCGGAAAGCCATCCGGCGCCAGATTGGTGCTGTGCGCCAGCGCCTGCAATGTCTGCATATCGACCCGGGTGTCGCACTCCAGCGTCCAGTCGTGACCCAGATAAGGAGACCAGTCGACGAACAGGGCTTTGTTGGGTTCAGTGACCAGGCTGCTGACCAGTGGCGCACCACGGTCCAGCGCATCTCGATAGCGATCTACCAGCGCCTGCACCTCGGTTTCTGCGATGACCCCTTCGTTGATGAGCTTTTCAGCGTAAATCTCCTGCGTGGTCTTATGGCTGGATATTTGCGCATACATCAGCGGCTGTGTTACCGAGGGTTCGTCCGCTTCATTGTGGCCGCGGCGCCGATAACAGATCAGGTCAATAACTACATCCTTCTTGAATTCCGTGCGGTAATCGATAGCCAACTGCGTGACAAACAACACGGCTTCAGGGTCATCCGCATTAACGTGAAAAATCGGGGCTTGCACCATTTTTGCGATATCGGTGCAGTATTCAGTGGAGCGCGCATCCTCTCGCTTGTGCGTGGTGAACCCCACCTGATTGTTGAGCACGATGTGAATAGTGCCACCGGTTTTGTAGGCGCGGGTTTGTGACATCTGGAACGTCTCCATCACCACGCCCTGACCGGCAAACGCCGCGTCACCGTGAATGACGATGGGTACTACAAGGTCACCGGTGGCATCGTTGCGGCGTTCCTGACGCGCGCGAACCGAGCCCTCCACCACGGGCGCCACAATCTCCAGGTGGGACGGGTTAAATGACAGCGCCAGATGCACTTCGCCGCCAGCAGTCATCACATTAGAGGAAAAACCCTGGTGATATTTAACATCACCGGAACTGGAGTACTGTGCCCTGCCCTCAAACTCCGCGAACAACTCAGAGGGGTTTTTGCCGAGTATATTGATTAACACATTCAACCGACCGCGGTGGGCCATGCCGATAACAATCTCTTTCGCACTGAGTGCACCGCAACGCTGCACCATCTCCGACAGCATAGGTACCAGGCTTTCACCGCCTTCCAGGCCAAATCGTTTGGTACCGGGGTACTTCGAGGCCAGTGACTTTTCCAGCCCCTCAGCGTTGATTAATTGCGTGAGCAATTGCCGGCGAACCTCTGTCCCGTAGTCCGGCGCGGAGCGCACAGACTCCATGCGCTGCATTATCCAGTGCCTTTGCGAGGTATCGACAATATGCATGAACTCGGCACCAATCGTATTACAGTAGGTACGATTGAGCGCTTCGTAGATTTCGCCCAGCGTAGCATCGGCCTTGCCGATGTGCAGCGTGCCGGTCTGGAATACAGTGTCGAAGTCCGCTTTGGACAGCTGGTGAAAACTGAGGTTTAAGTCAGCGACCTGCTCGCGCTCGGCCAACCCCAGCGGGTCGAGGTTGGCCTTCTGGTGCCCGCGCTGACGATAGGCCGATATGAGTTGAACAACACACACCTGCTTGCGTTCGTACTCTGTCGCCTGCGAGTCGTGTTGCACGGTCGCTTCTGTGCGCACGCGCATCTTGCTGATCTGTGCGAAACGCTTTCGAATGACAGAGTGGGGGACATCCTCCACCTGAACGACTTCTGACGCCACGGTCGGGAGCTTGTCAAAATAGTCGCGCCACTGTTCAGGCACGCCATTGGGGTCTTTCAGGTAGGACTCGTATAGATTCTCAACATAAGTCGCATTGCCGCCCGCAATGTGGGAGCTCTGCCACAGTAATTCCATGGTGCTATTTTGCATCTGTACCCCTCCCGGGGCGCGGTTGACCTGTTCTGCGTCGCCACATGCCGAAAGCGCGCTCGATGCGTATACAGGGCGGGTTAATACCGCACGGCTGCCCTCCCAGTGGAAAGACAGCACCTAACAGAGCCTTACATGCGGACAATTTTCTCTGTTTTAACCTGTATATTCAATAAGTTACAAGTAGAAATTAAAGCTAGGTAGCACGTGTAAGCAACATGTTTCGTATGTGGCCGATGGCCCGTGTGGGGTTGAGCCCCTTGGGACATACATTGACACAATTCTGAATACCATGGCAACGAAAAACGCTGAAGGGATCATCCAGTTTCGATAAACGCTCCTCGGTTGCGGTATCGCGGGAGTCCGCCAGAAAGCGATAGGACTGCAATAGTCCAGCCGGGCCGATGAACCTGTCCGGGTTCCACCAGAACGAAGGACAGGAGGTTGAGCAACAGGCGCACAGAATACACTCGTACAAACCGTCCAGTTTTTCCCGGGCTTCAGGAGATTGCAGTCGTTCGATCGCCGGCGCGGGCGTATCGTTTTGGAGGTAAGGTTGCACTTTCTCATACTGCGCATAAAAAAGGCTCATATCCACAATAAGATCGCGGATCACCGGCAGACCGGGCAGCGGACGCAGCACCAGCTTGTTGTTTTTCACAACCTTGGATAGAGCGGTGACACAGGCCAGACCATTCACGCCGTTCATATTGACGCCATCAGACCCACACACGCCTTCACGGCAGGATCGGCGGTAGGTCACCGTGGTGTCCTGCGCCTTGATCATCTCCATCACATCCAGGACCATTAGGTCCTTGCCGCCGGTGTCGACCTGTACATCCTGCATGTAGGGCTCTGAATCGAGTTCCGGATTGTAGCGATATATACTGACTTGCAACATGATTCAGGCCCCTTAGTAAACACGCGCTTTCGGCTGAAAGGTATCAACCGTTTTCGGCTCAAAATTAACCTTCCGCTTACCTACACGTTTGTCGGTGGGAAAGTACAGAGAGTGACACAACCAGTTCTCATCATCACGCGAATCGTAATCGTTTCGCGCATGAGCACCCCTGCTCTCGGTACGCGCCTCGGCGGTGATAGCGGTCGCTTCAGCCACTTCGAATAAATTGTGCAGTTCCAGCGCTTCTATACGTGCCGTATTGAAGGCCATACTCTTATCGGCAAGCTGTGCGTTTTCTATTCGTCCGCGCAACTCGGCCAATTTATCGATACCCTCCTGCATAAATGGACCATCGCGGAACACACCAAAGTGATTCTGCATCGTGTTCTGCAATTCCTTGCGCAACTCAGCGACGTTTTCACCGCCACTGGAGTTATTCAACTTTTCGAGGCGTGACATTGCATGTTCGACATCGCTTTCAGACGCCTCGCGCAGATCGATACCCTCACGCAGGGATTTTTCAATAAACAGACCTGAAGCACGCCCAAATACCACGAGATCCAACAGTGAATTCCCGCCCAACCGGTTGGCGCCGTGCACCGACACACAGGCAACCTCACCACAGGCAAACAATCCGGGGATAACTGAATCGGCACCATCGGGGCCAACGCTCAACGCCTGGCCGTGCACATTGGTTGGAATCCCGCCCATCATGTAGTGACAGGTCGGCACCACTGGCACTGGCTCTTTCACCGGATCGGCATGGGCAAATGTGCGCGACAGCTCGCAGATACCCGGAAGTCGGCTTTCCAGCACTTCCTCCCCAAGGTGATCCAGCTTCAGGAACACGTGGTCACCCTCGGGCCCGCAACCTCTTCCCTCGAGTATTTCCATTACCATGGAACGAGCGACAACATCGCGGCCGGCAAGGTCCTTGGCATTTGGCGCATAGCGCTCCATAAAGCGCTCACCGTCTTTATTGATGAGGTAACCACCCTCACCTCGACAGCCCTCAGTGACCAGTACGCCGGCACCGGCGATACCCGTCGGGTGGAACTGCCACATTTCGATATCCTGTACCGGGAAGCCCGCCCGCAGCACCATGCCAATACCGTCACCAGTGTTGATGTGTGCATTGGTAGTGGAGGCGTAAATCCGCCCCGCGCCACCGGTGGCTAGAACAGTTGCCTTGGACTTGATATGGACGACCTCGCCTGTTTCCATGCAGATCGCGATCACGCCGACAACAGCACCGTCCTGGTTCTTTACCAGATCAGTAGCATACCACTCATTGAAAAACACGGTTTCGTGCTTCAGGTTGCCCTGATAGAGGGTGTGCAACAGGGCGTGACCCGTACGGTCTGCCGCAGCACAGGTTCGAGCGGCCTGACCGCCCTCACCGTAATTTTTTGACTGCCCGCCAAAGGGGCGTTGATAAATACGCCCTTCCTCGGTACGCGAGAACGGCAGACCCATATGCTCGAGTTCGTACACCGCTTCGGGGCCAACACTGCACATGTATTCGATGGCGTCCTGGTCACCGATGTAATCGGAGCCCTTCACGGTGTCGTACATATGCCAGCGCCAATCGTCATGCGGATCTGCAGATGCGATGGCGCAGGTTATGCCGCCTTGTGCAGATACCGTATGAGAGCGCGTTGGAAAGACTTTGGATATTACTGCCGTTTTGAAACCGGACTGCGCCAGTTGCAGTGCAGCGCGCATTCCAGCGCCACCGCCACCGACGATAACGCCGTCAAATGTAATAGTACGAAGAGCAGCCATTGTTACAAACCCCACAGAATCTGGATGCCCCAGACTAGATACGTGAACATGACGAGGCCGCTGACGAACTGTGCGACCAGGCGAATAACATTGCCGGCACTGCCCATCATGCGCTCGGTGAAATAATCAGTGAATACGGCCCACAGCCCTACCCAGGCGTGAACACCCAGAGAGATGAGCGCAAGCAAACTGAAAACGCGCATCCAGGTCTGGGAGAACAGATCGCTCCATGCGGCATAGTCAACACCGCTGACAACCACCAAACCTACATAGAGAAAATAAGCCAACAGAATCACAGCCGTTACCCGCTGCATCAGCCAATCGTAGAGCCCCGAACGGCCCATGCTGGTTACTGCCGTTACCATAGCCAAATCCCCGCTGCCAAAATAAGTACCACGGAAAGAGAAACCACGATGCGCACACCGCGAATGCCGCCCTCCATGGTTTCGCCAATCCCCATATCCATAATCAAATGCTTTATACCGGCCAATGCGTGGTATATGAGGCCGGCCATTATCGCCCATATCACCAGCTTCAACAGCGGATTGCCCAAAGACTCCTGCAATGACGCGAAGCTTTCCGGGCTGGCCAGGCTGGCATCAAGGGCCCACAACAATACGGCCATACCGGCAAAAATGAACACGCCGGAGGCGCGGTGAGTAATGGACGCCCATGCGGTGATGGGAAGCCGCATGGACCCTATGTCCAGGTTAACGGGGCGCTTATCTTTCACAATAGAGTACCGTCTGTATGACGCCCGGAGGGCAATTAATCGGAATGTCGCGTCGCCGAAAACTGCATCGGCCACTGCTTTGGCATACTTGCAAAACGCGCAAGATTATAGGCATTTGCGACATTAAATACAATCCACGTTACCATGTGCGCTGCAATGACTTCTTCCCAGGCAAAGACGTTAGGCTGTGTTGAATCAGTTTGTCACAAATCCCTGCATAGCGGGTTATTCATGGGTTTGAGGGGCACTCCAATTGACAAAAACCCACGAAACTTTATAGTAACTCCCTTTCGATCGAATACTTCCCAGGACCTTTTATGAGCGACAAAAAAGCCACTCTCAAGATTGATGGCATCGAAGAATCAATTGATCTGCCGATTTACTCTGGCACCCTGGGGCCAGATGTGCTGGATGTCGGAGGCCTCACCGGCAAGGGGATGTTCACTTTTGATCCCGGCTTTGTCTCTACTGCGGCATGCGAATCACAGATTACCTTTATAGACGGCGGCAAGGGCATCCTCCTGCACCGAGGCTACCCCATCGAGCAATTGGCCGAACAGTCTGACTACCTCGAAACCTGCTATCTGCTGCTCTATGGCGAACTCCCCACCAAAGAGCAGAAAGCCCAGTTTGTCGGTACCGTACACAGACACACCATGGTGCATGAACAGATCCGTACCTTTTTCAACGGTTTCCGACGCGACGCACACCCGATGGCGATCATGTGTGGCGTGGTAGGCGCCCTCTCCGCTTTCTACCACGATTCACTGGAGATATCCGACGAACACCACCGGCAGATTGCCGCGTTCCGGCTTATCGCAAAAATGCCCACTATCGCAGCCATGAGTTACAAGTTCTCCACCGGGCAACCGTTCATGTACCCTGACAACAGCCTGAACTACGCAGAGAACTTCCTACACATGATGTTCGGCAACCCCTGTGAACCCAGTAATATCAGTCCGGTGCTGGCAACGGCAATGGATCGCATCTTCCTGCTCCACGCCGATCACGAGCAGAATGCGTCCACGTCGACTGTGCGTTTGGCTGGCTCTTCCGGCGCCAACCCGTTCGCCTGTATCGCTGCGGGCATCGCCGCACTGTGGGGGCCATCACACGGTGGCGCCAACGAGGCGGTATTGGAGATGCTGCAGGAAATTGGTGATGTATCCAGAATCGACGAGTTTGTCGCTCGCGCCAAAGACAAAAACGACCCGTTCCGGCTCATGGGTTTTGGCCACAGGGTCTACAAGAACTTCGATCCTCGCGCCAAGGTAATGAAAGAAGCAGCCGATGAAGTGCTGGCAGAGCTCGGTATCGATGATCCCCTGCTTGAGATCGCCAAGCGGCTGGAAGAAATCGCACTCTCTGATGAGTACTTCATCGAGAAAAAGCTCTACCCAAATGTCGACTTCTACTCCGGCATTATTCTCAAAGCCATGGGCATTCCGACCAGTATGTTTACCGTCATTTTTGCGGTGGGCCGCACGGTTGGCTGGATCGCCCACTGGAACGAGATGATCAGTGGCAGCTATCGCATTGGGCGCCCGAGACAGCTGTATACAGGTTACACACAGCGAGATTTCGTCCCGCTGGACAAGCGTTAAACCACGCTTGATGGTATAAAAAATCCTGCAGCTCCCGGAATCGCTTAGCGACAGGGCGCTGCACTTTTTAATTTCTGGGAACTTCTACCATGCCCGATATCGTTATCAGTGGAACTGGCCTGTACACCCCGTCAGAATCCATCAGCAATGCAGAGCTGGTAGATTCCTTCAATGCCTATGTTGAAATCTTCAATAGCGAACATGCCAACGAAATTGCGGCGGGTGAAATCGCGCCCCTGCAACCGTCTTCTGCAGAATTTGTCGAAAAGGCCTCTGGCATAAAATCACGCTACGTCATGAACAAGGACGGCATTGTGGATCCGCACCGCATGACACCTAATATTCCCGACAGGCCAAATGAAGAACAGTCTGTTCAGTGTGAAATGGGCGTGGCCGCAGCGCGCGAAGCGATGGAACAGGCCGGAAAGTCGGCCGCAGATATCGATTGTGTCATCGTCGCCGCATCTAACATGCAGCGCGCCTACCCCGCTATGGCTGTTGAGATTCAGAATGCCCTGGGTGTCAAGGGTTACGGCTTTGATATGAATGTGGCCTGCTCCTCTGCGACCTTCGGCATTCAGCAGGCCCGCGACGCAGTACGCAATGACAGCGCCCGCTGTGTATTGATGCTCAACCCGGAGATCTGTAGCGGGCACCTAAACTTTCGGGATCGCGATTCCCATTTTATTTTTGGTGACGTGTGTACCGCGGTGATCATCGAAAGAGCCGAGACTGCAACCAGCAGTGAAAAGTTTGCCATCATGGACAGCAAACTGCAGACTATTTACTCCAACAATATTCGCAACAATTTCGGCTTTCTCAATAGGGCGGATGAAAACTGCGTGGGCACACCGGACAAGCTGTTTGTGCAGGAAGGCAGAAAAGTATTCAAGGAAGTCTGCCCCGCCGTGGCAACGCAGATTTCAACGCAACTGGATAACAACGGAATCTCACCATCGCAGATAAAACGCCTCTGGCTACACCAGGCAAACCTCAGCATGAACCAGCTAATATCGCGACGTGTACTAGGCAGGGAGGCGACCACCGAAGAAGCGCCCACAATCCTGGACGAATATGCCAATACCAGTTCGGCGGGTTCCGTCATTGCCTTCCACAAGCATCGCGCGGACCTGGTGCCTGGAGACATTGGCGTACTGTGTTCGTTCGGGGCCGGCTACAGCATAGGCAGTGTATTGCTGAAGAAGCTGTAAGCGGGCATTACCCAGATAACAACAACTTCTGCCAGTTCATAGGGCAGGCGGGCCTGTCAGCCGAGTAATTCCTGAAGCGCACTGAGCAGCGCTGTGTTGTCTTCTTCTGTACCGATGCTGATACGTAAGTAGTTATCGATTCGTGGCTTATCAAAATATCTCACTACAATGCCCTGCGCGCGCAATTGAGCAAACAAATCGCTGGCGGGATACTCGGCGTGTGTTGCAAACACAAAATTGGCACCCGAAGGCAACACAGTAAACCCGAGCTTAGCCAGTTCGCCACACAGAGCCTGCCGTGAGTCGATCACGCGCTGACAGTTTTCCAGGAAATACTCCTCGTCCTGTATCGAAGCCAGGGCTGCACGCTGGGAAACGATATCCAGCGGGTAGGAATTAAACGAATTCTTTACCCGCCCCAGGGCTTCAATGAGCACTTGATTCCCCATCGCAAAGCCCACCCTCATGCCGGCTAGAGCACGGGATTTCGACAGCGTCTGTACTACCAGCAGGTTGTCAAACTCGTCGATCAGTGACACGGCAGACTCGCCGCCAAAATCAATGTAGGCCTCGTCTATCACTACAACTGAGCCAGCACTTTTTTCCAGGAGTGCGCGAATAGCATCAAGGCTCATCAATATCCCGGTGGGGGCATTTGGGTTGGGAATAATGATCCCGCCGTTTTCGGCCGGGTAGGCCTCCGCCGAGATATTGAAGTTATCTGCGACCGGCGCCCGAACATAGTCAATGCCGAACAACTCTGCCCACACTGGATAGAAGCTGTAACTGATGTCGGGGAAGTATAAAGGCTGGCTGTGTTTTAACAGTGCCATAAAGACCAGCGCAATCACTTCGTCGGAGCCATTACCGACGAATACCTGCTCCGGCTGTATACCATTACGGACGGCGATGGCCTGCCCAAGTTCAACAGATTCAGGGTCAGGGTATAAACGAAGCGCATCCGCACTAACCGAACTGATAGCCTGCAACACCCGTGGCGAGGGGGGATAGGGGCTTTCGTTGGTATTGAGTTTGACCAGTTTCCCGGCCTTGGGCTGCTCTCCCGGCACGTAGGGTGTCAGCGTACTGACCACATCACTCCAATAACGACTCATGTGTTTCCCTGCCATTGCACCGGACCCATCGGTACCCAAAAGCAAAAGCCCGGAACGGAACCGGGCTTTAATAATAATGGCGTCCCCTAGGGGGTTCGAACCCCTGTTACCGCCGTGAAAGGGCAGTGTCCTGGACCACTAGACGAAGGGGACAGCAAAACGCTCTATGTTCCTCTGAAAAGCCGCGCCATTGTACCGAAGCGTTCGATTGAAGCAAGTGTCACATCCACCAGAAGTGCTTCTTTTTCACACGCGGACACTCTGGGCGGTAATCGCAGCAACTTCACACTCTCACACACTTACCCTCGCCCAGACTAATACTTAAAGCCTGTATCGAGCTGAAAGCGTTTGTAGTCGGCATCGTCGCCCAGTTCAAAACCTCTTTTGCTGTCGAAGAAGTAGGTAGTACCCACGTACCACCTGTCGTCGATGGCATACTTGGCAGAGAAGATACTGCCTTTCCCGTCCGTGCCACCACCGGCAAAGTCGGAATTAGTGACGACTCCAAGGGTGGCGTTGGCATCAAGCTTTTCATATGCGTAACTCACTTGCCATTCGCCTTTCTTCTTGGCACTGCCTAGCTTAATACCGGCAAGATAGCCCGAGTCGAGATCGTTGACTTCGCGGTTCTCGACATAATCAGCGTAGATATTTAGCGGCAGGTCAAATACTGTGAGACCGAAATCTACCGACGCTGTTATCAACTTATAGTCATACTCATAAAGCTCGACACCATCCACTACGACAAAAGTGTTGCCATAAAAATCACCCTCGTAGATCGCCTCCTCGCCTTCCGTGGGAATATCGATATACCCTACAGATAGAGTCAGCTTTGTACTTTCAAACGGTGCGAGAATGGTACCCACCTGTGCCGCCCAAACCCCGTAATTGTCCGAATTACTCGCATTGCTGTCGCTCTCAATAAAATTAAACGATGTGTGAGCGAAGAACATGTCGTTCGCCCAATTCACCGCTACACCTTCGGGGCGAAAGTCACTGTCGAACAACAGCTGGCTTTTTTGCACGGTGTAATATGGGTTAGCGTATTTACCGGCCGTAATTGTAGTACCTTCAAGCCCGGTCCATGTTGCGTAGGCCAGATCCAGATTGATGTCCTTCGAATTGCTTCCACCGCCCAACGTCTGGTTACTCGACACAGGGTCATCGCTACCTGTGGCGAGGCCGAAGCCCACCTGGACAGTATCACTGACTTTGGCGACCAACGCCGGACGCGCGCGTATTCGGTAGCGATCGCGGCCATCCCTACCCTCTTCGTCGATATCTTCATAGCGGAAGCGGTAATCGCCCTTCCATGCAACCCGGTCCGTCCATGAAGAATCAGAAGCCTGCTGTTTCAGCGTATCGACTTCTTTATTGGTCGCGGCGAGGTCTTCCACCTTGATGGTGCGCTTGCTGGCTTCACGCAACTGCTGATTTTCAATTTCCAGCGCTTTAACACGCTCGCTCATCTCTGCAAACTGCGCCTTGAATGCTTCCCATTCTGCTGTCGGTACCTGGGCATTAGCCCCGGAAACGCCCAGCGCTGTACTGATCACTGCTACCGCTGCCAGTTGCTTCATATCTGACTCCACGCCAATTCTTTGTCAACAACAACTCATTGAATACATTGCACCCGTACACTGCAATGCGAGAGTAAAGGAGAAACATGACAGTTATGTTACGTCCGTGGCTTACAGGGCGGATTAGAAGAAGTTTTTATGTCGTTTTATTGACGTTTATATGACGCTGTCGCGAAAAATGAGCGCGCACACTGCGATTTATGACAAAAAAGGCGCGCAATATTACACGATGGTGCAGGGGAAAAGGGAGACAAACAAAACCAATCAGGCAAAAATCCCCACCAGCAACCAACCGGCGGAAACAACCACAAGAACCTCAAGCGCGAGCAGTGGCACTGTCACAGCCGGGGATCTGCCTCGCAATTCTTTTTGTGCTGCACGTAAGTTCATTTTGACCTCTATACATTTGTATATACATAAAATACACAATTGAAATAAAAATCACAATGTGTATACATGTGATAAACTCACGTTTTTGTCACAGAGTCCGTCGTTTTACATGTCCAAAACCAAATTACTGAATATCAGGATCGAGCCAGAACTAAAGAAAAAGGCGAAAAAACTCGCTGAGGCGGATGGTCGCTCCCTGTCAAACTGGGTAACGAAACTGATTGCGAACAAAGTGGAAAACGCCGAAAAGGAGGATTCGACGAAAAAAAATTGATGCGGTCCGGTAAGGCTCTCAGTTCAACCAAACCGCCCAGTAATGTAGTTTTCGGTTAACTGGTGCTTGGGAAAGGTAAATATTTCCTTAGTTTCACCCACTTCGATCAATTTTCCCAAATGAAAATACGCAGTGCGCTGGGAAACCCGAGCAGCCTGCTGCATCGAGTGCGTCACAATAGCAATCGTATATTTTTCTTTCAGGTCGTCGATCAATTCCTCTATCCGGGCTGTGGCAATGGGGTCAAGTGCCGAACAAGGCTCATCCATCAGGATGACCTCTGGGCTCACCGCTATAGCGCGCGCAATACAAAGACGCTGTTGCTGACCGCCGGACAGGCCAGTACCTGGCTTATCCAGCTGATCTTTCACTTCATCAAACAAACTGGCTCGGCGCAGGCTTTGTTCGACGATCTCATCCATCTCAGCCTTGGAGTGTGCGAGCCCGTGGATTCGCGGGCCGTAGGCGACATTCTCGTAAATTGATTTCGGGAAGGGGTTCGGCTTCTGGAAGACCATGCCCACCCGCGCGCGCAGCATTACAGTATCCTGATCACTCTTGTAGATATCCTCACCATCCAGCGTGATATCGCCATGCACCTGACAGATAGGGATAATGTCATTCATGCGGTTAAGCGTGCGCAAGAACGTCGATTTACCGCAGCCGGAAGGTCCAATCATCGCGAGTACTTCGTTGCGCCCAATATCCAGCGATACATCGAGTATGGCCTGTTTTTCGCCATAGAACACATTCACATTGCGCGCAGACATTTTCGCATTGGCGACCCTCGGCGTACCGATGGTCTCATACGAATCTGAAGTGGACTGGCTTTCTATATCGAGTGCCGAGCGTTTGTCCATGGGCACCTTTCCCTCAATATTTTGTGTCTTGATGTCAGTTACTGTGGCGCTTGCGCTCATGGTGCAGGGCCCTCTCGTGCCCGGTGCCTCTCAGCTTACTTCAATTCAAACCGCTTGCGTAGGTACACCGCCAAGCCATTCATCAAAATCAGGAAACCCATCAGCACCATAATCGCTGCCGATGTTTTCTCCGTAAATCCACGCTCAGGGCTGTCAGCCCAAAGATAGATCTGTACTGGTAGAACCGTAGATGGGTCTGTTACGCCACCGGGAACATCCATGATAAAAGCAACCATACCGATCATCAGCAGTGGAGCAGTCTCACCCAGGGCCTGCGCCATACCAATGATGGACCCTGTTAACACTCCGGGCATTGCAACAGGCAGCACGTGGTGGAATACCGTCTGCAGCTTGGAAGCTCCCACACCCATCGCCGCTTCCTGAATGGAGGGCGGCACAGCCTGTATCGCTGCACGTGAAGTAATAATAATTGTCGGCAGCGTCATCAGTGCCAACACAATCCCCCCCACCAGCGGCGCTGACCTGGGGAGCTCGAAGAAATTGATAAAAACGGCGAGACCAAGCAAGCCAAAGACGATTGAGGGCACGGCCGCAAGGTTATTGATGTTAATCTCAATAAGGTCTGTCAGGCGGTTGCGCGGCGCAAATTCTTCGAGATAAATCGCAGACAATACACCAATGGGAAAAGCGAGGCAGAAGGTCACCAGCAAGGTGAACAGAGAGCCGTACAAGGCCGCTTTGATACCCGCCAGTTCCGGCTCCCGTGAATCACCGGAGAGGAAAAACGTTGAATTGAAACGTGACTCGGTTCTACCCTCCACTGCCAGTGTATCCAACCAGGCAATCTGGATATCCTTTACCTTGCGATCGGATTCCGCAGTGCTGGAGTCGACCTGCCCTTTCAGGTAACTGCCTGCTTCTGAATGGGCGAGCAACCATACTTCTTTCGTCGTGCCTATCAGTGCCGGGTTTTCCAGCACCATATCGCGCAGCGTGTATTCCGCCCGTATGCTGATCAAACCGTACAGCGCTTTCTTCTCTTTACGCCCGCTGACATCAGGAAACATCGTACGCAGACTATTCTTGACCACAGCCAAAAAGTCTGCGGACGATATTTCATCGGCTGTGGCGTTCTCATCGATCCCCAGAACTTCACTGGAAAAATCGATGTTGAGCTTGATGAAATGTTGGCTAAATGCTGGAGAGCCTTTAACCACGATATCCGCTAGCAAGATGAACAGAAAGATAAAGCCGGTGAGGACTGCAAGCCGTCCATACCACTGAAATCTCCGCTCCCGTGCATACCGCTTCTTCAGCGAAGCGGCGATGACGGCAGTTGTATTGGAACGATTGGATTCAGTCATACTGCTCACGGTATTTTCTCACCACATGCAATGCGATGAAGTTCAGTAATAGGGTCACGAAAAACAACACCAGCCCCAGTGCGAAAGCAGCCAGTGTCTTGGGGTTGTCAAACTCCTGATCGCCGACCAGAAGTGTCACAATTTGTACGGTAATTGTGGTTACCGCTTCCAGCGGGTTGATCGTAAGTTTGGCTGACAACCCGGCAGCCATCACGACAATCATGGTCTCCCCGATTGCGCGCGACGCGGCCAATAATATGCCGCCTACGATCCCGGGCAATGCGGCGGGCAGGATAACCTTGCGAATAGTTTCATTCATGGTGGCGCCCATGCCCAGTGAAGCCTCGCGTAAACTGACCGGAACGGCGTTGATAATGTCGTCTGACAGCGACATTACAAATGGGATAATCATAATGCCCATTACCAGGCCCGCGGCCAGAGCACTCTCGGAGGCGACGTTCAGGCCGACGGATTCACCGAGTTCCCGAATGAATGGCGCGACAGTGAGCGCAGCGAAAAAACCGTAGACCACTGTCGGCACGCCAGCAAGAATCTCCAGTACCGGCTTGGTGACCGCGCGAAACTTCCGTGAAGCGTATTCAGATAGGTAAATAGCAGACATCAGGCCGATAGGCACCGCTATCAACAAAGCCACGGCGGAGATCAGCAGCGTACCTACCAACAGGGGAACAAAGCCGAAAGACCCAGAAGCGGCCACCTGGTTAGCGCGTATCGCCATCTGCGGACTCCACTGGAGGCCGAACAGAAAGTCCTGCACTGGGATTATCTGGAAAAAACGAATTGCCTCAAACATCACCGACAGCACGATGCCGAGAGTGGTCAGAACAGCGACGAATGAGCTGCTGAATAGCACCCACTCAAAGATCTTCTCGACATGATTGCGCGCTCGAAATAGAGGCGTCACCCGACGTAACGCCAGCAGCGCGCCAATAACAGCGACGACAAATACCAGCGCCGCTTTCATCTGGCTGAACAGGTTTATCTTGTCGATGTAGTATTGAGCAGCCCTAATCTGGGTTTCATCCAACTGTGAGGAATCAATCGACCCTCGAGCGAACCCCTGTACCTGGTTGTAGTAAAGGCCCAGTTCATCAGGCGGCAATTGCTGGATGTGCTGGGGCATTTGCCCCACTACCAAAGCATGCAGAACGCTGGACTCAAACCCCATCCATAGCAGCAATACAAACAACGCCGGAAGCGCCGCCCATACTGCAGCCATATAGCCGTAATGGTTGGGAAGAGAGTGTAGCGAGTCAAGACCACCATGTTGCATTGCAACAATTTGTGATCGTTTGCGCCCCGTATAAAAACTGATAGCACAGAGAGCGATCAGGATCAGGAAGACTGTAGTTGTCTGCATTGCTAGTTTGCCGTATTCGATCGCATTGTTGCAGCGAAATGTTTCCGGCACATCTCCGCTAAAAATGATTGAACCCTGGGCTCGCCACAGCAGCGCGGCGAGCTTTCATAAGTCAGGTTCCGCTACTGCATTTCAAGGTAATTGAGGTCTTTGACATTCGTTTGAATCTCAAGAAGTTCTTCTCCACTTAAGGGGATCAGGCCCCGGTCAGTCAGGTAGCCGTCCTCACCCATTGCCTTGTTAGAGGTAAACTCAATAGCATACTCCTGGATACCCGGGATTTTGCCGACGTGCGCACCCTTAATATAGAAGTACAATGGCCGTGACACAGCGTATTCTCCACTGGCAATAGTGTCGAAGTCGGGGGCAACGCCATCGACAATTGCTCCCTGGACTTTGTCGCCATTCTCCTCGAGAAAGCTGTAGCCGAACACTCCGACCGCGTCGGGGTTTGCTTCCAGCTTCTGCACGATCAGGTTGTCGTTCTCACCCGCTTCGATATAAGCACCGTCTTCCCGCATCGCGTAGGCTACCGTAACAAAGATGTCGCTACCCTTGGGCGCCTTGCCCTTCTTCGCGGCAAGCCCATCGTAGAGGCCGGCCGGAATACCGAGCTTTTCCATCATCGCTTTGATTTCATCAACCTGATCAGCGCCCATTTCCGACAACGCCTTGAGATCAGGCAGTCCCTCAGCGCCCCCCGCCATTGCCAACTCGGCAAAGGCATCCCGCGTTCCGGAGGTTGGTGGCGGGCCCAGAACTTCAATCCGGGTAGCCGGCAGTGCCGAGTTGACATCCTTCCACGTCTTGTTCGGATTGGGGATCAGTTTCCCGTCGGGTCCGGGAATATCCTTGGCCAGCGCAAGATAGACATCGGTGAGGCTCAGCTCCAGAGTAGGCGCGGTACTGGAATTTGCTATCGCAATGCCATCATATCCAACGAGAACTTCAACGATATCGGTTACGCCATTTTCCTGACAGTCATCGTATTCGCTCTGCTTGATGCGTCGGGACGCATTGGTAATATCGGGCGTACCGGCACCCACACCGCTGCAAAAGAGCTTCAAGCCGCCACCAGTACCAGTCGATTCAATCTTGGGCGATTTGAAACCGGTAGAGCGTCCAAAGCGCTCTGCCACCACGGTCGCAAATGGATATACGGTCGATGAACCAACAATGCTTACGATATCGCGGGTTGCGGCCTGAGCAGAACCGATGACCCCGACAGCACCTATTAAAGCAACTACTCCAGCTATGTGACTTTTCACGGTGAGTACTCCATATGATTGATTCGGTGAGGTATTGGGCTTTTCCCAACAGTTGCCGTGCAGTCTATGTATAGAATGTTACGGATTTGTTACAGAGCCTGATATTCAGGCTAAAACCCGAAAATTGATGGCTGTCATCAATTCAGGCCCTCGTCGTTCAACTCGCTGATCCCACCATGGCGAACATCCAGACCCCGGACAAGATAAATCACATGTTCAGCAATATTGCAGGCGTGGTCGCCAATGCGCTCCAGACTGCGCAACGCCCACATCTCGTTCAGGATTACACCGATATTGCGCGGGTCCTCCACCATGAAGGTGATAAGGCTGCGCATGGCACTGCCGTACTCCTTGTCGACCTTGTCATCACCTTTAACCACTTCAACTGCCTGGTCAACATCCAGCCGGGCAAACGCATCCAGCGCCTGACGCAACATAACGCCAACCATCGCTCCAATGTGCTTGATTTCAACGAAGTTGCTGGGTGATCTGCCATCCTCCGACATCCGCACAGCCTGTTTGGCCACCTTGGCAGCCTCATCCCCGATGCGTTCCAGGTCGCGGTTGACCTTAATAATGGCTATAACCAAGCGTAGGTCACTGGCGGTGGGCTGTCGCCTCGCGATGATGGTGGCACATTCGTCGTCGATGGCCATCTCCATCTGATTGACCTCACTGTCGCGGCGCACGATGAGCTCCGCCTCACCGCTGTCCATCTTCATCACGGCATCCAGTGCAGTGACAAGTTGCTGTTCCACCTTACCTCCCATAGACAGCATATGGTTGCGCAGGGACTCCAGCTCCGAATTAAATTTCGCGGAGATATGTTGTTGGTAATCTTCTTTCTTCAACATGACCTTTACCTCTTATGGCTTATTTGAGGCGTTGTTCGGAAACACCAGGGTAAATGTACTCCCTTCGCCCAATTTACTCTCGATTGTCAGATTCGCACCGTGTGCGGCGGCAACGTGTTTAACAATGGCCAACCCCAGGCCAGTACCACCCGTCTCTGAATTACGGCTGTCATCCACACGATAGAAGCGTTCTGTCAGCCTTGGGATATGGGTCGAATCGATACCGATACCCTTGTCACATATCTGTAACAATAGATTACTGCCTTTCGATATCCAGTTAATTGTTACAGGGCTTCCCGCTGTGCTGTATTTGATCGCGTTAATCACCAGATTGGAAACGGCGCTGTAGATCTGTCGGTAATCGCCGTAAACCTTGTCCTCTGCCTCTATGTTCAACTCGATTGCACCGGCAGTATACCCCTCCGCCAGCTCATCCCTAAGTTCCTGCAACAGCGCCCTGATATCCACTTGCTCGCGTTCATCATCGCGCTTTTCGCTCTCAATACGCGACAGCCACAACAGGTCCTTTAGCAGGCTCTCCATTCGCTGGGCCTGTTGGTCCATCTGCTGTAATGGCCGTACATAGCGCTTGGGCAACTCTTCGGAGTTATCCAGTATGGTGCTGAGGTAGCCACTTATCACTGTTAGAGGGGTACGTAATTCATGTGACACATTTGCGACAAAATCCCTACGCATATTTTCCAGGCGTACCTGAGCACTTATGTCGCGAATAAACAGCAATCGCTCACCCTCGCCAAAATGCGTAACATCGACACGCAGATAACAGGAGCGATTGTCACCAACGGCAAGGTATTGCAGAGGTTTTCGGTAGTCACGTGCCAGAAAGTACTGATTGAACTCGGGCGCGCGTACCAGATTGGTCAACGTCTGCCCGGTATCCTCGGGGTAACGCAGGCCTAACAGTGGCTCTACAGCTCGGTTCAGCCACTGGATTGCGCCGTGCTGATCGACCATAATCACACCGTCGCGCATCGCTGCAAACGAATCCTGTAAATACTCAACGGTTGACTGCAATTGGGCATTCTCCTTCGAGTTTTTTCTCTGCTGAGAATAGATTCGGGCGTAAATTTCGTCCCAGATACCGAAAGCGTCCGGTGGTGGCTTGTCTGAATTTTTCAGCCATAACTGCAGGCGTTGCATCTGATACAGCCAGACCCCAATCCACATCAGGAGCACGAAAATAACGCTCTCCCGCGGATAGCCGTATATCCATCCCAGCCCTGCCGACAAGGCGATCAGTAAAACAAGCCGGCTTGCCGTCGTAATCCAACTCATCTAAAACCGGAAAAGTGCTTCAAGAAACACCCCGCGAAGAGAAGCGGTAACCGGTGCCGCGAACTGTCTGGATTAAATTACTGTAATCACCGGAGGTGGATTGCAGCGCTTTGCGCAGGCGTCTGATATGTACATCCACGGTGCGCTCTTCAACGTACACGTTTGCTCCCCACACCTGATCCAGTAACTGGCCGCGGGTGTAAGCGCGTTCGGGGTGAGACATGAAGAACTGCAAGAGATTAAATTCCGTTGGTCCCATTTCTAGCGGCTGGTCAGCGATAAAAACCCGCTTGCTTTCGCCATCCAACAGCAGCTCGCCAACCTGAATTTTTTCACTTTGCGCAGTGCCGCCGGCCCGGCGTAACAAGGCCTTGATGCGCGCAAGCAGTTCGCGTGGAGCAAAGGGCTTGGTCATATAATCGTCGGCGCCGACATCCAGCCCCTGAATGACGTTGTCTTCCGCTGTTTTAGCAGTCAGCATAATAACCGGCATTTCGCGGGTGAGTTCTTCGCGCTTGAGGCGCCGCATCAGCTCGAGCCCGCTGCCGCCAGGCAACATCCAGTCAAGCAGCACGATGGCCGGTCTTTCATCGACTATCAGTTGGTAGGCGCGCTGAATATCTTCAGCCTCGATACATTGATAACCGGCCATTTCCAACGCCATCCGCAGCATGTCCCTGATAGCGAACTCGTCATCAACAATTAATACCGTATCTGTGCTCATCGACTCTCAAACCGTGGTTATACTCAAGAATGGGTATTAAAAGTCTCAAGTATGACAATTACATGACAAGCAAAGGGAAAATTGCAACAAATCTGTACTAAAACGTCCCTCGGTACTCGAGCAGGGGCGAAGTTACGCATGGTTTACGCTAGCGTAGGCTCGCGTTAATATTCAGTAACATCTTGTTGCCCGGACACAAATCGCTCTCATCCAATGAATTCAGCGGCCGCCGCGAAGTCTCCAGGACTTCGTGTAAATCACGTGAATCCAGATTCATATAGATAAGGCCTGTCAAGATATTGCCTGAGTATCGATGCTCTTCCAGCACATTTACCGCTGAGCGACGGTCGAAGGGATTGAGCGATTCATCCATTTTAAACAGGCGGATCGAAGATCCATCGTGCATGGTGACTTCATGTGCGTGACCTGGTTGGTACTCGGTGGTGATCTCATTGTGCATTGGCACAAAATCGATGGTACCAGTCGCCTCTGCGTGCTCACGCACAAACTCATAGCTCTTGGTCGACTTGGTGTTGTTGTTGAATGTTACACAGGGCGAGACGACATCAATCAACGCAAACCCCCGGTGGGAAATGGCCGCTTTGATCAGCGGTACAAGCTGTTCTTTGTCGCCAGAAAAGCTGCGCGCTACAAAAGTGGCGCCCATCTGCAGCGCTGTGCCACACAGATCGATTGCGCTGTAGATATTTGGATCCCCCTTCTTGCTGGCAGAACCTCTGTCGGCGGTCGCAGAATCCTGTCCCTTGGTGAGCCCGTAACAACCGTTATTCATAACGATGTACACCATATTAAGATTGCGTCTGGCCACGTGTGCAAACTGACCCATGCCGATCGATGCGGTATCGCCATCACCGGACACGCCCATGTACAGGAGATCGCGGTTGGCCAACGCCGCACCCGTCACCACGGAGGGCATACGGCCATGTACCGAGTTGAATCCATGGGAATTTCCCAAAAAATAGGTCGGCGCCTTGGATGAGCAACCTATTCCCGACAGTTTGGCAATCTTGTGCGGCTCTATCGACAACTCGTGGCAGGCCCGGACAATGGCACCACTGATAGAGTCGTGGCCGCAACCTGCGCACAGGGTTGAGATTGCACCCTCGTAATCCGCGCGGGTGTAACCGAGGTCATTGACCGGCAGTTCGGGGTGTCTGAATTTCGGCAATTGGTAACTCATGAGCGTTCTCCGGTACGTAGCAGCGCGGTGTCACGGTGTAATGGCAATACATTGTCGCTGTTGAGGTGTTTCTTTATCTGCTTGCGAATATTGCGCGCACTGATGGGCGTACCATCGAAACACAGCACTGACTTAAGCTTGTCGGGGCCGAACTCGAACTCCGCCATCAACAAGGTACGCAGCTGGGCATCGCGGTTCTGCTCGATCACAAACACCTCTTTGTGCCGCTCGATAAATGCCTGTACATCTTTATTGAACGGAAACGCTCGAACGCGCATGGCATTGAGGTGAATGCCGTCCTCCGCCAGATGATCCAGCGCCTCGCGGGAAGCCTCCTCGCTGGTACCGAAATACAGTACTGCAGTATCAGTGTCTCTGCCGCACTCGATCTTTATGGGCGCGGGAACGTACTCATTGATCGTGTCCCATTTTCGCAGCAGACGCAGCATATTCGCTTCATACTCTTCACCCTTCTCGGTATATACAGCGTATTCGTTACGCGAGGTGCCGCGGGTAAAAAAGGCTCCCTTGGTAGGATGAGTCCCGGGATAAGTGCGATAGCAAATGGCATCACCATCGACATCGAGGTACCGACCAAACTCTACCCCGTCCTCAAGTTGTTCAGCAGTGAGCACCTTGCCGCGGTCATATTTGTGGTCGTCATCCCAGGCCAGGGGCTCTGACATATTGTCGTTCATACCGAGATCGAGATCGGTCATCAGGATGATAGGTGTCTGCAGGCGCTCCGCCAGGTCAAAAGACAATGCGCCGAAATCGAAACATTCCTTGGGCGTTGAAGGAAACAACAGGACCTGCTTGGTGTCGCCGTGCGAGGCATATGCGCACGAAAGTATATCGGACTGCTGGGTGCGAGTAGGCATCCCGGTGGAGGGCCCGGCTCGCTGCACATTGAACAACACCGTGGGTATCTCGGCGAAATACGCCAGCCCGAGAAATTCGCTCATCAGCGACACACCCGGTCCGGAGGTGGCCGTAAAAGAACGCGCACCATTCCAACTGGCGCCAATGGCCATACCAATGGCTGCCAACTCATCTTCAGCCTGTACGATGGCATAGTTGCGCTGGCCGGTACCCGGATCAATCCGTACGCGTTTGGCATATTTCTCAAAGGCATCAACCACCGAGGTGGATGGCGTGATCGGGTACCACGCAGCAACGGTGGCACCGCCGTAAAGCGCACCCAAACCTAGCGCGGTGTTGCCGTCTAGCAGGATCTTATCCCCTACCTTGTCACTCTTTTGTACGCGTATGCCTATCGGGCAATCCAGATTGTTACGGGCGTATTGATACCCTAATTCCAGCGCGTGAATGTTGGGCAGAACCAGGTTTTTTTTGCCTTTGAATTGATCCTCAACGAGACCTGTCAGCACCTTGAAATCCATATCCAGCAGAGCCGCAAGCGCACCGACGTAGATCACGTTCTTGAACAGTTGCCGCTGTCTGGGATCCTCGTATTGCTCATTGCAGATTCGGGTAAGCGGCACACCGATGATGGTGATGTCATCGCGGTGCAAACGCAAATCCAGCAGCTTGGTATTATCATAGACAAAATACCCGCCCGGCAGCACCTCGCGAATGTCCTGCGCCATACTTTGCGGGTTCACAGACAATGCGATATCGATTCCGCCCCGGCGCCCCAGATAACCATCTTCATTCACCCGCACTTCGTACCAGGTGGGCAGGCCCTGAATATTGGAGGGGAAAATATTCTTCGGCGATACCGGCAGCCCCATGCGGAACAGGGCTTTGGCGAATAAATTATTGGCACTGGCAGAGCCCGTGCCATTGACGTTGGCAAACTTAATGACGAAGTCGTTGACCGATTCAATACGCTTCACAATCACGCCCCCGCCTTGCTGACATTGTAGAGAAATTTCTGCATATCCCATGCAGTGGTTGGACAGCGCTCCGCACACAAACCACAGTGCAAGCAGACATTCTCATCCTTGACCATTACCCGCATGGTAGGTAAATCGGCCGATATATACAGATCCTGGGCAAGGTTACTGGCCGGCGCTTCAAGGCGTTGCCGCAGCTCCTCCTCCGTACCATTGTTGGTAAACGTAATGCAGTCCGTTGGGCAGATATCGACGCAGGCGTCACATTCAATACAGCGCAATTCGTCGAATACAGTCTGAACATCGCAGTTGAGGCAGCGCTCCGCTTCCTTGTACCCCGTCTCAATATCGAACCCCAACTCGACTTCCACTTTGCGGTTTTTCAAGGTTTTGGCCAGCGGTGCATGCGGTACGGCGTAGCGTAAATCGTTGGCTACAGCGTTGTCGTAACTCCATTCATGTACGCCCATCTTCTGGCTGGACATGGAGACAGCGGGCGGCGGACGCTTGTGCACATCCTCACCGCGACAGAACAGGTCGATACTCACCGCAGCCTGATGGCCGTGGGCCACGGCAGTGATGATATTTTCCGGACCGAAGGCGGAATCACCACCGAAAAACACCTTTTCATTGGTGGACTGGAATGTCACTTCATCCACCACGGGCATCTCCCATTTATCGAAATCAATGCCGAGATCACGCTCAATCCAGGGGAATGAGTTTTCCTGTCCGATCGCCATCAGTACATCATCGGCTTCCATGAACACCAGATCCTCGCCGGTTGGCACCAGGGTTCGCTTGCCGTCCTCGTCATAATGCGCCTCGACCTTTTCAAAGTGCATGCCCTTGAGTTTTCCATCCTCAACCACGAATTCCTTGGGTACATGGTTGTTGTAGATAGGGATACCTTCGCTGGCGGCATCCTCCTTCTCCCACGGCGAAGCCTTCATCTCTTCAAAGGGACTGCGCACAACAACCCGCACATCCTCTCCACCCATGCGGCGGGAGGTGCGACAACAGTCCATAGCGGTGTTACCGCCGCCGAGCACCAGCACGCGCTTACCGATAGACTTGGTGTGTTCAAACGCCACGCTGGCCAACCAATCAATGCCGAGGTGCACATTGGGCATAGCATCTTCCAGCCCCGGCAGATTCAGACCTTTACCACGCGGAGCGCCGGTGCCTACGAACACTGCATCGTAGTCCTTTTTCAAAATCTCTTTGAGGCTCTCAACCTGTACATCAAACGTTGCATGCACACCCATATCGAGGATGTAGTTGACCTCTTCATCGAGTACTTCAATGGGAAGGCGGAATGACGGTATCTGGCTGCGCATCATTCCACCACCGGCAAACTGGTTGTCGTAGATGTCGATGCTATAACCCAGGGGTGCCAGTCCACGCGCGACAGTCAGGGACGCCGGACCCGCACCGATGAGCGCTACGCGCTTGCCGTTTTTTGTCGTCGGGATCTCGGGAAGTCGATCGGTGATGTCGGCCTTGTTGTCTGCAGCAACACGCTTGAGCCGGCAGATCGCCACCGGTTCCTCCTCTACGCGCACGCGGCGACACGCCGGCTCGCAGGGTCTGTCGCAGGTACGCCCCAGAATTCCCGGGAAGACATTGGATTGCCAGTTAACCATATAGGCATCGGTGTAGCGCTCTGCGGCAATAAGGCGGATATATTCGGGGACCGGAGTATGCGCCGGGCACGCATATTGGCAATCCACTACCTTGTGAAAATACTCAGGATTCTTGGTGTCAGTTGGTTTCACTGGCCCTGCTCTTTATTGGTATGGCTATAAAAAAGGTGCGCAACAGAGCGCATTAGAAGCCCTTCGATTGTGGCACATGTCAACGGGGTTTTCATCAGGGTGAACAACTGAATAGTGTTACTTTTCCGACACTTAGCCTACAAGAGTGAGACTGGTGTCTCATCTTGAACTGGCTTGCGCCTGGTACCGCTTAAAACCAGCCGAAAAAACCGCCGCCGCTTTTTAAGGATTCCTCGCAGGTGACCAGTTGTGACTGATAGGTATTTGCTCTGGCCTCAACCTTGCGCGCCACCGCCATCAGCCAAGGTTTTTGTTTGTAGGTTGCGCGGTTAAATCCACCGTGCCCCTCGTGATAGGCAAGATAGAGCCCATAAGTGTTCTGCGGAGATATACCGCTACGTTGACGCGATTTATAGTTGTACCAACCGATAAAATCTATCGCGTCGGCAAAATCGTCCCGGTCGGCACCGAAACTCCCACCATCGTCCTTATACTCCTCCCACGTCGTGTCTTTGGCCTGCGGGTAACCGTAGGCGGACGATGGCCGAAACCATGGAATAAACCCCAGTAGTTTGCGCCTCGGCGGCTTGGCATCGGCTTGAAAGCGAGACTCTTGATACATGATCGCCATCATCACCGGAATCGGACTACCCCATTCATCGCGGGCATCTGCCGCGTCGTCATACCAATCGTCTTTCTCTTCAAAGATCGCACAGAGATTGTTGACGTTGCGCGGGGGACTGGTTGTGCAGGCGCTGACAAGCAGCAACACCGCGAGTGCGGCGAGCGCTTGCGCGACTCGACTCAAACGTCGACTCCGTGGGTTGCCAGCAGCGCCAGCAGCGCAGCCTCATCGATAACGTCTACACCCAATTCGTTCGCTTTGGTCAGTTTGGACCCCGCGCCGGGACCCGCTACCAGCGCCGTGGTTTTGGCTGACACACTGCCGGCAACCTTGGCGCCCAACGACTGCAGCCGGGCTTTGGCCTCATCGCGGCTCAATGCTTCCAGCTTACCGGTAACCACCCAGACCTGTCGGGTGAGTGGCAGATCCTGCTGCGCCGTACGCTGGATATCGGGCCAATACACACCTGCGTCCTGCAGCGCTCTGACCACAGCCATACTCGCGTCAGAATCAAAAAACTGACGCAAGTGATCCGCAACGATCGGCCCCACATCATCGACACGCAATAATTGCTCTTCAGAGGCTGATACCAACGCTGGCCAGCTGCCGAAATGCCGCGCCAGATTGAGAGCTGTAGCCTCGCCTACCTCGCGAATACCCAGTGCAAATATAAACCTCGGCAGCGTGGTCGCTTTACTTGCCTCCAGCGCCGCCAGCAGCTTGTCTGCCGATTTGTCGCCCATCCTTTCCAGGTTGAGCAGTTGTTCTTTAGAAAGCGAGTACAACCCGGCAACGTTCTCGACCAACCCTTCCTCGACCAACTGCTCCACCAGCTTGTCACCGAGGCCATCAATGTCCATAGCGCGCCGGGAGACAAAGTGTTTGATGGCTGCTTTTTGCTGGGCGCCACAGACGAGCCCCCCCATGCAGCGCCACGCAGCCTCGCCCTCCTCTCTCTCTATAGCAGACTGACAGACTGGACACTGTGTTGGGAACTGTATCTTGCGCGAATCGCCCGGGCGCTTTTCAAGCACCACGGACACCACCTGCGGAATCACATCGCCGGCGCGACGCACGATAACAGTATCCCCTATCTCTATACCCAGGCGATCGATTTCATCACTGTTGTGCAAGGTAGCATTACTGACGGTGACGCCGCCGACAAACACCGGCTCCAGTCTCGCCACCGGCGTGATGGCCCCGGTGCGCCCGACCTGAAACTCTACATCGAGCAGGCGCGTCATTTCTTCCTGTGCCGGGAATTTTCGGGCGATCGCCCAGCGCGGTGCTCTGGAGACGAACCCCAAGCGTTCCTGCAGGGCAAACTCGTTGACCTTGAAGACGATGCCATCGATATCGTATGCGAGACTGTTGCGCCTCTGCGCCAGCGCATCAAAATAGTCATTGCAGCCCTGTATACCCTGTACGACTGTGGATTCCGAATTAATCCTGAAGCCCCATTCGCTTAGTCGGTCAAGCATAGCGGCCTGACGGTCGGGCAGATCTCCGCCCTCTACCAGACCCACACTGTAGCAGCACATCTCGAGTGCACGCTGCGCCGTGATGCGGGCATCGAGTTGCCGCAGGCTGCCGGCGGCGGCATTGCGCGGATTCACAAACGTTTTATCCCCGCCCTCCCGCGCGCGCTGATTGAGTTGCTCAAAGCCGGCCTTTGGCATATAAATCTCGCCGCGCACCTCAAGCAAATGTGGCACACCCTCGCCGCGCAGGCGCAGTGGTATCGAGCGGATGGTGCGAACATTGTGCGTAATATCTTCACCGGTGGCGCCATCGCCGCGGGTCGCTCCGCGTTCCAGCACGCCATCCCGATACAATAAACTGACGGCAATACCATCGAGCTTGGGTTCACAGGCAAATTCCAGCGGCGCGGCGTCTTCACCCAGTCTGTCCAATAAACGCCGGTTAAAATTCAACATGTCGTCTTCGCTAAAGGCGTTCTCGAGAGATAACATGGGCACTTCGTGTGCCACCTGACTGAACTGCTGCAGCGGTATTGCGCCAACGCGCTGCGTGGGTGAATCCGGGCGCTGATATTCAGGAAACTGCTGTTCCAACTGCTGCAAGCGCACCATGCAGCGGTCGTATTCGACATCGGGCACACTCGGGTCATCCAGCACATAGTACTGGTGATTCCAAACGTCCAGTTGCTCTCGCAGGTCTTCGATTTCCTGCAAAGGATCTGCCGGGGGCATAGTGGGTATCAGCGCGTATTGGCCAGCATTCGCCGCTCCAGCTCGCGAATTTGCTGGCGGCTATGTTCCATTGTCTGCCGGGTCAGTACACTGCGCGACTCATCGAGTACATCGGCGCCGAGATTACGCGCGACTGCCTGTGCCGTCTCCAGCATGTAATCATAGGCCTGCATCATGTTCTCTGGTCCGGGCAGCGTCAAAAAGAAAACCAGACCGGGTGTAGTCATATCCGACATGGTATCAATGTCAAACACACCGGGCTGCATCATGTCAGCCACACTGAATTGAATGGCACCGCGCCCGGCTTCAAACTCGTGCCGGTGAAAAAAGTTCATATCGCCAAAACGCAGATCGCAGGCCAGCAATATCTGCAGTATGTCATCGCCGCGGAATCCATCCTCACTGCGTGCCAGCACATTGAGCATAAAGACTTCGGGTTCTACGCCGCGCGGCAACTTACCGGGGGGCGGCGCCGCCTTGGCGCTGTCAGCTGCCGAATCATCGGCAACAAGCCCGTCCAGCCAATCAAGGTTTTGTGCATCATCACTCTCAGTAGAGACCGACGCGATGCCAGTTACCAGCTCCTCGTCATCGTCGGCCGCTCTTGCTGCAGCCGCTTTACGCGATGACTTTTGCTCTGAATCTGCGGCGCTCGCCTCAGACTTCTGGCCGGGCGGATACCCTGCTGCCCGCAGGATATCGCCCCTCTCGACCACGCGTGCACCGCCGTTCGGCAACTCACCGAACTTGCCGATATCATCGGGCTCCTCGGGTGGCAGCTCATCAGGGTCCACCAGCTTCATCCTTACCCTGGAGAGCCTGTCGCGACGTATACGACGCCACGCATCCAGTAACACAGCCACTATCAGCAATACGCCGACTATGACCATCCAATCCCGTATCGTTAAATCCGTCAGTCCCACTCGCTACATCCGTTTTTCCGATTCGCCCGATTAACTGGCCGCCAGTGCTGCGGCCTCCTCCACATCGACAGACACCAATCTTGATACACCCGGCTCGTGCATGGTGACACCCATCAGCTGATCGGCGAACTCCATCGAGATCTTATTGTGCGTAATATAAATGAATTGCACCTTGTCGGACATCTCTTTAACCAACCGTGCATAGCGTCCCGTATTGGCGTCGTCCAATGGCGCATCTACTTCATCGAGAATACAGAATGGTGCAGGATTCAGCTGAAAGATCGAGAATACCAGTGCAATTGCGGTCAGCGCTTTTTCTCCACCTGACAATAGATGGATGGTCGCGTTTTTCTTACCGGGGGGGCGGGCCATAATAGTGATGCCGGTATCGAGTAGATCGTCGCCGGTCATTTCAAGATACGCGCTGCCACCGCCAAATACGCGAGGGAACAATGCCTGCAGGCCCGAATTAACCTTCTCAAACGTTTCACGGAAACGGTTGCGCGTCTCCTTGTCGATCTTGCGGATGGCGGCCTCAAGTGTCTCCAAAGCCGTTACCAGATCCTCATTCTGGGCGTCGAGGTAATTTTTGCGTTCAGACTGCAGGTTGTATTCATCAATAGCCGCCAGGTTTATTGGCCCGAGGCGCGTGATCCTGTTGGCCACGCGTTCCAGCGAATTCTGCCATTCTGGCTCGTTGGCACCCTCTGGCATGCTGCCCAATACGGCCTCGAGATCATGTTGTTCATCCTGCAACTGTTTGAATATCGTATTGCGCTGCACCTGCAGGGTCTGATGACTGATCCGCTGACGCTCCAGTTCAGCGCGCACTGTCTCTGCACGCTGCTCTATCGCCGCCCGCTTCTGCTCCGCCTCGCGCAACTGGTGCTCTATATCGGCCACCAATTGGCGTGCCGCACTGAGTTCACCTTCTGACTCCAAACGCATCTCCAGTTGCTGCTCCAACTCCTCACGCAAGCCCGTGAGCGGGTCGTCGCTCTCGCGCAGTGACGCGGTTAGACTCTCCTGCCGCTCATGCAACTGCGATACCTGCTTGAGTGTGCGCTCGATAGTTTCACGCACAGCGTTTAGCTGGGTATCCAGTGATTGATATCGCATTGCTACCTGGTGTGCGCCGTCCTTGTCTTCACGCGCTTTTTGCCGCGCGCTATCCAGAGTGCCACGAATCTGATCGCGGTTAGCCAGCAACTCCTCACGTCGTTGGGAGTCTCCCTCCATGCGTTCGATACACTCAGCCAACACCGTTCTCGCCTCGGCGACGGCCTCCTGCTCCTGTTGGAACTGCCCCCGGGCCTCATCGATTTCGGTGTTAATCCGTTCGTGGCGTAGCTTGATCTGTTCGGATTTGGCCTCATAAGCAGAGACACGCGCACTGGTTTCGGCATGCTGTCGCGTGCTCAGCTGCAACTCGCGTTGACATTCCTGCCGTTCATCTTCCAGTGTTTTCAGTGCTTCCTCACTTTCCTGCAACTGCTCGGCGAGCTCTAACTCCCTCGCTTGCTGCACCTCCAATCTTTCGGCCATCGTGTCCAGCTCTTCCTGCCGCTGGATGACACCGCCATCGCTGTCAGACACGCGCGCCACGCGCACCCAGTTGCGGCCCATCCAGATACCGTCACGCGTGATCACCGACTCATGGGGTGCCAGCGACGCCCGCAGCTGCAGCGCCTGAGCCAGATCATCTGCGGCGCGGATACCGGCCAGCAAACCGTCTGCGCGCCCGCCACTTTGCACCATGCTCGCCAGATAGCCCGGTGCAGGGGTATCACCGGTCGCCGGCTCAACCAGCAACAGATTACCGTGCTCGAAACTCTCCCAAAAATTGCCCAGCGAGCCGATTTCGTCCACACACACGGCCTGCAGATAGTCACCGAGAACCGTCTCCACCGCCAACTGCCAGCCGTCATCGACCTGCATCGTCTCCAGCAATCGGGACTTGTCCTCTAGCTGGTGCGCCTCCAGCCAGGCCCCAACGCTTTGGCTGCTGTCCTGCAATGCGGCCTGTTGCAGTGCTTCCAATGAGGCCATGCGACCGCGCATCTGCTGCAGTGCGGAGCGCACCTGATTGAGTTCAGCCGACAGATTGGTACGGGCGTCGCGTGTCGAGGCCAGTTGTTCGACAAGTGTTTCACTGCGCCGTTCATGCTCGGCCATGGTCAGCTCTACTTCAGCGAGCAGTTCTCCCAATTCATCGGCCTCAGTGTCAGCCGGGCCTGCTGCAAGCCCCTGCTTCTCTTCCTCGAGCTGCCGGGTACGCCCCTGCAGGCGCTGCAACACCTGCTCCAAATGCTGTATGCGCGACTGCTGTACTTCTGCTTGCTGGCGCGGTTCAGCTGCGTGCTGGTTAAATTCATCCCACTGATGCTGCCACTCGTGCATGGCCTCCTCGGCCTGCAACAGCGCCTCGGCCGATTCGGCTTCGAGTGCCTGCAGCCGCTCCATATCGGGAGCCAGGACTTCTACCTCGGCCTCCCAACTGGCCAGCTTGCTGCGATCTTCTCCCAGATGACTTTCCGCCTCGACCAGATTCGACGCTGTCTGCGCGAGATCTTCCTGCAACTGTCGTCCCCGTTCCTGCTGGTGCTTGATCGTCTGCTCTATTCGCGCAACTTCGGAGCCCAGCTGATAATAGGTCGCCTGCACTTTGTTGAAATCGTCAGTGCGGTCCGTATGGTCCACACGGTGCTGTTCGATGGCGGTATCCACGTGCTGGTGTTCCGAGTGAATCCCCTCGAGTTTGACCTCCAGCTCACCCACAGTCTGCGTCGCGGTTTTGATCTGCTCGTCCAGCGCCTGACATTGCAACGCCAGCAATTGCGCCTTGAGTTCACGCTCCTCAGCCTTGAACTCGGTGTACTTCTCCGCCGCCTGCGCCTGCCGTTCCAGGTGCTGTAACTGGCGCGCCAGCTCATCGCGCAAGTCGGTCAGGCGGTCGAGGTTTTCCAGCGTGCGCCGCATGCGGCTTTCCGTTTCCTTGCGCCGCTCCTTGTATTTGGAAATGCCAGCGGCCTCTTCCAGAAATACGCGCAACTCCTCCGGCTTGGATTCGATCAGGCGACTGATCATTCCCTGCTCGATAATTGCGTAACTGCGCGGACCCAGGCCGGTACCGAGAAATATATCGGTTATATCGCGGCGCCGGCACTTGGTACCATTGAGGAAGTAGTCTGATTGCCCGTCACGGGTGACCTGTCGCCGCGTGGAAATCTCGGCGTAACTGGCATATTCACCGCCGACACGGCCTTCGCTGTTGTCGAACACAAGTTCGATAGAGGCCTGCCCAACTGGCTGCCGATTGACTGAGCCATTGAAGATGACATCCGCCATGGACTCGCCGCGGAGGTTTTTCGCGGAACTCTCCCCCATCACCCAACGCACGGCGTCAATAACATTGGATTTACCGCAGCCATTGGGGCCTACAACAGCACACATATTACTGGGGAAATTCACCGACGTGGGATCCACGAACGACTTGAATCCTGCCAGTTTGATAGACTTTAGTCGCATATCACCTTAAGTACATTGCACAACTAATTGTTTTTTATACATTTATTTCTGCCAAGCAAAAGATATCGCTGGCGTTGAAACACAAGATGTAGTGTATATACTTTATTCGAACAACACTATGCCTGAACAGGGGAAATACAGAAATTCGCTTTTAGGCCCGCCGGAGCCGCCACAATAGAGCGCAAAACCCGCGCTACACGCATGTCATAAAGTGGTAATCTGCGTCGCTGCCGGTGCCGGTGTTCGCCCCCAGCGAGGCGCTCCTACGGCCCCTAACCAGCGGGCTCAGTATTGCGTTGCAATACAATTTTTTGCGGCTCGGCATCATCGGAAGGCGGGATAGGCCCCACCTGCCCTAACCATGAGGCATTTGCCTCTCCCGGCTGACCGCTCGCAGAGACCTGCACGGCAACGATAACCGATGCAGTTTGCGAAAGTTTCTGACCCGCCATGGAATTGCCATCGTCCAGGCGCAGTGTGACCGGTAGGTCTGCGCCGCTGAGGCGCTGCACAGCGATCGGCATGCGGCTGTCAGAATCTGCGTTGCGCGCCAAAATGAACACAGTGTCCGTCGCAGCAATGTCTGCCCCGGCAGGCGCGGTAACTGTCACTGTCACGCCGGTGCTGGACGTCTGTCCCCGCTGCTGCGGCACCTCAGCAACGCTCGCCGACGGATCGTCCTGTGCCAGTTGCTGCCGCGCCGTGACAATGACCTGTTGGATCATTTGCGCACTCTCGGAGCCGGGAGGCTCCATCGCTACAAGCCGCTGCCAATACTCAATCGCAGCACGGTATTGCCCCTGTTCGAAAGAGGCCATACCGAGCAGCCCGAGTGCGGTGCGCTGATGCGGATCGGCCGCCAGCGCCTGTTCTGCGCGCAACCGGGCGCGATCACCCAGAGCACGGTCATTAGCCAGATATTCGGCTTGCGCTGCATAGGCGAGCGCCTGGGCATCTCCGGGTACTGCCGCAGCGAGAATGTCGTAGGTTCTGGCAGCCTGGCTGTAGTCTTCCTGCGCCATATAAAACCGTCCAAGCATCGCCAGATAATGCAAATTATCGGGGCGTTTCGCAGACCGGGCTTCCACATCACTGATAAGCGCGCGCATCTCCTCGGGCGATGTGTCCGACTGCATAGCTTGCAGGCGTTGGGAAATCAGCACATCGGGAGCCGCGCCCAGAGAGTAGTACATGGCGCTGGCAAGCAGCGCCACTAGCGGCAGCAGAATCCAGACCGGAAACGACTGGACCGCAGCTGCCTGCTGCTCCTTGCGCTCGCGCTGTTCTTCCAGCAGTCGGATCCGCGCATCTTCGCGCAGTTCGCTGTCTCCTTCCAGTTCCAGTTCTTTTTCACGCTGGCGGAACCACTCCAGGTTCGCCCTGTCGAGGTCGGCCTCTGCCGCCCCTGAGCGCATTTTGGGAAACAGGTAAAAAGCGCCGCTGAGTAAAACTAATCCGACGCAGGCGAGAATGAATGTGGTCAAGAGTCCTGCTCCGTTTTGTCCAGCAGCCGCTGAACGTGCGCCTGCTCCTGCTCAGTGAGTGCCGAGCCTTCACCGTTGCCACCACCGGAACGCGAGCGCAGTGATACCAGCAGCACACCGATAGCTGCCACCAACAGCAGTAGAGGTGCCAACCAGAGAAACACCGTGGCCCCTCCAAAGCGCGGACGATAGCGCACGAACTCGCCATATCGGTCCGACATGTAGTCTAGTATTTCATCGTCGCTGGCACCGGCTTCCAACTGCTGGTGCAGCAGTCCGCGCAAATCCTGCGCAATAGGCGCGTTGGAATCGGCGATGTTCTGGTTCTGGCACTTGGGACAGCGCAGCTCTTCACTCAATTGCTGATAGCGCGCCTCCAACTCGGGACTGCTGAATTCATAGGTTTCGATTAGCGCCAGCGCTTGACCGGCCAGCGCCATGCAGACGCAGGCAAACAATGTTTGTATTAGCTTCACGGCGCAACCTTCCCTTGTTTCAACTGCAGATACATGGGTTCGAGAATCGTCTGCCACACCTCCTCGTTGACCACGCCAACGTGGCGGTAACGCACCACACCATCGGCGTCCAGCAAATACGTTTCCGGTGCACCATAGACACCCAGATCCAGGCCGAGCGTGCCATCGCGATCGGCGATATTCAGGCGGTACGGATCGCCCAACTGCTCAAGCCAGCGCAGCGCAGCACTGTCGCTGTCCTTGTAGTTCAGGCCGTAAATGGGAATACCCGAATCGGCCAACTGCTGCAAATAGGGATGCTCGACGCGACAGGACACACACCAGGTGGCCCAGACATTGAGCAACGCTACCTCGCCAGTGACATCACCGCGCGACAATTGCGGCTCCCCGCCCAACGCTGGCAGGTCGAATGCCGGCAGCGGTCTGTCGATCAGAGCCGAGGGCATTTCACTCGGGTCAAGAAACAAGCCACGGAACAGCACAAGCGCCAACAGCGCAAAGAGAAACAGCGGCAAAAAGAGCTTGAGCCTAGGCGCCATGCAACACGGCCTCATCTGCTGCAGGCAGGACTATTCGCTGACGGCGGTAGCGCTTGTCAGCCGCCGCAGTGAATGCGCCTATTGCCATCAGTATCGCTCCCAGCCACATCCAGCGCACCATGGGTTTATAGTGCAGGCGCATCGCCCAGGCACCATCGTCACCCACCGGCTCACCCATCGCAACGTAGAGATCGCGGAAGAAGCCGGCATCGATGGCCGCCTCAGTCATTACAGAACCACTGGCCAGATACCGGCGTTTCTGCGGATTCATATTGGCAACAGGCTCGCCATCTCGCGTCACCTCAAAGCGCGCCTCTTCGGCCACAAAGTTCGGACCGCGAACCTCGGCGACTTCGATGAAACGGAAATCATAACCGGCCAGTTCCCGCGAATCGCCCGGATCCATTTTAAGATCGTGCTCAATCGAGAACTGGCTGGTTGCGACAATACCGATCACGCAGGCGGCGAACCCCAGGTGGGCAATAACCATGCCGCAGTAGCCCGGCGTCAGACGCCGCAAGCCTGCCGCTGTGGTTGCTGCACCGCGCACGCGCTGCCAGACATCTTTGGCCAGACCCAGCACCAACCAACTCGACAGCAGTACCGCCAGTGCCACCCATATATTGTAGGGGGCGTGCAATGCGGGCAGCGTAAAGCCACAGACTACCGCCACGATTGTCGGAATCAGCAGTTCGTTCCGCCAGCGACTCAAATTGTCGCGCTTCCAGCGCGATGCAGGCCCAAGCCCCATCACCGGCACCAACAACGCCATCAGCGGCACAAAGACCGCATTGAAATACGGCGGGCCGACCGAGACTTTACCCATACCGAGCGCATCCACAATCAGCGGAAACATAGTGCCAAAGAGGACGGTAAGGGCCGCGACGAGAAACACAACGTTATTGCACAGCAGTAGGCTCTCGCGCGAGACCCAGGCGAAACTGACACGGCTGCTGACTGCGGGCGCACGCAGCGCGTACAGCGTCAGCGATCCTCCCACTACGAGTGCGAGGAACACCAGAATAAACATGCCGCGCTCAGGGTCGACGGCGAATGCGTGTACTGACGTCAACACCCCGGATCGGACCAAAAAGGTACCCAGCAGACTCAGGGAAAATGCGAAAATCGCCAGCAAAACCGTCCAGCTCTTGAACAGCCCCCGTTTTTCCGTGGCCGCCAGAGAGTGCACCAGCGCCGTGCCCGCCAACCACGGCATGAAGGAAGCATTCTCCACGGGATCCCAGAACCACCAGCCGCCCCAGCCCAGTTCGTAATAGGCCCACCAGCTGCCGAGCATGATGCCCAGTGTGAGGAACGCCCACGCTGTATTCGTCCAGGGTCGAGACCAACGGGCCCACGAGGCATCGAGTCGCCCGCCCAGCAGTGCAGCAATGGCAAAGGCAAAAGCCACGGAGAACCCGACATAGCCCATGTAAAGCAGCGGCGGATGAATGATCAGCCCCGGGTCCTGCAACAACGGGTTTAGATCTGCGCCATCCGCCGGGGTGCCAGGCAAGATCCGTGCAAAGGGGTTTGAGGTGATCAGGGAAAAGGACAGAAAGCCCACTGAAATGGCCCCCATCACCGACAGAACGCGGGATAAGACCAACAGCGGTAATTGCGAACTGAACAGTGCGACTGCCGCTGTCCAGAATGCCAGAATCAACGCCCACAGCACCAGAGAGCCTTCGTGGTTACCCCAGACAGCGGAAAACTTGTAGATAGGAGGCAGTAGTGAATTGCTGTGGGAGGCAACCAGTTGCACCGAAAAATCGTCCTGCAAAAAGGCTGCGGCCAGGCAGCCGAAACTGATACCCACGAATACCAGTATTCCCACCGCGAGGCTGGGTGCAAGAGACATCGCCACGCTGTTGCCCCGCCAGGCTCCCCAGGCCGGCACGGTGGCCAACAGGAGTGCCAGGCAGAGCGCCAGAATAAGCGCAAAGTGGCCGAATTCAGGAATCATTTGACGTTGCCTTTCTCATCGTAACCGGAGTTTTCCAGTGCATGTGTCACCTCTGGCGGCATATAGTTTTCATCGTGCTTGGCGAGTATCTCGGTGGCTTCGAGGGCCCCGTTATCATTCAACACGCCGGAGGCCACTGCACCCTGCCCTTCGGCAAACAGATCGGGCAGGATTCCGACATAGACAACATCGACATTGGCCTCGTAGTCAGTGAGCTGGAATCGAATCGCCAGGCTGTCCTCAGCGCGCTGTATGCTGCCCTCACGCACCATCCCGCCGACACGAATAGGCTGCCCCGTGGGCGCCAGGCCGGCAGCGACTTCGGCAGGTGGGTAAAACAGATTGATATTACCCCGCAGCGCATACACCACAAGGCCAACAGCGATGCTGGAAAACAACGCAATAAATAGCACGAGGTAAAGCCGTTGTTTTCGCGCTGGATGCATCAATTCTCTCTCCTGGCGCTGACCGCTGTCGCGCCCTGTGTGCGCTTGATCTGCGCAGCCAGTTGCCGTAAAAAGCGCCTCCGCCTGAGCACAGGTGCTATTAATGTTGCCGTTAACGTCACGATAGTCACCGCGTAGGATGCCCACACGTAAAACCCGTGGCCGTCCATGTGCAGCGCCGCCTGCAGACTGTCAAAGTACATTAATTGACCACATCTTTGTCGATAAGTTTTCGCACCCATTGCGTGCGTTGCTCGCGCTGCACCAATTCCGCTCGCATATTGAGCAACAGACAACAGGTAAAAAGTGCGTAGAAAGCAGCTATCATCAGCAATAAAGGATACAACATGCTACTGTGGATACTGGTCTCACCGGTGAACTTGATAGACGCTCCCTGATGCAGTGAGTACCACCAGTCCACAGACTTGTAGATAATCGGGATGTTAACCATCCCCACCAGGCTGAGGACAGCGCAGGCCTTACCCGCGGCCTCCTTGTTGTCGAATGCTTCGTACAGCGCCACCACGCCGAGGTACAAGAACAGCAACACCAGCATGGAGGTAATCCGCGCATCCCACACCCACCATGTGCCCCAGGTAGGCTTGCCCCAGACAGCGCCGGTGAACAGTGCGATAAAGGTAAAAGCCGCCCCCACAGGCGCCGCCGCTTTCATCGCCACATCGGCCATTTTCATCCGCCAGATCAGGCTGACAGCACCGGCCAACGCCATCACATAGTAGCCGGCGAGCGCCACCACCGCAGCGGGTACATGAATATAAATGATGCGATAGCTATTTCCCTGCACGTTTTCAGGTGGAGTAAACAGCAGGCCCCAAATCGCGCCGGTTATAAGTGCCAACAACGTGATGGGCAACAGCCAACGCAAGATGGCTCCTGACATGGAGTATAACCAGGGAGGGGATCCGAACTTATGAAAAATTGGCCACATTGCGGCGGCAATTATACAGAGCGTGCCGCGCCGGACAACCAAATGTCGGCAACGGCAGGGTTCAACGGTAAAAGATTGTCACGCATCAATACTTATCCTCAGTCCTGCAGCCATCGCCACCGGCGCCAGCGCGATGGCCAGACACAGCATGGCCCCCAAAATGGCCAGGTACGGTCCAGCGGGAAATCCGGTGACGGCCGCCTGCACTGCGGCACTGCCGAAAATCAGCACGGGCATATACAGCGGCAGGATCAACAGCGATATCAACATCCCACCGCGCTTGAGACCGACAGTAAGTGCAGCGCCGATCCCGCCGATCAGGCTGAGCAGCGCGGTGCCGATTAACAGGCTGGCCATCAATGTGAGAATGCCCTGCGCAGGCAGGTTCAGCATCAGGGCGAACAGCGGGGATACCGCGGCCAGTAACACCCCGGTAGTGATCCAGTGCGCACCAATGTAGGCCAACACCGACAGGTACAGAGGTTGTGACGCCAGCAACAACTGCTCCAAGCTACCGTCATCGAAATCGCTACGAAACACGGCATCGGACGTCAGCAGGCTGGATAGCAATGCGGTGATCCACAAAATTCCGGGGGCAAACCCGGCAAGTGTATCGGGCGAGGGGCCCAGCCCCAACGGAAACAGGGATACCACCATCGCAAAAAAAAGCAGGGGATTCCCGATCTCCAACGGACGCCGGACCGCCAGTAGCAGTTGCCGCCGCAGCAGCCTCATGCAGAACTGTGCAGCCCCCGGCGATGTCACGCGACCACTCCGGTACTGAGGTTCAGAAAACGGACATCACAGTCCACATCCAGCTTCTGATGCGAGGTCATAACGACCGAGCCGCCCGCCGCCACCTGTGACACCAGCAGAGCTTGCAACTCCTCCACACCCGTTTTGTCGATCGCGGTGAACGGCTCATCGAGCAGCCACAGAGGCGCATCGGACAACAGCAACCGCGCCAGATTGACTCGCCTGTGCTGACCGGCTGACAGGGTATGACTGGCGACGTCTTCGTAGCCGTACAGGCCGACGCGTGCCAGCGCCGATTCGATTCTGTCATCCTCATAGCGGCTGTCACCGCTGACATGCAAAGCGAGGTTTTCGCGCGGTGTCAGCAGTGCCTTCAACGCACTCTGGTGCCCCAGATAGAGTAGCGGTACACTGCGCTCCACCCGACCCTCAAAGCCATAGCGGGACAATCCACACAAGATACGCAACAGGCTGGTTTTGCCCGCGCCGTTGGCACCCTCTATCTGCCATAACTCGCCGGCACCAATGTCGAATGACAGATCTTGAAATAATTCGCGTCCGCCGCGCTCCAGGCACAAGGAGCGGGCCACCAGCACCGGTGTCCCTGCGCGGCCCTCTGGCACTAGAGGTTAACCACCCGGATCGCAGGTACGTGCAACTCGGCATCCCGCTCTATGCGCAGGTTCTCGAAATCGAACAGCTTGCGATCACCCAGCTGCGACGGTGAGATATGGCAGATGCTGCGAAAAATGGACTCGGTACGCCCCGGGTACTCCCGCTCCCACTGCTCCAGCATCGCCTTGACCTGCACACGCTGCAGGTGTTCCTGTGAACCACAAAGATTGCAGGGGATAATCGGAAACTCCCTGTACTGCGCATAGCGCGCCAGATCCTTTTCCTTACAGTACGCCAGCGGCCGGATAACGACATTCTGCTTGTCATCACTGAGTAGCTTCGGCGGCATGGCCTTGAGCTTGCCGTTGAAGAACATGTTCAGAAAGAGGGTTTCGACAATATCGTCGCGGTGGTGACCCAGCGCGATTTTGGTAGCGCCTATATCCTGGGCAAACCCGTAAAGGCTGCCACGACGCAAGCGCGAGCACAGGCCACAGGTGGTTTTCCCTTCAGGCACCACTTCCTTGACGATACTGTAGGTATCCTTTTCCAGAATGTAATAGGGAACATCCAACTCAGAGAGGTAGGCCGGCAAGACTTCCTCGGGAAAACCGGGTTGTTTCTGGTCCATGTTGACTGCTATCAGTTCAAAGTCGACCGGCGCGCTCTGGCGCAGGTTAACCAGCACATCAAGCATGCCGTAGGAATCCTTGCCACCGGACACGCAGACCATGACTTTGTCACCGTCCTCGATCATGTTGTAGTCCGCAATGGCTTTACCGACGTTGCGGCGCAAGCGCTTTTGCAGCTTGTTGAATTCGAGTTTGTCTTTGCGGGTAAGTTCGCGCACAGTGATTGCCGTTAGTGCTTGATTTGGCGGGCATTTTACTTGCTAGTGCTCACTCGCGTCCAGCTGCATGCCGGTCAATTCCCAAACTATTGGCTCTCGCGGCTAAAATCGGGCCGCTAAGCCCACCCCTGCTCGATATTTTCGCATCCAAATACCGGGAAGGCCTCAGGGCCGCGAGCCTCACGAGTATCGCGTTGCACTTCAGTGTTCCAGCCCCGGCTGCCGTCAACTTGTAATTTCACCGGTTTGCCACGACAATGTCGCCGCTCATTTCCGCATCAATTCATTTATGAGGATCACCCCCCCATGAAACAACCTGTTCGTGTGACTGTAACCGGCGCTGCTGGCCAGATTGGCTACGCGCTCGTTTTCCGTATTGCCTCCGGCGCCATGCTGGGTGATGACCAACCTGTGATTCTGCAACTGCTGGATATTACACCGGCGATGGAAGCGCTCGACGGCGTTAAAATGGAGTTGGAAGACTGCGCATTTCCACTACTGGCAGGCATCGTATGTACCGATGATCCAAATATAGGCTTCAAGGATTCTGATTACGCACTGCTGGTTGGCGCGCGTCCTCGCGGCCCCGGCATGGAGCGCAAGGATCTACTGGAAGCCAACGCTGCAATCTTCTCTGTGCAAGGTAAAGCGATCAACGACCATGCCAGTCGCAACATCAAGGTACTGGTAGTCGGCAACCCCGCCAACACCAATGCACTGATCACACAGCGTAACGCTCCAGACATCAACCCGCGTAACTTTACAGCGATGACACGGCTTGACCACAACCGGGCGAAAACGCAGATAGCCCTGAAAACTGGGAAAACGGTCAACGACGTGACCAATATGACGATCTGGGGCAACCACTCTGCCACGCAGTATCCCGATCTGTTCAATGCGAAGGTAGACGGTGAAGCGGCGATCAACCTGGTTGACCAGGAATGGTATGAGAGCGAGTTCATTCCGGTTGTGCAACAGCGTGGCGCGGCAATCATCAAGGCTCGCGGTGCATCCTCGGCTGCCTCGGCCGCCAACGCCGCTATCGGTCACGTACGCTCCTGGGCGCTGGGCACTGAGGGCGATGACTGGGTATCTATGGGCGTCCAGTCCGATGGCTCTTACGGTATTCAGGAAGGCCTGATTTACTCCTTCCCCTGCCACTGTAAAGATGGCGAGTGGACTATCGTACAGAGTGCCGAGATCAGTGACTTCAGCCGCGAGAAGATGACGGCCACTGAGCAGGAATTGGCTGAAGAGCGCGACGCAGTTAAGCATTTGCTGCCGTAAGCTTTGGTATTTGGGGCTGATCGGTGGTCGATCAGCCCTCTCTATCGCAGTGGTAATCCGGCGAGCAGCGGTGACAGCACCCTGCTTGCTCAACTAAAACGGCCATTCACCGCAGTGTGCTGTCACCGCTGCTCGCCTTGCATCGCGATGCCGAAGTGCGTTTTGGGCCTCGGATGCCGCCAGGTGGTTTTGGGGTTTGATGACTGACGCTGGATTCGCAGTAGAATAAAAATCCGTCGCGTTAGAGCCTGAGATTTGGCTTCAGTCCACTACAATTTATCGCGTGATTGACAGGTTCTGTCGTCTGGGTTCGCAGGATGGCTCTCAACTACTCTATTTCCAGCACTCACTCAATTTGGGTTAAGCTATCGCCATGACGGATACCGCAATCGCTAAAAGCTATCACCACGGCAACCTCCGGGCCGAATTGCTCAGTACGGCTATCGAGCAGTTACAGAGCCACGGTGTCGACGACCTGAGTCTGCGCGCACTGGCGCGGGAAATCGGCGTGTCTCAAACCGCGCCCTATCGCCACTTCTCTGACAAGAGCGAGTTATTAGCGGCGATGGCAAGCCATGGCTATCGCAATCTGCTCGACGCCCTGCGCGCGGCTGCCGCCACTACCGGCGATTGTCCACAGGAGCAGCTTCAGGCGTTTGCCGAGACCTACGTGGATTATGCCGCGCAAAACCCGCAGCTGTTCAAATTGATGTTTGGACCTGCGGTACAACCTACCGGGAAGTACCCGGAATTGCGCAAAGCCAGCCGGGACACCCTGCAACTGGTACAGGACATCATGCAACATGGCGTACAAAGCGGCGTGTTTCGCCAGGTCGATGACATCGCCTACATGGCAAATGCGGCCTGGTCCAGCATCTATGGGCTGTCGACGTTGCTGGTCGATGCGCCACAACTATTTGAGCGGCATATCGATTTGCAGCGGCAGGTGAGGCTTGGTGTACAGATTTTTCTGGACGGCGTCAGCTACCCTCCTTCCTGAGCCAGCACTGGCTCGTCCAGGATGCTGCCACCGTAACCCCTAGTCGCCCTCCCGCTACAACTCGCGCAACACCCGCACCGGCGGCGTAGACACCACCCGACGACAACTGAATACGCCGAGACCGCCAATCACCAGCGCTCCACTGAAGATACCTACGGGCCACAACCACGGTGTGGGCGTGTAATCCATTTCCATGACCATGGTTTGCAGAATAAACACCGACAACTCCGCGGCGAGAGTTGCGAGGGTGCCAGCAAACAGGCCGAGCGTGGCAAACTCGATCAATAATCCACCCAGAATCAGGCGCCTGGCGGCCCCCAACGCGCGCAGGATTGCGCTCTCGTGTACACGGGCATCAACACTGGCCTGCACACCGGCGACCAGCACCAGTGCGCCGGCGGCCAGGATCACCACCAGCACCAGATTAATCGCCGCCGACACCTGGTTAATGATGGTGCGAATCTGCTCGACGACAATGTCCATTTCGATCACGGTGACCGTAGGGAAGCTCCTGATAAATCGGTTGAGAAAGCCTTTATCGGCTTCATCGAGATGGAAGCTCGTCATAAAAGTTGCTGGGAAATCCACTAGCAAACGCGGCGGAAAGACCAGGAAAAAATTGGGTCGCATGGACTGCCACTGTAACTGGCGAATACTGGCTACGCGTGCCTCAAGCGGTGCTGAGCCGACTAGAAAACTGACAGTGTCTCCCACTGACAGGCCCATGCGATCAGCGAATTCCTCTTCCAGCGATACCAGCGCCTCTTCAGTTCCCGGCTCCCACCACTGGCCTGCGACCAGCCGGTTCTCATTGGGCAGCGTATCGGACCAGGTGAAGTTGATCTCGCGCTGACGGCGCCCCTCTTCTACATCGTCGGTGACGGGCAATTCCTTCCCCTCGATGGCCATAATGCGTCCACGAATCATCGGATAGAATGGCTCGCTGGTGATGTTTTCTGACCGCAGCGTCTGTTCGATTTCCTGCACATCCTCCGGGCCGATGTTAATCATAAAGTGATTGGGCGCATCGCTAGGCAATTGTGCCTGCCACTCGTCTATCAGCGAGGTACGCACTAGCAGCAGCACCAACAACATCATGATGGCCATCGCAAAGATAACGACCTGCAGGGCATTGGCAGTACCCCTGCGCTGCAGCCCCGCCAGTGCAAGGCGCCAGATGCTACCGGCACTCATGCCTACCAGGCGCCCGCCGCGCAGCAGTGTCAGCGCCAGACCAAAACCCAGACTGGCGGTCAGTCCAAGACCTGCCAACACCGCCAGCGTCAGCTTCCAATCCTGGCTGTACCACCACATCAACAGAGTTACGGCGACCAGCCCCAACGCGTAGTCGTAAACCGCGCGCCGATTCTCCATCGGCAGATCACGCCGCAACACACGCAGTGGACTGGCAAAGGCCAGGCGACGCAGCGGTGGCCAAGCGAAACAGAACAGGCAGGTCAGTGACGTCACGGCGCCAATAGCATATGGCCGAACACCACTGGGCCCGGGTTGTATCGGTAATTGCTCGGCAAAGAGCGAAAAAAATAGTGCCTGAATACCCCAGCCCAGCCCGCATCCGAGCAGGGTCGCGATGGCGCCGAGCAACAGCAGGCTGCTGCCGTAGAGCCGATTAACGGTGCCGGAGGTTGCCCCGAGGCTCTTGATGATGGCCACATAGTCGTGGTGGCGCTCGCTGAAACGGCGCGCGGCAAGTGCAACGGCGACCCCCGCCAGAACGACGGCGAGACTGCCGGCTAACAACAGAAAACTCTCGGCCCGATCCAGCGCGCTGCCGATACGCGGTTGCCCCTCGTCAACGGTGACGGCGCGCTGCCCCTCTTGCAGCTGCGGTTCCAGCCACTGCTGAAATTCACCGATGGCGCCGCTGTTACCGGCGTACAGTTGCCGGTATTCCACGCGACTGCCGGGTTGCACCACCCCGGTGGCGGGAATGTCGTCGTAGTGCATCAACACCCGCGGGCCATAACCGTAAAAAGATGCCGCCTGATCCGGTTCAGTGCGCGCAGCCGCTGCCACGGTAAAGTCAGCATCGCCGACCGTCACCTCATCGCCAACCGCCACATCAAGCAATGCGAACAAGCGGGAGTCCAGCCAGACTTCCCCCCTACGCGGGCCTGTGGCCGCCGTGAGCACCTCACCGAAAGGTTCTGTACTATAGGTAATCTCGCCGCGTAGTGGATAGTCTTCAGTCACGGCCTTCACCGACGCCAGGGCCATGCTCTCTTCCCCTACATAGACCATGGAGGGGAACTGCAACGTCAGTGCGTGCTGTAACCCGGCATCAGTTCCTGACTGGCGCCACTGCGTGGGCAGTTCGCGCCCGCTGGTGACCACCAGATCGGCGGCCAGGAACCTGTGGCTTTCCTGCTCCAGCGCATTCTGCAGGCGTGTGGTGAACGCGCTAATGCCGGATACAACGCCCACCGCCAGCACGAGGGCCATCACCAGCACACCCAATTCGCCGCCGCGCCAGTCGCGTGCCAGCATTTTTGTCGCAGTCATCGACACCGGATTCTACTCCTGCACCAACGCGCCGCCATCGAGGCGCAGCCGACGCTGGCAGAGATCGGCCAGCACCTGATCGTGGGTCACCAGTACCAGTGTTGTGCCCTCTTCCCGATTCAGTTCGAACAACAGGTCTATAATGTGCTCGCCGGTGGTGGTATCGAGGTTGCCGGTGGGTTCATCAGCGAACAGGATGGCTGGCTTGGAGGCAAATGCGCGCGCCAGCGCCACGCGCTGCTGCTCACCGCCGGACAATTGCAACGGATAGTGCCCCGTCCTGTCCTGCAGTCCTACCCGGTTGAGATAGTCGCGCGCCTGCTCCTCGACCTGGTTCTGCCCCTGCAACTCCAGCGGCAACATTACGTTCTCCAGTGCCGTGAGCGCCGGCAGCAGTTGAAAGGACTGAAAGACAAAGCCGATGTGCTGACCGCGAAACCGCGCGCGATCGTCTTCGCTCAACGCACCGAGATCCGTGCCGTCTATCTCAACGCGGCCATCAGTTGCCTCATCGAGACCGGCCAACAGTCCGAGCAGTGTTGATTTACCGGAGCCGGACGCCCCAACTATGGCAACGGATTCTCCCGACTTGATTTCCAGCGTAATCCCTTTCAGTATCGCAAGCTCTGCGCCAGCCATTGGAACCCGTTTCTGGAGATTGTCACATTTGATCATGCATCGTGCCCTTTACAGCGTTATACGCAATACGCTCTTGTTTGGTTGTCTGCTCGCTGCGCTGGCGACAAATGCACAGACCAGCGAACAGGACATACCGTCGGTTCAAAAAATTCTGGTGTTGGGAGATAGTATCAGTGCGGCCTATGGTATGTCTCTTGAACAGGGCTGGGTTGCGCAACTTGCCGAAAAATTGCGGGCACAATACCCTCAGTTGTCTGTGGTCAATGCCAGCATCAGCGGCGAAACGACATCAGGCGGGCTACGGCGACTGCCGGCGCTACTGGACGAACACAATCCCACTGTCGTTGTTATCGAACTCGGCGGCAATGATGGCTTGCGCGGCTTCCCGCTGCAGACATTACAGGAAAATCTCACTGCGATGGTGACGCTGGCACAGGACAGCGGTGCTCGGGTCGTGGTATTGCCGATGGAAATTCCTCCCAACTATGGTGCGCGTTATACCACGGGGTTTCGCGAGAGCTTTCCCGCGGTGACAGAAGCAACCGGCAGCGTACTGGCGCCCTTCCCTTTGGACGGTGTGGCAGGAAACCCTGAGTTAATACAGCCCGATGGCTTGCATCCCACCGTCGAAGCACAGCCGCTGATCATGGCCAATGTATTGCCCACACTCACCCAGTTGGTAGCAGAGCTATGACACAAGCCTCATGGGACGACATGCAACGCGCCGACAACACCGTTATCTGGCATCCATACGCGCCCGCAACCGGCGGCGCCGGCGTGTTTCCGGTGGTAAGCGCCAGCGGCGTGCGCCTGAAACTCGCCGATGGGCGCGAGTTGATCGATGGCATGGCCTCCTGGTGGTGTGCCATACACGGCTATAACCATCCAGTGCTTAATCTCGCGGTCGAATCACAACTGCAGGACATGTCTCACGTCATGTTTGGAGGGCTCACGCACGCACCCGCAGTGCAGTTGGCGCGGCGGCTGGTAGATCTTACACCAGCGGCGCTGGAGCGGGTATTTTTCAGCGACTCCGGTTCGGTGTCTGTGGAAGTCGCGATGAAGATGGCTATCCAGTATTGGTACAGTACCGGCAAACCACGAAAGCAGAAGCTGCTGGCACTGCGCAATGGCTATCACGGCGACACCTTCGGCGCGATGTCGCTATGCGACCCGGTAACGGGTATGCACCACCTTTTTGGCACCGCACTATCGCAGCAGCTATTTGCACCGGCGCCGACCTGCGCATTCAACGCCGATTGCGAAGACCGGGACATCGAGGCAATGGAACGCCTGCTAAGCGAACACCGCGAAGAACTGGCCGCCGTTATCGTAGAACCGGTGGTGCAGGGTGCTGGCGGTATGCGGTTTTATTCACCGCAGTACCTGGTGCGGCTACGCGCCTTGTGCGATGAACACGATGTACTGCTTATTTTCGATGAGATTGCCACAGGGTTTGGCCGCACCGGCAAGCTGTTCGCACTGGAGCACGCCGCGGTGGTACCGGATATCCTGTGTCTCGGCAAAGCGCTCACCGGCGGCTATATGACGCTCGCGGCAACACTGTGCACTGCACGCATTTGCGCAGGCATCACCAATTCAGAGGCCGGTGCCTTTATGCATGGCCCGACGTTTATGGCCAATCCGCTGGCCTGTGCGACGGCACTGGCCAGCATCGAGTTACTGCTGTCACAGCCGTGGCAAAACACGGTCGAGCGATTGCACGGTGAACTGAGTGCTGGGCTGGCCCCGGCCCGCGAATTGCCCCATGTCGCGGATGTTCGCACGCTGGGCGCAATCGGTGTGATCGAGCTGCACGAAGCCGTCGATTTACGCGAGGTGCAACCGATGTTTGTCGACCGCGGGGTCTGGGTGCGGCCCTTTGGCAAGCTGGTGTATACGATGCCACCCTATGTGATGGAAACAGCGGATGTCGCTCGCTTGACTGCGGCCATGATCGATGTGGTGGCGCAGCTTTAGGTTCTGTTCAGGGCGATTACAGGGGGTGAGCTCGCGCCTGAATGTCTGTGCTGCGCAGTGCGGCTTTTGGGTGTGCGCATGCCGCGCTTGCTCAGCAGAAAAGGCCATTCGCCGCGCAACATGCGCGCTCCCAAAGACCTCAGTGCTTCCGTAACTCTGCAGCCGCTGGTCAATGCCACTTTGATGGGTAGATAGCTACATTCTTCATATGCAGTCTACGGTTCCCTGCATGAAGGTTACGGCTGACCCGGTGATAAAGACCCGCCTCTCTCTTAGTTCACAATCCAGGTTTCCGCCGCGTGCGGATATCTGCCGGCACTGCAACTGCTGCTTGCGCAGCCGAGCGGCCCAGTAAGGCACCAGGCTGCAGTGGGCTGAGCCGGTCACTGGATCTTCGTTGATGCCGACGCCGGGGCCAAAAAATCGTGAGACGACATCGCACTCGTCACCCGGTGCCGCGACGATTACGCTGTGCACACCGGCAGCCAGCAATGCGGTGAAATCCGGTTCTAGTTTCGCTATATCTTCCTCAAACTCATAGACGTAAAGGTGCGCGCCAGAGCCTGCTGACGGTGCCAGTGCTTCACTGGCTATACCACCCAGAGCATTACAAACGTCTAGATCGACATCGACAGAGACGAGGTCCGTCACCGGAAAATCCAGGGTCATTCGGCCCCCTGACCTGCGCACCCTCAATTCACCGCTGCGTGTGTGAAAAAGGATTTCGTCGCCGTCAAAGCCGATGTGCTCGAACAGCACATGAGCGGCAGCCAGGGTCGCGTGGCCGCACAAATCGACTTCCACCTGCGGCGTGAACCAGCGCAGGTCGTAGCCGGCTTCCACCGGCACGATGTAGGCTGTCTCGGACAGATTGTTCTCCATAGCGATGACTTGCAGCAACTCGTCGTCAAGCCAGGCCTGCAATGGCATGACTGCGGCGGGATTACCGGCAAAAACTTTGTCGGCAAAGGCATCAACCTGGTATATAGCGAGGGACATGGCATCCTCCAGTCGTATGATTGTGACCTGTTGTACAAACTGCACGACGTTTAATATAGTGACTGCACCGCACAGTGGCCAGCACCCGGTTGAATAACCCAATGTCAAAGCGTCAACAAACGCCGCTCCAGCAAAAATATTATCAGGTCATCTTTGGCACCGAGACCCCTGCCGGGAAATGGTTTGATATAGCCCTGATCGTGGTTATTCTCGCCAGCGTGACCGTAATCATGCTCGACTCGGTCCATAAACTGGACGCCGAGTACGGCAATTTTTACCTCAAGTTAGAGTGGATTTTCACGGCGATTTTCACCGTGGAGTACCTTGTTCGCATCTGGTGCGCGCCCAACCGCAAGGGCTATATCCTCAGTATCTATGGCGTAGTTGACCTGCTGGCGCTGCTGCCCACCTATTTGTCTCTTTTCGTGCCTCAAACAGCGCCGTTGCTAATCATCCGCTTACTGCGCATCCTGCGTATCTTTCGTGTGCTGCGATTGCTTGAGCTTCTGGCCGAGGCCAACTTTCTGGCCGGAGCACTGCACCGTTCAGCACGCAAGGTCTTCGTGTTTTTTACACTGATGCTAATCCTGACAACAATATTCGGATGTCTGGTCTATGTGGCGGAGGGCGGCAAAAATGGCTTCGACAATATACCCGTCAGTATCTACTGGGCAATAGTTACGATCACCACCGTCGGCTATGGTGATGTGGTGCCGCACTCTGTTATCGGACGCATTTTTGCTGCTGCAGGTATGTTGATCGGCTACGCTGTGATAGCAGTCCCAACCGGCATCATCACTGCCGAATTGACCGCCGCTCAGCAGGCAAACCGGAACAGGGAGACACGCGATTCGCGAAATTGCAGCAATTGCGCCTCCGTGGAGCGCGATCCAACGGCTCACTACTGTAGGAATTGTGGTTCGCCGCTGCCGCAACCTGGCCATACCGGACCCTCGGACGCGTAGTATGAACTGTTACAGGTAAAGGGCCGAGACACGAAAAAAAGTGGGATTATTGCGGAGAATATTTTTCCCGCCTAGCCTAACATACCATTGGTGTCGGCCCAGTCAGCGCGAGGCACCAGACTCAAAATAACTCTAACGAGGCTCTCGATATGAAGCACCCACAACGTCATTCTCTGGCCATTGCAATCAGTGCCGCCGTACTTGCCAGCACAACGACTCCCGCGCTCGCTGAGGGAGCACTCGAAGAGGTTGTGGTTACCGCGCAGAAACGCTCCCAGAATCTGCAGGATGTGCCGGTCGCGGTGACGGCATTTACCGGCGAAATGCTGCGGGAATCCGGAGTTCGCGATATGTTCGAGCTGTCCGCTATCGCACCCAGCCTGACTGTAGACCAGACGCAGACATCCTCCAACACCAGCTTTGGTATCCGCGGTATTTTCACCAGCACACAGAATTTTGGTTTGGAATCCTCGGTAGGCTTGTACGTAGATGGCGTGTACCGTTCGCGACAGGGTTCAATGATCAACAATATGGTGGATATCGCCTCCATCGAAGTACTGCGCGGGCCACAGGGCACACTATTCGGCCGCAATACTCCAGCCGGCGCCATCCTTATAGACAGTGTCGCACCTGATTTTGAAGGCTCGGGCTACATCGAGGGCAGTGCCGGTGATTACGGACTGTTGGACATCAATGCCGCCAAGTCCGTGACGGTGATTGAAGACGTATTGGCCTTGCGATTCACCGGTTTCAATATGGATCGCGACGGCACCGTGGATGCAATCGGCAATGTTATTCAACAGGATAACGCCATCAACGACAGAAATCGTTGGGGACTGCGCTTCCAGGCACTCTATACACCCAATGATGATCTCACGTTGCGCTTTATCGGCGATCACTCGGAAGTAGATGAAAAGTGCTGTGCCGTAGGTAACTGGGAAAACAATTTCTACGCCCAAAACCCGCCTCCACCGCAGAAACCGGGAACCGACCTCACCGTACAGGATCAACTGGGGGGCACTGTGCCCCTCGGCAGCGACTTTTACGACTACAAAGTCAGTACCAGTTTTAAACCGGAATCCGAGAATACTGACGAGGGTGTATCCCTGCAGGCTGACTGGCAGACAGACTATTTCCTGGTCACCAGCATCTCGGCCTATCGCAAACACGATGCCAAGGACAGAATTGATGCCGATTTCTATGACATCGACGCATTGATAAGAACCAACGACCTGCAGCAGGAACAGTACTCGCAGGAATTACGTATTAGCGGCGATCTGTTTGATGACAAATTAAACTATGTTACCGGCCTGTACTACTTCTATCAGACCCTGGATTCAGAGACAGAAACCATTTTGGGTGAGGATACCTATATCCTTGGCAGCGCCTTTCTCGGCATTGATCCCCCACTGCCCCAGTCCTTTCTTCCCCCGGGTAGCCTGGCGCGAAATGTCGCAGACCAGACGCACTACAGCTCCGCCATTTTTGGTCAGGCCGATTACCACATCACTGACCAGCTTGTCCTTACAGCCGGCTTGCGCTGGACATTTGAGAATAAGGATATGAACAATACCTTCACCGAAGACCCTACACCCGCACCACCGGGGTTCATCGGATTGACCGAATTGGCGCCGCGACCCAACGTCGATGAGAACTTTGACGAAAGCAAGACCACTGGCACGCTCAAGATCAGTTGGTTTATGAATGACCAGACGATGTTCTACGCCTCTTACGGTACTGGCTATAAGGCGGGCGGTATCAATACGGATCGCACTCCACTCACAGTCAATACCGTGTTTGAGCCGGAAACTGCAGAATCCTATGAAGTCGGCATGAAAGCCGAGTTCCCCGACCAGGCGCTGCGTGTAAATGTCGCCCTGCATAAAACTGATACCGATGATCTACAGACGATTTCCTTCCAGGGCGGGGGTTTTGCACTGGACAATGCCGGTACTGCTGAGACCTATGGCGGAGAACTCGATCTGCTGTGGATGCCGACAGAGAACACGACTATCACACTCGGCTATGCCTACAACCACGCGGAATATTCCGATTTCGAGAATGGTCCATGCTGGAGTGGAACGCCCTGGCAAACCAGCACTCCCGACCCTGATACCAATTACGATGAAAATGGCGTCCCGACCGGCTCTTGTGACCGCAGCGGCGGCATGGTGTCCGGCAACCCAGAGAACGTCGTCGCGATCACCGCAAACCAGCAATTTCGCATCACCGACGCGATTGGTGGGTTCGTACACGGCGAATACATCTGGACCGATGAACGCATGACAGACGTGAACAACGATCCGGAGAAACTCGACGGCTCCTATGACGTGGTGAACCTTCGCGCCGGTATGGTGTACGAACCGTGGAATACCACCCTGACTTTCTGGGGCCGCAATGTATTCGACGCCGAAGCCACGACGACAATCGCCGATGCGGTAGCACAGACTGGCCGCTTTATCGCCTACTACAAAGAACCTGCTACCTGGGGAGCCACACTGCGCTGGGACTTCTAAAATCCCGTGAATAACGTGCCTGCCACGACGGCAGGCGCGTGCTATAATCCCCGCGGATTTTTCCAAGACGCGGTTCTCATGCCTACACCTCTGTTCTCCTATCGCAAGTTCTGGGCGGAATGCTTCGGCCCCGCTCCGGAGCTGCCTATGTCCCGCGCCGAGATGGATGCGCTGGGTTGGGATAGCTGCGACATCATCATTGTCACCGGTGACGCCTACGTCGATCACCCCAGCTTCGGTATGGCCGTGATCGGCCGTTTGCTGGAAGCTCAGGGCTTCAGGGTCGGCATCATTGCGCAACCGAACTGGACCTCCACCGCTGATTTCGAAGCGCTGGGCGCGCCCAATCTGTTCTTCGGTGTGGCCGCGGGCAATATGGATTCCATGATCAACCGCTATACCGCCGACAAAAAACGGCGCAATGACGACGCCTATACACCCGGGAATACCGGAGACAAACGCCCCGACCGTGCGGTGATTGTCTACAGTCAGCGGCTGCGCGAGGCCTATCGGCAGGTACCACTTGTCATCGGCAGCATAGAAGCCAGCCTGCGGCGCATCGCCCACTACGATTACTGGAGCGACAAGGTCCGTCGCTCCATCCTTATTGACAGCAGCGCAGACCTCCTTCTGTATGGCAATGCGGAACGCGCCATTGTTGCACTGGCACACCGACTGGCTGCCGGCGAACCCATCCACACCATTCGCGACCTGCGGGGTACCGCCTTTGTACGCAAGCGCATACCCGATGAATGGCGGGTGATCGACTCTACCCGTATCGATGTGGTCGGCCCTGTGTCAGAACCCGCCAACCCCTATATCGATACCGCCACCACGCAATGTGCCAGCAAGTCCGGTGAGGTAGAGACAGCAGAGCCCGTCACACTCGTGGGCCACATCAGTGAGCGGGACAGACAGGCCGTTATACGTATACCTTCATTCGAGGCGGTGCGCAGTGACCCCGCCCTGTATGCACATGCCTCACGGGTGCTGCACAAGGAAACCAACCCGTACAACGCCAGGCCACTGGTGCAGGCGCACGGTGACAGGGAACTCTGGCTCAACGCCCCCCCTATTCCGCTGGAAACCGACGAGTTGGACCAGGTATTCGAGCTTCCGTATACCCGCGTGCCCCATAGCGTCTACGGCGATGCCCGTATCGTTGCGTATGAAATGATCCGCCACTCGGTGAACATCATGCGCGGCTGCTTTGGCGGCTGCACATTCTGTTCGATTACCGAGCACGAGGGGCGCATCATCCAGAATCGCTCTGAAGATTCCATCATCCGCGAGATCGAACAGATACGTGATAAATCACCAGCGTTTACCGGGGTGATCTCCGATCTGGGCGGCCCCACCGCCAACATGTGGCGGCTCGCCTGTAACAGCAAGGAAGTGGAGGCCAAGTGCCGCAAACTGAGCTGCGTCTTTCCGGGAATCTGCAAGAACCTGGATACCAATCAGAAACCGCTGATCGACCTCTACCGCAGGGCACGCGAAGTACAAGGTGTCAAAAAAGTCCTGATCGCCTCCGGCCTGCGCTACGATATCGCGGTGCAAAGCCCCGAATATGTCGAGGAACTTGTCACCCACCATGTCGGCGGCTACCTGAAAATCGCACCGGAACATACCGAGGATGCACCGCTGTCGAAGATGATGAAGCCGGGCATCGGTGCCTACGAACAGTTTAAAGCGATGTTCGAGAAGTACTCCAGCGCCGCCGGCAAAAAGCAGTACCTGATACCCTATTTCATCGCCGCACATCCCGGCACCTCCGACAAGGATATGATGCAGCTGGCGCTGTGGCTCAAGCAGAACAAATACCGCGCCGACCAAGTGCAGACCTTTTACCCATCTCCGATGGCCAGTGCCACAGCGATGTACCACAGCGGGAAGAATCCGCTGAAGCGCGTGACACATAAAAGCGACAGCATGCCGACGGTAAAGGGTTTGCCACAGCGTCGCCTTCACAAGGCCTTTCTACGCTATCACGATCCGGACAACTGGCCGATGTTGCGCCAGGCCCTGAAGAAAATGGGCCGCTCAGACCTGATTGGCAGTGGCAGCAAACACCTGGTGCCGGCTCGGCAACCGGCGAAGCAACACCCTGTAGTTAAACCAGGCGCCGTAGCCGGCAGCCGCCCCTTCGCCACCCAGCACAATGGTGTGGTCAACGTTCCGGGGCGACGCAAACGCACCACCCGGCGCTAAGCCCCGTTCACTAATGTATACACGAGTAACCATAACCAACCGGAGAATAACCATGACAATATCGCGCCTGATGGCCACCCTGGTATTTGCGCTGTTCTGCAGCGGTAGTTTTGCCGCTGCACCCACGGTCAATACACCGCTCTCGACATTGACGATCGAGGAGCGCGGTGAACTGACCCTCTCCGGGGATGATTTCAAGTTCATTCCCTGGAACTCCGACAAACACCTCGGTCAGGTCCAGGTTATCCAGTATTTCGGCGCCACCATGGGTGATAGCAAGATCTTCGAGCCGTTTACCGATCTGCTGCAGAAAAGCCTTGAACCGGGCACGGTACACGTCACTACCGTACTGAATATGGACGCCGCCATGTGGGGCACGTCGGGTTTTGTGATTTCCGAGCTCGAGAAAAACAAGCGCGTACATCTCGATTCGACCATGGTCGTAGATGACAATGGCACGGGCGTCAGCGAATGGGAACTCGGCGAGGCGGGCAGTGGGCTGATCATCGTCGATGCCAAGGGTATCGTAAAGTTCTTTACCTTGAAGGCAATGAGTGAAGACGAGATGGCCACCGCACTGGCACTGATCAAGTCAAACGCAAAAAGTTAACCCCCGAAAACCTGGACAACGCTCAGCGCCGGGGCATTGACCTGGCCTGTCGCGGCAAATCGTTATGGATAAAAAAATTCTGTACCCTGTGGTGGTATTGGTCGTCGGTCTGATTGTCGCCATCCTGCTCGCCGTGAACAAACCAGAGCTGGTGCCAGAACCCTACGAACACGTCACCCCGGCAGTGCGCGTAGTACACGCGCAGGCCACCGAAGAGTATCTCAGCGTCAGCTCTCAGGGAACTGTACAGCCGCGGACCCAGAGCGAACTCATCCCGGAAGTTACCGGGCGGGTCATGTGGATCTCTCCGTCACTGGTAAACGGGGGGGGCTTTGCAGAGGGCGATGTGCTGCTGCGCATCGACGACGCCGACTACCTGACACTGGTGGCGCGCGGTGAGGCGGCTCTGATGCGCTCCGAGTCCGAGTACAGCCACGCCAGCGACGAACTGGAGCGTCTCGTCAGCTTGAACAAACAAAAGTTGGCCAGCGAGCAACAGCTGGACAATGCGCGGCAGATCGCCCAGGTCAAAAAGGCAAACCTGATAGAAGCACAGGCGAATCTCGCTCAGGCACGTCGCGACCTGTCGCGCACTGAGCTGCGGGCACCATTCGATGGCCTGGTGCGCAGCGAGCATGTCGATGTCGGTCAGTTTGTTACCCGTGGACAGGAAATCGGTACTGTTTACGCCACCGACTATGTCGAAGTCAGGTTGCCAATTTCTGCCGACCAACTCGGTTATCTCGGGTTGCCGTTGTCAATTCGCGGACAAATACCCGGCCCGCAGCGACCGCCGGTCACCGTATGGGCGGATTTTGGTGCAACCCGGGTATTGTGGGAAGGAGAACTGGTGCGGATGGAAGCCCAGATCGATGAAGAATCACGTATGGTCTATGGCGTGGCGCGCCTCCACCTGGAGATCGATGACGACAGCCCCGTGTTACCTGTCGGCATGTTTGTACAGGCGGATATTCGCGGGCGTAAGGTGGACGATGTGATCCGCCTGCCCCGCTCCGCGATGCGTGACGACAACCAGGTACTAGTGGTGGATGCCGACAACCGGTTGCACTTTCGCCAGGTCTCGCTGCTGCGCCTGGAGCACGATGACATTTTGGTCAGCAGTGGCGTCACCAACGGCGAGCTGGTATGCATCTCGCCGATGCAAACGGTTGTCGACGGTATGCTCGTCGAGCCCATCATCGAGTAGGCTGAGCATACACTCCCATGCATAAGATTATCGCCTGGTTTGTGCACAACTCGGTCGCCGCCAATCTGCTGATGATGATTCTGGTCGCCGGGGGGCTGCTGGCACTACCACTGATCCACCAGGAAGAATTCCCGACGCTCGACGTCGACGCGGTGCAGATACGGGTACCCTATCTCGGCGCGGCTCCAGAAGAGGTCGAATCGGCCGTTTGCATACGCGTGGAAGAAGCCATAGAAGGCACCGAAGGCATCGATAAAGTCACTTCCCAGGCCTCAGAGGGCTTCTGCTCCGTCAGCGTGGAGCTGGTCGCCGGGGTGGACAAGACCAAGGTAGCCAACGATATCAAGAGTAAAGTCGATGCCATCGATGCCTTTCCGGCAGAGACCGAGCAACCGATTACCGCTGAAGTCAGTATCATCGCCACCGTGTTCGAGATCGCGATCTCCGGGCCCGCCGATGAACGCACGCTAAAGCTGATAGGCCAGAGGATGCGCGATGATTTGGCGGCGCTGCCCGGCGTGTCCAAAGTCGAGCTGGAGTTTTCCCGCCCGTATGAGATATCGATCGAAGTGTCAGAGCAAACACTAAGGCGGCACGGCCTGACCCTTGCGGCCATCGGCCAGGCCATCCAGCGCTCCTCGCTGGACATTCCTGGAGGATCTATTAAAACAGACGGCGGAGAAATCCTGCTGCGTACCACCGGACAGGCGTATCACGGCCAGGAATTTGAAGACATCATCGTCCTGACCCGCTCCGATGGCACCGCCATCACACTGGGCGAAATCGCCAGGGTTGTCGACGGTTTCGAGGAAAGTGATCTGCAGGCTCGCTTCGATGGCCACCCGGCAGTGTCATTGAAAGTCTCGCGTGTTGGCGAAGAGGATATTGTACTGATCGCCGAGCGTGTAAAGGCCTATCTCGAACAGGCCCGTTCGGAGGTGCCAGAGGGAATCGACATCACGATATGGCAAGACGAATCACAGGATCTGGTAGACCGACTCGATGCACTGTCCAGCAATGCCCGCAGTGGTTTGTTGATGGTGCTGCTGGTGTTGACGCTGTTTCTGCGTTTCCGGCTGGCGCTGTGGGTGGCCGCCGGGGTGCCTGTCGCGTTACTGGGTACAATCGCTATCTTCCCGGTAGTGGGTCTGTCGATCAGCACCGTTTCGGTGATGGGCTTCATTCTGGTTCTGGGGATACTCGTGGACGATGCAATTGTCGTCGGCGAACGCGTCTACGCGCTGGAGCAGAGCGGCAGTCCACCGATGGAGGCCGCACGCCTCGGCGCACAGGATGTCTCACTCCCGGTCATTTTCGGCGTGCTCACGACCATGGCCACCTTCATTCCCATTCTCAGCATTCCGGGACCGATGGGCGGCTTTTACAAGCCATTGGCCTATACCGTGATTGCCGCACTGATATTCAGCCTTATCGAGTCGCAGCTGATACTGCCCTCCCACCTCGCACACCGCTCGATAAAACGAACATCCGGCAAAAACTGGCTGCAAACACGATGGCTGACATTGCAGGATCGCATCTCCAATTCACTGACACATGTCGCCACTGACTACTACCAACCCGCGGTTAACCGCGCGCTGGAGTGGCGCTATATGACCATAGCACTGGGCATCGTCGTCCTCGCCCTGACCCTGTCGCTGTTTGCCAGCGGCCGGATGCAGTTTCAGTTTTTCCCACCCGTCGAGGGCACTCATCTGTACGCGACGCTGACCATGCCGGAGGGAACACCTATCGAGAGCACGGCGCGCGCCGTGGAGCAGATCGAGGTCGCCGGGGAGCAGCTGCGTGAGGAGCTTGATCGCGATCTCGCAGAGGGTGAGAGCAGCAAGATTGCACATGTGATCAGCAGTATCGGTTCCTTTATTGCCAAGGGCAGTATCAGCAGCACCGTGGCCGGCAGCAACCTGGCGGAGGTGGGTATCGAACTGAATCTACCACGCAACTACTCCGGCATTTCCACCAGCACCTACGCAAACCGTTGGCGTGAACTGACCGGGAGTATTCCCGATGCAATAGAGCTTGGCTTCACCTCAGAGTCATTTGGGTTCGGCAAGGCGGTGTCGCTGGAACTTTACGGCAAAAACTTCGAGCATTTGCGCGACGCCGCGGCAGAATTGCGCGTGGCACTGCAAACCTACAATGGCGTGATGGATGTCTCTGACTCATTCCGCGGTGGTAAACAGGAAGTACAATTGGGACTGCTGCCCGGGGCGCGCAACCTTGGCCTGACCCTGGCGGATCTTGGCCAACAGGTCAGGCAGGCCTTCTATGGCTACGAGGCACAGCGCATCCAGCGCGGCAAGGACGATATTCGTGTAATGGTGCGCTATCCTGAAGAAGAGCGACGTTCAATGGGCGATCTGGAGGACATGCGGATTCGCACGCCGACCGGTGTCGAGGTGCCCTTCAGCAGTGTGGCCAGTGCCAGACTCGCGCGCGGGTATACCACGATACGCCGTGTCGATGGCCAGCGCGTGGTAACGGTCACGGCCGATGTGGATCGGACTGTCGCAGCGCCGGAATCGATTATCAATGCCATTCAGGAAGACGTGATGCCTGACATCCAGAGCCGCTACCCGGGTATCACGTTCGGTTTATCCGGCGAAGCCGAAGAGCGCACGGAATCCATGGGCGCTCTGCTCAGCAGTGCGACACTGGCGCTGCTGGTGATCTACGCATTGCTCGCGATACCTCTGCAATCCTATCTGCAACCGCTCATTATCATGAGCGTGATCCCGTTCGGCGTGGTAGGTGCGATCATGGGCCACCTGATATTGGACATGGATCTGGTATTCTTCTCCCTACTGGGAATTGTCGCCCTGTCCGGTGTTGTGGTGAACTCCAGTCTGGTGCTGGTCGATCATATCAATAAGCAGAAAAGCAATAACCCCGATCTACACATGGTTGTCGGCCATGCCGGTAGCGTGCGTTTTCGACCCATCGTGCTTACCAGCATCACCACTTTCGTAGGGTTGATCCCGATGATGCTGGACACCACGATATCCACATCACTGTTCAAACCCATGGCGGTATCGCTGGGTTTCGGCGTCCTTTTCGGCACCCTCATTACGCTGTTCCTGGTGCCCTGCCTGATTGTTGTACTTGACGATTTCTCCCGCCTGTTCAGGCGCCCTGAAACATCGCCTGCACGCTAGTGCGCCCCTCCTGCTGGAGCCATCTGCAGCATCTCTTTTCCATAGTAAAAATAAATCAAGAAATTAGGCGCAATTGATTTGTCAGGTAAGCACACCTGTACTAGTTTTATTTTGACACCTGATCGGGTGTTGAAGCGATTGACCAAGGAGATGCTGTATGTCACTAAAAAATAGTAAGACTGAACAGAACCTGAAAGACGCTTTTGCCGGAGAATCACAGGCCAACCGTCGCTACCTCTACTTTGCCAACAAGGCCGATGTAGAAGGCTACAACGATGTTTCCGCAGTTTTCCGTTCCACTGCCGAAGGTGAAACCGGGCACGCCCACGGTCACCTGGAATACCTTGAGGAAACCGGTGATCCCGCTACCGGCCTGCCAATTGGCGGTACCGCAGACAACCTGAAAGCCGCCATTGCTGGCGAGACCCACGAGTACACTGATATGTACCCGGGCATGGCCAAAACCGCGCGCGACGAAGGCTTCGATGAAATTGCCGACTGGATGGAAACGCTGGCCAAGGCCGAGCGCAGCCACGCCAATCGCTTTCAGAAAGCGCTGGATACGCTGAACGACTGACACCAACGGTGGTTCAACCGCCGGTTGATCCACCGGTATCTCCCCAATTATCAACCTTGTTTTCGCCTGAGGGGGTAAACCGTGAGAGAAGGAAACCTTGAGGCACCGACGCGCCACCCCATCGAGTGGACGTCTGAGAGTTACTGGGACAAGGCGGGGCTGGAGCAGGAACTGGAGCGGGTATACGACATCTGCCATGGCTGTCGCCGCTGCGTGAGTCTGTGCGACGCCTTCCCGACCCTGTTTGATCTGATAGACGAATCACCCACACTGGAAGTCGATGGCATCGATAAGGCCGACTACGGCAAGGTGGTCGATCAATGCTACCTCTGCGACCTGTGCTATATGACCAAGTGCCCCTATGTGCCTCCGCACGAGTGGAACGTGGATTTCCCCCATCTGATGTTGCGAGCCAAGGCCGTCAAATTCAGAGAAGAAGGGGCGAAACTGCGCGACAGGGTGCTTACCAGTACCGATACCGTATTTGGGCTTACGTCCATCCCGCTGGTTGATATTACGGTGAATTCGCTCAACGGAAACGCCTCCTTCCGCAAGGTGCTGGAGTCCACCGCTGATATACACCGCGATGCACCCATTCCAAAATTCCACAGCAAGACGATGGGCAAACAGGTAAAGCCTATGCTGCGCGCTCTGGAGCACAAACCGGTGGGCGAAACCACTGGCAAGCTCGCGCTCTATGCCACCTGCTACGGCAATTACAACAGTCCGCACATCGGCGTGGACTTCATCAAGGTGTTCCAGCACAACGGCGTGCATATCGATCTGGTGCAGAAAGAGAAGTGCTGCGGCATGCCCAAACTGGAGCTGGGCGACCTGGACTCGGTCGCCCGCCTGAAGGAGGCCAATATTCCGGTGCTGGCCAAGTTGGTGGATGAAGGCTATGACCTGACAGCCCCCATCCCCTCCTGTGTGTTGATGTATAAGCAGGAGTTGCCGCTGCTCTATCCCGACGACGCAGATGTAAAAAAGGTACAGGCTGCCTTTTTTGATCCGTTCGAATATTTGTGGCTGCGCCATAAAGGCGGCGCCCTCAATACCGAGTTCCGCAACGCGCTGGGCGCTATCGCCTATCAGGTGGCCTGCCACCAGCGTGTACAGAATATCGGCCTGAAAACCCGGGATGTCCTCAGCCTTGTGCAGGAAACCTCCGTTACTGCTTATGAGCGCTGCTCCGGCCACGACGGCACCTATGCGGTCAAAAAAGAAACCCGCGACAAATCGGTCAAAATCGCACGCCCGGTGGTACGCAAGGTCGACCAGCAGGTACCTGATCACTTTATGAGTGACTGTCCCATGGCGGCCACCCATATTGCCAATCTGTCGGAAACCATTGATACCGCCGAACACCCCATGACGCTGTTGCGCATGGCCTACGGCCTCTAGTTACAGGAGACTGGCATGCCTACCCTGTCGCGCGCTGATTTATGGTCACTGGAAGAATACGCGGAAAAGCGCCCCGCTTTCCGCGCACAGGTAATGGCGCATAAAAAAAACCGGCAGGTCGCGCTTGGTGAACACACCAGGCTGTACTTCGAGGATGCGCTGACCATACGCTACCAGATCCAGGAAATGCTGCGCATCGAGAAGGTTTTCGAAGCACACGCGATCAACGAGGAACTGGAGGCCTACTCGCCGCTGATCCCCGATGGCCACAACTGGAAGGCCACGTTTATGATCGAGTATGACGATCCCGATGAGCGCGAGCTGCAGTTGTCCCGAATGATTGGCATTGAAGACAAGGTATGGGTTCAGGTCGAGGACTGTGAGCGCGTCTATCCCATTGCGGACGAGGATCTGCCGCGAGAAAACGAGGACAAGACATCCTCAGTACATTTCCTGCGTTTTGAATTGTCGCCGCAAATGATTGCCGCCGCGAACGCCGGCAGCGCAGTGTTTGCCGGCATCGACCACCCCGCTTATACCGTGGACAAAGTACAACTGCCGTCGGGCGTCCGTGATTCCCTGGCCAATGACCTGCAGCCCAGTGTGCTGAATTAGGTGCCCGAGCGATGCCGGGTATGGCGAGTGGCCACCGCACTCAGCGGGTTGTCCGGCCAGGGGTGCTTGGGGTATCGCCCCTTCATCTCACTTTTCACCTGTTGGTAACCGTCGGCCCAGAACGTGGCGAGATCCTGCGTCACTTGTAGCGGTCGCCCCGCTGGCGATAACAGATGTAATAACAGGGATACGCGTCCATCGGCTATTGTCGGTGTTTCCGTGCAGCCAAACATTTCCTGCAATTTCACGGCCAGAACCGGCGGGTCCTGCGAGTAGTCGATGGCAACGTTGGAGCCGGAGGGCACGACCCACACTTCCGGCGCCATACGCTCCAGTTCAAGCGGTAATGGCCACGGCAGCAGAGCGCGCAATATGGTCTTGAGATCCAGGTTTTGAAAGTCCTCAATCCGGCGTACCGGGGCCAGATAGGGCAGCAGCCAATGTTCCAGCGTATTCAGTAGGGCCTGGTCGGAGAGATTGGGCCAGGGGTTCTTGTCGCTACTGGCCCCAGTGCGGTGCAACAGCATAATTCTAGCGCGCCACTGCTGCAGGTTTTTCGTCCATGGCAGTATCGAGATGCCCTTCTTGCGTACAACGCCGAGCAAAGCCTCTTCCCTGGCCAGCTCCGGCACCTCATCCATGGGTGCCGATGAATACAGAATACTGCCTATAAGGCCGCGGCGCTCAGCCACGAAGCGCTCTTTGCGATAATCCCACTCGACATGCTCGACTTCGCTGACCAGCGGCGAGAGCACATCGGCGAACGCATCCGGGTTAAGAGTGCTGGCACTGTAGATACGGTCTGCGGACTCACCCACCTGCCCACCCAGTTCCACCACAGCCAGCCACGGTGTTCTGGCGAGGCCGTCATCCTGTGGCAATACCGCACTGCGCCCACTGCTCAACTGGTATTGGCAGCCATCGCCGTCCTTACGCAACCGGCCGATGCGATCCGGGTAGGCGCTGGCCAGTAAAACGCCCAACACATCATCGGGCGATACACTGACAGAGAACTTGCGAGGCTTGTGCAGATTACTCGCCATGCGGGCATAGCGACGCGCCTGTTGCCAGACACGTTTAAACCAACCCTGTAGTTCCGGAGGGCAGCGGCCGCGCCCCATCAGCACCGCGACAGTCGACTCAATATCAACCCCACGCGCGCCCAACGGGTAGCGTTCAGACAGTATTGCGGCGAGCAGGCAAGCCGTTTCAACAGCGTGGATATCGCAGCCGACCAGCAGCATATGAGCCAGCCGTGGGTGCAGTGGCATCTGCGCCAGCCGCACACCGTGTGGTGTGAGCTGGAACTTTCCGGACTGGTTGCGAAAAGCGGCGCCGCAACGTTCAAGTATTGAGATGGCCTGTGCATAGGAGCCTTCCGGCGGCTCATCCAGCCAGGGTAGCTCTCTGGGATGCTCAACCCCCCAGGACAGTAACTGCAACGCCATGGGCGCAAGATCAGATTGCAGGATTTCCGGTGTGGCATCCGCCACTAAGCGCCCCTGCTGCTGCTCTGTCCAGAGCCGGTAGCAGTATCCGGGCGCCTGACGTCCCGCCCGGCCCTGACGCTGCTCTGCGGATGCACGCGAGATACGCCGTGTGGCGAGGCGAGTCAGCCCAGTGGGAGGGTCGAATATGGCCTCCCGCACAAGACCTGAATCGACTACAACCGTGATGCCCTCAATAGTCAGGCTGGTTTCAGCGACGTTGGTAGACAACACCACTTTACGCATCCCGTCTGGCGCCGGTCGCAACGCCAGTTGTTGCCGCTCCAGCGACAAACCGCCGTACAGCGGCGCGATCTGTACCGATTCGTCACCGAGTACCTTGAGCGCGTCGGACAAGTTACGCGAAACTGCGCTGATTTCGCGTTGCCCCGGCAGGAACACCAGAATACTGCCGGTTCGCTCACGAAGCGCCAGCAACACCATATTGACAGTTGGCTCTACAATGGAGTTGCGCAGTTGATAGGGCTCACCATAGCGTGTTTCGACGGGGAACTGCCGACCACTGGAGGTGACGATAGGTGCGTTGCCCAGTAATTCAGAAACGGCTTCACCATCGAGCGTCGCCGACATCACCAGTAGTTTCAGCGGGGGGCCTTCGCGGTACATTTCCCGGCCGTGCTGAGCCAGCACCAAGCAAAGGTCGGAGTCGAGATTGCGCTCATGAAACTCATCAAAAATCACCAGAGCGACACCCTCCAGCCCCGGCTCGCGCTGTAACTGGTGGGTGAGGATACCCTCGGTGATCACCTCTATACGGGTGCGCTCGCCGACACAGCTGTCCATGCGGATACGGTAGCCCACCGTCTCGCCCACGGGCTCACCCAGCAACTCCGCCATCCTTGCTGCCGCGGCGCGCGCTGCCATGCGGCGCGGCTCCAGCATCAGAATCTTGCCCTCTCTCAACCACGCCTGATCGAGCAACGCCAACGGCACAATCGTGGTTTTCCCCGCGCCCGGAGGTGCCTGAAGCACCACCTCATCATGTTCCCTCAAACCGGCTTTCAGTTGCTCGAGAACGTCGCTGATAGGAAGGTCATTAATAGCGTCTGGATTCATCGGCCAATATTACCGGAGCAGCGGCTTGCAGGCTATGAAATCCGCTGACCTCAGCGGGTCAGTTGCTTGCAGGGAGATACCTGTTGTAGTCCCCCTCTTTCCCAGACTGACCTGCAGGCGGCGCATTCAGACTCAGGACGTATAAGTCGTGTTCGCTTTCTCGCCTAGCCTTCCGATTGTTACCTACCAGCTTGCGCGCTGTGGCCAGCTATCAATGGAACCACCACAGGCCCTGTCAGCCGCGTGGATTTCCCCTCGTGGACTGTTATGATCCACATTAGGTCTCAGCCATTTGAGGATTTCAGCGATGCTTCTACTGACGCTCGGCGCTGTGCTGTTCGCATTCGTTCACTTTATCCCCTCCCTTGCGCCTGCAATCAAGCATAATGCTCTCAATCGACTGGGAGAAGCCGGCTACAAAGGCATCTTCTCATTGCTGCTGCTGGTCTCATTTGGCCTGATGATATTTGGCTGGCGCAGCACAGATCCCGCCATTATCTACCACCCGCCCATCGCATTGCATAAAATTGCACTAGCTCTACTGGCATTCGCGTTCCTGTTGATGGTGGTAAGTTCGCGCAATTCACGACTGCGGCTGATCATTCGGCACCCACAACTCACTGGCGTTGCCCTGTGGGGCTTCGCTCACCTGTTATTGAATGGAGACAATCGTTCCCTCGTGCTGTTCGGTGGCATGCTGCTGTGGGCGGTGATAGAAATTATTGCAATCAATAAACGGGAGGGTGTGTGGATTAAAACACCGCCTCCGTCCTGGGGATCAGAAGTGCTTACAGTAGTAATTGCAGCAATTGCCGTCGCGGTGATTGTCTACGTCCACCCCTGGCTGAGCGGCATGCCGGTCTGGTAACACGCCTCAGGATGCGGGCACCTCCACATAGGAAAAGCGGGTTGCCACTTTTCCCGGCCAGGGCTTACCGCCAACTTCAATATAGGGATAGATAAAATAATTCAGCGGCGCCCCGGCACTTGCCGGGGTCAATACCAGATCGCGACCGGTACTGAAGTGAATACGATCGGCCGGATAGCCCCCGTACAGGGATTCCCGAAGCTCCGGGTGCTTGGCTGCCTCTGAGGCATCAATCGGCACCCAGCCGCGCTCTGGCAAATAGAACTGCACCCAGCAGTGATAACCGCCTATTTCGCCCTCGCTGCGTTCCTGGGGAACGGGAAAACCCATCTCAAAACGGGCAGGAATCCCCTCGGTGCGCGCCAGCGCAATGAACAGTGAGTGAAAATCAGTGCAATTCCCGTAGCGCTCATTGCAGGCCCAAAACGTATCGCCGTTACCCCAGCCGGTTCCGACTTTCTTATATTCCACATTATCGACAACCCAGTCATAGATGGCCCGCGCGGTCGCCGCCTGGGTATCATCCTCGCGCATCGCGTGAATCTCAGCCAGAATCGGATCGAGCATCTCATGCCCCACAGGTACCAGCGCGTCGGGCGCGAGAAACGATGCGCGCTCCTCGGCAGACAGGGTCTCGCCGGTAGCGCCTACCGCATCGCGTGAAACAGTCCAGGACAGCGTTGCACTCACGGGGACAGAACTGTCCACCGGACGGTGCAGGTGATAATAGGTATTACCACCAACCTGCTCCACTCCGCTCTGGCCCGGAACGGAGGACTGCAGCGCCTGCACCAACACTTTCTGACCGGCGTAGTCAGCCGGCATCGGGATATAGATATCGACGGCCTCACCACCAGGAAAATCGGTTTCCTGCAATTCATAAGTAAACTGGAAAACCCGCGGATCGGGTGACGCCGCCAGCGTGGGCACAGTGATGAGGCACAACGCCAAAAGCATTAATACGCGCAAGGGAGGTTCCTCTTATCCAGCCTGTGATGCCGGGTATTGTGACAAAAGACAGGGAGCTGTCACAGCACTATTTTGACCTGTTGACCAGCAGATAGAGAAAGCGGATTTTTATGCTATGGTTTCAGGCAACTGGCGAAAACTCGCTGGCCGATGCCAACACACTAGATTTACACACCCTCATGGGAGCCCCGCCTTGCGCCTGTCTCAACGTATCCTGTGCAGCTTCGGATTAATCGCTCCAGTATGGATGCTGATCGGGGTCGGCTACTCTGCGACAATCTATCCTGGTTACAGCCACGTGCATCAGGTAATGAGTGAGCTGCATGCAACGGGAAGTCCCATTGCAGCGATTGCCCCGTTTATCAACCACTACCCACTGGCAATCCTGTTCAGCGGATTCGGTTATTTCGTGACAACAGTCTTCGACCACTGGCTGGCAAGGCTTACTGGTTTACTCATCATTGTTCACGGCGTGGCGACGTTTACGGCAGGCTACTTCCCCTGTGACACAGGCTGTAACCCGGATGAGCCGTCAACCAGCCAACTGCTGCACGGCTTTTCAGGCCTCGGCATTCTGCTCACATTGCTGATCGCACCGGCTATATGGTGTTTCATTTCCAAGCGTGAATTACAGCAGCGTTGGTTCGGGTGGCTTTCGGCGTGTGTAGTTGTGGGACAACTGTTGCTGATGTTCCCAACATATCAAGCCCTCAACAGCGGTGAGTATGTTGGCCTGTATCAACGTCTGGCGTACAGCATGCCGCTTCTGTGGATATTGGTTTTTGCAGTGGTGCTGCTTTGCAAAAGCCGCGAAGCACGCTTTGGACGCCTAACTATCAGGTAACGGGTATCAATCGACCAGTTCTATATCCAGGCTCTCAAGCAAGCGGACGGCCTCATAGCGGCTGAACCTGGCGTTCTCTATCCGATTCTGGTAGATATCGATGTCGTAGTTGGTTGCCTCTGAAAAATCGGCCCCCGACAGATTGGTTGAGGAGAATAAACACCCGGCGAGATCGGTATACGTGAAATTGCCCTTGCTGAAATCGCCATCGCGGAAGTCAACATTGTGTGCCTTACACTCTTCCAGCACCAGTTCCTGCAGCGATAGCCCGTGAAACGAGCAATCGTTCAGTATGGACTTGTAGAACTTGACCGGCGAACTGAATATCATTCCGGGCCAGGTCGCTTTGGTCCAGTTGATACCGATTAGCTTGGAGTCCCGAAAACAGACATCCGAGAATTTGCTGTATTCGATTTTGACGTTGCTCAGGTTGCAATTGATAAATTCACACTCGACGAAATTACAGTGTTTGAACGTCGCCTCACTGAAATCGCAGCCTTCAAATGTGCAGCCATCAAATTCCTTCGTCGCGATTTCAACTCCGGGAAATTCCTGCTTCGCAAACTGCCGCGACCAGTACTCATTTTCTTCGTCAAGGTTCAACTGATCTCTCCGCTGTGCTGGATGCCACATCAGCCGACCTCAAATAGTGGCCGACCGCTGATTTGTCTACGTCACTCAGATTCCGGTGAGTCCTGATCAGCCAGTTCTTGAAACCGGGCTGCCATCGTGGGATTGCGCCGTGTTAACTTCTTGATGGTGACGTCCTGAGCCTTGTCATTGGCAAGGCGCAAATTTCTATCAGTGCCCAACAGCGCATCCTTGGTTTTCTGCAGGTGGTCGATCGATTTATCGATTTCAGCGATTGCCGTTTGAAACTTCCGCGAGGCAAGATCGTAATTTTTCGCGAACGCCGTTTTAAACGTATCGAGATCGTTTTCAAAGTTGGTAATGTCGACGTTCTGTGCCTTGACCAGTGCCAGTTCGGTTTTGTACTCCAGCGACTTCATGGCCGCGTTACGCAGCAGTGTGATGATTGGAATAAAGAACTGCGGTCGCACGATATACATCTTCGGGTAGCGGTGAAAGACATCGACTATGCCAGAGTTATAGAGCTCACTGTCGGGCTCCAGCAATGATACCAGCACCGCGTACTCACACCCTTTTTCATTGCGATCCTTGTCGAGTTCCTTGAGAAAATCCTCATTCTTCTTTTTGGTCGCCGTGGTATCGTTTTCGTTTTTCATCTCGAACATGATGGATACGATCTCGGTACCTGCCTCATCGGAATCACGAAAGATATAATCGCCCTTGCTGCCGGTGCTGGCGTCATTGTCCTTCTCGAAGTACGCCCGGGGAAACGCGGTTGAGCGAATGCGGTTGAACTCGGTCTCACAGTGCTGCTCCAGCGTTTCGCCCACCATCTTGGTAGACAGGCGGGCCTTCATATCGCGGAGCCGTTCAATGGCGTCATCGCGATCCTTGATCTGTGTTTCATATTTCTCTTTGAGAGCGGTTTCAGCGACCGTTTTCTCCAGCTTGACCTCATTGAGGTGGCTCTTCAGTTCGTCGCGCTCCTTCTCGATCGCTCTGACGGCCTCCGTCACCGCCAGCATCTGCGCAGTCTCGCGCGACTCCAGCTTCGCTTTAAGCGCCTGTATCTCGGCATCTTTCCTGGCTGCGGTGTCGCGCAGGTCGGCAGCGAGTTTTGCCTCCGCCAGTTGCGAGGCAGCAAGGCTGTCGCTCCTGGCTTTCTCCAGTTCATTGGCCAGCTTGTCGCGTTCTCGTTGCACTTCACTCAGGGCCTCGGAGACAGCGAGTTGCTGCGCTGCAGCTCCGGCATCGAGTTTCGCTTTCAGCGCTTGAATCTCTGTGTCCTTGGCGAAGGACGCTTTCTGCATTTCACTGACGACCTCGCTTTTGGCGAGCTCAACCGCATTGCGTTTTTCTTTCTCAGCGAGTTCCAGCCGCTGGTGCAGTTGCTGTTCAAACTCGGTGTCGCGAACCTGCTTCAGAATATCCGCATAGCCGGCCTCATCTATTTTGAAGGCCGTATTACAGTGCGGGCAGATAATGTCATGCATGGGGTTTCTCTCGCTGATTGTCCAAGCCCGGATCAGTGCGACGTGACTTTTTTCTCGCCGCAACGGACACAGTGGTAAACCGTCACCAGTTTGCCGGCTTTCACATCAAACTGCTTTTTGGTGTCCACCGACCATTTGTGGTGGCCGTGACGGCACAGGTTCTTTCCCTTGTGTTTTTCTTTCGGGGAAGGTTTTCGAAACGGGATGACCTCTGCCATGTCTGCTGACCGGAAGTACTTATAGAAGCGTGCGGTGTAGCGCGGCATTCCACGAGGACTGGCGTTTACGACGAGCGACAGTCGTCATATTGACCGCAAATTCGCGCTCTGCCTGCCAGATATGTTTTAACTCGGTGGGGCTCTGCCAGAGACCGATACCCAGACCAGCCAGATAGCAGGCGCCTGCCACTGTGGTTTCAATAACCTGCGGCCGGATTAGTCGCCGGCCCAACACATCGGCTTGAATCTGCATCAGCAGGTCGTTGGCAGCGGCGCCGCCATCCACCCGCAATGGCCGCATACGCTTGCCGAGATCGCTCTCCATCGCCCGCAGGATATCGGCATTCTGCAATGCCATCGCATCCAGCGTGGCGCGTGCGATATGCCCGCGCTCGGTTCCCCGGGTCACGCCACAGATCAGGCCGCGCGCATCGGGCGCCCAGTGCGGTGCCCCGAGGCCGGTCAATGCGGGTACGAATTCAACGCCGCCGTGGTCCTCCACCTGCAGTGCAAGTTTTTCAATATCCGGCGCGCGTTTTATCATTTTCAGCCCGTCGCGCAGCCATTGGACGGCAGCGCCACAGACGAACGCCCCACCTTCGAGCGCATACACCGGTTTACCTTTCTCACCCAGTTGCCAGGCCACGGTGGTGAGCAGCCCTGCATTGGAGTGCAGGATTTCGGAACCGGTATTCATCAGGATAAAGGAACCGGTGCCAAACGTGCATTTGGCGTCGCCCACGGCAAAACACGCCTGCCCGAACAGCGCCGCGTGCTGGTCACCTGCGACACCGGACACGGGTATCCCGTCGGGCAAACCCGGCACGCCCTTGGTATGGCCCAGTACCGCGCTGGAGGGCGCGATGCTGGGCAGAATATCCCTGGGCACCTCAAACAGATCCAGCAGATGTTGATCCCAGCGGCCGCTTTTCAGGTTCATCAGCGAAGTGCGCGAGGCATTGGAGATATCCGTGACGTGAGCCGCCCCGCCAGTCAATCGCCAGATGAGGAAACTGTCGATGGTGCCCGCCGCTACACGGTTGCTCTTCAGCGCGCGGGAGATCCCCGGTGTGTTTTTCAGTAACCAGCAGTATTTGCTGGCGGAAAAATACGGATCGAGCACCAGGCCCGATTTGCGCCGAACAGATTTCTCGTGCCCTGCGGCGCGCAGGGATTCACAGAATTGTGTGGTACGCCGACACTGCCAGACAATCGCATTGTTGAGCGGCTCGCCGCTGTGTTTGTCCCACAACAGCGCGGTCTCGCGCTGGTTGGTAATACCGATGCAGGCAATCTCACTGGCTTTGCAAATCTTTTTGCGCAGGATTGCGCGAATCCCCTTACCGACCGAGGACCAGATATCCTCAGGTCGGTGCTCAACCCAGCCGGGTTGGGGGTATATCTGTGGGAATTCGTAATTGACGCTCGCACGCAGTTTGCCGTGCGAATCCATCAGGGCCACGGTACTACCCGTCGTACCCTGATCGATTGCCAGTACGAAATCGCCCATGGCTATTGGCCGAAGCCCTGAACCGCTTTGATTTCAAGGAAATCGGTGAAACCGTGACTGCCCCACTCGCGGCCGTTACCGGACTGCTTGTAGCCACCGAAAGGCACATTGAACCCGGCGGCGGAACCGTTGATAGATACGTTACCCGCGCGAATCCTGGAGGCCACCTGCCGGGCGTGATCGATATCGCCGCTCTGCACATAACCTGCCAACCCGTAGGGCGTTTCATTGGCGATCCGGATAGCCTCTTCCTCGGTATCATAGGGAATCATCGTCAACACGGGCCCGAAAATCTCCTCCCGCGCGATGGTCATATCGTTATTGGCCTCGGAAAACACCGTCGGGCGGACAAAATAGCCTTTGTTGACCCCCTCTGGCAGTCCTGGCCCACCCGTGACAAGCTTCGCGCCCTCGTCGATACCTTTTTGTATCAGGCCCTGGATCTTGTCGAATTGTACCTTGGACACCACGGGGCCCATCGTTGTTGTTTCCGCCTCGGGGTCGCCCACGACCACGGACTCTGTGACTTTCGCGGCGATTGCCTCGGCTTCGGCCAATTTTGCCCTTGGTACCAGCATACGTGAGGGCGCATTACAGGACTGCCCGGTATTGTTGTACATATGCATCACACCACCGGTCACGGCCGCTTCGAGGTCGGCATCTTCCAGCACGATATTGGGGGATTTGCCACCGAGTTCCTGCGTGACCCGTTTTACTGTCGGCGCGGCGTTCTGTGCCACCAGTGAACCGGCGCGCGTGGAACCGGTGAACGACATCATGCTGACATCGGGGTGCTTGGACAGCGCGGTGCCCACGGTGGGACCATCGCCATTCACCAGGTTAAACACGCCGGCAGGTACACCGGCCTCATCCATTACCCGGGCGAAGATATACGCAGAGAGCGGCGCTACCTCACTGGGCTTGAGCACCATCGTACAACCCACCGCCAACGCAGGTGCGACCTTGCAGGATATCTGGTTTACCGGCCAGTTCCACGGTGTGATCAGGCCACAGACACCGATCGGCTCCTTGAACAGGCGGTGGTCACCCAGTTGCTCCTCGAATTCAAACGTTCTCAGGACCCTGAGTGCTTCCTCCAGGTGGCCCTGCCCGGTGTAGGCCTGAGCGGTGCTCGCCAGGCTCTGCGGGGCACCCATCTCCTCTCGGATCGCATTGGCGATATCCATGTAGTGCTTCTTATAGGTTTCAACACAGGATTCCAGCAGTTCAATACGCTCTTCGCGGCTGGTGCGGCTGTAACTCTCAAAGGCGACTTTGGCAGCCTCAACAGCAGCGTTCACGTCGGCTTCCGAACCCAGTGAAATCGTGCCGCAGACCTCTTCCGTCGCGGGGTTGATAACATCACATTCCTTGGGGGTGGCCGGATCGACCCACTTGCCATTGATATAAAACTGTTTGTAATCGCGCATCATTATTCTCCAGTTGGACGGTGCAAAGGAGCATAAGTGTAAGCACTCTGGCCGCCACTGACCAGTACTTGCTCACCTCGGACGCGGTTTTTACATTTAGTTGGCCCCGGGCGTTGTTTCGGGGAAAATAATCGCGCAAAATTACGCCTTCCTACCCCCTCCCAGAGACCAGATACCATGGACAATGAAGAATTGACCCTGTTTCGCGATATGACACGACGCGCACTCGAACAGGAAATATCCCCCAATATTGAAGAGTGGGAAGCACAGCATATGGTGCCCCGCGAACTGTGGAATACGCTGGGTCAGGCCGGCCTGCTCTGCCCGGATCTGCCGGAAGAGTTCGGCGCGGCCGGCACTACGCCGCAGGTCACTTTCGCCATCATTGAGGAGATGGCGCGTATGGGCTTCGGCGGCATCGCCTCTGGCTATGGCATTCACAGCAATATCGTGGCGCCGTATATCGAGCACTTCGGCACCGAGGAGCAAAAAGCCCAGTGGCTGCCAAAAATGGTCACCGGCGAAGTACTGGGCGCACTGGCGATGACCGAACCCGGTGCCGGCTCCGATGTACAGAGCATTCGCACCAACGCCGTCAAGGATGGTGACGAATGGGTGCTTAACGGCTCCAAGATCTTTATCACCAACGGCATGCTGGCCGACCTCGTCATCGTCGCAGCGATAACAGACCCCGGCAAGGGCGCCAAAGGCACCTCGCTGTTCCTGGTAGATGCGTCACTGCCGGGGTTTGAGCGCGGCAAGAAGATTGAAAAAATGGGTCAGCACACCTCGGATACCGCCGAACTGTTCTTCCAGGATGTCCGCCTGCCCGCCTCGGCACTGCTGGGCGAATTGAACAAGGGCTTCGTCATCATGATGACAGAGCTGCCGCGTGAGCGCCTGGGCATTGCCGCACAGGCCGTTGCCTCCGCTGAGGGCGCGCTGGATATCACGGTGGACTACGTGCTGGAGCGCAAGGCGTTTGGGCAGACCATTGCCAGCTTCCAGAATACCCGCTTCACCCTCGCCGATGTCAAAATCGAAATCGCCGTCAACCGCGCCTTCTATGAGAAATGCGCCGAGGCCTATGCGCAGGACAAGCTGTCATCAGAGGAAGCGGCGATGCTGAAATATGCCAGCACTGAGATGCAATGCAAAACCATTGACCAGTGTCTGCAGATGTTCGGCGGCTACGGCTATACGATTGAGTACCCGATCTCACGTTTCTATACCGACGCGCGGATTCAGCGTATCTACGGCGGCACGTCTGAGATCATGAAGGAACTGGTGGCTCGTTCCATCCTCGGCCGCTAGGGCGGCGCTACACCAGCCCCATTAACTGCACAAGACCGTGACTGTGGCCGGCGGTATAACCGCCGTCCACAACCATGGTATGGCCTGTGACATAACTGGCGTCATCTGAGGCCAGGAAATAGGCCGCACCGGCGATCTCCTCCGGCTTCCCCAGACGCCCTACTTTTGTTTCACGTATCACGTCTGCCTTGAATTCCGGCATCTGCCCCATCACGTCGTTCAGCATGGGTGTTTCGATAAAACCGGGACAGATCACATTACAGCGTATGCCCATGCGCCCGTAATCCATCGCGACATTCTTGCTCAGCAACACCACACCACCTTTAGACGCGTTATACGCACTGCCACCTTCGGTGCCGTTGAGCCCCTCCACGCTGGCGATAGTGACGATACTGCCACTGCGCTGCGCGGACATCGTATCGAGCACCGCCTTGATCGACAGGAAGGTGCCTTTGAGGTTGATATCGATGATGCGATCCCAGTCGGCTTCCTCCAGCATCCCTACCGGGCCACCGGCACCCACGCCTGCGGCGGTGAGCAGTATGTCGATACGACCAAAATCGCGCACAGTAACCTCAACAGCAGACCGTTGCGCGGCGGCGTCGGTAACATCCAACTGGTGAAAGCGGCTCTGCGGAGCTGCGGCTTCCACTTCACTCCACTCCGGCGATGCCTTGAGATCCAGCCCCACCACAATGGCGCCCTCAGCGGCGTAGCGCTGTGCGCAGGCGAGTCCGATACCGGAGGCTGCTCCGGTGACAATAGCTACTCTGTTTTCAAGATTGGGCATAGGGCTCTCTCGCTATTGATTACATATTGTGTGAAAAGGTGTCAGATATTCAGCTGCCAAAGAGATAATCATCCGTGTTCACCTCCTTGGTCCAGCGCCACATATCCAGAATTTTCCAGGGCCACAGCAATGTCACCTTGCCCTCGGCGTTTTGGTAAAAACTGTGCTTGATCGAGTCGTGTTCCCAGATCAGCTTCGCATGTAATTCGCGAAACCGCTTTTGATAGGCGGCGTGAACCGGCTCCTTGCATTCGATACGCTGTGCATCGGATTGCATCAGCGCCTTGAGGCATTCCATGATGTAGCGAATCTGGCACTCGCCATTAAAAATCAGGCTACCACCGAAAGCGAGGTTGGTGCCCGGCCCGTACATGCAGTAGAAATTCGGGAAATTGGGTACGGTTATACCGAGGTAGGCCGAAGGTTCCAAGCCCCACTGCTCGGACAACAACTGCCCGCCCCTGCCCTTGATATCCATCGGCCACAGGAAGCGGTCGGTTTCAAAACCCGTGGCATACAAAATAATATCTGCCGGATAAAACGTGCCGTCCTCGGCGAACACACCCGTCTCACTGACACGGGCCACCCCTTGCGTCACCAGTTCGACATTGTCGCGTTTAAGGGCAGCCAACCAACTGCCATTGTCCTGCAGTGTGCGCTTACCCATCGGCGCATAGTCGGGAATAACTTTTTCTAGCAGTTCCTCATCATCGCCAACCTGCCCTTTGATGTATTCGGAAAACATCTGGTAGACGAAGTCATTCATCTCGTTAACAGAGCGCTCCTGGTGCGGCCAATCCGGATCGACAAAGACGGTGTCATACGCGCCATCACAAGCTGGCCAGAATATAAGGAAACGAAACCAACGGGTGTAGTAAGGCAAATGCTGTAAACACCATTTGGTGCCCTCTGGCACCTCGTTGTGATAGATCGGGTTTTCAAACATCCAGGGCGCCGAGCGCTGGAATACGGTGAGATGTTCAACATCACCGGCGATGGTCGGCACCAACTGGAAAGCACTGGCGCCTGAACCCACTACGAGAACTCTTTTCCCCTTGCAATCGATATCGGGATCCCAGGCCGCCGAGTGGCACCACTGCCCGGCAAAGGTATCGATGCCGGGAATGTCTGGCAGAATCGGGCGATTCAGCTGACCGACAGCGCTGATTACACTGTTAGCCGTGAACTGCTCCCGATCGCCATCCTTGCTCACGGTATCGACGACCCACAGGTCGCGCGCCTCATCAAAAGTGGCGGCAGTCACCTCGGTGTTGAATCGGAAGTGATCATGCAACGCATGATTCTGGACAACGCCTTCAAAATACTCCTGCAGCTCATTTTGCTGCGAAAAGTACTGGCTCCAGTGGTGCGCGGGCTCAAACGAATAACTGTACAGATGATTGCCAACATCAACGCGAGCACCGGGATAACGGTTTTCAAACCAGGTGCCGCCCACCGACGCATTCTTCTCGATAACAACAAACGGGATACCCGCCTCCCGCAGCCGGTAGGCTGCCAGCACACCGGACATGCCGCCGCCTATCACCAGCACCTTATGTTGCTCACGCCTGTCTACCGGCACTTCACTGCCCCAGGCATCGCTGCGTTGATCTCTCCCGTCGAGCTCCATCTCTTCGAGCATCATCGGGACATAGTCTTCTGGCACATCACTGGCCACGAAGAAGTTCATCATGCGGTGAATAGTCTGTGCGCTGGGCGGTGGCGGCAATTGACAGCCGCCGTCGCGAAACGCTTTGATGACATCGAGCGCCTGCGCCCGCACAGCCGCCTTATCCTCTTCAGACATATAGCCCTGATATTCATTGATATAGACACCGGCTGGGCGAATCGGGCCATCGAGCAGGCTGGCATCACCGGTCATGTGGATCATGCTCATCATCAGTGTTGGAATACTGGCGTCGAGCAGTGATCGCTCAATCAGCGTGTCATCGTCGGGTATGAAAAATTCGGGCTGTGTTGTGCCTGACATCTGTGGGATCTCCCAATTAGGTGTTACGGCGGAATTACCTCGCGACAGGGGGCGCGAATGAAGGATTGCGGCCGAGTCGGACATCTTCAAGGCGCACGTTTGCCGACTCCCGCCACGCTTCTTCTGACAAGATGTAAAAACGCTCATCGACAATGGCGTCCAGCACGCGCTGCGCCATCACCTCGGGACCGATACCACCGGCGACACTGTCGGCAAGCGCCTGCGACACCAGCGCGCGTGCATCGGACTCAACAATATCGCCTGCCCTGCTAAACTCACTCGGACGATTGCGCTCCGAGGCGGCAATACCGGTATTGATGGCCTCTGGGCAGAGCACAGAAACTTTGACGTTGGGTACATGAAATGACAGCTCATGATAAAGCGATTCAGACATCGCCAGGACCGCGTGCTTGGTCATGTGATAGATCCCGGAATACGGCATCGCTGTTACTGCTGCCATTGACGCTGTATTGACGATATGGCACTCACTGTCCTGCGCGGCCATTATCGGCACGAAGGTGCGGATGCCGTGTATCACGCCCCAGACATTGACATCCAACTGCCACTGGAAATCTGCGACACTCTGCTCCCACAAAAGCCCACCGGCAAACACCCCGGCATTGTTACAGGCAATATGAATGGCGCCGAATTCAGCCACGGCTGCGTCCGCGAGCTTCTGTACATCCTCGCCTTTGGAAACATCAGTGAGCACACCTATACACTTGCCGCCATCAGCGGAGAGGTCCCCTACCGTCGCATCCAACGCCTGTTGTTCGATGTCTGCAAGCACTACGTTCATACCTCGGGACAGAAACAGCTCTCCCAAAGCGCGGCCGATACCGCTGGCACCGCCGGTAATGACAGCCGTTTTGTTGTCGAAATCTCTCATGGTTTACATCCTGGATTATTATTTGTCGGATCGATAATAATTAGTGCACCCTAGGCGCTAAGGCCGGACCGACCACCCGCTACAACGCAGGGCTGTCATCGGCTAATCCCAGCAGGACCTTACCCGCCTCAATGTAGGTATTTTCACTGATAAATGCATGTTGTGTACCCGTGTACATATCCCGGAATGCACGCTCCAGGCGATTGCCCTCACGGATGGATGTTGTGCCCGCGGCGAGATGTGCCCACTGCACAACCTCACGACAGGCCTCTGTGGCATAGGTGGCGGCAAGACGCATATCACAACGCATTTGCGGCGACACTTCCGCCCCGGCAGCCACCTGCGCTTCGATCTCTGTGAACGTGTCCACGACGAGCCGGTGGGCGGCCCGCCACATCCCTTCATGGTGTGCCAGATTGCGCTGGAATGTCGGGCGGTGAGCCAGCGAGCTACTCTCGCCCATGCGTGTTTTCGATATTGCCAGTTCTCGCACATCGTCGATCGCACTGCGCGCTACGCCCAGTGCCCACGCAGCGTGACCACAGGCGGTCAGCGGCAGCACCCCGAACCGGTAGAGATGTCCGCCGCGTCGCGGCTCACGCGACATCAGCGGATAGGTATGGTTGTCCGGTACAAATACGTCCTGCAAATTGTAGTCATAGCTACCGGTGCCCTTGAGACCCTGCACATTCCAGCCATCGGTGAACGTGACCTGCTCGCGCGGCACGACGGCCACAGTCATCAACGGCATCTCCTCGTTGAGCATAACCATCTGTCCGTTATCCATCGGCAGGAAACCAGCGCAGACATATTCAGAGTGGCCGGTGCCGCTGCCAAACTGCCACGCCCCACTCACCTTGTATCCACCGTCGACTTTCTCTCCGGTACCATTGGGGAAAAACTGTCCACCCATGGTGATGCGGTTGTTATGCGCGGTAAATATCTCGGCAAATCCATCGTCCGGCAAGTAGGCGGCGGCAAAACATGATGAAGGTATATTTGCGATGCCGATCCAGCCCAGCGAGCCGTCCTGACGGGCCATTTCAATCCAGGTTTCTATCAGTTCCGCAAAACCAGGCTCGTGGCCACCGGCAACGCTTGGGTTCATAAACTGCATCAGGCCACTGTCCCATAAGGCTTCTACCAGCGGTTGTGTCAGTGTACGATTTTTTTCAGAAGGTCCCGCCTCCGCCAGAGCCAGGGACTCGATGGAGCGGGCCATGCGCAGCCCTTCACTTTCTACCGACGCGTTCATGCTTGTTTCCTCATTTAGCCATCGGGGGATGGCGGTTTTATTGCTCTATGATAGATCATTGAGTTACTGGTTAATAACCGTTAACCTAACGTCAAACGGGAGCACAGTCAATGGCCGCTGCAGAAACACCGATACACACCAGGGACCTAATCCTCGACGCGGCAGAAACGCTGTTCGCCAGTCAGGGATACCAGTCGACGACGATAAAAAATGTGGCGGATGAAGTGGGTGTGCAGGGGCCTGCGCTTTACAAACACTTCGCCAGCAAGCGCGCCCTGTTTGAAGAAGTGCTGCAGCGGTTGTTTACCCCCTTCACCACCTTGATCGATAGTGAAAGCACCCCTGCCGGGAGCCAGCTCGACATCATGCAACTGCACCTCAAGCATCCCAATATCTCACGCATCGTCGCGCATGCCACCTTGTCGGGCGGGGAAGATCTGGCACTGCTGGTCGAGCGGTGGTATCGGCCGTTTTTCAGCCGCACCCGTGCTGAGATCAACGCCGGCACGCCCGGGTTTACGCCGGCTTCAGTGATGGCGTTCCACAGCATGTTGCTGGGCTACCTGACACTGGCGCCATTGCACCAGGCAATATTCGACATCGATCCGCTGACGCAGACCGCGCTGGATGAATTACTCGGACTGCAGGAGACGCTAGCCGGGGCGATACGTCAGTAACTCCTCGGGGATTCCCAAGGCGCAATTGCCCCGAAGATACGTGAGGCTTTCTGTACATAGAGTGACCACTTCGCTATTCTACGCGACTTACCTATTCAAGGACTCGATATGGCTAAGTACCTTCTGAGCGCGCTATTTGCGATTTCCTTATCGGCACCTGCCGCAGCCTATCTGGACCCCGGTACGGGAAGTATGATCCTGCAGGGGATCATCGCAGGGATAGCCGTTGCCGGTTTAACGATAAAGAATTATTGGTATAAAATTCGCGCGTTCTTTGGCAAGGAGGCGCCAACCAGCCTGTTGGATGACGACGACCTTCCCAAGAAACCCGAAGATTCATAGTCCATTCCGCCCGCTTGCGGAATATTCGTAGCCGATAACTCCAGCACCGGATGCAATATGGATGCTCTGCCCTCATCATTCAGGGATAACAGCGGGTTCGTCTTCTCGCACTCTGGCTGTATCTACAGACAAGTCAATGCATGCTATGCAGAACGCTACGAGCAGTTTATGTCCAGTGGGCTCTACCAGAAGTTGGTGGAAAAATGCTGGTTGGTTTCGCATGAAGAACTGACGGATGGTAGCGTCCCTGGGACAACGGACTCTTATAAGATCCTGAAACCACAGCAGATCCCGTATATCTCCTACCCCTATGAATGGAGCTTCAGTCAACTGAAGGATGCCGCGATACTGACGCTGCGAATACAACACCAGGCATTAAAACATGGCTTCGTTTTAAAGGATGCCTCGGCCTTTAATGTGCAATTCCTGGATGCCAGACCCATCTTTATCGATACGCTGTCCTTCGAGCCGTATGTGGAAGGCCGGCCTTGGGTCGCCTATAAGCAGTTCTGCCAACACTTTCTGGCCCCGCTGGCGCTGATGTCCTACCGTGATGCAGAATTGTCCAAGTTGATGATCAGCCACATCGATGGTATCCCGCTGCCACTGGCAAGCAAGTTACTGCCTATTCGAACACGCTTTCACTATGCACTGGCCGCGCATATTCACTTCCACTCCAAACTGCAGCAAGATCACGCCGACGATGCAGGCACTGGAGCTGACGCGCGCGCCGCGGCGGTGACCATTTCCCAAAAAGGCCTGAACGCAGTCATTGAGAGCCTGGCCAAGGTGATTGAAAAGCTGCGCTGGAAAATGCCCGATACTGAGTGGGGCGATTACTACCAGAATACCAATTACTCCAGCCGGGCAGACGCTGAAAAACATGCACTGGTGGATGCGTTCCTGCAAAGTATTCCCGATACCTTAGATACGATCCAGGACCTCGGTGCCAACACCGGTGAATACAGCCAGATCGCTGCTGGTCATTGCAAGTTGGTGATATCACAAGATATTGATCCCGTGGCCGTCGAGCTGAATTACCGGCAACGGAAAAATGATGGCCCGACCAATATTCTGCCGCTGGTGCAGAATCTTGTCGCGCCCTCCCCCGCGATCGGCTGGGGTAACGCAGAGCGCTCGTCATTCATGGAAAGAGCACGCTGTGATGCACTGCTGGCCCTGGCCCTGATACACCATCTGGCCCTTAGCAACAATGTGCCGCTGGAGGGCATAGCAGGTCAGTTCGCAGCGTTGACCAGGTGGCTGGTCATCGAGTTTGTACCAAAGTCTGACTCACAGGTAGTGCGCTTGCTCGCTACCCGAGAGGATATCTTTCCCGCTTACACGCAGCAGGGTTTTGAGCTGGCTTTTTCGCAATATTTCCGGATAGAGAAGGCAGTTGCGGTCCCTGATAGCAAGAGAGTGCTGTACCTGATGAATAATCGACAGACAGACCACACGGCTCTTTAAATTACCGTTCAACGCCGTGTGTAGAGTTGATCTATACTGAATATCTTATTTCGGCACAATTGCAAGGACATCACTATGCGAGTCGGCTATGTAACACTGGGCACCAACAACCTTGAAACAGCCTGCGCTTTTTACGACGCATTAATGGGTACGATCGGCTTCAGCAGGATCTGGGATGATGGCAAGCTTGTTATCTGGGGTAAATCGCTCGAAGAGGCTGCGGTTGGGGTTACTCCGCCCTTCGACGAGGGCGCTGCCACCGTCGGCAATGGTGTGATGGTCGCGATGCAGATGGATAGCGAGGAACAGGTGCAGGCGTTTTATAACAAGGCCATCGAACTGGGCGCAGCGGATGAAGGCGCGCCAGGCCAACGTATCGACAACTTCTACGCCGGTTACTTCCGCGATCCCGATGGCAACAAGCTCAATGCCTTTTGTTTTAACGAGGCAACTATTTAGGGCTATTGTCCGGGCCGATGCCCGCAGCGCCGCCTACCCCATTCCCAACAACCAGGTTGCACCCGTACTTGCCCGCTGCGTAAGAGCATCCTCAGGCATTGACGCTAGCTCCGGCGTTCCAACTGAGGTTTTACTCCCTCCAGAACACGTCCGTATAGGGACTACCTGACGGGGTGGCACCAACGGCTTTCATGAGCTAAGCAGTGCGCTTTATGAAAATCGGGGGAAACTGCTGGAACGTCGCGAAACAGACCCGATCAATCTCGGCGATCCCCGTTGAATTCTTCCGCCAGGGACTGTGTGATAGCGGCGATGGTAGCGTCAATAATCAGCTGCCCTTTGGCGGCACTTGCGCCTCTGGCGGGCGCCAGCACACCGGACGCCGGTACGCCCCTACCATCCTGGGGGTAGTGGTCAAATTTCTCGAAGTACGCAAGATCATCTTGCGGGATGGCTGTAACTCTTACCAACTCCGGCTGCCAATACAGCATCATCGATGTTTCTATCAATGCCGCATGCTCGAGGTCATAGCCTGGAAATTTGCCCTCAAAGACAGTATCCAGCACCGTTTGCGGACAAAAATCCCAGTACTCGGTGCGCACTATTTCCATGCTTCCACCGGTGGATTTCAGTTCCCGTTGTGCCAGTTCGATGCCTTCCGTGAGGAACCACTGATTTTCATAGTGGCCATCGAGTATCACCAGCCGACGTACACCATGGCGCGCAAGTTCGCGAATGATGTCCTGTGTCATCGTAATTAGTGTCTGCCCATCCAGACTGATGGTGCCGGCGAAGGTTTGTCCCCCGCCAGATCGGGCTTGTGACTTGTAGCCGTAGCTGAGCGTCGGCAGCACCAGTCCGTGCAAATTATCGGCAATAGCCTCGGCCATTTTCGTCGCAAGAATGGCATCGGTGCCCATGGGAAGGTGTGGCCCATGCTGTTCATGGGCACCCACGGGCAGGAAAACCATCGGTACCTCTTCCAGCTTTTGGACATACTCTGTCCATGTCAGTCGATCGGTTCTGTGCATCGGTACGTCTCTACAATATGCTGTGGAATATCCGGTGACTCGCGTGGCCGGAATATGTGTTTTACCCGCTAGCGCATCAGTGATCCGCCATTGGGACTTAGTACTTCTCCGCAGTAGTAATTGGAGAAGCCTGAGGCGAGGAAGACGGCTGTCATCGCTATTTCCTCCGGTCGAGCTACCCGGCGCATAGGCAGGTCAATTTCCTTTTCCCATTGCTCAGGCGTATTGATTTCACCGCGCAGCATATCGGTATCACAAGGGCCGGGAGCTATGCCATTGACCTTGATTGTCGGCGCAAACTCTCTGGCCAATGATCTCGTCAATGAGAGAATGGCGCCCTTCGACGCGGTATACGGGGCGAACTGGGCCCGCCCCAGATAAGCGAGCTCGGAGGCGATATTCACAATGCAGCCGCTGCCCTTGAGTAACATCTGCGGCAGCACCGCCTGGCAGCAGTGAAAGACTGACTTTACGTTGATCGCAAACATCGCATCCCACTCCGCTTCCGTCAGTTCCAGAAACGGTTTTACCGCGCTTATACCTGTGTTATTCACCAGGATGTCGATGCCTTGGATAGTGTTTGCCAGACAAAACTCTGCGAGTGCAGCGCGCACCGCTTTACCGTCACTCGTATCCGTCTGGCTGTAAGTTATGGAACGCTGTTGCTGTCGGGCATGGTCGATCAGTGACAGCGTTTCGTCGGGCATCACCACATCGAGTACGAGCACATCTGCACCGGCGTCGAGAAACGCTTTGGCGATGGCGCGACCAATGCCCTTACTGCCGCCAGTCACGAGGGCCTGTTGCCCAGTCAGGTCGATGGTAGTGCTCATTTAGTATGCCCCAACTGGCGCTGTATATAGTCGTCAAATTCCTTGATGTGAATCTCCAGTGGCGCATGCAGTATGCCGGCTTGTTCAGCGCCAAACATGGAGCCGCTCTGCATTCGCTCGACCATTTCCTTGTCTTCAGCAGTCGCGGTACGCAGCAGGTTCACGGTCTCCTGGACGAATTTTTCCGGATCGGGAATACGCGCCATTGCCTCGGGCAAAAACGACACGCCCCAGCGGGAATTAGTCTTGTTTTCAGCAATCGGCTCCAACGCCATCCACCAGACAAAATTGGGCTCTATCGCGATCAAGCCGTTGGGGAATACACCCATCACATAAAAACGCGTCTTCTCCGCATCATCGAGGTGGGTATTGAATACATCGGGAAAGTGCTTCTGAGTATAGGAGTTGCTATGCACTGTGTAGTAAGGGTTTCCCACCGGGCCGTATTCGGCAGCTTTCGTCGGGTTTGTCGGGCCGATCGACTTTTTGTGTGTATAGGTGACGTGATAACTTTCGATAAAGTTGTGACAGATCAGTTTCCAGTTGGCATGCCATGTGTCCTGATGCTCGACAAAACGGTCTTCATAACGCTCCAAGCCGAAGTTCGACAACACCTCTGCCAGCCCGGCGAGCCGCGTAGCAACCGGTGTCAGGTCGCGTTTCAGGGAGACAAAGACGTAGCCCATAAAGACCTCACAGGCCAGTGAATCCAGTTCCTTCCCATTGAGGTCTTCGGGACAGAACCCCTGCCGGTTGGGCACCCCTTCCAATTGTCCATCCAGGCTATAAGACCAGTAGTGATAGGGACACACGATATGTTTGGTCGAGCCACAGTCTTTGAGCAACTGGGTATAGCGGTGCAGGCAATAGTTGCCCATAGCCTTGATACTCATATCCTTCTGCCGCATCACGATGATCGGACGCTTGCCCAGCCGGGCCGTGAAAAAGTCACCGGGGGCCGGTATCGATCCGGCCCGCCCCATCATCACCCAGTCATTATCAAACACCGCCGATATCTCGCAGTCAAATCGTTCCCTGTCGGTGAAACTGTCCTGCGTGGGGGCCAGCATTCTGACAGGAATATGATCAGGTAGGGGCTGATCAATGGTGTACTTGAATTTGCTTGATATTGCCACGGCTACCACCACTTTGCTGTTGCAACGCACGTCGCTGCGCTGTGAATCTGATGAGATGTTGGATAATCTATCATTTTAATGTTATTTTTACTAGTATTTTTAATTGTAGTTATGGCGATAAACTCTCCTTATAATCTGGCCCCGCAATACGGACTGTGACAACAAGGACAATAGAGACAATGGCGACACAGCGTAGGCGAAAAAAATTCGTCCTGACACTGAACAGAATGGACGCCGAATGGGTGTCATTTCTACAGGATAAAGATTTTTACGACATCAACTATTCGGATCTGTTTACCGGCTTGTGGCTCAGTGAAACGCCTGTGAGAAAGCAGGAAGCAGTGCTGTTTATGCGCCACCTCGGCGTACAGACCGCGAAGAAATATCTGGATCGGGCAATAGAAAAAGGTCTGATCGAGGAAATTCCTGACCCGGAAGACGGCAGGGCAAAACGCATCCAGTTATCCGACGCTCTAAAACTGGGTCTGGAACAATTTTTTGATCGCGCGATCAAGTTGTTCGATGAAGGGCTGCGGGACTAGCGCAAGGTGCCTGTCAGTGAGAACAGTGACAACAGGAAAAAACCGCAGGTGATAGTCGCCATCGATAGCATGGTCGTCAGCACCACTATATTGGCCGCCAGCGTCCCATCCCCGCGCGCGGCAACCACCATCACGTGACTGGAGGCAGCGACAGGTGTCGCGAGCAACAGAAACATCACGCCCAACTGCTCATCGCGCACGCCCATCAACCACGCCAGCAACACACCCAGAAGCGGCGCGATACACAGTCGCCACAGTGTCGCCTCCCAGGTCAGCGCTTCTGCCTTATAAAGGCGCGAGAAGTTCATGGAAGCGCCAATACACACCAGTACCAGCGGCAGGAAAAACGTCGATAAGCCAGATCCAATTGGCCGTAATACCGAAGGTACCGGCAGTCCGGAAACCGACAGACACACACCCGCGCTGATACCGATGATCAGTGGGTTGCGCACAATACCAGCTAGTACACTGCGTATTGTCGTACGCGAGCCCAACGTCGTATTGAGCACCAGTACGGCCAGAATGTTGTACAGCACAGTCATCAGTGCAATGGGCATGGCAGCCAGTTCTGTACCGCGTTCACCGTAGGCTGAATACGTCAGTGCAACTCCCACAATCGCAAGATTGGAGCGAAAGGCGGACTGTACAAAGATTCCGCTCAAAGCCAGCGGATGACGGCGCCAGCGGGAATAGAATGCACTCAGCACTACCGTTAGCAGCGTAGCGAGGACACCTGCCAACAGATAAAGCGCGCTACCCAGCCCGGAGTAATCGACTTGTGCGGCACCGGCAAACAACATCAGCGGCAGACCAAACATAAACGCAAAGCGCGACAGCTTTTCGTTCAGGGCTTGCGATAGCAGGCCACACCACTTCAGCAGTACGCCTAGCACTACCCACGCAAACGTGGGCAATGACACAGCCAAAGCAGCGTAGAACAGCGCGCTGGCGTCAGTAAAACTCATTGTTCAAACCACTGCATAGAGAAAATGTGCTGCGCCCGCCATAAACAACGCAGCCACTCAGGCCAACTCAACCAAGGTCTCATTCAGGGCGCTGAGTAAACTGTCAATTTGCGCGTTTTCGATCACAAATGGCAGACCCAGTGATATCACATCTGCGCCATAGCGCACATAGAAGCCCTTCTCCCACATCCGCATAGCGACCTCAAACGGGCGCCGCGCCGGCTCGCCCGGAAAGGCTTCCAATTGTACTGCACCGGCAAACCCAAAATTGCGGATATCGCTGACATGGGGCGCACCCTCGAGTTGATGCAGGGCATCTTCAAAATACGGCGCCATCGCGGCGACGCGTTGCGGTAATTCCTCGCTCTGCAACAGTGACAGTGCCGCGCTTGCGGCGGCACAGGCTACAGGGTGGCCGGAATAGGTGTAGCCGTGCGGGAACTCCAGCATATAATCCGGGCCGCCCTGCGCCATAAAAGTCTGGTAAATGTCGCCCTTGGCAACTACCGCGCCCATGGGTATCGCACCATTGGTCAGTTGTTTGGCCAGTGTCAGGATATCGGGTACCACACCGAATACGCCGGCCGCCGTCAGACCGCCACAGCGTCCGAGGCCGGTAATCACCTCATCGAAGATCAGCAGAATATCGTTGCCCGTACAAATCTCGCGAAGACGCTGAAGGTAGCCCTGTGGCGGGGGAATGACCCCGCCGGACCCCACTACCGGTTCAACAATTACCGCAGCGATATTGGACGCGTCGTGCAGTGTGATCATATCGACCAGTTCATCTGCCAGCGCCGCGCCGGTCGAGGGCATACCTCGGCTGAACACGTTCTCCGGCAGCAAGGTGTGTGACAGGTGGACGGCGTCGATGCCCTGCCCAAAGAGCTTTCGATTGGCGGCTATTCCACCCACTGATATCCCGCCGAAATTGACGCCGTGATACCCCCTGCCCCGCCCGATAAACCGCGTCTTGCCCGGCATACCCTTCTGGCGCCAGTATGCGCGCGCCATTTTCATGGCGGTCTCTACGCACTCCGAGCCCGAGTTGGTAAAAAATACATAATCCAGCGACTCCGGCATCAGCGACGCTATCGTATTGGCGAGTTCGAACGCACCGGGGTGGCCAAACTGAAATGAGGGCGCGTAGTCCAGCACCTGCATCTGCGCATGCACCGCCTCAGTAATTTCCCGCCGATTGTGCCCGGCGCCGCAGCACCACAGCCCGGACAGTCCATCGAGAATCCTGCGCCCGCTATCATCGATCAGATGCACTCCCTCAGCGGCGACAATCATTCGCGGATCGCGCTTGAACTGACGGTTGCCGGTGTAGGGCATCCAGTAGGCTTCGAGTTGCTCGCGGGTGAGCGCTTTGGTGGTCATTCCTTTATCCCCCGGTATTGAAGCGGATATTTTAGGGCCATAACCCATCCGTATAAATCAATATCTTTGGATATGGCGCCAATGCTGCTTACCGGATCAAGAGCTGATGCGCCGACTGGCGGCGCGCTCGGGGAATCGCAGGCGCGGCAGGTATCAACTTGTCGACGGCTGCGATTGCACGGCGAGATGGCATACGGGTCAAACTGCTGATATGCGCAAGAAGTCGACTTTCGACAATAGCGCGCATTTTACCGGACGGACCAGAGTTGGGGGGAGCTGCTCTGGCCGCGGGCTAGGGCGTTTTAGTACCAAATCTGAACTAGCCTGTTGGTAAATTGCTCCCGGCTAAGCTGTCCTAATCCTTATAGCCGGTAATTGCCTTGGCCGCCTGATAGGCAAATGTCATTGCCGGGCCGAGCGTGGAGCCCGGACCGGGATAGCAAGGCAGCGTCGGTGCACTGCAGTTACCAATCGCATACAGCCCCTTGATGACACTGCCATCTTCATGCATTACCTGCGCGTCGGCATTGATCACCATACCGCCCTGGGTGCCAAAATCACCCGGGTCAACTTTCATCGCATAGTAGGGTGGCTTGTCGATGGGCCCCAGACAAGGGTTGGGTGTAACGCGCGGGTCACCGTAGTAGCGATCATAGGCCGATTCACCACGATGGCAATCAGGGTCGTTGCCATTGCGCGCATACTCATTCATCTTCTGCACCGTGTCCTGCAGTCCTTTGGCATCCACATCGATCTTGCGTGCCAGCTCAGCGATCGTATCCGCTTTGGCAAAGAACCCCTCCTCCTCGTAGCGCTTGGGCACTGCCCAGTCCGGCAAGAACTTGCTGTTGTACAGGGGGCCGACGAAGTAGGTAGCGCGGAAGTTCGCGTCAAATATTTGCCAGCTCGGATTAAGCGGGTTTTCCTCCGTATGCTTGGCAAAAGTCTCCTGTTGGAACGCCATATAGTTTTGCGATTCATTGCTGAAGCGCTGCCCCGCAGGGTTCACCATAATAGAGCCAGGGTATGACTTTTCCATAATACTCAGGCGGGGAATTTCCTCACCCGGCACGGATATCGTGTTACACCACCAAGCCTCGTTCATGCGATGCATTTGAGCACCCAGTCGAATACCTTCGCGTATCGCATCGCCGGTATTATCTCGTGTGCCAGCACTCCAGCGGTGATCAGTGGGTTGTGGTAAGTACTGCTCGCGCATTTCCTGATTGTGTTCAAACCCGCCTGCGGCAAGTACAACCGCCTTGCGCGCCTGAATACGCAGGGGCTTGCCATCGCGGATCACCTCAATACCGACAACCTTGCCGTTGACATCCACGACTTTGGTCATTGCCGTATTCAACCACAACGGAATATCGCGGTCCTGCATGGAGGCGCGCAAACGCGCCACACCAGCGCAACCGGTGGCAAGTCGCCGGTGAAACTTGTCCTTGAGGCGCCAGGGAATATCGAGCAGGTAATCTGCCACAAGCTTCAGTGCCGTTTTCCACCAACCGGGCTGCTGGCCCACCAGCAACGCTGCTTCTACCTGTGTGAAACCGATGACACCAGCCAGATGCATCATTGGGTGAGTGCGACGCAGGCGCCGCCACTCCTCGCCCAATTCGTCCGCATTGAAGGTTTCCGGCTCCATCGAACGATGACCGTGCATGGCGCCTTCGAGATTGGTGTAGTAATCCGGGTAGTGTTCCAGCGATTCGTAGCGCATACGGGTGCGCTGGTGCATGAAATCGACCATTTTGGGACCGTTCTCGAGGTAGGCATCCAGCTGATAATCCGGTACCTCCTCCTCGGTGATCAGCTGCCGCAGGTAGGTTTTGGCATTCTCGATGGAATCCTCGGCGCCGGCCGCCTTGGCATACCGGTTACAGGGTATCCAGACACCGCCACCGGAGATCGAGCTGGTGCCGCCGTACAGATTGGACTTTTCGACCACCACGACGTCCTTCATTCCCATCTCATAACTACAGAGCGCAGCAGTCATCCCTCCGTTGCCAGAGCCGACCACCACCACGTCAAAACTGTAATCCCACTTCTGCCTTGCTGCCATTACTCTCACTCCTTGAATACAGCCGCCATGTTAGCGCAAACCTCGCGCAATGCCGCCCCGCCACTGCGTTAACAGCCCACAGGTTTAAGAAATTGGTCGCCCTCAGCCCAGGGGAAACGGCAATCCCGGAAAAATTTTCCTTGTCAGGCAGGCAAACCGATTTATACACTGTTCTCAAGCTGCACTCCCGCAGGCAATACTCATTCTCAACAAGGAACTTGGTATGCAACGTTCTCAGCGCAATACACTTCTGGCAGTTATTGTCCTCTCGGGCCTGATAATCTCGCCTTTCGCTGTTTCCCATTACGACGACAAGGAACCCGCTCAATCCTACCGCCAATCATGGTTTGCGATGATGGCGGCAAACTTCGGCCCTATGGTGGGCATGGTAAAAGGTGAAATTCCCTGGGAGGAGGACCAGATGGCCTCCTATGCTGACCAGTTGGCGGCGCTGGTGACACTGGATGTGATGCGCGGCTTCGCCGATGGCACAGATAAAGGCACCACGCGGGCCAAGCCTGAGATATGGGAGAACAAACCGGATTTCCAGGCCAAGATGGACGATTTGACCAAAACCGTCAATGCGCTACAGACGGTCGCCAATCAGGGGACCGACCGCAAAGCAATTGCGGAAGCCGTGGGCGCTACTGGGAAGGCCTGTAAAGCGTGCCACGATGATTACAAATCGAAGGATTACCTGTACTAGGACGCATTGGAAAACTGCGGCGAGGGCTAGGGATTCAGGAGGAACCGAAGCCCTCGCCATGCTGCAGCGTCTCGTTATCCAGAATATCCCAGGCTGCCCGGGAATCCACATGAATATGCTGCTTGAGACGGATGCCGGGGTCAGAATCCAGTAAGCCTGCCGGCACCCAGTACAACTGATGCTCAGCCAGGAATTGCGGCACGATGGAACCACAATTCGGGCAAAAACGGCGTTTGAATCCGCTGTCACATTGATACTCCCGCACTGATTCCTCGCCCTGCAACCAGTTGAAGTTATCACTGCCGGCTAGTGCTGCCGCACTGGCAGCCCCGCCAAATGCCTTGCGGCACTTGGAACAATGGCATTTGAAAATGGCGGAGCTAAATTCCTCAACAGCGAAATGCACAGCGCCGCAAAGGCAACTACCGGAGATACTCATTGCGCACCCGTCTGCCGCAGACTACTCACCTAGAGGTCGATAGAGTGCGTCAAAACCGGCGTCACACCGGGAATCACAGCACCGTTCAGGTCAATGTAATAGCTGTTGAACGTATCGATACTGAAATTAGACTTGGCGATTGCGCGATCCAAATCGGCCTCGCCCCCAAAATAGTTCAGGCGCAGTGTCAGGTCTGCGAGGTATGACGAATTGGCGTCCGCGATAGCCACGTTTTTGAATCCCGCAGGATTGAGTAAGGTCACCAGTATCTTGCCGGTGCCGTCGCCATTGGGCACGAGATTGTAATTTACCTGCACGTACGGATTATGATTGGCAGGCACCACCACGGGTTCTAGCCCACCCTGGAAAAAGCTATCGTCGTTATAGTTAATGGTGAAGAACGCGCCACCGACTTCACTGATGCCTGTAAGGTCATTGGGCGTTACCACGAAGCTCTCCTGAGTGGTGAGGTAGCCACTGAACTGCCGTATGAAATCGACATCTTCCGGCGAGGTACCGGCGATGATCTCTATTGGGATTGCGCTAAGATCGCCCTCGACCACCGAAGCGGTATTAAGGAGTTTTGGCGATGTCACTGATATCGTTGCGGCTCCCACTGCTAGCGGTAATGGATTGTTATAGTCATTCGGCGGCGTCAATGGTGCGACCACCATCCAGCCCCCATCATAGGGGACCATCCCTACCAGTCCCAATCCGGCGCTCGTTCCGTTGAAGGTGAATGTATTCACCTGGGCGCTATAGTCCGCAAACGTTTTGAAAATGAGTCTGGGCTGCAGATTGAAGTCCGTACCATTGGCATCCGTCAAGGTAATGGTCAGGTCGCCCTGGCTGAGCACGGCCTCACCACCCGCGTTGCGAACAATACCGCCAAGTCCGATAACGACGTGATCACCGGCGCGTGCATAGCCGGGTGTCGTCTTAGTTTGAACACAACCACTGAGCCAAAATAAGAGGATGCACGCGTACGCAACTTTACTGAAACTCGCTCGGGTGAACATAGTTGTATCCCTTCAATAACTCATATCAATAATGTACTCAATGAGATAATACCGCGACAGTCACCTCCGGCCTACCGCTATCTCGCGGAATAGCGAACTGTATACACTTTCAGCGCCCCGACGATGGCATCGAACCTCATCCCCCAACTCTCATTCACCACGGTGATTCGAACCCAGTCCAACACGACGTAAAACTACTAGTTATACTATATAATTCATACACTTATAACGCATATCTTACCGATCACTTTATGGCAGACAACAATGCACTTAGCTGGCTCGCTTCGCCAGGTCTGTTACTGCGCCTGATGGTCCAGCCAGGCCCTCAACACGACCAGGTCCCCGGCATCGAGATCACCATCGCCGTCTACATCCGCCAGGGCCAATTCTATTTCATTGGGCTGGCTGAGCCCGCTAAGAAAGCGCATCAGTACTATCTGGTCACCGATATCGATGACGTTGTTCGGGCTGCCACGCGGCGCCAGATCGCCAGTATTGGACGCCGCAGGGTCCGTACCGAAATCAGCCTCGCCGTCGATAAACTCATCTCCATCGGCGTCAATACCCGCAGGATAGTCGGTCGACAGGACGAGTCCGCCTGCACCATCCACAAGGCCGTCGCCATCACTGTCGACACTGTGAGGATCCGTGCCCAGCAATACTTCTTCATCGTCACTGAGACCGTCACCATCAGAGTCCACAGCGCCGGGTGAAAAAACAACACTGTCCAGCCAGGCGGCATCCTCACCAACCGCTACCGACGCATTTTTACTGTACGTCCAGCGCAGTGTATGAAGTCCTGCAGGAATGGGTATCGTGCGCTGTTGCCAACCGGAATCACCAGAGATTGCCGGCACAGCCGGATACTGCACATCGTTTCGGTAGAAACTGAGAAAATCCCCATTGGGCTCGGAGGATACTTTCCACCAGAAGCTAACACTGCCCGGCCCAGTGACAGCAGCTGATACCGAAGCTTGCTGTGAATCCCCAACGGGATAGTGCGTTGCCTGGTCCACGCCATCCTGCGCGGCTGCGGACAACTCCCCAAACCAGCTACCGGGAGTAAACGTCAACCCATCCTCATCCCACTGTAAATCCACTGCATCCGCGGCCTCACCCATCGATACCTGAACCACATCACTGAAAAACTGAAGGTGCATAGTGGGAGTCCCCGCTGGATTGAGTACCTGCAGGCGGACACCCGAGTCAGACCCATCCCACCAGTTGGCATTGGGTGTCGTGCTGTCGTTGAACACTGCGAAGGAATCAAATAAATCCTGGGCATCCCCCCTATCGCGGTTTGCCTCAAGGTCGAATAGGCCATCTGCCTGTTCCAACGACAGTTCATAGTGTTGCGAGGCTGTCATCTGCTGGCGCATATTCTCGGTAGTAACAGCCTCATCTACATGCCAGATCACGATACCTTTGTCCGGCGCATGGCTGGCCCATTGGTCATCGTCGCTGCGATTCTCGATCAGAAAGTACTCGCTATTGGTTCCCGACTTGCGCAGACGGTAGCCGTGACCACCGGCGGTTAACGACTGCTGCGTAGCGATGTTCAGCGTGAGATCTGTAATAGTCGCCCAGCCGGAGTAGTCTTTCAGGTAGAGGTCAATCGGCGCCGGTGTCCTGCCCCCGTTCAGGTAATTGCCCGACCCCATCAGGCTGTGCTCACCGACCCCTTCCGAAGCACCGTCCGAAAAATCCGTATCATAAAAGTCCGGATAGGACAGCAGCAGGTGTCCGAGTTCATGACACATCGTACCAATCACCGGCGCGGCATTGGGAACATTGGTTATCTGGTAGGCGTAAATGTAGCGAGGCTCACCAGGTACGCCTACATCGATGTATGAGGGCATGGTCCACGCATGAGGCCATAAACCCTGTGCCCAGACACCCGAGAGGTTTCCGGCAAACATCAGGCTCGTGGCCAACACGCGATCGTACGCGTCGACAGAAACCGTGGAAAAGTCAAAGCCGTTAGCCTTGAGCTCCGTCACAGCATCTGCAACCAACATCCGCCCTGCAGTACCCATCAAATTGTAAGAGGTGTTTGCTGGGTAGTCGGCGAAATTGTAGTAGTTGCGCGGATGCGGCAGCGTGACAATCATCGACACAACCTGGGTAAAGTCGAGAGCGCCGGACGACTGGTCGGTATAGTAATCGCGGATGGAACCCGTGTTGCCATTGTCCGTGTATCCGATTTCATTACTGTAGCGATCCATTGCGGATTGCGTGGTCGGGAAATTAGTGGGGTCAACACCTCCGGTTGCCGGGTCATCCGGAAACTGTACGAGTATCATCAGCCCGACTCTGGTGCCGCTGACGGCCTGCGCTTTGGCAAATAACTCGGAGACCGGGACGGATTCTTCTGCGCGCGGAGCAACGCCCAAACCTGACGTTGCCGGCTCGGCACTACTGCGTTGCTGCAACACGGCTTCTTTCCGCGCTTTCCACTTCGCTGCGCGATCCGGCGCATAACGCTGAATATTCGACGCGCGAATAGCAGACACAACATCACGGGGTTCTTTCAGATGCTTACCCAGACCCGCAGGGGGAGGCAAGGTGGCCCTTGTACGGGAACGACGCAGGCCCCGTCCGTTGGTTTCGGGCTGGGCATAGTAGTAGGTATTATCGATTGCGCTGAACAACACGGTGTAACCTTCCGCCGTCTCGGTTCGCGCATAAAACTCGTCACCGTACATTTTTAGCTGCAGGACCGTGCCGTCCGGCTGCACCCACTCTGAAGACAGCCCCTGTCGCGGATACGGTGCAGACACAGCCAAATCTGCAGCTAAAACCAGCATTGCCAGACACAATATCCACTGCCGCACTACGCCACAACGCGGTAGCGTGGATCGATCATCGACAATAGTGTGCAACGAGCGCGTTCTCATTATTCTACCGGCGTCGTGTTATCCATTACTGACAGTGGGCCTGCTACCCACTACCTTTACCTTGGCGGCCAACGCCCTCTTCTTCTGCGCTACTCGCCAGGTAGGCACCCGATGACGTTTATTGCGCAAAATGGCCTATCCAGAGTACCCGATATCCTCTACTTCTGGAATAGACTGGAAAACCTGGGCGGACAGTGTCTGAGCCTAATGTAGTAATACCGTGCACATAGAGCGCTGCAAAAGCGAGAAAAAGGCGAACTGTTTTGCTCGACCATCCCAGTGCATTCAAACAATCAAACTGCCTTCAAAACACATATGATGGCTTGGGCGCCTGGCCCAGCCCCCACCAAAGGGCCAGTGCAAGTATTGCCAGCACAACCACCGCCCACCACCATGCTACTGGGCGTGCTTCGCCCCGGCGTCCCTCGGCGGTGCCAAATACCATCGCCTGCAGCAGTTTTTCTTTCAACCGGAACTGGTGATAAGCCACAGCGAGAATATGCAGGCCCACCAGTGCCAACAGCGCATTGAAAGCAACATCGTGAACAACCCCCATAGTGTCGCGAAAACTGCTGTCGGCCCAGTAGTACAATGGGCCAGAAAACAATACGTCATCGCTGTTGAACAACCCACTCACGGCTTGCAACAGCAACAGCGACAACAGCAGGATTACAGACCAACCACCCAGTGGGTTGTGCCCTGCAGAGGCGCTGCGACCGCCGCGCAAATAAGACAGTACCCCACGTGGTCCCACGAGGAAGTCGGTGAACCGCGAATGGCGACTACCGATGAACCCCCACACCACACGAGTAACCACCAGCACCAGTACGCTGTAGCCAACCCATTCATGCAGGTCGTAGCGCTCCTCTTCAGCACTCCACCAGGCGAGCGGCACGCAGACCACGATTAACCAGTGGAAAGTACGCGTAGGAATATCCCACAGGGGTTGTTTATCAGGTGGAGTTGGATGCGTCATAACTCTGGCTCCATCAACGGCGGATAAGCGGGATCCACATCGCGATACTGGTAGCACCAGCGATCACCGTGCAATACCGCGCGATGACGTGGCCCCAGCTGTGTAGCGTCGGTACTGTCATACCCGGCATCGCCGCGAAACATCACCACAACCTGATCACCGGAACTGGCAAAAACCGGCCACACTTCCGGCGCGGGAGAATGGCGCTCCGCGGCGATCAACTGCGCCAAACTGTCATAACCAGACAGGCGCTGCAATGTGATATAGGTGGGAGGCAACATATTGAGCCGACCCGCCTCATGCTCGCTGGCAGCTTCGCGAACACCCAACCATTTGTGATCGTGGATCTCGCTGCCATCTATGACCACATCGATATCGGCGGCCAGCGGCGCAGCATATATCCAGGTGGAAAACCGCCGTGGCTCGCCCACCGGTGTGGTCCAATGACTCAACAGAACCATATCGTCCAGGTGTGGCGACAAACCGGACTCCTCCTCGGCCTCTCGCGCAGCGGCGATGCGCGAGGCCGCAACGAGATCACCGTTACCCGCTTCGATGTCTTCCGGATCCAGCGCGCCACCGGGAAACACCCAGGCGCCACCGGCAAAAATAAGCGCCTTGTTGCGTTTAAGCATCAGTGTTTGCAGCCCTTCGGGCGTGTCGCGCAGCAATACCACGGTGCTAGCGGGTCGAATCTCAGGAATTTCAGGCATAGTGTTTTCCATAGCAGGGGCTTACGCGAATCGATAGCAGAACGGGGTCGCGATTAGCGCCCCATAAATTTTGTCGCCATACCGAGATCGTATCCACGCTGCCCGGCTTCAGCGATCGCCGCTTCGCGATCATCCTCGTCCCGGCTGGCCACCCACAGATTCGCGCAGCGCGTGCCGGTGCGGCAAAAGGCGAGCACTGGTCGATCCGGGTCATCCAGTAAATCGCTCATGGCGTCAAAATGAGGCCCGGGGAAACTACCGGCAGTGACCGGTATATGGTGGTACTCCATACCTGCCGCGTTCGCTGCTGCGGCAATCTCTGCACTGCTGGGCTGATCACCCTCTTCGCTGTCCGGGCGATTATTGATAAGGACCTTATAACCCGCAGCGGCGATCTCAGCGACATCATCCGGGTCAATCTGTGCTGATACGCCAACGCTGTCTGTCAATTTTACGATGTTCATAGTGGTCTCCTCGATCAACTTCTTTTCAGCGAAGCCGTTATAGCTTGTAAAGTGCCGCGGGAAATTTACTCACCGCGAAACTGCGGTTGACGCTTCTCCTTAAATGCACGCGGACCCTCCCGTGCATCTTTACTCATCATAACTGCCGCGGCCTGCTCCATCTCAAATCGAAAGGCATCAGACCAGGGCGAGGTATGTGTCTCCAGTGCTGTGCGCTTGATGGCCTGTAACGCCAGTGGTGCTTGCCGGCAGATGTTCTCCGCGTAGTACTGTGCGCGCGACTGCAGCTCCCCCAAAGGCACTACCTCGGAGATAAGGCCCATCGCCAATGCTTCATGCGCGTGTACCGGTTCTCCGCCAAGCAGAATTTTCATCGCATGCGCCCATGGCAACTGACGCGTAAGTCGCACCATCGAACCGGCGCCGGGTACTACGCCAACCTTTGGTTCGGGCAGCGCAAACGTTGCGTGCTGTGCCGCAATACGAATATCCGTGGCTTGCAACAGTTCAGTGCCCCCACCCAGCGCGCGGCCGTTAACCGCCGCTATCACCGGCTTATACAATGGCTCAGCCTTCAGCATAACCTTATCCGCAATCATTGGGTCGGCGAGCAGCCTCTCCTCAGCGGGCGTCTGGGCCTGCCTGGCACCGGTCCACAGCGGAATCACTTCCGACAAGTCACCGCCACAGCAAAAATCTTCTTCCCCGGCTGCGGTTATCACCGCGACCCGAACGTCATCGTCCGCGCGGACTTCCTGCCAGGCGTCAGCCAGTTCCACAAACATATCGCCGTTAATCATATTCTTGGCAGCGGGACGATTGAGCGTAATCCAGGCCTGCTGATCACGCTTCTCAAATACTATTGTTGCCATACCGATTCCTCATAGCCGAAGTGCTATTACCACAGCGCGCTGGCGCCATCCCACAACAGTTTCGCGCCTATCATCACCAGACAAACGCTTACCACCTGATAGTAAAAGCGTGCTGTAGAGCGTTTTACCAGATAGTGCCCCAACATCACACCCAGTGGTGCCAGCGGCACCAGCACCAAGGAATAGAGCAGGTTCGCGCTGGTAAACTGACCGAGCATAAAATAGGGGGGTACTTTGACCAAATTGACTACCGCGAAAAAGATACCGGCTGTTCCGGCAAAAAGGAGTGGAGAAAGTTGTTTCGGCATCAAGTACATGGTCAGTGGTGGCCCACCCGCGTGGATACTGAAGCTGGTAAAACCGGCGAGCGTACCAAACAGGCCGCCACTGACCGCGTTGTGCTCACTACTGGAAAAGCCTTTTAATCCTAATAGATTCTGCAGGCCAAAGACCAGTGAAAGTACGCCGATCAGAACCCGCATATAGTGTTCGTTCATGGCCTCAGCAGAAAAGTAGCCCACTGTTACCCCCAACATCGCACCGGGCAGCAGGAGTAAGAGTGCGCGCCGGTCAAAGACACCCCAATAGGTTTTCACCACCAGCATGTCCATCACCACCAGAATGGGCAGGAGAATCGCCGCGGCTTGCGTGGGCGGCATGACCAGCGCCATCATGGGGACTGATATGATCGCCAGCGCGCCGCCAAAACCTCCCTTGGCGATACCATACAACAACACTGCTGGCACGCTGCAAAGGTAGAACCATGGATCAGTAAGCAAACCCGGGCTCAGTCGACAAGGGAGAACTCATTGCGCAGCACGTCGATGATCTCCGCCTTGGGATTTTCGGCCAATTGCAAGCTTGTGCCGATGATCTTCTCCGCTATTCCGACATAGGTGTCGGAAATCGCCATCAACACATCGGTGGGCAGCGCGTTGTCGCGGGCCAGCGCCTGACGCTCTGACATTCGGGACTTGTTCAGCAAAATGTCCGGGTCCGGAAAGTGCTGCAGCAGCAGTTGGCGGAAATCTTCCTTGGAGTTTTCTACCACCCTGCCCTCGCGAAGCGCTGCGCCGTCCCAGATACGCGAGGAATCCGGTGTGCCGACTTCATCCATGTAAATCAGTTTGTCATTACCGGCTTTGTCGGTGACATAGCCAAACTCAAATTTGGTATCGACAAACACCTGATCCAGGCGGGCCAATTCGGCACTGATCACATCGAACCCTTCGCGCAGCAGCGTTTCATAGCGATCGATGTCGTCAATACTGAGAAAATTGAATGCCGCATAGTTCTTTTCGATATCGGATCGGGTGATATTCACATCGTCAACTGCGGGAACACCGGGAATACCCTCCAGAATACCCTTGCTCGACGGGGTAATCAGCAGCTCGGGTAATTTCTGATCACGTTGCAGACCATCCGGGATTTTAATCCCACAGAACTCGCGCTCGCCCTTTTCGTATGAACGCCACATGGAGCCAGTGATGTACTGTCGCGCAATGGCCTCTATCATCACCGGGCGCGCCTTCTGTACAATCCAGACCAGCGGGTGGGGAATCTCCAAAATATGACTGTCGGCCAAGCCGCGCTCGCGGAACAGGCGAAACCAGTGATTGGAGATCGCATTCAGTGCGGCCCCCTTGCCAGGCACGCCGCGCATGCCGCCCTCGCCGTGCCAGATGCAGTCGAAAGCAGAAATGCGATCTGAGATAACCATAATTGCCAGCGGCGCATCGGCCGCCACGTCATAGCCGCGTTCAGCGATCAGCCGCGCACTGTCAGCGGCAGTCAGCCAATACACGGAGCGTACTTTGCCACTGTGTACGGGTGCATCGGTGCGGATGGGCAGATCGTCGTTAACGGCCAATACCTTGTCGGCAAGACTCATAATGAATGTCCTGTAGTAATGTGCTGGGAAACCCCGTGGGCTGACAGCGCCACAATGCTATAACGCAATGGCGAAAAAACGCGATTCTAGCAGAGGAAGTGCCATCAGGCACCCCCGCCTCAGGCGACTACACGCTGCCAGGGGGGCAGCGCTTGATCAACGCCCGCCAACAATGTCGATACTTACAATCTGCCGGGGCTGCCGACTATAATGGCCTTCGGCATCAAAGCATCAGTGCGGAACAGTGAGACCGTATGGGCATACAGATCGAGGTCAGACCGACATGAGCGACACCCCGCAGACCCCCTACCAGATACTGGGTGAGGACGGTATACGACAATTATGCCGTGCGTTCTATGACATTATGGATACGCAGCCCGAGGCCGCCGGCCTGCGCGCGATGCACGCGGCAGATTTGTCCCCGATGAAAGATAAATTGGCGGACTATCTCACCGGCTGGATGGGCGGGCCACCAAGGTACGCCGACAAATACGGTACCGTCTGTATGACAACACCACATGAGCACTATCACATTGGACCAGAAGAGCGTGACCAATGGCTGTTGTGCATGGACAAAGCGTTGCAGCAGATTGGCGCTAGCGATGAACTGGTGGATATGCTGAAGGTACCGCTTTTTCGCATCGCTGATGCTGTCCGCAATAAGGAGGGGCCGAGCAGCGCAGCAAATGACCCCAATATAATCGCCGCCAGCTGAAGCCACTGCGATGTAAAGCCAGTCAGGGCTTGAATGACTGGACTTATCGCTCTACTGTGCCAGTGTTAGGATGCGAAGCTTCGCGCCAGACAGGGAATAACGATATGAATAAACACAGTACCTCAAACGACGAGTTTGCAGCACTGGATGCCACCGCCCAGGCAGAACTTGTCCGCAGCGGGCAGGTTAGCGCTCTGGAATTGGTCGACGCCGCTATCGCACGCATCGAGCGGGGCAATGATGCTCTGAACGCCGTCATACACCAACGCTTCGAGCAGGCCAGGGAGGAAGCCAAAGGCACATTGCCCGACGGACCTTTTCGTGGCGTCCCATTTTTGTTGAAGGATCTCGACGGTGTTTCTGCGGGTGATCCCTACCACGGCGGCAACCGCGCGCTGGCCGAGGCCGGCTACATAGCGCCTGTGGACAGCTACCTCACCGGCAAGTTTCGCGAAGCCGGGCTGGTGATCCTGGGGCGCACCAATACACCCGAATTCGGCCTGATGCCAACCACCGAGCCACTGGCAAAGGGACCGACTCGTAATCCCTGGAATCTCAATCACTCCACCGGCGGATCAAGTGGCGGCTCAGCTGCCTCCGTCGCTGCAGGGTTTGTTTCCATGGCCCATGCCGGCGACGGCGGTGGTTCCATTCGTATACCCGCTTCATCCTGTGGCCTGGTGGGACTCAAGCCGACACGCGGACGCCATTCACTGGGCCCGGAAGCCGGCGAAGCCTGGGGTGGGCTGGTCGCAAGGATGGCCCTGACTCGCACCGTGAGGGACTGCGCCGCCATTTTACAGGCTGTGCAGGGAGCTATGCCGGGAGATCCTTACACCGCACCTCCCCCGCTGCGGCCATATCCGGAAGAATTGCTGGCTCCGGGGCGACGCTTGCGGATCGGGTACACCACCATACCCAGCGACCCGTCCTGCACCACCGCACCCGAGTGTGTGCGCGCTGTAGACGAAACGGTCAGACAACTGGAGTCTCTGGGCCATTACATTGAAGAGGCAAGACCCGCTGTCTGGAAAACGCCTGAATTTTTCGAGTCGACACTGTCACATTTTATGGTGGCTTACGGTGTGTGGACAGCTGCAGAACTGGATCGTGTCGCCGCGATGATCGGGCGCCCGGTGACGGAAGCCGACGTCGAACCGGGCACCTGGCTGATCGCCGAACCGGGGCGCTCGGTGACAGGCCTTGCCTACCTAGCTGCTATGGAGGCGTTCCAGAATGGATCGCGTGAGATGGCTAAATTCTGGTCCGAAGAGGGATACGACCTGTTACTCACACCTACCGTGCCTGAGCCGCCGCCACCTTTGGGGCAGTTCCACGATGACAACAATCCGCTTGCAGGCCTGACACGCTCATCGCAAATCATCCCGTTTGTGGCGCCGTTCAACATCACTGGACAACCGGCCATTTCATTGCCTGTGCATGTCAGCGAAGCCGGCCTACCTGTCGGCGTACAACTGGTGGCAGCCTCCAATCGCGAAGACCTGTTGCTGCGTACCGCAGGGGAGCTGGAAACCGCTATACCCTGGTCCACCGCGCCGGTGGTGCCACGCAGCGGTGCCTGACGGCGTCGCTACCCAAATATCCAGCCCCCAACTCGCCGGCTCAGCGCAGCGTGATGACCGTGGTGGCGGCAACGGCCACCCACAACAACTCTTCCAGGTGACTGCCCACCAACAGCAGGCCGGTGGTAACCGCGAGAACACCGATCACCCGGTCTGCCCACGGGGTGAAATCCGCGGCGACACTTGCGCGTTGCCCGCCACGCTGGGACACCACGGCGAGCTTTTCACTGTCCGCCTCCCTGCGCTGCAGGAGTTGCTGTGTGATCTGGTGCTCCATCCGCTTTAAAGCTGCCATGGTCTGACTCCCTGAATCGTCTGATTATCTGGGAGTCATGATCGCCGGCGTGAACATCGAACACCATCTGTCCTCTTTTCAGCCTGATTGAAAACGCGACATAGCAAATCCCCATGTGGGGGCCTTAACCCAAGTCGGTGGCGGCAAATGTATCGCAATCGGCAAATTGACCGGACTCGAAACCGGTTCGGAACCATTTAACTCGCTGTGCGGAGGTACCGTGCGTAAAGCTGTCGGGCACGACTTCGCGTCCGGCTTCGCGCTGTAAGCGGTCATCACCAATGGCCGTAGCCGCCTGCAACGCTTCCTCCAGGTCACCGGGGTCGAGTAATTGACGATCGACATTAGCAGCGTGACCCCAAAGGCCGGCAAAGCAATCGGCCTGCAATTCCTGACGCACAGACAGCGCGTTCACCTGTGCGGCACTCGCCCCTCGGCCCGCGGCCCGCACTTTGTCGCTGATACCCAGCAGTGTTTGTACATGGTGGCCGACTTCATGGGCGACGACATAGGCCTGGGCAAAGTCTCCGGGAGCGCCGTGTCGGTCGCGCAGGTCCCGAAAGAAGGAGAGGTCTATATACAGTTTTTGATCGCCGGGACAGTAAAAAGGTCCCACCGCAGCACTGGCTCTGCCACAGGCAGAGTTGACTGCCCCAGTAAACAATACCAGCGTCGGCTCGCGGTACTGCCGACCTAACGCCTGAAAATTCGCATGCCAGGTATCTTCAGTATCAGCCAAAACCACTGAGACAAATTCGGCGTTTTGCTGCTGCGCTTCACTGAGCGGTGCACCAGACCGGCTGGAACTGGCGGCACCTCCGGCCAACAGAGATAGCACATCAATGCCCATCAACTGCCCGCCGACTACAACAACGACCCCAAGCGCGAGAAGAATACGCCCGACCTTGGTCCGGATCATTATCGGCAACAGCCGCATCACCAGTGGTGCGGCACCGGCTGCACCGCTCGCGGGACCTTGTCCGCGCCTGTCCTCCACATTACTACTTCGCCTGCCGCCCTTCCAACGCATGGTATATTCCTGTCGATAGCCGCATGGGGCCTGTTACTTTATTATACTGCTCAATAGCGGGCAGTGCAGTCCACCTCGAAAAGGATAGATAAATAGATGAACGATGGCATTCTGATTGGCCGCTCCCCGGCGGGCCAGATATTTCTCAACCCGCGCTACGCCAACCGCCACGGGCTGGTCGCCGGCGCCACTGGCACCGGCAAAACGGTCACTCTGCAGTGTCTGGCAGAGGGCTTTTCCGACCTCGGGGTCCCGGTATTTCTGGCCGATATAAAAGGCGATATCTCCGGGATCAGCCAGAGCGGCTCGCCTCACCCAAAGGTGGACGAACGGATACAGAAAATCGGTATCGAGCACTATCAGCAACGCGGCTATCCGGTCGCGTTCTGGGATTTGTTCGGCAAACAGGGTACGCCGATCCGCTCCACAATTTCAGAAATGGGGCCGCAGTTGATCTCGCGCCTGCTGGATCTCAATGAAACACAGGAGAGTGTGATCACACTGGTATTCGAGTTTGCCGACAACGAGGGGATGTTACTCGTCGATCTCAAGGACCTGCGCACCACCCTTGAATACCTCGGCAATAACAGCAGGGAACTGGGCACCGGCTACGGTGTATCGAAGGCCTCAGTGAATGCGATTCTGCGTCGCCTACTGATGTTGGAACGCGAGGGCGGTGAGCAGTTTTTCGGTGAACCGGCACTTCAGCTTCAGGACTTCATGCGCACCGGCCTCGATGGACGGGGCACCATCAACATACTGGCCGCCGACACGCTGATTATGAACCCAAGGCTCTACTCCACCTTCCTGCTGTGGTTGCTATCCGAATTGTTTGAGGAGCTCCCTGAACTGGGTGATCCGGAAAAGCCGGTGCTGGTATTTTTCTTCGATGAGGCACATCTGCTGTTCCGTGACACACCTAAAGCACTGCTGGAGAAAATTGAGCAGGTAGTGCGCCTGATCCGCTCCAAGGGTGTCGGTATCTATTTCATTTCGCAGAGCCCGGGAGATATACCGGACAGTGTGCTGGCACAACTGGGCAACCGCGTACAACACGCACTGCGTGCCTACACGCCAAAAGAGCAAAAAGCGGTGAAGGTCGCAGCGCAGTCCTTTCGCAGCAACCCCGAACTGGATACCGTCACCGCAATCACTGAATTGGGTGTCGGGGAAGCCCTGGTTTCAATGTTACAGGAAAAGGGTGTTCCCGCCCCCGTGCAACGCGTGTTGGTGCGGCCACCCCACTCCAGAATGGGGCCGGCCACTCCCGAAGAGCGCCAGGCTGTGCTGTCGAGAGACCTGAACCAACAACGCTACGTCACCCCCATTGACCCTCGCTCGGCACATGAGGTGTTGCTGGAGCGCACTGCAGCGCGACAAAAGAAGGCGCAGGAGGCAGAACTCGCCGAACGTGCTGCTGCGGCAGAAAAGCGCAAACCGAAAGCCCGCTCCAGCAATCGCCAGAGTGCAGGAGAGGCCTTTCTGAAAAGTGTTGCACGCGCCGCTGGCAGCAGCCTGGGAAGGAAGCTATTTCGCGGGATTCTCGGCTCATTGCTGAAGTAAGGCCTCTTAGCTGTGACTCACTCCCGGCGCAATCTCTGCACTAGCACAACCACGGCAGTGACCACCGCCCCGGCGATCAACCCGACAACAATCCCAGCGAGGGTGGGTGTGACAGCGGCCAGAACCGGCCCGATGGACGCCACACCCGAGACCGATGACACAAGCACCGCAATGCCCTCATCAAGAGTGTGAAAGCCGTGTACGAGTATACCGCCGCCCACCATAAACATCGCGATGGTGCCCACCACGGCCAGAAACTTCATCAGCCAAGGGGCAAAACGTACCAAAGCAGAGCCAAACCAGCGCAACATCGCCGGCCAGCTGCCCTGCCCTTCGCGCTCCAGTAGAAACAATCCGGCGTCATCCAGCTTTACAATAGCGGCCACCAGCCCGTATACACCGATCGTCATCGCCAGCGCAATGACCGACACCACCAGCACCTGAGTAATAAAAGTCATTTCGGCGACAATACCTAAGGTGAGTACGATAATTTCTGCAGAGAGAATGAAATCAGTGCGTATCGCGCCCTTTATCTTCTGTTGCTCGTAGGCCACGAGATCAACCGAGGGATCTCGCAGGCTTTTTAGCAACTGCTCATGATGGGCAGCGTCTTCGCTTTCGGAATGCAGAAATTTGTGGGCTACTTTTTCAAAGCCCTCGTAGCAAAGGAAAAGGCCGCCTAGTATCAGTACCGGCGTAATCAACCATGGAGCAATAAACGAGATCGCCAGTGCAGCCGGGACCAGAATGCACTTGTTGCGCATAGACCCTTTGGCAACAGCCCAGACAACAGGCAGCTCGCGGTCAGCGCGCACACCCGTCACCTGCTCCGCGTTAACTGCCAGATCATCGCCGAGCACACCAGCAGATTTTTTGGCGGCGATTTTTGTCATCAGCGCGACATCGTCGAGTACTGCCGCGATATCATCCAGCAGAACAAGCAAACTACTTCCCGCCACTAAAAAAGCCTCCTGTACCTGCCGTCAGGGAATACCCCCGTCATTGCGGGGGTCGGAAAACAGTTGCAATCAGTCAGGAGGCACTGCACATGCAAGCCCTCGCAATTGTCTTATCCGAAGTGACAGAAACAGATTTTATTGCCATCGAGATCGCGGAAATAGGCACCGTAGAAGCCGTCCATCCTCTGCCCGGGTGCACCTTCGTCTGCCGCACCCAGCTCCAGCGCTCTGGCGTATAGTTTATCGACAAGCTCTGTCGAACCGGGTGCAATAGAAACCATGTTGCCGTTGCCCGGACTGGCAGCTTCGCCGTTGTACGGTGTGCATACCGCGAGCATCGCGCCGCCGTTGGGTGTACCCAGGGCAGCGAGCCGCCCCAAATCCATCATCACAGTGCCGCCAATATCGGACAGAACATCGAGGTAAAAGGCCTTGGCTTTCTCAATATCGGCGGTTCCAATTGTGGTATACGCAATCATTAGCTATCTCCGAAGCAATCTGTGAACTTTCAAGCGGGATGCACCGCGCAGCCCGTCGACCTGGCAGCCCAGTGTACACGCACCGCGCTGCGTGCAACAGCCGGTCAGAGTGCCTTCTTCCGCCTGCGTTTGGCGGGTTCATTCATCCGCGATTTGGGATAGCGAGGTAGTTTTCCCGTGGCAAGATAGCGGTGAATGCTCTCTTGCGAGCGAATCTTGGTGGCCTTTTTCTTGCTGGGCACCATCCGGTTAATCTGGTTTTGATCCAGCACCCGCGCCCTGACGTTATCGTGCCATTGCTGGTCCAGCGTATCCTGGATAATGCGCTGCGCGTCTTGATCAAAAATGGGACAGAGAACCTCCACCCGGTAATCCAGATTACGCGTCATTAAATCCGCTGAACCGATCAGGTAGCGCGGCTCACCGCGATTATAAAACACGTAGGCGCGGGTATGCTCAAGATACCTGTCGACAATACTGATGGCCTGGATATTCTCCGAAATTTCTTTTACTCCAGGCAGTAGCGAGCACATACCTCGAACGATCAGCCGTATCTCTACACCAGCCTGGCTGGCCTCGTAGAGTTTCAATACCAGATCCTTATCCACCAGGTTGTTGCACTTGAGCGTCATCGCCGCGCGGTAGCCAGCCCTGGCATTGGCAATTTCGCATTCGATTAATTCCATTAGCCCGCTGCGCGCAGAGTGCGGCGCGACCAGCAATAGACGATAGTTGGGACGCTGGTAGTTGAACTGCAGGAATTCGAACACACTGTGCACATCCTTGCCGACATTCTGGTCGTAGGTAATCAATGAAAAATCGGTGTACAGTCGGGCCGTTTTCTCATTGAAGTTACCGGTGCCGATATGGCTGTAGTAGCGTGAGGCGTGACCATCTCGACGCTCAATCAACAATAGTTTGCTGTGAACCTTAAGCCCGGGAATGCCGAAAATAACCTGGATACCGCAATCGGTTAAGCGCTGTGCCCAGTTGATATTTGCCTGTTCATCGAAACGCGCGGCCAATTCGACCACAGCCAGTACCTGTTTGCCATTTTGTACGGCATTGACCAGTGCATCGATAACCCTGGAGTCACGTGCTACGCGATACAGGCAAATCTTTATTTTGGTGACCTGCGGATCCAACGCCGCTGTCTTAAGCAAGTCAATCGCATAGTCGAAGGGATGATAGGGATAGTACAGAAAGATATCTTTCTCACGAATACTGTCGAATATACAGGCCTGCTCATCGAGCCGACTGATGCGTATCGGCGGTAGCGGCTTGAACTCGAGGTGCCGCCGCCCGACATTGGGGAAGCTCATGAAATCCTTTGAGTTGTGGTAGCGGCCACCGGAGATCAGGCTGTCGTATTTGCCAAAGCCAAATCGGTTGCACAGGTGATCGAGCAGGCGCTGCGGCATTTCACCGTCATATACCATGCGCACAGTATCCGCCTTCATGCGCTGCTTTAGGCTCGAGGCCATTTTGTCAATCAGGCTCTGTGTGATGCCGGTATCTATCGCCAGCTCCGCATCACGGGAGAACTTGAAACAATACGCCTGTGCTGCATCTATTGGAATAACCCCTCGGAACATCTCTGGCAGGCACAGGCGCATTATATTATCCAGCACAATGTACACCGTACCACCCCTGCCTTTTTTTCGAGGAATCTGCACAAATCGGGCCAGCCTGTCAGTGGGAACGCCCACTACAGCGGAGTGATAACTGTCTCCCGATTGGATATCTACTGCGAGATAAATCGACTCGTCGGTAAGTGCTGGAATGGCCTGCCCTTCGCGCAGCAGAATGGGCTCAAGCTCTGGTAACACTGTGCTGGTGAAATACGATCTTACAAACTCAACCTGTCGCTCATCCAGCTGTTCCTCATTGACGAGGTATATTCGCTGGTCCGCGAGCGCGCGCATAATCTCGCGGTAGATACGGTCGAACTCATGTTGCAGTTCGACCACGCGTTTCTGGATGGCACCAAGGAGGTCTTTTGACTGCTGTTTGTTGGCGCCGGAAGAAACAGAAATCAGGCGCCTGACCTCCGCCACTCTCACGCGGAAGAATTCATCTGAATTATTGGAAAAAATGCCGAGGTAGCGCAACCGCTCGATAACCGGCACGGACTCGTCCGCTGCCTCCTGCAATACGCGCGCATTGAAAGATAGCCAACTGAGCTCGCGCGGCATGAAAAGATCATAATCGAGAAGATCCGCGAGGCGTTGCTTGATCGGGCTGGCCATACTGTCTCCAAACAGACCCTGGTTTCAGTAAACGAAAGTAGACGGAAAAGCAGTTCGATAGTGCGAGGCCAAAGCGTACCCGCAAGATATTACGCGCTGAGCCTACCCCGCCAATGTTACAGCGAAATGACATCGCCGATATCAGAGACCGGATTCAACCCGGCTGGGATCGCAACGCCATGAATCAGTAAATCCCGCATGACGTCCCATCGAGGTATGCGCCTCCGTCTACTTTAGAAAGTACATTAACTTAGATTGGCAATCAATTGACAAAAATAAAAAAGCCCGCATTTCATGAAATGAAAGCGGGCTAAAATAGCCGTATGCTTCGGGGCAGAAACATCGGCCAGGGGACGTGTCAGCACTCGCAAGGAATGCGAAGTGCTGTAGACAAAATAGTCCCTATTGACCAGATTTCAAGGTAAAAACGGAAAATAATTACAACTTTATCGTCAAGACATCTGTCTTCAAATGGAGCAGCACTTGCTCTGCTGTATTACCCAGCAATCGTGCTCTCACTCCCTTCCTGCCGACTGTGCCCAGCACCACCAACTGTGCCCGAACCTTGGCTGCGCGACTGGCCACGACTTTTTCTGCCGCACCGCGCTTGCACTGAAACGCGGATTCGGGGACACCGCAGGTTCTGGCCAGCCGCGAGATCTGTGGCTGCATCGACGCCCTGGCATTGCGCGCGTAGCTCTGTGGATCGACCAGATCCAACTCCGCCAGAACAGCGGGCACCTGAATCGCAGAAATAATCTCCAGCTCCACACCTAGCGTCTCTGCCAACCCCTTTGCCGCCAGCAGTAGCTTCTGGTTCAGTGATTGCTTGGCGGCCTTGGTGCTGGCCAGATCGAGCGCAACCAAAACGGGTTCGACCCTGTGCCATTTTTTCTTCGCTACCAGTAACACCGGGGCCGGGCACTCTCTCAACAACTGCCAGTCCGTAGAGGTGTGGACCAGCGACTCGGAACGATTGCCTGTCTTAATGACCATGTCATAGCGGCCACCCGCGCAGCGCCTATTCAGCCAGCGGTGGATATCCTTTTCCCACACGACCTTCAGATCGGCATGCTGACCAGACACCAGATGCCTGTCAATTCGACCCTGTACCGCGCGTTCGCGGTCTGCCAGCAGGCGATTCTGGATGCTCTCGCGCTGCGCTGCACTGACGTCCAGCGCCGACAGGTCCACATGCACAAATGCGACCACATCGGCCACAACGCCGAGTTTAGCGGCTAGCTCAAGCCCTCTGGGGGTCGCATAACACTGCTGCTCAAGATCAGCAACGATCAGAATTCTTGCCATCTGCCTGTCCTGAATTTATATACGTTGAACGCGCAGTATAAACCGCGAGATAGCGAACAACACCAATCTGGATCAATCGATTCGGTCAGGCATGGTGGCGGACGCACTTTATGCAAAGATCGACTGACGATGCCAGGTGAGCAGAGCAATCGATATAAACCGAAGGAACGGTGCAACTAAACCTTAAGGCTCAGCGGGCTCCGTACTCAACTGCACATCGGGGTAGACAAGTCTGCGCCAACTGCCGCGCTCAAACGGCTGCCAGTGATCGGGGTCATTGGCCAGACACTCCGCCACCAATAACCACACGGCGGGATTGAATGTCATGCCGCAGTGACTGCTCCTGACCTCAATGCTCTGGGTCAGGGCGTGTCCGCGCTGTTGATTGGTGGTCCGCCAGTTCACGATACCGTCATACTTTGAGTAGATCGCCGTAGTGGGGACCGGTGGTGCATGCGAGAGCACATCCTGGTCTATCGGAAGTTCATCGGGCGGGTTTAGCGCTGTAAACAGGCGCGCCGGTATCGAGGCAGTCATTCTCCCCTCACCAAACGGACTTCCCAATGAAATCACCTGTCGAACCTTGTCAGGATACATACGCGCCAACTCACGCGCGAAAATACCGCCAAGACTGTGTCCGACCAGTGACACTGGCCCTTCGTAGCGTTCTACCAGATCATGCAGCCTGCGTTGAAGCGCTTCCAGTACCCCATCGCGCGGACCGAGATTGCGCCCCTGCCCCCAGCCGTGCACAGCATAATCAAGGCCGCCAAGGAAACGCCGGAAAGCCCTATTGTAACCATCACCGCCCATAAACCCCGGCAGTATCATCACCGCATGCCCATCTCCACGGGGGGCGATTTTAACGAGTGTACGTCGCGAAACACCCAACAGCACGATTTCCAGCGCTGCTCGATGTGCTTCGCTCAATGCCAGCAGAATACTGGGAGGTGGTACATACGGTTCCTGGGTTGTCATTAATCACGCCGCTGATAAAAATGAGTCGCTACACAGAGGGTAGCGAACATTAATATCCGGAGATAGCCTGAAACACCGCACGCTCCGTCACTGCTGATGCAGATTGAGACGCGGTTCACAGTCAGAGGCGGGAGAATTCCTTGTTCAATTCATACTGGCGGGACGTGACATATGACTCCATGCCTTCGACGCGGCGCAGCGCTGCATCGAGGCGCTCTCGTGCACGCTTCAGGCGCACGGATGTGCTCTCACTGTAACGGAACACCTTGCGGGGTCGGTAGTCATGGTGGCGCTCATCGTACTCCATCTCGACTTCGGCCGCCTCATACTCCAACTCATCTGACGGGCGCCCTTGTGCATCCTGGCGCGACGGTCGCTTCGCCATCAACAACCACGCACCTATATACAGCCACAGTGCGAGTGTGCCAGTAAACAGGAAGGCGCCTATCCACATCAACCGCACAACCCACGGTGCGATATCCCAGTGATCTGCGAATCCGGCGGCAACCCCAGCGATCTTACCGTCGCGCGTATTCCGGTATAGATTCATACCCCAACCGCTCTTGCGCCGCATATCAAACTCCCGTTTGCTCTTAAGAAAACCGCCGCGGTTCGCACCCTGGCCTCTGCCATGGTTGTCCCGATGTCTGTCACGAAACTGCCTGTCATCATGTTCGGTCATAACTTACTCCCTGAGATTGTCTTCGCCGCGTTCCTGGCGCCTTACCTGATCACGCCACTGTGGATGATCCGCATCCAGAATCGACTCCAGTGTGGCGATACGATCCGTTAGCTTATCCACGGTCTCCAGCATATGCTCCAACGACTCCCGATCCTCCAGATTGAGACTACGGGTAGACCTGTTCACGCTACGATAATGCATGGTGATCCACATCGGCGCCACAATCACCATAAACAGAATCGTGGGGACAGACATGAACTTCAAAAATTCCATTGCTTCTATTCCTCGAAGGCAAGCAGTGAACCTGCACTGTCGCCCGATTGATTGAAAATGTCATGGTTTAATGCACGCATGGTATCTATTCAGGCTTCTTGTCGACCATACCGGCTTTCAGGCGCTCCAATTCATCGCTAATTCTGTCGTCCTCCTGCAGCGCCGAAATTTGCGCGGCGAGATCAGGTGGCACCTCGCGACCCAAATCCATCGATTCAAGCTGACTTTCCAGGGTATCCATGCGCCGTTCAAAGCGCTCGAAACGATGAAACGCATCATCCAGCGCATCCCGTTGTATCTGTCGTTTGACCTTGATCCGCGACTCTACCGTCTGGCTGCGCATCGTCAGGGCTTTCTGTCGCGCGCGGGCATCGTCCAACTTCTGCTGTAACTGCCCCACCTCGTTATTGAGTTGCGCGATGTGTTCATCTATCGCGACCAGCTCCGCCTCCACCAGTGCGACCTCCTCCTCTATAGCACGCTTCTCCTGAAGTGCGGCACGTGCCAGATCCTCGCGATTCTTCTCAATTGCCAAGCGCGCCTTATCCTCCCACCCCGCCGCCTCACTGCTCACCTGTTCCAGGCGCCGCGCTGCGTCCTTGCGATCAGCCAGCACTCGAGCAGAGGAACTGCGCACCTCTACCAACGTGTCCTCCATCTCCTGGATAATCAGGCGCACCATCTTCTCCGGATCCTCTGCCTGATCCAGCATTGCGTTGATGTTGGAATTGATGATGTCGGTCATGCGTGAAAATATGCCCATGGGGTTTCTCCTGTGATCCATTCTGGCAGTACCTGTGCGATACCGCCCATCGCTGTAAAGACAAACTATGTGTTACACGATGCATGCCACATCGGCTACCCTATTGTTTTAAAAGGTATTTTTTCATTATCTGTGCGAAACCCATCTTCTAAATATGGCATATATTAGTATTTTTGGCCGATATATAGGTTAAATATACCTTCTATTAAGGTATATTTAACCTTATGCGTATTCAGGAAAGTATTATTGGCCATTCTTCAGCGCTGGCGACGGCACTGGAGCAGCTTTCTCATCTGGCCGTTATAAATCGTCCGGTCCTGTTAGTAGGTGAGCGAGGCACCGGCAAGGAGTTGGCCGCACAACGCCTGCATTTCCTCTCACCCCGCTGGCAGGCGCCGTTGGTCAAAGTCAATTGCGCTGCGCTGGCTGACAGCTTGCTGGAATCCGAGTTGTTCGGGCACGAGTCAGGTGCGTTTACCGGCGCTACCCGGGCACAACAGGGGCGCTTTGAACGCGCTGACGGCGGTACCCTGTTCCTCGATGAACTGGGTACAATGTCGATGCGGCTGCAGGAAAAGTTATTACGGCTGATTGAATACGGTGAGTTTGAACGCCTCGGCGGACAGCACACCCTGCAGGTAGATGTACGAGTTGTCGCAGCGACGAACAGCGACCTGCGTGCATTGGTCGCACAGAACCAGTTTCGGGCAGACCTTCTGGATCGTCTCAGTTTTGATGTCGTCCACCTGCCCCCGCTGCGACACCGCAGAGAGGATATTCTCGAACTGGCGCAACATTTTGCGGTGGGGATGTGCACAGAACTGGGATGGAGTCTGTTTGCGGGGTTTTCCGATACGGCGCTGAACACACTGCAACATTACCACTGGCCCGGCAATATAAGAGAACTAAAAAACGTCGTAGAGCGATCATTGTTTCGCTGGAATGATCCGGACACGCCGGTGGCCAACATCGTGATCGACCCGTTCATATCGCCGTTCGAAGATGTGCCCCGCGCACCTGCGGGGACCAATGAGACAGAAGATGGCACACCGTCTGAAACGGAAAGCATAGATTTCCAAACACAGATAAAACAACTGGAAGTAGAATTGCTTTCAGCGGCGCTGAAGAAAAACGGCTACAACCAGCGACGCACTGCCCGCGATCTGGGTCTCAGCTATGACCAGATGCGAGGGCTGGTGCGCAAGCACCAGCTTGCCAACCCAAACCGAACGAGCCAGAACCGAGGCGACTAACTCGCGCGTGACGGCTGCATCACTTCCCTACAGTACGGCGTCGCACTCTCTCTGAAGAAAACATCAGGCAGATTGACGAACCCTTTTGGGCACAGGGTCGGTAAAATTCATGATCGGCTTGTGATCGAAAAACTCGGCCATCAGCGAAGGGTTTTCCCGATATTTCGGATCGTTGCGCATTTCCCGAATTTTGTTTACCGGCAGCGTTGAGCGCGATAACAGGTAGAGGTGATGATAGAAATCGTAGTCCTCATCTGTCGGCCTATTCAATATACCTTTGCCCTCCGCAGCGATCACATTTTCACTGTACTCATAGGTCGGATAGCTGGTCATATTGGGCAGCATGAAGGTATTCATCTCAAGTGGGAACCTGAGTAGGAACTCAAAGGTTTCCTCCAGATCGTCAACCGTCTCGAAATCAACGCGGGTGATCAGATCATAGAAACCGGTGATACCAGCTGCCACGATCTCTTCGGCGGCCTCGACAACCCTGTCCGTTTTTGTGGGCCTGTTGAAATGCTCCTTGAGCACCCGTTCACTGCCCGACTGCACGCCCATGGTGATAGCGACACAGCCGGCATCCTTGAGTTTGTCGAGCAACGGCCGATCGTGCGTTGTTGGATAGGAGTAACACCAGAATGGCAGGCCGATTTCCGCTTTATAGCGCGGTAAAAATTCATCTAGCCAGCGCGGGTGTACCGTGAACACGTCATCGTAGAACATCACTTTCTTGATTTTCAGCGTCTCTTTCGCCCAGAGAAGCTCTTTTATAATGCTGTCTACCGATTTGCGCCGCAGGGAGTTCTTACGGCCAAACATATCCTGGTACTTGCTCTCAATACAGAAATGACAGGAGAACGGACATCCTCGCTGCGTCATAATTGAGTAGGATCTGCCGCCCTCGGGGTAGTAGTTGCGCTCGACCGTATCCTCGTTGATGAGGCAATAGATATCGCGGGACCAGTCGGGTTGCGCGATATTATCGAGCGGCATCAGGGGCCGATTTTCGTTTTTGACGACGTCCTCACCCCGCTTACACCAAGTGCCGAGAATATTCGAGTAGTCCTCGCCGGCATCGAGTCGGTCAGCCAGTTCAACAATGACCTCCTCCCCTTCATTGATGCACAAAAGATCAGCGAAGCCGATGCATTTCTCAGGCTCAAGCGTCGGTCCGGGACCACCCCAGATAACCGGGCAATCAAAATGCTCGCGCAGGCTATCGGTCACTTCACCACAGACCCGGATGAGGCCGGAAAAAACGGTAAACCCAATCAGGTCGGGTTCAAATGCGTTGAGTTCTTCAACCAGTAACCGCTCTTCGCTTTCGCAAACTGGCTTGTACAGGTCCACCGAGTATTGCTTGCCGTTGGCTAGAAACCCCACGCCGGGATAATCAAATTCGAGATATCCCTCGGACTCATCCGTAGGCAGCGCCACGGTTTCCTTGAAGTAAATAATCTTCACTTCGTGGCCCGCATCGCGCAACTGCCCGGCTAACTGGGCCGGTGCCAGATTTAAGCCATTGAATAATTTTACAATTGCTATTTTTGCCATTACCGCGCTCTCTGGAACGTGTTGTTCAATCAAAGTCCTCGCCAAAAATCCCTTAGAGGCCATTCTTCCATCAATTTAATGACCAATAAACCCTGACAATGTATGGTCTTTTTAATACCTGAGTTCAGCGGCACAGTATGCCAGATAATCAGGATGTCGTCCGAAAACCAAACTGAATAAGCGACAAATCTGCCGGTGGTCGCCGAGAATGCCAGCGCTCCCTACCAATAACGTGAACCCTGTCACAAGAACGCCCGCATCACTCTTTCACGCGTCCCAGCAACCTTTCCTCACCGCTGTTTAGCAGTGCAGGCCTATATCGGCAGCCGTGCCAATAACGCGGTAGGCAATGTGCGGATGATGAGCATGATCACGCGCCAGTAGCCGGGCACATAGCAGACTCTGCGCCCACGCGTTATCGCGCTTTGAATGGCAGGGGCGATGTCTGCCGCTGTGGCCCAGATAGCGCCGTGCTGCATGTGGGCGGTCATCGGTGATATGACCATGCCCGGTTTGATATTTACGACCTTCACAGCGCTGCCGGCGAATCTGCCCTGCAACCCCTGCAACAGAGCGTCAATTCCAGCCTTCGCGGCGCCATAGGCATAATTGCTTTTGCGTCCGCGGTCACCTGCTACGGATGAGATAACCGCCAGAGTACCGCGGCCCTGCCTGGAAAACTGCTTTGCGCAGGCCTCTGTGACAATGGCCGCACTGGTAAAATTGTCGTCCATACACGCTTTTAACGCGGCGCTGGACGACTCGCATTCTGCCTGTTCAGGAAGGGACCCATGGGCAACGATAGCGATATCAATTTCGCCCAGACTCTGCACCCCTATACGCACAGCGCCCTCGTGTTGCTGCCAGTCATTGAAATCGTAGCAATGCGTTGCTGCAACTCTAGCGCCACGCGCTTCCAGATCATCGGCAATCGCAGCTATTTTTTCGCTATTTCTGGCCACCAGCACAAATGACGCACCCTGCGCCGCATAGAGTTTCAGTATCTCATGGCAGATAGCGGAGGTGGCACCGAACACCAGAATACGTTTGTCACTCCCCGCTGCCGCACCCTGCTCTGCTGAATTGTTCATCTCTGAATCCTGCGCCAAAACGTCGAAGAAAATTTCGGGTCCATCTCGGGTACAAACTCCCTCAATCTGGGAAAGCCAGAACGGAATAATGTCGCCGGCATGCGAGCATCCTTGGCCGGATAAATCGCGCCGCCAGCGGTCTGCACAATCTCATCAAACGACGACAGTAAACGTATTGTTTGCTCGCCACGGTTGGGAAAGTCGATAGCCAGAGTCAAACCCGGTCGAGGAAAGGACAGCATTCCCGGTGAGCGTTGCTCGCCAAACTCTTTTAGCACGGTTAGAAAAGATGCTGCTCCACTGCGATTAACTTCGCGCAGCAGCGCTTCGATGGCCGCTTCACCACCCTCCCTGGGTACCACACATTGATATTGGTAGAACCCCTTGCTGCCATAGACGCGGTTCCAGCAAGCGATGCCGTCCAGCGGAAAGAAATAGGGTTGATAGTGTATACGCTGCAGCCCAGTACTCTGTTTGCGGCGTGCAAAGTATGCGCGATTGAAAATATCAACCGTCCACTTGTTAACCAACGATACGGGGGGTGTCAACGGTACCGTAATACGCGGAGGACGACCGGGCTTGAGCGTTCCGCTGCCGCTGGCGTGCCTGGCGCGCGAGAAGATTCCTCGGCCCACCTGTCCATTGCGCGCAACGGTATCAATCCAGGAGACACTGTATTCCCAATCGGCACTATCTCGACTCAGTTGTCCAAATTCCTCAACGCAGGAAAATGTCACATCCTCGACCTCCATCTGATCACAACCTAGCGGGACAAGCTGTATCTCGGCACTAACAATGAGACCAGTCAGCCCAAGACCGCCAATGGTAGCCGCAAAAAGTGTCGCATTCTCGCTCGGGCAGCAGCGATAGCGCTCTCCATCGCTACGCAACAGCGTCAGGGACCGCACATGACAGCCAAACGAACCAGCGTGATGATGGTTCTTGCCGTGTACGTCATTGGCGACAGCACCGCCGACGGTAATGAAACGGGTACCGGGTAGTACGGGCAAAAACCAGCCTCGGGGTACCACAACTTGCAGAACCTCATCCAGGGTCATGCCCGCTTCACAATGCAAAACGCCCTGCTCTACATCAAACCGTATCAGCCGGTTGAGTCGCCGGGTACTGATCTGCGTAGCACAGCTATTGATGCAGCTGTCACCGTAGCTGCGCCCGTTCCCAAACGGCAGAACCGAGTCAGTTGCCCCCAGCTCCGGCAGCGGTTCGAATCGCCAATCCAGCTCGACAATGCGTTCAGCACTGGCAATAGGGAGGCCGCCCCAACTACCATTCATCAGCGGGCAGCCAGAAGTGTTAGTAAACCAATGACGAATACGACGTAACTGATTTTGTCCCGGGTCGCGAACACGACAGGATCCTGATGAAGTTCTCCGCGACTGGCAAGCAACCAGATTCTGCCAATCCAGTACATCAACAGCAGACACAGTAGCCACATCACGCGCTGGTTGTGATAAATATCTGCCACATCGGAGCTGTCGATATAAAGTGCCATTACCAGCGTAGAAATGTAACCCGAGGCCACGCCAAATTGCGCGATAATCGGCAGATCGGTTACCCGGTAATCACGGCCACTGGCAGGTTCACCAGCCTCAAGCTCCAGTGATTTGAGCTCTGCGTAACGTTTGGCCATAGCCAAGCTGGTAAAAAGAAACATCGAAAATGACACCAGCCAGACTGAGGGCATCTCTCCTGCAACCGCAGCTCCCGCCAGAATACGCAGAGTGTAAAGCACTGCAAGTGTCAGAACATCCAGCAGCGCCAGGCGCTTAAAGTAGAAGGAATAGGATAGCGTGATCACAAAGTAACAAAACAAAACGCCAAAAAACATTGGCCCCGCAACCAGTGCAATAATGGTTGACAGTAGTAACAGCACCGGAATTGCCGATATCCCCAGCAGCAGCGATACCTGCCCACTTGCAAAGGGTCTATAGCGCTTTTCACTGTGCTTACGGTCCGCCGGCAGATCCAGCAGGTCGTTAATCAGGTAAACGGACGAAGAGCACAGGCAGAACGCAACAAACGCCAGTACTGTGGCAACGAGCAGGTCAACCTCGTTGTAGCGTTGCGCAATCATAATACTGACGAACACCAGTAAGTTCTTGCTCCACTGGTGTGGCCGCATCGCACTAAAAATTGCCCTCCACGGGCTCACTGTCGCGGGAAAGCTCTCTTCAACCTCGGCGACTGTGGCAGCAGCGGTCGCCACTGCGGGGCTGGCATTTACCACCACCGCACGGCGACAGTTCGCCCATACCATCAGGTCATCACGGCTATTGCCCACGTAATCATAATCACCCTTGCCGAATAGCGAATCCAACTTATCTCGCTTGTTGCCTGCTGACATATTATTGGCATCGCTGCTGGCAATCACCTGAGAAAAGATGTCCAGATGTGCTGCCACCGCATTGGCTATACGCTCGTTTGCGGCAGTTACCAATACCAGTTCGCGATCCGCCTCGCTCTGTTCCTTCAGCCAATCGAGCAAGGACTGGTTATACGGGAGGGTAGTCACATCCAATGTTGTTCGGGCGGCAATCATCTGCTTGAGACAGGCCTTGCCGCGCAGCAGCCAGAGCAGCATCAAAAAAACGGTGAGTGGGTTTACCTTGATCAACAGAATAGCTGATTCAACAAGCGTATCAGTATTGACCAGCGTTCCGTCGAGATCGACACAAAGTGGAATCCGGGATTTCGCATTTTCTGACATGTGGGACACGATAGATAGCCTGATATGTGTCTACTTTAAGCGCCGGCACGCGCCACAACAAGGAACTGTTTACCAAACAGTTTCCAGAATATGCGAAACCTGATATACAACTTTACCAGCAGCAAATTCGGTTGTTTTCCATCTGACATGGTGTAGGGCAGGAACGCGGCTTCTTGTTCTGTCACCTCAAACCCATTCATGCCAAGCAATTCAGCGAGGGAGCGATCAGAGATATGGACATGGTGATCCCAGAAATCCCAATAGGCGCCGGGTAACAGTCGCACGTTGGGACCTATTGCGATCATCCGACCGCCGGGTTTGAGACAGCGCTTTATCTCTGTGATGGTCGCTTCAACATGCGTTTTGTCGGGTAAGTGTTCAAGAAAGTTGCTGGTAAAGACGACGTCCAGACTGTCATTTGCCAACGGCCATGGCTTGGAGCAATCCTGCGAAAACAGCTCGACATCCTCATTCAATCGCGCTGCCGCATCCGGATTCATATCCATCGCATATTTCTTGCGCGCTGAAATATTATTGCTGAATTCCCCCCAACCACAGCCGAGATCAAGCACTATCGACTGCCGATCGATATAGCGCTGGAAGAAATCGCTACAAAGCACAGACCATAGAGCATTCCGATAGTCAGTAGCCTGCGAAAATCGCTGCCGATACTGGAGCTGGACGACCTCTTCCCTGCTCATCTCACTACCCATTCACTGCACCCTCGATACGTTATTATCCGCGAATTGTAAGCTATTCCCTGAACGTAAGGTACTTGTGTCCTATATAACTGGTAAACACAGGCAACAGGATACCCGCAGCGTGCGCAAGTGCGGCAACCATAGCGCCACCTCCGGGGGTGTCTGTGCCGATATATTCCGGCAGCAGCTGTACCAGATAGACACTTAATCCCCACGTCTGCGCCAGAGCCAACAGATTAATAATCACAAACCAACTGACTTCCTGGGCAACAGAGTTTCCACTAGTGGTAAACACATAGCGTTTATTAAGGAGATAACCCGTGGTCAACCCGGTGATAAACGCCAGCACGACCGCTGTGCTGAAATCGACAAATAGGTTGTAGAAAAAGCGGCTGCCGAAATTGACAACTGCGGCCAAACCCCCTGCCAACAAAAACCGTATGAATCTCGTGCTCCCTACCGCCCCGGAAATATTTCGGAGCCTGCTCAATCCTGACCACCAGCCATCGTTGCCAGAGTCCTGCCAAGCTTGACGCTCTCGGATATTGACCTGTCCTCTGGATAGTAATAACAGGTATCGGCGATGTACAAGCCCTCCACCCCGGGACTGATCGGCGGCAGTCGTTTCGAAAACTCCGGCTCACAAATGGGCTGGGCATAACGGTACCTGCCGGCCGCTATTTTCAAAATATCTGACTCCACCAGGTCCGGTTTTACTGCAACCAGGTAGCGGCGTACCTTCTCGATGAAAAACGCATCATCTTTCTGGTAATCGGGGTGCTCACCCGGTATGTAAAATGGCGCATACACGATGTGTCCGCCCAGTGGGTTGAGATTGCTGTACTCGATGAGGCCCGGAATATCGATTTCTGGATCGCTGATGTTTAACCAAAAATAGGGTGTCAACGCCTCACTCAGATGCACCAGTACACAGACCACCGCAATATTATTCACGGAGTCGTACTTGGCCAGAATCGCCGGTGGTAATGCTGGCACCATAGCGGAAACATAGGGCATGGGGATGGTGCTGACCACTCGATCAAACTCGAAATGCCCGGCCTGCGTACGAACCCCGGACAATTCTCCATTCTCAATGACTACTTCCTGCACAGATTCTTTGAGACGGATGTCTCCGTTCATTGCTTCAATACGCGCCGCTATAGCGTCGAGAAAGGTGTCCGACCCGCCCTGCAGATACCCCAACTCTTCCTGCAGAAGGTTCTTACGGGAGGTGCCGACCCGCTTTAAACGGGACCAGATCCACGCCGCCGAGAGATTCGGAGTATAGTGATAGAACTTCAACTCGAACAACGGTCGCCACAGGATGTCGTAGGCGCTCGGCCCTACCCATCGCTTCAACCAGCTCACCGCATCGACACCATCCAGCTTTGTCCAGTCACTGCGTTTCGTCGATATAAATGCCAGCAAGCCATAGCGAATTTTGCTGATCAGGCCCAGACCCGGAAATTTTAGCAAGGCAACGGGATCGCCCCAATTCTGAAGTCGCCCCTTGTAGTAATAACCCATTCGCGTTTGTGCCCAACGCAAGGTGTTGTCGATATCCAGCTCAGCCAGCAGCTCGAACAGCGGATCGTCAGACTTACAGATAAAGTGGTAATAGCGTTCAATCCGGATACCATCAAACTCAAACGATGCGCTCATACCGCCCAGCGTCATATCCGCTTCGAAGAGTGTCACCTGATGACCTTGCTTGAGTAGATGGTATGCTGTTGCGAGGCCCATGGGCCCGCCGCCAACGACCGCAATCTTCGCCATAGCTAGAATTTCAACCTGATTTTACTGTATGTGGGGTGTGCAAAGGTTTCGTGAATTGCACGGTCGAGCGGCGTTGCTGTGACTTCAAAAATATGTTCCCAGTCGATCTCCTCGAACACTTCATCCAACACCAGCGCCTGCAGTTGCGTTGTTGTAAACGGCGGGTCCCGATCGAATAGCGCATAAACCTTTAGCAGGAAATAGAATAGCGAATACGGAATCTTAATAAGTAGGCATGCACTGCGCTTGGCTGATTTGATTCTGCGGATGATATCGATGTAGGAGATTTTTTCCTTGCCCGAAATATTATAGCAACCGGAGCCCGGGCGATTCTCGATGCACGACATGATAATGTCGGTAAAGTCACCAGCGTAAAGTGGTTGACGTATATAGTAGCCATTTCCAGGGATAGGAAATACCGGCGAGGCGGACATAAACTGCGACAGCCAGCCCAGGTGCTTTCGATCAAACCAGCCAAACATCAGAGTGGGCCGCAAGACGGTGTAGGGCAGCCCGGAGTTTACAACCAGCTCTTCCTGTATGGCTTTGGTATTACTGTAATCATCGTTCGCAGCCGACTCAGTAACAGAAGAACTGACATGCACGATGTAGGCGCTACGCGGCACTGCATCCAGAACATTTTTAGTGGCAGTCACATTGTTGCGCTGAAATGCATCCGGCTCAATTCCACCGATCTGCGCATGCAGTAAAACTACAACATCCGCTTCCGCCAATGAGCCCTGCCAAGGACCTGTTTCAGACAGATCGGCCTCACTGAACGTCACACCCTCATGCAACTGGGCGGCTATGGCGAGATTGGAACTGGACTTATCGATGACATGCAGGTCCCTACAGCCATTGGCGAGCAGCTTGATAATGAGGTTCTGGCCTACCAGACCAGCACCACCGGTTATCACTACTTTGGTATTCTGCGATGTTCCGGGGTTCGAATCACCCATGTAAATTCTCGATTATTGTCAGTTACCCGGGTTTACCCAAAAAACGTTTTCATTTCCCAGATAGTTCTACTCTGGATGGCTTCCTGCCTCGCAGGGTCACTGACATTATGATATTCCAATCCGGGCGTCCACTTCCAAGCGCGTCTTTTGGGACATATGCCTCAATAACGAAATCGGATACATCAACATAGGATGGGCGTGTACCACGCAGTTCTGCAACGGAGCTGTCCGATTGCTCAAACTAGACAGGGAAAGCGTATTGGAGACAATCCTCTGTGTAGCGCCACAGGCGATCTGCCTCAGCATCATCGCGCGCCCACGGTTTGGGTTTTCGCACCTTGCAATCGACGAAATATTCGCCAGTGATACCGGCGACATCATCACTGCTGCACAGGAAGATCGAGGTCGCCGCGCCCTGCTGCGGTGTTCGGAAAAAGGGCTTTAACAACAGCGGCAACAGCTTGCCGAGAAGCCCGTTATTCTGCGTGCCCAGAGAGGTCGACACAGCCCCAGGATGCAGGCAGTTTACAGTGATATCCTGCCCCGATAATTGTCCGGCAAGGCGCCGCGTGAAAAGTATATTGGCAAGTTTTGAGCGACCGTACTCACGAAACGTCTTGTAGCTCTGAGTGGCCTGCATATCGTCAAAACCCATGTTCTTCACAAAACTGTGTGCGTCGGAGGCGACATTGACAATACGTGCCTCACTGGCCTGTTGCAGCAAAGGCAACAACAGCCCTGTCAGGAGAAATGGGGCAAAGTGGTTTACCGCCAGCGTCTCCTCAAAGCCATCCACAGTCTCCTTGCGGGAGGTATTAATCAAACCGGCGTTATTCAGCAGTACATCCAGGGGCTTGCCCCGCGCTGCCAGTGTGTCACCAGCGGCCCGTACACTGTCCAAACTGGCCATATCCAAGATCACTATATCAGGCGGAAGTCCTCCCTGCGCGATGATGTCCTGTGCCAGCAGCTCCGCTTTGTCCTCGCTGCGACACAATAACGTCAACTGAGCACCCTGCCGGGTGAGCTCGAGACTCGTGGTACGTCCGATTCCTGCCGTCGGGCCAGTAATAGCCACATGCTTGCCCTTCATAAATACACCCTCGCCACGATCAAAGAACTGTCTGCACTCTAGCCCAAATCTGTCGACATCGAAAGCTGCCGACCTTAAATCTCTCTAGGCTGAAACAGTTTGCATCGGTATACTTTCAGGATTTCACAGGCTACCCAACCATGTCCCTTTTTGACAAAGACAGCGATCCGCTGGGCGACGAGGATGCACTGCACCGACACATACGCAAAGCTCTCAAGGTGGAACCGCCGCGCGGGCTGACCATGGAAGTGACTTACCGCGTCATCAAGCAACTGTTCAACCCCATGATCATCGGCGCCGAGAAGATCCCCCAAGAGCCCTGTCTGTTCGTCGGCAACCACTCGCTGTTTGCGCTAGATGGCGCGATTCTCTCCCCGCTGTTTCTGAAGGATTTGAATCGGTTTCCCCGCGGCATGGGGGACAAATTTCTGTTCGGAAACAAAAGTTTGGCTGATTTTCTGCTCGCCAACGGGCTGGTGATGGGACATCCGCAGGTGTGCACCGCCCTGATGGAGGACAAGCAGGATTTACTGGTTTTTCCCGGCGGCGCCTATGAAGCGGTCAAGCCCACTTCAAAACTCTACGAACTGCAGTGGAAGGAGCGGTACGGATTTGTGAAACTGGCTGCCATGCACGGCTACACTATAATGCCCTTCGCCCTGGTCGGGCCGGATGAATTCTATGACCACCTCCTCGAAGGAGAGGATCTGCCTGAATCAGCACTTGGTAAAGTGCTGACAAGGCTGGGCCTGTTGCATGAGGACATTCGTAAGGACATACTTCCCCCCATTCCAACCGGCAGCCTCGGCACCCTCTTTCCAAAACCACAGCGCTGCTTCCTTGGCTTCGGCAAGCCGTTAGACCTCACACGTTACAAGGGAAAAACGCCAGCGCAGAAAACACTGAAGACCCTGCGTTCAAAAGTATCGTCAGAGATCGAGAATGAACTGGCGCAGTTACTGGTAACGCGCGAACAGCACAAGGGTTCAGATAGCCTACTGCGCCGCTTTCTCACACTATAAGAAGGCGTTTCAACTCATTCATACATCACACGTGCCAATCGGGCTGGTTCGCGCCAGGCAGCACCAAACAGGCGTATGAGATAGAGCAAGGCGAGCGATATCAGCATTGCTACGAACACCCACCACGATACGCGCGGACCGTAATCACATACCACAATCACAAAATATTGCGCCAACAGCATCAGCCAGTGTAACGAGATCGAAGTAATCATGATCCAGCGCGTATCACCGGCACCGCGAAGAGTTCCGCCAGCGACCAGAATGCAGGCATCAGCAACCACATAACTGACCAGGCCAATCATCATATAGGTGGCCAACTCTCGAATTTCCGAGAACTCATCACCCTGCGTCGCAAATACATTGACCAGTTCAGTTCGGAACACTAAAAACAGCACTGCCAGCAACATAGAGTAGCCCAGCGCGGCAATCAGACCCGACGAGATAATCTGGTTTGCTCGCGTCATATTCCCGGCACCCACGGACCTGCCGATAAGGCTCATCACGCCGATACTCAATCCTGTCATGGGTATAAATGACAGCATATCCCAGTTGAACACAATGGAAATCGCGGCACCCTCGATCACGCCATAGGTTTGAAACAATAGCAGGAACAGGTTGAAACTGGAGACGTTCATGAAAGTCTCCAGACCCGAGGGCATACCAAGGCGCAAATATCTGCGCATAATTGCCGCATCGTAGCGGAAAGAGGCAGCCACGTGGAACTGGTGCTGGTGCTCCTTTGCGAGGTAAAAAAGGAGGTAGATGCCAATAGTGAAAACTGTCGCAATGATCGTTCCCAGGGCGGCACCGGCGATCCCCAGTTCGGGAAGGCCAAATTTTCCAAAGATCAACATCCACGAAAGCGGGATATTCAGGGCGGCACCCAACAAGTCTGTAACCATTACTATCCGGGTACGGCCAATGCCGGAGAAATAGCTGGCCAGGCTTGCCTTGATCAACGTAAAGACACTGCCCGCCATTAATATCTGGAAGTAGATTTGTTCCAGCGGCACCTGTCGTGGATCGTGCCCGATCATGCCGAAGACCTCGCCACCGAAATACGCAATCAGCAACAGCACGGGTGTACTGCATAGCGCTATCAGGACACCCTGCGACATCGCGAGCGAGCATTTTTCAGTGCTTCCCGCTCCGTAGTACTGGGCGACCAGTGCATTGCCATAGCTGATCAGGCCGATGAACAGCGAAAAGCAGAAATACGATGCCACACCCCCTCCCAAAGCTGCGGCGATATGCGCAGCGTCGATATAGGACATGAATAGGCGGTCGGTAAACACCATGACCGCGAACGCACCCTGCGACACAACAATGGGCAGCGACAACGCGAGCAGTTCGCGCAGAGTTGTCAGGGAGAGCACTTTCATCGGGGGGGACAATAGCCTGCAGTTTTCAGGCCGCATACTCTAGCAGAGTCTGCACAGAGAATATTACTAGAAATTCATGCTTATTGCAGGTTTCGCCTGATAGCATGAACCGGCGCGATGGCATCAGTTCCCCAGGGGGTAAGGGTGATCAGGAACGGCTTTACCCGGCGGAGATGCGTCTGAGCACATTCTGCTCAAGGTATACCCAGGCAAATGCCGAGGCGCTGTATAAATAGTACACCTGATGATATAGCAGCGCGCCACAGGCGAACAGCGCACCACCATTTCTATAGAAAAACTGCAGGATTTCCCAGTTGGCATACAACACCAGCAATGCTATTAAGAGTGGAGCCGAAAGCCCAACAATCCCAGCCAGGTAAGCAAGTACTGAAAGAAACAGGAAGCCGGCAATACCGGCGCGAACCTGCTCCGACATCCCCACGTTGAGATCATTGGGTATGCCTGATCCGGAACCCAGTATCAACCGGGACCAGGGTATAGCGCGCCTGAATATTTCGGTGTGTACGAGGTTTCCAAATCGCCAGACCTTCAGGTGTGTACATTGGACGTCACGCAGTAATCTCACCCTACCCCCCGCCTCAATCAGTCGATGCCCAAGCTCAATGTCTTCTATCGAGGGGTACTGATAGCGCTCTACATCAAATCCACCGGAAGCCAGGAATACGTCACGCCTGACGGCGCCGCAGCCGGACCAGAACGTCTGAGCTTCATCGTTAGCATGTTGATGGTAGTAGTGATGGACGAGGTTTTTGTATCTGGAAAAGAAATTTCGCGCCGGCGGGTTGCTGTCATAGGAACCAAAGACAGCGACGATCTGCTCATTAGTGAATCCTCTGACAAGACACTCTGCAGCATCCGCATGCACTACAACATCGGCATCGACAAACCAGAGATACTCACCCTTAGCCACCTCTGCTGCCTGATTGCGCGCTGCGCCCGGCCCCACACGCCCCCCGGAAGAGAGCACCAATGCGCCGAGCGCCTTAGCGATCTGCGGGCTGCGATCGGTAGAGCCGTCATCTACCACTATGACTTCCAGAATTTCACCGCGCTGCTGCATGTCCAGCAGGGGCGGCAAACTCTGGACGATAAACTCCGCGCCGTTGTAAACAGGCATAACGGCACTGATACGAAGGGCCTTGTCAGGTATCTGTCCTACGGGATTTCCGACTGTTCCGATGTCACTCATCGCTGTATTCACAAATGGTCAACCCTCAGCGATGCCAATAACAGGAACAATGACCACCTCATCCATCGGGGTTATCTTTTCGATTGTGGGAATGTTTACTGAAACCATGAAGCGGAACTCAGTTGCACTCTTCCTCAATGACATAGTAATCGCGTTTGAGATCTCTGGATGTCTTTATCTCATGGTACTCAGCTTCAGTGTTCACTTCCATATGATCAACTTCGTACCCGAGAATCTTTCGACCCAGCAAAAGCCCCATCTCAATGGAGTGATCGGCATTATTGTAGCGGTGCGTACCGCCGCGACCGACGATATGCAGGCCCTCAAAGCCGGAAAGGAAGTTGTTGATAGTGGCGATTTTATCCGCGTACTCCAGGTCGTATACCGGATAAGCCTGCAGTGTTCTGACGCAGGTGAAGTCGATCACCTCTGAACTGTCGATAAACTTGAGCTTCTGCTCCAGATCCTCAACACAGCGCTGGCCGATTTCTTCATCAGTCATGCTCCAGATGTGATCATCCTTGGTACAGAAACATTCCAGCACCAGAGAAGTTGTCGATTGATCCGGAACCATTGCCGGGCTCCAGTTTTTCGGCTCATGTAATCGACCGAAGAGGATGTCCTCGTCCTGGATATAAAGCCAGGTATCGATGGATACACGCTCTTTTTTCAGTATCACATTCACAGTGATGAGAGCCCTGAACGAAAGCCCCTGGGCGGCGTCGATGACTGCCTGATCACAGGCGGGTTCAAGAATCCGGGGCAATACACCCAGTGGTATGGTTGACACAACGGAGGTTGCGGGCACCGAGGTTTCCACACCATCCTTGTCGGAATATATGACCTCAAAGTCATTTGGACCATGGTACTTGATTTTGGTGACTGTCGACTCGAGCCTGACAGAATCCTTACCATTTTTCGCGACGATGTCTTCGGCCATGCGTTCCGGTATCCGCACGTAGCCGTCGCGCGGGTACATAAACTCTTCAATCAGGCTTTCATTATCAGATTTGGTTTTGAGAAGCGACTCCTGGATCACAGTCCAGATTGACAGACCCGCACTGCGCTGCGACACCCAATCGGAAGAAAGCTTTTCACAGGGCAGCCCCCAAACTTTCTCGCTGTAGCGTCGGAAGAACATGTCGTAGAGCTTGCCCCCGAACTGCGCCACATAGGCGTCCTTCATGTTCTTTATCTGCTTGTTAAAGACTGAATACTGCAACGCGGAAACCAGATAGGTTACACCGGCGTAAATTATAGTGGGGATACCGGTGTTCTTGATAACGTTCAAAATACTGATCGGATAGCTGTAGTAACCACCGTCGTAGTAGATTCGGCTAATGCGCTCGACCCAGACAATTTCACTGCCCATCAAGCGGCGAAACCAATTATTCAGATCCTCATTTTTGGTAAACCAGCGGTGCCCACCCAGGTCAAACTTGTAACCCTTGTAAACATTGGTGTTGCACAACCCGCCAACAAAGTCATTGCGATCCAGCACGGATACCTTGACACCGCTGACACTCAACTCGTGTCCGGTAGCAAGCCCCGCCGGACCGGCGCCCAGTATTACTACATGTTCTTTTTTATTTATCGTAGCCATGTCATTGATACTATTGATGTCGTGTTTCCACTATTTTGTTGTACACACTCGCCAGCAGAAGACAGGCGACGAAAACCATTACAAACAGTTCCACAGCGCCCAGTAACGCACCGGGGATACTCACGCTGTATCCAGGTATATAGTTCGAAAATAGTGCCGCGTGTACACTCTCGTCGGCCGTACCGCGAACCACCAGCCAGGTCGTTGAGAAAAACAGGCTAAGCCCCGCCATTACCCCGATGGCCGCGCCCAGACTGACACCATGCAATCGCAATACAGAGGGTTTCAGTACCGGGTTTTCAGTGGGGGTGGAGCTGAGTAAAATATCTGAAATACGTGTACCAAGAACGCGTCCATACAACCTGTAGCTCAGCGCACTGAAAGTGCCCGCATAGACAAAGGCCCAGAACGCACCGACCCATGCGCCGCTGTCCGACACCGAATAACCGGGAAAGAATATCGCTAGCAACCCCAGGTAGTTCCCGGAGTGATCCCCCCATTTCGCAAGCGAGATCATCGTCGCGAAATAGACAATCACAGCAGCCAGTGTTCCCGCGGTAAAACCCAGCATCAGCGCATTGAACCTGATAGCCGCATTCAGCAAGGTTAGATTCACACCGTGTACATTTTGATTTGCGGCCTGCATATTCTGGTAGTTCCCCATTTGTGCTGCGGCCTCAATCTGCCAATTCAGCAGAACTGATAAGCATTACCCCAAGGGCGACATAGTGCGTCAAGTTCCAGTAAACAGCTGTAACGAAACCACCGATAGCACCAATCAAAAAACCGTATAGGGCGCCGTAAACAGAACCGCGCCACGTCACCTCATAGCCGGGAAGATACTCACCCAACGCGCCGAGGTGCGGGCCTACCGGGTAACCTTCGGGTACTGTCTGCAAAAGTAGGACAGCGGTGGCGAGAAACAGCAATAGCGAACAGAGGACACCCGCTGCAACCGTCATAGCGGGCACATCCATTTTGGCAAAGACAGCCGACAGAATCTCATGATCTTGTACTGGACGATTCACTGCTTCACTTGCCTCCACTTTTACTATATTCCCGACGGACCTGAACTCTCAAGTGAAGCCGTTGAGCTACCCTTCCCCACTGCTGTAATTCGTTATCAGGCTGTATATTCACGTGATCGACAATGACATACTAGCATTCGAAAAAGAAGTTTTTGCTGCACATATGTAAGGTTTATAGCAACAATCTCTAGTGATTTGTGAATCACGTCACGATCGCTTTACTCACGTGGACTCACAGGCACTTTTTACCGCACCCGGTACACAAGGTGAGTCGGCAGGCGGGATGCCACCCAGGCCGGAGCCGACCTAAGTCACCGGTGCTACAGACGTGAGCCTCCAACAATGCCGGAGAGGCCGGCATTGTGAGCGACTTCGCTAGCGAATGGCACCTATTCCGACAGCCTCGCGAACCTTGCTCATAAGAGGCGCACTGTGTTCCCGCGCTCGTTCAGCCCCCTTGAGAAGAATACTCTCTATATAGCCGGGATCCTCTATCAGACGGTTGTAGGTGTCTCTTGCCTCGGCCAATTCACCGTTTATCAGTTCAAACAGCTGCTTTTTGGCTTCTCCCCAGGCGATCCCATTGGCGAACTCGCTGCGCATACGCGCGGTCTCATCCGGCGTAGCAAACGCTTCCCATATCTGGAAAACAGTAGAATCGTCAGGATTTTTCGGCTCCCCGGGTTCCAGCAGATTGGTTTTTATTTTATTGATAGATTTTTTCAACGCTTTTTCGGGCAAGAATAGAGGAATTGTATTGTTATAGCTTTTACTCATCTTGCGACCATCCAGTCCACGCAATATAGCCACGTCCTCTCCGACCACGGCCTCCGGTATGGTAAACAGCTCGGTGAAGTTGTGATTGAAACGCTGGGCGATATCCCTGGCCATTTCTATATGCTGGATCTGATCGCGGCCAACCGGAATTCTGGCTGCGTTGAACATCAGGATATCTGCTGCCATCAGCACCGGGTAACTGAAAAGGCCCATCGTGACACCAAAATCAGCATCCTCTTTGGCCTCCTCATTCACCTGTACCGCCGCTTTGTAAGCGTGCGCGCGATTCATCAGCCCCTTGGCTGCATTACAACTCAGCACCCAGGTGAGCTCAGGAATCTCGTGAATATCAGACTGACGATAGAAAACAGCCTTGTCGGTATTCAGCCCCAGCGCCAGCCAGGTAGCGGCGATCTGTTTGCTGGATTCGCGGATCAGTTCGGGATCGCTACATTTTATCAGTGCGTGGTAATCTGCCATAAAGAAAAAAGACTCGACAGAGTCATCTTCAGAAGCGGCAATCGCCGGGCGAATGGCCCCGACATAATTGCCCAGATGCGGCGTGCCCGTCGTCGTTATACCGGTTAGTACGCGTTGCTTGTTCATGATTTTCCAACTGCCCACAAAAGGCAGCAATGATACTGGCATTCCCCGCTAGTGGCTATCCTGAACCCCGACGGTATCAGCAAACAGCTCCTCATACCGCGGAGCCAGCGCACACACGCTGTAGCAGGCCATATCAGGCTTGGCTGCGTCCCACGCTTCCATATGACGCGCTGCTGCGACTATCGAGGCGGCTGCCGCCCCCGCTTCTCGCTCGGGGTCATCCGGACATGATGCATAACAACACTCGGCGGGATAAATTTCTGGATATACCAGTCTATCGGGCACGACCGGTCGTGCCCCGGCTGCCACTGCCTCCATCACCGCCAGACCCTGAAATTCATGCATTGCCGTCGACAGAACGACATCAGCAGCCCGCAGCAATGCCCGGTAGCGGGCTGGGGTTTGCAGGTAGCCGAAGTGCACCAACCGATGCCCAAACGCGGCCTGTATATCAAAAAATACCGCTGGGGTTTGACGGAACTGCTGCCCTACCATCGCCAGCTCATAGTCCAGCCCCTGTTTCTCTAGCACGGTCAGTATACGCAACAGTCCGTCGGGGCCCTTGTCGTGCTCAAATCGCCCAACCCACAGCACCCGCAGGGGTCGCCCGATAGTCCGTTCAGCAGGCCAGACAGGTACCGTCTTTTCAAAGCACGCATCGTAGAGTGGGACGGGAAGGACGACTGATGTCGAACTCAGCTGCGGCACTACAGCAGGTGGAACACAGTCAGGTAGCTTCCGCAAGAGTGCGCTACACCCCGCCAAAAAGGAATCGCGATTATAGTGGGAGTTGAATACAACCCGATCGGCGGCCAGCGCGGAATAGAGACTGGTTATCTGGGCTTCCACCAAGGTGTGCTGCTGGTTGGCCTGCGGATAGGCAAACTGATTTTCATGGAAATACAATACACTGGGCACTTGTGCCAGCGCAGGTACCAGGCCTCTCAATGTCGCCAGGTCCACCATCGAGGTCGCAACCAGCAGATCGTAGCCATCCTCCAGGGTATCTCGCTCGGCCATGGACCAGAATAGTGCATTGCCTCTGATGCGCCAGCTGAAATGACGCGGCGGCATCGTGAGCACACGCCAATGCCAATCTGTGAACATCGCCTGCAGCATGTCCTGCCAGTGCCGGTGACTGCGCGCCGCGTAGGCCGACAACAGAAGTACTTTCACTGCCCGCAATCAGGTCGCACACAGCGCGCCGCTGTGATTATAGAATCGGCGTAGAACTCGGCTGAGATCGCAGGCGTCCCGGCTGCCGGCCAACTCCCTAATGGAATGCATACCGAGCGTGGGCACACCGATATCCAGAGTACGAATACCGGTGGCTCCGGCTGAAATCGGACCAATCGTGCTGCCGCAGCCCATGTCGCTGCGCACGACAAAGGACTGTACAGGCACACCTTCCTGCTCCGCCAATAAACGGAACAAGCCGCTGGTTTCGCTATTGGTGGCATAGCGCTGACTTGCATTGACCTTAATCACCGGGCCATGATTGAGCTGCGGACCGTGATTTTCATCATGCCGGTCAGCAAAATTTGGATGTATTGCGTGGGCATTGTCTGCGGAGATCATCATCGAACGCTCTGCCAGCAGCGCGTATCCTGCGCTGTCACCCGCCAGACGATTAAGCACCGATGTCAGCAGCGGGCCATTCGCACCTGAAGTAGACACACTGCCCACCTCTTCGTGGTCATTGCAGATCAAAAGGCCGCTAACCTTACCGTCGCTCTGTAGTAAGCCCTGCAGAGCGGTAAAGCAACTGAGCAAGTTATCAAGGCGTGCGGAGGCGATGAACTCCCGCTGCAAACCGACCAGTGCCGGTGCCTGCGTATCATAGAAGGACAGTTCATAATCGAGAATTTTTTCGACGGATTTTTCCGGATACTCCTGCTGTAAGCGTTGTTGCAGCAGTTCTCGAAAGTTCATCGTATGGTCTGCGTCTGCCTGGCAGAGCACAGGGACAATGGCCGTCTGCGGATTAACCTCACGGTTTTTATTGGCCTCCCTATCCAGATGAATTGCGAGGCTCGGTATTGTAGCAATCGCGTCCCTGAAATCCACCAGAGCAACGCGCAATTGACCGTCAGCATCGAGAAAGCTCACTCGTCCGGCAAGCGAAAGATCGCGATCAAACCAGGGGTTCAACAATGCTCCGCCATACACCTGAACACCCAGCTGAAACAAACCCTGCGAATGGATCTCAGGCTGGGGTTTAACCATCAGGCAGGGGCTGTCGGTGTGGGCACCAACCATTCGCATACCCTGAGTTGCAGGGCTCTCGCTGCCGATCACGAACGCCACTATCGAGCTATCGTTGCGGGTCAAAAAATATCGACCACCGGACTCGATCTTCCATTGCGCATCGTCTGTTAGTCGAGTAAAACCCGCTGTAGACAGCTGAGACACCATCTGCGCAACGGCGTGAAAGGGAGTAGTGGAAGCCGCCAGAAAACGAGCCAATTGTTGGTTGAAGTCATCCTGATTCATGCAGAGGCCTATGGTAGGTAAAACAGTAATAGTGAGTATTCAAACAAGCCAGACCAAGTATAGCGCGAGCGCCAGACCTATGCGGTAATAGACAAAGGGCATAAAACCCACTTTATCGAGCAGGCGAAGGAATGCTGCGATGCAGGCATAGGCCGATACCCCGGACACCAAAACACCCAGCCCCAGTATCAACCAGTCGACCCTGACTCCGCTATTCACCAGTTCCCAGGCTTTCAATAAACCGGCACTGGCTATAATGGGGATAGACAACAGGAATGAAAAGCGGGCTGCTGACTGCCGCTGTAAGCCCAGCAGGAGTGCCGCTGTCATCGTGATGCCGGAGCGCGATACACCAGGCACCGGCGCCAGCGCCTGAGCAAGACCGATGAGTAGAGCGACCGGTAAGTTGAGAGAGCGCTCCGGACCGGAGTGGCTCGCCCGGCGATCCGCCACACCCAGCAGCAGACCAAAGACCAGCGTAGTTGTAGCGATAACCACAAGCGTGCGTAAGTGAGACTCAATAAAGTCGCCCATAAAAAGGCCTACCAGCCCGGCGGGCACTGTGGCCAAACCCAAATACCAGACCATACGGCTGTCGTCATTGGTCGGCGCACCACCCAGAGATTGCAGCCAGCGTGTGGCCATACGCAACAGATCTTCGCGGTAGTACAGCAATACCGCCGAAAGGGTACCCACGTGCACCGCGACATCGAAGGCGAGGCCTTGATCATTCCAGCCCAGTAGCAGAGAAGGAAACAATAAGTGAGCTGAACTGGACACAGGCAGGAACTCGGTGAGGCCCTGCACCAGCGCCAGGACGACCGCTTGATACCACTCAATCATGGACGCTTTCCCTGCTCAGCGAGCTTCTTCCAGGAAATTTCATCGCGCAGGTAAACTGGCTGGACATTGCGCGCCTGCTGGCAATCTCCATTCCTGTATTTCTCCAGCGCCAAAGGAATCAGATCTTGCGCATCTGGCAACACCGAGGGATTGCAGGATCGAATTCGTGCCTGTAGAGACGGGGCAAACTGCTGAATAAAACTGCCACCACTGCCGACTACCTGCAGGGGCTCTTCCCCTGCCGGCGCCAGCTCACCCGGCGCACATACCCAGGGGCCATCGCGCAGTATCGCCCGATTCTCCACGAACACGTAGACGGCGCTATAAACCTCGTTTATGCGGGCATCCAGGATGCACAACACAGGGTCACCCACACGAACAACACCCAACCTCAAGGCCGTCTGCGCCACAACCGACAGCGTCGAGACTGCCACCACCGGCAGCTTGCTGCTGTATGCCAGCCCCTGTACTGCACTGGCAGCGATACGCAACCCGGTAAAAGACCCGGGACCACAGCCATATGCCAGCACTTCCACACCTTGGTCACGCAGATTACCGCCCTGTAATAACTCACCCAGCATGGAAAAAATCAGCTGGCTGTGTTGACGCGGCGCGACTTGATGACGAGTAGTACACACACCATCACGTGCAAACGCAACGGAACACGCATCCGTGGCAGTCTCTATGGCCAATATTCCTGTCATTGTGCTCTCGATAGCATGATGAAACCCTGTACCCTTCGCAAAACCAAACTGTTACTGTAGACGCGTGCGATTATCACACAGCAAGCTTCAAACACGCACTACCTTGAAGCCAAAAACCACGCGGCCTCTCTGTACTGAAGAGGAGCTGCAGACCATGTCACCGTGTATATAGGTACCCTGCCATTTCTTCGGTAAACGACAACATCACAGCCCTGATTCTAGCCGGAGGTGCAGGCAGGCGAGTCGCACATCGTGACAAAGGCTTGATCAACTGGCAGGGAAAGCCTTTTGTCGCGCACGTGAGCGAAAGACTGACAACCCAGGTGGCTGAAATCGTAATCAGTTGCAATCGAAATTTCTCACTCTACTCGGAATACGGCTCGCGCACAGTCGCCGACACACGCAGGGATTTCCAGGGTCCGTTGGCGGGAATGGAAGCTGCTGCGTCGATTGTTCGAACAGAGCTGTTAGTGGTCGTAAGCTGCGACACGCCAGATTTGCCCGCAGATCTGGTGACGCGCCTGATCGCACCACTGTCAGAAAGCACTGCTACGGACATCAGTTATGCGTTTGACGGAGTGAGGGCACAGTACCTCTGCGCCGCATTGCGCAGTGCCTGTCTGGAATCTCTACCGGCCTTTCTGGATAAAGGCCAACGCGCCGTAAAGGATTGGTATAGAAGTCGCAATGCTGTTGCCGTCGACTTTGCCGACCAGCAGTCGAGCTTTCAGAACTACAACACTCTGGCACAAAACGACATATAGCGGTGTAGCGAGGCATCACGCTCCGCCCATGATCAGAACTTCTGCCGCACCTTAAACGAGAAAACCCGCTGAAATCGCTTCCAACGGGTCATTTTCCAGTATCGGCAGCCTACCTTCTCTTCGCTGGCGCCTTGCGCTTGGCTCTTGCCTTGGGCTTAGCTTTCGCTTTTGGCTTAGCTTTAGCCTTTGGCTTAGCTTTAGCCTTTGGCTTGGCTTTCGCTTTAGGCTTGGCTTTCGCTTTAGGCTTGGCTTTCGCTTTAGGCTTGGCTTTCGCTTTAGGCTTGGCTTTCGCTTTAGGCTTGGCTTTCGCTTTAGGCTTGGCTTTCGCTTTAGGCTTGGCTTTCGCTTTAGGCTTGGCTTTCGCTTTAGGCTTGGCTTTCGCTTTAGGCTTGGCTTTCGCTTTAGGCTTGGCTTTCGCCTTTGGCTTGGCTTTCGCTTTAGGCTTGGCTTTCGCTTTAGGCTTGGCTTTCGCTTTAGGCTTGGCTTTCGCTTTAGGCTTGGCTTTCGCCTTTGGCTTGGCTTTCGCTTTAGGCTTTGCCTTCGCTTTAGGCTTGGCTTTCGCTTTAGGCTTTGCCTTCGCTTTAGGTTTAGCTTTTGCCTTTGGCTTCGCCTTCGATGTTGCTTTTTTCTTAGCAGTTGCCATTATGCATCTCTCCAGACTGTTGTTGAGGATCCCGCGAATCCAAAACTAACAACAATGCAATACCGATACAATAAAATAAATTGTAGAAAGTTCGCATCTGCATTTGGATTTTTCCAGCGCAGTTTTTAAAACAACTACGCGGCTTTCAGATCATCTAAGTTTTTTTATTCTAAGAAATAAACCCTGTCAGGATTCGAGCGCTGCGATAACGGCATTGCAAATATCATCAACGCTGCCAACACCTTCAACACGATGATACCTAGGACTGGATTCGCCCTGCATATCCTTGTAAAAACTGATCAATGGGCTGGTTTGCTCGGCATAGATCTGTAAACGTTTTCGCACTGTTTCTTCAGTATCATCGTCGCGTTGTACTAGAGGTTCGCCCGTCTCGTCGTCCACACCTTCAACTTCCGGTTTGTTAAATAGCACATGATAAACACGACCCGAACCCGGGTGCACACGCCGGCCACTCAAGCGGGCGACAATCTCCTCATCATCAACAGCAATCTCTACCACATGATCTATCGTTACGCCGGCATCGATCATTGATTCCGCCTGTACGATGGTGCGGGGAAAGCCATCGAACAAAAAGCCCTTGGCACAATCGTCATGTGTAATACGTTCTTTGACTAATCCAATAATGATGTCATCGGATACCAGACCACCTGAATCCATGACTTTTTTGGCCGCCAGCCCCAGTTCTGTTTCCGCTTTTACCGCTGCTCGCAACATATCGCCGGTGGATATCTGCGGTATACCGTACCTTTCGCATAAGAACTTGGCTTGTGTACCTTTCCCAGCACCTGGCGCACCCAGTAGGATCAATCGCATTAGAAAAACTCCTCAACCTTGTTTGTGATACGCAGGAACTTCGGCTGCCGTATTGACCTGCCAGCTTCGTTCACTGATGGAAGGGCGCTTACGATACACAGCGCAAGAAAAGGTTACAAGCCCCGTTATTTGGTCTCCAACCGGGCTTTTGCCTGTCGCCATAGCTGATCGTAACGGTCTTCACTCAGCGCGGACAGGTCGCCACCTTCGGCGATTACGGTGGATTCCATTTCCCTGAAACGTCGTTCGAACTTCGAGGTTGCATCGCGCAGGCTTTTCTCTGCGTCCGCACCAAAATGTCGCGCGAGATTGACACAGGTAAACATCAAATCACCGAGTTCATCTCGAATCTCATCTTCTTTCTGTGCGGCAATCGCTGCGCGCAACTCATCCAGCTCTTCCTGCAACTTGTCCACTACAGCAGCGGCGTCCGCCCAGTCAAAATTCAACGTGGCTGCACGTTTTTGTACTTTCTGGGCTCTCGACAACGCGGGCAAGGCAAGAGGAATATCGGCCAGCGCACCGGATTGATTACGGGCATTGCGCTCGCGCTGTTTGATCAGCTCCCAGGTTTTCCCAACCTCATCGATAGAACGTTTACTGGTCACCACACCCTCGAGTTCACCATCAGCGAACACATGGGGGTGGCGACGAATTAATTTCTCCACCAATGTGCTAACGATCTCGTGAAAGGAAAACAGATTTTCTTCTTTGCCTAACTGCGCATAGAAAACGACCTGAAACAGAACGTCACCGAGTTCCTCAGAAACGTGTTGGTAGTCTTCATGTTCAATCGCATGCACCAATTCGTAGCACTCTTCCAGAGTGGAAGACACGATACTCTTGAAATTTTGTTTCAAATCCCAGGGACAACCCGTTTGTGGGTCGCGCAGGCGTTCCATTACACGCAATAAATCCGCGGTAGTGTATCGCGGAGCAGTCATATGACAGTGTTCATTCGGATACCCGGGCTACGGAGACGACGTTTCTCAGCCTCTCTATCCGCTCCAATAGCTTGGACAGGGAACCCAGATCAGGGACCTCTACCCGCAATCGCATAGTTGCTGTATTGCTCTTCTTATTGGTCTGCGTATTGATCGTCAGGACATTGATACGTGCATTGGCGAAAAGCCCGGTAATATCGCTCAACAGCCCCTGCCGATCGAACGCTTCTATGGATACATCAACCTCATAGTTATCCTGGGGACCTTCACTCCACTCGGTTTCGATGACACGTCTGGGAGTGCTTTGCTGTAACTTCGCCAGTCGCGCACAATCGACCCGGTGAATGCTGACGCCGCGCCCCTTGGTGATATAGCCTGCTATCAAATCACCCGGTAATGGCTTGCAGCAGCCAGCCATATGCGTATGAAGGCCACCTACACCGTTGACACTGGGTTGGCTGTGATGATTGTTTCCGGCAACGCTGTTAATGCGCATCAGGGGTTCTGGTGCCCTGTCGACGAGATCGTGTGCGGCGTTGAGGACCTGCGACGATGTCAACTCACCCGCACCCACGGCTGCGAACATATCCTCCACTGTGCTCAACTGCAATTTTCTGGCGATTCGCTGATAGTCTACGCTGGTCAACGCGAGGCGCTTGAATTCTTTCTTCAGCAGGTGTCGCCCGGTGGTTATATTGTCTTCGCGAGCCTGGGACTTAAACCAGTACTGCACTTTGGCCCTGGCCCGGGAGGTTTTCAGGTACCCCAGGCCGGACTGCAGCCAGTCCCGTCGAGGCTGCACTTCATTACTAGTAAGAATTTCGACCCGCTCACCGGTCTGTAGTTGGTAGGTGAGCGGTACGAGGGAGCCATTCACCTTCGCACCACGGCAGCGGTGGCCAATTTCAGTGTGCACGTGATAGGCAAAATCAAGCGGTGTTGCGCCATACGCCAGGTTCACGACATCGCCATCGGGCGTGAAGGTGTATACCCTGTCCTGAGCAACGCTGAAACTGAATTGCTCAGCGACGCCCCGAGCATCGCCGGTCTCCTCGTGCCAATCCAGCACCTGCCGCAACCAGGCGATTTTTTCCTCATAGGAACTCGCAAGGCCGCTCTCTGCATCCGATCCTTTATAGCGCCAGTGGGCGCATACCCCCAGCTCCGCTTCGAAATCCATACTCTCGGTGCGGATCTGCACCTCAAGCGGCTTACCCTCGGGACCGACCACGGCAGTGTGCAGGGAGCGATAGCCATTTTCCTTCGGGTTTGCAATGTAGTCATCGAACTCATTGGGTATGTTGTGCCACAGGCTGTGTACCAACCCGAGCGTGGCGTAGCAATCCCTGATCTCCGGCACCAAAATGCGAACTGCTCGGATATCGTAGACCTGCGAAAAGCCGATGCCCTTGCGCTGCATCTTCCGCCATATACTGTAAATATGCTTGGCACGACCCGCAATTTTAAACTGCAGTCCCGCGCCGCGCAAAATATCAGTCAGCTCTTCAGTGACCTTTGCGATGAATCGATCACGCTCCAGACGCTTGCCATCTAATAGGCGTGCGATCTTGCGGTATGACTCGGCATGAGTGTAGCGAAAGGATAGATCTTCCAACTCCCACTTCAATTGTCCAATGCCGAGGCGGTGCGCCAGCGGCGCGTAGACCTCAAACACCTCACGGCCAATCTGCTTCCGACGCGATTCATCTTCTTTAACGGAACGGATTGCACAGGTACGTTCAGCCAGTTTTATCAACGCAACCCGCACGTCATCGACGAGCGCAATCAGCATTTTGCGAATATTGTCTTTCTGGCCATGCGCCTGTCCCAGCACCGGACTCTCGGTTTGAAGGGGCAAATCACTGATTGCCGCCATACGCAACACACCTTCTATAAGGTCTGTTACGCCCGCACCAAACTGCTGTTGCACCTGCTCCGCGTCGAGCCGCCCCTCACGCACGGCGCGGTATAAAACACCGGCCAGAAGACAATCCAGATCGACATGCAGGTCTGCCAGTATGATGGTGATATCCAGACCGGCGATTAGACAGTTTGACTCCCGGGCCCAGTCTCCCGCATCAGCGGCGGGTCGCTGCTGTGCTTGCTCTACCAACTCACACGCCTGCAAGAGACGCGACCTGTCACTCTCCTCCAGTGCCAGCGGTAAGTGCTCGAGCCACTGGTTGAGGTCGATTGCACCCTGTTCATCCAGCAGCGTTTGTTGACGGACCTGAACCATTACGGCCTCGCTTCGTTACCGCCAAAAATGCCGGTAGAGAGATAACGATCTCCACGGTCGCAAATAATTGCGACAATCACCGCATTCTCCACCTCGCGGGATACACGCAGCGCTCCTGCGACGGCCCCACCAGAGGAGACGCCGCAAAAAATACCCTCCCGTGAGGCCAACGCACGGGTGGTCTCCTCCGATTCTGCCTGGGAAATATCCATTACCGTGTCGACACGCGCCGCCTCATAGATTTTAGGCAGATACGCCTGCGGCCATCGCCGGATGCCCGGAATGCTCGACCCTTCGAGAGGCTGTAGACCAACGATTTGGATATCGGAATTCTGGTCTTTTAGAAAAGCGGAACATCCCATAATGGTGCCAGTGGTGCCCATTGAGCTCACCAAATGAGTCACTGTACCCTCGGTCTGCTGCCAGATCTCCGGCCCTGTACCCACGAGATGGGCACGGGGGTTATCGGGGTTGCCAAACTGATCCAACACCTTACCCCGACCCTCAGCCTGCATCCCCAACGCGAGGTCGCGGGCGCCCTCCATTCCCTCTTCCTGCGAAACTTCTATCAGTTGAGCACCATAGGCCGACATCGCTTGCTTGCGTTCAAGGCTCATATGCGAGGGCATAATCAGTACCATTTTGTAACCGCGTATAGCAGCGGCCATCGCCAGCGCAATACCGGTATTCCCACTGGTCGCCTCGATCAACGTATCACCGGGCTTGATCTCACCGCGGGCCTCGGCCTGCGCAATCATACTCAGCGCGGGGCGGTCCTTGACGGAGCCGGCGGGGTTCGTACCTTCGAGCTTGACGAGAATGGTATTGCTGGTGTTCCCAGGCAAACGCTGCAGGCGCACGAGTGGCGTGTTGCCAATGCATGCTTCGATGGTTGGATACTCTGGCATAAAAAAGCTACCGCGAATCGAGTGACAGATTATATAGAAAGTGCGCCGGTAAAGGCCACGTTGAATTGAACTGGGCCGGATATACCACTGTCATTCGGCCAGCACTGCGAAAGCGACCACATAGTCCATCTCGTCTGCCAGACTCAGTTCAACTCGCGCGCCGCCGCGCTCACTGGCCACGCGTAATGCGCCGCCACTTAACCGTACCAAAGGTGCACCGAATGCATCGTGATCGATCTGGATATCCTGCCAGCTCACACCCCTGCCAATACCCGTACCCAGTGATTTGGCTATCGCTTCTTTGGCGGCAAAACGCTTGGCCAGCAAACGAACAGCCTGCTTGCTGGCATGGTATTCGTCCTGTTCAGCTGCGGTAAGAATACGCTGGACAATACGGTCACCCTGACGCGCCACCAACTCTTCCATTCTCTCAATCTGAAGAATATCGGTACCGACAGCAATCAAGGTAAGTCTCCCGGCACAGTTGGCTCCTGTTTCTCCCTCTCTGCGATTCTGACGCCATGGCTGCTCATTCGACGGAACAACTCGCGGCTGCGCAGAGGCACCCCCCCCAGATGTTCCGCCAGCGCTTCGCGCAACAGTTTTTTGGCGCTCTGGCGGGCGCCCCCGCCGAAGTCGCCGCCGGCCATGGCCAGCAGTTCGGCACCGGGATAGAGCCCCCTGCGACAGACCCCGACATCGGTGACGACATCCGCGCTGGCGACAAGCCCGACGCCGCTCTCATAGCGGTACCACCATCCGGGCCGCACCGGCGCGCCACTGGCACCATCCACATCAAAATCAAAGTTGTAACCCAATTCTTCCAACAGGCGGTATTCAAAGTGCCGCAATACCGTATCGGCCGAACCGTCGCCGGCGAGCGCTTTCAGCGCCTCATCGTAAGCAGCAAACAGCGCGGGGTGCGCATCGTCACGGGGCAATAACCGTACCAACAACTCATTCATATACAGGCCGCAGAAGACCCTCTCATGGCGCAGTGCACAATCGCCCTGTGCCCGCTCAGTCGCCACCAGGGTTTTTAATTCGGAGCGTCCGGAGAATGACAGCAGCAGTGGCACGAACGGCTGCAGCAGTGCAGTGGCACTGCCCTTTCGCGTCTGGCGCCTTGTGCCTTTTGCCACGACTCCGATACGGCCGTATTCAGCGGTAAAGACATCCAACAGGGAACTGCTATCGCGATAGGGGCGACTGTGGATCACGTAGGCTGGCTGCAGGTTGACTCGCATCAATTGCCTCGGGGCGAATCCGGATTCCGGTCCAGCCGCGAATGAAAACAAGACAATTTAGCCTGTCTGAACACGCGCTATTCCTTTTTATCATCGTAGCCGAGACTGCGCAGCGCCCGTTCATCGTCCGACCAGCCAGACTTGACCTTGACCCAAAGACGCAACATCACCTTGCTGTCGAAGAGCGACTCCATATCGCGTCGCGCTTCCGAGCCTATTGAACGCAGGCGCGAACCCTTTTCACCTATCAGTATCCGCTTCTGACCATTGCGCTCAACAAAAATAAGCGCGGAGATATGTAATACCTCGCCCTCCTGGGCAAATTCTTCTATTTGTACTGTCACTGCGTAGGGCAATTCGTCACCCAACTGGCGCATCAATTTTTCGCGTACGATTTCCGCCGCGAGAAAACGTTGGCTGCGATCGGTTATCTGGTCCTCGGGGAAAAAATGCTCAGATTCTGGTAGCAGATCGAGAATTTGTTCCTCCAGTGCGTCGATATTGTGCTGGCGCAATGCTGAGACAGGCAGTATCGCAGCAAACTCTCCCTTCTCAGCCAGTTTCTCCAAATGGGGAAGCAGTGCCGTCTTATCATCCAGCAAATCCACCTTGTTCACCACCAGCATGGTCGGCAAGCCGGCGGCCTGAACCTGCTCTAGAACGACCGCATCCTCTTCCGTCCAGGCTGTGCGATCGACGACAAAGACGACCAGATCGACATCGCGAATGGCGGATCGGGCCTCCCTGTTCATAAACCGGTTGATTGCTCGCTCCGCATTCATATGCAAGCCAGGGGTATCGACGAAGATAATCTGGTGGTTGTCTTCGGTTTTGATGCCCAGTACCTGATGCCGTGTGGTCTGCGGCTTGCGCGATGTAATGCTGATCTTCTGACCCAGAATATGGTTCAACAGAGTAGATTTACCGACATTGGGCCGACCGACTATAGCCACATAGCCGCAGCGCAGAGGCGTTTCAGCGGTCATCCCGGGACAACCTCTGAAGGGCCGTCGCAGCGGCATCCTGCTCTGCTTTCCGGCGACTGGTGCCATTGCCCTCTACCACCAGTGATGGCTTGCTCAGGCGACAGGCGACTTGAAACTGCTGGGCGTGATCGCTGCCCTGTACATTTAGCAGGTCGTACTCGGGGAGGGGACAATTGCGGCCCTGCAGATACTCCTGCAAACGGGTTTTGGCATCCTTGTGGGCGCTGGAGACCGAAAGCGCCTGCAGGCGAGGCTCAAACCAGGACAGCACCGTGCTCCGGCACTGTTCCACATCGCTATCGAGCAGGATCGCGCCAGTGACCGCCTCCAGTGCATCGGCCAGTATTGAGTCGCGTCGATGTCCGCCACTTTTGCGCTCTCCCGAGCCCAGTACGAGATAACCACCCAGCTTCAACTCCCGCGCAACTTCGGCGAGTGTTTCACCCTTGACCACGGAAGCGCGCATTCTACTCATTTCACCTTCGCTCGCTTTGGGAAAGCGGCTGTACAAGGCCTCTGCCACTATGTGGTTGAGAATGGAATCGCCGAGAAATTCCAGCCGTTCATTGTTCTGGCTGCCGGCACTGCGGTGGGTCAGCGCCTGTTGCAGGAGTTCACGATCACTGAAACTGTAGTCCAGCGCTTTCTGCAGGCGCGCAACGTCAGGCATACGCTATTTTTTGTCTTTTTTCGGCAACGGAGGTAATGGATCGGGATTGCCCACCTGGTACAGCAAGTCATCGAACTTCATCACTGAATCAATTCGCCACATCACCGGCAATCTCACCTCGTAGTTGGCATCAATATAGGTGTTGCCGCCCTTGCTGAATACCTCCACATCCTTCGGATCGAGCAGGTAGATCTGGTTGGTGTTGAAAACAGTGGCAATTTTTCGTCGGATTTCTGAGCCGCTCTGATCTCGCGTATCGGGATCCATCGCCACTCTGGAAATGATATCCCGCACACTCAGGTATTCAAGATATCCGGGGAGCATGCGAATGATACACATGGCAAAGAAACCCAGCATCAACAAAATACAGAGCATGCCCAGTATAGACATACCCGATTGGCTACGGCGTGTGCTCATATCATTCCCCCTCACGATGTCCCAATTATTACTGTATTGATCCTGCACGATCGAAATTGGGGATACTTAAAATGGAATCCCAGTGCATCCAGATCGCGAACGCCTTGCCTACTATATCCCTTTCGGGCACCTGGCCCCAAACCCGGCCATCACTGCTATTGTCGCGATTGTCTCCCATCATGAAATAATGTCCGGGCTTTACTACTGTAGTGAAATCATCAGAGGGGCGGAGTTTGTCGACCTGCATGAGGTGCGACTCATCCCCAATCAACTCTTCTTCCAGACGGTATCGGGGTTCCAGCGCGACATCATCGGCCTGAGTACGCGCCAGTTTTTCACCATTCACATAGAGCTGCTTGTTACGGTAGCTCACGGTATCACCGGGAACACCAATCACACGCTTGATAAAATAGGTGTCATTCATGTGCGGGGGGAAAAAAACCACAACGTCTCCGCGCTCGGGCTCACTGATATCGACCACTTTGGTTCGAATCACCGGGAGCCGGATACCATAAGTGAATTTATTAACGAGGATATAGTCTCCAACCAATAGCGTTGGCTCCATCGACGACGAGGGTATCTGAAAGGGTTCCACCAGGAAGGAGCGCAGTACGAATACGATGAACAGCACCGGAAAGAACGATTTGGCGTACTCGATCACTGCCGGTTCCCGGGCACTTTTTGCGGCTTTACCCTGATAGTTCAAGGCATCTGTGCTGCCCTCTACGGCCCACTCCGGGTACTGACTCTGCAAATCGTCGATGGCGCGTTTACGACCCGGCGCCAGGAACAAAGCATCCAGCACCCACAACAGACCACTGACAAAAACCAGAATCACCAGAATCAGGGGAAAATCCAATGTTATATTACTCACTTGTTATCCATCCACCTTAAGTACTGCCAAAAACGCAGACTGGGGAATCTCTACCCGCCCCACCTGCTTCATGCGCTTCTTGCCGGCTTTTTGCTTTTCCAGCAATTTGCGTTTTCGGCTGACGTCACCACCATAACATTTTGCCGTGACGTTTTTCCGTAACGCCTTCACAGTCTGCCTGGCAACAATCTTGCCACCTACCGCTGACTGAATAGCGACATCGAACATCTGCCTCGGGATCAACTCTTTCATTTTTTCCGTCAGCACCCTGCCCCGGTGCTGGATATGGTCACGGTGCACGATAATAGCCAGCGCATCGACGCGTTCGCCGTTAATCAAAACATCCAGACGGGAGAGGCTCGCGGCCTGGAAACGCTCGAAACTGTAATCCAGTGAAGCGTAGCCCCGGCTCACCGACTTCAATCGATCAAAAAAGTCCAGTACCACCTCGGCCATTGGGATATCGTATACCACCGATACCTGGGTGCCCAGGAACTGCATATCACGCTGCATACCGCGTTTTTCCACACACAGCGTAATCACATTACCGAGATAGTCCTGAGGTACTAGGATATTGCAACGCGCGATGGGTTCACGCATTTCCTCAATCTCACCGACATCAGGCAGTGCAGAGGGGTTATCTACTTCAATGACCTCGCCGTTCTTCTTCACCACTTGGTAAATTACGGTAGGCGCAGTGGTAATAAGATCCAGATCGTATTCTCGTTCCAGTCGCTCCTGGATGATCTCCATATGCAGCATGCCGAGGAAGCCACAGCGGAACCCGAAACCGAGGGCATCAGAGGTCTCCGGTTCATACTCCAATGACGCATCATTGAGGGTCAGCTTGGCCAGTGCATCGCGGAAATCCTCGTAATCATCGGATGATATGGTGAAAATCCCGGCATAGACCTGCGGCTTGACCCGCTGGAATCCGGGAAGCGCTGGCACTGAGGTATCTTTGGCATGGATCAGCGTGTCACCGACCGGTGCACCGTGAATATCCTTGATACCGGCCACCACAAAGCCGACTTCACCAGCCTGCAGGATATCCTTCTCCACGCGTTTTGGCGTAAAAATACCCAGCGTGTCGACCTGCTGCGTCTTGCCCACGGACTTGGCGACCAGTTTGTCTCGCTTGCGCAACACGCCCTGCTTGACCCGCACCAGCGACACCACGCCCAGATAGTTATCGAACCAGGAGTCAATAATCAACGCCTGCAATGGCGCGTCCCTGTCACCCTCCGGGGGAGGAATATGTTCAACCAGATGCTCCAGCGCATCTTCAATGCCCAGACCGGATTTTGCACTCACCAGACAGGCATCGCTGGCATTGATGCCGATGATCTCTTCGATTTCCTGTTTCACTTTATCCGGGTCCGCCTGCGGCAGATCCATCTTGTTCAGGATGGGGAGAACTTCAAGCCCCTGCTCGATCGCGGTGTAGCAATTGGCGACGGACTGGGCCTCAACGCCCTGCCCGGCATCGACCACCAGCAGCGCACCTTCACAGGCGGCTAGCGAACGGGATACCTCGTAGGAGAAATCCACATGGCCGGGAGTATCAATAAAATTGAGCTGGTAGACCTGTCCGTCACGCGCGGTGTAATCCAGCGTCACGCTCTGGGCTTTGATGGTGATACCGCGCTCGCGCTCGATATCCATGGAATCGAGGACCTGGGCGTCCATTTCACGTGCGCTGAGGCCACCACAGTGCTGAATAAATCGATCCGATAGCGTCGACTTACCGTGATCGATATGCGCGATAATAGAAAAATTCCGGATGTGCTTGAGATCGCTCACGATTTTTTTGCTCGACTGATGCTGGATGGGACAGACACAGCGTCGGCCCTTGGGGTTGAAAAAACGCGCGATTGTACCCCAATGGGGCTACAACCGCCACGTCCGCTGGCCAGCATCAGCCGGCTGCACCGAGGCTCGGTGTCCCGGCAGTGATTGCGACTAATCAGGCACCTTGAGGCCGATGAATAACGGTGAGCCATCCCGTATCAGGCGCATTGGTACAGAGCTGCCATCCGACAAATCATCGACTGCGTCCTCAAAAGCCTCAGCCGATTTTATCGGGCTGGTATCGATGAGAGTGATAATATCGCCGACGCGGATGCCCGCCTGTGCAGCCACAGACCCGGGCGTGACATTGCGTACCACGACGCCGCCATTGAGTCCAAAACGCTCCAGGCTATCACCTGACACCGTTTCTACCTGCATGCCGAGTCGCCCGCCGCTCTTGCCCTCGGTTTTGCCCGACAGCAGCGAGTAGCTTTCATCGGCATCGAGCCCACCCACTTCTACGGTCAAGATTTTTCTCGACTTGTCCCGCATGACCTCTACCTCCACAGTCGTACCCGGTGCTACGAGTCCGACGACATGGGGCAGATCGGAAGAACTGGGAATATCCTTGCCATCAAATGTGAGAACAATGTCGCCACTGCGCAGACCGCCTCTCTCGGCCGGACTGTCGCTGGAGACTTCCGCCACCAGTGCCCCGCGCGGGCGCTTGAGCCCGAAGGACTCGGCAAGATTTTTATCCACATCCTGTATGGTGACACCAAGCCAGCCCCGGGTTACGCGACCGCTTTCCTTCAACTGCTCAAACACATTGCGCGCCACTGCGGCAGGAATGGCGAATGACAGACCGATTGAGCCACCGCTGCGGGTGAAAATCTGGGAATTGACACCGACCACCTCACCATCAAGGTTGAACAGCGGGCCTCCCGAGTTGCCAGGGTTGATTGCCACATCAGTTTGAATGAAGGGAACGTAGTTTTCGTTCTCCGCAGTGGGCAGGCTACGGCCTTTCGCACTAACGATGCCGGCAGAAACGGAGTAATCGAGCCCAAAGGGCGAGCCTATCGCCAAAACCCACTCACCGACCTCCAGATCTTCATCTTTTGCCAGTTTTAGCGTGGGCAGGCCCGACGCATCGATGCGCAGCAGAGCGAGGTCAGAGCGCGGATCAGTTCCAATGATATCGGCGTCAAATTCGCGGCGATCGCTCATCCGGACCAACACACTATCGGCCCCCTCGACCACATGGTTATTTGTGAGAACATAGCCGTCCTCCGACACAATGAAGCCGGACCCTAGCCCCATACGCTCCTGCTGTGATGGCGGCGCCCCCCTGAACTCGAAAAAGCGCCTCAGCTCTTCAGGAATATCGCCGGGGCCAGGCTGCATCGACCCGCCACTATCCATTCGCTGCTCAACAATGATTTTGACCACGGCGGGAGAATTTTCGCGCACGATCTGTTGAAAATCAGGCAATTGTGCAGCGCGCACTATCCCGGTACTAAAAAGCGCAATAAACAGCGTAAAAAAACCGACTATTGGGAGTTTGGTCTTCATAGATTCAATCCAATCCTGTAACAACGATATTCAGAGAAGAAAGTTCAACGCAGGGTGACAGCCTCTGCCGGCGAGTCGATGACCCGCAACAGCACCGGCTGGAAATCCGGGTCACCGCGGTGCCGGCTGCCATGCCAGCGCATCAGGGTATATCCCAGTGTCAAGCCGCCTATCGCACCGCCCACGGCCAGCAAGTCTTCGTTTCCCGGCAACCAATTGACCGCCAACAGCGCGCCTGCCAGCATGGTCATCAGTGGCAACACATAAGCAATGATCGATCCGCGCAGAATGACTTCTTCAGGAATACTGATCAGCACCTGATCATCCACTTTGTAGTGATCCACCGGATGATCTCCAGGTAAAACGCGGATATAGCCCCGTTTTCCCTCGGCGATACGGTTAAGAATGCCGTGACCGCAGCCTTTTTGCGCGGAGCAGGTCCCACAGGTACTGCGGCGAATCGTCTCCACCCACAGACCATCCGTTTCCAGACCGACAACTCGCCCGCTTTCTGTCAGCATATTACTGTACCCAACTCACTGAATTGGCAACCATTCTGGCGGTATTAACCGGCACCTCGCCTATCACTGTGACCAGTACCGGCCTGCCCGCTATATGCAGGCCCCGGGTATAGGTGATGGTGCCTCCCCGACGTACCAGCCCCTCTCCGGATTGTATTTCGATATTGAGATCTTCCAAAAACACCGAAAATACACTCAAACCATCGGTATAGGTCCGGCGACCGCTGTTACCCTGGCTCGCGTCCGTGGCAGCGAAACCGCGTGGCAGCCAACCGACCGCCCATGCATGAGCGACCGAGTGCGCAGCCTGTGCTTCGCCTTTGCGCGGGTGCTGTGCCGCGTGCACCACGGCGATATTACCGGAGGCAGGTCTTATCGGTTCCGGCTCCGCAGCTGCAGCACTCGCTGCTACAGATACGGCTCTAGCAGAATCGCCTGTCGCAGCAGGTATGCCTGCCGCAGTCTCCTCAGGTGTAACTGGAGGTTCGCCGTAGGTCAAATCCGCGAACTGCATGGTCTCTACTACCTGTTGGCCATTATTGAGGATCTGCGATTTGAGTAACAGACCGGTTTCCGCATCGAGCGCCATCATATAACCGAAGCGGTACATGTCCAGAGGTTCAATCCTGATGCGTACCGCGTTGCGCCCCGCTACTCGTTCGGCATCGGCAAGGGTAAAACGATAGTGCTCGGTGATACCGCAGCGGTCTGCCGGGGACAACGCCTCAAGGCGCAACAAGCGATCGCCGGGATGAATACAGTCAACTGGGTGATAGTCTCGCTCCACCTGCGCGCCCTGACCGGTAAGTTCGGTAAGCCGCTCGGAACTGACACCGTCATGGACGGCATGGGAAACTTGCATCACTTGCATTTCGTCTCCGCGCTGCAGTGTCACCACGCCCTGATAATTGACCTGTCGAAGGCTGCGCGACATTTTGTCCAGCCATTGTAGCGCCGCGGGATCGGCGTCCGGGCAATCTCCAGCGGCCGCCTCTGCTGTGCCCCCTGCTGCTGCGAGCACTGACAGCAGCAGCACCGAGGACGGTTTATAGATGTACTTTAGCCGTTTCAATAACACTCCAGACAGACCTATTCGCGAATCTCGGGCACACGCGCATACGGTACCAGACCCTGCGGAGAGTTTAGTGCCGCCTGCTCTGCATGCAGTTGCATATATTTGCGCAGACGCTGCTCGGCCAGGTCCTGGTAAGCAGTACGCACCGCTGGCTGCAGCTGAGGCACGGCCGGATCCGTGCCAAAACTGGCCTGCACAGGCACCGCACCGGCAATGTTTAGCAAGCCGACAGGTGAAGGATTGCCGGGCACGGATTGCTCAACTGCGTAAGTATCGGGATTGTCCACGCCCGCGAGTTGTTGACCACCAATAACCACTGTAAACGCCACTGACGCCGCCACACCGACACTGATCAACGGTCGCAGCAAACGATTCCTATAGCCTTCGCCCGCGGTACTGACAGACGACGAGCCGGATGTACCCGACGATGCGAGCGCCGACTGCACCCGTCCGGAGATATCCCAATCGAGGTGCGCCAGCTGATCTCCCTGCGCTGCATTATGCGCCAGATTATAGCGCGACCATGTCTGCCGTAATTCGTCGTTGCTGCCCATCTGTGACAGCACCCGCTCCAATTCCAGCTCATTCGCCTCATCATCCATCAGGGCTGAAAGTGATTCGCGCATTCTTTCATTCATACTCTGCTACCTTCCCAGCCGCACATTGTGTCGGCTTTATACCCGTGTAGTTAACTTGCAAACAGCCCACCGTTGAACGCTCACACATCCTGCGCCAAGCTCTCACCATTCATCTGCTGCCCTACCAATCCATCAATTGTCTCTCGCGCCCGAAATATTCTCGATCGCACAGTGCCTATCGGGCAGCCCATGATGTCGGCGATATCCTCGTAGCTGAGCCCCTCAAATTCACGCAGTGTGATAGCAGTGCGTAAATCTTCGGGCAATGCACTGATTGCGCCTTCCACTACGGCCTTCAACTCAGCACCGAACAAGGCATTTTCAGGGTTTTCTATCTCCCTCAAACTGCCGCCATTCTCAAGATATTCGGCATCCTCGAGCTCAATATCGGAACCCGGTGGCCTGCGCGAGCGCGATACCAGGTGGTTCTTGGCCGTGTTGATTGCGATACGGTACAGCCATGTATAGAACGCGCTGTCTCCCCGGAATCTGGGCAGTGCTCGATAGGCCTTGATAAACGCTTCCTGAGCAACGTCCTGTACTTCATCGGCATCACGCACATAGCGACCAATCAATCCAAATATCTTGTGTTGATATTTCAATACAAGCAGATCGAAAGCCCTTGAATCACCTTTCTGCACCCTGGCGACTAGTTGCTGGTCCGTCACCCCGGCTGTCACGTCTGGTTTCCCTCCCTAACTCCTGAAACCACACGATCAATTGATGCAGTCCACTCCCTCAATTGACAACAATAGTGATTTTTAGTTCGCAACAGGTTCCACGAACCCCGATTAAGAGTACCTGCGCGGAGGAAAGTTCCGGTCCGGATTGTTTTCGTATTACCCACGAGGTCGTATATACTCCACTGATTGATCTTTAACCAAAGCTAAGTCTTTGAGACGCATCATATATTTCACCTCCCCGAGCAGCAAGCACTGAACACTATGGCCACTAGTTACCAACACGATGTTCTGGTTATCGGCAGCGGAGCGGCCGGTCTCAGCCTCTCCCTGCGCCTGCCCGGTGATTGCCGGGTCGCCATGCTGTCAAAAGCGGACCTCAATCAGGGCTCAACGTTCTGGGCACAGGGCGGCATGGCTGCGGTATTACACAACCGCGATACCGTGGATTCCCATGTCACCGACACCCTCGCCGCAGGCGCTGGCCTGTGTCATCGCGATGCGGTGGAGTTCACTGTCAGCAATAGTCGCCGCTGTGTTGAATGGCTGGTGGAACAGGGTGTGGATTTTGATCTGCGCAAAGAACAGAGCGACCAACAGAGTCGCGAATTTCACCTGACGATGGAGGGCGGCCACAGCCACCGGCGCATTATTCATGCAGCCGACCGCACCGGGCGCGCGATATCGGAGGTACTCACCGAACGCGCTATTGCCGCTGATAATATCGATATATTTGCGCACCGTGTGGCGGTCGATCTGGTCATTACGAACGGCCGCTGTGAAGGAGCCTATATTCTCGATCAGCGCACCGGACACGTCGACCTCTTTCAGGCTTCGGCAGTCGTGCTGGCCACCGGCGGCGCCAGTAAGGCCTACCTGTATACCAGCAACCCGGATGGCGCCAGTGGCGATGGCGTGGCAATGGCGTGGCGCGCCGGCTGCCGGGTAGCAAATCTGGAGTTCAACCAGTTCCACCCCACCTGCCTGTACCATCCGAAGGCAAAATCTTTTCTGGTCACCGAAGCCATACGGGGTGAAGGTGGCAAATTGATACTGCCCGATGGCACGCGCTTCATGCACCGTTTCGACGAGCGCGGCGAACTGGCACCGCGCGACGTAGTGGCGCGAGCAATAGATCACGAGATGAAGCGCCTCGGTGCCGACTGCGTCTATCTCGATATTTCGCATAAACCCCGAGAATTTCTGCAAAGCCACTTTCCCACGGTGATGTCGCAGTGCATGGAATTCGGCATCGATATTAGTGCCGAGCCCATCCCTGTCGTACCGGCGGCGCACTATACCTGCGGCGGTATACTGGTCGACCAGCACAGTCACACCGATGTCCCGGGGCTGTATGCAGTCGGCGAAGCATCCTGCACTGGTCTGCACGGCGCAAATCGCATGGCGAGTAATTCTCTTCTCGAATGCATTGTCTACGCCGAGTCTGCAGCCAACCATATCGCCGCCAACCGCCGAAAGATGCCCGCTCCCGGCTGCGCCGCGCCATGGGATGAAAGCCAGGTAACAGACTCCGATGAAGACGTAGTGATCTCCCATAACTGGGATGAATTACGCCGCTTCATGTGGGACTACGTGGGTATTGTGCGCACCAACAAACGACTGCAGCGCGCCCTGCACCGGGTCCAGTTGCTGCAGACAGAGATAGCGGAGTACTACGGCAACTATAAAGTCAGCAATGACCTGCTGGAACTTCGCAACCTGGCCATGGTTGCCGAGCTTATGATTCGCTGTGCGATATCACGCAAGGAGAGTCGCGGCCTTCATTACACACTGGATTACCCCAACTTGCTGCCGGAAGCACACGACACAATTCTGCAGCCCGATAACTCACCGCTCTAGCGCAGCAATTTCAAACGGACACGTAACCTTCGCAACTCCTGCTCGGATGAACTGTCCCTGAACAGCCAAATATGCCCCGCACGACCTGAAGGCTGTTCGGCAAACGCCAGATAAATCACCGCGCTCGTGCCGGTACTGCGTTTTGTGGGAGTAATTCTGCGGCATGTGTCACCGCGTTGTAAACACCACAGGCGCTGCTTATAAATGAGCTCAGCTCCGACCATCGGATCGCGGCGCATCTGCCACAGCAACAGGAGTGCTGCAGGTAACAGCAGAAGAGCAATAAGCGCGTAACCGCGTGCACAGATCGCGCCCAGAGCGCAGACAGTGGCAACGCAAAGCGCCACATAGAGCAATGCGCGGTGTCGGGACTCACCTATCCTCAGGTGCAGACTGGGCGAAGTGGAGTATCTGCTTGACAATTTGCGCGTGCTCCTCGTCCTCCGGTGTGACCCGCTGCATAAACCAGGCAAACAAATCCTGATCTTCACACAACATTAACTGCTGGAAGCGCCTTCGATCCGCATCGTTCAGCTGTGCGTAGCGCCATGTCACAAACGGCTCCAACACCAGATCGAGTTCCAACATGCCGCGCCTTGCGGCCCAACGCATACGGTTTATTTCTTCACGTTCAATCATGCCAGTAAACTTGTCCAGGTGGGTCACCAATTGCGGCTAGTATATCGTTATTGGAGCGCCTCTGTGCATTCTCCTTTGCACGCCCGGTATTGCGACAGAATCGCCCATTACCCTTGCCGGTTGCTGACACAGCCGGAAACAGCGCATATCATGGGCGAACCAACAATGAGGTTACGCGCTTGAACTGTTATTACGCTTCTCTTGAGACGGAAGCCCTGCTGTACATCGCCGGGCCGGATACACTCAAATTTCTGCAGGGACAGACCACCTGCGACACGCGCAAGATGGATTCTCATCTGGCAATCCCTGGCTTGTTCTGCACCCCCAAGGGAAGAGTGCTGTGCGACTTCCTCCTGTTTGAGGTCGCGCCAGAGCACTATGCACTGCGTATGCGACGCGATATTCGCGCCGACAGTGCAGCGGCGTTTGGCAAGTACATTATTTTTTCCAAGGCCGAAATCGATGCCGAAAGCGAGGATTGGATCAGTGTATCGGTCTGGGGTTCACAGGCATCGGCTACGCTGGCCAAAGTCTTCCCGGATATCCCCGCAGAACGCTTTGCCACGAGCCGCTCAGATGATTTCGTACTGGTACAAATGGATCACAACGGCCAGCAGTTCGAGTGCTTCCTGTCGCGGGCGGGTAGCGCAGAACGCCTCGCACGCATGGCTGAGCTGATGATTGAAGGCATCGAGGCCGACTGGCAGGCACTGCAAATTGGCAGCGGCATTGCCCGTATCGAAGCGAGTACTGTCGGCGAATTCGTGCCACAGGTGCTCAACTATGATCTCACCGGACATATCAGTTTCAAGAAAGGCTGCTACACCGGCCAGGAAGTGGTAGCACGCCTGCATTACCTGGGGAAATCCAAGCGGCGCGCCTACGCCGCAGAGCTGCCGGTGCAAGTGGACTGTGCAATCGGTACGGCGCTGTTTGATGCAAGCTCCGGACAAAACGTTGGCAGTGTCATCAACTGCTGTAGCAGTAAGGGTAAAACGCGGGTGCTGGTATCTGCAGTCACCGAAAGTGCGACAAATGGACTGCTACTGGGGGCTGAAGACGGGCCCGCTCTGGAACTGCTTGAGTTGCCCTATCCGCTGGAAACTGGCTGAATTATCTGAGCGGGCTGCGCAGCGGCTGTGCCAGACTGCTGGTACATCTCAGGGGTTTCGCGACAGCCGCCAATCGATGGGGGTCTGTCCAAGGTCCTGCAGATACCGATTGGCGGCAACAAAATGCCCACACCCGAAAAAACCCCGGTGTGCGCTCAACGGTGAGGGGTGCGGCGCCTTGAGCACACAGTGTCGGGTACTGTCGATAATCGCTCCCTTGCGCTGGGCGTAGCTGCCCCACAGCAGAAAGACAACGCCCTCGCGCTGTGCATTAATCACCTCAATTACCCGGTCGGTAAATTGCTCCCACCCTTTGCCCTGATGTGAGGCCGCCCGGGCGCACTCCACTGACAGTACGCTGTTGAGCAATAACACACCCTGCTCTGCCCAGGCGGTGAGACAACCGTGATTGGGAATGTCAAAATCCAGCTCAGCCTGCAATTCCTTGTAGATATTTTTCAACGAGGGTGGCACGGCGACCCCGGGTTGTACCGAAAAACACAGGCCGTGCGCCTGACCTTCGCCGTGGTAGGGATCCTGTCCGAGGATCACCACTTTTACCTTGTCCAACGGCGTGTGCTTGAAGGCGTTGAAAAACTCGCTACCTTTAGGAAATATCCGCTTGCCGGACTTTTTCTCCGCCAGCAGAAAATCCCTCAGTTGCTGCATATACGGCTGATCAAACTCTGCGGCTAACGGTAGTCGCCAGCTCTGTTCTAGATCGATGCGCCTGTCTGCTTGCGGAGTACTCATCTCAGCGTGGGGCCACGTCAGTTACAGGCCGCCATCAACACCACACTTTCATAGACGGAGGAATCTGCCGGCGACTGCACCCATGTCACCGGTAGTGCCTGCGGCGTGATATCGGCAGTGATGGCCTCGCCAATCCGCTTGCTACGCTGTCGCTTGCCGGCGGTAGCGCTGTGCACCTCGGCCAGGGGTGAAGCCGCAAACGCGGCCTTTTGTCGCTGCTCACCGGCATCAGCATACAGCGTCGTGCGCATCCGTGGACGGCGACCGGCTGCGCGAATACGCTCCTCCAATTGCGCTGGTGCCCACTCCTGACCGTGGTCTGAACCCGCAGCGCGGGTGATACTTTCATTCATCAGTGAACCGCCGAGATCATTGACGCCGGCGTTCAGGCACACTGCAACACCGTCTTTACCCATCTTCACCCACGAGGCCTGAATATTATCGATCAGGCCATGGAAGGTCAGTCGCGCCACGGCGTGCATCAATACCGCCTCGCGAAAACTCGGCCCGCGCCTGGCCTTGCCCTTGAGGTACATGGGCGCCTCCATATGCACGAACGGCAATGGCACAAACTCGGTGAAGCCGCCGGTGCGCTGCTGCAGTGACCGGATATGCAGCAGGTGGCTGGCCCAGTGCACGGGCCGGTCAATATGGCCGTACATAATTGTCGCCGTAGTGCGCAGCCCCTCGTTGTGCGCCGCCTCCATCACCTCCAGCCACTGAGCGGTATTGAGTTTGTCCGGGCACAGACTGGCTCGCACATCGTCGTGCAGAATCTCGGCCGCGGTTCCGGGCAGTGTACCGAGCCCGGCCGCGCGCAACTGCCGCAGAAATGCCGGAACACTGATGCCCAGCGTCGCAGCGCCCTGCCAGACTTCCAGCGGCGAGAATGCGTGAATGTGCATCGCGGGTGTCACACTGCGTACGGTGTGTACGATATCGAGGTAGGTCTGGCCGGTGTAATCGGGGTGAATCCCGCCCTGCATACAGACCTCAGTGGCGCCGCGCTCCCAGGCTTCAATGCAGCGCTGAGCGATATCCTCTGCGCTGATGTCGTAGGGCCTGCCGCGCAGGTTTTCGCTCTGCTTGCCCTTGGAAAAGGCACAGAACTGACATTTGAAATAGCAGACGTTGGTGTAGTTGATATTGCGGTTGACGACATAGCTTACTGTGTCGCCATTGACAGCTTCACGCAACCGGTTGGCCTGCGCCACCAGGTAGGCGAAATCTGCCCCGCGCGCCTCGAACAACCGCGTCACATCCTGTTCCGTCAGTGCGGCTGTCTCTGTGCAGCGCCGGACAATCTCCTGCACATCACCAGACACTGCAGATATTTGCGGCACGGTTGCCAGCAACTGCGCATCGACAGCGGGTACGGCGTGTTCCTCACCGGGCACCCAGTTGTCGCGGCGGGCAAAACCTGCGGCATCCGACTGTCGCAGCACCGCTGGCACCACTTCAGCATCCAGCCAGCGCTTCCCGTCGACAGCATACGCAGGGTAGATCGTCAGCCGCTGTTCGAGAAACTTTCCGGCCGCTGCGGTCTCTGCCGCCAACCGCTCCAAGTGTGGCCAGGGCGCCTCCGGGTTCACATAATCCGGCGTCAGTGGCGATACACCGCCCCAGTCATTGATACCCGCTGCGACCAGTTGCGGCAGCACCCCGGGGCTTAGATTGGGCGGCGCCTGAATATTCATCTGCGGGCCGAACACCAGTCTCGCCACAGCGATGGTCCAGAGCAGTTCATTCAGATCCGGCTCTGGCGCGGAGGACATCAGCGTACCGGGCTTGGCGCGAAAATTCTGTACGATAACTTCCTGTAGATGACCGTGCCGTGCATGTATCTCACGCAGCGCCAGCAGTGATTCAATTCGCTCTTGACGGGTTTCGCCGATGCCTATGAGTATGCCCGACGTGAACGGTACAGCAGCGCGTCCCGCCAGTTCTATCGTCTGCAGGCGCCGCGCAGGTTCTTTATCTGGCGACCCGTAGTGTGGCATACCCTTCTGGCAGAGCCGCTCCGACCCGGACTCCAGCATAATGCCCATGGAAGCACTCACCCGGCGCAGACCGGCGATTTCGTCGACATCCATGCACCCTGCATTGATATGCGGCAGCAGCCCCGTTTCCGACAATACCCGGCGCGCGACTTCCGCAACGTAATCCAGCGTGCTGGCAAATCCCATCTCTTGCAGCGCCTGGCGCGCCGCGTTGTAGCGCAATTCGGGTTTCTCTCCTAGCGTAAACAGCGCCTCCTGGCAGCCCATTTTTGCGCCTTCACGGCACAGTTCAAGCACATCCTCCACCGGCATATAAGGCTGTTCGATTTTTTTTGGAGTGCGCGCAAACGTACAGTAATGGCAAACATCCCGGCACAGGTGTGTCAGTGGAATAAAGACCTTGCGTGAATAAGTGATTACGTTGCAATGTCCGCGGTCGCGCAGCGCAGCTGCAATCTCCGCCAGTGCAGCGGTATCGTCTATTTCCGCCAGCAACAGCGCCTGTTGATCGCTAGGCACATTGCCCTGGCGCAAGTGCTCTTGTAATGCCTGCCAATCTGACATCAACTGTGCAATCCCCTATTTCCAGCGTCGACAGCCTCTGCGCTGTCTACCATTGTGGCCAACGCAAGCGTAATGCGTGCTCCCAGTTCAGTGTTATAAAGCAGTGCGGCGGTGTTGCTGTGAGGTCGCAAATGCAGGCTGTTCATCACCTGTTCCAGGTCTGCGGGTTCATCCACATCAACGCCGATACCGGATCTTTGCAGTATTTTGACCGGGATGCCAGCACTGCGAGCACTTACCTCATGCCCGGCACAGCTATTTATCCCAAAGCAGAATTGCGGCACACAGCGTGCGCCAAATGCCAGCAGATTGGTGCCTCTGCCCTGCTGATCGCAAGCGACAATAAGGCCGTCTATCTCGCGCTGCGCAGCCAGTGCAGCGCTGACATCCTCTCCCCTCAGCAGTGGCAGATCACAGTGCAGGACCAACAGTGGCTCCTCACTGTGAGCCAGTAACCTGGTGCTGGCGCGCTGCATAAGCGGGTTGAGACCGCAGCATTCAAGGGCATTCTCCGACCAGCAGTCGGCGCCGAATTTGGCGGCGAGCATTGCAGCACCCGGATCATCCGATACCAGGGTGATCCCGGTAATTTCGCTGTGTGCTGCCAGTACCGTCAATACATCTTCGGCCATAGCCTGCGCCAGCGCCCGGCGCTCCGAAGGCCGCAGCAAACCACTGAGGCGCGTTTTGGCCTGTACCAGATCCTTCAGCGGCAACAGTGCGCGGGCCATCGTCTCAGCCCCCCATTAAAGACAGGGTGAAACGCGCCAGGCGCTGTTTGTCTTCCCTGCTCTTCATTACTGTCGATGTCACTGCCACCTCCACGCCCAACGCGGCGATATCAGCGGCCAGTGTAGCGTCACTTTCATCGATCACGAAACAGTCCAGCAAGCCGGGATACCGGTTGCAGTAGTGCTCTGCTACGCCCCTGGCGGTTACTGGCATCGCCAATTCGGCCATCATCTTAGCTGCCGGGCCCTTCAGCGCCATACCGGCCACGATCGGCGACACCAGCACCACTGGCGCTACACTGTCGCGTAAGCTCTGCCACATGCCCGGAATTTGTAACACTGGATCGATACTGACGAACGGGTTGGAGGGGCAGACGACAATGGTCGATACGGCATCGCCGCTTAGCAACTGCATCACATATTCATTGGGCCTGGCGTCGGAAATACCCTCAAAACTGAAACCCGAGACTACGGGCTGGCACTGTTCTTTCACAAAGTAGTGCTGAAACGGCAGGTCGCGCTGTTCGCTGTGCACAGTTGTGCGCACGGGTGAATTGCACATCGGGTGAATATGGCTGGCGATACCCAGCCGCCGGGCCAGCAAATCAGTAACATCGATAAGGCTGTCACCCTGCGCAAGCCTATCGGTTCGCCACAGGTGCGTCGCCAGGTCTTTATCACCGAGGCGAAACCAGGTCTCTCCGCCCAGGCGCTGCAGTGCATCCATCGCATTCCAGCTTTCGCCTTGTAGGCCCCACCCCTGCTCTGCGTTGGCACTGCCCGATAACGTGTACAGCAAGGTGTCGATATCGGGACTGATATGCAGGCCGAGATGGCTGAAGTCGTCGCCGGTATTGACCAGCACGTGCAGCGCACCGGGCGGCAGTTCGTCGGCCAGCCCCAGCGCCAGTTTCGCACCGCCGACTCCACCGGACAGCGCCAGTACAGATTTTTCAGTGGTATTCATCAGCGGAACATGTCGCGGGACTTTTCGCGCAGCAGGCTGTCGGACCCGACATCGGCAGGTTTGAGGCAGGCTCCGCGCGCCAATACAACCGGGCAGGCTTCAGCGGCCTGCCCCATCACCAGTGAGGCGCCCGCCGCCAGTTCATCTGCCACGGCAGGTTCCGTCACCTCCAGCACATTGCCGAACATGTCCACATCCCCAATCTGGTTGTACAGCGGCAGCAGCCCAGCGGTTCCTATGGCAAGGCCCACTGTACCATTGCGCCAGGCCCTACCCATACTGTCGTTGATGATGATCTGCGGTGCCAAACCAGTCCGCTCGGCAAGGCCGCTGCGCAGTGCGCGCGCAGAGGCATCAGGGTCTTCGGGTAATAACAGTACGCGAGGGTCGCAGTCGTCCCTCACGATATTCGATTTGTCGATTCCGGCATTGGCATGCACATACCCGTTGCGATGTTCGACAATTATCACACCCGGCCGCACCCGCAGCACTTCCCTGCTCTCCTGCAAAATCAACTGCACCTGACGCGGATCCTTGTCGGCCTGCGCCGCCAGCGTCTCCGCCTCATCGCCCACGCTCACATCGGCCAATCGCACATAGCGGTTCTCAGACTTGGACACGATTTTTTGCGCTATCACCAGCACATCACCGGCCTGCAGTGACAACTCGTTGTCACCGAGGGCGGCAAAAATAAGCTGTACGAGATCGTCACCGGGTTCTACCAATGGAAAGCGCAGGAGGGGAATCAGTTCCAGTCGGGTTGTCATCTACAGCGGGGCTCCGGGAGGCGACAAAAACGCGAGGCCAATCAATCCAGCCCGCTGATTTTGATACCTGCATGACAACCGTACTGTTTGTTAATGGTAATCAAAACCGAAGTCAGGGCCTCAGCGGCGGCCGCGTTGTTGATCATCCCCGCGTGGAAACCGCGCATCCCGGCCGCTTCCACCAGCTTGATGACTTCCTCACGCGCAGCCTTCTTGTTACCGCACACCAGTACATCACATTCGAGGCCGTGACCTTCCTGCAAATGCGCAGCGGCAACATTCTGGAATGCGGAGACTACGCTGACATCTTCACCGAGCAAATCCTGGGCGATCTGCCCGGCGCTGCCCTGTTCAGGTAGCTGTACACGCGCAACCTTGGGCGGTACCAATGGCACAGTCACATCGATTAATATCTTTCCCTGAAGAGCCGGCTTCACCAGTTCCAGCGTGCCCGCCTGATGGCTGAAGGGCACCGTGAGTGTGACGATATCAGCAGCCTCTGCCGCCGCCAGATTTTCCATTGCCTGCACAGTAATTTCAGCGACGCCGCGCTCCGCCATGACCTCGCGTAAATCAGCCACCGCTGCCTCTGCCTTTTCCTGAGTCCGCGAACCGATGATGACCTGGTATCCGGCCTGCGCCCAACGACGGGCCAACCCCGTACCCAAATCCCCGGTTCCACCCAGAATGGCGAGTACTGGCAAATTTTCGGTAGTCATAGCTTCTATTCCTGATAATGTGCAGCTGCTGGCTGAAACAGCATGTGCAACCGCTTTTGGATTGAATTTCGCGTCTGGAGTTGAGCGCCCGTCGGAAATTTCCTGTCAATGGGAATTCGGTTAGGATACGCGCAGCCCGAGCATCTTATGTAAATCGTGGATTGATCTCAAGCGTGGAAAGCCGCAAGGCACACCCCGCACAAACAGCAGGAGCAACAGAATGGAAAACACGCTGAATTTTAGCGGCAAGGTAGTTATCGTCACTGGCGGCGGCAAGGGCGTTGGCCGGGGCATCACCCAGAGGTTTCTCGAAGCGGGCGCCGATGTTGTCATATGTGGCAGGGCTGAGCCGGACACCCTGCCGGAATTCGAAGGCCGCAAAGCGCTGTTTACCAACTGTGACGTGCGGGATTTCGAGCAGATCGAGGCCTGTGTCGACTTCGCTGTGCAACAGTATGGACGACTGGACGTATTGGTGAACAATGCCGGAGGCGCGCCGTACGCCGAGGCGGCAACTGCCTCGCCTCGCTTTTCGGAGTCCATCATTCGACTCAACCTCATAGCTCCGCTGAATTTCAGCCAGGTAGCCAACCGGGTAATGCAGCAGCAGGATGAAGGTGGTTGTATCATCAATATCGCCAGTGTCAGCACTATTCGTCCGTCTCCAGGGACCGCAGCCTACGGCGCCGCCAAAGCGGGCCTGGTGAACCTGGGCACCTCGCTGGCCGTTGAATGGGCGCCCAAAGTGCGCGTCAATGCGTTGGTGGTAGGCCTCACCAAAACAGAGCAGGCGCATTTACACTATGGCGACGAAGAAGGTATTGCCGCGGTCGGCGCAACCATTCCACTGGGACGGATGGCCGTACCGGAGGACATTGGCAATGCCTGCCTGTTTCTCGCATCGCCAATGGCCTCGTATGTGAGTGGCACTAACTTTGCCATCCACGGCGGCGGCGAGAAACCGGCGTTTCTGGATGCCGCCAACAGCGGATAGTAACCGTCATTTCTGAACGGCTTGCAAGACAATATCGCAAACCGCGTACCAGGCCAACCACCCATTCGGGGGGGTTGTTGTGACACTGGCAGATCAAGGTATACTTCTGCCAATGTTCGTCGAGTTTCGACCACCGCATAAAAATTCGAGGCCCAATGCCTAACGATCAGCAACAGCCCGCAAAGTTATCCGCTTCACTTGCGCTGGGCGATGAAGTGCAGCTGTCTGGACAGTTGTCGTCACTGTCTGACGGGCGCCTGCAACTGGAAACCGTACTGGATGCGGCGGCGGCTGAAGCCCTGTTCAACCTTGCAGTGGACGCTGCTATCACGCTCTCAATCACCGACACCAGCAAACTCAAGCACCCACCTGGCGATGCCAAAGTTAAAATCGCCAGACTCTATCACGACAGCATCACACTGGAGTTCGATGCATCGAACGCCGATTTATCCACGCTCTATCTGAGCGCTATTGAACAGGCACAGTCCGCCGAGGACGATACGCCTGCTGAGGCGGCCTCACCTGTCACCAACAACAAGGTAGGTGCGACAGCAGGTAAAAAACCGGCACCGGGCAAGGTGGCAACATTTGCCGCCGCCACCGTCGCGTCGAAAACGCTCGCTGCCACGGCGGAATACGCTGTTCTACTCGACAAGGTGGAAAAGCAAAGTCTGGAAAAACTGCAATCGGCACTGACACCCTTTTTCGGCGAATTGACCACCTATCTACACGAGTGCGCTTCTCGCAGCAGGCCGCGTGAAGGTGAAAAAAACTTCCACTTTGAAGCGGCTAGTTTTCTGCGCCGCCGGGCAGACAGCGTCGTTGACCGGGTCAGATTGCACATTTCAAACTACTTCCGCGATTTCACGCCGGATCACACTGAGGATCATCTGTGGCGCTATCAGATAGGCAGCGCCGACGAACTGGATCTGATAGACCAGCAGGAGTATGAAGATTTCCTCGCAATAGACCGTATGGTACTGCTTGGCGAGAGTTTGTATAAAATCTCACTGGAGGCACTGACATTGCGTCTGGCGACGCTTGTCGACCTTGACCCCAACGAAGTTCGCTCCCCCATCCATATTCGACAAATCTGCCGGGCGTTCCAGCGAGCACTACTGGATGAGGATGTCCCGCACAGTGTACTACCTGGAATTTACGACTTTTTCACCAAACATTTCATTCACGATATGGACGGCTATTACCTGCCGCTAAACACCCTCCTCGCAGAAGCAGGGATACTACCCGACATAGAGGCGGAGATAGAAAAAAGAGGCTCTCTGCTGAAGCAGGCCCCCCTCGACACGAGGCCGGAACCCCTGATCCGCAGAGACAGACCCCACAAGCCATCATCCTCAACTGCCCAATCACTCTCGGAGCCGCAACCACAATACGTATCCGAGGCGCAACTGAATGCCACGCGTGCGGCGATCCAGCCACTGACCTCCGCCATCACAGAATTGAATGAGGCCGAGAAACAACTGGGCGCGACAATGGGCGGGGCATTCAGCAATGTAAATCCCGCCAACCTGTATCGCTCGGTGGTCGACGCACTCAACTTCAAACGCGAGGCGGAGGGCCTGGCCGAGGGCCGGGTACTGGCCAAAGGTACTGCAATGAGCGGAACCTGGGACGGTGCAACGGTGGCGAGCACAGACCTTGACCAAAGCCGACTGGCTGACGCCAAGTCCATTGCCAAGGCACTCAGCGCGCTACAGCGGAATTCACAGGCGCGCGAAGCGGTGCAGCAAAGTGACTCCCTGCGCGCATACCTGGCGAGTAACAAGGACGATATTCGCGGCCTGAAAGATAGCAGCGGCCTGACTGCGGACAGCCTCAACCAGCTGGATATGGTTGACAACCTGTTCGGTACAATCAAATCCAAACTGGATGTGAGCACCGAAGTAAAACCGGCACTGGGTAACCTGCAAATCCCGCTGGCCAAACTGGCACTGCTAGATCCCCAATTTTTTGTCGATCACACCAACACCGCTCGCAACGTGGTCAATAAACTGTCCCGTCTCGCCTCCTCTGCCAACTTCCCCAACAAAGCGCTGGAAACCCGTATCAACGAGATCGTCGAAGAGATTCTCGCGGACTATGAAAACGACGACTCGGTGTTTGACGCTGCCCTTGAGAAAATCGACGTACTGACGGCTCAGCAGGAGCGCGCACTGGCGCGCAATGTCGATCGTGTGGTGCGCACGCAGGAGGGGCAGCACAAGGTGGCCGAGGCCAGGCGAGAAGTCAGCAATGTCATCAATGAACGGATCAAGCCACCGAGAGCACCGAAGGTACTACTGGACCTGATTGAGAATGGATGGCGCGACCTACTGGTACTCACGCACGTCAGGGATGGCCCCGACAGCGAGGCCTGGGCTGAGCAGGTGCGGACACTGGACGTCTTGAGCGTGTGGCTGGACGAACAGACACACGGCGATGTCGGCGACGATATGCACGTGCAGCGTAGCCTCGAAGCCGAGCCTTTTATCGACCTGATCAACCAGCAGATCTCCAGCGCCCTGCCCACCAACATCAGTCATGAGGAGGTGCTGGATACGCTGCGCGGTATTCTGGCGGGAAATATCAACATCGAATCCGCGCCCGTGGATCCAGAACGGCTGAGTCCCGGACCGGAGCCGTCCGAGGTTCGGGCAAAAGTCGATGAACTGCCACGCCTGCGGCGCTGGGTGAAACGCGTCGAGCAACTGGATTATGGCAACTGGCTGACATACCGCGATAAGAACGACACCAAAAAACGCATGCAACTCGCCTGGATCAGCCCGACACGCGACCGCTTTATTTTCGTCAACGAGCGGGGACAAAAAGTCGGCGATCTAAGTGCGATTCAGCTGGCGAGATTGCTGAGCCGCGGCGCGCAACCTCCGGCGCCGACTGACAACCTCTCTGTTGTCGACCAGAGTATGTACCACGCTCTGGAGCACGTACAAAAATCGCTCAGCTTCGCCCGCAATCACGACATGCTGACCAAACTGATCAATCGCAAAGCGTTCATGGGACAGATGCAACGCGCACTGCAGCACAGCCAGTCAAAACTCTCACAGCATGCGATCCTCTACCTGAACATCGACCAGTTCAAACTGGTTAACGAAGTATACGATCGTATTACAGGCGATCAGGTGCTGTTGGAATTTGCAAAGCTGCTGGCCCAGATGCACGGCAAGAAAGCCTCGTCTGCCAGAATGGAAGCCGATGAGTTCGCAGTATTGCTGATAGATCGAACGCTGGAGCAAGCGGCACAGATCGCGGAACAAATTCGCAGCGATATCGAAGCTAGCTCCATGGACATCGAAGGCGAGAATGTCAGTTTTACTGTTTCCGTCGGCGTGGCACCCATTCTTGAGCACAGTCCCTCCGTCGAGGAGGTCATCGAGGATGCACAGTCAGCAATGCGACACGCCAAACAACAGGGGCGGAATAAGGTAGTCACCTTTGAGGAGGAACAGAGTCGCATCAGTGACTACAAGCTCCAGAAATCACAAAGCCGGCAGGATCTTGAAAGCGCACTGGCGTCAGAACGGTTTATTCTTCGAGCGCAACCCATTGTACAAACGGCCATCGGTGATCGCAGCAGTTCCACACTGCACTATGAACTACTACTGGGTCTGCTCAACAAGGACGGATCGGTGGCATCACCGGAGGAGTTTATCCAATCTGCGGAGCGCTACGGCTTTATGACACTGGTAGACCGCTGGGTAGTGCGTGAGGCCTTTGCCTGGATCAGCCAGCTGATGGATGAGCAAAAAGTCGTCCCCAATCTATCCATCAACCTTTCGGGTGCCAGCGTGACGGACGACAGCTTTATGGAATACCTGCTGGAAAAAATCTCTGAATTCGGTGTGGGCACTAGCCGCCTGTGTTTTGAAATCACCGAGACAGGTACGATTTCCAACCTGATCAAAGCGTCCGATTTTGTGCGAGCGTTCAGGAATATAGGATGCAAGTTTTCCATCGATGACTTCGGCACTGGCCCAGCCAGTCACAATTATCTACGTGAGTTGCCCGTCGACTACGTAAAAATCGACGGTAGTTTTATCACCAGTATTCATACCAACCGCAACGACTACGCGATGGCGCGCTCCATTAATGATCTCGCGCACTTTCTGGGTCAGGAAACGATTGCAGAATCCGTCGAGAACGATGAGATCATAGTGAAGCTAGAGGAACTGGGAGTCGACTATTTACAGGGCTGGGGCATAGGCCGTCCCAAGCCGCTGGCGCACGTCACCGCCGACCTGTCCAACCTCGAGAAGTAAGCTGAACTGAAAGTGAAGCCATCCAGCCGGATCGATCAGGACTTCAGCCGTCTCATTGAGCTGATATATCGCGGCGCACTGGAGCAGCAACCGTGGCAGGCGGCCCTGCCCGCACTGCGTGAGGCAATGGACGCCCAGGTGGTGTCGCTCGTGCTGCGCCCGCCAACAGAAGACGACCAGGGCGTGATATTGAACAGTGTACGCCCTGATCCGTCACGCGCAGACTCTGATACAAGACTCGCCGACCCAAACGACTGGGAAGCCAGCGCCTACCGCGAACAGTTTTTTTCGCTGGACCCATTCGTCAACCTGCCTCCGGATAAAGTCATTGCTTTGGCGGACATACTGCCCGACAAAGAGCTGTTGAGCTCGGATTACTACCTGCACTACCTTAAACCCATCGGGCTGTTCAGAATTCTCGGCGTGGACACCACTGAGCCGGGCGGTATGCTGGCCCGATTGCGCTTCGCAAGGCGCGATACTGAATCGCGTTTCGGGAAACGGGAACGCACCCTGCTTGATGCCCTGACGCCACACCTGCGGTTGGCAATAGAGATTTACGCCAGGCTGAACCGCATGACGTCGGAAAGAGACGTCTACGCAGGTGCCGTCAATCAACTGTCGGTAGCCAGTATCATCCTCGACGAGCGTGGCCGACTACTTACCACGAATGCCGTGGGCCAGGCGCTACTCGATCAGGGTGAAGGTCTCAGCCTCCGGGACGGCTGCCTGCATATCGAAGGCAGGGATATCAACAAGGAATTACAACAGGCGCTGTCCGTTATTATCAAGGCACAATTGCGTGGAGAAACATCTCTGGTGCGCGCTCTGCGGGTACCGCGCTCGACCGGGCGCGCCGATCTGGGGCTGGTGATTCGGCCTGTGCCGGCCTCGCAGTGGAGCAAGGGGCAATCTAGCCCCTCAGTCGCTGTGTTCATCAGTGATCCAGATCTACAAGAGTCAACCTCAGGCCAGATTCTCGGGGAGTTGTTTGAACTAACCCCAGCGGAAGCAAACCTCGCCACCCTGCTGGCGCGCGGCCTCAGCCTGGCGGAGGTATCCACCGCTCAGGGCATCTCACAGCACACCGCACGAGCGCAGTTAAAATCCATTTTCGCTAAAACGGGCGTATCGCGCCAGGCAGAACTGGTCCGGCTGGTACTGAAAAGCGTGGCCTCTCTGGGCTGATCATTACACTGCGCAGGATTGCATTTACCAGCTCATGGGAATCTGATTTTTAGGAAAATTTAGCGAATCGAAGAACCAGGTTTCGATCGCATATCTGGGCTGTTCAGCACTGGAAAGCGACTGTGTTCTGTGCAGTAGCAGGTGATCAAAAAACAACAGGTCACCCTCGCGGAATGTCGGCGCCTTGATGACCTCTTCCGGGTATTCATCCAAAATCGCCTGCGCTGCAACAGTCCAGTCCATTACGCCAGAGCCGGTTCGAAACTTCTGCATCAATCTTATCGGCACAATATCCAACCCGTGCACGTCATAACCGGGCCCACAATTCGACAGGGGTATCCAGCAATTCAAACTGGCTATCTCCTCCCCCATAAAGGCACCATCCTGATGAAAATCGATGGGCTCGGCCGGCGACTGCGATCTTCGCAACGTCCACTTGAAAACGGACACACAGGGTGTGTTACCGAAATAGTCGCGCAGCAGGGTTTTCATCGACTTCCGCTCAAACAGATCGAGAAGTTTCTCGACCACATTCGGCATTTTCACTGTCAGGATCGATCCGCCAAGGCCGAGAGAGCGCCCCAGTTTTGCCCCGTTGGAAACGGTATTCGCATAGGTAGGATTGGATTTCTTCTTCATCGCGATGCTGTCGTTTGTTTCTTTTAGCACCGGGGTGATATCGCATTGTTTAGTCAAATATCGCCCGAGTCGGCCACGGCCACGAGTTCTTACGGAAAAAGAGTAGTCGATATACGATTTCATCGTTTTCACGTCATTCTGATCAAAAAAATTCCTTACGATGACACACCCACTCTCTCGCATCGACTGCTTCAGGAATTCAACCGTGAGTTCTGATGCTTCGACTTCAGGCACACGGCAACTGGCCACCGAGATGGTGTCGGTTCGCGCGTCAATGACACGTTCTGAGGGCTGTGACTCTAATTCCTTGAAGGAGAGAATCCTGTTATTGAGGCGCGACAGGTATTTGTTTCTACTGAGAAGATGATCGCCATAAAGGCTCAGCTTCCGGATGAGATTGGACACAATTACGCTTCGCTCTCGGGAATTCACTAATCGCGCGGAGTCTATTACAGGTATGCGGTAGGCACAACTTGTGGGAACCAGAGTTAGCCAGGACTTTAGCCTGTTGACCTGAATCAACGAAACGATTCCGATCCCCTGTTATTGTCAGGCCTTCGTCGCTACCAGACATGACAAACTGAGTTGGACATGGCGCAATTGCCCACGGATGTGAGCCACCTTGACCGGACAGCCTCTGAGATTCTGGCTGGGCGTGCACTGGCAGAAAAGTATAGCTGTCAGGGGCCTCGCTATACCTCCTATCCCACCGCGCCACAGTTTCGCGAGGACTTTCCCCACGACCAATACACGCATTGGCTGTGCAATAATGACGAGCGTAAAACCGCGCCACTGTCACTGTATGTTCACCTGCCATTCTGCCATGACATTTGCTATTACTGCGGATGCAACAAGGTCGTCACACGCGAGCAGTACGCCGTTCGAAACTACCTGCGTCGCCTCAAAATAGAGGTGGAACACCAAGCTTTTGTGGTCGGCAGTAGTCGACCCGTGACCCAGTTGCACTGGGGTGGCGGGACGCCGAACTACCTGGACAACGGCGAACTGACCGAGCTGATGCACCTACTGGCCAGTCACTTCCGCTTGCTCGACAGCGGCTACCGGGAATACTCTATTGAGATCGACCCCAGAGTAACGGACTTCGATACCATCGCTCTGCTCAAGGGCCTGGGTTTCAATCGCATCAGCCTCGGGATACAGGATTTTGATCCCCTCGTGCAAAAAGCAATCAATCGCATTCAGCCTTACGAACAGGTTGCGCCATTAGTTGAGAACGTTCGCTACAACAACTTTCGCTCATTGAGCTTTGATCTGATTTATGGCCTGCCCCATCAGAGCCGCGAAACCATAGGTGATACGCTGGAAAAGGTTATTGGCCTGAAGCCTGATCGCATCGCCTGCTACAACTATGCCCATATGCCGCAACGCTTCAGCAGCCAGCGCGCGATAGACCGATTGGCCCTGCCAACACCGGATGAGAAGTTACTGATGCAATGTATTATCAGCCAGCGGCTGCAGGATGCTGGTTATCTCCATATCGGCATGGATCACTATGTATTGCCTGAGGACGAGCTGGCCATCGCGCAGCGCGAAGGACGTTTGCAGCGTAATTTTCAGGGCTATTCGCTCAATATCGCCGAAGATATGTTGGGGCTCGGGGTTTCCGCGATCAGCCAGTTGGGTGATTTCTACCTGCAGAATGAGCGCGACCTCGCCGCTTACTACGAGGCGATTGATCAGGGCAGGCCCACCGCGTACCGCGGTTTTAAAGTAAGCCGTGAGGACAAACTACGACGGTTTATCATCATGAGCCTGATCTGTGAACTCAAGCTGGACATTACCGAGTGCAATCGCTGCTTTGGCGTCGACTTTAACGCGAGGTTCCGGCGCGAAATCGACAGGATGCGCCAAATGGAAACGGACGGCCTGCTGCAGATAGGCTCCGATGAAATCCTGATAACGGAACTCGGTAGACCCTTCCTGCGCAATATATGCATGCTGTTTGATGCCTATCTGGATACCCGGGTAATCGACGCTTCTGCAAAAACCTTTTCGGCGACAATTTAACGACTATGGATAGTTTAGCCTACACTGGAAATCCTCTATACTCGCCCCTACGCTATGTAGGGAAAAGCCCGATGACTTCCAACATCTCAACTCCAGCCGATGAAGAGTTCATACCCTGCCAGCACGAGTACCGGGTGAACTGCGGAAACTGCCGTCTCAACAGTATATGCCTGCCCCTCACCCTGGAAGATGACGACATCGTTCAATTGGACGATATTATCCAGCGCAGCAAACCATTGCAGAAGGGGCAACACCTGTACCGTGAGGGCGACGAATTTCAATCTGTGTACGCCGTGCGCTCCGGCACGCTAAAAGCCTACAAGACAACCGATGACGGCCGCGAGCAAGTCACGGGGTTCTACTTTCCGGGCGAAATCGTCGGCATGGATGGCATCAGTAAGAATGTGCACGATTCATCGGCAAGAACACTGGAAACTTCTGCCGTGTGCGAAATCCCGTTCAGCTCCCTGTCCAGGCTCAGCACCCTGATGCCAAACCTGCAGCACCACTTTTTCCAACTGATGAGCCAGAGAATCACTGAAGATCAGGTGTTAATCACACTACTTAGCAAAAATTCCGCCGATGAACGTGTCGCGGCCCTGTTGCTCAGCATCTCCACTCGCAATGCGCGCCGCAAGTTGAGCGCTACCCATTTCCGCCTGCCGATGTCACGGGTCGATATCGGCAACTATCTGGGATTGACAGTAGAGACCGTGAGCCGTGTTTTCAGCCGCATGCAGAAGCTGGCGATTCTTCGTGTCGATAACAAGGAGATCGAAATCCTTGATGCCCAGGCCATGCGAGCTATGGCGAATGTAGCCAACTGAGTACACATGCAAACCACGCTTCTCAATCAACTCTGCCCGCACCAAATACCGATGTTACTCGGTAGAACAAAACGGCATTGTCGTCAAATAAAAACTCCAACGAGGGAGATCTGCCCCCAATGATTCAGCATACCTTTGGTTTATTGGTCAGGCCCACTACACAGTGGCACACCGTTGCCGCAATGAGTGAGAATACCCTGCGTACTCTGCTTCTCTACCCGTGCCTGCTCGCAATACTGCCCGCTGTTGCATGGTATTACGGCACCACAGAAATAGGCTGGACAGTCGGCGATCACGGCGAAACCATACGCCTGACACGTGAAAGCGCTCGCCAGATATGTATCCTCTTTTACCTGACCATGCTCGCGTGTGTCGCGATCATTGGTTATTTCGTGCACTGGATGGCGGCCACCTACGGGGCGGAATCCAGTACTGTGCGGGGCATCGCGATTATTGGCCTGACGGCTACGCCGCTGTTTCTCGCTGGCGCGGTCGGTTTCTACCCGGTGCTGTGGCTGGATATGCTGATCGGCGTCGTCGCTGTCAGCTGGTCGGTGTACCTGATGTATCTTGGAATACCCATTGTGATGAAAATCCCCGAGGAGCGCGGCTTTCTGTTTTCCAGCGCTGTTTTGGCCATCGCACTGGTCATTCTGATCTGTTTGATGGTCGGTTCTGTGATCCTCTGGGATTTCGGCGCCGCACCGGCGTTTACCGATTGAGCGGGCGCTACGGATAGCGCTGCCACTACCTTGCATACTTTTTATATTGGAATAGAACCATGAGCGAGCTCAACACTGCACTGGAACACCCCACATACAACTACAAGGTGGTGCGCCAGTTCGCCGTCATGACGGTGGTTTGGGGTATTGTCGGCATGTTGGTAGGTGTGCTGATTGCAGCGCAGTTGGCTTGGCCTGCCCTGAACTTCGACCAGCCGTGGCTGCACTTCGGCAGACTGCGACCGCTACACACCAACGCCGTTATTTTTGCGTTCGGCGGGTCGGCGCTGTTTGCAACCTCCTATTACATCGTGCAACGCACCTGCCAGACGCGGCTGATGTCCGATGGCCTGGCGGCCTTTACATTCTGGGGCTGGCAACTTGTCATTGTTGCTGCGGCGATTACCCTGCCCATGGGTATCACCACCAGCAAGGAGTACGCTGAGCTCGAATGGCCGATTGATATCCTCATTGCGGTGGTCTGGGTGGTCTATGCGATTGTCTTCTTCGGCACCATCATGAAGAGGAAAACCTCGCACATCTATGTCGCGAACTGGTTCCTCGGTGCCTATATCCTCGCCGTTGCAGTACTGCATATCATCAACAGTATGGAAATCCCCGTCGACATGACCAAGTCCTACTCGGTCTATGCCGGTACAGTGGATGCGATGGTGCAGTGGTGGTATGGGCACAACGCCGTCGGTTTCTTCCTGACTGCGGGATTTCTGGGGATGATGTACTACTTCGTGCCCAAGCAGGCTGATCGGCCGGTATATTCCTACCGCCTGAGTATCGTCCACTTCTGGGCACTGGTCGCCGTATACATCTGGGCCGGCCCGCACCACCTCCACTATACCGCACTGCCCGATTGGGCTCAGAGCCTGGGCATGGTGATGTCCATCATACTTCTGGCACCGTCATGGGGTGGCATGATCAACGGCATGATGACGCTGTCCGGCGCCTGGGACAAACTGCGCACCGACCCCATCCTGCGCTTCCTGGTGGTGAGCCTCTCCTTCTACGGTATGTCGACGTTCGAAGGCCCGATGATGTCGATCCGCACGGTGAACGCCCTGTCGCACTACACAGACTGGACTATCGGGCATGTGCACTCCGGTGCGCTGGGCTGGGTGGCGATGATATCCATCGGTTCCATCTACCACTTGATACCCATCCTGTTCGCGAAGGAGCGAATGTACAGCGTATCGCTGATCAACACGCACTTCTGGATGGCAACCATCGGCACAGTGCTCTATATCGTATCCATGTGGGTGAACGGTATCCTGCAGGGCCTGATGTGGCGCGCCTATAACCAGGACGGCACACTGACCTACAGCTTTGTAGAGGCCGTCGCGGCCAGCTATCCGGGCTATGTAGTGCGCTTTATCGGCGGTGCCATATTCTTCAGCGGCATGCTGGTGATGGCCTATAACGTCTATATGACAAGCCGGCGGGACGTGGAGCCCCTGGCTGCACCCGCAACAGCGAACGCGGCGTAAGGAGTAGATCATGAAGCATGATGCAATCGAAAAAAATGTCGGCCTGATGATCATACTGACGCTGGTGGCACTGAGTTTTGGCACGCTGGTGGAACTGGTACCGTTGATGTTTGCCAAGGAAACGCATGAGCCGATCGCTGGCCTCAAACCACTTCCGGCGTTGGAACTGGAAGGCCGCGACATCTATATCCGCGAGGGCTGCAACAACTGCCACTCGCAGATGATCCGCCCCCTGCGCGCGGAGACTGAGCGCTATGGGCACTATTCAGTCGCCGGCGAATTCGTGTACGACCACCCCTTCTTATGGGGCTCCAAGCGCACCGGGCCTGACCTAGCGCGCGTTGGCGGGCGTTACAGTGACGACTGGCACCGCGCCCATATGTACAACCCGCGCGATGTTGTTCCGGAATCCAATATGCCGGCGTTCAAGTGGCTTTTCGATAACGAGATCGATGCACAGCGCACCCCGAAAAAAATGGCGGCACTGTCCAAAGTGGGCGTGCCCTACACAGAAGAAGATATCGCAGGGGCATCAGCAGCGGTCGAGGGTAAAACTGAAATCGATGCACTTGTCGCCTACCTTCAGCAGCTCGGTACGCTGCTGCAATCACGACGCTAATGCAAGGCTGATCTGATGGACATCAATGATCTGAGAGGCCTGAGCACTGCATTCCTGATGTTCGCATTCATCGGTCTGTGCTTTTGGGCGTATAGCAAGAAACGCAAAAAATCCTTTGATGAGGCGGCGAACCTGCCCTTCGCAGACGAGGAGATGAACCAGCGCACGCTGCAGGAGGAAGAGAAGAATGACTAGTTTCTGGAGCCTATGGATCATTGTGCTCACCAGTATCACCATAGTAGGCATCACCTGGATTCTTTTCGGCAACCGCAAGCGGGAACAGCGCCAGACCGAGCGGACAACCGGGCATGTCGCCGATGGCATTGAGGAGTACGACAACCCCCTCCCCGCCTGGTGGTTCTACATGTTTGTCATGACGATAGTCTGGGGGATTGGCTATCTGATCATTTATCCCGGCATGGGCAACTATCCGGGGCTTATCGGTTGGACGCAGGTCGGGCAGTACGAAGAACAGGTGTCTGTGGCCGATGAAAAGTACCGTGCGATGCGGGACCGGTATCTGGCCCTCCCTATCGAGGAAATTGCCAGCGACCCGGCCGTGCGCAAAATGGGTATGCGGATGTTTTCAAACAACTGTGCGCAATGCCATGGTGGCGATGCCCGCGGTAGTTATGGTTTCCCCAATCTCGCCGATAACGATTGGCTGTTTGGCGGCACGCCCGCCGATATCAAAACCAGTATCACCGCAGGTCGACAGGGCTCCATGCCTGCATGGGGCAGCGTGATCGGTGAGAAGGGCGTTACCGACGTAACCGCATATATCATGTCAATCAATGGCCGCGATGCCGACGAGAAGAGCGTCAACGCTGGCGAGAAGGTGTTTCAAACCTACTGCGTGGCCTGTCACGGGGCGGATGCCTCGGGCAACACCGCAATGGGCGCGCCGAATCTGAAAAATGGTATTTGGTTGTACGGCGGCAGCGCAGAGCAAATCAGCCACAGCATACGCGCTGGACGCGGCGGTGTGATGCCCGCCCACGCCGACACACTAAGCGAGGACAAGATTCATATCATCGCAGCCTATGTTTATGGCCTGAGCCAGTAGGCTGGGTTTCAGGCCGCGGCACGCACACTCGCAAGAGGTCAACCTAATCGCGAGGAGCGCGCCGCTTTACTGTATTAGAGGCTTATGACTGACCCCAACCGGATTGATCTGGAAGAGATCGCGCCAGCGGAAGTTGGCGAGATCGACCTGTACCAGCACCGCGAGAAAATCTACACCCGCAAGATCGAAGGCTTTTTCCAGCGCATTCGACTGTTTTCTGGCTGGCCGCTACTGCTGGGCTATCTCGCGCTGCCCTGGCTGTACTGGGACGGACGCCAGGCTGTACTGTTCGACCTCCCCGCACGCAAGTTCGATATTCTGGGGCTCACCTTCTGGCCACAGGATTTCCCCATGCTGGCCTTTTTACTGATCATAGCCGCCTTTGCACTATTCGCCGTCACCACGCTTGCAGGGCGAATATGGTGCGGTTACACCTGTCCGCAAACTGTCTGGACCAGTATTTTTATGTGGATCGAGCAGAAAACCGAGGGCAGCAGGAACCAGCGCGTCAAACTGGATCAGGCACCGTGGTCTGTAGAAAAGTTTATCCGAAAAACCGCCAAACATACCGGCTGGCTGATCGTTGCGTTCGTCACCGGATTTACATTTGTTGCCTATTTCTACCCTGTCAGAGAGCTACTCGGCAGCCTCACCAATCTGGATATCGACAGCTGGCCACCCTACTGGATCGTCTTCTTCACGCTGGCCACCTACATCAATGCCGGTTGGATGCGCGAACAGGTGTGCAAATATATGTGCCCCTATGCACGTTTCCAGTCTGTAATGTTCGATCACGACACCCTGATCGTTTCCTATGACGAAAACCGCGGCGAACCGCGCGGCTCGCGCAAGCGCGATGCCGACCCCTCGCAACTCGGCCTGGGGGATTGCATCGATTGCGAATTGTGCGTGCAGGTCTGCCCCACCGGGATTGATATTCGCCACGGGCTGCAGTATGAATGTATCGGCTGTGCGCTGTGCGTGGATGCCTGTGACTCCGTAATGGATAAAATGCACTATCCTCGCGGACTCATTCGCTATACCAGTGAGCGGGAACTGCAAGGTGGCAAGACACACTGGCTGCGCCCGCGCATCATCGGGTATGCCATGGTATTGTTTACCATGGTCGGGGTCTTTTCCTACACGATGTTCACGCGGGTTCCGCTGGAACTGACTGCAATCCGCGACCGCAATCAGCTGTTCGTCGCCACAGATACGAACGCCATCGATAATATTTATACGTTGCAGTTGGTGAATATGGACCGTGAAATGCACGAATTCGAAATTGGCCTTACAGGCCTGGAAGGGGCAACCCTCATTGGGGATACCGTGTATACACTCGACGGTGGCGAAGTGCGCTCTATCGGCATGCGCGTGCGTATGGACCCGGCCCTGTTAAGCACACCCAGCACAGAGATCATGTTTGAAGTGCAGGCCACCGATGAACCGCAACTGCGCACGAGTACAGAATCGCGCTTTGTGAAACCGCTGTGACCAACCCCCTCCCCGGTGCAGACACCAAACCGTGGTACCGGCACTTCTGGCCCTGGTTCCTGATCACCCTGCCCGCTTGCGTGGTCGTCGCAGGCATATGGACAGCCTTTATCGCCAGCAGGCACGCCGATGACCTGGTGGCCGATGAATACTATAAAGATGGGCTCGCTATCAACGTGCAATTGGCCAAGAAGCAGCGAGCGGCCGAACTGGGCCTCTCTGCCCAACTGCACTTCAGTGGTGACCTCGTGACGGTGACGTTGTCCGGGCCGGTACAGGACTCCGGTCTGCGTTTAAAGCTCTCTCACCCGCTTGAGGCCGATCGCGACTTTGCGATGCCTCTGACACGGATTGCGCCTGGCTCGTACCGCGGTTCACTGGGCACCGAAATTGCACCCCACTGGCACTGGACACTGCAGGGTCTGCGGCGGGATGACTGGCGCCTGGATGGCAAGGTACAAGCGGCCGACATTGACAATGCCCCCTCCGGCTGAAGCGCGCATACTGGCTACACCGCAGCTGTGTTTCCACTGTGGCGAGCCTGTCCCCCCAAATCTTGAACTGAGCGTGTCCATCGACGGCGAACCCCGCGCGATGTGCTGTCAGGGCTGCTGTGCCGTGGTCAGCCTGATCGCCGGCAGTGGACTGGAGAGTTTCTACCGCCAGCGCACCAACTACAACGAACGTCCCTCCGACGACGAACCTTCCCAGCGCGAGCAGTATGCGGTGTATGACGACCCGGCGCTCGCCGCCACGTTTTCTACGCCGGATAACGAGGGCCGGGTTGAAGCCAGCCTGCTGCTCGGAGGAATAAGCTGCGCGGCCTGCACCTGGCTGATAGAACACTCGCTGACCCGACTTCCGGGAGTCTCGCGCGCGCTGGTGAACCTGCAACAATCCCGATTGGATATTGCGTTTGATCCCGCGCAACTGTTGCTCAGCGACATCTTTAGCCACATCGATGACCTGGGCTACCGCCCTCGCCCCTATCACACGGACGTCGCGCGGCAACAATCCCAGCAGCAGTACCGCGCAGACTTACGCAGGCTGGCCGTGGCCGGGCTCGGCATGATGCAGGTCGGCATGTTTGCCATCGCACTGCACGCCGGTGAAATACAGGGCATGGAGGCGAACTACCAGGCACTGTTGCGCTGGGTCAGCCTGCCGGTGGCAGGGTTTGTAGTGTTTTATTCAGCAAGCGCGTTTTTCAGCTCGGCGTGGCGCCACTTAAAGCGCGGTGCGCTGGTGATGGACCTGCCGGTTTCTCTGGCGATTGGGCTGGCGTTTGCGGCCAGCGTCTGGGCCACCCTCAGCGGCACAGGGCAGGTGTATTTCGACTCCGTCGTAATGTTTACTTTTTTACTGCTGCTGGGCCGCTTCCTTGAACGGCGATCCCAACAGCGCCATCTGTTCACCTGGTCGGATGCCCAGAACAGCTTACCCAGCGCGGCTACCGTGCAGCGCAACGAGGAATGGGTCACCGTACCGCGGATGCAGCTACTGCCGCAGGACACCATTTTGGTCAAGACCGGTGAATCGGTGCCTGTGGACGCCAGAATTCTGCACGGCAGCAGCGCGGTGAAGGAGGATGCCTTCAATGGCGAACACCTGCCGCGCGCGGTAACAACAGGCGACACTATCTATGCCGGCACAGTGAACGTCGACGCAGCCCTGCAAGCACAGGTACTCGTCGACTATGCTGACAGCCGTCTGGCAGCGCTGCAGCGCTCCGTTGAAAGCGCGCAGATGAGCAAGCCGCGGTTGACCATTTTGGCAGACCGTATCGCATCCTGGTTCATTGCCGGCATTCTACTGGTGACTGCTGGCACCGCCCTTGCTTGGTGGCAGGTGGCGCCCGATCAGGCCTTTTGGATAGCCCTCTCCGTGTTAGTGATCAGCTGTCCCTGTGCGCTGGCGCTGGCAACCCCGGCGGCGCTCACCAACGCGGCCAACGCATTGCGCGCCAGCGGCATCATCGTGCGCACCGAGAATGCGTTAGAGTCGCTGTCGGGCTGCACACACCTCGTGTTTGATAAAACAGGAACGTTGACTGAAGGCACCCTGACCGTGGCAGAGGTAAGCCCCCTTGCTGATATGGGCCGCGACACTGTACTGTCGCTTGCCGCCGCACTACAGCGCTACTCTACACACCCCGTTGCGAGCGCCTTCAATGCTATCGACGCGGCCGCTGGCTGCGATCAGGTGGAGTATTGTGTGGGCGCGGGGCTCGAAGGACGCTGTAACGGCCAGCTGTACCGCATGGGCAGCCTGTCGTTCTGCCGCGAGCTGGCCCCTGCGTTTCCCGACGCGCCGGACGCCAACCTCTACTGGATTGGCCTGTGCCGGGAAGGCCAGCCGCTGGCCTGGATAGGCCTCAACGACATTCAGCGGCAAGAGGCTGCGGCCGTCGTAAGTACAGTTCGAAAACTGGGCCTGCAGGTAGAGCTACTCACGGGAGACAGCTCAGCCCAAGGGCCTGTTCTGGCCCGCGAACTGGGTATCGAAACTGTAAATGCTAATCAGACCCCACAGCAGAAAATGGCCCGTGTTGAGCAGCTCCAGAAGGACGGAGCGGGAGTCGCCATGGTGGGAGACGGACTGAACGATGCCCCGGTGCTGGGCCTGGCTGACGCTTCCTTCGCGGTCAGCGGTGCTACCGATCTGGCCCGTAGCCAGGCTGACTTTGTGATAGTTGGCGGCGATTTGGGCAAAATTATCGAAACACTCGACAAAGCCCGACAGTGCCGCCGGATCGTTCGGCAAAACCTGGTCTGGGCGCTGGGTTACAATGTCTGTGCGATTCCGCTGGCGGCACTGGGGTTTGTACCTCCCTGGGCAGCAGCCATCGGTATGTCGCTCAGCTCCCTGCTGGTTGTTGGCAATTCAATGCGATTGAATCGAAGAACGTCATGGCAAGCCTCTACATATTAATACCTATCGCACTACTGTTCTGCGTCATCGCCATCAAGCTACTGCTTTGGGCAATTAACAGCGGCCAGTACGAAGACCTGGACAAGGAAGCTTGGCGTATTCTGGCCGATGAAGAAAAACCGGCAGACTCCGGCTCAGACACATCAGAGAAAGCCGCTACAAACAAAAGTGACGAGCCATGATAGACGCTGCACAGGCCGGATCGGCATTTCTCCTCGGCCTGTCCGGTGCGGGGCACTGCCTTGGTATGTGCGGTGGTATCGCTGCAGCGTTGAATCTCGGGAACGCCCGCACTCCCTCTATCACGATTGCCTATCATGCAGGCCGTATCGCCAGCTATACCACGCTGGGCGCGCTGCTGGGGCTGGCCGCAGCCAGTATCGATATCACCGCGTGGACGATTGCTCTGCGCTATCTCGCCGGGGTGCTACTGATTGGCATGGGGCTGTATATCGGGAACTGGTGGCGTGGAATGGCGTGGCTGGAACGCGGCGGCGCCAGACTGTGGCAGCCGGTGCAACGTCTCTCAGGTCGTTGGCTGCCACTGCGGCGATGGCCTCAGGGTTTCGCACTGGGGTTGTGCTGGGGGCTGATGCCCTGTGGCCTGATCTACAGCAGCCTTGCCTGGGCCGCAACGGCGCAAAACGCTACCACCTCCGCGTTGATGATGTTGCTGTTTGGTCTGGGGACACTGCCGGCGATGCTAACGACCAGCTTTGGCGCCGATCGACTACAGAAGCTATTGCGTCAGCGCGGCTTGAAAATTGTTATTGCACTGTTGCTGATCGGTTCCGGTGTGTGGACACTGTATCTCACTGTGTCGCACAGTGGCCATGGTAATCACACACAGCACACTCCAACTGAGCAGCACCAGCACCATCAACACTGACAGTTTGGATCACAAAGTGCTGCATTTACACATGAAAAACCGGGGCAGATGGCCCCGGTAGCAGAACACGCCGGAGAGTCATGCCCCTATTTGAGCGCTGTCACTGACGGGACCTGAACGCAAGAGCGATTAGAACCTGTAGGCGATACCGATGTTGTAGACCCAGGGATCGATATCCACATCGAACTTCACCGTAGCTGCTGTCGCGCCATTTGCTTTGGCAGTAATTTTAGCGGTGGTATCGATATCGAGGTACCAGACACCGGCGTTGAATGCCCAGTGATCGTCGATCGGGATATCGACACCGGCCTGCAGCGCGAGTCCCCAGGAGTCATCGAGATCCAGATCGGCACCGTTAACTGCACCACCGGTGAGACTTCCAAGCAAGCCAATCAACTCGTTATCCACGTCCTCGTCAAAAAACGTTGTATAGTTCAAACCTGCACCGATATAGGGCTGCCAGCCACTCTGCCCACCGCGGGGGTAGAACTGGAAACTGATTGTGGGAGGCAGTTGCTTGGTAGACCCAGCGTCAAGGTTAGTACCCTTGATGGCGCCCTCGCCCTTCGCTTCGATATTGTGGCTAAACGGTGTTGCGGCCAACACTTCGACAGCAAAATGCTCGGTGAACATGTACACGGGAATAATACCCAACTGCGTATCGTCATCGACATCGGCCTTTGCGACAAGGCCTGTTGGCAGGTAGATATCGTCACTGTCGGTATCCGGGCTAACGGTGGTAGCGCCCACGCGCAATATCCAGTCACCTTGTTCATAAGCTTGCCCTATAGTTGCCGTACACGCCATCGCAGCGGCAGCTGTAATCGTAAGTACTCGTTTCATGGCTCTCCCCATTAGTAGTAGAAAATATACTCGGCTAGCGGTGTATGCGGAAATAGTAAGGCAGTGACTCGAGGTGTACATTGATGCCAATCAAGACTATGCGGTTCTTGCAATCCGGTGTAACTACCAGAGCACAGCAGAGTTGTTGAGGAAATCAGGAACTGAGTACGGACGCTCGAGGGCGCTAATGCCCCAGATGATGAGAATCCGTTTTTCCTGCCCACTGAGGGTGATTGCGAAACAGGCGTCTGGTGTGAGGAGTCTTACCCATCGACCCAATTTTACCGGGAGCTCTGTACCGACTCTCGACAACAGCTCCTACTACTGGGTAGTATCTGCGGATAAAACTCTAACAGGATCTATCACCATGGCTCGCAAACGACCTCATACCCTGCCTCTGTTATTAGTGCTCGCCTCCATCCTGACCTTGCAGGCGTGTTCCAACACCAGCGACTCCAATCACGACTCGGGGTCGCAATACCTACCGATTCCCAACCCCGTGATGTCGATGCCGCCGGATGTTGGCTCAATCAACCTGCTGTCACAGAATTTTGATCTGGGCAGTGTCGGGTATGAGCAGGCAGAGTACTTTTTGGAAGGTACCGCGTCGGCATTCACCAATGTCAGTGAGTTGGGTCAGGATGGCATGTGGACAGTCGAGCCAGGCGAACAGGCCGCCTACAAGACACGCATCGTGGTGTATCGCCCTATCGATCCCGCCGACTTCAACGGCAATGTACTGGTGGAGTGGTTGAACGTCACTGCCGGCTTTGAAACACCGCCGAGTTGGGGTACAGGGCAACTGGAGATGCGCCGCGGCGGTTCGGTATGGGTTGGCGTATCGGCGCAGATTGTCGGTATTGAGGGAAGCTCCGGAGGACTGCTACCCCTCTACCTCAAGGCTGTGGACCCGGCGCGCTACGGCTCGTTGATGCATCCGGGCGACAGCTTCTCCTATGATATGTTCAGCCAGGTCGCTCAGGCTATTCGCAACCCGTCAGGTATCGATCCACTGGATGGCCTGGAGGCAGAACACATCATTGCCTATGGCGAATCACAGTCTGCCGGCCGCCTTGTCACGTATGTCAATGCCCTCCACCCACTCTACAACGCCTACGACGGGTATATGATTCACAGCAGAGGCGATGGCAGTTCACCACTGGCGCAGGACCCTCTGGTATCCATCCCGACACCCGAGTCACCGAAAATTCGCACCGACCTGAACGCACCGGTGATGACCTTTGAAACGGAGACTGATGTCGTTTTTCTTGAGTATCTGGAAGCGCGTCAACCCGATACAGATATGATCAGAACATGGGAGGTAGCCGGCACGGCACACGGCGACTACTATACATTTGTCTCAGGCCGCGACGACACGGTTGGCGACCCTGTCTTTGCGTCCGTAGTTGAAGAGAACTCCGTACTCGGTTTCATCACCTGCGACAAACCGATGAACAACGGGCCACAACACTACGTATTCAACCGGGCGGTGCGCGCACTGAACGATTGGGTGGCCAACGGCACATTGCCGCCTCAGTCCCCTCGCCTGCAGGAAAACGATGATGGTTCCGACTACCTGTATGACGATCTGGGCAATGCACTGGGCGGTATAAGAACCCCGTATGTGGATGCACCATCGGCCGTTTTGCGTGGTGAACCGAATGTGGGAAACAGCTTCTGCCGCCTGTTCGGCACCACAGCATTGTTTAGCGCAGCACAAATGGCCAGCCTCTACAGCGATGAAGCAGGCTTTGTCTCTGCAGTAACAGCAGCAACAAATGAAGCGGTAACCGCAGATTTCCTGTTGCAGGAGGACGCCGATGCCATCATCGCCTGGGCGCCGAACCAGTGGAGAGCACAGACAGCAGCACCCTGATCATGGGGTCTAACCACTCTAACGCATAAGGCCGCGAATGGATTTTCAGTCCGTCATCGAAGACATTTATCAAGAAGTGCTGCCACTGTCCGGCCAGGGCAAGGTGGCCGATTACATACCAGCTCTAAAATCAGTTAACCCCAGAAAACTGGGTATCGCTATAGAAACCATTAACGGCGAGTGTTTCGCGGTGGGAGATGCACAGGAGAAGTTTTCCATCCAGAGCATTTCCAAGGTGTTCAACCTGACCCTGGGTATACAAACCAAAGGCGACAAACTCTGGCAACGCGTGGGTGTCGAGCCCTCAGGCAACCCCTTCAATTCACTGGTCCAGCTGGAGTACGAAAATGGCATCCCGCGCAATCCCTTTATCAATGCCGGCGCGCTGGTTGTCGTGGATGCCTTGTTGGATGACCTGGAGCAACCGAACGACGAAATGCTTGCCTTTGTCGACCGGCTGCGCTGTTCACAAATTGACTATGACGAGGTAGTGGCCCAATCCGAGCAAGATACTGGCTTTAACAATCGTGCGCTGATCAATTTTATGCGAGCCCGTGACAACATCCGCCATAGCGATGAAGCCATACTCGATGTGTACTGCCACCAATGTGCGATAACGATGAGTTGTGCCGGTTTGGCCCGATCTTTTCTTTTCCTGGCGAATAACGGTGTTGTACCCTCTTCGAACGACCGCATCCTCAGCCCAAGCCAGACCAAGCGTGTCAACGCCATCATGCTCACTTGCGGGTTCTATGACGAGGCCGGGGCATTTGCCTATCTGGTTGGCCTGCCGGGAAAAAGTGGCGTGGGTGGCGGTATCGTCGCGATCGTTCCCGGACAACTGAGCATTGCGGTCTGGAGTCCGGAGTTAAACCGTCACGGCAACTCATTGCTCGGCATTAAGGTGCTGGAGATGTTCACCACTAAAACCGGTCTATCCATATTCTAGTGTCCGCCTGGCTTGACCACTGTGAAAGCGACGACCGCATCTTCAAATAATACGCGATCAACAGCGATTATTTGAACCGCTCGTTCCAATTGCCGCTGTTCTCATCGCAAAACCAAGAAAACCAAGGGGTCAGAGTACTTGATCTTTAGCTCTTAGCGGATCAAGTACTCTGACCCCTTGGTCTTAGCTCTTAGCGGATCAAGTACTCTGACCCCTTGGTCTTTCCTGGTCGCTTCAGTAGGATCAAATAAGCAAACTCCTTGATTGACCGTAATTCCGAAATATTACACAAGATAGTGTCAGCGACACTCTTTCGCACAGCCCATGATTTCGCTAGGCTTTTAGGATGACTACAATAATTAGATCTTCGATTCTGTTGGCAGCCATAGCTATTTCCAGTGCCGGTTGCAGTAATAAGAGTGATCCAGACACAGTTGGAGCGACATGCGACGCTGCGATGCCGCCACCTGCACCTCCTTCAGAGTTTTGCTTGACGGAAGCGCCACTCAATCCAGTGGCACCAGCTGGTATTTTTCAAGACCCCGCTTATATGAACACGGCAGATGGGCAGCGCATGATGGAGTGTTTTGCATGGGAAACCTTCATTGCGTACAACTGGCCTGCAGAGCCCGGATGTCGCGGTATTCCTGATACCACGGCGCAGTTGGATGCAACGCAGAAACTGAGCGTACTCGACACTTTCAAGGCCACCTACGAGCTATTCCAACCGACGAACACGGAGTGGGATGCTGGTTCAGTCCGTTGGGAAGACCCGGTGCCTGACACCGGCTCTTGCGGATCACCCATTGTGGAAAACGCCAGCAGTGCTGCACCTTCAATGAATCAAATTGTGTACCAGAAGTCCCCGGCATTTCTAAAAAACACCTCCGTGATTGCCGATCAGAATGGCGAAACTGTCGTTTACACCGTGACCATCAACCAAGACCAGTTCGAATATATCCGCGAGAATGGTTTTGCCGAGCCCAAGGCCTATGGTTTCGCGGGGCCTTCAAGCAGTACAGCCAAGGTTAGCTTTCCGACCAATGCCGACAGCACAACAGGTTACGGCTCGGCGGAACTCAAAACCGCCTGGCGAGTGCTCAGCGATGACAGCGAATGCGATAGCTACGTGTGTCGTACGGCCAAAGTGTACGATGAGGATGAATCAGACTGCAGCGAAGAGATCCTCGGGCTGGTAGGCCTGCACATTGCACGCAAGGTAGACAACAGCCCGAAGTGGATCTGGGCTACCTTTGAGCATGTTAAAAATACCCCGCCGGTAGATGTAAGCGATGATGATGACACCTCGTATAGCTTCTACTCCCAAAGCTGCGCGGCAACAGTGCCAGACGACTGCTATTCCGTTGCAGTAGCCGCATCTCCCGCAGAGGCGGACTATACCTGCTGCGCGAACATTCTGATGGAGGTAGCCTATCTGGGATCGCCAAACCAGTTGACGCGACTGGAGCCCATTCCAGCACTGGCTGATATGAATGACATGTTTCAGGGTGTGCTGGCGGCTCATGATTCAGTACTGCAGAACTATTTCCTGGTGGGTGCCCAGTGGGCAAAACCCGACATGCCCGGCACCGACGCATACGATCGTCCCTGTAACCCCAATGGCGCCTGGCGAGTGTCAGAACCGGCTGACGGCACAGCATGCTACACCCAACTCCCGGCGCACGTGCGAAACGCGGTCATTGAAGGATACAACATCGCAAATGATACTGATGGCGGCCAGTCACTCACTGACAGTTGTATGAACTGCCACTGGGCAACCGGTATTGATGGATCGTTTATCTGGCTCAGCGTGATGAACGACATTTACGAACTGGATCAGTCTCCAGACTGACAAAGCGGTCAATTGAAAATGCCAAGTACAGTAATTGTAGGAACCCCCCACTGGAAACGGTCTGCCACACTGGCGGTAGCTATTGCGCTGTTGCTGTTGTGCATGGTCGTCGTGGCTGACGATAGTTTTTGCAGTGTTGATACCAGTTGTGACAGTAATGTGGCACTGCCCACTGCCACAGAATGCGCGGCTGACGATTGCGCCTGCGCGCAACAAATACAGTGTTTCATCACCAATTCATCACCAGATGACAACTGGTCGACGATCCCAACCGGAGAACTGCACTGGAACGCGTTCTTTTGGCATACGCGATTCCTGGAAACCTATGTCTCACCCACCGGCGAGGATGCGTTTCACGCCGCGTTGGACCCTTCGCAGCCGATGAAACCGCTGCCGGAGGGAACCATACTGTATAAGGCGGGCTATGACCCCATCGATGGTGAGCCGGGAGAGCCAGACATCGATCAAGGTGCTGAAGTATTTGTCGCGGCCAAATTGGAAGGCGGCTACTGTCCCAGCGAATACCAGATCAATGGCTCTTGTCAGGGCGGAGCATGGTTCTGGTATATGGCTGACTATACTGAATCTGATTCGGCCCCATTCTTCTCCGCCTGGGGAAAACCCGACAAATGCACCGCTTGCCATAATACCGCTGAACGCGGCGACTGGATGCTGTCAATAGACATTCAACGCGCCTATCCGCCACAACCTTAACGGATTTAGCTGTCAAGAAAGTTTAAGAAAACCCAGACCCGCGACGGCCAGTCATACGCATATGTAACCGATATCGAGAAGCGATCTATACCGCGTCACTCGGATGATCTTCCCCGTCCAGCGTCGGCGCATTGAGCAATTGCATCTGTGGGGCTCAATCAGGCCCTGTTCTAGTCTCATGATCAAGGGGTCAGACTGCTTGATCAAGGGTGCGGCGACTTGGTCAACCTCGCTCCGCCTCACAGTTTTCAGGGGTCAAACGTCTCTCCCAGTTCTACACTTCCGCCTGAAGCGAGAATTGGGCACCCTTTTGCCATCACGATAGCATCTTCCAGCGAATCTGCTTCGAACAAGCCGTAGCCAGTAGTTGGATTGCTTCCTCCATCACTAGCAACAGAGCCGTCGCTGAGCACGGTTGTCGAGCCACCGATGGGGTTTCCCCCGTCGATTATGGCGGCACCCAGCGATTCGAACCAGCGACCCCACGCCTCCATCGCTTTCTGGCCCTCTTCGGGACTGTCTGGCATGCCCCCACCGTGGTAGATAAATAGATACTTTGCCACACTCACTCTCCTCTACATTCACCCGAAGCCGGAATTGGGTAGCCCATAGCCATTGCGATCAAGTACTCTGACCCCTTGATCTCTGACCCCTTGATCTCTCAGGAATGAATAACCTTGGAAAGCTGCGCTCTCTTTGGCACTAACTGACTTCCCACACCGTAGACTTTTACCTGTGAAAAATACGCCTCAGTGTTCTTCAATTTCGCATAGCGCTACCCAGGCTTACCGCCGTTCAACTTTACGCGCTATGATAAAAACGCTAATGCCCTTCAGGCCATGATGCCATTGGGTTTCGATTGAAAAGCCAGAGTTTCTGATCTCGTCGGCCAACTCGGATTCTGACAGCACAATCAAATCGGGCATTATCCCGAGCAGTTTTCCCAGTGGTGAAAGCAGTTTAATAAAACGGAAGTACGAGCCTCCCAGGCAAGCGGTACTGCTGACAAAAACGCCACCAGGCTTGAGAATTCTGGCTACCTCTGCAAGCTCAGACCGCCAGTCTGGTAGCAAGTGAATGATATTTAGACCCAGCACAGCGTCCAAACTGGCGGTTTCTGCATTGAACTCAACCAGCGTTGCACGAGTAAATGTAATGTTACTAATGTTTGACGCAGCAGCCCTCCCGCGACCAATATCCAGCATGTTCTGTGAAATATCGATCGCATCAATGTGCTGTACATGCGGTGCGTGATGGACGGCTGTTGTGCCCGTCCCACAGCCAAACTCCAAAATTCGCATATTCGGAGAAAGGACAGCTTGAGTTTGCTTGAGCTTCTTCTGATAGAACTCTTCGTCTGAAATCTGACTCTTTGCATATCCTTCGGCTTTGCGGTCCCAGAACTTTTGAGATTGTTTCATATCGGTTCCTTACAAAGACTCCCCAATCTAGCCATACCACGGCAATAATACGCGTAAACCAGCTTCTGTTCAGGCACTGTCATATCGAAATCTTATACGACAACGCCGGTCGCTATCGTGGTATCTGGCGCCGAACCTAAGCCACACCGAACCCAATGCAGGTTTCGGAGGGGGTATTCGCAAGCCCGTGAGCGAATAACCCCATTTCCTACACACGAACCATGTAATACAGACCTCCAACTTGTATTACCAGACCGGTTAACCTAGAGTGGATCAATGGCTGATGGATGTAGAAAAGGGAAGTTATACTAATAATTAGGCAGTTGCTCTGACTTTTAGCTTCTCTGATTTTAACACGAGAGTGTTTCTATGGAGTGTTCTTATGAGGTGTAAAACCAATCGAGCCGTGCGCGAATCACTTCGTTACATTTTCTGTCTGTTCGCGCTGTGTGCCGCGAGTTCACAGGCGTTAACTGTGCCTGTTACGTTTAGTGTCGATGTGCAGACCAGGCAAACGCACGATGGCCTGGGGGGATACAGAGACACAAACTGGATGGTGGATCCATCCTTTACTGGTCGTAACTTTCTAGTCGATTTGGTGTTGAATATTCAGGACACAGATATTGAGGTTTCAGATTATCAAATTGGCATTCGATCAAGTTTCGCGGGTACGCTGCAAAGCCCTTTTACTCCAGAAGTAATGTCTTACTATGCGGGCGGGGAAGTAACCGGTGATTTATCGTTCGCTATTAGCGAGGTATTTCTAGCGGACAGTCGGGTCGGTGTCAGTAGAGGACGGACCGAAACTAACCACGAGGACCCTTTCCAGTCCACACAATTAACTGGATACAGCTACTCACTGAATCACGCCTATGAAAATTTCAAGATTTTTCATCCGGGAGGATTTCCCGTCCAATCGACGCCAACGGCAGAAGATGTCCGTGACGGTCTGTTGGCTCTTTATAACAGCGGTGCCTCATTCGACTTTATTGAATCAGGGACTATCGCCACTGGTACCGCGACCGAATATTTGAGTTCTACGGCTCAACTCACTGGGTTGCGATATACAGGAACCGCTACACTGGTGGCCGTCGGTGATATGGGCCGTGTTTCGGTACCTGCCACAGCCTCATTGCTGATGTTCGGTCTTGTCCTTATCGCAAAATCTCGCAGGGCGTTTAAGGGGTCAGAGCCCTTTAAAGGCGAATCGGGCGTAGTTTCTGCAGTAAAAGGGCTCTGAGTCCCCCATAACTGCGTTGCATTATTGAACGGCCACCACCGTCAATGTACCAGCGCCCTTGGGCACATCGAACCGAATATGGGCGGGGCCATTCGATGTCGTCCACTGCGCAATATACTGGCCAAGAGTCCCGCTGAAAGTGATTGCGCCATCCCCATCGAGGTGGGAAACCAATCGTGTGCGCCAGCGGTCATTCAACAAGGAAAATATCGCCTCTCCGTGCCGGGTGAGATTGCCATCCTCATCATACAGACCAAGATTGAGTCGGCTGCGAGGGCCGAGTGGATTCCAGAAATTCCAGAAAATGATCTCTTCAACTTGCGGGTGCCCCCACCAGATTCGCATAATGGCCTCTGCCTGTGCAGCACGCAGTTCGGGATTATCAGGCGCGGCAAAGGTCACTTCCGTGATATGAATCGGCAACCCTGCTTCGGCAAGTGTTTCCAGTGCTGCGCTGTAGTCATCGACCCGAGTGCGCTGATCAAGCCCTTCGTCGACTCCGACATTGACCAGACCCGGGGCGAAATGCCCCTGTTGCCCGAGCGCATCAACCTGTACACCCGCATCCAGCAGCGCGATCACGCGATCACGCACGGCAATAGCATCTGGCCCTCCCAGGCCGGTGAAGATATCGTTGATCCACTCATTGTAAACCAGCTCGACACCCGGATCTGCCTCTCGCGCCCAACGAAACGCGTCGTCCACAACCGTCGGGCCCAATCGATCCACGAACCAACTGGTGAGCGGATTCAACATCTCATTGGTGACTTCCCAAACATCTATGCGACCGCTGTATCTGGAGATCAAAGCCTGAATATGCGACTTGATCAGGCCGCGCAGGACTTCTTTTTCTGCGGGGCTCAAATCGGTCTCAGGAAACTGTTCGCGCAGCCAATCCGGCGTTCCACTACCGGAAGCCAACGGCGGCTCATTACCCCACAACAGAACGTGCGCCTTAACGTCGAAGCCCAGGGACTCGGCCCACGCCAATTCGAAGTCGGCGAGGTCGAAGGTGAGGTTCCCCGCCTCACGCTCTGTATTGCGCCATTTCAAACTGGTTTCGGCGACCAAAAGAGTCGTGTGTTTACGCGCGATATCGCCATAGAACTCAAGACGACCATCCCCTTCCTCAAATTCGCGGCTATCAAGCGGTACACCAAAACGAAACGCATGTTCAACCTGGGTAATCGATATCTCGGCGTCAGGCTCCCCGACCACGAGGCGTACCTCTCGCTGTCGATGGGTCGCAGCGCGCTCATCCGCAGCTTCGACAACTGCTAACTCTGCATCATCCAGTGCTGCGGATAACACAGCGGGGGCACCGCTTGGAAGCATCGGTAGCGCCACACTGCCCGGCGCAACATTCACCGGCACAAAGCCACACCCGGCCTCGGAACTGGCTCGCTCAGTAAGACACCGATTTTCGCAGTAAGTATTCCCCGGCCCGCATTCAGTTCTACAATCAGCAAACACGACAGAGGCTTGTTCCAGACATGCACTGACCCCGGCCACGCAGGCGGGTGTTTCACATGCGGAGGGAGGTGACACTGACGCGCCCTCACACTGGGATTGCACCGTTGACTGGCTATCGACACATACTGTACTGCAAGCCGCCTGCATCGATATATCACCAAGTCGTTGACACTGTGCTTTACAAACATCCGTTTGTGTCGTTGAGGCAACTACACAGGCATTCGCTACCACCTGCGACCATTGCGCACTAAAATCCCCAGGCGAATCGGAGGAGTTGGAGCACCCTGATACAAGCAATATGCCGAGCAGCAGTGCGGATGCGAGCCATTGAGTCACGGTAGCTTGAGGCATCAGGTAGTCTCCTTTAAAAGCAACATCCCGCGCAGTGCTTGCAAGATGACAGCCTTGCGCCTGCGTGAGTCTTCAGGTGGAAGTTTCTTTGGCCAGAAAGTGGTATGCCCGAGATGCTCAACCACCTGTATCGCTGCTTCATAAAGCAGTGGCTCGCTAGTCACTGGCAAGCCCTCGCTAGCTCGTTGAGTAAACAGCTTCAACAGTGCACTCAAATTATGTGCGCGATGTGCACTGGCTGGTGAGGCCGGATCATGTATCTCCTGATAGATAGGGCCAGCCATCGAACCTATGTTGTCACCCCAGGTAAAATAGGCGTCGACAACTCGCTCCAAAATCAATTCAACATCGTCGGTACCTGCTACCGCAGACACAATCAAGTCACGCAAACTTTCATTCACCCGGCCAATAGCGGCATCAAGCACCTCATATCGGCCCGAGTAGTACCGGTAAAACGTCGGGCGGGATACCCCGGCAGCCTTGAGAATATGCTGCACGCTGGTGCCGTGATAGCCGCGCTCGGAATACACCTTGGCGGTAGCTTCCAGAATCAATTCTTTAAACTGCTCTCCTGAGACCGCCTGGCTTGCAGGCCTGCCCGGACGTCGCGAGATACGTTTGCTCTCGACCTGTGATCTAGCGGAATTTGGCTGAGCTGTCATATGCGCGAGCCGGCCTTTGCTAATTATTATAAGAATCCATTCGCTTAAAGTAACATCAATGTTACTTTAATGGCAAGCCGTAGGCAATTGAAGCAAACCGCACGCAGAAACGCGTAGCCACTGACCTGAAATCAAAGCTGGCATGCGGCGTAAACTGGGCGATATAGCGACCTGATTGAATGCCGATATTGCTCAACAGTGTCACCGCGTCTTTAAGTGTTGCGTATCAAAGGCTCCAGTTCCGGTCTTTCATAAACGACATGAAGCAGCGCACCCTGGCGGCATTGCGTAGATCACCGTGGGTAAGCATCCATAATCCAAAGGTGACCAATGGGCTGTCCAACGCCGTTTCCAGTTCCGGGTAAAGTCGCGCTGTTTTGGGCGCCAACAGGCCCAGCATGCCGTTTTCCCTAACCATTGCCAGCAGCTGACTATTGCTATTAGTGCGCATGGCTATCTGTGCGTTCGGATTGAGGTTGTGCAAAAAACCATAGGCCATAGCTGCTCCGGGCTCGGGCTCCCAAACCACCCACTGTGCCGAATTGATATCCCCTCCCAGCTCCATCAAATATTGCTTGGTGCCATAGGCATAAAGCGAGATATCCGTTAGCCGCCGCCCGACGAGTAGCTCTGGGGGGTTATCAGTAATACGCAGGACAACATCAGCCTGTAGTTCGTTTACGTCCACGTGTTTGGAGGTGGCGAGCACATTGAGGGTAATGCCGGGATAAGCGCGCATGAACGCAGCCAGAGACTGTGAGAGATCTACCAATGTGGTTTCCGGTACCGATACTGTCAGCAGCCCTTCGGGCACATCGGACAAACCTATCATCTGCCGCTCGAAAAAGAGGCAGGCCTTTTCTACGGCCTCACCCTCGGCAAACAGGCGCTCTCCGGCAGCAGTGAGACGGCAGCCATTCTGGCGTCGGTGAAACAGGCGAACGCCCCGCAGGGCTTCCAGTTCAGAGATACGGTTGCCGACCGTAACGTGGGTGACGCCCAATGTTCTGGCCGCCGCACTGAGTGAACCTGAGCGCGCCAGGACGAGGAAGTAGTGAATATCGTTCCAGTTCATTGTAATTATTTTTACATCATTTGAATTTTTATTGAACTATATCTTACTAATGGTCCTCTCGTACACTAGCGTCGCTTCACACAGCCACCACCGTACGAAACATCACTAATTCTAAAAACAGGACGATACCTATGGATAATGACAACGCCTTCCCAGCGGCTCATCTATTCGCCGCCGCGTTAATGATTTCAACAACAAGCTTAACGCTCATCGCTAGCGCACAGGCGCAGGAGCGCGCAGCGGAACTGGAAGAAGTAATCGTAGTTGCCCAACGGGTCGAGGAATCATTACAGGACACGCCCATAGCGGTGTCCGTCTTCTCGCAGCGAAAACTGGAGAACCTGGGCATCCACTCGGCCAATGAAATTGCCCATTACACGCCCAATATGACAAGTGAGAGCCAGCCTGGCTCCACCAGCACCACCAACTACGCGATACGGGGGATAACCACGACAGACCCAACCCTGAGTGTTGAAGCCAGTGTGGGTGTGTACGTGAACGGCATCTATGTTGCGCGCAGCAATGGCGCAATCTTCGACGTTGTGGATCTGGCCAGCATTGAGGTGCTGCGGGGCCCCCAGGGTACGCTGTATGGCCGGAACACAACCGGTGGTGCTATCAATGTCATTACCGCTCGCCCAAAGGGTGAACTGGGCTTCAAACAGGCATTCACCGCGGGGAACCTCAACCGTTTTCGCAGCACAACGACGATCGATACGCCCGAATGGCAGGGTCTGGCGGGCAAGTTTTCCTATATGCACTACCAGCAGGACGGGTTTGTGGACAATACCACCAAAAATTTCCAGCAGGGATCAGCCGGGGATTTCGGGGAGCGCAACGATGATGCGTACAATATTGCACTGACGTGGGCCCCCACCGAAGCGCTGGTGCTGGATTTCAATTACGACCACACCGACAGCACCTCGGTGCCACAGGGCTCGCAGTTGACCTGGGTAGACTCCGATGTTGCCAGGGTAGTCACCGACTACGCGGCTTTCTTTCCGGGCTGCTTTGATACCAGCCCACTATGCGCACCCATCAGGGAAGCCTATGCTACGGCGGAGAACGCGGCGAGCTCCAACCGCGTGAGCAGCCTGAACATGCCCTACGCCGGGGAAGAGGACCTGAATATCAGCGGTTATAGTTTAATTGCCAACTGGGAGTTAAGCGAGCAACTCACGATCAAATCACTGACGGGCGCACGCGACATGAAGATTAAACAGCGCACGGATCTGAGTGGCGGCGGCTTCAGCACTAATCCCGGAGACACAGGCAGCAGTGTGACCACCCTGTTTGCGGCGGGCGCCCCGAATATCAAGAAGCAGGATCAGTTCAGTCAGGAGCTGCAACTTATTGGCAGCCTGGACAGGCTAAGCTTCATCATGGGCCTCTACTATTTTGAGGAGGATGCGAAAGAAACGACCATGGAGCAGACTGCCCTCAACCTCAGTTTCTGGAGCGCCCCTAAAAGCTACAAGATCGATAATCGAAGCTATGCGGCTTACGGCCAGGCGACCTACAGCCTGACAGACACCCTGCGCTTGACCGCCGGCCTGCGCTATAGCCAGGATGATAAAAAACTTTTCCAGGATCAGGCTCCCGATCCGCTTAACCCGCAGGATCGCGTACAGGCTGACTTCAAAAAGGACTTCGACAATGTGAGCGGCACGCTGACACTGGACTACGACTGGACTGATGAGGTATCCACCTACCTACGGTACGCATCAGGATACAAATCCGGTGGATATTTCAGCCGCGCCTCCATTCAATACCAGCAACCCTTCGACGACGAAACACTGGATTCGTATGAGCTGGGGATGAAATCACAATGGCTGGACAACCGCCTGCGCGCGAACGTAGCTGTGTTCTACAGTGAATACGACGGCCTGCAGATATCCCAGTTTGTGCCAGGACTGGGCGGTGCTGAAAGTGTGCTGAGCAATGCCGGCAAGGCCAACTACACCGGCGCGGAAATTGAATTGCTGGCTGTCCCGGTGGTCGGTCTGACACTGAACCTGACCTATGGCTGGCTCGACCCCGAGTACGATGAGTACGAGTTTTTTGACCCCACCGGGCAGTTCTGTGGTGCACCGGAGACCAGTTGCGATGTCAGCGATCGCGGCGTCTTTCCGAATACGTCAGAACAGAATGCCAGTTTTGGCGCTGAGTACGAGTTTGCCCCCCTGCCCTATGGCATCTGGTCAGCCCGGCTGGATCTGGTATGGAACGACGGCTACTCGTTCGGAACGATCGAGATTTCAGACCCGTCAAGAATCGAAACCGACAGCTACGCGCTGCTGAACGGACGAATCACCCTGGATGACATCGACGTGTTTGGAACCGGTATAATGAAGTTGTCACTGTGGGGCAAAAACCTGACAGACGAAGAGTACCGCACCAACTCCATCGGCGCATTCGAGAGCCTGGGTTTTACCACCACTGTCTACAACGAGCCGCGCAGTTGGGGGCTGGATCTGTCTTATGAGTTCTAACAATGACACGACCGAATTGATGGCTTTGGTAAACTGCTATGCGCGGGCGATAGACCGCTGTGAGCCCGACACACTCCGGGAAATATTGACCGAGGATGTGGTGTTGGTTGGCCCCGGGTTTGCAGTCAACGGCATCGAAGAAGCCTGCGCAGTGCCCGCTGGGTTAAGGGAACGGTTTAGAGCCACGCGGCATGTCGTGCATAACCAGAGCGTGACGTTCGATGGCAATACTGCACAGGGTGAAACCTATAGTACCGCTTCCCATATACACCACTGTGAAACCGGTGATGCACAGGTGCTAGTGTGGGAAGTTCGCTATCAGGACCAATTCAAACTCGACGCCGGGCAGTGGCGTATCAGCCGGCGAGAACTACTGATCGACTGGACGGAAACCCGGCCGATCGTACTACCTGAATAACACATCCAAAGAACGACAAACAAAAGACAACTTTGTGGAGAGCGTATGAAAATATTAGTAGTGGGCGGGACCGGTATGATCGGTGGGCATTGTGCAACATTCCTGCAAGCGCAGGGGCATGAGATTACCGTCGCGGCCAGACATGCGCCTATGGCCGGCACACCCATGGCAAGCATGGACCTTCTACTGGGGGATTACGCCGCTGGCGACTTCCCCGCCAGCGCGCTGCAGAAATTTGATGCGGTGGTGTTCGCCGCCGGCAATGATATTCGGCATATTGCCGAAGGTGAAGACCCCCAGCAAGACAGTTATTGGCAGCGGGTGAACTCAGAGGGCATCCCGGCATTTGCGAGAACAGCTCGCGATGCCGGTGTAACACGTTTTGTGAATGTAGGCAGTTTCTACCCACAGGTCGCACCGCAACTCATCGAGCAGAACGCCTACGTCCGCTCAAGGCATCTTGCAGATGCCGGCGTTCGTGCATTAGCTAATGATGCCTTCCATGCCTGCAGCGTGAATGCTCCCTTCGTCGTGGGCACCGTTGCAGGCCTCGCATCCCCGCTCTTCGAGGCCTACACGGCCTACGCACAGGGCAAAATGGAAGGCATGCCTGTTTTTGGCCCGGCCGGTGGCGCCAACTTTATATCAACCTTGTCACTGGCCGAGGCCGTCTCAGGTGCATTGACACGGGGCATATCCGGCACAGCGTATTTGGTGGGTGACGAAAACCTGACTTTCGCCGAGTTCTTTACCGCATTCTTTCGTGCTGTTGGTAGTGATGAGGTTGTGCAATCAAAGGATCAGGAGCATCCACTGCTACCTGACATGGCAATCCTGGCCGGCAGAGGCAGTGTTATCGCCTATGAGCCGGATGCGGCTGAGACAGAGCTACTGGGGTACCGACGACAGGAGATCGGGCGAGCGATTGAGGAGATTGTGGCGCAGTTTCGTACCTAGCTTAAAAAAATGCAGCAAATAGATCTGTCGCAATTGTTTTCACCAACCACCGGATGCATCAAGCGCTTGCTGATGCATACCCGCGCAGGACACTCGCCTCGTCCAGCACCCTTGTTGCCTCGCCTTGGACAAACAACACAACGGTAGGGCTTTTGGGCCTGAAATTGACTATGCTGACGCCCTCCTTGCCGGACTTGAAGGAATAGGGTGTATTAGCCGCAATCGCCAGCGCGGTTCCTGGTGTCAATACACGCCGCCCAAGGTGTAGCTCCCCGGAGCAAACGAAAATAACTTCATCTTCGGTGTGGTAATGGCGCATGACTTCCTTCTCAGGATAGAACCGACTCTCATGGAACCAGACATCACACTGCGGGCACTGGGCATCCAGGTAGGCCGTGTGGAAGCCCAGCCCGATCTCGTCTTCCCCACCCTTGACCTTGCCAGCAGGAACAATGTGCACACTTCCTCCTGACTTGCTTGAGGTATTGGGTTCCCGTTCATGGAAGTCGATAAGTAGCGCATCCTCAGAAGCCTGCAGATTAAGTTCACCGCTAACTTCCACAGCAACTACAGATCCTGATTCGAGCTTCTGACCAGCACACATTACAGAACCACGCCAAACGTAGATTACGTGACTGACCTTCTCGTCTGAAATAGAAAGCTGCTGTCCGTTGGGCAGTGCATGGCACGCCATTAGGACCGACTGGGCACCTTCGTTTGTCACCACCTGGGTGAGCAGGCCTTCCTTATCACTCTTAAGGGCTTCTAAATCGATATGATCTACCTGAAGTTTAGCCATGATCAGAAACTCCTAGTTCCATAGAACCGCACCAAAAAATCTTCCGAAGCGCTCCCGTAAGGCATGTTTTTCAACACCTCAATAATATCGGCAGGCTCACAACGGGTTCGGTAATCAACATCGACAAAGCGCCATACCACTACGCCATCAGGACCCAGTACAAATGTGGCGGGAATCGGCAACACACTACCATTACCGTTATTGATGGTTTCAAGATCAAGGTTGCGATCTACTCGCATGTGCTCGACCAGAAACTCCGGGACTTCCCATGCGATACCATATTGTGACGCTACTTTGGTATCCTGGTCAGACAAAACCAAAAATTCCATTTCGCTGGTTTCATCTGCTGTCATTGATCCGTCAGGGACCTCTGGGCTGATAGCCACTAACGTAGCGCCCAGTGCCTGAATCTCCTGCAAGCGCGCTTGCAAGGCTCTAAGTTGTAGATTGCAGTACGGACACCAGCTGCCACGGTAAAAGGTAAGAAAAACAGGGCCTGTTGATAATAAGGCATCCAATGATATCGATTTCCCTTGCGAATCAGGCAAATCGAAATCAGATGCTTTTTGGCCAAGCGTCATCGCATCATCGCCCTGCTGGAAGGCTTTCGCCTTCTGGATAATCTCGTCGACGCCTTTCATAAAATCAGGATTGGCCTGTCGTCCCGCTGCAATCTTGGCGTCGGTTTGTTCTTTCAACGTTTTCATACTTGCCCCCATACTATTACAGGATTATGCGTTACGAACTGAAAGTCGGGCTAGCTAAAACGCCTGAGGGAAAAGTACCGCGCGACACCTCTTGAAGCAAGGCAGCAATCCGTCGAAAGATGTATCTATGAACGCTCCATGGGACGAGGAAGCTGACGTAATGAGATCCGCCCCTATTATTGCTACTTCACAAGCTATCAGGAAAAGCTCTGAATTGCGGTATGCTCCCGTACGGTTCACACCAATCAGCTTTCGATGCCACGTTGATATGAGCGGCAGGTTTCAAGTCCAAAGGCGTATCTACAGTTGACAATGCAACACAGAAAAAGCTTGTTCTGTCTGGAGAGTAGTTCATTAACCGGGTCCCGCATTCCGAGCAGAATGCTCGATAACCGCCGGCACCACTCTTATGCTCTTTCAAGTAGCCATTCTCATCTTCGACAATTAGGGTTGATGCATTCCCTACGGCCATGGTCACGTAGTCTGCACCATGAGCCTTTCGACAAAACTGACAATGACAGTTAAGTACCTGGTCTCGATAAATTTCGACTTTGTAGCTGATACTGCCACAGAGACAACTTCCTTCGATCATTATGTTTTCCTGTTTCAGACATCTAAAGTTTGCAGAGAGCTGTTCGCCCTGAAGCTTATGGCCAGCTGCGCCATGACACATTAATCTGTTTCCACCGGTCCATTCATTACGGCCTTAACCACGACTGATATTCGATACTTTGGTCTTTCATATCCAGGTACAACCAGACCATTCTATCCACAAACCACGCCTTAAAGACCATGATTAGAATATTACCCAAAAATAAGGACCAAAAATGCAAATACAATGCACCATACAGAAAGAAAGGCACACCCAGCGCGGACATAAACTGCAGTATTCGACACGGAAAACGATGATGCACGGGGAGCTGTTCAGCACTCGATTCCAAATATATCCGTTCTCCAAACGTGCCCATTGATGCCCAATTATTCGTTGATTGTGGCTTAGCAAATATACGAGGATTGACCCAAATCCAGATAACAGACAGTACAATTGGAAATATCGAGAAAATTCCAATCCAGTCTCTTGACCATAGCGCAACGGAAAGTAAGGGTAGAACTGTAAATCGACTATAGACGCTCCAGGGGTTTGCATGCCTCTCCCATGTTTCATCTGTCATCGACATGATTTTCTCTGACCATTTGGGAATACTCAAACAATTACCTCAAGTCATGACGAGACTGTAGAAAAACAGTTTCGATACTACGCTCTTTCAGATCGAAATTCGCGCCAATCTTATTGCAGAACCTTCATAGTGGACATAATCGAGCAGTAATTAAATCTGAACACCATGTAGCCAGCCTCCGCTGCCCAATACTACTGAAGCAGGGGCGGACTGCGCAGCAGACCTTCCTGCACGCGTAGCGTGTAGTATGGCGCGTCTGGTTATGAGCCTTTGTGTTGAATATCGTATTTTTGTCTATGGAGTCCAATTAGTTCTTTCTCCAGCTCTAGAAGAGCCTCGTCATAATCTGTTGGATAATAGCTCCATGAATCAAAGACTTTATTGGTTTCCTTTCTAGTATGCTCCGCCACTCGAAGCAGACAATTCCAGCTTTTCCCGATATAGACTAGTTCTTCGTCGTGAAATAGAAAGTAGACCCCCGGACCATTGCCCTCGAGTCTCTTCGATTTTTTCTGCAGCACTGCTACATCTGGAAGCTTCATGGTCTCACTGGTTTGGCACATAATAGTTTTATATATATTGTAGCAAGTAGCCACTCTGTCGACATCGAACCATACGTAGGCACATCTAGCGATGAATGGCTAATAGCCAAGTCCATATATAGTAACGCCCCTATAAAGCCCGCAAGAGACTCATCCAAACACAAACATTTCACGACTCCAGATTCTTCCCAGGATACTCAAGATATCGCCCACCCCCTATTAATGGACATTGTAAAACCTCACCACGGTATATTGAGGAAACTGCTCACCGATCATGTTATACACAAGGGCCATTGCTGATGATGCGCAATGGCATGGATATGCCTTATGTCAGTACCGCAGCATCCGCCCAGGACTTGAATATTTGGTAACAATCTAGTCAGGTGACTGTATGCCTCGCCCAACTCCTGGGGATTGCCGATATCGAGCTTTTCTGAGGAATCGAGTTCTTGGTGACTGCACTTCGAAGCATTGGCTCGAATACCGCCGATGCGTGTCACCCAATCCGAATCAATATCCAGTACAGGCTCAAAGTGTTCCGGGTGTGCACAGTTGACCATGAAGTAAGCGGGTGCAGATTCAGTCGCTGCATCCACACGCTTAATCGCGTCCTCCAATGATTCACCTGTCACTAGTCGGCCGTTGGTCTCAACCGTGAAAGAGATAATGCTTGGCACATTGACCATCCTGGCCGCGAGCGCAATGCCGATCGCCTCTTCAACATAGTTAATGGTCATTGCGGTTACGCAGTCAACGCCAGCGTCAGCGAGCACTTCTACCTGGCGAAGATGATAGTCCTGTGCCTGTTTCTCCGTCATCCGCTTGTCGGGGACATAACCGTCACCACGCGGCCCGATACAACCACTCACCACAATCGGTGTCTGCGCGGTTTCGTACTCCTGGCTCAATGCGAGCAGTAAGTCGATTGCCTCTCGGTTGAGTTGATCGAGTTCGTCGGGCGTGAAGCCCAAGGCTTCAGCCCATCCCCAACTGCTGCGCCAGGTTGGACTCTCCAAAACGAAGCCAACACCCTGCTCAATAGCCATCTTCAGGTAGGGGGCAAAGTAGTGCCGCAAGTGATTCCGCTTGTCTTCGCTGGCCACCATCACTATCGACGAGAACTCTGGCAACTCAATTTTGTCATGGAAGACCAACGTCGTTTCCATTCCGCCATCGGACAAGCAGAATGTGCCATTCAATTGGGGTAAATTCTGTCTATACTTCATATTCCAGCCTCCCTGGTTACTGCATATTCATACCGTCGCAACGGTATTGTAGGTGCTGATCTATCCTCGGCGGTTTCTCTCTAGCAGTCGCTCACAGCACTAGCTGAGTCTGTGTGATGAGCGCGACCGCTTTACCGTCTTCGCGCTCAATCCGGGTCTGCCAAACAGACAGCCTCTTACCCAACTTCACCGGGGTGGTGATTCCCAGCACAAGACTATTCTCCGGTGCTGCACCCAGAAAGTTGGTCTTGCTCTCAATAGTCGTAGTCCCCGCGGCGCCTTCCGGGAGACTCATGAAAGCACCGATAGCTCCGAGGCTGTCGGCAAATGCCATGGCGGCGCCACCGTGTAGTATCCCACCGGTCGTGCACAAATCAGGTCGCACCGCGAGACGCCCTGACACTCTCTCTATAGAGGCCTCTGTGATTTCTATGCCCATCAATTTCGAAAAAGGCATTACATCAGCTGCATTGCTCATTGCTTTCTCCAGTATCTCATTCATCGATCAGTGTCCATTACAGAAAGTGCAGACCCAGCAGCGCACCGGTGGCTCCAGCCGCGTCAACCCAGTAAAGGGCCCTAATGGGGGTCGTCAGGTTTTCGTCCTGGGGCATCAGCAAAGCTGCCAAGCGCCCCATGATCAGGCCGCCGAAAATCACCAGCGCGACAATCAGCGCCGTCGATTGGCTTAGTACTCCGATGAAAGGGCTAAATTGGCTCAAGGCGGCTGCGCAAAAGAATCCTCCATATTGTGCGCGTATCTCGACCCGCCCCGATCTACCCTGCGTTTCCAGTGCCAGCATTCGAGCAAACACTGTAGGCTGCCAAAAACTCATGACACCTGTGTAGAGAAAGAACAAACCAAACACTACGAGCGTATACGTCACTAAACCCTCCATCACACGACCTCCTTGCGGATAGCTTCAATTTGTCGGGGGAAAGGGCACTCGCTCTTCCGGAATAAACCGCATCATGCCCTGTCAATCGACGATGGTTTCTGCCATTGGCAGTCTCTCGAATACAGCTCGATGTTACATAACATTATTATGTTACGTCAAGAAAAACATAACTATGTTATGTTGATTTTCTAGAACGACATTGATGATGAATACATGGAGTATCTGTGAAGAGAAAGGAAAGCCGAAGCGTAGCTACCCAAGCGCGTATTATTAGTACAGCACAGCGTATTTTCGCCAGGGACGGCTTTGCAAAAGCTTCGCTAGCGGAAATTGTTAGTCAGGCTGAGGTCACCACCGGTGCTGTCTATCACCATTTCGGTGACAAGAAAGGGCTGCTCAGAGCCGTTGCTGAGCACCTGGAGGAGGAGATTTTGCTGGAACTTGCCAAGCTGGTACCGCAGAAAGACCCTTGGGTCGCTTTCGAAAAAGGCGTCCTTGCAACATTGGAAATATGCGCTCGCCCTGATATCCAACGTATTGTATTCCAGGAAGCGCCTAACGTTATGGGTCCCGCAGCTTGGCGAGAGATCGAGGTGCAGTATGCATTTGGCGTGATGCAAAAAACAATCAGGAGTCTCGCAGAGGCTAGGCAGATCCAGGCGCCGGACCCGGACCTCACAGCTCAAATAATCCTGGGCGCTGTCATCCAGGCAGCTCACGGCGTGGCGATTTCAAAGTCCAAGCAACAAGCCCTGGCCGATGCTCAATCCACTGTAACACTCATAATTCGGGCGCTGCGAACAGGGTGAAAGTATAGGCGGGATCAACACTATACGCGCTTATACACACCCTCAACTCCTCGCCGGAGTCGCAATCATTCCCCCGAGTTCAAAGCGCGAATCGCAGTACCTGCTATAGGATGCATCAGGTTTAGATCTGACTGGCTATCCAGGTTAGACATACTGTGTCCATCTAGCCATGTGACGGTGTATCCGCCATGAGTGACTAATCACTATGTCCAAATAGGGCTACAACCACAAAGAGCCCGCGAGAAACACCCAAAACCATAGTAATCACTACTCCAGGTCCTGCCACGGATACTCAAGATACTGCCCGCACCCCTCATAGTGGACGTTATCAAACGTCACCACGGTACGGTAAGGAAACTGCTGATCGCTCATGGTATCCACACAGGCCTGTTCCAGTATTTCCACCTGCATCTCGCGGCCTCCAGCGTTTCCCTTATAGACACGTACGTCATCCTTGTCGGTGGCTACAGGGTTCTTCGCGAGGTCCCGCTTCATACCGTAATCGGAAACGAACAGCAATTGCCGTCCATTCTGGATTTCCAGATGCCAGCCCGGCTCGTTGCCTGTTGCTCGAAAATCCACACCGCGGCGCCGAGCATCCTCCCACGGCACCCGTTCCGGTTGCAGTTGGCAGTTCAGATAACTTTGCCCTCCTACTGTCAGCATGGCCTCATCCCCCTTGCTCCAGAATGAGATATCCTCCTCCTCATACAGGGTGCCGGATGCGCTTCGCACCTGGGAGAGAACAACATATTCATCGGGCAACCATATCGCCATTTCGCCGGGGCCGAGGCGGGCTACAAAGTCATAACCATTGCAGTCATAGACGAAGGTTGTCGCCAGAGGGCGTTCGTCTGGGAGGAAGTTGCCACTCTCCGCAGAAAAACCAGGAATGACATTGCCAGCGCCACAGCCGGCAAGCGTTAAAGATATCAGTGCAGCAACGCGGAGATTCATCCGTTATAGTCCTCTGGAGTGAGTAATACTAATGTCCTGCGGCATCCCGTTGCGGGTCTGCGCTCAGCTTCAATGCTCCGCCACAGTATACCGGTGTTCTGCCGATTCACGGTGCTAACCGAAATTCGAAGTGCCGGTTTTTCATTCAAAATGCCGCCATCAGCGGGAGGGCGATCATACGCAGCGCCAGTAATGTCACCATCCAGCGGAACAGCCGCTGGAAATTAATCTGTGGCACGAAGCGCCGCAGCCGTGTTCCCACCCAGGAGCCGACAATGCTCGCCGTGATCATGCCCGTGAGTAGCGGCCACCACGCTGCAAAGCTGAAACCAATGCCAACAAAGGCCGCCACCCGTATAGCGTGGTTGAGCGTCATATACACCGCCGTGTTGACGACCAGCCAGTCTCGCTCGGTATTGCGCCGGAGCAATACGGCCGCCCCAACGGGCCCTGTGGCGCCTGCCAACATGCCCAGGCCCGTTTGATAGAAGCCCAGCAGTAATAGGGACAACTGCCCTCCCCCGCGAACCGCGGGTAGCGGTGCCCAGGTAAACAGGAGTATCAATACGCCGATTATCGCGGGCAGCCAGTACATATCCAGCCGCAGGTAAATTTCAGACCCCAGCCACGCTCCCAAAATTGCACCCACGACAAACGCCGGAATGATGCCGGGGTCTATATCGCGCCAACCAAACGCGGCCCTTGAACTATTGCTGGCCAGTTGTGTGGCCGCGTGCAGCGGCAGGATGACAGAAGCGGGAACGAGGCCCGGCATCACGGCAATCAGCAAAACCCCACCGCCCATACCCATAACCCCTGTCAGGCAGGAGGTGAAGAATACAATCGGCACAAGCAACAGTTCGCTCATATCTTTCCAATCGCACATGGAGCATCAGGGTATTGGGTTTGCCGGTGGAGCTACAAACCTCAAACAGCGGTGCGCTGTGCTATTCGTCCGCCACAGCATTGCAGCGGCGATCAACACCAAAGCCAACTAGCCCATCGGGTATGGCACGTCTTTCGAGACAGCGTCGATCGCCGCCAGCGTTTCCGGTGTTAACACGACATCCGCTGCCGCCAACAATTCGGGCACCTGTTCCGCCGTGGTGGCACCGACAATGGTGGAGGCGACAAAATCGTGCTGCTTGCTCCAGGCAATCGCCAGCGTTACCACGGAGATACCCAGTTCAGCGGCAATGGCCTGATATCGGCGGGTAGATTCCAGCGTCTTTTCATTCACGAAACGGTGCATCATCACCTGCTGGCGTTTGGGTGCGTGCTGGTACATCGAAAAGCGCGCCCCCTCGGGGAATGCACCATCATTATATTTACCGCTGAGAACACCGCCGGCCAGCGGCGAATACGGCAGCAGGCTGACGCCCTCCTGTCGGCACGCCTGCGCCAGTTCGTCCTCGAAGCGGCGATTATTCAGACTGAAGTTATTCTGTATGGTGTGATGTCGCGCCAGCCCGTGAGCATCGGACGCCCACAAGCTTTTCATCAGGCCCCAGGTGGTTTCATTGCTGCAACCGAGGATGCGCACCTTGCCCGACTGCACCAGTTCATCCAGTGCCATCATGGTTTCTTCCAGCGGGAAGTCCTCATCCGGCCAGTGGGTCTGGTAGAGGTCAATGTAGTCGGTATCCAGCCGCTGCAGGCTGGTCTCCACCGCCCGCACGATGTGGTGTCGGTCCAAGCTGGTCTTGCTTCCGCGCAGCGGCGCTTTTATCCACGAGTGGCTGGGGCCCGCGACCTTGGAAGCAATAATCACCGAGTCGCGATCCTTGGTTTTCAGCCAGCGCCCGACAATCTCCTCCGTCGCACCCACGTATTTCGCATCGGGAGGGACGGGATACATCTCAGCCGTGTCATAAAAATCGACACCCGCGTCGTAGGCCATATCCATGATACGAAAGGCGGTCTTCTCATCCGCCTGGTTACCAAATGTCATGGTCCCCATACAGATATCCGATACCACAATTCCGCTTTTACCCAGTCGATTGCTGTTCATGAATACTCCCTACGTCTGCCAGTTTGTTCGAGGGCATACAGACTACAGGCGTCAGCAGAAAAAATGAACTGTTGCTCCTGCAGGCAGGTCAATTAAACTCTGCGCCATGATCCGCTCCCGCTTTTTTCTTGTCTGCCTCGGCCTCGCCCTGCTGGGAGCTGTGGGCGCCGGGATCTACCTCTACCACAACCTGCCTGAGTTGCTGCGCTTGCAGGCACAGCGCTATCTGCAGCAGTACGGTGTCGAGGATATTGCCTTTGAGCGCCTGCGCATGACCCATAACGAAGCGAGCGTCGCTTCCCTGATACTCGTCGGTACCTACGAGAGTTATACGTACACGGTGCAACTAGAATCAGCAGAATTACAGTATGACTGGGGCATCCTGCTGGGCGGGAAAGTGGATGACCTGTCGGTGGCCTCGCTGGCCATTGCCATCAAACAGACCGGTGAGTCCAGCAGCGGTGAACAAGGGGAACTTGCACTGGATGCGTTGCTACCCCACCGCCTGGTAGAAAAATTGCCACTGGAATCGCTGAGCGTCCCGCTGTGGAGCCTTGACTATCAGGCACCGCAAATCACACCCTTTACCGCCAGCGGCTCAGTATTTCTCAATCACCAATTGGACGCACAGTTGTCTACCACGCTGGCCGGGCGTGATCTTAAGGCGGAACTGCAAGCGGACATCGACACAGGCGCGTCGCAGCTGAGTCTTTCTCTGACAGGAAGTGAGCAGGAGGCAAGCAGTAAACTGCAGGCCCCCAACGCCACCCTCTCTGCCACACTGGCTCTCGTTGATGACGGCAACTGGCAGTGGGACTTGCAGAGCCGGCTAGAGCACACTGCAGTATTGTCGTGGTTGCGTGATTTGAATCACGAGCACTCTCTAACGCCGCATATTCCACCGGCCGCAGAACTCTCACTAATGGGTGAGAGTAATGTAACCGCACAGATCCAACACGCCGATGACCTGACACTCGCCGCCGGGAATGGCTCCGTCGAGGCGCTACTTGAATCGCTGCAAGCGAGTTTTCAACTCTCCAGTGATGTCAGTCAACTGGCTATTCAGGGCCTTGCCGACGCGGTAACCACTGCTGTCACTATCGATGGCAACATCGGCGACGGGCGTGTGCAGGTGGTCTTGCAGCCGTTCAAGCTGACGGGGGAACTCCCGACTCCGCTGCTAACGTTGCCCGCCGATTGGGTAGAGTGGTTGGAGCTGGCGAATACCGTACCTGTGGCACTTGAAATTGCTTCCCCCCTGCTCATCACCTCACTTGAATCCGGCCAATGGTCTGTAAAGGCAAACAATGCACTGGTGACTCTGGGTGACAAGGATAACCGCATCAACCTGCAGAAGCTCAATCTCGATGCAGCCGTGAATGGAGCCTTGAACACCGCCGATAAGATCAAGGCGAAAACGATACTCAGCACGGTTCTCAGTACGCGTGTGCAGAAGCAGACTTTTCCATCGCTGCAGATCGCGCTATCGCAGAGCGGGAGCGCCGCTAACAACACATTCAACCTGCGCCTTGCCGATACCGCAGAGAGCCTGAATGCCACTCTCGAAGGCAGCCATAGCCTGACAACACAAAGCGGAGACGTCCAGCTCAATGCACAGATTACAGACCTCGCCTATTTCTGGACTTCGGTTACACCGCTGCTTCGCCATTTCAAACTGCTGCAGGATGAAGTCGATATCCGTTCTGGAGCAGTACGTCTCCACACCGCACTTATTGGCAAAACTTACGATATCGCCAACTGGCAACAGCGTTCGCAGCTGACACTGGAAAATATAGCGGGCACCGTAAATACCTACGATTTCGAAGGTCTGTCGCTCAGCGCCGGTTGGTCCGGTATTGAGCACTGGAAAACATCGGCGCCACTGGAGCTTGCACTGGCCAGACTCGCTGTCGGCTTTGAAATCAAGGATACTCAGTTACGTGCAAGCTTGCCGAACACCACGCCCGTGGCCCAGCCACACCTGCGAATAGATGCGTTCTCTGCCGACATGTTCGGAGGGCAAATACGCATACCAGAAGTACAACACTGGGATTTTGCCGCAAGCAGCAACAGCATCACGGTGCAGGCGAAACAGTGGCAACTGGGCGAGCTGGCGGCATTGCAGCCCAATGCTGAGATACGGGCCGATGGTGTACTGGAAGGCGAATTGCCCCTGACGATCGCCAACAGCCGAGTCATTATCAAAGATGGCTACCTGCGCGCCCTGCCCCCCGGCGGCAGTATTCGCTACAATCCCAATGATGAAGCCCGCGCAATGGCCGGCAGTAACCCTGAGCTACAGCTCGCATTGAACTTGCTGAGTGATTTTCAGTACCAGGTTCTGAGCACAGAAGTCGCACTGGACAAAGAGGGAAACCTGTTACTCGGGCTGTCGCTGGAAGGCAGTAACCCCGCGCAGTATGAAGGGCAGGCAATCAACTTCAATATCAATGTGGAACAAAATCTGGATCCCCTGTTACAAAGCCTGAGGCTTAGTGATAACTTGTTACACGAAATTGAAGGCGGGCTGAAATGAACTTTTCCCGCAACTGCTGCTCCAAGCTTTCAGCTCAATCGATAATACGATCAACCAGGTCCACTTAAGGAATCTTCATGCGAATCGTTATTTTCTCATGCTTGTTAGCGCTGGTTGCCGCCTGCACGCCCACGGTACAGGTTAATACGCCGAAAGAGCCCATCACCATTAACCTGAACGTAAAGATTGAACACGAGATACGGGTCAAGGTGGACAAAGAACTCGACGAGCTGTTCTCCGACGACAGCGAACTTTTTTAGGAGATAATTACCATGCAACGCACTCACTTCTTTCGCCGCACTCTGGCCGGCCTGGCACTGTCGCTCACTATGACAGTGTCAGCGCTGGCAATGGATCTCGATGAAGCCAAAGCCAGTGGCCTCGTCGGTGAAACCAATATGGGCTATATCGCAGCGGTAAAGCCGTCAGCGGAAGTGGATGCACTGGTGGTGAGTATCAACAGCCAGCGCAAGGTGTACTATCAAGAGATCGCGAAGAAAAATGACATCAATCTGCAGGCTGTCGAAGCCCGCGCCGGCCTCAAGGCCATAGAGAAGACCGCTCCAGGTGGTTACATCAACACCGGCGACGGCTGGATACAGAAATAGAGCCCTTAGCCTAGTCTGGAGCCCTTAGCGTAAATCTGTAGCCCCCAGCGCAGCAGTCGAGCTCTCAACGCACCACAAGAGCCCGATGCGCCACCGGCGCTGATGCCTCACACACCACGCTCTTTGGCCATATCCAGCGCCAGATCCTCGATCATATCTTCCTGGCCGCCCACTGTTTTACGGCGCCCCAGTTCAACCAGGATGTCGCGGCTGGAAAGGCCGTACTTCTCGGCGCTGCGCTTGGCAAACAACAGGAACGAGGAATAGACACCGGCGTAACCGAGTGTCAATGCATCGCGGTCGATGCGTATCGGATGATCCATCAACGGCACGATCAAATCTTCGGCCACATCCATCGCCTTGAACAGGTCGACGCCAGTCTCAATACCCATGCGGTCGCACACCGCCAGAAATACCTCCAGCGGTGTATTGCCTGCACCGGCGCCCAGCCCTGCCAGTGAACCGTCGATACGGTTGGCACCGGCCTCGACAGCCGCCAGTGAGTTGGCGATACCCATGGCCATATTGTGGTGACCGTGAAAGCCGAGTTCGGTTTCCGGTCGCAGTTCTGCGCGCGCCAACGCTACTCGCTCTGTCACGTGGTCTGGCAGCATATACCCGGCTGAATCGGTGATGTAGACGCAGTTGGCACCGAAGTCCTCCATCATCTTCAGTTGCGCCACCAGCTCTTCAGGTCCGATCATATGGGCCATCATCAGGAAGCCGACGGTGTCGAGCTCTTTGTAGTTGGCCGCCATCGCCAGATGCTGTTCCGATACGTCGGCCTCGGTGCAGTGAGTGGCGACACGAATGGTGGAAATACCGCAATCCACCGCCATTTTCAGGTGGTCTACCGTACCGATACCGGGCAATAACAGCGCCGAGACGCGCGTGTTCTTCATCTCCTTACAAACTGCCGTCAGGTATTCCTCATCGCTGGCCGCCGGAAAGCCATAGTTCACCGACGCACCGCCAAGGCCGTCACCGTGGGTGACTTCGATCAGCGGAATGCCGGCTTCGTCCATGCCCTTGGCGATCGTAACCATCTGCTCCACCGTAATCTGGTGTTGCTTGGGGTGCATGCCATCGCGCAGGCACATATCGTGTACGGTGATTTTCTTTCCGGAAAGGTTCATTGTTGTGTTCTCTCGTCGTCTCTCACAATTGTCTGTATCAAAAGGCTGTCTGCACTGCTTCTCGCGGCGCCTTGCCCGGCTGCGGCTCCGTCCGGCACACCCGGTAGCCAGTCAGCAAATCAGGCAGCGGTGGGCACAAAATTGCCAGACAGAATCTCCTGTGCGTACATCTCTGCGGTGCGCAGGCCTGCAGCCGTCATGATATCCAGATTGCCTGCGTACTTGGGCAGGAAATCGCCCAGGCCTTCCACTTCCATATAAATGGATACGCGATTGCCGTCAAACACCGGCCCGTTCTTCAGGATGTAACCGGGCACATACTTCTGCACCTCGGCAATCATCTCGTGCACGGACTGGGTAATAGCGGCCTGATCAGGCTCAGTCTCCGTCAGGCAGTGAATCGTATCGCGCATAATCAACGGTGGCTCTGCCGGATTGATCACGATAATGGCTTTGCCACTTTTGGCGCCGCCGACCTTCTCGATTCCGTTGGCAGTGGTGCGCGTGAACTCATCGATATTCTTGCGTGTTCCCGGCCCTGCCGATTTACTGCTCACTGTGGCGACGATCTCACCGTAGCTCACCGGCTGCACCCGGCTGACGGCCGCTACCATCGGGATAGTCGCCTGCCCGCCACAGGTCACCATGTTCACATTCATGGCCTTGGCATCCACGGCCTGGGCAAGGTTTACCGGCGGCACACAAAAGGGACCGATCGCGGCCGGTGTCAGGTCGATCATCACCGCGCCCTGCTCGTTCACCTTGCGGCTATTCTCAGCATGGACATATGCGGAGGTGGCATCAAAGCATATCTGCACACCGTCTTCACGCATGGTTGGCAGCATACCGTCAACGCCCTCTGCAGTGGTCTTCAGGCCCGCTTCTGCTGCCCTTGCCAGACCGGGGGAATCCGGTACAACGCCGACCATCCACACGGGTTCAATCAGTTCGCTGCGCATGGCCTTCATCAACAGGTCTGTGCCGATATTACCCGGGCCTATGATTGCTGCTTTTACTTTCTTACTCATGACGGTTCTCTTGTTGCTGATCATGTCGGTTACCGATCAGGGCCTGCTGCCGCACTACCCGGATCGCGTTGTGTTCTGTGACTGTAATGGACAGTGCTGCCTTAGAGTGTCGGCGCCGTTCGAGGGTAACCTCTTATGGGCGGCGCTGCAGTTTGAAAACAGTCTATTCTCGGATAAAGGACAATCCGCCTGCTCACACAAACCGGCAGCTGCAGCCACCAATGCCTTCGATTTCCAGCGACATCTCATCCCCGGCTACCACCGGAATCAACGGCGCCAACGAGCCGGAAAGTATCACCTCACCCGCCTTGAACGGAATGCCGAATTCACCCAGGGTGTTCGCCAGCCAGGCCACTGCCGTCAGCGGGTTACCCTGCACCGCGCTGCCGAGGCCCTCGGCATTAAACTCACCATTTTTGTGTATCGTCATCTTCAGGTTGGGCAGATCGAAGTCGCGTGGATCGACCTCATTCTTACCCAGCACATAGACGCCGCAGGAGGCGTTATCCGCTACCGTATCCTGTATCTTGATTTTCCAGTCCTGGATACGCGAATCGACAATCTCAAAACAGGGCATGATGGTGGCGGTGGCATCGAGCACATCCTGCTCGGTGACGCCGGGGCCGACCAGATCGCTTTTCAGGCGAAACGCTATCTCACCCTCAGCGCGCGGCGCGATCATGTTCGCGGCGATAGGGATGTCCGCACCATCAGGATATTCCATGGTGTTGGTGAGAAAACCGAAATCGGGCTGGAACACGCCCAGCATCTCCTGCACAGGTTTACTGGTGACACCGATTTTTTTGCCCACAATGCGCTCGCCATCGCGCTCCAGGCGCAGGTTCACCATGCGCTGGGAGATATGGTAGGCGTCCTCGATGGTGATGTCCGATTCTCTATCCGTCAGCGGAGCCAGGGTCGACTGGCTGCGCAGCGCATCGTACAGTTCCTCGCCCAGCGCGTTAATTCTGTTCTTGTCCATCATCTGCTCTTGTTCCCCAGAATGCCTGTTTCGAGCGCGGCAATATCAGCCGTTCTGCAAGAAATCCAGACAGGTGCGATTAAACATCGCCTCGTGTTCCACCATCACCCAATGGCCGCACTCTGTTACCAGCATCAGCCGCAGGTGCGGAATGTTTTTTGCCATCGCCATGATACCGTTCTCCGGCATCATCTTCTCGTCCATGCCCCAGAAACCCAGCACCGGGCACTGCAATTCGTGCAGTCGGTCTACCAGGTTGGGCACGTGCATGGTCGCCATCACATGACCGTTCATAATCTGCATGATCTGCATGCGCTCTTCCACCAGTTCATCGGTGGCGTGTTGCGGATCATGCATCAGCCCGGTGGCGAACAGATCCTTCATCACTGCTGGCGTCACCGGTTCTCCGGAACCGAATACCTGAAAGACCTTCTGCATGCCGGGCATCTGCTGGTACTCGGGGAGATCACTGAGCCCACCCGGTGCCATCAGGATCAGCTTGTCGACCAGGTCGGGGTAATCCAGCGTCAGCGCAATCGCCACTGCACCACCGAGTGAGTTACCGACCAGTGTACAGCGTTCGACCCCGGCCACATCCAGCGTCTGCTTGACGCACTCGACAAAGAACGAAAGCGGGTGATCGACATCGTCGGGCTTGTCGGAGAACCCGTAGCCAATGAGGTCGGGAATAATACAGCGATAGCCGGCCTCCACCATCTGCGGGTAGTTACCCTTGAAGTTGCTGTAGCCGCTGGCACCGGGCCCAGAGCCGTGCAGAAACACCACGACCTCACCCTGCCCTTCATCCAGATAATGAATACGGTAGCCGTTCGCGCAATCCGCGTAACTACCTTCGAGCAATCGACCCTGTCTTTTCATACTGCCTCCTGCTGCAAGTACTTCGCCCTATAGGGCGAAGTCTGTGTTGGGTTCATCAAACAACACACCGCCCATGTTCACGGCAAAGGGTATGGAATGATTCGCCACATGCGCCTGGCTGGCGAGAATATCGAGGTGGAAAGACAACAGATCGCTGTCCATACGAATACCCCCGCTGCCTGCTGCCTTGAGCATTTTGCTGGAGAGCGCGAGACAGCGATCAGCCACCACCGCAGAATCGTACCGGTAACGCACCCGGTCCTCAATAGGGATGGGTTCACCATTACGGCAGCACTCCATCATCGCATCGAAGTTGCGAATCAACGTCAGTTTCATTTCCTCGATTGATGTTTTTACTTCAGTCGCTATAACCCGTGCGAAGGGATCATCCTTCATTTTATTTGGCCCTACCCGGCGCGTTTTAGCCACTTCGATGAACGCATCCAGTGCGCCATCACAGGCGCCCAGCGTAGCGGTACAAACCGCGCGCACAAACACCTGCATAAAGGGCATACGATACAACGGCGCGGTATTGACCGCGTTTCCGGGATTTTCGCACAGGAATCCGTCTATGGATTTGTGGGTGCGGTGCTCCGGCACAAAAGCATCCTCGACGACAATATCGTGGCTGCCGGTACCCTGCAGGCCCACCACATCCCAGTTCTTCACGATCTTATAATCGCTGATCGGCACCAGAAAGGTCCGGTAGTTGGCCATATCAAACGGTGCTTCGGGTGTCGGCACAACAGCGCCGAGAAACGCCCATTTGCAGTGTTCGGAACCACTGGAGAAGCTCCAGCGACCACTGAGGCGGAAACCGCCATCAACAACCTTCACTTTACCCACCGGCGCATAAGAGGATGAAATCAGGGTTGTGGGGTCGTCCGCCCAGACATCCTGTGCCGCTTGATCGTCAAATACCGCCAGTTGCCAGTTATGAACAGCGATAACACCCAGAATCCAGGCACTGGATGGGCAGAATCGGGCGACCTCCAGACCTACGGCATAGAACACCTGGGGGTCCATCGCGTACCCACCCCATTGTTCGGGCTGCAGTATCTTGAAAAATCCGGCTGCAGCGAAATCGGCCACTGTTTCATCCGGTACGCGCACTTCGGCTTTGGCGCGCGCGCGGCGCTCGATCAGCGCCGGCCCCATTGCTGTCGCCGCATTGATCAATTCCTTTGCGCGCGGGCTGTCCAATCCGTATTTATTCATGCTCTTTGCCTCGTTGCTGTGTCCCCATTGGGGCATCGATATGCGGTAGTTATCTGGCTCCGGCCACCCCGTACGGTGGAGGGAGGGTTAGCACTGTAGTGCTCAGCGGCGCACGGTGCATCCTCCATTTGAGGTATCAGCTGATCTGCTGCCGCGCCGCAATCATTCGACGACAGCATCACCATAGGTGGTCGGGTCGCCGAAAAAGGCCCGGTGCGACATGGGGATACTGCCGCTGGCATCGCAGATACCGTATTCCTCGCCCAGTTCTGCCCCGATCAATACCCTGCCGCTCTTGTCCATGCGTTGCGGGTCGTTCGCCAGTGCATCTATTACCCGGCCGCTGAATTCCGGTGTTTCAGCGGTGGCCACCAGGTCGGCATACTTGTCCGGCTCCGCATCAAAGACCTTGCGGCTGCGTTCGGTCAGCAACAGGCCCATCCAGATCGAAACGACGGCGACATTGAACGGGCGAAAGTCGACCGCCATATCGTGTGCCATTTTATCCACTGCGGCTTTTCCGGCGCCGTACGCAGGGCCGTGCATATAGATACGTCCGCCGAACGATGAAGTATTGACGACCAGGCCTTCGCCGTTTTCCACCAATAGCGGCGCCGCATGCCACGCGGCCGTGTAGTGGGAGCGCATGCCCACATCCCATATCTCTGTCAGCGCCAGCGGTTTTTCCCAGAACGGCCCGGTCTGCGTCAGCGCGTCGTGCAAACTGGTGGCATTGTTCACCAGGATATCGAGCCGCCCCTGCTCCTGTTTCACCTGTTCGAACAACTGCGCGACCTGGTTGTCATCGGCGTGATCGCAGTACAGCGGAATACCTTTGCCACCGGCGGCGGTCACAGCCTGTGCAGTCGCCTCGACGGTGCCGGGCAGTGGCGCATCGCCTTCATTGCGGGTGCGCCCGGTGACATAAACAGTGGCACCAGTGGCACCCAGCGCCAGCGCAATGCCCTTGCCCGCTCCACGACTGGCCCCGGTGACGACAACGATGCGCTCTTTTGAGAGGCCCATAGGCTATTCCTTTACCTGAGTGTGCTGGTTATAGTGTCGACGCACTATCCTAAAGGCAGCAATGCGGGAGGCCAAGCGGCATTAGCGATACACTGGTCACTTAATCATGCCAATCGAGAATAATTAGCGGGACACCCCATCAAAACCGGCACTTTCCAACACCTTCTACGATTTACCCTACTACTCTGGACGATGTCTGCGTGGTCGATGACAGCCGGCGCTACTGACGCGCGCCAGGTGTTCTCCGGTGAATCACACAACTGGCTGCGCGCCGTGGGCAAGCTGAAGGTACCGGGACAGCGCTATGCCGAGGGACGCCGGTCTCACTACGTGGAAGACTGCAGTGCTACACTGGTGTCCAGGCCCGGTCGCAGCACCGCCGACACCATTATCACCGCCTGGCACTGCCTGGAGTGGTACAACGACCTGAGCAAGCCGATCATATTTACAGCTGTCTCCATCGCTGGTGAGCCGCTGCAGCGCGAGGCCTACCGCCTGAAAGATGGCGGAGGCATGCATGCCGACTGGGCCATTCTGCGGCTGCGCAACGCCGTATCCAACAAACAAATCGCAGCGCTGCTGGTGCACCCGGCAATGGCGGACCTTAGTCGCCCCGTGACAATGGCCGGATTCTCCAAAGACGATGGTCTGGGTGCCGGCGGTCTCGCTCTAACCTTCGATGCAGACTGCAATATAAAGGCGCAGAAAAGAAGTTTCGGCGATACGGACTGCACGGCATTTAAAGGCGCCTCTGGCGGGGCGGTGATACAGCTTAGCGAGGCGGGAGAACCGAGGGTGTGCGGGGTCATTTCACAGGGAAACGGTTCCGGAAGAAGTACTTTCGTACCCGTGAGCGGCTTCAGAAGCGCGTTAAAACGCCATGTCAATTGAGCGCGTCTGACGACGAATAGGGCGAAGGCACAACTTACCGCGATCCAGGCCTGACAGACCGTGCCTGATCAACTAAAGTTTCATTGCCGGATTATCCCGAAACCGCGCAGTACCAAACGCCATGCTGTGGGGATTAGGTCTCGAGTTACCTGGCTGCTTCCGGCCAAGCCCAAACACGCAAGCAGCATAAGTAATGCGGTAGAAGGCGCGGGGACACTGCTCACATGTAGTTGCAACTCATAATCCCACTCGTCGATTATGTCATCTAAAAGAAACCCCATGGATAGAGGAGATGTCAAGCGATATAGCCCCGCCCCAAGGGGCAGTACTGTTTCGAATCCCACCTGAAAATCCAGCTCTGCGACTCTGAACCAATCCGTCTCCAAGAAAAAACTGGGCGGCGAAGTCTCAGAGGCATTAAGCCAATATCCAATACTCAACTGGCCGTTCCTCGGATCAACGCGCTGATTGAAAGCCCTGAAGAGAACGTTGTCGAGAATCAGTCCGGGCTCCAACAGAAAGGATATGCTGTCTGAGTCGGGGCACTCCGCCGCCGCAGCTCCGAAGCACCCACTCCCGATTACACTACTTGTGCCCTCAACGAGAGTAAATACAGGCTCCCCTAATCCGGGAAGGTCGCCCGATACCGACTCATCGTAGATGATGCTACCGGTTGCTGTCGGAGAGACCAGAATTGCCATAAAAGCAAGGTCGCGCAAAGTGCAACGTCTCTTTTGCTTCAGTTCCATTGAGTTAGCTAGTCCTTATTCCAAGCGACGGGGATAACTGAGCAAGGTTCATGCCTACGCTCTACACTGTTGAAAAATCTATAGTTTCATTCTGCCTTTTACGGCATGTGTAAAAATACCTGACACTAAAACGGAGAGGCCGCATACATTACACTATGGCTCGGATTTGTAGGTTCTCCCGAGAACGCGAGTTTGCGGTCGCCTATTCGGGGTGGGCTGCTGACGTCTCAAATCACCTGCCTGCGGTCGATGCGATTTAATCTAAGAAGGAGTATGCGCATCAAGCTTTCATAATCAGCAGGAAGAGAGCTTCTGATTAGTAGCTACAGGAGTTCAATAGTGGGGAAACCACCTGCAGATTATGGCTACTTAATGTCCACAATAATAAAATTCTGATCTGCCTCACTCCAGCGAACTACCGCCGTTTCACCCGGCGTGGGGAAGTCTTCCAGTTCATAATTAGCTTCCAGCCCTGTCACAAAGGGCTCATCCAAACCGGCCACCTCAAAATCAACACTTGCGATTTCTCTATCGTTAATAAACGTTTTCATGGTGTGTGGCCCATGGCCGAGCGAACCCCATGCAAAGACTGCTCCATAACCATTGTTGCTATCGCCACAGATGGACTGCGTATCAGTACGCGATGTGCCATAGCCAATCTCCATTCTGGGCAAGTCATCAAACTGAACTTCAACTCTCTTGGCATCGCAAGCCCATCCTCGTATCAACCCAACTCCACTTTGTACCGATCCAGCTGATGGTGTTTCTGGAAACGCAGCAAATGGCGGGTTTGATCTGAGACCCACAAGAAAATTTGCAACCATATTTTCAGGTGCAAAGCGTGGTGCGTCCCGCGGATATCCCCCCTCCAGAAATATCTGCACTTGGTAAGGGACGCCGCCTTCAGGGTGCCTTAAATCACCAATCAAAAAACGTTTAACATCTGGGGCTGGACAGCCCGTAAACACTGCGCTACTGGTTTGTAACGACACTTTGATTTCACCGCTCGCTGAATTAACGGATATAGCATTTTCCCAGATACTACAGACAGCTGAATCCTTTTTAGTCACTTTCAACCAAACCAATTCTGATTCGGTTGGCTGCGCGGGAAACAGTTCGAATACGTAATCGTCAGTCTCCATGCCGGGGCTAAGCCTCTCAGCGAAAGCGGTAAATTCATCCAGAGACATTGTTTCCCGAACCAGTGCACAGCTATTTGGATCCGGAAGCGTGCATCGATCTGGAAGCAGGTTGCCCTCTACCTCATCACCATGGATGACTGCAAAGCTGTCTGTCCATCCGCCGCCGAAGCTACCGTATGCATTAAGTCCAGCCACAGCAATCATCATCTGTGTGCCAACCGGATATTCATGGAGCCAGTTTCCACAGCCCGCAGAAGCTGGAAAGTAGCTACTGTCCAAAACAATTTTATCGACGCTTAGCTCACCGGCGAATACGCGCGACAACTCCACTTCAATCGAGCCGGCATACTGGGGCGGGATGGCAGCTAAATGGCGCAGCACGGTGACTTCCGCAACGAGGGTATTGATCGAGTCAGGTGCCAAAATCGCCTGGGGTCGAAACGTGTGTTGAAACATTGGCGGGCAATCCGAGGCATATACTTCCCTGGACAGTAATATGCTAAAAAATAGCGTAGTTGTAACCAATAGTTTGTACACCGCCTGAAATCCCTCCATAGATAGCGCTATCAAGTGTGCAAAGTAGCGCACAAACAATTATGAAACAAGCCAATCAACTCTTGAGTAGTCTTGCAATGGAAATGTCAAACTCCTTGAGGTGATGGCTGGAGCCATACCATGGAAAACATCAACTGGTAGCGGCGGGAATGTGTTGAAAACAATCTGACTCGAAGTCGTTCCCTTTGTATCCACTGGCGTTGGGAAACCCGGGAACCTCCAATACGCCATTTAACGCTCGTTGCACGGCTGCTGCTTTGCTCGGGGCATGTAGAACTGACTGACCCACTGGCGCATCGATCGGAATTGTCCATCGTGAGGTATCTGAATTAACTTGATTGCCGCCTCCTTATTTTTACAAACTTCGAAGTCAGCGCTAAATGTCTCAAGTCCGCCCGCTTGTTCCTCCCTTGCTTCCCTGCGCTCTGCCTCAGTTGGCACGTCTGTGCTAGCCAGTGTGAGCACGGCGTGTCAAGCACGCGTTCTCCCGTCTTGTACCGGGGTAACGACGACAAATTCGAAACGCACAGTATCGCTATAGCGATGCTTGGAGAACAGAATTCCGGGGCCTGTATACCATGTCACTGTTTGCAGGTAGGCCTGGAAGTAGTCGATAAAGCCACCTCGCCGCTGAATGACTTTGGCACCGGGAAACTCATTTTCGAGATGCTCACAAGGGGCACCGTGCGTCGGCCCCTGGTGGTATACGACAGCTTGATCATGATCCCCTAACTGGTCTACAGGGAACGCCATAAGCAACATTACAGATATTAATCAACCTACATGAAGCAGCGCGCGTGAACCAGGGGAGTTAAAGGCATCGTTAGTTTGTGGAAGGGAGTTACGTTCGGTAATAGATGATATCTTCACGTGATAGAGCTGCTGTATCCCGAATTCCGCCCCAATCGACCGTTGTTGTTCGATGAGATGCTTCAGCCCAAACCCGAGCTTGACCGCGTGTCGGAAACGCTGGGGACAATGCCCCGTTAGATAATTTCCGCAGTATGGTGACCGCTAATGCAAGTGACAACGGCTGACACTGCGGTTGCGGTCAAGTGTGAACCCGGATCTAGGCAGAGGTCTTTTTCTGGCGCGCTGGTGGTGGTGCGCCTACATGCGGTTCACCGCGCTGCGCCGCCAACCGGACCTGCTTCTGGCGCTCGCGAAAACGCGCCTTCTGGTCCGCCGTCTGCTTGTCGAAGCAATGCGGGCAGCACACCCCCTCCTCGTATTCACCGGAGAGTTTGTCCGCCTCGGTAATGGGGTGCCGGCAGCCGTGGCACTGATCGTACTGCCCTTTCTCCAACTGGTGATCCACCGCCACACGGTTGTCGAAAACAAAACACTCACCCTCCCAGGTGCTTTCCTCCTGTGGCACTTCCTCGAGGTATTTCAGGATACCGCCCTGCAGGTGATAGACCTCCTCAAACCCCTCATTGAGCATAAAGGCCGAGGCTTTCTCGCAGCGGATGCCTCCGGTGCAGAACATCGCTACCTTTTTGTGTACACCGGGGTTGAGATTGCTCCGCACATATTCGGGAAACTCCCGGAAGTTGACGGTGCGCGGGTCTACCGCGCCCTTGAAACTGCCGATATCGCATTCGTAATCGTTGCGGGTATCGATCAGCAATACCTCGGGGTCATTGACCAGCGCGTTCCAGTCCTGCGGCCGCACATAGGTCCCGACACGGGCATTGGGGTCCACGCCTTCGACCCCCATGGTGACGATTTCCTTCTTCAGTTTGACCTTCATGCGGTAAAACGGCATCTGCGCGTCCTGCGATTCCTTGTGTTCCAGATCCGCCAGACGGGGGTCGCTGCGCAGGTAAGCCAGCACCTTGTCAATGCTTTCACGCGTGCCGGCTATGGTGCCATTGATGCCTTCGGCCGCAAGCAACAGCGTGCCGCGCGTGCCCGCTGCAAGGCATACGTCGAGCAAGGGCTCGCGCAGTTCATGGTAGTCCTGAAGAGAGACAAACTTGTAAAGCGCTGCAACGACGACCGGATTCATAACTGCGCCCTACTGCTGCTCGGCCTTGCTGCCGCCGTGGCACTCCGGCGATGCCGGTGCTGGCTGCTCGCGGGCCTGCCACTCGTCGGGAGAATAGGTGTGCAGGGCCAATGCGTGCACCGGCCCTGCCAGCTGCTCGGCCAGCGCGGCGTATACCTGTTGATGGCGCGCCACACTCCGACAGTCTTCAAAGCTGGCGCTGACCAACACTACGCGAAAATGCGTCTCGGAATTGGCCGGAACGCTATGCATATGGCTTTCATTGGTCACTTCCAGCACATCGGGTGAAAATGTGGCCTGGAGCTGCTTTTCAATGTCCTGCTGCACCGTCATGAAACTACCTGCCTGTTACGAGATCGGGAAAGTCGCGAATTATAGCGAAGCGGCGGGAAGGGTGACAGCGCTGCGCTCAGCTTTTACGCGCCCTGCGGCTGGTGCGAAACTGGCCCGGTGTCTGCCCAGTCCACTTTTTGAATGAGCGATGAAAGGCACTCGGGTCGGTGAACCCCATCTGTAGTGCCACCTCATTGATCGACAACTCCGGCCTGTCGAGACAGAGCTTGGCCGCTTCACAGCGCGCCTCGTCCTTGAGTTGCTGGAAGGTGGTGCCCTCGCGCTTCAATCTGCGCCGCAGTGTCGGCGCAGACATATGTAGGGCGCTGCTGATTGCCTCGAAGCCCGGAAAGCCCTCGCTGAACTCATGCCCTATCATGGCCTTTACCTGGGCAGAGAGGTTGTCGCCCTGAGGGTTACTCTCCATCAACAGCAGCTGATAGGGGGCGGTGCGCAAAAACTCGCGCAATGAGTGCTCAGTGTGAACCAGCGGCCATGACAGGCAAGCACTGTCAAAATACAGCAGGTCGTTCACCTGGTTAAAATAGAGCGGGCAGCCGAACAATTCCTCGTATTTTTGCGGTCGCTCCGGTGGGTCACCGCTGAAATCCACCCGTTTCAGTTCCAATGGACGACCACACAACCAGCCAAAAAAGCGATGCCAGAGGGACAGGCCGTAACCGTCCGCCACCTCTACCTGCGGGCGCTCCTCCCGCGAGATGGTGCGGTAGCCCACGCGCGCAACCTGATCGCTGAAGTTGGCGTAAAGCTGGCTGCGCTCGTCAAAAAACGTGCGGTAGAACTCAGAGGCCCGCTGAATCGCCTGACCCAGGTTACGGCAGGAAATAATGCAATAACACATCATCCGGAATGCACCCGGCGCGACCAACTCACTACCTCTGGTGCCAAAGGTTTCATCCTGCAGCAGGCTGAGAACACCTTGATAGACCCGCGAGTACTGCATCGCACTGATCTCATCGCGGTAGGCCGGGTCATTGTCATCGAGCGGATTAAAATCGAGCCCGGCATCATCCAGCATGGCACTGAAGTCATAGCCCCTGTCGCCCACCATACGCAGCAGGGTTTTCACAAATCGGGTGGGAACGCGGTCACTCATAAGAAATTTGGGTCACATCACTCTGACGGGCCATCTTATCAGAAGCGCCGGCCGCTGGTCAGGCCTCAGCTGCGAGCCAGCACAAGACCCAGGCGCACGTAAACGTTATACTGGCAACAGAATAATGACGGGAGGGCCGCCCAGTGGAAGAGCGCTACAACATCTTTTTTGCCGGTCAGGTGATGAAAGGGGCCGACGCCAGTGTCGTGCGCAGCAAACTGGCGAAGCTGTTCAATGCGAATGAGGCCACACTGGACAAACTGTTCTGTGGCAAACGCCAACTTATCAAGCGCGAATGCGACAAGGCCACTGCCATCAAGTACAAAAAAGCGCTGGAACAGGCCGGTGCAGTACCGGTAATCCAGCGCGCGCAGGCGCCGGCCACCGAGCCACCCGCTCCTGTGCGCGAGATGACCGCAGCGGAAAAAATAGCGGCTCTGGCCGCTGCCCCGGACGAGACTGACTATCGACAGCGCAGAGATACGCCCGCACCGAAAGTCGCAAAACAGGAGGCTCCTTCTGATGACAGCGGCATAGTGCTGGCACCACCGGGCACGGAAGTGCTGCGCGAAAATGAACGCGCCGAACCGGTTGTGCGCGAGGTGGATACTTCAGGGCTCACCATCGATGCCAGCGCAGAGCGCCTCTCCGAGGCATCCCCGCCGCCGCCTCCGGCACCGGATACAGGCCACCTGAGTATGGGCGAAGTCGGCGATACCATTCCCACACTGGACGCATCCGAAGTACCATTGTCGCCGAATCTGGATGGGCTGGCGCTATCGGCAGCAGGCACGGATTTCAGCGACTGCGCGGCGCCGGAAACAGTAGCCCCGCCGCTGGACCTGAGCCACCTGAGTGCACTTGCACCGGGCGATGCAAGCGCCGATGAGCAAGCGCGCAAACCCGCTCCCCCCGCCTCGCCGTCTACGGATCATATCTCCCTGAAAGAATGATCCAGCTCAGGGCAACTCGACCCGGACCTGCAATCCGGGATTGTTACTGCCCAGTGCCACAGAACCGTTGTGATACTGCGCGATGGCCTGCACCAGGCTTAAACCCAGCCCGTGCCCCGGCTGTTCTGTGCGGCTGGATTCCACCCGGTAGAAACGGCGAAACACATTCTTGCGCTCCACCGCCGGAATGCCCGGCCCGGAGTCGGAGATTATCACCTTGTGCCCGACACCGGCGTATCCAGTGCTCAGCAGAACCTTGATACTCCCCTGCTCTGGTGTGTACTTGAGCGCATTGTCGAGGATGTTGGCAAACATCTGGAACAGCAGGTCGGCCTCGCCCCTGCAGTGCTGCGAGACGGGCATATCCACCAGCAGTGTGATATCGCGCTCCTGAACCAGAGGTTCATACAACTCAACCACATCCCGTAACAGCGCACTCAGATCAACCTCTGCATCTGTGGCAAGCGGGCTGCCCGACTCGAGCGCAGAGATACGCAACAGCGCATTGAAGGTGGACAGGAGATCATCGCACTCCTCGATAAGGCCTTCCAATTGCGCTCCTTCAACTGGCGTCTTGCGGTTGCGCAACTGGCTCAGCTCGTTGCGCATACGCGTCAGCGGCGTGCGCAGATCGTGGGCGATATTATCGGATACCCGGCGCACGCCCAGCATCAGGGTCTCCATCTGCTCCAGCATCTGGTTCATCACAGTAGCCAGGGCGCGGAAGTAGCCGGCTTCCCCCTCTATTTTCAGACGCTGCCCGGGCCCACCGCGCACAATACGAGAGATTTCCTGATTCAGAATTTCCACCTGATTCAATGCGCGGGCCGCGCTGAAAAAGCCGCCGATGATACCCAGTATCAACGTTACGATCATCACCCTGAACAGCGTCTGGAACACCAGTTGGGCGCGCTCCTCGATATCGGCATAATCACTGGCGACCATTGCGCGATAGCCTTCACCCAGCGCAACGGGGAGCGCCACAAAATCGACATCCACTGCCTTGCCCCAGTTCTGCACGTCCATCTCGAAACCCAGCCAACCGTCGTCGAACTCCTGATAGCGCGGCGCTGCCGGCAAATCACCGGCCACCTTGGCGCCGGTGCTATCGGTGATGAGGTAGTAAAAGCGATTCACTGAGGGCAGCGCAGTTTGGTCGGCTATGTACTGGTCCACCCCCTCCAGCCCCTGCCCGCGATAGATCAGTTGCAGGGTGTCCAGTTCATCCACCACATTATCACCGAGTGCCTTGAACGAGGTGTAGCTGAAATACAGATAGAACGCACCCAGCACCAGAAATACGGCAGCACTGAGCACCATCATGTACTTGACGATATAACGAAACGTGAGGCTGCTGATGACTTCCCTGACCTGCACGGCGGCTGACTCAGCTGTCTATCTCGGAGCCCAGACGGTAGCCGGCACCCCGCACGGTGGTGAGCAGGGGATGCTCGAAATCCTTGTCGATTTTCTGGCGCAGGCGGGAAACATGCACATCGATAACATTGGTCTGGGGGTCGAAATGGTAACCCCAGACGTGCTCCAGCAACATGGCCCGTGTAACCACCTGGCCTGTGTGGCGCATCAGGTACTCCAACAGTTTGTACTCGCGCGGTTGCAGGCTGATTACGGTGTCATCGCGCTGCACGTGCTGGCGCAACAAATCCATCGTCAGATCACCCACCGTGAGCTTAGTCGGTTCGTCGGCAGCGGGAACCTTAACTCGCCGATAGAGCACGTCCAGCCGGGCCAGCAATTCGGCCATCGCAAAGGGTTTTACCAGATAGTCATCGGCGCCACACTGCAGACCCTGCACGCGATCATCGACATCACCCAGCGCGCTGAGCACCAGTACCGGTGTGTAATTTCCTTCCTGGCGCAGCGCGTTGACCAAGGTCAGACCGTCCATGCGCGGCATCATCCGGTCGATGACCATCACATCATATGCCGCCTCGGTAGCGGCCCGGTGCCCCTCCTCACCATCGTGACAGTGGACGCACTGATGCCCGGCCTCGCGCAGCTCGCTGACAATAAAGTCGCCCACCTGTTTATCATCTTCCACCAGCAACACATTCATCGGTCACACCTCTCAATACTCGGGGCAATGTAGCACGCACAGGAAAAGGCCCTCAATTTACTTTTCGTTAATACTGCTGGACGGGAAAATGGTAAACTCGCGCCCATGACAAACATTCAAACTCTCCCTCGGCCGTCACTGCTGCGTCATCTGGCGGCGATGTTGTACGACACATTTCTGGTTGTCGCGCTGGTCGCTGTGGTGAACGCCATAGCCCTGGCCGTGGTTGTCAAAGCCACTGGCGGTAAGCAGGAAGTACTGAATGCCCATCTGGTCCAGGCGCTGACTGCCGCTACCATCATCGGTTTTTTCAGCCTGTTCTGGGTGAAAAACGGACAGACGCTGGGCATGCAGGCGTGGCGCATTCAACTGGTGGATTATCAGGGCGCTCGCCCCACTTTCGCCAAAGCGGTCGTGCGCTGTTGCGCTGCCCTGCTCTCCGCTGCCTGTCTCGGCCTTGGCTATCTGTGGTGTCTGGTCGATCGCAATAAACGGTACTGGCACGATTATCTCTCGCATACCGAACTGGTGCTGCTGCCAAAAACCTCGCGCACAAAAAAGCCCTGAAAACTACGCAATTGCGCGCAAGCGGCTTTTTTCGGTTCAGTTTAGCCGCCACCCGACTTAAACTAATGCGCTTTACGTCAAATGAGGATTTCCAATGTCAGCCATGACTTTCAATGCACGCGATATTAAAGATGTCACGACCACCGGCACGCAATGCGCGATAGTCCCGCTGTTTCAGGATGCAAAATTGTCCGGCGCGGCGCTGAAACTGGACAGGGCCGCGTCCGGTGCCATCAAGAGCGCGCTCGCGTTGGGCGATTTCACTGCCAAGGCAGGCGAGACCCTGATGCTGCCGGGCGTTGGCGCCATCAAACGCATCCTGTTGGTAGGCTGTGGCGATGCGAAGGCGTTCGACCGTGCCGGAGTCAGGAAATTCTGCCAGCAGGTGTATCGCGCACTGGAGTCCAAGCAGGCTACTACTGCAATGTTGCACCTCGCCGGTCTGGGCTTGAAAGAGAAAGAGGTGGTCTGGGCCCTGTCCTACCTCGCCCGGCATCTCGTCGCGTCCTCTTACCGCTATACTGAAACTGTCTCCAAACCCAAAGCTGCATGGAAACTTACCCGCCTGGTGGTCAACACCAGTGGCGCATTGTCTGCCCGCAGCGCCGGCGACGCCCTGCGCCAGGGTAGAGCGATGGGTATCGGTGTCAATGAAGCGCGCAACCTGGCCAATCTGCCGGGTAATATCTGCACGCCGGCCTATCTGGCGAACCACGCACGTAAACTCGGCCGCAACAACGCCAAACTCAGTGTTACCGTCCTCGAAGAGAAGAAAATGCGAGAGTTGGGCATGGGTTCCCTGCTCTCTGTCTCTGCCGGTAGCGACCAGCCCGCCAAACTCATCGTCATGCACTACAAAGGCGGCAAAACAGCAGACAAACCTCATGTGCTGGTGGGCAAGGGGATTACGTTCGACACAGGCGGCATCTCCCTGAAGCCCGGCGCCAAAATGGACGAAATGAAATTCGATATGGGTGGCGCCGCCAGTGTCTTCGGCACCATGCGCGCCGTTGCAGACCTCGGCCTGAACATCAATGTAGTCGGCATTGTCGCCGCGGCCGAAAACATGCCCAGTGGCGGTGCCACCAAGCCCGGTGATGTTGTCACCAGCATGTCCGGCACAACCATCGAGGTGTTGAACACCGATGCCGAAGGGCGGCTGGTGCTGTGCGATGCCCTCACCTATGCCGGGCGCTTCAAGCCGGCCTCGGTTGTCGACATTGCCACACTGACCGGCGCCTGTGTCGTAGCGCTGGGCTCGCAGGCTTCGGGACTGTTCACCAATGATGATGCCCTGGCGGAGCAACTGCTGGCCGCAGGGACAGATACACATGACCGTGCCTGGCGCATGCCCCTGTGGGATGAATACCAAAGCCAGTTAAAGAGTAATTTCGCCGATCTTGCCAATATCGGTGGCCCCGGCGGCGGCAGTATCACCGCCGCCTGTTTCCTGTCGCGTTTCACCGAGGACTACACCTGGGCTCACCTCGATATCGCAGGTTCGGCCTGGGACAGCGCACCCAAGGGTGCGACCGGCCGCCCTGTCGCCCTGCTGACCCGCTATCTAATGGACCGCGCCGGCCAATGACGCTGGTAGGCTTCTACGTTGTGCAAAGCGCCGCACCCGGGCAACGCCTGAGTGTGGCCGCGCGACTGGCAGATAAAGCATTTCAGCGTGGGCACCGCATCTTTATCAATGCAGCTGATGAAGATCAGGCGACCGAGTTGGACAAACTGTTGTGGAGTTTTCGCCCCGCCAGTTTCCTACCCCACGGGCTGATCGGACAAGCGCATTCTGACACCATCGCCATCGGCTGGGGCCAGGAACCGGAAAATCACAATGATCTGCTGATCAATTTGCATCTGGCCATCCCCGCATTCTTTAGTCGTTTCGCCCGTGTCGCGGAAGTGGTGACACAGGAGCCGGATAACCTCGCCGCGCTGCGCGAATCGTGGAAGTTCTACAAATCGCGCGGTTACCAGTTGGAGAAGCACGATCTCTAAACGGTGCCGCTTGCGGCGCGACTACAGTATAATCCCCCGCTCGCGCCGCCAGCCCCGACACCTCTCTGGCAGTCGGCACGCCCATAAACACCCGGATTTCCCAAGATATGGATAAAACGTTCAAACCCGCCGAGCTAGAAACCCGTTGGTACCAGGAGTGGGAAGCCAAAGGCTATTTCGCACCACAAGGTGGCGACAAGGCCTACAGCATCATGATTCCGCCACCGAACGTCACCGGCAGCCTGCACATGGGGCACGGCTTCCAGGAGGCGATCATGGACGCGCTGATCCGCTACCACCGCATGCTTGGCGACAACACGCTGTGGCAGGTGGGTACGGACCACGCCGGCATTGCAACGCAAATGGTGGTAGAGCGGCAACTCGCCGCGCAGGGCATCAGCCGCCATGACCTCGGGCGGGAAAAATTTATCGAGAAGGTCTGGGAGTGGAAGGAGGAATCCGGCGGTACCATTACCCGCCAACTGCGGCGTCTGGGCTCGTCACTGGACTGGTCGCGCGAGCGCTTCACAATGGATCCGGGGCTCAGTGCCGCAGTACAGGAAGTGTTTATCCAACTGTACCGCGAAGGCCTGATCTACCGCGGCCAACGCCTGGTGAACTGGGATCCGGCGCTGCACACCGCAATCTCTGACCTGGAAGTGATTTCCGAGGAAGAGGACGGCCATTTATGGCATTTCAACTACCCGCTGGCCGGCGGCGAAGGCCATTTGACGGTGGCAACTACACGGCCTGAAACCATGCTCGGTGATACCGCAGTTGCGGTTCACCCCGAAGACGAACGCTATGCCCACCTGATCGGTCGCACCGTGCAACTACCGCTGTGCGACCGTGAAATTCCCGTCATCGCAGACGACTACGTCGATCGCGAATTCGGCACCGGCTGCCTGAAGATCACCCCCGCGCACGATTTCAACGACTATGAGGTGGGCCGCAGGCACGGCCTGCCGATGATCAACATCTTCAATGATGACGCCGCTATCAACGACAACGCACCGGCTGCCTATGTGGGGCTGGACAGAACAGAAGCACGCACCCGGGTCGTGGCCGACCTCGAAGCACTGGGGCTGCTGGCGAAAGTGGAAAAACACACCCTGAAAGTGCCCCGGGGTGATCGCTCCGGTGTGGTTATCGAGCCCTATCTCACCGACCAGTGGTATGTCGATGCCAGAGAAATGGCCAAGCCGGCCATCGCTGCTGTTGAGAACGGCAATATCCAGTTTGTACCCAAACAGTGGGAAAACACCTACTTTGCATGGATGCGAGACATTCAGGACTGGTGTATCAGCCGCCAACTTTGGTGGGGCCACCGCATTCCGGCCTGGTACGACGAGGACGGCGCATTCTACGTCGGCGCGAGCGAAGCCGCCGTACGCGCCGAAAATGGCCTGGGCGACAATGTCGTGCTGCGCCAGGACGAAGATGTACTGGACACCTGGTTTTCATCGGCGCTGTGGACGTTTTCGACACTGGGCTGGCCCGAGGAAACCGAGGAGCTGAAACTGTTTCACCCCAGCTCGGTGCTCGTGACTGGCTTCGATATTATCTTTTTCTGGGTCGCGCGCATGATCATGATGACCCTGCATTTTCGCAAGGAGGTGCCCTTCCACACCGTCTATGTGCACGGCCTTGTGCGCGATGGTGAAGGGCAGAAAATGTCCAAGTCCAAGGGCAATGTGATCGACCCTATCGACCTGATCGACGGCATCACGTTGGACGAATTGCTGGCCAAACGCACTGCCGGCCTGATGCAACCCAGGCTTGCGTCAAAGATCGAGAAAGCCACGCGCCGGCAGTTCCCTGACGGGATTGCCGCCTACGGCACCGACGCACTGCGCTTTACCTATTTTTCACTGGCCTCTACAGGACGTGATATCAAATTCGATATCGGCCGTATCGAAGGCTACCGCAACTTCTGCAACAAAATATGGAACGCCGCGCGCTACGTCCTGATGAACTGCGAGAACGAAGACTGCGGTATCGAAGAAGGCGCCGAGGTGGAGCTCAGTCTGGCTGACCGCTGGGTTATCGGCCAGGTGCAAGCAACCGCCGCAGACGTGGCTCGCGCCATTGAAAACTACCGTTTTGACATGGCCAGTTCTGCGTTGTATGAATTTATCTGGAATGAGTACTGCGACTGGTATCTGGAACTGTCCAAGCCGGTATTGTGGGACGACGATGCATCGCCACAAGCAAAACGCGGGACCCGCCAAACCCTGATTCGCGTACTGGAAACCTGGCTGCGCCTGCTGCACCCGATGATGCCGTTTATCACGGAAGAGATCTGGCAGACAGTCGGCCCACTGGCGGGAAAATCAGGGCCTACAATCATGCTACAGCCCTACCCCCAGTCTGTTGACAGTAACATCGATCCACTTGCCAGCGACGACATCGAATGGCTGAAGGCGGTAATAGTCGGCATACGCAATATACGCGGAGAGATGAATATTCCTCCGTCCAAGGCGCTCACCGTGCTACTGCGAAATGGCGGCGCAGAGGATCAACGGCGGCTTGCACAAAATTCGCAATACCTCAGAAAGCTGGCTAAACTGGACGAGGTCAGTTGGCTGGCTGAGGGCTCAGAAGCACCTATGGCAGCAACAGCATTGGCCGGCGAGCTTGAAATCCTTGTCCCCATTGCGGGTTTGATAGACAAGGATGCAGAGATTGCCCGGCTCAACAGGGAAATCGGCAAGTTGGACAGTGATCTATCGCGGTTGCGCGCTAAACTGGGTAACGCAGCCTTCGTCGATAAAGCACCGGCCGCTGTCGTCGACAAGGAAAGGGAAAAGCTGCAGGCACAGGAACAGGCGGTGGAGACATTACAGGATCAGTTGCGACGTATAAATAGCATCTGATCACGCGGTCGCCTGCCGAGGCTGTCAGCAGCCACCCTGAATAATAAAAAGCAACAGGTTAGTCCGAGGAAGCTGAGATGAGTGATCGACACAACGGTACGGTCAAATGGTTCAACAACGCCAAGGGATTCGGTTTCATCAACCGCCAGGAAGGGGAAGATGATGTTTTCGTTCACTTCAGGTCGATTCAGGGTGAGGGCTTTCGCACCCTCGATGAAGGTCAGGAAGTGGAATTCACGCTTGTGGAAGGCCCCAAGGGTCTGCAGGCCGAAGATGTACTGAAGATCGGCAAACCGTCCAAATAACGCGCGGCCCACGCGGCATCTTTCAGGCTGCCTATATAGGCGCGTGGGCAAATAGCGTTGCCAGCTGATTTCAATAGTGACTCAGTTTGAAATTCGCAGAAACTGGCGAAGACCGCGGTACTTTCAAACCGGGCCACTGCCAAATTTTCCAGGAAGCAGACCAGACGCCGGGTTTGGTGGTACCATACGCGCCGTGAAATTCCGTGCAATCCTGACGCGGAACATCATTGGGAGAAACCGATGAACCTTATTAGCAAACTGCTGCTCAGTCTCGTTATCGCTGTTATTGCATCCACACTGACCAACCTGCTTTTTACCGGTGAAATATTCGATGCACGACTGCTGCTCGCTTTTTTCGTCGCCACAGCCGCCACCGCCTTGATCGTGGGGGCACAGCGTTCACCAGCTTCTCAGGTCGCGCGAAAAGTCACACAGCAACCAGCCGCCCAGCCACAGGCCCAGGATGGCAAGCGTGAGCACGGCACGGTGAAGTGGTTCAACACATCAAAAGGTTTCGGTTTTATCGTCAAGGAAGATGGCGAAGAGATTTTCGTACACTTTCGCTCCATCCGCGGTGAAGGCCGTCGCAGCTTGCGCGATGGTCAGAGTGTCAGCTTTATTGTGGCCGAGAGCGAAAAAGGCCCGCAGGCAGAAGATGTCGTGGGAGAGGCATGAGCGCCACCCCTACTCGGACTCCATAAAATCCCGCCAGTATAACCGCATCATGCGGGAGGCCTCCTGCATAAGCAGTTCAGGAGACAGCGAGTCATCCTCCAGTGCCATCTCCACAATGGCGTAACCGGACTCGATCGTCAGCCGCGCCTGTACTCTGATCCGGTCGTCTGCCTGTTGACCCAGCACCTCGCCAACAAGCATCGCCAATTGCTCGGACACCAGCCGGTTGGACGCCAGGCGTACCTCCCGCAACGGCGCCACAGCTCGCAAAGCCTGCACAATCTCCAGTCCACCCACCTGCTCCTGGGTCACATCGAAGGTGCGCTGTAGAAGCTCGTAGACATTGTCCAACAGGAGTTCCAGGTCACCAAGCTCAAGATAGTGGTCCAACCACGCCTTGAATACGGTGTTTTGTTTATCCATCAACGCCGCACCCAACGCATTCAGCACAGCGTACTTGTTGGGGAAGTACCGATAGAGCGCGGGCACCGTAATACCTGCTCTTTCTGCAACCAGATTGGTCGAGATACGCTCCACTCCCACCTCAACCAGCAACTGCGCGGCTGCTGCAAGAATGGCCTCGTAGGTGCGTTTTGCCCTCTCCTGCTGTGGCTTGTTCTTCTCCAGAAGCTCTACATTCTGTCTCACAGCCGCGACTGATGACCTCTCCATTGGTCCCTCACATCTCTATCTCAACAACAGTGTGCAATCGTATCGCAGGCGGCCTACAGGTACCAGTGAGGTATTACCGCCTTTTGTTCACCCTATTCCGGGCTGGTGCGCTGCGCCAGACAATGTCACACTATGCGGCTTTGTTAAGGACGCAGACGTGGACAACAAAATCTCCACAGTTCACGCTGGCTTGCTGTCCAGCCTCTGTTACGCCGTGACCATCTCACTGGCCGTGCTGCTGGCATCAACCCGTTTTTCTGCCGCAGAGGCTTTTGAAAGGACAGAGCAACGCCAACCCTGCACAGATTCAGTTGCCATCAAACGTCCGATGTTCGGTGACCTGCATGTTCACACCAGCTACTCGTTCGACAGCTATGTGTCTAGCCAGCGCAACGATCCGGACGCGGCCTATCGCTATGCGCGCGGCGAGGTGATCATACTGCCGGATCCCGATGCCGAGCAAACAGTAAAAGCACAGATTCAACGGCCCCTTGATTTTGCAGCAGTAACCGATCATGCAGAGTTCCTCGGCTCGATCAATTTGTGTACCGAAGATGCATCCAAACTCGCCTACTGGTTTCCCGCTTGCATCGGTACCCGCAGCGAAATCTTTATGGTTCAACTGCTATCTGCCAACTACTGGGTTTCGCTGGGCGTTACCGACACCTCAAACCATAAAAAGCAATCGTTTGTGTGCAGCCTGGATGACTGCGACGCCGCGCACAAGGCCACATGGCAACGCATACAGGACGCCGCCGAAAAACACTACGACAGAACTAGTGACTGCAGCTTCACCACATTTGTAGGTTACGAGTACACCGATGCACCCAACTTTGCGAACCTGCATCGCAACGTTATTTTTCGCAATGAGCATGTCACCGACAGCGCGATCTCCACCTATGATACCGGCTCCAGAAACTATCCCGAGCTGTGGCGACGTTTACGCAAGGAATGCACCGATGGCGACGAAGGCTGCGATGTAATGTCCATCCCACACAACCCCAACCTCAGCCGCGGCCTGATGTTTCCAGATCCGGCAAGCGAGGAGGAAGCCAGGGACCGTCTGTTCTTTGAACCACTGGTCGAACTGGTACAGCACAAGGCGGCCAGCGAGTGTCGCTTCGACCGTATGCTGGGTCGAGGGGTGGCCACCGAGGATGAACTGTGCGACTTCGAACAGGTACAGTCTGACAACCTGTCCATGCTAGGCACTGTGTACGGCGAGGTTCGAATAGAGGACGCCAACGCCGTCACTATCGATGACTTCGGTCGACGCAACCTGGTACGCAATACACTCAAAGATGGCCTTACGCTGCAGCGTACTAGCGGTATCAACCCTTTCAAACTCGGCTTCATTGGCAGTACGGATACCCACAGCGCCACACCCGGCGGTGCCGAAGAAGACAATTATCTAGGACACCTCGGGCGCCGGGATGCCGGGTACCGCAATGTACAGGACCATTTTTTCGACAACCCCGGCGGCCTGGCCGTGGTCTGGGCAGAAGAAAACTCCCGCGACAGCATTTTCGAAGGTATGCGCAACCGCGAGACCTACGCCACCAGCGGCACCCGGCCGGTAGTGCGTTTTTTCGCTGCTGCGGAGTATCCGGCCAATCTGTGCACTGACCCACAGATGATTGAACACGCCTATGCAGCCGGCGTGCCCATGGGCAGTGAAATCTCTGCGCCACCGACGTCGCCGGCGTTTCTGGTCAGCGCCAGCAAGGACGGTGGCAGCCCGGGACACCCCGGTATCGACCTGCAGCGAATCCAGATTATTAAGGGGTGGCTGGACGAAAAAGGCCAGACACATGAGCGGGTGTTCGATGTGGTGGGCAACGCCGGCAATAACGCCGGTGTAGACCCCGACACTTGCGCACCGGTGGGCACGGGCCATGAGAACCTGTGTACCGTATGGCGCGATCCGGATTACAACTCGGGGCAACCGGCCTTCTACTATGCCCGCGTGCTGGAAAACCCCAGTTGCCGCTGGAGCACGCTGCACTGCCAGGCCGCGGGGATAAACCCGTTTGCCACTGACTGCGCCGAGCAGGCCGCCGCGAGAACTGCGCAACTTGTGGATCAGGGTGCTATTGGGGATGTCTATGGCCAGTGCTGCCTCGACCCCGCAACGCAACCCTTTTATTCACCCACCCTGCAGGAACGCGCCTGGACGTCTCCGATCTGGATCAATCCGACCGCCCATAGATGAGGTACAACAGTGAAACCAGGCAAACCCGCTAGCGGTTATCGCTTTCGCGGCATCACCCTACCCAACAGCTCCCACCCGGCCATCCGCAAGGTCAGGCGTCAGGGTATCAAGCCTACGATTCACGGCAATAAACTGTGGAGATCAAGCCTCCTGCTGATCGATTACCTGAACCGGCACAGGCCAGCGCACTGCAATAACGTCATCGACGTGGGCAGCGGCTGGGGTGCCTCTGGTATCTGGTGTGCCAAAACGCTGGGGGCGCATGTCACCGCTGTCGATGCCGACCCGAATGTCTTTCCCTTCCTCGAGGCCTCCGCCATACTCAATGAGGTTGCCGTGACGCCGGTAGTTTCCACTTTCGAAAAGCTCACCACACGGCAACTGTCGCAGTTTGATATGTTAATTGCCGCCGATATCTGTTTCTGGGATGAACTGGTCAACCCCGTTTTCAATCTAGTGAATCGCGCCGTCAAGGCCGGTGTAAAGCATATCGTCATTGCTGATCCGGAGCGCCCGACCTTCTTTGAGATGGCGCGGCGGTGCGAAATCCGCCACTGTGCAGAAATCCTAGAATGGACCACCAGCACCCCGATAAAAGCGAGCGGCGCACTGCTGGTGCTCGAAAATGCGTGAGTCCTCTCGGCGACCAATGATAGTGCGCTTGCAGAGCACGATCAGATTTATCGGGAATAGTTGGCCTGTTGACCAATTTTTGACCAGCGCCAGTGGTCAGCCGCTCTCAACAGTGATATAAACGCGCCGTATTTAACGGGCCGGAATTGCGCTGCATTCGGCGCACTCCCTCTCCCCTGAAGACATGGCTACCGCGGGACCTGAGACATTATGAAACAGTTAGGCATACTCGATTCTGCATTCGTCAATCTTGAGCAGACCAACACTCCACAACATATTGGCGGCCTGGGTATTTACGATCCTTCCACTGCACCGGGCGGATTCGTTCGATTCAAGGACGTGATAGCGAGCTTTGAACGTCGCCTTGGCGATCTGCCGCTATTCCGCACGCGCCTGGTCGAAGTGCCTGGTGGCCTGGATCGGCCCTACTGGGTTAAAGACGCCAATTTCGACGTGGAATTCCACCTCAGGCACATCGCCCTGCCCGAGCCGGGTGACTGGCGGCAGTTGTGTATTCAGGTTGCCAGGCTGCACTCACGCCCGCTGGACATGTCGCGACCACTGTGGGAGGCCTATATCATTGAAGGGCTGGATAATATCCCCAACCTTCCCGCTGGCTGTTTCGCCGTGTATACGAAGATGCACCACTCGCTGGTAGACGGTGCCGGGGGCGCCTCGTTTATGACGGCACTGCACGACCTTGTGCCAAATCCAGACCACTCGAGGGACCCGGAAGCTGAACCCCGACTTGTCGATACCACGCCGTCCGTCGGTGAGCTTTTGACCAAGGCGACGATCAACAATGTGAAGAACACAGTGCAACTCATAACCGGCTCGGCAAGAACGGTCCGCGATATCGGCAAATATGCGCTGGATGTAGCTCGCAAGGAAGTCCCCGCACCGGATGTAAGTGCTCCGAAGACCATACTGAACCGACCGGTGGGGCCGCATCGCGTATTCGATGCTGCTGAGTTCCCACTGGAGGGCTTCAAGGATATCAAAAACGCGGTTGGGGTCACCGTCAATGATGTCGCGCTGGGCGTTATCAGTGGTGCATTGCAACGCTATCTTGAGGCCAAAGGCGAGGCACCTGCCGAAGGATCGCTGGCAGCGGCGCTGCCACTGAATATGCGCATGCGAAGAAGCAGCACAGAAGAAAATAATCAGGTGGGATCTGTGTTCGCCTCCCTCCACAGCGATATCAGTGATCCTGTAGAACGACTGCTAGCAATCAGGCAGTCCACCGATACCGCCAAAGCCAGCGGCGAAGCAAGCCCAATGGTCGATGCCCTGAAACTGGCCGGTGTATTTTCGCCGGTGATATCAAAATCTGTAGCCGGTTTCTGGTCGCGCAATGGGCTGTCTCAACATATCCCATTGAATATCTCGACCTGTATATCGAACGTGCCAGGGCCGAACTTTCCGCTGTACTGTGCCGGCGCAAAAATGGTGGATTACTACGGACTCGGTGTGCTGACACCCGGGATGGGCATATTCCACCTCGTATTCAGCTACTCTGGAAACATCACCCTGTCTGTGCTGGCCGACAGGGGGATTATGCCGGACCCCGAGTTCTACCACGATTGCCTGGTGGCATCCTACGAGGAACTCTACAGTGCAGCTATCAAACTGGGCCCGAAACTGCCAAAAGCAGAAGTAGCCGCCAAAGCGAAGATTCGCTCCCCGAAGCGGGCGAAAAGTACCAAACGTACAGGCAAGGCTGTACCCAAACTACAGGCCAAAACAGCGACATCCGGAAATGCGTCGCCAACCGGCAAAGACAAAACAAAAACCAGAAAAAAAGCCGCCCCCAAAGCCAAGACGGCCAGCAAGGCCAGGAAACCGACTGCTGCCAGACCGAAAACGGCACGACCCAAAATCGGTCGACGCAAAGCCGCCGCAGCCAAACCGAAACTGCAACAGTAAACCAGAGAAAACCCGAAACGCACCGACAGAGCGCGTCGCCTTAACCGGCGGCGCGCTGTCAGTGATTTCCTTCCCCTCCTGACATCCTGCAACACTTTGATGCAACGGCCCGCCCCTTTGCGAACAGACATACCCGGCAAAAAAAAACCCGCCAATGGCGGGTTTAGAGTAACTCAGCAGGACCGGTTGGGGCTCCACACTACTACAAGTGGAGTTCGCTACCCCTGAACACATTGAGGGTAGAACTAGAGTTACCAATAGAGTACATTCAACAGTGATATATATCTAATACATTAAAAATATACAAACCATGAATATGATTCATATGATGTGCTATGGATACCAGAGAGCTTAGTAGAATCGATCTTAACCTGCTGATTTCACTTCAAGTATTGCTGGAAGAAAGAAACGTGTCTCGCGCTGCCGAGCGGCTCTTCATTACGCAACCGGCCATGAGCAAAACACTGGCGCGGCTGCGGGCATTATTCGGGGATGATCTCTTCACCCGCAGCAGTCACGGCATGCAGCCCACTCCGAGAGCGCTTGAACTCACTGCGGGCTTGAGCGCGATCATCGGTGATATCTCGCACCTGTTCTCGGGGCCGCGCTTTGCCCCAGAGACTACCGACGGCGAGATCACCATCGCTCTGTCGGAACACGCAGGGTTTGCACTCCTGCCCCGCTTGCTGGCGCAATTAAGCAAGCGCGCCCCGCTTCTGAACATTCATATAATCACCCGAATAGAGAACCAGCTTGAAGCGCTGGCGCGGGGCGATCTCGACTTTGCCATTCAAATCAGGCAATCCGACTACAGCGCCGATTATAAAGTGGAGAACCTTGGCGTCAGTCCGCTGTCTATACTGGTGAGAGAGGAGCATCCACTGGTGGAGCGACACATAAACTGGGAGATACTTGGCAACTTTCCACTGATCAAACTGTACGCGTCTCCTCAGGAACGCATGGAGTTTGAGAACACAGGTGGCGCTCCTCTCAACGCGCCGGAACACCCCTTGGCAACGCTGGAGATATCCCATTTGCTGACAGCCCTGGAACTACTGCGCCAGAGTGACTATTTTATGCCGGCACCGGCATACCTGCTACACCAGGAGAAAGCCACCGCCGGCATCACCGGCCTACCGCTCCCGCGCGAGTCCGAACTGAATGTTCACTATGCGCTTGTCAGTCATAGGCGCACCTCCAACTCACCACTGCATAACTGGTTGTGGGAACTGATCACGTGTACTATCCGCGAATTGCGGCCCACGCCACAGCGTAAATTACGCCGTCGAATGACCGCGGGCAGCACCAATACCCCATCATAGGATATTATGAGTAACAAGAAACGACGCGACATTCCACACTTTGACACCCCCATCATCGAGACACACTGCCATCTCGACTATCTCGACCAGTCAGCGCTCAGTGTCACTCTGGACAAGTCACTCGCTATGGGCGTTGAACGCATTCTCACCATCGCCGTCTCTGCGGATAATCTGCACCGGGTCATGGAGCTCACCAGAACATCACCCTGTATATGGGGCACGCAGGGCATTCATCCACACGATGCCGACACTTACACACCGGCAGTTGATGACATTATTCGCGCGCACGCTACCGATACGCGCATTGTCGCGATTGGAGAAATCGGGCTGGACTATCACTACGACCACGCGGACCGATCGGTGCAACGCAAGGCGTTTGAAGCGCAACTGCAAACGGCAGTCGATCTGGACCTGCCGGTGGTCATCCATACGCGAGAGGCGGACGATGACACCCGTGCAATCCTGCAAAACTACAGCAGTAAACTCAGGCGCAAAGGTGTTATACACAGTTTCACTTCCAGCCTTGCTCTGGCAGAGTACTGCCTCGAGGAGGGCTTCATGCTCGGCTTCAATGGCATTATCACGTTCAATCGCGCAGACAACGTACGCGAGATTGTCGCTGCCACGCCGCTGTCACAGCTTGTCTTAGAAACCGACGCCCCGTATTTAACGCCCGTCCCCTATCGTGGGAAACCCAATGCACCTTACTACTTGCCCTTTATCGCAGAGGCTGTAGCCGCTATCAAGGCAGTTGATATTGAAGATCTGCTAGCGCAGGCTAACAGCAATAGTCGGAAACTTTTTTTCAGCGACGCACAACGCGACACCAGAACTACACGATGACCAAGCTTCTTTACTCGTTCAATGATAAACTAGCGCCGTTTCGAATGTGCAGCTAGTGCATCTCTGATAATCACAGGCAAAATTCACTGATGGATTACATAGTCGGACAGCGTTGGGTAAGCCACGCAGACGCTCAATTAGGACTTGGTATCGTTGTTGATCTGGAAGGGCGCCGTGTGACACTGGCGTTCCCCGCTGTGGGCGAGGAGCGCACCTACGCCACCGAAAATGCTCCACTGACCCGCTTGCGTTTCAAAGCAGGCGATCACATTTCTACCGTCGGCGATGTCGAAGTTCTGGTCACTGAGGTGAAGGAACACCAGGGTCTGCTGATCTACAAAGGCACGGATCATCACGACGAGGAGGTCGTTGTTTCCGAGCTTGAACTTGATGCGTTCGTCCAGTTGACCACACCACAGCAACGCCTGCTCAATGGGCATTTCGACAAACACAGTGAGTTCGCGCTTCGGGTTTCTACCTTCCACCATACCGATGCCCTGCAACGCTCCAAAGTCCGCGGCCTCACTGGCTCGCGCACCAGCCTGCTGCCGCACCAGATATACATTGCCAATGAGGTGGGGCAACGGCACGCACCGCGCGTGCTGCTAGCCGATGAAGTCGGGCTCGGCAAAACCATCGAGGCTGGCATGATCCTGCAGCAGCAGTTGTTGACTGGGCGTGCCTCACGAGTACTGGTGCTTGTGCCCCCGAGTTTATTACATCAATGGCTAGTTGAAATGCTGCGTCGTTTCAACTTGCACTTCTCGCTGTTTGATCGCGAGCGTATAGCCGAAAGTGATGTCGACAATCCCTTCGAATCTGAGCAGTTGATTCTTAGCAGCCTTGATGTGTTTTTGTCGCAACCGGAAACCCAGGCCCAGGCATTGGCGGCGCAATGGGATTTGGTCGCCATCGACGAGGCCCACCACTTGCATTGGTCGCCCGATGGAGCTGGCGAAGATTATCGCTTCGTGGAAGCACTCGCCCATCAGACAGCCGGCCTGCTGCTACTCACAGCGACGCCGGAGCAAATAGGCCAGGAGAGTCACTTCGCCCGTTTGCGCCTCCTCGATCCCTCGCGTTTTCACGAGCTGCAGGCGTTTCAGGAAGAGGAGCAGCAGTACCGCAAATGGAGTGCGCTAGCAGACCGCCTGGAAGCGGGTGACACCGACGTGGAGCTTCCGCCTGGCATAGATGGCGATGCGCCACCTTCAACCATCATCGACCAGATTCTCGATCGCCACGGTACTGGCCGTGTATTGTTCAGAAACACCCGCGCTGCAGTAGAGGGCTTCCCACAACGGGTACTGCACCCCTACCCGCTACCGGCACCGGAGCAGTACGCGCTTGCGCAGCTCGACCTGAAAGAAAAGCTCTACCCCGAATTACCCTATCTGGATGACAGCTGGCTGTCTTTTGATCCGCGTGTTAGCTGGCTGGAGCAGACTCTCAAGCAACTACGCCCAGCCAAGGTACTGGTTATTTGTGCGCATGCGGCAACGGCCGTCGCACTTGAACACCATTTACACCTCCGCGCAGGTATACGTTCCAGTGCTTTCTACGAAGCACTCTCCATCATTGAAAGGGATCGGGCCGCCGCCTACTTTGCGGATGAAATCAACGGCGCACAAACTCTGGTGTGCTCAGAAATCGGCAGCGAAGGACGCAACTTCCAGTTCGCCCATCACCTGATCCTGTTCGATCTGCCGCTGAACCCGGACTTGCTGGAACAGCGTATTGGACGCCTCGACCGTATCGGACAGAATCACGACGTCAACATCCATGTCCCATATATTGAAGACTCGGCGCAGCACGCACTGTTCCAGTGGTATGACAGCGGCATGAATGTTTTTCGGGAGAGTTGCTCGGCTGGCTATATGATATTTGAGGCATTCGAAGATCAGTTGATTCCACAGTTGGAGAAGCGCACAGACGAGTTCGATGCGCTACTTGAGGAAACTGCGACCTTCACTGCCAAAGCAAGGCAGGAGTTACGCGAGGGACGAGACAAGCTGCTGGAGCGAAACTCATGCAAACCAGAAGTGGCCCAAAACCTGATAGATGACATCGTTGCGGCGCAGTCCAACGATGAACTGCCGCAATACCTCGAAGCGCTGTGTGACACCTTTGGTGTAGACCAAGAATACCATTCAGACCAGGCTTTGATACTGCGCCCTTCCGAACACATGCTCACCGGGCATTTCCCGGGTTTGCGCGAAGACGGCACCACTATTACCTTCAGTCGCGAGCAGGCGCTGGCGCGCGAAGATATGGAGTTTCTCACCTGGGAACACCCCATGGTGCTGGAGGCGATGGATATGGTGCATTCCACAGAGCTCGGCAACGCCGCGCTGGGCACCATAAAACTAAACGGCGTGGCACCGGGCACCATGTTGCTCGAGGTAGTCTACACCGTCAATTGCGTGGCGCCCAAAGACCTGCAGTTGGAGCGGTTTCTGCCAATCACGCCGATGCGGCTTCTGGTGGATGCCCGCGGCAAGGACCTGGCGGACATCGTTCCCCACGAACGGCTCAATCAGCTGATAGAAAAGGTGAAGAAATCCACTGCGCTGGCGATTATCAAGCAGGTCGGAACGGAAGTGGAATCCAAAATGTCGCTGGCCTCGGCACAGGCTGAAACCCAACTACAAAAAATACTGAGCGAAGCAGAGCAGACCATGCGCGCCTCCCTGACCGTAGAACTGGATCGCCTCACCGCCCTGCGCACGGTAAACCCGTCCATTCGACAGGAAGAGATCGACCATATCAACTACAGGATTGAAGAGTGTGCGATACACATCCAACACGCCAACCTGCAGTTGCAGGCTCTGCGATTAATCATCACCACCTGAAGCGCTTTCGCTCTGCGTTGCGTCCCGCTGGAGGCTAGGCAATAGCGCGGTACACCTGCGCTGTCTCTGACGCACAGCGTTCCCACGAAAACCGTGCCGCCTGTTTCAGGCCTTTCCCTGCCCACTCGTTGCGCATTGAACTGCTGTTTAGCAAGGCGTCCAGATTGATAGCCAACTCCTCAGGCTCACCGGTTTCACACATTACACATGCTCCCTGTGAAAACTCTGCCATGGATGTGCCCGCGCGGCAGATCACCGGCGTGCCACTACTCATGGCATCCAGCACCGGTAACCCAAAACCCTCATACACTGAGGGATAGCAGAAAACTGCCGCCCCCGAAAAAAGTACTGCCAGTTCTTCGACGGGAACATAGCCCAGATGGCGCACGGTACCCTGTGCGGCAAGGCCGGCAACCTTCTTAATCAGGGCCTCATTGCGCCAGCCACTGGAACCGGTTAGAACCAGTGGGTAGGCGCGGCGCAATGCTTCTGGAAGCAAGCTCCATGCATCCAGCAACACATCAATGCCCTTGCGGGGCTCAAGCGTCGCGGAGAGCAGCACATACTGTTTATGCCCCAGTCCGAGCCGCGACAGAACAGCGGCCGTCTGCTCTTCGCTGCGCGGCCTGTAGCAAGACTCAACGCCCTCATAGATGGTGCAGACCTTTTCTTCCGGGAGGTTGAAATGCTCTATCAATTCTGCCCTAACGATATCGGACACGGTTATGACACAATCTGCGCGGTTCAGCGTTTTCTGCAAATTGGCGTCAAGCCATTCAATCAGGTGATCGGCATGATAGTGAGGAAATCTGACATGAGAGAGGTCGTGCACGGTCGTCACACAGGGCCCAGCATACGGCCGCAGCACATAGTTTGTCTCGTGGTAAACCGCGTTCGGAATACGATTCGCGCTGCGCTCAAAGCGCCGATCCATCACAGATGTGAACAGCGCCTGCGTGCCGGGAACCTTACTGACGGTATCACGCAGCAGTGAAAATACATCGTCCAGTCTGCTGCGGGCATTTTTCTCTCGCCTGGCGCGTATACCAGCGGTAAGTGTGCGCTGTTCTTTCCCCGCCAGCCAATGGCTGCCGCTGAAGCAGTGCACCTCATCTATATCGTGCCCCTGCAGAAACTGTTCCAGGAGATGATAGGTATAATTGCCGATACCCGTTATCGGTGGGCGCAACGCCTTCGCATTGAGTATCAGCTTCACAGGGCAATTACTGGCCCCACCACGTTATGCCGCTTCGCCGGCCGCTGGCCTCGGCAGAACATCGTGACCGAGCAGGTTCAATTCTGCTTCTGCAAGCAACCTGTCGAGGTTCTCCCGGAATACCTTGCGGTTAAAGAGACCGCTTCGTCGATAAGCGCGCTCGGCCAGCCGGCGACAGTGGCTCCTGTCCCCCATCACAGTCAGGCTGAGTGCCATCAGCTCATCCAGCGTCGAGAAGCGGAAGCCAGATTCTCCGTGCTCGACAATCTCGCGCTGCCCGCCGCCATCAATCACAATTGGCACACAGCAGTTCTGCATGGATTCGACGGTGGTCATGCCGAAGTGCTCAACGCGCTCCGGCCTTTCCTCGTCAAGCCCGCAGGCGTGCCAAAATATGGACGCTCTACGATAATAATCCTTGATCTGGCTGACGGCGGCATTGGCGATGTATTCGATATTGCATTGCGCCCGGGCTATCGCCTCCTCGACTTCTGCAATATAGGTGTTACCCGGTGTACTGCCGCCGATCAACATCAGTTTCCATTCGCGTGTTTCCTCAGGATACTCGCGCACCATCCTGGCGAACGTATCAATCATTTCTACCTGTTTTTTACTCCCGCTGATTTCAAACCGCGATACCGATAGAATGATCTTTTCCTTGTCATCCGGGTTACTCAAGGGGTTATACATATTTACCGGGGGATAGAGCTTCGTGGTGGGCTCCATATTCCAGCGCCGCTTGACCCAGCCACCGGTGTAATCACCGTTGATAACCAGGTGATCATATTTGTCGACCTGGAAAAAACGTGTCCTCTCCTGATCGGGGAAGTGGCAGATAAAGATCGAAACCGCCGAAAGCGGGTTTACCTTGCCCAGCATATTGGCATTGATAAAGATATCGTAGTTAATTGTTTCCCTGGCGATAATATCAAACGGATTGGTGCGCTCTCCCAGCACCATACCCTCGTCCGCTGTATACCGATTCCTATCCTCAAAGAAAGGAATCTTGATAATTTTCATCGAGCACTTGTCCAGGTTCAGGTCGAACCACTCCTTGTACTCGCTCAGTTCCACGTCATTGTTGAAGATATAGCCGACATCGTATCGATCTTGAATGTGATCTGCCATTTCGGCAACATAGCGCTGCCCCCCCCCGGCAAAGTGCCCGGCGTGATCGTAGATACCAACACGGATTTTTCGAAGCCCGAGCAACACTTCCAAATGGGAGAAGAACGTATAAGTTGCGACATCACCCAGATACTCCGGCAGGCGCGCTCTCAGATCCTGGAGTACCTTTTTGACCGTGGCCGCGTCCTGGCAGGTAGTCATTTTTTGCACGGCGTGCAACAGCGACCGATAGAGGTGATCAAGTTCTCCCTTCTTGAAAAAGTGCGATGTGGGTATGCATTCCACCAGCTCTAACGGGAAGTGTTTGGCAACAAACAGAAAGCGGTTACGTGTGCAGAAGTATTCACACAACGCCTGAGACGTACTGCCGTGATACTGGTGATAGAGGATGCTGTAAGGCGAATACCACAGCTTCCAGCCGTGCTCACGACAGCGGGCGCTGTAATCAACATCCTCCATGAACATAATGAACTCTTCGTCCCAGGGCCCTACTTCATTGAGGCATTCCCTGCGGAACATCACAGAACCGCCGGTGACATATTCGCGCTCCTTGGGCTTGGAGTATCGGGCTGAGTCTTTCAGATCAAAACCGATATCACTAAAATAGAAGTGTTCAACTTCCTGAACCCCTACGCTATTAATGGTGTTGGAGTCAGAGAAATATATCTTGCTCTGCACCGCGCCAATCTTGCTATCGCGCTTAAAGACTTTGAAGAATCCCTGAAGCCAGTCGGGGTGTACCGTCGCGTCGTTGTTGGTAATAACCACATACTCACTGGATGAGTTGGCAATCGCGAGGTTCAGTGCACGCGCGTAATTGTTTTCGTCGTTCTCAATTACCCTGACCTGATGAAAATGTTCTCTGACCCAATCGACTGTACCGTCCGTTGAACCGTTGTCTACCAGAATGACCTCCAACTCTATGCCCTGCTGATCTGCCGAGAACAGCGAGTTAAAGAACGTCTCGAGAAAGGCCATACCATTGAAGGTAACCGTTATCGCAGTAACTTTTTTCGTGTCAGACATTAACCCTAGCCTCTCTCTCGAACATTGAAGGAAGAAAGAATAGCCCGCAGCTCGCCTTTCACTTCCTCTGAGTCTGCTCTCATGGTTACCGTTTCAACACGCTTGAAATGAGTAGGTCGGTAACTCGGGGGTTGCAGCTTGCGCCTGTCGATATATTCCGAATCGAGGTCTGGAACATCTGCCGGCGCACCGGGGGATCCTGTCTGAGAGTCGAAACTGATTTGACCCTGACTGCGTACTTCAGCATAGGTATTAATGCGATTTCTGACATTGTTCAACTGGAATTCAACTTCGCTGCTCAGGCGCTGCAGGAATTGTTTGAAATCGCCCTGCTTCAACAACCAGTAAGCATTGGACGCCCTGTCCTTCACATAGCGTATTTTTCTATTTTTGGATGACATTACGTCTCTGCCCTCATGTAAATCTTTTAAGCTTGCCTGTGCAAGGTTCAAGTATTGTTACTTTCCATCAGCGGGCTCATTGCAACCAAGCGTGACCCTTCGATGCTCACTGTGCATAGGGAACAGTAATTTCAGATACTTCCAGAGTCCCACCTGTCTCCAGATGCGGACATTTCTTCGCAATAATAATAGCCTCCTCCAAAGAGCCGGCCTGAAATATGGTATATCCGACCATGGAAGATGGCTTCTCATTCTGAAGAATACCATCTGCCTTCAATACCTTGTTATCCTTCACTGGGACCAACGAGCTACCCCGGGGAACTTGCAATGTTTCCAACCAGCTTCCAAACCGCTCATGCAACTTCTGATAGGCCTGCCGATCCGAAGGCTCAGCGCCGCCGTGATAGGTAACAATAAAGTCCGACGGCTGCCCAGTATCATCCTTCTTTTCATATTGCTTCAGTTTATTCTTGATCACAGGGGCATTGGGCAACACCCTGCTCGCCAGAGTCATTAGTTTGAAAGTCGCCTGCGGGTACCTCTCTTCGATTCGAAGCGCAATGTCCTTTAACAGGTGTCCATCCTTGGGATTCAGCGTAACAGGTGGCGGTCCGATGCGCATACCACCCTGAAAATTAGCCATTTCCGTAACACAGGTAGAGATCACACTCCAAAGACGCGAGTAGGCCTTGGGCATCTCCATATCGATGCCACTCTCTTTTATCAGCGCCACAATCTCAAGCAACAGCTCCGTAAACTCATCGTCGATCATATTACGTGGCAGTTCCATTTCGAACGGCTCGACAAATAACGTATCGACATCGGAAAAGAACTTCTGTCGAAGTAGCTCGTTTGAATCGGCAAAGTCTTGATAGATGGACTGCCATGTCTTCAGATCAGGTTGCTGGCCTCTACCCGCCATTCTCTGCGCAATCAGACCTTGACACTGCTCCCTGAATGCCCTGACCTCCGGCACCCTGGATTTCAAAGGGAACACCAGGTTCACCGCTCGAGCCAATACCTGACCGGCAGGCCGCAGCGATTCATTCTCCAGGCGCACATCCTGATTTAGCGTTCCCACCAACGCTGGATCGATTTTCGCTGTGAAATCATCTAGCAAACTGCTGTTCAAAAACCGGTCTTTGGTAAACAGTGACACATCCAATGCATCAATACCGAAGCACCGTTCCCAATTGGCCAACATATCCAGATAATTGTATTGAATGTTCTTCGGCTTGCATTCTTCCAAGAATTTTTCGAAAGAAACCCTGCCCCCAGCCTTAAGAAACGTAGAGTACCGCCTTGCGCAGCAGGAAACCTGTTCGCGGAGATAACAAACAATCTTCACTTCCTCGAAATGTCCCGAAAAAAACTGATGGACGTTGTCCATATCGCCTTCAGTGACAATTCTGGTGTGAAAATGCTCACTGGAAATGAGTACAGTGTGCACGCTATCGGGCAGACCTCGCAATTCGGCTTCAAAATCGATCAAAAATTGCTTGTTAAACGCTGCCCGCTCTTCGGGTGTGGTAATGCCATCGATACGAAAATAGTCATCGATGCCTGGTTTACTGACACAGTAGGCCGGAAGTGCACGATTATTGGTTTCCCCGGCGCTCTGCAGAAAATGATAGCCTGAGTCCTGTAGATTCTTTCTGTTCAGATACAGAAACTGTTGTATAGAGCCCGCATTGGTTTTTTCCGCGCCTATATGAACAATAGCTTTCAATTCGTATTCCTTGAGATCTCTGAGGCACTGCGAACCAGACCGTATTCACACCCTATGTGCGCTAATAACACATGTTGCGATACCGACTTACTCTGTATATCTGAGCTATGCTCTACAACTGTAGCATCATAACCAAACAACATATCATGTCAATTAATGCATCAGTTAGCGGGGCCTTGTGACGATTTTAAAACCTTTTATTATTAATAACTTATAACGCTTTTCTTGACCGATCCTAGACCGTGAATATTACCCTCCGACTAGAAAAATAACCAGTTGACCGAATCGAGCGGTTTCGCCAGCACTAGCCGTATAGGCTGTCACGAGATTTTACGGCGACGCGCGTCTGTTATGGCCCGGGGCGCACTGAAGCAGCGCATTGCTCTTTCATACAGCGATGCTCAAGCTGGCTGGGAAAGTTGATCGGCAGTCGGGGTATATCGCCCCACCAGCTGCTCCTTAACGTCTGCTGCAGACTGCGAAGACGCCAACAACTCATAGACATCACCGGGCGTCGCATGCAACAGGTTTGTGATCACTTCCCGCTGGTGCGAGTGAGATCCCAATGACGCGGAAAACTCCTCAATCCAGGCAAAAATGTCACCGTGGTGAACGTGAGTAACACCACCAACACCGGAATAGGTACGAACCAGCTCATTCAGAAATACCCGAGTGAACACTGCCCCGTCGGTCTCAGACAGCAGTTGCATCATATCGGCCAGCTGTTCCTCCACCCTATCGGACACCACATCCGGCAAATGGAGTTCGGTGATCCGGGCCTGGTCGACGTTAATTCTGGTCGCCACATATCGCTTCGAAGCCTGGACAAGATAGTTCGATGATTCTCCAAGCACCACAACAGGCACTCGCTTCGAAGTCTTGTCCTTGCCCTTGGTATACTGGCTAATCACAGAATTTGAAATATCGAGCCGAGACTTCAATCCATTCAAGCGATTCTCCGCCACCAGGAAACCCTCAAGGCGTTGAATAAGTTCAATGAAATTTTTACGGTTTTCCAACTCGACCCTGGAGGGCTTCTCCGGGGGAATATTATCCTTGAAGAAATCAATGACCGCCTGCAACTCGTTTGTCGGGAGCGTATGCAACGAAAAATTCACGGGGGAATCCACCTGGTTATACATCAGGGTGATACCTTTTTCGTTACAGAACTTGACGGTATCGGGGATCTCCTTCCAGTTCTGACGCATTGGGCAGTAGCGCCAGGTGTAGGGAAGCCCTTTTCGTTTCATCAGATCCAGATAGTACATGCAGTTTTCCATCACCTGCTCAAACGATGCACCTTTACGGATAGACTCGTAAGTCTCTTTGTACATAGAGTCGATGGACACATGCATCAGGCAGTTAATCCGCTCGAGTAACTCCTTGATCTTGTCATCCAAAATGGTGGCATTCGTCAGAATGCACAATTCCATCTTGGGGTTCACCTTTGCAATACGCTCCCACAACATCTGGTAGGAGTGAATCAGGAAGGGTTCACCACCCATGAAATCGGCTTCAACGACATAGGGAAGAAACGGTTCAATCTGATCTACAAACGCCTCATCATAGGGGTTGGGCATTGGCGACAGTCTCTCGCGGCGCGTACGTATCGCAGAGGACGCCAACCCGTGGCACATCACGCACTCCAGGTTACAGGAGTTGTGGATGTTAAATTCAAGTCGCATCGGTAATGGTGTGATGGCTTGATCTACGTCTGGCTGCAAACCGCGCTGGATTCGCTTCTCTTCGGTCATCCTGGCATATACTGAATAAAACAGCGCATGCGCGCCACCGTAGTCTCTGGCTTCGAGTTGCTGCTCGCACTTCTGGCAACCCTTGGACAGATCGTTATTTTCCAGCGCTTCCCGCAATTCCCGAATCGGTTCGCCGTTCCATATCTCGCTGACAGAATTCTCGGGGTATACGCCCAGTACCTGTTGTCGATTGAAACAGCAGGCGGTGACAACACCCTGCTGAGAGAAGTGCAGATTGATGGAGGCCGCTGGACACGCCGAGGTACCGGCAGGCGTGTTTCGGATGCGATTGAATTCTTCTACTATTTCAGGGGAAAGCATAAGTTCTGGTCAATCTCCGTGATTGCATGAGGCTGGTTCAAACGAGTGTCCCAGTACTTCGTAACACCGCAACTAAAACTCTACGCACCTCTTGAAGTCTATCACTTCATTACCGGCTGCACGACCCCGTCGACACACCCGTCACAAGGTCGTTTCGGGCCACTGTGCACTCTACTCTATGCCGACAGGCAAGTCCGGGCTATGAAGATTGGGTAGAACTGTGATGTGATTCGCACAGACCCCGCCTCGGCCTGAGAAAATGTGATCACCACAGCGTCTGGCAGCTAAATACACGGCGACGGAGGCCGGTAAAATTCAGCGACTCTGTCACGGCAACGCCAACGCTCTCATCTCGCGAACGACAATTTCCTGCCAGGTTATGTGCTCAGGCGCCATCTGGTCGATAGCTACCGATGTGGCACCAATATCAGGTTGGAAAAATGCCAGCACCATGACACCGTTCTTGTAATTTGCCCGCGCCTCCTCATCACTGGCAGATTCCAGCATCATGGATAGCGCGGCAGTGATCTCGGGTTTGGAGTACGGCAGGTGTGAAACGTCATGCACAATCTGACCGTTCATGCCAATACGGCTTAGCTCTGTCATATAACGCTGAGCGATCTTCGCTGCGTCTTCGAACGAGAGTTCTACTGGTTCTGCGGAGGCGTCCTGTGACTGCTCTTGCTCTTGCTCTTGCTCTTGCTCGTGTTCCCGGGCTATCGGATTTCGCTCACTGAGGTCACTTTTAATCAGACAGGCCAACTGCTCTTCAAACAGCGTAACGTATCGCTCTCTGACCGACTGACTCTCTCCCGCCGATAGCAATTTGAATGCCTCGGCATACTGCGGATGGGAGCTTTCGAATACGCTCAAAAACTGCCCGATAATTTTACTATCGTTATTGCTCTGACTGTGTTTCAGCGCATCGGGGTAGTAGCAGCGACAGCAAACGGTGTCTACATCCTCAAGCCCGTCGACTTTCTCGCCGGAAAAAACCGCTCGTGATTTGCGGTAGTTTTCGTTGTTCCAGACATCCCCGAGGGAAACCTTTCCTGGTACGACCGTGCCATAGCGGTCGCTCTCTTTCGCTGTAATACAGCATGGCGTCAACTGCCCACCAGGTTGAATTACGGCTACACTGTAGTGCCAGCCACAAAATGAATCGACCTGGGGGCCATGAGTTGGAATCCAATTAAGGTCAGTGGCTACCGGCATGTAGTAAGCATGCTTCTCATGCTCTTTCCAATAACCGGGTTGACCCGCCTGCTCCCACTGCTTGTCCAGCACATTGACGTCGTCCAGCGAAATAAACGGGATTTCATCCTTTCTGTAACTCGGCAGCCATTCAGCGTCCGGCACCATACCATCCTGGCGCAGAAAGATCAGACCGTGCTCGTCGCAGAACTGCTGGGCGGCCGCGATTTCCCCTTCATTCCAGCTAAACACCAGAAACTTATAGATGATTGCGTTAGTGAGGCCGAGTCGATCTCGAACTCTCGCCGCTTTTACCAGGTTCTCCTTGACGAGTTCGATATCGCCGCCAACACGAAACCGTTCATAGGCCTCCTGTGAAAAACCGTCAACCGAAGCAACCAGCAGGTCTAACCCCGCAGTAAGCACATTCTCTAGTTGCTGCTCTGATAGTTTCAGGGACAGGTTCGTATGCATGACAGTTTCGATCTTGTAGGCATTCGCCTTTCTGATAAATTCAGGCGTATGCTCGTTAAGCAAGGGTTCTCCCCAGCTGTGAAAATCAATCAGAAACAGGTATTCACCCATCTCGTCCAGCAACGTATCAAATAGCTCCATGGAGAGTCTGGATCGATCATTTCGATAGAGCGTGTCATCCAGCGTCCTAAGCCTACGCCCTTCATTTTCGATGCCTGTTGGGCAAGTCGGACAACGCAACTGGCATAGATCACAGGGATCTATCATGGCATAGTATGGTCTGGATTTGACCTGCGACGCCCCCGTATAGGCATCGTATTTTGCCTGCAGGAAATTCAGGTACGCCGGGAGATGGTCTTTATGATAAGTCTGCATAATTTCTGTTCGCAGCCATGATTCGCTACGCTCTCTTGTTCAATTATTCTGTACACCGCCAACGGCAGACAGCACTCCACCCAGACGCACCGACTGACCTTTTTGGCAAGACTGTGCTTCATTCTAGCACTTTTGTGCCTACATGAATGGTCCACTGTAACGCTTCAATCTAACCTGTGAAGACTATGTGCTGCAGCACTACCACATTGACGACCTGCAGCGTGATATCCCCAACCGTGTACGCTAATTGTAGGTCCAGCCCCCGCACTGCCGACTGCCCAACTACCAAGTGTAATCTGCACGATAAACCCTATCACAGGCCCCCTAAACATCGACAATTCCAGAAGGTTGAAGCGCCAGAAAAACTCCTGGCTGCCAACTGAGTCACTATCTGCACAGCACGGGATTGAAGGGGCAAAATGCGTTTGATACGATGCCAGAGCGACTTGACACACGCATTCGGCCACTGCCTGATGGCTGTCAGGCGACGCAACCAGCTCTATAAAACCAAATGGATACCGCATGCCGGATAGCAATACACCGCTCATACTGGTCGTCTGCAACGACTACGGTGAACTCGCGCTCGCCATGTACCTGATTGGCCAACAGTCATTCGCTCAGAATACGACGCTAATGTTGCCGCCTAAGCTGCACGCGCAAAACCCCGACATCCTTCCGGGCAGGACATTTGTCTATCACTCTATAGCTGATATTCAGAAAAGCATGGCACAACAACCTCCAGGGGTGCTTGGGCTGTTCTCTGGATACCTGCTGCCGATACACCGTCTGTGCTCCGTAGATGAGCTGAACTCGCTGTTACACTCCGCGCAGATGCAGGGTTGGAAGCACTTCACAAGTGATCCATTCCTCGCGCTACTGGATGACGTGGATGCCAGTGAACTGGTCACTCTCACGGCGCCAAAATGGAACATCATCTGGGCGTATTTCGCAGCGAAAGAGAAAAAGCGGCTGTCGCAATTGCTCACGGAAACCAACCGTGAGTTGAGTCAGACATTGCATGTGTACCCCTGCGGCGCGTCGACGAGGCATTCGACAGCGAGTCAGAACAACCCTGGACGATTGCACTTTCACAACAACGATTTTTTGTCGCAACCGGGATACACACCCGCAGCCACCGACAAGTACACCCAGCGCTGGCTGTTCATACTGGGGGACCAGGATTACACCGTTCAGGAAGGAAAGTATGGTTCGACAATATGGGCACAGGGCATGTCGCGAAAATTTCGCAAAGTCCTGGTCCGCAAACTGAATGAAGCGCTGGAAGCGGGCCGTGTTCCCACACTGATCGCGCCGACCAAGGTGATCGAATCAGTTCGTAAACACAGCCATGCAGCCGATGCGATGGAATTACTGGGTCATTGCGACTATACCCATTTCCAATCACTGTTACTGGAGTCGGAATACGTCTTCTACTGGAACGCCGTTTCCTTCAGCTGTCTGGTGAGAACGCTGTCGGGAAAACCGTGGTTTACATTCGACGACGGACATCTTCTCAGGGGTATGAACAGCGACTACGCAAACCGTATTTTTGACTGGTTCTATCAAGGAGGTGAACCACCCCGCCTCGACATCGAGACTACGCTCACGGCCGACTCGCTGCTGCAGGCAACACAGCAGTACCTCAAGCCAGCATGGCGTATTCAACAGGCACTTCAGTCCACGGCAGATGTGCAGACCCTGTTGTCTACGCTCTATCCGAGTGAGGCAGAAACAGAGCCAGAGCAGGCCTCCACCTCCGAGGCGTTTCAGATCCTGCAACAACTCGGCGAAGTCATTTCAACCAACCAATTAGACGGAAGCTTCGTCGTCGATGCAGGCCTTCTCGCCCATTCAAAAAATGATATTACTAGCGCTGCAGCGCTGCTGATTGAACACGGAGAGTCTGATCAGGCGGAATTCGCCCGCTCGGCAGTGCCAACACTGGCTTTCTTTCAGTCCGGCGTCGGCGACAGTCCTCATCCCATCGATTCCGCCAGCCCAGATGGCAAACCCTGGAGAGCGGCAGTTGAGAGCGACATGCTCAAAATAGTCGGAGGCCTCCCCGAGGGACCGGCATCCACTCCGTAAAAACTGGGGTTCACAACCACACTGCTGCAACTATCTCAACCAGGCCATTCCCGCAGGTTAGCCTGCCCTCCATCCACTGGCAGAGATGCTCCCGTAATCCAGCGCGCCTCATCACTGGCCAGATACACGGCAGCCCACGCCACATCCCAGGGAGTTCCTTCAGTTTGCAGTGGTACTGCCAGACGCCTTCTTTCCCGAGCCTCCTCGCCGAGTTTCTGCAAAGCAGGCGTGTTTACCATTCCCGCAATCAGGCTGTTGGCGCGAATGCCATCGGCTGCATAATCAGCGGCGATGGACAGCGTCAAACCTATCAACCCTGCTTTGGAAGCTGTATAGGCGGCAAAGCCGATGTCGCCGCGCCGAAATCCCTGCACAGCACCCACTGTCGAAGTATTGATGATGGAACCACCGCCCCCGGCGATCATATGCGGAATACTGTATTTGCAGGTCAACATCGTCGCCTGCAGGTTGGTTTTCATGGCGCGGTCCCACACAGACTGCTCGACGCTCACTACTGTTCCGGGCGCACCGACACCGGCATTGTTATGCAAAATATCTATGCGCCCGTAGGTCGCAATAGCTGTTTCGACCATGTGTTTTACATCGTCTTCGCATGTGACATCGCCGACAAAAACGGCTGCCTCACCGCCCTGTTCGAGGATATCATCACGCAACCGCTGCGCATGCGCTTCAGTCCGGTTGACCAGCAGTACCTTCGCGCCTTCTCGGGCGAATAGTATCGCAGTCGCTGCGCCTATCCCAACAGCGCCATCTGCCGCTGCCGCACCTGAAACAATCGCCACCTTATCCGACAACCGTCCTGTCTGTATAGCGCGTTCTTCAGTCATCACTCGATCCCAGGTGCATGCACATTATTGTTTACCAATGAGCAGTGAACAGTACAGATACCGCCCTGCTATTCCAACCCACAACGCTTTGCTACCGCAATGATCGATTCGATAGACCGGTCTACTTCCGCTTCGCTAATACCTGAATGAATGGGAGGACACAGTTGGCGCCTCAGAGTGGACTCTGCCACTGGAAACAACCCCTCGCTGAATCCAAATTTTTGTCGCAGTACCGGTTGCAGGTGACAAGGTGGGTTATAGATCGCCCCATTCTCTATTCCATAGCCTTCAAACAACATTCGACGAAATACCATACAATCTACTTCTGGTGCCAGTAACGTCGGAAATTTGTAGTACGCGTGCCTGATATTGTCCGTGTAGGCCGGTATCGTCAACCATGCCCTGCCCTGCAGGGCCTCACGATAGCGCTCCACCATGCGATTGCGGTGATCAACGTGAGCATCGATGTGCTGCAACTGGGAACGCCCCATCGCCGCATGGAGTTCACTCATGCACCAGTTATTCCCCAAGAGCACGATATCTTCGAGTCCGCCACCGACCCCATGATGCCGTACCGAGCGCGCATAGGCGGCCAATTTCGGATTGCGAGTGGTCAGCATCCCCCCTACGCATGTCGTCAATATTTTGGTGGGGTAGAAGGAAAAACAACCTACATCCGTCAGCGCACCGGAACTTTGGCCATCAATTTTTGCACCGTGTGCGTGAGAGGCATCTTCGAGTAAAAACAGTCCTTTTTCATCACACACCTGTCGCAGCCGGGCTACATCCGGGGAGATAAGACCGGCGATATGAACGACAATAATACCCGCTGTTTTGTCGGTGATTCGAGCCAGAATGTCATCGGTGTCACCACAGAATGTGTGGGGGTCCATTTCAGCGAGAACGGGTTGCCCGCCCTCGGCAATCACGGCGCTTACCACACCGACAAAATTATTGGTCGGAAGAATAACCTCGCGTCCCTGCACATTGTGAAATCGTAGGGCTATCTGGATCGCAGCTGTACAGCTGCTAACGGCCACTGCATACTCTGCTCCGACATACGCCTTGAATTCCTCCTCAAAACACTGAGTTTGTTCTCCCAGAATGAGCCGGCCCGATTCCAGCACGCTGGCAAAGGTTTCCTGAAGCCCCTGAATATCATTTTTTGAGAACAACGGCCTGGCAGCTGGCACCCTCGGTTTCGAACTTTCGTCGCCAACACTCATCGTGACAGAGGCTCCCATGATTCTCTTTTATTGAATATGTATTGGTCAGCCATCAATCAGAATGCCTGTCTGTAGGCGGGAAAAAACTTATCGCTAAAAGCAGTCTTTTCCACCAGCGCATTATAGCGGGACGCATTGAGAATTCGTCCGCAAAAGTAGGCTGTGCGCTTTTCAGTCGTCCACCCTTCTTTAAAGCGGTGAAGGCCGCTGGAGGCACTATCGCTGTTGCCGGCCACACCGCCAATGTCACACCACCGCACCTTGTCCGAGAAATGATTCAGCGCAAACCAATAGAGCGCATAACTGGCGCCCAGCTTATACCCGATATCGGTAAATGCCAAAACATGGCCAAAGGCGACCTTGCGCTGTTGAATCCACAACTGGGCACCTACTACCTCATCATTATGCTTTGCAACAAGGACGACAATACCTGGTGTTTGCAATTGTTGCTCGAAAGCCCATCTGGAAAAAGCGCGGACACCGGTAATGCTATGTTTTCGTACCAGGTTCTGATGCAGGTCAATCCATTCATCCAGAAACTTGTGCGGATCAAGGCACACTTCGGTTCGAATTTTTCGCTGCGCCTTGCGAATGGCAATCTGGTGATGACGGGAGACCGTTTCATCGAGTGGTCGTTCCATATCAATCACGTAATGTTGTTTGAAAGGTACTACCAGGTCACGGAATGACTCCCGCAGATAGTCAACGTCGTAATCCCCAAACGGATCGGGAACCATCGAAAGACTGACCAGATCATCGCCGATAGCGTCAAAATCGAGATGAATCCTGGACCAATCGGAACAACTGAATATCGGGTAGCAACCCATTGCATCGCGCAGATTGGAGTCCGGGATGCTCCTCTCCAATAGCCAACCACCCGACTCGACAAGTTGCCGCGGGGTACCAAACTCACTGAGAGATTCTGCATAGGCAGAACACGCGTAACCTAACTCCTGCATTGCACACCGTGGCCTAACTATTTGCATTGGAAGTATAAGGGAAAAAACCGCACAACCAACAACACGATATAACAAGTTGAGCGGTCAGTCGCATCACAATGTCCGGATTCCTGAAATTATCCGGACTTTGTGAACTGCAACGTACTCCCTATTCCAATTGCTGTTCAGTGAACAATCAGGGAGGAGAAGTTCCGTTGAACATATCAGCTGCGAGATTGAACGCATCAACGCCTATCTCAATACCCATCAGCCTTCCAGGGATATCATCAAGTGGTGGATGTATGCCGCCCCAGATCCGCGACAGACTGCACTGATCAGAAGCATCGCGGTAGGTCGCCCACTCCAGCGTTATATCGACACTGGGACCTTCTTCAAATACCAGGAACTCGTTGGCTGGCACCGCAAAACCACTCATGCCACCGGGGAAGAATGCATCACCGGTTAACGCCGTCATGATCTCAGCCGCCGCACGTGAGAAGGTCGAGTGGCCCGAGACATAACCGGCGAAGGGCGGTGTGACAAAGCTGGGACGCTGATACGGCCACCAATTCTCCGCAAGAATCCAATCCACGCCGGCATCGTCACTCGCGGGATCGACGATATAGTCTGGCCCACGCCAGGCGAGTACTTTTATTTTACCAACGTGTTCGTTAGCAGTACCTGCCAGAGGGTCACCCACCCCTACCAGTTCCACATAACCCGCTTCCAGCGGTATGCCATTCACATGATATGACGGCAGCGCAGGATCTGAACTCTGCCCGAGATCGGCCATCGCACGCAGCGAGGAGATCGGACGGATATAGTCGTACCACCCCTTCACACCCCAGGCCGTAACTGCTGCATCATGCATACCGCCGCCCAGTGTGAAGTAGGATTTGACCTCCCACTCAAGGTGGCCGAGTTCCGGGCCAGCGCCGGCAAAGCGACGGGTTGACAGCGGATGGTCGTTAACCTCGTTCAGAATGACAAACCAGTGCCCCGGCGGCGTTTCCGATTCCGGGCCGTCGGCCCAGAACTCTGCCAGAACGCGTGCATAATCACCACGCGGTACGATCTGAGGAGCATATGCCTGACCGGTTACCGGGTTCACCGTGTAACCTACGCTCGCATCACCCCCTGCCAGTGTGTTGTAGAACTGGTCATAATCCTCAAACTGTGTCGGGTAGGACTGAATGTTACCGATTGAGGCCGGCGAAATATCCATCATCACACCGTCACCGGGATCCAGATGAGCCGACCAGATAGAGACCAGTGAAAAGGCCCACTTGTAGACATCACTCAGCGTACCATCAACAGTCGGAGGCAATCCGGGATCGTGATATACCCAGTAATCGAAACCCTCGCGCTGGTAAACGTTCAGGTCCGAAGTCTGCAATGCAAACGGTACAACGCTGCCCCACTCCGGCCCCAGGAAAGCCGGCGTATTGCTCACCGGATTGCCGGACTGGTCGATAGACTCCACCAGCGAAAGCGGCTGCCAGCGATTCAAATCGCTGATATTCGGATTCCCGGGAAATTCAGGTTGCAGCGCGATATTGACTGGCTGATAGCTTCTGTTCCTGTATTCGTTTGCCTCATTTGAGCCATCGGCAATACCGAAATCGATATAACACTGCGCAATATGGTTGCCCAGCGCTGCGGCAGAGCCAGGTGTATTATCATTGGCGTTGTAGCCAAGATATGCCATCAGTGCATCCGCATCGCGGGTCGTTGTCCACACACCGGGCGAACTCACAAAGCGGTGATTAAGCAGACGATAGACGGCGTGGCTGATCGCCTCGCGACGCGCGGCCTCTATATCCTCAGGAGGAGTAATGCTGACAAGCGGACAGTTGATGGCCGCGCGCGTTCGGCCGTACAACCAGGTTTCCTCGACATCAGCATAAGCGGCCCAGGCGTCGTACATCGCTGCCGAGATATGGAACAGGTTACGAGCGTGAATCGTCGGTCGCGCAAAATCTTTGCGAATGGCCTGCACCAAAACCTCATTCCAGCGTCTGGCCAAACCGACATCGGCGTCGGGCGAAACCCCGGGCAGGTAGTTCGCCGTTACGATGGTAGCGCCCTCAGGCATCACCAGCGTTGTCGCTGCCGCATGGATATCCGAGATGACACTGCCGTCTGCGCCGGACCAGTGCGAGAAGTAATAATGTGCATCAGCCGGGGCCGCCGTGAGCGTGACTTCAGTGCCCGGTGTATAAGACCCATCGCCATCGCCATTCACTACGAGCAATTCGGCAGGCTGCAGCGGTTCATCCAGCGTAAACAACATCAGGGTGTTCACATCAAACGCCGCCGAACTGCCAACATTGCGGGCATACGCCACAATGACAGAATCCCCGGCATCCGTAGGCGTAAGACCAAAGCTGTTAGACGTGCTGTAATCCTGCCCAAGCATCCAGTTACCCGCGGGAGAACGCACCCAGAATTGGTATTCAACATTGGGCGAGCCACCCGTCGCTGAAGCGGTGAACGTGACTGTCCCGGTTGTTTCATAAGGCCCTGGGCTAGGCTTGTCAGCCTCCAGAGTGAGGCCGGCGATCTGCGGCAGATCGAGCACTTCTACCAGCGTTGCACCAAGCGCCTCAAAAGCAGATGCGCTACCGGCGTTGCGCACAAACACCGATATACTGTAGAGGCCTGCTGCCTCAGGCTGCCAACCCAATACTTCTGAGGTTCCGTATGCCTGGGTGAAAATGGGTGTGCCATCGGTTGAATTGACCTGAAACATATACTCGTAATCGCCACTGCCACCGGTGGCCTGAGCGGTATAAACCGGGACGTTGACGTCTTGAAGTATAACCGGGCCTGACTTGCCGGAACTGACTCCCACGGTTTGAGCCGTAGGCGTGTTCAGCAATTCAAAAGTGAAGAACCCCGGCGCGCCGAGCGGATCAGCACTACCTGCGGCACGGGCATAGACTACGACATCAATACTGCCTACTGACGTGGGAACGGCCGCATAGGTAGCACTTTCGCTATAGTCCTGCACCAGCTGCCAGGAGCCGGCATTTGTACGCGCAAAGAACTGGTACTCGGTACCAGAATCATGTCCGCCGACAGTCGCGGTAAAGTTCACACTACCGATGCCTTGGAACTGCGCCGGACTTTGCTTGTCTGCAGTGATCACAATCTCGTTGGGCGCGGGCGCATCCAATACGTCAAAGATCATCGCATTAATGGCTTCGTAGGGCGCTGTGCTTTCGGCGTTGCGCACCGCCACAGAAATTATATAGCGCCCAGGGCCGGGAGGAGTCGACACATAGGTCGACGATGGCCCGTAATCCTGGGCCACAACGGTGAAACCCTCGGGCGTAGTAACGATAAACTGGTACTCATAGCTACCCGAACCACCGTTTGCTGAAGCGATAATGGCCACCTCTCCCAGTGTGTCGTGAAGCGCGGGTGTGGGTTTGTCAGATGTCAATCCAACGGCCAGTACAGGTGCGACAGGGAACACCTCGAAAACTGTGGCGGTCTCCGCTTCAAAATCGGTGATACTTCCCGCATTCCTGGCCCTGCCAACGACGGTGTATGACCCGGCTATAGTCGGTGTTACATCGAGTGTTGCCAACGAACTCCAATCCTGCACCATGGCCCACTCATCGGCAGGGTCCTTTAGCCAGAACTGGAATTCAGGCGTGCCTGCATCTCCGCTGCTTGTGGCTGTGATAGTCGCCATATCACCATTGTTTAAATACATCGGGTCTGGTTTGTCGACCGCAAGAGACACACCCGTTAAAGGCGCATCCTGGGTGACTACAAATACAAGGTTTTGCTCAATCTCGAACTCGGCGTTGCTGCCGATATTGCGCGCGCGAGCCATTATTCCGTATTCGCCCACGGATACCGGTGAGAAGATATAGGTATTGGCGTGGCTGTAGTCTTGTGTAAGTTGCCAGTCACCGCCCGGCACAAGCTGCCAGAACTGGTATTCATACTGCCCGAAGCCCCCATCAGCGGAGGCAGTGAATGTAATGGCACCCAAATCCTGTAGGCCGCCTGGTGAGGGCTTGTCGGCAACCAGAGACAGGGTGCCGGGCAGCGCATCTGCAAAGGTAATCCGTTGATTCACTGGCTGTGCCGTGTGAAAGGTTTGCACACCGGTGGGCCAATCAATCTGCACATCGACGGTACTGCCCGAGGCCAGCTCACCAAGCCCGAAGTGAAGACTACCTGAGCCATCCTGCGCCATCCAGGTGCCACTGGCACTCACCTCCTTGGTCTGGCTGGCGCCACCGGCCGAAGGTGTCACGGTGACATAAGCGCCGATGCCATTGGCAGCAGAGGCTGTAGTGTTGAGCTTTATCTGCAGCCAATCGCTGTCGTTGACTGTGTCATTGCGGAAGAGGTTCGGTGCAATACCGCGGTTTATTTGCAACAGGTCCTGGTCGCCATCGCCGTCGTAGTCAAATGCAATGACGCCAATCGACACCTCGTTTACAACGATGCCATTGGCCACGGCAACATCTGTGAACACCCCGTTGCCGTCATTTTGAAAAAGCAGAGTCGGTTCGTCGAGAAAGCCACCAACCCAGTTTACGTCCGGAAATTCCTCGACGCAGGACGGGCAGTCGGCAAAGCCATTCGCCTGAAACAAATCGAGATCACTGTCGTTGTCGAAATCGACAGCGACCACTCCCCAGCCCCAATAGCCCTTGCGAATACCTGCGGCATCGGTACCGTCTGTGAAAGTGCGATCGCCATTATTGAGATAGAGCCGGTTACCATCCCAGTGATTATCCGGGACACCGTCATCATCCTGATCCAAAAAAATGGAGGTGGTAACAATATCAAGCAGGCCATCACCGTTGATATCAGCTGTGTCCATGCCCATCTCGGTTCGACCGGTGGCGAACCCTGAGTTTGCAGTCCCATCTGTAAATGTACCGTTACCGTTGTTCCAGTAAAGCCGGCTTTCATCATAGTCAGAAGCGATAACCAGATCCGGCCACCCATCACGGTCGAGATCGGAGAAGCGCGGAGTGTGTGGATAGACTCCGGGGCGGTATCCGGGAATACCGTTTTGAACGAGACCCGCGGTAATAGTGACATCGTCGTAATATCCGGGCTGCAATGCCCCCCGGTTTCTCAGCAAGCGGCTGATGGGTCCGGTCGTTTCCAGCACTTCCATCCATGGCTCGAGGTATTCGGCGACGAAAATATCCAGATAACCGTCCTGGTCATAATCGCCGAAAGCGACTCCTCGGCCAAAGCGAAAACCACCCGGTATAGACGCGCCACGCAGTCCCGCCTCTTCGGTAAATATGCCACTGCCATCGTTGATGTAGAGGTAGTGCCCCTGCTCGATATGGGCTGTGACATAAACATCCAGATCACCATCGTTATCGATATCACCGGCCGCTGCGCTGCGACCATCGGTGACCAAGGTGAATCCAACCTGCTCACCAATTTCACTGAAGCTGCCATCGCCATTATTGCGAAAGTAGAGATCGCGGTCTTCCCGCGTAGGTATGATGATATCGATATCGCCGTCGTTATCGAAATCTCCGGTGGTAGCACCGCCGTCCAGATTAGGCGGCTGACCATTGCTCATGGTCGGCATCGGCAGAGCTGTCGTCGTCACCTCTGTAAAGCTGGCCTGTGCGTGACTGGCCAGGGTAGCCAACCCCAAGAGCAGTACAGCGGAAAAGTGAGTGGGCAGTAAACCTGCCGATGCGGATCGAAACATTTTCATCATCAATTCCCGGGAAGTGTCACAATACGCGATTCTGAGTTATTGCTTATATCTCTCCCGCCGGTCACGCCACGGGGCTCAGGGCCGCTCATATCCATCAGTTGTGCAGTCGTCACAAGGCCATTCCCTGGGCTACACCCGATACTTTATTTGGTCGAGACTTCACTCACAGCACTCCTTGCATTACTCAGGTGTCGACGGATAGTCGCTACCTGGCTCCTATTGAGCTGCACGCCTTGTAGCCTGCTTAGCTTCTTGCAACCTACCTCGCTGCAAAAAAGATGCCATTCTAGCGAAAAGCAGACACAGCAAGCCTTCTAGCGCATCCTGAGCTGCCCGTATTCCCACTGTGTAAAATTTGCTGACACCGGCCCTGCATACGCTTACGCTCCTACAGCAAACAAACTAGCAATGGCTATCCATTCGCAGCCAAAAACAGGGCGCCTCCCGCCCTGACGACACACAATGTCCCTGCCGGATGCTACAAGCTCTCAGCCACCCGAAGTGCATTGGCGGCGATGGTCAGACTAGGGTTGGTTCCGCCGCTGGACGGAAAGAAAGAGCCGTCCACCACATACAGGTTGTCGAGGTCGTGAGCCCGGTTATTGCTGTCGAGTACACTGGTCTGTGGGTCATCACCGAATTTGCAGGTCCCGCAAACATGGCCGTAGTTGATGTTGTTTCGGCCACTGAGTACACGGACACGGTGCTTTCGCGACAGTGTCTGCTTGACCCGCTTGCGGAAGTACGCATTGCGCCATTTCAGCTCTTTCGTGTACTCATATTCGAAGCGCATACCATTGGGCGCACTCTCATCCAAAATGATACGATTATGCTGGTAGGGCAAGTCTTCCACGATAGTCGCAAACATCGTTGACCGGGCGAACAATCGCGGCGCGTACTCAGAGAGCTTTGGCAGTAAAGGGTTGCTTATCTTACGCCACCAGCGAGGGTCGGCATCCGCAACATGACGCATATAGGCAAGGATAAAGACCGATTCAAAGGGAAAACCCACCGTCTGGAAAGTGCCCAGCTTATGCCCGTTATCCATGTAGAAATCGTTCAGCGCCAGGGTTTTTCGAGGACCCTCCGGCGAGAGCCATTCCGGGGAGTCCAGTGCCATAAAATCACTGGTGTGCAACATCAGGTTGCGCCCCACCATGCCCGAGCGGTTGGCCAAGCCGTCCGGCCAGGTCGCCGATGCGGATTTAAGCAATAATCGCGGCGTCATGTAAGCGCCTGCGGCCAGCACGACGGTGCCGGCCTTGATAATAATTTCCTTGCCCTTGTAGTTAGCGCGTATTCCGGTTACCCGCTGTTTATCCGCGAGCAACTCCTCGACCTCACACTCGGGCAGAATCTGGGCACCGTGCTCGGAAAGCGCTGGCAACAGACAGACCTGCCCCGCCTCTCTTTTGCAATTTTTTGGACAAATCTCCGTGCACTCGAAACAATTGGGAACATACTCATAACCAACGTGCGCGCGATAGGGATGCAGGCCTAAATCCTTGAAGGAGTCGTGCAAGGCCTGATCCCGCTCGGCCAGCGGTGGGGGTTCGCGTAAATTTGCGCCCTCGTCTGTATTCAGTACATCCTGGGTACCGCAGACATGAAAGAGGGATTCCGCCTGCCGGTAATAAGGTGTCATAGTTTCGAGCGAGACCGGCCAGTGATCCGGCAGACTGGTTCCCTCGACATGAGCAAAGTGCTCTTTCGGCGAAAAGTCACTGCGCTGGAATCGCTCCAGTTGCGCGCCGTAGTGCCCCGTGGTGCCACCCGAGCCGCAGCCTAATGGTGCGAAGAAATCGGCTTTGCCAAACGTGGTCGTACCCTGCAAGCGGCTGGGCCACCAACCGGTATGTAATCGCATGTCTTCCTCGGACATTGCACCTGAGGGTGGTTCGGGCGCATTGAGCGGCCCGTTGTGGAGGAACTTTCCTTTTTCCAAGTACAGCACTTTGCGCCCTTTTCGCGCCAAGGCAAGCCCGATAGTGGAGCCTCCCATTCCTGTACCCACCACTACCACGTCCCAATCGCCGTCTTCCGGGTTCTGTGGTATGTATTTAGATACGTCCATGCTTCGCCGCTCCTGTCAGTCGCGTACCAATTGGTATCGCATGATGTAGTGTTCGCTCGGGAGCATCACTTACCTGTCCCCGCTGCGTCGAGTATTTGCTGAATCATTGCACCTGAATCAGGCGCACGCTGAAAGCCCCGAACCATCTGCTCCGCTATTCCATTGAAGCCCGCAGTTGCCGCGTCGAGCGACGCCAATGTCAGCGGCTGGTGATGATCCATATAAATTGGTTGTGAACCCTGATAGTACCATTGCACGACAGGCTTATAGATCGCTTCCACATTCCTGACCAGATGCCCGCGGTCGAAAAGAATAACAGGCAAGCCATTAAAGGATCTCAGCAAAATCGTGTGTGATACTGAATTCCAGTAAAAGGCATACTCTGCAGTCAACAATAGCGAGACGAGGCGTGTAAAAGAACAGAAACTGATTAACTCAATATCGTCGTACCCGCGCAGATCTCGTGCCAACTCCCGAATGAATTTTTCCGGAGCGATGAATATCGGTCGCCGCCCCGCGTCCCGTGCCTGCTGTAACAGCCGCACTACAATTTCTCGAAAACCGTGCACCGCCTCAAACATCAGTTGGCCTTCAAGATCAGTGGATGACAGTACGAACAGCCAGTGCGGCCTGGTACTGGTGTCGGGTTCCAGCGATGCTTTGTAGAGAAGATTCGGGTTAAAAAATGCCACCTCGCGCGCAGCTGTCGCCTTCGTCTGCCCGCACTCTGCACTTGCGTGTGCCGGATACAGGTGAAGATGCTCGCGAAGAATGCACTCTGCGCCGGCCAATTGCTCTACAATCTGCTCGTCCTGCTCCTTCTTCACACTCTCCAGATGCTGGAAGACATGCGCGGGCAGCTCCAGATCAGTGGCATCGGGAACATCGATCGATATCAGCTCGGCGATGGGTTTCTGCGACAGCACGCCAAGGAACGGGTCGGCAGTCACCACTTTGCAACCTCGCGTGACCAGCGTGTCGACAAAGACCTCCAGCGCCTGATGTGAGCAAATATCGTGCATGCTATAAAGATATCCGGAACACAAAAACACGATATCCGGTGAAAACGACTCGACCGCCTGATCCAGATCAGCGAACGATTGGTAGCAGAATGTGCGCCCCGGAAACGCATCGCTATTAGCCTCGTAAACGCGCTGTGGCATCTGCACCATGATCCTGTCCGCGCATTTCAACCCCAGAAGCAGATACATCACAGTGGTCAGTTCGCCAAAATCGTTGTCGAGAATAAACAGCATGCGTGCTGTTTGAGCCGGCTGACGGCTACCGGGTTCGGGGTTTTCCGAGCATCGCGCATGCCCGGGAACAAGGCTCTCAAGCCAGCGTTCAACTTCAAACACCCGCGGACCAAAGCGGGCTTCACTCCAGTCCAACTCTGGCAGTGGCAATTCCTCATCTCTGGGTGATGGAGCATGCAATACGGCGCCGGGATTAACCGTCAGGTACGCTTTCTGCGTTTCGAGTTTAAAAACGGCAATACCCAGGTTTCGTTGCAACTGGGCATCATCGGGCCTGGCCACGAGGCATTGCTCATATGCAGACGCCGCTTGCTGCCAGCGTTCCAGTTTCAACCATACACCGGCCTGCAGCTCGGCAAGGCGCAGATCATCAGGCAGCGCCAGCCGGGCCTGGGCATATGCTGCCTCTGCCTCGTGCCAGTATCCCAACTTCGAGAATGCTGTGCCCAGATTAAGGTGAGCTTCGGCATCATCATCGGTGATTGACACACAGTCCTGATAGGCTGCAACCGCTTCATCTAAACGATCCAGCTGCAACAGCGCATTGCCGAGGTTCTTTAATGTCCATGGGCTATCTGGCGATAATGCGAGCGCTTTTTCATAGGCCGGAACTGCACCCGGATAATCTCCCAACCTGCCAAGAGAATCGCCCAGATGGTGATGGGCCCAGGCATTCTCGGCATCCAGATTGATAGAGTTACGATAAGCCTCTACAGCGGCTTCCCACCTGCCCTGCTTCGCGAGTGTTTCGCCGAGTTGCAGGAAAAGCTGAGGCTGCGTGGCATCGGTGGCCAAAGCCTTCTGATAAACTGCTTCAGCTTGTTCCCATTCACCCTGCTCTGCCAGCGCACGACCCAGATTCTTCAACGTCCAGTAATTTTCAGGTGAAAGTGCCAGCGCCTGCTCATACGCGGTTACCGCCTCTGCATACTCGCCGAGATGGCACAGTGCATCACCCAGATGGTGATGTGGCCACGAGTTGTCCGCATCCAACCGAATGGAAGTGCGATAGGCATGTGCAGCGTCTTGCCACTGCCCCTGATGCGAGAGCGCTTCGCCCAGGTGGAGAAATGTCATAGGCTCGGTCCAGTCATAACCGATTGCACTGCGATAGGCAGCCTCGGCCTCATCCCAGCGTCCGAGTCTAGATAATACGTTGCCAAAATTCTTGAGTGTCCACGGACTCTTTGGCGATAGCGCCAGTGCCTGCTCATACGCGACCATCGCCTCAGACAAGTGTCCGAGCCGGGCCAGGGCATCACCGAGATGGTGATACGGCCAAGCGTTCTTCGCATCCAGCGCTATGGATTTTCGAAACGCCTCTACAGCGTCCTCCCAGCGCTCCTGCTTTAATAACGCCTCACCCTGATGCAGGTGTGACAAAGATTCAGTCACCGGTACGCACCATGTCATTGCAGACATTCACCAACTGCGTGCTGCATACCGCCCACAGACATCGATCACAAGCGCGTAAGGCCGATTGTGATGCACCGGGGTCGATTTCAACCTTCTGACCAAACAACTCAGCAGCCTCTTCCAAGTGCTATTTTATAACTGCCTGAATGATACCCCATGAAACCACCCCAGTATCGTATCGTGACAATAGATATGCATAGTGGATCACATTTCGCATGCACCGCGCCGGTGTCCGGCAGCCAAGCAAGTGGTATAGTTCAGGCATGGATATTGACGGCGAGGGATGCGTTCTCGCGTATCAGCGCTTCAACTATTGAATGATCGAGAGAAAATATGAACGAGCAATTATCTGACACCGACTATTTTCGCCCCGATCACTACTTGAAGTATCCCATCGTCTTAAAATCCGCCGACGGCAGTACCATTACAGATGTCAGCGGGAACAAATACCTGGATTTCAGCGCCATAATGGGTGCCGTAAACTGTGGCCACAACGTACCAGAGATCAACTCCAGGCTGGTTGCACAGGTAGGTGCGGTGTGGACATCCAATTTCTTTGCAACGGAAATTCAGTTGGAAGCCATTGCAAAAATTAACGCCATACTTCCGCAGGACCTAAGCCTGGCAGCGCTTTACAGCACCGGTGCTGAGGCCATTGAGTTCGCATTGCGCTTTGCACGGGCGGCAACAGGTCGCAATCGTATCGTATCCTTCAAAGACCATTTTCACGGTAAAACCCTCGGAACGATGCATCTGGTGCAGCATTTCCCCGATTGCTACGGTCCGGTCCCGGAGTCCTACAGAACGGTCATTGACAGCGATGGATCGGATGACCCGGCAGTGATTGAAGCATACCTGAATGCCCTGCCAGTAGAGGATATCGCGGCGCTTATTTTTGAGCCCGTGGTCGGATACTCAGGCCCTAGACTGCTGCACCCCGGATTCCTGAAAACAGTACGCAAATTTTGTAACAAGCATAATATCGTGATGATCGCCGATGAAATACTGACCGGCTTCCATCGCTGTGAGGGCTTTTTCTGCTCTGTTCAAGAGGACATCAAACCTGATGTAATTGTTTTCGGGAAAGGCTTGGGGAATGGGTTTCCCATTTCCGGCGTCGCCTGCTCGCGGCCGCTGTCAAAATATTTGAATAGCGCTCTTCCGGGCAGCACATTCGCCGGTAACAGCCTTGCCTGTGCTGCGGCATGCGGTGTTCTGGAATTAATGGAGCAGCAGAATTTCCCGGAGAAAACGGCGATGCTGGAACGAGCTTTCTACGGGTATTTCTCCCAGCCAGAATTTGAGTCGTACGACATAAAAATCGATGGGCGGGGAGGACTTTTGTCTATCAGTTTTGCAAACCCGGCTCTCAACCGGATACCCGATATCTACTTACAGCTGCTACGGGACGGCGTCATCACGTCTCACACACAGCAATGCATCAGAGTTTCACCGCCTCTAACCATCGATCCGACTGAGTTTAATCGCGGCCTGGAAATCATCGGGAACTGCCTGCATAAGTTATGCGCGCGTTGAGAGCCTCGCAAGAGACTCAATTGGGGTTACTTAGTACGTCGATTGAGGGCACTGGCTAGCCGGTCCAGTAGACGGGGTGCGTCACCCATTTTCTGTCCCGCCAATTTCAGCTTCTCCCTGTCCGCTTTGCGCTTCTCCTTCTCCTCCTTCACTTTCGCTCTGCGCTCCCTTTCGTCCGCCCTCATCTTCTCCTTCAGTTGTTCGGTCTGCCTCTGTTGCCGCCGCTTGCGCTGTCTCTCCTCCTTCTCAGCCTGCCGCTTCGCCGCTCGTATCTGCTGTCTGGCCAGTTGTCTTGCCTGTTTCTCCCGCTCCCTTTCCTCTGCCTTCTCACGCTCTTTCATGGCATTCAGATCTTCGAGTATTGCATCAAACTGTTCGGGGGTTACTCTCTCCAGTGGCTCACCTTCATATAGCGGATAGGAAAACCTCTGTCCGTTAGTGAGGATATTCTCCTCAACCCAACGATTGGAATCAGAGTATTTTTCGCGCACTGCTTCAGTGATCGCTTGCGGAATCTCATACTTTGAAGTGTCGGCTTTACTCAGTTTGCCCAAACCAAAATAGACAGTTCCGTTATTTGGGAGGCCTCGTTTATTGTATTCAAGCTTGAATGCTAATGTTTCACGACTCAGAGAGGGGTTTTCATCGCTCAACATCTGTAGGTTCTGCAACTCCTCACTGGTTAAACCCAGAATGGCAATCAGGAAATCTCTAACCGCATCACCGTCCGTCAGACTACCTCTGTCAAACACCCTGACAGAGATGCCTCTTTCAAAGGCGGCCTGCCATCTTTCCAGAAAAACCCGATAGTTCGGGGAAAATCCTTCCTGATAAAACTGCTCAACAGTCCCTGCGTAGTCAGTTGCGTGAACTTTCTGCAGATAGGAGGAACGCAAGTATGCAGCCTGCTCTCTCAGATAACATACAGGTACGACATCAAAATCCCTGAAAAAATCAGCTACCCTTGCTGGATCACAGGCTTGCAGCTGTTCGCTACTGATAATCACATTTCTACAATTGGTGAGTTCAATCTCACTCTTGAGTTCCAGATATAACTTTTCCAGCGTAGCCTCATCCGCCGAGGGCATTTTATTGCTCAGCGCTTCAGCGATCTCGTGATGAGCGGCAACTCTGATGCCTGCGAGTGGATAGTAATAACCGGACTCAAAGAGCTTGGTTCTGTTGTGATACAGCGTCTTTTGGATAGAGGTAGTGCCACACTTATGCCTACCGAAATGTAAAAACAACCTCTTCATACTTCCATCAATTACCTTGAGATGTGATCACTCCGTAAAAACCGACCGGGACGAATATGTAACGCTGTATAGATTTTAGCGCGCACTCCGTATTCTGGCTGAGCCACCATTGTAGCCCACCGAACAGCTTTTATCCGTCGGTCAGCACTGACCCAAGCAGTCCGGATAGATGAGTATCGCTGCATAGACATGGCGCTTTAAACGACCAATAATCGCCCTACTGGCTTGCACCAGACATCTCGAGCTGAAGTTTCTCAAAGCGTTGACGAGTCTCTTCATCTCCGACACTTATGGCAACTGCCTGCTTGTAAATCATCAGTGCGTCTTCAGCTCTGCCCACTTGTTCGAGCAATGCTCCCAGGCGATTGTAGATGAGCGGGATACCAGCATCTATCTCCATGGCCCTGCAATACGCCGGTATCGCGATTTCTTTTTGTCCAATCTCTGACAGCGCGTCGGCCAACGTTATTAGCAACTCCGCTGAAGATATCATAGTGATCAGTTGGCCATAAACTTCCGCCGCTTCCGAAAGCTTTCCCATCCTTAGAAACAAACGGCCGAGGCGCTCGCGACAATCCGGATTCTCTGGCTCAAGTGAAATACCCGTTCTGTAGCTCATGATTGCTTCCTGCGACCGGCCCAGATGCTCCAACACCTGAGCAAAATTACAGAATGGCAAATACCAGTCGGACTTCAGCTCGATGGCCTGCTGATAGGCGGTGGCAGCTTCGTCCCAACGCTTCAGCTCTGTTAGGGCGCGTCCGAGATTGTAAGGCGGCCAGAAGGAGGTTGGATCGAGCAGTTTGGCATGCCTGAAGGCTACTGCTGCCTCGTCCCAACGCTCCAACTCGAGCAGTGACTGCCCAAGGCGAAAATAGGACCAAAATTCATCGGCTTCAATTTCAATGGCCTTACTACAGGCGGCTGCTGCCTCTTCCCAGCGCTGCAGTTCAACCAGCGCCTGTCCCATTTCAAAATGCGGCCAGAAAAGGTCTGCGTTAATCTGCACGGCTTGCCGGTAGGCCGTGACCGACTCTTCCCAGCGCCGCATCTCCAGCAATGCATGGCCGAGGTGGTAATGCGCCCAGAACACGTTTGGATCTATCTGGATGGCGAATCGATAAGAAGTCGCAGCTTCTTCCCATTGCTGTAACTCAGACAGGGCTCGCCCCAGGTGGTAATGAGACCAGAATTTGCCGGGATCAACGCGGACAGCTTGCCGGTAGGCTGTAGCGGCTTCCTCCCACCGCCGCAATTCAGACAGAGCCTGCCCCAGATGATAGTGCGACCAAAACTTATCCGCATCGATATCAATAGCCAACCGATAAGCGGTCGTCGCCTCCTCCCAGCGCTGCAATTCAGACAGGGCTCGGCCATGGTGATAATGTGCCCACACCTGCTGCGGACTGATCTGGAGCCCACGCTGATAGGCCGCAGCCGCGTCTTCCCAACACTGCAGCTTTGAAAGTGACTGCCCCAGGTTGTAGTGCGACCAGTACACATCGGGATCGACCTCGATCGCCTGCCGATAGGCCGTCACCGCCTCTTCCCAGCGCTCTTGCTTGAACAGCTCGTTGGCATGCTCTTGTGGATTATTGTCGCCCATGCTCTCAGTCTTCTCGTTTCGTACGGTCGTTTGATCGCGCCTCATTGTCACTGACACGCGAAACTTACCTGCCAAATATTTCTTCAATCACCTCTTCGGGAGGAGGCAGTTCTCTCAAATTCTTCACTATATCGTCTGTTTCTTTCTTGTAATCTTTGGAAAGCTCTAGCAGGGCGGCTGCGTCCAGCGCCCGGTGCTGATTTAGACTGGGCGGGGTCCAGTTCTGATAGTACCAACGGACCATACGCTCATGCATTGGTTTTACGTGCCGCGCAAGATGCCCCTCATCGAACATGAACATGGGCAACCCGTTGATGACACGTAAAAAGGTGGAATAGGAGGCCAGATTCCAGTAGAACACATACTCGGCATTTAGCAGGCGGGCATTAAAGTCTTCATACGCACAAAATGTCAGTAAGTCTTTTCGAGCTTGGACGGGTGCGCGAGCCCGCAGTTTTTGCACACACTCATCGGGTGCCAGAAATACGGGGCGTCTGCCGGCCAGCAAAGTCTCTTCCAGCTTCTTCTGCAAAATACCGAGGAACTTCTCTTCACCATAGAATGACGTTTGAAGGTCATAGTCCACTGAACCAAGAATAAACAACCAGTGCCTGTCACTACCTTCCTCAGAGGATATTTTTTCGGCCGGGGTATTCCCGTTATCAGAATCTGCCACATCTCGAACCAGGCTGGGGTTGAAGAATGTAATATTATCAGTACCAACTTCAATCGACTCATCATCGGGATGGGTACGGGTATAGTACAGGTGCGTCGTGTTTCGGATGATGTGAGACGCTCTTGCAAACTGGTTCAATATCCGCATATTGCCAAACGTCGTGCTGAGCCTGTACGGCCAGGGTTGACCCTTGATGATTTCCGTTTCAAACAACTGTAAAGCCTCCGGCGCTGAAGCCTCGGCGGGGTTCAACTGGGAGAAAATCCCGAAAAAGGGATCACTTGTTACCACTTTGCAACTTCTGCCAGACAATAAGTTTACCAGCGCTTCCGTTTCCTCAAGTGAGATGATCTGGTGAAGTGGCAATATATAACCGGAGAATAGGAATACAATGTCTGGTTCGGTTTGATCCACTGTACGGAGAATGTCCTCGATGGAGTCATAGCTGTATGTTTTGCCGGGTAGGGTGTCTTTGTTCTTGGAAAATAAACGCGGTGGAAGTAGTAGCGTTGTAGTGCTCGCCAGATTTCGTCCCTGCAGAAAATACATCGCAAGGCCAAGCTCACCATAATCGTTGTTGAGTATGAACAACAAACGGGGACTTCGAGTATCTTGGCTACTAGTCATAGGATCAGGTTTCAATGTGTTTCGTTAATTGAATAAATCATGGCAACATACTCTGTGGTGAGAGTCCGTTAGCCCCAGAAAGGCTAGCACCTATTCTGCACAGCGATCAATGCTGGGGCTCTCCAAACTCGCCTTATTGACTGTGAAATTGCCGTAACTGTGAATTACGTCCCTCCGCTCTCCGGATTGCGACACCACTATAGAATGAACTGACTCATACCAGCTGCCGCGAATGTGCGCTGGTTCAAGAAACTCCGTGATTACAGGTCGATTTACAACATTAGCGTGCGCTCTTACGAGACAGATAATGACAGTTTGTGCAGCAAGTTCCACTGTAGGGATGAATATTTGCATTGACCTTGGGTATTGGCTAAGTTTGATCGGCGCATTTTATTGAATCAGGTTCCAAACCTACCCCAAGAGGACCCCGCATGATCGTGTCGATAGAAACTCCAGTGTTCAAGGGTAAATGGCTGCAAAAGTGTATCAACTCTGTACTGACCCAATCGTCAAAAAACTGGATATTCTCTCTCGTGTGGGATGGGGGAGACGAAGAATCCTATGCGGTCCTGAAAGAGCTGGAGGCGCAGAACCACCCGAATATCCGCATCTATTTTGAAGAGAACCGCGGTATCGCCAATGCGCGCCATTTCCTGTCTGAGCGCTCTGAGGGGGATTACATACTGCCGCTGGATGATGATGATGTCCTCACCGCCGATGCAGTTGAAAAACTGCTGGCCTTTGCCGAGTCGAAACCGTGGTGCGGAATGGTGCGCGGCCTGCGCAAGTTCATTGATGAGGACGGACGAGTCGTCGACGAGGAGCAATGGTTTCCGTTTGAGCCGCGCCACTATCAACACGGTATGGTGACTGATGTTTTCAATCACTCTCAGCCCTATCTAATCAATCGCGCCATGTACGACTGCACCGAGGGCTGGGCAGGATTCGAGGACTTTATGTTCGCTGGTGAGGATTGCGACATCATTTTGAAAGTGGAGGAACTCGGCCCCATCGAACTGATCGATGAGGTGCTCTACTACTACAGGCTCAATCCGAATCGGGCCAGCGACACACTGGAAGTTCAGGGCGCGCATGAAATGTGGAGACGCCTGGCAGACATAAGCATCGACCGCATCGGTTTACCGATAAAGCGCACAAATGAAGTTCCACCCTACACCTATGAGCGCCTACCGCTTCCCCGCCCGGATAAAGCGATGATCGACTTTATAATCCCTCTAGCTAGTGAGACGGAAGATTCCGAGCACATAACTCGACAACGAGAGGCACTGGCAAAGCATGGTATTGCCAAGGATGCGATACATTTCGTTGCGCCTTCGGACTCTGGTCGAATCGCCAGCTACAACCAGGGCTTTCAGAAAACAGACAGGCCATTGATTTGCCTGTTGGATAAAGAAACCCAAATCGAAGACCCCAATACGCTTGACGCTTTGCTGGATGTGATGCACGAGCAGTTGGCAGATGTTGTCGGCCCCAAATTCGTGAACGCCTCGGGACTGATCGCTTCGGCAGATCCCGGTTTTGATGAAGATCAGCTTCCTGTTCCCAAAGGCGCAGGAGAGCAGGATACACAGCAGTTTGACTACACATGTAATGCGAAATGGCTACCGGACAACTTGCTGCTGATCCGCCGCGAGGTGGTAAATGCTGTCGGTGGGTTTGACGCCGCCTATGAGTGCAGAGTAATCGCAAGCGCAGACTTTTGCCTGAAGGCCAGGGTCAGGGACTTCAAGGTATTGTATAGCGGGAACAGCACCGCAGTCTGTGAGCCCCACAGCCACACGACAGATGCTGCCAGTACTATCAGCAGGTATCACAATAAGTGGTTCGACCACGCTTCCCTGTTCTATGAGCAAAAGCCCGCAGGATAGTATCGCCTGGTACACCGCGGAACGCACAAGCACGGTGTTTTTCCTCTGGACATTACGCCGGACATTGGTCCGGATATAGCATCCCAACGCATGTTTTTTTGTGCTGTATGTCATACCCCGGGGACAATCTATTCGCTAGAAGCCAAACATCCAGCCTATACTAGACGCGCAACTGCCTTCGAATGAGATTTCAGTAACCTATGCAATACCGACCAGATATCGACGGATTGCGCGCTCTGGCCGTATTGAGTGTCCTCTTCTTTCATCTCGGATTCTCAAGCTTTGGCGGCGGCTTCGTAGGGGTCGATGTCTTCTTTGTGATCAGCGGCTTTCTGATTACCCAACTGATCAGGGCAGAAGTAACAAGCACTGAATCTTTCAGCTTCTCCAACTTCTACATGCGTCGCGCCCGTCGTCTCGCGCCCGCCTTGTTCTTTACCTTCGCACTGTGTCTCGTATTTGCCTTTTTACTGTTCTCGCCCAGCGACCTGGAGCGCTTCTCTGGTGCGTTGGTACACGCAGTCGTCAGCCTCTCAAACTTCTACTTCTGGTCAGAAAGCGGCTACTTCGATACCGCTGCGACCATCAAACCGCTGCTTCACACCTGGTCGCTCAGCGTTGAGGAACAGTTTTATCTGATATGGCCGGCCACTCTGGTGTTTTTGCTGCTCAAGACACCCCGCTATGTCATCCCTATAGCACTGCTACTCGCCGGGCTCTTTAGCCTCTACCTGAACCTTGTGTTTTTTACCGGCGACAGTACATTTATACAAAAATATGCGCCATCCATCAACGACTGGTTTTCCGATGGAGCGGCCACCATCTATTACCTGGCACCCTTTCGGATATTTGAATTTGCCATTGGAGCCAGTCTGGTTTTCTTCGACAGCCGCAAGGAGAGTAACCCCGTACTGGCAGAAATCGCTTGTTTACTGGGGCTGGGACTGATCTTTCTCGGTGTGCATTTCTATACTGATGGAACCCCCTTCCCATCGATTTTCGCGCTGCCACCCTGCCTGGGAACTGCTCTTTTAATCCACTTCGGACGTTCGTCCAGATTGTGCAAAATGGCATTGAGCCAGCGTTGGGTCGTCAGATTAGGGTTAATCAGCTACTCGCTGTACCTGATTCACTGGCCGATTATTGTTTTTTACACCTATTACACTAAGACCGTGCTTACCGTCACTGAGCAATGGATAATTGTGGTGACTTCAATTGTCGCAGCGGAAATGATGTACCGCTGGATAGAGAGGCCTTTCCGTTACAACCGCAACGCAGGCAAACAGATGTCTTCATCCAGTTTCGGCCTGAGTTGTGCATTGATTGCGCTGGCCTTCTGTTTTGTCGGTGCCAGTGGCTGGGCAAATCAGGGCTGGGCCTGGCGCTACGGCGACGGCGTGGTGGTACAGGCCCTTAGTGATATAGGAAAACTGCAGCGCGAACGTGCGGCCCACCTGCTGCAGAATCCGCCGGGAGATTTTTCGCAGGATGCGGACAAGCGCCAGATTCTAATAGTAGGGGACAGCCTTGCAGACGACATGCTGGTTGGCCTTGTGCAGAATCTGGGCGACGAGGCCGAAATACAGACACAGCGTTACAACCAGCTTTGTTACCAGATATTTGCCGCACAATCGCCACTGACCGAAGAACCCTGCGCGAGCATCCTGGCAGGCCTTGAGAGTTCAACCAACTTGGGGCTGGCCGATGAAGTCTATATCGTGTTCAGTATGGCACCTAATTTCTGGGCGCCAGAATTTGTTCCGCTCGTGAAATATGTAAAAAGCAGGACAAGGCCAGGAACACGTATCGTCCTACTTGGCCGTCGCCCACAGTTCCCTGACTTTCACTCAATCGCGATTTCAATGGCAGATACTGACAATGCTGTAGAACTCATAGAACGACGTGCGAGGGAGATCGCCGGTGATATTGCACCGCTTGATACACAGGTGAAAGCCACTGCTGAGCAACTGGGGATTGACTTCATTTCTTCATTCGATATTATTTGCCCCGGTGATCGTTGTAAGTTTTTTCTCGACGATGGGTCACTGCTGTTCTGGGACACCAGTCATTTTACTGTAAAGGGAGCCCAATGGTTTGGGTCCCAAATCGTCGATCCACACGATAAAGATCGTCAGGAATGACTACATTTCACAATGATTACACCTAAATAATAGACAGGAGAATATTTTGTCATCAGCACTGGATGAGTTTGAAGATCTGCCACTGGAAGAATCACTGGAGCTCATGCAGAGCTATATGTCGGAGTTAAGCCGTATTGGCATGGACGGCCAGACTGCACATGACATCTCCGTTCTCCCCGACACCAAGGGTAAAATTGCTTCAGCCCTCATTAAGCTGATGAGTGTCACCGACGATCAGGAGACCAAGTCAAACTACCGAACCGGAGTTGCCGTACTTGCCTTCTTTCAGCCAGGCGTTGGCACCGACGGCGTGAGTCTTGATAAGAACGGACCCGGTGAAGAGACCTGGCAGGAAATCGTGGACGAAGAGATGCGAATCCTGAACAAAAAGCTAGCCGGTCTGGGATACGGCATTTAGAAAGAAGCTGCGCAACAATAGTTCAAACAACCTCTGAACAGTTTATCGAGGCAGCGCCTGTGACGTTCAGGGGTATCATCCTGCAGTGACCCTAACACCCTGCTCCGGTTTAACCAGGGGCTTCCTTTCGTGCAGCTATTTCTCGATGAAACCTCTGCATTTCTGACTCGACATCCCGTCGCCAGGCGCTCTGATCTGAGCGTAAGGCGTCGACGTCAATCGCGACTTCCCCTACCATGGGCTGGAAGAATGCCAGAACCGGCGCCGCCTCCCGGGCAAAGCTCTGCTGATCGCTGGGGCCTGTCCCATTGAGGATAGTCACTATCGCAGAAAAAATCGCGTCTTTGGGGTGTTGCAACAAAGAAGCATCATAGACCTTGCTCCCGATGTCGCTTAGAGTCGATACGACAGAGCCAAACTGCTGTAATATTTCGGTCGCCTCTTCGCTCGACAGTTCAGGTTGCGCTGTATCGATATTCTCCACAGGGATTGTCTGTGGGATCTCGTCCCCACTCAAGTGCTGTTCGTAGTGCGCGATGAAACCAGCGACGTCAGCAGACCCGAAACCATCACCCAAAAATGTAAACGCCTTTGACATCTCGGGTTCGGCGGTACCGAACACCTCGGCAAAGCGCTGCGCAACCAAATAGTCATGGCTGTTGTGAAGGTGATGCACCAACTTGGGGAAGTAACAGCGTGTACAGACTGCATCGACATGCGCCAAAGCGTCAGTTGATTTTCCGGCCATAGCCCTGCGAGATTTCGTGTAGTGTTCATTGTTCCACACATCGCTGAAACTCACCTCGCCAGGTACCACAGTGCCGAAGTCATCCGAATCCTTTGATACCGCACAGCACGGCGCGACCGGGCCACCGGCTGTGACCACTGAGTAGCCATAGTGCCAACTGCAGGATTGTGGCAGGATGGCCTCGAGTTCTTTGGGAATGATGTTCCAGAAGGGGTGATGCTCGTGCTCGAAAAAGTAGTCCTCTCGCCCTCCCGAGGATTTCCAACGCTCGACCAGAGCATCCGTCTCGTTCTGTGAGTAATACGGCACCTCATCCTGGCGGTGGCTGGGCAGCCAGCTCTGGTCATGAATAAAGGCGTCACCTGAGAGGAACTGAACGCCGATGTCCTCGGCAAACTGGCGCGCATCCTCAATCTCGTGCTCATTGTGTTTAAAGATAAGAAACTTGTAGAAGATTTCTGTATCCAAGCCGAGTCGATCGCGGGTCTGCGCCAGCCGTTTCAGGTTGTCGTGCACCAGACTCACGTCGCCCCCAACTCGATGTACCTCGTATGCCTGCTGTGAGAACCCGTCTATGGACGCGCTAAGTCGGCCGACGCCTGCACTCAGGAGCTGCTCTATACGCTCATCAGAAAGTTTCAGAGAGAGGTTCGTGTGTAACTCTGTCGCTATGTTATTCGCGGTGGCCTTGGCGATGTACTGATGAATACGCGGGTTCAGCAGTGGCTCGCCATAGTTATAGAACATTATGAGAAACAGTTTGTCTGCCAGTTCCTCCAGCACACTGTCGAAGAGTTCAGGGCTGAGTTTCTTGCGGTCTGCGCGATAGAGAGTCGTGGCTATACCCTTCTGCTTCTTACTCTCATTCTCAATACCAGTGGGACAGGTAGGGCACAGCAGCTGACAGGTATCAGAAGGGTCAATGGTAATGTAGTACGGCAACGTTTCAACCCGCTCGGCCGCCGTGAACATCTCATATTTTGAGCGCAGGAAATTAGTGAACGCCGATCGATTCTGTTTCCGGAACGCCAAAGCCATTATCTTGAATCCCCTCCATCAGGCCGACGAGTCATGGATACAGGGCACATCACTGAGTCGCAGGGCTCGAAGCCAGGTCGCGACTGATTTGCTGTATCTCCGCCTCCACGATACTTCTCCATGTCTGTTGATCAGGGCGCTGTTCATCCAGAGCTACCCCGGCATCCCCAACATCAGGCTGAAAGAAAGCCAGGACGGGAGCCGCCTCTCTCGCGAAAGCCTTTTGATCCGGCGCAACATCTCCATTCAGAACGACAATAATCGCGGATTTTATGTCTTCCTTGGGATGGTGCAGCAGGGATTCATCCATCACCCTGGTACCGTCTATGCCTACAGAAGATATCACGGTGCCAAACTGGCGCAGGACTTCAGTAGCCTCATCTGTCGGGTCGGGAGCGTATTCCGTATCAGAGGCCTCAACCGGTTGTGCAGTAGGAGTTGCGACAACGCTCTCCTGCACAGGTAGTGCCATTGATCTGTCTGGCGGCATCGGATAATCCGGTACCTCAGCGCCAGAAAATTTCGCTTCAATCAATTGCGCAAGAGCGCGACCGGCGACTTCGTTACCGCGCGCGTTGAAGTGCGTGTCGCGCAGGTGATACAAGTGGAGCTGACCGTCGTCGAGCGGCTTCTCAGCCAGAAGCAAAGGCAGCAGGTCCATAATATCGCGATTACCCTCGCGAGCCCATTCGCGGATCTTACGCTGCGGCAAATCGCGCTGTAGCGGCACTTCATGCTTCGCAACAACCGCCTGCCAGAGTTCATCATTAACCTGATATTCATCAGGAATAATCAGAAACGCCAGCGGGATATCACCTGCTGCCTTTTCAATTTCCCCTAACGCCGCGAAAAAGCGGTCATACACACCCGGGTGATCAATAGCTCCCTGATACGCATTGCGTGACTCCAGCTCAAGGTAAATATCCTCGCTCATACTCGGCGTCTCCTGAGACGGATCAGCAACCCATGGATAGCGAGTGACAAGATCCTCGCCCATCACTTCTCCAGTTTCCTTGGTCCAGTCGCTGGCACCCTTCGCACGATCGAGTATCTGTAAACGGTGCCAGACAATACCCGCCATATAATTCTGGGCATCGTACCAGCCGAGTGACGAAGTTGGTGCCGCTTGAGCCACAATGTCATTGCCGACAAAAATTGCTATCACAATCAGATCCGGCTCCAGCGGCAGCGCTTCGTCAACCATCAGATGGCGGTAGTCGACAGGGTTCGTCCCGGGAAAACCGATATTGTAGATCTCTGCCTCTGGAAATGCTCGCTCGGCAACCGTCGAGTAATGATAATAGTGCGGTACCACACCGTAGCTGAATGAGTCACCAATGCTGACTACCATCGGTAAAGAGCGTTCTGAGCGCGGCAGGAACTCGGTATCATAGTGTCCCGTGGAATTTATCGGGAACGAAAATCGGGGCACGCCTGGTTCGATGCGTTCAGAGTCACGACGAATCTCGGACGAGCTATGCTCGGTAACCAGTAAAGGGGTGGGCCATACGGCCGCGGCGACACGCAGTGTAATTTCTGCCAATATCAACGCAATGAATACATTCATGGCGATCAAGTCGGCCCACCGACGCATTTTTGTCGGGGCTCCAAATCCCAGTTTGGGAAGAGCACACCAAAAGCTATAGGCGAGGCTGGCAGTAATCCAGGCAAATATCGTATGCCGTATCCGGAACGGACCTGAGAATGTATCGGGCGTCGAGAGGTAGAAGACACAGATGCACAGACATCCCATTGCAACATAGAGCACGCATCGCAAACGGAACGGCGCATCGGCGGTTAACGTATCCATATGCCGGGTACGCAGCAATTGAACGACAGCACCAGCCCCCGCTATCAGAGTCGAAAGTATTATCAGATAGAGAATCGCCAGCAGTGCAGTACCGCCCATCAAACCGATGATTGGAATGCGTTCGAGCAGCAGGCGCACCAACACCCGGTGCTCCCACATCTGGTCCAGCGTATACAGACACAATAAGGCACCGAGCGTGTGAATAACCACGAATAGCATGCCGTACACTTTATCTTTACCAATCCCGGCCATGGCGATGACTCCGAACCTTTATTTTTGGAATAACGCTCTGTAGACCCTCGCGCTGTGGGCGGCAGGGGTACTTGCTATCTCAACGGACTTTCCCGCTATGGCACGAGACCAACCGGGCTTTGTCCGCCTAGAACAATGTGTATATGAACGGGGCTACCGCTGAACCCTGTGCAACCACAAGGAGCACACCCAACAGGAGCATTACGAGAATGATCGGCGCCAGCCAGAACTTCTTCCGCTCCCGCATGAAACCCCATAAATCTTTTAACAGGTCGACCATTAGAACGGTTTCTCCAAATTCTTCACCGGATTGTCTTTAGAAATAATCCGGTATGTATCAACATCGGCATCCAGCTTTCGTGCCATCGAATCTTTGCCCAGAATTCTCATCACAAAGCCTATAGGTGCAAACACAAGATAGAACACGATGCCCATAATCAGCGGCGTCATCACCTTACTCATCATGATACCGAACTTCATCCAGACGGAATAAATCCCCTTGAGGCTCATGGGCGCAACAATGCCCCAGATGACGAGTAACCCGCCGAGTAGAAAAGGCCAGCGTAAGCTTGTTACGGCCGGGTTCAGAGCACCCCAGAAATCATAGCTGTGTAACAACCGAATCTGCGAGAATATCCACGGGAAGAAGACACCGAACAGGCCGATTATAATAAGACCTGTCACGACTCCGAAATCGCGCAACCCCTTACGATCCAACTCTGGTATTTCATGCATAGCCATCAGTCCAACTCAAACTCATCTTTCCAGCTATCGCTGCCCTCCCAGGCGGGCTGATCCGTTTTCGCGAGCAGGAAGTTATCTATTATCAGGTAGTCCATCTCAGTACGCATAAAGCAGCGGTAGGCATCGTCCGCCGTCATCACAATCGGCTCACCGCGCACATTGAACGAGGTATTGACGAGCACACCACACTCAGTCAGTTTATTGAACTCACTGAGGATACTGTGGAAATAGGGGTTGGTCTCTTTGTGTACGGTTTGAATACGCGCAGAATAATCTACGTGCGTAATGGCCGGCAAGTGTGATCGTGGCACGTTGAGCTTGGCAATACCGAACAATTGCTCCTGCTCTTTCGTCATCGCAATCCTTTGCTCTTCCACCACCGGTGCGACAAGCAGCATATACGGGCTGGGGCGGTCCTGTACAAAGTAGTCGGATACCCTTTCTGCGAGTACTGCCGGAGCAAACGGTCTGAAGGACTCACGGTATTTGATTTTCAGATTCATAACTGACTGCATCTTCGGACTGCGCGGATCACCTATGATCGAGCGCCCACCCAGTGCCCGGGGACCGAACTCCATACGCCCCTGCGCCATGCCCACGACATTTTCATCGGCGAGAATCTGTGCCACGCGAGGAAACAGTTCGGCGTCTGGAAGTTGCTGGTAGACGGCACCGTAGGCATCCAGTTCCCGCTTGATGCCCTGCTGGGAGAATTTTGGCCCGAGATAGGCGCCGGTCATCAAATCGGCCTTGTTATCCACCTCGCGCGGGCCTTCCTTATAGTGGTGCCAAACCACTGAAGCGGCACCGAGTGCTCCGCCGGCATCGCCGGCAGCGGGCTGTATCCAGATATCCTTGAACGGCCCTTCACGTAGCAAGATACCATTGGATACACAGTTTAATGCGACGCCGCCCGCAAGGCAGAGGTACTCCGCGCCCGTTTCCTTGTGCAGCGTCTGGGCCAGGCGCATTACAACCATTTCGGTCACTTTCTGAATCGACGCCGCCAGATCCATTTCGCGTTGGGTGATCTCTGTTTCCGATGTGCGCGCCGGCCCGCCGAACAATTGCGCAAACTTGTCATTGGTCATTGTCAGACCGGTACAATAATTGAAATATGACATATCGAGACGGAACGTACCGTCTGCTTTCAAGTCGATCAGATTTTCCAGGATGAGATCCACATAGACCGGCTGGCCGTAGGGCGCAAGGCCCATCAACTTGTACTCGCCGGAATTGACCTTGAAGCCGGTGAAATAGGTAAACGCTGAATACAGCAGGCCCAGAGAGTGAGGAAAGTCTATCTCCCACAATGGGGTGAGCCGGTTACCCTCCCCCATCCATGCCGATGTGGTAGCCCACTCTCCTACCCCATCAAGGCACAGCACGACTGCCTTTTCATAGGGGCTGAAAAAGAACGCCGAAGCCGCATGGGATTGGTGGTGCTCGGCAAACATCAGCTCGGGCAAATCACCCTGTTTGCAATTGCCGAGCTTGGCCAGTTCACGCTTAAGCGTAGTCTTCAGGTAGAGTTTATCTTTCAGCCAGACCGGCATGGCAGCTATGAACGAGCGGAATCCTTTCGGCGCATACGACAGGTAGGTCTCCAACAGGCGTTCAAATTTGACAAAAGGCTTATCATAGAACACCACGTGATCGATATCGGTGACGCCGATTCCCGCCTCCTCTAGGCAATATTGGATTGCTTCGGCAGGAAAATCCGGATCGTGCTTTTTTCGGGTAAACCGCTCCTGCTGCGCGGCCGCTACGATGCTGCCGTCGCGAATCAACGCAGCCGCGCTATCGTGATAATAGGCTGAAATCCCAAGAATGTATGTCGCGCTCACGCTGTTCTTCTCTATCCTGTTAACACCGTCATACCTGCGACGAGTGTGTGGAAAATTCTTATGTCCAACTTATGCGGAAAATACTGTACAGCCCCGTCAACCCCAGAGAGTACAGGATTACCGCACACCTGGGACAGTGCGTTTTGTGATCACAGTCTCGAAATCGGCCATCGCACTACATCCCTTTCACAAATATGTGCTGACACTACGAGTTCTGCCAAAACATCACCGCCTAAGCCGGAACCCGATGTCTGACCACCTACTGGAACTCTGCTTCGAGTGGTTCCAGCCCCTCGTTCCCCAGACGCTATTATGATGGAGACACAGCAGAAATATCACTAAAACTTGCTGTCTACGGATTCAAAAAACGCGATATCGTCCTGATTCGCCTCTATAAGAGCTCGATACGTTTGGGGAGACATCTTTTCCCGAATGTCTTCAAGCTTCTCATCCATTGTCATATCTATGTCTCTAGAAACATTCTGCTGCGTACTTTTCAATACTATATCTTTAAAACCAAACTCCCGCAGCGCACTCTCCAACTTCTCTAGCGACTGGTCAAAGCGAGAAACCACACCGACAAACGGGAGGTTCATTGCTGCCTTTTGGGCGCGTTCCAATACAGTGCCCGGAGAGCGGGGAAACATTGCGGAAAATCGATGCACGTGAAAGTTCCGACACTGGTAATCATGCAGTCGCGCCAAACGCGCTTCAACATACTGGGACAAATTCGTTCTTCTGGCCAGCTCCGAGCCGTAGGTATCGCTGCCCTGCCTGCGCTCGAACGCATACACCGATGCTACTCTGTCTATAGGGTGACGTAAGAATATGACGGGGAAAATTCGCACGCCCTCAACCTTTGGTAGTGGCAATTGCGCGGTATGCGACGAAAAACATTTGGCATTAACGCTTTCTGCAATCCAGTCGTGTAGCTGCCTCTGATTCTTAGGCGCTTCAGATGAAAACTCCTGGGTCACCCACTGACTCGGCTCAAAGTTGGCCTTAAAACTCTCATCCAGCGAGGTGCCTGCATTTTTAAACAAATGATAATGGAGGATTACGCTCCGCATACCGTCGCACCTGCCCTTTTTCCCCCGCATGAGCTTGGCTATGGTTTTTCGCACCGTCAGCCCTTTACTGCGCGCTTAAGGTTATTTTTGCTATTGAGGCTTGTTTGTTCATGCAATGACGTTACGAGTAGAGTTCGACACTCGCAAGTATCTTTCGGAACTCATTGACGCCGTGTTCAAAAGAGTACTTTTCATTGGCTATAATTTTTTCGTTCTCGGAAAACTTATCCCAGAGATCCTCGTTGTCATACAACTTGATGATGGCGTTCACCCAGGCATCCGGGGTATCAGTGTCGGCTATCAATGCGCTGATACCATGAGACAACCCTGTGCCTTCCGCTGCCATTTCCGAGATGACACAGGGCGTACCATAGGCCATGGCCTCCAATACCTTCCCTTTTATGCCAGCGCCAGAAAGCAACGGTGCAACGAATACCCTGTGTTCGTGAAACACCTCGTCCAGAGTTTCGGCAAAGCCTACGATTTCGATGTTTTCGCAATCGAGCTCATCGTAATCATCCGGCATATTGCTACCGTAGACTGACAGTTTTATATCCGGGCGCACATTCAACAACAGTGGCATAACATCTTCTACCAGATAGTTTAGTGCTTCCCTGTTGGGTGGATGATTGTAACTACCCAGAAACGCAATACCCTTTCTTTGTGCGAAAGCAGGACCCTCTTCTTTCTCTTCCAGTACCCAGGGTGTCAAATGCAGTTTATCCACTTCGCAAATATGGGATGTGATTACTGCGTGCTCCGTATGCGTATAACTCAGCACGGCATCCGCTTTTCTGCAAACATCCAACTCGGCGTCGCGTGTTGCCAGTGCCTTTTGCAACTCCTCCTCACCCGCATTGCCGGACAGGGACGCGCGCATTCTTCGCAGAAAATGTAGATCGGCATTATTGAACAAGATACGAGCGTTCCCTTGTGAACGTATAGTGTCGATATACTTTTCGGCCACGACATAGCGCGTCAGGTAGACCGCGTCCATTTCAGGGAGTCTTCTGGCGAATATCTCACTGATAGTGCTGTAGAAAGGTGCGTACAAAACCTCTACGCCCATACGCTGCAAATCCAGCGTATAAGACCCGAGGTGAGCCAGATTTTCCGGCACGAATGTGACCTTGCATCCCAGCGCCTGGAGTAACTTGATTTCCTGAATCGCTGCGTAGCTGCCTGCATCCTTGTCAGGCTGCGGCGTGGCATAGTCCAGCACAAGGACGCGATGTTCAACATTCCTGTCCTTTTCTATCAGCAAATTGTCGAGGCTGGCGACACCGTTATCCCGAAATGCTTTAAACCATTTTGCGCCAAATTTTTTCTGATTGAGGACCTGGTTTTTCTTCAGCCCTTTGGTGACATCCGTACCGTGACTCTGGCCTTCGAAGTGCACCACCTGTGAAAACGGAGTGTAGATTGTCTTGTAACCTGCCTTCCTGACTTTGAATGCAAGATCGGTATCTTCAAAGTAACACGGTGCAAACTCCTCACTGAACAGCCCTACCTCCTGCCAGAGATCACGGCGAATGCACATCGCAGCTCCGGTCAGATAGTCTACGTTTCGGACGTAGTTGAATTCCGGAGCGATCGGGTTGCAGTTTCGCCCAACATTCCAGGGGTTGCCATCACTCCAGACAATTCCGCCCGCTTCCTGCAAACTGCCATCTGCATTGATCAGTTTGGAGCCAACCATGCCGCACTCCGGATCAGCATCCAAAACCGCGACCAATTCATCCAGCCAGTAGGATGTCACTTCCGTATCGTTGTTCAGGAATAGGATGTACTCACCCTTGGCGAGACTCGACGCCTTGTTACAGTTGCGCAAAAAACGTAGGTTTTCGCTGTTTCTGGACACCACGAGATTACCGATGATCTCCTCTGCTGCGCTGGTCTCGTCGGTGGAGTAATCGTCTGCCAGGATAACTTCATAGCTCGTTTTGTTATATGAAAACGCAATTGACGCGAGACAATGATATGTCAACGCAAACTTGTTGTGTGCCGGGATGATGATACTGACTCTTGGATTATCATATTTGGGCAGTTTGAAGGGCGGGAACTGCTTCCGATTTTCAAATGACTTGACCAGTGCGTTGTGCAGCAGATTGAGTTCTTTAATCGTTAACGACGTCTCACCTCTGCTAATCGCTTCGATCTGATATTCCAGTGTTTCGTAACGATGGCCGGCTTGCTTGGGTAACGACAGAAAACCGGGCTTTTTGTAGCTCTTGTTTATGTGCGTCCAAGGCGTTGGAATACACTCACATTTGACAATTTCCATCCCCAGCATATTGGGAGACCCTTCGATCCCAAATTTCAGGAGTTTGTCTGAACCATCCAACAGGCTGGCGGGTAACGGAGCGCGTATGCCGATGGTTTCGTCATGGCCGGAAATGGTCACCGTGCTGATCGGCTCGTCATCCGAATAGACGACAAACTGCCGACCTTTTAAACTGGCTTTTGCATGCAGCGTTGTATGGATATGCCCATCCGCATACCGGATAGAACCAATGAAGACATCGGTAATATCAGTACATACCGAGAACTCTGAATGCTGTATCGGCTCCAGGGATTCGGCCTCACAGAGAGATAATTCAACGCTCTTTTTATCCGTCACGATATCCTGCAATTCGATAGTGAAAAAATGAAATCCCTTGTGAATATTCATCTCTTCGAGGTCTTTCCGATATTGATCTGCCTTTCCAGTACCCACAATACGCCCCTCACACATTACACTTACGAGCACCGGTTCATCACTAATCGATGAAGCTGACCAGCCAGTTAACGTACCTGCATCCAGGGACTCAATGTGACCGTGAAGAACCTCCTCCTTCACAGAGCGTTTATCAAACTCAGGCTTCCTCCACTTTCTGGTTTTTCTATCTTTGGCACTTAAAAAGCTCATAGTACATCCCTATTTACTAGCCCTATGACTAGCTCTAACGCTATCGCTTCTATCATTTTGGAAAACAGGTACATTTTCAAGAAAAACTCATTTATCCAGTTCTGTCACTGATACAGGTCAAGCAGGTTGACTTAGCAGCTTTAGGATGATTCTACATTCAGAGTGAAAAGATCACTATTAATTAGCTATCAGACTGAGAACGGAGTCCGATTCCCACACGGTTCTGTGCGCCAGTACTCATTCCAATGGCAGCGACGGCCCGGTGCCGGGGCTCCCCGCACCAACATGGTGCCAATAACACCGACACACCAAAAAGCATATAGTCACTAACAATATAGAGTAAATCACTTCAGGTAGTGCGCAAACGCAGCGTGGACTTTTCCGCTGTGATTGAAGTGAAACGATTCTGCTGACAACCCCCGAACTCCGTTATAGATGATTGTAACGCTATTCGAACCTGTTAAAACGTGGAGCTTTTCGAACTTCAAATCTGGGTATTTCTGAAAAGCCTTTGACCAGTAGGCCTTCACTTTTTCCTTTCCTTTGAGAGTCCCCGATGGCTCCTGCATTGCCTCGACAATAACTGGGGATGACATCTCAAAATCACTCGTATAGTGAGACAGAATCTTCTCGAGATCGTGCTGGTTCCAGGCCGCAATCCAGTGATCGGCAAACTCGTTCGCCAATGCGGCGTCCATAATGGCTTCATCTTGTGACACTTTTATTGTCGCCTCCATGTACCAACCCATCATGATGTGTCTGCTGTTAACCTTTCCACACTCAATACTTATTGGCGCAGTACGATTGTATGATACCTCGCCCGCACCCTGGCATGTGAAATAAAAACAGGCATGGAGGATATCGACATTCCAATGGGCAGCCCCCTGCGCTGACACGGTCAGCGGTTCGCACGCGGTGCTAGAACCAAAAAAACCGACACTCTCGCGAATGCCGGCTTTTTGTTTGGTGGAGCTAAGCGGGATCGAACGGGCAGGCCCCCTGCGCTGACACGGTCAGCGGTTCGCACGCGGTGCCAGAACCAAAAAAACCGACACTCTGCGAATGCCGGCTTTTTGTTTGGTGGAGCTAAGCGGGATCGAACGGGCAGGCCCCCCCTGCGCTGACACGGTCAGCGGTTCGCACGCGGTGCCAGAACCAAAAAAACCGACACTCTCGCGAATGCCGGCTTTTTGTTTGGTGGAGCTAAGCGGGATCGAACGGGCAGGCCCCCTGCGCTGACACGGTCAGCGGTTCGCACGCGGTGCTAGAACCAAAAAAAACCGACACTCTCGCGAATGCCGGCTTTTGGTTTGGTGGAGCTAAGCGGGATCGAACCGCTGACCTCAACACTGCCAGTGTTGCGCTCTCCCAGCTGAGCTATAGCCCCAAAAACTGTGCTAACTTGTTGATCAAAATAGCTTTTTAACGCGACTTGATCCACAGGAAGCAGCGCATTCTAGTGTTAGCCACCCCCTCTGTCAACTCTACAAATACCTCAGTGTACACCTTCAGAGGCGAACCAGGTCATCCGGGCGCGCGCATGTGCTAAGCTTCAGCGCACCCCCCACCGATCTTCAGGAGACAATCATGTTGGGTAGAGCACTTCTTTGGGTTTCAGCGCTGGTGTTTATCGGTTATGGATTGGCTTGCCTGTACTCCCCACTACTGCCTGCCGGATACGCCGGTTTCACGCTGACCAACGGCGATGCCTATGCCGAAATGGGGGCTATGTACGGTGGCCTCCAACTGGGCTTTGGGGTTTTTTGTCTACTGGGAGCACTGCGCATGGATTTCAGGGGACCAGCGCTAACAGCGCTACTGTTGCTGGTCGGAGGGCTCGCTATTTCCCGTTTGTACTTCACAGCAACCGGTGCGGAGCCTGTAGCGGGCTATACTTACGGTGCCCTGGTGTTTGAATGGCTGACAGCCGGACTGGCGGCGCTGGCATTAAAGAAAGCCTGACAATACGCGCTGACTAGGTTTCTATATCGGCGGCGCAGATAAACAGACCTTCGGCGGTTGCAGTCACCTTGCCGTTCACGCGCATTTCTCCGCGGCTATGCTGTTTTCGTCCGTCCTTTCGCACATTCATACCGCGCAATTCAATAGGCGTATTCAAGGGCGTTTTGTCATGGTACTTAATCGTAAGGGTACCGGTAAAGCCGGCGCGCCCCGATACCACATTGGCCATCGCAAGGATTTCATCGAATACGGCGGCGATAATACCGCCATGAACCGAGTTGGGTGGGCCGGCATAGGTCGATGAAAAAGTGGCTTCGCCGCGGACCTCATCATCGCCGTGCTTCCAAAGCCTCAGCGGCAGCGCAATAGGGTTGCGCCTTCCGCTGACCGGGCTGTAGGGCATCACGGAGGTGATGTCATCGTCGCGCCAGACAATTTGGGACATGTCGCTGCCGATGGATATCGTAGACCATCCCTCGCCCTGTTGTAACCAGGGCTTGAGTGTTTCCATCGCTCGCTGGATATGCCGGGTTGTTTCCGCCAGCACCTCGTCCGGCGCGTCACTGCAGCGCAGGTGATTCACCAATTGGGCGACATCCTGACTGATCGCCTCGGCCAAGCTTTGAGATTCTACCTCAGCGCTTTCCCCGTGAATGCCCGCAACCTGCTCGTCGGTCACAGGTGCGACCATAGGTCGCGACGATTGGCGGTTCTGGAAACTTCCAGAACACCGCCGGCTTCGAGAAGTGGGCAACTACCGGCAAGTGAGAGCACGGTATCCATATCATCAATTTCCACCAGCGTATAACCGCTCATCGCCACCCCCTTGTCAATCGGAGCGGCATCATCGCGGCTCACAAGCGTGGTATTCGCTACCGCATTGATACTGCTACCTACGGTATGCTTCGAAAACGTGGACAACCAGTCGCTGAATTTCTCACCTATCTCCGCACCCATATCCTCACTCAACGAATCGCCGTCAAAAAAATAAGTGATGATATGTGCAGGTGTGCGGGATTTGGGTTCCCCGGCGGCGGGTTGCGCCTCAAAAGCGTTATCGGTTGCTTCGTGACTGCCGGTATCGGCTTCCCTGGCAAACTCACCCTGTACACGCTTGAGCTTCTGCTTAACCGCCTTGGCATCATCCGCTGAAAACTCCTCGATGAAAGTAACAAGTTTCTCCAGGAAATCCGCAAACTCCATTCTAACGGCTGCTCCCGGATTAAATTCCAGAGCCCATCTGACCACCGGTTGATAGGACTCTCGGGTAGGAACCGGCGGCTCAGCGCTGGAGTGCCCATCGTAATTGTCTGAGGCAACTGGAGTAGGTATTTTGAAATATTCATTGACCCAGAGCAGATCCTCCTCGGTGGCATCCCGGACCTGCTCCAACAGCGCGCGATCATACACAATAGGCGTATCAATATCGGGCGAGGCCTTGATGATGAAATCAGAAATATTTGTCGCAAAAATACCGCCGTGCAGTCGGTTCATGCGCCGCAGCACTTCAGCCTCCTCCAATGTCAAGCTTCGGTTGACCTTCTTCTTCAGCCTTTTCAGACCCTTGGTGTCGATGCCTATAATTTCCGCGAGCGAGCCGTATATATCTTTCTTTGCAACGTCATAATTAACTGCGATTACCTTGTCGCCAAACACACGCACATAACGCCTGAGATATTCCACCGAGCGGTCAAATGCAATATCTGAACTCTGCTCCCCGAAACGGTGGGCGATGGAGCTCCGCTTGATGCCCTGCAGATAGGTTGAATACTGCTGCTCATAGACACTGCGTATGTAAACAATGACAGTGACGTCTATATCGCATTTGGTGCAGATGTCATGAATTTTCTTTACAAATGGCGCCCGGATCCCCTGGAACAATTCACAGCTGACAAGTGCCACATTATTCTTGGGGTTGAAAAAGTAGGTGGTGGTCAACAAGCGTTCCACTTCGTCAAAGTCCTGATCGATCAGCGCGCGTTGCAGGTCGTAGCCATTGCCGGATGAAACCTCACCGGTTTTCGCATGGGGTACCAGATCAGCGTAGTCGACGCCCTGTTTGGACAATTCCTTGGAGTTGAGAGAAAGCCATGATTGAAGTGCAGAGGACCCTGTTTTACCCAGTCCAATATGCAAAAACAATTTCTTCATTTTTAACGTCCACCGAATACGCCATCGGGCATAGTAGTCAAGTCGTAGAAAGGAGGAATGCCGCTTGTTTCAGGCTATACCTGTCTCGGAGCCCTGCGTGCCCTCGTCACCTTTGGGTTCTGATACTATTCGTCCATAAGTACTTGTCTGGAAAAACAATTCACGTATTGTAATGCGAAGCGGCCCTACCATCAAAGATGAATCAAGAGCTATCGGACCGGAATGCGAAAGCGCTCACACCTGAGTCCCTCGCAGATTCCCCATACTGACGTATCGAATGTCACACAGCAATAGAACAGGTAACAGGGCCGCTCTACCGTATAGCGGCTCAATCCGGTTAAGTCAGGGCTAGGAGTTTCCGACTTATGCCTTTACTATCTGCACACCACCCGGCAGAGGAGACAGGCAGTGCAGATAGGACCCGAAACAGTAGTCAGCTTTCACTACACTTTATGCGATGAGTCGGGCAAAGAATTGGAGACTTCACGCGAGGGGGAGCCGGCAACATACCTGCACGGCGCCAACAATATCATCGCCGGGCTGGAATCTGCCATGGCTGGCAGGCAAAGCGGGGACCAGTTCAGCGCCACCGTGAGTCCCGAGGAAGGCTATGGCGTGCGCAATCCCAACGGGGTCCAACGGGTACCGATCAAACACCTCGCTTTCAAAGGCAAATTACGTGCAGGGGCTGTGGTGCAACTGAGTAGCAGTGAGGGTCTGCGCACCGTCACCGTGGCCAAGGCGGGACGGCATACGGCAGATATCGACACCAACCACCCGCTGGCTGGCCAAACGCTGGTATTCGATATCGAGATACTGGAAACAAGAAGCGCCAGCGCCGAGGAACTGGCGCACGGTCATGTGCACGGCCCGGGCGGGCATCAGCACTGAATCGACTGGGTAGCGAGTTCTATCATCGCCGCGCTTTGACGTAAATTACTCGCTGTAGACATCCCACAGGTAGTCGAGAATATCAGCCGACTCAAACAGACCCCGCTCCGTATTCGGGTCATAGAGATAGGGTATTGAAACCTTGCCTTCCGTGTCCTGCAGCAATTGACGGTTCTCCACCTCGCTGTCCGGGTTGATATTCAGGCGTTCCCGCAGTGGCGGCAGCACCCACTCCTCAAAGCGCGTGCGACCACAGTTGCGCAGGATGTAGGGTATTTCCATCTCGCATAACAACTCCCGAACAGGTCTCGCGTAGGGGCTGGATTCAAAGCTGTACAGCTCAAGCATATACTCGGGCAGCCTGCCCGGCTTCGCCTTCATCCCACGGCCAGCCCGCGGTGCGCTGGCCAGCATCGAACCCAGTGTCTGTAACTTGCCCGCCTTCCATTTCAGCGGCAGTTCACGCTGCCCATAAGTGCGGAACAAATAGGCGACGATGTCCAGGGACTCGTACATCTCTGCACCGGTATTGGGGTCAACCAGGTACGGGAACTGGGCCTTACCACCGCGTGCCATCAACTCTGGCCGAAAGCGCTCACCGGCTTTGGGACAGGGATAAATCTCTACATCCAGATCCAGTTCTGTCAGGGCCTCTCGCACCAGTCGGCAGTAAGGGCAGTTTTCGATGTCATACAGTTGCAGGGTTTGCTCCGGCTTCAGCGCCGCTGGCGCACTCTGAATACCGTTGCTGGCGCGCAGCAGCGTCGCCATCATCGAAGAAGCCATATTGCCTGCCATCACTTAACCCTCATTTAACACCCGGTAGCTCTTTTCCAGTTTTTTCATCGCTTTTTTGGATACGCCGCCCAGCACGGTTATCGCGTGGCGTATGCGCGCGCGGCTCATATCAGGCCCTAACAATTCCATCGAGTCTACCACTGAAAACGAGGCACTGGAGCCGGCAATGGCAATAAAAAGCGGGGCCAGAAAATCCTTTACCTTGACATCCAGTACATCTGCCAGCGCCTTCAGCTCATCCCAGATATTGTCTCTGCTCCAGTGTCGCAACTCTTCCAGCCGCCACAGCGCGAATTGCATGTTTCTGACGATATCCTCGCGCTCGCCTGAAACGGAGGAGAAACTCTCTTCGCGGATGGGCAGCGTGCCAGAGACCAAAAAGCCCGCCAGCGGTGCGAGATCACTCAAGGTCTCCATGCGTTTGCGTGCATGGGGCAGAACCTGCATGAGATTCTCGCGGTTGTAGGCCCAGTCTACCAATCGCTGGGCCAACTGGTTGTCATCCAACTCCTCCCGTATCCACATGCCGTTCAGCCAGCTGAGTTTCTCCACATCGAAAATAGGGCCACCGAGGGAAACGCGTTGGATGTCAAAATTCTCCACCATATCCGGCAGTGAAAATTTCTCTCGCTCGTCCGGCATGGACCAGCCCATTCGGCCCAGATAATTGAGCAATGCCTCCGGCAGATAGCCCATGCGCTGGTAGTACAGGATACTGGTTGGGTTTTTGCGCTTGCTCAACTTGGACTTGTCCGGGTTGCGCAACAGCGGAAGGTGGCAGAGGGTGGGCATCTCCCAGCCGAAATACTCATACAGCAATTTATGCTTGGGCGCGGAGTTGATCCACTCTTCACCACGCAATACGTGGGTGATGCCCATCAGATGGTCATCAACCACATTGGCCAGATGATAGGTCGGCATGCCGTCGGATTTCAGTAGTATCTGGGCATCGACCATGCCCCAGTCCAACTCTATCGTGCCGCGCAACATGTCTTCGATGGCGCAGCTGCCCTCCTCTTCCGGCACCAGCATGCGTATCACATGTGGGCTGCCGGCCTGGCGACGCTTCTCCGCCTCCCCTTCACTCAGTTGTAAATCCGAGGGCTTGAGCGCAGTGCTATTACCCGCCGCGCGGCGCGCCTCGCGCAGTTCATTCAACTCCTCTTCTGTGCGGTAGCAAATGAACGCCTTACCGGCCTCTACCAATTGCTGTGCGTACTGACTGTATATCGCCATCCGTTCGCTCTGGCGGTACGGGCCATGCTCACCGCCGGTATCCGGCCCTTCGTCCCAATCGAGACCCAGCCAGCGCAGAGAATCCAGAATGGCCTGCTCAGACTCTGCAGTGCTGCGCGACTGGTCGGTGTCTTCGATGCGCAGCAAAAACTGTCCGCCGTGCGCGCGCGCAAAGCAATAATTGAACAGGGCGATATAAGCGGTGCCTACATGGGGGTCACCGGTGGGAGAAGGTGCAACACGGGTGCGTACAGTCATGGGTATCGGTTGTCTGGAAAAAAGAAGTCGCGATTATACGGTGTCGGGGTGGTAAATCCCACTTGCAACGGTGCTTTAGTCTGCGTCGTGAAGGGGCAGAGCACTGCCAGCACTGGATTACGAATTCGCTGACCAGTCCCAGTAAAAATCAAGCGATGCGATGCGCAACCCTGCTGTCTGCAGTTCAAAATACACCACGCCGCTATGCTGGCCAATCGGCCCGCTGTAATCTACAGTCGCCGATACCGTGTTACCGGCAGCCAGTATTTTGCCCAGACGCAGCTCGCCGCCCTGCGCTATGCAATCGGCAATGCTCAGGCGGCGCCGGGCGTAGGGGAAGCTGATCAAGGCTGTGGGCTCCAGGAACAGGGCCTGTGCACCGGCCACATTACCGGCATTGAAGAACTGCACAAAGCGACCTGCCTGTGCCTTGCCGGCCTCGCCGACACTGGACAGCGCGCGCATAAAGCCCGCCATTCCCAATAAGCCCTGATGGCGCAGCATACGCGCAGTGGATGCTACACCGACACCAATAAACGCCCGGCCTTGGGCCACCTGCTGCTGCAGCATGGGCCGCAGCTCCCAGTGTGCTGCCAGGCGAAATATCTTCAACTCCCCTGCTTCCACGGTGAGCTCATACAGCAGATGCATCGGAACACGCACCACCACCTGCGGTGCCATGGTGATCTCGATAGTCAGGTCCCGAACCACGTGCAAACCGCAGACACTATCCCGCTCAACGTCAAAACGAATCGTATTGGGCGCGATAAACGTGTCGTAGAAACGACTCAGGCGACCTTTTGACCGATACCCTGTGGGTGCATCGAAGACGCCAGTGACGTAAGGCGCGGCACCTACCGGGTCTTCCACAATGCAATACTGAGCAAACAGCGACAACCAGGCTGCTTTATCATGGGCTGCAACCGCCTCGGGTGATCGCTGAACAAATGCCAGGCAATCCTGCTCTGTGAAGCTTCTGGATGCCACGCCCCCTCCCACACGCTATCAGGATAGCTTTAATTAACACACTGTAACCCCCATGCCAAACCAAACCCAAGAAGAGTGACGAGCTTTGAATGTCCAAAGTCATCTCTTGTTACAGGCCGCTTGGAATTTGGCAATCCAACCCCTATACTCCTCGCCTCAATCCTAAGGGGTGGCTTCGGCCTGAGATGTCTGTTGCAGAAACAGACAAACCCTTGAACCTGATCCGGTTAATACCGGCGTAGGAATAGGTGCTCTAAGACCGCTCTAACGTCGTTCTCCGGGTCTCTTATTTTTAGAGGCTCAATATGTCAAAACGCTATTCAATCCTGCCCCCACTGCTTGCTGCGGCAACTTTTTCAGGCTCCCCTGTTACCTTATCTGCAGAAAACCCGCGACTGGAAGAAATTATTGTCACCGCAAACTTCCGCGATACCGCACTGATGGAAACCGTCGGCAGCGTCAGTGTCATCTCAGAAAGCACTATTACCGACCGTGCCGCCCAGCATCTGGAGGATATACTCAACGCCGTCCCCAATGTGACCTGGGCATCCGGTGCATCGCGCAGTCGCTTTGTGCAAATTCGCGGTATCGGTGATCTCGAGCAGTACTACGACCCCAAATACTACCCCTCAGTCGGCATGCGGCTGGACAATCTCGAACTGGGGGACAGCGTCAACGCCGGTATGCTGTTCGATGTCTCGCAGGTGGAGGTGCTGCGCGGACCACAGGGTACCCGCTACGGGTCCAGTGGCCACGCGGGCATGATCAATATCATCAGCAATGCGCCGACAGAATCCTTTGAGGGTGAATTGAGCGGCGGCGTCGGCAACTACGACAGCTACAACGCGGGACTGGTTGTCAGCGGACCTCTGCACGATACCGTGCGGGGGCGTCTGGCAGTGCAGCAGAACAACAGCGATGGCTACATCGAGAACGAAAATCTCGACAAGCACGACACCAACGATTTTGATGAATTTACCAGCCGGGGCAGGCTGCAGTGGTCGCCCACAGAAGCATCACTGTACGAGCTGGGCGTACTCTATTTTGATGCCGACAACGGCCACGACCCCTGGTCAATTGAAAATGAGCGCACCACCTGGTCGGATGAACCCGGACACGACCAGCAAGAGACCTTCGCTGTTGACACCAGCGGCAACTGGTTGCTGTCGGACACCCTCAGGCTGGAAGCCACCGTCAGCTACATCGATATGAAGCTGCACCAAAGCTATGATGCCGATTGGGTGTCCGATGAGTTTTGCGAGATATTCACCTGCTCTGGTGGCCATGAAACAGCGCAGGAAATTTTCAAACGCAACCGCGAGCGCTTGGTCGCTGATGTACGCCTGCTTGGGGGCGAGAACACCTTGTCCGCTGGCGAAGGTAACTATGTGATCGGGCTGTACGCCAATGACGGCAGCGAAAACTACGACTACCGCTTCCCGAGCGTATGGTACGGTGATTTCTCCAGCAACAGCGACTACGACACCACACGGTACGCGATCTATGGCGAGTACGAGTATGCCGTTTCCAGCCAGCTATCCCTGGTAGCGGGCGCGCGACTGGAGCGCTTTGAAGATGATTACAGCGACAGCAACGGCTTCAACAGCGACAACAACGACAACCTCTGGAATGCCAAACTCAGCGCGCGCTACCAGTTCGACGACAACACCATGGTATACGCCACCATCGCGCGCAGTGCCAAACCCGGCGGCGTGAACACGTCAGCCACGGCGAACCAGCCATTCATGTCGCCCGTCTTTCAGGACTTCACGCAAGGCAAGCTGGATTTCGACGATGAGAGTCTGCTAAATACAGAAATCGGTATCAAGACACTGCAGTTTGACCAGCGCCTGGCACTGAGCGCTGCGGTTTTCTACACTGACAGAAGCAATGCGCAGCTGGAAAACTGGATGTGGGATGATGCCGCCGGGTTGTGGATCGGTTATCTGGATTCCACCAGCGATGCACACAACTACGGTCTGGAAGTCGAAAGCAGTTTTGTTCTCAATGACTACTTTGAACTCTTCGCGAATATTGGTCTGCTGCATGCGGAGGTGGACACCATAGAGGCCTTTGATCTCGATGAATTCCAGTTTGTCAGCAAGGACAATCGCGATCAGGCCAAGTCCCCCAAATACCAGTATAACGTGGGCACACGTGTCACTTTCAACGACCAGTGGAGCGGGCACATCGAAGTTGAGGGGAGTGGGGACAGCTATTACGGCTACTACCACGATGGCAAGCTGGACAGTTACGACCTGCTCAATGCCAGCCTGCACTGGCAGCGTGACGCAATTGGCGTAACCGTTTGGGGTCGCAACCTGACGGACAAGGATTTCGCGGTGCACGGCCTGTATTTCGGGAATGACCCGCGCGACGACTATGGTGCCTACCAGAACGAAACCTATACACAACTCGGCGAACCCAGAACCTACGGCATAGAATTCACCTACGCGTTTTGAACACGCAGATGAAACTGCGGCTCAGTAGTCCCACAGTCCACAGTACTGCGCAAAATAGGCCTGCGCTGTCAGCACCTCGGGGCTTTCACCCGGGGTCTGCGCGGCCCGCGCTACCGTGGCGCCAGGTGCCGGAATAGAGAACACGGCGAATGAATAACGTTCAACGCTGTGATCAGTATCAAGACGGACCCGGTGGTTCAACGCCTTTATCCTGCCGCCGCTTAGCCACTCCAGCAGATAACCGGGAAAGGCAATCATGCCGTCTGTAACCGGCGCAGGCACCCACTGGCCACGCGCGTCCTTGTATTCGAAGGCGTTATCGAGTCCAAAGGGAAAGACCGTGAATAGCGACACGTCGGGATGAGCGGAGAGACGGGTATTTCCCTGCGCCGTTGCATCGAACTGTTGCACGGGCGGATAGAAGTTGGCGGACAGCATGTGTGACGCATACTGCCGGTACCACGCTGTGACCTCTACCGGCACAGCGTCCAGCAGCGACAACTCCAGTGTGCGTATCCTGGACACCAGTGATGTCCAGTGTTCCCGGACAAAACCTTGAAATGCTTTCGGGTAGCGCTCGGCTGGAAAGCTGTCCGAAAGGACGAACGAATGCAAAAGGTCATCCGGCGCCTGGTGGGAGCTGTCGGTCTGACCGCAATGGGAATAACCGTCAAAGGCCACGCCATACGCCTTTTGCAGAAAATTACGGCGATAGTGCATGGGCGTCGACATAAAGTCCCGCATAGCGTGCTGTACCGGTGCCACTGGCAGGACGGGTATCTCGGTGAGGATAAGCCCCTGATCGAGGTTCCACTGCGTCATCGCGAGTGTTTTCGGGTAACGACGAACATATACTGATTTCTCTGGGAGTTAAACATTGATGGACGGCGACATTTCAACCGCACTGATTGTAGAAATACTGGCTACCGCTGCCAATCTCTTTTATGTGATTCTGCTGATCCGGGAAAACATTCTCTGCTGGGCTTTTGGTATCATCGGCAGCCTGCTCAGTGTCTACCTGTTCATCGACGCCAGGCTATATTCCGAGGCTTTCCTGTACGTATTCTTTGCCGCGATGGGTTGCTGGGGTTGGCTGCGCTGGCGTCAGCGCACCGCTGAAAATGCCAACCCGGTAACTAAATGGCCGGCACTTTTCCATTGGTGCGCGCTGTTCGCGGGCAGTGCGCTCGCGTTGGCCCTGGGCTACAGCGTGCAAACCTATAGCGATGCGGAGCGCCCACTGCTGGACGCATTCACGACTGTGTTCAGTATTCTGGCCACCTATATGGAAATCGCCAAAGTGCTGGAAGCCTGGATTTACTGGCTGATACTCAATCTGGCATCAGTCTGGCTCTACCACGATCGCAGCCTGGACATTTACGCAGTACTTATTGCGCTTTACAGTGTACTCTCGGTCTGGGGATTTTTCAGTTGGCGAAAAACCTATCAATTGCAGCAGGAGTCGCGATTACATGTATCTGGGTCCTAGAATCTGGCTGATCATCGCCAGTGTATTATTGGCGGCATGTACACCGACACTGCAGGTGACACCCGTTGAGAGCTTTACACCGCAATCTGCCGCTCTCGACGCCGAACACGCTGAACGCTACTGGTGGCAGGTTCGCTTTCGACTGAAGTGGCCCGAAGACGAGCCTCCCGATTTTGCCGCACACCTGCTTATTGCCGAGCAGGTACTCCTACCCGTACTGATAGAGAATCAGCAGGACCTCCCGCTGTGGCGCATTCATCGGCGCGCCGGGCGCGACCGTGCCGGGAACCAGTTCAGCTTGATATTCTACTCCGACCGGGCGACCGCAGACCGCATCGATGAAGAAATCACGTCAGCCCCGGTCACCACGTGGCTGATGGATAGCGGCTTGCTGGACAAAGTCAGCTTCGCACAGCGCAGCCCCGAAGAGCTGGCCCGCCTGGAACTGACCAGCGACCCTGAGTGGCCAATCGAAATCCAGCGTTCATGGCCGTACTTCATAATGGGCGTGAGCCAGACCTGGTTGATGCTGGTGCAGGAGTTAAGCCAGCAAGCGCCGCTTGAGGGTGAGGTGGACTACACCGCGCTGCTGCAACATTACCAGAATGTCGATTCACGCCTTAACGACCAGTGGCGGCGCAATGGGCAACACGCCTACCTGCATCACCTCAGCGCTGTATTTGGCTACCAGCCGCTACAAATACGCTCAAGCCAGCTCAAGACATTCTAGGCTGTAAACCGCGAGCACAGCAGTCACGCCAGCCCCGCACCTGGCAGAGTGATCGGGGCGGCAGCGCACTGGTGCATACCCGTTGAAAATGGTGCCTCACCAAATCCGGAATAATTCCCGCTCCCCGCTCGCATTTCTCCACCCGCCCTTCGCAAAATGTTAAATTGCAAGACCGCTGGGACAGATTCACCTCGATATTTGGACAAACGTACATGACGGGTACCACGACACTGGCAGATCATCGGCGATTCTCGATCGCTCCCATGATGGACTGGTCAGATCACAACTGCCGCTTTTTCTGGCGACTACTGTCCCGGCAGGCGCTTCTCTATACCGAAATGGTCACCACCGGCGCACTCATCCATGGCGATAGGGAACGGTTCCTCCACTACAATGCCGAGGAGCACCCGGTGGCACTGCAACTCGGGGGCAGCAACCCCGATGACTTGGCTCGATGTGCGCAGTGGGCGCAGGAATGGGGTTACGATGAAGTGAACCTCAACTGCGGTTGCCCCTCAGACCGTGTGCAGTCCGGCATGTTTGGCGCCTGCCTGATGGCCCGCCCGCAACTCGTCGCAGATGGCGTTAGAGCCATGGTGCAAAACTGTGACATACCTGTCACGGTGAAGCACCGAATCGGCATCGATGATATGGAGTCCTACAGTGAACTGCAGGCCTTCGTTGAGCCCGTGGCTGCTGCTGGTTGCTCCGTCTTTATTGTGCATGCGCGCAAGGCCTGGCTGCAGGGCCTGTCACCCAAAGAGAATCGCGAGATTCCACCGCTCAATTACGATTGGGTGTACCGGCTCAAGGCCGATTATCCTCAGCTCACGATAGTAATAAATGGCGGCATCCAGACACTGGACGAATGCCGGTTACACCTGCAACACGTCGATGGCGTAATGCTCGGTAGAGAGGCCTACCAGAACCCGTGGATGCTGGCGGACGTGGATGAAGTCCTGTTCGGAATGGACAAACCGGCCGAATCCCGCGATGATATTATCGCTGCGTTGTTGCCATACGCCGAGGCGCAGCTCGCTCGCGGTGCTTCACTGAATCATATTACCCGCCACATACTCGGTTTATACCAGGGTGTTCCGGGAGCCAGGAAATTCCGCCGCCACCTGAGCGAAAATGCTTACAAGAAAGGCGCGGGAATAGACGTACTCGCGCAGGCTTGGGCACTGGTAGCCGATCACTGATAGCAGGATGTAATGAACAGCAAACTCGACCAGTTAAAAAGTATGACAGATGTGGTGGCCGATACCGGCGACATCGAAGCCATTCGACGCTACGCCCCGCGCGACGCCACCACCAATCCCTCGCTGTTACTCAAGGCAGCGGCAATGCCGCAGTACGGGGCCCTGCTGGGCAAAGCCAAACAATGGGCCATCACGCTTGGCGGCAGCGATCAGGAACAGCTCATCAATTGCACAGACCGCTTTGCGGTCGATGTCGGAGCGGAGATTCTCGGTATTGTTCCCGGTCGCATTTCCACCGAAGTCGATGCCCGCCTGTCGTTTGATACCAAGGCCTCTATTGAACGGGCGAAAAAGCTGATCGGGATGTACGAGGAAGCCGGCTTTTCCCGGGAGCGCATATTGATCAAGCTGGCATCTACTTGGGAAGGTATCGCCGCTGCCCGGCAACTGGAGCGCGAGGATATCAACTGCAATCTCACGCTGCTGTTCAGCTTTGGCCAGGCCGCCGCCTGCGCCGATGCGGGTGCCTACCTGATATCACCCTTCGTAGGCCGAATCCTGGATTGGTACAAGGCCAATACAGATATCAGTCTGGAGGATGCCGAGGATGACCCCGGTGTGCAATCGGTAACCAGAATCTATAACTACTACAAGCAGCACCAGTACTCGACTGTCGTAATGGGCGCCAGTTTTCGCAACAGCGGGGAGATCGAAGCGCTGGCGGGGTGTGACCGACTCACCATCAGCCCAGCCCTACTGGAGGAGCTCGCGAACGACAGCGGTGAGTTGGTGTGCAGACTTAGTCCGGATACCGCCAGCAGCAAAGACGCTAGAACGCAGCCCACTGAAGCGGCATTTCGCTTTGATTTGAACGAGGACGCAATGGCCACCGAGAAACTGGCCGAGGGTATCCGTAACTTTGTCGCCGACCAGGCCAAACTGGAACAATTGATAGGTTCGCAATGATTCACGTATTAAAAACTCTGTTCGAACACGCGCCACCGCAAAGCGAAGAATCCAAAGCCCGCAACCTCCGGCTGGCCGCCGCGGCCTTGATGGTTGAAACTGCGAGGGCTGACTTCAACGAATCCAGTGTCGAGATGACCACGCTTGCCAAGTTGCTTCCCACCGTACTGGAGCTGGAAACTTCCGAGGTTGACGCATTGGTCGCTGCTGCGCAGGAAAGTGTGGAGGAAGCTACCTCACTCTACGAGTTTACGCGCGTAATCAACGAGGGCTGGAGCCTGGATCAAAAGGTTCAGTTGATCAGCGCGATGTGGGCCGTCGCCTATGCCGATGGGGATGTGGACAAGTACGAGGAACACCTGATCCGCAATGTGGCAGACCTGATCTACGTGCCGCACTCAAACTACATTCACTGCAAACTGGCCGCGCAGGCCTGAGTCAGCTGCGCTCCAGGGCCGAAATCAAGTCCTTAAAACGATTACGATTTTCTTCTGAAACGCCCATCAGGACCCGATGGGCCTCAAGTACTTTTTCCTTAACAGACTCCTCACTACCGATCACTGTGGGAATCTCTTCGATATCGCTTGGATTCGCACACGCCTCTTCATGCAGTACAAACAGGCGATTGAAATCCATGCTTCTAAGCAGGCGGTTTATACCCGCATCACAGGAGTAGATAGCGGGAGCAAACCCGAATTGCTCCTTCACCCTCAGAGCCAGTTTGGCCAGTAAGCCCAGGGTTGTACTATCGAGTCCCTGTGCGTCACAAAGGTCCACCCAGACACTCGCAAAATGGGGATCCGCAAACATCTGCTCAACAAAATCATCGATAGTGGTACACAGCGTGAGACGTACATCGCCTTCAAGGCGAATGACGTAGGCGCCATCCTGACTGGCGGCGAGAATTCGTCCCTCGCTCACATCAGTCACGTTTTATCACAAACAGCGCTGCTATATCGTCAGGCGCGGTCTCCACATGGTCCAAACCGAGGTGTGACGCCAGCTGATCCGGGGAATCAGCCGTCTGCTCAAACACCTTCAAAAAGTACTGCTCCTTCTCGATGAGGCTCATTGGCGGCAAAATCTCAAGAATGCCATCGGAAAACAGCGCCAGCATAAAACGGTCGGGCAGATCAATCGAGTGCTCCTCATAAGCAGCTTCCTCCATCAAGCCCACAGTGGACCCCTCTCCGTCGAGGTAGCGCGCGCCCTCGTCGGACACCAGTACCGGTAGAGGCAGGTGCCCGGCGACGCTGTAACGCAAGGTATTCCGGCGCATATCAAGCAAACCGACCACCATGGTGGCGAATTTATCTACATCCAGGTCCAGAAGTTCCTTGTTCGCATGTTTTAGCATAGCAACCGGTTCCAGAATTGTCTCATCGTGGCGCCGGGAGTAATCTGAGCGTTTGCGGGCGAAGAGGTTTTTCAGCAGAACGGTTGCGAAAGCGGATGAGCTGCCATGGCCGGAGACATCCGCCATGAAGAAAATCACATAGTCGTCACCCACCGTAAAGTAATCGGTAAAATCGCCGCTGAGGTAAAGCGACGGGATGACTGTATGGCTAAACACATAGTCATTGAGCACCATTGGGGTCGCCGGCAGCATACGCATCTGCACCTGCCGGCCCGCCTGCTGATCCTGCTCAAGCATCTTAACGGTGCCGCGCAACTCCATATTAGCCGCTTCCAGGCGATCGCGTGAGTCCTGTAGCTCCCTGCGCAAGTTGCGCTGACGGACACAGCGCTCTATAGATCTGACGAGGGCATCCTTGTCTTCGATAGGGCGCAGGAAAAAATCGCTGGCACCGAGCCGGAGCGCCGTCATCATTTTCTCGGGGTCAGCAACATCGCAGAACATGATCACCGGAACCTGAACATCCATCTCTCGCAGGGCGTGGCGCGCGGCCACCCAGGAAAAGTCACGCAGATCCAACTCACACAAAATGACGTCCAGATCACTGTCCCCACCCAGTGAATAGGTAGAATTACTGACGTCTGTGATCACCTCGACATTGAAATCAGAATGCGATAGAAAACTCGCCAGCGTTTCGGCGCGGCCGGGGAGATCATCAACAATAAGGACATTGCCATTTGAAGCGGTCATAGCAGGCTTTGATTGTGTATTGGGCGTGACACTACGCCCATCGCGAAGTGCAGGCAACCACGGCAGAAACGCTTTGGCAGGATTTTACAATTTTACTGGTTCTTTCGGCCATTCTGTTCAATCCCATCGCGCCGTAAGGCATTCAGAATTCGAGGTAATCTTCTGGAGGTTCCTGCTCTGTAAAGCTGTCGTTAAGCTCTCCCGTGAGGAAATATTCGCGGCGCTGCAAGTAGGCATTGCGAATGAAGATGTAGCGATCACCAGTGACCAATTCATCTGCATCTATCAGATTGGCACGCAAATCCACGGCTTCAACCGCCCAAAACAGGTAGGCCCATTCCCTATCCTCTATCACACCGGGCAGGCCGGGCAGAGAGGAGTAGGTATCCACCAGGTAGCCGACACTGCCGCGAACGGTACGAGGGCCGAACATTGGCAGTACCACATAGGGGCCCGAATCGACCCCCCAGGTGTACAGCGTCTGGCCAAAATCTGCGGGGCTGTGCTCAATCCCCATCGGCGTCGCTACGTCTATCAGGCCCAACAGACCCACGGTGGAATTCACCAGCAGACGCCCAGCGCTGCGCAATGCGTTTTCGGGGCGGCCCTGCAGCAGCGAGTTGAAGATCGAATTGAACTCGTACACATTGGAAATGAAGTTGGTGACACCCTTTTCTGCCGGATCGGGCATCACATAGCGGTAACCCTTTGCTGCGGGGAGTAGGACATACTCATCCAGGGATTCATTGAAGCTGAAAATATGCCGATTCATCGGCTCCCAAGGGTCAATCTGACTCTCGTCTTCAGACGCACCCGACGAATAATGCGGGAGTGCCATCAGCAGTAGAAGCACGAAACGCTTGAAAGTCATTTCTGGGGCTTGCCAAGGATTAAAGGGAGGGATGGTACGCTGAGGTCGCGGAGGGATCAACTGGTGAATAACTCCCGAATCAGGGCATTGAGACCTGTATCACTCCACTCGCAGCAAATTGGCCCATCTGTTCGCCACCGTGAGCGACTATTTGTTCGGGCGGGAGCCCGAGCTCGGCAGCGAGGCCCTCCAGCACTTTTTGCACGGTTTCGGCGCTGTTTTCGCGGACCAACTCCAGCAGGCGCGCCGTCGCGGCATTGAGTTCGATGAACCCCAGCTTGTCTGCCCAATCCCGGTAGACCACCAGATACGTCGGCTCAGAGGACTCTGTCGGCCTGAACCGGGGGCCAATGCGATGCACCGGAAACTGGTAACACAGGCACCATGCCAGCGGCGACAAGGTCACGACAGCCGTGAGAATATCCTCCACTTCGACCTTTGCAGGCAGTACCTCTTCTGAGACATTCAGGGCCAGTTCCACCCATTCATAATGCGCCAGTTCTGCCAAAAAAGGTGGATCACTGTCCTGCGGCTGATAATCCTGCATCAGGAATTGCAGAAACTCCTGGCTGATCTCCAGAAAATACGGCGTGTGGCAGCGGTGCTGGTGGACAAATGTCCGTACCAGGGAATGCCATGTATCCTCCTCGTAGAGCGAGCGCAGCACCGGGAAACCTCCGCTGATGAAGCTCTCAATATTATTGTAGACAAGGCGCTCATAAATCTTCATACGTCGCGGCTCAATACCTGCCGGAACCGGGTATTTCCCGGGATTGCGCAGGTAGCGCGCCATCTCGAGTTGACTGGCCTTCAATACAGATTCAGCCATGGGAGCCGACCGAGCCGACGTTGCGATGCTGTGCCTGCTGTTGCACTGACCGGACCTGCGCCACCTCCTCCAGCAGGTTTTCCAGTGGCGGCAGGTTAAAATCCCTTTCAAGTAGTGTGGGTACTGGCCCAAGCCGACTATAGGCCGCCGCCAGCAGTTCCCAGACCGCTTCGATGACATCGGCACCGTGGGTATCCACTTTCAGGTCCGGTGCCTCGTCATAGTGCCCGGCAATATGGATATATCGCACTCTGTCGAGCGAAAGCGCATCGAGAAACTCGTTGGGGTCATAACGGTGGTTGATCGCGTTGACGTATATATTGTTGACGTCTAGCAACAGATCACAGCCGCTTTCGCGCTGCACGGCATTGATAAATTCTGCTTCCGTCAGATCCGTATAGGGTTGCGCGTAGTAGGAGGCATTTTCCAGTGCAATGGGCTGGCCGATAATATCCTGCACCTGTCGCACACGTTCGGCCACATGGTGCACGGCCTCCTCGGTAAACGGGATGGGCAGGAGATCGTACAGGTGGCCACCAGCCGCGCAGTACGTCAAATGCTCGCTGTAAAGCGGCACATCGATGTCACCCATCAATGCGCGCACGGCTTTTACCAGGTTTGTATCAATAGGGTCCGGCCCGCCGATGTCCAGCGACAGGCCGTGCAGCACGATGGGGTAGCGTTCAGCCATCGCCCGGAACTGCTTGCCATAGCGGCCGCCAACACCGATCCAGTTCTCCGGTGCTGCTTCCAGAAAATCGACCGCTCCCTGGTCAATAGATGATAACGGGCCCATCAGGGCCCGCCGTAAGCCGAGTCCCGCTCCGTGGAGTACCCGGTCAGCTTGCGGCACTACCTACCCGCCGCAGCTGCCTTCACCATCGGCTTTCTCACCACCGCAGCTGCCTTCGCCGTCAGCCTTTTCGCCACCACAGCTGCCTTCACCATCGGCTTTCTCACCGCCGCAGCTGCCTTCACCGTCAGATTTATCGCCACCACAGCGACCTTCGCCACAACTGCCTTCTTCGTGTTTGTCATAATTGGCGAGATCGTAGCCGCCGCTGAGCTGCTGTGCGGAGAAAGGGTTGGACTCTGCCGTTACCAGAGGAGAGATCGAGCTTGCCAGAAAAGCTGCACCGAGTGCGGCCGCCAGCGGTTTTTTTGATATAGCCATAATATTGTCCTGTTAGTGGTCAGTGATTATTTGAGTACAGTGCAAAACTGCCCGGTGCGCTGTTGGCGTTAATCGGCTAGAAAGTCGACATGCCTCAAGCCTGCCCCGTGGTAGTTAGGACAGAATAGCAAAGGATAAGTTTCACGCCATAAATTTCCCACGGTAAATAAATGCGCCTTTACCTTACTTTAATGAGGGTTATTCTGCAGGTATTGAACGACCCGCTGCCACTGTTCCTCGAGACGTTTTTGCGACACCGCCTGCCGCGTCCCCAGATTCTGTGCAAACAGGGACACGCGGAACTCTTCCAGCATCCAGCGATAGGTGCACACTTCCTCGCTCAACAGCAACAACCCAGGGCGCTTTTGGAGTAGCTCAAATAATGGCTCCTGCAGCGCCTCAAGCACGCCGGTATATTTCTGGTCTTTCGGATACTGCCCCGCCAATCGCTCCAGACGCAACTGTAGCGCCTTCATATAACGGGGATACTGCGCCAGCCACTGTTCCGGCGTATCGCGCTGAAAGGACTCGCGCCATATGCGCGCCAGTTGCGAGTGGATATCCGCTTGCGTATCTAGCCACTTACCGGGCTCCAGCGCCGCCATCTTACGCCGCACATCGCCCAGCGGGCGCAGCGCATTGAGCAGTAGTGCCTCGAGGTCATTGCCGCGCGTAATAACCTCGCCACGAACAGCTTGCTCGACGTTCTGGAACTCCAGCTCCGTATACGGCAGTTCCGGAAAGGCGGCCATGCCCTGCAGATAGGCCGCATCTATCATATCGTCCACCAGCGCACTGCGCTCCAATTGCGCCGCCGCCAGCAACAGGTTGAACTCATTCCCACGCAACAGTTGTTTACGCAGGAACTTCACTTGCTGTGCGCCCGCCAGCCGCAACAAACGCACCACACCAAGCCGATGTCGCAGAAATGCCTCGCCGGAATAGTCGCACAGCTCGATGGCCACGCTGTCGACTTTATCCACCAACGCCGGGTAGGCGACGATATCGATACCGGCCTGTCGAAAGCGCCACTGCCGCGGTATCTCGCCCATGTCCCAGCGTGTGATGCCCTCCCGCGTCAATGATGGCTGAGGGTTAGCACTGATACTCTGCCGTGTATCCGCACGAAACTGCCGCACCAGAACATCCAGATCACGCCCCTGCCCCAACAGCTTGCCCTGTGCATCAACCACGCGAACATTCATGCGATAGTAATCATCAAGCTTCTGAATATCCCAGTCATCGACGGTCAGACGTATGCCCCCCAGTTTTGACAGGTGCCGGGCGAGGCTGGCCCGCAAATCCACATTGTCTGGCTGCAACTCTTGCAGTGCGCGATCGACAAAGTCCGGTGCCGGCACCAGGTGCTTGCGCTTTTCTTTTGGCAATCCCTTCACCAGTTGTATGCATTTCTCCCGTAGCAGACCGGGCACAAGCCAGTCGAAAAGGTCACGCGGCGTCCGATTCAACAGCGCGACCGGAATCGTCACGGACACACCATCTGCAGCGTGACCCGGCTCGAACTGGTAACTCAGCTTGAAACGCATATCCTCCCAAATCAAATGGTCCGGGAACTGCTCACCGACAGCCTCTCCGGGATCGCGTGCGACCAGTACCTCGCGCGTTACATAGAGCGCGCGCTCGCGCTCGGGATTACGCTTCAACCAGGCGTGCAGCGCTGCGGCTGTGTACATCTCCTCGGGAAGACGTTCATCGTAGAACTCAAACAACACCTGTTCATCCACCAGAATATCCCGGCGGCGGGTGCGCGATTCCAGCTCTTCCACCTGCTGTACCTGGCGCCGGTTGTGCTTCAGAAACCTGGGGTACTGACGGAAGTTGCCCAAGACCAGGCCCTCACGAATCAGCAGTGCGCGACTTTCATCCGGCGCCAGCGGCCCATAGTGCACCACGCGCTTGTCCGTCAGGGTCAGCCCATACAAACTGATTCTTTCATAGGCCACGACCTGCCCGCGACGGGATTGCCAGCGCGGTTCATAGTAATGCCGTTTGAGCAGCTCGGGATTGATGTCCAGCGCCCAATCCGGCTCAATGGCACCGACTTCGCGCGCATAAACACGCGAGGTTTCGACGATTTCAGCGGCCACCAACCACTTGGGCGGTTTCCGTGCCTGCGATGATCCGGGAAAAATCTGCAGCTTGCGATTGCGACTACCGAGGTATTCGCGGCGCTCACTGTGCTGCGCAATATTACTTAGCAGACCGCTGAGCAAGGCGGAGTGAATGCCCTGATAATCTTCCTCTTGGGGCAGTGCCGAGGGGACTTTCAGACCCTGCTGGCGGCAGGCGATACTGAGTTGTGTGTGGATATCCCGCCACTCCCGCATCCGCATGAAGGACAGGAATTCACGCTTCAGCAGTTTGCGCAACTGATTCTGGCTCAGCGCCTGGCGCTGTTCATCGTAGTAGCGCCACAGGTTGAGCCACGCTATGAAGTCGGAACGCGGGTGGCGAAACCGAGCATGCATCTGGTCTGCCTGCTGTTGTTTGTCCGCAGGCCGCTCGCGCGGGTCCTGCACGGTCAGTGCACTGGTGATTACCAGTAGCTCCTGCAGACAGCCGCGCTCATCGGCGGCGAGTACCATACGCGCCAACCGGGGGTCTACCGGCAGCCGGGCCATGCGCTTGCCGATAGCAGTGACCTTGCCCGCTGAGCTCACCGCGCCGAGTTCTTCCAGCAATTTATAGCCGTCGCGCACCATGCGCGAATCGGGGGCATCAATAAATGGAAATTGCTCCACCTCACCCAGCCCCAGGGTCAGCATCTGCAGGATAACCGCAGCGAGATTGGTGCGCAGAATTTCCGGGTCGGTAAACTCCGGGCGGCTGGCAAAATCCTGCTCGCTATACAGCCGGATACACACGCCGGGGCCGACACGTCCACAGCGGCCCTGGCGCTGGTTGGCGCTGGCCTGTGATACCGGCTCAATCGGCAGGCGTTGCAGTTTGGTACGATGGCTGTAGCGACTGATACGGGCTTCGCCGGGGTCAATCACGTAGCGGATACCGGGGACGGTTAGCGAAGTCTCGGCCACATTGGTTGCCAGGACCACCCTGATACCGGATTTGCGCCCCGTGCGCTCAAACACGCGATTCTGCTCAGCCTGACTCAGCCTCGCGTAGAGCGGGAGGATCTCCAGTTCGGTGGACTGGCGCAGCACCTTGGCAAGTTCCCGGATATCGCGCTCGCCCGGCAAAAAGACCAGTATATCGCCGCGCGCCCCGAACTGACCCGCGTCTATCTCCTGCACCAGAGAGACAATCTGTGCCTCCGCGCCCTCCTCCGCGCCATCGTCCCGGCTCTTTTCCAATCCCAGGTAATGGGTCTCTACCGGATAGGTACGCCCAGACACCTCGATGATCGGCGCATCATTGAAGTGCCGGGAGAAACTGTCTACATCGATGGTCGCCGAGGTGACGATCAGCTTCAGGTCCGGCCGCCGCGGCAGGATACGCTTCAGGTACCCGAGCAGAAAATCGATATTCAGGCTGCGTTCATGCGCTTCATCAATAATCAGGGTGTCGTACTTGCGCAACAATCGATCATGTTGCATTTCGGCCAGCAAAATACCGTCTGTCATCAGCTTGATGGCGGTATTCTCGGACACCTGATCGGTAAAACGCACCTGGTAGCCCACCAGATCACCCAGCGAGGTCTCCAACTCCTGTGCGATACGCCCGGCCACGGTGCGCGCTGCCAGCCGACGCGGCTGGGTATGGCCGATGAGGCCCATACTCCCACGCCCGAGTTCCAAACAGATTTTCGGAAGCTGTGTGGTCTTGCCGGAGCCCGTCTCGCCGGCAATGATCACCACCTGATGCTCAGCGATCGCGCGCGCAATCTCCTGCCGACTCTCGGCAATGGGCAGTTCTGGTGGATACTTGATGACCGGAGCGAGCCTCTCGGGTCCGGGTGAATCTTGCATGCGTAGGGTCCATCAATCAGATTATTCACGCTCAGGCGCGCGAGTGGGTTAAGCTTCTGCGGGTGTAAGGTCAGGGAATCACGAACATGTCACAAATCAGCAATTATACGTATAACGAGATAACGATAGGGCAAACAGCAACCTATTCCAAGCAGATTGAAAAGCGGGACATCCAGCTTTTCGCTGCGCTGTCGGGCGATGTGAACCCTGTTCACCTCGACGCAACCTATGCTGCAAAAACTCAGTTCAAGGAGTGTATCGCACACGGGATGCTCAGCGGCACCATCATCTCTGCCGCCATCGCGATGAAACTACCAGGGCCCGGCTCGATCTATCTCGGTCAGTCTCTACGTTTTCGCCTGCCGGTGAAAGACGGGGATACGATCACAGTGACGTTGGAGGTGACAGAGAAAAAAGACAAGCGCGGCATCATTGTTCTTGATTGCACAGTACTGAATCAGCACGACAAGCGCGTTGTGACCGGCACCGCCGAAGTGATGGCCCCGACTGAAAAACTCATATTGGAGAGCCCTGAGCCTCCGCAGGTACAGATCGAGAGCTAGGCCGTAGCATCCGGCGCCGAAGTCCCGGCGGTGACAAACTGTGACGGATCAAGGTACATCAGCTGTAGTACGGTAGCAGCTTCGCCCTCACTGGAATCAGTCGCCAGCACCATAACATTGTGCAGATCGTCCTCCAGCGTCACCGCAGTGATACCGAAAATCATCGCACTGCCCTCATTAAGCGCATTGAAGACCTTCAGTTCCCGCTTTTCTTGCAACGCTCTGGAAATATTGGATACCAGCGTCGCCACGCTGGCACGAAAGGCACCGAAATTGAGTCGCCCCTGAAATTCACTGTAGGAAAGCGAGAGCTGAAAGGTCGCCGTAGAGTCGTCGGCCAGTGTCACCTTGGTCAAATTGACGATCTCGTCGTCGGTAATGCGCTTATAGAGTGTCTTGGCCTCGGTCCTCGTCGCCTCGATAAAGGCTTTGTGTAACAGATTCACCGCCACCAAGAGGAATGTTTCCTGTGGCATGGACTGGACTTGCGATTGCGACATGGAGACCTCCGGCTGTAAAGCACGCAGTCTAATGCCCTCACGCAGGACGGGCAATGCCTTGCGCCACGCTTGTACGGCGCAGTTGCAGAACGCCCGCAACGCCGCTGTGCTACTGGCGCCACCACTGCAAACTAAGTAGTATGCGGCTGTGAAATTACCCGCATACCCACCGCTAACAGACATCGTGCCGAAACTCCTCGTTGCGGTCAGCTTGTTGGCCGGTTTTTTATCTCTGCTTTTCAATTGGTTCTTCTGGGCACGGTTTCGTATCGATATACCGATCGAAGACACTGTGAGCCTGCTACCCCTTGTGCAATCCGTTGTGGAAACAGGTTGGAGCAGCATCTCGCTGCAGGACTGGATTGCACCCCACGCCTCGGCACACAGAATTGCCGTCGGTCGCCTACTAATGGCGGCGGATTACACCTATCTCGCAGGCGACAACACGCTTTTTTATCTGGGAAGCTGGCTGAGCATCGCGACCCTGTGCTACCTGTATTTCAATGTTGCCCGCTTATCGAAACCACTATACGCACATGTACCGCCTTTCATACTGGGAATGGCGTTGATTTATACCTGTAGCTATACGTTGACGAGAAACTTGATCAGCCCGATAAACTCCCTGTGGTATATCAGTGCAGCGTGCAGTGCGCTTGGCATCTATCTGTTTATTGCACCCGGAAGAAAAATAACGGTGCTGCGGGCGGCCGGTGCGTGCCTGCTGTCAATCATCGCGGCGTATACCACTTTCCTCGGAGTTATCGGCGCGCTGGTGCTGGTGCTACTGGCTGTGCATTTCCGCTCCAGACACAGCCTATGGGTCATCCCTATTATGCTGGCTTTCGTCGCTCTCTATATGCACGACATCAGAACCGTGGCCCAGATGGCACTCGATGCTATCAATGCGGGAGGCGGCCCCAATCCATACGGCAACCATCTGGATGTTTTGATCGATTTCAGGGAACGATTCTTTGACTTTACTATCGGGTTTCTCAGTGCGCCCATGTCGAAGTCCCCGACTCTGCTGGCCTACCTCTATGTCATACCGTCGGTTTGCCTGATTCTTTTTGGCTGGGTGAAATTGGCTCGCCAGCGGTTTGCCGCGCAGCCTGATAGCGGCTCAGCGGAAACATTCTATCTCGCGATGGCCACCCTGCTGCTGGGTACAGCGCTGGCGTGTTCCCTCGGCAGAACAGGTTTCAATGAACCCTCAGACCCGAGATATCAAACCATCGTAATGCTGTACTGGTTGAGCGTGGGCAGCTTTCTAATTAGCCAACTGCAAGACGTGCAACTGCCTGGTGTCAAGGCAGGTAGTATGTTGTTGGTGCTGCTGATGCCCCTTGGCTTGCTCTATCATCAATCAGCTTTTGACTTGATTTCGGTAGTTCAGAAAAGTTCTTCTGCGAAAAATATCGAAGTGAGCACGCGTATGGGGGTTCCCGTATTCGAGGACCCTCGCCACGCTGGCGCTCTTCACTTTTCACAATATCTTAAGTTCGCAGAGTTCCTCACGCAGAACACGAGAATGGGTGCAACTTCCTGGCACGATACCAACAATGAACGCGCTATCACTCGCGATTGCGACGTGATGCGTCTGGAGTTAGCACCCGGGCAAAACCAAAAGTCCAAGGTTATGGGCGTCAAATTAACAATAGATGACAGCCAGTTGCAGCGCTTCAGGGAGGTGCGCCTGTCAGGAACCGATGGCGGTTGGGGCTACTTATATGAGAAGCCCTCCTCACCGTTGTCGTTGATGGACCTGGTGTGGGGCGGCATGTCATGGAGTGGTTACTACAGCGGTGAAGATGTCTCATCATCCTACACATTGGAGTTTGATTCGATTCTGGGACCAGACTTTCGCTGTCGGTTGAATACTGAATCTTGAGAGACGCGAATGCACTGCTTTCTGTATATTATGGGCTCATGCGAAGGGTATTTCTAAAAATGCAAGAAGTTAAGCGCCACCGCCTGGTTCACCTGGCGCTGCTGTGCGCATTTGTGGTGAGTGGACCTTCAGGTGCGCAGTCTCCCGAGGTCAACAGGAAGCTGCAATTCCTGACCGACCAACGCCTGATGCTGACAGCAGAGCTGGACCAATTCCGTGAAACCCTGGAGATGGTGCATCCCGACGAGACTCCCCCGGAACAAAGTCCCAATTCGGCGGTGCGTACACTGGCAATCGGTGCAGTCGATATCAAAGAACGTTTGATCGAGGTCACCGAAGAGGAAATAGAACTGTTACAACAGCAGATTCGCGCGGCAAGGGGCAAGATCAGAGTCACACAGCAGCTGAGTGCCTCCGACACGTCAGACGAGATCACCGCGGCGACAACTTCTACCGCTAAAGCCACAGCTCCCGTTGCAGAGTCAATAGAAAGTCAACACGCTGCCCCACTCGAGGATCAATACTCACTGGCGCGGGAAGCCGAGAATGTCGAACGCCTACACGAATTGCTGCAAAACTACTATCAGGAACTAGAAGAGTCCGCACGCATACTCCCAACGTCCGAAGAATTGGCCCAGCGCGAACTGGCACAGCGCGACGCTGAGTCGCTAGACAAGATACCCTTCAGCGAAGACAAGGTGCGGCTCAGCGGCAGTGAGGCCAGCACTGCACTGGCGGAGATTAGCCAGCGACTGATGGACCCCCGCATACCTGAAAGTCGTCGCGACATCGCCCCAATCTGCAATATCAAAACCCACTTGCTCGATACGCTTGTCAGCATGGAGAACAGGAGCCTGAAACCGGTCGGCAAGAATCACTTTATCGGCAAGGTCAGACTACAGCCAGGAGAGACAACGATAAGTCTCCTGTCGGATCAATGGGCCGTGGAACTACCCGAACACAGTGGCGTACAGGATTTCGTGATTACTCTGTATCGACCGGTGGACGGCGCACCAGAATTGCACGTATTCGCAGTGGACGATCTGCTGGCCGAAAGCAAGCCCCACATTCCTGCGTGGCTTCCCGAGGAGCTGGATATCAAGATGCAGGCCGGATGAAACGCGACAATCTGCCGTGGCGGCCGCTACCGACAGCCACACTTCGCTGGAGTGAAACCGGGGTACCGACCTCCGACAATTTTGGCGACGTATACTATTCACAGGACAACGGGCTGGAGGAAAGCCGACACGTTTTTTTGCAGGCGAGCGAACTGACCCAGCGTTGGAAAACACCATCCTGTACGCGATTTTGTATCGCTGAACTGGGCTTTGGCACCGGCCTCAACTTTCTACTGACCTGGCAGGCCTGGCGCGATATGCCGCTGCCCCGCCCGCAACTGCACTTCGTGTCGATAGAGAAGCACCCCCTCACAAGGCGGGACCTCGCGCGCGCACTGTCTGCCTGGCCAACGCTGAGCCACCTAACTGAGCAACTGCTGGCTGCGTACCCCGAGCCTTTGGCTGGCTTGCACCGTCTGTTGCTGGAGGAAGGTCTGCGGCTTGATCTCTGGTGGGAAGACGCAGACGACGCCCTCGCCGACTTGGCGGGCAGGGAACAGCGGCTGATAGACGCCTGGTATCTGGATGGATTTGCTCCCAGCCAGAATGAAGAAATGTGGTCGGCGTCGATAATCGATGCGGTGGCGGCTCTCAGCCGCCCCGGCGCCACGCTAGCGACCTTCACGGCTGCCGGCCACGTCCGACGCAAACTGTCGGCGGCCGGGTTCTGTGTCAGCAAGGTACCGGGCTATGGCCGCAAACGAGAGTGCCTGCGGGGCGTCATGAATGCGACAACCCCGGCATCACCAACCACGGGCCTGTCCCCATGGGATCTGCCCAAAGACTCGCCGGACAGGCCCGAACATGTGCTAGTGCTCGGCGGCGGGCTGGCAGGCTGCACCACAGCCGCAGCACTGGCCAACCGCGGGATAAACGTCACGCTGCTGGAACAGGATGCACTGTCCAGCGGTGGCTCGGGCAACGATCAGGGCGTTCTCTATACGCGACTGTCACGCAAGCACTCTGCACTGGTGGATTTCGCTTTGCAGGGATTTATCTTCGCAAGCACGTTCTATCGCACCCTGTTCCGTGATGGCCAGTTACAACAAGATCTCGATGGCGATCTGTGCGGCAGCTTTCAACAAACGGACAATGTCGATGAGATGGCCGCACTGCGCGAAGTACTTGCGGGGCTGGAGGACCTGGCGCAGGTACTTGACGCCGAACAGGCCAATCGCATTCTGGGCATTGCGCAACCTCGCGCGGGATACTGGTACCCGGGATCGGGCTGGATACGCCCGGCGGCAGTGTGTCGAGCGCTCACTAATCGGGACAATATCCGCGTTCTGGAATACTGCGGCAATGTGAGCCTGCACAGCGATGGCACTGCGTGGCACGCCACAGCCGATGGCCGAACGCTGGCCCGGGCCAGTGTTGCTGTCGTCGCCGCAGGTACCGGCACCACCGCACTTCAACCCCTAACTTGGCTGCCATTGCAGACGATACGCGGCCAGATTACCGAATTACCTTTAAACGACGAGACCGCCACACTGCGCGCCGCGCTCTGCCATGAGGGCTATATCGCCCCCGCCCGCGAGGGCACCCACAGCATGGGTGCATCCTTCAACCTAAATACTGCAGACCCCGCGCTACGCGAGGAGGACACGAGAGACAACCTGGCCAAGCTGGCCGCTGCCGTCCCGGGCTGGAGTTCGACGCTGACGGCGCTGGACCCATCGGTGCTGAAGGGCCGCGTTGGATACCGCTGCGCCAGCCCCGATTACCTACCCGTAGCGGGGCCGGTGCCGGAGATTGACGAGTTTATTGATACTTTTGGCGCGCTGCGCAAAAATGCAAGGCAGTCGATCCCACAGCGCGGACGGTATCTCCCCGGCCTGTATGTCAATGCGGCGCACGGGTCGCGCGGCCTGGCCTCAACACCGCTTATCGCGGAGTTGCTCGCCAGTATGATCTGCGGAGAACCCCCACCGCTTAGCCGCACCCTGTGTCGCGCGCTGTCACCGGCGCGCTTTATCATCCGCGATCTGTCCCGCAACCGGATACCGCAATGACCTTACTGCGCATTCTGCTGTTACTCACTGCCTGCCTGCCGGCCTTTGCCGACCCGGTACAGCAGTACCGTGTCATAGTCACGGACCAGAAACCCCAGTCGCGAGACCACTTTGTGCAGGGTCTGGAGATCCTGGATGACTACCTCTATGTGAGTGCTGGCAATTACGGTGAGTCGCGACTGTTGCGCTACCACTTCCCCGACGGTCGGCTCGATGCAGGAACACACCTGGACAAGCGGTTCTTCGCCGAAGGGCTTACCGTGTTGGACGGCTATATCTACCAGCTGACCTGGCGCAATCGCGCGATGCTGGTCTACCGGCAATCCGACCTTGCATTGCAGCGCTCGCTGCCGATTAGCGGTGAGGGTTGGGGCCTGACGAACAATGGCAGCGAACTGATCTACAGCGATGGCAGCGCCCGGCTGCACTTCATGTCACCGGCCACTGCACACATCCTACGGTCCATCACTGTCACTGAGGCCGGCAGACTTGTCACCCTGCTGAATGAGCTCGAATGGGTCGATGGCGCGATATGGGCGAATATCTGGTACAGCGACCGTATCGTCATCATCGATCCGCGCACCGGCAAGGTCACCGCCAGCATCGATTTGCAGGGGCTGTTGCCGGCGGAGGAATATCGCCCGGGCACCGATGTTTTGAACGGCATCGCCCGCAACCCCTCCGACGGCGGAATCTGGGTAACCGGCAAGCGCTGGCCGTGGATGTACCGGATTGAATTGCAGCCAGCGGGTGATATTCCGCAAACCCCAGTACAGTGAATCAAATTCGCGTTAGAATAGCGCCCTTTGCCGGTTCCAAACTGGGCAACACCCTCGCCCACACATACATTTTTGTCGAGATACACTATGAGTAACAGCGCCCGCGCCCATCCCAACGCCCACCCCGCCTTTGAGGCTGTCCGCGAGGAGAGCATTGAATCGCTGAATATACGGGTGGAGCAGTACAAACACAAAAAGACCGGCGCGGTCCACTACCACCTCGCCTCCAGCAACAGTGAGAACGTATTTCTGGTCGCACTGCGCACGGTACCACAGGACTCTACCGGCGTTGCTCACATTCTCGAGCACACAGCGCTCTGCGGCAGTGCCCACTACCCGGTACGCGACCCCTTTTTCATGATGCTGCGCCGCTCCCTCAACACCTTCATGAACGCCTTCACCAGCTCGGATTGGACAGCCTATCCATTTGCCAGCCAGAACCGCAAGGATTTCGACAACCTGTTGCAGGTCTATCTGGATGCCGTGTTCTTTTCACGACTGGACCCGCTGGACTTTGCCCAGGAAGGCCATCGAGTTGAATTTTCCGAGGCTGACAATCCCGACAGCGATCTCGTATTCAAGGGTGTTGTGTTCAATGAGATGAAGGGTGCAATGAGCTCCATCACCAGCGTACTGTGGGGCAAACTGTGTGAGCACCTCTTCCCTACCAGTACCTACCACTACAACAGTGGCGGTGATCCCCGGCATATTCCGGATCTGAGCTATGAACAGCTGCAGGCGTTCTACCGCAGCCACTATCACCCCAGCAATGCCATATTTATGACGTTTGGCGATATCGCAGCCAGCGAACACCAGCGAATGTTTGAAGAGAAGGCTCTGCACCACTTCGACAAATTGCCCGAGCGCATTCAGGTACAACCAGAGCAACGTCTGCCACAGCCACTGCGTGTGCAGGACAGCTTTGTCTATGACGAGAACGACACTACCGACAACAAAACACATCTGGTAATTGGCTGGATGCTGGGTGAAAGCTCGGACCTGAAACAGCTGCTGGAAGCGCAGCTATTGTCCAGCGTACTACTGGACAATAGCGCCTCACCCCTGCAGCACGCGCTGGAAACCACTGAGCTGGGACGCTCCCCTTCGCCGCTTTGCGGTCTGGAGGACTCCATGCGTGAGATGGTATTTTGCTGTGGCATCGAAGGCAGTGAGGCGGAACACGCCGATGCACTGGAAACACTGGTACTCGGCGTCATCGAGCAGGTCGCAGAAGAAGGTGTAAGCCAGGAGCGACTGGAGGCAGTACTGCACCAGTTGGAACTGCACCAGCGCGAAATCACCGGTGATGGCTATCCCTATGGCCTGCAACTCATTTTGCAGGCTCTCGGTTGCGCCACACATTACAGTGACCCCATCGCCGTGCTGAACCTGGAGCCTGTGATCGCCGACCTCCAAAAGCAGATCCAGAACCCCGACTATATCCGTCAGTTGGCGCGGCAGCTGCTGCTGGATAACACGCACCGCGTAACACTGGTGATGACACCGGACAAACAGCTCTCTACCCGCCAGCGCGAGGAAGAACAAGCGCGCCTGGCCGATATCAAATCCGCTATGACAGCAGAACAGCGCGAAGCTACCGTGCAACTGGCCGCCGATCTGATCGCGCGTCAGGCGCAAGTCGACGACGACAGCGTACTGCCCAAGGTGGAACTTAGCGATGTACCCGCCTCGCTGCCCGAGCTGACTTTCAAGGAAATGCAGCTGCACGGACTCCCGTTTACCACGTATGCTCAGGGAACCAATGGCATCGTCTATCAGCAGACGGTGGCCCCGCTGCCGCCACTGGACGATGAACAGCTGCAAATTCTACCTCTGTACAGCAACATTCTCACCGAAGTGGGCCTCGGTGAGGAATCGTATATGGCAGTGCAACAGCGTCAGGCGGCAACCGTAGGTTCGATTTCTGCATTTGTCGCCATGCGCGGCAACGCCGACAATGAACAGTCGATCAACGCGCATTTTTCACTGTCGTCCAAGGCGCTGCTACGCAATACCGAAGCGCAGTCGCAGCTCATGCACGACACGCTACACAGCGTGCGCTTTACTGAGACCAACCGCATTCGGGATTTAGTGAATCAACAGCGCGCGCGCCGCGATCAGTCAATCACCGGCAATGGTCACAGTCTTGCGATGACAGCAGCCTGCGCGGGTATGAGCCCTCTGGCGCAGCTTCATCACCACCAGTCCGGGCTGGCCGGCATACGTAAACTGCGCCTGCTTGACGACAGCCTGGCGGAAACCGATGGGCTGCAGAAACTGGCGGATCGGCTGTCGCAGCTACACGAAAGCCTGCTGGGCTCTTCTATGCAATTTGTTGCAATTGCGGAAGAGCACAAGGTAGGCGAAGTCGCAGAGACCGCCAGTGCGATCTGGTCACAGGCCGAACCCGGTGCGCAACGCCCCGCTTTCATCCTGCCAACCATTCGCGAACGCCGCGCCGAGCTGTGGCTGACCAACACACAGGTCAACTTCTGTGCCCGTGCTTACCCCACCGTGCCGGAACAGCATCCCGATGCCGCCGCACTCACGGTACTCGGTGGATTCCTGCGCAACGGTTATCTGCACCGGGCCATACGCGAGCAAGGCGGCGCTTACGGCGGTGGCGCATCGCAGGATTCTGGTGTGGCGGCATTTCGTTTCTACTCCTACCGTGACCCAAGGCTTGCGGGAACCCTGCAGGATTTCGATCTGGCGGTGTCATGGATGCTGGACAATCGCCATGATTACCGCGCGCTGGAAGAATCGATCCTCGGCGTCATCGGCAGCATGGACAAGCCCAGCTCACCAGCCGGGGAGGCAAAGCAACACTTCCACAACCGCCTTTTCGGTCGCAGCCACGAATCCAGGGAATTGTTCCGACAACGCGTACTAGGCGTTACGCTGGATGATCTGCGCCGAGTCGTGGAAACATACTTGAAGCCAGAACTAGCCAGTACGGCAATAATTACCAGCTCAGGACAACTGAATGCGACCGCTGCATTGCGCGAGGAGCTGGGTTTGAGTGTAGAGGAGCTCTAATGGGGTTCTTGCAGTTCCCCTTCAATGGGGCTGTGGGAGTCAGGTATAACGCAGCGTACCTATCTGTATTTGAGAAGCAGCAAAAAAGGGCGGCCGAAGGGCCGCCCAACAGGACCTGGTAAGGGGGTTACCAGAGTTCGCTAAAAGGGAGCCCCACGGTGGCCGCCGCGCTTACCGTCGCGCTCACGCCTGTGCTCGGCCATTTCGGCCATCATTACGCGCTGCTCATCATTGAGTAACTGAAAAATTTGGGCACGGTCGTTTGCCCTGCGGTATACCATACGACTGGTGATCTGCCCGATTTCGTCTGCAGCCGTCTGGGCGGTGGCTGAATTAAAACTGCCCGGCTGCCCGTACAGCTGATCTCTCAATTCCCGCAGTCGCTCCCTGTCAGCTTCGGACTCATCAAACGAGGTGGTCAGCAAAGTCTGCACTGTGGACTCCTGCTCGTCAGTGAGTTCGAGCATTTTTGCCAGATGTGTGATGCGGTGCTGGGGATCGGGTCGCTTCCCACCGTCCTCGGGCAACGACCAGCTAGCAGCGGCGACGAATAGAGTTGCTATGGCAGGTGCGACGATACTCAGAAGGACCTTCTTCATGTTCAATTTCACGGTGTTCTCTCCTGCAAAAATTAAATCGTAGTGTCCGCGATGCGTTTGCGTGCTGTGCCACGCATCGCCTGACGTGAAGAATAATACGCCCGGACCGCCGTTAATCTCTGCCCTGACAGCGTAAAGAAATGTTAAATAAAGCCGACTGCGGTTAAGCTGGGTGACAAGCTTCTACGCTTTGTTCACACTGCGGCTGTAAGAACAACGGGAGCGCGCTGAATGAGTACCAATGTACTGATTATCGATGATGACAGGGAGCTATGTGCCCTGCTGTCCGATTTTCTGTCTCTGGAGGGATTTTCCACACAGGCGATTCACGATGGCGCCGAGGGCGTGTCGCACTGTCGCGAGCACGAGCACGATGCGATCGTACTGGACATAATGCTGCCTGGCTTGCAGGGGCTGGATGTATTGCGCCAGATACGCCATTTCAGTAACACTCCGATACTGATGCTGACCGCACGCGGTGAAGACACAGACAGGATACTGGGACTTGAACTCGGTGCCGACGACTACCTGCCCAAACCCTGCAACCCGCGGGAGTTGGCAGCACGGCTTCGCGCCATCCTGCGCCGTGGAAGCCGGCTGGCCGACGATACTCCGACGTCAGTCCTGCAAGCGGGAAAAACGACCATGAATACCGCGGATCGCAGCGCCATGTATGACGGTACCGACCTGCAGCTCACCAGTACCGAATTCAATGTGTTGCACGTGCTGGTGACCAACGCCGGCACTGTGGTCAGTAAAGAACTCCTCAGCGAGAAGGCACTGGGCCGAGCGCTGTCCGCCTATGACAGGAGCATTGATGTTCACATCAGCAAAATACGCAGAAAGCTCGCGGCTCTCGGTGGTGATAACCTGATTGTCAGTGTGCGCGGCAGCGGCTATCAGTACCGCACGGGCGGCTGATTCATGAAATTGCGGGGCAATCTGTTTCTCAGGATTTTTCTCGGCTTCTGGCTGATGTCGATCGCCATTCTCGGGAGCTGGATGCTGGCCTCAAACTATTTCGAAGAACTGCCGCCGGGGCGTGAATGGGGCGATAATAAACGTCCCGGGCCGCCGCACCGGTTCCTACTGCGCACAATCTACAGCCTGGAGAACCAGCAGGGCCCGGAGCTGGCGGCAACAGTTGACGATGTGCGAGACAGACACGATATCCAGATCTACGTGATATCGCGCGAAGGTCATGACCTGCTGAAACGAAAAGTACCCTCGGCAGTGGCGCAAATCGCTGAGCAATTGCGCTCTCGCCCGAACATGCCGATCGTGCGGCAACCGAATAACCATATGGTGGCCTACCGTATCTATCGACCCTACGAGGGTGCCGCTGCCGCTGTTTTCGTGTTTCCCTCGCACCGCGGCTTTATTATCAATGCACTTGGTGACAGCCTGTGGCTGCGGATTGTTCTTGCAGTATTGGTCAGCGGTCTCGTCAGCTTCGTGCTATCGCGACTGATGACCAACCGGCTGAAGGATTTGCGCCTGGCATCTAGACGGCTGGCCAATGGCGAACTGGATACACGCTTGCAGGTACGTGAAAAAGGTGGTGATGAGACCGACGAACTTGCTCGCGATTTTAATACGATGGCAGAGCAGTTACAGGAGCGGATACAGGCGCAGAAGCGTTTACTCGGGGATGTCTCACACGAATTGCGCTCACCATTGGCGCGCCTGCGCATCGCGCTGGCGCTGGCGCAGGAAAAGCCTGGCAATGTAGACAACTATATGCAGAGAATTGAACAGGAGGCTGAGCGACTGGAGGAGTTGATCGGGCAATTGCTGGCCACTCAGGCGCAGGACCTCACGCTCGATACGCATATCGATCTTGTATCCCTGCTGGAACAGTTGTGTGCGGATGCCAACTTTGAAGGACAGGTGGCGGGCAAGCTGTTCAGCTTCAACACAAATACTCCCCAGGCCCTGGTCGACAGTTCAGGGGATCTTCTGCACAAGAGCTTTGAGAACATCCTCCGCAATGCCCTGCAGCACACCGCTGCTGACACCGAGGTCCGTGTGTCCCTACTCTCCAAGGGGGGGCGTTATTTGGTGGTTGTCGAAGACCGTGGGGCGGGTGTACCAGTGGGCGACGAAAAAACGATTTTCGATGAGTTCTACCGCGTCGATACCGCCCGTACGCGAGAATCCGGGGGCTATGGACTCGGCCTCGCCATCGCCAGGCGAGCCCTACAGCAACACGGCGGGGAAATTACAGCGCAGAACACTGGCACGGGGCTGAAGATTACCGTCAGCCTGCCCGCGATGGATGAAGGGAGCGTACAGGAGTAGCGCAGAAAGCACCGGGAACTTAGCGGAATATCAGACGATAGATTTTTCTATACATATGGCGATACGCATAGAACGTGCGATTGTCGAATACCAGCTTGTTAATTTCTGCCTTGGTGTCTTTCTTGTAGCGGGCATAAATCGTTTTCAGTGCCCGCTCCGTTTTGGTCTTCTCAATGCCACGCAATACATTGAAGATGGTGCCGGCAAACTGTAACGGGTGATAAATTATTCGCGTTAACATAAAGCTCAGGTAGGCTTTCTTGCGCACCCAGTCCAGCTCCTTGCTACCGACCTCGTCGTTAAACGATACCGCTTTGGCCAGATCGCCCACAGTCAGAAGGTCCAACCAATCCAGATCCTTGATCTTGTGCTTGCTGGGTTCCCATAACGGCGTGCCCGGCAACGGAATAAACAGCCCGAAGTTGACCTCGTCCACGCCCACTCTGGCGAGTTCTTTGGCATAGGAAATGGTCATCTCCATATCTTCGCGCGTTTCACCAGGCAGACCCAATACAAAATAGGCCGCCACTTTCAAGCCGAGCTTGTGCGCGGTAGCACCGCAGTCTCGCAAGTGATCGAGGTCGAAATCCTTGCCTTTCTGGATAATGTCAGTGAGTACGCGGGGCGAGCCACTCTCAGGAGCCAGCGTCACATGCTCACATCCGCTTTCTTTCATCGCCGTGAGCATTTCTTCATCGATACGGCTGGCGCGAATACCATTGGGTGTCTGCCAGCTGATATCCAGCTTGCGGCGTTTAATCTCATTACAGATCTCTATCAGGCGCTTGACGTTGATCGTCATATTGTCATCTTCAAAATGGAATTCACGAATGTTCCATTCATTGATGCAGTACTCGATTTCATCGACGACATCAGTCGCACTGCGCGAGACCCAGCGCGTTTTTCTGGACGCACAAAATGTACAACCATACGGACAGCCGCGCGAACTAATCAGTGACGTCCAGCGGCCATTGGAATAACCGTGCGACTCCTGTGCCTTGATATATTCTTCCATCGGCAGAAGGTGGCGCGCTGGAAACGGTATGGTGTCCTGATTCAACTTGGTGTTGCGCTCGAGCTTTTCGGTGCCCATCACACAGTTGCCGTTGTCATCGAGATAGGCAAGATTACTGATGTCACTACCGATATTGCTCTGGAACAGGATGTTGTCCTGCAGTAGTTTCTGGCACAGGTAGAGGAACGGATTCTCACCCTCACCAAGCACAACGAAGTCGACGAGTTCGCGATCCTCTTCCAGAATCTCAGCATATAGTGCGCTGGGGTGGGGTCCACCGAGCACGATCTTAATCTCACTGTTGTGCGCCCGGATCTGTCGGCACAGTTCCTGCACCACCGGGTAGGCAAAAGAGAACAGATTGGATATACCGACGATTTTCACCTCGTCGTCGAGTCGCGCCACGATGTCCTCAAAGCTCAAACCGCGGACAAAGGTTTCTTTTTCGAAGGCGTTGATAGAGCCGGGGTCAAGCCCCACTGCATCGATAATATCTACCGATATATCGTGATGCTCCAGCACGGAGGCAAGATAGGCAATCCCCAGCGGAGGCGTAATACCGCTCGCCACCTGGTTCTTGGTGAACACCTGTGGCGGGTTAATCAAGATAACCTGGTGACTCATCGGTGATTACCTGAGATGAGCATGTTTAATGACCCGTTCGCGTGTGCGTCTTTTTTAAAAAACCCTAATAAAAACAAGGGTTTTTACCAGCCTGCTGTTAGTATAGAAACTTATGACTGGGTTGTACAGACAGCCCATGTCGCAATTGCCCTGTGGAACCTGCACCTTTTATTCATAAGGAGGATGCGCGAGCATTTATGCATTTGTAAAGGAAATGCTTGTTTGCCACAAGCCAGGCGCAAAAAACTTCCTCCCAGAGTGTGACAAGGTTCAATATTCCTGCGCCCCGGTGCGGTGCCCAGTACGCTAGACCTTCCGCCCCTTCACGCTCCAGCTATAGCCATGGCGATGGTGAATTTCAATGTCCTTGAAGCCCGCAGCCTCGAGTAACGCGATGGCCTCATGCTTTCTGTAGTACTTTAGATACGTGGGGTTAAGCTGGTCGTAAATCACCAGGCGCCGTTTTTTGGCCGACATCGGCCACCAGATTTTATCGAGGTAGCGCATTAACGGCAGTGGTAGTAGCTTGCCGATCAGACGGTAAAAACACAGTGCCCAGTAAAGAAGGTGCACTATTCCCACCAGCATAAAGTGCGGGAGAAACGTCGTGAGCTTGCGCAGGGGTTGCACGAACTTCAGGTAGAGTTCGTTGCCCTCATAGCTGCAGAGCCAGAAAAAGATATCGCCACCGGGCTTCAACGCCTCATAGCAGCGCTTTACGGTGGGGCCCGGGTCGCTGATGAACTCAATCACGCCGATCGAGATGGCGAGATCGAGAGGTTCATCGACAGCCCAGTCATCGCCGCGCGTATTCAACGCGGTGACATCCCTGCCCCGCTCCATGGATGCCACATTGTTTTTCAGTTTCTCGAAAGCACCCTTCGCAGGCTCCACCGCGTACACATGGTCAGCGCCGGACTCAAGTAACATGCCGACAATCCTGCCGGTACCGCTGCCGATATCGACAACCTTCTTGCCCTTGAAATCATCGGTATGCATCAGCGGCGATACAATGTCAGAAAACAGGCCGAAGGATGCATACCAGCCATCATTATCATCATAACGAGACCACTGCTCGTCAAAATCCTGAATCGTTTTGTCGTCTAAGGCTGACATTCATCAACTCCTGCTGGCGGCTTGGGTTCCCGATTGCTCTCGGTGATCATCGCTATGATACTCCCTCAGCGGTCGGTACGTTTGGGGCGGCACACTACGCCCTGGAGAAACCATGAATCAAGCAGCGGCGATAGCAGATACAGTGCCGCCACTGCCACGCGTTGTAAGGGTTGCAGTGTCAGCGTGCGCAGCGGCAGGTTCCGGCTGAAACGGTGCACGACCTCAAACCCCGATTTATCCAGCGCGTACTCCAGGCTCCTGCGATTGAAATGGTTTAGGTGGTGCACCTCACAGATACGTTCCAGCGCACCGAAACTCCGTCCACCGGTAATACGGTAGAGTATTTTTGCCATGCGGAAGATCAGTGAATCTGAGTCGACAGTCATGCAGATAAAAATGCCATCCTCGGCCAGACTGCGCCGAATACCCTCCAGAAAGGGCACGGGATCAGCAACGTGCTCAATCACGTAGATATTGGTGACCACCGGGAAAGGGATTTCGGGGACATACGTCTCGATATTGGCCGCCTGCAGGCGAGGAATTTTCAGCTCTTCGGTGCCGTAACGCACGGCATCTTCGCTGATATCGAGCCCGCAGCTTTCATAACCAAGCGCGCCAAAATGTCTGGGCAGATAGCCGGTGGCAGTACCCACATCCAGCGTTCGCACCTCAGCCCGCTGTCGGGGCATATATTCCTGAATCAGGGCGTCGAGATCATTGAACAACACCTCTTCCGGGTTCTCCCAATGCTCGGCGTTGGCTTCGAGGAAGTAGTCTGCTTCATACGCCTCCGGCTCCACTTTTAATTGTGAGAACAGATGCGTACAGCCCGGGCAAACCAACAGATTAAACCGCGGCAGTGTGTAGGCGATGTCAGTGCACTGCGTATCGCACACCGGGCAGACCTCAACCGTCCCCGCATGCGCTTCGGCCGCACCGCCACTTTTATTACTGTTCATCACAATACTCGCTATGAATTCCTGACATGCTAAACCCCTTAAACAATATGCTGCTTTTCTGTTTAGGCAACTACCACAGGCAGCACTGGGGAATCGTTCAAACCGCTTTTCGCAGCCGATGAGGGTAACTTGTTACGCGAACGCTATAGTTATAATTTACCAACGATGTGAGACCTCTCCCGAGACAACAGCCCGTATCCGCCTGAACGGCTCCCTCAGTCTCCCCCGAGAATCTCCTCCACCTGGTACATCGGACGCTTTTTGACCTCCATGTACATCTTGCCGACATACTCGCCGACCACCCCGATAGCCAGCAACTGCAAGCCGCCGAGCAGGTACATGGGGATAACTGTCGAGGCCCATCCGTCTATGCCCGTCTCGATGTTTGTCAGCTTGGCCCACAGCGCCCAGCCGCTCAGCCCCAGCGATACCAGAAAAACAACAAACCCAAAAACAGCGATCGCGCGCAGCGGGCTGATCGAGAATGAGGTGATACCGCGCACCGACAGGCCGAACATTTCACGCCAGCCGTACTTGGACTCCCCGGCGTAACGCTCTCCCCGCGCATAGTAAACCTTGCAGGATTTCAGCCCCAGCAGCGGGACAACCCCGCGCAGGTAAATATTGTCCTCGCGGTAATTTCCCAGCATAGCGATGGCTTTTTTACTCATAAGCCGGAAGTCGGCGTGGTTGGGTATCGTTTTAATACCGAAACGGGCCGCCACCCAGTAATGCAGTGCGGCCGTCCATCGTTTGAACTTGCCGTCTGTATGCCGATCATCCCGGACGCCAAAAACGATCTCGTTGCCTTCGCGATAGCGCTCCACCATCTCATCGACAGCGTTGATATCGTCCTGAAGGTCGGCGTCGATAGACACCAGCGCATCGCCCTCGGCGTGCATCAATCCGGCATAGAGGGCGTACTGATGCCCGTAATTCCTGGCTAGCTTGATACCGCGAAACTTCCTGTCAGAACTTACCAGCTTGGAAATAAACGCCCAGGTGCCGTCGGTACTGCCATCATCGACAAAGTAAATACGGGAATCCGGACTTATCAGCCCCTTCTCCACCAGCGAATCGAGTTTCGAGCTCATTGTTCTGGATGTCTCGGGCAGCACCAATTCCTCATTCAGACAAGGTATCACGATCGCGAGGATGGGCAGGGACTTCGTCGACATGGAGCTGACCTTATTTCCACTCTGAAAACGGTAATTGTATATCAGAACACCAGCGATGTTGCTTGCGCAAGCAGCTTGGCTGTAATTTCTTCAGTTTTAGAACCAGCGCGCAATAGTCCTGCCATATTTCTGTTATCTCGCTGTTTGGGCGGCACATGCGGCGGGAAAAAACGGACCAGATTCGTCACAGCGGCGCAGCACACCTCGGCGTCGGCGAAGGACGTTATTCTAGCCAACTGTCTCGCCGAAGGGTATATTGTTGCACTCTTGATTGCTGCGCGCCCACTCCTCCAGCACACATAATAAGCGCTGCAAAACTCATAATACGCCGAACGACTACCCTATGAATACAACCTTCTCTGACCAACAGTTCGAACTGTGCTATCCGGAGGGAATTCAGTTTCACTGGTGGAATATTGCCCGCAACAGGTTGCTGGCGAGTATTCTCAAGCGCGAATCCAGCGACAACAGTGTCTTTCTGGAAGTGGGCTGCGGCCGCGGCCCGGTGGTAAAAGGCTTGCGAGAGTACGGCTTGAATGTCCATGGTGTCGAACTGGCAGAAGTCCAGCCGATAGAAGGCATGCAATCATTCGTGGATGCCGGGGTGGATGCCTGTGACCTGTCCTTTGAGCGGCGCTCACAAGTGACCGGGCTACTGCTGCTGGACGTCATCGAACATCTGCCCGAGCCGGAGCAGTTCCTGGAGAAACTGGTAGCGAGCTTCCCCAACTTGTCGGTTGTGATTATCACCGTCCCCACCCGTCAGGAAATCTGGTCCAACTTCGATGACTTCTATGGTCACTATCGACGCTACACGCTGGAAATGCTCAATGACCTTGCGCGGCAACTCAACTGGACCACCAAGCGCGCGGCGTACTTCTTCCGCCTCCCCTATATCCCGTTGAGAATGATGTCTGCACTGGGCATTGAGCGTGAGACCCAGATGAATGCCCCCGGAAAAGCGATGCGACCGCTGCACCGGCTGGTGTCATCGCTGTGCCACCTGGAGGAGACATTAATGCCGCAGCAAGTCAGGGGGACCAGCGCCTATGCCGTGTACCGCCCTACTCCTGCCGGCGAATAGGTTTCCAGACCTGCACACGAAATGTCCCACCGCCGAGACGATCCATTAGCGGCAGCTTGATCCTGGCCGACAGATGGTAGTGCTCCCGCAGCAGGGCTTTGGTATTGACCTCGGGTTTGAGCAGTGACTCGGGGAGATTCATCTTGTTGTCTATCAGCAACAGATCAAATTCCTGATTCTCGATTTTGCGCTGCATCTGCGCGACAAATCGCTCCCACACAGCCACCACATCGTCCTGCTCCTCGGCCTTCTTCAGGAAACCCGGTTTGTCGCCCCCGAAAATAAAGTAGCGCGTACCGCCACTGAGGTAGATAGGCACACCCTTTGCGACGACCTCCTCCAGCACCAGGGTGGATGCGTAAACATCTTCGGCCCCCGCTATCTCGCTGCGGATCGCTTGCCAGCCCCCATCCTCGACCGTAAAGTCACGGGGCAACATTGTGTAGCTATTATAGAAGGCCAGTACTATTAGTAACCTGAAAGGCCAGCGGGCCCTTGGCATATTCGATATAAGGGCAAACAGCCCCACCAGAAAAAAAGGCGAGACCAACTGAAAAAGATAGGTCAGGTGATTCCCGCGGTTCTTCCCCAGCACCAGTACAAAAATAGTCAGCGAGCAGACCAGACAGAACCAGATATAGTTTAACCTGGGTTGCAGTAGTGGTTTATCCAGTTGCGCCAGGTTAACAGCACCTCGCGGTGCGTTGCCCCCAGCATGCTGCGGTTCCCGTGTTTTGGCGTACCACCGTAGGGCTATCGCAGCAACCCACACTGCCAACAGTGGAAGGTAGATCTGTCCATATTCCTGCAATTGTGTAAAAACGTGCTCTTCGGAGGCTGCCATCCGATACCCGCCGCGAACGGCAAAAAAGGTCGCTTCCAAATAATAGGGCGATGTATAGCAAACCACGACCAGAGCTGCGACAAACACCGCAGCTGCCGCGATGCCAAAATACACCGCGCGCTTCTTGGAAACAGCCAGAAACATGTACAGGGCCACATAGCCCAGACAAGCGACAAAATACTGCTTGGTGTAGAACGCAAGTACCCCAAGTACAATCGCTACCGCAAGACTGCGGGTAGAGAACCCACTCACCCACGGGATGGTGATCGCTGAGAGAAACAGAAACAGGCCGAAGCTGTTGGTACTGGCAACCGGCGTAGAGTAGTAAAGCATCGCGGCATACAGCATCGCCGCTGCAGTCAGGCTCTCCACCGTCCCCGCAGATTCTTTACGACAAAGGTAACAGCACAGCGCGCAGCAGGCGAGAATAAAAAAACCCGAGACAGCGCGATGTAATTCAAACGTATTGCCAAAAATACTGGCCAGTGGCGCCACTACTATATTGTAGAGAACCGGATACAGGCTGATATGTGTTGGCTGGCTGGCGATGGAGTACGGATTGCCACCTTGAAGGATGGTCGACGTGGTTACCAGCATACCGCCTTCGTTGTAATCCAGCGGGAAGGCATGCGAGATCAGCTGGACGTGATTGTGAGCTATCGCAATGGCGAAAACAGCAACACAGATCAGAAAAATCCAGTTCAGGGCAACGCCTGCTCTGGCGGGCAGACTTGTCGTCATACTCATCCTGTTGTTAGCGTTTTAATGCAAAAAATCCCAGAGAATATAGCATAGGCCCCGCTGCGTGAGGCATCATTTTCTGCATTCTGCAGAGCCGGTTGCGAGACCTGCGACCCTGATGTGCCTGTACCCTGCAAACTCTCAGCGCTGAACGGAGATGCCTGTCACAGAACGCAGCTTCTGAAGGGCTTTTTCAGAGGCGACATATGGAGCCCTTCACCTGATTCCACTAGAATCGCCGCTCTGCAAAAACAATCCAGGGCAGGCAGATGGTCGATACCACAAAGTTAATCCGCCACACCTTTGTCGGGGGAAGCAGCGCCGTCCTGCTGATGATTCTCACCTGGCTACTGGTTGATGGATTACAGTTGGAAGTCATTGTGGGTTCCAGCATCGCAGTTGTTCTCACCGGCCTGTACAACTATTCAATGCAATACCACTGGACCTTCTCCACCGACGCACCTCACCAATCGGTACTCGCGAGATACCTGTTGATGTGCGTAGGCATTTTCACCATCAATACACTGGTGATGTACTTCGGAGTCAAAACCTTCGAATTTCACTATCTTATTGTGCAGTTTATTGCCAACGTGACGATGACAGCATGGAGCTTCTGCCTCGGCTCTATCTGGGTGTTTGGCGGTCAGGGTTGAGCGTCCGTCAACGTCCCTGAATGACGTTCTTCACACCGGTTGTGTAGCTGTAGTTGCTGTCATACACCACATAATTACCATCGATGATCAGGGCATGTTGTTGCTCTGACCCACGCCATATGCGCGCATTGATATCCGGCAGGTGCTGGTAACTGATCCACGGCCATAAGTGGTGCTCTGCGTGGTAGTGAAAGTTTATCTTTGAGAAGAAGAGACGCTCCAACCAGGTTGCCCTGACCGAGCGCAGCATCGGCCCGGGCGTATTCATGAAATAAGGTGTTTCGGGTGCTTCAACACGTTCTGAGTGCTCGGGCTGATGCTCGATCAGCGCACGGATTTTGGCAAATAGAAAGCTGACCGTCAGCAGCGGCCACAGCCAGAGTATGAAGTAGTAGGTCGGTATACCGAAATGCAAGGGGTCAAAGGGCAGAAAAATCAGAAAGAGTATACCGTTCGCGACCAAGATGGTGGTCTGGCCACGGCGCAGATTGGACTCAAACTTTTCTATTTCGCCGCTTTTACCAGACTGCATCGCATCGCGCACCTTCACCAGATACTCCAGCCCGGACAGGCTCCTGAAGACCTCGGCAAAGAAACGCCAGCCACGCCAGTCGCGGATATAGGCATCCTTTGAGTCACCGGGCTGCGAAACCAGGCGGTGGTGAATAATATGGCGCTGTCGATACACATTGAAGGGCAGAACGGCCGGCGCAGCAAAAAACCAGGTGCCAATAAAATCATTGATCCGCTTATTCTGGGGCCAGATCAGAAAATGTGACGCTTCGTGCGCGATCAGCGACAGGCCATGCTGCCCGCCGGCGATAATGCAAATGGCGACCAGCCAGCTCCAAATTGAGGGATAGGCAATAAAAAGCGCACAGCCGAGAATAATCTGTAACCACGGCAGTGACAGGTCGACAATTAGACGGGGTATTCTGGGCCGGCGATAGTAATGCCGTTCTTCCGCGGTAAACGGTATGCCCTGGTGGATTGCACTTGAGGTATTCGCCATCATTTGCGCGCACTGAAAATCATGCAGTCACTGCGGCGAAAGAGGTAATCAAAGATACTCAGCGGCGCAGTGAGGAACACGAGCAAGGTCCAGATTCGGGAGTGCCCCGCCTCCAGTTTCAGTGGCGCACCTAACTTGCCCAGCAGGAAATTCTGCAATGTGAGGGCCGGAAACAGGTTGAGTTCCTCAACGATCTCAACCTCGCGGAAACCGCACCTGTTCAGGAGCAGTTCCAGAGACTCCCGAGTAAAAAGTTGCAGGTGACGAGGAAAGTGATAGCCTCCCCAGTAGCGGCCAAAAAACCGGTGCCCGGTACTGGCCAGCTTTGGCGTGCGCCCGGTAAATATACCGCCCTCGGCCAGCAACGAATGCGCTTTTTGCACGGTATCGTAGGGGTCTGTAACGTGTTCGATCACGTGGTTAATCGTAAGCACATCGACCCTTCCCGCGTTGTCTGCTGGCTCGAACTCCTCAAACGTTCCGGCGACAATATCAAACCCCTCATCACAGGCGGCCTGCGCCATCTCCTCATTCATCTCGACACCCGAAAACTTGAAATTGCCGGCCGGTGCCATCGCTTTGAAACGCCGGCAGTCCCCTGCTCCGATGTCAAAAAGATGCAGCGGGCGCTTCGTGGAAAGGCCGAGCAGCCGCTTCGCTTCGCTGCGGCACCACAAATCATAGATCGCCTGCCAGAAACCACCCATTTCCTTGCCGTATGCGTAGTAGTTATCGGGGTACATGCGCCGCAATTCATCCAGCGAAGGACGCGGAAAAACGAACTCCGAGCGACAGGCGTTGCAGACCCGGATGCCAAATTGTGTCGCAATCTCAACCTGATACTCGTAATCCTGTGGCAATTCGGCCAACTCATGGCTGTCGACGGCCCGACACACCGGGCAAATCATTTCAACCTCTATATCCTGAGTCATAGTTTGTTGTTCTCATCAAATGCTTCACATCACCTCGCAATGGCCAGGTCGTGACAAAGTATATTCCAACGCGCGTGGAATTGCTGCTTCTGAAACATGACGCCCCTCTCACACTCTGGAAATGGCACGGACCCGCGGCGGTACCGTGTCCCGCTATGCGTATGAGCCTGCATGTCACCCTGCGTGACTTTCCCGCCATGTTGGAGTGGGCCGCACGCATTGTCGCTCTCATCCTTATCGGCTTTGTCACCGGACTCTCGGGCATGGTAATTAATTTCCAACTGGTGGCACACCCGACCTTGCGCGCCTGCAGGGCGTTGGTGGACAAAGCCCAACCCAAGCCGACTTTTTTGTGCTCAACATGGGAAAGAGTACACAAATTCAAGTTCAACTGTGCGGGGTTTCGCGCTAGAGTCTGAGGTAATAAAAAATGTTGCTTCCATTAACAATAATTACAGTGAATCAAACCTTTCCCTGTGGCGAATTTGAACCGCAAGAGCTTCACCCACTATTCGGCAAACATGCTGATCGCTATCAGCATTGCGGCCGGTGTCTGCTCCCTGCTATTTAGCTGGCTATTTTGGGCCAGATTTCATATCGATATACCGGTAGACGACCTTTTGCGGCTGATACCGACAGCACAGGAAGTTGTGGAAAACGGCTGGAGCAGTGTGACAGTGCAAGAGTGGCTTGCGCCCCACGCCAGTGCACACAGGATTGCCATCGGACGCCTGTTGTTGGCAGTAGAGTATAAGTTCTTCTACGGGCACAACGATTTGCTCTATTTAGGCATGTGGTTGAGTATCGGCGTCCTTTGCTATCTGTACTTTATAGTTTCCAGATTACCAAAACTGCAGAACCCTGATATCAGCTGGTTTATGCTCGGAATGGCATTGATTTATACGCTCAGTTTTTCGCAGTTTCACAACCTCATTTTCCCGATCAACTCGCTGTGGTATATCAGCGCATCCTGCAGCGCACTCAGCGTCTATCTGGTTGTGTGCCGCGGAAAGAATCTAAGCTTATTAAGCGCTCTGACCGCATGTCTGCTTGCCATTATCGCTGCGTTTTCTGTTTTCTCCGGAGTTATCACCTGTTTAATGGTAGCAACCCTTACGATCCAGTGTCGCAGCAGGCACGCGTTCTGGGTTCCCCTCTTACTGGTGGTTTTTGTTGTTTTCTATCTGCAGGGTCTGAAATCAGGACAGGCCCATGTTCTTCAGAAATTGACAGGAGAAGAGGTCGATGTTTCGCTGACAATGCACCTACAATCACTTGTTGCCAATCATGCTCAACTCTTTCAGTACACCGTCAAATTTTTGAGCGCACCCCTTTCGAGATCAGCGACGCCATTATCCTACGTTTACGTGGTTTCATCTCTCTGTTTGATTGTATTTGGCTGGGCAGTTGTGGCGCGGGCATTTTTTCGAGGAGAATCTGAGCTCGCAATCGCGCACAAGTTCTTTCTTGCGATGGCCACAATTTTACTAGGGACGGCTATCGCCTGCTTTATGGGTAGAGCTTTTCAAGATGCGGCGACTGCACCAAGGTATCAAACCGTCGTGATGCTTTACTGGCTGAGCATTAGCGGGTTACTTCTCTATACCTTACCTGCAAAAGTGCATTCAATGGTCAGGCTAGTATGTATGATCCTGATAATGCTGTTACCCGTAGGGCTGCTTTACAACAAGCATGCGCTGAGGATTACTCCGGTGGTTAACACATCAGCCGAAGCCAGCAATACCGAGATAAGCACTAAGCTTGGTTTTCCCGACTTCCACGACGCAGGACACCGGAAAAACAAATTCACACCAATGTACATTGAGTACGAGTCTTTTCTGGCAAACAACAGCTCACTATCCAGAAAGCCTGCGACTGCTCGCCAGGCATTTGCAGCCCTACCCGCTATCTGTCAGGCAATGCGCATCTCGATAAAGCCACACTCAAGCAAGCCCGGTTCTCCCAAGCGCATTAGCAACGTAAAATTGTTTGTGGATCACAGTGATTTGCAACGATTCCGCAGGGTGAACATGACAGGGCCGCAGGGGCACTACGGCGAGTTGTATCTCAGGCACAGCCGCCCGAGTACAGTTTCGGAGCTAATCTGGGGCAGCAGCCAATGGCATGGCTACTACGAAGGGGGCAGGGATTCCTACCCAATTGTCCTGACATTTGAGTCAGTGCTGGGACCCAATTTTGAATGCCTGTTAGCTGCTGCCCCCTGAGCAATCTGTACTCAAAACGACTGGAGTGAAAAAATGTTTCGAGGAGATGTAGAAGGGCTCAGGGCGCTGGCCGTACTCGCTGTCCTGCTGTTCCACTTCGATTTTGAAACAATCCAGGGCGGCTTCCTCGGCGTCGATATCTTTTTTGTCATTTCCGGCTACGTTATCTCCAAAGGTATGATGACCAGACTGGACGCGGGCACATTCAACCTGTCAGATTTCTATACACGTCGTTTCAGGCGAATTCTTCCGGCGCTGCTAGCCACCCTGGTCGCCGTCCTGATTGCAGGCTTTCTCCTGACCCCGTTGATGCACTTCAAAGACCTTAGCTTGTCTGCGATCTATGCCGCACTTTCCGTTTCCAATTTCTACTTTCCAGAAACCACCGGATATTTTGGACACAAGGCGATAGAAATGCCGCTGCTGCACATGTGGTCTCTATCCGTGGAGGAGCAGTTTTATTTCATCTGGCCGCTGTGCCTCATTTTGCTTTTCAAAAAGGTCAGTGCTGAGAAACTGCATGGTGTGCTCACTGGATTGATCGTGCTGTTTATACTGGTCAGCCAGGCCTGGGTCATGGCCAACCCCAAGTACGCATTCTTTATGGCGCCGGCCCGCTTTTTCGAGTTTTTGCTGGGAGCGTGGGTCGTCACCGCAGAAAAGAGATATACCGACACCAGCCCTACCGCCAACGCGGTGATCTTTCTCCTCGGGCTCGCAATATGTATAGCCGCACTATTGGGTATGGACGAATCGATGAGTATCCCCGGCGTAACAGTGCTGATTCCCGGTATCGCTGTCACTATGATGATATTAGCCGGTTCCGGAACAGCATTCTCTCGTGTGTTTTCCAACCCTGTCGCCCGCTTCTTCGGCAAGATTTCCTACTCCCTCTATCTGGTGCATTGGCCGCTGGTCGTCTTTTACAGGAATACCCTGGAGTACAACCTAACACTGCTGGACAAACTCGCTCTGCTGTCTATCTCCATCGTACTGGCAACCCTGATGTGGCGATATATCGAACAACCCTTCAGGACACCGCGACAACACACCAGCCCATCATCTCCCGACGGCCAGCATGCAAGCCCTGTATCGAACAAGGGATTCTATGCAGGCCTGATCGCCACACTATCGTGCATCATTGCACTGTCACTGTTTGTCTATACCAATGACGGCCTACCATGGCGTTTGAGCGCCACCTCGCAGCAAATCTACCAAAACTATACCGCGAAGCAGGGAAAAAACTATCGCTGCAAAGACCGGCCAACGCTGCCAGGTGGGTTCAACTGCTTCGGCGAGCAGGATGACATTCTCTCCGAGGTAATCCTGCTCGGCGACAGCCATGTGACCAACTACCGCTATGGACTGGCAGAGCTGTTTCGCAACACCGGCACCCAGTCAATATTTAAAGTCGTCAATGGCTGCCCGCCACTACCGGATGCAACAATCATTCACACAGATGCGCCCCTGTGGGGACAAATCTGTGCTTCACAGACGAGATCGTCCTTTAATTTCGCTAAAGATGACCGGTTTTCTGCGGTACTGCTCGCCGGCCGCTGGACACTGTATACACAAGTCGAGCAACTGGGTGAGGTTGACTCAAACCCGATCATTCATCTCGGCTTTACCGCCGGAGATGAGCACTCGTTCGAGCATTCCATGACCGTATTTGAAGAAGCCATGAGTGCCGCGATTCGCGAATTGGTCGAAGCGCAGAAGAAGGTTATCGTTTTCGGACAGACGCCCGAATTGGGCTTTGACATAGAGCGTTGCCTGTTTACCCCCGACTACCTTGATCTGCAATATGTGGGCTGCACGGTGCAAGAGGTTGACGCTGTCAGACAGTACACCGAAGCCTCCAATCAGGTACTAAAAGCCATCGCCGACAAGCACGCTGACAACGTGCTGTTCCTCGACTCCACCGATGCTTTCTGTGATCAACAATGTTCTTTCCTTGAGGGCAGCACCCCCCTCTATCGCGACGATAACCATCTCACCTACAGTGGTTCCCTGCGGGTCATTGAGTACCACAGTGACGCTATCACCGAGTTTCTCGGAACTCACGCAACCGCCGCAGACCACAGCGCGAATAAGTGAATCGACTTCCGTGGTGCAAATGATTTTTCGCTGATGTAACGCTTCTTATAAACATGAGAGCACGCTGACGCCAGCCGCCTCCACAAAGCGTCTCGCTCCAGCCACCGTAGCAATTGCGTCACGGCATGGTTTATAGCCCTCGCCTGAATTTCGCACTACGCGTCTCCTGTCGATAGTTGCGATGCTAAACTATCGCACTTGATGCGGATGATCGGGTATCCTGCAGCTTCGACTCACTGCTCTCACACACCTCCGCCTTATGCCTGCACAACACACTCAAACGCTGCCAGACAATACACCCATCATTATCGGTGCCGGACAATTTGTCGCGCGCCTTAACCAGCAGTCCACGCCACCCTTTGCCGCACCGATGGATCTGGCTGCCAACGCCTGCAAAATGGCTCTTCAGGATGCGGGTGTACCGGCCGGGGAAGTCGATACTATTGCGGTGATCCGGCTGTTTGCCGATACCGTAAAGGTCTGGGCATCGCCGCTGGGCGGCAGCAACAATCCGCCAGAATCCATCGCACAGCGTATCGGCGCTGAGCCGAGCCACCGTATCTACAGCAACGCCAGCGGTACCGAGCCACTACATGTGCTGGCAGAGTTATTCGGAGCGATAGCTCGAGGTGAGAAACAGATTGCTTTGTTAACCGGAGCGGAGGCCATCGCCAGTCAGCGCTTTGCACAGCGCAATGGCTTCGCCGAGGACTGGCGCGAGGCATTCGACACACCGTTTGACAACCGTGAATACCTCGATCGCCTGGTCTCTGTAGAGGAAGTCAGTGGCGGGCTGACGATGCCGGTGCGCTCTTACGCCATCATCGAGAACCTGCAGGCGCACCGGATGGGCCACGATCTGAAACAGCACCTGGACTTTATGACGCGGCTGATGGCACCCTTCAGCGCAGTCGCTGCGAACAACCCCTACGCCCAATTCCCGCATGCATACCGGCCAGATGAGTTGGCAACACCAGGGCGTGACAACTACCCCATCAGCCAGCCGTATAGCAAACGCCTGGTTGCGCAGGATGCCGTCAATCAGGCCTCTGCACTACTGCTTACCAGCGTTGGCCATGCGCGGGGACTGGGTGTCGATCCGCGCCAATGGGTCTTTATGGAGGCCTACGCTGAAGGCGCAGACAACTGCCTGTCACAGCGCGAGGACCCTGGCCGTTCCGAGGCCATGGAGCGGGTATTATCCACCGTAATGGACAGGGCTGAGGCTACCCACGAAGCGATGGATTTAGTCGATATCTATAGCTGTTTTCCCTGTGCGGTAACAGCGGCCTGTCTGGCTCTGGGGCTGCCCACGGACGGTTCGCGCCAATTGACAGTAACCGGCGGCCTGCCGTACTTCGGCGGACCGGGCAATAACTACAGTGGACACGCATTGGCGGAAATGGCCATGCGTCTGCGCGGCACTCGCTCACGGGCGCTGGTTACAGCCAATGGCGGCATTTTGTCCAAGCACGCGGCGGCAGTGCTTACGACAGAGCCTGGTAAGGCCGCCGGCATAGACTGGCGCAACAGCGATGATTTGAAGCTCGACTGCTCGAACATCAGTACCCGGAGAATCGCTGTAAATCCCCAGCACGGCACGGTGGTGTCTTTTACGCTGGTGTCACGACGCGACAAGGATGACATCGCCATCGTGCTGGCAGAGACCGGTAACGGCGAACGCTTTCTGGCGTCAAGCACAGATCAAGCGGTCACCGCACCCATGCAGAAAGACAGCCCCATCGGGCGTGCAATCGACGTACTCCAGCATGAAGAGCGGCATATCTTCCACTACCTGAAAGACTAGACCACAGTACCTGCGGCTCTGGCGCTAGTTATTCGCCAGTGCCATCGCTCGCTCGGTAGCCGTCGCTAGCAGGCTTATATTGCCCTCAGACCAGTTCACCACCAGCTCCGATTTACAGATCTTCCAGCGGCCATCAATCTCACGGTAGCGGTTGGTATACTCACCAACCACCACCACAACTTCCTCTGGCGCAATCACCGGCATCTGCGGATTCGCGAAAATCACGTGGTCTGCACGCAGATAGGCACGACAGCAGATCTCACCTTCTGAAAAGAAAAAGCGGTGATTGGTGATTGTGTGGCGAGTGATATCAAAACCGTTGATCACGCCCTGCAGGTTTTTCATCCAATCATCTGCCCGCCTGGGCACTTCAGGGGCTCCGGTAGGCGCGCTGATAGCGCCGTAGTCGATCAGTATTTCATCGGCAAAGCAGGCGCGCACCAACGGCCAATTCTTGCTGTCCAGCCCCTCGGCGTAGTTATTGTAATTGTCGATCAGGGCCTGTCTGACAAGCGGGTCATTCACGGTAGTGGACATGTTTGCTCCTTATTCTGTGCAGCTTGTTGCGCTATCGATTTATTCTCTCAGGGTTAGTTTTTCGTGTAGGTCGGGCGCTACTTGGGGACTGTTTTTGGCACCACACCTTCGGTAATGGTAGTGGTGTTATCGACAACCATCGCTGCGCCGTTCACAGCGCTTGATTCGTCCGACGCCAGAAACAACACCATATTTGCGACATCAGAAGGTTCACCCACCCAGATATTCTCCATCGCTGCGGCGGCATCCGGATCATTCTCTCGCACGGTTGCGGCCACGCCCTCCAGCATCGGCGTGCGCATATTACCGGGGTGAATGGAGTTACAGCGAACGCCGTAACCATTCTGGGCACTGAGTACAGCGACCGATTTCGTCATACCGCGTATCGCGCTCTTGGATGCAGCGTATGAAAAAATCTGCGGACCACCCTGAATACTCGCAGTGGAACACATATTAATAATAGAGCCGCAACCGGCCGGTTTCATCACCCGCAGCGCATGCTTGCAGCCGAAGAACGTACCATCGGTGCCCACCGCATTTACCAGCCGCCACATCTCCTCGGTGGTCTCTTCGATACTGGCCAGTCGTACGATACCGGCGCTATTGAGTAGCACGTCGAGGCGGCCGTATTCCGCCACCACCTTGTCCACCAACGCAATCCAGCTTTCCTCGCGGCTGACATCCAGCAATTCAAAACGCGCGCCCGCTATACCCTTCGCGGCGGCTTCGCCCTGGGCCTGATTGATATCCGCAATGATGACGGAGGCTCCCTCCTCGGCCAGCCGCTGGGCCGACGCCAGCCCCAACCCCGACGCGCCACCGGTAATCAGGGCAACCTTATTCGCCACTCTTCCCATAAAAATGATTCTCCTGCGTTTGAAAGCGCAGACATACCGGGCAAAACCTGAGGCTGTCTGCTTGCATTAAATTATTAGCGTGTTACCTTACCACAAAACAGTCAGGACGTACTGTTTATTCCAATCTTGCTGGAGATGTACCGGATGAACACCGAGAAAGTAGAAAACTATGACGACGTCACGATGTATGGTCTGACGCCGGAGAAACAGGAAGCACTGCTGTTGGCACAGAATGAACTGACGTTTATCTGGACCACCAAAGACGGCCACGGTATGGGCGTCACTATGAGTTATATCTGGCGTAAGGGCCGCATCTGGTGTACTGCGACAGAGCAGCGCGCCCGTATGAAGGCACTCGCGCGAGACCCGCGCTGCGCCGTGGTGATATCCAGCGCCGGTGTCGATGCGGACATCAGCCAGTCCATCACGATCAAAGGCCGTGCCATCCTGCACAAGGATCAGGAAACACGCGATTGGTTCTACCCGGACTTCGCCCGCCATGCCAACAGCCCGGCGCCGACACCGGAAGCCTTCGTAGCGTTTCTCGACACACCCGCGCGCATCATTATCGAAGTGGTACCAGAGAAAACCATTACTTTCGATGGCGGCGTCATGCGCGACACCACCACCGAGGCACTGCAATCATAAGGGCTTAACCGCTCGCCCTTTTTACTCAGGCCGCGTCGATTTCCTTGAACGTGGCCATCCCTTCCTCAAATTCCCAGAATCCGCGCAGCGCGGTCAGCTTGCCCTGCTCGTTGCAACTATAGGTGAATACGCCGTTAACCTGTTGACTGTACTTTTTGCCGTCCATAGTCATCACCACATTCAGCGTCACGACATTCGCGCACTCCAGGTGGGCCGTATAGGTCTGGTGGATGATGTATTCGATATCCGAGTTGGCAATATTGCGATCATAGAAGGCCTCCCTGGCCTCCGGTGTCGAGTGGCCTTTACCTTCAGGGTCGAGCATGGTTGGGCCGATGGGGTCTTCGATAATGCCATCCTCAGCCCACATATCGAGCCAGCGTGCCTTGTCCTTGGTTTTCAGGCACTCCCGTGACCTGAGTGACATCTGGTAAGCAACATTATTTTCGTTCATGCGGTGTCCTCCACGCTACTGCACTATTGCAGATTCTCAGCAACTTGCGCGCGTAGCAGAAGTACGGTGTGCTAACTCCACCTCGCGCGTGAACGGGCAGTGTACACCAGTCTCAGCGCAGAGGAGCTTTGTGAGCGCCATGGCAGTGCCAGTGATCGACAGTGGGCTGGCAAGATATACCAGCTAGGCGGATTCGTGGCCAGGGACTTTACCGTCATAGGACGCCTGAGATATGGCGTCGCCGTCAAACTTGATGGTTTTCTCGGGGATCAGTTCGAGCACGACACGCAGCGGCGTGTCGAGATGCTTGATCGCCGCTTCCAGTGTTGGCGCAGGATACGGGCTGATAATGGCGCCCATCGCCGGGTAAAACCAATCCTTGGTCGCCTGATCGTCGTGGATAACAACCCGGCCCTTATAGGTTATCTGTTTGCCCGGCCCCATATCGGTCCCCATACTGGAGATCACCACCGAAGCGCGAGGGTCGCGGCGCAGGGCTTTGATACGCGCGCGCTGGCTGGTTGCTGTCAGCCAGATGGAGCCGTTGCGCGCGACATAGTTCATAATCACACCCAGGCCGTGGCCCTCTTTGTTGGTCCAGATAAAGTTGCACTCTATCTGCTTCTCCAGCAATTCCTTTTCGCGCTCATCGCTCAGCTGGTAAAGTGTGACATCTTCGTAACCTTGCATACTGTGTCTCCGTTATCAAAAATTCGGTAGTTGGCCATTCTGTTGGCCACCTGCCAGATCCAGTACCTGTCCGTTAATAAAACCCGAGCGTTGCCCGTCGGCGAGGAACAGCGCCGCTTCAGCCATATCATCCAGCGTGCCCATGCGCCCCGAGGGCGTCGCATTGAGATGAGCGCTGATCACCGACTCCATCGAAAAGAATGCATCAGTCATATCCGTCTGTATCAGACCGGCGGCGATGGAATTGAAACGCACCTTTGCCTCGCCGTATTCAATAGCGGCCACTTTCACCGCAAAATCGATACCCGCGCGCGCCGTGGAATAGGTCGCCAGGCCCGTCCCAGGAATACGCGCTGTTAACGACGAAATGGTTATCACCGAACCACCGTCTGGCATGGCCGCCGCGGCATAGCGAAAAAACAGCAGCGCGCCGATTACACTGATTTCCATCGTCGGGCGAATCGCATCGGCATTCAACTCGGCTATCAATCCTGGCGCATGGATACCGGCAGAGAACACCGCGATATCAACACGGCCATAGGTATCTGTGGCAATGCGAAACAGGTTTTCGATATCGCCGTCATGCGTAACATCACAGCTCACAGCAGTGCCATTCAGTTCAGACGCCAGCGCCTGCAAAGGCTCCATGCGACGCGCAGCGACCACCACATTGGCGCCCTCTGCCGCAAGCCGCCGCGCGATGGCGGTACCCAGATTAGCGGTGCCCGATGCACCCAGGATTACTGCCGTCTTGCCTGCCAGTGTTGCCATACGCTCTCAACCGTTCCAGTGTATTTTCAGAGTGTCCAGCCCAGTATCGCTACAGGTCAGACAGGACATGACCACCGTCCACCGTCACGGCCGATCCCGTCATCAGTGAACCCGCCTCGGACGCCAGCAACAACAGCGGCCCGTTCAGCTCGTCAAGGTTGCCGGTGCGGCGCTGCGGGATACGCTTGATCAAAGCCTGTCCATCCGCCGTCTTGAACCACTCGCCGTTCAGCTCCGTCTGGAAATAGCCGGGACACAGCGCGTTCACCCGGATCTTGTGCTGTGCCAGTTCCAGCGCTGCCGTTTTGGTAAACTGCACTACCGCCGCCTTGGACGCCGCGTAATTGGTCAGTGCCTTCTGCACCCGCTCCGCCAGGATGGAAGCGATGTTGACGATACTGCCCCCGGTGCCGGCCGCAATCATGCGCCGCGCGGTTTCGCGGGTGACATACGCCACACCGTTCAGGTTGGTGTCGATGACCTTGTTCCAGTCGTCGTCACTGAGATCGAGCAGGAGTTTGGGTACGGTGATACCAGCGTTGTTGATCACCACGGTGACAACGCCTAACTCGCGCTCCACCTCATCCAGTGCCTGTGCGATACTCGCGCTGCTGGTGACATCCATCGTAACGGCAATCGCTTCGCCGCCTGCGGCATTAATGCTGTCCGCTTCTTTCTGGATCAGGTCAGTGCGCCGCGCTGCCAACACCACTTTGGCACCGGCGCGCGACAGTACCGGGGCGAAGTGTTGGCCGAACCCGCTGGAGGCGCCGGTGACAAGCGCGACCTTGCCCTCAAGTAAAAACGGTTTACACAGATCGTTCATAAGTGATAGCTCCCTACTTTCCACACAGACTCACCGCACCGGGGTACGGTATAAACGCACTCAGGCACTCAAGTACTTGTCCAGTGTCTGGTGAAAGTGACGAATTCGAATTTCCTGATAGTTGGCCAGTACGACTTCGCCGGACTGCAGGTTGTGCAGACCCTTCTGCACCATCTTCAGATTACTGAAGTCCTGGTCAAACACCCTGCCGAGTCCGCCTTCCAACCCCTCGGCCTCAGAAAACAACTGGTCCTTGCCCAGCTTCTGTACCGGGCAATCAGCGGGACGTTCTACGCCCTCTGGATAGCGCATCAACACTATGATTTCCATCGTGCACATTTCCGGGTCATTGCCATAGGGCTTCATCCGGTAAGTGAGATTAGGGTGAAAACCCGCCCAGGGCGCAAAATTGGGAAACACGGAATACAGAATCGAATCCATTATTTCGCTCTGCGTGCAGAAACTGCCCAGATCCGTCTGATACTGCTCGGAATAGTGTTTGAAATAGTACTCCGCCAGCCACTGCCGCGCGCTCATGCCTTCCGGCACTTCCACTTTGGCGCCGTCGGTCAGCCATGCACCGTGCTCCAGCCAATCATTCACTGTCTTGTCCGGTTCAATGTTTTCAAGGTGAGGACTGACCACCCCCATTGGGGAAATCGTGCGGCTGATATTGTCTCCCCAGCAATCGTACTGGGAATTGGAGTCACCGAGGTAAGGCAGGATCTGCGGATGCGTCTGCACCGTATGGTAGGACTCGATAAACGCTTCCCATGCCACTTTCCAGTTGCATTCAATCACCTTTTCAACGTGCATAACCTTGAAGGTGTTCTCCGGCTTCCAGCGCGTGAAGTGCTCCGGCAGGATGCCCAGATAGCTTTGCAGCGACTCGGCCTGCATGTCCATATTGATAAAGACCCAGCCACCCCAGGTATCCACCTGCACCTGCGGCAGGGAGAACGTCTCCTTGTCGATATGCGGGAAATCCCATTCGCAGGGCGCGCCCTGGAACTCGCCGTCCAGACTCCAGCGGAAACCGTGAAACGGACATTTGAATTCCCGCGCGGTGCCGCAATCCTTGCGCAACTGCCTGCCCCGGTGCAGGCAGGCATTGTAATAGCCCTTGATCTCGCCCGCCTCGGTGCGCGTCAGCACAATGGAGTACTTGGCGATGTCGTAGACAAAATAGCTGCCGACCTCTGCCAGTTCGGACTCACGGCAGGTAACCAGCCAGGTACGGTTCCACAATCTATCTTCTTCGAGCTTTTGAAACTCTGGACTGAAGTAGCGATCGACAGACAGGTTCTCGGACCCCAGATAGGTATTCGTATTTTCACGCAGCGAGTCCGGTACCGGTACCGTCTCCTTGTCGAGCATCTGCTGATAGGACTCGCCAGCGGAGCGCGCAGACAGCTGTTCTCTGGTGAGCGTCTTTGGATTGTTCATCGCGATTCTCCCGCTATTTCTGCAGTATGGTGACGGCACTGATGCCCGGTGCACCGTAGACATGGGTATAAGCCAACTTCGGGTCACCGGGCACCTGATGCTCTCCGGCCTGGCCGCGCAGTTGCAGCACGTTTTCATACACCTGACGCAAACCGGACGCACCGATCGGCTCGCCATTGGCCAGACACCCGCCGTCTGTATTTACCGGCATGGCGCCATCGATATGCGTGGCACCAGCCTGAATCAGTGCCTCCTGCTCGCCGTGTTCACAGAAACCGTTCTCTGCCATATGCATGATCTCGGCACCCACCTCGGTGTCCTGCAGCTGCAGCAAGTCCATGTCATCGGGGCCCACACCGGCCATTTCAAAGGCGGCCTTGGCCGCGTCCACAGTCGGCCCGTCAACCTGCTGTAGTGCCTGACTCGGTGCGAACACTTCGAAAGAGCCAAAGCGTCTCGACTTCATTGTCGCGGCCTTCAGGTACACCGGCGTATTGGTATAGCGTTTGGCGTGGTCAGCACGGCACAGTATCAACGACACACCACCCTCGGAGGGCGAGCAGAACATGAATTTGGTCAGCGGGTTATTCACCATCATGGAGTTGGCGATCTCCTCCACGCCTATCGGCTCCCGGCGCCAAGCGTTGGGGTTTTTGGAGCCATTGATAAAGGCTTTCTCTGACACCTTTGCCAGGGTATCAGTACTGATGTTGTAGTCGTGCATGTACTTCTGGATTTTCATCGCGAAAAACTGCGTCGTCATCATCATGCCCGCCTCGCCATACCACTGGCCGATGCCCAGTTCCTTCGGGTCCGCGTTGAATGCGCCGCGATCGTGTTTGTCAAAACCTGCGACCATGCCGATATCGTACTGCCCGGACTTGATCGCGTTGAATGCGGAGATCAGCGAACTGCCGCCGGTCGCACAGCCATTGGCCACGTTGATAAACGGTATACCGGTGAGCCCCAGTTCATTGACCAGCGCATCCGCGCTGCCGGCACTGGCACTGCCGCCAAACGCGAATTGGATATCGCGCCATTCAATACCGGCATCCTGCAGAGCCAGGCGCGCCGCGTAGGCTCCCTGCTGCAGACCACTGCGTGCAGGTGTGCGACCGAAAGGGTGAATTCCAATGCCGACTATTGCTACATCCATTGCTGTCTCTCTCTTAATCAGGCGACGGGTTGGAAGAAGAAGTTGATCACTTCATCGCCATTGTCTTCAGTGCGGTAGGGCGCAAACACCACCTCCATTTCCATACCGATGTGCAGTATCTCGGGGTCGCTTTCGGTGAGCCGCCCCTCTACCCGCACGCCGCCGGGCAGTTCCACATACCCGACACCGTAGGGTTTGAACGTCTCGGGTGTCTCGTTGCTGCGATACGGTGGCTTGGGCATAAACTGCTGGATAGTCCAGGTCCACAGCGTGCCGCGACGTGGCAGTTCCTCCACCACCACGTCCTGGCCAGAGCAGGCCATACAGGACTCCGCAACGGGAAAGCTGGCAATGCCGCAGTTTTTACATCGGCTGGCCAGCAACGCGGGATTGGCGGCAGGCCAGGTGAACAGGCCTTCGGCGATTGGTACTTGATTAGTCATAGCATTCTCTCAACAGGTTGCAGCAGTACAGCGCGATATTCACGTTTGCGCAGCCGCTCGTTCTCGCTGCTACTCTCGCAAATTTATAGCAACATTGACGCCGGATTTTCCAAAAAGCCCTTCAACGACTTCAGGAAACGCGCCGCGACCGCACCGTCTATCGCGCGGTGATCGGCGGACAGGGACACTCGCATCACAGTGGCGGCAACAATACTGTCGCCGCGCACCACCGGTTTTTTCACCCCCGCAGCCACCGCGAGAATGGCCGCCTGCGGCAAATTTATGATCGCGTCGAACTGATCCACGCCATACATTCCGAGATTCGAAATACTGAAAGTGCCACCGCTGAATTCATCGACGCTAAGCGTGCCCGATTGCGCACGCGCGGCAAGATCGCGCGATTCCTCGGCGATCTGCGGCAGGCTCATTACGCCGACATTGCGAATCACCGGCGTAATCAGGCCGCCCTTCACCGCCACCGCCATCGAAATATCCGCCTGATCGAACTGTCGAATACAGTCCGGTGCGTACTGCACATTGACTTCCGGCACTTGTTCCAGTGCGCTGGCGCAGGCTTTGATGACGAAATCGTTCACTGAGATCTTGTGCCCCAGTGTGTCGTTCATATAGGCGCGCTGTTGCAACAGGCTGTCGATATCGATATCCACACTGACGCGGTAGTGGGGGATACTCTGCTTGGATTCAGACAAGCGTGCGGCGATGGTTTTCCGCATGCCGCTCAGTTTTTCTTCGCGGTAGTAGGCCATGCCCGTCGCATTGACGGCAGCCTTTTCCACATCCTCTTTGCTCACTCGACCGCGACGGCCGGTGGCCGTCACATCGTTGAGATTGATATTGAGGCGCCGCGCCAATCGTCGTGCTACCGGTGTCGAGGGCACATGTGAATCATCTGCGCTGGAGCGCTGTGGCTCACTGGATGACACTGCCCCGGGGGCCGCCTTGGCCAGCACCCTGATACCGGCGGCCTGTTCAACATCGTGTTTGGAGACACGACCGTTGCGGCCCGTGGGCGTGACATTGTGCAAATTGATACTGTGCGCTCTGGCAATGCGACGCGCCACCGTGGACGCATTCACGTCACTGTCATCCGGGCCTTCGGACAAGGCACTGGATATAACTGAGGCAGGGGCTGCAGCGGGTGCTGCAACCGCAGCGGGCTGATCCTGTGCCTCAGCGCCCGGCGCGGTCGGTTTGTTGGCAACGCCCGTATTCGCCCCCTGGGCCAGTGCGGAACCGGACGCATCTGGCACAAAATCCGCAATGAATGCATCGATAGCAGCATCATCTGTCTCGCCGGTGGCCAATACCCCCATCAGCATGCCGACCTGCAACGTCTGACCAACTTCGCCGACGATTCGCACGAGTGTACCGGCCACCGGGCTCTCGGCGGCATTGACGATTTTTGACGTTTCGATATCAACCAGTTCATCACCCACGGCAATCTTGTCGCCAACAGCGACGCGCCACTCGGTGATTTCGCCCTCTTCCATCGACATTCCCCACTTGGGCACAGTGAGGGCGTGCAGTGTACTCATCGTGTATACCCCAATACGTCGCGCACGGCCTGTTCGATATCGCTTTCCTGTGGCATCCACGCATCCTCCAGCGCAGGTGCAAAAGGAATTGGCGAATGCGCGGCGGTGACTTTGCGGATCGGAGCGCGCAGTGCACCAAACGCTTTCTCTGCGACAATGCTGGAGATGTCCGCTGCAATACCACAGCGCGGTGTCATCTCATCGACGATTACCAGCCTACCGGTGGTCTCAACGCTTTCGATAATGGCTTCTTCATCCAGCGGCGAGGTGGTGCGCGGGTCTATCACATCACAGCTGATACCCTCGGCGGCCAGGCGGTCGGCAACGGCAACCGCTTTGTTTACTGTGTTGGAAATACCCACGATGGTGACATCGCTACCCTCGCGCAGGAAGTTGGCCTCGCCGAACGGAATGGTGTATATCTCGTCGGGCACTTCACAGCTGGTTTCATAGAGGAATTTGTCCTCGACAAAGATCACGCAATCATTATCGCGTATTGCGGTAATCAACAGGCCTTTGGCATCGTAGGCATTGGTGGGACAGACAACCTTCAGCCCCGGCACCATCGTCACCATCTGCGTCAGGTTCTGTGAGTGCTGCGCACCGCCGCGCAGACCGGCACCGGCCATCGTGCGAACCACCATAGGGCACTGTGCCTTGCCGCCGAACATATAGCGGAATTTGGCCGCCTGATTGTAGATTTGATCGAAACACACGCCGAGAAAATCCATAAACATCAATTCGGCAACCGGACGCAGGCCAGTCTGTGCTGCACCTGCGGCTGCACCCATAATGGCCGACTCGGTGATGGGGGTATCGATCACACGGCTTTCACCAAACTCGGGAAACAAGCCTTTGGTCACCCCCATCACGCCGCCGTAGGCATCGCGATCACCGTCGCAACCGGCACCGCCGGCGACATCTTCACCGATCACTATTACCGTACTGTCGCGCCGCATTTCCTGCGCCATGGCCTCGTTGATAGCCTGTCTGTATGTCTTGATTGGCATTACTTATTCTCTCCGGGTGCTGTCTGTTATCATGCGTGTTCTGCGCCGTCGTATTGCTCTGGCATAGTGCCGTGTCAGTGCCTCAGTAGGCGGAGCTGTAGACATCGGTCAACAGTTCCGAGACATCCGGGCCGGGTGCCGCCAGCGCAGCCTTGGCAGACTCATCGATATACGCAGCCACCTCTTTGTCGATTTTGGTTAACTGTGCTTTTGTGGCGAGTTTCTTCTTGATTGCGTTGGCACTGGCAATCGTCAGGCAATCCATTTCCTTCATCAGGCGCTTGACCTCGTCCTTGCCGCGATACGCCTGTGCATCACCCTCGAAATGTCCGCGAAAGCGCGTAATGCTGGCCTCGATCGCAATCGGTCCCTTGCCGCTGCGACAGTGCTTGACGGCTTTTTTACAGGTGTCATACACCGCAAAGACATCGGCGCCATCGACTTTCAGTGCGGGCATGCCGAAGGCCGCTGCACGGCTGGCGATATCCTTGGAGCCTACCGCATAGCCCGCCGCAGTGCCCTCGCCGTAGCCGTTGTTTTCAAACAGGAAGATAGCCGGCAGTTGCAACACCACCGCCAGGTTCATTGCCTCAAACGTAGTACCCTGATTAGAGCCGCCATCGCCGGTGAACGACACACCAACGCGATCAGTGCCCAGTGTTTTGGCCGACAGCGCAGCGCCGACGATCAATGGCGGCCCGCCACCGACGATGGCATTGGCGCCCAGCATCCCTTTCTCTACAGCCGCAATATGCATGGAACCGCCTTTACCGGCACAACTTCCGCCCTGCTTCGCCATGATCTCTTTCATCATGTCACCGACATCACCGCCCTTGGCAATACAGTGGCCATGACCGCGGTGTGTACTGACGATGTAGTCGTCGTCATCGAGATTCATGCACATGCCGGTGGCGATGGCCTCTTGCCCCGCGTACAGGTGAAGAAAGCCCGGGATATTGCCCTTGCCAAACTCATCGCTCACACGGTACTCAAAATCGCGTATGGTTCGCATGGTGCGATAGGCCTGCAGAAATTGCTTTTTATCCAACGACATTGATTGCTCCTGAAACCTGACGGATAGGGGGCGAGGTCGCCCTGCCGACAGTGTGTTTATAGTCTGTATTGTTAGCTGTCCAGTTCACGCTTTCCCGGCACTGACGGGCTTTGCCTTGTCGTGTTGCCCACAAGCACACTAAAGAGTCAGCCCCTGCATCCAGTTCGCGTGAAACCCATTGGGCACACGCGCGGGGATATGCACTTTGGCGACCGGACCGCTGTCGATATCGCCGGCGCCCAGGATTGACAGGAATGCGCCCTCGCCCGGGTTAAACACAAAACACATCACCCAGCCATCCTCCTCGAGTTCACTGTCGGGGTTGGCCACATACACCGGTTCCCCCGCATTCGCCTCGGCGCCGAACTCCCACAGTTTGGTTTCACCGGTTTCAAAATCGTACCGGCCTGTGCAGTTATAGCCGTGCGCATCGCCCCACTCGCGATTGGACGAGGCCGCGAACCCGTAGCGATAGTCCTTGCCCATACGACGCTCATCCACGCGGGAAAACTCACAGAACACATCGCTGAACTCTTCATCTGTGACTTTGCCGCTGGCCAGATTCAGCGTCATTCGGTGCATGCGACGCGGCTGTTTCTCTGCGCCGCTGCCCTGCGCCTGGGCAAAGGGAATGGAGTTGATCCAGACGTAGTCGATGACGATTTCCCTGCCACCCGCCGAGCCGCGCTCAAAGCCGTTGCAAAAATGCCAACTGAAAAAGGGATCGGTTTCAAATACCCGTTGCTCGCCCTGTCCATCGCGAGGGATAACAATAATTTTGGTGCCCAGTTCGGGTTCCCACATGAACGGATCTTCGCCCTTCATCGCCTTTTCCAGACTGTGGAAGGCCGGTGCGTAAAAAATGATCACGTAGTTTTCGGTGATCTGCAGATCGTGAATGATGCCCTTGCGCTCGAAGGTCACCGGAATGGTACGCAGGTGTTTTGCGTTGGCATCGAATATCTGTACCCAGTAATTGGGGCTGTCCCAGCGCTGTGTGCAGGAGATTAACTGGCCGGTATCAGGGCAGATTTTGGGGTGGGCTGTCAGCGCATCGCCAGGCTGTAGCGCACCGTCGTAGTCATACAGACCCACTGTGCTGAGATCGTTGTTCAGCAGGTGCGGAAAGCCTCCCTCCCACATCGCCAGCAGTTTGCCTCCGTGGTAGAGCACATTGGTGTTGGCGGTGTTGCGCACCGGGTTGGGTTCGCCGCCTGCGTCGATGACTTCCTGTGGCACCGGCACTATCTTACCGACGCTGCCGTAGATCATACGGTCGAACTTGCGCTCTGTTTTCAGGTGCGCGGTTTCCACCCAGCGATTCTTGTACTCGACATGCCCATCCTTGAAATACACCGCGTGCACCATACCGTCGCCGTCCAGCGGGTAGACATAGTAGTTCGGTTGATAGGCGACATTGGCACCATCGCGCATAAATGCGCCACGCAGGCCGCGCGGTACCTCACCCTCGACCCTCAACTCATCCTCGCCAAAATCGCGCTCTTCAGACACAGGCGCATAATTGCCCTGCAGGTAGGGAAAGGCACTTAAATCCATCAGTTCACCTCGCGTGTATTATCCGTATAGTCGTACTGGGAGATTTGATAGGCGATAGTACCAGCTCGCCTTATTAAAAAACAGTCTCGTCTGTTTCTTTTTGACCAAGCCAGCGCTACAGTAGTCTCGAGGCAAACTCCCCCACGACTAAAAAGCCCACAAACCGGCCGTAGACAGGATGACCATAATGACGACACATGACGACGATCTCGCGCTTCGAAACCTTATGGCCCGCTATATTGACGCGGTTAACCGCAATGACGCGGATGCCTGGATAGCGACATGGGACGAGGATGGCGTATGGAACCTGATGGGCGAACCCGTCAGCGGCCGGACCAATGTGCTGAACATGTGGCAGCAGATGATGGGAAATTTCGAATTCGCGGTGATGATGCCCAGCTCCTGCCTGTTCACGGTAGACGGCGATGCCGCCAGCGGCCACTGGTATCTGCACGAATACCTGCGCGATCAGCAGGGTACCGGCATTACCATACTAAGCCGCTATCTCGACACCTACACGAGACAGGATGGGCAATGGCTGTACCAGTCGCGTGTCTATAACATTATCTATAACGGCCCGGCAGATTTGAGTGGCGAATATACACCGCTGCCTCAGGGCTGAGGTTTTTCCGCTGGAGGCCATTGCCTATTGCCCCTGCGCACTGAATTGGGTGTAACATGCACGTCTTATAACAACCCTAACATTGCCTCCCGGTAAAAACAGGAATCCGCATATGACCAAGCCACCCGATTTTAAACGCCGCACTATCGTCAAGGCCCTGGCGGCCAGCTCACTCATCCCGCTGCTGGGCAGCAACCTTATCGGCTGCTCCAACAGTTCGAACAATTCCAACAACGATGGCGGCAGTGGCAACGTCGACAGTATCCCAGCCGACTTCAACCACGGCGTTGCCTCCGGTGACCCCCTGACAGACCGGGTAATTCTCTGGAGCCGCGTAACACCCACCGAAGACGGCGAGGTAGCGGTCACCTGGCAGATCGCTACAGATGCAGGCTTTGCCGACATCGTGGCCGAGGGAGAGGGAATCACCACTGCAGACGTCGACTACACCGTCAAGGTGGACGCCGAAGGCCTGCAAGCGGGCACGGCCTACTACTACCGCTTTATGGCCGGGGACAACACCTCGCCCACCGGTAAAACCCGCACCCTCCCTTCCGGTGCAGTGGCAGCTGCGTCGTTTGCGGTGGTGTCGTGTGCCAACTACCCCGCCGGGTTCTTCAATGTCTACGGCGAACTGGCCAAGCAGGATCTGGACGCCGTGTTGCATCTGGGCGACTACCTCTATGAATACTCTGCTACCGGCTACGCCAGCGATCGCGCCGAGGAATTCGGCCGGGTGGTGGAACCGGCCAATGAGATAATCTCGCTAAGCGATTACCGCACCCGCTACGCACAGTACCGCGGTGATATGGACCTGCAAGCAGCACATGCCGCCCACCCCTTTATCGTGGTGTGGGACGATCACGAAGTGGCAAATGACAGCTGGGAAAACGGTGCGCAAAATCACAATCCGGCAACTGAGGGCACCTATGCCGAACGCCGCATGGCCGCCATCCAGGCCTGGTATGAATGGTTGCCGGTGCGCCCACCCGCCACCATGGACGACATTATCTACCGGCGCTTCCAGTACGGCGATCTGCTCGACCTGCTGATGCTGGACACACGCCATGTAGGCCGCGATGAGCAGCTGCAGTATAGTGATTTCGCCACCGGCGGCATCATCGATGTCGACAGTGCACGCGCCGCAGCCACAGACAGTAATCGCTCGATCCTGGGCGGCGACCAGCTCAGCTGGCTACGCGGGCAGTTGACCGATAGCACGGCGCGCTGGCAGGTTCTGGGCCAACAGGTATTGATGAGCCGCTACAACATCCCTTCGCCCATGCTGGAGGCACTGGACCCCGGCATTTCTCCAGTGCTGGATCTGGGCAAAGGTACCGCTGCCTTGCTGGCCGCCGTCGATGCCAAAGGTAAAGCGCCGGAAGATCGCACCGAGGAGGAACAGGCCCTGCTGGACAGCGCCATCCCCTACAACCTTGATGCCTGGGATGGCTATAGTGCAGAGCGCGATGAAATACTGGAATTCGCCCAACAAATGGGCTCCCGGCTCATTACGCTGGCCGGGGATACCCACAATGCCTGGACGTCACAGCTGCGAACCAGCGATGGCAAAATCGCCGGTGTGGAGTTCGGCTGCACCAGCGTAAGTTCGCCGGGATTTGACGGCCCAGATCTGCTCGGCCCTGCCAATGCGGGGCTGTTCGGTCCACTGGTCACCGGCCTGATCGACGATCTGGTGTACGCCAATCTGGCGGGGCGGGGTTATCTGCACCTGACGTTCAGCGCTGACGATGTCACCGCCACGCACCGCTTTATCACGACAGTGGATTCAAAGGATTACGCTGTGAATGAGGCCGCGACCAAGTCTTTCGTGGTGAACCGCGCCGATCTGCTGTTGAGTTGATGCTGTAAACGCACTGCCGGCGCTATCCCGGCAGTGTGTTAGTCCTCTGGCAGGCGCATCACCAGTTTGCCCTGGTTGGAGCCGTCGAACAGGCGCAGGAAAGTCGGCAGGATATTGTCCAGCCCATCCACCACTTCCTCGCGATATTTGAGCTTTCCTGCTATCACCCACTCGGCCAACTGCCCTATACCCTCGCCGAAGCGATCGAGGTAATCCAACACAGTAAACCCCTGCACGGTAACGCTCTCGGCCACCAGTTGCCACAGGTTGGTCGGGCCCGGTGCATTGGACACATTGTACGTGGATATCCAGCCGCACACGGCAACCCGGGCAAACTTGTTCAGGCACAACAGCGTAGCGTCGAGTATGTCGCCACCTACATTGTCGAAATACACATCGACACCCTCGGGGCAGGCCGCGCGAATGGCGCTTTCATAGTCACCACAGGTTTTGTAGTTGATCACCGCATCAAAACCGAGTTCGTCCTGCAGCCAGCGACATTTATTGTCACTGCCAGCCATACCGACGACGCGGCAACCCTGCATTTTCGCGATCTGCCCCACGACAGAACCGACAGCACCGGCCGCCGCACTCACCAGCACCGTCTCTCCGGCCTTCGGTCTGCCCACTTCCAGCAGGCCGAAATACGCGGTGAGCCCGGTGGGCCCGAGCACCCCGAGAAACAAGCTCAGCGGCATACCAGCGCTGTCATCGAGCTTGTTCAGGGTAGCGCCCTGCACCGTGGTGTACTGCTCCCAACCGCCCATCGTCATCGCGACATCGCCGGGTGCATAATCGGGACTGTTGCTCTTCACCACACGGCCGATAACGGAACTGCGCACCGCATCGCCGATGGCGATGGGTTCGATATAGTTCGGGTCATCCCCCATCCAGCCACGTATTGCCGGGTCCAGTGAGATATACAGGTTGCGCAGCACCACTTCGCCGGGCGCGGGCTCGGGCACAGGGACATCCCGCGCCGGGACGTTACCGTCGTTGGGTTCCCCGCGGGGGCGAGAGGCCAGATAGTACTGGCGATTTATCAGTGTCGTCATGCGCGCACGATAGCGGCTTGCAAAAAATCAGTCAACCCTGATTGTTTTAATATCCCTACTCTGCTACCTTTTCGGGACTCCCCGCTGACAACATTTCAGCGCCCGAACCGCAGGATAATAATATGACCGTACTCATCGCCGGCACCCTGAACTTCCCTGGTGGCAACCGCGAACAGGCCTTGGCAGACACCGCCAGCCTCGTCGAACAAACCCGCGCCCAACAAGGCTGCCTGCACTATGTGTGGTCGGCCGACCCGACCTCCAAAACACGGTGTTACGTGTTCGAGAAGTGGGCCAGCGTTGAAGACCTGGCCGCACATCTGGCCGGCACATTTTACCAGGCGATGCTGGGCAAGCTGGTGGAATACGGGATCGAGGATGTTGAAGTATCCAAATACAAAGTTGCGCTGGAGGAGCCGGTGTACGACCCCGAGGGCAGACCGCGGGCGGACTTTTTCACCGAATAAACGCCAGCTCCCGGAACACCGCCCACAGACAGGCAGAGGAAAAGAATTTGATGGCCGCTAAAACTGTAAAAACCTATTGTCGCTTCTGTCACGCCTATTGCCCGATGGAGGCAACAGTGGAAGACAACCGGCTGATCGCGCTGGTACCGGACTCTAGCAACGAAATCTACGGTGGCTACACCTGCATCAAGGGGCGGCAATTAATTGAGCAGATCAACCACCCGACGCGCTTGCAGCACTCCCAAAAGAAACAGACAGACGGTTCTTTTACGGCTATCAGCACAGAAGCGGCCATGGATGAGATCGCCGAAAAATTACAGGCTATTCTCGACAAATACGGCCCGCGCAGTATCGCCAGCTATAACGGCACCTACTCCTATCAGAACTCTGCCGCCCACGATGTCGCACGCGCGTTCCACAGCTCCATAGGGTCACCCTCCTACTACACCAGTGTCACCATCGACCAGCCAGCCAAGGTCGCGATCGGGCCTACACGCATGGGCTGGTGGAATGGCGGCAGCCACATGTGGAACGATTCCGATGTCGCTATGATCATCGGCAACAACACCCTGGTATCGCACTATTCGATTCCCGGCGGCATTCCGTCCTTCAGCCCACACAACGCATTGCGTGAAGGGAGGCAGCGCGGCGTGAAAGTGATCTGCATAGACCCGCGTGTCACCGAAGTGGCCAGCCGCTCCGATCTACACTTGCAGGTCAACCCCGGCCACGACGCGGCGGTAGTCGCCGCCATTATTGCCGTGATCCTCACAGAAGGCCTGCACGACAAGGCGTTTTGCGACGAGCACATTGCGGGGCTGGATGCGCTGGCAACGCAGACACTGCGCTTCACCCCAGAAGCGGTTGGCGCGGCTGCCGGCATTCCGGCAGAGCAGATCATCGCTGCAGCGAGAATGTTTGCAAACGCGAAACGCGGCACCGCCGTAACCGGTACCGGCCCGGAGATGGGCCCCCACCCCAACCTGCTGCAACACCTGGTGCAGGCACTGAATGCCATTTGCGGGCGGCATTACCGCGAGGGCGAACGCCTGCCTAACCCCGGCGTTTTAACTCCGGCCGGACCGCGCGCCGCGCAGGCCACCGGCCCGCAACTGCAGTGGCTTACAGAGGGTGTGAAAAGCCGCGTGTCAGAGGATATCTGTGAAACTGTGGTGCTCTCACCCTACGGACCGCTGAAGGAAATGCCCACCGCTGTAATCGCCGATGAAATGTTGCTGGAGGGCGAGGGCCAGATCAAGGCCTTGATCTGTGTCGGCGGCAACCCATTACTGGCGTGGCCGGATCAGGAGAAAACACACCGCGCGCTGGCCGGACTCGAGCTTCTGGTGTCCATCGATTTGAGGATGTCGGCCACCGCCCAGATGGCCGATTACATCCTCGCCCCCAAGCTGTGCCTGGAGCGCGAGGACGTCACACTACTTACCGACATCTGGCACGACAAACCTTATAGCCAGTACACCAAAACCGTGGTGGAAGCTGAGGGCGACAAGATCGAGGAGTGGGAGTTTTTCTGGGCGATGGGCAAGCGCATGGGGCTGGAACTGAACCTCGCACACGGTCCTATCGATATGCAGAACAAGCCGGAAAAATTCGATTTGCTGGAGAACATCACCCGCGGTTCGCGCGTACCACTGAAAGACATTTACGACACCGAAGGCGGCAAGGTGTTCGATGTCCCCGACGTCATTCTGGGGCCGCCCGACCCCGAAACGCAGGGCCGGTTGCAACTGAATCCACCCGGTGTGGATGCAGAGTTTGCCGCTGCCTACGCAGACCTGCAAAGCGCAGCGGATGCCGATTACCCGTTGCGCCTGATCAGCCGCCGCATGAAAAACACTTACAACTCTACCGGTCCGGAGCTTAGCCTGTTGAAACGCAAGGGCACTAACAACCCGGCGTTTATGCACCCAGAGGAACTCTCGGCAAGGAACATCGCCGACGGTGAGATCGTCGAGGTGCATTCGCGCCACGGCGCGATTCCGGCCATTGCCACTGCCGCGGAGGATATCAAGCCGGGCGTGATTTCGATGTCGCACTGTTGGGGTGGTTCCCCTGACCCGGCTGCGCAGTCTGATGAGAAAGTTCGAGAGATTGGCAGTAACACAAATCGACTGATCGACAACAGGGACAGTGCCGAAAGGTATTCGGGTATGGCGCGGCAGAGCAGCATACATGTGGCAGTTAGGAAATTGTCCTGATGGGGATAACATCTGTTTTAGTCGTGACATCGGCGTTTGAGCCGCGAGGTCGCACTGGGACACGCCGTAAACCCTTAACCATAACGAAGAACTGGCTCTCCATGGAGGCCCGGGGTAGGTTTGCCCATAACCCGGCGGCAGGCTCTCCTGCCTCGCACGGTCCCAGTGAACCCTGGTGGCTGAAAAGCCTATACGCTATTAGCCAATAGCAGGAGCAAGATTATGAGTGATTTAAAACCGTTTCGGTTTGCTGTGCAGAGTTTCAATACGGATTCACCGGCCATTTGGCGTGAGCGCATCGCCAAAACGGAAGCACTCGATTACTCCACATTTTTTCTGGCCGACCACTTTCTCAGTGAAGGCCCTGCACTGGAGACGACCTATCATCCGCCGCAGATGCTGGCAGCAGTGCCTGCGATAGCGATGGCGCTGGAGCAGACCACCACACTGCGCGTTGGCTGCCGCGTTTTCTGCAACGATTACCGTCAACCCATTGTGCTGGCCAAGGAAGCGGCGACCATGGATTACCTCTCTGGCGGGCGTCTGGAGTTTGGGCTCGGCGCGGGCTGGATCAAGAATGAGTATGACGCGGTCAATCTGCCGTTTGATGAGTTTCCGGAGCGCTTTGAGCGCTTTGCGGAATTTGTGCATGCCTATAAAGCGTTCATGGGCGGCGAGCCATTGAACATCTCAGGCGATTTTATCCGCTGGTCCGGGTTTTCCGGCACACCCTCCCCTGCACAGACACCCTACCCGCCGCTGATGATAGGCGGTGGCAGTAAAAAGATACTGCAGTTTGCCGGGCAGGAAGCCGATATCGTCAGCCTGAACTTCAACAACCGTGCCGGCATGCTCGGCCCCGACGGTATGAACTCCGGGCTGGCGGCGGCCACGGCCAAAAAAATTGACTGGATCAAGGCTGGCGCCGGTAACCGGTTCAACGATCTCGAACTGGAGATCGGTGCCTACAACACCATCATCACCGACCATCAGCAGGCAACTGCCCAGGCCATCGGCGATGCGCTGGGGATGTCGACCGAGGATATTCTTGCGCACCCGCACTGCCTGATCGGCAGCGTCGATTTTATCTGCGAGGAATTACTACGCCGCCGTGAAGCCTACGGCATTTCCTATATCACTGTGCTCGATGACGGGGAAAATAATATGGTGGAAGCTTTTGCACCTGTTGTTGCCCGTCTCGCAGGCAAGTAAACTGCCAGCACGTTTATTCCAGAGATTTCCGATACCATGTTGAAACTGAAAGATCCCACCCTGCTATGCTCCAAACTGTACATCGATGGCGCCTGGGTTGATGCCGACAACGGTGCCACGCTGCCCGTATTGAACCCCGCCACCAAAGAAGAGATTATCGCCATACCCAACGCCGGTGCCGCCGAAACCCGCCGCGCCATCGAGGCGGCAGACAAGGCCTTTGCCAGCTGGCGCAATGTGGTTGCGAAAGAGCGCTCCGCGATCCTCAAACGCTGGTTCAACCTCATAATGGAGAACCAGGAAGACCTGGCCCAGTTGATGACCGCCGAACAGGGCAAACCACTGGCGGAATCGCGCGGAGAAGTCGCCTACGGCGCGGCCTTTGTCGAATGGTTTGCCGAGGAAGGCCGGCGCGTTTACGGCGATACTATCAGTGCGAACAACCCCAACCAGCGCATTGTGACTCTCAAACAACCGATAGGCGTGGTCGCAGCGATTACGCCATGGAACTTTCCCATCGCGATGATCACGCGCAAAGTCGCCCCGGCCCTCGCTGCAGGTTGTACCGCCGTATTGAAGCCCGCGACCGAAACACCCCTGAGCGCGCTGGCACTCGCAGCGCTGGGCGAACGGGCCGGCATACCCGCCGGTGCCTTCAGCGTAGTTGCCGGTAGCAATGCCAGGGCGATTGGCGGTGAGATGACCAGTAGCACCATCGTGCGCAAACTGACCTTCACCGGCTCCACCGAGATCGGCAAGGTACTGATGGCGCAGTGCGCCGAGACCGTAAAGAAAACCTCGATGGAACTGGGCGGTAACGCACCCTTCATCGTCTTTGACGACGCCGATCTGGATGCTGCCGTCGTCGGCGCGATGGCTTCCAAATACCGCAACGCCGGGCAGACCTGCGTGTGCGCCAACCGTATCCTGGTGCAGGAATCTGTCTTTGACGTGTTCGCCGAAAAACTGGTGACCGCCGTTAAAGCACTGAAAATGGGCAACGGTGCCGATGAAGGCGTCACCGTAGGCCCGTTGATCAACGATGCCGCTTTCGAGAAAGTCAGTTCCATTCTCAAGCAGGCCACCGACAACGGTGCGAAAGTACTGACAGGCGGCAAAGGCAGCGAAGAAGCTGGCCAGAATTTCTTTGAGCCCACCGTGCTGGTGGATGTAGACGATAGCATGGAAGTGTACAACGAGGAGATCTTCGGCCCCATCGCCCCGCTGTTCAAATTCAAAACCGAAGAAGAAGCCATCCGCATCGGCAACGACACCCCGTTTGGCCTCTCCGCTTACTTCTACTCCCGCGATATCGGCCGCATCTGGCGCGTCTCCGAGGGGCTGGACTACGGCATCGTCGGCATCAACGAGGGTATCATCTCCACCGAGGTGGCACCGTTTGGCGGTGTGAAAGAGTCCGGCATCGGCCGCGAGGGGTCCAAGTACGGCATCGATGATTACCTGGAGATCAAATACCTCTGCATGGGCGGCGTAAACGACTGACGTTCGCCACCTACCGACCCCGGGTACGGTCGCAACATGGTGCCCGGGCCGCGCCTGGGGATGAATTGCCCTGCGAAAGCGCCGAATCTATGGTAGAAATGATTCACTTGTAGACTGGGTAAACTTTCAAGGCGCCGTGACATGCCCACCGAGAACACCGTATCGACTGCGTCGCTCTGGCGCAGCGAGTTCCTGAGCCAGGCCAGGCGGCATCCCTTTACCGCAGTTGGCCTGCTGCTTGCCGTGCTGGTTCTACTTACGCTGCTGGCACAGAGCCTGTGGCTGGCCGCTTTCAGCGACAACGGCATTTTCCTGCGCTGGGGACTTGCCGGTGGCATGGTCGCGTTTGCCGCAACTGGCCTAGGAGCATTGCCCGCATTAGCGCTGCAGGGAATCTCCAGGCGCTGGGAAGACGCTATGCTGGGATTTGCTGCAGGAATGATGTTGGCCGCGAGTGCCTTTTCATTGATTCTGCCAGCGCTGGATGCCAGCGCCCTGCTGACCCAGAGTGCACTCAGCGCTGCCGGTATTGTCGTTGGCGGTATGGCGCTCGGCGTTGTCCTGATGCTGGGGCTGGACCAGTTCACCCCGCACGAGCACGAACGCGAGGGCCCGTGTGGACCGGGGCACGAGCACTGTAATCGCGTGTTGCTGTTCGTCTTCGCCATCGCACTGCACAACCTGCCCGAGGGCATGGCCATCGGTGTCAGCTTTGCCCAGGGCGATACATCCGTGGCCATCCCGTTTACTACCGCGATCGCCATTCAGGATGTCCCGGAGGGGCTCGCAGTCGCGCTGGCGATGATCGCCGCCGGATTCGGTCGGGGTATCTCAGTACTGATTGCCATCGCGACAGGTCTTCTTGAGCCTGTTGGAGCATTGTTGGGTGTCACCCTGTCAAGCGGTGCTCCACTGGCCTATCCCATTGGCTTGGGTCTCTCGGCAGGCGCAATGATATTTGTCGTCTCCCATGAGGTGATACCCGAAACGCATCGCAATGGCCACCAAACCGTGGCAACACTGGGTTTGATGGTGGGCTTTGCGCTAATGATGACGCTGGATACCGCCCTGGGTTAAACAACTGACGCACCCGCACCGGATCGTATATACTTCGAACACCTGCGACCTGTTTTAATCAGTCGTGTTTGTTTTTAAAGTAGCGTGCGAGGCCCGAGACCCCAATGCCCAGCAAGAAGGAAGATGCAGCAAAAACCAAAGGTGGTGAAGACATAAGCTGGCAGGCGCAAAAAAGCGCCATGACCCGCGACCGCATCCTCGACGCCGCCATCAACTGTTTCATCGAGTTGGGCTACACCAACGTGACCACCGCCAAGGTCGCCAGTTCCGCTGGCGTCTCGCGCGGTGCGATGCTGCACCACTTCCCCTCCAAAACCGAACTCATCCAGGCCGCCGTGGAGTACCTACACGACAAGCTACTGGAAGACTACACCCAGCGCGTAGCCAGCATCCCCCCTGCCCTCAAGGGCCAAAAGCGACGACGCGCGGGCCTCGACGCCTACTGGGATCACCTCACCGGCGATCTCTTCGTGGTATACCACGAACTCTGCGTCGCCAGCCGCACCGACCCGGAACTCAGCGTGATTCTGGAAAACTCGCAACAACTGTTCGAAAAACACGTGCGTGAATCCAACGCCAATATGTTCGACGAATGGAAAGATCGCGGCGACCGTTTCCTGCTAGCAATGGACGTCACCAAATTCATGATGGAAGGCATGGCCGCCGGGCAGCTGATGACGAACAGGGATGAGCGGGTGAAGCGATTGCTGAATTACCTGGCCGATCGGCTAGAGGAAATTTTTGAGGAAGGTGAAGGGTCGGCTATTGGGAGGCATTCGGCTGGGGGGTGATCCCCGAAAAAAGAAAAAAGAAAAAAGAAAAAAGAGCACGATACACTTGAGAAGTAATCCGCGCGTATTGCAAACAACGCTGAGTGAACTTATATTTCAGTTTCACGCCCTTCAAGGATGCAAGGGCTATTTACGATAAGGACGTTGGTGGAAATGATAAGAACACTGTTAGCCATACTGCTTTCACTAAGCATGGCATCAGGCTGCACTCAGCTAAATGTGGGCCAATCAACCGCTAAAGAAAAACCCAATGTCATCTTGTTTCTAGTTGATGACATGGGCTGGATGGACTCCGGCGTTTACGGTTCACAATATTATGAGACGCCGAGTATAGATAAGTTTGCATCTCAATCGATGATGTTTTCGGATGCCTATGCGCATCCACTTTGTTCTGCAAGTCGCGCTTCTATCCTCTCTGGGCAGGAAGAAGGCCGACACGGCGTGCTAGGTGCGACCGGTCACCTGGCCTCAGATGCCGAAATTCCGCCATTTGAAGAAGCCCACGACAGAATGCCTTTCTTGCTTCCCAGCAGTGCCCGGTTTATCAACGAAGATATCATCACACTTGCAGATGTTATGCAAAATGCCGGCTATACAACTGCGTTCATGGGGAAATGGCATCTGGGCAACTCCAGAGAGCACTGGCCCGACCAATACGGCTTCGACCTGACGTTCAGCTCCATCCCGGATCCAGGCCCTCCTGGTGGCACCTACTTTGCCCCTCACGATATTCATCACGAGGGAGTCCCAAGTATGCAGCACAAGGTGGCCAACTATGAAAATGGCCCCGATGGTGAGCACATCACAGATCGCCTTACCAGAGAGGCAATTGACTTTATTCGAAGCAACAAACATCGACCCTTCTTTCTCTATCTCAGCCACTATTCCGTTCATGGTCCGTGGCAAGCTAAAGAAAATGATATCAAACATTTTGCCGGTAAGACCGATCCCACTGGCCGCCAAGGGAACCCAGTTTATGCCGCCATGCTCAAAGTCATGGATGAGAGCCTGGCCTCCATCAATGCTGCTCTTGAAGACTTCAATCTTGAGGATAACACCATCGTAATTTTTTTCTCGGACAACGGCGGCGATGAATCCGCGTGGACTCCGAAGCAAATACAAACCTATCTTGCTCGAACGAAACATCCATTGCACGAAACAGTCAAAACATATGATCACTATGCCGGCAATCAGCCACCGACTAACAATGCACCGCTCAGAGGCGGTAAAGGGAAAATTCGTGAGGGCGGCATCCGTGTTCCCCTAATCGTTCGCTGGCCGGGCAAAATTCCTGCCGCTGGTGTTAACAGCTCTATCATAAATAACATCGATATCTATCCGACTGTTCTGGAACTTACAGGAATCCAGCAACCACCGAACTACATTCTCGATGGGGTTTCCTTCGCTCCGGTTTTACTGAACGAAAGTACGCATACTAATGACACAAGTGTCATCTGGTTCCCGCGAGAGGGAATTGCCTACCGCAAAGGAGATTGGAAGTTGATTCGCCGTTTTAGGCAGCCCCAGATACTAGCAACAAAAGGCGAGGCGCTTATAGAACTCTACAATTTGAAAACTGATCCCGGCGAGACCCGCAATGTCGCCAAAAAGAATCGCAAAAAAGTCAAAGAACTAAATGAACTGATCATCGATTACTTTGATAGAACCGGCGCTCTTTATCCCGAAGCCAATCAGTATTACCTGCCATAGGCATTAATTGGATGAATACATGGACTGCCGGGTGATACTCTGCGATATGAGAGAGCTGGTGTCTAGAAAATGGACAGTTCTAGCCTTCCCTCCCGCTTCGTGGCAGCGACTGTTTATCAACACATGTCAGATCATAAGGAATCTCAATGCCCAGAAGGCTAACTACTACAAAGAATGGAACCAGACAAGCACTTAAGAATTCGTCTTTTGAAAGCCTTGTAGTCGCTTGGCTCATGCAAGACGGATGGCAGGTCTTTTCCCCTGTACTGGACAATGGTCATCAAACTGACATTCTGATATCAGATGGCCCAAATTACTTCAGGGTGCAAGTGAAGACCATTGAGGCATCGGGTGAGGACCACGAGATTGAAAACCGGTGGAAGGAGAGCAACGTTGACGTTGTCGTTGCTTTTGCTCGAAACGCTAATTGGGGATATGTGATGCCCGCATTTTCCCAGAATAAACGCAAACTCAACCATGAATCTCATGAAAAGTTTACACAATCAAAGAACGAGTTTCTTAAAGCGTTCCACAAGGTTTAAAATTGGAAGAGTTCGGGCAGCCCCAGGTTTCGCTCAATTCGAGGCGGCTGTCTTTCCCGGCTCCATGAAAAATACCGCTCTATTCATTGATACGTCCATCCGGTTTCCGCCGTAGTTGATAGTGGGTACCCAATAGCATGAAAAGCGATAACCTTGACTCAAACGACGACTACTCAGAGGAAGAACTTACATTGGAGCAACTCGTCGAGTTGTCAGGTGACACCGTACTTGAGTTCGGCACACCTTGGTGTGGACACTGTCAGGCCGCGAGCTCTGCGATAAAAGAAGTAGTGACCGAGCATCCAGAACTGCGTCATATCAAAATATATGACGGAAAAGGCAAACCACTCGGGCGTGCATTCAAGGTAAAGCTTTGGCCCACGTTGATACTCCTTCGCAGTGGCAATGAAGTGGCTCGCATTGTGAGGCCATTGACATCTGACGAGGTTCGCCGCTTATTCTCAACGCACAATTAGTATATGTTCAATGTACAAGGTGCGGACGATGAATGTGCTCAATAGCGCCACACGCGAATTAGCGGAAATGCCTCACTCCTGGCGTATTGGCCCACTTCGCTATATCAAACGGCACCCCTGACTTTTGAGCACGCCTATTTCCTGCACTACGTCCCCACTGTCACCGTACCCTCTCCCGCTAGCGTTGTTCTATTAGGCCTCGGACTCACCGGGCTTGGCTGGTCACGCCGTAGGAAAGCGTAGAGAGAACCCCACATCAACCGTTATCAGTACCCGCGAATATCCATCCAACTGTCAGGCAACGTGAAGCCTTGAGCTTCGAGTTTTTTCATTTCCTTCTTCAGATCATCGGCAAACAATTTCGGAAAGAAATCCGGCATCTTGATACTCTTAGAACGATTGACCTTGTCGGTCAACAACCCAGAGTCATATTGATGCGGTCGAATTTGTAGGAATTCCTCCAATTCTGCTAACCAGGCTTCAGGGTCCTCATGGATATCTTCAAAGAATGCGATCATGTACTGGTCCGGGTCCAGATTTTTCTTCAGTGATTTGGTCACATCTGAATAGGCGGTACTAGTCCAAAGAGCTTTCGTTCTAATGCTACGATTTATGTCTACGGGATTCAGGTTTTCAGCATCCAGTCCTTCTGGGGTGCGTTCGTGGTGATATTTGTAGTGTGACCATAAACGCTTCACCGGGTGGCGCATTATATATACCACCTTCAGGTTGTCCGTCACTGATTTGACATGCTTCCATTCCCGCTTGCCCAAGCTCGCATACAGGTTACTGAAATCCGCGCAGTACTTTTTGCCCGGATTTGCTGCATAGAGTTGCCGATACCAGGCATCGTCAACAGGCTCAGCCAGATAGTCGGAAAACCATCTGACCATTTCTTCCACATTAGGCGGGAATGTGTCGGCTTTCATGAAACCCATAAAGCGCTTGAAATGTCGGAATCGGCTCCGGCGATTAAGCTGATTTGGATAGAGGCCGGCAGCAAAATAGTGAATTTCCTTCCGTTGGGCGAAGAACACATCCGGGTGGGTATTCATCATGGAGTAGACCCAGGTGGTACCGGCTTTCATCGCCCCAATGTTGAGAAACAAATTATCGAATTTTTCAGGCATATCACTTCTTATCGCTAGGCTGTACGAGGGGGAGTACACGCACTCTATCGGAATCATAATAGACAGAAGAATCTGACGGTGACGAGACCAGGGTAGTTTAACCGATTTATTGCGTACTGGGTTACCGGGCTCAGGGTAGCGGTCGACTATGGGTTTAAAGAAACCAGACAGTTTCTCAGTTCTCTGTATCGAGCGAGCTTATGAACTGAAATAATTGTTCTTAAGCAGTAGCAATGAAACGACAGAATAGAATTTAGTATGCTGACAGCAGGACCACCGATACTCACCACATGTCTATGATCCGGCATGTATCAACCAGCATCGGCAAAGTACCGCCATTCATTGTCCAGTACATGTCAACTTTTTTTACATTTGTATAGGCACTACTCGACTGCAATCCAAATAAGCGAATGTTTTTGCTACAAAAGTAGCACTGTTGGCGTAATTATTGCTTTAACTGCTTTTGTCTATTCGAGATTCCTGATCGCGAAGACTAAGTCGATGTCGGCGACCTCTGGCGGAGCTGACTTTCAGGGTATACAAATTGGCTCCGATACAAATAGGAACTTTCGAAGGGGAAAACAATGCAAAATTCCTTACGCATTACATTCGGCGCACTTTTAATCGGCGCGTGCAGTCCAGCATTTTCCGCTGTTATTGTCGATCCTGCATTATCTGGTCCCGGTGTGAACACCTTCGATCCGGCCGGTTTTCAGACGGTTGATATAACACCCTTTGGTAGCGATTCCCAAGCGTCACTGGAAGCTCTCACCAACATTCGCTCTGTGCAGGATTTCACCGGGTTTACCGCTGGTGGCAATATTATTGCGTTCTCCGACCCCAGTCTTCCGGATATCCAGTTTCGATTGTCTGGCAGTGCAAATGGAGGCCAGGCAGCAGGTGCTCCTCTGTTTAATTCTTCTGCAGGGACTGCGGTGAATCTGGACAATGCCTCAACAGCAGCGGCTTTCTATACAATTGATTTTGGGAGTTACGACTCCACTAGCATGACATTTGATTCAAACCTGAACTCAGTATCTGCAGCCGGCTTTGTCATTACGCAGGCCTTCAACAGTGTCAACTTTCTTATCGATTTTTTGACGGATACGAACGATATCCTGCAGTCTATCTCCTATACTGGCGTCAGCAACTTTGATGGCAATGGGGATCAGCAAGACGCATATGTCGGCCACATCAGCAATACGGACAATATCGGACAGATTCGCATTCGAAGAACTGGATCCACTTTTTCAAGCGCTCTGGACGACCTGGGGTTTACCACAGTCTCGCCAGTACCGGCTCCCGCCACACTATGGCTTGTCCTGCCGGGTCTGCTAGGCACAGCGGTTTTGGCCAAACGCAAGAAGGCATAGGACCTCAATCAACCGACCCGGTTAGTTGCGGCTGCCTGTCTCTATTCACTATCGCCTCTTCAGTAAGCGGCACAGGTCCTCCACACTTTCCGCGCTGACCTGCGAACGCCGACATTAGTCTTCGCAGCAGTTTCCCCTATCGGCTATTGTTATCTGTCCTCCAATACCTCACCCCGATACACCTGAAGTAGCGTGATCAAAACGCCCAGCATGCCGGCTACAAACAGGACAATGCTGGCTCCGAACATTGTCATCACGCTACCTGCCCAAAAGGTGCACGCCACCCCGATCGCAAAGCGACAGTCGAAGTTCAGGGAAACCAACAGCAATGTCATGAAGAGGAAGCAAGTCTTGGACCAATACACATAATTGGCGTCTACGATCATTTCATTCGCGGTAGAAGCAGCGCTATAAGATTCAAAAATGTTGATGCCTCCGCCAAACCACAGACTCAGCGTCATTCTAGCGATCAGCACGCCATAAGCTGCGATCAACAGGTAAAACAGCCAGTTCCCCCGTAACGAATACCGTAACATTGTTACTTTCCCCTGCATTGACGAAGTTGCGGGGACTATAGATATAGTCCACTATCTACACAATATCGTTTTCGTACAACCATTTGGTCCAGTATGGATAAACTGATTGATGTCAGACTCGGTGGAATCAGGGCCCTATCGATCGTTATTGAGCGCGGTTCGATTTCGGCGGCTGCCAATCATATGGGTATCACACCGTCTGCCGTCAGCAAACAGATTACTCGCCTTGAAAAGAACGTAGGCGCTCGGCTGTTGCAGAGAAGTACTCGAAGCGTTCGCCCAACGGAGGCCGGGCTCAAGCTACACAATCGAGCACGCCCCCTACTCGAAGCGCTCGCAGATACTGTTAGTCTGGTATCGTCTGAGGATGCCGAATTAAGCGGTGTCGTTCGAATTTCAGCCACCCCCGCCTATGGTCGCATCCACGTAGTACCCGCTCTGGCACAATTGAGTGAAGAACACCCCCAGCTGCGATTTGACCTGAAGTTAAGCGACAAAATCCATGATTTCATCGAGGATGAAATTGATATCGCGATTCGAGAAGGAGCACTCACCGACTCCGGTTTATATGCAGTTTTATTACGTGAGGGGTCGGTAAAATTGTTCGCCTCCCCCGAGTATTTAGAGAACCACGGGGTGGTAGATTCAATTGATAGCTTAGCACTGCACGACTTGATTCTTGTAGCAAAAACGGGAATGGCAAGCAGATCAATGAACGATCAGGTGAAACAACTTCTGCGAGATAACGTACGGTTTACATTGAATGATGTCTTTGCGGTGTGCGACCTCGCTGTCGCCGGTCGAGGTATCGCTGGACTTCCGGATTATGTCGCCGAGCAACACCTGAAATCCGGTGCATTAATTTCCTGCCTGCCTGAGTTTGTTCCCATGAAGCTACCCGTTCACGCGGTCTACCCAAACAAGCGGCTCGTCCCCAAGCGGGTACAGGCCGTGCTGAACAGACTTAGCAATAGTCCACTGTAGTGTCCCCGACATACAGGTCCTGTCTTACACTTTCGTTCAATCACCCTGTTAACTAACTGAGGATCAGTTGCTGGGTTCCAGCGGCGCTATCAAAAGGTGTTATCTGATTGAGCAAATGCTCTTTGTAGAACTGGACGAAAGCCGTCATCTCTCGCTCATTATCTTTTCTGGTCAGCAGAAAAAGCGGCAGGTTTATCTTTCCGCGTTTTAGTAAGCGGTGTGCAAGACGTCCATAGCGAATCGAGTTCATGAACTGAAACCCGGCTTCAAGCGCCGGCTCAACGCCTTTGAATTCACGATGAAATGCCGTGATGATCCTGATGTCGTGAATACTATATAGATGCTGAATCGCCCTGGGGAAAATACAATGGTCGCATAGGGTATCGACGCCCTCTGTTTCATTCCCGGTGTTGCCGGCTGCAATTCCGCGAGCATGGCGGTAGTTTTCATTGTTCCAGACGTCGGCGAAACTGACTTGCCCCGGCGTCACACGGCCGAAGTCATCCCGCTCTTTCGCGGTTGCGCAACACGGTGAGACAGGCCCGCCGCCGGTAACCACGGAAACCCCATAGTGCCACGAACAGTGCCTCGGAAAGTTATCATCATCATCCAGCGAGTGTGGCATCCACGAGTTGCTCTGTTCATCCTCCAGAAAATAGTCCCGAGCCCAATCGGCAAACTCAATGAAACCTTTGAAATCAGTCGCGCTCACGCGATTGGCGGCAGGCGCTTCACCCTGCCGATAACTTGGGAGCCATGACTCATCGTTAACGGCAGCATCTTCATGCACAAATGCTATACCGATATCTTTACAGTATGTTCTGGCCGCCTCCACTTCGTGCTCATTGTGTCGGAAAATCAACATTTTGTAGACAATGCGAGTGTTCAGGCCAAGCCTGTCTCGTGTCTCTGCAAGAGCTTCTAGATTCCTTTTTACCAAATCAATATCGCCACCTACCCGGTGGACTTGATAGGCCTCTTGGGTAAAACCGTCGATCGAGCCGACCAGCGTATCCAGCCCGGACGACAGCAACTCTTCAATATGCTGTTGCGATAGCTTCAGAGACAGGTTGGAATGAACTTCTGTTTCAATATCGTACTCGTGGGCCTTCTTGATATACCGGGGCAACGACTTGTTCAACATGGGTTCCCCCCAGTTGTAAAACATCACAAGGAAAAGATAAGGCCCCAGCTCATCTATGAGCGAGTCGAAGAGCTCCGGTTTCATTTGCGCCCGACGGCTGCGGCGGATGGAGTCCAATCGACTTTCTCGCCGGCCAGCGTTTTCCTTTCCTGTAGGACATGTGGGACAGTGGAGCTGACAAGCGTCAGATGGATCTATGGTCAAATAATACGGATAGGATGTCACAGATGAGGTGTGAGTGTATGCCTCATACTTGGCGCGAAGAAAATTCGCGAATGCTTCACGATTCTTTTTCTGGAAAGGCTGCATAGGGTACTTCCTCTCTCCTGAGGATCGCAGCGACCAACACTGAATATTGGCACTTGCAACCGGTCATGCACAAACCACTTGTTCGCAATATCATCGGTGACGCGAGCCGCTATATCCGTGTTTAGCCTCACCAAATTTTACGCTAGCGCGCAAAGATCAATGGTGTCAAGCTTCCGGCCGTTTTCCTGATGATTGTGCGGGGCTGTATCACATTCTCGGGGGCCATACGGAGGACCATATCTCAGCGGCACTGGCTCGCTGGTTAATATTTGAAGTAGTGTAGATTAGGGTATCCAATACACAAAAATACACTCACTGTAGCCGGAGGGAACGATTCACTTGAAAGACTATGATTTCAGCAAAACCATGGCTCAACACATAACCGATGGAAACTGGCGTGAAATTGAGCGCTTTTTCAATCAGTCTGGATTGACACGGCATCTGGGTGTCAACGTGGATCTGCAGGATCCAACTCGACCGAAGTGCGAGGTTAAAACCGTACAGAGCTTTCATCTGGGCGGTATCGGCCAGGACTATATCAACGGCGCCGTTATTTCGGCCATGTATGATCTGGCTATTGGTTTAACGGCCCTGCCCTATGCCTCGGAAGGAAATTTTGCAACGACCAACGTCAACATACGATTATTGAAGCCGGTGGAAAACGGCCGGTTTTACATGGTGTCCAGAATCAATCAAAGAATAGGCAACCGAGTGTTCGCAGAAGCCACACTATACAACTTTGACGATGAAGCACGAGGCCATGCCAATGGCGAGATAAGCGTTGGGTTAAAGCGCTAATACGCGACTATTGGCAGGCCGAATGCACCTGCCACTCCTCAACCCGGCGAGAGGTTATCGTATCAGCGGAACTCATCGCCGGTAATGCCAGGCGTCTCGTCAATCGAGACTTCGGCGCGCATGAATGCGGGTTCATCGATGCGCTGATAGTTCCAGGGAAGCGCGCCCAGTTCCGCCATCAGTACACGGACATAAGCATCCTGACGCCGCCGCGCCTCCGCAATAGACACGCCACGGTTGAGTATTGCAAAGTAAACGATGCCTTCTCTCGTGCGCAGTGCACCGGCGAGAGCACAAGCACCATAGTCGCCGTAGGTTCCTGTTTTAGCCACGACAAAGCCCTCTCCTCGAGGGTCAACGAAGCGCTGCTTCAGAGTCCCCTCATCGACTCCGGCGACAGGCATCACACTGGTGAGGTCCAGGCTGTGTTGCGCCAATTCTGTCTCTAGAGCCCGAAGTATCGCAACAGTCACGCGCGGACTCATACGGTTTGCCGCGTGGGCTCCTGCTCCATCACCCAACACCAATTCCTCGCTGTAGTCAGGTGGCAGGTTTAGACGCACTTGCTCCTGCACGGTCTCAATGCCACCGGCGGCATCGGCAAAAGGCGCGAATATGTTGTTGGAGTAGCCATTCAATGCCTTCAGTGTATATCGCAGCGGCTGGGACAGGTGGGTTACCAGAGTTGCCTTAAAGCCACCCGCGCTGGTCTGAGATTGGTCGAAGTGCAGGCGCGGTACTTCAGTGTTTGCAGTGGATTCCGTTTCGCGCACGGCCGCCCAAGCGGCAGCGGGGACATCGCCTTGCAAGGCGCGGCGAAGCCGCGCAACACTATCGTCAACCTCCCAGTTAAAGAGCAGATCGCCCTCTACTACAAGCTCGCCTGACACATTGCGCAGGCCAATTCGGCGCAGGGCCTCGGCGACAAGAAGCACATTCTCGTCGACGAAGTACGGATCGCCGTTCGCACGCACCACCAGCGGCCCGTCAATGGTACCCGACCGCATTGGCCCACCTGCGAAGAACTCTGTTACGAAGCGATAATCAGGTCCCAACTCACGCAGTAACGCTAGCGTGGTGGGGAGCTTCGAGACCGAGGCCGGATGCACAGCGCGCGATCCCTCCTCTGAAACCAGTATGCGACCGTCCTCCATCTCCACGTGCACGCCCTGGCCTTCGCCAACGATACGGCGCGCTTCCATCGCCAAATCTGCAGCTGATACCGGGGTGACCGTCTGAAGAAGCCAGCCAACGACGCAAGACAAGACTCCAGCCAGCTTGCGCCAGTGTGACACTAGCACCATTTATTCCAACACCTCGGAATGAAAAAATGAGAAGTTCAACTTTCAAGTGTTAGCATCAAATATGCAAGCTTTTCGCGGGACACATTATTGTGCAGACAAGCGCCTCTGCGCTTTAACCTGCAGCACGCTAAAATAATCGGAAATACTCAACCCGAGGCAGCGCCTTTTTGCCTGAGGCGCCAAGCATCTGTGTGATTGCGCAGTACATCGAGCGCTGCTCTACGGTATAACCTCCCACTCCGGAGCCTCGAACTCACCGATCAGTTTAATATCCACAAAGGGGGCCTGCTGCGCGATGATATCCTGCACGGCCTGAGCGGGCGAACTCTCCATTGCATCCCGAGCGGCTTTACTCTCCCACGTCGCAATGGCCAGCAGCACATTAGGATCACCGATCTTACGGTGTAACCGCGTACCCTGCGCGCCCGGCGCCTGTTGAATCATTTCGCTCGCGCGCACCCACGCGTCTGCATACTGCTCTGCGCTGTGTCCCGGCTTGATATGAACTTCAAAAATGAAATGCATAGCCACTCCATCTACTGGCCAAGGGCCAAGGGCCAGGGGCCTGTGTCCCCTTCTCCCAATGACAACAATGACAGTATAGAGGGTCAAAACTGCAAGGTCAGCCCTGCGGTAGTCGACGCATATAGCGACGTATAACCAGCAACACCTGTCGGTGCAGTCCGGCAGGACGCTCGCAGATGGCATTCAGGTATCACTGAACCGGTCCCAAAAGTCACACTCGTTGGCTCCAGGTTCCTTGATCTGTACTGCTGGGCATCTATTACCAGCACATTATGTTCGGCTACAGCATAAAAACGCATGGAATGAGCCAGCCGGAGAGCTCTTGTCAGAGTAGAGCTAGATCGGAATCGAGTTGTTGAGATATGTAAATACAAACGGCAATAGCAGCGCTCAGCGAGCGCTACAATCTAGCGCGGCTGTAGTAGTATTGTCGCCACTATAACGAGAGTTCAGGGTGAAGACGTGGCAGGCATCACACGCAGGAAATTCGTTCGCAATACTTCGTTGCTGGCTGCGGCTGCAACCGTGGGCTCCGCATGCAGTAGCAACTCAAACTCCCACAGCGGTAGCACACGCGCTGTAATCATCGGCTCCGGATTTTCCGGCTCCGTCGCTGCGCTGAGACTGGGTCAGGCAGGGATCCAGACAACTGTCCTCGAGCGCGGTCAGGAGTGGGCCTTGCAGGGACCAGATACCTTCCCCACCAGTATGTCCGATCGGCGCACCACATGGTTCGGTGATGTGGATGGCCTAACGGGCCTCTCGTCGGTCTCGCGTTATGCCGGCATGCTGGAACGCGTTCGTGGCGATACACTCGATGCAGTTGCAGCAGCCTGTGTGGGCGGAGGATCACTGACTTACGGCGGAGTATTACTGCAACCGCGCCGTGACATTTTCGAGGGTGTATTCCCTTCGATCAGCTACGACGATATGGACCGTATCTATTACCCTAGGGTACTTGCGAGTATCGGTGCCTCCGCCATCCCCGATGATGTACTGGCCAGCGCCCCCTACGCAGCCCACCGGGCTTTTCTGGAGGATTGCGCCAGAGCCGGCTTTGAAACCATCCGTCCCGCCGCTTCATTCGACTGGGACATCATACGCCGGGAACTGCGCGGTGAAGTACCGCCGGCTGTACTTTCCAGCAACTATTTGTTCGGTTGCAACAGCGGCGCCAAGTTGTCCACTGACAAAAGTTATCTGCACGAAGCCATCGCCACCGGCTACGTGGAACTCAGAAGCCTCTGTGAGGTGGAGATGATCAGCGAGCTGGACAGCGGGTACAAGGTAACCTACCAGAACATTGACCCCGAAGGTCGGTTGCTTGAGCGAGTAGAGATCAACGCAGACTACCTGTTCATGGCGGCGGGCTCGCTCAACACCAGCAAACTGCTTCTGGCCAGCCAGCGAGCAGGCGAACTGAGCGTCGCCAACGACCGAATCGGCAAAGGTTGGGGCACCAATGGCGATGAACTGATGATGGAATTACGCACCACTCCCCTACCGGGGCCACAGGCCGGGCCGGCGTGTATTTCGGCTGTGGATCGCGGCTCACCGGGCTACCCGGTGGTCTACGAGCACTCTCCCGCTGCAGTGAGCGATATCCAGATTCAACTGGCGATGTCCGTCCCCGACGCATTGGGGGAATTGGCCTTCGATAACACCGGTACCTTCGGGATCCGCTGGCCAGACGACAGTGCCACTCCCTCAGCGCAGGCACGCGATGACAGCTTTGCGCGGCTGGTAAGCACAACAGGCGGCCTCAATATTTCCGGCGCTATCGCACGTACCATCTGGCACCCGCTTGGCGGTAGTGTCATGGGTGATGCCTGCGACAACCTCGGCCAACTCTACGGGTATCGCAATCTCTTTGTGATCGACAGCAGCCTGCTGCCCGGCAGTGCCGCCAATGCCAACCCGGCGCTGACGGTTGCCGCGAACGCGGAGCGCATCCTGGAAGCACTCACGCCCAACTTGCGCTAGCGTTGTCCGCTACGAAAATTGAAAAATTTACAGAGGACGACGCCGCGATTGAAAAATCGGCACGTTCCGTTTCGCAGGGACATTTGAGCGGAAACACGAAGCCTTATTTTCGTGCGTAATAGCGCCCCAAATTAGACGGGCGCACCACGACAGCGCAAATATGCGGTTTTTTGACCGTTTTCCCACAAGAACAAGCCCCAAAAGTCGGCACGCTGCTTGCAAGCGTAACCCTGAAACCTGCAATCCGGTTCTCAATCGTCTATGGTGGTTAGAGGAATGGTTGTCAGAAGAACGGTTGAAATATAGGAGCAGCTAACATGTTTACCACAGTGTCCAATTTTCACGACTTTTTGCCACGAGTCCGTGCGCAGTGAGTTGGAAGGACATCCTCGAAGACGCGATTGCAGCCCGCCACTGGTTTCACCGTCACCCGGAGCTCACCTGGCAGGAGAAAAACACAGCTGTTCATATTCGCGAGCGCCTGACTGAACTGGGTATTCAATGGCGGGCGTGTGCCGAGCATGGCTGTGTTGCCTCGCTCGCTGCTACTGCGACTGGCCCGCATATTGCATTTCGCTCGGATATGGATGCGCTGCCGATCACCGAGCAGGCCGCTGTCGACTACTGCTCGTCTGAACCCGGTGTGATGCACGCCTGCGGGCACGACGGGCACATGGCGGCCCTGTTGGGTTTGGCCGCCTGGCTGAAGCAGCATGAGAGCCAACTCAACAACCCGATCAGCCTGATATTCCAGCCCGCTGAAGAAGGCGGCCACGGCGCCAGGAAGATGATTGAAGACGGCGCAATACAAGGTGTGGATATGATCTATGGCTGGCACAACTGGCCCGCCCTGCCCGCTGGCGTCGCCCTGTGCCCCGACGGTGCGGTGATGTCGGGCAATGGCACGTTCCATATGACGATCAACGGCGTCGGCGGACACGCCTCGCAACCCGAGATCTGTGCTGACCCGGTACTGGCGGCATCTGCCATCACAATGAATTTGCAGCAGATTGTCAGCCGCCGCCTGCCACCACAGGCGGCAGCGGTAGTGAGTGTGACGTCGATAGTCGCAGACAGCAATGTCACCGTTACACCGGCATCTGTCTCGCTGGCCGGCAGTATTCGCCTGTCAGACCCGCAACTGCGCGAGAAAATTAACGCACTGATTATCGAGATAAGCCAGCACACGGCTGCCGCCTACGGTGTCAGCGTCGATATCGATATTCAACCGCGCTATGAAGCGACCATCAACCACGCCGGTGCGGCGCAGCAGTACAGGGCGGCGTTTGCGGCAGAACTGGGTGAGGGTTACGCGGACAATGGCCTGATGCTACCCATCATGGCCTCTGAAGATTTCAGCTACTACCTGAACGAGATACCCGGCGCCTTCGCTCTAGTCGGTATGTCGGAAAGCGCTTCTGCCACTTCGGACTATGATGCACCCTGTCATAGTCCTGTCTATCGTTTCAATGACCGTATTCTGGAAACAGTGATACGCGTCTTTGCCCGCCTGGCCGGTTTACCTGTCGGTGAACCAGTCCAGAGCATCTCTAAACCTGGCAGTGCCAGGCCATTCGCAGCCAAGTAACTTGGGAGTTTATATGAACTGGTTTGAATCCTACGAATCCGAAATCCGCGCCTATGCCCGCGTGTATCCGGCGGTATTTGTCAAAGGCGACAACGCTCGCCAAACGGATGAAGAGGGTAAGGAGTACATCGATTTTTATGCCGGGGCCGGCGTGCTGAATTTTGGGCACAATAACCCGAAGATCATCGATGCCATTATCAGCTACCTGCAAAGTGGTGGCGTGATACACACACTCGATATGATGACACCGCCCAAGCGCGAGTTCATCAAGGCGTTTGTACAGACCATACTCGAGCCCAAGGGGATGAACTACAAACTGCAGTTCATGGGCCCCACCGGCACCAATGCGGTTGAGGCAGCGCTAAAACTGGCGAGGCGCGTCACCGGGCGCTCCAATGTCGTTGCGTTCAACCAGGGTTTCCATGGCATGACGCTCGGCGCACTGGCCTGTACAGCCAATGAGTACTTCCGCAATGCCGCCGGCACACCCCTGAACAGCGTGATGCACTGGCCGTTTGAGACCAATGAAGGCGGCGGCGTTGAAAGCTTGAACACCCTGCGCGCGATGTATGAGAACAGTTCCAGCGGCGTGGAGAAACCAGCGGCATTTATTGTCGAGGTACTGCAGGCCGAAGGCGGTGTGAACCTGGCCAGCGAGACCTGGCTGCAGGCGTTACAACAACTCGCCAAAGATGTCGGTGCACTGTTGATCGTGGATGATATCCAGTCGGGCTGTGGTCGTACTGGCAGCTACTTCAGTTTTGAAGACTGCGGCATCGATCCGGACATCATCACGCTGGCAAAAGGCCTGGGTGGTATCGGCACCCCCATTGCGATGAATCTGGTAAAGCCGGAACACGACGACCACTGGCAGCCAGGCGAGCATACCGGCACCTTTCGCGGCCAGAACATCTCGTTCGTCGCGGGCCGTGAAGCACTGCGATACTTCGAAGATGACGAGCTGATGGCCGAATCGCGTCGCAAAGGCCAGGTGATGGCCAACAGCCTTGACGCCATCGCCCAAAAGCATGCCGACAAAGGCTTTGCTGTTAGAGGCAAGGGCATGATGCAAGGGCTGGATATCGGCAATGGCGATCTCGGCAAGGCTATCGCCAATGACTGCTTTGAAAACGGCCTGCTGTTTGGCCCCTGCGGTGTAGGTGGCTCGGTATTGAAACTGATCCCGCCGCTGACCATACCCGACGACGACCTCAACCAGGGCCTTGCGATATTTGCTGACGCGGTTAGCCGTCAGGTGGAGGCAGCAGCATGATTGAACGCGATGATATGACTTTCCCATTTTCGGAATACCAACGCCGCATCGATGAACTGCGATCGCGCATGCAGGAAAGACTGCTGGATGCAGTCATTATTTCTGATGCCGAAAACATCATGTACCTGACGGATTATCAAACCACCGGTTACAGCTTTTTCCAGGCACTGGTGGTGCCGCTGGAAGGTGAACCCTGGATGGTGACGCGGAAACTGGAAGAGTCCAACGTCCATGCGAGAACCTGGGTGAGTGTCACTCGGCCCTACCCCGATACCGGTGACGCGATACAGATGCTGGTTACATCACTGGTGGAGTTCGGGCTGGCCGACAAAACCATCGGCTATGAGCGCAACTCCTACTACTTCACCGCTTATCACCAGGATTTCTTTCATACCGCTTTTGCCAAAAGTCGCCTGATGGATTGTTTTGGCATTGTTGAAGAGGGCCGCGTCGTTAAGTCCAGCTTTGAGTTGGATGTCATGAAAAAAGCGGCCGTTGCGACGAAAGCAGGCATGCAGGCAGGCATCGAGGCGGCGAGACCGGGTGTCACTGAGAATGAAATCGGCGCGGCGATCAGCTATGCAATGTTCTCAGCCGGCGGCGAAACGCCCGCTGTAATGCCCTATGTGACCTCCGGGCCACGCAGCATGATCGGGCACGCCACCTGGGAGGGTAGAGCAGTGCTTCCGGGAGAGCATGTGTTTCTGGAAATCGCCGGCTGCTATCGACGCTACCACACTGCAATGATGCGCACCGTGGTCTGCGGCGAACTAACCGACAGCATGTATAAATCACAGGAGTTGATGAAGCATGCACTGGACACTGCGCGCAGGGAGTTCCGACCGGGCTTGACAGTTTCCGATGCAGATAAGCTGATGCGCAACATTATCAGTGACAACGATGTGGATGCGACACTGATCACCCGCTCAGGCTATTCGATCGGCATCGCCTTTCCACCCAGTTGGGATGAGGGTTATATCGTGAGCCTGTTCCAGGGCAGCTCGCAGATCCTGCGCCCCGGCATGACCTTCCACGTCATTCCGTGGATGTGGGGAATAGACGGCGATAAATCCTGCGGCATCTCAGACACGTTTTACATCACGGAAGACGGCTGCGGCTCGTTCTTTTCCGATGTAGAGCAGGATTTCAGCATTAAGCCCGACACCGGCACAGGGAGCGAGACAGGCACAGGGAAGAGCACGTCATCAAAAGCCCAGGAAGCGACCGGACAGAGCAAAACGCCTGCCGAGAAAAAACCTGTACTGGTAAAAACACATCCAAAATCGGCCTCCTCCAGCGAGCAGGCCTAGGGAACACATTATGTTTATCGCAACCAATCCGACAACAGGAGAGGAGCTGCAACAATACGCCCTGCACACAGAGGCCGAGGTGACTGACAAAATCGACGCATCACTTGAGTCCTACCGGCAGTGGCGCAAGATCAGCTTCAGCGAAAGAGCAGCTCTTTTGCATACAGTCGCTGAGTTGATGCGCGCTGATGAGGAACGCCTGGCCCGGTTAATGACTGTTGAAATGGGTAAACCTATCATAGAGGCGCGCGCCGAAGTACAGAAAGCGGCGCTGTGCGCAGACCACTACGCAGAGCACGCCGAGGAGTACCTGACCCCTCGCGACCTGCCATCCGATGCTGCGCACAGTTATGTGCAGCACCTACCTATCGGCGCAGTACTGGGCATCCTGCCCTGGAATGCGCCATTCTGGCTGGCGTTTCGCTACTGTGCTCCGGCATTAATGGCGGGTAATACCTGCCTGATGAAGCACGACCCGCATGTACCGGCCTGTGCCGAAGCGATCGCAGACTTGTTTGTGACGGCGGGTGCCCCCGCAGGCTTAATGCAGAATCTCCGCTTGAATAACGAGCAGATCGCAACGCTCATTGCCAATGACGCGGTGCAGGCAGTATCCCTCACCGGCTCCAGTGCTGCCGGCAGTGCGGTGGCCTCGCTGGCAGCCGCACAAATCAAGCCCGCAGTACTGGAACTGGGCGGCTCCGATCCCTGTTTGGTACTGGCCGATGCCGATCTCGACAAGGCCGCCGAGGTGCTGACCGTTTCACGCATCATCAATGCCGGCCAATCCTGTATCGCAGCAAAGCGCATTATTGTCGAAGCGTCGGTATATGACAGCTTTGTGGAAAACTATCGGCTGCGGCTGTCACAACTGGTGGTGGGTGACCCTGCTGAAGAATCAACCCAGGTTGGGCCAATTGCCCGCGCAGACCTGCGCGACAACCTGCACCACCAGGTGAGTATGACCATTGAACAGGGCGCAACCTGCCTGCTTGGAGGGAAAAAGCCGGAGGGTGCAGGTTATTTCTACCCGGTGACATTGCTGACGAATGTCACACCGGGCATGCAAGCGTATTGTGAGGAAACCTTCGGTCCTGTCGCGGTCGTGATTAAGGCCGACTCCGTTGAGCATGCAATGACGATGGCCAACGACACACCTTACGGGCTTGCAGCATCGATCTGGAGTGCCGATACTACGAAAGCAGTTGCGATGAGCAGTGACATCGAAGCCGGCCAGGTGGCGATCAACGGCATTGTGAAAACAGACCCACGCCTGCCCAGCGGCGGCATCAAACGCTCTGGCTACGGCCGGGAACTCGGACCTCACGGCATTCTGGGGTTTGTCAATGTGCAGCAGGTCTGGGTGGGAGGCCCATCCTCACAGTAGACTTCGGCTACACGCCACGTTGGTTAGCATTGGGAACAATGACCCAGATGGCCACTTGTCCGCGCACATGAATTGTAACGCCCTCTGGTATCAACGATACTGGGGGCTTTCCTCGCCCACAATAAACAGAGTGCTACTTTCCATGAGCGACACAGAAGGTTCGATCACCACCGAAATTCGCGGCCACATCCTCCTCATCGGCCTCAACCGCCCGAACAAATATAATGGCTATACGCCGACCATGGCCAAACAACTGGTTGCAGCCTATACACAGCTCGACGAAGACGAGAACCTCTGGGTCGGTGTCCTGTTCGGTCATGGTGATCACTTCACCGCCGGGCTGGATCTACCCAAGTGGACCGGCTCCATGGAACAAGGCGTGAGCGGCGATGGCAGCCATATCGATGTCGTTGGTCTAGGCCGCGCCTGTCGCAAGCCCATCGTCACAGCCGTTCACGGCATTACCTTCACCCTGGGTATCGAACTGGCGCTGGGCGGCGACATCGTTGTCGCCGCCGATAACTGCCGCTTCTCCCAATTGGAGCCCAAGCGAGGCATTATGGCAACAGGCGGCGCCACCATCCGCTTTGTCGAACGCGGCGGCTGGGGCAATGCGATGTACCACCTGCTTACCTCAGATAAATTTGACGCGGAAGAGGCCAGGCGTATAGGCATTGTTCAGGAGATCGTTCCCCTGGGTCGTCAGTTGGAGCGAGCAATAGAAATCGCCGAGGTCATTGCAACTGGCGCACCGCTGGCAGTACAGGCAACGAAAGCTTCGTCGCGCCGCTTTGTGCAGGAGGGCTACGATGCGGCAGTCGCGGCGCTTGCGCCTACACAGAAAGCGCTTTTTGAAACCGAGGATGTGGCAGAAGGCGTGCAGTCGTTTGTCGAGCGGCGCGCGGCGCAGTTCAAGGGCCGTTAACGCGACGCTTTATCAGCGTGCGCGCACCTAAACAAACGTTCAATCAATACGTGGTTCAAATATCCACTGGCCGAGCGTGCCAAGATACTGCGCGATCGGCGTACCCGGTGGGATATTTCCTGCCCCCCGCCGGACCTCGCAGAAACCGTCAGTGGCTCGTATTTCTGAAATCCAATCGGGGTGGTAAGCCGCAGCGATGACAAGCTGGCAGATAAGCACACTCATTGGTGTTTTGCGCTTCTCATCAGCGCTGGCGAGAGCTCCAGAAAATAGTTTGGCTACCTCACCGCCGGGGTCCTTATCCAGCACGGCTTGCATGCCTCGCTCCACCAAGTGATCGCTGGACCAGTCCTCCAGTATATACAGCCCGCCCTCACGTATACTAGGGAAGATCATCTCGAAAGTGGCAGTGCTGGGAGTCAAAATATGGCTGGCATCATCGATCACCAAATCAATATCTTCTTCACCAAATGCCTGTGCAAGCAACGCCGGCACCTTCACCGGGTCAGCCTGATCTACACCCCAACAAACGTCGACACGCCCTGCAAGCTCGTGCTCTGACAGAAACTCCATCAATTTGCGGACCGGTTTATTGGAAAGCTCAAACGCAAGCAGCTTCTTCGGGTTGAGTAACTGGCAAAAAAACGAGGTGCTGCCCCCTCTGTCCACACCCACCTCTACCATCTGGCACTCTGAGAACTCTGCAGCGAGACTGAGGTATCGGTTGGTAAAATTCCGGTTTTTACGCAGGCAGATCCAGTCCTTGTGCGTAGGAGTCCGGTGATGGGGCCGCAACTCAAACGTTACGCCATTAACGACCTCAATATCAGGATCATGTTCCATTTCTGCGCTTGCACCTCACCTTATTGGTAGAGTAACGAAATCATCACGACGCCTGATACAACTAGCTCAGACACAACAACCTACGTAGAAAACAAGTTTTGTGTTCCAAGCTTTTTCTTATACAGGGCAATATCAGCCTTGTAGGCTTTCTTGACACACGCCACCAGCTCGTCGTTGTACATGGTGCGGATAGAAGGCATAAAACCCTGGCTTTTGTACTCGAGCAATTCAAGTGGGGAGCGCTTGTACGGCTTTCTCTTGCCCAATTTTTGATAGCCATCGCTACCGTGTCTGGTCAGCGGACGGGCATCCACCAGTTCGAGGCCGATCTTGTCGTTGAGCACTTGCGTCGCTGTGCCCAGGTCTTCAAGGGCAAAGTAGTCATCGTAGTCTTCATAGACAAGGAAATTGCTCTGTGGCATCCAGTGAATGTCCCCATTGCGCACCCGCTCCTTGCTCATGCTTTTGACAAAAAATTCAAAGGTGATGTCAGCCACATCAATCTTCCGATTGTGCAGATCGACATAGCCCCAGGCTGGATTGTTTCTGTTAACGATTTTATCGAGATACACGCTGAGCAAGCGCGCGTAGGGACACCGCAGGATTACAAATGTGTACTTGGCCTTGGCCAGTTCCGAGAGACTCGCACTGAAGGTATTATTGTTCTGGTGGATCCAGTTGAAATCTGTTCTGTCTTTGATGCAGCCATTGGCAATGGCCAGCGATGTTCGCATGGTCGAACAGGCGTTCTTGGGAATAAATGTGTAGATGGCATCACTGGGATAAATATTCAGCGCGAATTGTTGCGCAAAACTGTGCTGCTTATTGGCGCGAAGTGTGCAATAGCTTTGGTGGCTGTAGCGAAACAGGCGTGGCATGGAAGACTCCAGATTGATAGTAAGCTACCGTCCAGACTGCGCGAGGATGGGCGTCGTTTAGCCTGCTCCCTGCCACAGAGGTGTTTCGATCCTATCACAGGAATAACAGTACCTCCTATACAACGCGTTATGCCTTCCGTTTAGAATTCTCGGTACCAGTACCAGAGATTATTCCACCCTATTCCAGGCTACTCACCAGCAGCACGACGACAATCTGCATCACCGACAGCCACACAACAATATGCCTGGCCACGTAGAAATAACGCGAGTACCGACGGACCTTTCCCGGTGTTGGGAAATCGACCCTCAGATCCAGTTCCCAACTGCGCAGAATGACCAACAGGGCCGACATCAAAAGCCCCATACCAATGTTGCCGCCAATAATCCAGTTGGTAACAGCATTGATAGAGTGCCGTATATCGGGATCGGCCAGGGCGATACTTAAACCAGAGACACCCAGAAACACCACTGCGACCAGTGCATCGGAGTAATTGACTATTCGGTCTGCGAGCGCACGACCCTCTGATTTTGGGCTGTTCTCCATATGCAAGCTCCCGGTGAATGCTATAGAGTCCGCCCCACGCTGTGAGTGAGTTATACGCAAGGCATGATCCTAGTGTAGTGGCCCCGTATTAACGGGGCAACGCTATACCACTTGCCGACCGATACCCGGCGCGCATCGCGAGGACGTCGCGACTGATTCATGCCGCACGAGACGCCGCGAGATCGACATATTTCTGCAGATAGTACGCTTCATCGCCATACAGTTTGGCCAACACCATCAGGCGTTTGTAATGGTGACCGACGCACAATTCATCTGTCATGCCGATACCACCGTGCAGCTGGACAGCCTGTTGCGCGATGAACTTCCCAGCCTCGGACACTTTGACCTTTAGCGCCGCACAGGCCGCTGCCGATTCATCGCTGCCCGCATCCAGGGCGATGGCAGCATTGAGCAGCAACGAGCGGGTTTCTTCCACCTTCAGATACATTTCTGCCATGCGGTGTTGAAGCGCCTGAAACTTACTGATCGCCTGCCCAAACTGCTTCCGTGTTTTCGCGTACTCCACGGTTGCTTCGAGCAGCGACTGCATCGCTCCCAGTGCTTCAGCGCCGATCACCACTATGCTGGTATCGATCACCGCCTCCATCAACGGCAAGCTGCTAGCCTCCGCACCCAGTATCTGGGAGGCGTCAAGCTGGACATTATTGAAGCGAACATGAGCACCGCGACTACCGTCCACCGCGACAAAACTCTCACATTCCACACCGGGAGACTTGGTATCGACTATAAAGAGTGTAACGTCGATCTCTGCACGCCCCTCGCGCTGGCTGCGCGCACTGACAATCAGGAAATCAGCACAGTGTGCGTTCAGCACCGCATATTTGCGCCCGCTGAGCAGGTACTCGCCGCCCGCCTTATGCACCACGGTATCGACCTTGCCAATGTCATAGCCGGCGTGTGTCTCGGCAAAGGCAAACGCCCATTGCGTGTTACCGGCGACAATGTCGGGAATGTATCGGCGCTGCTGCTCTTCACTGGCACCGCGTTGCAGCAACCCGCCGCATGTCACCACCGTAGTCAAAAACGGCTCGCGCACCAGCCCCTTGCCCAGAGCCTCGCCCATGACCATCAAATCGACGGCGCCGCCGGCGATTCCCCCGAGTTCCTCATGAAAGGGCACAGACAACCAGCCAAGTTGCGCAAACTGCTGCCAAGCCTCCTGCTCAAAGCCCAGCTCGCTTTTACACAGAGTCCGGTGTCGCTCCACGTCGCAGTGTTCGCGCACATACTTCTCGACACTGTCCTGCAGTAGTACCTGCTCTTCACTGAGGGAAAAATCCACGGTTCGGCCTGTTTCCAGTTATGGGGCTTTGATCCTAACAAAGGGGTCATTACAAAACAATCAATCCATACGGTTTTATTCTCAGCGGAATTATCCTAGACTCAAAGCCCCAACCAACAGGATGCACAATGCCAAAACTACAACTGAGCGCCGACGAAGTACTGACCACCACCCGAGCCGTACGCAAACGACTGGACTTCAACACACCTGTCGAAATGTCTGTCCTGCGTGAGTGCCTGGAGATCGCACTGCAAGCGCCTTCGGGCTCCAACTCTCAAGGTTGGCATTTTGTGGTAGTAACGGATGCAGATAAAAAAGCTGCGATTGCAGAGCTATACCTCAAGGCCTTTGACGACTATGAAGCGGGGCCCGCCCAGCCCACTAAACAGCACCTGGATGACCCCTCCATGGCGCCCACACAGGCGCGGGTACTGAATTCCGCCCGCTACCTCGCCGACAATCTCGCCAGAGTGCCGGCGATGCTGATTCCCTGTTGCGCCGGACGACCGGATATGGAAGGCCTGCCCCACGGGGTTGTCGCCAGTATCTACGGCTCCATTTTGCCGGCAGTATGGAACTTTATGCTGGCGGCCAGAGAACGCGGCCTCGGCACTTGCTGGACCAGCTTGCACCTCAACTACGAAAAGGAAGTGGCCGCCCTGCTCAATATTCCAGACGATTTTGCACAGGTTGCACTGATACCGATTGCCTATACCCGCGGCACAGATTTTAAACCGGCACCGCGCAAGAGTCTGGACAATGTGCTGCATACCAACAGCTGGTAGCAATCGATAGTCGCCGTACTATCAACACCGGTTACATCCGCACAACGCGGCAGCGGCGAATGGCTGCACAGACGGGACGAGCAGGCCAATGACTAAGCGACCGATTCCCCCTGAGGCTGACATCCTGCAGCTAGTTGGCCACCGTTTTCCCGGCGGCTCATATACGGTGGCACACTGGGAGAACTTTCTGCTGACCGAGTGCACCGGCGCCGAACTACTGCCCGCCGGTCAGGTACACCCGGTAGCCCTGTTTCACCTTCCCATCATGGGCGCGAACACATCAATCGCTGAAATGTTCGATCTTGGGCAGGCAGAATCCGATCTTTCCATAATGATTGAAAGCTACGACTGGGAAATGTTTCTGCCCTTGCAGGAAGACCTGCCGTACAGCGTCACAGGCGCTATCAGTGATGCACTGCGCTGCACCAACCCAGAGGGGAACGTTTTCGACCGAATCGTGTTCTGTTTTGATGTGCACACACCCGACGGTGAGCTCGCCGCCCGCACCACCATCATCTGGCACTACACCAGAGGTGCATTATGAGGCCAGCAGTTGACGACCCTATCCCCGAGTGGGTGATGGAGAGCGTAGCGCCCGAGCGCATGCGCACTATGGCCGCAATACTGCGCGATCCCAATCCCCTCCACTGGGATTGCGATGCGGTGGAAGCCCTGCCTCTCGGCTTGGGTAAACGCACTATCAACCAGGGGCCGCTGGGACTGTCGTACATCATTAATATGCTGCACGCCTGGGCGGGCCCGTGCGCGCTGCGGCGTATCGTAATGCGCTTTCCCCAGGTGGTACTTGACAACGAGCGAGTCGTGGCAAAAGGCAGGGTATCTGCGCTGCGAGAGGAGCACGGCATAATGCTGGCCGATTGCCGGGTGTGGTTGGAGCACGCCCAACGCGGTGTGTTACTGGAGGGATCAGCTACCGTTGCCCTGCCGCCGGAAGATGTGTCAACACGCTGAAATATTCGCCCGTTCACTTAGCACCGGCCATCAACTTCCTATAAGGTAAGGGTATCTCACACCCGCTACCACCTTACAGGAGAGTTACACCATGCTGCGCAGGAATATCTGCCCTTTGTTACTAACACTTTGGCTTGCTGGACTGAATGCCCCGGCTTTTAGCAGCTCACCCACCCCGCAGGCTCAGGAACTGATTGAAACGCTGGGATTAACTGAGTCATATACTCCCATCAACAAGCACCCCGGCTGGAAGCCCGGCAAGGTCGTGGTAATGCTGCCATCTAAAGCAGGATTTGGCGGCGCTGAATACGAAGAGCAACTGAGGAACGCTGCAGGCGAGGTGGAACTGGTTATCGACCGTTCCGGCAGCTTCATTCCCTCAGCGGAGATGCTTGCGGGCGCCGACGCGGTGATCGGAATCTGCACCTCTCCATTGCTGCAAAATGCCGATGAAAAACTGATCTGGCTGCACAATTACTATGTGGGCATGGATCACTGCAAAGGCGCAACGGACATGCAGCTGGAGGAAATCGTATTCACCAACAACAAGCGCTTGTCCGGGCCCGCCATCGCTGAACACGCAATCGCGATGCTGTTGGCGCTGACACATAACCTGCCGGCTTACAGTGCAGCGCAGAGCGTGGCGAAATGGGATCGCGCGCCTGCTGAGAATGTCACCTTTGGCGAACTCACAGGTAAAACTCTGCTGGTCGTCGGGCTCGGAGGCATAGGCACGGAGATCGCCTGGCGTGCCCATGGGCTGGGAATGCGTGTGATCGCCACGCGTAACTCCTCACGCGAAGGCCCGGAGTATGTCGCCAAAGTGGGCCTTCCGGATGAGCTGTATACGCTGGCAGGTGAGGCCGATGTCATTGTGAATGCCCTCCCCCTGACACCACAGACAACCGGCATCTTCAACAAGGCCTTCTTCGAAGCGGCAAAACCCGGCGCCATTTTCCTCTCTGTCGGTCGTGGCAAGAGCACAGTCACTAGTGACTTGATCGCAGCACTGGAGTCGGAAAAACTGTTTGGTGCCGGCCTCGATGTCACAGATCCCGAACCACTGCCAACAGACAGCCCGCTGTGGCACCTACCCAACGTGATTATCACGCCACATGTGTCATCAGCCGGCGCCGATAGCCCCCAGCGCACCATGATAATCGCGGTGGAGAATTTGCGACGCTACGTCAACGGCGAGCCATTGCTTAATGTTGTCGATATGAACAAAGGGTATTAGCGACCAACGTGATCGAGTAGCGCTCAGGTCCGGCCGGAACCCCGACTGAGCGCTTTGTTGCGCGCATACATTTTTGCGAGATGCTTGACCGCTCAACAATATTTCAATATGCTTGCGTACTCAAATATGTATCAAGAGTATTAGTCATGGCGAAAGTCAGTAGAAGCAACCTGGTGATTGACATCATCAACCTACAAAGCAAGGTCCAAAGGCGAATGAGCAGCGCGCTCACCCCGCACGGCATAGGACTGACCGAATACCTGGTGTTACATCAATTGTCGCTGGCGGCCAATCAATCCATGAGACGCATAGATCTGGCGGAACGTATTGGCCTGAGCCCCTCCGGTATTACCCGTCTATTAAATCCAATGCAAAAGATAGGCCTAGTCGGGAAGGAGACCAATCCGCGAGATGCGAGAGTGAGCCTGGTAGCAATGTCGAGCGCTGGCAAACGCATCTATCAAGAGGCAACTATCTCATTCGCGCATGCTTCAGACGCTTTGTTTGAAGCATTCGACTCGAAACAGGTCGATGTACTGGAAGACCTATTGACCGCGGCGGATTGATGACACGCTTGGTCGCACTGATACTCGCCTACCTCTGTCTGCTGCTCGCCATTGTGGGTGTGGTATTACCTGGCCTGCCTACCGTTCCGTTCCTGCTACTGGCTGCTTGGTTCTCGGCCAGAGGGTCCGAGCGTCTACACCGGTGGCTCTATGCGCATCCACATTTTGGCAAGCTTCTGATCGACTGGGAGAACCAACGGGCTATTTCACGCTCCAGTAAGGCCATTGCTGTGGTAACCCTGATTGTAAGTTGGGTAGTGATGTATCACCGCATCAGCAATGTATGGGTGCTTGCGGGTACTGCGGTATTTTTCATCGCCATGGCCTCGTTTCTGGTAAGCAGGCGAGAGCCGAGTCGGTAACGCGAAGCGGCCTTTTAGACACCCGGAAAAACACTTCTTCACAGCAGGCTGAAAGACAGGAGTAGTCCTGTTATGATTCTTTCAATCACGCGTTAATCCGGTCAAAGGAATAGCAAATGAAACTGATTCTGGCAGTTTGTATCACAGTGGTTGCCAGCCTCGTCAGCACATCCTGTTCTTCAGACAGGGGGATGGATGGTCGCACAGGTCTATCAGCATCGGCAGAAAAACAAGCTGCGAGTAAAGCGGCCGGCTTGATAAACGGATACCAGTTAGCCGCGCCGGATACCGTCCACATTTTGCCTGACATTCTCGAAGAGGCATCCGGTTTGACTGATGTGTCAGCCACTGAAGTCGCAATGGTACAAGACGAGATTGGCGTCATATTTCTGTACAACATCCGTAACGGACAGATTACCAGGGAAGTGCCATTTGCATCGCGCGGCGATTACGAGGGTATGACCCGGGTCGGGAATGCCATGTATGTGCTGGAAAGCGCAGGCCATTTGTTCGAAGTACAGGATTGGCTGGGAGATGCCAACGTCATCAAACGCCGGCTGCCTCTACCCACCGCTGACAACGAAGGCCTGTGTTTTGACCCTATTGAGAACCTGATCCTGGTGTCGCCCAAAAGCCGATGGAAGAAGGGTAAAGCGTCGAAATCTTTACGGCCAGTCTTTGCCGTGGATATTGAGTCGGGGGACATGCTGACAGAGCCGGTGTTCACGCTGGATACCAACGATATCGTGAAGTTTGCGCTGGAGCACAACCTCGACATTCCGAGTAAGGCCTATAAGAAGTCGGAAGAGAAAATACACCTCAAGTTCAAACCGGCATCGCTGGCCATTCACCCCATTACCGATGAGATATTTGTAATTTCCGCTGTCAATCGTGTACTGGCGTCTTTTAATCGCGCAGGACAAGTGACAGGCGTATATTTTCTCGACGAGAAGAGTTTCCCAAAACCCGAAGGTATCACCTTTCTGCCTGACGCCTCGCTGGTGATCTCAAGCGAAGCCGCGCAGCATAAACCCATGATTGCCGTATATAAGTGGCAAAGTAGTGACGAAGCGAGGATGCTACTGGCCTCCACCGAAAGGCCCTCAGCAACGAAATAAAAAGTTAAACGCATTGAGCTGACGTCCTCGAGATGAAGAATGACCGGGTGCAATGATAAGAGCTTTTAACTATGGAAAGTGAATACCATATTATCTGGGCGATGCTGTTTGGCGCGATAGGGTTTGGCTATTTCTGGTACGGCAGAAAGCAGAGAGCTGCAGTACCGTTCATCGCGGGTATCACGATGTTTGTTTTTCCCTATTTTGTAAGCAATGTGTATGCTCTGGTGTTCATAGGGCTTGTACTAATGGCACTCCCCTACTTTATCAATATTTAGCAGTACGAGGATGATCTGCTGTTTGCCGGCACATCGCACGACATGCAGCTCAATGTGCAGGACGGTGCCCCGCTACCGCCTGTTATAATGTCCACCAGGGTGAAAACAAGGAAAATAACTATGAATTGGTATCTGGAAGTACTACGAAAGTACGCGCAGTTCAGCGGTAGAGCGCGTCGCAAGGAATATTGGTTTTTTGTTCTGTTCAACTTGCTGATAAGCCTCGCTCTGGCTATCGTTGATAATTTTACCGGAACGTTTAATCCGGAAACGGGCTACGGACTGTTAAGTGGCATCTACTCGCTGGCAGTACTCATTCCATCACTGGCGGTCACTTTCAGGCGCCTTCACGATACCGGCCGCAGTGCCTGGTGGATTCTGATCGTGCTTATTCCCATCATCGGTGCAATCGTAATGCTGGTATTCATGCTGCTGGACAGCCAGGAAGGCGAAAATGAATACGGCCCGTCACCAAAACTCGAAGCCTGAGTATGTGCTGCCCGCATGACGGTAAACGAACTGGTTGCGCGTGAAATCGGCTGCCCCTACTGCGGGGAGTTGATAGATGTGGTGTTGGACTGCTCTATCGAGCAGCAGCACTATATCGAGGACTGTCAGGTATGTTGTCGCCCTATCGAATTCCACGTATCGGTGGATTTCGAGGGCGACGCATCTGTCACGGTTTCAGCTGATAACGAGTGAATTGCCCCACAGGTACAGCGCTGCAATTGGCGCCTAGCTGCCAGGTCGCCAGCCGCCGTGAAACCCTGCGGGCACTCGATGGGATAGGTGCACTTTCGCCACCGGCCCATCGGACAATTTTAGCGCATTGAATATATAGAGGCTGCTGGTTCTTGTTTCAAAACTGGTGACCACCGTCAGGAGGTAGCCCTCGCCCTCCCCAGCATCCTTTGATGCCGGCACAAAGATCGCCTCAGACGGCATAGCCTGTCCGCAGGAATAGCGATCAACCTCTCCCGTCTCGTGGTCAACGTGGCCCACCACATTGTAGTATTTGTCCAGTTCATTGGAGCTGCTGTGCAGCTCGCCATCGGGCGAGGTATACCAGCCGTGACGGTACGCCTTACCGGCATAGCGCGGATCGCACTGCGGGAACTCTGATTCAAATTCATCTATGCGTTTAAAGGTTGCGCGTGGCTCTGCGGCATTCATATCGATAGTCCAGCGCGTCAGGTGAGGCGCTGAGCGCGGCGTAGAGTCCCCGTTAGCCATCGGGAATAATGGCGCAGCCTCCAACTGACAGGCATCTACTGTAATCACACCATCCTTGTCATAGCCATTCATGAAGTGGAAGGCAAAGCCCAGGTCCATCTCTATCCAGCGAATGTTCTCAGCGTTTCCGCCATGGCGCGGCATAACACCCAGAAATACGCCCTTCTCCGGTTCCCACGCAAACGGAGGGCCACCTTCCATCGCACGCTCCAGACTGCCGGTAATCGGCATGACAGGGATAACGATGTAATTCTCCGTGACGACAAAATCGTGGACCATGGCGGAATAAGGCGTGGGGATCAGCGTGCTTTCCGTCAAAATGCCTTCCGGGTTGACCTTGTGCACCATCACGTCCGCCGCAAACGGTCCGGTGGCCATATAGGCGAAGAACACCATTTCTCCGGTAACCGGATCCACCTTCGGGTGAGCTGTCATCGCGGTGTTCAACTTACCGCGAAAATTCCAACTGCCAATCGATTCGAGTGTGACGGGATCCAACTCATAGGGGGGGTGGCCCTCTTCCATCACCAACAAGCGCCCACCGTGCCAAACGACGGCCGTGTTGGCCGTGCCGTCTTTATCGGTAAATACAAAGTCGGTGTACTGTGGGTCACATTCGAACGGATTCAGCGGATTGATCAGCGTGCGACCTTCCCTGTCCTCCAGCTTCCACTTGTTGGTGCGTACCCAGCGGTTGTTGTAGTCGACCTGGCCGTCCTTGATATGAAAGGCATGCACCATGCCGTCACCCATAAACAGGTGGTAGTCACCGCGCGGTTTGAAACGCTGGTTGGGGCCGGCGCGGTAGAGGCTGCCACACAAATCAGCTGGGATCTCACCCTCCACGATCAGATCGCGGGCTTCGCATTCCATCTGGATTGACCCAAATGGGAAGTTCAGGAAGGGGTTGGTTTCAGACATCGGAGCGGCCATGACATTCCTCGATTTTTTTATCGGATACGGGGTCCAACACTAGCGCCTAAATTAAAATCAGTCAATTCTGTTTGTTTTTAAAATTGCGATTTGCTACTGTGATCGCTACAAAAATTAGCCGACCTCCCGTAAGGCGGCTCACCACTCCGGTCACGCCGGGTATAAACATAAGATTTCATAGGTAAAACGCATGTCTAATCGTCGTTTGATTTCGGGTATTGCACTATTTCCCCCCCTATTGGCACCCCTGGTGTCTGCGGTGGCTTATGCGCAGGACACACAAACCCCGGCAACCGGCCCCGACCCTCTGGCATTGGAGGAAGTGGTCGTCACCGCAAACCGACGGGTGGAGAGCATTCAGGAGGTGCCTATGTCGGTCACCGCCTTTACCAGTGACTTCTTCAAGAACTCAGGTGTGACCAACCTGGCGGAGTTAGACCAGTACACCCCCAGTCTGAAGATCACGCAAGGTACTGATGCCAGCAGCCAATCGATCAGGATACGCGGCATCGGTTCAGTCGGCACCAATGCGGGGATCGACCCCAGTGTGGGGATGTTTATCGACGGCGTCTACCAGGGGCGTGCCGGGATGAGCATCGGCGATCTTATGGATATCGAGCGCGTAGAGATTCTACGCGGGCCACAGGGCACACTGTACGGTAAGAATACCGCCGCCGGTGCCATCAGCATCATCACCAAGCCCCCCTCCACCGAGGGCTTCGAATCCGAAGTCGAACTCAAGTACAACTCGGACGAGCGCGGTGAGATTCACGCGATGGTGAATGTGCCTTTTGGCGAAAGCGGCCACGCCATGCGCCTGACGGGGTACGGTATCGACGGGGACCACCTCTACGAAAACAAATACAATGGCGATGGTTTGAATGACGCCAACAAATGGGGTGTTAAATCACGCATTCTGTTTGACGCCAGGGGTGAAGGCGATGATGATGGCTTTGGTGAATTCCTGCTGACAATGGACTACAACAAGGAGGATACCGACTGCTGTGCCCTGGCCGTCATTGATTATGCCGGCTTTTCCACGCTGGGTGTCCCCGCCACCGATACACCATCGGCGGATTACCAGCAACAGTTGGGGAAAGACTCGCAGGGCCGGCAGATATTCCAGTACACCTCATTCGAAGACACCGTGGGTATCGCACCTCCAGCGAATTCTGACCCATTCGATAATGATTATTGGATCGATGCGCCTATCCACAACAAGGTAGAGGTTGGCGGCATCGCGCTGGAGTGGAACAAGGACATTGCCAACGAAAACACCCTGACATTCATCAACGCCTGGCGGCATTTTGATTCAGACAGCGCCTATGACGGTGATTTTACCGGCTACAACGCGGTTGATGGCTCACAGAAATACACCTATAACCAGTATTCTTCCGAACTGCGTATCACGTCTCCCGGAGGCGAGACTTTTGACTACCAGGCAGGGCTTTATGCCTTTTACTCGGACATGGACTCTACCGGTAAATTCGCGCAATCAGCGCTTTTGACGAGTATCACCCCGTCCTTGGGATTACTGTTTCCCAACGGCACACTCAACACCGATGACAACAACTACAAAACAACCAGCTATGCCGCCTTCGGACAGTTGGTCTGGAATATCTCAGAGCAGTTCAGCGCGACTTTCGGCTTGCGTTATACCTACGAGCAAAAAGACTTCAAGAGTTCGCAGCTTTCCGATCCGAGTTCTCCGATTTCCATCCCCCCTATTGTCGGGCCGGATATCTATCTGGATGAAACCCGCAACGATGACGATTTCTCTCCGACGCTCATAGGTCGCTACTTCTTTACCCCGGACATCATGACCTATGCCAGCATCAGCCGTGGCTTTAAATCAGGCGGTTTCAACCAGAGAAGGGAACTGGAGGGTAGAAACGGCGAGTTCGATCCCGAGACGGCTACCAACTACGAAATCGGCTGGAAAACCTCCACTGACGACAGACGGTTACAGTTTAACGGCACGTTCTACTTTGTGGATTACGACGATTTCCAGGCGCAATCCTTTGACGGTTCAACATTTACCGTCACCAATGCAGGCGCGATGCAGAGTTATGGTACAGAACTGGATCTTATCTTTGTGCCGCTGGCGGATGTCATCGTCGGTTCGGCCATCGGCTACAACAAGGCCGAGTACAAAGATTTCAAGAATGGGCAGTGTACGGTCAACCAGACGGTAACGGAATACTACGAAAGCCCCAATGGGCCGGTTTTCCTGGGCAATGAGAGCCTGCCTCCAGGTGTTGTAACGGCCTGCGTACAGGATCTCGAAGGCGAGTCTATCGACAACGCACCGGAGTGGACTGTCAGTTCCTACATTCAGTATGAGCGCGATCTGACCTCCGATCTCGTGGGCTCCGTGCGCCTGGAGCACTCATTTACAGATAGCTATTATCTCGATCAGGATCTCGACCCCACGCTGGAAAACCCCTCGGTGGATCTGGTCAATCTGCGCTTTACGCTGACCAACATGGAGAACTCCTGGGAAGTCGCGGTATGGGGCCGCAACATTCTGGACGAGGAGTACTACAATTTTGGCATTGACGCACCGGTGGTCGGCGGCTTCGTTGGCGCTGTTGCACCCGGTTCGATCTACGGTATTACCGTACGCTTTATCAACTAGAGACGATCACATCCGGAGATGGTGCTGCGGATGTCAGGGTAGGATCAGGAGGCTGTAGCATGGCAGACGAATCGATTATCACTACCGATCAGGGTACCGGTCGCATCGCAGCGCCCAAAAAATCCGGCTTTTACTACAATTGGGGGCCGCAGGCCTGGATCGACATGTGGATGTCCAACTCCATGCTGGTCAAGAAAGCGATGCCCATCATCAACCATACCTTTGTACCCATCCTGCGCTTGTCCGGTGACAAGGAACAGGTTGATCGCGATTACGATGAGATTAAATCACGCCGCGAGATCATCGCACTGTTTGATTCACCACGGGAAAAATGGCGCAAGCGCTACGGCAATTTTGTGCGTGAGGCTGAGTGGGCGTTACTGGAACTGCGCAAGTACTACAGTCAGAAACAGTATGAGGACATTGTGATCGGCACATCAGTTGCGCTGTCCCACGAGAACTCGCCCGAGTTTCTCAAAATGATGAACAGCATGTCCGACAAGAACAAAAACAAGAAAGCCAAACCCACAAAGGACGGGGGCCCCTCGAAACCCGGACGCTGGAGTACCTTCCTGTTTGAAACCTTCAATCCGGCGCACTGGCTCACGGGCCCCGCCAGCATCACCGAGTTTGATCCCGCCAACGGGCTTACCGTGATGAAAATTCCAGATTGTGCCTGGCATACCTGCGGGCCACAAGACAGGTTGCCCAACCCTAATGCGCTGCCCGAGGAAGGCTGTCTCAATATTTGCAAGGGGCCGTTTGAGGCGCTGTTCAAAGGCGAGAATGGCGGCCTCAAAATGGAGTTCGACCCGCATCTGCCAGAGACCTCCTGCACTGTCAGAATGAGTTGGCAACCGAACCGGTAACGCAGCCGCGCCGATGATAAAACTGGCTGACATCCTCTCCCCGCAACGACGGCTACTGCAGCAGGAACAGGAGATCGCTCAGCTGCGCGGTGAGCTTGCGAAACTGCAGGCACAGAATGACAGCATGCGCGCGGGCATGCGGCGCTGTGTGACCTGCGAGTACCGTATTGATTTCAAGGCTCGGCAGGACGCCTCAACCACCGGGGAGCACAGCGCGATCAAACACAAAACAACAACCGTAACAGGCACCGACACATCACACTGAACACTAACCCAACGCATTATCGAGAGAGGTCAACCATGTCCGTTATCCTAGTTACCGGCAGCAGCACTGGCATCGGCCAGGAAACCGCCCTGCACATGGCTCGCAGGGGCCACGACGTATACGCAGCAGTGCGCAGCCCGGATACCGCCGTTGAACTGAAAGAGAAGATCGCCGCGGAAAATTTACCCGTCACCGTGATACGGCTGGATCTGGTCGACCCCGCATCCATCAAAGCCGCCATCGCAGACATTATGGAACGCAGCGGCCGTATCGATGCGCTGGTCAACAATGCCGGTATCGGCGGCGGGCGAGCCGTTGAGGAGACCTCTCTCGAGGAGGCCCGTGAAATATTTGAGACCAACTATTTCGGCAATGTCAGCGTACTGCGCGAAGTCACTCCCATCATGCGCAAGCAGAACTCTGGCAGAATCGTTACTGTAGGCTCACTGGCCGGGCGCGTGGTGATGGGCTGCCATGCACACTACTCCGCCTCCAAATGGGCGATGGAGGGCCTCAGCGAGGCGCTGGCGCAGGAAATGGCCGAGTTCAATGTGAAGGTCGCCATCATCGAACCTGGCTGCGTGCTCACGCCTATCTGGGAGAAGGGCTCACTGCCGACGGAACCCTCCCCCTATATCAACTCACTGCAACGCCTCGGACGATTCTTTGAGTTCGGACTGGGCCGACCGGCAATGCCCAGTGACGTTGCCAGCGCCATCGAGCACGCAATCGAATCCGACAAACCCCATTTCCGCTATCCGGTCGGGCCGGATGCCGAGGAAACCATCGCCGCTCGCGCCAAGGTCTCCGATGACGAGTGGCTCGAGGCCAATTGCCTGCAGGGTGAGGCTTTTTACGATCGCTGGAAGGAATTGGTCGGTGTGGATTACTACCGCGAATAGCTCACGGCAAGTGTGATGCTGGTTCTATGGTGGAGCGCGGTGGTGCGACGGCAAGCTGTCCCTGTCCCTGGCTCTTGAGTGGATGGCAGTGGTGCGACGGCAAGCTGGCCCGCACTCGTCCAGCTTGCTCAACTGAAACGGCCATTCGCCACTGAACGAGTCCGGGCCAGCTCGCCTCCCATCGTGCAGTTGCCGGTAGCAATTTTGGCTTTGGCGCTCTCCGATTCGAGTCTTTGTGGGAGACAGGTCCGGGCGCGAATATCTTAGCCTTCTGAGCGACCGGGCCTGTCTCGCGCAAAGACGGTTCGCAGCGACCCGATCTGCGAGTTGTGCAACATAGCGACAAGTCGGGAGTCTGTCCCTATCCCCCTGCCCCTAGATCTTTAATGGATCGCGGTGGTGCGACGGCAAGCTGCCCCGCACTCGTCCAGCTTGCTCAACTGAAACGGCCATTCGCCACTGAACGAGTACGGGCCAGCTCGCCTCCCATCGTGCCGTTGTCATTGCCATTTCCATTGCCGATAGCCGTTTTGGCGTGGCGCTCTCCGATTCGAGTCTTTGCGGGAGACAGGTCCGGGCGCGAATATCTTAGCCCTCTGAGCGACCGGGCCTGTCTCCCGCAAAAACGGATCGCAGCGACCCGATCTGCGAGTTGTTCAACATAGCGACAAGTCGGGAGTCTGTCCCTATCCCCCTGCCCCTAGATCTTTAATGGATCGCGGTGGTGCGACGGCAAGCTGCCCCGCACTCGTCCAGCTTGCTCAACTGAAACGGCCATTCGCCACTGAACGAGTCCGGACCAGCTCGCCTTGCATCGTGCCGTTGTCATTGCCATTGCCGATAGCCGTTTGGGCGTGGCGCTCTCCGATTCGAGTCTTTGTGGGAGACAGGTCCGGGCGCGAATATCTTAGCCTTCTGAGCGACCGGGCCTGTCTCCCGCAAAGACGGTTCGCAGCGACCCGACCTGCTAGTTGTGCAACATAGCGACAAGTCGGGAGTCTGTCCGTATCCCTGGTTCTTTGGCAGATCGCGGTAGTTCGACGGCTGGCTTACTGCGACGCTAATCCATACGCGTCAGCACCTTGCACTGATGGCTGGGGGTGCGCAGTGCTTCGAACGCATCCGGCATCTCGTCGAGGCTGACAATGTCTGTCACCATCGGCGAGACATCGATGCGCCCCTCCCCCAGCATCGCCACACAGGTATCAAAATCATCGCGCGTATAGGCGATCGCAAACTGGATCTGTAACTCTTTCACCAGCCCAAAGAATGGCATGATGTTGTCCGGTTGCTCGCACACGCCGACCGGCACAATCCTGCCACCGTAGGGTGCCATTTCAATACACTGCTGCAGCAGGCCCGGTGCACCGACACATTCAAAGATGACATCTGGCGCACCACCGGCTACATCTGAAAATTGTTGCAACAACCCCTCTGCCCCCTTGGACAAATCGGGGTGAATCACTGCGGTTGCGCCCATTTTCTTCGCCAGATCTGCACGCGTCGTGGCAACCTCGCTGACCACCACTTCCCTGGCGCCGAAAAACCGACACCACAACGCCACCGTCAGGCCAATAGGTCCAGCGCCGATCACGAGAATGCGGCTGCCCGCCTTGACCTTGCCAACCCGCACCGCGTGTATCCCCACTGCCAGTGGTTCCACCAGCGCGGCACTTTGCATATCGAGTGTGTCGGGCAAGCGGATGGTTTCGCGGCAGCCGGTGGTGACGTATTCGGCAAAGCCGCCCTGGTCATCCACCCCGGACACTTTTTTATCGGTGCACTCGAAGAACCTCCCGGCGGCGCACGGCAGGCAACGTCCACAGGCGATAAACGGCATTGCACAGACGCGGTCACCGACCTGCCAGTCCCCCTCTGCATCCCTGCCCACCTCGGCTATCTCGCCGACATACTCGTGCCCGAGAATCTGGCCGCAACAGGCTGTGGTCAAACCCTCGCGGGTGGCGTGTAAATCCGTCCCGCAAATGCCGCAGAAACTGACCTTCATCACCAGTTCTGTAGACTCCGGCGTCGGGTCTGCCACGGTCTCTACCGCCAGTGGTTGACCCACCTCTTTAAATACGGCCGCTTTCATGGTGGTTCCTCGTTTATGCCTATGGGCTGTTCAGCCAATCAAGCCGCTTGGGTGGGGTGCAGGCTCGCAGCTGCGCTGGGGCGCTCGGCAATGCGTTTGAACCAGGCGGCCAGGTTGGGTAGGCCTTCGGGGATGGGCTGGCCGATCAATGTGCCAAAGTCGGCGAATACGAAGAGTTGGATATCAGCCAGCGTGAAGCGATCGCCACAGATGTACGTCTTGCCCGCCATTAGCGATTCCAGCCAAGCCCAGGATTCACGCACGGTGGCTTTGAGATCATCCGCTGCCTGCGGAATCACGTGACAACGATTTTTGAACAGCTCAAGTGCCTCTGCGCTGCGAAAGGCCAGCGACATCGGCTCGAGGATGCGCGCGTCGAAACGACGGTTCCACATCCGGGTTTCCGCCCGCTCTTCAGGCGTTGCACCAATGAGGGAATCGCCGTCGGATATCTCATCCAGATAGCTGCAGATTACGGTGACTTCCGCAATCGTCGTGCCATCGTCCAATTCCAGGCAGGGTGACTGTGCCGAAGCATTGAGTTTGCGATAATTGTCGCCGAGATTTTCACCCGCCATGATGTCCACTTCCTGTTCGGGCAACGTGATACCGCGCTCCACCATAAACATTTTGACCACTCTTGGATTGGGACCTACGGAATAATGAAGTTTCAAGGTGCTCTCCTTATATCGGGTTCACTGCAGCGATTAGCGTGATGCAACTCTACCTGCAGCACTGGCAAAATTGGGCAATTATCAGGGATGTTCTGTGACCCAGAGCACCCACAGTATCGGATACAAAATAAACAGTCAATTCTGATTGTTTTATCGAAACAGGTTTGATAACGTGCCTGCGAACCCGAGTTGAGAGCCCAGGATACAGCCTTATGAGCAAGAGTGATCGTATTGACGTCTACCTTGTCGCCGGCGGCAAGTTTCACAACATAGATCATGCCCGAGTAGAAATCCTCAAACTCCTTGCTGAGCAGCCACGCATCAAAGTACTGGTGGGTTCAGATTTCAGCGATATCGATGCGATCTGCGCCAGTGACTTTCTGATTACTTACACCTGTGATGTTCTTCCCTCCAAGGAAGAAACCCGCCGCCTGATAGGATATGTGCAAAGTGGCAAGAAATGGTTTGCACTGCACGGCACCAATTCCATATTAAGGTTCATGGAGCCCGGAGCAGACGGTTCACCACGGGTCGATTGCCCCGAAGAGAACTTGCCCTTCATGGAATTGCTGGGTAGCCAATTCATGTCGCATCCACCGATACAGGAATACGATGTGCATGTCACCGAACCCGAACACCCGCTAGTGAAAGGTATTCCGACGTTCACGGTGGATGACGAACTCTACCTGTGCAAGTTTCACGGCGAGCACCAAACACTGTTGCATACACACTGGTCGGATCCGGTGGAAAATTTTCTGCGCGACGATTGGATGAAGGACACCGATGTACAACCTGTGTTGTACATCCATCAGTATGGCGCCGGGCAGGTGTTGTACCTGACGCTGGGGCACTGCCGTGGTAAATACGATATGCAGCCATATATCGAGGAATACCCGGAGCCGGAGGAAGGTGCCTGGAAAACGCCGGAATTTTACGAACTGTTGCGCCGCGGTATCCGCTGGTCGATGGAACCATGATCCAGGAGCCTATGCTATGAATCTCGATTTCAGCGAAGAAGAACTGACATTCCAGCGCGAGGTCCGCGCGTTTCTCGCCGAGAATTTACCGGCCCACATCATCGAAGGCACCGCGAACAATGGCAGTGTGTTTGTCGAGAAAGATATCGCACTGGAATGGCAGGCTATCCTGGTAAAACAGGGCTGGGCTGTACCGCAGTGGCCGGTTGAGCACGGCGGCACCGACTGGAGCCCAGCACAAAAATATATCTTCAGCAAAGAGTGCTATCACGCCGGTGCACCCATGCTAATTCCACTGGGGCTGTTGATGCTGGCACCGGTGATAATGGCATTTGGCAGCGAGCAACAGAAAGCGGAATACCTGCCGAAGATATTGAACGGTGAACACTACTGGTGTCAGGGCTATTCCGAGCCCGGCGCCGGTTCCGACCTGGCAAGCCTGCAACTCAAGGCCGAGCCCGATGGCGATCACTACATCGTCAACGGCTCAAAAATTTGGACAACGCACGCCCATCTTGCCGACCACATTTTTTGCCTGGTACGAACGGATACCAGCGGCAAGCCACAGCACGGCATCAGTTTTCTGCTGATCGACATGGACACCCCGGGCGTCACGGTAGAACCCATTATCACGATGGCCGGCGATCACGAAGTCAACCAGGTGTTCTTCGACAATGTGCGCGTGGCCATGGCCAATCGTATCGGCGAAGAAAACAAGGGTTGGAGCTATGCCAAGTACCTGCTCGAGTTTGAACGCGGTGGCGGCTTCAGCGCGCACCGTATCCGGCATGAACTGGACAACCTGCGTCAACTCATCAGCAATGCCCACAGTGACAACCCCGACTTTGATAGCCACAGCGAAATCGATCGCAAGGTGGCACGCATCGAAATAGACCTGAAGGCGCTGGAGATCACCGAACTGCGCATTCTCTCGGCCGTGAGCGGCGGCGGCAATCCCGGGCCGGAGTCCTCCATCATGAAACTGTCGGCGACAAAATTGGAGCAGGACATCAATGAGCTGTCAGTGGATGTACTGGGCTACACCGGGTTCATTATGAACCCGGTGCCGGAAGGCAACCCGGTGCGCGCTGATTACACCAGCTCCGTGGTCCCCCGCTACCTCAATAATCGCGCCGCCTCTATCTTTGGTGGATCACAGGAGATTCAGCGCAACATCATCGCCAAGATGGTATTGGGTTTGTAGGAGAGCATTCATGCAACGGCAACAACTGGTAGAAGAGATCAAAGTGCTGATCGATCTGGTGTCCCGTAACACCACGACCCTGGCAGATAGCGTGATGGAAATCGATGTCGACGAATACACCGATCCGGCGTTGTTCGAACGTGAAAAGCTTGAATTGATACGCAACTACCCGCAGTTTGTCGGACCCAGCTGCGTGGTGCCAGAATCGGGCGACTACTTTGCGTTTGATGATACCGGCGTGCCAATACTCATCGTGCGCCAGCCGGACAAAAGCCTGAAGGCGTTTGTGAACATCTGCTCACACCGGGGCGCCCCGCTCAATGAACGCGACCACGGCAAGGCGAAAAAAGGCCGCATGTTTTCCTGCCCCTACCATGGCTGGAGCTATGACCTGCAGGGGAAACTGGTGGGTGTACCCTTTGGCAAAGAGGGCTTTGACACGATAGACAGGGATGCGCTCGGCCTGCGCCCGCTTGACGTGCAGGAAAAGCACGGCATGATTTTTGTGATGCCCAACCCCGAGTTGACGTTTGACATCGATGAGGTACTGGGTGGAATTCAGGAGCGCCTGTCCGGTTTCGGCTTTGACGAATCCTATTATCTGGGCGCGAAGCAGGTGTTTACCGATTTCAGCTGGAAGCTGAATATGGACACCTTCCACGAGTACTATCACTTTGAGTTTCTGCACCCCAATACTATCGCCACCATGGCGTACAGCAATATCGCCAGCTACCGACAGTACGGGCGCAATCACTCCATGGGCTCACCCGCGCTGGCTATCAACGACCTGAAGGCTATTCCCGAAAGTGACTGGAAGCCGATGGAATACAGTTCCTACGTAAACTATATTTTCCCCAACACCGTAATCTTCGTCGTGGCAGACCACTTCCAGACCTGGCGCGTCTATCCCATAGCGCCCGATCGCAGTGTCGTTTATCACAGTATGTTTCTGCCACAGGAGCCGGCGACACCGGAGCAGCGCCAGGAGTACGAGGAATACTTCCAGATGATCAACGACGTAGCCGTCGCCGAGGATTACTCGCTGGTGGACAAGGTCAATCGCGGGCTGAAGGCGGGCATACCGCGCAAAGTACTGATCGGCCGCAATGAACCTGGCGTACAAAATATGCATCGCCAGCTGCGCGATGTTCTGGGCTAACCCCACCGCATAAATCCCCCTGTTGCAGCCTGAGTGAAGGTAGCCAGGGCGACTTCCGTGTACCATAGGGACCATCGATAGCTTGAACAAGCAACCCTATGAACCACGGCGACTATGAAAACGAGCCCAACCAGAAAATAAACTGGCATATCATCCGCATGATATGGCCCTATCTGATGGAGTACCGCAACCGTGTACTGCTTGCTCTGGGCTTTCTGGTTCTCGCCAAATTGGGCAGTGTCGTCGGCCCGTTTATCCTCAAACATATTGTCGATGCGCTAGACTCGGAAAAGTCCCAGGTCATAGCCGCCCCCATTGCACTAGTGTTCGCCTATGGCTTAGCGCGTTTCGCCAATGTCTTGTTTGGCGAACTGCGCGACACAGTTTTTGGCCGCGTCACCGAGCGAGCGATGCGCAAAATAGGGCTGGAGGTGTTTCAGCACCTACACAACCTTGATCTCGACTTCCATCTCAATCGCCGCACCGGCGGGCTGTCGCGCGATATTGAGCGCGGCACCACCGGCATCAGTTTTCTGATGCGCTTTTTCGTCTTCAATATAGTGCCGACGTTTATCGAGATATTTATGGTCGTGGGCATTTTTCTGTACAACTACGGCTGGGGCTTTGCCCTGATTACGCTGGTGGCAGTAATTCTGTACACGGGGTATTCAGTGGTGGCGACCGAGTGGCGCACCAAATTTGTTCGCGAGGCGAATATGGCCGATTCATCCAGCAACACCCGGGCCGTGGATTCGCTGCTGAACTTTGAAACGGTCAAGTACTTTACCAACGAGAAGTTTGAAGCGGAGCGATACGATTACGAATTGGCAAAATGGGAGCTGGCGCGGCGCAAAAATCGTCTCTCGCTGTTCTCACTCAACGGTGGGCAGGCACTGATCATCGCGCTGGCCATGACCAGCATGATGTGGCTGGCGGCCCACCGGGTGGCTGCAGGCAGCATGACTATCGGGGACTTCGTACTGATCAACGCGTTTATGATTCAGTTGTTCCTACCGCTGAATTTCCTGGGGTTTGTATACCGAGAGATCAAGGGCTCCATGGCCAATATCGAAAAAATGCTGCAGTTACTCGATGTGCAGCCCAGTGTGAATGACAAGGCACACGCTCACGAGCTGCTATCTGTTTCTGCGACTATTGAGTTCTGCGATGTATCGTTTTCATACCGGCCAGACCGAGAGATTTTACGCGGGGTATCCTTTACTATCGCCAGCGGAGAAAAAGTCGCGGTGGTGGGTGCCAGCGGTGCGGGAAAATCCACGCTGGTTAAACTGCTGTTCCGCTTTTACGATCTCGATGGCGGCAGTATTAGCATCGACGGGATAAATATCAGCGACGTCAGCAAACGCTCTCTGCGCCGCGCGATTGGTATCGTGCCTCAGGATACCGTACTGTTTAATGATACGGTGTTCGAAAACGTACGCTACGGCAACCCCGAGGCCAGCGACGCCGAAGTCATCGAAGCTATCCGTATGGCGCATCTGGACGAGTTCATCAGCCGACTGCCGGACGGGCACGCTACCATGGTCGGCGAGCGCGGCCTGAAACTGTCAGGGGGCGAAAAGCAGCGTGTGGCGATTGCCCGTACGATTCTCAAGCGCTCGCCGATACTGGTGTTCGACGAAGCCACATCCTCGCTTGACAGCAAATCGGAACAGGCGATATTAAACGCGCTGAGGGAAGTCGCCAAAGGACATACCAGCCTGGTGATCGCACACCGCCTCTCGACTATCATAGACGCGGACAAGATCGTCGTACTCGACCAGGGTCAGGTGGTTGAACAGGGTACGCACGATCAACTACTGGAGCAACGCGGGCACTATGCAGAGCTGTGGTTTACACAACAAAAAGAGCAGCAAAAGGCGGCAACCACTTAAAGAAGAACCGTTATGATGCGAATCAATATTGTCTGCTGGCACAATGGCGGCGGCCTCAGTAGAGACATCGATACGCTGGTGGATGTCCTGCCGGCCGACCGGTTTCAGGTCTCACTGAACGGCGCGCCCCGCGAGCAGGCCCGCATCAACCGCCGCCGGATTGTCCACCGAGCCCGCAACCAGTTGCAGCTGCGTTTTCATGGCAGGGAACTGGCTGCCGCAGACTATGATATAAACCTCTTTCTCGAGGATATCACCCCCGGGTTCTTTAAGTACGCCAGCGCCAATCTGTTTATCCCCAACCCTGAGTGGTTCAAGGATAACCAGCGCCGCTATCTGCAGGGCATTGATAGTGTACTGTGCAAAACACGCGAGGCGCAGCAGACATTTTCCCAATTCGGCTGCACAGTCAGATTCATCGGCTTCACCAGCGATGATCGCTGCGATCCTCAACACCCTGGCTCTGAAGGCATCACGTTTTTGCACATTGCAGGGCGCAGCTGGCAGAAAGGCACAGCGCCATTGATCAAGCTCTGGCAGCAACACCCCGAATGGCCGATGCTGACCGTGGTGCAAAATGCCAGAACCTACAATCAAGCGAAGGTTGCTCCTGTGGCTGCCCCGAATATCACACACATTCTGAAGCGCCTGAATGATGCCGAGCTGCAGACACTGCAGAACAATCATGCCGTTCACCTTTGCCCCTCCGAGTCCGAGGGCTTTGGACATTGCATTGCCGAGGCGATGAGCTGTGGCGCATTAACCCTCACCACCAACGCCCCACCGATGAACGAGTTGATCACCCGCGAGCGCGGTGTTCTTGTAGACTACAATAGAACGGTAACGCAGCGATCGGGCGCTAACTACTATGTGGATCCCACTGATCTGGAGCGAAAGATTCAGGGGATAATTGCGATGGACGCGAAGACGCGGCAACAACTCGGCGACAACGCACAGTGCTGGTACCGCGACAATGACCGCTTGTTCCGCATCCGTTTTATAGAAGCGCTGCAAGCATCCCTGCCTTCGCGCTAGCGGCAAGGCAAGGCAACGCCATCCTCACGCTTGCCCAGCGGATTGCGACCAGCCCCATTCGCTGGCCCAAAGATCGCCGTAGCTCTGCCGACCTGATCAGGCCAGGATTGAAAGTCAGCATATCCCAGCCCGTAACGTGGCCTCGCAACTTCTTGCAGGATATCTCCTATACCGCATTATTATGCTCTATAATGTGCGCTGCAGTTATGCGGCGCACTGGAGCACCCGGTACACGCCATCCCTATCGCACAGAGCAACGGTAACACCTACTCTCCTTCCGATAAGACTCACAGATGAAAAAACGCCTAGCGCGCTGGTTGCTGCGCCTCACTGGTTGGCAGCTGTCCGGCGCTCGCCCGCAGTACGACCACTACGTGCTGATTGCAGCACCACACACTTCAAACTGGGACTTCCCTCTGATGTTGATGTTCGCTGCCGCATTCGATATCAAGGTGACATGGATGGCGAAGCACAGTCTGTTCTTCCCACCCATGGGCTGGATCATGCGTGCAATGGGCGGCATGCCGATCATCCGCAACAAGAACCAGAATGTGGTGTCGGCAATGGTCGCAGCCTTTGACACAGTGCCCCACCTGGTGCTGGTGGTCCCGACCGAGGGCACGCGGGAAAAATCTGATTATTGGAAGTCCGGGTTCTATCATATTGCCCGTCAGGCGGGCGTGCCGATCGTACCGTCTTTTCTCGACTACGGCACAAAGCGCGGTGGCTTTGGGCCGGCCCTTTGCGTCACCGATAATATGCACAATGATATGCAGTATTTTCGGGATTTCTATTTCGGCATGGTCGGGAAGTTTCCCGAACAATTTGGCCCGGTGAAACTCAGGGAAGAGGACAACAAGCCCTCCTAGACCGAGCCCACAACGACCCTCGCTACGCTGGGGACCCACAGCGAACAATCACTGGTAGAATTGTCCACGACTAATCAGACTTCGGTAACACAATGACGCAGCGCCCTAAACGGGCGGCGGCGCAGGGGAAATAATATGACTCAGGAAGTCCACGCACAGGTTCTTATCGATCTGCCACGCGCGCAAGCATGGGCAAAACTCCGCGATATCTCTCTAGCCCATCACTATGTACCGGGTATCGTGAAAACCGAGATTGTCAGCGAACAGACAGAGGGCGTTAGTGCCAGCCGCTACGTCTACCGCAACCAGAAAAGTTTTATCCAGGAAACCGTAGAGGAATGGCAGGAAGGCAGTGGCTTTCTGATCCACCTTCACCGCGGAGAAAAACCTGCCCCGCCGTTCAAGGATGCCTGGTTCCGGTACGCACTGGAGGACGCAGGCGATGGGCAGACCAGTCTCACCACCAGCCTTAGTTACGACATGCCCTGGGGACGACTGGGCGCATGGCTGGGGCGCAAGATGGCCGGCTTTGTGCAGGCCACCATCAGTGATGTGGCAGTCTCAATGAAACTGTATTACGAGACAGGTGTGCCCACCACAGCCAAAGCGCTGAAAGCCTATAAGGCGAGCATCAAATAACAGTTGGGCTGAAAACGACAATGGCCGCTCCCCGAAAGAGAGCGGCCACCGAACACGCTTAATTAAGCCTGGTACTTAGAAGGTACGTTTGACGGTCAAGGCAATATTGTCCCTGTCCTTGATGAACGCTGCAGTACCCTGCTTCTGCGGGCCGTAGTACATATTGTAGTTCAGCGCGATATTCCATACCTGGTCAATATCGATAGAGCCACCGATACTGGCGTTACCGACTTTCGCGTTACCACCAGCTGAGTTTGGTGCCTGCTTACAGCTGATGGCGTAGCTAACACTACCCAGTGCACTGAAATCCCAGCCCGGACGAACCTGGTACCAGGTAGGCTTGAACACGCCGCCGATATGGGAGCAGAAGTTATCATCCTTGATGTAGCTATTCGCCTTCTCTTCGAAATCACCAAAATCGAGCAGTTGTGACATCGTCAGTTCCGCGAGATACGTACCGCCATCCCACAATCCCCACTCCCCATCGAGGAAGCCGAGACCATTGATCACGATGTGTGCAGTATCACCCGTCGGCCCAGGGTAATTGCCGTTGGTGTCCACATCTGCTGCCGAGGCGTAGGAAGCACCCAGGCTCGCGGTGAGGTCGGGGTTAAGCGCGTTGTTCAAACGAACGACAATATCCGCACCCCAGCTTATATCCCACATCTGCTTGGAGAAAGACAAACCGAATACGTCGATATCTTCCTTGTAAACCCAACCGTAGAGACCCAACAACGTGGCGTTGGTATCAGCCGCTTCCGATATCATACCCGGTGTGACACCACCTGCAGAGTAGAGGCCACTGGTGAGCCTGTCTGTGGCATTCATGTAGATAGCTGAAACTTCCAGGTCCAAGGGCTCGATGTAGTAGCCCACGTTGATACCCCAGTCGCCGGAATCCTTGCTCTTGTAGTCAATTGACCTGAAACAACCGCGGGTATTGGGGCCAGCAATATTCGCAGCCGCAGTAAGACACTCAGAGTTCTCTGTCAGGAGCTCATTCAGGCTGAAGTATGTACCTGATGCCGGCCATCGCAATGGCTCAAAGCCCAGCGCATAGTAGGCACTGATACTCCAGCCACCAGAGATCTGAAACGTCGTGGAAATCTTGTTGTTGGGAATGAACAGCTCTTTGGCCTCACTACCCGGAGTACCCAGACCTTTGGCGAGGTCAAGCGCCGCCATGGAGCCAGCAAAGCCGTGTATTGCGCCGGTAGACAAAAGGCTTTGGCCCCAGTAGATCGTGTGACGGCCCGCGCGGACGTTGGCTGAAACATTTTCAGAGATGTCAAAGTTTGCAAAAACGAAGGCGTCTAGCAACTCACCGCCGCGGTAGTGCAGGTCTTTCGCCGCGTCGTTGTATTCGCCGGGCTGAACAGTCAAATACGCGAATGTGGAGTAAGGTTCGCGACCGGCTTTATTAATGCCATTACTGGGGTAGGCGCTGCCATCGTAGGCAAAGTCATACCATCCTGCGCCGCTGACTCTGAAGCCCAATGTATCTTTCCACACCACGTCCATCTCAGACAGCAGGTCAACCCGCTGGCTGACAAAGTGGCCCTGCTTCACCGAAAAATCAGCGTCATCTGCGATGCCGGCTGCAGTGGGGTTCGGGCCACCATCGGCTCTTGTTCGACTTGGATCATAGACAGAAGGATCCATATCCTCGACCCGCATCATCAAGTTACCCTTGATGGTGTTGTCCCAGCGAATATCCCAATCGCTGGGTGTATCGAACTTGAATGCCTGCGCCTGCATGCTGGCAGCGGTAGCAGTAGCGAGAACCGAAACGGCGAGCAATTTCTTCATCTTTTGACCATCCATTTTAGAGTTATAGAGGGCGGGTATACGAGATACCGGGCTACCCTTTTTACTGGCTGACGGGCTTCAGTGCGGTGCTTCAGCCTCTATTTTCACATCGAATACTACAGCACATTCTCCTCATGTCCAATGCGAAAAATGTGTACTATCTGCGTAAATTAGTCACGGCCACTATCTATACCGCTTGTACATTAACGGATACCAATCTGCAACTCTGCCGTCAGTGTATCCGCACTGTTACTTTGGGGAACAACGATACGCGTCTCCCCGGTAAACTCAAGCTGCGCCTCCTTCACCGCCTCGGCCAACTGCGCAAGCGCGGCGGCCAGCGCCTCTCCCTTTCCTTCAAAAACCTGCGAGGCGCATTTGAAGGGCTGCGTTGTGCGGACCCCAAAGCGGCCGCTGCCACCGATAGAGCCGCGAAATGGCGCGCCCAGTTCTACTTCAACACCGGCCTCACTGCGCGGATCACCGGTCAAAATGATCTGCAACGGACCATCAGCACTGCCACCGGATTTGGCGAGGCTCACGTAAAGCTTGATCAGAGTGCCCTTGAGCGAGGCCATTGTTTCCTCCAGCGGCTTTGAGGACTGCAGATAGAACAGCGACATCGGGGCGACGGTTTTGATTTCAAATGCATTGGAAGGGCCATCCGTCACAGCGGAATCAACCGGGGTTTCAACATTGCTTTTTACCGGCGTATCGGCAGCCTGCAGCGGTTTATCATTAGCGCCGTAGCATATCCCCTCTATCCCGCTGATCTCGTCTTCGGTAGCGGGTGCCCCGTTCATAAAACGAAGCCACTGTGCGGCCTGAGCGTTGACACCCCCGATCAGCGTGGCGTTGATAAACGAGCGCCGCGCAGCTGCCTTATCGCCCAGCTTTAGCTGGCTGACACCCAACAGCAAATTGGCGCGCCCGACGTATTTATCTGGCAGCGGCTTGCCGCAGGCCTGCAACATGGTCTGGTACATATTGTCAAAATCCTGCTCCTCCATCTGTAACTGGGCGAGGTACAGGTACAGATCGATATCACCGCTCAAGCGCGCGGCCTGCTGTAGTGCCTTGCGCGCCCTCTCCTGCTCTCTTGCCTGCAACCAGAACTCGAATAACCGGCGATATGTTGTGGCAGTCTGCGGCACCGCCTGCGTCGCCAGCGCATCCTCCAGCACCTCTGCCGCACTAAAGGGGTTGTTGTTGGCCGCGTGCAGGCTGGCCAGCAACAGGAGATCCCGCTCGGTGAAGGGCACGCCCTTGTCGCGTGCCAAAGTGAGTTGATCCAGGGCCTGTTTCTTTTTGTTCTGCTGCAAGTACACAGACGCCAGCAAATGCCAGTTCTGCGCATTATTCGGCTGCAACTCCAGCAGGCGACTGAGCAGCACCTCGCACTGCGCAAAGGCACCTGCATGATAATACAGTGCCAGCGCCTGCTGCATCTGATCCGCATCCATCGACAGCCCGGCCTTTTGAATACCATCCAGCGCAGCGACAACCGCGACGTACTTGCCCAAGTGATGCTGTGCACGAGCCAGCAACAGGAAATCCCCGATCTCTGGCACCAGGTCGATCGAAAGCACGCGCTGCAGCGTTTGCGCCGCAGCCGCGTAGTCCTTTTTCAGCAGGTAGACCTGCGCCAACTCGCGCAACATCTCGCGGTTGGCCACGTCCGACAACCCTTCTGCGGCCAGCGCCTGCTGATAAAACTCGATCGCCTTGTCGTACTGCTTAAGCTCGACGTAGTGCCGCGCCAGATGCCGACCGGCACTGGATCGGGCGTAAGACTCCTCAATGCTGCCCAGTTGCTGTTCCAGTTCCTCGATAGACAGCTCTGCGCCCTTGGCCCAATCGCCCGCATTCGGTGTTATCAGCACCTTGCTGCGGTACTGGCCTTCATCGGCGTTTGCAGCACCGGAGGCGCCTGCCAACCAGAGAAGGCCGATACTTGATATCGCTGCTATGCAGGTACGCATTTTCTCAGTCAACATTCGGTAAATTCTGTGGGTAGTTCTGCCACTTCACTTCCACTTTCTGCGTCAGTATCACATCGCCTTTAAGTTCGCCGGAGAAACTGATGCGGTAGGTCCAATCCTCGACCGCCGCGATTACTTTCTCTTCGAAAACGCCTCGTGGACTGGCGTCGAGGACACGCACATCGCGCGTTCTGCCCTGGGATGTAACCGAAAATGCCACCAGCACCCAGCCGTCGATTTTATTCTGCCAGGCGACCTCCGGCACATTCGGCCTGCGCGTGTCGAAGGGGACAACCTCGATATAGCCCTGGGCATCCTGGCCTCCGACTACAACCTCGCCCCCGCCCCCACCAAGCGGCGCACTCCAGCGCCTGCCCGCGGACGCGATATCAATATCCCCTGCCGCCATCTCGAGTGCGGGAATTTCCAGTGTATCTGCAGGTACAGGTGCTGCCGGGCTAACGGTCTCTACGGCAAGTGGCTCCATGGTCGGCTCATCCACCGTTTCCGGTTCCGCTTCGGGTGCCTGTTCCTGCGGCGGTGGTTCATCCTCTTGCTGCTGCACGATCTGCACATCGTTGTAGACCACCACCGGTACGCCCTCGTCTTTACCGCGCTGGATGAGGCTGTGCATGAACAGGAAAACCGCCAGTGTAATCAGCAGTGCACCAAACAGGGCGGGAATCAGTCGCATCGTGGGAACCCCGATTACTCCACACGCTTATCGGCGGCGATGGCGATACCCTCGACACCAGCCAGGCGTACCTGATCCATGATATCGACCAGTAGGCCAGTGGCGGCTTCGGCATCCGATTGAATTATTACGGAGCCCTCGGGGTTGTCAGCGTGCAACCGCGCGACGATGGCGCGAACGGAGCGGGGATCTACCGGGCGGCGGTCGACCCACACTTCACCGGCGTCGGTTATCGCGACAAATATATTGGCGTTTTCCTGATTCGCCGCCGTTGCCGCCTGCGGCGTGTTTACCGTCACACCGGACTCCTTGACGAAGGATGTTGTGACGATGAAGAAGATCAGCATGATGAAGACGATGTCGAGCATCGGCGTCATGTCCAGCTCCGTCTCCTCCTCAACCGGAATGTGACGTCGGGCACTCATGTCTCTACTCCTGTGCCTGCGCTATCGTGAGCAACAAGATTGTCCTGCAATTTCGCCGCTTCGCGATCGGCAAGCCGCCGCAGTCGCACGGTAAAATAAATACCTGTGAGTGCAACCACCAGACCTGCCATCGTGGGGATAGTGGCGCGATAGATACCGCGTGCCATTGCCTGCGCATCGTCGTTGCCGCTGATGGCAATCACCTCAAACACACCGATCATTCCTACCACCGTGCCCAGCAAACCCAGCAGCGGACAAAGTGCCACCAGCATCTGGATAAACGGCAACATTGCCCGCAGCTCCAGTTTTACTTCAGAAATAATGGACTCACGAATGCTTTTAGCACGCCAGGAAATACGATCTTCTCGACTGTTCCACTGTTCGATCCAATGCGTTGCACGCGCGGGCCAGGTGACGCGCACAAACCACAAGCGCTCCAGAATCAACAGCCACAACAATAAACAGGTCGCGAAGATCACCCACAATACCGGTCCGCCCTGATCGATAAGGTCCAGTACTGCATTGGCGACAGAGAGGAGTGCGTTCACCGTGCGCGCTCCTGCTCTTCGGCACTTCTGGCGAGAACACCCGCACATTGTTCGTCGAGGCGCTGGATCATTGAGCGCGACAGGTAGGCGATAACACTGTGGCTGAACAGCAGCGGAATAGCCACCACCAGCCCCAGCACGGTGGTCACCAGCGCCTGCGAGATACCACCGGCCATCAACTTAGGATCGCCAGTCCCGAACAGGCTGATGGCCTGAAAGGTCAGAATCATTCCCGTCACCGTTCCCAGCAGACCCAGCAGTGGCGATGTTGCCGCCAGCAGTTTAATCACACCATTGCCCCGTTCCAGTGCCGGCATTTCAGCCAGCACTGCTTCATCCAGCTTCAATTGCAGCAGTTCTTCATCGTGTATATCGATACCCTCGACCGACTTCAGCACCCGGCCCAGCGGGTTTGTCCTTTTGGGGGCCGACAAATTTACCAACTGACTGCGGATACGAAAGTAAACGGCGCCCAGATACACACCCCGCCAACAGGCCATCAACATACCCAGCGTGCCGAGGCCGATAATAATGAGACCGATGGTCCCACCCTGGTCGATGCGTTCGCGCAGACTCGGTGTGTAACTCAGCATACCCAGCAAGCTCCCCCGACTCGGGTCAACAGTAATCGATGACACCTCACCGGGCTGCTCTGCGAACCGGCGGGCAGCCTCGCGAAAACGGGCGGCAGGTTGCCGACTCAGGACCAGTAGTTCACCGGTCTCGGGCACAAAACGCAGAAACTCCCCATCGCTAAACGCGGAGAATGGTCCGATGCGCAAAACTTTGCGCACTGCAGCGCTGCCATTTACTTGCACCACCGGCGTTTCAAATGATGCAATCTGAGCGGCCTCTGTCATCTCCTCCTGCAGCAATACCCAGAGCGCCTGAATTTCATCAATGCTGGGGTGCGTCGTAGCTGAAGCCAGTGCACGCAGTTGCTCGCGTCGCTGGGGAAACTGGGCGCTGATCATGGAGTCCTGCAACACCGCCGAAAAATCGCCGGAGAACTCCCGGAACGTACTGGCCAGATCCCCCATTTCCTGAACAGACTCCTGCAGTTGCGTTTGCAGCCGCTCGATTTCCGCTGCGTTGGATTCAGTGACAGCCAGCAGCGGCTGGTTTTGCTGCTTGTTGCGTTCAAATTCGCGCCGGGCCTGCGTCAGTAATTCCTGCTGTTGCCGCTTGTCGCGCAGGAAGCGCTGTTCCCGCTCGGCATTGCGCGCCTGCTGTTGTCTCTGTGCCTCACGCACAGATTCCAGCAACTGGTTTAGATCGGTAATCTGCTGCTGCGGTGGCACGGCGTCCTGAGCCGACAGGATCATCGGCTGAGACAGGCCCACCCAGAGGCACGCGGCCAACACTACCCTTAAAGCGGGCTTCACGATGGATCTCCCGGCGCCATCATCGGCATCTGCAACAGCTGCGGCGCTATCTGATTCCGGGCGACACGCAGAGCCTGCGCGATCTCTCGATTGAATTCCGATGCCAGCGGGAGCCACTGCTCCTGTTCAGGACTCCAATAACCACTGCTCACCCCATCGAGCGATTGGAAATACAGTGCCACCCTGCCAATTCGCAGGAATTCAACGGAAAGTTCCTCCCCCTGCCACTCCAGTGGCCCACGCCAGGCCTCGATGTCTGTGCCATAACCCTGTTCCAGCTGATACGCTTCCAGCAGCAAACGAAACTTCGCCGACACCGACAAGTCGGCCTCATTCAGGCGCCGCTTTAGCAGCAGCACACCGTTGATGCGCTCCTCATGATGGAAAGGCAGATCCAACACGACAAATTTCTCCAGCGCGTCGGCCATGCTGCGCATCAGCGGTACGATTCTCTGGCGAGTAATAGACGCCTGCGCTATCTGACGCTGCAAGTCGTCGATCTGTTTACGCTGCGCCTGCTCCAGTCCTTCCAGTTCCCGTGTATAGGCTGCCTGATACTCAACTCCATCCTGCAGCCGGCGGTACTCCTCCAGCAGCGCTCGGGTTTCAGTAGACAACGCATCTATTTTTTTCTGCGATGCGGCGGCGCTACTATTGGTGCCCGAAACCACGCTCAGGCTATCTTTAACATCAGCGCCCAGTGCACTGGGCACCGCCAACGCCAAAGCCATTACGCCTGTCGCCAGTGCCTTGTAGATACAACGGTACATGTTCTGAATTTTCCTTCTATCAATAGATACGAGCCAGGCAGCCACTCATACAAAAACGGCCATCAAATGGATATGATGGCCGTCCTATTCACGCCTGTTTCAGTCGCGCGTCGAGCAAGCGTCCCTCATCGACATGCTAAAAACCGGTCTCACGCCGACTGCGAGACATCCTTGGGCTTGATCAAAAATACCGCCAAGGCCGGCATCAGGATCAGCGCGCCAAACATGTTCCAGATAAACATGAAGGTGAGCAGTATGCCCATATCAGCCTGAAACTTGATCGGTGACAGAGACCATGTGACAACACCGGCAGCCAGAGTCACACCAATCAATGCCACAACGCGACCGGTGAAGTTCAGAGTTTCGTAATAGGCAGTGGTGAGATCCGTGCCCTCGCGTGTTTTCGCCAGAATGACAGTCAATACATACAGCGCGTAGTCAACACCGATACCCACGCCAAGCGCAATGACGGGCAGAGTCGCAACTTTGACGCCAATGCCCAGCCACACCATCAGCGCCTCACACAGTATCGAGGTAAGCATCAGTGGCAGCACGGCGCAGATTACACCGGGAACCGAACGGAACGTCAGCAGACACAGCAATATCACTGCGCCATAGACGTAAAACAGCATTTCCGTATTGGCTTTCTTCACGATGATGTTGGTCGCCGCTTCAAAGCCGGCGCTACCCGCCGCACCGAGGAATTGAATATCGGCGCTGGGCCACTCTTCATTGAACTGTTCCAGTGTATCGACCACCTGGGTGAGCGTTTCCGCCTTGTGATCAGACAGATAAATTGGCATTGGCCAGATCGAACAGCCGGGATCGACATAATCCAGATTAGCCAGTTCTGTCACAGAGTAGTTGATCGTATCCTGGTTGCGGAACAGCGCCTCCCATTTCGGGAAGCCCTCATTGAGGCCCATCATGATCTGCCGCGTGCGGATATTCAGGCCGCCGACATCCTCAACACCCTCGAGTTGGCGCATCCGCCATTCGAGTTCATTCGCCAGGCTAAGCCCCTCGTGATCGATACACCCGTTTTCTTCCGTCTTCACGATTACGGCGAAGACGTCGGTGCTGACGGAGTAATTCTCGATCATGAAGGCGACATCCCTGTTGTACCTGGAATCTGCCCGTAATTCCGGAGCGCCGGGGTCGAGATCACCAATGGCGAGGTCCTGCGCGACATAGAAGCCGCCGGCCGCCATCAAAAAGCCCACGATAATTGCTGCCGCCGCAGGTCCCTTTTTGGTAAAGGACAGCAGGAAGCGCCAGAGCACGTGCATATCCTCCGCACTCTTCACTTCTCGACTGGCAAGTGCAGCGCATTTTTTACCGACACCGGTATAGGACAGTGCAACGGGAATCAGAATCAGGTTGGTGAAAATGAGCACCACCACACCGATACTCGCGGTGATGGCCAGATCCTGAATCACCTGAATCTGGATAATCATCAGTACTGCAAACCCGACACCGTCGGACAGCAGCGCGGTCACACCCGCCAGGAACAGTCGCCTGAAGGTGTAGCGTGCAGCGATATAACGGTGCGTACCGCGACCGATATCCTGAATCACGCCATTGAGCTTCTGCGCACCATGGCTGACACCGATAGCAAAAACCAGAAACGGCACCAGAATGGAGAAAGGATCCAACTCATAACCCAGCCACGATAGAATGCCCAACTGCCAGACCACCGCCACCAGCGTAATGAAAATCACCATGACGGTAGACCGGATACAGCGCGTGTACCAGTAAAGCAGTAAGGTCGCGATTACGACGGCTATCGCAAAGAACCCCATTACGGCGAACAGACCGTCTATGAGGTCACCCACCAGCTTCGCGAAACCGATAATATGAATCGATTTGTCGGGATCATCAGCGGTGAAGCGCGTGCGGACATCTTCCAGTTTTTCACTGAGCTCTGCATAATCGAGACGCTCACCGGTCTCCGGATTTTTATCCAGTAGCGGTACGATGATCGTCATCGACTTCAGGTCATTTGAAACCAGATCGCCGAGGATACCGGCGCGCACCATATTTAGCTGAATTTCCGCAATAGACCTCGGTGAATCGGGATCGTAATCACCTGGAATAACAGGCCCGCCCTCAAAGCCTTCCTCGGTCACTACCCGCCACCGCGTGTTCGGCGTAAACAAGGACTTCATCCCGTTGCGATCAACTCCGGGGACGAAGAATATCTCATCGCTGACTTGTTCGAGGTAGCGCAGGTTGTCGGGCGTAAATATATTGCCTTCCTTCACAGCGACAACGATACGCAGGTTGTTGCCAAGCCCCTTCAGGCCGTTCTGGTTAGCCTGATAATTAAGCACGTATTCGTGCGCCTTGGGCAGTGTTTTCTCAAAGCCGGCCTGTAGCTGTATCTTTGTAGCCTGATAACCGAGAACAAGCGTCACCAAAGTGCACAACACCAATACGATGCCGCGGTGGTTAAATACCAGCTTCTCAAGAAAAGTACCGGACTGATCGTCAAAATCCCTGAGGTTGCCTATAACCGGCAGGTCTGACTGGGTTGAGTGGGCCATTACTTATTCTCCAAATTCTGTTATTTCGGCAGCTTGACTTTGCGAATACCGTTAGGACCACCTAACAAAAGCGTGTTGTCCGGGCCTTCTGCAACCGCGTAGATATAGCCGCTACTGGTATAGAGCTGCCCACCGCCTGATACAGGAACGTTGGCAAAACTGACCCCGTTGTTCTCGCTCACCAATACCTCGCCACCAATACCGACCGCCACGAGGCGACCGTCCGACAGCCGTGTGGAATCGACGATGGCACTGGTGGGAGGTTTTTTCACAGTTTCCCAGGTGACACCCACATCGTCAGTGCGAAACATATTGCCGCGCAAACCGCCCATCACCAAACTGCCGTCCTCGGCATCGATGATGGTAAAGAAACTCCCTTCCCAGGGGACGTTTTCAACCCTTCTGGCGATCTCCTCATTGATGTCGATAGACAACAACAGGCCGGCCTCTCCACTGGCAAAAAACTTACCGCTTTGCGGCAGTGGTGCAAAATCAAATATATGGTAGAAGCCGTCGTTCTCGATGTTCTCCAGAACGGGAACCCAATTCTTGCCGCCATTTTCAGTTTCAAGCGTCATGCCATAGGCACCCAGCGCATAACCGTGATCTTTGGTGGGAAATGACACTCTGAATAGCGGTTTGTCGGCACCCTGGGAAATCGCAAATTCCATTTCTTCAACCAGGTAAGGCAGCTCCTCGTTCTCGGGATCGGCTTTCGCCATCGCCTGATAGTACTCCAGACCTTCCTTACCGTAGCGCAGGCCATCGTATTGCTTAACCCAGCTTTTTCCGCCGTCACTCGAGTGCAGTATCACGCCTTCATGCCCTACTGCCCAACCCAGCTCCGAAGTGGGAAAATCGACATCGAGAATACTGCTGCGTACAGGCACTTCCGCCTGTTCCCAGCTTTCGCCACCATCATCCGAGTACAATATATGACCATGTTGCCCGGTGGCGAAATAGCGGTCACCAAACTTGTTGATGGAGTAAATAAGGGATGTCGTAGCCAGTTCACTGGGGACGGCCGGTAACTGCAGAACATCATACCTGCGATCGTCTGACTCCGCTGAGGATGTCGCTGCCAGAGTCAAGGCGCATATCAGCACAACTATTTTTAACTTCATATCACGACTTCCATTACTAACATTCACAAGGCGAGAACCCAGGTATCGAGATTCTCTTCGAACTGGCAGCACAAATGCTCAATTGAACAGACACATTTTCAGCAAAGACATCTTGCTGCTTGGTACTTACACTCTGAATATTATGAATTCCAACTGTACACTTTGAGTGTAGACGATCCATGCGCACCTGCTGCCAATTTGTTATTAAGCGGCCTCGTCAGTAGAGTTTTGCTCTCCACATGTTGCAGCCTTCCCGAACCAGCTCTGCGGCCGGGTGGATCGACTCCAATTTGCGGTAGAGCCATGCCGGTTTGCGCCAATCATATCAGCTATTAATAATGGAACAACACCCGCGGCAATTGAATTGCCAAATTCCTTTGAATGATCGCGCATAGCAAGTCCTTCAGAACCCAAATATGGCACAACGCTTACACTAGTGCTCAACTAAACTCGCACGCAAACAAGAAGAATTCTCGACCACTGAAACTACAGTTCGGTAGTCAAGCCACTACAACATGACGCAGCAATTGTCCGTAGCCGTGAAACTCCGGCACAGCTTCCAGTGCCCCACGACTGCGCAGATGCGCCCGAAGTGCTTTCAATTTATAGCAGGGCACACTCGCCATGAAGTGGTGCTCCATATGGAAATTCACACCACAGGGGGCGAAGATGATGCGCTGCCACCAGGGTGCATCCACCGTACGCGTGTTCAAACGTGAATCCGGATCAAACAGATCTGGCACTGCTGCGTGCTCCGCTATCTGTCTCACGCGGATGATAAACATGAACACCGTCATATAGGCCACCACCCACAGCAGGTAAGTCCAGGCGATTCCAAAGGCAGCCAGAATCAGCAATAACACCAGTTGTACCAGTAATTGCTGTGCAAAGGGGAGCGCCGATGCGCGCTTTTCATTGGAGATTACGCCCGATGCACCGCGAAAGATATAGGACATCAATTTAAATCCGGTCTGGCCGGTCAGATCGCGGATGGCCTTGCGGCGAAAGCTTTCCTGCGTTATCGGGTAGGCCTGGTAATTGGGCAGATCGGGATCGTCATGACTGCCCGCCTTGCGGTGGTGCTCGAGATGTCCGCGCGCATAGGACGGCTGGTCATTCATCACCGGCAAGGCGCAAAGCCATTGACCCACCACATCGTTCAGGCGCGCCGAACGAAACAGCGTGCGATGTCCGCAGTCGTGCATCAGCACCGACAGCGCCAGTTGCCGCCCCGCGAGCAGGATCACCGCAGCCACAATCGTTAACGCATTGGGCCATGTCGCAACCGTGGTAAATATAGCCGCAATAAAAAGCCAGTTGCCCAGTACCATTGCGCCGGCCTGCCAGTCGCTCTTTGCGGTGAAGTACGCTATCTCATCGCGCGTCAAATAGTCACTTACCTTCATCACATACCCCGTGCGCTACGACGCACGCTTTACTCTGCTTGCGGCAGTATATACGCGTAAAACCGCAGGGTTAACTGTGCGCGACCATCATTAGATTAGCTATTGCTAGCGTACCTGGCGCTTCTTACCTAATCTAGGGAAAGTTCGCATCCGCTGCCCCGTCACCACAGGAATCGCCAGCCAGAACACTGGCTTCGATAATCGTCCAGGCATCCTCTGCAGAATCGACAATATGGAACAGTGACAGGTCCTCCTCTGCGATCACGCCCTCCGCCACCAACGACTGGAAATCGATGATGCGTTGCCAGAAGTCTCGCCCCAGTAACAAGACGGGGAGCGCTGCCATTTTGTGCGTCTGTATGAGTGTCAGGGTCTCGAACAGTTCATCGAGGGTGCCGAAGCCACCGGGGCAGGCAACAAGGGCCTTTGCGCGTTTGAGAAAGTGCATTTTGCGAATAGCGAAATAGTGAAACTGGAAACAGAGTTCCGGTGTGACATAAGCGTTGGGTATCTGCTCGAACGGCAAAACGATATTGAGTCCGATACTCTTACCACCGGCATCCATCGCACCGCGATTGGCCGCTTCCATGATGCCCGGCCCGCCTCCGGTTACAACGGTCAACTCCGACTGACTGCCGCTCAGGGCATCGGCCGTAATCAGCCGCGACAGTTCCCGCGCCTCGTTATAGAAGCGACTGTTGTAAATGATACGCTCTGCTACTTTTACCTTACGGGCCAACAAGGCATCATCCGGATTGGCCGCCAGACAGGTTCTGGCATGTTGTAAGCGTTGCGTCGCGGTGTCGAAATCGGGAATCCGCGAACTGCCGAAAATGACCACCGTTGAATGAACCCCATATTCATTCTGCAGGATATCCGGCTTGAGCAGTTCCAGTTGCAACCTGACTGAGAGGAGTTCATCCCGCGACATAAAAGCCTCATCGGTATAGGCCAGCTTGTATGTCGACGAACGAGATTGGTTACTTTGGATTTTGGCTTGTGCCGCGGGCATAGCATCGCAGTCACCCGAACCAGCCGCGGCAGGCTTCACTGGTTTCAATGGCTCTACCATCAGATTGTCATCCTGTTATTTACCGGCACTTCTGTCAGAACGTGATCACTTCACCCTTCTCGGGTATATCAGCCGCCCAACCCTGGTCAGACAGAAAATCGCGGAATGCCTCTTTGGCTTCCAACTCACCGTGCACGAGGTAGAGGCTGGGCCTGGCCTTGGCGAAATTGCTCAGCCAACTGAACAGCTGTGACTGGCTGGCATGCGCCGAAAAGCCACCAATGGTGTGCATTTTTGCGCGCACAGAAATCTCGTCGCCACCGATACGAAATACTTTAGCACCATCTACCAGCGCCCTCCCCGGCGTACCCACAGACTGGTAACCGACGATGATGACATGCGCGTTGCTCTTCCAAAGATTGTGCTTAAAATGATGCCGGATACGCCCCCCGGTACACATACCGCTGCCTGCAATGAAGATAGCACCGGACTCTATCCTGTTGAGCGCCATGGACTCCGCAGTGGTTGTCGAATATCGCAGAACGGGCAAAAAGGTATGCAGACTAGTGCTTTTCCCTCGATTGATGACCTCGGCGTCCTCGGCGTTGTAGACATTCTGGTACCGATGATAGATCTCAGTAACAGCAATCGCCATCGGGCTGTCGAGATAAACAGCCTGTTGCCGCAGTTTACCTCGCTGATAAAGCTCTCCGAGTCGGAAAATAATTTCCTGCGTGCGCCCCACGGCGAAGGATGGAATCAGAATGTTGCCGCCATTCTCCGACGCCTCCTCAATGATCTGCTCGAACTCCTCCAGCGTTTCATCCATCGGTCGATGATTACGATCACCGTAGGTTGATTCCAACAACAGAACATCAGCCGTAGTGACAACTTCAGGGTCTTCCAGCAGCGCGGCGCAGCTATTCCCAAGATCGCCCGAGAATACCAGTTTCTTCTCTTGACCATGCTCTGTGATAAACAATTCTACAATCGATGATCCGAGTATGTGCCCTGCATCGCGAAAGCACACATCGATATTCTCTGCCACGGATCTGCGCTGTCGATAACTGTAGCCGACACATTGCGACAACGTCTGCTCCACATCTTCCAGCGTGTAAAGCGGCTCGATCTCTTCCTTGCCCGACCTGCGCCGGCGCTTATTCTCCCATTCCACATCGCGCTGCTGCAAAGAAGCGGCATCCTTGAGCATCACTTCCAGCAGATCGCTGGTTGGCTTGGTCATCACGATCGGCCCGCTGTAACCCTCTGCCGACAATTTCGGCAGCCGTCCGGAGTGGTCCAAATGGGCGTGGGACAGTACAACGCAATCCAGCGCCTGCACATCGAACGTAAACGGCTCTTCATTCTCCCGCTCTTCGTCGCGCCGCCCCTGATACAGGCCACAATCCAACAGCACCTTGGCACCGGCGGTTTCCAGCAGATACGCTGAACCTGTGACGCCCTCCACTGCACCCAAAAAAGTCAGTTTTGCCATTTCTACCTCATCACCACAGACTGCGAGACTTTACTCGCGTTCCAGATAATAGCAGTCCGGATGGAATTTTGGGCTTGTTGTAGATCAATTAACGCAGTGAACAGAAAGTCATCTGGTCGCTGCGAACCGTCTTTGCGCGAGACAGCCCCGGGCGCTCAGAAGGCTGAGATATTCGCACCCGGACCTGTCTCCCGCAAAGACTCGAATCGGAGAACACCCAAGTTAAAACTGCTATCTGAACGGCACGATGCGAGGCGAGCTGCCCCGGACTCGTTCAGTGGCGAATGGCCGTTTCAGTTGAGCAAGCTGGACGAGTCCGGGGCAGTTCGCCGACGAACCACCGCGATCTCTCAAAGCACCAGAAACACAGGCAGACGCCCGACTTGTCGCATATCTGGCACAACTCGCACATCGGGTCGCTGCGAACCGTCTTTGCGCGAGACAGCCCCGGGCGCTCAGAAGGCCGAGATATTCGCACCCGGACCTGTCTCCCGCAAAGACTCGAATCGGAGAACACCAAAGTTAAAACTGCTATCTGAACGGCACGATGCGAGGCGAGTTGCCCCGGACTCGTTCAGTGGCGAATGGCCGTTTCAGTTGAGCAAGCTGGACGAGTCCGGGGCAGCTCGCCGACGACCCGCTACGGTCACAAAGAACTAAAGCCGCTGGACCAAACCAGCTACCCAAAACTCGCCCACCAATAAAGTGAACTTACTTCAGAAGCTCCGGCGCCAGATTCTGCAATTGCCGGCGCACGCCCTCTCGCCAATCCACCCGAGTCTCACCAATCAGCGAGTGCATTTTTTCCGTATCGATACACAAGCTGCCAAAGGCCTTGGGATTGTCCTGGAACGTCGGCTCAAAGCCGGTTAACTCGCCAATGTAGGCACACCACTCCTCTATGCTGACCTTCTGCGAGCCGCCGAAATTCGTCGTGGTCACATCCGTTGTTGCGGCACCCAGCAGGTAGGGAATCTTCTCTATGTAGTCATCGGCGTGCAGGGGATTGTAGTAGTTGGGCTTGTCCGGGTGCAGGTCGATGGGCATGCCCTGCTGCATCATCAGCATATGGAAATACATCCAGCCGCCATTATCGCCGTAGGGCACGCTCAGTCGCGCGATGGTGGTGGGGATTTTTTGCTGATGCGCAACGAAGCGGCACACGGTTTCAGCGGCAATTTTGGAGATGCTGTAGGTGGGGAACATCACGCGGTGATTGTCGCCCAGCGGCGCATTTTCAGCGCGCGGCTCCTGGCCAACGTACTCGTAGACAGCGGTGGAGGAAAAATGCAGGAACGCCTTGGCACGGCTGCCAGCGGGTCATCAAATTTCCGACGCCCTCGGCGTTGGCGGCGAGGTCGTAATCAAAGTCACCGCTTTTTACCACGGCAAAGTTCAGTACGTAATCGAAGTCCTCCGGCACTGCGGCGAGGCTCGCGGCATCGGCGAGATCGGCCTGCAGCACGGTCGCGCCCAGCCCCTCGATCAACTCACGGTCCTCGGCTTTGCGAAATCGTGCCAGCGCGTAAACATCGGCGATTTTCGCAAAGTGCTCCACCACCGGCAGGGCCACCTGCCCGGTCGGGCCAGTGATTAGGATTTTGGCGTTGGTCAGATCGACGGGGGTTACTGGCATTGGATACTCCTTGATTATGGTTTGTTATCGTCAGGTATCGGCGCGAGGATAAGTGCTGTAGCCTTCTGCGCCTGGTGTATACAGGGTTTTCATATCAAATGTCGCGAGCGCCGCGCCGCGCTGCCAGCGCTCCACCAGGTCGGGGTTGGCAATAAAGGGCCGCCCGAAAGACACTGCTGTGAGTTCGCCTGATGCGACCGCGCTCTGCGCCTCTTCAAAATCGAAGCTCTCATTGCCAATCAGGCGATCAGCCATGTAGCGTCTCCCCAACTCAAGGTTCTGCACGCGCCCTTTGGGAAAACGTATGGCATGAAGATAAGCCAGATCCAGCCGCGCAACGCTCTCCAATAAACAGTCGAACGTCTGTTGCGGGTCATCGTCATGTAGATCATTGAAAGGATTGTCCGGACAAATACGCATGCCTACGCGCCCGGCACCCTCGACGCCGCACATAGCCTGCAACACTTCAAGCACAAAGCGCACCCGGTTTTCCGGGCTGCCGCCATAACGGTCAGTGCGCTGATTGGTGCCCGAGCTCAGAAACTGGGCCGGCAAATAGCCGCTGGTACAGTGCAACTCGACCCCATCGAAGCCTGCTGCGAACGCATTCACGGTAGCGCTGCGATAATCCTCTACCACCGCAGGGATTTCCTCCAGCGCCAACGCACGCGGCTCATCAAAGGGCTGCATACCCTGCTGATCGGTGTACATCTCGCCCTTCGCCCGGATAGCGGAAGGCGCAACTGTCTCGCTTCCGGCAGGCTTGTTCAGAACATTACCCACACGACCCACATGCATAATCTGCGCGACAATCGAGCCGCCCTCCTCGTGTACGGCATCGGTAACTGCGCGCCAGGCAGCAACCTGTGCTTTGTTGTAAATGCCCGGCGTACGGCAATACCCCAGGCCGTCGGCACTGGGGGCAATACCCTCGGAGATGATCAGTCCAGCACTGGCGCGCTGGCGGTAGTAGTCCACCATAATATCGGTAGGCATGCCTTCAGCAGCTGCGCGACTGCGCGTCATCGGGGCCATCACAACGCGGTTGCGTAGCTGAAGTGCGCCTAGCATCGTCGGTGTGAACAGGTTAGTGGTCATCTTCAGGCGTCCTAGTCGTTTAGCGAACGCGAATTTTGGGGTCGGGCGCGCCCCGGCGCATAGTCTGCAGAAACTGTTCCAGTGGAGCCGGTGGCGCGACGTCCGGTGCGCTGCTATCAGGCGGATTGGTCCAGAATTCCTTCCAGCTGGGCCACAGTTCATGATAGGCACCCTCGTAGGGTTCGCGATCCGGCCAGCGCATCTTGTTGTCGCCCACTGGTGGTTTATTGAGATCGGTGGCGTACCAATAGCACGGCAGGCGGCGGCGGAAATACCAGCGGCCGTCGCGGCGTTCGTAGTTGTCCCAGTAAATCATCTGCATGATGACCCACTCGCTGCCGCCATCGGCACAGGGCGTCTCGTGTTCGTTCTTGGAGTACACCACACCGTGTGCCCGATCCGGGTCTTCGAACTCAATGATATGGTTGCCGATATGGTGTGACGTACCGGTGAACTGCAAGCGCAATGTGTCGTCCAGCCAGCGCTTGAGGTGGGCACGACCGGTGTGCTCACGGCTCACCCGAATATCGTCGACAAACAGGTTTACGTGCGCGTCCATATCGCGCATGTCCAGCGACAGGGAGTATTTCGCCGCCAGCTGGCGTATCTCGTCCAGTGACTCCAAACGGTCGATACGTGCCTGCAATCCTTGATCCGTCATAGCTCACCCTCTAGTGCGTCTGCCCCAGGATCAGCGCGCCGGTGGGGACGCCCACACCACTGCTGACCAACACATGCTCCACCGCCTTGGACGGTTGTCCGGTAGACTCGCCACGAATCAGGCGCACACCCTCGGCTATATTGTTCATGCCGTGAATGTAGCCCTCAGATATAAGGCCACCGTGGGTATTGTTTGGCAGGCGTCCATCAATATCCAGCGCACCGTCGCGCACCAGATCCTTGCCCTCGCCGACACCACAGAAGCCAAAACTCTCCAACTGCATGATGATTTCCGAGGTGAACGCATCGTAGAGGCATGCCGCATCGATATCATCGGGACAGAGCTCCGCCATTTCGTAGACACGCTTCGCAGCCATCTCCATTTCCGGCAGGGACAGCAGGTCATCCCGGTAAAAACTGGTCATCTGTTCCTGGCCGCGCGTTGAGGCCTGGGTGACACCGCGAATGACTGCGGGCTTTTGTTTGAGGTCCCGCGCGCGCTCTGCACTGGTGACCAGAATCGCACATCCGCCATCTGTCTCCTGGCAGAAATCGTACAGGCACAGAGGCTCGGCGATCTGCTTTGATTGCAGGTAGTCCTCCATCGTCAGCGGCTTGCCATAACCCCAGGCGCGCGGATTGCGCAGCGCGTGATTGCGCTGGGAGATCGCGACCCGCCCCAGATCCTCTCTGGTTACACCGTACGTGTGCATATACTTGTTGGCGATCATCGCGATCCAGGACCCTGGTACGAGCATGCCGTAGGGCGTATACCAGGACCAGTGAATCAGATCGCTACTGGAAATCTGCCCGGATACGCCCTGGCCCATGCGCTTGCCGGAACGGCCGTTTAAACCGCGATAACACACCACAGTACTGGCCTGCCCTGTGGCTATAGCCATTGCCGCCTGTGCAATCGTACCCACCGCAGCACCACCGCCATAGTTGATGCGGCTGAAAAAGGATAAATCCGCCGCTCCCACCGCACGCGCCACTTCAATTTCGTCGGTGGTATCGAGTGTGTAGGTTACCAGTCCGTCGATCTCAGCGGGGCTGATACCCGCGTCATCACAGGCGGCCTTGATACACTGCGCGGACAGAGACAACTCCGAGACGCCGGAGGCTTTGGAAAATTCGGTCAAGCCGATGCCGGCTATGGCCGCTTCATTTTTTAGGGATATCGGCATCAGCGCGCACTCCGCAGTTTGAACACCGGCAACTTGAAGCCGTCGGGATCTTCCTGGATCAGCATTTCTACAGGCAGGTCAAAATCCACATCCTCCGGTTCACAGCCGACCAGTTGCGAGGTCACGCGCGTCCCTTCCTCCAGATCGACCAGAATAATGATCAGGGGGTACTCATAACCGGGAAACTGCGGGTGTCGCAGCACCGTGTAGCTGCAGATGACACCCCTGCCTGAGGACTCCACCGCATCCCATTCCAGTGAATGACATTCACCGCACATCGGCCGCGGCGGATGTCGTAGTGTCTGGCAACCCAGACAGCGCTGTATACCCAGCTTGCCCTCGTCGGCCATCTGCCACCACCAGGCATTATCCAACTCCATAGGGGGTTTGATACGCGCATCCATGACTCAGACTTCCAGTGCACGTTGGCCCAGGGTGTCATCCTCGGCCAGTAAACGCCCAAGCGCCGACAGCTGCTGGCTGGCATTACCCAGCGAATAACTGATCATCTTGGCCATCAGGAAAAAGCGGTGAATCGGATACTCGACATCGGCCCCGATGCCGCCGTGCATGTGCTGCGTAGAGGAGACAATCCGATGTGCTGCATCACAGGCCCACCACTTCGCGGCCCGCACTTCTGCACGCGCATCCAGCCCTTCGCTCAAACGCCACAATGCCAGCCAGTACGTAGAGCGGATGCCCTCCACATCGATATAGCAATCGGCCATGCGCATCGCCAGTGCCTGAAAGGTACCGAGTGGCACGCCAAACTGCTTGCGCTCACCGAGAAACGCCGCTGTGCGCTTCATCGCCTCTTCGGTGACACCGACCTGTAACGCACAGTGGGCGACATTCGCGCGCTGCTCAAGCCACTCAAGTATCTCTGCGCCCTGCCCCGGGCTGCCCAGCACGGCGTCCTGCGGCACAGTTACGCCATCCAGTGTCAGATGTGCTGCGCGCTCACCGGACAGTCCAATCTCCACCGGCGTTACGGTTACACCCGGGGCATTGGTGTCGACAATAAATACCGATTGCTGTCCATCGCTGTCCTGCGCCGGTACCAGAATAAAATCAGCCACGGCACCATCGGGGACGACAGCCTTGTGACCGTCCAGACGCCATGCCTCACCATCGCGCTGCGCCGTCACCGCAGTCGCCAACGCCGCGTTCATACCCAGCTCTGCGATAGCGGCGCTGAACTTGGCCTTGCCCTCACCCAGGGCGGGCAGGTATTGCTGTTGCTGCGCCTCGGAACCGAACTCAGCTATCGGCAATCCACCCAGTACCAGGGACGCGTACAGGGGGATCGGCGCTACCCGTCGACCCTGTTCCTCCAGCACAAGACACAGCTCTATCAGGCCAAAGCCAGTACCGCCCGCGGACTCCGGAATAGCGACACCCAGTAGGCCCTGCTCCGCCAGGGTTTGCCACAGCGTTTCGTCGTAGGTCTCATCCGAACGAGAAAACGCCAGCAGAAAGTCATCGCTGGAGCGGTCGGTAAAAATCTGATACGCGAGTTCGCGGATAGAATTCTGGTCGTCGCTAAAATTAAAATCCATGACGTTTACCTCATTTGGACTTGACCATTGCGGTCAGGTTACGGGTGTATTTAAGTTGTTTCTCTTGTGGGTGCTGCAGGAACAGCGCGCGGTAGAACATCGTCGTCAACAGTTCAGCAAACTGCTCCACACTGAGCTCCGCTGCACGTAGGGTTTTGCTCTCATTGATAAAATATTCGCGCATCAGCCCCTCGCCGATACCCGCCAGTGAGTAAACCACCATCAGTGCCTGGTGCTTTTTGAATCGCACATCGGGAAAGAGTTTCGGCATCAGCTCCACCAGCCACATCAACTGGTTGCGATAGTTCTCCCGCAACATGCCGGAAAAGGCCTCGTCTTCATCCGCCAGCTGCAACAGACAGCGCATCACGCCGGGTCGCCTGGCATAGCTGCGCACAATAACCAGATTGTGCGCATATATCCGTGAGTACCAGTCACCCGGCGATACATCCTTTTCTATCTGGCGGGGGTCGTTGCTGGCCTGCGCAAAATCGGTGAGCACTTCCAATGTCAGGGATTTCAGGTCCTTGAAATAATGGTAGAACAGCCCTTGGGCGACACCGGCTTCCTGGGTGACATCGGCAATCCGCATTTTGTGGTAACCATCACGCTCCAGCACGACGAGCGCTGCCTGCTTCAGCCCCTCCCGGGCACGCTCCCCGCGAGCGCTGCGCGCGCGGGTCGACTTGTCTGATTTGGCGGATGGTGATGACATAGGCAGACAAAATAGTTGAATTTGAATTCAAAATCAATATTATGGGTTTCATTAATTGGAGGGATCAGGCCATGTTCGTCAATCACACCGAAAGTCAGAAGGCATTGCGCAAAGAATTTCGCGATTATTTTTCCAACCTTGTGAAACCCGAGCACCGCGAAGAATTGCGCAGCGCAGAAAGCGGCGATCTGTACAAATCACTTATCCGGCAGCAGGGTGCAGACGGCATGCTGGCAGTGGGCTGGCCCGAGCAGTACGGCGGGCGCGGCCTGACCGAGAGCGAGCAGTTAATCCGCTATGAAGAGGCCCTACTGGCGGGCGCCCCCACCCCCTTCGTCACGCTGAACACAGTCGGCCCTGCGATAATGAGCAAAGGTACGGAAGAGCAGAAAGCGCGTTTTCTGCCGGCCATCGCAGCCGGCGAACTGCATTTTGCGATCGGCTATACCGAACCGGGTGCGGGCACAGACCTGGCAGCGGTTGCCACCACTGCGGTGCGCGACGGCGATCACTATGTCGTCAACGGCAACAAGATATTTACCAGTGGCGCGGAGGGCGCGGACTATATCTGGCTGGCTGCGCGCACCAACCCGGACGTTCCAAAGCACAAGGGCATCTCGATTCTGGTGGCGGATACCAAAGATCCCGGTTTCTCTTTCAGCCCCATCCACACCATGGGCGGCGTGCGCACCAATGTGACGTATTACTCCGATGTCAAAGTACCGGTTGATATGATTATCGGCGAGGAAAACGGTGGCTGGCGCCTGATCACCGAGCAATTGAATCACGAGAGAGTCGGCCTCGCAGCCTGGGGCATACAGGGCTGGAAGATTTTCAATGCAGCGCTGGAATGGGCCCGCAACACGAAAAATGTACAGGGCCAACGGGTCATCGATGATCCTGATGCACAGCGCAATCTGGCCGAGGTCTATTCCCATCTGGAGGCAATGCGGGTGATGAATGCACGTATGTCGTGGCAGCTGGATCAACAGGAGATGAACCCGGTATTCCCCTCGGCGATAAAAGTCTATTCCACCGAGAAAATGCTGGAGATCTGTCGCCTCCTGATGGATGTCGTAGGCCCGCATGCGCTGATTACTGCCGACAGCGAAGGCACCGTGCTGCAAGGCAATCTCGAACACGAGTACCGACGCGCCACCATCAACACCTTCGGTGGCGGCGTGGTGGAAGTACTGCGCGGTCTGGTGGCCACCCACGGACTCGGTATGCCGACACACCGATAACTAACGCTCAAGACAGACACTGTTTAGCACGAGGAACTTTCTGCAATGACAACTGAAGAGCTCAAGGCCTTTGAGGCCGAGATCTACGCATTTGTGGGCCGCGAGGTTTGCCCGCCCACACCGGCGAAGGACGATGTCAATGTCACAATGATACGACACTGGGCCGAGATCATCGGTGATACCAACCCCGCCTATACCGATACCGACTGGGCAGCGAACAGCGCCCGCGGTCATACGATTGCACCGCCGGCAATGATGTATGTCTGGGGACAGGAGGGCTTTGCCGTGACCACGGGGCGCGCGCCTGACGCCCAGTCGGAACTGGTTAGTTTGTTCAATGAGCACGGCTATACAGGCGTGCTGGGGACCAACGTAAAACAGGAATACTTCAAGGAAGTCAGCCCCGGCGATAACGTTGTCATGGAAATGACCATAGACAATATTTCCGAGCGTAAAACCACAGGTCGCGGTCCCGGCTACTTCTTTGAAACACTGGCCACGTTCAGCAACCAGCTCGGCGAGAGGATCGGCACGCAGCGGTTCAAGGTATTAAAATTCATCCCGCAGGAGCAACCTGCAGCGGCGGCCAGCGAGGAGACACTGCAGGTGCCCACGCGCATCCCGTCGCCGCGCGGCCACGACAACAAATGGTGGTGGGAGGCCTGCGACGCAGGCAAGGTACTCATCCAGCGCTGTAAAAACTGCCAGACGCTGCGTCACCCTCCCCGGCCGATGTGCGGCGAGTGTCAGTCGATGGAGTGGGATTCCATAGAGTCGACGCTGGAAGGTGAAATCCTCAGTCACACAGAGCTACACCATCCCAGGATTCCGGGTTATCAATACCCACTGGTTTGCGCCGTTATCAAACTCGCCGAAGGCACGAATTTCGTGGCCAATGTCGTAGGCTGTGAGCCCTCGGAGGTCCACATCGGCATGAAAGTCAAAGGCGCTGTGGAACAGGTGGACGAAAAAACCATGCTGCCGCAATTCTATCCGGCGTGACCCCTAACGAGCAGGAATAAGACAATGAGTGACTACAAGACATTGACCTGCGCTGACGTATCGATCGGCGACAAATTACCCCCTCTGGAGATCGACATCACCACTGGTCTCGTGGTGTGCGGCGCCCTCGCCACACGCGACTTCGAACCCGTCCATCACAACAAGGCCGCAGCCGTCGCGACCGGACTACCCGATGTGTTCATGAATATCCTGACCAGCCAGGGCCTGATGACGCGCTACGCCACCGACTGGAGCGGACCGGAGGCCGTAGTGAAATCCGTGGACCTTCGACTCGGCGCACCGAATGTACCCGGCATGGTAATGACGATGACCGGTGAAGTGACTGCGATCGACAGCGAAAGTGGTACCGTCGATGTCGCCGTCGTAGGGGAAAACAATATCTGGGGCATGCACATGCAGGGCTCTGTTCAACTCGCACTACCGCAGGGGGCTTGATCCGTGGTTGCCAATGTAAAAGACAAAGCAGTCATCGTCGGAATCGGAAATACAACGTTCAGCAAGGACTCCGGTGTCTCCGAGCTATCCCTGGCGGTACAGGCCATTAAAGCAGCGATTGATGACGCGGGGCTCAAACCCAGCGATATCGATGGCATGGCTACGTTCACCATGGACACCAACGACGAAATTGAAGTCGCACGCGCCCTCGGCGTGGGCGAACTGACCTTCTATGGCCGCTCCCACTACGGCGGTGGCGCTGCCACCAGCTGCCTGCATCAGGCGACCATGGCCATCGCTACCGGCATGGCTGAAACTGTTGTGGTTTACCGGGCATTGAATGGCCGCAGCGGGCACCGGTTTTCCGGCGGCGTCGCCGGCGATATCACTACCGCTGACGCCATCCACTGGGGCTGGTATATGCCCTATGGCCTTCTTACTCCGGCCAGCTGGGTGGCGATGTTCACACAGCGTTGGATGCACAATACCGGCGTAACCAAAGACGCCCTGTTTGAGGTCGCCCATTCGACGCGTACCTATGGTGCCAAAAATCCAGCAGCTTTTTTCTACGGGCGGGAGTTCGACCGCGCGGAGTATGATGCGGCGCGAATGATCGCTGACCCGCTGCAACTGTTTGACTGCTGTCAGGAAAGCGACGGCGGTTCAGCCGTAATTGTGACAACACCCGAACGCGCGCGCGACCTCCGTCAACCCGGCGTGAGCGTGCGTGGCGTGGCCCAGTGTGCTGCGGAAGATCAGGAACAGATGACATCGTTCTACCGCGAGGAGTTTGCCGGTATACCGGAAATGGAAACATCGGCAAAGAATGTCTACGCAATGTCCGGCCTGTCTGCCGATGATATCGACGCCGCCGTTATCTATGATGCCTTTTCACCCATCGTATTGTGGCAGTTAGAAGCCTGGGGCTTCTGTGGTTTCGGTGAGTCCGGTGATTTTGTTAAAGACGGCGCGCTGCGAACAGACGGCCGACTGCCCACCAATACACATGGCGGCCAGTTGAGCGAGGCCTATATTCACGGTGTGAACGGCATCGTCGAGGCTACCCGGCTGGTACGGGGTAGCTCGGTGAACCAGCCGGCGAAGACGGTCAATCACGCGCTCGTCACCTCGGGTGTCGGCATACCTACAGGCGGCGCTATTCTGGGCAAGATGGACTAAATTGCACTGACTTCAGGTGTGATTCAAACCACAGTGACGGCGACCGCGATTACCCTATCGCTGGGAGCACGCGATTGGCTGTCAGGACAGTTGGCCGCTTCTCATTCGCCTGTAAGCGAGTCGCATCTGTTTTTCGATCTCAATGATGGCAAACAGTGCGGCCCCAATTCCCACGATCAGCAATCCGTCGATAAACGGTATCGCCACAGTGGCAAATACCATCTGCAACGGCGCAAAGTAGGTAATGGCGAACTGCGCAACAGTGATTGCAATAACCACCGACCAGACAACGCGGGTACCCCGGACTGCTTTCCACGTCAGGGACGTGCTGTAGATATTGCGGATGAAAAACAGGTGGAATATTTCCATCACCACCAGCGTATTCAGTGAAATCGTGCGCGCCAGTTCCACTGAATAGCCCCGATCAATCGCGTACTGATATATACCAAACACACCACAGAGAAATAGCACTGACACCAGTAACACATGCCAGACCAACTCACCGTTTAACAGTGGTTCATGCCGCTCTCGTGGCGGCCGGCGCATGGTATTCTCCTCGGTCGGCTCAAAGGCCAGGGCGATGCCCAGCGTGATCGCTGTAATCAGGTTGACCCACAGGATTTGAATGGGCGTGATGGGCAGTGTCATCCCCAGAAGCAAGGCGACGACAATCGTCATCGCCTCACCCGCATTGGTCGGCAACGTCCAGCTGATGACTTTTTTAAGATTGTCATAGACGGTGCGCCCTTCGCGCACCGCAGCGACAATCAGACGCGAAATTATCGTCAGCGAGCACCAGGTCCGCCGCCTCCTTGGCCGCTTCGCTGCCGGTTTTTCCCATCGCAATCCCGGCATCCGCCCGCTTCAGCGCCGGCGCATCATTGACCCCGTCGCCGGTCATCGCCACTGTCATTCCATGCGACTGCAACGCCATTACCAGCCGCAGTTTATGTTCCGGGCTGGTGCGAGCGAATATATTGCAGTCGAGCACCGCCTGCCGCAGGGCGGCATCGTCCAGTTTATCGAGATCCGCACCGGTAAGTACATTCCCGGCATTTTGCAATCCAACCTGACTGCCGATCGCGGCAGCCGTGCTGGTGTGGTCTCCGGTTATCATCTTCACCTGTATCGCCGCGTTGCGACATTCGGCAACCGCAGTGATCGCTTCGGCGCGCGGCGGATCTATCATCCCCACCATGCCCAGCAGGGTCAGAGAACCGGCCACATCCTGATGTTCCAATACCGTATGCCCGGGCGGCACTCGCCTGACGGCAAAGGCCAGTATACGTTGACCCTGCGCAGCCACTGATTCCGCGCGCGCGTTCCAGAAATCGGTGCCCAACGGTTCGGTGGTACCATCGGCAGCACGCTGATCGGCGCACATCGTCAGGATTTGTTCCGGCGCACCTTTGACAAATATAAACGCCTGCCCTTCATGATCGTGGTTTAACGTCGCCATGAAGCGGTGTCTGGCGTCAAAGGGAATCGCGTCTGTACGGCCCCAGCGTTTTTGCTCGGCGGCGGCATTCATATCCATTTTCCCGGCACAGGCCAGCAGCGCACCCTCCATGGGATCCCCTTCCACAACCCAGGCATCCTGCTGGCTACGCAAGGTCGCATCGTTACACAGTACCGCTGCCCGGGCGAGCTCCTCCAGCACAGAGTGCTCTGCGTGGGATACTTCAGCGCTATCCAGGGTCAGTGCACCTTTGGGCTCATAGCCATTACCCTGCAAACCAAACAGATGGCTCTGCGTAACTACCGACGCCACCATCATTTCATTGCGCGTCAGGGTCCCAGTTTTATCCGTGCATATCACCGAAACCGAACCCAGGGTTTCAATGGCGGGCAGGCGCCGCACTATTGCGTTGCGACGCGCCATTGCCTGAACGCCGATCGCCAGGGTAATGGTGAGCACCGCCGGCAACCCCTCCGGAATGGCAGCGACAGACAAGCCCACCACAGCCATAAACATCTCGGTTAAATCGTAATGCGCGACAAAATGACCGAAGGCGAGCAGGATGGCAGCTACCACCAGAATCATCACCGTCAGCCACTTGGCGAAAGTGCCCATCTGCGCCACCAGCGGCGTTGTCAGGGTTTGTACTTCTGACAGCAATCCGCTGATACGCCCGATTTCTGTCGCCGAGCCTGTCGCGACCACCACGCCCTTACACTGGCCACCAATTACCAGGGTGCCTGAGAACGCCATGCACGACCGATCCCCCAATGGCGAATTCCCGGCTACTGCCTGGGTCTGTTTCTCCACCGCGACAGACTCACCGGTTAAGATGGCTTCCTGTACGGATGTGCTGTGAGTAGTAAGCAGGCGCAGATCGGCTGGGACTTTATCACCTGCCTCCAGCAGCACGATATCGCCGGGAACCAATTGCTCACCCTCGATAGAGATACGCTCGCCACTGCGAATCACACTGGCACGCGGTGCCAGCATATGTCGAATGGCTTCCATGGCCTGCTCGGCCTTGCCTTCCTGGATGAAGCCGATAATGGCATTGACGATCACCACAGTTAGTATGACTCCGGTATCAATCCAATGACCAAGCAGTGCTGTTATAGCGGCAGAGCCAATCAGCACATAAATCAGGATATTGTGAAAATGCAGCAGGAAGCGTATGAATGCAGAGCGTCGCGCTGCCTGTGGCAGGCGGTTAGGCCCGTGTGCGCCGAGGCGCGCTTCTGCCTCGGTCTCCGTCAAGCCATGGACGGAGGTTTGCAATTCTTCGAGCACAAGCTCGGCAGGCGAACTGTGCCAGTTCGATCCAGTATTTAACTCTTTCATACCCTGCATTCCAGCCTGACGACAACCCGATTACCGACTCAGAAAGTCTTTATGGTAATCGGCGCAGGCTAGACAACATTAATTTGTATCAAATATTTGCCGGAACGCCAGAGCTTGGCGACGAGATGGTTATCCCGCCAACTTCGATGACCAACCCTTACTTCAATCCTGCGGTAACAAGACGCTGTGCTTCTTCACGGCCAGCGAACGCCTCGCCACTGTTTACGGCCGCCTTCAACTCTTTCTCTGCTTCTGCCGTGCGCCCCAACGCCAACAGTGTCACGCCGAGGTGATAGCGTATTTCAGGGTCTGTTGATTTCTGCGAGTAGGCTTTGCGCAAATAGGACAACGCCTCCTTGTTCTCGCCCTTGCGCGCCAGAATCCAACCTACGGTATCAAGCAGTGCGGCGCTGTTCTCTCCAGCAGCAGCCAACCCTTTGCGCGCCACGACCAGCGCCTTGTCGAGATCTTCCTCGGCATAAATGTTCGCCAGATTGTTCAGGATAGCAGGATCGTTGGAGTACGCCTCCAGGTCGAGCAACTTCTCATAGTACCGTGCTGCCTCCGCGAGTTTACCCTGACTCAGATAGCTGTCGGCGACCAGCCTCACCGCCAGCACAGGGAGAGAAGACTTTTTTAACGTTGCGGTCATCACCTCAGTGAATTCACTGGCGTCAATGCCCTGCGAACTCAATTCATAAAGCCGGGCAATGGCATCAATGTTGTTTGTATCCAGTTGAAACGCTGTCAAAAAACAGTCCCGGGCGACTTCCGGCTCGCCGCGATCCAGTGCGATATCACCGAGCAGTAGCGAACTGCCGGTGCGCGGGCCAAATTCGCTCTGCAGTGTTTCAGCGATAGTTTGTGCACGCTCTACTTCTCCGTCTGAAAAATCCAGGCGCGCCAAATCAAGCCTCAACGCGTAGGATTCTGGCTCCAGTGTTAATCCCTGTTGCAACGCTTTGCGCGCCGCCTCCGGGTTGTCAAAACGCACGTAGATTGCCGCCAGTTCACGCATTTTCTGCGGATCGTGTTTCCACATGGGATACAGTCGGCTGAGGGTATTCTGCGCAAGTTCGTCTTCCTCCATTTGCATCGCAATAGTCGCCTGACGCAGCAGATAGTCTACGTTGAAGGGATGCTCACTCACCAGTTTCTCTACGATAAACTTGGCGGCCTCCCAATTTCCTGTCTGGGAGTAGATCTCCAATTGCAGTTCTCGGGACCCAACCGACACGCTGTCGTAGGCATACACCTTGTCGCTCCATTCGATGGCTTCATCATACCTGCCCTGCAAATAAGCGATTCTCGCCATCAGTATCAGTGCTTTGGTATTGCTGGGCATTTGCTCAATGATGCCTTTGAGCACTTTACTCGACGCAGCCAGATCCCCGCGCTTCTTGTACAGCATAGCCTGGTTAAAACGCGCGTCGGGATCAGCGGGCGCCAGCTGCTGTGCTTTTTCGATATAGCGCTGCGCTTCATCCAGGTTGCCGAGTGTCAGATACGTTACCGCCGCAAAATTATTGACGCGCACATTGTCCGGGAAGGAGGTCTGCAGCTGGATCACCGTTTCCTGTGCAGCGTCGGTTCTACCCAGTGCCAACTGCAGTACACCACGCAACAAACCGTAGCCAAGTGGCTCAGCCTCGGTAAACTCCTGCGCGTCCAGCAGATTCAAGGCCTCCTGCAGTTCCCCTGTGGAGCGAATGAGTTCTGCCTCCAGCATGACAACATAGGGGTTGTCTCCAACACCATTCAGCTGCAATTTTTGCAACAGCTCTTTTGCCCTGTAGGTATCACCTGTGTGGGTATAGAGACTCAATAGCTGAATGGACAACCCCGGGTCATTCGCTATTTCCGCCTCCCGGCTACTGAGGAGTTCCGTCGCCCGCCTGATCTCACTGTTGCGAATGTAGATGTCGGCAAGTAATCGCGTGGCCGCGAGGTCGGATTTATTCTTCAGCAAATAGGCATTAAGCAGCGCACTGGCGTTCTCGTCGTTGCCCTGTACATACTCTGCAGACGCGCGAATGAACATCATGGAGTCGTCCGACTGACTCTGTCCGTCATCAAAGCGCGCCAGTTTGCTACTGAGGTCGGCTAACATGGAGTCGCCCAGCTCAGAATCACCGTCTCCGATCAATAATATGGCACTGATAAGTGTCGCGGCCGGATCTTCCGGAGATTGCTCCAGAATCTTATCCAGGTACTCTTTTGTCTTCGCCCTGTCGCCAAGTTGCATATACACCTGCGCTAGCGAGCGCTGTATCCTGATATCCTCCGGGTCGAGCTCGAAGCCGGTCAGCGCGTATTCAAGCGCTTTGTCATAGTCTTTCTCCCTGAATGCCAGCTCGCCGCGCAGCTGCCATGTCTTGGCATTTTCGGCATCGAGTGCCAGTGACTTTTCTATCAGGGCACGAGCATCTTCAATCATGCTGCTGTTCATATAGATAACGGCGATCGTATTATTGGAGCGGACGTTGTTGGGAAGGATGATTGCCGCGCGCTCAAACTCACTGCGCGCGAGTTCCGGCTCGCCCTGCAGCAAATAGCCCTGCCCTTTCATCAATGCCCATTCGAATTGGGTTTCCGTTGTAAAACTATCGGATACCCGCTCGATCTCCATCAGCTTTTCGACATTCTCCTGCAGCAACAACGATTGACCGTAAATTGGCAGCACCAGATTAATATCAGCCCCCAATAATAAGGCCTCTGCGGACTCCTTTTCTGCACTGTATATATCACCGGCATTGAAATATACCTGGGCAAGCAGCAGCCGCGCCGATAGCAGATTGGGATCCTGCTGCAGGGCGTTCTTCAGGTATATATACGACTCTTCGTACTCACCCTCTGCGTATGCCTGCACCGCCTTTTCATAGATAACGCTGGCATCGTCTGCGGCGGGAGCGACGGTAGATGACAACGCCATTGATAGCAGCAGTATGTGAGCAAAAAACCTGGTCACGAACAATCCTCCCAGAGACATACGACGGGTTTCAGGTGGTGGGATCATGGTAACGCAGGCAAAAAAAAACGGAACTTAATAGCTCCGTTTTATGTGAAAAGCGTGAATCAGTCCCGTTACTGGGCTGATGCTTTCCCCTTTCTGCGACCGCGCAGACCAAGCAGGCCGGCGAGAATCAGTGCTGCTGTGCCAGGCACCGGAACCTGTCCGGGAGGTTGAGGATTTGGACCATCGCTTGTGGACGTCTTGATTTTACTTAACTTCATACCGTCATCGCCTGCGTCACCGCCGCTGCCGAATACCGGGTTGTATACACCCACCAGCCACTTGGTGGATTCGATGTTCGTCGGATTGACCGAGTAGTAGCTCAAGCCGACATTGCTGTAGTTGCCCGCAGAATCGTAGCCGACGCTGTTATCAAGCACACCCGACCAGGTTTCGCCCAGTACCGAACCCGAGCCAGAACCACCCCAGGCGAGTATTGAGATATCGGTAGTGTTGTTGTAACTGCCACCGGTGGCCCAGTCGAGATTCAACGATGTCAGATTGACCGCTGTGTCAAATTCCAGCAGCAACATATCGAACTCGCCATCGCTGTCAGACGTCACGCTATCCACTGAGTGGTTTGGCGAACCAGAATTTTCATCGCGATTCACAATGCCCAGCGCTGTGCTCTGGGCCCAGATCAGTTCCGCTGTTTCCACCTCGTCCGCGCCGGACAAATCATCCGTATCTGACCACGCAGTAACTGTCAGGTTAACACCGTCAGATGAGGTCATACTCAATGAATTGCCATTATTGGAGTGATTGAAGCTCTGGTTTGAACTCTTGAAATCCCAGACCTGCACGTTTGCCAATGTCGGCGCACCATATACTGCCGCTAATACCGTTGCAGCACCCAACCCGACCAACCTTCTGTTAAAACCCATCTTAAAGCCCCTTTGTGTAGCAATTTTTTCTCGCGGATCAACTGCAGATCACCGCGAGCACCAAACTGTAGTAATTTCAGTTGGCGGATATAAAGCAATATACGGGCCAATGTTTGTATCTTATTGTTTATATTGATTTTTAAAACTATCTTCGCATAGAACGCAGGTAATTTTCAGCAAAACTGTAAGATTTTTTGACAGGTTCCGATTTCTGGTCTATGAGAGCCCTGTCGCAACAGCAACAAATAGTCTGGAACAGATTCACACTTTGACAATTCAGGGGCTTTCACTGTCATTCCAAAAACCTCATGCTAAAAGGTTTTTTTGCCAATATAAAACTAGCAGTAAAGCGCAAAGCGCCGCCGGTAGCTGCAAAATACACCCCACGGGGAAGCGAAATAACCCATCGAAAATGGGGAGGTTGTGCGGGCCGTTTTACCTCGGAGGCAGGAGGTAGAGTTGCTTCGAATAAGCGGATGGAAAACGGCCGCAGAGACTGCCATCAGATGCGACAGTTACCAAACGGAGCCAGGATGCCCTGCTGCGAAAAGAGGGCCCTGTTACATATAGATCATGATCAGTTCGTAGATCAGCACCGGCCGCTCATCCTGCCCCACGACATGAATGTGCTGCTCCAGTATCACCCGTGTTCCCTTGGGGGTGGCAGCCACCTCTTTCACGCGATTGCGACTGCGCAGCGAACTGCCGACCGGAACCGGGCCGGTAAAACGCAGCTTGTCGGAACCGTAGTTGAGGATATTGTTATAACCGGTTATCTCGTAAGTCGGAGTGCCGCGCATTTTCGGCATCAATACCAAAGTGAGAAACCCATGCGCTATGGTGGTACCGAAAGGGCTGTCAGTTTTTGCTTTTTCCGGATCGGTGTGGATCCAGTAGTCATCGCCCGTCAAATCAGCAAATTGGTTGATCAACTCCTGCGTGATTTCAACCGGCTCACTCCACTGGCCGAAGGTATCGGACACCAACCCCTGCAGCGCTTCGATATCGTTGTACTGGTACTTCTGCATGCTCTGTTCTCCTGATTATTGAGTTTGCGAAAAACTGACCATCTTACATGGCAGCAGCGACCCCGACCAGATGGAGTGCGGCTCAATGAGCTATACCACATCCCTTTCTCACCGGTGACATACTGTATAGAAAACGCCAAGCGCGGCAGAATAGGGATATTGAAGTGACTCCTTTCGTCATTGAAATGCCCTTGCCATCCAGTACACTAAGCCGCTGTTTTTTTCACCGGCAGATGGCTCACATGCCACTCCCTATCATGAGGATCAACCATGCGTGAAGCAGTTATTGTAGAAGCAGTTCGAACACCCATCGCCCGCGGCAAACCCGGTGTTGGAGATTTATGCGACTTTCACGCTACCCAGTTACTGGCACTGTCGCTGAACGAAATCGTCAAGCGCACAGGGCTGGAATACAGCGATGTGGATTATCTGGCCGGCGGCTGTGTGACACAGGCAGGCGAGCAGGCCGGCAATATCACACGCAATGCCTGGCTGACACTGGGCAAGGACTACACCGCCGGAGGCACCACGCTGGACAACCAGTGTGGCTCAGCACAAACCGCCAACCATATGATTTCCTCTATGGTAACCACCGGCTCTGTCGATATCGGTATTGCCTGCGGTGTTGAGGCCATGAGTCGGGTCGGGCTGGGCGCGAACGTCTACAATGGCCCCGGTTACTTCATCCCGGACAACTGGCCGTGGGATTCAAGCCCGGACCAGTTCGCCAGCGCACAGCGTATAGCCAAGAACCGTGGGATTACCCGTGAGATGGCCGATCAGCTCGCCTACAACTCACAACTGCGCGCCAAGCAGGCCTGGGCAGAGGGTCGCTTCGACCGCGAAGTCTTCAGCGTAGAGGCACCGATTCTGGGCGAGGACGGCAAACCCACGGGCGAAACGCGCACGGTCAGCCGCGACCAGGGTTTGCGTGATACCACGATGGAAGCTCTGGCCGGACTGAATCCGGTGACGGAAGGTAACATTCACACTGCGGGCAACTCCTCACAGATATCTGATGGTTCCGCTGCAGTGTTGTGGATGACAGCTGACGAGGCCAGAGCACGCGGCCTTAAGCCACGCGCACGCATCATAGCCGATGTAGTTGTCGGGACTGATCCGTACTATCTGCTCGACGGGCCGGTAGACGCCACCGCCGCGCTGTTCAAGAAAAGCGGCATGACAATGAATGATATCGATCTTGTGGAGATCAACGAAGCGTTTGCAGCCGTAGTGCTATCGTGGGCGCAGGTATACAACGCAGACATGGATAAAGTAAACGTGAACGGAGGCGCTATTGCGCTGGGGCACCCCGTAGGTTCTACCGGTGCGCGCCTGATCACCACCGCACTGCACGAACTGGAACGCTCCGACAAGAACACAGCGCTGATCACTATGTGCTGTGGCTCTTCAGTGGGCACTGGCACGATTATCGAGCGAATCTGAAACAGCGGGCTCTCCCGCTGGCGAGCCCATCCAAACCACAATAAGCTACCAACAGGAGAGACACACATGGGAGACCTGACTGGCAAAGTTGCCGTCATTACCGGCGCCGGTCGCGGCCTTGGCCGCGAGGAAGCGATTCAATTCGCACGACAGGGAGCGCGTGTCGTTATCAATGACATCGACCGTCCCGAAGCGGTGGAAGCGGCACAGTCCGCCGTTGAGGAAATCAAGGGCTTCGGTGGCGAAGCGATAGTTGTACTGGGCGACTGTGCCGACAGCACCGACGCCGAAAACCTGATGAAGGCAACGCTGGATGCCTACGGCGATCTCAACATCATGGTTAATAACGCGGGCTTTTGCCGAGACAAAACCATTTTCGGTATGAGCGACGACGAGTTTGATTCCGTGGTGCGTGTGCACCTGCGCGGGCATTTCGTCAATATGCGCAATGCCACCGCCTATTGGCGCGACAAGGCAAAATCCGGGGCAGATGTATACGGCCGCTTGATCAGCACTTCTTCAGAAGCCGCTATTTACGGCTCTGCCGGACAACCGAACTACGCCTCAGCCAAAGCGGGTATTATCGCGATGACCATGGGTGCAGCACAGTTGCTCGGCAAATACGGCGTCACCTGCAATGTTGTGATGCCCAGGGCACTCACCGATATGACATCCAGCGGGAATACTGCAGAAATGTTCCGCGCACCCGAGGATGGCAGCTTCCACGCATTTGACCCCGCGAATGTCGCGCCGCTGGTTGGCTATCTGTGTTCTCCGGAGGCCGGAAAAATCTCCGGCGAAGTCTTCGTAGTCTGGGGTAATTCAGTGCAGGTGCTGAAACGCCCTACACTGGGGGAAGCCTTCATCAATCCCAAAGGCAACAAAAAATGGGAAGTCGAAGATCTGCACACCTCGCTGGCTGCACATTACGACGAGAACTACGTCTCAGTATGGGGTGGCTATTCCGTACCACCGGGTTGAACATCCGGACAATGCAAGGCGGCCGCAGTGCCGCCTTGCATTGTCCGGCAAACCGGTCCCGCGAACCGGTCCCGACCTATGCGGGCACAAGTTTTACAGCTATCACAGCGCCTTCAATATCGCTGCGTATTCCCTGAAGATTTCCGTAGGGATATGAGCCCCCAGCGCTGAGCCGTTCATCATTATTACGATCACCGCTGAGCTAGCGGGCTCAAACATTACCAACGCGGTATATCCCAGCCCCTCCCCTGTGTGGCCGACCCAGCCCTCCAGTTCACCGATGCCAATACCGTACTTGTCGTATTCGGGACATGTGCGCAGAGGTCGGCCGGGAACCGTGTCCGCACAGGGTTCAAACACCATCGCAGCCAGGCTCGCTAACCTCTCCTGCTGGGTGTCGTCGGCTAACATCGACCCACTACCCAGCGCCTGTGCCCATCTGCGTAAATCTGACAGTCGTGAAACCATCGCACCGGAAGCTGCGGACGAAGATGGCGCGCTGAGCGTAACATCCATAAAACCGTCTTCCGGCCCCGCGAACAAATACCCGCGTGAGAACGGTGAAGGCAGTTCCGGTGAAGTCGGGTACACAGTACCGTCCAGCTCTAGCGGCTCAATAAGTCTCTGCTGTATCTCAACGCCGGCAGGGTTACCGGTGATTTGCTCGATAACCATGCCCAGAATTACGGTGCTGGTGTTGGAATAGTGCCAGTTATCTCCGGCGGGAAAATACGGCGCGTTGCGGTCACCCACATCCACAAGCTCCTGCGGTGTCCATTCCCGCAACAGGTCCTCTATCAACACCGCAACGAAGTCGCCATCCTCGGTATAGTTGTAAATGCCGCTACGCATATTCGCCAGTTCGGCGATCGTCGCGTCGCCATTCTCGATATCCGGCAGAAAGCGGGACACAGGGTCATCCAGAGTCAACAGCCCCTCCTCGACCAGTTGCAGTATCACCGTCACCGTAAACGATTTGGTCACGCTGCCAATACGCATATGATCATCGGAAGACAATGCTGTACCGGATTCCAGATCCGAGACACCTCGGGTAAACACCACCTCGCCCTGGCCCGGCACCCAGATGCCCACTAGCGCGCCGGGAACCTCATAGTCTTCCATATAGTCCGTCAGCACTGTCTCGAACGAATCGATAATGGCTTCGTCAAACGCGGGAGTACCTGAAGAATTGTTATTCGAATCACAGCCGATAACCAAGGCGGCCAACAGCGTAACTGAAACGGCTGAGCGCAGCTTCCCCAACAGCGTGCTCATCGCAAGCATTCGATTTTGTAGACACATAGAGCAGAATCCAGAACAAATAACCCGAAAGTATCAGGGAAGGATGGAAATAAGTGGTCAAATTTAACGCATTTTAATACCGGTGTTAAAGCGGCGTGATTTCACTGTGAACCCTTTCACAGTTCTAACACATTCGACCTCACCAGCACGCCTCCATCCACAACAAGGTCGTGACCGGTAATGAACGATGCACGCTCTGAACACAGGTAGACCACGGCATCGGCAATCTCCTGCGGTGCCGCCAGCCGCCCCATTGCATGAGCATTGAGTACCTTGTCGCGCATCTCGGGCATCTTTTTGAGGTAGAACTCCATGCCGCCGGAGTTAATGCCACCCGGGCAGACTGTATTCACCCTGATACCGCGCTTGGCGTATTCAACGGCCACCGTCTTGCTCAGATTGATGACACCGCCCTTGGCCGCGGCATAGGCTGACTGAAACACCTCGCCACGCAACCCCGATACAGAGGCGACATTGACGATCGCACCACCGCCAGAGGCTTCTATCAGGGGCAGCTGGTATTTCATGCACAACCAGACACCGCGCAGAGTCACGCCCATGCAACGGTCCCACTCCTCCTCAGTCAGCGCTGTCACCTCCTTGTTAGGGGCGCCCAGTGCGGCATTATTGGAGACCATGTGCAGGCCGCCAAAGGCCGCCTCTGTCTGCTCAAGCACCTTCTGCACATCGGTAGCGCTGGCCATATCAGCGGCGACAAACAGGCCTCGCCCGCCCCGCCCCTCAACCAGTGCCAATGCCTCGCGGCCGCTCTTCTCATTGACGTCGGCGATCACCACCGCCGCGCCTTCGCTCGCAAATGCCAACGCAGTGGCACGCCCGGTACCGGCGCCGCCGCCCATGACCAGCGCAATTTTGTTGTTCATAATGTATCCTCTCCCCTAACCTAAGAGCAAAGGGGCTTCACTGTGAGACAATCCCGACGCCACCCGGCTCTTCCATTGCCACAGCTTATACTCGCGCGATGCCGCTCACCGTTCGATGGTAGCCGCGGTCGAAGACATGCCCGAAGAGCGAGTATCTCAACCTTCCGAGCGATCAGGCTTGTTCTCGACCGCGGCGGCGCCCTAACCAGAACCACCCCTCACCAAAAGAGTGCTGCGTCACACCACTAGGCGGGCGTCAACAACACCGGCATCGACTTGAAGCCATGGATACTGTTGGAGCGGATAAACACAGGTTCGCCAACGGATTCTATGCCGGTAAAATGCGCAAAAAATTCCTCAAAAAACACCCGCGCTTCCATCCGCGCGAGATTGGCCCCAAGACACAGATGGATACCGTGACCGAATGCCATATGGGGATTCGGGTTACGCGTGATATCAAACATCATCGGGTCGGCAAACACGTCCTCGTCAAAGTTGGCCGAGCTGTACATCATCACCACGCGGTCACCCGCCTTGATCGCCTGACCGCGAATTTCTGCATCGCAGGTCGCTGTGCGCCTAAAGTAATGCAGTGGTGTGGTCCAGCGCAGCATTTCTTCGATCGCCGCTGGCAACTGCTGCGGATCGTCTTTTAACTGCTGGTAGAGATCGGGGCGCTTGAGCAACTCGTGCATACCGCTGCTGATCAATCCGCGCGTGGTCTCATTTCCGGCGACGGTAAGCTGGACAAAGAGTGAGGCAAACTCCATCTCAGACACCTGATGACCGTCCACCTCCTGATTGATCAGCAGGGAAATAAGATCGTCCCCACCGTTATCCTTGCGTTCGCAGGCCAGCTGAAAACCATAGGTGCCCATCTCCACGCTGGCCTGATGGGTTTCTTCCAGCGTGCCGCCCAGATCCGGGTCTGAGCCGGAGGTCTGCAGATCGGACCAGTGGCGAATCTTACCCCACATATCGCGCGGTATTTCCAGCATGGAGCAGATCACGGCGGTGGGCAGGTCACCCGCCAGGCTCTCGACAAAGTTCACTTCCTGCGGCGCGGTGACCTGCGCCATCACTTCGCGCGCGATCTGGCGCACGCGGGGCTCCAGTGCGGCCAGCATGCGCGAGGTAAAACGGGTGATAACCGCTCGGCGCAGGGGTCCGTGCTTGGGCGGATCCATACCCAGCAACTGGTTGCGCGCCATATCCAGAATGTCCGGGGGCAGATCGTCCACCATCACAAAGCCATCTTCAGCGGAATAGGTTTTGAAATCGCGCGACACGGCCAGTACGTCGGCGTGCTTGCTGACTACCCAGTAGCCGTGGCCGGCGGGGTGTTCATGCCAGTAGACCGGCGCGTTGGCGCGCAGCCAGGCAAATTGCTCGTGCGGGATACCAGCGGTGTAGTTGTCGGGGTTGTAGACATCGATCTGCATGGCTCAATCAACCAGCACATTGGGACGCGGCAGTCCCATCTCGGCGCACACGGCCAGGTAAAACTCCAGTGTTCCAGCGCCGTCCACCACCGACGTGATATTACCCTCGGCATCGAGGTTGATATTGGAGCCATACATCTGGAACCACACCTGGGTGTCATCTTCTATGCACTGCAGTGTATGCATGGAGCCGGCGGGCTCGTACAGGAAGGACCCGGCCCTGTTCACATAATCGTACTCCTTGTATTTCCAGGCACCGGACCGTGTATAGCCCCACACAGGGCCGGTGTGCTTGTGCGTCTCCACCTCGTAACCGGCCTGAAATATGTTTTCCACTATCCACAGGCCCTCTTTCGCTTTCACCTGCAGAACGCGCAGCTTGCTGCCATCGCCGATATCAATATAGGGCAGATCGTCACGCCCGAGATGAACTGCTTCTGGTGCTGTCATGTGCTATCTCCCACTTTACCTATTGGCCTGTCCCGCAGCAGTGTAGCGGGAAATCTGGCGGCTTGACGCGCTATAAGCGCAGTGGCGCGACAATTCTCGCCCGCAGACTAATTTATTACCCCGCACCCCCGGCACTACGCCGGTGCCTGCAGTTGACGCACAACTGCTGCGACACGTTCATCGTCTCGAGGGTCATCCGGCATCGGAAACGTAATACGCCGGGCGAGGCCCGCATAGCGCTGGCGAAACACCGCAGCTATCTCGTCATACGTTCCGCGCGGTACGAATTGCTCCAGCATCTCGTCGGTGACGATGCCCGGCATTGCCGCCCAATCGCCCGAGCGTGTCATATCCAGCAGCTGCTGCCCCTTGTCCTGCCAGCCAAACAATTCAAGGCTGGGCCAGTACGCCGGTGTGGAATAGAGAAAGCCCAGCATGTTGCGCTGTTTTTCCCAGGCGGCTGTCACCTCTGCGTCATCCTTACCCGTTGCTGTCAACGGCCCCAGCACCAGTTTGAAATCGTCTGCACTACGCTGACTATTGGCAAACCCCTGCTGCAGACGCGGCAGACAAACCTCGCGTATATAGCGCGGCGGCGTATTCGTGGGATGAGTGATCATCCCGTCGGCAACACGCCCAACCATTCTTGTCATTGCCGGTCCTACCGCACCACACAGGATGGGTATATCCGGATGCTCTATGGGGCCAGGGTTGAAGAAGGGCTGGAGTTTCGTCAGCGTATAGTGTTCACCCTCAAAATTGAGGCGCTCACCGGTCTGGAAGCTGTGAAAAATGGCCTTCATTGACTGCACGTATTCGCGCAACTGCGGCACGGGTGAGTCCCAGCGCGCGCTGTAACGCTTTTCTATATTCGGCTTTATCTGCGTACCCAGACCGACCTCGAAGCGCCCCCCTGACATCGACTGCAGATCCCATGCCGCTATCGCGGTGGTCATTGGACTGCGCGGAAACGCCACCAATACCGCCGTGCCGACTTTTAATGTCGTTGTCGCATTCAACGCCATTGCTGCCAGTAACAGGCCATCATGTATCGCATCGGGTACCTGCAATCCGTCAAAACCCATCGCCTGCGCCCGAGCGGCGTGCGCGCCGATCTGACCCGGCCCCATATCTTCCGGTGTTGATGCAAATACCTGGAACATCGCTTGACCCCTGAATATATAGAAAGCTAAACTGATTATAAGGTAAACTTATTAAATGGCAATTGCAATGCCCGACGAGTCGCCAATGAAACAGGAGCTGGGCCAGACCTTGATGCTGGTGGCCAGGGATTTTCAATCACGTCTCGACACGGATCTGGCTATCCGCGGCATTCAGGGCATCAGTGCCCGCCACCGCGCTGTCTTTCTGTTTCTCGGACGCAACGGCCCCAGCCGCGCTGTAGATCTGGCAGATGCAGCGGGCATCCGCCCGCAGTCGATGATGAAGATCGTGCACGAACTGGAATCACTGGGCCTGCTTGGGCGGCGTGCAGACCCGTTTGACTCGCGTGCCAAGCTGATCGACTTTACCGCCGGGGGTCGCAAGCTCATCGATGAACTATCGCGCTCAACAGAAACCGTATGGCAGCAGTACGTCGGGATTCTGGGTGAATCACGCCTGGAACAGACCATGGGCAACCTGAATACACTATTGCACGCAGGAGACATCCGCCATGAGTGACAAAGTGGCCTTTATAACAGGGGCAAGTCGCGGCATCGGTGCCGAGAGCGCCGTCGCACTGGCCGCTGCGGGGTACAAGGTCGTCATTACCGCCCGCACGCTGACTGAGGGCGAACATCACGATCATGTCGGCAGCAATGCTGCGCTGCCCGGCAGCCTTGAGGCGACTGCCGCAGCAGTGGAGAAACTCGGCGGCGAAGCGCTGTGCCTGCGCGCCGACATCCTCGATCCACAATCGATAGCAGATGCCGCGCAGGCCGCACAGGCGCATTTTGGCCGCGTCGACCTGCTGTTTAACAACGCGGTATATCAGGGCAATGGTAATATCGAACCCGTGCTTCAGGTGAGCGAAGAGCATTTGCATGCGATTTATCAAGGGAATGTATTCACCCCGCTGGCGCTGGTCAAAGCATTCTTACCCGGCATGCTTGAACGCGGCAGCGGCACACTGCTGAACATGGTATCGCACAGCGCATTCACAGATCCGCCAGCGGCCGCAGACCAGGGCGGCTGGGGCTTTGCCTACCCGTCTTCCAAGGCAGCCCTATCGCGCATGGCTGCTTCCCTGCGCGCCGAACACCCCAACACCAATCTGCGCATCTATAATCTGGAGCCCGGTCTGGTCATGACGGAAGTGATGCGCCTGGCCGGAATTGACGACGCGGTGATGGCCAGGTTCAAACCCTGCACACCGGCGGCCATCGCCGCGGTTGTCGCCTGGCTGGCCGAGCACGAGCCACTGGCGGACTGGGAACCGCGGAATGTTCTGCGCGGCCCCGCCATCGCGAAAACGCTGGGCCTGCTGAACACACCTTCTCTTTTGGGATGACACCACTATGAGCACCGTACTACTGGAGAAACACGAGGGCTACGCCATCGTGACACTGAATCGACCGAACGCGATGAACGCACTGTCGCGAGAGCTACGCGGGGATTTCGTCGCTGCGCTCACAGCGTGCACCGACGACCGGGACATCCGGGTGGTCATATTGACCGGCAACGGCAAGGCATTTTGCGCCGGCTTTGACCTAAAAGAACTGGGCTCCAGCACTGCACAGAACAGCTCTGAAGAAGCCGACAATATCGTGGCTAGAGCGATGGAGGCCTTTGATGGGCCCATTATCGGCGCCATCAATGGACATTGCATCACCGGAGGCTTCGAAATGGCACTGGCCTGCGACATTTTGATCGCCTCGGAGAGCGCACGCTTCGCTGATACCCACGCCCGCGTGGGCATGCTGCCCGGCTGGGGACTCAGCCAAAAGTTGTCACGCCTGATAGGGCTGGCCCGCGCCCGGGAGATGGCATTTACTGGCGCGCCGATTTTCGCGCAACAGGCCTATGAATGGGGATTGGTCAATCACGTGGTTACGGATGCCGATCTCCTGCCTCGGGCCATCAAAATGGCACAGGATATCTGCGGATGCGTGCCCGCAGCACTGAGCGAATACCGGATATTGATCGAAGACGGCTACTCCATGCCCCTCAATGAGGCACTGGACTGGGAGGAGAAACGCGCGATTCAGTGGGCAAAACAAGCTTCAGCAAGCGCGATTGAAAAAAGGCGCGCTGGGGTGCTCGCAAAAGGGCGCAGCGAACGCGACTAACAAGCAGGCCTCTGGGCACCACAACTTTGCGCTGAGGCGTGGAATAGGACAAAACTCATGCCTGTTTAGTTGTTTTAAAACAATAACTTAGGAAATTCCTTTGCAAACCTGTGGGCACATAGGAAAGCGCGGAGACCAATCTCGAAATTCGACACCTATCCGGCTTTACAAAAACAAGTAAATAGTTCACATTAGCCCGCGCCAAATTATTACCTTGTCGCTATCTGTGGCATGCGTAATATTAGCGCCATCCCCGCAATAAAGACTGGGGAAGCCCGTAAGTTTATGAGACCCCGAAAGGAGAACACAATGTTCAAGAAGACCGCATTAGTAGCAGGCATTGGCCTGGCACTTTCAGTAACCGCCCAAGCCGACTACCAGTGGGAACTGGGTGGCGACTATACTTACAGCGAAATCAATGCCGATGTAAGAAACGGCCCAAATGGCAACCAGTCTGACGATATCGACGAAAATATCGGTCAACTGTACGGCACTTGGTACATGGAAACTGTTGACACCAGCAAAGGCCCTCTGAACGAGGCTGCGTTTCTGGATCACGCTTCCAACATCACTGTGTTCGCGACAGACGGCCAAGTTGACCTGAGCTCACTTGACTCCAACCTGGACGACGAAGACGGCCAAACTTACGGCTTCGAAAGCCGCTACGTTGCTGAAGGCCCAGGCTGGAAGCTGTCTGGCTGGTTGATGGAAGTTGGCTACGAATACGCTGATTTTGACAGCACTGTCGATACTTACCATGTTGGTATCGGTAAATACGTTACGCCTAACACAACTCTGGTTGTTGATTACCAGTCAATTGACGTGGACGCCAACAACGGCGGCAGCAGCAGCACTGACGGTTACTCTGCTGAAGTTGAGCACTTCTTCGCCTTCGGTAACGGTGGCCTGAAAGTAAACGCTGGTGGCGGCAAAATCGTTGTTAGCGGCGCTGACGACATTGAAAGCTACAACATTGGCGGCATGTGGTACCTCACCAACAACCTCGGTTTCGGTGCTGCGTACGAAAACACTTCACAAGACGGCTACGAGATCAACAGCTGGGGCGTTGAAGCCAACTGGTTTATCACTGAGTCTTTCGCCATGGACCTGTCCTACGGCCAGAACGACTTTGACGATATCAACCTGGTTCAAGGCAAACTGGAACTGGAACAAGACATCGCTCGTCTGGGTGCAAAATTCCGCTTCTAAGCAACACCTGAAGTCGTAAGACAAAGGCGGGCACCAATGGTGCCCGCCTTTTTTTATGGGCAAAATTCCTGTTCAATCTCAGACCTACATTAACGAGGAGAATTACATGGCACGCTTAGCGGGCAAGGTAGCAATAGTAACGGGTGGCGCACGCGGAATGGGGGAAGCAACGGTTCGGCTATTGATTGAGCACGGCGCCAAAGTCCTGATTGCAGATGTACTGGATGAGCCGGGCCAGGCGCTCGCGGCTGAATTGGGGGAAAGCGCACTATATACCCACCTGGATGTTTCAAGTAAAGCGGACTGGGAAGCGGCAGTAACTCTGTCACAGACACTTGGCTCACTGTCCGTACTCGTGAACAATGCCGCTATCATCTTCCAGAAGACCATCGTAGACACCACTGAAGCAGACTTTATGAAAATTGTCAGCGTCAACCAGCTCGGTGTATTCCTGGGCATGCAGGCCGTCTTTCCTAGCCTGAAAGCCAACGGCGGGGGCTCTATTATTAATGTGTCATCGATAGATGGCCTGCAATCGAAAAACTCGCTGGTCGCCTACTCCTCCACCAAATGGGCAGTGCGCGGGATGACCAAAGCGGCCGCCATGGAAATGGGCAAGTTCAACATCCGTGTAAACAGTGTCCACCCGGGCGGCATCTACACGGCGATGCATGGCTCCGATTTCATGTCTGTTGAAGACGCCGATCAGTTTTATCAAAACCACGCCCTGCCACGTGTCGGCTTGCCGCGTGAAGTCGCCGCATTAACGGCCTTTCTGGCGTCCGATGAGGCAACGTACAGCACCGGGGCAGAGTTTATCGCCGACGGTGGCTGGAGCGCAGGCCTGGTCAACGACTCCCTTCCACAGCTGTAATACAGGAGAAGAAAACATGTTTCAGGGTATTTCCTACAACTACGCCGGCGCCACGATCCTGATCACCGGCGGTACCAGCGGTATCGGCCTGGGCTGCGCGCACGCCTACCGCGATGCTGGTGCAGAGGTTATTGTAACCGGCCGCAAAGCCACCGCAGCAGAGTACGATGCCGATCTCAGCGGCATGTCATACCGTCAACTGGATGTGAATGACCGCGCGGCACTCTGCGCGCTGGCTGACTCACTGTCCAAACTGGACATTCTGGTGAATAACGCCGGTGGCATGCAGGGCAACGAATGGGAGGCCGATGCGTTCGACCAATCGCTGGCGGTAAACGTGGCGAGCGCCTTTCACCTCAGCTCGGCGTGCAAAGATCTGCTAGCGGCCAGCCAGTTCCCCGGCGGCGCCAGCGTGATAGGCATAGCGTCAATGACCTCCTACTTCGGCTTTGAATGGACTCCGGGCTATGGCGCTGCAAAAGCGGCGCTGGTGCAACTGATGAAAACGCTGGGGATCAGTTGGGGGCCGCTGGGCATACGTGCAAACGCCGTCGCTGCGGGTCTCACACGCTCCAATCTCACCGCACCGGTACTGGACGGGATGCCGGATATGGTTGACGAAACGCTGAAACGCCAGGGCCTGAAACGTACCGGCGAACCTCGGGACATTGCCGCAGCCGTACTGTTCCTCAGCTCACCGGCCGCATCCTGGATAACCGGACAGACGCTGCCAGTTGACGGTGGGTTTTCGACTGGCATGACCTGAAATCGCTGTTGCCCGGCTTGCTGATTCGCGCCACCGCTTAGCTGCCGGGAACGTTAACAGGCGTCACTCATGCTAGAAAGGAAAAAACCTGGGCAGCATGAAAATCACTACTGCCGAAAACACTACCGATATGGGCAGGCCTGTTCTGAAGTAGTCCCGGAACTCATAGCCGCCCATGTTCTGCACCATCAGATTGGTAGTGTAGCCAAAGGGTGTCATAAAGCTGGCGCTGGCACCGTAGGCAACGGCCATTACGAACGGCATATAACTTACACCGTAGCTCTGCGCCAAACCAAACGCTAGCGGAAAACACAGTGCCGCTGCCGCGTTATTGGTCATCAATTCAGTGAGTATCAAAGTAAAGAAAAATACGCCTATCATCGCGCCGAACGGCCCCAATACCTCGAGGTGGTTCTGCAATGCATCTGTCAGAACGGTGACGAGACCGGAGTTGGCCAGCGCCTGTGAAATGGTCAGTGCCGATGCGATGATCAACCACAATTCGAAGGGAAAGCGCCGCCGCAATTCCGAGCCGGTGACTACGCCGAGAAACAACATTCCGATCAACAGGAATGCCGCGCCCTTGATAAGCGGCACAATCTCAAGTGACGCCAGCGCCACCACCAGCAGCAACGCACCAGTGACAAAATAGTTCTGGAACGGTGTCAATTGAATCCTGCCAATGGCATCGTTGGTGATAACAAAGTTTTTGTCCAGATTCTTGCGCTCATTGAAATCGGGCCCCACAGCCAGGATCATGCTATCCCCGGCGGCGATGGTGATATTTCCCAACTTGCCTGACAGGCGCTTACCACCTCGTCGCATACCGACGACGGCTGCATCAAACACAGAGCGGAATGCGCTTTCCTTGACTGTCTTGCCCTCAATGGCTGCGTTGGGCAGGACAATAACTTCCATCATGTTTGCACTGAGCAGCCCCTCTTCCACCGCAAATATGCGCAGACCGTCAAAAGATTCAAGTGCCTGCACCTGCCGGATGTCACCGGAGAAAATCAGCTTGTCTCCGGCCTCGATAGGCTCCTGTGGTGATACCGGCGAAATCAAGTGAGTACCGCGTACAATTTCCACCAGAAACAAATCTTCGAGATCGCGCAGCTTGTTCTCGAGAATTGTCTTGCCGATCAGCGCCGAATCCTCTGCCACTTTTGCCTCGATCACATACTCATCGATATCCATAGTGGGCGCACTGCTGCTGGGCAGCAGTTTGGAACTGAAGAACAAGGTTGCCAGGCCCAGTAGTGTCGCAGTGGCTCCTATCGGAAAAAACTCCCAGAAGCCAAGCCCAGTGCCTGTAGCATCTTCGAGAAAACTGTTTACCACAAGGTTGGTTGACGTCCCTATCAGGGTCATCGTGCCGCCCAGAATAGTTGCATAGGAAAGTGGTATCAACAGTTTGGAGGCGGGGTGAAGCTTATTGTTGCGAACCGTATGGGCCAGCGCGGCCACCACGGCGGTATTGTTTACAAAAGAAGAGAAGATCGCCGTAACAGAGCCCATTCGCAGCAGGGTTCCGCCATAACTGGGCACGATCAGTTTGTGCGACATCTGTGTCAGCCACGACACTTTTTCAATACCAGTGGATACGAGCAGCAGCAAAACCAGCGTGATGACTCCGCTGTTGGAGGCTTTGTCCAATACGTCCTCGGTACTCACCAGACCGGTAAAATAGGTTGCCAGCATAATGCTCACAAAAACCCATTCCGCCGCCCACCTGGTGAATATCAGTCCATAGAGCAGCGCTACAAATAACACTGTCATCAGTAACTGTTCAGCCATCAATACACGCCCCGAAACCCATATACATAAAAGAAAATTTACGAAGGGTAGAGTATGCCAAAAATAGCACGCCAGTATCGGTGAATATTGGGATAAACTCGCCTAGACTGATGCGCTACATCCTGCTGAAAACACGGGCGAGAAATCATGAAATCCATACTGAGGGTTGTCCTTCCCCTGCTCATATTGCTTTTTTTACTGGGTTACCTGTTTCGCGAGCCACTAAAGGAACTGGCCTTTGCGCGCTTCACACAGGACATGTTTGTTGCGGCAGACAATGACAATTTCGACCCGGGCCCGGCGGTGGGTTCGCAGTTCCCCGGCCTACAAGCTACCTACGATGGGCGCGTTGTAACGCTCATCGACGAATTCGCGGGCCCCAAGGGTACGGTTTTTATCGCCAGTCGCTCGGTGGATTGGTGCCCTTATTGCATGCGCCAGCTGATCCAGCTGCAGGAATATCAGGACCAGTTTGAAGCGGCCGGTATCGGTATGGTGGCAATTACCTACGACGACCGCGCCCTGCAACAGGCATTTATCGACAAGTACGACATCACTATACCCCTGCTGTCGGATACCGATGCACTGAGCTTCAAGACGCTGGGCATTCTGAACGAGCAATACACACCGGAAGATTTTCAGTACGGCATTCCACATCCTGGAATGATTGTCATTGACCGCAAGGGCCGCGTTGTCGGTAAACTGTTCCTTGAAGCGTACAGTTCACGTGTCGACTCTGCGGCGTCGCTTGCGTTCGCTAAGGACGCACTCGGCATCAGTTCGCGCTAGGCCCGGCCAGGTCTGGGGTCAGGCGACTTTTCCGGATGTTGATCCGTAGCGCTCCACGTGAGCATCGAGCGCTGCGAGTATGCCATCGTGGCGCATCGCGATAATGTCGCGGTAGTCGTCGTGCGTAATAATATAGAAACCGTCTTCACGCACTGCATCCAGCACTTGCTCACCCACTGACAACGGTGAGATACCACTGTCGACATCGGGCGCAACCTGCTTGTGATCAATGCCGGAATTAAGTTCATCGGGACGTACCGCAGATGACTGCGTAATCAGGTTGGTCTTCACAAGGCCCGGGCACAACACAGAGACCCCGACCCCCTGACCGGCGACTTCCATCAACAGCGCCTCTGATAGGCCGACAACGGCAAATTTTGTTGTCGTGTACAAGCCCTCTGGAGGTCCGGATATCAGGCCACCCATCGATGCCGTATTCACGATATGCCCTTCACCCTGCGCCACCAGCAACGGCAAAAATGTTTTGACGCCGTGAATCACACCGTACAGGTTGACGTTTATTAGATATTGCCAATCCTTGATATCCGCGTCGTGCATCATTGCGCCAATCCATACACCAGCGTTATTGCACAGCAGGTGAACAGCGCCAAAGTGCTCCAGTGTTGCATCGCGCAGACCCTCCACCGAGGCCAGACTGGAGACATCCACCTGATGGGCCAGCGCATTCTCACCGATGTCTGCAGCACCCGCCTGCGCCTTAGCCAGGTCGATATCTGCAACCACGACTTTCATACCGGCCTCCGCAGCCGCGCGCACAATGCCCTCCCCTATGCCTGAGCCCGCGCCCGTAACAACAGCAACCTTACCGTTCAAATCCTGCATATATACTCCTGTGTGAATGGCCTGCTCGACTGACCAGCACTATGCCTGGCAGTCGATCATAACTTTTATCGCATTCTGTGGATCGCGCGCCATCGCGAAGGCTGCCTGTATCTCTGACAGTGGAAAATGGTGCGTCACCATCACTGATGGATCTATCTTACCGGACTGCAGCATGGCGAAGACTTCTTCAAATTCATTGTCATAGCCCATGGCTGGAATAATGGCCACTTCTTTCGCCAGCAGCATCACCAGATCGACCGTGGCCGCTTCTTTATGCACACCGGTGAGACAAATACGACTGCGGGGGCCTGCGATAGAAACGATATTTTCAAATACGTCCCGCACTCCGGTGGCCTCAAAAAACAGCGTGCTGCCCGGCATGGGTATACCAAAAAAGTTGCTGCTGCCGTGGTGCCCGATAAGTTTCTGAGGCAGTTCCGGGTCGTCGGCCCGCAGCGGCAGTGCACCCATTGCACGGGCTGCTTGCAACCGTCGATCAGACAGATCGACCACCACGATATTGTCCAGGCCACGGTAGCGTAACACCTGCACCATGGACAGTCCGATCGGCCCGGCTCCGAATATCACAGCCCTGTCAGCAGGGCTCGCAGTGACCCGGTTCGCTCCGTGCTGCGCAACCGACAACGGCTCCACCAGGGCACCGTAGCTCTCGGGTAGTTCCTGCGGGATCTTGAGGGTGCTGCTGCTATCCAGCGCGGCATTGCGCACCAACAGGTAAGGGGAGAAACCGCCCTCGGCACCCCCGTTACCAATATTATTGCCATTGCTCATCGGCTGCACAACGACCCGGTCGCCGGGCACCACATGGGTGATATTGCTGCCGATCTCATTCACGACACCCCAAAGCTCGTGCCCCAGTGGCATGGGTGTATCTGGGCCAGTCAGCCCCCCGATCGCGAGGTACCCAAGGTCTGAGCCACAGATACCGCACTCGCGTACTTGTACTACCAGATCATCGGGGCCGCACGCAGGCGGTGCAATGTGGTCCAGGCGCAGGTCATCGACGCCGTGTATCTGGGCCAAGGGTATTGTTGTCATAAGGTAGTTCGCTACTGCAAGTCCGGACAGGGAAGATACTGACCTTAGAACCGGCACTGTCCGCGGTCAACTAATGTGGCCGGTATATTGAACCGAACCGCCGCATTTGTGGTGGACGCTGGTTCATCACTGCATGCACTGCCACACTGGAGACGGGAATGTTCAGGTAGTAATTGTATGACAGAAGAGAACCCGGATCTGACGGTGGACTGGCTGGTGGTGGGCACGGGCGCAGCTGGTATGACGGGTGCCGTGGTAGCGAACCAGTTGGGCGCTTCAGTGCTGGTGGTGGAGAAAGAACCTGTCTACGGCGGCACCACAGCAAAATCCGGTGGTGTGGCCTGGATCCCGGGCAATCATCGACAGGCAGAAGTGGGTGTCCAAGACACCAGTGAAGAAGGTTACGCCTACCTGAAAGCGCTGATTGGCGACAGTGTCAGCGACGCGCGTATCCGGGCTTACGCCACCCGTGCCAGTGAGATGCTGGCGTTCATGATGGAGCACAGCCATGTATCCTACTCTGCCTTGCCCAAGTATATGGATTACTACGAACACCTGCCCGGCTATAAATCCGGAGGGCGCTCGATGGACAACGCCCCGATCGATCTGCGTAAACTGGGGGCGGATGCGGCCACCATCAGACTGGGGCATTACGATGGGCTGTTACTGCCATTCAATGTCACCGTTGAAGAGGGCCAGGGGCTGCAGGAAATGAATGCCGGTGCATATCTGACCGGCCTGCGCCTGCTGCTGCGCTATCTACTGGATATTCCAGCCCGGCTAAAACGCCAGCGAGATAACCGCCTGACGCTCGGACCTGCGCTGGTCGCCAGGCTGCGACTGTCACTGCAGGATAGACATATTCCGCTGTGGCTGAATTCACCCGTGCGGGAATTATTGCAGAATGATGGTCGTGTCTGCGGGGCACTGGTCGAACACGAAGGCAGGCTGCAGCGTATCCAGACTCGGCGCGGGGTACTGCTGGCCACCGGCGGCTTCTCTCAAAATGCCGAAATGCGACAGCAGTATCAGCGATCACCCATCGGCAGTGAGTGGACTGCCGCCGCGCCGGGGGCCACCGGAGATGCCGTGACCATGGGCACCCAGCTCGGTGCGGCATTGGATTTTATGGACTGCGCGTGGTGGTCTCCCACCTATACGATCCCTGATGGACGGGTGATGGCGCTCATCGCCGGTAAATCTAACCCGGGTTCCATCATGGTCAATCGCCTGGGCAAACGTTTTGCCAATGAGGCGCAACCCTATGAAGACCTCGTCAAGGCCCAGTACGACAGTCACACCAGAGGCGAAGGTGCCATCCCCTGCTATCTGGTATTCGATGCCACCTACCGCGGCAAATACGCCGTCGGCCATCTGAAACCGGGTAAAGTGGAGCAAGATAACAGCCTCGCTCCCGATGTTTTCGAATCCGGTCTGCTCACAAAGGCGGACAGCCTCGAAGCGCTGGCCGGCAAGCTGCAGATTGCGCCCGGCGCATTGGCGCAGACTGTGGAGAACTTCAACCGTCACGCACGCAACGGCGAAGACCCCGAGTTTGGCCGCGGTGCGACCGAACACGATCGCTACTACGCCGACAGAAAAGTGTCGCCCAACCCCTCTCTGGGGCCGCTGGAAACCGCGCCCTTTTATGCGCTGCGCTGCGACCCGGGCGACCTGGATACCAAGGGCGGCTTACTGTGTGACGAGTACGCGCGGGTGCTGCATGCCGAAGGCGGCGTAATCGAGGGGCTATACGCCGCGGGTAACGCCAGTGCGGCAGTCATGGGCAATACCTATCCCGGCGCGGGCGCGACTATCGGTTCGGCGATGACGTTTGCCTACATTGCAGCGCGCCATGCGTTCGATGACGCTGACGAAAAGGAGCCAGTATGAGCCGACACAAGTACGCCTACCTTGAACCGAACCACTATGCGCGCGGCTGGCATATCGTGCTTTTTTCGCAGGAATTACGCGTCGGCGAGGTTAAACAATTGCGCTACTTCGACCGGGATCTCGTCGCCTTTCGCGGTGAGTCGGGGCACGTTGCGGTGCTGGACGCACACTGCCCACATCTGGGCGCCAATCTCGGCAGCGGCGAAGGGCGCGTGCGCGGTGACAATATCGCCTGTCCGTTCCACGGCTGGACATTCAACTCGCAAGGCCAGTGTGTAGACATCCCCTACGCCAGCAATATTCCGCAAAGAGCTGTCGATGCACTCAAGGGCTGGTCAGTACTGGAGCAGGATGGCTTCATTGCGCTGTGGTACGGCGATAATAATGAAACACCTGAGGACTACTTGCCTCGCATCCCCGAGTGGGGATTACAAAACTGGGGTGACTGGACATTCTATCGCTCGCGGATTCATGCCAAACCCTGTGACATCATTGAGAATATCGTCGATATTGCGCACTTTCCCCACGTCCACGGCGGCCGGGTGCAGTCCTGGGAGAATCGCTTTGGTGAGCGCACCGTCACGCAAATATCCACAGTAAAACGCGACCCCGAAGCCAGTATGATTATTCCGCCCGGTGTGGTATTTGACGTCGCATCCGCGCGCGAGGAAGCCGGGGAAGACGCCGATGCCTGGGGTGACGCCACCTATCACGGGCCATCCGTAATGTACTATTACACCGAATCGAAAAGCCCGGAAGTGAGTTTCAGAAGCTGGTGGGTTAATTGCCACACGCCGGTAAATCAGGATGAAGTCGACCTGTGCTCAGCGGTGATTGTCAGCAGCCTGAATGATGACCCGCTGCCACCAGAATTCGCAGAGTTGTACCCGCAGATGGCCCATGTTGCGTTTGGGCAGGATGTTGAAGTATGGAAAGACAAGATATACCGGGAAGACCCGATTCTGTGCGACGGCGACGGTCCGATCAACAAACTGCGGCGCTGGTACGAGCAGTTCTACCTGCCTCTGGAAACGAACAAGCAATAAAAAAGCCCGCACTGTCACCAGGGCGGGCCTTTTACCGAGCGGGGATTAAACCGCTACGATGTTTTCTGCCTGAGGGCCTTTTTGGCCTTGAGTGACAGTGAATTCAACTTTCTGACCTTCGGCCAGAGTTTTGAAGCCTGAGCCTGAAATCGCGCTGAAATGCGCAAATACGTCCGGGCCGGATTCTTGCTCGATAAAACCGAAGCCTTTAGTTTCGTTAAACCACTTAACAGTTCCAGTAGCCATATATATTTCCTATTTTTTCAAAGGTAATTGATGCCTTTCATAAAGGCGGATTGTGCTTGAAGTGCGAAGTAATTACTTATGAAAAACAGGGCGAGGTACTTACGGATAGACTTCGAGATGGTATGCATAAGATCTTTTTTTGCGTACAAGCAAGCGGGATTATACAGAGACCTGCAGTGATGTCAATACGCGTCTAAGGAGAGATAATGGCGTGGCTTGCGATTGCTTTGAGGTGCTGGACCAGAAAATCCTTCGCGCAGGCACAGGACCTGTGCACGCCAGAATCGACAACAAGCCCAATTATGAGGCTGCTGTTTTGTTCCCCAGTTTGATATGTCGGTTGACAGCCATGGAGGGCTGGCCGCTGATACCGGACTGAATAACGTCGATCTTGTTACCCGACTTCAGAAACTGCTTGGTTTGTTCTTCGATGGACTGTGAGGTTTCCACGGCAGCCGGTTGCTTTCTTTTCGCTGGCGCTCTAGTGGGTTTGCGTGCCATATTATTCAGACCTTTTAGGATGGGAAAGCCGGTCATTATACACAATTTGGTCTGCAATAGTTGAAAAACTCTGCGCGACATGCGAAGCAGGTGCCTCCAAACAGCACTGTGCAGAGCACCAGACCTACCTTTATATCAGGAGGCACTTCTTGAACAACACCCGCGAAGGCTGGCAGAGACTTCTGGAGCAGCTACATGAACGCAACGCCAGTGCATTGGCCATGGGCGGTCCAGACAAGGTGCAAAAGCAACACCAGCGAGGGCGGCTCCACGTCCGTGAACGCATCGATCTTCTCTGTGACAAAAACAGCTACAGTGAATACGGTGCGCTGGCCGGCGGCAATCCCCCGGATGGACAAAGCCCACTGGCCGGCGATGGCGTGGTAGGCGGTATCGGGCGTATCGACGGCCGCAGCACCGTGATCATTGCCGAGGATTTCACCGTAAAGGGCGGCTCAATCGGGCATCCCAATGCGGCCAAGCGCTCTCGCCTTGTGCGACTGGCGCTGGAGCAGCAGCTCCCGCTGGTACTGATGCTCGACGGCGCCGGTGAGCGCGCCGGCAACCAGACCGAACGCTACCCCAACTGCCCGAACGACCTGCAGCTGGTCGCCGACCTCAAAGGCCAGGTTCCTGTTGTCACTCTGGTGCTGGGCACCTCAGCCGGGCACGGCGCTCTGACGGGCATGTTCGCCGACCTCATCGTGATGACTGAAGGTGCTGCAATGTTTTCTGCCGGCCCGCCACTGGTGCATGCAGCGCTGGGCATTGAGGCCACCCCCGAGGAACTCGGCGGGGCCGCAATGCATACTCGCGACAGCGGTGTTGCCCACAACCTCGGCAAAAACGAGCATGACTGCATTGCTATGGCGCGCTACTTCCTCTCCGTACTGCCGCCACATACCGGCGCCCCGCTCCCCGAGTTGCGAGATCGCCCGAGCGCGGCACGCCGCGACACGTCCGGCATCATGGATATCATCCCAACCCAGGCAAACCAGGCCTATGATATGCGTCTGGTACTGCATGAAGTGGTGGACGAGAGTTCCCTGTTTGAACTGCAACCCACATACGGTCGCGGCATAATAGCAGCCATAGCACGCATCGGGGGGGTGCCCTGTATGCTGATTGCCAATCAGCCAGCCGTGCAGGCGGGCGCCATCACCGCCGACGGCGCCGAGAAGGCCTGTCATTTCATTGAGGTGGCACACCACTTCGGCCTGCCGTTAATCAACCTGCTCGACAATCCCGGAGTAATGCCCGGACCGGCTGCTGAAAAATCCGGCGTACTCAAAGCCGCCGGACAGATGTTCCTCGCACAGCGCCGTTACCGCGGCTGCAAAATTGTGGTGACGTTGCGCAAGGCATTCGGGTTTGGCAGTTCGGTGATGGGCATGAACCCCTGGGATGGACAAGTGGTGAGTCTCGCCCTGCCCTGTGTGAATCTCGGCGGTATGCCGGCAATCGGCGGCGCCGAGGCAGCGCGTGCCAGTGAAGAGGAGGCAGCCATACTGAGGGAGAGCCAATCCGGGGCCTGGGTCCCGGCAGATGCGATGGCATTCGATAAAGTGATCTCCCCATCCGAGTTGCGCAACGAGATCATTTGCGCACTGCATATGCACCCTGCGGCACTCAGTTAGGCTTTTTCACTGCGTAAGTCACGTTTTTTTGGGTCCAGATAGTGACAGCACACGCCTTTCATGCCAACATCTTTAATTCGCTCAGGGAACGCTCCGGAATTCACGTGACCATAAAAAAAACCACGCAGCATTTGATTGCCGGCTTGTGTGCACTGTTGTGCGCCTCACTGGCACACTCCTCCGTCAAGACTGTCGCAAACTACGACTACCCAATCAAAGACCGCTTCGCCGCGACCGTTGTCGGCACCCCTGAGGAATACCGGGCCAAGCTTCCAAAGTCTATTCCATTCAAGACACGGAGCATCACTATATTCCCCGAGCGCGTCACGCCGGATGTGTTTTTCTACGGCCACGAGTTGCTGTATTCAGTCGCACTGCAAGATCACGATGCGCCGTTGATTTTCCTCATTGCAGGAACCGGTGCCTCGCACAATGGCTCCAAGAACACCAATATGGCCAAGGCTTTCTATCAGGCTGGCTTCCACATCGTATCCATTTCATCCCCGACTTATAACAATTTTGTAATCGCTGCATCCAAGACTGGGGTGGTCGGTCACGCCGAAAAGGATGCGGAAGACATTTACCGCGTTTTCGAGAAAATCTGGGATGAACTGAAAGACGACATCACAGCCACGTCTTTTAATGTCACAGGTTATAGCCTGGGCGGTTTCAATGCCGCCTTTGTCTCGAAGCTTGATGAAGAGCGCAAGTCATTTAATTTTGAGCGGGTACTGTTGATCAACCCGCCCGTTTCACTGTACAACTCGATATCGCTGCTCGATCGTATGACGCAGGATATCCCCGGTGGCGTCAACAATTTCGACAGGTTCGTCGATAAACTGATGCGTGCCTACACTACTACATATCAATCCACCAGTTACAAGGATACTGCGGCAGCGGGCGGCGACGACTTCCTGTACCAGACCTACAAGGCACTGCACCTGAAAGATGAGGAGTTGGCCGCGCTCATCGGCACCTCGTTCAGGGTATCGTCTGCATCGCTGGTGTTCACCTCTGATGTAATGGCGGATTACGGCTACATCAAGCCAAAGGGGCTGGTGCTGAACCGCTACAGCAATCTGCAGATTTATAATGACGTCTCTCTGCGATTAGGCTTTACCGACTACTACCACGAGTTTTTCTATCCGTACTACAAGGCGCGGGACCCAAAGATAACCCGGGACGAGTACATCGCATCGATGAGCTTGACCAGCATCGCTGACTATCTGAAGAATGCAAAGAAGATCAAGATGATGGGCAATGCCGATGATGTCATCCTCGAGCCCGGGGAGATCGATTTTTTCCCCGAGGTGTTCGGCGACAGAGCGACGATTTACCCCTATGGCGGCCACTGCGGCAATATGAACTACCCGGATAATGTCGCCCATATGGTCGCCGTGTTCACTGACGGGGGCAACTGAAAATGAAATCGATACTCTCCCTCTTTTCGATTCCCGTTCTGGCTTTGGCGCTCGGCGCCTGCAGCACAGGCCCGCAACCCCAACAACAGGCCGCTGACTACCCCGAACCCGTGTTCACCGCCAAGCGGCTGCTACCCCCGGAGAAAGACGACCTGGACGACCTGACACCGGTCTACGATCCGTGGGAGCCTATGAACAAGCGTATCTACAACTTCAACTACCACTTCGATCAGGCAGTTTTCCTGCCGGTTGTGAGAGGCTACGAGGCCGTTGTCCCCGAAGTTGGCCGTACTGGTATCGATAATTTCTTCAACAACTTCGTCGATTTACTCACGATCATGAACTCCGCACTGCAACTGCGCGGCGAAAAGTTTGTGCAGAGTACCGGCCGGGTACTTATCAATTCCACCGTCGGCTTATTTGGCCTGATTGATGTGGCCAGTGCCATGGATATCCCGAGGCCAGTAGAGAGCTTTGGTGACACGCTAGGTCACTGGGGTGTCGGCCAGGGGCCCTACCTGGTTATTCCGTTCCTGGGCCCGTCGAACCTTCGAGACGGCCTGGGCCTGCTACCCGATGCCTATGTCCAGAGTTCAGTAAAAAGCGCGGTGCTATCCAAGCCGCTCGACCTTACTACCACCGTACTTTTCCCCATTGATACCCGCGCCAACACCTCGTTTCGATATTATGAAAACGGCTCGGCGTTTGAGTATCAAATGGTTCGCTGGCTGTATTCAACCAAGCGTAAGCTGGACGTAAACCAATAAAATGGGTACTCATGTGATTCGCCACTTAATCCTTGTTACTTTTCTCACCGCGCTTGCACTGTCCCGTGCAGCCCACGCGGATGATACTGATCAGTCAGACAACCCGGTAAGAATTGGCACGACCCAGTCGCTTACTGGACACTATAAAGAGTTTGGCATTGAGCAATTGCGCGGCCTGCAAATGTGGGCAGCGGATGTAAATGCCCGCGGTGAACTATTGGGGCGACCAGTGGAGGTCGTCTATTACGATGATGGCTCACGCGATGCAGGCACCGTTGAAGGTTTCACCAACCTGATAGGAAAGGACAACGTTGACGTACTGGTTGGCCCCTACTCTTCCTCACTGACGCTTGAAGCGACGCTGGTGGCCGAAAAATATGACATTCCCATGGTCACTACTGCCGCATCAGATGAAGCCATCTGGAACCGGGGACTGAAAAATGTATTCGGCGCTGACACACCGGTTGGCGACTATTTGAACGGTCTTAAAGTAGCTGCCGATGCCGGCGTCAAAACGGTAGCCTTTGTCTATGCCGGTACAGACTTCGGCGATGATTTGGCCGCCGTCTCTATAAGCAGATTTGAAGAACGCGGTCTTGAGCTGGTGTTCTCTGAACGCTATGCACCCGAGCAACGCGACTTTGCAGCGCTTGCCAGACGATTGGGTGAAGTCAATGCCGACCTGGTCTTTGGCGTTTCCTATCTGGATGATTCTGTTGCAATCACCCGCGCGCTTACAGCTGAAGGTGTTAAACCCAAAATGCTGGGCTTTACAATAGGCCCCGGACTGCGTGAATTTGCCGATCAACTGGGTGAAGAAGCAGAGGGGATTCTGGGCGTTGTGCAGTGGTTACGCAGCTCTCGTGAACCCGGTGCACAGGACTTCGCGTACCGCTTTGCACGGCGTTATGGCTACCACCCAGGTGTATATGCAGTGATGGGTTACAGTGCTGGTGAAATACTTGAAGCCGCAATCCGCTTGGCAGGCACCACAGAACATTCTGCAGTGCGTGAGCAACTGAGAAACATGTACTTCCAGGCATTGATAGGGTCTTATCAGGTCGATGACACCGGCCGCCAGATAGGCAGGCGTAATCTTGTTCTGCAGTGGCAGAACGGTGAGCGTCGCCTCGTCGCGCCCGAACAACTTGCTAATAGCCCGCTGATTTACCCCCGGTAGCTACTGCCGGGCGGAGCACTCCTCCGCGCATTACCGCCGCTTACGTCGTGCGGTGCCTCTGCCACCAGGCCTGCACATCAATCGGATAGATCTCGGCAGCAGCCTTGAGCGCATCGCTCAGCTGTTCTGGCAACTCGCCTGACTCAGTCGGTATCAATGGCGAGGCTCCACTAACGGGATCAACCCACTCCATATCGATGTGCTTGATCATGGATGCGAAATCAAAGCCCTCGTGATAATCACTCACCTGGTGCTGCAGGAATGAATACCTGTCCACGAAGCTCAACAGGCTGTAATAGGTGTTGGGACGAGCGCCGCGAAAATACTCATACCTTATACAGTTGGGCTCTTCGGCATGCGTGCGGCGATACATTTCTTGCATGACCGCTTCAAACTCATCTTCCTTGCCGGGGTTGATCTCGATATGACAAAGCAGTGTAGCCATGATTGCAGGCCTCCTGTGTTTCCTGTCCCGCGGGAACAAGCGACCCACGTGTGCAAAATGTCTGAAGCAAAGATGATACATTCAATTCAGACGATAGACCCTAAGACTGACCCACATTAGCAGTTTTTGAAATACCAGAGCGGCAGACTTCCAAGCTCGCCGAAGCTCGTCAGTTAGATCGTATCTAACACCCTGTCCATCCTCCGATTAATTGCCCAGCTCCGCTACCCTGTTCCATTGCCCTAATTCGAGCTATGCTCAGACGTATTCACCACGACCTTCTACAAATTTCATGCCTTCTATTGCCCCCTCCTCCGAACGACCACTGTTTAACGCTTTCCCCGACCTACGGTCGAAAATTGCCATGCAGGATATCGCATCGCTACCGACACCCCTAGAACGCCTGTCACTGTCTGAGTCCGCCTGGATCAAACGCGATGATCTGACACATGCGCAGTATGGCGGCAACAAGATCCGCAAGCTCGAGTTTATAGTAGCTGACGCGCTGCAGAAGAAAGCCAAACGGATTGTTACTGTCGGTGCGATTGGCACAAACCATGGCGTGGCTACAGCGATGGTGTGTCAACAATTTGGCCTGGAGTGCGTCATCTATCTTTTCGATCAGCCACTTACCTCCACGGTAACGCAGAACCTGCGACTGATGCAGGCCTACGGTGCGAAGCTCATCTACAAGGGGACCCTGCTAAAAACGATGCTGGCCTATTACCGTAGCCCCTACCGCATAAAAAGTGGTTCCTACTTTCTGTTTGCCGGTGGCTCCAATCTGTATGGCACACTGGGCTTTATCAACGCAGCTTGCGAGTTGAAAAGTCAGATTGAACAGGGCGAATGCCCGCTTCCTGCATCTATTGTCTGCCCTGTCGGCTCCGGTGCCACGCTGGCGGGCCTAAGCTATGGCAGCCAACTGACCGGACTCAATACAGACATTATCGGCGTGAGAGTTGCACCGAAGAGCCTCGGACCGATTCCTGCCTGCACGCCGGGTACGGTGCACAAGCTGATGATGGAAGCCTATCAATATCTGAAGAAAAATTGTCGCCAGCAGATACCCAAACCTGCAGCGGTGAATCTGATCGATGATTTCTATGGGGACGGATACGGCGTGGCCACCGAGCAGGGGCTGCAGGCAATTGAACGCTTCAAGCATGCTGGAATCGCACTGGAGCAAACCTATACCGGAAAAGCTGCAGCGGCCTTTCTACAGCAGTTGGACCGCAATTGCGGCGCAGTAATTTTTTGGAACACCTTTAATTCGCGTGATATGTCAGAGAATGCTGCCACGATCGCAACTGAAGATCTACCGGAGAACCTGCGCAAATTTTTGGATTGAGGTACTAGCTACAGAGTAAAGAAATTGCGGTTGTAAACTCACCCTACCCCGCCACGTCAGCAAGCTCTTTTACATTTACATTTACATTTACATCTACATCTATATTTACTTTTGCCCAGCACACGTTTCTGCTGAAGCGCAAAAGACCCACTGATCCCTGTATATGCGTTTTACTTTAGGGGGAAGATCTATTTAGAGATCTGCGGTTTTTAGCAAAACTCATGAACGAAAACAGGTAAGTGAATATTTTCATAACCGGCGTTGCCCCCAAGAATATGTTTTGGATCAGAATATCGAACGTACTATTCCTCCATCAATTCTAAGCGCCGAACCATTGATTGCCGAAGAGAGGGGGCTGCTTAGGAAGCATACAAAATCAGCTATCTCTTTTGGGTCGATCAAGCGACCTATAATGGAGGTTGGACGATTCTCGCGCATAAATTTCTCTTCAGCGACCTTGTATTCCATTTCGGGAAATAGCTCCTGAATAAATGTTTTAGCGCCTTCGGTACGAGTCGACCCCGGCAGGATGGTATTTACAGTAACGCCTGTGCCTTTTGTTAATTCAGCCAAGCTGCGCGATATGGACATCTGCATTGTTTTAGTAGCGCTATAATGAGCCATTTCCGGTGCTGGATTCACAGCAGATTCACTAGAGACAAAGAGTAGGCGACCTGTGTTTCGGGCAACCATAGCTTGTAAGTAATGGCGGCTGAGACGAACACCGGACTTGATATTCACATCAATGATTTTTTGCCACTGCTCATCGGTGCTGTCGAAGAATTCAACCGACTCATAAATACCCAAGTTGTTAATTAGGATATCAACACTAGGTAGCTCCCTGATCGTCTTTTCATTGCCCTCAAGCGTTGCGTTGTCAGCGACCAGGCTGATTAGTTGCGCATTTGGTACCTGCTTAACAATGGATTCCACTGCGCTCAGAACAGCCTGTTCTGAGCGTCCATTGATGACAACATTAGCTCCTTCAGCGGCTAAAGCGGTAGCGATTTCCAGGCCGATACCTCCTGAAGAGGCTGTGATCAATGCTGTTTTTCCGGTGAGTTCTAGATTCATGGGGTGTCTCTGCTATCTCGTTGAAAGAGATGTAAGAATAATCCGTTTAATTCGTGCGAATAATACCTATAATTGAAAAATACTTTTGCATATATGGAATTAATGAATATTACAGTCGATCAGCTAAGAGCCTTTATCACTGTCGCTCAATCTGGAAGTTTCAGTCGTGCCGCCGAGCTGCTAGGGCAGACGCCATCTTATATTAGCCGGAAGGTCAGTGGTCTTGAGCAGCAACTAAGTATTCGGCTGTTTACTCGAACTACCCGTAAATTGAGTTTGACCCCTGAGGGGAGTGAGGTGTTAGGGAAGGCTTTAGAGGCCATGAGGATTATTGATGACATCGGAGATAATACTCTCCATGGGCTGCGCGAACCTCAGGGTAAGCTAAAGGTCGATGCTGCTTCGCCTTTTTTACAGCAGTGCATCATTCCCAATATTGCTGGTTATCAACAGGCATACCCTAAGGTGGAAATCGAGTTGACGAGCTTTGATCGGATAGTAGATCTGGTCGAAAACCAGATCGATATTGCCTTCAGGATTGGCGAGCTTCGTGATTCTTCGCTGCATTACAAGCTCATTGGACGCTCCGGGTTGCAGATACTGGCTAGCCCGGCTTACCTGGAAAAGTATGGCAACCCGGAGACCCCTGAGGCTCTGAATCAACATAATTGTTTGGGGTTTTCTCAACCGCTTAGCTTGAATAAATGGCCGTTAAAGGTTGGAAATAAAGACGGATTGGCAATTACTCCTATTTTGACGGCAAGTAGTGGTTCGGCACTTAGGCAGCTGGCATTAGAGGGCGTAGGTATTGTTTGCCTGGCAGGGTTTATGACTTACGACGATATAGTATCAGGCCGGCTTGTGCCTTTGTTGAGCGACCAGATTTTAGAACGCTATCAAGTGATCAATGCTGTCTTTTATCGTGATTATCAAAGTTCAATAAAGCTAAACAGTTTCATTAGTTTTATTAGTCAGAATATAGCGGGGCGATTGGACTAAGAGCTGCAACAAAAATGCAAAAATGGGGACGCATTGAACCTCCCTCAGTTTAACGGACACTTTTAACCAGAGGCAAAGCCTCATGAAGGAGTGTCCGATGACAACTAAGGGAAGACCCTATAAAACTTATCCGAAGCGTTCAAACTAGAAGCTCTTACGCTGATGGAAACATCGCTAAAACCTGCCAGTGAAGTTGCTATGCAGCTTGGTATCAGGCGCGACCAACTCTACAAGTGCAGCAAGTTAATCTGTCCCCATTAGTCCAATTATTGCTGCATTTCTGCAGTGGGCCGTACCACCGACCTCCTCTCCGCAAGCGCGCTGGCGCTGGCGTAAACGGCGCTAGCGACTGTAATTGCGCTAGCCACTCGCGTGGCATCTTCCCTTATGTGCTTTCACGATAATGAGCCGTCAATTCGGCTCTGACGAAGCAGCTAAACTGTCAGCTTTATTTACACCAAGCCTGTATTTTCCAGGCCCCGCACCAGTCGCCTTACTCCAAGTTTATGATTAATACCCATATTTCCTTTTTTGGCTCACCCCTTGCCTGCAGAATTTGCTGGCCAATCTAATAGGAAAAAGGAGTAAGCCGTCATGGATCGAAGAAAACTAGCAGCAACAATATTTATCGGCATCGGAGGTTTCGCATCTGTGGCCGTCACAGCCAACCCTCTGCCCAACCCATCGTACTATGTCCGCCCCGCTCTACGTGTTGGTGGCGGCGAATTAATAGACGGGTATGAGGCCAACGGCGCTAAGTCGAAAGCCCTGTCCCAGGGAGTGACCGGTACATCACGATCTCAGGTCAACCTGAGCGACGGGACTGTGAAGATGTATGCAGAAGAAACACTCAATGCTCCGGTGGGCCTGCAGGCCTTTGGAGGATTCGGCGAGCGGATAGATATCCGTAATGGTGCCGGCACTGTCTGGGACTTCGGATTTGGTATCGAAGGCGACATTTTTGGTGATCTTGGCTTTATTGCTCCCGGACAACAACCCGCCACATTTGTCTACAATGTCGGCCTTGTTGTGCATCAAGCGGGAGTGGCTACCGGTCAAGATTTTCTCGGTCTAGCCAATGATCCTTGCTGGGGGCAGGACCCACTCGCCTGCAACCCTGTGCCAGCAGCCCTGGTAAATGAGTTCGCTCAAGGGGTATATACGGTGCCTGCAGAAGAATTCCCGAACATCGAGAATTTCTACCAATACGCATCCGAGTCAGTTTTCGGGAGCATCGAACTACTCTCCAACATTGAGCAATTTGATATCTTTACCTACACAAATATTTTTCTCGCTTTCGACACCACAGGCCCTGAATCTGGGCTGACTCGTTACACGATGGATTTTGAGCACACCGCTACCTTCTCCCAAACTGTTGCACCGGGTGTCGAAATCTATTCCAGCTCCGGCGAGTTTCTAGGCTTGGGTAAGGCGCCGCCAATAGACCCGACGGCTGTGCCCGTTCCTGCGACCCTCGCGCTGTTCAGCCTCGGCCTGTTCGGACTTGGGTTTTCCAGACGTAAAAAGACGTAGACAGCACACCATTGACCGCCCGCCATGCGCGGGCTTTCGATACAAACAAAAAAGCCCTGCTATACAGGGCTTTAGAGATATTCCAAGCTGTTGCTGGAAAGGATTTTGGTCGGGACGGCACCGCATGAATACCTATTTCAAGCTTATGTTTTTAAAGCATTTATATCATAATAATCTCTATATATACCCCCATATATACCCCCAAAATGCTTTGTAACCCCTCTTTTCCAAGTCATCTATACTCCACTAATGGACAGACAGGCATTATTTCAATCAATAGCTAAAAAGCACTTAACTCAAGTATCTCGGCAATCCTATTGGCTAGGTATTGGCCTCGGACTGCTATTTGGAATAATCGCCGGATTCGCGCTAGGCTATGCTTATGGAAGCCCGACAACTGTGGTGATTCCGCTCAGCGCAGGCGTAAAAGTATAAGAGCAAAACTTAACTTAGATCGTTGATTTCAGTACGGTTAGCAGAACTGACTTGTGATGCGATTTTCGGTCCATAAATTCCCTTTTTACTGTCGCAGATAATTCACACCCGATAGTGATTTAGGCGCTTCTAGGGAAATCTATCCTTCTAAGTTTATGGAGAACACCATAGTCTGCTACAGACTCGTTTTTATAGTCGTAAAAAATTGCATTGATTGCAGCAGCCTCTTTATCAAGGCCGTAAATTCCGTAATTTTGTGGTGCGCAAACCGCAGACAAAAAAAAGCCGGTCCAAAGACCGGCTCTTATTGACCTGACACATCTAAGACTTCAGGAGCTTGTCATCGCTTATCCTGAAGCCTGCTCTCCTGAGAGAGTCTCACAAGCCCGACTAGCGGGTAACGGAGCTATTATGATGCTATTTGGGGGGGATTTCAATCCCCATGCTTATCGCCACAGCCCTTCGTATTTCTTGCAGCTGCGCGCCTCCAACACGCCCTGTTTCGTAGACGCCTCTCGATACCCTAATTCTATCGAGCCTATCAAAGCTTACCGTCGCCGCTAGGTCGCATTTGGCCCATAGATCCACTTCTCGCCCCCCAGGGATCGGGTTTGCTTTTAGTTTGTAGTGGTAGCTCTCTACAGGGTCTGGAGCCGTTGTACTGAGTGGCACAACGGTAACTAGACGCCATCTTTGAATACTATTTGGTGAAATGACCACCACGTTCCGAGTTTTTACGATTTCAGGAAGCACATAGCCCCTAAAGTCACAGGACAAAACCATTCCCGCTTTCGGGTGAAAAGTTAACATTTACCGCTTTCCTTTATGCAGGCATTTTTATTTGTACATGCTTGCATTCTAATGGCGCCACGGATATTATGCAAGCATGACATATAACGAGGTGCCTGCATGAAAACGAAAAACGAATCCAAGGTCGCTGGAGGTAAAGCCCGAGCGGAATCGCTTGATCCAGACGCTCGGAAATCAATCTCTATCCAAGCCGCTAATAAGCGCTGGGGGAATGTGCCCGAAGCCACCCATCAAGGCATAGTGAAAGTTGGTAATATTGAAATCGAGTGCGCCGTGCTGGAGGATGGTCGCCGACTCTTATCCGAGCGGGCGGTAACTAAGGCTTTTGGCGGCAAGCGGGGAGGCTCGCACTGGAAGCGAATGAAAGAGGGTGGCGCCAACTATCCTGTATATCTGTCTGCAAAGAACATTATTCCCTTTATTAACAATGATCTGGTATTGGCGCTAACCTCCCCTGTTCAATACAAAACAACAAGTGGCGCCATAGGGCATGGCCTGAATGCAGAGCTGCTCCCAAGAGTTTGTGAGGTTTGGCTAGAAGCAAGAGATGCAGGCAAGGTTTTACCCTCTCAAGCGCACTTTGCCGCACAGGCTGACATTCTCATGCGAGCGTTTGCTACCGTCGGGATCATCGCCCTCGTGGATGAGGCCACAGGTTTTCAAAGAGATAGGGCAGCCACTGCATTAGCGGAGATTCTTGAGAAGTACATCGCCAAGGAATTGCAGCCTTGGGCAAAGACTTTTCCAGATGACTATTACGAACAATTGTTTAGATTAAGAGGGCTGGATTTCCCCGCGCACAAGGTAAAGCGCCCGCAGTATTTTGGGCACTTAACCAATGATATTGTCTACGACAGATTGGCGCCTAAAGTTAGAGAAGAGCTAGGCAAGCTAACCCCCAAAGACAGCAAGGGACGTCGCAAAAGCAAGTTCTTTCAAGGACTAACCCCAGAACTGGGGCACCCAAAACTGAGAGAGCATATGTCTTCTGTTTTGGCGATAATGAAACTTAGCAACGGTTATGATGATTTTCAGGTAAAACTAGATAAAATCCATCCGAAATTTAATGAGAGTTTACCATTAGATTTTGATGGGGGAGAGGAGCTTTGAAAAACTCGATTAAAAACGGCCTTTAGCAAACAAGGCGCTTTTATAGTCGTAGAAACTCGCATTGATTGAGCTGCTGCCCAATCTGGCCTATTTGCGCGAGCCTAGCCTCTAATATGCCTGAAAACTCCGAGACTGGTTAAAACCGCGCTTTTTATGGAGTCCGAAAATACAGTTTAAAGCCTTAGGTAGCTCAGGATTTTAATGTGGAATTTTGAAAGATTTAGGCCGCAGACGGTATCCCTCCGCATAAATCAAGACATTCAATCTACCCCTCCCACCATACGCAAGGGAATTCCCTTGTTACCCACTCCCGTGACCAGCGGTAAACTTATGGCGAATAACCTGGAAACTGAATTCTGAGGAAACAAAAGATTGACTGGGAGTGCGGTGCCCGGGACATGATGCCAGGAATATTGTTCGCGCCCTTTTGATAGGTCATTTAACTGAGTACAATAATTTCGGTGTCAATTGGCGTTTAAAACTGTCCAGTCTAGGCAGCTGATTTAGATGCTTTCTTTCGAGCACCCTGACTTTCTTTGAACCGGTAGGAGTCATTGCCGGTCTCTAGTATTTCGCAATGATGGGTCACCCTATCAAGTAAAGCTGTGGTCATCTTGGCATCCCCAAAGACTTGCACCCATTCACCGAAGTGCAGATTGGTGGTGATGATCAGGCTGGTCTTTTCATAAAGTTGACTGATAAGGTGGAACAGCAGTGCACCGCCGGATTTGGGGAACGGCATGTAACCCAGCTCATCCAGAATGACCACGTCCACCTGCACTAGCCGACGTGCCATTTGACCAGGGTTGCCTGCGGCCTGCTCTTTCACCAGTAGATTGACCAAGTCGACCACATTGAAGAAGCGAACACGCTTGCCCAGATGCACCTGTGCCGTCGCCAACGCGATGCTTAAATGGCTTTTTCCCGTGCCGGTGCCGCCTATCAGAATCAGGTTATGCGCCAGGCCCGTAAAATCGCCCCTGGCGAGGTCATGCAAGTGGTCTTCCTCCAGGGGTGATTCCTTAAAGTCGAAGCCCGCCAGGTCTCTTGGATGGGGGAACCTGGCCGCCTTCATCTGATATTGAAGGCTCCGTACCTGACGATCGGATTGCTCCGCTTGAATGAGCTGCCGCAACGCAGTGTCTAGCGATCCTTTCCGCGGTTTGGACAGGATTTCAGGCAGGGTCTCCGCCATACCGTGCAGTTTAAGTGCTCGCAAATCTTCAACCAGGCTTTGCATGAGAAGCCTCCTTCACCAGACTGTCATAACGGCGGTAATTGGCTTCAGGCAATGCAGAGAGTGGTGGGTAATTGACTGTATTCAGTGGCGCTTCCTGCTGTTGATCTGTCAGTCGGTGCACCCGGTTGATAATGGTTGCCAGCTGACCGGTGCCCTCAGCAAGCGCCATCTCGCAGGCTTTGTTGATCGTATCCAGGTCATGCTGCTGGGCGAGCAGTAGGAGTTCCACAAAGTCCCTGTCGCCTCCAGCTTGCTTGAGATATCGGGAACGAACGCGCTGCATGGCCTGTGGCAACTCCCAATCCTTGAAGGGGGCACCATTGCGTAGCGCTCCCGGCTTGCGCTTCAGGATCGGGACGTAGTGCCAGGGTTCAAAGTAGGATTGATCACGGGCAAAGTGCCTCGTATGTTCCGCCACCATCTCGTGGTCACCGATAAACACCAGCCGAGTCGCATAGGCTCGCAAGGTGATCAGTTTGCTCGCATAACGAGCTGGCACGCTGTAACGATTGCGATCATAGTTCACTAGGCAAGTGCTAGAGACACGCAGAATCTTCTCGCTGTAACCATCGAAGGGTGCCATGGGTGGGCGGCACTCGGCGAGATCCTCCCGGTAGATTTCATCAATTGTCTTATCTTTAAATACAGGGTGTCTGCGTTCGCCCAGGCCATGGCAGCGCATCAGCAGCCAGTCGTTCAGCGCTGCCATATCCTTGAAGCGAGGCTTGGGTGTAAACAGCCACTGACGGATGGAGGATACCTGATTCTCTACCTGCCCTTTCTCCCAGCCAGCAGCCGGTGTGCAAGCAACGGGCTCTATCAAGTAATGGTTCATCATAGATAGGAAGCGAGTATTGAACTCCCGACCTTTACCCACGCCAATAGCCTTCACCATGGTTTTGGGATTGTCGATGATGACCTTGCGGGGAATGCCCTGGAAGAAGGCCAGGGCTCGCATGTGAGCATCGAGCACCATCTCCAGTGTTTCCCTTGGGTAGGCCACCACAAACAGCTTGCGGCTGTAACTGAGCCTAAAATGCGCCACCTTGATCTTCTGGGGCATTCCACCCAGTTCGACTATTTCATGGCTCCAGTCAAACTGATATGCCTCCCCGGGATCAAAGCTCAGGGGGACGTAGGCATCTGAAGGCCTGTCTGGTGCCTGCCGAAATGCCCGTACAAACCGCACCACGCTGTCATAGGCGCCGGCATAACCCTCTCGTTGCAGGTCTTCAAATAGCCGCATGGCTGTGCGCTGTTCGCGCTTGGGCCGGGACAGATCCTGCTCCAGCCAGCGGGTCAGCTGTGCTTCGAAGACTCCTAACCGCGGTCGAGCTCGTGGCTTCTGGAGATAGTATGACGGCGGACCTTCGTCCTTGAGGTATTTGCGAACCGTCGTCCTGGAGAGATGGAAGCGGCGAGCCACTTCACTGATGGATTTACCTTCGACGAGGCAAAGGCGGCGAATCTTGAGCGCTGTTTCCATGCATAACACCTGTCACATACCTCGGATCGTTAAACCCGAGATTGAATCGGACAAGGTGGTCAGTTTTCAACGCCAATCACCCCGCAATTCTGGACAGTTTTGCACGCCAGTTAACAAATTATTAGAGAGTGGGAGCGATAGGGTTGATGATTCATACTCCGCTGCGCTCGCAGAGTCAGGTCCGCGAGTGATTGAAAGTCTACGATACGAGTTCAATCCGCAGAAAAATATGTATGAACCCGTGGGTAAGTAAATGATATAAACCGGGACAGATCTATTTAAATAAAGGAGAAAGCAATCCCAAAGCCCAGCCATTGCGCTGGGCTTTGTCGTTTTAGACGGTTACTAAGAAGCTTGCTGCTGTTGAATTAGGGCATCCAGCATCTCGGTTCTACAGTGGGGGAAAGGTCACGACTGACCCATCACTGCCACATCCTGGAGACAGGCAATGACAGCTATCGACTGAAGCACTCAACAACAAATCAGAAGGGAAAAAAGGACAGCAAGAACCAAAAAACTACGCCATAATCTGGCGTTCAGGGTGGGTCAATATTAGATGCAAATCCTGGGGGGGGGTAAGTGCAAATCAACAACCACGCAATTAGCGGTAGTGATGCTAAAGAACGAATTTCAAAAACTACTTTACCTTCGAGAGTAACACTTATACAGCAACAACGAGGTACATTCCGCAATCTAGCCTCGTCTGGCCAGCAACCCATGGCGGAAGTTGCCCACATATAGCAAGAGGGATGCGTTGTGTCAGCTTTTTTTACAGTTTTAGGCATAATCGGATTTTTGCTTTCAAACATCTCACGTGTCATTGCGTCTGTGTAGTCTGGTACAGATCTTGCATCAGTGAATTAATACGCAACGATTGCATTCAAAAAGTGCATATATATTGATTGAACGCGTGTACTTTGCAGTACATTAATCGAACAATTGAGGAGTTGATGATGTTGAAATTTTGGGCAAGTTTGGTCGGACTCTTTAGCCTCTTGCTGTGGTCCGCAAGCGCCTCCGCAGCACTGATTACAATAAACGCAGATTCAATGGGCTGGATAGATCAGTCTGGTAGATCGAATGGCTCCTCTAGCACAAATAACTATCTTGCTGGAAATTGTGGTGTGTTTGCTTGCCTCGGCGGAGAATATCGCAACTTTTTTAATTTTTCCTTACCAGGGTCACTCGGACTTATTTCCTCTGCGCGTCTTATAGTCAATACATCTAATGTAGTTACGCTACAGAGTCCAAGTATTACCTACGCGCTCTTCTCAACCACAAGCACGGCCAAGTTCTCGGATCTTGGAACAGGTGCACAGTACGGATCAAGGGTCTATTTCGACGCGGACGACAACAAAGTACTTGATATTGCCCTTAACAGCATTGCGATCAGCGACATTCTTGCAAATACAGGTTCGGTTTTCACCACCAGTGGCCGGGTTATTTCACCAACGATGTTCGGTGTGACTCAACTCAATCAGTTGGTATATGGATTAAGTGATAAGGGGGGAAGTGCGCAGCTAGAAATTACATTAGCGGATGGGCAAGTTCCTGTCCCTGCGACTCTCGCCCTATGCGGAATTGGTCTCGCAGGTATGGGATGGTCACGGCGCAAGAACACTAAGAGACCTCCATATCAGCGTTGAGATGGTTTATGATCGGAGATTGATGCGGTTTCAATTGGTCTTGCTAGCAGCGGCGTAGAGCGATGGTTATTGTATAGAAGGGCCTACCATCGAGGCTACTTTTTGTTGCCGGGCTGCGCGAGCTACCCAATGTCTGGGGAATACTGCACCTCATGTTCCATGGGAGGCTATTTACTGTGTAATCCCCCCATTTTTAACCGCCAATTTGAGTAGAGGGTTATGCTGCCTGTAGCAGCTGGGCTGGAGGTACCCCTCCGATTGCCGTATTAGGCCGTTCGTTATTGTATTCCCAAAGCCATTGGGTTGCTAACAGCTGGGCATGGGCAACGCTGTTGAACTCATGCAGATCCAACCACTCATGCTGTCAATTGGCGTTTAAAACTGTCCAGTCTAGGCAGCTGATTTAGATGCTTTCTTTCGAGCACCCTGACTTTCTTTGAACCGGTAGGAGTCATTGCCGGTCTCTAGTATTTCGCAATGATGGGTCACCCTATCAAGTAAAGCTGTGGTCATCTTGGCATCCCCAAAGACTTGCACCCATTCACCGAAGTGCAGATTGGTGGTGATGATCAGGCTGGTCTTTTCATAAAGTTGACTGATAAGGTGGAACAGCAGTGCACCGCCGGATTTGGGGAACGGCATGTAACCCAGCTCATCCAGAATGACCACGTCCACCTGCACTAGCCGACGTGCCATTTGACCAGGGTTGCCTGCGGCCTGCTCTTTCACCAGTAGATTGACCAAGTCGACCACATTGAAGAAGCGAACACGCTTGCCCAGATGCACCTGTGCCGTCGCCAACGCGATGCTTAAATGGCTTTTTCCCGTGCCGGTGCCGCCTATCAGAATCAGGTTATGCGCCAGGCCCGTAAAATCGCCCCTGGCGAGGTCATGCAAGTGGTCTTCCTCCAGGGGTGATTCCTTAAAGTCGAAGCCCGCCAGGTCTCTTGGATGGGGGAACCTGGCCGCCTTCATCTGATATTGAAGGCTCCGTACCTGACGATCGGATTGCTCCGCTTGAATGAGCTGCCGCAACGCAGTGTCTAGCGATCCTTTCCGCGGTTTGGACAGGATTTCAGGCAGGGTCTCCGCCATACCGTGCAGTTTAAGTGCTCGCAAATCTTCAACCAGGCTTTGCATGAGAAGCCTCCTTCACCAGACTGTCATAACGGCGGTAATTGGCTTCAGGCAATGCAGAGAGTGGTGGGTAATTGACTGTATTCAGTGGCGCTTCCTGCTGTTGATCTGTCAGTCGGTGCACCCGGTTGATAATGGTTGCCAGCTGACCGGTGCCCTCAGCAAGCGCCATCTCGCAGGCTTTGTTGATCGTATCCAGGTCATGCTGCTGGGCGAGCAGTAGGAGTTCCACAAAGTCCCTGTCGCCTCCAGCTTGCTTGAGATATCGGGAACGAACGCGCTGCATGGCCTGTGGCAACTCCCAATCCTTGAAGGGGGCACCATTGCGTAGCGCTCCCGGCTTGCGCTTCAGGATCGGGACGTAGTGCCAGGGTTCAAAGTAGGATTGATCACGGGCAAAGTGCCTCGTATGTTCCGCCACCATCTCGTGGTCACCGATAAACACCAGCCGAGTCGCATAGGCTCGCAAGGTGATCAGTTTGCTCGCATAACGAGCTGGCACGCTGTAACGATTGCGATCATAGTTCACTAGGCAAGTGCTAGAGACACGCAGAATCTTCTCGCTGTAACCATCGAAGGGTGCCATGGGTGGGCGGCACTCGGCGAGATCCTCCCGGTAGATTTCATCAATTGTCTTATCTTTAAATACAGGGTGTCTGCGTTCGCCCAGGCCATGGCAGCGCATCAGCAGCCAGTCGTTCAGCGCTGCCATATCCTTGAAGCGAGGCTTGGGTGTAAACAGCCACTGACGGATGGAGGATACCTGATTCTCTACCTGCCCTTTCTCCCAGCCAGCAGCCGGTGTGCAAGCAACGGGCTCTATCAAGTAATGGTTCATCATAGATAGGAAGCGAGTATTGAACTCCCGACCTTTACCCACGCCAATAGCCTTCACCATGGTTTTGGGATTGTCGATGATGACCTTGCGGGGAATGCCCTGGAAGAAGGCCAGGGCTCGCATGTGAGCATCGAGCACCATCTCCAGTGTTTCCCTTGGGTAGGCCACCACAAACAGCTTGCGGCTGTAACTGAGCCTAAAATGCGCCACCTTGATCTTCTGGGGCATTCCACCCAGTTCGACTATTTCATGGCTCCAGTCAAACTGATATGCCTCCCCGGGATCAAAGCTCAGGGGGACGTAGGCATCTGAAGGCCTGTCTGGTGCCTGCCGAAATGCCCGTACAAACCGCACCACGCTGTCATAGGCGCCGGCATAACCCTCTCGTTGCAGGTCTTCAAATAGCCGCATGGCTGTGCGCTGTTCGCGCTTGGGCCGGGACAGATCCTGCTCCAGCCAGCGGGTCAGCTGTGCTTCGAAGACTCCTAACCGCGGTCGAGCTCGTGGCTTCTGGAGATAGTATGACGGCGGACCTTCGTCCTTGAGGTATTTGCGAACCGTCGTCCTGGAGAGATGGAAGCGGCGAGCCACTTCACTGATGGATTTACCTTCGACGAGGCAAAGGCGGCGAATCTTGAGCGCTGTTTCCATGCATAACACCTGTCACATACCTCGGATCGTTAAACCCGAGATTGAATCGGACAAGGTGGTCAGTTTTCAACGCCAATCACCCCGCAATTCTGGACAGTTTTGCACGCCAGTTAACAAATTTCGGCAGGCCTAACACCAATGATTAAACAAAAACCCCTGACGGTAAAACTCTGCAAGTAGCGAAGTAACGCGCAGCCTGCCGCCCGAGCGCTGGGTCTAAGCTACTAGAACCTTACCGGGGCGGGTTACCCCGTTTTCAAAGTCTCATACCTAGCGCCCTAGCCCTAATTACAAACTCTCGCTCCCACCGCTCATCCAACTCCACAAACTTGGCATATCCTCGGTCAAAGGTTTTCTGGTGCATACCCTTCTTTCTGCTCCTGCCCCATGCCCCGTCATACTCCTCGAATATCCGCTTTCCAATCTTATCCTTGGCAATCCGAATTTGGTCAAGGTAGTCACTCTTTTGGGTGGTATACAGCAGTCCCGCGCACTTGCGACAGACAAAGTATTTATCTGTGGAGTACAACACCTCGCAGCGTCGACCACAGCCAAGCCCACGGCACTGGAAGTAGTAACGCTGGCCACCGTACCGGCATGGAATCGCAGTCAGCGGGACTTTGAGCCGTATGGACTCCCAATCCTCACCATGCTCCCGCACCCTATAATCCAAGGTAAAGTGGTTGCCGGTAATGGAATACCCCACTGTTCCACTTGTCTCCCCACGACACTCCCAGCTTAAGAAGCCCCGTCGCCCTGAGTACAGCCAACCGTTTTTCCTGATAAAACGTATATCTACCCGCTTCACTTCGCTGGTAGTCGCAGCCCTACTGCACCCATACCGACCACTACCATACCCGCCCATATACACCTCCTGTTTTTGCTAAATCCTTTGGAAAGTCCAACCTCAGCTGTTAGCGCCTGGTGATCGCCAACGTCCAATAAACATCAGTCGCCAAGTGCTTGCCGCCATTGCTCTACAGATTGATCTTGCGGATTAGTAGCACTGGAAGGGGTATCCCTTGTATCCGTGTCCCTTACAACCTTGTTACCGTAGCTAGTTTGTCCCGTAGCTGAAATCAACGCTATGTCTTGTGTAGTATGACTTTGCCCATGATCACTGTCCGGCAATGTTGTCCGGATACTGTCCGGATACTGTCCGGCCTTTGTCCGGCTGCTGTCCGGGAGTACTGAGTTAACAATCCATTCATGGGGCACCGACAACGGCCTCAGCATCCCGGCATCCAGTCGCTCATTTTTAGGCGACCCATAAAACAGCATCCCCCTCAGATTCCCCATGTAATCATGAAATTTGGACAGTCGGTTGGGAAGCGGAACCCCAGTACCTTGCCAAAATCGAACAAAGTGACTCCCCCTCCCCACTCTGAACTGCCCCTTGGGTAGCGGCTTGCCCTTGTTCGGATTGCGTATCCGTTTCAGTGAAGCGTTGAACACTGCATAAGCCGGTTGTCCCTGCACAAGACTCAAAAATTGTAGCGTTACACCGCCCGCTTTGTGCTTTCCGTAATTGCCGGTCGTATAGCTCTCATAAAAATATGCATCGAGACCTACAGCCAAAAGAATTTCCGACAATACTTGATGTGAATTACTTTCCAACCACTCTATCGGAGGAACCGCGCCGCTTACTGGTGTAATGGTAAGCCTGCCACATTCAATCGATACAATATCTCCACGCGATAGAAGCCTTTTAAGAAGCCCATTGCCCGATGCTTCAGGCGCAGAAGATGGGGGCTTACTTTTCGCCCACATAGCTCAGCACCAGCCGTACGTCGCCGCAAATAGTGTCAAAAACTCTCATCGAGGCATCCTGTCGAGATACCCTGTCTCTTGCCTCCTGCTCGCTATCGGCCACCACCTCAATCAATGTGACGACCTCCTCCCGCACCTCAAACCTATAGCACTTCATAAGCTAACCTCGGGAATCGTTTCAGTCGCCTGTAGATGGCCAGTTTGTCCCGATACAGGTATTACAGCGTCTTTCTCGACCAACCCCCTTGCTCTGGTATCGAGTTGCTCTGGAGCTAAGTGATAGCAGTTCAGCAGTCGAGCCGGGATAACAGTAGTAGTTATCGGCCTTACGGGATGTAGAGGGCAGCCCCTTGACACACAACAATCGATTTGTTGTGCAGCAGAACCCGCATCCAAAGGGTCACAGATACATTCACGACAAAAATTATTGATAGCAGACCTCAGGCTCATAACTCACCCCCAAATTTTGCGCTGTCTGTGGTGAGTCGCTCATCAAATTGATCACGCCATGCTTTAAGTGTTTTGCCGCGATAACGCACCACGGTACCCATCTTGATGTACGCAGGAGCTTTCACTCCTGCCAATCGGCCTGTATGTCGTGAGTTGCGCATGGTAGTTGGTTGAAACCCCAGAAAGACACTGGAAACAGCAGTATCGTATATTCCATCATCTTTTATGGTTGGTAGGTCTAAGTCTTGAGTCATTTTGAGTTGCTCCCAGCTGATTACTAGAAATACGCCAAAGTCAGTTGGCGTCCTAGGGGATCATGGAAACAAACGAATTTCGGTAAGGTATATACCGGGAAATTAAAAAAGCGGTTAGGATATTGGAGTTATTCGTCTAATCGCTATCCACCTTTAGACTCCCGCCAATAGGAGGCTTGGTTTGCGTCTAAAAGCAATCGAAATCCATAGCAGCGTATCGACTCCCATCTCTAGGTTTTCATTATTTCCGTCATCAGCGCTGTCTGGAATGTACAACTCGATTAACTCTCGTCTATAACTGTAATACGCTGCCTTCAAAGCTCGCCAGTTTTTCCGACCGTAGTTCTTCTCACGGAAAAGAGCTTGTGCGGCCCTGTCGCTACCAAGCCCATCAAATCTCAATTTTTCTTGCATATCTAGAAACAGATTTTCCTTTTCAGAGCTATTTTTTTTGGGAGGGCGGCCAGCCTTTCCCTTCTGCGGGATATTTCGTTGAATAAATTTCCACAATTCAAGAATCGCTGTTATGTAATCAGATTCCGAAGGAGCAGCATATGGCTTCTCTAAAAACGCTCGAAACGTAAGCTCCAATATTCGACTTGAATAATCGTCTAGTTCAGAATTGGACTTGATTTCCATAGCACCCCCTAAATGCTGCCCTTATATTTAGAGCAGCGCCAGGCCGTTAAGGGGACGGCTTTTCGCGGGCCATGCTAGGCGCTGCAATCTCGGTTCTATCTAGCAAATTCAATTATCATGTGTGACTTAAAATGTCGCCTCGAATGACCTCCAGTTTATTCTTTAATAGTCAGAACAAATTTAGGTTCTAGCCTCATGATTGTCTGAAGTGCTTGGCGTAGATTTGTTAAAATCTGGAATCTCCTTCCCTTCAATACCGCAATTCTTGTCTCGCGCAAGTATCAGAAGGTGGTTGTATCTCTGGCGATAGGCGTTTACTTCTTGTTGCTCAGCTTGGCTGAGATCCATGAAAAACAAGGGAACGATTAAGAAAAAACCCGTTACGCCAAGGGCAACATTCTTACCGGTCTTTTCTGTTTGTGGCACTAAGCGAGAAATTTCTCCTTGTATAAACACCATCTCTTGCTCAAGTGCTGCACACGACTTATTAGAATCTCCGTACTGCTGAACCATTACCGGGTTAGCTGCCCTCCCTGCACAACCAACCAATATCGAAATTATGACAACCGCAGTAAGACTCTTTCCAATATTTCCTGTCACTGAATACACCCTTCCATGATATTGATTATTGTTGTGCACTTCTGGTGCCAAGATACATCCCATGCTCAAAAAGGCAATGTATCTCTCTACGCTCCGCCGCGTGTTCCAAAAGTAGCAGTTACCACGTTACCAGCTTGCGTCTGGGCTTTTAGGTTATCGAGGTAATCAGCCCATCCCTGCATCATTGCTTTGCGCTGGGATAGGTGCGCAGTCCTGTTATATGCCCTACCGTTGGCATCTCTCACCGCATGGGCCAGTTGGTGTTCAATATATTCTACTCGGTAATTCAACACCTCATCCAGAATGGTACGGGCCATTGCGCGGAAACCGTGAGGTGTCATGGTATCGTTCTCATAGCCCATCGTGCGTAATGCAACCCTTACGCCGTTTTCGCTCAGGCAGCGGCTAGCACCTCTTGCGCTGGGGAATACATACTTCCCCCGCCCTGTTAAACGGTGCTGTGCTTTCAGAATATCCATCGCTTGGCTGCAAAGCGGCACAATATGCGGCTGGCGCATCTTCATCTTACCAGCAGGTAGTTCCCACTGTTCAACCTCCCAATTGATTTCTGCCCACTCCATGCCCCGAATCTCGCCGGGGCGCTGAAATAACAGGGGGGACAATTGCAGTGCTGCTTTAACCGTGGGGGTACCTTGGAATGACTCAATCGCCAATAGTAGTCTGCCGACTTCTGCCGGTTCAGTAATTGCGGCATGGTGCTTTTTCGTTTTGGACTTTAGTGCCCCTTTCAGGTCGGCGCTGGGATCACGCTCTGCCCTGCCAGTCGCCACCGCATATCGGAACACCTGACCCGCCGTTTGCTTGGCTCTATGAGCCATATCTACGGCCCCACGCGCTTCTACCTTGCGCAGTGCCATCAATAGCTCTGGCGCTGATATCTGGCTTATAGGGCGGTTGCCCAGAGGTGGGTACAAGTCATTTTTCAGCAGACGCTTAGTCCGGTCTCGATAGCTATCAGACTTGTCCTGTAATTTGTTCTCGTACCACTCAATTGCCACCGCCTCGAAACTATCAGCATTGGCAATGTCTCTCGTGATCCGCTCCACCCTGCGGGCCTCGCTAGGGTCAATCTGCTTTGCAAGTAACTGCCTTGCCTCCTGTTTACGACTGCGAGCCTCTTGTAGCGATACACAGGGGTAGACACCCAATGCGAGAGCTTTCTCTTTACCGCCAAAGCGGTACTTAAGTCGCCAGTATTTACTGCCCGTTGCCTGAACCAATAGATACATACCCTCGCCGTCGGATAGCTTGTATGGCTTGGCGGCTGGTTTCGCTTGCTTAACCTGTGTCGCGGTGAGTTTCATATGTACCCCCTGAATACTGGCTGTGCTGGCCGTATTGGGGGTATTAGACGTGCGGATATCCAATCTACCCCCATTTGTGCCCCCGCTATTGGGGGTATACTGGCATACACCGAGTGACACTGGCAAACAGGGCAGACACAAAAAAGCCGCATGGGTAGCGGCTTTCAGGAGTATTTAGTGCTTCGAGTTATGCTGGATTACTATGATTTGGTCGGGACGGCAGGATTTGAACCTACGACCACCACACCCCCAGTGTGGTGCGCTACCAGACTGCGCTACGCCCCGAGATCGGCCGTACTTTGAGCAAGTGCGGCGAGGGCGGCATTATACTCAATACGGCGTTTGATACAAAGGCTATTTGGAGGGAGAAAGCACCTTTAGTACGTCTTCCAGTTCCTTGATGGTTTCCTTGATGACTGCCATCAGGTCGGTGGAGTCCATCGTCTTGCCATTCTCGTCCGTCATGCGCTGGCGGGCACCGCCAATGGTGTAGCCTTGGTCGTAAAGCAGACCGCGTATCTGCCTGATAGTGAGCACGTCACCGCGCTGGTAGTAGCGGCGATTGCCTCGGCGCTTGACAGGTTTCAGTTGCGGGAATTCCTGCTCCCAGTAACGCAGAACGTGAGGTTTAACCGCGCAAAGTTCGCTTACTTCACCAATCGTGAAATAACGCTTTCCGGGGATGGCGGGCAATTCATTGTTGTGTGTCGGTTCCAGCATAGGCTTCTACTCGCGCTTTTAGCTTTTGCCCAGGCCTGAAGGTAACCACCCTGCGGGCTGAGATTGGTATCTCTTCGCCCGTCTTGGGGTTGCGGCCGGGACGCTGGCTTTTATCGCGCAAATCAAAGTTGCCAAACCCCGACAACTTCACTTGCTCGTTGTTTTCGAGGCAACCGCGAATTTCCTCGAAAAACAATTCGACAATTTCCTTGGCCTCCCGTTTGTTGAGCCCCAACTCTTCAAATAGGCGTTCTGCCATTTCCGATTTCGTCAGAGCTACCATCGTCCTTTCTACCTAGTTCCTAAGCTCAGCATTATAATTTTTTTCCAGTAGATCAATAACTTGACCCACGGATTGATTGACTACTTCCTCGTCAAGAGTGCGTGAATGATCGCGGAAAGTCAAACCCAGAGCAAGGCTTTTTCGTTTAGGATCAATGCCTTTGCCCGTATAGACATCAAAAAGCCTTAAGTCTGTGAGGTAAGTCCCACTTACGGATCTTACATCATCCATCAAACGTGCCGCGGGGACCGACTTGTCGACAACTACCGCCAAATCCCGGCGAACTTCGGGGAACTTGGACAGTTCGTTGAACTTTGGACGTTCTCCTTCCAGCAGCGCTGCCAGGTCAACCTCACACAGGTATACCGGCACACTGATACCCAATTGGGCTGCAGCACTCGGATGTAGCGCTCCTAGAGTCCCTACGGGCTGCCCCTTTCGGGTTATCCGGGCAGTCTGCCCGGGATGCAGCGCCGATCGCGCGCTGGCTTCGAAGGCAAAACTATCCTGCATGCGTGTCAGGTCAAGCAGGCTCTCCAAATCGCCCTTCAGGTCGTACAGGTCCACTTTCTCGCCGGATGTCGCCCAGGACTCCTCTAAACGGTCTCCTGCGCACACCATGGCCAACGTAGGCACCTGCTGCAGGCCATCATCACCCGGCACGAATCGTAAACCCGTTTCGTACAGCCGGACTCGCGGTTGCTGCCTGTTCACATTGTGCAGCACAGCACCCATCAGCCCGGGCAGCAGGCTGGTCCGCATCACCGCCATTTCTGCTGAAATAGGGTTTTTTAGCGCTACCGGTACGAGTTCCGGATCGAACAGCTGTTGCAGTGCGGGGTCGACAAAACTGTAGGTGATCGCCTCGCGGTAGCCACGCGCGCCGAGATGGCGGCGCAGATAGCGGATGGACAGGTCTGTCTCGGGCTTCGCCTGTACCTGCAGATCAGCGTGAATACGGCTCACCGGCAACTGGTTGTAGCCGTACACCCGCGCCAGCTCTTCCAGCAGATCGACTTCGTAGGCGATATCAAAGCGCCAGCTTGGGATGCCGCAGGTCCAGCCCTCGTCTGTCGCGGTAACTTCGAGGCCCAGCCCGCGCAATATGCGCTCCACATCCTCGCTGGCCAGCTCAAACCCCAACACCTTCTGAATGCGCGCCGAGCGCAGGATGACATCCGGGCGCGCCGGCAAATCGGCGGTCGACTCCACTTCCTGAATCGGGCCGGCTTCACCGCCGACAATTTCCACCAACAACTGCGTCGCGCGCTCCATGGCCTCTATCTGCAACTGGAAATCCACGCCGCGCTCGAAGCGGTGTGAGGACTCGGTGTGCAGGCCATAGGACCGCGCTTTGCCAGCCAGTAGATTCGGCGCGAAGAAAGCGGCCTCCAGCATAATATCCGATGTGGTATCACTCACCGCCGAGGCCTTGCCACCCATAATACCCGCCAGCGCCAACGGCCCGCTTTCATCTGCTATCAGCAGCGTATCCGGGCGCACTTCAATCGTCTGTCCATCAAGCAGTTCCAGCGACTCGCCCTGCCCCGCCTTGCGCACAATAATGCCACCGTGCAACTTCGCCAGGTCGAACGCGTGCATCGGTTGACCCAGTTCCAGCAGCAGATAATTGGTGACATCCACTACCGCATCAATGGCGCGGATACCGCAGCGGCGCAGTTTTTCCTGCAGCCACAGCGGGCTGGGGCGGGAGATATCGATCCCCTTGATTATACGCCCCACGTAACGCGGACAATAATCACCGGCCTGAACATTGACCGAAGGCGTATCGTCAATGGACTCTGTTACCCGTGTATAGCTCGGCGCATTGGTGCCCAGCCGATTGAGCAGGCCCACCTCGCGCGCTATCCCCACCACACCGAGACAATCGGCACGGTTGGGCGTAATACTGATATCGATAACCTTGTCATCGAGATCCAGATACTCGCGCAGATCGGCGCCAACCGGCGCATCGGTCGCCAGTTCCATCAGGCCGTCGGACGCGTCCGACAAGCCCAGCTCCTGCTCTGCACAGAGCATGCCCTGTGATTCCACGCCGCGCAGTTTCGCGCGCTTGATTCTAAAATCACCCGGCAGTACCGCACCAACACAGGCCAACGGTGCTTTCAGGCCGGCACGCGCATTGGGTGCACCGCAGACGATCTGCACCGTGTCAGCCCCGGTATTCACCTGGCAGACACGCAGTTTGTCGGCGTCGGGATGCGGCTCAGCGCTGACGATTTCGGCAACCACTACACCACTGAACTCGGCCGCGACCGGATCAATCGCATCCACTTCCAGGCCCGCCATAGTGATCTGGTGTGCCAGTTCCTCGGTGTTAAGCGCAGGAGAGACCCATTCGCGCAACCATTGTTCGCTGATTTTCACTGTCTATCTCTCCCGTTAAAACTGTTCTAGAAAACGCAGGTCATTGTCGAAGAACAGGCGCAGATCGTTCACGCCGTAACGCAACATGGCCAGCCGCTCCACGCCCATACCAAAGGCGAAACCTGAATACTTCTCGGCGTCGATGCCCGACATTTCCAATACTCTGGGGTGCACCATGCCGCAGCCGAGAATCTCGATCCAACCTGTCTGGCTGCAGACACGGCAGCCCTCGCCACCGCAGTTGACGCACTGGATATCCACTTCTGCAGAGGGCTCTGTGAACGGGAAGTAAGACGGCCGGAAGCGCACCGCCAGTTCGCGCTCAAAAAAGACGCGCAGAAAGTCTTCAATCAGGCCTTTCAGGTCGGCAAAGCTGGAGTGTTCGTCTATCAGAAGCCCCTCCACCTGATGAAACATCGGGCTGTGTGTCAAATCGGAATCACAACGATACACCCGCCCCGGGCAGATAATGCGCAGCGGCGGTTGCTGGCTTTCCATCACCCGCACCTGAACTGGCGATGTGTGTGTGCGCAATACCGTGTGTTCATCGACATAGAAGGTATCGTGCATCGCGCGCGCCGGGTGATGGGCCGGAATATTGAGCGCTTCGAAGTTGTGATAATCGTCCTCGACCTCAGGGCCCTCCACCACATCAAAACCAATGCCCGCGAAAAAATCTTCCATGCGTTCAATAGTGCGCGTCACCGGATGCACCCCCCCGGTGGTCTGACCGCGCCCTGGCAGTGTGACGTCCAAGGTTTCCTGCGTCAGTTTCGCCTCTACCGCCGCACTTTCAAGTGCAGATTTACGCGCCGAAATGAGATCCTGCAGTTCCTGCTTGACGACATTGATCAGTGCGCCGGCCTTGGGGCGTTCCTCGGCAGACAGCTTGCCCAGACCTTTCAACAGGCCGGTGAGTTGCCCCTTTTTACCGAGATAATCGACCCGCAATTGTTCCAGCGCAGCGCTATCTGTCGCTGCGCTGATTGCGGCTTTCGCTTCATTCGCGAGTGGTTCGAGGTTTTCCATTTACGCGTTCTCTGAATTGGGCGGAAACTGGCGAGGTACACAACGGATAGATCCTTGCCCTGCCGGGAATAAACCCTGCTATAAGCAGATTCCGTTTGCCCTGTGTTTTCCAATAAAAAAGGGAAAGAGCGCAGCCCTTTCCCTTTATGTCTTACATGCAGCCAGCGAACCGCAGAAATGCGGTGAGGGTGGGCTTAGGCCAACGAGGCCTTCGCTTGCTCCACGATCGCTGCAAAAGCCTGCTTGTCGTGTATGGCCAGATCAGCCAATACGCGGCGATCCAGGCCGATTTCTGCTTTTTTCAAGCCATTGATCAAACGGCTGTAGCTCAAACCATTGGCACGAGACTGGGCGTTGATACGGGTAATCCACAGCGCGCGAAACTGGCGCTTGCGCTGACGACGGTCACGGTACGCATACTGTCCCGCTTTGGTAACAGCCTGCTTGGCAACACGGAAAATACGGCTGCGAGCACCGTAATAACCCTTGGCTTGCTTCAATATCTTTTTGTGGCGACGATGGGCCACAACACCACGTTTTACGCGAGGCATAAGTCTTCTCCTTAATTATCCAATGAGCCGATTACTTGGCACGCATCATACGATCAATAAGAACTTCGTCGCTCTTATGGATCATGGAGGTACCGCGCAGCTGACGCTTACGCTTGGTCGTCATCTTGGTCAGGATGTGACTTTTATGGGCGCTTTTACGCTTGTATCCGCCGGCAGTTTTCTTGAACCGCTTGGCAGCCCCGCTGTGAATTTTTGCTTTAGGCATAATCAAATACTCCGCATTTGAATGTTGATAATTAAAGAACCTAGGGCATTCACAGGCCGCTAGTTCTTCTTCTTTGGAGCGATAACCATAGTCAGTTGTCGGCCTTCCATTTTCGGAAATTGCTCGACTGAGCCCAACTCGGCCAGATCAGCTTCTACTCGTTTGAGTAGCTCCATGCCAATTTCCTGGTGAGCCATTTCACGTCCGCGATAGCGCAGCGTGACTTTGGCCTTATCGCCATTTTCAAGGAAACGCGTCAGGTTGCGTAGTTTTACCTGGTAGTCTCCTTCCTCCGTCCCTGGACGAAACTTCATTTCTTTAACTTGCGTACGCTTCTGCTTCTTCTTCTGCAGAGACTTTTGCTTCTTGATCTCGAAGACATATTTACCGTAGTCCATCAACTTACAAACTGCGGGGTCGGAATCGGCAATGAGCACCAGATCCATGGTTGCGGCCTCTGCCGCTGCCAATGCCTCTTTCAGGGAGACAATGCCTACCTGCTCACCCTCTGCACCAACCAATCGTACGGGGTCTGCCGTAATCTGGTCGTTGATGATCGCCTTTTTACTGGCTCCCTTGCTACTGTCTTTCTTAATACTAATTCTCCAATACAATACGGCCGCGACATGCAACGTCGTCTGTGAGGCGCGCGATAAACGCGTCGAGATCCATGGATCCCAGATCCTCACCGCGACGGGCACGCACGGCCACAGTCTGTGATTCTACTTCTTTATCTCCTACCACGAGCAGGTAGGGAACCTTCAGAATCGTGTGCTCGCGGATTTTAAAGCCGATTTTCTCATTTCTCAAGTCCGAAGTGACCCGAAAACCGTTGTTTCTCAGGGTATCTTCCACAAATTGTGCATATTCGGACTGTTTATCCGTAATATTGAGTACCACGGCCTGCGTCGGCGCCAGCCATGCGGGAAACACTCCTTCATAATGCTCGATCAGAATACCGATAAATCGCTCGAAGGAACCGAGTATTGCGCGGTGCAGCATCACCGGTACCTGGCGGCTGCCATCCTCTGCCACATACTGCGCGTCGAGGCGTCCAGGCATGGAAAAATCCACCTGAATAGTGCCCAGCTGCCACACACGGCCGATACAGTCTTTCAGCGAAAACTCGATTTTCGGGCCGTAGAATGCACCCTCCCCCGGCAGTTCCTGCCACGGCAGACCCTGCGCATCGAGCGCATCGGCCAGCGCCTTCTCGGCGCGGTCCCAGTCGGCATCCGAACCCACGCGCTGCTCCGGCCGGGTGGACAGGCGGTAGATCACCTCGCTGAAGCCGAAATCCTCATACACGGCATGCAAGAAGTCGATAAAGGTGGAGACCTCGGACTGAATCTGTTCCTCGGTACAAAAGATATGGGCATCGTCCTGCACAAACCCGCGTACCCGCATGATGCCGTGCAGGGAACCTGAGGGCTCATTGCGGTGGCATGAGCCGAACTCCGCCAGACGCAGCGGCAGATCGCGATAGGACTTGAGGCCCTGATTGTATACCTGCACATGGCAGGGGCAATTCATCGGCTTTACCGCAAAGTGCCTGTCTTCCGACTGCAGCATGAACATATCATCGCCGAATTTGTCAGCATGGCCGGATTTCTCCCACAGCGAGAGATCCACCAGCTGCGGTGTCTTGATCTCCTGATAGCCATTATTGCGTTGTGCGTCACGCATGTACTGCTCGATGGTCTGGTAGATGCTCCAGCCGGCCGGGTGCCAGAACACCATGCCGGGTGCTTCTTCCTGTGTGTGGAAGAGGTTCAGCTTTCTGGCGATTTTGCGGTGATCGCGCTTCTCCGCTTCGGCTATACGGTTCAGGTATTGCTTCAGCTGTTTCTTGTTGGCCCAGGCGGTGCCGTATATGCGCTGCAACATCTCGTTGCTGGAATCACCACGCCAGTAGGCGCCAGCCACCTTGGTCAGCTTGAACGCTTTCAATTTACCGGTGCTGGGTACATGGGGGCCGCGACACAGATCACCCCAGGCACCCTGGGTATAGATGGAGATCTCTTCGCCTTCCGGCAGCTCCTCTATGATCTGTACCTTGTAGTTCTCGCCCATATTGCGAAACTGCTCGATGGCCTGCTCGCGGCTCATAACAACCCGATGAACCGGCAAATCCTGGGCAGCCAACTCCTCCATTCGCTGCTCGATTTTCTCAAGGTCTTCGGGTGTGAAATTGTGGCCGGTGGCAAAATCGTAAAAAAAGCCGTCTTCAATCACCGGACCTATCGTGACCTGCACACCGGGATACAACTCCTGGGTCGCCATGGCCAACAGGTGGGCGGTGGAGTGACGGATAATTTCCAGCCCGGCATCATCCCGGTCGGTGATGATCGCCAGTGCAGCATCGTGTTCAATCACATGGGAGGTATCAACTTCGCGGCCATCCACCACGCCACCGAGGGCAGCCTTGGCAAGGCCGGCACCAATATCGGCTGCGATATCGTGTACGGACAGGGGTTGGTCGAAAGTACGCTGGCTGCCGTCAGGCAGAGTAATAACAGGCATGTGCAATCCTTCTGTCAGTGGTGACCCCTACTAAAGGCCACATGAAGTAAGTCAGTCCGAATGCTGGGTCGCTCAAACAACACCGCAACCCCCAAAACGGGAGCGGCATGATGCCTGATTCAGGCAGAAATTGCCAGCAGAGGGCTGTTGACGTGATGGCTAAGTTTAAAGTCGCAGGGATTGCCGAGGATTTAAATCCAGTTGGCATTGGCGGGGCGTCTGGCGACAGGACGTCGCCAGCCGAGCCTGTAAATGGATGTACGCTTTTTGGCGTCCCCGCCAATGCCAACTGGCTTTAAATCCGTGCGTGCGGCACTTTCAAACTGATCCACTACCGCTGCTTAGCCCACGAACGCGAGCTGCTTGATTTCAGCGACCTGATCGCGCAGGGCAGCGGCCTCCTCAAACTCCAGGTTCTTCGCGTGCTCCTGCATTTGCGCTTCGAGTTGTTTGAGCTTACGCGACAGGGCCGCCGGCGTGAGTTTGGCGATATCCTCCGCATAGGCCGCCCTTGTCTCGGCCACTTTCTGGGCTTTGGTTCTGCCCTTGGTCGGCATGCGCCTGGCGCCTTCCATAATGTCCTGCACCGATTTCTCAACACCGATGGGAACGATATTGTGCGCTTTGTTATGGGCCAGCTGTTTCTCCCGGCGCCGGTCAGTCTCAGCCATTGCCCGCTCCATCGAGCCGGTCACCTTGTCGGCGTAGAGTATTGCCCGGCCATTGAGGTGGCGCGCTGCGCGGCCCATGGTCTGTATCAGCGAGCGCTCGGAGCGCAGAAAGCCCTCTTTATCGGCGTCGAGGATAGCCACCAGCGACACCTCCGGCATATCCAGACCCTCGCGCAACAGGTTAATACCCACCAGTACATCGAACACACCCAGACGCAGGTCACGGATGATCTCCACGCGCTCCACCGTATCGATATCGGAATGCAGATAGCGCACGCGCACTTTGTGCTCGCTGAGGTAATCGGTAAGATCTTCAGCCATACGCTTGGTCAGCGTGGTCACCAACACCCGCTCACCACACTCCACCACTGTGTTTATTTCGCCGAGCAGGTCATCCACCTGCGTGGTAGCCGGGCGCACTTCCACCGGTGGATCAATAAGCCCGGTCGGGCGCACTACCTGCTCCACTGTGCGGCCCGATTTTTCCGCTTCGTACGGGCCGGGAGTCGCCGAGACAAACACACGCTGCGTGGCCAGGCGCTCCCACTCCTCAAATCGCAGCGGACGGTTATCGAGCGCTGAGGGCAGACGGAAGCCATACTCGACCAGGGTTTCCTTACGTGAGCGATCGCCTTTATACATAGCACCGACCTGCGGGATACTGACATGGGATTCATCCACGATGACCAATGCATTGTCAGGCAGGTATTCAAACAGCGTCGGCGGCGGTGCGCCCGGCGCTCGGCCGGACAGGTAGCGTGAGTAGTTTTCAATCCCGTTGCAATAGCCCAGCTCCCGGATCATCTCCATATCATAGCGGGTGCGCTGCTCCAGACGCTGCGCCTCGACCAGTTTGTCGTTCTCGCGCAACTGCTTGAGTCGATCCGTCAACTCTTCCTCAATCTGTACCACCGCGTCCAGCAGGACTTCGCGCGGTGTGACGTAGTGGCTCTTGGGGTAAATCGTGACGCGCGGCACCTTGCTCTCCACCACGCCTGTGAGCGGGTCGAACCAGCAGATATTGTCGATCTCCTCGTCGAACAGTTCGATGCGAACCGCATCCTTCTCCGAGTCAGCAGGGAATATATCGATCACATCACCGCGTACACGATAGGTGCCACGGCGGAAATCGACGTCATTGCGGGTGTACTGTAAATCAGCAAGCTGTCGCAGGATCTCGCGTTGATTGACGATCTCGCCGCGCGACAAGTGAATCAGCATTTTGAAGTAAGACTTGGGATCACCGAGGCCGTAGATGGCAGAGACGGTGGCCACCACAAGGCAATCGCTGCGCTCCATCAGGGCCTTGGTCGCAGACAGGCGCATCTGCTCGATGTGCTCATTCACCGAGGCATCCTTCTCTATAAAGGTATCCGATGACGGCACATAGGCCTCGGGCTGATAGTAGTCGTAATAGGAAACGAAGTATTCCACCGCGTTGTTGGGGAAAAACTCCTTGAACTCGCCATAGAGCTGTGCCGCCAGCGTCTTGTTGTGTGCCATCACGATGGTCGGGCGCTGCAGCTGCTCCACCACATGGGCCATGGTGAAGGTCTTACCCGAGCCGGTAACGCCGAGCAGCGTCTGGGCCGCGAGCCCCGCTTTTGCCCCTTCTACCAGCTGGCGAATAGCCTCCGGCTGGTCACCGGCCGGCTGGAAAGAGGACTCCACCTTAAAACGCCTGGACACTGATTCCGCCCCCTGAGCAATAAAAAAATAGCCGTGTATTATCGTCTACATAGGGTTGAAATGCAGCCTGTAATCACAGCCTGCGTTAAATCACTAAATAGCGGTTGACCGACGAGCAGTCCATCATTAATATACGCGACCTTCGGTTAACGCCATTCCGCCTTAGCTCAGTTGGTAGAGCAAATGACTGTTAATCATTGGGTCGCTGGTTCGAGCCCAGCAGGCGGAGCCATATAACGAAGGGGCTGCAGAAATGCAGCCCCTTTTTTATTTCTCCCGAGCCACACAATAGCCACTCCGCGACAAACCGCGTTCGATAAATGCCAGCATCCGGAATCCCTGTCGCAAGGCTGTGAATCCAGCGCCTTTCATTTGCCGATGCTGCTGCTAGCCACCTGAATCAGCCTTCAGAGCCCGCTCTATTTGAAAAAGCTGGCGGCTCTTGCCTTAATCTCTTCGGCCTTATCCTCACCCGCATCGGCCAGTTCTTTCAGGTAAGCGCGCCCCTCTGCCATCTTGTCCTTGAGCTCGTTAATCTGGGTGAGGAACTGCTCCTCCAGATCCGCTCCAGCCACATCAGCTTCGGCTTTCGCCTTCCTTGCCCTGGCTTCCGCCTGAGCCGCCTCGAGCTGCTCGTCATAGGCTGCCAGCTGCTTTTCCACCTTCTCTTTCATTAAATCTATCAGACTCATTACATGCCCCATCTTCGACCAGATTGAAGGGTAACTCTAACGTATCCTAACGGGGATTGTATTGCGCTGGCGCAAGCCATTGGTGGCGAGGCACGCTAGTTCTCCGGCGCTCACGCTGCTTACCCACCGTAGGCTGGAAAAAAAGGAGGTGCCGCGATACGGCACCCCCCAAACGGGACTGGAATCTCTAGTGGTCAGCGGCCGCACCCGAGCCCACCGGAATACGGATATTCTCAACCATCTCCCGCACCCGCGCTGGCGGCGCCTCTGTTACTTTCGACACAGCAAAAGCGATGGCGAAGTTCACCATGGCGCCTACCACACCGAAGGCGTTGGGCTCGATACCCATAAACCAGTTGGCAGGTGAATCACCGAGGAAGGCAGTGCCGGGAATAAACATAATGCCCTTGTGCTGGAACACGTAGAACAGGGTGACACCGATACCGCACACCATTCCGGCGATCGCACCTTCCTTGGTGATACCCTTCGAGAAGATACCCATCATCAGTGCCGGGAAGATTGAGGACGCCGCCAGGCCAAAAGCCAGGGCCACCGTCCCCGCCGCAAATCCGGGCGGATTGAGTCCCAGGTAACCAGCGCCGGCGATTGCCACCGCCATGGCGATACGCGATGAATTAAGCTCTGCCTTCTCGCTGATATTCGGTGCGATCATACCTTTGAGCAAGTCATGGGAGATCGCCGAGGATATCGCCAGCAGCAAACCCGCCGCTGTCGATAGCGCCGCCGCGAGTCCACCTGCGGCTACCAGGGCAATTACCCAGTTGGGCAGCTTGGCGATCTCGGGATTGGCCAACACTATGATGTCGTTATCGATCTTCACCATCTCATTGGTAGCATTGTCAGCAGAGTATTGGATCAGGCCATCGCCATTCTTATCCTCAAACTGCAATAGTCCGGTCTTCTCCCAGTTCCTGAACCAATCCGGGCGCTCCTCGTAAGCGAGATGCGCTCCGGGTTGTGGTTCGATAGTCTGCATCAGGTTGAGACGTGCCATACCGGCAACGGCAGGTGCGGTGGTGTAAAGGATGGCGATAAATACCAGCGCCCAACCTGCGGAAGATCGTGCATCCTTCACTCTGGGTACAGTAAAAAAGCGGATAATCACATGGGGCAATCCCGCGGTACCAATCATCAGCGACATGGTAAAGGCAAACATATTGATACCACTGAGTCGCACGTTAGTCGTGTACTCTTTGAAGCCCAGATCCGTCACCACCCTATCCAGCTTGTCCAGCAGATAGACATCGGTGCCTACCAGGGTACTGCCGAGACTCAGCTGCGGCACCGGATTACCCGTGAGCTGCAGGCTGATAAAGATAGCGGGAATGGTGTATGCCATGATTAACACACAGTACTGAACAATCTGGGTATAGGTAATCCCTTTCATACCACCGAGTACCGCATAGAAGAACACAATCGTCATGCCCACATACAAACCGGTGTCGTAATCCACCTCCAGGAAACGCGAGAATGCCACACCCACACCCTTCATCTGGCCAATCACGTAAGTCACCGAACAGAGAATCAGGCAGACGACTGCGACAGCGCGCGCAGATTTGGAATAGAAGCGGTCGCCGATAAATTCCGGCACCGTGAACTTGCCGTATTTACGCAGGTAAGGGGCCAGCAGCATCGCGAGTATTACGTAGCCACCGGTCCAGCCCATCAGGAATACCGATCCGCCATAGCCACCAAAGCTCAGCGCGATAAGGCCAGCCATGGAAATAAACGATGCTGCAGACATCCAGTCTGCTGCCGTCGCCATACCATTCTGCACCGGGTGAATACCGCCGCCGGCAACGTAAAAATCCTTGGTGGATCCCGCCCTGGCCCAGATTGCGATACCAATGTAGATGGCGAACGTTAGCCCCACGACGATATACGTTAGAGTTTGCAGTTCCATTTGCGACTCTCCTATTCGTCTTCTTCCACGCCGAACTCGCGGTCCAGCGCAGACATTTTTTTCGCGTAATAGAAAATCAATCCTACAAATACATAGATGGAACCCTGTTGGGCGAACCAGAAACCCAGCTTGTAGCCGCCAATCTGAATCTGGTTGAGTACATCAAAAAGAATAATGCCGCAGCCGTAGCTAACGACGAACCAGATCACCATCAGCTTGACCATAAGCGACAGGTTGCGGCGCCAGTACTCCTTCGCCTGATCTTCGTTTATTGGGGACATTACACACCTCCTTAGGCTTCAAATCATCAATTGCTCTACAAGCCATCCAGTTGCCTGTGAGTATGGGAATGTGAATAGTCTTGTCGCCAGCTCAGGTACACCGAGCATGCGATAAGCTCCTGACGCTTGTTGGCATGCGTCAAAATCTTCACTTGATCTGTTTCTTGCGGCGGGTGCATCACTGCGATTCTCGAAGTGCTCGCCCGGCAGTCTCCACTCTCATGTCAACTCGCCAGAAGCTTCACCATGAATCGTCTGAATCTCTGTAGCGTCTTCATCGACAACAGCTTGATACTGTATGTAACAACCCAAGCGCTACTGATGTGTATTCGAAGATACGCAATCACTGCTGCAATCTTCCCTCCCCTTGGAAGGGGTAGTGAAAAAAATAACGGTTCGAAGAGATGCGTTACCACATGGCCAGGGAGTACAGCAGCAAGATTATATGAGGACCTGTGACAAAGGGATTTATGCGCTGCTCTTGTGCCCCTACCTGAGCAGTAACGTTCAAAGGATTTCGGGAAAGGGTCGCGGCCAGTTTGAAGCCACTCCATTTCCGACTGAACCAAAAGCACATTCCGAGCGTAATTGTGTGTGAAACACGTCTTTTACCGGCCCATGCGAGCCAATACTATTACGGGAGTGATTGTGTCACAAAACACTGTAGTACTCGTCTTGTTTTTCTGCTTTTCAATGGGCCTGCCGCTGTGGGCAATCCAGAACAATTCCTTTGAGAAAGACAGTGTTCATGCCTGCACCGGTGACTGCTATGCGCGTTGGCAGCAGGAAACTGGTGGGGTTGTCGCTGTTGCTGTGGCGCAGGAGGCAGCAAAAGCCAGCGCGACACCATCGGAGATGGGGGAGAAAGCCTACACCACCTGTATTGCCTGTCATGGCAGTCGCGGCGAGGGCGGTATCGGCCCCGCACTTATCGGTCAATCACAAAGCACTATTTACGACAAGCTCGTGCAGTACAGAAACGGCGAATCCAGGGGCCCTCAAAGTGCGTTAATGTGGACGCAGGCGGCCACACTTACCGACAAGGATATGGACAACATAGCCGCGTTTGTCGAGACATTGCAAAGCCGGTGAAGACCCCCGCTCTGTGGCACGAGCCTTTCAACGCAGTCATCGTGGGCAATGGAGCAATCGGGTCTGCACTTGTTCAGCGTCTCTCGCAGGAAGCGCATTTGCAACAGCTGGTTGTTCTGCAACGCTCCAGTGCTGCAGCATCGAGAGACTCAAGGGTGAAGCACATTGCGTTTGATGCATTACAGCCCGAATCCATTGCCGCAGCGGCAGAAATCGCTAACCAATCCGTTGATCGGGTGCACCTGATGATAAATACGGTAGGTCTGTTGCACAGCCCAGGGCAGCGGCCTGAAAAAAGTCTGAGGAAGCTCGTGCCAGCGGATCTGCAGCGCGCTTTCCAAGTAAATGCCATATTGCTGCCGCTTCTGGCCCAGGCGTTTTCAACACTTCTGCGGCATGAGCAACCCACCGTGTTTGCGTCGTTGTCCGCTCGTGTTGGCAGTATCGAGGACAACCGGCTCGGCGGCTGGTACAGCTATCGCGCCTCCAAGGCCGCCCACAACATGTTATTGCGCACTATCGCGCAGGAATGGCGAGTCACCCATCCCAATGTCACCGCCGTCGCACTGCACCCGGGCACCGTGCATTCACCGCTTTCCTCCCCTTTTATCTCATCGAACTACAAGCACCCGGTACGGGCGCCTTCGGAGTGTGCAGAATCCCTCTTGCAGGTGCTTGGGTCATTACCACCACACTCTTCCGGCACCTTCTATGACTGGCAGGGTAAGACCATACCATGGTGAAACAGCCACCGGGAGACAGCGACGAGGACTGCGCCGATATCAGCTTGCGAGGACAGGCGATGCGCCGTGCCACACATACAGAATTACCAAAGACCCTGACACCCTTCGAGTGGGAACAATGGTATGCGAAGCACGGTATACCGGATGCCCATCGCAAGCCCCAAACGGCGCCCGGCAGGAAGCCATGGTGGCGCTGCAAGTGGTTTAGCCCGAAGAACAGCGACACCTGAGACAGCCGGCAAAAAATGCTGTGAACCAGCTGGGACTTCGCTGCGTAAGTTGTTGCAGACAACACACTAAAAGGAGTGACAAAAATGAAAAAGTTTATCCTGAGTTCCTGGTCTGCATTGATGGACAACCGGCGTAACCCACTACGTCATCTGGATCTCGCATCGCAACACTATTTTATGCAGGTGTTGGGCTGGATGTGGAGCATGGTTTTCAGCCTGTCTTTCCTGTCCATCTACAATTTTGGCATCGTCTGGATGGCTCACTTGCTGGTATTTGGCGGTGCCGCCTTCACCGTAGCGGTGTTCAGGGAGAGCGAAAAGCAACGTGCTTTGCTCACTGTGCCTTCGGAAAAGCTGAGTCAGTCATCGCGCTGCGTGTGGAAACTCGATAGCGAAGCCTGATTCCTCGACACGATATCAAACTCGATCAACACAAAATGAGGCTACAATATGCCGTATCGCGCACCTATTAATGATCTGACCTTTCTGCTTTTCGACGTATTGAAAGCAGACCGTCTACAGCACCTGGATCGTTATATGGAAGCCACTCCTGATGTGATGGTGGCCATCATGGAGGAAATGGGGAAGTTTGCCTCAGAGGTACTACATCCCACCAACAAAGCGGGAGATGAGCAAGCGTGCAGTTATGACCCGGAGGCACGTGAAGTCACTACTCCGGACGGTTTCAGGGAGGCATATCAGCAGTTTGTCCAGTCGGGTTGGTCGGGGCTTGATGCCCCGCCCGACTTCGGTGGCCAGGGTCTGCCCCATGTGTTGAAGTTTATTGTCGATGAAATGGTCTGCTCGACCAATATGTCGCTGGGAATGTACCCGGGGTTAAGTCACGGTGCGATCAGCGCACTGCACAGTCACGGCTCAAAGGCGTTGCAGGATGTGTATTTGCCGAAGCTGATCAACGGACAGTGGACAGGGACAATGTGCCTGACAGAGCCCCAGTGCGGCACCGACCTCGGGCTGATACGCACGCGTGCGAAACCAGAGGCCGACGGCAGCTACAGTATCGAGGGAACGAAAATCTGGATCACTGGCGGAGAACACGACCTGTCAGACAATATCGTTCATTTGGTACTGGCAAAACTGCCCGGGGCACCGGATACGACAAAAGGTATTTCCCTGTTTGTGGTCCCCAAGTTCCTGCCTGAAGCTGGCGAGCGCAATGCAGTGTTCTGCGGAGGCCTGGAGCACAAGATGGGAATCAAAGGTTCAGCCACCTGCGTCATGAACTTCGAGGGAGCTCGCGGCTGGCTGGTGGGAGAAGAAAATGATGGCATGAGAGCCATGTTCACGATGATGAACGAGGCTAGACTGATGGTCGGGATGCAGGGCCTCGGCCTCGCCGAGATGGCCTATCAGGAAAGCCTCGCTTTCGCGCAGGAGCGTCTGCAAAGCCGCTCACCAGCCGGCGCCATGAATGACAGCGGCCCCGCTGACCCGATTATCGTGCACCCGGATGTGCGCAGGATGCTGATGCGGCAGAAAGTGCTAAATGAAGGTATGAGAGCGCTGGCGCTGTTTACCGGGCTCCAGTTGGATCTGTCCGTCGCTCACCCCGATGCCGATACACGACAGAATGCCGATGACCTTGTGCAACTTCTCACCCCGGTAGTCAAAGCGTTTCTCACGGATGAGGGTTCGAACAATGCCAATCTGGGCTTGCAGGTGCTCGGTGGAGCAGGCTTCACCACGGATTGGCCCTTGGAGCAGCTGGTACGAGACGGGCGTATAACGCGAATCTATGAGGGTACCAACGGCATTCAGGCGATGGACCTTGTCGGCAGAAAGCTGGGATTGGCAGGAGGGCGGCTGATAACGGCTCTGTTTGCCCTGCTGCAGGATTACCTGGATAGCAATCCGGATGCGGCCTACCACCAGCCGCTCCGGGAGAGCGTGGAGATATTGCAGGACGCAACCAACTGGATCTATACCAACGGTCCCGGGGATCCCGAACAGGCAGCCGCAGCGGCGACGCCCTACCTGCGTCTGGTGGCGCTGACGGTGACAGGCTACCTGTGGTCCAGGATGGCGACCACGGCCATTGAAAAGATGGCCTCTGCCGACGAGCGTTCTGATTTACTGCAAGGCAAGCAGGTATCTGCGCGCTACTATTTCGAGAAGCTGCTGCCTGAAACCCGTTGGCTTCTGGCTGATATAAAAAGTGGCAAGGAAAGCATGATGGCGTTGTCTGATGAGCAGTGGATTGCCTGATCGAAATGTCGCTCCGCCACAAGCTCTGAAGACGCGTGAGCATCAGCTCTTTGACGGCCACTTCATACACCATCGGCGCTGCGCTACCCGGGCGCCCGTCACTTCTGCCGCCTCCAGATTGGCTGCGCAGACGTTGGCGATCAAACATGGGGCATTGAGCCATTTGCCGATTAAATGGCGAACAGGTGATTCTAATCAAGTTATTCCCACCCCGATTGGCAGATACTTAAAACTGGATTTATAAGCTGATTTTCACTAATAGGAGCGATAGTTATGAAAACTGGTCTCGGTTTGGCAACTGTCTGCATATCATCATTGTTAGCTGCGGGCGCGCTCGCAGCTGTATCCGAGGAAGAGGCCAGTAGACTGGGCAAGGAATTGACCCCGGTGGGCGCCGAAATGGCGGGCAATGCCGATGGGAGCATTCCACCCTGGAACCCAGACGGTATCCCGGTTCCGCCCAATTTCGTCGCCGGCTCAGATGACTACGTTAATCCCTTCGCAGATGAAAAACCGCTATACACCATCGATGAGAGCAACTGGAAACAGTATGCACAGTTCCTGACGGTGGGCACTCAGGCATTGTTCGAGAAATACGGTGCCGACGGCTTCAAGATCCATGTTTATCCCACGCATCGGGGCAGTATCCGCCCGGACTGGTATTACGCCAATTCCCAGAAAAATGCGACCACAGCGACACTGGTTGAGGATGGTCAGAAAATTGAGGGGAACCTGCCGGGTGTGCCGTTCCCGATTCCACAATCGGGGCTCGAGGTTCTCTGGAACCATATGATTCGTTACCAGGAAGACTCCAAACTGAATTACGATGTCTACTATGTCGCCAACAACGGTAAGCCGGTGCTGGCAACCAGAGGCTCCTCTGCGCAGATTTTCCCAATGTTCAAGAATCCGGATGAACCTGTCGGCGACAAAGTCTGGGGTAAATTACGCATTAACTACGATGAACCCGCGCGTCGCGCGGGTGAAATCCTGCTTGTACACGAGCCGGCCGCAGACTACTCCGAGGGCAAGGGCCGTAAGGCTTGGCAGTACCTCGTCGGTCAACGCCGGGTTCGCCTGGCTCCCGCCGTCTCCTTTGACACACCCAACCCTGGCGTGGCAGGTACTTCAACCTACGATGATGCATATGTCTACAACGGCTCACCGGAGCGCTTCACCTGGACGCTGGTAGGGAAGAAGGAGATGATTCTCCCTGCGTCCAACTATGACATGGTATTTCAGGACAAGGTCGAGGATTTGCTGGGCGAGAAGTTTCTCAATCCCGAAAAAATCCGCTGGGAGAAGCGTCGCGTCTGGGTCGTGGATTCCAACCTCAAAGAGGGCAAACGACACATCTATGGTCGGCGTACTTTTTACTTCGATGAGGATAACTGGACAGCTATCTCGGGTGAAATGTATGACGGACGGGGCGACCTGTGGCGTGTACAGTACGCTTACGTCGTCAACCTGTATGACCGCAAAACTGAATTTTCACTGGCCTATGGCTCCTACGATATCACGCAGGAGATATACAATCTGAGCGGCAAACCCGTTCCGGGCACCTACACGAACAACATCGAACTGCCCGAGAAGTACTTCTCTTCCAAAGGTATGGCCCGTGGAGGTGTTCGCTGATCGGACTCTGACCGGATCGGCGCCTGAGCGGGTAATGTCTCAGGCGCCGCCACTTTGTGTAATCCATAGCGCATGAGATTGTAACGATTCAGTACCCAAACCTCGCAACACGCTATCGCGGAGCGTCCTGTAATCATCTCGCATACAGCCCCCACGCTTGCCAGCACAGTGTGCAACAAGTAACATCGCTCGACCATACAGACTCAATAGACAAACCCATCTTCCATCGTGAAAACTTTTGTTGCCATGTTTTTCGCTCTCCAGATGCTTATCAACTGCACTCTGGCATTCGCGCATATGGCGAGCGACTTTCTCGACCCACACGATGCAGTACAGGCTCACGCCGGCTCAGATTTACATGATGAACCAACAGGTAGCGACTCCGATCTGGAGGACGGTCCCCACTGTCACCTCTGCGCAGTCGCACTGAATACCGATTCCGCAAGCGCGCCAATCGCGCTGCACTCAGCGACCACGCCCTTTGCACAACAGCGGGCAAATAGCGGCACCTCTCCCCCGGTACGTCCACCAAACACCTGAACTCCCCCACGGCAAACATTTTTTAGTTTTTGACCGGTGCGCTTGCGCGTGCGCCGGTTGCGGGAGTCATCATGTTTTTATCCACACGAAAGGACCGGCAGTTGATAGCTGGCCGGATTGCAGCGTTGGGTGCTGGCCTTGTGCTGGCGCTGGCGGTCAGCCCAGGCGCTAGCGCACAGGCAAGCATCAGCCTTGCCCGTGCGCTACAGCTGTCATTGGCAAACAACCAAGGCCTTCAGCTCTATCCCTACCAGCGCAGTAATGCCGAAGCGTTGCGACTGCAGGCCGGGCTGCGCCCCGCGCCAAGGGCTGAGCTGGTAGTTGCAAACGCAGCAGGCAGTGGCGAATACAGCGACCTTGACGCCAGTGAGACCACCCTGGCGCTGAGTCAGGTCATCGAACTGGGCGAGAAACGCAAGCAACGCATCTCGGTGGCAGAGGCCAGACAGGACCTGTTGTCCACTGAGTATGAATTGAGCCGGCTTGATGTTCTGGCTGAAACCAGCCGGCGCTATTATCAGATACTCGCACTGCAGGCGAAGGCAGAGGTTAATGCACACAGGCTTGCCCAGGACAGCAAGGCACTTGAGATTACCCGCAGCCGCAACCGGGCCGGGGCAACCGCTGCCGCCGATGTCTCCAAACTTGAACTGAGAGTGGCGCGCAGTCGCGCAACCGCTCAGAATTTGCGCAATGAGCAATTACTCGCCGCTCGACGACTCGCCGCCATGTGGCAGGGGGAACCGAATTTTGAACGGGTCGAAGGCGATCTATCAGTACTGCCCGCACTGCCGGACCATCGGGCACTGCACACCGCAATCCAACGCACATCCAGCCTCGAGAGACAGTTTGCACTGCGGCGCCTGGCCGATGCACGCGTGGGGTTGGCGCAGGCCGATGGCCAAAGTGATCTGACCCTGGGTCTGGGCCTGCGGCACTTTGAAGCCAGTGATGATCAGGCGCTGGTCTTATTCGTTTCCATGCCCCTGCATTTCAGCAATCCCAATGAGGGGAGAATCAGGGCGGCCAGAGCGGATCACTCGCGCAGCGCAAAGGGGACCGAAATGCTCACTCAGACGCTTGCGCTGGAACTGCAGCAGCTCTATCAACAACTGCAGAACAACCATGACCAGGCCGTGCAGGTGAGAGACGAACTACTTCCCCGCTCCCGCAAACTCATCGAAGACCTCCGTCAGGGTTACCTGCTCGGCCAGTACTCGGCGCTGCAATGGGTCGATGCCCAGGAAGAACGCTTTGCGCTGGAGCGCGAACTGATTGATCTCTACAGCACTATCCACCTGTTGCTACTTGAACTGGAGCGCATTACCGGTGAGCCGCTGGAAGGCGCCACTGAAGGAGACCTGTCATGAAAATCCATACCCTGTTGATCTACCTCGCTCTCAATCTGGCTCTATATGGCAACGCCGTTCTGGCCAGCGGGGAACACGGTGATCACGCAGAGCCACCCAAAGGGCCTCACGGTGGCACGCTGCTGAGCGATGACCGCGGTCTCTCGCTGGAAGTGACCATTTATAATCGGGGTATTCCACCCGAGATGCGCATCTATGCCTATCGTGATGGCGAACCCGTTTCTCCCACTGAGCTTGTCGTAGATATACGATTGGAACGCCTCGGCGGCGCGGTGCAAGATCTGGCATTCACACCCGAAAACGACTATCTGGTCAGTAATCAAATGGTTTCAGAGCCACACTCTTTCGACGTCTCAGTGAACGCCAGTTTACAGGGGCAGGACTACCAGTGGCAGTATGACAACCCAGAAGGGCGCACCGAAATCAGCAAGCGCCAACAGCGTTTAGCCGGGCTGGCAACAGAACGTGCGGGCGCCATGACGCTGGTCTTTACCGACACGCTGTTCGGCGTCATCGCCGCGGTAGCGGATCAGGTCTTTCACGTTAACGCGCCTTATCCGGGCATTGTAGAGTCTGTGTACGTGAGCGTGGGTGACAACGTCCGCAAAGGGCAGAAAGTCGCCACCCTGCGCAACACGCAGACCCTACAGAGTTACGATGTTGCCAGCCCCGCAAACGGTGAAGTGACTGCCAGGTCTGTCAATACAGGTGATCGCGCAGATGAAGGTGCGCTGCTTGAGATCACTGATCTATCCCAGGTCTGGGTGGAGCTGTCCGCCTTTCCGGAGGACATTGAGAAGCTCGCCACAGGCCAGCTCGTCACCGTCTACGACCTGCACCACCACGAGGTGGCGCGCAGCACCATCAGCTATATCGCCCCGATTATGACAGGCGGCCATATCGCCAGGGCCAGGGCCACCATTCCCAACCCTGAGGGACATTGGCGTCCGGGCATGCATCTCAAGGCCGATGTCGAAATCGCTCGCCGCGAAGTACCACTGGCGATACGTAACAGTGCGCTGCAAACCATTGAAGATCAGCCAGTGGTGTTCGCCCGCTATGGCAATACCTTTGAAGTGCGCATGCTCGAACTCGGCGAGAGTAACGAAGAGTTCTCCGAGGTACTGGGCGGGCTGGAGCCAGACACAGAGTACGTGACCAATAACAGCTTTGTGTTGAAAGCCGACATTCTCAAAGGTGGTGTCAGCCACGATCACTAGGAGAACGACATGATCGACAGAATTATCGGCGCCTCGGTTAAAAGGCGCTGGCTGACCCTGTTCGCCACGCTGCTATTGGCCGCACTAGGTATCTACAACGGTATAAAACTACCGATAGATGCAGTACCCGATATCACCAATATTCAGGTACAGATCAATACGGAGGCAGAGGGCTACTCACCACTGGAGGTTGAGCAACGCGTCACCTATGTAGTGGAAAACGCGATGGCCGGCATACCCATGCTGGACTACACCCGCTCATTGTCGCGCTATGGGCTGTCACAGGTGACGGTGATTTTCAAAGAGGGCACCGATATCTATTGGGCCCGACAACAGATCGCAGAGCGACTGCAGGGCATACGCAGCGAACTGCCGCCCGGACTTGAACCCAGCCCCGGCCCCATTGCCAGTGGCCTCGGCGAAATATTCGTCTATGCCGTCAGGGCCACCCCCGACGCGCGAAAACCCGACGGTTCACCCTACTCCACCGAAGATCTTCGCTCCATTCAGGACTGGATCATCCGCCCGCAGCTGGTGACTACCCCCGGCGTAACCGAGATCAACAGCCTCGGAGGATTTGAACGCGAGTATCAGGTGGCCCCCGATCCACTGAGACTACTGGCGTTTAAAATCACCGTGGAGGATGTCATCAGTGCGCTACAGCAGAACAACCAGAATGCTGGCGCCGGCTATATTGAGCAGCGCGGCGAACAGTGGCTGATTCGCTCCAGCGGGCAATTGCACGACCTCAAGGACATCGGCGAGGTGGTTGTTGCAAAACGAGATGATGCGCCGGTGCGGGTTTCGGATGTGGCAGAAGTCAGCTATGGCAAACAATTGCGCACCGGCTCGGCGACGCTCAACGGTGAGGAAACCGTGCTCGGTACAGCGTTTATGCTGCTGGGCGAAAACAGCCGCACCGTAGCCAAAGCCATTGGCGAAGCACTGGAGCGAGTCAATCTCAGCCTGCCTGAGGGTGTCGAGGCAGTTGCTCTCTACGACCGCACCTCGCTAGTAGACAAAACCATCGCCACCGTACGGACCAACCTGTTCGAAGGTGCCGTACTGGTCATCGCTGTAATGTTCCTGTTGCTGGGCAATATACGCGCTGCATTCATCGCCGCTCTGGTGATCCCCCTGTCCATGCTGTTTGCAATTACCGGCATGTCGACCAATCGTGTTTCCGGGAACCTGATGAGCCTGGGGGCAATCGACTTCGGCCTAATTGTCGATGGCGCTGTCATCGTCGTTGAAAATGCACTGCGACGACTGGGTTCTGCGCAACAGAAACTCGGTAGATTGCTGACGCTGGAAGAACGGTTGCGAGAGGTCACCGCCAGTACGCGTGAGGTCGTACAACCCGCCGTATTTGGTGTATTTATTATTATGCTGGTGTACCTACCGCTATTCGCGCTCACTGGCGTAGAGGGAAAGATGTTCCAGCCAATGGCATTTACCGTCATCGCCGCGCTGGCCGGTTCCCTGATCTTCTCAATCACCTTTGTACCCGCTGCAATCGCTATTCTGGTTAAGGGCAACATCAGTGAGCGCGAGAACCCGCTGATGCGCTTTGCACACAAGGTGTATCGACCGACACTGGCGGGCGCGCAGAGGTTCGCGGTGCCAGTAATCGCTGTCGCGATGTTATTGGTGGTTGCTGCAGGTGTGCAAGCCACCCGGATGGGCAGTGAGTTTCTGCCGCAGCTGGATGAGCACGACATCGCCATGCACGCACTTAGAATTCCCGGAACAGGCATAGAGCAATCAACCAAAATGCAGATGCAACTGGAATCCGAGCTGCGCACATTTGCCGAAGTTGAACGGGTCTTCTCCAAGATCGGCACTCCGGAGATTGCGACAGATCCCATGCCGCCCAGCATGGCCGATACCATCCTGATTCTGAAACCGCGAGAGGAATGGCCCAACCCGTCAAAGCCCAAAGCACAGTTGCTGGCAGAACTGCGGGAGACGGTAGAGCGCATACCCGGAAACAATTACGAGTTTACCCAGCCGATTGAAATGCGTTTCAACGAGTTGATCGCGGGCGTGAGGTCCGATGTCGCAATCCGTATATACGGCGACGATATGGCAACTCTGGAAAGCCTCGGTGAACAGGCCGAGCAGTTACTGCGCCAGGTCAGTGGCAGCACGGATGTGCGTGTGGAACAGACAACTGGCCTCCCCGTTGTGAACATAGAGCCGATACGTGACCACATGGCATTGCTGGGACTGAACGTGGTGGATGTGCAACAGGCCCTGCAGACGGCGATCAGCGGTGTACAGACAGGCCTGATCTATGAGGGCGACAGGCGTTTCCGATTGATCGTGCGGCTGGACGAAAGCCTGCGCCGCTCTCCGGAATCCCTGGCGTCATTACCCGTCATTATTCCAGGCCACACCAATCCGGAACTGGCCTACGTACCGCTGGGTGAAATTGCCGACATCACCGTGACGGAGGGACCCAACCAGATAAATCGTCGCAGCGGTAAACGCAATGTCGTCGTCACGGCCAATGTGTCGGATCGGGATCTGGGCAGTTTTATTGCCGATACGCAAGTCCTCCTGAACGGGCAGCTGAACATGCCCAGCGGCTACTGGCTGGAGTACGGCGGCACCTTCGAGCAACTGCAGTCCGCTTCCCAGCGCCTGTCAATCGTCGTACCCCTGATACTGCTGCTGATTCTCGGCCTACTGTTCGGCGCATTCAACTCCCTGCGTGATGCACTGATCATATTCACCGGCATACCGCTGGCGCTGACGGGGGGAATACTGGCACTGACACTGCGCGACATGCCCCTGTCCATCTCAGCCATGGTGGGTTTCATTGCGCTCTCCGGGGTCGCGGTACTTAACGGCGTGGTCATGCTGACATTTATCGGAGAGCTGCGCAGGCAGGGGATGCCGCTTGCCGAGGCCATTGAGCACGGTGCGACGCAGCGTCTCAGACCGGTCCTGATGACCGCGCTGGTGGCCAGTCTGGGGTTTCTGCCAATGGCTCTCAACACGGGCACAGGTGCGGAAGTCCAGCGCCCACTGGCGACCGTTGTGGTGGGGGGCATCATCTCATCTACCCTACTCACGCTTGTCGTTCTGCCGGCGCTATACAGACTCACCTATCGCCGGCGATCAGATATGCGCTGACATATTCCGCCTCCAAGTGACTAACTGCCCGAATCGTCTACAAACAAGTACCTGTACTCGTCCGCGATCTTCCCGGCGAGTTCAATGGAGCCACTCAAGGTTAAGTGTCCGTAATCAATATAGGCCAGCTCGCCGTCTGCTGTAAAAATCCTGCATGAATCAGAGCATTGGTACTGCTGATAATCGATAAAGGGCGCCAGCGACTCCAAGCTCTGTTTGAGCAGGCGGTTTCCCTCCCGCTCGGAGCTCTCAATATACTGGTTCGCGTACGCTTCCATGTCACTTTTCGATGATGCCCCTGAGCCCACAATCAGATCCGGGACACTGCTGACAAAGCGGATACCGGAGCCAACAACAATCACCCTGTCTGTTTTCGAATAAAGAGTCTCTATTGCTGTTAACAAAAGAGGCTGCTGATCATAGCGCCAGGATGCGGAGAGAATAACGCCATCGATGCGCTTATCGGGTAGAAAATCAGAGACGACAAAATCCAACAGTTGCTCGCAGGTCTCATATTGCACCGCACGAGGGTACGGACTACAGGCCTCCGCAGTGGCCTGTAGAAAATTCACGTCCGGGTAGGCTGCCGACAAAACACTGTAGGAGTCGGCTGCGAAGCTGTCCCCCATTATCAGGTAATTTTTTCTGTCAGGGTCCGTTTTCAGGCAGAGTGAATGGTTGAATTCCGAAAACGACTGGGTTTTCATCAGAAAACATTCGCCCACACGCGTCACTGCGTTCCGCTCCCGCCACATCGCGTCCGCGCTGGGAATAGCATTTATCGTCTCTGGCAGGCGAAACCGCCACCCTTGTGTGTAGATCGCCTGTCCAGAGATCAGCAAGATCAACAGCGCAGCCAGTACAACGGGCGCAAATCCCCTTGCAGATGTTTGGATGCCACGGCGGGTACTCTGCCGAAAGGGCGTTTCAATGTATCGGTACATCAGCGATGCCAATACGTAAAAGGAAAGCAGCAGAAAGCCTTTCGCAGTGAGGCTGAGTTCTGGCCCAAACTGATATTTGAAGAAAACGATGGTGGGCCAATGAACCAGGTACAGTGAGTAGGAAATCGCCCCTGTATAAACCATGGCCGAATTGGTTCGCAGTGCACCCAGAAAGCGATCATCGGCAGCGTAGATAATAAGGGCAGTAGCGATACAGGGAAGCAGCGAGGCGAATCCCGGCATGGGTGTCTTATCGTCAAAAGTGAGGAACGAAAAAAGCAGAGCGGTGTAGCCCAGAAACAATAACAGCACCGTATAAAAACGCTTCGGCGACTGGGAGCGCTGAAATCTGACGACCATAGCCCCGATACAGAACTCGAAAATCCGAAAGGGTGTCAGGAAGAACGCCGCTCCTGGGTTAACACCCTGTACGGACTGGGCAAGCAGCAGTGACAGGATGGCGACTAGAAAAATCGCCGGCCAGAATACACGGCGCTTTTTGGTGCTAAAACACAACGCGAGAAATGCGGGCCATATCAGGTAGAACTGCTCTTCAACGGAGAGCGACCAGGTATGTAGCAGCGGCTTCAGGTGGGCCGCTGTATCGAAGTAGCCCAACTCACTCCAGAACAGGAAATTTGACAGAGAAAAAACGGACAGAATTGCTACGATCGCCAACCTGAAAGAGTGATCCGGCGGGAAGACCAGAAAACTCAGAATCAAGGTAAAAATCAGAGTGACAAACAGGGCCGGTAGCAGGCGTCGGGCTCGCCTGGCATAAAACCCTTTAAAACTGAACTGCCCATTTCCCAAACTGGAGAGGATGTTTCGGGAAATTAGGTAACCCGATATCACAAAAAAGACATCGACACCGAGAAACCCGCCCGGGATAAAAGGAAAATCCAGATGGAACAATATGACGGATAAAACGGCCAGCGCCCGTAAGCTTTCGATATCCTGTCGTTTTGATGATTGTGACACTGCGGCGTTTCCTAACAAGCCAGACCATTTGATCAAGTAGGCCTGACTGCCCCGTCTGGGTTTCATCAGCTGAGCACCCCTGGCTAGCCCCGCAGGCAACCCTGGCTCAAGGGTTCGGCATGACAGGGCTGGATGCATCGACAATTGCGTATATTACCCCCCAACACGCGGGTCAGGCATCACAGCTCGCTACAAACTGTGACACACCTCTAGAACCGGAGCATGTGCACCATTGCTCGGGGCGTCCAAGTGCAAAGCGGGCTGCCTAATTTGGGTACCCTCGCTGCCTTCCACTGCGCCGAAATTGGCCTATCGTCGCACTTAGAGTGAAAGTCTGAAGCCAATAGACCACTCTGGGGCGCTGTGCCAATGCGTGATCAGGCATAGCAAAAACGCAGTAACGAGGACGACGTGATGACAAAAGAACACCGCGCAGTAGAAATTGTGATTTCGGAAGAGGCGTACAAGCAAAATACTGTATACCGCCCGTGGAGCGATATAAAGGCCGGGATCAGTACGACCAAGGCGTACACTGCGCCAGCTCAATTGGGCAATCGAAGGAACCAGGCAAGGCCAATTCGCCAGTAGTGTCTTTCGCAGCATCCCCTCTCCCACCTCCCCGTGAACCTTCTGCGGAGCACATTGTCAAACCCTCCAAGCGCCAAATTTTGGTTCACCGGGAGAGATTCGACGTTTTTTGAGTACCACTCTACACTTCGCCCGAAAATACCCCTGCGGAGCTCTCTCGCGAGTGCTGTTTTGTTGTAATATTTTCGTGCACCACGCATGGCCTGATGATGACCAAAGCTGGCGAAATGGGTAATGCCGAATAAGTGATGATATAGTACCGAAGCGCTTTCAGAGAGGCCGTATCATGCGGAAACAGCAGGTTGCAGATACCGATGTGACGCGTATTACCCTACAGCAGGTGATTCAGCGGGAATCTCTGGGATGGCAAAACCCTCTCGGAACATATAGGCCAACGCTCTTGGGTGTCGGTAGATGTACGTCAGTGCCAGCGATCTTTCGAGCTAGTGGAATTCGGTTATCGCAATTCTTGTCCGAGCCTAGAACCGCAAAATCCAGCGTGACATCAAGAATGCCGCTGTAAATGAAAAATATAAACTACAAGAACTCTGAAGCGTAACGCAAAGAATATATGAAGAACTGTTTATTCGTGTTGGGAATGCATCGCAGTGGGACCTCGGCGTTCACTGGTGTTCTCAGCCTTCTGGGCGTCAATCTCGGCGCAAAAATGCTCGAAACTCAAAGCGATAACCCCAAAGGGTTCTTTGAGAACAAATACGTTGTACTCGCCAACGATTGTATTTTGGAGTCGTTTAACTCTTCCTGGGATGATCCTCTCCCGCTGCCGGAGAACTGGCCGGAAAAATTTGAGGAATCCCAGCTTGTCAATGATGTGCGCACTTTTCTGCGCACCGATATACCCGAGAGCGAGCTCTCGGCCATCAAGGACCCCAGGTTGTGCCGATTGCTGCCGTTCTGGCTGCCCTTACTTGACAGTGAAAATGTCAAGCCGCGCGCCGCGCTGGTGATTCGCAGCCCATTGGAGATTGCTGACTCACTGGCTCGCAGAAATGGGTTTTCAGTCGATAAGTCACTGGTTCTCTGGATGCAGTACATGCTGGAGGCCGAAAAGAATACCCGCCACCTGCCCCGCTGCTTTGTGACGTTCGAGTCTGTACTCGGCGATCCCCAGGCTACTATCGAGCATGTGTTCGAGACCGTCGGGCTGGACAAACCCAACTTCGCAGCGATGGACCAAGAGAAGCTCGATCAGTTTGTCGACCAGGATATGCGGCATCACGAGGTGTCAGATGCAGACCTCGATGCGCGCTGTCACCAAACGATCGCCGACTACTACAGGCTGCTGTGTGATGTTTCACAGCGGGAAGTGACACCAGAAGACTACGTGGCATTTGACAAACTGGGCGAGCAATTTCTGACTAATCAAAGTCTTTTTTACAACAGTGACGTCGCACTGTCTTTAGAAAAGGCCAAGGAAGAAAGTGCCCCCGAATGGTATCAGGCTAAGTTAAACCGTATCAAAGCACAGCTCGACGCCGATAAGACGTTCCGCGAATACCGTTATATCGCCAATACGGAGCACCTCTACCACGACCGGATTTCTCTGCAGAATCAATCCCATGCGCTCAGAGGCGAGATCAACACACTGCAGGATGAAATTGCCAATCTTCGAAATCAGATCGCAGAGTTGCAAAACCAGTTAAACACGCCACATATCACGATCTCATCACTACGAGACGAACTGGCCGGTAAACAGGGCGAGGTCGACTCACTGACCAACACCCTCTCGAACCTGCAGGCTGAGCTGTCCTCCCGAGTAACAGAGATATCAAGGCTGCAGGAGGGCATCTCCGGCAGAGACCGCGAAATCATCGCGCTGCAGCAGGAACAGACAACACTGCAGAATGTCCTTGGAGCCCAGGAAATTGTTCTATCGGCACAGAAAGAGGAAGAGGCCTTACGGCTTCGGGAGATGTCAGATCTGCGCGATGAACTGCAACGGCAAAGGGACATCGAAGCCCAGTTAGTCACCCGATATGACGAATTGGAAAAGATTGTTTTTCAGATCTATACCACACGCCCCTGGAGGGCCTACCAGAAGTATCAGCACGCTGTGGAGTCCGTATTTCCCAAGGGCACCCTACTGCGAAGGCTGTTGCAATGGACTAAGGGTGTCGTAACCGGTGAGAACCCGCAACCTGACGTGCAGGAAGAGAAAGCCGGGAACACGGAAACTGCGAATGCAGAAGTTGGCGAAGCGATAGACGCTTCTGATGTAATCGATACGCCAAAAGAGCTGGCTGTTGATTCACCTACAGTCGAAGACGCTGCCAGCGATACTGTATCTCTGGCAGGGCAGGACGCTGATGAAGAACCCTCCAACAAGGCCGTTGCAGCCAAAGGCAGCAAGGAGATGCCGCCTGCCGACGACATATCGGACGAACAGACTGCGGAAGCTCCGCCGGCGAATATCGCAGTTGATGCGAAGCGGGAGAGCAAGCCGGAGCTCTTCCTCGTTCCGACGACAGCAGCATCTGCGCAGGCAGGTTCGGCAGACGAGGCATCTCCCACTGTAGCACCCCCCTCCAATCAAGAGTTACCTCAAGAGCAGACAGAGGACGGTGTGCACAGAGAGGCCACCCTTTTCTCCGCTGAACACAAGCCCGACAATATCTATGCGGTGGCGATAGAGAATACCGCTGCTGGTGACGCGTCACTTGACGCAGAAGAGCTTAATCTCTCGGCGCAAGCACAGACAACAGAGGCGGGCACAATTGCTGAAGAGGAACCGTCTCACCTGGAGGTACCTCAATCTGTCGATGCAGACATTGATGTAACAGACCCGAAAGATTTCGTATTTCCAACCACTGACACACCACAAGTCAGCATTATTATTCCTGTGTTCAACAACTGGGCCTTTACATACAAATGCCTGCATTCCCTGCTTGCTCATAGCCGGGGAAGCTATGAAATCATTGTGGTGGACAACAACTCGACAGACGAAACGCCGCAGCAACTCGCAGCTATTTCAGGAATTCGGGTTATCACCAACGAAACCAATGAAGTGTTTGTCAACGCCTGCAATCAGGCGGCGCAAGCGGCCAGAGGCAGCTATCTGCTGTTTCTGAACAACGATACGGAAGTCACAGAGGGATGGCTTGAAGCCATGCTCGCGCCCTTCTCGGAAGCCTCTACTGGCGCAGTAGGGGCAAAACTCGTTTATCCCGATGGCAGCCTGCAGGAGGCGGGCGGCATCATCTGGCGCGACGGCAACGGCTGCAATTACGGTCACGGAGATAACCCCGACCTTCCCAAATACTCCTACCGCAAGGCGGTCGATTACTGCTCAGGCGCCTGCCTGATGATTTCAACTCAACTGTGGAATGAGATCGGCGGCTTCGATCAGCGTTTTGCGCCCGCGTATTACGAGGACACCGATCTGTGTTTTACCGTGCGCGCAATGGACTACAAGGTGATTTATCAACCCGCTGCACGAGTAGTACATTACGGCGGGGCGTCCGCCGGTAAAGAAACCAGTTCGGGATACAAGCGCTATCAGGATATCAATCGCGAAAAGTTTATTGAGAAATGGCGGGAAACTCTCGATAGAGACCACATGTACAGCTCCGCCGGACTGTTTGGCACAAGAGAGAGAACGGGCGATAAGCACATTCTGATTATTGACCATCAGGTGCCCACCTTTGACAAGGACTCCGGCTCTTTGCGCATGCTCAACATGCTGAAGATTTTGCAGCAGATGAACTATAAGGTATCTTTCTGGCCGGACCAGCTCACCTACGATCCCAAGTACACGAGGGTATTGCAGGATATCGGGATCGAAACCTATTATGGCGGTCTACAGTTTGAGAACTTTATACGGGAGCACGGCAAGGAGCTGGACTTTGTATTGATGTCGCGCCCTGCGACCACCAAGAAGTACATGCACCTCGTGAAAAAGTACTCCAGCGCGAAAACCATTTTCGATACAGTCGATCTTCACTATGTCCGCGAGCAGCGCCGTCTGGACCTGGAAGTACAACGCTGGAAAAATCTAGAGTTCTTCCTCGCCGAAGAAGCGGATGCCACTCTGGTTGTCAGTCCGACTGAAAAGCAGATGCTCGCTGAGCAGGAATTTGCGAACAAGATTTCAGTGGTCTCGAACATCCATTCATTGGAACCCTGCGAGAAAGGCTTTGAAGAACGCTCTGGCCTGATGTTCATAGGCAGCTTTGCACATCCGCCCAATGAAGAGGGTATCATCTGGTTTATCGACTATATTTTTCCGCTCATCAAGAAGAAGATACCCGACATCCATCTGACTATCGTCGGTAGTGAACCGACAGAGCGCCTGCTGGAAATGGCCAATGACTCGATCACCGTGACAGGTTTCGTGGAAGACGTTTCCGGATACTTTAACGACAGTAAGGTGTTTGTATCACCATTACTTCACGGCGCTGGTGTCAAGGGGAAGATTGGCCAGAGCTTTTCTTACGGACTACCGGTGGTCACCACCAGCATCGGCGCGGAAGGTATGCAATTGACCGATGGCCTTAACGTCCTCATATCGGACAGTGAAACAGCGTTCGCCGATAACGTCATTGAGTTATACAAAGAGAAATTTTTGTGGCAGAAACTATCGACAAATTGCCGCCAGGTGATCAGGGAACAGTTCAGTACTGAAACAATTCGCAACGCTCTGGAAGACATCCTGCAGGCAGAGCCGCCCAAATCAGCACCCAAACCGAATGCACTACGCCCAGTGATAGTACACTGCCATCTGTTCAAAAACGCAGGGAGCACGCTAGACTGGAGTCTTCAACGTCAATTCGGCGCCGGTTTCATCGATCACCGTGATGATGACAAAATGCGGCGCGGCGCGGCCTATCTAAAGCCCTATCTGGAGGCTAACACACAGATTTCAGCAATCTCCAGTCATCACATCCGGTTCCCGCTTCCCAACTCTGAGCAGTTGCAGTTACTACCGCTTATCTCGCTGCGACACCCGATAGATCGCGCGCGCTCGGTGTATGATTTCGAGCGCCGTCAGGATGCTAATACCCCCGGTGCCATACATGCCAAAAGACTGTCGTTTGCTGACTATGTGCGATGGCGCATGCAACCGGACGTGGCTCCTGTCATCCGCAATTTTCACTGTAGTTTCTGTACCAGCAACTTTGACAGCACGATAGGCGAGTCGGCGTATCAGGAAAGCGTAGCGATGCTGATCAAGACACCTCTGCTGGTTATCGTTGAACGCTATGACGACAGTATGGTGCTGATTGAACAGGAACTTGAACAATATTTTCCCGGGATTGACCTGTCCTATCTTCGCCAGAACGAAACCTTCGGCCGCGAAGTCGAACTGGTACAACGTATCGAGTCTGTTTTTGAGCAACTCGGGCCAGAGCTGACTCTCGAATTTCGCGAGAAGAATCACTGGGACATGAAGCTGTATGAGAACTCTCTGGCCATACACGGTGAACGTATGGGCGCACTGGGGAATCTGGATAGACTAATGGCCGATTTCCAGGCGCGGTGCCGATTGCTATCTGTAGCCACGATGCCCAGCAATGCCATAGAGATCCACGAGTCGCATGTGGGCTAATTCGCTCAATTATGCCCCGCGGCAAGAATGGCGGAACATCCAGAACAAAAAAGGCGGCTTCCTGAGTAGCCCAACCCCCATCCCAACGATTATCATGCGATTGGAATTGGCACGGGATCACCGACTATGGCTACAGAATTCAATATAGGCAGTTTTTTCGCTCGATGGCTATTTGCTATCGCCCTGGTTTTTGGAACCTATAACCCGTCAGATTATTCCTACGTCAGTTGGGTCATGGCTCGCAGCGCAGAGTTTGGCCCTGTGATGGCACTGATCGGTGTCATTCTGCTAATCGCGTGGGTCGTTTTTCTGCGCGCTACCTTACTCTCGCTGGGTGTGCTGGGTATCGTGCTGGGGGGAGCGCTGTTCGCCTGTATTATCTGGTGGTTTGTGGACCTCGGACTACTCAGCCTCGACGCCACCGGTGCAATAACCTGGATCATCTTACTGATACTGTCCTTCATCCTCGCCACCGGAATGTCCTGGTCGCATATCAGACGGAGACTGACCGGACAGTTCGATGTCGATGAAAAAGATGGCTAAGTATAAGCGAGGAAATCTGACCCGAAGCTGCGCTGACTGCGCGACTCTGGTGTGTACCTTCTACTGCTGACTCACGGCAGCGTTAATCGACGCTAGGGACTGCCATCCGGGAACAGTTCCTTTACATTGGAGGCGGCCGCAGACTCTATCGCAACCAGCTTGCCCTGTCGCTTCCAGAGATGGTCATAGCGCACCTGGTGATCGCCAAACCCGCTGACTGCAAAGCTCAACACAGAACTGATACCATCGCAGTCGAGTGAATCACAGTGCTTTCGCAGTTTTGCCAGCAGTCTCTCAATCTGGCTGAATGGCAGGCACTCCTCCTCCGCGCGCATAATCATCGGGTGACCTGTTCCTGTCACATTGGTACCCAACAATAACTCCTCGTGCAGTTTCTCGCCGGGACGCAATCCGATGTACTCAATTTCTATCTGGCCAGCGCCCTGGGAATTGTGGCCCATTTCATAGCCACTAAGTCGGATCATACGCTTTGCCAGATCGACAATACGTACCGGTTCACCCATATCAAGAACAAAAACATCACCGCCGGTAGCCATCGCTCCAGCCTGCAGCACCAGTTGCGCAGCCTCCGGAATACTCATGAAGTAACGCGATACATCCGGGTGTGTCACTGTAACCGGGCCGCCGTCCTCGACCTGCTGCCGGAACAACGGCACCACTGACCCCGATGAACCCAGCACGTTTCCAAAGCGGACCATACAAAATCTTGTCCCGTCTTCCTGCTGTGCAAGCCCCTGCAAAATCATTTCGGCCAGCCGTTTGGAGGCACCCATGATATTTGTCGGGCGCACGGCCTTGTCGGTTGAGACCAATACAAAAGTCTCAACGCCGGCCTTGCGCGCTGCGGTTGCCGCATACCACGTACCGAAAACATTATTGGCCACACCCTCGGCAATGTTGTACTCCACCATGGGAACATGTTTATACGCTGCAGCATGATAGACCGTGCGTACTTCAAACGTACGGTAAATACTCTCGAGGCGGTTCTGATCTTGCACGGAACCCAGCAGCGCAACCAGTTCGACCTGCAGGTTTAGGCTTGTCAGCATCGACCGCAATTCTCGCTCTATGCTGTACAGTGCATATTCGGAGTTATCCAGGAGTATCAGTTCGCGCGCTCCGGAGCGGATAATTTGTCGACACAGCTGAGCACCAATGGAGCCACCTGCACCGGTCACCATCACCACCTTGCCAGTGATGCATTTCTCAATCAGTTCAGGATGCGGTGGCACCGGTTCTCTACCGAGAAGGTCATCCAGGTCGATATCACGAATCTGGTTGACGCTGGCTTCACCCGCGAGTAACTCGTTGATAGTGGGCACGGTACGAACATGGACAGGCAAGCCGACAAGCGAGTTGATGATCTCCTTGCGACGCTCCTGTGATGCCGAGGGAATTGCCAGCAGTACCTGTGTGATATCGTGCTGGTCTATCAGCTGTTCCATATCTTCCGGTCGAGCTACCTGAAGCCCGTTAATAATGGACCGTTGCAGGTAGTGATCATCGTCGACGAATACCACCGGGTGGTACTGCTCACCGTGTTGCAGCGTCTGCAATAGTTGACGTCCGGATTGCCCGGCACCATAGATAATTACATTCTCAGATAACGCACGCAGTTTGGTCTGGTAGTACGCGCGCACCGCCAGTCGTGTACCGCCGATACCTACCACCAGGAGTACCCAGTAGATAAACGGCATGGAACGCGGTACTTCAGCGCGTGCAAAAAAGACCGTCGCGCCGAGTATGAGGGTAGAGTAGCCCGCTGCGGTGACAATCGCCCAGATTGCCTGTTGACCCATAAAGCGGATAACCGCCCGATAAAGCCCCAGACGCAGAAACACCATCGCGCTGCCAACGAGAGTTACCGCACCGCAAGCGTATTCGATCAGGCCTAGGTGAAAATCGAGATGACCGAATCGCAATGCCACCGCTAACCACATCGCCGCAGTAACATACACCATATCCAGCGAGAACAGACACGCCTGCTTGATATTGCGCGGCAGTTCAACAGCCTTTTGCAGAACATCTCTAAGGCTGCCGATCACTCCGACAAAGTACTGGGTCACGAATTTGCGAGGACGATTTAGCAAGTCACCTCCTGTGCTCCTGGCTGTGGCGAGCGCGCATTATTCAAACTATACAGCCGCACAATTAGGGTGTTTATTTTACGTCACTCTACCCACTTTCACCATGCCGCAGAGCAGGGGAAGGTATGCCAAAATTACCAAAAATAGTCTGTACTCAGGCCACATCTGTACGGCTGACGCCAAGGGCAGCAGCCACAATACGTTTATCGCCAACAACAGCAGATCGACTCTCAGGTGAGACTTCCAGTAACGGCTCAACCGCTGGTAGGCGTGGGAGCGATGGGGCTGGGTAAACTTCTGCCCGGTGATCATACGCCTAGCCAGCGTCCAGCTGGCATCGGTGACAAAAACGGCTGCCAACACCAGCCAGCACAGCGGATCCAACTGGCCCTGCACGGCCCCCAGCAGCGCCAGTCCCGCCATCAAAAAGCCTGTCGGTACGCTGCCGGCATCACCCATGAACAAACGGGCGGGCGGCGCATTCCAGGCCAAAAAACCACCGTGTGCAGCTGCAAGGATCAGGCAATAAAGGACATAGTTGTCATCGTGACCAGCGAGCCACGCCAACAGCGCCGCGCCGCTGCAGGCCAACACCGCCTGCAAGGCGGCAATGCCGTCGATACCGTCCATAAAATTGTACAGATTCAACGACCACAACATCACAAACGCGCCCAGCAATACATACACTGTATTGACAAACACTCCGGCAGAATTTGCTACGGATAGGAGAGAGGCTGCGGCGAACAGGCACACGATGCCGTACATCAACAGACGCCAGCGCACAGACAAACTACGCAAGTCATCGACGACACCAACCAGCGCCAATACCAGGGTACAGCCTGTCAATATAATCAAGGATACGCCCAGGGGACCGTATAAGGACGCGGCCAGTATCAGGCCCAGTACAAAAGCTACGAGCAATGCGATACCACCGCCATGGGGTGTCGGCAGGGAGTGTGAGCTACGCTCGTTGGGCGTATCCAGAATCTGTCGCCAGCGTGCGAAACGCTCATACAGGCCACACAGAATAATCGACAAGACCAACGTCACCAGAACGACCGTCATGACTTATGTCTCTGCGCGGACTCAACGTCCTTCATCGTGTCTGCAAGTGTGGTAACAGGGCGCCATGAAGTCGCCTGTATCACCGCTGCATTACTGTAAAGTTCCGTGCCAAAGAGTTTGTCGTAGGTGCTATCTCTCGCCCTGCGCGCTAGCGTATCCAAGAGACAGGCGCCCCACTGCCATGCCCGCTGTGGTAGCCAGGATATACCCCGGCCTTTGCCCTGGCTCTCACGCAACAGATCGTATATCTCCCGGGTGCTGTATGCCTGTGGTCCGCAGGCTATCCAGGTATACACGCCCAACGGCGGACGCTGTGCTGTCACGCACAGCAGTTCCACCAGATCGCTAAGCGCAATCATAGAGCGCCTGCCGACCGCAGGAGGGCGTGGCAGCCCCCAGCGCACCCCTGTCGCCAAAGCCTGAAGATTGCCCTTGGCCTCAGCACCGTAAACCAACGCAGGCCGCACGATAACGACCGACATACCCTGCCCGGTATATTCATCGCGCAGTGCGCACTCCGCCTGCCACTTGGACAGGCCATACGCATCGTTGGGCAGTATGCAGGCGGATTCTGTGCGCACGTCAGATGATGGCGGCGCACCCATCGCTTTCACACTGCTGAGAAAGACAAAACACCTGACGCCGGCTGCTGCCGCCAATCGGGCCAAGCGTAACGTTCCAGTATAATTAAGCGCGGCGTACGCTGAATCAGGCGCGCTTTGATGCGCGATACCCGCGAGGTGGAAAACAACATCCACGTCACGCAGCAGGCTGGCGTCTGGATCAGCGCGAGCGAGATCCACAGCAATGGTCGGTTGTCCGCTACCAAGCGGTTCACCGCGATAGCTCAACGGCACGAGGGAGTGACCGTACGCGACCAGTTGCTGGCAAAGCTGTCGACCGATAAACCCGGTCGCTCCGCTGACGAGACATTTCACTGTTCTAAATCACCGCTAAAAAAAGGGGGCAAAGGCCCCCTCATAATACGGATGCGGTTAGCTTATTCCAGTGTTATCACATCGCGATTCATGTCCAGGGTGGAGTTGCCTATACCGCTCACCTCAACCAGCTCATCAGCGGAAGCAAATGGGCCATACGCTTCGCGGTAGCGAACGATTTCTGCAGCACGGGCCTCACCCACGCCCTTGAGATTCGCCGCGAGGGTCTGTGCGTCAGCGGTATTGATATTGACTCGTGCTGCGGAGCTGGTTACCGCGGGTGTTGTCGGTACACTTTGCTCCTCCGCCAGTGCGGACGGTGTGCGCATCAGCATGCCTGCGCACAACAGCAATGCCATTATGAGGGCAGCTACTGCGACGCGACCGACCGCGCCCTGTTGGTTGATAATGTCCCTCGCTGCCAGCGCAGTCCGGGTATTGTGTTGTATCGAAGGGATATTGGTCATAGTAAAATCTCCATATAGGTTAACTGCATCCTTGCAGGCATCCGTACCGGAGAAAAGTCTAGCAGTGTTCTCGGGAAAGAGGGCCCCGGTGATCGCATTTGATAATACGGCGAACGCTGTAACCCGGTGGAACTGGCGCACGCAGCGGCAACACTGCTGCAAAATACAACGACAGTTTCGCCACCATGGCGCTGTTCAGCTTGCGGCCAATTCCTCGTGCACCCGTTGCAGCGCGGCCAGCGGATCATCCGCTGCAGTAATGGAGCGGCCTATGACGAGGTAATCCGAACCCAGTGCCAACGCTTTTGCCGGAGTCATCACACGGCGTTGATCGCCGGCGTCGTCACCCGCCAGCCGGATGCCTGGTGTCACCAGGAAAAAGGCTTCACCGCATTGCCTGCGCAATACCTCGGCTTCTTGAGCCGAGCACACCACACCATCCAGACCGCTTTTCATTGCCAGTGCCGCGAGCCGGGCAACCCGCTGTTGCGCGGTTTCGTTGTAGCCCAGTTCCTGTAAATCCTGATCCGACATACTGGTCAGCACCGTCACACCGAGCAGAATGGGCGGTTGACTGAAAGGTGCGAGTGCTTCCACCGCCGCCTCCATCATCCTGCACCCGCCGCTAGCGTGCACATTCACCATCCAGACGCCCAATTCGGCAGCCGCGCGCACGGCACCGGCAACAGTATTGGGGATATCGTGAAACTTCAGATCGAGAAACACCTCGAAACCGCGCTCCTGCAATTCTTCGACCAGTGCAGGTCCCGCCCGGGTAAAGAGTTCCTTACCGACCTTGACCCGACACAATGAGGGCGACAGGCGCTGTGCGAGATTGAGGGCCTCAGCCGCGGAAGGGAAATCCAGCGCTACGATAACCGGCTTTGTCATGCGCTCTTCGCCACTGCAGTCGCACCTTGCAACTTACTGGCCTCTTCGCGAGCGCGATCCAATTGTTTCTTGCAGGCACTGAGAGAGGCCCGTGTTCGCAGTAAAATTACAGAGGATACGATCATACCGAGCACGCCGCCGAGCGCGAAAGCTACCAGCACCCACAGCGCAAGACTCTGCGGTGCGAACGTGTACACCAAAAGATCCAGCGGTACGGCAGTTTCATTTTGCAGAGCGAACAGTACACTCGCTGCCAGCATGGCCAATACGACGATCACAGTAATAAGAGTTCGCAGTCGTTTCATCGGAATGCCCAGTTCAGTAAAAAGAAGTTAAAAAAAACGGTATGAGCTTTCGACCATACCGCCTGTTTGTGCCACAACACGCCTAATTTTCTAACTGTAAACCCAGATTGACCCGCTCCCGCAACTCCTTTCCAGGCTTGAAATGCGGTACATACTTGCCGGTCAGTTCAACCGCATCTCCTGTCTTTGGATTGCGCCCGCGCCGGGGTTCACGAAAGTGCAGCGAGAAGCTCCCAAAGCCACGGATTTCAATGCGCTCTCCATTGGCAAGCGCCTGTGACATATGTTCGAGAATGGTTTTCACAGCCAGCTCTACATCCTTCGCGGACAACTGGCTCTGCCGGGACAGTATCGTCTCAATCAGTTCGCTTTTGGTCATATCGCCCCCGTTCGAGGTATTCTTATGGCCTACTTTGTGGAACGGGTATTGTGTACCGCACTGAAATTTTTCGCAAGTCCTTATTTTTTAACGAAAAACTTCTAATCTCATGGCCTTGTTGGCAATTTCTCTACGGCAGAAACAAAAAAAGGGCTCACCGAAGTGAGCCCTTTCAGGGTCGAATCAACGCGCCTGACGCGCGCGATTATTCGCCCATTTGTGCCTTGATCAGGTCGCCGATAGTACCGGGAGAAGCTGTCTCGTTCTCAGTCTCCTTCAGAGACTTCACAGCCTCTTTCTCATCGTCGAAGTCCTTGGCTTTGATCGACAGTGACAGGCCGCGACTCTTGCGATCTACCGCAATAATCTTGGCTTCAACCGTGTCTCCCACTTTGAACGCACTGCGCGCATCTTCCACTTTCTCGCGGCTGATGTCGGATGCCTTCAGAATGCCTTCAACCTCGTCGGCCAGTTTGACCGTAACGGACTTGGCATCCACCTCGACCACTTCACCGGTTACGATCGCGCCGCGATCGTTCTCGGCAACATAGTTACCGAACGGGTCGTCTTCAAGCTGCTTGATACCCAGTGAAATACGCTCACGCTCAGAGTCGATGGACAGGATAACTGTCTCGATCTCGTCGCCTTTCTTGTAATTGCGAACGGCTTCTTCACCCGGCTCGTGCCAGCTGATGTCCGACAGGTGAACCAGACCATCGATGTTGCCTTCCAGGCCGATAAAAATACCGAAATCGGTGATCGACTTGATGTTGCCGGTGATTTTGGCACCTTTGGCGTACTGCTCTGCAAACGCGTCCCAGGGATTTTGCTGGCACTGCTTGATACCCAGAGAGATACGACGACGATCTTCGTCGATATCCAGTACCATCACCTCTACTTCATCACCGAGGCTGACGATCTTGGATGGGTGAACGTTTTTGTTGGTCCAATCCATTTCGGATACATGCACCAGGCCTTCAACACCCTCTTCCAGCTCGGCAAAGCAGCCGTAATCGGTGAGGTTGGTGATTTTGGCTTTGACGCGGCTGTTTTCCGGGTAGCGGCCAGTGATTTCCAACCAGGGATCTTCGCCCAGTTGCTTCAGGCCGAGGGATACACGGTTGCGCTCACGGTCGAACTTGAGAATCTTGACGTCGATTTCCTGACCCACTTCCACAATCTCGGAGGGGTGCTTGATGCGCTTCCACGCCATATCGGTAATGTGCAGCAAGCCGTCAACACCGCCGAGGTCAACAAACGCACCGTAGTCGGTCAGGTTCTTCACGATACCCTTGACAGACATACCTTCCTGCAGGGATTCCAGCAGAGCGTCGCGCTCGACGCTGTTCGCTGCTTCCATAACCGCGCGACGTGAAACCACCACGTTGTTGCGCTTCTGGTCCAGCTTGATAACTTTGAACTCGAGTTCCTTGCCTTCCAGGTGCACGGTTTCGCGCACTGGACGAACATCCACCAGAGAGCCTGGGAGGAATGCCCGGATAGTATTAATATCGACGGTAAAGCCACCCTTGACCTTGCCATTGATAATACCGGTAACCACTTCGTCGGCTTCGTGCGCGGCTTCCAGATCCTTCCAGGACTCGGCACGCTTGGCCTTTTCACGCGACAGCTTGGTCTCGCCGAAGCCATCTTCCACGGCTTCCAGCGCAACCTGTACTTCGTCGCCGATGCTCAGCGCGCAATCGCCGTTGGCATCAATAAACTGTGCACGGGGGATAACACCTTCGGACTTCAAGCCCGCGTGTACGGTGACCCACTCGTTATCTATGTCGATGACAACACCGGTTACAATTGCACCGGGTTTCATATCGACGGTTTTCAGACTCTCTTCAAATAGTTCGGCGAAGGATTCGCTCATTACTTAGCACCTGTATGGTTTGATCGAGACAAGGATCTGTCTCTACCGCGCCTCCAGTCGGCCCGGGTTATCCAAATTAAACTGCTTTCCTAACCCTGACTGGAATCAGTTGGAAAAACAGTAAGTTACACCATTGAAAAAGGAATTAAGGGCCGAGGACGGCTAGATAAAACCTCTGTTTTTCACTGCCAGCAGAACCTGCTCAAACACGTCGGTAACGGGCGTGTCACTGCTGTCGATGACAATGGCATCTTCGGCGGGCACCAAAGGGGCGATTGCGCGGTTGCTATCGCGCTCATCTCGCTCCTGTATATCCGCCAGAAGGCGCGGGAGACTAACACTTTCTCCCTTTGCAATCAACTGCTTATAGCGCCGCTCGGCCCGCTCTTCGGCGCTCGCGGTGAGGAAGAATTTGAGGGGGGCGTCGCGAAAAACCACAGTGCCCATATCGCGGCCGTCGGCGACCAGACCGGGCGGCTGCATGAAGTCGCGCTGCCTGGCCAGCAGGGCCTCGCGCACAGCGGGTATAGCAGCCACGGTTGAGGCGCCACGCCCGCCCTCTTCCGTGCGCATGGCAGCGCTCACATCGACACCTTTATACTCCACCAGTATTTCACCGCTGTCGGCGAGAATGAACTTTACATCGAGGTGCCGGGCGATCTCAGCCACCGCGCTGTGATCTTCCCAGCTGACACCCTCGATAACACAGGCCTGGCCAGTAACGCGATACAGGGCACCGCTGTCCAGCAGATGCCAGCCGAGGTGATCGGCCAACATGTGGCTGATGGTGCCCTTGCCGGCTCCTGAGGGCCCATCGACGGTAATCACCGGCACACTGGCCACGCTCAGTTAACCTGCTACCGTGTTAATAGACAATCCAAGGTGGCGCGCTAGCGTGTCGAAGCCGGGGAAGGATGTCGCCACGTGATCACAGTCCTGCACGGTGATCTCGCCGCTGGCGCGCAATGCCGCAATGGCAAACGACATAGCGATGCGGTGGTCATTGTAAGTGGTGATAACACCGCCCCCCATCTCACCGCCCTCTATGATGATACCGTCGTCCAGTATCTCATTGCTCACACCGAGCGTACTCAAGCCCTCCGCCATCGCGGCGATACGGTCACTCTCCTTCACTCGAAGTTCTTCGGCACCGTGCAGCACGGTGCGCCCATCGGCGCAGGCGGCCGCTATAAAAATGGCCGGAAATTCGTCAATCGCCAGCGGCACCTGATCCGGCGGAATCTCGATACCGTGCAGCGGAGCATAGCGAACACGGATATCCGCGACCGGTTCACCACCAACTTCACGCTCGGCCTGCAGCGTAATATCCGCGCCCATCAGTCGCAGGATATTGATCACGCCAATACGGGTGGGATTGATGCCAACATGCTCGAGTAGCAGGTCGGAACCCGGCGCGATGCTCGCACCGACCAGAAAAAATGTGGCCGAGGAAATATCCGCCGGCACCTCGATATCGCAGGCCTGCAGGCGGCCGCCACCGTGCAAGGCTATCTCGGCGCCATCGGAGTTCACTTCATAGCCAAAGCCCCGCAGCATACGCTCGGTGTGATCGCGCGTCGGGGCGGGCTCGGTGACAGAGGTTCTGCCCTGACTGTACAACCCGGCCAGCAGACAACAGGATTTTACCTGCGCGCTCGCCATTGGCAGATCGTAGTGGATTCCCTGTAATTGCTGGCCACCGCGAATCTTGAGTGGCGGCCTGCCGCCTTCGGCAGAGCCGATGCTCGCCCCCATTTTAGTCAGCGGATCGATCACGCGTCCCATCGGGCGGCTGCACAGCGAGGCATCACCGGTGAGTTCAGTATCGAATGGCTGGCCGGCCAACAGGCCGCAGAGCAGGCGCATACCGGTACCGGCATTGCCGAGATCCAGGGCATGCGCGGGCGCTTTTAGCCCGTGCAGGCCGACGCCATGCACCGTCACATTGCCGTTGTCCGGCCCCTCTATCTCCACACCCATCGCGCGAAACGCCGCCAGTGTGGCCAGTGCATCCTCCCCTTCCAGAAAGCCGTTAACGCGGGATGTACCCTCGGCCAGTGCGCCGAGCATAATGGCGCGGTGAGAGATCGATTTATCACCCGGAACTCGGGCTGCACCCTTGAGAGTACCGCCGGGCTGTAACTTGAAATGCATAACGTAAACCTTAAGGTCGTTTTGAATCGCTGCGCCGGGCCAGAAGAGCGGCAAATTCATCCCGGGCCCGCTTGGCCCTGGAGAAGGTGGTCATGAGCGTGTCGGCATCGCCGGCCTCCACCGCGGCGCGCAGGCCGCCCATGTGCTCACTGAACAGGTCGATCGCATCCAGCAGTGCCGACTTGTTGGCCAGCGCGATATCGCGCCACATGGTCGGGTCGCTGGAGGCGATGCGGGTAAAATCGCGAAAGCCGCCGGCCGCGCAGCGGAATATATCATCGCTGGCATCCGAGGACGCCAGCGCATCCACCAACGCATAGGCCAGCAAGTGGGGAAGGTGACTGGTCGCGGCGAGTACGGCATCGTGGCGCTCCACGCTCATATCCAGCACCTCGGCGCCGGTGCTCTCCCACATCGCGCGCACCAGTGCCACTGCCGCCGCATCATTGTTTTCTTCCGGCGTCAGGATAACCCGGTGGTTGACGAACAGATTGGTGTCCGCGGCTTCCACACCGCTGTGCTCTGAACCGGCGATCGGGTGACCCAACACCAGCTGCGGCGGTACGGCACCCGCGATGGCGACAGCGGCATCGCGCAGGCTGCCCTTGACGCTGGCGACATCGGTAATCACGGGTCCGCCGGAGCGGCCTTGCAGACGCGGTAAGATTTGCGCCAGCATTTTTTCGGCCGTCAGTGTGGGCGTGCAGATCACGACGATGTCGGCGCGCGCTACCGCAGCATCCAGATCCAGTGTAAATTCATCGATAACGCCCAGTTCCACGCCGCGCACCAACGAGGGTTCGCGGTGCCCGCAGCCGATGAAATGCTTGCTGAACCCGCTGTGGCGCAGGGCCTTGGCCAGAGACCCACCAATCAGGCCCAGCCCGACAATCACGACTGTATCGGCAGCGTAATTCACGCGGCTATCTATAACAGCGCCTGGGGATAGGACCCCAACGGCTTCAACATGATGGACTGTTCTTCCAGTTCCTCCATGATTGCCGCGATTTTCTCATCGCGCAAATGGCCTTCAAACTCGATAAAGAACACATAGGCCCACTTCTCGGTGCGCGACGGCCGCGTATCGATACGCGTGAGACTGACATTGCCGCGCCTGAATGGCTCCAGCAGACTGAAGAGCGCGCCGGGCTTGTTGCGGCTGGCGACGATAATAGAGGTCTTGTCGCGGCCACTGGGCAGGACTTCCTCGCGCCCGATAATCAGGAACCGCGTGGTGTTGTCGGCGTAGTCCTCAATGTGCGTGGCCAGTGCCTCAAGTTGATACCGCTCCAGCGCCATATCACCGGCCACCGCCGCCACTCCCGGTGTCTGTGCGGCCATCCGCGCAGCCTCACCATTGCTGCTGACCGCTTCGCGCTCCAGCTGTGGCCAGTGTTTATCGAGCCACGAACGACACTGGGCGAGCGCCTGCTGGTGTGCACAAATTCGGGTGATATCGCCCTCAGCCGTGCCCGGCGCTACCAGCAGGTGCAGCCCGATACGCATTTCCACTTCGCCGGATATCTGCAGCGGCGAATCCATGAAATTGTCCAGCGTATGACTGACCATGCCCTCCGTCGAATTCTCGACGGGTACCACACCGTAGTGACACTCACCCGACTCCACCTGGGAAAACACCATGTCGATCGTTGCCTGTGGCACACAGACGGCCGCGTGACCGAAGTGCTTGATGGCCGCCGCCTGCGTGAACGTGCCCTCGGGGCCGAAGTAGGCAACCTGCAGCGGCTTTTCCAGCGCGAGACAGGCAGACATGATTTCACGAAAGATATGCGCCATGTTGGCGCCTTCCAGCGGGCCCTCATTTCGGCTGATAATGCGTTGCAGGACCTGTGCCTCGCGCTCCGGGCGATAGAACACAGGCTCGACACTGGTTTCGCCGCGCGCATGGGCCTCGGCCACTTCGGCCAGCTTGATTTCGGCCACACGCTGCGCGCAGCGCGCACGCTTACTGATCAGAGCCTGAATTTCCTGATCGATAGCATCGATATCTGCCCGGACCTGCTCTAGATTCCTGCTGTCAGCCATAAGTGGTTTTAACCGTTACGTTGCTCAAAATCCTGCATAAAGGCGATCAGCGCATCCACGGCCTCTTCACTCACAGCATTGTAAATACTGGCGCGCATACCACCCACCGAGCGATGCCCTTTCAGGTTGAGTAAGCCAGCTGCCTCGGACTCCTGCAGAAACAGCTTGTCCAGATCGGCATTGGCCAGAATGAAAGGCACATTCATCAGCGAGCGGCTCGCGATCTCCACCGGGTTACTGTAAAAATCACTGCCATCGATCGCCGCGTACAATTTCTCCGCCTTGCGACGGTTGACGACTTCGATAGCGGACACACCGCCCTGCTCCACCAGCCAGTCAAACACCAGACCGGCGAGATACAGCGCATAGGTCGGCGGCGTGTTGTACATGGAATCGTTATCTGCCGCGATCTGCCAGTTGAGCATCGCCGGGCACAACGGGTGCGCCTTACCCAGAAGGTCGCGCCGCACGATCACCAGAGTCAAGCCAGCCGGGCCGATATTTTTTTGCGCACCGGCATAAATAACACCGTAATCCTCCACGCGAATCGCACGCGACAGAATCGTCGATGACATATCCGTCACCAGCGGCACATCGACCTGCGGTGTCCAGAAGAATTCGACGCCGCCAATCGTCTCATTGGCCACATAGTGAAAATACGCGGGGTCTGCGCCCAATTGCCAGGAAGATTGCGGCGGAATCGTGGAGAAATTGCTCTCCTTACCACTGGCGACGACATTCACCTCGCCGTAGCGCTGTGCTTCCTCAATGGCTTTCTTGGACCACTGTCCTGTATTGATATAGTCCGCCCCGGCCTTGTCGCCGAGCAGGTTCAGGGGAACTGCGGAGAACTGCGTACTGGCACCGCCCTGCAGGAACAACACGGCGTAGTCATCGGGAATCCCCAGCAGGCTGCGCAGGGTTTGCTCCGCATGCTTCGCAACCCCCACAACCTCGGCGCTGCGATGGCTCATTTCCATCAATGACAGGCCCTTGCCATGCCAGTCCAGCATGTCGTCGCGGGCAATTTCAAGAACCGGTTCCGGCAGTGATGCCGGTCCGGCGCAAAAGTTATAGCAGCGGGTCATTGTACTTACGTCCTCAACAGATTGGAGAATGCCGCGTCAGTCGGCGTTGTCTTCGGTGCTATCAGGTTCGGTGCTATCAGGTTCGGTGCCTTCAGGTTTGGCACTGACAGATTCCGGGCCTGCTTGGGGTTCCGCACCGGATTCGGATTCCGGCAGTTCATCGGGCTCCTCAATACGCTGCACGCCCACCAGGCTTTCGCCCTCCTTGGTGCGGATGACACGCACACCCTGCGTGTTGCGACTGAGCACAGACACTTCGTCGGTGCGCGTGCGCACGAGGGTGCCCTGATTGGAAATCAGCATCAGCTCATCGCCGTCAAAGACCTGTACCGCGCCGACCATATCGCCGTTGCGCTCACTGGTGGACATCGCGATCAGACCCTTGCCGCCGCGCCCTTTGGTGGGGAAGTCATCGACCTGGGTACGCTTGCCGTAACCGTTCTCACTGACTGTCAGCACCATGCCGGCTTCCTGCGGAATGATCAGGGAGATCATGCGGTGCCCTTCGCCCAGGCGTATGCCGCGGATACCGCGCGCCGTGCGGCCCATTTTGCGCACATCGGTTTCTTTGAAACGAACGGCTTTGCCTTCGGAGCTGAACAGCATGACATCGCTATCGCCCTCGGTGATCGCCGTGCCGACCAGCACATCGCCCTCGTCCAGTTGCAGCGCGCGCAAACCTACGCTGCGCTGGCGGGCGAAGTCTGTCAGCGGTGTTTTCTTGACGGTGCCGTTGGCTGTCGCCATGAAGATGTAGTGGCCCTCGGTGTACTCTTCCACCGGCAGGATAGAGGTCACGCGCTCACCCTCTTCCAGCGGCAGCAGATTGACCATCGGGCGCCCGCGGGAATTCCTGCCCGCCAGCGGTATCTGGTAGACCTTCAGCCAGTACACTTTACCCAGATTGGAGAAACACAGAATCGTCGCATGGGTGCTGGCGATCAACAGGTGCTCGACGAAATCCTCATCCTTCACGGCCGTTGCCGACTTGCCCATGCCACCGCGGCGCTGTGCTTGATAGTCGCTCAGCGGCTGCGTTTTGGCGTAACCGCCGTGGGAGATCGTGACTACCCTGTCCTCTTCGGTGATCAAATCCTCTACCGTCAGGTCATGCTGTGAAGCGGTAATTTCGGTGCGACGCTCGTCGCCGAACTCGGTGACGATCTCTTCCAGTTCTTCACGGATGACCAGCTTTAGGCGCTCCGGATCGCCGAGAATATCGAGGAAATCCGCGATTTCACGCAGTTTTTCCTGATACTCGTTGAGCAGCTTTTCATGTTCAAGACCTGTGAGTCGATGCAGGCGCAACTCGAGAATCGCCTGCGCCTGGGCGGGTGACAGCAGGTATTTGCCGTCGTGCAGGCCATACTGCGGCTCCAGCTCATCGGGGCGGCAGGCATCGGCGCCGGCGCGCTCGAGCATGCCGGTGACATCGCCCGGCAACCAGGGCTGCGCAAGTAGTTTTTCCTTCGCTTCAGCCGAACTCGGAGACGCTTTAATCAGTTCAATAATCGGATCGATATTGCTCAGGGCAATCGCCAGACCTTCGAGAATATGCCCGCGCTCCCGCGCTTTTCGCAGCAGGTAAATCGTGCGCCGTGTCACTACTTCCCGGCGGTGGCGGATAAAGGCTTCCAGAATTTCCTTGAGGTTCAACAGCTTGGGCTGGCCATCGACCAGCGCCACCATGTTGATCCCGAATACCGACTGCATCGCCGTCTGCGCGTACAGGTTGTTGAGAACCACGTCGCCAATTTCACCGCGGCGCAATTCGATAACCACGCGCATGCCATCCTTGTCGGATTCATCGCGCAGCTCGGTAATACCCTCAATGTTCTTTTCTTTTACCAGCTCCGCGATCTTCTCGATCAGGCGGGCCTTGTTCAACTGATAAGGCAGCTCATGGATCAGGATAATATCCTTGCCGCGCTTCTCGTCGTGAATGACCTCGGCCTTGGCGCGCACATAAATCCGGCCGCGCCCGGTGCGATAGGCCTGAATGATGCCGGCCCGGCCATTGATTATACCGGCCGTCGGGAAGTCGGGGCCGGGTATGTGTTCCATCAGCTCGTCGACCGTCAGGTCCGGATCGCGAATCAGCGCCAGACAGCCGCTGACCACCTCAGTGAGGTTGTGCGGTGGGATATTGGTGGCCATACCCACGGCGATACCGGAGGAGCCGTTGATCAGCAGGTTGGGGACCCGGGTGGGCATGACGGCGGGAATACGTTCAGTGCCGTCATAGTTGTCGACGAAATCAACGGTTTCCTTGTCGAGATCCGCCAGAATGGAGTGCGCAATCTTGCGCATGCGGATTTCGGTGTAACGCATGGCCGCCGCGGAATCACCGTCCACCGAGCCGAAGTTGCCCTGCCCATCCACCAGCATATAGCGCAGGGAGAACGGCTGGGCCATGCGGACGATGGTGTCGTACACCGCAGAGTCTCCGTGCGGATGGTATTTACCGATCACATCCCCCACCACGCGGGCAGATTTCTTGTACCCCTTGTTCCAGTCGTTGCTGAGCTCGTTCATCGCAAACAGCACGCGCCTGTGCACCGGTTTCAAGCCGTCTCGCACATCGGGCAGAGCCCGCCCCACGATCACGCTCATCGCGTAGTCGAGGTAGGACTGCTTCATCTCGTCTTCAATATTGACGGGGAGGATTTCTTTGGCTAATTCACCCATTTACTGGAACTTCCTTGACTGGCTGCGAACGCATCTTAAGGACAACGGTTAATTCTTATACAGGGCCATTTTCCAGCAACGCTGAATTTAAGCGTAAATACTTCAGAATCAATGCTGTAGTGCCCCGAAATCAAACCGCCGATTATACGGGATTTTGCGGTGCTACCGCCACGTTTTTGCAGAAAATCGACGCCTTTAGGGCAGCTTCGCCCGATTTGTGGTTATACTTTCGCGCCGGCCGCCCAATTCCCGCCAACCAGCGGGTCTGGAGCTGTCGGGCAGCACCTTCAGACACGCCCGGGATTACGCGGGGAAACAGGAAAATAGACACATGAGTTCACCACCAAGCACTGTCGACACACTGATCCACGCCGGCTGGATCGTGCCGGTACTGCCCCACGGGAAGGTACTGGAAAATCACAGCATTGCGATAACTGACGACAAGATTTCTGCCCTGCTCCCGCGTGATGATGCACAATCCATTGAGGCCAAGCAGGTTATCGAGCTACCCGGACATGCACTGCTGCCTGGGCTGATCAACTGCCACGGCCACGCCGCGATGACCCTGTTGCGCGGCTATGCGGACGACACCCCGCTGATGCCCTGGCTGGAAGAGCACATCTGGCCGGCAGAAGGGGCTCATGTCAGTGAAGAATTTGTCACCGATGGCACCGAGCTGGCCATCGCCGAGATGATACGCTCCGGCACCACCACCTTCAGCGATATGTATTTCTTCCCCAATGCCTGCGCAGCCACTGCGCAGAGACTGGGTATGCGCTGCCAGATTACCTTCCCTATCTTTGATTTCCCGACCGCCTGGGGGCAGGACGCAGACGATTACATCAGCAAGGGACTCGCCCTGCGTGATGACTACAAGCACAGCCCGCTGGTGACAGTGGTATTCGGCCCACACGCACCCTATACCGTATGCGAGGCCAATCTGGCCAAGGTTGCGACGCTGGCGGCCGAGCTGGACACCCCCGTGCATATACACCTGCACGAAACCGCAGGCGAAGTGCTGCTGGCAGTTGAACAATGCGGCGAGCGGCCGCTGGATACGCTGCACCGCCTCGGCCTACTAGGCCCCAGAACCCAGTGTGTCCACATGACAGACCTGGGTGACCAGGATATCGCGCTGCTGGCGGAAACAGGCGCCCATGTGGTGCACTGCCCGCAATCGAATATGAAATTGGCATCCGGTTCCTGCCGCGTCAGCACATTGATGACGCAGGGCGTGAATGTCGCGCTGGGCACTGACAGCGCCGCCAGCAACAATGATCTCAACCTGTTTGGCGAGCTGCAGAGCGCGGCGCTGCTAGCGAAACTGCACTCACAGGACGCCACCTCGCTGCCCGCAGCCGACGCCCTCGCAATGGCCACTATCAATGGCGCCAGGGCAATGGGTCTGGAAGACCAGATCGGCAGCCTGGAGGCGGGCAAGCAGGCCGATCTGATCGCGGTGGACCTGAGCGGCCCGGAGACACAACCCCTCTACAACCCGCTGTCACAGCTGGTTTACGCCTGTAACGGCAGCCAGGTGAGCCACAGCTGGATAGCCGGCCAACCCTTAATGGCCGACCGCAAATTATTGCGGGTCGACCTCAATGCACTCTCGCCCCGCATCAGCGCGTGGCAACAACGGATCGCGAAAACCGCAGGCGCAGCACAATGAGCACTGAACTGAATGTAGACCCTCAGGAAATCGCCAAATTCGAGGCGCTGGCCTCACGCTGGTGGGATCGCGGCAGCGAATTCAAGCCGCTACACGAGATCAACCCGCTGCGCGCCAACTACATCGACGAGCACTCCCCCGTGGCCGGAAAGCGGCTGGTGGATGTCGGCTGCGGCGGCGGCATTCTGGCCGAGGCGATGGCGCAGCGCGGTGCAACCGTCACCGGCATCGACATGGGCGAGGCGCCACTGGCCGTGGCCCGGCTGCATCAACTGGAATCCGGTGTCGAAGTCGACTACCAGCAATCCACTGCTGAACAATTGGCCGCCAAGGAAGGCGCATCGTTCGATATCGTTTGCTGCCTCGAAATGCTGGAGCATGTGCCGGACCCGGGCGCCGTTATAGCGGCCTGTGCCGCTCTGGCAAAACCCGGCGGCTCAGTGTATTTCTCCACCATCAATCGCAACCCCAAGGCCTTTGCGTTCGCGATTGTCGGTGCCGAGCATATCTTGCAACTGTTGCCGGCGGGTACACACGAGTACGCCAAGTTCATCAAACCCTCGGAGCTGGCAGCGTGGATGCGCGAGGCGGGGCTGCTGCTTGAGGGCATGACTGGCCTGACCTACAACCCGCTGAGCCGACGCTACCGCCTGAAGGAATCGGATGTCAGCGTCAATTACATGGTACGCGCGGTGAAGCCGAACTGATGACACCGCGACCCGCCTTCCCGAAAACACTGCGCGCTGTCCTGTTCGACCTCGACGGCACTCTGGTGGATACCGCCGACGAATTCGTCCCCGTGGTGCAAACCCTGCGGGCCGAGTACGGCCGCGACCCCATGGACCCGGCGCTGATACGCGCCTCGGTATCCAATGGCGCGCGCGCACTGGTCAGCCTGGGCCTGGATATGCAGGAGGACGCGCCGGAGTTTGAGCGCAACCGCTTGCGCCTGCTGGAACTCTATAGCGAGGTGCTGGGCACGCTCGCCACCCCCTATCCCGGTATCGTGGAACTGCTTGAACGCCTACAGGAACAGGGTATTGCCTGGGGCGTCTCCACCAACAAGCCGCGCGCCTACACCGCGCCGCTGATGGACAAGCTGGATATCCAGCCGCCGCCGAGCAGCATTGTCTGCCCGGACGACATTGCCAACCGCAAGCCGCACCCGGAGTCGCTCTATCGCAACTGTCGCGATCTCGGCTGCGCTCCCCACGAAGCGATCTACGTGGGCGACCACCTGCGTGACATAGAAGCCGGTCGCAGCGCCGGCATGTATACCATCGCCGCCTGCTACGGTTATATCGAAGCGGACGACGATCCACAGCGCTGGGGCGCGAATGTCGCCGCACAACACAGCACCGACCTGCTCGCACTGATTCTGGGCAGCCAACAACAGGACATCGCATGACAAGCCTTCTGATCCCCGACAATTACACGCCGCGCAGCGACCTGCTGGAAGGGAAAACCATACTGGTCACCGGTGCCGGCGACGGTATTGGCCGCACTGCCGCACTCACTTATGCCAACCATGGGGCGACAGTTTTACTGTTGGGCCGCACCGGCAGCAAGCTGGATGCGGTGTACGATGAAATTGAGACCGCCGGCGGCGCCAAACCGGCGATTATAGAAATGGACCTGTCCACGGCCACGGAGGAAAGCTACATCAACCTGGCCGCCAGCCTGGGCGAGGCGTTCCCCTGTCTCGACGGCATTTTGCACAACGCTGCACTGCTGGGCGAGCGACGCCCGATCTCCGACGCCGGTTACGCCGCGTGGACGGAGGTAATGCAGGTCAATGTCAACGCCCAGTTCCTTCTCACTCGCTACCTGCTACCGCTACTGCAACAGGCACCGAGTGCGTCCATCATACTGACATCCTCAGGCGTGGGCCGCACCGGCAAGGCTTACTGGGGCGCGTATGCGGTATCCAAATTTGCCACGGAAGGGTTTATGCAGGTGCTGGCCGATGAACTGGAGAACATCTGCAAGGTGCGCGTGAACACGCTGAACCCGAGAGGCACGAACACCGCGATGCGCAGGGCGGCGTATCCCGCTGAGGAGCCGACTAAAAATCCTTCGCCGGAGGACATTATGGGGCCGTATCTTTATCTGATGGGTGATGACAGTGTCGGGGTTACTGGCAAGGCGTTTGATGCACGTTAGCTTGTTTATATGCGGATATCGGAACCGGCGTTAACCTGTGCCAGGCGTATTATTGCAACACCAGTTATGATCGGCCGCGTTTCTTCGGAGTGCCGCCACCCGGTGCTCCGCGGCTGTGGCCTCCACGGCCGTGGCGCTTGCCGAACTGGCGCTCCATCACCTCGCGTTCCTTGTCGGTGCTGCGCGCCTGTTCTTTGGGTGCCAGGTTGGCCAGGCGATAAAGTGATTTAACCTCAGAGCGCTCCAGTTCGGTCCACTGGCCCTGCTTGACCTTGGAGGGGATGAAAACATCGCCATAGCGCACGCGCTTGAGTCGGGATACGGTCAATCCCTGGGATTCCCACAGGCGCCGCACCTCGCGATTGCGCCCTTCCATCAGCACTACGCAGAACCAGCGGTTGATGCCGCCCTTGCCGATTTGCTGGATGTCGGTGAAGCGCGCCATACCGTCCTCCAACATCACCCCTTCGCGCATGCGATCGAGCATTTCATCCTGCACATCGCCCATTACGCGCACCATGTATTCGCGCTCGATATTGGATGAAGGGTGCATCAGGCCGTTGGCCAATTCACCATCGGTGGTGAACAGCAGCAAGCCGGAGGTGTTGAAATCGAGGCGACCGATGGAAATCCAGCGGCCTGTTTTGAGGTTGGGCAGACGCTCGAATACCGTGCGACGCCCCTCGGGATCATTGCGCGAGCAGACCTCACCGGTAGGCTTATGGTAGAGAATGCACCGCGCTTCCTCGGCCGGTGGTGGGTCCAACTGGCGGCCATCCACGGTCAACCGGTCGCGCGCTTCAACGCGATCGCCAAGTCGGGCGACCTTGCCATTGACCGTTACCCTACCGGCCTCGATCCAGCGCTCCATCTCCCGTCGCGAGCCCAGGCCGGTTCGCGCCAGTACCTTCTGCAGCTTTTCACCGACGGCGGAATCTGCCGCGGGGGCCTTGGCGTCAGCGGACTTGCTTCTGGCACTTGCGGGCTGCTTTTCCTGCAGACGGGGTGCGTCCCTATGGGACTTCTTTGCCATGGCCGGTCAGCCCTGCGATTCGGGTTTGGAGGACGTGCTGTCGGTGTACTCACTCTGCTCTGGATCGGCGGCCTGTTCGCTGCCTGTGTCGGCATCGGCAACCGGCTCACCCGACCCGGACTGCGATTCTGATTGCGACTCCGTGCCTGACTCCGGTTCAGTTTCCGCTTGTGCGGCACGGGCTTCGAGTTCATCCACGGCCTCGTCCAGCGTAACGGACTCACCGGCATCGTCGCTGTCGGGCGGCGTATGCGCCGTACCTCCGACGACGGACAGTCCTGGACCGTACCCGGCCTCTATCGCTGGTTCCGAATCGCTGGAGTGTTCCGGTTCTTGTTCCGGTGCTAAGCCTGACTCCGATTCTAACTGTGCCGACGCGTTTGATTCTGTCGCCGAATCTGCATCTGCCTCCGGGCCTGACTCTGGCTGCGATACAGCCTCAATCGATGAATCAGAATCTGCTCCCTGCGCCTGTTCTGAGTCCTGCTCTGAATCCTGTTCTGAATCTAGCCCCTGTCCCTGTTCTTGCTCCTGCGCCAGCCCCGGCACCGGGTCGGTAAAGCCCAGCTCAGCATTGAGCGTCTCAAGGTCGCGGATTTCCGCCAGCGCGGGCAACTGATCCAGTGTTTTCAGGCTGAAATAATCCAGAAACTGACGCGTAGTGGCATACATAGCGGGGCGGCCCGGCACATCGCGGTGCCCCACGACCCGAATCCACTCGCGTTCATGCAGGGTTTTGATGATGTTGGAGCTCACGGCTACGCCGCGGATTTCTTCAATTTCGCCGCGCGTGATGGGCTGGCGGTAGGCAACCAGCGCCAGCGTTTCGAGCAGTGCACGCGAATACTTTTGTGGACGCTCATGCCACAGGCGACCCACCCATGGGCTCAGTGACTGGCGTACCTGGTAGCGAAAGCCACTGGCGACTTCCTGCAGTTCAAAGCCCCGGTCCTCACAGCGCGCCTGCGCCTCGGTAAGCGCCTCTTTAATGGCCGTATTGTCTGGCCGCTCATGTTCCTCGAACAGCTCCGCCAAATTGGCGACCGTCAGCGGCTTATCGGCAGCCAGCAGCGCGCCTTCGACAATCTGAACCAAACCGATTTCCGACATATTATTCTGACCTTGCCTTGACGTGGATCGGGCCAAAAATCTCTGTCTGCACGATTTCCACGAGTGATTCCTTAATAAGCTCCATGATGGCCAGGAAAGTCACCACGACTCCCAGCCGCCCCTCGGTGACACTGAACAGTGAAACAAAAGGGACAAACTGCTGGCCAGCCAAGCGCTCCAATACCTCGCTCATACGCTCCCGTGTGGACAGTGCTTCGCGCTCAACATGGTGACTTGCGAACATATCTGCCCGACGCATTACCTCGCCCATCGCCAGCAACAGTTCGCGCATTTCCACGTGCGGCTCGGGCCGCTCGCGATTCAATTCCGGCGGTGCGGCGCTGCCCACCCATGTATCCCGCTCGACGCGCGGCAATTCCTCTATCTCCTCCGCTGCCTTCTTGAAGCGCTCATACTCCTGCAGGCGCCGGATAAGTTGCGCGCGCGGATCTTCCTCGTCTTCATCTACGTCGCTGGCGCGGGGCAGCAACATACGCGACTTGATCTCGGCCAGCATGGCAGCCATCAGCAAGTATTCTGCCGCCAGCTCAAACTGCATCGCATCCATCAGTTCCACATACTGCATGTACTGCTCGGTGATGCGGGAGACGTCGATATCGAGAATATCCAGATTCTGCCGCTTGATCAGGTACAGCAGCAGGTCCAGCGGGCCCTCAAAGGCCTCCAGGAAGACCGCCAGCGCCTGAGGTGGGATGTACAGGTCCTTGGGGAATTCAGTAAGCGTTTTACCCATCACCACCGCGAAGGGCATTTCGCCCTGCTGCGGCCCAACGCCTACCTGTGCAGACATGGGTGTCACTGCGGAGGGCGCTGTGAGCGCCCCCTCAGGAGCGGTCTCACTGGCCGTATCACCGTTGTCTGTGGCTTCTGTATTGGATTCGTTGGCTGACACTGTAATTACCTGACTTTAGGTGGGCGATAGTATACCTGAGTAAATGCCTAAAGCGTGAGAAGGAATACGCCAGACGCGCGCTGGGGCCGCCTGCGCGCGCGAAGCTACTCAGTGGGCTCACTGGGGCGGCTCTGCAGAACCCCCCTCAGAGCGCAAAACGGGCCGCACAACGCGTCGACACCACCAAATCCTTGAAAAAAATCGTGGATATCCGGCGATATTGACGGGTCAGGCCTTCCTCCTTGGCCAGGAATCTATATAATCCCCCTTCTTCCACGCGCCCGTAGCTCAGCTGGATAGAGTAACTGGCTTCGAACCAGTTGGTCGGGAGTTCGAATCTCTCCGGGCGCGCCATATTTCCAGCACCAATTCTCCTCGAGCCGCTGGATGCCCTGTGTTTTTGGCTTTCTCAATGTGACTGCAAAGCACCTATCAAGGCGGCTAGCCCAATGCGCAGGCCTGATATAAAACGGTAACACACCTATCTTTTTGACGACCCGACGTTACCCGTATTCCTTCCTTCTGCTGGCGTTACCGCCTGAATCTCATATCGCCAGTCTATTCTGTGGCAGCCAGAATACGAAGGCAGTGCCGCGATCGGGTTCGCTATAGACGTCCACAGTGCTGCGATGTAATTCCAGAATGCGCTTTACAATTGCCAAACCCAATCCATGTCCCTCACTTGCATCCGGGGACTCTGTTTCGGGTCGGTAGAAGCGGTCAAAAATATGCGGGATATCGTGGGAGGATATACCGCGCCCGGTGTCCTTGACTTCGATACGATAGCGTTCTTCTTCACTGCGAATCGCGACGTTAATGCTGCCCCCGCGAGGGGTGTGTCGTATGGCATTATCCAGCAGGTTATCCAGCACCCGTTGAATCATTGCAATATCGGCAAAGACCATAGCGTTTGGCTCTTCACACTTAGCAGATATGTCGATATCACGTTCATCGCTCCTGAGAGAAAACTCCTGCACCGTGTCGTGGACCAGCTCCATTAGAGGGAACGCTTCCCACTTTGGCTCAGCGAAGCGAGACTCCAGTTTGGATAACTCGAAGAGCTCGCCCACCAATTCATTGAGACGCTTACTGTGCTTGTGCGCCACATTGAGGAAATCCCTGCGCTGCCCCTCACTGAGCGCCTCACCCTTTACAATGAGGGTCTCAATGTAGCCCTGCATAGAAGCCAGGGGTGTACGCAGATCGTGGGACACATTGGCAATCAGTTCACGTCGGGTATTATCGACTTCCTCCAACGCATGGATTTGACTTTCGATACGCAGGCTCATCTCATGGATGGCGATCCCAAGTTCGTCCAATTCATCTCTTGGTGGCGAACGCCCCACAATGGCCATACGACCCTCATAGCTACCCTCGCGATAGTTGCGAACCGTCAGCAGCAGGTGTTGCAGTCGTTTGGTTAATACCGCAAAAATTAGCAGGCCTATCACCACAGCGACAAACAAGCTGGCAATGATTATTAGCGCGCCAACACGCAGGTTATAACTACCCTGCAAAGACTCGCTCACACCCTTGCCGGTGCCGCCGTTCAGTACGGTATACAAATACCCCGCGTGCACTTCGCCGGACATGACCGGCGAGACTGAGAAAACGGCTTGCTCTCCGGGATTGCGCGGATCATCGCCGTAGATAGGCAGTTCCACCGAGTTATCGAGAAAGAGACGAAGCGGCTCCATCTTTACGCTGTCCAGCTCCACGCTGCCATAAGGCAACGCATGGGACAGAATATTGCCCTCCAAATCAAGTAGATACACCTCAACAATCGGGTTGATGAACATCACATGATGAGCCAGCTCCTTCAAGGCAGGCTGGTTGACTTCGTTGTTTTCGAAGAGGGGCATGTCCTGCGCAGCGTGCAGTGCAATATCCCGATTGGTTCGCTGGGTGATCTCCAGGGAGTACCGCTCACTGGTTTTGCTGGTGGCATAGAGGAGAACTCCGGTCAGTGCCATAAACAAACACAGGACGGTGCAGGCGATTTTCGTGTAAAGACGGTGTCGTAGCTTCATACTAAGCGACGCGACCTTCACAAAACTTGTAACCCACCCCCCACACGGTAACAATCCGGGTGGGGTCGGCTGGATTATCTTCTATTTTTGAGCGCAGTCTGTTGATGTGTGAATTAACGGTGTGTTCGTAGCCCTCATGCCCATAGCCCCAAATTTTGTCCAGTAGCTCAGACCGTCTGAATACCTGGCCGGGATTACGCACAAAATGTAGTAACAGATCAAACTCTCTCGAAGTGAGATCCACATTAACATCACCAAGCCGCACCTCCCGCGTTCGGGATTCAACGGTCAGCGCACCACATTTGACAACAGTTTCCCGTTCTTCACTGCGCTCAGCGGCCTGCTGAAATTGTGATACGCGGCGCAGAATAGCCTTGACCCTGGCAGTCAGCTCAAGGGGGCTAAAGGGCTTTGTTAGGTAATCATCAGCGCCCAGCTCCAACCCCAGCACACGATCGAGTTCGCTGGATTTTGACGTGAGCATCAGAATGGGAACCTGGTTACCCTGCTCACGCAGCATACGACAAATTTCAAGCCCCCCCATTCCAGGCAAGCGCAGATCCAGTAGCATCAGATCCCAAGCAGATTTTGTAGCTGCCTCAAGGGCCGTATCACCGCGATCAACATGGAACACTTCTGCACCGATGTCTTCCAGATGCAGACTCACCAAGGCCGCAATATCTGCCTCATCTTCAACAAGCAGTATTTTCCACTGGCTGCCATTCGATTCTTGCGCTTCCATTGTGTACCCAACGCCAGGGAGTGAATCCAGGCTTTATTTATTTGTGTGCAAAGAAACCCGCAAAGTAGCGGGTTAAACGTTAAGAGCAATGTTATCGGCTAAAGTTCCGTCCGTCTTCTGATGGCGTCACCTCAAGCTATTCCACGCGAGTGATAGTGACTGTGGTAACAGGGTTGTCCCAACGGTGTTGCTGGCCCAGAACTGAACCGGCCAGGCCGTCTGCAGCAGTGACGACCCCGCCGTGCATGGTAACCTGATCAGCGACATCGTCGCGGGCTGCATTAAAGCCCTCGCCACCATCCGCAGGCCCGGGAATCGTCCCTTGTGCTTCACTGTTCGCCTCGGTTCCAGAATCATAACCAGGGGTCCTGAATAGCATACCTTCACCTACGGCCAAATCGCCGATATCGGCGCCGTTAACGCCCGTGAACGCATCATTGGTATTCACCAGCATGGTCAAAACAGTCAGACGCAGTGACGTATCGTCATCAACCTCAACGTCCAGATTGAAGCTCGCGCTGCTGCCAGGCCCCAGCGGTGCATCACCACTGACTTCGTCCAGTGAGTCAATGGTACTTAGCAGCCCGGAGTTGTCACCACTTTCGGCCATCAGTTCCAGTGCATTGCTAGCCGAAGAGCCGACCGCGAATGCATCTGGTTGAGAGCCATCGAGAATGAATATCGCAAGGGGCGACAGCGGCTGGCCCACGGTCAAGTTGCTCACCGAGACCTCAAATTTGCGAGTGGGGATGGGATCCGGCGTTGGCTCCACTACGGGTGGCACGACTACTGAGCCCTCGGAGCTTCCATCGTTGTTGTTATTGCCACTACACGCAGTGATCATTGCAGCTGTCGCAAGAGCAACTAAGGCCAGCCACTTTGTTCCGATTATCTGTGTCATCTGATATACCCCTACTCGCTAATGGTAACGACAACGCGCACAACCGGATTTAACCAGCGATGTACTGTGCTATCGATATCGCTGGGGCCCGCCTCCGGATCAGTATCACCCAACACCACGCGGTGAATGTGCACAAAACCTTCTGCGTCCGCATCCACTCCTGAGCCGCCGGTGCCACTGGCAGCCGCAACGGGAGGCGGTGCCGGGTAACCCGCTTCGCCTGGCGCGCCGCTACCAACTATCTCGTCATTGCCCTCGGTACCAGCATCGTAGGCATTTACGTTGAACACATAGGTGCCCACCGCTTCGGGAATTGCAACACTATTGAGTCCCATAAATCCGTCGTTACTGGGCAATAGCATCGCGACAATGGACAAACGGGTATTATCCGGTGCGGCATCAGTATTCAGCGAGGCTGTTGTGGAGGCGCCCGGTGCGAGTAAGCCCGCTGCGGGATCTGCGACTATCGTGGCATTGATGGCGGTCATATCCTCCACCAGCCCAGAAATATCGCCACCTTCTGCCATCGCCTGCAGGTTGGCGCTCGCCTGAGTGGCGTCCGCAAACAACCTTTCTCCCGATGTATGAGCCGCGACCAGCAGGGGCGTAAAGTAACTACCGCGCGTCAGATTGGTGATTTGAATATCGATTTGAGCAGCATGGGTGCTGGCGCTTGCGAATACGGCGAGTGAGGCTAGGAGCTTTTTCATAATAGATCTCTGCGTGATGGACGTGCCCCTATAGTGAACCGTAGAGAGTTCCAGTTATCACACAAGTCTCACGAAACCTTACTGATTCTGTAACATGTCGCTCACAGAGGGCTCAGCGCCAAAAAAGCTGAGTATAGAAACATAGGTTCAGTCCGGCGTTTCGATTAGACCCCATAGCGCGGTGGGCTCCCTGGACAGAGTAATACGTCATACTCGCTTCTCTAAGGCTTGGGATAAAGGAAGAGGGAGGTATCTTGCAGAATCGACTCCCATTCCTGTAAGTCTCGAGCAAACAGTTTCGGGGATCTGGATCCAGGCGCACCAATCTTCCCAAGCTTGACGACTTATGCAGCCGAGCAATTTTCTAGTGCTCGGAATGTATGCATAGAGTTTTCCCACCAGCGTTCGAAAAACGGTATGAAACTACCAATAATGAGCGTGCACATTGTGATGCCAAAAGATAAATAGGAGTCACCGTTGCGCGGGCATACCTGACTTGATGTGCTGATCTATATTTGCACAAAGCGCATAGCTGCAATGACTTATAGCCGCGCCCAAAAGCTATCACTATGAATCCAAATAGTAAGTGTGGGGAATCTTATGCTGCGGGTGCCTTTATCTTTCTGTCTCTCCATTCTATTACTCGGTTCACCAGCCTATGCTCAGCCCAGGCTGCCCGCTGGCTTTGACATCGGCGAGAACAGCATACGCGGCGGGAAAATCGGTGAGAAAGTGACGCTTCAAATCACACCCTACAATGCGGGACGAAAGTTGTACGAAGGTCCGCCATTTTCCGTATACGAGCGTATCAATTCCCTGTCATCCGACTATGTTACCTATGGCGACCCGATTTGTTCGGTGTCCAAGCCTGGTGATGAGTCCCAGTACTTTAGCAACATCATGGTCGTCGTGATGAATATGAGTGCGATAAGGCCATCAGCCGACAGTTACTGTGGGATGAGGTCCGCCCAGTGCTTGCCCGGCCGCCAGTCGTCTCCTGCAGCGGCTGTCCAGCAAAAATTGCCTCGCGAATGAATACTTTATTCTTCCGGCGAAGCGCTGACCAACGCTTGTGCATCGTCGAATCCACCGATATTAGTGACATCAGTGAAGCCTATCGCTTCCAATCGCACTTTGGCATTCGCAGCCCGGCCACCGGACGCGCAGTACAGGTAAATCGGCGTATCCTTGTCGAGTTGCAATCCCACGACACCGGTCTCAATACCATCGAATGGGATTAGCTCCGCCTTTTGCAAATGGCCGCTGGCCGTTTCTGCGGGAGAGCGCACATCGATCCAGACAGCGTCGGCGGGCACGTCAGCCCATGCTGGCTGGACCAGAGAATAAACGGCCAGCACTAGCCACAGCATTACAGATTTGCGCTTCATAAAAAGCCTCCCAGTGGATAAATTGGTCTGCGTCAGCGCAGGTTTCAGTCAGATGGCCGCCGCGCGGCCAAAAGCAGGGCGCGCGGTTGCTCGATCAAGATACGCCCGTACTCGCGGCGTATCATCGTTAACGTATCCAAGATAGTCGGCAATCATCAGACCGAACACGAGCATGATATCCGCTGCGCTGAATGTGTCGCCCAGTATCCAACCCTCGCTGCCCAGCGCTTGCTCGACCACATCTACAATCTGCGGAGCAACCTCCCGACCGCGATCAACGAGTGCCGGTATGCACCTCTCCGGCGGCAGTGGGCCGCTGTGGGCGGCGATTTCCCCCATGATAACGGTGAGCGGATTCTCGCCAAAGTCCAGCCATTGAATCGCGAGCGCGCCCGCCTTCGTGTTGCGCGGCGGCATGAACTGACCCTCGCCGTATTTCGCATCGAGATACTGCAATATTGCGCTCGTCTCCCAGAGGGCAAAACCATCGTCTTCTATCGCAGGCACTTTACCCAGGGGGTTGATCTTTAGGTAGCCTGGACGCTGCATCGCCTCACTGAACATCTCCACGGTTTCCAGCCGGTATTTCAGGCCCATTTCCTCGCACAGCCAGACGACTCGCGTAGAACGTGACATAGGCGAATGATGGATAGTTATCATGATGGCTGGCTTCCCGTGTATTGTTGTCCGTCTTTTTTCTGTATCAAAGCGCAGTATCGCGATACCGAAATAGTCGCACGCCCGCGACCAGCGTTATGTGAAACCACAAACCGGCATCACCTCGGCAATTCCAGCACAAACAGTGCGTTGCCAGGCCCGGCCTGATAGCGCCCATTTACACCCTGGAAAGTGTTGTAACCGGAGTTAATCAACACACCATCCCCGGCCACCACCACGCCCACGGAATCGATAGTACCGCCATTGCCCGGCACACCGTTGATGTCGGTAAAGGTGACTGCGGTATCCATGGACCACCTCTGCGTGCCATCACGTGTATCAAATGCCCTGACCACACCATCGAGCGAGCCGGCGAACAACAGGTCGTTGCTGACCGACAGTGATGCCGAATACAGCGACTGTGACGCCAGACCCTCGTACAGGTGCGTTGGGTGAATCTCCCAGTCTATGGCGCCCGTGGTGAGATCGAGCGCGTAGATACCGGGCCTGGCGCCGGGGATGAGATCAGCCAGGCCGCCACTGGCCTTATCGATACTGAAATCCGTGGCCGCAACGTATACGCGCTGCTGATCGACCGCCATACCCCAGTGAATGCCCCCCAACGTAGAGCCCTCGCTGACCTTGTTTGACCAGTTGAGTGCGCCTGTTGCCGCCTGGATAGAATACACCACACCGCCTTTGTCACCGGCAATCAGTGTCTCGCCATCCTCCAGCAATATTGGCGCCGCGCCAAAATCAAAATCATGCCCGGGTGGCACCGAACAGCGCAGGGAGCCAGCGGTGCTGCAGTTCCCGTTCCAGGTGTCGTTCTCCCGCGCCTGGAAAATCCAGTTGACGTCTCCGCTGTCCATATCCAGTGAAATGATCGCGTCCGATGTCATCGTGGCGGGCTCGGTGTAGTTCTGGCCAGTGCCGATATAGATCGCGTTGCGCGCAATATCGAGTGTCGGCGTGGCCCACACGGGTGCGCCATTGGGGCCTATTCGCTCACCCGGCAATACCGTTTCTTCTGCCTCTTCGGTCGTGTGGTATTGCCACAGTAATTCTCCCGTGCCCGCGTCCAGCGCCACCAGCATGCCGTGGCTGCGACAGCAGGCACCGGGAATGGCGACTGTCGCCAGCACTTCCTTACTGGATACAGGCACAAACAGCCTGCCCGCGTGATACTGCATACCGCCGGTGACAAAATGCAAATAAGAGATAGTGCCGACGAAAGTCTGCCACAAAGGGGCGCCGGTGACTGCATCAATCGCATACACCTGGCCATTGAAATCCGCTGCGTACACTACCGCTGGCAAGGTCTCACTGCCCTCCACCAGCAAGATCGAGCCGGACCGGAAGTTGCTACCGTTCTCCGGGGTGGTGAAAGACCAGTACTGACACCCAGACAACCTGTTGAGTGCGACCAGTTCCCTGCCCGACGTCAGGTAGATGACTTGCGCGGTAACAGCCGGCGCACCGCGCTTTTCGTTCGCCGCGGCCGGGGCATAATAGTAGTTGAGTCTCAGTGTATCGACGTTAGAGGAGTCGATAATCGAAGCGGTATTGCGCGTATTTGAGTGGTTGAACCCAAAGCCATTGACAATAGTGGGCGCCGCCACATCCACTATATCGTTACACTGGCCTCCTCTGGGCTGGGGTGCTGACTCGTAGGAGAGAAACGGCAGAATGGCCGACTCCTCTGTCGTGGTATTGCCGATATTGTTGGTATCGCTGCAGGCTGTTAACAGGATCAACAACAAGATGGAAGACAAAACGCGAAGCATAGCGGTATTCGATTTATTGCGAAAACCCAACGATAGCATTCAGCCCAGCGAATACCAATAATTCGGCCAGTCGCTCTGTGCGCGTTCAATCATCATGGCGCGACTGGATCAAAATCTGAGTCCTTGAGAAAATAAAGGTGGGTCTCTGCCCCGTCAGAGCCTCCTATGTGCAATAGAATGTTCTCACCCTCGACAGGCAGGAATGAGTACAATTTGAACCAGTGGATGCCATAGTGCTCGAGCCCGAGCTCTGCAATCCGGCTACCGGTTTCCAGGTCGTAGCGGTCGAGTTGGAGGTAACTGCTCTGGTTGTATCGGTCGCCCACATGAAACAGCGTATCGCTATCACGATCAACGGCAATTCCTGCTGTCCGCGCAACCTCTACAGAAAAGGGCAACGGCGTTTGGTGCGCCAATGTCGCACGATCCAAAACAGTTCCATCGAGAAAAATAAGCGAATCGCTATCCGTTGTGAAGCGAAGGTAGTCCACAAGTAAGTCTGGCTCACCTATCAGCGCTGATGAAAAACCTGTTGAACTAATATCAAACTCCTGAATAACACGCGTGAACGCAGCAAAAGACTTGTAACTGGCAACAAGTTTTCCGTCCGCAGCAAACTCAGCATACGGATAGCTAGAGCCGAGAGTAAAGCTATCCTGGTCAGCGAGGTTGGACACCAGACGCAGTCTCTCATGGTACCCCGAGTTCCCATGAGCCATCACAAATGTAGAAGGGTTCAATGGGTGAGCCATCAAGTCTACTATCGAGCCAAAAGTGCTTCCGCGTTTATGTCCCAGCCAGTATTGTCCATCGACTTCCTCACTAAGAATATCAAGCCTGCTAACAAAGGAACTAACATCGCTACTAATATACAGCTTTGTGCCATCGGCATTCAGCGTGAGATGCCTGGGCTCTGACACTGCTGGGATAAATTTTTCGATCAGGCCGTTCTGGATATTGATGACCGCAATGCTGTTCCCATTCTGCCCCAGAGTACCCAGAACGCCGGCATACAGCTTATTCCTGAATGGATCATAGACAACCTCCGAAATTGGGCAATCCAATCGTAGGTAGGGCTTACCATTCTCTGCATCGAGGCTTTGTATCGGGCAGCCCTGCGTGTACATCGGTTCTATCTCGTCTTCGGCGATGAGGTACACCGAACTATCGCTATACACCAGCACACTGTCTGTGGACGCTTCAATACCAACGAAACTGCCATCGATGCTCAGCGTGTAGTCTGCCAAAGGTGTAAAGCGTCGTGCATCATTGACGAGCAAGCGGTCATCGCTTGGGAAATAGTAAAACACAAAATCCAGATCCGGTGCGTAGGCTACCTGCACACCAAAGTCTCCCGAGTAATCCTGAGCACGATACTCGCCAATCGGCGACAGCGTTGTTGGGTGCAACGCTGTAAGGAAGGCAAAGACCATGTCCCCCACAAACGTCGGCGTGCCGCCATAGCCAAGCGCATCGGTGGGCTCTCCCAACCCCTCTTCATTCACGGCGACGCTGGCAATACCCTCTCCGTAGAGCAGGGTTCCATCGGGTGAAAACTCAACATCTCCCCTCCAGACATCGCCAGAGGCAATGAACTTGCTCGCGCCAAGTTGGGCTCCGTTTTTGTACAGAGATACGAGGGCAAATTGAGTACCCCATCCGAGTGAGACAGCGATAACGCCAGGTTCCGTGGGTGAAGCACTGATAGATCTTGCTATCAGTGCTTCATCCACGGAACCTACCAAGATAATCGATGTTGTGACTTGCGCGCTTTCCAGATCAAAAACATCGACCTGGTTGTTGTCGGAATAGGCAATGTACAGCGTTTTTTCGTCCGCACTGAGTTCAAGTACATGCCCCTGGTAGGGCAGCAAGGCGAGTGCCTCCACCTGCCCCGTGATGCTGTCCATACGAAGCAGTGTATTCTGCGATGATCCACTACCCCCAGTTGTCGTCAGCAAAAAGCTGTTGTCACTTGGCCAGTAAGTAGCCGCACTGGCACCTATGCCCAGCACTTTTCTGAGAAATTCCCCTGGCTGCGAAACTCGTTCAAAATGAGCGATAAGTGGGGGCAATACATTTCCCCAGGCCTGGCGCACTGCCCCTGCGCCGACGTCAAAGCTACAAACATACTCGCCATCCTCACAGTAGTTTTCCCAACCTACAAAACGCCACCCCGGTTTTGCTACAGGAACATAATCGACATCATATCCATTGATGATCAGGTTTGGGCAGGGGTGCTCACCATCGGCTGTAGCCGTATTGAATTGTTCAAAGGTACAACTGTGCTCCCCTTCATTGTCGATAATGTCGCCCTCACCGATGATTTCCAATGGGTGCGAACACGCAGCCAACAGTATATAGGCTGCACACATACCAAATGCAAAACGTAGATTCATAGAGGCAGTCTATTGTGGTGACAAAAGAGGCTTGGTGTGGGGAGTGACACCAAGTATAAAGCGAGGCAACAGCGTGAATCAATGGGACTTCTGTTGGATTTAACTTATGCAGGCTATGGTCCGCCGTAGCGAAAGTCAGTACATCCTGTATGGCCTTTTCGAGACACCGGTCGTACGTACTTCAGTACTGTCTCGGCGATCCAACTTGCGCCAACAGTGCCCCGGGCTGCACGAGGCGGTACAATCCGGCACAAAACTTCTGGTTTGGGATGCTGTCTTGACATGACCTGCAAAAAAAATCCGGTCAACTGTACCCGCTGCTGCTATCCATACTGCTGTATTGTACTTGTGTATATTCCATCGAACCTGCAGCGATCACGGTTTTCGATGAACGCGTGAGGGTCAATCCGCGGCAGCTTACTCTGCTTGAGGATACGGCTGGTGTGCTCTCCTACCAGCAGGCTGTTAGCGCCTGGCAGAGTGGTCAATTTGCCGCGGCGCAGGCTGACAACCTCAACCTGGGTATTACCCCTTCGGCCTACTGGGCACGGTTGGAAATCGACAACCCGGCTGCAACGCCGCGCCGTGTGATTCTAAGCCACGACTATGCGCCCACCGACGACGTCCGGTTTTATACTGGCCCCGGCCCGGACGACATATGGGTAGCGGGTGATTCAACCGTGCTGCCCAGCGTCAGTTGGCGCACTCGTGTCGCCGCATTTGAGATCGATCTGCCACCCCAGTCATCCCAGGTGGTCTATTTGCGGGTCGCGACAGAGTCCAATCTGAATATGGAACTGTCCCTGTGGCCACCGCAGCAGTACCAGCAATACGAGCAGCTTATCAGTCTCTTTTACGGCCTGTTGTTCGGCGGTGTCGCCGTTACGATGCGAATCAGCCGAGTCATAGAGCAGTGTATAAAATTGAGCTTGGCTATGTGGTACGACCGACCACCCTCGTGGGCGCAGCCAAACCAGATCAGCGCAGCCTACTAATACGCAATGAATGCGGCAAAGTGCGCCAAAACCTTCGCCTGATGACTGCCGCTTACACGAAGTGAGTAGGTAGGAGACATTCGCGGCAAAGCCCAAAACGCTGGCATGGTTACTTCTGCACGCCAATCACCTGTAAATTAGTGAACTCCGCCAAGCCCCACTCGCTGTTTTCAACGCCGATACCAGACTGCTTGATACCGCCAAACGGTGCGACAGGTTTTTTCGCCAGATGATGATTAACCCACACCGAGCCGGCTTCTATTTGGGCCGCAATACGCGATGCCTCATCGACATCCGCACTCCAGACTGAGGCACCGAGGCCAAGCGGTGAATCGTTGGCACGGCGTATCACATCATCGGTATCGGTGAATTTCAGAATTGGCAGAATGGGGCCGAAGGGCTCCTCCCTTACCAATGTGGCATCATCAGGCAAATCAACTGCTATCGATACCGGCAGGAAGTAGCCTTTTCCTTCGGGCACATCGCCGCCGCACAGAAAGCGTCCACCCTCAGGTTCAACGCTGTTGATATAAGCTACCAGTTTGTCGAACTGCATTTTGTTCTGCACTGGGCCGAGCATCACACCCTCCTGCATGCCATCACCAATGACAACCTGTTTGGCGATAGCCACCATGCCGTCACACACCACGTCGTAAATATCGGCGTGGACATACAGGCGTTTTATTGAGATGCAGACCTGCCCGGTGTTCAAAAAGGCGTACCAGAACAGGCGCGGGAGTACCGACTTCAGATCGACATCCGGCATCACAATCGCCGGATCATTGCCACCCAGTTCCAGTGTGACGCTTTTCAGGTTGCTCATGGCACCTGCAGCCATCACCTTTTTGCCAGTGGCCACCGAGCCCGTCAGGGTTATTTTGGCAATATCCCGATGTTCAGTGAGTTGCTGCCCAATAGCGTTATCACCTGTAATGATATTGATGACACCCGGCGGGAAAATATCGCGTATTAGCTCCCCCAGCTTGAGCGTGGTGAGGGGCGTGTATGGAGAAGGCTTCACGATCACGGTATTCCCCGTCGCCACCGCAGGCAGTATTTTCCACACGGCGGTGTTGAGCGGGTAGTTCCACGGTGTAATACCCACCACCACCCCCATCGGGCGGTGGTGCAATTCTGAACGGTGCGTTTCAGTGTCCTCCAGGATCTTCACCGGCAGATCAAACGCGGTAATCGCGCGGCACCACTGTGCACTGGGGCCCACCTCGTGGGTCAGTGCATTATTGAGCGGTTTTCCCTGTTCCAGCGTTAACAGCTCGGCGAGTTCATCAGCGTGCGCCTCTATCGCGTCCGCCAGCTGCAGGATCATCGCATTACGTGCATCGCGCGTAGTGTTCTTCCAACTCTTGAACGCCTCTTTGGCAGCTGCCACAGCCTCTTCAACCTGTGCACTGCTTGCCTGTGGGCATTGTGCAACAATCTGCTCCGTCGCCGGGTTGAAGACGGCAAAGCTATCCGTTGTTTCAACCGCTTTGCCGTTTATTGTCATATTGAAGTTCACACAGCTCTCCTCAAAAAGATTGCGGCTGCTAAAGGTATAGCAAAGTGCCCAGCGAATCAGGGGTAAAAGGATTAAATATTCGTAGGGTATGTTGTGCTGAAACGTCAGTTGGAAAAATACCATCACGGGATATAGAGGATTACGCACGCGGCCGACCATCGGCCCAGGTGCGCTCTTTGGATAGCGTTCAACAAACAATGCCTTGGGAAGTAGGACGCGTTACAATCAGCTCATAATTACTGTTTCAGGGTGATGCGTTGCCATGACCGTCTCCATTCCACCGGGCCGATTGTGCCTGTTACTCGCCGCTCTGTTGTTCTGTACTTGCGCGCACGCCAGCGCACCTGCTGCCATCACAGTACTCAATGATCGCGTGCGGGTCAGCCCGGAGCAGCTAGCGCTGCTTGAGGATGCTGGCGGTGCACTCTCCTACGAGCAGGCTGTCAGCGCATGGCAGACTGGTCAGTTCGCTGCATTTCCGCACGACAGCCTCAATCTGGGTATCACCCCATCGGCCTATTGGGCGCGGTTGCAGATCGACAACCCGGCAGCAACACCGCGCCGGGTGATTCTGAGCCATGATTATGCGCCCACCGACGATGTCCGGCTGTATACCGGTCCAGACCCAGGCGATATTGAGGTGGCGGGCGACTCCGCTACCCTCCCCGAAGGCAGTTGGCGCAGCCGTATCGCCGCATTTGAGATCGATCTGCCGCCTCAGTCGTCTCAGGTCGTCTATTTGCGGGTGGCAACAGAATCCAATCTCAATATGGAACTATCCCTTTGGCCTCCGGCGCAGTACCAGCAACATGAACAGCTTATCAGCCTTTTTTACGGAGTGTTGTTCGGAGGCGTGGCCGTTACGGTGCTATACCTGCTGTTTGCCGCCCAGTTGGCGCGGGAACCCAATGCGCTGCTGCTGGCCGCCTACCTGACATCCTATGGCCTGTATCTGGCGTTTCTGAACGGTTTCCCCAGCCTGTGGCTACCGGGTGCACTGCTGCCATACATCAATGTCCTGCACATGGCCAGCCTCGGACTGTTATTCGGTTTTGGCGCCTTGTTCTATCGCCGCTACCTACAATTGTCTGACGAATACGTGTGGGTCGACCGCTTGGTGGCCCTGCTGCAGTGGCTGGGTTTCTCTGTCGTACTCTATGGCGTTTTACCCTTCTCCGTTTTTGGCGTCATCCTCCTGCTGGTGACAGGTATCGGACCCGTTTTCACCATAGGATTCGCCTTTTACCTCTGGTATCGGCGCCGGCCACACGCGTCGATATTCGCGCTGGGCTGGGTCATAGCGCATCTGGGCTCCATGCTGGGCACGCTGCGGGTCACCGGTGTACTGCCCAATAGTGACCTGATACTGCACCTGCCCGCCATCGGGTGTGCGATCGCATTTGCCTGCTTCACATGGTCGATTGCGCACCGCCTCTCGATAGAGCGCATTTACGCCTATACGGATTTCCTCACCGGGCTGGCCAACCGGCGCCAGCTGAGCAGTCAGGGGGAGATGGAGTATGACCGGGCGCGACGTTATGGCCACCCGCTGTCGCTGGTGCTGCTGGACGTCGATCATTTCAAGACCGTCAACGACACCTGGGGCCATGCATTTGGTGACAAGGTGTTACGCAAGCTGGCCGAGCACTGCCGCAATGAATCGCGCACGTCAGACCTTGTGATCCGCCTCGGCGGGGAGGAGTTCGCTATCCTGCTGGTGGAAACGCCTATCGCCGAAGCGCGCAAGATCGCCGAGCGCGTTCGGCTAGCACAGATGGCTGAAAAACTGGAAGGCAGGCAGATCACCGTGAGCCTCGGCATCAGTGAACTGCTGCCGGACGATCGAGGAATAGAGGATTTGCTACAGCGAGCGGACGTCGCGATGTATCGGGCCAAAGAAACCGGGCGCAACCGCGTTGAATTGCAGATGACGGGCGATGCCGCACTCTGACCGCGCGCTCGCTGTGTTAATCCTCAGCGCTACATGTATAGGCATACAGCGCGAATTGCCGCTGAACACTGCCCTTCAGTGAACCGTCGACATACTCGGGGACGGTACCGCTGCGATAATTTGTGTCGACGCAGCAGAAGCCGAGTCGTTCAAAGAAGCTTACTGTCTTACCTCGATTCGCATGCTCCAGTTGTACTTCAGCCTCCACTGTTTCACCGACACGCAATCGTTTGAGAAGCTCTGTGGCGATGCGACTGCCCAATCCGAGAGAACGGGATTCGCTATCTACAACAATGATCAATCTGGGGTTTGAATAATGCTCAGGGCTCCGAATAAGCACACCTGTGCCTATCAGGGGCGGCACTGTGTCCGCTGCCAGCATCATATGTGCAGTAACAAACTGGGCCCTGCCGCTGACGGCCAGTTCACACAGCTGGTCGGAGGACAGCGGCGTACTCCACGGTACTTCGCCAACGCCGGTAGCTGGCATCTGGGCATCCGCAAACGCCCTGAGTTGCAGCGCGTCGAGACGAGTCTCTGATAGCTTGATATTGCAGTCGTAAAATTCTGTGGGCTGGACGTCCAATGTTTCTAACATGCTCTTCCGATCCCTATGCCGTTTATTATGACTCTCTTAATAATAGTAGATCACGCGCGAGCTGTAGGACGAAAAAACGGGCACCGGTCACAGTCTGGAATAAAAAGGCACCGGACTAAATGGTAGCTTCAACTAGCTGTAAACGTCGGGATCGCCCAGAATATCAATCAGCGGCTGAAGGTGGCGGCGATAGTGCTTCCAGCGATGCCTGGCATCTGTGTATATCGGTTGGTTGGCCTGGGAATAGCTCAGCGTCGTTATGAGCCGCTCAGACTCGTGGGACGCAAGGCACTTATCATTCCATTCCAGCCCTGTGTGCTGAATCAAAGCCCGGGTTACCTCCTCCTGATTGGCAACAAGGTCCTCATATCTGAGACTGAAGATAGCGCTATCGGATTGCATCCAGCGAGCCATCAGTTCACTGTATTTTGCGTAAAATCTGGCTATATCTGTCAGATTGCGCGCGTACAGATGATCGTCATTGAAGCGTTTAAAGTAGATCGATAGACAGGTATCAAACGGATGTCGGTGGCAGTGAATGATACGGGCCTGCGGAAACAATTGCCTGATCAGGCCGATCTGCATAAAGTTATGTGGCAGCTTGTCTGTTATGCGCAACGCGTCAGCCGCCAGTTGCTCTATAAACGCCAGATAGCGATCGGCGAATTCGTTAGCGCTCTCCCGGCTCAATGCGCGCAAATGTTCTGAGTAATTCTGCAGATGTTTACTGTTGCACATGTCCCGCCCGATGCTCCACAGCGCGGTGATTTCGCCTGCGCCATAGGCATCCGGGTGGGAGGCGATGATCTGCTCGGCGAGCGACGTTCCCGAACGCGGCATACCCACGATGAATATCGGCTTGCAGGAAGTGCAATCTGAGTGAGTTGCACTGTTCATCGCGTCACTCCCGATGCCACTGCATATATCATCCAGCACCTGAAGATAGCGATTGATATCGCTTGTGTACGCCGCTGCGGTATTGGCCTTCCTGTATTGGGTAAACGCAGCATCATAGCGCTGCATCTTGTCGTAGCTGTCTCCCATGGAGAACAGCACCACTGATTTCATATCATCCGGTATACCCGTCGTTTTCAGTGTTTTTTGCAGCGTGTTGATACTTTCATCGTAGCGCCCGGTGAGACGGCAGGCGTGAGCGTAAGCCAGCGCAAGTCCGGGTGAAATAATTTGTGCCTGCTGTGATGAAACAAACCCATCGAGTAGAACAAAAGCCGCTTCGTACTCCCGTTTCAGAATATGACAATTGGCGCGCTCGACCAGCGCCGGCTGATACACAGCATCGATTTCCAGAGCCCGTTCGATCTGAGCCAGTCCCTCGTTGAAGTCACCTAGCGTACGACTCACCCGGCCATGGGCGACAAGCAGCTCCGGGTTATCAGCACAGCTTACAGCGCCTTCGCGATAAATCGTCCTCGCCTGTTCTGCGCGATTGCTTTGCTCATAGAACTTGCCCAGCGTCACATACAGTTCGGGACGATCGCTGAAGGTGGCTTTGGCTTCGAGCAACACCTTCTCCGCGTTGGCCAGATCCCCGGTAAGGCGATAGGTTTCATAGAGACTATGAACAGCCCCGTAAAACTGCGGCTGGGCGAGACTGAGGTCCGTAAGGGTCGTTATCGCCTTTTCCTGCTGATTGCAGTGTCTGTAGCACAGGGCCAACAGGTTTATGTACATCGGGTTTTCGCTATCCTGCCCGACCGCTTTTTTAGCATGTTGCAGGGCTTTGGCTGTCTCCTGCGTTTCCAGATAAGCCCTGGTGATATGTGCGTGCGCCGGCGCAAAGGCCGCGTTCAGCGTCAATGACTTTTTAAATGCGCGGATTGCCTCGCTGAATTTTTTTTGCGAGGACAGCACCAGCCCCAGGTCGGTATAGGCCGGAAACAGGTCCTTGTTTAACTTTACGGTACGGCGATAGTACTTTTCGGCTGCAGCATGACGCCCCAGTCGTGCACAACAGATACCGGCCAGATAGGTCGAATCTGCGTCTCTGGGAGCGCCCTTGCTGTTCTGCTCCAGCAGCGCTAACGCCTCGCCCGGCTTTCCGCTTTCCAGCAATTTCCGGGCCTGGTCCCGCATGTGCTGATGCTGCTTCATCTGCTGAGTAGCCTGTCAGCTCTCAAACGGAGCAACCTCCCCCTTACCGACACGGATCACCACCGGCGTCTCGTCCGCCAGATCCACGACTGTCGTGGGCTCCAGCCCGCAGTAGCCGCCATCGATCACCAGATCGACATGGTGTTCCAGCGTTTCGCGAATATCGTAGGGGTCCATCAGCGGGAATTCATCGCCGGGTAGAATGAGCGTCACGCTCATTAGTGGCTCCCCAAGGTCGGCCAGTAATGCCGCTGCAATAGCGTTGTCCGGCACCCGCAAGCCTACCGTTTTACGTTTGGGGTGCATCAGGCGCCTGGGCACCTCGGAGGTGGCCCGCAGAATAAAGGTATACGGCCCGGGCGTGGTATGGCGCAGCAGACGATAGACGCTGTTGCTGACCTTGGCATAGGTCGCGATCTCGGAGAGATCACTGCACACCAGCGTGAAATTGTGCTTGGCATCGAGCTTGCGGATGCGCCGAATTCTGTCCAGCGCATTCTTGTCGCCGATGTGGCAACCCAACGCGTAGGCGGAGTCTGTGGGGTATACCACCACCCCACCGCCCTTGATGATATCAACCGCCTGGCGGATCAGCCGAACCTGCGGGTTGTCAGGGTGGATCTGGAAAAACTGGCTCACAGTCGTGTCTCTTGTTTAGGTATCGCGCGACCTGCGCACTCTGGTTGCCGCGTTGTGCCGGATGGCGTTGTTATATTCTGAGTTCAGTTCGCTGCTGTGTCCATTCGGCTGTGCTTGCGTCCCTGCCTTCAGCTAGCTCATTCAGGCGGCGGGCTGCCATCGCTCCCAAACGCCCCTCAATCCTTCAAACGGGCTAGATTCTACACCGAGTTCGGCGCTGTAGGGCGCATCCCGGTGGAAATCACTGCCCACTGACACCTCCAGATCGAAATCCCGTGCCAATCGACTCAGGTGTGTCGTCTGATCGCGTGTCTGCCTGCCGCTAAGCACTTCGATACCACAGCCTCCCGCTGCCACAAATGCCTCTATAAGGCGGCGCAATTTCATACCGGTAAAACGGTATTTCAGCGGGTGAGCGATCACGGCGGCACCACCGGCGGACACGATCCAGTCCACTACCTCGGCCAGTTCTGGCCAGAAAGCTTTCACATCACCGGTCTTGCCCTGCCCCAGATACTGGTCAAACGCCTCGTTCAGATCCGCCACGAAACCCTGCTCAACCATCCACGCGGCAAAATGGGGTCTTCCCAGCTGACTCTCACCTGCCTCTTGCATTGCCCCCTCCAGCGCACCGTGAAAACCCCGTGCCGCCAGCCGTTTGGCTATTTTTTCGCCGCGTTCGACGCGCGCGGCCGCCATTGTCACCAGCGCTTGGCGCATCACGGGGTGCTCGGCATCGATATCCAGGCCGAGAATGTGGATAGTCACGCCCGACCACCTGCAGGAAAACTCGATTCCAGCGATGAGCTGCATACCGCCGGGGCTTTCCCTATGATAAGCTGCTGCTGCCTTGTGGCCTGCCATAGTGTCATGGTCTGTGATCGCCAGCAGTTCGATATGACTGTCCAGCGCGCGCGCCACCAACTCGCAGGGATCAAGCGCGCCGTCGGAAGCGGTGGTGTGAGTGTGGAAATCAATCAGCATAATTTGTACGCTGGGGCCTGAGTAGCGTTGCTACGGGTCGAATGACTAAAACACTCGCGGATTCAACTTGAATATTCATCTCCACATGGTAACAGCCGGAGCACGAAACAATCCATGAAGCAAATCGCTGAATTCATCCCCATCGCCCTGTTTTTTATCGTATACCAGTTCGATGGACAAAGTATTTCCCTGTTCGGCTGGCACTACCAGTTCGATGGCATCTACTCTGCAACTGCGGTGCTGATGATCGCCACGGTACTGCAGGTGGTCTTTACCTACGCACTGACACGCCGGTTCGAGAAGCGCCTGATGTGGCTGGCGGCGGCGGTCCTCGTGTTCGGCGGTGCAACACTGTTTTTTCACAACCAGATGTTTATCCAGTGGAAACCGACGATTTTTAACTGGGCGCTGGCACTGGCTTTCGGCCTCTCACAATTCATTGGCGAGAAGAACCTGATGCAGCGCACACTGGGCAGCCAGATTCATTTGCCAAGGCCGGTCTGGACCAAGCTCAACCTGCTGTGGACAGCCAATTTCACTATTGTCGGAGGACTAAACCTGTTCGTCGCGTACGGTTTCAGTGAGGCGACCTGGGTCAGCTACAAAATGTACTCCGCTATCGGTTTTACGCTGGTACTGACGATTCTCACCGCCGTCCTTATCAGCCCACACCTGAAAGAAGGTGCTGCAGAAGAGCAACAGCTGTAACACCCACCCGCATAAAACGGAGATCACCCTGCATGTACTACGCAATCTATTGTGAAGACGTCGAAAACAGCACCCCGTTGCGCAAGAGCGCACGGCCCGCCCATCTCGCCCGCCTGCAGGAGCTGGTGGATGCGGGCAAGCTGCTGGCAGCCGGACCACACCCGGCTATTGATGCCGAAGACCCGGGCGAAGCAGGTTTTACCGGCAGCCTTGTTGTCGCCGAATTCGACAGCCTTGAAGCGGCCACCGCATGGGCGGATTCCGACCCCTATGTCGACGCGGGTGTTTTTAGCAAGATCACTGTAAAACCCTTTAAACTGGTTCTGCCCTAGGCTTCACCTTCACCCCTGACGGGGTTACATTAGTGGTTTGTAACAACGTCCTTTAGAGGAACAAACTTTGCGATTTTCACTTCCCTTATTGATCGTGTGCTGGTTGTTTTCCGCTGCCGCACTGGCCGAAGACATCCGCTATGTCAGCGGCACCCAGAATGTGGCCCTGCGCAGCGGCGCCGGGGATGACAATCAGATCGTACACCGGGGTATTCCCGCCGGTGTACGCGTCATGGTCGCGCGAACCTCTGACGATGGCCTCTGGGCTGAAATTACCACAGACGATGGCGATGCCGGCTGGATTCCCACCCAGAAACTGCTGGTGGAACCTCTCGTACCGACTGATTCAACAGCAACAATCGCCACAGCGGCACTGCCTGCCGTCGAGGGCGAGGACGCCAGTGCCGACTTGGCGGACACAGATGCCACGGCCGAGGGCGCACCAATAGATATTGAGGAACAGATGCGGCTGCGCGATGAACAGTTCAATGCTGTTGCACAAGAACTCTACCGCCTGAAGCGGGTTTCCGGCCAGGCTGAGCAATTGGATATCGACAATCGCCGGCTGGTGGAAAATACCGAGAATTTGCGCTCCAAAGTGGAAATGCTGCAGGCGGAAAACCTGCGCCTGCACGACAAGGTTGAAAGCGAAGACTTCATGAACGGCGCACTGGCTGTGTTATTGGGTGTTGTCATTGCACTGGTCGCGCCCAGGCTGGTGCCCAAGCGACGTAAAAATTCCGGCTGGGCATAAGGAGTAAACCATGATGCGTACACTATTACTTTGTCTGTTTCTGGCGTTTCCCGCGCTGGCCTGCGCCGATGAAACTGTATCCAAAAATCCGCAGCTAGTGATTAAAACGAGCGAGGGTGATATCACGGTACAGCTATTTGCCAAGGATGCGCCGGTGACCGTCGAGAACTTCCTCAACTACGTGGACAGCGGCTTTTACAAGGGCACCGTCTTTCATCGAGTGATTCCCAACTTCATGATTCAGGGCGGCGGTTTCACCGCGGATCTGGTGGAGAAGGATACCGACGACCCCATCGTCAATGAATCCAAAAATCGTAAACACAATACGCGTGGCACACTGGCAATGGCTCGCACCAGCGATCCGGATTCGGCCACCTCGCAGTTCTTCATCAACCAGCGCTCCAATCTGCGACTGGATTGGGCGCCGGGTAAAGATGGCTACACCGTATTTGGTGAGGTTATCCAGGGCATGGATATCGTTGATTTCATTGCCACAGCACCCACCGGCGTTGCCGGTGGCATGCAGAATGTGCCTGTGAAGCCGATCCTCATCGAAGACATCGTGCGGCAGTAGTCGCAATGATCGCGCTCAGCGTCAATCTCAACAAAATCGCGTTGATTCGTAATTCGCGCGATACGACCAATCCGGACATACCGCTGCATGCACAGATGTGCATAGATGCGGGCGTCGACGGCATCACGGTGCACCCGCGCCCGGACCAACGCCATATCCGCGTGCAGGATTGTTTTGATCTCGCCGCCATGCTGGACGTTGAGTTCAATATAGAAGGCAACCCGATGACCGGACCACGGAAGAGTGAGCGCGCAAACATCAGCGATTACCCGGGCTTTATGGCGCTGGTCAAGGAAATCCGCCCCACGCAGTGCACGCTGGTGCCCGATGGTGACGCACAGCTCACCTCGGATCACGGCTTTGATCTCAAGCGTGACGGTGACAAGGTTGCACCGCTGGTGCAGGAGTTAAAGGCACTGGGTATTCGCACCAGCCTGTTTATGGACCCCGATCCCGAGCAGATCCGCCTGGCCGCACAAACTGGCACAGATCGCATTGAGTTGTATACCGAAACCTATGCCCGTGCGTTCGCGTCGGCCTCCGGGGTGGACGAGGTGTTCCACCAGTTCGCACTGGCGGCAGAGGTCGCCGCTGAGGAGGGCCTCGGGATAAACGCTGGGCACGACCTGGACCTGCAAAACCTGCCCCGTTTTGCCACCATTGCAGGCCTGCTGGAAGTCTCCATTGGCCACCATCTTACGGTGGATGCGATTCGTATGGGCCTGGCTCCAACGGTCGCCGCCTATCAGCGAGCGCTTGGCAAACCCTGATGGATGCACGTGTGCAACGCCTGCTCGACAAGCAGGACATCACGGAACTGATCCACAGTTACTGCAATGCGGCTGACCGCCACGATTACGACAAGATGCGCGCGCTCTACCACGAGGATGCCACTGACGATCACGGCGCCTTCTTCAAAGGTCTGGCGACGGCATTTATTGACCAGTTGCCGGCAATACAGGAGCCCATGCTGATCCTTCACCACAATATCACTACGGTGAATATTGCGCTGGACGGGGATTATGCCGAAGGCGAGGTATATGTCCTCGCGTTTCATCAGGTACGCACGGACGATGGTCCGGTCGACCTGCTGATAGGCGGGCGCTATTTCGATAAGTATGAAAGGCGCGATGGCGAATGGAAGTTCAGCCACCGCGCAGTAGTCGCGGATTGGGCCAACTACAATGATCCGTCCACTGTGCGCCTGGACCACCCGATGATCGAAGGCTCCTATATTGGCAAGCCCGGCCTCGCCGATCCCTCCTACGACTTCTTCCGGCTGCTCAAGCGCGGGCAGCGCTAGCGCGCCGCCAGCTTTTCCCGCAACAGGTCTGGAATACGGCTGGGGGAATGAGTCTCCACATCCATATGTACCAGCACGGCCTTGCCGCGCACGGTCTGTTTCTCGCCCTGCCACATCTCGCAGTGCAGCGTTAATGAGGTGTTGCCGATGCTGGCATCCACGACTTTGCCTGTCACATCGGAGCCGTAGAAGGTCTCGGCGATAAAATCGATCTGCACGGAGGCCAGTATCCAGCTCTTCAGGTGCGCCTCGTTGGTATCCGCCAGTGACTCCAGGAAGCGCATGCGGATGACTTCGAACCATGCGGCGATGGTGGCGTTGTTGATGTGGCCCAGGGCGTCGGTTTCGTACAACCGTGGACTTATCGTAACTGCAAATTCTTTCAATGTTTTCTCCTTGGTGTGGCGCGATATCGACGGTTCTGCATGTGTGAGGGGGTTGCCTGTGGAACGGGCAACCCCCTCACACATGCAGAACCTACCAAACCGCTGCTCAATGAAATCCGTTTAACCTATACATTTAGACTCAGTGAGCCCGCTAAACTGACTTACGCCATACCGACACTTAGATTCAAATTATCACAGCATCGGCTGGGTATTAAACCGTATAATGCGCCCATATTGACTACGAGTGGGAATACAATGCGCGTGATGATCGCCCCTATGGAGGGCGTAATTGACCACACCATGCGGGAGTTGCTCACCTCTCTGGGCGGCGTGGATCGCTGTGTCACGGAATTTGTGCGCGTCAGCGAACGATTGCTGCCGCCCCGTGTGTTCCATCGACTGTGCCCGGAGCTTGCCACAGACGGGAAAACGGCTTGGGGTATACCGGTTTTCGTGCAATTGCTCGGCGGGCAGCCCACGGTGATGGCGGAGAATGCCGCGCGGGCGGCAGAACTGGGCGCGCCGGGCATTGACCTGAATTTTGGTTGTCCTGCCAAGACAGTTAATCGCTCGGATGGCGGCGCGATCATTTTACGCGAACCGCGGCGGGTGCACGATATCGCTGCGGCGGTGCGCGCGGCGGTGCCTGGGCATGTTCCGGTGACGGTCAAAACACGGCTTGGGTTTGAGGACAAGGAGCTGTTTCTGGATATTGTCGAGGGAATTGAGGCCGCCGCTGTCAGTGAACTGACGATACATGCGCGCACCAAGCGCGACGGCTATCGGCCGCCGGCTTACTGGGAGTCTATCGCGCAGGCACGTGAACGGGTGTCGATGCCGGTAATCGCCAACGGTGAAATATGGAGTGTGGACGATGCGATGCGCTGTCGCGCAGTCACCGGGTGTGAGGATTTGATGTTGGGGCGTGGCGTTATCGCTCGCCCCGACCTTCCGCGCCTGATTGCGGCAGCGAACACGCAGGGCGACACGATCGATGCACTGGGCTGGAGCGGCATAACACCGCTGCTGCTGCGCTTTTTTGAAACGACGCTGCGGCACTACGATGCGCATTGTGCCGGCAATCCGCTGAAGCAGTGGCTGGTGTATATGCGCAGCTATTTTCCGCAGGCCGGGCAATTGTTTGAGCAGGTCAAACGGCTGCGCGAACCCGATGCCATTCGCGCGGCGCTGTTGCAATCCCAACCGGACTCATCGACGGATCGGCACGCGGCATAGCATACCTAGCGTTCCAGCAAACCCTGATCGGCCAGCTCTGAGTGGATACCCTGTGCCAATACCTTGTAGCCCTGTGCGTTGGGGTGGATTTCATCGGCGCGCAGTGCGCTGTCTGACAGCACTTCTGAGAAGATATCGGGGATCAGTATTGCGTCTTCCTCTTCGGCCAACTCTGCGTAAATCTGCGAATCGGAGAGCGCGCCTATGCTGGCCCGCAGCAGGGACAGGCGCGGTACGGATACCAGCGCCACGGCTGCACCCGATGCCGCCGCTTCACGGATGATTCCCTGCAGGAATGTCTTTACCTGCGGCTCCGGGGTCTTCCTGAGGAAGTCATTACCGCCCAGTTCGACGATGACCAGATCGGGCCGATGCCTCGACAGCAGTGGTGCCAGGCGACCACCGGCCGCGCGAGCAGTGTCACCGGAAACACCGGCGTTGATGACATCCAACCCCGATAACGCGGCCAGCTGGCTGGGATAATCCTCACCAGCGTCGGCGCCCACGCCGTGCGTCACACTGTCTCCAAAGGCCAGCACGACTGCATCCGACCCTAAGGTCGTGTATTGTGCGCGGTCGGCACAGCTGGCCAGGGAGAGCATGCAGAACAAGGCCGCAAGCAACCAGCGTACCGCGTGTATTAATCGCGTGTAAGGCATGAGGAAAAGCTTACCACAATCGTTTTGCCACTATCACGATGGGGGAACCCGAAACCCAATTTCGACACTCTGTTTATTCAGTATAAGCTGGATATCAGCGCCGACAGAGCAACGCGCTAGAAGGTCGCACCGAGTCCGATGGGGAGGCCGAACTGTAAGCCCAACGCAGGGTCTCCGTCGTCGGTGACACCAACAAACAGTCCCAGCGGAAAAGGCAGTTTGCCGGCTTCTTCAAACAGTGCCCCGGGATAGATATTAGCGCGCACGGCCAGACCTTCGGTGCCCCTGACAATCAATGATGCCAGTAGGCTGTTGTTCCTGTCGTAGAAAACGCCGGCGCTGGCGCGGAACTTGTCGGGATTGATGGACTCCGTCGAGGCGCCCAGGCCCCAGGAAAAGTCATCGCCAGTGTCCATCGCGTGTGACAAACCCAAGAGATTGGTGATCCCCATATAGACAAACATACGCGTGTCGTCTGTCGCAAACCAGCGCGGGCGCACTACATAGCTCATGCCGACGTTCAGCGCCTCGTTCTCTTCGACGTCGTACATCGTCATATGCGGCCACTCAACCGGGTCGAGGTTATCCTTTATCCAGCGCGCGCGTTTGTCCGAACTGTAAAGCCAGATACCCAGCGGACGGAACAGGTAGAAATCGGCAATTTCATCGGTGCTGTCTGTGGCCGGTTTTTCAAAACCCTCGGCCAGGAACTCGGTCACCATGGACAACACGCCAGAGGTGACATACGGCCAGGGCACACCGTGCTCCTGAAACCATTCGGCATTCTTGCGGTAAATCATGCCGCCCCCGAACAGGTGCAGGCCATAGTTGGGCAACATGGCGCCGCTGTCACTGATATTGTCCGGGTCCACCGGGAATATTTCAGTGTTGATAAACCGCCGTGTACCACCCTCTTCATCAATACGATTACCCGGGCTGCGCAGGTTGTCACGGACCATACGCAATTTGTCGGCATAGTTGTCGGTGGTAAAACTGCGCTTTACCTGTAGGGAATCCAATGTGTAGGAAGAGAAGGAACTTAGCGGGTTGAACAGTGCCTCGGAACCGTACTCCTTTGGCTCATAGAAAATCACGGCCTTATCTTCTGCCTGTGCAGCAACACTGACAAGAGTGATCACCAGCACGCCCCATACACATCGATATCGGTTGTTCAAAACGTCTGTTTCTCCTTTCTTATTATGTCTGTTGCCGGCGAACGCTGAGCGGGTTATCCCATCTCACAACAAAATGCGGTAGCGCTCAACAACAGGCGCGCTAACAGGCACTACCTGGCTAACGATATGAAAGTGCGCCCGCGTTACCGCCTCTGCAGTATAGGAGATATACACCAACTGTGTGCGGGACTGAGCACAGGTACGACGCGGGCCGGCGCTAAACAGCCTGCGACCTATAGAAAAGATAATGTATTACATTTGTTGACGTTTGTATTACATTTATTATACTGCGGAGGTACGCTAATCGCTGCAGCCGGCGAGGCGATGCCCAACGACGCTTCTGGGCGTGTCGGGCAACACACTCTCTACAGAACTTTCTGGAGGCACGGCATGAAAACGGGATCAACTCTGCACGGGAGTGCGAATCTGGTATTTGACGCGGCAGATGGCATCACACACATTGTCGAAGGCATGTACCGCAATATAGCCTCCACCCCCCTCCCGCTGGGTGATGCCCCCCAGGGCAGTGCACCCGGTATCGCCGGACTGGTTCTGGACTCGGTGAGAAAGATCAACGGGGTGACGCGCGGCGCTGCCAATCTGGTACTGTCCCGGCTTATTCCCGAACTCGACCGCAGGCTCACGCCCGGCCCTCACCGCGAAGCCGCGATCGCGGCCTTGAACGGCATCTGCGGCGATCACCTGGCACGCAGCGGCAATTCACTGGCCATTCCGATGCAACTGCGTGTGCTGCTTCCCGACGCCACATCGCCAGGAATGTCATCGACAAAGCCACCGCCGTTAGCCAAGCTGTTCGAGATACACAAACGCCCCGTCCAGATCTCGCCATACCCGATCGCGCTGGGCGAGAAAGACTTTGTGCCGGGCAGCCGCCCGCTGGTACTGATACACGGCCTGAGTATGAGTGACCGCGAATGGACCTCGCACCAGCACAATCACGGCGAAGCACTGGCCCAGCACAGTGGCTATACAGCCATTTACGCGCTGTACAACTCGGGTCTGAATGTCTCAACCAATGGACGTGAACTGTGCCGGCAACTGACAGACCTGTTTGATGCATGGCCGGTGCCCATTGAGTCCGTGACAATGATCGGTTTCAGCATGGGCGGCCTGCTCGCACGCAGCGCCCTGCACCACGCAGCGCAAGAACAGCACGACTGGCTCGACAAAGTCGACAAGGCGGTTTACATCGGGACGCCACATCACGGTGCGGTGATGGAACGGGGCGGTTACTGGCTGCAGAAAAGCCTGACTTACAGCCCCTATACGGCACCTCTAGCAGCGCTGGGTCGTATTCGAAGTGCCGGTATTACTGACCTGCGCCACGGCAATGTGCGAGACGAAGACTGGCAGCACCACGATGAGCACGATGATCACACTGACCGGCGCCAGCCCACGCCGCTGGCAGACGGCATCACACACTATGCGATAGCGGCCACGGTATCCAAACGCTCGGGCGCTCTGTCAGGGAAGTTGCTCGGCGATGGCCTGGTACACCCTTCCAGTGCCACTGGTCGACACCGCAATCCATCCCTGAATCTGGCGTTTGAGGAAGGTCATACCAGAATACTGTACAACATCGGTCACCTGGCAATGCTGCACGATGTGCGTGTGCGGGAACAGTTGACGCAGTGGCTTGGCCGCGACGACACAGGGAAGCGCTAGCCGACTTTCGGCATCGCCCGGAGCGCCGTAACCACCCTGTCGCCAAACTCTGCCGTGCTGATCATTTTCACATCGCTGCCCGGTTTGGACAGGTCCGCGGTGGAATAGCCATCGGCAAAGACACTCTGCATCGCGCTCCACACATTTTTGGATTCCTGCAACATACCGAAGCTGCTCTCCAGCATCATCGCAACGGAGCCAATCATGGAGTACGGGTTGGCAATGTTCTGGCCGGCGATATCCGGCGCCGAGCCGTGTGAAGGTTCGTAGTAGCTCTTCTCCGGTCCCTTGCACTCGGAGGGCATCAGGCCGAGAGAGCCGAGAATACCGCCGCCCTGATCGCTCAGGATATCGCCAAACATATTCTCCATCACCATCACATCGAACTGCCCGGGATTGAGGCAGAGCATGGTAGCCGCTGCATCGACGAGTATATGCTTGATCTCGACTTCGGGGTACTCAACGGCGACTTCACCGAGTACCTCATTCCACAGCACGCTGGATTTCAGCACGTTGCTCTTGTGAATATTGTGCAGCACTTTTTTGCGGCGCATGGCCAGTTGCAGCGCCTCGTGCATGATGCGGCGAATCTGCTCCTCGTCGTACTCCAGTGTCTCGCGCACATAGCGCAGCCCCTGCGCGTTGACGCCCTCTTCCTTGTCGCCAAAATACAGGCCGCCCACCAGCTCTCGAACCATCACGAGATCGATGCCCTCACCGATAACCTCGGCTTTCAGAGGCGAGAAATGCCCCAGGGATTTGGGCAGGAATACGGGGCGAAAGTTAGCGAAGGTGTTGTAGCGCCGCCGCATTGGCAGCAGTGCACCGCGCTCCGGGCGCATGTCGTCGGGGATTTTCTTGGAATCTTCGTGGTTCAGGCCGATAGGCCCTTTGATAATCGCGTCGGCTGCATCACAGATCGCTACGGTCTCTTCGGGGAACGGGTGGCCACATTTGAAGTAGGCTGAGGCGCCAAAATCCGCTTCTATCAACTCGAAAGTCACATCGTTGCGCTCTTCCACGAGGCGGAAGACCTTTACTGCCTCGGCCATGATTTCGGGGCCGATACCGTCTCCGGCCAGCAGGGCGATCTTGTAGTTTTTCATACTGTAGTTCTCTGGATTCAGTTCAAGGTTGTGCCGAGGACAGGCGGCCCCGACTGCAAAAAGGCGGCCATTCTACTTTAGATGCCTAAAAGTTTCACCGATTTGGTCCAGACCATAATGATTCGCATCTGCACGATTCAGCTACGTAGACGAAGAGACTGATCTATTTCCGCGCGGTCGGGGGCGTGCGGCGACAGGAGGGGCTGCCCCGCTTTATGGGCACGTCGCCCCGAGCCTGCAGATGGAGAGCCCACCCCTCTTTAAGAGCAGGCTCGCCCACCCGCAGGGTTTCCACTGCAAAGCAATTGAGGATGAATATCCTCAAAACAGCGTGGGTACCATCGCGTCAATCAGCCTGGGGCCGCGTGAGTTCATAGCTTCGGCGAACAACTCATTGAACTCTTCTGCGGAGGTGGCGCGCTCCGCCTGTACACCCATGCCGCGTGCCAGTGAAACAAAGTCGAGGTCGGGGCCGTCGATGCGCAGCATACTGGCCGCCTTTGGGCCGGGCTTGCCGCCGCGAGCGCCGGTGCGGCCGAATTCCAGTTCTAGGATGCTGTACTTGCGGTTATTGAATATGACCACAGTGACATCGAGGTCTTCCCGGGCCATCGTCCACAGCGCCTGGATGGTGTACATCGCGCTGCCATCCCCTTCGAGGTTCACGACTTTGCGGTCGGGGCAGGCTATTGCGGCACCGACTGCTGCCGGGAGGCCCCAGCCGATGCTGCCGCCGGTGAGACTCAGCCAGTCGTGCGGTCGCGCTGTGGCGGTGACCGGTGCCAGCGCGAGGCCGCTGGTATTCGCCTCGTCCACTACCACGGCCTGCTCGGGCAGGTAGTGGGCAATTGTCTGCGCGGCGGCATTTACATCCAGGTTTCCACTGGGCAGATCCGGCAGCGCAAGCGGATGCACATCCGGTTCCACAGCATCGGCGTCGAGGCGATCCAGCAGTGCCTGCAGGCACTGGTCGATATCGTCGTCGGGACTGGCGAGCCTGAACTCATCGCACTGTGCAGGTGCCATGCAGCTGGGTACGCCGGGGTAGGCGAAGAACGAGACCGGCGCTGCGGCACCGATCAGGATCAGGTGGTCGAGGTCCTTGATATGGTCGATGGCCAGTTCGGCCAGGTAGGGCAACCGCTCCAGCACACCTGTGCCTGCGCCGCGCGCCTGCCGTGTCGGGAAGGTATCGGTACTGATGCGCGCACCGCAGGCTTTACCGATACGGCTCAACAGCAAACCGCGCAGCAGATCCACCTCGCGCCCGCCAATCATCAGCATGCAGTTTTTTCCGGAGGTAAGTTTCGCCACGGCCTCATCGATGCGGCTGTTCGGCACCGGTGTTGGCACGGCAATCTCGATAGCGCCCTCTGCGCCATTGGGGTTGTCGCCCCAGGAGACATCGGCGGGCAGCATCAGCGTTGCAACCTTGCCGGTGCCCGCCTGACGTACTGCTTCTGCCCCATCGCGCGCGATATCATCAGCAGATTTGGCGGTATGTACCCAGTGCGAAACCGGGCCGGCGATGCCCTCTATGTCGGCTGTCAGCGGCGCGTCGTACTGCAGGTGGTAGGTGGCGTGATCACCGACGATATTTACGATCGGGACATGCCCTTTCTTTGCATTGTGGGTATTGGCCAGTGCATTTCCCAGTCCGGGGCCGAGGTGCAACAGTGTCGACGCGGGCTTACGTGCCATACGCGCATAGCCATCGGCGGCGCCGCTAAGGACACCTTCGAACAGACACAGGACACAGCGCATGCCCTCCACCTCATCCAGTGCCGCGACGAAATGCATCTCAGAGGTGCCGGGGTTGGTGAAACATACCTCGACACCATTATTGATCAGGGTAGTCAGTAAACTCTCTGCGCCGTTCATGCGTTACTCCACAAAATGGTGGGACGATTTTTCAGCTGGCTGCCAGTGCTTCAGCGGTAAAAATCTTGTTCGGGTTAAGGATGTTTTTCGGGTCCAGCATCTTTTTCATAGCCATCATCAGCTGTAACTCCTGCGCACTGCGACTGCGATACAACTGTTCGCGTTTGCTGATACCTATGCCGTGTTCCGCCGAAACGGAGCCCCGATGGTGCTGCACCGTTTCGTACAGCAAGTCACTCAGTGCCTGATGATCGAACTCCGCGGGATCTTTCGAGCCGAGGATCAGGTGCAGGTTACTGTCGCCGAGATGGCCGAACACTATACAGACAGGGTCCTGCAATGTATTCATACCGCTGCGAATGTCATCGATAAAGCCCTCCATCCTGTCCAGCGTAACACTGACATCGAAGGGGATAATGGGCCCTAACTTGAAGAGTTCCAGCACATCATCACGGATTTCCCACAGCGAATTGCGCTCCGCTTGCGAACGCGCCAGCACGGCATCAGCGATCAGGCCTTCCTCCATGGCCTTCCCCAGCACGGCTTCAAACTGTTCCGCATCACTTTCAGGCGCTGACCCCAGCGTCTCGACCAGCACGTAGTAGGCACTGCCGTGCGGCAGTGGCGGTGTGTGCAGGCTGCCCTCGCGTGTGATGTACTGGTAAAATTCAGGCCACATCACTTCAAAGCCTGATAGCAGCCCTGCCGTGCGCGCGTCCAACCAGCGCAACAAGCCGGTCAGTGCCTCGAAGCTGTCAACCGCCAGAAGCGCGGTATTCTCGCTTATCGGGTTGGGGCGCAGGCGAAACACGAGACGAGTGATCACCCCCAGCGTACCTTCAGCGCCGATAAACCACTGCTTGATGTCATAGCCGGTATTGTTTTTGAGCATTTTGTTCAAACTGGTGATCACGGTGCCATCCGCCAGGACCACTTCCATCCCGAGGATCAGTTCACGCGCCATACCGTAGCGGATCACCCTGTTGCCGCCGGCATTGGTTGCTGCAATACCGCCGAGCGTCGCGGAGCCACGGGCGCCGAAATCCAGCGGCAGCAACAAATCCTGTTCCGCGGCAGCCTCGACCGCCACCTGCAGGATACAACCGGCCTGGACGGTCATCGTGCGATTGCTGGCGTCAATCTCCTCAACTGCGTTCATTCGCTCCAGCGAAAGGCCAAACTCACCGCCGGTCTTGATATGCCCATTGGCCAGCCCCGTTTTACCCCCGATCGGGACCACGGACTGATCGGCTGCGGAACACAGGCGGAGAATGCCGGACACCTGCTCGGTGGTCTGCGGCCGCAATATAACATCGGGCAGTACATCGTCAGACTGGATACGCAAACCGGTTTCTCCCAGCAGTTCGCGCAGCTGTTGAAGCAGTTCCGGGGCGGGTTCGGATACCATCTGTTCGGCTCCTTGCGGTGTCGGCCTACCAGCCATCCCCATAGTCTAGATGATGCAGCCCCGGCCTGCTACGCGGAATCCACCCGCGGAACCGAGGCCAGTAGCGCCTGCGTGTAGGGGTGCTGCGGCCGGGTCAGTATTTGCTCGGCGCTGCCCTGTTCCACCAGTTTCCCGGCCTGCATCACTCCTACGCGGTGGGCGAGGCTGGGGACAATGGACAGATCGTGCGTAATGAACAGATAGGACACCCCAAACTCGCGTTGCAGTTCCTGCAACAACTCCAGTACCTCGGCGCGGATAGAGACATCCAGGGCGCTGGTCGGTTCGTCGCAGATGATCAGTTCCGGTTCCACGGCCAGCGCCCTGGCGATGGCAATACGTTGTAACTGGCCGCCGGACAATTCATGCGGATGGCGATGACTGTAAGCCGCGTCCAGCTGAACGCGCTTCAGCAATGCCGCGACACGTTCATCGCGCTGCGTGGTGGTCAGGCCCATGCCGAGGCTGTCCATCCCCTCACTGATAATCTGTGCCACAGTGAGGCGTGGGTTCATCGACGAGTACGGGTTCTGGAAAACCACCTGGATTTTTTTACGATAGGGCAACATTGCGCGCCGGCCCAGCGTTTGAATGGGCTGCCCGAGAAAGGTAATGGTTCCCTCCGCGACGGGCTCGAGGTTCAAAATCGCGCGCCCCAGCGTGGATTTGCCACTCCCCGACTCGCCCACCAGCGCATAGGTCTCGCCGCGGCCGATCTGCAGTGACACACCGTCTACTGCGCGCGTGTAATCCACCACACGTTGCAACACGCCCTTGCGGATGGGGAAGTGTACTTTGACATCCTCGAGTTGCAACAGGGCTTCATCCACCGCACTTTCGTGGAAGTGCGCTAGATCTGGCAGCGCATCGATCAGACGGCGGCTGTACGCTTCACGCGGGTTGCGGAAAAATTCTGCTACCGGGGCGCGCTCGATGATTTCACCGCGGTACATCACCGCCACCTCATCGGCGATATGCTTGACCACACCCATGTCGTGCGTAATCAGCAGTACCGCCAGTTGGCGAGAACGAGTGAGACCGCGGATCAGGTTGAGCACCTGCGCCTGTATGGTTACATCCAGTGCAGTAGTGGGTTCATCGGCAATCAGGATATCGGGCTCACAGGCTAGCGCCATCGCGATCATCACACGCTGTTGCTGCCCGCCCGACAGCTGGTGCGGGTAAAAACTGTAGCGCGCGTCTGCCTCGGGGATACCCACTTCTGCAAAGAGTTGCACCACACGCTGTCGCAAGGTATCACCGGCCAGACGGGTATGCAGTCGCAGCGTCTCCGCCACCTGCTCACCGACCGTTTGCACCGGGTTCAGCGCACTCATCGCATTCTGGAAAATCATCGCCACGCGCTCGCCGCGCACCGTCTGCATGCTCGCCTCGGACAGATCGAACAGATCTTCATCGCCCACCCGCACTTCGCCGCCGGTGATACGCAGGGCGCCGGGCAGCAGGCGCATAGCCGCCAGTGATGTCACCGACTTACCGCTGCCGGACTCACCCACCAGTGCAAATATCTCGCCGGCATGCAGCTCCAGACTGACACCCTTGAGGATCACCTCAGCGGTCTCAGCCACTTCAACCTTGAGATCGTTCACCTGCATCACGGCGGGAGTGGGTGTTGTCATGTGGCAGACCTCCCGGTAGCGGAACGGGGGTCGAAGGCATCGCGCACCAGGTCTGAAAACAGGTTGGCCGCCAGCACCAGCACAAACATGAAGAAGAAGGCGCCGCTCAGTGTCCACCAGACAACCGGCTCACGCGACAATTCCGACCGTGCGCCGTTGATCATATTGCCCCAGCTGGCCATGCTCGGGTCGATGCCGACGCCGATATACGACAACACCGCCTCGGCCAGCACCAGCGCGCTGAAATCCAGCACGAAGGTAATCAGGATAATATGCGTGACATTGGGCAGGATATGGCGCACCAGTATGCGCTGGTGACTGACGCCAAATGCATGCGCCGCCTGTACATAGCCCAACTGGCTGATTTTGAGCGTCTCGGCGCGTATCAGTCGGCACAGGCTAGACCAACTGGTCACGCCGAGAATAAAGCACAGTGCGAGAAAACGCGCGTCGGCTTTCTCCAGTCCGACCGTGAAGAAATCCGGGTTGAGGTCGATATACACCTGGAATAACAGCACCGAAGCGGCTATCAACAGAATGCCGGGAATGGAACTCAAGGTGGTGTACAGGTATTGCACCACATCGTCCACCCAGCCCTTGAAATAACCCGCCATCACGCCCAGCGACACCGCGATGGGCAGCATAATCAGCGTGGCAAGCGTACCCAGTAATACACCGGTGCGTATGCCCTTGATACTCTGGTACGCCACATCGGCACCGCCCAGGTCAGTGCCCAGCACATGATAGTAGCGGCTGATATGTACCAGCCACACCGACAGGCAGATCACCACCGCCTGCGTTATCCAGGACGTGTGCCAGGGGAAGGGGCTGCGGCGCAGCAGCAGCCACTGCGGCGCTATCAGCAGTACGGAAAACAGCACACCCCAAAGCAGCGCCGTCACCGAACGCGCTAACACATCGTCCCAGCGATCATCCGGATGTGACAGGTGCACTCCGGCGTGTTCCAGCGGCGGAAAATCGCGATAGGTATGGCCGGCGTCATCCTTCATATCCTGCTTCTCGAAGGAGTCCAGCGCAAAGGGTGCGGAGTACGTCCGCTCGTATCGATCCCCCATGCCTCCCAACATCACATCCAGTACGCTGGTGACTTTGTTATTGTAAAAAACCTCGCCATCGGGCGAGCCGGCCACTGGCTCAAGTGCGCGGCGGAAGTGCATTGAATCCAGCAATGCGACACCCACGTAAACCAGAATAATGGTCACGCTGACCATACCCAGACGTGTACTAAATACCTGCCGCCAATGCTCCCGCGTCTGCGGATCGCGCCGCAGGCGAAGGAAGAATAGGCACAGCACAAAGACCAGAAGGTAAATCAGCAGATCTGACCACAGTATCAACGGCTTCATGAGCTAATCCAGCCGCAGCCGAGGATCGGCCCAGGTGTAGGAGATATCAGTCAGTATCAGGCCGACGATGTAGAGGATGGAGCCAATAAACACCATCGCGCGCACTATCGCAAAATCCTGCGAATTGATCGCATCCAGCATATAGCTGCCAAGCCCGGGTATGCCGAAAAACGATTCAATCAGCAATCCGCCCATAAACAGGGTCGGAATCACCACCACTACACCGGTCAAAATCGGTATCAGCGCATTGGGCAAAATGTGCCGAAACAGAATGCGGATTTCGCTGGCGCCCTTGGCCCGGGCGGTGCGCACATAGTCCTGACTGGACTCCTCCAGAAACAACGTGCGGTACCAGCGGGCACCGGCACCGATGCCGGCTATCACGCCGACCAGCACCGGCAGTAGCAGGAACTTCCAAGGCTGGATATCGCCATTGAATCCCGATATGGGCACCAGCTTCCAGGTTTTGGCGACCAGATACTGGCCACCGATGATATAGAACAGATAGGAAATCGACATCAGCGCGACAAACACAAATACTGCCCAGCGATCCAGTCGCGTGGCGTGAAACATTACGACCATCAGCGCCACACAGATATTCACCCAGATACCGATCACAAAGGTGGGCAGCGCTACAGCGAGACTGGGCCACATGCGCGTCGACACGTCGGTAGTGATATCGCGGCCGCTCTCGGAGCGGCCGAAATCAAACGCAAACAATTTCACCGACTTGGTAAAGAAGATTGTCTCCGTTACGGCGTCACTGCCCTGCCCCTGCGGATTGTAAAACAGCGGCAGATCGTAGCCATTCTTACGTTTCCATGCCTCGATAGCATCCGGCGTCACATATTTTTGCCCGAGTTGTGAAACCGCCATATCGTCCGGTGAATTCACCACAAAGAACAGCATGAACGTCAGCAGGTTGACACCGATCAGGATGGGAATCGCGTAAACCAATCGCCTGATGATATATGCAAACACAGCTATCTCCCGTTGTGCCTGGCCGTGGCATTCTGGCGGCGACGATAAGCGACAATACCCGGCAGTAACAGACTGGCCAGCAACAACACAGCCGCGTAGAGCGGCCAGGTCACCGGCTGATTCCACTTCAATTGCATTTCCTCGCGTTTGGCGTCATCCACGCGCGTGTACTTGAGGGTAGACTTGGAAATACCGTGCCGCTTGTTGTTGTGTACCCAACTGTTATTCAGGTAAATCTCCTTGGGGAAGAAGGCATAGAGCCACACCGCGTCGCGCCGGTACAGCTCCACCATACGCGCCACCAGTTCGTCGCGCTCGGGTCCGGGCGGCAACACGCGCATTTTACGGAACAGTTCATCGTATTCTTCACTAGCGTAGTTGGAGTTGTTGGCGCCGTCGCAGGCACATTCCAGCGGACTCTCAGGACCATACAGCAGGAATAGGAAGTTTTCCGGGTCCGGGTAGTCAGCCAGCCAGCCGTGCGAGTAAATCTGCGTGTTTCCTGTCAGCAGCTTTTCCCGCGTGCGATTGAAATCTGCCGGACGGAACTCCACCTGCACACCGATATCGGAGAACACGCGGTCGATCCAGTTCATCGAGGTATTGCCAATCGCCTGCGACTGCACATCGATGAAAATCTTCAGCGGCTCCCCGGTACGCGCATCGCGTCCATTGGGATATCCGGCTTCGGCTAAAAGCTGTCGGGCGTATTCAATGGACTTGCGCCGCGGCTCCCCGTCCACCCAGTCATACACATAGGGGTTGATACCGGCCTCCCCCTCGAGGTGTCCGGGTATTCCCGGTGGAATCAGGGTTTGCGCAGCGATGCCATTGCCTTTGTAAAAGACGTTGAGGTATTCCTCTGTCAGAAACGCAATCTGCAGCGCCTGACGCAATTTGCGCTTGTCCTCGGTATAACCGCCCACCACAGGGTCACGCATATTGAAGCCGTAATAGTACAGACCCGGTTTCACATCTGGCGACATAGTGATGTCATGAGCACTCAGCTCCGGCGCCATTTCCACGCCTTCAGGGCGCACCACGAATGCCTGGTCGAACACGCCCGTCGTATGCGAGTGCACTTCACCGGAGCGGTCATAGTAGCCCTGCATAAACTTGGTCCACAGCGACAGACCCGATTTTTCCAGACGGAAAACTGCGCGATCGATAAACGGGATGGGCTTTCCGGCATCGACCAGATTGCCGGCCTCAAAATCACCCGGCGCGCCCTCGGTGGGAAAAAAATCCGGGTGATAGTTGGGGTTTCTCTCCAGCACAATTTCGCTATTGGGATCATTTTTTACCATCATGAAGGGACCGGAGCCCACCGGCCACCAATCCAGTGTCAGGTTGCGATCAGCAAAACCCGGATTGTGATAGAAGCGATCCACTTCCGGTGCCACCGGCGAGAAAAACGGCATGGCCAGCCAGTAGACAAACTGCGGATAGCGACCCTTTATCGTAATGGTGAGCGTGAGATCATCCACGACATCCAAGCCTTCTAGCGGGTACTCATCGAGATTCAGCCAGGTATCTCTCGGAAGCTCGGCGACACGCTCTGAAAACGCCTTCATGCCCACGATGTACTGGGACATAAACCCCAGCATCGGGGAGGCATTGAGTGGATCAGCGAGGCGTTTGATCGCGTAGGCGTAATCGTTGGCGTTGACAGGCCGATCTCCGGTCACGGGGAAATCCGGGACCTGCTTGTACTGCGCGCCGTCTGCTGCAGTCTCAAACAGGTACAGCGGCTCACCCTTTTCATCGAGCGCGAAAGCGGGGTGCGGCTGATAGCGCAGATCATCGCGCAATGTCAGCGTATAGCGCGTGAACGCCACCGCGTCGTCGCTCTCCTCTACCGGCTGCCCTTCGCTGTTGAGGTAGGTGACCTCCGGTCCAGACGCAAGTGCACCCGGTATCAGTTCGTACGGCCGTTTGAGGAAGTGATAAGCCATCGGCGGCTCATAAATCTGCATGATGAACAGTGATTCATCAGTGGCATAAGACAGCGCCGGATCCAGGTGCTTGGGTGGTGAGGGCGACATCATCGACTGATATGTCAGTTTGCCGTCGGACAACGGCGGGTTGGGATTATTCCATGGCGGCTCGCCGCAGGCGGCCAATCCACCAAGCACCAGAAGCAACAGCACGCGCATGCATCGGTAGGTGGCAGTCCTGTTATCGATAATCTTTTCGGCTGTCATTGGTCGTGCGGTAGCTAACATTAACGCAAGCGCGCAAGCATAACCTGTTGACGCGCCGCGCGCACCCCGAAAAAGGGCGCGACACCCGCGCCTTAACCCCTATAATGCATTGCTACTAACACCACCACCCGATCAGAGGAGCATACTGCAGCAATGCCCGACGCCGACGTCGCTGCTTCGCCGCCGATTGATACCCGTTTTCTCGGTCATCCGCGTGGGCTATTTGTCTGCTTCGCCACTGAGTTGTGGGAGAGGTTCTCCTTCTACGGCATGAAATTCCTGCTGTTGCTCTACCTGACAAAGTATCACCTGTTCAGCGACAGCAACGGGCTGGAAGTACTGGGCGGTTACGCCGCGTTGGTTTACGCCATGCCGGTACTGGGCGGTCTGCTGGCCGACCGCTATCTCGGAATGCGCAAAGCCGTTGTTTTCGGCGGTGTGTTGCTGGCATTGGGCCATCTTGGTATGGCGTTTGAAGGCGAGCAGGCGCGCATGGTCGGCGGTCAGGTCGAGCGCGATGAATCCGCATTGCAGGTGTTCTACTTCTCGCTGGCGCTGATCGTGATCGGGGTTGGATTTCTGAAACCAAATATTTCCACCATCGTCGGCCGCCTCTACGCCGTGGATGATACCCGCCGCGATGCGGGCTTCACCATTTTCTACATGGGAATCAACATCGGCGCCTTTGTCGCCACCCTGCTGTGCGGCTATTTGGGCGAGACTTTCGGCTGGCACTATGGCTTTGGCGTAGCGGGAATCGGCATGGTAATCGGATTGATCACGTTTCTGCGTGGACAAAAGCACCTGCACGGCCTGGCCGAACCCCACGACGCTGCGCTGTTGCAACAAAAATCACCACTGGGGCTGAACGTGGAATACACAATTTACCTGTGCGGACTACTCGCCGTTGTCGCTGCCTGGCAAATGCTGCAGTTTCATGGTGCGGTTGGCCTCACACTGAATGTGTTGTCAGTGGCTGTGCTGATCGGTCTCACCTGGTTTATCACGGTGCGGTGTTCGCGAGTAGAGCGCGGCCGTATGCTGGTGCTCGTCATACTGACGATGTCGAGCGTGGTATTCTGGGCGCTGTTTGAGCAGGCGGCGGCATCGATGACCCTGTATGCGGACCGGGTGCTCGATCGCAATATTCTCGGCTGGGAACTGACCGCCTCCCAGTTCGGCTCGATGAACGCATTTTTCATCTTTTTGTTCGCTCCGCTGTTCGCCTGGCTGTGGATGTTTCTCGGCCGCCGCGGTCTGGAACCCGGTACACCGGTCAAATTTGCGTTAGGCATAGCGCAAGCCGGGCTGGGATTCGGCGCGCTCGTAATCGGTGCGGCGACGCCCGATGAAGCCGGTCTGGTGGCCGGCTACTGGATGGTACTGGCATACCTCCTGCACACCACGGGCGAGCTCTGCCTGTCCCCCGTCGGGTTGTCCGCCGTAACCAAGCTGGCGGTGCCGAGTGTGGTCGGCGTCATGATGGGTTCCTGGTTCCTTGCAACGGCCTACTCTGAGTTTGTCGCCGTACAGTTGGCAAAGCTCGCCTCAATTGAAACTATCAACGGCGAGGTCAGCGATATCGGAGCAGCGCTGGCAAGCTACACTGAGTTATTCACGGGCCTGCTGTATCTGGGCTTGGGCGTAGCAGTAGTGTTGTTGCTGTTATCGCCGGCACTGAAAAAAATGATGCACGGTATTCGCTGAAACCGCAGATATGCCGCGCAAACGAAAACAGGCAGTATATGAAGCTGGATGTCACTTGAGGGCGAGGCTATGGATAAACGCGATTTCGATGTAGTTGTATGGGGTGCCACCGGCTTTACTGGCCAACTGGTGGTTGAGTACCTGGCACAAACCTATGGGTTAGACGGCGAATTACGGTGGGCCATCGCTGGGCGCAACCGTAAAAAGCTGGAAGCTGTTCGACACACCTGCCTGCACGCAGCCAAGCGCGACAAACTGCCAATACTGCTGGCCGACAGTGATGACGCTGCCAGTCTGGCTACTTTGGTGCGTCAAACCCGCGTGGTATGCACCACCGTCGGCCCCTACGCGAAGTACGGTACACCACTGGTCGCGGCCTGTGTCGAGGCCGGCACCGACTACTGCGACCTGACCGGTGAAGTACAGTGGATGGCACGAGTCATTCCACAGTACCAGCACGCAGCCCAAGCAAGCGGTGCACGCATTGTACATACCTGCGGCTTTGACTCGGTGCCGTTTGATATGGGCAACTGGTTTGTGCAACAACAGATATTCGAGCGACATGGTGTCTATGCACAGCAGGTCAAGGCGCGCGTCGGGCGCAATCGGGGCGCGGCGAGCGGTGGCACTATAGCCAGCGTCCTGAACATGATGGAGGAAGCGGGGCGAGACCCTTCGATCAGGCGCGAGGTAGCCAACCCCTACTCACTGTATCCGGCCGGGATGCCACCCGGTAAGGACGGCGCAGACCAGCGCGGTGCAATCTACGATGAAGATTTCGGGCGATGGACCTCGCCCTTCATCATGGCGGCGGTCAATACGCGAGTGGTAAGGCGGAGCAATGCGCTGCTGAATTTCCCCTGGGGCGAAAATTTCCGCTATAACGAGGCCACACTGGATTCTTCACACGCCAAGGCAATACGCAACACTGTCGCGGGAGCCATTGGTATGGTGGCACTGGCAGTGGGGCCAACACGAAAACTGGCGCAGCGCTTTCTCCCCGCGCCCGGAGAGGGCCCCTCTCAGAAACAGCGCGAAGCCGGATATTACGAAGTCTTTTTTCTGGGGATAAACCCTGCTGATCGCGGTATGGATACGCTGGTCAAAGTCAGTGGCGACATGGATCCTGGATATGGATCAACGTCCAAAATGCTAGGAGAAGCCGCGGTATCCCTCGCACAGGATGAAGCTATCACAGAGGGAGGTTTCTGGACTCCGGCATCCGCGTTGGGCGGCAGCTATCTCCAGCGCCTTGTCGACCGAGCGGGTCTGAAATTTGACAGTATCAACCCGGATAAGGTCAGGAGCGTGACCATATGAGTAACCAAGCCTGGCAGAGGCAACTATTCAACACTGGCGGCGCTGGTAATACACCGGAAAACCTCGTACATTCCCCGTCATAAACGAGAAAAACACAGGGGCAAACAGGCGCGAGGTGAACAGATTTAACCTCACGTTTAGCGGAGAAATTCTTGCCGGCGAAGATCCGGAGCAGGTTAGGCTTCGATTCGCCGACATGTTTAGCATCGACGACCGCGCTCAACTCGAGCGTGTCTTCAGTGGCGAAACCATTATTCTGCGGCGTAATCTGGAGCGCAAAGACGCTGCCGAACTCTATCACCAACTCCAACTATTGGGCGCGGTGGGTGCATTGGTTAAAGTCACGACTAGTGAGATGGCCGATGAGATCGTCAGTGCAAGCGCGCCAAAAATGCCCGCAAAAAACCAATCCGGCAAACGCATACACGACACTGCCAGCAGCGCACAGACTGCAGCGGCACCCGCTACTGGCACAGTAGCATCTGCCCCCGATTCTAGCTGGACATCACACGGCAACGATGCTGCGGCCGAGATAAAAGCCCGTAAACTGGCAGCGCAACGCCTTGCCGCAGAACATGCCGCGAGGGAAAAATCCGAGAAAGAGACCCGGCAACGCCTCGCAGCAGAAAAGGCTGCGCAGCAGGCGGCGAAGGAAGCAGAGCTGCAACGTCTGGAGCAGGAACAAGCCGCCCAAAAAAAAGCGTTGAAAGTGGAAGCCCGACGCAAGGCCGCAGAGGAAGCCGCACAACGCAAAGCCGAGCGCGCCCGCGAAAAAGCGGAGAAGGCACAGCGCAAGGCGGAAGCTGCGGAACGGCGAAAAGCCGAGGCCAGGGAAAAAAGGCGTCTCGCTGCCGAAGAGGAAGCCCGGCGCAAGACTGAACTCGCAGAGCAAAAACGCCTGGCCGAGGAAGCGGAAGCGCGTCGCAAGGCCGAACTCGAAGAGCAAAAACGTCTTGCAGAGGAAGCAGAGACCAAACGGAAAGCAGAGATTGCAGAGAAAAAGCGCATGGCCGAGGAGGCAGAGGCCAGGCGCAAGCGAGAGTTGGAAGCGAAACAACGACAGGTAGCCGAGAGAGAGGCCCGACGCAAAGCTGCAGTGGAAAAGAAAAAGCGCCTGGAGGCTGAAAAGGAAGCGCGGCGTCTGGCCGAACTCGAACAGGCGAAGCGGCTGGCGGCAGAGGAAGAGGCCCGAAAAATCTCGGCAGAGGCCAAAAAAGCTGCGGCATTGCAGGCCGAGCTGGAGGAAAAAGCCCGCCGGGCGACGGTACAGGCTGCCAAGATCAAGGCCGAAGCACAGCGGCTGACGCAGGAAGCGCTGCGTAAATCACAGGGGCGGCGCCTCGGCGCTACCGAAAACGCAGCGACAGATGGATCTGCGGCCATCGATCGCAGCGACTCAACGAAGCCTGACCGGGAACGGGCCAACACCTTACAACGCGGTGGCACGTTGCGCGCAGGCAAGCCCGGCAAAAGCCGTGTAAAAACCAGCCTCGGAGTCCCGTTACGACAGACTGGCCAAACACCGGAAATTGGCAAGCCCGCACAGCGCACGCGTCAGTCAGCTGCGCCCAATCTGTACAAAATCCGTCCCTTTCGCAACTCTGAAGCAGTGCAGGCGCGCAGCGCACTGGCCCGACAGCGCATGCGAACGGCCTGCGCCGTCGGTGGTATAGCACTGGCTATTCTACTCATCGTCGCCGGTAGTTTCCTGCAAACCAGGGGCGGTCCAATCATCACAGGTGCAAGTGCAGTAGCGATCAACACGCATTCCGAGCCGGTAATACTGGCGGGCGATTCCCTGTTGTTCCATGATCGCGCCGGTGTCAGCAGCACTACCGTCTCGCTGAATACGTTGGGAGTGGATGCGCTGGAGCCGCCGTTGGTATTTGCCGCCGAGGGGACACTCGTCGCACTGGGTCAGCTAAGTGAGGAACAAATCGCCCCCGAGCCACTGCGGTGCAACCTTGCACTTTCACGTTGTGAGCAATTCAGCGCACAGCTGACGCAGAATACCATCGATACCTTTGTGATCAATGCACTCGATGGCAGTGTTCTGCTGGCAGATCCCGCACACAAAAAGCTGCTTAAAATCGATAGTGCGGGAGCGCTCGTCGCCAGTACAGACGTCACTTTCGCCCCTCATCCGGTACTCCAACTGCACGACGGCCTGTTGTTGATGAACAGTGCCTCGGGGCCGGCGATCAGTGTCTACCGCTATGAAAACAGCGCCTTCGGACAGCAGCTGGATGAAATACTGTTGCTTCCACCCTCCGAATTACCGCTGGAATCCTCGCGGGTCAGTGATTTCATCTGGTCGGGCAATGCCTGGTGGGTGCTGCTGCGCGACACTCAGTCAGGCTCCGCCGCACTGCACCGTTTTGACAGGGACTGGAGCTATCTCGACACGGTACCACTGGTATCGGATAGGGGTCCTGTACAACTCATCCGCTGGGGTGAGAAAACGCTGGTCAGCGATCCCCATAATCTCGCCATACAACGATTCAGCGCACAGGGAACAGTAGAGGCGCCCTTTATTTCCACACAATTGCAGTCCCTGATCAATACGCAACAACAAGATGCCCGGCTCGCCAGAATTGCCTGGCACGGCGGCTTGCTGCTAAGTGCGCTCGCAACGGTGTTGTGTTTCGGGCTCGGGTATCTGCACTGGCTGCGTATTCTGGTGTACCGGACGCAGCGGGAACTGGGCGCTGAGCCACTGGACGACCACGCCAATGCACTACAATGGATTGAGCCGATTCAGAACCGTGCCTCACAGCTGCATCACACTGGCATGCTGTACGGCGTTGGCGCACTCTGTGCAGTGCTGCTGGCCATTGCCCTCGGCGTCAGCGTATGGCAACTCGCCGCGCTGCTGTTGGCACTGTGCGGGCCGGCCATTGCCCTGCTATTGCTGAGCAGGCAACCAGTTGGACACATTGGTGTGCTGCCCGACAGGCTGTTGCTGGTCGACCACAGTGGCGAGTATCACCTGGGGGGAGGCCCGCGACTGTCCTATCGCGGGCCATTCCTGTCGATTGACGATATCGTGGTGTTCACTGGAAGCCGGCTGCTACCTGCGTTCTCCCCAGCACAACTACAGCGACATATCAGCCCTGCGGCAATGGGCGGCATTAAAGTGGACACCATAACCATCGCCGTAAAGCTCCTGGAAAGTCGTCACCCGCTCGCGCTGGGAGGCGTCTCAATTGCAGCCGCCGTCGCTGCAGGGGCCCTGCTCCTCCTGGCACAGAGCCTTTTCTAGATGGTGGGGCGACACCGCTTCCTCCATTTGGATATACTGCACCCTCCGGAGCGGCGACAACCGCTCCTCCATCGCAAAAATACGCGGAAAGGTTAGCGCCTGCATGAATGAGCGAGATCATGAATACTCGTCCCCCCGCAGAGGAAAGCGGGTTGCACTGTTTGTCACCTGCTTGGCGGATTTGTTTCGACCTTCTGTCGCCTTTGCCAGCTTGAAACTGTTGGAACAGGCAGGCTGTGATGTCAGCGTGCCACTGCAGCAGACCTGCTGCGGTCAGCCGGCCTACAACAGCGGCAGTTATCAGGAGGCAGCTCCACTGGCACAGCAGGTGATTACCCTGCTGGAAGATGCCGACTATGTCGTGGTGCCCTCCGGCTCCTGCGCCGGCATGATCTGCCATCACTATCCCAAATTACTTGAGGGTGTGTGGCGCGAGCGGGCCCTGGAACTGGCGGCCAAAACGTTCGAGTTAACGGTTTTCCTCAATGATATCGCCGACATCAAGCCGCGAAAACACAAGTCCTCCCGCAGTATCTCCTCTCTCGCCTATCACGATGGCTGCGCCGGGTTGCGCGAGCTCGACATCCACGACCAACCGCGCCAACTGCTACAGGAACTGTGCGGCATCGAAGTCCGCGAGATACAACAAAGCCAGGTCTGTTGCGGCTTTGGCGGTACATTTTGCGCGAAAATGCCCGAGATTTCCGGCAAAATGGTCGACGACAAACTCGACAATATTCTCGCCACCGGGGCAGATGTTGTCGCCGGAGGCGATCTGGGCTGTCTGCTCAATATCGCCGGCCGAGCACATCGTAAAGGGGAAAACCTGGAGGTGCGACATATCGCCGAAGTGCTCTATCAGGATCTGGACGACCCCGCTATCGGTGAGGGGAACTAGGCGATGGAGCAGCACAGCGACACTTTTCTGGAGAACGCCAGTGCAGCGCTGAAGAATACTGCACAAGCCCAGCGGCGCGATGTAATCGCTGCCTTCGCGCCACTTATGCGCTCCGCTGCGATAGAGGGTTTCGACGAATTCGACAATTTGCGCAAGCACATCAAGCGCGTGCGCCAGCACGCGCTGGATCACCTGGAGTACTACCTCGGCCAATTCGAGTACCAGGCGGTACAAAATGGCAACCACGTGCACTTTGCCCGCGATGGCGAGGAACTCAACAGCCTCGTGCTGGACATTTGCCAACAGCACGATGCGCGACGCATCGCCAAGGGCAAATCCATGGTCACAGAAGAGACGGGACTCAATGCATTTTTGCAGAGTGCCGGTCTGTCCGTGACGGAGACCGATCTGGGGGAGTACATCATCCAGCAAGCCGGTGAGACACCCAGTCACATTGTCGCCCCGGCACTGCACAAATCCGCCGAGGAAATTCGCCAGCTGTTTCAGTCCAGGCATGACCTCGGTGAGAGGGAGCTACCCGAGACGGTCGATCTGGTGAGCGAGGCGCGCGAGGTATTGCGCGAACACTTTCTGCAAGCCGAGGTCGGCATCATAGGGTCCAATGCACTGATCGCAGAAAATGGCTACTCGATGCTGGTGACCAACGAGGGGAATGGCGACCTCTGCGCCAACCTGCCCCGGGTGTTGATCGTCTGCACCACTATCGACCGCGTTCTACCACTGGCACAGGATGCCACGGCCATGCTGCGCCTGCTGGTGCGTTCTGCCACAGGGCAAACACAGACCTGTTATACCAGCTTTTATTCCGGACCGCGCCGCGAAAGCGACCTCGACGGGCCCATCGAAACGCACTTTGTTTTGCTGGACAACAAGCGCAGCGAGATTCTGGACAGCGATTATCGGGAAATGCTGGAGTGTATCCGTTGTGGTGCATGCCTCAACCATTGCCCCATCTACACCAGCGTCGGTGGACATGCCTATGGCTGGGTCTATCCCGGCCCAATGGGTTCCATACTCACTCCACTGCTGACATCGCTGGAACAAAGCAACGCCCTGCCTAACGCCTGCACCAGTTGCGGCCGCTGTGCCGAAGTCTGCCCTGCCGACATCCCGCTGCCGGACATGCTGCGCGACTTGCGGCACGAGGAGAACAGCCAGAAACTATCCGCAAGTCGCTGGCGGCAGGGGCTTAAGTTTCACACCTGGTTGGCCAGACATCCCAGGCTCTATCAGATGCTGACGTCATTCGCGATTTCCACGCTGCATTTCTTCGGGCGCAAGCGCGGGCGCTTTGCGCGCCTGCCGATGGCTGGGGGCTGGACCAGTGAGCGGGATTTCCCGGCACCTCAGGGCAAAACGTTCATGCAGCAGTACAAGGCACGTCTGAAGCGACTCGCGGAGCAGCAGAATGAGCACTAGTGCCCGCTCCGAAATTTTTGCACGCCTGCGCGATATCTCACAAACAGCCAGTGCAGAGCGAATTGAACTGGACCGCCAGGCACTGGGCAGTGCACCGGTGCCTGCGCCACCCGCACCCGAAATGTGTGAGGCCTTTCTGGTGAATGTGTTAAAAAACCAGGGCAGTGCCGACTGCGTCGGCAATCGTGCTGAGGCGGTGGCCGCAATAGGACAATACATCTATTCCCATTTTCGCAGCCACCGACTGGTTGCCGGCAATGACCCGCGCCTCGCCGCTATGCCGTGGCGCGATGCCGGTGTGCTACCACGCTTCGGCCGACTGGAAGTAGGCGAGCCCGTGGCATTGAGCTTTGCCCAGCTGGGCGTTGTAGAGACCGGTGCGGTGATGACATGGACCGGCAAATCCAACCCCGGGGCCAACAACCTGCTACCTGAGCACCACATTGTACTGGTGGACACTTCAGACCTGGTGCCCGACATGGAACACGCCTGGGGCAGGATCAAACAGGAAATGGAACAGAACGGCCCACCGCGCGGCATCAACTTTATCGCCGGTCCCTCCAGTACTGCCGACATTGAGGGACAACTGGTCTACGGCGCACACGGGCCGAGGAAATGGCATGTGATCTTGATGGGCAAGGTCCCCACAGACGCAATTGCGCGCGCCCGGACTATCGCCGAGGGATAAGCGGTGCTGACCTGAGGCAGTGCAAGTCTGCCTCTCGGTGATAATTACTCTAATGAAATAACGCTTGTAGCGGCTTATAGCGGTGTATAACTGAATTTCTGCCCCGCCACGGCCACCTGAAACATCAGGCCACCTGTGGCGATGGTAAAAATGGCCATGCCCTTGCGATAACCGCCAGACACCGTCGCAGCATCGTTGCGACCGCCACTGATCCCCGCAGCTGTTCCGCCACTGGTTGTGGCCTCCGCAGATGCGCCGGCCGTAATCGCCACCGCCGATGCGGTGGCGCTGAGTTCAAAGTTACCGGAGGTAAAATCGTTAAAGGCCTGCTCGTGTTCGAAGAAGATTATCTGGCTGTACGCCTGCCCTCCCCACTGTGCGCCCACCGAGACCTGGCTCATCGTGGAGTTGCCCACATGTTTGCTGCCCACGAAAACTTTGCCCTCACCATAGGCGCCACCAATAATAAAGGCACCCTTGCCGATAGTCGGGAACACAGCATAACCATAGGCCGTTTTAAAATAGCGGCCGCTTTCGCCAGCATTGCTGAATGCCTTTATCGCATCGCTGTAACTGTTAGCCGAGGTAGCGGGGCCGGCAACACACAGAAACGACACCAGAAATACAAGCTTTATCACTTTGGACATAATGGGAACCTTGAGTTTAATGTGCAGCTTCGACCCTGCTCCAACGGAAGCAGGTTTTGCACGCGTTGTCACACCTGCGACGACGCTGCCTATTCTGTGTACACAACAGAGTCAGGTCAAGTCTCTTAATCGGACCAGCAGATCGCAGACCCGGCTGGAATAGCCCCACTCGTTATCGTACCAGTTCAATACCCGCAAGTATCGCCCTGCGGTGACACCGGTAAAACCGGCATCGTAGATCGACGAGTGTGAATTACCGATGATATCCGTGGAGACGATAGGCTGTTCACTGTAATGCAGGATACCCTGCAAACGCGGCGACACCGATGCCGCCTGTACCGCCTCGTGTACATCATTCACCGCGACCTGTTTATTGAGTTTTACAAACAGGTCCACCACCGAACCATCCGGTACCGGGACACGGGCGGCGATGCCGTGCAGCTTGCCCTTTAACTGCGGCAACACCTCGCCAACGGCCTTGGCCGCACCGGTAGACGTCGGGATAATATTTTCCGCCGCCGCACGACTGCGGCGCCAGTCAGTATGCGGCACATCCGCCAGCCGCTGATCGTTAGTGTAAGCATGAACGGTGTTGATGACGCCCTCCTCTATACCAAACGCCTCATCCAGTACGCGAGCCATAGGCGCCAGACAATTGGTGGTACAACTGGCATTGGATACAATGCGGTGCTCTGCGCTCAGCCCCTCCTCGTTCACACCAAGGACCACGGTGTAGTCGATCGCGTCCTTGGCCGGCACTGTTAGCACCACTCTGCCCGCACCGGCGGCGAGATGTTGTTCCAACTGTTCACGCTTGCGAAATACGCCGGTTGATTCAATAACCGCATCAACACCCAGTTCGGCCCAGGGTAAATCCTGCGGGTTGCGCTCGCTGAGCAGCTTTACCCGCCCCTTGTCAGTAACGAAATGATTGTCTTCCAGTTTGAGCGGCTTGGCGAATGGCCCCATAACCGTGTCATAACTGAGCAAATAGCGCAGCGCGTCATAGTCAAACAGATCATTGATCGCAACGACTTCAATATCGTTACGCGCCTCCAGTATGCGGAATACCGAGCGCCCGATACGGCCAAACCCATTGATCGCTATTCTCATCATTTTTTCTCCTGCGGCAGAGCCAACGACGAATAGAGGCGTGCCACCTCAAGCAACCGCGCGGCATGGCCCAGCGTTTCATACCAGCCAAGCATCTTGATGGTATTGCTGCCCGCCTTGATAGTGCCCTTGGTATCAAATAGCAGGGAATTGGCGTTGCCGATGACATCCGACGACACAATCGGGTCTTCCACTACACCGATAATACCGTCGTGTTTGGCAGCGGCAGCGCGCATCGCCTCGTTGATATCCTCCGCCCCGATGGCGGCATCCTTCATCGCCAGCGTCACATCCAGCAGGCAGCCTTCCTGCACAGGCACATTGAGCGCCCAGGTCATTATCCTGTCATCGAGCGCCGGCAGTACATGCCCCAGCCAAAGCGACGCCTCATGGGTATTGGGAATAATATTTTTGGCCGCCGAGCGACTGCGGCGAAAATCGACTCCGGCATAGTCCTGCAGTGACTGATCGGATGTATAGGCATGCACTGTCGTCATGCTGCCGCATTCAATTTCAAAATTCTCGCAGACGCTATGTAGCAACAGGCACAGGGCTGACATGGTGGGCGATCCCGCCGAAATCATGCGATCCTCGGCCGTCACACTATCTGTATTGATCCCCGGTATTACAATCCGGTCGACATGGTCAATCGGCAGGGTTCGCAACAGGGTGCGCGGTGCACCATTGGCCAGGTGTGCTTCCATTGATTGCCGATCGCGATACTTGCCGGTGGCATCGATTACCATATCGACCGCGAAGATATCCCAGGGCATTTCTTCGGGGCTATCTATCTGCATCAGCCGCGCGCGAAAGCGCGGGTTAACCAGGAAGTTACCCTCCAGTGTATGCATCTGCGGCTCGTTCACTTCCGATGCCAGCAGATAATGCAGGATTTCAGCCTTGCCGATGTCGGCGATAGCGACGACTTCAATATCGCTGCTACAGGCGGCTAGATGGTAAATTTGCCTGCCAATCTGGCCAAAACCCATAATTCCCAGCCGAATAGGCCTGCTTGTTGCCATTGCTATGCTCCTCTGAAACCCGATACACGTTAATTGCGCATGCGCCAGTAACTGGATGCATTATCCCGCGCCGATCCGTCAACTACCATGACCCACCGCAACAAAACGGATCGGATGTCGGTCACAGCAGGAATGGACTTGCGCAGCGAGAATTCTCCTGCTTGACAGGAGACCTAGTAAAGAATCGGGCGGGGCCAGGCACCCCACATATCCCAATTCATGGTCGCATTGGTCACAGCCATATTCATGTTCTGGGCAGTCTGGCGCTGTTCATCCACAACGTTCTGTTGTATCGACAGGCGCTCGTACTCCTGATAGTTCTTCTGGGAACCGACATAGACACACTTGCAGCCTTTTCCGTCAGCGTAGACAAAGACCGTGGCACCGTCTTTCTCCATCGGTACCAGTCGGCGCTGACCGAGGCGGTTGAGGTGCTCCATTTTTTCAGGTGTGTTGGCCAGTTTCATCTGAAATCCGGCAGCGGACAGACGCCGCTCAGTCTCCATTGCATTCTGGTCGGCGATAGAGGCACACCCCCCTGCCAACGTTGCTACTACTGCGACTGCAACAAGTTTGTTTACACTGATGAACATAATTATTCCGTTCCTGTGAATGAGAGTTTCCCGAACTGGCAAATATAGAGTCTATCCGGGTTCGTGTCGATGGCTGGCCGCGAACTCGGGCACTTCAATTTGTGGACAGGCAGGCTTTCAAGAAAATTCACGCCGACACGTGGGGCTAGAGGAACAATGGCGGCGGCGCTAGAGGCCACTCACTCGGGCGAGATCGATGCCATAGGAAAGCGGCTGCAGACTCGTTTTTATCGTCAGGGGTGAAGCCCCTGATTCCGCGACAAATTCCTGTAGGTCTATTACCTGTGCAATGGGCAGCCGATTTTTCTGCTCATCAAGCAACAACATGACCTTTGGTCTTAAACGTCGCGTGCGATACTCTGCCACCACCACACCGACTTCGCCGGAAGACAACTCCACCAGCGTACCCGCCGGGTAGATTCCGACCGCCTGAATGAAGGCCTCCACCAGTTCTGCCTGGAAATCCTGGTCGCGCAGGCCATACAGCAACTTTATCGCATCGCTGGGGGAGACCGGCTTTGCGTGGCTGCGAGTAGTGGTAATGGCGTCGTAGGTATCAACGATGGCGGCGATACGTGCAAAGGGAGGTATCTGGTCCCTGGACAGGCCCGCGGGATAACCGGAACCATCATAGCGTTCATGGTGGTGCGCCACGATGTCTATAACATCCTGGTTGAGAATGCCGCACTCCTTGAGGATATCCAGGCCATGACTCACATGCAGCGCAACCTCGGCCGTCTCTTCGGTAGTTAGTTTGCGCTGTGCCTGCAACAGGGAACGATCGACACGCAGCATCCCAATATCCATCAGCATACAGCCCATGGCAAGTGAACGCAGGTCGCGCCGTGGCAGCCCAAGCTGGCGACCGAGTGATACCGCCCACATGGAGGCACTCAGGGCGTGATGATAGGTATATTGATCGTGGTCTTTCAAACGACTAACCCATAGGCAGGCATCGGGGTTTCGACTAATGCTTTCAACCATGGGCTCGACAGACTTCCGCAACTTGATGACATCCAGCTTTGCGCCGGCGCTGACGTTCTCAAAAATGTCATCGATGTCACCAATCAGCGTGGTCAGCATACGCTGTGCACGCGGTTGCTCTTCCTCCCACTTACTATCATCACGATAGGCCTTTAGTGGCCGGCCCAGAAAAATGTGGCTTAACGGAATTCGCGGGCGTTCCCTGAGTTTTTTGGCCGAACCCTCGTCGGGTTGCCGTTGAAGCCGCCTGGGTGGCTCGCTGCGCTTCGGTGGCGGCGACTCGCGCCGCACAACGGTGCCAGAACGGGCACTGCGCCTGCTATCAATATAAACAGACTCGCAGTACTTCTGCAGTTCACGTATATCCTCGGGGCGCTCTATCAGGAAGCCCTGCGTGATAAAAGGAGTCTCTAACCAGGGGCGGTCCAGCCCACTGATATACATACCAATGCTCAGGTCACTGGTGGGTATCTTAAGGGTTTTAAGCATAGCTGCCTGACATCCCGACTCAATCTTCCGTCCCGACAAATACAGCTCGAATACCGACAGTTGACCCGGTATGGGCTGCTCACAGCCTTTGACAGTATGTAGGCAATAGACAGGTGTCTACCAAAAACTGGAGATTTCTAGAGAAAAATCTGCGTAGAACGGCAAATTACGAAAAAATCTCTGGAAAATGCTCATCGGCTCGGGTATGAACCGCCAGAAAAATTCCCGCACAAAGGCCGACCCAGCCTGTGCTATATTCTCGCCACACGCTCAATCGCGATACTCTACACTGCCCTACAGGAACGCTTCATGCGCAAAATTCTAATTAGTCTGGTTGTACTGATAGCCCTTTTTGCTGGCTTAATCGTCGCACTGTTCACCAGCGGCCAGATAAGCGTCAATGGCCTGCCAGTACTGCTCAACACCCTGTTCGGCGTCGAGGGCCCGGCCGCCAATGATGCCACAGTGCGCCAGCGCTATCAGGTACCAGAGGGCTTTACGCTGGAACTGTATGCCAGTGAGGTGCCTCGCGCCCGCTTCCTACGGTTTACACCCGCTGGAGACCTGCTGGTCAGCCGACCCGGCATGGGCGATATCCTGCTGCTGCGCCGCGACACCGACGGCGACGGTCATCCCGATGCTCGTGAAACGGTGATTTCAGGGCTGGACAGACCGCTGGGGATGGAGATCAGTGATGGCTGGTTGTATATCGCTGAATCCACGCGCATCGGGCGCATTCGGTTGGACAGCAACAGCGGTACGGTGGAGGGTGACATCGAGCCGGTCGTGGAGGGGCTGACCGCCAACGGCAATCACTGGTCCAAAACCATCCGCATCGGGCCGGACAAGAAGCTCTATCTTGCACAGGGTTCAACCTGCAATGTCTGCGAGGAAGAGGACACCAGACGGGCGACGATGATGCGCTTTGAGAGGGACGGCAGCCAGGGCGAGATCATCGCGACAGGCCTTCGCAACAGTGTCGGTTTCGATTGGGCGCCGTGGAGCGGTGACCTCTATGCCACCGACAATGGCCGTGACATGCTGGGCGATGACTTTCCTCCCTGCGAGTTGAACCGGATAGAACAGGGAAAATTCTACGGCTGGCCCTATTTTAACGGAGACAACATCCCCGACCCCGACATGGGCGCGGACCCGCTTGCCGACCAACGCCAGCCGACAGCGCCAGCCCACGGATTTCAGGCGCACAACGCGCCGCTGGGCATGACCTTCCTGGATGCCGAAGCCCTGCCACCGCAGTACCGGCGCAGCGCACTCGCCGCGCTCCACGGCTCGTGGAACCGCAGCATACCCGACGGTTATAAAGTCGTGTCACTGCACTGGACAGAAGACGGCATCGAGGAGCGCGATTTTCTCGCCGGTTTCAATCTCGATGGCGATATTACCGGCCGTCCCGTCGACGTTGCTCAGGGTCCGAACGGCGACATTTATATATCCGACGACTACGCTGGCGCTATTTATCGGGTTGCCTACCGGGGAGACAATGACGATCTGGCACCGGGGTACAAGCCTGCGCCTATGGAGTTGCCCTCTGTGAGTAGTCTGGATACCACGCCCCCGGAGTGGCTGGCGGAGGCTGACCTACCGGAGATGGCCGCCAACGGTCGCGCGCTCTACCAGCGCTACCAGTGCAGCACCTGTCACGAGCAGGGCACCAATCCTGTGCGCCTTGATGATCTTGACCAGCGACTGGGATACACCGCAGTGATCGCGGCGCTCGAATCGCCGCAATCACCTATGCCGGTATTCCCCCTAAGTGCGACGGAGCGCCGCGAGCTGGCGGTATATCTGCTGTGGCAACCAGAGGCTGGCGACTAGATCCGGGCATGCTGCGATACCTCCCCAACTGCCTGACCTTTGTGCGACTATTGCTAGCGCTCCCACTGGGTCTACTGATTCTGCGCGAACAGTACGACTGGGCACTGATTACAGGCGTTATTGCCGGCATCACCGATGCACTGGATGGTTTTCTCGCACGGCGCCTCGACGCGCTGTCACGTTTTGGCGCCATACTGGATCCCATTGCAGATAAAGTTCTGATAACGGTCACCTTTGTCTGCATGGCGGTAGTTGGACTGGTACCGTGGTACCTTAGTATCGCCGTAATCGCTCGGGATCTGATCATCGTTATCGGCGCTGCCGCGTACTACCGGTTTGTCGGCCCGTTTGAGTTCGGCGCATCGACTTTGAGTAAGAGCAATATGGTGCTGCAGATCGCTTTTTGTGTGCTGGTATTGCTGTCACAGGTTCTGGATACGCTTCCACCACAGCTCACGCTTGCCGGAACTGCCGCGGTACTTTTCCTGGCCGCAGCGAGCGGCTTCGACTACGTTATGTCGTGGACAATCAAAGCCATTCAATCACGTAAAACCAAGGAATAACCTGGTGCAAATAGAAGCTTCAACTGTGTCAACGGGATGCCCGTGAGCGCAGAGATACATGTTTTAACGTACAACATCCACAAGGGGTACTGTACCGGTAACCGCCGCTTCGTGCTGGAGTCCATGCGCGAGAGAATTGCGGAGACGGGCGCTGACATTGTGTTTCTACAGGAAATACACGGGACAGCTATAAAAAGTGCTGCCAAACGCCGGCGCTTCTCCTACCCGGATCAGCCACATTTCGAATACCTCGCGGAGGAAGCCTGGCCTCACTACGCCTACGGTCGCAACGCGATCTACCGCAAAGGGGATCACGGCAATGCCATTCTCAGCATGTACCCATTTGCCAGCTTTGAAAACATCGATGTGTCAATATTTCCCCGCTCCAGCCGCAGCATTCTGCACGGTGTGATCGAATTGCCGCATAAAAATACGCGCTTGCATACGCTGTGCGTCCACCTCGGGCTACTCGAACAGGAACGTCGCGAACAGCTACAGGCGCTCACCGACAGGATAAACAGTCATGTGCCGCGCAATGAGCCGATGATCATTGCCGGAGATTTCAACGACTGGCGGCGCCGCGCCGAACTTCACCTGCATGACGATCTCGGCCTTGAAGAACTGTTCGTACAGATGAAGGGACGTCATGCGCTGACATTTCCGGTATGGCGCCCCATGCTGCCGGTGGATCGCATCTATTATCGCGGCCTGCAACCCGCAGCCTGCCAGCGGCTCAGTACCGGTCATTGGCGTGAGCTGTCCGATCACGCTGCCTTGTTTGGAGTATTTAAACTATGACAGGCAGCTCTCCAGATACCAAAGCCAGATCCATTTTGAGCGACGCAGCTTTCCTGAAAGAGCTGGAAGCGGCTGCCCGCGACAGCGGCAAAACACTGGAGCAGGCGCAGGCCTATGCACGCAAATGCCTCAAGGAAATCGAAGCCACGCCGCAGGAGTCCTGGCTGCGCCCGATGTCGAAACTCGCACGTTTTATTTACACGCGCAGCTATGAAGCAGAGCTGGACATCAACCTGGACAAACTCGAAGAGCTGCGGGAGCTCTCAAAAGATCATTTATTGCTTTTCCTTTGGTCACACAAGTCCCACATGGACAGCTTTGTATTTCTACTATCGCTATACCAGAATCACTTCCGCCCGCTGCCGCTGATATTTGCCGGCATCAATATGAATTTTCTCGGCTTTGGCGCACTTGCCCGTCGAGTGGGTGCAGTGTTCCTGCGCCGCACCTTTCAGGAAGACCCTGTCTATAAACTGGTGTTCCGACACTATATTGATCACCTGATCCGCAATCGTATGCCACTGTCATGGTCGATAGAGGGGACTCGCTCTCGCACCGGCAAATTGTCACCGCCCAAATTAGGGTTGCTCAACTGGGTGGTGGAGTCGTGCCACCGCGAGCAGACTGAGAACGTGCTGTTAGTACCCGTTTCCATCGCTTTCGATCGCATCGCAGAGATCGACGATTATGTGGCACTGCAGAGCGGACTGCCCAAGCGCAAGGAATCGTTGCGCTGGTTCTTCAACTATATATTTGGCATGAAACAGCCCTACGGCAAAGTGTATGTGCGCTATGGCGAGCCACTGCCGCTGGAGCAGCCAGATACACCGCAACCGGATGCCGAGTCCGCTGGTAGCGGACAGCAACAGTTCGACGTCACCCGTATGGCGCTGGAGGTCTGCACACGAATAGAGCAGATAACGCCTATCAAATCCGCCGATGTGCTGGCAATGGTGCTGTTAGGCGCCAACAAGCGCGCCCTGACAGCTGCGGAGATGTACAGCCAATCTGCCGGAATAGAAGAACTTATCCGCGAGCAGAAGCTGCCGACCGCTTCCGGTTTCAGCCTGAATAACGAGGCCCAGGTCAGCGCCGCAGTGCTGGCGCTGGAAACATCGGGTGTGGTGAAGTGCTTTGATGCGGCACAAGTACCTGTCTACTATATTCCGGGTGAACAGCGCCTGGCCGCTGCTTACTACCGCAACACCATCACCCACTACTTTTTACCTGCAGCGCTGGGTGAAATCGGTCTGGCAATGTGTGCGCTGGATATAGACCTCCCCAGTACGGAGTCACTCCACAGCAACGTGATGACTCTGCGGGACCTGTACAAATTCGAGTTCTTTTATAAATCCGCGGGTGATTTCTGGGCGGACGTACTGCATGAAACCGGGCGGCGGTACCCGAACTGGGACAACGGCGATCATTCCATACAGAAACTGCTACGCGATAAACCACCGCGCTTTGGGCATGCGATCCTGCGTTCTATCACCGAGGCCTACCTGATAATGGCTGTCGCCCTTCTGGATATGGAGGGACGCCCGGTACACGATAAGAAAGTCTTTACCCGGCAACTGATGGCACAGGGCCAGCAAATGTTACTGCGCCGGACGATCAGTTGTGAGTCCTCCATCTCGCAGGATCTCTTCACCAATGCTCTGCGGCTGGCCTCACATCTGGCGTTACTGGATGGACGGGACAGCGAGTTGAGCAGCAGACGCACCGAATTCGCCGATTCTGTGGTGTCGGCACTATCGGCGATTAATTTCCTGCAACGGGCCTATGACGAAGCCTGGTTTGCGCAGCTCTCGGCAGGGAAAATAGCCGATTTACTGGGGCCCTGATCGCAGCCAAACAGAGCGATGCCAATCTCTGTCTGTAGATACTTGCCGCAGTCTGTAAGACCCGTTATGGTTCCACCATAATCCATACCTAGAAGTGAACCGCAATGAGCCTACGCGATATTGTCACGACAATGGCAGAGACCTCCACACTACTGCAAGTTGTCAAGGAAGTTAAACCCAGACCAGCCACGACCCGCGACTGTTTCGCCGCCCGGGTTGAACGCACCACCGCCAGTTTCCCGAATCACACTGCCGTTAAGTTCGAGGGGCGGAGTCTGACCTGGCAGGAACTCAATGCGCAGGCCAATCGCTATGCTGCAGCACTGCGCACTCTGGGTCTGGTGCGCGGGGATGCGGTAAGTCTCATTATGGAGAACCGCATTGAGTTTCTCGCGACGATTATCGCGCTGAACAAACTGGGCATCATCGCCGCACTCATCAATACCAACCTTACAGGCAAACCCCTGATTCACTGTATGAACATCACCAGTTCCAGGCTTTGCATTTTCGGTGAGGAACAGTTGCACGCAGTAGAACAGGTGAGAAACGCACCGGAACTGGAAGGTATAGAGAATTGGCTGTTTGTCAGCGACGCTGGCGACAAGACCTGCCCCGACTGGGCCCAGGATTTCGACGACGAAGCCGCCGGCAAGCCCTCCGGAAACCCGCCCCAGACGAACCAGAACACGCTGGGGGATACCGCGCTTTACATTTATACCTCCGGCACGACCGGGTTGCCCAAGGCATCCGTGATCTCCAATCGACGCTTCCTGCTCGCCTCGGCCATGTCCTACAAGGGCGGACTGAAGTGTAAAGAGAATGACTGTATCTACCTGTGCCTGCCGCTCTATCATGGCACCGGCCTGTTTCTGGGCGTGGGCGCCTCATTCTCCACCGGGGCGACGATGTTCATCCGCCGAAAATTCTCCGGCAGCAATTTCCTCAAGGACATCAGGGAGAGCGGCGCGACATGCTTTATCTATATCGGGGAACTGTGCCGCTACTTGCTCAACACCCCCCAGGGGTCGGACGACCACGACAGCCCGCTGACTGCGATGATGGGCAATGGCTTGCGCCCGGATGTATGGCATGAGTTCAAGTCCCGCTTCGGCATCAAACGGATCGCAGAGTTCTACGGCTCCAGCGAGGGCAACGTCGCCTTCGTCAATATGCTGAACAAGGACTGCACCGTTGGCACCACCAGCATTCCTATCGCACTGGTTAAATACGATGTAGATGCCGATGAAATCGAGCGCGATAAAAATGGGCACCTGATAAAAGTCGCCAACGGCGAACCGGGGTTGCTACTCGGCAAGATCACCGAAAAAACAGCGTTTGAGGGATACACCAGCAAAGAGGATACCGAGAAGAAAATCCTGCGCGACGTGTTCAAACCGGGTGACGCCTGGTTCAACACCGGCGATCTGATGAAGACCGTGGATGTGGGTTTCTCACTGGGACTACCCCACTACCAGTTTGTCGATCGCATTGGCGACACCTTCCGCTGGAAGTCTGAAAACGTATCGACCAACGAGGTGGGTGAAATCATCAACGGTCATCCGCAGATCGATTTCTGCAATGTCTACGGTGTGGAGATACCCAAGGCCGACGGCAAAGCCGGCATGGCCTCGCTGGTGCTGGCACCCGGCGTAGACAGCCTCGATGTGGAGAGCTTCTCCAACTACGTCAACGAACAACTGCCGGCATACGCGCGGCCGGTCTTCCTTCGTATCCAGCGCGAACTGGATACCACCGGAACGTTCAAAATGGTCAAGGGTGATTTGCGCAAGCAGGGCTATGACCTGCAACAGGTCAGTGATCCGCTCTACGTCCTCAAGCCGCGCACCGATACCTATGTACCACTCGACGAAGAGTACGCCGAGATATTACGCACAGGAAAAGCCGGTTACTAGCGGGGGCGCCCGCCACCGCGCTTACCGCGCTGCGATCGCTTGTTCCCCTTGTCACCGCGCCGACGCGCGGTCGTTGCCGCTTTCCCGGTGCCAGCCCTGCGCGCGCTCGATGGCCTGCGCGACAACGGCTTTTTGGCCCGCCCCTGCCTGCGCACAGGGGCACTGTCCGGCACCTCGTGGACAGGCTCAAAATCACCGATATACTCGCGCGGAATATGCCGCTTCATTACCTGCTCTATCGCATTGAGCTGTTTGATTTCATCCGCACAGACCAGTGAACAGGCGTGGCCAGCGGACCCCGCCCGCCCCGTGCGTCCAATGCGATGCACATAGTCTTCGGGCACACTGGGCAGGTCGAAATTCACCACCTGTGACAACTGCGCGATATCCAGTCCGCGGGCTGCAACATCGGTTGCCACCAACACGCGAACCTTGCCGCGTTTAAATCCTGCCAGTGCGCGGCTGCGCGCGCCCTGGTTTTTATCACTATGGATAGCCACGGCATCGATACCACCTCCCTTGAGGTGCGCGACGATGCGGTCGGCCCCGGCGCGGGTACGCGTGAAGACCAGCACCTGTTGCCAGTCATTGCACGCAATCAGGTGCAGGAGTAGCTCGCTCTTGCGCTTTTTATCCACCGGGTGCAGGCATTGCTGCACGTTCTCTGCGGTGGCGTTCTCCGGCGAGACCGACACTTGCAGCGGCTTGTGCAGAAACGTGGCTGCCAGTGCGCGGATATCGCGGGAAAAGGTGGCAGAGAACATCAGGTTCTGGCGTCGCGTCGGCAGCAGCGTCAGGATACGCCGGATATCACCGATAAAGCCCAGATTGAGCATACGATCTGCCTCATCCAGCACCAGCACTTCCAACGCCGACAAATCCAGTGCTTGCCTTTGACATAAATCCAGCAGCCGCCCGGGAGTCGCAACGAGTATGTCGATACCTTTCGTCAGCGCGGTAATCTGTGGATCGATTTTTACACCGCCATACACTACGGTCGACTTGAACGGCAGATACGTGCCGTATGCAGCCGTGCTCTCGGCCACCTGCATCGCGAGCTCACGCGTCGGGGTCAACACCAGCACGCGAACCCGGCGGGGTTGGCCAGTGTTGATTTCTCGAAGTCGTTGCAGCAAGGGCAGGGTAAAGCCGGCCGTTTTCCCGGTACCCGTCTGGGCCGCAGCCATCAGATCCCGGCCGGCCAGAATCGCAGGTATCGCGGCGGCCTGAATTGGAGAGGGTGCGCGGTAACCTTTCTCCGCCAGCACTCGCAACAAAGGCGCGCACAGACCGAGTTGCTCGAAAGTCATGGGCAAACTGCGGAGTTAACGGTTCACCCTGCCGTGGGTTCAGGTGGGAAGTCCGCGAGAATCGCCTGCGCCACTTGCTGACGATACTGTGCGGCCTCTGCTGTGTCGGGCTGGTTGCGCAGGTTGGATTGGAAGGTGGCACGCCAGACTGATTGGAGCATAATGGGATCGATCATGGTCACGATCAAGGTACCACCCGTGACTTTTTGCGTTGCTGGGTCAAAGGTAGCGACTTCGTCTTTCTCCGGTGGCAGAAATTTCCACGAAAGAAAGATATCTGCCTGTGCATTTTCGGCCACCACCTGGAAACCACGGCGCTGAAATTCCGCAGTCAGCGCCTGATTGATACGCAAAATCTGTTCATCGGACGTCATCATTGTCGCCACAGTGTCCCTGGCGATCGGCTGAATAGCCACCTTGTGTATCTTGCTGAAATCATAGCTGTGATTGTAATTCGTTTTCACATCGAGATTACCCGGCATTGCGGCACAAGCACCGAGCACCAGCGTGAACCACATACCGACAATCACCCGATAGCTGAAAAAGAACATACACTCTCCTGAGCCGGTTGCCCGGCGGTTAACTATTCTGGCTATACGATTGGTCTCGCGCGGCCCACACAGACGGCTAGCAGCCCCAATCGCGTTGGCGACACATGTAAACTTCTGATCTGCACTTGGATCAATGCGCGATTAAACCTATATTGTTGTGCGATGCCAACCGCTGCAAGAGAAATTTGCCATTGAAAACACCTGCGCCTACCCTGATCGTGATTGCCGCCCTGTGTATAACAATGCTTCTTGGCGGTTGCGATAGCCCCGAGTTAATGCCCTGGCACACAGAGATTCTGGAGAACGAGTACTCCGACGCTAACGCAGACGGCATCATTACTCTCGCGGATTATCTGCAACTGGAAACAGCGTTGTTTGCCGAGCTGGAAAAGACGATCTACGCGTCATCCGCCACCGGCCCCGCCGAAGCACTTGAACGGTACAGCAGGGGCAGTCGCGCGGATCCGCAGCAGCGACAGCCCAACTGGAACCGCACATTCGAACTAACCAATGAATCTCCCGAGGCGGGCGTACTGCTACTGCACGGCATGTCAGATTCGCCCTACAGCCTGCGGGCACTGGGAGAGACACTGCAAAGCCGCGGCTACACCGTGCTGGGTCTGCGCATGCCCGGACACGGCACTCTTCCGTCCGGCCTTCTGGACCTGCAGTGGCAGGATATGGCCGCTGTGGTGAAACTCGGCATGAAACACCTCGCGCAGCAGGCGCCGGGTAAACGCCTGTACATTATCGGCTACTCGACCGGCGCCGCACTGGCGCTGGACTACGTCTTGAACCAATCGGGTAGTACAGCGCCACAGTCCGAACTACCCCCCGTCGCACGGCTGGTATTGATCTCTCCTGCCATCGGCGTCAGCCCGGCGGCAGCGCTGGCAAAATGGAGCCGACGTCTTTCAGAACTGCCGGGGCTGGATCGACTGGCCTGGCTCGACATTGAGCCCGAATTCGACCCTTACAAGTACAATTCGTTTGCGACCAACGCTGGCGAGCAAGTCTATGAACTCACCCGGTCGGTGGCGCAACGCCTGGCAAACCGTCCGGCAGAAGCGCCGCCACTGCCTCCAATGCTCGTGCTGAAATCCACGGTCGATGCGACGGTCTCCAACAATGCCGTGGTCGATCGCCTGCTGTTGAAACTGCCGCCCGAGCGCGATGAACTGGTGGTATTTGATATCAATCGCGTGGCCTCCCATTCCAGCCTGCTGATAAAAGACCCCGGCCCTTTCACCACCAGGATGATCGCCGACCAGCAGTTGCCATTCACCCTGACACTGGTCACAAACTCGGACGCAAACAGTCGCGCGGTGGCTGCATACACGAAGTTACCGTACGCAGCGGGCCACTCACACACGGAACATCTGGAACAGGCTTGGCCTGCCTCGGTGTTCTCACTCTCACACGTCGCACTGCCCTTCCCGCCCAATGACGCACTTTACGGGCGGCAACGCCCCGCCGGGAGCAAGCAGATTTTTCTCGGGGAGCAGGCCATGCAGGGTGAACGAGGGGTGTTAAAAATTCCCGGCGACTTCCTGCTGCGATTGCGCCACAACCCGTTCTACCGATATTTGCAGACGCGCGTACTGCAGTGGCTACAGTGATGCCGGCAAAGTCGATTCCGCCACACAGATATAGAACATGCGCCATCGTTCCCGCCACGTTCGAAAATCAGCGACGATGAGGTGAAGCGCACCGCTGTCGCCTCATCTGTTGGCCTTTATGGGAAGTACTGGTCGAGTGCCAAGGTGAGTTGATAGGTATTCTCAAAGTCGTCCTGTATGACTGTCGCAATACCCTCGACATCCTCCACTACCAGATCCTCTTCCAGCGTCAGTGCAGAAAAGCTCCAGCCGGCAGGCAGGCTCAGCCGACCAGAGAGGGATGCCAGGGTATTCAGGTTCAAGCCGTCGTCGACACTATGGCTGTAGGACTGCATGACATAGGTCTTGTTGTCGGGGCTGCGCAGCACGTAGTTTTCACCACCCTGGAAAAAGCTAAACAGGGTATCCCGCTCGACGCGCCTTTCGGTATACGGGGTTTGAACGGGGTTGGGCGGCAGCGCCAATGAAGCAGCAAGTCCCATCTCAAGACGGCCGAAGAAACGGATGTCCTCATAGCTTCCGCGATTGTTGAGGATAACATCCATCAGCCAGAAACGCGGGCCATTGCGCAGTGCGAACAAAGCACCCATGTCGGAGGCATACGCCACCAGATCATCACCTGAAATAGCATTCCACATCTCTTCGGGGCAATCATTGAGCCCGAACGTATTCCAGACATCCGCGTGCAGACCACCAACAGCTGGAGATACCAGCAGTAACTCGCAATAGCGCAAATTGCGAATACTGCCCGATATGGCCTCCTCGCCATCGCTGTCAGGTGTATCGGAGCAGGCCGTCAATAACAGTACCAGGCAGACAAATAAACGGTGTAGCGACATCGAGAGGCCCCCTGCTCGTCAAAGCATGGCAAATAGCAGAATCTTATTATGGACAAAGCAGCTTATACGAAATGACAGGAAAATGCCCAAGTCAGGCACAAAGGGACCTGGCGTGCGGGGAAAACCCGACCGTCTGGGGTTATCTCTGATCAGTGGCCGGTGGTACCGGCCATCTGGGGATCAACTCTCTACAAACGCTCGTTCGATAACATAGTGCCCGGCATCGCCGTGACGCGACTCCGCGAAACCGCGGCTGTTCAGCAGCGCGCAGATATCCTTGAGCATGCTGGGGCTGCCACAGATCATGAAGCGATCATTATCTACATTGATCGGCGGCAGACCGATGTCTGCATTCAGCTTACCGGTCTGTAACAGGTCGGTGAGGCGCCCCGTGTTTTCAAACGACTCACGTGTCACCGTCGGGTAATAGATCAGTTTGTCGCGCACGGAGTCGCCGAGGTACTCGTGCTGTGGCAAATGCTCAGTGATGAGTTCCCGGTACGCCAGTTCCTCAGTGTAGCGACAGCCATGTGTCAGTACGATTTTATCGTAGTGCTCATAGATTTCGGGGTCGCGTATGATGCTGAGGAACGGCGCCAATCCGGTACCGGTGGCAATCAGGTATAGGTGCTTGCCGGGCAGCAGATTGTCCTGCACCAGAGTGCCGGTGGACTTGCTGTTCACCAACAGGCCATCGCCGACCTTAATCTTCTGCAGTTGGGACGTCAGCGGGCCATCGGGCACCTTGATGCTGAAGAATTCCAGCTCGTCCTCATAGTTTGCGCTGGCCAGGCTATAGGCGCGCATCAACGGCTTGCCCTCCAGTTCCAGGCCAATCATCGTGAAATGCCCGTTCTTGAATCGAAATCCGGCATTGCGCGTGGTCTTGAAACTGAACAGGCGGTCTGTCCAGTGATGAACCGATGTCACTTCTTCCCGCAGTATATGTGCCATGGACTACTTCTCCTTGCCAATTTTGATAGGCAAATACTAAAAGGTATCCACTAATTGGAAAAACGGATATATTAGGTTAACTAAATCGATTTATACGATATAGGGAGATGCCATGCGTTATACACTGCGCCAGCTTGAAGTGTTTCTCGCGACAGCCCGCTTTGAGAATGTCACCCGGGCCGCTACCGAGCTGGCTATGTCCCAGTCTGCGGCCAGCGGGTCCCTGCGGGAGCTGGAGAGCCAGTTCGACGTAAAACTGTTCGACCGGCTGGGCAAGCGACTGCGCCTGAGTGAATTGGGGCAGCAACTGCGCCCCCAAGCTGAAAGCCTGCTGGCGCAGGCCAGAGCGCTGGAGCATGCGCTGGGCGGCGAGGATGTAATTGGGCGCTTGCAGGTGGGTGCGACACTGACCATCGGCAACTATATCGCGGTGAATATGATTGCCGACTTTCGACAGCGACATCCGCAGGCCGATATCGTACTGCGCGTCGCCAATACGGAGACTATTGCGGCGCAGGTGGCCAGTTTCGATCTGGATATGGGTCTCATCGAGGGGGAACTCCAACACACCGACCTCGACAGCCTGCACTGGCGCGGCGATGAACTAGTGGTGTTCGCCGCACCAGACCACGCGCTGGCGCAGGCCAGCGCCCTGACGGACGCTGATCTGCTGACACTGCCATGGATTGTCCGCGAACACGGCTCCGGCACCCGCCAGGCCTTTGAGCGCGCGATGCACGGCATCCTGACAGACCTGGACATCGCGATGGAGTTACAGCATACAGAGGCCATCAAGCGCGCTGTAGAAGCTGGCCTGGGTGTGGGTTGCCTCTCTCGCGTATGCCTTGTTGATGCCTTTAACCGGGGGTCACTGGTGCCGCTGGCCGTTCCCGAGCGCGACTTCCGCCGCGAGTGGTTCCTCATCACGCACCGCGAAAAGTTCCACAGCGCTGGTCTCCGGGAGTGGATCGCACTGTGCCGGGAGCGCTGGTCTGCCTGAGCAGGGCGGAATACCGTCAGGGCTTCCAGTTCTTATACGCAATATGCGCAGGGCCGGACTTCGGCTTGGCCTCCCGCGCCTGATCACCCAACCACTCAAACCACTCGCAAAACGACGGGTGCTGCTGCTCTTCACGCAGCTCCTCCATCCATCTATGCAACTTCTTGCTCATTACGGAGACGATACCCCCCGCCAGATCCAGCACCAGGTCCATGGGCGCGATGCGCTTGTATATCAGTAAACCCATCGTTTCAAACGAGGTACAAACAGTAATGGCCGCCTGCTGGTAGGGTTCCCCCATTGCGCGCAGTTGTGACAGCGATATCCCGTCGGGCAGGGGCTGCAGTAGCGCGATAGCCTCCGCGAGACTCTGGTTATAGAACGTTTGTGCGAGGTTGATCGCCACAGCATCGCGCTGTTGGCGGCGCACATGTCTGATCTGAATCCAGCCGACGATCAATCCGGTAACAATGCTGCCAGCCCCGATAATGTCGGCAATATCAGCCCAGGTTGAGAGGGCAAAATCCTGCATTGGCGTTCTCCCTGAAAATGGCGTCTTATAGTTTTGTGCGGGCAAGTCCTGTCGACTTAGCCTCTGAACAGTGTAGACTCCGCTGTAAAGTTGTACAGCCAATTCAGAGGATAGGATTATGAGTGAAGCCGCCAACACTATTGTGATGAATATGGACGACTCCAATAGCATGATCGCGCAGCCGGAGACTGTAGAGGAGATTCGCCAGGACCGGAAAAACAAGCTGGCGGCTGCACTGCGCCTGTTCGGTAAATTCGGTTTCGACGAAGGCGTGGCGGGCCACATCACCGTGCGCGACCCCGAGCGACTGGATCATTTCTGGGTCAATCCCATGGGACGCTCCTTCAAACAGATGACGGTTTCCGACTTGCTGCTGGTTAGCCACACCGGTGAAGTCGTGGAGGGCCAGGGCTTATTAAATGGCGCCGCCTTCACCATCCACTCGCAGATTCATATGGCCAACCCCAAAGTGACCGCTGCGGCGCACTCCCACTCGGTGTACGGCAAATCCTTCTCCTCTCTGGGCAAGCTTCTCGACCCGCTGACACAGGATGCCTGCGCCTTTTACGAAGATCATGTGCTATTTAATCACTTTACCGGGGTGGTACTGGACAACAGCGAAGGCAAAGCGATTGCAGCGGCACTGGGTGACTGCAAAGCTGCTATTCTGCAAAACCACGGGCTCCTGACAGTGGGCGAAACCATTGAAGCCGCCGCGTGGTGGTTTATTACTATGGAACGCAGCTGCCAGGCGCAATTGATGGCAGAGGCGGCGGGGACACCGAAGCTGATTCGCCCGGAGATAGCGCTAATGACGCGCGAGACTGTCGGCAACCCGCTGGCGGGTTGGTTCAGCTTTCAACCGCTGTACGACGTCATCACGGCGGAACAGCCCGAACTGTTGGGCTAATCCATCCGCCGCTCTCAGGATGCGCTGGCCAGGCGCTCGGCAGTTTGCTGGCTCGACAGGTATTCCTCGTAGGTTCCCTGGAAGTCGACAAGTTCGCCATCCTTGATATCGATGATGCGCGTCGCCAGTGACGATACAAATTCGCGGTCGTGGCTGACGAATATCAGTGTGCCGTCATAGTGTTCCAGTGCCAGGTTCAGCGCCTCGATACACTCCATATCCAGGTGGTTGGTCGGCTCATCCAGCACCAGCACATTGGCATCCATCATCATCATTCTGCCGAACAGCAGGCGATTCTTTTCGCCACCGGAACAGACTTTCACCTGCTTCTTGAAGTCGTCTGATGAGAACAGCAAACGGCCCAGCGTGGCGCGGACAATCTGGTCATCGTGGCTGGGTTTACGCCACTGGCTCATCCAGTCAAACAGGTTCAGGTCGCAGTCAAAATCGTTCGTACTGTCCTGAGGGCAATAGCCGAGCGTGGCGTTTTCCGCCCACTTCACGCTGCCACTGTTGGGCTTTATCTCATCCATCAAACAACGCAGGAAGGTGGTCTTGCCCGCACCATTTTCACCGATCACCGCAAGCCTCGCCCCGGCTTCCAGTATGATATTGCCGTGCTTGAACAGCGGGCCCTCATCAAAGCCGTGGCCCAGCTCCTCCAACACCAGCGCCTGGCGGTGCAGCTTCTTCTCCTGTTGAAAGCGGATATAGGGACTGACACGACTTGACGGCTTAATGTCGTCGAGCTTGATTTTTTCAATGCGTTTGGCGCGTGAGGTCGCCTGCTTGGCTTTGGAGGCATTCGCCGAGAAGCGGCTGACAAACTGTTGCAGTTCGGCGATCTCGGCACTCTTTTTGGCATTCTGCGATTGCAGCCGTTCGCGCGCTGCCGTTGAGGCCGTCATAAAATCATCGTAATTGCCCGGATAAACACGCAACTCGCCGTAATCAATGTCGGCCATGTGGGTGCACACCGCATTCAGGAAGTGACGGTCGTGTGAGATGATAATCATCGTGCACTTGCGCTCGTTCAGCATGGTTTCGAGCCAGCGAATGGTGTCGATATCGAGGTTGTTGGTGGGCTCATCCAACAGCAGGATGTCCGGGTCGGAGAACAGCGCCTGCGCCAGCAGCACACGCAGTTTCCAGCCGGGCGCAACCTCACTCATCGGCCCGTAATGCAACTCCTGCGCGATACCGGCACCCATCAATATCTCGCCGGCGCTGCTCTCGGCGCTGTAGCCGTCCATTTCGGCAAACTGCACTTCCAGATCGGCGACCTTCATGCCGTCTTCCTCGGACATTTCGGGCAGCGCATAGATGCGATCACGCTCCTGCTTCACCGCCCACAGTTCCTCGTGGCCCATCATCACGGTATCGATAACGGTGCACTTCTCGTAGGCGAACTGATCCTGGTTCAGCTTGCCCAGGCGTTCATTGGGCGTGATGGACACATTGCCCGCTGTGGGTGTCAGGCTGCCATCCAGGATCTTCATAAATGTCGATTTGCCACAGCCGTTGGCACCGATCAGGCCGTAACGATTGCCGTCGCCGAACTTGACCGAGATGTTTTCAAACAGGGGCTTGGCAGCGAACTGCATGGTGATATTGGCGGTAGAGATCAACGGGCTAATCCTGACACAGAAGTGTAGTTAAGGCGTGGGTACGAGGGGAATTCAAATAGGGGCGGTATTCTAGAGAGTTTGCGGCCTGAAATCGACCCCCGGCACTGGTAATAGTTGAATTAGCCCTCAGAGCTTGCGGACTTTGAATTTCCGGCCCTTGATCCTGCCATTGAGCAATCGTCCCAGCGCCTTGTCTGCGACGTTGCAGGCCACAGCGACGTAGGCGGCAAAGTCCGTCACGGTAATCTTGCCGATGGCCTTGCCATCGATACCGGCCTCCCCCGTCAGCGCACCCAGGATATCACCGGCACGTACCTTGTCTTTGCGACCACCGGCGATGACCAGCGTGTCAAAGGGCGCCGACGGCAGGTTTTGTGTACCCTGCGGCAATTGCTCTATTGCCTCATATTCCAGTTCCCGCTGTTGATACTCCCCGATATCCCGCAATCGGTGCCGTTCGGAGTCGGCGAACAGGCTCAGTGCCACACCCTCTTTGCCGGCTCGCCCGGTGCGCCCGATGCGGTGCACATACACATCCGCATTGCGTGGCAACTCAAAGTTCACCACCGCCGGCAGATCATCGATATCCAGACCGCGCGCCGCGACATCGGTCGCCACTAAAATAGTGCAGCTTTGGTGCTTGAACTGGATTAGCACCTGATCGCGCTCACGCTGTTCCATGTCACCATGCAGCGCCACTGCCTGAGCGCCTGACTGTCTCAGGTATTCACACACGTCCCGAACCAGCTGTTTGGTGTTGCAGAACACCACTGCCGAGGGTGGCTGAAAATGGGCCAGCAGCCTGATCAGTGACGGCAGCCGCTCACTTTTATCACAGACGTAAAAATGTTGTGTAATGTGTTGATCACTGTGCAGCGACTCAACGCTAATGCGTTGCGGATCGCGCATGAAGCGCTCACTCAGGCTCTGGATATTGTCGGGATAGGTCGCTGAAAACAACAGGCTCTGGCGCGCCGGGGGCGTTTGCGCGACGATTGTCTCGATGGCGTCGATAAAGCCCATCTCCAGCATGCGATCGGCCTCATCCAGCACCAGCGTATTGATATGCCGCAATGACAGCGTCTGCTTGCGCAGATGATCCATAATTCGTCCGGGTGTACCCACCACTACATGCGCACCGTGTTCCAGCGAACCGATCTGCGGGCCAATTGATTGGCCACCACACAGGGTGACGACCTTGACGTTGTCTTGATAGCGCGCCAGTCGCCGCACTTCACTGGCCACCTGGGTGGCCAGTTCGCGGGTCGGACAAAGCACCAGCGCCTGGGCGGAGAAAAACTGTGGCTGCAAGCGGTTCAGCAATGGCAGCGCAAACGCCGCCGTCTTTCCGCTGCCAGTTTTCGCCTGCGCGATCAGGTCTTTACCCGCCAGTGCCAGCGGCAGCGCCGCCGCCTGCACCGCTGTCATTTCGAGGTATCCGAGGCTTTTCAGGTTGTCGACCTGGGCGGCTGGCAATGGCAGGGTTGAAAAGGAATGCTCGCTCACAGTATAGGCCGTCGAGGATATCTGGGGGGCGGCAGTGTAACAGAACTGGCGATAACGTCACTGCGCGCGAGCGGACGGTACAGCACAAAACTCCGCTGAATCTACACTATGTCGCAAAGGTTACCCGCTATTTGAGCGCCGCGCTGGCGTATACTTTCGTCAAACGCGAGCTAGAGAGCTGTACTATGTCGACTCTACAACTTCACCGCCGCCGATTCCTGCAACACATGGCGACCATGGGTGTGCTCAGTGCCCTACCTGCTTCGCTACTGGCGCAGATCATCACACGCCAGCCTCCGCGCAGCCCTTTTGACAGCGATTCCACCGCAGAGGAAGTCACGGCGGGGCTGGATCTGAGTGGCCTTACCATCGCTATTACCGGAGCAAACTCCGGATTAGGATATGAAACCATGCGTGTTCTCGCCCTGCGCGGCGCACACGTCATCGGTATCGCACGCACGCAGTCCAAAGCCGAGGCGGCCTGTGCCACCATCGAGGGCGACACAACCCCGCTCTATCTGGATCTCACCGATTGGGAATCGATAGTGCGCTGTGCCGATACAATTCGCGCGATGAATATGCCGCTCGACGGGCTGATCTGTAACGCCGGCATTATGGCGTTACCCGAACTGGAGATTGTCAACGGTGTCGAGAAGCAGTTTGCCGTCAACCACCTGGGACATTTCATTCTTATCAATCAATTACTCGCACCGGTACTGGCCGCACCGCAGGGTCGCTTTACGCTGCTCAGTTCCATCGCACACCGCCGCGCAGACAACGGCATTGAATTCGATAATCTCGACGGCAGCCGCTTCTACGACCCGTGGACTGCCTACGGTGTTTCCAAGTTGGCCAACGCGCTGTGTGCGCGAGAATTGGCCGCGCGAATATCGCATACCGATGCTACGTCGAACAGCGTACACCCCGGTGTCATCGGCACCAATCTCCTGCAATATCTCCCGGCGTGGCAACAGTGGGGCGCCAAATATCTGGGTTGGATGTTCCTGAAAACCGTTGAGGAAGGCGCTGCCACAACTTGCTATGTAGCCACCAACCCTGAACTCGTGGATGTGCGCGGCTTCTATTTCTCAGATTGCAACGTGGACAAGGGCGACACCCCCTATATGAATGACGACGCCATGGCCGCAGAATTGTGGCAGGTGTCCGAACAACTCACCCGGGATTACCTCCCAACCAAGCAGCTGAGCTAGGGCTACCGCGCTACAAGCTGCACCGATCCGCCACTGTGCAGCAGGCGCTCAACCGGCCTGTGCCCTGAGCAGGGCTATCTGGTTGTTGAGCCACGACGTCAGCCAAAAGTTGTCGCTGTCCGCAAGTAATCCCTCGTGAGCTGCAATCCCGGCCACCAGCGCACCCGGTACCTGTCGATGCGCGGGGAGCACAATATCCAGCAGGTGCAACGCCTCCACATACTGTTTGCCGGCCAGCTTCTCCTGTGCGCGCGCGATGATGGCCTCCGGGCCTCCAGCGAGATCGATAAGGTCTTCGTTTACGCTGCTGCGCGGTTGTGGGTACAATTCGGTGGTGGATTCGTGCTTGAACCAGCCGGCATAATTCTCCCAGATGGCGCGCACACTCCATGACACCTTGCCGTAACCCTCTCCGACTTCCAGATGGGCCGGAAGTTTGATTTCGGACATCAATGTCGTCAGGCTCGCACCGGCATTCATGCCTTTTACCGTCTCATCGTGCACATAGAGTATGGCATCGCGCAGCACCTGCAACTCGGTGGCTATGAGTTCCCTGCCCACCACCGGTTGATGATGGCCGTATAAAATGGTGTCCGGCTCAAGATCCATCACCACCTGCACGGCCGCAGCAACCGTCAGTGCATCGCGGTAGCGGTCGCCCCGAATAGTGACCAGGTTGGGGAAATGCCCGAACGGGCACCCGAACAGATTGCCTGTCAGGCAAATTTTATGCTGCGGCAACCACACGATCAGCGAATCATTGGTCTCGGCACCGGGTACCGCTATCACTTCAACCTCCAGACCACCGAGTTCGAAAGCATGGCGCTCCTGCACCAGAATATCCGGCGTCGGCACATCCTGCGCCGGAAACTCCGTCAGCCCGTTTGCCGCGTAGTGCTCAAAAGCGCTGGCAAATTTCTCGGTAAACGCAAACGCAGAGCGACTACCCCTGAAATCCGCCAAACGCGTATCATACGACTGGTGCTCCGGGTTGCCGGCCTGCGCGATCACGCAGAGCTGCGGGTTGTGTTCGCGAAAATACGCGACCCCGCCAACATGGTCCACATGCCCCTGGGTCAGTATCAGGTAGCGCAAGGGATCGCCAGAAAACGCATCGAAGTTCTGTTTGACAACCGGAGCCTCAATGCCCATACCAGCATTGATCTGGATATTGCCTTCTGGTGTTTCCAACAGGTAGCAGTTGGAGAAGCCCTCGGACAAAACGATAAAATCATTGATGCGCTGGGCGCCCAATCGAGCCGGATTGGGTTCAACCGGGCGCGACTTGTAAATCGGATTTCTCATTGACGCTCCTTAGCCAGCATGCTGGATGGCATTAAGACTACCGCACTTCAATTTGCACAGGAAAACGCTCGAAGTAGAACGAAAAGTGCTCGCGCAATTGTACGGGATCGACCCCGAAGTCCTCGCGCAGGTTGTACACCACGCGGCCGTCTTTACCACGCGGATGTGTATCGACAAAGTGCTGCAGTTCAAGTCGCGCTGAATCCGTCATTACAAGGCCGGCAGTGGCATAGATCCGCTCGACCATACCAAGATCATCCGCCATAAATTCGTGGAACAGCACATCGATACTCTGCTGCACAGGCCACACAGCCCTGTCGTCCACACAGGCTTGCAGCAGGTGCAGTACGCGATCAGACCAGTACGTCACCAGTCCGTCGAGGTCCACTTGCTTGCGATTGATGCGCTGGCCGTAACCCAGCATAGTAATCGCCGACTGGATCACCGACACCGGGTCGCGATGTGTGACGGCCACCGTCGCATCGGGAAACACGCTGTGCAGCACTGTTAACTGTTCGAGGTGTTGTGGGCACTTCAACACCCAGCGCGTGTCACTGCCGCTGTGATCTCCATCCTGCCAGGTGAGAATCTTCAGCACCGTTTTGAGGTATTCGTAATGTGGAGTCTGGTCTGTGGCGTAATAGTGATCGCGCCAGCGCGGTGACACACTGAGCCACTCGTAGTTGTAAGAGGCGAAGTCCGGACCCATCAGCTCCAGCTCTTCGTGGATATGATCGGGGTTCATCGGGTGCATTGCCGCCAGTAGCGGTGTCAGGGATTGCATCATTTGCCACTGCTCGGCGCAGCGCTGGTAGCGAGGGTCCACCCCCGCCGCGGACGGCGTCTCGTCGGGGCGCGGAATGGGTTCGTACGACTCCCACAGCGGCAGGGCGCGCAACCTTGAGTCAGCCGCCATCAGATTGAGCAGATGCGTGGTACCCGAGCGCGGCAGGCCCGCTACGATTATCGGGGCCTGAATTTCGATGTCGTGAACTTCGGGGTGACGGCTTAGAACATCCTGGATCAACAGGCGACTGCTGGCGTGTTGCAGCAGCTTATTGCGCAATGACAGGCGTCCGAGACTGGTCAGACCAGCATCGCTACCCCACTCATCACACAGTAACTCAAGTCGCGGCCTGAAATCTGACGGCCCGAAATCGGTAAAACCCGTTATGTGCTGCGCTTCGTGCAGTATGCTGTCACTGTTTAACTCGATCTGCAGAGTGTCGACATAGTCCATTGCACCACGCTGCTGTGGCGTAAGCTCTGGATCTTTCAGGTCGCTTATCCGAATCTCATCACTCAAGAGGCAGAGTCTCGCATGAACACGCTACTGCGGTTGGGAAAAGCCAGGGTAAGCACCGTGGCTTCTGGCTAGCATAGGGTGAGGATCAGGACTGAGGCGCGAGTCGCTTCAGGTGCGCATTCAACAACTGCGCCCAGTGCTGCACGACGCGATCAAAGTCGGCGGTATTGGTAACGGCATTGGCCACCTCGGCAATACCATCCTCGCTCGCCGCTTCATTGTCGATAATTCTGGCCAGCAGATCACCGGTCTTACCGTCAAGCAGTTCCAGATACAAGGTCATGCTGCCGGTACTGGCAACAAAAGTCTGCTCCATACCGGGGGCCATCACATCGGGTGCAGTGATGCGCAGGTTGATGATGGCCGGCCGCAGGATAAGCACACCGGTGCCACCGGTTTTAACAAACTGACGGCCGTCGGCAGTCAATGTCTTGGTCAGCTCTTTGGCGAACTCCTCCGACACATTCGTGCGGATCTTCTGCATTTGCTTGTCGCTAACGCGGTCCTCGAAGGGGGCCTCTTCGTTGTAGTTGCGCTGCCAGTTCTTGGCAAAGGCCACATATGTGTCCAACAGTGCGAGTTTGTTGTACTGACTGAGGTCAGCTCCCGGCTTCAAATAGACGGCACCCAGCTTGGTGTCCGGCTCCAGATGCAGACCATCGGAGCTGACGGCGGGCAAGCTGGACTGCTGGTTGGCAGCACACGCCGACAACACTGCAACAAATATCAGAACAATCGTTCGCTTCAACATTACGCACACCTCACCGGGAGAATATAGAGCTATTAGAATTTGCGTTAAGTTAGTCCATTCATAAAGACAAATCAATCCTGAACTCCGCCAACAGCAAGCGCCGGCCCACGCGTTACACCCAATCGGGGTACTGGAGAATCTCGCGGCGGGCTGGTAGCATGTCCGGCCACACCCATGATACGGGAACGATTGCAATGTTTGATCGATCCAGGAAAAAAGCCGCTGCAAAACAACAGGCGCAGGAGCCCAAGCCTCCTCAATCTCCCCCTGTACCTGCTCCCCCCGTACCTGCGAGGAATACAGCAATGATTGGACCCAGCATAGTTATCAAAGGTGAAGTGACCGGCGAAGAAGATCTTCTCATCCAGGGGCGAGTTGAGGGTAAGATCAACCTCAACGGCAACCAGGTTTCAATTGGCGAATCCGGCGAGGTCTATGCCGACATCAAGGCCAAGGTGATACAAATCAATGGCAAAGTTACCGGTGACATCAACGGCCACGAGAAAGTGATTATCTCCAAGTCTGGCAATGTACACGGCAACATCGTTGCACCGCGGGTTACGCTGGAGGATGGCGCGATGTTCAAAGGGAGCATCGACATGGACCCGGCGGAGGCCAGTGCCGGCAGAACACCCGCGGCCGCTCACCCGGCAGGTCAGCCTTCGACTCCGCAGCTCAAGGCATCCGGCCTAGACCTGAAAAGTGTCTGACAGGGATGGCTCAAAGGTCTACCTACGCTCTGGTTGTTGCAGTCTAACCATTGCCTAAGATCACAACCCAGGCATCCAAGCTACTACCCTATCTGTTCCAGCATCTCGATGCGCAGCAGACGGTAACGGTTTTGCACGTCGGCTCGGCGCTGCCCGAGACGGTTGACTTTTTCTCTCACTACCGCTGTAAACTCTACTTCGTTGACATTTTCCAGGCCCTGCCTATCGTCTCAGATGAGGATGAAGATGAAGCCAGTGCAGCCCAGCAGCAGTTCCGACAAGTGCTGGAGCTACCAGAGGATACCGTTTTCGATGTCTGTCTTTTCTGGGATTTATTTAATTTTCTCAATGCAGAGGCCATCAAGGCACTTCTTGCCGTGCTGCAACCCCACCTAAAAAAGGGTAGCCTCGCTCACGCCTTCTCTGTGCACAACCGAAAAGCCCCGAAGCAGGATAACTATTATGGCATTCAGCAAATCGACGCGCTCAGCGTCAGAAATCGCAAAACATCCCCACCCGGTTACGCACCGCACAGTCAGCGTGAATTAACCGCCTTATTGGACGGTTTCCGGGTTGAACGCAGCGTCCTCCTCCCCGACAGCCGCCTGGAATTGCTGCTATTAAAGGCATAGACGTATAGTTCTGCATAAGACACTGTGCATTGGTTATACTTTCAACCGGTAAATTGAATCATCCACGCAGTAACGCCCGACAGGACACAACTCTATGGCACTACACGACAAAGATTCCATCCGTCACAAGCTGGACGACGATATATACGCCTCGGCAGACCTCAGCTTATCAATGCCGAAATACAAGTTCCCCGACGCCCAGCTCGACCCCCGGCACGCCTACACGGTGGTACACGATGAATTGATGCTGGACGGCAATGCACGCCAGAACCTCGCCACATTCTGCCAGACCTGGGAAGAGCCCGAAGTCCATCGCCTCATGGACGAATGTATCGACAAGAATATCGTCGACAAGGACGAGTATCCGCAGATTGCAGAAATTGAGTCGCGCTGCGTGCACATGCTGTCGGACTTGTGGAACTCACCATCCGGCGACAATGCCGTGGGGTGTTCCACTACAGGCTCCAGTGAGGCCGCCATGCTCGGGGGTATGGCCATGAAGCGCCGCTGGGAAGCCAAACGCAAGGCCGAGGGCCAGCCCATCGACAAGCCCAACCTGATCACGGGCCCAGTACAGATTTGCTGGCACAAGTTTACCCGCTACTGGGACATCGAACACCGCGAAATTCCGATGGATGAAGGGCGCATGCTGATGACGCCAGAAGAGGTGTTGGCGCGCTGCGATGAGAATACCATTGGCGTGGTTCCCACACTGGGCGTGACATTTACCGGCGAGTATGAGCCGGTGGCGGCAGTATCACAGGCACTGGATCAGCTTCAACAGCAGACAGGGCTGGATATTCCCATACATGTCGACGGTGCCAGCGGCGGCTTCCTGGCTCCGTTTTGCTCACCAGAGCTGGAGTGGGATTTCCGCCTGCCGCGGGTGAAATCGATCAATGCCTCCGGACACAAGTTCGGGCTGGCGCCACTGGGGGTCGGCTGGGTCATATGGCGCGAGGCGCAGGATTTACCCGAAGAACTGATATTCTGGGTAAACTATCTCGGCGGCAATATGCGTGATATCGCCCTGAACTTTTCCCGACCAGGAGGACAGGTCGCCTGCCAGTACTACAACTTTCTACGTCTGGGCATGGAGGGGTATCGAAAGATTCACACCGCCTGCTACGAAACTGCGCAATTCCTCGCTGGCGAGATCGCCAAACTCGGCCCGTTTGAAATGATCTATGACGGCGCCATGGACAGCGGTATTCCATCGCTGTGCTGGAAGCTAAAACCGGGCGCAGACCCCGGCTACAGCCTCTACGATCTGGCTAATCGGCTGCGCGCACGCGGCTGGCAGGTGCCGGCCTACTCGCTGCCGGCGAACTGTGAATCTATTCCGGTACAGCGAATCCTGGTACGTCACGGGGTGAGTCGTGACCTCGCTTCACTGCTGCTGGATGATCTTAAAAATGCGCTGGAGTTTTTTGAAAAGCACCCCGTGCACGCCACGCTGGGCGCTGCCGAAGCTTCCGGCTTCCACCACTAAGGCTTGCAGCATCTCCGGTTCAAAGCGCACTGAATCGGACGGCGCCTGGTACTTTGTAACCAGGCGGCGCCTCCCCAATCCGGATGGCTCGTTCACCGCACTGCACTCCCGCCCGCACCGCAAGGCGCTCTGTGGAGAGCGCTTGTGGGCCGATGTCGCCCGGCTGCGGTGGCGTGACCTGTGGTTACCAAACCGCCTGAACTGGTGGATTGGTGTAGTATTTGCGATCGGCGCCTCGCTGTTCGCACTGGGTGCCTTCCTGTCACTATTCCCGGTAGCCACCGGTTACTGGGCACTGGGCAGTGAACAGATCAACCTGATCTTTTTTATCGGTTCACTCCCCTTTACTACCGCCGCCTGGCTGCAGTTGATGCAATCTGCCAATGCCGGGGGGCTGTCAACACCGGCTGAAGAAGTAAACAGCAAGCGCTTTCGACTCTTCGGTTGGTACCCGGCCGATGCGGGATGGCTCAGCTGTGCGCTACAGTTTGCCGGCACCCTGCTGTTTAACCTCAACACCTTCAACGCCCTATCTCCCAGTGCCAGCCTAATAGTACAAAACCTGTCTATTTGGCTGCCCGACATGTTCGGATCGATATTCTTCCTGGCCTCCGGCTACCTCGCGTTTATCGAAACCTGCCACAGCCACTGGGCGTGGATGCCTCACCTGCTATCCTGGCGCATCACGTTCGTGAATCTGCTTGGCTGCATCTTTTTTATGATCTCAGCGGTTTCCGCATTTGTGCCACTACACCCGATAGGCTTCGATGCGACCACCGCGTCGTTGCTCTTCACGCTGCTTGGTGCACTGGCATTCTTTGTTGGCGCGCTCTTACTTTTACCAGAGGCCACCTCCGATGTGGGGTCCCCCGGTTAATTTACCGGCGCCAGGCTGGCAGAATCTAACACGCTTTCAGCAGGACAACACGCTGCCGAAAATACCGTATAATCTCTCGGGTATCTGCTGAGTTCGAGCGGGGATATCCGTACTCAAGACTATGAAGCACTGGCACAATCATTTCCTGACTTTCCCTTTGGCTCTGCTGTGCTGCCTGCCGGTTTTTGCCGAGACTGTATATAAGACCATTGACGACAGTGGTGTCGTGACTTTTTCGGATACCCCACCCGCGGAAAATGTAGTGGTGGAGACCGTGGTCATTGATACTCCGGCACCAGCTTCGAGCGATGTGACAGCACAGCGTCTTGAAGACATGCGAGAGACCACCGACCGTATGGTGGCCGATCGCATCGCGCGAGAAAAGCATCGCGCCGAGATGCGCCAGCTTGATGAACAGCGATACGTGGAAACACCCCATCCGCAACTGACAGAGTACTACGACACGACGGGCATCTATGCAGACTATATCCCCTATCCGACGCGTCGTAGCTGGCGACGTTCCAAGCGCCCGGTGCATCCAATCGCGCGACCGCCACATGTTTCTCCTGTGCCCTACCGACGGCCAGACTACAACTATCCAGCATCACTTATCCGCAAAAGCTATGACCCCAAAGTCAGGGCAGCGCTGCGCTGACCAGGGTTTCGTTACCCCCTTTTAGAAACTTCCACAGGTATGAATACCCCATGCAAGAACCCCGAGAATTCCGCCTCGACATCGGCGAGATTGAACTGGCCGGCATCGAATGGCCCGGACGAGGCGACCCCATACTGCTTTTGCACGCCACAGGCTTCCACAGCCGGTGCTGGAAGCAGGTGGTCAGGCACCTTCCCGATCGGCATGTCTACGCGATAGACCTTCGCTTCCACGGCGCTAGCGACAGCCATGGCGCTGTGGACTGGCAATTGATGGCGGATGATGTGTGCCAACTTGTAGAGAGGTTGGACCTGCGGCGTATAGTCGGTGTGGGACACTCCATCGGGGGCCATCTGATGGCGCGCGCTGCCGCGCGGATTCCCGCGCGATTCAAACACCTGGTACTGATAGACCCGGTGATTATGTCACCGCAGCGCTACGAGCAGTTTCAACATTTTTCCGCCGAGTTGAATGCCAGTGACCATCCGGTTAGCCGGCGCAAGAACCAGTGGCATGACGCGCAGGAGATGTACGATCGTTTCAGCGGACGCACGCCCTTCAATACCTGGCAGCCCGAGGTCCTGCGGGATTACTGCGATTACGCACTGCTACCCTCTGGTGAGAATGCCCTGTACCAGTTGGCCTGTGACCCGATCAATGAGGCCGGCATCTACCTCAACCAGGCTGGCAACGAAATCGTGCTTGACGAACTCTGCCACATCACCTCACGTGTCACACTGCTGCGCGCCGCCCCGTCTGAAACCGATGCACTGGACTTGAGCAGCTCACCCACCTGGCCCGGCCTCGCGTCAGCCCTGCCAGACTGCGAAGAGGTTTACCTTCCCGAACTGAACCATTTCATTCCAATGCAAGACCCGGAACTGGTAGCGCGCCACATCATCGCTGCGTATGATCATGCCTGAATAAAACTGGAGAACAGAATAATGGATACCGTTATCACAGGCTTACTCATTTTATGCATTCTTCCGATCGCCTGTTCCTGGGTTGCGGGTTATTACCGTCAGCAGCAGTTGGGCAGTGTCGACAACAAGGAACCTCGCGGCCAATGGCAGCAGTTATCCGGCGCAGGCGCACGGGCTGTGGCGGCGCAGGGAAACAGTTGGGAGGCGCTGGCGGTATACAGTGCAGCTGTATTGGCGCTGTTTATATCCGGCGTAAACCTGAACGGCGTCTCGACACCGGTCATGGTCCTTGTCGCCCTGCGCATCGCCTATATTCCCGCGTATATCGGCAATGCAGACAAGTTGCGCTCACTAATATTCATCGGCAGTTACGGCATCTGCATGTACTTTTTCTATCTGGCACTCAGCGCCAACTGACCCGCTTGGCATCAACTGATTAGCCTGGCGCGGTACCAAGCCGGTCCTGTCATCAAGAACCGGGCGCTTCAGCGACAGTCGATGTTCGCGCCCGCGCCTTGATCAACTGCGCATCTTTGGGAAGCAGGAAGCCAGCTGCTACCGACTCATCGGTAGATTTGTCGATGGCATCGATATACGCCTGCTTGTCCGGGTAGAGGCTTGCCAACAGCACATCATCAAACAGTTCGGTGGTGCCGAACAAGCCGCAGAATGCTGCGTTCGCAGGCGGCTGTCCGTCACCGGAAAGAACGGCGACAGGCGCATCGACATAGGGTGTGCGAACACCGCCGCGCACATTGCCCAAGTGGTCATACAGGAATTCTGTGCCCTGTGGATTCAGCGCCAGCAGCGGCGCTGAGGCCGCCGCCTCACCGCTGCGTATCCACTTGTCCACCGCCGCGACAGCGGCTTTAGCTACCCAGTGACCAGGACCATCGTTCACTGGGACAGGGCAACTGATAAATGGCGGGCGGGCATCACTGTTGGAAATAACATCGGCCACGGTGGGATCGCCGCCCCTGTCAACCGGCCCTTTTATGGTTGTGTACACATCGGAGTGGGCGGCACCGGCGACCTCCCACAGACGGATAAACCGCGAGTCAGGCTGTCGCTGCGTCACCGAACCCAGTATGAACAGGTCTGTTTCCGACTGCAGGACAAGTACCGGCTCAGTCAGGTCCTCACGGATAAACACAGGATCAGGCGTAGCAACCTCAAGCTGCGGCAATTGTGATATCGCGGAACTGCCTTTGCCACGAGCGTGAATGACAAAGCCATCGAACAGATCTATTGTGGGATGGACAGCATTAACATAGCTCACCAGGCGAAACGCCGACTGCGACTGCCCCACCGCAATCATACGCTGCACACTTAGGCCATCCAGCGGATCGATACCCACCGGGTTGCGTACGGCCTGTGCCGCCTGCGAGAAAATATCATAGGAGAAACTGTCACCGGGATGATTGAGACGGCCATAGCGCTGCGCATCGATCAGCTTCAATGGCAGGTCAAATGCACCACCGCCCTCTATGCCCGCTGACTGCGCGGACACCCCCACCCAGACATAACCTTCACGCATCAGTTCCGTGTGCATCTGGGTCAGGTCTGGCGCGGCATCCAGGCCACCGGAGACATTGAACCATTCCACGACAACAGTGCCGTTGAACGCGGCTTCATCCATGGGTCGCAGCACCACGATGCGCGATACATAGTCCGCAGCATCAGCACCCGTGACAGACCACTCCCCGTCAGATCGCAGCTCATCGGTGGCCATATAGGACATCGCCGTTCCGACTATAAAATACTCGGTTTCGCGATACCCGACTTCCGCTTCGTCGAATGAGACTCCGGCATAGAACGGTGTACCCGGTACATAGCCCTGTGTTCTTAAATCGACCGGCAGAGGACCGAAGTTAATAATGCAGCAATCCGCCGCTCCCCCACCGCTGACCGGCCCCTCGACAGTCGGGTTCGCTGCTTGCGGCTTCTGTTCAACAGGTGAATTATTCGATGTGTCGCTACAGGCCCAGAGCAGTGATAACAATGCCAGGGTTACAGACCACTTGCGCGACAGATGGCGAACGTACTTTGACTGTATCAACCTGAATCTCCCTACATATTGGGCGGCGGGTACCCACCCATTTATTATAATTACGGTACTTGGTCGAACGCGTACTGATGTAAAGAGTATAGTGCGGCGGCAAGCACGCCAAGACATTTTCGACGGCGTTGAAAGCTATGCCAAGCGCTATGCCTGGCTCAGCGCGGCAGCCGCCAGTTTACCGCGCTCTTCATTCACAGTGAACAACAGCAGCAGACCCAGCAGAAAGAATGCCAGTGTCGACACCATTGCGAGCGGGTAATTGCCGCCACTCAACTCACTGATAACCCCATAACTCACCGGGCCGATTATCGCAGCAGCGCGATTTGCCAGACCCCACAAACCAAATATTTCCGCGTTGCGTGATTCTGGGGTCAACTGTCCGATAAGCGCGCGACCACCCGCCTGCGTCGCGCCCATAGCAAGCCCCATAAGGTTTCCCGCCAGCCAGAGATCACTGGGCTCGTCAGCCAACAGTGTCACCACTATGGCGGCGACCCACACCAGCAACGCCACCGCGAGACTGCGCACAGAACCGAACCGATCCTGCGCATGGCCGAATGCGAAAGCACCGATGGCGGCCGTCAGGTTCACCACCATAATCAGGGTGATGAGTTGCTGCGTGTCAAAACCCATCTCCTCCTGCGCATAGATCGCCGCCACTACAATAACTGTAGCGACGCCGGCCTGAAACAGCGTAAGACACTGCAGAAAGCGGAACAGGTCCGGCATGTGTGCGGCGTGGCGCAGTGTTTTTCCAACCTGTGCGAAACCCGCCTTGAGGTAGGATACGCCGTCGATGGCCGGTCTGGGCTTTGCGCGCTCGCGCAGCCACAGAAAAGTAGGACAGGCAGTAATTGCGAAAATAACAGCTGTGATCAGCAGCGCAACGGGCACATAATCGGTGGAAGCAAGCCCCTGATCGCTCGCCCAATTGATATACATGAGGCAGGCACCCAGTGTCAGCAGCCCACCAAAGTAGCCCAGACTCCAGCCGTAACCGGACACGCGCCCCATTCCGTCGGGGTGAGCGATCTCCGGCAAAAAAGCCGCAATCAGATTTTCCCCCAGCGCGAATGCGACTGTCGCCACTACCAGAAGAATCATTGCTGGAGCCACTTCGCCAGGCCCTACCAGTGAGAGACCGGCTGTGCCGGCCACACACAGAATTGAAGACACCATCAGATAGCGCTTCTTTCTCGCCCTGTGGTCTGCCACCGCGCCAATAACCGGCCCTGCCAGTAGCACAAACAGATTTGCAGCGCCGATCGCGAGCGTCCAATACAGCGTCGCCGTACCAGGGGACTGCTCGTCAAGTGTCGCTGCGATCACGCCGACAAAATAGGCGCTGTAGATCGTCGTCATCACGACTGTGGTATAGCCGGAATTGGCAAAATCGTAGAATGCCCAGGCGGCCAATTCGCGCTTACTGGCGGGGTGACTACCGGGTGCAGAAGTCGTCAGATGGTTCGAGTTTCTCATGAAATTCTTCTGCTACTCCATTTACTCGGGCGCTACCGAGGGGCTAACATCCGGGGCAAATTCCCGAAAAAACTGTGGGTGGCCAATGAGTTTACTCGATATTGCAATGGCAGTCGTCGACTCAATCATGGCGGTGATACCCCGCCCAGTACCAGAGCACGCGGCACTTGAGCGCTGCAGAATCATTTCCCATCGGGGAGAACACAGTGGCAAAGGCGTGATGGAGAATACCATTGAGGCTTTCGAGCTGGCCAGCGCTGCTGGTGTCTGGGGAATTGAATGCGACATACGGTGGACGGCCGATCTGGTACCTGTTATCTGCCACGATGCCAGCCCGCAGCGTGTATTCGGCGAGCCGAGCGACGTCAGCAGCCTGACATTCGATCAGTTACACGCGCGGGTCCCCGACATTCCCAAACTGTCAGAGGTCATTCAACGTTTCGCGGGTAACACCCACCTCATGCTTGAATTAAAGGCGGAGCCGTGGCCGCAACCCCAGGAGCAACGCGAGATACTGCGCTCGCTGCTTGCACCGATGACGCCGGCACTCGACTACCACCTGCTGGCGCTGGACCCGACACTTTTCGAGCCGCTGGATTTTCTCCCACTCGAATGCTTCTTCCCCGTGGCCGAAACCAATGTAAGCACGATCAGCGCACAGACCATCGAGCACGGCTACGCCGGGCTGGGAGGACACTACCTGCTTTTGACCAATCAACTGATGCGGCGCCACGCGGCACACAACCAACGTCTGGGGACCGGTTTTCCCACGTCAAAAAACTGCCTGTTCCGGGAACTGAACCGGGGCATCGAATGGGTGTTCAGCAATGATGCTGTCGCCCTGCAAAAGATCCTGGATCGCCACCTCCAACGCCAGTAACCACTAATGGCACAGCACTGCGCAATGCGCGGCCTTGTAAAACAGCCTGTTTAATCCGCTCGCCAAGCTTTTCCCCAGAACTACAGCACATTTTTCAGTGCAAAAAAAAGCCGCGCTGTGACAGCGCGGCTTGAAGTGTCCCTGGAGGGAGTTGGGATGATCAGTCGAGAGACCCCTCGATGATCCAGTCTGCCCACCACGCGTCCGCCGGATCGGTACCAGGTTTGACCGCACCGATGTAGTCGGTGTTGTCAAACACAAAGCCTGAACCGTTGTCTACAGCGGGTATACCCGGTGCAACTACGTTGCCCGCAGCTGCGTTGAGTGCGTAGGCGGCATTCACCGTGAAGTTTGTGTCGCCTGAGTTCACTTCAGTATCCGCCGCTCGCTTGTTGTAGTAACCATCGATGCAGGCACCCGGTACATTGACCAACGTGACATTGGAAGGAACCGTGGTGTTTGTCAGCTCAGCATCATCGATGCGGATACAACCGGTGTCGAAATCCCTGACTGCCGAGTTGTAGATCGACGTGGTCAGCGCACCGCGCAGTCGCATGCCTGGCTGCTGCCCCTCTGCTGAGGAAGCATTGTTATTCACCGGGCCGCCGAGAACCAACACGTTTGCCAGTACGGCTTCCGTCTCGGGAACATAGGATGCATCACTTGAGTTGGCCTCAATACCACGTGGGTCGTTACTGCCTGTCGGTGCAACCTTGGTTTGGTTCTTACGAACGATGGCGTACTGGATATTACCTTTGTAGCCTTCGTCGTAATCTATGTCGTCATCATCGTTATTGGTGAGTACAACATGCGTTACGTTAACCGTACCACCGAACCACTCGATACCATCGTCAAGGTTGTTGTGAACCTGGATATAGCTGATATCAGTAGCATGACCCACACCTTGCAGGGTCAGGCCATTGAGCTCGTTATCCGGTCCGGCAACTTTACCACCCTCGGCAATACGCACATAGCGCAGTGAACCGCTATCGTCCGCTGGATCATTACCGCCGTAGTTACCTACGATGGTGCCACCCTCACCCTTGATGTTACAGACTGAACCCGTGCCGAAGCAGGCACCGGTACCACCCTGTCCATACTGAGGCGCAAAGCCCTGGATAACCACACCACCCCACTCGCCTTCACCGTCATAGCCTTCGTCGAGGCTGCTGAAGGTGATCGGCGCCGCGGGGGAACCCACTGCGTGAAGCTTCGAGCCGCGAGTGACGATCAGCGAACCGTCATCGAAAGAGCGAATATCCACACCGGGTCGGATAGTCAGTGTTACACCGGCATTGCGGATAGCCTGAACATCGGCGTCACCGGAAACTGTAACATTACCCGCGCCGACGATAACTTCACCATCGAGGCGCCACTCTACACCGGCGACCATCGTGTAATCCTGATCGATCGTACCGGTAACGGTACAAACGGTGGCGTCATCGGTACAGCTGACAAATGAAGCAGGCTCAACCGGCTCGGCCTCAGTCACAGTGCCGGGCAGTGTCCAGCCCTCCCACCAGGCAGTGCCGTTGGGGTCAACCGCGCCAATATAATCGGTCTGGTCAAAGACAAAACCTGAACCGTTGTTGACCGCAGTGATCACCGGCGCCTGCGCCAATTGAGCTTCACTTTCCTGGATAGCCATGGTGTCGCTGTAAGTCAGCACCAGCGCTTCCACATTGTCTTCAACATCGGGAGACAGTTTCTGGAACAGGCCATCCTCGCAATCACCGAGGAAGTTTTCCATGCCGATGATAGTAGGCACAATTTCTGTACCGTCACCTTTCACATCCGCATTGTCGATGCGCACACAGCCGATGTTGAAGTTGCTCACCGAGCTGTTGTAGATAGCTGTTTTTACAGCACCACGCAGACGCATACCAGGCTGCTGCCCTTCTGCTGAAGAGGCGTTGTTATTGACTTTACCGCCAATAATCGTGAAGTTGGCCAGTACTGCTTCCGTTTGCGGAACGTAGGCTGCATCGCTGGAGTTGGCTTCGATGCCGCGCGGGTCATTTGAACCCTGCGGAGCGTCATTGACGTTGTTTTTCGCAATGAAAACATACTGGATGTTGCCCATGTAGCCTTCATCGTAGTCAATATCATCGTCATCATTGCTGGTCAGTACCGCATACTTCAGATCTACCGTACCACCGAACCACTCGATGCCGTCATCCAGATTGCTGTGCACCTGAATGTACTCCAGCATAGTGCCGTAACCAACACCCTGTAATGTCAGGCCGTTGATCTCGTTATCCGGGCCGGCAACGAGGCCGCCCTCTGCGATACGCACGTAACGAATGACGCCTGAGTTGTCAGCCGGATCATTACCGCCGTATACGGATACGTCTGTGCCGCCCTCGCCTTCAACGTTACAGACATCGCCTGAACCGTAGCAAGGCCCTGTATCGCCCTGACCGTACTGCGGGGCGAAACCCTGGATAACCACACCACCCCATTCGCCAAGGCCATCGTAATCATCGTCCAGACTGCTAAAGGTAATGGGTGATGAGGCACTGCCGTCAGCCATCAGCATGGAGCCGCGAGTGACGATCAGGGAACCAGTATTGAATGCGCGGATATCAGTACCGGGCTGGATTGTCAGCGTGACGCCGGCGTCGCGAATAGCCTGGACATCGGCTTCACTGCTGACAGTGCGGTTGCCGTCGCCGACGATAACACTACCGTCGAGGCGCCACTGCACATCGCTCAACAGTGTGTAGTCCTCGTCTATGGTGCCAGAAATCGTACCGATGGAGCAGTCACTATTGAAATCGACAAAATCCGCAGCAACAACCTGTGCGCAATCTCCAGCGCCGCTGGAGCTACTGGAGCTGCTACTGCTGGAACTTCCCGAGAACTCATTGTTGATATTGACATTGTCTCCATCACTGCCACCGCAACCGACGAAGCCGGCGGTAAGCGGCACAAGTAATGCTATAAACAACTTTTGTTTAAACATGGTTTGCTTCCTGTCCAAGTTAAAATTTAATGCAGATCGACTGCACTTTCTTCGTTTTGCTGAGTAATTCATATCACCTCTCCCTGCCGCCTCGTGAACAAAGATCAGAACCTGTAGGTCATACCCACCTTGAAAAACCTACCCAAGTTGTAGCTTTCAATGGTGTTGCCGTTCTGCGAGTACTCGACTTTGGTGTTGAGGATATTTTTGATCGAACCCTCCAGTGTCAGGTTCTCGTTCCACTCTTTCTCGTAGGTGAAATCCACAAGCCACCGGCTATCCTCATACTCGGGTCCTGTGTTGGCACCGCGAGCAACCCGGAATATCCGCTTGTCGAAGTAGTTCACCAGCAGGGTAAATTTCTGCTCTGTCGGGTAGTGATCCATGCCGAGCTGCAAGTTGCCCAGCCATTCGGACTGACCCTGAAGCTGGCGGCCATCGGCATCGCTACCTTCGAGCCTTATCGAGTCGGGCGAGAGATCCACCTTGGAATCGATGTAGGACACGTTGCCGCTGACAAATACCAGGTAGTCGTCCTCTTCCAGTACATTCTTGAAGCCGTCCAGCTCGATACCCCAGAGGTCCGCGCTTTCCTGGTTGATGAAGGTATAACCGTTGGCAGAGGAACCCGAACCGTCCACGACCGCGCGCTCTACGGGGTTGTCGATGGACTTGTAGAAATAGGCAAGTGATACGCTCTCGGTTTCTGAGAAGTAGTACTCCAGGCGCAGATCCGAGTTATCAATCGTAGAAACATCGAGATCGGGATTGCCGTAGATCTCTTCGTTCGTCTGGTCGTCATAGGTCTGTGCGCTGGAGCGCTCGATGATCCCCGGGTAAGACACCGTCTGAGAGTAACCGGCGCGCACCTGTATTTCCTCGGTCGGCCGCCATGTCAGGTTTATCGCTGGATACCAATCGTCATAATCGAGTTCGCTGTTCACACGCGGGTCGTTGGGGTACTCCAGCTTCTGGTTGAATTTCTCAAAGCGCACACCGGCCAACAGCGACCAGCTTTCACCAAAGTCTGTATTGGTGGTGAGGTAACCCGCTTTGATCTCTTCCTCGGAGTTGTAGGAGTCGGTATCCGTGGTTTTGGCTGTCAACAACAGCTTGTTGATGGCGTAGTTGTTGTAGGTAAGAATCTCGTCCTCGATACTCTGGTCGATATTTCGGTCGATGTCGCTACCAAACTCGGTGAAGTCGACACCAAAGCGGTACTGATCGAAACTCCTGTCCTTGTCGGACCACATCCCACCCAACTTTATCTGTGTGGCGCTGTTGCTGCCCCAGTCCAGGTCGATGGCGTAGTCCGCGCCCAGGTCCTTGCTGGTCTCTTTCAGCTTGGACCAGCGACGCTCGAATGCCGTACTGTTGAAGAAGTTGTTGTAGTAGGTATAGGTACGTCGATCAGGTTCATCCCGACGGGTTTCCGAGTAGGCACCGCGCCAGTCCAGCTGGTGAATACCGTGATCAAAATCGAACTCGTTGTGCCCGGTCAGTGACTGTGAAATAAATTCCCGCTCGATCCAGTCCAGCAAATAGATGTTTTTCTGGTTCTCTTCCGCATTGTCGATAATGTCATCGACCCGCGTAATGTCGTCGGTATTATGCAGATACATGGTTTTTGCCATGATTTCATTCGCCGCACCGTACTCGTATCCCACGGCGCCATAACCCGTGATCGCAGTGGACTCATCAGAGCGTTGATACTTTCCCTCAGGGCCGATAGGGTCGGTGAGCTCGGCATCGCCGCGATCCGCAGTCTTGCGATCAAAATCGGCAGCCAGATAGTAACCCCACTCGTTTTCACCTGCGGGCAACCTGTCCCCAAAGGCGACTGATATCTCGCCATTGGGTAACCCGGTTTTGTCTCCCACCTTGTAGTCGTCCTGGAATTGAACTCCCAGTTGTGCCGCTTCCGCCGGCGATGTACAGCGAACCGGGTCGATGGCCGGGTCGCACACCGTCAATGAGCGACCGCCATCAGTGGCGCCAAGCACACCATTGGGCATTTCTCTCAAGCCGCTGTCATAGCCTGCCCAGTCACCATTGCTGCTGGCATAGCTGAGGATATCGGTGCCGGTAGTCCCCGGGTTGTAGCCGAGCGACCCACTCACCTGCAGAATGCGCTCATCGGGAATGCCTTTTGTTTCAATCTGGATGGCACCACCGGTGGTGGTCGCCAACTGGTCCGGGGTATACGATTTTTGAATCTCTATACCGCCCACGATAACGGTGGGAAACAGGTCGAGTTCGACCTCCCTGCGCTGCGTATCGGTACTGGGCATCAGCAGGCCGTTGAGCGTACTGGAGATATAGCGCCCATCGAGACCGCGAACAGTTGCATACTTGCGATCGACAATCGCCACACCTACCACACGATTCAACGCAGCACCTATATCGCTGTCGCCAAAGCGGCTCAGCTGTTCGGCGTCGATAGCATTGGTGATGGAAACCGCATAGCGCTCAACACTGGAGGCGTTCTCCTGCGGGTTGAATACACCCAGTACGAATACTTCTTCTATTGGCTGTGATGCTGCACCACCGGCGACAGGACCGGCAGCCCCCTCGGGCCGCAATGTTACGGTCGCGTTGATACCCAGGTCTGCCATCACGCGCACCTTCGGCGCAGTGGCACTCTGATACCCCGGGGCACTGACATCAATGGCGTACTCGCCGCGTGGAATCTTCAGCACATAGACACCGAATTCGTCGGTGGTGACAGTATAGGTAGAGTCTGCAGCGGCTACGGTTGCTCCGGAGATGGCGGCACCACTCGGGTCGAGAATCTTGCCCGTGATAAAGCCCTCACCAAGTCCCCCTTCAATACCAAACTTGCGAATAGCCACATCGGGCGCCGCACCGGCGCTAAACGTGACTTTTATCTCTACATCTTCCTCTGTAGCCGATCTGAACTCGACCGGAAAGTCGGTACCGTCATCTCGATCCACCAGCGTCAACACATGATCACCGGACTCCAGCACCGCCTCGGCACTCCCCCTGGCATCCGTTGTTCCCAGATTGCGCTCGTCGAGGAGCACGGTCGCACCACTCAGAGGTGCATCCTCGTAAAAGACCATTAGATACAGGTTGGCAGCAAGCACCTGTTGCGACAGAAGAGAAAGCGCGAGACCCGCGTATACTGCTAATCGTTTCATATTTGGTGTTCGCCTTGACCTTGGAACGGTTTGGTTTACGTGAGCTGTTTTTCCACCGGCCTGTATTCGTTTCAGAACCGGTGGAATAGACGTGGGTACTCACAGAATCGATCTGTTTTCTATGGGGAGGCATGCTAGGCGCAGCAGGTGACAGTCTCGTGATAGTTGTGTTTCAGATTTGTTAAACCTTTCAGGGCTGACAGATAAGCGTCCCTCGAACGACATCCACAGACGTCTGCCGGCATACCAGTACAAGGCCAGCCAGTGAAGGAACGGGATGGTGTCAGAGTGTTAGAAACTTTGTGTAGGCAGAGTTACGCGGGACACATCAGCCTGGTGACGACTGAAACGGGTTGACTGCTAAAGCGGGTAGACGGCCAAAACTGGTTGAAGAATCCCATCAGCGGCGGATTGCCCCGCTGTGTTGTTGCCCGGCTTTGGGATTACAACCGAAGAGTTACCTTACTATAGCCGTCGGCGCAGGTGCTGCTCGCGAGAAAATCCTCAAGCTTCAGATTTACGCCGGCATCATCGCTACTGGTTGTGGTGAACACCAGTCCACCATAATAGCCAAGCGCCTGAGCCAGAATATTGTCGCGCTCAGTCTCGTCAAACCCGTCCAGAAGCGTGTGCGTTCTCTCACCGTACTCATCTTCGCTGAGCTGACCGAGAGACTGTTGCGCCAGCACACATGCCAGCTTACGGGATGCCTGAAACTCCTCTGGCGCAAATGACAGGGCCAAGGACGGTGTCGCGTGGACGAACAGCAGGACCAGGCAGCAGCGGATCGTAAGTTTCATATAAAGGCAATCTCTTCAGGTCCTGCAGATACACAGGGGGTCGACGGATGGCCAGAGTATAGGCGGCGTTTTTTACAGGGATGTGACAACTTAATGACAACATCGGACGGTTCGCAGCAGATTTTTCACGCCCGGACGATCCGCTCCAAACGCATTACCCCGACTCACCGACGGGGCCAAACACATTATTGTTACAATTTGATGAATTTTCTTCCCCGCAAGGTGGCAAGCACGCTTCATTTAGGTGTACTGTTTTCCCGTGGACAAGAAATGGAGGTACATAATATGAAACCACTACTTAAAACACTGGCTATTCCGGCATTGGTACTCCTGACGCCTGTGGCATTTGCTGGCAGTGAGAAAGATTGCTTACTGGAAGGCACTGTGCAGCACGGTGAACAAGCTGGGCAAAATACTACGAGTGTGAAAATCCACTCTATCAGCCAGTACGATTCCGATTCCCGCTGCAAAATACGCAGCAACCAGAAGATGGAATTCAAGCTGCCACAGGATACGCGGCTGCAAAATGCGCCATCGGGAAGCGATGTTAAATACCGCTACCGCAGCGATGGAAGTGGCCAGTCCGATACACAGCTGATCAGTGTGGGTGCCTGACCCTCGCGCAGGCAGTAGGTGCTGATATCACACTGACTACTCCTAACGGGTAGTCGCTCCACCACCGTGCAGGTGCACAGCTGTAACCATGCACGGTGGTTTCTGCTCGAAGCAGGCTTTATCCAGTCATAAAGGCTTCATTTCTAATTCGCGCAAGTGAAATAAAAGCGTGTCATCGTTCCCTCACGTCAAAGGGAGAGCGAACCATGCACACGAGTCAAGAGCAGGACAATTTGCAGGCCAAGGCGCGTTTACGCATTGAAATTAGCAACCAGGTAGAGGCATTTCTGCACAGCGGTGGACGAATCGAAGTGCTGAACAACCTCCCCGATCACAAAGACAAGAAGATCGGTCACTGGCCGGCGGCTACGGAAGTGGGATTTACTCCCAGCATATCAACTGATTTCTAGGGATACGCCGTCGAGACAGCGCGGCATCCGCCTATCGCTGATCTACAACGCACACTTGTGCCAACAATGAACACAGCCCCGCTGTAGACCGGGGCTTCTCTTTCAACGACTCCCGCATGTAGAATTCCCGATACCAACCCAGACATATAACAAGGTGGATTCTGCTATGACTAATAATCGCGTGGCACTGCGTGAGTTTGTGTCAATGTACGGCCTTTTCCTGCTGTGCTACTCCATCGTTCACCTGAAGTTCGAATGGAACTTCTGGACCAAGGATGATTTTGCCATCTTCGCCAAGTATGCGCAGGGCGACAGTCCTGCCGCGCACCTGGCGGTAGCCAAACTGGTCTATTTCAGCAAGGCGACCTGGATGATATTGCTGGTGTGGCTTTGTGCACTCAAACTCCCCTTTCGGCGCGCACTGGCCATCAGCTTCGTGTACTACGCCATCGCCCTGATATTCCTGTTTCCCATCAACATTTACACCGCACTGAATGTACTGCTGGCATTCGGTTTCGGATTGGAGGAATGGCGCCTTTACAGAGCCGACTCGGCCGACTGATCTCGTCTCGGAACGCGCTTTACGCACCGCGATCAAAGCGACTGCGATCACCTCTCAGCCTCTACCTGCTCCGGTGAGGCTGCCTGGGTCGCTGCCGGCGAAAAAGGGCATCTTCACAACAACAATAGGCGACCCGCGCCGATGAAGCGGGGTGGGCAATGCTACGCACTGGCTCAAACATTAACAAATTGTAAGCTTTGTCATCTCGGGCAGCACATAAATTGACACTGCAAAGGCTGTCAATTTTAGGGCTGAAATTCCCAGCTATTTCACCGCCGCCAGTGACATGCATCCCACTCAAAACGGGAAAAATGACACTTGTCACCACACAACTGATTGATTTTTTTAGGATCTATCGAGGGTTCACATCAGTAGCAGAAGTCGTATACTCGGTTTAGCAGCGCGCTCATCAACAGGTGGTTATCGCGTGATCCAGTCCCGCGGACGCCACCGGCCCACAAGGAGGCTCAGCATGACACGTAGACAACGATTGCAACAATCAGCCCGGCATATGGATTCCAATGCGATAGCAGCTGCCGTCGCGGCAACCAAGCGAGGCGATGCCGAAGGGCGACTGCAACTCAGCGCCGTCATGGCGTGGGTCGCGTTCGCCTGCCCGGAGGCCTGTGAGTCTGTGTGTGACAATATCGCATCGGCCTGGCTCGGCAGCGGCCCCACCCCCGAGGTTCCCGTCGGTCTGGATGAGGCTCCGTTGGAGGACAGTTTCTGGTCGGCTTTCTGGACAGTAGTCGACGGGCACGATGAGGGCTACGATGCAATCTCTATCACAGTGGCAGTCGCGTCACTTGCCGGAGCGGTGCATCCGAAAATGGCTGAACTCGCCGAACACCAGGCTCGTCATCACAAGGGTTCTGCCGAGGCGGTAAAAAACCCGATTCCGGGCCACACAGATATAGAAGCACTGGCCGAATGCCCGCCCGGCAGCCTGGGACGTTCCCTACACACCATGATTGTGGAGAATGGCTATGATCCTGAAGTGCTGGATCGTGAATCCATTGCCCTGAGCGAACTGCCGCACTCCCTGCACTACCTCAATGCCCGCATACTGCAAATGCACGATGTCTGGCATCTGGTTGCCGGGTATGAAACAACATCCTCCAATGAGATTGCCATTTCGGGTTTTCAACTCGCCCAGTTTGGACACAACTACTCAGCGATGTTTCTCGCAACAGTCATGGCGATCAGTACGTTTAAGGAACCGCTGGGATTTACCATCCTGATGCAGATTATCTGGGAGGCCTGGCAGCACGGCCGGGAAGCGCCGGTGATGATGAACATCGAATGGGAGAAAGAGTGGAACAACTCTCTCGAATCGATTCGCCGTACGCACAATATTCCGAAGTACCAGAGTATCTTCCCGGCTGACCTGCTGGAAACGGCAGAAACTGCCTCGTTCTGGAAGAAGCTGCAACTGGGTGCTCAGCTATTGCTGTACAATTTCCGCCTGCGTCAGAATAAGCGCCAGCCCGCGCACCAATAGGTCCGGCATCGTCGCGTGGGGTATTTTACCCACGCAAGCCCGCAAAGCCGATGCTGCATGGCCACTGGCCTGTATGGGGTGGCAGTAGATTGTTATAACAAAAAATAAGGCTACACTATGACCATCGATCGCAAAGCCGCAAGGTTTGTTCATACCGCTTTACTTGCAAGCTTGCTACCCGTGCCCGTGCTGGCACAGTCACCCGCTACCGGTGCACGCCCGATACTCGAAGAGCTCATCGTAACCGCCCAGAAACGCGAAGAGAATCTTCAGGATGTACCCATTGGTGTCTCTTTGCTGTCGGGCAGGGCAATGGCGGAGGCTCAACTGAAAAACGCCGGCGAACTGGCCACATTGATTCCGACGCTAAACCTGCAGGCCAGCTCCGGCCCATCAACCTCCTCGTTCAATATTCGGGGTATCGGCACACAGACCTTCAGCCCCGGTGTAGACCCGAGTGTCTCCACCATGCTCGATGGCGTCGTGATGGGTCGCTCAGGCATGGCTTTCCTGGACCTGGTGGATGTGCAGCGCGTTGAAGTGCTGCGCGGCCCCCAGGGCACCCTGTATGGCAAAAACGCATCGGGCGGCGTGGTACACATCATCACCAAGGACCCCACGCCCGAATTCAGCGGCACCGTTGCAGCCACGGCTATCGAGGAAGGCGAGTACCGCATAGACGGCAGCGTAGCGGGTCCCATCACCGATACGCTGGGCTACCGGCTGACCGGCTTTGGGGTGAACGATGACGGCTACTCCAAGAACTATTACAACGACAAGAAGGTGAACGATAATGAAGCCTTTAATGTCCGCGGAAAGTTATTGTGGCAACCCACGGAGGATCTCGATTTTCTGTTGGCCAGTGACTACAGCAAAAGCGATTGTGATTGCACAGCACTGAGCGTGCGCGCCATTCTGCCCGGCCCGGACCAGCAGCGCCTGTTACAGGAACAATTACCGGTGGTGCCATCCAAGCACAATCAGGATGTGAACAACGATCAGCGGACATTTACCCGCATCACAAGCAGTGGCTATTCACTCACCGGCAACTGGGACGTTGATGGTTATGTGCTGACATCGATAACAGCCTACCGCGACTGGGAGAGTGAGAGCATTGTGGATTTTGATGACTCACCGATAAACCCACTGGCACTGACCTTTCCCTCCCCACCCAAAACGGAGCAGAATCAGTTTTCACAGGAGTTCCGCCTCGCTTCACCACCAACAGATTGGGGCTCGTATGTCATCGGTGCTTTTTATTTCGAGCAGGATGTAGATACCGGCAATACCGCCACCGCCGGCGTGCTGGAACCCATTGTTCCCGCCACTACGCGGATATCCAAAACCAGTGTCACCAGCAAGAATACCGCCGTTTTCGGCGAGGTGACGCTCAATCTCTGGCAGCAGTGGCGGCTCATTCTGGGCGGGCGCTATACCTATGATGACCTGAGCTATCATACATCGGCAGACAAGACCGACGGCATCGTCTTTGGTGACCCCGGCGAGGCCAAGGATTCGCTGGACAAGAGTGACTTCTCTCCCAAAGTAGCCCTGCAATGGGATGTCAGCGATAACGCCATGGCCTATGCCAGTTATGTCAGCGGTTACAAAGGCCCGGCTTTTGACACCGGCCTGTTTCCCGAAACGGCGCGAGTAGACCCGACGGACCCGAACTCGCCTCTGGCGGGCGGCGTTGTCGATCCTGAAACCAGCGATTCCTTCGAGATCGGCCTGAAATCAAGCTGGTTGGACAACCGTCTGATTGTGAATTTGGATGTCTATTACTCCAAATACCACGATTTTCAGGCGGAGACCTCACTCAATATCGGGCCGCTGGGTACTATCGTCGTGACGAATGTCGGTGCCGTATCCACCCAGGGTGTAGAGATGGATTTTATCGCCCTGCCAATGGAGAACTGGAGCATCAGCGGCGGTATCGTCTATACCGATGCCCAGATTGATGACTACCCCAATGGCAATTGCAGCGGCGGACAAAAAGCCAGGGGCGAGTGTCCCAACAATTATCAGGATCTCTCCGGCGGGAAGCTACCCTACACGCCGGACTGGAAGATGAACCTCAGCACAGACTACACGCTACCGCTGGATGATATGCCCTTCAACCTGACTCTGGGTGCCAATATACGCTGGCAGGACGACGTGCTTTACGAACTGTCACAAGATCCCTACACCAAGCAGGATGCCTATGGTATTGTCGATATCCGCGCCATAGTAGCAGGTGAGGATCAAGGCTATAGAATCACCGCATTCGTAAAGAACGTGTTTGACAAGAACTACGCCTCGTTGATTTACGCCAATAGCCCCGCACTGCTGCCCAACGGCTACATACAAAAAGTACCGAAATATGCCAACCGCATGGCCGGGATAGAAGTGAGGTATGACTTCTAGCACACACCAGCCCAGCACGGTGCCGTAACAGCGAGAACATTTGGTTTATGAGTGGGTGCTATAAAACGCCGGATAGACAGGCTATTGCTTCATGCCTGCTTTTTCTGGCCCTTTCTCCATACTCCATCACATACACAGTCGCCGCCGAAGGTGCTACATCGACAGTCCCACAGGGACAATTGACGCTGGATGAGGTCCTCGTGACGGCCAGAAAGCGAAATGAAGTGCTGCAGGAAACACCGGTTGCGGTCTCCGCATTTTCAGCCGAGGCACTCGAAGTGGCAGGGATTGCGAACACTCGCGATTTACAGGAATCCGTACCCGGGCTGATATTCAGTGAGATGGGCAACAAGGCACCCTCCATTTTTATACGCGGCGTTGGCCAGAAAGAGGCCTCGGCAGTGCTGGACCCTGGCGTCGGCGTGTATATCAACTCCGTCTATATCGCGCGTACCGACAGCCAGTTACTGGACGTGGTGGATGCCTCTTCGATACAGGTATTGCGCGGTCCACAGGGCACCCTGTTCGGCAAGAACAATACCGGCGGCGCGGTGCTGCTAACCACCCAGCTACCCGACACTCACGAATACGGCGCAGAGGTATCGACGCGGCTGGGGAATTACGGCCGTCGCGACCTCAAGGTAAGCGGCAACCTTCCCCTTATTGAAGACACACTGGCAGCGCGGGTCAGCCTGAATACAACCAACCTCGACGGTTACCTGAAAAACCGCTACGACGGCAATAAGTACGGGGATGAGGACAGGCTGGGTGCGACGGCCCGACTCTACTGGCAACCCACGGAAACGTTTAACACCGATGTGTTTTACTACTGGTCAAAAATCGACGAGAACGGCGCTGGCCTGACCTGTTTCCTGCAGAACCCGGACAGCGTTTTCAATACGTTCACCTGGCCGGGATTCACCGCACCCGAGTCGTACCAGTCTCGCTGCGACGCCAGCGAATCTGAAGCCGACGATGATAGAATCATCATCAACGGCCCCTCGAAATTCGAGATGACCAACCAGGTTCTCAGCCTGACGGCGAACTGGAAGTACGATAAGTTTGAGATCAAGAGCATCACAGCCTGGAGCCACCAACACGACATTCGGATAGTCAATGACAGTGACGCCACCGATATTCCCGGTGTTGAAACAGGTGGGGAAGCAGTCTACAACGCACTGCAGCGCTCACTCGATGCGGGCCAGGGGGACTTCTCACTGCCCAATGGCGAAAAGCGCGATCAGTACAGCCAGGAGTTACAGCTCTCCGGCAGGGCGTTCGACGAGCGCCTGTCGTTTACCACCGGCATTTTTATTGCCCGTGAAGAAATCAAGGACAACCTGTCCGGCAATATCGCCGGCTTCAATGGCTATTCCTACAAAGCCGATGCCGGCACCCTGATACCTAAGGTTATCGGCACCCGCAGCGACCTCACCAACGAGAGCTATGCCATTTTCGCTGAGGGCACCTACGATGTAACGGACTGGTATCAACTGACAATGGGTACGCGCTTCACTACGGAAAAACGCAAGCGCGAAGCGACACTGTATGAGGCCGATTGTGAAACCATCGCCGACGAGGACCTTGTTCCCGGCGCAAGTGGTGCCCTGTGCCTGTTTGATGTACTGGGACTGTCTGACCCCAGCGGATTTTACGCCGACCCTCCCTCATACCTGCCGATCCGTCTGGTAGATGAGTATGAAACTCTCAGCGGTGAAATCATCCGCACCGATAACAGTAAAGTGGAGGAAGACAAAGAGTGGTCGAAATGGACGCCCACCATCACCAACGCGATCACCCTACCGGACAGCTACCTGCACAATACAGTGCTGGACAGTACACTGGTGTACTTCACCTACAGCAAAGGGTTCAAGTCGGGCGGTTTCGAAATGAAGGGGCTGGAGATATCCGAGTTTGAGCCGGAGTCCGTCACCAATTACGAACTCGGTCTTAAGCTGGATGCGTTCGATCAGCGCATCCGTTTCAATACCGCGTTCTATTACATGGATTACGACGACATCCAGATACGCATCACCGAACAGGGGCGGTCATTCGCGGATATTCTGCTATTTATCGACAATGCCGGGGCCGCAACCATCAAGGGGTTCGAGATGGAGTTGACCGCCCTGCCCCTACCCAATGTCATACTCTCGGCAACCACCAGCTACACCGATGCCAGCTACGACGAGTTCATCGCGTCAGACGTGGATACCTCTACCATCCCGCCCACCCAGTCAGTAATAGACCGCTCCGACGAGGATTTCGCAGCCATTCCCAAACTGACCTACTCGCTCTCGGCGATGGCCGTCCTGCCCACAGCCATTGGCGAGTTCGCGCCGCGCCTGTCGATGTACTACCGCGATTCCTTCTACACCGGGCTGGACGCAACAGCGTGGGAAGAGGCGTATCGAGACAGTGCCACCATTGACGATGTGACACTATGGAACTTCCGACTCGGCTACAGCCCGGTCAATCATGACAATATTCAGCTGTGGCTCTACGTCGACAACCTGACGGACGAACAGTACTACCAGGGTGGCTTTTCCAATACTGAATCACTGGGCGCAGGCTCCTACGCCCTCGGGGCACCGAGATCATACGGCATAGAGGCATCCATCACGTTTTAGCGCGGGGTAACTGTCGCGCTGATCAGAGTATCGGCCCCAGCATCGCTACCGAATTATTCCACAGCCGCCGCGACAGAGACCAGGCTTCGACCTGCTCCAGTGTCACATCGTTGGCACTGTCGATGTAGCTTTGCTGGCGCGCTCGCACCGTCTCCGTCAACTCCGGGTCGTACATCAGAATATTGTTCTCGAAATTGAGGTCGAAACTGCGCCTGTCCATATTTGCAGACCCCACCAGCACAATCTCGCCATCGAGGGTCACGGTTTTGCTGTGCAACAAACCGCCCACGTACTCACGAATATCGACACCCGCCTGCAACAGTTCGGCATAGTAACTGCGACTGGCTGCTGCCACCTCCCTGGAATCGTTTCTGGCAGGCAGGATCAGTATCGTGCGGACACCGCGATAGGCAGCCGCGCAAAGGGCGGATTGCATGGACTGATTGGGCACGTAATAGGGTGTGGAAATAACAAGTTCGTGTCGCGCGGCAAACATCAGGGATACAAACACTTCGGGCATTGCGGATGCGCGCAGTGTCGGACCGCTGGCAATCACCTGTGCGATAACGCCCTTGGTCTCATCGCTGTCAATCGCCTCGTCACTATTGGCAGTATCCTTCCCTGAGTAGACCTTCCAGTCGCTGTTGAACAGCAGTGCATTCTGGTGAGCGATGGGGCCCTCGAGGCGCACGACAGAATCCACCCAAGGGGCAAACTTGGGTTTGACCCTGAACTCGGCATCCGCGCAATTCTGGCTGCCGCAATAGGTGATGCGATTGTCGATAACAATGATTTTGCGGTGATTGCGCAAATCGACGCGACCCTGTAGTGGCCGCAACAGAATATTACCCAGCGGCAGCGCTACACTGGTATGTACACCGGCCTTTTTCATCTTGCGCCAGAGTTTCGAGCGCAGCAACGGGCGCGAACCCAGGCCATCAACCATCGCTCGGCAGTTTACCCCGCGCTCGACGGCACGCATCAACGCCTGCGCCACGCTGGTGCCGTTATTGTCGGTCAGCCAGATATAGAACAACACATCAACCTGCTGTTTGGCGGCGTCAATATCCGCGATGACGCTGTCTATCGTCGCCTGTGAATCCGCCAGTAGCTGCGCTGTGTTGCCCGCGACAGCTGGATAGCCGCTTACCGAGTGCCCGACGCGGAAGAGGTGTGCGTACCGCACAGGCACACCGATTGGATCTTTTGCCTGACTTTCATCAACGGTCTGTTTGTGTAACTCCCCGCCTACAACCCCCTTCATTGCCTTTTGGTTGCGGCGACCAACATTGGTCTCACCCAACATCAGGTAGGCGAGGATTCCCAACACCGGCAAAGCCAGCACCACAACCACCCAGGCAATACGGGATGTTGGCTCCCGATTAGGACGCTGCAGTACGCGCACGATAACGGCCACCTGAATTATCAGGTGCAGGAGAACAAACCAGAGACTGTCTATAACCATTGGCGAAGCTTGCACTATCCGCAATGACGCATCAAGCACCGCAGCGGTGCACTACTGCAACTTGAAAATTCGCATGTCCAAAGCCAACCGTCGACATGGGTATATACGACGCCATAGATCCCTGTGCGATCTAGAATGTATAGCCCACGTAAAGTCTCACTGTGCGCGGCTCCAGTACATGGTAGTGGATATCCTCCACGCCGCCACTGGGTTCACCCGGCAGGCGCGAGGCATAAAAATAATCGATATCGTGATCATTGCTGTCCAGCACATTCAATACATCCACTTTCACAGACCACTGCCTGGCCTGGTATCCGGCGCGCAGATTCACCACCGTGGAGTCATCGGATTTGACGCTGCCGTCCTCGACCAGCGGTCGTTCACCAAAATAACGTACACGCACACTGCCGAACCAACCGCTGTCCAGTTCCGCGCTGATACCCGCCTGCAAAACCTTATCGATGGCCCCTGGAATATCATTGCCTTCTGGCGCGTAATCGGTAAATTTTGAATCGGTGAAGGCGTATTCCAGATCCAGTGTCCACTGATCCGTCAGGCTATAGTACGTCGACAACTCCACACCTTTGCGGCGCGAGCCACGGCTCGCCTCGGTGTTGCCGGCGTCACCGACGAACAGCAGTTCGCTATCGATTTCCAGCCGCCACAGCGCAATAGAAGCATTCAGGCGATCGCCCAGAAAACCGCGCGCCCCCACTTCGTAACCCAGGGAATCCACCAGCGGATCGACCGGCAAGACACTGCCACCATCAACCGGATCAACCGCTGCCGTTGTACCGCGCGCATCATTGGAATGCAGCCCCTGACCGATGGAGAAATATGACTCCCACGCCTCATTAAAGGTATAAATCGCACTGCCTTTGAGCGCCAGCTTGTCATCGTGCTCCTCACCGCTGTTGCTGCCCAGATCGACGCCGTAGATATTCTGATCAATTCGGCTGTCCACATCGAAGTTGAAGTAGTCGTAACGCGCACCCAGTACCGTGCGAATCCTGTCGCTCCAGGCAATCTCGCTCTCCACATAGGCACCGGTACTCCACTCGTCGACGCGATCGCTACGAATCGTGCCCAGACGATGCTGTCCCTGTGTTTTATACAACCCCACCTCATCGATATCGTCATAGCGAAGGTCCGCGCCATAGCGATTGGTCATCGGAAAACCCGCTATCGACAGTTCCTGCCGATATTCACTTCTACCGCCGTACACCCAGCGATTATCGCGCTGCTCAAACTGGTCACCGTCGGCCTCGTCATCGAGGAAATAGGTGAAGTTTGACCACAGCTTGAGTGAGTAGCGGATAGCGTAAGCGGACACGTCCCAGTGTTCATTCTGCCAACGGGTAGCCAGACTATAGCGATGTGATTTACCACCGAGAGTCTCATCGATAGAGCCGAGTTCATCAATAATCCCCCCTTCCACCGCTCTCAGCGGTATCTGATCGGGGCTGTGCCATTTATTGTCGTATGCCATAACGCTGACACTGGCCACACCATCACCGATATCTCGCGCATACTTCAGCATCAGGTTGTACTTCTTCACATCCTCCTTGATGTCACTCCAGGGGCCATCGTAGCCATTGATCTCCACCGCGTAACTGGCGGCACCGTCCAGCAGCGGTACGCTATCCAGCAACAGCATACGGTAGAAGTTGTTTTCGCCGGCGCCCACTTCCAACAGGCCGTCGTCGAACCTTTCTGGAGTTTGCAGATGGGCACTACCCGCGCTGCTGAAGTCATTCACATCGGCGTAGTAGGGTCCTTTTTTGTACGCAAGTGTTGCAATGGTCTCGGGAATGACAAAGTTTAGATCTGTATAACCCTGACCGTGTCCGTGTGTGCGCATATTCACCGGCATACCATCGACATAGGTCGCGAAGTCGGTACCGTGATCGAGGTTGAATCCTCTCAGGAAGTACTGGTTCGCCTTACCGGTTCCGCTGTGCTGGGTGGCAACCATGCCGGGTACGAGTTCGAGCACATCGCCACTGCGCAGCAACGGTCGCAGGGCAATCTCTTCCTGACTGATCACACCCTCGGAGGCAGACACCGCATCCCCGACCAGATTGATGTGCCTACCAGTCACCTGCACTTCCTCCAGCCCGGGGGAAGACGCTGTTGCCAGCGCAGTAGCGGGGAGCAGTAAAAACGTGTACAGGCGTTTGAGCATGTTGTAGTAACTCCGACAGTGGTTAAATCCTGCGACGGCCCCTGCGCTGTCAGGCTGCACTTGACTGCGCTGATCATTGCGTTAATCTTGGCCCCAATTTGGCCGCGAGCATAATAGTCATATACGCTTGCGTCAAAATTAATATTCATAAATATCAATAACTTATGATATTTTCGACACAAGCATTACGGGCGTCGTAACACCGAGCGACGATCGGTTTTTTAGGACGGATACTGTGGTCAGCAAGTCCCCCAATCCGAGCAATACACTGCCGCAGCTGGGCGAGTTGGAACTCACCCTGCTCAAGGCGCTGTGGCAGGCACCGGACCAGTCCGCACAGGCGCTGCGCGAACAACTGCCGACCTCGCGCACGTGCAGCCTGAGCACGGTGCAATCGACACTGGAGCGCCTGCACCGCAAACGGCTGGTCAACCGCGAGAAGCACGGCCACGCCTACCTGTACCGTGCGCGCATGGGACGCGCGGAATTACTTGGGAAATTGCTGGGAGGAGTGATAGGCCAGTTACACACAGGCAGCCTGGAACCCATACTGAGTAGCTTTGTCGATTTTGCCGATCGCTTTGACGAGAGCTCACTGGATCAACTCGATGCGCTGGTACAACAGCGACTTACCGAACGGGGTGACGAGTCATGCTGACACTGCTCTCCTCAGTTGTGCTCTGCATAGTTGTCCTGTGGCTGTTCTTTGGGGCGCTACAGGCATTGACCTACCGCTTACTGCAACCGTCACTGCTTTCGATAGATCCAGCACAGGCCAGCAAATGCCTGCTGGTGTGGCTGGCACTGCCGCCCGCAGCGGCACTGCTGGCAAGCTATGTCCTGTATTCACCTGATCTCGCGCAATGGTTCGTCGCCGGTCACTGCCACACCAACCAGTGTCAGTCGCACGGCCCGCAGTCGTCGCTGGCAGTGCTACCTGCGGCACTGCTGGCGGCGTGGACGCTCTACAGTGTCGTGCAGTGTCTGTACCGCCAGTGGCTAGCAGCCAGTCGCCTGTGCGATCAACTGACGATGATGGGCGTTGATCAGGGTGGCTATATCACTCTTGAGGACAACCAACCGATGGCGTTCACGCTGGGCTGGCTCAATCCCAGGATTTTTATTTCAAGAGGCCTGCAGAACGCGTGCTCGGCGACAGAGATCGACTGTATTCTCCATCACGAGGCCGCACACAGAGAGCGGCGCGACAATCTGTGCCTGCTGGCAGCCCGCGTACTGACTGCGCCACTACCACAGCGCTGGACGCACGGTGCACTGGATGATTTGAAACTGTGTTGTGAGCAGGCCTGTGACAGCCGCGCAGCCAACCTACTGTCCCGCGAGTCAGTGGCCGCAGCACTGATCAGTGTCACGCGGCTGCAACAGCATGCATCCCCCGTCGGCAGCCTGGCATTTTCCGGTAATCACACCCGCCAGCGTATTCTCGCGCTGCTTGATGAACCGCAAACACCGCTGGAAAAGGGCAAGCTGTTTGCGGCAGCCGCTGTCACACTGGTAATCATACTGGCGATCATCAACCCCTTGCATCAAGCCGTTGAGTTGCTGCCCTGACCAGGCCGGCTGACTCGATGCCTCAGGCATGCACGGTCAGCAGGCAGCTCCAACCGACCCACGCCCACAGCATTACGTAACTTGGCGGGACGAAGACGCAGTGTCCTGTCAGGCTCACATAGCACAACAAGTCTGGTACAGTAGTGCGTTATCAGAATAACAGTGTGCAGCCCCGCAACGGTTGCGCGGCGAAGACATGGCGAACACAGGGTCAACCATGGTTTTTACGCTGACATCAAGTAGTGTATGGCATCGGTGATACGGCTCACTCTACCGGCCCCTATCACTCAGCCAACAACGGCATGGTTACTGTGCATCATGCTGGCTCTCTCGAGCATTGTCAGTTGCTCGAGTAAAACCACGGAAGAGTACATTGCGTCAGCCCAGCAAAATATCGCTGAATCCCGTTACGGGCCCGCCACTATCGAACTGAAAAACGCGTTGCAGAAAGATCCTATGTCCACGCAGGCGCGCTGGCTTCTGGGCGAGACCTATCTGCTCACAGGCGATACCGAATCCGCAGCCAAGGAGTTGCAGCGCGCCTTGGAGCTGGGCTGGCCGGCCAACGATGTGATGCCGGCGCTGGCCAAAGCACTTCTCGCGCAGGGTGACTACGGCGGTGTCAGCGAATTACCCAGAGGGGAGATCGACCCCGCGCCCAAAGGTGAACTGATGGCGGTGCAGGCGCTTTCAGAATTTGCCCAGGGCAACACTGAACGGGCCAACTCACTGATCCGCCGCGCACTGAAGCTGGCGCCCGCAGTTGCCTATGTACAGATTACACAGGCCAGAATCCGATTTGCCCAGCAGGATTTAACCGGCGCCCTGGCTGCCACCCGCGAGGTACTGGAGAGATCCCCCGATGCAGCGCAGGCCTGGAGTGTCAGCGGTGATGTTTACATGCGCCAGGGTAAACTCGACGAGGCACTGAATGCCTATTCGAATACGATCAAGTACCAACCTTACAGCCCGATTGAACACCTGAAGAGAGGGATGATACGCCTACAAATGAAGGACTATGGCGGGGCGCTGGCAGATGCCAGGGCGCTGCTGGGCTATTCGCCGTCCAATCCCGCAGGGAACTATATCAAGGGGATAGTGCTGTTCCAGAAAGGACAGTACACCCAGGCACAGCGCCCTCTTGCACTCGCCGAACCCGCCTGGCAGCAATTTCCGCTGGTGCTGTTCTTTCTCAGCTCGACCAATCTGATGCTGGACAACCTTGAGCAGGCGGCAACCTATGCCGGTCAATTTTACGAGACCTTTCCCGACAACCTTGCCGGGAGAAAATTACTGGCAACCATTCGCCTCAAGCAAAAGGAATTCCCGCAGGTAGAGCCGCTGCTGATGCCGGTGCTGGAGGAAAACCCGGACGACGTCGACACCCTGACATTGCTGGCCAACGCCCTGCTGTTTGACAACCGGGTTGACGAAGGGATCGCCCTGCTGGAGCGGGTGGCACAGTTGCAACCCGCATCCGCATCGGCCCGCATCCGCCTGGGTACCGGTCTGATACTGGGAGGAGACAACACAGCGGCCAATGAACAACTTGAAACGGCTCTCGAACTGGACCCACAGTTTCAACAGGCTGGCGTGCTACTGATACTCAGCCACCTGCAGGCGCAGGACTACCCCGGCGCCATCGATGCGGCGAAAAAGTATCAGCAGCGCCATCCCGGCAACGCCATGTCCTACAACCTACTGGGCAGAGCCTACCTTGAAAACGGCCAGGCGGAAGACGCCAGAGACGCCTTTGAAGCAGCTGTAGAGGTGGCTCCGGGAGATCCCTCCGCTAACCATCAACTGGCGCAGATGGCCGAGGCAGAGGGGCATCCGGAGAAAGCAAGAGACTATTATCAAGGCGTGCTGGACCATCACCGCAACCACCTCTCTACGCTGATCCAACTGGCCCTACTCGATGCCGAGGACGGCAATGAAGAGGCTGTAATAGAAGGCATGGAGCGCGCGATGACGGCCCACCCGACAGCACTGCAACCCCGTTTACTGCTGGGCCGCTATTATCTTTCCCTGGGCAAACCGGAGCTTCTACCGCCGCTGTTTGCCACGCTTAACAAGGCCCAGCGTCGCTCGCCCAAAGTGCTGCTGCTGCTCGCACTTTCACAGATTTCGGACGCCGATAATATCAGCGCACAATACACGCTCGAAGAGATGCTGCGGGCCACGCCGGAAACGCCCGAGACCCATCACCTGCTGGCGATGGCCGCCGCCGGCACCGGTGATGGTGAACAGGCACGCGCGTCTCTGCGGGCCGCGCTGGCGCTCAACCCCCAGTTCCTGCCCTCTCGACTGGCACTGGCGCGAATGGATCTGGGTGTTCGCGAGTTGGAGGCCTTCCGAGCGCACCTGGACGTTCTGGTGGCACTGGCGCCGGAGTCAGTTGATGTTCTGCAGCTGCGGGCCGCTGCTGCCGCACTCGATCAACAACCGCAGGAGGCGCTAACATTCAGCCGACAGGTGTTCGCGCTGGCACCCTCCACCCAGACCGCGATGGAACTTGCATACTACCTCAATTTTGCCGGTGACAGCGACGCAGCAAGCAACGTGTTGCGGGAATGGGTTGCCGAGCACCCATCTGACCAGTCGGCCCGTCTTGCCCTCGGCGATCAACTCGGCCTGACAGGCCACAAAAAGGAATCCCTGGCGCAATATGAGGCTGTGTTGGAAGCAGATGAAAACAATGTCCGGGCGCTCTCCGCACTGTCCCGGGCACTGCAGCAAAGTGACCCGAGGCGGTCGTTGGCGCTGGCAGAGAAGGCCATTGAACTCGTGCCGGAGTCCGCCGCCGCACTCGATACGCTGGCTCTTGCCGCCTACTACAATGGCGACAATGCCAGAGCGGCGCTGAGCATTCGTCGCGCCGTGATGAAAGCCCCGCAACGCGCGGACTACCAGTATCACCAGGCATTGATTCTTCTGGCACAGGAAAAAACCGAGGGCGCTATCGCAGCACTGGAAGAACTACTGACCCGGGAGACGGCGTTCGCGGAGCGCGACAAGGCGATGCAATTGCTGGCCGAACTCAAGAACCCACAGTAGCGGAGCCCGGCAGTTCACTCTCGGGTAGTTCTACCCAACGGTAGGCGCCATTGAGCGTACCGTTAACCATCCAGGAACCCGAGTCCAACCGGTACAGTTCAAATGAGTCATTACAGTCGCGCCCGGTACCGGACTCACCCATCACGAATTCGACGCAGGCAACCACTTTCCAGGTGTCCTGCGCAGGCCTGTAGTGCTTGCCCAGTATTTGTGATGAACTGACATCGCTGGCGAGACCGGAACGCAGATACAATTCACCGACCGCCTTGCTGAGCGCAACATCCGCTGGTGGTTCCTGCGGCGGTATCGCAATATCGCACCCCGCCGGGAGACACAACAACGTGGCAATCCCTGCAGCCACAAATAGTGATGCCCCCCTGCTCACGCTTGAGACACCCAGCAGACCCGGTCAACAGCAGGCCGCGACCGACTGCTCAATGCACCACCTGCCGACGTCGGCGGGAAGTCATTACCAACAACCCTGTCACGAACAGCACAAGCGTGCCAGGCAGCGGCACATCGGTACCGGACTGGCGTACATCGATACGGAGGCTCAGAGTGATGGGATCCAAAGCGATATCGTCAAAGCCGGCGAGCGTGCTGAACGGGTTCAGCATAATACTGTCTTCGTACACACCCAGACCCAGCAGCGTGGTATCCAGTGACACCATCAGATTACCCAGTACATCACCGGCTGCGATATCGAAGAAGTCATCAAAGCTCGTCATACCATCGAGGCAGAAGATCGAGCAATCACTCAGGGCACTGAAAGTACCCGCCAGCAAATCGGCCGGACCGACCGCGATATTCTGTACACCGATCACATCGTCGAACATGGCGCCCAGGTCATCCGAGAAGATGGTTCCGAAGTCCAGCAGAAACGCTGAACCAGAGCCGCTCAACACCGCGTCGCCATCCGGGTCGGGGACATCGACAAATGCGGCTTCAGCGAGATTGTTAACCGTGCCGGTAAATGCGATTGTCTGGCTGCCCAGATCGATGTCGTTGAGGTGATCGTTATGACTGGCAAAACCAAGGCTGGCGGCGCCGGAAAACACACCAGCAACCGAGGTATCCATGCCTACCCCCAGTGCTCTGGTATCACCAGCGGCGATATCCCCGCCAAGTGCATCAACCGAGAACGGCGCAGCCACTGAGCGGGAGGTTTCGCGCAGATCATCAACCAGAGAACCGGTGCCGGTGTTGGCTACATCGACGCTGGATACCGCCGCTGTACCCACACGCACCGTTCCAAAGTCTACCGCCGGTGTCACGCTGGCCTCTGCCTCAGCATACACTGAGGTGTTGACGGCGACTTGTTGATTGCCGAGATAAACATTGTCGCCCAGACCCCACTGCTGGCCGTTGGATTCAAACGCCACGTCGACCTGACCGCTAAACACACCTGATGTGCTGGTATCTGCCGAGACACTGATACTGCTGTCGGCGTTACCAGCTGCCAACGCCAGCACCGGACCACCGGAAACGAAAGCGTTGCCACCGGCAAAAGCGCTGGCATTGAGGTTCTCAGAGTAGCCATCTACCAGTGCGGTATTTTGTACAGTGAGAGCCTGCCCAACGATATCGCCCACACGGGCATAGAAATCAATCGGGTCCGGAGAGGCTGCGCCCTGTGCCAGTCGATAGACCGCACCTGTAACAGCCACTTCCTCGGATGGCAGAACAGTAATTCCCAGCCCACTCGTGCCGGTACCATCAGACTGGAAGTCGATGGTGGTATTGCCGGATTTGTCACCCGCAGTGCTGGTGTCGATACTCACCGCAATCGCTGTGTCATTGGTGGCACCCGGGCCCAGCAGCGCAAATGAACCGCCATTGTTCAACACACCGCCTGTCGTGCCGGCCGCCTGTGCATTCAGCGCTTCAGAGAAGCCATCGTCCGGCACATCATTAGTAATGGAAATCGCCTGCTCGGACACTACTGTGCCCTCGCGCACATTGCCGAATGCAACCGGCTGCGCATTGTTGATTTCCGGATTGGCCAGACGATAGACGCCGCCCTCAATGACCGCCGTGACTGACAGATCCTGTGGGGCCAGCGCTGTTGTTCCCAGACCGCTGGTGCCGGTGCCGTCCGATTCAAAGTTGATCGTCTGTGTGCCGACGAGCACGCCCGCCACCGAGGTGTCAACACCAACCATCATGCTGGCAGTATCGCTTCCTCCCGCAGCCAACAGCGCAATGCTGCCGCCGTTATTGGTGATGCGCGCATCGCTGGATGCACCGAAACTGGCGTTCAATGCCTCGGAGTAGATGCCGTCCAGCGCGGTGTTGCTGATCTCCACCGACTGCGACACGGCATCGCCCACATGCACATTGCCAAAGGCAAAGGCCAGCGGGTTATCAATCGTCGCTTCCGCCAGGCTGTAAACCCCACCGCTGACATTGACTGTCTGCCCCGTCAGCGTGGTCTGACCCAGCGAGTTGATACCATCGCCATCGGACTCCAGCCCCAGCGCCACCGTACCGCTCTTGGCTCCTGCCGTCGCGGTATCAATACCGACCACCAGTGAGCTGTTGTCACTGCCACCGGCTGCCAACTGATTGATGGATCCGACACCTGTAGCGTCACCGGTAGTCGCACCGAGCACCGCATTCAGTGCTTCGGAGAAGCCATCTGCAACCGCCGTGTTGCCGATCGTCAGCGCCTGCTGCGCGGTATCGCCCACGTGCACATTGCCGAACACCACGGGCTCGGGTGTGTGCGTGCTGGCCTCGGCCAGACGGTAGACATTACCACTCACGTTCACCGTCTGGTCGCCCAGAACCACGTTGGGAACGATACCGCTGGTACCGGTACCATCGGACTCCGAGCTGATCGTCGCAGTACCACTCTTCGCACCGGCAGTACTGGTATCGATACCTACCACCAGACTGCTGTTGTCTGTCGCCTGTGCAGCCAACAGGTTGAACGAACCGGTACTGCTCACATCACCGGTATCGCCGCCGATAACAGCGTTGAGGCTCTCGGAGAAACCATCAGCGGCCGCCGTATTGGTCATCGATAGTGCCTGCTGTGCAGTGTCACCCACGTGCGAATCGGCAAGCACAACCGGCTCCGGTGTATGCGCACCGGCCTCGGCCAGACGGTAAACTGCACCGGTGACCGCGACGTTCTGTGACGGCAGTGCTGTGATACCCAGCCCACTCGTGCCAGTACCATCAGACTGGAAGTCGATGGTGGTATTGCCGGATTTGTCACCCGCAGTGCTGGTGTCGATACTCACCGCAATCGCTGTGTCATTGGTGGCACCCGGGCCCAGCAGCGCAAATGAACCGCCATTGTTCAACACACCGCCTGTCGTGCCGGCCGCCTGTGCATTCAGCGCTTCAGAGAAGCCATCGTCCGGCACATCATTAGTAATGGAAATCGCCTGCTCGGACACTACTGTGCCCTCGCGCACATTGCCGAATGCAACCGGCTGCGCATTGTTGATTTCCGGATTGGCCAGACGATAGACGCCGCCCTCAATGACCGCCGTGACTGACAGATCCTGTGGGGCCAGCGCTGTTGTTCCCAGACCGCTGGTGCCGGTGCCGTCCGATTCAAAGTTGATCGTCTGTGTGCCGACGAGCACGCCCGCCACCGAGGTGTCAACACCGACCGACATACTGGTGGTGTCGCTGTCACCGGCGGCCAACAGCGCGATGTTGCCGCCGTTATTGGTGATGCGCGCATCGCTGGATGCACCAAAACTGGCGTTCAATGCCTCGGAGTAGATGCCGTCCAGCGCGGTGTTGCTGATTTCCACCGACTGCGACACGGCATCGCCTACATGCACATTGCCAAAGCCAAAGGCCAGCGGATTATCAATCGTCGCTTCGGCGAGGCTGTACACCCCACCGCTGACATTGACTGTCTGCCCCGTCAGCGTGGTCTGACCCAGCGAGTTAATACCATCACCATCGGACTCCAGCCCCAGCGCCACCGTGCCGCTCTTGGCTCCTGCCGTCGCGGTATCAATACCGACCACCAGTGAACTGTTATCACTGCCACCGGCTGCCAACTGATTGATGGATCCGACACCTGTGGCGTCACCGGTAGTCGCACCGAGCACCGCGTTCAGTGCTTCGGAGAAGCCATCTGCAACCGCCGTGTTGCCGATCGTCAGCGCCTGCTGCGCGGTATCGCCCACGTGCACATTGCCGAACACCACAGGCTCGGGTGTGTGCGTGCTGGCCTCGGCCAGACGGTAGACATTACCACTCACGTTCACCGTCTGGTCGTCCAGAACCACGTTGGGAACGATACCGCTGGTACCGGTACCATCGGACTCCGAGCTGATCGTCGCAGTACCACTTTTCGCACCGGCAGTACTGGTATCGATAGCCACCACCAGACTGCTGTTGTCTGTCGCCTGTGCAGCCAACAGGTTGAAAGAACCGGTACTGCTCACATCACCGGTATCGCCGCCAATAACAGCGTTGAGGCTCTCGGAGAAACCATCAGCGGCCGCCGTGTTGGTCATCGACAGTGCCTGCTGTGCAGTGTCACCCACGTGCGAATCGGCAAGCACAACCGGCTCCGGTGTATGCGCACCGGCCTCGGCCAGACGGAATACATTACCGCTAACATCTACATCCTGTGACGGCAGAGCGGTCTGGCCGAGGGAGTTGACGCCGGTACCGTCCGACACCAGCTCAATGGTCGCAGTCCCCGATTTGTTGCCCGCCGTTGAGGTGTCGATGCCAACAATAATATCCGTGTCATTGGTTTCCTGAGGCCCCAGCCCCGTGAAGGAACCACTGGCAGCAACGCCACCGGAAGTTCCATCAACACTGGCATTCAGGTTTTCAGAGAAGCCGTCATCCGCTGCCGAGTTGGTAACAGACAGCGCACCTTCAGCAGTATCGCCGACGCGCACGTTACCAAAGCTGAAAGGCGAGTTATTGATGGTGGGATCAGCGTATTCATACACCGTCCCATCTACGGTGACATCGGCGCTGCCGAAGACTTCCGCATTACCTGTCACCGTACCGTCTGTGCTCAGCTGAATCGTCGCACTGCCAGACTTAATGCCCGAGGTGCTGGTATCGATTCCCACCTGCATACTGGCGTTGTCAGTGCCGCCATTCGCGGCAAGACCGGTAATCGTGCCTGCGTTAGTGGTAACGTCGCCGGTTACCCCCGTGAACTCAGCATCAGCACCATCGGAGCCAGCCACGGCGACGTTGGTGACCTCAACGCCCTGCAAAACCACGTCACCGACATGGTGATCGCCGACAGATACCGTGGTTTCAGGGACGTAGGGCACCGCGCGTTCGGTAATTGTCGAGTTACCGAAGACATAATCCACGGTGACACCATCACCGGGGTTGTCATTGCCTTTGACTTCCAGCTGGAACTTGATATCGCGATCGGTATCGCCGGCACTGGTAGCGCCCAGATCGAGCGTGTTGCCGGTGAAGAAGGCATTGAAAGACGCCTCGTCGGTAAAGGTCTGGTCAACCAGCGGTGTGCCCGTATTGTTATCGCCAAAAATTCGGAACCTGACTTCGAAATCCGGATCGTCAAATGGTGTACCTGTGATCTCCGGATTCATGAAACCAACCACAAGATTCTGCGCACCGCTCTGCAACAAAGTGGTGTCCACATCGTAATCCGCTGAACTGGTGTAGGTGCGAATCGTGGTGCCGCTGCCGTCTTCTGCATAGCGTCCACCGAGAACACCCATGCCGTATACGTCGCTGTCCAGTTGCGCGCTGTTGTTCACGGTATGCGCACCGTTAGTACCACTGATATCTAGATTCGCGAGAACGGCATTGCCAAGCACATTCGGCAGTGTAACGCTATCGGCAGGGGCACCGTACGCCAATGCAGCCGCCTGCTGCCCGGTGGCGCTAGATGTATCAAACCCATCGCCACTCAGTTGCGCACTCGCCTGGGTATTCACTGTACTGGCCACCTGCCCGGATGCATAAGTGGTCAGGTCATTAACCAAATTACCTACCGAGGTACCGGCGGTAGCCTCGGACGTGACAGTACCCGATGCGCCCGTACCCGTGGCAGTGGCAAACGCATTACCACCGAGGCCTGCCGTTGCACCCGCATTTGCCGCCCCGGCGTTACCGCCATCGGCATCGGCGCGGACGTTAATATTTCCGCCGCCGCTACCGCTGGCATCTGCGACTGCCGAGCCACCATCACCGCTGGTCTCTCCAGCACCGCGGCCACTGCCGCCATTACCGCCCTCGGCAGTTGTACCAACGGTGACTGACAAGGCACCAACATTGCCGCCCACTGCCGACGAGTTGGCGTCGCCACCGTCACCGCCACTGCCCGTTCCGCTATTAACTGAACCGCCACTGCCGCCATACGCACCGACTGAGTTGGCATCGATGGTGCCATTGCCGGTAGAGGTTACCGTAGTGGTGTCCATCGCATCGCCACCGGCACCTGCCGTACTATCGGAACCATTGCTGACACTGCCACCGTTGCCGCCTGTGGCGCGGCCAAAGGTTCGCGCCGTGTAATCGCCGATAGTGGTCGCAGTGGCAGTTCGCGTTGCGGCACCGCCATCGCCACCGCCCGCACCGTTGCTGCCCGCACCACCGGCACCACCCTGCGCATCTGTCGTAAAGGCGTAGTTGGCGCGTGCCTCACCGGCGGAATTCTCCGCGATGGACACCGATGTCGCCGCACCGCCATCGGCCGCCTTACCGCTGGCGGCATTGCGCGCACCTCCATTACCCCCGGTCGCTCGAGCGTCCACTGTCAGCAGGCTGCTGGTCGTACTACTTTTCGTCAGCGAACTGAAGGCATCCCCGGCTGTGCCATTGACACCCTCGTCCACCGTACCGCTGTTACCCCCGGTCGCCACCTGAGCTAACGAGAGGTTGCCCGTTGTATCACCATCCACCTGATCGGTCAGACTAGTGCTCGCGCCGTCTCCCGCATTCCCGGTCCCCGTCGCATTGCCACCATCACCGCCATTGGCCGTGCCGGTCACTCTTACTGTGCCGCCACTCGTGGAGTCGCCGCTGACACCCACCAGACCCGCACCCAGGTCGGCGCTGCCGCCGTCGCCTGCATCACCGTCTATTGCCGCACCGCCAGTTCCGCCATCGGCGATGGCATTCGCGGTCACGTTGCCGCTATCCGTCAACGCGATAGCAGCTGCCGCGTTCCCACCATCTGTCGCATCAGCCGTATTGCCGGCGCTGAAGACGTTACCACCGGCTCCGCCATCGGCGTTGCTGGTACCGGTGACATTGCCACCGTCGGAATTATTCGCCGTCAGTGAGGAGGTCGCATCACCCGCCGCGCCAGCCACGCTGGTCGAATCGCGCGCCGCACCGCCGGCCCCGGCCGCCGCGGTCTGGGTCAGCGTCAAGTTGCCCGATGTTGAACCGGTCACGACATCCACCAGATCCGAATCAGCACCCGCGCCACCGGCCGCGCCATCATACCCGTCACCACCACTGCCACCGCGTTGCGTGGCTGTCACATTCACTGCACCGCCGCCGGTTGACGTACCGGTCGCGGACACAATCACACCGGCAGCACCGGCGCCGCCTGATTCACCCACGCCGCGGCCATAACCGCCGTCACCGCCCTCTGCTGTCGTACCCACGGTAACACCCAGCGCACCGGCATTGCTGCCCGCGGCCGCAGCCGTGGCAAGGCCACCGTCACCACCGGTACCTGTGCCACTGACCACTGAACCACCGTTGCCGCCATAGGCCCCGACTGAATTGCCATCAATCGTACCGTTGCCGGTGGACGTCACTGTTGTGGTATCTGTGGCAGCACCCCCGGCACCCGCAGTACCGCCGGTGCCGCTGCTGAGACCACCGCCATCGCCGCCGGTGGCCCGGCCAAAGGTCCGCGCGGTGTAATCACCGAAAGTAGTCGCGGTAGCAGTCCGGGTCGCCGCACCACCGTCACCACCATCGGCACCATTAGTACCCGCACCGCCTGAGCCTCCCAGCGCATCGCTGGTGAAAGAATAATTGGCCCGCGCTTCACCCGCGGAGTTCTCCGCGACGGATACCGACGTCGCCGTGCCGCCATCGGCAGCCTTGCCGGTGGCTGAATCACGAGCACCTCCATTACCCCCGGTCGCTCGCGCGTCCACTGTCAGCAAGCTGCTGGTCGTACTGCTTTTCGTCAGCGAACTGAAGGCATCCCCGGCTGTGCCATTGACACCATCGTCCACCGTACCGCTGTTCCCCCCGGTCGCCACCTGAGATAACGAGAGGCTGCCCGTTGTATCACCATCCACCTGATCGGTCAGACTAGTGCTCGCGCCGTCTCCCGCATTCCCGGTCCCCGTCGCATTGCCACCGTCACCGCCATTGGCCGTGCCGGTCACACTCACAGTCGCGCCACCGGTGGAGTCGCCGCTGACACCCACCAGGCCCACACCCAGATCGGCGCTGCCGCCGTCGCCTGCATCACCGTCTATTGCCGCTCCACCAGTTCCGCCGTCGGCGATGGCTTTCGCGGTGACGTTGCCGCTATCCGTCAATGCGATAGCAGCTGCCGCATTCCCTCCGTCCGTCGCATCAGCCGTATTGCCAGCGCTCAAAACGTTACCACCGGCCCCGCCATCGGCGTTGCTGGTACCGGTGACATTGCCACCGTCGGAATTGTTCGCCGTCAGTGAGGAGGTCGCGTCACCCGCCGCGCCAGCCGCGCTGGTCGAATCGCGCGCCGCACCGCCGGCCCCGGCCGCCGCCGTCTGGGTCAGCGTCAAGGTGCCTGATGTTGAACCGGTCACGACATCCACCAGATCCGAATCAGCACCCGCGCCACCGGCCGCGCCGTCGTAGCCATCACCGCCACTGCCGCCGCGTTGCGTGGCGGTCACATTCACTGCACCGCCGCCAGTTGACGTACCGGTCGCGGACACAATCACACCGGCAGCACCGGCGCCGCCTGATTCACCCACGCCGCGGCCATAACCGCCGTCACCGCCCTCTGCTGTCGTACCCACGGTAACACCCAGCGCACCGGCATTGCTGCCCGTGGCCGCAGCCGTGGCAAGGCCACCGTCACCGCCGGTACCTGTGCCACTGACCACTGAACCACCGTCACCGCCATAGGCCCCGACTGAATTGCCATCAATCGTACCGTTGCCGGTGGACGTCACTGTTGTGGTATCCGTGGCAGCACCCCCGGCACCCGCAGTACCGCCGGTACCGCCGTTGAGGTTACCACCGGCACCGCCCGTGGCCCGACCGTAGGTCCGTGCAGTGTAATCTCCGAGGGTCGTCGAGGTAGCAATCCGGGTCGCCGCGCCACCGTCACCACCATCGGCACCGTTGCTACCCGCACCGCCTGAGCCTCCCAGTGCATCGCTGGTAAAAGAATAATTGGCCCGCGCTTCCCCCGCGGAATTCTCCGCGACGGATATCGACGTCGCCGTGCCGCCATCGGCCGCCTTGCCGGTGGCTGAATCACGAGCACCTCCATTACCCCCGGTTGCTCGCGCGTCCACTGTCAGCAAGTTGCTGGTCGTGCTGTTTTTAGTCAGCGAACTGGAGGCATCACCGGCCGTGCCATTGACACCATCGTCCACCGAACCACTGTTTCCACCGGTCGCCTCCTGAGTCAGGGTCAGGTTGCCGGTTGTATCACCGTCTACTTCATCGGTCAGACTGACACTCGCACCATCGCCTGCATTGCCACTGCCGGTGGCATTACCACCGTTACCGCCATTGGCCGTGCCGGTCACATTTACTGTGCCGCCACCGGTGGACTCGCCGCTGACACCCACCAGGCCCACACCCAGGTCGGCACTGCCGCCGTCGCCCGCATCACCGTCTATTGCCGCACCGCCATTGCCGCCATCGGCGATGGCATTCGCGGTGACGTTGCCGCTATCCGTCAACGCGATAGCTGCTGCCGCGCTCCCACCGTCCGATGCATCAGCCGTATTGCCGGCGCTGAAGACGCTACCACCGGCTCCGCCATCGGCGTTGCTGGTACCGGTGACATTGCCACCGTCGGAATTATTCGCCGTCAGTGAGGAGGTCGCGTCACCCGCCGCGCCAGCCGCACTGGTCGAATCGCGCGCCGCACCGCCGGCCCCGGCCGCCGCGGTCTGGGTCAGTGTCAAGGTGCCAGAGGTGGAGCCGATCACGACATCCACCAGATCCGAATCCGCCCCCGCGCCACCCGTGGCGCCATCATACCCGTCACCGCCACTGCCGCCGCGCTGCGTAGCTGTCACGTTCACCGCACCGCCACCGGTGGATGTACCCGTCGCAGACAGGATCACACCCACCGCACCCGCACCGCCGGATTCTCCCACGCCACGACCATAACCACCGTTACCACCCTCAGCCGTTGTGCCCACGGTAACTCCCAGTGCCCCGGCATTACTGCCGATGGCCGTGGCCGTGGCTATGCCACCGTCACCACCCGTACCGGTGCCACTGCCAACTACCCCACCGTTACCACCGTAGGCACCGACAGAGTTGCTATCTATCGTACCGTTGCCAGTGGACGTCACCGTTGTGGTATCCGTGGCAGCACCCCCGGTACCCGCAGTACCGCCGGTGCCGCTGTTGAGATTGCCGCCACCGCCGCCGGTGGCCCGGCCAAAGGTCCGCGCGGTGTAATCACCGAGGGTCGTCGCGGTAGCAGTCCGGTTCGCCGCGCCACCGTCACCGCCATCGGCACCATTGCTACCTGCACCGCCAGTGCCACCCAGCGCATCGGTGGTAAAGGCGTAATTGGCCCGCGCTTCACCCGCGGAGTTCTCCGCGACGGATACCGACGTCGCCGTGCCGCCATCGGCAGCCTTGCCGGTGACTGAATCACGAGCGCCTCCATTACCCCCGGTTGCTCGCGCGTCCACTGTCAGCAAGTTGCTGGTCGTGCTGTTTTTAGTCAGCGAACTGGAGGCATCACCGGCCGTGCCATTGACACCATCGTCCACCGAACCACTGTTACCACCGGTCGCCACCTGAGTCAGGGTCAGGTTGCCGGTTGTATCACCGTCTACTTCATCGGTCAGACTGACACTCGCACCATCGCCTGCATTGCCACTGCCGGTGGCATTACCACCGTTACCGCCATTGGCCGTACCGGTCACATCTACTGTGCCGCCACCGGTTGACTCGCCGCTGACACCCACCAGGCCCACACCCAGGTCGGCGCTGCCGCCGTCGCCCGCATCACCATCTATTGCCGCGCCGCCATTGCCGCCATCGGCGATGGCAGTAGCGGTGACGTTGCCACTATCCGTCAACGCAATAGCTGCCGCGGCCGCTCCGCCGTCCGTCGCATCAGCTGTATTCCCTGTTCCGGTTGCGCCGCCGCCCGCTCCACCGTCTGCATTGCTGACCCCGGAGACATTGCCACCATCGGAATTGTTGGCCGTTAATGAGGAAGTCGCATCACCCGCCGCGCCCGCAGCACTGGTCGAGTCGCGCGCCGTACCGCCGGCCCCGGCTGCCGCCGTCTGGGTCAGGGTCAAGGTGCCAGAGGTGGAGCCGGTCACGACATCCACCAGATCCGAATCAGCACCCGCGCCACCGGCGGCGCCATCATACCCGTCACCGCCAGTACCGCCGCGCTGCGTGGCTGTCACATTCACTGCACCGCCGCCGGTTGACGTACCGGTCGCGGACACAATCACACCGGCAGCACCGGCACCGCCGGATTCTCCCACGCCACGACCATAACCGCCGTTACCACCCTCGGCTGTCGTGCCCACGGTGACACCCAGTGCCCCCGCATTACTGCCGGTGGCCGTGGCCGTGGCAATGCCTCCGTCACCACCCGTACCGGTGCCACTGCCAACTACCCCACCGTTACCACCGTAGGCACCCACAGAGTTGCTATCTATCGTACCGTTGCCGGTGGACGTCACCGTTGTGGTATCCGTGGCAGCCCCCCCGGTACCCGCAGTACCGCCGGTGCCGCTGTTGAGATTGCCGCCACCGCCACCGGTGGCCCGGCCAAACGAGCGGGCGGTGTAATCACCGAAGGTCGTCGCGGTGGCAGTCCGAGTCGCCGCACCGCCATCACCACCATCGGCACCATTGCTACCAGCACCGCCGGTACCGCCCAAGGCGTCGTTCGTTGTACTGTAATTCGCGCGCGCCTCTCCCGCAGAGTTTTCCGCAACGGATACCGACGTCGCCGCACCACCATCGGCGGCTTTACCGGTGGCTGAATCGCGCGCCCCCCCGTTGCCTCCGGTTGCTCTGGCGTCCACCGTCAGTAAGCTGCTGCTGGTGCTGGATTTAGTCAAAACACTGGAGGCATCCCCAGCGTTGCCATTGGCGCCATCGTCCACTGCACCGCTGTTACCTCCGGTCGCAACCTGGTTCAGGGTGAGGTTACCGGTCGTATCGCCATCCACCGCATCAGTAAGACTGACACTCGCACCATCGCCTGCATCACCCGTGCCAGAGGCACTCCCGCCGTTACCACCATTAGCCGTGCCCGTCACCGAGACTGTGCCACTATTGGAGCTGCCATCGACAGTCCCAAGAAGAGCCGCGCCACCGTCGCCACCGTTTCCTCCCGCGCTGCCCCCTGCGCCACCGTTACCGCCATTGGCGGTCGCGCTTACTGTAGCTGCGCCACTACCATTATTGGCAACTACCGCAGAGGAAGTTGCCGTGCCGCCATCTCCCGCATCACCACCAGTACCGGTGGTCCCACCACCGCTGGCAAACCCCCCGGTGCCACCCGCACCGCCAGTACCGCCATTAGCGGTTGCTGTTGCAGAGCCATTGCCACTGGCTACTGTCGTAGTTGCTGTCGCATCCGCATTCCCGCCAATGGCACCTTCACCGCCATCACCACCGTCAGCTCCACTGGGCGTACCTTGACCACCATTACCTCCACGCCCTCCCGCGCCGGCATTGGCTGTGGCGGTATTTGTCGCATCGGTATTTACCGTTGTCGCATCGGCCGAGGCATCCCCACCGACCGTACCATCGTCGCCATCCGCTCCCGGGTTGCCGGCAGCACCCGTTGCACCATTGGCACCGGCAGTGCCGCTGACCGTATCGACAGCTGCCCAAGCGCTGCTGGTTAGCAGAGGAAGCGAAAATACAGATAACAGGGGGAAAACAAGGGCGGGGAGAATACGAGTAGTCAGAGACATTTTCTCAATCCTTAAGTGTAGGCTGAATTTGCGGATTCAGCGTTTTCTCTTTTTTTTCGGTCGCGAGTCAGAGGGCACGGTGACACCGCGTTGAACTCGACTCACAAACCGCTATTCGAACCTTTGCACAATCAGGCAAAATTCGTACCAGAGGAATCAGCGCATTCGGTATGTCATTGTTTTACTATTGAATAAAAAAAGGGCTCGCTTTAATTGACCACGATAAAAGCATGGCAAACACGAGAAATGTAAAAAAACCTGACACACACTACGTGGTACAAATCATCGCTGCTGAAGCGCGGAAAGTACTAGAAAAATAGTGTTAACCAACTTTTTTAGTCCTCGCGCCCTTACACTTTTCATGCCCCAAAGACCCTTAAAGCAGACGCATTTATCGCAACAAATTTTTACTCCCACACACTGCGTACGGGACGTTCTCTGCGTCAAGAAAATTTACAGTTCAGGCCATTTCGAGAGTAGAGCAAAATCCCGTTTTATAAATTCTGTGTACGGCTGATCTCTTGCACTCACCGAAGCTACATCTGGAATTTTTCGCGGAGTCGCTCGTAACTTATTGTCTATTAGAAGAATACTCTGCTGAGTGAGCCACCCTCTCTGCACCTGTCATGCGATCAACCCGCCTCGACAGTAAGTACAAGCCACCCGATGGCTTGTTTATTGCATGAAATTAATAGAGTCAACGGGTTGAGATCTATAATTAAAAATTAACTCAGGAGGGCACTGAATGAACACCTGCCTCTCATCGAAAAAATTTGCCTTTACGGCTATATCCTCGTCTCTCATTCTCTGCACACTCATGTTTGCCTCACCGTTCGCGCAGTCCACACCGGTTGACTGGCTCAACGACGTCGATGGTCTTTGGAGTGATGCGACCCAGTGGAGTTCCAACCCTGCGCTCCCCGGTGCTGCCGATGACGTCTCTGTCACGACGGTCACCGGCCTCAAGACGGTCACACACGATAGCGGCAGCGATACCATCAAGTCACTGACAACCAACAACAGTGCACGGGTACTCGTTAACGGCGGCTCATCGCTGCGCATCAACAGCGGCGGTAGCAATGCCGGGATACTGCAAGCCGGCAGCACCAGTGCCGGCACGATCACACTTGCCGGTGGCACATTGACCAATACCAACGGCGCACTATTGGCCGACAATGACGGTCTTATCGAGCTCAGTGCGGTACAGATACTCGGCGGCGAATTGAACAGTGCCGGCAACGGCAGCTTTCGCGTCAACTCCAGCGGCGTCAATCGCCTGCAGGGCGTCACGATCAATGGCCCACTCGACATGGCGACCAACCTGAATACGCGCGAGCGCGTATCGGATGGGCTCACGCTGAACGGCACCATTGATATAAACCGCAACGGCATCCTGAGCTTTGAAGGCGACAACCTGCTCGATGGCACCGGCACAGTGAACCTCGGCGATACCGGCGCCGGCAACCGCATTGACCTCGATGGCAACGGGACCACTACCATCGGTTCGGACATTACGATACGCGGTGAGAACGGCACCATCGGCCAGCAGCTCAATATTGCCGGTACACAGACATTGGTCAATAACGGCCTGATCTCTGCTGACGTTAACGGCGGCACCCTGTCGCTGGTGCAGTCGGAAGTTACCAATAACGCCGTGCTCGAAGCGCGTAACGGCGGCACGCTGAATATGCAAATTGGCGTCGACAACACAGCCGGTGAAATTCTGGCTGACAACAGCGTGGTGATCCAGAATGGAATGCGTGTCACCGGCGGGCAAATGACCTCTACCGGCACCGGCAGTATTCGGGTGACTTCCAGCGCCAGCAATTTTCTCGAAAACGTCGCACTCGACGGTACGCTTGATATGGCGACCAACCTTAACACCCGCGAGCGCGTGACCGGCGGGCTGACGCTGAACGGCACGATTGAGATCAACCGCAACGGTATCCTGAGCTTCGAAGGCGACAACCTGCTCGATGGCACCGGCACAGTGAACCTCGGCGACACCGGTGCGGGCAACCGCCTCGACCTCGATGGCAATGGGACCACCACCATCGGTTCGGACATTACGATACGCGGTGAGAACGGCACCATCGGCAACCAGATCAATCTCGGCGGCACACAAACGCTCGTCAATAACGGCCTGATCTCTGCTGACGTGAATGGCGGCACCCTGTCGCTGGTGCAGTCGGAAATTACTAATAACAATGTGCTCGAAGCACGCAACGGCGGCACGCTGAATATGCAAATTGGCGTCGACAACACAGCCGGCGAGATCCTGGCTGACAACAGCGTGGTAATCCAGAGTGCGATGCGTGTCACCGGCGGGCAGATGACCTCTTCCGGCACCGGCAGCTTCCAGGTGACCTCCAGCGCCGGCAATTTTCTCGAGAACGTCACGCTCAACGGTACGCTAGATATGGCGACCAACCTCAACACCCGCGAGCGCGTGACAGGCGGACTGACGCTGAACGGCACCATTGATATCAACCGCAATGGCATCCTGGGCTTCGAAGGCGACAACCTGCTCGACGGCAGTGGCACGGTAAACCTTGGTGACACAGGCCCGGGCAACCGCTTTGATCTCGATGGCAACGGGACAACCACCATCGGCTCAGGTATCACAATACGTGGCGAAAACGGCACCATTGGCCAACAGCTCAATATCGGCGGCACGCAAACACTGGTGAACAACGGGCTGATATCGGCCGACGTCAACGGCGGTACGATTAGAATCACCGAATCAGTGGTACAGAACAACAACGTGATGGAAGCGCGCAATGGCGCGACAATGGTGCTGGACAGCAATGTGACCAACTCTGCCTCAGGTGAGATACTGGCGGACGACAGCCTTGTACTGCAGACTGGCCAGCGCATTGTCGGCGGCGTGATTCGCACCTCAAACGGCGGTATATTTCGGGCCAATAACAGCAGCGTCAACTACCTCGACGGGACCAGCATCGAGGGCGACTTCGACATGGCCACCATCGCCAACGGCCGCGAGCGCGTGATCAACGACCTGATGCTGGACGGCACCCTGAACCTCAATCTCAACAGCATTTTGAGTTTTGAGGGCGACAATACGCTGGACGGGAATGCTACCATCGTGCTCGGCGATACAGGTGCCAGCAACCGTATTGTGCTCGATGGCAATGGCAACACGGTGCTGGGGTCCGGCGTCACCATTCGCGGCGAGAACGGCACCATCGGCGGGCAACTCAATATTGGCGGCACGCAGGTGCTGACCAACAACGGTCTGATCTCGGCTGATGTCAACGGCGGCACGGTCACACTGACCGAATCCACCGTGGCGAACAACAACGTAATCGAGGCTCGCAATGGCGCCACCCTGGTGCTGGACAGCCATGTGAACAACAGCGCATCCGCGGAGATTCATGCCGACAATGGCACCGTCGTGCAATCCGGCCAGCGCGTCACCGGCGGCACCATCTCAACCGTGAATGGCGGCATTTTTCAGGTCTCCACCAGCGCTGCGAACTATCTGGATGGAACCACGATTAACGGCACAATGGATATGGCGAGCATTGCCAACAGCCGCGAGCGCGTGGTGAATGGCATGACGCTGGACGGACTGCTCAATCTTAACCAGAACGGCATACTCTCCTTTGACGGAGACAACACCGTGGACGGCTCCGGCTCCATCGTCCTCGGCAATACCGGCGCAAGTAACCGCATCACCCTGGAGGGTAATGGCACGACCACGATTGGCGCCGGAGTGACGATTCGCGGTGAAAACGGCGCGATCGGGAATCAGATCTTTGTCGGAGGAACACAGGTACTGCACAACGACGGCACCATCAACTCGGACAGCGGCGGCACCATCACGCTGGCGGATTCGGCTATTACCAACAACGGCCTGATGCGCGCCCAGAACGGCACGCTGAATGTACAGGTGCAGGTCAGCGGTACCGGTACCATGCAGGTAGACAGCGCCGGCGTAATGAACCTGGCCAACGTCGCGAACACACAGGGTGTATTGGCCATGGGCGGGATCGGCGCCGCACTCAATATCGGCAGCCAGAACCTGACTGTCAACACCGACTACACCAATGTCGCAGCGGGCTCAGGCAACAGCTTTGACCGCCGCGCGGGCGTCAGCGGCGCCGGACAGATCATCGCTGGTGGGGATGTGGCACAAGCGATTACCGGCAGCGGTGTCAGCGACGGTGAGACACCCAATGCAACATTGACGATCGGCAATATGCGCGTCGGTGACAATACCTTCAACTACCAGATCGGCAATACCGGCAACACCGGCCCGTCATTGCGCGGGGCGATCCAGACGGGCGTCAATGGTGGCAATATTACTGACGCCCGCCTCTCGGGAGCTGGCGTCACCGCCGGCAACTACAACACCGGCGGGCCAGGCAGCGATAGTGGCGATCTGGCTGTGGTATTCACAGCCGCCAACGCCGGTGCGCTGGCACCGCTGGTCGATCAGAAAGTGAACCTTCGCAGTAACTTTGAAAACATCGGCGACCAGCTGTTGGACATCGTACTCGAAGGCAACGCAGCGGCATACAATGCTGCCATCGGCGATGCCGGCTCCCCGGTGCAGGTTGCCAACCAGCGTATAGGCGGCACCACTAGCGCGGCGGTAGCGGTCAGCAATGCCGCTGCGGCGGGTAGCTTCAGCGAAGACCTCAACGCCACCGTTAACGGCATGACGGGCGATGCGAACGGCAGCGGCAGCATTGCGGGCCTGCTCGCAGGTGCCAACAATAACAGCGGCGCCATCTCGGTTGCGGTTGATACCAGCACCGCAGGTGCCAAGAGCGGCACGGTGACTCTGGACTACGAGACGACAGGCACGGTCAACGGCGTCAGTAACGGACTGGGCACCGCCTCCGCCGGCAGTCAGGCAGTTTCGGTAAACGGTAATGTGTATCAGGTGGCGCAGATTTCTGGACCGCTGCCTTCCACTATCGAACTGGGGAATTTCCGCGCTGGATCCGGCCCGCAATCAGCAGCGGGTATCAATATCACCAACACCGATATCGCCCCTGCTGGCTTTCAGGAAGGGCTGGATGCGGTTGTCGGCACGATCACCGGGCAGGCCACCGGCAACGGATTCAGCAATGCGGTGGCCGGGGACAGCGGCACGATCAATGTCGGGTTGTCCGCGATCAACGCCGGCCTGAACACCGGTACGGTTGATGTGCAATTCAACTCCAACGGCACCACTACTGGCGGCTCAAACGGACTGGGTGATCTCGCACTGGGCGGCCCCGAGACTATTACCATCAACGGCACTGGGTGGCGTCTGGCCGAGGCCAATATGCAACCGGCCACCATCAACTTCGGCAATGTACTGGTGGGCAGCGCGCAGGCGCAGTTGCTGGACATCCAGAACACCGCTGCCAACGATGGCTTCAGTGAGCGACTGGACGCGATCTTCAAGGCCGGCGGCACCACCGGCGATGCCACCAACAACGGCGGCTCGGTCAACCTGCTCGCGGCGGGGGCCTCCAACAACAGCGCAATGGCGGTGGGTATCGATACATCGACGATTGGCAGCAAATCCGGCCAGGTGATAGTCGCGTTCAACTCCAACGGAGCCGGCACCAGTGAACTGGGTATTACCGCACTGCCAGACCAGAATATCGGCGTGCTGGCCAATGTCGAGGCGAACGTCGGCTCACTCGCACAACCGGGCCCGGTCACCCCGAACCCGGTGGATTTCGGCAAGGTGCGTATCGACTCCGCTGCTGCTGGCCCCGTCAATCTGTCGATCTCCAATAATGCGATTGTCGGCGAGGGACTCAATGCTGCGATCTCCACACTCGACAGCGATTTTTCAGCCAACGGCGCGTTTGCCAGCCTCGCGCCGGGCGCCACCAATAACAGCTCGCTGCAGGTGCAGTTCACCGGCACCGATACAGCGGGGGCACACACGGGTTCGGCGACGGTGGAGCTGGTTTCGGACGGCAGCTTCAACGGCGGCCAAACCACCAACCTGCCCTCACAAACTGTTGATATGAGTGCCGAGGTGTACCGTCTGGCCAACCCACTGTTGAACACCACCAGCGTGGACGTGGTCGCCAGGGTGGGCGATTCTGTCACCGCCGATCAGATGGTATCTATCGGCAATAATTCGCCCGACATCTATACAGAGGGCCTGAAAGTGAATATCGCCGGCAGTACCGGCAATGCGCAGGGCAACGGCGGCAGTATTGCCAACCTCGCTGCGCAGGATACAGACAATACTTCGATTAAGGTCGGCCTCGCCTCCACGGCAACAGCGGGCACAAGCAGTGACAGCGTCAACCTCGACTTTATTTCTACCGGTGCCGGCACTACCGGTGCGGCAGATGTGGCGGCGCAGACCGGCAGCGGCAGCGTCACTGTGAATGGCAAGGTGTATGCAGCCGCCATTGGACAACTCAATACACCGACAGTGGACTTTGGTATCGTGCGCGTCGGCGATTCCGTGGGGCCGAGCAACATCACTGTGAAAAACGCTGCCGACACAGCGGCCCTGAACGACACACTGCGCGCCAACCTGAGTGGCGTGGGCGGTGCGTTCACCGCCGATACTAGCGTTGGTAATATCGGTGCTGGCGACAGCGGCGTTCTCACTGTCGGGCTGAACACAAGTTCCGCCGGCATCTACTCCCAGACCGGCACCGTGAGTTTCCTCAGCCAGAACCCGGATATGGCGGATGTATCAGCCGGCAGCGATGGTACGGTTCAGGTTAGTGCCCAGGTGAATAATCTGGCGAATGCCGACTTTGACCTGCTGTCATCCTTCGGCACCCTGTCGCAAAGCGGCGATGACTACCTGCTGGATTTCGGCAATATCCTGCTGGGTGACTCCACATCGGGGCTGCTGCAGCTGGAGAATGATATTTTCGGCCCTGCTGACTTCCTGATGGGCGCATTTGACCTCACCGCAATCGACGACTTCCTGTTCACCGGCTGGGACCCGTTCAGTGGTCTCGGAGCGGGCGATGCAATCGGTGGTTTGAATGTCGATTTCACCTCCTCCGTTCTCGGTCTGTTCGAGGACAGCATCGCGTTCAACGGTTTCAGCTATAACGACTCTGACCCCAACGGCATCGCGCAGTCGCGCAACCTGCTGGTGCGTGTCAATGTGATCGACGGGAATTCAGTGCCCGCACCGGGCACCGTACTTCTGGTACTGCTCGGACTGTTGGCCATGCGCGGACAACTGCGCCACAGGCGTGCTTGAGACGCCGTGACGAGTCAGGCGACACGCTGGTGTCGCCTGCAGGCTACTTACAACGCATCTTCCAGCGACAGTGAATCGCGAACGTCACGCTTGACGAACTTGCCGTTCGCATTGCGCGGCAGCGGCGCGTCCACCACCCAGATATAACGGGGAATCTTGTACGATGCCACCCGCTCGCGCAGCGCTTTGCGCAACTCGTCAACATCGACAGTAGCCCCTGCCTTGGGATAGATGGCAGCGGCGACCTCCTCGCCGAGGCGCTCGTCCTCCACGCCAAACACTACACACTCCGCGACGCCTTCCTGATCGAAGATGGCGCTTTCCACTTCCGCACAATAGACGTTTTCACCACCGCGCAGCACCATCTCCTTGGCGCGGTCTACGAGGTGGATGAATTCGTCTTCATCCATATAGGCGATATCTCCAGTGTGCAACCAGCCATCAGTGATCGTCTCAGCCGTGGCTTCTGCGCGGTTGAGATAGCCCTTGATCACACAGGGTCCGCGCACCCACAACTCGCCCGGTTGTCCGGTGGGCACGGTATTGCCCTGTCCATCCACACACTTGGCCTCGAAGGTTGGCATCGCGCGGCCCACGCTGGTGGGCCGGTCTACCAGATATTCTCCGGACAGTGCAGAGATAATGCCGCAGGTCTCGGTCATGCCATACCCGGCACTGGGCGCGGCGTTTTCCATGGTCTCGTCCATTTTGCGGGTGAGGTCCGGCTGCACGGCAGCGCCACCGCCGCCCATGCTTTTCAGACTGGAGGTATCCCGGCTGTCAAAATCAGGATGCAGCATCATTTCACGCGACATCATCGGCACGGCGCTGAATGTGGTGACCTTTTCTTCCTCGACAATGCGCAGGGCTTCACCGGCATCCCACTTGTACATATGGATCAGCTTGCCGCCGGTGGCGGCGATGCCCTGGGCCACGCAGTTGTTACCCGTCACATGAAATAGGGGGGTTGCCACCAGCGCTATGTTGGTTTGATCGGGTGCCAGTGAACCCTTGGACTTCATGCCTGCCCTGGTAAGCGCATCGCGCTGCAGGGCCTGGCCAAAACCGATGTTCATCAAGTTTGACACACAGCCTCGGTGAGTGAGCTGTGCGCCTTTGGGCGTGCCGGTGGTACCGGAAGTATAGAAAATACAGGCGTCATCATCCGGGTCAACCACCACCTCAGGCATTGCCGATTCGCTGCCAATTAGTTCAGACCAATCCACGACGTTGTCGGGTTTTTCATCATCCAGGCGAACGCCCACTGCCACCATATCGGGAAAACTGCCGCGTATTTCCTGAAAATGGGCGAGGCGCTCCCGGTCGGCGATCAACACCTTGGGCGTTGAATCCTTCAGCGCGAATTCCATTTCGTGGGGCACCCACCAGGCGTTCATCCCAACAACCGCAGCACCCATGGATACCACTGCCCAGTAGGCCAGCATCCACTCCGGATAATTGCGCATAGCGATAGCCACGCGGTCGCCGGGCTGCACACCCTGCGCGGACAGCCAGTTGGCGATGGATGCCGTCATCTCGTGACACTGGGCATAGGTGTAGCGCTCGTCCTGATAGATCAGGTACTCCCGGTCACCGAATGCGGCGGTGCCCAGCCATATATCGCGCAGGGATGCGGGTGCGTGCTTATAGGTACACATTGGAGCACCGCGGACCTGCAGCGTCTCGATCTCAAATATCTGCCCGGGGGCGGTCAATTCAGACCAGGCTGCTTTAAATTCCTCGTACATACAGTCACCTCATTAGGAGTTCTATTATAGTGTGAGCAGGATAACGGCGCGGACGCACTACCTCAAGGCATGTTGCACCGCTGCGGCGTTTTAGTGCCATTAACGACTGAATAACGGGCCCCAAAACCCCATGACAGACACCCATACCCCCGAATCCAGTATTGACGCCGCCAGTGTGAAGCGCTGGCACAGTGAAACCGATGTTCTGATAGTAGGTGGCGGCGGTGCCGGTATCTCTGCCGCTATCGAAGCGGCCGATGCCGGGGCCAGCGTCACCGTACTGGAGGCTGCCAGCGAGGCGGGAGGCTCCACTGCGATGGCCGGGGGCCTGATCTACATGGGAGGCGGCACCCCGATACAGCAGGCCTGCGGTTTTGAGGACGATATTGAGGAGATGTACAAATACCTGTTGCAGGCGTCGGGCCCGCATGCCGATCCCGCCAAAGTACGGCTGTACTGTGACCGTACGCTGGAGCACTACGACTGGCTGACCCGACAGGGGGTTGAATTCAAACCCGAGTACTACCCCCACAAACACACCAACACGCCCAACGAAGCGGCGCTGATGATCACCGGCAATGAGGAAGCCTGGCCATACAGCGAGGCCGCAAAAGCCGCGCCCCGCGGACACAAACCACAGATCAAGGGCGACCACGGCGGCATTCCGCTGATGCATAACCTGCTGCGCAGCGCGCGGGAAAAAGGCGTGCAGATACTCTGCGAGGCACGAGCACTGGCGGTAATCAAGAGCGGCGAGACCGTTGTGGGCATCGCCGCTCGGATCGACATGCAGGTTCAGTATATCCGCGCGCACCGTGGTGTGGTGCTCGCCGGTGGCGGCTTTATCATGAACCGGGACATGCTGGAACGCTACGCACCGCGCCTGGCGCTGGGCAACTACCCCAACGGCAACCCCAATGACACCGGAGACGGGATTCGTATCGGTATGGCGGCGGGTGGCCACGCTATCAATATGGACGAAGGCTTTATCTGCACGCCCTTCTACCCTCCCCACCAGTTCCTCGAAGCCATCATTGTCGATGAAACCGGCAGGCGCTTTATCAATGAGGATGTGTACCACGGGCGTTTGGGCAGCGCGATACTGGACAGGCCCGAAGGTCGCTACTACCTCATCATCGACAGCCGCCATTTTGAGGTGCTGGAAAGGCCACCCATGGGCGGTTACCCGGTGGCGGGCACGGGAGAAGACCTCACCGAACTGGCGCGGGAACTCGACTTACCCCTGGATGCACTAACAGGCACACTGGAGACGTACAACCGCCGCGCTGCCGACGGTGAAGACCCGGTGTGTCACAAGCACAAGAAATACCTCACGCCTCTGGACCGCCCACCCTATGCCGCTTTCGACCTGACACCCGGCAACGGTGCAATTTTTGCCACGATGACGTTCGGCGGGCTGGATACGCTGCCCACCGGCGAAGTGCTCGACAAGGACCGGCAGCTTATTCCGGGGCTCTACGCCGCCGGTAGAAACAGCGCCGGTCTGCCGCGCTGCGCCGAGGGTTATTCCAGCGGCATGAGTATCGGCGATGCCACGTTCTTTGGCCGACTCGCGGGGCTGAGTGCGGCATCGCGTAGCTGACTGATTCGCAGTTGCACGGCCGATACCACCACTGCACATCCTGTCGCACCATGAACAGCGCACAGTGGCAGACGCTTTACTGCGGCTGCTCAGCCCGAACCATACAGATGTTCTGATGGCTGCTGTTCTGACACTTTGCCCTGCTCGCTACTGCGGTTGCTTATCGGCGGACTTCATCAGCCATTCTTTCAGCAGCAACTGCTGCTCCGGGTATCGCCATTCGAAACTCTCAAACTGTGCGACGGGCAGATAGAAGGCGTCGCGCACTTCAAAGCGCATCGGCGGATTGATCTTTCCCGAGTGGCTATCCGGATCACAGCGATACAGGTGAAACCCGGTATCGAAAACCCCCAGTAATTCACCGGGCTGCAAACGCAAACCCGTTTCCTCCCAGGTTTCCCTGAAGGCGGTGCACTGCGCGGACTCCCCGGGAGCGCTGCTGCCGCCCGGCGGACTGAGTTTGCCGTTGAGCCCCTGTACCAGCAACAGCGCCTGATCGGATACTACAAAACAGCCGGCGCTCGGTGCGGTATCCGCGACACCGGTGAAGGGACAGGATGGCGCATCACCGGAACAGGCGGTAAGCACGAGAGCGACCAGAGGTAGACAAAACCCTCGGAATATCAGTGACAAAGACAAGCCTCTATCGTGTGCTTCGGCAGACACGTTGTACTTGCGGCAATCCCACGGATCTGCGACATAAAAAACTCCCATTACCTGTGTGGCAGCGCCAAACGCTACAATGTAGCGATCATGGCGGCGTAATCGGTAAAACCGAGTTCCTTGGTGATGCGCTCCTGCCACAACTCATCGAGCTCGCGGACAACATCCGCTCCAAGCGCTTCTCGGGATAGACCCACCTCGCCGTCGCGTACCTTCGACGCTTCGCTGTCGGTGGGCAGCCCCGCGACAGCGACGGCTCGCTCGCGCATCAGCTTATCGTCAAAGCGATCCTTGTGTTGCTGCATGAACGCCAGCGAAGCTTGCTCTTCGGTAATCGCCAGCAGTTCATCGTCCAGTGTGATATCCATAAACGCGGCGACGGCGCGGATCGTGCCGCCGAGGTCATCCTTCATATGCTCGTAGGCCATCAACAGCACATCGGGGTCATTGCGCCTGTGCCACCACGAGATCAGGTGCGTCCAGTAATCCCCCTTGCCATTGCCGGGCGACCTGCCGCTGCCGATAAATGCAGTGCGCACGAAATCGTCCAGCGCGATGGCACCGGGCTCAATAAACCAGCCCTCCATAAACCTGAACATGGAATAGGCCGCGTCCCTGGGATCGCGACAGGCGATGATATAGCGCCCGCCCTTGGGAATACGATGCGCATCCAGATGGCTTTTAAAGCAGCGCGGCTGCGCTTTCTGCGGGGCATCGAGATCCAGCCCCAAATCGGTTGAGTTTTCTATCCACGGCACCACTCGGCTGATGTCGTCAAAATCCATATCACCGCGCGTGCGCAGGGTATGGGCCATCTGCTGCAACCAGGTGGTCCCGCTCTTACCGAAAGGTGTAATCACAATATCGGTGGGCGCCAGCGTCATGGCCAACCCCTTCTCCAAGCCCTCGCGCGTACCCATTGCCGCCAGCTTGCCCAACAAGCCTTCAAACGTGGTGGCGCGGCCCGGTGCGGTGCCTGATTCTACACCGGTTGTTGTCATGCGCTACTTCCATCCGGTGCGCTTGCGAAGCAGGTTTCCAGCAGCGCGCGAGTGTTCTCCGGTGTGAGGGTGACCGGGTTGCCACCGGCGCAGGGGTCGGCGATCGTCGCGCCCACCAGCGCATCCATGTCCGGGTTAACAACACCCAGCGCCGTCAGGTTTTCAGGGATATTCATGCTGCGGTTGAGCGCGACCAGAAACTCCACAAAGCCATCGAAGCCTCCGGGAATTTCGAGGTAACTGGCCAGCCGCCGTATTGGTTCCTCAATTGCCGGTCGATTGAATGCGACCACGGCCGGCATCACCACGGCATTGGTGGTACCGTGGTGCGTGTTGTACAGCGCGCCGATGGGATGTGAGATCGCGTGAATTGCGCCGAGGCCTTTCTGGAACGCAGTCGCTCCCATAGCCGCCGCCGACATCATATGGCCGCGCGCCTCGATATCCGCACCATCGGCGTACACCTTGGGCAGGTTCTCCTTCACCAGCCGCATACCCTCGACAGCGATGCCCTGCGACATCGGGTGATAGTTCGGCGCGCAGTAAGCCTCCAGGCAGTGGGCAAAAGCGTCGAGGCCGGTACCGGCGGTGACGGACGGCGGCATACTGAGGGTAAGCGCGGGATCACAGATCACCTGGCACGGCAGAATTTTCGGGTGAAAAATAATCTTCTTTTCATGGCTCACCGAGTTGGTAATGACACCGGCACGGCCGACTTCTGAACCGGTACCTGCGGTTGTCGGCACCGCGATAATCGGCGCGATGCCGCTGGCATCCGCGCGCGTCCACCAATCGCCGACGTCCTCAAAATCCCATACCGGGCGGGTCTGCCCCGACATAAATGCCACCAGTTTGCCGAGATCCAGCCCCGAGCCGCCGCCGAAGGCGATAACGCCATCGTGTCTGCCCTGGCGGTACACAATCATACCGGCCTGCAGGTTGACTTCCGTGGGGTTTGAATCCACTTCGGCAAACAGCGCGCGGCCGAGCCCGGCCTGCTCCAGTAGTGACAGCGCCGTTTCCACAATCGGCAGATCCGCCAGCATGCGATCAGTGACCAGCAGGGGCCGGGTGATACCCGCAGTGGCGCAGGCGTCGGCAAGTTCCGAAATTCGCCCGCTGCCAAAACGGATCGCAGTCGGGTAAGACCAGTCAGCAGATGCAGTCATAATACTACCTTGCAGTGTTTACAGTTTTTTGAAATGGAGGGACATCGGGCGGGTCAGGTTGTGATACGCAATCACCGAGAGACTGCCACCGCGGCCGGTATCCTTGCAACCTGTCCAGCACAGTGCCGGGTCGAGGTAGTCGCAGCGGTTCATATACACCGTGCCGGTTTGCAGTTGGCTGGCAATGCGCTGTGCGCGCTCGGCATCAGCGGTCCACAGCGATGCGGTCAGCCCAAAATCGCTGTCGTTCATCAGCGCTATGGCTTCCTCGTCACTGCTGACCTTCATGATGCCCACGACCGGCCCGAATGATTCCTCGCGCATGACACGCATATCGTGTGTCACATCGACGAGGATTTGTGGCATCAGGTAGGCACCGCCGTCTTTGGGGAACAGCTCGGGGTTGATCAGCGCGGTGGCACCGGCATCCACCGCCTCGGCAACCTGTGCGCGCACCAGCTCGGCGAAGCGCACATTGGCCATCGGGCCCAAGGTGGTCTCCACCTCCAGCGGGTTGCCAAGTGTGTACTGCTCGACAATGGCCACGGCCTTGGCCACGAACGCGTCAAAATGCTCGGCGCACACGTAGATGCGCTCGATGCCGCAACAACACTGGCCGGCATTGAACATGGCGCCGTCGATCAGTGTGTCTACGGCGGCATCCAGATCGGCGTCCTCCATCACATAGCCCGGGTCCTTGCCACCGAGTTCCGTACCCACCGCAGTAAAGGTGCCCGCCGCCGCCTGCTCCATCGCCTTGCCACCGCCCACGGAGCCGGTGAAGTTTACAAAGCCAAAGGATTTACTGCCAATCAGCGCCGCTGTGGTGTCATGATCCAGCACCAGATTCTGGAATACCGCCGACGGGATACCCGCCGAGTGAAAGGCCTCGGCAAGGCGATCACCGGCCAGCAGGGTCTGTGAGGAGTGTTTCAATACCACCGCATTGCCGGCGATCAGCGCGGGCAGTACGGTATTCACTGCTGTCAGGAAAGGGTAATTCCACGGCGCCACCACCAACACAATGCCCAAGGCCTTGCGCTCGATGCGGCGGATGAAGGTGTCACTGTTTTCTATCTCTATCGGTGCCAGTGCCTCGGCGGCGATACTGGCCATGTAGTTGGCGCGCTCACTTACGCCGGAGAATTCACCGCCGTAGCGGATAGGCCGGCCCATCTGCATGGCCAGCTCCGTGGTGATTTCCTCGTTCATGTCGCCGAGCGCGGCGACACCCGCCAGCACCAAATCGATACGCTGCTGCAACGGCAGCGCCGCCCAATCGCGCTGCGCCGCTGTCGCCTCTGCCACAGCCTCCTGCGCTGCCGCCAGTGGCAATGGTTCGCGCTCGACATACACCGAGCCATCGACAGGGGAAATACACTGAATGGTTTTCGACACTGCTCAGGCCCTCTCGAAGCCGCGTACTTTTTCGTAATCCGTGACCTTCTGGTCGAAATCCTCCTGCTCCCATTCGGCCGCTCTGACGTAATGGTCGATAACCTCATCCCCCATCGCCTCGCGCAGCATACTGGAATTGCGCAGCGCCGCAGTGGCCGCGCGCAGGGTGTTTGGAATCTCCCTCACGCCCTCGGCCTTGTAGGCATCGCCGGTGAACGCCTCCTCCAGACTCAACTTCTCCTCGATACCCTTGATGCCCGCTGCGAGCTGCGAGGCGATGGCCAGGTAGGGGTTGAGATCGGAGCCGCCCACGCGGCACTCCACCCGCACGGATTTCGAGCCCGGCGCCACGATGCGGTAACCCGCGGTGCGGTTGTCGATAGACCAGACCGCCTTGGTCGGGGCAAACGTGGCCGCGCTGAAGCGCTTGTAGGAGTTGATATACGGCGCCAGAAAATAGGTGTTGTCGTCGGCGTACTTCAGCAGGCCCGCAAGATAGTGACGCATGGTGTCGGACATACCGTGCTCCGCATCGGCATCATAGAATACCGGCGTGCCGTCTTTTTTCACCAGTGACTGGTGGATGTGGCTGGAGGAACCCGCTGCTGCAGTATCCCACTTCGCCATAAACGATACGGCCCTGCCCTCCTGAAACGCCATTTCCTTGATCGCGTTTTTCAGCAACACATGGTTGTCGGCCATTTCCAGGCCATCACCATAGCTGACGTTGATTTCTGCCTGCCCGGCCGACGCCTCGCCCTTGCTGTTTTCCACTTCGATTCCGGCCGCCTGCAGGCCGTTGCGGATTTTGCGCATCAGGCTCTCTTCCTTGGTGGTCTGGAAGATGTGGTAATCCTCGTTGTAGGCACTGATGGTTGTCGGGCTTGAGTAACCCGTGTCCGAAAGCTCCTCAAAAGTCTCCCGAAAAATAAAAAATTCTAGCTCAGTGGCAACCGCAGATACCAGCCCCATCTGCTCAAGCCGCTGCAGTTGTTTGTGCAGCACACTGCGCGGCGCGTGTGGGACCAGTGCGTGCGTGTGGTGGTCATAGGCATCGCACAGTACCAGCGCCGTACCTTCCAGCCACGGCACCAGCCTCAGCGTCGCCATATCCGGTTTCATGGTGTAATCACCATACCCGGAGGACCAGCTGGTGGAGGCAAAACCCTCCACCGTATTCATCTCCATATCGGTGGCCAGCAGGTAGTTACAGCCGTGCGTTTCCTCCCACGCTGTCTTGACGAAAAACTCCGCCTGAAAGCGCTTCCCCATCAACCGACCCTGCATATCCGGCATGGCCGCGATGACAGTGTCGATAGCGCCCTCGTTAACCAGCTTTCCCAATTGTTCGAACGATAAATTTCCAGGCATGCTACTTCCTTAATCTTGTCTTTATAGCGTGACTGGCAGGCTGCACGCAGCCTGCCAGTAGCACCCTAGCTGTAACGGTAGGGAGGACCCGCTTTTTCCATATCGGCATTGTACTGCCTGAAGATACTGACCACCTTCGCCTTGGTTTCCGACTCTGCGGCGATCTCATCCCAGAATTTCTCGGCCGCTTTCTGCACGGTCGCCCACTCCTCATCCGGAATAGTGGTGAGCTTCATCTTCGTGCCCGTCACCCGCAGTGACGCCTCACCGCCCCAGTACCACCACAGGCGGTGGTAATGCGAGGTATCCATCGCCAGCTTCAGCAGCCCCTTGAGATTATCCGGCAGTGCTTCGTACTTTTCCATATTGGCGAAGAACGAACCGACCCAGGCACCGGAGATATTGTTGGTGAGGAAGTAGTTGGTGACATCCGCCCAACCCACCGTGTAATCCTCGGTGATACCCGACCAGGCGATACCGTCGAGCTCTCCCGTCTGTACCGCGACCTCGATATCCTCCCACGGCAGCGTTACCGGCACCACACCGAACTGGCTGAGAAATCGCCCGGCTGTCGGGAAGGTGAACACTTTCTTGCCCTTCAGATCCTCGAGACTGTTAATAGGCTCCTTGGTGGCGAAGTTACACGGATCCCAGGCACCGGCGGACAAATGCTTCACACCGACCTTGGCGTACTCCGCTTCCCAGATATCAGCCAGGCCATACTGATTGAACAACACCGGCACATCGAGTGAGTAGCGTGTGGCAAACGGGAAATACCCGCCGAACACCGCCACCTCGGTGGGCGACGCCATCGAGTCGTCATCCGACTGCACTGCATCTATGGTGCCTTTTTGCATGGCCCTGAACAACTCGCCGGTGGGCACCAGCTGATCGGCGTAGTACAGCTCTATCTGCATATCGCTGCCGGCGATCTTGTTGAAGGCATCAACCGCCGGTTTGACGACATGCTCCCCCAGCGCCGGCCCGGCGTACGTCTGCATCCGCCACTTGATCGTCGTCTTGCTCTGGGCGTGAACGGCAGGCGCACCGACAGTGGCCAGGCCGGCCACGCCGACACCGGCCGTTTGTAAAAACTTCCTTCGACTAGTCATATAAACTCTCCTTTGTGCATAGGTAGGAGAACCGATGGACAACAGGTTCCCCGGTTATTTTCCCCGTCACCGGGAAGTGCTTTGCGGACAGCGCACTGAGTGCGTTCATTTGTTATAGACCAGATTCGGTAACCACAGCGCCAAATTTGGGAACATCATCACCACGGCCAATGCCACCACCATCACCAGCACAAACGGCAAAATGGAGCTGTAGATATCGCGCAGGCTGATTTCCGGCGGCGCCATGGCGCGCATCAGAAACAGGTTGTAGCCAAACGGCGGCGTCATATAGGCCACCTGGGTGGTGATGGTGTAGAGCACGCCATACCACACCAGATCAAAGCCCAGCAGGCCGACCAGTGGCACGTACAGCGGTGCGACGATAACCAGCATGGCGGTATCGTCCAAAAAGGTTCCCATAATCAGAAAGGACAGCTGCATGATGATAAGAATAGTCCATGGGCCCAGATGCAGCTGCTCGGTAAATAGCCCCTCTATTGCACCCACCGCCCCCAGCCCGTCGAATACCGCACCAAAGGCCATCGCCGCGAGAATAATCCACATAAACATGCAGGATATGGCCAGCGTCTGTCGCACCGAGGCCTCGAACACGGTCCTATTCATGCGCCCCTTGAACACCGCCACCATAAAGGCGGTGAGTGCGCCGATGGCCGAGCTCTCGACGAGGCTGGTCCAGCCATTCACAAACGGCACCATCATCGCGGCGAAAATAAGAACGGGCAGCAGGCCGGAACGCAGCAGGCGCAGCTTCTCGCGCATGGGCACGTCGCGCTCTTCTTTTGACAGCGCCGGGCCCAACTCGGGCTGGAAGTGGCACCGGATCGCGATGTATAGGATAAACATCGCAGCCATCATCAGGCCAGGCACCACACCGGCCAGCCACAGCTGACCCACGGGCTGGCGCGCGATCATTGCATACAGCACCAGCACCACCGACGGCGGCACCAGAATGCCCAGGGAGGAGCCGGCCTGCACCACGCCGGTGACCATGCGTTTGTCATAGCCCCGGCGCAGCAGTTCCGGCAACGCGATAGTAGCGCCTATCGCCATGCCCGCCACGGAGAGGCCGTTCATCGCCGAGACAAGCACCATCAGGCCGATGGTGCCGATAGCCAGACCGCCGTTGATCGACCCCATCCAGACATGAAACATTTTGTACAGGTCGTCGGCGATCTTGGATTCCGACAGGATGTACCCCATAAAAATGAACATGGGCAACGTCAGCAGCGGATACCACTTCATTAACTTCATCGCCGCAGAAAACGGCAGATCCGAGCCACCCGTGCCCCACAGCGACAGCGAGGCGACGGCCGCGACCAGACCAATCGCCGCAAAAACCCGCTGCCCCGTCATCAGCATCAGCATCATCGAGGAGAACATCAGGATGGCGATCATTTCCGGTGACATCAGATCTCCACGCCCTTGATTTTCGCAATATCCTTGAACAGCTCCGACACCGACTGCAGCAACATCAGGAAGATACCGATACAGGTAATCAGTTTGATCGGCCACATATAAGGCCGCCAGGCGGAATAGCTGCGCTCGTTGTACTCAAACGCATAGGCGGTGCTGTCGATACCGCCGTACAGCAGTACCCCGAGGTAAAACATCAAAAAGAAAATGGTGAAGGCATCGACCCAGGCGCGCTGCCTGTCAGTCCATGTGGAGTAGAACAAATCCATGCGGACATCCGACCCCTGCTGCAGGCAGTACGGACCACCCAGAATGTAATAGGCGACCATCGCAAACTGGGCCATTTCCAGTGTCCAGAGCGAGGGCAGAAAGAAAACTTTACTGACAGAAGACCACAGCAGAATGCCAATCAGGACAAAAATCCCATACATGGCAATGCGACCAATCCGATAATTGATAGCATCGACGACAGCTACATAACCGCTCACAAATCGACGCAAATGGACTCCCTTGGGCTAAAGGCCTCGCACAGATAATGCCCCTTGTGCGAGAGATTTACAAAGACTTCGTTTGGTGGATGCAATTTTTGGACCAGTAGTGGATGACGTGCGAAGAGTGTGCATTGGTGGAGCTGTTGAACATCGGCGCGCCGTTTGGAGGCGTTGGCGCGATCATGGCGCACCGTGGCAGTGCAAGGTCTCGTCGGGAATGGGCGAGTAAGCTTCCCCCACAACGAAGACAGGACATTGGATCAAGGACACTGAAGCTCCCTAGAACCGCTGCCCCCTTGATACCCCTGATCCTCTACCCCTTTTCAAGCCTTTACACTTTCATAGCAACATCATTTGCAGAGACCACGGTCCTACCACGCACAAAGTAGTTATTCACAACCAAATACGCCCATGGCACCACGAACAGTGTCAGTATCGTCCCTAAAGACATACCACCAATGATGACCCAGCCAATCTGGTTGCGGGCCGTGGCTCCAGCGCCATCAGAGAGCACTAGTGGTAGCGCACCAAATACCATCGCAGCTGCCGTCATTAATATGGGTCGAAGCCGTGTAGCAGCGCCCTGCGAGATGGCATGACGCACGCTCATACCCTGTTCCAACAAACGATTGGAAAAATCGACAATCAGGATGCCGTTTTTACTAATCAGCCCTACCAGCATGATCAAGCCAATTTTTGTGTAGATATTCAACGTGGTATCGGTGAGATACATTGCATACAGCGCACCGGCCATCGCCAATGGCACGCTCAACATCACCACCAGAGGATCCACCAGACTGTTAAAATGCACGGCCAGGAGTAGATAAATCAGCGCGAGTGCAACGCCAAAAGCGACTGCCAGCTGCGTACCAGATCGCATCAGGTCTCTTGCCTCATCCGTGAACGCTGAGCTGTATTGCCCCGGTAACGTGTCAACATATGCTTCCAGCCAACTGATCGCCTGACTCAATGTATAGCCATTGCCAATACTGGCTGTGACCGTTGCCGATCGCATCTGGTCGAATTGATCAAGGCTCTGCGGGATAACGACCTCATTCAGGGTTACCATATTCTCTAGCGAAACCATGGCGCCAGACGCAGCTCTGACATACATTCTATTAATATCATTTGGATTCATTCGATACTGTTTCGGCACCTGTGGAATGACTTCATAGCTATAGCCGTCCAGCCCAAAGAAACCCACTACCGGGCGCCCCAACATTGTACTGAGGGTTTCGTCAATATCGCTTACAGCCACACCCATGGCTGCAGCCTTGCTGCGATCGATATTGACTTTCAACTGTGGCTTGTCGATGCGAAAGGTGGTGCTTGGATTAGTAATACCCGGGTAGTCGGCTACGGCAGCCATCAATTTTTCTAACTGATAGCTCAGTTCCTGATAGTTACCCTGGGTTTTCAGAACAAACGTCAGTGGCTGCTGCGCACCTCCGGGAACGGTGTTCAACTTAAATGCAAAAGCCTGTAGGCCAGGAACAAGGTCTACCTTAGCTTGCAAATCGGCCAGCACCTCATCCTCACTACGCGTTCGTTCATCCAACGGCTTGAGCAACATCCAACTAATACTATTGGTTGGACCAAACAGCGGAATACCATTGAGCATGCCCGAGGAATCCATCTCCGGGAGGTTCTCGTATATCTCCAGAATTGGCTTGGTATATTCTTCGAGGTACTCATAATTGGCATCGGCAGGCCCCATACCAAGCACATTGAGCGCACCGGTGTTTTCAATTGGCATCAATTCTGAGGGAATGTCATCAAAGAGTTTTATCGCGCCGGCAATCAGCAGTACAAAAACTAACGCTACCAGCCAACCTGTCTGTAAAACGGTCGCCAAGATGCGGTGATAGCCCAACCGAATCTTGCGAAAGCGGGAGTCGACCAGTTGTGTCAGGCGCCCAGACTCAGCAGTGGGTTTGAGCAAATAGGTGCACATTACCGGCGATACAAACAGCGCCAATATCCCCGAAATAATCACCACAAAGGACATCGTTAGCGCGAACTCCTTAAACAACGCGCCAGAAAAACCGGGCACAAATGCAATCGGGGCAAACACAACTGCCACCGAAAGCGTGATGGTAATAATGGCAAACTTGAGTTCACTGACACCGGCTATCGAAGCCTCAAAGCGCGTTAAACCCTTTTCCATGTGCCGGTGAATATTCTCCAGCACGACTATTGAATCATCTACCACCAGCCCGATAGCCAGCACCCACGCCAGCAGTGTTAATGCGTTAAGACTGTAACCCATTGCATACATAATCGCGGCGGCGCCCAGCATGGATAAGGGGATAGTAAGCAGGGGTATGGTAATCGCCCGAAGTGAGCCCAAAAAGATGAAGATGACGATAAAAACGAAAACACCGGCCTCGACAAATGTTCGGTACACTTCTTCGATGGAAGCCTTACTGAACTTGGTAACATTCCAGTTCGGCTTTATGATCAAGCCTTGAGGTGCAGATGCCTGAATCTGCTTCACCATTTCGATGACAGCGTCTGCGGTGGCAATCGCGTTGGCCGTATCCGTTGGACTGACTCCGAGGAAAACTGCAGACTCATTGTTGGCGATACCCCCACTCTGATAGTCAGCAGCGCCGAACTCCGCGTAACCGATGTCCTTGATCCGCACCAGATGATCACCCTCGCGCCGTATCACGATTTCATTGAATTCCTCCGCGGTAGACAAGCTGGTGGTGGTATCAACCTGTATCTTGATCTTTTCGCCATAGAGACTACCCGTTGTCGAGCGTAGGTTCTGCGCATCCAGCGCCTCAATGACGTCGCCACTTGTGACGTTTCGCGCCGCCATTTTGTGCGGCAACAACCACAGGCGCATGGCATACTGGCGACCGCCGAAAATATTCACCTCATAAACGCCGGGCACCGTTTCAATTCTCGGCACGGCCACGTTGCGCAGGTATTCGGTTATTTGCAGTTTGCTCAGCGTTGAACTCATGCTCTCAAGGTAGAGAATACCGCTGGTAGCGCTGGCATTGGGATCAATCTTGGTTATTACGGGGCTGTCGATACCTTTCGGCAGCTCCCACATTAAACCGCCAATACGGTTACTGATCTGCGGCAACAGCGCATCAACGTCAGAGCCAATATAAAACTTTAGTGTAATCAGACTCTGCTCATAGGTATTGCTCGCAGTGACATAGTCCAGCCCGGGTAATCCACTCAAGGAACGCTGCATCGGAACAGTGACAAACTCTTCCATAACCGCAGGGCTTGCGCCGGGATAGACCGTCTCGATCGTCACCTCCGATGTCGGCAAGAGCGGGTAATGCCTAATCGGCAACTCGATATAAGCCAGCGCGCCAGCGAGCACAATTAACAGGCACAAACTAATTGCAAGGACTGGCCGCTCTATAAAGCGCCTAATCAACATTTTTTGCCCCCCCACCGGCACCAGCCGCCGAGGGAGCGGCAGATGTCGGTGTAGGTGCAGAAGCCGGTGAACCCTTTACCGCCACTCCGTCCTTGAGTTTCCTTAGACCAGCACTCACGACTGTTGCACCGGCATCCAGCCCACTCAGGATGGCAATATCGCCACCGCGTCGAGATCCCAATATGACATGGGTCAAGACGGCTTTACCATCGACAACCTCATAGACACTGTCGCCATACAGCGAGCGTTGGATGGCCGTCTGCGGCACCGTGATCACATCAGCCACATCATTCAGTGTTAACACCACATTCACATAGCTCCCCGGGAAGAAACTGTGAGCGGGTAGTTCTGCGCGGATAGTAGCTGTGCGAGTATCCGGGTTGATCATGGGGTCAACCGCGTAGATTTTTGCCTTCACGGTCGCCGCCGAACTCTGTTCGGCACTCAAGGTGACGCTATTCTGAGGCGTTACCTGAAACGCGTACTGCTGCGGTATCGAAAACTCCACGCGCAACCGCTCCGAAGATTCAAGCGTCGCCAGCTCCTGGTTAACACCCACCTCATCACCAACCTCAACACGGGTAAGGCCTACAATGCCGTCAAAGGGCGCATAAGTGGTAGCCAGCTCGAGTTTTTGCTGCGTGGTTTGAACTGCGGCCAAATCAGCTTCGTACTGGCTGCTCGCGGCCGTAGTTTGCTGGAGTGATATCTGTCGCTTGCTATAGAGCGTCTTCATTCGCTCAGCGTCAAACTGGCTGATTTTCAGTTGCGCCTTGCGCTGCTCCAATTCTGCCCTCAGCACCTCGGGATTGATCACAAACAACGGCTCTCCCGCGTCGACCGAAGCACCCGACACCGCGTTGACTGCCGTAACTCTACCGCCGATCTGAGACCGCAGCGTTACTCCCGAGAAAGACTGCACGGTACCTACCGATTCGAGCTGTGTACCCCATTGTTGTTGTCGGACCTTAGCGGTTTCCACATGCACAGGCCCTGGCGGAGGTGCAGATGCCAGTTTACGAGCAGACAGCTCATCCTTAATTAGGTAAACGGTAACAACTGATACAGCGATAGCAGCTACAACGCCAGTAAGTAGTGCTCGGGGATGTTCTATCATTATAGTATCTCGTCCGGCAGCGCTAGGTGAGATAGTACTATGCAACAGAATTCGCTCGCCAGCAAAGCCTGCAGGACCCGGCTTGTAGAGATTTCCCTGTGTGCTTAGCCGCTAAATAGAGCGAATAGACTTGAGAGCGAGTTGTAGACGTGTGTCGCCGAAGATGTAGCGGGAGGTAAAGAGCATTGACCAACCCAAATATCTGCACATCAAATGCAACAAGGCCCCAGAGAATGGAGGCCGGGATGAAGGGCAGGGGCGAGAAGCCCGAAACGGCCTGATGAGCATCACATTGACACAACCTTTACTGGCTAGATGTAATAGTCAGCACTTGATATGACAGACAGTGTCAGATGATTTCGTCCGCTTTCGCCTATTAAGGGACAGTAACAGCGTTCATCTTCAGGCAATAAAAAAAACCCACCGAAGCGGGCTTTAGCATCAGGAGTTTTGGTTACACTTTCTTGCGCCGCATCGATCCCAGACCTGCAAGACCAAGACCGAATAGGGCAAGGGTGGCTGGTGCAGATACTTCTTCGCTGCGGTACAACCATGCGCCGACGCCGTGGTTAGACCGGTGCAATACTCTTGGTACATTGGTATATGCCAAGTTAAGAGTGGACATACTTGGTTGATTTGCCGTCATGGCTGCTTGATATGCCTCTGAACCAATTGTCGTCGCGGTCCACCCTGCGGCTCCGACGGCGGCTAAACTTGAAGTTGTTTCTCTGAATTCGGACAAGAAATTCCGCGCGAAAGAATTTGTATCTACATTGATAGAATCCGGGCCGGGGCCTAGTAAATCGTCTCCAGAAAGCCCGTCATCAATTAGATACCCATTAAATAAATGGCTGATCTCATCGAGCGATGCCCAAATAAAGTCAGTGACATCATAACCGTTTAGTGTACCACCAGCCGTGCACACTCCCGCAGGGCAAACGGCGCTAATGTCGTTCCAGGATAAGTTGGTGAATAAATCAACCTGCGCCCAGTCCGTACCATCGACTGAAACTATACCCGCACCAGTGATCGGTACGGCCGAAACGCCACCCACCCATCCAGCGAATATCAGTAGTGTCAGTACTCTTGTGATTGTTTTCATTTGGCCATTCCTTACGCCCCTGTTTCTCCAAATTGAAGATACGGCAATAACTATGCCACACTATATGAATCAATAACATGCGGTAAAGTCGAGCTTCTCTGCGCTCCCGCATGTAAATTATTCTGACAGTTTTTGCGGTTGCCTCACTAAAGGTCTACAAAAATGGGTTGGCAAGAGCCCAGCGTAAGGTCCGCTATGAGGAGAAAGGGGACATTAAGGTTCAACCACATCTGACACTACTCGACAGGTCAGATCTAGACTATTACAGCTAGAATACCTATAACGTTTTCCCATCACGATTGAGTCTACAGCGCTACGCCAGCTCAGCACTCATCATGCATAATTATGCAGAACAAATTCCCGAAGTTGTTCAAATAGCCTCTGGTGTCCCTGGACGTTGGCGTGCAACCCATCTTCGGCCAGCAATGTTGCTGTATCTTCGCACGACCACAGCGAAAAATAATCGAGAACAGGTACCTCGTTACCCTCACAAACCGAGCGAATAATATCTGTGTAGGCGTTCGCATCCTTCAACAGGTAGTACGAATTTGTTCCCGGATAGGGCGTTGTCCGTGACTCTTCAAACGGAAAACCCGTCATCATCAGAAGGGGAGAAACCGACCTCGCCGCTGCAACGAGCGCTTCTACCGACGCCTTGAACTCAATCTGCGATCTGTTATTTGAGGACGCTAGTCCCCCATCTCTGCGGATGTCATTGAAGCCGGGGTACAACACTATCAAATGAGGTCGACGGGCGGCGGCCTCAGGTGCCAATCTGGCAATTAGTGATTCAGTGGTTTCCCCGAAGATGCCCAACTCATACACACGATTTCCCGGACTGGCGGATTCATACCACAGCCGGAAGCGATTCACGAATCCTCCGAGCTGGCTGTCTCCGTGCCCATGGATCGAGCTTGAACCCACAAACACAATCCGCTTTGGTAACATAACAGGGACCCGGTCGCGCTACGGAACTGTGGCCCATATGCCGATCTCAGAACGACCGACAATCAGGCTATTACTGGAAACGATATCCTGCAGCAAACGCTCTGGCAAGGTAGCCAGCCCCACATCCTGCTCAGCGACAACGCCATACTCCATCATTGTCGGCAAGAGGCTCCCAACAATATCGCATAAGGCCATTATCCATTCTCGCCCTGCAGACCCGCCAGCCACATATGTATGCATGCGCATGGTGGGCGCGGGTAGCCCTGCGGCAGTAAACGATTGGTGAGCCTTATCCAAAAAACTCCAGGAATGGCCACTCAACCGGGTTGTTTCGTTACACCATTGGCAAACCTGGTCATACAGTGGCACCGGCGGAGATGACCGTACACATGTCCAGTCTGGCTCGTGGAACACCATCACACCACCGGGCACCAAATGCTTTGAAAACCCTCGCAACTTTGCCGCGACGTCGTCCTGAAAGGGCAATACATAGCGACCTATCACAGCATCAAAGGGTTTCTCGAAGACCATCTTTGCCGGATCACCTTCCTCGAACGCGACATTGGAAAGCCCGATTTCCTGTGCAGTGGCCGTTGCCGCGGTAACTGCGGTTGCTGATTTATCCGCTCCCAGCACGAAGCCCGTCTCACCCACAATGTCAGCAGCAAGGAAAGCGACATCGCCTGTACCGCTGCCCACATCAAGTACACGCATACCCCGACCCACGCCGGCCGCGCAGAGAAATTGCCGGGTGGTAGGCGCCAGAAGGCTCGCTTGAGCGCGTAGACGGTCCAATTCCCGGTTAGAGTGACCGAGGATGTACCTTCTATCTACATCCGGGGTTTCGTTACTCATATGGATACCTCTATGGGGACATTAACACCCTGCCCTAAAGTCTATCTGGTGAATCGTTCCAGAAATTGAATTTCATGAACATTTTTGACTTGCTTTATGTATACCTTATTTCCAGCCGACTTTCCCGATGGGAACACCCGTATTCTGCTCTATTGCTTAAGCTTCCCCACAAACGAAAACATGACATTGGGTTGCAAACCTCTGGCTCTTGAATGTACGCGCAACACACTGATTTACTACTTTTTTCGACCAATTGCTTGAACAACCGAAGCCAAACCAGTGTGATAACTACCTTCGACCACCTCTCGCTCAAGTTCTACCAAATGACCAAATTCCAAACCCGGGAATTCGTGCACAAGCGATTTCTTCGTTTGCATCGTATCCACACAATCACCACCACCGGTACCATGATTTAGCTGATCAGGCGTATACGCTTCTGTCATAAACACACCGCCAACTCGTAAACTTAACTCGACTTTTTGGTGGATCACCGCGCGAAGCTCTGACGCCAATGGACAGAATATTGAAATCACGCCATCCCACTGTCCTTCCTTAAACTCAAATTCCGCTAAATCAGCTTGAACACATTCGATTGAAACCCCATTTTCGCTGGCGAGCTTCCGAGCTTTTTCCAGCCCGACCGCAGAGCTATCTACCGCGGTTACTTCGTAACCCAGTTTGGCAAGAAACACCGCGTTTCGACCTTCGCCCTCCGCCAGGCTTAGAATCTTGCCTTTAGGGAGGGAATCTACATTTTCGCGAAGGAAGTCATTGGGCGCTGTGCCGTAAGCGTAGTCAACTGAACTGTATCTTTCATCCCACATTTCTTGCTCCTCTTTCTCCAGATCAACAATTTGTTAGAGTATGCTATTACTTCAAGTCGACTTTAAGTCAAGAGGGTATTTATGGATATTGGAGAGGCTTCCAGGCGATCAAATCTACCGCCATCAACACTGCGATACTATGAAGAGAAAGGGCTTATTAAGTCCATTGGGAGGAGCGGCCTAAAAAGGGTGTTTGCGGATGACATAGGTGAACGGCTCGCCTTCATCTCATTGGGGCGTTCAGCAGGCCTCTCGCTCAATGAACTCAAAAATATGTTGCTATCAGACAACATACAAGTTGATAGAGACGTATTACTATCGAAAGCGGATGAGCTGGATTCACGCATAAGTCACCTTGAATCAATGAGAGACGGGCTTCGGCATGCCGCCAATTGCCCCGCTCCCAATCATTTTGAGTGCCCGAAATTCTTAAGGCTTTTAAAGATTGCAAATCAACGGTGGAGTAAATCAAGGCGCGATCACAAAGTATGACCGCTCAAGATCAAGGTGACTTTTGAGTGGCTTCGTAAGTTTCCCAAAACGAATACAGGACAATGGATCAGGGACTCGGATCAAGGACTCTGACCCCTTGATGCTAGATGTTGGAGTTCTCACCAGTGGCTTGGCAGCATCTAAAAATAAGCTCTGACAAATCGTATAGTTATGGACAGTTTGCAATGTGTTCCAGGTGAGAGTCATTGAACTCCGATAACCGACCAAGTTTTATATGGGCTATGTCGTATTTTTTGGCGGCAAACTCGTTCCGCGGTGGAACTGCGACAGTTTTCATCCTGGCCCTGCTCGCGGAGAGAATTCCAGAGAGGGAATCTTCGAACGCAATACACCTCGAAGGTTCAACCGCCAATTTTTTTGCTGTAGTCAAATATACTGCCGGGTCAGGCTTTCCATTCGTTTCATGCTCAGAGGATGATGTGCTATGAAAAAATCTGGAGATGCCTAGCTTGTTTAGAACGACAGGGATCAACCTGGAGGGCGCATTGGTTGACAAGCCAATTTTGAATTTCTGCTTTTGAAAGAAGTTCAAGACCTCGTCTACACCTTCCATGGGAGCTCCCTTCTCACCGATAAGTGTTGCTACTCGATGAATCACTTCATTTTCCACCTGCTCCAGACTTTTACCTGACCAGGGATAATGGCTATACCAAAACTCTGTTACCGCTCGCGTTGTCATGAAAGCCGTCCTAGCAGATAGCTCCTTACTTACGTTGACCCCGACAGACGCAAACACTTCCTCCTCTGCCTCCTTCCACATAGGTTCTGAATCTATGAGAGTTCCATCCATGTCGAAAATGACTGCTTGCATCACATTGGTCCCATAATGACTAAAGCAAGCGCGTAGTTACGCGTCGCCTTGGCTTGTCTCGTTTGCCGCAATATCTCACACTACCGAACACCACTTCACACTTAACACCTTGCTAACGGGAAAATTCACAGCGCAGTGAGCAATTTTGTCGTGTGCAGTCGCTTGTTTAATAGAAGTGCCTCGATGAATTATCGATTTAGAATATCTTCGATCCAATGTAGAAATCTGACTGCACTTCTGGTTTCGAAGCTTTCCCTATTCGGTACGTAATAGCAAAAATCGGATTTGACCGGTCGAGTTTCAAATTGCTGCAAAAGATTGGATTTTAGCAGCCCTTTAGTGAGCGTCGTAGAACAGAACACAAGTCCATTTTCAGCCATAGCCTGCTGGATCCCAAAAAGCTCCTGATCATACTTTTTAAACCGAATATTGGCGCTATCCAATCCATTCGTTTCCAGCCAGGCTGCCAGTGGAGGGTCCGGCAACGACTTATTTTTCCACTGCGTTGTATAAAGCGTAAGGGGTTCATTTGACCACGAGGGAGACTTCATTCCATAAGCACCAAATACATCGAATGACTCATATCTGATGACATCGGCATCATCAACGACTGAGATATCACCAAACCGAACTGGAATAATATAGGATTGGCTATCGACTGACTCGCCGGTCGATATTTCCAGAGAAATATCGGGGTTATGTTGTTCAAATTCATGCTGCGAAGGGATCAGCACCATAGCTGCCAATGCCGATGTCGTCGTCACCCTGACCACCCTGCCGGCCTCCATCAGCTCGTCCAAAGCACTGTCAATCTTTCGAAACCCGTCCGAAGTAGCTTTAGCTAATCTAATACCTGTTCCGGTTAGTGATATCCGCCTTCCTCGTCGATGAAACAGGTTTACATTCAACCGACTTTCCAGATTGCTAATGTGGTGAGAAATGGCAGTTGGCGTCAGCGAAAGCTCTTCTGCAGCCAGTTTAAAACTCCCTCGACGGGCAGCTGACTCAAAGGCTTTCAGAGCCTGCAACGATACCTGCATTCTTCATCTCCAGATTCACAAATCGCTCATCGACATTATAGATGAATTTTCCTCATCTAATAGTGTGGTTTTTTCGTTTGTGCGGTTCTGTACATGCTCACAAAATGACGCCTACCCTAATCAACGAAGGTCATTAACATGAAAACACTACTACACGTCGATTCAAGCGTAAGAGCTGCGAGAAACCCAAACCCAGACCATGATTCAATATCGAAAAATGTCGCTCTCCGATTTTTTGAAACATGGAAACAGAATCGCCCTGAAGATGAATATATCTACCGTGATGTTGGTGCGAATCCACCAGATTTTATTACACAGGATTGGATTGGTGCGGTGTTTACCCCTGAGGAAGAAAGAACCCCGGCACAGAAAGCGCGACTGGCACTATCCGATACACTGATTGCTGAAATTTCAGCAGCCGATGTGATCTTGATTTCCTCACCAATGTACAACTACGGAATGCCAGCCCAGCTAAAAGCGTGGTTCGATCAAATTGTACGCATCAACAAAACGTTTGATTTCGATCTCTCACGGGGGGACTTCCCGTTACGGCCTCTACTCTCAGGCAAGACATTGATCACTGTGACGTCCAGTGGAGAGTTTGGATTTGAAAAAGGCGGACTAAGAGAAGGTTCTGGCCACCTGGCACCGCACCTACGAACACTCAGCAAATATTTAGGGGTGGACGTCATGCATGAGATTGCTGCGGAATACCAGGAATTTGGTGATGAGAGACACCGACTGTCAGTAGCTCATGCAGAAGAACGTGCCGCAAGTATTGCATCAGAACTCAGTAGGTCAACTCTGGCTCCATCATTGGATTACAAAGTCGCCAATGTGTAACCAGATAGTGCGATTCCCGAATCATTATCGATACTGGTAGCAACGAGAGATTATGATTATCTCAAAGTTATCTACGGCACAAATAGGCCGATTGGTATCAAGGACTCTGACCCCTTGATTTCAAGGGGTCAGAGTCCTTGATTTGCTGGCTTTATTAAGCCGCCTCAGTTGCGTCTGAACCGAACTGGCTATCAAAGATCGCCTGCAGGTTGTCGCTCTCAGCCAGCAGGTATTCGAAGGCTGACAGCGAGGCCTTGGCGCCCTCACCCATTGAGATCACGATCTGCTTGTAAGGCACAGTGGTGACATCGCCACAGGCATAGATGCCCTCGGCAGAGGTCTGGCACTTCTCGTTGATCTCAATTTCACCAAAGCGTGTGCGATCGACAATGCCCTCGACCACCGCGCTGCTCGGTACCAGGCCGATCTGGACAAACACACCATTCAGCGGCAGTTCCTTCACTTCATCGGTATCACGCTCGACATACTCGATCGCATTCACTTTGCCGTTCTCCGCCTTGATCGAGCGGGTAGCGACGTTCTTGTAAATACTGATGTTGTCGCGCGACAGTGCCCGGTCAACCAGCACCTTGTCCGCCTTCAGCTCGGGCAGGAACTCGAACACCGACACGGATTTTACGATCCCGGCGAGATCCAGCGCCGCCTCGATACCCGAATTACCGCCACCGATAACTGCGACATCCTTACCCTTGAAGAACGGGCCGTCACAGTGGGGACAGTAGGCGACACCGTTACCAATGTTCTCCTTCTCTCCGGGCACACCGAGTTCGCGCCATTTGGCACCCGTTGCGACAATCAAGATCTTGGCGTAAATCACCTCACCGGAGGAAAGCGTGACCACCTTCAACGGCCCCTGTTCAATACTCGCGACGGTCAAATGCTCTTTCACCGTCACGGGGTATTCGTTCAGGTGGGCATGCAGCGCGCCCGACAATTCCGGCCCGGTGGTTCTGGGCACCGAGATAAGGTTCTCGATATCCATGGTGTCCTTCACCTGCCCGCCAATACGATCGGCAACCAGGGTGACGTTCAGGCCCTTGCGCGCACTGTAGATCGCAGCGCTCACACCCGCGGGGCCACCGCCGATAACCACGACATCCTGCAACGGCAACGCGGGACCCGATGCCACCTGGACGATATCGGGGTTGCGCGCCGCCAACTTCTCAACCAACTCGGCCGCTGTCACCTTGCCATTGGCAAAGAGCTCACCGTTGACGTAGACACTCGGCACGCCCTGGATATCGCGTTCCTCGACCATGTCCTGGAACAGGCCGCCGTCAATCATCTCGGTGTGTATGCGCGGATTCAGCAATGCAAACTGGTTCAGCGCCTGCACGACATCGGGGCAGTTGTGACAGCTAAGGCTGATGAACACTTCAAAGTGCAGATCGTCCTGCACATTCGCGACCATTGCCTTCAGGCTGTCATCCAGCTTTATCAGGGTACCCGATGCCTGCAGTATCGCCAGCACCAGGGAATTAAATTCGTGGCCTGAGGGAATACCGGAGAAACGTATGCCGGTATCCGCGCCATCGGCCTCCAGCAGAAAACTGATGGGGCTGCGCAGCGCACCGCCACCGTCCCGTTCCTGCAGTTCAAGTTTATCGCTCACACCTGCAATCTCCGCCAGAAACTGCTGCAGTTCCGCTCGCTTGCTGTGCTCGCCTGTCTGCAATACAAAGGTCACCGACTTCTGCATATTTTCGGTGTAGCCTTTTAACGCATTCAGAATGTCTTTCGTTAACATGATAATGCTCCTGTTGTTAACTGATTGTGTTGAGTAAACGGTGTCACTAAGTCAGCGGCGGGAGAAAGCCAGAGCGCGCTCCTCATTGAGGCTGGGCGCGCCCTGGTGCGATTTTCACGCGTTGCCCGCGCTAGATTTTTCCGACCAGATCCAGCGACGGTGCCAGTGTTTCCTCGCCTTCTTTCCACGCCGCAGGACACACTTCACCGGGGTGGGCCGCCACGTACTGCGCCGCTTTCACTTTGCGCAGTAGGTCCTCTGCATCGCGACCGATACCTTCGGCGGTGATCTCCATCGCCTGGATCGTGCCTTCCGGGTCGACCACGAAGGTGCCGCGGTCAGCCAGTCCCTGCTCTTCACGCATCACCTCGAAATTACGGGTGATGGCACCGGTCGGGTCGCCGATCATGGTGTACTGAATCTTGCCGATGGTGTCGGAAGAATCGTGCCAGGCCTTGTGGGTGAAATGGGTATCCGTGGACACCGAGTAGATTTCCACACCGCGTTTCTGGAATTCAGCGTAGTGATCCGCCAGGTCACCGAGTTCCGTGGGACACACAAACGTAAAGTCAGCGGGGTAGAAGAAAAAGACCGCCCACTTGCCTTCGATGTCCTTGTCGGAGACTTCTATAAAATCGCCGCCTTTGAAAGCGCTGGCGTTGAACGGTTTGATTTTGGTGTTGATAAGTGCCATTTGAGGCCTCCTCGTCTACAGTGATGAACCCTGTTACAGGTTCGTGATTTCATCGGGGGCTGGTGATGCAGACAGTGTTTGATCTGCGTCACCCCAACCGAGGACCCAGTGTAAAAGGCTACCCATGTACCGTAAATTTGATTATATTTATATTTATGATCTATTTTATAGAACATAGAGTCTGTTCCGAGCGAGGCGCCCATGATCTCCACCAAACAGCTGCTGTATGCCCTGGCCGTTGAAAAGCACCTGCATTTCAGGAAGGCCGCGCGGGAGTGCAATATCAGCCAGTCGGCCCTCAGCACCGCGCTACACGAGCTCGAAGACCAGCTGAGCCTGCAAATATTCGAGCGCGACAACCGCAAAGTGCTGGTGACCCCCGTAGGCCGGGAAGTGCTGGCCCGGGCGCGCAGCATCATTGTGCAGGTAGAGGAACTGGAGCGTCTGGCGGACAGCCAGAAGCAGCCACTGAGCTTTCCGATGTCGGTGGGTGTCATCCCCACCATCGCGCCCTACCTGTTGCCTCGCATCCTGCCGGCGATCAATCGCGAGTATCCCGAGTCGCAGTTGAATATTGTGGAGGAGCAGTCACATGTCGTGGTCGACATGGTGAAAACCGGTGCCATCGACACGGCTATCCTCGCGCTGCCGTTCGACTGCGAGGGGCTGTTGACCCTGGAGTTCTGGCAGGAGGATTTCTACTGGGTGGCACTGAAAGGCGAGGAGCATACGCGACAAAAGGAAATCACCAGCCAGGAACTGGCGCACAGCAACCTGATGCTGCTGAAAGAGGGCCACTGCCTCAAAGACCAGATACTCGATACCTGCAAGATATCGGAACAAACCGCCAATCACGGCTTTGGCGCTACCAGCCTGAATACACTGATCCAGATGGTGTTGGGCAAAATGGGTACGACCCTGATCCCGGAGATGGCCATCGAGCAGTTGGTGTCACAAAATACTCAGCTCAGCGCTGTGCACTTGAATGAACCCAGCCCACACCGGCGCATTGCCTTTATCATTCGGCCCAACTACACGCGTATGTCGAGTATTGAGGCATTGATCAACGTGAGTAAACATGCGTTGAAGGGGTGACGGCGTAAGCCTCCCCAAAACAAAGACAGCACAATGGATCGAGTACTCTGCCCCCTTGATCCTTGACACTAGCTCTCCAAATAAGCTGCAACAGCTGTTTCTAGTTCTTGAACCAATTCAGGGTCCATATATCTATATTCGTCGGGTATGTCTAATACATAAATCGGCTTGTACTCCAGCATTCGGGCGAACGACGCCTTAAGCCTATTCTTATGCTTTTGTTCCATAACGAATATCATGTCAGCCCAGACGATGTCTGCTGAGCTGACCGTCTTTCTAGCCCGAGGGCTAGTACCCGCAGACTTTGCATTACAATCAGGACGCTTTCGCCATATAGCTTCTGCAGTAGGACTACGCCACTGATTTCGACTGCATATGAACAGCAGGTTCTTCACGCTTTACTCGATCAAGGGGTCAGAACTGAAGTCACGCTGAGTCCTTCAGTATTTGGTCAATTTCCCGTTGGAAATCTGGATGGAACTCGTTTCGATATTTTTCCCAGAACCATACTCCGCCGGGCTGAGACAAAAATCTGCTTACAATGTTTCTTTGTGAATTCCACGATTGCTTGCCGCCCAGTTGAGACTGCGAGTAAGTATTCCAGAACGCCCAAAGAGCATTCGTCATAATAAGCCTGAATCTCTCGCGGTCTATCTCTGACAGAGATGATACATCTCTCAATCCTTCAAAGTAGATATTGGTAATCTCGGGGTCGGTAAACAGGCTGGCTCTGATTTCATTGGCCGTTTTGGTCGTTGAGTCCATACTTGTGGCCTGCAGAGCTCGCGTGTTCTGGCGAACTTGAGTAGCAAGGTAAACAAGCGTAGCGATGGTAGCAATCGCTCCAAGTATTTCACCGATAGACCCCCAATCCTGAATCGTCATACTGCCTCCTTTTCCTACAGCTGATTGAATGGTCGGCCACGCGGTGGGCGTCCCGAAGGGAGATCAAAGGGTCAGAGTACTTGAAGATACACTTGATAGAAACCTGCCGTTTCCAGCAACCGTCAGTCCAGTTGTTGTTGGGTAATCGAATTTAAGGTACGTATCCTACACCGTTTAAACTAGGCATTTCGAAATCAAGGACTCTGACACCTTGGCCCCCAAAAGAGCGCGCTGTTTGCGCACCTGTCGGGCCACAGTGTACTGACTATAGATTGAAGACTCGGCACGCGTTACCACTTAAGAATAGCGACTGCACATCGTCCCCCAAAGCCAGTTCAGGCAGATCCTCGAGCGCCTTGCCGGGCATGATCATCGGGTAATTCGTGCCGAAGAGAACCTTGCTGCGGCCGTGCCCGCGCATAAACTCGACTAAAGACGGTGGGTATCTTCTGGCGGTGTACGCCGAGGTGTCGATGTATACGTTCTCGTGCTTTGTCGCCACTGCAATCGCCTCATCTGTCCACGGGTAGCCAATGTGGCCACCGACGATTGTCAGTTCTGGAAAATCCAGAGCCACCTGATCGAGGTAAATTGGCCGACCAACCTCAGACGGCATGAGTGGCCCCGTGTGGCCAATCTGGGTACAGAAGGGAACACCAAGTTCGCAGCACGCGGTGTACACGGGATAGAACCGACGATCAATTGGCGGCACCTCCCACAACCAGGGCAAGACCCGAATCGCTTTGAAGCCCAGCTCATCTATGCAGCGCCGAATTTCGCGAACGGCTTCCATCGGCTTCGAAATATCCACTGACCCCACGCCCACCAACCGGTCAGGTGCCTCAGCCACGAACCCTGCGACCTCATCGTTGGAGATCATGACATTGCGAGGAGCAACCCAAGCCGATATCAGGCTACGATCCACACCACCCTGATCCATTATGCCGAGCGTCATGCTGACTGGGAGTTCTTCAGTCGGCATCGGCATTTTGGTCCACCGGCGCAGCGACTCGAAAATGGGATCTTGCGAGTGCCTCAACGTGGGGTGCTGCGCCCAGGCATCAACAATCATCTATCTATCTCCTGTAAGGGAACGCCCATTGCACGGTCCAGAAGTCGGACGTGAAACGCCGAAATGGAGATTCGGGTCTGGAGGCGCTAGCATCGTTGTGTGCATTCGGCACTGGCTACCTAAAGCGATTATGCCACTTGCCATCGTTTTCGTTACGGCAGCTTTGAGTATCGAAGCTAACATGTCGGCGAATATTTTTCAGTTTGAATGTCGAGCACTCTGACCCCTTGAACGCGTACTTGCTAGGCTTCGCTCCCATGGAATACCACTTCGATATTGTGTCCGTCGGGATCAAGAACAAAGGCCGCATAATACTGTCCACTGTATTGAGGCCGCAGCCCAGGCGGCCCATTGTCTCGACCACCTGCGTCAAGAGCGGCTCGATAGAACGCGTCGACCTGACGTTGATTTTCAGCCACGAACGCAATGTGCAGATGCGCGGGCTTCTCTTTGGTCTGCTACAGGCATAAAGAACTTGTGCCTGTTGGTTGATAAATCTCCGTACCGTTTGGCGGCCAATCCGTGACCCCAGTCACTCCAATCGGCTTGAGTGCCTTCAGGTAGAAGGTCTTACTCACCGCAATATTGCGAACACCGAATTTGACATGGTCAAACATGAGCGCCTTCCTTATTTTTCGTCGGCAGAGAGGTCACGCCTGTTGAGCGGGTCCCACCCACAAAAAGTAGGCAGTTTTCTACGCATACTGTGCATAGTATTCCTGCTCGTACTGTTTGGGGCTGCGGTAGCCATTTGGAGCGAGAATAGTTGCGGCCCCATTATTCCATTCCATTCCTTTCATTACTCGCGACAGCCACCTGATCTTCTAAAGCGCAGTCGGTGCGGTTCCCAGCGCTTCCAGTTTACGGAGAATCTCTATTGATTCGGAAAAGCCTTGCTCCGCAGAGAGTGAAATCAACTCTATACTCTTTTGTTGGTCGGCCTTGAGACCGCCCTGACCGTGCCAGTACATTCTACCCAGGTTGAGTTGGCCGGCGGGGTTTCCTATAACGGCAGACGATGCAAAATTGTAAACAGCTGCGTACATGTCTCGCAATTCCTCTGGCCCGGAGGAGTAGATCGACCCCAGGTTGTTATGCGCGTCGGCGCTCCCGCCACGCGCCGCCCGCTCATACCAAAAAATGGCTTTAGCAGTATCTTGCTTTACACCTCTGCCTTCGTAATACATGTTGGCCAAGTTTGACTCAGCGGTTTCTGAACTTTGGAATGCCGCTTTCTGATACCAGAAAAAAGCTTCTTCGTTGCTCTGCGGAACGCCATAGCCGTATTCATACATCACCCCCAGATTATTCTGAGCCTCATAGTCACCCTCTTGCGCAGCTGAAAGCATGAGTTCCAGAGACTTGGCATAATCAACTTCAACGCCGCGGCCCTCTGCATACATCAGTCCCAGTTTTGCTGTGGCGCGCGCATTTCCGAGCGCGCTAGCCTTCGAATAGAACTTGAAAGCTTCTTTCAAATCCTGAGGCACAGAAATCCCCTGGTCTAGCAGCCATCCCAACTCCGTGAGTGCGATAGCATTGCCATTGGCAGCCGACCTTGTCAAAGCTTCGATTGCAGTGGCTCTCGCAGAGCTATCCATATAGGGTAGGATGTTCTCAACAGTGTTGCTCCAGCAATTCTGTTGAGCATTTGCGAAATGGCTAATCGGGAATGTCGAGAAAAGGACGGCCAAGAGGATTCTTATCAAATGCAATTTTTTCATAGCGGGTACCGGGTTCGGGATCAAGGGGGCAGAGTCTTTGAAAACAGCCTTCGTAGGCTTCCCCAAAACGAAGACAGGGTAGTTGGATCAAGGACTCTGACCCCTTGATCCAAAGGGCGATTTTCCCTCCATGAATGCAGCCCGCGATATATCGAGGTCATAATGTTTAATTGACCTAAAAACTCTTTTACCTGTAGCGGCTGAATTTCTTGACAATAAAACAACCTCGACCGGCAGCTTCTCAGGAAACCGCTGGTTGATTTTTAGAAAGCGCTTTATAAAAGGAAAAGCAACGCCTTTTTCAAGAACCTTGTCTAAATTTTCTTCTTGAAACTTTTTATAGGCTTTCGGCCCTTTCTCGACAAAAACCGAATGCGACTCAGATAAATCAAATAAAGCACTTGATGAAACCGCTACAACTAGCTTCCTTTCAATTGGGTATGGCATATAGCTCCTCAGGAATTGAACGCTTACTGTAGGGCTTGAAGTTTGGCATGTTACCACTCCGTTGGTGATGCTGTATTTTATCAGAAATATACTGTTTTTTAAGTGTTTTTCTACAACATCAACGCTGCCTCAGCGGTTTTAGCAACCGGGCCATAAGGGGGCGCACTGCCGGTTATCGTTATACCTTTTTCCCGATAAACTCAAAACCTATACCCCATTCTGTAACGGCTCGATTCAATCCGTCAACACAATCAATAGCTGCTCCCATTGGCCTTTTGAGATCCGCTTTTTCGCTGCTGAGCAGTAAATCTACAACAGTGTCCGCAGAGAACTCACACCAAACTAGAAAATACAAATTGAAGAAATTGTTGACTGTTTTAAGAGCCAGTATAGCTTGCTCCTTACTCCACCTACTTGGATCACGAGGAAACCCCAATTGATTGGTTTCACCATAATCCGTATCCCAGACATTCTCAGCGATCCGGTCCCATCTTGATCTCTTTATCTTAGGGTGTACATAAAAGTCACGGATGGACTTCAACTCAGATATTCCTTGTACTTCGGACGAACCGCGATCGAAGGTTATTTCAGGCTTTATCTTACTCAGAAAAAACTCATACTTGGATAGCACGGGCAGCTTTTCAATATCAGCGTAAAACTGGCAAGGCAAATCGAGAGCATCGATAAGGCTGTTTGCCGCGCTTTCCAAAAGTAGAATGCTGTTCAGTATCGAGGCTCTAGTGAGAGGTCTAATAACGTCATCGGGATATTGATCCTGATTGGTATCAAATGAGAAATATAGGAGATAGACAGAATCATAAAGTTGATCTTCAAAAGTACGCAGATAATGTTTTGAATCTTCAATATTCAATGAGCAGTCCATAGGTATAACGCTGCTGGCCCAGGCGAGCGGCTTGTCCGCGAGTCCAGCCGCCGAAGGCGGCGGTGTGGCCGGGCTTGTATGATCGAAATACCAACATTTTCAGATATTTCCCATAAGCGATAAAGTGAGGCTCAAACCTGTAGCAGCAGGTTTTCGGTGTGGCAGCCCGGTTGCGCACAGGTGCAGACACAGTCTAGCCCGTTAACAAGCTTGGGCGCCTCATCGATTTCATCTTTAAACTCGAACAGTCGAAAGAGCCTCGAGCTCGAATGTAGCAAGGGAGAGTTATGAACACAATCTACATTGCAGACAGTAGAAGCACCGAACGTAACGTTGGTATCGATGTCGGGAAGGATACTCTCGATATTGCCATTGTAGAATTAGGTACACACTGGCAAGTTGCAAACGATAACACCGGCATCCAAGCGCTCGTAAAACAGCTTAAACGCTACAAGCTCACACACGTTGTCGTGGAGGCCACTGGCGGGTATGAACGGAGGGTCGCAGAGGCCTGCGCAGAGAAGGCGCTGCCGATCATCATCGTTCAACCCCTGAAGGTCAGACAGTTTGCCAAAGCTGAGGGGCTCATGGCCAAAACTGACAAAATTGATGCCTACCTGATCGCCCGTTTTGGCAAAGTCATGGCACTCAACCCAAGGCCACTACCTGATAAAAAGATCCGAAAAGTCAGGGATTTGCTGGCTCGTAAGCGACAGCTGAATGAACAGCGTACGCGTGAGTTGAATCGCTTACACAAGGCACAGAAATTCCTGGAGGCATCACACCGGCGCTCCATAAAACTTATGGATAAGGAGATCGCCTGGGTTTGAGAAACACATCACCACCATCGTCTCAACCGTTGAAGAGTGGCAAGAGACATGCTCGATTATCACGTCTGTACCAGGCATTGGCGACGGCGTCGCGTACACACTGCTGGGGGAGCTTCCAGAACTCGGGCATCTCACTCACAAGCAGATCGCCGCCCTGACCGGGCTGGCGCCCTTCAACCGCGACAGTGGCTCTATGCGCGGTAAACGACGCATACGCGGTGGACGAGCGCCGATAAGAACGATGCTCTATATGGCGATGCTGTGTGCGAACCAGCACAACCCTGTGATGAAGGCGTTCTACAATAAACTCGTCGCCCAGGGTAAACACAGCAAGGTCGCGCTCACCGCCAGTATGCGGAAGATGATGACGATCTTGAACGCTATGGTTCGCGATCAGCAAGGGTGGAAGATGGCGTAAATGAATTTGGCTACGGGGTTGATTTGGGATCACCGTCGCTTGTTAACTGCATAGTAGTTGACTCAACAGAACATAAATCCAAGCAACTAGAAAACATACAATGAACCAATGATTTAGCCCTGTAGGACTCAATGCTCTCTTTTTGTAGGTGTTATGAAACTTCGAACGGAGATAGGGGTCACCCTTAATGACGGCCTCTAAGTCACGTGCTAGAGAATGATTGAGATCTTTGCTCGCCTTATTCATCAGCAACCAAAATAGGCTGCTGACAAAACCCGCGACACAAATCAAAATTACTATTTTGTTAGAGATTTCAGGATCCTCTTTGGGGATGAATATCGAATAGAAAGATCCTCCCAGCAATGCCGTATTGACCAGGAAAAAGAAATTATTTCTTTGCCAGAAAAGTTGAGCTTCAATATGGCTGTGGTTGTATATAAACTTTGCAAGGTCAAGCTCGTTCTTATCACACTCCGGCATTGGCTATTTCCTCATCGGTGGCGAGCAGTTAACGCCAAAAGCTGCGGCGGTGAAACCGTCCGTAGCCTTTACTTGTTATGTGTGTAATTACGCCCACCCACTAGGACTTCAGATCCGATCTAATGGCGCGCTCTATACCTTGAGATATTCCAAGTGCGATGAGCCTAATATTTCTTTCTGGGTACATTTCAGAATATTCTTCGATCACCATATCTTGTACCGTTTTTTGAAATTCTTTTTGAACTTTTAGAGCACTTTTTTCAAAGGGCCTAACAACTTCTTCTGGTGTTTCTTTATACACCTTTTCAACCAGATTCCACGGAGCGTTTGGATCATCAGGTTCTATACCGTCGGATCTTGGGTCCGCACTGCCAAAATAGTTTCCTAATAATGTTAATGCAATTTGTAACCCGTCATACAATCCGCTCAGCAATAGAGCTTCAACAATTACTTGTGCGTAATTCCGCTCGAAACCCAGACCGGGCACAGAGCTTATTTGACTTACAATTATTTCTGCCTTCTCTGAAACATTACGGTCTTTTTTCTGGGCAAGTTGCTCAAGTTGAAGCGTCAGTTTTTCTGCTTCTTCTGGTGTGTGACCTGCCCTGCGCAAAAACGATTCCGTATCTAATCTTTTATCCATATCAATCACTCCGGCGGTCTCACTTTATAGAGCTGCATTCACATAACAGTTATGTATATGTTGTAGCTAAGTCTAGCCATTGTGTCCACATCTAGCCATGTGTAGGTAGATATAGCCATGCCTGACTACTAGCCATGTCTATATGTAGACACAAACCCAAATCCAATCCTGAGTACAGCCCCCAACACCTACCCCCCATGAATCTCCCGAATCAAAGCCGGAATCTCCCCCGGATGCAGCACCGTATGATGCGGATTAATCCCCAGCTCCGCATCCAATGGCTGCTGGTGCTGAATCCACACCGAGGTAATGCCGCTGTTATGCGCACCCGCAATATCCGCTGCAAGGCTGTCACCCACATGAATCGCCTCGTGCGCTTCACAGTTGGCCAGTCTCAGTGCTTTTTCAAAGATTGATGCGGCAGGTTTTTGTTCGGGCTCCTGGCCGCCGATGATTATGTGATCTACATGCCGGGCTAGATGCACGGCCTGTACCTTGGGAACCTGTGAGTACTCGGGGCCATTGGTGATGACGACCAGTGTGAACAGTTTGCGCGCTTCGGCAAGGAACTCTTCGATACCGGGGTAGAAGTGGAATGCGTCGAGGCGATCCTTGTCGAACTTGTCCAGCAGGGCCTCGGCGGTGGCCTGGCTGACGTCGTTTATGCCCTGCTCGGCCAGCAGGTCGCGAATGAGTTGCGCCCGAAATGTACCTTCACCGCGCTGTGCGATAATGGGCAGGTAGCGCTGGCGCTGGCTGTCATTCCACTGGCGATACATGCCGCGAACGTAGGCCTCTGCCACGCTCTGGCTGTCAACTGCCTCGCCGTACAGTCTCGTCAGTTCTTCTGCCATCCGGCGCGTGGCTTCTCTGTTGGCCGCAGCGGTATCGCAGAGTGTTTCATCCATATCGAGGAAGAGTGCTTTTAACATGGTTTTATTCTCAGTCGGCGCTGGCGTTGGCGCTGGCATCCGCTGCGGCGCCGAACACGGAGGCACCGCGGGTGGATTTGCTGACGTTTCTGCGGAACACATCGAACAGGTTGCGGCCCAGTGTGTGCTCCTGTGGCGTGAGCTGTGCCAGCGGGCGGGCTTCCAACTCTTCCCGGGGCAGCAGCACATTTAACTGGCCTTTGTGGGCATCCAGTTCAATCACATCGCCATCCTGCAACCGCCCTATCGTGCCGCCCTCTATCGCTTCCGGTGAGAGGTGAATGGCCGCAGGCACTTTGCCCGATGCGCCAGACATACGCCCGTCGGTAACCAGCGCCACCTTGAAGCCGCGATCCTGCAGTACACCGAGGTAGGGTGTCATCTTGTGCAGCTCTGGCATGCCGTTGGCGCCGGGGCCCTGGAAGCGCACAACGGCGACTACGTCCCGGTCCAGTTCGCCTGCATCGAAGGCGGCTTTCAATGCCTCCTGTGATTCAAATACGCGGCACGGGGCTGTCACGCTCTGGTGCGCTTCTTCCACCGCTGAGGTTTTGATCACGCAGTTGCCGAGGTTGCCAGCGAGGCTGCGCAAGCCACCTTCGGGCGCGAAGGGATTGGTGACCGGGCGCACCACGTCCATGCGGCGTGATTCCGCTACGGCATCTACCCACTGCACGTTCTGCTCGTTGTCGAACGTTGGCCTGTGTGCATAGGGTTCGAGGCCGCTACCGAGCAGGGTGACAACGTCTTCGTTCAGCAGGCCGCCGCTGCGCAGTTCCTGCACGATAAAGGCGGTGCCGCCTGCGGCCTGAAAGTCATTGATGTCGGCGGAGCCATTGGGGTAGACGCGCGCCAGCAACGGCACCGCGCGCGAGAGCTTGTCCATGTCGTCCCAGGTGAGATCGATACCCGCTGCGTGGGCAATGGCCAGCAGGTGCAGGGTGTGATTGGTGGAACCGCCGGTGGCCAGTATCGCAATCACCGCATTTACCAGTGAGGCCTCGGTCACTACATCGCACAGTCGGCGTGTTTGGGTGATTGCGGCGGGCTGCACCAGTTGTTCAACCGTGCGTTTGGTCAGCGCCGGGCGCAGCGGGTCATCGGGGTGCAGGAAGGAACTGCCCGGCAATTGCACCCCGAGTATTTCCATCATCACCTGGTTGGTGTTGGCGGTGCCGTAGAAGGTGCAGGTGCCAGCGCTGTGGTAGGAGGCGGATTCCACCGCCAGCAGGGCCGCTTCATCCGCTTTGCCCTCGGCGTACTGTTGGCGCACGGCGGCCTTTTCCTTGTTGGGGATGCCGGTTGCCATCGGGCCGGAGCCGATAAACGCGGTGGGCAGGTGGCCGAACTGCAGTGCGCCGATCAACATGCCCGGCACGATCTTGTCGCAAATGCCCAGGCACAGGGCGGCGTCAAACAGGTTGTGGCTGAGCCCTATCGCGGTGGCCATAGCCACTACATCGCGGCTGAACAGGCTAAGTTCCATACCCGGCTGGCCCTGCGTGACGCCGTCGCACATCGCGGGGACGCCGGACGCCACCTGCGCGGTTGCGCCCAGCTGCAGCGCCAGTTTCTTTATCATCGCCGGGTAATCTGCCAGCGGCTGATGTGCCGACAGCATATCGTTGTAGGCATTGATGATGCCGATGTTGGGGGCTTCCATGCCGGCGATCAGCTGCTTCTCTGTGTCGCTGCAGGCGGCATAGCCATGCGCCACATTACCGCAGGACAGCGTGCGCTTTGGCGGGGTTTCGTCACGCGTCCGTTTGCAGTGATCCAGATAAGCCTGTCGCGTCAGCTTGCTGCGGCTGCGCAGGTTCGCGGTAACCTCTTCCACTACCGGGTACATGATTCAATTCCTGTTGGCGTAGTAAATGTCCAGCGCAAGCGCTTCTCTGTGCAGCAATGCGCGAATTGGTAAAAGTGCGACATCACCGGCTTCACTGGCGAGTGCCAGCACCTCGTGCTTGGCGTCTCCGACGATGTGCAGGTAGGCGTGCCTTGCGCGTAGCAGTGTGCTCAGCGAAAGCGTCATTCTGTCGTGTGCGGCCTCGGGCGGTCGCACCGCAACACACACATCTGTCCCTGTGGGGTCCATCGCGCGCATCAGGCTGCCGGCGCCGGGAAAGAAGGATGCGGTGTGGCCGTCCTCACCCATGCCGAGCACCAGTACGTCGATACCGGCGGCAAAGCGCTGCAGTTTGCTGCTGGCGGCCCGTTCCGCGGTGAACGGCGAATCCTCGGGTGTTTTCATCGAGAGGAATTCGGCAGCGGCGGCCTCGTGTTGCAACAGGTGTTGTTTTATCAGCCGAGCATTTGAGTCGTTGTGCGTCTCATCCACCCAGCGCTCATCCACCTGGGTGACGGCCACCTGTGACCAGTCCAATACCTGCCGGGATAGCGCTTCAAACAGCGGTCGCGGAGTAGAGCCACCAGATACCGCAAGCGTGGCACTGCCGTTTTCGGCGATGGCCGATGCCAGATCGTCGGCAATACGCACCGCGAGCGCCGTCGACAGCTCGGCGTTGGTGTCAAAGGTGTGCATGGGCCGGGTCACTAGGAGAACTCCCGCCAGGCCCTGTCATCGCGCGCAATCAGCGCAACGGCGCTGGTGGGCCCCCAACTCCCGGCGGTGTATTTCTCCGGTGCCTTGCCGACTTCATCCAGCAGGGCCTTGATCTGATCGACCCATTTCCAGGCCTCTTCCACCTCGTCGGAGCGAACAAACAGCGTGGGGTTTTCGCGGATCACATCCAACAGCAGACGCTGGTAGGCATCAGGGGTACTGCCCGGCTCGTTTTCCTCGGGAAAACTCAAGTCGAGCGCCGCGGTGCGCAGCGGTATCTTCACATCCAACCCCGCCACCTTGTTCATCAACTCCAGGCTGATGGTCTCATCGGGCTGCAGCCGGATAATCAGCCGGTTGGGCGCATCCATTGCGCGCTGCGACGGGAAAATGGAGTGCGGTACCGGTTTGAACTCCACCACAATCTCTGAATATTGTGTCTGCAGGCGCTTGCCGGTGCGGAGATAAAACGGCACATTGGCCCAGCGCCAGTTGTCGATATGTGCTTTGATCGCGATGAAAGTTTCGGTTCGCGAGTTCGCTTCCGAGCCCTGCTCTTCACAGTAGCCCGGCACCGGCTTGCCCTCTGCGGTACCGGCCACATACTGCCCCACCACGACATTGTCGCGCAGCATATCCTGTTGCAACGGACGCAGGCAGGACAGGACCTTGAGCTTTTCGTTGCGCACCGCGGTGGGTTCCAGGTGTGCGGGGGGCTCCATTGCGATCAGGCAGAGCAACTGCAACATATGGTTCTGCAGCATATCGCGCATCGCGCCGGCGCCGTCATAAAACTCCCAGCGCCCGGTAACACCGATGGACTCGGCCACGGTAATCTGCACGTTGTCGATGTACTTGCTGTTCCACAGTGGCTCCAGGAACATATTGGCGAAACGCAGGGCCAGCAGATTCTGCACGGTTTCCTTACCGAGGTAGTGATCGATGCGGTACACCTGCCGCTCCTCAAAAATCGCGGTGAGCTGGCCGTTGATCTCCTGAAAGGATTCGCGATCCTCACCCAGCGGTTTCTCTACCACAATCCGCGTATTGGGGCGCACCAGGCCCGCCAGTTTGATCGCCTCGCACACCGGCCCGAAAATAGTCGGCGGCGTGGCCAGATACACAACGAGGTGACGATCGGCGTCGGTGAGGGACTCCTCGCGCAACTGCGCCAGTGCCTCGCCGGAAGTGGCGTCCAGTGAGTGAAAGGTAAGTCTTGAGGTGAAATCGCGCCAGGCATTTTCATCGTATTGCTGCGCGGACTTACTGGTATCAAACCAGGTGCGCACCTGGGCGAGAAACTCGCTCTGTGGTGTGTCCCGCCGCGAGACGGCGAATATGCGGAAGTCTTCTGGCAGGCAATGACTCACCCACAGTGAATACAGGGCAGGGTACAGCTTGCGCAGCGCAAGGTCGCCCTCCCCCCCAACGATTAACAGATCACAGGCTTTTGGCGATTGCATTTTTCTATCTAACGAAGAAGTTTGACACTGGTAAACAGCATACGCCGATTCAATAAATATTGCCCCCCCTTACGGCCTGTACCTGACAAACTACCTCTATTGCAGCATCGCCATGCGCAACATTGGCAGCGTGAACCTGTGTTAGGATTTCTCCATGCGACTCTTTCTGATCCTCATCCTGGCTTTCGCAGCGCCCCTCGCGCTAGCCCAGCGCGTGCTCACGCCGATCACGTTGCACTATGCCACCCCGGCGCAACTGGTACCGGTGATCAAGCCCTATCTCTCTGCGGGCAGCACGGTGACAGCCTATCAAAACCAGTTGATTCTGAACGCGACCCCAGAGGAACTGGAGAAAACACGCGAGCTGCTGAAGAGCCTGGACAAGGCCGGGCGGCAGCTACAGATATCTGTGCGCAGCGACAGCACCGGCAGCGACCACCGTCAGGGCGTGGACGTCGATAGCGTCATTCGCTCTGGCAATACGGTAATCCGCACCGGTAGCGGCGGGCGCAGTATCGACAGTGGTAATTCGGGGAGCCGCACCACCATTCGCGTTGAAAATCATTCGGGCACCAGCAGCGGCGAAGGCTCGCAGGCCGTGCGAGCGACGGAGGGGATGCCGGCGTATATCGCCACGGGCATGAGCGCCCCCGTGCGAACCTACACGCTGGGCGCCGATGGCAACCGCTATATGCAGCAGGATTATGTGAATGCACTGCAGGGGTTCTACGCCACGGCCTGGCTCAATGACAACACAGTGCGAGTCAGCATCGACCAGAGCAACGACCAGCTCGAAGGGCGCACCGTCGCCACACAGCAGCTGCGCTCAGATGTCTCCGGCAGGCTCGGCGAATGGCTGCCTATCGGCACGATCAATACCTCGGGCAGTCAGCAGGCCAGCGGTATCGGTTCCAGCGGACGTGCCAGTGAGGCCTCCTCTACCGCGCTGTATATCAAAGTCGAAGCGCTGGATTAGCGCGCTGCTGGCGTGCACAGAGGCGCAATATTCCCCACACCATTCCCTACCCCGCCGGGCGATGACCTCGCGACATCACCGGGGAAAGCTTGAATTCCGATATTCCCCGACAAAGAGTCTGGATAATTACTCACTCTCTGTGTACCCTTTTCGCCTCTTTTTTACAGCCGGGTAGCAACATGAGCGTTTCACAACAGTTACTGGACCCCGCCGTCATGGGCGATGAAAACACAATGCATGAGCTGTTCCGAGCGCTGCGCGAGAACGACCCTGTCAGCCGCGTGGAGCACCCGGATTTCGAACCGTTCTGGGCGATCACCAAGCACGCCGACATCAAGCATATCAGCCAGAACAACGCCAAGTTTCTGAACAACCCACGCACGGTGCTGATTCAACAGGCGTTTGAGCGCGCGCTGCTGGAACAATTTGGCACGCGCAACGGCCTTGAAACACTCATTCACATGGACGACCCCAAGCACAAGAAGCTACGCAATGTCACGCGCGACTGGTTCAAGCCCGGCCCCGTCGGCAAACTGCGCGGTGATGTCGAAACCATCGCGCGCCAGTATGTCGACAAGATGGAGGCGATGGGCGGCGAGTGCGATTTCGTCAAGGATATCGCGCTGCTCTACCCGCTGCGGGTGATCATGTCGATCATCGGTGTCGCGCCCGAGGAAGAGGCTATGATGCTGAAGCTGACGCAGGAACTGTTCGGCGGCCAGGACCCGACACAATCCCGGGGCGGCGATGTGAATGACGGCATGGCGGTACTGATGGACTTCTTCGCCTATTTCACCGCCGTGGTGGAAGACCGCAAGAAGAACCCCACGGGTGATCTCGCCTCTATTCTCGCCAACGCACTGGTCGACGGCGAGCCGATGGAGCAGCTCGATCAGATCAGCTACTTCATCATCACCGCCACGGCGGGCCACGACACCACCTCCGCCACGATCAGCGGCGGCTTGAAAGCCCTGTTGGAGCACCCTGAGCAGCTGAAGAAACTGCAGGATAACCCCGATCTGGCGCCGCAGGCCGCCAGAGAGATGATTCGCTGGGTATCCCCTGTACGGCACATGATGCGCACTCCCACCGAGGACGTCGTATTGCAGGGCAAAACAATCAAGGCCGGTGAGAGCCTGTGCCTGTGGTATCCCTCGGCCAACCGCGACAGTGACGCGATCGAGAATCCGGACGTGTTCGATATTGAACGCGACAACCGCAATCAGCTCGCGTTTGGCTACGGCGGACACATGTGTCTCGGCCAGCACCTGGCGATACTGGAAGTGGAAGTGTTCTTTCGCGAGCTGCTGCCACGCCTTGCACAGATAGAACTGGCTGCCGAGCCCGAATGGGTGCAGGCGATCTTTGTCGGCGGCCTGAAATCCATGCCGATACGCTACCGCTTCAAAGACACTGCCGCCTAAAGCGCTATAGCAACCCACCCTGCGGAGCCGGGCTCAACGCGTCGCAGGGGGTCACTTGACCAGCGCCCGGGGCTTGACTTAACTGGGGGTATGGATACCCGCGACGCTGCAGCCACCCACTTCGATGGCCTGGATTATATTCTGGAAGAGCACGCCGACTGGTTAACCAGCAATGGCAGCAGTGGTCGTCGCGCGGTACTCGCAGAAACTGATCTGGCAGGCGCTGAACTCAACGGCTGCACACTGCAGAAGGCCGATCTCTCCGGCGCCGATATGCACAGTGCCCAACTGGCCGGCGCGGACCTGCGCGGCGCGGATCTCACCGCCTGCCAACTCGATGGCGCGGTGCTGGAAAACGCAGACCTCAGCGATGCCATACTGGTGCGGGCCCAGTTTGGCAATGCCCGAATGCAGGGCGTGCGAGGTCTCGCCAAAGCGCAGCTGCGGGACGCCGACCTGGGCGATGTCTGTGGCCTCACCGCAGACGATATTGCCGGCGCCGACCTGACCGGCATGCGCCTGCCGCCAGCACTGGCCAGTATCGATCGCATAGGGCATCTCGGCGATGTTGCGGGTATTGCCCGGGGGCTGTACCTGTTTCTGCTGCTGGTGAATGCGTTTATCGTGCTCACGGTGTTCTCGACGCCGGATGTATCCATCTTTACCAATGCGCCCTCAGCGGTGATGCCGAACCTGTCGACCAGCATCCCGGCGGCGTCGCTGTTCTGGATAGCACCCGTCATCCTGGTCTTCCTGTTCGCCTACCAGCAGTTTTATATGACCCGGTTCTGGCAGAGTATCGCGAGCCTGCCGGATGTATTGCCCGATGGCACCCGCATTGAACGCAGCGCCAATTCCTGGCTATTTATGGATCTTATTCGCCTGCGTGAAGGCATGTCGGCGGCGGGGTTTCGTGAGGCGCTGCTTATCTTCCTGATGTGGGGCGCAGTGCCGGCGACGCTGATGGCGATCTGGTGGCGCTATCTTCCGGTGCGGGACTGGCCCGTCACCATCGCCCATATCGGTATTGTGCTGCTGGCCGTATGGGGTGCACTGCGGCTGTTCAGTGGCGCGATGACACAGTTACGCAGGGAGGCGTGGCGCGTCCCAAACGCATCGCGCATCCTGTGGCTGCTCGGTGCTGCGATGTTCGCGATCAGTCTTTTCTGCCACACCCTGCCCTGGCTGCTGGACAGGTTTGTACAAGCGCCGCCCGACCCGGATTTCGCCTATCCGGAAGTGCTGGGCCTCAAACCGAAAAACGTGCGCTGGCTGACGGCGGATATCGAGGATGGTGACCTGCAGGGCACGGCCATGACGCATTCCGATTTGCGCTACGCCTACGGCCACCGCGCGAATCTGGTCGCGGTCAATCTGAAGGACAGTGTGGTTTCTGGCTCGGATTTTCAACGCGCGGATTTCAGTCGCGCGCTGCTCGAGGACGTGGACCTGTCCAATGCCAACCTCGATTCGGTGCGCTTTCGCAACACCTGTCTGCGCCGCGCCAGCCTGGTGCGTTCCGATCTCGAAGACAGCGATTTCTCCGGTGCCTATCTGGGGCGCGCGGACCTGAGCTACGCCTACCTCGGGCGCAGCCGGTTACAACACGCCAACCTGCAGGGCGCGCGCATGGTCGGCGCGGATTTCGAGGGCGCCGATTTGCGCGGTGCGGTGTTTAACTGCTATGTCTCACACCGACACGATACGCGGCGCGAACCGGTGGTTCAGTGCGCTGAACTATCCGGCGCAAATTTCAGCGGCGCAGACCTCACTGGCGCGCAGTTTATAGGCACCGACCTTAGCGGTGTAACCAGCCTGACCAGAACACAATTACAGTCTGCCTGTGGTGTGAATGTGCGCCTGCCAAACGGCCTGCAGGGCGCCCTGCCCAACTGTGGCAGTACTTCCAACACCGGTATCTCCCCGGCAGCGCTGGCGGAAGGTTCCGGGACGGTGCCCGAAGACAACCCCTGCTGGCACGAAATGCGCAGTGATTTTCACCCCGGCCCGGCCACTGAGCCGTAATTGCACCCCCTCTCCAATGCCGGGTAAAACTGCTAGGATAACCGCCGATATTCCATAACAACTATGACTCGTCGGGTTACTGCATGAACGCACCTGCCTCGCCATTCGATCCAATCACTCTCGGCCCACTTACACTGCGCAATCACTTTATCAAGTCCGGCGCAAACGAGGCGATGTGCCTCGATGGGTTTCCGACCAAAGCACTGGTGAAACACCACAGCGATCTCGCGCGCGGCGGCGTTGGCATGACCACCGTCGCCTATATGTCGGTAGCACGCGAGGGACGCACCCTGCCCAACCAGATCTGGATGCGCCCGGAAATCCTGCCGGACCTGAGGGCACTCACCGATGCCGTGCACGCGGAAGGGGCGGCCATCTCCGCGCAGATCACCCACGGCGGCTCGTTTGTCACCGGTATGAAAGTGAAAGGCCGCACCATCAGTTCCAGTGCCGGCTTCAACCCCGCCGGCGCGCTCAAGGGTAACTTCCTGCAGCGGGCCATGAATGAAGACGACATGACACGCGTGATCGCGGAGTTCGTCACCGCCGCACAACTGGCAAGGGATGCTGGCTTTGACGCCGTAGAACTGCATATGGGGCACGGCTACCTGCTGAACCAGTTTATCTCGCCGCTGAGCAACCGACGCGAGGATGAATACGGCGGCAGTGCAGAAAACCGCGTGCGCTTCCCGGCCCGTGTACTGGCCGCAGTGAAAGAAGCCGTGGGCGAGACAACCGCAGTACTGGCAAAGATCAATGTCGCTGACGGCACCCGCCGCGGCGCCAAAGTCGAGGATGGCATCGTCACCGCGCAGGCACTGGAGGCCGCCGGTGCCGACATGCTGGTGCTGAGCGGTGGCCGCAATGTGGAGTCCACCTGGTTTATGTTCGGCAGCCGCATGAACCGCGAGGAAATCGTAAAAGTACTGAAGTCACAGGGTGACTGGCTCACCGCCTTCATGATGAAGGGCGCAGCCGCCAGCGAACCGGACGTGACCTTCAAGGAGATGTACTTCCTCGAATACTCGCGCAAAATTCGCGCCGCCGTCACACTGCCACTGGCCTATCTCGGCGGCATCAAGTCACTGGCCAATGCCGAGCAGGCGGTCGCGGAGGGGTTCGAGTGTGTGGTGCTTGCCAGAGCCCTGATACACGAGCCGGCACTGGTGAATAAATTTCGCGCTGGCGAGCTCAGTGAATCCGGCTGTGACAACTGCAACGGCTGTGTGGCCTATATCTACCACCCGGCGGGTACGCGCTGCGTATACCGCCCGCCCAACGACCCGGCATTAAACAAAGTGGTAGCGTCTGCGCCCGATTAAACGCGCGCGCCGCTGTCGCTTCGCAGCCCATTGTCGAATCCGGTCGAACAACTGAAGGCTATAGCTGCTCCGTCTATGGCAACGAAAGTTATGCCACCGTTTCCGCCGCTTCGCTCTCAGCCGCCGTAGTCAGCTCGAAGTGCTCCCAGTTCGGCTGCTGCATCTCGGCAACAAACCGATCGTAGTCCCACGGCCAACTGGCAGGCACACCCTGCGCATCCAGGTACCAGCTTTTGCAGCCGCCAACAAACCAGACGGTTGTTTTGGCGGCGGCAATTCGTCGCTGCTCAAACTCTTCCAGCGCAGTCTCTGATACACATATCCCGGCGCCCTCACTCGCGCGAACTTTTTCCAACAGCTGTTCAATGTAGTGCCACTGGTGCTCGGCGATATCGATGAGTGGAAAATTGCCCACCGGGCCATTGGGGCCGTTGAGCATAAAGAAATTGGGGAAGTCAGGCATGCTGATCGCGAGGTAGGCCTTGGGGCGCTCCTGCCACAGGCGCTCCATGGTCACGCCATTAGCCCCGGTAATCTGCATCGGCCGCATGAACTGGTCGGGTTTGAAGCCGGTGGCTATCACAATAATATCGAGCTCGTGCAGCGCCCCATCGCTGGTGCGAATGCCATTGGCTTCAATGCGCTCTATCCCTTCGGTGACCAGTGCCGCCTGCGGGTGCTGGATCGCCTGGTAGTAGTCCGGCGAAAAGATCAGGCGTTTGCATAGCGGTTCATGGTCGGGACGCAGTTTTTCACGCAGTACGGGGTCAGCAACACTCGCTTCCAGATTCTGCAGACAGGTGGCCTTCCAGAACTCCGCCGCCTCCGGGTTCTCGCGGGTAATCACCTGCGTGTAGCTGTTGACACTGGCGAGGTACTCCTCGGTCTGCATCACTTCTTCCAGCGCCGCCGGGTCATCGTGGAACGCGCGGCGCTGCTCCTCGCTGTAGGGTGTGTTCTCTACCGGCATGATCCACTGTGGTGTGCGCACATAGTGCTCGATCAAATCGACCTTGCCGGCCAGCGCTGAGATAATCTGCACGCCGGTTGATCCGGTACCGATCACGCCTATGCGCTTGCCTTCCAGCGGCACGCTGTGGTCCCAGCGCGAGCTGTGAAACAGCGCGCCTTGGAAGCTCTCCATGCCATCAATATCCGGGTAGCTTGGATGGTGCAGCACGCCGGAGGCCGCTATGACCACATCCGCAACATCGCGCTCACCGCTTTGCAACTGCAGGTGCCAACGGCCGTCGCGATACTCGGCGCTGTCGAGCTCCGCGTTGAAGCGGATAAACTTGTCGACGCCGTACTTGCGGCAGGTGCGTTCGAAGTATGCCTGTATCTCCGGTCCCGGTGGCAGATAGCTGCTCCAGTCCGGGTTGCGCTCGAAGGTGTATGTATAGTGGTGTGAGGGCGTATCGCAGGTAAGGCCGGGGTAGGTGTTCTCGCGCCAGGTTCCGCCGACGCGGTCGGCCTTCTCATAGATCGCAAAATCGTCTATGCCCGCCTCCTGCAATTTAATGCCGGCGAGAATTCCCGACATTCCCGCACCGATGACCACTACTCGAAAAGGCTTCTTCGCCATATCCCGCCACTCCTGCTCGCTGATTGAAGTGGGCATACAGTAACGCGCTGCGGGACGCCTTATAAGCACATTTATGCTCATCATTATTGGCATTACTGCTACATCTTACCTAAACTCAGTCTAAACCGGGTTCAGCACTGCGGGCCACGCAAGCTGCTCAGTCGACACCGGAAAACGCGGCAGAATAGGGCTGCCGGCAATTCCTCAACATCCAGGGAGAGCAACATGTCCGAAATCGCCAAATCCGACGTCGAACTGGCGCTGCAACCCCTGGTAGAACTCCTGCAACAGGAACTGGCCCACGCGAAGATCAGTCTACCGGGGCCGCCACCGACCTCCATTTCCGAGTTTGCCCACTGGTACCTGGAAGCAGTGCAACGGCTGGAGCAGTTTGTCGCCAGCGCCGATGCCCATGCACCTATGTCCCGCACCGAGGTCGAGCTGATGTGTCGCTGTGTAATGAGCGCGGTAGATTTGCGCGAGGCTATAGCCCTGCTTAGTGACTACACCGCGATGCTGCACCCCCGCGCTGGGCAGATCAGGCTCTCCATCGTGGGAGATACTGCCGTATTCCAACTCGATTCACTGCGCAGCGAGCGCAGCAGAGCGGCGACCCTGATCGACATCACCGGATTGTTCTCGTTCCTGCAACTGCTGCAGTGGCTGGGCGGTGCACAGTTTCCACTGCAACAGGTGTGCATCGGGCCGCTCGAGCGGGAAGACCTGATTCCCTTTCTCAAGCTCTTCCGCGCCCCGGTACTGGCAGGCGGTGACCAGTGCAGTCTGGAATTTCCGGCGACGCATCTGGCGCGGCCTGTGGTGCGCACGCGGGCCGAGTTCACAGAGTTTTTCGAGCTGTTCCCCTGCGCGGTATTTCATGATCCAGCACACGGACTCACGCAGCAGGTTGACGCACTCATCAGCGCAGCGGTGATGCAGGGCCGGCCCATTCCCTCGCTGGAAGAAGTGGCGGCAACGCTTGAGCGACCGCCCTCCACATTTCGCCGGCAACTGCAGCGCGCCGCCACCTCGTTTCGTCTGCTGCGAGACGACTCTCTTCAGGCACAGGCACAGCGCCTGTTACTGCGCGGGGACATGTCCATTGAACAAATCGCCTCCAGACTGGGTTACAGCGATGCCAGCACCTTCAGGCGCGCGTTTCGCAAATGGTGCGGGGTCGCGCCTACGCGATGGAGTGCGGGCAATGCGCACTCATCGCATACCGCTAATGACGCCTGAAGCTGGTTTGAGATAGGCTGTGGAGCAACGCCAGGGCATCGTCCCGGTTGGACAGGACGGCCATTGGCCAGTGTGTCGGTCGCGGCTGACGCATCAGGCAGCAGGCGGCCACATCCGTGAGCGGTTTATCGGAAACCAGCGCAACTGCCAGCAGATCATCCACTGCGCCGAGGGCCGTCTGGGCCTGGAAATCGTAACTGTGCGAATTGCATTCATTAACCAGCAGACAATAGGGTGCTACCAAGGCGCCGCGCAGCAGGCTAAAACACTGTTCGACCATCGGGCCGGACACTTCCACCCCCTCATTGATGACCACCTCTGCAGTCGTCTCGGAGTGGATAACGATGGAACAAAAATCCAGATCAAACGTGCCGGGCTCGTCGCAGGTGGGATATAAACGTTCAAGCGATTGCATGATAACTTCACCTCCCGGTGGCATGTTACCTCCATGTAATTCAGTCCCATTACCGCTGTGGGTCGATCAATGAATCTGGTATGCCCTCTTTTACCTTATAAAGCCCTCTTTTGCCCTATGAAGCCCGTTGCACCGTTCGCGCGCCGTTTGGTCGCCTGCTTCCGGGCCGATGTTGTTGTTCGGACGCGTCCTCGCCCTGCGCCTGGCAGGCACCGCCAAGCACTTTGTTCCACGCCAGGGAAAGCGTCATCCCGGTGAGATTGTAGATCTCCCTGCGCCTGCATCTGGCACACCTGCAATGATCCATTGCTTGCACCCTCTCTCCTCTTGAATAGTGGTCTCGCTATAGAGAATTTATTGGCATCGAATTCTTAAGGCCTTTATAAGCCTTTTTGCGGATGCGGGGCAATCGTAAGATATATGCTATCGACTCATAAAAACTATGAGATTCATCAGGCGTCGCTGGAGACAATACCCTCGCGGATGGCGTAGCGCACCAGATCCGCGATACTGCGGGCGTTAAGCTTTTGCATGAGATGCTGACGGTGTGTGTGGACGGTAGGCACGCCAAGGCCGAGCTTGGCGGCCACTTCCTTGGTGGGATAACCCTCCGCCAGCAGTTGCAGCACTTCGCGCTCACGCTCTGTCAGGGTTGCAAAAGCACTCCCGGCGGACACAGTGCGATTTCTGGATTCCACAAAATCGCCGAGCACTTCCGGACTGATGTACATTTTTCCTTCGCTGACACAGGAAATAGCTTCCAGCAGTTCACTGGCCGCACAATTCTTTGGTACATAGCCACTGGCACCGGCATTGAGCATTTCCGAGACCATGCGGCCCTTTATGTGAATGGACAACCCCAATACCCGGAGATGCGGATAGGTGGATAATAGCTGGCGTGTAGCTTCAATGCCATTGAGCTCCGGCATATTGATATCCATGACGACCACGTCGGGCGCCCCCGCCTCAACCTGTGCCATCAGCTCACGTCCGTTCCCCGCCTCCCCGACTACCGCCAGATCCTCGCGGGAGTCCAGCAGGCTGCGCAGGGCAGAGCGCATCACCTCGTGATCATCGGCGAGCAGGATTTTAATTTTGCGCTTCATGCGTCTCCTCCGATGGCACACTAAGCACCACCTCTGTCCCTTTCCCTGGAACCGATTCAATCTGCAAACTGCCGCCCGGATGGCGGATATACTCGCGGATGTTAAACAGGCCGAAGCCCCCTGACGGCGAAAACCCGCGGCCCGCCATCGTCGCGTCAAACCCGACACCGTTGTCTCTTACGCGGATCTGTACACAGTCACTCAACACCTGCAGAGTCACGCCAGCCCACTGTGCACCCGAGTGTTTCATCACATTGATCAACAGTTCGCGCGTCGACCGGTACAGGGCTATTTTGGTGTCCATTGAAATAGGCAACCGCACCAATGCGCCCTCGAATTCGAAGTGGATGGAGTGCTCGTGTGTCATACTGGAGCACAGCTCATCCAGCGCAGCCGCCAACCCCAGTTCAGAGAGCATCGGACAACTCAGTTCGAACGTCAGGGAACGAGTTTCATCCAACGCTTCCTTCACAATGCCGCAGACGGTGTCGAGTGAATCAACCGCTTCTTCCGGTAAAGGCGACTCCTTGAGCAGGTTCAATCGCAGCAGCGATGAACTCAGAAGCTGGCTTACCCCATCGTGCAGCTCCCGCCCGATACGCTCCCGTTCACGCTGCTCTGCCAGCGACAGCTCAGAGGCCAACCGCCGCAACTCCTCGTGATTTTTCTCCCTCTCCTTTTCGTACGCTACGCGCAGGGTATTATCGCGGATCACGCCGCAGAGCAGGACGCGGCCCTGCAGGGTGAAAGAAAAGGCGGTAATTTCTATCGGGAAAATCGTGCCGTCCTTTTTGCGGTGGCGGGTTACGAAAGTCGGGACCGGCTTTTCCGCTCTGACCTGTGGAATCAATGTCTCTGCCAATTCCGGCTCTGCAGTGACAGCGGAATGTTTCAACTGCAGAAATTCCTGGCGGGTATAGCCGTAAAGCTTGGTCGCGGCGTCATTGACGTCGACAAACTGACGCGTTTCATAGTCGAAAATCATAATGGCGTCGGATTCCGACTCAAAGAGTTTGCGGTACTTCTCCTGACTTTCAGCCAGCGCCTGGCTGGTTCGCTTCTGTTCCTCGATAAAACGGGCCTGCTGTACGTTCTGGTAGGCGGCTGTCGAAAGCTGCCGGGACAACGTATACAGGGCCTGCGCGATCTTGGCAAAACGTTCAGCCGTCATCACCGGCGTCTGGTAGTACGCCTGTATCAGCTCTGATTCGCCTGCCCGGATACGGTGAGCGTAGGCGCGCACCTGCTCCTCGCTCCAGAGTTCGTCGCGCACCTGCCCGATCAGCCATGTCGCTACGTGGCGTCCGTCGATCTCGATACCCGCTCCGGCATCCCAAAGGCCACTGCTCGGCGACTGTGTGATGACCGGACCATCTGGATGAGACTGCTCTATCTCAGTGGGAGACGTGAAGAAATCGACCACCGTACCCTCACTGCTGCGGGGCATGATCTGGCAGAGTTCAACGAAATTACTCGGCTGTGTAATAGCGCTGCCCTCTGCATCGATAATGATGGAGGCGACACCGGTTGCTGTGGAGAACTCATCCTGTATGCGCTGTATTTCCGACAGGTCAAAGAGATCTTCGAAGGCGATGCCCTCCGGCTGCGCCAGCGGATGCGTCAGAGCGAGAACCCGCTTCTGCAGCGCCTGTTGCAAGCGCTTGATCTCGCTGACATCCATGAAATTAACCACCACGCGATCCAGCTTTTTATCCGGTGTGAACACCGGCACGGCACTACCTGTCACCCAGGTAATATCCGCACTATCCGGCTGTTTTATGCCCATACATTCGTAGGCAAAGCTCTCGCCGGTTGCAATGACCCGGCTCAGCGGGTAGTCGGCAAAGTGCACCTCTGTGCGGTCTTCATTGAGAAACTGCCACTTGCCGGAAATGGGTTGCTTACCCAGCATTTGCTCGAGGCTGAGCCCGAGCAGACGGCAAGCCTGTGGGTTACTGTAGACAACGCTGCAGTCAGCGGCATGCACCACGACACCGACCAGCAGGCTGTCGACAGTCGATCTGAATCGGGCCTCACTGTCCCGCAGTGCTGCTTCCGCGCTTTCACGAAGCTCGGCGGAACGCCGATCAATTAATAAATCCAGTCGCTCGGCGAACTGGGCGGAATCTGGTTCGCACTGTTCAGGCGGCGCGTCACCCCGCGAGGTCGTGTTATCACTGAGGCCAGTATCGACACCCGCTCGCAGCTGTTGCCGCAGGGCTTTGTTCTCGCGCTCCAGTTCGAGCTGGTGTTGCTGCAGATTCTTCAGAAGTTGCTGGACACAGGCCGTCTCGAGCACGGGCGTCTCAAGTGGATTTTTCTGGAGCAGCGACTTTGCCTGCTTGTCTAGACTTGCGGACATCGAACTCCGTTCAGCCTCCCTGGTGATCCCTGCACGGCATACAAAAATCTGCATATGTATTCCAGGGCAGCTCGGAACGATGCGGCTTCGACGCAGAACCCAAAAAATGCATAACTGAGGGCATTCATTCGGTGTTACCGCTTTGTTCGGGGGCACCCGTGTGTATTAGCCGAGAAAAGGTGTCGGAAGTCAAGAACCCGCAATGGCAGGCAGCTTAAACCCTGACGGCAGGCACTTATTCAAAATATCCCGGAAGCTGGGAAAAGAGGTCTGGCTTGGTGATCGCTACTTTACAGTGTTGCGCCCGCTGTTCTTCGCAGTGTACAAAGCCTGATCGACACGCTGCATGAGCTTTTCCATCTGCTCGCCCACCTCCAGCTCTGCCACACCGATACTGCAGGTAAACTGAATTTCGTCTGGCGGGGTAGCTTCGATACTAGCGCGAAATCGTTCGGCCAACTCCAGAGCCACTTTGTAACCAGTGTTGGGCAGCAGTATGATGAACTCCTCTCCCCCAATGCGGCCTATATAGTCGGTTCTGCGACCGCACTCCATGAGGGTATCAGCTGTGCCCTTGAGCACGTTGTCACCCACCTGGTGGCCATAGTTGTCGTTGATACTTTTGAAGTTATCAAGATCGAGCATCAGTATGGACAAGGGTGTTTTCTGGCGCTGTGCGCGCTCGATTTCGATGTCGAGTATACGGGTGATCTCGCGGCGGTTGAGCAGGTTGGTCAGGGAATCCCGATAGGCGATTCGTTCCAGCTCCTGCGTCCGCTCAGCAACTTTGGCTTCCCGTGATGCGTTGCTCTGCTGCAGTGCTTCTTTGGCCAATTGCAGCTCTACCATTTTTTCTTTCATATCGGTTCGGGACGGCAGTGCCACCAATACCGGCAAAAGTTTCCAGAGCACGATTGCAGTAGTAAGGGACACAAGCCCGGTCAGGACTTTGGCCACGCCCTCCACGTAATAGTAACCGTGCCAGATATTAATCACGCCGATAAGGTGGGTCAGACCACAGAACAGAATGAAGGCGGCGAATAACAGGAAGAGAGAATTAAACTTGAGATCTTTGCGGATGAGGACAAGCCGCACCAGCACAATAGGAATCATGATGTAGGCAAGCGCTGTGATTATGTCACCGGCGACATGCAGAAAAAGCAGGTCCTCACGCCACAAAAAACAGTGGCCATGTGGCATAAAACTGCCATCCAGAAATTTATCGATTATTGTCATAGCCAAACTTTCTCTGGCAAAAAACCACCACGGTACTGCTGTCCGATACCAAACCGGCATCAGCACTGATAGACCGACCGGATTCTGCATGAAACTGGTGGTTGTTCGCCATACGGAACCTGCCCCTTGTCGATGCATTATATCCAAGTGCGTACACACGGGCACGAAAGTTACTGTTTCTCCACTCCTTTTTGTTAACTGTGTCCCGCAATATCACAGCATTCAGAGCCAGACACTCGCTAGACGATGAGCTGGCCGCCACTTTCAGTTTTTTTGAAAACTGATCGACACAGTGTAAGGTAGCGGCAGCGTCCCGCCTGAAATCAGAAATCACCCTGTTGGCGGGGTTCCTTCTTTAACTGGTACAGCACAATGTCCCTGCCCGAAATCACCCCACGGTTCCCTGTGGGCGCACGCTATATGCTGGTGTCCGCGCTCGGGTTTGCGCTGATGGCTGCCTGCGTAAAGCTGGTCGCCCTGCGCGGTATTCCACTGCTTGAGATTGTCGCGGCGCGCTCTCTGGTTTCGCTGGTGATCAGCTATGCCGACGTCCGCCGCAAGGGTTTGTCGCCCTGGGGCTCGCAGCATGCACTGCTCGCCGCCCGAGGCGTGATAGGGGCAATGGCGCTGATCTGTGTTTACTATGCGGTGACGACCCTGCCTCTGGCTGAAGCCACGCTGTTACAGTACATGCACCCGGTATTTACCGCGCTGCTCGGCCTACTCCTGTTAAAAGAGGGAATTACGCTCTCGACTGTGGCCTGTATCGTGCTCAGTATTGCCGGCCTGGTCGTGCTGGTGGACCCCGGCACGTTCGCAGGCACGTCTGCGGCCCTGCCGTGGTTCAATGTTTCGATTGCACTGCTGGGCGCATTTGGCAGTGCAGTAGCTTATGTACTCGTCAGGCGCCTCAGCCCACACGAGGATGCCTCGGTCATTATCTTTTATTTTCCGCTTATCGCACTGCCGTTGTCAGTGGTATTACTTGGCGACGAGTTTGTCATGCCCAATGCCGGCTCGTTGCTACTGCTGCTACTGGTCGGCATTTTCACCCAGATTGGCCAGCTCGGCCTGACCCATGCCATGCGCTTTGAAACCGCGGGAAAAGCCGCAGCATACTCGTATGTACAGGTCATCTTCGCGGTGGCGCTCGGCTGGGCAGTATTTGGGGAGATTCCTTCTCTGTGGACGTGGATAGGCGGCGCACTGATCATAGCCGGAGCACTACTGAACATTGTTCGGCGCTGATACCGCAGTGATAGCGCTGCACACGGCCGTAGCAGCTGTCACGCGGTATACTTTTTTGCAGGACTGAGGGGCAGCGTTTACAATGCCACATGCTTTCCCCCCGCTCCAGAAAACACACCGTATTGTCGGCCTTTGCGGCCCTTGCGATGCTGCTTCGAGTCGCGATTCCCTCGGGCTTTATGCCTTCGAGCGTGGACGACGGCTGGTTCCTTCAGTTGTGCCCGGATGGCCTGCCGACACATGTCATGGTGGCGCTGTTCGGCGAGCACCATTTCCATCATGGAGACAGTGACAGCGATACCTTCTTCCAGTGTGACTATGACAGCGGTGTCATCGGCGATGTACTGCTCGACGCCAGCTTCTCACCCTGCCCAGAAGCTGGCGGCATTGACGCTGCCACCGCCAGAATCGAATCCCGCAACGCCGGCAGACCGGCCCTTGGCTTTCTCTCGCGCGCACCGCCGCAGTACTCCCGTTTGATCTGACACCACTAGATATAAACCAAACAACGGGAGTAACACCATGAAACTCTGGATTACCGCGCCTGCGGTGATGCTCGTCGCCTGTACGTCAGCCTTTGCCGATATGCGCCCCGACTCGCACGCACCGATAAACGTAATGGGCGACCACATTCACAAGAAGGGAGAATTCATGTTCTCCTACCGCTATATGCACATGTCGATGAAAGACAACAAAGACGGTTCATCGGGCATATCGGACGACGAGATCGTAACCACGATACCCAACCGCTTTGGAATGCCGCCAACACTGCGCGTAGTCCCGACCGAAATGACGATGGATATGCATATGCTCGGCATGATGTATGCGCCGACTGATCGCATTACGCTGATGGCGATGGTCAATTATCAGGAAAAGGATATGACCCACATCACCTACGCCGGCATGATGGGTACCACCCAACTGGGTAAATTCAAAACCAGCACCAACGGTTTTGGTGACTCTGTGATATCCGCGCTGTACGGACTGACGGACGCCCATGCGGCGCACCGCTGGCACGCCACTCTCGGTGTCTCGCTACCCACCGGCAGCATCGATGAAGATGGCCGCATCCTCACACCGATGAATACCCAGCCCACCGTGCGCCTGCCCTATCCGATGCAACTGGGTAGTGGCACCTATGACTTACTCCCTGCGATCACCTACGCGTCCGATGCAGGCGCATGGGGCTGGGGTTCACAATTGAGCGCCACTATCCGCCTGAGCGATAACGACGAGGGCTATACACTGGGCAACCGGTTCCAGGGACAGGGATGGGTCAGCTATATGCTCAGCCCCTCACTCAGCGTGTCAGGCAGCCTGGGATACTTCGACTGGGGTAATATCGATGGCATCGACCCTGAGATTGCCCTGCCTGTGCAAACGGCCGACCCCAGCATGCAGGGCGGGCAGCGTGCGCAATTCGGGCTGGGTATGAACTACCTGCTCCCCGCCGAGGGGCACCGGCTGGCACTGGAAGCCACCGTGCCTGTATGGCAAAACCTGAAGGGGCCACAACTGGAAGTCGACTGGGGCGTGACATTCGGCTGGCAGTATACGCCCTGAACCGCTGGCATCTCACCGCAGCGGACCGCCTTGGATGGCGGCCGCTGCCGCGCTGGGCAAATCACAGCGCCAGATTGCTCCGGGCCAGACCAAAATGGCCAGAACTATCCCGCAGGATTGGCCTCAGCCATGCCTGGCAAGAAAGTCCAGCACCAGCGTGTTGAACGCCTGTGGCGCTTCCATATTGGTCATATGCCCCACACCTGACATTACCGCCTTTACTGCACCGGGAACACGCTGATGCACCAGCTCGGCGATCTCATGAAACTCGGGTAAATCGCGCTCGCCAATAATAACCAGCGTAGGCGTGTCGATAGAATCAAGTTGTTCTGCCGCCGGCGGCTCCGTTGGCTGCCATGAATCCTTGTTGAGCCAGTGCCAGCCTGAATAGTCCTCCACCATCTGCCTGAGGCGCTGCGCTACCTGTGGGTGCTCAAGCGCCGGGGCAAACAAAGCCCCGGCCAGCCAGCGCCGTCGCGCCGCCTCTATCCCCGCACCTACGGCCTCATTTCGCACCGCGGCCGAGAACTCACCGTAGTCACGCCACTGAAACTCTCTCAAACCCGCATCGGCCAGAATCAGTGTCTCTGTCATTGTGGGATAGGCAAGAACAAACTCTGTTGCCACCGCGCCGCCGAGCGAAAGCCCGAGGATATGCGCGCGCTCCTCTCCAACATGGGCCAGGAGCGCCGCCAGGTCGTCTGCCGGCGTATACGGCTCGCCCGTCGGTGGTGCAGACCGGCCAAAGCCGCGCATATCATAACGAATGACCCGGTACTCTTCGGCAAACGCCGCTACTTGATCGTCCCACATGCGGGTATCGAGGGTATTGCCGTGAATCAACACCAGTGCAGGGCCCTCGCCCTCTATCGCATAATTAAGCTGTGCGCCATTGACGTGCGCAGTGCCCTCGGTTGGCTTCATGTATCTCTCCGGGCCTGTCCCGCCCTGTCGCTGCTGAATGTCCGATTGATGCTCCACCGGTAACCGGCGTACAATTTGTACCACACACCCCGCTCCCCTGCAGCCAATTCAGGATACGTCATGCAACAGACCCCCAGCACCAATATGATCAACCTCACCTACCTGATCTATGGCCTGCATTTGTTCAGTGCAATCAATGGCGTACTGACCAGTGCCTTTATCGTCACGGCATTTCTGAGCGGCTGGCCCTCCATACTCGCGGTGATTCTCAACTACATCCAGCGCGATGACGCCCGAGGCACCTACCTGGAATCGCATTTCCGCTGGCAGATACGCACATTCTGGTATGCGCTGCTGTGGCTGATCATCGGAGGCGTGCTGGTAATAACGATAATCGGTATTCCACTGGCCCTGGTTATGGTGGTCGTGGTGGGGCTGTGGGTGCTGTACCGAATGCTGCGCGGCCTGGCCCGGTTGATGGATAAAGAGCCAATGCCGCTACCCTAGCGGCGTGCGCCGAACACTACCCGCGCAATCGGCGGGATTACGATACGCCGCAGTCACCGAAACGATTCAATACTGCGGTTGGCAGAGGCTATCGATCGACAGCCTGGTTATCGAGATTGGTGATATCAAAGGCGGGCACATACAACTGTGAGTTCTTTCCCCCGTCTACCGGCAACACAACACTAGTGATAAACGAGGCGTCATCAGAGGCCAGAAAGCAGATCGCATGGGCGACCTCCTCAGGGGTCGCTGCGCGCTGCATCGGAATGGCGTCAGTGATAATTTTTTTCACCGCGTCATTTTTGAGTGTTGCCGCGTTCAGTCCCGGGGTGTCGACAGCACCCGGGGCCACCACATTTACTCGCACATTGTGCGGCGCAGCTTCCATTGCCGCGCACTGGCTGAACTGATTCAGTGCAGCCTTTGCTGCACCGTACGCACCTGCAGCTATCCCGGCGCGCAGACTGCTCACCGAAGAGACATTGATGATCGACCCGCTGCGCTGCGGAATCATAATGCGCATCGCGGCCTGCACACCGATAAACACACTGTCGACACCGATACCAAAATTGGCGCGCCAGTCTTTTAATGTCTGGTCCACCACCATCCCCCCGATCACCGAGGGCGCATTGTTTACCAGCACATCCAGTCGACCATATTTTTCAGCCGTGTCGTTAATCAAAGCCGCAAACGCATCCGTATCACCCACGTCCAGGGCATAACCGGTGAATGTCCCACTCAGGCCCTTTGCCGCCTCGTCCAGTTCATCCAGCTTTGCTTTGCGCCGCGCGCAGCTCACCACATGCGCACCCTCCGCGACAAGCTGGAGCACCGTACTTCTGCCGATGCCCATACTGCCACCTGTGACAACAGCGACCTTGCCTTCAAACCGTGATCTGCTCATATCCATGTCCTACAACGTTGTTTTCGTAATTGGCAGCGCCAGCGTAGCACTGCCGGATGTGTGGTAGCCCTGACTATTGCGCCCCCCGAATGCGACCTGTACCCGGTTTTCATCCGCGCCGACTTCCAGGCCGGAAACCTGGCCCTCCATCACCATCACATCGCCCGGAAAATTGGGCGCCATCAGATTGAACTGCAATTGCCGCAGGCGGCTGCCCGCCCCGGCCCAGTCACTGAGGTAGCGAGCTGACAAGCCGCTGGTGGTGAGGATATTCATAAAAATGTCCGGCATACCGGCGGCCTGGGCGGCGGGGAGATTGTGGTGCACCGGAATAAAATCCTGGGTCGCGATTGCGCCACCGACGATGAGCCGGTGCGTGATCGGTATACGCAGTTCGGGCAGGGAATCACCAATGCGCAATGCACCGGGGTCAACATCTGCAAAATCCGACTGCCACGTCTGCCTTTGTGATTGCTCTGCCACACCTGTGCCGGCTGTACCGGGAGCGTCGAGGCCCTGCTCGGCATCGGACTTATCCACCGCTTCAGCCAAAACCGCGGGTTGGTATTGATAATAGGTGATCAGGGCCTCGGCGAATAAAATATTCCCGGTAGTGAGGTATTCAACACGCTCGGTTACAAAATAGCCGGTGCCCAGCCGCGTGGTTTTTTTGTCGCTGATAGCCACCACGGTGGTGAAGTGCTGGGCGCGCTCCCCTACCCGCAGGTAGTGGTGAAAGTGGATATCGTAACTGACCGCGACATTTGCCGGATAACCGAGCGCGCGCATGTCCTCAAACACCTGGTAGGGCTGTGCTTCGGTGGATCCTGGCGCGTACCGGTCATTGATATCGCGCATCGTCCACATCTGCATCATCGCGGGCGGTGCGATCTGCTTGTCACCTGAGAAATAGCTGGGGTTTTGATCGCCCATCGCTGAACACCACTGCCAGATCTGCGTCGCGCTGACCGGATTGTGGCTGAGATATGGCCCCAGACGCTGCCCCTTCAATCTCTCCAGCTGTTGTGACTCTTCGCGCATTGCGTTCGACATAGACCCTACCGACTGAATATTCCCCGACTCTGCTTGTCTACCCACGGCATGACACAGCATGGCACCACCGAACGGTAACCGGCATCCACTATACCCGCAGCGAGGTGGTGATCGAATCGACCTGAGGCATCGAATTTGTAAACAAATACTTTCAGTTTAGCTTTCGCTACCGGCGCCGACTCATCGGCGAAGCGGCAGCTAATGCTAATACATTCGAGCGATTCGGTTCTGTCGAGCACAACAGTACAGCGCTAACGTGTCGGGACACTCTCACAGCACAAAGGCGGGACGAAACAATGGGTACCTATGTTATAACCGGCGGAGCCAGCGGCATCGGTGCGGCCATCGCCACGCAACTGGAATCGGAAGGACATACGATTATTGTGGTTGATATCCAGCAGGCCGATATCGTCGCAGATCTATCCAGCGCGCTGGGTCGAACTGCAGCGGTCGCGGGTATCAGGGACGCTACGCGCAACGAGTTCAGTGGCCTGGTGACGTCTGCTGGCATCGGCTCACATATCCCGGATCAGGGCTTGATCGCAGCCGTCAATTATTTTGGTAGCGTGGACCTGATTGAAGGTTTGCTACCCGAATTAGCTGAGCACAGCGCCTCGGTGTTACTGATCTCTTCCAACTCTGCGCCGATGGAAACCAATCCAGCGTATGTGGACGCTTTGCTGGCCCACGACGCGAGCAGCGCCACGCGTATCGCCTCTACCATGGCATCGCAGCCAGTCTACTCGGGCTCAAAACAGGCGGTTACCCGCTGGATGCGCGCTAACGCTCAGGCCTATGCCGCCCAGGGTATACGGATGAATGCCATTGGCCCGGGATATACTCGCACGCCGCTGAGTGCAGCCGTCGAAAACGACGCTACATACAGCGCGGCAATCAAACAATTTGTTGAATCCATACCCGTAGGCCGCCCCGGTCTGCCGCAGGACATGGCAGATGCCGCCAGCTTTCTGCTCAGCGACAGGGCGGGATTTATCTGTGGCGCCATACTGTTTGTCGACGGCGGACACGACGCCATGCTCAGGCCTGACCAGTTCTAGCAGCGCAACCCTGCGCAGCCTTCTCAGCCGAGATTGGCCTGCCCGCCATCCAGTGCAATGCTCTGACCATTCACATAGCCCGAGGCGTCAGAGCACAGCATCACCACAAACCGCCCAATATCTTCCTCACACTCCCCGACCCGCTTTTGTGGAATGGAGGCGATAAACTCCGCCGCCTCCTCGGGCCTGTTTTCAATCCACCACTTGAGGCCCGGTGATTTCGCGTGCGGCAGAATCACGTTGGTACGAATACCCTCCGCGCCCCACTCGCAGGCGGCGGCTCGAGTCAGAGAGCGTATCGCTTCTTTAGTGGCAGCATAGGCACCATAGCCCGTCATATCCCAGCGCATCGCGGCGGCACTGGCCAGATTGATAATGCTGCCATCGCCGGCGAGGTGGGGCCGGCATAATTTCATCAGGCGGAACGTTGCCAGCGGGCCAGATTCCCAGCCTGCGGCAAAGCTTTCATCTGTGACATCATCGAGTGTACCAAGCGGCACCTCCTGGGCATTGTTCACCAAAATCTGCAGGCCGCCAAAATGCTCCAGCACAGTGGCCAGGCACTGCTCCATTGAGCTGAGCGATTTGACATCACAGACCACCGGCAGTGCGTCGCCACCACGCTGCTTGATCATTTCACAGGTATCCACCAGCTTTTCCCGAGTGCGCCCCGTTACGGCGACACGGGCACCCTCCGCGGCCAGCGCCAGAGCGATACCCTGCCCTACGCCCTGTCCTGCACCGGTCACCAGCGCTATCTTTCCGTTCAAAAGCATGCAATTTCTCCGATTGTTTCCACAGTATGGTTACAGAGTAGTCGCCACAAACGTCTACACCAAGCAAAAAAAAACCGCGCCCTGTCCGGGCGCGGCATATAAAGCCCGCAAAGTCTGTGTACCTGGGGAACTCATGCCATGCAATAAAACCAACCGGCGTGATGTTCCCCGCGTTGTGCGATCAATACTCGTATGCCACTTCTATACCGAAAGTGCGCGGGTCACCATAGTTTTGTGTGATCAGGCCAACCTCGTTGCCAAAGTTGATACCGTAGAGGGTGTAGTCCTCGTCTGTCAGGTTTTTACCCCACAATGTAAAGCGCATCATCCCGCCACCCAATTCAACATTTTCCAGGCTAAGGCGCGCATCAACCAGGGTGCGAGCGTCCATTTCCCGGTTCTCATACAACACCGGCACTGTGGGGCCACCTCGACTGACAGCGACCAGCGCTGGATAGGCCGCGGATGCATACCATTCATCCTGCCAGTTGAGGTTTAGGTAACCGGTTATTTCGCCCCATGAGGTACGTGCGAATACGTAGTCGGCGTACAAGTTGAATTGGTTATCGGGTGAACCACCGCGTTCGGCATAATCTTTGCCAATAAAGCAGTCTGTTGGGTCAACCATGCCACAAAGATCGGGGAACTCATCGAAATCACCGTGGATATAGGCATAGCTTATGCCTACGATGAGGTCATCAATTGGCGCTACCAGAACCTCCAGTTCTCCGCCCCAACGCTCGGCTTTACCTGCGTTGGTAATGAAGGATGTCGGTGTACCGTCAATGGTTTCTATCAAGCTAACCTGCAGATCATCGTAGGTGTAGGTATACAACGCAGCGTTTATACGCAGGCGGCTGTCCCAAAGCTCGCTTTTCACGCCGATTTCATACTGATCGATGGTCTCTTCCTCAAACGGTGCGCTGTCGAATGATTCACCGTTGAACCCACCACTGCGGTAGCCATTGCCATAGCGAAAGTAGGTATTGATCTCATCGGTTGCCTGATAGGCCACTGTAAAGCTGCCGCTCCAATTGTCGAACGACTTGTTGTCACTGGCGCTTCGAGGCGGTGTTGTGCCAGACAATGCACCGACAAACGCCCCGTCATCCCAGTCGATGTCCTTATCTTCCTCGGTGTAGCGCAGCCCTACAGTGAATGACAGGCGATTATCCAACCAGCCAGGTGTCCAGGTCGTTTGACCGTAGGCTGCCCAGGCTTCGGTGGTCATTTTATATCGTGCCTCACCGATCGGTGCCACTGGCACCAGCGAAGTAGACGTGCGCTTGTACTTCGCCGTGTCGTCGAAGTAATACAGGCCACCGACATACTCAAATTGATCGGTGGAGCCTATGACCTGAAATTCCTGCGAAAACTGGTCATAGTCGGACCGGCTGTTCTGCGAGAAATGCAGCGCACCTCCCTCTGCATCAATCTGGTCCCAGAACGCATCTACCGGGAGGAAGGGTTGATTGACGCCACCCGTTGCCCCATATATCGAGCCCAGCGTCAGGTGCGCGAAATCGTTCCAGGCGGCGACACCGGCGGCGTCGTTTCTGCTGTCGATTGAATCTATATCACCGCGTGCCTTGGTTGTGTTGCTACGGTACCCAGTGATCGACTTGAACGTAATGTCGTTCTTTTCCCAGGCCAGCGTCAACCCATGCCCCTCGGTGTCTGACTTGGAGCGAGGCGTCACATCAATCCCTGCACGATTGCGTCGACCCTCACCGGCACCAATGCTTTGCTGGTAAACATCGATAGTCTTTTGCAGCGATGGAATCCAGCGCGAGGCGATACGCGGGTCAGTACCGGGAGCGGCGGCCCAGGCCTGCGCCTGTGCCAGTGTGCCCTGAAGCGCGGCGACCCTGTTTGTGCCAGCCGCGCCCACCGGATTGAATCCAACAACAGCGTCCAAATTGTTGACCTCATCCAACTGGGAGCCGTCATAGGCATAATCTACCCGCAAATTTTCTGTGATGTCCCAGGCCAGACCGATACGCCATGCCTGCCGATCGAGATCATTGAAGTCATCCCCGGTCGTTGTGTTGGTGTAGAAGCCATCCCGGTTGCGTGTCTGCACGCCGAAGTTAGCCGCGAGTTGGCCAGCCCCGACACCGACCTGACCGATGGACGGCGTATCAACATTGATCTGCGCTCCGTAGTAATCGTGATTCCCCACAGAACCTATGGCCCGCACACCGAACTCTCCGCTGGGCTTGCGGGTGATGTAGTTCACCGCGCCGCCGGTGGAGTTGCGCCCGTACAAGGTACCCTGCGGGCCTCGCAGCACTTCGATCCGTTCCAGTTCTGCGACATCGGTGGATACGCCGGTCATTTTTCCGAGGTAGACGCCGTCCATGTAGATACCGACAGCAGGATCAAGCGACAGGTTCGAGGGGGAACCACCGGAGACGCCGCGAATTGACAGGCTCGTATTACCCCTGCTGCCCGGGGCGGTGAAGCCACCCACACTGGGTATCTGACCGAGCAAATCTGCTACATTGGATATGCCGCGCTGCTCAATATCTTTCTGGCTGAATGCGGTGATTGCAATAGGGACTTCCTGCAGACTTTCTGTGCGTTTCTCAGCGGTAACGACAACTTCCTCAAGCACTGTGCCGTTCGGGGCCGGAGTCTGGGCCTGTGCAGGCGCGACCATTGCTGAGACCAACGCGGAAACGGCAATCGCCAATGGGTGTACAGATGTTGATTTTCGTAGTGACATAGCCATCTCTCTCTTTATGTATTTATGAGGTCGGGGGCCAACAGCTAACTCCCCCGCAAAACAGGATGTACAACGGTTAGAAGTATGCTGAGATTAGAAAATGCTGGACACAACAAAGCAGACCAGATTTATGAACAAATCAATTCAGGTGCTAACAATGAAAAATCGGGCACACGGTTGTGTGCCCGCAAAGACAGGTCTACTTAGGCTGTAACTTACGTTTATCGCGCTTTTCCTGACGCTTTTCCTTCAGGCTTTTCTGCGCTTGCTTCTTGGTTCTGTCCTTATTCATGATTAATGTTCTCCAATACCACCAGCATCAACGGAACTGCCGCCATGTCCCGGGATGTCTGGTTCCATAACAGACGATAGAGTTGGGCGGCAGGCAAAGTGCTTCATGACGGCGTTTCCTCCTCTCTTGTCACTACCGATTCAACGCGGCGAATATCCAGAATCTGGAACCTGTGACTTCGCCCCCAAAGCTCTACCCGGCTGACGCTGCCCATTTTCAAACCGAGCAGACTAGAACCCAGCGGCGACAGCACTGAGATTCGGCCGTTTTCCGGAGATGCTTGCGCTGGCATCACCAACTCAACGCTGACACAGCTCTCATCGCTCATATCCAGTAGATCAACCACGCAGCCGGTACCAGCCCGTATAGGCTTGCTGGTTTCAGAAAATGTTTTCTGCGCAAGACTCTCGAGTTTATCCAGTGCGACTGCCAAAAGAAGTGGACTGTTGTAGACGTGAATTCCCGCGCGCAGCGAACGCGCTCGCTTCCTTAAGTAACTGTACATGCATACCCCCAACCCGGGCCCGGATTAGCCCGAATAGCATCCGTAGATTATTTGAATGTGAGAGAACCGAACCAAGCGCCCGCAGGCACTTGGCTTAAACGAGGAAGGTGGGAGTGAACTCGTACATGTAAGCGTGTGAAGTGTTCATATGCTAAAAGGATTGCCCTGAATAACATTTATCTGAAATCAACGGACACCATAGCAATCGCTATAGGGAAAGGCAAATGCAAGCGCTGCATCACAATCAAAGGTGCAATTAGGCCTTACTGGGCAGTGTTCGCCTGTCGCCTGTGACGGGAAACAATCGTGTCCAAGGCTGTTGTGCATATCTGCACGGGTGACGAAAAACTTTAAACCCTGGCTCACGCCGGCAGATTATGGCGCGACAACAAACCGGCCTGAGTACGGGTAATATAATTTTCCTGCTCGAGCCAACGAATCGCCTCCACAAGGGATTGCTCAAATGGACGAAAAACAATTCCCAGATCTTGCTCTGTCTTGGCATTCTCAAGCTTGACCCAGTTGGTCGCGTACACCATCGCCTCGTGGGAAATGGGGGTATGGGAATCAATCAGGGGCTTCAACACATCCAGTGTACGCCCGAGCAGGCGCATCGATAGACCCGACACGGGTAGCATCACAAGGTTCCGTCCTGTCAGCCTTTGCAACATCGCGTAGAGGTCTTTCCAGGAGACATAATGCCCTCCTAGCGGATAACGTCCCGGCGGCAATCGGCGTTTCAGTAAGGCGACATGTGCTGTGGCGACGTCCCTGACATCGACATACTGGTTACCACTGGGCATATCCAGCCCCAAACCAAACAGGTTGGCAATCAGACCCTCGTGCGGCTCAGTGAGGCCGGGGTCGTCCGGTCCGATAACACTCGCAGGATAGGTAATATGTAACGGTGCACCCTGCTCCTGCAGGCTACGCGCATATTTTTCGCACTCAACCTTGGAGCGACCGTACGCATTCCTGGCGACGCCCGGTGGAGATTTGTGGTTTAAAGTCTTTGCTTTCGGATCGTAGATGGCTGTAACGCTGGATACATGAATAATTTTCTTGCAGCCGGCTTCAACGGCCTGGCCAAGCACATTCCTGGCGGCGGATACATTGGTTGCGTAGACCTTCTCGGCGTCGTCTTTACTTGTCGACACCATAGCCGCCATATGAATGGTCGCATCGCACCCTCGCATGGCCTTCTTCACATCTGCGGCACTGTCGATATCACCGACAGCGATTGAGCGAATAGTGCCGCCAAACAGCCGCTTCGCCTTTTCCTTATTGCGCACAAACAGTTTTATCGTGTGCCCTGCTCTCAATAGAGCCCGACAGGTGTGTGTGCCGATAAAGCCGGTGCCTCCGGTCACAAATACTTTCATGTCTTCACTCCTTCGCCAATGGTTCCCCCCGGTGGCTTGTCATGGCGCAGCGGCACAATCAGCAAGGCGGCCACTACCAATAGGCCACAAAACAGCCACAGGCTAAGGCTGAAGCTACCAGTGGCATCGTACAAACGGCCAGTCAGTGGAAATCCCAGCATAACAAACAGGGTAATGATCGGCGCCATCAGCCCGAATGCACGACCATAGCTTTGCAGCCCAAAAATATCTGCGATAAAGGCACCCCAAACTGGCAGCATGCCACCCGCCGCCAAGCCTATTGAGACACAGGCTAGCAGAATCAACGGATAGGCAGGCTCTGTCGCCAGTATACAAAACCCGGTGGCCACCAGCAGTTGTGCGCTCCACAGAGCCAATTTTTGGCCGAGCTTATCCGCAGCCATACCGAATACCAGTTTGCCCAGCAGGCCACTGATTGCCACCACCATAATGAGCCCGGAAGCGGCCTCCTCCCGATGGCCCAGTTGCGAGGCATAAGGGGTTAGATTGGAAAGCACCGAGGTATAGGTACTGAACAGCAAACCCAGCGCGGTGGCAAGCCACCAGAAATTCGCATTGCCCAAAATATCTTTCAGGCCAAGCTGTGTCTCAGCGCCGGATGCATCTCCCGGCCCGCCTTGCTGTGCCGCCTGCATCCCGACGTCCGAGGGCCAACTGCGAATGGCCCAGACAAGGAGTGGCAACACGATAAAGACAAGCACTGTCGCCAGGTTCTCCAGGGTACCGCGCCAACCATAATCAGGCAGCCAGTGCGTGATCAATCCCGGAATCAGGACACCACCTACCGATGTGCCCGTTGCAGCTACCCCGAGCGCCCTGCCCCGGTGTTCCGTAAACCACCGCGACACAACAGCTGAAGATACCATGGAGCCCGCCATTGCGTTGGCCACGGCCATGGTAGTTCCGAAGATCAGTATATACTGGACGATTGTTGCACTCTGGGCCAGCAGCCACAGGCCGGCCGCAAACAATGCAATGCCGGCGGCGAAGATTTTGCGCACTGACAGCTTGTCGAGCAGGATTCCAACAACGGGCATCGCGAAGAGGCCGAGGAAGGTACCGCAGGTCAGGCTGTACATCACCATTTCTACGCCGACATCAAAACTCTCCTGCACGGGTTGCGTGAGAAGGCTGACCGCATAGGTGAAGAAGCCAATCACAAACGCCTGCGAGAGAAAACCGCCACCGACGACACGCCAACCAAAAGACATTGCTTTACTCCCCACTGTCGACACCAGGGTGCGAACAGTATTTCAGGCGCCAGTTGGCGACCCGATTGAATGGCCAGGCTTCATATCTCATGCCTATTTTCGTACGACATAATCCGACGTTTTCAGATCCCAGGTATTCTCGTTAATGCCCCGCTCCCGCAGCTTGAATTTCTGAACCTTGTTAGTTGGGGTGTAAGGCAGTGAATCGACAAACTCCAGATAACGGGGCACAAAATAATAGGGTGCGTTGTCGTTGATAAAGCTGCAGATGGCCTCGGCAGAGGCACTGCAGCCCTCTTTCAGGACAATATTCAGCTTCAGTTCCTGTTCGCTCTCCACTTCTTCAGAAGGAATACCAAAGGCGGCGACGTCCTGCACGGCTGGATGGCGGCGCACGATACTTTCCACTTCAAGGGTTGAGATATTGCGGCCGGCAAAGCGCAGCGCATCTTTTTTGCGGTCGGCATAAAAATATGCGCCACTGGCGGGATCCTGTCGGGCCAGATCACCGGTACGGTAGTAGTCACCAAAGTAGGCTTCGGCGGTAGCTTCGGGATTGTCGAAATAACCATTGAAAAGTACGTAGGGGCGCAGCGGTTTGATGCAGATCTCTCCGACTTCGCCGCTGGGCACTTCGTTACCGTCATCGTCCAACAGGCGAATGATTGTGTCGTCTGCTGGAAAACCGAGGGCATAGACAGGAACGTCATCGCGGTTTTCCACCTGCGTCATAACCAATTGGCATTCACTCTGGCCGAGTCCTGTGCGAATCAACTGCAGGTCAAAGCGCTGTTCAAAGACCGGCCACTGGGCAGGTGCCAACGGCACAATCTGGGCGAGGCGTAAAGGCGTGTCACTGTCGTCTTCTCGCTCGGGGGCATTGAGCAGGAACGCCCCCATTGCACCGAGCAAAAATGTTTGGGTCGCGCCAAACTGTTTGATCCGCTCCCAGAAGTTGGTGACAGAAAAACGCGGCTCGATAATGCAGGGAATACCCTCGATCAGCGCGCGGTAGACCGAGGTGATCCAGGCTGCGGTATGGAACAGCGGTAACACACAGTAAATGCTGTCACCCGGTTGTGAGTTGTATTGCAGGCTGCAGCCATCCACCACCGCGCGTATCCAGCAGTTGTAGCTCTGCAGCACACCCTTGGACTTTCCGGTAGTGCCGGATGTCCAGAGGATGGCGCAGTTATCGCCGTAGTGCAGCTCGGCATAATCAAGTTGCGCGGGAGGGTGATCCAGCAACCGCTGATAGTCCACCGGGGCTTTCAGTGCGCTGGCCTCGCTGTCGCCCACCAGCACGATGTTCTCGATGTCTAACTGCGCTTCTATCCCGACGATGCGATCCTGGTATTGATCGTCCGTGACCAGTACTTTGGAGCGCGCCATCTGCAGATTTTCGACCAGCCACTGCCCTTTGTAATCGCCATTGATCGGGGTCCAGATCGCGCCGAGTTTGTTGATAGCCAGACTGAGCAAGACCATCTCCGGGCGATTGCCGAGAAACAGGGAGACGATATCGCCGCTGCCTACACCGAGCTCACGCAGGCCGGCTGCCAGGCAATCCGTGATCGCATCAGCCTGGGCAAAGGTGATTCTGGTGTCATCGGTGATCAGGAATTCTGCATCACCGTTTTGCCTGGCCTGTTGCCTGAGGATCTGCGGGAATGTCCGGTCCACGGTATTGGAAAGATCGAGTTTATTCACTGATTGCCTCGGGTATGATTATTGTCCGATAGTAATAACAGCCTGACGCTCGGCGCGCCTACATCGCTTTACTCCGCATTGAGTACACGACCCAGGGTAATATCACCTTCGATGGTAGTGCGGTTTATAACCCTTCTAATGCCAGGTTTGGTGCCGGTGGTGCAATGCATCGCGCGCCAGTTATCCCAGAGCACCATATCGCCCTCTCGCCAGTCATGAAAATACGTGAATTCGGGCTTCTTTCCATGCGCGACCAACCGCTCCAGTAATTCGATGGACTCGTCATTAGACAAGCCGAACTGTTGCGGGGTAATAACGCGGTCCAGAAACTGCTCTACCACTTCTAGCACTTTGCGACCACTGACAGGGTGAGTGACCACAGCGGGGTACACTGCGTCGGCGAAGTCCGGGAATCCGACATCGGTGGGTTTCTTCGGGCTGTAGGGGCCGGGCTGATAACCTTGCAGGTTCACATAGCGCATATGGCGGCGTTGCATACTGAAGCTATAAACCACCTCCAGTTTTTCCAGCAGGGCTTTGGTGTCGTCATCCAGCGCATCATAGGCCTTGGCCAGATCACCAAAACCGGTGAGGCCATCTTCCTCGGCAACCACCACCGCCCGCAGCAATGCCCCATGGTTGGGGCGGCCGGTGTAGTGCAGATCCATATGCCAGTCCAGACGCCCGACAATCTCTTCACCCTCGTAAAACGCAGTGAAGAATTTGTCCTTGTCACCACCATTCTCCAGTACAAACAACTCGGGGTATTCTGCGGAGGTGGTGGTCGTTAGAGGGTGCATCTCCAGCGGCCCGAAAATACGGCTGAACTCTATCTGCTTTTCCGGACTGATATCCTGGCCCCGGAACACCAGAATGGCATGTTCATACCAGAGTTCCTTTAAGCGCGCCTGCAGATCACTGCTAATAGGCGCATTGATATCGAAGCCGGATACTTCGACGCCGACATTGTCCAGAGGGGTAATCTGTAAGCTCATAATTCCTGCCTATCGACACTATTCGACAATTGTAGGGTCAGCCCGCAACTCGCGCCTGGCCATCGCTTCCCAACAAAAGGGAAAACCGTGGGTATCCGTAATAGCCACTTTCTCCACGTCTTCATCGCTCAGAGGAACGCCACCACCGGCAAGCTCGACTTCATAGGCACGTTTACAGCGCCATTCAAGTGTGATGGCACGCAGATGCGCCTGGCGCAAGTCCTTACCCACAACCAGAGACCCGTGATTAGCCAGCAGTGCCCATTTGGAGTCACCCAGCGCCTCGGCGGCCGATGCCGAGGTAGCTTCGTCTTCAAAGGTACCCTGATACTCATTGTACAGGGGCAGTGCAACACCGCAGTGCGCACCGGTTTGGTCATATACCGGTGGCACGCGCTGCAGATTGGCCCAGATACCACTCCAGTGTGCGTGATTGTGAATAACGACATGGACGTCCGGTCGCAGTTCATGCAGTTGTATGTGCAGGCCGATAGCCGGTGTGACATTCCAGTCGCTATCGAGGATCTTCCCGGCGGGATCGAGGGTGACAATATCGCTGGCGGTCAGCTCATCCCACGCCAGCTCCCAGGGGTTGGTGAGAATATTGCCGTTGTCCAGTCGATAGGTAATATGGCCGGCAATGTGCTCATTCCAGCCCTCGCGAAACAACATCCGGCACATCAGTGCCACCTGGGCTTTTTCGCTTAGCGGGGGTAGCAGCGCCCTGCGCCCCGGCTGGGGAGCGTAGTGCTCAACCATGGCTTTATTCAGGCCGTCAAATTTTTTCATCGTTATCATCCTCGGCGGGTGAACAGTGACATGTTACAACCTGGACCGGATATTAAGTAAGCACTGGCCAGAAAGCTTGCCCAATTCAGCCAAATTGTTGTCCGATATGGCCACCGGGGAAAATCTATCGGGCGGTAAACAGCGCGGCGCGAAAAGCACGAGGCGACAGCCCTGTCCATTTTTTAAACGCGCGGTGAAAACCGGAACTATCGGCATAGCCCAACTGCTGGCCGATTCGCGTGATCGACAGCGTCGGGTCGCTCAAGTAGCGGCGCGCGTGAATCTCCCTCACCTGATCAATCAACTGCTGATACTGCCAACCCTCAGCCAGCAGTTTCCGGCTGAGGGTGCGGCTGCTGCAGTGCAACTGCCGCGCGGCCTCATGGAGTGAGGGTGGTCGCCCAGGGTCTTCGACCACGACCTGCCAAAGTCGCCAGGCGATGTCGCCCTGATTGCGGGCAATACTCTGTTCTTCACAGAGTTTTTTATACAGCGCCGCGCTCTGCGGGCTGGACTGTGGTAGCGGTTGATCGAGAATCCTGGCATCGAAGAAAAGTTGCGTCACCGGTGTGTCATATTCCACAGGGCACTGGAAAATGTCCTGATACCGCCCGGCGTGGGGCGGTGCTGGATAACTGCAGCGCAGTTTGGTGATCGGCAAGGCCTTGCCGAGGACCCAGCGACAGGTCGTTACAATATTGGTGAGGATATCCTCAATCGCAAGGAGCCGCAGCTCGCCCAGCTCGGCTTTCGCGTCCACCTGATAACAGCCCTCCGATGCTATCTCACTGAAAGACGTGACGATAAGACTGCCGGAAAACCTGCCGGAGTAATTCTGGTACCTGAGGCCAGCATCTGTGGCCTCACGCAAGGTGGCACTGCTCATCATCAGGTAGGCGAGCTGATCGAGGGTGGCGATTGAGCGCTGCAGCCCCAGTGCGAGTCCGAGATCAGTGCCCTGGTAACAAGCCTGAGCATCACCGAGCACGCCGCGATGCTGCGCGGCGCTGACCAGAGCGTTCGGCTGCTGCAGCGCAGTGCGACTGATGCCATTATTGTCCGCGATGCTGTCGCTATCCATCTTGAGGCTGGAGAGAAAATCCAGCAACCAGATAATGTAACGCGTATCGGTATTGATATGCCTATCCTCTGCTCTGTCGGCCGCTTATAGAACCCATTGGCGGTATATCATCTGACAGGCAGAAAAGCGATCAGGTTTTTCTGAGGCCTGATAACGCTGTGGCCGGGGTTGGCATGGCACGACTGTATCGCAATAAAAAAGACGACGGGCGGTACGCATGCTTAACGCTCCGCAGCACAGGCACAAGGGTCGCAAGAGATGTATTCAGGGTTGCGCTGGCGGGAGCGGCTGTGTCTGTCTCGGCTACGGCAGTAAATAGATCTGTTCATTCTCGATCAGCAATGGATAGCTCGCCAGCGCCGTCCTGGCCGGGCGGGTCAGCGCACTACCGTCTCGCACATCAAACGCCGCACCGTGCAACGGACACAGGATCTTACAGCCTTTGAGCTTGCCCTCACTGAGCCGTGCAGCGGCATGTGTACAGAGATTATCCACAGCATAGAAACCCTCTTTGGCATGGCACAATAATATCTCCCGGCCAGCCACTTCCACGCACAGGGTTTTCCCCTGCGCAACATCACGGATACTGGCGATCAGCTGGTAACCCGCTTTCATTCAGGAACGCTCCTCGGCCCGCTGCATGAACGCTTCCTGTGTCTGGTAAACCCGGCGTATCCGGGATTCCTGATAGTTACCCAGCGTCATACCTTTGAAGGTACTTTTAAAACCCTGGGTCTGCAGCTGTAGATTGCCGGTGTCCTCGTCGTACACCGGTGCCAGCCACGCCAGCTCCTCTACCTCGGTGTAGGATTGCTCGACCGACAGTTGTATCGGCTCCGGCGGTTCCGGGTGCTCCTCGCCATCGGGCAACGGCTCGAGGAACATCAGGTCGAAAATACAGCTGTCGACGTCCATACCGTTGGGCCGGAAGCGATAGACCATCGGTACGACAATACCCGGAAAGAAGAACATATTGGGAAACAGGTGATACTCGATGGAATCCAGAATGACACTGTCGCTGGTGGCGGACAGATCCACCCCCAACTCCGCGCCGAGATTATCCCGTATCGCCTGCGCCGCCACCTCTCTGGCTGTCTCACCCTCGGCCAGGGTGCGCCCTGCAACGGCTAGTGCTGCCAACATTTCCTGTTCAGTCATCGGCGGCGCGCGCCATTTGTCACCGGGGTAGTCCGACAGGGCCTGTGGACTGTAACTGCCAATATTATGGATAAAGCGGCTCACATACTGTCCGAAAATATCGTACTGGGCATTCGCACCGTGGGGCGAATCATGCGTTTCGAAATTATGGTAGGCCTCCATAAACGCTTCCTGCGCCGCCTTCCAGTTGGCCGGCAGGGTTTTCTGCACATGCAGCTTGATGCGACGCCGCTCCAGCGGAAAGTCCTTGAAATGCTCCACCATAACACCAAGGTAGTGCTCCAGTGGTTCTGCGTCCCTATCCATATTGATAAACACAAAGCCGCCCCAGCGCGCGCAGAGCACTTCCTGCAAGCCGTGGGTGGCATCGGTGACATGGGGAAAATCCCAGCGTCCGGGAATATTGCGAATGGAGCCATCCAGATGCCAGGACCAGCCGTGGAACGGGCAGGTAAACCCCTGGCTGTAGTGACTGCCCTCGCCGTCCAATAATCGTGTGCCACGGTGAGTGCAGGTATTCAGGTACGCCTTGATGGTGTCCTCATCCACGCGAGTAATGATGACCGAGTAGGGGCCGATATCGTAGACCTGCACATCGCCGATATCAGGCAGGTGCTCCTCGCGACAGGCCCATTGCCAGGTGCGCGGCCACAGCGATTGTATTTCGCGATCAAAATAGGCCTGCGAGGTATAGCGTTCAAAGGGTATATCTTCATCGCCGAGAAACTGGGGCGACTCCTCCAGCAACGGTGCAGGTGCGGCATGCTTATCCGCTAACAGCGTGTCTCTGGTTGCTGGGCCCTGCGCTCTGGCGTTGCCGGGTTCCAGTGAAGCGTCTTTCGTCATATCGTGCACTGTGTCGTGGTGGACGAGCATCATCAGATCTGATAAAAGTCAGTTCTGACTGTTTTTTTCATTATGTACCTCATACCAACCGGAGTGCAACCCCCGCGACCTGTGCCCCGCAACCATACAATAAGGAATTCGACCGCCATGAAAATCGAACCCGGAATGCCACCCACCGCCGAGGCACTCGCACAGCGCGAGGCCATCAGGGACGTCCTGTACACACACAGTCGCGGCCTGGACCGTCTCGAACCCGCGCTGCTGAAACAGGCATACTGGCCCAACGCAGAGGTGGATTACGGCGCGTTCAAGGGCAGCGCGCACCAGTTTACAGAGATCATCTGCCCCGCCCTCTCATCCCAGTTTGAACTGACCCAGCACCTGTTGGGCCAGACCCTGATTGAGTTGGACGGCGAAAGTGCGAACACCGAGACCTATGTGTATGCCCGCCACCTGCTGTTGGGGGCGGAGCAGGAGCTGGCATTCGCCGGGCGCTACCTCGATCAACTGCAGTGCCGCGACGGGCAATGGAAAATACTCCACCGCCGGGTGGTCATGGACTGGTGTCACCGGGTTGCCGTCGAGGATGAGCGCAAAGGCGATGCCTTCGGCTCACTCAGCAAGGGCTGTGCGCGGGCGTCAGACCCCAGCTATGACCTGTTTGGTAACGCCTGATAAGGAGAGCGGCAGCATGAACAACACTATTGAAAGCGTCATCGCCAAGCAGGACATCACCGAATTGATCTACCGCTATATGCGCGGACTGGATCGCTGGGATGATACCTTGCTGAGGTCACTGTTCACCGCCGATGCGTGGTGTGAATACGGCTTTATGAATGGCCCTGCCGACGCATTTATTGACTTTGCGCTGGGCGCCCTCAAGGACCATACCGCCAACCAACATATGGTCGGCAATATCCTGTTGGATATCGAGGGTGATGAAGCCTTTGGCGAGGTGTACTTCAACGCCTATCACAAGGTGAAAAACGATGCCGACTTTGAAGACCTCATCATCGCAGGGCGATACCTCGATCGCTACGAGCGGCGCGATGGCGTCTGGAAATTCGCCTATCGCTCAGAAGTGGTGGACTGGAGCCATTCCAGGCCCACCAACGATACGTACTTTGAACTGGCTCCCGGCTCCTTAATGGGGAGCCGCCGCGACGATGCCGTTTATGATCGCGCGGCGCGTTACAAGCGAGCCTGACGGATCAACTGTCAGCATGGGCACCGCCGCGGCGTCGCTGGCCTGCGTGCAGCATGACCTCCGCCTCCTGCGAATAGAACGGCGGAGCGACGCCACCGGACGTTAATCCGGCATCGATGACCAGCGTGTGACCGGTGATATAGCGCGCATCCTCACTCAGAAGAAACAGAATGCCGTTGGCAATATCCTGCGGCAGACAGGCAAACCCCAGTGGCGATGCCGCTGCAATACCGGCGGCAATCAATTCGGCATTGTTGTCAGTCAGGGCACTGGTCATCGGTGTCACCGTACCGCCGGGTGCCACCGCGTTGACGCGAACACCAAAGGCGCTGAATTCACTGGCTGCAGACTTGGTCAGGCCGACCACACCGTGCTTGGCCATGGTGTAGACATGTGGCCCCTCCGCGCCCTTCACACCCGCCGTACTGGCCAGCGATACAATCGCACCGGCGCCGTTGGGCTTCATCGCCCGTCCGGCGTGCTTGATACCCAGAAATACGCCCCGCGACAGGATGGACATGGTGAAATCATAGTCTTCTGCACTGGTGTCCATGATGGAGCCGATCACACCGATGATCCCGGCGTTGTTCACCATACCGTCAAGCTGGCCAAACTCCGCCACTGCCAGATCAATCGCGGCAACGATTTCCTGCTCGTTGGTGACATCCATCTTCTGGAATATCACGCTGTCGCCGAGTTCCGCTACCAGCGCCAGCGCCAGCTCTTCCTGAACATCGGCGATAACCACCCTGCCACCTTCTGCCACGAGGCTTCGGGTTGTCGCTTCGCCGATACCGCTGGCGCCGCCCGTTACCACAAACCCTTTTCCCGAAAACCTGGCCATGTTTTTCTCCCTGCTGTTATTGATTAGTCTGTCGTGCGAGTCGAAAGCCTACTCCATTTCGCCGGACTCACCAACACTCCCGCTCGCCTGCCCCGCGCACTGGCCAGACCGTTGTTCGAGAAGAACGTAAATGTCTATGAAATTGGCGTTAAGGGTTCTGTGAGATTCTACGCAGCTGCCTAACATAGCCGTGAAATACATGGATTATGCGGGCGCACCCGATGTCACAGAGCTATCCCCATCTGCTATCAGCAGGCCGAATAGGCGGCCTGGAACTGCGCAATCGTATCGTGATGGCGGCGATGGGAACGAACTTCGCCGCCACAGACGGGCACTGCACAGAACGCTTAATCGCCTACTACGAGGCCCGCGCCCGTGGTGGTGCTGGCCTTCTGGTGCTGGAGACATCCGCCGCATTCTGGCCCAGCGGTGCCAGCATGCCCAATACGATTGCCTTCTCAGATGACAGATTCATCCCCGGCTTGCGCGAGCTGACCGGGCGGGTCCATATACACGGTGCCAAGATTGTGGCGCAACTCAACCACAGCGGTACCAAGGCCCAGGAAGACACCGCTGCAGGTCGACCGATTCCGGTACCCTCGCCGGTGGAGCGCTCACGCAGCGATATGTTCAGCGTGTTGACCGAGAGTGAGATCGCCAATTTCATCAAGGGTGCAAGCCCCGACGGCACTGGTCCCAAATACTATGAAATGACACCGGATGATATTGCAGCAACCGTACGCGGCTTTGCCGCCGCGGCAGCGCGCGCCCGTCAATCCGGCTTTGACGGTATTGAACTACACGCCGGGCACGGCTATCTACTGGCCAACTTTCTCTCGCCCTACACCAACCAGCGCACCGACCAGTATGGCGGCTCGGTTGTGAATCGCGCCCGCTTTCTAGTGGAGACCATCGCAGCGGTGCGCTCAGCCACGGCGCCGGACTTTCCCATTCTGGTTCGCCTCGATGCATACGAATTTCGCATAGAAGGCGGCATCGAACTGGATGATTGTGTGCAGACGTCTCGCCTGTGCGAACTCGCTGGTGCCGATGCAATTGACGTGAGCGCGTATGGTAACGTCGCCCGCTCTATCGCATTCACCGAAGCGCCGCTGGTGCACGAGCCCGGCGGTTTTATCGATTTTGCCAAGGCCGTCAGGAGTGCGGTTGCTATTCCGGTGATTGCGGTGGGAAGGATTGAGCCTGACGTAGCAGAGCGCAGCCTCGCGGCAGGTGAATTTGATTATCTGGCCATGGGCAGAAAACTACTGGCTGACCCGGACCTGCCCAACAAACTGCTGAACCGTCAGGAAAAATCGGTAAAGCCCTGCATCTACTGCTATATATGCGTCAGTCAGATATTCATCAACCAACCCGTATGTTGCGCCGTCAACCACACTACCGGGCGCGAGTATGAGGGGGACATACTCGCGCGCACAGGCGCTGTGAAAAATATACTGGTGATTGGTGGCGGCCCTGCGGGTATGGAGTCCGCCCGATTGCTGGCGGAGAAAGGCCACCGGGTGACCCTGTGGGAAAAGGATGTCGACCTCGGTGGGACCGCGCGCATTGCCGGACTGGCCTATTCGCCCAATGAGAAACTGGTACATTACCTGGCCAATGCCGTACGTGCGCTACCGGTCTCGATACAGCTTCGTACGATGGCCACCCGCGAGAACATCGCTGCGCTCGATCCCGACCATATCATCCTCGCCACGGGAGCTGCGCGCGTCGCCCCGGACATTCCCGGCAAAGACCAGCGTCATGTCTTCGATGGGGATGAATTGCGCGGCATTCTCTTTGGCAGCAATCCCGCAGCAATTGCCAAATTGTCCTTACCGCAGCAGTTGATTCTGCGAGCCGGCCGCCGGAGCCAGCTACTTCGTAGTATCAGCCTGATGCGAATGCTCAGCAAGCTGTGGATGCCAATTACCCGGGACGTGGTCATCATCGGCGGCGGTCTGGTGGGATTGGAATTGGCGGAGTATCTGGTAGAGCGCAAGCGCAACGTGACCATACTCGAACCCGGCCCCGCCTTTGGACCGGAACTCGCCCTTGTTCGCAGAGCGCGAGTACTGCACCTGCTGCGGGAGCACGGCGCGACACTGCACAAGTCCGTCGAGAGTATTAATATTGGCGAGCGGGCAGTCCGTTTTACATTGAAGGGAGAGACACGGGCGCAGGCATGTGGCCAGGTGATCATCGCGATGGGCGCACAACCCGACCACAGCCTGGAGCAGCAGCTCACTGACAGCCGCGCGCAGGTTCACCAGATTGGCGACTGCCGCAGGATTGGCTACATCGACGGCGCTATTAACGACGCGCGCCTATTGGTTCAGCGTCTGGAAAAGGCGCTTTGAGCCATAAACGCCGCACTGCCCTTGCCGCTGCGCCAGCGAGCACGGCACCGTGCTGCAATAGAGCGATCACACTCAAATCCGGCCCAGTGCCTGCATCCTGTCCTTGTAGGCCTTGGGTGTATAATTGGTCCAGCTCTTGAACGAACGCACGAATGAACTGGGTTCGGTAAACCCCAAAAACTCGGCGAGGTCTGCGACGCGGGCATCCTCATGCAGCAGCTTGTCGATGGCGACCTGGCAGCGTACTTCATCCTTGATCGCCTGATAACTGGTCTCTTCGCTTTGCAAGCGCCGCCTCAGGCTCGACTCCGACATATAGAGCATGGCGGCAACATCGGCGAACGAGGGTAGACCGCTGGGCAGGTCGATACTAATCAGCGACTTGATCGCGGCACTGGTACTGGTGGTCACCCGGCCCATCGCAATCACGTGATAGACACTGTTCTTGAGAAAATCGGCGAGCGACTCCGGTGTATGGACCACCCGGCGATCCAGCAATGTACGATCGAAGCTGCAGGTGTTCTCCCCCGCATCGAAATGTACTGGACCATTGATGGTCTGCTCGAGGCTCTCGCGGTACTCGCGATTGGGGGCGGGAGCATCGATGCGCAGTTCCGCCGCGGTAAGCGCCTGCCCTATCAGCCACCCGCACAGCGCATGCCAGACCAGCAGGCCCGACGCCCGTGCAGCGGCAATACCGGAATCGACCCTGTCCCAGTCCGCCGGTATCAGTGTCTCAGTCGCTTCCGAGATATCGATATCGTAGCGCAACCTTACCGCGTCTGAATCGGGCTCTTCCAGCAAACGCATGCGATAGCCATTCAGCGGGTACAGCAGCTCATCCAGTCGTTGTGCCAGCTGCAGCGCCGCTCGCAGGGTGCGCCCCCCAATCATGCAGTGACACATCAACTCGAATGCCTCGCTTCCGAGGCCAGCGCCCCACGGCAAGCGCTGCTCCATCTCCTGCATCTTTGCTGCCGCCGCCTTGTATAGACGCGAGTAATGCATCGCGGGCAGCGTGTGTTCCGGGTCCAGCGCGGCTATACGGTCAAACCGCAGCTCCACTGTCTCAGCCAGCAGGGGCGCGTCAATCCCGATTCTCTCCATATAATCGAGAAGGCGCATGAACTTTTTTGCGGGTATCGTAATTTCGGCCATCGTAGTAGCAACCGCCGGGGCGGCCATTGAACCTGAACTAGCGTAGTTATTTGCAGGGAGTCTAGCATATAAGTTCCACGCCCTGAGCAACGCGTGGCTCGCGCACGGGACTGAGCGATTATGTGCAATAAATTGATTGCTTGGGTCCTATGCTCTGTTGCGGGCGGCCATGCCATAATCGGCACCCATCACAGACTTGGACACACATCCGCATGAAGGCAACAGCGACAGCCAACGAGCATATCCGGCACGAGATTCTGGTCTGCGGGATTTCCAATGCTATTTTCAATGGGCTGAGCGCCTGGTTGCTGATGAAAAGCGGGCCCGGACTGCGCTGGGGCGGAGAACACAGCTTTGTCGTCGACGTCATCGCAACGGGGCTGCTGTTACCGTTTATTGTCGCGCTCATAGTTATACCGCTGCAACGCGGCAAACTGAACAAGGGAAAACTGCAAGCCATAGATTTGGGCGAAGCTTCCCTCATGCAGTCATTTTCCAATATGTTTCCTGCCAGTACTCCGCGCAGTGCCGGCCTGTTCGGGCTGATCGGAATGCTGGTGATCGCCCCGCTGACGCTGGCAGGTTTCTACCTGCTCGGAATCGAGTATGTCAGCCCGCTACAGTACGCGATATTCAAGGGTGTGTGGGCCGGTGCAATCGCGGCCGTGCTGGTAGTACCAATGGTGCTGATCGCCCTACGAAAGCCACAACAGGAGTAACAACATGGGTTTGCTGGAAAATAAATCAGGCATCGTTACCGGCTCCGGCCAGGGTATAGGCCGCGCCATTGCGTTGTCATACGCAAGCGAAGGCGCCCGGGTTATCGTGTCCGACATCAATGACGATATGGGTGAAGAAACGGTACAGCTCATCACAGATGCGGGCGGCCGCGCTGTATTTGTTCACTGTGATGTCAGTGACGAGAACTCGGTCAAAACGCTGGTGGATGAAACCCTGCAACACTTCGGACAACTGGATATCGCCTGCAACAGTGCGGCGCTCAGCCGGGGTTCCGGCCCCATTCACCAGTATGAACGCGGTGTGTTCGACCAGACCCTTGAAATGTGCCTGACTAACACCTGGCTGTGCATGAAATATGAAATTGCCGCGATGCTCAAACGCGGGGGCGCCATTGTCAACATATCATCCAATGCCTCATTGCGCGGTCAGGCCTACAACACGGCGTACGCTGCCGCCAAGGCCGGGGTCAATGTACTGACCAAAAGTTCAGCGGCGGAGTACGGCGCTCAGGGTATCCGTATAAACGCTGTGTCACCGGGTGTCATTCGCACGCCAGGGCTGGAGAAATACTTCGAGGAACAGCCGGACAAAGCCGCAGGACTGAAGAAGGCGGCAGTGCTCAATCGCCTCGGAGAACCGGCAGAAATCGCCGAAGCCGTGACCTTTTTGTCCAGCGATCGCGCTTCATTTATCACTGGACAGATACTGTCTGTCGATGGCGGCGGCGCTGTGCGCTAACAGCCCGTTTGCGGCCAAACCCTTGGCCAGATACAGGTGCGCAATGAAACCTCGCGCGCCCGGTTGTGGGGATTGCTACTTCGATATTACCGGGTATACTCAACCCATGTTTACTCAACTATCATCATTCTCCTTTGCGTCTGCTCACAGCAGCGCGGTTGGCGGCTGTCCGGCCTTCCTCTCTATCGGCGGCTGAGTTCCTGCGAACTTAGTCGCCAGAAAACACTTCCTAACATTCCAATTTTTTGTTTTCACTTCCGAGGAGGGGTTATGTCAAACCCACGTTCTGTATTGGTTGGTCGCCGCGATAGCGAGCGGCTTGAAGGGCTTCTGCGCAATCTCAAGTATGACGATAACAGTTTGCTATTTGACGAACTCGACAGTGCCACCGTGGTTGCAGACCACGCACTTCCCGAGGATGTCGTCACGATGAACACAATGGTGACGTTTACCGATCTGGACACGCAGGCCGAGTCGACTGTTACACTGATGTACCCGCATGAAGTCGGCAACGCGGTGAACGCAGTGTCGATACTGGCGCCGGTGGGCGCAGCACTGCTGGGCCTGCGAGTAGGCGAAACAATAGAGTGGCCACTTCCCAATGGCAGGATACGCAAGCTGAAAGTTGTCTCGTTGAACAGACACACGTGATGCACACACAGGGTAACGACCTGCTGTGGGGCAGGCTCCTGACGCTGGCAGAATCGATGGAGGCACAGGACTGCTCTATAGAAGAGATCGTGGGCTTTATGAATGGTCTTGATGAGGGCTTTGCCGGTGCTGCTGATCCAGTGGATGATTTTCCCGCGTATGCCGCCATCCGCCTGTGTCGCTCGATGGCACAGGTATTACAGCGTGTCGAAAAAGGGCGCCTATGCGATGCAGGACACACCGATGATTGTACTGATTGATGCGCAGAGACGACTACAGAGGCAGTGGTTTGGCGCACCGTCGGACCTGGCAGTCGGGGCGGAAATTATCCGGCAGGTGATGGAGCGCGATGCAACTGCCAATTAGCCTGGCACAGACAACCCGCCGCATCTGACGCCACCGGTACTGATATCGGCAGCGCACTGCCCTACTCTACAACATGGTAGCGCCGCACCGATTCCAGCTCCTTGCGAATACGCGCATCACCCGTGCACGCCAATAACTGTTCCACACGACGCAATACCCAGCGCTGCCCCCTGTCGATGAGGTGTAGCCGCTCGTCGAGCGACTCCAGCGCGACAACCTTGTGGTAGAAATCACCGACATCGTTGCCGGGCTTGACGCCCATATGGTGCAGGCAGGCCAGTAACGCGCGGCAACTGTCAACTTCCTGCCGGTGCAACTGTTGCAGCCGCTCACGCTCTTCACTGCACCGCGCCATAGAAAGGCAAGCGGTGGCCGCACGAGCTCCGGCGCGCTCTGCCGCCAGTAGTTGCCGCAGTCCAGCGATCATTTCGCGTTCGCTGATCATATGTCTGCCATGCCCTCCCGACAGTAGCGGGTAACCTGACAAAACCCGATGTCACGCCTGCTGATTCTGCGACAGGTCTCTGCTGTATTCAATCACCGGGGGCTTTCAGTCGCTGGTAAACACTACGCAACGATGATCGAGAGCGGGTACAATAAACGCAAGACAGGTACAGGAGGCACGGCATGCGATGGCGCTACCTGAACTGTGGTGACCCGACACTGTGTGATGCAAAAGTGCAGGAATTGCTGCAGACATATGACAATATGAACCGATCGAAACAACTGCCCTCCGGCGCGGCAGTTTTCGCTCGACACGAGTCGCTCGGCGATCTACATTGCGAGTTAGTGCTTTACTTCAACCCCGATGCTGAGGCCATTGCGGAAACAGTGGGGGCAGCGGGTTGTGCCAAACCGCAGCCACAAGGCCTGTCACGAATAGCACCGGCAAGTTAGAGCATCCCTGAGATAAAACACACATAACACAGCTGGAAATTCGAGCGTACAACACCACCTGACTCCAGGTTCAGCGACAAGTTGCCTGCAGAGCTTGCGCTAAGCTTATGCGCCGATGCATGCACTTTGAGGAAAACACAATGGACGAGATTAAGCAGGCCTACGATCAGTCAATCGCCGCGCTGACATCAGCTGGCAGCGACTTTGAGACGACCCAACGCACCATCGACGGCGTTGATTTCACCGTGTACAAACATGCACCGCAAACCCTGCTGGAAATCTATGTTGCGGCCGCCGGCCACGCAGACAAGGAATTCCTCGTTTACGAAGGCGAACGCTGGACGTTCAACGACCTGTTTCAGCAGGCCTGGGCACTGGCAGCGGCCCTGCGCGACAAACACAATATCACCGCAGGCGACCGCGTGGGCATTGCGATGCGCAACTACCCGGAATGGTTGAGTGCCTATATCGCCATCACCGCCATCGGCGCCGTTGTGGTACCGATCAACAGCTGGGGTACAGCGCAGGATCTGCTGTTTGCCGTGCGCGACAGCGGTTGCAAAACCGTATTTTGCGATCAGCAGCGCTTCGACTTGATGGCGAGCGGCCTGGCGGAATCCAACATCCATGCGGTGATCGCCCGACCCGACCCCGCTGGCGACGAGGGCGCGGCACAATCACTGCAAAATTTTGTCGCTGACATGGGCAACGCCACAGCACCTGACAGCAACATCGCCACTGAAGACAATGCGATGATCATGTACACCTCCGGCACGACTGGAAAGCCCAAGGGTGCGCTGTCTACTCATCGCGCTGTCTGCCAGGCACTGATGAACTTTGATTGCACCGCAATGGCATCGGCGATGGCGAACCCGGACCTCATCGGTGCGATGCTGTCCAAGGGGCTGGAGCCGGCGCAACTGCTGGCTGTGCCGCTGTTCCATGTGAGCGGTCTGCATGCGGTATTCCTCAATGCACTGCGCGCCGGGCGCAAAATCGTCATGATGTACAAATGGGATACGGTCCGCGCGCTGGAACTGATTTCCCAGGAGCGCGTCACCGCGCTGAGCCTGGCACCGGCAATGCTGCTACAGCTACTCGAGTCACCTGAGTTTGACCGCTATGACACCAGCAGCCTGTCCAGCCTCGGCGCCGGCGGCTCGGCAACACCGGCGAAGGTCACCGCCCTGATGCGCGAAAAAGTGAGCAATATGTATGGCGGAACCGGCTGGGGACTCACGGAAACCAATTCCATTGGTACAGCTTTCACCGGCGAGGCGTTTAATAACAACCCCGGCAGCGCGGGTTTCAAGCATGCCACTGTCGACGTCAAAGTCTGTGACGAGGACGGCACCGAGCTTCCCCAGGGCACACCGGGCAAGCTGTGGATCAAAACGCCGACCGTTGTCAGCGGGTATTGGAACAGGCCGGACGCCAATGCCAGCAGTTTCCGCGAAGGCTGGTTCGATAGCGGCGACATCGGCTACTTTGATGGAAACGGCTATCTCTACCTGTCAGACCGCGCCAAGGACATGATTATCCGCGGCGGCGAGAATATCTACCCGGCTGAAGTCGAAGCGGCATTGCTGGGGCACCCCAGTGTTCACGAGGTCGCGGCCTTCGGCCTTCCCGACGAAACAATGGGTGAGCTGGTTGCTGTCATTATTGTACCCAGAAGCAATGCGACACTGAATGAAGACGAGATTACGCAGTTCGCCAAACAGCAACTGGCTGCGTTCAAGGTGCCGCAGCGTGTGCATATCATCAGTGAGCCGCTGCCCAGAAATCCGGCCGGGAAAGTGTTGAAGCATATCCTCAAAGAAAAATTGCAGTAGCCGGTTCTGGTGCAGGCGACATGCACTCCTGTGAATACGCTTCAGGCGTCCACTGCGAGGCGCCGCGAGCGCAACCGCCACGACAGCGCCGCTGCTGCCAGCATGCCGGCGACGCTGATACAGGCCATCAAGCCGAAATAGTGCTGAAACCCGACAGCGCCGGGGTTGGCGTCCAGTAATCTGCCGGTCAAGGCACCGAAGAAGATATCGGGCGCGAAACCCACCACGGAAATCAATCCGACAGCGGTGCCGGTATCGCTGGCCCTGAGCCCACTCTCTTCAACCAGGCTGAAATAAATTCCCCGCAGCGCATAGACGGCGACGAAGGTGATCATCACATTCGCTATCACCAGAGTGGAGGCTGTGCTCGTCACTGCCTCCAGACCCATAACGAAAAAGGCAACGCCTGCCAGCACGAACAGCACCGTGATTAACCTGCTTGAGGACCAACGGTCTGCCAACAAACCGGCAACAACAGCCGCAACCGGGCGGCTGTAACTCGCATAGGTGGTGAGTTCAGCCGATGCCAGTGGCGACATCTGCAACACCTCCACCGCATAAACACCATAGTTGTCCAATGACTTGTAACCGCAGTAGGCACAGATCACCACGCCCGCCTGCAGGTAGACCCTGCTGTCGGCCAGAACCCTGCGCCAATGCCGTCGTTCATCCATGTCAGGTACCGAGTTCCGGGCACTGAATAATGACGTGTCGTGTGGCAGCGTGAACCAGACGACAACCGCACTCAGCAGAACAATAACCGTGTAGAACAGGATGACTGACTGCAAACCGGCCGCACTGCCGAGCCCGCCGACAAACTGCCGCGCGAGAATGTAGACGGCGACAGAACTGAACAGGCTCGCGACAAACCCGCGCCCGCCCTCCAGCATGCCAAAGGCGATACCCTGTTCACTGGCACCACCCCATTCACGGGTAGCCTTGATCAGTGCCGCCCAGAACAACAGAATGCTGGTAACACCCCAGTAGGCAAAAAGCAGATAAAGCCCCACCGTCCCCGGCAGGGTATAGAGGTAGAAACCACCCAGCGCCGTTGCCACCAGTGACAGCGACATCAGGGTACGCGCCGAATAGCGATCCGCCAACGCCCCGCCGGGAAAGTAGGCGAGAAAGGCGACCACACCATAGATGGCAAAGATGTCACCCAACTGCGTATGGCTGAGGTGGAATACCTCGAGCATACTGGGGCGAAAGAATCGCGGGATATGAAACGGCAGGCTGAAGATAACCTCACCTGCCAGTATCAGGACAATCAGAACAGCGTAGTGCCGCGCGGTCGATCCCTTGGCGGCAGGCACCGGTCTCTCCTATCGGTTGGCTACACTGAGAAAATGCACGCTAAACAGCTGATCTTCATCGAGCCAACTTTTCTGCAAGCTGAACCCGGCGGCCTCAATCAGCTCGGTAAATCCCTCTATGGTGTACTTGTAGGAGTTTTCAGTGTGCAGCGTCTCACCCTTGTTGAAGTTGATGACAGTGTTATCAACCCTGACTGTCTGGCCTTCCTCGCTGACCAGATGCATCTCAATCCGCTGTAATGGGCGATTATAGACTGCCCGGTGCGAAAATCGCTGTGCGTCGAAGTCCGCCCCGGTCACCCGGTTTATCGCATTGAGAATATTCAGGTTAAATTCGGCCGTCACGCCGCGGGCATCGTTGTAGGCAGCGTTTAACAGGGCTTCCGATTTGTGCAGGTCAACCCCGATCAGCACACCGCCATCGGCGCCGATCCACTGGCGCAGGTCGGCCAGAAAATCCTGTGCAACCGAAGGCTCCATATTACCGATCGTTGAACCCGGGTAGAAAATCACCCGGCGCCCACCGGGCAACTCGGTGTGCGCATGCCATGCATTGGCGAAGTCCGCGCAAATCGCCTGTACCTGTAACCACGGGAATTCACGGGCCAGCTTTACCGCCGATTCGTACAAAAAACTCGCGGATATATCCAGCGGAACGTACGCTGCCGGTCGCAGACTGTTGAGCAGCAGCCTGACCTTCTCACTGCTGCCGCTGCCCGGCTCAATAAGCACGCAATCTGGACCACAAATGCGGGCCATTTCCGCAGCGTGACGCTGCAGTATCGCTATCTCTGTCCGGGTAGGGTAGTACTCATCCAACTGGGTAATCTGCTCAAAAAGCTCCGAGCCCCTGGCGTCATAGAAATACTTGGGATTGACCTCTTTCTGCGTTTTCTGCAGCCCGGCCAGCAACTCAGCGCGGCTATCACTCGGCACCGGGTGCTGGTCTTCAAAAAGTACATTATCGTTTTTCGCGGCTGTTACTGGCATGGTTCACTCCATGGGTTCTGGCTGGATTCAAACATCTCTGGCTAGACGTATACCGCTGAACTGCCAACGGTCCTGTGGGTAGAAAAAATTGCGGTAGCCGGGCCTGCTGTGACCCTGCGGGGTGACGCACGAGCCCCCGCGCAGCACCCACTGGTTGGCCATAAACTTACCATTGTATTCGCCGATGGCACCGGGCGCGGGACGGAACCCGGGGTACGGACGGTAGGCTGAGCCTGTCCACTGCCAACAATCACCGAAAAGTTGCAACAGCGGCTCGCTGCCTTCCGCCCTCGCAGGATGCAGCTTTTGATCGTTGGACAGCACTGATAGGGGCCACTGCTCAGCGGCCGCGTGCTCCCATTCAAACTCAGTGGGCAAGCGCCCGCCAGCCCAACTGGCATAAGCGTCCGCCTCATAACCACTGAGGTGACACACCGGCTGATCGGGTGACCTGCGTTGTAGGCCGTGCAGCGTGAAGTGCATGGGCACACCGTCACGCTGCAACCAGTACAGCGGCTGTTCCCAGCCCATTTCCTGAACCACAGCCCAGCCATCGGCGAGCCAGAACTCGGGGCGCCGATAGCCTCCGTCGTCGACGAAATGCTGGAACTGCGCATTGGTCACCAATGTGCGAGCCAGCGCGAAGGGCGCGAGGAACACGCTGTGCCGTGGCCCTTCATTGTCGAACGCAAATACCTCAGCATTGGAATTCCCTGCATCGCGACCCACTGCAACCAGTCCTCCGGCGTACTCGCTCCACTGCGGTTCTCGCGAGAGGTTTTCAGGCTGGCTGTCACTGCCTGTAGAGCCAATAACACCGCTGTATTCGGGATATAGGGGATTGGCGTATAAGGAGTATTTCAGGTCAGTATAAAACAGCTCCTGATGCTGCTGCTCATGCTCTATGCCAAGGCGGGTGCGCTGCAGAATCGTTTCACGCTGCTGATGACCGATGTCCTGTAAAAGGGCTTCCATCGCCTGATCGATGTGAGCGCGATACTGCTTCACGGCTTCAACGGACGGACGCGATAGCAGGCCTCGTTGCGCCCGGTTGAACTGGGAGCCAACACCGTTGTAGTAGGAGTTAAACAGAAACTCGTAGCGTTCGTCGGGCGTCTGGTAACCGGACAGGAACGGTTTCAACAAAAACGTTTCAAAAAACCAGCTGGTATGCGCGAGATGCCATTTTGGCGGGCTGGTAAATGCCTCTGCCTGCAAACCATAATCTTCAGTCTGTAGTGGCTCACAAGCCTGCAGCGATTGCTGGCGAACCTGCAAAAAGCGCGAATGCAGTGCGATCTTAGTCATACTCACCTACCGTTGTAACACTACAGCGCCCACCCACCTCAACATACGCTGCGCTGTGCCGCGACATCAGCAGTCCTCCGGTTGGAGAGCACTGGTGCGCCGTCAGTGTGTGAAATCGGGGAGACCAGTACTGTGCCAGCACACGCATCGCCGAACCGGTAGCGGCATCCTCAGCGACACCGTACTGCGGTGCGAAATAGCGCATCTGAATTACCCCGTGGCCCCACTCGGGTCGGGCTGAGGTACAGATCAGCGCGCGCCCAGTGAATGTGGACAACAACTCTCCCGGTCGGGATAACTGCTGCAGGTCGAAGCTGTCCGGCCACCGCAGTACCAGGTAGCCCTGCGCATCGCCTGCGATCGCGGCTGCCTGTACCAGCGATGCCGCGCTGATCACGTGCTCCAGCCATTCGGGAGCAACGCAGTCAGCGGTGTGAATGCCGTTAAAACGCAGCCAGGTGATATCCCCCTCGCGCGAGCTGGCGACGACGCTGCCGTTCATAGAGAGGTTTAAGGCACGGCGCTGCAAACGTCGCTGCCAGCTGTGTGCAGCGGCGAGCAGGCCGTGACCACAGCATTGAATAGGATCGCCTGCGGTGCTGTAACAGCGCACCGAAATCAATGGCTGCTCATCGCGAAAATCAGGCCATGACTGGCATTGCGTGGTATCCCGTAACGCAGCAGGCCGGCCTGGCGGCATAGCATCGAATGTCTGCAGCAGGCAGGGATTGCCGGCACAGTGCTGCAGACGGGATGCAATCCCGTCAACAGACACAAAGCTATGCAGCAGTGATTGTTCAGCTACCATTTGCGGATACCATTTCCCTGTCTGGCACGCTGTATGAAAAACATGACGAATTGTGCGGGACCCGGGATTATTTATCCATTTTCCGGTTCAGCGGCATCATTCGCCTGTCATTAGACATCAGATACGTTACATCCTAGCGCATAGATCACCGCGCGCCAAAGACAGCGATTCACTTGGGCTGCAGATTGCTCTAATGTGGTCTATCCTAGGCGCAGATATACACTGTCTGGTAAAACCATAACTAAGGACACGCATATGAACTATTTTGTCACTGGCGGCACTGGCTTCATCGGTCGTTTTCTGGTTCCCAAGTTGCTTGATCGCGGCGCTACCATCTATCTGCTCGTGCGTCCGGAATCAATGCCGAAAGTCGCTGGACTACGTGAACTGTGGGGCGCCGATGAGGAACAGATCATTGCCGTTGAAGGCGACCTGAGCCGCCCAAGACTGGGTGTTAAACCCGCATGGATCAAAAAACATGCAGGCAAGATCGATCATTTTTTTCACCTCGCGGCGATCTATGACATGAAGGCGGATGCCGAGAGCCAGCGGGTTAGCAATGTCAACGGTACCAAGCAGGCGATCAGTCTATCCAAGGCTCTCAAGTCCGGCTGTTTCCATCAGGTGAGCTCAATCGCAGCCGCCGGATTGTATGAGGGGACATTCACCGAGGATATGTTCGAGGAAGCCGGGGCGATGGATCACCCTTACTTCCTCACCAAGCACGAATCCGAGGGCCTGGTGCGTGCAGAAACCAAAATGAACTGGCGCATCTATCGCCCCGGCATGGTCGTAGGGCATTCACTGACAGGCGAAATGGACAAGATCGACGGACCCTACTATTTTTTCGAGACGCTTAAAAACCTGAGTTCAGTAGTGCCGGAAGGTTTCCCACTGCTGCTGCACAAGGCCGGTCTACTGAATATCGTGCCGGTGGATTATGTCGTAAACGCCATCGATTATCTCGCGCACGTACCTGGGCAGGATCAGAAATGCTTTTTTATCACCGACCCCGATGGCATCCGGGTCGGTGATTTGTTGAAAGAACTGATGAAAGTCTCCGGCGGGCCGGGGCTTAAGACACTGGATGTCCGATTACTGGACTCCGCAACAAAATTGGCCGGCAAGGGCATCAGCCGGTTACCGCCGGTGAAAGCACTGGGCGAGAAAATGCTCTCGCGTATGGGCGTTCCGCCGCAAGTCGTTGGCTACATCAATTACCCCACCCATTTTGATTCCTCGGCAACGCGCGCCCTGCTCGCTCAAGCTGACATTACCTGTCCGCCGTTTGAGGATTATGCCCCTGTTATCTGGGACTACTGGCTGCATTTTTTGCGCCCCGATTCAAAATCCCTGATATCCGAGGTGGACGGCCTGTTTAACCAGATGGTGGGACGGCCGACGCTATCAGCGGTGCGCCGTAAAGTGAGAGGCAAGGTTGTGGTTGTCACCGGTGCCACATCGGGTATCGGCAAGGAATGTGCGCTGCGCCTGGCGCAGGCAGATGCCACGGTGATCCTTGTCGCTCGCACAGTAGAGAAACTGGACGAAACTCTGGCGGAAATCGCCGAGCAGGGAGGTAGAGCCCAGGCCTATTCCTGCGATGTATCCAGTGCAAAAAATTGTGACAAGCTGGTCTCCGATGTCCTGCGTGATCACGGCAGAGTGGACATCCTGATAAACAACGCCGGGCGCTCCATTCGACGCTCTGTGCGCTACAGCTATGACCGCTTCCATGATTTCGAACGCACCATGCAGCTGAACTATTTCGGCGCACTGCGGTTGATACTGGGCTTCCTGCCGTCGATGGAACAACAGAAAAATGGACAGATCATCAACATCTCCTCGATAGGTGTACTCACCAGTCCGCCGCGCTTTTCTGCCTATGTTGCGTCCAAGGCGGCGCTGGATGCGTTCAGCCTGTGTGCGGCACCTGAATACGCTGCAGAAAATATCGATTTCACCACCATCTATATGCCACTGGTACGCACCCCGATGATCGCCCCGACCAGCCTGTATAAAGCCTTCCCGACGCTGTCGCCCGAGCAGGCCAGGGACCTGATCATCAAGGCGATTATTTCCAGGCCCAAGCGTGTTTCCACCAAATTGGGAGTAGCCGGAGCGGTAGCCCAGTCGACGATACCCTCAGTAACCGAGGCCTTCCTGAGTCAGGCGTATGCCCTCTTTCCCGATTCAGCGGCCGCGCGCGGCCTCAGTGAGGAAGAAGCGGCTCTGGAAAAAGAGAGTATCCCCTCATCGCGGCTGGCACTGGCGCAGAAACTGTTCTCCCAGGTGTGGCGCGGCGTGCACTGGTAGGCACGTACCGGCAACGCTGTAGCACTGGATGGGAGTCTATTTGTGTCTGGCTGGTGTTACCAGCCGGGCTATGGCGGGCGCAACAGGTGACTTACCGCTGCCGTTCAGCGCCTCGTAGTAAGCCGCCAACCACGCTTTGAATTCAGACTTGGGTTGAGGCCGACTGAACCAGTATCCCTGCGCACTGTCACAACCGCGATCGCGCAGGAACTGCATCTGCTCGGCCGTCTCAACTCCCTCGGCAACAAGGTGTAGTGACAACTTGTGCGCCAGACCCATGATGGTTTCCGTCAGGGTCACCGCGTACGTATCATCGGGTATCTTGCTAACAAAAAAGGCATCCACCTTGAGTGTATCGATCGGAAACTTCGCGAGGTAACTCAGCGAGGAGTAGCCGGTGCCAAAATCGTCGATGGCGATCTTCACACCGGCGGCGCGTAACTGCTGCAGCGTGACAGTGGCGTGAGGTGTGTCCTGTGTCAACAGTCGCTCGGTAATCTCAACGGTGAGATCAGTGCGTCGGGCACAGGCTTTGACATCATCAATCCAGCGGTCGAGTTCACCGACCCTGTCGAAAAATATACGCGGAGAGATATTCACCGACAGATCAGGTGGCTGCAACCCTTCTGCATGTAGCGTCTCCATAAACAGCGTCGCCTCATGCATCACAAAGCGATCGATTTCTGTAATCAGGCCAGTCTCCTCGGCCAGCGGGATAAACGACTCCGGTGAGATATACACACCGTCCTCCTGCCAGCGAACCAGCGCCTCACATGCCATTTTCCCTGAACTGACCAGTGGCACGATCGGTTGAAAATGAACCTCCAGGCGGCGTTCAGAGACCGCCAGCGCGAGTTGGTTGATCAAGCGGTGACGCTCTTCCGAGCGCTGTTGCAGCTCGCGCGTAAAAAACGAATAGTCATTGCGCAGGCATTTTTTGACCTCATACATCGCCTGGTCGGCGTTGATGAGCAATGCATCAGTGTCCGTACCATCATCCGGATACACGGCCACCCCCAGACTTGCACTGACATACACCTGCCGCGAATAAACCTCGAACGGCTCACGCATGACCGTTACGATTTTCTGCGCCACTAGTGCCGCCGCTTCTGCGGATGCCACATCTGGCAGTATTACAGCGAACTCATCACCGCTGAGGCGAGCCACGGTATCTGACCGGCGCGTGCAGGCTTTGATGCGCTCGGCTGCCGCCACCAGCAGCACGTCGCCACCGCTGTGACCGAGGTTGTCATTGACAGATTTGAAGTTGTCCAGATCGATAAACAGCAGCGCCAGTTTCTGCTTGCGTCGCTGCGCAGCTAGCATCTCTCTATCAAGGAACGTATCGAACTGTTGCCGGTTGGGGAGCCCCGTCAGGCCATCACGCGTCGCCTGTCGCTCAATGGTCTGCTCGAACTCCTTGCGTTCCGTGATGTCCTGAATCCCCCCCACAAGTTCTATCGTTCTGCCTTCCTGCAGCACGGGGTTACCCATAATCCGCAACCAGCGCGGTTCACCATCGCGCGTAAACGGCAGCTCAATATCAAATGGCTCTCCTCTGGCAAAAGCCCTGCGCACGGCTTGGTCGAGTTGGGATTTGGATTTCTGCGGCAACACAGACAGGACGTATTCGCGGGCGGCAATATTTTTCTGCGGAATCCCCACTATTCTGGAAAATTCCTCGCTGAAGTTGAGCAATTCGGCCTTTTTGTCGATTTTCCACCCGGCCACTGCGGCCAGCTTGCCCGCTTCCTGCAACAACTGTTCGTTGGCGCGTATTCGCTGCTTGTAGTCGTGCTGTTTACTGCGTGTGCGACGCAGGTGCTCGAGAAAAATCAACCAGCCTGCCGCAACAATCAACGCGACAATTCGCAGGAACCAGACACCACTGGCCAGTGAGTCCAACGGCGAGTATGCAGCTGCCATCATCCAGTTTCCCGAAGCCACAGGCACCGGGAGAAGAAGCACATCTTCAGCGCTGAACAACTCCGATGCGCCGTAGAACACACTTCCGCGGCTGCCCTGACCATCTACGCCACGCAGCGCAATCTGGCTGGTCATCCGGCCTGCCTCCAATCCAGCCGCTGCGAAAATCTTGTTGGCATCCAGTGTCGCCGAGACAATGCCCCAGAATTTGCTGGTTCCGTCCGGCTGGGGAATATATACAGGCAGGCGGCCGATTAAAGCCGTCCCCCCCTGGACCAACTCCACCGGGCCCGCCAGCACCGCCTTGCGCTTATCACGCGCGCGAAGTACCGCATCCCGCTGCGAGGGCACCTTCAGATAATCCAACCCCAATGCCTGCTCATTCCCGGCGAGTGGGTACACCATCGTGATCACCAGATCGGGGGCGGCCGCTATATTGATCAGGAAACCCTGACGCGCGAAGATGGCCTGCGCGAAAGCCTCAAATTCAGCCTGGTTCAAATCCGGATTGGAAGCAATGTAGACAGCCAGCCCTTCCACCGCCGCAAGATGTGAACCCAACTGGCCAATCAGGCGCTGTGCAGCAGAGTTGAGCTCACTTCTGGCTTCCAGTTCGGCCCGCTGCCACTCATTCTCGACATAGGATCTCTCCAGCGCCAGTTGTACCGGAAACACCGAGCCGAATACCAGCACGCAAGCCAGTGCCGACACCCCACGGCGCGTCACCAGGAAAATCGCACACCCGAGTAGCGCCGCAACCAGCAGAAAATATAACGGCGCATTACTCAGCATGTCGGCCTCTTGTACAGGTAGAACTCATTCCTTGTCGCCCACGCACAGACAGGTGCGTATATCTCCCTTGAAATCATTACCTGTAATACTACTGACTGATAATCGATGGCTCGAAACAAAAGTGCAGAAAAGCCCAGATTTTATGTGACCCAGTTGGCAGGTTCCTGTCTCTCGACCTGCAGCAACTCGAACGGGACGACAAATCATCCATTGGAGGCAGAAAAATGACCAGCCCTGAGCAGCCCATTCCTGGAAGCGTGGTCAACCACGGACATTCGACGGAATTGATGCAATACGACCTAAGGCCCGAGAGTTCAGGTTGAAAGGCTTTATCAGCTATAATCTGTCGCTTGACCAGATCGACGATACTTCAGATTAGATGCATTTGGGTAACAACATCCGCTCTGTTATCGATTTCAGGATATAGGCCCTTTCGGGTAGAGTTCAGCAAGGCGCGGGAACAGTCACTATGAAGATTGAAGAGATCAGCAGCAACCGGAGTTTTGGCGGTTGGAACAGGCAGTACAGCCATTTCTCCGAGGTGCTAGGCTGTCAAATGCGTTTCGCGGTCTACTTGCCACCGCAAGCTGACAATGGTGAAAAAGTCCCGGTCCTGTATTGGCTGTCAGGGCTGACCTGCACCGATGAAAACTTTATGCAGAAAGCCGGAGCACACAGAGTGGCCGCAGAGCTGGGGGTAGCGATTGTTGCACCGGACACCAGCCCGCGCGGTGAGGGCGTGCCGGATGATCCCGAAGGCGCCTATGATTTCGGATTGGGAGCGGGGTTTTATGTCAACGCCACTCAAGCACCCTGGAACGAGCACTACCAGATGTATGACTACGTGGTAAAAGAACTGCCGGCACTGATCGAATCTGAATTCCCGGTCAGTGGCCAGCGCGCCATCAGCGGTCATTCGATGGGTGGCCACGGGGCACTGGTTGTCGCGCTGAGGAATACCGACAGATACACGTCGGTGTCAGCCTTCAGCCCTATAAGTAACCCTGTCAACTGCCCTTGGGGAGAAAAAGCATTTTCCAACTACTTAGGTGATGATCGCGGGCATTGGGCACAGTACGATGCCAGCGAGTTGCTTAAGAACAGTAGCACGCACCTGCCGGCATTAGTGGATCAAGGCGACGCAGACAACTTTCTCGCTGAGCAACTCAAGCCCGATGCACTCAAGGCCGCTGCTGACGAGAGTGCCTATCCGCTGGAACTGCGCATACAGTCGGGCTATGACCACAGCTATTTTTTCATCGCCAGTTTTATCGCAGATCACCTCAAGTTTCACGCTGCGTATTTAAGGGAAAAATGAGGCCGCAACTCGCGTAACTTTCCCAAATTTCGGATCAACCAGATCAAGTGACAGGCCCGCTTTAGTTCCTTTACTTTAGCGCAGCCAGCGCCACTTTAGAGCCGCTTTTTCTCCCCAGTTGTCGGCTGATGTAATTTCCCGCTGCCATCAGTCTATCCAGATCAATCCCGTGCTCGATACCCAGGCCATTCAACAGATAGACAACATCTTCAGTCGCGACATTACCCGAGGCACCTTTCGCATACGGGCAACCGCCAAGTCCCGCCACGGAGCTGTCCACCGTGGCGATGCCCATCTGCAACGAAGCGTAGATATTTGCCAGCGCCTGCCCGTAGGTGTCATGGAGGTGCACGGCCAGTTTTGCTACAGGGATATGTTCAAGCGCTGCCTCCAGCATCGCGCTGACAGACGCCGGTGTACCCACGCCGATGGTATCGCCCATCGACACTTCATAACAGCCCATGTCATATAACTGCCGTGCCACATCGGCCACTTTGCCGGGCGCCACATCACCCTCATAGGGACAGCCCACAACACAGGATACGTAGCCTCGCACCGGGATATTGTCATTTGTCGCCGCCGCCATGATGGGTGCAAAACGCTCAATGCTCTCGGCGATAGAGCAGTTGATATTCTTCTGGCTGAACGCCTCCGATGCGGCCGCAAAAACAGCCACCTCCGACACACCGGATGCAACCGCCCCCTGATAACCCTGCATATTGGGTGTCAACGCTGCGTAGGTCACACCCTCCTTGCGCACGACCTGCTGAAACACCTCAGCACTGCCGGCCATCTGCGGAATCCATTTCGGGTTCACAAAGCTGCCTGCTTCGATGTACGTAATACCAGCGTCAGTAAGCTGGTGAATCAGGTCCAGCTTTACCGCTGTGGGAATGATGTCTTTTTCGTTCTGCAGGCCGTCGCGCGGCCCGACTTCGACGATTTGAACACTGGGGGGAAGCGTCATCTTCATATTTCTGCCTGACTACGTATGTTTAAGCACTATTCGCTGTCACTAAACTCCAACAGCTCCGCACCGCCGTCCACCAGCTCGCCCGCCTGATAGAAAAAGCTGACAACATGTCCGTCTGCGGGGGCGCGGATGGTGTGTTCCATTTTCATTGCCTCCATTACCAATAGTGGGTCACCCTTGCTCACGGTTGCTCCCACATCCACCAGCAGGGCTACCATCGTGCCGTTCATCGGGGCGATCAAACCACCCGCTGCATCCTGTTGATCCGCATCGCCGAGGTCCGGTTTTGCCTGCCTGAATGTCAGCGCGCTGCCAGCGGTGTAGAGGCTGAAGCTGTCATCGTGCTCGGCAACAGTGGCATTGAACTGGTAGCCGTCCAGGTCTGCTCGCAACAGACTCCCTTCCAGTGTGCCCTGTGCCGAGACTGTTTGCCCGTTGTGACTGATCGTGTAACGGGTGGCGGCACCGAACTGCTTCTGCTCCACATCGAGCTGGTATTCCGCTTCGTGCAGGACAATATTCAGGGTGTGGACATTGTCTTCCACCGATCGCCAGGCGTTGTTCATATGCCAGGGAGAAGTGGCGTCCTGTGGGCCACTGCCACCTGCGAGGGTATACGCTTGCGCTGACCTGGCATTCTGACGCAGCAGCAGGAAGAGCGCGGCCAGTGGCAGGTCATTTTCAATATCGCGCACACTGTCGTGAAAGATCGCGGCGTGGTGCTTCTCAATAAAACCCGTGTCGAGGTCGGCGTCTCTAAACGGCTGGCAGCTCGCCAGGTTGTAGAGAAAATCGATATTCGTCGTGGTGCCGCTGATCCGGTATTCACTTAGCGCGCGGGTCAAACGACTCAGCGCCTTGTCCCTGTCCTCATCCCAGACGATCAACTTGGCGATCATCGGATCGTAGAATACACTCACCTCATCACCCTGCCTCACGCCGGTATCAACCCGCACATGGGGGCTGGTTTCGGGTGGCTGCACAAACGCCAGCGTACCGGTCACCGGCAGGAAGTCGTTATCGGGGTCCTCGGCGTAAATGCGTGCTTCAAATGCGTGGCCGCTGATGACCAACTGTTCTTGTGCCAGCGGCAGTGGTTCGCCATCTGCGACGCGCAACTGCCACTCGACCAAATCTTGCCCGGTTATCATTTCTGTGACCGGGTGCTCCACCTGCAGGCGTGTATTCATTTCCATGAAGTAGAACGATGCATCGCTGTCGAGCAGAAATTCGACCGTCCCCGCACCTTCATAATCGATGGCCAGCGCAGCCTGGATGGCAGCCTGCCCCATGGCCTCGCGAAGCGCAGCTGTCATACCCGGTGCCGGTGCCTCTTCAATCACCTTCTGGTGTCGCCGCTGCACCGAGCAATCGCGCTCGAACAGATACACGGCATTTTTATGCTGATCGCAAAAGACCTGTATCTCGACGTGCCGTGGCTGCGTCAGGTATTTCTCAACCAGCATGGTGTCGTCACCAAAGGCATTCATGGATTCCCGTTTGGCGGCGGCCAGTGCCTCATCAAACTCTGCAGCACTCCACACCTGCCGCATGCCCTTTCCTCCGCCACCGGCAGCCGCCTTTAACAGCACGGGATACCCCATTTCGTCGGATGCCTGCCGCAGCAGCTCGGAGTCCTGATCCGTACCATGATAGCCCGGCACCAGCGGCACACCTGCCTCTTCCATTATCGTCTTGGCGGCGGATTTGGAACCCATCGCCTCTATCGCAGCCATCGGCGGGCCGATAAACGTGATGTCATTATCGCGGCAGGCCTGGCAGAATGCCGCATTTTCGGATAGAAAGCCGTATCCGGGGTGAATAGCCTGCGCGCCGGTTTTGAGCGCGGCATCAATCACTTTGTCGAACTGCAGATAAGAGTCTCGCGACGGTGCTGCACCGATGTGAATCGCCTCATCGGCCATTGTGACATGCAGCGCGTCCCGGTCGGCATCACTGTAAACCGCCACCGTGCGAATACCCATTTTGCGTGCAGTGCGAATGACACGACAGGCAATTTCACCACGGTTCGCTATCAGGATCTTGTCAAACATCGTGTTCGTTCCTATTTATCGGGCGTGCAACACGGCCTGTTACATTCTAAAGACACCAAACCGGGTATCCCCTATCGCCTTGTTGAGGCTGGCAGAAATCGACAGACCCAGCACCATGCGGGTATCGGCCGGGTCGATGACGCCATCGTCCCACAGCCGCGCCGATGCATAGTAGGGGTGGCCCTGCTCCTCATAGGTGTCGATGATGGGTTGTTTAAAGGCGGTTTCCTCCTGCTCGCTCCAGTCCTCGCCCCTTTTCGCTTTTTGGTCGCGCTGTATCTGGGCCAGTACACCGGCGGCCTGCTCTCCGCCCATCACGGAGATGCGGGCGTTGGGCCACATGAACATGAAACGTGGATCGTAGGCCCTGCCGCACATGCCGTAGTTTCCGGCACCGAATGACCCGCCTACCAACACCGTAAACTTCGGCACCTGCGCAGTGGCGACAGCGGTCACCATTTTGGCGCCGTGCTTTGCAATACCGTCGTTCTCATACTGCTTGCCCACCATAAAGCCGGTGATATTTTGCAGGAAAACCAGCGGTATTTTGCGCTGCGCGCACAGTTCGACAAAGTGCGCGCCTTTTTGCGCAGACTCGCCGAACAAAATACCGTTGTTCGCCACGATCCCCACCGGGTAGCCAAAAATACGCGCAAAACCGCACACCAGGGTTGTGCCGTAGAGCGACTTGAACTCATGGAATTCCGAGCCGTCGACGGTGCGGGCAATAACCTCCCGCACATCGTAGGGTTGGCGCGCATCTTTGGGAATGATGCCGTAGATCTCCCGACTGTCGTAAAGCGGCTCCACCGTGTCTTTCACATCCAGTGAAATCGGTTTGATGCGGTTCAATCGGGCGACGGCTTCGCGCGCCAGTTGCAGCGCGTGGTGGTCGTTCTGTGCGAGGTGATCGGCAACACCCGAGGTGCGGCAGTGTACATCCGCGCCGCCCAATTCTTCGGCGCTTACCACCTCACCCGTCGCCGCTTTTACCAGCGGCGGTCCCGCCAGAAAGATCGTGCCCTGTTCCTTAACGATAATGGACTCATCGGCCATCGCCGGCACATAGGCACCGCCAGCCGTGCAGGAACCCATCACGACAGCAATCTGGGGAATATTGAGCGCAGACATATTGGCCTGGTTATAAAATATCCGCCCGAAGTGCTCGCGGTCGGGAAACACATCGTCCTGGCGCGGCAGGTTGGCGCCGCCGGAGTCTACCAGATAGATACACGGGAGATTGTTCTCCTGGGCGATGGTTTGCGCGCGAAGATGCTTCTTCACCGTGAGGGGATAGTAACTTCCGCCCTTCACTGTGGCATCGTTGACGACGATCATGCACTCCTGGCCGTGCACGCGGCCGATACCGGTGATAATACCAGCGGCGTGAACATCTTCACCGTACACATTCATCGCTGCCAGTTGTGACAATTCCAGAAACGGCGAGCCCGGGTCGATCAGGGCGGCAACCCTGTCCCTGGCCAGCAGTTTCCCCCGCGATGTATGACGCTCACGCGCTTTGTCTCCGCCGCCCTGCTTGACCGTTTCCAGCTTTGCCTTCAGGTCTTCAACCTGTGCCTGCATATGCTGCGCATTGGCGGCGAAGTCATCCGATCGTGTGTTCACCCGCGATTTCAGAATGCCCATACTGCTACCTACACCGTCGTCTAACGTGAAAAAAAACCTTGTAAACCCTGTACTTCACCGAGTCTCATTGAACAATTCGCGGCCAATCAACATGCGGCGAATTTCACTGGTGCCTGCCCCGATCTCATACAGTTTGGCGTCACGTAACAAACGGCCTGTCGCAAATTCGTTGATGTAGCCGTTGCCGCCCAGCACCTGTATCGCCTGCAGCGCCATCTGTGTCGCGCGTTCGGCCGTATAGAGAATCACGGCGGCGGCATCCTTGCGGCTTTCCTGCCCTCTGTCACAGGCTTTGGCGACAGCGTACAAATAAGCGCGGGACGCATTCAACTCGGTATACATGTCGGCAACTTTTCCCTGCATCAGTTGGAACTCACCGATGGATTGGCCGAATTGCTTGCGATCGTGAATATAGGGAATGGTGATATCCAGACAAGCCTGCATGATGCCCACCGGACCACCGGACAGAATGGTGCGCTCAAAATCCAACCCGCTCATCAAGACCTTTACGCCCTGCCCCTCTTCGCCGAGGATATTCTCGGCGGGCACTTCGCAGTCCTGGAAAATCAACTCGCAGGTATTGGAACCGCGCATACCCAACTTATCGAGCTTGGTGTTGCGCGAAAAACCGGGGAAATCCCGCTCGACAATGAAAGCCGTCATACCCCAGGCACCTTTGTCCATATCGGTCTTGGCATAGATCACATAAGTGTCGGCATCGGGACCGTTGGTAATCCACATTTTGTTGCCGTTAAGTATGTATTTGTCACCCTGTTTGTCGGCGCGCAATTTCATGCTGACAACATCGCTGCCGGCATTGGGCTCGGACATGGCCAATGCGCCGACATGTTCACCGGAACACAGTTTCGGCAGGTACTTCAGCTTCTGCGCCTCACTGCCATTTTTATGAATCTGATTCACACACAAGTTCGAGTGTGCGCCGTAGGACAGGCCAACAGAAGCCGAGGCGCGAGATATTTCTTCCATCGCCACGGTGTGTGCCAGATATCCCATATCAGTGCCGCCGTACTCTTCTGCCACGGTCATACCCAGCAGGCCCATGTCTCCGAACTTGCGCCACATATCGGCGGGGAACTCATTCTCTTTGTCAATTTGTTCCGCGCGTGGTGCCAGTTCCGCCTGGGCCAGTTGGTATACGCTGTTGCGCAGCATGTCGATGTCTTCACCGAGGTCAAAATTCAGTGATGGATAGCTGGTGCTCATGGTTGTCTCCTGTTGAAAATCACCACACGCATATTCACATGTGATGTGATGCGATCTGTTCTGGTAGCGCCCCGGTGAAAGCTGGTCGCACTGACACCCAGTGTAAACCTTAGACAGCGAAGCGCGAGATTAGCTTACCTTTACGTTAACGTCAACTTTATCAATAGCCAGCGTGCTGGCTCAGCTTGAAAAGTGCCATGCTCGCGGAGTTCAATTGGACGGGCGCAGTGCTGAATACCGGGGCTGGTCAATCGCCAGTTGTCCCGCCACCGTCTGGCGCAGGTGATCCGCCAGACCAGGTGTCTCCAGCGGCATTTCCGTTCGCAGCCGGTTGACCAGTTCCCAGCGCAATGTATCCAGCGTGCCCTGCTGCCCCAGCAGTGTCTGCAGGCGCTGCCGCTCCTGCTCAGCCAGTTCACCGCCGAACTGCAACTCGCGCTGTGCTATACCCAGTGAATTGGCCGCCACCATCGCCAAAAAACCGCTGCGGGAATCCAGCGCTGGCGCGACCTCGGCCTTCAGAAAATCGACGACACCCGTCAACAGCTCAGCGGGCATCGGCAATTGCGTGCCTCGAGAAACATCGTCGTTGGTATTAGGCAACGAAAACTCACCCGGGATAAGCAGGTTAACGCAGTCCATCTGCGCCTCAGAGGATCGCCTGCCGATAACGGGTCGCTCCAAACTGGGTGTTTCACCCTTGCGCCAGGCATTGGCCATCTGCAGCGTCACCATGGCCCACCAGAACGAGCCAAACACCTGCCAGAATTCAAGCTCGCGCCGCGACACGTCCAATCCCGATGTCTCGCGGTAACCCGCCAACAGGTCGTTGATCTCGCCGAAGCCACCCACGGGCAGTGCGCTCTTGCCGAAACGCCAGGAGTTCACACACAACCACCCCAGATCGCGCACCGGATCTCCGATATGCGCCAGTTCCCAGTCCAGCACGGCATTGATGCCGCCTGCGGTCACCATCAGGTTGCCGTTGCGAAAATCGCCGTGTACCAGCGTCGTGCGCGACGCAGCCGGCACGTTGTCGCGCAGCCAGCGCCAGGTATAGTCGATCATCGGCACCGGCACATCCAGATCGCGGTAGTGCGCCCAGGTTTCCTCAATCAGAGCCGCCGGGGAAACCACGGGCAAAGCGTCCGCCAGCTTCGCTGCCTGCCAATCCAGTGCATGGATGCGACCGAGTATCCGGCCACACTCGCGCGCCAGTTGCGGGCGCACCTCGGCCAATTCCTCTGCACGAACTATGCGCTGGCCCAGCGTCTCTCCTTCCAGCCACTGCATAATAAATCCACTGCCGAGTCCATCCTCAGCTTGCAGCACATAATGAACAGCAGGCCCGGGAATACCGGCAGCGCCAGCCAGTTGAAACAGTCGCGCTTCTGTGGCCAAACTGATACCACCCACACCGGAGTCGGCCGGGGAGTTAGGCTGTGATCGACGCAGCGCCAGATGCTGTTCGCCAGTGCGGGCATCAGAGGTATCGTCATCCCCCAAAGTCGCTTCGACGACAATACGATACGTTTCCTGACTGGCACCGGCGGTCAGCTGCTGGCAGGATATGAGCGACTTGAAGCCAGCCAATTCCCTGCAAAACACCCGCTTCAGAGCGGCAGTAAATGCATCATCTTCTAGATGTTGATTCACTGCGCTCAACTTACGCCTTTCGGCTTCTGCTGTTTCATAAAACCAAACAGATACCCCGCGGCGCGGCGGATCTGAATCTCGTCTGCGCCTTCTGTGATGCGGTAGCGGCGATGATGGCGATAGATATGCTCAAAGGGTTTATAGCGCGAATAACCCATACCGCCGTGTACCTGCATCGCAAAATCGGCGGCCTCGCAGCACAGCCTGTTCGCCTGATAGTTGCACATAGAGACCTTGTCTGACACCGAAAACGCGCCATCGCGATCCATCAGCCAGGCCGTTTTGTGAATCAGCGCGCGCAGCATTTCACAGCGGGTATTCAGGTCTACCAAGGGAAACTGGATACCCTGGTTGGTCGAAAGCGCTTTGCCGAATGGCTTGCGCTGATTGGCGTGAGCCACCGCTTCGTCGACGCAGTACTGGGCCGCACCGAGACTGGAGGCCGCCTGTCGAATCCGGTTCTCATTGAAGAAGTGTTGAATCACCATCAACCCTTTGCCCTCTTCGCCGAAGATCGCGCTGTGCGGCACCCTCACATCGGTAAACGAGACACGCGCGTGATCGGAGGGCATATTGAACGTCCACAGATACTCTTCGACCTTCACACCCGCGGCCTTCATCGGCACCAGAAACGCCGTGATGCCAAGCGCCTCACCCGGTTGGCCCGAGGTTCGCGCCATCACCATATCTGCCTGGGCGACATGCACACCGGTGTTCCAGGTTTTCTCACCATTGATTAGCCAGTCATCGCCATCGCGTACAGCGTTCGTTTCCATGTAGGTAGCATCCGAACCGTGCTCCGGTTCGGTAATGCCAAAACCAAAACCCATAGTCGCGGTACTCATACCTTCCAGCCACTGGGCTTTCTGTTCTTCGCTGCCGTACTTCAACATCAACAGCAGGCCGATGTTATTGCCGACGACCGAATGCTCGTTCTGTAGGTCGTTGTGCAGCCCCAGGCCTTTTGCGGCGAGATGCTCCCGGATAATCGCCATACCCAGATTACCGCCACCGCGACCACCGAATTCAACCGGAAACGGGTAATTGAAAATCCCAGCCTCTATCGCCAGCGTCTTGGCTTTGTGCAGCAAGGCCTCCCACGCCTCATTGGGAAGACCCTGCCGCTCCCAATCCGTTCTGGCGTCCTCGCGCCGGTGATCGAAAAAACGCATATTGTCATCCGCCTGTTCCAGCGGCTTTATCTTGTTTTCGATGAAATCGTCCACCTCATTGAGAAACGCAGCGATATCTGCGGGCATCTCGAAATCCATTTGGTACTCCTGAATTTGGTGTAGTCGGTGTGGATACCGGTTCCATTGGGGTGTCGAAACAGCAGCCTGTTCTCAGTCCAGCGCTATATCATCAAACGTTGCCGCGTCGCGTTGCTGATAGTCTGCGGGGCGCCCCTCAAACTCTGACATCACCGCCTCTATCTGATTGGGCGTTTTAAGCACTTTGGCCTGCAGGCGCTCCTCGGCTTTCAGACCCTCGTATTCATCACCATGCCAGCTCGTGTCGAACAAGTACTTGCTATAAGTGATGGCATTGGGATTGCGCTTTGCAATCGCCGCCGCCATCTCCAGCGCGGCATCTCGCGGGCTTTCATTCAGGTAGGTGACGAGACCGAGGTTCAGCGCCTCTTCGCCACCAACCACCCGCCCGGTGAAAGTCAGCTCTTTTGCGACGTCCACGCGCACCAGATCGCGCAGGGTTTGCGAAGCCGACATATCGGGAATCAGGCCCCATTTAATTTCCATCACTGACAACTTACTGTCGGGGTGAGCGATGCGGATATCCGCGCCCATAGCGATTTGCAACCCTCCGCCGTAAGCGACACCGTGCAGAGCGCATATCACAGGCACCGGCATTTTCTTCCACACATAGCCGGGCAGTTGGTAGAAGTTCGGATAAAAGCCACCGCGCCCCTCGCCGAACGGCTCTGTGCTGAAATCAGGGTCAGTCATGTTCGCCAGATCCAGGCCGGCACAAAAACCGCGCCCTTCGCCAGACAATACAATCGCGCGAATCGACTTATCCTGAGCCAGTTGCTGGCCAATGCGCGTGATAGCCTCGAACATCGGCACACTCAGTGCATTCATCTTTTCGGGCCGGTTCAGGCGGACATCGGCAATGTGGTCGGTAATCTGGACGGTAACCAGTTCGGACATGGAGCACCTCTCATTCAGTTCGGTTAGACGGGACACTGCCTACCAACAGCGTATATTATCGCGTAGCATCATAGCGCCCAAGGCGCGAATGCACCACGACAAAAGCTTTCGGGCCACGCACCGTTAAAACGCCGGGACAAACAGATGACGCAAGCCGATCAGTATCAGGATATTCGCGACGCCGTCGCCAAACTCTGTGCGCGATTTCCGGGAGAGTATTGGCAAGCACTGGAGAACACGACTGACTACCCTACCGAGTTCGTGCTCGCACTTACCGAATCGGGCTACCTCTCCATTCTAATTCCGGAGGAATACGGTGGCGCAGGGCTGCCGCTGTCCGCCGCCTGCGCCGTACTGGAAGAGATTCAGCGCAGTGGCTGCAATGCCGGTGCGTGCCACGCACAGATGTACACCATGGGCACTCTGTTACGCCACGGCAGCGAACAGCAGAAGCTGCAATACCTGCCTGCCATTGCGGGCGGCAAGCTGCGCCTGCAGGCATTCGGGGTGACGGAGCCCGGCAGCGGCACAGACACCACACGCATTCAGACACGCGCGCGGCGCGACGAGGACAGCGGCGATTACGTTGTCAGTGGCCAGAAAGTGTTTATCTCCCGCACCCAGCACTCCGACCTGATGATACTACTGGTGCGCACAACTGCTCGTGAGGACTGCGCCAAACCCACCGATGGCATGTCGGTGCTGCTGGTTGATATGCGCAGCGCACTGGACAATGGTTTAACCATCAAGCCGATCAAGACCATGATGAACCACGCCAGTACAGAACTGTTTTTCGATGAGCTGCGGGTGCCCGCAGCGAACCTGATCGGCGAGGAGGGCCGAGGCTTTTCCTACATTGTGGACGGCATGAACGCAGAGCGTATCCTGATCGCTGCGGAGTGTATCGGCGACGCCCGCTTCTTCATTGAACAGGCGAGCCGCTATGCCGGAGAGAGAGAGGTATTCGGCAGACCCATCGGCCTGAACCAGGGCATACAATTTCCTATCGCGCGAGCCCATGTGCAAACAGAGGCGGCAGATGCCATTGTGAAACGGGCTGCGCAGAAGTTCGAGCGCGGAGAACCCTGTGGCTCGGATGCCAACATGGCAAAACTGCTGGCCTCAGAAGCCTCGTGGCAGGCCGGTGATACCTGTATCCAGACATTCGGCGGCTACGGGTTTGCAACCGAGTACAATATCGAGAGAAAGTTCCGCGAGACACGCCTGTATCAGGTAGCCCCCATCTCCACCAACCTGATTCTCTCTCATGTTGCAACCCACGATCTGGGCTTGCCGAAATCATTTTAGAGTGCATAGCAGTCAGAGATTTGTCATGTCAGAGCCGGTAGACATCGATTATCTGCGCAACTGGGTAGGCCGACAGGAGTGCAGTAGTGACATCATCACGCCGGAGATGGTAAAGCGTTTCAAGGCGACATTGGATGGTTACACATCGCTGGCCAGCGCACAGGGCGCTGCGCTACCCCAGGGACTGCACTGGTGTCTCGCACCACCGGCTGTCGCGCGCGACAACCTTGGGACCGACGGCCACCCTGCAAAAGGCGGGTTTCTGCCGCCGGTTTCACTGCCTCGCAGAATGTGGGCGTCCAGTGCAATCCGCTTTTACAAACCGCTGCCTATCGCCAGCCCCATTGAACGCATATCGACCATTGCCGACGTTGCACTAAAGCAGAGCAGCACAGCCGGGGCGCTGGTGTTTGTGGATATCGATCACCTGTACACCCATAACAGGGAAACGCTTATCGAAGACAGGCAGACCATCTTCTACCGGGACGCACAGGCAGCAACCGTTGAGACTGTGCAAAAAACCAGAGCCCACGTACCGGCTGCTGCGACAACGCGGCAGCTTACACCAGACAGCACACTGCTGTTTCGCTATTCCGCGCTGACCTTCAACGGGCACAGAATTCATTACGATCACGACTATTGCGTCTCCCAAGAGGGCTATCAGGGGCTGGTAGTACAGGGGCCTCTGACAGCCACACTGTTGATGAATCTGGCGCAGGACGAGTATCCAGAGAAGTCGTTGCGGGAGTTTGCATTCAGAGCAGTCACACCTGCGTTTGTCGACGAGGAAATGCAGCTTTCGATACAACCCGCCTCACCACTGTTGCCCGGGAAGGATGCAGCAGACACCAGCCTGGTGCTCGAAGCACGAAATCACCGGGGCGCATTGCTCACCACGGCAAATGCTTTGTTTAACACTTGAGAAACAGTACCCAACGCGGGCTGTTCCACTTTCAGAAGCTCGATACTACGGATCAGGTCGACAGTTTTGCGTGAACTGCGATGTCGATCACTCTCTGCGATGGTAAAACGTCTGGAACCGTGTTCATACTGTAACGGCAATGTAAACAAGCAGTCTCGATACTGACTGGAAGGTATACAGTGATCAGTGAAACGCAAACAACTCTCAATCGACAGAAGGATGAGGAAGGAAACTCACGCGAATTTTTAAAGGATAATGGCGAGCACACACCCGGTATCGCCGAAGAGATTTCTGAAGATGCCTATAAACAGAACTACGTGTACGGTTCCTGCGCCACGCGTTCCCCGAAACGGCAATGGGGTAACATCCCCCCGGATTAAAACGCCGATACAAGCGAGAGGGCAAGGGGCAGAGCGAGCTACCCATCAACCCTTCACTTGAATCCGGCCAGTTGGCGTTACTCCACCGCGAACGTGAGACCGGCATTGTCTTGCAAACGGTCTATCAGCAGCGAACCCATCGCCGCAGCCGGTGTCCATACGCCACCAGCGGCAGCATCTGCATTTTTCAGCAGGCAGACCGCGCTCTCGGCGATCATCTTACTGGTTGAGCCATAGCCCGGGTCTTTATCGCCCTTCACGCTTGCCATCACGCGCTCACCGTCGGCGTTAATGCCGACAAACAGCACATCGTAATGGCCTGTCTCACGCTCTTCCTTGCTCGGCCCCTCACCCGGCTGGCGGGGATCCTCTGCCATTGACTTGTCTTCGGCAACCGCTTTAGCGATTGCCTCACCCTGATCGCCCGGGCCGGTCAACAACATTTCGTCGTAGACAAAGTCATCGCCGTACTCATGCGCCAGCAAATAATTCGAGCGGTGGATATTCTTGGTGTTGATGGTCGCCATCACAAAAGGTGCCGACCAGCTGTTCAGGTCTTCCTCAAAAATCGGCGCCATGCCGGAAGGCTGCTCGGGCCCTTCAAACTTTTCCGTCAACGCAAAGGGGTTCATCAGCACGGACACCAGTTCCGGTTTTTCTGCCGCCGCTGCCATCGTCGCCTTGAAGCTGGCCAGCGTACCACCGGAGAAGGTGCCCTTCATGACACGCACACGGCCTTTGATTCGCGACACCGGCCCGCCGAGCTTTTCTTTGGCAACCTGCTGCAGGAAGTAGACGCCCAGATCAAACGGGATGGAATCGAAGCCGCAGGAAAATACGATACGCGCACCGCTGGCTTTAGCCGCCTCCCGATGTGCATCAATCATTTCATGCATCCAGTTGGGCTCGCCACATAGATCCACATAATCGGTACCAGCTTCTGCGCAGGCCTTAACCACATCGCTGCCGTACAACTGATAGGGCCCCACCGTTGTCAATACAACGTTGGCGCGCTCAACCATGGCTTTGATACTACTGTAATCACTGGCGTCAGAAACCACCAGTGGCACATCAGAGGGGATGCCCATTTCATCCCGAACCGCTTCCAGTTTCTGCTGGCTGCGCCCTGCCATGGCCCATATTACTTCACCGTTCACACCGTATTGATTATTCAAATACTCACAGACCAGGCGACCGGTATAACCAGTAGCGCCATAAACGACAATGCCGAACTCTTTTGTAGTTGCCATGCTCATTTCCCTCCAGTAATTAATCTCACAGAGTTATCGGTCAGCTGAAACTGGCGATATCCTCGTTCAATACATGTTGCAGTAACGGACTCGAAGCGGATCGCTCAAACGCTTCGTCGATAGCTTTATACCGCGCTTGCACCACCTTGCGATAATTCGGGTGAGTAAAGATATAGAGTTCTCCCGCGCTGATCGCTTCGATCACTCGCTCACCCACTATCTCCGGCGCCAAACCAGCTTCCACCACTTTTTTCAGATGCTCCTCAAATACGGACATGGTTGCATCGCTCTCGCTGCCGGCCCGCGCTTCTTGTTCATACTCCGCGTGCTTGTTGCGGTGTGAGAGATTGATACGCGTCCTGACAAAGGCCGGGCAGAGTACAGAGACCTGAATATTGTGCGGCGCCAACTCGGCGTGCCAACTTTCAGACATGCCCACCACTGCCACCTTGGTCGCGGTATAGGGGCCCGCGAAAGGGACACCCATCATGCCGGCCATGGAGGCGACATTGATCACCCAGCCGCCCTCGCCGTGTGACTTGATGCGCGGCACGACAGCCTCAGCACCATAGATAATACCCATCAGGTTGACATCGAGAACCCAGCGCCAGTCTTTGTCATCCGTCTGTTCAATCGCACCGGGCGTACCGGATACGCCGGCATTATTTACCAGCATGTGTACCTTGCCAAAGCGCTCTACCGCCTGCTCCGCGACTGACTGCCACTGCGCCTGTTTGCTGACATCCATCGACACCGCGAGAACGTCAATACCCTGCGCCTGCAGGGCCGCACTGGCGTGCTCAAGCTGCTGCGCGTCGATATCGCCAATGACAACGTTCATGCCCTGCTTTCCCACTGCCTGCGCAATGCTGAACCCAATGCCCTCAGCGCCACCGCTGATGATGGCAGTCTTTCCCGCAAACTTTGACATAGTTATCGCTTCCACTTATTCATAAATGTTTTCCGGCCAACGTCGTCCGCTACCGGAGACCAGTTCGCCTAACTGTTGGCAGCAACAGCCTGCGATGCCGTTTCATAGACCAGCGCGTCCTCATTGAGATCGATTGCCGGCAATATGTCCTTCTCAACATAATAATCGCGACAGAACTGCCAGGGCTCGTGACCACCCTGTTTCGGCAGCAGGTGCATGCTGCGTTTCAGGTATCCGGCATTGAACTCATCATCCTCGATCCAGGGAAGTACCTCCATCCCTTTATCCTCCTCACGCAGTGTCGCCGTGCAAACGCTCAAGCCCTCATCATCCATCTTGTTCAGCAGCCGGCAGACGAAGTCGCTTACCAGGTCAACCCGCATGGTCCAGCTGGTGCGCAGGTAACCGAACATATACGACATATTAGGTATGCCGGAATTCATGATACCGCGGTAGGTATACGTCTGGGCAAAGTCGACTGGATCACCATCCAGATCGAAGGCAATTTCACCCATGATGCTCAGGTTGAACCCGGTGGCAGTGACGATGATGTCGGCTTCAAGCAGTTCTCCGGATTGGGTGAGAATACCCTCTGGCGTAAAGCGCTCGATATGATCGGTCACCACTGACACTTTGCCGGATTTGATACCCTCAAACAGATCGCCATCGGGCACATACGCCAGACGCTGCTGCCACGGCCGATAGCTGGGCGTGAAGTGGCTCATATCAAAGTCATCCCCGAGGTATTCGCGTATCACCCTGAAGAGTTCCTCCTTGACCAGGTCGGGATCTGACATGGAGAGATACTGCACATCCTTGGACATTTTGAGAATACTGCGACGGACAATCTCGTGCACCCATTCTTCCGGCACGTCCAATTCCCGCAATTGATCAGCCAACTCATTGCGATTTTCACCCGTCCAGAAATAGGTGGGTGAGCGCTGCAGCATGGTGATATGGGCACAGTCATCGGCCATATTGGGAATCAGTGTGGCTGCGGTAGCACCCGACCCGATCACCACCACGCGTTTGCCCTTGAAATCCAGGTCTTCCGGCCATGTCTGCGGGTGCACGATCGGCCCCTTGAAGTCGCTCATGCCCTCCCACTGTGGGGTGTAGCCCTGGGCATGCTGGTAATAGCCCTGACACATCCACAGGAAGGAACAACTGAATCGAACGGCTTCCCCGGTATCTTTCCTGCGCGCCTCGATCAGCCACAGTTGATCAGCGGAGGACCATGAGGCACTCAGTACCTCATGCTGGTAACGGATGTGTTGATCGATATTGTCCTCTTTGATGGCCTCTCCCAGATAATCCAGGATAGCGCCGCCGGAGGCGATAGGCTGTCCGGTCCAGGGTTTGAATCTGTACCCAAAGGTATACAGATCACTGTCTGAGCGAATACCCGGATAGGTATGCTGGTGCCAGGTACCGCCATAGGACTCCTTGGTTTCAAGTATGACATAGCGCTTGTCGGGACATTTTTCATTCAGGTGGTGAGCGGCGCCGACACCGGATATCCCTGCGCCGACAATCAATACATCGACGTGTTCACAGGCGGAACTGGAAGCGTGCTGCGAGGCAGTAGCAGAACTCATGGCGGACCTCTTTCACTGATTATGGGTTGAGAATGGCATCCTAGAGTCTTATCGAGCGACAAAACATTGCCGAGCGCGCCCATTTTTTGATAATTTGGGCCAAAAATGTACATAATGATAAGTCATGGACACTGAAACGACTGTTCTTGCCAGTGGAAACCTGGCCTCATCGCAGCGCACCGTCACCGGCATACTCGGGCAACTGGTCTTCCTGAGCGTCAGCGATGAGGATGCGCTGGCGCTGTTTACCGGTGCAGGTTTACCCGCCAGAGCCCTGGAAGAACCCGACTTCCCCATTTCCCTCGAACAGGAATTGATCATCTGCATGGGGTTGGTGCGTCGCCTCAGTAGAGACCGCACAGCCTTGCGAGTATTTTTTCAACGCATGCATAGTATAGGCATTGAAAACCTCGGTGTTCTCGGTATGGCAATGCGCCACGCAGCTACTGCCATAGCAGCGCTGGAGGTCTGCATGAGTTTTCCACAACTGACCTGGGGCCACTCTCGTCTGGTGGTAACGCGCACCTTCGATGTATCCCTTTTTACTTTCACGATGCAACGGCCACAGATACGCGATGCCTCACCAGCAGATATTGACGCACTGGTGAACTACTGCCTCACATTGGATCTAGTGACATCGCTACGCAACATTCAGGATATAACGACTGCAGATGCCATTCCGCTATACATCACCTTTCCATTCGCCAAACCAGCTGACTGGCAACTGGTGGAGGACAGCCTGCCCTGCCCAGTTGAATTCTCCCGCGCGGAGGCCTGCCTGGCATTCTCCGGGGGATTTGACAATACACCACTGCCGAAAGCCAACCCGCTGGTGTATCGCTCTTATGTCACCATCGCGGAGAAACTGTCGTTGATGCTGGCCGAAGAGATCAGCCTCACCGAACGCGTGACGCGCTGGCTCTGGGCCTATACACCTCCGCTGAAACGCGGTGAAGTCGCCAGTCAGTTGTCCATGTCCGAGCGCAGCCTGACGCGGCAACTGGGCCGCGAGGGAACCTCGTATGCCAGCCTGCTCGCCAGCGTGCAGGCTGAGCGCGCGCAAAACTATATGCGCAACCCCAATCTCACCGTGTCCGAAATTGGGTACCGGCTCGGTTATACGGAACCGGCAACATTTACCCGCGCATTTACCAAATGGACAGGTTGTTCGCCGCTCAAATGGCGCAAGTCACATATTTCACCTGCGGCCGATGGGGTCTGATACAGGCAATGGGTGTCGGGCTGTAGAAATACCTTGCGATTCTGTACCAATCAGTTCAATATAATTTTTTTTACTACGCGACGACATCATGCCCCGTTCACCAGAGTTCGATCGCACCCGCGCGCTGGAGGCAGCAATGAAGCTGTTCTGGACTCGCGGTTATACTGCGACCTCGCTACCCGATCTGCTGCAGACGATGGGCATCGCGCGCTCCAGCTTTTACAGCAGCTTCGGCAACAAACGGGAACTGTTCATGGAATGCCTGGAGTTGTTTGGCGACCGCACCCTCGCCATTGTAGAAGACGATGCCAAACGCCTGCCGCCCACCGCCCTGCCCCGTGCGTTCTTCGAAGCGACCCTGTTGGAGCCTTCACAGCGCCGCACCAGACAGGGCTGCATGCTGGTAAACACCGTCCTGGAACTGGCCGATACGGATGCTGCGCTGAACCGCTTGGCAGCGCATAAACTCGACAGCATCGAGGCCGCCTTTGCCCGCGCCTTCCAACTGGCACAGCAAAGTGGTGAACTGAGCACGATGCACACTCCACAGGCTCTTGCCAGTATGGTGATGACCGTCAACTTTGGCCTGCGCGTCCAGAGTCGCAAAAAGCAATCCCGTCAAGCGCTGCGACGCATTGTCGATAACAGCCTGTCCATGCTCGGCCTGGCTGCCTGAACCGATTTCCACAACAACTCAAGGAGGCACCGCCATGTTGTCTGAAACCATGCCCTACCAGAAAAAAAGTGCAGCCGTAAACGGCAAAAAAATCGCCTATGTTGAAGAGGGCAGCGGCGATCCCATCGTACTGTTACACGGCAACCCAACGTCCTCTTATCTATGGCGCAACGTGGTACCTGAACTGGTGGCGTCTGGCCGGGTAATCGTTCCGGACTTGATAGGCCAGGGCGACTCTGAAAAACTCCCCGCAAGTGATGGCCCTCAGCGCTATACACTGGAAGTGGCGTATGACTATGTAGCAGGCCTACTGGAAACGATCGGCGCCGACAGGAATGTCACACTGGTTATTCACGACTGGGGAAGCGCGATCGGTTTTATGTGGGCGATGCGCCATGCCAGCGCAGTAAAAGGCATCGCCTACATGGAGGGCATTGTGATGCCCGTGAAATGGTCAGACTGGCCCGAAGGCGCAGTGGGTATCTTTCAAGGCTTTCGCTCAGACAAGGGTGAAGACCTGATACTCAACCGCAATATGTTTATCGAAGCAGTGCTGCCCTCCTCTGTTATGCGCGAACTCAGCGCTGCCGAGATGGATGCCTATCGCGCCCCCCACCTGCAGACCGACGATCGACAACCCCTGTTAAACTGGCCACGCCAGATACCCATAGAGGGAGAGCCGGAAGATATCGTTGCACTGGTCGATGAGTACGGCGCCTTCATGGCAGGCAGTGATATACCCAAGTTATTCATCAACGCTGACCCCGGTTCCATCCTTGTAGGCGCACAACGCGAGTTTTGCCGCAGCTGGCCGAACCAGCAGGAAGTCACAGTGAAGGGTTTGCACTTCGTGCAGGAAGATTCGCCTGTAGAGATTGGCCAGGCGGTCGCCAACTGGTTAAAGACACTCTAACCGGCATTCAATACAACTAAAAAATCACAGGGAATACACTATGTCAGACCTACCCGTTTATATCGTTGCCAACCTTGTCGCTCACGACAAAGAAGAGTACCTGAAGTATGAAAAGGGCTTTTTCCCGCTACTGAAAAAGCACGGCGGCTCCTTTATCACCTTCGATGACAACATCAAGCACCTCGAGGGAGCTGACCCCAGGCCCGGCCGCATGATCATTTTCCAGTTTCCGTCGGAGGCCGCGGCCGAGGGCTGGTATAACGACCCCGATTATCAAGCGCTGTCCGAGCATCGGAGAGCCGGCGCTGACCTTATATCACTGACGCTGGTACACGGTTTGCCACCGCGTAAATAAACATCGGGCTGTGTCAGGATTTTTTACAGTCTCCAGCTCCGGGGATAAGACAACGCGTCACAAACCACGCATAAGTCGTTAGTTTTTAAGTACAATGCACCATGGTGGCGCATATATTGCATTCTTTCTCCTGATAATTGGTCACCACTGCAATGCCTGACTCGCTCGACAAGAGCGCCAGTACAATAAAACTATCAGGAGCGCCGGAACTTTGCCTACCCTACCCCGCATTAAAACCTTTCTCGCGGCTCTCGCCATCGTTGGTCTCGCGCAGGCTCCTGCATCGCATGCTGCGCTGCTGAGCCTGCAACCCGGCACCAGCGTTGCCAGCAATGGGGACACCGTGTCATTCGAGCTCTTCGTCAGCGGGCTTGGGGACTTCAGCCCCAGCTCGCTCGGCGCATTCGATCTCTCGGTAAGCTACGATGCCTCGGTCTTGTCCTTTGTCGACTACAGCCTCGGGCACTTCCTCGGTGACCTCGCCGGGTTTACCGCGCTCGATGTCAGTGGCGGCGATGTGGGTGGCGCAGTCAATCTGGCGGAAATCAGCCTGCTGTTGCCAGCCAGCCTGAATGCGCTGCAACCGGATACGTTTCTGCTGGCCTCGCTGAGTTTCGACGTACTCAATCTCAATCCCGGTGCAACAACCAGCCTGGATATTGTGAACGGCGCTATACTCTCGGATGCGACAGGCACTGCGCTTGCAGTTTCTACCGACCGCCCGGCAACCGTCGGCGCGATCCCGCTACCGGGGACACTGCTGCTGGTACTGGGTGGCATACTCGGCTGGCTTGGCAGCCATAGCGTAAGCAAGCCCAGTCCCCTGACACGCCAATAACAAGCACTACCCGGAGCGCGCCAATGCATCTTCTGTCTGGAATCCTCGTTGCACTGTCACTACTTACTGTCAGTAGCCTCAGCCACTCACAATGTGCCGGGCCAGTGCCAAAAACCTGCGACGCAGACGGCGACATGATAGTGGATGCGGATGACATTGCCGCGATCGGCATGGCCAAGGGCACACCAGCCCTCCCGGGTGACCCACTGGATATCGATGGAGACGGCGTAATTACAGTGCTCGATGCCAGGCAGTGTGTTGCGATGTGCGATATGCCACAGTGCGGTTTCGACGACCCGGAGTTTCCCGGCTACAAGCTGGTGAAACTTGCTGCCGGGCCCGATCTGGAAACACGCGCGTTAGCAGCACTGATAGGCGCACAGCCTAAAACGATTATTGAACTGCCCGCAGGCACTTACAACTTTACCGGTGAACTCAGCAGCAGTGTCGACAACATTGTACTGCGCGGTCAGGGCATGACAGCAGAGGGCGGCACAGTGCTGAATTTTGCTGGCCAGACCAACGGCTCACAGGGCATTCTGGTCACCGGCAACAACTTCGTCGCGGAAGACCTCGCCGTCGAGGACACCCCCGGCGATGCCATTAAAATTGAAGGCACCAACGGCGTCACAATTCGCCGGGTGCGGGTGGAGTGGACAAACGGCCCCGATGAGAACAACGGCCCCTACGGCCTGTATCCGGTGCAGACCCGCAATGTGCTGATTGAGGATTCGGAGGTGCGTGGCGCCAGTGATGCCGGCGTTTACGTCGGGCAATCCGAAAATATCATCGTACGGCGCAACTACGTGTATGAGAACGTGGCCGGCATCGAGATTGAGAACTCCAAGTTTGCCGATGTCTACGATAACCACACAACAGGGAATACCGGCGGCATTCTGGTTTTTGATCTGCCTGGCCCTCCTATTCAGGGTGGAGAAGCAACCCGCGTCTTCAACAACCTGATCGTCGACAACAACGAACCAAACTTTGCCCCGGCCGGGAATATCGTCGGCACCGTACCTACTGGTACCGGCCTGATGATCATGGCCAATGACGATATCGAGGCCTTTGGCAATGTCATCTCTGGCAACCAGTCATTTGGAACAATCATCGTGAGTTACTACTTCGTGGATGTAGGGGTCAGTAAACCAACGTACGACCCTGTCCCTGAGAAAATCTATATTCACGACAACACCATGATCAATAACGCCTACGATCCACAAGGCGATGCTGAACTTGTCGGAAGCGTATTTTCACAGCCCCCGGCCAATTTTTATGACAGCTCAGGGGTGGGTACCGACGGCGGCTTATTGGTAGAGTTTCCCGATGGATTAACCGAAAGCCAGGCGATTTGTATCGTAAACAATGCCCCAGAAGGCGATATAGGAACATTCAATATCACGACCATCCTGGGTATTGTCCCTGGCAGTCCTGCTTTATCCACTGACCCCGCGCTTTTCGACTGCAGCCACGCTTCGCTGCCGCCCATCGTACTGGAGCCACCGGTCGACCCTGACAACCCCACCGAGCCCAACCCGATCGAGTTCTGTGATGTGGAGGGTGATGGCATGAACGCTCAGGCCTATCTGGCGAACTGTCCCAACTTGTCGGACTATCGCCTGTTTGCAGATGCCAGCAATCCGCTGAACAACGCCAATGACGGTGTCATCTATGACCTAAACACACCACTGTTCACAGATTATGCCAACAAGTATCGCTTTGTATTCGTCCCCGATGGCGCAAAAGCGGCTTACCGGGATACGGAGGCCTTCGACTTTCCGGTGGGTACCATCATCGCCAAGACCTTCACTATCCAGGCCGACTTGCGCGATGACAACAGTGCACAGGATATTATCGAAACGCGCCTGATGATCCGGCGCAACACCGGCTGGGTTGCGCTGCCCTACATCTGGAATAGCGATAAATCGGATGCCGTATTGACGGTGACCGGTGGCACGCAGCCGGTGAACTGGATCGACGAGGACGGCCTGCCCCGATCCACCAACTACGTCATCCCCAACACCAATAACTGCGCCAACTGCCACGGCGAGGATAATATGCTGCCCCTGGGCCCGACCGCGCGATCGCTCAACAAGGATTTCGACTACGACAGCGGCACCGCCAATCAACTCGACCACTGGACAGCAGAGGGTATCCTGAGCGGCGCACCCACGGACACTGCATCGATACCCAGTATTCCACTGTGGGAAGACACCAGCGCGGACCTCGATGCTCGCGCCAGAGGCTACCTCGATGTCAACTGCGCGCACTGCCATTCGCCGGGCGGCGCCGGTGACACCTCAGGCCTGTACCTCAACTACTTCCTGCCATTCGGCCCGGAAGTGGGCGAATGTAAACCGCCAGTAGCTGCTGGGCCAGGCACCGGGAACCTCGGTTACGATATCGTGCCGGGAAGTTCTGAAGAATCCATTCTGGTATTCCGAATGGACTCCAATGCCCTTGAGGTGCGCATGCCGGAAATCGGCCGCTCTATCATCCACCCCGAGGGTGTCGAACTGATAGCGCAGTGGATTGATGCGATGGACCCCGTAGACTGCGGCTCGCTGTAAGCGCGCCGCAATGCGGACGTTAATGGTCCACTGACTGCTCCGCAAGCATCTGCTCGCGCATCACAAATTTTTGTATCTTGCCGGTTACCGTCATCGGGAAATCCTCCACGAAACGGATCAGATGTGGCACCTTGAAATGGGTGATCTGTCCGCGGCAGAACGCGCGCACACTCTCCTCACTCAGAGACTGTCCTTCACGCGACTTGATCCAGGCACACACCTGCTCGCCGTAGCGAGCATCGGGTATACCGAACACCTGGACCTCCTGAATATCCGGGTGGGTATACAGAAACTCCTCCACCTCGCGCGGATAAATATTCTCGCCACCGCGGATAATCATGTCCTTGATACGCCCGGTGATCTGGAGATACCCCTGCTCATCCATCACCCCGAGGTCACCGGAGTGCAGCCAGCCCTCGCTGTCTATCGTCTGGGCGGTACGTTCCTCATCATCCCAGTACCCCCGCATTACAGAATGGCCGCGACAACAGATCTCGCCCTGCTCCCCTACCGGCACTACCGCACCGTCCGGATCAATTATCTTGATCTCACAGTGCGGTGCGGCCCTGCCCACACTACCCACCCGTTTATCAATGGCATCGTCGGCGGATGTCATATGGTTGACTGGACTGGTTTCTGTCTGTCCATAGGCTATAAGCACTTCACTCATATGCATCTCATCGAGTACCCGCCGCATCACTTCGACTGGACACGGCGCTCCCGCCATAATGCCGGTGCGCAAACTGCTGAGATCGAAGTCGCCAAAGCGGGGATGGTCGAGTTCGGCGATAAACATGGTGGGTACGCCATGCAGCGCAGTACAGCGCTCCTGCGCAACGGCCTGCAGCACCGCTTCCGGTTCAAATGTCTCTGCCGGAAAAACAGCCGCCGACCCGTGTGTAATACAGGCCAGATTGCCCATGACCATGCCGAAACAATGGTATAGCGGCACCGGAATGCACAGGATGTCATCACGGGTAAGTCGCATACCATCACCCACGAGCTTACCGTTGTTCAGAATATTCATATGGGTGAGTGTGGCGCCTTTGGGGCTACCCGTGGTGCCACTGGTGAACTGAATATTCACCGGGTCTGTGGGGCTGAGCCGCACGGCTATCTCGCGCAAATTCCGACGTTCGGCGTTACCACCCATCGCGCAAACCTGATCAAAATTGAACATCCCCTCTGAGGCATCGCCCCCCGTGCGTATCACCGTGGTGAGAGAGGGCAACCTGGCAGACTTCAACTGTCCGGGTGCACAGCGTGTTAATTCCGGGGCGAGTTCCCGCAACATTCCGAGATAATCACTGGACTTAAAAGCCTCCGCAGAGATAATCGCCCGGCACTGCACCTTGTTGAGTGCATACTCCAGCTCAAATAGTCGGTAGGCGGGATTCAGACACACCATAATTACGCCGATTTTTGCCGTGGCAAATTGCGTCAGGCACCACTCGTAACAGTTCGGCGACCAGATTCCGACCCTGTCACCCGGTGCAATACCCAGCGCCAGCAGGCCACAGGCGAGCCTATCAATCTCTCGCTGGTATTCCCGGTACGTCCAGCGGATATTCTGGTGGCGAACCACCAGCGCAAGTGCCTCGGGGTACCGCTCGACGGTACTGTCGAAGGCACGACCGATGGTCTCGACGAGTAATGACGCTTTGGTAGAACCGGCGCTTTGGCTGGGTTTTATTGTCCGGGTCACGATCGCTCCCCCCGCTCTCACCTAACAGTGTGATCTATGTTCACGACTTACAGGGCCGCAGGTGTGCCGGCCCGTTGCCACATCACGCCGCGTGCTGCGCCAAAATCTGATTCAGTGTGGCACTTGGCCGCATCACCTTTTTCACGGTATCACGGCGCGTGTGATAGTAGCCATCCAGTTGCGCGGGTTCCCCTTGCACGGCAGCCAACTCAGCGATGATTTTGTCTTCATTCTCTCGCAGGGTTTTCGCCAGTGGCGCCAGCTGTTCGGCAAGCGCGGTGTCCTCACTCTGGGCCGCCACTGCTTCGGCCCAATACAGGCCCAGATAAAAATGGCTGCCGCGGTTGTCCAGTTCTCCCGTCTTGCGCGAGGGCGACTTGTTATTCTCTAGCAGTGTCGCAGTTGCCTGATCCAGCGTCTTGGCCAACAGTAAAGCGCGTGGGTTGTCCTGCTTCAGCCCCATATCTTCCAGCGATACCGCCAGTGCCAGAAACTCGCCGAGCGAATCCCAACGCAGGTGGTTTTCCTCTTCAATTTGTTGTACATGCTTGGGAGCCGAGCCTCCAGCACCGGTTTCGTACATTCCACCGCCGTTGAGCATCGGTACGATAGACAACATCTTGGCCGATGTTCCCAATTCAATAATGGGGAACAGATCTGTCAGGTAGTCGCGCAGTACATTGCCCGTCACCGAGATAGTGTCGAGCCCGCGTTTCATCCGCTCCATGGACAGGCGAATGGCCTCGTTATAGCCCATAATGCGGATATCCAGCCCGGTTGTATCATGATCCTGCAAATACCGCTCAACCTTTGCCTTTAACTGTCTGTCGTGCGCCCGCTCCTCGTCCAGCCAGAACACTGCCGGCGTATCTGACTGACGTGCCCGCGTAACGGCCAGCTTCACCCAGTCGCGAATCGCCACATCCTTGGTCTGGCAGGCGCGCCAAATATCACCGGCTTCGACTTGGTGCTGCATCAGCACTGCACCGTTGGCGTCGACCACGCGCATTGTGCCCGCTGTTGCCACTTCGAAGGTTTTGTCGTGTGAGCCGTACTCTTCCGCCTTTTTCGCCATCAGGCCCACATTGGGTACCGTACCCAACGTTGTCGGTTCGAATGCACCATTGGTCTTACAGAAGTTGATAACCTCCTGGTAAATACGCGCATAGGTGCTTTCGGGCATCACGGCCTTGGTGTCCTTCAGCTTGCCATCCGGGCCCCACATTTGCCCGGAGCTGCGAATCATCGCTGGCATAGAGGCATCGACAATCACATCGCTGGGTACATGGAGGTTAGAGATACCTTTTACCGAGTCCACCATCGCCAGTTCCGGACGCTGTGAGTAACAGGCCTGAATATCCTGCTCAATTTCCTCACGCTGCGAAGCGGGCAGGTGGGCAATCTTGTCATACACACTGCCTATGCCGTTGTTGGGATTGACTTCCAGCTCCTTGAACAGTTGTGCGTATTTCTCGAACACGTCCTTGTAGAACACCTTGACCGCGTGACCGAAAACTATGGGGTGCGACACCTTCATCATGGTCGCTTTCACATGCAGAGACCACATGACACCCGTCTCTCTGGCGTCATTCATACTCTCTTCAAAAAACTGTTCCAGCGCGTCGCAGCTCATAAACATGCTGTCCAGCACTTCGCCAGCTTCCAGACTCAAGGCTTTCTTCAGCTGCACCTCGCCGTCGGGGGACACAAATTCGATTCGAACATCGGTGGGTGCATCCACAGTGACAGATTGCTCACTGGAAAAGAAATCACCCGAGCGCATGTAATCAGCATGGGTGGTAGAGGCCTTACTCCACGCGCCCATCGAGTGCGGGTACTTCCTCACAAACGCTTTCACTGCGGCCGGTGCGCGTCGATCGGAGTTGCCCTCGCGCAGTACTGGATTGACCGCGCTGCCAAGTACTTTCGAGTAGCGCTCAGCTGCACGACGCTCCTCATCGGAGTGGGGGTTATCCGGGAAGTCAGGCACCGCGTAGCCCTGCGACTGCAACTCAGCGATACACTCTTTCAACTGCGGTATGGATGCACTGATATTGGGCAGCTTGATGATATTGGCGGTGGGTTGCTGGGTCAGTTCGCCCAGAAAGGCCAGGCCGTCCACGACACGATGATCTTCGCTCAACTGCTCCGGAAACGCTGCCAGGATACGCCCGGCAAGAGACACATCCGTCACTTCGATCTCAATACCCGCCGCCTGTGAGAAAACCCTGACAATGGGTAGCAATGAGCAGGTGGCCAGCGCCGGAGCCTCATCGGTCAGTGTGTAATAAATCGTCGGCTTTGCGCCCATACCATCTCTCCGAGTAATTATTCAAATTGTTAACCCGCTAATTGTCGCACAATTCAGCGGGTTACAAACAAGAAGTAATCGCGCAGGTGGCAGCCCACTGTCAGATCCGAAGGGATTCTCACGCAGCCCGAGTGATCAGACAATGCCGGTAAGCGTCCTAGACCCGCATTTCGGGGACGTCATCGGGAACAACCAGCTCGCCTTCAGTGAGATTGACGATCTCCTCAATACTGACGCCGGGCGCGCGCTCGCGCAGTACAAACTTGCCACCTTCGATATCCAGCAATGCGAGGTCCGTCAACACGCGTTTGATGCAGCCCTTGCCGGTCAGCGGAAGCGTGCACTCAGCCAGCAATTTCGATTGGCCGGACTTGGATGCGTGGGTCATCGTAACGACGATATTCTCCGCGCCAGCGACCAGATCCATTGCACCTCCCATGCCTTTGATCATCTTGCCCGGAATCATGTAGGACGCAATATTGCCCTGGCAATCGACTTCGAATGCACCCAATACGGTCAGGTCAACATGGCCGCCGCGAATCATCGCAAAGGACTCTGCTGAATCAAACAGCGATGCTCCGCGCACCATGGTTACAGTCTGCTTGCCGGCATTGACGAGGTCGGCATCCACTTCTTCCTCGAGGGGAAACTGCCCCATGCCGAGCAAGCCGTTCTCCGACTGCAGCATTACCTGCATACCCTCGGGGATAAAATTGGCTGCCAATGTGGGAATACCAATACCGAGATTAACGTAGTATCCATCCTGAAATTCCTGGGCAACACGTTGCGCCAGTTGATCGCGAGTCAAAGCCATGTCAATCCTCCTTATGCGCTGCGCACAGTACGCTGTTCAATATCTTTCGCAAACGTACCCTTTATGAGACGGTTTACGTATATGCCGGGAAGGTGTATCTCATCCGGGTCCAATTCTCCCACCTCGACTATTTCTTCCACCTCAACCACAGCGATTTTACCCGCGGTAATCGCCATCGGATTGAAGTTGCGAGCCGTCTTGCGGAACATCAAATTGCCAAAGCGGTCAGCCTTCCACGCTTTGGCTATTGCGAAGTCGCCCTGCAGCGACTCCTCAAGAATGTAATGCCGACCATTGAATTCACGCACCTCTTTGCCCTCACCAACAGGTGTACCGTAGCCGGTTGCGGTATAGAACGCGGGAATTCCGGCGCCGCCAGCGCGCATTTTTTCCGCCAGCGTACCCTGCGGCGTAAGCTCCACTTCAAGTTCGCCGCTCATCATCTGAGCTTCAAACAGCGCATTCTCACCGACATAGGAGGCGATCATCTTTTTGATCTGCTTGTCTTCCAGCAGCAGGCCCAGCCCCTTGCCATCGACACCGGCATTGTTGGATGCAATGGTCAGGCCTTTCGTGCCTCGGCGTTTTATCTCCTTGATGAGATTCTCCGGTATCCCGCACAGACCAAAGCCACCAGCAATAATTGTCATGCCATCCACGAGACCGTCCAGCGCCTCCTCGTAACTGCCTACCACCTTGTCGAATCCAGCCACGGTTCGCTCCTGTTGATTGTTTTGGGGGCGTAAGAATTGCACAGAGTGATCGCTATCGCCACCCAAAACCGCCTGAAACCCCAGTGTAGAATGACAAAATTTTCAATTATCTGTCACTTCGCATTCATCTTCGCTGACCATACTCACCCCGACTGGCAATACAAAGAGACAAACGAGCAGACAACAGAGGATATGATTATGGACAGTCGGCAAACCATCGATGTGAAGAATCTTAGCAGTCGCAAACTGTGGGAACTGGTCAGTACCGGCAGACTGCCACCCGCGCAGCTACAACTTGCGGAACAGGAACTACTGCTGCGCAGACGCCACCTGGATCATCTGGGTAACCTGCACCCGGCGAGTACCGTCGATCAGCGACCAGAGTTCCGCCCTTAAGGCGCGGTAGAAAGGAGGTTTGATACGTTCAAGCACTGTGTGAAAATGCAAAAATCCTGGCTCTGGTAATGCGGCTATCACTGACACGTGGTCGATAGGATGCAGCAGACAGAGCGCAGGAGTTTAGCCCAGCACAGTAGATCGGTGCTGGGCACAGGTACAGCCCTAGTTGAGCAGTTCAACCTCGCCAGAGTGCAAGTCGTAGACACCGCCAACGATAGCGACTTGCCCGGACTCGACCATTTCGGCAACGATGGGGCTCTTCTCGAGAATATTCTGTATCGTCAACTCAACATTTTTTTCCGCAACGAGGTGAACGAATTCGGGGTTAGACGAGGTCTGCTCGCCCGGGTAATCAGACAAGGCCTCTACAGCGGGCTTGATGTTCTCCAGCAGCGCAGTAATGTTGCCCAGCTGGACATTGTCGATAGCCGCCCTGATCGCACCACAACTCTCATGTCCCAGCACGACAATCAATTTGGCGCCCGAGACTTTGGTGGCAAATTCAATGCTGCCCAATATGTCAGTGTTTTCTATATTGCCGGCAACCCTGGCGACAAAAATGTCGCCTATGCCCTGATCGAAGATATCTTCGACCGGCACTCTGGAATCGACACAGGACAGTATCATCGCCTTGGGTGCCTGTCCGGCAGCGGCGTCGCGCACCAGTGAGGAATGATTACGGGTAGTCAGATCGCCACTGACGAACCGGCCGTTGCCGCCGTTGAGACGCTCAAGCACCTGATCAGGTGTGAGCGCCTGCTGCTCCGCCTGTGTCAACACTCGGTCAGTTCTAGGTGCAGGGGTATCGGCAACAGCAAATGTTGATAGCGCCAGGGACGCCAGTAAGCAGGTGATTTTTCTCATTGTATGCTCTCTAAAAAAGTTGTTGGGTCAGGTGTGGTACAGCGCCACAACCATACACGCAGCATCAGGAGCAGAGCAACACTTTAGAATCAAATCCGGAACAGAAGCGCAAAAAAAATACGAGAGCAGGCCAGCGCAATGCGCGTACATGCGGTTGCGGTTGCGGTTGCGGTTGCTGTTGCTGTTGCTGTTGCTGTTGCTGTTGCTGTTGCTGTGACTATGCGCATCACCGCACAATAAAAAACCACCGGGACAGCCGCTGAAGGCGACACACAAATACAAGGCATCCCCGAACCGCGAGAGCGCTGCGGGGATGCCATTGGCGATTACACCAGATCGAAACGATCCGCGTTCATAACTTTCGTCCAGGCGGCGACAAAGTCATTCACGAACTTCGCAGCGTTGTCATCCTGTGCGTACACTTCTGCATAGGCACGCAGGATGGCATTAGAGCCGAACACCAGATCCAGGCGCGTTGCCGTCCATTTCACCTCGCCCGATTGACGGTCGCGTATCTCAAAGAGTCCGTCACCGGTTGGATGCCAGGAATTTCCCATGTCCGTCAGGTTAATGAAGAAATCCTGTGTCAGCGCACCAACGCGGTCAGTGAACACACCGTGCGGACTACCGCCGTGATTCGTCCCCAGCACGCGCATGCCGCCAACCAGAACCGTCATTTCAACGCCAGTCAAACCCATCAACTGAGTGCGATCCAGCATCATCTCCTCGGGACTGACGGTGTACTCCTTTTTCAGCCAGTTACGATAACCATCGGCAAGAGGTTCCAGTGCGTCAAAGGACTCGGCGTCGGTCATCTTCTCGGTGGCATCGCCACGGCCGGGGCTGAAGGGAACACTCACCTCAAAACCCGCTTTTTTGGCGGCCTGCTCAACACCGTAGTTACCAGCCAGCACGATCACATCCGCCAGGCTTGCACCGGTGTCGGTTGCGATACTTTCGAGAACACCCAGCACCTTGGCCAGACGCTCGGGCTCATTGCCCTCCCAATCCTTCTGCGGAGCAAGGCGAATACGCGCGCCATTGGCGCCACCACGCATATCAGAACCCCGATAAGTGCGGGCGCTGTCCCAGGCTGTCGCAATCATTTCACTCAGGCTCAAACCGCTTTGCGCAAGTCGCTCGGTGATGGCACCTGTATCGAAATCGGTGCTGCCCGCGGGAATCGGATCCTGCCAGATCAGTTCTTCAGCCGGCACATCGGGCCCAACATAGCGCGCCCGGGGACCCATATCGCGATGGGTCAATTTGAACCAGGCACGCGCGAAAGTCTCAGAGAAGTAAGCGTGGTCTTTGGCAAAGCGCTCACAGATCTCGCGATAGATCGGGTCGTACCTCATCGCCATATCGGCGTCGGTCATGATCGGCTTACAGCGGATAGAGGGGTCCTCCACATCGACCGGCATGTCCTCCTCTTTGATGCCTATCGGTTCCCATTGCCAGGCGCCCGCGGGCGACTTCTGGGTCCACCAGTCGTAGCCTAACAGCAGATCGAAATAGCCGTTGTCCCATTGAGTGGGGTGTGTTGTCCAGGCGCCCTCGATGCCACTGGTTATCGTGTCGCGACCCTTTCCGCTGCCAGTGGGATTGCGCCAACCCAGCCCCTGCTCTTCGATACCCGCGGCTTCTGGTGCGGCTCCGAGCAGGCTTGCATCACCATTGCCATGGGTTTTGCCAACGGTATGGCCTCCGGCAGTCAGCGCAGCTGTCTCCTCATCATTCATCGCCATGCGCGCGAATGTCTCGCGCACATGCTGCGCTGTTTTCAAGGGATCCGGCTTGCCATTGACACCTTCGGGATTGACATAGATCAAACCCATCTGCACTGCGGCCAGTGGATTCTCCATGGTGGACGGGTCTTCGAGATCGCCATAACGCGCATCGCTGTCAGCGAGCCATTCCTGTTCGGACCCCCAGTAGGTATCCATCTCGGGGTGCCAGATATCCTCGCGCCCGAATGCAAAACCAAACGTCTTCAGCCCCATGGATTCATACGCGATGGTCCCGGCCAGAATTATCAGGTCGGCCCAGCTGAGGCTGTTACCATACTTCTTTTTTATCGGCCACAACAGTCGGCGCGCCTTATCAAGGCTGACGTTATCCGGCCAGGAATTCAGCGGCGCAAAGCGCTGATTACCAGTACCACCACCACCGCGACCATCAGCGAGGCGGTAGGAGCCTGCCGAGTGCCAGGCCATACGGATCATCAAGCCGCCATAGTGACCCCAGTCGGCCGGCCACCACTCCTGACTGTCTGTCATGAGCGCATGAACATCCTTTTTCAGCGCCTCCACATCGAGCTTTTTCAAGGCTTCGCGGTAATCGAAATCAGCACCCAGCGGATTGGTCTTGGTATCGTGTTGGTGCAGGATGTCGAAGTTCAGCGCGTTCGGCCACCAGCCTGTCACTGACTTTCCACTGGTTGTATTGCCGCCGTGCATCACCGGACACTTTCCGGCAGTATTGTTTTCGTTTCCGTCCATTGCTATCTCCCAATGTGATTTCAAGAACAACAGTAAAGTCGTGGCCGCAGTTCGACCTCCACTAGCGGCCTGCACACCGTTTCCCGGCGGCAAGCCTCTTTCACGACCAGTGTGACTTTCAACTAAGCACAATTGAGTATACTGCACCGACCTATGAGGTAAATTTGCATTTCCTTATGCGAGCGATAGCCATTGTGTATCGCCATCACCATTGGCAGATATTTCCGCTATACGGAGGCAGAAAATGGACGAGAGCTTCAAGAACCAATAAATGCTTGCTTCAGATGTTCCAGGCGCTCCTCGCTCGCTTCTTTCGCTTCCGCCAGCTGCTGCTTCGCATCGTCAATCTGGCCCTGCAAGCTCTCAATGTTCTTCTTGATATCTGACTGGACATCGGCTTTGGCTTTTTCGTTTTCAGCCGCGGCCATTTTGCGATCCGCTTCTTTCTGTTCGGCCTCGACCTGCTTATCCAGTTCATCAATCTTGGTTTGGATAGCTTTGCTCACTGAGTCTACTAATGACATCGGTTGGTCTCCAGTTGTTTGAAAAAGATTATCTGTCTGCTCAAGTCACAACTTCAGCGGACTACAACAGGGAGGGAGCAATATGCGTGCCAGCCTGCCAGCGCGGCGCCCAATCGTCTGCTTGAAAAGCGCTAAAGCCCCGGCGATAGTGGGCTGGCGGATTGCCCGCACTACCTTCAAGGAGGCAGCGCGCGGCTCAGGCAATGAGAGCAAAGCTGAATTCCATGTAGGCTTTTCCACGCGAGTGAAAATCCTACAATGACCGTCCAGCACTACACGGATTACACGGTGCACTGCTGAAAATACAGGCTGCGTATCGACGCTGACCCGCCATTGAGATCAACTGGTGGAGCGACTGACCGTGCTGCCGCGACATATTTCACCTATACTCGTGCAAACTGAAACAGAAAACACAGTAGCGCCGTGCGCCCCCTTGGGATGGGGCTACAGGCCTCGACAACTGTGCTGGATTCTACTAACACTGCTTGCGCTGTGAGGAGCCTCAGATATGAACATATACAAGTTTTCAGGGTTGTGTGCGCTGTTGTGCGCGTCGTTACTGGCCGCGCCAGCATCGGCCGACATTGTCGAGAAACAGGTGCAGTTAGAAGATGGTCTTGGCAGCGCGGTGCTGTACTACGACGATACCATCACACAACCGACCGCCGGTGTTGTCGTTGTCCATGAGTGGTGGGGGATGGACGACTACACGCGAAGTCGCGCGCGACAACTTGCCGACGCGGGTTACAGCGCCGTCGCGGTTGATATGTACGGCCATGGCAAAGTCGCGCAGCATCCCAAAGATGCGAAGGCATTTATGAGCGCCGCTCTGGCAAACCCTGAGTCGATGAATGCCCGGTTCAATGCCGCCTTGTCACTACTGGCAAGTGCGCCGAATGTCGATCCAAAGCGTCACTTTGCCATCGGGTACTGTTTTGGTGGCGCAGTGGTGTTAAATCAGGCCCGCAGCGGCGCCAATCTCGCCGGCGTGGCCAGCTTCCACGGCAGCCTTGGCACTGAGCAGCCAGTCGACCCGGGCGTCATTAAAGCCAGGTTACTGGTCGCCACCGGTGCCGATGACCCGATGGTACCGGCGCAACAGGTAGGCGATTTTGTCGTCGAGATGAGCAAGGCCGGGGCAGAACTGGAGTTGTTGAGTTTTCCCGGTGTTATGCATGGATTTACCAACCCTGACGCTACCGCGAAGGGCGAGGAGTACGAAATGCCGCTGGCGTATGATGCACATGCCGATGCGCAAAGCTGGCAGGCGTTGCTGACAATGCTCGCCGGCGAATAACAACGGGGTTTGCGCCGGTGGGTGAATTCTCCCGTTAGGCAACCATCGCGGTGACAAGAATCGAACGGTTCAAATACTGGCTCAACATCCTGAAAGACGCCGCCAGCATCTGGCTGCAAAGCAATGCCTTTGCCAATGCTGGCTCGCTGGCCTTCTTCACGCTGTTTTCGATTGCGCCGGTGATGATAGTCGCCGTCAGTGTGATCGGCGTGTTTTTTGGCGAGGAAGCCGCACAGGGTCAGATTGCAACACAGCTCAATGAGGTCGTCGGTGCGGAGGCGGCAAAGACCGTCCAGACCGCGGTCGCACAATCGAGTCTCAAAGATGGTGGATTGCTCGCCACGCTTGCGGGAATACTGGCGATGCTGTTGGGCGCGACAACCGTTTTCGGACAGATGCAGAATTCGCTCAACTCGATCTGGAACGTTGTTCCCAAGCCATCGCGCAACAGCGTGGTCGCGCTAATAAGGAGTAGACTCACGTCGCTGACGATCGTACTGGCAATAGGCTTTATTATGCTGGTATCGCTCTCGCTCAGCGTGGGTCTGCGTGTGATACTGGACAATGCCCAGGGCTGGCTGCCCTGGTATGACGTCGCGTTCAGTGCCTCCGAAGCGGCGCTGTCCATCCTGGTTACGTCCTTACTGTTCGGCACCATATTCAAGGTGCTACCGGATGTGTACCTTTCGTGGCGGGACGTCGCTCTCGGTTCAGTGCTGACGGCTGTCCTGTTCACCCTAGGCCGCTCGCTGATCGCGCTTTACCTGAGTCACACGGCAACGGCATCAACCTATGGCGCGGCGGGCTCTCTAGTGCTCTTACTACTGTGGGTAAACTACTCCTCACTGATATTGCTATATGGCGCTGCGTTCACCAAGGCACACTATCTGGCGCGGGGCCTGACAATACGACCACGAAGCGTGGCAGTGCATGTACGCCACGAAATTATCGAGGATTAGAATACTCGATGCTGCACATACCCGCGCACTAGGGTATGTTGCGCCTTTCACTGTTTGCGGCTAGACCGGAATGACTGAACCACACGCCCCACACCCTTTCACGATTCCCAACTATCGCTATCTGTGGCTATCGCGATTGTCGTCGATGGTGGCGCTATATGCATTGCTGCTCATTCTGGGTTGGCAGGCCTACAATCTGGCACGGGAAGACATGGGCATCTCCGCATCTGCCGGTATTCTGGGGCTGCTGGGTTTGCTGCAATTTGTGCCACTATTCATCCTGACACCAGTGACGGGCTGGGTCGCCGACCACCTGGACCGGCGCTGGGTGGCCCGTGCGGTGCTGGCAGCACAAACAGTTATTGCGCTGTTCCTGGCGATACTCACCCTGAGCAATCTAATAACCCTCAACTGGATCTACTTTATCGCCGTGTTACTGGGTATCTGCCGGGCTTTCCTGGGTCCGGCAATTTCGTCACTGGCGCCCAACCTTGTACCCAAAGCCTCACTGCCGCGCGCTATCGCCCTGTCGACCATCGCCTGGCAGGTTGGCGTGATAGCGGGGCCGGGGCTGGCCGGGCCGTTTTATAAAATCGGGCCCGCCGTGCCCTACTTCCTGTGCGCGGCACTCTATGCGGTGGCCACGATCTGCGTCTTCATGATTGGCCCCGTACCGCGCAGCAAAATCGACCGCAGCAAAGGCCCGGTGCGCCAGTTGGTCGATGGCATGGCCTACGTCTGGTCGAACAAACTGGTGCTGGGTGCGATCACACTGGATCTGTTCGTGATGTTCCTCGCCGGTGCCACCGCGATGATTCCGGTGTTCGCCAAGGATATTCTCGGAGAGGGCGAAATCGGTTTGTCTCTGCTGGCCGCGTCACCGGCCGTGGGCGCGGTTCTGGTTGCGATCACGTTTTCATTTGCACCGCTGTCCAAAAACGTCGGCAACCTGATGCTGGCCGCAATGGTGGTGTTCGGCATTGGCACTATCGGCTTTGGGCTGAGCAAAGTCCTGTGGCTGTCAATGCTGTGTCTGGCGATCTGCGGCGCGGCCGACATGTTCGGTGTGTATGTGCGGTCATCGCTGATCCAGCTGCACACACCCGATGACCGCCGGGGCAGGGTCAGCGCCGTCAGCCAGTTGACCATCAGTGCATCAAACGAACTGGGAGACGCGTTGACCGGTGGCCTCGCAGTCCTGTTTGGTCCGGTCGCCGCAGTTGTCGGTGGTGGTGCTGCAGCCATAGCAATCACCGGATTATGGTCGAAAATCTTCCCGCAACTGGGTGCGGCCAAAACATTTGATGCGCCCGAAGAAGTACTTGCGATGGAAGCCGAGAGCCGTACTGACTAATTACATATCACCCGAAAGCATATCGCTCCATAGGCTCCGGTTATATCCTCGCTCGTTTCGGAGTAGCCCGAACGTTTTATGTGACTTCACTCAAAGAAACTGACCACCACATTTGAATCCCGCTGTTATAAGCGCACAATGCTGTAGCAGTTACAGACCGGCGCATACTTACAAGATTCAAGCAGGATTGTGCCAGAACACAGGGGTGCATATGAAATTATCGGCGCTACTTAAGGCTCCATTAAACTACTTGCCTTTTTCCGTATCGACCTCCGCATCGACGCCGGAGAAAAGTGAAAGCGTCGCGAAAAATACACCTCCCCCGGCGAAAAAGCCTCGCTCAGTAAAAGCGGCAAAACCTGTTCAGCTGAAACCCTATCGTGGCACTGCTATTGTGCTTGACGAGGGCGCCTGTGATGCTGCTAAAGCGCTGAAGAACAAACGCTTCCTGGTCTCTGAAAGAAACACGCCAATGCTGCCATTGCCGGCGTGTGATGCAGCCAGCTGCAACTGCAGATACAAGCACTACGATGATCGTCGGGAGGACGATCAGGACCGTCGGCACGCCGCAGCACTGCGGACCGAGTTGTACGAAGATACCGGCAACGAAAATCGACGCGCAAAAAAACGGGGCCGCCGCAAGACCGATTTCTAACGGTACTGTATCGTCACATAAGTCTGCTTAGTGATATCACCGCCTCCAACAGGCTACCGCTTTACTATGCAGAGACTTCCTACCCCTCGCCTTCTAACCGGAAGGGCATTCCACGCTTGGTTCTATCCGCAGACAGACCATAGCAAAATTCTAAACGCCTGCCGCACCAAGTTGCGTATAATTCCACTCTTCCAATAGCGGCAGCGGAAATCTCACGCAATGCAGACAGTACTCGGCCTTGATCTGGGCACACAATCGCTGAAGGCGTTGTTCTACGATTTCGGGAACCGCGAGGTGGTCGCCTGTGAAAGCGCTCCCTTAAAGCTCTATCAGGACGAGAGTGGCGCGGCCGAGCAACGGGCACAGTGGTGGCTGGATGCCCTGCATCTGATCATTGCCAGGGTTGATCCCGCCATTGTTGCCTCTGTTGTGGCCATCGGCGTTTCAGGTCAGCAGCACGGTTTTGTTGCTCTGGGAAAAACCGGCGACGTACTGGCACCCGTCAAACTGTGGTGCGATACCTCCACTATTGAAGAGTGCCGCGAAATTACCGCTGCCTTTGGCGGAGAACAACAGTGCATAAATGAAGTTGGCAACCCAGTTCTTACAGGCTACACCGCCGCTAAAATCCGTCGGTTTGCCAAACATGACGCAACCCTTTACGAACAGCTCGATTGCATCCTGTTGCCGCATGATTATCTGAATTTTTACCTGACGGGTGAGCGCTGTATGGAAGCGGGTGATGCCTCTGGTACCGGCTTTCTCGAAATACGGGAGCGGCGCTGGTCCAAGCGCATGCTGCGCGCCATCGACCCACAGCGTGATCTGGCCGAGTGTCTGCCGCAGTTGAAAATACAACCCGGGGTGATTGGCTCGCTGCGACCTGAAGTGGCTGAGTTGACCGGGCTGCCTGCAGGGGTTCCGATTTCTACAGGCGGTGGCGACAATATGATGGGGGCCTTCGGCACCGGCAACCTCAGCGCCGGCAGAGTCACCATGAGCATGGGGACGTCGGGCACCGTGTATGCGTTTTCAGAAACGCCTGTAATCGACCCCAGAGGCGAGATAGCTGCTTTCTGCTCTTCCACAGGTGGCTGGCTTCCGCTGATGTGCACCATGAACTGTACCGTGACAACTGAGCAAACACGGTCTCTTCTCGGCGTCGATCTGGCTAACTTTGAACACCGAGTGAGCAGTTCTCCCAGAGGCGCTGAAGGTGTCATCACTCTGCCGTTCTACAACGGTGAGCGCACCCCCAATCTGCCGCGAGCCAAAGCCTGCGTAATGGGTCTCGACACTAACAATGCCCGCCCGGAAAACCTGCTACGTTCAGCGCTGGAAGGCGCCACTTTCGCATTGCGTTACGGGCTGCAGAGAATGCGTGAACTGGGCATAGACGGGGCCGACGTGGTCTTGACCGGCGGTGGCTCAGCCAGCGCCACCTGGCGACAGGCGGTCGCGGATATCTGCAATGTACCGGTGACAATACTGCATCAGGATGAAGGCGCTGCCTTCGGCGCGGCACTGCAAGCATTGAGCGTACTCGAATCCTGCAGTCGCGAGGACCTACAGCAACTCGCGAATGACCACCTGAGCAAAAACCAGGCGCTGTGCTGTGAACCGGACAGCGCAGCGGTCACGTTTTATGACGACGCCTACCAGCGCTATCGGGAATCGCTGGCGGCGATCACACCACTCTATGCATGATATAGCCGGTAACCTACTATTGCGACTGAAGGAGGGAACAACCCAATGAGTAAACCAGTGTTTATTGGCGACAGGGAATACTTTCCTGCAATACCGCAGATTCAGTATGAGGGGCCGGAGTCCGATAACCCCCTCAGTTTCAAAGCCTACCAGCCGGAGCGGATTGTCGCTGGCAAGACAATGGAGCAGCACCTGCGATTTGCCGTCTGCTACTGGCACACGTTCTGTGCTGACGGCAGCGATCCATTCGGCCCGGGCACTCGGGTTCACCCCTGGGACACCGGCAATAGCGATATGACCCGCGCCCGTAACAAACTCGATGCAGCGTTTGAACTTTTCACCAAACTGAACGTGCCCTACTACTGTTTCCACGATCGCGATCTCGCGCCCGAGGGCAACTCCGTGGCCGCATCAGAGGAAAACCTTGCCACGCTGGTGAGTCTGGCAAAGGAACGACAGGATGCCAGCGGCATGGCGCTACTCTGGGGCACGGCGAATGTGTTTTCGCATCCGCGCTACATGAATGGCGCTGCAACCAACCCCGACTTCTCCGTAGTCGCGCAGGCCGGTGCGCAGGTCAAGGCAGCACTGGACGCCACTGTCGCACTCGGCGGGGAGAACTATGTGTTCTGGGGCGGGCGCGAAGGCTATGCCTGCCTGCTCAATACCAATACCGCAAAGGAACTGGACCACCTGGCAACCTTTCTCACCATGGCCCGGGACTATGGTCGTTCCATCGGCTTCACCGGCACGTATCTGATTGAGCCCAAACCGATGGAACCGATGTACCACCAGTACGATGTAGATGCACAGACTGTGATCGGTTTTCTTCGTCACTATGGCCTCGATGACGATTTCAAGCTCAATATCGAAGCCAATCACGCCACACTGGCCGGTCACAGCAGTGCTCACGACCTGCAGATGGCCGTTGACGCGGGGTTACTGGGATCGATAGACGCCAACCGTGGGAATGCCCAGAACGGCTGGGACACGGATCAGTTTCCGATGGATATGTACGACTGCGTGCAAAATATGCTGGTCGTGCTCGGCGCCGGCGGCCTCGGCCGCGGCGGGCTGAATTTCGATGCCAAGGTGCGGCGCGAATCGACAGACCTTGAAGACCTGTTTCTGGGTCATATCGGCGGTATGGATGCGTATGCCCGCGCACTCGTTATTGCCGATCGTATTATCAGCGATGGCAAACTGGCGGCTTTAAAGGCCAGTCGTTACGATAGCTTCAACCAAGGCAGCGGTCAGCGTTTCGAAGCGGGCAAATTGAGCCTCGGTGAATTGCGCGATATTGCCGCAGGCAACCCCGAACCAGCGCGGATCAGTGGCAAACAGGAATGGGTGGAGAACCTGCTAAATGACTATATGTTTTCATAACAGCGCAGATTAAACCGGTGCGCTTGCCATCGCATCGCGCGCCAGCACTTCTATTTCATCCCAGCGATGGTTGTCGACAAGGTCCGCGGCAACCATCCAGGAGCCCCCGCAGCAGACCACATTCGGCAGTGCCAGAAACTCCCTGAAATTGACCGGATTCAGGCCCCCTGTGGGGCAGAACTTTACATCTGGAAAAGGCCCGGCGAGTGATTTCAGCAGGTTCAAACCGCCCACCGCCACTGCGGGAAACAGTTTGAAGCAGTCATACCCTTCATCCAGCCCTTGCATCACTTCCGAGGCCGTTGTGACACCCGGAACAAAATCGATGCCCGCCTCGCGTGCAGCGCGCAGTAAACGCGGCGTTGCGCCAGGGCTCACCACCATCATGGCGCCCGCCTCCACCGCGTGGTGCAGTTCATCGGGATTGGTCACGGTACCCGCTGCCACTATCATGTCCGGCACCTGCGCGGCGACGGCGCGAATACTGTCGAGTGCGGCCGGCGTGCGCAGCGTAATCTCCACCGCCTTCATCCCCCCGCGACCCAGCGCCTGTGTCAGCGCGACAGTACTCTCCACATCCTTTGCAGTAATAACCGGCAATACCCGGCAGGCAGATAATGTTTTGACAATCATTGGGAGAAACCTCTAAACGGTGGCTTTCGGCCAGTGGTTAAATCGGAGCCTTTACACGATGGCTTTGGTGAGATTGAGACGATCCCGGCTCTCTGAGGTGCGATTGCGCGCTGCCTCTATCGCATCCGCTTCGGTGGCTTCAAGAATACTTTCAATCACTGTCAGCAAATGTGAACGCATGGCCTGACGAGCGGCTGCGGCATCGCGGGCTTTCAGCGCATTGTAAATATCCCTGTGTTGCTCTACCGAGGGCCTCAGGCCAGAGTTGCGTGCCTTTTGCAGTGTACTTGCTGTCAGTGCAGAGCTTTCGCGCATCTCCCACAGGTTTTCTATAGTCGATCGAATGGCGCTGTTGTTGGTCGCCTGCGCAATGATCATATGGAACTTCTTGTCGGCCACCTCATGACTGTCGATCCCGTGCGCGTTCTCCTCGACCATTTCATCCAGCGACTCGGCCAACTGGACCAGTTGCTCATCGGTGATCATGGTCGCCGCCAGCGCGACAGCTTCGCCTTCGAACAGGGCCCTGGCTTCTGTCAGCTCAAACGGCCCCACATCCTGATCAGAAAATCGGCTTCTTCCCTTCTTGTAATCCAGCACATACACGCCAGAGCCCATACGGACTTCAACATAGTGTGCAAGTTCCAGCGCGATCACCGCCTCGCGGATGGTTGGACGGCTGACACCCAACATCGTCGCCAGCTCACGCTCCGCCGGCAGCCGCGCACCCACCTCGTACTCTTCACGTTCGATCAGGCCGATCAGCTTTTCAGCGACCTGCTGGTAGAGGCGCGGCTCACGCTGGAGTCGCTCAGTTGTCTGGGGGGATTTGGCTTTATCTTTCATACACGCTCTGACCTGCACAGACGATAACATATGCCCGTGGGCCGGGCTATGCATCCGGTCACACCATCGGGCAGCCCCTGTGCCGCAGAGTTAATCCCGGTACTCCAGCGCTTTCACTACTCCGCGAATTTCAGCGAGCCCTTTTAGCCTGCCGATACAGGAATAGCCCGGGTTCACCGCTTTGTTGACGTCATCGAGAATCTGGTGGCCGTGGTCGGGCCGGATAAAGATTTCATTTTTGGCATCCCCTTGCGCGCTGCGCCTTCGCTCCTCAGCCAACAGCGCCGATATCACACCGACGATATCGACATCGCTATTCAAGTGGCTGGCCTCATAAAACGAGCGCTGCTCATCGGCGTCGCGTATCACACCGCGCAAATGGGAGAAGTGGATGCGCGATGCAAACTGCCTCGCCATCCCGGGCAGGTCATTGTCGGGGCGGCTGCCATAGGTCCCGGCGCATAACGTGATGCCGTTGGCCGGGCTGGGCAAGCGATCAAACAGAATATCCAGATCGGCTGCGGTGCAAATAATCCTTGGCAGACCGAGCATATCGCGGGGCGGATCATCGGGGTGGATTGCGAGTTTTACGCCGAGTTTTTCCGCCACAGGCAGGACGCATTCGAGGAACCGGTACAAATTGTTTCTCAAGGTAGCGGCATCCATCCCCTGATAATTGGCGAGCATCGCACGGAAGGTATCGAGGCCATAGGCATCAGTCATCTTTCCCGGCAGCCCGGCGATGATATTGCGCGTCAACAATGCCTTCTCGTCGTCCGACATCTGTCCGAAGAGTTGTCGCGCAGCGGCGATCTCCTGTTCGGAATAATCCCGCTCCGCGCCGTCCCGCTCCAGAATGTATAGATCAAATACGGAAAACTTCTGCTGATCAAAGCGCAGCGCGTAGCCACCGCTGGGCAGGCGGTGGCGCAAATCCGTTCGCGTCCAGTCGATCACCGGCATGAAGTTGTAACAGATGGTTTTAATGCCACAGGCCGCCAGATTTTCCATTGAGACCACCCAGTTATTGATATAGCGCTGGCAACCCTCGCGCGCCAGTTTGATATCCTCGTGAACCGGGATGCTCTCCACTACGGACCACACCAGCGGTGACTCACCCGGCTCACAGGTTTCAATCAGTGCCTGATGTTCGCGTATCGCATCTATCGGCCACACTTCACCGCTGGGAATCGTGTGCAGCGCACTCACGATATCGGTAGCGTCAGTCTGCCGTATATCCTTTATCGTTACCGGGTCGTCCGGGCCGAACCATCGCCATGACTCACGCATTGGTGGTCACCCACGAGCGCTCTGTGGTGATCATTTTCATAATAGAACTATCTCCCGTACGGGTTTTCAAAACGTCACAATTTGTAGGCTTTCCTGACCAGGTTATACGTCAGGTCGACAGCCAGTTCCTCTGCCTCCTCAAGATCGAGGCGATGATCACACACCAGTTCGGCGAGCCAGTTACAGTCCATGCGACGCGCGACATCATGGCGGGCGGGAATCGACAGGAAGGCGCGGGTGTCGTCGTTGAAACCCACGGTATTATAGAAGCCTGCTGTCTCTGTCACCTGCTGCCGAAAACGGCGCATACCTTCAGGGCTGTCGTGGAACCACCACGGCGGCCCCAGTCGCAGACAGGGGTAATGCCCGGCCAGCGGTGCCAGTTCACGGCTGTAGGCCGTCTCGTCCAGCGTAAAAAGGATCAGCGTGAGATCCGGGTGTGTGCCGTATTTATCCAGCAGCGGCTTGAGTTGTTCCACATAGGAGGTTTGCAGCGGTATGTCCGCCCCCTTGTCGCGACCAAATTGCCTGAACACGCTGGCATTGTGATTGCGCGATGAACCGGGGTGCAGCTGCATCACCAGCCCATCTTTAATACTCATGCCCGCCATCTCGGTCAGCATGTGAGCCCGGAACAACTCGGCTTGTTCGGGGCTTGCGTGACCACTGATGGCAGCGGCGTACAGGGCTTCAATCTCTGCGGCCGGCAGATCGGCTGTTCGCGCCGTCGGGTGACCGTGATCTGTGGAAGTCACACCGGTTGATTGGAAAAATGCGCGGCGCACCCGGTGCGCCTGCAAGTAACCGGCGAAAGTGGAGATATCTTCACCGGTGAGTTCACCAAACTGGCGGACCGCATCAACAAAGCCTTCAAACTCCGGATCCACGACCGGGTCGGGGCGGTAGGCGGAAATCACCCGCCCCTGCCAGTCGCTGGCGGCAATGGCCCGGTGATGTGCCAGATCACTCAACGGCGACTCGGTAGTGGAAATCAGCTCAATATTGAATCGCTCGTAGAGCGCACGCGGCCGGAAGGCGTCAGTGGCCAGTGCCGCGTTGATGGTATCGTAGTAATCATCGGCTGTTTCGGCAGACAGAATATGCTCAATCCCGAACACCTCGGCGAATACGGTATCAAGCCACAGCCGTGACGGTGTGCCGCGAAACAGGTGGTAGTGACTGGCCAACAGACGCCAGATTTTGCGCCCGTCCTGCTCCACCGCAACCCCGTCGGTGCGGGGGATACCCAGAGCCTCCAGCGCGATGCCCTGACTGAAGAGCATGCGAAAGACGTAGTGATCCGGCTTTATCAGCAGATCAGAGGCATTGTTAAAGGACGCATTTTCGGAAAACCAGGACGGGTCGGTGTGCCCGTGAGGACTGATGATCGGCAGCCCCTGCACCTTTTCATAAAGCCCCTGCGCAACGTCGCGCTGCCTCCCATCGGACGAAAACAACCTGTCGGGGTGTAAAATGAGCTTTCTTGGCATCAAAATTTCAATCCTTGTGGCAAACTGGCGCTTTCAGGTGCCCAACTGGCTTTTTGGCCTGACCATTTTAAAGGACTTGCGGCCATAGTTTGCCTGGTGCATCTCGAAACAATGCGTCGATGCCCAAGGATACCGGAATTTTTTGATTATATTCGACTAAATATTGGTAAGTCCAAATTCCTTGTTCATATTCGCCGTTGATTGCGCCAAACTCCCATTATCCGGCCAGTTGCACACTGGCCATCGAGAAATATTGAGCAGAAACTATGAGTGACATCGTCATTTTGGGCGAAGTAATGATCGAATTGGCACCGCTGGGTGAGCAGCGGTACGCTCTGGGTACCGCGGGCGACACCTACAACACCGCCTGCACCGTGCAGGGCCTGGGTGTCGATGCCGCTTATGTGACAGCGCTGGGCGCGGGTCCGCAGGCCGACAGAATCCGCTCGCACGCTGCGTCACAGAACCTGACCCTGGTGGAACCGGATATGGATACCGGGCGCCACCCCGGACTCTACATGATCAGCACCGATGAAACCGGCGAGCGCAGCTTCGAGTACTGGCGCAAGGATTCGGCGGCCAGCGCACTATTCAAGCAGTCGTCCACCCTGCTGGCCCTGCTGGAACCCTTGAAGACTACACCCTACCTGTATTTCACAGGGATTACGCTGGCCCTGATGAACGATGCCAGCCGGCGCGTGTTACTGACATTCCTCCGCGAGTACCGAGGCCTTGGTGGCACCGTGATCTTTGACCCAAACTTCCGTCCCGCACTGTGGTCTGGAACCGCTGAGGCAGCAGCAGCCATCGGGCGGGTTCAGGCTCTTACCGACATCTACCTGCCGGGATTTGAAGAAGAGGAAACACTATTTGGGTTTACCTCCATCGACGAGGCGGCGCAGGCTCTACTTGCCGGCAGCTCACGGGAAGTGATCCTCAAAAACGGGGCGCAGACCTGCATCCTGATTACCGAGGGCACTGTCAGCGAGGTTGGCATTGAGCCGGCACAGGAGATACTCGACACCACCGGTGCCGGAGACACCTTCAATGGGGCCTATATCGCGGCCAGGCTCGCGGGGCTCGCAGCGGTTGATGCAGTAGCCTTTGCCGGGCGCACCGCCAGCGAAGTGCTGCGGGTAAAGGGCGGGCTGCTAACGCCCGACCAGTTACAGCGGGTGAAATCGCTGCTGCAATCCACCCGACATGCGCAACAACAACAGCAATAACGGCAACAGCCAATCCACCACGCCCGTCAGGGGCCTACCGAATCAGTTAACACAGGTTCTACCGCCGAAATGAGATTATCGACAGAACACCTTGTTGCACTGCAACACCAACAAACCATCGCAACGCCGCGCTACGACCGTGACAAAATGGGAATCGGTATCGTGCATATAGGCCCCGGGGCCTTTCACCGCGCCCATCAGGCAGTCTATACGGAAAACGCGATGAATCAGTCCGGGGGAGACTGGGGTATTTGCGGGGTATCGCTGCGCAGCAGCACGACGCGGGATGTACTCAGCGAGCAGGACTATCTCTATACCCTGGCTATACTGGACAAAACATCGCGCTACCAGATCATTGGTGCCATCCGGGAGATTCTGGTCGCGGGTGAACAAAGCGCAGACATCCTAAAACGCCTGCGCGCCGACACCACTAGAATTGTGTCCTTGACCATCACGGAAAAGGGTTATTGCCTGAACGCCAAAGGCAGCCTTGATCTGGAGCACCCAGATATCGCTGCAGACCTGCACAACCCCCGGCAACCGCAAAGCGCGATCGGCTTTCTGGTTGAAGGGCTGCGCCTTCGGCACGACACAGGCGCAGCGGCCTTTACCGTGCTCAGTTGCGACAATGTTTCCGGCAACGGCGAAAAACTGCGCCGCTCAGTGCTGGATTACGCCCGCTTGATTGATGGGGAACTGGCCCAGTGGATCACCGACAACGTGGCGTTTCCGAACTCGATGGTAGACAGCATCACACCTAAAACGGAAGACTATACGATCTCTACCGTTGCCAGCGCCATCGGTGCGCAGGACAACTGTCCGATTCAACGCGAGGAGTTTACCCAGTGGGTGATCGAGGACCACTGGAGTGGCGACAAACCAGACTGGGAAAGCGCCGGTGTTGTGTTCACTGACGATGTCGAGGGATTTGAAAAAGCCAAGTTGCGCCTGCTGAACTGCCTGCACTCCACCCTGGCCTACGCCGGCACGCTGGATGGTTTTGCGACAGTGTACGATGTCACCAGCGATCCCCGGTTTCAACAGTTCATTACCGATCTGGCGCGCAACGAGATCATTGGCTCTTTCGAACCGCCGAGGGAGCTGGATATACAGGCGTACAGCCAGCAGATTATCACCCGCTTCCTGAACCCTGAAATTCAGCACCAACTGGCACAAATCGCCTGGGATGGTTCTCAGAAAATCCAGATGCGTATCCTGCCGATCATCAGGGACAACCTGACGCTGCAGCGCCCCACTGGCGGGCTGTGTCTGGCGCTGGCCTGCTGGTTCGAATTCATCTGTCGTGCGCTGCTGGCAGGGCGGGAGATTGTGGACCCGATGGCGACGGAGTTTGCACAACTGGCGGCATTGTGCGACAGCAATGCCGGCACAGTAGTCAACGGCTTCTTGAGCATGGAGAGCATTTTTGGTGATGACCTGATCGACAACCCGCAGATCAATGAACAGTTAACCGAGTGCCTGCAGAGCCTGCGAGACAGCACAGCGAAAGGCGCGCCCGTTGCAGACATCCTGAACGGAAATACCGCACATGCCTGAATTCCATGAGTTGCTGACCCAGACCGCCGACGGCTGGCAGTGGCACCTGCCAGCGCAATTCAACATTGCCCGCGCCTGCGTACGCCGTCATGTCGATGAGGGCAATGGGGAGAAAACCGCGCTGGTTATCGAGGATGACCGGTTGGGCACCTCGGAATTGAGCTATCGTGAACTGGACACGCTAAGCGGCCAGTTTGCGCATATTCTGGGTGAACTGGGCATCAACCCCGGCGACCGGGTACTGATTCGACTACCCAATTCCATGGACTACCCTGTCAGCTTTTTCGGCTGCCTGAGATTCGGTGCAGTAGCGGTGCCCACATCGACCCTGCTGTCGCCACCGGAAGTCGCCTATCTGGCAAAGGACTCCGGTGCAAAGGTGCTGGTCACCCATAAATCCATGTGGCCGGAACTGCACCGCGCTTTGGATGGGGGCAGCGACCTGGTCACTGTCGTACTGGCAGGGCCGGGCGAGATGCCACAGGACACCGCCCGCGGCGGCCTGCGGGTCTTCGAACTGGACGCCCTGCTGGCCGACAGCCCGATTGACGAGACGGTTATCGCCAGCTCGCCGGATGACCCGGCCTATCTGGTCTATACATCCGGCACAACGGGCTACCCCAAAGGCGTGTTACACGCGCATCGCTCGCTACTCGGCCGTCAACCCGCGAGCCACTTCTGGTTTGACTTCAAGGCGGGCGACCGAATTCTGCACTCGGGGAAGTTTAACTGGACCTATGTATTGGGTACCGGCCTGATGGACCCGCTATTCCACGGGCATACCGTGGTTGTCTACGAGGGGCAAAGCAATGCCAGTGTCTGGCCGAGACTGATAAAAAAGCACGACTGCACTATTTTTATCGGCGTCCCCACCATCTATCGCCAGATACTTCAGAAGACAGACGCCAGCGGTTCAGATGTGCCCACGCTGCGCCATTGCATGAGCGCCGGCGAGCACCTCAGTGATGAAATGCTATTTTTGTGGCGCGAGCGATTCGGCATGGATATTTACGAAGCCATTGGCATGAGTGAATGTTCCTACTATATCTCACAACACAAACAGCGCCCCATTCGCCCCGGTGCCGCGGGTTTTGTCCAGCCCGGCCATGAGGTCGTATTGCTGGACGACAGCGGACAACCGGTTCAGGCCGGCGCAGAAGGGATGATCGCGATCAAGGACTCTGACCCCGGTTTGTTTCTGGGCTACTGGCGCTTGCCGGAAGAAACAGCGAGGTCGCGCAGCGGCGGGTATTTTTTCACCGGCGACTACGCCCGTATTGATGAAGATGGCTACATCTGGTTTGTCGGGCGCAAAGACGACATTATCAATACCTTCGGTTACCGCGTATCGCCACATGAGATTGAGCGCGTTATCAAAACGCACCCCGACGTCGGCGACTGCGTGGCCCTGGGTGAGATGGCGGGGAAGGACAAAATACTGGTGAGTGTCTGCATCATCCCCAACACGGGAGCGACGCTTAGTGAGCAGGATATTCTCGACTTTGGCAACGCCAGGCTCGCCCGATACAAGGCGCCCAAGCGCGTACATTTTTACCGCGAATTTCCCAGAACCCGAAACGGCAAAATACTGCGCAAGCAGATGGCCGCTGAACTTGCTGCCGGACAGCCGTCATAGAACTGGCGGCAGGTAATCTGTGCGCCTGCGCTAGAGGTAACCGAGTTCCTTCAGTTCGGCCACCAGCAGTTTCTGATAGGCCGTCTCTTTCAAATCGTCCGGCTCATCCAGACCCATTCGCGCGAGATACGGCATCGCCGCCGCCGGCGGTGCACCGGCCGCACCCACTGCGCCTGCGAGCGTTTTAAACAGCGTGCGTCGCGACCCCATTTTGGCTTTCAAACTTTGCAGCGCGCCGGCCAGAACCAGTTCCTCGGAGGTAAAATCACTGCCAAAGGGATATGCCGGGAACAGGCCCTCAGGCCGCAACCGCGCAGCAACACGCTCCAGCCTCTCGGGAAAATTGTTGCAGAACTGCGGCGGTATTTCATAGTCTGCGGGTATCTTTCCGGCGCGTTTAGCCTGTTCCAACAACTCCGGCTGGAAGCGCGAGTCGGCGATATTCAGCATTCGCGCAATCACATCTTTCTCCCGCTGTCCGCGCAGCATCGCCATGCCGTATTCAGTGATCACTATGTCGCGAAGGTGGGCCGGAATGGTTGTGTGGCCATAGTTCCAGACAATATTGGATGTAACCTCGCCGCCCTTGGCACGGGTGCTGCGACACATCAACACAGAGCGCGCATCATGCAGCGCATGCGCCATCGCGACAAAGTTGTACTGACCGCCGACACCGCTGATCTTGCGCCCGTCTTCGAGGCCATCGGAACACGCCGCACCCAGCAGGGTGATCATTATCGACGTATTCATAAAGCGCGCGTCGTGGCGCTGTAGGCGCGCTAACTCCTCGCAACCGTACAACTGGTTGACAAAAGCGATGTCCGTCATACAGATTTTTCTGGCATCGGTCTCCGGCATGGTCTGCAGTTGCTGATACATGGCATGAGGCCCCAGGAAGAAGCCCGCGTGCAACACAATGCCGCCCTTCAGTTCCTCTCCCATACAATGGCGGCCGATCAACTCCAGAGCCGCAGAATCACCGAGATCGGCGTCAACTTCCGCGCCATCACCGCACAACAGTACGCCATCTTCAAGCGCGACCGATTCCTCGAAGAAACCGTATTTTTGCAAGAACTCGAGATCACCAGATGACAGACGGGCGGACACAAGCCCCTCCTCCACCAGTGCGCGAAGGGATTCCGTACTGACTACCGGGGCTATCTTGCCAGCGTTTACAAGCCGCTGCAGACCGACATGCTCGTACACAGCCCGCTTGAGCACACCGCGATTGAACAGATGACGGAAGCCGTCGGCGAACATTTCGGTAGCGCCATACAGGCCCCTGTCGAATGGCCCGGTCCCCCCGACACGCTCAACAATTTCACCGAAGCGCTCTGTGATACCCAACTCTGCCAGCACATCGGTGTACTGCCTGTTGTGCTCATGGCGCAGCAGACAGCCGTAGGTAATCGCATCACCGAGCGAACCGATTCCCACCTGCAGCGTGCCGCCATCGGGTAACAGGCTGCTGGCATTCAGGCCGATCATGTAGTCTGTGGTATCCACCGAGGGGGAAGGCGGCCCCAGCAGTGTGTGATTGTACTCGGGGGCATCGAGAATAATATCGTAGGTTTCAACCGGCACTATGGCATCGTTGTACATGAACGGCAGCTGGTCATTCACCTGTGCAATGACAGCGATCTGCTTGCCCTCCTCCCTCAGTGTCTGCAACCGGGGGAGAATATCCAGCGCATAGGCATCGTGGCTCATACTGTAGGCCATCTCGCCATCAATCTCGCGTTTGGCAATCATCTGGCTGAACACATTACAGCCCTGCTCAATCATATCCCTGAGCCAGTGAGTGAAGTTGCTGTAAACAAAATTTTGCTGGGCATGCTTGTTGTTCAGGTAGGTGCCCGCCTGGAGAAAGAGCTCAACAATCTCGATATTGTCCGGTAGACGACCCTGTTGGTAAGGTGCGACATAATCGAGTTCCGGCAGATTGCCAAAGACCCTGTCTACAAAGGGTTCGAGAAACCGCTTCTCAAGATCGCTACTGCCCTTGGGGCGATTAAAGGACACGCCGGTAATGATCGTCAGCTCGATGCTGGGATCCGCCTGCGCGCGCCGGTACAACTCATTGAAGATATGTATGGGCCGTCCGAAACCACCGGCTATAACGACTTTCTTTCCGACCTGGGCAAGCAGCGCATCCACACTTTCCTCTAGGTCAGTAAAGAAAGCGGGCTGTGTATTGGTCATTCCCTTGCTTCTCCCAAGCTGCATCAGCGCGTTAAACAACACGTCGGAATATTTTCCAGCCTATGTATAGCATCCGCAGGATGAACTTTCCATATCGCAGCGCACATGAAGCGTTTATGGACGGGTTGCTGGCCATATGGCCCGACCTGATCTACGATACCCTCAGCGCCACGACTCACCTGCTTAAGCAAACAGGTTGGGAGCACAGACACTGCGAATGGAGAGTACAGCCATGTCAGAAAAAAATATGCTGGTAGTTCGTCGCCTGCTGGAAGAAGTGTGGACACAAGGCAAGCTGTCGCTACTGCCTGACCTGGTTGCGGACGGCGCTGTCGCGCATCCCATGCCAAACCTGGGTGCCCTGCACGGCGTTGTCGATTACCAGCATTTCATCGCCATCTATAAAGGCGTCTTTCATCATATGGATTTCAGTATCGAGGACCAGTTTTCTGCGGGAGACAAAGTGGCCACTCGCTGGATCACCAAAGTCTACGACGAGTTTGGCGACGCGCGACAGGATGAGCACAGCGGCGAAGAACTGACCGTCGACGGCACCACAATCACACATCATGATGACAGCGGGAAAATCATTGCCGAATGGGCAACCTGGGATACCGGCATACTGCTGCAATCAGCAGCCGCCCCCAAGGTTTTTGCGCAGCTGTCCATCAAAGCCTGACCCTCGTTTCACCAATACATTTCGGGAGGGATTTCGCGGGCACCGTCTCATCGCGATAATCACCGCTTGCCCAGCTTGCGTATATTGCTGGGTGTGAAGTACCCCGGGCCTCTCATCGGCTTGACATCATAGAGCATTGGCGCGCTGTCGTTGATCAGGCGCTCGGCAATATAGGCGCCGGCACGCAGATCGTGGTACATCTGTGCACGCCTCACATAACCCTGGCTGCCATAGTCATACACATTGTTGGTCAGAACCACTTTCCACAATTCACCACGGCCATCGTAATTTTCGGTGATCGCAGTAAAGCCGGTGTCCTCATCCACGTATATGCGGCGCTTGCCGTAGATATGGCGCTCACCATCGCGCAGTGTACCTTCCACCACCCAGACCCGCCGGAGTTCATAGCGCATGTAATCCGGGTTGGCGTGAAACTTTGTCAACAGTTCGTCATAGGAGACTTCCGGCGCGTCGAAATCATAGTTGTGATACGGAATAAAAATTTCCTCGCGCCCGAGCAACCTCCACTCGAAGCGCTCCATGGAGCCGTTAAAGCCGCGAACCTCATCGACTGTCTTCAGTCCACCGGGGCCGTCGGGCGTATCAAAACCCACGGTTGGAGCACGCCGGACGCGGCGTGAACCCGGCAGATAGCGCCATACCTCGCGCGCGTTCTTCGAGTAATCATACGGTTCAATCACCGCGGTGATCAGCCCCTTGTCGCGGGCCGGCTCGGTGACATACGTCATGATATAGCCACCGAACTCACCCAGATTGGGATACTCGAAATCCGCATTGATCGGATTATTGCGGCTGGCATAGGGCGACTCCTGCAGAAATCGCGAGCGCCGTGTGGATCTAGTGCCATTGGGAAAGACGGCGATATCGCTGTACTCGCCTTCTATTGTTTCGTTCGCACCCGTGGTGCGGGTAAACCAAACGGCCTCCGGGCCTGTCGAAGGCACCGGAAATGCCGCGCCACCGAGAAAACCCTGGATACCCTCATCGCCATTAATCAGTTCGCTGTGCTCTGCGTTATAACGGACTTTCTCGTAGAACGCCGGATAGAAGGCGAAATCCCTGTGACCGGGATAGACCGGCATTCGGAACGTTTCCGGATAGGTCTCGAACAAAGCAATCTGTCCCGGACTCAGCCGCGCCTTGTATTGCGCCATAGTATCTTTGGTAATCACAAATAGCGGCTTCTCATCCGGCCAGGGATTTGGATAGGGTGTACCCGGGCCGTCCCACTGCAGGCCTTCAGGCAAGCCGATTACCGAGCCAGTCCACAACGGCAGTAGCCCATCCTCGCTCCCCGCCTTGATACCACCGATGGGGTTTAGATCCTGACTTAGCCGCGCGACATCCTCTGTCGACATTTTAGCGATGGCACTGACAGCCAGTATGGACAGCGCCGTGGCGACTATGCTGTGTCTGATAAGCTGCATGTTCCCGCTCCTCCTCGTTATCTTAAAAACTGTATGAAATATTGAGAGATATATTGTCGCGATCATTGATGTAGGTGTTCTCACCACCATCAAAGAAGTTGGAATAGCCTATCTTCGTCGTAAAATTATTCAGATAGATAAACTGGAACTCGATATTCACAGCCGATGAATCTTCCACCATCTCACTTTCCAGAATATTGCCGTCCATACCGCGCCTGAAGAATATGGGAACTTTCAAATCAAGCCCCGGCATCAGGTTGAGATAGGCCAGTTCGAGACGCAGGTTGATGACGGTACCGTTGTCGTCATACAACAATTCACCGCTGTCGTGCGATGTGAGGTACGCACCTGCCAGTTCAAAGGTCAAATTGGCATCGTCCCATAGCGCATTGGGCTCGAAGACGTACGAGCCTCCGATTTGATAAGACGCCAGATCACCTTCAACGGGGTCGCCGTTCTCAAGCACGACCGGCATACCTGTCTTGAAGGAAACCTCACCCTGCACATTGGTGATACCCAGCACAGTAGTGAAGCTGGCAGCGTAGCCCTGTATATCCTCGAAGTAGACAATCGTGTATGACTCCGGTAGTGGGTTGCCGTTCGCCGGATAGTTGATCTGGTAAGCCGGCGCCTTACTGTGGGCATTGATGTAGTAAAAGCCGAGGTCCGTGTCCCCGAGAACGATCCAGTGCAGCGCTGCTCCCCACTGACCGCTGGCTGATGCGCTATCATCCGCTGTGCGCGGCACTGCGGTGATACTGTCCGGGTTTGAACCGATCGGAATCAGGAAGTTTCTGGCACCGGGGCCGAGAAAATCCCGGTCGCTGAAATAACTGCCCACGCCATTGAGCTCTGTTTTCTTCCATTCGTACTGGTAGTAGGCTTCAAACGTTAGATCCATGGTCAGATCGATCTGACCGTATATGGCACCCGTGGGTAACAGTATCTCCTTGACCTCCACCCCTGGCGTATTGCGGGCGATCAGGTCCGCGCGATTCTGCAGGCCGTTGATGCCCTGGGTGAACGTAGCCTCGCCCCAGTTGATCACCTGGCTGCCAAGCCTGATACTATAGAGACGATCCCCAAAGGCCTCGCCGCTGGCATATAGGAAGTAATCCAGCATCTCCAGACGATCCCGGTGCTCATCTACCGTGCCATCGGGAAACTGCCGAAAATAGGCGTCGCCGTTGGGAAATTTCGTGTTGTTGTTGTACGTCTGATAGTCCTGCTGACTCAACTCGGTATGCTGATCGTAGACCTCGTCGTAGTAGGTGCGTGCACGGGCAAACAGCCCCAGATTCCGCCAGCTCAGATCGACTTCAGTGACGGCGGAGACCTTGTTCTGCACGAGGTCACCGCGATCAAAGTTGTTGTCGCCATCGTTGGCATTAATCAGTACGGCCCAGGCCCTGCTGTCGGCTTCCAAATCACCAGTATCCCGGTAGCGAAACTGGTTATTATCACGCTTGGCGACTCGCATCTGGGCGGTATACGCGACGTTGGTGTCCCAGTCGAGCTCCCACTCACGATCCTCACCGAACTGGAATGACAGCGCCTGTGAGCTGGCTGCGCCAATGAGCAGCGCAATAGTCACAAGCGCTACAGACAGGGGTTTGTGTTGCCATCGTTCGCGCTGTTCCATGGTCATCCCTTCCTCGCTAATGAACCGGCCAACCGCGTCAGCACACACCCATGACTTCATGAGGCGGTTGCCCTCGTCAGCTGGCGGTTTTTCTGTTTTACGAATGTCTCGGGTTTTATCAGGAAGTGGGCAAGCGCAGGCAGCAGCCAAAGTGCCCCCACCATGTTCCACAGGAACATAAAGGTCAGCAGCATCCCCATGTCGGCCTGAAACTTGATCGGCGACCAGATCCACGTCGCGACGCCAGCCGCCAGCATCGCGCCCGTCAGACTGACGGCTTCGCCCGTGGTGGTGAGCGCGCCATAGTAGGCTTCCTGAATTCCCATACCCTGACGCAGATAGTGTGAAAACTTGCTGTAAATATAGATGCCATAGTCCACCCCGACCCCGACACCCAGTGCGATTACAGGCAGCGTTGCAACTTTTACTCCGATTCCCAGAAAGGCCATCAGTGCCTGGCAGAGCGCCGATGTCAGCGCCAGCGGAACGACGATACAAACAACCGCTCGCCACGATGCAAAGATAAAAAATATCAACAGACAGACAACGCTATAGATGAGCCACATAATGCGCTTCTGGGCTACTTCAATCTCTTGATTGGTCGCAGCCTCTATCCCCGCGTTGCCCGCTGCGAGCGCAAAGTGAATACCTTCCTGTTTGTTCTGCCTGGCGAATGCCTGCGCGGCGTCAACCACTCTCTGCAGCGTTTCGGCCTTGTGGTCATCGAGAAACAATGCAACCGGCAACAGGCTGCAGGTGGTATTCATTAACGCACCGGGCATTTGATCAAATGTGGAACCCAGCAGCCGTTGGTTGCGACCAATGGTCGCCCATTTGAGATTGCCCTCGTTATAACCTGCCGCGTAAAGCTTGGACACTTCGGCCGCACTGATTGCTGAATTGACACCGGCGACATTGCGCATATGCCATGTAAACTGATCAACGAGCTTCAGGTTTCGGTACAGAGTACACTCCTGTTCGCCAGTTTCGACCATGACAACCAGAATATCGGAACTGGTCGCGTAATTGTCGGTGATAAACTGGTTATCCCGGTTGTAGCGTGAATCCGGATGCAACTCCGGCGCGCCAGCGTCAAGATCACCTATCTGCAGGTTCTGGCTACCATAGATACCAACGCCGAAACCGATTGCAGCCAGCGCTATAGAGACTCTGGCCACGCGCGGATTGGCAAAATTAGCGAGCAGCCGCCAGACTTTACCCCGCAAGGACTCCGCCTGATTGTTCCGGTGTCGAGCCAGAGTCTTGCTGGTGATACCCAGATAGGACATCAGGATCGGCAGCAACACAAGATTGGTCAGTACGATAACCGCAACCCCAACACTCGCCGCGACGCCTAGATCCCTGATAACCTGAATGGGGATTAGCAACATGGTGGTAAAGCCAACTGCGTCGGAAACCAGTGCCGCCATACCCGGCAAATAGAGCGCCCGGAATGCCAGCCGAGCACTGACGTAACGATTCTTGCCGGAGACACTTTCCCCGAGAATGGCATTCACCATTTGCACTCCGTGGCTCACGCCGATGGCAAAAACCAGAAACGGAATCAGTATGGAGTACGCGTTAAGTCCATAACCTAACGTGGTAAGCAAGCCGAGTTGCCAGATCACTGCTATGACTGAGCAAAGCAGTGGTGAAAATGTACCTCGCAAGCTGCGTGTATAGAGGAAAAGGAGTACGGACGTAATCACCAGCGTGATCACGGCAAACAGCAGTATCGACGTAATGCCGTCCAGAAGATCACCTATGACCTTGGCAAAACCGATGATATGAATGCGGACTTTCGGGTCGCCGTTGCTGTCCAGCGACAGCTGCTCGTACTTTTCCCGGACGTTTTTCTCCAGCAGCTGTGAAAGCTCCCAGTAATCGAGGGGTTCACCGGATGCCGGATCAATATCTATCAGTGGTGCTTCCACGATACTGGAGCGGTAGTCATCCGATACCAGTCGACCGACTTCACCGGAACGCAACACATTCTGGCGCAGTTGCGCCATCGCACGATCGGAGCCGTCGTACTGCGAATCTATGACCTTATCGCCTTCAAAACCGAGTTCAGTCACTTCTACCCAGCGGACATTGGGCGTCCACAGGGAACGCATCCGATTGCGATCCACTCCCGGCAGATAAAACACTTCATCGTTGACCTGACGCAGCACATCCAGATACTCGGGATCAAATATATCGCCGCTGGTATTCTCCACGGCCACCTGAATCGTGGTTCCGGCTGCCCCCAGATCAGACATGTGCTCGATAAAAGACTGAACAAAGGGATGCTCCATCGGAATCATTTTTTCGAAGCTGGCATCGGGCCGCAGACCTGACGTCTGGTAGGCGAAAAAGATCGTGGCCAACAGGAAAGCGATGAGCAGCTGAGGGCGATAGGTAAAGATAATGCGCTCCAGAAAACGCTCTTCCTCGCCAGCCTGGTAGCCATGCAGTTCACTGTTACTGCGCTGGGGTAAATCATCCATGCTCAGTCACCCTCCTGCACGATCTTGACGCCACCCTGGCCAATCAGTACCAGTCGTTCGCCGCGCCTTATGCCGTTGCTCAGACTGAGGCCATCTGCCAACTGCTTGCGCAGGAATGACCTTCCGCCGTCCTCACTGACCATAACAGTCCCGACAGCGCCAGCGAGTACAATATCTCCCTGAGCGGAAGACGTACCGCCGGCGAGTGTAATGTGGCTGTCGTTGGGGGCCTTTTCCCAGCTTGTGCCGAAATCCATTGAACGGAAAATATTACCGCGCAATCCAAACACCAGCAGCGCGGTGTAGTCCGTGTTGTAGACTGCGCCAAACCAGCTGCCCTCATAAAAGGGTTGCAGCGATTCCCAATGTTGGCCGCCATCGCCCGAGCGGTACATCACACCGCCTTCTCCCGCGACAAAAACCTGCCCACTGCCATCTCCAGTGACGGTGTTCAAGTGATACTCAAAGGGGTTTTCCAGTTGTTGCTGTTGGCTGACCCAGTGTTCGCCGCCATCTGTCGTTGTCACGAACGTACCGAATGCACCCACCGCCCAACCCCGCTCGGCATCCTGGAACCAAACATCCAGCAGTGGCGAGGTAAATACAGGTTCACTTAAGGTCAGTTCCGCGTCTTCCAGATCCAGTTGCGCATCCTCGAGTGCCAACGCCAGTGCCGGTCGAGCTTCATCATCCGCCAGCGCAAATGCCTGTTTCAGCTGCCTGATTTTGCGGTGAGCCGTCTCGCGCAATTCGAGATTGATCTGGTGTTGGACCGACAGGCCATCGCGTTGGATGCGCCAACTGCGAGCACCGTCCTCGCTGACGAGGATCAGACCATCGTGGCCAACCGCCCAGCCCAGATGATCGTTGACAAAATGGACACCCGTGAGCATCTGTGTCGTAGGCACGCTGGCCTGCCGCCAGCTCTCGGCATTGTCATCGGAGTAGAGAATAACGCCGTGTTCACCTGCCACCACCAGCCGCTGTCCGGCTGTAGCAAGATCCAGTAACAGCGCTTGCAGCGCCAGTGGCATCATCGGGGCAGCATCCTGCGCTGATACCGGCAACACTGCGGATAGCAGCAGAGTCAGCAACACCCTAGCTGTCATGGCTGGTTTTCTCACGACATGCATAATCCAGTTTTTATCGTATATATCGGAGTATTGTCTGGATTGTGAACTGCCTGAATCACGGACAACATGATGCGCGTCAATATTCCGGCAATGAGACAAGGGGAGGCCTGCCTTTTTCCAGGCATGCCCGTTGGAGATTCAAGGAGAAGCGTCGAGCGTCAACTCAACTAGAACAGCGGTGGGGCACCATCAACCGAGTCAACTGCCGGAGGTGCCCGGCCAATCAGCTTGTCCGCCTCATTGATCCAGCCGCCCCCCATCGCCCTGTAGATATCGGCGGAGGATGTCAACACCGAAGCGCGCAGGGCCGCCAGCGTCAGTTCCGCAGGAAACAGCGCCTGTTGCGCCTGCAATACGGTAGAGTAAGGCACGTAGCCGCCATCGTACTGCAATCTCGCCAGGCGCTCGTACTCTGCCAGCGCTTTAACCAGACGCTTCTGCGCATCCAGTTGCTGTCCAATTTTCTGGTTCGACACAAACGCATAATCGACATCGGCAAACGCATTCTGCACTGCCAGTTTGTAACTCGCCAACGCGGCGCGCTGCGCCGCCTCTGCTTGTGCCACCTGACCGCTGACGGCACCGAAAGTAAATATCGGCCCGACCACCTGCCCGGCGTAATTCCATGTCCGCGTTGAGCCCTGAAACAGATCCGACAGGCTTGAACTGGTACTACCGAAGGCCCCGGTGAGTGAAATCGTAGGGAAATACAGCGCTTTTGCGGCACCAATCTGCGCATTGGATGCGATCAGTGCCTGTTCCGCCTGCAGCAAGTCAGGACGCCTTTCCAGCAGGGTCGAGGGCAGGCCGGAAGGCGCCACAGGCGCGACCATCTCTGAGATCGGCTTGCCACGCGGAATCTCACCAGGATTGTTCCCCAGTAACACCGACAGGGCATTCTCCAACTGTGCTATCTGCGACTCGATCTGAGGGATCTGCGTCGCGGCCGTTTCGTACTGGGACTGTGCCTGCACGACGGTCATCAGTGAAGATTGCCCGTACTTGTACTGCAATTCATACAGCCGAACGAATTCACCGTAGGCTTTCAGAGTGTCCTTGCTCACCGCAAGCTGCTCATCCAGCCCCCGCAAACTGATGTAGCTGTCTGCAACAGAGGACACCAGCGTCAGAATCACACCCCGGCGCGCCTCTTCCGATGCCAGCATGCTCGCCTGTGCGGCTTCGGAGAGGTTGCGTATCCGGCCCCATAAGTCGAGTTCCCAGCTGGCGGAAAGAAAGGCCTCATAAGTATCCTGCGGGTTCGGAAAATTGGGTATCGCGGCGGTCAACCCGGTATCCGGCGCACGCAGTTCCTCGCCACTGGCTCCGTACCCTAGCTGCGGGTACAGCGCAGAGCGTGCCTGAGTGACAATCCCCAGTGCCTGCTCGACATTCGCCGCGGCAATTTCCACGCTGTAGTTATTGGCCAATGCGGTCGCAATCAATTCATCCAGTACCGGGTCGCCAAACTGCTCCCACCACGCAGTGTCGGCTGTCGCGGCGACAGCTGCCGGCTCAAATCGAAAGGACGCCGGCATATCGATCGCGGGCCTTTCGTACTGCGGGGCCAACGTTGTGCATCCTGTGATGAACGCCATACTGGCCAGCGCTAAGCGCAGACGGGGATTACATGCAAACCCTGCCCAGAAGCTTTTGCCACGGCGACCTCCCTGAAATTTAGCCTGCGCCATGTCAGTCATCCTTTCCTGAACGTTCTGGCGCGGCTATAACATCGGTGCTCCCACCATCCAAACCGGTTGATTCCGTAGTGGAGGTATCCGATTCAGGCGCATCTGACGCTTTGTTTTTGCGCTCGGCAAAGCTGTCAAAGAGGTAGAACAGCAACGGAACATAGAGCATCGCCAGTGTCGTCTCACCGATCATACCTCCGATGATACCGGTACCGATTGAATGTCGTGCATTGGCGCCTGCCCCCATCGCCAATGCCAGCGGCAAACATCCAGCCGCAAACGCCAGCGACGTCATTATGATTGGGCGCAGTCGTTGCTCACCGGCCAGCACAGTCGCTTCCATAATGGATTTGCCCTGCTTGCGAAAATCCACTGCGGCGGATACACGCAGTACAGCGTTCTTGGCACCCAGCCCGATCAACACCAGCAGGCCAATCTGGAAGTACACATCATTCTCCAGACCCCGCGCTGTAATCATCAAAAGTGCGCCCAAAATGCCAAAGGGTACTGCAGACATCACCGCTCCCGGCAACGTCCACGACTCGTACTGTGCCGCCAGCACCAGGAACACAATGATGAGGCCAAACACAAAGGCGATCATGGAGGTGCCACCGGACTGCTGCTCTTCAAACGCCATACCGGACCAGCCATAGGTGAAGCCCTGGGGAAGCGTTTGATTCGCGACCTCTTCCATCGCGGCAATCGCATCGCCGGAACTGAAGCCCTCCTTCGCACTGGCGTTCACCTTGGCCGCCGGGAAGCCATTGAAATGGGGCAGCATATCAGGGCCGGATACCCACTCTGTTGTGACAACAGCGGATAATGGCACCATCTTGCCATTGTGCGATCGGGTATACAGGTGTTTCAGATCCTCCGGGGTCTGCCGATACTTTGCGTCGGATTGCAGGATCACCCACCAGACCCGGCTGAACTGATTGTACTGGCTGGCTGTCAGCGATCCGAACTGCGCCTGAATAGCGCTGTAGACATCCTCTACCGGCACACCAAGCAGCGTAGCCTTCTCGCGGTCGACATTGACCCGCAATTGCTGGGTATTGGCATTGAACGTCGATGTGACACGCGTGAGTTCAGGACGCTGGGCGGCGGCCTTGATAAATGCCTTGGTAACAGCATCGAGCTGCGAGGGATCGCCGGCACCGGTGTCCTGTATCCAGAATTCGACACCACCTGTGGAGCCAATGCCGGGAATGGGGGGGGGCGCCACCGGGTAGACGATGGCCTCCTCAATATCGGCAGTCTCCTTGGCGAGCGTCATCAGCACGGTGCGGGCATTTTCCGCCCGCGCTGTCGACGCGGAATCATAGCGCTCGTTGAAATCTTTCAGGGTGACAAAGAAAGCACCTGCGTTGGTCTTGAACCCACTGTCCAGCAAGCTGTAACCGGTAATCATCGAGCGCGTATCCACACCGGGTATTTTCGCGAAAACCGCATCCACTTTTTCGGCGACAGCCTGCGTGCGTTCAATGCTCGCCGCCTCCGGCATGATTATGGCCGCCATCACGTAGCCCTGATCCTCATTCGGTACAAAGCCGGTGGGGATGACCGAGAATAAATGGTAGATACTCCACAAAAAGAACAGCAGCAATGTCAATGCGATGGCCGAGCGCTTGATCACAAGTTCAACGGCATGACCGAAACCGCGCGTTGTCTTGTCCACCTGTCGATTGAACCAGGCAAAAAACCCGCGCTTGGCAGGCGGATTATGCTTTAGGATCATTGCACACATAGACGGTGTAAGCGTCAAAGCCAGAAAGCCGGAGATCACCACAGACACCACGATAGTGACAGCGAACTGCTTGTACAGCTGTCCTGTAGTACCGGGCAGGAAGGCAGCAGGAACAAACACTGAGGCCATAACCAGAACAACGGCAACCAGCGACGTTCCAATCTCGCCCATGGATTTGATCGTGGCGGGCTTGGGCTGGAGATTGTGGTCGTGCATATTGCGCTCGACGTTTTCAACTACCACGATGGCATCATCCACCACCATACCGATCGCCAGGACCAGGCCAAACAGCGTAATCAGGTTAATGGAAAAGCCCAGTGCAAGCATGCCGGCGAAGGTGGCTATCAGGGCCACAATGATGGCAACCGTACAAATGATGGTGGTGCGAAAACTCTGCAGAAACAGGAAGACTACCAGCACAACCAGCAACACCGCTTCGATCAGCGTGTGAATAACCTCTTCTATGGAGATTTTTACAAAGTCGTTAGTATCCAGTGAAATGAGATACTCCAATCCCTCGGGGAAACTCGCCTTCATATCCTCCAGTGTTTTGCGGACCCCCGCCGACACCTTAAGGCCATTGGCACCGGGTTGCAGGTAGACGGCAATAAACGTTGCCGCTGTACCGTTTAGTTTGGAATCGACAATGTACTGGCGCAAGCCCACTTCGGCGCGAGCGACATCCCCGAGGCGCACGATGGCGCTGTTGTCCGAGTCAGCACGAAGGATAATATTCTCGTATTGTCTGGGGTCGACAAACGGCGACTGCGTCACTACTGGCACGGTGAGCTGTACCGGGCCCTCCGTCGGTTGCTGCCCGATCTGCCCTGCGCCAAACAAGGCATTCTGTTCTGCAACCGCCGTGGCTATATCGCTGGTTGTAATACGCAGTGACGCCATTCTGTCCGGATTCATCCAGATACGCATAGCCTGGTCCGGCACGCCCATAATCTGTGCCTGTCCGGCGCCGGGCACCCGCTTCAGTGCATCCAGAATGTACACATTCGCGTAGTTGGCGATGTAATCCGCGCTGTAGCGATCATCCTTCCCGTATACACCGATCAGCATCATGATAGAAGATGACTTCTTCTGCACCGACACACCCTGTTGCGTCACCGCCGAGGGCAACTGCGGCAGGGCGAGATTGACGCGGTTCTGCACCTGTACCTGGGCGATATCGGGGTCAGTGTCCAGCTCGAAGTAGACCGTCAGTGTCAGCTGCCCCGTGGCCGAGCTGTTCGACGTCATATACAGCATATCGTCCACCCCGTTAATCTGCGCTTCAATCGGCGCAGCCACGGAGTCAGCCAGCGTTTTTGAATCCGCCCCGGGGTAAGTTGCGGTGACGGTGACCTGAACCGGCGTGATCGTGGGATACTGCTGCACCGGCAGCACCGCCATCGATACTGCGCCGGCCAGGCAGAGAACGATGGCCACAACACTGGCAAAAATCGGCCTTTCGATAAAAAATCGGGAGAACATAGCAGCGGGCCCCTTGCCTAATCGCTCGTCGTCGGCGTCGAGGAGGCAGCTTTCCCTGGTGTGGCAGCTTTCTCTGGTGCGGCGGAGTTCACGGTGACATGTGTACCGGGACCGAGCCGCAATGCACCATCGACGACGACACGATCACCGCTGGAGAGACCCTCATTGATAAACCAGCTGTCACCGTGCCAGCTACCAACTACCACAGGGCGCATCTCAGCCTGATCCGACCCGTTTACAACCCAGACAAAATGACCTTGTGCACTCTGCTGCACAGCTCGTTGGGGCACCAGAATAGCGTTGGGGCGGGTGGCGCCAACCAGTCGCGTCCTGACATACTGATTGGGCCGCAGAATACCCTCTGGGTTTTCGACCACCGCGCGGATCAGAAAAGTTCCCGTGTCCGGGTTATAGGAGGGATCCGCAAAATCGATTTTACCTTTCTGCGGGAACAGCGTGCCGTCTCCCATCTCGATCTCAACAATAAACTGATCGTTCTCGGGTGGCTTCAACTGCCCCGCTTTCTCCTCCCTGCGGATTCGCTCCATATCGTTTTCAGACAGACTGAAGTTTATCCACATGGGCGACAGCACTGATACTGTGGTCAGCTGGGCATTTTTTGCATCCAGATAGGTACCGTCGGCCACCACTGAAAAACTGCTCACACCATCCACCGGTGACGTAATGGTTGTATATGACAGATTCAATTTCGCGGTCTCAAGCTGTGCCTCGGACTGCGCCACATCGGCACCAGCCTTCTCAAACTGTCCGCGCGCATCGTCAAGATCGCGCTGCGACAATGCATTCAATTCCACCAGCGGTTTGGTTCGCGCAAGATTGGCACGCGCCACCTCCAATGCCGCTTTATTGCGCTCCAGCGCGGCAGCGGCGCCATCCACCTGTGCCTGAAACGGCTTTTTATCCATTTCGAAGAGCACTTGGCCGGCCTTGACGGTCGAACCCTCTGTGTAAACGCGCTTTTCGAGAAAACCGGAAACACGGGCTTGAATATTCACCGCCTGAGAACTTTGCGTCTGCGCGATAAACACACTGGCCACCGGTACATCCGCGGGGATGACTTTCTGCACGGTAACAGCGACAGACGGTGGTGCCGGAGGTGGCTCGGAGCCGCCACATGCCGTTAATGCCGCAGCCACCAGCAACACGAGCAACCCATGTTTTCTGGTAACACTTCTATTGTTATGTCTGAACCTCATGAGCAGGCCTTGATAATATGATCGTAAGCGACACAGATGACGGAATGTCCCCCGCGCTTCATTGCACAGCTTCGCCAGCTTCTGCGCTCAGCTGGCTGAAGGCACATCACGCGAACCTGATTAAAATCTAGTTGCCAGGTGATAGCAACCCTTAACCGATTGCATTACCTCACACATCACCAAATTTAAAACGCCTGTCACAATAACTGTTTGCCGCGACAGCGGCGCAGGTCGCCGTGCAGCCGGATAGGACACAGTCAGGGCCTGACATCGCATCGACCGCACATGCAGTACAGCGACCCTGCGAAAATCTGCTTACAAAAGCGCGTTCATAGGCACCAGCGTGTATAACAGTAACTGCAGTCGTTTCGGCCAGCTGACCTGATTGTCCGGGTTAAACGAGGGAGTGATCGCCCAGCTGTTCTCGGGCGCCATATCCGTTTCGATACTGTCAGCCAACAACTGGCCCAACGGTGCACTATCCATGACAATGCCGACCTCTGTATTCAGGTTGGCTGAACGCGGGTCCAGATTAAACGTCCCGATGTACAGCTTCTCCCCGTCCACCAACAGGCTTTTGGCGTGAATCGCAAAGATGGTGTTACTGGACTGTTCGCGCTGTATCAATTGCTGGCGAACTGCCGCATCCGGACGAAATTCGTAAATTTCCACACCGGCGTCCAGCAATGCTGCGCGTTGCTTATAGTAACCACTGAAGGCCATAAGGTTGTCGGTTGAAGCGAGGGAGTTGGTCGAAATTCTAATCCGTACCCCCTTCTCCACCAATTGTGCAAACAGCTCGATACCCCCCGGCGGCATAACCAGGTAGGGTGATTGAATGAGTATGGATTCCGTGGCCTGGGCTACCAGCTCGATCAAACCGTCCGTCGACTCTCCACTGCCATCCAGCCTGAAGCGATTGTCGTTTTTCCCGGGTGCATCACTGATGAATACCACGTGCCCCCAGACCAGATGTTGTGCCAGCTCGCTGAAACGCAGGGATAACTGATCCAGAGCACTGCGGACCTCAGGCGCGAAGTTATCCGGGTTCTGGGCATAGTCTTTGAGCATCTGATAATGTGCATGGATATCCGCTGGTGCCAGATGCTGCTCATCCGAATCGATCAGACTACTCACCGGCACGGCCAGATCGCTCTGCCAGAATTCCTCAAAGTTCTCTGACATCTGCTTCACGGCAATACCCAGTAACAAGACATCCCGGTCGCGAAAATTGTAGTGATGATCAAAATCGTAGTACTCGTCGGCCATATTGCGGCCACCGGTAATACCGGCTACACCGTCAAAGATGGCCGTTTTATCATGCATACGCTGATTGGCACCGCGAAAATCCGTCAGCACACCCAGAACCCGTTGCCACATGGAAATGCCGACCGAATGTCGGGGATTGTAAATGCGGATGTCTACATTCTCGTGAGCGCCAAGCGCCAGCAGGGTTCTATCCTCGGCATCGATCAGTAGGTCATCGACCAGCACCCGAATTTTAACGCCACGGTTTGCTGCATCCAGCAGTTCCGTGCTGGCCAGAATACCCACGTTATCGGTGCTCCAGATAAAATACTGCACATCGATGCTGCTGGTGGCATTGCGCGCAAGCCAGGCTCTGGCCAGCAGTGCATCCCGACCGTAGTTGAGTAGAAATACACCTGTGCTGTCGTGTACTTTATCCGCACAGACAGCGCAGGCTTCTTTCAGCCAGAGTTGTGTCGCACTTGCCGCCTGAGAGAATCCCAGAAGCAACAAGGCACAGAGTGCTCGGGCAAGAAGGCCGTTCCGTGCAGCTTGAGCAGCACAGATGCAGCGCTCGATCCGATCACCCTCCCTGCCGCCTGATTTCGCCCCGTTCATTATTCGATGTTTACAGTCTTGCGATTATCTCATCGTCGACGTCGATTAGCTGGGGCGCGGTAGCAAGCTTGCAATCCGCACTCTGCGGATAGACACACTGCCCAGAATCCATATCAAACTCATAACCATGCCATGGACAGCGCAGCCGGCCGGTCGACAGATCCGCGTCTGTCAATGGCCCCAGCAGGTGTGGACAGATCGATGAATGGGCAATGAGGCGCCCCGCCTGCTCGCGAAGCTGGAACTCCTGCTTCTTCAGTTGAAACAAAATAGTTGCGCCCCCACGCAGGCTTTGCAGCAGTGCGTACTCTCTACCCAGTGTGATTTCTGAGGCGTTGTCGCGCTTCTCATGCAGGCGATAGTGCCGCTGGCACATCATCGCTTCATCCTCATCCCATAGAAGGGCATACAGCGACAACATCGCGCTGCCCAGTGGCTCGACACTCTCGGCGCCGATATCAGGAAAATGGAATTCGACATGCACCGCCGTCTGGTCCGTTTCGGCCCTCAGAGTTGTCCAGATTTCCGACACCTGTTGGCCTGCGCTATAGCTTCTCGCCACATACCGTGCGCTATCCACGACGGTGAGCTCTACGTAATCTGTATGGGTGCTGTTTGACCAGGTACGCCAACCCCAATCACCGGCATCGGCCAGTTCGACATAGTCAAAGGAACTCTCGTGAAGCCAGGGTAAGTGCGCCCAATCCAGAACATTCTCCCAGACGCGAACCAGGGGTGCCGCCACCAATCGATCATAGGTGGCAACACGCACCATATTCAGCGCATTGGGATTGAATATCTGCGCTTGCTGCTGTTGTGACATCGCCATACTCTGCTCAATAGCGCCTTCTACCCCCTGAACCGATAAGGGCTGCTCAATTGCCCTCGCAATCATCGACCGGCATGCTGTTGATCCACTGCGCTATTAGCTCAACCGCCTCGGTATGAATCACGCTGCGACCGATCTCGGGCATCCGCACCTCGGTGTCATTGGAGTCCATGCGGTAGTGCAGGATGGATGCATCAGCATCTCCAGGGACAATATCGAAATCCAGACCGCCACCGCCGCCGCCGGCAGCTACCGGCTTTTTACACACGCCGGTGTCAAACCCCGCCGGGCGGAAGTACTCCAGGAACAGGCCAGAGGTGTCCGCTGCGCCGCCGGGAGTATGGCAGTACATGCAGTTGGCATCCAGATAACCGCGAGCGCGATCATCCAGATCAGCCGTGGTATCGCCCCACAGCGGGATCGTGTCGATCGAATCGGTATCCGAGGGCGCACCACTCAGAATATCGAGCGCAGCCCACTGCTCCAGTTGATTGGCCGCACCGCCATCGTAAGGAAAGTCCTTGTTGAGCGATCTGGCCTTGGGCCCGATAGGCAAGATATCGTCGTGGAACTTGTGGCAGTTGGCGCAGTTATTAGTATTGGGGATCACATAGTCCGTGGACTGCGGATCGCCATTGCTATCGATCCAACTCACACTCTGACTACCGCCCGCCAGGGTTAACATCGCATCTGTTTTGTCCGCGTTCCAGGTATAAGGCAGGGCAGTCCAACCCTCTTTGCGATGGATCAGCAGCCGCGTTTCAATAATATCCTCCGCGCTGTTGTCGTCGCGCAAATCGGCCTTGATGACAAAGGTCTTGGCTATCACAGTACCCACCGGAAAGGCGAAAACATCCTGTGAACGATACGTCGCCTTCTCACCTTCCGGTACAAAGAGGAAGCGGTATTTGCCGGCGTAATCCGTAAACAGCGGTGTGTTGAGATCGTAGATAACGCCGCCACCGTTGGGGTTTTGCGTCGGGTCACTGGCATCCGCGAACAAACGGTAATCGGACAGGTTGGGGCAGTCTGCCACAAACGCATCGCTATTGAGGCCGGTACCCTGTGCGCCACACAACTTCTCTGTATCCACCGGAGGGACATCGGGATCATCCGGGTCTATCGGTGGCTCAAGCACCACGGGGGGCAGTGATGGATGGGTACAATCAAAGAGTTCACGATCATCGGTAATATTGGCATCGCCCGGTATTCCGGCCAGCAGCACCGAGCCGTTGGCCTGGCCCATGGTGGTTTCCGTGCGGTCATCCTGGAAGCACATCGCCTGGCTTTCCGTCAGCCCGTCAGGGAACTCAAGCAACAGCATGCCAGAATCGGTGCCGACGCCTGAGCTGTCATAGAAAATGACCGGTAATCCATTCGGAAAGATCGCACCGACTAGCGATGCAAGATCTTGTGGGTCGTAGCCATTGTTGCTGATGTCATTATCATGAATGTAGATTTTTTCAGGTATCGGGTCGTAGGTGGGCTTGCTGATCAACGCATCTACCATGTAGTAGCTCACAACGTATATGGCGCCCGACTGGTTGCCGGTGATGACGTTGTTGAAGATCTCATCGTCGTCATTGGCCATGACCAGAATCCCCGTACCCTGCGGTACGACTTCAAGCACACTGCCCTCTCTGGCAAAATTGGGCTCATTGTTGTCGTGAATATAGTTGTCAAATACGCGCGTTGCCTCGCCGCCCTGCACCTCGGGTCCCGGGAGATCAAACACCAGAATACCGCCGGTATTGCCAGTGGCTTCGTTCTCGTAAACATCGGCGAATTTGGAGTTCTCGATCTCAATACCGGCGACATTCTCCCACACGTAGTTGCGGCGGACGATAATATTCACGGATTGCCCAACATAGATGCCGGAATCGCTGGCACCGCGAATTCTGCTGTCCTCGATGAGTACATTGCGGGTCTGCACCGGATAGAGTGCATAACCGCCGTTATCTGGATGCGGCCCCCTGGTCCACTCGACTCGCACGCGGCGGATCGTCACACCGTTAGAGCCCTCGACTTTGATCGAGTCACCGGGCGTATTCTCTATGGCTATATCTTCGATGATGAAATTGTTTCCTGTCGCATAGACGCCCTGCGCACCACTGATCTGGTTATCGAAACGCAACACCGTGCCCTGCTCGTTGTCCATACCGGTACCGCGAATAACGATATTGTCGACACTGGAACTCAGCTCACTGGTAAAATCATAGATTCCAGCGGGAAACTGGATAACCGTTCTGGGCGACGCGGTAATTAGGGCTTGCAGCGCTCGCGACTCCAGATCATCGCCGGGTACCAACTCAACTATGGTATAGCCAGGATAGGTTGGCTCCACGGGATCTACAGGATCCACCGGGTCGACCGGATCAACCGGCGCGGCGGGCTGATTGTCGCTGTTATTGTCATTGCTGTTGGAGCAGGCCGTCACCAGTGTTATTGCGCACAGGAGGAGCAGTGGCTTTACCAGGGCTGTGTTGGCAAGGAAGGATAGGGGCATAGCGATTCCTCTGATGGGGCGGGGAAAATACCCCGGCGTTCTTTTGTGGCTTCGAGATTGATAACGGCTGCTGGGCACGGGTGATTTTATGTATCGAACGGCGGGCTGAGCCAGCCCTTGTTCCCTTTTTTTAGGTCTGTGCGCCAAACCACGTAAATTCTAGCAGAAATCATCCCGCAGAGGAAAAATACCCTCGACGGTTACGTAAGAAAGGTGCGCGAGGGCCGCAGGCCTACTCGCAGGGGTATTGCGCCCTGAATGCTGCAATCGCCAGCCCAGCTGCGGCAAACTGCCGCAGTGCATGATTGTCGTCTAGAAAAGTACGGTACACGTTGACCAGTTCAGCTCCCGTTGTTGATGTGGGAATACAGAATGGCGGCGTCATCTGCTGCGCTGCGCCGTAAAAAGCCGTGGCGCCGGCCACTCCCTCGACAAAAGCCTGGCAGACCTCCTCGGCCTCCTCTGCACCGCCTTGCGAACAGAGTTTCACCATTTTGTTCGATTTGGGTGACGCCATCTGTACGGCCTGTGCCAACTGACTCTGCATGGCCGCCAGCATCAGAAAAGCTGCAAATAGTGTCTTCATCATATCCCCGCAAAAGTTGGTTGAGCCCCTACACAGGGGTGTACTGTTCGTAAATCCGTTGAGGCGACCTACTCATCGCCGTGCTGCCGGGCGTATTCAGGGGTGTACCTTGTCATCCGGCCCCCATACAGGCTCGGGGCAGAGACTTTCAGCGGAATAATTTTAACGATCACACGCTCGGCATCGGGAGGATCATAGGCGAACTCATCCTCGCCAGTGAAGCGCTTCCACATGGCGCGCTGGAAGGCGCCACCGGGATCATCGGTCAGTTCAGCGGTACCGCGAATCTCGATGTACCGTGTGCTGTCCGTGGAAGAAGTGATACACAGGGTAATCTGGGGGTTGGCCAACAGATTCCTGTACTTAACACGCTGTTTCAGCGTGCTGAAGCGCACAAACTGGCCATCCCACTCGATGCTCACCGGGTTGGTGGATATACGTCCATCCTGATGGCGGATAGTGCTTACCATCGCCAGAGACTCCTGCTCGAGGATATCGCGATGGGTGTCCGGAATAGTGATATCTACCGCCATTATTACTCTCCTTCAGAATCAGAACCCTGTGGCTATCCGGGATGTTTAAGGCTGGAAAACGCCGCGTGAAAAAGCTGTTCTGACGCCGCCTTTGCCTTGTCGATATCGCGCTTCTTCATCCCCGACGTGATGGCATTGTGGACCAACCATTGTGCTGCTACCAGTAAGGCGACCAAAAACTCTCGCGACGGCGACCTGCCATAGGTGGCCCTGCACCAGCGCTGCATGCGCCGCGCTGCGCTATCAAATGCCCTGTGTATCACCCGATAGGCGTGTGAGTTCGGGTCGGCAGATTCAACAAACAACAGCCGGGCAACTTTGTGCTGCTGCAGAATGGCATCGATGGTCTGGTCAAAGACGCGGTGCAACCATTGCTGGTTGTCGTAATCGAGATCCCAGGCTTTCAGCACACTCTCAATGTGATCGTTTACCGAGGTCTGGTAGAGCTCATCGATGAGACTGCCTTTGTCGGTAAAACAGCGATAGTACGTATCTCTGGAAACCCCTGCGCCCTTACAGATATCCGACACAGAGACGGCGTTGCTGCCGTACACACTGAACAGATCAACGGCGGCAGCCAGAATCAGTTTACGTTGTTGCTCCTGCCCGGGGCGCTTTTTACTCTGCGTATTCATCGCTGCTGGCATCAGCACTATTCCTTGTTAATGGACATTCCCGCAAGCACGGCGGAGATACCGGAGAGTCAGTTCATAACTTTAGCGACTTCTGCCGGCATTGACAATAAGCTGACACTAGTGTCAGACTAAGTTCAGGCTCAAAATAAGACACCTCCAGATCAAACACTCGCATTGGGGAAAAAGCCATGCAAATTCAAGCCAAGACGCCGCAGGGCATTCCCTCACTGTTGGATTGGAGCCATCCCGCCCATACCGGCTTCAATATCCGCCGCAGTGCCTATATAGCCTCTGCCATCATGGTCCCGGGTGCGTTTTGTATCGCATGGACGTTGATTCTGACCGGGGTTATCGAGCCGACACCGGCGGACAAGTATGTCTCCATCAGCCTGTTTATTGGCTACTGGGCCGCGTTGTTCGCATTTGTCGATAACCCCGGCGAACAGCGCAGCTGGACCGCCAAATGGCACGAGTTCCTAATCGTCTGGCTGCTGACCAGCGGTGGTGCACAACTGGGCTGGGAGCTGCCGGCTGTCTACATGAAAGTCAGTTACCTCTACCAGCTCGGCGCTGAGCTGCAGCCCGATCAGCTGATATTCTGGCCATGGTGGCTGTACTCAGTCGCCGACACCCGCTACATGCGCCCGCATGAAGCACAACTGGCACATGAGGCAATGTTGGCACACTCGGGGTTCCTGGAGATTCTCGCTGCCTACCTGTTAGCGAGAGGTAAGTACTACAAGAGCGCCGTCGGAATCGCCATCCTCACCAACTGGGGGGCGTTCTACGGCAACACTTCCGTCATCTACCTCGGCGAAATTCTTGTGGACTACCGCAATCTTGCAGATGGTGCCTGGGGATTCTGGCTGAAGTGGGTCGGGCTGAATCTGCAGTGGTCTGTTTTGAGTCCGGCAGCCGCCATTGGCGGTATCTGGCTGCTGGTGCAGCGAGTTCGCGCAGAGACCGCAGAGGAGCTCTGTAACAGCAACCAACGAGCATCAGACAGTGACTTCTAAAAGAGCGCTGGTGACCGGCGCAAGTGCAGGGATTGGCAGGGAATTTGCGCGGCAACTCGCACAGCAGGGCTACAGCATCACCGGTGTCGCCCGCCGAGAGGATAAACTGCGCGAACTCATCGCTGCGTTACCGGGCGAACAGCACCGCTACCTGGTAGCCGACCTGGCGCACCACACAGGTGTGCAAACTGTCATCGATGCCCTGCAGGAAGAGCACTTCAACCTGCTGGTAAACAATGCCGGGTACAGTGCGTTCAAACCGTTCTCCGAATCAGAGCTGACATTGCAACACAATATACTGAATGTGAACTGCACTGCGGTAGTAACGCTGGCTCACACGTTTCTGCATCGGGCACAACGCGGAGATGCCCTGATCAACCTCGCTTCCGTAGTGTCATACCTACCGACACCGGCACAACCGATGTACAGCGCGAGCAAAGCCTTTGTGGCTTCACTGTCGGAGTGCTTGTGGGCCGAACAGCAGGCACGCGGCGTCTATGTGATGGGGCTGTGTCCCGGTGTGACGTCCACTGATTTTATCAGCACCGCCTCCGGCGGCGCTGCCGACGGAAAAAATCTACCCGGCGCGCTGACACAATCGGCAGAGGCGGTGGTAACCGAAGCACTGCATGCTCTGAAGAAACGCCGCAAGGCGATAATTGTGACCGGCCGCGCCAACCGCTTGATGCTGTGGCTGCCGCGAATCCTCAGCCGACACCGCCTGATCAAAACCCTGGCGATTGCCGGTGATCCCGAGCGCATGCTGTAGCCTGCCGGCGTACGTCGGCAGGTCCACTAGAACGCGATCTGCTGATTAACCTTCTGTTGGATAATCAGCAAATCTCCAGCGCTGAATACACCGTCCGATGCCGGCACACCACCGACCAGCGGCGCCACATCGCCGCGCTGGATTTGCGCGGGTGTGGGCGTCACTGTGCCAAGCAATATTTTCTGGCCCAGCAGCACATCTGCGATGTCCACAACCGCGTCTCCATTGATATCGCCATCGGCCATCGTGGGCACGCTTTGGCCGTCATTGGGATCACTACCCGCGGCAATTTCCTCACCGTCGCTGAAGGTGTCATCATCCGAATCCGGATCGAGTGGATCCGTCATATAGGTATTGATCTCGTCCTCGTTGCTGACGTTGTCACCGTCAATATCGCTGTCACAGGCATCGCCTATGACATCAGTATCCAGATCGGCCTGAGAAACATTCGAGACCGACGGACAGTTGTCCACCACTGTAGGTGAGATGGTAATACTAAAGGGGAAGTCGACGGTGTTGTACCAACTCGAACCGTTTGCCGAGAAAAAACCCGCACCACCGGCGTAGCTGCCACCAGAACTGATAAACCACCGACAAGAACCCAGCGACTGGGCAACCACGGCGAGATTACTGCCACCGGAGACAGCCGCTGGCGTGTCAAAATGGAAATCGATCACTCCCTGATTGGAGGTGGGCACACCCGAGCCCGAGGTAAACTGTTGAGACGCGAGAGCGGAACCAGTGGGCCTGCCGGAGCCATCGAGTGCGCGTACTGTTAGCACGAGATCCCCCGACGGGCAGGAAACTGGCAGGCTGATCGTGGCAAGCGACCCGGAAAAGGCCACCGGAAAACTCATCGCCCGGTAGGCATTAGAACCAGCGGCGAATGGGTAATAGCTATTGCTCAATGAGTCCAGCGCAAAACTGGCAGCCACGCCCGCGCTGTTGTAAATACCGTCACCGTCGATATCGGCATCACAGGCATCTCCCATACCGTCGAGATCCACATCAGACTGTGAAGAATTCGCATCATCAGGACAGTTGTCGAGGGCCAATCCAATATCATCGGCATCGCTGTCATACCTGACAGCAGCGCCGGCGATATCATCGGTCTGGGGTACTCTGGTATGCCCGGCCGTCGGCCACATAATTGCAGCACTGTCGGAAGAATGATTCAGGCCCAGGCCGTGCCCGAGTTCGTGCACTGCAACGCGTTTAAACTCAGCTGTACCGGTCCAATTGCCTGTGTAAATATCCCACTGCTTGGTGTTGTTGAATACCGTACCCGTTTTTACTGCGCTCGAACCCGAGGACCATGTCTGTTGCACCGCCAGCGTTGCGCCTCCAAAAGCCCCTCCACAACTGACGTCGGCAAACACGACACTGTTCAGCGGAGCGGTACCGGGATTCTCACAGGGGTCATCATAACCGCTGTTACTTGTGGCGGTGTAAGAAAACGTCGAAAAATTGTTCCAGGTCGTCATCGCCTGCAGGTAGGCCGTCTGCAGTTGCGCCGTTGAAGGGCCGCCAGGAACGATATTGGGCTGGTTCGCGCCGGGTGGATTGCTCGCTGCCAAATCAACGTGGACATGTGCCTGCCCGCCCTGCCAATACGAAGAGCTCAACTGATAGGCCGCTGCGCTGCCGCTGCAGAATACACCGCCACAGAGCAGCAGCGTGAGTGCTGTCTTTGTACCCTTGTTCATTCCCGTGCTTTCGCCTCAACCGACGCTTCGTTGACAGCACGGACCTGCGACAGTCGTGCCTTCAGGGCTTGCTTGAAGTCTTTTTTGTCTATCGCGGTATCCAGGCCATCCCGGGGAGAACCCAGTCGCAGGCCACTAGCTGCACCCTCGCTCAGCGGCAGCGCGGACGTCTGCGCCTTGCGCTGTTGCGCGCTGTTCGCGGGCATGGCGTCCTCCAGCCCTTGTATCGGCTCTTCGTTTTCCGTGAGCATACGCTCCGTGCCATGCGCATCCATTTTGACTTTGAAATGCCCCTGACCCCATCCAACCATCGGGTTCACCTGCGGTCGATCCGGGTTTTCAATAAAATAGATACCCTTCTCACCGAGCTGTGGGTAGACCATACCGCTCACCTCAAGCGTGGTATCTCCCACCCTGCCACCGGCAAAGCTTTGGACAATAGTGTCTGAGGACAGCTCGCCCTTTATCACATCGTCCACCCTGAAGGTGACCCAGGTTGAAATATAGGTGTTGTCCTCATTCCACCGGGCTTCGCTGGCGATGACTTCGCCCTCGAAGATGACCGCGGCATCATTGAGTAACTGCTCCATATCCAACTGCAGCACAGAAGTCGCATACAGCCACTGCGGGAGACACAGAAACAGGAGTAGAGACGCAGCGCAGACCTTCAATGCTGCAAGCATGGGTTTCAAAAACTTCATTGTAATATGCTGTCTCCCGTCCCCACTGGACATTTGGAACAGAGTACACCCCACCGCCATCCACGCGAGGGGCGCCCCTGATAATGAGCATAAGCTAGACTAGCTGTCCCATTAACGGTTGTCTTGTGATTCTTTCGCTATCTGTCATTTTTGCGACTTCTATCCCCGTTTTTTGTGGTTACAGCTTGTTTTCTGCATTGCAGACAGAAGCTTGCAGCGAGCAGCCCGCTCACACCCGGCTGCCGCCAGCCCGGTGTCAAATACGATCAGAGCGCACAGGCGAGCACCCCTGCTGGCTTGTCGCTAAAAACGGGCATACAATCCTGCTGACAGCGCCTACTTGTCCGCTGGGCAAGCGGGTTGATAAGCCCCCATTTTCTCAGCCAACAAATCGTGAAACGCGCCGACGCCGGACTCGTGCGCGCCCAGTAGCAAGTAATCGTTAGTGCCTGAAGCCATGCCTATCTGGGCCTGCTCACAGACAAAAAAATCCTCCGGGTGAAACACACCGTTCTCGATAATGTCGAAGGCCCGCTCCCAGTGTGCGGCAGCTTTTTCATCGCGGGGTTCCTCTTCGATAAAACAGCCGTGAACAACAACGGTTTCATCGACCTTCGTTGGGAAAAACGCGAGATAGCTGATGTAATCCGGGTGGATAATCATTTCAACATTGGGAAACAGGTACATCGCGCACGCTGACTGGCGGCGCATATCCCACTGATCCGGCACCTGCTCCAGCGCATCCGCAAAATCCTTGCGCGCCACGACCGATACCAGGTGATCACCGCTGCGCTCGCTGCGCGCTATACCGTCGATAAAACTCGGACCCACGGTATTGCGGTGCAGTCGGGTGACGTGGTAACCGTCCTGGAAGGCGTCCACCAATAGTTTCCAGTTGGTCTTGAGGGTAGTAACTGTCTGCCTGAAAAAGACATGTTCCGACAGTTTGAACGCCTTAAAGTCGTCCTTCACCATACCCATGTGCTGTTCAATGTCGATACTCCCGTCGGGGTCGGCGCAGACGAAGATTAGGCCCTCACAGACAGCTAACGGCAACGCCTTCAGACTGTGGCACTGTTTATCGAGGCCTGGAAAGCTCTCCTCCTCCAGCGGTACGCGCTTGAGTTCACCGTCGAGCCCGTAAACCCAGTTGTGGTAGGGGCAAACGAAGCTGGTTTTATTCTGCACCTGCTCACCATTGACCAATCGCACTCCGCGATGGCGGCATACATTCAGAAACGCGTGCAACTCACCGTCCTTGCTACGCACCACCATAATCGGTTTACCGAGGTGGTCGTGGGTGAATACATCGCCGCTGTTTTTCAGCATCGACACGTGTCCAACCAGTATGGGTACATCGCTGAACAGCGCCGCCCGCTCCTTCTCAAACCACTGTGGATCCGTATAAAACCGGGTATCCACCCTGGCTTCAAACGGAGCAACCTCTACCCCACTGCGGAACTCTTCAAGCAGGTTGGCGAAAACGTCGCGAAATCCTGGTGCGTTCATACACAGCCTCACTTACAGTTGTTGAATAAAGTGCAACCATTGCTGGCGGCCCCTGTTGTCGTATTCGCTTAACAGGCGGATAAGCTGGCGACGACTATCGCCGCTGGCGATATCGTCGGGCAGCAGCGGATCTTTCAACAATAGCCTGATGGTATCGCCACCGAGCTCAATGGTTTCTATCAGCACAGTCGGAAGATCGGGGCTATCGAGGCGCTCGGAAGCCGCCTGCAACTGCACGATGCGTCGCCGGTATTCGGCCTCCAGATCCGTCTTGTTCCACAGCGCTCTCAGGCTGGCCTCGCAACTTGCATCACCTCGATAAATCAGGCACTGCCCTTTCATCGCATCCAGCCCCAGAGACAGCAGTTCCTCGCCGAGACGGACAAGCCCCCCGCGCAAGTTATTCGGCCGCACCCACAGGCCTGGCCGCCAGCGCTGCAGTCCTCGCAGCGCCAACGCACGCGATTGCGTGCGCAGTTGCGTACTGCCCTGCGCGGCAAGACTGTCCGTTAACACGCCGCACCAGTCACCACTCCAGGTTTGCAGGCGCTGCTCCAGGTCACGCCAGTTCTGCACTTCACGCTGGATCGCAGTCGCTACACCAGTCAACCCGTAATGCCCACGTTTGGGCTGAAATAATAAGCCGTCAGCCACCAGACGGCTGAGCGCCACGCGCACCTGGTTTTCGGTAAAGCGAAATACCTGGCCGGCTGCCACCAATCGACGGCCGTTTCCCATAAAATCCGGCTCCGCATTCAGCATTTCAAGGATCAACTGCCTGGGGCTGAGACGCGACGGAGTGTCATGGGCCAGATATTGCATTGCGCCAATATTACTGATTATGACTATATAATGTCAATATTTGAAATATTTGGAAGCAAAAACGGGCTCCCTGGGGGCCCGCTGCCCGGATTGAGCAGCGGCAAGACTTGCCGGACTAACGCTCCATGTAGCCCATCATCTCCTGAGCCAACGCATTCATATCCAGTGAGTCCGGCTTTTGCCGAGGCGGATACTTCTGAAATGTTGTCAGGAACTTGTAGGACTCAAGGCCAGCGCCATACAGCATGAAGATATGCTCAAAGTACCACCGCTCATAACCGCCGGCTTCCTGGCGCGCCCGCTCAAAAGGGTCCTGGCGCAGGTTGAACAGCAGGGGCATACGCAGCTTGGTGAACGGGTATTGCCACACCGCGTTACCGGTGGCCTCCTGTATGGAGTACATGATCTTCCAGTCGCCCCAGCGCAGCGCCGAGTAATCGCCATCATCGGTAAAATAGTGAAACGTATTGCGCGGAGACGTGTCTGACTCGCCACTCAAATAATCGGTCAGATCGTAGCCATCGAGGTGGACTTTGTAAGTTTTCTCACCAGCCTGATAACCTTTTAACAGTTTACCCTTGATATCCTCAACACCGGCAGCAGCGAGCAGTGTCGGCAACCAGTCGTTGTGAGCGGCCATTTCGTTGAAGCGTGTACCGGGCTTCACGGTACCGGGCCAGCGGATCAGGGCAGGCACACGGAATCCGCCCTCCCAGGTGGTGTTCTTCTCGCCGCGGTACTGGGTGGTACCGCCGTCGGGCCAGCTGAACACCTCAGCACCGTTGTCGGTGGAGTACACCACGATAGTGTTGTCGGCGATGCCTTTTTCATCGAGGAAATCCAGCAGTTGCCCCACGTGATTGTCGTGCTCGACCAGGCCGTCACCATAGAGCCCGCCCCGTTTGGAAAGCCCCTGGCTCTCCTCTTTAAGGCGCGTCCAGATATGCATGCGTGTAGCATTCCACCAAACGAAGAACGGCTTGTCTTCCTGCACCGCTTTATCCATGAACTTTATTGCGTGCGCAGTTATCTCTTCATCGACAGTCTCCATGCGCTTCTTGGTTAGCGGCCCGGTATCGTTGATCTTGCCATCAGCGAATGAGTGAATCACACCGCGTGGAGAGAATAGTTTCTTGAACATTGCATCCTGGGGGTAGTCCACATGCTCCGGCTCATCCTCCGCGTTCAGGTGATACAGATTGCCGAAGAATTCATCGAAGCCATGTTGCGTGGGCAGATGTTCATCACGATCGCCCAGATGGTTCTTGCCGAACTGGCCAGTGGCGTAACCCAGTGGTCGCAACAGCCCGGCTATGGTCGGGTCTTCAGGCTGCATACCTGCCTCCCGCCCTGGGCTGCCGACCTTGGTAAGTCCAGTACGCACGGGATGCTGACCGGTGATAAACGCCGACCGGCCCGCCGTACAGGAATTTTCACCGTAGTAGTCAGTGAACAACGCGCCTTCAGTCGCGATGCGGTCAATATTGGGCGTCTCAAACGCCATGGAGCCGAGGTTGTAGGCACTGAGATTCCAGGTGCCGATATCGTCACCCCAAATCACCAGAATATTCGGTTTATCTGCGGCCACCGCACTGGCGGCGAGCAGGGACAATACACAGGCGCGTAGCGCCACCTTAAAAATACGAGGTAAATGCGTCATACGACTGAGTTCCTGTACCGTAATGTGGCCGAGCATCGTATCTGTTTTTGCCGTCACCACCAATATGCCGGGATGCTCGTCTACGGCTTGATTCAGATACACAAACCATCGCCGCAATAAACGCCCCCCTGCAAACACAATATTTAAACCGGTGAGCAGGCCTTCGCCTCAGTCGACCTCCATATCCACACAGAAATGGCGCGAGAGTAAATGAAGGTGTAGGCTTGGCGCCAAACCGTTAAATAACCATCACGGATATATAATGACACACACACAAGGCCGCTTTTACCTGCTCGGCGCAACACTGGCCTGCATACTACTGCTCAGTGCTTGTAGCAATTCAAATTCCAATTCAGGACAGTCCGGAATCGGAAATAACGACACTGTAGAGCCCACTCCTGCACCTGATATTGCGGTAACCACCCAGTGGTCCGCCACCGAGAACACGCTGACAGTGAATCTGGCAATATCGAATTTCCAGCCTGCGCAGGTGCGCCTGTATCCCAGGGGTATTGAAAATGACTGGGTGGAAACAGACGATGCGGCGCCCTATTCATTCGTCATTGATATTTCCGGGTTTACTCCCGGCGCTCACCCGATGCTGATCATTGCCGAAAACGACGACACGGAGGTACAACATAACAAGACGATTACAATAAATGGCTGCAATGGAGAGCAATCGCTGTGTAATCGCAGCTACGATCAAGTCCGCTACGTCACCACACACAACGCGATGTCGAGTTCAATGGATGGCTGGGTCGGACCCAACCAGAATCTGGATGTGCCAGCCCAGTTAGAGGCCGGCGTCTATGGACTAATGCTCGACGTTCATCGTGCCGGCAATAAAAACCAGTTCGATGCCATACAGGTGCCGGACGCCGATCCCGATGACAGTTTCCTGTGCCATTCAGTCTGCGCACTCGGCAAGCAGCCTCTCGCCGAAGGCCTGGCAGAAGTTCGCGAATTTCTGGACAATAACCCCGGAGTCGTGATCACCTTCATTCTTGAATCGTACCTGAGCCACGCACTCACCGCACAAGCGTTTGAAGAAGCAGAGCTGACTCCGTACACCTATGTGCATACGGGGGACGCCTGGCCGACGCTGGGCCAAATGATCGATGCGGGTACACGCCTTGTGGTAATGCAGGATAGAGCCGTCGACCCGACCTATCCGTGGCTGATGAATGTCTGGTCTCACGCGTTTGAGACACACTACTCGGCCTTAACACCGGACGATTTCTCCTGCGACGTGAACCGCGGTACACCATCGAATGATTTGTTTATCTTCAACCACTTCCTCACGGATGTGTTCGGCGCTGAGGAGTTTGCTGAGCAGGTGAACTATAACCCGTATCTGTTGAATCGCATCAATGAGTGCGAGGCATTCCATGGCGTGCCAGGCAACTTTATCACCGTGGATTTTGTCGATATCGGGGATGCGGTTTCAGCGGTAAAAACCCTGAATGACACAGGTGGATTCTGATACCAGTCAGTGCTGAGCCGCCTGCTCCCGGCGCCGTATCAATCGCGCCATCAGACCAATGCCGGCCAAGCCCAGTGCCAGTGATGACGGAGCCGAGACCGGCACTGCGGCCGTTCCGACTCGAAAGCCATTTGATCCGTCAGGGCCGGATGCCGCTTTCAGCACTGCCGTTTCCAATCCCGATGTATCGCCATAAGTGATCGTATGCCCCAGAGCTCCCGAGCCGAAATTAAACGAGGCAGTGGGTTGCGGGGGGGAAAAAACTGAACCCGACATAGGTGATCGATGAATCCGCCGCGCTTGTTCGCGTAATGTATAGCTCATCTCCAAGCTGAGACCACGCCAGCTGCATCGTGCCGAGCGTTTCGTTCGGGAGTGCCAGTGAAAAAAAACTCAGGGAGCGAACAGGCGTTTCAGCATTGCGCTGCACGAAAAGGCTATAGGCACCAATGTTTGAACCATCAATCGGCGCCGCCGGATCAACCCTCAGCGCACCGAACACCCTCAACTCGTTACCAAGTTCACTGGTGCCGGACAAGTCAACATTGAACAAAACGGGGCTCGCCAGCGAAGCCGTCACGCTGGAGAAAAACAGCACTACAACCAAAAGTAATCGCATATCATACCTCGCGTTAAATTCTCGCATCGCCAGTGACAGCCCCACGCGCGCAGGCTATTCCTGAAGCTAGCATACCGCACTGTGCAATGGTACAAGCCGCACTCCCGGCACAAAAACGCCAACATCGCCTTTTACAGCGCGTCTACGGTCTCTGTTCCACGGCGCTATCTCACAACCCTGTTCGAACTCACCAACACCAGAGTCAGTGCAATCAGTGCCGGCAGGCCTTGGGTAAACAGAATGCTTGTCTTTGCTGTGACACCGCCAAATACCCCGGCAACGACCACACAAACCAGAAAGAAAACCTTGATATCGACGCGGTTCACCAGCAACCCCCAAAATAGTCCCGCCGCCAGGAAGCCATTGTACAGCCCCTGATTCATGGCCAACACAGCCGAAGACTCAGCGACCTCGGGGGTCATTGAAAATATCCTTTGCCCGAGCGGATGATTCCAGAAAAACATCTCCAATATCAGTATCCCGACGTGACTTATCGCGACCAGCACGGTCAGAAAATTTGCCAATACATTCATGGAATTGCGCTCCTGCAGGTACCCTGCGCTGCCAGCGCCGGCGGGAAGGCGCGCCTGGGCCGACAGTGCAGGCAGTGGGTGTCATAACATACCCAACGCTGAAAACACCGGAGATTCAGCGCTCAGCAGTTTAGCCTCACTATAACCGCTGCACAGACAGATACTCCACTTATTTGCGCTCCCGCGCTGTCAATAGTCAAAGATAGCGCACTGAAAACTGATCCAACAATGCTGTGTAACACTGCTATATGTAAGGGTATTCGCGAGAAAACAAAGAGGCCGCAGGGGTTGCCTGACAGCGCTTGCCGGTTCACAATTTCCAACCTATGACCGCGACCGCAACCAGGAAAAAGGCCGAGCGTTCTGCCGGGCAGGGGCTCTATATTGGCCTGCTCAGCATACACGGCCTGATACGTGGTAAGTCGCTAGAGCTGGGGCGCGACCCGGATACCGGCGGTCAGACCAAATACGTTATCGAGCTGACCCGGGCACTGGCGGCGCATCCCGATGTGGGTCAGGTCGATCTGTTTACGCGGCGTATCGTCGATGCAGAGGTCAGCGATGACTACGCTGCGGAAGAAGAAAGCCTCTGCCCCAGTGCTCGCATCATTCGCATTGACTGCGGCCCACCGGACTATATCCCCAAAGAACAGCTCTGGGATCACCTTGACAGTTTTGCGGACAATCTACTGGACTGGCTTACCCAGCGGGACATTTCACCCGACATCCTGCACGGCCACTACGCCGATGCCGGATACGTGGGTGCACGCCTGTCACATTTACTGGGCGTACCGCTGGTATTCACCGCACACTCACTGGGCCGGGACAAACGGAAACAGCTGCTCGCACAGGGCCTGTCGCGCGAGAAAATTGAACAGTCCTATAATATTGCGCGGCGCATCGACGCAGAGGAAGAAGTCCTCGCCAGTGCCGATCTCGTAATTACCAGCACCCAGAATGAAATTGAAAGCCAGTACGGTCTGTATAATTACTATGACCCCAGCCGTATGCGGGTGATACCGCCAGGCACAGACCTGAAAAAGTTCACGCCCTACACGACCGATGAAAAAATCAGTTTCAGCAATGCCCTCGACCGCTTTCTGACTGAGCCTGAAAAACCGCTGATACTGGCACTCTCGCGACCAGACGAACGCAAAAACATTCTTACGCTGGTAGAGGCCTTTGGCGAATCGCAGGCGCTGCAGGAATCGGCCAACCTGTGCATTGTCGCGGGGAATCGCGAGGATATTCGCGCAATGGATCAAAGGCCACAGTCGGTGCTGACCAACATCCTGCTGCTGATTGACGCCTACGACCTGTATGGCAAGATCGCCATACCGAAACGACACGAACCCGCCGAGGTTCCGGAGATCTATCGCCTGGCCGCTGCGCGCAAGGGTGTCTTTATCAATCCGGCACTGACAGAACCTTTTGGTTTAACTCTGCTGGAGGCCGCGGCCAGTGGCCTGCCGGTGGTCGCCACAGAAAATGGCGGCCCGGTGGATATCATCCAGAATTGTCAGTGTGGGTTGCTTGTCGATCCACTGGATAAATCCGAGATTACCACCGCACTGCTGAAAATTCTGCGTGATCCCGTGACCTGGCAGCAGGACTCTGACAATGGCATCGCCGGTGTTCGCGAGCACTATTCCTGGCAGGCGCACGCCAATGCCTACCTCGGAAAATTGGTAACGCTTGGGCAGCACAGTGACCCCGAAACACCACAAAGTGCGCTGCCGCGGACGCTGCGCTACCGGGACAGAATGATAGTCACCAGCATCGATCAGAACTTGCTCGGCGACAGATCCTCACTGTCACAACTGGTCGCGATAATAAAAGAAAAGCGCAAGGTCATATCCTTTGGCATCGCCACAGCCCGACGCATCGATTCGGCGCTGGCCATCCTGAGAAAGTATGATGTACCGCGTCCCGATGTACTCATCACCAGCCTGGGGACGCGTATATACTACGGCGAGAATTTAACGGAGGACGACTGGTGGACTGACCATATCGACCACAACTGGAGTCCGAAGAAAATACGGCGGCTGCTCGACGAATTACCGGGGTTGACGCTGCGCCCAGAGAAGGAGCAGACAGCGGAGAAGATATCCTACCTCTACGACGCTGACTCGGCGGCGGAGATAGACGAGATCATCGCATTGCTTCGGCAGCACGAACTGACCGCCAACACATTTTTGTCGTTTGGAAAATATCTGGACATCGTGCCGATTCGCGCATCCAAGGGTCAGGCGCTGCGCTATGTGGCACAGCGTTTGGAAATAGCACTGGACAGCGTACTGGTCGCCGGCGGCTCGGGCGTTGATGAGGACATGATGCGCGGCAATACGCTGGCTGTCGTCGTCGCCAATCGCCACCATGAACTGTCCTTGCTGCCCGAGGCAGATACTATTTTTCATGCGGCCGGGGACTATGCAGCAGGGATTCTGGAAGCGCTGGATCACTATGATTTTTTCGCTGAAAACCGTGGCGTCGATGCCTGAGCGTCTGCTGGTATGCACTGACCTGGATCGCACACTCATCCCCAACGGTGTGCAGCCGGAGTCTGCCCGCGCGCGGTGGCACTTTGCGCAGCTGGCACAGCAGCCTGAAGTCATGCTGGCGTATGTCAGTGGCCGCCACCGGGAACTGGTGCAGTACGCCATCGATGAGTACCAGCTACCGCAACCTCAGTATGTTATCGGCGATGTCGGCACCACCATCTATACGGTGGACGCGAACGGTCAATGGAGCCTACTCGAAGCGTGGGAGAACAGCCTCGATCAGAACTGGCAACACCTGTACCCTGAAAAACTGAGCCACACACTGGCCGGGTTCGATGCGCTGCAACTGCAGGAGCCGGAGAAGCAGAATCGCCATAAGCTCAGCTTCTATGTCTCCCCCTCTTGCGATATGGAGCAGCTGAAATCCGCAATCAAGGACACATTGGCTGCAAAACACTGTTCTTCTCGTCAGGTATGGAGTGTCGATGAAGTCGCGGGGATGGCACTGCTGGATATCGTGCCCGTTCAGGCCGGTAAATATCACGCCATAAAGGCACTGCAGGGACTGGAGGAGTTCTCCAACGCCGATACCGTGTTCAGCGGTGACAGCGGCAATGATATGGAGGTATTGGTCAGCCCGGTTCCCTCGACGCTGGTCGCCAACAGCTCGCCACTGCTGCAGCAGCAGGCCGCAGATATGTCTGCGGCCGCTGGCAACAGCCACTACCTGTACACCGCGCGCGGCGACTTCAGGGGCATGAATGGCAACTACGGCGCCGGCATACTGGAGGGTATCGCCCATTATCACCCCGAAACACTTGCATGGATGGGGTTTGAAGGCACCGTATGAGCAGTGTGCGACAACTGAGTGAGCAACAGCGATCAGTCTGCGTATTTGGTGAGGTCCTGTTCGACCATCTGCCGGATGGCCGTCGTGTACTTGGCGGCGCACCTTTCAATGTCGCGTGGCACCTCAATGCATTTGGCCTGACCCCCGACTTTATCAGCTGTGTCGGCAACGATGTCGAGGGCGATGAGGTGCGTCGCGCCATGCGCAATTGGGGGATGGCGCGGGAGGGCGTTCGTGTCGATCGAGCGCTGCCCACAGGTCGTGTCCATGTGGCGCTCGATACCAATGGCGAGCCCAGCTATGAGATCGTCGACAACTGCGCGTACGATGCGATTGCAACGGTTCCCGAGCGCCGCTACGCCCTGCTCTATCACGGCACGCTCGCTGTCAGGCAGGCACAATCGGCAGCCTCGCTTGATGCGTTGCGCGAACACGGGCACGGGTACGGGGATGTTTTTGTCGATGTCAATCTGCGAACACCACACTGGCATCGAGACAGCGTGCTGAGCCTGCTCAAGAGCGCCGACTGGGTCAAGCTCAATACGCAGGAACTGCATCTTCTGGCAGGCGGCAAACGCGATACGGAAAGCAAAGCACAACGCATGCTGGAAGCCTATGAGCTCAAGGGCGTGTTGGTCACCTCGGGTGCCGCCGGCGCTCAGTTATGGCTGGCGCAGGGGGAGCCGATCAAAGTGGCGCCGCACTACACCACCGAGGTAGTCGACACTATTGGCGCCGGCGACGCGTTTACAGCGGTGATGGTGACGGGTCTGCTGTTGCAGTGGCCATTGCAGGAAACCATGGAGCGCTGCCAGCGTTTTGCCGCCAGCATCGTCGGCAGGCCCGGTGCGACAGTCGCGGACAGGCATTTTTACACACACTTTTTAAACGACTGGGGGCTCCTGAAGTAGACGGGTAGAGATCAACGATGTATGAACAGGAAGCACATTCACTGCTGAACAGGATACTCGACAAACTCGAGCACGATGTCAGCGCGCATGAATTGCGCCATCTCTACACACGACTGGGCGCCAATTTTTACGCCATCTACAAGCTGTTCAGCCAGTTGTATGGCCAGCGCGACGATTTTGAGCAGCAACTGGGCCGCCTGGTGGAAGTCGCCATCAGGCAGTACATCGCACGCGACACGACACTGCGTGCTATCGACCAGCAACGCGAACGGGATCACGACTGGTTCCTGAGTCAGCAATGGGTCGGAATGGCACTATACCTGAATGGCTTCGCCGGCGATCTTAGCGGCCTGGCGCGCCACCTGCCCTATCTTCAGGAACTGGGCATCAACCTAGTGCATATACTGCCCATTATGGAGTGCCCCCAAGGCGCCAGTGATGGCGGTTATGCCGTCAACGACTTCCGCAATATCATGCCGTGGGCCGGCTCGATGGATGAGCTGCGTCAGCTCGCGCAGACCTTGCGCGAGCGCGACATGCTGCTGACACTCGACGTTGTGCTGAATCACACCTCCAATGAGCACGCGTGGGCTAAACAGGCGTTATCGGGCGAAAAAGCCTATCAGGATTACTACTACATCTACGATGACAGGACGGTCCCTGACCTGTTTGAGGAAACCATGCAGGAGGTGTTTCCCGAAACCGCCCCGGGGAACTTCTCGTTCGATGAGCGCATGAACAAGTGGGTGATGACGGTTTTCAACGAGTACCAGTGGGATCTCAACTACACTAACCCCACCGTGCTGATCGAGATACTGGACATCATTCTGTTTTGGGCCAATCAGGGTGCAGATATTCTGCGCCTCGATTCCGTCGCGTTTATCTGGAAGGAAATTGGCAGCACCTGCCAGAATGCGCGCGAGGCACACATCATCCTGCAACTGCTGAAAGACTGTTGCCAGGTTGTCGCGCCGGGCGTGCTGTTTATCGCCGAGGCTATCGTCGCACCCATAGAGATCACCAAGTATTTCGGCGAGGATGCCATTATTGCCAAAGAGTGCGAGATTGCTTACAACGCGAGCTTTATGTCCCTGATGTGGGACGCCGTGGCCACTAAAAATGCCAGCCTGTTGAATCGCGGCATTCTCAGCCTGCCCGACAAACTCGATCGTGCAACGTGGCTTAACTATATCCGCTGCCACGATGACATTGGGCTGGGCTTTGACGGCGCGGATATGCGCGCAGCGGGTCATGACCCGCAATCCCATAAACAGTATCTCGTCAAATTCTACACAGAAGCCGGCCAGGGGCATTCAGCCCGCGGCCAGGTTTTCGGCTACAACGCGAAGACCGGTGACGCGCGTATTTCCGGCTCCCTGGCGTCCCTGTCCGGCCTGCAGCTTGCCATCGAGAAGGGCGATGAATCGCAGATTGCAGCCCATATCGATCTCATACTGACGCTGCATGGGCTGCTGATGTCCTTCGGGGGCATTCCACTGCTCTACTACGGCGATGAACTGGGTACGCTGAACAATGAATCTTTCAAGCTGGATGTAGCCAAAGCCAACGACAGCCGCTGGCTGAACAGGCCATCCTATGACTGGAGCCGCGTGGCACAGCGACATCAACACGGCTCCGTGGAGCAACGTATCTTTGACGGCATCAAGCGCATGATCGCAGCGCGAAAGTCGCTCCCGGCCTTTGCCGATTTCAACAACAGGGAACTGATTGCTGTCAGTAATGAACACCTCTTTGTCTTTACCCGTCACAACCCCGTCGGTGCCCGGGAGCATGTACTGGTCGTTACCAATTTTAACGATCAGCCCGGCAATCTGGATCTCGGTGACCTCGGTAATCGTGACAATTTCGGTACCGGCAGGCTGCAGGATGTGCTCAGCGGGCAAACGCCCAGCCGCTGTGGAGAGTCGATCGTCATACCGCCCTATGGGCATTACTGGCTGCTAGGGTCCAACTGATGATCGAGCTTAAACCATCGGACAACTGCTGGCGGGTTGAGCACGCATCGCGCGCGGCACTACTCATTGACGGTGAAAACTACTTTCCGGCACTGCGCGAAGCGTTGATTCGCGCACAGCACGCCATCGTTATCGTCGGCTGGGATATTCACAGCGAGGTGCGACTGGTCAGGGATGGCACAGCCGATGAGTACCCCGTCACGCTGGGCGCGCTGCTGAATGCATTGGCTGATGAGCGGCCTTCACTGGATGTATACTTACTCAACTGGGATTATTCGATTGTGTACGCGATGGAGCGCGAACTGTTCCCCACCTATAAATTGCAGTGGCGCTCCCATGACCGCTTACATTTTCAGTTCGATGCAAAGCATCCGCTGGGCGCATCGCAGCATCAGAAACTGGTGGTGATCGATGACAGCATTGCATTCTGCGGCGGCTTCGATCTGAGCAAGTGGCGCTGGGACACTCGAAAGCACCTCGTAGATGATGATAAGCGAACCGACCCCGATGGTAACTCTTACCCGCCCTTCCACGATATCCAGATGCTGGTGGACGGTGCTGCGGCCCGTGCGCTGGGCGAGGTGGCCCGGCAACGCTGGCAGTTTGCCACCGGTCAGGCACTCAAGGATTTTGACGCAGCGGACACTGATCCCTGGCCGCCGGGCATTCAGGCAGACTTTGAGAACGTGGAGATCGGCATTGCACGCACACTGCCAGCCTTCGACGGGCGCGAGCCGGTGCGGGAAGTCGAACGGCTGTATCTCGACAGCATTGCGGCTGCACAGCAGTTTATCTATATCGAAAACCAGTATCTGACGTCGCAGACGATCAGCGAGGCGCTGATCGCGAAACTGCAGGAAGAAAACGGCCCAGAGATCGTCATTGTGATGCCGCGAGAGACAGGCGGCTGGCTTGAACAGCATACGATGGATGTACTGCGTGCGCGACTGGTAAGGCAGTTACGGGATGCAGACGAGTACGGTCGCCTGCGCATCTTCTATGTAACCCTCGGCGGCGAGCCGACAGTGGCGTTGATGGTGCACGCCAAATTTATGGTGATTGACGATTGCTTCCTGCGGGTCGCCTCCTCCAACCTCAGCGACCGCTCCATGGGTCTGGATGCCGAATGCGATCTGGCGATTAGCTGTGAGCCCGGGGGAGATCATAGCGCCGCCATAAAAGCGATACGCCACAGCCTGCTCGGCGAGCACCTCGACGTTGATACATCGGCCGTCGCGTCATCAGAAAGTGAACAGGGTTCACTCATCGGCGCGATAGAGGCACTGCAAGGGAATACCCATAGCCTGGAAGAACTCTCGGGTGAAATCCCGCCGGAGGTGGATGCCTGGGTGCCGGACGCCGACCTGATTGACGTCGGCAATACCGTAGAGCCGGAAGAACTGTTGGACCATCTCGTAGGGCAAAAGAACCAGGGCCGCCAAGCCTGGCATTACCTTATGCGCGTGGCATTGCTGCTTGGGGCAGTGATTGGCCTGGCGGTGCTCTGGCGCTTTACACCGTTGCATACCTGGCTGGACATCGAGCGCATGGCTGACGTGGCCAAGACCATTCAGGCCAGCCCCTTCACACCACTGCTGGTACTGCTGGCGTACGTACTCAGTGGCATTGTGGTTGTACCCATGACACTGCTGATTATCGTAACGGTCAGTGTATTCGGGCCTTGGCTGGGCGCATTCTATGCACTGCTGGGAGGCGAGCTTTCTGCATTGGTGACCTTCTACGTCGGGCACCTGATGGGGCGCGACAGGGTGAGCCGTATTGCGGGAAGCCGTGTTAAAAGCATTTCAAACGCACTGGCAAGACGCGGTGTGCTTGTCATTATCACGCTGCGCATCGTACCGGTGGCACCGTTCTCGGTAATCAATGTAATCGCCGGTATCTCCGACATCCGCGCGCGGGACTTCGCCATCGGCAACCTGCTGGGCATGATTCCCGGCGTCCTTGCAATCGCTTTTCTGGCGGACCGGCTGGTCGCGTCCGTGCTCGACCCCAGCGCTGCAAGCATCGTACTGCTATTGCTGGCTGTCGTTCTGGTCATTGCCGGGCTGTACGGCCTGCGCCACTGGGTAAAAAGGAAGCGTCAACGCATGGAGGGCTCGTGAAGCGCCACTCGCTGCGCGTAGCCAGTTGGAATATACACCGGTGTGTCGGGCGCGATGGCCGTCTGGATATCGAACGAACAGCCGCCGTGCTGCAGGAAATCTCCGCAGATGTCATCGGTCTGCAGGAAGTCGGGTTCTGGGCGGGCGAACACCGCAATGTCCTTGAATACTTTGCCAATGTCACCAATACGACGCCTATCGAAGGCATAACCCTGGAGAACGAACTGGGCCACTATGGCAACGCCGTCCTGACGCGATTACCCGTCGAGGCCAGTTACCAGCATGACTTCAGCATCAGCGGGCGCGAACCCCGCGGTGCCATTGAGCTGAGAATGGAGCTGGCTGACAGCTGTATACGCTTTGTATCCACACACCTTGGCCTGCGCCCGGCAGAGCGCCGCTATCAGGTAAAATGCCTGCTAGAGCTGTTCGAAAAGGAGCGCTGTGCACTGGATATTTTGCTCGGCGATCTGAACGAGTGGTTTCTGTTCGGCAGGCCCTTGCGTCGACTGCATCGCTGTTTTGGCGCACAGCGCGCACCGGCAACATTTCCCTCCGGCTGGCCGGCATTCGCACTCGATCGACTCTGGGCTCGCCCGTATGGCGCAGTCCACAAGCTCTATGTACATCGCAGTCCGCTGGCGCGGGTGGCATCCGACCACCTGCCACTGCTGGCGGACCTCGAACTGGAGTTACCGTGCTAGTCAGGTACCGCTGGCAACAGTAAGGCCGAACTAAAAGCCACCTCTGTGTTCGCCTGGCTGGCTTTGATGCCGTAAGCTGCTTTAATGAAGGTACGTTATCACTAGAGGTCAAAAAATGAGGAAAGTCTTTTCAGCAATCTTCACTCTGGGGCACCTGTTTGCCGCGTTAAGCCTTGTCGCCTTGTCCCTGCTGATCATGGGGTGGTCTATCTACGATGTCGTTTCCAATATCAGGGACGCCGCTGAGTTTATTCCGCTGATGCTGCACTATGTCAGCGCGATCATCATCGCTGCAGCCATTATTGACGTCGCGCAGTACATGATGGAAGAAGAGGTTTTTCTCAACAAAGAGCTTCGCGATCCGAAGGAAGCCAGAAAAACAATCACAAAAATTATTGTTATCATCACGATCGCAGTGAGTATCGAAGGGCTGGTGTTTATATTCAAGGCCGGCATCCAGGATCTCACACTGTTGATGTATCCGGCATTACTGATTCTCGCAGCAGCGGTACTGATCGTCGCGCTGGGTATCTACCAGAAATTGAGCCTGTCTGTAGAGAAAGAGAAAGTGTAAAGCTAGCCCCCGGCTATTTTTCCAGGAGGTTCTCGTCTCGGATCATCAATCTCTGGCGGCTGGCGCTCCGGCTCTTTCACCGGCTTCGGGGGCGGCTGGTCCGGTGGGGTTGGGCGTGGTTTTTTGGGCTCGGGCCGCTGACCCTGCCGGGTGCCGGTTGCAACACAAATGCCATGCATCGTTGACGATACCTCCGTTATCGATTTTGGCTGGTATGCCCCAATGCCGTTCATGACCGTGGAAGCATTGAGGTCAGTTGTCGCCATCGGGCTGGGGATGATTCTTGATAAAACCGGAGAACTGGAAGATCAGAAATCCGATCGTCGATAGCACAATGGCGATTTCATATCGCATGTAGGCCACGGAGAGACCGATAGCGCCCGTTAGCCAAAGGCCCGCAGCGGTTGCCGTGCCCTCCGCGCGCTTGCCGCTTTTAATTATCGATCCACCGCCGATAAAGCCCATACCGGTGATGATGCCGTACATGATGCGCGCCTCAGCCTCGCCACTGTCGTAGACATCCATGCCCACCAGCATAAACGCACAGGAGGCGATTGCCACCAGTGGGAACGTGCGCAACCCAGCACCGTTGGCCTTGTACTCTCGGTTCAGAGCGATAGGCAGCGCCAGTAAGAAGGCAATGCCAATTTTGTAAAGGTGCTGCCAGATCAGGTAGACGTCCAGTTCCATTTTCGCGCCCTCCGCGCAGGATACTTATGCGGCAGCAGCGCTGAAGGCGATGACCTTGCCATAGCGCAGCTTCACCCAGGCAGTGGTGACGTCGTTTTAAACAGCCGCCAGGAAAAAATCCAACACATGATTTGGCCCTATCGACTACGCCGGGGAATCGAGGGTGATGCCCAGTTTTATCGTGGCCTGCCAGTGGCCGATTTTCCCATTCTCCAAATGACCGCGCACATTGGTCACTTCGAACCAGCGCAGATTGTGCACACTCTCCTGAGCACGGGATATAGCGGTAGTTACAGCATCCTCTATGGACGTTTTTGATGAGCCGGTGATCTCGAGGGTTTTATAGACATGATCGCTCATTGTGATTCTCCTGTACTTGATAACTTTTCGCTGATGCCAGCGTGGAATATCAAGCGAGAACCATGCCAAGACCTCACTATGCCAGTATCCCACGCAGCCCGTAAGAGATGACCTGCCTTGAGGGTGCTATACCCGCATGCAAAGCGTGATCATCACCACCCTGCGCACTTCACCGACAACAGAGAAATGCTGTCACGTGATGTTTTTTTGAAAGGATTGCAATTTTTCTGGAGAGTTTTACAAACCGCTATTTACTGCAGGAGAATGAAATTTCCGGCATCAGCGAAAGGTAAGAAGTTGCTCCGGCGTTGCGCTGAAGTCCCTCACAGTATCGTGATTGCGCACTGCATACTCTACAACACCGTCGGAATAGGAGTAGCACGCTCCGCGCATATTGGTATGCTCCAGGGCCGACTGCCCGCCGACATTGCTCATATCAAATAGCCGCGAGAATGCGACAAAGACGCCTTTACTCAGGACAAAAGCGGCCTCCCGCGCTCCCCCCTCGAAAGCTTCAATGGCCCAGACCGAAAAACCTTTCATCATCGGCCTCCCGGCAAACACCACAGGCTCAACGACAGTCGTACCGTCCAACAGCCAGCGATGTATCGATTTGCCATTGAGAAAGACCTCGGCCCGCGCCGGACTGCCATCCTGAGGCTGATCAGCCACCTCGACGTCATAGATGCGCTCCGGTTCAACCTGTGTGGCATGGGCCAGCGCCAGCAGGGCCAGATCGTACCAATGCGTGCAATTGTCACGTGCATTTATACGGGCCAGGATCTGCGGCAAAGGTGAATCCAGCGCGGTACCGATCAATGCCTGCAAAGGTGTAATCGCGCGTCCGCAGGTACTCATAGGCACACGCAGTGCATCGCCGGATACGCCTGTCACAACGCGGCCATCATGCCGCAGTGCCACGCGAAAGCCGTGGCAGTCGTCTTCCAACTCGCCGACAACCTTACTCCCGTGCTGTACAAGACGGATGCGCCGACGGTACAGGCCGCGGCCATAACGGGGGTTGCCGGGATAATCTGGGACTTGTGATTTCATTGAGAAATAATGGTAACAGTTTTTCTGGTGAAATAAGGATATAGCACCAGGACAAATGCCACTATTGCGTGAAACCTCGCTACGGTGCAATGTATTAGGCGACTGACCCCGATAACCCATCAGCTGTAAGATCTCCCGGCCAGACCGACACAAGTGATCTTCTTGCGCCTGTTACACGTACTGTCATAATATCTTCAGCGCAACGCAGTGGGTTTCCCTTGACCGACATTTACTGGTTTCAACACGATCTCCGCCTTCGGGACAACCCCGGGCTGCTGGCTCACGCGCGCTCGGATAAACTGTTACTCGTCTACTTCTGGCCCGAGGCAAGACCCTGGTGCAATCTCACCGGCATCGGCGAACAACGGCATCGCTTTCTTCTGGAAAGCCTTGCCGCGCTGCGCGAGGAACTCGGTTCGCTGGGGCAAAACCTGCTCATCTCCAGCGGTGAGCCACATCGCGTGTTGCCCGAACTCGTGCGCACCATTGATGCTGGCCGTGTCGGGACATCGCTCTCCCCCGGTTATTATGAGCGCCTTGCGCGCGAGCGCGTCGCGGCGAGCTTGTCCGTGCCGCTGCGGGTGCATGGCGGCAACGTGCTGTTTGATGAAACCCAGCTGCCCTTCGGCCTCGCCTCGATGCCAGGACAATTCACGCCTTTTCGAAACATGATCGAGGCCTATATGCCCCTCGGTACGGTCCCCGCGCCAGCGCGGCTGCCGGCTCCACCACCCGGCATTCACTTCGGCGAGTTGGAGACATCCACAGTGCGGCCACATACCTCGTTCCCAGTGCGGGGCGGCTCTTCAGCGGCTCATCGCCGACTCCGGCAGTTTGTCTTTGACCGACAGGACATCGTTCGCTACAAGCAAACCCGAAATACGCTGGACGGATTGTCGGGCTCCAGTTCACTCTCTCCCTGGCTTGCGCTGGGTTGCCTCTCGGCCCGCGAGGTGGCTGCAGCAATAGAAGAGTTTGAGCGTGATGTCTTGCGTAATGAATCCACCGAATGGTTGCTGTTCGAGTTGCTGTGGCGCGAGTTTTTCCACTGGCGGGCACTGGCAGACGATGTGAGCCTGTTCCACCACGGTGGCGCCCCCAGGCGCGTTCATCACTGCACGTTTGAACCGAGGAATTTTGCCCGCTGGTGTCAGGGCGATACCAACTTCCCGCTAGTGAATGCCCTGATGCACCAGTTGGTAGAGAGCGGCTGGATGAGTAATCGGGGACGCCAGATCGCGGCGAGCTGTCTAGTCAATGAATACGGTATCGACTGGCGCTATGGCGCCGCGTTTTTTGAAAAGCACCTGATCGACTACGACGTGGCGAGTAATTACGGTAATTGGCAGTACCTTGCTGGCGTAGGCGCAGACCCTCGCGGCGGTCGTCATTTTAATCTACAGAAACAGACAACTGAGCATGACCCTCAGGGGCTATTTGTTGGCAAGTGGAAGGGGCAACGACCGCAGCAACCCGATCACGTGGTAGACGCCGCTGACTGGCCTATAGACTGACTGCATTTTCGAGAATCGCGATCAGCTTGCCGATGACTTCGAAGCGGCTGCCGGTTTTCTGCCACTGGTTACGCGGACCCGCTTGACCGTGACTAGCTCATTTTGCCTCGGCATCGATTGTCCGACGAGGCTGGGCGTTGCTGCTCTCACTACGCAGCGTGGCGCTGACCAACGTGGCGGTGGCGCTGCTGTCAGTCGGCAGGGAGACCAGGTATTCCACCGGGAAATTAAGGCCGGAGACATCGGCATCGACAGGGATGCGGATTGGCTGATCCACGGTCAGCCAGGCACCGCATGCTTCACCTGCATCACAGATAAACAGGTCGTTGTCGGAATCAGTACCGGCCGATATCTCATACTCCCCCTCCTGTACGTCGATAAACTGAAACGGATACGCGACGCCATTACTGGTGATGGCCCGCTGCGCGACTGTCTCGCTCGTCAAGGGGTCGATCAGCAGAACATAGATCACACCGAGATCTGCGCTGTTTTCGACACCCCCGACGGAGGCTAGCACCTGAACTGCGAGGTTATTCACCGAAGACTGCGCAGTAATCTCCGCCGCGTAGATGCCCGGAGGAAGGTTGCTACGATCTACCGTGACCTCGTATTCACCGAGGCCCGACTGATCCACATTTGTGGCCGTAATCTGCAGCCAGGATTCTGAGGTAGACAGACCCAGCAATGCCAAGTCACCCTTCCCGCCATTGCGCAAAATCAGCGTCAGCGAGGTGCTAGCACCACCAAAACTGAGGGTGTTGACTGACGATGTCAGGCGCGGGTTGTTTGCGGGGGAGTTGCCTGTCGCTTCCAACGCCGCGAGCACCGCGCGCTGCGCGTTTATGATACCGTGACCGAATTGATTATCTCTGCCGGGTGCACCGAGGTCATCACTGAGTAATCCCATTGCCAACATCGCGTCGATGTCCGCAGGCGTCAGACTGGGGTTGACACTTTTCATCAGCGCGAACACCCCGGCGACATGCGGCGATGCCATAGAAGTACCACTCAGGAATGAATAGACAAAGTTCAACGCATTGCCACTGACCCTGCCGCCAGTGCTCAACACGCCGTCCGGGTAGCCGTCACCGTTCAGGTCCACACTGTTATCCCCGCCGGGGGCGGCTACATCGATGCGGTTTCCAGTATTGGAATAAGGGGCCAGGCGGCGCTGTAAATCTACCGCGCTCACAGAGATGACCCCATCGTAGGCGGCAGGGTAGCCCGGTGCCGCTGTGGCACTATTCCCTGCGGCGGCGACTACCAGCACGCCGGCAGCCCTTACTTCGTCATATAGACTTTGCGTGGCCTGGCTGAAGGGTGCACCGCCAAGGCTCAGGTTGATGACGTCTGCGCGCTGCTGGGGCAGTGTGCCAGAATCATTGGCCAACCCGGCGGCGTAACGAACCGCCTGATCGACATCATAGGAAGTACCTCCTCCATTGGTGCCCAACGCCCGCAATGGCATGACACGCGAGCCATAGGCGCTACCCGCAACGCCGAGTTGGTTATTGCCCGTTGCTGCGACCGTCCCGCTGACATGGGTTCCATGAAAGGTGCCTGATGAGCCCGAGCCAGCGGGATCCTGGGGGTTGGGGTCAATGCCATCACCATCCCCGGCGTTACCGGGATCGCGCACAAAATCGTAACCGTCCACCAGCTGCCCGGCCAGATCAGGGTGGTTTGACAGGATGCCGGTATCGACTACAGCTACCAGCACGGCGGAGTCACCAGTGGTAATTTCCCATGCATCGGGCAGTCCAATCAGCGGGTAGTGCCACTGCAACGGGTAGGCGGAATCGTTGGGGGTAGCCAGCGCGTTTACCCGATAGTTGGGATCTGCGTGGAGCACGTCAGGATCTTTGCGCAACGTCTTTATCGTCATCAGTGTTTCCCACCGAGCCCGCGTATCGGGATCGCTTATCGCACTGAGTTTTTTGTCGGCTGTGCCCAGCCGCTGTTGCATTTGCTGCGCGGCTACCAATCCCTGGCGCAACGCCATCAGTCGGGCGCGACCACGACCGCCGGCGCGCTCTTCGAGACCCATTTTACGACTGATGCTATCGGCCGGGTCGGTCTTGCGTATCTTGGGGCCATCGTCGCGGTAAGTCACCACGGCCTGCCAGGGCAGGATAGTAGCTGACGCCGGCTGGAACTGTGTGGGCTCATTCGGACTGCCGATCGCGATAATATAATTGGTGGCACCGGCAAAGGCGAAGGCATTGACCAGATACGTACCATCGCTCTGGATCAGCAGGCTCTCCACCTCGCCGGTATCGATGGAGAAGTCCACGATATTGCCCTGCATATCAAATAGATAGAGATCGGCATCGGCATCCTCGAAATCACCCACCAGCATCGTGATGCGCTGTCCGGCCAGAAGTTCCACCTGGAAAAAATCATCGATGTCTCCGCTTTGCCGGGAGCGTCCCGCGGGACCCGTACCCGGCAGGTTGATGTAGCCACCGATCGTTATTGGATTGGAAACCACCTGAGCCAGACTTGGCAGATCGTTACTAATCGCCGGCTGGGTCGGGTCGTTGGTGTCGCTATCCACCGCCTGGCTGCTGGAAGCCGTAATGGTTCCGGACAGGGTAAATGTCTGTACTGTCGGAGTGGGATCCACCGGGACAATTGCTGTATCGCCGGAAGAGTCCGAGCCGCCGCCTCCGCCACCACCGCAGGCAGTGACGACAAAGGCGGCTATCAGGCCGATAAGCGCTCCCGACATGGCTTTTTGCATTGTTTACTCGCTGTATCTGCTAACGCTCACCATTACAACGATAGCAGACATCTTGAGTTAAGGGAGACAGGAGGGAGCCTTTCCTAGCCAAATTCACTGCGCCGATAGTCTGCGTCGCGCGCATCACCGATACTGATAGCGCTGAACGATAATCGACGCACTCCTGCTACTGGAATGCGCAACTGACTGGGGTGGGGGTGTGCAACAGTCTCAGCGCCGTCACGCGGGTTCGATAATGACAGGTATGCCGTTCAACACCGTACCGCCTGATATCCTGTCACTATCGGCAGGATTATCACTGGCCAGTATGTTTGAGTTAACGCCACCGCGCTGATTGGCAATTTTCCAACCGCCCTGGTGACCCCAGCCATGGGGCAGCGCCACATTACCTGCGCTGATTCTTTTCGATATTCGTGCAGTAATGCACACCTCACCATAGGGTGAACGAATCCGTATTTCACTATCATCTTCGATACCGCAGCGCTGCGCATCTTCAGCACTGATTCGGGCATAGTGTTGCCACCGGCTTTTTACAAGACTTTGCGCATTGTGCATCCAGGTATTGTGCGTCAGCACTTCTCTTAAACTGTGGAGACGTAGAGGGAATTCTGGCTGGTCAAAAAACGCATCAACGAACAGTTGCTCCATTTCAGTTAGCAGTTCGGGTGGCTCAAGATTGATCAACTTATTATCGTTTGCGACAAAGTCTTCAAGCACACCGGTGGGCATATGCTCCATCAGTTCGACACCATTGGGGTAATCATGCAGCAACTTGTCATAGGTGAGACCATCGGCGATTTCACCAAACTTATCGCCAAATTCACTATTGCGGATAATACCGTCAATCATGTCATGCGGAGTCACCGCGGTGGCCTCGCCCTTGCCTAGACGATTGCACAATTCAAAGTATATTTCCCATTCCTCCTTGACCTCGCCTCTGCGCTCTACCACGGCTGCCGTGGCATAGAGGCTGGGCCGCAGCATCATGCCGAGCAGTGACACGTAGGGCACATCTTCACGCTCCCACATAGTGGTACAGGGAAGAATATAATCTGCGAAACGATTGGTTTCGTTGATATACAGATCGAGCGAAAAGAATAGATCCAGATGCGGTATCGCCTCACAGAGTCGGGCTCCCACTGGCGCGGCCAGCGCCGGATTCGCGCCAACCATCATCAGCGCTTTAACCTGCCCGTCGCCGGGCTCAATAATGTCGCTGGGTAGTGCTACCGGTGGCAAGGCACCACCAACATCCGGCAGGCCGGTGGTTCGACTTCTCGCAGAGCCCGTTTTGGGGCTGTCACCCTGCAGCATACAATAGCCAAAAGAAAGCCCACCCTCACTATCGAGATTGCCCGTGACGATAGCGATAAGATGCATAAGAATATTGGACAGCGTGCCGTACCGCTGGGTGCAGGTACCCGTCCTCCCGTAGATGCAGGCGCTTTTGGCACTGCCGAACTGCTGCGCGAGTTCTCGAATCGTGCCAGCTTTTATGCCACTGAAGCGTTCCCCCCACTCCAGCGAACAGGGCGCCAGAATGTTGCACAGTTGATCAAACCCGCTGGTATGATCGTCCACAAAATCAGCATCCACGAAACCCTGATCGATCAGCGACTTTAACAGCGCCGCCAGAAAATACGGATCGGATCCAGCCAGTATGGGTTGGTGTTCAAACCTGTGGGCCGTGTCGCTGCAGTATGGGTCGACGGCGATGACTCTTCCACCCCGATCGACAATACTCTTTAGCGCTTTTCCCACAATAGGCTCACTAATGAGTGAACCATGAGAGCCCACCGGGTTTGCCCCTACGAGCAATGCAAAATCTGATCGCCAAAAATCGGGCCGGGTGAGTGAAATCTTGCCAAACAGCGCTTCCACTGCGACCGCAAATGAAACAGCATCCTCGAAGTTGACGCTATACCGCCACTTCATCCCAAGCGCTTGTGCCATAGCATGGTGTGCAAGGGAATCTGCTGAGATGAACGCGGGTGGATTACCAATATAGCTGGCAAATGCAGCATCGCCGAATTCTCCGCGAACTGTACTTAACCTATCAGCGATCTCACTGAACGCCTGCTCCCAGGAGATGCGTTCAAATTCACCGGGGCCGCCACTGCGTTTCAGTGGGTAGAGGACACGATCCGGATCGTAGGTAATGTCGACTGCGCCCATCGCCTTTTTGCAAAAGTGGCCTTTGCCCAGAACATGGTCAGGGTTTCCGCTGATTTTGGTGATTCGACCGTCCTCAACGGTTGCGAGCACACCACACATGGGCTCACAGACTCGACAAAAAGTGGATACATCCCGCTTTTCCCCCATCGTGCCTCATTCCTCTTTATTCGTCTGGCATCACCGGTATTTGCTGGTGGATATCTATAGTCTCGGGATAGAGCCCGACTAATGCCGTGGTGGATTCAGATTTTCCTGGCGTGCCCTTCCCAGTAGGAGGCCCTGAGCACCTTCTTGTCGATCTTGCCAACGGGGGTACGGGGAAAATCGTCCACAAACTCCACCGACTTGGGGGCCTTGACGCCACCGAGCCGCTCCTTGGCCATCGCCATGATCTGCTGTTCATCGAGATTAGTATCGCTTTCCAACTGCACCAACGCCTTTACCGCTTCCCCCCACTTCTCACTGGGAACGCCGATAACGCTCGCAACACTCACTCCTGGTATCGCCATCAACGCCTGCTCCACTTCAGTGGAATACACGTTGAAGCCCCCGCTGATGATCATGTCTTTCTTGCGATCGACAATGAACAAGTAGCCGTCCTCATCCAGGTAGCCGATATCGCCGGTTAGATGCCAGCCGTTGCGGCGGATTTTTGCGGTTTCTTCCGGGGCCTGGTAGTAACCGAGGGAGACACAGGGGCCACGGACACCGATCTCACCAAGTGACCGCGGGGCCAACATGTTGCCCTCATCATTGAAGATCGCCAACTCGGAAATGGAGGTCGCCCGTCCCACACTGGCAAGGCGCGAGTCCGGGGCGATTTCACCATCTATCAGGTGCTCTTCTGGCGAAAAGGTGGTGATAAACAATGGGCACTCTGTCTGGCCGAAGCCGCTCTGCATTACCGGACCAATCACCTTTATCGCCTGGCGCAGCTTGTCCAGTGAAATCGGTGCCGAACCATAGCCGATGCGTCTCAGACTGGAGTAGTCGAAATCACCAATATTGGGCTGCTCCAGCCAGGTATAGATAGCCGTTGGCGGAAGAAACATATCCGTGATTTTTTCCCGCTCAATGACTGCCATGATTTGCTGGATATCGACCTGATCCAGTATGACAAACGTACTGCCACTGGACAGAGAAGCTAATGCAATACGCCCTCCCACATGGGTCATGGGTGCTGCACACAACATCACCACATCGCCATCAGCGCCACTTCCCTGACGCATGGCGTAATCGAACGCACAGAAATTCGAGTGTGACAGCATCACACCCTTGGGCGTCCCTGTGGTCCCACCGGTCAGGGGAATCGAAACGAGGTCATCGGGGTCTACTGCCACCGCCGGCGCGGCGTCGGAGTACCCCTGAATCCAGTCGTTGAGGTATTGCGCGTGATCTGTGCCCTGATCAAGATTGACTGCGATAGTGTCTCCTGCCAACTGCTCGCGCACCTCCATAATCGGCTCTTCAAAACCCTGCTGGTAAAACAGGGCCTGGCACTCAAACTGCAACATGATCTTCACATTGTCTGTTGCAGAGTTGCGTGGATTCACCGGTATCCAGGCGCCGCCGGCGCGAATAATCCCGAGGGTTGCGATAAACCCGACAGCCGAGTTGAGCGCGTAAACGGCACCCTTCATACCAGGCGTGAAGCCAGCGGCCATCAGCGCATTGGCTATTCGCGCAGAGGACTTGTCCACCTCCGCATAGGTGTAGGTGGCGCCCTGGAACCGGATGCAAATGCGATCCGCATGCGCAGTGAAGGCCTCGTCCAGGATATCGAGGAAGGACCGCCTGAAATCGGGTAGATTGTTATCCACGTGTCTCCTGCTCTCTATGCTGGCTGTCTTACAGGCATTATATCCAACAATACTTATTGTTCAACCAGTGTTTTTATAAGCAATGCAGAGCGGCCCGCAAACCGCCCTAAATATGCGCAAGAAATTGCTCTGGCGGCATAGCCATAAGGCTGTCAGCGCCCGCCAATATGGACTTTTCCAGAGCCTCAATACGCGGTAGCAATTTGGCAAAGTAAAAGTCAGCAGTATGCACTTTTGAGGCGTAGAACGCGTCCTCGGCTGCGCCTTCATCGATCTTCTGTGCAGCCAGCAGCGCGGCCCGGGCCCAGAAGTAGGCGAAGAGCAGGTAACCGACAAACATCAGGTAATCCACCGATGCCGCACCTACCTCATCGGGACTGGACTGCGCTTTGGCACCTACGGCGAGTGTGAGGTTTTGCAAGCGCGGCAACAACGCCGCCAACTGCTGTGCACGCTCATCGCCGATATTGGCCTCACAGAACGCTGCGATCTCGTCCAAAAGCGGTGCGGCGACGGCGCCCTGGCTGGCCAATACCTTGCGGCCCAACAGATCCAGGGATTGCACGCCAGTGGTGCCCTCGTACAACGTTGCGATGCGTGCATCGCGCAGGTTCTGCTCCACCCCCCACTCACGGATATAGCCATGTCCACCAAAGCACTGCACTGCCAAACTGGCGGATTCGACACCCAGTTCTGTGAGAAAGGCCTTCACCACAGGTGTCAGGAAGGATAACTGCTGGTCCGCCCGCTTGCGTTCCTCCGGGTCTTCATGCGCGTTATAGATATCCGTCAACCTGGCACAGTAGGCCACCAGCATCCGGCCACCCTCAGCGATGGCTTTCTGGGTCAACAGCATCCGCCGCACATCCGGGTGGACAATAATTGCGTCCGCAGGACCATCGGGATTTTTGGGGCCACTCAACGACCGCATCTGCAAACGCTCCTGTGCATACGCGGCGGACTTCTGCAGCCCCATTTCCGCATGGGCGAGCCCTTGCATCCCGGTACCTATGCGGGCAGCGTTCATCATCAGGAACATGGCCCGCAAGCCCTGGTTCGGCTCACCCACCAGATAGCCCCTTGCCGCCTCAAAGTTCATCACACAGGTCGCCGAGCCCTTGATACCCATCTTGTGTTCGATCGAACCGCAATGCACTCCGTTGCGCCTGCCGGGTTTTCCGTTGTCATCGAGATACTTGGGCACCACGAACATCGAAATCCCGGCGGTTCCTGCCGGCGCCCCCTCGATACGGGCGAGCACCAGATGAACGATGTTCTCCGTCAGGTCGTGATCACCGGACGTGATGAAAATCTTGGTACCCGTGATCGAATAAGTTCCATCTTCCTCCGACACCGCGCGGGTGCGCAGCAGGCCGAGATCCGTGCCGCAGTGGGACTCAGTCAAACACATCGTACCCAGCCATTCTCCCGTACAATATTTTGGGATATATCTCTCACACAGCTCCTGTGACGCATAGGCGCGCAAGCTCTTGGTGGCCGCCCAGCCAAACCCGATCAAGCTGCTCCAGGCGTAGTTGGCGCTGCCGAGATACTCCGCCAATAGCATTTTGAGAGATTCCGGCAGGCCCTGCCCTCCCTCTTCAAGCTCGTAATCAAGGCTGGGCCAACCCGCCTGTTGGTACTGCTGGTAGGCTTCCCTGAATCCACCAGGCGTCGTCACCGCGCCCTCATTCCAGGAACAGCCCTCTTCATCGCCACTCTGGTTCAGGGGCGCTACCACGTTCTCCGCAAACTTCGCCCCCTCCGACACAATCGATGACCAAAGCTCCGGTGTCACCTCTTCATATTTGGGAAGAGACTGGTAGTGGCGATTAAAATCGAACAGTTCCTGATAGACAAACAATGTGTCTCGCTGTGGCGCCTTGTATTCGTACACCTAAAAACCTCTCGTCATTTAATTCATCCAGAAGCTCTCGACCCTCACCACAGGGTGCTCGACCGACTCTCCACGAGTAAAATGGCCACAGCGATTCACATCAGGCATGGCCGTATTGCAGTTGACCTGATCAGTGAGGCCGTTTGAGAAGCAGGGCGGTACGATCACCCTGAAACGCGACATTCTCGTCCTGATCCACACCGTAGTGACGAAAGGTTACCAGGCCGCTGTTGTTATCAATGTCTTCTTTCGCCAGCACCTCGGTATAGGCATACAGGGTGTTGCCGTGGACGATGGGGTGCATAAGCTTGATCCCGGTCAGGCCGCGCTCCTCGATCACCTGTTCACCCGTATCCTGATATGCCAGGCCGATGGTAATTGAGATAGTCACCCCTCCGTATACCAGGGATTTGCCGACGAAGGTGTCCTTCATTTTGTCGTCATTAAAATGTGCATCGGCAGAATTCATTACCAGATGGCAAAGCGTCACCGCGTCATTTTCAGTAACAGTCTTACCCCGTGCGTGCTTATAGACCTTGCCTACTTTGAAGTCCTCAAAGTAGTTGTCGTTGGCTGTCAGTTTTTGCAGTTTCATAGTTTGATCCTCAGCGCAAGATGGACACGTTATGCGACTACTCTTGCAGGAAGTTGGAGCGCGTGTATTCGATGACCGGTTCACCGCGCTGATTAAAACCTTCCGTTTTCCAGGTAACGATGGCAGTACCGGGTTTGCTCTTGGAGAAGCGCCGCTGCATGACCACACTCTTTGCCGTCAAGGTATCCCCCTCATAGACCGGGCGGATAAAGCGACAGTCGTTGATTCCAACGAACGGACCGCGCAGGCTCAGATCTTCCACCGACAGACCCAATACCGTGTTGAACACCAGCAGAGGGTTGATGACCACACCCGGATGCCCCATTTCAACGGCGTAGCTGTGGTTGAAGTAGAGCGGGCTATACATCTGGCACAGGGTTGTAAACAGACTGTTATCACCAGCGTTGATAGTCCTGCCCCAATGGTGCTCAAACACACGCCCTTCCTCAAAGTCGGAAATGTAATTGCCCTTATCCCACAGTTCCGCCTTATCCAGGAAGGCCGGTCTCTCTTTCTGTTCACTCATCGCAGTCATTCCCACTGTCTGTGCGCTATTGCAAATACTTCAGGTAGAGCGATGACGGCTTTCCCCTATCGTCCGATCAACCCTGAGCAGGCATATTACTTATTGTATACTCAACTAGTATATAGCGTCCAGAATTACGTACCAATCTATTAGTACGGCACGTCGAATGCTAAATACTGACATATACAAACTGACGGGCTGTTTAGTATAGTAGCCACCAATAGCATTCCTGCATTGCCACCGATTCATTAACAAAAACGGACTTATTGAAATGGCTCAACAGAAGAAAAGGCGCACCCAGGCGGAACGGACTGAGGCCTCAGACAAGGCTATGTACAAGGCAGCTATCAAGCTGATCGCGAAAGAAGGGCCGGAGAAAATGACGCTGGCCAAGATCGGAAAGGTTGCCGGGTTTAGCGGAGGTCTGATCAGCTATCGCTTTAAATCGAAACAAAAATTACTCGAGGCGACGGCGCAGCGCATCCTCGACCTGTGGCGGGAACGAGTGCTGTTACCCTCACTAGAGGAAGCACAAGGGTTGGATTTCCTGGAAATGACGGGTAGGCGCTATCTTGAGGCCGTCGAAGCTAAATCGGACCTGATGCTGGCCCAGTTCAGACTGATGAATGAAAGCTATTCCACCTGCAAGGAATTGCGCCCTTTCTTCAGCGACTATGATAAGGAAGTGAGACAAGGCATCGTAGACATTCTTAAACCGTTACAAAAGAATGGTGAGATAGATGCGAAGGTAAACCTCGACGATTTTGCGGTGATCTATATGGGCATACTGCGAGGCGTAGCTGTCCAGTACTTTGTCAATGGTGAAGCCGTCGATCTGGACCGGGCATATAAAATGCTGGAGTTGACCTGCGACCGCGTGTTGATGAAAAAGTAACCCTACACGCTCAGCCCCCCTAGTCACCGCCTCGACAATAATTCCGGCGCCTCAGCCTTCGCACCTGGCGCCACGACCTCTTCCCGGTCCAGAGTCAAATACCCGCTGGCAACACATTCGCCACTATTCAGCGCCTGCCGGTTAGCCCATCGGATGTCTATGCAGGAAGCGCGCAGCCAGCAGTCAATGCTGGCGACCCATTGCCTCACATACCGATCAGGTCAGCACGATCAACCACATTCTGGAACACGCGGGCCGTGGCTGCATCGACCATGGCGCCCTTATGGTTTACTGAACCAATGCCCTGGGCTTCAGCCTCGCGAAATACCTCAATGTATTCTCTCGCCAGATCGACATCTTCCTGATCCGGGGAAAACGTCTCAAGTGCTGGCGCGATCTGGGAGGGGTGGATCGCCCATTTGCCGACCATGCCAATCGTTGCACAGCGCTTACACTCTTCTGTGTAGCCCTCGGGGTTACTGAAATCCGCATAGGGGCCATCCACAGCATCAATACCGGCCGCCCTGCATGCGATAGTCAGTTGGTAGCGAGGGTAGTGCCAGATATCGCCGGGATAGGTCGCCTTACCTATATCCTTGACTGACATACCCTGACTGGCTGAATAGTCGCCCATGCCAAATATCAGGCACTCCAGGCGCTCACAACTGTGGGCTATATCCCACACATTGTGCATAGCCTCGACCTCTTCGATCAGGCATTCCAGCCCGATTTTCTTCTTCAGTCCCAGCTTCTTCTCAAGCTGTCTCAGCAACTTATCCGCAAACAGCACGTCGGCAGCGGAAAAAGGCTTGGTCAACATAATGGTGTCCACGTTCTCACGAGCACCTTCAACGATGGCAATGATGTCATCGTGGCACCACTGGGTAGTGACATCATTGACGCGCACGCAGCGCACGGTGCTACCCCAGTCCAGACCGTTGAGGGCATCGACAATTGTCTGCCGCGCCCCCTCCTTGGCCGAGGGTGCTACGGCGTCTTCGAGGTCACAGAACACATGATCCACATCCAGGCCGGCGGCCTTGGTCAACATTTTTTCGCTCACGCCGGGTACGGCAAGTTGAGAACGGCGCAGGCGCCGGGGTTTATTGCTCGCACTCATGATAGGAACTCCTAAGAAACACGGTAAATCTCTGATGCCCCGACAGGACACAATGGCCGGGCATCCACATCCATTTAATCTGCCTGCCAGTATATCAGTATTTACTTATTGTTCAATAAGTAATGTATGTCTATAATTATTGTTTAATCAGTAACATTATTATTATGTCGAAAGAGAGCACGTGGTATGAACTTTGAACACAGCGACAAGGTAAATGACCTGATGGCGCGGGTAGATGCCTTTATGCAGGCGCATATTTTCCCGATCGAGGAGGCTTACGAGGAGTTTGTTAACGATCCGGCCAACCTGTGGCAAGTGCACCCAGTGATGGAAGAGCTGAAGCAACAAGCCAGGGCACAGGGGCTGTGGAATTTGTTCCTGCCGAAAGAGTACGGAGAGTTCAGTCCCGGCCTGACTAATCTCGAGTATGCGCCGCTGGCAGAACTGATGGGACGGGTAGAGATGGCCTCCGAGGTCTTCAACTGCAGCGCCCCCGACACCGGCAATATGGAGGTACTGGCCCGATACGGCACGGCGGCACAACAGGAACGCTGGCTGAAACCACTGATGGACGGCGAAATTCGCTCCGCCTACCTGATGACTGAGCCGCAGGTAGCCAGTTCCGACGCGACCAATGTGGAGTGCTCCATTGTGCGCGACGGTGACGAATACGTTATCAACGGCCGTAAATGGTGGTCCTCCAGTGTCTACGACCCACGCTGCGAATTACTGCTGGTAATGGGCAAGACTGACCCGGATGCGCCCAAGCACATCCAACAGTCCACCATTATCGTGCCGCGCAATACACCGGGAGTGAAGGTGCTGCGCCCGCTGAAGGTGTTCGGTGCCCTGCACTCCCCCTCTGGCCACGGCGAGGTACTGCTGGAGAATGTGCGCGTCCCGGTTGAGAACATCATCCTCGGGGAAGGCCGCGGATTCGAGATCGCCCAGGGTCGATTGGGCCCCGGCCGCATTCACCACTGCATGCGCCTGATCGGCGCCGCCCAGCGCTGCCTGGATCTGATGTGTAAACGTGTCGACTCACGGGTTGCTTTCGGCAAGAAGCTCGCAGACCAGAGCAGTATCCGACAGGAAGTCGCCAAATCCCGCTGCGAGATTGAACAGGCGCGCCTGCTTACCCTAAGCGCCGCAGACAAACTGGACAAGGTAGGTAACAAGGAGGCGCGTGAACTAATCGCCATGATCAAGATCGTAGCACCGCGCATGTGCCAGGAAGTGGCGGACCGGGCAATCCAGGCCCACGGCGGCATGGGATTATGCCAGGACACACCTATCCCCAATATTTTCAGCTACGGTCGCTTTGTGCGCCTGGCGGACGGGCCCGACGAGGTTCACATGTCACAGCTGGGCAAAATGACCATCAAAGCTGCAGCAGAGAACCGCTGAATACTATCAAGACATTCCCGGCAACAGGACAACGATTATGAGTTTGGTTAACGCACTGGATTTTACAGGCAAAAAAGTACTGGTCTGCGGCGCTTCAGACGGCATCGGCTACGGTGTTGCGCAGGCCTTCCTGGAGGCCGGCGCCCAAGTGGCAATCACCGGCACACGCAACGCGGAGGATTACGACAGGGACTTCAGCGGTATGCAGTTCCACTCCCTGAATATCCAGGACCCAGCGGCCATCAGCGCACTGGCGACAAAGTTTGACGCACTGGATGTGATGGTGAACTGCATCGGTTCGGTGCTATGGAAAAAAGCCGAGTTTGAGCGCGAGGGTTTCGAGAAAGTTCTCAGTATCAATCTCACTGGCGCCATGCAACTGTGTACCGAGTTCTATGACCTGCTGGCAGCCAGCGGCGGCAATATCGTCAACCTCGACTCGATAGTGTCGATCCGCCCCGCCCTGAACAACCCCGCGTACAGCGCCAGCAAGGCCGGTCTGGTGCAACTGACCAAATCCCTGGCCATGAAATGGGGCCGCAAGGGTATTCGCGTCAATAGTGTAGCGCCCGGTATGGTACCCACCAAGCTGACCGCGAATCAGTCGAGCCCGGAGCAGGAAGAAGAATTCAATAAGATCAACCCTCTGGGCCGTTTCGGCACACCACAGGATATCGCCGGCGGCGTACTGTTCCTGGCCTCCCCCATGGCGGCCTATGTCACCGGCCAGCAGTTGACCATCGATGGAGGTCTGACCCTGTAAGCTATGAGTACTTTACCCGAATCAACGATGTGGCAGGCCATCGACGCCTATCTGACAAGCATCGGACACCAACTGGATACAGATTTCCCAATCTGCAAGTTGTCCGGTGGCTCCGCCAATTACAACTACCTGATATCAATGGACGGTGCGAAGGCCGTGCTGCGCCGCCCGCCGGATGGCCCCCTGCCCCCCGGCGCCAACGATGTAGCCCGCGAATACAAGGTGCTGTCCAGCCTTGGCGATGCTTTCCCCCCGGCACCAAAAGGCCTGGTATTCTGCGACGATGAATCCGTCATCGGCGTGCCATTCTGCATCAGCCAGTTTCGTGAAGGAGTCTGCATCGGCCGACACTTACCCGAGGCGTTACAGGGCCGGGCACAGATCGGCCACGCACTGTCAGAACTGCTGGTGGAGACACTGGCGCAGCTGCACCGGGTGGATGTACAGGCCGTGGGCCTTGCCGATCTGGGTAAGGCCGACGGCTTTCTGGAGCGTCAGGTGGGCGGTTGGTTCAAGCGCGGCCAGCGGGTGCTCAACGAATCGCAACAGGAGAAACTCGCGGTCATCAGGGACTGGCTGTCCGCCAATCTGCCGCAGCAGCGTCCGGTGACTCTGGTGCACAACGACTTCAAACTGGACAATATGTTGATTGATCCCGATAGCCTCGAAGTGGGCGGCGTTGTCGACTGGGACATGTGCACTATCGGCGACCCGTTCTATGAACTGGCTATCCTGCTGGCCTACTGGGGCAGTCGCAGTGACCATGAATTGATCGCCTATCAATGTCGCATGCCCTGTGAAGCGAATGGCTGGTGGACACGGCGACAGGTGGTGGACCGCTATCTCGCCCTTACCGGCCAATCATTGGATGACCGGGAGCTGACCTTCTACTGGTGGCTGACCCAGTACCGCAATATCGTAGTGTACGCCCAGCTCAACACCCTATTCTCTCGCACCGGGGAACGGCCAAACGCGATGACCGAAGAAGAGTTTGAGCGGCTCAAGACGATCGCAAGTGACTTACTTCATTTCGCGGACGATCAACTGGGCAAGCTTCCAAATGATCTTCTGGCTGCCGGTTGACTGGAAGAGACACCAATCAGTCAAGCATGGATCGCTCAACACGCCTCAACCTGGATGGAAGCTGGGTATGGTCGTCAAATCGAGCGGTGCCTAGTTGCAATAGTGCAGGCCAGATCAAGCAGGGCTTGTCAGATGTTATGCCTCCTTTTTCTCCCAAAAGCGGGCACTATCAAGACCCAATTCTTGGCGAGGCCAATATACTCAATCGCCTACACTCGGCCCTTAATGTCTGCTAGGCTTGGATTGAGTTCGCGACCGAATAGCGGACACTCGATATAAAAAGATAAACGCTCAGCACTGTGGCTCCCTATGTAGCGTTATATGCGCCACTGGAATTGACAGGAGGTTGATTTGCAAAGGGAATTGATTCAACTGGAATTTACAAACTGGGCCGGGGTGTTATTTAGACCGGTCTATGTTCTCAGCTGTTAAGTGCCCATGAGAGCGGCCACAACGACATGAGCGACCACGAACAGCCAATTCCACATCGAATTATCTATTCTTCCTGGGATTTTCAGCAGGCGCTTTCGGCTGTGACATTTTTATGTGAAGAGTGCGATTTTGAAGAGCAATACTCGAGAGTGCAGCTGCGCAAATTTCGATGCTTTGAAACGACCGCTATCGTATCCTTTTCACGCCCCTTTAAAGTTGGGCGTGGGCGAAAAACGCTAGACTTAGCGGCAATTGGCTTTGAATTCTCCGAAGAGGAGGACGACCTAAAGAACAAAATTCTTCGGCTCCGAGATAAGATAGTTAGCCACTCTGACGAGGAAGAAATGGAATATAGAACTTCTTCTTTTACCGTCTTCGACGATACAGATGTTAGAATGCCGACGGCGATATTTCGTGAGTCTCTCTACCTGACTCAGGATGAGTACGATGCCTTCGAGGCTCTTTTGCATAGGCTGATGTACGCCATTTCCAAATATAAATTCGAGTTTGCTCAGTCTAATTCGGACTTATTCGAACAATTAAAGGTACCAGTAGGCTTAGAGTGAGGGCACTTAACAAATCAAGGCAGCGAGGGCGCTTCGCGCCGGGACCGCTTACCAGCGGCCCCTGCTTGAAGCGTTATAGAGCCTTAGTATGAGTGAGAATCCACTATCGTCATTAAAAATCGATTCTTGGTACAAGATTCTTCCAGTTCTGGGGACGCTTACCTTGATACTAGGCCTCACCGTGGAAATGAAGGGAGTGAGCAACACTCTTGTACAGCTCGTTTCCATCGGTGTAATTTTTGTAGGCATCGGTGAGTGGATTAATCATCCGCTTCAGACCCAAGTGGGTGCGGGTTTCAAGATTACCAGCCACAATAGGCTGAATACCTTTGCAGGCAATACCTGGGTATTGGTTGGGCTTGGAATCGTAGTTTATGCATTTGTCTAGCGGCTCAATAACAAGTAAGGCAACCGGACGGCTGCGCCGCCGGTTCCTTAGGCGTATGCGTAAAAGAGGAATACCGACTAATGTCCGATCTTTCGAAAACATCCAGAGGCAGTGCGAACACAACATTGTCTTCAAGACGTTGTCCTCCGATAGAGTGCCGCACTGAACCAGCATTGCAAACTTTATCAGCGCTTACCCCGATGCGATTGAATCCGTGTTCGAACAAGTTCTGTTGGTTTGTGATCAAGAGGGGCTGCTTGGCCACTTCAGAGACCGAAACTTGGTTGTCAGCCTATACGCGCTAAAACCGTTATTGATAATAATCCTGATAGGCGGTTGCGAGTTTTCGAAAGGCGGATTTCTGCACTGAGCGCAGCAGAGTCTTAAAAAGCCAACCAGTACCGAAACACTTGGGGTTGAAACGCCCTTTATACTTTGCAGTCAGCCCACCCTTGTGCACCTCAAAAACCATTTCACCCACAAACTCATTCACTGGCAAGCTGCCATTGTGCGTGGCATAACTAAAATATTCCGGCGGACGAAAACCGACTATGTCTTCCTTGATACGCATCGACCCAGTGACGACAGATCGCGTGCCCCCCTCTCCCATCGGATGATTCTTACCGGGTTTGAGAATTGTGATCTGTCCGGGCAAGCTATCCGAGTTCGACCACGCTTCGTAATCGACAAATAAATCCCAGAACTTCTGGCGATCAACATTTGGAAAGAAACACTCAAAGTCGTAATGAATTTTCCCGGCATTTTCCATGGCAGACATCTCATCTATGCGCTGATAGCTCTTTGACAGTCGCAGAATGCGTGAAATCGAGTCCGCAATACAAGAGCGCTACTTTGAATATGAATGGTTGTGATAAAACGCTGTCAGTACTCATTGAGCAGTTGTTTTGCAAGTGCCCTGGAATCATATATTTGATCGCCTTCATAGTGCGGCGCATAGCGGTCAAATGCGTTAGTGATTTCCTCGGAATTCTCGCTGACATAATCTCTACCGTAGGGATGAGAGACTATATGGAATTCATCGTTCTCTATTTGCGGCCAAATTTTGTCGATAAATTCATCCGTAGTCATGCCCGATTTGGTGATCTCTTTGGTACCTCCAAGTTCTGTTTGAACCATACCCGGATAAATACATCCGACATGAATTTGCTCTGGCACTTCAATTCTCAATGTTTCACAGATAGCCCGCACTGCATATTTCGATGCCGCGTAGATACCGGTCATGGGGCCCGGTGAGTACAGTCCGGCTTCAGAGCAAACGGTTAAAATCATACCGGGGGTTCCCTGCTCGATTATCCGATTTCCAAAAGCCCGGATACCGTTGAGCGGGCCGATCACATTGGTGTTGAACGTCTGGTGAAACGACTCCTCTGACGAATCGACAATCAGCTCGGGCAAGCCCGCGATACCGGCGTTATTGACAAGGACATCGACAGTGCCGAATTCATTCCACGCATAGTCTGCTAACGCCTTTACATCCTCAAAGTTTGACACGTCGCAGACCTTGTAGTGAGCGTCTACGCCTTTATCTATCAGGCCCTTCACCACCTCCTGCAGCCTGTCTTCGCGCAGATCGCAGACAAGCACCCTCGCCCCTTCGGCGCCAAACCGGTTGGCCATTGCCCTGCCAAGGCCACTTGCTCCGCCTGTGATCACAGCTGCTTTGCCCTTGAAATCTTTCATATCACTCTCCTCTAAATTATCTACTGCGGCGTCAATGGACCAGCCAGCGCACACTCCGGGCTCAGCTAGAGCTCAATCAATCCCGTCATTCTGGTAGTTGAGGCCTGGACGATTAATCGGCAGCGTGGGCGCCGGCGATACGCCCGAAGATCAGACCGCGCAGCACGGAAGTCGCGCCGACGTACTGACCGTAGTACATGCCGATGGTTTCACCGGCTGCGTAGAGCCCGGGGATCACATCGCCACTGTAATTCACCACCTGTGCGTCCGGTGTAATGCGCAGACCGCCGCACGTCAGGCAGATGGAGGACATCATCGGGTAACAGAAAAAGGGTGGCTTATCGATGCGCTTGGCATAGTTACTTTTCGGAATAGCCAGCCCCTGTGTACCAATGCCATCGAAAAAACCACCACCCACACCGAAACGCGTGTAGTCGACCTCATCCGAGCCATGGCAGGCATTGTTGTATGTTTCAATGGTATTGATGAATTTGTCGGCCGGAATATTAAGCTGCTCAGCCAGCCCTTCGAGTGAGTCCGCCTGAATGGCAGGCACTTCGCTGCGGATGCCAAAGCGCCACTCCTGATCACCGCTGTCGAGCTGGTTATCGTAGATGATGTAACCGATTCCGCCGTCCTGCTCGATAACCGCGCGCCCCGCCGACTCCTGGAAGGTACCGGGATCGTGGGGACATTCGTCCATAAAGCGGTCGCCGTTTTGATTGACCACAATCCCGCACGGCCAGATATCCACAAGAGCCTCGGGCTGTGTTGAGCGCGGATCGACCTGCTGCAGATGGACGTCGCTCCAGTCGCCCGACGGCGCGGCATTAAGATCCAGCGCCATGCGTAAGCCTTCACCCTTGTTGAAATACCCGCCCTTCGCTACCGGCTTCATGTATCGCGATTTCTGCCCAACGTATTGTGCCAGCATCTGCGGGTTGCCCTCGAAGCCGCCACTGGCGAGTATTACCGCCTTGGCATTGATCTCGACTGGCTCGTTGTTTTTCCCGACACAGCGCACGCCACATACGCGTCCCATATCGTCACTCAGCAGCTTGACCGCCGTAGTTTCGCAGAGGAATTCACCACCCTTGGCCTGTATCAAGGGAGTCAGTTTGTCGATAACCTCCAGCCCCCCGCCAGAGATATACGGCATCCGCATGATCTTGAGAAAGAAGGGGAAAAACTTGCCGTCCATATTGAACTCGACCCCGTGGTTTTGCAGCCACTCCACTGTTTCGGGCATCCCTTCAGCGAAAGCGCTCAGCAACTCAGGATCAAGAAACGGTGCCGTTTTAACATTGGGGTGCCAACTAGCGTAGTCATTGGCTGTTTCCGCCATCATCTCCGGATCGACGTGGAATCCATGATATCTTTCGAATGAGGCCCAGAAAGCATCGTCCCATTCAGGCTCCTCCTGACCGAACTTCAAAGCCAGGTTGGCATCTGTCCAACGCGAATTGCCGCCGCGCTCCTCGAACGTAGAACGCTCGACATTGATAACTTTCGCGCCTGATTCCAGCGCTGACAACGCTGCGGCCATTCCAGCGACACCACAGCCGATGACGGCAACATCCGTTTCAAAGTGCTTCATGGCAGATTACCTCCAACGAGCAAAAGACAGTACCATCAAAGCTCATCACGCTGCCTATCTGCCTCTCTTTCCTGGCGATTGACGCCGCGACTGCAATCTTCTCTGACATCTTATATTTACCTTTTGACCATTAAGTATTTTGCGAAATGACGGTACATGAATCCCAGAAATTCGTCAATGCCAACCCCGCTCCAATCGACCATGACACCTGGATAACCCGCATCAAAGCTATTCAGAAATGCGACCAGGTGAGGCCCGTTTTTTCTTCAGAAATTGTCCAGAGCCTGGCAGCCGCTTCTCTATCCAGGGCACACGGGTCTATCGAGCACTCATCGACGGGACCGACCATTTCAAATCTTGTCGGAGCATAGAGCTTGTTAACCTCCACATTCTCCTCCGCCGCACATAACGTTTCAGGCCAGGATCCCTTCTCTGCTGACTGCGCAAACAAAGACAGTACAGCCCAGGTTGTCTTGAGAGCAAAGCTGGCTGTGTCATTCAATAAGTTTGTCCGCGATGCACCGGGGTGACAGACCTGGATCGTGATATTTTTCCCCGCTGCCTGCGCACGATGCTGCAACTCATAACCGAACATTACCTGAGCGAGTTTACTCTGGTAGTAGGGATGATGTGAGTCGTAGTTGCAGTCGAAATTGATATCTTCAAAATAGATTCGTTTCGCACCGAACTTGTAGCCTTTGCTGCCCACCATTACGATACGACCGACCGAATTCTCAATTCGGTCGAAGAGCAAACCACATAGCAAGAAGTGTCCCAGGTGGTTAACGCCAAAGTGCGCTTCAAAACCATCCACAGTGAGTTCCCGGGTAGGCATATGCGCAATAGCGGCATTGCAGATGAGGGCGTCTATTCGAGGCGTGTTCTCCAGTACCTCGGCCGCACCTCTTCGAACTGAATCCAGCGTACCTAAATCCAGATGCACAAACGTCACATCGGCACCGCTGCCGAACTCTCTCCTGAGTGTTTCAATGGCAGCTGTTGAACGGTCGACATTGCGGTTCAGCATCACGACTTTAGCGCCTTTGGATAGAAAGGTGCGCGCTGCCTGGAAACCTGCACCGTTGTTGGCTCCCGTGATGACATAGGTTTTGCCCCTGAGTGAGGCGAGTCGTTTCGGTGTCCAGCCCTTTGGGCCAAATTTTCTTATGGTAGTCACTCTTCAATTTCCCTGGTTTTCGAGCTGGGTTTCCAAGCTGCATTAGCGAGTTGTTAGCAAACAGATGCTCTGTGCAGTCGATAACGATAAGGTCAGTTTCAATGCACTTATGAGTAGATTGCTTTGAGCGACGAGTACAAAACACAATTCAGGTCGTCCACGCTATCTCTCGCTCAGCCCTGTCTTGCGATCATCGCTACGGCGCCTCCCGATTATATTATTTACCATTTAACCACTAAGTATATTATAGCTTAACGTTACATGAGTAACGATAATTCGTCAATTCATCGTCTCTTTACGGCGTATACACTGGAGACATATACGTTTAGGCCAGATGCCTTGGGGAGATAGGCGTTTGGGACATCCACGCTGTGGCAGCGTTACAGAGAATCGCGTCGTCTATACACACCGCTGGCAAGGCGCCAGAACAATGCCATTAGCAACATCAAGTTGCTTGGCGATGGCGGCCAATTGCTATCATAGCTCTCGCAGCCGAGCTGGATCAGGCTGTATTGTCTCGAATATTTGCCTATTTGTATCAACAGGATTGAGTAGCGTGTTTTGCAGTGCTATGTTGCCTGCATGAGCCAACAGCAGATAAAGCAGTTTATTGAAAACCGTGTCGACGAAGACGGCATGGTGGACACCGGGATAAAGGGTGTACAACTCTTCCAGATGACCACCCCGCTGCCATGCGCCCCTGCAGTATACGAACCCGTGGTGGTAGCCATCGTAAACGGGTCCAAAGAAGCCATTTTGGACGGCAATAAATATGTCTATGACAGCAGTCAGTACCTGTGCTGCACCATGTCGATGCCAGTGGAGGCAGGGACACCCACGGCCTCGCCGGACAACCCTCTGCTGGGGGTATATATCACCCTGGATACGAGGCTGATGACCGAGCTGGCGCTTGAAATGGAAAGCGCCGGCGGCGCCATTCAAAGGCCCAGTAACAGCGCACTACCGCAGGGACTCGCGCTGGCTCACTGGGACAACACATTTACCGACGCGCTGCTGCGGCTGCTGCAATTAGCGGATAGCCCGACAGATACGGCAGTACTCAGTGACGGCCGCCTTCGGGAGTTGTACTACGCGATTTTGCAGGGTGAAGCGGGAAATTCCGCAAGGCGTGCATTTGGCGTGGGCAATGAAATCGCCCGTGCAATTGAGTATTTGTCATGTCGGCTGCACAAATCCGTCAGCATCGAAGAGATGGCTAGCCAGGTCGGCATGAGCCGGGCCGTGCTCCACCGCAAATTCAAGCAGGCCACCCGTATGTCGCCCATCCAGTTTGTGAAGTCCATGCGACTGAACAATGCCGCGATGAAAATTGCCGGAGGAATGAATGTGAGCGAAGCGGCTATGGAAGTGGGCTACGTGAGCTCGTCTCAATTCAGCCGGGAGTTCAAACGCATGTACGGGCAATCGCCAAAGCAGTGGAGCCATTCCAGAGTATGACCCTTGTGTGATTGCGACATAGTATCCGCTGAAATCGAATCACACTGTGCGCAACGAGGCCAGCAAACGGTTGACTAGAAAACCGCCAACGGATTCACAGGAGCACCGCTCCCACCCACTGCCCGCAGCGGTGCCGCAACAAACAAAAATTCCCACCGCTTGTGCTGCATGGCTTCACTGGACAATGCTTCGAGATTGAGATTATCCAGCAGGGGCATACCCAATGCGGCCAGGGTAAGCGTATGAAATGGTATGACCACCCCCTCGACGCCAGACGGTAGCACATCATTCCCACCATCCGAACCGACAACCGCCACATCTCTCTGTTTCAGCCACAACGCCACAGAGGCATGCAAGCCGGCAGCCCCTTCTATCAAATGCACCGGACCGTCTTGCCGAACGCGCTCCCAACGACCCGTTCGCACCAATAAAGCATCGCCAGCACCTATGCGGATGCCGGTTTTTTCTTCCCAGGCCTCAAGATCGGAGGCAGTAATTGCCTGACCGGGAGCAAGATAGTCCACGCCTTCAAACCATGCCATATCGACCAGTACGCCACGCGTAAAAACACCATTCTTCATATTGTGGATGCCCAGCTTTCCCGCTCCCTCAGGCCCCAGTAGTTCCTCTGACAAGCCGTTATACATCTGCCCTTTGTGAATCATATGGGCGAGGCCATCAATGTGAGCATGTGCGGCACCGTGGTACTCCACAGCATATTTATCAGACACAACGGAATGGCTACCATCGACACTGACCACCCTGGATTCGCTCACAAACGGCTCCGGATTGTATTCGCTCTGCTGCGTGTTGAGGTCACTCGCCAGGGAAACACTGACCCCCACTTTCACAAGTGCTGCCGCCTTGATTTTCATGTCCGGCGTAATGATATTGAGGGTGCCGAGTTCATCATCCTTTCCCCAGCGGCCCCAGTTCGATATTTCATCAAACCACTGCTCGTACTGCTGGGTACTGATCGACGCCGGTGGAGAGTCCGCCAGAGTCGCTGACATTGGGATATACGAAAGAAATAGAGCAATGAGTATTTTTTGTACCATGTCGAGCATCCGCTTTAGCAATGAGTATTGAGGCGCGCCAGCTCGACCGATTCTGCTTTCAGGCAGGCCGGCGCAATAGCACGTGTACGCGATAATCGGAGTCTGGTCTGCCAGACCTAAAAAGACGTCGCGCTAAATGCCGCTTCTACCTCTGCAGCCCTGCTCAAGAAATCCTGCAGTACGTGCGGGTGGGTAGGGACAAAAAATTGCCCGTCAGCCACACCGGCCATAATCAGCTCAGCAACTCGATCAGGGCTTAGGATAGGTGGAGAATCATCCCCACCTAACGCGAGATCTTCGGCACTTGCTATCAAGGGTGTACCAGCGCCTCCGAATTCCTCCTGGCGTTTTTGGACCGAGAACAGGATTTCGGTCTGGACGCCCCCTGGAAGCGCCAGGCTCACTGCAATGTTTTCATTCTCCAGCTCGTACCTGAATGTCTCTGCCATCGATAGCATCGCGTGTTTCGTCATATTGTAACCCCCGGCACCCACGGCACGTGAATGGGGAGGAATCGACAGGCTGTTCTCCGAACCGGTAAAAATGATGTGAGCACCCGCAGTACCAGCTTTTCTGGTTTCTTCGATGAAACATTTGGCACATTGCCAGGCGCCAAAGACGTTTACCCGAAACATCCATTCGAGATCCAGTGGCTTCAGGTTATCCAATGTGGCGAGCTGAGTGACTCCAGCATTGATGAATGCCAGTTCTATGGCCCCAAAGTCCTTGAATGCTTTGGAAAACACCTCGGCTACCTGGTCGAATTTTGCCACATCGCATTGATAGGCTATAGCCTCCCCCCCAGGGATTCGATCTCCCCAACGGCAGACTGGGCATTTTCCAGATCAATATCTGCAATGGCGACTTTGCATCCTTTGCTGGCCAGCGATACCGCCAGTGCACGGCCGATACCGGTCGCCCCTCCGGTGACAATTGCAGATTTTCCATCGTAATTCATATCAACTTCCAGATTTGAGAACCGGCAGTGCTGCTACACAGATGCATTGCCATTCAGTTTCAACGTTATCACGCCTGATCTATAGTCGGGTTTACATCACAGGTATGCCCTTCCGTGCTGCAGTTTAAGAGCTATTGCGTAAATTGCAGAAGCGCCACCGGGACGTACAAGAGTCCTTGGTGGCGCTAACGGTTAATAGCCTCTGTTTTCCACTTACATACGATAAGTTAAACCAACCGTAAACTGACGCCCGCCGTTAATGAACTGCCAGAAGTCAGTAAGGCCACTGGGATCATTCGTCCCGGTTGTCGCCGCGTTTCCTCCGGGGATCGTATTCGAGCCCTCGGTCGCGTACTGCACATCTCCCAGGTTTATACCTCGGAGAAAGAACTCCCACTTGTCATCGGATGAGAACACACTCACCGCCGCATTTGTCCACCAGTAGCTATCCTGGCGATAGCTGTCCGGGTATAACAAAGCTGTGGCGTTGTAGTCATCCTTGTAGGCAGTCGTCAGATTCAAGCCAAGATTCCAGTTGTCAACCAGTGCAACCTGATAGTCCAGACCGAAAGTTGCACTCCAATCAGACGCGTTCGGGAGCGAGTCCCCGGACATGTCAGCGCCAGTGAAATTGCCAGTGACCGGATCGGGATTGACGTCACAGCCCATCGCAATGGTTTGCCCGACATAGCAGTCCGCGATGTAGTCGTCGTATTCAGAATTGGCCCAGGCAAGGTTGGCCGTCAGCGTTAATCCATCGACCGGTGTCAGCCAGAAAGTCTCCACCTCAACACCTTCGAGAGAGGCTCCCGCGGCGTTGATCACCTGTAGCGAGGGAACCCCACCAGAGCCGGTGGTCAATTTTGACAACTGCATGTCATCATAATCGTAGCTGTATGCGGTGACATTGAAGCGCAGCGAGCCATCCAGCAGGGTAGATTTCATGCCTACTTCGCCTCCCTTGATCTTCTCCTCGTCGTAGAGGTTATTATAGGGAATGCCCGCTGCCGTTAACGGCAGGGTAGTAGACACATTAAAGGAACCATCAACACCCCCGGATTTGAACCCCGTCCTGTAACTCGCGAAGAACATGACATCATCATTGTACTGATAGCTCAGCGTCACTTCCGGGGAAACATTGCTCCAATCGGGGTTGTCATCATCGAGAAGAATGTCCGTGAGGGGCACAGCGGGCTGGCCAATTTCAGGAGCAGCACCCACCTCGGCAGTGATGGTGGGGCTTTTCTCTTCATATGAATAGCGTGCGCCACCAGAAAGAGTCCACTTTTCTGTCAGATCCCATATCACCTGAGCGAAAGCAGAATAGGCCTTGCTGTCCTGTGAGTTAATCTGCGTACCACCGGGAATCCCGAACACACCGAACGCGACCGGAACATCGACAAGATTACTACCGAACACGACGCCTTGCTTCGACTCGATCTGCTTGTCTTCGTAGTATGCACCCAGCGTAAAGTTTACCGGGCCGGAGTAATCTGAGCTCAGGCGAAGTTCCTGGGTCCACTGCTCGAGGTGAAAGTAGCCCGAGCTGACCAACCCAGAAGCCACCTGCCAGCTTGAATCGCCCAACCGCTTGTTCTCGTTCTCGAAGTACCCGGATACCGACGTCAGATTGAGGTCGTTACCCAGATCATAATTCATCTCAAGCACCGCAAAATGGTCTTCATCTTTTATGAACCCACCTTCATCGCCACGGTAGCCCGGGTAGAGCTGGTCACGCGAAACGAGTGCCGGGTTCGTTCCGGGGGCTATGATTTTGTCGCCCGCCTTGCAATTATTGATACCAGGCACGGGGTACAGAACCTGCGGCTCGCCGTATGGGCACTGCGTCCGCGTGGCACTGAACATGGCGCTGCCATCCTGATCCTTTTTCAGATACGCATATTTCAGTTTCCCCGTAAAATTGTCCGTAGGCTCCCACATCAAGGTGCCCATCGCGAACTTGTGCTCGGTGGAGAACGAGTTTTTCCCGGTGGCAAACGCTGTCTGCACCGGCTCACCGTTGGGGCCTGTTTCAAACTCATCAAAATTGTAGACATCGAAGAGGTATTTGTCCGCGTTAGACCAACCCATCGACAAACGCCCGGACAGTGTTTCTGTCAACGGCCCAGAGACAATACCCCGTATTGCCGGCTCTTCGGTCTCGGTTTCATACTCTGCAGTGAACTGCGCCTCAAACTCAGCCGTGGGATCCTTGGTGTGCAGCGCTATCACGCCGCCTGGGCTGTTCTTGCCGTAGAACAAGGCCTGCGGCCCCCGCAACACTTCGATGCGCTCGAGGTCGAACATCCCTGTACTCATCAACTGCACGCTACTGATACCGACACCGTCAAGGTTGATGGCGACCGCCTGATCGAACAGCGCATTGCCGCCGCCCGTCCCGACACCGCGCAGATAGATGGTACCGCCGGTAGCCGCCGTGGACTCGGCAGTTACCAAACCGGGAACGATGGTTCCAAGGTCTGCAATGCCCTCGATCTGGTTGGCCTTGACCATATCCGAGGTGAGCACGCTGACCGCAACAGGTGTCTCCTGCAGGGATTCCTCGCGTTTCCGGGCTGTCACAAACACCTCTTCGATAACGTTGACACTTTCCACCCCTTCGGCTTGTACCGATTGAACGGGTAGCAACGCTGAGCCTACCGACAGCATCGCCAGCGCCGACACGGTCAAGGGTGCTCGGGCGTCGCTCAAGTGCTCCCCCATGGACAATTGGTTATATCTCGAAAGTTTCGTTTTCATTATCGTACTCTCCGCAGCAAAATCGGTCGGCAACTCGCTCGACGCTGTTCATCGTTAATAGGCAGTTTCAGGAAAGCACATCCCTGATACTCGTTGTAAATTCTTATACTTCCTGTTTACACAGTTAGTTATATTTCGCTAAAAATGCACCATCACTGGTGCAAGTGGTTCAATGTCCTATCCTTCAGACGGTCTGCTGTGGGTGCGCCTCTACAAGGTCATTGCATCCCGTCAATCGATCCAATGTTACTTATTGGTTGAACAGTACGATAAATTCTGGAGACCGTCAACACCCAATCCATCTCAATATTGGGTGAGGCCGGAGTGAGCACCGCTCCTTGAGAGCCTGTGGCGGGACCAGCTTATGGGGCGGACAAACGCCCGGAGCCGGAGCAGCTCTGTAATCGCGCCTGTGCCGCCTGATGGCCGGATTCGGGTTGTAATTATGTCAATCCCAGCGCTTTCGGCGTATCGGACTAATCAATCGATACACCGGGTTCTGGCTGGTTTTTTACGCACCTGACTGAAAACATATAATTTTTGTTCAATTTCTCCCGGCGTATTTCACCCTTATGCGTATTCCAGCAGGAGTATGCGAGTGTTCTGGCATGGGCTTCATCTTCTGTGGCATTGCTACTCGTCCAAAACTCGCTGTACATTCCCTGAGTGATGTACCAATTATTCCACTTCACTCCAGCAGGCCTTGCAGAAAAGCCGTATTTGTTTACCCGAGATTGATCGAATGTCTTGAATAGCGAGTTTGGCTGAGCATCTTTCAGCGTGATTGCTATGTCGTCATCACCCCGCCATCCATAGCTGTTGACATCTTGTTCAGGTATTCCAATGGCTCTTTCCAGCACTCTCCAATCCTGGTCGGAAGCCACTCTCCAGCCAGCCGGGCAGATATTTCTTTCATCTGCGACATCATGCCAGTCATATAGCCTGCCATATTTCAGGAGGTTTCTTTCTTCATCATTGGGAATAAACGCCGTCTTAATCTCGGCGCCATCCTGAAACCTCGTACTCCGGAGATTTTCCGCCAGCCACACCTGGCGGCCAATTGTCACGGTACGATAGGTGTTGCCCTCCCCATCCTGGACTGTACCTTCTCTCTCATTCAATTGTTCTTTTGTACCACTCGCGTATGACATGGTCGAAATCACCACAAAGATTCCTATGGATAAATTGAAAGTCTTCATTACATTTTCTTTCGATAGCGACGTCTTAAGTTCCGATTTTTCATTACAACCCCTGCCTGAATGGCCCGTACCAGTCACTACCAGGCTATAGCGACCAACTCAGAGAGGTTTCTTTCTCGGAGAGTACCCACAACCGGGCTAGAGCGTCCTTATCCAAAACGAATGACTCAAGCTTACATTCTCCAACCGGGCCGCCAAAATTCATCCTTCCGGTTGGCCCGTAATAAGCCCGTTGTTTCAAGTTCTCTTCAGTAGCACACATGACTTCAGGATAAGCGCCTTTTTCGGCCGATTGAGCCACCCCTAGCTTCACCATCAAAGACCAGCTAACCCTGGTTGCGAAGCTGGCGCTTTCACGGATCAGTGATGTATCTGATGCGCCCGGGTGACAGACATACACTTGCACCTGTTTGTGTGCGTCTTTGATTCTGTCCTGAAGTTCGTAGGCGAACATCATCTGCGCCAGTTTACTCTGGCTGTAGACCTTGTTTGGATGGTAGTTCTTATCCCAGTTCATATCGTCAAACTGGATCGCTCTCAGCCCCAGTTTATGGCCCTCGCTGGATACGACAACGATACGCCCTTCGGACACTTCTATCCGCTCAAACAATAGCCCGCATAAAAGGAAGTGGCCGTAGTGGTTCACACCCAATTGGCTTTCAAAGCCGTCGGCCGTAATCGCCTGTTTCGCAATCTGTGCGATAGCTGCATTGCATATAAGCGCATCGATTCGAGGAACCGTCTCCAGAACCTCTGCGGCAGCGGAGCGCACACTATCGAGCTCTGCCAGGTCCATAGGTACGTAGCTGACGGCAGCGGTGCTGCCAAATTCCTCTTTCAGTTGCTCAATAGCCGCTTCAGATTTGCCAGGATTGCGGTTCAGCATCACCACGTTGGCACTTTTGGAGAGCAGTATCCGCGCCGCCTGGAACCCCGCACCGGTATTGGCCCCGGTGATGGCATACGTTTTACCGGCAAGCGAGTTGATTCGTTCGGGTAACCAGCCCTTGGGACCAAATGGATTACTGCTAGCCATGCTCAAACTCCTGAGTAATTCACGGGGGAAGTTCCTGTCGAACGGAACAATAATTCTCAACAGCGGCAATAACTAGGCAATATTCTCTCTAATTATTGCCCGATTGTATCAACGCAGTTGAAGCCGGCAGTTTTCAAGTGCTCCCTGCGCATGTTGACGACCCCCAGCATCTAATGTACTGTTCAACTAATAAGTATTTTATGATGACGAACTGCAAGGCGGCGCTATCGTTGAGGCAAAACTAACCAGTACCTCTAGCTGCCAGTTCCTGTAGCTGAGTATTTACCACGAGCAACGGCGAGCGAATCGCTGACCAATCAAACTGAGGAGAAAATAAAGATGACCGATAGTGATCACGAGTCTCGTTCAATCGAAATATGGACAAAGGTGCTCAAACGCCTGGACGCCGAGGTCCCAAACGAGGTGTACAGCGTAAAGCTGGAGCCCCTGGTCTTGTTGGGAACAAACGGCAGCGTGGTGCACTTCGAGTTTCCCTTAAGCCACGGCGATTGGCACGCCTGGGTGAAAAACACCTTCGGGAAGCGAATTATTCAGCTGTGGCGTGAGGAGGACGACAGTATCTCCGAGTTGGACATTGTCCCTCAGCAGCAAGCCAGCCTGACCCCCGCCCAGATTGAAGCGCTAGAGCAGCAGCGCAGTGCGGCGGCGGCTAAATTTGAGCAGGGTTGGATCGCAGCAGTCGAAAAAGCGAAGCAAAGAGGCCGTATAGAGACACAAATTGACGCTGAACCGATGCGGAAGCAACTGGGCAAGATTGGTGTGTGGAGCCGTACGCCGTACTTTGGCCCTGCGGAGACGGCGACTGATATGGCTACAGCCGCAGAGGAGCTCGGCTATTCCGCGTTGTGGATTCCCGGTTTCGATGGCGGCCATATTTTCGAGCGCTGTGGTATGGCCCTGGCCGCCACATCAAACCTGACCATCGGCACCAGCATCGTCAACATCTGGCGCCATACTCCCGCTGAGTGCGCCCAGGAAACGAAAAAACTGCAGGCCGACAGCGGTGGTCGTTTCCTGCTTGGACTGGGTGCGAGCCATAAAGGTCTGGTCGGCGACGACTACGACAAAATCTCTCCACTGGCAAAGATGCGCGGCTATCTTGAAGACCTCGCCGCCGAGGGTCTGGCGGGTGAGGATTGCGTGCTGGGCGCGTTCGGCCCCAAGATGCTGGAGCTGGGTGCCAAACGCACTGTCGGCGGTCACCCCTACCTGGTGACAGCAGAATATACTGCCGCGGCGCGGGTGATGCTCGGTGACGGGCCGCTGCTCGCACCCGAGGTAGCGGTAATCCTTGAAAGCGACCCTGACAAGGCACGAGCCATCGCCCGGGAGTTCATCACGCTATACCTGCGCGGGCCAAACTACGCCAATAACATGTACCGACTCGGTTACACCGTTGAGGATTTCACTGCGGAAGGCGGCGATATCAGCGATCGTCTCATTGACGCGCTCGTGCCCTGGGGCGACCCTGAGACAATCGCAGCCAAGATTAAGGCCCACCTCGATGCCGGTGCCGACCACGTGGGCGTCCAATCCTGGGGACCGAAGCCCGAGATCGATGTCTGGCGTGAACTCGCTCCCGTGCTGCTGGACTAATCCAAAGACATAATCTGTATACATAATTTAGAAAGAGAAGGAGGAAAAGACATGAATAGATTGCAGGGTAAGGGCGCACTTGTCACCGGCGGAGCCTCAGGCATTGGTGCCGAGACGGTCCGACGTTTTGTCGCTGAAGGTGCACGGGTAACCATTGCCGACCTGGACGAGGAAAAAGGCGAAGCGCTCGCCGCCGAGCTCGGTGATGACGTGCTGTTCATTGCCACCAACGTGACTATTGAGAAGGACGTCGCCGAGGCGGTCTCACGCTCTATCGAGCAGTGGGGGCAGCTCGACTGCCTTTTCAACAACGCAGGTGGCGGCGGCGCCAACGGCCCTATCGCATCGATCCCGGAGGAGCACTTTGACGGAACGGTCGATGTAAATCTCAAGAGTACGTTTTTTGGAATGAAGCATGTCGCCGAGCATATGATCGCTCGAGGCAGCGGAAGCATCATCAACAATGCTTCGGTCTGCGGCATCACTTCCGGCATGGGGCCACATTTGTATTCAGCTACCAAGGCAGCCGTCATCGGGCTCACCAATAGCGTAGCACTCGAACTCGGCCATTACGGTATACGCGTCAACTCCATTTGCCCGGGTGTGGTGGATACGCCGATATTCCAGGGCAACACCGCCATACTGGATCACTTTGAAAAACTCACGCCAATCGGACGCGTCGGCAAGCCGGAAGATCTGGCAGCCATGGCATTGTTTCTGGCCAGCGATGAGTCGAACTGGGTCACGGGCCAGGCAATGGTCGTCGACGGGGGTATGAGCACCGGTATACCGTGGGCACAGTGGGCCGAGCACCTGCGGGTTCCCAACCCGCTCTGAGGCTCACCCGGCCGCTCGACCATGCGCACCCACTCCCTGCAAGGGTATCGGTGCGCCTGGTGAGCACATTCAGGCTGAAAGAGGCCTACATGACAATCGCCATGAGTTATTAAACGTGTAAATGCGACACCCAGATTGAAGGATGACAACATGGACCAGAAAACAGAAGACTTGATTAAGGCAGGCATGGAATACGAGGGTTCTCGCAAGGAGCCACCGGAGAATTTTCCGCCACTTCCAGATATTCCGGTACAACGCTACACCGACCCCGACTTCTTCAAGTTGGAGATGGAAAAACTGTGGCAGAACGCCTGGCTGTACGTCGCCCACGACGATGAGCTACCCAACCCGGGCGATTACCTTTTGTTTGAACGCGGCAGCGCCCCGATTTTTTTGATCAGGGGAAACGATGGCATCGTCCGCGCTTTCTTCAACACGTGCCGGCATCGCGGCGCACCGATTGTTCAAGAGGGATCAGGGAACAAACGTGGCTTGATGTGCGGCTATCACGGTTGGACTTACAACCTCGAAGGTGAACTGATCAACCTGCGCGATAAGCGCGATTTTGTCGATTTGGATATGTCGTGCCGTAGCCTGTACAACGTCCGTTGCGAGACGTATGGCAATTTCATTTTCATCAATGAAAACTCTGACGCAGAGCCGCTGTTGGATTACCTCGGGCCTTTCGTAAAAGACTTCGATGAAATGCAACCCGATAAGTTGCGTTTTGTCGAGCGTCACGGGTTTGAGGTGAAGTGTAATTTGAAGATTTTTATGGACGCCTTTTTGGAGGTGTACCATATCAAATCCATCCATCCACAAACTCTGGACCCAGTGTTCGATCACCGCGGCACCCATATCACACTGTGGGAGAAGGGACATTCTCGAATGGTCATCCCGTCGCGAGATGAGACACTGCTTGCTCATGCCGCCGAGGGCTTCAAAGAAATCGATACCGTCGGTGAAACAGCGCGGACTACCAGCTGCACCTACAACATCTTCCCAAACCTGACGGCGCACATCGACCACACCGGCGCCCCGCTCCTGACATTCTGGCCAGTGGACATCGAAACCACCTATGTGGAGATCCACTGGATGACGCCCGACCTTGACGGCGCACCCCTACCCGATATCTGGAAGGAGCGCATCAGCCAACTGGACATCGTGCTGGGAGAAGATATCCAGTTTATGCCCACTATCCAGAAAGCGATGCAATCCCGGGTCTTCAAAGGTATCCCACTGAACTACCAGGAACGTCGAATCTACCATTGGCACGAGGAGTTGGATCGGCGTATCGGTCAGGAAAACATTCCCGAAGACCAACGGGTGGAACCCAAGCTCGCACACCTGATCGCAACTGACCGATAAGGTGAAGCCGATGATAACGCTGTTAGTAACAGATCGCAGTGGCCAGAATCACGAGCTTGAAACGGAGACTGGCCCGACACTGATGGAAACCCTGCAATATCAACCCTATGGGGTAGAAGCGATATGCGGCGGCCTCTGCTCCTGCGGCACCTGTCATGTCTATATCGGTGAAAACTGGCTGGACAAGCTGCCGGACATTGGAGCTGAGGAGGATGAATTACTCGAGGGCGTGCAAGAACGGGAAAGCAACTCCCGCCTCAGTTGTCAGGTTCCTGTGACTGACGTCCTCGACGGCATGGACCTGACCATCGCGCCATCATCGTTCTGAACCTGTACAGGGCTCCCTTACCTTAAAACGGCCCAGCGGTAACGCCTTCGTGGCAATTCACACCGACGTACAGCAATGAGTGCAATCAGTAGTGCCACAACTGCATAGCGTGGTTAGTGGCAGCTATTGATTCACTCCTACCACATACTGGCTGGACCATAGAATCGGGTCAGCGCAATCCAACAACGTGTTCTTATGATTGCGCAGGTGCTGGCCGGCTTCGGTGTTGCGCAGTTCACGGTCGTAGCTACTCCAGGCAATGGCATTCTTATAACCTTCATAGACGACCACATCCGGCGCGCTAGATTCAAGCGGGAGCAATGCCGTCGAAAACGCGGGAGCCTTGTCGCCCATTCCTTGCATGACGTCGTGCATGAGCGAGAACAATTTCCACAGTTCTTCCTCGGAGGCACTGTCGATAAAATGACAACTCTGCGAAGCGATTAGTACAGGCCCGGCCGGAACGGACGCACCAGGATTACCCAGTGGAAAAATCATCTGCGCCCTACTCGTGATCGCTGTGCAATCGGCAACAGAGGAGAAGCGCTCCTGCACGGCTGGACCAATGCCACTGGCTTCCCAGGCGTCAGCCGAAGTATCGAAGGTACTGCTGTCCAGATGGACATTGAACCAGGCATAGTCGATCTCGACATCGCCCTCTGTCAAAGTCCACAAGAACGAAGGCGGCAATACCAGCCCGGCCGTATCTGCCTGGGAAACCATGTAATCCCTTGCCATGAGCACATCATCGACGCTTTTCCCCTCGTTGTAGGAACAGGCCCATGTCTCGGCAATCATCGGTGAAGGTTGTGCGTCGGCGGCCCACGCGGAAATAACCGGTATACCCAAAAGCATTATCAGGCTGATGATTTTCATTGTGAATCTTTCCATACCAGAACCGCCGCCAGCCATAAAAAAGCGCCCACATTGAGTGGGCGAAAGAATGTTATAGCTTGCCGGTCGGATTTCAGTCAGTTCGGTGCCACCTCGTCGACCCTGTCCATCCAGGCACTGATCTGGGGATAGCCTTTGAGAATCTCTCGCGCTTCCGCCGCATCCATCAGGCAGCGCATTTCGGCGATAACCGAGAGATCCGCCAGACTGATGGTGTCTCCTACCATCCAGCCCTCCTCGCCCACCAGAGCCGCGACCGCAGCGATATGGCGCTCTACATCGGCAATAACCTGCTCGCGTGTCTTGCGACCCAGGCCCTGTGCAGCGACCAACTGCTGACTGCCACTTAATACCAGGGCCAGCGCCTGCTCTTTCGTCACGTTGGCCGGCATGGTTTCCATCATCTTGTCGAGACCCACGCGCAGATTTCCCTCCCAGGAGAGCCGCATGGTAATTTCGTAGAAGTAGAGGCTTTCATCTGCCCAGTCTTCCGCTATATGCATCTGCGCTTTCAGTTTAGGGTCCGCCGGCACCAGTGGCCGCTCCGGGAATTTTTCCTCGAGGTAATAGGCGATATCAGTGGAGTCACACACCGGGATATCACCGTCCTGCAGGGCCGGGAACTTGCCAAATGGACTGACGTGCTTGAGCTCGCCAACCGCAGTGCGATCGACCTCGTGGATATCAAAGGCGATGCCCTTGTAGTTGAGGATGCGTCTGACCTTTTCGCACAGGGGCGAGGATTTAAATTGATATAGCGTAATCATGGTCGGTCCTGCGATGAACGGTGATTAGGTCAACTTGATGGAAATATTCTTGAGCTGGGCATATTGTTTGAGCGCAACCATGCCTTTCTCGCGGCCGATACCGCTCTTCTTGTAGCCGCCCAGCGGATGCTCCACGCTGCCTTCCAGATAGTAATTTACATAGATCTGCCCGGCCTGTACCCGTGCCGCCACGCGGTGGGCACGGCCCAGATTCTGGGTCCAGACACCTGCCGCCAACCCATACTCGGTATCATTGGCGATGGCGATCGCCTCCTCTTCCGTATCAAACGGAATGAGCACGCCGACGGGGCCGAAGATCTCCTCGCGGGCAATACGCATATCGTTGCTCACATCGCCGTAGATTGTCGGCTTGATGTAGAAGCCGTTTTCCAGGCCTTCTCCTTCGGCTTTTTCCCCTCCGGTGAGCAGGGTGGCGCCGTCCTCATTCGCCACGTCGAAGTAGCTGAGCACTTTTTCGTACTGATCCCGGTTGGCAATGGGCCCCAGCGTCGGCATGGGCTTGTCGCACCCCAATGGAAGATGCTGGGCTGCACCTGCCAGCATCTGCGAAAACTGATCGTAAATAGACCGTTGCACCAACACGCGACTGCCGGCCAGGCAAACCTGTCCGCTATTGGCGACAAATCCCAACAACACGCCCATGGTCGCCGCCTGGAGATCGGCATCCTCGAAAACAATATTCGGTGATTTTCCGCCCAGTTCCAGCGTAACGGCCATTACTTTCTCCGCGGCAATGGCACCGATGGCCTGGCCAGTTTTCACCGAACCGGTGAACGCGATTTTGCTGACATCGGGATGTGCAACCAGCGCCTCCCCTGTATCGGCTCCCAAACCGGTAATGACGTTCCAGACGCCGGCTGGCAAACCCGCTTCGACCGCCAACTGCGCAAACACCAGCGCGGTTACCGATGTGTACTCGCTCGGTTTGTGGACAATACAGTTGCCCGCCGCGAGCGCTGGCGCAATACTGCGCGCACTTTGGTTCAAGGGCGCATTCCACGGGGTAATAATGCCCACCACGCCATAGGGCTCGTACACGGTGTAGGAATGCTGATCCGGACCGACAGGAATCGTCTCTCCCTGCAGCGATGGCGCCAGACCACCGTAGTATTCAAAGTAGGCCGCTGCAGTCCCCAGAAGCATCGCAGCGGCAGCGACCGGCGCCCCCATCTCCACTGACTCCAGCTTCGCCAGCAGGCCAATATTGTCGCGTAGCTTGCGGCCCAGATCGGTAAGAATCCTGCCACGTTCCAGTGGGCGCATATCCGCCCACGCCGCTGCAGCCGCCTTGGCGGCAGCGACGCTGGTATCGACATCGACGCTGTTGCCCTTGGCAATGCGTGCGGCAAGGGTGCCGTTAGCGGGGTTGATGGACTCCAGATATTCGCCCGAAGCAGGCGCCTGAAACTCGCCACCGATGAAGTGTCCGTAAGTCTGTGGGTTCTGCATAGTGATACCTTAAAACAGTGATTACTTAATCAGGGCTTATTGCGTTTATTCCCGCAAAACTGTTTTCATAAGAGCCGGCTTATCCGCCTGCTGCCAGCGCATAGGTGCTATCTGCCTATTCGCGGCCAAGCGACGATCACTATGCAACACCACCTTCTTACTTGTCAACCACTTAGTATTAAATTGTTACGCTATAACCTAGCGTAGAACACAAATATCTCACGGGATATAAACTGACAAGAAACCGGGTTGATCGATTTCTGATAGGCCGCCTAAAAGGAGATTGCGCGAGCTCCAGGTATCTTTTCAATAAACAGATCAAAGCCTCTTGGCTGTAATCACCGGCCGCATTCGTGGAGACGGAAACTATCGGCGCGGATGACATCATCTCGTTCACTGTCGATCGCGGCATGCTTGCCACTGACGCAGACCCGCTTGGTTTTATTCAGGATCCGATGCCTTTATCGAAATGGGTAAAGCTCTTTCCAGACGGTGAGTAATGCCCCAACTAAGCTCTACATCCCGGAAACCCTCAGCTCTTTGTTCACCACGCTCGCGAAGAACTCGCTCTGCTCAGGCTGATCAAACATTGCTCTGGCCAGCAATGGCTCAAGTACTGTACGAATCTTACGACGCATGCCCCTCGCACCAAAACGCTCATCGTAGCTTTGCGACAAATAGCTGATCGCCGAAGCATCGCAACTTATTCGGGCGTCCTTTCGAGCAAGGCGCTGGTTTAATTTTTGAATTTCCAGCTCAATAATGTGGTGTTGGCGACTGGCGTCTAGCCTATTGAAGGGAACAATGCGCTCTATGCGATTCAAGAATTCCGGGTCAAAGTGCGCATGTAATGCCCGATCGAGGACTTTGCTTTCATCACGCGCTTTCAATCCGAAAACGTGCCTCCAGCCACGTTGGTATTTTTCGAGCTGCCGGCTGTACTCTTTTGCCCCGATGTTACTGGTCATAAATATCAGGGCATTGGTAAAATCGATTTCTTTAGCACCCGAGGTTAAGGTTAGCTTGCCGGTATCGAGTACATTCAGAATCGCGCGAACAACATCACGGCTGGCTTTCTCTATCTCATCAAACAACACGATACCTGGCGCACTGTAGCTGCCTTTAATCGCATCGATATTAAACAGGGTTTGCCCTTCTTTACTGCCAACATACCCGGGTGGCGAACCGGTGATCGCCGCACTGTAGTGTGCTTGCGCAAGCGTATTCATGTCGATGCGACACATGTGATTGGCATCCCCATGAATGGCTTCACTGAGCACAAGCACAATTTCAGTTTTACCGACGCCCGTAGGGCCAAGAAAAAACAGTACCGCCAGTGGGCTTGTCCTGGAAGAAAAATCCGCTTTCACTGTAAAAAGCATGGCTTCCATTTCGGCCAGCGCCTGATCCTGGCCCACGATGCGATGCCGCAACAGAGCCATGACGTCCTCTGGGTCAAAGCGAAAACACGAAGCGCGGGCAATCCTGCGTTCGGCATCCGCGCGCGCCACGCGCTCCTGTTGATGTTCGAGTTGTTCGTTAATAAACGGCAAGATTCGTAGCCCTCGCGCCGTTTACGCTCCCGCCTCGGACTCTTTACCTTCTATCGGTAAATCACCCACCGGGCATTCAGCAACGCCAATCGTTTTACGCGTCATAGCTTCGACATCGGCCTGCGCTCTTTCGGCATCCATCACCCATGTGCGATAGAACTCAAACGGGCAATCCGCAATACCTTTGTCCCCGTCACCGGAGTTGTGCACGCCGGTATACCCGCGGTGGAGTAGTTTAAACAGGTGGTTCTGCGACTGATCATTGGCGCGTGCATCACGAATCTGTGATACAGATAATTGCGCATACTGCACACCCATATCTTCTTCACCGCACTCACCGAGCGTACGGCCATCGAAGCCGATAATGGCCGAGTGACCAAAATAGGAATACACCCCATCGAACCCGGTGGCGTTGGCAACGGCAACATAGGAATTGTTCGCCCACGCCATGGTTTTAGCCATCATCACTTGCTGCTCCTTGGCCGGGTACATATAGCCCTGACATCGAACAATCAGTTCCGCGCCTTTCATTGCACAATCACGCCAGATTTCAGGATAGTTACCGTCATCGCAGATTATCAGGCTTATTTTCAAGCCTTTTGGCCCCTCCGATACATAAGTACGATCCCCCGGATACCAGCCTTCGATCGGGCACCAGGGAATACATTTACGGTATTTCTGAACAATCTCTCCTTCATTGTTAATTAACACCAGCGTGTTGTACGGGGCCTTGTTGGGGTGCTCCTCGTGACGTTCGCCGGTCAGCGAAAAGATGCCCCAGGTATTGGCTTCTTTACAGGAGGCGCTGAAAATATCAGTTTCATCGCCGGGGATAGTCGCAGCGGTGGCCATCATTTCATCTTTGTCGTACATGATGCCCATCGTGCTGTATTCCGGGAACACCACTAGATCCATGCCAGGTAAACCGATTTTCATTCCCACAATCATTTCGGCAATATTTTTCGCGTTCTCCCGTACTTCCTCACGCGTATGTAAGCGCGGCATTTTATAGTTGACGACGGCGACACCTACGGTGTCGTCACTGCTGGATATATCTCCGTGTCGCATAGTCAAGCTCCGGATTTGAGTCACGTTAAGAGTCGTCCCTTAGCATGTACCGAGCGGTTCCGGCCTTCTATACGCCCTTCTCTCTACCTGAATACGGTAAATGACGCATTCGAACGGGCAAATTACGGGTAACTTTCCGGATCATCTGCAGTGTAGTCCATTAAGTGTACAGGCGGAGACGCTGTGACCAGCTGGCTGGAACCTAAAACCAGAATCAATCGGGAGCGGATGAAGGCTCATCCCCCGTTAACTGCGTAGAGCCCGTATCATTTACCGGAGAGCTGGATCACCCGATGGGTGTGGGACATTGGTGGACGTTTTCTGACTTGAGGCAGCACCAAAGTGGATTGTGAGTGCAGGAAGAAAAATGCCCTGAAAACAAAAAAGGCCTAGCATCGATTCAATGCTAAGCCTTTGATTTATATGGCGCGCCTGGCACGATTCGAACGTGCGACCGCCTGGTTCGTAGTTATCAACTAAAATTCTAACCAGTTGTTTTAGAAATACTTTTTGGTGGGACGCTCGTTGCAAACTGCGCCACCGTGCTCAACCATGTAGGACTCAGTCCGGCAGAAGCCCGGCAGCCAGCACACGCGCAATATAGATCGAGAAATCTTTTGAGTAATTGTGTGTACCCCTAAACACAATGTCGGGGGTCTAGTAAGCCCCCCACCATGACCCCCGGCCTGCCAAGCATGCCTTTCTCTGCCTGTACCTTCGTGTGGGTCACACTAGCTTGCAATTTACGATGTCAATTGGCTCAGTATTTAATGCAAATTAACAAGCTCCCATTTTGCCGGTTGCCATGGGCATGGAATCACATTAATATACTGAGTAATTTTACTCAATAGATTAATATATGATTCTACCCTATCGACGAATTCAGGCAGTAACGCTATCCGAACGGCTGCACGAAACGCCGCGTTTCATAATCATAGTCGCCGGACCACGCCAAGTGGGCAAGACAACGATGGTGCGTGGTGTACTCGCGGACTATCCACCCGAAAATTTCACTTTCGCAGCCGTGGATAGCCCAGACCGAGAGGTGTCAACGCTGATACGGGAAGACCAAACTACTGTGCCTACCCCGCGAAAACATGCAGAGCCCCGGGATAGCGCTTGGCTCGTAGACGTGTGGCAACGAGCCCGTACCGCAGCAAGGAACAATACCAAGGGGCACGTACTAGTGCTTGATGAAATTCAGAAAATTCCGCGCTGGTCGGATACTGTAAAGGGTCTGTGGGATGCCGATCGTGCTGAGGGTCTACTATTGCAAGTCGTCCTGCTTGGCTCTTCGCCACTACTGATGCAGCAGGGTATAAGCGAAAGCCTCGCCGGGCGATTCGAGACGATACATCTAGCCCACTGGTCGCTTAGGGAAATGGTTGACGCCTTCGATTTCGACCTCGAAGACTACCTCTATTTTGGCGGCTATCCAGGGAGCGCTCCGCTGATTCACGAGGAAGCTCGCTGGCGTGACTACGTGAATACCAGTCTCATCGAACCCAATATCGAAAAAGACATCCTGATGATGACGCGAGTCGACAAACCTGCGCTGCTGCGCCAGTTATTTCAACTCGGGTGCCGCTATTCGGGGCAGGAGCTTTCATACACAAAAATGCTAGGCCAATTACAGGACGCGGGTAACACAGTGACCCTAGCCCACTATCTCAACCTGCTGGGCAATGCAGGCCTGATTTGTGGTCTGCAAAAATACGCCGGGCAGGACCACCGCCGCCGTGCTTCCTCGCCCAAACTCAACGTGTTGAATATGGCCCTGATGTCGGCCGGCTCTGGATACAGCAAAGCTGAAGCTCAAGCCGACCGCAGTTACCGCGGTCGCGTGGTGGAAAGCTCAGTTGGTGCGCACCTGCACAATACCGCCTCGCCAGAGTGCCGCATCCACTACTGGCGCGATGGAACCAATGAAGTGGATTTCGTGCTCGAACGCGGCGAGCAACTGGTCGCGATCGAGGTGAAGAGCGGCACCGTACATGGGACGCTCCATGGTATGGCCGCGTTCCAGAAAAATTTCGGTGATTGCCGGCAGGTACTAATTGGCGACGGAGGTATAGCTTTGGCCGAGTTTCTTTCCTATCCCGCGGAGCACTGGTTATGAGTTACTGTGCCGATCCCACCCTGCTGGTACCACGCACCTGCACAACAGATGACCACCAAAGCAATGGACATAAAACCCGTCTGCTGGCGAATTTGCGCGATGTGCCGGCCTACGTGCTTCTCGGTGATCCAGGCGCGGGAAAAACCAGTTCCTTCAAGCAGGAAGCAAACGCCACAGGCGGGCACTACGTTAGGGCACGTAGTTTCGCTAATTTAGAACCGAACCGAGTACCTCCCAATAGCATTCTGTTTATTGACGGGCTTGACGAAATGAGGGCTGGCGGCGGCGACGGCCGCACACCTCTTGATTACATTCGGAGAAATCTCGAGCGCTTGGGTCGACCGCGCTTTCGGCTCTCGTGCCGTGAGGCTGACTGGTACGGTGATAGCGACCGCGCCGCCCTGCAGGAAGCTGCGCCAGGAGGCTCGATCACCGTGCTGCACCTTGACCTGTTGAGCGATGCAAACATTCAACTACTGCTAGAGCGGAGATATGGTGTGGCAGACCCAGAAGCCTTCATTCTGCAGGCTGACAACAATGGACTGACCGACCTACTGCGCAACCCACAGACGCTTAGTTTACTGACCAGCGCCGTAGGCAACTCCTCGTGGCCCGGCAGTCGCACCGAGACCTATGAACTTGCCTGTCAGCAATTGTTGTGTGAATCAAATCTGGAACACCGCGCGGCTAGGCGCAACTCCGCACCGTCACACAATGAACTGATAGATGCGACTGGATTCCTCAGCGCCATACTCTTACTTGCCGGCTTAACCGGCTTCGCGCTGGACGACGACGCAGAAAATAGCCAGCACGTCCTCTGGCGGAATCTCTCCTCGCCACACGACCTACCTTTGCTAGATGCACTTACAAGCGGATTGTTTCAGCGTGACGAACGCGAGCAACAGAGAATCCCCGTTCATCGCAGCATCGCTGAATTCCTGGGCGCTAGATACCTGGCGGAACAGGTCGCATCAGCGCGCCTGCCACTAGGGAGAGTCATCGCGCTTATGGTTGGAAAAGACGGCGGAATCGCCCCCGATCTGCGAGGGCTAGCCGCTTGGTTCGCAGTGCAATGCAGAAGCGCTCGCTCTAAACTCATTGACCTTGATCCACTCGGTGTCGTGCTCTATGGCGATGTGCGCAACTTCCCGACGGATGACAAGCGCCACGTACTGGCCACTCTAAAAGAAGAGGCCATGCGGTACCCACACTTCCGTTCCGAGAACTGGACGGCCGTGCCCTTTGGCGCATTAGCCACACCAGATATGTTGCCAGTATTTCAGGAAATGCTAGCTACACCATCACGTAACGAAGCGGACGTCGCGCTGCTCAATTGCGCGCTTGACGCGCTTCGCTACGGCCCTCCAATAACAGAAATTGCCCTGGAGGAGGAGCTGCAACGTCTTGAGGAACTACTCAACAAAGTAGTGCGGGATGCGAGTTACCCATCCCACATCCGTCACTCGGCTTTGGAGGTTTTGCTGCGTGAACTGCCACGCAACGCAGCCAGTCTGGTTTCCCTTGCCAGAAATATTGAAGCAGCACTGGTCGAAGATCATGATGACCAGCTGCTCGGAAAACTGTTGACAGATCTCTTCCCAAGATTCATTCGGTCGGCAGAAGTGTTCGACTTCCTGCGCCCCGAAAAACGGGATAACTTCATTGGTAAGTTCCATATGTTCTGGAGTCGCCAGCTACCAGATGGGGTACCGGATGAGCTGCTGCCAGAACTTCTAGACGAACTGGTAAAATTCAGCCAAACGCCAAGTAAATCACTCAAACACCTTCACGTAGAGCGCATGGCAGGCCGGCTACTAGCCCGCGTGCTCGATACTTACGGCGACAACACTGAGGAAGCGCGGTTATATCATTGGCTGGGCACCGGCCTTGACGAGTACGGAACTTCGCGCATAGATGCCGAACAGCAGAAGAGGGTCTCCGATTGGTTGACAGCGCGACCTGCGCGTTACAAGGGGATACTGCTTGAAGGCGTTCAGCGCTGCATCGGTGAGACTGACCTTCACTATTGTCTGTATAAAGTCACCTCTCGCTTATATGGTGCCATTCCACCGTCAGATATTATCCCGTGGTATCTAGAACGGGCAGCTGCCGAACCGCACGACGAACTCAAACAGTATTTCTTCTCCCGCGCAGCGACGCTGCTTCTGGCTTGGCAAAGTGGACAAGACTGGTTGACGCTGGATGCTCTGGACTATCTTGCTCCCTGGATGAGACAGCATCCCGAATTCGAGAGTGTCCTGGAACCTTTTACATCCAAACCATTAAATGACTGGCGAAAGGAAGAGGCGGCCAGAACGCGAGAATGGGACAAGAAGCAAGCAGAGCGCATGGAATCCTGGCGCAGTCACTTTCGCGAGCAGCTCGACGCGATTCGTGATGGCAGCGCCCCTCCATCGGTACTCTATGAGCTAGCTCAAGTGTATCTCAACCACTATTCCGATATTCAGGGTGAAACCCCGCGCGACCGTCTAGAGCTGTTTCTTGGTGGCGACGAGACGCTTGTCGATGCCGCTTATACTGGCTTTCGACGGTGCCTTGGTCGCGACGATTTGCCGAGCGTTGCGGAAATCGTCGATCTTGAAATTGAGGGGCGTATGCACTTCATTCGCCAGCCATGCCTGGCAGGCATGGCAGAACTCTACAGTAGTGATCGCGAAGCGGCGATGCAACTTGACGAGGATATTCTTCGCAGGCTCCTGGCCTTTGGCTTTACCGGGCTCACTAATGATACGGAATGGTTCGAAGCACTGGTACAAAGATGGCCCGCGATAGTGGCTGAGGTGCTAGTCGCCTACTCACTACCATTGTTGCGCAATGGGCATGAACATGTACGCGGGATATGGGAACTTGCCAACAATACCGATTACGTTGAGGTTGCTCGGCTGGCGGTACCAGACTTGCTGCAAAGCTTTCCGTTACGAGCCAAGAATCGCCAACTGTCTAATTCTCTTGACCCATTGCTTAAGGCTGGGCTACGCCATATAGACCACGCTACCCTAGATACAATCATCGCGGAAAAACTGAACAAGAGCAGCTTGAGTGCACCGCAGCGTACTTATTGGCTCGCCTGTGGCTTACTAGTTGCACACGAGTCATACGAAACGACACTCGTTGAACACGTTGGTGCGAGCAAGGCGTTACGCGGTCACCTCGGCGCGTTCTTCCACGAACGCAGTCAGAACACTGGTTTTAGCAATACTGCCTTACCTGAATCCTCATTAGGACTGCTGATTGAACTTCTAGCGCCGGACAGCCCTCCAGAGCGCTTGGTACGGGGAGGCTGGGTCAGCCACCCAATGCAGACTGCCGAAGAGGTTCGCAGTATGATCGACACACTAGGTAGCAACGCAAGTGAAGCTGCTAAACAGCAACTGGCACGCCTCCTGACCCTGCCGCAGTTAACGCCGTGGCACAACCGCCTGCGACAAGCGGCCCATACCCAGCGTATTGCATGGCGCAAGGCAAGTTTTCGCCAGCTCAATGCCATAGAGGTCTGTAGGACACTTGCCAATAGAGCGCCGGCCAACGCCGCCGATCTCGCCGCGCTGACCTACGAGTGTATCTGTGGCCTCGCCTACAAGATACGCGACGGCAGCACCAACGACTACAAGCAATACTGGAGCCTCGACGAGTCGAACAAAAGGCCAGCCAGATCTAAGCCAGAAAACGACTGTCGCGATGCCTTGCTTTCCGATTTAAAGGAACGGCTAGGTCAGTTCGGCGTTGATGCAATCAAGGAGGGTTATTATGCCGAAGAAAAACGTGCCGATATCCGAGTCTCTTATGGCGGCGCGATGGGCTTCAATCTGCCCATTGAAATAAAAAAAGACAACCACTCCGATCTATGGCGCTCTATTCATGAACAGCTGATCGAACGTTACGTCCGCGACCCCGGCACCGATGGTTACGGTATTTACCTTGTATTCTGGTTTGGCGGCGAAGGTATTCCCATGCCACAGGAAGGAAAAAAGCCGCGCAACGCTACAGAGCTCAAACAGCGTCTACGCGCGATGCTTACAAAGGAAGAGGAGCGACACATTTCCATCTGTGTCATTGATTGCGCCCTGCCTTAGTATTCCGCGACACTTTTTCGCAACGTAGTATTAATAATTCGGGCGACAGTCAACTCCCCCGGTTTCTGCGCATAACATAGTCGGATAACGACGAGCTCGAAAACCTTGTTCATCTGATTAGCCAACGCGTTGGACGCTACTGAGCCACATCAAGATCAAACCCAACGGGAACGGCAACTGCCACCAGGCCGCGCGCTCATTCGAGGACAAAATTGATCTTTTCCGGAGGCATCTGTGTGCTACGTGATGCTCGTTGGCAGTGGCTTTTGGCATCGGATTCTGTCGTGGTCTATTGAGAACTACGCGACATTCTTCCGAATTCACCAGCAAATCCATTGGTCGTCATAACCTAGACGACAGTATAGAAATCTCCGGGGGCACCCAAGAAGCCTACAATCACCACGACAAATAGTGCGCAGCGTCAGGTCTGCAGGTGTACTTTGCTACACTACCCGGAAAAATCTCCAGAGCAGGAGGCGGAACTGCCCACGTCACTGCCAAGCGCAGCGGGTAGTGACGTGGGTGCCCGCGATCTACAGTATTAATCTCAATATCACGTCTGCTCCATGTGTTTTCAAGGGTGGTTCCACTGGAACCACCCCTTCAAATGGATATCTGGGTTCAAAAACGCTATCAGTACCGCCGAGGTGCCATTTTCCGACCGGGTCCTGACAATCAAAGCACCAGGCGTCCGAAAAAAACACCACCGATTGGGGCTGAATTCTCTGTGACACCGGTATTATGGGTTTGTATAGTAGGCCCACTTGTCGCTACCACTGCGCTTAAAGTGGTAAGGAAGACCCTACCTTGCGTAAGCAAACGGGGTAGGCAGAATCTGGATGTTTTGGAATCTGCCAAACAAGTCAGTCAGGACCATTTTTGACGCAGCGGTCATTGATGATCGGGTCCATCTTCACTCTATTGCAGTGCCGCTTCATCTGGGTACCGCATCTTCAAATCTCTCCCGCTTTTTAGTGGGATCTGTTCTATAACCGCTGTGATATCCGGTCAAAGTCGACCGGGCTGTTCCACAGTCTCTTCAACCACGCAAACGCACTGGCGGTCAGTGCGCTCTGCTCAACTTAAAAAGGAGAAATCCACCACCAGCCTGAGGCTGGATAACCGTTGGTTTGCACGGGCCAGTTTTCTTGCGAAAACACACCGTGCTGTCTATGGCCAGACACATTCAGGTCAACCGGGATTGGTGTCCCGTGATCGTACCGCTTGCGGACCTGCGCAGCATTGTTGCCAGGTGATCAGAAACACTCACCGATGGAAACAACACTATGCGAGACCTGAACTACCAACTGAAACTCTTGTGCAAACACAGCCATGAAGGCAGCTTCGAAACCCGCGTAGGCCGTGAGCGCCAGTTGAGCGCAATCGCCAACCAGTTGCACGAGCTGGGCTTTCGACAATTGAAAGCCTCATCGCTCAAACAAAAGCATGTTCAGGCACTGGTGGATCAGTGGCTGAAACAAAAACTCTCTCCCGGCACCATCAAGAACCGGATGAGCTGTTTACGCTGGTGGGCGGAGAAGGTTAACAAGCGGGCCGTGGTGGCCAGCTCCAACGATTTCTATGGGATACCGGACCGACAGTTTGTATCCGAGCGGAGCAAGGCCAAAGATCTATCGAAAGAACAACTCGCTCAGGTCAAAGACCAACACGTCAGAATGAGCCTGCGGCTACAAGAGGCGTTTGGTTTGAGACGGGAGGAAGCACTCAAACTCCAGCCTCGCTGGGCAGACCGAGGCGAGTACCTGCAGCTCAAGGCCAGCTGGACCAAAGGCGGGCGCGAGCGCACGGTGCCTATCCGCACCATTGAGCAGCGAACCGTACTGGAAGAGGCCCTGCGACTTTCTGGCCTTGGTTCCCTGATCCCTCGGGATCGAAGCTACATCGAGCAACTCAGAATCTACGAGCGCCACACCGCCAATGCCGGGTTATCGAAAATGCACGGCCTGCGCCACGCGTACGCCCAGCAACGCTATCTGGAACTCACCGGCTGGCCCTGCCCTCATGCTGGCGGGCCATCCAAAGGAGCGCTGACCGGGACTCAACGCCAGACCGACCACCAGGCCCGCCTTACCATCAGCACAGAATTGGGCCATGTGAGAGAGCAGATTACTGCCGTCTACATAGGGAGGTAGGCGATGCAGATCCAGCCCCGTCTGATCCGGCTTCGCGACGCACCCAGTTACCTGGGTATGGATCGCAACCGATTTAACCGCGAGGTGCGCCCAGCCCTGACGGAGATCCGCATCGGTCGGCAAGGTGTCGCCTTCGACCGCCTTGAAATGGACGCCTGGGTAGACCAATATAAACGGTGCAACGGGCGTCCCGACTCTACTTTGAAAGGAGAGACATTATGGGACGCAAGCGAAGCCCGGGGCTTCGGAATCGAGGCGGGATCTGGCATATCGAAAAGCAGATCCTCGGCCACAAGATTCACGAAAGCACTGGAACAAGCAACCTCGAAACGGCGGAATTAATCCTGGCCCGCCGCATTGAGGAAATCAGGCAGGCCACCGTATTCGGGGTCAGACCGCGCAGGGTATTCCGGGAAGCGGCAGCAAAGTTTCTTGAGGAGAATCTGCATCTGGCCAGCATCGCGGATTACGCGACGCATCTGAAACAGATGGATCCCTATATCGGGGACCTGCCAGTGGAAAAGGTGCATTTGGGAAGCCTCCAGTCTTTTATCAAAGACCGGCGGCAGAAAGGCATCAAAACCAAGAGCATCAACCTCGCGCTCAGCGTGGTCAGACGAATTCTGAATCTGGCTGCACGACTCTGGCGCGATGACAATGGAATGACATGGCTGGACACACCGCCACTCATCCAGATGCTACCGGTAACCGATGCCCGACCGCCCTACCCACTATCGTGGGAAGAGCAACGTACGCTGTTCAAGGCGTTGCCCGATCACCTCGCCCGTATGGCGCTGTTCAAAGTCAATACGGGCTGCCGGGAACAGGAAGTGTGCCAACTGCGGTGGGACTGGGAGGTCGAGGTTCCGCAGCTGCGCACATCGGTATTCATTGTGCCGGGAGCAGTGGTCAAGAACCGGGAGGATAGGCTGGTGGTGTTGAATCGAGTTGCCATGTCGGTGATCGAACAGGTACGGGGTAATCACCCCGAGCATGTCTTCACTTACAAAGGTAAGCCAGTTCAGACCATCAACAACAGCGGGTGGAAAACGGCGCGCAGGAAAGTGTGTCTATCCCAGGTCAGGGTACACGACCTGAAGCACACATTCGGTCGCAGATTGCGCGCCGCCAATGTGTCATTGGAAACCCGGAAAGTGTTGCTGGGCCATCGCAACGGCGACATCACGACACACTACTCCGCCCCCGAGCTTGAGGAGCTTTTAGAGGCGGCAAACAAGGTCTGTGAGGAAAAGTCCGGCAAAACTCCGGCACTGGTTATGCTGAAACAAAAAACGGCTAACGCGTGATGCGTTAACCGTTTGATAACTGCGGAGAAATTTGGCGCGCCTGGCACGATTCGAACGTGCGACCGCCTGGTTCGTAGCCAGGTACTCTATCCAGCTGAGCTACAGGCGCGTGAGGGGCGGTACTATAGGGATGGACTCCTTACGAGTCAAGGACTTAGAGACCTTGAAAGACCAAGAAATCCGCGCAAACGGGTCTGCGGGAAGGCGCGACGATCTTCAGCCGCGCTATAACCAGATAAACCCACATGATATAACCAAATAAAATAAGTTATTATTTAACACATTCTTTATGTGAATATCGTGTCGATTTGGCGTAGATTGGAATCCTGAGGTTCTCTGCCGCCGAGAAAGCGTCATGATAAGACTACTACTTGCGCTTGCAATCATCACCATGGCCACCGCCAACACCAATGCGGCCGATCAGTTCGGTTTTATCCAGTGTGGCGTCAAACTCGGTAGCAAGTACCTGACCTACAAACCCAAGCCGGAAGAAAAGAACAGGAAAGATTCCCGCCTGAGCCATGTGGCGGGGATGGTACATGCCGAACCCCTGGTGTTCACACTGCCTGACAGGGGGTTCTCTTCAATGGCTGCTGACCGCGCAGACACGTCGCTGGCGGTCGAGTTTCGCCTACCACCCAAAGTCACCGTCGCCAGTGTCGGGTGCTCCTGGCGTTAGCACTGCGGGCCTAGCCTCCGCGGCCGAGGCTTAATCGATAAACCCGGGCTCGGAGTTCATGTAGAGGCGTATCGGCCAATTGGTATCCTTGCCGAGTCGAATCACCAGACCATAGTTGTCGCTGTCATAATCTGCCACCCATTCATAGCTGAATTCGATGGGCTTGGGCTTCTCTTGCGCGGGCGGCTTCTTGCCGATTACCAGTACTTCCTCGATATCGTCGCGGTTTCCCAATCCGGCTTTCGGGATGGCCACGGTGATCTTCTGCGTATCGTCGGTATCCCCCGGCTGGATTTCCACCAGCTCGGCGCCGATGATGTCACCGTTGGGGCCTTTCACCAATTCCAGCCAACCGGTTTGCCCGCTCTCAGCCTGCGCGTGCACGACACCGGGTAACGCAAACAGCACCGCTACAGCGGCTACAAATCCCACAAACACATTCGAGCGCATAGAAACCTCTCCTTAATTCAGTGATCGATGCCATTCCTGTCAGGATAGCGCAAAGCCGATGGCGAACAAGTGTGCCAGATCAATACTGTATTAATTCGGCGTATTAAAAGGCGGGTGTCCGCGCTTCTCGCGCAACCAGTTTAGCCCGCGCAACACTCCGGGCTGCAACACGAGCCAGCGCTCAACGCGATATTTGCCGGGGAAATTCATCAACAGCAAACCGATCAACAGCGTCAACACACCCTGCCCCGGTGTCACCAGCATGATGAGGCCTGCCAGAATCAACAGTAACCCGAACACATTTTTTATCACACCCAGGGCCAGAACAAGTAAGGGCTTGTCCGAGGAATCACGCCATGCGTGCCGATCCTCGCAGGCGAAGTAATCCTGCGGCAAACGCGTCACCACCCAGGGGATCGCCACAATGGTGGCGATTGCCGCGAGCAGCGACAGCCCGCTGGCCCACAGCAGCGGTTCTTGCCATGTCGTGAGAAAGTCCATCGCGCTATCTTAGCACCTGTACGGCTGCGCGACGCCAAGGAACTTGGCACTCGTACCAGAGCATGCGATGATCGCGCCCCATGCAAAACTTTCCAAACACCCTTCGCGCGCCACTGCTTTTCGCCTGCTGCCTGTTGCTGAGCGCGTGCTCCGCGATATTGCGCAATCCGGTTCCGGAGGATCAGTACACTCAGGTCAGCGTATTGGGCCGACAGGACTTGCGCATCTGGGGCGATCACCGTGCGGGAGAGCCGCAAGCCGGCCTGATGCCGCGCGACATCGAAACACTGCAGCGGGACTTCGGTGGCATTATGCACACCGAGCACAACTACCTGGCAATATCCGGTGGCGGTGCCGATGGCGCCTATGGTGCAGGCGTGCTGGTGGGGTGGACCAAAGCGGGTACCAGACCAGAGTTCACAATGGTCACCGGCGTAAGTACCGGGGCCCTGACAGCGCCGTTTGCGTTTCTGGGCCCGGATTATGACGATGAGCTCAAGTTGCTCTACACCACACTGGAGAGCTCCCGTATCTTTTTCCGTCGCGGCGTTTTCTCCATCATACGAGGTGATTCCGTGGCGGATAACTCTCCCTTGATGGACATGCTGGAAGAGTATGTGACGGATGAAATGATCGCCAGGATCGCCGCGGAGTACCGCAAGGGCAGAATCCTGGGCATCGGCACCACTGATCTGGACGCCGGGCGCCCGGTTATCTGGAATATCGGGCGTATCGCCAACAGTGGGCAGCCGGGTGCAGCCAAGCTCATCCGCCAGGTATTGCTGGCATCAGCCTCTATCCCCGGTGTATTTCCACCGGCTTATATCAGGGTACAGACCCCCGATGGGAAAACCTACGATGAAATGCATGTAGATGGTGGCACCTCTGCGCAGATGTTCCTCTACCCGACCAGCACAGACTTCAAGCAGTTGAGAAGGGGTCTGGATATCCAGGGCACACCGACGGCCTATGTGATCCGCAATTCCCGTGTCGAAGCCAGTTACGAACCGGTCAAGGCGCGGTTGACGAATATCGGAGCGCGCTCGGTGGACTCCCTGATCCGCACACAGGGTATCGGTGACGCGTTCCGGATAGCTGCCATCACCCAGCGCGACGGCGTCGACCTTGAATTGACATGGATCCCGATGAGCGCTCCGGCAAACCCCGGCGAGACACTGTTTGATCCCGCTTATATGTCAGCGCTGTTTGAGTACGGCTACCAACGGGCTGTCAATGGCACTGCCTGGACAAATGTGGATCTGGGCAAACTGGTTTATCAGGAGAGCAATTAGCACTCATGGCGCTGGCATTGTCTGTTCTGGATCAATCCCTGGCGCGTTCGGCAGACGAAGCGGGGACCGCTCTGCAGGAAACACTGCAAATGGCGCGTTGGTGCGAAGAACTCGGCTATACGCGATTTTGGGTGTCCGAGCATCACGCTTTTCCCTCGGTAGCCGGCAGTGCTCCGGAGGTGTTGCTTGCCGCAATAGGCGCGGCAACAAACCATATTCGCATCGGTTCCGGTGGCATCATGCTGCCGCACTACAGCCCCTACAAAGTTGCCGAAGTATTTTCGCTGTTGGCCAACCTCTATCCCGACCGGGTGGACCTCGGTATCGGCCGGGCACCCGGCGCCGACATGTCCACCGCTGTTGCGCTGGCCACCGACGGCCGCCCCAAATTTGACGCCTTTCCCGCGCTGACTGAAAAACTCAGCGAATACCTGTGGTCGGATAACACCAGCCCCGTTGTCAGCCCCCGACCGCCCAGAAATATTCCCCTGTGGATGCTGGGTTCCAGCCCCGAAAGTGCCGTGCTGGCCGCGCAGAGGGGGTTGCCTTACAACCTCGGCCTGTTCATCAATCCGCAGGCTGACCCCAGGTTGATCGGTTTGTACAAATCGCGATTCCAGCCCAGCGAGAAACAAGCGCAACCCTATGCGATTCTCACCCTGAGCGTGTTCTGTGCGGACACCGCAGAACAGGCCAACGCACTGCAGTTGACCTATGATCTCAACCTGTTTCGCTTTTTTACCGGCAAATCCAATGGCCGCTCGCTGACGCCACAGGAGGCCCTGAACTACCCGCTCGGCGCCCACGAGAAAGCCTTTATCGCCAGTCGCGAGAGCAGTCGTGCTTCGGGCACACCGACACAGGTCAGGCAGCGCATAGAAGAACTGGCAGCCCTGCATCAAGCGGACGAAATTATGGCGGTGACCAATATCTATTATCTGGAAGATCGCAAACGCTCGTTCGAGCTTTTACGGCAGACGTTCGAGTAGCGTTGAGGGGAGTGGGCTGCAGGCCGCCTCTCAACGGCCCGCTGCCAGGATGGAGCTTTACTTATCGACGGCCTCTTTGGCTTTATCGGCCGCTTTCTTGGCAGCATCAGTAGTCGCGTCGGCGGCATCTTCAACACTGTCGGCAGCATCGTCAGCCATATCACCTGCGCTGTCGGCGGCGTCGCTGGCGGCATCTTTCACGCTATCGGCTGCATCACCGGCCATTTTACCGGCACTGCTGGCAGCATCTTTAACGCTATCAGTGGCTTTATCAGCCATATCACCGGCAGAATCCGCTGCGTCACTGGCCGCGTCTTTGGTCGCATCATAGGCGTCTTCAGCCGCATCGGCTGTCGCATCATACGCATCGCTGGCGGCATCGGCGGTTGAGTCGTAGGCATCTTTAGCGGCATCTGCCGTGGCGTCATAGGCGTCAGAGGCGGCATCTTTGGTTTCACTGTATGCGCTGCTGGCCGCATCACTGACTGAATCGGCCGCTGACTTGGTCTTTTCAGTAACGGTTTCAGTGGCATCCTTGAGCGATTTCTGAGCCGACTCCATAACGTCCGGCTTATCGTCACCACCGCAGGCCACAAGGACGGAAGTCACCAGGGCAAGCGACAGTGAACCTATCAATTTCTTAGTCATCATAAATATCTCCAAGGTGATTACGGTGCGACAAAAGGTGATGTTGCGCCACCAGCTTTCAACGGCTCAACATCAATGTATAGAAATATAACACCCTCTATGCCGGGCGTCACCCGGCGTTGTGGTATACGTTTTGCACGTCTTCCAGATAATCGAGCAGGTCCACCAGGTGTTCCAGCACACCCTGATCGTCTTCACTGAGTGCCACCGTTGCCTGGGGTACGAACTGAATATCATCCACCTCGAACTCTATACCCTCGAACGCATCCAGCAGGGCCTGCTTGGCCTTGTAGTACTCCGTGTTGGGAGCAAAGACAGTGATCTTGCCGTCGTCGCATTCGATATCGGAGACATCGACATCTGCCATCACCAGAGCTTCCAGTGCCGCCTCTTCATCGTCGCCGGCAAACGCCAGAATCGCACTGTGATCAAACAGGTGACTGACATTCCCCGGCGAGCCCAGTTTGCACTTGGCTTTATTGAAACACTGGCGTACATCGCCAAAAGTACGGTTCGGGTTATCTGTCAGGCAATCGACAATCACCGCACTGCCACCCGGGCCAAAACCCTCATAGCGTGCGGTGGAGAAATCCTCGCCCCCGACACCCTTGGCCTTGTCCAGCGCTTTCTCAATAACATGCGCCGGCACCTGGGCACGCTTGGCCCGTTCGATGACGCCGCGCAGTGAGAGGTTAGCCGTGGGGTCCACCCCGCCGGCCTTGGCCGATACATAGATTTCGCGCGCATAGCGACTGTATACGCGCGCCTTCATATCAGACGTCTTAGCCATCGACTCCTTGCGATTCTGATAGGCCCTGCCCATAGTGGTACTCCGTAGTGTGAGGATTCAATTCCCGATTCAGGGCTGCAATATAATCGCTGAGGCGCGCAGTATCCAGTGAGCGTCATGCAAAGGCTTGACATAAATCGTCAATCCCGGGGAACAGGCCACACGCACGCTCAATGGAGATAGGCACTCGGGAGGTGGGAATCGACGCTCTGAATGAGGCTAAACTATGTAACTATATGCGGCGACACATTCGAATTCGCCACACCTACCACTGTGGTACACATGAAACGGCTGATTCTCAGGGCAAAGATGCAGCGTGGCAGATGTGGTGGCAGGATACCCGGTTGGCTAAAAACTCCAGTTCGCGTTAATCGCCACTTGCACGCCGCTGTTGTAATCAAAATCACCACCAAAACGTGAGGCGGTGATACGCGCTCGACCCAAATCCATGTACATCAGGTAGCCACCCACGGTGAGGTTATCTTTCAGCTTATAGCGCGCGCCGCCCGCATAGCGTATCTGCCTGTCCACCGGCAACTGTGCGTTACGGTCCTCCGAATCGACAGGACTGGAGTCATAGGCCACACCGCCGGTGAAATCCCACTTATCTGTCAACCTGTATTGAGCACCCCATGCAATGTGATAGGTATCTTTCCACTCTGTGGGGATACCCGCCTCGCGATCCTGGGTGGAGACAAGTACATTATCCAGCGCACTCCAGTTATCCCAGCCTACGGTGAAATCCACACTCCAACGTTCATCCATGTCCTGATGCACAGAAAAGCGTATCGTCTGAGCAAAGTCCAGTTCAGTATCAGTTGAAACGCCGCGTGTTCCTATTGCAGCACCCAGGCTGCTGTCGGCAGGTATATTAACTTTGAGGTCACCATCGAATTTGATATTGATCTCGCTCTGATAATTAAGCCCAAACCGGGTGGCGTCAGACAACTCATACAAGGCACCCAGCGAAAATGCGGGTTTGAAATCATCACCGTTGAGTTCGCCCTTACCATCCTGCAAAGCGGGGTCAATACGCGGCACCGCCATATCCAGTTTCAGGTCAGCGTAAATGGCCTGCGCCGACACACCCAACGACAGACGCTCGGTAACCTGGTACGCCAATGCCGGAGCAAGAGACAGCAAGGAGAGTTTCACTTCGGTGGCCTGGTAGCGTCCCACCCAATCATCGTGGTAGTTCATCCCTGCGCCTGCCAAACCGCCGAAGAAAACGCCGGCGCTCCACTTTTCGGACCCCAGATCATTAATATAGGCCATGGTTGCCAACGGCGTGACGACACCGGCGTTGCCACCATCCTCATAACCCATGCGCGGGCTGCTATAGCTGATGTCGAAATTCATGTCGCCGAAAATCGCGCCGGCGGAAACGAACAGTTGGCTGCCTTCCTGACGCAGAATACTGGCTGGATTGTAGGCAATGGTCATCGCCTCATCCGTGCCCGCCGCGGCTCCAGCCGCCGCCCGTCCACCAGCGAAATCGCCGAATTCATTCAACCACAGGCCACCAGCCGAGGCGGTCCCGGCACTGAATACACTTGCCAAAATGGCACAGCCCCTGAGCGTTCTCTTCATGCCTACTATTCTCCCGTCCAAATGCCGTAATGAGCCCATGATTTCCAGTTCGGCATTTATACCAGTTTTCGGCAAAAATAACGCTAGCGACTTACCCCATTTTTCACAATTCGTCGCAAGATCTCAATCACGGTGCACCGTATACGCCGCAGTAAGTTTGACATTTGAGCCCTACTGTATGAAGGGAACCGCAGCGTGGCACTACTGGGTACCATTAAATTCGGCTAGTTTTCCCGGCCTCTTACATCATTCTTATATCACCATGCTTGGGCTACCGTGCGCACAGTCGATAAGACCTTTTCGGGTAACGCGGACAAGCGAGGGATATATGCAAACTGAATTCTGTAAACAACTGGGTATCGAAGCACCCATTTTCGCTTTCACCCACTGCCGCGACGTCGTCGTGGCGGTGAGCAAGGCCGGGGGGATCGGCGTCCTCGGCGCTGTGGGGTTTTCCCCGGCCAAACTGAAAGAGGAACTCGATTGGATCGATGCCCATATCGGCGATCACATCTATGGCGTGGATACCGCCATTCCTCAGAAATATGAAGGGATGGATAAAACCACCCCGGAAGAACTGGTCGCGATGCTGCAGGATGCGATTCCCCAGCAGCACCGCGATTTTGTCGATAAACTACTGTCTGATGCTGGCGTACCGGAGTGGCCGGACAAGGATGATGAAGTCAGCCTCAGCTTCTCTGCCGTGCAGGCGCAACTGCTGGTGGATGAGGCACTCACGCGCCCCAAATGCCGCATGATCGTCAATGCGCTGGGTACACCGCCCGACGATATCATCAAACAAGTGCATGATTCAGGCCGCCTGATCGGCGCTCTGGCTGGACGACTTAAGCACGGTATCAACCACAAAAATGCGGGGCTGGATTTTGTGGTCTGCCAAGGTTCCGAGGGCGGCGGCCACGCCGGGGAGGTCACCTCGATGATTCTGTGGCCCCAGATGGTCGACGCGGTTGCACCGCTGCCGGTGCTCGCCGCCGGCGGCATCGGCAATGGCCGCCAGATACTGGCCGCGATGAGTATGGGCGTCGCCGGTGTCTGGCTGGGCTCGATGTGGCTGAACTCCGAAGAGGCCAATGCCGAACCCGCACAGCGCGAATCCTACATGGCAGCCACCTCCGAAGACACCGTGCGCTCCCGGTCCTTTACCGGCAAAACGGCACGCATGCTGAAGAATGAGTGGACCGAGGCCTGGGAGAGGGACGATACGCCCGATACGCTTCCCATGCCCCTGCAAGGCTATCTCACTTTCGATGCCGTGCGACGCACACACCGCTACGCGGGCAGCGGTGATTGCCAGAAAGTGGCGTTTAACCCTGTCGGTCAGGTGGTCGGCCAAATCAACACTGTCGAATCCTGTCGCGATATCATGTTCCGGCTGCTGAGTGAGTACAGCGAAGCCCTGGATCACGTCAACGCAATCACGCCCGGGGAATAACAGTTGCATAGGTGGCTCAGCAGGCGCTATCGCCCGGAGTCAAGCCTGCCGCTTTCCTCCAGCGTATCGCAGGGTAAATGCAGTGTGCGATAGTCCTCGTCGCTGATTTCAATGGTGGGCGGAGCACCTCGGTGGCCGTCCGCCTCGTTCGCTTTGCGGAGCGCGCGGCATTCGCTGCCCGCCCTGCGGTTGCTCACGCCGGCACTACGCTTTTCACCGCGCCCGCTCATACGCCCTCCTGTCTGGCTAGTTCATCCGTGTCCATATAGGGCAGACTCTCCCCCGAAACCACAACATTCTGCAGCGATCAAACAATCGCTGGAACACCAATACCGAGCTGCTCGCATTTGACGGGCGCTTGTTTGCCTCTGCGCCATATGGTTACCATGCGTTTTTGCAAGCTTCTGCGGGCCTTCACTGTGAACAAAATTTTGTGGTCGATCGCTACCCTGTTGTGTATCGCACTGGCCTACGTCGTGTTGGTAGCGATTCCGGTGGAAGCCATATACAACACCCAGCGCAGCCCGGTGACAACCACACCTGCAGAAGTGGGTCTCGCATTTGAGGACTTTATCGTCACCCCGCAGGATAGTGACCTGCAACTGGCGGGGTGGTGGATGCCGGCAGACAATGCCGCGGCAACGCTGGTATTCATTCATGGTGGCGGCTCCAATCGGACCAGCAATTATTTCGGTTCGCTGGCGTTCTACCGCGCGATGGTGGACCGGAGTATCTCTGTGGCAGTCGTCGACCTGCGCAACCACGGCGAGTCGGGCGATGATGTCCATGGGCTGCAATTCGGCCGCACAGAGAGATACGATGCCCAAGCCGTTATCGAGTGGGCCAGTAAGAAAAGCCCGAAGCTACCGTTATTTGCAATGGGAATATCGATGGGTGGCGCAACGCTGATACAGGCAGCGTCCCACGGCGCGCAACTCGATGGGCTCATCCTGCTCGACAGCCTGCTGGACACTGCAGACACGTTCAAACAGGGCGCATATGTCGCAACTGGACTGCCACCGGTACTCTTCGCCGCATCGGCCTGGTCGGCCACACAGTTTTATGGCCTGCCCACCGCGGAGGACCAGGCACTGGAGCGGGCCGCAGAGCTGGATATACCTATACTGGCGATCCAGGACCCCGACGATCCGGTGACCCGCGCACACTTAAGTCGCGAGTTGGCCGAACGCAATCCGCATGTCACCCTGTGGGTGGCGCCCGCCATCGATCCGCAGCACCCCGACCTCGCCTGGAAGCATCGTTGGGGTACACACGTTTCCGCCTTTCTGTTTTATCCGGATGAAACCACCGCGCAGATACTGGCGTTCATTGACGCGAATTCACCGTAAGCCTCCTCCCGGAGCTAGTCCCTGCGAGCAATTTGGCGGCAATACAAACACCACACCGTTGCTGCATTTATGCTAAATTGTTGTCGGTATGCGCTAGTGTCAGGAAGCCCTTCTTACTATTATGACTTTCACCCCTGTAGACACCACCAATTCCGAGGAGGCCACGCGCATCATCGCGGAGGCCTTCGCAGATGACCCGGTTATCAACTGGACTTGCAACCACCCAGCGACCGTGCTGCCGTTCTTCGAGATAACGCTTCCTGTATTCTTTCCCCACCAACTCAGTTACCTGGACCCACAGGGACGCGGTGCAGCCGTCTGGCTGGGGCCAGACCAGGCATTGAAGTGGCCGGTTAAACTCTCCAGTGTGCGTAAAATATTGAAACTCGGTGGTCTAACCGGCGTCTACCGCATGCTGCGCAGTGGCGCAAAAACCGAAAAGTACCACCCCGAAATCCCCCACTACTACCTGTTCGCGATCGGCGTTACACCGGGCAATAAAGGCAAGGGCATTGGCTCAGCGTTGATCGCCCATATTCTGAAGCAGTGCGATACCGAGGGCATGCCCGCCTATCTGGAAAACTCCAAAGAGGAGAACCTCGCATTCTATGAAGGCCACGGGTTCAAGGTGCAACGAAAGATACAGTTTGCGGCATCCGCGCCTCCGGTATGGCTAATGTGGCGGGAACCCAGGGCCATCAACCCATAGGCACAACTAGCGGAGTTCGCGGGCCTGGACTACTCTTCTTCCTGAGTTCGCTGTCCAGGACACACCGAAACGAGTCACATCCAGGCGTCAAGTATTTTTACACTTGCGGGTTTTAGCTTAAAACAGAAATTATTAAGCTATTGATATTATTGTGTATTTTATTGTTGGCACGGTGATTGCTTTTACTTAGCAAACGGAGGTTTTCCGTTTCGTGTATGAGATTACACATATTATGAGGAGAACGACCTTGAAAACGAAATTTGCAGGATTATCAGCAGCGGCACTATTGGCAGCCAGCTTGTCGGCGCCCGCCAGTGCGGCATTCATCAGCGGCAGTATCTCTTTCTCTGATGGCCTGGATACCCTTGGCAATATCGTCAGCGATCTGACGACTTTTGACATCGGTGCCCCCACTATCGCTAGTGGCGCCACTGGAGACTTCGGCGGTACTGCGGGCGTAACAGCTACCACGGATATCGACACGCTTGCCCCGGGTGGTGTGATCTATAGCGTTGGCGGTTTCAGCTTCACGCTGGACGGCGTCTCAAACATTGTCAGCAGCCCAATCGCTTGTAACGGCGGACTCTGCACCGACTCCAAAACGTTCACTATTAGCGGTACGGTGACTGGCGCCGGTTTCGATCCCACAGCCTTCCTGGGTAACTTCACGGCCAATGGTTCGTGTCAAGGTTCTGGCGGCGCGTGTACAGGCAACCAATCAGGCAGCTGGTCTTCCTCGATTGTTGCACTGGAACGCCCTTCCGAAACTCCGGTTCCCGCCACTCTGGCGCTGATCGGCCTTGGACTGGCAGGCCTCGGCTGGACTCGACGCGCCAAAGCGTAGTCAAAAGCCCTCTCTCCCAAATCCAGCCCGCTCTGCGGGCTGGATTTTTCGTATCTATACCCGCAAAAAAACTGCGTTTTCCGCCATCGAATATCCGCCACAACTTGCCCTAAGAAATTACGGCTAGCCAAAAATCTTCGGCCCATAGCAACGCGTATCCAGCGGCCAGCCAGGGCGAAGGGTGAATAGCCGCGTCAGCAATTGGTGGATCGATTAAACGGCCAAATATTGGGCAGCAATACCGCGACGACGCGCATTTCAAGTGACTTTCTCACCACACTATCCATCGCCTCGGCGGCGCGTGCCAGCCAGACATCCACCACAGGTTGACCGATTTTATCCACCGGCGCGGATGCGACCAGCCCCGCCATAGACTCAATCGCCTGCCGCAACGGTGCAGTGGCCACAGCGGACAAGTCGAGCGCGGCATTGAAGGGACGCGCAGCAGGTTCCCCCACCGCCAGTTTTTCACGCAATAACTGCAATTGCCGATAGTAGTGTTCGGCGACCTCCTCCCCGGGAAGAATGAAGGAACCGTGCGGTTCTCCCAGAGTATCAAAGACATAGGCCTGATCGTGCGCCATATGGGAATGGAAATACCACTGTTGGGCGTCGTCGTGAAGAAATGCCCAGATATCGTTCTGGGTCATATCTTCGGTTCGGTCCAGAAAGGCATCAGTCGGCAGTGCATAGCGCAGCTGGTGATCCCGTGGTTTCAGGGTTCTCCTATCCATTAGCGTCAGTGGGCGCGTCACCTGTTGCAGCGGTATCCATAGGTTCACCAATACCAGCGGCGACAAGCGGTTACTGCCGCCGGGGGTCCGGTGGCGGAACATCCACGGTGCGAAACCTCGCATCATCTGCTTTAGCGGAGTACCGCGCACATCCTGATCTCCGTGAATGGCCAGGGCTGCGTCGTGGCCATTCATCTCGCCCATCTCGATATCCGGGTCAACCTTCAGCCCGTTGGGACCGCCCTTGCGCATGATCAGGCCCTCCGGCGCAACATGCAGCATCTTCAGGCATAGTCCCTTCGACAGGGGGTACACAGAGCCCTTGAGCAGGCGACGCAGGTGTCTGGCCTGCTCGGTGGAGATTTCACCGGCCTGTCGAATTTGCGCCAGCAAGGTTTGTAGTGTGTCACTGCGAGCGAGGTTGATGGGCTGAAACCCCATCTTGCAAAAACTGAGCGCAACCTGCCCGGGTGCAGACCAGTCGCGTACCTGGCAGCGCCGATATTCAAACTGACGGTTAAACGCCTCATCAAGAGGCCGCGTAATAGCTCGCTTCAACCCACGTTTGTCGCCATCCTCGACAACCTCCTCTGCTCTGGTAAAACCCAGGTCGGCATGTATTACAGATTCCATTAGCTACTCCCGCGATAGACACCAGGCCAATACCGACTGCCAGCATGCAATTGATGGCGGCCGTCAGTCAACTTGCTATGTACATCGGCGCTAAATACACTGCGTTGCATTGCATGGATTTCACGGAGATAAAAACAATGTCCAACGTAGTGATAATCAGCTCCGATTGTCATGCCGGCGCACTGCCGGAAGGGTATAAGCCTTATTTGCCAAAGGAACTTCACGCGGCCGCCGATACCTGGTGGTTGCAATATGCGCGAGAAATGATGAAGCGCATGGGCACTTTTTTTGATCAGGAGGCTGCCGAAGATTTCAATAGCCGATCCGGTGACCAGGGGGCCGGGCGCATGGATCCCACGGCCGCGGGCAAAGCGGCCAGAGCGACCGACGCCGAACTCTGGGATTACCTGTGCGACCCCGACAGCATGATCGCTCCCCGGCGCGGTGAATATGAACCTGATGTTCGCCTGCAAGAACTGGAAGCCGACGGCATAGCAGGCGAAATCATCTTTCCCCAGATGGCGCCTTTCGGCGCCGGTCTGATGCAGTACCGCCACGAGGTCACACCAGAACAAAGCCTCGCTGGCAACCGCGCCTACAACCTCTGGCTCGCGGACCTGTGTGCGAAGAACCCCGGCCGCCATGCCGGTGTCGCGATAATCAATGTGGACGATATTCAGGTTGCTGTTAATGAGGTTCGCGATGCCCACAAACGCGGGTTGTTTGGCGGTATACTACTGCCTACAAGTACCGGCCCCAACCCCTTCTATCACGACTACAAGCGCTATGCGCCGCTGTGGAGTGTCTGCGAAGAACTGAATATGCCCATCCACACCCATTCCGGATGGTCACCGGATTATGGTGATGTGCCCTGCGCCACCATGATGTTTATCAGTGAGGTGGATATGTGGGCGCACCGACCCTTCACCGCACTACTGTGGTCCGGTGCGTTCGAGCGCCACCCCAATCTGAAAATGGTGTTCACCGAAACAGGTTGTGGCTGGATTCTCGAAACCCTGCGGGTGCTGAAATTCAAGATCGACAATCCGATCTTTGCGCATTTCATGAAGGACCTGTCGCTGACACCAGAAGAGTACTTTCAGCGGAACTGTTATATTGGCGCGTCCTTTCTAGCGCCGCATGAGATCGGCAGCCGCCACGCCATCGGTGTCGACAAACTGATGTGGGGCTCAGACTATCCCCATATGGAGGGCACCTGGCCCAATACCATGCACAAGCTGCGCGAGACATTCCATGATGTGGACGAGGGAGAAATCCGCAGCATACTCGGAGAACGCGCCATCGATGTCTTCGGCTTCGACCGCGAACTAATGCAGCAAGCGGCACAGCGGATCGGACCCAGCATCAGTGAGATTCAACAGCCGGTTGACTCCTGACGACAGCATACCGTCCGATGAGACACCTCAACTATAACCACCTGCTGTACTTCTGGACGGTTGCGCGCGAAGGCAGTATCGCCAAGGCCACGCAAAGTCTGCATTTGACGCCGCAGACTATCAGCGGGCAGTTGAAGTTACTTGAGGAAGCGGTGGGGGAACCCCTGTTTCAGCGTGTGGGGCGAGGGCTGGCCATGACAGAAACCGGGCACATGGTCTACCAGTACGCCGATGAGATCTTTGCGTTGGGCGCGGAGCTGGCCTCCCGCGTAAAAACCGGGCAAGTCATCGCGCCGGCAGTACTCGCAGTGGGCGTGGTGAGTTCCATACCCAAGCTGGTTGCCTCACGGATACTGCAACCGGTATTCAACGCAGAGGTACCCATCCGGCTGGTGTGTATCGAGGGCAGACTGGAAAGACTGCTGGGAGAGTTGGCAGTTCACAAGTTGGACCTTATCCTGTCGGATCGTCCCATCCCCGCCGGCCTGTCGGTGAAGGCCTTCAGTCACGCGTTAGGCGCAAGTGAGATTGCCCTGTTCGCACGCAAGGGCTCTACCCGGTCCTACGAGCGGAATTTCCCGCAATCCCTCGATAACGCTCCTGTGCTACTGCCAACGATGGACAACCCCATCAGGCGCGCTCTCGACGACTGGTTCGACAAGAACAATATCTCTTTGCGGCTGGTCGCTGAATTTGAGGACAGTGCATTGATGAAGGCTTTCGGTGAGGCCGGCAACGGCATATTTCCATCGCCTGTGGCGATCAGCCCGGAGGTGGAGAAAAAGTACCATGCCAGGTGTATTGGGCCTGCGAGTGGCGTTCTGGAGACCTACTATGCTATCTCAGGGGAGAGAAAGCTCAAACACCCGGCCGTGCTGAGAATCATTGAAGCGGCTCGCAAGGAGCTGCAGCCTGCGTGAACGGACCGTATATCAGTGGCGCAGCCACTGCGCATCAGACAGCAGGCAGATGCCCCCACTGCGGCGAATCAGCGGCCTGACAGCCTCCAGCAATTGATCGATGGTCGGCTGATCGTCACAGGCGATCAGCACCAAGCTGTTACTGGACTCTCCCGAAAGTTCATCCGCACGTCGCACACCGCGATCACCTGCACCGCGGACATCGGGAATCAAGGTATAGCCCGGCACGCTCAATTCCTCCAGCACACGTAGGAGTGAAGGCACCATCGGCGTCTCTATAACAATCTCAATGCGTTTACAGGGTTTCATAGCAGCCACTTCACTAGTGCGTGGTAGGTCGGAATACCTATCAGCAGGTTTAACGGGAACGTAATGGCCAGGGACATCGTCAGGTAGCTAGCCGGATTGGCCTCAGGCAGTGCAAGGCGCATGGCCGCCGGCACCGCGATATACGACGCACTCGCGGCCAGCACCACAAAGAGCAGCGCGTTGCCCTCACTCAAGCCGAGCGACCAACCCAGCCCCAGTCCCAGTGAAGCATTCACCACAGGCAACAACAATCCGGCCAGCAGCATCCACTTGACCAGCGCACCGCTTGAGCGACCGTCGCGCGATTCACGCAGGTCGCGAAGCCGCCGTGCAGCAACGATACCCATATCCAGCAGGAACAGACACAGGACACCGAGAAACAGGTCCTTAACCAGTGGTGCAACCTGCTGCATACCTTCAGCGCCGCTGATCCATCCCGCCAGCATGCTGCCCATGATCAGGAACACTGAGCCATTAAAGACAGCCTCCCTGAGCAATTGCTTCCAGGAAAAGGAACCCGCCGAGTCACTCTGCTGCCTGCCAAAATGATTGTACAGCAGGATGCCAACAATGATCGCCGGAGACTCCATTAATGCCATTGCCGCAACCAGGTATCCACTCCACGGGATGCCCTGCATATCCAGATAACCAGCCGCTGTAACAAAGGTGACAGCACTCACCGAGCCATAGGTGGCTGCAATGGCGGCGGCATCGGAGAGAGGGAACAGTCGGCGCAGCAACAAAAACGTGTACACAGGAATCAGCGCCGATAGCGCCATCGCCGACAGGAGTGTCAACAACACCGTGGCGTCCAAGTCCGACTCAGACAGTGCGACGCCACCTTTGAATCCAATAGCAAAGAGCAAATAAAGCGACAGGAACTTAGCGACCTGACCGGGGATTTCGAGATCGGAACGCGCCAGTACAGCGGCACCGCCGAGGAAGAAAAAGAGCAGCGGCGGAGAGCTGAGGTTACTGAGGAATACCGACATCATGGGCTGGTTTCACCGCGCAACCTCGATGACTTTTCCAGCACCTTGTCGCGCAAGCCCGCTTTGTATTCGCGCAGCCGCTCCCGTATCGCAGCATCGCCTGTACCAAGCATCTGGGCGGCCAGTATCGCGGCGTTTACCGCATTGTCGATGGCCACTGTAGCGACTGGCACACCCGCCGGCATTTGCACAATCGACAGCGCGGCATCGATACCCTGTAGTCGCGTCGCACTGATTGGCACTCCGACCACTGGCAGTACACTCAGCGCCGCCACCATACCCGGCAAGTGGGCCGCGCCACCTGCTCCCGCAACGATAACCCGCAGCCCGCGAGATTCCGCGCTGGCGGCATAGTCGTGCAATTTGTCTGGTGTGCGGTGGGCGCTGACAATATCCAGCTCGTAACCAATGTCCAGTTCCTCCAGCATGTCTGCTGCGGGCTGCATTTTTGGCAGATCGGAGTCGCTGCCCATGATAATACCTACTACTGCTGTCATGCTGTCTTTCCTTCCTGATGGAGCCGCAACAGTGAGGCCCGGGCTTGCTTCAGAGCCTCGCCAACGCTGCGGCCGATAGAATTGATGTGCCCCATCTTTCGGCCCGTACGTCCGGGTGTTTTGCCGTACCAATACAGTGTCGAGCCAGAAGCAGGCAGATTCTTCACTGTCGGTCCGGGAGGGCATATACGCCTGAAATGTTCGTGATAAAGAATATTCAACATGGCAGCTGGATAAAGCTGGCTGCTCACAGCCAGCGGCAGCCCCAGCACTGCGCGCGCATGCTGCTCAAACTGGGAGACATTGCAGGCGGCCATCGTCACGTGTCCTGAATTGTGGACGCGAGGAGAGATTTCATTGATCAGAAGCTCTCCCGTACTGGAAAGGAATAATTCAACGGCAAAGACTCCGACCCCCCCCAGCGCATCAATTGCGCGGCGTGCCAGAGCCGTCGCCTCTGCGGATTTTTCAGCATCAATGTCCGCAGGTACAACCACCGTTGATACGGCATTGAACTGCGTTTCAAACTCCATGCTCACAGGCGGGAATACATCCATCACGCCAGAGGGGGAGCGCGCGACAATGACTGCGACTTCCCGACAGTCCGGCATGAAAGGTTCCACCACGCTGGGTATATTCCAGAGCTCCCGCGGTGATGTTAGCGGCGCCAGAATCTGTACGCCCCGACCATCGTAACCACCGCGACTGGCTTTTTGTACGAGTTTATCACCCAGTTTTTCGGTGAGATCTCGCAGAGACAGGTTGTTTCCCGACAGGACTTGAAAAGGTAATGTGGGTAGATTTTGTGATACCAGCCACTCCTTCTGTACACTCTTGTCTTTCAGCGTGAGCAGGGTTTCCACACACGGACGAATCACACAGTGCCCCTCTCCCTCAGCAGCCGCGAGGTGGAGAAGCGTTCCGTCCGGGATTGCTTCCTTGTCGAAAGTCACGACATCACAGCTGGCGATAAACTGGTCAATGACGCCAATATCATCTAAAGAGGCGACGAAACGCCTGTCTGCAAGGAGCAGCGCCGGAGCGTCTCCGGGCTCTGCCAGTATTGAGACATCAGCACCCAAAGCCTGTGCGGCCTCACACAAATACAGTGCGAGTTGCCCACCGCCGACAATCCCCAGCCTTTGCATCACAGCGAACACCCTGCTGCAGCGAGCTGTTGAGCACGAAGATAGATCCGGTGATGCAGATTAAACAATGCCATTGCGCTTCTCCATCGAAATTTCGAGGGACAGCATAAGCATTCTAATCATTCTGACAATTCGATTATAAGTTGCCGACTATTCGTATTTATCGATGTATTGAACCTGCCTCAGGATCTCTGCTCTACCTACGGACAGCGATCATCTCAGCGTCCTATCGTTAAAAGAATTCATACTCCACAGTCAAACCATACGTACGGGGGTCGCCGAAGGTGCCCACCCCATCGGTAAGGCCTAGCAGATCAAATCCACTCTGGCGAATATTGCCGACAAAGTACTCTTCATCCGTGAGGTTTTTGCCCCACAAACGCACCTTGAGTTCACCGTAGCCTGCACCCAACTGGATTTCCGAGACAGACAGCGTTGCACCCAACAAGGTCCGCTTGTCCAGGTAGCCAGTGGGCTCACCAACGCCCGAGTTTGTCTTGCCCTGGTACTGGGCATTGATATTCGCGTTGAACAGGCCAAAACTTAGCTCGCGACGGTAATCCAGTGCGGCTGTCGCGCTGTGCTTCGGCGCCAGTGCCAGATCGTCCGTCAGTTGTTCCGTGCGCTCTGAGACACCGCTGGGCGAGCCGGCATCAAGCCCCAGATAAGTGATGCTCTCGGGACCGAAACTGGAGTTCAGATAGCCGTAACTGAAAGTGCCAGTGAGTGCATCGGTGGCCGCCACTGAAAGATCGAGTTCCAACCCTTTTATATCCGCACTGTCTATATTCACAAAGTCCCGCTCGCCCGGATTATTACCGGTCGCTACGCTCTGCTGGTAGTCACTGTAATCCATGTAGAATATTGCGGCATTCAGCCTCACCCGGCTGTCGGCAAGATCGCCCTTGTAACCTATCTCGTAGGACGTCAGCTCCTCCGGGTCGAACCCCTGCTGGAAGTTCGTCACATTGGTGGAACGCTGGCTGGTACCGCCGGCCTTGTATGCCGTCACCACTTTGGCGTAGACATTGGCGCTCGCATTCAGGTCATAGTCCACCGTGAACCCCGGGTTGAACTTGCTGAAGTCCTGATCATAATTCGCCTGAAAAGCCGGAATCCCGTTGGGCGCGCCACCAAAACCGAACGATACCCGACTATTGTCCCGATAGGCCTTGCGCTTGTCTTTTGAGTAGCGGCCACCCAGCGTGAAATGCCATTTGTCATCCAACTGTGGCGGCGTCCAGGTGATCTGCCCATACGCTGCCAACGACTTGTTCCTGGTGGAGGTATAATCGATCTTCTCCCCCGGCGGGATATTTTCAGAGCCGTTGCTGTTGCCGCTGTTGGTTTCCTTGCCTTCATCCTCGTAGTAAAAAACACCGCTTACCCAGTTGAGCGTGTCGGCCTCACCCAACAACTGAAACTCCTGCGTGAACTGATTGAAGGAGGTATCGGTAATCCCGTTAGTAATCGAGTACAGGCTCTGTAATGAGGCAGTCGGCACCTGGGAGTTCTGCGTAAACGCATTGACGTCACGGTAACCGGTGATGGATTTGAATGTCATCATGTCATTCATCTCCCACGCGTAGTTGAGCGTGTGGGCATGAATCTGCACATCACCCTTTTGCTGCTCATCGAAAGCGGTGGCTTTATCCAGTCGATCCGATGTTGCCTCCAAGGGCTGACCATCGGCATTGACGGCAGGGTTCTCAAAAACGACAAGCGCTGCACCCGGGCCACCGGCGGGATCAAACCCCAGCGCCTGTGACAGGCGCGATGTATCCTTGATGGCGTTTTGCCCATACTGATAGTTCATTTCCTGGGTGTCGCCTATGTTCCAGTGAAAATCGCCGGTAAAGGTTTCTCTGTCCTCAATACCGAAGTCCTCCCCACTACCAAGATTATCGACCCACCCATCGCGGCTGTAGGTGGTGTAGGCCAGCTTTACGGCCGCCACGCCCTCCTTTATCGGCACATTGACCAAACTGGTGGAGCGGAACAGATCGAGATTGCCCACGTTAAACAACTGCTTGAGTCGCAAGCCGTCGGGGTCGGCCTCGCGGGTGATGATATTGATAGCACCACCGGTGGCATTGCGTCCATACAGGGTGCCCTGCGGCCCACGCAATACTTCGATACGCTGTAGATCGGCTGTCTCAAATGCAGTCCCGACTGAAGACCCGATATAAACACCATCCATATACAGGGCCACGGAGGGGTCCTGTGTGATCTGTACATCCCCCTGGCCGACACCGCGAATAAACAACCGCACTGTGGTCGCTGAGCCGGTGAATTCTCCTATCTGCACATTGGGCACCTGGGCGGCGAGATCCTTGATGTCGGAAATACCCAGATTTTCCAGCATCTCCTGATTAAAGGCGACAATGGATATAGGCACATCCTGCAGCGACTCCATGCGCCGCTCAGCAGTGACAAAGACCTCCTCCAAAGCGGGCGCTGCCCAGGAAGCCATCGGAACACTGAGCAGCAGGAGTGAGAGTGTGCGCATTCTTGAACAAGCCGACAGATGTCTCATGTGTAAAACCAACCTATGTAACTGTTGCGTTATTGTTATTCACCGAGCAGCTTGAACTGTTTCGGTTGCCGCTTACATGCACAGGGCTGAGGGCCATCAGTAAAGGCCTGTCAGGTCATTGTTGCCGGCTCCCTGGCCATCAGTGAGGAAGCTTTTATGCTGAAGACCCGCTCATCGTGCTGGTTGATCAAATAGGTATGGTAGATCACGATGCCGCAATCGGGTTTACTGCGTGAGGCTCTCGCCGTGTCGATGATCGAGATACAGCGCAGGGTATCACCGGCATAAACGGGTTTGTGCATACGCATTTCGTCAAAGCCCAGCCCTGCCACCGCCTGCTGCACTACACCACTCTCCCAGCGCTGACTGGTGATACAGAAGATGGAAAAGATATGTGCAGAACAGGCCGTGAGCCCACCAAAGGGCGATGCCTTTGCGGCTGACTCATCGGTATGCCAGGGCTGCGGATCCCACTGGGAAGCAAACGCGATAATCTCCTGCGCACTGACGGTGTAGGTGCCGGCTGCATGCTCGGCACCGACAACATAGTCATCGAAATAGAACGGTTGGCCCTGCTGCGGTTTCAAAGTGTCACTCATGCGCTGCCAATCCCGGGCACAATGCGGGCGCCACATGTCCCGCTCTCACCATCCATGCTATTGCATCGGCAAACGTCTCCTGCGAGGAACGCAAATGCAGTCCCCGCGCGGTCAGCTCTTCGGTATTATTGATATTTGGCCACAGCGTGGCATAGCGCATCGTTTCTGCAGAAATCGGTGAATCCACAGTTTTGAACAGCCGCATAAGATCCATCAATTGACCAACCAGTCGCAGCTTCCAACCCTGAGCGGGAATACGGTGCAACTGACAGCCCGATACGGCCTCTATGGTATCCGCCAATTGCGTCCATGAGCTGTACACGCCTGGCAGCAAAAAGCGGCCAGATCCACCATCAACCAACAGTGAACACACCAGGGCGGCGAGGTCGCGTACGTCGACATACTGAATACCACCGTCGCCGAAGATACGAAAGCCATTCTCCATGCGGTGTTTCAGGGCTTTGAAGGAATCAGAAAAACCGGGGTCGTCTGGGCCAATTACACCACCTGGGTAGACGATGGCGATGGGCGCTCCCTGTGCTTGTAACGCCCGCAGATACCTCTCTGCCAGCACCTTGCTCTGGCCGTAGGGCAGTCTGGATTTTACCGGTGGCGCATCGGCAGTGACCTTGGCCGCATCGGGGTTAAAGATCGCTGTGATACTGGAGATACAGACGATATGTTCAAGGCCCATCTCCAGCGCACTATCCACGATATGCTTCACGCCGTCGACGTTTAACGCAAAGAGCTGCTCCAAAGAACCCGCCTGCATCGGCGTACCCGCTGCAGCATGCACCACACCGTCACATCCTTCGAGCGCGACTCGCACCGAGGCCAGATCAGTCACATCACCCACCACCAGCTCAGGGAAACCCTCACCGAGCGCGTGATAGTAGGCCTGCGCCTTGTCGGCATTGCGCACCAGCAAACGCACCGATTGCCCTGCCGCCATCAATTGTCGACAGACATGGGAGCCGACAAAGCCGGTACCGCCTGTAATCAGGATTTTCACTGATCTTCCAGCACCGTAATAACATTGTTGGGGCAATAGCGCGCCGCCTTCATAACCTTATCCCGCAGCGCCTCGGGCGGGTTCTCCAGCAACACCTTCACCTGCGGATATCCCCCATCCTGATCGACCACATCAAATACCTCCGGGGCCTCGCCAAGGCAGACACTGTGACCTTGGCACAGCGCCAGATCGATTGAAATCTTCATCGGCATACCCTCAGCTTAATCGCGTTTCCGGTAGCGCAGGCGACACGGCCCACTGGGCTTAAGAACCATCGCGGAAAAATCGTCCTGATAGCTGTCCTCGGGGTCGACCAGCTCAAACTCGTAGCGCGGCAGAAGGGCCGCGAAGATCGCTTTCAGTTGCATCATCGCAAAGGCATTGCCGGCACACTTGTGCGGACCACCGCCGAACGGGATATAGGCAAACAGGGTGTCGGGCTTAGGCCGGTGCGGATCGAAGCGTTCCGGATCGGGGAAATAATCGGTATTGCGATGCGAGCCGTAAGTGGAGATCGCCACTGTCTTGCCGGCTTCGATCAGGGTACCGTTGTAATCAATATCCTCTATCACCCGGCGCATCAGCAGGATGAGGGGAGGATGCAAGCGCAGCACCTCCTCGATAAAACGCTCCAGACGAGGAATTTCGCGCAGCGATTCAAAGGTAATAGGCGCACCTTCTGCGAATAACTGCTGCAGCTCCTGCAACACCTCGTCGGCATAGGGTCGCTGGCGCGCCAATTCAGTCAGTGTCCAGGTCGCGGTACCCGAACTGGTGTGGTGGCCGGCGAACATCGTGGCGATTACCAACCCGGTGATCTCGTTATCATTGAGATGGCTGCCGTCGGCATAAGTGCCGGCCATGAAGGTTTCCAGCGCATCACCGTATACAACGTTTTCTTTGGCACGGCGCTCAGCGATAATTCCGCCTATCAATTCCTGTAAGCGCTCACGCGCTTTATCGCGCGCTTCGAATATCGGCTGCTGCAAATAGGGATCGACAAAGGCGATTGCCTGCAGGCCTTTTTCCAGCGCGTGGTAAAGCTCCCTGAACTCATCCGTCAACTGATAGCGGAAATCTGCACCTAACAGGCAATGTGTCGCTGTATTCAGAGTCAGGCGCAGAAACTCGTCGAGAAAATCCAGTTCACCCTCATCGCCCCAGCCCGCGACCCAGTCCTCTACTTCCCTGGAGATAATCGCGGCATAGTGCTTCATGTTCTGGTAACGCAGCGCATCCACCTGAATCTTTAGCTGCGTTTTCATTTTTTCCGGTGGCGCGTCAAAGATCACACCCTTGCCGAATACCGGCACCGTGGCCTGATAGGCTGCGGCGCGACTGAGCTTCATATCCAGCGTTTTCAGGAACGCCTCCTGCGCCTCGGGTCCACTCATCAGGACTGTCTGCTGGCCACCCATATTGAACTCGGCCAGCTCACCGCACTCCTCGTTGCAACGCATCAGGAAACGTGCAAAGTTGACGCCGAACTCCTCCATATGACCGATATCCGGCTTTTCGCCACTCACCCTCGGCGGCAGTTTCAACACAGCGGCAGCTCGCTCGCTCACGACGACTCCCCCTCCGCCACCTGTTGGCTGGACATAACAGGCATCTCCTTCAGAATACCCTTGTCAACACACTCCTTGATCAGGTTTGTGATATTAGTGTAGTCATACAGATCCAACTGCTCACTCCACTGGTAGTTTCCGCCATACTTGAAATAGGAAGCGCCTATCACTCTCATCAAGGAGCCGTCCTCGCGCACCGGTGCGCCGGGGGGAGTCTGCCACCAGGTGGCCATTGCAGTACCGCGCGTTTCATCAATCACCATTTTATCGTAGGGGTATGTCCAGCCCTTGTAAGGGTCCATCGCGGCACCGACGCAGGTTTCCCGTATCGTCTCGCGGCCGGTAAATTCGTACTTGCCATTGGGAGTATCCCAACCGTAGAGACAATCCTCGGTATAGTAATCTGCCAGATGGCGCCAGTTGCCCTCTTGCTCTGCCTTGTCATTCACTGCCAGCCAGCGGCGCATCATCTCTTCCATTTCTTCACGGCTATACGCAGGCATGCAATTACCTCCTACAATTCGACCCGATACTTGGGAAATTCACCTTTGAAAGCCACCTTAGCCGAGTTAATATATAGTTGCAACTATATTCCAGCGGGGTCGGAGAGCGCTTGACAACTGCATGACCCTGCCTGTTTCATGCTCTCATCTCGACCACCGACACACCCTGCAGACGACGCGTACAAGGGAGTATTCGATGAAGTTCTGGCAGTCACTCGCCTTTGTAGAAATGGATCAACTGGTGGAGCTGGCAAGGTTCTGCGAAGAACTCGGCTTTCACGGTGTATCCTATGGTGACCATCTGGTAACCACCAGAGATCAAGTCGATGAGTACCTCTATCGCGATAGCGGCAATATTTTCTGGAATCCGGATACGCACTGGCCCGATCCCTGGGTGGCGACGGCGGCATTGGCGCAGGCGACAACGCGATTACACTTTCTCTCTACGATCTACATTCTGCCGCTGCGCGACCCACTCAGCGCAGCCAAAGCACTCTCCACCGCAGCGGTACTTTCAAATAACAGAGTGACCCTCGGAGTCGGTGTGGGCTGGCAAAAAGCCGAGTTCGAGATGACGGGTCAGGATTTCCATACACGCGGTAAACGCGCAGACGAGATGCTGGAGATCATTCCCGGCCTGCTGTCGGGAGACATGACTGAATTTCACGGGAAGTACTACGACATTCCCCCGGTGAAAATGTCTCCTGGCACCAGCAGGCCATTACCTATCATGATTGGCGGTTACGCACCTGCAGCGATGCGCCGCGCCTGCCGATTCGATGGCTGGATGGCCACATCACACGATGAAGAGGAGATATACCCACTGCTGGACACGCTGCAGGCGGTGCGCGAAGAGCAAAACTGCAGCACCAAGCCATTCGATATCTGGACAGGCATCAAGAACCCCGGAGACGGTACTCATGAACGCCTGGAGGCAGCCGGTGTCACCATGGTTAATGGCTGTAACTTCCTGAATGAAGACGGCCGCACCGCGCTGTCGGGCATCGACGAGAAGAAGAAGCGGATTGAAGCCTTTGCCCGCCGCTTTCTAGCCAACTAGTCAGCGGACTTTAGTGTGGCCCTATCGGCATAAAGAAGGGATAACGGTATCGCTGGCGTTTGCTTTCTCACCCCATAAATCCAGACACCGGCCCCGCTCGTCCGCAGCTAGCCGACCAAGCCTTGCAACATGCGCATAGAACTGTGAAAAGTCGCGACCGTGACTCGCCTGTATCTGCAGAAATGCGGGCACCTGTTGATGATAGGCGCCCATTGCACCGAGCCTGGCATTATTGAATTCGACAGGCACCGGTGTATCAGGCCCCGCCCCGGGCTTAGCTGTCATCAGAGCATACTGGCGATCCAACTCGTCCAGCACCCGCGCCTTGGCCTTCCGCTTACTCTGCACGGAAAGAGGCTGCTGATAGATATCCTGCAACTGCTGCCTGGCCTCTGCCGCCATAGTCACCAGTGTGTTCACGCGATGTCGGTAAGCGTGGTAATTACCCAGCTGATCGGCATCATCCCCGGCCGCATAAAACCTCTCCATCCCGGCCTGCTCGACCGCCGTGGCAAAGGACTCATTAAAAACCGTGTCGTCATCGATATACAGTTGCTGGTGAGCCAACTCGTGAAAGATCAACCCGACAAGCCGGTAGTCCGGCAGTGCTATGAACGTATTGAGCACCGGATCATCAAACCAGCCCAGCGTTGAATAGGCTGTCACGTGGCCGACATAGGTATCGTAGCCCTGTTCTATCAGCTCATCGCGATACTGCTGCAACATGGTGGCATCAAAATAGCCTCGGTAACCGGCACACCCGATAACGGGATAGCACCACGTAACCAACTCTGTGGAAAACTCCTCGGCCGCATACAGGTTCTCCACGACATAGCCGCGCTTGAGGTCCACATACTCGGTATAGCTGTCGTTGACCGACAACTGCAGCGTTGCAACAGCGAATTCACGCGCCTGCAATACCAGTAACAGTTTTTCCCGCACCTGTGGGCTCAGGCTGTCATCCGCGAGCAACTGTTCGATATCGGTGGCCTGGCCGATGATATCCAAATGGCCCTGCACAGACTGCTTGTAGTATTGCATTTCGTTGCAGGCTACCAGCAGTCCCAGCAATACAAGCAAACACGCTTTTACGACTCTCACCACAGTGGTGGCAACTACTGTGACGAGACCGGCAACGCCACTTGCACACCACCGGTAGAGCCCATCATTTCGAGATCTCCCGGCAGCAGCATATCGACCAGCGGCTTGAGCGGACTGACGGCAGATGTCAGGGTGTCGCCAATACTGCTGATAACAGTGCCATCGGGCAGCACGGCGGTAATACCGCTGGAATCACCGGGCAGAGTAACCAGATCGCGCACGGCCTCACCTGTTTTCAGGTCAAGCGCTGCCACCACCGACTGCACCGGGGCCGTAAACCCCAGAATCGGGATAGGGTACCCGTATACCACCGGCACCAGTACAGCATCGTCCGTCACCATTGGGTTGCCATTACCGGTGGCAACCGGGTCACCAAACACGAAGGATGCCGGCAGGCGCTGTGGCAGCACTTTGGAAAAATCGCTCTCCCACAAAATACCGCCATCGGGATCAATCGCCACAACCGCCGGGGCGTTTGCCTGCAGGGCATAGATGGTGCCATCACGGCCAACGGCCGCAGCACCAGCGGCCGCTCTGGTTTTCACTTTCCAGGTTATCGCTCCGCTGGCGGTATCAATGCTATAAAACCAGCCTTCCTCATCGCTGACATATGCATGATCCTCCGCCGGCGACAAGGCAGGACTGGAGCCACTGCCAAGCCCGATACTGGTGACAAACGCCTCGTTGAGCGTCACGGCGGAAGCGCTGCGAATCACATCCAGTGCATAGAGCGACCCCAGCCCTTCCCGCGCACCGCTGCCCACTACAAATATTCGACCATTGGCCGCCACAGCCGGTGTATTCGCAGAGCGCATGCTGCCGCCGAATATCAACTGCCAGCCCCACTCCCTGAAGGCTGGATCCATCAAGCCATCACCCAGCACACTGTCGGGCATCGGCACCGTGGTGGCATAGGGTGGCAGCAACCCTGGTAGGCGATAGGGTTGATTCAGAGTGCGTCCGGTGTCGCGATCAATAATCAGAACATCGCCAAAATTCGTCACACCCAGCAGCTCACCTTCAGCGGTAAATGCTGCCGTGGTAAATGCATTGACAGGATGATCGCCCGCAGCCACCCAGTCGCCCTCCTGCAGAGGCGGCAAATCGACAACCCATTTCAATGCTCCGTCTGAGCGGTAGGCGAACACCTGATTGCAGTCACCGATATAGATATCGCCCTGCGTATCGACAATGGGGCTGGAAAGCAGCGCACAGGGGTCGACGCCATCACTCGCGCTGCTCCAGGGTGCAGCGTGCCACAGCGGTGTACCGTTCATGGTGTAGGCGTACAGATTGCTGTTGCCGCTGGGCAGACCCGTGGTGAAATACATCTGCTGACCATCGGGACTGATGACAGGCGCGGTCAGCACCGATGCACCCGCCAGTGCGTGCCAGCTGGCATACTCGCGCGACAGAACTGTAGTTTCCACTGCGCGCCTGTTACCCGCGTCCTGATGTAATGTCGACCAGCCGCCCGGAGAATAGGTTGACGTGGCAGCGCTGGCATTGGTTGCCAGTAGTGCACTGACAAGAGCGACCGAACGCCGGGACGATAATCTGGGCTTCTTCATGTTGCTGTCTTCTGTGGGGCGTGGGTTTTTGTTCGACAGCAACCCTACCACAACGCGTGGGCAAGGGCTGCATGCGCCGCTATCACACCTGTAATAACTGGATACGGTCTTCCAATCTGGTCTGATACAACACGGTACCCTTGGCAATCTGCACGGCGAGAGGCTCTTCAAGCAGTTCGCTGGCGTCGTCTATCACAATATCCCAGGCCAGATCATTGTCCGTGCAAGCCTCGATCCGGGCGCGCGGATCAACCCCCTTCACCAGTCCGTCCAGCCCGCCGTTCATCCCCCTCGCCAGCAGCGCAAACCAGCTGTAAGACAGCGTTTCAGCAGTGGCCGGACACTCTCCAATGACAAGACGAGCGCGGTGATCAGACAAACGTGTCAATTCAATCGACCAATATTCACCTGGCTGGAATGCCGGATGGACCTCGAGCACGGCCAGAATACCGTCTATCCCTGCATCCTTGCAGCCCAGCCATTCACTCAATCGTGCACTCATAACCCAACTGCTGCCTGTCATCTGGAACTCACCGACAGCAAGTGCCGCAGCGTCACCATAACGCTGTGCGATGGAATAGAGAAGGCCGGTGATCAACAGATGTACCTGCACCGCCAGTTCGCTGCACGCGACGACCAAAGCTGCATGAGAGAACTGCTCCAGATGCAGCTGCTCAAACAGCGGGCCGGAGTAATCGTCCAGCCCACCGGGCTCAGCATTCAGCCCACGCTCTATGACGACGTTCGCAAGCTCTGTACTACTCATTACCCGAGCGATATCCGGCTCGGGAACAGCCTCTGCTTCTTCATCGATAAACACCGTCCACTCACAGTGCGGCACCCTGTCCGCCGGCATGCGCGGCGGCCTGTGTACCGGCACCATACGGGCGCGCGCATTAGTCGCCACTGCGGTCGCGTTGAAGGTGGGGTCTTCAATATCGTGGCACATCACTTTAACCGCATCAGCCCCACGCGGCTCAGTCTCCAGCAGCGGCCCACAACTGTTTAGCCAGAAGCGGCCACGGTCCGGCGCTGCCACCTCAAAGTGCACATCGAAATACTGGTGCGTAAAGCCACATTCCAGCTGCAGCCCCTTGAATATCGTGGCGACATCGACCCCGCCCGCAAAGCCCATCGCCTTCTGCATACGCCGGGTATAAACCGGGCTAGCGCCCATCCAGTTGGCAATCGCGACGTCTTTATATGCCTCATCACCGTGGTTTATGCGTAGAGCCGCATAGCCGGTTCTGCTATTGAACTGCGAACAGAGCATGTATTCGCGGCCCAGTTGAGCTAACTGAAGACGGCTGAATTTTGTCAGGTTTTTATTATTCAAAGCGTGCACCTGTATGCGATAGGCGATGTATAATGCGCGAGCTGCCAATATAGCGTCAATATTTTATAGTTGCCACTATTTTACAGGCCAACCCTTTTTGATACCTCAATACCCGTGGAAGCGGTCATGACCAAAAAAAACCCAAAACCCAGCAAGCGTGAAGTCACCCGCGAGAAAGTCATTCTGGCCGCCATCGACTGCATCTACCGCGATGGCTTTAATGCCGCGCATACCAATCGAATCGCCGAGGAAGCGGGCGTAAGCTGGGGCGTACTGCAGTATCACTTTGGCGACAAGGATGGGCTGCTGCAGGCAGTCATCGATTACATTTTCGATAACTTCAGCAGCACGTTGGAGGACACGACATTTGAAAGCAAAGAACTGCAGCCGCGTATAAGACAACTGATTGACGTGATATGGAAGCTCGTCAGCAAAAAAGAGTACCGGGTGAGCATCGCGATCCTGCGAAATGCCGGCAAAGACGAAACCTCCAGCATCAACGGTCAAAAACAGCTCACGCGCTGGGCCAAAAAAACCTCACAACTGTGGCACAAGTTGTTTGAAGACACGGTGCAGGAACCACAGCAGAGCGATATTGCTCGCCACCTGCTATTTGCAACTCTGCGCGGCATGGTCGATGAAATCAACCCGCGCAGCGTTAAAACGAAGAAAGCAATAAAACTGGAGTGTGACGCGCTCAGCGAAGCAATTACCTATCTGCTCACTCGCAGCTGAATACGCTCACACAAGATCAAACGCGATTGGCATCTTCTTGATGCCGTGAATAAAACTGGAGCGCAACCAATTGATATCGCCATTCAGGCGCGGGTTGCGAATATGCTTTAACACTTCCTCGAAAACCACCTTCAGTTCCAGTCGTGCGAGATGAGACCCCATACAAAAATGCTCACCGATTCCGAACGCGCGGTGACCGTTTTTCACGTCTTCGCGCTGCGACCGCAAAATATCAAAGGTATCGACGTCGCTGAACACATCCTCATCCGAGCTGGCCGCCGCATAATACAGGTTTATCTTGTCGCCCTTGCTTATTCGCTGCCCGTTCACTTCCACATCTTCCATCGCGGTACGACGGAAAGCGATAATGGCGGGATCGAAACGCAGAATTTCTTCAATGGCACCGTCGAGGAGATCCGGGTCCTCCACCAGCATCTGGTACTGTTCGGGGTGCTCCATTAACAGGCGCATGCCCTGCGATGTCACGGTGCGGGTTGTCTCATTTCCGGCGACCATTAACATCAGAAAGAAGTGACAGAACTCCTCGTCGGTGAGTGGTTCATCCTCCACCGTACCATTGAGCAGAATATTCACAATGTCGTCCTGCGGGTTTTCGCGATGGGTGACAGCCAGCTCATGGGCCAGAAAAAACATCTGGGCCATCGCATTCTCACCATCTGCCTCCGAGGTAGACAATTCCGGGTCATTCATACCCAGCATGATGTTGGTCCACTCAAACAAGTCCTTGCGTCTATCGATGGGCACCCCCATCAGTTCGCAAATCGCGATCAATGGCAACTCTGCCGCGATATCTTCAACAAATTCACACTCCCCACCCGCCACAGCCCGTTCAACGATATTCTTCGCAACCGCGCGAAAGCGCGGCTCGTAGCTATCAACGTTCTTGGGGGTAAAAGCGTTCCGCACCAGCCGGCGATACTTCAAGTGCTGCGGTGGGTCCATATTGATCAACTGCTGACGCATTATCGCCACCCGCTCCGGATCGGATTCCCAAGGCAGGCAACTTTTTTCCGCAGAGGAGAACAACAGAGGGTTCTTGGAGATGAAATCCAGGTCTTTCTGTCGCGTTACCGCCCAGAAACCGGTGTCTGTCTCCGGGTCGTCATGCCAGTAAATGGGCTGCTCATTGCGAAGGTACTTAAAAACTTCTCTCGGGACGCCGCCCTGATAGGTTTCGGGAGCAGTAAGATCAAAATGCGGGCAGCCGGACATACGCTTTACCTTTATAAGTCGGTTAACGACTATAGACTACACCCTATTAGTCACTAGCTACAACCCCTGAAGGGCGCATCTCGGAACCATCATTCTGCCGCCGGCGCGAGCCGCAACAGAGAACCCTGCTCACTCAACAGATAGAGGTTACCGTCGGGGCCCTGCTTGACATCCCGGAGGCGCAGATTGAGGTCGGACAGCATCCGATGCTCGATCACCGTGCCGTCGGGATTAAAACCCAGACGATTAAGATGGAGCGCGCGCAGGGCGCCGATAAACGCATTGCCATTCCACCCGGGAAATTGTTCGCCTTGATAAAAGCTCAGCGCACTTGTCGCAATGGAAGGGACATAGTAGTAGACGGGCTGCTCCATTCCCTCTTTCGCGGTTCCCTCTCCGATCTTGCCGCCGCCGTACTCTTCGCCATAGGTGATCACCGGCCAGCCATAGTTGGCGCCCGGCTGCAGGCGGTTGAGTTCATCGCCTCCCTGCGGACCGTGTTCAGTGAGCCAGATATCACCGGTTACGGGGTGTCGAGCGAGGCCCTGTGGGTTGCGATGCCCGTAGCTGTATATCGCGGGGCGCGCGCCGGGTATTGTTGCAAATGGGTTATCCGCCGGCACACTGCCGTCGCTGTTAAACCGCAGCACTTTGCCCATATCGGCATCCAGCTGTTGTGCTAATTCTGCCCGGCCCCGCTCGCCCATGGTCATATACAGGTGATCGCCAACAAACAGCAATCGGCCACCGTAGTGCTTTTTAGTCGCCAGCACCGGCTCGGTGGTATAGAGCACGTCCAGCTCACGCAGCGCATTGTCCTGCAACCGCGCACGCGCCAACCGCGTGGTGGAGCCGTCGTCGCCCATGGGTGCGGAATACGTGAGGTAAACCCATAAGGGCAGCGAGCTATCCGCTGGCGACCCCGGTTGTGCTGCGCGGAGCAATGCAATATCAAGCAGACCACCCTGCCCCTGATAATAAACCTCCGGCACACCACTGATGGGGGTGAGTGTGCCCGACTCCGGATCCAGCCTCTGTAGAGAGCCACTGCGCTCGGTAACCAGAATATCGCCATCGGGTAAGAAGGCGAAACTCCACGGCATATCGAGTTCATCAGTAATCGCCGTAAGCGTAAAGTCCACGCCCCCACTGGTTTCTCGATGCGGCGCATCGTCTACCGCCAGCGGCTGACTGGCGCTCATATAGATACGCAACGCATAGCCGTTCCAGTCGATTCCCGAAATCGCAAGCACAGCGACCATTAAGACAGGCGCTGCCAACAGCCAGAAACGCAACCTCATATCCACTTTCTCCCTCTGTTACTTTGCATCAACCATTCGCGCTAACCTGCAAATGCAGTTCTCCCAAACGCCTGACAAAAATGCTCGGTACATGCGCCACAGGAAATCGGCTGTCCAGACAAAAACTACGGGTGGACTGCAACAACTCCTCCAGTATTACCCTCGCCTCCATACGCGCCAACCGCGCGCCAATACAAAAATGAATGCCATGACCAAAACCGAGATGCTCGGCAGTATTGTGACGCGTGATATCCAGCCTGTCCGGATCGGCGAATACTTCGGGATCACGGTTGGCCGCGGCCCATAGCAGAAAAACCCGAGCGGTGTCTGGAATGACAACACCACCCAACTGTGTCTCTCTCCGGACAGCCCGGTAATGCCCCTTAAACGGCGACTCAAGGCGCACGACCTCCTCGACGAAACGCTCGATAAGTGCAGGCTGGCCGCGCAACTGCTGCTGCAATTCGCTGTTCTGCGCCAGAATACGGATAGCGCTCCCCACCAGACTGGAGGTAGATTCGCCCGCCGCGCCCACCAGCACGATCAGAATCGCCACCGCATCCTGCGCGGAAATCACACCCTCTGTAACGCCAACTGCCAGCTCATCCATCACAGAATGCCTTTCCAGTGAGCTCGCCTTTTGTACCACGGTATCGAAATGTGTCGCGAGGTATTCCCTCATCTGTCCGGTGGAGACTCCCAGCGCTGCCAGTCGCTCCAGATCAATCGTCCCGGCCAGAATATCACCGCCGCTGAAGGCCCACTGCAGAAGCTGATCGACATCCTCCACCGGCAGGCCCACCAGCCGCGCCATGACTTTCACAGGTATCGCATTGGCAAGTGCACCGACGCAGTCACCACCCCCCGCCGAAACCAACTGCCGCACCCCCGCCCGCGCCCAGGTGCGCACCTCGGCATCCATGGCGACCACCTTGCGCGCATTTAACTGGGGCAATACCAGCCTGCGGTGAACCGCGTGGAAGGGCTCATCGGCATTGGCAATTGCATCCACCGCTCCACCGAATTGTGTCAGATCGAACAGTGTGGGCTGGCCCCGACCATCTGTCATCAGAATACCGGTGAGATTGGCGGAGTAATCGGCCTGATTCTTTAACACTTCATGAATCAGTGACCATGAAGAGACGAGGTATACCTCGGTGCCCGGCACCCGGTACACCGGTGCGTGATTGAGCAAATCCCGGTAGAACGGATATGGATCCTCGATCACGCGGGGATCCAGCAACCGGGATTTGATCAACGATTGATCAGCAGCGCTAGTCATGAGTCGGGCCCAGCGCGCCGATCTCGTCAAGCAAGCGCTGGCGAATACTCTCTCGCCACAGGCCATAACCCTGTGCACTGAGGTGGAGGCCGTCAATACGATAGTTGTCGGGGTCTGGCTCGCCGTCGCTGCCCATCAACCGATGTGCAGTGTCTATAAAATGCAGTTTGGGCTGCGTCGTCGACCACTGCTGAATCAACGCATTGGTGGACTGTGCGACAGACCAGACTGACCAGCGCAGCGGCGACGGAGTAATGCCGATGTAATAGATAGGTACATCGGGCTGCTCCGCTCGCACCGCTTCCACAAAGGCCTGATAACTCGACAGCAACCGCTGCGGTGATTTCTCCGCACCGGGGTGAATATCATTCGTACCGGCAAACACCACCACGGCGCGCGGCTGCCAGGCATTCACCAGTCGCTCTGCATAGTGCACAACATCATTCAGCTTGGCACCGCCGAAGCCGTGCTGTATCACACTTATGGGCGCCATATCGTCGGCGAGGGTGTCCCACAGCCGGATACTGGAACTGCCAATAAACACAACCTCCTGCCCATCGAGAGACTGCTTACGGGTGTTTGACTCAAGCGCAACAATATCTTCCTCCCAGACCAGCGGATCCTCACTGCTTGCCTTGCGGACTTCCTCGTAGAGCTGCCAGGCGGGCCAACTTAAAACCACCAGCAATAGCGCCAGCAGTAGAGCGGTAGCTTTTAGTCTCTTTTTCATCCGCTTTTCCCCCATTCAGCATCCCGCCAAAGAGTGACAGATTACCAGAGGATGCACATTGAATCGTCACTTGCTGACAGCTAGAATCTTTGGCACTCTCCCTGACCCGGACTTTGAACGTGTTTTCGATTCGCACTCTCTCTGCACAGTCGCCCAAAAATTACTGCGCGCCAGCCCTCTCTGTTTTACTCTCTCTCAGCTTTCTAATCTTCATTGTCACAGTCACACCCGATACGCGGGCCGCAGCGGCCACCGATGATGTTTGGGTTGCTATTGATACCGAAGACCTCAGCCTGATGGTGATGGACGGCGACAATCCACTGCATGTATTTGAAAACATCGCCATCGGCAGCAATGGCCCGACACTAGCACGGCTGCGGGATGACGGCACCACACCGCTAGGCGAATTCACCATCACCGAAATCAGGCCCAGCGAAAGGTTCGAGTTGTTTATGGCCTTCAATTACCCCAATCTGGAACACACAGAACGTGCATTTCTTGACGAGCGTATTGATATCGAAGAATACCGGGCGTTGCGCTATGACCTGGACCGCGGCCTGCCACCCCCGCAGAACACCAGGCTGGGCGGCCAATTGGGCATCCACGGGCTGGGCGCCGGCGATATAAAAGTTCATGAAACAGTCAATTGGACTGAGGGCTGCATCGCGCTAACCAACGAACAAGTGGAAGAACTGGCCAAATGGGTGGTTGTCGGCACCCGTGTCATTGTCCGCTAACTGGGAAAAAGTCGGGTAAACAATAGCTTGCGATTACGCTCAGTATCTCTGAAAATAGCGTCTGGAGGTGCTCGCCGACCTGGTTTGGCGACATTGCCCTAAAACGAGCTGCACAGCCCTGAACTAAAAAGGGAAGGGCAGTTCAAATTGGATAGACTTTTTAAGCCGGTTACCGGCTGACCACTTAGAGGACAATATTATGCGTAATTCGCTCAAAACAACGGCAGCAGCTTTTATGTTGGTCGCCCTGACAGGCGTAACCGGCTGTGCCACTACTCGTGACCTGGACACGCTGAAAGCGCAAGTTGAAGCTGCTCAGGCTACTGCCAACAAAGCTGCTGCTGACGCTGCCGCTGCTCTGGCCAAAGCCAACGCTGCTCAAGCTTGCTGCGATGCCAACTCCGAGAAAATGGACCGTATGTTCAAGCAGTCCATGAACAAGTAACACCCAGGGCACCTCTTTACCGGGGCGGCTATACTCTCACGGGTTAGCCGCTCCGGTATCCTCGGTGTCTACCTGCAGTATTTCTTCAGTACCTTCTTAGTACCGTCAATACCTTCAGTAACCCCCATTAGAGATCACCAAAGGAATACCAGTCTGGCGACTGAGTTCCTCGTCGATTGCTGCGTTATCCAGCATGGTACCGGCTGCCCGCCGCGCCATGGCATCGTCCAACGCCAGGTTCACATATTGCACCATGGCGCCTCGGTCGTTCGGATACTCTTCCAGAGGAGGATGGACTTCAAGATACAGCTTGCCCCCGTACCAGCCCGCTTTGACCGGTTGGTTGACAATACTCACCTGCGTGCCTGTCGGCAGTTGCGGGAAAAGCTTTTCGATGTCTTCGGGTAACATGCGGATGCAGCCGTGAGAAACGCGCATACCCACACCCTGCGGCTTGTTCGTGCTGTGAATCAAATAACCCGGAATGCCCAATCGCATTTTATACTTACCCAGCGGATTATTGGGCCCTGCCGGCACTACTCGCGGCAGCGGAGGCTCACCCTTTTCAGCACGTTCCTTGTGAATCGACGCCGGCGGCGTCCAGGTGGGGTTTTTGGTTTTCTCCACGATACGGGTCACGCCCAGCGGTGTCGCCCAGTCCATACGCCCGATGCTAATCGGATACGTTTGCACTTCCGCCGGCTGACCCGGCTTCTTGGGAGGATAATAGTACATCCGCATTTCCGGCAGGTTCAATACCAGCCCCGTACGCGGCCCGCGCGGCAATATATGCTGCGAGGGGACTGTTACGACAGTGCCATCACCGGGTAACCACCGATCAATATCAGGATTGACCCGCTCCATGTGATCCTGCCCTATACCCTTGCGGCGGGCTATATCCAGCAGTGTATCCTCATACTTGGCCTCCACGGTGGTGACCGAGCCGACAACATCAAAATGCTCTGATGGCAGCTGATAAGTCGTGGCAAAAACCGGTGCGGACAGCAAAGTGGTGACGAGAAGAGGGGCTACTATTTTCATGGCTCTACAATTCAAATGAAGTGAAAACGCTTAATCGGCAACGATAATCCAGTGCAGGGGAGAAATACAAGCAACACCTGTACTTATAGCGTCAAAATACACAGGGAAAGTGACGCCGGCCCCTACCTTGTTGTAGGGGAAATTGGACAGCACACGGGGATAAACGTTCATCGTGGGCTGCACAACTCAGTGAGCTATCGGGGCACCCGTATCCAACTCGATGCAGCGAACTCAGCAGGCAGATATAGCCACCGGGATATTACCCATGCGAGGCATACCGGTGATGGGGTCGGAATCCTCATCGGCACGCACCAGGCGACCGGTATTTGCGCCCAGTTCTTCGTAGCGCTCGTCCTCCTCCACCAGCCCGCCGAAGGCGTGCGCTATCGCCACTACCCCGGGGCGCAGGGTATCGTCGCCCTCAACCGTGGCCACGATGCCATCGTGGGTAGTGGCAATGCGTACCCGGTCGCCCTCGCCCACCCCCACCGCGCGCATATCGTCGGGATGCATCCATACCGGGTTAAACGGCTTGTTGCTGTTCAGTTTGGTGATGGAGCGGCCAGTGGAGTTCATGAAGTTATTGTGCCGGCGCGGAATGTAGCGAAATGGATAATCTGAAGTGTCGTGGTGCGCGCGGTAATCCTGTGCGAACACCTCTGCGAGTTGCTCCAGCATCACAGCATTGCCACAGTCAAGCCGATCTCTACAGCCTGGGTCTCGCGGCTGAACGCGCACATCACTGTCAAAGATATGTCCATGTGGATATTTTTTAACCTCCTCCAGCGGAATACGTGAGTGTGCACAGATTGAGGCGTACAGCGTCTCCAACGTAGGGTTTTCGATTTCCGCCAACGGCAATACTTCGTAAGGAGCCTCGTGAAACTTCGAAAAACCAAACGCCGAGGCATACACCAACTCGAGACCTAGGTGTCCGGCCATACGATAAAAGAAGGCCCAATCCTCTACCAGATCAGAGCCGTGCGGTACATCGGCCACAGCCGGTGAATACTGCGCGTAGGCGCAGGGGAAGCCGATGCCCGAACCGAAGTACTTTATCGCTTCTCCGCTCTGACTCATTCCTGGCGTTTCCAGTGTTTGCGTACAGGCGATAACGTAATCAGCGAGACGCGCAGTGGTCGACATTTCCACATCCAGCGTAACCAACAGCTCCAGTGCCTCCATCGCCTGTTGAGTTTTGCGCTGATCAGGCCAAGCAGCCATCGGGTTACCTCCGATACAGACCAGCGCCTTCACCTGCCCCTCACCGGGCAAGAGTATCTCTTCTGCCAGCGCTGCGGTGGGCATACCTGCGGCTGTATCGGTTAAACCGCGCACGCGCAGCTTCTCGCCAAAGCCCCAGGCCTTGAACGGTGGAAATGCCTGCGCCTTGGGCGTGTAAGCAGGCAGCATGGCATTGGGCCGCGTCACACGCTCACCCTCGCGGGTATAAGCGCCACATACGGTGTTGAGGCAGGCGACGAGGTAGTCCTTGAGATTGCAATACATCGAGAAGCTGGCGCCGGTGCCACTGTTGGCGTGACGTATTCGGGCACGGGCAAAAACACGCGCGGCCTCAACAAGCTGTGCAGCGGGAATACCCGCGCGAGCAGCCACGTAATCAGGCGTGAAGCCAGCCACCGTCTCACGTAGCTCAGCAAAGCCATTGACGTTGTGTTCTATGAAGTCGCGATCGTATAAACCTTCTTCGATGATAATGTTGATCATGCCCGCGAGAATGGCGTGATCTTCACCCGGACGGCACTGTAAGTGAATAGCCGCCTTGCGCGCGCAATCGGAAACGCGCGGATCAATCACTATCAATTGCATGCCGCGCGCCCGCGCCTCTTTCAGTTTTTGCGCCGGGTTCTGCCCGGGAATACCCGCCGATTTGGAAATAATGGGATTGTTGCCCACCAACAGCCAGGCATCGGCCTGTTCAAAATCCGGCTCCCCACCCAGCCACTTGCCGTGCAGCGCCATGGATATCTGTTTACCGGGCTGGTCTATGGTGTTGGAGGTGAAAAACATGCGCGAGCCAATCGCCCGCAAAAACGCATTCCCCATGGCCGCCGACGTCGGCTGTCCGCCATTGGGTGTGCCCACATAGAACGCCACGGCGCGCGGACCATACTGATCGACAATAGCCTTTATACGCTCGGCGACTTCGATGGTGGCCTGCTCACTGTCGATACGTGCATGGCTGCCATCCGCCTGGCATTTCATCGAATGCAGCAGGCGGCCCTGGTGGTTGTGCAGCTCCGGTAGGGCTCTACCCTTGGGGCAGGTGTAGCCCTTAAACAGGGGGTTATCCGGATCACCGGTGACCTTAGTGACCTTGCGACGACCGTTATCATCCTCGACTTCGGCCAGCACGCCACAGTGGGCGATACACAGGCGACAGATTGTGGGTACGATCTCGGTCATTGGAACTCCCCGCATTGCGTGAATGATGATAACTATAGCCGCTCAAACACCGAAATACCGTCGGAACTGTCATTGCAGTCACTTGAGAGTGTAATTAGCCCGTGCCGGTTTAATTTAGCTTCATGGACATCCATACATGTCGTGTAGCCGCGCAGGTACATTTCGCCAACGATGGCTAGGCGTGGACGTTACGCCTATCATAGGCGCTCAATCTCCAGGGAGGGCAAATAGCACATGGCTGGACAACCCGGTACAGGAAAAGTCAGTGTAACGCTTGCGATCAAGGGCGATTCCGCCGTGCCGGAGCTGCGCAAGGATGCACTGGGCGAAGTAGTGGTCGGCCCCGCCGGGTTCCTCAGGTTACTGGAGACACAACTGGGGATTCCCGCTCGCGACATTTCCTTTACCACACGCCTGATTCAGTACCTGGGGTGTATCGACGCGGTAGACCACCAAGCGGCTTTTTATCACGCCTCCTACAATGCAGACCCGTTCTCTGTCGCTCGCACCCTGCTGCAATGGCGAGACCAGTGGTATCTGGCGGGGTGGGACGGCTGCTTTGGCGATGATGCACCTGCGCGAATGCTTGATATGGCCGTGATTGAACAACATGCGGCAGCGTTGGTGGCCCCCAACCCCGGTCAGCGCATCCGGCGCGTCATCGCCCTGCTGCCCGACAACCCTATCGCCATTGACACGATCACCTTGCGCGATACGCTGGGTGACTTCCCCCATCTGTGGCAACAACTGATCAGGGCCGTTGGCGCACCCATTGCAGAACCCTCGGCCGCCAAGCCGCAGGGCAGCGCCGATACCGATCTGCGCCGACTACAGGATCACCTGCTGCAGGACACCCGCGAGAAGCTCGTACTGCACGGCGATGGCACCGTTATCGCCCTGCGCGCCGATTCCCCGTCAGAGAGCACTCCGCTCACAGCACTACTGACACAAAGCTGGTTGCGGGAAGCACCCGATAAATCCGTCGCCCTGCTGGCACAGGCACGCGGCGAGTTACTGGACGACACGCTGGAGCGACTGTACAGCCCGCGCCTGGGTTTTAGCGCACTCTCACCCTGGCGCCCGGTATTCCAGGTATTACCACTGGCCTGTGAGTTGCTGTGGGAGCCATTGAACCCCACCGCACTGTTCCAGTTTTTGTCGCACCCTGTCGGCCCGATTCCCAAGCGCATACGCGAGACACTCGCGCGCACAGTAGCCGACGTACCCGGCATCGGCAGCGCGGCCTGGGAAGAGGCGATCAACGCAAGCCTGACACACCTGGATCCACCCGAGCGCAAGCAACTTGAAGAGAGCCTGCGCTACTGGCTGGAATCCCCGCGCTTCTCGCCGCAGGAGGGCGTCGATAGCGAGACACTGTCACTGCGCGCGCAAAAAGTCGCCGACTGGTTACAGGGAGCCAGGGAGTCGACCGAGAACTTGGACCGCAAAACCCTCTACCACATCGCACTCAACCAGGCGCTTGAGTTTGTAAGTGCGATAGCGCGCCTCAAAGCCCACGGCCGCGATCCACTCACACAGGACAATGTGCGGCGCTTGATAGAAGACGTGCGCGGTACCGGCGCGGCGATCGCCGATCGCTGCGCAGAGATATGCCCCGGCCACCCCAGAGTGTTGCGGGCAGATCATGCCGGCGCGTTTGCCGGGTGTGCGGCAGACAACGTGATCTGGTGGGACTGCCAGGCGAATGACCGCGTGCAGCGCTGGCCGTGGTCGCGCACTGAACGGGCCGCGCTACACGAACACGGCGTACACCTGCAAACCGAGGACGCGCAACTGGAATGGCTGGGCAAGGCCTGGCTGCGCCCCCTGCTGAGTGCGGTAGAGCGCTGCACCTTTATCCTGCACGACGATACCGAACGCCACCACCCGCTGTGGGACCAGATCGCCAGCCTTACCGAGGGACTGCCCATGCTGCAGATCGCCAGCAGCGAGACGGCACAGCAACTCGGCATTGCCACGCATCCGCTTACCCCCCAAACCCTGCCGCCCAAAGTACGCTGGTGGCAGCTGCCAACATCCGCGAAAATTCCGGCGCGCGAAACCGAATCCTACTCTAGCCTGGATGCCTACATTCACAGTCCGTACCAGTGGCTGCTGCGCTACGCCGCCAGAATTCGCCCCGGCTCACTGGCCAATGTCAGCGATGGCAACCAGCTCAAGGGCAGCCTCGCCCACCGGGTCTATGAGGAATTCCTGAGCGCGCATCCGGCAATACGCAGTATCGACACCAGCACCATCGCCGCCTGGGTAGACACACACATCCGCACGCTGTTGCAACAGGAGGGCGCGCTGTTACTGGAGGCAGGCCGACAGGCCGAGTGTGAACGCTTCATCACCCAGGTACAGGATTCCCTCATCACGCTGGTGGAACACCTACAATCCGCAGACGTGGTGGCCGTACAAATGGAGCTGTGGCAGGAGGGTCGCTTTACCGGTGGCGCGCTGAACGGCTTCATCGACCTGCTGGCAACGCGCAAGGACGGCACAGAGGCTGTGATCGATATTAAGTGGGGTGGCAAAAAATACCGCCGCGAGGCACTGCTGGCGAACAGCTATCTACAGCTTGCCACTTATTCACATCTGCGACGCAATAACGGCGCATCGGATTCGCCCGCTCTCAGCTACTTCATTGTCATGGACTCTACCCTGCTGAGCCTGAATCACAACTTCTTTCCCAATGCCGACATTCTCGAACCGGCGGATGAGGAAGGCCCGATAGAATACTGGCAGCGCTTCGAACAGAGTTGGAGGTGGCGCAACGGGCAGTTTGAGCGCGGCCTGATCGAAGTGACTGTGACCAACACCGAACCAACGCAGGAATCCGCCCTCCCGGAGGACGGCCTGGACATTCCCGAGACCAGCGACGTTTTCAACGACTACAGCGTGCTCACCGGCTGGGAAGAAAACGCATGAGCGACAATATCCATTTCATCAGTGCCGGTGCCGGCAGCGGCAAAACCTATTCGCTGACTCAGAAGCTGCAAGAGTTGCTGTCTTCAAGGAAAGTCGCTCCCGCTGGCGTAATCGCCACCACCTTCACCAAATTGGCCGCCGGCGAACTGAAGGAGCGCGTGCGCGGCGCGCTGATTGAAGCCGGCCAGTTGCAGGTGGCCAATCAGATGGAGCAGGCGCTGATCGGCACGGTAAACAGTGTGTGCGGCGAGTTGCTGCACCGTTTCGCGTTTGAAGCTGGTATGCCACCAGATCAACAGGTCATCGAGGAAGCACAGGGCGATGCTTTGTTCTATCAGGCGATGGAGCGCGCACTGGCAGACAACACCGTGTTGATCCGGCAGATGAATGCCGCCTGCCACCGACTGCAAATCACCGACCGGCAGCAGCAACTGAACTGGCGCGCGGAAGTAAAAAGCATCGCGGACGCCGCGCGTGCCAATAACCAGTCACCGGAGGATATCCGCCATCTCGGCAACGCCAGTGCTGACCAACTGCTCGCGCACTTTCCCAAAGCCACCACGCGCGATCTTAACCGGCAATTACTGAACACCATAGAACAGGCGATGGACGGTATCGATACCACCGTGGACGGCACCAAGGTCACTCGCGAATATCTCTCGCTGATCAGCGGCATACGCGCCGGCCTGTACAAAGAGCGCGCCACGTGGCCTGAGTGGATCACGCTGAGTAAAAAACTGCCCGGCAAAAAATCCAAACCATTCGCCGAGCCCATCGCAGATATCGCCATCGACTACGACAAGCACCCTGCCCTGCACCGCGATATCCGCTTCTTCGCCGAACAGGTATTTGCGATTGCCGCCGATAGCCTGAGCGCCTACCAGCAACTAAAAACGCAAAAAGGCCTGATCGATTTTGTCGACCAGGAACAGCGTCTCTTTCAATTACTGGATCACCCCACTGTGCAGGAGACTCTGCGCGAAGAACTGCAGCTGCTCATGGTGGACGAGTTCCAGGATACCAGCCCGATACAATTGGCCCTGTTCCTGAAACTCTCACAACTGGCCGGGCAGGTAATCTGGGTAGGCGATATCAAGCAATCCATCTACGGTTTTCGCGGCGCAGATCCGACGTTGATGGCTGCGGTGGTTGAGCGCGTCACCGAGGATGGCAACACACCCGAGATACTGGAGCGGTCCTGGCGCTCCACCCCGGCACTGGTGCACTACATTAACAACCTGTTTGTGCCGGCCTTCTCTGACACGCTCAAACCGGAGCAGGTGTCACTGATACCGGCACGTGACGATTTCACTGAAGAACCCGCCGTGGAGCTATGGCAACTGGGCGGCAGTAACAAAACCACTCGTGCGCAGGCATTGGCCAACGGCGTAAGCAGCCTGATAGAAGAAGGCCGCACCGTGGTCGACAAACAGAGCAAGCAATCACGCCCAGCCACCTACAGCGATATTGCGATACTGTGCCGTACCCACGACAACCTGCGCGAAATCGCCAACGCGCTCAGCGACGCCAAACTCCCCATCCGCTACAAACGCCCCGGCCTGCTCAGCACCCCCGAAGGCTGCCTTGCGATGGCCTGCCTCAGACGTGTGATCGACCCCACCGACACACTGGCCAGCGCTGAGATACTCACGCTGACCAAAAGCGAGAACCCGGAGGCGTGGATCGCCCAGCGCATGGCCTATCTGGAAGAACCGGAGGCGCGCTCAAGCCAATGGCTTGAAGACGATGAACAGGGTCCACTGGCCGCGTTGAAAACACTGCGCAACCGCCTGCACTTTCTGACGCCGGTAGAAGTGCTGCGCACCGCAATAGATGCCGGCAATGTGCGCGAAGCCGTATACCGTTGGGGGCCCACAGAACAGCGCAGCCAACACCGCCTCAACAACCTGGGCGCACTGCTGGCACACGCCGAAGACTACATGAACCAGTGCGCCGCCCAGAACCAACCCGCCACCAGCGCCGGACTGGTCCTGTGGTTTTACCAACTCGCCGCCACCGAGGACGACACACAGGCCACCGGCGGCACCGAGAACGCGATTCAACTTGTCACCCACCACGGCGCCAAAGGGCTGGAATGGCCTATCGTGATAGCAATGGACCTGGACGCCAAACTCAAGCCAAGATTATGGGGGCTGAGTGTACTGCCCTCCCCCACCACCATCGATCTGGGTAAGCCGTTGGCCAATCGCACACTGCGCTACTGGCCCGCCTTTACCGGTATGCAAAGCGCCAACATCGCACTGCTCGACCAGATCGGTGAAAGCGCCGAGGGCCAGGCCGCCATGGCGCAGGAAGTGCAGGAGATGAAGCGCCTGTTATATGTATCTCTGACGCGCCCGCGGGATGGATTGATCATCACGATGAACACCAAGCAGAACAGCACAGAGTGGATGGACACCCTTGAAGCGGACTGGATGTTGCCCGAGGGTGACACGCTTGCCCTGCCAGACGGGACCGTCATTACCAGCCGACAATGGGAATTACACGCGAGTGAATACGATACCGAGCTACCAGCGTACAAGCCTGAATGGCTAGTCAGCCCTGCCCCGGCCATTGAGAAACTGCCGCTACAACTGAGCCCATCAAGTCTGCCCGGGGATGAACATGCCACCGTAAGCGAAGTCGTATTGTTGGGTGATCGACTGGAAATCACCGGCGAATACGAGCCCGCCACGCTGGGTTCAGCGCTGCATGCGGTGATCGCATCAACGGTGCTGGGACAGAACGCTACAGCGCGAATTTTGCGCGATCATGGTATGGAGAATACGATTTCGGTGGAAATGGCGGATAGGTGTGCGAACCGCTTTGTGGATGAGATTAAGCAACGGTTCACCCCTATCAATATGTATGTCGAGTATCCGGTTTACTACACTAACGAGCGGGGCCAGCTTATCAGTGGTTGGATAGACTTGTTGCTGGAGACTGCAGAGGGGTATGTGCTGATTGATCACAAGGCTTCGCCGCGAGCGCGCACCGACTGGGAAGAGATTGCACTGGGGTTTGCAGGACAACTGGCGACCTACGCGGCAGGCATTCAGCGCGCAACCGGCAAGCAGGTTCTCAGCCGATGGATTCACTTCGGGGTAACCGGGGGCCTGGTCAGTATCGAGAGCCGATTGGATTAGCACAACTCAATTCGATACGACAATGAACTGAGTCGAAAAAGGGCAATTGCAAGGCGACACAATGTGCTATCGAAGAATAATGGGGACAGATTTAATTTGTACTCGAGGGCACTGACATAGCGATAGTTGATGGCTACTTTCTGTATACGGACATGGCTAGTAGTCACCTGTGGCTACATATGCCTACACATGGCTGGATGTAGACATAATGGTTACATTTAGCTACAACATATACTTTACTGTTATGTTTAAAGACGCATGGAGCAAGTACTTCAAAGATATCCCGATGCTTGGGTGGAAGCTCCGTGAGCAAAAATCAGCGATATGGTTCAGGATTCATAGTCTTCCTGGATCGAAAAGATATCCAAAGAGTAAGTCAGAAGAAGCAATTCTTTTATCTAGGCACAATGAGATTGCGCAAGAAGTCCTTGGGTTAGAATCCGGACTGCTGCTTTACTGGCACTGCATCGAGTCGTTCCATGGGATCGAAGGAATAAAAACCGGAGACTTCGCAGATGAAGACATTGATACCACCTTGTATTCCGCCGAAGTTGGCGCCTGGAATTCAGGAAAATTTGATAGTGTGATTTTGGCTGTTGCCAATGATGAGCTATCACGGATTGTTTTTCTTAACCCAAACAATGGAAACGTGTATGCTCCGTATGATGGCGGCGCAGATATATTCGTGACAAATCAAGAGTACAAAGAAACACTCATGACTCGGTATTCCAAATGGGCTTCAGAGCTAGAGAGTGGTTTATAAACATAACAAAACGCGGCAATGCGCCCCTATCGGGGCCGGACGTCAAAACCGCTGCGCGGTTTCGTCGCGGTTGCGCTAGGCGTTACATGCCTCTAAAGGAGATCATGCCATGAGATGGATATCAGCACTTTTACTTTCTACTTGGATTGGTTTGGCCCATGCCGAGCTGATGCCCCCGGTTGTCGTCAATGGCGTTGAGTGGCTGCAGCCTGAGGACTTCGATACCGTAAGTTGGGCGGAAATTGATGCAGTGTGTCCTGGTGGCGTTTGTGGTGCAGGCAGTGTGCGGGGCCATAGTGTTGAGGGCTGGAACTGGGCAACTCAAGACGACGTAATCGCGCTGTTCGAGGCGACAACGCCCTATATACATACTGATGGAGCAATACTGGAAGTGCTGCCGGGTGATTCTCAGTGGGCGACAGATTTCTTCGACGTACTTGGATTTGAACCAACGGCAGAAGGTACGGGTGAATTCGACTTTCGATATATTCGCGCCATTGTGTCCACCACACTGGAGCCACCCCAGCATAACCTCGCGGTTAGGTCACTCTTGTTAGATAGTAGAATGCCATCGTCCCCCGACCAGATTGCTATTAGAGAGTTTCAATATGCCCAACAGCGCTACACGGGTGTGGGAGCCTGGTTTTACAGAGAGTCTACCCAGGTACCAATCCCAGGTGTATTACCGCTTTTGTTTATTGCTTTAGCGGGACTGCGTCTTCAATGGGCTTTATCGAGACCCATGTAACAAGTCAATACAGCAAGGGCGCTCCGCGTCTGGCCGGTCGCCCCTGCTGCCGGGGTTAGACCACCCAGGTTACACGGTCCTTACAGGTATTCTATTCGCATGGTATTAATAACGGCGAGTTAGTTAGACCCGATTCTCAATTGCTCCTGACCTCCACCATAACCTCGTTCCGCCTTCCCCAAAGCGTCCACGGCGGATTGTATTGATTCAGCGAGGGCGTACCCACCGCAGCCCAGCCATTTGCCTCCAGCGTCTCCATCAACCTACGTTTTTGCTCTTCCACCACCCCATCGCGCGCCCATCCTGAGAAGCTCACGACAGCCACTGTGCGTGATGGCACCTCGTGAAGGGTAACCATTTCTCCATTAGGTGCAGGAAGCTCGTCCAGACTGTATTGCGATGGCATCGTAAACGCCATATACGCGCCCTCGTCGCCAAGCCGCTCTTCCACTGGCGCCGTCATCGCAATTTCCTGTTCCCGCGCATTGCCGCCAAAAATATAGTTCGCCAGAGTGCGAAATCCGCCGGTAGCCTTGTCGCTTTTACCAATCGGCGTTCTGGCCTGGATGACGGCCTCGTACTGACGTATTTCAACATCATCGATTTCCGTTACCCGTGTCCACGCAGGCTCTTCAATCGCGTGTGACATCGTCGCACCCATCGCAAACCATACCCATAAAATTGCTCTCCAGTTTTTCATCGCCTTATTCCCCAATGGACTCTCTGGGGTACATACGCAGGATGTCGCGATCTGGCTCACATGTCGGGACGATTGTTGTCAGCAGGCATAAGCAGGCTTCGCTATACTGGCCAATGTATTAACGCCCTAGCCGCCCCTCCTGAGGCATACAATGACTAAACAACTCAGCGCCGTTTACGATTCGTTCGCAGAAACCTACGAAGAGAACCGTGGGCTTTTCGACATGTCTGGCATTCTGGAAACCTTTTACGCGCAGCTACTGACGGGACAAGGGCGCTTGTTGGACTTGGGTTGTGGTGCCGGCGAACCGGTGGCGCGGTATTTCACGGATCATTGCTGGTCGGTCGTCGGCGTAGATTTCTCAGAGAAAATGCTTGAGCTGGCCGCCCGTTATGTCCCTCAAATGCAAACGATTCGGTCCGATATCAGCGAGGTCGACTTCGATGTCGGTCAGTTTGATGCCATCACCGCAAGTTACAGCCTGTTTCATCTTCCGGCGGAAAAACACAGCGGCCTGTTCCGGAAGATGCACGCGTGGCTACGCCCGAACGGGAAGGCGCTGTTCACCTATGCGACGAAGGAGTACACGGGGGCCAATACGTTTGATGGCTACAAAACGTTTATGGGGCAGCAGTTGTACTACAGCCACAAGGAACCCGCAGCATTGTACGCCGATCTGGAACTTGCTGGTTTCAATATTGATTCAGCCGATTACCACAGCATAGGAGGAGAAGCATTTTTGTGGGTCACTGTCGGCAAGTATCCCGCATAGCCAAAACCGCCAACTTTAGCTAGCAGATGATGCGCTCCCGCGACCATATTGTTGCAAAGGTATTTACAGGGTTTTGCGCAAGCGCATACCATGGTCAATCCAGTAGCGTAAAAATGCTCGACTGCCTACAAAGGTCACCCCATGAACGATCCCACCGACTTGTCGCTCCCGTTAAACGACGAGGAATATGAAGAACTCGATGCATTTCTGCTCGCACAGGAAAACGACGATGGAATTGTCTGTGTCTCAGAGCTGGATGGGTTTATCACTGCTGTGGTCAGTGGCCCGGAAGCGATACCCCCCTCGCAATGGCTGCCGGTGATCTGGGGTGGCGAAGATCAATCGCCCGACTGGGAAAGCGAGCAGGAATTCCAGCATATTTTCAGCCTGCTGATACGTCACATGAACAGCACGGCCGCCACGCTGATGGAGGCCCCCATGGAATTCGGGCCCTGCTTTCTGGAACATGTAGAAGGAGACCAGCACTACCTCATCGTCGACGAGTGGTGCGAGGGCTATATGAAAGCTGTCGCTATGCACCCCGAGCGCTGGGCGGAGATGCCGCTGGCCTTTGACGATTTCCTTGCGCCCATGCTGATGTTCACGACGGATGAAGGCTTCGCGCAACTCGAAGAGATGGAACAACAGGAAGTTGAGTTCTGGCAACACCAGATAGAGCCGGCTGCGCGACGCATTCACAGGTACTGGCTGGAACAACGCGCCGGCGGAGCGCCGCCCCAGTATCACCCTACACTGCTACCTACCTCAGCCGCCAACGATGAACCGTTTGTGCGCGGCGCTCCCAAAACGGGCCGCAATGACCCCTGCCCCTGTGGCAGCGGCAAGAAATACAAGCTTTGTTGCGGTTTGCACTGAATCAGCTGGCGCGCCTCGCCCCCACCTGACTCGCAGGCGCGAGGGGACGATTCCAAACTGGCGCCGGAGCAGCGCCAACAAGCATTCAGCAGCCGTCGGGGTTAGTCAGCGCACAAACCACATTACGCGGATCACTGCGTGAGTTCGTCTTTGCCGACAGGTAGATATTGCTCAGAACCACCTGTGAGAGATCGCTGGCACCAGCGTCGAGGATATTCACATCCACCTGCCATTGATAGACATGCTCAAAGTCCCAGAACGTGGTCAGATCCCTCCCCAGATGGCTCGGTACAAAATTGCTGTGAGAGTCGACGTCATGCGTATGTTGGTGGCTCAGCGATTTGGCCGCCGCGAACGCCCAGTCATGCGTGCCCTCCGCAGCCTGCGTGTCCTTCTTCTGCAGACCGCGTAGGAAATCGATACCCAGCAACTTCTGCTGGCCATCAGAGGCCGCTAGTTCACTGTTACTGGACTGCGTTCCCGGTAATGCGCCCTGATTGCCCACCGGATCGTTAGCGGCGGCCCCGCTGTACTTGCCACGCTGGAACAGTGCGAATTCCACAGAGTCACTGTAGTAATTGACCATCAGCGTACTGCAGTCCCCCTTCAGGTCAACACAGCTGCTGAGGTTGCCAACCGGGCGCGTTATATTGCCCAGACTGGCATCAACCGCTGCGCTTGGGGCATTGTTATCTCCGGCACCAGCAGCCTGCGCCGCAACCGCCATCATAAGGAACATACCGGGCACAATTGTCCGATCAAACTTGTGTCGCGCTATCATCGCCTACCTCTTGCCTGTCTATCATCGCCACCTCCAGCAGTACGTTGGAGGTACACACGCCCTGTCTGGAACCAGGGGCAGATTTACAGTTTAAGGGGGGTCAACAGCGCCTGAACCACTGAGCGCAGGGCGATACCAAATGGCCGGAGCTATGTGTTTGCAGAGATGAGCTTACTACCGATTGGTTTTGCATCAGATGTACTCCCGAATCGAATTATTATTTTGTGGTACGCATTTTAATAGCTACAACTAGGATTACGCAACATTCATACCAGAATTTTTTTCTGTATATGCATCAGTAGGCTATGCATTTGTGTCGATTTCAAAATTTGCCGATTGTAAAAAAAGCTGACAGTTTTGCAGCTTCTGCGACCTATATTGCGCCGATCCCGTAAGTCTTCGCGCGCCCTGCCACCGTGGTAATTGCCCTTGCACACCGGCTCACCGTTTACGCAACGGAACGCCCCGCTCTCCATCTCAATTATTCTTGACACTGTTCTCCGTAGCCGATTATGGTAGCCGATCATATGCCGCTTTCCACAATCTAAGAATAAGCGAGTTACACTCCGGAAAACGCTATGCATAAAGCAGGTTTTTTACCAGTTCAATGCCTAATGCGGCTCGCGCTTGCAGGCTGTGTCGTGGCGATGGCGGCGTGCGAGAGCAACAGCGTCTCACAGCACATGGGCCAGGCAGAGCAGCACTTCGAAGCGCGACACTACGACGAGACAATAGTCGAACTGAAGCAGGCTCTGGGTATTGCCAACGAGCGGCAGGAGACACTCCCCAAAGCGCGCTGGATGCTGGGCATGTCCTACCTGAAAACGGGCGACATGATGGCAGCAGCCAAGGAGCTGACGCGCGCCCGGGATCTGGGCTGGGACCGCAACGAGATTCTGCCATCACTGGCCAAGGCACTGTTGCGCAACGGCGAACTGACCCAGGCGATGGAGCTCTCCACGGCCGGTCTGGAGCCAAAGATTGCCGCCAGACTGCAGATACAACAGGCGCAGGCTCTGCTGGAACTGGGCGATGTCTGGACCGCCGACACCTATATCAACAAAGCGGCAGAACTGCTTCCCGGCAATATTGAGGTCGCTCTGGCACGAGCACAGATCCTGGGCGCATCGGGCGATACCGATGGCGCCTTGGCGGCGATCAATCGCGCCCTGAAAGAGCGACCCGAGAAACACTATGCCTGGAGTTACAAAGGCGACCTGCTGACGCTGAAGCAACAACTGCCCGAAGCGCTTGAAGCGTATAATACTGCCATAAAGCTGTCTCCCAGAAACAGGGAATACCGGCTCAAACGCGGCCTGCTCAACCTCCACCAACAGCAAATGCGCAAGGTCGCTCCCGATCTCAAATTCCTGCTCGTCGCAGCGCCCAAGTCAGCGGTGACAAATTATCTGAAAGGTTCTGTGGACTTCCACAACGGCGCCTACGCAGACAGTATTATCGCGCTGACGCTGGCCAGGCCCGCTGCCCAGCAGTACCCCCTTATTCTCTTCTATCTGGCCGGAGCCCATCTGGCAGAGGGGCATGAGGAAGAGGCATTGAGACTGGCGGAGCGGCAGGTCAGCCTCAACCCTGATTTTGCACCGGGCCGTATCCTGTTAGCGAGCCTCTATATCACGAACGGACAGACGGCAGATGCACAACAAACCCTGCACCCTGTGCTGCACGCTGACCCGACAGACACACTGTCACTGAACCTCATGGCGAAAGCAATGATGCAGGACGGCAAACAGCAGCAGGCGCTGAAAATACTGGAAACCGTGCGGGAAATAGAGCCTGACTCGGCCACTGCCCATTTCAAACTGGGTGCTGGCCTGCTGTCGGCGGGCCAGGGCGAGGCCGCCAACCGGCAGTTTGAAGCGGCATTGACACTGGACCCCACCCTCGAACCAGCCGCGCTGTTGCGCATACAGTACCTGCACCATATTGAGGATTACAGCAGTGCAATCGTTGCAGCGCAGAACAATGCACACCATCATCCCGAGAGCGTACAGGCACACAATCTGCTGGGACAGAACTATCTGGCGAACGCGCAAGTCGAAGAGGCTGAGGCGGCGTTCAAAAAGGCACTGTCCCTGTCACCGGGTGACCACGCTGCGAACCACGCACTGGCGTTGATTGAACAGGGCCGGGGCAATACCGCTGCCAGCCGCGCGCGCTATCAAGCGGTGTTGGCGGATAGACCGGATCATCTGCCGACGTTATTGCATCAGGCGGTGCTGGCCGCCGAGCCGGGAAATGAGGCAGAAATGGCGGCGCAGCTGGAATATGCCATCGAGGTGCACCCGGGGGCGCTAGAGCCCAGACTGATGCTGGCGCGATACTATCTGTGGGACAACAAACCCGGCAAGATTCCAGCCCTGCTGGCCATGCTACCGGAAGCCAAACGGCAATCGCCTGAAGCGCTGTACATCACCGCGGTATCGCAAATCGCTCAACAGCTTTACAGCAAGGCGATGTATAACCTGGAAAAGCTGGTTAAAACCAGACCCGACAGCGCACTCGTCCATCATTTGCTGGGAACCGCTGCTGCCGGTACCGGTGACATCGAGTTGGCCACAGCGGAACTGACTCGCGCTGCAGAACTCGATGACAAGTTCGCCCCTGCGCTGGTGTCGCTGGCCCGGCTGGCGTCGTTCGAAGGTGATACCCCAGGTTTTAACCACTACCTGAATCGCCTCAATCGACTGGCACCTGATGCACCGGACGTATGGCGATTGCAGGCCATTGCAGCACAGCGCGACGGCAAGCCTGAACAGGCCATTGCGCTTTCTAGGCAGGCGCTGGAACGCGCACCGGGCACACAACCTATGCTGGAACTGGCCAGCTACTACCACGCCTCGGGTAACAATACGGGTGCGCAGCAAGTCGTACAGGACTGGATAGTAAACCACCCCACTGATGCAGAAGCACGACTGGTACTGGCCACCCAATTGGCAGATGCAGGACAAATATGGGATGCCACTCTGCACTTCAAGGAGGTGGTCAAGCAACAGCCGCAAAATACGATTGCACTGAATTTCCTGGCTGAACACCTGTGGGATGAGAACACGCGGAGCGCACCAGAATTTGCACAGCTCGATCGCATAGTGACACCGGGCAAGGCAGAGGTTCTTGAGGTACTGGCACTGGTGGATTCAAACGCCGGAAACCAACGCGAAGCGCTGCAGCAAATCAAGCGCGGCGCGCAAGCGTCCCAGAAACGCCGCGACCTGCCCTATCACCAGGCAATGATCCAGGCGATGTCGGGCAATAAAGCCACCGCGATTGAAATACTCAGGAGCGTACTTGACGTCGATAGCGCGACCTTCGATCCAAAAGATAATACAGAACAACTGCTGGCATCGCTGCAAAACGTGCTGGCGGAGAATCGCTGAAAGCAACGCCATGACACAGGCAAAGCCACAGCACCTGACAGGATGTCCTCAACCTTACATTCCCCGCAGCAAGCCGGGATATTCTGGACTCCTGATCATTTATGCGAAAAGAATTCAACGAAGTCAAACCTGATGAGCGGGTGCCGTATGACGGTGCCCAGGACTGGCCTGAACCACCGAACTACCAAGTGCTGAAACGGGGGCTGCTAGCGGTTGTAATCACCGCTGCTGGCACCGCTATCGCGGCAGGCATTTATCACTTAGTACCGAAAGACCACCGCGCGAGGGCAACGCAATTTTTGGCGGAAAAGGATTATGACGCCGCGGTGACCGAGCTCAAGCACGAGCTACGGGACAACCCGGGCGACGGTGAATTACGCTGGATTCTCGGCGAGACCTACCTGCAGATGAGCCAGAAAGCTGACGCGCTGAACTATATGCAGGAGGCGTTCGATCTGAATTATCGCAGCCCGGATCTGGTTCTGGCCCTGGCGCGCTCAAAATTGCTGGCGCGCAACTACCAGGGTGTGCTGGAACTGTACGAGGACTGGGGCCGTATTGATTCGGATACTGACGCCGCCATTTGGGAGGTATTACGCGGGGAGGCGCTGCTTGAGCTGGGCCAGCGCGAGGACGCGGTGGCCGCCTTCCTGCAGGCACTGCGCCGCAATCCCGACAACAATGACGCCAAACGGGGCCTGGTCGAATCGGAAGTGGGAGCGGATCTGGTCGGCCTGTCCGACAAGGATATCAAGCGCGTGTTAGCGGCAGGGCTGGATCAACCTGAGACGTGGATACTGCGCGGCGAGTTGGCACTGTCTGGAGGCAATCTGGAAGAGGCCCGCACGGCCTTCGAAAAAGCCGTAGAGCTCGGACCCAACAGCGTATTTGCACTCGCCGGTCAGGTCCGTTCGCTCATTGCCAGCGATAAACTTGAGGATGCCCGTGAGCCCGTAACACAACTGGCATTGAAATTTCCCAACGACCCCATGAGCGCTTATGTGCGCGCCCTCTACGCCAAACAGACAGAGCAGTATGTGCAGGCGCTGGATGCACTGAAAGTGGTACTGGACTACGAACCGGACCACGCCATGAGTCTGTTGCTGATGGGTGAGGTCTATTTCGAAATGGACAATCACGCGCAGGCTATGGAATACCTGAAACTGTTTCACCACCACAAACCGGACAGCGCACTGGGACGCCGGCAGCTGGCCGCCATATTGAATCAGCAGGGCTCGCACAAGGAGGCGATTGAATTGCTGGAACCGCTGCTTGAACAGTCCCGTCGCGACCCGGAGATTGCCGCCATTCTGGCCAGTTCCTACACAGCCATCGGCGATGAGCAACGCGCAAAGGGTTATCAATCACTGTTTTTCAAGCTCGGCTCAGTGAACTCTGCTGCGCGTGTTGCGCTCGGGCACATTAACAGCGGTGATACTGAAGAAGGTATCTCCAAGCTCGACCAGTTGGTGGAGGATGCCCCGGAGAAAGTAGAGACCCAGATTATGTTAACCGTCTCGCTGTTGCGCGCCGGTGAGTACGACAAGGCGCTGGGTATCAGCTCGGCGCTGCAGGAGGAGCGGCCGAAAGACCCACAAGTGCTGTACCTTCAGGGCTCGGTACTGGAACTATCGGGCGACCTGGTCGGCGCAGGAGAGTTGTATGAGCGCGTATTGACGCTTGCACCGCAGTTCAGCATGGCCGAGCTCGCACTGGCAAGAATCGATATGAGCAATGGTAAACCCAAAGCGGCAAAACAGCGTATCAACAAGCTGCTGGCAAAGGATCCCGATAATACGACAGCCCAACTGTGGCTGGTACAACTCGCACTGGGCGAAGGTAATTATGAGGATGCGATCGTACGCCTGGAGGACATCTGTGCGGCCAACAAAAAGATCCTGCAACCGCGCCTTATCCTCGCTGACCTCTACCTGCAGCAGGGCAAAGCAGACAGCGCGCTGAATACCAGCCGGGAAATTGTAAAACTGGTTCCCGATCACCCGGTAGGAAACTACCTGCTGGCCAGCGCACAGATACTGGGGGGCGAAATCGACGAAGGCCTGGCAATACTGGATGAATTGGAAATATCCAACCCCGATGACCTGAACACCAAGTGGCAGGTGGTCGACGCTCAGGAGGCCAAAGGTAACCAGGATGCGGTGTATGACGCTTTGCAGCGGATATTGGCGGTCGAGCCGAATAGTCCTCGCGCAATGCTGAAACTGGCGATGATGGAGCGCCTGAGGGGCGATGACAAAGCAGCCATTGCACTAGCCAAGCAGTTCACTCAAAGCCACCCTGACTCTGGTATGGGCTATATGGTGGAAGCACAGATTCTGATGGACAAGAGAAAGTATCTGCCCGCATCCGAATTGTTGAGTAAAGCGTTTGCACTGAATAACGATTCGGTTACGCTCTCGCGCTACTTTACAGCGCTAGCCAGAGCGGGCGATGTAGAAAAGGCGGAAAAGGTCATGTCCGATTGGCTGGCCGCCAAGCCTGACGATAGTATTGCGCGACTGGCGTGGGCAGATGAGCTATCACACCGCGGTGATACCGATCGTGCGGTGAAACAGTATGAACTGGTGGCGCAGCACGAACCGGAAAATGTCGCCGTATTGGTAAGACTGGCAAGCGGGTATCACGAGTTGGGCGACAGACGCGATCTGAAAACCGCCCAGGAGGCCTACGAACTGGACCCGGAGGACCTCTACGCCAAGCATCTATACGGTTGGCTACTGGCAGAAACCGGGCTGGGCGACCAGGGTACAGAGATGTTGCGTGAAGTCGTGGCACTTGCTCCCGAGAATGTAACGTTCCGCATTCACCTGGCCACGGCGCTCGCTGACAATGGCTTTGAGGACGATGCCAGATCAGTTCTGCACCCCCTTGTCTACAGCGAGACGCCGCTGAGCGAGCCCCCTCTACCGGAAGTCTCCGCCCTGATGGACCGGTTAGACAAGCAAAAGTAGCGGCAGCCGTCGACTTTGCTACACCTGTGCACGCCCATAAGCTTAACCCTACGACGCCGGGTCATACCAGATCGGTGAGGTGTATGCGCGCTCCTGTATAGCGACCGGCGCACCCTCGGGAATACCCTCAGAAAACCTGGCTGCATCGTATGTCGTCCATCGCGGTGTCGGTATCTCAAGCACCCTGGCGTAGTAGAACGCTTTCGCGGATGGATCAAAATCGGGATCTTTCCAGACTGCGACAAGTTCCCCATCACCTATCGTGTTCATCCAGGTGGCTGTGCCGGCATCGACAGTATTGCCGACTGCAGGTAAGTCGCCCTGAGCATCGGGTTTACGCGTTGCCGGATCACTCCAAACGACATCGTACACTTTTTCTTGCGCACGGCCCTCGGCATCCAGCCAACCCTTGATGATTTGAATCCGGTCGAGATTACCACTCAAAGGGTCTTTCATTGCGGCTACCAGAAAAGTAGGCGCCTTGTCATCAGGCGCCTGGCCAATATCCCCACCCATCGGAACACCTTTGCCATAGCCCAACGTGGCGGGTTCACGATTGCGGGCATCCTCTTGGGTAAATTCGTAGCCGCCAAAGAAACGGACTCGAATACGCGGCCCTGTGGTTGCGTATGTCTCTTTGCGTTGCATCGCATCAAAAATTTCACCGCGGGTGTTTTCCCTGGCCCAGACAGCGACCACACCGGAGGCGGAGGTTTGCCAGTAAAAGCGCTTGATCCCTAGCTCTGGATTGAACTTCTCCAGACCGACATCCCGTCCCGGCCTGGGCTCTCTATTCGCGTTCTTGCCAAAAAAATTGTTCTCAGCCGACGTGGACAGCGCTGTGTGGGTATCGGTAGAACCTATCATCCCGAACTTGTAGGGATTGATACCTGTGGCCGCGTCAAGCTCCAACCCACGTTTCAGCGCGGCGCGGGCGTACTCGCCGGGAAGCATTTCCGGCGTCTTGGCTTCGCTGACATCCAGATTACCCATATCCCAGGTTTCAAAATCGGCGAACGCATCCTCTGGTGAAAGCAGTGGGTGCGCCTCCCCATCACCTTTCGCCTGGGTAACCTCCACCAGTGGTTCCCAGCGCGCACGGGAGGCCAGATACGTTTCATCGAGGGGATTATCGTCATCGAAATTATCCACCATTGGAAACATCCATCCATTGGACAGGTTGCCGTTATGGGGGATGGCAAGCATCTCGCCGCCCGTCTCTGCCTCCCAGTTTTCCATCCATTTCCACAGATCCCGAGGGTTGGGGCTCCCCAGTGGCGGTGTCGTGGTATAGGGTTCGACCATGATGGCTTTGTCTGCACCATCACGCATCAACACTACCCTGTGAAGGTTGTTGCCTTTCACCAGTGACGTCCACTCAAAACCAATGAGGGCTGTAAACTCGCCGGGTTCGTTGTAATCCTCCGCCGCCTTTACGATGGTTTTCCAAGTTGACATATACGCCGGGTTTCCGGGTTGGTAGTTCAGCGCCTCGTTGATTTCGCCCTGTGAAAACTTTGCGATCATGTCGATGGTTGCCTTGCGCGCAGCCTCACCACCCTGAATGAAGGCAGCATTGAGCTCGCGGCCGTAGGGGTCGGCCATGATATTCGGTGCCCCGGCCAGAATATCCCGAATGACGCCCATACCATCGGTGTGATCGGCAACCGCCAAAAAATCATAGGGCTGGCTGATACGCACCGGCTGCCCCGTATTCGACACCAGTTGCTCGCCCCGCGCGAAACGATAGGCATCGCTGGGCATCAGGCGTGTACCACTCCCGCCAGCATCGCCGGAGAGCCCGGTGTGCACATGAACATCGCCAAAAAGAACCTCTGACGGATAATCCAGGTTTACATAAGGCGAATAGGCTTGAGCTCGCGAGGGAGCGGCAGGGTCTTTGGCGGCAGCACTGCTAACTGTACTGACGGCACCGAGACATGTCGCAATCACTATAGACTTACTAACGCTCCACGCGGGAATTATAACTCGCTTCATCGCCATCTCCTCAAGGGCATATTGGGTTATGTATGCTGGCTATTACTTTCTGTACAAAGCTTCCGTGATCTGGTCCACCGTAAATGTTCCCGGACGCTGTCGCGGCGGAAACTGCTGGAACGTCGCAACAAACTGTGTGACAGCCCCCATTCCCAACATACCCACCGAGCCAATTTTCTTGTCCCACCACAAGTTGTAACTATTGGAGTCGGTATCTGCTCGCTCGAATGGATCGCGGCGCAGATTGAATACCTTGGGAATTCTCAGAGTGACAAAAGGATCGCGCCAAACATCAAACTTGTGCGCGCGTTGCTCAGCAAAGACAAACTTCCAGTCTCCTACTCTAGTCGCCGTCAACAGGCCGTCATCACTGAAATAGAAAAACTCGCGCCGTGGTGCCACAGGCTGCTCGCCGACCAGAAAGGGCAGGAAATTGTAGCCATCCAGATGCACCTTGAATTCCGTGTCACCTATGCGCTTGCCCTTTTTCAATTCCTCTTTAATCTCATTGTCACCAACGGCAGCCATCAGCGTGGGCACCCAATCGAGGTGTGACATTATCTGGTTACTAATGCCGCCGGGTTTTATATGACCGGGCCAACGCACCATCGCGGGCACTCGGTAACCACCTTCCCAGTTGGTATTTTTCTCACCTCGATAAGGCGTGATAGCTGCATCGGGCCACTGGTTAAAGTGCGGGCCATTATCTGTGGAATAGAAAACGATGGTGTTGTCCGCTATTCCCAGCTCGTCGAGTTTCGCCAGCAGGGTGCCCACATGGCCGTCGTGCTCAACCATGGCATCGTTGTAGAAGCCCTGTCCGCTGGCACCTAACTGCTCGGGCTTAACATGGGTGTAGTAGTGCATTCGAGTTGAGTTAAACCAGACAAAAAAGGGTTTGCCCTGCTCGTGTGCCTTGTCGATGAATTTCAGTGATGCCGCCAGAAACTCCTCATCCACTGTTTCCATGCGCTTGCGCGTCAGGGGCCCGCTGTCCTCAATTTTCCCATCGGCATAGCTGTGGATGACGCCGCGTGGACCAAATTTTTCGCGATAACCGGGAAACTTCGGATAATCCGGGTCTTCCGGCATCTCCTCGGCGTTCAGGTGGTACAGGTTTCCAAAGAACTCATCGAACCCATGGTTTGTCGGCAGGAATTCATCGCGATCGCCCAAATGATTCTTGCCAAACTGGCCGCTGACATAGCCGTGCGGTTTCAATAATTCCGCCAGAGTCGGGTCTTCCGCCTGCAAGCCCAGAGTGGACCCCGGAATACCGACTTTGGTCAACCCGGTACGCACCGGGTGCTGTCCCGTAATAAACGCCGACCGACCTGCAGTGCAACTCTGCTCGCCGTAATAGTCCGTAAACACCACGCCCTCGTTGGCGATACGGTCAATGGCCGGGGTCTGATATCCCATTTGTGCAAGGCTGTAGCGGCTGATATTCCAGATTCCAATATCGTCGCCCCAGATCACCAGAATATTGGGTTTTTCTGCGGCTTGTAAGCCAGGAGACAAAAACAAGACACCAATTGTCAGCACAAAACTCTGCAACAGATTCTTCATCATGGGGGGTAATCTCCACTTTGCTTGAATAATTATTAGCAGCCTAGCAACCACGTACGAGATGCCGGTTCACCTGCACTTTTTTGCGCTTTTTCCAGCGATTATTCGACGACAGATTAATGGGGAAATCTATCGCATGACATCACCAGAGTATTGATCTTTGGGGACAAAAATGTCCTACCGATGCGCAAACAGCTGCAGCCACTCAGCCTGAATGTGCGTTGCGATACTCTCGCGGGGGCTGTCCGAACCAGCGCCGACAATTTCGAGAGAGCACAGCCTGTTCTGCGTAGCCAAGAATGGCCGCCACCTGCGCCAGCGGGGCACTGGTATTGCACAGGTAATACTCCACCATCTCACGGCAAACCCCGTCTCGAATCTGGTCAAAAGTAACGCCCTCTCGCGCCAGCCTGCGGTGCAGCGTTCGCGGATGCAGCCCCATCGCCTGAGCAATATCCTTGCGGTTGCAGCTATCGGTACCCAGCGTTCGGCGGACCGCTGTTTCGACACGTTCAGCCACACGGCCATCGGGAGCTGGTTGTTGTACGTTCAGATAGTCTATCGCAGCCTGATACAGCTGTGCGCTGCGCTCAGCCATCTGTGTATCCAGCGTTTTGGAATCGATGAAGACCGCATTATCTGATTTCGAGAACGTCACCGGGGCACCAAAATACTGCTCATAAACAGCTGGTGGACACAAGGGCTCGTGGGGGAGTTCAACTTTCAGCAGGGTATAGTCGTCGCCCGCCGCCATATGGAGCACCTGGTGAATCAAGCCGATAGCCAAATCCTCGACCTGCCGCATGCCCGCATGCGTCATATTGTTCAGATGTATCCGTATTGCGAGGCGGGTCTGATTCCCCTGCTTGTCGAAATCCAGCCGTAACGCAGAGCTCTGGATGAAAATAAAATCCGCTGCACAGCGTATGGCACGCTCCACGGTAGGCGCGTTCTGTATCGCAACAGCCAGCGGGCCAAGTATTCCAACATCCTGAACCGCAGCCAGCCGCAACCCCAGGTCTGGCACCTTCAACTGGGTTGCGCTGTGCTCCATCAAGTGGATTATTTGACGATAGGGGACCAGGGCATCTTCAAAACGTGTAACCTGTAAATCAATCCCGCAATCTTTGCTCAATTGCTGTGGATCCCCGCCCAGCGACTCTATCAGGCTGCTGTAACCACTGAGGCCAGACACTCTCACCAAGGCTGTCATGAGGAATGCCTCACCGTTTGATCGATTTTTCAAGTATCAAATAGCTGTCCCCAAACATCAAGGGCTGGCCAGTTCTGTGCTCACCAGGCGAGCCTAAAAATGCTATGGCAGGGCTACATACCGCAAACGGACAGGCACAACATGAGCTACGATCAGCCTTTCACCCAGATCGGTGAACTCCAGGCCCGCTCCTGTATGGTCTTTTTCAAATCCGGGCGGGGCTCCACCCCCTCTCTGATGGCATCCCAGGTTGACCAGCGACAGGTGGGATTTTCCAATACCCGCGCATAGTAAAAGGCTTCCACCTCGGGCTCGTAATCCGGGTCTTTCCAGAGCGTCAGCATCTGTGAATCCCCTACGCCCTCTGTGATTGAGCAATCGGCCAGATTGACCTTCGCTCCATTGTCGGGGCACCGATGAGTATCTGGGTCAGGCACAAGGCCGTCGGAACAGGCAACGTCATATATTTTTTCTACCGCCTCGCCGTCTTTGACATAGCCCTTGATCACCTGCATCCGCTGCAGCGGTGTACCGCGCGGATCGCCAGACGCCAGTACAATAAAGCCGGGGGTGGCTCCATCCGTTATCAGTTCTCCGCCCATAGGAACGCCCAGTGCATAGGCCCTGGAGATCATCTGTCCATCTTCAACGATGCTTTCGTCAAATGTCGTTCCAGCGAACAAGCGCACTTTTATTCGCGGGCCAGTTGTAGCGAAGGTCTCCTTGCGGCGAAAGGCCTCGTAGATCGCCTCTCGGGTGTTCTCCTCAGCCCAAACCCCAGCCACACCCGAGGCGCTCCATGTTTCGAAGCCGCTTCCGTTCAAATATTCGCGCCCATCGATCTCTTTAAGATTACCGGGTGACATCACGCGCAAAATAGCGCCGTATAACAGTGAGACGGGCACCGAGCCACGGCCGTCAGGTTTACCGTCAAAAATGCCCGCCTTGGAGAAGTAAGTGGATTCATCGTCGGTGTTGGCCGCGACATGGCTATCACTTCCTGCTACAAAGCCGAATTGAAAAGGATTGGTGACACCCCGTGCATTTATCGCAAGGCCATTCTTAAGCGCCTGACGCACGTAGCTGCCATCGGGCTGACTGGTTAAAGTCGTGCCCACACGCAAATTATAAATCTCAAAATCAGCCCACTCATCGTTGGGGGAAAGCAAGGGGTGAGTCTCAGAGGTCCCCTTGACCTGGGTAATCTCAACCAGCGGCTCATTGCGCCTGCGCTGCTGTGCATAGGCTTCATCCAATGGGTTGCCTGCCCAGTCTTCTAACTTGAACATCTGGCCGTTGGAAGCATTCGAGTTATGCGGGATGGCAAGACTTTCTATACCTTGTGCCCGCATTTTGTCCATCCAATCCCACAGACCCTCCGGGTTTTGGGAGTTGAATTTGGAAAAAGGCACTGCCGGTAGATTATCGCTATCTCGAAAAATAACATTGCGGTGCAGATTGCCACGGTCATCCGAGGTGGAGGTGTATTCGTAGGCAACAAAGGTAGTAAATTTCCCGGGGTCGTTGAACTGCTCGGCGGCATCGATAGTATCCAGCCATGCACGGCGGGTGATGTCGGTCGCTAACTCCTCGTCAATCGTGCCATCCTGTATTCCCGCCAACGTGTCCCGGATGAAATTCCCGAACCCTCCAACGCGCAGTGGAAAACTTAGAATGCCCAGATTGTCAGGCGCATTCAAGTTATGCATGGGCTCTGCAACCGGGTATTTGGAAAATTCGGTGCTGGTGTCCGCCGCCTCCTTGACCACCCCTAAAAACATAGCGTGATCCGTCACAGCGTAGAAATCGAGCGGCTCGCGCAACTGTATCTCAAAACCACTGGGGTGCACGATGGTCTCACCTCTGGCATAGCGGTAGGCATCGTAGGGAGTGGCGGTGGTGCCGAAGGAGTAGGCATCAAAAGAGTACTCCGTGTGTACGTGCAAGTCGCCAAAATAGGCATTGCGATCCGGGTTGGCGGCGGGGCTTGAAAGGTCGAGAAGATCCATTACTGGCTGCAATTGTGTGTTGGCTTGTTTGCCGTCCCCGCTACTCCAGCTATTGGCTTTCTCTGACAGAGAACGGTCCCCGCTGCAGCCGACTAAAAGCGTGGCAAGCATGCTAGCGATAATAGTAATACGGAGCATAAAACCCTCTTATCGTGTTGAGTTGTTATCGGAATATTGAACATCCACGGCTACCGGGGTGCATCACAGGGCACCTCGCTGCACCAAATCGACCAAGGAATTTATCTCACCCCAGAATACAAATATTGATCTTTAAGGACAGTTTACGAATTCTCATTCTGAGAATTTCAGCTTTGTGCCTTTCGGTATCCCGCCTGGTCAGCAATTCCATGCAGGGATATAAAGCGGCGTCAGGCGAGCCAGGTGCATAACAACGAGGTGCCGCCCGCCGCAGGGGAAGTGAGCTAATTCGCGGCCTCAAATGAAGCTGTCCTGAGTACATTCTCCTCAGGTTCTCCACATTTTCTGCTAACTCACTACTTTCTCTCGCTCCAGACTGCAGGCATTGGACAACCGAAAGGGATATTAGTATGCGGGAATATTCGAACAGATCAGCGGGGGAATACAACTGCGAAGTGGTGAGCTATCGCAATGTGATTCTGTGCCCACAAAATTTCCTATGCGAGGTTGAGGGACAGCCTGTTAAGCTCACTCCCGTCGAATTTCGCATGTTGCAGGCCATGATCACGCATCCGGGCCATGTGCTCTCCCGTGACCTGTTGATGGACAGGAGTTATACCGATGGCCGGATCGTCAGTTACCGCACTATCGACAGCCATGTGAAGAACTTGCGCAGGAAGCTTACGAGCGCGGGTACCGGGCACTCACTCTTGCACTCAGTCTATGGTATTGGCTACAAACTCGAGTAGCCTGAGCCAACATCACAATTTCCCATGAGACTTGATGGCATTGCTAGGGCGCGAGGTAGAGAACAAGATTGTCGAGAAATGCGATCAAATCGCTTTGCTCACCCGAACTCAGCGCTGCAAACTGGTTCCTGCTGACACTCGCCTCTCCCCCGTGGAGCAGGATTGCCTCAGCAAGTGTCGTTGCTCTGCCATCGTGCAGGTAGGGGGCAGTTGAACCCACACCCCACAGGTTTTCCGTCAGAAAAACGGCGGAACCAACATTGCCCTCATCAATTTCCTCGGCCAGGGCCGAGCCCATGTTGTGCCGCTTAAGATCACCGTATAAACGGACAATAGCACCTCCGGCTTCAGTGCGTTCGAACTGCCCCAGAGTCTGACCGGATTCCAACAGCTGCGGGTTGTCCGGAATATCGGCGGTGATATCAAAGTAGAGCGCGACAGCGGGCAGGCTCAGCTGACTGCCAGCGGGGAAGACACTATCCCGGTACTCGGGGTGCGTCGAGGGTTCTGAAAACACTGGATTGGAAATCGTCAGCGCGGCGCTATGGCAGGACTCACAACCCGAAGACTCGAACAGAACTTCGCCATTCTCTATACTTTGAATGTCACTACTTGCCAGCGGCAGGCCGTACTGATCCAGCTCTTCCTCACTCAGGGTCCAGGCGTACTGATCCAGCTCGAGCAGAGTCACCGGACGCGGTTGTGCGGCATTGTAGATCGCTAGCGCCGTCATATCGCCTACGGATAACTCGTCGGCTACGCCATCGAAATCACTGTCTGCGTGACCGACCAGTTCCGTAGCCTGCATGCCAAGCTCCTGGTGGGATGCGCCCCTCACGAAATCCCGCACAAACGCCGTCAAGCCTTTCCACTCGAACGGCTTTATCACCAAATCCCTGTCAATTCGCTCCAACTCGCGATATTTGGTACTCTTGCAACTGACTTCAATAACGCCAAAGTTGATACTCTTGGTAGTTAAAGTCTGGCTGACTCGGATCCCTGACGCACAGCTTTGAGCTCGCGCCGACGCTAGCTGCGCCTGCAGCTCCGTAGTCATTTCCTCTGCAAGTAACTGTACCGCTCCCATGCCAAACAAATGAGGAGATTGCCGTTCTATCAACCCGGTCTGGCGCCGCTCTGGATCAATGCGTATGACATTGTCACTCACTCCCCCACCGCCGTCGGCGACAGGCTGGTTGTGGCAGCTAATGCATGAATCTCCGTTGGGCCCGGTAAACCTCATGGGCTCAACACTGGCCCAGGCCATGGGCCCCTTGAGATCCGGGCGCGGAAGCGTAGAGAAGCGTTTGCCATTACCTACATTTACTCCGACGCCGTCCAGCGCGTTGTAGTTGATCTCAAAAAGCTCGTCGCCCTGCTCAAAAGCGTATTCGAATGCCTCCAATGGCGGCATGGCTTCCAGCAGCGCCTGATCTACATGTGCGCCCAGGTGCTGTTCTACAGAACCACTGTTCAAAATGCCTACTGTGTCGGCAATGCTGGAAAAGTCAAACGGACTGACGCGTTGCTTATTCACACTTTTACCGGAGTCGCGCTTGTGCTGCTCGACATGCTTGGAGCCGAAATCGGCCTGCGCAATGGTGCTGGCGATAATCAGGCCACACGCCAAGGAAAGCGGTAGCGTCCTCGCCCCTGAATACTTAAGACTCCCCCTTCGCGCCAAGCGCAATGTTGTCATCATAGAGCGTTTCTCCACAAAAATTATTTATAGTGTAAGCATCAGAAGTAGACGCAATATAACAACGTATTGTTTTTCAATTGTGCAGAAAATGTGGATTTTGCATTCCACGCTGAAACAAAAACGCACTGCCACCTGTGCGGGCGGCAAATTGCTTCACCCCGGTCGTCCTAAAGAAGCCCGTTTTTGGGATAGGCGGCCAATTCATGACCTTTTTGGGGGGAGCTTACGGGCAGATTGAATGCAAAAACTGTCCTTAAAGATCAATATTTGTATGCGCTGGTACGATAAATTTTCGTTTCACTGTTGTCGAGTGACGCGCTTTGCAGGTTGCTCACTCACTCTGTCCGTGCAACAGAGGCGCAGTAGCAGCCCATCAGCGAGCTAGCACTGAACGATTTCCATAACAAAACAAAGGAAACGGATTATGAAAATGAGAGATTCCCAGCCACTACGATTCCAGACTACAGCCCTGGCCCTGGCCATCACGCCCATAGCGTCATTTGCCCAACCCATGCTTGAAGAAGTGATGGTAACGGCCCAGAAACGCGTGGAGAGTCTGCAGGATGTACCTATCTCTGTGTCGGCGATGAGCGGCGAAAAGGTGATGGACAACGGCATTACCAATCTGGAGGAATTGTCGCTCTACATACCCAATGTCAATATCAATCAGGGGCAGGCGCAACCCAACCTCTTTATCCGCGGTGTCGGCTCAGGCACCAATGCCGGTTTCGAGCAATCGGTGGGGATGTACATTGATGGCGTGTATTCCGGGCGCGGTGCGCTGGCGGCAGTGCCACTGACAATGGACCTGCAACGCGTAGAAGTGTTGAAGGGGCCGCAGGGTATCCTGTTCGGCAAGAACACAATCGGTGGCGCCATCAACATCACTACCAACAAGCCCACGTTTGACAATGAGGGGATGGTAGACGCGCTGTATTCCGATGATGCGAATGAGCAAATCTATACTGTCGTGCTCAATGGAGAGATATCTGAAAAGGTTGCCGGACGACTCGCCGTGCGCTACGACGGCATGGATGGCTGGTGGGACAACCAGTACTTACAACAACAGGGCCCCAACAGTGACAACTGGTACGGCCGCGGTCAGCTCCTTTTTGATATCAACGACAACCTGGAAGTACTGGCAAAGTATGAGTACGGTGACTTTCAAAGCAACGACCTTCCCTCCGTTGTCTACCAATCGGATCAACCGTTAAACTTCCGGGGCGAAGATGTCTTTCCCATTGTTGATGATCAGGACAAAGCGGCCGCTGACCTCGCGGACACCAAGGATGTGCGCACCGATGTAGGTGCCATTACCGCCAACTGGGACATAGACTTCGCCACACTGACGTCAATCTCAGCCTATTCCTCCTATGATCTCAAACGTCAGTTGAACGCCGATCGAAGTGCGACGGCTGCGATACACAGAACCCAGCACGAGAAATTTGACCAGTGGAGCCAGGAGCTGCGCCTGGTCTCTCCCGGCGGTGAGACGCTGGACTGGATAGCGGGCGTGTACTACGAACATTCCAATCTGGATATTTCCCGCACCAGCCCGGCAATCGATTTTGCGCTGCAGGGCCCACTAGCCAGCGCTGCTCTGATCACACTACCGGAGGCGGGCATCATACCGACAGAATTCGATCAGGATACCGATACTTACGCGGCCTTCGCCCAGTTAACGTACAGCCTCACCGAGACCGTTAGAGTCACCGGTGGCCTGCGTTACAACTATGAGAAAAAGACACTCGACAAAAGCGTCACCAGTCCGGTCGGCGCAAGGGGCACTTCATTGGGCGCACCTGATCTCATCGTCCGCGCAAACCCGGCGTCCGGTGCAATCATCAGTGACCTGCGCAGTCACAACTGGCAAGGCCTTAGCCAGGACGCGGACAAATGGACCTGGTCTGCCAATACACAGTGGGACGCAACCGAAAACGCTATGCTCTATGTCAGTGTGAGCACTGGCTTTAAAAGTGGCGGATACGATGAGGCCTATTCCAGCGAGGGTGATGTCGTCAGATTGTCGGATGACATTATTACCGGCGAACCCAACGGGCAAACCATCCCCGGTGCAGACTCCAGTGTGCTCGAGTATGATCCGGAAACCGTGACCGCCTATGAAATCGGCGCAAAGATGACGTTGCTCGATGGTGCAGCGGAATTGAACGCAGCAATATTCCGCTCAGATTATGACGATCTACAAACCAGTTCACTGGAAGGGGACGTGTTCGTGGTGGGCAATGCTGGCGAGGCTCGCATTCAGGGCGTGGAGTTGGACGGTCGCTGGGCACTCACGGACAATCTGACACTCAGCGGTGCGCTTGCCTATCTGGATGCACACTACGAAAACTTCACAGGAGCGACCTGTACCATCCCGCAAGTCACGGACCCAGCAAACAATCCGGGTTGCCTGAACAATGGCGGCGACAACATCGTGAACGCCAATGATCCCGGCGGCCAGGACCTAGGCGGCGACGACCTTCTGTTCGCTCCGAAATGGAGCAGCAATCTCAGCCTCCAGTACGTGTACCCCTTATCGAACGGCTTGCAGATCATGACCAGCGTCGACATGAACTACAGCGATGATTACTACTCCGCATTAGACCTGGATCCAAATACGCAACATGACAGTTACACCCGATGGAATGCGCGCATTGCTCTCTCCGGAAATGACGATCAATGGAGTGTTGCACTTCTGGGCAAGAATCTTAGCGATGAAACCACCCACGTCTGGAAAAACGACGTGCCTGTGGCGAACAGTAATTCCTATTTTGCCATCCCCGAACGGCCCCGCTCAGTGGCGGTTCAGGTTCGCTACCGATTCTAGACTCACGCCCGTAACACGGGCCTTCTGCACTGCTTTTGACGATTGAACATTACACAGCATCATTTACAGGAGAGAACCATGCACAGTGAATCCATGAGTATTATCCGCGATGCCAACCAGGAATGGTTGCGCATCCCGTTACCGGGCGCGGAGGGCGTCAGTATCAAAGTACTCAAAGCGGACGAGGTTATGGACCGCGTTGTGGTAAAAATTCGTTTTGATCCCGGTAGCCGCATGCCGAGACACGTTCACGACTGCCGCGCAGTTGCGTATACGATAAGTGGCAGCTGGGCCTACGATGAAGGCAGCTTCGTCACAGGTGAATGTGCCTGGGAGGAAGAGGGAAATGACCACACCCCATGGAGCGACGAAGGGGCGGAGTTATTCATCGTGTTCGATGGTAAGGACGGGCGCTACCTTGATAACATCCTGCCCGATGGCACGATTATCAAACTCGGCATGCCGATACTCAAGGCATTTGAGGGTCTCACGCAGGAGGAAGCTGATAACATTGATATCGAACCACTGATCGAAATCATACCGGCGGCGGCCTGATCAAGCCCCTCTCTTCCTGACTGCAATTTTTTCGCGGAGTATTTATGGCAGCGCAGAATCAACCGACCGCAGTCTATGTTACAGGCGGCATGAGTGGCATCGGCAGGGCCCTGGCGAGCGCATATATTCGCCGCGGTGCGCACGTTGCGATCTTTGATCTGACAATCGATGATGCCGTGCTCAATGAGTTATCCAGTGAAAAACTACATGCAGGGCAGATAGTGGTCGCGTATCAGGCAAGCGTCACCGATTTCCCAGCCCTGGGCGAAGCTGTCACTCAAGCTGTTGCGACCATGGGAGCGCCGCAACTTGCACTCAATTGTGCGGGTATACAGCGGGCACAGCCTTTCAATGACTTGTCAGCCGAACACTTTGAGCAGGTCGTACAGGTTAATCTGATCGGATCGCGCAACTTTGCCGCCGCTGTACTGCCAATCATGGGGTCAGGTTCGCGCCTGGCATTGGTGTCTTCCATGGCGGGCTTCGTGGCCAACTACTCCTATGCCGCCTACAGTGCATCAAAATTTGGCGTGATTGGACTCGGCCGCGTGTTGCGGTTGGAATACAAGCCTCGAGGCATCGCTATCTCGCTGATTTGTCCTCCTGAAGTCGACACACCGATGGTGGTTGATGAAATGAAGAACATGCACCCAGTGTCACGCCGGCTCAAGGAATTTGGCGGCTCTCTGTCGCTGCCAGCGGCCATCACCATGATTCTTGCCGGCCTCGATGCAGGTCGTGACGTAATCATTCCGGGTGGCAAAGCGAAGATGGCATACTTCCTTGGCCGCTACCTACCCGATTTTGTCATGAACTTCATCGCAGACAAAATTGTGCTCTCTGTTCTTCGCACAATGAAGCGCGACAAAGCGACCCAGGTAAAAACGCAATGAGCCCACAACGCTGTGTTTACATCACCGGCGGCTCTAGCGGCATCGGCCTTAGCCTGGCAAAAAAGTATGCGCAGGCTGGTGATAATGTGGTTCTAATCGCTCGCGAACCGGCAAAACTGGATACAGCGGTGCGTGAATGTAGAGCCTGCGTTAACAATGCGCACCAGCGTATTGCCGGAGTATCGATTGATGTATCTGACATCGACAAACTACCGACACGAATCACCACTGTTATCGAGGAGCACGGTGAACCCGATACCCTGATTTTGTGCGCGGGAATCGCCGGAAATAAAACCTTCCTGCAAATGAGTTCGAGTGAATTCGATGCGCTGATGGCCATCAACTTCACCGCCAGCCGTGAAATGGCGCGCTGCATTCTACCCGGGATGCTGCGAAAGGACCGCGGCAAAATTGTTTTTATGTCTTCCATGAGCGGCCTGATGGGGGTGTACGGGTATAGCGGCTACTGCGCCTCAAAATACGCCATCACCGGGTTTGCGCAGGCATTGCAGCAGGAATTATACGGAACGGGGGTCAATGCTATTATTGTTTGCCCGACGGAGGTGGCAACGCCTATGATCACCGCTGAAGCGGATACTGTTCTGCCACAAACCCGGTTGCTGAAAGACCTGGCTGGCACGTTGCAGGCCGATAAGGCGGCTGAAATCATCATCAAGGGTATCGATAAAAACAGGGACTTAGTACTCACCGGCTTCGTCCCCAGGTTGTTCGACTTCTCCCATCGCGTTTTTCCCGGATTATTTCGGACAATCACCCGATTAATCATCCGTCACGCCTCTCGCCAATCCCAGGACATCAATCGTGTCTGATAAACATATCGCCCAGGTCGCGCTCTGCGCGCTCAATGCCGAACAATTGAGGCAGTGGTACGAAAGTGCTTTTGGTCTGGTGAAAGCCGGAAAAATATTCACCACGCCACCAATGAACACAGACAGGATTCAGGGCATAGTGCCCAATCCAACGGAAACCGTTTCATGGCTTGTCGATCGGCAGGATTATTTTCAACTGGAATTTTTCCAATTCTATCGACCCAAATCCCAACGCAAACCCAGCGATTGGCGCCCGTGTGATATCGGCTACAACATGGTGGGAATACATGTAGCTGACTTCGACAAGGCTCTGCACCGGATTGGCGCTGTAAGTGACAGGCCTTTGCCTGCCATATCCGGCGCGGTCGGTGACCGGCGACTGTGCCTTCAGGACCCCGAGGGCAACTGGGTGGAGGTCATGGAGCGCGATCCCATCACACAAATACCGGAAACCGATCCGGGCATCGTTCGCCCAGAGCTACCCTCGGCCGTTCGTTTTATGCGCGTATCTGTCCCCGACCTCGACAAAACTCGCAACGCTTTCGTGAACGCAATGGGCCTTACCGAGGTCGACGATTTCCAGCTACATACCGAGGAACATGAGGCTCTCTGGGGACTGAAGGGCGCGTTGGTGAAAACAGCATTGCTGCGCAGTCAGAATTTTTTGCTGGAGCTGGTTGAATACCAGAGCCACCAGCCCAGAACGAGGCCACAGGGATACCAAATATGTGACCAGGGCTTTATGAATGTCGCGCTGGGCTATCGCGAAACGGCTGAATTTGACCGTGCGTTCCAACAGGCGACAAGCAATGGCATGACGCCAAATGGCAAACCCGTCGATGTCGGTATCTTCCGCGTCATGTACGTTAACGACCCGCAGGGGTTTAGCGTGGAAATGTTAAACGCAAGGCGCTCATTGTGGTCGCTATCAGGGTTTAACCCTGGCGGGCCGTATGTCGAGAACGAGGTAGCAATCAACGCTTCCGCCGACGAGGTATGGAGAAAACTCAGTGATCACTCGGCACTGGGAAACTGGGGGCTGTTTAAAGCAAGGGTTCTGCATCCTGGAGAGGAGTCCGAGAATGGCCTTGGCTGTATACGAGAACTTTCAGCCTTTGGCCTGCGAATCACCGAGGAGGTAATCGGGTGGAAAGACGGGAGTCACTTCACTTACAAGCTGCGTACAGGCGCGCCTTTCAAATGGCATCAGGGTGATGTTTTTGTGAGCGAGGTCAACGGGGTGACCACAGTCCGCTGGGTCATTCGGTTTCAATCCCGCATTCCATTCACCGGAAACCTCTGCGCATTTTTCCTGCGGATTATTTTCAAACAGACCTTAAGGAATTTCAAAACCGAGCTGGAAACATTGTTGTGATACCGTCTGTATCAGATGGGTATCGGCGTGGAATAGTCTATTTCTCGGCCCGATCACCAAGCAGGTAAAGTATTCGATGCGCTTGCGGTAAAAATCGCTTACGCTCTGGTGTTCGCTATTCACGATTCGACAACCCTACAACGACAGCAGATGGAGAGAACAGTGCGCGCGATCAAATTGACTAAACCCGGTGGACTGGACAACCTGAAATTGGCCAAAATAGAGGCAGTGGAGCCCCAGTGCGGAGAAATCCGAATCCGCAATCATGCCAGCTCGCTGAATTTTCACGACTATGTGGTGGCCCTCGGCCTGATAGCGACCGAGGATGGCCGTATCCCGATGTCTGACGGGGCAGGTATTGTCGAGGCTGTGGGCGCCGGAGTGACCGAGTTTCAGCCCGGCGATAAAGTCATGTCCTGTTTTTTCCCGCACTGGGACGATGGCCGCGCCGACAGTCTGGCGAAAGTCGGTGGCGTACCGGGCGACAATGTCGATGGTTTTGCGGCTGAAACCGTCACCATGGCAGCTTCGGCGTTTACCCACATGCCGACTGACTATTCATTTGAGCAGGCGGCCACCCTCCCCTGCGCTGCCCTCACGGCCTGGCGCGCACTGATGGTAGAGGCGAAGGTCAAGCCCGGCGACACCGTCCTTGTACAGGGCAGCGGGGGAGTCTCGGTGTTTGCCTTGCAGTTTGCCAAAGCGGCAGGCTGTCATGTGATCGCCACCTCCTCTTCTGAGGCCAAGCTGCAGCGTTTACAGGAACTGGGCGCGGATCAACTCATCAACTACCGCGAGGTTGAAAGCTGGGGTGATAAGGTGCTGGAAATCACCGCCGGGCGCGGCGCCAATGTGATTGTCGAGGTTGGCGGTTCGGGCACACTGCCCCAATCCGTGCGGGCGGTGGCAATGGGCGGCCATATCTCGATGATCGGCGTGCTCACGGGGTTTCAGGGTGAGGTGCCAACGGCGGAACTGTTCCAGAAAAACGCCGTGATCAGCGGCATCACCGTGGGCTCCCGCGCAAGCCAGATCGATATGGTAAAAGCAATCGATACCAATGGAATACAGCCAGTAATAGACCGTACATTTGGCCTTGAGGAGCTGGCTGACGCATTCCGGCTGCAGGAGTCACAACAGCACTTTGGCAAGATTTGCTTGAAATTCTAGCGAAATGCCTGCCGTAGCCGCCTACTGGCGGCGTACGACTTCACAACCGCCAGCAATGGGAGTGACGGGTTCACAGCGTTGCTGCGGGTGAGTGAACACCATATAACAAGTCTGGGTTTACCGATTTTTCGCAAAAAAGGTGTTCCGGACGGAAAATCTTATTTCTATGCTTAATGAAAATAGTTATTAAATACAATACCTTAGCTCAAGATAAAGCGAGTCTACAGCTGGCATCCTCTTGACTTTCAGGCACTGGATGGTATTGTCTGCGCCCCGCTCAAAATGTGCATTAATACCGCTTTAGTTGGTAGCCGACCGAGAAGCTCAGGCTTCCGGTGCAGCACCGCCCTGAGCGATTGTTTATTGTCGGGCGTTAAACGCTGGTTTGTTTGATATCGCACCACCAAATGAGTTGAAAGCATGATGAACAAGAGAATCGACGGCAAAATCGGGTTTCCCGCCAAGCACGGTCTTTACGACCCCGCCCTCGAAAAGGATTCCTGTGGCGTGGGCTTTGTAGCTCACGTGAAGGGCATCCCCAGCCATGAAATTCTGACGGACGCCTACCACATCAACTCCAGAATGGACCATCGTGGCGGTTGTGGCTTCGAGGAAAACACTGGTGACGGGGCTGGTATCCTGACCTCCATCCCGCATAAATTTATGCAGAGGGTCGCCTCCGAACAGGGTTTCACCCTGCCGGAAGTGGGCGCCTATGCCGTGGGCAATGTTTTTCTGCCACACGATGCCGACAAGCGCGCCGCCTTGAAGGCCAGCTATGAGACGCAGGTGAAAGCTGAGGGGCTCACCCTGCTGGGTTTCCGCGAAGTGCCGATCCGGCCCGATGAGGCCAACATCGGCCCCGCGGCACGCGAAGCCATGCCTTTTATCGAGCAGATCATCGTCGGTGGCGGTTCACCCGAGGATCACAGCTTCAATCACTCGCTGTACCTGATCCGCAAAAGGTTCGCCTCAGCCGCCAAGCGTGAATACCCCGGCGAGCTGATCTACACCTGCAGCCTGAACTCAAGAATTATTGTCTATAAAGGCATGCTGACGCCTGCCCAGTTGTTTCCGTTCTATCCGGATCTTGAGGATGAGGACTATGAGAGCCACCTGGCGATGGTGCATTCGCGCTTCTCCACCAACACCTTCCCCTCGTGGGACAGGGCGCAGCCCAAGCGCTTTATGAGCCACAACGGTGAGATCAACACCCTGCGCGGCAATAAAAACTGGATGACTGCCCGTGAGGGTGCCGCAGTCAGCGATCGTTTTGGCGACAATCTCAAGGATCTGTTCCCCATCGTGGAGCCGAACCACTCGGATTCCGGCAGCTTCGACAACGTACTGGAATTCCTGCTGATGACAGGCCGCACACTGCAGGAAGCCATCATGATGATGGTGCCTGAAGCGTGGCAGTCCGATGTCAATATGCCCAAGGAAAAGCGCGACTTCTATGAGTACAACTCCGCGCTGATGGAGCCCTGGGATGGTCCTGCCTCCATCGTGTTCACCGACGGCCACTATATCGGTGCCGTACTTGATCGCAACGGCCTGCGCCCCTCGCGCTACTACCTGACACACGACGATAAAGTGATCATGGCTTCCGAGGTGGGTGTTCTGCCAGTAGACCCGGCAAATGTTAAAGAGAAAGGCCGACTGCAGCCTGGCAAGATGTTCCTGGTGGACTTTTTCGCCGGGCGTCTGGTGCCAGACGAAGAGCTGAAAATGGAGTTCGCCAGCAAGCGGCCCTACGGCCAGTGGCTGGACGAGCAGAAGTTGGAACTGTCGGATCTACCGCCGGATCACGCAGAGCTGGACTACGAGCCTGACACACTGCTTGAGCGCATGCAGGCCTTCGGTTACACCGTTGAAACCATGCAGTTCATGCTGTTGCCGATGGTGACCGAAGCGCGTGACCCGCTGGGTTCAATGGGCAACGACAGCGCACTGGCGTGTCTGTCTGACAAGTCGCGCATGATCTACGACTACTTCAAACAGCTGTTTGCCCAGATCACCAACCCGCCCATCGATTCGATTCGCGAAGAAGTGGTGATGTCCCTCACCTGCTTTATCGGGCCCGAAGCGAACCTGCTGGAGACCACCCCAGAGCACGTGCACCGGCTAGAGTTGCACCACCCTGTTATCTCCAACGATGAACTGGCCAATATCAAAAATCTCAACCGCGATGGCTGGAAAACCAAAACCATCGACACAACCTTTGAAAAGGACAGTGGTGCAGACGGCATGTTGGCTGCGCTGAATCGCGTATGCGAGGAAGCGTCCGAGGCTATCAAGGACGGTTATTCATTCGTCATTCTGTCGGATCGGAATATAAGCGCATCGCGCATGGCATTGAGCGCGCTGGTGGCCTGTGGCGCCGTACATCACCACCTGGTGGCACGCCACGAGCGCACCCGCATCGGTATCATCATTGAGACAGGTGAAGCGCGTGAAGTGCACCATCACTGTCTGCTGGTGGGCTACGGTGCAGATGCCATCAACCCCTACGTCGCATTCGAGTCTATCTGGCAGGCGCTGCAGGACGGCCTGCTCGACAAGAAAGTCTTCCCGAACAGCACCTCTATTGTCGCTGCCTATAAGAAAGGCGTCGCCAAAGGCATGCTGAAGGTAATGGCCAAGATGGGCATCTCGACCCTGCAATCCTACAAGGGCGCACAGATTTTCGAGGCTGTCGGCCTCGCTGATGACATCATCGATCGCTGCTTTGTCGGCACAACCAGCCGCGTGCAGGGTGTGAATTTCGCCACGCTGTTTGAAGAGATGAAGCAGCGCCACGAGATAGGCTATCCGGTGCGCGACCAGCACCAGATAGAAGTATTGCCTAACCCGGGCGACTTTCACTGGCGCCGCGGCGGCGATGGCCATATGTGGGATCCGGAAACTATTTCCAACCTGCAGGTTGCAACCCGCACTAACAGCGAGGACGCCTATTGGAAATTCGCCAACCACGCGAACTCCGAATCCACACGCCGCGCCACTTTCCGCGGGCTGATGGATTTCAAGGACGTCAGTGATTCCTGCGATATCAGTGAAGTGGAAGCCGCATCTGAAATCGTGAAGCGGTTCTGTACCGGTGCAATGAGCTACGGCTCCATTTCAGCGGAAAGCCATGAAACTCTGGCTGTCGCGATGAACCGTATCGGTGGCAAATCCAACACCGGCGAAGGCGGTGAAGACGTGCTGCGCTTTGAGCCGATGGATAACGGTGACTCCAAGCGCTCTGCCATCAAGCAGATCGCCTCCGGCCGATTTGGCGTTACCATCTGGTATCTTGCCAACGCCGATGAACTGCAAATCAAGATCGTACAGGGCGCCAAGCCCGGTGAGGGTGGAGAACTGCCCGGCGGCAAAGTCGACCAGATCATTGCCTCTATCCGGCACTCCACACCGGGTGTGGGCCTGATCAGCCCGCCGCCGCACCACGATATTTACTCTATCGAGGATATTGCCCAGCTGATTCACGATTTGAAGAACGCGAATCCCGGCGCACGCGTCAGCGTCAAACTCGGCTCCGAGATCGGCGTGGGGACTATCGCAGCGGGCGTGACCAAGGCCAAGGCCGATCACCTGGTAATTGCCGGCCACGACGGCGGCACCGGTGCATCCCCGCTCACCTCGATCAAGCACGCTGGCTTGCCGTGGGAACTGGGTATCGCTGAAACGCACCAGACACTGGTCAAGAACAACCTGCGTTCGCGTGTAGTGCTGCAGACAGATGGCCAGATCAAGACCGGACGCGATGTCGCTATGGCGTTGCTGCTGGGCGCGGAAGAGATCGGCTTTGCCACTGCGCCGCTGGTGTCTTTGGGCTGCATCATGATGCGTAAGTGTCACCTCAATACCTGCCCCGTGGGCATTGCGACACAGGACCCCGAACTGCGTAAGAAGTTTGCGGGCAAGCCGGAACACGTTGTGAACTACTTCTTCATGGTGGCCGAGGAGCTGCGCCAGATCATGGCGAAGCTGGGCATCCGCACCGTCAACGAGATGGTCGGTCGCGTCGACCTGCTGAAAACGCGTGACGCTATCGAGCACTGGAAGGCACGCGGGCTGGATTTCAGCAGCATGCTGACACCGGCAGAAATTGTCTATGAGGGCACCGAGGTGTACCAGACGATTGAGCAGGATCACGCGCTCGACAAGGCACTGGACAATATGCTGATCGAGAAAGCACAGCCAGCCCTGTTGCGCGGTGAGAAGGTGCATATCGAAAGCGACATCATCAACATCAATCGCGTGGTCGGCACCATGCTGTCACACGAGGTGGCCAAAGCGACCAAAGGCAATTTGCTGCCCGACGATACCATCAACATCAAGCTGAACGGCTCGGCCGGACAGAGCCTTGGCGCATGGCTGGCCAAGGGTATCACGCTGGAAGTCGAAGGTGATTGTAACGACTATGTCGGCAAAGGCATGTCGGGCGGACGGATCATCGTGTATCCACCCAAAAACAGTAGCTTCAAGCCCGAGGAGAATGTATTGATCGGCAACGTCGTGATGTACGGCGCCACCTCCGGTGAATCCTATTTCAACGGCATCGCCGCGGAGCGCTTCTGCGTACGCAACAGTGGTGCCAGCGCCGTCGTCGAGGGCGTGGGCGACCACGGCTGTGAGTACATGACAGGCGGACGCGTAGTTATTCTCGGTAAAACCGGCCGCAACTTCGGTGCCGGCATGAGTGGCGGTATCGCTTACGTCTGGAACAAGGATGGTGATTTCGAGCGCATGTGCAACACCGAAACCTTCGAGCTTGAAAGCGTCGAGGTTGCCGCAGACATCGATGAGTTGCGCACCTTGATTGAGAATCACCAGAAATACACGGGCTCTACAGTTGCCGCTAATATTCTGGCCAACTGGGAAACAGAACTCGGCAATTTTGTAAAAGTCATGCCGACTGATTACAAACGAGTTCTGCAAGAAATGTCCGCCGCCGAAGTCATAACCGCAGCAGTCGGTTCGTAGGAAGATTATTGATTATGGGAAAGCCCACAGGATTTAAAGAGTACGAACGTAAAACCGAGCCCTATCGCGATCCAGCGGTGCGTCTTGTCGATTTCGATGAGATCTACACCGAGCACGACGAGTCACACCTGCAAACACAGGGTGCGCGTTGCATGGATTGCGGTGTGCCGTTCTGTCAGTCGAACAACGGATGCCCTGTGTACAACCTCATTCCTGAGTGGAATGATCTGGTGTACAACGGGCGCTGGCGCGATGCGCTGGATCGGCTGCACACCACCAATAACTTCCCGGAGTTCACCGGTCGCGTCTGTCCCGCGCCCTGTGAAGGTGCCTGTGTACTGGGCATCACCAACCCGGCGGTCACCATCAAGAATATCGAAGCAGCGATTATCGATCGCGGCTTTGAAGAGGGTTGGGTTACGCCCAAGCCAACCGCAGACAGCACCGGCAAGACCATCGCCGTTATCGGCTCAGGCCCCTGCGGCCTCGCTGCGGCAGAGCAGTTGAACACGGCTGGCCATAAGGTCACTGTTTACGAGCGCGCCGACCGACTGGGCGGGCTGCTGATGTACGGCATTCCCAACATGAAGCTGGACAAGGGCATTGTAGAGCGCCGCATACAGTTGATGCGCGATGCAGGTGTTGAGTTTATCGTCAACGCCGACGTCGGCAAGGATATCGACCCGGCCAAACTGATCGCCGACAACGACGCAGTACTGCTGGCCACCGGCGCCACGCTGGCGCGCGATCTGCCGATTCCCGGCCGCGATGCCAAGGGTATTCACATGGCCATGGAGTTCCTGACAGCGAACACCAAGAGCCTGCTGGATTCCGGGCTGGAAGACGGCGCTTATATCTCCGCCAAAGACAAGAACGTCATCGTTATCGGTGGTGGTGATACCGGGGCCGACTGTATCGGTACCTCGCTGCGTCACGGCTGCAAGTCTCTGGTGAACTTTGAGTTGCTGCCCAAGCCTCCCGCCGAGCGCGCTGAAAACAACCCGTGGCCGCTGTGGCCGCGCATTTACCGCGTCGACTACGCACACGCCGAAGCGGCCGACGTCTACGGCGACGACCCGCGCGTCTACTCCATTATGAGCAAGGAATTCCTGAAGGATGAGGACGGCAACCTGACCGGTGTTGTTACCGTCAACGTAGACGAGAACATCAAGGAAATCCCCGGCACGGAAAAGACCTGGGAAGCGGACCTGATCATGCTCTCTCTGGGCTTTTTGCAACCCGAGCATTACATCAATGAATCGCTGGGTATGGATATCGACGAGCGCGGCAACTTCCGAGCGACCAAGCAGGACTATCGCACCAGCGTGCCCAAGGTCTATGCCGCTGCCGACTGCCGTCGCGGCCAGGATCTGGTGGTACGGGCGATTAACGAAGGTCGCGAAGCGGCCCGTGAAATCGACCGCGACCTGATGGGCTCGACCGAGCTTCCATAGACTCAAACCAATTCATGCCGGTGAAATCATTCGCCAAGCGGAGAATAAAATGAAGTGATTTCACAGGCATTGATACGGCTATCAATATGCCGCCTAGGCATCTCTGCATGCTCATTAATCAACTTGTGCCTGTATGGACCACTATCGCAATCTCAAGCAATTTCTCGCTTTAGTAAAAGGACTTTTATGTACGTGACAATCAAAGCAATCACATTAATTCTAATCGTAGTTCTCTGCCAGGCCTGTACTCTAGCTATCCCAATTGATGACCCAGAGTTGTCTACATTGGCTTACACTGACGAGCAATCATCCAGTGAAGTTCAACTGCGGTTTATATCTAGCCTCCCTGCAGGCCACGCTTCCTCAGTGGGAAGGCTTCCGATTGATTTACAATATAGCGGAACTCCCTTTGATGTCAGGACATTCATGAAAGAGAACCTGCAGCAGGAGCTCGACGCACGAGGAGTGCCCGTAGAGTTCAATGATTTGTCACTACGCACAATCGACCTTAAACACTATGAAATTTACAATCGGCGAATAAGTGGCTTTTCTCCGTTGGTTACAGTAACCACTACCCGCATGGATTTACAGACAGAGAACGGCATAGAGAAGCTGGTGTCTGTTGTTAAAATGGCGAAGGTCCCCGTATGGAGTATGGATGAAGTAAATGAACCCTGCTTTAACCAGCCCGTCGAGCTTGTAGTGAAAGAAATCGCTGCAAAAATCAATCACTCCATTGGAAAAGGCTCCCTCACCGATGACGAAGTAACCGCCCTTGTGAACACAGTAAACCGATCCGCAGACTCTGAAACATTGGCTTACCTCGATGTATATGAACTTGGCTTTTCAAACAATAGCAGTGCTATTGCCCCGCTGTTAGAGCTAACGCAACATGACAGTGACTACGTAAGACTCGCTGCAATTTCCGGCCTCGGTATTCTAAAAGCCCAGAGTACGTATCCCAACCTCAAAAGCATATACCAAACAGCTCGCCTTTGGCAGGATAGAGGAATGGCCCTGAAAGCAATGGGCGATATTGGAACCCCGGAGTCTTTAGCATTTCTTGCAAGTGAAAGACCAAAGTTTTCGGGAAAATCAGGGGATGAAGCACTTTGGAACAATCGAATCATCGGCCTATATCTCGACGATTGAACCGGATACCTGCTAGCTGGGCACTGGCTGAGCGCCGCGCAGCAATCTGCCGCTCATCTCTCCGGTCGACTCGCCATTGCGAAAAGCCACCTTGCCTGAGATCAGCGTGGCCTCGTAACCCACCGCCTTCTGCACCAGCCTCCTGCCATTCGCCGGCAGGTCGTAGACAATTTCAGGCTCACACGGGCGCAGTGCCTCGTAGTCGATGATATTGATATCGGCCTTATAGCCGCTCTTCAGCACCCCCCTGTCCATCAAGCCCAGCTGCTGTGCCGTTTCACTGGTCTGCATTGCGATCAGTTTCTGCAGCGGTATTTTCGGCCCTCGGCTTCTGTCCCTGCCCCAGTGTTGGATGAGCGTTGTGGGGAAACTGGCATCGCACAGCGCACCGCAATGCGCGCCGGCATCTCCGAGGCCGGAGAATGTGTAGGGGTGATCAAGCATGGTTTTTACATGGTCCAGATTGCCATTCTCGTAATTGAACAGCGGCAGGTACAACAGCGCCCGGCCGTCCTTTTCCAGCAGGGCGTCGTAAATCAACTCCTGCGGAGTCACCCCCTGCGCCGCTGCCTGTTGCGCGAAGGAGTCCTTCGGGTCCGGCTCATAGTTAACCGGCTCACACAGGCGGAACAGTTTGTCGTAACTGTATAAAATCTCGTTCAGCAGCGGCTGGTCCATTTTGATGATATTGGAGTTCAGCAGCCGCTGCCGAAACTCGGGGGTACGCATGACCGCCACCTGTTCGTCCAGCGGCAACGCGGCAATTTCCTGATAGACCTCGTACAACAAAAAAGGGTTCAACGTGGCTGTTAATCCCTGCAGGACACCGGTGGCGCGCGGCGGCACCTGCCCATACATTTGCACACCTTCCGCCTGCGCTGCAGCCACACCGTCCAGCAACTGTGTCCACCACTCGGGGCGGGCATCCTGTTGCTCCACGGTCAGGGAAATGGGCCGGCCGGATTCGCGCGACATACTCTTGAACAGTTCGAACTCAGCATCGAAATTATAAAAATCAGAAATACCCTGCAGTACGCCTGTGCCGGTGGCGCCAACAGCACTGGCGATGGCCAGCAGTTCATCCGCATGGGCGGTTATGGTGGGCGTCAGAACGCCACTAGAATCCTTGTGCTTTTCGGTACGCGAGGTGCTGAAGCCCAATGCTCCCGAGCGGATGGCATTGCCAACAATCTCCGCCATGCTATCGATTTCCTCGAGCGTTGCCTCGGCGTGTTCCGCACCGCGTTTTCCCATCACATAGGCGCGCACCGCCCCGTGTGGTATTTGCGTGCCGACATCCAGTGCCAGCGGTTTCTTTTCCAGTACATCGAGGTATTCAGGAAACGTCTCCCAATCCCACTGTATGCCCTCGTGCAATGCGGTGCCGGGAATATCTTCCACGCCCTCCATCAAACCGATCAACCAGTCGCGCTGCTGTGGCTTGCAGGGGGCAAACCCTACGCCGCAGTTGCCGGTCACGATGGTTGTCACACCGTGGTAGGAAGACGGCGCCAGCAGCGGGTCCCAGGTGACCTGACCGTCAAAATGCGTATGTATATCGACGAAACCGGGTGTGACGATTTTACCGGTGGCGTCAATTTCCTCGCGACCAGACGCTTGAACATCGCCTACGGCGGAGATCCTGTCGCCATCAATTGCGATATCCGCCATCACCGGCTCGGACCCGGTACCGTCATACACCTTGCCGCCTCTTATCACGATGTCGTGCATACTATCCACCTCTTACCCATTTAATTAAGCGCACTGACCGTCAACACCACAAAGTGCGAGCCACTGCTCCAGGCTTTCCACTTCAACCGATCAGCCGATCTGTGCCCTGCCCGCAGAGAGCGCCCGCCGCCGCTCCCACCAGTTATCAAACTTTACCAGCAACGGTGGAAGGAACAATAAATCCAGAAATAGCGCCACCAGTACGATCGGTGTTAGCAGCAGTGCGACGTTCTGGTAGTAAAACGTATTGGAGAAAACCAGGATGAGCGTGCCTGTCGCCAACGACATGGTCGTGATGGTAATGGCCGACCCGGCGCGATCCAGCGAGTACTGGACTGCCTCTTCGGGTGATTCACCTTCCCGCCGCGCATGGATGTACTTGCTCAGGACATGGACGGAGTCATCCACCACCAGGCCTATGCTAATGGAGAACAGCATCAGGATATAGGGACTCAACTCGCCGACAAACAACCCCCAGAAACCGAACACTATCGTCGCCGGAAAGAGATTGGGCAGCGTGCTCAGCAGGCCGTAACGCACGCTTTTAAGGCCGACCAGCATCGTCGCGGTTATCAGCAGAAAGCTCAGCGTAAAACCCTCCATCAGTTGCAGCGAGATGGAGCGGTCCAGTCGCGCGAAGAGTATGCTGTTGTCGCCGTGCATCATCGTATACTCGGGCGGCAGATTTTCATCGAGCCAGTGCTCGATCTTGTCGTTGAGACCGAGCAGTTCGACATTGGACAAACCCGAGGTACCGACCACCAGGCGAATGGCGGAGTAATCCGGGTTGAACAGCGGCGACAGGTTGGGTTCGATTTCCTGTATCAGCTGATAGGTCACGAGATAATCGACAATTTGCAGCGTGTCCTCAGGCAGTATCTCCCAGGCCTTGTCGTTATCGTGTTCGGCCATGTTGCGGTTCTTCAGAAATCCGGTATAGCTGGAGACGAAGCTGGTTTCAGGCTGCGCCTCCAGCCAGTTTGAAAATGCCTCCACTTTGCGCAGAAATTCGACACTGGTAATGCCGTAGTATTCTCCGCTGCTGATACTGTAGGCGAGGCTCTGGTCATTGCCGATTTTCTCGGAGAGTGCTTTGTACGCGTGATGGAAATCAGAGTCCTTGTCGATAAAACTGAAGCGATTGAAATCGACTTTGTTCAAGGGCAACAGCGCGAGCGTGGCGACCACCAGCACGGCGCCACCCCAGAACAAGACAGTGCCGCGCGTTGCCACCAGACGGCCTACCGCCGCAATAAAACCACGCACACCCAGTGGCCGCGGTACTTTTTTCACCGGCACCAGCAGGATCAGCGCCGGCAACAGGGTAAGTGTTACCAGATAGGCGAAGCAGACCCCGATCGCCACTACATTGCCAAACCCGTAAATCCCCGGCGACGAACAGTAATTCAGACTCAAAAACCCCATGGCTGTGGTGACGGTAGCGAGTGTCACCGGCTGGACATTCACCAGCAGGCTTTGCCGCAGTGCCTCCATACGGCTGAGATTTTTCTGCAGCCCCTGCAAGTACACTGATACCAGATGAATACTATCGGCCATCGCGATCATCAACACGACCAGCGGCCCCATATTCGAAATCTGGTTAAACGGTATGCGCGCCCAGCCGTAGGTGCCGATCGTCAGGCCTACCGCCAAAAAAGACACGGCAAACACACACAGCGAAAACAGTAGAGACCCCAGGCAGTACCACAGCAGGCCTACGGTAACGACGATGACCACGGGGAACAGGTAGCGCGTATCCTTGATCTGGGCCGTGTAACTGTCCAGTTCGAACAGTGCGCGGCCGAGTATGTAGATTGTCAGATCGGGGTACTTCTCACGGAGCGAGTCGCGCAGCGCAACCACAGAACGGGCGACACTGCGCCGTGTCTCCTGATCGTCAGGGTTCGCCTTGTACTTGATAACTGCCAGTGCCAGATCACCTTCCGGTGACAGCATTCTGTCGGTGAGATCTTCATCGTTCAGTGCAACCTCACGGATTGCACGCAAATCCTCCTCACTGAGATTATCGAGCTCCGGCACCAGATAATCGCGCCCCTGCAGGTCGGCATCGACGGCATTGAGGCGGCGATTGAGCAATGACCCCACAGAGACAGCAAACTCCACCTCGCTGTAGCGATCGGTCAACTCCTGCATCGCGCCAAGCGCATCCATATTAAAAACATCGCCACCGGGGACGAGAAAGGTGAACAACACTGACGTACTGGGCGGGAAATCGGCGTTGACCTGTTCTACCTGCTCCCGGTATGGATCATCTTCTGCGAGAATCGAATTAAACGAGCTGTCGATACTGGTGTAAGCCACGCCCCAGCTCACCACAGCACCCAACAATACGGTGAGTACGGCAAGCGGGATACGTTGCGCCAGGAGCAGGTTGATGAATGGCTTCATAGCGGGTTCGAGCAATGAGTGGTGGCTTTTTATAGCACATTTCGGCGCTGAAAACGCCGCCATCGCCGGTTGGACTATGCTAATGTTTGCGACAGTATCGCGGCGTGGTTGCTATCGTGTGCGCCACCAGTATGATTTTTAGCGCATATGACCGCAACACAATGGCCGAATGCTGGTGTTGCACGGCGACATCGTCGCGCGTGACTGAGTAATTGGAGGAATCGCCATGAATACCATTAAGTCCCTACTGGCAACTCTGGCCACCGCCCTGTTGGTTGCACTCGGCTGCGCGCACAGCATTGCTGCACACTCGCCCAGCATCGGCGATTTTTCACTGCTCGACCACCAGGGCAAGTTTCACCAGCTGAGCTGGTACGACAATCAGAAAGCCGTGGTGATCTTTGTTCAGGGCAACGGCTGTCCCATCGTTCGCAACGGCACCCCCACGCTTAAAGCCATCCGGGATGAATACGAAAATCAGGGAGTCGCCTTTTTTATGCTCAACCCACAACCGCAGGACAACCGGGAGAGCATTGCCGGTGAGGCGGAGGAATTTGGCTATGACTTTCCGATATTGGTGGATGAAGCTCAACTGGTGGCAGAATCGCTGGACGTCGACCGGACGTCTGAGGTGTTTGTGATCGATCCAAAAAGTCGGGCGGTACTATTCCGTGGCCCCATCGATGATCGCCTCGGCTATGAATCGCAGAAACCCGAGGCGAAGAATCACTACCTGAAGGATGCACTGGACGCTGTGTTGGCCGGGCAGGAAGTGGCCGCGATTGATGTCGAGGCGCCGGGCTGTCTGATCAACTTTCCCGCCCGTGAACAGTACATAAAAGATCCTGTCTCCTATACCGACGATATCGCCCCCCTGCTGGCCGACAAATGCACTGCCTGCCATCACGATGGCGGCATTGCCCCCTGGTCTATGACTGACCACGCGATGGTGCAGGGCTGGTCGAAAATGATGAAGGAGGTCGTGATGACCCGGCGCATGCCGCCCGGGCAAATTGACCCCCACGTGGGCAAACCGATCGACGATGTGGTGGAGATGACGCCCGCTGACCTGCAAATGCTGGTGCACTGGATTGATGCTGGCGCCCCTATCGAGGATGGCGCAGAGGACCCTCTGGCGGCGCTGACCTTCGACGATGCCAAATGGACGCTGGGCGAACCCGATATCGTACTCCAGGTCCCCCCGCAGACTATCCCGGCCACCGGCCTTGTCGACTATCGCTATGTGCCGGTTGAGCTCAATCTGGACAGGGATATCTGGGTGCGTGCAGTGGAGTTTGTCCCCGGCGACGAGAAAGTGCTGCACCACGTGATCGCGTATCTATCGAGCCCCGCCGACAAAACCAGCCGCGCCAGTACCGACGAGGGTGATAGGGACGACAGCATCGCCGGCTTTGCACCGGGCAGGCAACCGGATCAGTTCCAGGACAATAGCGGCCGCCTGATCAGGAAGGGCTCCAACCTGCTGTTGCAAATGCACTACACCACCTATGGCAAGGAAACCGTGGACGAAACTGAGGTTGGGCTCTACGTGCTGGAGGAACCGCCGGCGCACGTTATGGCTGGTGGTGTTGCCGGCCAGCGCCGGTTCATGATTCCCGCTCACGCCAAGGAACATAAACTGGAAGGCGTGCAGCTGATTGAAAAAGACGCCTACCTCTACAGCATGACGCCACATATGCACTATCGCGGCAAGTACATGAGCTTCACGGCGGAATATCCGGACGGCACTTCCGAGGTCATCCTCTCGGTGCCCAAGTATGAGTTTAACTGGCAGTTCAGCTACCAGTTGGAGGAGCCGCTATTCCTGCCCGCAGGTACACGCCTGGTGGCCCGCGGCGCAATGGATAATTCCGAGCAAAACCGTTTCAATCCCGACCCTTCCAAACCGGTACTGTTCGGCCTGCAGACCAAACACGAAATGTTCTTTGGCTTTACCACCTTGCGTTACGTCGGTGATACCCCCGAAGCAGCTGCAGACAGCGAGCAACAGGCCGATGACGATATCGCCGCGCTGTAGCTGCCAAGGTCAGACCGGCTAGGAGGCGTATTTTCCCGCCAGGCCCTGCATGATGCTTTCAAACTCGGCCATGGTCTGTCCGATGATTTCACTGGCGCTTTTGACGGAATCGATGCGCCCGGCCACCTGCCCCGACAGCGGAATCGCCGCCTCCATATCGCCACCGAAATAGAGCTCCTGCAGATTAGCCATATTCTCCATGAGATCGATTTTGCCGTGCAGCGCCAACTCACTGGTGCGCGCCGTGCGCAGCGCCCGCAACGCGGGGCGCGATTCCTGATTCAGGAAGACAGTATCGGTTTCCTGCGCAGCGACCACCGCGACTTTCCAATTCGCGTGCACCGGCGAATCAGAACAGGACAGCATACGCGTACCCATCTGAACACCCTCTGCCCCCATCGCAAAGGCGCCCGCCATGGAGAGGCCATCGCACATACCTCCGGCGGCGATAATAGGCACATCGACCCGAGAGCGTATCAGCGGCAACAACACCATAGTGGAGACAGGGCTGGGATTCTTGAAACCACCACCCTCGCCGCCTTCTACGACTAATCCATCCACGCCACAGTCTATTGCCTTCATCGCCATATCCAGCGTTGGCACCACGTGAAATACCTTGATACCGGCATCCTGAAAGGCCTGCGTACACACTTTCGGACTACCCGAGGAGGTGGTCACAAATTTGATGCCCTGCTCGATAACAAAGTCGATCACATTGGTGCCCTTCACATAGGACAGGGCCACGTTCATACCGAACGGCTTATCGGTCAGCTCGCGCATCTTCGCGACCTCGGCCTTGATGTTGTCGAACTCCCCGGAGGACGTTTCGATAATCCCCAGCCCGCCCGCATTGCTCACAGCAGACGCCAACTGGGCGCGGGCTATCCAGCCCATCGGTGCTTGAATGATCGGGTAGGCAGTGCCTGTCATCTCGGTGATGCGGTTGTTGATCGGTTTGGTGCTCAAAGTGCTTTCCTCGTCGTAAGGTTTTGATTTCAGGTTGGTCCGAATGGTGCTTACCAAGACAACAATGTGACATCGAGGCAGAGAATTGAAGTCTATATGGTTGGGACTGTGCGAGGCAGGACGCCGAGCTCAAGCCCCCATGGATGGGTTCACGGCGTGTCCCAACCATATAGACTTCAATTTTCTGCCGTCTCGAGGCTCCCATACCTGCCACTGCGGGCTAAGCCAACATACTCTCTATTCCTGTACCTGCAATCAGCGCATCTACACGCGCGCGATCGCTTGCACTGAGCGCCTGATAGCGCTCATTGGTCCACTTCAGGCACTTGGCCTGATACGGAAAGGTCTGCTGTGTCCACAGTGCGCCATCGATCTGCGCTTCCCAGGTTTTCTCGCCCGCCTGCACCGCTTTCTGATTCGCCAGTTGCGCCGGTGCATAGACACGGCCTATCTCAGCCAGTAGCTCTCGCAGGCTGTCCGGTTGATCTTCCGGTGCAATCCAATCGCCGTCCTGCGGATCAAGGCCGGTCTGGTCGCGCAGATGGTCGACCCAAACAACGGTGCGCGGCGATATTGCGTGGGCGATTTCACGTGGCGTTGGATCGAAGCCTACCAACTGTGTCAGTTGCCCGTAGAGACCGAAGTCACCTGCTGCGGGCCGTGTGCCGAGCATGAACTTCTGGTTGGACAGATGATTCTCCATGGCTGTCAGGTAACGGCGATAACTCGTGTCGATCACCGGCGCTGTGGTGTCGTTGGAGCCCACCACATACAGGCGGTCGATTTGCCGTTTGGAAAACACCGCCTTGAAGGTGGCGTGGGCGTCGGTGGGTAGACTCACATCCATACCCAGCGGCAGCATGGTACCCGCGTTGTCGGCATCCTGCTCGGGGTACCAGCGGTAGTGGAACATGTACTTGGTGCACCACTCGTCAGCAAAATCCTCTATCAGGTAGTCGATGAACGCCAGCGCAGCATCCGTGGGCAGGACAGAGCGACCGGGGTACAGGGACTCCAGCCGGCGTATGATCGGCGTGGAATCGCAAACGCCCTCTACCTCGCCCTCATCGTTGTCGAACAGGAACGTGGGCATGAAGATCGGCTTCGGCTTCTCGACACCCAACGCATCCAGAAAAGCCGCCGGGTCACCCCAGGTGACTTGGTAGGGAATGCGCCGATAACGCAGTAGCGCGACCATTTTCTGGGTGTAGGGCGAGCCGGGGGCGCCAACCAGGCGCACAGGGTCTAGTGAGGACATTCCAGATACTCCATCGATAATATCAGCGGGCGATACCGCTTGCGGCTTCGAGGTACATATTGACATAATTCATGCCATATTGTTAGCATTCGAAGCAATTCGAGTAGCCCAAACCGATCATAATAGCGATAAAGGTGGCAGTATGAGCGCATGGATAATCTGGCTGACAGCCGCACTGGCCTATGCATTATTCTGGTACTGGTATGTTGGCTTTCAGAAAAAAATTACACCGCAAGAAGTCGAGGCTACCATGCGTCTCTTTGAACGCGAGGGCAGCTGGAACGCCACCCAACAAGAGCACCTGCGCAAGTTTTTGCTAGAAGATGACGGCCGGGACTTTGTGATGGTCAACCTGATCCACCTCAAATCACCGAGAAGAGAATCGCGCGAAAAACTGGCCCGTTATCAAAAGGTGTTTCTCGGTGCGCTACTGCGCAAGGCTGGGCACCCGGTGATGATCGCTACTGCAGCCAGCGGCAATGTTGAAAACGTAGACTGCGAGCACAGCAATGACTGGGGCGCGGCGGGTATGATTCGCTATCGCAGCCGTCGCGATCTGATGGAAATATTACCTTCGACCATCGGCAGTGAGCACCACAATCTCAAGCTGGATTCTCTGGAGAAAACTTTTGCCTTTCCCGCAGCACCCTGGTTTATGCTGGGCGGCCCGAGGATTGTGGTTGCACTGGTTATCGCACTGATGGCCGCATTTGCGCAACTCGCCCTGAACTAAAAATACCTGCTACTGCAGCCTAGAACAGTTTATAGCGCGGGCCGCGCGGCTTCGGCACTTTGTGCTCCTGTGGCAATGTGCAAATGCGCTCCATGCGGGTGGTGCTGCCATCGACGTATTCCCACACCAACTGTTCGCCGCTCATGTATCGCCTGACCACCAGTGGCCCCCAGCCGAGAAGATGGAATTCCAGTATGCCGTCGCTCCAGGTCATGCTGGCAGATGTTCGATTGCAGTAGGCTTTGTCACCGATCGTAAATATCACCGACCCTTCCGTATCATTCGAATTCTCACCGGCGCTGCTATTGGGGCCGCCGTCGTGAATAATGCCCGCGCTGGTAATCACCGTGCGACTGCCGCATTGCTCCACGCGCTCGACATGGCCAACTTTACCGCTCACGCCAAGCCACAAGCCGCGGATGTCTGCAGCGCCCTCGGCTAGCGGTTCGGTACACTGCGCCAGAATCGGCAGCGGGAAATGATCATAGGCACAACCGGGTGTATTGCCCTTGGGGATGTCCTGCGCCATTTTTCCGCCGCCATGCAAGGGCGGAAGTTTGCAGTAGTTGATCGCACTGCCATCCCCCGCCAGTGTCGCCGGCTCGGTCAGCAACGGTGGTCTGGCGGAAAAAAACAGCAGCCAGCAAGCGACAGAAACCAGCACCATCACTGTGACAATAACGCAGAGCAACCACTTCTTCATTTGTGTTCCTCAACAATCCAGGCTGTTCTCGCCATGGCAGATGAATGACCACACTCGGGTGGTAGACAACAACTATCGGCCTTGTACGAACCACCTTTTCATATTTACATACTATATGCCATTTCTTTATGGCATATAGTATGTCATTATAATTAGGGCAAAAACAATAACGACGCTCTAGTAAGCAGGAGAAGCCGGAATGCGAATAATAAGATCCACCGCAATGGCGACCATCCTCTCAAGCACCAGTACCTGCATCCAGGCCGCCGCGCTAGAGGAAGTCATCGTTACCGCCACCAAGCGCGCAGAGAGCTTGCAGGATATACCGGTGTCAGTGAACGCGCTGTCTGAGGCCACCATTCAGGAAGCGGGAGTCTCCGATATCGGAGATGTTGCCGCACTGGTTCCCGCATTGACGGTAAGCTCAAACCTTAGCCCATTTGCCACCGCTCTTCGCATTCGCGGTTTTGGCACTTCGCAGAATGATCCGTCACTGGAAGCCTCGGTAGCCTTCATCGTCGATGGCGTGTACATGGGCCAGTCGGGGCTGGGAATGTCCGACCTCACTGATATCGAGCGCATAGAGGTTCTACAGGGGCCGCAGGGCACGCTGTACGGAAAAAACAGCAATGCCGGCGTGGTCAGTGTGATTACAAAATCGCCCAACCTCGATGAGACTGAGGGCTTTGTCGAGGCCAGCCTCGGCGATTACTCCCTGCAAAAATATATCGGCTCGGTCAGTGGCCCGATCAACGACTCACTCGGGTATCTGCTCTCTGGCAGCTGGCACGAAACGGATGGCTGGCTGGAGAGCGATACTGGTGACGATCTCAATGGCGTGAAAGACTGGAACGCTCGTGGCAAGCTGCTCTGGTTGCCAACTGATGAGCTGAGCATTCAACTCACCGCCAGCCATGTGGACCGCGACACAAATTGTTGCGGAGCCGACGCCACGCAAACTGCTGCGATTACAGATCAACTGGTTGCCCAGGGCCTGCCGGTTCCGAAAAACGATGCCTTCGACTACAAGAACAATCAGGACATCAACTCCAACTTCAATCTGCAGTCCGATGCCATCAATCTCAAACTGGACTACGAACTGGACAGCGCAACCCTCACATCCCTGACCGCCTGGAATGACTACGACTATAAAACATCGACCGATGCAGACCGCTCACAGCTGGCGGTTCTGGGAATTGTCGATGACAAATACACAGGGGAGCTATGGTCGCAGGAGTTGCGACTGAGTAGCGACGCCGATGGGCCGTTGCAATACATGGCGGGGTTGTTTTATGCCTACCAGAAGTTGACCCGCGGTGGCACCGGACAAGGTACGGTTGAGATTGGCGACGATGTCATTGCCGTCGGCGGTGCCCAAACCGGCCTGGGACCAGTGTTCGGCAGCATTGTGCAACCTGGCGACACGGTGTTCTTTGACAGCAAGTGGGAGACAGAAACCATCGCTGCGTTTGGCCAATCCACGTACAACATCACCGAGGCATGGGCTGGGACACTGGGGCTGCGTTACACCTCGGAAAACAAGGATGCCGACCTCTACACCGAACCGTATTCCAGCGCGCCCGCTTTTGCCACGGATGGAGCGCTGGTGCAGCGCGCCTTCGAAGCCGTTGATGAAGATTTTCACCGCGACAATGACGGTTTTACCTGGCTGGCCAACCTCACCTGGTTCGTTACTGAGGAGATTATGTTGTTCGGTTCTGTCTCCACCGGCAGTAAATCGGGCGGCTTCAATGGCGTTGCCGGCGAGGGTGCACAGCGCGAATTTGACGATGAAGACACCACTAACTATGAACTCGGGATCAAGTCCGAGCTGTTCGATAACCAGCTGCAATTGAATGCCACCGCCTTCTACACTGAGTTTGACGACCTGCAGTTCCTCGCGCAACAACCCACCGGCGTCGGCACGTTTGTCAGCAACGCCGCAGCCGCCACCAGCACCGGAATCGACCTGAGTATTTCCGCCGCACCCTGGGATTTTCTGATGCTGAGCGGTGGCTTGCAGTATCTGGATGCAGAATACACCGACGGAGAGTTGGATGAGCTGAACTTCGATGTGCCCTACGCCCCTGACTGGAGTGGCAATATTTCTGCGACCCTTTTGCTACCCCTCGCCAGTGGTGTCACGTATCTGCGCAGCGATTACAGTTTTATGGGCGATCACTACACCAGCCCAACCTATCAGCCCTCCAGCGCAGAGCAGAACAAAACAATGCTAAACGTGCGCCTGGGATGGCGCAACGATAACTGGGATGCCGCGCTCTGGGTGAAGAACGCGACCGACGAGGCATACTCGAACCTGTCGCTGGCACCCGTCGCGTATTCAGGAACTGCTGGAGAGTATCTGGAGGCACCGCGCACATGGGGTGTTACCGTGCGCTATACCTTTCTCTGACAACCACAACGAACGCGCTTAAGCCGGAACAGGCTTTCCCGGGCTGGCATGTTTGGACGCTCAGTTCGGCCAGTAAATGTATTCGTCGCCCGGCTCAAAATGCTCGGCCAGTGTCTTATCGATCGCGACCGGCATCTCTACAATATAGGGATACAAGGGTTTGCGGCCCGATGCGCGATGCGCATCCAGCAGGGCGCCTAATTCATCGCGCTTATCCGTGCGTGACTCAGCCAGATTGCGCTGCTCTGTGGGATCTTCCGCCAGATTGTACAGCCAGGCCTTGGCCGGATTTTCCGAGACCTGCAGCTTCCAGTCACCGTGGCGCACCGCGCGGTAGTAACCGCTCTGCCAGAACAATGTCTCCCGCTCCCAACGCTGCGCACTCCCCCCGGTAGCCAGCGGGAGTAAATCACGGCCATCAATTGCCACACTCTGTGGCGGCTCAGTCCCGGCAGCGGCGGCTATAGTCGGCATCAGATCGATATGAGCGACGGGGGTATCTATCAAGGTTTGAGGCGCAATGACTTGCGGCCATTTCATAAACAGAGGCACCCGCAGGCCGCCCTCGAAGTTGCTCAGCTTCCAACCCCGAAACGGCGCGTTAATATCGGGCAGACCGATATAACCCGGGCCACCGTTGTCGCTGGAAAATATCACCAGCGTGTTATCGGCCAAGCCCTCTTCTTCCAGCACCTGATTAATGCGACCCACGCTGCGATCCAGCGCGCGTACCATGGCCGCATACACCCGCAGGTGATGGGGCTGTATATCACCCACGGCCTCATAGTCCTCGCGGGTTGCCTGTAGCGGTGTATGCGTACCCCAGTGGGCGAGATAGAGGAAAAACGGGCGATTGCGGTTGGCCCGAATCACCGCAATGGCCTCGTCGGTCCAGTAATCGGTGAGATAACCACCGGGCTCAAACCGCTCCTCACCGCGATTATTGAACGAGGCGGCATAATCCATCCGGGCCCAGAGGAACCTGTCGATTGGGTCGAAATCCAGCTTCGCATTCACCACGTCGGGATCATCCTCAGGCAGATAGAGGCCACTTGCCATCAGCAGGCTGTCATCGAAACCCTGGTCTATCGGCGCAAAACCCTCACTGCGGCCCAGATGCCATTTACCGATATGCGCGGTGTAGTAACCCTTTTCGCGCAGCACCTCGGCAACCGTTACCTCGGCGCTGGGAAGGCCCTGCTGCTCATAGGGCGGAGCCGCAGCGGCGCCCGCTTCATTGAACAACCCCGGCGGCAAACCATTGTCTATGCTGTCACTCACAGCACCGACCATAGGCCCCATGCCGGAGGGCGTGGGCGTGAATTCGAAACCTGTACGCGTGGGGTAGCGCCCGGTCATAATCATCGCCCGGGAAGGCGCGCAGGTGGCATTGCCGGCATAGGACTGCGTGAACACGGCACCGGTGGCGGCGAGCTGATCGATATTGGGCGTTTGCACGCGGCCGTCGGCTACGCCTCCGCCAAATGTGGAGAGATCGTTGTAGCCCAGATCATCTGCCAATATAAGAATAATATTGGGCGGCTGCTGCACACCCGGTTGACGGGTGGCAGGCCCCTGCTCCCAGGGTATCTGGCGATTCGGCGCGACAACAAATTCCCGCTCAGACTGGAACTTGACCAGCGCCAGCATCAGGTCGATGCGGTTTAACCAGGCGACAGCCCCGAAAGCAACTATCACCAGCAGCGAAGCAATAAGGAATTTCTTCACGGTGCACCTCTGGTGATAGTTCGTGAGCTACAGAGTTATCAAAACGATCAGGCTGTACCGGCTATTCCCGCCAGGCGCTCGTTGATGATAGAACGGGCATCGGCAACAATCGTTTTCACCAGATCTTCACAGCTGGGTATATCGTTAATCAAACCGCCGCACATACCCACGGTAACCATACCCGCCTCGATATCACCGGTCGTCCAGGCTTTTTCCTGATTCGCGCCGGATACGAGATGGTGCACCATACCGAAGTCGCCGCCTTCCGCCTCTATTTCAGCCACTTTATCGGCCACACTGTTGCGGTAAACCCGCGCCGTGTTTTTGTAGGTCCGGAAAATTAGACGCGTCTGGTTCTCATCCATCTCGACAATTTTCTGCTTGATACCTTCATGTATCGGCGCTTCCTTGGTGACCATGAAGCGCGAACCCATATTGATGCCCTCACACCCAAGCGCCAGCGCGGCAGCGAGGCCGCGACCATCGGCGATCCCGCCTGAGGCCAGTACCGGAATTTTTAGCGCCTGCGCTGCGGCAGGGAACAGCACGAGGCCGCCCACGTCCTGCTCACCCGGATGACCGGCACATTCGAACCCGTCGATACTGACAACATCAACACCGATACGTTCGGCTTTCAGCGCGTGTCGGACCGCGACACATTTGTGGATAACCTTCACCCCGTTGGCCTTGAAACGCTCCATAAACGGCTCCGGGCTGCGCCCGGCGGTTTCTACAATCTTTACGCCGCTATCGATAATCACATCCAGAATATCGTCGTAGTTGATCTCCGTCGTGACAACACCCACCGTCAGGTTTACAGCGAAAGGCTTATCGGTGAGTGAACGACATTTTTCAATCTCTGCGCGCAACCCCTCCAGTGTTGGCTGGGTCAACGCAGTCATCACGCCCAGTGCGCCCGCATTGGACGCAGCGGCTGCCAGCTCGGCAGTACCCACCCGCATCATGCCACCGCACACGATCGGCGTTTCAATACCCAACAATTCTGTCAATCTGGTTTTCATAGTTCTGGCTCCCTGAGCGTGTTCTGCGACCTAAAATTAGTGCAGAGACTTTATATATCGGCATATGTTATGTCAAATAATTCCCGGCTGCTTTGGAGTGCCTAAAATCGATTTAAGTACCCTGTTGGCGCCAGTCAGGGTATCTTCATGCGGATAAATGCCAGTCGGCACTCCCTAAAGAGGGGGCTGCCGTGAATGGCCGCGACAATAAGGTGACAACAATCCACAGCAACACCCACACTTCAACGAAGATTTTCTATGGTATTGGTGGCGGTGTTTACGCCGTCAAGGAAGCTGCCTACGCGATCTTTATCCTCCTGTTTTATACCCAGGTGCTGGGCCTTTCCGGGACGGTCACAGGCGCTATAATGGCGATCAGCCTGATCTGGGACGGCATCTCGGACCCATTGATAGGAAGCTGGTCGGACCGGTTGCGCAGTCGTTATGGCCGGCGACACCCCTTCATGGTGTATAGCACGCTGCCGATTGCGATCGGATTTATTGGACTTTTCGCACCGCCGGACAAGGTAGTCGATTCACCGACATTGCTCGCCTGCTGGTTGCTGTTCTGGTCGCTGTGGGTACGCACCTTTATTACCGGTTTTACCATTCCGCACCTTGCCTTGAGCGCGGAGCTGACCAGCGATTACCACGGACGCAGCCAGTTGATGGCGATGCGGCTAGGTTCGATGTTCCTCGTCGGCCTGCTGTTACCGGCGCTCGCGCTGACCATGATCTTTGATGCTACGGGAGACTTGGACGGGCGTTTTGTACCGGGCAATTACCCTGTGTACGGCCTGCTATCTGCGGGCATTGTGATCGTCCTAAGCATTGTCAGTATAATGGGAACACGCCATCACACCAGCCTGCCGGACCTGACGGGCGAGCGCTACACCCTGCCACGTCTGCGCGATTTTTTCGATGACATACGCCAGACACTGCGCAACCGGATGTTCCGCACGATGCTCGGCTTTGAAGTGGCCTCGGCTATCGGATGGGGCTGTTATACGACCCTCAACATTCTCGTGGCGACATATGTTTTCGAGTTCTCCTCGGATGAGGTCGCCCTGATTCTGGCGGTTCCCGGACTGCTGGCAATCGTGCTGGCCGGCGTGATGCTCAAACCGCTCAGTGCACGATGGCAGAAACCGCAACTGCTGCGTCTGGCCGTCTGGGGGATGTTGTTCAACTCCCTGTGGCTGCTGCCGCTCAAGCTCGCAGATATGCTGCCTGCCAACGGCAGCCCCCTACTGTTGCCACTGGTGTTGCTCAGCAGCACGGTGTTCATGTTTTTCTTTTTCTTGCGGGCGATCAATGCGATGTCGCTGGTGGCGGACATCACCGACCAGCATGAAATTGACGCCGGCGAACGCAAGGAAGGCGGCTTCTTCGCGGTAATGACCTTCGTCGTCAAGATAGCCAGCCTGGTCGGTCCACTCTACGGCGGTATCGTTCTGGATGTGGTCGGGATGACCAACAAGGACCTTCCCGGCGAAGTGGCTGAACCCGCATTGATCGGCCTGATGTGGGCCTCGCTTTCGATGGGCATACTGACCCTGCTGATCGCCCTGCGCTATGCCTACAAGTTCAGGTTCAGCAAAGAGCAGATGGAGAAGATACAGCTGACGCTACATGCACAGCGCTCAACCAACTGATCGCGCACTGTTAGTCAACGCTGCTGAACTGTTCACGCAGCACGTTTTTCTGGACCTTACCCATCGCATTGCGCGGTAAAGCGTCCACGATCTCGACGCGTTTAGGCACCTTGAAGTTGGCCAGTTGCGTCTTGCAGTGCGCGATCACCGCGTCAGCACTGGGAACAGCCGGCGCAGATGAGGTACTGTCGGCGACAATCACAGCGACCACCGCCTCACCAAAGTCAGCGTGGGGAACGCCAATAATCGCCGACTCTCCTACCCCGGGCATGTCATCGATCACCAGCTCAATTTCCTTGGGATACACATTGAGGCCACCACAGATCACCATATCCTTGGCGCGCCCGACGATGGCGATATATCCGTCTTCATCAATCACCGCCTTATCGCCCGTATTAAAGAAGCCATCGGCGGTAAAGTCCTCAGCCGTTTTTTCCGGCATATGCCAGTAGCCAGCAAAAACATTGGGGCCCTTCACCTGCAAGTTGCCAATCTCGCCTGCGGCCAATGGTGTGCCCTCATCGTCGACAATACGCACCGTCACATCAGGCAGCGCAGGCCCAACAGTACCGGCGCGGCGTTCACCGTGCAGTGGGTTGGATGTATTCATCCCTGTCTCGGACATGCCGTACCGCTCGAGAATGGTATGCCCGGTGCGCGTCTGGAACTCCGCAAAGGTCTCTGCCAACAGCGGCGCAGAACCTGATATAAACAAGCGCATATTGGCACAGCATTCGGGGCCAAAATCCGGATTACCCAGCAGGCGTGTGTAGTAAGTAGGGACGCCCATCATCACCGTGCAATCGAGCATCGCAGCAATGGCTTCCCTGTCATTGAAACGGCTGTGCCAGGACATGCTCGCACCGCTCATCAGCACACAGTTCACTGCGACAAACAAACCGTGCACATGGTAGATCGGCAGCATATGCAGCAACCTGTCAGAGGCGGAGAACCCCCATAGATCAACCAGTGTTTCGGCATTGCTGCGCAGGTTATCGTGGCTCAACATGATGCCTTTTGGCCGCCCGGTTGTACCCGATGAATACAGCAACGCTGCCATATCTGCGCCGCTACATTGAGCGACCTTGGCCTCGGCGCTCGCCCTCGCGGCTTGCGCCATCAGAGTACCACTGCCATCGGTGTCCAGAGTCAGCACCGCTTTTACACCTGTCTCGGGTAGCACGGACTCGATAGTCTCCACCGCCTCACCCGAACAAATCACAATGCTCGGTTGCGCATTATCCAAAAAATAGGCGAGCTCTGCCGCCGTGTAAGCCGTGTTCAACGGATGATAAACCAGACCGGCACGCAGACAGGCCAGATAGAGGAACAGGTTCTCGACAGACTTTTCCACCTGCACCGTGACTCTGTCACCAGCCACCGCTCCTGCCCGCAGCAAAGTGTTGGCGATACGGGCAGACGCTTGTTCAGCATCGGCATATGTCACACGTCGTCCTTGCGCGATAAGCAACAAGGTGCCTGAATCTGCGGGAAACTTCTGTTGGTAGTGTGCGAAAAGGTTGGCGTTGTCGCTCATGCTGGGCTTTCTCGGCTGCTTGTCTGTCTGCTTGCTGGGCCCGTGAGACTATGCCAAGCTACCTGCCAATTCACAAGCTGATATCTCTGGAAGGTGCCCATGCAGTTGGAATCGAAAATCGCGGTAATAACCGGTGCAGCACGTGGACTGGGTCGAGCCTACGCCGTCGCAATGGCTGCAGAAGGCGCATCCATTCTGGCGTGCGATATCAGTGACTGTAGTGAAACCGTCGCTGAGGTAAAAGCGGCTGGCGGGCGTATTGAGTCTGTTGTCACCGATATCACCGACATGGAGAGTTGTCGCGCAATGGCGGATGCGGCTGTCTCCGCGTTCGGCAGGATCGACATCCTGGTCAATAACGCAGCGTTATACGCCACGCTCAAAGGCGCCCGCTTTGAAGATCTGGACGAAACGCAGTGGGACGCGGTGATGAACGTCAATATCAAAGGCGTGTGGCAGTGCTGCAAAGCGGTTGTGAAGCCAATGCGTGAAGCCGGCGGCGGATCAATCATCAATGTCTCGTCACTCGCTGCGGTATATGGCTTACCTTACGGTCTGGATTATGTCGCCTCCAAGGCGGCTGTCATCGGCATGACGCGCGGCATGGCGCGCGAGTTGGGCAAAGACCTTATCAGGGTCAACGCCATCGCTCCGTCAGCGGTGATGACCGAAGGCACGCAGGATTTCTTTGGTGAGAAATTTGAAAAAGCCAAGTCCGTTATCTCGCAGGGCCAGATCATACAGCGTAACCTGGACCCGGCCGACCTGACCGGTACGGTTATCTATCTTGCATCGGATGCCAGCAGCCTCGTCACGGGGCAAACACATATGGTGGATGGCGGCTCCTGGTTCCTGTAATAGGTGCGAAACCAGCAGCGACTGGCAATCCAACAACGGAACAGAGACTGGCCTGTTCTGCTACTGCGCTACTGATCGCAAGTAAATCTCAGCGACAGAACCGCACCGCTTTCTACGTCATGCAATAACCGGGCTGAAATGCCTTGCGGCCAGCGCCATTCGGCAAAGAGCAATTTCTCATTAACCCAGCGTACGTCAATGGTCCCGCTGACGCCGGGAATACTGATGCGCTGCAACTCGCTGCGCTCGGAATCGATATCGATTGTGCTCACTGAGTGTACTTCCTGCTCCAGGGCGGGAGACATCAACCAGAACTGATAGGCACCGTTGGGTGACAGTGCACCCGGCAGTGGGCGATCCATACGCACCACGTTAGAAAATCCGATAGATTGGCGCAGTTGTACTTCGCTGGTGGCGCCGAGCGGACAGGTTTGATCAACGACTCCCGCAGGCTCCAGGGCAGCCGCTAACGGGATTGCAAAAATCATTGCGAGCGCAGACACTATTCGCCGAATACCTGTGAGAACCTCGCTGCTGCTCGCTAAATCAACCATTAACAGCCCCTCGAGTAAAACCAGGCGGTGAGCTTTCCGCTACTGGTGAACGCCGGAACCCAGCCTTCCTCCAACACGTTATCCATGCCATGTGTGCTGTCGTCACCGTCAGGTGAGCACGGGTCGACACGTGGAATCTGCACTTTCAGCCAGAGTCCTTTTTCAGTGTCCTTCACGTCGGTGACCGTAGCCGGGTATTCGTCGAGTTGTTCGAAGCCATGACGCATGGAAGGTCTGGCCAGACCGTTTTTATCGACCGCCTGCGGAGCACTTTCCCACAGTAGGCCATCCCAGTGTGCGGTAAGATAATTTAGTCGGTTCTGCAGCAGCTTGGACACTGCGTGAAAACGTAGACTATTGTCGTCTGCCGCAATCCAGCCGTAGGGCCCTCCCTCTGCGAGCTTCACTCTGAACCACCCGTCGAGACGTTCATAAACGACGGCAGCACCGCTCTCATACGCGTATTCCCGAGACTCAAGATCGCCTGGACGGATAGTCTGCAGCAAAACACGTGAGCGGGTAGACGGCGCCGAATGCACCACCGCAGGCAAAGGATTATCAAGGGCCTGCATCTCACCTGCTTCGCGACTCTGGAACACACCCGGCATCGCCAGCAGGCCGACAATTTCAGTACTGGCCGGGTAAGAGTCCGGAAACGACAGCGCCTGTGCCTGGGTCGGCTCGGCACAGGGGCAGCGAGCAAAACAGGCTTCTCGATATTGCTGCCAGGCATTAAAGCCATCGATGGCCGCCTCGTGATAAATCACCTGCCCGCTGTCGGCATCAAACACCATGTCGGAGGAAACCACCCGCCCCCAGGGGATACGGATAAACAGCAACGCATCACTGATCCACTGCGGCGCGGGCGATTGTGATACCCCCTCAAACAACATGACAGTATTCTCGGGGAGACCGCGGTCAATCACGAGGCCGGCACCGCCAGTGCCATCCGGCGACACTTCGCGCACCCAGTAGCGAAAGCGTGAGTTTGGGGCCGTCACTGCATTGTCCTGTGGAACGACATCAGCAGGTGCACTTAGTAAGTGCACGCGGCTTTGCAACTCTGGCGGCGGGGGGCTGTGATACACCCGCGGTGCGGCCCAGCACTCCGGGCTGGTATGAAACGCCTGGGACTGAACAAGCGGACTCACGATGCCTGACAGTATCGCAACGCACATCCATACACATGACTTCACTGACAGTCCTCACTATATCGAAGGTCACTGTGTGCTTGACGGATCACAGCGACAGCTTCGGCCATGGCTGGAAACCGATCCAGACAGGCTTGATCCAGAAGCACAGAGTACTGTGTATGCGGCGGCTTATAATCGTGAATTTCGAAGTTCAGGCTGTACAGCCAGCGTCCGTCTTGCAACGGGCAGGGAGCCGGCTGCTCCGCAAATAGAACCTCCAGTGCGCGCAGGACCTTTAGCAGTTGCAGCTTCTGTTCTGCTCTCTCAGGCAGCAAACCGATGCAGCTGTGATTATTCGGGTACAGTACCTCGAATCTACCTTGAACAGAATCAAACTCAATATCAACAAAGGTTGAAGCGCTCTGCTGCTCGCTGTTCGCCAGATACACTTTAAATGAAGGCATGCGCGCCATTAACTCATCGATGTAGGCAGATTGTTCCCGCTGACTCTGGCTTACAGAGAAGCCCAGCAGAAGCAGCAACATCAATGCAGGCACGCCCCACAAGTAAAGCAGCCAGCGCGCCAGGTTTGCAGGTAACAGAGGGTGGAGCAGAAACATCAGTATTGCTGCCCCAATACCCACTGCGACGCCCCTGAACAGGACGATGGCACCCCCTGCCAGTCCTTGATCCACCACCGGATAAAGCCAATTGAGTAAAAGTGCTCCAAGAGCAGAGGCATCGATTGCCAGAACCAGGCTGAGAAGCAGTCGCGGAAGCAGAGTCCTCACTGCATCAACGACCGCTGTACGCCAACCTTCAAACCGCGCTTTGCAAGCTGTACACCCGCCACCTCAGACAACAGACTGCTACTCTTCGAGCAGCAAGGTCTCTCCGATCTGGTTGGCGACAATATCCTCCTCACAGAACGGCCAGCGTATCCATTCCTTATTCGAATAGAGTTTGGTCTGATCGGCAAAGTGGGCCGAGGTGGGATCGGTGGACTGTGACGGCACCTGGATCACATCAGCGATGGGACACTCGGAATCATCCCAGGTCACCACCTGAATATAGGAATTGCCGGAGCCCGGATTTTTGTATCCACCCTCAGACAGGCCGACGCTGATTGCGCCGTAGATTCCCGCCGGACCATAGCCGCCGTGGATGGGCACATTTTCGCCATTGCGTTCCAGGAACTGGACGTCTCCCCACGACGCATCCAGCGCGACGCCAGCCGACATCAGCTTGTTGCGGGCGGTCTCTAGAGCCTCAATAACACGGGTATGGTTCGCCGCTATAGACAGATCGATACCTGCGGGCGTATTCAATGGGTCCTCAGCATCAAAGTCGATGCGCCAGAATTCATCGCTCTCAACGATATTCTGAAAGGGGTTTTCCAGCTCACTGCGAATCGCCTTCCAGAACTCGATGAACACCTGAGCCCCACGGCTGTCCAGATCGACCTTCCTGTCCCATCCCGCCAGTGCCGCACAGGCGTCCGTCACACCGCTGGCAGCCGGCAGGGCACAAACATCGAGCACATCGTCAAGCACGACTTCTGCACCATAGACGCGGTTGCTATACATCAGGTCCTTCACTTTCTCCACATCGAACAGTGGGTCCATACTTGTCTGGCGCTCGGCCACCATAATGTGTCCGATGCGTGTGCGCAGGAACTGCTGCGTGCCCTCATAGCCCAGCGGCCCCATCACAGTGGGGTAACCTTCCAGCGGATTATTTGCATCCGACAGCCAATAGCTGTTGTTGCTGTTACCCACATAATCCGTCGTCCACAACTGCGGCAGTTGGCCACTGCTGTACAAGTTGGTATCGGCGGGAGCGTCCGGATCTGTTCCCCATTCGCAGGCCGGGTCAGAGCCATCAAGCGATACGATAACGTTAGTCGTCAGATCCGCCAGCAGCGGGCCGACAATGCCATTGATACAGGTATCCAATTGCGCCTGTGTGATAAAGGGAATCGCGGAGACTTCACCATAGAAAGCATCGCCGTGCCGGTCTGCGGCCAGGTCGTGAAACACCGGGTTACCAATCAACTTGAGTGCGTCGACATATTCCTGCATATTCGTCGCCGTCGCCTTGTCTGCCCACTGCTGCACAAAGCGTGGCCCGGTATCCAGGTTGGCGTCCCGGAACGCGAGGATGGAGCCATTGAACATGGGCCAGCCATCCAGCAGCGGCTCCTCGTTTTTCAGGTTCAATATGGGACCGTAATGGGAGGTATAAAAAGTGTAACTGCGCGTCTCCATGGAACCGTCTTGCTGCTTCGCCAGCACTTCGACATCTGTCTGTTCGATGTCGCGCCACTGCCCGTCATAATCGTACTGCAACGGGTTTTCCGGATTCAATTTAAGCTCATAGAGGCTGAAACGATTGGCGTAGGACACGGTATGGGTCCACGCCACGTCCTTGTTGAAACCGATACCGACTATGGGCGTGCCGTGAAGTGCCGCACCGGCTGCATCATAGACACCGGGGATTGTCAGGTGCACCTGGTACCAGGCGCCGTCACCAAACCAGGGCTGGTGGGGATTACCCAGCAGAATGCCAGTGCCAGTACTGGTGGCATCGCGACCCAGCGCCAATGCGTTACTGCCCACATCCCGCATCTCCTCGGTGGCCGCGGCGAGCGACACCGCCGCGTCTTCCAATACCTGCACCGACGGCATCACTGCGGCCAATGCGGGTGTTGGCCCCTCAACTGACAACAGTGCGCGCTTGAAAATACCCTGGTCGGAACTCCCCCTGAGAGACACCCTGCGCAGGAACATCCAGTAATCGACACTGTCAAATGCGTAGACCCACGCGGCGTTGCGGCACCCCCATTCACCTTCAGGGAGATTTTCCACGCCGGTCTCCTCCAGATAGCGATTCATGCCACGGGTAAAACCCTCAGCCACGTCCTGAGCAAACTGCGGTAGTTGACTCACCAGGTCCCTTTCAAACGTCTCTTTGTCACCGTTGATAAAGCGCCACAGAAGATCGTCGTTAACATTGCCTTCGTCCTCGCCCATCAACTCGGCGGAACGGCCACTGCTTTCGACAATCAGGCGCATCGTCACGCAATAATTGTCCTGCGCATACGCGTAGCCATAGCCATATCCCAGCCCTTTCCAGTCCTGTGCAGTAACGTGGGGTATGCCGTACTCCGTGCGACGGACTTCAGCGGAGAAAACATCATCAGGTATCGGTAGCGGTAGGTCTGTTTGATCGCTCTGGCTATTATTGGAATCGCTACAGGCACCGAGCATCAGGGTCGAAGCGAGAACACAGCTATACCAAATTTTCATAGACATGAAGCTACCTTTATTGTTATTTGCAAGGCCCTCATTATGGTCTATAGGTATTCAAGTGCAAGTCATACGCGATTCAGCCTGTTGAACAGCTGGCCCCGCAAGTCGTTGATGACCACCGCGTGCATGCGGTGGCCAATCGAGCGTGCTTCAAGCCGCGAGGCCTGCCGCCGTACTCTGCATCGGCACGAATCCGGGAAGTGCTTGAATACGACCCAGCCATGCGCGTATGTTCGGGTAGGGCTGTAGCGATACATCACCTTCAGGCGCATGCGCGATATAGGCATAGTTGGCCACGTCGGCAATGGTTGGATGACTCCCCACCAGCCATTCCCTCCCTGCCATGTGCGCATCCAGTACTGCCAGCACATTATTGGCAACGTCAATCGCACGCTGTTGATCCAGCGTCGCGCCGAAAACGTTTACCAGCCGCGCAGCGGCTGGCCCGAAGGCGACGGGGCCGGCCGCTATCGACAGAAACCGCTGAACTTCGGCAGCAGCTATCGGTTCCGCAGGCAGCCACGTCTGTTGTTTATCGTAACGGTTGGCCAGGTACACCAGAATAGCGTTGGAATCCGCTATCACCGTATCGCCGTCCTGCAACACCGGCACCTGCCCAAATCGGTTTTTCTCCAGAAAACTCGCCTGCTTGTGCTCGCCTGCGGCCAGATCCACATCGACCATCTCAGCATCAACGCCGAGCAGCGACAAAAACAGCTGCGCGCGATGGGCGTGGCCGGACAGCGCATGACGGTAAAGTTTGATGTTCTTCATAATTGTATCTCCTCGATTGATTTACTGGTTGTTTGTTGTTGCGAAGCTTTGGTGTGAATCTATGGAGAGTTTGCCTGCGAGCTCCGCAGCCACAGGCTCCATTGCGTCCTAAAGGTGTTCATTCGCACTCTCTAAGGCAGCGGTGCCGTTTCTGGCGGGCCCAGCTCAGCACCTGAGAGCTGGGCCTTCAGGAGCGCATTTTCGGCGCGCAAAGCGGCCAGTTGCTCCCCGATATCGGCCTTGGTATAGCGCGGCGTAATATGTTGCGGACAATTCCAGTCAAAGCCTTCCACCGCGATAAAAAAGCCACGTGCAATTTTTGCCGGGTAATTTTCATCGCTCAGGTGCGCCAGCTGTTCGAACTCATTCGGCCCCGCCGTCCGCACCCGGCCCAGCATTTTCAGCCTTTTGCGATTGGGGTAGTCCATAAAAAAAAGCGCCACACGATTATCGGTCTTGAGGTTCCCTGTGCTGACATACTGGCGATTACCGGCGTAGTCGGCGAAACCGATCGTGCACTCATCCAGCACCTTCACGAACCCCTCAGGCCCGCCGCGATGCTGAACGTAAGGCCATCCGGTTTCGCTCACGGTGGCCATATAAAAACTGTCCCGTGCGGCGATGAATGCGGCTTCACGCGCGCTGAGCCGATTGTGGTGGTCCTCACCCTCATCCATCCGCGCATAAGCTGCGCGGCTGCCCTCCTCCGACTGGATAGCGCGCACGGTTGGGGTAAAGGTAATCTGGGCAAACTTATGGGCCATGTGGAGTCCTCCTGACTTGCTTTGTCTGATTAGCTTGAGATGCGACTACCTTCCCAAATTTCTAAATAGATAAGAATCATCTATTATTGGAATTATTTATTTCTTAAAATGGAATAATAGATGGATCGCTTTCACCAATTGAGGGTCTACATCGCTGTCGCCGAGGAAGAGAGCTTTGCCGCCGCTGCGCGTCGCCTGCAACTCTCTCCACCGGCAGTGACCCGTGCGGTGGCCGCACTGGAAGACACGCTCGGCGTTAAGCTACTGGATCGCACCACGCGGTACGTACGCACGACGGAAGCAGGCCGGCGCTATCTCGAAGATACGCGGCATATTTTGGCGGGCCTGGAAGCCGCCGATGACGCCGTCGTGGGCATCAACGGCAAGCCTCGCGGCCATCTTGCAGTGACAGCGCCGGTACTGTTAGGTCGCCTGTTCGTGATGCCGGGCATTATTGATTATCTGCGCCAGTACCCGGCCATGGAAGTAACTGCGATGTTCCTCGATCGCCCGGTAAATCTGCTGGAGGAGGGACTGGATGTCGGGGTGCGTATTGGCGAGTTGCCCGACTCCTCCATGCGCGCGTTACGAGTGGGTACTGTGCACCATGTGTTAGTGGCGGCGCCCGACTATCTCGAGCAACACCCAGCCCCGCAGATATTACAAGACCTGCATGCACACACCCTAATCGCCTCAACCGCAGGCGGATTCAGCAGCAACTGGCAATTTGAGGATGCCAGCGGCAGGCAGCAGTTGAAAATTCAGCCGAGATTAGCCGTTACATCAAACGACGCTGCAGTTAGCGCCGCAACGGCAGGGTTTGGTATCGCCAGACTGTTGTCATATCAGGTAGCCGAGGCCGTCGACGCCGGCGCGCTGCGTGTTTTGATGAAACAGCAGCAGCCGCCGGCCTACCCCGTACATATTCTGCATCGGGAGGGGCGACGTGCCTCAACCAGAGTAAGAGCATTTATCGACCTGCTGGCGGATCGGTTACGCAGCGACAAAACACTGAACCCTGATTGATATGGAAAAGGCTAAAAGGGCGCGCTAATCAGCCAATATCCAGCAAACCGCACACTTGTTCAGTGAGCGCCGCATCGTCAGGCAGGCCCAATTTCCTCGCGGAGATCCGACCATCATTGAGCAGTGATGACAGACCATGTACCAGGGCCCACGCACCAGCGGTCGCTACCGGAGTTTGCTCGGGCATGCCCAGGGACTCCATCCGCCGGGCTACATCAGCTTCGAGGAGTCCGTAGGCGCGCGCTCCAGCCTTCTGGAGATAGGGCTCCGCCAATACTTCGCCGGGCGCCGGCCCGAACATCAGTTGAAACAACGCCGGATTGTGGGTGGCAAACTGCACATAGCCACGAGCAAGAGCGACCAGGCCGCCGGTAGATTCGCCGCGCTCAGCACGGGCCTGTTCGCGCTCCATCTCGACAGCCAGTTCATCGAAGCCCCGCGCAGCCAGCCTCGCCAGCAGTTCCTGCTTGTCTTTGAAATGGCTGTATAACGCCGTGGCGCTGACACCGGTGCGCTTGGCCACAGCTCGCAGACTCAACGCTTCAATACCCTCGCTGGCAAGCGTTTCTCTGGCGGATAGCAGCAATGCCTCGCGGAGATTCCCATGGTGGTAAGCCTTTTTACGCATGCGTTGCCTGTCCTGTTGAGCCCAATTATTTTCACACATAATCTTTACAGCGTAAAGTTTGGCAACTACACTTACAACTTAACAGTGTAAAGATTGCAGCCAGAGGTACTCTTCTCATGACGACACCAAGCACGCTACGCATCGGGCGACGCTATCGCCCCAGCCGTCTCGACGGCCAATACGACGCCATTGTCATCGGCTCCGGCATTGGCGGCATGACCACGGCGGCCTGCCTCTCGAAGCAGGGTAAAAAAGTGCTGGTGCTGGAACAGCACTACACCGCAGGCGGCTTCACCCATGCCTACGATCGCAATGGCTATGAGTGGGACGTGGGCGTGCACTACATCGGCGATGTGGGCAGCCCCAAGGCATCGATGCGCCAGATGTTTGATTTCATCACTGACGGAGAACTGCAGTGGGCCCCCATGGACGACAACTACGACCGCATTTTTATAGATGGCGAACGCTTCGATTTGATAGCGGGCCGGCGTAAATTCGTGGAAACATTGAAAGCGCGCTTTGTGCATGAGCACGATGCGATTGACGAATACATGCGGCGCCTGGACGCCGTGGGCCGGGCTGTTCAGACACTGGCGATAGAGAAGCTGTTCACCGGCATTCCTGGCAAGCTGACCGCACTGGCCCGCAAGGCCTTGCTCCCCGGTTACGTGAACCGCCCCACCTATGAGGTACTGCGGGAACTGACGGACGACGAAACACTGATCGCGGTGCTAACCGGGCAGTGGGGTGACAGCGGTGTACCGCCAGAAAAATCGAGCTTCCTGATCCACGGCATGATTGCCAGCCACTACCTGCGCGGCGCCTACTACCCCATTGGTGGTGCCTCGCGTATCGCAGAGACTATTATTCCCGTGATACAGCAAAGTGGTGGCGAGCTCTTCACCTATGCCAATGTCAGACAGATTCTGATCCAGAATAATCGCGCAACCGGCGTACAGATGGAGGATGGGACCGAGATTCTCGCCCCCATCGTCATCAGCAATGCCGGCGTGTTCAATACCTTTGAGAAGCTGCTGCCGGAACAAACCAGTCGCAAATACGGCTACACCCACCAGTTGCAGAAGGTAGAACCTTCTGTGGCTCACCTGTGTGTCTATATCGGCCTCAAGGAAACTGCCGCACAACTGCAATTACCCAAAACGAATTTCTGGATCTACCCCAGTACTGACCATTCACAAAATCTGGCGGATTTCCGCGAGGATCTGGCTGCGGAATTCCCCGCAGTGTATATCTCATTTCCCTCGGCCAAGGACCCCAGTTGGGAAAGTCGCTATCCTGGCACTGCGACGATTGAGATCGTGGCCCCGGCATTTTTTGAGACCTTTGCCACCTGGAAGGACAAGCCATGGGGTAAACGCGGTGCTGACTACGACGCTCTCAAGGAGCAATTGACTGACAGGCTACTGGAATTCCTCTATGACAAGTTGCCGCAACTGCGCGGGAAAATAGACTACTGTGAACTGTCGACGCCGCTGTCGACCGACTACTTTTGTGCCTATGGCCGCGGGGAGATGTACGGCCTCACCCACGTACCCGAACGCTTCGAGCAGGACTGGTTGCGCCCAAAAACACGGATTCCCGGACTCTACCTGACAGGACAGGACGTGATGTCATGCGGTGTGGGGGGCGCCATGTATGCCGGCTTTACCGCCGCGCTCAGCGTACTGGGGCTAAAACAGGGCTGGGGCCTGTTAAAGCAATTCAGTCGCGGTACGCCGAAGGCAAGTAAAGAAGGCACGTTACAGCCCAATTGAACCGACCGTGGAAGTCGGTGCGGGCCGGTAACAGCCGAGACAGCACTAAGCGTTATCGGTGGCCTGCGCCGCGCCATCTCTGGGGAGTGACAGCGCGATAACGGCAGACAGGATTATAAATACGCTGGAAATCCACAGGCAACTGGCCATCCCCCATGTCTGGAAAACCCAGCCCGACAGCACTGTGCCCAACAGCCGTCCCATGGCGTTGGCCATGTAATAAAAGCCCACGTCCAGCGAGACGCCCTCCTCGCGCGCATAGCTTACGATCAGGTAACTGTGCAGCGCCGAGTTCACCGCGAATAACAGACCAAACACCATCAGCCCCAACAGCAGGCTGGTCTGCGCCTCGAATCCGCTGGCCAGCGCAATGGCTATACATGCCGGTATAATCGACAGGGCGGCCGCCCACCTGAACGCACTGTTGCCGTCGGGTACACGCCCTCCCCTGGCACTGGTAAACGTTGGCGCGGCCGACTGAAAGATACCGTAACCGATCACCCAGCTCGCCAGGAATGCGCCCACGGCCCAGTGATCCCAGCCCAGCGTGGATGTGAGGTAGACGGGCAGCGCGACCACGAACCAGACATCGCGGGCAGCAAACAGAAACAACCTGGCCGCCGACAGGTAGTTCACCGCTCGGCTTTTGGAGAACAGCTGACTGAATTTTGGCTTGTTGGCCGATTTTCCAAGCGAGGCCTTCAGATGAGTAATGCTAAACAGCCAGACCAGTGCAAGCGCCACGGCCATCGCCATGATCGCTTCCCGAAAGCCCCACACGGTGAGTAGCATGCCGCCGAGGAAGAACCCCACGCCCTTGAGCGCATTCTTGGAGCCGGTCAAAATTGCCACCCACTTGAAGAGCACGCCCTGCGCATGCCCGGGCACCAGGGTTTTGATCGCGCTCTTGGCACTCATCTTGTTCAGGTCTTTAGCGATACCGGAAAGCGCCTGCGCTGCCATCACCCAGACAACAGTGAGCAGTTCAGGCGGCACTAGAAGCATGGAGAGCGCAACGACTTGTAGCAGAAGACCCGCGTTCATGGTGGCATTGAGGCCTATATGCGCACCCAGCCACCCGCCAACCAGATTTGTGATCACGCCAAATATTTCGTAAAACAGAAACAGCATGGCGACTTCCAGCGGACTATAGCCCAACTGGTGGAAATGCAATACAACCAGCATCCGCAGGGCGCCATCAGTCAACGTGAACGCCCAGTAGTTAAAAGTGATCACCAGATACTGGCGCACATCCGCAGACAGGGAGGACAACATGCCGAGCGCCTAGGTCTGATCCTGTCGAGCGACCATCTGCATAATCTCGGCGGTGCGGTTGGCGTACCCCCACTCATTGTCATACCAGAGATAGAGTTTTACCTGTGTACCGTTCACCACCATGGTAGACAACGCGTCTACCACGCTGGAGCGGGGATCCGTTTTGTAATCTATGGATACCAGCGGTTGCTCCTCATAACCGAGAATACCCTTGAGATTGCCCTCGGCCGCTGCTTTCAACAAGCCGTTGACTTCGTCCACCGAAGTGTCACGACTAACCTCGAACACAGCATCTGTCAACGAGGCATTGGCCAGCGGCACGCGAATGGCGTGGCCGTTCAACTTGCCTTGCAACTCCGGAAAAATGTGCGTGATGGCTGTTGCTGACCCTGTCGTCGTCGGTATCAGGCTCATACCGCAGGCCCTGGCCCTGCGCAGGTCCTTGTGCGGCGCATCCAGAATCGTCTGGGTGTTGGTAATATCGTGGATGGTAGTCATCGAGCCGTGCTTGATACCCAACCCTTCATGAATCACCTTGACCGCCGGTGCCAGACAGTTGGTTGTGCACGAGGCGGCACTGACAATCGTATGGATCGCGGGTTGGTAGAGATCATGGTTCACCCCCATGACGATATCCAGTACCCCCTCCTCCTTGACCGGTGCCGTCACAACCACCCGCTTCACACCCTGCTTCAGGTATTCATCGAGCACCGCTTTCTTTTTGAATTTACCCGACGCTTCAATAACCACATCACAGGCTGACCAGTCAGTATCCTCCAGACGCTCATTCGCGGTGCAGGCAATACGCTGGCCCGACACCAGAATCGCGCTGCCATCGCTGTCGGCGACCTGTTCCCACCTGCCGTGCACAGAGTCATGATTGAGCAAATGCGCGAACGTTCTGGCATCGCCTGACGGGTCGTTTAGCTGCACAAACTTCACGCCCTCCATACCCCAAGCCGCGCGCATCGTCAGACGTCCCATCCGACCGAATCCGTTGACACCGACTTTTACTTCCATGCAATGCCTCCATAGAAATGACACAAAATTGAATGATGCGCAGGCCCGCCGGTATCATGCTGCGATACTCAGGCCAATCCAGTTAATGCTTAGTGCCGAGAGCTCTCACTGGACTAGCAACAGGCCTGCTTGCGGGTAGGTCTGTCACCCATGCACTGCAGGTGTCGCAGACTCTCCGCCAGAAATTCCGAATTACCCTCCAGGGTATCCCCCAACACCTGCTTCGCCCACGCAGGAAGATCGGGGTTAATGCGATAGTAGATCCATTGCCCCTGGCGTCGATCTAACAACAATTCACTCTGACGTAACTGGCCGAGGTGGCGCGATATTTTCGGCTGGATTTCCTGCAACGCTTCAGTCAGTTCACAGACACACAGCTCCTGCTCGTGCTGGATCAACATCAAGCACCGGAGCCGCGTCGCATCAGACAGACACTTGTAGAACTGAACCGGATCCATAATCCGCCCCCTCTACTTCGTCTGCACGAGAACAAACATCTTGATCCGCTCGTTAATCTCCTTAGCTGTGGTCTCGAATGGACTCAGCCCCGGGCGTGTCTTGGGATCTTCGAAATTCCAGGCAATCATCTCTGCGGCGTTGGGAAAGCTTTTACACTCCTGACCGGCCTTGTCGCACAAGGTGATCACAAAATCGAAGTTGTCATCTTCATACCCGGACACTGACTTGGACAGAAGATCCTCTGCCGGTAGACCCATTTTTTGCAAAATAGTTACGGTACGCTTATCCACCGCCTCCGGTGCGGTTCCCGCACTGAACGCTTCGAACTGGTCACCAGCCTGGTGCCTGAGCAACACCTCTGCCATCTGCGAACGCGCCGAGTTGCCCGTACAAAGAAACAGCACCCTTTTTTTCATTTTAACCAAACCCGCGACAATCATTTATATACGGAAATTAGTATATATGGAATATCGAATATGTAAAGTGGCTGGAGGGGTGTGGTATCCTTGTTGCTGTGGGCAGCACTACCACAGTGACAATTTCAAGCGGACAGGCACTTGAACAACCCGGATACAGACGAACACTCAAAACCCCTCTCCTTCAAGGAAACACTGTCGATTGTCCTCGCCGGACACCTCGGTGTGCGCAAGCGCGAGCAGCGCGTAATTGACTTCCGTCGCGCCAACGGTCTGCACATTTTTATCGCTGCGGCTGTCTACTTTATGATCATTGTTGCCGGCGTAATAATGCTGGTGAGATATATCACCGCATGAATATCGTAAAGCTGAAGGAGGCCGAAGCGGCATTCCTGGCCCGATACCCAGAGGGGTTTGCCGACCCGGCAATCGCGCCCATCATGAAGAAACACAATGTGGGTAAGCTCAGTGAGTTTGCGCAGGCGAACCTGAAAAAGGCAGATTTCAATAGGCCGGAACATATCGCCGAGACGCTGGTTCGAATCATTAGCCGCTCCTCCATGGTTTCGATGTTCGAGAAACCCAAGTTTCGCGATTTTATCCGGGCGCTGAACAGCCAGGAGAAGGAATACCTGGCCTTCGCCGTTGAGAAACGCCTGCACGGCCGCAACAAGCAGGCCGGGTTTGAAGAGATTCTCGGCATCATGACGCAACATAAAATCGCCAAGTGGCCAATTATATCCGCTGTACCGTTTTACTATGCGCCGAGCAAAGAGGCCTTTGTGAAACCAACCACCGCCAAGCGCGTTATTGCGTACCTGGAGGTCGAGGATATGCACTACAAGCCGGCGCCCAGCTGGGAATTCTACCGCGCCTATGTGCGCCTACTGGACAAGGTGAAGAAGGAAGTTCACCCCTCTATCGCTACCAACTATGCGGGCTTGTCAGGCTTTTTGATGAGTACCACCACTTAGGGCGCTACCCCCAGTGGCAGTGTGTACGAGGAATGATGCAGATAAGGGGCACCACAGTGTCCACTGAAGCGCCCCGGAGCGTACTTTACATCGCGCCGGCAACTTCCGCCTTGCGCACCAGTTGGACAAATTCCGCGCGGTAGCCGTACAGATCGTCGCCGCGATTGGCCTGCGCCAACTGCCTCGCATCGCTGTAGTCCCAGTCTGCCAGGTACTTCCCGCCCTGAAGTAACTGGGCGAAACCGGCAACAGCCGCGGCGAAACGCGCTTCGCGCAACATATCAGGTGTCGACTCACTGCCTGCGACAATGGGCTGGCTGATCAAGCGTGAGGCGTCCTCACCGGGCAGTTTGTACCGCAACTTGAGGTATCCGTACTCGTCAGATTTATCCTCACTCACCGGCGCTTCACCATAGCGTGATGGAGAAAAGACACCACTATCACTAGCGACAGGCGTGATCTCGTAAATGGCAGTGACGCTGTGCCCGGCACCAATATCACCCGCATCTACCGTGTCGTTATTGAAATCTTCCTCTGCCAGCATGCGTGTTTCATAACCCAGCAGGCGGTACTCGCTGACGGTAGCGGGGTTGAACTCCACCTGTATTTTCACATCGCTGGCAATCGGAAACAGTGACGATGTCGCTTCATCGACAAGTACCTTTTGCGCTTCTCCAAGCGTATCGATGTAGGCCGCAATGCCATTGCCGTTCTGTGCCAGCACCTGCATTAAGGCATCGTGATAGTTACCCGCTCCAAAGCCAAGCACGGACAGGAACACACCCGAGTCGCGCTTGCGCTCGACGAACCCTTTCAATGCCTCGCTGTTGCGAATACCGACATTAAAATCGCCGTCGGTGGCCAGAATAATGCGGTTGACGCCACCCTCAATGAACTGCGATTCGGCCAACTGGTAGGCGAGCTGAATCCCCTGGGCACCTGCAGTTGAACCACCGGCCTGCAAACGGTTCAGCGCAGAGAGGATTTTTTGCTTGTCCCGCACCGGTGTCGGCTCCAATACCGTACCCGCAGCACCGGCGTAGACCACAATAGACACGGTATCCTCCGGTTGCAGGCGGCTCAGTAGGAGCCCCATGGACTGCTTGACCAAAGGTAACTTGCCGGGGCTGTTCATGGAGCCGGACACATCGAGCAGAAACACCAAATTACTGCGCGGCTGCGTCTCCAACATGTCATAGCCCTGGATACCGATATGCACCAGCTTGTTCCCGGCCTTCCACGGTGAATCGATTACCGTCACATTCGTGCTGAGGGGCTGGCTACGATCCGCTGGCAGAGGGTAGTCATAGGGGAAGTAATTCACCATTTCCTCCAATCGCACGGCCGCTTTCTGCGGCAGCACACCGCCATTGAGTTGTCGGCGCACAAAGCTGTACGACGCGGTATCCACATCGATGGAGAAGGTGGAAACCGGTTCGACACTGGTGCGTTTGACCGGGTTGGTTTCAACCGTTTCGAAACGGTCGCGACCAGTCTCCCCATAACCGGGTGGTGCTAAGCCTTCAGCGACAACCAGTGCTGAGGATTGCGGGGCTGCGAAAGAGGCGATGGCATTCCCGGCAGACAGCTGCTTACTACTGCGCAACGCGTCCAACTCGGCTTTCGACGCTGGAGCGGCTGCCGCCTGCGCCGCTGCGGCAGCTGCGGCGGCTGCGGATACGTCGCTCTGCGACATGTCAGATCGCGATCTTTGCTCAGTTTCAGCTCGCAGTGTAGGTCCGGGGTCAAGCGCAGCCACTTCAGCACTGACATAAGCCGGATTGTTCAGCGCAGGAGGCTGTATCGGCACGGCATCTGCCTTCGCAGCTTTTTCCGCGATAATCAGCCCGGAGCTGGCACTGCTTGCATCGAGATCGATTAAGGGGTTCTCCGATACTGTGCCTCCGCTCACACCGAAGTCTGGCGTTGTTGCCGGAGGCAATTGATACGCATTTTGTTGCGGTAGCTCCAGAGCTATATACACACCCACTACGAATACAGCGGCACTGGCCATGCCAGAGTAAAGCCAGCGTTGGGCCGGGTTGTTGGATGACATGAATTGCATGATTCTTCTCCCGAATGATGGACGTTCGGAAGTAAGACGATCCCCTGCGGCAAATCCTTGGCTGGCGGAGGCATTTTTCTGCGCGGACTGTTCCTCATCAAAAGCCTGCAATGCTGCATTGAGCGCACGGTTTTGGGCCCCGGCGTCGGGCTCAGCGTCGACACCGGCAAACAGCTTCTCCAGTTCTTGTTCGTTCATCGTTCAACTCCCGGCTGAACCTGATCGCTCAGCCGCTTGCGAATTTCATGCAGACGCCAGGACACCGTCGATTCCTTCACATCGAGTATCGCTGCCGCTTCGGCATGTGTCATTCCCATACCCAACACCAGCACTACACTCTCGCGAAAGCCCTCGCCCATCGTATCCACCAGAATCATCACCTGGTCTAGCAATACCGATGATTCCTGTTTACCGGATACAGGAATGTCGTCCAGTTCATCCGGTTCACGCCTGCGTTGTGATTTCAACCAGTCGCGGGCACAGTTGATCACCAGACGGTAGAGCCAGGTCGAAAAAGCTGACTCAAAGCGGAACTGCACGAGGGATCGCGCCAGCTTTATGCACGCCTGCTGCGTGACATCCTCTGCGTCCTGCCTGTCACCGCAGTAGCGGCAGGCAAAGCGGAATATGAGGGCATAGTGATCCTCCACCAGACGCGAAAATGCGTCCCGGTCTCCGCGCTGGGCACGCCCGATGATCTCCTGCAGGTCCTGTGTCATGGATGACCAATATTGGCTTGTTCAGTTATTAGACGATGTGCACGCCGCAATCCTTGGCGGCAATTGAGAAAAAGTGGGGAGAGCTCGGCTTACAACCACAACCCCACCGATGCGTCACGACTGGCGACCGACACTCGCAGCGTGTTTGGCACGATACCGCGGCACTAACAGCGCCGCGATGATCAGTTGCAGGCCGCCGTAGAGCAGCAAAGAAAACAATACCGCATCACCAAGTTGTCCCGTTGCTGCGGTCGCAGCGGGGAACAACGACGCTTTCAGCAGTACACCCAGATTGACGTTGCGCACGATCACTTCAAACTCGACAGCAGTAGCATCCGGCCTTGAGAGCTTGAACACATGGGAGGCCGTCCAACCCATCACCGCCAGCACCACGGTGAACGCTATCACAAGCAGCACATTGTCCAGGCCAAATGCATCAATATTCAGGCGCCCGGCACTGGTGGAGCCGACAACGATCAATACAATGCCGAACAAGGAGGCGCGGATACACCACTTCGACACAACCACCGCCCTCTCTGGATACATGTAGAGAAAGGCCATGCCAAGCGCCAGTGGCAGCAACAAGGTAAAGGCTATTTCATTGACGATCTGCCCCGTGGGCATAGTGAAATCGGCGGGCAGGCTGTCACTAATCAACGCAGTGAGTATCAGCGGCGTGGTCGCCAGACAGGCCAGCGTGGTGAGACCGGTAATGCTGATCGAGAGCGCACTGTTACCACGCGCAAAGAAGGTAAAAATATTGGACGTGGTACCACCTGGAATTGCTGCAATCAGTGCTATACCAATGGCCACCCCACCACTGACACCCAGCACCCACAAAAAGGCAAATGCAGCCAGCGGCACCAGAACCAGCTGCACCACCAAGCCGATGGTGACCGCTCTGGGTTCTCGCACCACGTCGCGAAAGTCGCGGCCGGTGAGCGTCGCCCCCATGCCCAGCATGGCCATCACCAGCTGGAAGGCGGCAAACCAATATTCATGCTCTACATAGAAGGCGCCCATAATCAGGTATTTCCTATTCAGATACGTGGCTCAGCACTGACACCATTGGCAATAATGGCATATCGTACGAGGCGACATGGCAAAACCGTTGGAGTCGCTCAGTGCGAGGCACCTCTTGGGTTTCGACAGTTTCCGGCCGTGCCGCGATGATAGCGTCATTTTGCCCGGCGCGCCTGCCCGGGCACCCTATTGTGTCGGGGTAATGGCATCCGGGTACAATTGCTCAGCTGACAACGGCTTGCGTGCCCTTCGCATGCACGGGCGTCTTCAGCTGACTACGGTAGTCGCAAAGCCAGGCAAGTTCAGCCTCCACCTCTGCAAACCGGTCATCCGTCTGCGCCTTATTGGCCGAGCCCCCAGAGCCAGTATTGGCATACACCCCACTTTGCAACCCGGTGAGAGCTGCCAGCGCATGTTTGATCCGTGCTTCATCCGGCGGGCCTTCGCCCAGGCGACGCCCCTCTGCATAGACAGTAATACAATCACAAAGCCTTTCAGCACCAGCTACGGCGGGATACCACGATGCCGCTTCACGGCCAGCCGGTGGCGGTTCGGCCAGAAGGCGCTGCAACTGAGTTCTCAGATCCGACAAACCCCGATACGCCGCAAACTCGCTGTCTGCCAGAGCCTGGCGGAAAGCTGCCAGAGCATCCTCGTCTTCGGGCACAGATGTTGTGGCGGCACGAAGAAATGCGCCGACGGTTTCTAGCACACTGGAAAATGCGGCGTTGATCTGCACACCCTGCGATCGCGGCCAGATAAGATAGCCGAAAACAAGCGCAATTGCCGCGCCCACCAGGGTATCTATGAGCCGTTGCACGGCAAAGTCTTCCGCCGATCCGGGAAACACCAGTGAGATCATCAGCAAAATCACCGGCGTGAGAAAGGCGACGCTGGCAGCGTAGCTGCGCAATCCCGCCCACGGGATAAACGCACAGAGCACAGCAATAATCGCAACAATCCAGAGATCGCTGTGCACCAGCGCGGCTATCAGGGCGGCAACACCTACGCCGATTACTGTGCCAAGACTGCGATGAATACCGCGCACAAACACCGATCCAAAATCGGGTTTAAGCACAATAGCGACCGTCATCGGCAACCAGTAGGCATGGTCGGCCACAAACAACTGACTGATAGCGATAGCAATGCCCATGCACAATGACAATCTGAGCGCGGCGGTGACGACCTCGCGACCAATAATGAGTTTCCTCGCCAAGGCACTCAGTGGATTTCTCACAAAAACCGGTCTCGCGTGCGCAGTAACCTTCTCGACATTCTCCTGAGTTTTTTCGGAGGGTGCCCAGATCTCATTTGCCAACCTCTCGACGCCGCGCAACAATTCACTTTGCTGCTCACCGGAAGCTGCGGCCTCACTGGGGCGTGCACCTCTCTGCCTGTAGGTATTGGCGATCTCATCCAGCCGATCAGCCGAATCCTGCAGGCTCGCGCTACCGTCGCGGGCGGCGATGATCGACATGGTCAACTGATTCACCAGACTGAGAATGGCTGCCGCACGCCGGGAGTGCCGTGTAGGGGCGCGACCATGGGATCGCTTCTCTATTAATGCATCATACGCGGCCTTGCTCGAGTCCATCACGATGCGGCGCCGATCCTCCAGTGCAGCGCGTTTCCCGGCGTCTGCCCCGGTGGACAGTGCGGCAGCGGCACGAGCGAGATCGGCCAGCACACCGACCAAACCGGCCAGCATATACCGCTCCGGACGATCGCGATCCAGAAGCGCCGCTATCGCCAGCATCAACACAACGAAAAGCACGCCCAGCAAAAACTGGAGCACCAACCACCACGGCGACACCGCATGTGCCATGCTTGAGGTCACGATGGCGAGCACCAGCATATTCAGGGCACCTGTGGAGAAAGCCGCGCCATAGCCGCTGATCAATCCGGAAAACAGCGCGACAATTGTCAACATGAAAACCGTCATCAATCCCTGATCAGCAACTGCCGGACCGATAAAACAACCCAGTATTCCCACCAGGGTTGAAATCGCAATCTGCAGGAGGCGCTCGGAATAAGGGTCCAGCCGAACGGTGATGGCCGTAAGAAACGCACCGAGCGCGACAAATATCGTGGCGCGGACATCACCGCCAAGCACACCGACCAGCAATGGCACCCCTGTACCGATCGCTATGCGCAGCGAGTGCCTCCACGGTTTGTAAGGCGCGGGCGCGAGCAGGGCGAGCTTGTGGTACCAAGCGCCCGTTTCAGTCGTCCCCATGTATCCCTCGCCCCCTACCGTTGTTCACAATGCTTATCGATAAAGCATACACTCTACCGCAGAGAATTTCCGGCCCTGCCCGATTGCGATAGCATCGTAGTTGTATTCAATTGCCCATATACCCACAATTGATTTCACAGCTGCAGGATTTTCGTTATTATCCCTTCCAACACACAGACAACAACTGTAACCAAGGAGCCACTTTATGCGCGACCGCGTACCCAATGTCGTATTCAAAACCCGGGTAAGAGACGAATCTGTCGAGGGAGAAAACCCCTACCGCTGGGAAGACAAAACCACGGCTGACCTGTTTGGCGGCAAGCGCGTGGTGGTTTTTTCCTTGCCCGGCGCATTCACACCGACCTGCTCCTCCAACCACCTGCCACGCTATGATGAGTTGTACGAGGAGTTCAAGGCCCAGGGTGTCGACGAAATTATGTGCATCTCTGTGAACGATGCCTTTGTGATGTTCCAGTGGGGCAAGCATGTTGGCAACAAGAATATCTACCTGTTGCCCGACGGTTCCGGCGAGTTTACGCGCAAGATGGGCATGCTGGTAGACAAGGCAAATCTCGGGTTCGGCATGCGCTCCTGGCGCTATTCGATGCTGGTCAACGATGGCAACATTGAGCAAATGTTCATCGAGCCGGAGTTTGGCGACAACTGTGAGATTGATCCGTTTGAAGTGTCAGACGCCGATACCATGCTCGCCCATATCAAGGGTGAAAAACCTGCAGGTGTTGCCAAGCCCTCGGTTTCGTTTACCGGCTAGACACTCGCCAATATCGCTGGAATGGAGACAGATCTATTTTCGATCACGCTGGGTCTGAGAGGGCCGCAAGCGAAACAGTGATCTGCCTCCATTCACTTTTTTACACTGCCGCAATGCCAGTCTGTATCGGCATTAGCGTTATGAATCCTGATCCCGTCGCACTTCAATCACTCCAATTCTGCCGCGAGAAACGTCACTATCGCCCAGGCAGCGACATTCTGTTGCAGTTCTTCGGCATCAATCTTGTCGAGCGTATCATCAGCGGTGTGATGGTAGTCAAAATAGTCAGCACCCTCCTGCTTTAATCGAAAGATGGGCACACCGGCCTCCTGCAACGGCCTAATATCGGGGCCGCCACTGCTGGCTGCGCTGCCCTCTTCGATGTTCAACACCGCCAGATGTGGCATGACTTTCTTCATCAACTCGCTATTTGCAGTATCAAACCGCCAAACAGGGCCTGCGCCAAAATCTGACTCAGAAGCAAACAAATGGTCCTTCAGTTCATCCCGATGCTGTGTGGCATAGGCCTTGGCACCCCAGATACCCTGTTCCTCGTTGGCGAACAACACCACCCGCACACTGTGCCTGGGGCGCTGTGGTAACTCACCTATCAGCTGCGCCGCAGCGACGGTGATCGCGACTCCGGCACCGTCATCAATCGCACCGGTGCCCAGATCCCAACTATCGAGGTGCGCCGAAATCAAAACGACCTTCTGCGCATCAACACGACCATCGATCTGGGCGATAACGTTATGGGATTCGCCGCCGGGTTGCTCTGAGACCGCAATATCCAGAGCCAACACCAGGGGTTCCCCGCGATCCAGTATGCGCTGTAGCTGTTGTGCATCGGGAACAGACAACGCTGCGGCCGGCAGTGGATTCTCGACACGGGAACCAACGCCGGCGTGGGGAAAGCGATGGTTATCGGTTCCCACAGATCGAATCAACGCGGCCACAGCGCCTTTTTCTTTGGCGATAACAGCGGCGGCATATCGATTTGGCACCACCTCGGCATAGCCAGCGCCCTCACGGTGTCGGTACATCGGCTGGTTAACAAATACAATTTTTCCCGCTAGCTGTGCCGCCTCCGCTTCCTGCAGTGAAGCAAGATCGGGGAATGCAACCACCTCGGCGCTGATCTCCCCGTCGGTAGAACCGCTGTAACCCAGTGCAGTGATTTCAAGTGGCTGTGGATAGGGAGAGACCACACGGGCTTGTTCCCGCTGACGCTGCCACACTGGAAAAGTTACAGGCTCCAACCAGACACGGTCGAATACCCCGGTCTTTTCTGCCTGCTCTAGCATGGTTACCGCCCAACTCACTGCACGTCTGTCCGCAGCTGTGCCCGCCAGCCGTGGGCCAACCTCCGTCGTCAGCGACTCGACGATCTCCCAACCGCGGTTACTCGCCAGCGCTTTCTCACGCAGCATGGACGCAGTTGCATCCAGGTCATCCGCAAAAGCCAGAGGCGAAAACAGCGCCAGCAATAGCACGGCTCGGTAAAGCACGCTCAATCCTTCTTCTCGATGGTTACTTCGAGGGAGCGGGCAGCACCGGCGAACCATTTCTGCACATACAGGCTGCCGATAATCGGTGCCTGTCCGGGTTCGGGCGACTCCTTATAGCGCACGCTGTTTTTGGTTTCTTTCTCAATTTCAAACTTGATTGTCTGTTTTGCCATAATTAATTCCTCGATAGCCGTGATGCGATATAGGCCTCGCGTGCCGCTGCGCACTCTGGGTTGTGAAGGGCTGCTATCAGGCTATCCGCATCGGACCAGGCCCTGTCTATTCCTACCATTTGTGAAGTCACGGCATCAACGTGCACTTTGGTGGCGCTTACAGGAATAGCGGGCTTGGCAACTATAGTGTCAACCAGTTGCGACACCGCATGATCGAGATCCGTTGCCGGAACCACCCTATTCAGAAAACCCGCCGCCCGGGCCTCTCCCGCACCGAACTCACGACAGGTAATGACCAATTCCTTGGTGAGTGCAGGACCGATTTCGCGCACCAGGCGAGGTATACCGCCCCAGGCAAGTGGAATTCCCAAATCAATTTCCGGGATGGAAAAACGCGCATCTTGCTCGGCAATGCGCAGATCACAGGCTGCCGCCAGTACCAGTCCCCCACCAACGCACCAGCCATGGACACGCGCGATGGTTATCGATTTCATGTTCTCCAGTGCGTCAGCCATAATCCTACCGGCATCGGCTGCATTACGTATATCCGCTGTACCCGGCGCCGGGAAGCCTGCCAGATCGGCTCCGGCAGAAAATGCCTTGCCCCGACCGCCAACAGTCACGACGCGAACCTCGGGCTGCTCGTCAAACCAGGCAGCCGCCTTTACCAACTCACTCAAAACCGTGATCGATAGAGCATTAAGTTTGTCGGGGCGATTCAACCAAATCGCACCAACGCTGCCGGTAACGGACACTTCAAGTGTATTGAACATATTGAGCACGCCATTTTATTTGCATGGAGACAGTTTACTCGTTTTACGCCCATGGGCCACATTCGTGACTGACTCAAGGTATACCAGTCGACACCTGCAGTTCGTTCACAAACCGACTATTGGCCGCTGACAATTATTCTGTCACGTTTTGCAAATGTTGCCAGACTCGTCAACCTGCGCGATTATGACTGCGTAATATGAAGGGTTCCAGGCATCGCAGTGAACTAAACCAGCGCACTTGAGCAAGAGGCAAACCGATGAAGACTAACTGGACTGCCGCCGATATGGCAGAACTCGGCCATCGCCACGCCCGGCTGGAAGGCGAACGCAAACTCGATGCATTAATGGACACACTGTGCGCCGACCCAGTCTACGAGTTCCACCCCGCTGGTTTGACGTTTAGCGGTGGCGACACCACGCGTCGCTATTATGATCAATTCATACGCGAATTTATGTCACGGATACAGGGGTATGATCTGGTCGATGAATGGGTCAATGAACAATCGGTTGCGCAGGAATACGTCATCCGTATCAAACGCGAAGATTCGATTATCGCACTGCGCACGATTGGCGTGCTGTTTCTCGATCCCGGCAGTGTTGAGTCGGGTGACCCCCGCCTCGGTGGCGAGAGAATCTATGGCAGCGAACAACTCGTCAGGGAATTCACTGGCGAGATGTACAGTGAACTCAAATCTCTTTAACGCCTGTGGACATTCCAGAAATAAAATTGGGCAGTGTTCTGCTCACATTACTGGAGCCGGCCCCGGGCTTTGAGAGAGAGTTTCACCGCTGGTACGAGCGGGATCACTTTTACGCCGGCTGTATGATTGGAGCCAATTTTTTCTCCGGTCGGCGCTGGGTGGCAACGCGCGCACTCAAAGAGCTTCGCTTTCCCGCGGACACACCGATCACTGACGACCTGATGAAAGGCTCGTTCCTGGCGAGTTACTGGATACTGGATCAACGCTATGAAGAGGCGCTGCAATGGTCAATTGCGCAAGTGCATCAACTGCATGCACAGCAGCGTATGGACCCACCGCGCGACAATATCACCAGTGGCTTTTATCACTATGATTTCGGTAGTTTTCGCGACGAGGACGGGGTCCCTGCCGAGTTAGCACTGGAGCACCCCTTCAAGGGTCTGGGCATGACTTTTATCGATTTTCCTGCTGGAGACAACAGCGACGAACGTACCGGGGATGTACGAAAGGCACTGTCTGCGGCACTGGATGCGGCGATGGTAGATACCTGTTGCTGCATGTCACTTTGCCTGGCCCCGCAGCCACTGCCCGACTCGGTACCGGCCTATGTACCGCGCGTGGCACACGATATTCTCGAGCGCCGAAGGGTGCTACTGCACTTTTTCGACGCTGACCCGGCAGAAAGCTGGCAGACCTTTGCAGACTCACTGTTATCGCAGCTACACAAGCACTGTCGCGCTGACATCGTTTACGCCGCGCCGTTTATTCCGACGATACCCGGTACAGATATATACCTTGATCAACTTTAATAACACTATGCCCACAAACCCGGCGTTTAAGTGGCAATGTCTGAAAGACCAAAATTGACTATAGTTGTAAGCAGCCAAACTCATCATTGCCTATTGAGATAATAATGAAGAAATATTTTCCGATTCCCTACAATGCAGTATTGGCAGTCACCTCGGTATATGTCATATATAAATTCGTCACCGAAGATTTTGCACTCGCCTGGTTTGGAGCAGGTCTCTCCACCATGCCTATGCTGGGCTTTTTCCTCTATGTCGGCACCGGTGCCACTGCGCGAACCAGTCGACATCTGCCCCTGCAGTTGATTGCAGCGATTGTCGGGGTCGTCTGCACGATTATCGATTTCAATCTGACTGCCTTTGCCATCGCGTCGTTTATCGGGTTATTCGGGGTCTGTCTTTACAATTACTGGTACACGCCACTGGATCGATCATTGAGCAAAATTCAGCTAGGTAAGCCCCTTCCCGATTTCAGCTTGAGCGATACCGATGGAAATATGGTTACAAGCCTGGAGAGCAACGGTCGACAGAAAATCTGGCTGTTTATTCGCGGCAACTGGTGCCCGCTATGCGTTGTTCAGGTGAAGGAAATGGCAGCGCGGTACCGAGAGATAGAGGCGCTGGGTACCGACGTTTTTATCATCAGCTCCCAGGCAGAGAAGCAGAGCAGAAAACTGGCAGCCAGGTTCGATGTGAATCTGCAATTCTTAGTCGATGATAATAATCGAGTAGCGCAAGCACTGGGTATAGAGCACGTGGATGGCGTACCTTCCGGTATTCCCGGCCGAGGTGACGCCTATGACCCCAATACCGCCATGCCCACAGTTATCATCACCGATCGGGACAATACCGTAGTGTTTGCCAGCCAAACGGACAATTACCGTATTCGACCAGAACCCGAAGAGTTCATTCGCGTATTGCAGAGCATTGCGCCCGCGCGAAGTACCAGCTGAGTCCGGTACGCAATCCACTTTCTCTATCCACTTTCTCATTCAACGGGAGACACCATGAACAGCAGGCAACTCGGCGCCATTATTATCGGCACAGGATTCGGTATACTGACTCATGCGAGGGCGCTGCGTGCAGCCGGCTTCGATATTAAAGCGGTGGTCGGTCGTGACCCCGAGAAAACACGGGAGCGCGCCGCGAAGTTCAATATCCCTCTGGGACTGACCGACCTGTCGGAAGCACTGGCCTTGACCGGTGTTGACGCTGTCGCCGTTGCTACGCCGCCCCACACGCATGCAGACATCGTGCTCGCCGCCGCCGTAGCGGGAAAACATATTGTCTGCGAGAAGCCGTTCGCTGCAAATGCACAACAAGCCCAGCAAATGCTCGATGCAGCCGATGCTGCAGGTGTTGTGCACTTCCTCGGTGCGGAGTTTCGCTGGCAGACATCACAGGCCCTCGCGACTAAAGCCATACACGATGGGCTTATCGGTACACCTCGGATGGCGCAGTTTATCTTGCTCGTTCCCGCACTGGTCGAGCGCAGCGCCGAAGTGCCCGACTGGTGGGGCGATAAAGCCCAGGGTGGCGGCTGGCTCGGTGCCTATGGCTCGCATGTCATCGACCACATTCAGCATATGTTTGGCGATTTTGCCGGTGTAAGTGCAACGCTGCAGCTGTTGTCCGATCACGACTGGACTGCCGACGATGCTTACTCTGCCCACTTTCGCACGGTCTCAGGCGTCAGCGGTGTCATGCAGAGCAGCATCAGCGCAGTTGGCTCATTCCAGAGCAGCCTCCGCGTGATTGGCTCCAACGGCTCGCTCTGGCTTGAAAACGATCAGGTGGTTATCTCAGACGCCGCGGGACAGAGAACACTGGAAGCTGGCAGCTACGCCAATGATGCCCCCGTGCCGCCCTCCACAGACCTGCTGGTGACTGCTTACGATATGCTGCACTCAATGGGCACGGACCTGGCACCCTATACGAAGCTGTACGAGACATTCGCGAATAAGATTCTCGGCAAACCTGCGCCCAGTGATATCGCACCCGCCACCTTTGCCGATGGGGTTCATATGCAGAAGGTGCTGGATGCGATCAGGGCCGCATCGGCCGAGACGCGCTGGGTGGAAATAAGCTAGCCCTTTTTCTGGTGTGGGTGCCGAAACCGATCTAGACCCCGCGGCTACAAATTGCCAGGCGAACAAAGCACAGCCAGCTAGGGAGCCGGCGGCAGCGGCTTCCAGCAATCTACTATTTCGCCGTCGTCGTAGACCAGGATTTCATTGAACTGAGTGATCACTGCTTCGCTTTCATTGGGCCGGAAAAACACGTAGTCACCTGGCTTCAGATCAATACCTTCGGCACCGAAGTAGCACTCCTGATTACTTGAACCACCGAAAAAGCCGTTCTTAGCCAGCCCCTGTGGTGATACAGGTGCCGCATTCCAGAGCCCACCAAAGATAAAAAACGAACGCCGCCGGTTTACGTCCCAATAGGAGAGCAACCTGGCTAGCCAGGGCAGGCCGGGGACCAGAAAATGCGGCGAGGTTTTCAACACGGGCGTTGCTATGTATAGCGCCGGCTCATGCATCGCCAGTGTTCTGGTGTCAAAATGGGCCGGTTTAACAAAGCAGGAGCCGATGGTGAGTTCATTGGCGATGGCATTGTTTCGATACATCGGGTAGGTCACACTGCCCGCGGCATTCCAGGTCAGCTCGTCGATGGGCAGAGTATCGCCAAATACCTCTCGAACAATGTTTTTGCAGGAGCGATAAAAATCCAGGCATTCCTCTAGCAACCGCTGGCGACTGCTATCGCTGAACGCCACGTAGTACACATGTTTTTCGTAACCCATGAAGCCTGAGAACTCGAGACGCGCGTGATCCCTGACATACTGCAGCGCCTTTCGCACTTGGGCCGTGTTGTCGAAGCCGCCACGGCGAATACCAATGTCGATTTCAAGATTTACCTTCAGTTGCAGGTTTTGCTTCTCAGCCAGGGCGGCGTAATCCTGCAGCCGCTGCATATTGTCTACCAGCCACTGAATACCGGCGACAGTTTCAGCCTGATACGCGTATTCCGCGCTCGATTCGTAGAAGTCCGCCACTGCCATCGCGGGCATCGGTTTCCCCAGCAGCACGTCAACATACGATTTGCGCAAACAGATGGTTTTCAGATAGTCGATACTGAAGATCATCATTTTGTCTGTACCGAGACGTTCAGCGATGATATCCAATAGAGGGTCGCTCGGCAGTGACTTCATGGCCACGCGCACGTCTGCGCCAATGCCGCTGGCGTGGCGGGAAACCGCGTCAATATTTTTTATCAGCCGCTGCTTGTCAATGATCAGAACGGGCTTGGCGACACGGGATTGCGCCAACACGGCTGAAAGCTTCTGAAAGTAGGCCGAGGGAGGGGCGCTCTTGTCTCTGGGATACACTCGCCAGACGACCACAGCAACGATAATAATAGCCAATAACGTATACATTGCCTTTCCTATGGGGTTCTATTGCAGTTTTTTGCGGCCAATAATCCGGCGCGCCCAACACTGCCACAACTTGAGGCAAGAAGTGTAAGCGCACAGGTGCGTATTGGCCAACAGTTTGTGGTGACCCTCTACGCGCTACCAGCGGCAGCACCGCTGCGGGCTATTTCTCCGCCTGTGCGTTAGGCCATTTTTCATTAACGTGGTAAATTGCGCGTTTGCCGGGACATACACCGCATCGCAGTATAGCTGCCCGCTTCCTAACAACAACCGTCAAGGCGCCTTAAGCACTATGGCAGTGACAGCATTATTCTTTCTGATGATCCCCGCGCTCATTATCTGGCTGTGCCAAAGAGTGGTCGCACTCGACAAGATTGGTGTAGTCACGCTGTGTTTCGGCTTGGGAATTGCCAGCTCAGTGGGTCTGGATTCACTTCTGAACGGCAGCGCCGGCGAAATTGCGGAAGTGCAACGCAGTATTGCCGAGGTCGCCATTGTCATCGCGCTGCCGCTACTGGTATTTTCCATGAACGTGAAAAGTGCGCTGACACATGCCGGGGGCGCACTGACCGGTATGGCGCTGGCGCTCTTTTCGATCGTGCTCGTGAGCATCGTCGGTGCGGTATTGTTTCACCCAATGCTGGCCAACATATGGCAGATTGCCGGCATGTCGGTTGGAGCCTACACCGGAGGTGGGCCGAATATGGCGGCCATCAAATCGGCCATCAACGGCGACGACGCGGTGTTTATCACCATGGTCACCTACGATTTGCTGTTTTCAGCCATCTACCTGATTTTTGTGATCACCTTGGGCAAACGCCTGTTTGGTTTATTTTTACGCCCTTATCAGGTCAGTGAAGACGACACCGCCGGCAGCACCCACGATATGGCACATATGATGGATGAAAGTGCCAACGGCTATCGCCAATTGCTTGCCAGCAGCAGAAAAATGGAGACGCTCAGCGCTCTGCTGCTGTCACTGGCGGTAGTGGGGATTTCGTATCTTGTTGCCAGCGCGTTTCCGGAAGACTCGATGTCCACCATCATGGTTGTCGCCATTACCACTCTCGGCCTGCTCTTCTCCCTTGTTCCGGCGATCAGGAGGCTGACCAACAGCTACAGCCTGGGCATGTACTTTGTGCTGGTATTTTGTTTTACCACAGGCTCCATGATTGACATCGATATGATCGTAAACATCGATTACCACCTCGCCGCGTACACCCTGTTCATTTTATTCGGCTCTCTGGTGCTGCAGGCCATCCTCTGCAAACTGTTCAGGATTGATACCGATACATTCCTGATAACGTCATCTGCGGCGATTATGTCAGTGCCCTTTATCCCCGTTATTGCCGGCGCACTAAAAAACCGGGAGATTCTGCTACCAGGCTTATCAGTGGCCATCATCGGCTACGCGCTGGGCAACTACCTTGGTATCTTTGTAGCCAATTTCACCCTGTGGCTAACTACACAATAAGCCTTGCCTGCCGCCCGTCCGGCGAGCAACACACTACGCCACAACGGTACTGCTGGCTATTAGAGCCCATTGAGAAACAGACAGTTCGCCAGCAATACATATATCCGGCCGTGCACTATTGAGTAAACTCTGGCTTTTGCCGTGCCAAATCGGCAGTGCCAGATGCTGGAGTATCGCATGACAGAATCACATTACTTGGAACGTCCGGATAACCGCGATTTGCGGCAGATACCAGGGGAATACGGTCTCCCAATCATCGGCAACGCCCTCGCCCTGAAAAGCAATCCACTGAAGTTCTGCGATGACCGCTTTCATCAGTATGGCCCGATTTCCAGGTTCGCGATGGGGCCGACACATGTTGTCCTCGCACTGGGTCCGGACAACGCGCGCGCACTCCATCTCGACGTGGAGAAGAATTTTTCTTCTGCCAAAGGACTCGGCCACTTCGAGAAACTGATCGGCGGCAGCCTGATCATGAAGGATTTCGAAGCACATCGGTTTCAGCGAAGGTTGATGCAAACAGCGTTCAAGCGCTCCAGCATGGACGGCTACGTTGCACACATCAACGAAATTTGTCGCAATACACTGCGCCCTCTCCTCGGCGGTGGCGAATTCGAACTCGCCGGGACAGCCCGCTCAACCCTTATGGATATCGCGGCACAGACCTTCACAGGCGTCACCGAGCAGGGCAAAGAGGCGGAAAAACTCAAGGCCGCGTTTGAGGACTTTATCGACGGATTTACCTTCATCTTCGAGGTCAACCTTCCCGGCTTCAAGTTTCATAGCAGTATGAAAGCCAAACAGTACATCGCGGACTTTATTCGCGAGCTTATCGCGGAAAAACGTCACAACAGTGATCAGGATATCCTCGCGCACTTCTGCCGAGAGCGGGATGAGAACGGCAACTATTTTTCAGATTATGACATCGTAGAGAATTTTGTAGTGCTGCTATTCGCCGCACAGGACACCACCACGGCGTCGCTGGTGAATGCCTGCTTTGAGCTGGGTCGACACCCCGAGTGGCAACAGCGACTGCGCGATGAAGCGCGTGCGCTGGGCAAAGACACTATTGGCCAGGATGATTTTGAGGCCCTGCCCTCATTCAGCCTGTTGTTCAATGAGACCCAACGCCTGCATTCATCCGTACCGCTGTTTCCACGGCGCAGCATCAACACCTGTGAATTGTCGGGCGTGGAAATTCCCGCAGACACCGTGCTGATGAATGCCATTACCTACAACCACGTTATGCCCGGGTGGTGGACAGACCCGTATAAATTTGACCCCGATCGCTTTGATCGCGGAGAACACAAACAACACCCGTTCCTGTTCCATCCGTTTGGTGGCGGTGCACATAAATGCATCGGCATGCATTTCGCACAAATGGTGTTTCGCATTTTTATGTACCACATCGTTATCCGGCACGACATCCAGTTGCGCCCGGGCTACGCCCCTGAGTTGCAGTATCTACCGATGCCGAAACCCAAGGATAACCTGCCGATGCGCCTGGTTCCGGTCGATTAGACTTGATACAGGTGATTTTCCCGCCGCTATTCTCACACATCCAAATAATGTAAACAGGAGAGTTTGATGTCCAGAACCCTGATCACCGGCGCCACAGGATTTATCGGTAACCACGTCGCCCGCATGGCACTTGAGGCTGGAGATGATGTGCGCGTAATGGTGATGCCGGGAGAGGACTGTTCGCCTCTGGATGGCATGGATGTTGAGTTTGTCGAAGGCAATCTGCTCGACCACTCGACCTTTGCACCGGCTCTGAAGGGTGTCGACAAAATGTACCACCTCGCCGCGTTGTTCGCCGTTTGGACCAAGGACCCAGACCTGCACTACAAGATCAATGTGCAGGGTACCGAGGCGCTGATGAAGGAAGCGCTAAGGGCAGACCTCGAGAAGGTCGTTTACACCAGTTCGGTAGCTGCCATCGGCATCAACCCGGGAGAAATGTCCGATGAGGAAACGCCCTTTAACTGCTGGCCCTGGGCCAGCGAGTACATCATGTCCAAGTATATCGCCCATCAGGTGGTCAAGGGCTTGGTGAGCAAGGGTTTGCCAGCGACAATGGTATTGCCGGGCCTACCTTTTGGCCCCGGTGACCGTGCGCCGACACCGACAGGCAGTGTGATCCTGCAAGTGTTACAGGGCAAGGCCAAAAACTGGTGGAAAGGCGGCGTCTGTCTGGTGGATGTTCGCGATGTGGCGCGCGGGCATATACTGGCCATGGAAAAGGGCCGCATCGGCGAATCCTACTGCCTGACCAATACCGACGCCAATATGAGCAGCAAGGCGCTGATTGAGATGGTGGGGCGCATCGCTGGCGTAGAAGGAGTCGCGACTAGAGAAATACCAGCAAAGATGATGTTGCGCGCCGCCCGCTTGATGGAGCTGTGGTCGAAGATAACCGGCAAGGCACCCATGACTACTTACAAGAACACCGTGTATATCCTGCAGGAAAATTTCGTCGACTCCAGCAAGGCTGTGAGGGAACTCGGCATGCCGCAGAGCCCGATAGAACCAGCCATTGAGGAATCCATCAGATGGTTCCGCGAAAACGGTTATGTGTAACACTCGCCGTCAGCTTGTTTACTCTGATAATATCCTCCGTTCGCGGTTGCTCTACGAGTGTCCGCGCAAACTATCGCACACCTGTGCAACACACATTTTCCGACTTTTCCAACCAGTAGAGGTCTACCCATGAAAGCACGCGGCGCGATCTTTGAGGAACCCCCTGTCCACAGCGACAAGGGCGACAGGTTTACTAACGACGTCTGCTCAAAGAACTCAGAAAGCAGCTACACCATCGACGGCAAGGATATTGCTTTCCCTGTAATCGTCTCCGATGCCGCTATGTTGATGAATGGTTTTTTGGTGGACGCGAAAGCTGCGCAGGCCATGCTCGCCGGCACAGGGTTCAAGGTGGTCGAACTCCTCCCCGGCAAAGCCATATTGCAGTTACTCGCTGTCGACTACAAAGAGAACCATCTGGGCGACTACAATGAAGGCGCAATCATCTTCCCGGTACTGACGCCGGGCGAGAAGAAGCCTTTTCCCTTTTTCGGCGCACTGAAGCGCATGGGAGACGGCAGCATCGGTAATTTCGTCTACAGGATGCCAGTGGATCAGGAATTTACCACCCACGCGGGACGCTTCATCTGGGGCTTCCCCAAGTGGGTGAGCCGCGTGGATATAGAGTTCGGTCCCAACACCGCCAGCGGCACGTTTACTGATGAGGGAGAACTGGTGTACTCCATTGCGGCGAAGACCGGCGGCAGCGGTAATCCCAAGGAACAACGCGCTGCTTCAGTGGCGATTCGCGACGGCAAGGCGTGGAAAACCTATGGCAGCAACAACAGTTCCGGGGTCACTTTTTCGCTGGGTGGCAAAACACCCAAAATTGGTGACAGCCACCCACTGGCACAAGAACTGCGCGCCCTCGGCCTGCCCAAGAAACCGATGTTTACTGTCTCGGTCAAGCAAACTCGCATGACGTTTGGCCAACCGGAAAGTGTCGATATCGGCGCGCCCTTTTCGAGCTAAATCACTTTCGATGCGAGCGCGTCATTGGCGGGCAGTTGCCGGAACTGCCTGCGAGTACCGTTGTGATTGCCGATAAACAGCGTTGAATACGCCAGCAGGACTGACCTACAACAGCAGGCTGCACCGACAACAACTACCGTTCTCGATGATACTCGGCCAGCCCAGAGGTCAATTTTTGGCGACCCACCGAGCTCAGTAGATATAGGCCAACTCTACTCCATAACTACGCGGCAGATTAATGGCTGCCACAGGCGTGCCAAACTGCGAACGAGTGGTATTGCGCATATCCACAATATACTCCGAATCAGTCAGGTTCTTGCCCCATACGGCGAATTCCCAGTTTCCGTTGTTGTCCGTCCAGGCAACACGCCCATTCAGTACCTTCTCGTCATCGAAGTAGCCGGGCAGGTCTTCGAGGTCAGGGTAATAATCCGAGTCGCTGCTGCTGCGCGGATTCTCCCGGTAGATATAATCCAGATGCAGGAGCAGGCTGCCCCACGGTATCGCTGGCGTCCAGTCAGCGGTGACGGTAAAGTTGTTGGCCGTATCGCCACTTGATTTGTCCTGCGTCAAGACACCGGCTGAGTTGTAAAAGGGATTCCAGGTCGCTGTCTGGTCCCGGTAGTCAGTAACCAGCCCCAGCTTAAGGGTGTCTATGGGCAACCAGTCCAGCGTGACTTCGATACCGTCAAATTTCTGCTTCCCGTTGATAATTTTGGGAATGGCGGCATCCTGGCCGGGAGGCCGGGATTCCACTGAGCGCTGCCGGCCATCGATCTCCAGTCGGAATACTGCCACCTGGGCGCGCAGAGTATTCTCAAACAGATCCCCTTTAATCCCCCACTCGTACATGGTGGACTCTTCCGGCTCGATCGGGGTGAAGGCGGTTTCGATATCCAGCGTGTCGTAGCCACCGGACTTGTATCCGGTGGAGTAGGAAACATAGGTCATCAGCGGATCGGTAATCTGATACTGCGCCACCAGCCTGCCAGTAGTCTTGCTCCAACTGTCATCGGCATCCAGCGGCGTATCCGCTGCAGATTCCAATCCGTCGGGCAGAATAAAAATCTGGTTGGGCACACCCGGGCGCACCTCACTGAATGTCGTTGCGGGTATGAGCCAGTTGAACTTCTTTTGATCTTCGCTGTAGCGCAATCCCGCAGTAAATTTGATCCGGTCGTTAAGCGCGTAGTCGATATCGAAATATACACCCCAGTTTATGAAGTTACCCTCATTCTGGATAGTTTCACTCCACGGTGTACCCGCGTAGGATGGACCATAGATCATCGGCTCGCCCAACAGGGTCGAGACCTGTTCGTACCAGAAGTCTCCCGACTCTGCGATATCATCCGCCGAGACATCGATGCCGACGGACTGCAGCGCCCGGGCGTATTCGTCCGGGTTCCACAGGTGATCGATTGGAGGATCGAGGCCGAGCACTCGGTTGAGCTCCTGGGAGACCTGACGGGCCACCGAATCTGCCAAGCCGGTCAGCCATGTCGTCTGCTTCGTATTCTCCTTGCTGTAGTTGGCCCCGAACACCATATCAATCGCATCGTGACTGTAGTTGAACTGCAACTCGCTGTAGAAGATATCGGAGTTTTCCCTGTTGTCCGCATCCAGATACCGGGTGGTGTCTGCAGTGCCATCCATATCCCCCCGACTGGTGGTTTTAAAATCCCGGTAGCTCAAAATCAGTTTGCCAGCCAGCTCGGGCGTGAAGTCATGCCACAACTTGCCGACGACAGCATCCATGTCACGCGTCTCTTCGCCGTCTATAACATCGTTTTCCACTTTGCCGGAAAAGGGATCAAGGCTATACGCATACTCGCTGTAGCCGATGGCCATACCGGGTGCGTTATCAAGTTTGTCCCAGTCATAGGACAGTTGAGCACGGGTGGTGTCGTTGATCTCCCACAGGCCGGCGATGCGCGCTGTCTTGTGATCCTGCTCACCCGGATCGCGATCGGCTGGACCGACCTGCTCGGCAAAGCCATCACGCTGGTTACTCAGGCCATTCACCCGCAGGAAGAAGTTGCCAGTCACCGGCACATTGACCATACCCTCTACCCGAATGAAACTATCATTCCCGTATCGCGCCCTGACAAACCCCTCCAATGTATCGGTGGGCGAATTGGGGATCATATTGATAACACCAACTGCCGCATTGCGCCCGAAGAGGGTTCCCTGAGGCCCCTTGAGTACCTCGACTCGCTGCATATCGGAGAAGGCGATAGTGGTTGCAGCCCGGGGCAGGTAGGCCTCGTCGTAGAATGTCGCCACTGAGGGGTCGCCGCCGGTGGAAATATTGGAGCTGGAAACTCCACGCACTTTCAAGCCCTGCTGTGTCGCCGATTCCCCGAGGACCTCGAAGCCGGGAATGTAGGCATCGATATTGCGCAACGTTAGAGCACCGGTTGTTTCGATATCACTGGCACTGAACACGTCCACGGCTATTGGCACAACCATCGCCGACTGTTCGCGCCGCTGAGCGACGACCACAACCTCCTCCAGAGTAAGCGCACCCTCTTCCCGGGCCTGCAAACAGGGTGCTGTCAGTACCAACGTGGCAACGAAAAATGTCGGCGTGAGCGTCCTGAGGCACAGGCGAAGGGGCATGGTGGTGTCTCCTGACTTATTATTATATTCAGGGAAATTCTAATGATTTCCACAAACGCTATAGCTTGGTCACAACTCGCAGGGATGGAAAGCGCGAGGCGGTTGTACACGTATCTCGGTTGTTCCTGAGATAGTGCTTGCTATAGCCCGACAGACTCTAATAGTTCTGAATAAGCAGAGTCAAGTTTTGCGCGCTTGTAACCCCAGGCATTGACTGACCGGATATTATTCAGGTTTGGCCCATTCGAGTAGACACGCCCTCTTCAGCCCGCCGAAGCCACAGCACTCATTTGGTCGATCCAACTGCACAAACTCGATACCCCTGACCTTGACCAGCGGTTGCCTGCAGCAGATCTGCTCGAACGGAAAGTCAACATCACACCCCAGACGCTCCAGCAACTGCAGCGTCGCAACCCTCCCGAACATCAAACAGAACAGCTGGCCGGGCTCAGTTCCATGCGAGGTACAGCGACAGGAAATAAATATTAGCGTTACTGTACTTGCCGTACAAATCACCACCAATACCAGGATTATCCTCAACCGCTACGTTGCCCTCGTACAGCCAGGTCAAGCCACCGCCAATCGTCATCCCGTCGCCGCGATTATGTTTGAAACCGACGGCATAGCGATACAGTGCAGCCAGCGGAATGGATGTTGGGCGGGTTCGGTCTGTTGACATGGAAGTGTCGTAGGAAATACCGGCTGTGAGCTGAAGTTCTGGCTTCCACTGGTACTCTGCACCCACACCAAAGTGCCAGGTATCGCGAAAATCCTCATTCAGCGTCGTACCCGGGATGCCGCTGTCATCGATAGTCACCTGAATATGTCCGAATTTGGAAAACTCGTCCCAGCCGACGCTGCCAAGCACATTCAGTTTCTCGTTCCAGCGATGGTGCACACCCAGGGAAACGGTTTGCGGCATCTTCACGCCAAGATCAAGAGCCTTATTCGCCTTGGGCAGCGCCTGTCCCAGCGGATCCTTCCATGACACATTGGGCTGGTCCTTAAAATCCAGGTCAGTTTCAGTGAGATAGCGCAAGCCGATACGGGTATGCTCCCACGGCTGCAGCATAATGCCGAAGTTGCCCTGCACGGCATAATCTGAATCTGAAACACGGACTTTTGCATCCGGGTAGCCCGGCGCGAGCGAAGAAACTCTGAGCTTGTCTGACAGATAACCCAGTGTCAGGGCAGCTCCGGCACCCACGCTGAGCCAGTCATTAACCTTGTAGGCTATCGTTGGCTGCACCTGCGGTGCCAACAACGCGACGTTCACCGAGCTTTTTCGGCCGACCCAGTCATCCAGCCAATCGACCGCCAGCCCGAAATAGTTCTGTACACTGATACCCACAGACCACTGATCATTGAGGGGCCGTAGATAGGCAAAAGAACCGGCGGGTATAACGCGCTTGTTGATATAGCCACTGTCGCCTGTCGCCGTGTTCTCGCTATCAGTCTTGAACCCGGAATCGATATAGACACCGACGCCACCTGCCAGCATCGCCGAGTCCTCATAACGGGTCATCCCCGCCGGGTTTGAAAAGACAGTACCAGCATCGTTGGCACGCGCGGCAAGTCCCGCTCCGCCATAGCCTGATTCCGAGGCATTACTCATCTCATAAAGATATAGCCCACCAGCAGATGCATTAGTGGATAGCATGGCCACAAAGCCGAGTAACAGGCCCGTGTACACATGTCGATACGCTTTCATAGGTATCCTCTAAAAATCACGGTGTTGAAAGGCGCCCACCCTACCGGATAAACATCCCTGTGCCGGGTAACTCGTTGCGAACGGGAGAGCAACCGCAGCGAGTGGGTGGGCGCATAAAACACCTGGATGGTGCCTGGTTTGTCAGCGCTGGAAACGGGCCAGCTACTCTTCAAATGCGAAGATCTGCGCCCAATCGTTTTTCATGCTGACAATGTGCCAGCCATTCTTTTTCGCCTCATCCATCGTGGACTGGGAGAACTTCCCGAACGGTGAGTCAGGCAGACCACCGGCCGGGCCATACGCGTATTCGCGCTCTGCATCATCGTGGTATACCAGCCCCATCAGTCGCTCGCCTTCACCGGCGCCGGTCCACTCCAGCATCTGCCGGTCGCCGTCAGAGTTGCCGAACGACACCACCGGACGCTTGCCGATATACATATTGATACCCACCGGCTTGCCGGTCTTGTCGTCGATAAAGTTGATCTCGGCCAGACGCATCAACTCCGGCTTGCCGTCTTTCAGTTCATACTGGGTCTTGATGCTGGAACCGATCACCTGCTCGGGCGGAATCCCGTAGACCGTTTGTGTCATCGGGCGCATGAATTCAATACCGCCGCCAGAGACGATGTAGGTTTTGAAATCGTGGGCGCGCAGGTACTCAAGTAATTCCACCATCGGCAGGTAGGTCAGTTCCGTGTAGGGCTTGTCAAAGCGCGGGTGGCGCGCGGTGGCCAACCACTCCTTTACGATGGCCTCGAAGTCGGCGGTACTCATACCGGCATGGGATGCCATCACCAGCTCCAACAGGCCCTTTTCACCCGAGGCTGCGAGCGTCTTCATATCATTGTCGAGCACGGCCTTGAACGGCTGTGTCGTCTTCCACTCGGGGTGCTGTGGCGCCAGTTTCTTGACGCGATCCAGTGCGAATGCCAGCTGCGTGTACATGGGGTGTTCCACCCACAGTGTGCCATCGTTGTCGAATGTGGCGATGCGGTCTTCAACGGGGACAAAGTCACCACTCTTGGGATCTGTCGTTTTCTCGACAAAATCCAGGATCGCCTGCTTGGTGGGGCCGTCATTCCACGACGACAGCGCATCGTCTGCATACGTCTGTGCGGTGAACACCAGGCACGCCATCAGTGCCAGGCAGAGGTGGGTAAAACGAGTTCGGATGTATGTCATATACGTATCCCCTTCAGTCTATGGATAACAGGTTTATACCGCGCCGTACCGGGCGTGGCTAACAGAGCGGGCGCTTCCTCCGAAGCGCCCGCCAGGGTCTTTCATAAGTGCCCCGCCGCTTATTCGCTGGCGTGACCGATATGTTTCGCATCTTGCATGGCTTTCATCACCTGATCGAGATTGTAGCTTGCTGGCGGCTGCAGCGATGGGAACTCCTGATAAGTAGCCAGTTCCTTCATCCACATTGCCTGCCCGATCGGCAGCATATTCCAGTCATACAGATACGCGGTACTCGGCGCTGCCAACGCACCGCCCATCGACATGATGCTCTGGTCGGAGAGTACATTTCGCTCAAACGGATCGCGCTTGATATTGTTGACCTGCGTCCAGTGGTAGGTCTGCACGCCCATCAAACCGCCAGAGGCAGTCGATGGTGCCATCGCGTAGTAGAACTTCCAGTTCTTGTACCGCACCGCAGAGGGGTTTGCGCCGCTGTAGTAGAACAGGTAGTCACGCGCTGAGTCGCCTTTGCCCAACAGGTACGCACTCTGATCGTGACCATCCAGCGTGGTCTTCACGATACCGCTGTATTTTCCGGCCTCGATGGTTTTCTTCAACTCATCCCCTTTGGGGCCACCGGCAATACTTACCAGTGTTGGCACCCAGTCCAGCGCGGAGAAGATCTGGTCCTTGACCACACCCGCTTCAATGTGTCCGGGCCAACGAGCCACCATCGGCGCGCGCATACCGCCTTCCCAAGTAGTCAGCTTACCACCGCGGAACGGGGTGACACCACCGTCAGGATAGGTGATGGTCTCGGCGCCATTGTCGGAGGTGAAGACCACCAGCGTGTTATCCAACTCGCCCATATCTGCCAGCTTATCGAGCACGTAGCCGATGTTGTCGTCCATCTGCTTCATACCGACTTCGTTGATACCCCAGTCCTTGCCACCCTTGGTGCCAAGCATGTCGGCATATTTATCCGAGAACACCGTGGTGATATGCATACGGGCCGGGTTGTAGTACACGAAGAACGGCTTGCCGGTTTTGTCGGGATCGTTGCGGTCGAGGAAATCGATAAGTTTGGCGGAAATTTCTTCGTCCACATTTTTGGAACGCTCCAGCGTGAGAGGCCCCTCATCCTTACACGACTGGTTCTGCTCGGTGCCATCAACTGAGGTACAGGCGATCACCGGACGCGGCGGCATCATGCAAAGCGTGGTTTTCGGGTCAACGGCGCCGGGGGGATCGGAAAGGCCTTTGACGGGTGTATTCCTACAAGCAGGCACCACGGATTGTACTTCCGGGCTGCTGTTGATATCGGGAAAACTCACACCCTGCATTGCATCCAGATGATAGAGATACCCCCAAAATTCCTGGAAGCCGTGTGCAGTCGGTAGTGATGCCGAGATATCCCCGACATGGTTCTTACCAAACTGTCCAGTGGTATATCCCTGATCGTAAAGGAATTTGCCGATGGACGGCGTACCCGGCAAAAGAGAACTGGTGGCGCCCGGTAGTTGTGGCATCAGCATGCCGGCGCGCAACGGATGCATGCCGGTAATGAACGCAGTACGACCGGCTGTACAGCTCTGCTCCGAGTAGTAAGTCTGGAACAGAGCGCCCTCATTGGCGATGCGATCGATATTTGGGGTTTCACCGACCATCAGGCCACGGTGATAAGCCGCCACATTATAGATGCCGATATCATCGCCCATGATGAACAGAATATTGGGCTTGTCGGCGGCATTTGCCCATGCCGATACGCTGGAAATGGCCAGAATACAGCCCAGCCGCAGCGTTAACTGCAAAATGGATTTCATTTTTTCCCTCCGGGATACTCGCAAGTTAAGGAATGCACACTTTCAGTACCTGGCACAAAATGCGGAAACAGCACCGATATGCCCGATACTGCACGATCGCGTCAGTAGTTGGTATTGAACGAAGGTTTACTTCAGAGGCGAGACAGCTCACGTCGTCACAGCCCATCAGTGTGTCACCAGGCATTGTTCAATTGCCGCAATCAGACGAATATCATCCACAGGTTTAGTGAGGTAGGAGGCAACGCCCATATCTGCAGCGCGTGCGCGGTATTTTGGCAGGTCAGTCCCGGAGAGAATGATCACCCGGTCACGTGCACTGCCCATGCTGCCAAGGCGGTCCAACACTTCAAACCCATCCATACCGGGCATCTGCAGATCCAGCAGGATACAGCCACTGGGTTCTTTATGCTGGGCAGCCAAAAACAGCGCACCGTCGCTGAAAAGTCGGACGGTGAACCCATGGGCGAGCAGTAGACGGCCGAGAGCCCGTGCAAATGCGGGCTCGTCATCCAAGACTGCCACTGTAGCGGAAGTCACGTTCATCTGCCCGAGTATGCTGTGCTGTGGGGCGAGCGGCCATACAACCTTAGTTCAATCGCTGACGGTAGCAATCCCGAGGTGCTCGGCGATACGCACCAGCTCAGCGACAGATGGGGCTTCCATTTTCTCGGTTATACGCATGCGGTGTACCTTGACCGTCTGCTCGCTGATGCCCAGAACATGCGCTATCTGCTTGTTCAATCTGCCACTTATCACATGGCTGAGAACCTCGCGTTCGCGCGGCGTCAGCCGGTTAAGGCGCGCACGCTCCTCACTGAGCCCTCGCTCCCTGGCCTGCTGTCGCGCATGCTGCGCCACACTGTCATGCACTGCTGCCAGCAATTGGGCATCGTCGAAGGGTTTGGTCAGGAAGTCGACCGCACCGGCCTTGATAGCGCGTACGCTACTGGGAATATCACCCGTACCTGTCAGAAAGATTACCGGAACCGTGCTGCCTGATCGCTTCAATTGCTGCTGCAGTTCAAGCCCATCCAACCCGGGCATCGACACATCGAGTATGAGGCAGTCAAGATATGCGATGTCTCCAGACCTCATCAGCGCTTCGGCGGATTGGTGGCAGCGGACCTCAAAACCGACTGCGTTGAGCAGCCGCTGCAAGGCCCGCAGTATCGCTGGCTCGTCGTCTACAAGACCGATTGTGGCAGAATGACTCACCTAGCTCACCCCATAACTGTCGGTGTGAATTCAACAGCGTCAGCTGCTGTGTTCGGTTGGGCATCTGCCAAGGGGAAACGACAGCAGAAAGTAGCTCCGCCTTCCGGATTGTTTACGGCACGGATCGTACCTTGAAACGACGTCACAATAGAGCGACCGATTGCCAGCCCCAGACCCAATCCTTGCCCCTCCTTGCCGTATGAAACGAAGGGCTCAAAAACACGATCGAGAATGTTTTCGGGAATGCCTCGGCCCGTATCTACAATATGTAATTCCACAAAACCCGCATCGATTTTCGTGGCTACAGTAAGGTAACGCTTATCTTCCGGTGTCACTTTCATTGCATCGCAGGCATTCAGTACCAGATTCAGAATCACCTGCTGCAATTGAACACGGTCGCCGTAGATGAAAGCACTGTTGTCATCGAAAGACTTATACACTACAACACGGTGGTTGAGTATCTCCGTATTTGCCAGCGCCACTGTATCCTGCAGCACAGCACTGAGATCGATACGCTGCAGTGTCGGCTCCTCTTTTCGCAGCAACGCTCGCAACTGATCGATAACATCCCCTGCTCGCCGGTTGCTGCTTATAATGTCATCTAGAGTCTCCCGCAATAAATCCTGGGAAGGGTTGGCGGAATCCAGCACTCTGCGGGCAACATCGGCATTGGTTCGCATCACGGCCAATGGCTGACTCAGTTCGTGAGCGAGCGTCCCTGCAATTTCTCCCAGCATCGATACGCGCCCCATGTGCGCCACTTCGGCGCGCTGCCGATTAATCTCCAGTTTTGCCCGTTTGTGCTCAGTAACTTCGCGCAAGATGCAGAGAATTTTGTCGTTACCGCAGGGGACAATTGAGGATTCAAAATAGCGGGTAGCCTGAGCGCCCAGCCGGATAAACCCTTCGATATTCTCCTGTTGACAGCAGGTACTGACGCGCCTGATTCCGGCCTCCAGCCTGCTGCCCAGTTCTCCGGGAATTATGTCGCCGATCGTGGTGCTTTCATTGATTGCCTGCGTGCCAGGCAAAGACGAAGCATCACGCAGGTGCCAATCCACCAGTACACCTTTGGGTGTAGTCATGAATACCCAGTCGGGTATCGCATTCAACATGGCCTTGTTGCGCGCCTCACTCTGGCGTAGCACCTGCTGGGTATGGTGCTTGTCAATTGCCACACTGGCAAAGTGCGCCGCCGAATCCATCAGTTCGAGTTCCTGTGACGTCGGCAACCTCGCCGTGCGTGCATAGATCGCAAATGAACCAATGACATCGCCATCACGCGAAAACACCGGTGTCGACCAGCATGCGCGCCCTCCCGAGAAATTCTTTATATCGTCATAACCTTCCCATAATGGATCAGAAAAGATGTCTTCCACGATGACTCTGGCTCTACGGTACATGGCCGTACCACAGGAGCCGCCGCGCGGCCCCACTGCCAGCCCATCGACCGCCAGGGTGTACGCATCGGGAAAATCGGGCGCCACTGAGCTTTCTACCGCCTTGCCATCTTCACCCAACAGCAACACACAACAGGCGGTGTCGTCGGAATACTGTTGAATCAGGTTTACAAGCCTTTCCAGTACCTGCTCCAGCGGCGTCCCACCTGTGACACTTTCGAACATGCTGTGCTCGAGCGCACAAAACTCTTGCTGGCGCCTGCTACTAGTGACATCTCTGGAGACACAGAGAATCTGCGACGAATCCCCGTCGCCAGTTTGCAGCAGACTGATAGACACTTCCCACCAGGATTTCTTCCGGGAGGCCTTTCCAGACGAAACCACGGTCTGCGAACTCTTTCCTGCGCGAGCGCCGGCGATAGCCTGTATTAGCGTGTTTTGATTTCGGGGGCTGAAAAACTGCTCGTACCGCTGATTGAGGCACTGAGAGAAGTCCGTGCACTGAAGTTCCCGAAGCAACGCCTTGTTTGCATACAGGATACGGCCTTCGCGACTCAGCACCGAAACACAATCATCAAGGCTTTCTACGATGTGACGTTGCAGCGCATCCGGCGCCGATATTTTCTCGAACTGACTCCCCGGGGAAGACATTGTTACATTGGCCTCACAGGAGATTCCTGCTCCTGACTGTATCGACAAATCGATGATTAGAGGCCAACTATATTAAAGTACCTTTTCCGGATTAGGTAGTGCTGAAACACAGAATCCCACATCAAACCCGGCCTAACCTTGAGCACTGTCACGTTACCGTAACCAGTGCGTCATAAAACCGATATTAACGCGCCCGTGTCGCTGCCTTTACCGACTTGATGAAGTGCTGCGTACCGGGTTCGTTCCTACCAATCACAATACCGGGCAAGCCGTTTTGCAGACCGTTGGTACAGGCCGTGATGACACCGAGGTCTTCGCGAACGACCTGCTGCATATTGTCAAACAACTCCTCATACCCCTGCCGGGTTTCTTCATCATCTATCCGTGTATTGGCCATGCCTAGATAGCACAGCATGCCGGTGTCTGGAGTGCTGCCCGGCATGAAGTGCAGAAACTCCAGACCGATAGGCGAATTGGCAATAATCAGATTGGGGAAAATATTATAGATGACACCCAGATGCTGGCTGCCAAAGAAAGGCTGCGGGTCTTCATTGAGCTGCCGGATACTCGTCAGCGGCGAGAGCAGCCTTGAGTGATAACCGAGGGCGTCAAAGCCGGTAACGTTGGAAATCGTACCCTGACCCACAACCGAATTCGCATGCACGTATTGAAAATGGTAGAACTCGGTGAAGGCCTCGACGGCGTTTTTCCAGTTTGCGGGCACCTGATAATGCTGGTGAGAGATATACTCGAAATCGGCGTAGTTCCACTGTGCCAGTTCAGGCGCCAGATCGCCAAACCAGTCGTCGACGTTGAGGCTTGCCTGTGGGTCCAGTACATACCAGATAAACCCGTATTTTTCTTCACTGGGCAGTTCCAACAAACCGTGAGCGTCTTTGTCGATACCCTCGAAACCCTGCTGAAACGGTATACCTTTCAGCTCGCCATCACTGGCATACGTCCAATTGTGATAGGGGCAGGAAAATCGCTTCTGGCATCCCGTACCGTCCTCGACAATCACAGCACCGCGGTGGCGACAGGCGTTGAGAAAGACGTGTGCCTTGCCATCATCATCACGGGTAACCAGAATGCGGCGATGATTGTTCACCGTCCGCGCCACATACTGGTTGGGCTCGCGAATCATCGCAGTGGGTGCCGCCACAGCGGGCACTGATTCCATCAACTCACACTCCGCGCGCCACTGTGCTTCGTCGGTGTAGAACGCCCCTTCCACTTCCAGTACAGCATCTGCCATTTCAGTGCTTTCAGCGTTGACCAGTTTCAATACGCGGGCGGTGAGTTGATCTGCCAGACTTTGTTGCATTGAGTTCATAGTGGATCCTTGCGGGGATATGCCCCTATTGATGACTGCCAGCCGCCGCCTGTATGAGCGATGGCCAAACTTCGCGCCAGATACCCGGGACAGCAACACACTTGCCCTATTCAGTATACGACAATAATATAATATGTGTCTTATTTATACGACACAATATATAATTATGTCACACGCCGTCAAGCCCACGAAGCGGACGGATGGTTTCAATTTCGGAGTAAGGATGTGGCCAGAGAATTGACAGTGAAAAACGCCATTGGCAGGTATGCCACGCCGGAAGACATCACCCGCGAAAAACTGCTGGATGCCGGAATCGCCTGCCTAGACCAATACGGGCTGAAGAAAACCAATATGCGCCTTATCGCGCAGGAGTCGGGTATTGTGCGCCAGACGGTGTACAACTATTTCAACAGCAAGTACGAGTTGCTCTCGGCGGCGTTTCAGCGCGAAGGGATTCGCCTCGGTGAGGACGCCTCCCGCCACATTGAACGGTTTCAGGGTGCAGAAGACAAATTGGTTGAGGGCTTCCTGTTCATCTATGAGACCTTCCCCAAAAACCCGATTCTGTCGAAGGTGCTGGAGCCGGGGCAGGACTTCATGGGAACCGTCGGCCTATCCAGTGTGCCCTTCGCCTTTTTTGGCGAGTTGGTCTTTCACGAGGTGTTTGAGCAGCACCCCTATCTGCAGCCGGACATCGCGAATATCTCGGAGCTGTGGATACGCAATGTGATGTCGTTTCTTATTGTTTCGGGGCCCGACAGTAAAACCCGGGAGGAAATGGAGCACTACGTCCGCCGCTATTTACTCCCCGGGGTAGGGCTGCAAACGCCGCAACCCACCTGACTGGCTCAACAGTCACACCGCGCTGCCGAAAAACGTATACGCGCAGCTATGGCAGGTGCAGGCACAGCCCGCGCCTTCAGCTATTATCAGTATCCCTGATGGCCTGGATAATGGGTTTCCAAAAGCCTGCGGGCGTTGCGTAAGGTGTGTACAAACTCAGCCTGTCGGGCAGAGAACCGTATTTCTGTGCGACGCGGGCGGCAATGTTCTGTGGCTCATCGTAAATACAGAATGCCTCAAAGAAGCTGTCATCAATCAGGTCTGCCAACTGTTCCCACTTCCCCTCTTTGGTCAGGCGGTTCGCTTCCGGTTGCAGATCTCCGTACCCGATTGCATCCATCGGTGGAATGTACGCGGGAGTTGATGCATAAAACCCCAGCAACCCCTTAATGCTGGCCTTGGCCGCCTGCATGTCCGCTTCATTCTCGCCGGTTGCAATCATTGCACCCAGTGACATGATGAACTCTGATTCCGGTTTGTCCGCTTTTGCCAGCCCCTTGCGCACCGCGGGCAGGGCGTGCTGCTCGATGAAGGCCTGATTGTTAAACGGGTGCATAATGATACCGTCGGCCACTTCACCGGCCACCTCGGTCATCTTCGGGCCCAGCGCGCCGAGCAGTATGGGCGGCTTGCCGTAGGGGTTCGGGCCTGCGTTAAACATCGGCGTCATCAGGGTGTGGCTGGTAAAATCACCCCGGAAGTCGAGCCGTTTACCGTCCTGCCAGCAATCGAAAAAAGCCTTTGTAGCCAGAATATGTTCGCGCATCCTCGCCGCCGGGCGTGAGAACTCACAGCCGAAACGTTTTTCGATGTGCGTTTTTATCTGTGAACCCAGACCGAGCAGGAACTTACCCTTGCTGAATTTGTGCAGATCCCAGGACTGGTAGGCGAGGTGGGAGGGGTTGCGCGGAAACGCCACCGCGATACCGGTGGCGATATCCAACTCCGGCGCATGCTCAGAGGCCAGCAGCAGTGGAAAGAAGGGGTCGGCATTGCCCTCAAGGCTATAGACACCATCGAAACCATCCCCTGCCAACCGCTTTGCTTCGGCGGCGGCGTTTTCCACGGTGGCGTAAAATGGCGCATCAATTTTTAACATGGGTACACGTCTCTAGTTGTTTTTGTCGGTATTGTTATCGCCACTGGCGCTAACGCTGCGATTGCATTCGAACCAGCCCGGGCTGACCACGCCTTCACGTTCACCGTGGAACTGGCAACGGACCAGTGAGCGCCGATACTCCGTGCGCTTGGGTGGGTCGAACGTGTGGGTAATATCGATCTCAGTACCGGACACTGCGGTCACATCGGCGTGAATGACGGTACCGTTTTCGGCAGTGAGTGTCACCTTGCCCTGCACCGCTTGCTCAGGCGCATCGGCATTGTACTCAATCTGGAAGTCCACATCCGAAAGATTCACCATTTCGCCGTCCTTACCCTTGAAATAACCCATCTTGATCTCGGGCCATTCGGGAATTTGCACCACGGTCGCCTGCAGGCAGAAGTCCTTGTTGTTAATCACCAGGAAGGACCATTCCATATCCCAGGGCCGCGGGCCCCAGGAGTGGTCGCGCTCACCGCGCACCTCAAAGGATTGATCCACACCATCAACACTGGCAGTGCAAAGCGCTTGTATCGGTTGTTCATAGCGATTGGTCGTATAACCCTTGGCGCTGTGGCTTTCAACCTCGCCTACCCCCTTGGAATGGGGTGGTGCCAGCGCGTCCAACTGCAGGCTCACCGCAACCGGTAGCACCATACCCAGGCGCCTGCCGCTGATCACCCGGGCAAAGCCGCTGACGTTCATGGTACCGTTTCTCAGCGGGTCACCTGGAGTGTAGCTAAACGCCAGGCCCCAGCCCCGATAGCTGAAAGAGGTATCCTTGCTGTTCAGGTCCAGCGCTGACAATGGCAGGCGATTCTCCTCTATTAGCAGCCACTCCTCGTTCTGGTAGAGAAAAAGCCAGAACAATACCCGTTCCTGTACCGGGTGCCAGCCGAGTCGGCAATGGCCTGCGAAGGTCGCGTCTTCATTATACCAGTCGAAAAAATAGGATTCGTTCCAGTCCGCATGATCGGGGCTAAAGGGGTGCGTGTACTCGTCCTCAGGCGCTATGCCAAATTGGCCGATATCGAATGATGCACTCATAGTGGCGTACTCCCGGCAGTGATGTTGTTATTGATAGTAGCGTGCCCTGTCTGCTGAACAATGGCGGCAGCACCCTGTTCCAGTAATTCTACAATACCCTTGTCCGCATCCAGACGAATCATGTCACCCGTGGCGATTCTGCGCGTGCCGACACGGGTATTCACGATTGCCGGCAGACCATACTCGCGTGCAATAACAGCACCGTGTGACACGGAGCTGCCAATGTCGGTAATAAGGCCCGCGATCAGATTAAAATACGGTGTCCAACCGACATCGGTAATCGGCGCGACCAGGATTTCACCCGGCTGCAGGGCACTGGCCTCCTCCACACTGCGAGCCACCCTGGCGACCCCCTCCACGACGCCTCGAGAGACAGGGCGACCACTGATAACGCCCTCCTGCGCCTCGGCAAGTTGGCGATTATCCAGCGGTCGTGGCGGGCCGTAACACACCTCGTCGAACTGGATCTGATCCTGGAAACTCAAAGCCTGCCTGCGCCTGTTGGCAATGTCGACCCAGGTACGGCCTGTCGCGTCCTGCTGCTTTTTCTCAACCAGCGTTTTCAATTCCTCGTGCGTGAAGAAGAAAAGCTGGTCGCTGTCTGTAAATACACCCTCGGCAACCAGGCGCTCGGCCAGTACACGATACGCTTCAGACAGCTTGTGTGTTGTCAGAACCAGCATGGACTTGGTTGCCTCGCGCCGGCGGATGGCGTTGTGTGCCTTGGGTAGTATCCAGCGCAAGCCGCGTGACAGCTCATCAAGATTAATGGCCGCGGGGCGGGTATCGACCGTCGCGGCGCGCAGCCTGGCCTTGACGCTGGTCTGAATCGTTGTCACCAGTTCGGTCGGCGCCTGCACCCAACTCGGCTGGCGCAGGCAGAGTTCCCGGTATCCCCGGTGACCGTGGCGCTTCAGGAATGCATCATAGGCATTGGCAATGTCATTTGGCGCGCTGTGTTGCAGCCATGCGAGGGCGTTTTCAGCATCTGCCTCACAAAAGTTATTGGCCTGCTCTGCCGGCAACGCGGCGATCTTGAGGGCGATATCATCGAGTTGATCAACCAGTACTGCACTCTCTACCCCCGTCGCCCCGGCCAGCAGCCGGGATGCCTCCGATTCCAGGTCATCCGGGTTATCGAGGTTTCTGGACATAATGGCGCGCAACAAACTGCCGGTGAGCCCCGAGGTAGAGGACGATTGCAGGTGTACGCAGTAGGCTCGATTCAACACCGGTACGGCGGCGTCAATAGCGCGCATCACAGCCCGGCTATCACCGGAAGTATCGATATCAAAATGCGCCAGTTCAGTACGGAATACAGCGATCGCTTTGTCGGCAGTCAGTGCATAGCGCAGCAAACGAGTGAACCCCGTGAGGCGAATAAACAAGTTCTTTTGCGGCGGTGGCTCAAACCCCTCAATGATGCGCCCGCAGATGGTTTGCCCCATCGACTCGACATCCACTCCCCACACTGTCTCTGACGCGGCGGCAGCGCCACTGAGATTGATAAACATCTGGCCGTGACTGATGGCCACCTGTGTCCAGTCATCGGTGATCGCGGGTCTGCCTGCATAGGAAACATGCATATCCTGCATGCCATATTCGATGCCGCGGCCAGTAATTGACAGCGTTAACGGGCAACAGGCCCCCGGCATCATTTCGCCAATATTGCAGCGCGTGACAATTTCACTGTCGGTCAGAGGGGTGTTGAATTCGCGTAGATCGCTGGCCAGCGTGGTCACCGGACGTGCCTGCACCCAGAACAACTGCCCCTGGTGATCTATCGCCCACTCCATATCCAGCGGCTGACCGGCCAGTTGCGCGGCGGTACGCGCCTGACTGACCAACAACTGTTGTTGCGGCTCAGATAGCAGCGGCGTGTCTGACAACAACTCCTGATAACACAGTGTGCCGGATTCATCGAATTCATAGTGATCCGGCGTGGCCTCCCCACTGACCAGGGCTTCACCGAGACCCGCAACGGCATCCACGACCAGGCGATCATAGCGGTTACTCACCGGGTCCACCGTGAACAGCACACCGGCAATGGCGGCATCCACCATTTTTTGCACCACCACACACATGGTTGCCGGCGCTATGTGCTGGTCGTGCTGATAGGCATCGGCGCGATCACTGTGCAGTGAGGCAACACACTGCGCTATCGCGCTGCGCAGGTGTTCAATGCCCTGAACATCAAGCACGGTTTCATACTGCCCGGCAAAGGACGCATGCTCGCCGTCTTCACCCAGTGCCGAGGAGCGCACAGCCACCTTGCCCTCGCCGAGCTGACGATAGAACGCTATCAAGTCCGCATCGGAATAGGCGGTATCGGCCGCCAGAATCACAAAGCCGTCCGGGCACGGCAGCTGCCAATCCATGAGTTGCTTTAAGCCATGCGCCTTGCCACCTGCCGCCTGATCTTGCAGATCCTTCAGCCAGATCAACTGTTCGCCTGCACTGTGCCGGGTGTCCATTGCGCTGAGAGCCTCTACCGTTATCATCTATTTACTATACGATCGAATAGCGTATACACTATACGTTCGCATAGTAACGGGATCGGGTCAATATACCGGCGACAGGAAATTGTCCGGTAATCCACGGTGGTACAACAATTGTCAGGTATGAGAATGGCGGAAGCGGAGAACAAGGATAGGAGCTGCCGGCGCACGGCGATCATGGAAGCTGCGGCCCAACTGTTCGGCCAGGTGGGATTCGAGGGCACCTCAATGAAGGCGGTGGCCAGTGCTGCCGGGGAGAAAAAGACGCTGGTGCAGTACCACTTCCGCTACAAACAGCAGTTGTGGGAAGAAACCGTGGCGCATGTCTGGGAGCAGCGCAACCAGGCCCTGCCCAGCTTTACAGAAACCACGCAGCACGACCTCTCCACCATGGAAGCCATGGAGGAACTGTGCCGCTATATCCTGAAGTTCACGTTTGCCAACCCCACCTGGGTGAAGATCATGTTCCAGGAGGCATCCACCCCCGGGCCGCGACTGGACTGGATGGTGGAGCGCTTTTTTATCCGGGATTTTGCCGACGGTAAACGGGTGGTGGAACTGGCCCAGGCTCGCGGCGTACTGCCTGATGTGGAGCCGATGCACCTCTTGTATACCCTCTCAGGCGCGCTTATTTACCTCATCAATGTAGCTCCCATTATCGAGCGCGTGACGGGACAGGGGCCTGCGGACGACGTGTTCATGGAGCAGTATGTTTCGACCTTGCTGCAGATCCTGTCCGGTGGAAACAAAACCTGAGACAGACTTTACAGCGTTAATCGAGGCCGCTTCTTTCACGCAATTGCGGGCCTTTTCAAACCAGTATAGCGGGATAAAAATTACATGGGAGTCTTACGATGAATAATGGTGCAAACGCAAGTCTAGGGAATGCTGGCGTGACACTGGTCACTGGCGGGGCTAGCGGGATGGGGTTACTGCTGGCGAAGAAACTGGCGGCACAGGGGGACAGGATTGCCGTGGTTGACGTCAACCCGATACCGGAGGGTGAAATTGACGACGCCAGTTTCTTTATATGTGATTTGTCCGATCAGGAAGCGACACAGCGCCTGATAGAGGAGATTGCCGACACACTGGGTGCCGTCACCCGCCTGATCCACTGCGCGGCCATTATGCCCGGCGGCGATCTGGCCGATATGGAGGCGGCACAGATAAACCGTGTCATGGCTGTTAATTACATGGGAACAGTGAATGTCACCAGCGCGGTACTGCCAGATATGCTGGCAAAGAATAGTGGCAGCATATCCGTCATTGGATCGATGGCGGGCAGCGTATTTACCCATGGCCTGGGCGCATATTGCGCCTCCAAGGCTGCCACCAACACGTTCGTCGAAGTGTTGCAGCAAGAGAACCGCCACAACAATGTCCACATTATGCTGGTCTGCCCACCGATGGTGAATACACCGCTGGTCGACCAGGCCGTGGCCGGCGGCCCCAAGAGCCTCGGTCTGGCCAAATCGACCAATCGTATGGCATCGCCGGAATCCATTGTCGATGCAATACTCGAAGGGCTGGCGAAAGAGTCCGTCACCGTGCGGCCCGGTGAGGCGGGTTTTATGATGTGGCTGCGCCGATTCTCGCCGGCCCTGCTTTGGTGGGTGATGCGCAAGGCCAACGCGCGGTAGCTGGGACCTTTTCCAGTCCTCCCCGGATGTTACTTCGGCGTTTTTACACGCTCACGGTACTTATCGCGAGCCAGTTCCTGCATATCGGCGACGGTGTCGCTCTCATCCATGATTTCACGCCCCAATAATGTTTCAATTGCATCCTCCAAGGTGACAACACCGGCTGTCTGGCCGTATTCATCCTCAACCAGGAACAAATGATCACGGCGGCGAATAAAGCTGTCGAGCAGGGTTAGAATCGGCAGTTCAAGCGACACGCGGTGAATCGGCATCAAATAATCCGTCAAGGGTTTATCACCCTCGCCTGCCAACATCGCCTCCAGAATACGCGGACGCAACACCAAGCCAACTACTGAGTCGAGATTTTTCTCGTAGACCGGCAAACGGGTAAACCTTGAATTTGGCTCTGTCTGGATTTGCATCATGGCCGCTTTCACAGTGAGCGAGGAGTCCAGTGCACTTACTACAGAGCGCGGCGTAAGGATTTTGGCTGTTCGCGTTTGTCGTAACTGCAGAATGTTTTCGAGCAACAACCCCTCCTGCGCCCCCAGAGAACCGTGGCGCGTTCCCAGCTTTGCCAATGCAGCCATTTCCTCGCGGCTTATCATGGTATCGTGGCTGGCTTTTCCGAACAGGTCTGTCAGACGGCCCGACAGCCACACTAGTGGAAACAGCAACTTCACCAACCAGGAAATCACCTGCGCTGAAGGCAGAGCGAGCTGCTTCCAGAAAGTGGCTCCCAGAGTCTTGGGAATAATTTCTGAGAAATACAGAATTACCAACGTGAGGACAAACGCGATAAGTGTTTCCCAGCGAGCACCGAACACTTTGGCCGCCTGGGCACCCACGCCCGCAGCGCCCATGGTGTGCGCAAAGGTATTGAGAATCAGAATGCTGGAGATGGACTTGTCGAGGTTATCCTTGACGTTCTTCAGAATGCGGCCGCGCCGTGGATACGGCTCCAACTGGCTCTCCACGAAACCCGGTGTCACAGACAACAACACCGCTTCAAGCACAGAACACAGAAAAGAAACACCGATCGCAATGACCAGATAGGTGATTAGCAGAGTCATGGAATTACCTGTTCAACAAACATCTAACGGCTGAATCTCCAATTATATCGTCACTGGCCACCCATCCTGTGATGAGAGCCTTACCCGGTGCGCCGCTGGTCAAGCCAGGCCTACCGACAGCGACATGCTCATCACAAGCGCCTGTATTGCCAGTGGCAGTACACAGCATTAGTCATGTGACAGTAAGGATGCTATCACAAGCCAGAATTGCGTACGCACAAAGACTCGTGTGGCCCAGCGAAGTAGCGACCATATCGTACTTTGTACCAGTACCGCGCTAAAGCGTTATCAGACCGGTGATCAACTCGGGCCGTACACGCTCACTAATGAAGGTAATGATCACGCAGCAAGGCAACCTTTCTTTCATCGAGACCGAGAGCCGACTCATAGAATGCCTGCTTCGAAGTGTACCGCTCGCGGATTTCCTTAAAGCAGGCGAGTATATACTCTGGCCGCACTTCCAACATGGGCCGCAGTATCTCATGCCCCAGCGCGCCGCCGCTGGTATCCGTCACTTGATTGGACAGGCGCTCGAGCTCTTCATCGAGTGGGAGGCAGGCATTGGTGAGCAGATAGTCTGTCACAATATCGTCTTCCTCCACTCCCAAAACATCGAGAATCAAAGCGGCACCAAAACCGGTGCGGTCCTTGCCTGAAGCGCAGTGCAGGAGTAGCCGCTGGTCGTGAGTGAGCAGGTAGTCAAACATCTGGGCATAACGAGGCATCTGTGTGGCGACCAGCTCCCGATTCATCGTCTCCATAAAGGTGGCTGAATCCTGCACATCGATAATGCCATTATAAAGGCCTGTCATAAAACTCTGGGAGCTACCCGGCGTGACCGGAAGGCTCACTATCATCAGGTTGGGGTCGCCTCCTAACCGGGTGGGTTCCAGTTCCTGCTCTACCGCCTGGCGAAAATCGCAGATCAGCCTGATACCGAGACGGCGGACATACTCGATATCGGTAGTCGACAGCTCGGACAACTTGCTGGAGCGGTATATTCGTCCCCATTTCAGATGCCGACCACCGTGTGCCTGATAACCGCCCAGATCGCGAAAATTGGGTGCACCCTGCAGCGTCAACCTGCGCTCGGCGAGCACAAAACGCGCTCCATTTTCAAACTCGAGCAGGAAGTAATGCCTGATCGACTTGTCAGGATTTTCCACCAGCACCACTTCATCATGGCTATGAGCAACGGGGGCGCCCGGATCCTCGCCACTGTAAAAGTGTTCAGGGTCATCCGACATATAGACAGTCACTTTCTGGCCTGGGTTGGCACTGCGCCAACGGATAGCATAGTTGCTGTCCTCGTTGTGCTCCACGAGGCAGGAGATCAATTCGAGCATTACGTTTCTGCCTTTGCCTGCGGGACGGTTGGCTGGGCAGACTGACGTGATAAATCGTCCAGTAGCTCCGGCACGAGCCCGTCCAGTCGCACCATAACAGGCAGTATAAACGAGACCTGCTTCTCCCCGAGTTCGTGCTGTCTGGCCTCATCGAGATTCACAACACGTCCGACGTTGTACATTAACCAGTCCAGCCACTTACCCAACACACCGTGCAGGGCGGCCTCGAACAAATCACGCGTGATTATGCCGCCCGAGTGGGTATAAGCGGTGACAAACTGTGTAAACGTGTGGCGATTGAAATCCCCAGTGATACCACTCCACTCGAGGGCCACCGAAGTCACTTCCTGCGTAGGATTTATTTTATGGGCTGATTCCCAATCGATGATCACTGCATTCTCATCGGCATCCCAGAGCACATTCTTCTGGTCGAGATCACCATGGCTGACGATCTGCCGCCTGCCCAGCAGCGGCAATGCCCGCCTGTACTGCTCAGCGATGCGGCATAATAGCGCGCGGTGTTCATTGAGCTGCAAGGCCAGTTGCGGGTCTGCATGCTCACTGGTACTTATCATCTTCTCCACATCTGCTCTTTCAGTGGCATCAGCCAGCTTTGACTCTACGCCGGCAACATCGATATTGGCCTCATGCATACTCGCCAATAGTCGCGCAACTGCCAGCGCATGATGGGTAGACACCTCGCCCTCTGCCAGTGCAACAGCATCCGTCCAGGGATAGACGAGATACCCTTCATTATCTAGCACCTGCAGGTAGCGCCCCTGATACTTCAGTGCATGCACCGCGGCTATACCACATTGGGCAAACTTTTCCGCAACAGCTTCGGTAACATTGTAGTGGCGGACCGTATGTGTATCACCGGGATCGCTATCTGCCGAGAGTTGTTTAATGACAAAACAGCCATTCGCTGCTGGCAACTTCCAAACGCGATGATGAAAACCACCCGTGAGACTCGACATCGACGCCAACGGCTGTCCCAACTGCAGCCGTGAGCAGAGAACTTCTATATGCGTTTTATTGTCGGACAGTGGAATAAACACATCGTGCTCCCGCAGTGTCGGCAGTGTACATGATTGCCCTTCCGGACTCACAGTAACAGATCGCGCTACCCTCGATTGGAATCCTGCCAGACGGGGTATTGCGGCAAGTTTCCCACAAACACCCCGTTCGGTACACGTGAGCAGTACAGCTAAGGAAATGGGTGCGCTATGCCTATGTGCATCCATTCGGAGAAGCACTGGCCGGCATTCTGATGATATCCGGCAGCATAGTGTGGCTTGCCGCCCCGGTAGCACTCTTCATCGGGACCGTCGGTGCAGTGTCTGTTTTCAAGGCCGTGTATATCGACAAGCGCGAGTTGAAGTGTGCATGCGCAGGTGGCAACAGTAATGTGCCCCTTGGCTTTGTCTCACTGACAGAAAACCTGATGATGATAGCCATGGCCGTGTGGATGGTTGCCAGCAATCTAACGGGCATGTAAATGTTCAAACCCGACAGAACTGCGAGTGGCCGCCTGAGTGCGGCCCTGATGTGGAAAAGTCGCGATCTTACGAGCCTGTGACTGACCAGCCCGGCATTCAGCTCGTAGTTGTGGACGCGGCACCGATAATCACGGTGTGCCGATTCGTTCACACTCAGTTGATAGTTGCACAATACGCCAGTTCCTTGACACAGGCCCGATACTGCAGAACACGAACTGGCACGAGGATTCTGCAGTCAACCCCTGCGCCAGGTGTGATATCGCTCTACAAGCGCTAGCAGTTTCTGCGGTGCATGCGCTTTCTTCCACTCCCCGGCAGCGTACTTATTCGCCTCAGACCATGTAGGGTACGTGTGGATCGTGCCCATAATCTTGTTCAGGCCGAGACCGTGCTTCATGGCGAGTACAAACTCTGCCAGCAGATCACCGGCATGTTCACCCACGATCGTCACCCCTAGTATCTTGTCTTTTCCGGGAACCGTGAGCACTTTGACAAACCCGAGGGCTGCGCTGTCGGCGATGGCCCGATCGAGATCATCCAGGCCATAGCGCGTCACTTCGTGTGCCACGCCCTGCTCCCTCGCCTCCATTTCACTTAAACCAACCCGCGCCACTTCAGGCTCGATGAATGTTGTCCATGGAATCACCCGATAATCGGCCCTGAACTTCTTGAATTGACCAAAGAGTGCATTCACCGCTGCATACCAGGCCTGATGGGAGGCCGTGTGGGTAAACTGGTAGGGGCCGGCAACATCACCGGCAGCATAGATATTTGGATAGAGAGTTTCAAGGTAGTCGTTGGTTGTCACGGTGCGCGCAGTTTCGATTCCCAGCGTCTCAAGACCATAGCCTTCAAGACGGGCAGAGCGCCCAACGGCGCAGATCAACTGATCAAACGCCAGCCGCTGCTCACGACCGTTGTGCTCCACCACAATGTACTTCTCCTCGGCTTCACGTTCACAGCGCAAGGCCTTGTGGTCTGTCAGCACAGCGACACCATCACGCTCCAGCGACGCTTGCGCCAGCGCAGAAACATCTTCGTCCTCTCGCATCATGATGCGAGGTAACATTTCTACCTGTGTCACTTGCGAACCCAGACGTGCAAAGCTTTGCGCCAGTTCGCAGCCAATGGGACCACCGCCGAGAACAACCAGCCGTTTGGGTGCTTCATCCAATTGTGCAAACTCGTCCCAGAGTGTGTCACTGGTGACATAGCCCACCTCATCGAGACCCGGCAGTGGCGGCACAAACGGGCTGGCACCGGCTGCAATGACAATACTGCGCGTGGTCAGGCGCTGGGAACCGCCCTCATTGAGCGCGATATCCACCGTCCAGGGGTCGACAATTTTGGCGTATCCCTGCACGACGTCTACGCCCAGTTCCGTGTAACGTTCCACGCTATCATGCGGTTCGATGGCAGCCACTATACTGTGCACTCGCTGCATCACTTTCTTGAGTGAGAATGTGGGCTCACTGCTCTGCAACCCGTAGTTTTCAGCGTGGCGCTGCTGATGCGCCAGTTTCGCCGAGCGTATCAACGCCTTGCTGGGCACACAGCCGTAGTTCAGACAATCGCCACCCATTTTGTGCGCTTCCACCAACGTAACTTTTGCCTTAACAGTGGCGGCGATATAAGAGGCGACAAGACCACCGGCGCCCGCTCCAATAACGATCAAATTGCGATCAAACTTGTGGGGCTTTTTCCATTTAGCATAGACACGTCGCGCCTGAATCGCCGCTGTGACTTTGCGAGCCAACAGGGGAAAGATGCCGAGCAGCACAAAAGACAGGATCAAGCCGGGGGACAGTATCCCGGAGAGGCTCTCAAGTTGCGCCAATTGTGTACCGGCATTGACGTATACCAGTGTACCGGCGAGCATCCCCACTTGGCTGACCCAATAGAAGGTACGCGCCTTGATCGGCGTCAGGCCCATCAGCAGGTTGATCATGAAGAACGGAAATATCGGTACCAGGCGCAGCGTAAAGAGATAGAAGGCGCCATCCTTCTCGATCCCCTCATTGAGCGTTTTGAGGCGATCGCCAAATTTCGATTGCACCGTGTCCTGCAGCAAATAACGCGAGACAAGAAACGCCAATAGTGCGCCAATACTGGAGGCAAAGGAGATAATCACCGTGCCCCAGAGCAGCCCAAACAAGGCACCGCCGACCAGTGTCATCACTGCTGCCCCAGGCAGTGACAGGGCTGTCACCAGCACATAGATGCCAAAAAAGCCTGCAACCGCCAATAGGGGCGAGGATGTGCGCCAACTTTGAAATTGCTCCAGACTACCCTTTATCCCTTCTAAAGTGAGAATTTGGTTCAAGTCGAAAATAAAGAACCCTGCAATCAGTAAACAGAGCAAAACTACAAGGACAATTTTCTTCATCGTTGGTTCTCCTTCAGGAGGGGGGTGCTAACACTGCTTCCCTGCCCGACGCTTCAGCCGAAGCAGTGGTCGTCACGTTGATCGCACCTCTACACAGTATATTGGCCCGGCTGGCAAACCGATGGCTATAGTAGCAGAGCTATAATGACATAGTGCCACTCAATTCGAGGCGACCGCTATCCGTTGCGCCGCATTCTCATTTTGACCGGGAGTTTCGCCCACAAGTGCAGCTGTTTGCAGAGTCTGCAACAAAGCACGCACAATTGCACAATTTTCGCCGCGCTCCACGCGATAATTGGGATTCGATCCAGACAAGACCGATGCTATCAACAACGGAAAATCTACACGCTTTTACAAAATCGCTGCAAATTTCTCTCGACGGTTACTCCAATGAGCGTTCTGCAGCCAAAACCAGCTCCATGAACTTTTCTGCCGCAGGCGACAGCACGCGATTCTTCAAGAAAATGAAACCGTAGTTCAGGCTCATCCAGGGTTCATCAATTGGCAGCACATGGAGCTTCTCTGCACCAGACCAGGCATTGATCTGAGGGACTGCGGTAAAGCCGATCGCATTACTTTGTCGGACAATGTCCCGCGCCATTGTCGGCTGATCGACTTCGATCAATGGCACGAAATCATCGGTTAGATCATCAAAGTGACCACCACCAGAAAAATACCCGGCCACACGGGGCGGCAGCCTGGGACCGACCAATGGATATTGACCGAGGTCGGCCATAGCCAATCTTTTGCGCTTGCACAATGGATGCTTACTGCGGCAATAGAATCTCACAGGGTGTGTGGCTACCGGTTCGATCTGTAGACTGTCGTCGAATGCAGCTGTACCTATCTCTGCCAGACCTATGTCTGCATATTGAGAAAGGACCTTTTCCATCACTTGACGCCACCCTAGAACCAGTATCTGACTGGTTATGTCGGGATACTGCCGCATCAAAACGCATATAGCTTTAGCACCGGAAATATCTGCAGCATTCGTACCTATGGCCACGACCAGATTACCTATTTCCAGCCCCTTTAGTAGCGTTATCTCTCGTATAATTTCGTCAGATTCAACAGAAATCACCGCCGCTCTAGACAGTACGGCTTGCCCAATAGTCGTCGGTTCAATAACGTTTCCATTACGACCAAAAAGCCTGACGCCAAGGGACTTTTCGAGTTGCTGAATGCTGCGGGAAAACGCCGGCTGAGAAATATGACACGATCTTGCAGCCCTACTAAAGCTTGAGTGTTCTCGTAGAGCAAGCGCATGTTGCAGTTGGCGGAGTGTCAGCATTATGTTTTTACTGCATATAAATGCCCATCAGAATGCATTAGACAAGAAGTGTTGTCCACTTTAGATTGCAGTCAAGCTGCGACTTCCGCCAACATTCCCAGAACAGCCCTGAAAATCGGAATCTCAGAATAAATACATTACATCAGGATTATCGGATATCCGTGAGCCATGTTTTGACACTGTGGCACCGCACATTGCATACGACCTCTTTCATGTAAGTGTCTCTCCGACTTTATGATAAAAGCCAATTTCAATTTGTAGGAGGGGATGTGAGAAAGATTGACTTAGTACTTGCCTGCCTTCTGCATGCCAGCGTTTGCTACTCGCAAGAAGAAATGTCACTCGAAAAAGCCGCTATGAAGTCTAATAACCCGGTTTCCGATGCGTGGCTGCTGATAACACAAAACGATTACACAATTTTGAATACGCCTGAGGGTAATCAGTGGCAAAACTCCACGACTATACAGCCGATCCTGCCAGTGCCCATTCTCGCCGGCGAGTGGAATCTGGTGAACCGGATTATCACCGGAGTAGTCAGTGCGCCCGTTGCCGAGGACTTTGACTCACCGAATTTCTTTGACCAACGCACCACTGGCAATACTGACACCATTTTCTTTAGCTTGGCTGCACCTAACAGGGATGACGGTTTTATCTGGGGCGTTGGACCGACCTTCCAGCTACCTACAGCCTCTCGCGATGTACTTGGTTCCGAAAAATGGTCTGCGGGCCCTGCTGCCCTGGCGGCTCGGCTAGGTAGTTCCTTTGGCAACCCAGGCAGTCTGGAAAGCTGGAATATCGGTATACTCGCTCAGCAATGGTGGGACTTCTCGGGCGATAATGATCGAGAAGGTTTCAATCAATCCAATATCCAGTATTTCATCAACTATAAGACCGATGCTACTCAACTTATCGGTATGACACCCAACATTCTGATTAACTGGAAAGAGAGCGGGAGTAACCGGTTCTCCGTTCCGGTTGGTCTGGGAACAATCGGTTTCTTGCGCTTCGGAAAAGTACCTGTGCGCTGGGGAGCGGAAATTCAATACTACGTGGCGCAGCCAGACGACTTTGGCCCCGAATGGAATTTTAAAATGTTCTTCGCCCCAGTAGCGGCCAACCCTTTTAAGGAATGAGACGTGTGCACCTTGATAGCTACGCTTTCTTCACAACACTGCTGCGAAAGCACAGAAAAATATTGCCGAAATACCAATTTTTTTGCCGCCGGTAGGTACAAGCCGTCGGAACGGGACCAAAGACAGTGCACTTTCTCTTGCAGGTGGGTGGGTATATGAACCTCAGTGAGGACAAAGCTGCACTCACTATAGATTCGCATCATTTCCAATAGGAGACGGGCATATTCGTTATAGAAATGAACTTAGTCCACTCGCCGGCCTTTATCCATCCGAGTCAATCAGGGCGTCAAAATCAGACATTACCGACTAGCATACAGAGGAAAATGTAATGACCACCACAGACAGCCTGTTCCAAAGCGTTGGTTTACCTAAGCCCGAACGAATCGCCAAAATCGCGCTGGCCTTCGCGAGTCTATTTCTGTTTGCGGGTTGTGAGTCGCAAGAAGTACCGGCACCTCTCCCTCAAAAAGTAAAGGCAATTCAACTGGGAGATGTATCCGCTCTGGTTGAACGTAGCTTACCCGGCAAAGCCCGAGCTGCCCAGGAGGTAAACCTGTCTTTTCGCGTCTCCGGATCATTGATCGAGTTTCCCGTGAATGTGGGCGACAGTGTCAAAGAGGGAGAGCTTATCGCACGTATAGATCCATCAGACTTCGAATCGCGACTGAATACCGTACGAAGTAAACTCCAGCAAGGTATTGCCGCGAGAGATCTCGCAGCTGCTGAGTTCAAACGAGCGCAGGACATCAGGAACAAAAACCCCGACTTGATCAGCGGGAGTGAGTTTGATCGACGTCTCGGCGATCGCGACAACACACAGGCCCAGGTTCAGGCACTGGAAGCGAGTGCGAAGCTCGCCGAAGACGACCTGGCTTATACGTTTCTGACGGCACCCTTTGACGGATTTATCGCGGCCAAGTATGTCGAAAACTTCGAGAATGTACTGGCCAAGCGCTCGATCGCCCGTCTATTGGATACCGATCGTATCGAAGTCGTGGTAGACATCCCTGAGCGCCTTATAAGTTATGCGCCATATCTCGTCTCTGCGACCGTTAGTTTTGAAGCACTGGCTGACATCACCCTTGAAGCCGACGTAAAGGAAATCGGTACCGAGGCTTCGACAGTGACCAGAACATACCCCGTAACATTGATCATGAACCAGCCTGAAGGTGTTGAGATCAAGCCAGGAATGGCGGCCACCGCCAAACTGGTCAGCCAACTACCAGAACAAGCGCGTGAGGTGGGCATGAGTATTCCCGCTACAGCGGTGTTCGGTGGAGAAAGTAACGCTGTATCTTATGTCTATGTGATTGATGAAAGCAGCATGACTCTGGAAAAACGAGAAGTAGAGCTGAGCCTGTTGTCCGATTCTGGCGTACTGGTTAAATCAGGCCTGCAAGCGGGAGATTGGCTGGTAATAGCCGGAGTACACTCTGTCGCAGAAGGTCAGGAGGTTCGCATACTTGATGCCACGGCAGAGGAGCCGCGCTGATGAGCCTTCCATCGCAAGCCATCCAGCGCAGCACCCTTACCCGCTTCCTGGTTTTCCTTATCCTGATTGGAGGGTTGTTCAGTTATTTCCAGCTGGGACGCCTCGAGGATCCCGACTTCACCATCAAGACTGCAGTAATCGCTACGCAATATCCGGGCGCAAGCGCTGAGGAAGTGGAACTGGAAGTGACCGACCGTATAGAACTAGCACTGCAGGAAATGCCAGAGCTGGACAATATGTACAGTCTCTCGCGCGCGGGTCTGTCCATCATCAAGGTGGACATCAAGGAAGTCTACTGGGCAGACAGGCTACCGCAAGTCTGGAACATAATGCGCAACAAGCTACGCGATATTGAACCCAGTCTGCCTACCCGCGCCTTGTCACCGGAGATCATGGACGACTTTAGCTTCGTCTACGGCTTCGTGCTAGCGGTAACAGGCGATGGCTATAGCTACGCCGAGCTTGAGGACTATGTTGACTACCTGAAAAAGGATCTGAGTCTGGTCGAGGGAGTCGCTCGTGTGGAACTGTGGGGTGTGCAACCCAAGGTCATTTACCTCGATGTATCAGAGTCGCAGGTCGCAGCGCTCGGCCTGACCATGGAAGATATTCTGCTGACACTGGCTAGCCAGAATGCAGTAGTGCCAGCTGGACATGTACAAGTCCCGAACCGCCGCCTGAGACTCGAGGTGACCGGGGAGTTCAGCTCGCCAGAGGATATCGGAAAACTACAGATTCGGCGTTCTCTGAGCGATATCGCCACCAAGTTTGCCCAGCAGGGCCTTGAAGGTGACACACCGGTAAGCAGTAGCGGTGAGCTTATCCGACTCGAGGATATCGCCACTATACGTACCGGGTACCTGGAACCGGCCATCACTCGAATGCGCTTCAATGGGCAGGAAGCCCTTGCCATTTCACTGGCAAATGTAGCAGGTGGTAACGTAGTAGAGACAGGCCGAGCTATCGATGAACGACTCAATGAACTAGTGGCCGAGCTACCCGCAGGCATCAATGTAGAGCGTTTTGCGTGGCAATCCGATGAGGTTAAGGCCTCTATTGACGCGTTCATAATCAACCTGGTTGAGGCCGTACTGATAGTGCTGGTGGTTATTGCCCTGGCGATGGGATGGCGTATGTCGGTAGTCATCGGCAGCGGCCTCATTCTCACAATTCTGGCCACGTTTATTGTCATGTACACCATGGGGATTGAACTGCACCGGGTATCACTCGGAGCACTAGTGGTGGCGTTGGGAATGATGGTGGACAATTCCATCGTGGTCGCCGACGGCATGGCCGTGCGGTTAGGTAAGGGAATGGACGCAAAAGAAGCGGCAATTGAAAGCGCTTCTGTACCTTCCTGGCCGTTACTAGGTGCTACATTTGTAGCTGTTATGGCCTTTTACCCGGTTTACGCATCTTCCACCGGAGCGGGTGAATATGCTCAGACTCTTTTCCTGGTGGTGGGAATATCGCTACTTGTGAGCTGGGTGTTATCTGTCACCGTCACACCCCTACAGTGTATTTCCATCATCAAACCGCCCACTACAGACAAACATGATAGTGATCCCTATGGCGGGAAGTGGTTCTCTACATTCAAGTCGATACTGGAATGGTGTTTACACAGACGAGCCCTGACGCTGTTGGGGCTGGTTGCAGTACTGGGTTTTGCACTGGCAAACACCGGGCGGGTGCCGCAACAGTTTTTTCCAGATTCCACGCGATTCCAGTTCGTCATTGATTACTGGGCACCAGAGGGAACACCGCTCAGCACCGTCAGCAGCGACTTGAAAGTGATAGAAGACAAGCTCGCGCGGGAAGAGCGTATAAAAAATTTCGGCACATTCATGGGCGCAGGAGGGCCGCGATTTTACCTGCCAGTCGACCCTGAGTTTCCCTACGCATCCTATGCTCAAATCATCATCAATACGCCATCTTTTTCAGAGGTGGATCCGCTGGTGAGGGAGCTGGAACCCTGGCTTAACGATAACGTACCGCAGGCACTCACCCGGGTTCGTAAATACACGGTCGGGCCAGGTGACACCTGGCAGTTCGAGGCAAGGGTTACCGGCCCGGCGGAAGCCGATCTCGCGACGCTGCGAAACATAGGCGAAAAGGGCATGGCTATACTGCGTGAGTCGCCACACGCCAAACATGTTCGTACTGACATGCGCCAGAAGGTTCAGAAGGTAGTTTTGGATTTCAAGCAGGAAGAATCACGCTGGACGGGAATATCCAGAGACAATGTTGCCCAAGCTACATCGCGAGCCTATGACGGACTTCCCGTTGGCGTATATCGAGAAGGCGATGACCTGTTACCGATAATCGCCCGCGATGCAAAAGAAGACAGGGCACGCACAGCGGCTGGACTGGACGTCATCACAGTATTGCCTACCCTGGGTGTGCAACCCGTCCCGCTATCCCAGGTTGTAGGTGACATCGCCCTGCAATGGGAGGACCCTATTATCGCAAGGTGGAACCGTCGTCGACAGGTCGCCATTCAGGCGGCCCCTGCAGACACAACTTACCCGGCATTACGCAGCGATGTAATCGAGCAGTTCGAAGAGATACCGTTACCCACTGGCTATACGATGGAATGGGACGGTGAATTCAAGAGTACGCGGGATGCCCAGGTATCACTAATACCGGGAATGGCGCCAACGCTGGCGATTATCCTGATTATTATCGTTGCCTTGTTTAACTCCTTGCGCCCGGCGTTGATTATGTTCCTGACAATTCCTTTCGCAGTGATCGGTATCATCGCCGTTATGGCTATCACCCAGACTCCGTTTGGTTTCATGGCCTTGCTGGGCGCGATGAGTCTGGTAGGTATGATGATAAAAAATGCGATCGTGCTACTGGACGAGGTCAACCTGAACATTGATGCGGGATTAGGGCCCTATGATGCAACTGTCACAGCAGCCGTATCGAGATTGCGTCCAGTCGTACTGGCTGCGCTGACTACGGTGCTCGGAGTTATGCCGCTGTTACAGGATGCTTTCTGGACTTCTATGGCGATGACCATCATGGCAGGCCTGACATTGGGCACGATATTGACAATGATTGTTCTGCCTCTCTTTTATCTAATAATTTACAGAGTGCCCAACCCCGGAAAATAGATTGAGATGCTCATTGGTCTGCGCCCTATGACTCTAGCAATAACAACCAGTTCGCCATTGATTCAGAGCGGACTATGAGACTGAGCGCTATCCTTGCATTGCCTTGGACCGAGCATCATAGTTTCAATATCCTAACGACTACAGAAAAATGGATGTGCAGAATATACTCCGTGAATTCTTGCTGTATCAGCCGGCCCTGTTTTCTTTCTGGCACTGGCCGGGGTTGGAAGATCGGCTCCACGGTTGCCTATGCCTTCACCAATAGTATTCTCACGGTCGCCGGCACTCCGAACATGTTGATCTAAATGTCGCTCACTTCTACTAGACGAATATATTGGACACACAGACATGGCAAAATTAATCGAGTCGACAGATGAATACCGAGAAGTAAACTTCAAGTTCCTGTTGACTGGTCTATGCCTGCTTATTTTTACGGGGCCTTTGCTGCGGCAGTATGCAGGCTGGGAAGATCCGTTACTGATAAAAGTCATATTCGGTACTGCTTCGATACTCTTTGTTACCAGCCTTACGCATGACCTGCGGGTGTTCCTGGTGGCACTTGTCCCAGCGTTGGCGATGCTGGTTTTTGCCATTTTGGCTGTTGCCTTTGGCAATCCGATATTCCAGTATCTTATGCTGCTAGCTGCATTTGTCTTTTGTATGGTCGCAGTTCGGTATGCCTCTGAGGAAGTGTTCTTATCGGGGCTGGTAAATCTCAACAAAATAGTTGGTTCTGTCTGCATATTCCTGTTGTTGGTTGTCGCATGGGCCATTCTCTACGAATTCCTTGAACTACTGACACCGGGCTCGTTTACCGGCCTATCTGCAGCAAGCGGCATCTCCAGGTTCGATGAGTTCACGTACTTCAGTCTGGTAACGATTACTACACTTGGGTATGGCGATATTTCGCCCGACAACCTGGTTAGCGGGCTGGTCGCAGGGTTGGAAGCACTGGTGGGGGTTTTCTATATAGCCGTGTTAGTGGCCAGTCTGGTAGGGGATTTCATGTCTCATCGGGGGCAGAAAAACCGGGCTTAACCCAGGAATGGTACTTAAAGCGGACACCCTTTGAGGTAGATTATCGTCAGGGAATTCCGTTTGTCTCACGGCGAGCTCGAACCAAGGATGACGGCACTTTTGGCCATGCAGCGCGTAACCGGGTCCTTCGCCCGGGCCGGGTCATAAGTGATGCCTATCAATCGGACCCGATCGTAGGCCTTTATTGTTCGCGAAAACTCATCGCTGCCTGTCTCAAGACGTGCTGCCTCATTGCAATAGGTCTGCCATGCCTTGTCACCCTCTACACGGACCCGGAAGCCGCTGCGAGTCGTCTGCAAATAGACGCCTTCCATATCACCCATTTTTCCGACCTGTGCTTCTGCAACAGTTGCTGGCGCTGAACTGCGCGTGCGCACAGGTGCAGGGGAAACAGTAGTGCTGCGCTGGCTAACTTTGGCGTGAGCGCTTTGACATTGCCTGAGCGCCGCCTCTGCTGCGGATGGATCCATCCCTGTATTGTCGCTGCTACATGACATGATACACCGACGTACCTTCGCCAAATCGACCCTACCACCCTGCGCCAGTTCTCGACAGTCTGCAGCCATAGCTTCGCGCGTTTCTAAATCTTGTGCTTGAACCGTACTCCAAAGAGATGCGGTTGCTACAGTTACACTGAATAGAACTTTGATTCGATAAAACACTTTGCTACTCCCGCAGCGTTATTGAGGACAGGCGGCTATTACTATACCTGAGCCATAGCGGTAGCCCAAAGCGTACCAGCTCCAAACCATCCCACGTCGCAAACGTCGATGCAACTTATGCCAGCAATTAAAAGGGGACAGATTTATTTTTCTAAAAGGGGACAGATTTATTTTTTAACCATTGCGATGAGTTTGCAGAATCTGCTTACCGTTGACAGCATACCCTTCCGACAAGTCCCGACACAGCTTCAAACGCAACACCCACCCCCCGAAATAGAAACAAAGTTTCCCATGTTAAGACACTACCTCGGGCTGTCGATCAGAAAGACATTGCGATTCAAGTGTGACGGGTAGTACACCGCTGCGCCGTTCGCGGATATAACGCGCAGGTGATACCCCCATTTCCCGCCGGAACATGGCGATAAACGCACTGACGCTCTGGTATCCCAGATCCATCGCTACCTGCGTAACAGCATGTCCCTGCCCCAATCGGTCGATAGCCTCAAGAAGACAAAGGGTATTCCGCCATTCAATATAGGTCAGCCCGGTTTCACGCCGGAACAGCCGCGCCAGCGTGCGGCCACTGGCGCCGCTGCCGGAGGCCAACTCAACCAGCGTGGTATCCAATGCCGGCGCGGCGATCAGTCGGTCGATAAGCCGGGATAAGCGCTTGTCTCTGGGTAGAGGCAAATGCAGACGTGAAGGAGTGAGCAGCGCCAACTCGTCGAGAATCACCTGCACCAGATGTGCCTCTCTACCACTGCTATCGTACTGGTTCCCGTACTCGACAGCCCGGAAAAAAAGTTGCGCTAGAAACGGGCTCACATCCACCACCATACACTCACGTGCCAGGACAGTTGCGAGACTGCCATCCACAAAAAGCATCAAAGCTCGTGCTGAGCCATTGGTGTAAGTCTCGTGATACACATGAGGAGGTATCCAGATGGCCTGCTTCTGGGGTACTACAAAGCTGCCGCTGCCAGTTTGCACACGATACACCCCGGCGCACTGGTAAATAATCTGCGCCCGGGGGTGACTGTGCCCCGGTACCCGGTGCGGCCCCTCCGCCTGCCAGTCAAGTGTGAGAACGGGGCGTGATGGGTCAGAGACCATACCGTAATCCACAGCTTCCAGATTTGGCAGATTCTCGATATTCATCGGCATAAACACGCAAGTGTAATGCGAAAAAATTAGCTACAGTTTAGCTCACCGTCAATATTTCAGGCTGACATTTATGGTCTTTCAAACAACTTCCAGACTCCTCATCGGCCTATTCGCTCTACTGGCCTCGTGGCCCGGTATCGCGACAGAAGTCTTTACACCGGACCCGGCGCTGGTTGAACGGGGGCGCTACGTGGCCACTGTCAGCGGCTGTAATGACTGCCACACCGCAGGTTACGCCAGTGGCGACGGCAATGTACCCGAATCCCGATGGATGCTGGGTGACAACTTCGGCTGGAGCGGTCCCTGGGGCACAACCTATGGCACGAATCTGCGCATCTATATCGGTGCTCTCACTGAGTCACAATGGGTGGAAGCCGCCCGTACCATGCGCCGCCGCCCCCCCATGCCCTGGTTTAACCTGAATCAGATGGCAGAGCGAGACCTGAAAGCCTTCTACCACTTCGTGCGCTCTCTGGGGGACACGGGCTCACCGGCGCCAACGGCCCTGCCTCCAGGGCAGACACCTGAGGGACCGAGGGCACAATGGGTATTGCGCTAGTTCGTTCAAACGAGCTTGTTTAAAGGGGACAGATTTATTTTGGGAGTTTTGCCGGGCGCCCAGGCAATCGATGCTCTATACGCAAACCGGTACGTAATTCTATTTCATCCACGAAGGCACTCCCCCCTGTTAAGCCATTACGCTGAACACAGTCGTGAATAAAGCACTGCTCATCGTCGGGAATTCCCTTCTCGACGAACTCACGGTAGCTTTGCTCAGGCGCAGACATCGATTGATAACAGGGATCGAAGTCGAGCAAACTGGAGCCCCCCAATCCCACCTTGTGACGAAAACTGGACCATGGATAATCTTCAGCGCGCTTTACCATTCCCGCTTTGACGGGATTCAATTCCACATAGCGACAACAGTGCAATAAATACTGGTCAGTTTGTATCGGACTGGATTTGAAGCGCCCCTCCCAGAGAGTACCCGTTCGGCACTCCCGTTTGTTAAAGTACCGCGTTTGACGCCCGGCCAGTCTCTTCATGAGCTTGCCCACGACGCTAGCATCGCCTCCAGGCCTTAGTATGAGGTGCACATGATTTGTCATCAGGCACCAGGCATACACCAGTATGTCTAATTCCCGCTTCCAACATCTCAAAGTCTCCAGATAGTACGCATAGTCCGCCTCCTCCAGAAAGACGGAATTGCGGTTGTGCCCCCGTTGAACGATGTGATGAGGAAGATTGGGTATAACAACCCGAGCCGTCCGTGGCATAGAAGCTTAACCAGTATCCGAAAGTGAAAGAAACAGTGATTTATCTCATTCTACTCGCCGGTATAGTGAGACAGGAACATCATGTTTGGGCTGGGGGGCACGAAAAATAAATCTGTCCCCATTAATCCCAAAAATAAATCTGTCCCCATTAATCCAATATGAGAAATAGATCTGCCCCCATTGACGAACGCATTAAGGAAAATATGCCCGCACACCGAAAATCACGTTAAGCCCGATCTGCGGCGCCTGATCCTTCAGGTACGAGGTGCTGTTGCGGATATCCTCGTCCAGCAGATTCTGGCCTTTCAGGTAGACCTGCCAATCAAATTGACTGATGCTGGGCCCGGTGAAAATCACTTCGGCATTCAGCAGATCATAGCCCGGTGTGCGTGTTTCCAGCGGCGCAACATTGTCCTGATCGTACGCGTGGATCCATACCAGATTAGCCGCCCAGTTGTCGATATCCCAATCAATCCCGAACGCGATGCGCTTGGGGGGCTGCTGAGGCGCATCGGTATTATCGTCGAGCTCTCCGTCCACAATATCGCCGAAGCCAAACACCTGCCAGTGGCCGAACCTGCTTGGCTCGAAGTCGTACCGCAGCTCAACTTCCGCACCGATAAAGTCTGCACCCTGCTGCAACCAGAACCGCACAGGTAAACCATCTTCCTCCAGACCAGAATCCTGTTGGTAGATATAGTTATCGAACTGATCCCAGTAAACGGTTGCGCTACCTGTAAAGCGGCCATAGGCAACACGCGCGCCTCCTTCAATATGCACAGTCGATTCCTTATCGAGCGAAGCATCCCCCACTTCAAATACCTGAGTGGCAATGTGGGGGCCATTGGCATACAACTCGTCGACACCCGGTGCGCGCTCTGCATAGGATACAGAGCCGGTTAGATCTACCGTATCGCTCGCACTCCATATAACACCCGCAGAAGCGCTATATGGCTGAAAGTCGGAATCTGATGAGGGACCTGTTGCACCCTCTTCCGCCATCAGGGTGTTGGGCACCTTGATCGACACATCCTCATAGCGCAGCCCCAGATCAACCTGCCAAGCATCGAATTCGGCGTGCTCAATCCAGAACACTGCACTGGTTTTGGTATGAGATTCCGGCACGAATGCCTCAGCGCCCACAGCCGAAAAATCAAGGTCGGTATACTGTAATCCAAATACACCCTGCCAGGCACCCCAGGGGTTATGCTTTAACTCCACACGCGTGTTGTCGCTGTCACTCTCGAACACCGTACCAATTTCATCCCCCTCGTACTCCCTATGCTTGTAGCTGGTATCGACAAACCGCACTTTGAGTTGCTCGAAGCCGGCGAACGGATTACTGCCAACCAGTTCCGCTTCGGTTCGCTCAGTACGCAGGCGGATAGTAACGTCGACCTCATCCTCCCCATGATCATCGTCGTGGTCTTCGTCGTGGTGATCGTCATCGTGGTCGTCGTGATCTTCATCACCGTGCTCATCATCATGGTCGTCATGCGCGTGCACGTGAGCGCCACCGGGTATGCCATAGTCGGACTTGTACTCATTGTAGGCAACACCCAATCGCCACTGTTCGCCAATCCAGCTTACCCCGATGGTGGCACCGTGATTTTTAAGAAAGCTGTTTTCCAGCGTTCCGTCATCGTCACCCTCATGGTCATCGCCGTGATCTTCCTCATGATCATCCTCCGGATACAGCTCCGCTCTCCCGGGAATGTCATAATCGTCAGTTCGACGATGAAACCCGTCCAGATGCAACGCAAAAGCACCCTTACCGAGATCAAGTCGCCCCGCGGCAAACTCTTCGTTCGCAGCAGTATTACCCTGTGCTGTGAAGCGACCGCTATAACCGTCCTCTGGGATAGTCTGGGGAATGGACGGCGAGACCATATTGACCACGCCACCGATAGCACCCGAGCCAAACAGCAACGAAGACGGCCCGCGCAATACCTCAATCTGGTCCGTTAGAAACGGCTCCACAGAGACAGCGTGGTCCTGACTGACAGAGGATGCATCGTTCACTGCCATGCTGTTGTTGAGGATGCCCACTCGCGTGCCCTGCAGGCCGCGAATGACCGGGCGGCCGACGTTTTCACCGAAACTGGCATTGGATAATCCAGCTGTGCGAGCCAGTGTTTCTCCAATCGAGTTTGCCAACTGTTGCTGTAGCGCTGCACCCTGAAGCACGGTAGCGGACTGTGCGAGATCATCCGATGAACGATTCAGTGGATTCGCTGTAACCAGGATTTCTTCCAGGGTCTGGTGTACATGGGGCGTTTCTGAGTCCTCAGGGGTCGTCGTCGGCGCCGCAATGGCACTCGAAAAAAAGTTACCTAACAGCGCCAAAAGGACGCTGTATCTAATAGAAGTATACATAGTGAATCTCTCATCAATCACATGCCAACCGGCACATGAAAAAACCTGTGAAATGTAGCGATTTGGGTTTTAGCTTGAGATAAGAGGGCTTGGAGGAGCGCGTTTGGAATAGTACTCCCGGTGAAACAAGCGCAGGTCGCCAGCGATATACAACGCGACCTGAACTGCACTGAATTCAATCACTGCGGGTGCGAAAGAAGAAACAGGCAACGCAGCACCCATGCCATAACCGAGCGCACAGATAGAACAATCGTGGTGGTCACCAACATCATCGGGACACAGCTCGTGCGTACTCGCAATCCCCTGGGAAGCAAGCATCAGCAGCACCAGCATGACGTGCAGGGTACGACGGAGTATGTGAGGGCTATTACGCATTCAGTGTATTAGGGGACGAGATTGACAGTGATATTCAACAACATCGATCTTCATCCCGGCTATTGCCTGTGTGAGGAATCTTAGTTATGATACGTTATATCATTAATATTAGAAACCACAATAGCTATTTAGCCAGACGTTTGCGGAAACCTTAGCTCCACATTTACTCGATTTCAGGTGTATCGAATTACGGTAGCGTTGCCGATAAGTCCGCATAACGCTTACGATGAGGCGCATAGACGCTACAGTATCGAGGCCCGCTTCCGCGGTGAGCAACCCAGGCAACGGAGTTTCACTGCCAGCCTGTCTCCCGAATGCATTCCCGGACTAGCAGTTACTGCAGCTCAGTGGGTCGCGAGTGGTCGACAAGGTGCGATAACACTGGATAATGAGCAGCGAACCCTCCGACTCGGGAAAGGAAACCATGGACAATATCGCAAAAATTCTCGCCCACGCCGAAGCAAGCTGCCAGACCAACGGTGCCAGACTCACGGACAAACGCAAGCGAGTGTTGACTGGTTTACTCAAGTCGCAAAAGGCACAATCGGCTTACGACTTGATTGATTATATGCGCAAGGAGTTTGACGAATCCCTGCAACCAACTACCACTTATCGCATTCTGGATTTTCTGGCCAGTGAAAACCTGGTGCACAAGCTTCATCTCGCCAACAAGTATGTCGCCTGTTCTCACATTAGCTGCGGCCATGCCCATGAGGTACCGCAATTTCTGATCTGTGACGAATGCAGCAATGTGAAGGAAATTGGCATCAAGAAAACCTTGATCAATACACTCACCCGCAATGTCGAGGAAGCGGGCTACGTATTGCAAAGCCCGCAACTGGAACTGCACTGCCTTTGCCAGGACTGCGCCGGGAAAGCGGCCTAGCCTGTCCGCAGGCAGTGCCGCCACCTAGCACAAGGAATCAATATGAACCCACTCTCCCTAAGTATCGACAAAGCAGCCGTTGGCTTGTCCATGATCTGCGTTGCGCACTGTCTTTTGCTACCGGTGGCCCTTGCCGTATTGCCGGTACTTGCGGCCACGACTTTTGGTGATGAGCAGTTCCACCGGTGGATGCTATTTTTGGTATTGCCAACAAGCCTGGTTGCCCTGAGTTGGGGCTGTCGACGACACAAGCATATAGCTGTGGTGGCAACGGGGCTTGCCGGGCTGGCCATACTCACGCTGGCGGTATGTTTTGGCCATGAATGGCTGGGAGAAACCGGGGAGAAAGTAGCTTCGGTACTGGGCGCATCGATAATCGCCCTGGCCCACATACGAAATCACTCGTTGTGCAGAAACCTCCAGTGCAGTTGCGACGGCGCAGACCCCTCTCGGAAAGAGGTAACCATCCGCTGATGGCAGCCATGATAAACGACTATTTCCTGGCTATTGAGGGATCAGAACAGGGTGCGCAACTACCACTGTCTGCGGTGCTCGACAATCTGGCTTTTGATCCCCGGGGCCTCATCCCGGTTATCACACAGGATCATCTCAGTGGCGATGTATTGATGATGGCCTGGATGAACCGGGATGCCATCGAAGAAACGCTAGCCAGTGGCGATATGACATATTGGTCCCGCTCCAGGTCACAGCTGTGGCGCAAAGGGGAAACCAGCGGCCACCGTCAGACCCTGAAATCAATGCGGGTCGATTGCGATGGCGACACACTGCTGTGTGAGGTCGTGCAACTCGGAGCCGCCTGCCACACCGGAAGAAAAACATGCTTTTACCTACAAGTAGACAAGGATTCCAGTAGCGTCCGCACCACTGAGTCTATGCCTGCGACCGTCAATATTGACAATTGAACACACACCATTGTGCAACTCCGTATTAACCCGAAAACTCGGCTCTTATCGAGCAAAGCCATTCCATGAAAGCAATCAAGGCTATTCCCACCAATGTCATTACCGGTTTCCTGGGGACAGGCAAAACCACCGCCATCCTGCACTTGCTCACCCAGAAACCCGCGACAGAGCGCTGGGCAGTGTTGGTCAATGAATTCGGTGAAGTCGGTATCGACGGCAGCATGTTCTCTGGAACGCAAACCGCAGAACAGGGCGTCTTTGTTCGCGAAGTGGCCGGGGGCTGTATGTGCTGCGCGTCCGGCCTGCCTATGCAGATAGCCTTGAATATGTTGCTCACTCGCGCCAAACCACACCGGCTACTGATTGAGCCTACGGGGCTCGGACATCCAAAGGAAGTGCTTGCAGTGCTGAGGGGTGAGCACTACCGCGAGGTGCTGGATCTACGCAGCACATTAACGCTGGTCGATGCTCGGAAAATAAAGGATGAACGCTATACAAGCCATGACACTTTCAGGCAACAACTTGCCATCGCCGACAGGATCATCGCCAATAAATCCGACCAGTACCAAGCTGAGGATTTTCCAGCGCTTTTGAAATTTCTCGAAGACACCCTCCACCTCAACAGCAGCGAAGTTACCCAGGTGAGTATGGGGGAGTTATCAATCGACTGGCTGACAGCGAAAGCACAGCAACACCATTTCACTGGCCATTCACACAATCATTCGGAATCACCGTCCGCAGCGGAGTCCGCCACAATACCCGACGCCGGTTATCTGAGTATCGACAACGCGGGCGATGGCTTCTACAGTCGAGGCTGGATATTCAGTGGCGAATGGGTTTTTGATGCGCGCAAACTCTACTCGGTACTACTGGGCCTGAACACCGAACGAGCTAAAGGTGTATTTATTACCGATCGGGGAGTCATCGCGTTCAACAAGTCCGACAACGTGCTGACTGAAAACGCACTGGACGAAGCCATGGACAGCCGAATTGAATGCATATCTGTCGACGAGCAAGCTTTCGAGCTTCTCGAAGACACGCTATTGGAATGTGTCATCGCTAAGGAGTGATCACTCCGTAAAAATTTCCAGCTTATCGACTTTTATCGCGTAGGCGGCGGTACCCGTCTCATTTTCAAACACGGTCGTAGTCATAACACCGGATATCCAGACTGGATCGTACATGGTTTCCAGATCAAAGCCCTCTGCGTATTCGGCGAATAGCATCTGATTGGGCGGTGGTGGCGGCATGTGAATACAAGCGCCGAAGTACGGTACCACGAAAAACTGCGTCACATGCCGACCGCTGTCGAACTCCAGTGGCACGACAAACCCGGGAATGCGCACTGCCTGTCCATCGAATTTGGATACCACACGCGTGGAGCGCAAGGCCTCCTGGTAGCGCTGTAACTCGGGGTAATCTTTCAGACCATTTCCGGCGCCCTCCTCCACACCCAAGGCGCCCCCTGCTGGTGGCGCTTCCGGCTCCAGACCGGGAACAATCTTATCCTCCGGGGAGCCGTCCATAATCTGGCCTATGATATCTGGCGGATTGAGGAGGATTTCAAGGTCCTCCTCGGGGACCAGATCGATCCAATCTATGGTCCGATAGTCCCCCGCCTGCTGCCCGGCGCTTCCCTCGCTCCTGACAGGACTCGCAGGCATCAACACCAGCAATACCAGTGCTCCCAGAATTGGAATAAAAGAATGCGATCGGTAACGCGACAAAATCTTCTCCAGAAAATCAGTGAACAAAGCTCGCCGGATGATGTTATGTTATATCATACTACCCAATCAATCGACATTGAATAGCAGCGGGCGGCATCGTGGTTGTTTCAATACAGGACCTAAGCTTTCACTATCGCAACAGTAGCGTACCAGTACTGGATATTCCTAAGTGGTCTGTGGAACCCGGCGAGCGGGTTTTCCTGCACGGCCCATCCGGCACGGGAAAATCTACTCTGCTAAATTTGCTGGCGGGCATTCTACTCCCAGATACAGGGACAATTGAGATACTCGGAAAGCGAATCAGCGCCCTCAGCGGCAGCAAGCGGGATAAGTGGCGAGCCCGCCACATCGGCGTCGTTTTCCAGCAGTTCAATCTTGTGCCCTATCTCGACGCCGTAGACAATATCAAACTGGCTGCCCATTTTGGCGGCACAAAAGACGCGGGGAGCCGTGCCGTTGAACTACTGAATACACTGGGCATTGATAAGACGCTACACCGCCAACAGTCAACGCAACTCAGTATCGGTCAGCAACAGCGAGTGACCATCGCGCGGGCACTTATCAATCAACCGGAACTGCTGATCGTGGATGAACCCACTTCAGCGCTGGACGCAAAAAACCGCGATCTTTTTATGTCACTGCTGCTCGAGCAAATAGAACAACACAACACAGCGCTGATTTTTGTTAGCCACGACCAAACCTTGGCCGAGGTGTTCTCCCGGGTTGAGTCACTGGCAAACATCAACCAGGCGACGGGAGCACGCTGATGTTTTTGCGCCTCGCCCTATCCAGCCTTTGGTGTCGCAAGGGCTCCGCACTGCTGACACTGTTTGCGATCTCGGTCAGTGTTTTCGTGCTGCTGGGGGTAGAACAGATCCGCTACCAGGCCAAAAGCAGCTTCGGAAATACCGTCTCGGGTATCGACCTGATCGTTGGTGCCCGCACCGGCGATCTTAACCTCTTGCTGTACTCGGTATTCCGTCTGGGAAATGCCACCAGCAATATCTCCTGGCAGAGTTACCAGCGCATCGCGGCAGACCCGAATGTGGCCTGGACGATTCCAATTTCTCTGGGAGACTCCCACAAGGGTTACCGGGTAATGGGGACAAGCACCGACTATTTCACCCATTTTCACTACGGCCAGAATCAGGCTCTGGAAATGGCCGAGGGCCTCCCCTTCTCCGCCGTTTTCGATGTGGTACTGGGCAGCGAAGTGGCACGTGCGCTGGGATACCGCCTGGGGGATCAGTTGACGCTCGCCCACGGGCTGGGTAGTACCAGTTTCGCCCGCCACGATGACAAGCCGTTTCGTGTATCGGGCATACTCGCACCCACTGGAACCCCGGTGGACCAGACCCTGCATGTTAGCCTCGAAGGTATTGAGGCTATTCACGTCGGTTGGAAAAATGGCGTGAACCTGGCTGCCAGATACAATACCCCCAACTCGACTTCTGATCAGGATCTTACCCCAGAGAGTATCACCGCGTTTATGGTGGGACTTGAATCGAAGATGTCCACCTTCCGGCTGCAACGGCATATCAACACATTCCGCGAGGAACCCCTACTGGCCATTCTCCCCGGTGTGACCCTGACCGAACTGTGGCAAATGATGGCCGCTATCGAGAATATCCTGCAGCTCATATCCGCACTGGTTTTGCTAGCCTCATTGCTGGGTCTAGCCGCTATGCTATTGGCCTCGGTACGCGAACGCCAGCGGGAAATTGCAGTTATGCGTGCCATAGGGGCCCCCCCGCGTTTTCTGCTGGCGCTTATTGAAGCTGAAGCCCTGGTCATCGCACTGGTTGGCTCATTACTGGCGGTCACACTGCTCTATCTAACCACCGCCCTTGCGGCAGATGAATTGGCGGCGCGGTACAGCCTGTTCATCGACAGTGCTGTGATCACTCAGCGCTCTATCAGCTATCTCGTGGCCGTCATAGCAGGCACCGCCCTTGTAACCCTGATACCGGGGATCAGCGCGTACCGCAGCGCACTGCATCAACAACTCGCCCGCTAATGCAAAGGGAGACAGAATGAGTTTTCAGTGCGCCGTTGAGGTGATTTCTTAGCCATGCGGGCGTCGGCGCCTGGCCATCACTGTCGCATCTAGCGACATACCAACATAGGTGTTAGTCCCGACTATCGGGGTCGCCCGAAACTGTTATGGTTAGTCACATCATGCGGAAAATACCACTATGATTGCCCCCTACGGCCGAGCGGATACCGCGCAAGTTGAGGGAGCCAGGTGCTGAGGGTTCACACGGTCGGCCCCTGGTAAAGCGCCAATCACGTACCGTTAAAAAGTCGTGAAATTCGTGCAAAATGCTCGTCTACGGGGTACTCACCCGGACTCCAGCCCAGTCGCACTATCACCGCCTGCTGCTCGGGCAGCATCATGACGACCTGCTTCCGGTTGCCCTGCATACTGTAGGCTGAGCGAGGCAGGTTGGGCCAGCGCATCTCGGCTCCGCCATCATTCAACCAAAACTGATAGCCATAACGCCTGTCGTTGTCGCTGTCATTGGGATGAGTCGCCCGTCCAATCCACTGCGGGGTAACAATCGAGTGCCCGTTGATCTCACCGCCATTAACCATGAGATAGCCAAAGCGCGCCCAGTCCCGCGCGGTGGCATACACAAAGGAACTGCCAATGAACACGCCACTGGCATCCAGTTCCATCCAGGTGTTCTCCAGAGCAAGAGGGGCAGCGATTTCACGTTGGTAGAAGTCCAGCAAGGCCTGAGTGCTGCCGCCGCTGCGCTCGTAGATCAGACGCGCCAACAAATTGGTAGTACCAGAGGAGTATGAGAAAAACGTGCCGGGCACTTGCGCCAGTGAACTTTCAAGCGCAACCGACGAGGCGCTGGGCGACATGAAGATCATCCGGGTCGAATCGTTGCCGGGGAGATATTCCTCAGAGAATGCCAAACCGGATCGCATCTGCAGCAGCTGCTCCAACGTGATGGAGCGTCGGTCATCCTCTGCCCACTGCGAGAAAAGGTCCGCCTGCTCTACACTAACAAGCCCCTGTGCCTCCAGGCGACCCAGCATAATGGCCGTAATGCTCTTGCCCATGGACCAACCCAGCAGCGCCGTATTGCGATCAATTCCGGGACCGTAGGTCTCACCCAGTATGACGCCGTTCTGAACTACCAGTAGCGCACGGGTGTCCAGCCCGGCAGCATTGTCCTGGGCCAATATGGTCTCTAGAAGTCGCTGTATCTCGGGGTTACTGGCTGTCCCACCACCGCCGGCGGGCCAGGCTGCCTTTGATGCCTGAGCAGTCGCTGGAAGTGAGATATGGTCAAGAACGCTATCACTACCGTACTCAAGGGTGCAGCCAAGCCCTGGTCGAAAACGCGCCACAACCGGATCGCTGCCAAGCAAACTGGCTGCAATTCCTGGGGAGTCAGGTGCAGCGTAATCGATATGGCGAGTGAGTTCATTGTAGGTGGCGATATCGTTTACCAGACGCCCATCATCAAAGCCCGAAACGTAACGCCCCGAACACATCAGCTTGGCCCCCAGACCATTGGCCAGGGCGACGGCGGAAGGCAATTGCGTGGGTGAGATACCGGCCAGCCACCACAGCAGCCCTAGCACAGCAACAAACAGCATAGTGATGATCAGGACAATGCGCTTTATCATGAATGAATTATAGCTGGATTTGAGGCCTGCTGAATGGTCGCGATAGCAGGCGATAGTGGATCAGGAAGCCGGATTATGCCGCTTCATTTCGCGAACAACCACACCTTACTAGAACTCATTCGCAAGTTTTTTATAGCCCTGAACGAGATAGTGATTGGCAGATACGACAGACTCAGAAAAAGTCGAATACTCTGGAGGGACTTTGGTAATACTGTCCAAATCAAAACCCGGACCGATATTCTTCATCGGCGGAACATGAAATTTCTCAGGAAGATCCAGCCCATCGATCACACAGTTGTGCCTGACCACACAACCATCGCTGATCCTGCAATCGAAAACCACCGTGTTGAACCCGATAAAAACATCGTTACCCACTTCGCAGGGGCCATGTATGATAGAGCGGTGCGCAATGGACGTGCGCTCACCGACTATCACTGCCGCGCCAGATTTTGAGTGAATAACAACGCCATCCTGTATATTGGAATCCCGCCTGATTACGATGGCTTCCATCTCCCCGTTTTCATCGATCTCGTCGGCTCGGATAACCGCATACGGTCCAATAAAGACATTGTCTTCGATATAGACTTTACCGCATATAATCGCTGTGGGATCAACAAATGCACCTTCTGCGACAACAGGCATTATCCCGCTTGGGTTTTTTCTTAACATGGTCGTTCCTTGCTTTTTTGCCCAGCGCGTGCGCTGCTGTTCATAGTGGTATGCAGTGGTTTACGCCTTTCTATTGCGCGATAAACCGGCCAGGGACACTACATGGTTTAGCGTACAGTTAGACTAGTGCTGACAAATCAACATTTCGGAGAGATTCTGACTCCCAACATTTCATACTTCTCCCGTTTCAGGATACTTTTGATCGATAACAATCGCATTGTGCGCATGCAAACTTTCTTGATGTTCGACTTTCATCTCGTAATCCAACACCCAGGCGAATTGCTCTAGCATACATTTGATATTTCGAGCGGCATCTTCACAAAACATCAGGTTATCGGCATTCAACCGCGCGAACTCCTGTTCGTCGCTTCGCTTGACCATAGTTTGCACCGGCGTGCCAATCGCCTCTTCAATGTCGGCAACGAGTGACGGTAATAGCGGCCAGTCATTGTTACCCATCGAAAGTGTCAAGTAGACGTAGGAGCGCTGGCTGTGGGGCGTGGCCACCGTCTTGTTCTGTGCCCAGGTCAACAATTCCTGCTTATCGATACTGGACTGAGGGAAATCGCAGTCAATGGCCGCAGCTACCAGCTGCCGTGAAAGTGCTGCCGAACAAGGGCAGGTACTTGAATAGGGAACGATCACTTTCAGGCTGTATTCGAAGCAGTCGTTGACTCTCTTTCCCTCTATTTCGATGCAGTAGGTCTGGAAACCCGTTTCATTACTCAATAGGGATGACTTCGGCAGCAATAAATCAAACACCAGATTGAGCTTCGCGCATTGGCTGATACCACCTTGAGATGTAACGAAATTCTCCAGAAGTGCATCGAGCGATGCTTTGTCGCAGGTCTGGCTGGCTAGTTGATTAAGCAGCGCGTGCAGGCGCGACATGTGAATCCCTTTCGCATTCGGGTCGTCAAGGCTAACGTATACGCCTGCCTTGGCCGCTACTGACTGCTGCTTACCGTCTCCGACATCAAGTGTGAGGGGAACTGCAATGTCCTCCATACCCACCCACTGCAGTGGGTAGGACTTGGCAACCTGTTGAGTCCTGGCGATGTCGGGAAGTTCCCTGAGTGCTTGCATGTAGTTTACGCCTGAAGAAATGGTTAGATATGGGGTAGTTTTAAATTGCAATTGATCATTCATCAATGGCAGAGGCTTTTTGATCTCAGGGAGTACTTCTAATTAGCTATTCATCACGGCGATCCCAACTCGATCACGCGATTGCCTGAACTCAGTTCTGCTGCCCCCTGATTCTCTTGTTTGATCCACATCACATGGATTTTCTGGATACCGGGAAAGAACTCGAAAAGCTCGACCGATATCGAAGACAGATTGGCAGTATTTTCACAACGGTAGGTGTAGCTCACAACCACTTCACTATGACTGCCGCTCTGATCGTGCGACTCATGCTCGTGACCATCTTCATGCCTATGTTCATCTTCATACGCATCTCCGATTTCATGTTTGTGTTCAGCCAAACTGTTTTGGTGATCAATATCAGGGTCGCTGCTGCTCATCAGGCCTGACAGGTCTACCGAAGTCTCAATGTGATCGCAGCGAGCGCCAGAGAACGTAAACAGCGTTTCAAACTTACGAAGTTGAGCCTCAAGGCTTTCAATAGACTCGATTTCTTCCCTGGTAATGGCAGCGTGTTCAAAGCCAGCCAAATCCATTGCGGGCGACGAAAACTGAATTTCAAGCTCTTCACTATCCATCGCGATCGTCAGTTCAGACAGCCCATGTACGTGAGCCGCAAGACCTGAGACAAACTCCTCTGCTGCTTGCACCGACTGTGTCGGCACTGCGAATACCATTACTAACAACGCGAAGCTTAAGACGCGCTTCTTCATCATTTCTCCATGAGGGTCAAACTGCCCCCCTGCCTATCGATATCAGTTGCTACGAGTGTCCTGTTACTTACAACTCTGTCACAGCAATGTACGATACAGCTGCAACATCGGCCAGGCGCACCTCCATATAATGTTATGTTACAACGTATCATTTGTGAGCGCAAAATTAATGCCAGCTTCAATTGGGCTTTCTTCGGCGCTGAACTACACTCGACATTCACTCACGGTCCCCACAAAAAGACTCGTCCTTCACTCCCGCTTGACCTTGCCAGCATAAAACCCAGCCACGCGTACCCCTGCGCATTGAAGCAGCCTCCCAAGAGGAGCTTTTCCTAGAATGTCACCTGAACAACCTGCACTACCGTCGATAGTGCACGTTCATAATTCTTAAGAGGCTTAAGGCCGTAGTGGGATTGATCTGAGGAATTGGCTTGGGGTGACATGCTCAGCCCGCTATTCGTGACATAGGCCAGGCTACCGTCCTCATCGTGCTCCTGTGAGTTTTTCATGTAGTGGATTGCGGCGCGGCAGAAGGGGATAATGGAAAGGGCGCCACAGACCGGGGAAGGAAGTCATCATGTCAAAAACCAGACAAACACGAAAAACACCCCGCAGGGGGCAGCGAACCGCCATGGAAAAGCCTGGAAAATTGGGCCGCAAACAGTACGAGTGCGAGCTTGAGCGGCTGCAGGTCGAATTGGTCAAACTGCAACAATGGGTTGTCCACAAGGGCCTGAGAGTCTGTGTCGTCTTTGAAGGGCGCGACGGCGCCGGTAAGGGAGGAACAATTAAGGCGATTACAGAACGAGTAAGCCCGCGAGTTTTTCGCGTTGCAGCACTGCCAGCGCCGACGGAGCGTGAAAAGAGCCAGATGTACATGCAGCGGTATGTCCGGCACTTCCCTGCCGCCGGCGAGATCGTCCTGTTCGATCGAAGCTGGTACAACCGCGCCGGCGTGGAACGGGTCATGGGGTTCTGCACTGAAGAACAGTCGGAGAGCTTTCTACGCGCGGTACCACTGGTAGAACGCGCGATGGTGGATTCCGGCATCATCCTGCTGAAGTACTGGCTGGAAGTCAGCCCGGAAGAACAGCAACGGCGCCTGGAAAACCGTGTGGATGACGGCCGCAAAATCTGGAAGCTTTCACCTATGGACCTGAAGTCCTACGACAAATGGGATGAATACACGATAGCACGGGACAGGATGTTCCAGGAAACAGACACACCCTATGCACCCTGGTTCGTCGCCAACTCAGAGAACAAAAAACGGGTAAGGCTCAACGTTATCACTCACCTGCTGGCCAATGTGCCCTATAAAAAGTTGCCTCAGAAAAAGGTGTCTCTCCCCAAGCGAAGAGTAGGCAGGGTCCCCGATTCAAATTATCCATTCAAGCATATACCGAATGTATTCTAAGTTTGATACGGCTCGCTAAATCAGCAGGCACCTGTGACAGCCTGCACTACCGGGAGAGGCTGATACCATCCCCAAGCAAGAACATACTGGCTCTATAATGACAGTACGCTATTCTGGAAGAAATTGCTTTCTGGACCATTGGTCGCTGGATAATGGGCAGTGCTTCCCGAGGCCCGCGCAATAGCGCAAAATAGAGATAGGGTTTGAAAAAGCTGCAGTTTCGCCGTACCGAAACGTACGAGATGAAATCGAACAGAGACCGAGAAAAACACTATGGGCGATTCCAGGGAAGATACCGGTGTCATCGAGGCCATACTGGCACGCTTGAACGAATATCGCCTGCCCCGACTGCTTGATTTGAAAGAGAAAGTGGATCGCGGCGAAGCAATCGACGATCACGACCTGCAACTGCTGGAGCGCGTGTTACACGACGGACGGGAAATTCATCCGCTGATCGACCGCTCCCCCAAAGTACAAAACCTCTACGCACAAATTACAGCACTGCATGCAGAGATCACCGCCAAAGCGGTAGAAAACGCCGATAAACCGAAGAGCTGACCGGTGTTTCCCCTGGCTTCAAATCGAAAGAATGATACCCTCGATTATTGACTGAATCCCTCGGCGAGGTAACAACATGCTCCGAAGTTCATTGACTCAATTTACACGACGAGCGTTCTATTTTTTGGTTGCAATGGCTGGTGGTTTAGCTGCTGCGTCTGCTCAGGCCGAACGACAGGACTTTCCCGCTGTAGACACTTTCGGCCTGCCCCGCGTGGAGGCCGCAAAAGTACAGGCCCTGTATCTGGATCCGGAGGCGGATTTCTCACAGTATCAACGCGTCGCTATCGGCAACGTTGAGGTCGCCTTTCGCAAGAACTGGCAACGCGACCAAAATCGCTCAAGACGCACACCCGGCAGCCGGATTACCGATAAGGACGTCGAACGCATCCGGCTGGCTGTTGCCGAGTTATTTGAGGAAATCTTCCGGGAGGAACTCACTGCGGCGGGCTACACCGTCGAGCAGGGGCCAGAAATTTCAGGCGATACCGATGATCTTTTGATACTGCTACCGGCAATTCTGAACCTGGATGCCACAGCGCCGGACAAGATGGTTGCCGGGCGAACACGTACCTTTACCACATCGGCGGGGTCCATGACGCTGTATCTGGAGTTCCATGACGGCGTCGGCGGAGCACTACTCGGGCGTGCGCTGGACTCCAGAGCTGCGCCGAATACGATATCCATGAGCATCAGCAATGCGGTGACCAACCGGGCAGAAGCCAGTCGCATGGTCCGCCACTGGGCCGGGTTGCTGGTTGACGCCCTGAACAGCGCCCGGGGCAAACCGTGAGTCAACTGGATTCATCACATGATCCCGCTAACTGTCCGCCTCAAAGTGATTCCAGTACGCGACCTCATCGACGGGCTTGCGGTAGGCCTTCTTAAACTGCGTACCAATGGTACAGGCAATTGGAAAAAGTCCCACCTGCGTGAACTGGTCATAAGGCACCCCCAGTAACTCAGCCATTTCTCGCTCCCGCCACAAATGGGCGGTTGTCCATGCACTGCCCATACCGCGTTCCCTCAGGGCCAGAAAAAAGCTCCAGGTGGCTTGCAGGATGGAGCCATAGGCGCTCGCCTGGAAGAACGCATTGCTGTTTTCCACCCTACCGGGCATCAGCGGGAACAGTATCGCCGGAACCCTGTGCATGTGCCGCCTGAGGTAGTCCACCGACTCGTTGATACCATCGAAACCTGGAACGGCTGCCCCGGCATAGTTCTCGCCAATGGCATCACCCAACGTGGCGATAAAATCTTCAGTGCCCTGGTTATACAGTTCGCTGACACGCTGAATAACCCGGGGGTCATCGACGATTACCCAGCGCCAGGTATTAAGATTCGAGCCATTGGGTGCCTGCAACGCGATTTCCAGACACTCCCGAATCACATCGCGACTGACCGGCTTTTCCAGATCCAGTCGCTTTCTAACACTGCGCGTTGTGGTGAGCAGTTCGTCGGCACTTAGGTTAAGCATAGACTTCCTCCAGTTGGACCTGACGCAGATCTTCGGGTATCACTGCACACCCTATGCAGTCTCAAACAACAAATCAAACGCCTGCTTTGAATCCCAGTATTCCTGGAATCGCGATACCTTTCCGTCTTCCAGTTTGACCAGAAACAGGTAGTCGTTGATGTAGTCCACGCCCCCTTTCGTCCTGCACTGCATGGTGAACTGGTAGACCACGTGGTCATCTTCAGCAGACAGGTACCGTTGATTGGGGTAAGTGATAGTCTCGGGCAGGTAGCCATTCTGGTGCTCTTTGCCACTGTTGGCGACATTGAGGCAGGCGTCGAAACCTACATGTTCAATAGAGCCCTCATTACCGGGTATCGGCATTGAACGCGTCGTAATCCAAGTGACATCTTCAGTGGCTAGAGATCGAGCAAGTTCCGGATCTGTCCAGAGACTGTTGAAAAACGTTTCTACCACAGTTTTATCATTCATACTTTTTTCCTCTGTGTATGTACCAGTTTTTCGTAAGGTGTAGACCGCCGCCTGACGGCGCCAATCGTTACCATGGATGCTGCAAAGTGCCTACGTCGTCACACCACCCCCATTCACATGGATGGTCTGCCCGGTGACAAAAGACGCTTCAGCAGAGGCCAACCAGACGACTGCGGGCCCAACGTCATCACCACTACCAAGCCGCTGTACAGGGACTGTACTCGCGAGACTCGCCACCAGGTCGGGATCATTCACATCTGTCATTTCCATCAATCCCAGCGCTAGCGAGTTCGCCGTCACACCCAGCTGCGCATTCTCGATCGCTATGTGTCGCATGAAGGAGGCCGCCCCCGCCTTGCCAGCACCATAGGAGGCGACACCGAACGGCAGCCCAACGGCGCAGGCGCCCGAGGAAATAGTAATCAGGCGGCCAAAGCCTCGCTCACACATCCCCTTGAGCACCGCGTGCGTCGTGTTGATTACACCGAACAGATTCACATCAATCGCGGGATTCCAGTCGCCGGGCTGCATATCGCGGAACAAGGTCGGCTGCATTGCAGAGGCACCGGCATTTCCGGCATTGTTGACCACGATATCCACTGCTCGCTCACCCAGATGATGTACAACCGAATCACAATCCGTGACATCAAATGCCAGTGCCGTTGCCTGGCCTCCTGTTTGCGTGATCTGCTCCGCCGCCTGACTGGCACGATCCTCGTAATAGTCATTAACCAGCACATGTGCACCGCGCGCGGCAAGATGGCGAGCGATTCCCGAGCCGATACCCTGACCGGCGCCGGTAACGAGGGCGAGTTTTCCGGTAAGATCAAACATGGGCTTTTCCTCTCATAGCGGTTTGTATTCGTATGGACATATAGCGCTGACTTTCGGCGTTGATCGATCCAACGATAAATGGTCGCTATCGCGACAGCACTGTTGGCAGGTCATGGGAGTTCACCCAGAGTAAACGCATCGCCAATAATATTTTTCCCGCTAAGATCATGTAGCTTGCGACCACTGGCATGAACGATATTGCGGCTATAGACTACCTGCCCGACGTGCCGCCCTGTACACAACTCCAGCGCCCCCTCTGCCATCATTTCGATGGGTTCGACCATATCCGGGCGACGCTTTGCAATAGCCTCGACCGCCTCTCCAACATTGGTGAGAACAATATTGTTCGGTGCCATGGCGTTGACAAAGATATTCTCCTCCACCAATTCGTCCGCCAGTGCCTCGGTGTAGCGATTCAGCGCCGCCTTGCTCGCCCCATAGGGCCCGATGACATGCGCCGCAATTTTGGCATCCGGGTAAGGCGGCTCTGGCTGCTCAGCCGTGCGGCTGGAGATGTTTAGACACCAGCCGCCACCCTTGTCGCGCATGCCGGGTAGTGCCTGCTGCAACAGTTCGATCGGAACATTGACATTGAGATCGAAAACACGGTTTCGGGAGGCGGTGGAGTTCATGCTGGGTAATTCATAGTCGGCCCGCGCGGCATTGTTGACCAGCACATCCACCGCGCCGAAATACGCGTTCGCTCTTTCGATCAGATTACAGCGCGCCTCGGGGTCGGCGAGATCACAGGCGATCGCAGCCGCCTGCCCTCCCGCTGATGTGATCGTGGCCACCGTGCCTTCCAGGGTGCCCTCCATATCACCATGTGCGCCCATGCGTGAGGCACACACCACTACCGCTGCTCCTTCGGCCGCAAAACGCATTGCGATCGCCCTGCCAATACCGCGACTGGCGCCGGTTACGAGAGCAACGCGACCTTTCAATTCACCCATTATTCACTCCTGCTGAAATTCAATAGTTGCGGATTCAATCTGCGCCGTTTACCTTGAGTGCCACTGCCGTTCACATGTATTGCCACTTCCTGGTCTCCCGCAGCTAGCTGCAGTTACTGCCCACCTATTGGCTCGTTCGAGCCAGCCACAAAAAGCATAGAGGCAACTGAGCTGGCGCCACAACTGGCATTAACACGATCGCCCAGATCACCTAACTCCTTGATAAGTTGTAGTATTTGCTGCACATTCCCAACGTCATCAATGGATTCTTACATTTCTATGAGCAAGCCGGACCTACCGCAACCGCGCAAGCGGCCGAAGCAATCCCGCTCCCTGATGCTGGTAAAAGCCATCCAGGAGGCATGTCTGAAAATATTGGAGGATGAAGGGCCGGGGCAACTGACGACCCAGAGAATCGCAGATGTAGCGGGTGTGAATATCGCATCACTGTACCAGTACTTCCCCAATAAAGAGGCCGTGCTGGCCGAAGTTTTTCAGGAGCAGGTGCAGGAATACACGCGCGCTGCGCAGAAACGCATTAGGGAGATAGGGAGGCTGTCGCGAATCTCACTCGAAGACACGCTGGCGGCGATTGTAGAAATGGAAGTAGAGCAACGACTGATGCTACACCGTATGGATCCCGATTTTTACCGGGCGTACCAACACAGTTTTGACGTACATCGCCAGATTAATGAGTTGCAGGTATCGCAAAGCTATCCGGGCTGGGATGAGTGGCTGACAGTATTTCTTAACCAGCACCGGGACCGACTGCGAAGCGATGATATTCCCCGGTTGAGTCGCATTACCTCACACACTTTATCCGGCGTACTGCTATCTGCAAGTTCGGAAGAACCGGAACTTCTGGAGCAGGAGAGCTTCAAGCAGGAACTCCTTACCCTGCTGATGAACTATCTTTGCAAAACCGGCTAGAGCCTGCGCAGACGAGCCATTTCTTGTTGTTCAAGGCTAATTGGATCAGCGTTAACTGCCTTGCACGAGGCAGCTTTTTCAGCAGAATCAGGTACACTATTTCACACTATGAAAACAGTAATCGTCACAGGTGCCAACAAAGGTATCGGCTTCGCCACGGTCAGGGCCATACTTGAACAGCACAGTAACGTTCAAGTACTGCTCGGCTCCCGCGATACCGAGCGCGGCCAGACAGCCCTTCAGAATCTCTGCGGGATTAATCCCGACTGGGCCCGGCGTCTGTCACTACTGACCATTGATGTGGCGAGTGACGAATCGGTGCGGACCGCGCTGGATAGTGTTAAAAGCACAATCAACGCGCCGCTATACGGGCTCGTCAACAACGCAGGTATCGGACTGGGTTCAACAGATCTGCGCGAGGTGCTGGAGGTGAACACATTCGGCGTGAAGCGTGTTTGCGACGCTTTCCTGCCGCTACTGACAGATGGGGGCAGGGTAGTGAACGTCTCTTCCGCATCTGCGGTGCACTTCGTCAGCCGGTGCAATGCGGATCGCCAGACGTTCTTCCAGAATGAAGCTGTTGAATGGCCGGCCATCGAATCACTGATAGCAGAGGTAATCGCGGTTCAGCGTAACGCCCGGGGGAGCAACGATCTCGGCATGGATGTGGACAACGCCTATGGATTCAGCAAGGCCTGCACCACGCTATATACACTGTCATTGGCACGTCAGAACCCACGCCTGTTGATCAACGCATGCACTCCCGGTTATATCGAGACCGATTTGACACGCCCCTCGGCAGAGCGACAGGGCGTCGCACCTGCTGAACTGGGTATGAAAGCACCGGAGCACGGTACACTGTCGATTATGCACCTGCTGTTTGGAGAACCCCACGGCTCCGGTCACTACTACGGCAGCGATGCTAAGTGCAGCCCGCTTGATCGCTATCGCGCACCGGGATCACCTGAGTACCGACAGTGAGACAACGGATAGTTTGCTTGCTGACACACCGACATAGCATATCTGGCTATACCACCCTCCCCTCCTGGCTGCGAACTAATCAGGTAAACTGCCTCCTTGCGAAGCGGTAACCATCAATAGAGCGGAATGATGAAAGTTCTGATTGTCGGCGGCTCCGGCCTGATTGGCGGCGATGCCGCACTCTACCTCAAAGAAAAGGGCCACGATGTCACCATTATGTCCCGTGCTAAATCCAGCGTGCCCGCACTGGCGGAATTGCCTGCATTGATAACCGACTATATCAATGATGATGTGAGTGACGGTCGGCTTGAGGGCTTCGACTGGCTGGTATTCTCCGCAGCGGCCGACATCCGCAACCTTCCCCGGGATGGATCAGAAACACCCGAACAATTCTACACCCGCGCCAACGACGAGGCGGTCCCCCGGTTTTTCGAGGCGGCTCACACTGCGGGCATCAAGCGAACGGTATATATCGGCACGTTCTACCCACAGGTTGCGTCCCAGCGTATTGGCGTCTGCCCCTATGTCACATCCCGCCACAACACCGCTGAAGCTGTCTCAGCAATGAGTGGCGACGACTTCAATACCTGCTGCCTGAATCTGCCGTTTGTACTGGGGCATATTCCGGGCCTTGTACAACCGCATATCGGTGCGCTGGTACAGTATGCGCAGGGTAATCTGGAGGGAGCCCCCCTATTCGCTCCACGCGGTGGCACCAACCATATCAGCACGCAGTCGGTCTCAGAAGCACTTCTGAATGCACTTGAGAAAGGCGAATCCGGTAAGCAATACCTTATCGGGGACGAAAACTACAGTTGGAAAGATTACCTGGAGCTCTGGTTCACGGCAGCCGGCAACCCGGTGAACCTGGAAGTCCGCGAGGACGATCACCCGCTATTGCCCAATGCAATTATGTTTGCCGGCGCCGGCGCAACGGTAAGCTATGAAGCCGACTCGCGGGAGGCCGCCTTGCTCGACTATGGCCGGAGGCGCATCAAACCAGTGATCGAGAAAATTGTCGCCTCTCAATTGAGCGCCACGTAACACTGTTAGCCTCGGCAGCTACGCGAGAGCGCTGTCAGAATACCCTGAAACGTTTTTGCACATGTCGCTGACGCGCGCGAATAACCTCGCGTCTCTGCTCCGGCGTTACTCTCGGCTGATCATCCCCAAACGCCGCCTGAACCTGATCGAACGGTATCACCCGACAGGAAATTGTCGGCCACTCTTCTTTTGGAGGCAATTCTGAATACGCCCAGCGATGACTGAGATAGCCGCGCGGCAAGCCGGTGGTATCGATCCAGTTCTGCACGCCGGGATCGCGATGCGCCACCACCCAGCACTGTTTACCATCGGCACCGATATGCATCTGGGAGAGGTTCAGGCTACTCTGGTGGTTCGCGTAGTCGGGTGACTCGCCCCACATATTGCCCAGATGCATACTGGTATACACCGGGTTTCCACTAAACTCCGCCTCAATATATAAGGCCTCATCGTCAGCGAGATCGTATATCCCGCCGGCATAGATATTTGTGCTCATGCCACCACCGGTATCGCTTGATGCCGCGTTTGGCGTGTTATATGCATTTACTGGCATGAAGTAGGGGCTGCCATTATCTTCATGCGTCTGGTTGCAGTTCAGAATGGCATCGTAAAAATGCAGCCAGAAACGCATATGACCACGGACGAGCGCACCCATGTTGCGCAAGTTTGCAGCTACTTTTTTCGCTGACAGGTGCTCGGGATGCTTACCGGCCGTATCGATGCATTCGATCTCAAGGTGAATGGCCTCTTCATTTTCCCAGTCGTAAAACAGCTGCCGCCCGCTGATAAACTCGGCAAAGCGATCACCCGCATCGGGATCCTGCTGACTCGGGCCCTTGCGAGTGCAGATAAAGTTTCCGTTATAACCGTCAGGCTTTTCCGGCCCCAGCACTAACTCGAAAGTCCCGTCACCCTCAACCTTGATATTGGAAGAATCCAGTGTGCCAAAGCCTGTCCGATACCCCGGCGTCAACTCCCTCAAATCACCGGTATCACCAGACAACGGCCCTGTGGTTACCTCGAAAATCAGGTACTGCGGTGCGAACGGGCCTTCACCACTGCGCTCGCTACCGCCCCAGTGCGTGTGGTTGCCCACATTGCCGGTAATACGGTAGTTCTTACGGCCATCAATCCCCGCATAGAAGTAGATAGCGTCGCAATTTTCTATCGTAGACTTGTTAAAGATTGAGAGCGCATTGCGAAAAGCGGGGAAATCCGGGTCATCGTGAAAACAGCGCTCAATGGCATGATGCATAAAGCCCGAAAGGTAACGGTAGCCTTCCGCGAGATTTCTGTCGGTGGGCTGTGGCGGGAAATACCGGGGGTTGTCGATTGTGTCGCGTGCGGCCTGCAGTTCATTCATGAAGTCATCGAACGCGGCCTTCAGTTCTAACTCCGCTTCCTTCGAATCTTGCGCTGTGTGTGTCATTGTAGCTGTCCCTCTTATAGTCTATTAACGCCTGGGCCATGTCGGGTTTTGAGTTCAGGATGTCCGATCGTTCAGGAGGCTGTTTCTCCCATGCTCTGCTGATCGGCGGGTTCAATATCCCATTGATAAATCTGGTAGAAGTCATCCAGACGCTCGCGAATCTCTTCGCGGGAAAGGTGGTACTCACCCAGACTGTATTCAAACTTGCTGTTGTGTTTCTTCTCACGCTCGGCCTGGGCCAGCAACCACTGGTCAAACGCCGCTGTTACCGTCATACCCAGCGCCTTGTAGACCTCGTGAATGGTTTCCCGGGGTGCATTGGTAAGATTGCGGTAATCCACCACGCATTGCGGAGTTTGTGGGTGCGCAGCCAGCACATTTCTGGGATTATCGAAACTCTCGAAGGACAGTTCAGCCAGTATATTGAGCGAGCGCTCGTACTGGGCCTTCGTCCAGCCCCGCGCGCCCCAGGCCGATTCGAGCAGCTTCAGGCAACTGGGGATGCACTCTGCGGGATCGCGCATCATGACGACGATACGCGCATCAGGAAACTCCTCAATGATGGAATCGACCCAGCCACACATCAGTGGGTTTTTGGCAAGGTGTGTCTTGTTACCACCGTAGAGCAGTAACTGGCGCTTGACCAACTCCCGGTAGTGCCCCATCCAGCGACGCCGCTTTGCCGGCATCTGGTCCAGGTGAAAAAAATCAACTACGTCCATCATCGGAATATCGACAGACCACTGCTGCGTGACGAACGCAGCCCCCATCGCAAAGCAATCCTCCTCGGCACTCCACAGGCTCATATAGTGCATGTGCCTATAGGGACCGAATGTCTTGTCGTCCCAGGCTTTCAACTTACCCTGCACGTAGCCCCTCAGCAGATACATATCCAGGATGCCTACCACGCGAATGACTTTCTTCTGCAGCAGGGAGGGAAAGAACATCTCCCAGTAGAGAAAGTAACTGAAGCGATCGCCGTCGGCGCTCATCAGTCGGTGCATCAAGGTTGTACCGGAGCGACCGTGGCCCACAATAAAAACCGGCTGCTCCACCCGCTGTGTCCAGAGCCGCCAGAACAGCAGGTAATCCAGCATGAAACAAATGCCGTGAATCAGGCTCAGCAATGGCACGACCAGCAATAGCCGTACCAGCATGCGATTGCGTCCTCGCCATTCACGCAAGCCCCAGACGTGGCGCACAACTCGCCACCAGTAATCGTAGTCAAAATACATGGTGGGTAATCTAGCGAGTGAGCGGCGGGCGCACAACTGGCGTTCACCGCATGACGGATAACCCATAGAACGTTGATTTATAGTACTTTTTTTCCGGCACAAAAGCGTACAGGCCAGCGGCTTATGTTTCTATACCCCCCCATCCAGCCACTGCAGAGAGATCACCCTGCTGGCGCTGACGTCAGCCGACGCCTGCTCTCACCCTTATCGGCAGCTTTCTATCAGTAACGTGAGTGGAGTTTGCCAGGCTGAGAGCGTGGCCCTTGGCGGCATAGAAGACCGAATCGAGAGCGAGGTTACGGTGGCTAATTCAGGGGTTGAGACTGAGGACCCGAAGCCGGTAAAACCGCGTAAGAACCTCTGCGACTGCCCTCTCGCGAGGCAAGCGAATGTACCCGGTGGGCTACATGAAAAGCCCCCTTCTACGGGGGCTCTAATGGCGTTCCTGAACTGGTCAGCTACACTTGCGGCGCGACCAACCTAAACCCGCGAGGCCGAGGCCGATCAGGGCGAGAGTGGCTGGAACCGGAACCTCCAGGCTGGCGTTATCAAAGGCCAGCGTATCCAGGGTATTGACGGGAAACCAGGCGTAACGATTCCCCCCGACAACAGTGCCTGTCAGGTCAGCAGGATTACCCAAGGTCCAGGAGTGTACTAGCGAGCCACCGAACGCGAGTATGCTGAGGTCCACATTCAATACCCCGGCGTTGTCATAGAAGTGATGCTCAAACGTGTACCAACCCGTGGTATCGATCGCGATAGGGTCTCTGGCAGGGTTTTTGGGAATGTCGATGCCGCTATCCGCATTATTACTGGCACTTATGATGAAGCGGTCGGTTCCCGCGCCTGGCCCGTCGATATCCGAGCTGTCATAGAACCCGGCATTGAAGATAAAGTCTCGAAGATGGTTGCCCGAGGTGTTGTTGATCCCCGAGGAATAATCAAAGCGCGAATCATCTGCCACTCCGCCATCGACGTCCAGGTAGATATCGAGTGACGTGGTGTACTCCTGAAAAACGTTAGGGGGTGGGTTGCCGAAATTGGAACCACCCCAGTTGCCGGCAGAACCGATACTGCTCGACTCGGCATGATAGCTGCCGGAGGCCGAGGTGATGCCATTGGTACCGGACGCGACACGGGTCGCGTCATAGGTCCCACCATAAACATCCCAGCCCGACAGGTCGGTCTCGAAGCCATTGGAATACAGTTCCGCGGCAGTCGCGGATGTGGCAAGGGTAAGAGGGAGTATGCAGGCGCAGGCGGCACCCAATAACTGAAGTTTCTTCATGGTGAATCGATCTCCTTATCGCGTAATATCCATCCGGACGCTGTGAACACAAACGACCGCTGCTGTTTTCCATAAAGCTGGATTACATAACCGCAACCCAGCCGCAGGTCTAGATTAAGCAATAAAGATGCCAAGCGAAAAAAAATAGCGTGACTTCAACTATTTGGGGAACTTGCCGAATGAGAACGGCGTGCAGCTTGTCCCGAATTCGGCCTTCACTGTAAAAAATGTGGACACAATACGATGCCACAACCCGAGAAAACTGCCGATCGGCGCCTTCATCACAAAAATTGCAATAGCTATCAACCGGTTAGGGTGGGGGCCACCTGTAAGAAATACGAACAGCGGATAAACTGCGTCGCGAAAACTGTCTGCCTGACACCGGCCAATGGAGCCGCTCTATGGTCTACTCTGCAGGCGCTCGATCAGAGTCGAGCCACCCGGTAGTTCCGCCAGCCCAATGCCCGCATCAAACAGGGGCTGCAGCACCAACCTGGCTTCGTCCTCCAGGTCGCTATCGGTGAGAGCAAGTGCGAGATGAACGCGGAAGCTGACATTCTCGGGCGCACGAGCCACGGCTTCCCGCAGCAGTTGAGTGCCTCGCTCTGTCAGCCCCGTCTCCAGGAGTAACCAGCCATACAAATGCTGGGCATATACGTCATTCGGGGCCAGTTCGTACGCCTCCTGGGCTGTCTTCAGGTCACGCCTGTCATCCATCGCGTGATAGCTACCTGCCAGTCTCACCAGTACGGGTATATTGCCGGGCTCGCGGCTTGCCACAATTTCATACTGTTCCACCGCTCGCTCAGTGAGCCCCGCACGCATAGACTCGTCGGCCCAGGCCAATCGCGCCACGTTGTCATCAGGGTTGTCCGCCAGCCAGTCTGTCATTGCCCGCTCGGCCGCTGCAGTGTCGCCGGCACGCGCCAGCGCAGCATAATAACGCGCTAGCGTGATCGAACTCTTTTCGCTGCGGTACGCCTGACCCAGGACAGCTGATGCCTGTTGGTAATCTTCGCTATCCATCAGAACTTGCCCTTTTACGAGATAGCCCAGGCTGATTTGGGGGTGGCTCTGAATCAGGCGTTCAGCCAACGCTAATGCCGCCTCAGGGTTACCACGCTGACGCTCTATCATCGAAAGCTTGACCAGTGCGCGTGGACTGTCCGCGTCGATCTCCAATAATCGCTGCAGCGCTGTGTAGGCTGCTGCAGTGTGGCCACCGGATTCATAGGCATCGACTATTCGCCATTTGATCATCAAATTATCGGGATTTTCCCGCTCCAACCGATCAAACATCGCGAGGCTATCATCTGTATTGCCGACCTGCAGATTCGCATTCGCCAGCATATACTGGGCAACAGGATGGCCTGGAATCAATTTATCTATCTCCCGGCTAACCTCCAGAGCCCTGTCGCTGTCACCCCGTTCCATGTAGAGGTCGGCCAGGATCAGGCGTGGCTGCAACGCAGCTTTTCGAGCGGCGCGGATCTTTTCGAGCCGGGCAATCGCTCCGCGGAAGTCGCCGTTGGCAATCGCTTCTTTTGCCTGCCACAATTGCGCCGTTATATTGTCTCCATCCCGTGCCAACAGCGCCTCGATACGCTGCGTCGCCAACGCTTCGCTGCCGTTGTTCATCTCTGTCCGCGCCAGTGAGAGATCAGCAAGGCTGAATCCCGGGTCGAGCTCCAGCGCACGTTGATAAGATTGCGCTGCGGCGAGACTGTCACCGGATACATCGAGTACCGAGGCATGGAGATACTGTATCTGTACATCATCAGGCCACTTGGCCATCAGCGCAGCACTGTGAGCCAACGCCTTGTCGAAGTCTCCAGACAGCAGGTACGCGATCCCCAGCATTGTTTGTGTTTCTACTTTTTCAGGTGCATGCGCCGCCAACAGTTCCAGTTTTGAGACAGCTTCCCCGGTGGCACCGCTATTGAGGTTATCAAGCGCAACACGTGTCGCCGAAGTCACCGAGCCGAGTTTAAAGAATAGCGACTGATACGCTTTCGCACGTGCGGTATCACCCATCGCCGCATGGGCATCTGCCAGAATTGCTGCTATTTCCGGGTCACGGCGTGATTGTTCGACCAGCGGCTCCAGCAACTCTACCGCATACTTGGGTGACCCTCTTTCGTTCACAATGGCTGCGAGCTGTCTGCGGCCCAATACACTGTCCGGCTCTAGCCGATGAAACAGGTTGAGGTATTCCAGCGCCAGATCCTGATTTCCCATCGCGTAATACACCTCGCCCATGAGCAGAATACTCATGGCGTGGTCGGGTTCGTAATCCAGCACGATCTGCAGTGCATCGAGTGCCTGTACATATTGTTGTGTCTGCTTGGCGTAGAGGGCGCGGACATAGGCGCTCATGGGATCTGAGGGAAATTTGCTGGCCAACAGGGCGGCTGGCGCGCGAGCATCTTCCAGGCGGTTGCCCGCAATCAGTGTTCTCACCAAGCCAGCGATGGCATAGACATTGTCTGGACCCAGTTCAACGGCACCTTCAAACGCGGTTCGCGCGTCATCCAGATTGCCCCGCGAAAGTTCCAGTTCTCCCCGCAGTATCCATGTTTCTGGCTGATCCAACCCACTGGCCAGAACGCGCTCAATGTCTGCATCGGGAAGCCCGGACAGATCGGACCCCAAGCCGGATTCCACAAGCCCTTTTTTGGCCTCGCTATTGTGAGGATTGAGTTGCAGAGCCTCCTGGAACGCCGCAACCGCATCATCCAGTTTACCAACACGTAGCAGCGACCAGCCACGCAGCACTTCCCATGCCGATGCGCTCATTTTTGAATCGACGTCCGACCACTCGTCGTAGAGTTTCAACACACCCTTGTAGTCACGTACCAGCAGTTTTGATCGAGCCAACGCCAGCACCATATCCGGGTTGCGGTATCCCAGGTCGTACGCTTCCTGCATATAGTCGGTAGCGTCGGCATTCTGGTTCATTTGCAGATAGGTATCCCCCATGATCCAGCGCAATTCGCCGTCACGGGGGTTATCCCTGATGACATGCTTTAACTCGGTGACCGTGGAGGCGTAGTTCTCCTGTGCCAGAAACTCCATCGCCCTCGCATGGTGATCCACTGGCTTCAAATAGTGCCATCCGACAATAGCGCCTATAACCACGCCCAACAGGACCAGCACCAGTAGTGTCAGTTTAAGGCCGGTATAACTGGGTGGCTCGGGCCAGTCACCAGACCCGTCGTCGATACCCCGATCCCCGCCGTGGATGTTGTTGTGTACACGCATAAAAAAATCGGAACCTGAAACGTCCTTGTCCTCAGCAATCAATGCACCGAACAGGTAGCCGGTATGCTACCGCTACGGTGTGGATTGGGATGAGGATTATTGTAGTGAAGCCAGTAACTCCTCCGCTTCCACACGGTGCTGGAAGACGGGACTATCCCCACCCAGCACCTTGTTGAGTATTACAATTGCAGCGCCCTTATTGCCTGAACGCGCCTCAATCTCTGCCTGGTGGTACAGCAGGTTGGGGTCGTCCGGTGACAGATCCAATGCACGCTGAATATGCCGCTGCGCCTCCCGGTGGTTTCCAGCCTGTGACTCTACGATAGCCACGGTGTCCAATATCTCGACTTTGTCCGGGGCCGCGGCCACAGCCAGCCGTGCGTATTTAAGCGATGCCACTGGATCCTTATCACGCAGATACCAGGCAAGGTTGTTGAGCGCTGCGGCGTTTTCCGGCTGCAGGCTGATAACCTCACGGTACTGATCGAGAGCATCCTCAGCACGACCTGCACTCGCTAATTGTGTCGCCAATGCCATGCGAGCAGCGACATCATCCGGGTTGTTGCTTACCCAGGTTTCTACAATCTGCCGGGACTCCTGTTTCTCGCCCGTCACGTACAAATAGCCCGCCAATTCAAGCATCGACTCCGTAGTAGGTGCAGCTTCCAGTATTTTGCGAAACAGCGCGGTAACCTGTTCTGAGTCTCCGTCGCGCTGCGCGGCAAGCGCATGCAAGCGCAACACATCCGGGGACTCGGGCGCCAGTTTCGACAGTCTTTCCATGTAGTTGTCAAACTGCGAGGCATTACCATCAGCCCAGGCCAACCTGGCAAGTGATACCAGTGCAGGAGCGAAGTTCTCATCAATCTCCTCTGCGCGCTTCAGCTCTTCTCTTGCCCGCTCCAGATCCCCGGCACCAGCGGCTGCTCTTGCCAGCAGGTGGTGGGTGTAAGCCGTGTCCTGCTCAAGTTCGACAAGCTGTTCAAGGTTGTACTGTGCCTTGTCATACTTGAACTCAGCTATTTGGGAAATTGCCAGCAGGCTCAATACCTCAGGAGACTGCTGTTGTAACTCTGAGAGCGACGCAAACAGTGGCGGAATCTTGTCCGGCATATTGCCCCAGACGTAATACCTGGCCAACATCAATCGGGGCTCCAGAGCATCGGGGTGCGCCTCTATGGCATACTCCAGTTGCGCCACCATCTCATCCTCATTGCCGGGCTCAGCAGCCAGTGCCGCCAGATGCAAGAGCGTGGGCAGATAATCCGGCCTCTCTTTCAGTACCGCCTGGTAGTAAGCCCTGCTGGCCTCTGTATTACCCCGCTGCTGCTCAATTTTTGCCCGGGTGTGATTCGCTTCGGGGTCGCCCGGCACCAGGGACAGCGCCTCTTTAAGTTCCGCGATGGCTTCATCAACCTGCTCGTTGGCAAGATACTTCTGCCCCAGCACTGTATGGCCATGCACACTGTCCGGATTCTGCTTCACGTATTCCTGTGCATCGGCAATAGCGCCAGCAATGTCCTCTGATTCACTGATAGCCTGCAGCCTGAACATGCTGGCCTGTTCGAGTGAGGGATCTAGCGAAAGTGCCGTTTCAAACTGCCGATTAGCAGCTTCCCGCTGGCCGTCAAAGAGCAGCCCGGCGCCCAGTTCAAAGTGAGCAATGGCGGATTCCGGTGCAGTCTGCTGCAGAGTCTTCAGTATCTTCAGCGCCTGGTCCGTCTTGCCATCCTGTATCAAAGCCTTAGCCATAATATTCAGCGCAAGCCGGTCAGACGGGTCAGCATCCAGTACCGGGCGCAGCGTTTGTTGCGCCTCCTTCGCCCGCGCGTTTTTCAGGTAGAGGCTCGCCAGAAGTATGCGTCCGGGTGCAAAATTGGGATTCAATGTCACCTGCCGCTCCGACTGCCTTACTGCTTCCGCCTCATTGCCCTCAACCATATAGGCGCCTGACAGGTAAAACAGGATCAGCGGATACTGCTCCGCTGCTGGTTCTGCCAATGTAAGGGCATCGATACAGTTCGCGTAATTCCCGTTGAGGAAGTCCAACGATCCCTGCAGATAATTGGTCATCGGGTGCTTCGGTGCGGTTTCGAGTAGGAATTCGATATCCGGAGTCACATCCTCCAGTTGCCGCATTTCCAGATTGAGAAGGCCGCGCTTGAGCCGGTCCTCCTTACTGTCAGGCGACAGTTCAATCGCGACAGAAAATGCGGCCAGTGCTTCAGGGCGTTTATTCTGTGCGGCCAGCAAGTCCCCCTTCATACTCCAGGCGTCGCGTCTATCAGGATGTTCAGCAAGTACGCGTTCAACGAGTGCCAACGCGCCGTCCAGATCACCGGATGCACCGAGCATTCGCACTTCCGCAAGCTGTACCTCCGGGTCTTCGCCGTGTACTTCAGACGCTTTGGCAATGAAGGTGTCTGCCGTCCAGATATCGCCCTGTCCAAGTTTCGCCAGCGCCTGCTGTGCCTGCAATTGAGCGGTCGCCCGGGGGGATAGACCCGCGGTGGACAGCGCCATCACGCCCGCCAGATCACCTTTGCTGAGCAGCGCCTTGGCCAGCGCCGGAAGCACCTCGTTGGGATTCCATCCCAACTCCCTGGCACGCTCCAGTTCCTTGGCCGCAGCCGTCGCACTGCCGGTATCGAGGTAAGCTTTACCCAGTAACCAGCGGGCGCGCGGCAGTGTTTGCTGTTTTTCATTGGCAACGGACAGTGCATTTTTTAGTTCGATAATTGCTTCGGCGTAGTTGTGCTCTGCCAAAAGCTGCTCGGCTCGCGCCAGGTATTCTTCACTGGTGGTGCTATCGCCACAGGCCGCCACGGCTAAAAAGCAGACAACCAGCATAAAACGCTGAAACCAGTTGATGGGCGAAATTCTTGCTATCGGCATCGTGCCTCCCCGAGTCGGTTCATTCCAAAACATGTTCATTGCCATCCAGGCTTTACTCTACATCGTGAGATTGCATCGGGTGACCCTCTGCTCGGCCATCACCATAGTCGCGTAGTGAGAATTGTGTCAACCACCGCCGCCTTATCGACGGCTGTCGAAGTACCACGAATGTCGATACCACAAAAAGCGCCAGTTCGTCTGTGCGAACCAGAACGTCAGCTTTTTTTACATTCGATACACGAGCCGACATAGTGAATATCTGCACCTCGTTGAAATATGGGCATTTTATAGTTTTCGGTATAAAAGTTGCCTACAGTGCAGTGCGCAAGTTACAGAGCAAGAGCTTGCCAATCACTAATTGCTCAAGGAGATAGGTATGGATTACCGTTTATTCGCACCAGCAGGTGCGCTGTTTGTCGCTGTCAGCTTCGCTGCACCCGCCGATGCGGCTGTCGTCAACTCATTTGCCCCATACACAATCACGCCCACTCCCGGCGTCTGGTTTGAGAGCGACATGCGCGGGACGGGCCAAGCCAGCATTGTCGATCTCACCGGACAAGGCGGCAATCTCGAGAACAACCAGCCGCTGCCGATCGGTGCCGCACGCCTGACAACAGGCTTCGACAACGGCGACAAGGCGGAGGTCGCAGTCGTCGATAGCTACGGCAATGCGAGCGCGCTGTTTTCCAACTCATTCAGCCTGAATTACTCCTATTACAAGGAGGACGTCGGCAACCCGAATGCCGCCCCTTCAATCAAGCTCTCAATACTCAACACCGGTTGTGCCCAGGGCGACGATTGCGTCGGCACGTTGATTTATGAGCCCTATTGGAATCAACCCGGCTCCGAGGGCAGTTCAGCCCTGGTTCCCACAGATGACTGGGAGTCAGTGGCTATTACCGCAGACAGTGGCCTGTTCTGGTGGAACGGCGGCTTCGGTCAGCCCAATTCATTTGGCGGCACACCATTGAAAACACTGACGGACTGGATGGCGGCTTTCAACAGCGACTTCAGTGGCGCGGACGTCGTAGCATTGAGCATGGGCGTAGGCACCTATAACCAGGGCCAGGACGTGTACTTCGATGATGTGAGTATCAGTGGCAACGGGTATGTGGCATCCTATGACTTCGAGCCTGTCGACGTTCCAGTGCCATCCACCCTGTTACTGGTGGCTCTCGGTGCGTTTGCCGGGGTTTCATCCCGCAAGCGACGCGTTCGCTAAATCCCGAGTTAACCAAACTCGCGGCTGCCCGGGTTGTTCGGTATCAATCCGGCCGGCCGTTGCTGCGCTCTTTCGCGCCGATTAACCTGGGTTGAGAGTAAGAACAATGATCAATGGTTTGGCACTGGCAGCTATAGCACTTTTGCTGACAACTACCGTTCACGCTACTGTTACGGATCAGGACAACGATAAAGACGCAATTGCTGACAACGCCCCTGAGTCAGAGGATGAGGGCCGTGAAGCTCGCTGTGTTGATCTGACTACCCGCTGTAACACCGTGATGGTGAACTATTCCGGCGATTCGGTTGAGTTTGCATTTTTCCGCCATCATCATTCGCAGAATAGTTCCGCGGAAATCGATACAGCAACGCACGAACTGACTGACGCTGTCCCGCTTCCCAGAGCAGGTTTACCTGACAACGAGTCCGGGATTCCCGACAGCAGTGAGTATCGTCTCGGCATGGATTTCTTGCTGGGCTTCGAGGAGAACAGTAACACAGAAACTCCAGCAGAGTCGTTCTCCGGGTATGGCGAGGGCACTGCTGAATTCAGCATCTATCATAGCTGGAGTTCAGCAGCACTAGCGTCCATGCGGTCACACCCGCCGCAACGTCCTGCCAACGCCCCAAATAGAACGGAGCAGACAGCCAGGCGAGTCGCAGATTTCTGGGATATCCGATCCATTTACCAGTGGCAAGTGGATGAGAATGTCATGAATAGCGCGGTGTATGACGTCACCCAGGTAGTCCTCAGCAATATTTACCTGTCACCAAAAATCAGCTCTGCCAGCGACCCGGAAATTGTTGTTTGCGAATTGAATAATCCGGATAACTGCCGACCTCTATCCGATTGATGAAGGTGGCAGAGATTCATCGCGGTGCCACTCGCAGCGCTATTTGAACGACCGGGCCAAGCCTGCTACCTGTGCGTCAGTTGGCGTCATAGAACGCCTTCTTGACGGCCTCCGCTACATTGCGTGCCACATTCTTGTCGAATACGCTCGGAATGATGTAATCCGCGGAAATTTTTTCTGCGTCAATCGTCTCTGCTATGGCACGGGCAGCAGCCATTTTCATCGCTTCGGTGATGTCTGTCGCGCGCGCATCCAACGCGCCACGGAATAAGCCGGGAAAGCACAACACATTATTTAGCTGATTGGGGTAGTCACTGCGACCTGTCGCCATCACTGCAACATGTGGCCACGCGAGCTCCGGCATGATTTCCGGCTCCGGGTTGCTCATTGCAAAAACGATGGGGTCTGCGGCCATTGTCTTCAGGTGCTCTACGCTCAAAATACCGGGGCCAGAAAGTCCAACGAACAGGTCAGCGCCTGCAATAGCCTCGGCCATGCCACCGGAAATATTTTCCGGGTTGGTCATCTCACAATACGCCTGCTTGGCCGAGTTCAAATCTGTTCGCCCGGCGTGAACAATACCTGCCCTGTCGAGACCGATGATATTGCTGATACCCAGGTCCAGCATCATGCGTGTACAGGCCGTACCGGCCGCACCAACACCCGCCACCACCGCCTTTATCTGTGCCGGCGATTTGCGAACGACTTTCAGTGCGTTGATAAGCCCGGCGATCAGCACGACTGCGGTCCCATGCTGATCATCGTGAAAGACCGGAATATCCAACTCCTGTATCAGTCGCTGCTCGATTTCAAAACAACGAGGCGCGGAGATATCCTCAAGATTAATACCACCGAACCCGGGGGCAATTGCCTTGACGGTTTGTATAATTTCGTCCGTATCCGTGGTATTCAGGCAGATCGGGAAACCATCCACCTCGCCAAACTCCTTGAACAGCATTGCCTTGCCTTCCATCACAGGCATTGCGGCCTCCGGCCCGATATCACCCAGGCCGAGCACTGCAGTGCCATCACTGACGATGGCGACGGTATTTTTTTTGATCGTTAGATTATACGCTTTGGTAACATCCTCATGAATCGCCTGGCACACGCGCGCCACACCCGGTGTATACGCCATTGACAGGTCGTCCCGCGATTTCAGCGGCGCCTTGCTGGTCACTTCAATCTTTCCACCCAGGTGCATCACGAATACACGGTCAGAGACATGAACGACTTCAATACCCTCAAGTGCATTTAACATATCGGTAATGCGATCTACCTGTTTTGCACCTGTCGTCTCTACCGTGACGTCGCGAACAATGCGGTCCTGCTCATACTGGACAATATCAATCGCACCAATATTGCCACCGGCAGTATCAATTTCCGACAGTACGCGCGCGAGCATACCTGGCTGATTCCGAATACGTAAGCGGAGAATAATCGAATTGCTGGCACTGGTGGCTAGTTCACTCATAACTGTTTGCATCTCTTCTCTTGTAGTCAATACTTGTAGTCAAAACCTATCGGCGACGATAAGGCGCTCTCGCTCTGTGGTGTCATATAATCGTCAGCGCGAGCTGTGGACACCAATGTCCAGGCGGAATTTGGGCGTAGCGCATTGACACGCCTCGTCATTCCCACGGAGCAACTTATCCCGCACGAATTATCGGATACAGCCGGTATCACTCCGGAATAACGGGGCATACCCCACGCCTACTCAGCGCAACCCAGCGACTCCGACAACAACACCGAGCGAATTTGATGGCATTCGCCCTGCGAGTTCCAGAGACTGTTTCCCTTTGCCAGAACTGGCAATATTTCGACTCAAGATCAGGATTATCCGTAAGATGCGAGCCGCACTGAATCTCGATGAGCAGTGTATCCTACACAACACGGAAAGTGTTTCAAATTAAATCGCGCGCAGTACTAGGACGACTTAGTGGTTTGAATTTGACAGACGATATCCAAGCCGTTTTGTGTAGTTTAACGGGATCAGCGGAAGAGCCTATGCGGGAGTGGGCCGAACTCGTAACTAATAGCCGTTAGCGTCGCCATTTCCGGCTCAGATGAGCCCTACCCTGGGCCAACGAAACCCGACCAACTCACCGGGGACTTCCATGTCGATGTGAGGTGTGGATTTTCCAGTCTGGAGTTAACGGGGCAGTAAATGGGACTGTCCCCATTAACGGAAACTTCTCCGTTTCGGTCCCGATTCGAAAGTCCAGCCCGAAAGCTCGCTCGAAGCATTCATTCAAGTACTATCTGCCCCTGAACTTGGCGCTAATCAATAATCCTTCCTATACTCCATGCAAAGACTCTACATGGAATTCAAGGACCTCAAATGAGACTGTTACTATCTGCAACTATAGTGAGTCAGCTGCTCTGGACACACTCAGCGGCCGCCCTGCCCGATACTGCATTCAGCGGCGCCAGTCTAGAGAGCACATTTATTATTGCAGGCGGTGGCCAACTGCCACCGGGCTTTGACGCAATCGCAGGTGGTCCGACGTTGGTCAATTCAGTCGCATCCTTTTTGGACGCCCCTGATGCGATACCTTTTGAGGATAGCCAAACCATCGTTGCAGGCCTTTCACCCGAAAACCCTTCTGTTTTTTTTCGTACTAGCAGCACCACGCGAAATATGGGTTCAGAGGGAGCGGTAGCCACGAACAACCATCGCCTTTACCAAATTTTGGAGTTAGACGATGACAATGACGGGACAAATGATGTATCCGCACGAGGTGTTCTGGGTGAAAGCTCGTCTCAGGCTTCGCTATCCAGCGAACTTCATCCCGCCTCAGCTAATGCCGATGTTCAGAACCAACGAACCTTTACGTTTACGAACAACCGCCAGAGTGAGTTCACTTTCGGCATCCAGGGTGTATTTGAGATTAATCTGTTTGCCTTAGCTGGCGGCCTCAATACGGCTGCCGATGCAATTGCCACTTCAGACTTATTCTTTAGCTCTTCGAACCCACTCGATATTCAATTTGCCGACTCTGCACCGTATGAATTCGACGAGAACAGTTCTGGCGAAAACGCCTTCACCACCGTCGGTAGAGAAACAGACGTCGCCGGTACCGGACATTTGAGCCTGACCGGCATGACAAGTGTTTCTAATTTCGCGGCGCTGGATAGCGATGCCTTTGCATCTGCCATGATGGGCTTCGCCTTAGGTATTACCCTGCAGCCCGGAGAGGTCATCAATATGGTTCATAGAGTTTCCTATTCTACCTCTGCCGACATTGGCCGTGCATCTACTCAGGTACCTGCGCCGGGTTCTCTAGTACTATTTATGACTCTGCTATTTGGACTTGTCGTCACAAAGCGGTGGGTGAACTTAGAAGGCGCAGTCTAATTTGCAGGAGACACCCATTAATGTTCATAAACGTTAATGTTTTAACGCATATTCTCTTGTTCCATCAACTCCCTCACCGGGCGAATTTCCACACACCCATAGCGCGCCGGGGGAATCTTCTCCGCCAAGCGAAGTGCCTCATTCATATCCCGGGCTTCCAACATATAAAATCCCGCCAATTGCTCTTTGGTTTCTGCGAAGGGACCATCGGTGACCAAAGGTTTATTATCGCGCATGCGCAGTGTCGTTGCGGTATCGGTTGAAAGCAGCGGAGCGCCATCCAGATAATGGCCGCTTTCGGTTAGATCTGCCACACAGCCAATGCACTCGCGATTCAGGGTATCCCATTCCTGCTGAGACATTTTCTGTATATTTTTTTCATCGTAGTACACCAGACATAGATATTTCATGTTTCCTTTCTCCTTTGTACGCGAACTCTACAATAGAGGTAGCGGCAGCCCGTGCTTGAGCCTTGGCATGCCATCATATGGTGTTCAATTCGTGGTGCGAATCGTATTTCTTGATCCTACTAAAGAAAACAGCGCTCCCTGTGGATCAATCGCATTAACACTGAAGTCTCCGCCGGGAATTTCGTCAGGACCATGCAGGATTTGCCCGCCCCTCTCGGAGATCGTGGTGACAGCGATATCAATATCGTCGCACCGAAAATAGTACTGCCACATCGGTGTTGGAGCATCCTCTGGTTTCTGCATGATGGCCCCAACAACACCGTTGTGACGGATAAACTCGTACCGGCCCAGCGGGCCCATATCCATCTCGCCATCTTTACTCCAGCCAAACTCATCGAAGTAGAAAGTTTTAGCCGCTTCAGTATCGCTGCTGAGCAATTCATTCCATGCGCAATGTCCAGGACGCGGCTTGTCTGCGGCAAAAGCGATACTGCCCTTACTGCTAGAGCCGCGCATCACATAGAATGGGACTCCCTCTGGGTCAGTAACCATGGCTATGCGGCCGACCTGCGGTATATCAGTAGCGGGCATTAGTTCGTTGCCACCGGCGGTGATGATATTGGCGACTGTCTGATCCACGTTATCAACACCGATGTAGCCAAGCCATATCGGTCTGACACCGCCTTTGCGCATATCTTCCGTCAGTTGCATCAGGCCACCTATATCGATAGATTCTCCGGCCTGCTGATCTTGAGCGCGGAGTATTCGGTAGTCCCTGTCGGGCTGGCCACTACTGGCAGACTGCCAGCCCAGTATCGCGCTGTAAAAGGACAGCGCGTCATCGATACTATCGGTTAATAATTCATACCAGATAAACTCGCCATGTTCGTTGAGCATGTTTGTCTCCGTACTTTTATAAGTTCGTTAAGGGTGGCTTTTTTCAAGCTTTACCACTGGCAAAAAGCCACCGAAGATCATCCGCATACCATCAAAAGGCATGGGATTCTGCTCGGGATTGAAACGTGGATCACTCTCCGCAGCCGCCATCATTCTCTCCATACCTGCATCGCGAGTAGCCTTGTCTGGCCATTCGATCCAGGAAAACACAACAGCTTCGTCTGGTTGTGCCTGTACTGCTTTACGATAATCCGTCACCTTGCCATCGGGCACGTCGTCTTCCCAACATTCCAGGACACGGGTGGCGCCCCACTCAATAATGGCAGCATCACTCACATCTGCATGCTGAATAAATTTTTCTTTGTTAGCTTTGGGTACTGCGATTACAAACCCGTCGATGTAGATCATAGTGTTACTCCTTAAGCCCTATGCGTTATCGCCACTTAGCCGTTTACTACTGTGTAGAATCAACCCATCGAAACCGCTTCTATCGGTCATCCCGTTCTGCAGCTATTGCATCAGGATCCATCCACCCCGCCTCCCATACGTGACCATCAGGATCCGCCAGAGCGCGGCTGTACATGTACCCGAAATCCTGGCCGGGGTTAATGTCCGCAGTACCGCCCTTGTTTGCCGCAGTGATATTCATGGCATCAACGGCTTCACGATTCTCCATAAAGAGGCTGAGCATCACCTCACTTGAAGTTACAGGAGGGATAGGTCTATCAGTAAAGTGACGCCATTTTTCGTGAGTGAGCAACATGACATGGATTGCTTCGCTCCAGACCATGCAAGCGGCGGTTTCATCGGTAAACTGCGGATTGTTCTCAAAGCCCAGAGCCTGGTAAAAGGCCATTGACACAGTCAGGTTTGCGACCGGTAAGTTTACAAATATCATAGCTGTCATGGGCTACTGCTCCTGTATGCTTGTTCGCTGAAAAGGTGTTTTCACCCAATAGTCGAACGCTGCGTGGAGATTTCGACAGGCACGGAAGTATTTTTTTCTATTTTTCTATTGAAGCCAAACGTCGCTGTAAAAAGCGCTTCTCGGGCTCCTGCTGCACCAGATCAAGCGCCTGGCGATAGCTTTGAATCGCCTCTTGTGATCGGTCGAGTCGCCGCAATAGGTCGGCGCGGGCAGCGTGAAGCAGGTGATAGCCCTGCAGGTCTTTGTGATGCATCAGTTGATCAATCGCCATCAGGCCCGCCTCTGGCCCATTGCACATCGCTACGGCAACAGCGCGGTTGAGCGCTACAACCGGGGACGGACTGATTTGCAGCAGCACCTCATAAAGACCGGTGATTTCCGCCCAGTCAGTAGCTTCAGCCGAAGGCGCCTCGGCATGCAGGGCGGCTATAGCCGCCTGCAGGGTGTAGACACCAGGTGGGCCAGCTCGCAATGCCTGCTCCACCAGTTCACAGCCCTCGCGTATCTGAACGCTATTCCACAGCGATCGATCCTGCTCTTCCAGAGGTATCAAATCGCCTTCGGCGCTTGTGCGACCATCTCGCCTGGCATCGTGCAACAGCATCAGAGCTAGCAGGCCAGTCACTTCTGTATCTGGCAGTAAATCGAACAACAGTCTGCCCAGCCGGATAGCCTCCGTCGACAGATTACCGTGGGTAAGCTGTGCACCGCTGGAAGCGGAATAGCCCTCATTAAATACCAGATAGATAACCGGCAATACCGCGTCCAGTCGCGACGGCAGCAGCCGAGGATCAGGCACCTCAAACGGAATACCCGCATCGCGGATTTTGTTTTTCGCCCTGACTATGCGCTGAGCCAGGGTCGGCACTGACACGAGAAACGCCGCAGCAATTGCCTCAGTAGGCAGGCCACAGACTTCCCGGAGGGTCAAGGCCACGCGTGCCTCCATTGCCAGGCTGGGATGACAGCAGGTAAAAATGAGCCGCAGGCGATCATCCTCAATGCTATCGTCATCCAATATCCCATTTTGCGTCTGTCGTTCCAGACTTTGGGCAAGCTCTTCCTGATAGCCGTCTAAACGCGATTTTTTACGTATTCGATCGATGGCTTTGAAGCGCCCCGTAGAGATCAACCAGGCCCGGGGATTCTCCGGAACACCATCGCGCTGCCACTGTGACAGGGCAGCGACAAACGCATCTTGCAGGGCTTCCTCTGCGAGATCGAAATCGCCATGCAACAGACGAATCAACGTAGCCAATACTCGGCTCGATTCATCTCTATAGATCGCGGCGACGCGCTGTTCGACGGAAGTTGCATTCATATACTTTTAAAAGGGAGAGTTCCATTTACTGAGTTTAAGCACGGCCAGAAAATCGATGCCATTCGCGCAATCCGATACGTAATTCTATTTCATCCGTGGGTCAGAAATAAATCCGTCCCCATTAATACGACAGGGGATCGAGTGGTGGCATTCAGATAGTGAATCGGCTAAAGTTACGAATGAGAATACTTCTCATAACCCTCGATAACGACTGGTAGAAACATCGACGCAATCTACACAAGCCTGCTGCTGGTAACAGCATCCGCTGGACTTACTCATCTGGCTATACGTTACACGCAAGGCATGCGCAGGGTAATGGTGTCAGGCATTGCCCTCGGCCTGCTGAGTTGGGCATTCCATCTTGGTCCCGCATTGGGCGGATTCTGGTCCGGCTTCTATGTACTTTTGTCTGCTTATTTCCTGGCCTGCATGTTGATGCCATGGATCGATCTTGCGGTCCGTCATATCGAGGTCAAACGCCGTGCTGGTTAGATCGCTGGTAGCCATACTGCTGTCTATCCCGGCCACTGTGGCGTTGATCAGTTTGTGTCTGGCATTGCTACCCGTGGCCAGCAGCCTGACCCTGCCGGCCTTGCTGATGGTGTTTCCGCTGTGGGTCGGCCTTGCCACTGCCAGCTACCTGTTGCCCTCGGCGCACGCGGCCATCGCTGTATTATGTGGTATCACCGGGCTGGGGTTTGGGTTGCTCGCCCTGTTGAGGATTCTCGGGATGGCCGGTGTATGAAGGCTGCGACCCTCAAACGCTTTCTCGATGTACACACGTGGACGGGGTTGGGTTCCGGCCTGGTCCTGTTCATCGCTTTCTATGCGGGCGCATTAACTGTTTTTTGGGAGGAGTTGGATGTCTGGGATCACTACCTGGACATGCCCGCCCAGCATCAGGACTACCAGCAGGCCCAGCAACTCTTTGATCTGGCGCTGGAGGCACAACCGAACGCTGCGGAGACTGTGCGACTGGACCTGTCGCGTCCGAATAAGCCGGCGCATTTGGTACGCTGGTTCGAACGCCTCGAGGACGGCAACTTTGAGGGGCACGAATTCCGCATCGACGGTGACGGCACGCTTAGCACAGCGCGCGACCAGTCGTTGCTCTCGGATTTTGTCTATCGGCTTCACTACACGGCAGGGTTGCCGGCAAGCTTTGGTCTCTACGTGCTGGGGCTGGTTTGCGTAATTTACGGATTGGCCCTGGTCACCGGGTTACTCATCTTCTTACCCAATTTTTTTCGCGACCTGTTCATTGTGCGACCAGGGCGGAACAAAAAGCGATTCTGGCTGGACACACATAACGTTATCGGTGTGTTATCGCTCCCGTGGCATGTGATGTTTGCGTGGAGTAGCGCATTGCTGGCCATCGGTTTTTTCGTGCTGGCGCCGTTTGAGTATCTTGTGTACGAGGGAAAGCTGCAAACTATCGTTGGGCGGGATCTGGGAATAATCGAGCACATTGAGCCCGCCGGTGAGATGCGCCCGCCGCTCTCGGTGGCTAAAATTGTGGAGATTGCCCGGGGTGAAATTGCAGCTCTTGAGCCTCACCAGCTCCGCTACGAGCATGTGGGTGATACCAATGCGGTGGTCACCGTGCGCGGCATGTCTGAGGCGGACACGCTTGTCCCGTTTGCATCTGTGTCCCTGAACGCAGCTACGGGGCAGGTGATCGCGGTAAACGACCCTGCGAGCGCCTCGGCGGGCTTCACTTTCTACAATGGACTGATTTCCCTGCACTACGCCTCCTTTGGCGGTTACATCACTCGCTGGCTGTACTTTGTGCTCGGACTTGCGGGCGCATTCCTGTTCTACTCGGGCAACTTGCTGTGGATCGAATCACGCCGCAAGCGACGAAGCACCGAACAAACCGGTGGAGTCATCTTCCTGGCGCGCCTCAATAGCGGTGTATGTATCGGTTGCATGGCGGGCATATCGGCTGCATTTCTGGCGAGCCGCCTTTTTGCCGGTCTTAGCAATCGCGCTGACATGACAGAGTACGTGTATTTTTCGGTGTTCTTCCTGTCTATCGGCTGGTGTTACCTGCGCCCGGTGGCGACCGGAACCCGGGACCTGCTTTATCTGGCCGCCTTGTTGAGCGCTGCAATTCCGTTAGTGGACCTGACGTTGGTGAATGTTCCCTCCTGGTCGAACGCACTCGTTAGCCATGGCGCCCTGCTGGGTGTTGACGCGTTGGCGATGGCAGCAGCGGTGGCATTCTGGCGAATGGGAGCTGCGGTGCAGCGGCGCGCATTGCACGGTGATCCCAATAGCGTTTGGGCTGTAACTGGCGGGAAAAACTATCGGCACGGCCTCATCGCGAATAACAGCAGTTGAGCCTCTCACACGGCACGCAGACCCAGAGTTTTTTTTCAATCGCCAGACACTGCAAACGCCGCCAGCGGGTCTGTACTGGTCACCGCCAGCTCTACCCGGGCACCGATATCGAATCGCTCTTCGTGACTGGTGCGCACGCGGATCTCCGCGCCCTGATCGAGGCGAACAGTGTACAACCAGGTACCGCCCTCAAACTGGGCCAGACGTAGTTCAGCATTGCCCCCTTCCGATGCTGCCGCAAGGCTACAATCATCCGGACGCAGCAATAATTCAATCGGCCCTGTTGCACCGGCAACCGGGAGCGCGGCCAGATTCCCCAGTACAGTCTCGGCCCTACCCTCTCTGAGCTGGGCTGGCAGAAAACTGGCCTCGCCGAGAAAGCCGGCGGCGAAACGGTCGGCAGGCGCACAGAAACATTGCTGGGGCGTACCGAGTTGCATCAGGCGACCATTCCTGAGGATGCCGAGGCGATCCCCTACCGACAGCGCTTCCTGTTGGTCGTGTGTCACCCAGATAGCCGGCACGCCGGCCGCCTTGAGGGCATCGCGAATCTCCCAGCGCAGGCTGTTCTTCAGCGCGGCATCCAGATTGGAAAGGGGCTCGTCGAGCAGCATCAGCGCCGGTCCATGCGCCAGTGCACGCGCCAGCGCGACGCGTTGCTTCTGGCCTCCAGACAGCCGCCCGGGTTTTGCATGGCGCAATGCCGTGAGGCCGAGCAATTCAAGCCAGTGCTCGGCGGGACCGCTATCCGCCAGGCGGAAGCTGATGTTCTGCTCGACAGTGAGATGGGGAAACAAGGCGAAATCCTGGAACACCATGCCGACATTGCGCCGCTCGGGAGGGATGGACACGCTGGGCGTGGCTTCCCAGCCCGGCAGGGAAATACAGCCCTCGGCAATGGGCACCAGTCCAGCGACAGCCTGCAGGGCCGTTGTCTTGCCGCATCCGGTGGGCCCTACCAGCATCAGGATTTCGTCATCCGCCAACGCCAGGTTGAGGCTGTGAACTACGCGGTTATCACCGTAGTCCACCGATAGGTTTTCAATTTTAAGCATAGAGTACGCACCGTCTTTCCAGATCAGGCGCGATTATCCTCGAAAACGCCGAACTCTTCTCGTCTTTCCCCCGATAACATCAGGAGTAAACCTAATCCGGACATGAGAATCAGTAGCAGGCCGGGCACTGCCGCACGGCCGAAATAGCCTGCTTCGTAGACCCGCCACAGGTACGTCGCCAGCGTTTCAAAGCCCGTGGGTGCCAGCAAGAGTGTTGCCGGCAGTTCGCGCATCGCCTCGAGAAACACCAACGCCGCCCCTGCGATAATACCGCGCCGTGTGAGCGGTAGCGTCACGCGACGAAATACCTCAGCACGTCCGGCCCCGAGCACGCGCGCCGCATTTACCAGGCTGCCGTCGATGGATTCAGAGGTGGAGCGGATGGAACTCACCGCCAGCGGCAGAAAGCGCATGACATACGCGATCACCAGCAGCGCCAGCGTCTGGTAGAGAAAAGCCAGTTTGAGTCCAATGTACACCAGGGCGGTGCCCATCACGATTCCGGGAATACCGAACCCCAAATAGGTTACACGCTCCATCAGTCGTCCCGCGCGACCGCCCATTGCCGCCCAGGCCACTGGCAGCGCGACCACGGCCGCCGCAGCGGCCGCCAGCAGCGACGCGTAGACAGAGTTCCAGGTATACGCCATGTCGAAGTCACCGCTGCCATCGCGCACCAGCCACAAGCCAAATATCCCCAGCGGCAGGACCAGCGCCATCAGCGTGACCGGTGCTATCGCCACCAGTATAGCGCTGACCTGCCAGCGTCGAGGCCACAAGCTGAGGGCGCGACCAGGGCGTTCCGGTGTCACATGTACGCGTGACTCCAGGTATAACACTAACCCCACTAGCGCCAACAGTTGTAAAGACAGTAGCGCAGCCTGACTCAGGCCGAAGGCATTGTATTCGACGTAAATCATGCGGGTAAATGTATCCAGTCGCATGATCGCCGGCGTGCCAAAATCCGATAGCGCATAAAGTGCAGCCAACAGTGCACCGGCGGTGATACCGTTCAGCGCTCGCGGCAGCACCACGCGCCAGAGACAACCGGAAAAACTCAAACCCAGAGTGCGCGCGGCATTGATCTGGCTGACGTCCTGGGCCAGCAGCGCAGAACGGGTTGTCAGCAGTACGAAGGGATAGGTATACAACGCCATTACCATGGCTGCACCAAATAAGCCCTCAGCCGCGGGGGTGCTGATGCCAAGCATGTTTTCCAGTTCGCCACCGGGACCGAAGGCGGCGTAGATCGTGAAAGCGCCAAGGTAACTGGGCAATGCCAGGGGTGCAGCCAATATCACCAGCCACAATTTCTCCAGCGGCAGGCGCACGTATGCGGTCAGCAGGGCTAGTGGGACTCCCAGAAGGACAGCACCAATCACCGTGCCCAGAATCAGAAGCAAAGTGTTGAGCAGCAATGTGAGGTTGCGCGCGTCTAACAGCCCTTCGACTGACTCCGTTAGAGTGAACAGCACCCCCACCGGCAATAACATCACCACGGCAACCAACATCGCCACAGGGTAGGACAGCGGGAGTCGGGTCATAGCACGCCGGCTTTACGCATCAGGTCCAGTGTCGGCCGAAGGTCAGCCAACTCAGTCAAATTCACCGCCGGCGGTGATATGCTGGCCAGCGGGGGCAAACCCTGCGGCGGTGCGGTGCCGCTGACCAGTGGAATTTCGTATGCCTCGCGGGCGAGGAAGGACTGCACCTCCTGGGTTAGCAGGTAGCGAATGAAATTGACGGGCAGTTCACCCTCCGACAGCGCCAGTATCCCGGAAGCGTTAACCAGACATCCGGCGTCATCGTGGGTGAATGCAAGATCCACCTGCGCATCCGGTTTTCCCGCTTTCAACCGCAGCGTGTAGTAGTGGTTGGCGAATCCGATATCAACTTCACCGCGCTCCACACCCATCACGACGCCGAGTTCGCCGGCATAGGACTTGGCGTTTTTGTCCGCCCGTCGCAGCCAGTCCACCGTTGCGGCATCACCCTCCAGAATACGCATGGCGGTGACGAAGGACTGGAAGGCCGCATAGGCAGGCGCCCAACCCATACTGAACCCACTGTCCGGGATCGCCATTATGTCCGTCGGAATATCCTTACGCTGCCAGCGACCTGTGTAGTAGGGCACGGTACGTAAACGCCCCGTCACCGGCGCCCAGGTCTCGTAGCGAAATTCCGGTTGCAGTTGACCGATCAGGTCGGCGGGCAATGCGCGCGCCAGTCCGGCGTCGCTGACCATGCCGATTGCACCCGAATCAACGGCCCAAAACACATCTGCGCGGCGCACGCCAGCGTTGGCCTCGGCGACGATAGCATTGGCCAGCGCGGAAGTCGGGCCGCGCCGAATATGCAACTTGAAACCGGGGTTGCGCTCTTCGATAGCCGCCAGCACTTTTTCGTAGAGTCCGCCCTCGCCCTGCCCGAGGTAAAGCGTGAGCTCACCTTTTAGAGCCGGCAAACTTTCTACGGCTGTTGGGTTTGCCCTTGCTACTGACCAGGGCCAGGTAGCGAGAGTACCTGCACTAGCGGCTGCAGCGGCGTGAAGAAACGTTCTGCGCTTCATCTAGAAAACGTCGCTGCGATTCTTGTCGGCTTCTTTGAGTAGTGTTTTGCACTTGTCGAGTTGCCGCTGCATCGCCTCCACAACATCGCGCACATCATCGACCGACTTGCCCTCCTTGATCGCCATTTGCAGGGTGACATTGAAGTCTTTCTCGAGCGCGGCCACCAGCTCAGCATCCAGCGCTATAAGATCTCCCTCGATGCCTTCGAACAAGTTGAGGTAGGTGTCCTGTGTAATACGGATGGCTTCGTCGTCAAGCTGCTCTGCGTACTTGGCCACAACGCGGTCGAGGTGCTGCTTGATCACATCGACGGTTTCCGCTGGCGTATCCGCGGCGGTTGCCGCGACCTCCGGTAGCAGACCGCGCTCCTGATACTGCGCCGCGAGTTTCACCGCACCCAGGGCCTGCCACAAGGTCTGCTCCAATACTGCCTGCTGTTGCCGCACCTCGCTCACAGGCTTACCTTCCTCAATCGCAGTGCGCACACCGAACAGGCCCTGCCAGATACTGGAGTACAGCGGAACGTAATTGATCTCGATGGCGGAGTGGAATTCTACAGCTTCCCAGAGATCAACTACTGCTTCCGGCTTGGCCGCTTTGGCGCCTTCCGTTTCGTAGATATCGACGATGCCATCAACTTTACCGTTCAACCACACCACTTCTTCAGTGTACTCGTCAAGATGAGCGGACATGTTGTTCACGTGCTCGCCGATAGTGCCCGAGGCAAAGGCTTGGCCAGTCGTAAACAGGGTGAGACAAGCCCAAATGGCCAGCAATCGGGCAGGATTTAGAATTTGGTCATTCACAGTGATTTCCCATGTGGTGATTTATCGTTTGGTGGCGGGTATTGAGCCCGCCGCTGTCTTTCCACTCGACGCGATTACCCGCTGCTCTTCAGTAACGGCAGCGCGCCAAGTGAGAATGTTTCTCATTATGCACCATGTTCGAGGGTGGGGCCAGTCAATAAGGACGCTTCTGAAAAACTCGTGACACGAACTGTTACGTACTCTCGCTCAGGGATGTTTTACGGTCCTTATCTGTGATCTCGTGGGAGCGGGAGTATATCAATTACCGCCCGTTTAGATGAACTCTTTCCGAACCCTGGTAACGCTGCGACGAGGATGGGTTCCAGAGGCAGCATAGTCGGCGGCGACACCCCCGGTCCGCAGAGATTCAGCGGGTTCTTTCGATCTACTCTCCATAGCGGTCTAGTGCTTTATGCTCCTCGGGCATCCGCCAAACACTATTGATAATGATTATCATTATAGTATGCTTACCTCTCTTAATACATCTACACACCTACCCAAGGATGCACCCAACACTATGTCGACTTCCAGCAAACTGGTTTTTCGCCCATTACTAATTTGTACCGTTACCGCCAGCACACAATTGGCTATAGCAGAAGAGTCACGTCTGGAAGAGGTTGTAGTCACTGCACACCATCGCGATTACCGTATCGACAGCGCTGATTCAGCGATAGGTATTGACCTCAAATTGCTGGAGACACCCGCTGCGGTAAGCGTCATTACTGAAGACCTGCTCAAGGATCAGCAGGTCAACAATGTCGACGATGCACTGCGAAATGTCGCCGGGGTGACCAAATTCAAGACCGGTAATGGCGGTGAGGAAAAATTCTCCATCCGTGGTTTTGACGCCTCTCAATCCATCTATAAAGATGGCGCGCGCATTAACAACCCGCTGAACGCATCAAATATTCCATCGACAGAAACCGCAAATATCGGGCGTATAGAAGTACTTAAAGGGCCGTCTGCACTCCTCTACGGGCAGGGAGAGCCAGGCGGCATCATTAACTATTTTACCAAACGGCCTGAATTAAGCCGTGGTGCAAACATCGAAGTGCTGTACGGCAGCGACTCCTTCAAAAAAGTAGAGTTTGATGCGACCGGCGCCCTGGACAACAACGAGCGGTTTGCCGGCAGAATGGTAGGTGCCTATGAGGATACTGACAGCTTTCGCAACGAGGTTTTCCGCAAACGCCTGTTGCTGAACCCCAGCCTGGCCTGGCTTCCCGATGAACGCTCAAAGGTGGTAGTTGGCTACGAGTATATTGACGATGAGTATACACAGGATCGCGGCCAGGTCCTGCAGGGCAATAGTGTAGACGGATACTTCTACGGCAACCTTCTGGATGTCGACCAGTTTTTCGGGATACCTGACTGGAACAGCAAGTCGAAAGCAGAGTCCTCTCGCACCTACCTCTTCGCAACGCGGCAGATGAATCAGGTGTGGACTCTGAATTTCGACTTTAACTACACCAAGAATGACAAAACAAACGTCGACTCCACCCCGGTTGCCATCTACGCGAATGCCGGTGTTGTGGCCCCACCCGGCACCGAGCAGGAAAACCAGGTTGCGATTCAACCGCGCAAATCCAAGGGCAATGGCGACACCAGCCGATACGACCTGAAGAATACGTTCGAATTTACCGATGGGCTAAACTTTGATCACAAGGCGCTGCTGTCATTCACCTACGAAGACTTTTCGACCGACTCAACCAGCTACCGCGGCGACAGGTTTGTGCACTTCGATGTGGCAACGGGTGCGTATTTCACACCGAACATGGAACCGCCCGCGCCGGGGACGCAGGAGGTTCGCATCGGCGACAGCATTATTTTCGGGCTCAATGATCGCGGCAGCTCGACCAATCAAGATTTTAATGAACTGGGCATCAACCTTCTCGACTACGTCCACCTCAACGAGCATTGGGCGATACTGCTGGGCGGGCGTTACTCAGAGTACGAAGACAGTCTGAATGACTATGACGAAAACAATTTCAGTTTCAGGGCAGGCCTTGTCTACAACGTGCAGGAAAACCTCTCGGCGTACCTCAGTTACTCGCAAGGCTATACCAACCCTGCCGGTAGGCTCAATGAATCCGGCAACCCCATCGACGCTGAAACCTCTGCCGCGTGGGAGCTTGGCACAAAATGGCAACCGCACGATCAACTACTGCTCACCGCTACAATTTACCAGATAGAAAAGCAGGATCTCGCCTTCGTGGTGAACCCGCAGGCGCTGCCCGCGGACCAGTACTTTGGCAATATCGGCTCTATCGAAAGTACTGGCCTGGAGCTTGAAGCGGTCGGCTATATCACCGACCGCTGGCGCGTGCAGGCTGGTTATTCCTATATCGACAGCAAAATATCTGATGGCGGACTCAGCTCAGGCGGCGCAGTTTTCCCGGAAGGAAACAAGCTGCCTGGTATTGCCGACAACAATTTTAACCTGTTTGCATTCTACGAGTTTCCTGTGGGAGAGGGCTTCGGGGGCCTGGGTGGCGGCACCTATTATCAAGGTGATGTATACATCAGCACCGAAAACAACGGAAAGTACGATTCGTGGATACAGGCTGACCTGGCCGCGTACTATAAACAGGATGCGTGGAAGATACAGTTCAATGCGCGCAACATCACCGATGAAGACTACCAGCTCGCTCAGGCGTTGACGACATCCGATGCGTTTGCCGCAGTGCGAGTGGGCACCTCTTCGCCGCGCAGTTATGTTGTCTCCTTTGCGTATGAGCTCTGACTATAGACATTGACCACTGCCGCGAGGTGATTGCTTCAAAGCGTTACCATATCGAGCGATTCACTACCGGATATGCCAGTTTCCAACAAACAATGGTTTCGCGTGCACGGTTGGCTGGGCATCCACTTCGGCTTTCTGCTGTTGGTGATTTGCCTGTCCGGCACGATCGCTACCCTGAGTGCAGAACTGGATTGGCTGCTTGACAGTGAATTGCGAAATCCGGCTCCGTCCACTGTCGGGGCGAAGGATGCCGGCATCGACAAACTGTACGCCTCCGCCCAGAAACAGTACCCGCGTGCGGACATCACTGGGCTACGTATTCCACCCGAACCCTATCTTCCAGCGCAAGCATCGGCGTCTGACCCCGATCGCGGCACACTGGTGTTGCATCTCGACCGCTACAGTGGCGACATCCTGGCCGAGCGAACGCAGGCCAGCCTGAAAGTCTTTTTTCGTATTTTCCACAAACAGTTTTTCCTGATCAACTCACCCTACTCGTTCCACGGGCTGTATATCGTTGGCATCTTTGCGTTCGTGTTGTTGTTAAGCGTCCTTACGGGGCTGCTCTTTCTCAAGTCCTGGCTAAAGAAACTCACACGCCTGCACTGGCACAAGGGGCTTCGCGTCTTTCTGGTGGATTGGCATCGCAGCACAGGGCTGTGGGCACTACTATTTTCTCTCCTGTTTTCCCTAACCGGCATTTGGTATTGGGTGGAAATTGTCGCGGACATTGGTGAGGTCGGCCTGGTGCCCGCTGACACTATCAGCACACAGAAGTACGATAGCACGTTGCCGCCACCGGACATCGGGCAATACGTGAGTGAGGCTCAGGCAGCCATGCCGGGGCTGGAAGTAAGCGCACTCCTTCTCAATCGCGGCAGTGGCGAACCGGTTCATCTATTCGGACAAACCGACACACTGCTGGTACGGGATGCGGCCAATTATGCTGCTATTGAACCCTATGATCCTGAAGTACTGCATCTGCGCAACAGCAGCTCAATGGGGCTTTTTCAACGCTGGACGCACACCGCCGACCCACTCCATTTCGGCAATTTCGGTGGGCTCTGGATCAAGCTAATCTGGTTTTTCTTCGGATTACTGATAACTGTTTCTATTGCCGTGGGTTACTGCCTCTGGTATCTACGCCTTCGGGCCGCACCGGAGAGAGCTTCCCAGTTTTCCCGAGGTCCACTTTTTGCAAGCAATACATTGACCGTGCTGGTTCTGGCGGCAGCCACTGTATTCAGTTTAGTGGCGCTGACACGTATGACCCCCACAACACCAAGCGGAATACTGTATCTCGGGGAATATGAGATCGGCACCTGGCGTGTTCAGGTATCACAGCGCATGGCGTCGGATGGCAGTCGAGGAGATATCTCATTGTTCTTTCCTCTTGGCGAACCAAATCTTTCTCAGTATGAAATCAATCTGGTTCGGGAACATCACAGTGAAAGCCTTCCACTGGAAGGCGCTGGACGGGTATGGTCCACCAAAACGTCAGTGCCTGCGATACTCATTGATGCTGAAAAAAGGGCCGAAGCTGACCTACAATGGCAGGCAATCACCCTCCAGCTAAACGATCATCAGGGCAGATCCTACACCCAAACACTGGCAGAGCGTGAATCAAACACCAAAACACGTGCGGACATTCAGGCAGCCAAGCCTCCCCCGCCGCAAACTCTGTCCGTTCATTTATTTATTTACGGCTTCCTCGCAAGTCTCTGGCTACTACTGTCGCTATGGCTGTGGCTGCAAAAGCGGGCGACTGTCGCCGTCAGCGAAAGAACGTCGGCCCTCCTCTAATCCAGGTCCCATCATCCGCCGCTCGACTGAGCAGCGATGTACGAATGGCACACAATGGCAGCAGAGCATTTCTCCTCCCGAAAGAGAACAGAATTTCTTTTCGAGAAGCACAAGTCAGAAAGCTCAGGGCAAGGCAGGAATACATATCTGCATCACCAATAACGTTTCACGTTTTCATTATCGAGGAGACAGACGTTGCAGAACCCCGTCTGGAGGATTTTTGGCCGACGCTTTCAGAATGCGCTCTAGCTAGCACAAGACGAAATCGAATATGGACAGGACACGGAAAAATATTTCCATTATCCCCACTAAGTTCGGTGCCTCGTCCAGCGCTCGACTACCGCTACTTAACAGCCGGGCGGTAATATCTCACAGGCATCACCACGGCCGGAGTTATCCAAGTCTTCTTGTCCTGGGTTGGTCACGAGGGGACAGTTATCGAGTGCATCTGCCCAGTCATCACCATCAGTGTCCATTGCGCTGTTACATGCATCACCGACACCATCGCCGTCCAGATCCTCCTGGTTAGGATTGGCATCACTGGGACAGTTATCGAAGTGATTGAGCAGCCCGTCATCGTCGGCGTCTCTGACACTGACTTCTGGTCCTTTGAACGCCTGCACACCGTATTCAGTACCGACAACAAGCATAGCCTCCCCGTTCTGTTCCAAGGCCAGCAGGTTATTGTTCAAGCCCACCTGGGGACCTAGCGAGGGGCTTCGCCACAAAACCTGTTGCTCAGCAATGCTCCAGATACCAATATTGTCCTGACAGGCAAACTGGACGGTCCCGAGAAACGCGGTACTGGCATCAGCACGGACGCTGTTTACCGCACCATCACACACACTGCCGAGGACAGTGCGGTCAAATGTATCCGGATCAAGAGCCACAAGAAGGCCATACTCGGTTCCAGCAATGATCTCCCTGCTTAGTGGCCCGCCGACAACCGCGAACCCGACATAATCATCTTCGGCGGATTGGCGATAAATTTTGGTGACGCCATCGACAATTAGTATTCTCCCAATCGACGCAACCATGTCAGGCAGGCCATCCCCGTAAACGTCGACTGCCTCTATATGGTTTGCGCTTGAAACACCCGCCAGCACAATACTGGACCAGATCGGGGTGGCAGATGCGGGATCGATGATATGGAGCTGATTACCTGAAGCTGCAATGACCTCCATTTTTTCATCACCGACAAAATTGGCCAGGGCTATACTATTGGCCGGGTCCGCATCCAGGCGGCTAGCACTGATCTCTGACTTTGAAACCCCGTCGATGACGTCAATATTCAGATCATAAACATCGCCATGTGTAACGACTATCTCGTTGGCGCCCAGCCCGTCAACATTGCCTATGGCCACATCAAGGTAAGCGAAATAGCTCCCGGGTAACGAATAATCGTAGCTATTCCATTTCGGTGACAGGTCTTGGCTATTGTAGACCCGTAATGGCAACGCACTACTATAGCGCGTTGGGTTAATGATGCCATAGGCTTCTGCCTCCCCCCCCAGTACTACGATTTCATCTTCACCGTCGCCATCTGTATCCCCAAGTGCAAGTCCGCGAAACGGGCCGCCCTCATCGGTACTGATGAACTCCCTCTCCAGGGTTGCGATATCGTGGACAGAAAGAAAGTCCGGCGCGGTAGAGTTAGACCCGCTGCCCCAGATAACTTCAAGTTCACCATCGTCATCGACGTCAGCGACTTCAATGCCCGGCGCACCGCTAGTGGGGTTATCCAGGGCCCACAACTCCTCCAGTGACACACCATCGATCGCGTGAACTTCGCCATGTTGCTGGTCGCCGTAAAGAATTTCCGGCACCGAATCACCGGTCACGTCCACGGCTTTCAACTGGCTGATATTTGTGCTGGTAGTGATCTGGCGGAGGGGCGTGCGATTCTCTGCATCCAGTATATCGATATAGTACCAGCTCCGTGCGACGATCAACTCTTCCACACCGTCGCCGTCGAGGTCCCCAAGTTCAAGCTTGGTACCCGGTGAGAAGTCACTGAAGTCCCACTGCAGTATCGCGGTGGAGCCGTCATATTGCACAACGGGACCCTCAACGTAAACCATCTCCAGCAATGGGTCATTATCCACATTGCCCACCGATAGATCACCACCACCTATCGATATTTCGCTTTCTTTCCCTAACGTATGGGGATTATAGAAGTATGTGTTGTTTGCAGTGGCGACGATAATCTCTTCAACTCCATCGTTGTCGCCGTCGCCCTGTGTCACGGATAATATTTCGCTGTTGCTGACGTCGATACGGTGCAGCAATCTCCTTGTTTTGCCGTCGAAAACGTCAAGCGTTCCGCTGTCATAACCAATGAGGACTCTGCGTACGGCGTTATTGACGTAGACGCTGACAACGTTAATCCAATCGGAACTGGCATCACTGGTGTAGACAATTTCATAGTTGCCACTACCCGCATGGTACTTCACGATGTGCCAATTTTTGTTCTCCCCGAAATTGCGTGCGAGAGTGGTACCCAGAACCAGTTCGGTACTGCCATCTCCGTCCAGGTCTACAGCTGCGATTCCGGACTCCCCGAGATTCGCACCCCAGATAGAGTGCTGCCAAACGCGATCGAGGTTGATCAGGTTGGACGAATGCGGGACGGGGTCAGAAAAAGGGTCTGCGGAGTCATTGAGTTCAGAGGGGGCATCAAAACGTGAAAGAACCACTGTATCGTTTGATTCAAGGATTATCACACCAGGATCTTCGGGATTGCTGAAGTCTGACGCATTGGAAGAAAATCCGGCTTGCTCTGCCGGCGCCAGCGGCAGTGGCTCTCCCAGCTGCGCAGGTGTGTAGGTGACCTCTGCCCCATCTTCCGAAAAGAGCGGGTTTCCCTTCGCGTCATACTCAGGGCCAGCTGCCTGCGCGGTGGCAACGGTGCTACCCAGCGCAAAAAGGCAACATACAATCGCGCGACTGAGTCGCGTACCAGCACATAGATTCGATGGAATCATGCAAACAACCTCCCTGTAGAAATCTCCAGCGACTCTTCATGAGTGAGTCGCCTTTCTTATTAATCAGCCACTGGAGCCAGTGAAACGCCCCGCCGGACAGACCCGCATTAGCCACCGATGTTAGTTAACGCAAGAGTTTTAGTCAATGTGACCGATTGAGGCTATTAACCATCGATAGACATTTGAGACGTAGCATCTGCACATGCTTCCTCAGAAAGCGTCGCTCGCACTAGTGGGAGCGGCTAAAACCCTGTTTCTAGTCCCGCTCCCCACCGCCACTCATCATAGCCCCATAACTCTCACTAGACTCACTAATCCAGGAATCCAGAAGCCGTTGCCGCCGCACTCCAGGGAGAATTTGCGCTAGTTGGAGAAGAGGTTAGAATCGTTGATGTGCTAGAGAGGACCAATACGGAATGTTACGATTTGAAGACACTCCATTGTATGATGCCGTGTAGACAGCGTGTTTAGCTCAAATCTAGCGCTACCGATTTCAGCAATGGCCAGCCACCCTTATACACGAATGGAACCAATCCTGTTGCCGTACTATCCACGGCTTGTATATCTATGGTTCCTCGATCAGGGGTACGATGATGAACAGCTATTTAACGGGTTGGATTTTCGTGCAGAGCATCTGCATGACGAAACATATCGTCTCAGTGTTGAGCAACACGAAAAGTTCATTCTGCGTGTCCTGGAAATTACTGAGAATCTGCATTTTGCACTCCAGTTAGGGATGAAACGGGATTCTACCGCGGCCAATCTTGCGCTTCTCACCGTGGCGAACAGTGGGAGAATTTCCAAGGCCCTACGCATGATCATGCGTTACAACAAGAATTTTACGCGCGTGTTTTCGATTTGCTCACTTACAACAGATGACCACACTGTCATGGGCGTCGATGTACATTTGGAGCACGAGAGTGTTATCTACTTTGCCTTAAGCTCGTTCCTGCTGTTTCTGGACAGCTTTTTCCTGGATGCGCTTCAAGGTGCTCATCTGGTTCAACGGGCGGAACTGGCTATTCGAAAACCTGAAGGGTTCGAAGAAGTAAAGGATGAGTTCGCGTTTCCTGTGACCTTCAATCATGCCCGTAACCTGATTTACTTCGACAGGGAGCTAGTGGATCTGCCGATGAAGCAGGCAGATCCTTTGACAGTTCGTTTACTTATGGAGATGAGCGAACAGCAATTGCAGGAAGCCGAAGCTGAAATGAGCTTCGTCGGCGCGGTAAAATCAATCCTGATAGATCAGATCGCGTCTCCGCCAAGACTAGATGACGCGGCAAAGCTCCTCGGGGTCTCTTCACGTGGGTTGAGAAGAAAACTTGAGCAGTCAGGGACAAGCTACCAGAAACTACTGGATTCAGTTCGTTTGAACATGGCGACAAAACTGTTGAAGGAAACTTCCGCATCCATATCTTCTATCTCCTATGAACTCGGCTTCGAGAATGCATCTGATTTTGGGCGGGCATTCAAGCGATGGTGTGGTCAATCGCCTTCTTCCTTTCGCAATAGCACGGAATAAAAAGTTGGCCACATTTGCATAGCATTTGGCCGCCTGTGCGCTCCCCACAAATTCAGTGTCGATGTAAATTTTCTGCAGCTATAGCAAACGCATTGCGGCACCACGGGGCACGCAATGAAATATGCTAGTCGGATTTATCAAACAGGGAGAATTCAATGGACCTTCAGATTAGTGGAAAAAAAGCCCTCATGGCAGGCGGTAGCGCAGGTATGGGGCGAGCAACTGCAGAGCGCCTGGCCGAGGCCGGTGTGGAGCTCTACATATCGGCGCGTCGGGAAGAGCGCTTGGTAAAAGCTGCGAAAGAAATCGCCGAAAAGTATGGCGTCAGTGTCACACCAGTCGTTGCTGACTCTTCCAGCGAAGAAGGTCGGCAAGCACTGTTCGCGGCATGTCCCGACCCGGATATTCTGTGCATAACAATCACACCACCCGCCCCCAACGGTGACTATTTGAAAGTCACACCTGATATGTGGCGCGAATCTATAGAAACTGCGCTCATCGGCCCCATCGAAATTATGCGCAATTTCATACCAGTGATGAAAGACAAGGGCTGGGGCCGCATTGTGAACATCGCAACGTTCTCTGCCAAGAACCCCATGATCTGGCGCCTGATGTCGGGGCCCGCCCGCTCCGCGCTTATCAACTACACCGCGAGTGTCTCTCGGGAGATCGCGGCCTCCGGCGTGAACATTAACAACCTGTTACCCGGCATGTTTGCAACGGAGGGCGCCGCCGAGATCATGCCGATCTACGCCGAGGCCTTTGGCCTTGAGCCCACCGAGGAGAGCGTTCTACCCCACTTCCTGGAGCACAATAAAATTCCCGCCGGATTTATGGCAGAACCCGATGACCTGGCTCCCATGGCGGCGCTGCTATGCAGCCCGCTGTCACGCTTCATTGTGGGACAGAACATCGTAATAGATGGAGGTCAGCACGCCTCACTCTTCTGAGCGAAATGGGGACGCATTTATTTTGGAGTTTAAAGAGGACAGAACTATTTTTTGAGTTTTGTGGGCGACCAAGCAACCCATAGCGAACTGCGGGAACCGGTCCGCAACTATTTTTTAAGACACTTGACTTATTAAGACAGCTGTCTTAATTTGTGCGCCATGGACACAGCGCACAATCAGGAATTATCCGTCTCCGCCGAGCAACTGCTGATCGCCGCAGAACGACTGCTGGCTGAAAAGGGCCTTGGTGCCGTCTCCGTGCGGGAAATCGCACGGGCGGCTGGACAGAAAAATCACTCTGCCATCAGCTACCACTTCGGTTCCATCGACAACCTGATCGACGCCATCCTCAACTACCGCATGGTGCCGCTGAATAAAAAGCGCGCCGACCGCCTTGCCGCGTGGCGCGATGCCGGGTGTGCAGACGATCTGCGCGGATTGGTGAAAGTACTGGTGGAACCTTTCGCCAATGAGCTGTTGCAACCCCTGCAGCACAGTTACTACTTACGACTGCTGGCGCAACTGATGAGCCAGCGCGAGTGGCAGCCACTTTTTTCTGAACACCCGGTCAGGGCTTCTGCAGCACTGGAAACAGGTAACCTCATCGCCGACATCCTGCGCCCGCGACTGGGTGAGGAGATCGTGCTGGAGCGCATGCGACTGATGGGGCTTCACCTGCTGAACACCATCACAGAATGGGACGCAGTGCGGCGGCGCGGCGACCTTGAAATCGACCCGCAAGCGCTCGCCTGGCGAGTCGACAACCTTGTCAGCTATCTGGTTGGCGGGTTGAGCGCACCTTAAAATAACGAGATAAATGAGGTAAACCTATGGACATCCAGGTACTGCTCGGAGTCACTATCCTGGCCATTTTCCTGCTGGCATTTGCGATTGAGCTAGGCAGCGGGCGCCTGCGAAAATCACCACGTCCGGGCCGCGATGCCCTGTTCACACTGACGGGCCTGCTTTCACAGGGCATGATTCCCGGCGCCCTGATAGGCAGCGTTGCTGGCTATACGGCGGCGGCACTCTGGGGTGGAGACGCCGCCGGCAGCCTGTCGCATATTTCCTTCTGGATTGCATTTCCGGTGATTTTCCTCGGCGAAGAAATGCTTCACTACTGGATCCACCGCTACGCCCACGAATGGCGCTGGCTGTGGAAAATCCATCGCACCCACCACAGCGCACAACAGCTCAACGTGGGCGTGGTCTACCGCTACAACGTGTTCTGGGTGATGCTGCTGCCGCAATCCTGGGTCGGCGCGTTTGCCTTCTATCTCGGTCTGGGCGAGGCTTTTGCGGCGGCAGTGATGGTGACGTTCCTCACCAATGTCCTCACCCACACCACCTTCCGATGGGATCTGTGGCTGCGCCAGAAGATGCCGTGGAGCGAGCCACTGTGGTGGCTGTTGGAGCGCGTCATTACGCTGCCTGACACGCATCACGCGCACCATGCCTATGGCAAGGGCGCCCACCCCAACGGCAACTACGCGGTTACGCTGTTCATCTACGATGTCATATTCGGCACTGCAAAGATTCCCAACCGCAGGCAGACCAACTTCGGCCTGCCCATCGCCAGCCGGCTGCACTGGGCCGAGGAATTATTCTGGCCGCTGGTGAAGAAGCCGCTGCTACCCAAACCGGTGAAAGTGCAAGACAATGCCGCGCGAGCAGCTGCCGAACGCTGAGTTGGAGCGCAGTGCTGGTACGGCCTCCTGTTGAACTGGGCAAGATTGCCACTGTCAGTGGCCTCCGGCACCGATCGGCTCGGCCCGGTCAGCGATTGACCAAACACCTCTATTAAAGTCAACTGCGTGGCCCTATCCTTCAACGTGAAATACAAAATGCCATTGGCTGATACCCAATGGCCCCGACATCCTTTTCAGCAAACAGTTTTCATCGATTGAAACCAGGACGAACACGCTATGACAACGCACGGAGATATTAAAGAAAGCTTCGACCAGGACGCCTATGAGGCAACGTGTCTCGAAGGCATTAACACCTGGATATCGAAGAACCTCGGGGGTCAGGTGAAAGAGGTCATGCGGCTGGAACGCTGGCGACCGCAATGGAAGGTCAGCTACTCGGTTGGCGATGAACTCCAGGCTGTACTGGTCCGAGGCGACCGGCCCAACGCCGGCAAACATGACCTAAGATTTGAGATGGAAGTCATGCAAGTGCTGGAAGCCAACGGCATCAAGGTTCCGCATATCTATGGCTGGATGGAGACCCCAAAGGCCTTTGTCATGTCCTGGATAGACACCGAGGACCGCGCTCCCGGCATGCTACACACCGCAATTGAAAACCCCACCACAATGTCCGATGAGCGCTGGCAGGCAATGTTGAGCTATATGGGTGACCTAGCCAAAGTACACGCTGTGCCAATCACTGAATTTGCCCATATCAAACAACTCAGAAACCCGCCGCAAACGCCGTCAGACATTGCTCTGAGAGCGACTGAGAAGATGTATCAGGCGGCGGTCTATACAAATAATATTGATACGACATTCGAATTTCTGCAGTCCTGGCTAAGACGCAATGTGCCCGAACACAGGACCACGCCAAGTTTTATCGCTGGCGATGCGGGCCAATTCATGTCAGCTGGAACCGAGGTGCTGGCACTGCTCGATTTTGAGATAGCCAATATTGGCGATACACATTGGGATCTCGCCTGTTTCCGCGGCCGTCATCCCTATGAAAACATGGGCGATATTCCCGCACTCTACCGCCGCTATGCGCAAGTGAGTGGAACAGAGGTGGACCTGCCGGTTGTCGCCTATCACACGGTCGCCTTTTTACAACTCGCCGGCATAGCGACCAAGTTTTTTGGCGACCCGAAAGCCGTTGGCGGAAATTGGATAGAAGGACTTCTCGAATACGCCAGCATCACGCGACGCGCCTGCGAAGCAATTGCAGAACTGCAGGGCATCGAGTTGGACTATGCTCTTCATCTACCCGAACCGAGCGTCCAGAGCCTGGAAGAATCCGCTTTGAAAAAGCTGCTAGTCGATATACAGCGTCTACCAACCTCCAAATCTTTCGAAACCTGGGAGCGAGAGCTGTTAGCCGCAATTCCCGAGTTCCTGCTGAATCATGCCCGTTACCGCGATTGGTTTGAACAGGAGACGATCGCGGATATCAATCAGTTTACCGGGCAAGCCTTCGAGACACTATCGACCGCTGATAAAGCAGTATCAAAAGCCATTTCCGAGAACGACCCGGCGGATGATGAAGCCTTGGTACACATCATGCATCGGCGCTCCTTGCGCCTGTCGATGATTATTGCTGGGACCGATCCGGATGCAGATAATCCTCTCTTCCACATATTGGATCCGATACTAGGCTAATGACGTGTTCTCTCTATCAACTACATGGGCTTGCTGTAATGCCGCGTAAGAGTATATCGATCGCAGTCTCAATAGTTTGTCGGTCGTATTTCGGGATCGAGTGCTTATAGGCGGCACTCACCAGCAATGCCACCTGCATCTGGTGAAAGATTACCGCGACGCGCGCCGCATCGATGTCTCGTATTTCATTACGACGCACACCGGACTTCAGCGTTTTCTGGATGCGTGATAGCCAGCGTCTGTTTCGTCTCTGGAATTCCTGCCTGTAACTTGTTGCCAGACCTTCGTCTTCACGCCCGAAAAGTAGTAGCACCGGGTTCTGCTCTATAAAGTCGAAAGAGGCCAGAAAGAGGCTCCTGAGCTCCGCCAGCGCATTGCCTTCTTTGCCCGAGGCACGGTATTCAGAGAGGGTTGCCCATTGGTTCAGTCCATCTTCCACCACAGCTTTGAACAAACTCTGTTTACTTCCAAAAAAATGAAACACCAGCCCTTTTGAGACCCCTGCCCTTTTTGCCACTTCATCCATCGTGGTTTTCTTGAAGCCATTCTCGGCAAAGCAGTTGCCAGCCTTACTGAGCACATTCAGCCGTTTGCGCTCAGACTCCTGTCTGCGACGGACATCGTACTGTTGTTCTGTGACCATGCTCACTTTCCCCGAATTCGGCCTCAATAGCTTATCGATTATCAGTTGACCTCGCTCGTGCTTTCTGGTCAATGACCACCAGAATAATAGTGCCAGGTCCCTCTGGGGTGTACAGACCGCGTATCACGGAGAAACCGTAAGCGGAGGTTTGTTACAAGGGGACGCCCATTCATCGGATTGACACGCCCAAGTAAACTGCGATACAAAAACTGTTGGAGCCCATGCACAAAGAAGCCGTTATCATGCAAAGACTCATTCTTGGCCCAAATGGATAGGCCCGAAATTCTCGTAACCGGCGCCACCGGGATGTTCGGAGGCTTGGTGGTGGATGCCTTGCTGCACCTGGGCTATAAGCCGCGTGCTGTCACGCGTAGCCCCGAAAGCGCAGAGTCGCTCGCAAAACGCGGCGCCATTCCGGTCATTGCCGACATGATGAACGAAGCATCACTGATGACGGCACTGGAGGGTGTTGACCGGGCCTTCCTCGTCTCTCCAATGCAGCACGATCTCAATGTGCTGGAGTGTAACTTTATCGATGCCTGCAAGAATTCCAAAGTGCAGCACATCGTCAAACTATACGGTTGTGTAGACCACGGCGACGACCCGCTCAATCAGCTGCACCTTGAATCCATCGAACAGCTGAAAAGCAGCGGATTGGGTTGGACGCTCATATCACCCAATACCGTCATGGAAACCAACTTCTTTCCCCATGCATCTTCAATAATTTCCGACGGCGCCATATATGCTTCTGCCGGGGATGCGCAAGTTGGATTTGTCTGTGCGACCGACTGTGGTGAGGCAGCAGCACGGGTACTGGTCAGCGACGGTCACCATGAGCAGGATTACCAAATTACGGGGCCGCAGGCTGCGACATTTGAGCAAGCAACTGAAGTACTTTCTGGCGTATTGGGCCGGGAGATTCACTACATCGATTTACCGGAAAAAGACATGCTGGAAATATTGACCGGCATCGGCATGACCGCCGAAGAGGCAGAACTGGGCGTTTTATGCCACTATCGATTATTCCGACAGGGCAAGGCCAGCCTGGTGACCAATACAACAGAGCGCTTGCTGGGTCGTCCGGCTACCTCACTAAGTGATTTTTTCCAAAAGCATAAAAGTGCATTTGAAAAACAAGAGTGATGCAGTTTTGAAATTGGTGTGAAGAGCCCAGAACAGATTCTCACCCCTTAAGTATTTTCACGGCGTTGGCAAATCAGCTTCTCCAGACCGAGCAAATCCAGTCTTTCGTTCCAAGCAGCCGCCCTACTCCACTCACCGAACGCACTAACCCTAAGATCACGATAATGCTGGGCTCCAACCAAGTGACTGCCCAGATTCAACAAATTACTGACGGCAGCATGAGCAACCAAGGATCGCCGCGCCTGCCGAACTGATTTGAACTTGCGCATCCCTCGCTCAGCAAGCAGATCTTCGACATCCCGACGGCTAAGATTGAATCGATAGTACAGCCAGACCGCATAAGAAATAATATCGGGAGGGAATCGGTGTCGCTTATAGGTATTCATCCGCAGATTCTATCAATTTCAGTCAGTTAAGGAGGCAATACCCCGAAGCGAGCTTCCTTGCCCGCTTTCCAGAAGGATTTGCCGATCCCGCCATGGCGCAATCAAGTCAAACTCAGAAGAGCTTGCAAAACGCATTGACATGATTCTCTCGGCACTGGAAATCCTGCCACTGGAAACACTTGCCGACCGACATTATGCATCATTACGCCATCGCCTCACGCGTCAGGGAACCCCCATTGGGCCAAATGATCTACTGATCACTGCACATGTACTCAAAAATGACCTTACAGTTATAACCGCCAATGTCGGGGAAATTATCCCGAGTGCCGGAGTTGAAAGTGGAAAACTGGCTGCAGGCATAGTCTGTCACGCCTGAATATTGATTTGCATCCGCGATTGACTCAGAGGCTTCTCCTGGGGCTCAGTTGCCAGGAAAAATTGTTCACCGGGTTGAGGGGATTGGAAGGCGTGGTTTTATGGCCGTTTATCGTTGAATCGGCCCGCGCTCAACTGCTGGATAGTCATCGTCGTGAGGGCGTACGCGTGCTTCAACTTCGCTTAGTTCAAGCGGCTCTCCGCATTCGGAACAAGCGACGTATACCTGATGATCGTGGCCACATTTTTTATGCCGTCGGACAATGGGAGGGCCTGCCTCATCCGAATAATATTTGTCACCCCACGTCAGGAGTGTCGAAATCACAGGGTAAAGCTCTCTCCCTTTCTGCGTCAGGCGATATTCGAACCTGGGAGGTCTTTGCTCATACTGGCTTTGCGTCAATATGCCGTGCTCTTCCAGCAGTTTCAAACGTGACGCCAGCGTTGTCCGCGAGACCTTAAGTCTCTGCTGAAACTCGTCGAATCGGCGTACACCCAGGAAACAATCGCTCAACAATGTGAGTGTCCAGGGATCCCCTAATACAGCCGAGGAGCGTGCTACCGAGCACTGTTGGTCACCGAGTTTGTCTCGTTTCATCTCTTACTTCTATCAATCCAAAGTCATTACAGTCAAGTCACCACCTACAGTGACAAGTTAGCACAGCTCTCTTGACTTAGTCCATAATACAAACTATGTTAATCCATATTATGGACTTACCTAGAGGCTTTTTGCATGCCAGCTGCCAACCCACTTGATCCGCAACAAGTCGTAGATGCGAAGTACGAAGAGCGAAAACTACGTCCTGGCGTGACAATGAAACGTACCATCTGTGGATCATGCGACATCGCGTGCTCTGTGGTCAGCGAAGTGAAGAATGGCCGGGTTGTGCGCGTTCGTTCATCAGACAATCCGATCTTTCGCGATAACATCTGCATGAAGGGCATCATTGCTCCCAAGGGTCTTGCCAACCCCAACCGGATCATGCACCCCATGAAGCGCGTGGGAGAACGCGGGTCGGGTGAATGGGAGCAGGTTACCTGGGAAGAAGCTTTTGCTGATATCGGCACACGGTTAAAGACAATCATCGCGGAACATGGTCCTGAGGCCTGGGCCGTATCAACGAGCCAATGGAATACTGGAACCGATCACGGCCTTGGGCGGCGAATCATGAATCATATCGGCTCCCCAAACTGGACCAGCGGGGTTGCCCTGTGCGCAGGAAATACAGCGGCTATTAACAGGTTTACCTACGGTTGGTTCCCCATAGGTGACTTCCAGAACACAAAATGTATTGTCCTGATGGGGCACAATCCACGTCGACATAGCTGGACTCCGATGTACACATGGATCAGGCAAGCACAGGCACGCGGTGCGAAGCTGATCGTGACCGACCCGCGTCGCAGCTCTAGCGCTGAACGAGCAGATATCTGGCTACCGCTTAAAGTGGGTAGTGATGCTGCGATGATGTTTGGTTGGCTGAAAGTGATTATCGATGAAGAGCTTTACGACAAAGACTTCGTCAAGCAGTGGACGATCGGTTTCGATGAATTGAAAAAACGCGTGGATGAGTATCCGCTGGAACGCGTGGCCAAGCTGACTGGCTGCGATCCAGAAATGATTGCGAAAGCCGCTCGCATGTACGCCACTGAAGGGCCATCAATCATTCCCTGGACGCCGATCACAGACATGCAGCGCAACTCAACATCCGCAATCCGTTTACAGTCAATTTTGAGAGCTATCTGCGGCTATGTCGACGTGCCAGGAGGCGAGCTCTTACAGGGTTTCAATCCGGACATACTTAACGAGTCCGCGATAGAGATGCACCATGTTTTATCTGATGCGCAAAAAGCCAAACAGCTCGGATCAGATGAACACCCCGCGTTTACCTATTGCGGCCAGGAACGCTTCCGCGACCCAACTAAGAAGGTGTGGGGCCAAGAGTATGCAAATCTTATCATGGGCTGTCACATGACGCCGCCTTCCTCGCTGTTTCGCGCTATGGCGGGTGAAGGACCCTATCCCGTCAAGGCATTCTTTTTCCTCGGCAACAATCCAATAATGAGCTACGCGAATATGAAGCTCATTATCAAAGCGATCATGAACCAGGATCTCGTCGTCGCGCATGAGCAGTTCATGACGCCGTCAGCACAGTTGGCGGATTATGTGCTGCCTGCGGACAGTTGGTTGGAGCGCCCCTGGCTCATGGATTCGTTCGGATGGACTTCGACGGTACGCACGTCAGAAAAATCAATGGAGCCGCCCGGTGAGTGCCGGTCAACATTCGATTTCTGGAAATTGCTTGCCGGTGCACTCGATCGACCGGAAATCGTTCCTTGGGAAACTCTGGAAGAGTTCTATGACTACCGTCTGGAGAATTTGGGTATGAGCTGGGAAGAATTTGTTGCCGAGACAGACGTTCATTTCAAAACACCAGAATTTCGCAAATACCTCAAGACAGGTTTTGCAACGCCGAGCGGAAAAGTCGAGTTAAAGTCATCGGCCCTCGAAGAGCTGGGTTTTGATCCGCTACCATACTTCCGGGAGGATCCGCCGATTGATCCTGCGTATCCGCTAATGCTTTTCACTGGTGTACGCGAAGACGGATTCTTCCAAACCGGGCACCGGCACATTGAGGAGATGCGCGAACGTCATCCAGAGCCCTTGATGTTCGTGAGCCCGGGCACTGCCCGAGAGTTCGAGCTTGACGAAGGTGAATGGGTTGAGGTGGAGAACGAACTTGCGAAAATATCGATCAAGGTCGCGATTAAGGATGCCATGCCAAACGGATTGATCAGAATTCCACACGGATGGTGGAAGCCTGAAATGGAGCAAGGTGCTGGACACTTATCGGGTGCGCTGAAATATGCCGATGCTCAACTCTGTCGAGATGACGCAGACTACCTGGATAGGGAGCAGGGCATTCCGCACATCAAAGGTGTGCCGTGCAGGATCAACAAGGTCACCCGAGATCGAGTGGCAGCCGTATCCGTTGCAGAAACTGAGGATACCCCTAATGAGTGCGCGTGAACGCGAGTTAAGAAAGCAAGAGAGGTCCGCCAAACTGACAGCCTTTCTGGCCGGCAAATCCTCTCGAAACAAAAGCTTATCTGACAAAATTTGCAGATACCTGGTGAAACGGGCGACCGCCGTTAAACCTGAAGACGATTTCCTGCGCGATCCGCTTATCGATAACGATCAAGGGTTTGACCCTGATGAACTCGATCGTTTCCAGCGTGGCCAGTAAGTAACGCGAGAACTAAAGTACATCGTCAATGAGCGACCAACCCGATAACCTACCCAACGGTATATCGGTACCTTCTCCTATAATGGGGAAGAGCCGGTATATCTTTAAATTAATGGTATGCTATTGATTTACTTATGTATATTTCGGAGAGCGAGGCATTGATCACAACACCCTAAGGGGTGCTGTGACCCCTACGGGGTGCCTTCGCTGCGCTGCGGCGTCAAAAGGCGTGAGGGTGGTCCCATGGTGCTCCCAAAATCCAGGCTGCTACGTCATGGTGATATCTGTCACAGCCATTCTCGAGCAACGATCACTGGAATAGCAACATGCTACTGCGTGCCAAATTTTTTCCGACCTGCAGGCCACTACTGATAAGCCTTATCCAATTCGACGGCAAGTGCCGCCAACCGCTTATCCCGCGTCCAAATCTTTGCTGGGCCACCTAGAAACGTTGACGAAAGCAGGTGCGCATCTATATACCCTACTCCGCGCCCCATCAATTGGTGCTGTTCAATAAAAAATAATACTTCTTCATCTGTCGCCGTCGCCACCTTCGGAAGACCCGCCAGCAACGCTAAAACTTCCGTTCGATTACTCAAATTACCACAGGCCAACTCACCGATAACGAATGGGTGGGCTAGTACTTGAGTATTCTCCAGCAAGTGCGCCAGCATTTTATTGCCAGACCGCAGATGGTCAACCCAGACCGATGTATCGACTAAAATCATGTACGTCTACGGGGCACAGACTTTAGTTCCGGATCAGTAGCGCCTAACTTCGCTAGTCGACGCGAACTTTCACGCTCGATAAGAGCCTTGAGACCTTCGCGTACCAAGGCCGCTTTTTCAACTACCCCGGTAATCCGCTGTGCCTCGGACATTAACTGGTCGTCGATAGTAACTGTGGTTCTCATCATTTCTTCTCCGATGCTAGAAAAACATCATCGAATTCTACACCATTTGATGCTATTTTTGATGCCCGTTGTTTTTGAATCCCCGGCGCATCGCCAGATCAGCCATAACTATCAAGCCATCTACCCTGTTGCGATTTCATATTGCAACTTCCGGGCACGACCGACCGAAATATCTCAGCTCAGATAACGACCCACTATTTCAATACCAACGATGGAAAGCCAATCTGCGTGAGCTTGAAGTGGAGGACTCATTCGGAGCGGGGTGGCTCTACGCCAAAAGAAACCGCCGGATGCATGATCGTGGATATCAACAAGTACCGCTGGAAAAAGCACTGTCGCGGGTTATTTCAATTGCCGATGGTTGCTTGGGTTACGATTTCGCCAGGCACAAGTAATCTCGAGATATAATGATAGATGGATCGGGCAACGTCCAAGGTTTTGCTGCGAGAGATTGATCAGAACAGCCTTTGGGCTGCTCTGACCCCTACGGCGCTTCGTCGCTGCGCTCCTCGTCCAAAACGCTCCTTGAGTCGCATTTTGTCGAACCGAAGGGTTCGAACCAAGTCCTCGTTTTCTACCACATAAAAAAAGGGGCCCCATAACAGGGGCCCCTTTTTTTATGTGGCGGAGAGCGAGGGATTCGAACCCTCGATAGGGTATAAGCCTATACACCCTTAGCAGGGGTGCGCCTTCAGCCACTCGGCCAGCTCTCCGTAAGTTTTGTGTGACAGACTATCGGGTCGTATCCACAGGCGCGGCATAATACCACAATTCCTGCGGAATCAAAGTCATAGGGGGTTTAGCGCGGGGATTATTCGTTACCTTTTTCGGGAGGTTCATCGCCGTCGTGGATGCGGCTGTAAATTTCCTCTCTATGCACTGCAACCTCTTTCGGTGCGTTGACACCGATGCGTACCTGGTTGCCCTTGACTCCCAGTACCGTCACGGTGACATTATCACCAATCATCAGCGACTCACCTACTCTGCGGGTTAAAATCAACATACGTCCTGCTCTCCAGTCCAGTGCCTGCAGCGCGCCATCAACGACACAGGGATGTGCTTTTTAATACGCTCTATGGCGGTCATTCAACCACGTCTGCGCCTTTAATTACTAGCGGATAATGCGACAAAATCAACGTTACAAAGCGCTATTTCGTACTAAAGTGGCCATTTGGGCTATGTTACTTAGTCTGCGTTTTCGTCAGTTGGTTCCTTTTCCAGGCCGAATGAGGAATGCAATCCTCGCACCGCCAGTTCCAGAAACTTCTCCTCGATGATTACCGATATCTTGATCTCTGAGGTGGTGATCATCAGGATATTGATGCCCAACTCGGAAAGTGCGGCGAACATCTGGCTGGCCACACCGGCGTGCGAGCGCATGCCCACACCCACCACCGACACCTTGGCTATTTTGCTGTCGCTGGTGACTTTCTCGGCTTTGATTTCTTTGGCGACTTGATTCAGCACCTCTTCAGCGCGCACCAGATCAGTACGGCTCACGGTAAATGTGAAATCCGCCGTCTTGTCGTGGCTGATGTTCTGCACGATCACATCCACTTCGATATTGGCATCGCCGATCGGCCCCAATATACGGTAGGCCACTCCGGGCATATCGGGCACACCTTCAATGGTGAGCTTCGCCTCATCGCGATTGAACGCGATTCCCGAAATTGTCGGCATTTCCATTTCGCTGTCTTCCTCCATCGTGATCAGGGTGCCGGGGCCTTCTTTAAAGCTATGCAGAACCCGCAGCGGCACATTGTATTTACCCGCGAATTCCACGGAGCGGATCTGCAACACCTTGGACCCCATACTGGCCATTTCCAGCATTTCTTCGAAGGTGATACGCGACAGGCGACGGGCCTCGCTCACGACACGCGGATCTGTTGTGTATACGCCGTCAACGTCAGTATAGATCTGGCATTCGTCAGCTTTTAGCGCGGCGGCCAGTGCAACAGCGGTCGTATCGGAGCCGCCGCGACCCAGCGTTGTGATATTGCCGCTCTCATCGACACCCTGGAAGCCGGCGACGACGATCACGTACCCGTCATCCAGATCCCGGCGCAGCCGCTCGTCGTCGATCTCGCGTATACGGGCCTTGGTATGCGCATCATCGGTGAGAATACGTACCTGCGAACCGGTATAGGATTTCGCCTTAACACCGCGGCTGGTCAACGCCATGCTCAGCAGCGCTGTTGTCACCTGTTCACCCGTGGACAGCAGCACGTCCAGTTCTCGCAGCACGGGGCGCTCCTGCACTGCATGAGCCAATTCAATCAGGCGATTGGTCTCGCCGCTCATCGCCGATACAACCACCACCACAGAGTGGCCCTCGGCGCGAAATCCCGCAACCTTGTCTGCCACCAAGCCTATGCGGTCGGTATCACCGACCGACGTGCCACCAAATTTTTGAACTATGAGACTCATGTACTCTCGCGTGCACTACCCGCCATACCGGGCCAGATAAAAGGGCGCCATTAAACAACAAAGCGCACAATAATTAAACAGTACGGATGACAGATTTCTTACAGGCCGCGCACATCAATCGAGTTGCGATGACACCCAGTCCGGTACGGTCTGCAATACCTCTGGCAGCGCCTGTACATCGGTGCCACCGCCCTGTGCCATATCCGGCTTACCGCCGCCTTTGCCCCCCAGCCGCTGGGCGTATTCGCGCATCAGGTCACCGGCCTTTATACGCCCGGTGAGATCCTTGGTGACACCGGCAGCCAATGCGATTTTATCGCCTGTCACCGCCGACAGCAGGATGACGGCACTGCCGAGTTTGTTCTTGCACTGATCGAGGGTATCGCGCAGCGATTTGGCATCGGCACCGTCGACGTTTGCCGCCAGTACTTTAATGCCGGCAACCTCCACCGCATCGGCGGTGAGATCGGCACCTGCAGATGTGGCGAGCTTCTGTTTCAGGCGCGCGATCTCTTTTTCGAGATCGCGATTTTCACTGCGTAATGCGGCCACTTTTGCCGCCACGTTGTCAGTGGTGCCCTTCACCACTTCACAAATGGATGCCAGGTGCTGTTCGTTCTGATCAATTAACACCAGCGCGGCACTGCCGGTCACAGCCTCTATGCGGCGCACACCGGAGGCTACCCCGGATTCGGACACGATGCGCAGCAGGCCAATATCGCCAGTGCGATCGACGTGTGTGCCGCCGCACAACTCCACGGAAAAATCGTCATCTCCCATGGACAACACCCGCACTTCGTCGCCGTATTTCTCGCCGAACAGTGCCATTGCACCGGCGGCCACGGCATCCTCCATCGACATTACGCGAGTGAGTACAGCGGTATTGCCGCGTATCTGGTCATTCACCACTGCCTCAATCGTTTTGAGCTGCTGCGGGCTCACCCCTTCCGGGTGGGAGAAGTCAAACCGCAGACGCTGTGAATCAACCAGCGAACCCTTTTGCTGCACATGATCGCCCAACTCGCGGCGCAGCGCGGCGTGCAGGAGGTGGGTGGCACTGTGATTGAGGCGGGTACGTTGCCGCACATCACTATCCACTTCAGCTCGTAGTTTATCGCCGCTCTTCACGTTACCACTGAGGACTTTGACGTGGTGCAGGTGATGCTCGGAGGACTTTGTGGTGTTTGACACTTCCAGCCGCACATTGTCGCCACTGAGGTAACCCGTATCACCCACCTGCCCCCCGGATTCGCCGTAAAACGGGGTGCAGTCCAATACTAGTGCGCCGGATTCATCTGCCCCGAGTTCGGCCACTTCCTCGCCCTCGCGCAGTAGCGCAGTGACCCTGCCCTCGCCCGCCAGGCTGTCGTAGCCGGTAAATTCAGTGCTGCCTTCCAGCTTCAGTACGTCGTTGTAATCCACTTTAAAGCTGCCGCTTTCCTGCGAGCGATTGCGCTGCTCGGCCATCGCAGCATCGTAGCCTGCGATATCCAGTGTCAGGTTGCGCTCGCGGGCAATATCGTTGGTCAGATCGAGCGGAAAGCCGTAGGTGTCGTACAACTTAAACACCACATCACCTGGAATAACCGTGCCCTCGAGACCGGCCAACGCCTCCTCCAGAATCTGCATGCCGTTATCCAACGTGCGTGCAAACTGCTCCTCTTCCGCCAACAGTGCCTTTTCGGCCTGCTCCTGACGCTCTCTCAACTCGGGATAGGCATCGCCCATCTGCTCGGCCAGCGTAGCGACCAGTTTATGAAAAAAGGGTTTATCCGCGCCGAGTTTGTTGCCGTGGCGAATGGCGCGGCGGATGATGCGGCGCAGCACGTAGGCCCGCCCCTCGTTGCCGGGCATCACGCCATCGACGATCAGGAATGCACAGGAGCGGATGTGATCGGCGATCACGCGCAGCGAAGTGTGCGTAAGATCCGAAACCTGTAACACCTGCGCGGCAGCTTTGATTAGCGCCTGAAACAGATCGATCTCGTAGTTGCTGTTTACCTTCTGCATCACCGCGGCGATGCGCTCCAGCCCCATGCCGGTATCCACCGAGGGGTGCGGCAGCGGGTGCAGTTCACCGCTCTGGTCGCGGTTGTACTGCATGAACACCAGATTCCAGATTTCGATATAGCGATCCAGGTCATCATCCGGGCTGCCCGGCGGGCCACCGGGCAGGTGATCGCCGTGGTCGTAGAATATTTCACTACAGGGGCCGCAGGGGCCGGTGTCGCCCATCTGCCAGAAATTGTCTTCGTCGAGACGCGATATCCGCGCCTTGGGGAACCCGATCTCTTCAATCCAGATTTGCTCGGCTTCATCGTCGGAGACATGCACCGTCACCCACAGTTTCTCCGGTGGCAGGCCGAGTGTGCCGGTGAGGAAATCCCAGGCATAGCGGATCGCTTCGCGCTTGAAGTAATCGCCGAAGCTAAAATTACCCAGCATCTCGAAGAAGGTGTGATGCCGCGCGGTGTAGCCGACATTTTCCAGGTCATTATGCTTGCCCCCGGCCCGCACACAGCGCTGGCTGCTGGTAGCGCGCACATAAGAACGCGGCTCTGTGCCCAGGAACGTATCCTTGAACTGATTCATACCCGCATTGGTAAACAGCAGGGTCGGATCGTTGCCCGGCACCAGGGAACTGCTGGCCACACGGGTGTGATCATGCTGTTCAAAATAGGCCAGGAAGGCCTCGCGTACTTCTACGGTCTTCATATTCAGTCTCGGTTAAACGGGGCTGGGGCGGCCTGTTCAGCGCGCCATATTGCCTTCAGAAAATGGTTTGCCGCCAATGATATGCAGGTGCAGGTGAAAGACCGTCTGGCCGGCATTGGCGCCATTGTTCACCAGCAAACGGAACGCGTCGCCGACACCCTGCTGCTCGGCCACCTTGGCGGCGACCAGCATCAGGTGCCCCAACAAGGCCTGATCCTCCGCCTGCGCATCCACCAGACGGGGTATGCCGCGCTTGGGGATGACCAACACATGAACCGGGGCCTGCGGGTTGATATCGTTGATAGCGATACAGTGCTCATCCTCATAGAGAAAGTTACTGGGTATCTCGCCGCGGATGATTTTACCGAAAATAGTGTCTGACATGCGAACGCCTACTTTTCCTTCTATTTAACCCAGTTTTTCATCAGCGGTGAGTGGTCTGGCTTCGCTTTCCAGCATCACCGGGATCCCGTCGCGCACCGGATATGCCAGACCGGAGGCCTTGCAGATCAGTTCATCTTTATCCTCGTCGTATTCCACCGGCGCCTTGCTAACCGGGCAAACAAGAATACTGAGCAGTTTTTTGTCGATCATTGCTATACCACAATACAAATCAGGGCTGGCATTATACGGGCTTTTTCAGGGCTTTGGCATGGGGGCAACGGCATTTTGTTCAGCAGCCACAACAGCTAGAATAGCGCGATGGGACGCTACCGACCACCGCGACAGCGCGGATCAAAATATATTACTCCAGAGGGCGAAAAGGCCCTGCGGGAAGAGTTGCATCAGCTGTGGAAAGTTGAACGCCCCATCGTGGCCGACGCTGTCCACGAGGCTGCGAAGAACGGTGATCGCTCTGAAAACGGCGATTACATCTACGGCAAAAAGCGCCTGCGTGAAATCGATTCCCGAGTACGCTTCCTCAATAAACGGCTGGACGAAGTCGAGGTCGTGCAGCGCGCACCCGGCGACACCGGAAAGATTTTCTTCGGCGCCTGGGTCACGCTGGAAAACGAGGCCGGGGAAGAGTCGCGCTGGCGCATCGTCGGCCCCGACGAATTCGATCTGGCGCAGCACAAGCTCAGCATGGATTCACCGATGGCCCGGGCACTGCTGGGCAAATGTCTGGACGATGAGGTCATGGTGCACAGTCCCTCTGGCGAGCAGCTGTATTATGTCACCGATATTAGCTACCAGATGGCGTGACCCGGCCCAGCCAGTGGTAGTTGTGCGGCGTCATTCGACCGACAGCGACTAACTGCAAGCCAAAATCCGCCCTGTCAGGTCAGCGCGCCGTAGATAATGTTCTCCAGCTGCCCCCTGAAATTGAATGTGCTGGACGGCATCAACTGCGTCATAAAGACCACGACCAGCTCCTCTGCCGGATCTACCCAGAACAGTGTACTGGCCAGCCCGCCCCAGAAATAACTGCCCACCGATCCCGGATAACCGTTGCGCACAGGGTCCAGTTTGGTAGCAAAGCCGAGGCCGAAGCCAACGCCCTCGTAAGCGGACTCACTGAATCCTCCGGTTGCGAATTTCGACATATCGGCGCCACCGGGGAGGTGATTGCGGGCCATGAATGCCAGCGTGCGCGAGCCGATAATCCGGGTTCCGTCCACTGTTCCACGACCGAGTAACATCTGGCAGAAGCGGTAGTAATCTCCAATCGTGGAAACCAGACCGCCACCGCCGGAATAAAAGCTGCGGTTGGCGTAGGCGCTGTCCTGACCATCGTCGGTCAGCGCCATCTCCTTCTGGAGATTGCGCTGATAGCAGGAGGCAAAGCGCTGCACCTTGTCAGGCTCAATCTCAAACCGGGTATCATCCATGCCCAGCGGGTCAAAAATCACTGTTTTCAGGTATTCCGGCAGGCTCTGCCCGCTGATTACTTCTATCAGATGGCCCAGTACGTCGGTCGCCAGCGAATAATTCCAGCGCTCACCGGGCGAGAACTCCAGCGGCAGTTGCGCCAGTTCGTCGACCATGTCCTGCAGGGTATAGCCTGGGCGCACCAGCCCCACCTGCAGCTTGCGGTAGGCGTAATCGATATTGGTAGCGCGCAGGAAATCGTAGGTCAATCCACTGGTATGCATGAAAAGATCGCGAATCGTCATTGCGCGGGCGGGACGCGCGGTTTCAAACAGCGGCAGTGAACCGGCGCGCCATACGCGCAGATCTTTCCATCCGGGAATGTAGCGATGCACGGGATCATCGAGTGAGAATAGTCCGCGCTCGTGCAGCGTCATCATCGCCAGCGAGGTGATCGGCTTGGACATGGAGTAGATGCGCATAATGGTGTCTTCGGTCATCGGCGTACCGCGCGCGACATCGCGCTGACCCTGAATATCGAGGAAGCACGCATGGCCGCGACGCGCCACCAGCGTAATGCTTCCGGGAATCTTGCCCGGTCCCACATACCGCTGTCCGAGGTGTTCACTCACCCGGGCCAACTGACCACTATCTAGCCCAACGGATTCCGGCGCAACAAGTTCCAACATTAACAGCTCCCTGACTCTGGTGAAAAACCCGCCTAGTGATACCTGCGCGGGCGTGAAAAGGCAAGCGCGCAGACCGCAGCACCACCTGCAGCGGGGCGCCGGCGCCGCTTCGCCAAACCAGAAATTATTGCCCGAAGATACCCTATCTTGATACCATCGAGGCTTCCCGATACACCCAGATCGTCAACAACCCCTTTTTTTGATCAATCACGGAGCACCCATGAGCCGCCCGTCCCTCTTTGAATTGGAAAATCACAGCGACTTTATCCAGCGCCATATCGGGCCGACGGTTAAGCAGCAGACGGCGATGGCCCAGGCCATTGGTTATGACTCTCTGGACGCTCTGATAGACGATACCGTACCGGGCTCTATCCGCCGGCAGGAACCGATGCAACTGGGCGGTGCACAAACGGAACAACAGGTCATCGCACGCCTGCGCGAAATGGCCGATCGCAATACGGTCAATCGCTCCTTTATCGGCACGGGCTACCACGACACCATCACTCCGCCGGTCATTCAGCGCAATGTGCTGGAAAACCCAGGCTGGTACACGGCATATACGCCCTATCAACCCGAAATATCCCAGGGTCGGCTGGAAGCGCTGCTGACGTTCCAGCAAATGATCCTGGACCTCACCGGCATGGATCTGGCGAACGCCTCGATGCTGGATGAAGGCACAGCTGCTGCGGAGGCGATGACGCTGCTACAGCGCGTCAACAAAAAAAACCGCAGTAGCACCTTTCTGGTCGCGGACGATTGTCACCCTCAGACCATCGCGGTTATCAAGACCCGCGCCGAGGCACTGGATATCGAAGTCGTCGTAGGCGACCCGGCCACCCTGCTGGAAAACCACGAGGCGTTCGGCCTGCTGCTGCAATATCCCGGCACCTACGGCCACCTGAACGACATCTCGCCGCTGGTGGAGCAATCCCACGCAGCCAATACGCTGGTGGCAGTGGCCGCCGACATTATGTCCCTGCTGCTGGTGAAATCTCCGGGATCACTCGGTGCAGATGTAGTGCTGGGCAATACGCAGCGCTTTGGCGTTCCGATGGGCTTTGGCGGCCCGCACGCGGCCTTCTTCGCAACGCGCGATGCCTACAAGCGTTCAACACCGGGCCGGATTATCGGCGTATCTGTGGATCGGCGCGGCAATCAGGCACTGCGTATGGCAATGCAGACACGCGAACAGCATATACGTCGCGAGAAGGCCACCAGTAACATCTGCACCGCACAGGCGCTGCTGGCCATTATGGCAGCGTTCTACGCAATGTATCACGGGCCGAAAGGCTTGCGTCGCATCGCCACCCGTATTCAGCGCCTCACCGGCATTCTGGCCAAAGGGTTGGAGGACGCGGGGTTCGTCGCCGACAACAGCACCTTCTTCGACACGCTCTGCTACACCGTGGGCGACAAGCAGCAGGCCATCGTCAAGCGCGCGCTGGACAGCGGCTTGAATCTCCGCATTATCGGCACTGACCGGCTGGGCATTGCGCTGGATGAAACGACCGATGCGCGCGATATCGCAGCACTGTGGGCCGCCTTTACCGATGACAGTACGCTGCCGGCCGTCGAGCATGTCGACGACAAGGTGCGCGAGAACAGCGGCATTCCGGATCAGTTGCTGCGCTCGATTGACTATCTGCAGCACCCCCTGTTCAACAACTATCACTCGGAAACAGAAATGCTGCGCTACATGCGCTATCTGGAGGACAAGGACATCGCGCTCAACCGCTCGATGATCCCGCTGGGCAGTTGCACCATGAAGCTCAATGCGACCACCGAGATGCTGCCTGTGACCTGGCCCGAGTTTGCCGGGCTGCACCCGTTCGTCCCTGCGGACCAGAGCGCCGGCTACCATGCCATGCTGGCCGACCTCGAACATATGTTGATCGAGTGCACCGGTTACGATGCGATTTCACTGCAACCCAACGCCGGGTCACAGGGAGAGTATGCCGGGCTGCTGGCGATTCGCCGCTATCATGAAAGCCGCGGTGACTCACAGCGCGATGTGTGCCTGATTCCGGCCTCCGCACACGGCACCAACCCGGCCAGTGCAGCACTGGCCGGTATGCGCGTGGTCATCGTGGAATGCGATGCGCTGGGCAATGTCGATATGGCAGACCTGCGCGCCAAGGCGCAGCGCCACACGCAGGACCTGTCCTGCATCATGGTGACCTACCCCTCCACGCACGGCGTATTCGAGGAATCCATCATTGAATTGTGCGAGATCGTGCACGAGCATGGCGGTCAGGTGTATGTGGACGGCGCCAACCTGAACGCGCTGGTGGGCATTGCCGCACCGGGCAAGTTCGGCGCAGATGTCTCCCACCTCAACCTGCACAAAACGTTCTGTATTCCCCACGGTGGCGGCGGGCCGGGTATGGGCCCTATCGGTGTCGGTGCACACCTGCAGCCGTTTCTGCCAAGCCACCCGGTGGTCCCGGTAAAAGGCTTGAGTGCCGACAATGATGTTGTCGCCGCCGCGCCGTATGGCAGCGCCTCCATACTGCCCATTTCCTGGGCCTACATCGCACTGATGGGTGCCGAGGGGCTGGCACAAGCCACCAAAGTCGCCATCCTTAATGCCAACTACATCGCGCACCGGCTGAAGGACCACTACCCGGTCCTGTACACAGGCAGCAGCGGCAATGTTGCGCATGAGTGCATTCTTGATATTCGCCCGATCAAGGAAGAGAGCGGTATTTCCGAAGAAGATATTGCCAAGCGCATGATCGACTACGGCTTTCACGCACCGACCATGTCATTCCCGGTGGCGGGCACACTGATGGTTGAGCCAACGGAGTCGGAATCGCTGGCGGAACTGGACAGGTTCTGCGATGCCCTGATTGCTATACGCGAAGAGATTCGCGCAGTGCAGGACGGCGTATTTGACGCCACTGACAACCCACTTTGCAATGCACCGCATACACTGGCAGATATCGCGGCGAATTCATGGGATCATGCCTATGAGCGAGAACAGGCCGCCTACCCGGTGGAATCACTGCGCCGCTATAAGTACTGGGCACCCGTGAACCGAGTGGACAATGTGTACGGTGACCGCAACCTGTTTTGCGCCTGCCCGGCGATTGATTCTTACCGAGAGACGGAATAGGAAATGCTGAAGTGGCGGAGCCCAGAGCACAGCTAGACCAGGTACAATTCCTGCGTGGGATAGCCGCGTTCTCAATCCTGATTGCGCACACGCCCTATCTGCAGGGCGGGCATTTTGGCGTTGACCTGTTCTTCGTGATCAGCGGCTTTATCATGATGTATGTGACAGAGCGCTCTCATGAGAACTTCCTTCTTAAGCGCGCGGTCCGCATTATTCCGCTGTACTGGCTGGGTACGCTGGGCCTTTACTCCCTCACATGGGTCGCGCCAGGACTGTTGAATACGGCGTCGACGGATGTCACCCACCTGCTCAAATCACTGTTCTTCATCCCCTATTTCAACGGGCATACGTTCGAGCCATTACTGCGGCTTGGGTGGACACTGAACTACGAAGTCTTCTTCTATCTGGTGTTCTTCGTGTCGATGTCGTTCAATCACAGATACAGGGCAGCGGTTACCACGGCCCTGTTATCGAGCCTTGTGTTAATGGGACAACTGATTCAGCCTGAAAACGGTGTCGCCAAATTCTACACCAGCCCAATCCTGTTGGAATTTGTCTACGGAATGCTGGCGTTCTATGTCTTTCGCGCGACACAAAGTCGCCGGGAGACCATGGGGAGTGGCACTGCCAAGGTGTGCGCAGTGCTTGGCACAGCCCTATACGTCGCGATGTTTTTTATTCCCTGGTCTGAGGATTACTCGATCCGATACTTGATGTGGGGGCTACCGAGCCTGCTGGTTTTCATGCTGGTGGCTATCGGCGGATCGAGCGTGAAAACGCTAGGCTTTTTTGTCCTGCTGGGCAATGTGAGCTATTCACTGTACCTGCTCCATCCCTATGTCATACACCTGATAGATCGCAAGATCTATTCCATCAGTGAACCGGGCGCGATGGCCATCGTGTTTACGCTCGTGGCCTATGCGCTCAGCATTGTGGTAGCTTATATCAGCTGGCGCTTCATTGAACAGACCTCGCAGCGCTACCTGATGAACAGGTGGTACAGTTACAAGGGCAGGCTGTCTGCGCAACAAGCCGCGTCCTGAGAAGGCCGTTTGGTAGCTGGATACCCTGCTATCGCCGCGACGGTGACTGTGTATTCAGCATCAGGATAACCAGCCCAGTGAGCATTCCGGCCAACCCCTCATAGATAAACTGCTCCCAGCCCAGCGAGCGCCATACAAAGACAACGACGAGGCCGGCAGCAATCGCCACGAGGCTGGCCGTTTGCGTCGGATTCCTGCCCAGACATAGGACAATCAACAGCGGTGCAAAAGCGCTCGCCAATGCCGACCACGCCATTATCACCAGACTGAACACACTCTGGTTGTTGGCCAGCGCCAGCGACAACGCCACGGCTGTAATGGCTACTGTGGTGAGTTTGATCACCGTAGACGGCACCTTTTTGTGCGGCAGGAGATCATGAGTCACAGAGGCGGAACAACTCAGTACCAGTGAATCTGCTGTCGACATTGTGGCGGCAAAGACCCCGGCCAGAATAAGCCCTACCAGCGGGGCAGGCAGCAGTTCCAGTGCCATGGTCGGCAGTGCCAACTCCGCGTCAAACGCTGCAGTATCGGTAAGATACACACGAGCGAGCAACCCGACGATCACCGCCATCGCATGAAACGCGATAAACCACAGGTAGTACCAGATTTTCGCGCGGCGCATACTGGCCACATCGTCCAGCGCCATAAAACGCACCATGACATGCGGTTGACCAATCACCGACATACCGGCGAATACCCAGCCCAGTGCAAACAGCACCGCACCGGCCACACCTGGCACGAACAGATCGGTGGGGAACCAATTGGTGAAATCAGGAATGGCCTGCATTTGCGCATGTGCTGCCGAGACGCCGCCCAGTGCATTCACGGCCACCACCAGTAATAACCCCATTGCAACAATCATCACCAGTGATTGCGCCGCATCCGTCCAGATGGACGCGCGGATGCCGCCCGCCATGCAGTAAGTCACCACCAGCACCGCACCCAGAATGGCGCCGGCAGACTCAGGCCAGCCAAACAGCACATAAAGGGCCTTGGAGCCCGCTACCAGCTGTGCACTGGCGTAGGCCAGCAGAAACAAGATGGAGATTGCGCCTATGACGCGCTGCAAGCGCGGGTTGCGCACACCGTGCCAGTTACTCAGCACCCCGGCGTAGCTCACCTCGCCGGTTTGCTCAGTGGCGGCGCGCAGCCTTGCGTGCACAAACAGTGAACCGAGAAAATCGCCGGTTATCCAACCGACCATTAACCACATCGCGGGGAAACCGGTGACGTAGCTGTAACCGATAACCCCGATGAACATATAGCCGCTGTTGTTGGTCGCGACGGCTGACAACCCGGTCAGCCAGGGTTTGACAGTGCTGCCTGCCAGATAATAATCCGCACCGGTGCCTCGACTCAGCTTGACCGAAGAGACCCCGATCAGGGTGAACAGCAGCAGAAAACCGACAAACGATGCAATCATCTGCTGTGGCCGCTAACTAGACAGTAGCGGCGCAAATCGCCAACCCGTGGTCATGCACCTCGACCAAGGCCTTATGCATGCGTCGAATTGCCTCCTCGTAATCGGACTCTTCCACCACAAACTGCATATCCACCTGCCGCATGGACTGGTGCATCGCCTGTACGCCGATGTCACCGTCTGCGAGGGTGGTTACAGCCTTGGCCAGAATCCCATTGACGCGCAGGTCACTGCCGATCGCGGAGACGATCGCCACCTGCTTCTGGTCTATTTCAGCTTCCGGGTACAGCGCTTCGAGTTCTCGCCGGATCCGTTTGATCGTTTTCAGGTTACAGGACAAATAGTGCGTGATGGTATTGGCATTGATATCCTTGGCGACAACCTGCGCCCTGAAACGCCCTATCACCGCGAGAATATTCTGGTCGTGCTGGTTGTTCTGGCCGGCCATATTCTGGTCGAACACCTCCAGTGAAAAGATACCCTTGCTGCCGGCGATAATTTCCACGCGCGCCGTTTTACTCACGTAGTCAGCCGTGATCAGGGTGCCGTTGTGCTCCGGCTCAAAAGTATTCTTCACACGCAGGGGGATATCGTGCTGACGCAGCCCTTTGGCCGCGCGCGGATGGATAGCCTCCATGCCGAGGTTCGCCAACTGATCGGCAACATCGTAGTTTGTCCTGCCAATAGGGACGGCATTGGCCTCACCGACCAATGCGGGGTCAGCGCTGCTCAGGTGAAACTCCTTGTGGATAATCGCCTCGCAGGCGCCGGTCAACACCGCTATGCGACTGAAGGTCATCTCCGTGTAGCCTCTGTCAAAGCTCGACATAAGACCTTCTTCTGTGTGGGCGTAACCTGTCACAATGGGAAGTGACGTGGCGCAATCTATATCCTTGAAGGCGCTTTCAATGCGACTGTCCAGGGACATATGCTCTTCTGACTGCCAACCTGTGAGGTCCACAAACCTGGCATTGATGCCATCGCGTTGCAGCAGTTGCACTGTATTCCAGGCGCTCTGCGCCTCGCCAATACTAGCAAGCATTTCACGTACCGTTGCCAGATGCATATCCAGCGCGAAGTGCCCGTGCCGGCACAGTTGTGCCAGGTTATCTAGGCAGGCGGCAGCCGAATCCAGCCGCTCACCGACAAAGCGATTGGCGCGTTCAACATCCAACGAATCGGAGAACAATTCGCCGTTCAATGCATATAATTCGGTCCGCAGCAGATCCATCTCATCACGCCAGCTCCCCTCCAGTTTGCTGCCTGCAAAGAGTGCGAAAACGCCGGGATGCCCTGTCTTCTTGTGCTCGAGCAGCCGATTGGTGATGCCGGCATAGGCCGAGACGACAATAATGCGGTTGTAGGGCTCGTCCACGCGGCCACCACCGAGGATGATATTGTCGCGAACCGTGGTGTAATCAAGCATGGAGGTACCGCCGATTTTCTCAACGGTATGCGAACGCGCGGCTGTCTTGATATCCGCTGTCATGCGTCCACCTCCTCTGCCTCCAGTTCATAGGCGCCCTGCTCGTTGTGCACTTCCTTGCCGCTCAACGGGGGATTGAAGACACAGGCCATCTTCATCTCACTGTGGGCACGCAGTATGTGCTCGTCGTGCTTGTCGAGAATATAGAGGGTACCTGGTGAGATGGGGTGACGCTGGTTGTCTGCAAGGGTTTCAACTTCACCCTCGCCGGACATGCAGTAAACGGACTCCAGATGGTTCTGGTAGTGCATGCGGAAGTCGGCGCCGGCGTAGATAGTCGTAATATGAAAAGAGAAGCCCATGTTGTCGCCCTTGAGTAACAGGCGCGTGCTTTCCCAGTTACCGTCTGGTGAAACGATACGGCGTGAGGACTTTTCAGCTTCACTCAACTGTCTGACGATCATGGTCGGAATACTCCGTTGTACATTTAAAAAAGGGGTTCGTGTGTACGGCGAGTTACGCCGTCTTGCGCGGCTCTTCGAAAAAGTCGACTTCCTCTGGAATCGGGGTTTCCCTGGCACAGGTTTCGAGGATCGCCTGCTCTACAATATCCAGCCCCCTCTTGAGGTTTTCGTCCGAGATAATCAGCGGACAAAGGAACTTCACCACATGATCATCGGCACCACTGGTCTCGATGATCATACCCTGTTTGAACGCCTGACGCGTGATAGCTCCGGCCAGTTCGCCGTTGACGCAATTGATACCCTGGAACATACCGCGACCACGCGTGGTGAAATTGCCGTCGCCGTGATTGGCCACAATCGATTCGAGGCGCTGAGACACATATTCTCCTTTGCGCTTTATCTCTCTGGAGAAAGCATCATCAGACCAGTAGTGATCGATGGCCGCCTTGGCAGTAACAAAGGCAAAGTTGTTGCCGCGGAAGGTGCCGTTGTGCTCGCCCGGCTTCCACTGATCGAGATCAGGCTTGATCAGCACCACCGCAAACGGCAGGCCATAGCCGCCGAGGGATTTGGACAGCGTGACAATATCGGGCTTAATGCCGATCTCTTCAAAACTGAAATAGGTGCCGGTGCGTCCACAACCCGCCTGAATATCGTCGACAATCAACAACATGTCGTGCCTACGGCAGACAGCTTCGAGGTTTCTCAACCACTCAAAGGATGCCGCATTGATACCGCCTTCCCCCTGTACGGTTTCGACGATGACAGCCGCAGGTGCATCAACACCGCTGCTGGAGTCGCTCAACACCTTGTCAAGATACGCAGTGGTGTCAAAATCGTCACCGAGATACCCGTCGTAGGGCATTCTGGTGGCGCCGTTGAGCGAGACGCCGGAAGCCCCACGGTGATGCGAGTTTCCGGTGGCCGCGAGCGCACCGAGGCTGACACCGTGAAAGCCATTGGTAAAGGAAATAATATTCTCACGCCCTTTGATATTGCGGGCGAGTTTCAATGCCGCCTCAACAGCATTCGTACCGGTCGGTCCGGTGAACTGCATGACATAGTCCAGCGAGCGCGGCTTGAGAATTTTCTCGTTAAAGGTTTCCAAAAATTCGCCCTTGGCCTTGGTGTGCATGTCCAGCCCATGCGTAATGCCGTCCTCGCTGATATAGTCCAGCAACTTCTCTTTGAACAAAGGATTGTTGTGGCCATAGTTCAAGGTGCCGGCGCCAGCCAGAAAATCCAGGTACTGATTGCCATCCTCGTCATACAGGTATTCGCCCTGCGCGCGGTTGAACACACGGGGAAACGCGCGCGCGTAGCTTTGTACTTCCGATTCAATTTCCTCAAATATCTTCATGCAATCATCTCCTTTGTAATATTGGCAGAACCGGCCCCTGATTCGCGGGCTTGCGCGCCCAGTGGCCCGATTCTCACCAGAATTTCTGTCGGTTTCGTACCGTCGAAATGCGCTGCGCGCTGAAACAACTCAGACTGTTCAAGACCGGCACCCTGACGGCGTGCAAACCCCTTGAAAAGCGCCCAGGACGCTTCATTGGAGGCTGTCACCGTGGTCTCCAGATAGCGGACACCGCTGCACTCCGGCCGCGCCAGAATGTCTGCCAGCATCCGGCCTCCCAGCCCTTGCCCTCTGGCGTCTTCACTGACCGCCACTTGCCACACAAACAAGGTGTCCTCGCGCCCAGGCACCAGATACCCGCTCACGGCGGACACCAGCGCTTGATCGCGCTCAGCAACGACCGAAGTGGTTGAAAAGTGCGAGCACTGCAGCAGATTGCAGTACATCGAATTCTCGTCCAGCGGAGGACACGCTTTGACCAGTGCGTGCAGTGCGCTGCCGTCATGGGGTGACGGCCGACGTAATGTGACAAGGCTATCGCTCACAGATTCTATCTACCCTAATATTTCGTTCACTATGCAAAAATCACAGGAAATTATAATGAAAATGAAGAATTTATCAACCAAATGGCGCTATAATCCACAATTGCGCGCAATAATATACTTTTAGTACTAATTATTATTTGCGTAATAAAACGGTAAACTACCAACAAATACTTGGTGTTAATTAGAATATGTCGTCCATATACCTGCAGGTCAGGCCATTTCTCACGAGACTATTCCCGAAATGAAAGCGTATAATTTTTCCGCACAGGAAACGGTAGATCGAGGGCAAGCCCCATTGGATAGAATACTGGAAGTGCTGACCTCTCTGAGACGGGTGATACGCGCGACAGACCTGCATTCCCGACACCTGTCCAAGACGACAGGTGTCACCGCACCGCAAATCCTGATAATGCAGGCCATTCTGAACACCGAAGGGGTCACGCTTGGCGAGATTGCCAGCGCAGTCAGCCTCAGCCAGGCGACCGTCAGCAGCATTCTGGACAGGCTGGAAAAACGCGAGCTGATTATGCGCAAGCGCTCCACAGTGGATAAGCGCAGGGTGCACGCTTACCTCTCCGAAAAAGGTCAGCAGGTACTCAAGGATGCACCCCTGCCGCTGCAGGATCAATTTGCCCGCCAGTTCGCCGAATTACAGGAGTGGGAGCAGAGTATGATCATCAGTTCTCTGCAACGTGTGGCGCACATGATGGATGCCGAGCATATCGATGCGTCACCTATCCTCGACGTGGGTAAGCTGGATCGGCCGAGCGAGATCCCGCGGGCCGAAACCCACAAGGAACCGCCCAGCGTTTAGGCCAGCGTTTAGGCCTGAGCTGCCGACGCTCTGCCGTTGCAGTCGACACATCGTGCAGAGAACTGACCGAGCGCTTGTCGTAGCCCTTCGCCGACGAGTAACACACCGCACACACCCATTCCCGCTATATGTAAAACAGAGCAATTTTTGACCGGGCAGCTGATAAACTACCCCTTCACGATTGCGATACCGGCAACAGGACAGAACATGGCAGACATTCTCGCTCAACCTCTCTCCCTACCCTGCGGCGCCCAGCTAGGTAATCGCCTCGTTAAGGCGGCGATGACGGAAGGCCTTGCCGACGCCGGAGGCGCACCGACGGCGGAGCTGGAAAGGCTGTACGGCCTGTGGAGTGACGGCGGTGCCGGGCTGCTGTTATCCGGCAATATCATTATCGAGGGCGATCACCTGGAACGCCCCGGCAACGTCATTATTGAGCGCAAACCCGACACAGAAATGCACGCAGCGCTATCGCGCTGGGCAACAGCGGCCACCCGCAATGGCAATCATTTCTGGGCGCAGATCAGCCACGCAGGGCGGCAGACGCAGACCAATATCAATCCACACCCCAAGGCGCCCTCGCCGATAAAAGTCAATCTGCCGGGCGGACAGTTCGGCGAACCCGTGGCTCTGAGCGTGGCAGAAATTGAAGATATCGTGCAACGATTCGGCACCTGTGCGTCAGCCGTCAAGGCCGCCGGCTTCACTGGTGTGCAGGTGCACGCCGCGCATGGCTACCTGCTGTCACAGTTTCTCAGTCCGCGCAGCAATCAGCGGACTGATCAATACGGCGGCGAACTGGCCAATCGCGCCCGCGTATTACTCGATGCGGTAAAAGCCGTGCGCGATGCGGTCGGCCCGGACTTCCCCGTCGCCGTAAAACTCAACAGCGCCGATTTCCAGAAGGGCGGTTTCGCGTTCGAGGACAGCCTGCAGGTTGCACAGTGGCTGGAAAGTGCCGGTATCGATCTACTGGAAATTTCCGGCGGCACCTATGAGCAGCCCAAATTGCTGGGCGCGGAAGGTATCGAAGAGGAGGAACCCCAGCACGTGGCCAAATCCACCTTGCTGCGCGAAGCCTACTTCGTCGATTTCGCACTGGCCATGCAGAAAAAGGTATCTATTCCCCTGATGGTGACAGGAGGCTTCAGGCGACGCGATGTCATGGAACAAGCAATCAGCGCCGGAGGCGCAAGCCTGATCGGTCTGGGGCGACCGATGTGCGTGATGACTGACGCACCCGCCAGGCTGCTGGGCGACCTGAAGGAACTGCCGCGTTACGAGGCAGAACTGGCGTTTTTCCCATCCTGGCTGGCGTTTCTCAACCGCAGCAAAACCTTGCGAACGCTTGCGACTTTTGGCGTGCAGTATTGGTACTACGCGCAACTGGATATCCTCGGACACACTGGTAACGCAGCACCGGAAATGTCGCCTTTTGCCGCAACACTAAAGGTCATGAAGCAGCAGAAGCGCTGGATCAGCGCGCGGCGACAGCGCTGATCTATTCACGCCGCAACTCTAACAGGCCACAGCTCAGATGCACGCTAGGCGCTGCGCTGCAGCTTCGCGCGAATATCCTGCTCCACCATGTACATCACCGGCAGCAGAACCAACGACACCAGACCACCGAACACCACGCCCCAAGCCATGCTCATCACCATGGGGCTGATATAGCTGTTCTCACCCATAATACCGTAGGCCGTCGGAAGCAGGCCTACGGCCGTTGTCACAGAGGTAATCAGGATAGGCCGGAAGCGACGCCGGGCAACGGCGGCAACCTCGGCCGCCGACAACAGGCAGCCACGCTCGCGTCGTTCCTCGTTGAGGGAATGCAGCAGCACCAGTGAATCATTGACCAATACACCAACCAGACCGATTACCCCAGTCACCGACATGATTCCCATCGACAACCCCTGCACCGAATAGCAAAGCACCACACCGACCATACCGAAAGGAATGCTCAACATGATCAGCAGCGGTTGTGACATCGAATTGAACAGGATCACCAGCGCGGCAAATATCGACAGCAAACAGATGATGGCTGCGACACCCAGATCGCCCAGCATCTCGCTCTGTTCCTCGAGCTCACCCCCCATATGAATCCTCAACTGGGGGTAGCGCTCGCTCCAACCCTGTTGCGCTATCCACTGTGCCACCTCGTGATTGATAGATTCGACACTGGCCAAAGCCGTATCAATTTCGCCGTATACCGTGACCGTGCGCTTGCCGAAATAGTGCTTAATGTCCGCTTCACCCGGGCGCACCGAAAACTGTGCCAGGGACTTCAGGTAGATCGCGTCACCGTTGGTATTTACCACGGCGAGGTTTTCCAGCGTTTCCAGCTTTCCCGCCGCTGAAAGTGGCAACGCCAGACGGTAGCGAACACGTTCATCCAGTGTCTGAAGTTCATCCACCAACAGGCCGTCGACCGCGACCCGCATTGCACGCACCAATTGCTCCATCGTCAAGCCACGCGCCGCCAGCAGGGCATGGTTCACATCCAGCTCAATGACGTCCTTGCCTGCATTAATGCTGCTCCAGCTGTTGGTGATGGCATCGTGCTTGCGCAGAAACGCCAGCAGTTCCCCGGCTACCATATACCGCTCATCGCCACTGCCGATCACCTCGACTTGCACCGGTTTGCCCATCACCGGCACATCGGTCATTGCCTGCACCACTAGCGAGTCAAAGCCCTGCTGCTGATCGGCCCAAGCCTGCAGCGTTTTCACCAACTCGCGGGTGTCGGTGTCGGCATTGCGCCGGCCCAGCGGCTCGAGCTGAATGCTGATTACGGCCCACGCATGATTGCGTCCCTCGGTCGTACCGTAAAAATCGGTATCGTGGTGCCCTACCTGGCTGGTAATGGCCAGTAAATCTTCCACCGCGACAAATTCCCGCAGCTCCGTTTCCAACCGGGCCACCGCTGCCACTGTTTCTTCGAAGCGGCTACCCACTGGCAGTTCCACCTTGACTTGCACAGTATCGATATCAACATCGGGATACATACTGAAATTGATGGTCTGGTAACCCAACATCATCACGGCGACAAAGACGACAACAAAGGTGCACAGCGTGAGGTATCGGTGCTGCAACCAGCCACTGATACGGCGGTGATAATATTCTCGCAAGCGTTCAAACGCTTTGGCCCGCTCCGTTACCTCGCGCACCGGCACATGGGAGAGGTGACCGGGCAGCAGGCACAGGCTCTCAAATAGTGAGGCCAGCAACAGGACGATGACGGCCAACGGGAACGGCTTCATAAACTCCCCGTTGGGACCGTCAAAAAACATCAATGGCGCAAACGCCAGCATGGTCGTCACAGCGCTGAAAATGACCGGCTGAGCGACCTGTGTCGTGCCAAGAATACTCGCCGCGCGCAAACCTGCGCCCTCGACACGCAGTCGCTGCACATTCTCACTGACCACCACTGCATCATCCACCAGAATACCCATCAACAGCACAATCGCGGTCAGGCTCATCGCATTAATCGTGACATCGATGGCCGCCAGCCCGAGGAATGACAGACAAACCGCAAACGGGATTCCCACCGCCACCCAAAGTGCAAAACGCCATTCGAGGAAATAGCAAAGCAACAGCAACACGGAAACCAGCCCCAGAATGGCATTGCCGCCCAGTACATCCAACATGTTTGCGGTGAGCCTTGAGATGTCCGCCACCATCACCAGCTCGACACCGGCCGGCACCGCGAAGTTCTCGACAAACTGCCTGACATTGGCAGCGGTATGCACCTCGTCGGCGCGCGCTTTTCTGCGCGCCTGCAATGCAATACTCATGCGGCCATCGACGCGCGACTGCACCTCCCAGTCTTCGTAGTCTGCGACCACCGTAGCGACATCGCGCAATAGGACGGTATTGCCAGGGGCTCCGGATCGCACCACCACGGTCTCCACCTCACGTGGATCGCGGAACTGGCCCACAGCAACAATTTTCTTCTCGGCCAGGAAAGAGTCGATAGCACCACCGCTGTCGCGCAGGTTGCGCGCTCGAATGGCGGCGATAAGCTCATCGTAGCTCACCCCCAGTCGCGCCAGCTTTTCCGGCTCCAGCAGGATGCGCACTTCCGGACGACGATAGCCGAGCTTCTCGACGCTGGCGATACCCTCAACCTCACGCAGCCCATCAGCCACATTGCGAGTGACATCGCGCAGCAGCGCTTCGGGAACATCACCGGTGACATGCACTTCCATAATCGGTGTCACCGCCGCTGACAGCGATTCAACCAGCGGTTTTTCCAGTAGATCACTGGGCAGCCTTGTCGCTGCTCGATCCACTGCCTGCTGGATATCGCGCATAATGTCCTGTTTGTCAGCGGTGACAAGGTCCAGGTTGAGCGTGATGACAGAGAGGCTTTCCATGCTGTTGGAATACAGCTTTTTGATACCCTCGACTTCCAGTAGTTCTTCTTCCAGAGGCAGGGTGATACCCAGCTCAACTTCTTCAGGGCCGGCACCGGCCTTGATCGTCGTGATATTGACCACTGCCATATCAACATTGGGGTTATACTCATAGCGCATGTCGGCGATGGTCATATAGCCCAACGCAAAGACCATCACCATGATCATATTGACCACCAGTGGTCTGTCGACAAACCAGCCGATCAGGAACTTCACGGCTGCGGATCCGCATCACGCACAGTGACCGCATCACCGTCGAGTAACAAGGATTGCCCGGAAACGACAATCCTGTCACCGGCCTCAAGCCCGGCGAGAATTTGCAACCGGTTGCTGAACCCGGCGGCGAGCAGCGGCTCGCGCTGATGTACGACACCGTTTTCCACCACAAACACCACCCGGCGCCGGTTGCGATCCACCAGCGCAGCCTCCGGTAGCAGCAATGACTCGGGCACGGTAATGCCCTGTAACTCGGCACTGGCTGTCATACCCGGACGCAGTGCATCGGTATCACCCGAGAGAATGAGTTTTACCGGGAAATTGCCTGTTGCCGAGTCCGCGTTGACACCCACCCACTCTATCGTCGCCATAAACGTCCTGTCGGCAACGCCCGATACCGCAACCTGAGCGGGGTCACCTGCGCGCACGCGCGCAATATCGGCCTCGCTCACCCAGGTTTGCACGCGCAAGCCCTTAACAGCCTGCAATGTCACCAGGCTTGCACCGACCTGAACCGGCTCACCCACTTCCACCGCACGGACATCGACCAGTCCCTCTGTTGGACTGTAGATGCGGGTATCGGAGAGCTCGCGTTCCGCCAGTTGTGCGCTGGCAAGAGCCTGCTGGTAAGCCGCACTGGCCAAATCGACAGCCAGTTGCGCACTGTCGAGCACCTCTTTGGAAATAGTTTCCCGCTCCGCCAGATTGCGCCGCCGCTGCAGTTTCAGTTGAGCTTCTTTCAAAGCGGCTCCGGCATGCTGCACCTGCTGCCGCGCTTGTGCTAGAGCAAACTGGCGCTTCTGCGGGTCCAGTTCCAGCAGCAAATCGCCCGCCTCGACCCGGTCACCTTCATTGACATGCACGGCCGCCACCGTGCCGGACAGTTCGGCCGCAACGTTTACTTCCTCCAGCGCCTCCACCACACCAAACGTACTAACGGTGGCTTGCCAGCTCTGTGGCACAAGCTCCTGTACTGTAACCTCTGGAATATGGCTGGCAGGACCGGGCGCTATCGCCGGTTCTCGTGTGTCACCACAGGCAGCAAGCGCCAGCAGGCCGGCAACCGCGAGCACGGGTAACACAGCAGTGGAAAATTCAGCGGCGAGCGAGCACCCCCGACGTCGGTTTCTCAACAAGAGCATAATGCAGCGGATTCCTTTTGACGGTATTTTTCGCATACCGGCAGTATCCTACCGCCTGACAGCAAAGAATCCACACAATAAAAAACACCGGTGGGGCAGATTGCCATGACAGCAGCACATTTGTTGAAGCGTGCAACACCATCGGGGAAGCTAGGGAAGCGTGTCGGTCGAAGCGCTTACGCCTGCGCTTGCTTCTGCGCGATTTTCAGCCCCCGCAGCAAATCGAGCAAGCGCGTGCGCTCACCGTCGGTCTCCCGCGTTGACCCGACTAAATGCACAGGCCGCACTTCGCGGTCGAGAAACAGCTCACCCGTTGCCTCACCCGCCTCGGTAGCCACGGCCAGCCACACAATGGTATCTGCCCCCTCGGCAGCCGAGCGCAGCACACGCCGGGTAATTTTGCGAAACTGTGGCAATGCATCGCGCACACCGGGAGTATCGGCCCAACCCGGGTGCATGGCATTAACCGCAATACCTGCACCGGCCCATTCTTTAGCCCATTCCTGTGTTACTACCATCAGGGCACGCTTTTGCCGCGCGTAGGCCACGCTGCCCGAGTATTCGCTGTTATCGGGCATCTGTAATGCATCGACGTCCAGTTTCTGGCTGTACATTCCACCGGACACTACATTGATTACCCGGGGCGACGAGGCTTTGACAAGCAGCGGCTTCAGGCCTTCGGTCAAACGGTAGGGACTCAGTAGCAAAAGTGCGAAGCTCTGCTCGAAACCTTCAGCGGTCTCTGCGCGAGCATTAAACAACGCGCCGGCGTTATTGATCAGCACGTCCAATGGCTGTCCGCGCCGTTTTAGTCGCGCAACCAGCGCATCCACCTCATGCATCAGGCTCAAATCTGCGATCTCATACTGTACCCTGGTATTCCCGGTTTCGCGCTGGATGTCGGCTACGGTGTTCTGCGCTTTCTGCGGATCGCGCATCACCAGCGTCAGTTTCGCCCCGCGTCCGGCCAACTCCAGTGCTGCGGCATAGCCCAGCCCGGATGACGCACCGGTGATCAGCATATGCTTGGATTTGACGGAGGCAGACATCGGCTTGAAATGCTTGCGGCCCCTCGTGTAGCCCAGCCGTGAGAACAGGGTGACACCGGGCAGAACCAGTCGATCGGCCACGCGTGTGAAACGCGAAGTCTCCTGCAGCGCATAGTTGTCTTCGAGTGCTTCCGCCAGGCCCGCCACCGATTCTCGCCCCATATTCTGCAGCCCTTTACTGGACAGCGATGCGATTCCGGAGACCAGCGGCTTGAACTGAAACTCCGCACGGTAATCAATCAGTGTGCCAGTCGCAGTGCTGGTCAGTGCAATCGTGTCGCGCACCTCGAAAAATGTGCAGCGCCCGTTGAGGACGATGAGGGCATTTTCGTGCAGTTCCTCCACGGTATACTGCAGTGTCACACTCCCCACTGGCAGGGCGCACACCACCTCAAATTGCGTACCTTGCGCAATGGGTCCGGGCGATAACTTGCGAGCGGAGCGGGCAGTGGAATCCCACTCCTCGGTGGTCGTGAAATCGCTGATGTAGTCAAAGACCTCCTCGATAGGCCGACCCACCTCCACCACTTCATGTAAAACTGTCATAGATCACGCTCTCATATCGGCATAGGCAGCCAGTGCAGACTCCCTGGCATTTCGGTGGTCCACCACCGGTTGTGGATAGTGCACATCAAGCTCGATTCCCGCTTCCTGCAGGACCTTCTCGGGCGCCTCCCAGGGGCGGTGCAAATAACGGTCCGGCAGCGCGGCCAACTCCGGCACCCAGAGCCTGACATACTCACCCTGTTTGTCGAACTTCTCGCCCTGCGTGGTCGGGTTAAAAATGCGGAAGTACGGTGAGGCATCGGCGCCACTGCCTGCCACCCACTGCCAGCCACAGGCGTTGTTGGCCAGATCGGCATCGACCAGCGTATCCCAGAACCAGCGCTGGCCAGCACGCCAGTTCACAAGCAGGTGCTTACACAGGAAAGAAGCCACCACCATTCGCACACGGTTGTGCATGTACCCTGTCTGCCACAACTCGCGCATACCGGCATCGACGATAGGATAGCCTGTTTTACCGCGCTGCCAGGCACGCAATGCATCGGCACCGCCGACCCAGGGAAATGCTGCGAAGTCTGCCTTGAAGGGCTCCTCCGGCATCGTCGGAAAGTGAAACAGCAGATGGTGGGAGAATTCACGCCAGCCCAATTCACTCAGGAATTTATCGACTTCCTCCTGCAACTCAGGGTTAGCCAACACGGCCTGCTGTGCGAGGTGGAATACCCTTGCCGGCGCCAACTCACCGAAATGCAGATGCGCGGACAAGCGCGAGGTGGCGCGTCGCGCGGGATAGTTGCGCCCGGCATCATAATCACCAATACCGCCCTTCAAGAAGCCCTGTAGTTTGTCCTGCGCGCTGCGCTCCCCCGGCTGCCAGATATCACCCCAGCTCTTTGCCCAGTTGGGCCGCTCAGGCAGTAACCCCCAGTCGCTCAATTGATCTGTGCGTTCCGCACTGGCGGGCCAGACGGAAAAATGGGCGGGGGTATCCGGCTCCTGCGCCAGCGGAAGATCGCGGCACTTGCGCCAGAACGGCGTGAACACCTTGAACGGTGTACCTGCCTGGGTACTGACAGTTTCCGGCTCCCACAGCAGCGAACCGCCGTAGCGCTTGAACTCAATACCACGCTCGCCAAGGGCATAGTGGAGATCCTCTTCGAGTTGACATGCCCACGGTTCGTACTGGCGCGAGCAACACACCAGATCGGCGCCTGTCTGCTCTGCAAGGCGCATCAGTATTGATTGGGACCGGCCGCTGGCTAGATGTAACTGCCCACCCGCGCGCTCGATGTCTGCTGATAGCGCCGTCAGGCTGTGGTGCAACCACCAGCGACTGGCAGCTCCCATTTGCCACTGCCCCGGGCTCTCCTCGTCGAGGATGTAACAGGCCAGCACTGGCCGCCCGCTAGCGACAGCGGCGGCGAGGCCACGCAGGTCGCGCAGGCGCAGATCCTGTCGAAACCAGTAGATTACAGGATTCATGCGAATGGCCGCGGGGTTACGCTCATTTCACCCGGTAGCCGGGTTTGGCCAGGGCCAGTTGCACCGTGCTGATGATACGCTCGCGAAAGCCGCCCTCGCAGTAGCACAGGTAAAACTCCCACAGGCGCACAAATTCCTCGCTGAAACCCAGAGCGGTCACTGCATCGAGATTGTCGAGAAAGCGCTTGCGCCAGTGCGCCAGCGTGGTCGCATAGTCAGCGGTGATATCGCGCAGATGTACCACCTGCATATCGGTATCGCAGGCGATGTGATCAGCCATCACAGCCACGGACGGGAGGCAGCCGCCGGGGAAGATATAGCGTTTGATAAAATCGACGCTATCCCGGGCACTCTTGTAACGCTGGTCCGCCACAGTGATAGCCTGCAGCACCATTTTCCCTTCCGGCTTGATTAGCAGCGCACATTTCTGGAAGTAGTCCTGATAAAACTCATGCCCCACTGCTTCGATCATCTCGATAGAGACCAGTTTGTCGTACTGGCCGGTCAGGTTGCGATAATCCTCACATAGCAGGGTCACCCTGTCCTCAAGCCCCTCTTCGCGAACCCTGGCGCAGGCGTGTTCGTACTGCTCTTTGGAAATTGTGGTGGTGGTCACGCGGCAACCGAAGTACTTCGCGGCGTGTATCGCCATGCCACCCCACCCGGTGCCAATCTCCAGCAGGTGATCCTCCGGTTGCAACTCAAGCTGGTGGCAAAGCTCGTCCAGTTTCGCTTCCGAAGCCGCCTCCAGGCTCATCGCAGCATCACTGAAGATGGCCGAGGAATACATCATGGTACGGTCCAGGAACAGACGAAAAAAGTCGTTGCCCAGATCGTAATGGGCGGCGATATTTTCCTGTGAACCCCTGCGGGTATTACGGTTGAGTCGATGCGCGATTTTCAGTGCGAGCTTTACCAGCAGCGACTGCTGGGACTCTACGCCTTCCAGCACATCGAGATTGGCGCTAAACAAGCGCGTGACTTCGACCAGTTCAGGTGACGACCAGTCGCCCCTGATATACGCTTCGCCCGCCGCTATCGATCCGCCAGCGAGCATCTGCCCGTAGAGCGCGGGATTGTGCACGTGCACCTCTGCATGCGGCTGGGAGTCCTTGGCCTGCGTCCCGAACTGGTGGCGCTGCTGGCCCTCATGCAGCGTGAGTGACCCCACTTGTAGCCGCCGCAACAGGGAAAACAGTGCTTCCCTGGCAAATCTCTCACCTACTCGTGCGCGCCGTGACTGGGGTACGCGCAGTGCGCCTATGCTGACATCATTCATTATTTGGCTCCTGTAACCGGGCTATCGGGGGTGTTATTTTCAGGGTGGGAATGGACCGGCACGCCTTTCAGATACAGTCGCAGGGCCTGCCAGTAGATGGCCAGCACCACTTTCACCGTCATAAAGGGGTATCGGATAAGTAACTTGTTCATACTGGTAGCCGTCATTGGCTGCCCGGTCAGTGACAGGGTGGCATCGAATACCTTGTCGGCCCCTACACTGTTTTCCATGTGCAGCACCAACCGCTTCGAAGGTGTATTGCTGCGCCAGTGGTAACGCATATTCATCGGGTTGAAAGGTGAGACATGAAATTCCTTGTCGAAAGCCGTTTTCAGCCAACGCCCTGCGCCGGGGCCCGGCAACACGTAACTGTGGCGCTCATCCCAAGGCGTATTGTTGACCTCGGCCACGACGTACTCCAGCCGGGTTTCATCGTCATTGAAACAGTAGTAGCAGGCAATGGGGTTCATCACATAACCGAAATAACGCAAGTTGGCGAGCAAGTAAATGGGCCCGGTCTGACGCGCGCCGGTATCCTCGTAGATGCGGCGACGCACTTCGTCCTGCAACGATACCTCCGGATCACCGAGGAAATCACTGCGCCTGAACTCGGCCAGCGCCGCCCCGCTGGCAGACCAAAAGCGTTGCTTGTCGAAAATCTCCTCGACCTCATCCAGACACAGGTACACCATGGCGACCTGATAACGGAATTCGTGGTGGCGTGGCGACACGCGTCGATGTCGCAGGACGCCCTGGTAAATTCGTGACTTCACGCTACTGCCCGTTGCGTACCGGCCAATGCATCGGCAACGCGCAGGGCGCTCACCACACCGTCTTCATGAAAGCCGTTGTGCCAATAGGCGCCGCAATACCAGGTTCGCTCTGCGCCGTTGATCTCCCCCCAACGCTGTTGCGCGCGCATCCCGCCCAGCGAGAACACCGGGTGGTCGTATTGGAACCGACCGAGGATCATGTTTGGATTGATTGCTGCAGTATTATTGAGCGTCACACAAAAGGTTTCCGGTGCTTCAATACCCTGCAGGATATTCATATTGTATGTGACTACCGCGCGCTCGTTAGCCTGGCCGAGTGTGTAGTTCCAACTCGACCACGCTTTGGTGTTCCTCGGCAACATGCGCACATCGGTATGCAACACAACATCATTCTTCTGATAAGGAATAGCACCGAGTATTTCGCGCTCTGCCTGGGTGGGGGTGTCCAATAGCGCCAGCGCCTGATCTGAATGGGTTGCAAATACGACCTGATCAAACATCTCCTGTTGGCCGTCAGCCAAACACAGTGCAACGCCCCGGCTCGGGTGCCTGACCACCTTCTGCACCGCGTTTCCGGTGGAGATGCGTTGCGAAAAACGTCCGCACAGCGGGCGCAGGTACTCACGCGAACCACCTTTGATCACGCGCCATTGCGGGCGATCGGCAATCGACAGCAGGCCGTGATTCTTGAAGAACCGCACAAAGAAACTGACCGGAAATGCCAGAATCGTCTCACAGTCCGCAGACCAGATCGCCGAACCCATCGCCGCGAGATAATGCCGGATAAACTTGTCGCTATAACCTTTGCGGGCAAGATACACACCCAGTGTCTCTGCATCGCCAACTGCGCCGACCTCGAGATCGGCAATCGCCTCGCGATTGAAGCGCAGAATATCCCTAATCATGCGAATGAAGGACGGAGAAAACAGGTTGCGACGCTGCGCGAACAGGGTGTCTAGATTGGTCCCCGAATACTCAAGGCCGGAGTGTGGGTCACGCACGCTGAAGCCCATCTCGGTAGGCTTGCTGGCCACCCCCAACTCATCCATCAGCGCGATAAAATTCGGATAGGTCCAATCGTTGAAGACAATAAAGCCGGTATCGATCGCATAGCGCTGCGCGCCCAATTGCACGTCCACCGTCGCCGTGTGGCCGCCGATCCTGTTACTGGCTTCGTAGACCCACACCTCGTGGTCAACGCTCAAGTAATGCGCACACGCTAGACCAGAGATGCCCGAACCGATCACGGCTATTTTCATACCACTTACCCTCTATACTCACCGCCTCTGACAACAGAGGTCCCCTGGACATTATTGTCCTTTGACCCGATATACGCAGCGACGGGACGTCTGGATCATTCTTCTGGATAGCCCCATTCTTACTATAGATTATCAACCCCAGTTACACATCTTTGTCGCCAAGGGCAACCCTGCGGCACACTCTCAGACAGAGCACAGCTTTCGGGCAGAATGAGGCCCGACAGGGCCTGACAAACGATTTTTTGATCGAATCGAGTGATCCAACACTGAAATCCTGCGTATACTCTCAAAACATACGCGGAAAAGAGCATGTTGATTGTGGCAGACACCACTGATGGCGAAGGCGGACCGTTAATCGATGCAGACGGCAAGCGCATTGATGAATGGAGTGAATGCCTGACGCTGATAGCGAAAAACCAGGACAGAGCGGCCTTCACGCGACTGTTTCGGCACTTTGCACCATTAATGAAGGCATTCGCCCTGTCCGGCTCCACTTTGTCGGCGAACCATGCCGACGAGCTGGTGCAGGAAGTGATGTTGAAGGTCTGGCAGAAGGCCGGCGCCTTCAATGCCGAAAAAGCTGCCGCCAGCACCTGGATTTATACCATCGCGCGCAACTGCCGCACCGACCTCTACCGCCGGCTGCAGAAGTTCGACACCCCGCTGTCGGCAGAGGACGTTTCCGATTCACAGGAGAGTGAAGAAGCGTTCGTTTTGCTGCACCAGAAGCGCAGCCGCGACCGAATTCGGAACTTGATCAAAGAGCTTCCCAACGACCAGGCACAAATTCTGGGCAAAGTGTACATGGAGGGTAAGACCCACTCAGAGGTATCCGGCGAGCTGAATGTTCCGCTTGGAACAGTAAAATCCCGTGTACGCCTGGCCCTTCAAAAACTGCAAATCCAACTTGAAAGATAACGCCATGACCAACTTCCATCCAGACCTCGAACTTATCACTGAATACACCGCTGGTTCGCTGCCATTGGCTCAGGCGGCCTGTGTCTCAGTCCATGTGAATCAATGCCAGCGCTGTCAGCGCACGGCCGAGCAACTCTCCGAGCTCGGTGCGAGCTTATTTGAGGCCCTTGAGCCCGTGCCGGTAGGCGATGACCTGCTGAATCTGGTGCTGGAAAAGCTGGATGATGAAAAGCCGCTGGAGTACGCCAAGCCACAGAACAGCAACGGCACGCCGGCACTCCTGCAGCGCCTTATGCGCGGCGATTTCAGCGATCTGAACTGGCGAAATATAGGCTCAACCCTGCGTATCAGTCACCTCAAGACCGGCGACCCGAACCACGAGTTCGCGCTCTACCACATTCGTGCCGGTGGCCGCATCCCGGAACATACCCACCGGGGCACGGAGATGACCCTGATTCTGGAAGGCGGCTTCTCTGACGCCAACGGCAGCTACCACAAGGGAGACTTCCTGATCCGCAGGCCGGGTGATGTGCACGCACCCACAGCACTGCAGTCCGAAGATTGCATCTGCCTGGCGGTACTCGATGCGCCGCTGCGGTTCACCGACTGGAAATTTCGCTGGATGAATCCTTTCCTGAAGCTGCACACTGCCTGAGGTGCACGCTCAGTTCCCGAAAGCGGTGCCGCCATCCACCTTGATAACTGCACCGTTGGTGTAGCTCGAGGCATCGGACGCCAGGTACAGCGCAGCTCCGACTATTTCTTCCGGCTCGCCGGCGCGCCCCATCGACACCCGCGAGACCAGTTGAGCGCGTAGTTCCTCCGTCCACGCCTGTGAAATATCGGTCAAAAACGGCCCCGGCATGATGCAATTGCAACGCACGTTTGGGCCCAGCGAATGCGCAAGGCCCTCCGTTAAATTGTTCAAACCCGCCTTGGCCGCCGCATAGGGCAGTTCAGCGGCGCCGGGAGCAACAGCAGCGATACTGCTGATATTAATAATCGACCCTCCATTGCCACGCGCCATCTGCTCTCCGACAATGGCCGAGAGCCGAAAGGGTCCCGCCAGGTTCACCCCGATGACTTTGTCAAATAACTCGCGACTGACTGTCGAGGGCGACTCGTACAGCGGCGACATCCCGGCGTTATTCACCAGCACATCAATGCGGCCATATTCTGCATTGACGGCATCCACCAGCGCGTCGCAAGCCTCCCAATTACCCACATGACACGGTATTGCCAAGCAGGCCCGGCCAGTCTCGTGTTCTATGCGCTGCGCCGCACCCTCACAGCCCTCGGCTTTGCGCGAGCTGACAACCACGCGCGCGCCAGCCTGGGCAAAGGCCAGTGACATCGCATAGCCCAACCCACGACTCCCACCGGTAACGATAATCACTTTGTCAGTGAGATCAAAATACCCGGCCACTCTATCGATTTGCATAATATTCACTCCCGTAGCGCCTTCAGAGTACAAAATATCGGATGCTCTGTCAGGCAAAAAGCAAGGACGGGAGGCCGGTCCAATCTGGACTTGATCCACAGGCCTGCTATAAGCTGGTGTATTACATCGGGTAACACAGGTATGCACCATTAAATTGAATACCTCTTTTGTGATAGTGGGAGCACCACGCACCGGCAGTACGCTACTGGTCAAGACGCTCAACACACTGGACGGCGTCTGCTGTCACGGTGAACTGTTGGGCGAGGATCAGGTACGCGGCTATGAGGATGGCGTCGACCTGATCAACATCAGCCAGCAGGCGCGCAAGAGTCGCGTCCAGCGCCTGTTGCAGGAGCGCGACGCGCACCCGATAGACTTTATCAAACGCGCGCTTAGCACCAACGGCTCAGCGGCGGGGTTCAAAGCCTTATATAGTGCTTTTCTCAACCCCAGATGGAGCGCTGTTGTAAATTGGCTACAACGTCTGGAGGACGTGCGATTCATCCATCTGACACGCAGCAACAGCTTACGACGCTTTGTGTCAGAGCAGATTTTGCTGCAGGGTGGCCCCAATCATTCAGGAGCCGGCGGCAGGAGCGAAATACCGATGGAAATACACTTCGATATAGACCTGTATCTGAGCAGAACCCAGGAGCTAGATACACAGGCCGCTGAGATCAACATGCTGCTTTCACAGCAGCGCGTGCTGCCGTTGAGCTATGAAGCGCTGGCCGCAGATACCAGCGCAGCGGTGCAGCAGGTGTGTCTTTTTCTGGGGCTGGACAATGTGGCATCGACCATAGAGCCCGCGCTGAGGAAAGTCGGTGCTGCTGACTTGAGAGATACCGTCACCAACTATGAGCAACTGCTGGACCACCCTGCCACGCGGGAATTGGCACTTGCAGATTAAGAGAGGTACGTAACGTGAATAGTGAAAAACTGTCGCCAGCCAGCGTCAACAAGAAATTGCTGGAGCTGGAGCACTGGTGCCTGAGCGACAATAAACTGCAGCGAGCGTTCGTATTTGGAGACTTCGTCGAGGCGTTTGGCTTTATGAGCCGCGTAGCGCTGCTGGCAGAAGCGATGAACCATCACCCGGAGTGGTCAAATGTCTACAATCGCGTAGAAATCTATCTCACCACGCACGATGCGTCAGGTATTACTGATCTGGATTTTACGCTGGCGGGAAAAATAAACCGGCTGCTGTCGGAATAGAATTTGCGAAGATAGGAAAAATCACGTCCTTGTGAATTCATATCCCTATGAATGGGTTTCCCGGTCTTCCGTGTGAACCTGGATGCCTCTACCCTGAGAGAGAATATATGCTGCAACGCTCTCAGTTGAGTTAATATTGACAGGTTTGACGGTTTCTACAATAGAACTGAAGACTAGACCAAAAGTTTAGGTGTGAGAGGCAGCTTCTCATCTCCCCGCCTCCCGTGCAGACAGCTTTAAGGGAGTACACAACCCGGCTACGATATGCGTCAGAGCTCAATGCACTTCTGGGCAAGCACGGTGTTGTGGTGGTCGCGGCAGATCACGCGGACGGCACTGTCGCTGGCATCAACCTGCACAAACTGGGAGTAAGCATCAGATAGCAGGGTATTAGTACAGGTAATTGACAGCTGTGTTTTCACGTGCGCGGGCACCGAGTGGGCGACATCCCAGCGGTAATCCTCGACATGCGAATTGGCGAAGGGCATCGGGGCGTAGAGACCTGAACTGACAATCTGCCAGACATCGATCGCCTCATGTCCCGGCAACTTTACCCGCAACCTGGCAACCGCCGACAAGTGTGCATCGCCACCGATGAAGAACACATGTCTGATCCCGTTAGCAACGATATAGTGCAGCACTGCCTCCAGCGTCTCGGGATAACCCGCCCAGCCGTCCAGTCGCCGCCAGGTCATCCCTAGTTCACAGTAGGCTTCCGGTAAGGGCGCCACGATACTCCCGGACACAATAAATTTGGGAGAGTCGGCGGCGCTGTCAGCCGCCTGCTGCAACCAGGCTGTCAACGCCCGAAACTGGGGATCATCCATAAGCAGGCAATCTATTTTGTCGCTGCGACTGCGCAGCTGGCGCTGCGAGCGAGTGTCTGTCACAAAAACAGGAAAATCGCTCTCCCCGGGGCACGCCAGAGGATAGTAGAACGGACCGCTGGTCGTTGTCGTACCCGCGGGTCCCACGGCCACCTGATTCCGCACCGAACTCATATAACACGCTGCCATTTCCCGCGCGTATTGCCAGCGCAGCTGTTCGTCGCGCGATGCCCCCTCGTGCAAGCCCGAGAAGTTGTCGTCAAATTCGTGGTCATCCAGTGCGAAATGCGTGGGAACCTGCCGAACCAGCGCACTGAAATGGGGCGAATCCACCGCTCCGAACGCGCGACGGTAACGGTCAGTAAACCGCGAATTCAGCGAATCGACTTCAAACAGCTGGTCTGTGGCATCGGCGTAAATCTGGTCGCCGACCAGGAACAGCAACTGCGCGCCGGCGGCCCCGTCGATATGCTCACGCATAGCACGGTACACCCCGTCGGACAGCTCGTTATCAATGACAGAACCCGGGAAACGGCAGGAACCCACCAAAAAGCACAAGTGCTTGCGCGCATCGGCCTCGCTATCTCGCAGCCGTGTAAGCCACGCTTCATCCCGGTAGTGCAGCGCGGCGCCACTGTTCACATCGAGGTCTGGGAATTCAGAGCAAATCTGTAGTGCAATCTCGCGGTTTGCCAGCTCACTCTGGACATCGACATACTGATAGTGGGGCCGCGGCTGTACGTGCGGGAAGGGCAGCACAACGCCACCGCGATCAGCACCCTGGATATTGTCACCGCTGACCACCAGGCCCTCAGGCGGGTCGATGGTATCGCCGCGAAGCTCCGCCGTGTAACGTAAATGTATGCGCCCACCTTCGAGCCAGGCAGCGCGCAGTATGGGGCCTATCAATGGTTTTTCACGATGTAACTCAGGCCAGTCATCGGCATTTATCGGATTATTGACGGCGCGGGGTTGACGCAGAAACTCCACGTAATCCGGGAAGCACCTGCGATACGCATCTTTGCCGAAAACAACATCCATGTGGCCATAGCCGGGGTAAATCTGATAGCCGATGACAGGGGTATTCTCACCTGTGCGCTGCTGTAGGTAATCACTGAGCCGCTTCGCCGACCGTCGTGCCGAGTGCGGGTTAAAGACCAGGCTATCACCGCCGTGAACAAACAGGGTGTCGATGTTCCAGTTGCGCTCAATATTGCTGCGCTCCAGATAGATGTTTTCACCCTGTTCACTGGTGATACGCCGCAGTTGTGTGAAGTAGTAAAGGTGTTGATAAACCCGCACTGGTGACGGCCCGAGCATTTGTTCAAAGGATTCATGCGTCGTGTGATGCAGATTTTCATGGTTCCACATGCGGCCATAGAGAAACGTCATGCGATCACATATGCCATTGACCAGCGCGCTGCCACCGTAGCAGACGTGATCGTCTCCCACCTCGCGCATCCGCGCCAGACTGAATGCCACCCGGTCGATCAGGCGGTGCACAGCCGCATTTTCCTTGCGCGGCACAGGATCGAGCAGATCATCTGTAATCCAGTCACGCGAGACATTGCCCAGTTTTGCGCGAAAGCGATTGCCGGGAGACGGCATCACCCAGGGGTGAATCGCATTCGTCACCGCCGCGTGTATTTTATCACTGAGGCCACGATCGCTAAGTACAGCCATCGCCAGCGAACAGGCACCCACGCAATGCGCAAAGATGGCGACTTTTTGCCCGCCAGTTGCGGCATACACCGCATCGATTGCCAGCGGGATATCGAAGCGCGCAATTTCATCGATACTCCACGCCTGATCCATCAGCTTAGGCAGCACGCGATTACTGAGCCGATAATCCAATAGCCACACATCGAAATTCTGTTCGTAGAAATAGCGTGCCATATTGGTGATGCCCTGCGTCCAGAAAATTTCTGAACCTTGGGCAAGACCGTGCAGTAGCAGCACCGGTTGCGCACCTTTGCGACGATAATTACTTAACTCAAGATTGATATATTCTTCCGGTTTACAACCGGGTCGGATCGGCACAGGCAGTGTATGGTTGCGCGCGGGCACAGGGCCTTCGTCCGTCTTCAAATCAGGGAGTGGATTTTCCTCTCGCTCATTCCTGGCAGGCGCCGGCCCCTGTCCTTTCCCGGTGTACTCCAGCCCGCCGAATTCCCAGAAATTGGTCACCACCAATGAGCGCAGAGCGAAAGCTGTCAACCCGCCGGCAAACAGCAGGCTTTGCGGCAGGTGGGGTGATTCGGTTATGGCAACCAGACCAGGCTCGAGCAATGCGTCGGTATTCACTTTCATCCTGGCGTGTGCGCGACGCATATAGCCAGCATCAACTTGTAGATCGAGATTGAACAATCCATCCCACAGCCTGGGAAGCCCACAGCTGTAACCCAACACTTTCTCACCAGTGATCGCTATCGCTTTATCCGCCGACTTGAAATCGTAGCGCAGGCGTCTGCGGCGACTCTGCAAAATACCAATATTGAAAAAGGTGCAAACCTGGTCGCGGATACCCCCCAATGACAGGGTGCCGGAACTCCCTTTTAATAGCCCGCGCAGGCCACGCCATCCACGCCGCCTGACGTAGGTTAGCACTGCCTTCAAACCACCCCAGCTATCGCTGATTGCACTGTGGCGATCCTCTGCAAAAAGGGTGAACGTTCCACGCAAGGACAAAAATGCACCATCCGGATAATGCTCCTTCAGTTGTTGTGCTGTGACACCCACAGGTCGAAAAGTCTCGACTGCGTCAGTCGTGAACGGATTGACATACAAATCAATCTCGGCCTTCAGCGGCGACTTTGCGGCGTTGTCCAGCCAGCCAAGCGCATCCGGACTGGACGCTCTCACCTCCACCACGAGGCCAGCGCTTTGTTCAAGGCGGCAGCATTGCGCTGGCGTAAGCGTCGCAAGCTTTCCAAACACACTGTGTGCGTGACTCAGCGCGCCGGTCAACTGCTCACGAATGACAAACCCTGTAGGGTCTGGGCGTTGGCGCTGACGCGCTGGAACCTCACCGACCTCACTGTATGGCGAGCTCACAAGCGTTCGCGAGGACTCTGCGGCCCCCTCCTTCTCCAGGATCAGCCCCGCATTGCGCCAAGCCAGCGCCGCGATGGTGAGAAACGGGTTCACCTCCAGCGCCGCCGGAATGATCGCCCCGTCGAACACATACAGCCCTTCATGCACGCCACCGGCCAGGTCGAATACCCGGCCCGCATCATCGACGACACCACTGGCAACATCATCGCCCATTGCGCAGCCACCCAGGGGATGAACGGTCAGCACACGTCCATCGGGCAAGTCGCCGAGGATTTTGCTGGCTTTGGGGGGGAGCAACTGCCACAAGGGGTTGGGTACATATTGCCCGCCGTCCAGACCTTCACCGCGATCCTGCTCCTTGAGCAAAGAATCGGCCTTCATCAGAGCCTCGTTGTCCTTGCTTGCCGGAAAAGAGACAAAGATTCTGTCACGTTGCCCGGACAGGCTGAGCTCACCTGCGGCACCATCATCACCCATCACTAGTAATGCCTGGCAGTGGTCAGCCACGTCCATAGAAGCCGCCAGAGGGTCCTGCTCGCCGCCCTTCAGGCTGTCCGGCAACTTGCGATCAGAGAGGCGCTGTAGCATCGCGCCGGTTGTCACCAGCTCAGAGAAGACGCGGGCCAGAGAAGCCGGTATGCCCGCCTCCTCAATAGTGATTTGCTCTGTCTGTACAATCCCGGTGATGGTTGGCCCGATCGCTTGCTGCGGCTGACGTTGCTCTGCGGCAGCGATGGCGCTCACAGGTTTATTCTGGGCATAGCTCATCGCAAGGCCGTCGCCATTGGTCGAGAAACGTTGGCCCAGGACACTTGAGAACTGCGGCGTTTCCCGGGATTCAGAGCGCAGCAATATTTCGGTACTGCCAAGCGTCCCGGCAGCGAGAATCACATTGTGGGCCAGAATCTGGTAGATGTCCGGCTTTATGCCCTTCGACGGCTGCACTGTGGCATGCACATTAACCGACCAGCGATATGCCGCATTTTTAAGCGGCTCAATCGTGTGTACTGTCGCGCCGGTATAAAAGTGTGCCCCGCGGGACTTTGCCAGCGGCAGCAGATTCCGGTCGAGCGTGTTCTTCGCGCCAACATTGCAACCTGTCACACAATTGCCGCAATCCGTACACGGATTCTGTTGCACGCCGACCTTGTTGCGTTCGCTCCCGGTGGTAATGGCGATACAGGCTGGCCGCGCAGTGGCGCCAAGTGACCCACCCAACTGGCGCAGCGCGCGGTACTTCGGGAATTCCCCTGCACTGCCGCCGGTATGTGTGGTGACCCCGAGGTATTCGCGCACGGCATCAAACTCAGCGGCGAGCGGGTTCGGGGTATTGCGGAAGAACCCTGGCCAGGCCGGCTTTTTGAAAACGTGCTCCTTGGGCTCCTCGGCCACATTGGCATTAATCAGGGACGTGCCCCCCAGGCCGCTACCAACCAGCACATCCGTCGCAGCGGGCCGGCGGTGACCGCCTTCGGGATCTATGCTCCCGACATGGATATTGAACAATGCATCGCTATAGCCACTGGCCCCGTTGTCGGCATCACTGCGTAGTATTCGCACATGTGAGGGAATATCTTCGATATCGTAGGGAAAGTCACCCAGACCATACTCACGTCCGCGCTCCAGTACGGCCACGCTACGCGCAGCTCCATCAGCGCCATCGCTGGCTAACCGCATGGCGGCGACCGCACCGCCATAACCCGAGCCGACAATCAGGTAATCGACTTCCAGCAGCTTGCTACCCGCAGCGTGATGCTTGATGAGCGCCTCAATAGGGGAGGAAATCCGTTTCATGCGATACCTCTTCGTTGTACCATTGGGTGTGCATGGTCAGCGTAGTTGTGACGATTCGCTTTGGAACCTCAGCACCTTTCGAATGTAGCAGAAACAACGACACCTGGCGGAGATACCCGTAAATAATCCTATGCTACAGACTTTGAATCATGGCGATATGATTGTTTTGCGCGAATCCATTCGCGCGCGGATCACCGTGGCGCCGGTTTCTATTTTTTCCACGGCATTTGCGATTTTACTGTTCATTCCTTTTCTTCTCGCCCACGGCGCATCGTATGGCGCTATTGCGCTTTGGGCGACCCCCATCCTCACGCTGGTAGCGACGAGAAGCTATGCCTCCAGACGCATTAAGCCGAAGCTGGATACGCTCTCTGCGATGGCGCTGCGCAAGACAGATTGGGCACTGAGGATCAGCAGCATCGTGAATCAGGCGATGGTAGGATTGGGTATCTGGATTATGCAGCCCACAGCGGAAGATCCGTTTATACTGCCCCTGTTCATGACGCTGATTGTGGTCATCTGGTCAATCGGCGTGATGTCCAACCTGTTCTCTGACTTTCCCAGCTTCATCCTCTCCATGACCGTTATGATCGGCGAGGTAGCAGTATTCTGGCTGCTTCAAGGTGGTATCGGCATTTCGATAGGGGTCAGTATGCTACTCGCGATGTCGTTAATGGTCTTACTGGTACTTCAGGGGTCACGCATATTTCGCGACAGTGTGCTGATGCGCTTCGAAAAAGACCAGTTGCTGGAACAGCTGAAAACTGAACAGGACAACACCCGGCAGGCGTTACTCGACGCACAAACCGCGAACGATGCCAAGGCCTACTTCATGGCTGCAGCCAGTCACGACATCAAGCAGCCGCTGTATGCCCTGGGCATTCTCACCGACACGCTGTTAATGTCAGAACCTCCCGAATCCATCGCCGCTGTGTTACGCAACCAGCGGGACAACATCAACCAGATGTCAGAGCATTTCGATGCCCTGATGGACATGGAAAAATTTCCGGGCGGTCGCTTTGAGCTCAACCCGACCACGTTCTGTCTGGCCGAATTCTCCCGGCGGATCGATAATGAGTTCTCTCAGCAATGCAAAAACCGCAACCTTGACTGGCAGCTTACGGTGGATGCCGTCACTGTCAGGACCGACGCTGATCTACTGCTGCGCTTACTGCGCAACCTGCTGGCCAACGCGGTGCACTATACCGACTATGGCGCAGTTCGCTGTTGTGCGTCCGCAGTAGGGGAGCGCGTTGAGTTCAAGATATCGGATACCGGCAGAGGCATCGCGCCAGAACATCAAAAGACTGTTTTTGAACAGTTTGTGCGCCTTCAGCAGACTGACTCCGATATCGCCGGCAGAGGCATGGGACTGTCCATTGTCGATAGAATCAATACGGCCCTTGGCCTAGACCTGCAGATGACTTCAATAGTGGGCAAGGGCACTGAGTTCACCTTTCATCTACCCGTCGTACCCGCCGGTGACCAGGCGCTCACTTGATAATTTGAAGTTGTTGCGCGCGTAGTATTGCCTGCGCGCGATTGCCAACCCGCAGCAGCTGGTAGATGCCGTGCAAATGCGTTTTTACCGTCCCCTCGGCCATATTCAGACGCCTGGCGATCACCTTATTGGGAACACCCTGTATCAGTTGTTCGAACACCTCCTGCTGTTTGGGGGTGAAACGAACCTGTTCCTGTTCCTGTGTCGGCAACAGCTCGGCATCGGCGGTCTGATTGGACTCGAACCCCATCAGGCTTGCAGCCGAGGGCGGGATATAGGTGCTTCCCGCCAATACGATGCGAATAGCGCTGACAAAAACCTGCATGGGAGAATTTTTCGATACGAACCCGTGTACACCATTCTCAAAGCACTGCGCTACGATGTCGACACCGTCGTTACCAGAGAAAATAACCACCGGCAGTGCCGGATAGTGTTCGCGAATGTACAGCATGCCATCAGCACCGGAGACATCGGTCAGACTGAGATCGAGTACCAGTAACTGATACTCTTCATCACGCTCCAGTTTTTCCAGCAGTTCCTGAAAGGATGCCGCCGTTTCGACGCTATCGAATATGCGCAGAGAGACCAGCGATGCCACAAGGGCATCGCGTATGATTGGGTGGTCATCGACGATAAGAATTCTGCTGGGCATCACTGCTTCCTTGTATACCTTGAATACCTTTTACGTCAGCGAGTACATAATAGCAAAGAAATGAGAATCAATTTCTGAGTCACATCAACAATTATGCATTCACGGCTCCAGCACAACCTTGATCGCTCCCGCCTCCCGGTTCGCGGCGATCACAAATGCCTCTGCAGCCGCATCCAGCGGCAGGCGATGAGTAATCATAATATCTGGTAATTCGGGACGCTGTGCGAGTAACTGAGCGGCAATATCAACATCGCGCACCAAGCCGTGCCGGCCGTACATAAAGGACGCGACAATCTTCAATGCCTTCATGGACACTTCAAAGGCCGGGAGTGTGACGCCCTCCCAGTAGGTGGCCAACAGCAAAATGGTCGCGCCCGGCTTACACAAACGCGCCGCCTGTTCCAGCGCGGCGGAATTTCCCGCGCACTCCACGACAAAGTCATACTCACCAGAGGGACCGAGCCCCGCCCCGATGCGCTCTGCAGCCACCATTTGGGTCGCGTGCCGGGCAGCGATATCCACGGTATCGACATGCGGCGTCAGGCAGGCAGCCGCCGCCAGTCCTACCGCTCCCGCGCCAATGATTGCAACCCTGCTGGTGGGATTGATGTTCAGCATTCGCAGGCCATGTGCGGCCACCGCCAGGGGCTCCACCAAACAGGCATCGGATGCACTGACATTGTCCGGCAACGGCACGATACAGCGTGAGGGCACTATGATCTGCTCGGCCATGCCGCCATCGCGGCCGACGCCGTAAACCATACCCGCACTGAGCCGACACAGACTGTAATCTCCCAACAAGCACATATCGCAGTGACCGCAGGGCGCTACAGGCTCCAGCGCTACCGCGCGGCCATCACGCAGCACGCCCGCCACTTCATGCCCCAGCGTAGAGGGCAGATCAAAGCCAGCGTTCACCATGTGCAGATCGGAGCCACAAATACCTGCCGAGCGCATAGCGACAATGACACCCTCCCCGTCGGGTGTCGGTACATCCACCACTCGAACTTGCTTGTCACAACAACGTACCGCTTTCATGCATCGGGCTCCTGAATTGAAAATCCGTGCTTACCAGCCACTCCGGACATCACAGTGTGTGATCATTTAAACAAAATGCCGACCGCAACGCACACCAGCGCCGTCTGGCATGCAGGCACGGGAAAAGTCAGTGCTTCCCGGCGGCGAGGTAGTCTGCTAGCCAGCCGGCGTAGTCGACTCGCTGCACTGCTGCCACAGTACGTCGCAGGACTTCGGCCATCAATTGATCCTGCTCGGAATTGAGTGCCCCAAAACCGATGGACACGGCGATGGTCATCAGGGAGTGAAAGGTGAAACTGCGGTATTCCTGCCACGTCTGTTCCGGGTCTATCGCCTCACCATAATGCGCTCGCCGTTGCACATAGTACGCCACAAGATCCTGCTCGTTGACTGCCAATGTTTCAGCGGGCAGAGAATCAATCAGGAAATACTGCACATCGCGGATACCCTTGCCCCAGTGAGCTGCCTGCCAATCCAGCATGCCCATGTCGTCACCGGATACAAAAAAATTGCCCAGATGGCTGTCACCATGCAGCAGCGACAGCGGACCGGAAAACCAGAACTGCAGCAGTGCATCCCAGTTCTCCATGGAGCGTTTATAAGCCTGTTCCACCTCTGGCGGAATAAAGCCCGGCAGCTTTTTCATGGTGGGCTGCAGTGCCAACCGGTTTAACATACGGGCTGCAAGCCCCATACGTGGCGACAGAAACAGATGATATCGCAGAGGCAGAAGCTTCTCGCGCTCCGTCGCACTCAACCCGTAGTGGCAGGCGTGCAGACGCGCGAAGGCATCGAGGCAGCGATAGGCGAGGTCCAGCGGGGCGCCGGCCATCATATCGGGATTGGTGAAAAGTTGTACGCCCGGGTCCTCACGCAGGTTTTCCTGTATCAGGTAAAAACGCGTTCCCTGACAGCGGGTGGCATAGGTGACAGGCGTGCGCAAAGGCTGGGTGTGCGCGACGTGGCGAAAGAAATGAGATTCTAGCTGCCAGGCATTGATGACGGTAAAGAACCAGCGGGTCAGCAGTGACGCCATAGGGATTTTGACAAACAGGCTGCGCGGCAGCATTTGCTCTCCCTCCTGCTCGACAGTGAGCAACAGGTTCTCGCAGTTGCTGCTCACCGACGGAATGGGCAGGCGTTCAACATGACGGATAGTCACGGGCTGCGTTCCCGCAGACAATGCACCACTATTGATAAGCTGCGCCAACACTGCGGGTTGCGCCACCTGCGATGCCCTGTACGGCAAACTCGTACCGACAACGTCTCCCAGCGCATCTCGCAGCAGCCGTAAACCGCCGACTGTAACGATGCCAGCCATCCTCGCCCCATCGACTACACCCATACCAACCCCTTGTGAACAGACTGACAATGCGAACCAGACACGCTTGCCCGGATAGGACATTTTTAATAATATGTCCGATGACGCGGCTGTACAAGTCACCGCCCTGATTGCGGAGAGAAGGGTATGACCAGGCACACTGAACCGTTTTCCAATACCGGGCGTTCACCCGGGGAATTTGACTGCATTATCGTGGGTGCCGGCCACAATGGCCTGGCAACGGCTCTGGTACTGGCCCGCGAAGGACGACGCGTACTGGTGCTGGAAAAGAACAACTTTGTCGGCGGCATGGGGGGCACCCGCGAGATACTCAAGGGCTGCCGCAATGAAGTGGGTGCCAGCTGCCTGTTTCCACTGTCCGCCGAGATCAAACACTACTTCGATTTCGAATCGCACGGCGTGGAGCTTATTCCGCTACCGGTCATGGCCGTGAACCTTGTCGGTGCTGACGGGCGCCCCCTGATTATCTTCAAGAACCCACTGCGCCTGTCATTCAACCTGCTGCGGACCTTCGGAGTGGGCGGCATGCTGGGCTTTATCAGGTTTTTGAAGTTCTGCCAGTACCCGGCACGCGTGCTGGACCGCTTCACCGCGCGCCAGGCGCCGCGCAAACTTGAAGACCTGATCGCCGAGGCCAAAACGCCACAACAGCGTAAGCATCTGGAACTGGCCTTCAACGGTTCTGCGATGGACATCCTCGACAAGTTTTTCCCCGATGCGGTCAAATACCGTGAGCTACGCGCCAGTATGGCCTTTGCTGCGGTGCAGGCGACCTACAAGGGGCCCTACTCCCCAGGTTCGGGACTGTGCCTGATCTACACCATGGCACAGGAGGGATCTGAGGGCCTGATGCAACGCGTAAAAGGTGGTATCGGGCGCCTGTCAGATTGCCTGGCGGAGCAGATCAATACACTGGGCGGGGAGGTGCGCCTGAAACAGGCAGTGGTGAAAATTTTGGTGGAGAACAATCGTGCCGTGGGCGTAGAGCTCAAAAATGGCGAACAACTCTACGCTGATACAGTGGTATCCAACCTCGATAAACAGGCTACTTTCAACCGGCTATTGGAAGAACATGCACTCACAGCAGTTGAGCAGCAGAAAGTGGACGCTTTCTCGCATCGCGGAGCCTTTGTACACATGCTGTTCAAGTTGCGCGGCCTGCCGACCTATTCCCCCCATCTTGACAAACTCAACGGCATTGAGGGTGCCCGCTTCGGCGGTGCCATCGTACTGGACCCAGAACAACTGCAACGCAGTTATGAAACCTGCCGGCGCGGGGAATTACCGGAGCATATTCCGCTGGCGTTCCAGATACCAACGGTGGTGGACAGCAGTTTGGCGCCTTCGGGACACCATATCGCCAGTGCCTATGGCTTCTATTTCCCCTGTGAGGCGGAGAAAGCCAGACGCGGTAAACTGCGCGACCAGATGGCCGAGAAAATAATCGAGCATATCTGCGTGCATATGCCCGACTTCAGATCACTGATCGTTGATCAGGCGATTTTTTCCTCCGACCACTTTGCCAGCATGCAGGGCGTAACCAATGGCGACTGGACCCACGGCCTGCTCCACCCGAACCAGATGATTGGTGAACGCTGCCTGATCGATGGCACCGGCCACACCACACCGGTGGCTGGCCTGTACCTGTGCGGCGCATCCTGTCACCCCGGGCCTGGCGTCACATTTCTGCCCGGCTACAACTGTGCGCATGAAATCATTGCGGCCGCTACAGCAGCGGGTACGGCTACCTCAACAGCACCGGCACCAGCAGCGCGCGCAGCGTAGCGCGCAGCTGTGCATCGGTGCGAATCCAGTTACTCGGCAGCGTCAGGAAGGACAGCAGCAGGCGATACACCCATTCAACAAGGACTTCCGGGCGCACGGCATCCTGCAACAACCCGGCGTCCCTGGCCGGGGTGATAACGTGATCCATCAACTCCTCGCCAAAACGGACAATGACATCGGAATTCCAGATCGCACGGCGCGCGCGGCTATCCTCATCAGAGGCAAAGACAGCCCGCAGCAAGGGTCGTCTGGGCACCTCCTTGATCGCCGCTATCATACCCTCCACCACCTGATCCGCCGGGTCTGGGTACTTCGACAAGCGCTTGCGCAGCACCTCATTCAGCTGCTCCATCTCGCACTTGATCGTCGCGACCAGCAGGTCATCGCGGCCGGGGAAATAACGGTAAACGGTGGACCTGGCAACGCCGGCGTGATCAGCCACCTCCTGCATGCCGGTGGCCGCAATACCGCTCGCGAGGTAGCAACTTCGGGCTGCATCGACAATTAATTGCACGGGATCTGCCCGGGGTTCAGTCATTTGACCTGACAAGCCTTGAGTACTCAGCGGAAGAATGAGACATTTTCGACTAAATGCCCAATAGCGTAAAGCGCCCATCCACAGTGGAACAATAACAAGGAATACACGATCTTGAGCGGCACAGCACATCTGCAGGCTACCGACTACCACCGCACCCCCATCCGCGTGCTGAATACAGCGCTGCGCAGCGTGAACAAACTGGGGTTGGCAAAAATTTCGCTGGATCGGGACACCCTGATCGCCGCGGCTCGCAAAGCTACTGGCCTGCGTGATTTTGGCGACGAGAGCTTCCTCGAGCCGATGCAGTTGCTGATTACTGCGCTGGAGGAAGAGGCTGACCTGAACCCGCTCGGTCGCTATATGAACCGCACCAATATCCTGCGGCTACTCAAGCACCGCCTGTACGCACACGAATTGCTCACTCGCCACCCGGAAATTCTCGAACGCCGCATTGTCGAGCCCGTGGTGATTGTCGGTCTCGGCCGCTCCGGCACCACCCGCCTGCACCGCTTGCTGGCCAGCGACCCGCACTTCCTGCACCTTGAGTCCTGGGAATCGGTATTCCCTGTGCCCTACCCGGTGTGTTTCACCGCCCGCAATGAGGGCCGTACTGACCCGCGCATCACCTCACTCGATCAGGGATTGAAGGCAGTGCTATACATGAGCCCGCAGGTAGCCGCAACGCATCCACTGGGTACGTTCGAAGTAGAGGAAGAAGTCGGTCTGCTGCAGCACGCCTTTTCCAGCCAGATCTTTGAAATCCAGGCGAAGATTCCCTCCTTCGCCGAATGGCTGATGACACACGACCAGCACGCGGCCTACGAGTATATGGTAGTGCTGATGAAAATTATCTCCTGGTTTCGCGACGACCCGCACGATAAACCCTGGGTGCTCAAAACGCCCCAGCATATGCAGGACCTCGATGCGCTGATGCACGTATTTCCCGATGCCAAACTGGTGTGCTCACACCGCGACCCGATCAAATGTGTCGGCTCGATCTGCTCCACGGCCTGGAATGCGATGGTACGCGACAGCGACAGCATCACGCCGCAGTGGCTGGGGCCGGAGTGGCTCAGCAAAACTGAACGCATGCTGCATAAGACGCTACAGGTACGCGAAGAGATGGTGGCGCAGCAGAACCAGTACGATATCCAGTACGCCGACATCACAGCCGACTGGCGTAGCGCAATGGAGGGCGTTTACGACTTCCTTGGCATGCCCTTGAGCAGTGAGGCACAGCGCGGAATGCAGGCATGGCTGGATCGCAACCGACAGCACAAACACGGCGCACATAAGTACAGCCTTGCCGATTTCGGTGTGGACGAACAACAGGTCGATAAGCGCTTGATGTTCTACCGCCAGCGCTTCGATATTCCCTATGAAAGAACCAACCCGCATCTGGCTGCAGCAGCTGCCCACAACCCCGATGCCAACGCCACGGAGAAACCATGAGCATACAAACTGAAAGTCGTACGGCACTGGCCGAACTCATCGCCCTGCTGCAGGAAATCGATGCGCGCTGGTCGGGGCCCGAGTGGAATCTCAATTCCCCGGAGGATATCGTCGCCTCACACCGCTCCCTGATGCATACACTGGAGACGGCGCTGGTGGGATACTTCGAACAGGACGCCTCGCGACCGGACTTCCGTCGCATCGTCACACCCAGCCGGAAATTGACTGGTGACAACTCCGATGCGATCTATTTTGACGCGCCGATCAGCGGCGACCACGCCTATATTATCCACGGCAGCATGCACGGTGCGGTCTACTTTTCGCTGACCATTGAAGAAGGCGCCGAAGACGGCCTAATGGCGAGCAACACCGCCGGTGTGATTAACGACGAACAACTGGAACTGGACAGCAACGGTAATTTCACCGTCTATCTCGGTGGCGAGCCGCGCGAGCGCAACTGGCTCGCGCTGACACCGGGCGCTTCGCGCGTGACAACACGCCACTATTTTGAACAGGCCGTGTGCGCCGCCAAAGACCCGGCGATGGAACCGCGTATACGTATCGAGTGCCTCACCGCCAAGGGGCTTCCCGAGCCGCCCTGTGATGCCAGTGTTGCCGCCGGCATCCGTCGCGTAGGAAATGCAGTGCGCAGCCGCACACTGGGCATGCCCCCGATGGCCAATGGACCACTGCCGCCGTTTGTTGCTCTCACACCCAACGAATTCCCGACACCGATACCGCCCGGAGACTTCGGGCTGGCGGCCTACGATGCCCACTATTCCATGGCGCCTTTCTTCATCGGGCCGGACGAGGCACTGGTGATTACCGGCCGCTGGCCCGAGTGTCGCTTCGGCAACGTCTGCTTGTGGAACCGCTTCCAGCAGACACTGGATTATCGCAGCCGCAGTGTATCGCTGAACCGCGCGCAAACTGAACTGGAAGCCGATGGCAGCTTCAGGATGATTCTGTCGCACAGCGATCCCGGCCAACCCAACTGGCTGGACACGGAGGGGAATCCGTTCGGGATGGTGTTCTGGCGGTTTTTTCTGGTCACCGGTGAGGTGGAGGCTCCGCAGGCAAAAGTCGTGAAATTGGCCGACCTGACAAACTGAGATGAGCAGCCCTCTGCCGCTACCCGTGCGCCTGATGAACCTCGTAGGGCGGGGTGCGAACACTATCGGCATCCAACCGGTCGACCTCAGCCTCGACAGGCTGTTACAGACCGCAGTGAAAAACACCGGCCTTAGGGATTTTGGTGAAGAGGACTTTCGCCAACCACTGGCACTGCTGCTAGAGAGCCTGGAGAGAGAAGCCGACTTGTCTCTGCTGGGCCGAGTGATTGCCAGAGGAGATCTTATACGAACACTGGAAAACCGGCTCGGCTTTGTCGAGCTGTTCAAACAGCACCCCGAAATCGCCGAACAAACAATAGAACGCCCCATTTTTGTCGTCGGCCCACCCCGTTCCGGCACCACCATTTTTCACGATCTGCTGGTGATGGACCAGGACAACCGCGTCCCCCTGACGTGGGAGACGGCCAGGCCGCTGCCGCCACCGGAAGCAGCGACCTATCGCACCGATGCGCGCATCGCACAGGCGCAGGCCGATCTCGATCAGGTCGACAAGCTGTTACCGGACTTCAAGAAGATGCATCCCATGGGCGCAGAGCGAGCTCAGGAATGCGTGACCATGACAAGCCACGATTTCACCTCGATGATTTACTTCGTGCAGTTTTTTGTACCCAGCTACGACCGCTGGGTGATAGAAAGCGATATGCGCTCTGCCCTGAAGTGGCATCGCCGCTTTCTACAGATACTACAGTGGAAAGCACCGGGTAAACGTTGGGCGCTGAAGTCGCCACAACACCTGTGGCACCTGCAGCACATCCATCGGGAATACCCCGATGCCCTGTTTGTGCAGACCCACCGCGACCCGGTGAAGATCGTCATATCCACCAGTAATCTCGCCGCCCACCTGCAGGGCATGGCCAGTGATCACGCCGATATCGGCAGGGTCACTCGCTATTATGCGAAGGCGCTGGCGCAGGGCTACAACAACACGGTGGCCTATCGCAAATCGGGCCTGCTGCCTGACAACCAGATAGTCGATTTATACTTTCGCGATTTCATGACCGACCAGGTCGGCACAGTACGGCGTGCTTACGAGCACTTTGGCATGACCTTACCCGACAGTGCTGCCACCGCGATGCAGGCCTTTCTCGACGACAACCCGGCGGACAAACACGGCAAACATGTGTACAGCCTGACCAACACCGGTATGCAAGAGGATGAACTGCGGGCGCTATTCAGCGACTACGAAGCGTATTTTAATGTGCCGCGAGAGCCACTTTAGTGCGTACACGGCGACGAGAGGAAGAGCGCCCCAATGATGGGCGCGAAGCGGCTCTTGCCAACGGCTGCAAAGGGGCGGGATAGTTTCGGGCTGGCACCGACATGGAGGCACAATGAAATTCTGGCAGGCCATCACCTGGGCCGAAACCGATCAACTGATCGAAATAGCACGCTTCGCCGAGGAGGTCGGTTTTCACGGCTTGATGAGCGGTGACCATGCGGTGTACCCGGAATCGATTGCACCCGATTATCCGTACTCGGACAACGGCATGCCGCCGATGCAGCCCAGCGATGAATACCCCGACCAGACCGCCATCTTCGCCGCGATGGCTGCGGTTACCCAGAAACTGCACTTCACCTGCGGCGTCTATGTGTTGCCGCTGCGCAATCCCCATGAGGTTGCGCGCGCGGCTGCCACGCTGGCAGTTCTCAGTAACGATCGCTTTATACTCGGCGTTGGCGTGGGCTGGATGAAGGAGGAGTTCGACATTTACGGTGTCGACTTCCACCGTCGCGGAAAAATAACCGATGAGATGATTGAAGTAATGCACACCCTCTGGAGCGGCGAGATGGTGGAATACCACGGGCAGTGTTTCGATTTTCCGCGCGTGCAGTTGAGCCCGGCACCGAAGACAAATCCACCTATTTACATCGGCGGCAGTAGCGACATCGCTCTGCGCCGAGCTGCGCGCATCGGCGAGGGCTACATCGGCGCGGGGACAGCACCCGAAGAGGTCGCGCCGCTACTGCAAAAACTCGATAGCCTGAGACAAGAGTACGACCGCGGTCACCTCCCCTTTGAAGCGATGCTGGGAATTACAGCGGCGCCGGACAGGGATCTGTTTATGCGGTTGTCGGGTGACGGCCTGCAAAGTACGGTGGCGCCGCCGTTTCAGTATGCGCTGGGCAAAAAACACTCCACACTCGATGAGAAAAAGCGGTTTATGGAGCACTTTAGCAATACGATAATTCTTCGTATGCAATAAAGCCTGCCCGGCGGCAGCCGCCGGGTACGCAACACGCTATACTTTCGCCACACCCAGACCATCGCCCGAGGTACGCCCATGAGTGTGGCATTTACCCCCATCGCCGACTACCGCCGCTCACGCTTTACCGCCAGCACCTCAACCGGCAAGCGTATCAGCCACGATGTCTACCAGCGCGGCAGCGGCGCCGCCGTGGTAATCATTCAGGAGCTGCCCGGCATCGGCCCGGAAACCCTGCGGCTGGCGGATGAGTTTGTCGCCAACGGTTTCGAAGTCGTGCTGCCGCACCTGTTCGGTCCGCTGGAAAAAATCAGCATGGCCGGCAATCTGGTGAGAGTGTTCTGTATGCGCAAGGAGCTCAGCCTGTTTGAGGCAAATCGCTCCAGTCCCATTGTCGACTGGTTGAAAGCGCTGTACCGTGACGTGAAAGCGCAGGGTGGCCACCGGGGTGTGGGCGTGATCGGTATGTGCCTCACAGGCAACTTCGCTATTTCCCTTATGGGTGACGACAGTGTGCTCGCCGCAGTAAGTTCACAGCCCTCCATGCCCCTGATGAAATCCAGCGAGCTGCATATGTCAGCCAACGATATCGCAGGGATTCGCCAGCGCATTGATGCCACCGCCCCCATCCACGCCTATCGCTTTGAAGGCGACCCGCTGTGCAACGCTGCCAAGTACACCGCAATCGAGCGAGCGTTTAACGAGGACGGCAACCAGCGCATCCACACCCACACGCTGCCGGGTAAAGGCCACTCTGTCCTCACGATCGATTTTGTCGATCAGCAGGGCCACCCAACGCGAGAGGCTCTGGACGATATCCTGGGGTATTTTTCGGCTCAGCTACAGTGACTAGTCACACCCTCGACAACCCCGCACGGCACCGTACCCGATGAATTTTAAACACAGTGACAAGCTCCGCTGCCCACTGGATCAGGCGGTGCTGGAGTTAAGCGACAAACAGTTGCGCTGTGCCAACGGGCACAGTTTTGACATCGCCCGCCAGGGGTATGTCAACCTGCTGGGCGCGCAGGACAAACGCAGCCGTGACCCCGGCGACAGCAAAGCCATGGTGATAGCGCGGCGCGACTTCCTGAACCAGGGCCACTACCAGCCCATCGCGGCGCAACTCGCAGCTATCGTAGCACCGCTACTGGGCACCGGCGCAGTCATCGCCGATGCCGGCTGTGGCGAGGGTTACTACCTGCAACAACTGCGCGACCGTCTGGAGCCGAAGACCGCCGTCACGACAGAAATGATCGGCTTCGATATATCCAAATGGGCAGCACAGGCTGCCACGCGTCGACTGGAAGCCAGCTGGCTTGTCGCCAGCAATCGCAATATACCGCTGGCAACGGGCAGCGTTGACTGCTTGCTCAGCGTGTTCGGATTCCCTGTTTTTGAGTCGTTCAATACCGTGCTGAAACCCGGTGGCACACTACTGCTTGCAAGCGCGGGGCCACAACACCTGATTGAACTGCGCAAGGTGCTCTACCCCAGTATCAAACAAGCTGACTCCGCGCTTGTGAGGCATGCGGTGGCCGCGGGCTTCGCCGAGGGTAATGCCTCGACACTGGAATTCACCACGGCCCCACTGGGCCAGCAGGAAATCCGTCAGCTGCTGTCAATGACACCACACCTATTTCGCGCCAGCTATGACGGAAAGGAACGGGTGTCACAATTACAACACTTTCCCGTCACAGTACAGGTGCAATTTCAGGTGATGCATAAGCCCGGGCTACCGGCTGACCGTCCGATCCAGTGAGTTTGGAACGGCGGTGATGGTCCGGGGTTCGGTACTTACGGGGTTCATGTGTCAGGAGTTTGCGGGGCTTTGACATCCAGAAGCCAAACTACAATTCGTCCGGAACGTTGTACAGGGTCTGATAGCGCTTAAACAGCGGCCTATCCCCGGCTTTACCTGCATCCACCTGATAATTGTGCTGACCAAATTTTCCCTGCGGTTTGTCCCGCAGGTAGTCCAGCATGCGTTGGCGGGCCTCAACGGACAGAGTCATCCCAAAGTGAGCGTAGATATCGGCGATACAGGCCATCGGATCATCCATCAGATCCTGATAGCGCGAGTCGGCGATATTGGCTGCAGGTACGATGCCCCACTCCCGTTGCTCTATGACATGCTCCAGGCGCTGGGCTGTCGCGCCTCCCATAATGATATTGTCGAACATCTCGGCATTGAATGGCTGGTCGCTGCGCATGTAATACAGCGTACCCATAAGGCTGGTAGTCGAGGCCATGCATTTAATCGGATCACGGTGGGTCTGCACGATGCGGGCATCGGGGTAAACCTGTAACAGGGTATCGAGATGCATTTGGTGTTCCGGCGCCTTCAGCAGCCAGCGTCCACGCGGATTTTTCCACTGCAGTATTTGCAACACGGTTTTGTGGTATTCGTACACCCGCCGATAGTCCGCCTCCATACACCAGGCGCTGTAGCTCCCGGTCTGGTGGAGTGAAGCGCAGTGGTCGCTGATAAACGTACCGGCCATCAACAAACCACACTCCGCAGGTATATCGCCACGCATTTCATGCATACTGGCGAATTCGGGTGCCACACGCTGCCACTGCGTGAACAAATTGTGCGCCTGTTCAATTCGTGGATCACTGGTGTAGGTGCTGGCTTCGGGTGGGGGACAGGGCTGCAGTGCCTCCCACATCAGGGGCACACCGACCTCAGGGTCCTGCGACAGCAACTCATACAAAATCGACGTGCCCGAGCGCGGCAGGCCCACAATGACCATGGGTGCGGTAATTTCTTCATCCAGAATCTGCGGGTGTTGCTTCAGGGTCTCCGTCACCTGCAGTCGGGTACTCAACCACAGGATAAGGTCGCTTCTGGCCATCAGGCGGCCCATCAGCGTAAGCTGTGCCTCCTCCTCCAGTGATTTAATGAGCACCCGAAACGGCTCACGCCACATATCATCGCCGAAATCATTGAGTGCTGTAGCACGACACGCATGATGCAGCAGCGATGATTCATCCAACGGCACCACGGCCTCGAGATTGAGGTAGCTGCCTTCGCGGTTCATTGCCACCAGCCAATCGGGATGTGGCTGCGGCGTCCACAGCGGGCTGTCGGAATCGCTCATCGTCAAACCCTCAGTGGCCAAAGCGCTTGATCACGCCGCGTCGACGCGCCGCAAGTTGCTCCTCACGCTGGGCAGCGGCGATGGTACGCACATTGGCGGGCAGGTACGCAGCAAGGTCCGACTGCTTCATCTGCGTACACTGCGGCACAGGGTAGTCAGTAGCACCGATCCAGCGCACAGTGATATAACCCTCCTGATGACCAGAGGGGTCCAGCCAGTTAGGTAAACCGGGGTCATCGTGGGCAACCACCAGTAACAATTCTCCATCGGCTTCCAATTGGGCAAGATGGCAATTGGTACTGCACAGCCGGTAGCGGTAATCCATCGTTTCCCACCAGTAGTTACCGAACTCCACCGCCCAATAATTGGCCACAGGAGGAGTGACCCGCACCACCAGCACTTCGTCTTCCGGCACCTGCCAATAGCAGATAAGGGGCTCTCCGCCGGGAGTGGCATCGATGGCGTTGTCATCGAGCTGACGATAGGAGAGAAAATGGTTGGGTTGCGCTTTCCACTTGTCGAGCATCTGCGCCCAGTATCGGGTGGAATCCTGTATCCAGGCCACGGCATCCGCCAGCCCGACTGTAAGCTCGTTCACACTCAATACCGGACTGGGTTGCAACTCACCAAGGCGATCGATACGGGCCACCATCGGCGCTTCATTTTCCCAGTCGGCAAAGAATTGCCGGACGGTTACTCGCCAGCTCCCGGGAGTCGTCTTTATCCAGTTTCCAGCATGCTCATGCGGACTCAGGAAAATTTCGAAACTTCCGTCTGCCGCCACCTTGATATCGCTGTCAATCAGGTTTCCCGCCACTCCTCCGCCCCAAGGCGTCGCGCCGTTCTCAACAACAGTAACGGCAAAGTAGCGCGCAGTGCCACGCGTACCGCTGATACGGTAGGTGTGCTCACCATTGATCGGTGCACCCACATACAGCGCATCGGAGTTATCCCCACCCTGCTTGCGCAGCGGATCAAAGTAATGCAGCAACTCGGGGAAATCGGGATCGTTGTTTTCGAGGTGAAACTGCAGCGCTAGAGAGACATTCCTGGCCAGCAGGCGCAACCCCTTCGCGCGATCGATATCATGCGCCGGCGCTCCATCCCTGAACACGAGGTCGCCCGCACTTTTCAACTGATCGCAGAATTCATCCCAGCTCGCACGCAGCGCTGTGTCGTTGGGGTTATCGCCAAACATAGGCCTCTCGCTCGACTGATTTATTATTACAAACTACAAATCCAGTATGCAGAACACCCCATTAAAGGCAAACAGATTCTTCGATCTATACGATGCGGTTTAATTACTCAGCGCTCTCAAGCCCAAACTCCGCACTGTAACGTTGTATGCTCTTCGCAAGACCATGCAACAGCGTGTAAGATCGACGGACAATAAAACGAGGCACATCTCCATGGATATCAAGTTGTCAGACACACCGCAGGGCCCGCTGCAGGGTATCCGCGTTATCGATATAACCTCTATGATCACCGGACCACTGTGCAGTCAGCAGCTCGGTGACCTGGGCGCTGACGTTATCAAGATCGAGCCGACACACGGCGAGATTTCGCGCTGGATGTCACCGCCCCAGAAAGCCGGTCTTACCGGCTTCTACACGCAGATGAACCGCAACAAACGCAGCCTCGCACTGGACCTGAAAAATCCGGAAGGCATCGCCATTGTCAAAAAGCTGGCGGCCACAGCTGATATTCTGGTGGAGAACTTTCGCGGCGGTGTGCCGGACAGACTGGGCATAGGCTACGAGGACCTGCGTAAGCTTAACGAGAAATTGATCTATGTCTCCATTACCGGCTTTGGCCCCACCGGGCCCTACTCCCACAAACCGGCCTATGACCCCATCGCGCAGGGCCTGGTCGGCATGATGCACATTCAGGGCATGCCATTTGGTGGCAAGCCACAGCTGATACAATCTGCCATTGTCGACAAAACGACTGGAACCACTGCTGCCGGGGTGGCCATGGCGGCGCTGTACGCGCGCGACCGTCCCGGTGGCACCGGCAGGGGGCAGCGTGTGGATGTACCGATGATAGACGCCTGGGCAACCAACGCGCTGGCAGATATGATGCCGGTAGACAGCTTTGTGCCCAACGATTTGCGGGATCCAACACCGCTGGCGGTATTGCGCACTTTCGAGACAAGCGACGGTTTTGTCGTGGGTATGGCTTTGCAGGACAACCACTTCACTAATCTGTGCACTGCGTTGGAATGTACTGAGTTGCTAGAGCGCGAAGGCATGCGCAATCTCGGCGAGCGTATCAGTGACTTCGACACCTGGCTGGATGCCATAGGTGAGGTGATGAAACGCTTTACCACCAGTGAGTTACTTTCGCGGCTGGATGCCGCTGGTGTGCCGTTCGGGCCAGTAAAAACGGTGCGCGAATTTGCCGATGACCCACAGGCGAAACACAACCGCACCATCTTCGATGCCGAACATCCGGAGGCGGGGACGCTCAGGTATATACGCTATCCGGGACATCTGTCGGAGACACCCGCTGCGCTGTACCGCCACCCGCCCAGACTTGGAGAACACAGCGAGGCGATTCTGCAAGAGGCGGGCTACGACGACGCAGAGATACAGGCGTTACTCAACGCAAATGTGATCGGCACCCACTAAAAAGCTGAAAACGCCAACGGGCCCGAACCGATGCCGTCACGCGGCTAGTTTGGCACGACGCCTCATGGTGACAACGCCACCGAGCGCAAGCAGGAACATCGATAGCATGGTGGGCTCGGGTACTGCGTCATAAACAGTACTCCCATCGTCCTTGAATACGTAGTTGCGCGCGGCCCCCTGTACAAGGTTATCACGCACGTAAGCCGAGGCAGCATTGGATAAATCAGAAACATTGAAACCCGCTGTTGGGCCGTAATACTGACCTAGGTACTTGTTGGAGTAATCTTCTGCAAATATATGGCCGCCATAGCCAATGATATCGTACCAGGCCATATTGTTGATATTTGCGACAGTATCGTCGACGGTTGAGATCGAGTACTCAGAGGCATTGCCACCGAACAGCAGAGCTGCGGCCTCCTGACCTGTGTATGCCAATGGTCCGTTGGGGGGAGTATCGGACCAGAGCGGCGCATTGGGATCGGCGACATCCCAATAGCCTACATACATCAAGGCAGCATTTGCGGAGTTTACAAACGGGAGTGCTGCCAGTGCAATCACCGCGAAATACCGTTTTATCGAGGCCGTCATCATCGCCATACCCTGTTTGTATGAATAACATGATATTCTGATGCGATATTTATGCCAGCATTATTTTATCCTTATAAATCAATGAAATAGAAAGAATCTCAAGCTTCCAACTGTTGGCATGTAAAGAAAGCGGACGGTCAGGGCCGCCAACAGGCTGCGGCGCGATTGCTAGCGGCCGCACACAGTTGCGCGCTGCGCAGGGGGTTTGCATCCAACCCATTGGTCAACAGGCAGAACGAAATACCACTGACCGGGTCTCCCCAAGCCACCTGCCCACCCACACCCTGATGCCCGAAAGCACGCCCGGAGACCCGGTTTCCCAGCCCCCGATACGGCTGGTAGCGGTCCGTTCCGGCGATCACCACACCGAGGCTGCGATTGGCCGGCGCGCCCGTCATGGGATCGGGGAAATCGACGCGCACCGTACCGATGGCATCGGCCAGAATCTCCGGCTGCCATAGCTCTGCGCTGTTGCGCATGACACCCTGATAAAACAGCGCCACGTCCGCCGCAGTAGACACAGCGCCCCCTCCCGGCACACCCAACGCCCGCACCGCGGGATCGTTGAACATCAATAGCGAGTGATCCACCGTATTGGGCCACTCGATCGCCGCCCCAAAAAGTTCCCGGATCTGCTCAGACGACGGCGGTTCACCGACGTGTTGCACGGTGGTGATATCAGACTGTTCGGACTCGGGGACACCCAGACACAACTGTTGCAGGCCAAGCGGTGCAATGATATTGGCCTGCAGATAGCGCCGGTAGTCGACCCCGCTGACAGTCTCAATCAATTCCGCCAGCACCCAGTGTGCCGACAGCGGGTGATACTCCATTCGGCTACCCGGTTCCCAGTTAAGGTGCCAGTTGCGCATTGCATCAAGGCGAGATGCCCGTGTCCACCACGCTGGCGCGGACAGCGGTGCGCGCGGGAAACCCGCCGTATGGCACAGTACGTGCTCGATCGTGATGTGCTGTTTGCCGTTCTCTGCAAAGGCCGGAATATACTCCGCGACAGGCTTATCGATCAGGATCAGGCGCTCACCCATCAGGCGCCATATCGCAGAGGCCACGACAGGCTTGGTACAGGAAAATATGTTGTAGCGGTTGCTGTTATCGGCGCGACCCAGTGTTTCGAAATGTACCAGGTCTCCATCTTTGGCCAGCGCGAATTGCAGCGATGGCAGCGGTCCTTTTTCGATGGCGTGCTGCAGGCGCCCCCGCAGTTTCCCAATGGCGGCACTGGAAAGCGCTATGTCGTCGTTCTTACTCACTTACACCTCAGCTATCGCGCCACGCGTGACTGCGGATTGTAAAATAGCCACTGCGGAGTCAGTTATTGATCTTGGATACGGCCACCCCGATACCTCCGCTAAGATATCACACCCGGAATCCTGCCCCATTTAAAAACCAGGTGCCTCTGCTGCCATCCTGAGTGCATGCCGCGCGAATACACTGCCTCTACAGGCCTTTGTCTGCTTGCATTCAACAGGTCAAACCCGCAGAATTCCGCCATGAAAATATTCCCCCGATTTGCCCTCCTCCTGTTGGCCATATTGCTCTCACCGGCAAGCTTCGCAGATAGTGATTATCCGCCCGCAGTCAAACCTATTATCGAGCAGCGATGCATGGTCTGCCACGGTTGTTATGACGCCCCCTGCCAGCTGAAACTGGATGCCTGGGCGGGTTTACAGCGCGGTGCCAGTAAGGAACAGGTGTACTCTCTGCGCTTGAAAGCAGCGCCACCGACCCGACTTTTCGAGGATGCACAGACCGTCGAGGAATGGCGCGACAAGGGATTTTACCCAATGATCAATGCGCCATCACCCGAGCAGGGCGTAATGGCGCGTATGCTGGCATTGAAACAGCTGCACCCTTTGCCACAGGGCAACACACTACCCGATACCATTACACTGGGGCTTGATCGCGAGCAGCAGTGCACCAAACCCGAGAATTTTGACACCTTCGCGGCGAATAATCCTCTGTGGGGGATGCCCTACGGGTTGCCGGGACTGAGCCATCAAGAACACAAGACGCTGACCGAATGGCTGCAGCAGGGCGCACAGGGCGTGCCCGTTGCCGCGCCCTCCAAGGCGGCGATGAGTGAGCTGCAGCGCTGGGAGACTTTTTTCAACGGCAACAGCCTGAAACAACAGCTGATGGCGCGATACATGTATGAGCACTTGTTCATCGCCAACCTGTATTTCTCTGACCTAGGCGAAGGCGGCCTGTATTACACACTGGTGCGATCACGCACCCCGCCGGGCCAGCCCATCGACATTATCGCCACGCGGCGTCCGTTCGACGACCCCGGTCAGGCACGGATCTACTACCGTCTGCAAGCCTTGCGCACGGCGGTGCTGGACAAGCGGCACATGCCCTATGCCCTTAATGCGCAGCGTATGGAGCGCTGGCAGCAATTGTTCCTCGAACCCGAGTACAAGATCACAGCGCTGCCCTCCTATGACCCCGCCGTGGCGTCCAACCCGTTTATTGCATACCGCGAACTGCCACAGACTGCACGCTACAAGTTTATGCTGGACGAAGCACAATTCACCATCATGGGCTTCATCAAGGGCCCGGTGTGTCGCGGCCAGGTAGCATTGAACGTAATCGATGATCATTTCTGGGTGGCGTTTCTCGATCCGGACCGCCAGGGCATTCAGGAGAATGCAGAGTTTCTCGCCGCAGAGAGCAAGAACCTGCGCCTGCCGGCCGACAAGGTTGGCGGCGCTCTGGTAACCATCGTTGAATGGCGTAACTACTCGCGCGAGCAACTGAAGTTCCTGAAAGCCAAATTCGAGTATATCCAGAGAATGACAGGCCCTGACGGCACCAAGGTCAATCTCGATCTGATCTGGGACGGTTATGGTGAGAACGACAATGCCGCCCTGACGATCTTCCGTCACTCCAACAGCGCCTCTGTGGTGAAGGGTTTTGTTGGGCAGCAGCCCAAAACAGCATGGGTAATAGATTATTCTTTACTCGAGCGGATTCACTACCTGCTGGTTGCCGGCTATGACGTATTCGGGAATGTCGCTCACCAGCTCGAAACCCGTCTCTACATGGATTTCCTGCGCATGGAAGGCGAGCAAAATTTTCTCTTCTTCCTGCCGCCGCATGAGCGAATCGTGCTGCGCGATTTCTGGTATCGCCAGGCAGAGAAAGAAGCGCAGCAGTTCATGATGACGGACTCTGTCGCATTCGATCGCACATCCGATATTCAGTACAAGACGGACAACCCCAAGAAAGAACTGCTGGATATGCTGAAGAAGCACATACCCGGTTCGGCGGCCAAGCGCTACCAACCCGTGAGCTCGCAATTCGATACGTTGCAACAACTGCAGGGGCCGCCCTTCAGCCTGCTGCCGGAGGTCTCTTTTGTGCAGGTGATCGAAGCGGAGCCCGAGGAATACAGCTACTACACCATCGTACACAATGATGGCTATTTGAATAATGCACAAATGTTCCACGAAGACAAACGTCGCGTTCCCGAGGAAGATTACCTGACCGTGGTCAGGGGTTTCATCGGTTCTTACCCGAATGTCTTCTTTCAGGTAGCGGAAAGTGAACTGGACGATTTCGTCACCGCGCTCAAATCCATGCGCGACGAAACCGATTACGCGACGCTGGTGTCTGTCTACGGTGTTCGGCGTAACCAGGCCGCGTTCTGGCCTCTGTCGGACGCGCTGTATAAGCACTACCTTGCAACGTACCCAAGGGAAGCCGGCCTGTTTGATGTCAACCGCTATGAAAACCGCTGACAGTCGAGCATAGAGAGCAATAACACATGCCTGCAACAAAGCCGAACATCGTACTCATCGGCATGCCCGGCTCCGGCAAGAGCACGGTCGGGGTGGTGCTGGCGAAAATGCTTTCCTACGACTTTCTCGATACCGATTTACTGATCCAGTCTTCGCAGCAGCGCCCACTGCAGGATATCGTCGATAGCGACGGTCACCTTGCCCTGCGAAACATTGAAGAAGAAGTGCTGCTTTCCATCGATGTTGAGCGCACTGTCATTGCTACCGGAGGCAGCGCGGTTTACAGCGGCCGTGCAATGGCTCACCTGTCATCCATAGGGACCATCGTGTTTCTGGAAATTGGCCTGCCTGCTCTTCAGAAGCGCATTCACAACTTTGGTTCCCGCGGTCTGGCCAAGCGTCCCGAGCAGAGCCTGGCGGACCTTTTCACAGAGCGCGAGGCCCTGTACAAGCAGTTCGCTGAGATCACTGTGGATTGCAGCGGCTTGACGCAGGAGGACCTATGCGCACGAATCGTCGACAGAATCACAACCTGAACCTGGTCTGATATTGCCGGAGTGAGGACACGCTCATGAGTGTAACGGACGCTTTTAACTATAAAAAAGTCAGCGAGACCATCGCCACAGCGGGGGTATTGAACAGACAGCAGCTTGAAGCACTCCGACAGGAAGGCTTCAGGGCCGTGATAAACCTGCTGCCTGACGATAGTGAGTACGCACAGCCAGAGGAGCAAACGTGTATTGAACAGCAGGGGCTGAGCTACCACTATATCCCGGTTGACTTCAAGGCACCGCTAGAGAGCGATTATCATACGTTTGCGGCTGCAATGACTGCCCTGCAGGGTCAGAAGCTGATTGTGCACTGCGCGGCGAATTATCGGGTCTCTGCGTTTTACGCAATATTTGCACACCGCAACCTGGGCTGGTCTGAGGAAGAGGCCCGTGCGCACATTGCCTCCCTTTGGAACCCGAGCGAGCACCAACCCTGGGAAGTGTTTATTTCAGTTATGCTGAAGGACGACAAATAATAACAACAGGGCTCGCGAACCATCAGGGTGTGGGATCGGCTCCCGATGCTCCGCTGGAGTTAACGGGCACCGTCCCATACTATCAAGTGCTAGCGAAGGTCTGAAAACTCGCTTATCTGAACGGGGAAATACTATGAAAATAATTAACACATTACTGATCGGCGTGGCGTTGTCTTCAATATCCCAGCTGACACTCGCTATCGAGGCTACTGCAGACGTCAAAGTTACGCCATTATTGAAAACACAGGAAAGCTGGGATGGTGTACCGATTAACTACCCTGCGGGGGTTGCAGAGGTCACCATTGTTGAGGTTGAGGTAGCACCGGGCGGCGAGACCGGCTGGCATCTACACCCGGTAGCCTCGTTCGGCGTGGTGCTGCAAGGCGAGCTAGAGGTGGAACTCCAAACGGGTGAAACCCTGAACCTGAAAACCGGTGATGCCGCCGCTGAAACGGTCAATGTACTGCACAACGGCCGCAATACAGGCACGGTGCCGGTCAAGATGGTGGTATTGTACACCGGTAACTCCGAGAGCGTATTAACAATCAAAGAAACCGCTGCAGACTGATACTGCATCGATTAACGTCCTTTGTCTTTTTTACTCTAGATCATCAGGGGCGGCACTGCGCCAGAGGTGGCGACAAACCGGAATGACAATGCTCCGGCTTTTGGGGAGACATCGGCCGCGTAATTGGGCCATAGTCTAATCTGGTTGCCTCTTTGCTCAATCGCCAAGACGCGCGAATATCAAAGGGCCCTGATGCACTCAGCGCCAATCAAACGGCCCAAACTCAATCACAACTTCGCTCGCCACGCGGTTGCGACAGCAAAGACTCCAATAACAGTGGCCGGTCGGTCATAATGCCGTCAACGCCCATATCTATCATGCGCAGCATTTCCTCGCAGGTATTGATGGTCCATACCTGCACCGCTGTATTGACATCGTGAATGGCCTTAACTAACTCGGGAGAGACAATGGGGATGGGTTCATCACCGGGAATCTGATCCCCTATCTGGCTGGTATCAGGTGGCACCTGCGCGGTGATATGTTCCGGTAAATCGGGAACCGTGCCGGTAATCAGGTATTGGGTAAAGATCTGCAGGCCCTGTCCCAGTGGCAGATAGCTGTAGACGCACGGAGCCACTGCCTTGAAGTTCATGGTGGCCTCGTCGATGAAGGAGCCTGCGATCAGATCCGTATAGCGCCCGTAGCGCTGCAGCAGGTTCGCCATCTGCTGCTCATAGCCTCCAGCACCATCCAGATCAGGTTTGAGTTCCAGATTGATCAGGTTGTGGGGAAAGCGGGCAAGGGCCTCTTCCAGCGTGGGAATACGGAAATCCTCAGCGCTGTAGCCTTCTGGCGGCGGCTTGTCGCCTGTAGCAATCCCACGGAAGACATAATCCTCCTCTGGCCGGTCGTGTGGCGTTCCCGCACCGGGTACGAACCAGTAGGCGGCGTCCAGCGCCTGCAATTCGGCCAACGTCATGCTCGCCACATCTCCCTTGCCGTTCGTGGTTCGATCCACGTCCAGGTCATGCAGAATCACCAGTTCGTTATCGCTGGTCTGGTATACATCCATCTCCAGTACATCGGCACCGGCCAGGGCCGCCTGAGAATACGCGTACAGCGTATTCTCAGGAAAGTCGGTCACGCCGCCGCGATGGGCGAAGTTCAGCGGGTCGGCTCCGTTCATAAGCCAGGGGTTGGGATCCTTGGAAAAGGGCGCATCGCACACCGAGTCATCATTGGCAATGGTACCGGTGATCGCGGTGGCCGTGGGCACCGCATTGTCACTGACGCTAATATTGAGTGCGAAAGTCTCAGCAGTCTCCTCCTGCGCATCGCCAATCATATCAACCGAAATCACGCCTTCGATTTCACCCGCAGGTATGGACACTTCCCCAGCTGTGTCTAGATAGTCTTGTCCCGCGGTGGCGGTCTCGGCGCTGGTGTTATAGGAGATGTTCACCGCACTGGATTGCGGGGCTGTCATAGTCACCCTGAATGATAGGGAGCGCATTTCACCGGGTGCACCTTCAGGTGCCGCTGTCGGTACCACGGTTAGCGAGGAGGGTGTTGAGGCGGCCGCATATTGGCCGGCGCTGTCGGAGCCATCAGAGCACGCCTGCAGCAGTAGCAGCGTGGTCAGGGAAATTGCGAGGTAAGCCTTATTCATACTGTAGGTATCCATAGCAGTTGCGCTGTGATCTTATAGGGTTTTAATGACAGCGAATCGACTTCAGGGCTTCAGCTTATTCGATCCCGCCGTAACGCTCATCCCACTTCTTAGTAATAGCGTCCAGAGAACCGTCCTTTTGACGGGCTGCGAGGGCGCGATTGAATGCGGCAATCATCGCCTCTCCCTCCGGCCATGCGCGGCTTGCAGCCACATGCCGCTCCACGGGGGGCAGCGCTATCTCCGTCACAGCAAACTGCGTGATCTGGTCGCCAAAATATTCATGCAACTGCATAGCCGCCGTACGCTGGTCCGCGATGACAAAATCCACTTTCCCATCAAGGAGGTTTAGAAGGTTTGACACCAACTGATCCTGCTGTACCAGCGTCAAATCGGGGATCGCGGAAAAGTCCACACCGTAGGCGTAATCTGTTCTCACGCCCAAGCGACTGCCTGCCAGCTGATCGAGAGTTACATACTGTCCCTGGTTGGAGCGCAGCTTGAGAATGAGCAGTTCACTGCGCAAATACGGCTTGCTGAACAACAGGGTCTTTTCCCGGTCTTTGGAGTACCACACGGCCGCCAGCGCATCGTAGACATCCACCTCGGTGCCCTCCAGCGCTCTGGACCAGTTTTCTATCGTAATGACGGGTGTGAAGTCAGTGTCTGCAAATACTGTCTTGACCAGTTCCAGCGCCAGCCCCTGATCCGGCAATTTCGCATCCGCGTAGGGCGGCGACGGGTTAGCCATCAGGCGGAATTCCTCATCCGCCTGCACAGCAGCACTACAGAAAATCACCGCGACTAGCGCCGGTAGCATCCATTTCAACATTGCCAAACTCCTTATCCGTAACAATAAATTAAACCTGTTTCATATCATGGCAACCCGGACAGCAGTCGCTATCCCCTTCCTCCGTGCCACTGCTTACCACATCAGATCATCTGGAATCTTGTAATCTGCATACGGGTCGTCCTCATCCACCTCGACCGGCTCATACTGGTTTAACAACACGATCACCTCAGGGTCACGCTGTGCGATTTTGGCCGCCGCTGATGCGGGCAGCAACGCGTAATCATCCGCCAGCTTGGCAATCGCCAAGCGGCCATTGATCAGGTCTGTCTGGATTTTTGGCGTCACATAAATCTTTTTAATCCGGGTGCCGTCTTTAAACTGGTACGCCACATCGCCACCTTCGCGAGCAACACGATTCATTGTAATCAGCTGGACGATCTGCGCGGCTATGGCTTTCTTCTCGGCCTCAGCCTGTTGCGCCTTATTCAGCTGTCGATCTCGCGCGGCCTTTTCCAGTTGCGCACGCCGGGCCAGTTCTTTGGTCTCGTCGATCTGGACCTGGCCTTTCTGACGACCTTTAGCCTGCTTGCGGCTCTCCTGCTTCAACTGTTTAGCCTTCTTCTTATCAACGAGGCCAGATTGGAGGAGTTGGTCTTGCAGCGAAGCCATGGGTTTGCCTGTTTGAAGATTCCGGGTCGCCAATTATGGTTAATCGCATCCCCGCTGGCAAATGCGACCGCAATGGCAGCAGCGGCCACTCTTGTCGGAGGTCATGCAGGTGATATGCTATCAGCTTACAGCGCTCAAACCCGAGGTCTCCCTTGCACAAGAAAACGCTTTTCTGGTCCTTTGTTACTGTGGCGATCGTCGCCATTGGAGCTATTCAGTTTATACCCGCGCCGGCGCTGGTAGTGCCGGCAGAGATCCCAGCGGATCAACGCGATGCCCACCGCCTCCTGAACTTTGAGGGTATTGCCAACTTCCGTGACCTCGGAGGCTACCCTACTGTCGATGGCCGGCAGGTGAAGTGGGGTGTGCTTTACCGGGCAGGCACGCTGGCCGAAAGCTCCAACGCCGATCTGCAAAGCCTGCAAAAACTCAATATCGATGCGCTGATAGATTTCCGTTCGAACTCCGAGAAAGAGGCCGAGCCCAATCGCCTCCCCGAGCCCACCACCATCACTGTGGTTGAAATACCGACACTGGATGATGGGAATCAGGCCATGGTGGAGGAAATCATGGGGCGTATCGAGCGCAGTGATTTCGACGGTTTTGATCCTAACGAACTGATGCTGGAGGGCAATCGGCAGTTCGCCAGCACCTTCACCCCGCAGTTTCGTCAGTTTATCCGCACCGTACTTGAGTCCGGTGGCGCGCCCACGTTATGGCACTGCAGTGCAGGCAAGGATCGTACGGGGTTCGCCTCAGCGATTCTTTTACGTATTCTCGGAGTGCCGCAGGACGTCGTGCTGCAGGATTATATGGCCAGCAAACAGAACGCGCTCGATGCCCGCAGATCGCAAATTATGCTGCTGCGTTTGTTCAAGGGAGATGAAGCAGCCGACAAACTATCGGTCATGCTAGGGGTGGATGAAGCCTGGCTGAAGGCTGCATTCGAGCAGATTGATGACACCTGGGGCAGCTTCGACAACTATGTTCACAGTGGCCTCGAACTGAGCGATGCTGACATCGCACAGTTAAAGGCCAACTTACTGAATCCGGCTGTGAGTGTTACGCAAAAACGCCCATCACAAAGATAACCAATATCGCTGGAGGCACGACGAAACGGATCAGGAAATACCAGATAGCGTGGTCGTTTCCGGCACCTCCCAATTCGTCCTGTGAGGCCTCCCGATTCATAAACCAACCAGCAAAAATGGCTATCAGCAATCCGCCCACAGGCAACAGTATCTGGTTGGAAAAATAATCCATGCTGTCGTTAAAGTTTTTACCATTCAACGTCCAGTGGTCCATGACGTTGTAGGACAGAATGGACAGCACACTAAACACGGCGATAGACCCCACCAGTAGCAGCGCACTCTTATGCCGCGGTATCTCGAAACGATCTTCAACCCAGGCATTTACCGCTTCCACCAGACCAACCATGGAGGTGATCCCCGCGACCGCCAGCATCAGAAAAAACAGTACGCTAAAACCGTGGCCGCCGGGCATCTGCGCAAAGCCCACGGGCAGCGTCTTGAAGATCAGACCGGCCCCGGCTGCGGGGTCCATACCATTGGAAAAGACCACCGGGAAGACCACCAGGCCCGCGAGCAGCGCGACACCGGTATCGAGACTGACGATAATCAGTACGGACCGTGTGATAGACACGGTTTTAGGCAGGTAGGAGCCGTAGACCATCATGCCGGCCATTGCTGCGCTGAGTGAAAAGAACGCCTGGCCCACGGCCGCGAGCACGCTGGCAAAATTGATCTTGCTAAAATCCGGGGTAAACAACCAGGTAAGCGCCCGAGAGAAGCCATGACCCTGCGAAGCGGCCGCGGGCGCAAAGTAATTGTATACAGCCAGCCCCACCAGCAACAGGAACAGCAGCGGCATCAGAACGGTGACCGCACGCTCGATTCCATCTTTCACTCCCGCGTAGATTATCACCCCTGTGATCGCCAGCCCCACAAGTGTCCACCACAGCATGCCGAGGTTATTATCCAGTACCGCCGCAAATTCGGCATTGGCAGAGACATTGTCAAAGCCGACAAACCCGGTCGTCACTGCCTTGAATAAGTACCACAGGACCCACCCCACAACCACCGCATAAACAATCTCAATGGTGTACGCGGCGAGCAGTCCCATACCGCCAACGAGTTGCCAGTGTTTGGAGCGGCCACTCTCCAGTGCGACTGCGGTCATCGACTCCGTCGGGCTGCCCTGACCGCGGCGGCCAATCAGTATTTCCGCTATCAGAATGGGAGCGCCGATACCGAACACACAGGCGAGGTAAATCAGCACAAATGCCGCGCCGCCGTTTTCGCCGGCGATATAAGGGAACCGCCAAATGTTACCCAGCCCAACAGCGAACCCCACTGAGGCCATCAAAAAACCGAACCGCGAAGACCAGTGCGCGCCGCCCACCGCTGCCATATCCCACTCCTGTTGCCGCTGTTATCTATGCAGTCTACACAAATTCACTCGCAGGTGACGAGTCTGCATTACCGTGCACATAATTTTCATCACAAGCGACGCCAAGCCACGGACGGCACATCGCCCGGTGCACGCTGGACATACAGGCACTCATTCTCTATGGTGCTGGAAAATAAGCTTGATCCTCAATGACACTCGATACAGGAAATACTCCAATGAAAGCCCTTGTCACCGCCGTTTTATTCATCGTCAGCATGATAACGACCAGTGCCGCGATGAGCATGATGTCGATCACCGAGTTTACGGCGAACAAAGGCGACAACCAGAAGTGGGGAGCGACCGTAATCTACCTTAACGGAGTCGGTGTGGGTGCGACGGTGGCGGCCGCGACGTTGATTAAACAGAACAAGCCCACGCTATTTTGCCAGCCGGAAGAGATCGTTCTGGGGCAGAAAGATTACATCAAGCTGATCAATGTCTTTATCTCAAAAAACGAACTACCTGATGAAACACCAGTGGAGACAGCACTTATGATGGCGCTGATTACCGCATTCCCCTGCAGTTGAATTGGGGAGAATTCCTATAGAGGGCGCGTTGCCTGACTGAGCCAATCGGCGTCAGCACCGCGCAGCAGCGGGCCGATAGTCTGGGCAACGCGCTGGTGATAGCGGTTCAACCAATCAATTTCTGCGGCATCCATCAGGGCGGGCTCTATCAGGCGTGCATCAAATGGCACCAGCGTGAGTGTTTCAAACTCCAGCATTGGTGTCTCGCCAATGTCACCCATACATTCGCGGACCACTTGCAGATTCTCGCAACGCATACCGAACTTGCCATCGCGATAGTAACCGGGCTCATTACTGACGATCATGCCCGGACGCAATGCCACAGCATTGTAAACCTTGGATATCCGCTGCGGCCCCTCGTGCACACTGAGAAATGCGCCCACGCCGTGTCCGGTACCGTGATCGTAATCAAAGCCCTCACGCCACAAAAACTGCCGCGCCAGTACGTCCAGTTGCGTACCGGTAGTACCGCGAGGAAAACGTACCCGCGCCAACGCGATGTTCCCCTTTAACACCAGCGTGTACAGGCGCCGCACCTCGGGGCCCGGATCGCCAATCGGCACGGTACGCGTAATATCGGTAGTGCCATCGGTATACTGCGCACCGCTGTCGACCAGATAGAGGCTGTCAGGCGACAGGCGCGCCGGTACGGCATTGAGGTGATTGTAATGGCACATGGCTGCATTGGCGCCGGCGGCAGAAATCGTACTGAAAGAGACTGCGTGAAAGTATTGTCCCTGCTGCCGAAAACTGAGCAGTTTATCCGACAGCGCAGCCTCATCATGCCATTGACCGGCAGCCACCTGTGCATCCAGCCAGGCCAGAAAACGCACTTCGGCCACAGCATCGCGGCAGTGGGCATTGCGCGCACCCGCCAGTTCAACAACATTTTTACAGGCTTTTTCGAGCTGCACCGGGTCTTCACCGTCAACCAGAATGGCATCGAGGCGGGATAGTTCCAGTTGTATCCAGGCACTTGCATTTTTCGCATCGGCCAGTACACGGCGTGAGGTATAAGCCCCGAGTGCACCGCAGGCATCAGCCTCACCGAGCACGCGCACCCCCTCTCCCACGTGCGCATCAAAACCGTCGGGCAGTCGGCGCGCGTCGACAAACAGCGTTACGTCCCCCGTGTCCTCCAGCATCGCGAAACTCTGTACTACCGGAAGCTGTGGCAGGTCCGTGCCACGTATATTGAGCAGCCAGCTGACAGAGTCGGGGGCAAAAATCAGCGCAGCATCACACCCGCGCGCTGCGACCATTGCGGCGATACGCCGACGTTTGTCACGGCTGGATTCACCGGTGAACGCCTCGTCCAACAGCAACGCCGGGCGGCAAACCGCCTCTGGCCGGTCCTGCCAGCAACGATCAATCAGGTTGTCAGTGTCGGCAACCAATGCAATGCCCGCATCGGCCAGGGTACTCTCTGTATCGCGGTACCACTGCAGGCTATGCAGGCGGGAATCACAGGCTACAGTGGCTCCGCGTGGCAGGGCTGCCGCCAGCCATTCTGCCGCCGGCTCGTCAACCAGGTGGTGATAGGCATAGAGCTCGGCAGGCACCTCGTTGCGCACCTGCACGGTGTAACGCCCGTCGACGAAGATTGCAGCCTGCTCCTGCAGCACCAGCGCCGCTCCAGCCGAGCCGGTAAACCCGCTGATCCAGCGCAGTCGTTCCTTATTCTCGGGGATATATTCGCCGAGGTACTCATCTGCCCGGGGCACGACCAACGCATCGTAGCCAGCCTGGGCCATCAGTTCCCTCACGGCGGTCAGGCGTGCGCGCGTGGTCGTCATAGTGTGTCCCTGTGTACCTTTACCAGCGGTGCTTGGCTGGCGCTAATGCAGCCACCACCCGTTCGCTATATAACACCGGGGAGGCTGAAGGCATCGGAGCCGGCGCTACTCTAAGTATAAATCGAAATCGGCTTTGGAGATTCCGCAATCCGGGCACTCCCAGTCCTCGGGAATGTCGTCCCAGCGAGTGCCTGGAGGAATACCGTCATCGGGCAGGCCCTCGGCCTCATCGTAAATAAAACCGCAAATTACACACTCGTATTTTTTGTAATCGGAACCACTCATTTGCCAATCTCTCAGGTAAAAATAGTCTCAAATAAATTACACGTCACCCGCCAGGGTAAGACGGAAGCCCGCTCCATCAGGTTGCGCAATCAGGGACAGCATCTGCTTGACCTGCTCATCCAGCGACGTATCACTGCTGAGCTGAACATCGACTTCATAGCGACGCTGCTGTAACTGCAATATGCCGCTAGCTTGCAGTGGGCCCGACAACGTCAGGACATCACCTGTCACCGCGCCGCCTTCCGGTTGCTGGAAATCCAGCGCATAGCTCCCCAGCGGCACCAAACCGCGCGGGGAATTCCAGCCCGCATTCTGCCACACCAGACGACCTTTGCCACTGTAGGGCATACCATCGCGCAATTGCAGGTGCTGCGCTTGCAAACTGAAAAATCCGTCGACTGCCACTGGTGCAAAACGGCCCAACAGATTCGCCGCGACCTGTACTTCCAGATCGAGCAGATCCAGATCCCGCTGGCCGCGCAAAATAATATCGCCCGCCAATGTTTGCTTTCCCCAATGGCTGCTCAGGGTAAGATGAGGCGACAGCGTTAGCAGGGACAGAGGATGCAGCGACCAATTCACCGCGCCCAGCTGGAAGTAGCCTTGCGGCAAACGCAGCAGAACCCCGCTAGCACTGCCATTCCACACAGTGCCGGACAAACCGCGAAGCACTACCATCTCACCTGGCACAAACAGGTAGAACAGGCGTGCGGGGGCGCTTACCAGCAGCGTTATAACAAGCAGTAGTGCCAGAGCAGCAGCGCCGACGAGGCGGGTCAATTTCATGCTATCCCGCCTCTGCGATTCGCGCTGTGACGTTGACGAGGCCAGCTTTATTGGCCTGGGTCAGGGACACCTCACGCACCAGCATATGCTCGGTGTATTCCATCTGGTAGAGCCACTGCAGCACATCGTCAAAAGCCGCGTTCTCCAATCTCACCTGTATCTCGCCACGGCTATTGGGCTGCAGCCGAATGACAGGCAATTGCCAGCGTCCGGTTGATTCGTTGATCACAGACGTCAGGTTGCGCCGGGTGCCGGTCTTAGCCCCACTTTTGCGCAACTGCATCAACTCGGACACCATCGCATCAACCCGGACCTGGGATTCCGCGATGGCTGCATTCTGCAGCGCCAATTGCTCGCGCTGTTCGTCTAGCGGGGACCAGACGAATATATACAATAGATACAACACCAGAGCCAGACCCAGTGCCAGCAGGCTCATCTGCTCACGCTGATTGAGTTGTGCAAACCACTCCTTCATGATCGCTCCGTCACCCGCAGACGGGCACTGACCCGCTCACCCTGCGTGGTACTACTTTCCATAATGGCGTCCAACCCGGCCTCACTCATACGACTGCGCAACTGCTCCACGCCTTCGAAATCCGCCGCTACAATATTGAGGCGCATCTCGTTCCCCTTGTCGTTGTAATTGATACTGGCGATGCTGGTGTCGGGCATACCGGCAACCGCACCACCGACACGCTCGATGAGCCCGATAAAACCGCTGGCCTGCCCGGTCCCCCCAAGCACATCCAACTGTCGCCGCAACTGCTTTTCAGCATCCACGACAGCGCCCTGGGGCATTGCGCGCCGATAGCTCTCCTCTATAGCGCCGCGCAGTGCCAGATTCTGTGCCGACAGGTTGCGATAGTCTGCGTAGATGCCCGCCAGTTGAATAATGCAGGCCGCAGCAAAGACCGCGGCCACTGCCCGCCACTGCCGCCACCACAACTCCAACGGCAGGCGCGGTGCGTAGTCTCCCTGCAACAAGTTGACCTTGACCTCCGGTAATTCGCTGAGCAGGAGTGCCGCGCACAAGCTGCCGCGCCGCCATTGCACCCGGTCGCGCAAGGCCTCCGGGAGCAACTGCGTGTCCGCGTCCTGATCCGTGCCATACAGGATGACAGCCTCGGGCTCATCGTTATCAGCGAGTACGCTCTGCAGCAGGGTCACCACCAGATCGCGCTCGACCGTAAAGCCCTCACACTGCCCTGTGCGCACAATCGCCTTATCGCCCTCCAATACCAGACTCCACTCACCGGCATGCCAGGGCAACACCATGGGTTCAGGCAACCATAGCTGTATGCCCGGAAAATCGGCCAGAAGTGCCTGCCATTCCTCCATCTTCGACCTGGCAGCTATTGCAATGGCATAAGTATCCGCTTCCAGCGGGCTATAGGCGAAGTGCAGGTTGTCGACATCGGCAGCGACCTGCTCCTCCAGCATGTAAGGCAGCGATTGATTGAGGTGTTTCTTCTCCTCCGGCGCGACGGTCAGGGTCAGCAGGCGAGCATCCGCACCGGGTGCAGCGAAACACACTTTGATGCGCCGCTGAGCCAGGGTGGCGTGCAGGCTATCGCGCGCGCTCTCTTCATCCAGCCACTGCGGCTCGGCACCCGCGCCGGGCGGATACCAGGCGAGGCGACCCTCGACCAGACGGACTACAGCAGATTCGCGCAAAACGGTGTCTTCCTCACTGGGTAATTCTCACTGCGACTCTCATTTGTCATATAAATAACCAATTACAGACTGCCACTGGCTCTGACAAGGGTTTCGATCTGGCGATTATGGCGATGGAGCACACTGTACAAGCGCAGGTTCCTGTCGGCAACCTCCGCTGTGGCATCCAGCAGAAAGTACTCGCTGCTTTGCCCCAGTTGGTCCCTGACGCCGGTCATGGTCTCCCGCCTTCCCTCAAATAGGGCATTGGAGAGAAAATCATTGATATCCTTGAACCCTACCTCATCCCGGAACTCAACCAGTGACAGGCCTTCCGCCGCGCTCAACGGGCTGAGATTCTTGTCGGAATTCAGGGTGCGCAGTACCATTGCCGGTGCCGTGTGTATATTGATCGGTTTCGGCTCCTGCGGCCAGACGGTCACATAGGGCACCAGTGCCTCGTAGATTTCAGGCGTCATGTAGGCCACAGCGCGCAACTCGCTGACACTGCCCATGGCGCGATTGGCAGCGCGATAGGACGGCGTCTGTCCGTAATAGTAATCGTCTTCCACGCCATTCGCCGAGGGCACGGTATCGGTGTCCAGCCAGTCGCTCACCGATTCGGTAATGGCCCTGGCCTCCTGTTCGCTGACGACCGGCTCTTCCAGTGCCTGTAACAGCCGAATAAATTGCTCCTGTGCTGCGGTATAGGAGGTGGTCGCTCCCGTTTGATCGGACTCGCGCGCGCGCACGCCCAGTGCATTCAGGTTGAATCGCCCCTGCAAATCCTCGATCGAACCGCGCATCCAGCCGATGTCATCCAGCGGATAGTCGGTCGCTTCCTGCGCCCACAATTCCTGCAAATCATCGCGAACCAAACCTTCAGACTTATCTTCGTCGTAGTCCATGATCAGCACCATGGCGGCCAGATCCTCCGCCCCGCGCAGATAGGCGTGCGCCTGCTCATCAAACAGCAGGTTAACGCTGCGTTGGAAAAAACGATCGAAATCACCTTTCATCGCCACCACCAGTGCTGTCGCCAGGGCAAACACCAACATAGCGACAATCAGCGCTGCGCCACCCTGGGTGCGCCGCGCATGGATTGCAGCGCCTGAATTACAGCGGAGGCAATGTATAGACACGCTTCATTTCTCCCCAGTCCTGCAGCATCAAGGTCATTTCGAGAGCCACTGGCGGCACCAGCTCCTCATCCGGCGCACCGCTATCTGCGACCCAGTTTTCCTGCCAGTTAGCGGTATCGATAGAGGAGCCGCCGGTCTGCACTTGCAACAACTCCAGTGTTGGCAGAAATGTCAGGCGCAGATCATCCACGTCATCCAGCAGCAGCACCGTCTGCGGCTCTGTATCTGCTGCGCGGTCCAGCACAGCGTAGGAATCCCGCCACAAGCCATTGTCTTCGAGGCGATAATTGATCCGCTGCAGATTGCTGCGCGGATGGTCGTTGGGATTATGCCAGCCAGTGCGGGTAAAACTGAGCGTAAAACGCGCCAGCATGCCGCCTGTCATCGCCGGCTCCACCTCGCCGAACTCATCGCGTACCGGCCGGTTGGTGAACTGCCGCAGATCGCGCGAAATAATCATCAGGGCGCGGTTCACCTCGTAGATGCGGTCGGTATTCTCACGCAGGCTCTCGACACCCGACATCACTGTAGACAAACTGGTATAGGCGATCATAGACACAAAGGCGGTAATCGCCATCGCGATCAGAACTTCGATCAGGGTGAAGCCTGTGGACGCTTTAGTCGCCATCAGGCACGCAGTCTTTTTGGCTGGATGTTGGCAAAGTGTCATGCGTCCGATACCCCCGGAGACGGATCGGGATCGGGGTCGGGATCTGGATCAGGGTCTGGGTCTCCCTGGGACTGATCCTCCAGCCCATCGGGATCAATCGTCAGATCGCCGAATATAAACGCCGACAGCTTGTACAGTGGTTGCTCCCGCCGCTCCTCACTGAGCGCCACGCTGAGTTCCACACGGTAGAAATTCGCGACTTCGGTGGTTTTTGTCTCGACCCACCAGTACCAGTCACGATCGACAAACATCGCCTCGCCGTTGTCCTTACCGGCCTTGATACTGCGCGTGGCGGCAACCACCAGCCTCATCTCGGCCAGTCTATTCACCGCCACCATCTCGGCCAGGGTTTTATCGCGTAGATAGGCAGCATCATCCACCTGCTGGTAGAGCGCCATCAGCAGGGCCGGCAGTGTAATTGCAACGATGGCCAGTGCCACCATCACTTCCACCAGTGTGAAACCGCGAGCGCGCACTACTGGTAGTCCTCCTCATCTGCGGGCTGACCGCGCCGCAACAGTTTGAAACGTCCCAGCAGATCCCATTCTATACGCCACAGCAGATCACCGCTCTCCACTCGGCGCACATTGATCGCGCCCACCGTGGTTTCACCGCTTGAGTAAAAAACAATCTGCGGACGGACGCGATCCTCGTCCTCTTCATAGTCGTTGTCTTCCAGCGACAACTCCACTACAGGCGCATCCTCCAGCTCCAGTTCTAACTCGACGCCCGGCACAAACTCCTGCGAGGCAAACATGTCGCCGCCCCGTGTCGGCTCTTCCCACCCATCGAGCTGACGTTCCAACCAGTGATAACTGTAGACTGTCTCGCTCGATCCCTCCTCTTCCTGCAGCAGCAGCCCGTAATCAATACCCGACATCTGCGCTTCATCCAGTGCGTAACTGGCCACGTCAGCCAGGCCGCGAACCTGTGCTTCGAGCTGGATATCCTGGCCGCCGGAGCTGACAGAAAGGTTCACCAGAGTGGTCACCAATACGACAACCATCAGGGCCACCAGCAGTTCCAGCAGGCTGAAACCGCGTTGACGCGCGCCCGACGAAGCGCCGGCCCACGTCATGGAAGATTGCGGCATACGATCACAGTGCGTAACAGCACTGCCTATAGCCTGGAGTTAGCGGGAAACTGCTTGCGTCGCGGCCCTGCACAACGGCTCGAAAGTCCAGCGTGGCTAGGAGCCATTGCTGTCAGCCCTCTGATTTCCAGTTGCCGATGTCGGCGGCTTGACCTTCACCACCGGAAAGACCGTCAGCACCCAGCGAATAGATATCCACCTCGCCGTGCTCACCCGGACTCAGGTAAAGATAAGGGCGACCCCAAGGGTCTATCGGCAGTTCCGAGAGATAGCCGCCCTCCTTGAAATTACGCGGCTCGGGGCTGAGCGTACTGGCTTCCACCAACGCTTCGAGGCCCTGCTCGGTAGTCGGGTAGACGTAGTTATCCAGACGGTAAATCTTCAACGCGGTCTCTATCGCCTTGAAATCCGCCTGCGCCTTTTGCACACGGGCTTCGTCGGCGCGATTGAGCACCGTGGGTGCAACCACGCTGATCAACAGACCCATAATTACCAGTACCACCAGAATTTCCACCAGGGAGAACCCGGCATTGCTTCGTTGTTTCATTATTCAATTCACCATTGTATTCAGATCAAATATCGGTAGCAGAATCGCCAGCACGATTGTGAGCACCATGCCGCCCATGAACACTACCATCAGCGGTTCAAACAGACTCATCAAAGTACCCATGGTCATTTCCAACTCACGCTCCTGGTTCGTCGCCGAGCGCTCCAGCATGCTTTCCAACTCCCCACTGGCCTCACCGCTGGCCACCATATGCACCATCATTGGCGGAAAGCGGCCACTTTCCTTCAGTGCCCGGTTCAGGCTACTGCCCTCCTGCACATGCGCTGCCACGGCGACACTGTCCTCCCGCAACACCAGATTAGTCAATACCTGGCCGGCGATACGCAGTGATTCCAGTAGCGGCACACCACTGGCCATCAGTATGCTGAGCGTGGATGCGAAACGGGCGGTATCCATCGCTGTCACCACGCGCGATACGCCCGGCACGCGCAGCAAAAAACGGTGCCAGCGCTTTTTGCGTGCCGGGTTGCGCAACAGGTGCTGGATCGCAAAATAAACCACCAGTAACCCACCCAGCAGCCAGAGGCCATACTCCTGAAAAAAATCACTCGTGGCAATTAGACCGCGCGTCAGGGCCGGCAGTTCCCGGTGACTGTGCGCGAAAATACCAACCAGTTCCGGCACCACAAACACCAGCAACAGCAGCACTACCGCTATCGCGACACCGAGCAGTATAAAAGGGTAGATCATCGCCATTTTCAGCTTCTGTCCAGTGTACTGGCGCTGTTCTGTGTAATCGGCCAACTGCTGCAATACTGGACCCAGAAAACCCGCGTGCTCACCGGCGTTGACCATGGCACGATACATTTCATTGAAAACGCGCGGAAATTCACCCATCGCGTAGGCCAGCGTATGGCCCTCGGCGACTCGCGATCGCACCTGTAACAACATGCCCTTGATCCGGTTGCTGCGACTCTGCTCGGCTGCGGCCTGCAGGGCCTCGTCCAGCGGGAGATTAGCCTCCACCAGCGTCGCCATCTGGCGGGTAATCAGCGCCAGATCGCTGATGCTGATACGTGAAAAGAGGTTGGTCGGACGAAAACCCGGCGCACTGGACTCGGCCTTGTTGGCCTGCGCAACCTCCACCGGGCGCAACTCCTGCCCGCGCAACTGGGTACGGATCTGGCGCTCGGAGTCCCCCTCGAGCACGCCCTTGACGATTTTCCCCTGGGGGTTCAACGCCCGATAACGATACGCCGTCACGATTCAACCCTCGACATCGGCAACACGGGCTCAGACGATGGAAGTCACACGCATGACTTCCTCGATACTGGTCTCACCGGCCAGAATGCGGCGCCGGCCATCGCTCTCGATACCCGGGTACTTGATACGCGCGACTTTCAAAATATCCTGTTCGTTGGCGCTCTCGTATACCATCTGGCGCACGTCATCATCGATTTCCACCATTTCGTAGATGCCGGTACGCCCGTGATAGCCGGTATATTTACATTTCTCGCAGCCCTTGGCGTGGTATATGCTCACCGCCCTCGCGTCATCACCCAGGCGCAGCAATTCGCGCTCTGCCGAGTTGGGCTCGGCCTGTTCCTTGCAATGACTGCACAACAGCCGCACCAGACGCTGAGCCATCACAGCTATCAGACTGGAGGACAACAGGAAGGGCTCTATGCCCATGTCTTTCAGCCGGGTGATCGCACCCACTGCTGTATTAGTGTGCAGTGTCGACAACACCAAGTGCCCGGTGAGGGATGCCTGTACCGCAATTTCTGCAGTCTCCAGATCGCGAATCTCGCCCACCATCACCACGTCCGGGTCCTGGCGCAGTATCGCGCGCAGGCCGCGCGCAAAGGTCATATCGACCTTGGAATTGACCTGCGTCTGGCCGATTCCCGGCAACATATATTCAACGGGGTCTTCTATCGTGAGGATGTTGCGGGAGGTCTCGTTGATCTCCCCCAACCCGGCGTACAAGGTAGTGGTTTTACCCGAACCCGTTGGGCCGGTCACAAGGATGATGCCATGGGGGCTGTGCAGGTGTTTGGTAAAGGCTGCCAGCACCTGCTTGTTCATCGCCAACTGAGCCAACTGCAACTGCCCCGCCGCTGTATCCAATAATCGCAACACCACGCGTTCGCCGTGCGCGGAGGGGATAGTCGACATACGGATATCCACCGCGTGCCCGGCAATTTTCACCGAAATCCGGCCATCCTGTGGCACTCGCTTTTCTGCGATATCCAGCCTCGCCATCACCTTCAAGCGCGACACCAACAACGGCGCCAGCATGCGTTTGGGCGACAGCACTTCGGAGAGCACACCGTCGATGCGGTAGCGCACACTGAGCCGATCCTCGAAAGTCTCAATATGAATATCCGATGCCTGCTCCCGCACTGCCTGTGACAGTATCGCGTTGATCAGTCTGATGATGGGCGCATCATCTTCCGTGTCCATCAGATCTGCAGCATCGGGGATGGCGTCAGCGAGACGGCTCAGATCACTGTCCGCGCCGATATCCTCAGCCATCTGCACCGCTTCGTTGTTGTTGCGCTGGTAGGCCAGCGTAAGGCGCCGTTTGAAATCTCCCTCGGGAACGGCCTGCAGGACAAAGGGCGCTCCGAGCAGGCGGCGCAGCTCGGTCAACACCGCGGTTCTTGGCTCGCCCTGATGCACCACCAGCGGGGCACCTTCATCGGTGGCATCCAGCAGCACGCCGTGCTGCTGGGCAAACGTAAACGGTATGGCCGGCCTGGCAGGGGCACTTGCTACAGGCGCCTCTGCTGCCACCAGTTCAGTAGACTCAGTCACCGGCCATCCACCGGCGGAGCCGGCGCACCCGGGCCGTAACTGCCAGATTGGACTTCCTTGAGCGAATCCAGCTCTTTCAGCGTCTCCTCCCACTCGTCCATCACAGGCAAATTGGCATCGTCGAGATACGTCAGCCCCCTATCCTTACGCAGTGCCTGTTGGTCGCGAATGTAACGATATTTCTCGGCGGATGCGCCGGCCAGCGCCGCGTTATCCCTGATGATTGTGGTGCGGATAAATATCATCAGGTTTTGCTTGGTGACCTTTTCTGCATCGCTGCGAAACAACCTGCCCAGATAGGGGATATCGCCCAACAGCGGTACCTTCTGTTGGGCGTCTTGTACATCGTCCTTGATCAAGCCACCCAACACGACGATCTGTCCGTCAACCGCCAACACTTTGGTTTCAATCTTACGTTCGTTGGTGATGATATCCGATGCCGTGTTCGTGACCGACAGACCGCTGAGACTGGAAACCTCCTGTGAAATATCCAGTACCACGGCATCACCCTCATTGATGTGAGGAGTGACAGTCAAGGTAATACCCACATTTTCCCGCTCAATGGTCTGGAAGGGGTTGGTCGCGCTGTCGGCGGTCGAGGTGAACGAACCCGTCACGAACGGGACATTCTGTCCCACCGTGATATAGGCCTCCTGGTTATCCAACGTCAATATACTCGGTGTGGACAGGATGTTGGCATTGGACGTTTCCTTCAGCGCGTTGAGGATGACCGTCATGGACAGCCCATCGCTGATCTGCCCCCAACCCAGAGACAACCCCGGTGTGCCAGCAAGCGCCGCCGCCAACGAGCCAATATTGACCTCGCCATCATCGGAATCCGATGGCAGCACCGCCGCGCCAATATTAGCAGCCCTAACATCGTCGGCATTAATATTACTGCCGTAAAAGCCGCTGCTGTCGGCAAACAACCACTGCAGACCCAAATCCTGGCCATCGATGACTTCCATTTCAACGATAATCGCCTCCACCAGCACCTGTGCACGGCGAATATCCAGCCGCTGGATCACCGCTTCCAGTGCCGCCATTTCATCGGCATCAGCGGTGATGATCAGGGCGTTAGTACCCTCATCCGCCTCAATCGTGGACGTGTTGCCTGAACCGCCGGCCTTAAGCCCGTCCGCAGGCTCCAATTCACTGATGTTCTTCATCACCCGGGTCAATACCTCGGCGATATCCAACGCGTTGGCGTATTCCAGATAGATCACCTTGACGTTGCCGCTCTGTTCGAGCGGCGTATCCAGGTGGTCGATGAGGGCACGCATCCGCGCCCGCTCCAGCTCGTCGCCGCTGACCAGCACACTGTTGGTCCGCGAATCGGCCACCAGCAAGGTTTCCTGCTCGCCACCGGCCGCCTTGGCCTCGGACTTATTGAGCTGGTCGAGCATTTTCACTACGTCCTCCGCCACCGCGTAGCGCAGTTTAACCACATCCGTCTGCTGCACGGCGGATTTGTCCATGCGCTCGATAATGTCCCTGATCTTGTCGATATTGGAGGAGATATCGGAAATAATGATCGCATTGCTGGGCGCATAGGCAGCCATATGGGCCTGTTGCGGCACCAGCGGGCGCAACACGGGGATCAATTTGGCGGCCGATATATTGTCCAGCCTCAGCACTTGGGTAACATACTCCTCCGAGGTAAGGCCAGATTGGCCATCACTGACGCTAACAGGCGCTGAGCGGGCATCCTTGTTCTGTATCACGCGCACCACCTCTCCCGAACGCACGGCCGCGTAGCCATGCACATCCAGAATCGAGAGAAACAGCTGGTAGAGCTCTCCGGCCGACACCGGCTTGGATGATATAACCTTTACTTTGCCTTTTACCGCGGGGTCGACCACGATTGTCGTGCCAGTGGCTTCGGCGACAAATTTGATCAACTCCTGAATATCGGTGTCATTCAGGTTCACCGTATAGTCCTGCGCCGAGAGCGGGGCGCTGCCAAACGCCAGCGCGAGCACCAGGCCCAGTACTCGGAAGGGGTGAAACCGCTTGGTTACATTCACTGACATTCTATCCTTTTTGCAAAGTTTCACTGCGTGGCACCACCGTCCAAATTGACGCTGAGCGTCATGGGCTGCCCCCCGCGCTCCAGCTCAAAAACCACTTCCCCTGCGGTGCGCAGGCTGTTGTACAAAACCATCGTATTGGCAGGGTTATCGAGACTCACGCCGTTGATTCCCGTCACCACATCACCCGCCTTAAACCCCAATTGCGCGAACTGCGCCGCATCGGTTCCCGGACTTATCTGGTAACCACGCATTGCAGAGCCTTCGCGCACGGCGCTGATACGGACCACCTCGGCCAACGATTGAGGGTTACTATACAGGCGCTCGCGGTAACTCTGAGCCAGGGTGGTCGTCTGTGAATCATTGCGTTGCTCTGTATTCTGAGAGAGCGCCGGGGTTTTAATCGCCGCCGGTAGTGGCGGGCTCTTCCCGCCCATAGGAGAGTCTTCATACAGTACCAGCAATTCATAAGTCCCGCCGTTGTCGAGCACGACCTGCTTTGGCATCACCTTGGCAAGTACCACCTGACCCGAGACTGGCAACTTGTCCTCCACTGCGTATACGTCCTGCTGATTTTTGCTCTCGATAATGGCGTACCCGAGACCATCCTCGGTCGACGACACGATACCTCGCAGTGTGAGTTGCAGTCGGGTCTCTTTAGCGCCCTCCTCTATCCCGTCACGCGCACTGGCCTGCCTGGTCTCCTCAGGTAACGGGATATCCACCGGTGTCTCACCCACTTCCCCGAATAGATGCCACGCCACCAGGGTGTCTATATCCACTGGCTGGGCATCGCGTGCGGAACCGCCACTAGTAACGGGATTGATGACCTCCACCACATCCACCGCAGCGGAATCCGGCGTGGGTACCAATGACCAGATGAGCCTGCCCAACGCCAGAACCGCCCAGATGGCCAGCAGATAGAGTAACACCCTGCGTAGTCGACGCGCCTGTTCGGGCCGGGCCAGAGCGCTCAGCACAGTCGTCGCTGCACCGCTCAGGCGTGCAGACACTATACTGGAATTACTTAGCCACTGGGCCGCCACACTTACTCCCCTGAATGTCCGGCGAGCACTATGCCACCAGTATTTCTAATGCAGCCGATTATAGAGTGCGCAGTTGAAAGTTGAAACCGCTGTATCCGGGCGTTCTTCAGCCTGCTCCCGCGACCACCATTCCCGCAATTTCGGGCTGCTGCAGCGATTGATCCATTTTGAGCGCAGATATAGCGGGGCCAATGGTGCGCTGTGGCCATTTTACGCATTTTCCTGTGCCAACTCGCTGGCATCCCGGGCGAACATCTCCTCCAGTTCGCGCGCCGCTTCCTTGGCCAGCTCCCGCTGCTTCTCCTCATCGCCGTGTACGCTGTGGTACTCGTTCAATCGACGCTCATCGTGCTCGGCAAAGCGCGCGGTCATGTCATTGGCCTGCTTCGCGCCCACGCCCAGCCCCACCAGCACAGAACGCCCGATATCAACAGCCGACAGGAAGGTCTCGCGCTGAATCACATGTACTCCCAGCTCCATCAGCCGGTAGGCATGCTGACGATTGCGCGCCCGCGCAAACACCCTGAGCCCCGGAAAGTGCGAACGTATCACCGTTGCCGCGGACATGGAGGCTTCGACATCGTCGATCGCCAGCACCAGGATTCTGGCGTCGTGCGCACCGGCGGCCTCCAACAAATCGATCCGGGAGCCGTCTCCATAGTAGATCTCATTGCCGTAGAGACGCACAAAATCCACCTGCTGGGGGCTGGCGTCCAGCGCAGTGAAGGGAATTTTCATCGCACTCAATATACGGGCAACTACCTGACCAAAGCGGCCAAATCCGACAATGATGACCGGTGTCTCCTCCTCATCGATCTCATCAAATTCCGGAATATCCTGCGGCCGCTGCTCCCAGCGGTCGTAAACGATAAACAACAGCGGCGTCACCACCATCGAGAGCGACACCGCCACACTGTATAGCTCTCCCTGATCGGTTGACAGCGCACCGGCAGCAACGGCGACACCGAACAGGACAAACGCAAATTCGCCGCCCTGCGACAGCGCAATGCCCAGTTTCATTGACTCCCGGGGTGCCAGTCCGTTCCAGCAACCCAGGCCAAAGAGCACCATCAGCTTGATCACCACGATACCGGTGATCAGTACGACAACACTGGCCGTATCGGTGGTGACAAGCCCTACATTCAGCGACATACCCACTGCAATAAAAAACAACCCCAGCAGCAAGCCCTTGAAAGGCTCAATATCGGCCTCGAGCTGATGTCGGAACTCAGAATCTGCCAGCAGCACGCCCGCCAGAAATGCGCCCAGTGCCATCGACAAACCTGCGATTTCAAGCAGATAGGCCATACCAAAAGCCACCAGCAGCGCCGTCGCGGTTAGAATCTCTCGCACCTTGCTGAGCGCGGCAATCCGCAGGATCTGGCGCAGTAAAAACCTCCCCGCGAACAACACGAGCAGCAGTACAGCCACAGATTGAAGTAGTTGAAGCCAGGAGATGCTCCCGGTCTCCGTACGTGTGCCCAGCAACGGCAGCAGGGCCAAAAGCGGGACCACCGCGAGATCCTGAAAAAGCAGTGTACCGAAGGCTGAGCGACCCCAGCGGGTGGTCATCTCCCCGCGTTCGGCGATCAGTTGCAGCGCAAACGCAGTGGAGGACAGCGCCAGCACCAGCCCCACCACGGCCGCCGTGGACAGGGACTCACCAAGCAGAAACGCAAAACCCATCAGCAGTGCTGCGCAGAGCAGCATCTGGGCACTACCAAAGCCAAAGATTGCCCGGCGCAGTGCCCATAAGCGCGTCGGTCGCAGTTCCAGACCAATCACAAACAGCAGTAATATCACCCCGAACTCAGCGACATGCAGGATCTCATCGACATGCCCGATCACGCCCAACCCCCAGGGGCCGACAATCACACCGGCCAGCAGGTAACCGAGCACCGCTCCCAGACCAAGCCGGGCAGCAAGCGGTACCAGGATCACCGCGGCCAGCAGCAGGAGCATCAATTGTTCAAAACCGGGCATGGCGGGTTCCTCCTTAAAGCAAAGTCAAACTGTCGCGGTGGGAATCCGGGAAAAAGTGGTGCCGACACGGCGAGTCGAACGCCGGACCTACGCATTACGAATGCGTTGCTCTACCAACTGAGCTATGTCGGCCAGGGTGAAATGCGCCGACAGTGTATCCGAGGATCGACTGAAATCAAGCGCACCGTCGGCGCCTCAACGCCGCTTTCCCGGAGTTCAGAGATAGAACTTCACCAGGGATAGCACCAGGGAGAGGCCAATCAACGGCAGCAGCCAACGCTGCAGCTTGCGCATCTGCTCCGGGTCGGCAGGCTTGGCAAATCGCTCTCCCAATACCGCCATCAGCGCAACGCCGGCAAAAATTAGCAGTAGCAGCACTAGCAGGTTAGCCATCGAACAGACACCTCCATGACGTTATTGGATGAGCAAGCTTTTGACAATATGCGCGGCGATCTGCCTGCGAGGCAGAATTGTATTGCATCATCCCGCCTGCTTCCCGGGGTCATCCAATTCCACGGGGGCAGCTGCCCCGGCAAAAATCACCCGCGCCAAGCCTTCCGTCAAGTCGAATATCTGGGTGGAACTCACCTCATACCAGGAGCGAGCAATGCGCCACTGGCCGTTCTGCCGAGTGTAGGCATCGTCGTAAAAGCCCGCCAGTTGCGTGACGCTCTGCCGGCGGGTATCTATCATATAGTAGTAGAGGCCCCATATACCGGTGGCATTGTCGGCATCGTGAACATCGATGCGCGGGTTCTGGCCGTGATGCATTTCGACGATATGGGGCTGACAGGCGAGCTCTGTATACACCGCGAGCATTTTCTCCCGGTTATCAAAATTGCCAATGCGCCCATAACGCAAATCGATGGTGCCGGGCGCGAAACACGCCCGAACCTCGTCGGGTTGCTTGTTGTCACAGGCGTGAAAATAGCGAGACTTTAGCTGCCGGATAGCTTCGATGGCTTCCAGTCGCGCCAGCCGCTCTTCAAGGCTCGTATTTGCTGCCATTCCCTACAGCTCCGGTGGGGCGACAACGCGATAGGCGTCTGCAATCTGATCTGCCCCCGTAACGGTACAGTCGAGGTCCTTCAACAGGCCATCCTGGAGACTGTAAACCCAGCCATGCACGGCCAGTGACTGCCCGCGCTGCCAGGCATTCTGGGCAATAGTGGTATGACAGACGTGCGAGACCTGGGTTTTCACATTGAGTTCACACAGCAGCTCCAGCCGCTCTTCCTTGTCCTCTATCGCTTCAATCCGTTTGCGATGGCGATGCTGTACATCTTTAATATTACGCAGCCAGTTATCGATCATGCCGTTATCCGCGTTTTCATACGCCGCGGCAACACCGCCACAACCATAGTGCCCGACCACCATAATATGCTTGACTTGCAGCACATCCACCGCGTACTGCAATACCGTGAGACAATTGAAATCTGTATGCACCACCATATTTGCTACATTGCGGTGCACGAAGATTTCGCCGGGCATCAAACCGACGATCTGATTTGCCGGTACACGACTGTCGGAGCATCCGATCCACAGGTATTCTGGGCTTTGCTGGGCCGCCAATTTTTCAAAGAACCGGGGATCTGTTGTTTTTACGCCGTGCGCCCACTCACGGTTTTTTTCAAACAACGCATCGAGCTTACTCATTAAACTTCCTCACAGAACCAGAGTGCTGAGACGCGAATGCGCCACACAATTACCACCTCGCGCCTTGGCACGTTCCAGCGCTTTATTGCCAACGGTCTCCATCTGCCTTGCCAACTGCGGCATATCGACAGCGGGAAACTGCTGTGGCTCCCACGTGACCAGACCGATACTGAGAGACACCTGCAACACCGCACCACGGCCGTCATCGACCGAAAAGTCCTCGATATCCGAACGCATGCGTTCCGCGACATCCCGACTGATGATCTCGCCAGTAGCCGGAATAAGTACAGCAAACTTCGACTGCCCCAGACGCGCCAGTGAATCGGTCGCTCGCAGATTTGAAGACAGTCTTTCGGCCACTTTCCTGATCACAAACTGTCCACGCCGCACGCCATAGTGCTGGTAAAGGTCATCGAACTCATCGATTTCCATCAGCAATACCGTCACTGGCTGCGACGAACGACGGGCGCGCGAAATCTCCCTGGCTATCTCTCGACCAAAACCGCGCGGGTTGCTAGCCTCGGTCAAAGGGTCCAGCAGCGTCAGTTGCGATACCTGCTGGCGACTGACCGCCGATTTAAAGCAGGAAGACAGCAGTGCCGCCAGGTGAGCCAACAAATGCTCTTCCTGCTCGCCCAGTACCAACGAGTCATCCTGTAAACCCAGATGCAGACTGCCGATCAGGCGACCCGAGTCTGTCAGCGGCATTAACAGTGCGTATTCAACCCCATGCTCAGACTTGAGTATCTCGAACATTCTCGAATCTGTGGCATCAATTAACGCGATATCGGGCTCCAATTCATACAACTCCTGAATGGGAAACACATCACTCAGCAATTGTAGGCTGGTACCATATCGCTCCGCGCCCACCAGTATTTTGGACAGGACGTCATCGGGGTCATACAGCCATAACTCCGACGTCCTGAAGGAGTAATGCCGGGGCATACTTACCAGCAATATCTCAAAAAGGGCCGGCAGGCCCTGCGCTTGCAACAGCATAAGCTCAAGCTGCTGTGTTTGCTGGTAGAGATAGCGGTTGATCGTCAGCGTTTCGGTGAGCCTGGATTCAGCAAGCTCCGCTGTTGATATTACAGGCGGGGCGCCCTCAATCTCCTCCCCCTGCCCACTGCCTCGATTGATATCTTTTGTCATTGAACTACTCACCTGACGCCCCGCAAAAAATGGCGAGCAGGACCAGTTGTTATTGGATAACGAGTGTAAGCGGCCTATACTTGCGATGCAATCCTGAGGGCCATGTCGATGCTTCAATCACTGCCAAAAGATATCCGGCTGAAGCTGGACCAAACGCTCGCCCAATGGCCTCAGTGGAACTGTGAGCCCGTGGTGACCCGTGCGCCGACCATCATCAAGGTGCTCACGTCCGGAATCAGCAATTACAGTATATTGGTCGAGTCAGAGCAGCATTTCGTGATTCGCATAGATGGCTTCAATCCGTCGAATTTCGGGCTGAGCCGCGAAGCCGAGTGGCGCACGCTGCAGGATGCTCACAATATGAGCCTGACGCCCCGGCCATGCTATTTCAACCCTGATCTAGGCGCTCTGGTATGCGACTACCTGTCACCCGATGTCGATCAGGGGCTCGACGTCAGGGAGGTGGCACGCCTGCTGCACAAAATCCACCGACTACCACCGCGACATCACCGCCTCAAACTGGCAGAGCGGAACCGCCTCTATGAAAAACAGCTGGAACAACGGGAGCGGTCAAGCACTAACCTATTCCGGCAGTACGGCGAAAAAGTGTCCAGCCTGCTGGAAGCCATCGCCCAACACCCCGGCGAAACGGTGCTCTGCCACAATGATCTGCTGCGCGCCAACCGTATCTATAGCGCTGGCAAACTGTGGGCAATCGACTGGGAATATTGCGCGATGGGCAGTCCTTGGTACGACATCGCGGTAATTGTAAACGGCGACTCACTTGCCGACCACGAGACTGACACTCTGCTGTTTACCTATCTGGGACGTAAACCCAACGACTGGGAGCGCATCACACTGTACCGCTACGGCTGTGTTTACCGCTATCTGGAACTGCTCTACTACAAGACGCTGGAAAACCCCATACTCGACGCTCTCGCCATCGAGCAAAAATCAGCTGCGCTTGAGTCCATGCTTGAACTCTCTGAGGACTAGCTACCAGGCGGATGGTCAATCCCGAAAATTGGTGAACTGCAGCGGCGCGCTCAGATCTTCCTTCCTTAAGATTGCCATCACCTGTTGCAGGTCATCGCGCTTCTTCCCTGTAACCCGCACTTGCTCACCCTGTATCTGTGCCTGCACTTTTAGCTTGGCATCCTTTATGAGCTTGACGATAGACCTACACTGCGCACTGTCCAGCCCGTGCCGCATTACTACTGTCTGACGTACGACCTTGCCGGTGGTCTGCATGTCACCGCAATCCATCGCACCAGGTTCAATATTGCACTTGATCAACGCGGTGCGCAGCATGTCTTCCATCTGTGTCACCTGAAACTCCGCCTCCGCCGTCATCACCACGCTGCGTTCATCGCGCGCAAAAGAGGCATCGACACCTTTGAAATCAAAGCGATTGCCCACAATTCTCGACGCCTGATCCACGGCGTTGGTCAATTGGTGCAAATCTACTTCAGAAACAACATCAAATGATGGCATGGCGCGCAACTCCTGTGGGCGGGTGAAAACGGGGGTACATAGTAATGCGCCACGATCAGTTTTCAAATCCACATGACCGGACTTGACCAGATCGCTCGCCGCATTTGTTTATTGAATTCGCTCACGGACTTATGAAAAACTGATCGACAGGAATGCAGTATATGGTTCAGGGTAACAAAACAGCCAATGAAACGTATAAGATTCATTCTGCTGATCACCCTTGCTGCGCCGGCATTGTGTGGGGTCGCACAACCCGACTCACGACAATTGCAGAACGGCGAACACCCCCCTGTTGCATCACCAAACGCCAAAGAAGAAGCGCTGAACTGGGCAGATGAAAGTCACGCCTATGCCACGGACAATGTACAGGCCCTTACCGAGTGGATGGACAATTTCTTCGGCGACCCGAATTATGATCTGGAGAAAGCGGAGTCGCTGGTACGGGTAATTTGGAAGAACGAGTTTGACCAGAGTGACGGCTATAACACCAAGGTACGGTTGAGAGGAAAACTGCAACTACCCAAAATTTCCAAGCGGCTGAATTTATTCTTCGGCGGAGAAGACGGTGATCAACTGAGCAATGATGAAGTCAAAAGTGAGGACAACGCCGGCCTTCTCTATACGATTGACCAGAGACGCCGCTCTCGTGTCGACCTGACAATGGGGTTCAGCTCCCGGGGCTTTCGCCCCGGTGTGAGGTTCCGCCACCAGGGACCGCTCTATCAGGACAGCAGCTACCGTTTTACCCAGCAGGTTGAATATAAGGATACTAAAGGCTTTTTTTCCACTGCAGAACTCAACCTTGACGCGGCGTTGAATAGAACAAACCTGCTCCGCTTCAGCAACGAGCTCGTGTACGGTGAAAATACGGAAGGTACGGAGTGGCAGAGCACGCTGGTACTGTACCAGCGCCGTAGCGTACACAAGAAAGATCCCCGCGTACTGAGTTATTTCGGGTCGATCAGTGGCGCCACTGATCCGTCCTACGTCAAAAACTACCGTGTTGGACTGCAGCTTCGCCGACAGATTTATCGACCGTACCTCTTTGTCGAGTTACAACCCTCGTACAACTTTCGCAAGCATCGTGCCGATGACAGGCGCCGCGGCTCGTGGCGACTGGAACTGAACTTCGAAGTTGCACTGGAACGCGACCTGCGGCGCAAACCACTCATCAAAACGAGAGACAATTGAAACGAACAATCGAAAAACTGGCCTGAACTGCTGAACCGACAGAGAATACCTGCCACAGCCTTACTATCGAGAATCCGTTTCTGTAGTAGAGTTATCAGCAATACAGGCGAGGCTACCCCTATGATGGAAACAAAGCTGACATTCTGCTCGCTGTGTGAGTCGTTCTGCGGGCTGGAAGTGGATGTGGAAGACAATCGCATCCGGGATATCCGCCCCGATGAACAGCACGTAGTGTCCACCGGATACGCCTGTGTCAAAGGCACCAAATTTGACTCTATTCAACACAGCCCGGACCGCGTAACCGCACCGCTGAAACGCATCGACGACCGCTGGCAGGAGATTACCTGGGATCAGGCGCTGGAAGAGATAGGCGCAAAGATCAAGGCCATTATCAAGCGCGATGGCCCACAGGCCTTTGGCAACTTCGTGGGCGCACCCGGCGGCAGCAACCTGATGTCACCCATTTTTCGCGGAGAATTCTACAAGGGGATTGGCTCCAACCGCATGTACGGCACCGGTACCTGCGACACGATGAACAAATTCCGCGTCAACGGCGATATGTACGGCTCGCCAATGCGCCTGGCCTACCCGGATGTCGACCATACCAATTTCATGATGATACTCGGCGCCAACCCAAACGTATCTGGCAATACCCTTTACCACCTACCGCGTTCACGTGACCGCTTTGCCGGGATTATCGCGCGCGGGGGGCGTGTGGTGTGGATCAATCCACGCCGGGTGGAATCCGCCCGGACCGGAGAACATTTGTTTATCCGCCCGGACACCGATGTCTATTTTCTAGCGGCCTTTTGCAACGAGATTTTTCAACGGGATGCGATCGACCACGAGCTGATCTCGCGGACGATGAAAAACCTTGAATCATTGCGCTCTGCCGTTGCGCCCTGGACGGCGGAGCGACAGGCTCAGGTCACCGGCATCTCCGCTGCAACGTTGCGCGAACTTGTAGATGCCTATCTGGCCGCTGACGGCGCCGCACTGAATATGGCGACGGGCGTCAATCAGGGCCGCAGTGGCACGCTGTGCTATTGGCTGCTGGAGTGCATTTCAGCCATCACCGGCAACTTCGATCGCCAGGGCGGCAACCTGATTGGCGAGGGCATCATCGATTTTGCGCTACAGGCCAAGGATGACCCGGTACTGAAACTGGGCTTTCACCGCAGCGATGACCTGCCCAGCGTGTCCGGCCAGCAACCGGCGGCACTGCTGGCCGACGATATACTCAATGGCGAGGTCAAGGGGTTATTCGTAGAGGCATCAAACCCCATACTGGCGGTGCCCAACCCCGGCAACCGCCTCGAGCAGGCACTGGGAGAACTCGAACTGCTGGTTTGTATCGACTGGTTCCGCAACGAGACGGGCAATCTCGCACACTATATTCTGCCCGCTGCCACCTGGATGGAACGGCCCGGCATGCCGTATGCGTTACAATCCTTTGTCGGTTGCACCCCGACCCCCTATTTATATGCCGCCGACAAAGTCTTGGAGCCGCCACCGGATGTACGCGAGGAATGGTGGATGTATACCCGTCTGGCAGACATGTTCGGCGTCACCCTGATGGGCAATCGTTTCATTTCCGGCTTCTTCAAACTCGCCGCGAGGCTGGCCCACACCCCGCTGGGGTTTATCAGCGTGCCCAAGGTATTGGTCAGCGGCATGCTCAAGCAATCCGGGCAGCCGGACTTCAAGGCCATGCTGAAGAACCATCCCCACGGCCTGCGCTTACCGGACAATCCTGGCGGAAACTTCCTCGGCACACCACGCGTGCTGACCGACGATGCACTGGTCGATCTCGGCCCGCCAGATTTCGTCACCGCATTCAATGAACGCGTGGAGACCCTGTTTAATGACGAGCTGAACAATCTGGACAGAATGAAGCTGATCGGCAAACGGGAGGTAAAGCGTATGAATTCCTCCTCGGCCAATTCGCCACGTCTGGTAAAGGAGACCACCAACTACGCCTACATTTCCCCGGCGGATGCCGAGAAGCTGGGCGTTGCAGATTTGGACTACGTGGATATCACCAGCGCTGTTGACAGCATCACTATACCGGTGAAAGTCAGCGACGAGATGATGCCCGGCGTAGTGGCTGTGCCACAGTGTTGGGGACATGAAAAAGCCGATGGCCTGCCCCATGCACAACAGCATCCCGGTGTAAACTCCAACTTGCTGGCGGGCGACGGCTACGGCAGCGTGGAGAAACTCTCGGGTATGGCGCACCTGTCCGGTATACTGGTAGATATGACACGTTCGGATCGTATCGCCAGTGCGTGAACAGAGCACAAATAGTCAGGGCTGAAATCGCTGGGCGCAACCGTCCGCTAGTATGACCAACAGCGAGACCTAATAGTGGAAAAATCTCACTGGCATGTGCTGGGCGCAGGCGCCATCGGCTGCCTGTTTGCACACGGCCTGCGCAGCAGCGGCAGCGAGACCACGCTGGTTATGCGCCGCAGCGCAGCGGCTCGCTCCGTGCCGGTGGTGATCCAGCGCGATGAGCTGCGCAGTGAGCACCGCCTTCCAATAATGACACCCGACGACACCGCGGTGATCTCGCACCTGTTGATCACCACCAAAGCCTATGACGTGCACTCGGCTGTCTCTGGAATCGCCAAGCTGTTGCGCGACAAGTGCGTGGTACTTCTGCTGGTGAACGGTTTGGGGTTAGCTGAAAAACTGCGTCAGCACTACCCGCACCTGGATATCTTCTGCGGCACGACGACCGAAGGGGCCTACGCGATGTCCGCACAACACATCCGACACGCCGGGCGCGGTGAAACCCGCATCGGCCGTGCTGGCCTGACTACGCCCCCGGCATGGTTCGAAAGTTTCTCACGCGCCACCGACGCCTGCGTTTGGGACGCGGATATCGACAGCGCACTGTGGTTAAAACTGGCAGTCAACTGTGTGATAAACCCCCTGACAGCTGTGAACGGTTGTCGCAACGGGGAGCTGGCACGTCGCGCTGAACTGTCAACGCAGGTGGAGGCTCTCTGCGCAGAAGTGGCAGAGATCACCCGCGCAGCAGGATTTGCGAACATCGCAGAGCAACTGCTGCCAACAGTGAACGCCGTTATCGCCGGCACGGCTGACAACCGTTCCTCCATGCTGCAGGATGTTGAACGCGGACGGCAAACTGAGATTGACTATATCACCGGCTACCTGCTACAAGTCGCCGGGCAGCATGGTATTAGGGCGCCGCACAATCAATCACTGCTAAAAAGGATACGTACTCATGCTCAATGACTCACTGCCATTGGCTGCACTATTACCTCCAGCCGTGCTGTCCGGCATCGCAGTGGTCGCACTGGTGATCTGCGATTTTCGCGATTTCCGGCCGGGGCGCTACCTGTTCAAGCCACTCGCGGCAATTGCCTTTGTGTGGCTGGCACTTTCTCTGGGTGCAACATCCACGCTCTACGGCCAGTGGATGCTGGCTGCGTTGTTACTGTGCCTGCTGGGGGATCTATTCCTGATGCCAGACAGCGAGCGCAGTTTTCTGGCCGGACTAACTGCGTTCCTCTGCGGCCACCTGCTGTTCGCCGTTGCCTTTTTCCAGTTGCCGGGCAACACGCTGGGCCTGGCAATATCCGTGCTACCCGTTCTGGTGTTGCTGGGGACAGTGTGGCGCTGGCTCATTCCCCATGTCGGCGCCGACATGAAAATTCCCGTTATTCTCTACATCCTGGTGATATCCGCCATGCTGCTGTGCGCCGGGTTGACCTTGGGTCAACCCGCAGCCTGGTTGATTATCATCGGGGCCTGGGGCTTTGCCTGTTCGGATCTGGCTGTCGCGCGGCGACAGTTTATCGCACCACAGTCCAGACTGACGTCCGTGTGGGGGACACCGCTGTATTTCCTATCTCAAATGGTGCTGGCCAGCACAGTCGCACTGGTGTGACTCAGGGGTAGAGCGCCAGTGTGGTGTTATGCACGATATCGCGCCATTCCTGCAATGACATATTGGCCAGCAGCACACCCTGCTTGCTGAAACGGGCGCCGGACTGCTGCCGCGTAACTGTGAGCACACAGATACCGTCAACGCAGCGCAAGGCCATCGCAACAACGGTTGCGGGTGCTTCATTCCAATTCTCGGGCTCTCCGCGAGAGTAAATCACCGTCACAGGAAACGCACCGACAGGCCCAATAATGCGCAGCTGGCCAAGCTGTTTCGCCAGTGCATTTCTCACCTCCAACACCAGCCAATCGCGTGAGGCACCGCGCGGTAGAACGGTGTCGCCCATGCCGTTGGTGCGCGGCTGGGCAAACTGCACCGGCGACACCGTATTGCGCAGGGTGATTGTCAGCGGCACCAGGATCAGTGCTACCAGCACCACTGCCAGCGCGGTGCGAGCAGGCCATCGCAACGACTTCAAGCGGTGTCGAAACCTGACCCAGGCATTGCCAGAAGGCACCAGAGCGGACCTACCCTGCTGACTCAGACCCCGGGGTATCAGCGGAGGAATATCCTGCGGCGACTCAGGACGAAAACAGGGAAGCGCCTCTCGCAGTAAAGTGTTGTTGGCCGACAGCGGCAGGCTGAGCAGCACTTTGCGCAGTACCTGCCGCACCCGGCGGGTATTTTTTGGGCGGTCTTTGGGATTCTTTTCGAGCAGTTTGTCGATAATCTCCACCAGCGGGTCGGGGAGTTCGACGTCACCAGTGACAACCTCGGCCAGCGGCTTGGGCGGGCGCTTCGTAAGCATCAGAGGATCGAGTGTTCCATCGCGGAAAAAAGGCTGCTCCCCGCACAACATTCGATACAGTAACGCACCCAGCGCAAACAGGTCTGCTCGCTCATCCAGTGCATCGCCCAGATACTGTTCGGGTGACACCGCCGATAAACTACCCGCTGCCCAGCGACCGGAACCCCCCTCGGAAGTAGATCGTGAGATACCGAAGTCGGTAAGCTTGGCCCTGCCGTTTTCGCCAATCAGTACATTCCCTGCTTTTACGTCCCCATGCACGATATGTTTCTGCCGGGCGAGTGCCAGCGCACCGGCAACATCCGCTCCCACTGTCAGCACACTGGCCAGAGACGGACGTACCGCCGTCAGAAAATCCTCCAGACTACAGCCTGGGACATATTCCATGACCATGGCCAGATGGGTACTGGATTCTATGACATCGTGAATCTGCACCACTTTGGGACTCTGAATGCTGGCCACAATCTGCGCCTCTTGCAACAACTGCTTGCGCGCTGCACGCGTTGCCGGCAACCGGTAGATCTTGATGGCGACGCGGCGGTGCAGCCGCTTGTCGTATCCCAGATAGACGGTGCCCTGGCCGCCCTCATTGATCAGCCTGAGAATGCGGTAGGGCCCGACAAAGTTATCCATAACCGTGGCCTAGCCCAGCGCGCTCGGCAACTTTCTCAACTGGCTGCGCAGGCTGTTTAGTGACACGCGCAATTGGCGGGCAACACCGGCTATATCGCCGGCGTGCTCCTTCATTAGACGCTGCAATTCCTGTGGCGCGACCTCACTGGCCAGGCGGTAGCTCGGGGATGCTTCGATTCGGCGATAGACCGCAGCGCGGGATACGCTCAATTGCTGTGCTACCCGGGGAACCTCGCAATCATTGTCACGCATCGCCCGATCAAAAGTGGCATCATCTACATCCTGCATGCTGCGACGCCGAACGCGCCCGGAAAAGGTAGACCGCGAACCCGGACTCAGTATCGCAGCCTGCAGAATCTCATTCATTACCGGCCTACCCTCACTGGCCATCACGACTTGCTGGGCAAAGTTTGCCAGCTCGCGCACATTGCCCGGCCACTGGTAGGACAGAAAGGCATAAAACAGGATGGCCCAGGCGGCTATATCCACGGCCGCACTATCCTCCTTCGGCAGCAAATCCGGTCGCCCGGTTTCGACAGCACTGCTTTGCAGGAAATACAATAGCAGTTCGCCGATATCCTCAGGGTGCTCTCGTAACGGAGGCAGGCGAAGCTCACAGGCACCCAGGCGATGGCGCAGCGCCGCCTTGAAATCACTGCCCTGATCGTCCAGTGCCGCATCCGTTGCTGAAATCACACGCACATCAACCTGGCGAATCGAGCCACCCACCGCCTGTATTTCACGCTCCTGTAACGCCCTCAGCAATTGTGGCTGGACCTCCACCGAGGCATCGCCGATCTCGTCCAGAAACAGTGTGCCGCCCTCGGCCTGCTCGAAATAGCCGGGCATCGCTTGATGAGCCCCGGTAAAGGCCCCTCTGGCACTGCCAAACAGGGCAGCGGCTGCCAGTTCACTTGGTATCGCGGCCATGTTTACGCTTACCATAGGCTCAGTCGCCCGGCGACTGGCGCGGTGAATGGCGGTGGCAACCAGCTCCTTGCCAGTGCCTGTCTCACCGCGTACCAACACATCCAGGTCGCTTTCTCCCGCGCGTGCCACCTGCTCCCGGATATCGACCATACAGGCGCTGCTGCCACGCAGCAGGCTGTCAGCTGTGCGGTCCGCGGTAAACGGAGAGCCGGTGCACCCCACCCGCAGAAGGAGGACAATGCTGTGACCCAGCATAATCGGCAGTCCAGCGCGCAACTGCTCCCATTCGAGCTCCACGCTGTCATACAATTCCGTAGAGCCCAGGCGACAACGACTGGACGCATCGAAACGACGAATCACCAGGTGCTTGCCGCGGAGCGTAAACTGCAAGGCCCTGCGACTGACATAGGGGTCATCCAGGGGCGTCGGGGTCTGTCCATTGGGGTGATCAAATGCCGGGCTGCGTCTGCCCAGCACCCAGGGTGCATTTCCCGATTGTTGCGGCACCACCGCGCGCTGGCCGATGCGTGAAACATCGGGATGGAAGATGACAGTGAGTACCAGTTCCTGTCCGCCATAATTACCCGCCATAGAGGCGATAATCGAGGGCAGAGTCACCTCGGAGTCAGTGGGCGTTCGCATGACAAATATCCAGCGCGCTTGCGGAATTGTTATCAGTATTTTCTTAAAGCTTAGCAGCTCCTGAGAATACTGCTGCCACTACCGGCACTTGCAAGCTGCGCACCTGCTGTGATGGTCTATTTTTGCAGCTCGGCGCGGTAACGCTGCCAGTCAAACGCAGGCCCGGGATCTGTTTTTCTTCCGGGTGCAATATCACTGTGACCGACAATGCTCTGCGCCGACATGGCCGGATAGTGTGCAAGCAGGGATTGGGTAACAGCCGACAGCGCCGTGTACTGCGCAGCGGTATAGGGATCATCATCAGCCCCCTCCAACTCGATCCCGATGCTGAAATCATTGCAATTGCTGCGTCCCGCAAAGCAGGACTCTCCGGCATGCCAGGCGCGATCATCAAAACTGACGAATTGCAGCAACTCACCGCTGCGACGGATCAGGAGATGCGCAGAGACCTCAACACCGCGAATCTCTTCGAAGAACGGGTGCTCACTCCAATCCAGGCGGTTGGTAAAAAGTCGTTCGATACAGTCCCCACTGTAACAGCGCGGTGGCAGGGAAATATTATGGACCACCAACAGATCCACGACGCATCCGACCGGCCGCGGCCCATAGTTCGGGGATGGCACATGCCGCGCCTCTTGCAGCCAGCCCTGCTCCACGGTGTATCTCATATTCGTTACTTTCCTCAGCGACGCGCCCCAGGGTTTGAAGCCTTCAGTCTACCTACCGCGAAATAATAGGTCACGGAGATTGCCCACAGCCCCCCCGTGGCGACGCCGGGATTAACAGCACCGGCGGCAAACTGCTACAATCGCCGCTCCTTAATCTGCCTGCACTGAACGCCCTATGTCACAGCCCGAACCGGAAGCCATCGACCTCGATCCCGCTGTCGTCCAGCGCAATGTGCGCGCCGCCCTGGAGGAGGATATCGGGCGCGGTGATATTACCGCAGCCCTGATCACCCCGGGCGCGCGGGCCTCCGGACGGGTTATCACCCGTGAAGACGGTGTGTTATGCGGCCAGCCATGGGTGAATGCCGTGTTTGCTGAGCTCGACGTTGATATCACTATTGATTGGCACTATCGTGATGGGCAGCAGATCAGCGCCGGCGACGCGCTGTTCTCTTTTGACGGTCCGGCGCGCAGCTTGCTGACGGGTGAGCGGTGCGCACTGAACTTTCTGCAGTTGCTCTCCGGTACCGCCACAACCTGCAGGCGCTATGCCGATCTTGTCGCCAGCACATCGGTGCGCCTGCTCGACACCCGCAAAACCATTCCGGGACTGCGCACCGCGCAAAAGTACGCTGTGCGCACCGGCGGCTGCCACAATCACCGCATGGGTCTGTACGATGCTTTTCTGATCAAGGAAAACCATATTGCGGCCTGTGGCGGGATCAAGGCAGCCGTCGAGACAGCGCGCAAAAACGCACCGGGGAAGCCCGTCGAGGTGGAGGTGGAGAGCTTTCCTGAGTTGGAAGAAGCCATTGCCGCAGCCTGCGACCGAGTGATGCTGGATAATTTTTCACTGACACAAACGGCCGATGCTGTTGCGCTGGCAGCCGGGCGGGTTGAACTGGAGGCCTCCGGCAATGTCACCGAGGACACGCTTCTGGCCATTGCGCAAACCGGGGTAGATTTTATCTCTATCGGCGCGCTCACCAAAGACTGCAGGGCACTGGATCTCTCCATGCGCCTGCAGTAGGCGCGCACTTACTAGCCAATCAGAGCAACGGGCGTTTACTTACAATAACGCCGTTATTATCGGCGTAGACATAGTCCCCTGCCGCTATATTTGCGCCGCCGATATGCAGATCAATACCGCGCTGCCCTACGCCCAGCTTTTCGGTCTTCAGCGGGCAGCAGCCCAGCGCCTGCACACCCAGTGCGGTGCGGCCAATCTCATCCACATCCCGGACAACGCCGTTGATGATCAGTCCAGCCCAGCCATTGGCCGCCGCTTTCTCGGCGAGCATGTCTCCGAGTAATGCCCGACGCCGTGAGCCACCGCCATCGACCACGATGACACGACCGAGACCCTCCTCGGCCACACACTCCTTCACCAGCGAGTTATCCTCGTGGCATTTAATGGTGACCACCTGCCCTCCAAACTGCCGGACCTGGCCGTAGTTAATCCAGGGGAGTTCGAGTGCGACCACTTCAGGTGCTTCATCTGATAGGTCGGGAGTTGATATTGTCGTCATAAATCGTTCCAGCATGTCTTGGTTTGAAAACAGTATACGATAGTGCCGCAACACGCAGCAGTCCTCCACCCCCAGCCCCCGATTTCAGCGCCGCTGTCCACCATACCCATACGGTAGTCTACTCGATGCGGAAAACACGACATCACCTCCCTATCCTTGCGATCCACCGGCTATCGACCACCCGACAGAGAGCGCCAAATGTGTGTTGCTCCTCCGATCAGCGGCCTGACCGGTAGTATTGGCAATCGCCGTATTGTGAGTATAATTCGCTCAACCGATAGCATAGAATTTTGTCATTCATATAGTGAATGCGGAGCCGCTCGTGAAAGTGAATCGAATCGATCTCAACCTGCTGGTCTACCTCGACGCCCTGCTGCGTGAGCGCAATGTCACGCAAGCTGCCAACCAGTTGAACCTGTCACAGCCGGCCATGAGCAACGGCTTGCGCCGGCTGCGTGAGCTGTTCGATGACCCGTTGCTGGTCAGGACCAGCGAGGGCATGACCCCCACTGAACGCGCGCTTGAACTGGAACCGATGGTGCGCGAGGTACTTGGGAAAATCGATCACGCCGTGCAGCCGCGCGGAGACTTCGATCCCGCCGAGGCTCACCGGGTGTTTCGCATCATGGCCAGCGATTACGCTGAATCCACCCTGCTGCCCAGTGTATTGGGAAAACTGCGCGAGCAGGCACCGGGCCTGACGCTGGATATTATGACGCCATCTGACGTCAGCTTTCTGGACGTGGAGCGCGGCAAGGTGGATATGGTGATCAACCGCTTCGATTCGATGCCACAGTCCTTCCACCAGATTCACCTCTGGAACGACAGCTTCACCTGTGTGCTAAGCCCGAACAATCCGGTGTTGGAGAAGTTCACGCTGGACAACTACCTCAAGGCCAACCATGTCTGGGTCAGCAAGACCGGCATGGGCGTGGGGGTGGGCGTCGACCCCGACGATGTACAACGCCTGGGCTGGGTGGATCTGGCGCTGAATAAAATTGGCAAAAAACGCCAGATTCGCGTGTTTACGCGGCACTATCAGGCCGCGATGACACTGGCCGAACAGAACGACCTGATTGTGACGCTCCCGACACGGGCGGCGCAATTGAAGTTGAATAATCCGCGCGTGGTGTTGCGCGAGCCCCCGCTGGAGATTCCACCGCTGGAATTGAAGATGGCATGGAGTCCATTACTGCAACACAACCCCGGTAATAAATGGCTACGCAAACTGATCGCCGATACGGCAAGGGAACTGGACGGGCTGGAGGCGACTCCCTGAGCGCATTCACCGCTTTAATGCCGGTGATTGAAGTGATTGATTCGCAAAATGCCGGCCTGCCACCTAAAATCACGGCTGCATCACGGGTTTAACCGTGCCAGTCGTCAACAAAGAGGTTTCACAATGACTGATCGTATCCAGCAAGGTGGCTTGCAGATAGCACCGGTACTTCATCAACTCCTGGAGAAGGACATCTGCCCGGGTACCGGTATCAGCGCAGAACAGTTCTGGCAGGGACTGGCGTCACTGGTGAACACGCTGGGCCCGCGCAATCGCGAACTGCTGGACATACGTGAACAGTTGCAGGCAAAGATCGATGCATGGCATCTGGAAAACGGTGGGCCCGACTACGACCGGGCAGCGTACAAGGCCTTCCTGGAAGAGATCGGTTACCTGCTGCCCGAAGGCCCGGACTTCCAGATCAGTACCACCGGAGTCGATGAGGAAGTCGCTGTACTGGCCGGGCCACAACTTGTTGTGCCGGTAATGAATGCACGGTATGCCCTCAATGCCGCGAACGCTCGCTGGGGCAGCCTCTACGACGCACTGTACGGAACCGATGTCATCTCCGAAACCGATGGCGCTGAACGCGCCGGCGCCTACAATCCGGTGCGTGGAGAGAAAGTGATTGCCTACGCCAAGCGCTTTCTGGATAGCCATTGTCCACTGACTGGCGGCAGTCACGCAGACGCCACGGCATATGCCATTGTCGACGGCACGCTGCAGGTTACACTGGCTAGTGGCGAGAAGCGGGCGCTGCAGACTCCTCAGCAGCTGCGCGGCTACAGCGGCGATGCGGCAACCCCTACCAGCGTGTTGCTGAGCCAAAATGGCCTGCATATTGAAATCCAGATTGACCCGGCCAGCCCAATCGGCAAGACCGACAGTGCCGGCGTCAAAGATGTGGTGCTCGAAGCGGCTCTCACTACCATTCAGGACTGCGAAGACTCGGTGGCCGCGGTCGACGCCGAGGATAAAGCCGTGGCGTATGCCAACTGGTTGGGACTGATGCGTGGCGACCTCAGCGACAGTTTCACCAAGGGCGGCAAAACTGTCACCCGGCGTCTCAATACGGACCGCTCATTCACTGCACCTGACGGAACAGAACTGGTACTGCCGGGACGCAGCCTGATGTTCGTGCGCAACGTCGGCCACCTGATGACCACACCTGCTGTACTCGATAAAAATGGTGCGGAAATTCCAGAAGGCATTATGGACGGCCTGTTCACGGCGATGATCGCGCTGCACGACCTGAACAAGGCAGACGGTGACAGCCGCAACTCCCGTCAGGGCAGCGTGTATATCGTGAAGCCGAAGATGCACGGCCCCGAGGAAGTGGCGTTTACCTGCGAACTGTTTGATCGTATCGAGAACATCCTGGGCCTGGCCCGCAACACTCTGAAAGTCGGCATCATGGATGAGGAGCGTCGCACCACAATCAACCTCAAGGCGTGTATTCGCGCGGCGCAGGAGCGCCTGGTCTTTATCAATACCGGGTTCCTCGATCGCACCGGCGATGAGATACACACCAGCATGAAAGCGGGCGCAATGACGCCCAAGGGCGCAATGAAGCAGGAGCCCTGGATCAATGCCTACGAGGACTGGAACGTGGATACGGGCCTGCGCTGCGGGCTGTTGGGCAAGGCCCAGATTGGCAAGGGCATGTGGGCCATGCCCGATTTGATGGCCGACATGATGAAGAACAAAGTCGCCCATCCGCAGGCCGGTGCCAGCACGGCGTGGGTCCCCTCACCCACCGCTGCAACACTGCACGCCATTCACTATCACGAGGTGAACGTCGCTCAACGCCAGCAGGAACTGCAGGGGCAGGCTCGCGCTTCGCTGAACGACATACTCACCATACCGCTAAAAGGTGCCACAGGACTCAGTGAAGAGGACATCCAACGGGAATTGGACAACAACGCACAGGGCATACTCGGCTATGTGGTGCGCTGGATTGACCAGGGCGTGGGCTGTTCCAAGGTACCTGACATCCACCACGTTGGCCTGATGGAAGATCGCGCTACCTTGCGTATCTCCAGCCAGCATATTGCCAACTGGCTGCACCACGGCGTGTGCACGAAAGACCAGGTGCGCGAAACACTGGAGCGCATGGCCGCCGTGGTCGATACGCAGAATGCCGGAGACCCCGCCTATCGGAACATGGCACCGGACTTCGACAACAGCATTGCGTTTCAGGCCGCCTGCGATCTGGTGTTTCTCGGCGAGGAACAGCCCAGCGGGTACACCGAGCCAGTGCTACACGCAAGGCGCAGGGAAGCCAAAGCAGCCAGTCAGGGGTAGCGCGGCAGATACCAGCAGCCGCAAGTCAGCTGGCGCATTGACACCTCCCAACAAAAAAGCCCGGCAATTGCCGGGCTTTTTTATCCTGGTATTATCTTGAGGATCATCCCCTGCAGTTGGCCGGCAAATACTTGGCAGGTACTTCAGGTATTGCTTCGTTGCCCGCGCCGTTAATGCACTCCCAGGTCATGGTGCCATCATCGTTGATTGAACCGGACAGCTGGAATACCGCAATAGAATTGATGTTCTTCGCAGTACCGTCCCAGACGCTGGTGAATATACCCGCGCCGAGGTGTATTGCTTCGCCGGCCACGGGCGCCTCGGGGAGAACGTCTATTTTCCACATCACATCGCTGTGCGCGATTCGGTTGCTGGTATTGATACCGAAGCTTTCCGAGTCGGCTGGAAACCCCCCATTAGCTGCCACATATTCTGCGATGGTTGTTTTGCCTTCGGCCAGTACGGCCAACGGTTCGGTCATCTTCGAACGAATAACGTAATCCTGGTAGGCGGGCAATGCGATGGCTGCCAGCACACCGACAATCGCGATAACGATCATCAGCTCGATGAGTGTAAAACCCCGTTGTGATTTAGATAATGTGCCCATTTTTTAGTCCCCTGATTATATGATCTGATGCCCGTTCGTCCATTGCCCGTTCTATAAACGCTTGGCTGACAACCTTAAAGCAGAGACCGTGCCAACAGAGAGAAAAGGGCGGAAATAAGTATTTATTGGTTTTTATTCAGATACTTACAGATTCAAAGAACGTAAATAACCAGATTCACAGCCATATTTTCGCGACAGTCAAAATGAAGAATCCGGGCGGTCAGTGACAATTTTTGTCACATTGATGCAGCCAATGTCGCTCGACTGGCACAACAGGCGCAAGCGTCTGTTATAGCGCCACAGACAGCGCAGGGAACAGTGGCTAGCCAGCGCGTCGATCGTTGGGGTTGGAAGTGTCCTTGAACTGCAGGTTCGTCAGCTGCTCAGAGAGAAGCCCGATTAGAAACATCACCATCCCGGCAAGGATTAGCAATGTGCTCATATTGGTAAAGCGCCACCCGGAACTCATCACGGTGAGAAAATAATTTAGAAAGCCCAGGCCCGAAACGATTACGGAAGCGGGAAAGTATATTTTCAACGGTGAGTAAAGTGTTCCCACCTTGAAAATAATCAACAGAAATCGGATACCATCCTTCACCATGCTGATATGGCTTTTACCGAGGCGCTTAGATACCGTGATGGGTACAAAACCCACGGAGTAACCCGCCCGAAAAAAGGCCATGGTTGAGGTTGTGGGATAGCTGAAGCCATTGGGCAACAGGTAAAGAAACCCCAGGAACTTTCGGCGATCCGCGCAGCGGAAGCCAGAAGTCAGGTCATCGATCTTGCGGTTGACCATCCAACTGGCAAAGTTATTGTAAAACGTATTGGCGCTCCAGCGGGCGACGCTGGCTTGTGAATCACGGCCGCTGCGTGCGCCGACAACCAAATCGTAACCCTCGTCGATTTTAGCCAGCAGCCTGTCGATATCCGCTGCACTGTGCTGGCCATCGCCGTCCATGAAAACCAGATAATCGCCCTTGGCCGCGCGCGCACCCGCTTTCACCGCAGCACCATTACCCTTGGAATAAGGGTGTGTTATTACTCTTACGCCCGCATCTATACACACCTGCTCTGTGGTATCAGTGGAACCGTCGTTCACTACGATAATTTCGGCGTCCGGCTGGTGTTCAATCAACTCAGGCAACAGCTGCGCAAGACCAAGCTCTTCGTTTTTCGCGGGAATGATGATGGATACTTTCAAGGGTTAGTTCTCCAGGTACCTGACTACACAGATCCCCATTTTTCCAAATACAACGCCAGAGTCTGCTGTTCACCTACCGTCAACTTACCCTGCTGATCCAATTCTTGTAAAGCGGCAATCACCGCCTGCGCCTCCTCCACCTTGCCCAATGCAGTGGCGAAATGCAATTTCATCAACAGGCCGCGCGAATTATTCGGGGACAGCGCCAAATAGCGTTCGTTGTAAGCATAGGCATTATCATACCTTTGCAGTACATTCTCCAACACTGCCAGGTTTGTATAGATGTTGGCAGACGCCTTGCGTTTAAAGTCTTCCACCAGATAGATCTGGGCGAGACGATCGGCAAACCGGATTCGATCAAACTGTGGGCAACTATCGTTCTGCAGCAGACGCACCATAGTAAGCAAAGTGGTCACTGACCGGAACGGCCGCTGTGGATCTTCCCTACCCAGTTCGTCGATTGCCTCGGGTGTGACGGGAGCATCGGCGATACAACTCAACGCGAGGTTACGAATCTGGTAGTCGCCGCGAACCTCCTGCGAATTGGCCGCATTGGCGCTCGACTCAAATGAAAGCCTGGAGTAATGATGCGCGGCGTCAACCTGCCCCAGCTCCGCCATATACCGCGCCATATCGGTGTTGGCCCGAGGAGAATTGGGGTGTGCATTCAGGTGGCTCAGTATCAATAGAGGGCGGCTCGACCAGACCTGCACCTGTGAACTGGTGAGGAAGGACAGCAACAACAGCCACAGGGCGAGACACACCAGCAGCGGCGTTTTCGGCTCGGGCCAATGCTTGACGACAGCCGCGAACAAAGCGCCTACTGCCAGCACCAGCCCGATTGCCGGAAAGTAGTTGCGGTGCTCGAAATACAATTCGAGAGGCAGCACAGTGGACTCAACGCTGTGCCCCAATAAAAACCAGGTGATACCAAAGACCACCCAACGGCCAGCCTGCCAACGCAGTAATAAGCCGCAGGCTACTACCACCAGTAACCAGGCAACAACAGAGTAGAATGTAGACACAGGGTCAAACAGGTCGCGAGACAAGACTACATCGTCATGGTAGAGCCCCATTCTGACAGTTTGCGGATAGGCCCACTGCGCAACATAATCCCAGACCATGCGTGACTGCGTGAACAGCCGCTCCTCCAGCGTAAAATCCCGACCGCCAAAACGTGACGCGAGGGAATCCCATCCCAGCACCAGAATAGCCGACAGGGAAACCGCACCGATGGCGATAAGCCAGTACGACAGCCCGCGCAACCAACGGATAACGCCTCCATCACGACCGGCAAACTGCAACCAGAGCACTTCCAGCAATAACAGTACAGGTATCAGCACTATGGCGTTTTCCTTGGACAACAACGCCAGGGCAAGGAATACCGGTATAAGCAGGATACGCCACACGCCGGTCCTGCCGGCCATCTGGCCAAAGCGCCAGTACAGGTAACTGATACTCGCCAGCAACATAAAAAATGTCGCCAGCATGGCCATGCGCTGCACGGCGTAAAGCACGGTACTGACCATCAGCGGATGCAGCATCCAGAGCCCGCCCAACAACACAGCGAGAGCCCGGTAGCCGGGTACATTCACAAAACGAAACAGCAGCCAGAACAACCAGATGACCAACCCGCCATTCAGTAGGTGCAGAATAATATTGACCTTCTTGTTGCCAGTGATGCCCTCATCGAGGTACATCTTTTCGATCACGAAACTGGCCATGGATACCGATCGCCCCAGCGCACCGGACCTGTCACCAAAGATATAGTCGAAAGCCAATTCCGGGTGATTTTTAACATCGCCAATCACCATCACGCTGGATCTATCATCGAGGAGTTCCGGCCCGTGAATACCCGGCCAATAGATCCACAGGCCAATGGCAAACAACAGGATAGCGAGCAACAACGCACTTGCAGTACCCAGACGAAAGCGTGCCGGCGGCAATCTCGTCACGTCCCTCATTGTCTGAATAGCGCTCTCAACACGGGTAGTTCGCGGCGCAGCGGATCACGCCGTATCCACTCGCGCAGGACTTCATAGGTGTTGGCAGAGTCATCCGTGCCATAGTATTGAACAAGGTAGCCAGACACCTGGGGGCCGCCTTTTTTCATTTCCTGTGCGCGCAGCAGCAGCGGTAACAAGCTGGCCTTTTGTGCTGGCGCTGTCGCCATTGTAAAGCGGTACTGAAAGCCCACGATATCGGCCCGGTACGGATAGCGCTCAACAAGCAACTCCAACAGGTCGGCCACCCGGCCTCGTTCCGCATCCACCGCCGGCGTCAGAGAGAACGTCACCAGTGCCCCAAGGGCCGTGCGGTCCGAAGACTGCAGACGACGTGTCTTTGCCAGTTCTGTCATAATACCCAACCAGTCGTTGTCCCGTGCCAGCGCAGGAAAATACAGCGTATCGAGCTGATATAACATGACCAAGGCGGAAAAGTTTCGTTCATCCAGCACGCGCATTCGCTCGAAGTAGCCACGGGATGTCACTGCCAGCGCTCGCTGCTCCTCCTCATCCAACCCTAGCGCCTGTGCCTGCTGGAAGCGCTTGAACAATACGTTCGCATAGAAGAAGTTGGCCCTTGGAGATTGCGGATGATTGATCACATTGTAGCGCGCCAGGCTCTCCTCATTACTCCAGGCCGTTGTTCGAACTAACAACAGTGCAACCAGCAGGCAGAGCCCAACCCCGGCTACTGCGCGCAGACGCAGGCGACCAATTCGGGAGACACACAGAAACACGCCCAGCCCTGCCAGCACAGCAAACCCCATACTCGGCAGGTAGTTGCGGTGCTCAAAGACCATCTCCAACGGCAACACCGTGGATTCCATACTGTGTGCCACCAGGTAAAACAGAAACGCGAAGGCAATCAGTGGAAATCGCCGGTGCCACACCACCGCGGCAATGAGCACGACAGCCCAGGCGATTAGAGACAGGACGGTCGAAAACGGTGCCCACAGGCTGCGGGAAATCACAATATCATCGTGAAAAAAGCCCATACTCATGACATTGGGTACCAGCATCCAGTTCAGGTACTGCCACAACGCCCTGCCCTGAGTCAGCAGGCGATCAGCCAGCGTAAATTCCCGCCCACCGTAGCGGCCCTGAAGTACTTCGGGCGCAACCAAATACACCGCTACCACGAGCAGTAATGGCAATGCCAATGCTAACCATCCGAGCCACACCAGTGTTTTACTGGGCTTACCACCCCAAAATCCGCGAAACAGTATGACTTCAACCACCACGATCAACCAAGGCAGCAACGCACCATTTTCTTTCGACAGCACAGCGAAAATGGCCAGCAGGCCCAGCCAAAGTGCTGCTGCCAGCACCTCGCCCGGCCCGGCACCGGACTCAGCCCAGCGCAGTCGATAGCGCGTAAATACCAAAAGGCCGGCCAGCGTAAACAAAGTTGATAATTGCGCCATACGCTGCACGGCGTACAACACTGTCGAGACATGTATGGGGTGTAACAGCCATATGGACGCGCCTATCAGCGCTATAAGTCCGCGCTGACAGGCGTTCAACGGGTGCGCGCGCAAAGCGGGGGTTTGCAGCACTGCCAGCGCAAACAGGAATAGCAGGGCGCCAATCGCCATGTGTATGGCCAAATTGGTCGCTTTAAGACTGAACGGGGTGAAGGTGCCCGTCACAGCGTGATTAACGGCAAACGTCAGCATCGCAACGGGACGCATCAGAATGCTGGAGTGGGAACTCAGGGCGGCTGCGCGCCAGTCATCATACGTCAGCCCATCGATTTGCACCTGCTGATTGGCAAGCAGGTTTGGCTCATCGTCGAAGAACAGCGGGCCGTTAAGTGCAACGCCATAGGCCAGCAAACACAACAGCAATACGAAAAGACCAAAAAACAGTAAGCGACTATCGCTTGTGCTGTGTTGTGAAGCCGGTGCGCCGGAGTATTCCATGAGGATTTTCCGAATCGGGAGTTATGGAATCAGTTTAAACAACGAAAAAAAGCCCGGCATGCCGGGCTTTTCATTGTAACTGCGTGGTTAGGTTTGATTAACCGCGGCAGTTAGCTGGCAGGTACTTGGTTTCGATTGCGTCAGCGGCATCGGGTTCTGAACCGGGCAGACAAGACCAGGACATGGTGCCGTCGCCGTTAATGGAACCAGACAAGTGGAATGCACCTGTGTCACCGTCTGCACCACCCCATGTCCCAGCTTGGACATACGCAACTACCCGTACGATAGCATCGTCGTCGGCAAGTTCTTCAAGGATATCCAGGTGATCAACGATGTCGCTGTTATCGCTACGGTCTGAAGTGTTGATACCAAAAGATGCTACTTCATCAGGATACCCTGCATTTGCAGCAACATATTCAGCTACCGTGGTCTTCGCTTCTGCCAGAGCAGCCAGCGGCTCAGACATTTTGGAACGTACAATGTAGTCCTGGTAAGCAGGCAGCGCGATGGCTGCGAGAATGCCGACGATCGCGATAACGATCATCAGTTCGATAAGGGTGAAACCCTGTTGAGCTTTTTTCTGAATTGCCATGATACTTCTCCACTTTAAGTTATAACATGTTCCGTTGACTAAAAAGCGTCGATGGAACAAGCCGCTTGCAAGATGGATAGAGCATGTAGCGTGCCAAGAAAAACAGACTAGAAAATATTTTTTCGTTTTTTCATTTTTATCAACAACTTACAAAAATCGATAATTCCAAAGCGGAACTAGCGCACACTTTGACACGCTCTGGCAAACGGTGCGGCGCTGTCACTCAAGGTAAGATTGTGACGATTTTTGTCACAATACGCCGCTCTGTGTAGGCCGCCTTGAGTACGCACCCGGTCACCGGCAGAGCGCATGCCATGCAAACGCTTTTTACTTCCACCTATGTGCTTTTTACTTCCACCTATATATAGGCGCCGGCAAACGCACTCGAAAGAAAACGCCTTAAAAAATAGGAGTAAACGCTACAGGCTCTGAGCCCAGGATACAGACCGTAGCGCACTGGTTCACAGTTCTGCGCGTTAACAGCCTTAAAAACAGCTTCAATCTTGCTGCCTGAATAACTCTGGTTTAGTCTCCAGCCAATGTAGCACTATCGGGATCGTGGCATGGACAATAGACGTACAACCATCGTTATCAACAAGAAGTTTCAATACCAGTATTCGCTGCTGATCGTGGCGTTGGCCGTACTGCTGGTCAACGGCTTCATTATTGTGCGCATGTTGTTCCCCGGCGATCAGCCCCTGGACTTATCCACAACTTCAGCAATCGTGCTGGCGCTCGGTGAGCTTATTCTTATTGGCGCAATCTGGTATGGCAGCCTCAAGGCCAGCCACCGCATCGCCGGACCGGTCTATGTGTTTGCGCGCGAAGTGACCCGCTTGGGCGGCGGCGACCTTAACGCCACTATCACATTGCGCGAAACAGACATGTTCCAGGACGAGGCCCGGCAAATGAACGAGAGTTTTGTTGCGCTGCGCACCCGTATCGCGACGGTTAAACATCTATCGGCGCAGCTACAGGCGGCTCTTGATGCCAATGCGGATGTCGGCCCTCTAGTAGAAAAACTGGCGGCTGAGCTGTCAACTTTCAACAGCGACAGCAAGCGATAGATTATCGTGAGCAGACAATCGAGTATATGGGTAGCACAATGAATAATAACAAGGGGTTTACCATCATAGAGCTGATGGCCGTGGTCTCCATTGTCAGCATTCTGGCGGTAGTGGCGATGGCGACGTATTCCGATTATATGATCCGCAGCAAAGTGGGAGAGGGGATGATTTTTGCCTCAGAAGCGAAAACCTCGGTCACGGAATACTTCTACAACACCCAGCGCTGGCCGAGGAACAACCGACAGGCAGGAATGCCTGAGCCAGAAGAATATAACAAGTATGACTATATCAGCAGGCTGGAAGTCTCCTCGGCAATCCCCGACGGCATTATCACGGTGACCTTCAAGATCGAGGGCACCAACGCGCACAATAAACAATTACAACTCATTCCTTCAACTCGGGACGGATTGGTGTCGTGGACATGCCTGCCACCGGAGGAAAATGGCCTGGACGTAAATCAGGCACCACCGAATTGCCGCGGCTAGCCGGCCCGCGAACACACCCGCACTGTCCGGGGATTGGTATAATTTGCCCGTAATCTTAGGCTGCTACCGGGCTGATCGATGGTTATACTACACTTCTATTAAGCCAACGTATCAGACAGTGTCATGGCAGTCGTCTCAGCTGAGACAGGAGCGGTTTTTGAATGAACGATAAAGCAATTGGGCAACTCAGCGGTCTGGCCGGACGCCTTGTAGCCGAATCGCTGATCAATGCTCAACTCGCAGTGGAAGCGCAGAAGGAGGCAATTGTCGAGCGCATGCATTTCGTTCAGTATCTCGTCGAGCGAAAAGACGTGGATGGCTGGCGCATTGCAGAGGTTGCCTCGCAGGAGTTCGGCGTACCGCTGTTCGACATCACCGCTATCAACGCAGATACCCTACCGGTCGGGCTGGTCGAGCCCAATCTCGTCAGCAAGCACCATGCACTGCCGTTGTTCCGCCGCGGGAACCGCCTGTTCATCGCCGTTTCCGACCCAACCAATCTCGCCGCGTTGGATGAAATCAAGTTTCATACCGGCATCAATACCGACGCTATACTGGTTGAGGAAAGTGCGCTCGGCAAGGCGCTGAGCAAGTGGGTCGAGTCACAGGAATCGCTCACTGACGGACTGGACGGGCTGGATGCCTCCGACCTGGACGATGTCGATATCGCCATGGGCGGCGAAGCCTCCGAATCGGAGGACGGTGGCGAAGCCGTCGACGAGACACCGATCGTCAGGTTTATCAACAAAGTCTTGATCGATGCGATCAAGCAGGGCGCATCAGACATACATTTTGAGCCCTATGAAAAAAGCTACCGGGTACGCTTTCGTACTGACGGGATTTTACAGGTGGTGGTCAAGCCGCCACGCAATCTTGCTCCGCGCCTCGCTGCGCGCTTGAAAGTCATGTCGCAGATGGACATTTCCGAACGGCGCCTGCCTCAGGATGGCCGCATTCAGATGAAACTGTCCCGCAACCGGGCCATCGACTTCCGGGTCAACACCTTGCCCACACTGTACGGTGAAAAAATCGTACTGCGGATTCTGGACCCCAGCAGCGCGCAGATGGGTATCGATGCACTGGGTTATGAACCAGAACAGAAAGACATGTACCTGAAGGTCCTGAACCAGCCTCAGGGTATGATACTGGTGACCGGGCCAACCGGCTCCGGTAAAACTGTTTCGCTGTACACAGGCCTCAATATCCTCAATACCGCAGAGCGCAACATCTCTACCGCGGAAGACCCGGTCGAGATCAACCTCGAGGGGGTCAACCAGGTCCATGTGAATCCCAAGGTCGGATTGAATTTTGCCGAGGCCCTGCGCTCCTTCCTGCGTCAGGATCCGGATATCATCATGGTCGGTGAGATCCGGGACCTTGAAACTGCCGAGATTGCCATCAAGGCGGCACAGACCGGTCACCTGGTGCTTTCTACCCTGCACACCAACAGCGCCTCGGAAACCATTACGCGTCTGCTCAACATGGGCGTTCCGGCGTTCAACGTGGCCTCTTCGGTAAACCTGATTATCGCCCAGCGGCTGGCACGGCGCCTGTGCAAGAGCTGCCGCGTCCCCGCAGATGATATTCCGCATGCAACATTGCTGGCGGAAGGCTTTACCGAAGAAATGCTGGAATCGGCCACCATTATGCACGCCGTTGGCTGCAAAGACTGCAACAACGGTTACAAGGGACGGGTCGGTATCTACGAAGTCGTCAGGATTACGCCTTCAATTGCCAAAATTATCATGGAGGAAGGCAACTCCATGCAGATTGCATCCCAGGCCAGAAGTGAGGGATTTCACGATTTACGCATGGCGGCGTTGAAAAAAGTAGCGGAAGGCCTGACAAGTCTGGAAGAGGCGAATCGAATTACCGTAGACTAATAAAGCCGGGGCACAAGCGGCATAGGTATATTGCAATACTAGGGCGGACACGACCATGGCAACTAGCACAATCAAGAATGACATCTTTACCTGGAGCGGTACGGACAGATCCGGCAATACCAACAAGGGGGAAATCGAGGCCGCCAGCCAGGCGATGGCGAAGGCACAGCTGCGCCAACAGGGCATCAAGCCCAAGAGCGTGAAAAAGAAGCCCAAACCGCTGTTCGGCGGCCAGGGCAAGGCCATCAAGGCGGCCGACATCGCCATCTTCACCCGCCAACTCGCCACCATGTTGAAGGCCGGTGTCCCGCTGGTACAGAGTTTCGAAATCGTTGAAGACGGGCTCGAGAAGCCGCGTATGAGGGAGTTGGTTCGAACCATCAGGAGCGATGTCGCCTCCGGTAGCGGATTGGCACCCTCTCTGGCCAAACACCCGCGCTATTTTGACGATTTATTCTGCAGCCTGATCGGCTCCGGTGAGGATTCAGGTACGCTAGAGGTCATGCTGGATCGCGTCGCCACCTACAAGGAAAAGACAGAGCAGCTAAAAGCCAAGATCAGAAAAGCCATGACTTACCCCACGGCTGTGATCTGTGTTGCGCTGATAGTGTGTGCCATCCTGCTGATCAAGGTGGTGCCGGTATTCGCGAAAACCTTCCAGAGTTTCGGTTCAGAGCTGCCGGCTTTCACACAAATGGTGATGGATATTTCAGATTTCGTTATCGCCTGGTGGTTTGTGATGCTAATTGCGATTATCGCGATAATTTTTGCATTTCGGGAGATAAAATTACGCTCGGTCGCCTTTTCTGAATGGCTGGACCGGCTAGCGCTACGAGCTCCCGTTGTTGGCGGAATCGTGCACGATTCAGTGATCGCCCGGTTCTCACGCACACTTGCCACCACCTTTGCCGCCGGTGTACCGCTGGTAGATGCGCTGAATTCGACAGCGGGAGCCGCGGGCAACTCGGTATATGCCAAGGCAATTCGCCGTATCCGTGATGACGTCACCTCGGGCACCACGCTGTACAACGCGATCAAGGTCACCGGACTGTTTCCCAATATGCTATTGCAAATGGTATCCATCGGTGAGGAATCGGGCGCGCTGGATGAGATGCTAGACAAAGTCGCTACTCACTATGAAGAAGCAGTCGACAATGCGGTAGACAGTCTCAGCTCGCTGATGGAACCGCTGATCATGTCCATTCTCGGTGTACTGGTAGGTGGCTTGATGATTGCCATGTACCTGCCAATTTTCATGCTGGGATCAGTGATCTAGGCTCCACGCGACAAGGGCGGTCCATTCATGCCAGAAACAATTGTGCCAATGGGCCTGCTTTACACCGGGCTTTTGTGCCTGGGTTTACTCGTTGGCAGTTTCCTCAATGTCGTAATCTACCGCCTTCCGGTGATGATGGAGACCCGCTGGCGACGCGACTGTTGCGAGTTACTGGAGCAGGAGCAGGAAAAGCTGGACGCCCCGCTCAACCTGGCCACGCCCAATTCGCACTGTCCACACTGCAAGTCCGCGATCAAACCCTGGCAAAACATTCCAGTTATCAGCTATCTGATGCTGCGCGGAAAATGTGCAAGCTGCGCGGCACCTATCTCTGTCAGATACCCCATCATCGAATTGGTCACCGGGCTGATGACGATGGTACTGGCAGCATTTTTCGAGTTTTCGCCGGCCCTTCTGGGTGCAGTACTGCTTACCTGGGCATTGATTTCACTGACGATGATCGATGTCGATCACCAGTTGCTGCCCGATGACATCACGCTGCCACTGATCTGGTTGGGCCTGCTTTTCAACCTGCAGTCAACCTACGTCAGCCTGAGCGATGCCGTCATAGGCGCGATGGCCGGCTACCTTATTCTCTGGACCATCTACCAGGCTTTCAAACTACTGACAGGCAAAGAGGGTATGGGCTATGGTGATTTCAAACTGCTCGCCGCGTTGGGCGCCTGGGTGGGCTGGCAGATGTTGCCGGAAATCATTCTGCTCTCGTCGCTGGTCGGTGCCGTCTGCGGCATTGCACTGATGTTCGTGAAGAAACGCGGTAAAGAAATTCCCATTCCCTTTGGCCCCTATCTGGCCGTCGCTGGCTGGCTGGCACTGCTGTTGGGTGACGGCAGCTACGGCTCCGTGTTTGCACACTTTGGAATTCGACTGATATGACACTGGTAGTGGGCATCACCGGTGGCATCGGCAGTGGCAAATCAGCCGTCACCAAACACCTTGAGCAGTACGGCATCACCGTGGTGGATGCAGACGTCGTCGCCCGCGAAATTGTTGAACCCGGTAAGCCCGCACTGGCAGCTATCACCGAGCATTTTGGTGACGACATCCTGCAGCCCAACGGCCAGTTGGACAGGGCAAAGCTGCGCGCGCGCGTTTTCTCGGATGAGTCTGAACGGCACTGGCTGGAGCAACTGACCCACCCGCTGATCGGCGAGGAAATCGTCAACCAGATCGCGTCATCATGCAGCGCCTATACCGTGCTCAGTTCACCCTTGCTGCTGGATACCAGCCAGAAAGCGCTGACCGACTGTGTGGTTGTGGTGGATACATCGGAGGCCTTGCAGATAGCGCGTACAGTGCAGCGCGACAACAACGATACAGCACAGGTCAAACGGATTATGGCGGCGCAGTTAGGACGCGATGAGAGACTGGCGCTGGCCGATATCGTGATCGACAACAGCGGTACGCTGGAAGAACTCCACAGTCAGGTGGACGAACTGCACAAGGAATTCCTGCAGCGCGCGGAGACCGGTCGTTAGCAAGTGCATGGCGTTGAGAAGCGGCTCGTTGCCGTACTCGATACTGCGCATAAAGGCTTGCTACAAGGCGCGCTAAAACACTGCTCAGGTCTGATCGAATAGCGCTTCCACTGCGGTGACAATGGGCTTATTAGCAGCTGGAAACGCATAGCGACTGAGTTCCTCAACGGCCACCCAGGCCATCGGCTGACCTTCCTGAGGGGTCGCTTCACCGCTGAACTCCCAGACAACGTGCACATCGAGCAGGACGTTCTTGTCGCCGTAATCGTGCTTTATCTCAAGCAGGGCGCTGGTGCGACCGATGGCTATGCCGAGTTCCTCTTGCAGCTCGCGCGCCAAGGCCTGCGACAGGGACTCTCCTGCCTCCACCTTGCCACCGGGGAACTCCCACAGGTCGCCCTGATGCGCATCAGGCGCTCGCCGGGTAAGCAGGATATTGCTCTGCGCATCGAGAATGACACCCACCGCGACATGTACCAACGCCATTCAGGTGCGGTACTCTGCGTTGATGCGCACATAGTCGTAAGAGAAGTCTGTTGTCCAAACCGCAGCTTCGCTGTCACCACGCTGCAGTTCCACACGGATGACGATATCTTCGGATGCCATCGCGGCAACCCCCTGCGCCTCGGAATAGGACTGCGCACGACAGCCACGTTCGGCGATCAGCACGTCATTCAAATACAGTGACACACGCTCAACCTCCAGATCGGGCACGCCGGCGCGACCGATGGCAGCCAGCAGACGGCCCCAGTTGGGGTCACTGGCAAACAGCGCAGTTTTTACCAACGGCGAATGGGCAATCGTGAACGCGACATCCAGGCACTCGGCCTCACTGTGCCCGCCATTCACCTGCACGGTTACAAACTTGCTGGCGCCTTCACCGTCGCGCACGATGCTCTGTGCGAGTACGATGCAGGTTTCTTCCACTGCGTCTCGAAGCGCCCGATAAAGTGCCGAGTCGCGATCACTGACAACTGCGTTGCCCGCCATGCCGGTGGCCAGTAACAAGCAGGCATCATTGGTGGACGTATCGCCGTCAATGGTGATGCGATTAAAGGAAATATCGGTCAGCTCTGCCAGCATCTGCTGCAACAGTGGTTGTTCCACGGCCGCGTCGGTGGCGATATAGGCCAGCATGGTCGCCATATTGGGTCGGATCATGCCGGCCCCCTTGGCGATACCGGTGACCACGTAATCGCGCCCCTCGCAGGTAAAGCTAACAGAGTGTGCCTTGGGCCGTGTATCGGTTGTCAATATACCTTCAGCTGCTGCCAGCCAGCCGTCGTCTGAGAGCGCGTCAAAGGCGGCGGGGACAGCCTGTTCAATCCTGGATACCGGCAGCGGCTCACCGATCACCCCGGTCGAGAAAGGCAGAACACGGTCAACATCGACGTCGGCAATCGCTGCGACGGCTGTCGTGCAGGCCTGTGCTGCGGCGATGCCTGACGCGCCTGTACCGGCGTTCGCATTACCGGTATTGACCAACAGGTAGCGGGGCTGATGAGTGCTGGCTTGCAACTTTTCGCGCGCCACTGTTACGGGCGCGGCGCAAAACGCATTGCGCGTAAAAACCGCTGCACACTGCGTGCCGGGCGTAACCTCGACAAGGACGAGGTCCTTGCGGCCGGGTGTCTTAATCCCGGCCGACACTGTTCCCAGTCGTACACCGGGCACCGCACGCAATGCTACGATGCTGTCTTCGCCAACTGCCATCTCAAATAATGACTCTCTGAAGGATCATAGTCACAGCTTGCCGTGGCACTGCTTGTACTTCTTGCCACTACCGCAGGGGCAGGGCTCATTCCTGCCGACCTTGGGCTGATCGCGGGTGTAAGTCTGTGGTACAGCCGGTTCGCTCTCCTGCTCCTGCGACGCCTCCGCCTGCATGGAGGACACTTCGGCATGCTGGAATGCCAGCTTCTCCCGCGCCGCCTCTTCGCGCCGCTGTTGTTCAATGGCCATCGCCTCATCCTTGCGCTGGATCTGCACGTGGCTGAGAAACTTCACAACCTCGTATTTGAGACTGACGAGCAATTGCTCGAACAGCTGGAAAGATTCCCGCTTGTATTCCTGTTTCGGGTTTTTCTGGGCATACGCGCGCAGATGAATACCCTGGCGCAGATGATCCATAGTGGACAGGTGATCTTTCCACAGTGTGTCCAGAATCTGCAACATAATCTGCTTTTCAATGCGGCGCATGTCGTCGCCAACTGCCTCACTCTTGGCGTCGTAAGCCGCCTGTACCGCCTCAACAATCTTCTCGCGCAGTGCCTCCTCATGCAGCTTGTCGTCCTCGTCCAGCCACTGCGCCAGCGGCAGTGAAACGGCAAACTCGGCCTCCAGCTGTTTCTCCAGGCCCGGTACATCCCATTGCTCCTCAACACTCATCGGGGGGATGTAGCTGTCTATCGCCTCCATTACGACATCGCGCCGGATGGTGGTGATGGTTTCGGAGATGTCAGCCTCTGTCAGCAGGTCATCGCGCTGTTGATAAATAATCTGACGCTGGTCGTTGGCAACATCATCGTACTCCAGCAACTGCTTGCGGATGTCGAAGTTGCGGCCCTCGACCTTGCGTTGCGCTTTTTCTATCGCATTGGTAACCATGCGGTGTTCGATGGCCTCGCCCTTTTCCATCCCCAATGCCTGCATGAAGCCCTTTACCCTGTCGGAAGCAAATATGCGCATCAAGTTATCTTCCATCGACAGGTAGAAACGGGATACCCCCGGGTCACCCTGGCGCCCCGCACGGCCGCGCAGCTGGTTGTCTATACGGCGCGACTCGTGACGTTCGGTACCCAGTATGTGCAAACCACCGGCCTCCAGCACCTGCTCATGCCGTTTCTTCCAGGCCTCTCGTACCTTCGCATCCTCGGCCTGCCCGACCTCACCCAGCGCCGCCAGCTCGGCTTCCAGGTTGCCCCCCAGCACGATATCGGTACCGCGACCGGCCATGTTGGTGGCGATGGTGACCACGCCGGGGCGCCCGGCCTGGGCGATAATCTCCGCCTCCTGCTCGTGGTACTTGGCGTTGAGGACTTTGTGTTCAATCTTGGCCTTTTTAAAGCGTGTGGACATCGCTTCCGATGTCTCCACTGAGGCAGTACCGACCAGTACCGGCGCGCCTTTTTCCATACACTCTTTGACGTCGGCGACAATCGCATCAAACTTTTCTTCCGTACTCATATACACCAAATCATTTAGATCGGTGCGCTGCTGCGGAACATTAGTGGGAATGATCAGGACTTCCAGACCGTAGATCGAGCGAAATTCAAATGCCTCCGTATCCGCCGTACCCGTCATACCGGCAAGTTTGTTGTAAAGTCGGAAGTAATTCTGGAATGTCGTCGAAGCCAGTGTCTGACTCTCACTCTGGATAGCCACACCTTCCTTCGCCTCAATGGCCTGATGCAGCCCCTCGGACAGGCGTCGACCGGGCATGGTGCGGCCGGTATGTTCATCGATCAGTACGACCTGTCCGTTCTGTACGATATACTCGACATCCTTGTGGTACAGCGCATGGGCTCGCAGACCGGAATAGACGTGGTGCAACAGGTTAAGGTTGGTGGCACCGTAGAGATTATCGCCCTCCTCAAGTAATCCCTCACTCGTCATCAATTCCTCGATAAACTCGTGTCCTGCCTCGGTAAGTTCTATCTGGCGCTGCTTCTCGTCGATAGTATAGTGGCCGGCTTCTCCTTCCGTATCCTGGCGCAGCGATGGGATCAGGCGGTTGATACGCCGATAGAGTTCTGAACTGTCTTCAGAGGCACCGGAAATAATCAACGGGGTACGCGCCTCGTCGATCAGAATGGAGTCCACCTCGTCGACAATCGCCAGGCCCAGTCCCCGTGAAACTCGCTCCTCCAGGGAGAACGCCATATTGTCGCGCAGATAGTCGAAGCCGAATTCATTGTTGGTACCGTAGACGATATCGGCTTTGTAAGCCTCGCGCTTTTCGTCGGGAGTCTGGCCCGCGCGGATCACACCGAAGGACAGACCGAGAAAATTGTACAGCGGCCCCATCCAGTGCGCATCGCGATTGGCAAGGTAATCGTTGACGGTGATCAGGTGGACGCTATCGCCACCGAGCGCATTGAGATAGGCTGGAAGGGTCGCTACCAGGGTCTTGCCCTCACCGGTACGCATCTCGGCAATATTGCCCTCGTGCAGGGCCATACCACCGATGAGCTGGACATCAAAGTGGCGCAGGCCGAGCACGCGCTCACCCGCTTCGCGGACAACGGCAAACGCCTCGGGAAGAATGCCATCCAGGGTCTCACCTTTGGCAAGACGCGCTTTAAACTCTTCGGTTTTAGCCGCGAGTTGCGCATCATCCAGCGCCTTGATGTCGTCCCCGAGCGCATTGATCTGTTTGACCACTTTACCCAGGCGTTTCAGCTGTCGGCTATTGCGGGTGCCAAAAACGTTTTTCAGTGCTTTACTTAACATGATGTTTCATCGTATTTGAAAATAGAGAACCCCACCGGCATCAATCCGGCTGGGAGCGCAAAAAAACAGGCGAGAGTGAGTCAGGGCTCGGTGCGGGCAACGTAACTGGAAGGATCAACAGAACGTCCATTCTTGTACACCTCATAGTGCACGTGAGAGCCTGTCGCGCGCCCGGTTGAACCCATCAGAGCAATGGTGTCACCTTTGCGTACCACATCGCCAGGCTTGACAAGAATTTCCTTGGCATGGGCATAGCGAGTGACATAATCGTCCCCGTGGGAAACCTCTACGGTGTTACCGTAAGCGCCGTCCCGCCCGGCCCAGGTGATCACGCCGGCAGCTACTGCCACGATCTCCGAGCCGGCCTTGCCGGCAAAATCCAGCCCGGTGTGCATCGATTTCTTGCCGGTGATGGGATCCGTGCGCCAGCCATACCGAGAGGACATGTAGCCACTTTTCACCGGCCGGCCCGACAGCGATGTCTGCTCCTGCCATTTACTATTGGTCAGCAGAGACTCCAGCATCTCCAACTGCTGTTCGCGGTTGTCGAGCCGCGACTCGAAACTGTTCAGTGCGTCATCAAAATGCATGGTGGAAAAATCGCTGCTGAAGGCGCCCGACAGTGGGCCGCCCATAGCGGGAGGCTGACTGAAATCGAACTCCCCCTCTTCCAGATCCGCCATTGATGTGAGGTGTTGACCCAACGCGTCCAGTCGAGTCATCCTGGCCTCTAGTTCGGCCAAATTGAGTGTCATTGCCTGTAACTGCCGCTGGCTCAGTGGAGCTGGCTTGCTCACCTGGGATGTATTCTGCTGCAGTTGGTCCTGCGGCGTATCCAATGCCTGTTCACGCAACATGCGCGCGCCGCTCTCCTGCCCTGCTATATAGCCCGAGGCGGCAAGCCCCAGCGGAAGGCCCAGGCAGCAAAGTGACAGCAACGCGCGTGACCAGCGGCTCAGCTCGATAGAACGCGAACCACCGTGCTTTCGACTAACAAAAATGACTTTCATTAATTCTTCACTGACAGGGGGAAAAACGTTGAAGTTGCGCGCGACTATGCCAGAATTCGCTGCGATTTACCAGATGACAACTTCGGTAGGAAATGCCGATTCCAGGCCAGCGAGAGTGGATGGCGGCCGGGGAGGACGCGCATCGGGGAAACGCTCCATCCACCCAGGTTCTCGGATGTGCTCTGGAATCAGCCCTGTCAGACCAGCGGGTCACTGCCCCCGCGTATCACCAACTGGCGCAGGGCCAGCCCGTGATAAACGTCGGAGCAAAACGACCAGCCGCCTGTCTAATCGGCCTGGCGACGCAGGAACGCGGGGATATCAAAGTAATCCTCGCTGGCGCTATCCGCCCCTGCAGCACCGGAACCCTCTGCGGAGCGCTGTCCATTGCGCAATGCAGCAGGCCGATCGAACTTGCTGTAGTCGGTTTCCATGGCGAGGTCTTCCGCAGGCGCCGCAGGCTTGGTTGCACCTTCCACAATCTGCAACGGAACCCTCGCCACACCGCCGCCCAGGCCGGTTGCGACCACAGTCACCTTGATTTCCTCCTTCATGCTCGGATCGATCACTGTACCCACCACAACAGTGGCTTCCTCCGATGCGAACTCCTCAACGGTTTCGCCAACCTCGGAAAATTCGCCCAGCGACAGATCAAAACCTGCTGTGATATTGACAAGAATACCGCGTGCGCCGGCCAGATTGATATCATCCAGCAGCGGACTGCTGATCGCTTTTTCGGCGGCCATACGCGCCCGATTCTCACCCTTGGCGTATCCGGTACCCATCATAGCCATACCCATTTCCGACATCACAGTGCGCACATCGGCAAAATCCACGTTGATCATGCCGGGGCGGATAATCAGGTCTGCGATACCCTGTACGGCGCCCAGTAGCACATCGTTGGCCTCACGAAAGGCATCCAGCAGGCTGGTATTCTGCCCCAAAACCTCCAGCAGCTTCTCGTTCGGAATGGTGATCAGTGAATCGACATGCTGCTCCAGTTCAGACAGGCCTTCCTGTGCGATACTGAGCCGTTTTTTACCTTCGAATGAGAACGGCCGGGTTACCACGGCAACGGTCAGTATACCCAGTTCACGCGCCACTTCAGCCACCACCGGAGCGCCCCCGGTACCTGTGCCACCACCCATGCCAGCAGTGATGAACACCATGTCGGCACCGCGCAGTGCTTCGGCGATCCGCTCGCGATCCTCCATCGCAGCGGCGCGCCCAATTTCCGGGTTGGCACCAGCACCCAGGCCTTTGGTGATATCACCACCTAACTGCAGCACAGTCTTGGACGCGACATCAGACAAAGCCTGAGCATCGGTGTTGGCGCAGATAAAATCCACGCCATCAACGTCATTCTCGATCATGTGCTTGACGGCGTTACCACCACCGCCACCCACGCCGATCACTTTGATAACCGCATTTGATGGAACGGAATCGATTAGTTCAAACATAGTCTTACTCCCCATTTATAATAACGCGCCGCGCTCTCACGCAACCCCTTTACAACAACACTACAACCACACAACCACTAAAAATTGCTCTGCAACCACGATTTGGCTCTACTCCAGACGCTCTCGGAGGTACTGCCAGGCTTGGCCGACGAACCGGACCCGTTGTCAGGTCGGTGCACAATGCCGTACTGCAGCAAACCCACGCTGGTGGCGTAGATCGGATTGCGTACGATATCGTTCAGCCCCTTCACTGTTTGCGGGTATCCCACCCGCACCGGCATATGGAAAATTTCCTCTGCGAGTTCCACAACACCTTCCATCTTGGAGGTGCCTCCCGTGAGGACGACACCCGCTGGCACCATGTCCTCAAAGCCACTGCGCCGCAGTTCCGCCTGTACCAGCGTGAACAGTTCGTCGTACCGCGGCTCCACAACCTCAGCCAGCGACTGTCGGGACAGGTCCCTCGGAGGACGATCCCCCACACTGGGCACTTTGATGGTGTCGTCCGCACCGGCCAATTGCGTCAGCGCACAGGCGTATTTGATCTTGATCTCTTCGGCGTGCTGGGTGGGTGTACGCAGCGCCATTGCGATGTCATTAGTCACTTGATCACCGGCGATAGGTATCACCCCCGTATGCCGGATGGACCCATCGGTAAAGATCGCGATATCCGTGGTGCCGCCACCGATATCCACCAGGCAGACACCCAGCTCTCGCTCATCGTCGGTCAGCACCGAGTAGCTGGACGCCAGCTGCTCGAGAATAATTTCTTCAACTTCAAGGCCGCAGCGGCGGATGCACTTCTCAATATTCTGCGCCGCATTGACCGCGCAGGTGACAAGATGGACCTTGGCCTCCAACCGCACGCCAGACATCCCCATCGGTTCCTTGATGCCCTCCTGGTTATCAATCACATACTCCTGCGGCAGGATGTGCAGGATCTTCTGGTCTGCAGGAATGGCCACAGCCTGTGCTGCGTCAATGACACGCTCCAGATCCGCCCGAAATACCTCCTTGTCCTTGATTGCGACAATGCCGTGTGAGTTCAGACTGCGAATATGGCTACCGGCTATCCCCACGTACACGGAGTGGATCTGGCAACCCGCCATCAGCTCAGCTTCCTCTACCGCGCGCTGTATGGACTGGACTGTGGATTCGATATTTACCACCACACCTTTCTTCATGCCCTTGGACGGATTGGAGCCGATACCCACAACCTCAACAGTGCCGTCCAGGCCGATCTCTCCGACAATCGCCACCACTTTGGAAGTGCCGATATCGAGGCCCACAACCAATTTTTTATCCTGTGCGCTGCCCATGGCAGTGTCTCCCATTCACTCTCAACTGCATTGTTATATTCCCGCCACTTGCGACGGATCTACCTCTGGCGGCGCTTTAAACGCTACTGCTATTCCGCTTTCATACCGCAAATCCACGCGTTCAATCTCTGTTTTTCTGGCCGCCAGATCGCTCTGGTAGACTTTCCTGAAACGCTGCATTCTCTCTAGAAAATCCTCACCGCCGAGATTCAGTTGCATACCGCCTGTCAGGACGGCCTCCAACTGACCGCGCTCATCCACAGCAAGCTGCTCCACGGAGAGATTGAGCGGCGCGAGGAATTCCACCAGCCGCTGGTATTTTTCGACCAGCGATTTGGCAGAGCCCTTCGGCCCTTGAAGGCGTGGCAAAGTCTCCCATTCAACCGCTTTATCGGAGTGGAACACGCCTCCCTCATGGTTGAGAAATCCGTCTTGGCCCCACAGCGCAATAGGCAACTCCTCTACCACATGAATCTCCAGTGCACTTGGCCATTTGCGGCGCACACTGGCCTTATATATCCATGGCAACCCTTCCAGTTGTTGCTGTATCTGCTGCAGGTCTGCACTTAGGAAGCCACCTGCAAGGCCCGGCTGCACCATATCCTGCACGGCCTGCGCCTGCGTGTGCTCCAACTCACCGGTGACACTGATACGTTGCACCGGCAAGCTCTGAATCGTAATCACAGCCTTAACGCCCGCGGTGACCACAACAGCGGCCCCGAGCAAAACAAGCATGCGGTTAAACCAAACCGAGAAAACACCCTCGGCCTTGGCTGCACCTTTAGCCGGCGCCACCGTATTGCGAGTAGCGCCCTGTGGTGCGCGACGACCGCGCATTTTCACTGGCCGTTTCTTTGCCGGCGACGGCTTCCGCTTGCCGCCCCATCTGACAATCGCTTCCGGCCCCACCCTGCGAGATATTCCAGCCATACTATTGCCTGCCCGCCAAACTCAACTCCAATATTTGCTGTACCAGTTGCGGGATTGTCATACCCGCAGCAGCCGCAGCCATAGGCACAAGACTGTGAGAAGTCATACCCGGCACCGTGTTGACTTCGAGCACCCAGAATTTTCCCTGCGCATCGCGCATCACATCTACCCGCCCCCAAACGGCGCACCCAAGCGATCGGAATGCGCGCAGGGACAGCGCTGCAATTTCTGCTTCTTCACTGTCCGACAGACCGCTGGGAATGTGATAGCGCGTATCGTTGGAGACGTATTTCGCCTCGTAATCGTAGAACACGTTATCCGTTTCCAGACGAATCGAAGGCAGGGCCCGATCACCCAGAATTGCCACGGTGTATTCAGGGCCGGCAATAAACTGCTCGGCCAGCACCTCACCGGCGTATTGGCTGGCCAGTTTGAAGGACTCACGCAACTCGCTCGCATTGGCCGCAATACTCATACCGAGACTGGAGCCTTCACTGGCCGGTTTGACGAACACTTTGCCAAAACGGTCAATCACGTTCTGCCAATCCGTATTCGCGCTCAGTGTGACGAACCCGGCTGTAGAGAGGTCTATTCCCTGCCACAGTTGTTTGCTGCGGGGCTTGTCCATCGCCAGCGCCGAGCCCAATACGCCTGATCCCGTGAATGGAATACCCAATGTCTGCAACGCACCCTGCATGCTGCCATCCTCTCCCCCAGGGCCATGCAGCACGATGAACGCGACACTCACGTCGGTGAGTTGCGCGCGCCACTCGGCTTGCGACGGGTCGATTGCAACCACATTCAGGTCCAGTGACTGCAGGGCTTCGATTACGGTCTTGCCGCTGTTAAGAGAGACTTCCCGCTCACCAGAACTGCCACCCAGCAGGACTGCAACTTTGCCATTGCGCAGTTGGTCCAGACTCATATCAGCGCCCCCTGTTTCAGGTAAAGAGAGCTCAGATCCTGCGCCAGCAGTGAAACCGTGCCGGCACCCTGCGTCACCACAACGTCTTTATCTTGCACAATCGTGCTCAGCAACTGGGGCACATCTTCAATACGTTCAGCAAAAATCGGCTCTATCTGGCCGCGCTGGCGGATACTGCGAATCAGGCTGCGACTATCTGCGCCGGGGATGGCAGCTTCGCCAGCGGGATAGACATCGAGCAGCACCAGCACATCACAGCTAGACAACACCGCGACAAAGTCCTCGTAGAGATCCCTCGTGCGGGTGTAACGATGCGGTTGATACACCATCACTATGCGTCGCTGCGGCCACGCCTGACGCACCGATTCGAGCGTCGCGCGCACTTCAGTCGGGTGATGCCCATAATCGTCAACCAACTCGGCATTCCCACCCGGGAAAGTGAGCTCTCCCAAGCGCGTGAAGCGGCGTCCGACCCCGGCAAAGTTCGCCAGGCCCTGCTGAATATCAACGTCGCTAACACCCTCATCACAGGCGACCACTAGGGCTGCAGTAGCATTCAACACATTATGCGTGCCGGGCATATTAAGAGTGATAGCCAGCGGCGATGCATCACCCGGCCTTTGCACCTCAAACGCGGTGGTCATTCCCTGGCGTTGCATCCCAGTGATGCGATAGTCGGCATCCTTGGCAAAACCGTAGGTGAGTACCTGACGGGAGATATCCGGCTGCATCTCGCGTACCACCGGATCGTCGATACACAGTACCGCAACGCCGTAGAATGGCAGGTTGTGCAGAAAATCCAGGAAAGTGCGTCGCAGTACCGCGAAGTCACCGCCATAGGTTTCCATATGATCGGCTTCAATATTTGTCACCACCGTAACCATGGGTTGCAGATGCATAAAAGAGGCATCGCTTTCGTCGGCCTCGGCGATCAGAATGCGACCGGCGCCCAGTTGCGCGTTGCTGCCGACACTGTTCACCAGCCCGCCGATGACAAAGGTGGGGTCGAGTCCAGCTGCACCGAGGACCGCTGCGATAAGGCTGGTAGTAGTGGTCTTGCCGTGTGTTCCGGCAACCGCGATGCCGTGGCGATAGCGCATTAACTCGGCCAGCATTTCTGCGCGCGGCACTACCGGAATTCGGCTGTTCCGTGCCGTAATTACCTCGGGGTTTTTTTCGTCGACCGCGCTCGAAGAGACCACCACATCAGCACAGCCGACATTCTCTGCCGCGTGCCCGAAGAATATCTCGACACCACGCGCAGTCAGGCGTTCGGTAACAGCGCTGGCACGCAGGTCGGAACCGGTAACCGTATAACCCAGGTTCACCAACACCTCGGCGATACCGCTCATACCGGAGCCACCGATGCCGATCATATGGATGCGCCGTATGCGACGCATTTCAGGGAGCGGAAAAGTACTGCGGGTATCAGGCATACATCAACTCCTCGCAGTAGTCACTAACACGGGCCGCTGCATCCGGAGTCGCAGCCGCAAAGGCAGCAGCGGCCATCGCCGACAATCGCTGCGGATCGCCTTGCAGTTCCCGCAACAGCTGCAATACTGATGCCACCGTCATGTCACTCTGGCGCAATAAAATGGCAGCGCCGCAATCCGACAGTGCGCGGGCATTGGCGCTCTGGTGGTCATCAATCGCATGTGGCAGCGGCACCAGAATCGCCGGGCGCCCTATCACGCACAGTTCGGCAATCGTTAACGCACCACAGCGGCACAGTACGAGATCAGCCCAGGCATAGGCTGCGGCCATATCCTCGACAAACGGAGCGACTTCTACCGAGCCTGTCTCCAACAGTTGTCCGTATTGTTCACGCACAGCCTCGTCGTGCCCTGCCCCACTTTGATGCTTCACTTTGATCACTGTGCCCTCAGCCTCTATCAAACCGTGGACCGCCGCTGGCACCACCTCATTGATAGGCTGTGCACCAAGGCTGCCGCCGAGCACCAGCAACTGCAGTGGTCGTTCGCCGCTGAATGTGTACTGGCTGCTCTCACGCGCCTGTAACAACTCGCGACGCACAGGGTTGCCTGGCACCGTGAAGCTGACATCACCTTTGAAAGCGCCGGGAAATCCCGCCACTATTTTGGTGGCCAGTGGTGCCAGCAGGCGGTTGGTGGTGCCGGCGACGGCATTCTGTTCATGAATCAGCAACGGTTTGCGCAACAACCACGCTGCGACACCGGCCGGGCCAGCGACATAACCACCCATGCCCACAACGCAACCCGGCGCACGGCGAAAGACCAACCACAGCGCCTTGATCGAGGCGGCTCCGAGGAAGACCAGCGCCATTAGCTTGTGCCAGATGCTTTTGCCGCGCACACCGCGTACGGGCAGACAGTGCAATTCGATTCCTGCAGCGGGTACGACACGATGCTCAAGACCGCGTACCGTGCCTACCCACTCCACGCGATAGCCGCGCGACAACAGTTCCGTAGCGACCGCCAGTGCCGGATACACATGGCCACCCGTTCCACCGGCCATCATCAATACAAGGGGTTTTTGCGCAGTCATGAGGCCTGCCTCCTGCGCTGCGGTGGCATGCGGATATCGCGATCGATGCGCAGCACTAAACCCAACATGGCACAACAGACAATCAAGCTGCTGCCGCCGTAGCTGACAAACGGCAGGGTCAAACCCTTGGTCGGTAACAGACCGGAACTTACTCCCATGTTGACGAAGGCCTGGCCGGAAAACACCAGCGCAACGCCGTAACAAATGTAGGCGCCAAATGCATTATCAGCGCGTATAGCGCGCAGGCCCGTCCAGAGAATCCGACCAATCAGGGCGGCAAACAGCGCGATAACGGCTACCGCGCCAAGGAATCCGGTTTCCTCCGCCCAGATGGAGAAAACAAAGTCGGTGTGCGCCTCCGGCAGATAGAACAGCTTCTGTACACTGTTGCCCAGACCAACGCCGGTCCATTCTCCGCGACCGAACGCGATCAGTGACTGTGTCAACTGAAAGCCCGTGTCCCAGGGGTCGGCCCATGGATCTGTATAAGCTGTCAGACGCTTGACGCGATAAGGTGCAGATGCCACCAGCACCCCCAGCGCCCCCAGTGCCCCGAGCACCACAACCATAAAGTGCCCAACCTTGACGCCGGCGAGGAACAACATGCCAAGCGCAGTCGCCGCCACGATCACCGTGGCGCCAAAATCGGGCTCGATCATCAACAACAGGGTGGTTGCAAAAAGCACCGTCATCGGCTTCAGAAAGCCCTGCCATTGGTGTCGCACTTCGTGCTCACGACGCACCATATAGCCGGCCAGGTATACAACTACCGCCAGCTTGGCAAGTTCGGAAGGCTGCAGTGTGAACGGGCCCAGTGGCAACCAGCGCTGACTGCCGTTGACCTCAAGACCAACACCGGGAATTAGCACCAGAATCAGCAGTGCCAGCGCCGCGAACAGCCACCACCAGCCACTGGACTCCCAGAACTCGGTCCGCACACAGTAGCAGACTGCGGCTGCTACCAGCCCGGCCAGCAAGTATACGGTATGGCGTTGGGTGTGGTACCAGGCATTCTGAAAATGCCATTCAGCATACTCGATGGATGCAGAGCTAATCGCCACCAGCCCCACCAGCAACAACGCCAGACCCAGCAGGGACAGCGCAGAATCGGGGGCGCCAAGCACGGAAAGCTGCTTGCTGGTCATATTCACTGCTGCCCCTCCACCAGTGCTCTGACATGGGCGGTAAACGTATTACCCCGTTCCACATAGCCGCTGAACAAATCAAAGCTGGCACAGGCCGGAGACAGCAGAACGACATCGCCTCTGGCAGCCCGTGCGGCGGCAGCGGCGACAGCCTCAGCCAGTGAAGACACCATCAGTACCGGCGCTGACGAACGCAGCGCCTGATCGAGTAAGTGCGCATCTTCGCCCAGTAATATAAGGAGTTTACAGTGCCGCGCCGCAGCCTGTTGCAGCTGCGTAAAATCGGCCCCCTTACCCTGGCCCCCGACAATCAACAGCACATTGTTTACGCCACCGAGGCCGCACAGCGCAGCCTCCGTAGCCCCAACATTGGTACCCTTGGAATCATTGACATAGCGAACACCGTCAACGTCGGCAACCAGTTCGCAGCGGTGAGGTAGCCCCTTGAACGTACGCAGGGTAGCCAACATACCGTCCACCGGTAGCCCTGCACAGTAGCCCAGTGCCATAGCCGCCAACGCATTGGCCACATTGTGGCGCCCGGCAAGATTCAACTCTGAAACCGGCAGCAAAAGTTCCCGGCCGCGACTCAGATATTCAACACCCGCCCGCTCACGCAGACCAAAGCCGTCAGCGTCGGGTTCTGCCATACGCCAACTCACAACGTCGACATCGCTATCGAGCACCGGCACAGTGAACGCATCATCCCGATTGACCACAGCGCGTTTACAGCCACCGAAAATGCGGTGCTTGGCTGTGCGGTAGAGAGACAACGAACCGTGGCGATCGAGGTGGTCGGCACTAACATTCAGGACGGTAGCTACGCTCAGACCCAGTCGGTGGGCGCGTTCCAGTTGAAAACTGGACAGTTCCAGCACATACAGTTCCCGCTCGGGCGCCAGCAATTCCAGTGCAGGGATCCCCAGATTACCACCCACTCCGACATTCAGGTGCACATCCCGCGCCATCTGGCCCAGCAATTCCGTTACCGTAGATTTTGCATTCGAGCCCGTGATACCTACCACCGGTGCCGTCGCCTCGCGCATAAACAGATCGATATCACCAACGACATCCACACCGGCGGCAATCGCCTCCTCGACGATGCCCGCATCCATAGCCACACCCGGGCTGACGATCAGCTCGGCGGCAGCGGCGACAATCCCCTGGGGATACTCACCGGCATACAGCTCAACATCCGGCATCTCGCGGCGAAACTCGGCCAATCCGGGCGGTTCGGGCCGCGTATCGACAACCACGAAGGGCAGACCACACTGCAACAGAAAACGCGCGCAGGACAGACCGGTAGTTCCCAAACCAACCACTACGCGATATTCGCTGTTTGCCGCTTTTTGCGAGGCCACTTTCATTCTCATCTAGCGCAATTTCAACGTCGCCAGCCCAAACAGGACCAGCATGACTGTGATAATCCAGAAGCGCACAATCACACGCGGTTCCGGCCAACCTTTCAATTCGAAGTGATGATGGATCGGCGCCATGCGGAAAACCCGTTTTCCCGTCAACTTGAACGATGCCACCTGAACAATCACCGACACTGTTTCCAGCACAAAAATGCCACCCATAATGAAGAACACGATTTCGTGCCGCGTGATCACCGCGACAGTGCCCAGCGCAGCACCCAATGCCAGCGACCCGACATCACCCATAAATACCTGGGCGGGGTACGTGTTGAACCATAGAAAGCCAAGACCCGCACCGGCGATACTCCCGCAGAACACCGCGAGTTCTCCGCTACCGGCGACATAGGGAATATGCAGGTAATTCGCGAAATCCACGCGTCCCGTGAGATAGGCGATAATACCCAGCGCCGTACCCACCAGCACCGTCGGTAGAATGGCGAGGCCGTCCAGCCCATCGGTCAGGTTCACCGCATTACTTGCACCCACAATTACGAAGTAGGACAGCACGATAAACAATGGCCCCATGCTCCAGACGAAATCCTTGAAGAATGGTATGTACAACTCAGTGGTCACTGCAGTATCGAACGCCAAATAGAGAAACAGCGCCGCAGCCAGACCGATGATGGATTGCCAGAAGTATTTCCAGCGCGCAGGCAGACCGCGCGAATTTTTCTCCACAACCTTGCGGTAATCATCGACCCAACCTATCGCACCAAAAGCGCCCGTCACCACCAGGGCCAACCAGAGGTAGGGGTTGCGCAAATCGCCCCACATCAAACAGGCCACAGCAATGCCCACCAACATCAGGGCACCACCCATTGTCGGTGTACCCGACTTGCTGAGATGACTCTGCGGGCCATCGTCGCGCACAGACTGCCCCATCTGGTAAAACTTCAATCGGCGGATCATCATCGGCCCCACCAGCAGAGAGATCATCAGTGCCGTACCTGCCGCCAGAATGCCGCGCAGTGTCAAATACTGAAACACCCGAAACGCACTCTGGTACTGTGTGAGGTACTCAGCCAGCATCATCAACATGATCAGTGTTCCCCCCGCGTCTGGTCGGGGAGCAGCGCATGGAGTACCAGTTCCATGCCGGCACTGCGAGACCCTTTGATCAGCACTGTATCGTCTTCACCAAACTGGCCCTGCAGCGCATTGAGTATCGCAGCCCGGTTTTCGAAGTAACGCCCGCCCGCACCGAATGTAGTGACACAGCCCTCCAGCTCCTGACCGACACCCCACAACTGATCAATCCCGGCATCGCGAGCGTACGCGCCCATTTCCTGGTGCAATGCACCACTGTTCTCTCCCAGTTCGCGCATCGCACCCAGCACCAGTGTGCGGCGACCGGGACAACTCGCGAGCAAATCTATAGCGGCGCGCACAGAGCCGGGATTGGCGTTGTAGCAATCATCCACTACGACAGCACCATCCAGCGAGCGCAGCGAGCGCAGGCGACCACTGACCGGTTGCAGAGATTCCAGGCCATCACGGATTTCCGTCAGGGAGAGATCGCAGGCAAGACCCACCGCAACGGCGGCCAGCGCATTCGACACATTGTGTACACCCGGCAGCCTCAGGCGCATCACCATGTCGCCAACGGGTGTAGACACCGTAAAGCTGACACCCTCTACACCGCGACTTTGCATAGCTCGGGCGCTGATGGCAGCCGGTTGCTGTATACCAAAATCAAGCACCGTTGCGGGAGCCGCGCGCTTACGCCATTGTTTTGCCCAGGGTTGATCGGCATTGACAATGGCCGTGTCAGTCGCGCCCAATCTGTCGTAGATCTCGCCCTTGGCTGCAGCGACACCCTCGACACTGCCAAAGCCCTGCAAGTGTGCTGGCATGGCATTGAGCAACAGTGCAACAGTGGGCCGGGCCAGTTCACACAGCCAATCGATATCGCCCGCCTTGGCTGCCCCCATTTCCACCACCGCGAACTGGTGCTCCGGCCTCAGGCGCAGCAATGTCAGCGGCACTCCAATTTCATTGTTAAAATTACCCTCGGTTGCGAGCGTTCCGCCACGCTGCGCCAGGACTGCATGCACCATATTCTTGACTGTAGTTTTGCCGCTGCTACCGGTAATAGCTACCAACGGGCCACTGAATTGCTGCCGATTCAACGCGCCTAACCGCCCTAGCGCTCGCTGCGTATCGGCCACCTGCAACTGTGACAGGGAGCCAGAAACCGGCGCGGAAACCAACGCGGCTGCCGCGCCCTCACTCTGGACCTGCTGCAGATAATCGTGTCCGTCGAAATGCTCTCCGTGCAAGGCCACAAACAGATCGCCGGCCTTCACCGTACGACTATCAGTGGAGACGCCGGTTATTGACTGGTCGTCACCCAACAGTTGTGCGGCCAGCGGCTCTCTCAGCTCTGATAACGTCATAGGGCGCATCACGACAACACTCTCCGGTCCAGCGCTGAGCGTGCATGCGCCTCATCACTGAAGGGCAGACGCGTGCCATTCACCAGCTGATAGTCTTCGTGGCCTTTACCAGCGATGACCACGCAATCACCACGGCGCGCTGCAGACAATGCGGTTTCTATAGCTTCTGCGCGATCCACCACAAGGCTGTACTCGCCGGTGCACCCTGTTTCAATATCGCGCATGATGCTGAGTGGATCCTCGCTGCGCGGATTGTCGCTGGTAACCAGCACACGATCAGACAGCGAGCAGGCAACGCGCCCCATTACCTGCCGCTTCTCTCTGTCCCTGTCACCACCGCAACCAAACACGGTGATCAGCGAACCACGGATATGCGGGCGCAGCGCTATCAATACCTGCTCCAGTGCATCCGGGGTATGGGCATAGTCGACCACCACCTGTATCCCTTGAGTGTTGGGCACCAGGGCCATCCGACCAGGAATCGGCTGCAACCGCGACACCGCATCGAGCACCGCCGACAAGTCCTCCCCGGCCAATACCAGTGAAGCCACCGCTGCCGCCAGATTGGATAGATTAAAATCACCCGGTAGTGGGCTGAAAAATTCTGCCACGCCCCAAGGGCTGTGTAGCGTTCCTCGCACACCCGTTGCTTCAAATTGTGCATTCTCGATGCGTACGTCGGCCGGACCGCCACTAGCCGAGTAAGTGATTACCTGAGCGCCCGTCGCCACCGCTGCACGCACGCTGTCCACAAAGGGGTCATCGGCGTTTATCACCGCATACTGCAAGCCGTCAATGGCGAACAGGCGTAACTTGGCTCGCCCATACGCATCCATGGTGCCGTGATAGTCGAGATGATCGTGCGAGAGATTGGTGTAGATCGCGGTAGTGAATTCCACGCCGTTCACACGCCCCTGCTCCAGTGCATGGGAGGAGACTTCCATACATACGGAAAGCACTCCCTGCTCCAGCCAATGTGCCAACTGCCGCTGCAGCGAAACGGCATCCGGGGTGGTGTTGACCGCCGCAGTGATATCATCACCGAGTGTTATGCCCAGCGTACCAATAACGCCGCATGCCTTACCGAGAGACCGCCTCAGCTGACCAACTATCCGGCTCGTTGTCGTTTTGCCGTTTGTACCGGTGACACCAATCACATGCATCGAATGACTGGGGTTGCGGTGGAACCGTGCCGCCAGCATACCTGCCTCAAAATGCAACTCAGGTAACTCGACCAACGGCACCGGAATGGCATCGACAAAACCTGCAACAGGCGCCTCGGCCACAACTGCGGCAGCCCCATTGGCGACCGCCTGCTCAATGAACTGACGTCCATCGTGCAGTTCCCCCGGTAACGCCAGAAACAGATCCCCCGGCCGTACTTTGCGACTGTCCAGCTGCATACCGCTGATCATTACGTCAGCGCAAGCGTCACTGTCGCCGCCCAACAGGCTCGGCAGCGACATCGGCTCCACAGCGACAGCCTCGGCAGACGACATCATATGCGCCCTCCCGCAACCGTTGCGTCAGCGGCGCCTGCGGTGCTGATCTCCGAGGGCGGCACATTGAGGAGGCGCAGCGAGGCGGCTGTTACTTCCGAAAACACGGGTGCAGCCACAGCACCGCCACCGTAAAGGGCGCCCTTGGGGTCATTGATAACAACCACGGTGACAATGCGTGGGTTATCGATTGGAGCCACTCCAGCAAACAGCGCTACGTATTTGTTTTTCTCATAACCGGCCGGCCCCACCTTGTGCACGGTACCGGTCTTGCCACCGACCTGATAACCCGGAACTCTCGCCTTACGGGCCGTACCATCCTCGTTGGTCACTGCATGCAGCATGCTCACAAGTTTTGCGGCCGTCTGTTCATCGATGATGCGTTTGCCTTCAGGAATTTCGCCATCCAGTGCCAGCAGCGATACCGGTTGCTGCACTCCACCATTGGCAAAGACCGAGTAGGCACTGGCCAGTTGCAGCGGCGTCGCGGTGATACCATAGCCAAAAGCGAGCGAGACTTTCTCTGTAGCATACCAGCGCGGTCGATTGGGCAAATTCCCGGCACTTTCTCCGGGGAAGCCGGTGCCGGGCGGCTGCCCGATACCGAAGCGGTGGAAAACCTCCCAAATGGGTTCATGTCCAAGCTCCAGAGCGATCTTGGTAACTCCGACCTGACTCGATTTTTGCAGCACGCGCGTCATGCTGATCGCACCGTAATTGCGCGGGTCCGGGTAGACCTTGGGACCGACACGTATGCGCCCTGGAGAGGTATCTATTATCGTATCCGGCGTAAAGCGGCCGCTCTCCAGAGCCGCCACCATAGTGAGGGTCTTCATCGTGGAGCCGGGCTCATAGACATCAGTTACTGCGCGATTGCGCATGGCCGCCGCCCCACCGGATTTCTGCCCGTTAGGGTTGTAGACCGGATAGTTGACCATGGCCAGCACTTCGCCGGTATGACTGTCCAGGGTAACCACCGTGCCCGATTCGGCCCCCAGTGCAGTCACCGCACGCTGTAACTCGCGGTGCTGTACATACTGCAGGCGCAGATCAATACTGAGCCGCAGGTCTTTGCCGGATTCAGCGGGCTGCAGCACACCGATATCACGCACCATTTCGCCGTGCAGATCCTTTATATATTTTTTCTTGCCCGGCCTGCCTTCCAACCACTCGTTGTAGGTCAGTTCCAACCCGGCAATCCCCTGGCCATCGACATTGGTAAAACCGACCAATTGTGCAGCGACTTCCCCTGCGGGATAGAAGCGCCGGTACTCTCGCTCACTGAAGACACCGGGTATCTTCTTATCCAGTATGGTGCGCGCATGCGCAGGGATCTGATGGCGTAGCAAGTACATGAACTGCTTGCCTTCATAGCGAGCCAGCTTTTCCTGCAACTCCGCCAGCTCCATATCCAGCGCCTGCGCCAACTCCCCCAACCGAGATGAGTCTTTTAATAACTGTGGGTTTGCCCAGATGGAAACCACGGGCGTACTGACCGCCAGCGGCTCACCGCGCCGATCAGTTATCACTCCGCGGTATGCCGGTATTTCCGCGGTGCGCAGGGAACGCTTGGCACCCTGACCCTGCAGGAATTCATAACCGTGTTCCAGATCGAGTATCTGTAATGACAACACGCGCCAAACCAGCAGGACAAGCATCACACAAAGCACACCGACAATGGCATAAAAACGCCACACTGGCAGTGATTGCACCTGTGAGCTCGCGCGCCTCACTGTGGCACAACCTTGTACATTGACATGTCGGGCGCCGCCATCTCCAGCTCATTGCGCGCCACTTTCTCCACCCGGTAGTGCGACGCCCAGGTGCTCTGCTCCAGGACCAGTCGGCCATAGTCCTCATGCAGATACCACTGCGAGGATTCCAGCGCCTGCAGCTGCGCATACAGCGCGCGACAGGCGTGTGTTGAGTAGATCGCAGCAAAGGCAGACGCCACCACCAACACAAGCAGAACGGCATTACAGATGAGCAGTTGTCGACTGCCGCTCTGTACGCCCTGCTTCGCGCCTGCGCGTATTACACTGCTTTTAGCCACTTGGGTTTTCCACTCGCCGGTTTAGCTTATTTTTTCCGCAACACGCATCACTGCACTGCGCGCTCGAACATTTCCTGCCACTTCATCATCGCTCGCCCGCACCGCCTTCCCCACCAGGCGCATCCGTCGATTAAGCGCGCTCTCCATTACTGGGACGCCGCGCGGCAGCGTATCGCCGCGCGCCATTTCACGCATGTAGCGCTTCACCAGACGGTCTTCCAGCGAATGAAAGCTGATCACCACCAGGCGTCCGCCGACACGCAATAAATCCAGAGCAACCGACAGAAATACCTGCAGGTCCTCAAGTTCGCGATTGACTTTGATGCGAATTGCCTGAAAAGCGCGAGTGGCGGGATGCTTGTGTTTCTCCCACCGCGGATGTGCCTCCTTGACCACGCGAGCCAACTGACCGGTGGTTTCAAGGGGGGAGTCCTCCCGCGCGGAGACAATCGCAGCGGCAATACGGCGCGCAAAACGCTCCTCACCGTACTCCTTCAATACGCCAGCTATATCCTGCAGGTCGGCATATGACAGCCATTGCGCTGCAGTTTCCCCGCTACTGGTATCCATACGCATATCCAGCGGGCCGTCCTGCATAAAACTGAAGCCGCGATCACCTTCGTCGAGCTGCGGACTGGAAACTCCCAGGTCCAATAAAATGCCATCAACTGCGTCGATCCCCATCCCACGCAGTTGATGGGGAAGCGCAGCGAACGACCCGTGAAAAAACTCAAACCGCGGTTCGCTCTCTGCCAACTGATGTGCCACCGCTGCGGCGGCCAGATCCTTGTCCACGCCCAACACGCGGCCATCTTCATTCAGTTTCTGCAGAAGATAGCGGCTGTGACCACCGCGACCGAAGGTGCCATCGACATAAAAGCCTCCCGGCTTTGTTACCAGGGCATCAACAGCCTCGCGCAACAGAACAGTTTGATGCATAGCAGCCACCTAGAGCTTGAGCGACATCAGTTCATCGGGCAATTCAGCTTCAGGACCGGAATCCTGCAGCGCCTGGTCTCGTTCGGCCAGCCACAGCGATTCTGACCACAACTCCAATTTCTCCCCCTGACCGACCAGTACCACGGCCTTATCGAGCTGCGCGTAGTCCCGCAGCGACTGCGGCAGCAGCAGACGACCACTGCCGTCCAGCTCAAGGTCAGAGGCGTAACCCAACACCAGCCGTTGAAATCGTTTTACCGCCGGCTTCAGTGTTGGTAGATTCTGAATATCTCTCTCAATGCGCTCCCACTCGGGCAGCGGATAAATCACAAGGCAAGTCGCTTGAGTATCGATTGTTACAACAACCTGGCCCTCGGATTTCGCACGCAATGGCTCGCGCAGGCGCGTTGGCATGGCCAATCGCCCCTTGGCGTCCATATTGATGTGCTGTACTCCGCGAAACACCCTGGCTTTCCCCGCTCAAAATTGACTTTTTACCCACAAAAAGCCAAAAACTCCCACTTCTTTCCACTTTTCGACACTATAGGTCTGCCAGAGAGAGAGTGTCAAGCAAGCGAGGTTGAAAAAACGTTGTAATTTCAGCTAATTAGCGAGGTTTTGAGCCATCATGGTGCAGGCGCCATGCAAAGTATGGAGGAGAATAATCCTTTAAAACAGTCTGGTAAATTCACTACCTAAGGATTTACTTTAACTTACAGGCTTAATAGTGATAAAAAATTGTTTTTATAGAAACTAATATTCTATGAGATTCGCGCCGTTCTGAAACATTCTAGAGTGGGCGGAGACAAAATGGACTCAGCAGCGCAAGGATTCCAATCCAGACACATCTGAACACATTTTAACGAGGGAAAAATTGAGTCGGTCGATAAGCCGGGTTCTGTCGTGGACGATCATTCATCTGCGACAAGTGTCACCACTTGCCTGTAGCGACCTACCCGAATCCACTGCGGGCCACAGCTGATGGATTCCTATTTGGTCTTGCTCCGAGTGGGGTTTACCATCGCCACGCCTGTTACCAGCCGCGCGGTGCGCTCTTACCGCACCATTTCACCCTTACCTGGCGAACCAGGCGGTATACTCTCTGTTGCACTTTCCGTAGGCTCTCGCCCCCCAGGCGTTACCTGGCACTCTGCCCTATGGAGCCCGGACTTTCCTCCCCCCAAGCGTGTAAACACGATTGAAAAGCGATCGCCTGACCGACTCGGCGCCAAGGGTACGCGCTGCAGTTAGGGAGGGCAAGTAATTAGAGGCTGAATCGAATCACTAGTCACCGCCCCCATTCATTCCAGCTTCAACGCCAGCAGGTGTTCGTAGAGCTGCTTCTTGCGCAGGCCTGTCCAATCCGCGACCACGGCCGCCGCTTTCTTCGCGGGCAACTCCTGCGCCAGGCGCTGCAGCAGAGCCGCGACATCCGCGTCAATTGCCTGTTCGACTTTGGGCCGCCCGGCAACAATCAGCACGATCTCGCCCTTCTGCTGGTTATCGTCCTCGCTCACAAACGTCGCCAACTCGGACAGCAGCCCTCGCCTAATGGTTTCGAACGTCTTGGTGAGTTCACGCGCCAACACGGCTTCGCGGTCGTCGCCAAACGCAGCGACCATCGCCTGCAAGGAGGCTTCCACACGGTGCGGGGCTTCATAGAATATCAAGGTCATCGGCTCTGCCGCCAACGCTGCCAGCCGATTGGCGCGCGCACCATCGCGGGCAGGTAGAAACCCCTCGAATAAAAAGCGATCGGTGGGCAGTCCGGAGACGCTCAGCGCGGCTACTGCCGCGCAGGGGCCGGGCAGTGGATACACCGAAAAACCGCTGTCCTGCACGTGCCGCACCAGACGGTATCCTGGATCAGAAATCAGGGGTGTGCCTGCATCAGATATCAGCGCCACGCACCCACCGTCCGCCAAGCACCTGCCGATACGCTGTAATGCGCGGTCATCGCTGTGGTCGTGATAGGCCATGGTGGGTGTGTCTATAGCAAAATACTGCAGCAGCCGCTGGCTGTGCCTCGTGTCCTCTGCGGCAATAAGATCGGCGTTTTTCAGGACATCGATCGCGCGCTGCGACATATCACCAAAGTTACCTATAGCTGTGGCTACAACATAAAGCCCGGAATCCACAATTTCCCCTTATAATGTCCGCACTGCGTCAATCCCGGATGATACAGGAGCCGCCGTGACCTGCCCGCAAACATTGCGTAAGCTGTGTCTGGCAGCCCCCTGACCCACAAACTAGTCGGTGAAGCATAGCATGAGAAAGAACGTTTCCAGACCTCTCGGTCACTCCGCCCCGCTGGCGCTTATACTGCTGTCACTGGTTCTCGCGAGCTGCGCAGGAAAGCCTGCCAAAGAGCCTGACGAGCCCAGTAAACCGACCGCAGAGAAGCAACAACCAAGCAACGGTCAGGGTATCTCACTGAAGCTGCCTGCCAGCACGTACAGCGGCGCATTCAACAGTGCGGAGCAATCTCTCGCGCAGTTTGACTGGATGTCGGCCAGCGTGGCGCTGCAGACACTACCGCAACAGGGCTTATCCATCGACGACACTGCGTACCGCGACTATCTGCAAGCACGTATCGACTACATTCGCGGCGAACAGCAGCAGGCCCTGGCACAGCTCGATCGCTTGAACAGCCCCGCCATCAACCCGGCATTGCGTTACCGGATTCTCAGCTTTAAGCACTATATTCTGGATATCAATGGCGAGTCCCTGGCCTGCGCGCAACTTGCCGATCAGATCATGCGCATGTCACCGGATAAAAACGTGCCCGCCTGGAAGCGCAACGTGTGGCGCAATCTGGAGAAGACAGACGCCGAGGCATTGTCCGCTGCGCTGGTGCAGACCAGTGATCCGCAGTGGCGCGGCTGGCTGAATCTCGCAGTGATCAGCCGTTCACCCCCCGCAACGCTGCCCGGCCAACTGGCGCAGTGGCGCAGCGCGAATGCCAGTCACCCCGCGGCAAAACCGCTACCCGGCGGTTATGATTATGCTCTAGCCCAGAGCGGTAACAGTGGCAAGGTAGCCATCCTCCTGCCGCTCAGCGGTAAACTGGCACGGGCGGGCAAAGCCGTGTTAAACGGTTATCTCGCCGCCTATTACCAGAACCGTAACACTGGCGGCACCGCCGATGAGGTACTGGTAATCGATCTGGATAAAGCAGCATCCACCAGCAGCGCCTATGAAGAGGCTGTAAGGCAAGGTGCCACTATCGTGGTGGGGCCGCTGAGCAAGGAAGCGCTGGCCGACCTGGCAACATTGCCGGCGCGCCCCGTGCCGATACTCGCGCTCAATCGCATTGACCAGGTGCTGCCGGCTAGCGGCGGCAGCGCACTGGTGCAGCTGTCACTGGCACCGGAAGATGACGCCAAGGCTATTGCCGAACTGGCTTTTGGCACTGGAGCCCGACGCGCCCTGATCATCTCTCCCGCCGGTGAATGGGGTGAGAAAGTGGAACCGGTATTGCGCGAGCGCTGGACCTCGCTCGGCGGCAGCATCGCCGACAGTGTCACCTATACCACCTATGATGACTACTCAAGCAGTGTGAAGTCGTTACTGTCATTGAGTGCCAGCGAAGCGCGTGCGAAGGAGCTTCGCGATGTGCTGGCAACCAATATCGAGTTTGCGCCGCGCAGACGTCAGGATGCCGATGTCATCTTTCTGTTGAGTCGCACCAGTACCGAGGCGCGCTCAATCAAGCCTATATTGGCTTTTCACTACGCGGGCGATATTCCTGTCTACGCGTTGTCTACCATCTATAGCGGCGTTCCGGATCAACGGGACCAGGATCTAAACGGTATTTTGATCGCCGGGACGCCCTGGTTACTGGGCGCCAACGCCGAATTGCGGGCCACACTGAGCGCCGGGAATACCTCCGGCGATAGCCTCCCCCAGCTCAATGCTCTGGGAGCCGATGCCTTTCTGGTGCAATCCGGATTTTCCCGCCTGCAAAGCGGTGCGGATGCCCTGTTTCGCGGCAACACAGGCCTACTGACCATGGATCCGGACCTCAGCATCCAGCGGGAACTGTCTGCGGCCACATTCGATGGAGGCGTACTCAAAGCGCAATAGCTAGACTGCCTGTTCCAGTAATGATCGAAAAACTGCGGACAGAGCATGAAATCACTGGGTGACGATTACGAAAACCGGGCGGCAACACTGATAGAGGAAAGCGGGCTAAGCGTACTGGAGCGGAATTTCAGGGCGAAAACCGGCGAAATAGATATTATCGCTATCGACGGGCAACAACTGGTGTTTGTCGAAGTGAGGGCGAGATCCAACCGCTACTTCAACAGCGCAGCCGGCTCCGTTGACCGGCGCAAACAACAACGCCTAGTGAGAACTGCGCAGCTCTTCCTGCAACAGCGTTCACAATGGGCCGCCAGCGCCTGCCGATTTGACGTCATTGCCTTTGAACCGCCACAATCCGGGTCCCATCCGCAGATTCGCTGGATCCGCGGAGCATTCACAGCATGACCAATACACTGGATTCGACTGATGGACTACTACCCAATCATCGCGCAAAGCTTTCAGGACACGATGGAGACCATCGCTATGTCGGTGGACAATCTGGCCGGAGCAATCGCGCGGGGCAGCCAGTTGATGGCGAGAGCACTCCTGTCTGACCGCAAAATTATCGTTTGCGGCAATGGTATCGATGCCGCCATGGCCCAGTTATTCGTCTGTAATCTGCTGAACCGGTTTGAGCAGGACCGCCCTGCACTTCCTGCACTGTCTCTGACAGTGGACAGCGCAAGTGTCACCGCGATCGCACAGACCAGCGCGTTCAACGATATATATTCCCGACAGTTGCGTGCATTGGGGCAGCGCGACGATGTACTGCTGTGTATAAACAGCGGCGAGGGGGCCAGCAATCTGTTGCGTGCGGTACAGACAGCCCAAGAGCGGGGCATGGCAGTCATCACAATGACCAATGTGAAAGATACGATGTTGGGCGCCGTAATCCGACCTGAGGACGTGGAAATCAAGGTCGACGCGACAAGGCAGGCACGGGTGGTCGAAATGCACACCATGGCGATACACAATTTCTGCGCACTGATAGACCACAGCCTGTTCGGCAGCTTCAGCCAGGAGTAAGCCATGCGACTGTTTTTGATTCTACTCGTCGCCTGCACGCTGCTCTCGCTGTCTGGCTGCGGCAGCATTCTCGCCAGCATGAACATGGGCAAGATAGAAGACCGCCCGAAAGACCGCACGGTGGGACAGATAATTGAAGACGACAATATCGAAACCAAGGCCACGGTCAATATCCATGCGGAGAATTCGGCCTACCACGACGCTCATCTGGTGGTCGTCAGTTACGACGGTTACGTGCTGCTGGCCGGACAGGTCAATGATGAAGGGCTGAAAAACAGTGCAACTGACGTTGTTCGCAGAATCAAGGGGGTTCGCCGAATATACAACGAGTTGGAAGTTGGCCCGCCGACATCAGCACTCATACGCACCAGCGATGCGTGGATCACCACCAAAATAAAATCCGCCCTACTTGCCACGGACCACGTCGGAGACGCTACTGTCAAGGTTGTCACAGAAAATGGGGTTGTCTATCTGATGGGTGCCGTCACCCGGAGCGAAGCAGACCTGATCGCACAGAAAGTATCGGGCATTTCCGGCGTACGCAGGGTGGTGAGATTATTCGACGTTATCAATTAGTGCCGCGCGACCTGATACCCCACGCCAATAGTGCGTCCACTGCCCGCTTACCAGAACTTATTTAACGATTTTCAGCGCCGGTCGCTTTTCGGGCTTGCCCGGGGCGGGGGGCGTATCGTCGGGTGGGCTGGAGGTCTCTTCCGGGTCAAATACCATGCCCTGTCCGTTCTCGCGCGCGTAAATGCCCACCACAGCGGATACCGGCACAAACACATCAGTGGCAACACCACCGAAACGACCGTTAAACGCTACGGCCTGATTGGAGATACTGAGATCAACGACGGCATCCGGCGAAATATTCAGGACAATCTGATTGTCCTTTACGAACTGTTGAGGCACTACAACGCCCTCAATCGATGCGTCCACCAATACATAGGGCGTGAAATTATTATCCACAATCCACTCATACAGTGCGCGCATGATATAGGGGCGACTGGAATTCATATTAGGCTCTGCAACTGCAATAGCGTGAAAACGCGGCCCTGATTAGAGGCGCATTTCCCGTTCCTGCTCGGTGAGACTCTCCTGAAACGACTCCCGGTTAAACAGCGTGTCCATATATGTTTGTAACGGCTTGGTCCGCTTGCTGGCGCGAATTTCTACGCCCAGCGAGGGCAGACGCCACAGGATGGGAGCGATACAGCAATCGACCAGGGTGAACTCATCACTCATGAAGAATGGCTTTTCGGCGAAAATTGGCGCGATGCCCATAATGCTTTCGCGCAGTTCCTTGACCGACTTCTTCACGACATTCTCGCTGCGCGTGTGTTGAATAGCATCGACCAACGCGCTCCAGTCCTTTTCTATGCGGTGGATAAACAACCGGCTTTCCGCTCGCGCGACTGGATACACCGGCAACAGCGGCGGATGCGGGAAACGCTCATCCAGATATTCCATCATCACCTTGGATTCGTACAGCACGAGATCGCGGTCAACCAGTGTTGGGAGGCTGTTGTAGGGGTTGAGATCAGCGAGTTCAGCCGGGGGATGCGCTGCGTCGGAATCGACCAGATCGACGGTAACGCCTTTCTCAGCCAGAACGATACGCACCCGGTGACTGTAATGACTGGTGTTATCAGAAAAAAATGTCATTGAAGATCGCTTTGCCACAACACCCATTAGGGATTCCTCTGTTGTTTCCTATAGAAAACGATGCGGCGTATTAAAAGCCCCAACGCTACCGCCATTAATCGCGCGCGATCAGTGTACGTCTTTCCAGTATTCGCGGTTCAGCAACCAAGCAAATACGGTAAATAAAGCTATAAAGAGCAGTGTGTACATGCCTATACGGTGACGGTCGGATTTCATCGGCTCGGCCACATAGGCCAGAAAATTGACCAGATCGTACACTGCATCATCGTACTCTTCAGGCGTCATCTCGCCTGCAAAAGTAATTTCAAACTTTCCGCACGGATCTTCCAGGATATCAGCGCCGGTCAATGGATCACGCTTCACGCCGCCATTGTGAGCTTTAACCGGCCCGGGAGCGCACTCCTGCATTCCCTGCAGCTCCAGCAACACATTGGGCATCCCCACATCCTTGAAGACCTTGTTGTTGACGCCGTAAGGCCGCGTGTCATCCTTGTAAAAGGATAGCAGGTAAGTGTACAACCACTCGGGCTGACGAGCGCGGGAGACCAGCGTCAAATCGGGAGGTGCGGCACCAAACCACTTTTTGGCCTCGCCTTTATCCATGGCGTTTCCCATCAATGCACCCATTTTGACATCCGGGTCAAACTTCAGGTTCGCCTCAAACAAATCCTCCGGAATACCGAGATCTTCCGAGACCCTGTTGTAACGCGCGTACTGCAGCGAGTGACAGCCCATGCAGTAGTTCATATACAGCTTGGCACCGTGCTGCAGCGATGCTTTATCTTCCGGATCGGCGACAAAGGGCGCGCAGGGAATGGAGCCGCAATCATAGGCCGACTCCGCTGCCACCGCTTTCAGCGGCAGAACAGTCAGCGCGAGAATCAGCGCGAGCCCGGCCATACTGCCCCAGAAACCGATACCGCCGTCTGTGGTGACCCGATCGGGCACTGGCTTGGTCTTATCGATGGATGTCCAGAATGGCATCAGCAGGAAGAACGCAAAGTAGATCACTGAGCAAATACGCGCCAGTGTCGTACGCGCATCCGTCGGAGACCAGACTCCCAGCACACCCAGTATCAGGAAGGAGGCAACAAACGTCACCAGCATAACCTTGGTGATGGTGCCGCGATAGCGCCAGGATTTAACAGGGCTGCGGTCCAGCCAGGGCAACATGAACGGCACGGCCACCGAGGCAGCAAAGGCGACAAAGCCCCAGAACTTGTCGGGTACTGCACGCAGCACCGAATAGTAGGGCGTGAAATACCAAACAGGCGCAATATGTTCCGGCGTCTTCAGGTTGTTCGCATGCTCAAAGTTAGCGTATTCCAGGAAGTATCCACCCATCTCCGGCATGAAGAAAATAATGCCGCAGAAGATGAACAGGAACACACCGATGGCCTGCAGGTCGTGCACGGTGTAGTACGGGTGGAATGCGACGCCATCGAGCGGCACACCCGCGCTATCCTTGTGTTTTTTGATATCCACGCCATCGGGGTTGTTCGATCCAACCTCATGCAGTGCCAGCAAGTGCAACACCACCAGCGCCAGCAGGACGATGGGCAGCGCAACCACATGCAGTGCAAAGAACCGGTTCAACGTGATCCCGGAAATCAGGTAATCACCGCGAATCCAGGTGACAATGTCTTCACCGACATAGGGAATGGCGCCGAACAGAGAGATGATCACCTGAGCGCCCCAGTAGGACATCTGCCCCCAGGGCAGCACGTAACCCACGAACGCTTCCGCCATCAGCACCACAAATATCAGCATGCCGAAGATCCAGATCAACTCACGTGGTTTCTGATAGGAGCCGTAGATCAACGCGCGGAACATATGCAGGTAGACGACCACGAAAAACGCCGAGGCCCCCGTCGAGTGCATGTAGCGCAGTATCCAGCCGAAATCTACATCGCGCATGATGTATTCCACCGATGCGAACGCGCCCTCCTGGCTGGGTGTGTAGCTCATCGTCAGCCAGATACCTGTCAGCAGTTGGTTAACCAGAACCACCAGCGACAGAACGCCGAAAAAATACCAGAAGTTAAAATTCTTCGGGGCGTAGTACTTACCCATGTGGGTATTCCACGCCTTCATGATGGGCAGGCGCGCGTCAACCCAATCGCGTAGACCAACCAACATATTACTCATCAGACTTCCTCCGGGTTCACGCCGACTACCAACACCTTGTCATCCTCAAACGAGTATGGGGGCACTAACAGGTTGGCCGATGCCGGCGCACCCGCGTAGACACGGCCGGAAAGATCAAATTTGGAACCGTGACAGGGACAGAAGAAGCCGCCCTCCCAACTCGCTCCGGCCAGAACGCCCACTTCGGGAACATACTTGGGCGCACAGCCCAGGTGCGTACACAAACCGACAATCACCAGCAGTTCCGGTTTGATAGATCGGTCGATACCCGTGATGTAGGGCGGTTGCTGTGCGGTATCCAGGGAATCCGGATCTTTCAGTTTCGAATTGAGTCCGGGCAGCGATTCGAGTTGCGATTCAGTGCGGTTGACCACATACACCGGCTTGCCACGCCACTCCACCACAGACATCTGGCCCGGCTCAAGTTTGCTGAAATCGAACTTAACCGGCGCGCCAGCAGCCTTGGCCTTGGCCGAGGGGTTCCAGGACCCGACAAAGGGCACTGCCACACCGACTACTCCGGCCGCGCCTACCGCGCTAGTGGCAGCGGTCAGGAATTTCCTCCTCGTGGAGTTAACGCCATCGCTACTCATGCTTATCTCCCCAGAAAACAGATCTCAATGCGGTAACTTGGCAACGGCCTTATCCGCAGATCTCAAAAAGGTGCAAATGGTAATGACTTTGCCGAGTTCTTACAAGGGAAACGCCTTGATTTAACTACGTTTTCAGCAAGAACCCGACTTGATTCAGGTCAAAAATTACTCGCCTTGCATGGCTCAAAAAAAAGCCCGGCATGCACAGCATCCGGGCGTTTTCGATTGTGTCCACATCCCCGCTGATACCCGGGGCATATGCCACCAGCTTAACGCTTGGAAAACTGGGGACGTTTGCGCGCCTTGCGCAGACCGACTTTCTTACGCTCAACTTCACGTGCATCGCGGGTAACATACCCTGCGCTGCGCAAGTTGGGGCGCAGAGACTCGTCGTATTCCATCAATGCGCGGGTGATGCCGTGGCGAATCGCACCGGCCTGCCCAAAACTTCCACCGCCTGCAACAGTGACATTAACATCAAATTTCTCTGCTAATTCAACGAGTTCCAGAGGTTGACGCACGATCATACGCGCCACTTCACGGCCAAAATACTGGTCCAGAGGACGCTGATTGACTGTGATGCTGCCGCCGCCATTCTTCAAATAGACGCGAGCGGTGGACGTCTTACGACGGCCTGTTCCATAGTATTGGGTAGCTGACATAAAAATGTTGTCCGTTAGATGCTCAGTGCTTGAGGTTGTTGCGCAGCATGCGGATGTTCGTTGCCAGCATAGACTTTCAGCTTTCGGAACATGGCACGACCCAGGGTATTCTTGGGCAACATGCCCTTCACCGCACTCTGGATAACCCGCTCAGGGGCTTTATCAATCAACTTCTCGAAGGAAATCGACTTCAGACCGCCCGGGTAGCCCGTGTGGTGGTGGTACATCTTGTCCGTTGACTTGGCACCGGATACGCGAATTTTTTCAGCATTTACGACCACAATGTAGTCGCCAGTATCGACGTGGGGCGTGTATTCAGCCTTGTGCTTGCCGCGCAGGCGATGAGCTATCTCACTAGCCAGGCGCCCCAGGGTCTTGTCAGCGGCGTCCACGACAAACCAGTCGCGGCTTACATCTTCCGCTCTGACACTAATAGTTTTCATCAATAACCGCCTGTTGGAGGAGTCGAATTTCGAGAGCGCGAATACTAATCAATGGGCCCGCGCTTTTCAAGCGGAGAATCCATTAATTTTCACTGCTGTTAACCCTGTTCGACATCCGTGAGCGCGAAACAGGGCCCCTATTTAATCTGAGTAACGCGGTCCTGTCTATAATCCGTCGAATCAAAGGATCGAGCCCTGGCAAAGAAGCACCCGAAGAGCATATATCACAACCATTTGAACAAACAGGCGCTTCCCATTAGAAAGTGGCCGACCCCATCAAAAAAAACTGGCCCTCACCAGCGTCCTGCCCAAGTCTCACGGTAGGTGCTCCCTGGCCAAATACTCATAAGACTGCATCTCCTGCAGCCGTGAAATCGTGCGCTGAAACTCAAACTCCAGCTGCCCGCCGCCATAGAGCTCCAATAGCGGCACTTCCGCCGTCAGCACCAGCTTGACGCTGCGATCGTAAAATTCGTCCACGAGGTTGATAAAGCGCCGCGCCTGGTCATCCATAGACGGCCGAAAGCAGGGAACACCGGAAATCAGCACAGAGGTAAAAACTCTGGCCAGCTCTATATAGTCATTCTGCGAGCGCGGACCATCACAGAGCTCAGCAAACTCGAACCATGCTACATCCTTTGATACCCGCCGACAGGTCAGGTAGCGGTTGTTGATCTGTATGCGCTCCCAATGCCTGCCGGGTGCAGTGGCCAACTGGGTAAAACTCTGTTCGAGGCTTTTCGCTGCGACCTCGTTCAGCGGGAAGTGATACAACGCAGCCTGTTGTAGGGTGCGCAAGCGATAATCAACACCCGCGTCGACATTGACGACGCGGGTATATCTCTCCAGCAGCGCAATTGCGGGAAGAAATCGCTGCCGCTGCAGGCCGTTCTCGTACAGATTCTCTGGCTCAATGTTGGATGTGGCAACCAGAGTCACGCCGCGCTCGAAGAGCGCCTTCATCAAGTCCCCCAGGATCATCGCATCAGCGATATCGGTAACGAAAAACTCGTCGAAACAAAGTACGCCCGTCTCCTGCGCCAACCCATCAGCAACTCTCTGCAGCGGGTTCTTCTCGCCCTCAAGTTTTTGCAGGTCAGCGTGTACCCGCTGCATGAAGCGATGAAAATGCACGCGCAGTTTGCGCTGAAACGGCAGGCATTCGTAGAACGTGTCAACCAGGTAAGTCTTACCACGCCCCACGCCGCCCCAAAAATACAGCCCGATCTCGGGCTCAATCTGCACACCGCGAAGCTTGTTGATCCAGCTTTTGACACCGCCGTCATGTCGCTGTGATCGCGCCACCAAACGTTCGTACAAATCCTGCAGCAGGAGCACAGCCTGCTCCTGAGCCGAATCGTGGGTAAAGCCCTCCTGCTGCAGGTCCGCCTGATAGCGTTGCCAGGGTGTTGTCATGTGCGGTGCTGCCCGATCCTGCAAGAATGAAGAGCGCCACACTTTAACCACAGCCTACGCGCTTGGCAACGGCCAGCAACACAGCACGGCAGTTCAGCTTGAAACTGTCACCCTCTATGACGTCCGCGTAATGGATACCTCGATTCCTGGACGACTCCTCGACCTATCAGATAGCCAACCCTACTGCACTCGGGTTATTAGGGGTATACTTCGCACCTCTGAATTATCGCCATGAGGAATCTTTAGTGGAATCAGCTGTATATAGCTTTGAAATGGTGTTGGCTATTGCGGTCATTGCAGTCGTTGTTGGCTTGATTGCGGGCTTGCTCATGGGGCGTCGCTCATCGGACGGCGCAAAAAAGCACCGTGATATCGCGCTCAAGCTGGACCAGGTCATGCAGGACAAGAAATCGTATGAAGCCGAGGTGGTGGAACATTTCACGGAAACCGCGAAGTTGCTAAACAATCTGACCGAGAGCTACCGAGAAGTTCACAACCAACTTGCACAGGGTGCTGAAAAACTGTGCCACGGCGCCGGACCGGTGTCTTTGGAGCGCCTAGAGAACAAGTATGACCCGAGCGAAATTCCGGCAAACCTGGCACACATCGAACCCCCTCTGGATTACGCTCCGAAAACCTCTCCTGATGAGAAAGGTATGCTCAATGAAGAATTCGGACTGGAGCGAAAGCCGGCGACCGATACGGACACCGGCGCCAAAGGGAAAGTAGACTAGGTTTTTAGCTCGCTGTACTACACCGGGTTATCGATATCGATAAACCGGTGCTCCAGTGAAAAGTGTGCGGCAAGGTGCTCACCCACTGCCTGCACACCATAGCGCTCGGTGGCGTGATGTCCCGCAGCGATAAACCCAATCCCCTCCTCTCTGGCTGTGTGCACAGTCTGCTCTGACGCTTCGCCAGTTATGTACAGGTCTGCGCCGGCGCGCACGGCCGCATCGATGTAATTCTGCGCCGCCCCGGTACACCACGCGATACGGCGGACCAGTGCACCGGTCTCGCCCACATACAGTGGGGCGCGCCCGGTAATCTCTGCCAGTCGTGCCATCACTTTCTGCACAGGCACGGCCTCCGCCAGCTCGCCAATATTGCCGAGCCCGTCAGCAATGTCGGGTTGCAACGGCGCCTGGTCCGCATAATCAAAGCCCAGCAATTTACCCAGGCAGGCATTGTTTCCCAACTCAGGGTGGGCATCCAGCGGCAGGTGATAGGCGAGCAGGCTGAGGTCATTCACGAGCAAGGTGCCAAGCCGCCGACGCTTCATTCCCACGATCTGCGGTGACTCACCGCGCCAGAAATACCCATGATGCACCAGCAGCGCATCTGCGCCCCACTCCACCGCGGCATCCAGCAGCGGCTGACACGCCGTCACGCCAGTGGCAAGACGAGCCACGCGGGGTGCCCCTTCGACCTGCAAGCCGTTGGGGCAGTAATCCTTGAAGCGCTGTGGCTGTAAAGATTGATCAAGATACTGGCAAAGTTCGGTAAGCTCTACGCTCATTGATTTTTCACCTGGTGGTTGAATGGTCTCTCCTGCCTGCATGGCAGGCCGGGGTAAGCATCATATACAATGCAACAGCACACAATAAACATGGCAGGACATGAAACAAAATCTGACACTCATTGTTTGGCCAGCCATAGCGGGCTTGTTAGCCGCACTGCTGATCCTGGACCGCTGGGTATTACCGCTAAGTTCCACAGTACAGGACACCCAACTGGAGCCCGTTAGCTATGCCGCCGCGGTACGTGCAGCTACGCCCTCCGTCGTTAACATTTATACCGCCAAGCTGGTTGTGCAGAGACGCAACAGCTTGCGCAGTAGCCCGCTACTGGGCAACTTTGCCACACACCCATCGTATCGACAGCGGATAGAACGCTCGCTTGGCTCCGGCGTCATAATGACGGAACAGGGGCACATTCTGACCAACAACCACGTGATCGCGGGTGCCGATGCGATTCAGGTCATGTTATACGACGGCCGCTCAGCCAATGCTATTGTGATAGGCACCGACTCGGCCACGGACCTTGCGGTACTAAAGGTAGATCTACCCGACCTGCAACCGATCTCGCTGGGAGATTCAGATTCCGCTCGAGTTGGCGATGTCGTTCTCGCCATCGGCAATCCACTGGGTTTCGGACACTCAGTCACACAGGGCATTGTATCGGCCCTCGGGCGCTTTGGGCTTCAGCTCAACACCTACGAGGATTACATACAAACCGATGCGACCATTCACCTCGGGAATTCCGGCGGTGCACTGATAGATACCCGGGGGCGACTGCTTGGCATCAATACGCTGATTTATACCGCGGGAAACCAGAGTGAAAATGCCAGTACTGGCATCGGCATCAGTCTGGCTATTCCGGAGAGTCTGGCCATTTTCGTGATGCAGGATTTGATCAACTTTGGCGAGGTGATACGGGGGTGGCTGGGGGTCAGCGTGGAGCCTATTGTGGTGACCCCACCCTCAGGCGGCAGGCAACAGCAGTTATCCGTGGTTCAGGTGGCACCCGGTGGCCCCGCGCAAAAAGCGGGCATACAGGTGGGTGACGTCATCACGTATATCAACGGGGAACCGGTACAGGACGGGCGCCTGACCATGCACCGGATTGCGATGCTGCGCCCCGGTGAAACAATCTCCATTGTGCTGGAGCGCGATCGGCAGAGCCTGGAGTTAAATGCTGTTGTCGGCGCGCTAAACCACTCGTCAGCACTGGAAACTACTCCCTAGCCTCTATCAGGCCGAATAGGACGCAAAATGTTCACTCATTTTTCGACCGGCGTATCGCCTTCCGTTTTCAGGCGCATCTCGGCACTGCGTGCATGCGCTGTCAGTGACTCACCCCTGGCCAGTACAGACGCCATTGCACCCAACTCCTGCACCCCGCGTTCACTACACATGATGACAGAACTGCGCTTCTGAAAATCGTACACGCCCAGCGGCGAGGAGAAACGGGCGCTGCGCGAGGTGGGCAATACATGATTGGGGCCTGCGCAGTAATCACCGAGGGCCTCAGAGGTGAATGCGCCCATGAATATAGCGCCGGCATTTTGCACCAGAGGTAGCAGGCTCTGCGGATCGCACACGGATAGCTCCAGGTGCTCGGGGGCGAGCCGGTTGCTCACCGTCACCGCATCCGCGAGATCGCGCGTCAGTATCATCGCGCCACGTGCCCCCAGAGAGGCTTCGATTATGCCCGACCTCTCCATGTTGGGCAGCAGTCTGTCGATACTCGCCTGCACCGCGTCCAGGTAATCGCTGTCGGGACACAGTAAAATCGACTGGGCGTTCTCATCGTGTTCCGCCTGGGAGAACAGATCCATCGCCACCCAATCAGGGTCCGTCTGCCCGTCGCAGATAATCAGGATTTCTGACGGCCCGGCTACCATATCAATGCCAACCCGGCCAAACACCTGACGCTTTGCCGTGGCGACATAAATATTGCCGGGGCCGACGATTTTGTCCACCGCGGGCACGGTGGCAGTACCCAGGGCCAGCGCTGCGACAGCCTGGGCGCCGCCGATGGTGAACACCCTGTCCACACCGGCAATTGCAGCCGCGGCCAGCACAAGGTCATTTATCTCGCCACCGGGTGCCGGCACCACCATAATGACTTCCGCTACGCCGGCCACCTTGGCGGGTAGTGCATTCATCAGTACTGACGAGGGGTAACTGGCCTTGCCACCGGGAACATAGAGGCCGACACGCTCCAGCGCAGTGACCTGCTGACCGAGTAGGTTGCCGGCATCGTCGGTAAACTGCCAACTCTGCTGCACTTGGTGCTGATGAAAGCTGCGCACCCTTTGCGCCGCATACTCCAGCGCCTCGCGCTGGTCGGGCTCGATGCGATCGAGCGCAGCCTGCAGCCGCATCCGGGATATCTCCAGTTCGGTAACAGAACCGGCCGTCAGCTGATCGAAACGTTCAGTATACTCAAGCAGCGCTGCATCCCCGCGCTGACCGATGTCAGCGATGATGGCGGCCACGGTCTGGTTGACGGCGAGGTCGGATGCCTCCTCCCAGCTTGTCAGCTGCGTCAGGGCGCTGAAGAAATCCGCGCTGCGTGTATCAAGCCGTCGCACTCTCCGCCTCCTCAACTGCTGCGGTCAAATCCGCAATAATCCCGGTAATCGCGGCATAGCGGGAGCGCATGGCGGCCTTGTTAACCACCAACCGGGAACTGACAGAGGCAATCTCCTGAAGTGGCTCCATGCCATTGGCGCGCAGGGTGTTCCCTGTATCGACAATATCGACGATCTGATCAGCGAGGTTCATGATGGGAGCCAACTCCAGCGCGCCATAGAGCTTGATCAGGTCAGCGTGCACGCCGCGCTGTGCAAAGTAATCCCTGGCGATATTGACGAACTTGGTAGCAACCCTGATACGTGTGCCATCGCTTTGCCAACCCACTCGGGCAGCAGTCATCAACCGACAGCGCGCGATACCCAGGTCCAATGGTTCGTAAAGGCCCTCGGCGCCCTGCTCCATCAGGATATCCTTTCCCACCACACCCATGTCGGCAGCGCCATAGCGCACATATGTGGGGACATCAGTACCGCGCAGCACCACCAGTTGCACGTCGGACCGGTTGGTATCGAACACCAATTTGCGGCTGGTGTTGATATCCTCCAGCGACTCAATTCCGGCGCGTGCGAGCAAAGGCAGCGTCTCCTTCAGGATACGCCCCTTGGTAAGTGCTATGGTCAATTTGTCATTCATAGTATCCATCGCGCCGGAATACCTGCTAGCGCCGGCTGCAGTTACAACCCAGCCGGGTATCATTGAATTTATCCGTTACAGGTTGGCTGCGCTGCTCAAGCCTGAGCTTGCGCCCGCCACTGCTCAGGCGTAAAGGTGCGGATATTGACAGCGTGAATACTGCCATCTGCGATATGATCACTCAGCGCGGCGTAGACCAACTGCTGTTTTTTCACCGGGCGCAGGCCTTCAAACACTTCGCCGATCGCAGCGATATTGTAGTGACTGCCCTCGCCCTCCACGTAAAACTCACAATCGGGCATGTGCTTCTGTAACAACCCTTTGACTGCGTCTGTATCCATTTTGGAACTCTCCTGTCCACCCTGCCTAATGTTGCGTCAACGACGCTCCCGAGACGTGGGCCACCTCAAAACGAGCAGTAAAAAGGCGGCATTTTATGAGAAAAATCGCAAGATAGCGACCGCCACCGCACAGCAATACTATTTATCGACGTCGACAACCACCGTCGTCCAGTTGGCGATAACCTCGTCCAGGTTCCCGTCGCGCTCTCGTGCTGAGGCCAGAAACTGGTCGCGGTAGATCTCTCCCAGATTCACGTTCTCAATGATAACGTTGTTCAATTTCCACTCCCCGGACTTCTCTTTGCCCATCTGGTATATCACGACATAGGGATCACGACGGTCTGCGTAGATCAATTGCTGCAGTGACATGCGAGAGCGGCCGGAGGCCTCTTCGTCGGGTGGGGTGAGCTCAATCCTGGAACCGCCGAATGCCAGAAGACCCTTGCTGTAGGTACGCACCAGAGATGCGCGCATCGCCGCTGTGAACTGGTCGAGCTGCTCTACTAATTTACTGCGCCCAGCCTGGTCGAGGCTGCGATAGCGATCAGAACTGGCATAGGGGCCCATCACCTTGCGCGCAAAGCCGCGGTAATCGATCAGGGGGTCAAGCAGCGCCTGCACTTGCTGGTAGTAACGCTCCGGATCTTCCTCTGCGTACGCATTGGCCGCCTCCACCACATCCATAACCTGTGTGGTGGTATCCTGTACCAGATCATAGGCGGCGTGGTTCTGTGCGACAGCACGCAAACTGCCACTTGCCGCCAACAACAATGCAACGATCACTCCTACTTTTAGACTGCGAATTGACATTCCTGTGCTCCATTTTTCAATTTGTTACCACTCTCAACCGCAATGCCCTGTATACTCGGCTTCTAAACACAAAGGACACCTACTACCTCACCAACCCATGTTACTTCATGTTTTCGACATCTATACCGCCTCTGAGGTTCCCCTGCACCGGGCGGCGCACACTTTAACAGGAAATTCGTTCGTATGCTGTTAGCAGTGGCCATGATTCTCGTCGGCTTTATAGTCCTCATCTGGAGTGCGGACTTGTTTGTCGCAGGCGCGGCCTCCATCGCCAAAAACATGGGCATGTCCCCCATTATCGTCGGCCTGACCATTGTCTCTGTCGGAACATCGGCTCCGGAAATTCTCGTGGCGATCACCGCCTCGCTGTCCGGCGCCGGCGAGTTGGCCATCGGTAACGCGATCGGCTCCAATATTGCAAATATTGCGCTGGTGCTGGGCATTACCGTGCTGGTCGCTCCCCTGATGGTACAAGAGCGATGCATGAAATCGGAAGTGTTCCTGTTGCTTGTGGCAACCATTGTCGCTGGCCTACTGATTATGGACGGGGAGCTGTCACAGTCAGATGGCTGGCTGATGGTCGCCCTGCTGGTATTTATCATCGCGCGACTGGTGAATCAGCAGTTCAAGGATCCGGGACTGTTGGAGGAAGCGGGCGAGGAACCAGAGAAGTTACTGACACCGGGGCGCGCCTGGCTCAGCTTTCTGGTGGGCCTTGCCCTGCTGATTGTTAGTTCCAAGCTGCTGGTGTGGGGAGCCGTTCATACGGCGCAGGAACTGGGAGTATCGGAACTCGTTATCGGCCTCACAATTGTCGCGATTGGCACCAGCCTGCCGGAGTTGGCTGCCACTATCGCCAGTGCAATGCGGGGACATACTGAGATCGCACTGGGCAATATTATCGGATCAAACCTGTTCAATTTGCTGGCCGTGATGGCTATTCCCGGCATTGTGGAGAGCCACACTCTGGAGCCGGCGGTCATCTCGCGCGACTATCTGGCGATGACACTGCTGACAGTGTTCCTCGCGTTCGCCATTTTTATCAGCCGTATGCGCAGTAAGTCATCAGAGGGCCACTCCTACCTTGGGCGTATACTGGGAACGCTGTTAGTGTCGTCCTATGCGCTGTATTATTACTCACTGTACTCGACGATGTAGGCCAGAGGTTCGTTATGCCGGAGCAAAGCTCCATCAGTTTCACCCAATCGGCGCAGCGCACCATCCGTATGGAGGCTGCTGCAGTTGCCGCGCTGGAAGCGCGAATTGGCCAGGATTTCACCTCAGCCTGTGAGCTCCTGTTGCAGGTTCGCGGGCGCATCATTGTCACCGGTATGGGCAAATCGGGCCATATCGCGCGCAAAATTGCCGCCACCCTGGCCAGTACTGGCTCGCCGGCATTCTTTGTCCATCCGGGCGAAGCCAGCCACGGCGATATGGGTATGATTACCGCCGATGATGCCGTCATTGCACTGTCCAACAGCGGCGCTGTTGCAGAAGTGATGACGCTCATTCCGCTGCTCAAGCGGCTCGGTATACCGCTGATAAGCATGACAGGGAATCCGCAGTCCCCGCTGGGAAAATCCTCCGACGTTCATCTGGATACCGGCGTTGAAACCGAGGCCTGCCCACTGGATCTGGCACCGACATCCAGCACCACCACCGCGTTGGTGATGGGCGATGCACTGGCTATCGCGCTGCTGGAGGCACGCGGCTTTACCGCAGATGATTTCGCGTTCTCTCACCCGGGGGGAACACTGGGCAGGCAACTCCTGCTGAAGGTGCAGGACGTGATGAAAACCGGCGACGATATACCGATGGTGACAGAGGAAATCAAACTGTCCGAAGCCCTGCTGGAGATCAGCAACAAACGTATGGGCATGACAACTGTGGTCAATAAAGACGGTACACTCGCGGGCGTGTTCACCGACGGCGACCTGCGTCGCGCCCTCGATACGCGCACCGACATCAACGAGACTTCGATAGGGCAGCTGATGAGTAAGGGCGCAAAAACGATTGAGGCCGACATGCTCGCGGCCGCAGCGATGCACATCATGGAAGAAAACGAAATCAGCTCGCTGGTTGTTCTCAATCAGGACGGCACACTCACCGGTGTTCTCCACTTAAAAGACCTGCTCCATGCGGGCATTGCCTGACACGGAACTACCGCTTGATGACGCCGTCTAAAGATTGCGAGACAATCGCCCACCGGTCGCCGGGCCAAGCGGCACCCATCCCATCCAATTTCCACCACAACGCTTTGCGGAGTGCACCCATGTCAAGACGCTGTCCAAAAACGCATACCAAATCGACGCAGTTCTTTGCCGGTTTACTGCTGCTGGTGACAGGGCTCTTTGCGGCCCTCACTGAGGCATTGCCCGAGGATCGCGACAAACCCATGCGCATTACCGCGGACAAGGCCGAGCGCGACGACGTCAACGGCGTCACTATTTACCGGGGAAATGTCATCGCGATCCAGGGTAGCCTGAAACTGGAATCCGAGAAACTCACCATCTATCTGGACGATGGGCAGGCAAGCAAGATTGTTGCCGAGGGGGCACCGGCAAAAATGCAGCAGAGACCGGAAGTGGACAAAGAGATGGTCTATGCCAGAGCCCGCATCATCACCTACTACAGACCCGAAGAGCGAGTACACCTACAGACTGACGGCTATGTTGAGCAGGATGGCTCTATCGTCAACGGCGATTCAATTGACTATTTTATTGAGCAACAGCTGACCAAGGCGATATCGGATCCAAAACGCAAAGACGACAGAGTGGTCGTCGTGCTTCCTCCCAGTGAACTAAAGGACGAGGACGATAGTGGCGCAACTGAGAGCGAATAATCTGGCCAAGGCCTACCGCGGACGGGAAGTTATTCACGACGTTTCCATCGAGATAGACAGCGGCCAGATCGTCGGCTTGCTGGGCCCTAACGGCGCGGGTAAAACTACCTGTTTCTACATGATCATTGGAATCATTCCGGCTGACCGCGGTTTAATCACCGTTGACGGTGAGGATATTACCAGTCTCACTATGCACGAACGCGCGCGTCGCGGCGTCGGTTATCTGCCCCAGGAGGCGTCGATATTTCGCAAGCTGACTGTCGGCGACAATATCATGGCTATCCTTGAAACGCGCTCGGACCTAAATAAAAAGCAGCGTCTGGCCCGGCGTGACGAACTGCTGGAAGAGTTCCATGTCCAGCACCTGCGGGACAGCCTTGGCCAGGCGCTGTCGGGTGGCGAACGACGACGTATCGAAATAGCCAGGGCATTGGCCACTGAGCCGGATTTTATTATGCTGGACGAACCTTTCGCCGGTGTAGACCCAATCTCAGTCACCGATATCAAACAGATCATTCTACACTTACGCGATCGCGGTATCGGAGTGTTGATAACCGACCACAACGTGCGGGACACACTGGATATCTGTGAAAAGGCCTATATCGTGGGCGAAGGTCAAATTATCGCCTCTGGAACAACCGAAGATGTACTGGGCAACGAACATGTGCGCCAGGTATACCTTGGCGATCAGTTCCGTATGTAACCCCTTCCCGGCGCGGTCGCGCAGGCCATAGCCACGAGTTTTCGACCACCTCACAAAACCAAGCAATTTTCACGCCAAGCGGTTGCCACCCGTTGGCCACGGGGGCTACACTGGCTGTGTAAGTCCCAACGGCCGGGATGATACCCGCGTGAGATAAACAATGCTCCGAGTCTTGAAATGAAGCAGTCACTCCAGTTAAAGCTGGGTCAACAACTTACGATGACGCCGCAGCTGCAGCAGGCGATTCGATTGTTGCAGCTGTCCACACTGGACCTCCAGCAGGAGATCCAGCAGGCACTGGATAGCAACCCGCTTCTGGAGATGTCTGAGGATGACCCCTACACTTCAGGTGATGACGCACCGGACAATACCGATGACGCTTCGCGCAGCAAGAACGACAAAAACGATGACAGTACCGAGGAAGCGCCTGACTGGAGCTCGAAGGAGGTAGACGGGGAGTCCTCCCTGTCTGATGATCTGCCTGTTGATGTGCAGTGGGATGATCTGCTGCCTTCAGCATCGGCGCCAGCATCACAGGGTGATGAGAACAACGATCATGATTTCTCTGCACAGAACTCGGCCAGTGAATCACTCCGTGAGCAACTGCTGTGGCAGCTTGGGCTGACCCGACTCTCCGATACAGACCGCCTTATAGCGCTTTCGATCATTGACGCTACGGATGCCAACGGTCGCCTCCTGAGCAGCCCTGAAGAAATTTACGAGAGCCTGGCCGATGACCTCGAGATAGATTTTGACGAGCTCATCGCCGTACTGCACCGGCTCCAACAGTTTGAGCCCTCCGGGGTCTGCGCTCGCGACCTGCAGGAATGCCTGCTGATACAGCTAAACCAGTTACCACCCACCACGCCCTGGCTTGATCAGGCGAAACTGATTGTCAGCCGCTACCTGAACCAGTTGGCAAGCAGCGATTTCGGCCAGATTCTCAGGCGCGCGCGAATTAGCGAGGACGAACTCAAACAGATACTGACGCTGATTCAGTCACTGGACCCCAACCCGGGCTACACTGCGGTACCCGAGGAGGTCGAGTACGTTGTCCCCGATGTCTTTGTCACCAAGAAGAATGGTCGCTGGCTGGTAGAACTCAACCCCGATATCGCACCAAAATTACGCATCAATACCGGCTACGCCAGTTTGATCAAACGCGCCGATAACAGCGCCGACAACACCTATTTACGTGATAACCTGCAGGAGGCGCGCTGGTTTCTGAAGAGCCTGCACAGCCGCAACGAAACCCTGATGAAGGTTGCCAGTAAAATCGTCGATCACCAGCGAAATTTTCTCGAGTATGGTACCGAAGCCATGAAACCACTGGTATTGCACGAAATTGCCGAGGCCGTTGAAATGCATGAATCCACAATCTCGCGAGCCACCACAAACAAATATATGCACACACCCAGAGGTGTCTTCGAACTCAAGTATTTCTTCTCAAGTCATGTAGGGACCACCAGTGGCGGAGAGTGCTCGTCCACCGCCATCAGGGCGCTGATTAAAAAACTTGTGGCCGCCGAAAACCCGCGTAAGCCATTGAGCGACAACAAAATTGCAGCGCTTCTGAAAGAACAGGGCATTGAAATTGCCAGGCGCACCATAGCCAAATACCGTGACGCTCTTTTTATACCACCATCCAACGAACGCAAACGTCTGGTCTAGAATCAAACTATCAGCAACCGGCCTCGCCGGCATTAGGCACCAATAGTCTCAAACCTGTAACAGGAGCAACCTATGCAACTCACCATCACTGGTCACCACCTGGAAATCACCACTCCCCTGAAGGACTATGTCGAAAGCAAGCTCGAGCGATTGCAACGCCACTTCGACCATATAACCGCTACCGATGTCATTCTTACGGTGGAAAAAAAGGTGCAGCGTGCGGAGGCCACTGTCCATATCGCCGGTGGCGACTTGTTTGCACACTCTGAATCAGAGGATATGTACGCAGCGATAGATGCCCTTTCAGACAAATTGGACCGCCAGCTGATCAAACACAAACAGAAGCACCGGGGGCACTAGACACGCGACAATGAATGCTCTCAGTCAAATACTGACCCCGGCACGCACCGTGTGCTGCGCACCGGGGATCAGTAAAAAGCGGTTATTTGAAACCATCGCGACCGTCGTCTGCGACGATCAGACCGCCCTGCCTTATGATCAGGTCCTGGATCACCTTATCTCTCGCGAGAAGTTGGGAAGCACTGGTCTCGGCCAGGGTATAGCCATCCCGCATTGCCGGGTGGGTGACTGCACTGAACCACTGGGTGCACTGCTTACGCTGGAAGAACCGATACCGTTCGACGCTCCGGATGATCTACCTGTAGACTTGCTGTTTGTGCTCCTGGTGCCGGAGGAAGCCCAGCAACAGCATCTGGATATCCTCGCGACAGTGGCAGGCCTGCTCAGTCAGTCAGATTTCTGTGCTCGCTTACGCGCGGCGAGCAACGACCTTGCGCTCTACGAAATCGCGTGCAGTGATTCAACCTGACAAGGAGAGTTTTCAGTGCGATTAATCGTCATTAGTGGACGCTCGGGCTCGGGAAAAAGTACCGCCCTGCACCAGTTGGAGGACGAGGGGTTTTACTGCATCGATAACCTGCCCGTGTCGCTGCTGCCTGCACTGATGGAAAAGGTCAATGACAAGGAGTTTCAGCTATTTCAGGGCACTGCAGTCTGCATTGATGCGCGCAATGCCTGGAAGGATCTAAAGAATTTCCGTGACATCCTGGAGAAACTGCCATCCTCGGCAGAAGTGCAGGTTTTGTATCTGGACGCACAGGTAACGGCGCTGTTGCAGCGCTTTGGTGAGACGCGACGCCGTCACCCCCTCAGTACCGAATCGGTTTCATTGGCTGAGGCGATAGACCGGGAGCAGGAACTGCTGGAGCCCATCTCGCGAAGCGCCAATCTGGTGCTGGATACCAGCCAGATGACGGTCTACGAACTGCGCGATGCAATTAAGCAACAGTTGCTGGGCACCAGCACCGGAACCATGTCGATACTGATTCAATCTTTCGGTTTCAAGCGCGGTGTCCCTGCCGATGCCGACCTCGTGTTCGACGTGCGGATGCTGCCCAACCCCCATTGGGTAAAAGAGCTGCGCATCAAGACCGGCCTGGATGAAGAAGTCAGCGCTTTTCTCGAAGAACAGCCCATGACCGCTGATCTCTATCGCGATCTCCGTCACTATCTGGATACTTGGCTTCCTCGCTATCGCGAGGGCAATCGCAGTTACATGAATATTGCCCTGGGTTGTACCGGCGGCCAACATCGTTCAGTATATTTGGCGAATCGCCTTTACAAGCACTACCAGACGGAATATCCGTCAATGCATATAAGACACAGAGAACTCCAGTAGACAGGTCAGCGCGTGATTCGAACTCAGGTACGTATTATCAACAAGCTCGGTTTGCACGCTCGTGCGGCAGCCAAGTTTGTCGCCTGCACTTCCGCCTTCTCCAGTACCATCAAAACAGGCAAGGACGGCAAGTGGGTTGACGGTAAAAGCATCATGTCAGTGATGATGCTGGCCGCTGGCAAGGGCACCATATTGGAGCTCGAGATTGACGGCAACGATGAGCAGGAAGCTCTGACCGCCTTGCAAACACTGCTTGAAAACCGTTTCGACGAACCCGAGTAAACTGCAGTTACGTAACTAATCACGTTGTTGCAGACCCCGCTTTTCCGGATAATTCTTTCTGCGGACATCCTGTCCTGAGAGGCTTTTCCCGGGTATACAAATGGCGCAGAATCAAGAAGTTTCCCAACGAACTCTCGACAGGCTTTCTGCGGCGCTCGAAAGCGGCACGTTCGTCGATGTCCGGCGCATGCTAAATGGCTTATCTCCCCCCGACATAGCGCACCTGATCGAATCATCCCCGCCCCGGTTCAGGCATATTCTCTGGCAGATGGTGGATGCCGAGCGCGAAGGCGAAGTGCTCGGTGAACTCGGCGACGACTTACAGGCTCAATTCCTGGCGGCGATGAACGCGGCGGAGGTGGTGCAGCTTACCGAGCATCTGGAAGACGACGACATCGCCGACATCCTGCAGCAGTTGCCTGGCCACATCATGCAGGAAGTGCTGTTCGCGATGGACCAGCAGGACCGTGCTCGACTGGAACGGGTTATGCACTACCCGGACGATGTCGCCGGCGGCTTGATGAACACCGATACAATCACTATCCGGGCCGCACTGACCCTTGATGTGGTTTTACGCTACCTTCGTCGACATAGCGAAATCCCGAAGATGACGGACAACCTGATCGTGGTAAACCGGTCCGACAAATATATCGGCCTGTTGCCTCTGCGCACGCTGTTAGTTTCGGATCCCTCTACGTCAGTACGGGAAATGATGGTCACTGACGTGGAGCCGATAAACGTCAATATGTCCGACACAGAGGTCACGCGGCTGTTCGAGCGCAACGACTGGGTGTCCGCTCCGGTCGTTGACGAGGATGGTACACTGCTGGGACGAATCACCATTGATGACGTCGTAGATGTTATCCGCGAGGATGCGGACCGTTCGCTAATGTCCATGGCCGGACTGGATGAGGATGAGGATACCTTCGCCCCTTTTATACGTTCGGCACCGCGACGCGCGATATGGCTCGGGATAAACCTGATTACGGCGTTCATTGCCGCCTCTGTCATCAACCTGTTCCAGGGCACGATCGAAAAAGTCGTCGCGCTGGCGGTCCTGATGCCCATCGTAGCGTCTATGGGCGGCATAGCCGGGACACAGACACTCACACTGGTCGTACGCGGCATCGCGATGGGGCAAATCGGTAAAACCAACCAGGCCTGGTTGATCAATCGGGAACTCCAGATCGGACTGATGAATGGCATCCTCTGGGCCGTGGTAGTGGCAGTGGCAGCCTCGGTGTGGTTTGACGACTGGACTATCGGCGGTATCATCGCCGGGGCCATGATCATCAACCTGGTAACCGCTGCCCTCGTGGGGGCTGTATTGCCACTGTTTATGACGCGGATAAAAATCGACCCTGCACTTGCCGGCGGTGTGGTCCTCACCACCGTGACGGATGTCGTAGGTTTCGTCTCTTTCCTTGGGCTGGCGACACTCTTTTATGGCTAAGTACCGTCCGGATGACAAGGTCGAGATGGAGGATGCTCCCAGCAAAAGTGCACTCAAGCGGGAGATGCACCGACTGCAGGCGATGGGCGAATCACTGGTAGAGCTAAATGACAGTCAACTTGGGCAGATTCCGATCGATGACGACAGGCTGTTGTCGGCTATCCGGGAATGTCGTCAGATACGCAGTAACAGTGCCCGTAAGCGTCATCTGCAGTTCATTGGTAAACTGATGCGCAACATAAACCCCGCTCCTATCGAACAGGCACTGCAGACACTGCATACGGCACGTCAGCAAAACGCGGCCGCCTTTCATCAATTGGAGCAACTGCGTTCGGAAATACTGGCCGAAGGTATTGCAGGTGTGGAACTGGCGGTTGCGCGATTTCCCAGTGCAGACCGACAACATTTGCGACAGCTGCTGTTACAGCATGGTCGCGAGACCGAGCAGAACAAGCCCCCTGCGGCCAGCCGCAAACTGTTCGCCTACCTCAGGGAACTCCAAGAGTTTCAGGGCGACTCTGACTGAACCGGCGGCAGTGCCTCAACTGCGGAACGCTCTGATACACCGCTGACTTCGCCCACTGCTGTATCGTGCGCTGCTGCATCGTTCGCAGCGCTATCCGATGCGCCGCTGTCTCTGCGCTCTGATGAACTGCTGGCGGCACTCTTTGTTGCACTGTCGAACATGCGATCAAAGCTGACCGCGGGATCATCCCACGAGCCGGTGATGGTGTAGACGGCGCTGGAAAGTCGGTTCATCTGCTCGCTGAACACTTGGCTCACCACAAACACACCCGCAGCCACAGGCAGGCTGGCGGCCAGTGCGGCTATCCAGGACAAATTGTTCGCAACCGGCAGCGTGGCCACCAACTGGCCGTCCAGGGTTCGGCTGCGCAGATCAGATACCCCGCTGAAGCGAAAGCTTGAACCGCCCTCCACATCCATGCGCGCCACGGTGAGGATACCGTCCCGCACCTCGATCTCGCCCTGAACACTATCAAAGGGTATGCCCGTTTCAAACGTATTGGACAGGCTCAGTCGTCGCACAATGTCGGCGAGGTTGAGAATACTGGCGACACGCACAGCGCCACTGGCACCGGCCGGGGCATTCAGAAAACTGCCTGCACCTATCTGCAGTTGCAGCGAGCCCTCTCCATCCGCGAGCGCAAACGACTGCGGACTGCCGGGCCAGCGAAAATCTACCTGCACAGCGCCATCCTCAGTTTCCAGGATACGCTGGTAGTCAAAATACGCCAGCGTCTCACCCAAATCATCAAAACTGAGATCCACTTGCACTTCTGTGTGTGCACGCCCCCCCTGATGCCAAATTAGCTGACCGGGCCGCCCGGCACTCAGCTGCAATCCGGCCAGGTCGCCTGTGATATTCTCCGCAGAGAGTACATCAGCTTCGCTCGAGAGGTCGAAATCCAGTTCGCCGAGCCGCTTCTCCGACTGAAAGATGTCGCGCAGTGACACGGTCATGCGGGGTAGCTCCAACGACGAATCACCACCGCCCTCCGGAGCCTTGAAACCCGGCATACCATCGATGTCCAGGTATTCCACTGTCAACTCCAGTGGAGCGTCAGTTCCAGCACTGAAAAGCTCACCACGCAGCCAATCGCTCGCCATATTAAACTGCCAATGTGCAGGGCGCAGGGCCAGATCAAAGACAAAATCGCGAAGCTCCTGCCCCGCCACCACTACACTATCGACGTGGAGTTGATCGACTTCGACCTCTAGTGGCAAGTTCGTGGCCTGCTCCTTTTCAGACGAAGGCACCAGTACAACCTGCTCGGCGGAATCAGCCTGTGTTGTTTGCTGGTGAAGCCCTTTCCTCAGTGCACCCGGATCGCCAAAGTAGCGATTCAACAGAAGCATCCACTCATCAACCTGCAACAGCGCTGTTTGACCCGCGACCCGCAACACACCATCACTAACTGCCGGTGCCGGTTGGTTAATCCCCAGCGCACCCGCGCGCACAACCCCGGCGTCCATGGCCAGCTCCAGATGCAGGTCCTCGCCTATGTCCACCGCCAGAGGTATCACGCCCTGCGCCAGCGGTATTTCCAGTCGAAAGCGTCTCTCTTCCTGTGCGTTTTTTTGCCACGGCTGCGGCAGGTCCATGCTGACACCCTGCAAATCACTGGTAACAATCAGCACGGGGGCCGCACCCGGCGCGAGACGGATGCCCAGGTCTGCATCGGCCTGGCCGCTGGCAAAATCCAGGGCGTCCAGTTGTAACCAACGACGAATATCAGCCAACTCAACACGGGTGGCCAGATCAATATCCACTATGGTGGCGGCCGGGTCGTAGGCACCACCATTGCGGTCGTGCTCTTGGCGCAGAGCTGCAGTGACAGTATTTCCCCAGAGCGTTGCCATCAACTCTGAGGCACTGAATCCCCTGGCCGTGCTGTACTCAAACTCGCCATTCAGTGACTGCAACGGCAGCTGGCCTGGCATTACCATCAGCTCCACATCGCGCCATACTGTGGCAACATCCACCTGTGGCGCAGCTGACGGGTCGGTGAGATTCATGTGCAGTTGCAGTTCCGTGTCCAATTGCCCACTGGCCGTCCAGGCAGCAAAAGTCGGCCCAACCACCTGTGCCAGCGGTGATTCCTCCAACACTCTGAAACCATCACTCACAGGCCCCTGCAAATTCCCCTGCAGGTCCAGCGTTAGATCACCCACGGCACTGAGTCGGGTTTCCACCGACAGTGCATCAACACTGGAGTTATAGAGGCTGGCCTGCTCCGCCCACACGCTGACATTGCTATCATTGATCAACACGACACCCTCCTCGACCAGCACGGGTGGCCAGCTCGGATGGTAGTTTAGTGCGGTGTCTTTAACATTGAATGCAAGCTGCACCGTGCGCAGTGCGGCCGCCCCCGGCCTCAGACTTCCGCGCCAAAGAAAAGCGCCCTGCTCGATATCACCCTCGCCAATACTGTCCGACAACCAACGCAATAATGACGGATCGAGCGTGAAGGGAATGTATTTTACACGGTGCACGGGGTGGGTATCATGTAGACCCACCAGCAGATCCATCTCGATCCCGATCTCATCCTCAGCCAGCGGGATATTGAGGCCGAACAGCACCTTTGCCACACCCTCTTCACCCTGCGTGGTCAGCAGGCCGCTCGTAAGTGTCACCACCTCGCTATTCCAGTCCAGGTGCAATGTGCCATAGAGATCGTCAAAATACAGCGGTTCACTGTAAATCGCGGGGAAGTCCAAACTCATCGACTGGCCATCAAGAATCACGAAACCACCGGAGGCAGACAGTTCAGTAAAACCGTTCACAGTCGTCACCCCAGGCGCTCCGTGCAGAGATTCTACCGCCAGATTTTCAAAGTTCGCCGCTAGCTGCCAGTCATCACCCGGTTGATTGATATCATCGATATCAATCTGCAGTGCGCTGACCTGTCCCCGTGGCTGCAATGCCGCAAATACCTCTCGTAATGCCTCGGAGACAACGTCCTGACTGGTGATGATGGTATTTATCGGGGCCAGCGAAAAGCCGCTGGAGCGCAGGCGCAGCGCACTTCCCTCCATGTCCATTTGCAGTCTGGGGAGGGACCACTCGACATCATCATTCTCAAGCTGTAAATCAGCTACAAACAGTGCCCATTTATCATCGCGCTGCGACAATCTGGCCTCCAGCGCCAGTCGCTGCAAAGGCATCTGCCAGGATGTCCCATCCGCCGAGACCAGCAGATCGGCGCCCTCAAGCCGGGCCTGCAACGACGGCCGCCCCCTGTCCCAATTCAACCAGAGTTCCAGATCCACTGTGCCATCAGCCCAGGCAGTCACTGCGTGTTCGGCAAACATCTCCTTCACCGCTCCGAGGTGGGCGGATTGCATATCCAGATACACCTGCCCCGAGAACTGATCGGGCTTGAAGGGATCTCCCAAACCTTGTGCAACAATGGCTATTCGCGCACCGGCAGAGGAAGCCAATGTCCCCTGCACATGTCGCTGACTGCCCTCTCGAGACAGTTCAAGCTGCAGCGCCATGTCGCGCACCTCACCATCGGGCATCGTCAGCAGCAGGCGGTTGTCACGCAGCGCGACATGTTCGACATTCAGCAGGAACTCCTGCAGCGGTGTTGCCGTTCCGACGGCGCCACTCCCGAGCCCTGCCAGCGTAAACTTGCCCTCGTTTGAGAGTTCGCCGCGCAGACTGAGGCCATCGAGTACTAGCCGGGTCATCTGCAGAGAGCGTGTCCGCAGACTATTCAGAACGTCTACATCCATACGTCCTCGGGACAGCTGAAGGGGAGGGCTCTCACTACCGGGCATAGTGATGCTCAACCCGGTTAATATGAGAGAGGGAGTGAACGACTGCCACTGACCAGTGACCTGCTGCGCCTCCACGCCAAACGGCAAACGCTCATTTAGTGCCTGGAGGATCTCACTGCGAAAATTGGACAGGTTCGCCGTGAGCAGACGCCCCATGCTGACATAAGTGGCCAGCGTCACTATCAAAATGATCAGAATCACCCAGAGAGCGCCGGCAACTTTTTTGTAAACGAGATTTTCCAAGCATCAATTCCGCGCGCACTGCCTGTCTAAAGCAATATGATGTCAAACTGTTCCTGGTTATAACCCGGCTCTGCCCGCAAGCTGATCGACTTGCCGATGAACTCTGCCAAGTCGGCTAGGTGCGCTGACTCCTCATCCAGAAGACGATCGATAACGGCCTGCGACCCCAGCACCATCAGCCGGTCGTTTTCATAGGCGCGGGCATCGCGCATAATTTCCCGAAAAATTTCATAGCAGACGGTCTCGGCAGTCTTAACCATACCGCGCCCACTGCAAACGGGACAGCCTTCACACAGCATTCTTTGCAGACTTTCCCGGGTGCGCTTGCGTGTCATTTCAACCAGGCCCAGCTCTGAGACGCCGGTAATCTGGTTGCGTGCGGAATCACGCTGCATGTGTTTCTCCAGAGTACGGTGCACCTGGCGGCGATGCTCTGCGTCCTCCATATCAATAAAATCGACTATGATGATTCCGCCCAGATTGCGCACCCGCAGCTGTCTGGCGAGCGCGGCAGCAGCCTCCAGATTCGTCTTGAGTATGGTTTCCGCCTGATTCCGTCTGCCGACAAAGGAACCGGTATTCACGTCGATAGTTGTCATCGCCTCGGTCTGGTCGATAATCAGATAACCGCCAGATTTAAGATCAACGCGCGGCTCCAGTGCCCGCTGGATTTCATCCTCGACAGCGTGCAGCTCAAACAGGGGGCGCTCGCCGCTGTACAATTCGAGCAGACCGGCCACTTCCGGTACATAGTCATCGCAAAATTCCTGCAGCGCAGTGAAACACTCTCGGCTGTCGATCTGAATACGCTCGACCGATGGCCTCACCATATCGCGCACTATGCGTAGATAAAGCGGCAGTTCCTCGTAGAGTAACTCCGTATCGGTGGCCGCCGCCGCGCGCCGAGAAACTGCAGACCACAGACGACGAAGGAATCTCAGGTCCGCGACAATTTCTTCCTCACCCACGCCCTCGGCGGCCGTGCGCAGAATAAAGCCGCATGCTTCCTCCATGGGCCGCGCTTCAATAGATTGAGATAGCAACTGCTGCAGACGCGTCCGCTCCAGTGGGTCGTCAATCAATTGTGATATACCAATGTGGTCGGATTGCATTAACTTCACGAGGTAGCGGGTCGACACCGACAACTCAGTGGTAACGCGGGCGCCCTTACTACCCAGCGGATCTTTAACCACCTGCACCACGAGTTTCTTACCCTCGTGCAATAAGTCAGCGATACTGTCGGAAGAACGGCTCTTGTCTGCGCGGCCAGTACGCGGCGTGGCAACAATATCCGAGACATGCAAAAACGCCGTGCGCTCGACGCCTATGTCGACGAATGCCGCCTGCATACCCGGTAACACCCGCACGACTTTACCGGCGTAAATATTGCCGACGATACCCCGGGCGGTAGAACGCTCGATAAGAATATCCTGCGCGGCGCCGTTGTCGACCAGCGCCACACGGGTTTCCATCGGGGTGAAATTGATCAGAATTTCTTCACTCACGGTTCTATTCTCACCCATCTGCCCTCGCAACCCCGGCGGACGTAGCGGGGGTCAGCGCGGTTTCAATTCCGTGGGCCGACAATAATCGCCACGTCTCCCACAAAGGCAGGCCCACCACGTTAGTGTAACTACCCTCAATGGTGCGTACAAAAGCACCCCCTAGCCCCTGAATGCCATAAGCACCGGCCTTATCCCAGGGTTCACTAGTGTCCATATACGCCGCGCAATCAGCAGGACTCAAGGTGGCAAACTGCACTCTGGTCTCCACCACCTGGCTGTCGATTTCGCCTCCAGCTGACAGGCATATTGCTGTCAATACAGTGTGCCAGCGCCCACTGAGACAGGTCAGGGTAGCCATCGCCTCTTCACGATCACGCGGCTTCCCCAGCACTGTGTCGCCCAGCACCACGGTAGTATCCGCTGCGAGCACGACATAGTCGTCGGGAGCGGGTAAGCGCAGCGCAACCGCCAGGGCTTTCTCTTCCGCCATACGCTGCACGTATGCAGAAGCCACCTCTCCCTCGCGTTGCGACTCGTCGATATGTGCAGGCTCCACGGTATATCTGGCACCCAACTGATTCAGCAGTTCCCGGCGACGGGGAGAGGCCGATGCAAGTATCAAGCGTGGCAAACCCATCTCAACTTACCTGATAATAGCGGCGCAAACCGCGCAGGCTGTGCAGAATGACAGGCCACAGCAGTGCGCTGGACAGTGCCGGCAGTAGGAAGAGTCGCGGCAACACGCTGGCGCCCTCTATGCTCTGCACCCATTGACAGATCAGCTGATTGATGCCGACCAGAATGAAAACCACCACGGCCTGCTGCCACAGGCTGTATACTCGCAAACGTTGATAGAGCAGCTGAGACAACAATGCTACGATCACCAACGCGAACGCGTTCTGCCCTAGTACGGCGCCCTCCAGAACATCCAGCCCGACCCCCAGCAGTAGTGCAGCGGTAATTCCCACCCGCTGCGGCAGTGCAATACACCAATAGATAAGCGTCAGCGCCACCCACTCGGGTCGACCCCATTGCAGCCAGGCAGGGAGTGGTATTACAGCCAACACGTATGCCAGAACAAAAGTCAGAATTATGATGGGATAGCCCTGCCCGCCCCTGGTTGCCACCGATCAGCCTTCCTGGGTTTTGCGCGTTGTGAACACCAACAGAACGTGTCGGGTGCGATCCAGCGCAGCACTGGGCTCCGCCAACACACGCGCGAAAGTTTCTCCGGAGTCCCGTTCTACCACGGTCACCACCGCCACCGGGTAGCCTTCAGGAAACCGCCCACCGAGGCCGGAAGTGACCAACAGATCTCCGACCTGTATATCGGTGTTCGAAGAGACATGACGAATTTCGAGCGACCCCAACTCGCCGCTGCCCTCTGCGATAGCACGCACACCGTTGCGATTGACCTGCACGGGTACGGAGTGCGTGACATCGGTGACCAGCAGAGCCCGCGACGTGCTTCCGCTGACCGCTACAACCTGCCCCATCAAACCGTCCGCATCGATCAATGGCTGCCCGACAAAGACACCGTCTTTTTCGCCCTTGTTCAATACCAATTGCAGGCGCTCCGGGTCCGGAGACACGCCGATCAGCTCCGCAACCAACACGTCATCGCGCAGCAACGCGCTGGAGTTGAGCAGCTTGCGCAGCCGCACGTTCTCACCCTGCAATGACGCCATCTGCTGCGAACGCCCCTGTAGTATCAGGTTTTCGCGGCGCAGGCGGTCGTTGCTTTCCAGCAGCTGTGTTCTCGACTGGGCGTGGATTTCAGTCCATTCGCTCACGCGAGATGGCAGATTGGCCACCCAGAAAATGGGCGCCGCCAGTGTATCGAGTGCAGAACGTGCAGTTTGCAGCTTGTTGTAGCGCAGGTCTGCGGCGATAAGCGCGATCACAATGGCCATCGCCAGCAATACGCGCCACAGTAGGGAGGAATCTTTGACAAATAATGGCTTGATGTGCGCTCCTCAGTTACCGATATCGACACATTCGGCCCGATGGCTCAACCCAAGGTACTTGCCATGGGAATACACGCATAGCACCGTGTCCACTGAGACGAGTTACTCAGTGGACAGTAGATCTATGGTGCGTCTATCCATTCGTTCCATAGCGATACCACCACCGCGAGCGACGCAGGTCAGGGGGTCGTCCGCGACGATAACCGGAAGCCCGGTTTCTTCAGAAATCAGTCGATCCAGATCGCGCAGCAGGGCGCCGCCACCCGTCAGAACAATACCGCTTTCAGCAATGTCGGCGGCGAGCTCCGGCGGAGACTGCTCGAGAGCGGACTTTACGGCCTGCACAATCGCCGCCAGCGGATCCTGCAGTGATTCGAGTATCTCATCGCTATTGAGCGTAAAACTGCGCGGCACACCTTCAGCCAGATTGCGCCCGCGTACATCGATTTCACGCAGCTCACTGCCGGCAAACGCACAGCCCACTTCCAGTTTGATACGCTCGGCGGTGGCATCACCGATGAGGCTGCCATAGCGACGGCGTACGTGAGAGACGATGGCTTCATCAAAGCGGTCACCGCCAGTGCGGACAGAATCCCGATAAACCACTCCATTGAGGGAAATAATGGCCACCTCGGTTGTACCACCACCGACATCTACCACCATACAGCCAGTGGCTTCATCTACGCTTAGACCGGCACCGATCGCCGCCGCCATAGGTTCTTCTATCAATCGCACATCCCGCGCACCGGCGCTGAGCGCCGATTCGCGGATCGCGCGGCGCTCCACTTGCGTCGACATACACGGCACGCAGACCAACACTCGCGGGCTGGGGCGTATAAACTTGCTCTCATGCACTTTCGCTATAAAGTGCTGCAGCATCTTCTCCGTCACCAGAAAATCGGCGATTACGCCGTCTTTGAGCGGACGGATAGCGGTGATATTGCCGGGCGTGCGGCCCAACATACGCTTGGCCTCCGTGCCGACTGCCTCAATGGTTTTCTGGCCATTGTGCATGCGAATGGCGACCACCGAGGGCTCATTCAGCACAATGCCTTTATCCCGCACATAAATCAGTGTGTTGGCCGTACCTAGATCAATGGAGAGGTCACTTGAGAACACCCCACGCAGCTTCTTGAACATGAATTTTTGCTACCCTGTGAAAACAACGGGGAACCCCGCGTTAGAGTTCTTTTTTACTTCTCTACTAACCGGCTTTAGTAGTAGATATAGTGCTTTGCGACCGGCTTTTTTTGGGAGTTGGCTGAATTGTGCAACTGTACCAACCACAGGGATTTTGGGCAAGGCGCAAATGTGATAAGTTTACGCCCCCCCGCCGCTTCGAGAACCGGACCCAGCGATTAAAACACTATGAGTATTGAGCAGAATGAGATTACCAAGATTGCGGAACTGGCCCGAATCCGCATCGCCGGCGACGAAATTGGCCAGGTCACTCAGCGCATTGCTGAAATCCTGCAAATGGTTGACCAACTTCAGGCCGTGGATACATCCAATGTGGAGCCCATGGCCAACCCTCTGGACGCAACCCAGCAGCTGCGCCCCGACGTCGTAACCGAGACAGACCGCCGCGACGCCTTCCAGGCGATTGCCCCCGCCGTCGAAAACGGCCTCTATCTGGTTCCCAAAGTCATCGAATAGGCGGCCTACGCCGCATCAGGACAGTTGTAATGCACACAAAATCTGTTGCCCAACTCATTGCAGGGCTACGTGAACGCCAGTTCTCCAGCAAAGAGCTGACGCGCGCTTATCTTGACCGGATAGCCGCCCTCGATAGCCGCTATAACAGCTTTATCAGCGTGGACGAAAACGCGGCAATGGCCGCTGCTGCCGCTGCTGATGAGCGCCTTGCGGGCGGAGACGCCGCCCCCCTGACAGGTATTCCGATAGCCCACAAGGATATCTTCTGTACCGAGGGCCTGCGCACCAGCTGCGGCTCGCGCATGCTGGACAATTTTGTTCCACCCTACGACGCCACCGTCATCCAGCGTTTCAAGACGGCCGGCGCAGTGATGCTGGGTAAAACCAATATGGACGAGTTTGCGATGGGCTCGTCCAATGAAAGCAGCTTTTATGGCCCGGCGCACAACCCCTGGGATACCAATCTGGTACCGGGTGGTTCCTCCGGAGGCTCTGCGGCTGCAGTCGCCGGCCTGCTGGCCCCGGCTGCCACGGGTACCGACACCGGTGGCTCTATTCGCCAGCCCGCTGCCTTTTGCGGTATCACAGGCCTGAAGCCCACTTATGGCCGCGTATCCCGACTCGGGATGGTCGCCTTCGCCTCTAGCCTGGATCAGGCTGGACCGATGGCTCGCAGCGCTGAAGATTGCGCTTTGCTGCTCAATACCATGGCCGGACACGACCCGCTGGACTCTACTTCCGCAAACACCGAGAGCGAAGACTACTGCCGCACCCTGAATAACCCTCTGGAGGGCCTGCGTATCGGCCTGCCCACTGAATACTTTGGCGAGGGCCTCGACAGTGCCACGGGTGAGTGTATCAACAGCGCGCTGCGGGAGCTTGAGGCACAGGGCGCCACACTGGTGAATGTGTCGCTGGCACACAGCGCGCTCACCATTCCGACCTATTACATCATCGCACCGGCCGAGGCCTCCACCAACCTGTCGCGATTCGACGGTGTGCGCTACGGCCACCGCTGTGAAGATCCTGCGGACTTGCACGATCTCTACACCCGCACCCGGGAAGAGGGTTTCGGTGATGAGGTCAAACGCCGCATTCTGGTCGGCACCTATGCCTTGTCTGCCGGCTACTACGATGCCTATTACAAGAAGGCCCAGCAGGTACGCCGCCTGATCAAGCAGGATTTCATGGACTGCTTTGAACAAGTCGATATCATTGCCGGCCCCACCACACCTGGCCCAGCCTTTGCCTTGGGCACTAAGACCAACGACCCGATCGCGATGTATCTGGAAGACGTCTACACCCTCGCGGTCAATCTCGCGGGGCTTCCCGGTATGTCTGTACCCGCCGGGTTTGTGGATAACAAACCGGTGGGACTGCAGTTGATCGGACGTCACTTTGACGAGGCTCGGCTGCTCAATGTTGCACACCGTTTTCAGCAGGCGACCGACTGGCACCTACGCTCGCCAGATGACGTTGCCAAAGGAGTTGCCTGATGCAATGGGAACCTGTGATTGGGCTGGAAGTGCACCTGCAGCTAGCCACCAAATCAAAAATTTTCTCCGGCTCGCCCACTACCTTTGGCGCGGAGCCCAATACCCAGGCGAGTGCGGTAGATCTGGCCATGCCGGGAATGCTGCCGGTGCTCAATGAGCAGGCCGTGACCTTCGCGGTGCAGTTCGGACTCGGCATCGGCGCAGAGATCGGCAAACGCTCGGTGTTCGACAGGAAAAACTATTTTTATCCCGACCTACCCAAGGGCTACCAGATCAGCCAATTTGAGGCCCCGATTGTCGGCAAGGGCAGCTTTGATATCCTGATGGAGGATGGCAGCAGCCGCAAAATTGGTATCACGCGCGCGCACCTTGAGGAGGACGCAGGGAAATCACTGCATGAGGATTTTCACGGGCAGAGCGGCATCGACCTGAACCGCGCCGGTACGCCGCTGCTGGAAATTGTCTCGGAGCCAGAAATTCGCAACGCGGCGGAGGCAGTGGCCTATCTTAAGGCACTGCACAGCTTGGTAACCTACCTGGGCATCTCCGACGGCAATATGGCCGAGGGCTCGATGCGCTGCGACGTGAATATTTCTCTGCGACCAGCCGGCTCAGAGACACTGGGAACCCGCGCGGAGATAAAGAACGTCAACTCCTTCCGCTTCGTGGAGAAGGCCATCCGCCACGAGATCGAACGGCAGGCTGACATTCTCGACGACGGCGGCAAAGTCGTGCAGGAAACGCGGTTGTACGATGCTGACCGGGACGAGACCCGCCCGATGCGCAGCAAGGAAGTAGCTAATGACTACCGCTATTTTCCGGAGCCAGACCTGTTGCCGGTGGTTATTGACGATGTCTATATCGACGCTATTCGCGCGGCACTCCCGGAATTGCCAGCCGATAAACGCCTGCGATTCACAGAGCAATATGGCCTGAGTACCTATGACGCCAATGTGCTCGCTGACAGCCGCGCCCTGGCCGACTACTTTGAATCCGTGGTAGCCGATTGCGGCGATGCCAAAATCGCCGCGAACTGGGTGCAGGTGGAACTGCTGGGCCAACTCAATCGCGACGAGCGCAGCATCGAAGATTGCCCGGTATCCGCAGCTGACCTCGGCGCGCTGATCTCGCGCATCCTCGACAAAAGTATCTCGGGCAAGATCGCCAAACAGGTGTTCGAGGCGATGTGGCAGGGAGAGGGCAGTGCCGATGACATTATTGCCGCCAAAGGATTGCAGCAGGTCAGCGACAGCGGCGCGCTGGAAGTCATCGTCGACGAGGTGATCGGCGCCAATGCCGCGCAGGTGCAGCAGTATCTCGATGCCGATGACGGAAAACGCAAAAAACTGGTTGGCTTCTTTGTCGGCCAGGTCATGAAATTATCCAAAGGCCAGGCAAACCCGCAAATGGTCAATGAATTGCTGGCGAAAAAGCTGGTCCAGGAGTAATAGCAGCATGCGTAAAGACAAAGAAAAGGTCGTCGATGAAGTCTGGACAGAGGATCACGTCCGAAGCTACCTCAATGTGCGGTCACACGATGGCACGGCGGAGGATTTTCGCACCTTGATAAAGGCTTACCAGAGCATGAAAGCCGAAGATTTTGAAATGTTCGTGGGCTTTTTTTGCGAGGAAGGGCGCGATCTGAATGCCGTGGACAAGGATGGGCGTACGGCGTTGGACATTATTTCTACGCATCGGCGTGGGGTTGAGTATGTTGAGATTCTTAAAGCGGCGGGGGCGGCTTAGCTGTTGAATCTGGCCGGGGGCTGTTGCGGCAGGGCTTGCTTATTCAGGATCAAAGGGCACTCGGCCTTTGGAGAATTTTTCGCGATTCTCGCGCTTTTTTTCCTCGCTTTTGCGCAGTAGGACATAGGCCGCGCCGGTACCACCATCGCGCGGCTGAGCGCTGTGAAATGCCAGCACCTGTTCCAGGTCGCGCAGCCATTGATCGACACAGCCTTTCAGGATGGAACTGCGCGCCTGCTCGGCTTTGCTTTCGCCCTTACCGTGAATAATCAGCACACTGCGAAGGCCGTATTGGTAGGACTCCTCGATAAAGTCGAAGATTTCCTTTCGGGCGACTTCTGCCGTCATACGATGCAGGTCGAGTCTTGACTGGGCTTCGTAGCGCCCCTGTTTGAGCTTGCGGAATACACCGTTCTGCACGCCCGGACGTTTGAAGGCGAGTACATACCAGGCATCCAGCGGCAGGATGCCGGATTCTGTCAGGCTGTTGCGCTCACGCTGTGGGGCCAGCGAGGCGGCTCGCCTGCGGTGCTGCAGTGACGCCTCACTCTCGGCATGTCGCTTGCGGCTGATGGCGACCCTTGGTTCGCTGTCCCTGCGTACCACGTCAGACATTGCCTGTGAAAATTCTTCGTCGCCATCGCTGTTCATATTACCCACCCTGTCTACACTCCGGTAGTATAGCGTCAGGCACGGTAAATACGGCAGATCTATGAGCGATTCCAGGAAAGTGGCGGCAACATGCCCCCTGTGCGGTGGCGACAATCAATGCGATATAGCGGCGGGAAAATCCGGGGAAAATTGCTGGTGCCAGTCCGCGATCATCAGTGCCCAGGCGCGGGAAAAGGCGGCGGATTCCAGCACTGAACAGTGCATCTGCCGCGCCTGTGGCCGCCCGGCGGAGGATGCTCGCAATGCAGGGTAATATTGCGCGCGGCGCGGGCTATCTGACGCGGGGCGCAAAAATGCTGAAGCACCCTTCCCTGCGCGCGTTTGTCATCGTGCCACTGCTGATCAATATCCTGATCTTCGGCTCACTGATCACGCTTGGCTTTGGCTATATCAGTGACTTGATGGACAGTATGCTGGACAGCATCCCGGGCTGGCTGAGCTTTATCCAGTGGATTCTCTGGCCGCTGATTGTGATTACGGTGAGCCTGATATCCGGCTATCTGTTCACCTCATTGGCACTGATAATCGCCTCGCCTTTCAACGCGCTGCTGGCGGAAAAAGCGGAAGAGCTTGTGACAGGCAAGCCGGTGGACTCGCTGGAGGGATTGGGTGCTGCGCTGGCGTCTGTACCTCGAAGCATTGTGCGTGAATTACTGAAGCTGTTGTACTACATCCCGATGGCGCTGCTGGTTCTCGTTCTCTCGTTTATTCCCGGCGTCGGCGCTGTCGCGTGGCTACTGCTCGGTGCCTGGATGATGAGCATACAGTTTGTGGACTACCCGATGGACAACCACCAGCTGAGTTTTGCTGAGGTTAAGAATGCCTGCCGCTCACGTCGGCTGAGCAGCCTAGGCTTTGGAGCAATCGTGGCGGTGTGCACCGGGATACCCGTGGTGAATTTCTTTGTCGTGCCGGCCGCGGTAGTAGGCGCCACACTGCTGTGGTGTGAGGAACTAAGCCAGTAGCTCCTCAGGGGGATGGGTACACTCCAGTTTCGTGCCCAGCAGCGCTTCCAGATCTGGCAGCAGGAACGCGTCATCCTCGCTGGCGAAACTGATGGAAACCCCGGTCGCGCCAGCGCGGCCGGTGCGGCCGATACGGTGCACGTAATCTTCGGGGTCTTCCGGCAGATTGTAATTCACCACATGGCTTATGCCGTCGACGTGGATACCGCGCCCGGCCACGTCCGTAGCAACCAACACCTTGATTTCACCCTGCTTGAACTGCTCCAGTGTCCGTGAGCGCTTCGCCTGGGGTATCTCGCCCGACAGAATGCCGGCAGAGACACCGGACTTACGCAAACGCTCATGCAGGCGGCGCACCTGATCGCGCCGATTGGCGAAGACGATCACGCTGCTGCAATCATCACTGCGCAACAGATTATTGAGTACCTTGTAGCGCTGCTGGCTGCTTACCATGTAGATCTTCTGGTCGACGGAGCTGGTCGCAATACTCTCCGGCTCGATTTCCACAGTAGTCGGCTGATACGTCCACTGCTTGGACAGATTAATAATATCCTGAGTGAATGTGGCAGAGAACAGCAGCGTCTGCCGGTTTTCCTTGGGCGGTGTCGCCCGCACAATGCGCTTGACCTGAGGGATAAAGCCCATGTCCAGCATGCGATCGGCTTCATCGAGCACCAGAATCTCCACGTGATCCAGGTAGAGGTCGCGGCGACTCATAAAGTCCAGCAGGCGACCGGGAGTCGCCACAACCAGATCGACCACGGTACTGCCAAGCCGGTTCAGCTGTTTCTGGTAGTCCATACCGCCGATCAACGTCGCAACTTGCAGCCCCGTGTGTTTTGCCAGCTCCTCGGCGTCGGCACCAATCTGCACCACCAGTTCGCGCGTAGGAGCAATCACCAGTGCCCTCGGCTCACCGACAAATCGTTCACCCTCTGGAGGATTACACAGCAGGTCGTTGAAAATTGTTATCAGGAAGGCCGCCGTCTTACCCGTACCGGTCTGCGCCTTGCCAATGGCATCATGCCCCTGCAGGGTATGCGGCAAAATGGACGCCTGGATGGGTGAACAGTAGTGAAACCCCAGATCGGCGATGCCGTGCATCAAATCATCGCGCAACCCAAGATCGTGGAAGCGGGTCTCGCCTTCCTTGGGCTCTACCTTGAACTGATCCAGCGACCATGCAGACTCGGGGTTAGCACGCTTGCGCGCACGGCGCCGCTTGCCGCCTTTGCGCGGTGACTGCGCAGCAGTTGCCTCTTCCGCTTTTTTCGCTGATGGGGCATCCGGGGATCCTGCGCCGTGCACGCGCTCCTGCCCGGGCGGCTGCGCGTCGCCGTCTCTACCGGGATTTCGGGCCGCTTCGCGCTTGCCCGACATACGATTGACTAGACCTTTGATCAATGCTGGTTATCCTGTGAGCGGTTAAAAAACGCGCTAGTCTAACACTTCCGGACAGGAAAAGGTGGAGACTGTTGATAAGCTGATCGGGGCCTTGGCGATCAGGGTTTGGGCGGCCAGAGTTTGGTAAGGTAATAGTCCAAACTGGTATAGCGGCCGCCACCGGTGAATAACAGGCTAAACAACATCAGTAGATAGGTGACGCCATATTCAATACCGTTATTGAGAATCACAAAGCGCCCCTCCTCCGTGAGCCAGCTGTAATTGCCGTGCTCGCGCAGAATATCCTTGGCCGCGTTCAGGCGAACTGCCACATCCTGGGCGCTGGAATCGGCAATGGCAGCCCAGCCGTTGTCCCAGTGCACCGCAAAAATGGCGACCAGCATAGTGATTATCAACGGTATGGATATCCAGCGGGTCGCCAATCCCAGTAACAGTAAATAAGCCCCAATAGCTTCCGTGTAGGCAGCCAGATACGCCAGCAGCGCGGGGAATGGCAGGCCCAGCCCCCAGTCGGGGTTCCCAAACCACATTATAGTATTTTCCATGCCGGCAATTTTTTGCATCCCGGCTTCCAGAAAAATATAGAAAAGAAATATTCTTAGGGCCAGCGGCGCCAGGCCATCCAGATACTGCAATCGGGAGAAAACTGCCTTGTGAAACCAGTAGTACCACTGCGCGACTTTGTCCATGGTAACTCTCTTATTCAGGGTTATTCCGTATGACAATACAAAACCACAAAAGGTTCAGCGCTGTAAATGCCCACAGGCCGGGCAGTTCGTGCGCACAGGCAGTGCCAGTTTCCGAAACTCCATACTGCGCAAGTCAATAACCAGCAACTGACCCCGCAATGGCTCGCCAAAGGCCGACAGCACCTTCAGGGCTTCCATCGCCTGCATCGAACCTATCGCACCCACCAGTGGCGCGAACACACCGCTATCACTGCAACTCAGTGCGGTATCGGCCTCTCCCTCAGCATACAGGCAGGCATAGCAGGGGCCGCCCCGCACTGGGTCAAACACTGCCAGTTGCCCTTCGCTGCGCACAGCGGCTGCGGACACCAACGGTATACCTGCGGCTATACAGGCGCGATTAAGCGCAAAGCGCACCGGATAATTGTCGGTGGCATCGAGGACCAGGTCAGCCCCCGACAGCAATTCAGACATATCTGGTTCAAGCAGACTGTAATCGACCACCTGAAGTTTCACCTCGGGATTCAGCGCCGCTATCGATGCCGCCGCCGAATGGGCTTTATTGCTGCCGATATCTCGCTCTGCATGTGCGATCTGACGCTGCAGATTGCTCAGCTCCACCGCGTCGCCATCTGCCAGTATCAGCTCACCGACACCCGCCGCTGCAAGGTAGAGTGCCGCAGGACAACCCAGCCCCCCGAGGCCCACCACCAGCACGGTCGCCTGCTGCAGGCGCTCCTGCCCGGCGATATCGAAATCATGCAACAGAATCTGCCGGTTGTATCGCATCAGTTGCGCATCAGTCAGCATGCCAGCACCCCCCCGTGATCCGCTCCCGGCCCGCGATATCACAGCGCGTGTCCACGCCGACGAAGCCCGCATCGCACATCATTGACCGCACGGCACTCGCCTGCTCAAATCCGTGCTCCAGCAGCAGCCAGCCCCCATCGCATAGCCGCGTCGAGGCACCAGCCACCAACTGTTGTAAATCAGCCAAACCGTTCCCGGCAGCGACCAGCGCCGAGCGCGGCTCAAACCTGACATCATCGCGGGTCAAATGGGGGTCGTTCGCCGCGATATAGGGAGGATTTGCCAACAGAACGTCGAAGCACTCTCCCGCCACAGCCTCGTACCAGTCCGATTGCAACAGCGATACATTCTGCAGCCCGAGACTGGCGACATTGGCAGCGGCGACCTGCAGGGCGTCAGCACTGCGATCGACTGCGGTAATCTGCCAGTGTGGCCTTTCTGCAGCCACGGCAAGCGCAATGGCGCCGGAGCCGGTGCCCAAATCGAGCACCCGCGAAGTATCGGGCAGGGGAAGTTCCAGCACCCAGGCCACCAGTGTTTCGGTTTCCGGGCGGGGAATCAGGGTGCTGTTGTTGACGGCCAGTGACAGCGACCAGAATTCTCGCTCACCGACAAGGTAGGCGACAGGAACGCCCTGCCGGCGCTGCGCCAGAAGTTCCTCAAAGCGCCGTGCAGTTTCAGGCGGGATTGCTTTCTCTGGCCAGGTGTACAACCAGGCCCGGGACTTCCCCAGACAGTGGCACAGCAGAATCTCCGTGTCGCGCCGCGCACTGTCGCTGGGCAAATCAACTCCGGAGCGCAACAGTTCCTGCACGCTGGCCATCAGTTGTCCGACAGCGCTGCCAGCAGATCCGCCTGGTACTCCTGCCGCAGCGGACCGACAACCGCGTCCAGATCACCCTCCATCACTTCATCGAGTTTGTAGAGGGTCAGGTTGATGCGGTGGTCTGTTATACGCCCCTGCGGAAAATTGTAGGTGCGGATGCGGTCTGACCGATCACCTGTGCCGACCAGGTTGCGGCGCGTTTCCGCCGTTTCACTGGCCTGTTTATCCTGCGCGCTGGTAAGGAGCTTCGCCTGCAGCAGTGACATCGCACGCGCACGGTTCTTGTGCTGGGAGCGCTCGTCCTGGCACTCCACCACCACACCGCTGGGAATGTGCGTCAGTCGCACCGCAGAGTCTGTCTTGTTGACATGCTGGCCACCTGCGCCGGATGCGCGGAATGTGTCGATACGCAGGTCGGCCTTGTTGATCTCTATCGCATCCACTTCCTCGGCCTCCGGCATCACCGCCACCGTACAGGCCGAGGTGTGAATGCGGCCCTGCGACTCGGTATCAGGCACCCGTTGCACGCGGTGGGCACCGGACTCAAACTTCAGGTTGGCGTATACGTCCCGGCCTTCCACGCGCGTGATAATTTCCTTGTAGCCGCCGTGATCTCCGGTACGCTCAGACAACACTTCCACCTTCCAGCCCTGATTTTCCGCGTAGCGGGAATACATGCGAAACAGGTCACCGGAAAAAATAGCAGCTTCGTCGCCGCCGGTTCCGGCGCGTATCTCGAGAAACACGTTGTGCGAATCATTTGGGTCACGCGGCAGCATCAGAGTCTGCAGTTGTGCTTCCAGTTCGGCCAGACGCTCACCACCGCTGTCCAGTTCCTCGCGGGCCATCTCCCGCACATCCGGATCACCGTCCTCGAGCATCTGCCGCGCTTCCTCAAGGTCAGCGCTAACCTGCAGGTACTGGGAGTAGCAGGAGACCACAGGTTCCAGTTCGGCGTACTCTCTGGATAATTCGCGGAATTTGTTCTGATCGGCAATAGTTTGACTGTCGCTGAGCAGCGCAGATACTTCCTCGTGCCGGTCGCCAAGCGCTTCCAGTTTGGTGAGCAGAGATGCTTTCATTGTAATGTGCGTCGTGTGGTTTCCACTGCCGAGGCCGGCAGATCAAGTTCGGGCTGCTCTGGTTCTTCCACTCGCGGTGGCTGCGGTGAACCAGTCTCCAGACCCAGTAGTTTGCGCGCGTTGTTAATCAGGTCCTGACGGCCATCGACACTGGCCTGCTTCAGCCCCCGAGTTGGCGCGTGGATCAGCTTGTTGGTGATTGACCGGGCCAACTGCGCCAGAATCTGGCTTGGATCCTCGCCCCGGTCGAGAGCGCGCTGAGCGCGCTGTAACTCCTGTTCACGCAGTTGTTCCGCCATAGAGCGGTACTCTTTGACGCTGTCGACAGCCGCCAGGCTGCGCAGTTCCTCATCATAGAGCCGGACGCCCTCGTCGATGATAGTGTCGGCTTTACGTGCTTCAGTACTGCGGCTGCGCAGATTTTCATCCACAATCTGACGCAAATCATCAACGGTGTACAGATAGACATCGTTCAGCTCACCAACCTGGGACTCGATATCCCGGGGCACCGCAATATCAATCATCAGGTAGGGGCGGTGTTTGCGCACTTTCAATGCCTGCTCTACCGCCCCCTTGCCGAGAATCGGCAGCTGGCTTGCGGTAGAGGTTATAACGATATCGGCATCCAGCAACTGTTCTGGTATCTCAGCGAGCAATACCGCCTCAGCACCGAACTTCTGTGCCAGCTCACGCGCCCGCCCAAGGGTGCGGTTGGCAATCACCACCTGGCGTACACCGGCACCAACAAGGTGGCGAGCCACCAGTTCGATCGTCTCCCCGGCGCCCACCAGCAGCGCATTGCACTGGGTCAGATCGGAGAAGATATGCCCTGCCATATCAACAGCGGCATAAGCAACAGAAACGGGATTCTCGCCGATGGCCGTGTCGGTACGTACGCGCTTGGCGATAGAAAACACGCGCGGAAACAAGCGGGCGAACTCTCCACTGGCGGTACCGGCCTCTTCTGCAACCGCATATGCAGACTTCAGTTGTCCAAATATTTGCGGCTCGCCCAGCACCATTGAATCCAGCCCGCTGGCGACATGCACTAGATGCCGCATGGCCTGCGCACCCAAATGAAGATAGGCAAATTGGTGTAGTTCTTGCGCCGACAGGTGATGATAGTTGGCCACCCAGTCAATGAGCGTGCGTGCCTTGTCACCCGGTTCTATGTCCTCGGGCACCATGGCGTAAACTTCGGTGCGATTACAGGTGGAGAGAATAACCACCTCTTCGATGCTGGCCGTCTCACAGGCATCCACCAGCGCTTCGCCGACCTGTTCCGGGGCAAAAGCAACCCGCTCGCGAACTTCCAGCGCGGCCGAGTTATGGTTGATTCCCAACGCGATTAAATTCATGACAACGGCCACTGGCTCCACAGCGTTCTGTTTCAGGGTCTACCTGCCGCGGTTGCGGCTTCTTGAAATGGGGCGCACCATAGCACAGTTCGCAAAAAACTCTCCCGATTTTAACAAGTTAGGTCACAAAAGACAGTGCCTTACCGCTGCTGTCACAACAGCTTAAACGCCGTGCCGGTGGCACTGCCGGGCACTACTTCACGATTCACGGATGCACCCCGGCCACATTGTGGGTTTCAGACGCAGTCTGTGTCATCATACCGGATGTCTAACCGTTGGATTACCACGCTCTAGCCCACCATGTCGCGTTTCCCTGCCCTCGCTCTCATTTTCCTGCTGCTCATCGGCTGTGCCACCCAGCCTTCCGATAGCGACAGCGTAGCCGCCAAGAACGCCACCGGTGAGGCCGAGCCAACTGCGTCGGTGCCGGAGAAGCCCTTCCCGGCAGATAGCCTCTACGACCTGCTGGTCGCGGAATTTGCGTTGCGGCGCCAAGCCTACGATGTCACGCTGGACAAATATACCAAACAGGCTCCGGTGCTGCGCGATACAGGTGTCAGCGCTCACACCACCCATCTTGCCCAGTTCCTGCAACGCCCCGATGAAGCGTTGAAATCGGCACAATTGTGGGTGGAACTGGACCCGCAGAATGCCGAGGCCAACAACACCGTGGCCAGTCTGCTCGCACAGCGGGGTCAGCCGGTCGCTGCACTCCCCTATCTGGTCGTGGTGGAGCAGCAAACCGGAGAAGCCAATTTCCCTATGCTGCTCAGCGGGTTTTCTCAACTGGATGAGCGGCAGCGCAATGCGTTAGTGCAGGACATTGCCAAACTGGCCAGGGACTACCCACAGAATACCCGCCTGCTACTAACCCAGGCACTTATACATGCTGAGAATTCGCAATTCGAGCAGGCACTGGATGAATTGCAGACATTGCTGGAACTGGAGCCGGACCAGCCTCAGGCGGTGCTGCTGGAAGCCCGGATCATGGTTCAACAGAACGCCGACGAGCCCTACACGCGGTTGCAACACTTATTGCAGAATAACCCGCAAGCCAAACGACTGCGCCTGGAATACGCCAAAATGTTGACAACCACCGACATGGCAGCCGCGAAGGAGCAGTTTGAAATCCTATCGGCGCAGTCCCCTCAGGACAGCGATCTACTGTTCTCACTGGCACTGATCAGCCGCGAGATGGGAGACAACGACGCGGCACAGGCCTATTTGCAGCAGACCATTACGCTGGGGCAACGCGCAGATGAGGCCTATTACTATCTGGGACGCATGGCTGAGGATGACGGCGACCCCGAGATGGCTATTGCCCATTATTCGAAGGTAGGCGTTGGTACGGAATATCTCGCCGCGAACAGTCGCGTGGGCGTCATCCTGGTTGGACAGAATGAACTGGATCGCAATCGCGCCTATTTTGAAGCACAGCGAGAGCAGAATCCCCAGCTGAGCGAACAACTCTATGGTCTTGAAGCTGACATACTCTCGCGCGCCAACGCCACCAGGGAAGCCATGCGGCTGCTCAATCAAGCGCTGCAGGGAATGCCCGCCAGCACCACCCTGCGCTATTCGCGCGCCATGCTCAGCGAGCAGCTGGATGACCTTGAATCCATGGAGCGGGACCTGCGCACCATTCTTGCGGCTGACCCGGACAATGCCACCGCGCTGAATGCGCTGGGCTATACGTTGGCGGATCGCACAACGCGGTATGCGGAAGCGCTGGAACTGGTATCGCGCGCGCTAGCGCTACAGCCCAATGAACCGGCAATTCTGGACAGTATGGGGTGGGTGCTGTTTCGCAAGGGGCAGTATGACGAATCGTTGATGTACCTGAGCCGCGCCTATGCCGAATTTCCCGATCCCGAGGTAGCCGCTCATCTGGGTGAAGTGCTGTGGATGAAGGGGGATAAGAACGAAGCAAAAGCGGTATGGAACACCGCCCTGCGACGCGATCCGGGAAACCCCATACTGCTGAAAACGATGCGCAGACTCGGGGCTGAACCCGCCCCGGCAACATCGCCTGATACGACGCCCGCAGCACAGATACCCTGAATGGTTGCCACACTACGCACACTGACACTTGGGCTTTCAATGGCGCTGATGATCGGCTGTGCCGGCCTGACCGAGCGCGAACCTTCATCGGCAGGATGGCAGCAGCACCGCGCACAACTCTCGGCGCTGCAACACTGGTCAGCGAGTGGCAAACTGGCCCTACGTACCGCAGACAGCTCGGAATCTGCCAGTATTACCTGGCGACAGACCGAGCAGAATACCCAGCTGCAGTTGAGCGGCCCACTCGGTATCGGCGCCACCACTATCGACAGCGATGGTGAGACCTTGCATATTCGCAAGGGCGATGAGCACACCACACTGGACATCTCCACACCGGATGCGATTGTCCTGAACACTGGCTGGGATTTGCCATTGAGCGCGCTGATCTACTGGCTGAAGGGCCTGCCAGCGCCGGGCCGGGATATACAGCGGATTGACGTTAATACGCAAACAGCGCTGCTGCAGAATCTGCAGCAGGACGACTGGGAGATCCTCTTTCAGAAATACGGCGAATTTCAGGGGTATGTGTTGCCTACTCGGCTGCAAATACAGCGCGGCACCACCCGCCTGAAGCTGGTGATATCCCGCTGGCAGGTGGTCTCAGAGTAATGGCCCAGACCCTCACCCTGCTGTCACCCGCCAAGCTGAATCTGTTCCTGCATATCACAGGACGGCGCGATGATGGCTACCACGAGTTGCAGACGCTGTTCCAACTGCTCGACTGGGGCGACAGGCTGTCGTTTACCCCCAACAAAAGTGGTGACATCACGCTGGAGGGTGACGTTGCGGGGATTCCCATTGAGGAAAACCTCATTGTAAAGGCAGCCCGCCTGCTGCAGCGCGGCGACCTGGGAGCCCATATCTCCCTGCGAAAGCAGATACCCACCGGGGCCGGACTGGGCGGTGGCAGCTCAAATGCAGCTACCGCTCTGTTGGCGCTAAACCACCTCTGGGGCCTTGATATACCGCGCAAAGAGCTGCAGGTATTGGCGACAACACTGGGCGCCGATGTGCCGGTTTTTACTGGTGCCACTACGGCCTGGGCAGAGGGAATTGGCGAAATTCTGACCACAGTGGCGTTGCCAGAACGCTGGTATCTCATCCTCGTGCCCGACTGCCATGTCTCCACGGCAGAAATATTTTCCCATCCGCAATTGACACGCAACACCATCCCCATCAAAATGGCGGCCTTTTTTGAGGGTCACTCCCGAAACGACTGCCAGCAACTTGTCAGACGCCTTTATCCTCAGGTTGATAAGGCATTGAAAGTTTTGGATAATTTCGGCGAGGCAAGACTGACCGGTACAGGGGCCTGCGTGTTCCTCAGCTTCGAAAGCGAAGCCGCGGCCAGAATGACCAAGGAGCAGTTGCAGGATGAATGGACAAGCATCCTTGCCCGAGGCGTAAATACATCGCCTCTGCCAAAAGAGTTAGTCTAATTCCAACAGATTGTTTGGGGTGTCGCCAAGCGGCAAGGCACCAGGTTTTGATCCTGGCATTCAGAGGTTCGAATCCTCTCACCCCAGCCATACCGGCAGCGCCATAGGCCAGTGGCATATGGCGCTGTTTTTTTATTTCCCGAAGCTTTTCGCAAGAAACCAGAAGGTAGAGTGAAGTGTCCTCAAAAATGATGGTTTTTACGGGTAACGCCAACCCGGAGCTGGCCCAGAAAGTCGCCAGCAGGTTGTACCTGTCGCTAGGCAAGGCCGATGTCGGCAAATTCAGTGACGGCGAAGTCTGCGTTGAGCTGAATGAGAACGTCCGCGGCAAGGACGTTTTCGTCCTGCAGTCCACCTGCGCACCGACCAATGACAACCTGATGGAACTGGTAGTGATGATCGACGCACTGCGCAGGGCATCAGCTTCGCGGATTACAGCGGTAGTGCCGTATTTCGGCTATGCGCGCCAGGACAGGCGGGTACGCTCCGCCCGGGTCCCCATCACAGCCAAGGTCGTGGCGGATATGATGGTGGTCGTGGGTGTCGACCGGGTATTGACTGTCGATCTGCACGCCGAGCAGATTCAGGGTTTTTTCCAGTGCCCGGTGGACAACGTTTACGGCTCCCCGGTGCTGATAGATGACATTGAAGATTGCAAATACGAAAACCTGATGGTGGTATCACCAGACATCGGCGGTGTAGTGCGGGCACGCGCGATTGCCAAACAGTTGAATGAAGCTGAACTGGCGATCATTGACAAACGGCGCCCCAAAGCCAATGAGGCCCAGGTGATGAACCTGATCGGGGAAGTCGAGGGTCGCACCTGTCTGCTGGTGGACGACCTGGTCGATACCGCCGGGACACTGTGCAAAGCTGCTGACGCATTGAAAGAACGCGGTGCGGCCAAAGTGGTGGCCTACTGTACCCACGCGGTACTGTCCGGCAACGCGCTGGCAAACATACAAAGCTCCCAGCTCGATGAGCTGGTGGTCACTGACACGATTCCTCTCAGTGCGGAGGCGAAGAACATCGGTAAAATTCGCCAACTCACACTGGCGGACCTGCTGGCTGAGTCCATGCGCAGGGTCGCCAACGAGGAATCCATAAGCGCGCTGTTTCAACAATAGAAGCAGCGTATACACCAACGCATTACCGCACTGGTCGCAGGTGTTGTAATGTCTTATCAAAGGAGTCACGACTATGTCTGACCAATTTGAAATTATCGCAGAAGAGCGAACCGACCTGGGGAAAGGTGCGAGCCGCCGCCTGCGTCGTTTCGATGGCCGAGTCCCCGCAATTATTTACGGTGGAGACAAGCCCCCCCAATCACTGAGCCTGATCAGTAAGGATCTGGAAAAATCGCTGGAAAATGAAGCGTTTTACTCCCACGTTCTGCAGGTCAACATCGGCGGTGTAAAAGAAAAAGCTATCCTCAAGGATATGCAACGCCACCCGGCCAAGAACCGTGTGATGCATGTGGATTTCATGCGCATTGACGAAAATGTGGCGATCAAGGTTCACGTGCCCATTCACTTCCTCAATGAAGAAACCTGCTACGGCGTTAAAACCGAGGGCGGCATGATCCAGCATCAGGAGACTGATATCGAGGTTCAGTGTCTGCCTGCTGATATCCCCGCCTTCATCGAAGTGGATATGCTGGAAGCCAAGGTTGGCCAGATTATTCACCTCTCTGAAGTGACACTGCCGGCGGGCGTTACGTCCGTCGCTCTGGCCCTGGGTGAGGATCACGACCTCGCAATCGCCTCGGTCAATGCACCTAAAGGTGCCGAGGAAGAGCCAGAAGCAGCCGCTGATGAAGAAGCTGCAGACGCAACTGAAGAAGGCGACAGCGAGGACTAGACTCCTCGCTGTACCGCACACTGCGTAACTCGCATTGACTGCTATAAAGCTGATTGCAGGGCTGGGTAACCCCGGGAGCGAATACCGAGGCACCCGACACAATGCTGGCGCCGACTTCGTAGAAGAACTGGCCCGGCAGAACGGCGTTTCCCTGCAATCAGAATCACGATTTCACGGCCTCACCGGACGCGTTTCGCTATCCGGCCATGATGTGCGCCTGCTCATTCCCAGTACATTCATGAATCGCAGCGGCAAAGCAGTTGCTGCCATGGCAAGTTTCTTCAAGATTCCGCCGGAGAGCATTCTCGTCGCCTATGACGAGCTGGATATTCCCGTGGGCACCGCCAGGTTCAAACAGGGCGGTGGGCTCGGCGGACACAACGGCCTGCGAGATATCAAACCAGCGCTGGGTAACAATGCCAACTTCCATCGGCTGCGCATCGGCATCGGCCACCCCGGCCACGCCTCCCGCGTAACGGGATATGTACTGGGCGCTCCGTCAAAAACTGACAGAGAGCGTATCGACGCCGCCATCGACGAGGCGATAGCCTCCCTGCCGCTGCTGCTTGACGGTGACAGCACCAAGGCGATGACCCGGCTACACAGTTTTAGCGCAGCCTGAGCTGCGACACCAACAGGAATTCACTATGGGCTTCAATTGCGGCATCGTCGGCTTACCCAATGTCGGCAAATCCACGCTGTTTAATGCGCTCACCGATGCGGGCATCGGTGCGGAGAACTTCCCATTTTGCACCATCGAGCCCAACGCCGGTATCGTACCGGTACCCGACCCCAGACAGAGCAAGATTTCCGCCATCGTCAAACCGCAGAAAGAAGTAGCGACCACGATGGAGTTTGTGGACATCGCCGGGCTGGTCGCCGGTGCCTCCAAGGGCGAAGGGTTGGGCAACCAGTTTCTTGCCAATATTCGCGAGACCGACGCTATCGCCCATGTCGTGCGCTGCTTCGAGGACGAGAATGTCATTCACGTGGCCAATAAAATCGACCCCAAAGCCGATATAGAAACTATCAACACCGAACTGGCACTGGCTGATCTGGAAGCCTGCGAGAAACAACTGCAGAAGGTGATCCGCACAGCCAAGGGCGGAGACAAAGAAGCCGTTGCAATGAAGGCGTTGCTGGAAGGCAAACTCCTGCCCCATCTGAACGAGGCGCGGCCTGTGCGCTCTCTGGCACTCAGTGACAGCGAAAAAGTGCTCGCTCGATCGCTGTTCCTGCTGACCAACAAACCCACCATGTACATCGCCAACGTCGACGAAAACGGCTTCGAGAACAACCTCCACCTCGACGTGGTGAATGCAATAGCCGCTGAAGAAAACGCTGTTGTTGTCGTTATCTGCAACAAACTCGAATCCGAGATCGCCGAACTAGCCAATGAAGAACGCATGGAATTCCTGCAGGAACTGGGCATGGAAGAACCCGGCCTGGATCGCGTTATCCGCGCAGGCTATGAATTACTGCAGCTGCAAACCTATTTCACCGCCGGCGTACAGGAAGTGCGCGCCTGGACCGTGAAAGTTGGCGCTACCGCGCCCGAGGCTGCCGGCGTCATCCACACCGACTTCCAGAAAGGCTTTATCCGCGCCGAAGTGATCAGCTACGACGACTTCATCAAATACAACGGTGAACAGGGTGCCAAGGATGCCGGTCGCTGGCGCCTGGAGGGCAAGGATTACGTGATGCAGGACGGCGATGTGGTGCATTTTCGCTTCAATGTCTGATCAATGCGCGCAGATCACTTCGATTCTTGACTTGCCCCCCCAAAATGCGGAAAATGCGCGCCTCTTCGGGACAGCAAGTCCCCACAACTGATTGTGGCTACGTAGCTCAGCTGGTTAGAGCACAGCATTCATAATGCTGGGGTCGGTGGTTCAAGTCCACCCGTAGCTACCAATTTTTACCTTAAAAATCAATAACCTGAGCATTCCTTGGCTCTACGCAGTTAACGGGGGATGAGCATTCATCCGTACCCGATTGATAATACCGTCCCACCCGCAGTGGGTCAGCACTCTCAACCGATAATTCTCAAAGTTTCTAAAGCCATAAGCGCGTCTCGAGATCATCTCCATTTTGTTGTGGAAGCCCTCCGTGATGCCGTTACTTTTGCTGAACCGCCATATGGCGACAATCTGCTCCAGCCAACTGGTCAGTGTCTTTGCCAGGGACCTCAGCGGGCTGTCTCGGAATTGATCCAGCAATCTTGTTAAACGGGGCAGCATGCGCTCTGCTCGGCGCCGTTTGAGCGTCTTGAGCAACATGAGACGCATTAGCTTCTGTTTGACCACATAGAGCTGCTGAAGTACCGGGTAATCGGCCAGGTAGCGCATCAGGTTGGCATGCTGCTCATCCTTCAGGTTCCACTGGTGCCGCCGCATCAGGCTGGTCAACCCGCGGTTCTTACGGCTCGCAGGATCGTGCTGCTGCCAGACCCTCAGGAAATGCTGGTTGATCAACCTGACCACGTGGAACCGGTCGGCTACGATGGTGGCACTCGGGAAGTGCTGCCGGGCGATACTGGGGTAGGTCTCCGACAGATCCATGACGACCACCTGCACATTGTCTTTGCCCCGCAAACCCTTCAGATAAGACCGTAAACTGGACTCTGAACGCCCCAGCTTCACGTCAAACACCGTGTGGTTCTTGAGGTCCACAAAGGTGGTGGCATAGCCCTTCCGGCGGGTAAAAAAGTGCTCGTCGATGCCCAGCACCCGCGGGCACCGTTGCCGGGTCATCTCCGACCGCTTGATGCTCAAATGGGACCGATACCAGCGCTCGACCGTGGCGCCACTGATCTGGTGGGTGCGGGACAGCTTACGCTGGGTCACACCGCCATCGTGCGCCTCGTAGACCTCCATCTGATACGTGTCCGAGGATCGGTAATGCGGCCTCAGGCCGGCAAAGGTGTGGCGGAAGTAGCGGCCGCAATTCTGGCAGTGATACTTGGGCACCTTCAGGTGCAGAACCATCACCTGGTTGCCCCGCCGGGTGTGCTTCACCGTGCGCTTGTGGGTGGCCTTGATCCGTAGCTTGGAACCGCCGCAATGCTGGCAACTTGCCTGCCTTCTGAAAGGCCTGGCCCAGACATCAATCCGGCGTTTGTTTTTGACCCGGATTACTTCCAGACCAGGTATGCCTATAATCATTCCTGCGTGGGACATCGGTGTTCTCTCCATTAAACGATCTTCGCAAAATCCGTTTAATGAATGCCGGTGTCCCCCGTTAATAATGACGAGCCGTCAGAAGTAATTCGAAACAGGTACTTCCGGGCCCTTACCCGACTATTACCTGGGTTTCACCCAGATCGCAGAACTTACCGCCCGCTCCTGGATGGACTGGGGCTCTGGCGCTTCAATCCCCAGGGACTTGGCATCGTAGGTGCTATAGCGCGGCGTTGGTATCTCGATCGCCCTGGCATAGTAAAAAGCCTCCTCTGTGGGATCGTAGTCCAGGTCTCTCCAGATGACGGACAGTTCGGGGCTGCCGATAGTATTCGTATAACTTGCCTCAGCCACATTTACCGTATTACCTACATCGGCAATCGACCCTGTCCCATTACCCTGCATCCGCCCTCCAGATGCGGCAACATCAATCACTTTTTCATGGCTGACGCCCTCTTTATCAACCCAGGCCTTGATCACCTGTAACCGATCGAGGTTTGCGCCCAGTGGATCCTTGCTCGCCGCAAGAATAAAAGACGGTGAGGCCTCAGCATGAGCCGTTAATTCCCCTCCCATAGGCACACCGTTAGCGTAAGCCTGCTGCAACCATTCACTTCCCGCTAGCTCTTGCGGATAGTCCCAACCCGCGAAAAATCGCAGTGCTATACGCGGCCCTGACGTGGCATAGGTTTCCCTACGACGCATCGCATTGAAAATCGATTCCCTCGTATTCTCCGGTGCCCATACAGCAACCAGCCCCGCCGCTCCATAGACTTTGGCAACAGCCATTCTTTCATCGATGAATGCAACACCAAGCCGCTGGGCGGCCGTTCCGTCCAGCAAGGGCAGCTTGCCATGAAAACTGTCTTCCTCCACAGGATCGCTCGCGTTGTGGCTGTCAGTGCTGGCTATTACGCCAAAGCGGTATGGGTTGAAGCCTTCTCGATGAGCGAACTCCAGTCCTGTTCTAAGTGCATCTCGTGCATAGCTACCTTTGGGCTCGCTGCGCGGAGAGCTTGCCGTCATTAACGTATCCATTATCTCAAAATTGGCGAATTGATCCTCCGGAGAAAGCTCCGGGTGCGTTTCTGACGTCCCTTTTACCTGAAAGATCTCTACCACCGGTTCGTTTCGCGAGCGCAGTTCGGCATATTCCTCTGTCAGTGGTTGACCACTGAAGGTTGTCGTCTCGAACATCCTACCTCCGCTGACATTACCGTTGTGTGGAATGGACATAACCTCCATTCCACGAGCACGTTGTTCATCCAGCGTTCGCCATAGGTCTTCCGGATTATTCGAATCCAGTGATGAATAGGGAAAATTGGGGGCCTGGTCTGAACGGTAGATCACATTGCGGTGCAAGTTACGCTCGTCAGGCATCGAGCTGTATTCATAGGCAACGAATGTCGTGAACTTACCTGGGTCATTGTGCCGTTGCGCGGACTCCTGAATGTCGTTCCAGGCGGTGACAGACACATCGTGAAAATCATCCCCACCAAAATTCTCCTCCCGCTTGTCCCGCGATCCCATCGTGAAGAAAGCGCGGTATATAAAAAGAGCGCTGAACTTCAGTGGACTGCCACTTTTCAGCGCATCGATAAGGCTCGTGTCAGGTGTATCCTTGTCTTCCCCTGCGAGGTAGCGGGGAACACCAAGGTACTCGGCGTGGTCTGTCACGGCCCCGAAATCGAGCGGCCTATCCGCGCGAATAGGAAAACCCAGCCCATGTTGGATGGTGCCGCCCTTCATGAACGTATAGGCATCATCAGGAAGCGATCGCGTACCCATGGTGAATGCATCATAGGACAGCGCCGTATGGACGTGCAGATCACCCCAAAGTAAATTACGCGTTGGATTATGTTGGACCACCTCCCGCTTCGGTGGGGGCGCTGCTGTGGGCTCATCGAACGGCACCGCTAGGATGGGATCCTCGAACTTTGAACAACCGGTAATCGCCACAAAAAGCACGACCTGGAAATAGCGTAGCCCTATCATCTTTAAACTCCCTCTAAGTTGTCTGTCCTGTTCATTAACGAGTCAACATCATCAGGTATAGGCCAGCTCCACACTGTAAGTTATTGGGATATTCCACTTGTAGCGCAGCCTTTCCGTTGTGGATATTGTGTGGCCAAAGGCATAGGGATATCGAGATCAACCTATTCGTAAAAAAAGCCCTGAACTAATGCTCAGGGCCAATGGACCTGGCGGTACTGCTGCCTACCAGAAGTAGTACAACTCGACGCCATAGGTTCTCTGCCTACCCGGCACCAGACTGACAGAACCGACGCCATTAATACTTGCTATACCCGAACCGAAATACTCTTCATCCGTCAGATTATTCACATAGGTGGCAACCTCCAGCCCTTCGACAGCATCTGGCGAAAATGCCATTCTGAAGCTCACCACTTCATAGGAATCCAGGACCGCTTCTTCTGCTTGCGCCGACAGGGCATCCAGTCCGATGAACTGCGAACTGACATAGTAATAGCCCAGTCTCGGAGTAACCCATCCAAGGTTTGTTTCCCAGTTGTATTGCGCCGTCAGCGAATACGTCTGTTCAGGTGTGTAGGCGAACGGCTCATCGCTCCGATCTATATCGAAGGTGCCGCCATCGGGATCAAAACCCTGGTCGATGAACTCATCGTAATCGGCATCAATGTAACTGGCAGTCGCGGCGAGCAGTAGCCCTTCTACTGGAATCACACTGAGTTCAAGCTCTGCACCCTTGATGGTCGCCTTACCTGCATTAGTCGTACCGTTGAGAGTAACGGGCGGCAAGGACGGATCCTCTCGAGGAAACACGCGGGTAACGGTGATCTGTATATCATCGTACTCGGAGTAGTAAAACGCGCCGTTGAATCGAGCTCGCTCCCCCCAAAAGCTTAGCTTGTAGCCCAACTCGTAAGTCCACAATGATTCAGGGTCAAACGCCAGGAAGTCCTCGCCAAAAGGTGAAAACCCGCCCGCCTTGAACCCACTGCTGGCACTCAAGTAAATCATGCCACCACTGAACGCGTCACTATTCCAGCTATCGGGCGTAAACAGGGTCAAGGTGGCCGCAGGTGAAAATTCAGTCCAGTCATCATCGCCCTGCGGGTTAGGATTATCGGGATCTATCACAACGTCATGGATATAACTCTCCAGGGCGTCAAATTCTTCACGCGTAACGGTTGTGCCTACCGGGAATTGTTCCGAGGCAACATAGTTTAACTGGGAGGCATCTTTTTCCTCGTAGGTATACCGACCGCCGAGTGTCAATTGCCAGGTCTCAGACAGGTTAAAAATGGCCTGCCCAAAGAGCGCATACGAGCTATTCTCGAACTCTCGGATAGCCGCATCCCTGAAACTGATGCTTGTGGGCAGTAGATTGACGGCGCCATCACCCGCGTCAGTACCAACAAATCCACCAGGGCCCAACAACTGCCCAAAGGGTGAGTCGTCAATCTTTTCATACGAGTAAAATGCGCCAACCGTATAGGAAAGAAAATCATCGAAGGCGTCACCAAGGATCTGGAATTCCTGGGATAGGAACGTGCGACTCTCATTATCCGCATCAATATTGTTGGCGTCGAGCTGCCTGTTCGGCTCAGTCTGGTTACCCAGGGTAAACAGATTGGTCGCATCGACATCGCCACCGATCGTCAGCATATCCTCCTGATACAGGTAGCCGGTGATGCTCTTTAGGGACACCGCGTCCAGGTCCCAGGCCAGGGTCAGCCCTGCAAGGTAGTTCGTAATTTTGTAAGGTAGGGGAGCACGGTCAAGCAAGACCTTCTCATCATCAACCAGAGCTGCACTCTGCGCACACAACTCTGCGAAAGGCGTCGCGTTCCCCGGCGCGGTAAACCCCTGCAGAGGCGCATCAGGATTCGACTGAAAACAGTTACCCGGCGCTGCTTTTTCATCGACTTCACCATAGAACAGCATTAAGTCACCGACGAATATTTCTTCAGATTCATAGCGCAGCTGACCCAGGACTGATTGCCGGTCGACATCGCCGAACTCCTTGCCTGTCCAGGCATCTTCCCGATAGCCATCCTCATTCTGGTAATCCACCTGGATGCCACCGTAGATGCCATTGCGGGACAGGGGGCCACTGATTCCACCGCGAACATTTGTGCGGCTCAGGTCGCCAATATTGGCACTGGCAAAGCCCTGGATTTCCTCACCGGGCTTTTTCGTGGTCAGTAGGACCGCACCACCGGCCGTATTTTTGCCAAATAGCGTGCCCTGGGGTCCACGCAACACCTGGACCGATTCCATGTTGAGCACATCGACCAGTTGCGTGTCGTTGCGCGGTATGTAGATCGAATCGACATAAACCCCCACACCGGGCTCAGCTTCAACACCGGATACACGTGTTCCAACACCACGAATGCTCAGGTCCGCTGTTTTTCGGCCCTCCCGCCGCGACAGCCCCGGCACGTTTTGGGTGAGATCTCCCACAGTGTTGATCTGCGCTGCGCGCAAGGCATCGTTATTGAATGCGCTCACCGCGATGGGCGTATCCTGTAGCGTTTCCTCGCGTTTTCGTGCCGTAACGACAACCTCCTCCAGCGCCGCCTGTGCCTGAACTGGAGTCGGTAAAAATGCGCCATTGACGACAGAAAAAACTGCCAAGAGAATAAATGCGCGATTCGATCTGATACGCATTGGGTCCAGGGTCATGGGTCTTATGCTCCGCAAACAGGTTGGGCGCGAGTTATTGTTTGTCGCTGCTTCAATCCTAAACATGAACGAGGCAATTGATGCACGCTTGCTGTGAAGGTGAGCGTTGTCCAGCCTGACAGTATCATTATCGTTATATTTTACACATTATCATATTATGTTAATATGGAAGTCAACTTAAATGATGGGGCTCACGAAATGGATACTGCGGTAACGCCAACCCCATAAATTGACTGAGATTAACCGCTTGGGTAGCGACTTATAGCAAGCCAAACAACTGAGCCCCAGAAAGGCTATGAACAATAAAGTGGACAACTTCTATGACAAAATGACCCCAAGATATATCCAGGTTCACGAAGACTGCCTCATCGTAGAAATTGAGGATCGGCTTACCGCCAAAAAAACCATGAATGACTTTCTGGTTTTGAGCCTTGCCGAAGGCGAACACATACCGCTCAAGCTTCGAGGCATTTACCGTTTTAAAGATAAGTAAATTTATAGCATTGCATTGGGGGAGCGCTCCTGAGAACTGTCAACCAGCAAAGAATACTCTCGAAAGCAAAGTGGAAGACGTTCAATACAGTGACCTGACGCCAGGTCAGCGGTATCGATAGCGCAGATTGAGCTTTAAAATTATTAACAACGTACAACCATGGGGCCACCATCATTGACTCGTAAAATTCAACAACTCAGAGCCCGGCACTGGGCTGGAAATGTTCCCTCGAGCGAGGAAGATGCCAGGCACCGGATAGCGGAGGCATTTGTCCAGCTTTCAATGATGGGGGGACACGAAAGAGTGGGTATGACCGATGTCGCACGCGCATCCGGTATTACTCGACCTACCCTATACAAGTACTACGCTAACATAGAAGCGCTCTACTTCGATGCGGTAGAGCGTGTGTTTCAGGGTATCGCCAGAGAATCATCCGAGCATCTGAAGCAGTTCAACAGCCTCCATCGACAACTGGAGGAATCGTTTATAAAAATTAACGAGGCTTTCTCAGAAGCAGGTCGATACTCAAACTTCCTCCGATCGATCCTGACCTCTGAGTTGGTACAACAAATAGATCTGAAAGATCGCGAGCAAGCAATGTTCACCATCCTGTCTATCTGTTTTGAACCGATTTTCCTGCAACATCCGACTCTAGAGGACAAGCGTCGCGAGATACTGGACTTGTACGCGCGCCTTGCGATCTCGCAGCTCTTCATTCCATTCCAGGACGAGCAGGCTATTCGAAGACTGGTGAGAACGCTCTTGGAAGGCCTCGCGCCAACTGCTAGCACCACCTAACAGGCAGAAAAGATTGGTGACTGGCTTTGACCTATGCGCTGCTGAATGACAGTGAAACATAGAAGCCTTTATTTCACTTCGCGCATTAAAAATGAAATTAAGAAAAACCCTATTTCGTTTACACCTGGATAAAAGGACAGACGAAGTGGCCAAGGCACCATTGGTACCTGCGGGAGATTTGCGGGACTTGTGGTGGAAAGTCGTGCTCTTTTATGCAAAATGCGCTGTAGGTGTTCGTATTTAAGTTAATAAAATCAACAAGTTAAAAATATCCAGCACGATTCATAATGCTGGGGTCGGTGGTTCAAGTCCACCCGTAGCTACCATATTAATCAATGACTTACTTCATTTTCGGGCTCTACGCAGTTAACAAGGCATGAGCATTCATCCGTACCCGATTGATAATACCGTCCCACCCGCAGTGGGTCAGCACTCTCAACCGATATTTCTTCCTTTAGTCCCGTCGCTGGTATTGCGAGCCTCTTATCCGCTGGGCATTGATAGAATCTATCAAGCGCGGTGACTCATTGAGTTCTCCATCTATTAGCCGGGTGCGGTCACCGTCTAACTGAATGGTGCCCTCCTGTTCTCCACAAAACGCGTCGACAAAATCGCGATGATCGCCTCGGTGTACAAGGATACATCTCGGGCTACGTGGAGGCTGCGCAAACAGGTTTCCTGTATCGTCAGGCTGGCAACTCGGGCCTGGTGCCAATTGCAGCAACGATGCTGGGACGTCGCGCTGCTGATATGAGCCTTGTCTAATGTCCGCGTTGGAAAGCGCAGGCGCAACGACAATCAGAGGAATCCTGGCGTGTGCACTGCGGCCGAAATGCTCGAATTCACTGGGAGCAAGGGGTGTCATACTGCGGTGATCACTGGTAATTATCAGAATTCCGTTGTCGAAAAAGGCGGAGTCTCGCAACGCCTCATAAAAAGCACCCGCTGATGCGTCTGCATATCCAAAGGCCTCAGGTGCCGAATGTGTTCTTGTCATCGGATCAATATACGGGTGGTGCGTCGACACTGTTTCAATAACCATCAAGTAGGGCTTGTCGGCTTCCTTCGGCGTGACATCAGACACAGCGTAGACCTTACTCCGCAGCTGCATACTTGAAATCCTATATCCACCTGCCATTTCACCAGGGTCGAGACGAATTTTGCCGGGCGCTCTCTGGACCCGGAAAGACCAGGTGAGCTTGTTTTCTCCGGGTTCTAATACTCGTGTCTCTGAGTAGTCCTCGATAAATGCTGCGGCCTCTCCCTCGCTGTAAAATAGCTGGGCTTTCGTCGGTTCAGTGACGTGCAGCGTCACATCCAATTGGTAGTCCCGTCCGCTAGCCAATTCCATCGATGGCATAATGATTGTCGGATCTATGTTAAATGAGCTTAGATATAAGTGCCCATCTTTGAACTGTGCCTTAGCGTTCGTTATAGCAGCCGCATCAGGATTTCGAGCCAGGTGCGACAACAGGTCGAGATTGAACGGGAAGTTCACAGCATGCGCCGACTGCGCATGTATCGACTTGTCCCCAGCGGTAACAGTTGGAAGCTTGCCGGGCCATAGTGATGCGAACCGCTGACTCATAGGATCGCCCACTATCAATTCAAGCGCACGGCTGTACAACAAAGCATCTGCAACCGAATCAAAAACAAAGCGTTTTTGTCCTGCGTAGCCAGGGTGATCATGGCCTTCGATATATTCAAACCCGAGGTTTTCGAGCCAAGACCTTTTATCGGAGAACGCCAGATCACCCGACGTCAAAAAAATGTTCTGGTAACCACGTTGGGCCAGAGACTTTGGTAATGTCTCCTGCAGGTTCCAGTAGTTTTGGAACGGCGTCTGGGCGTTGTATTCGGTGACGGCTGGGAGAGGCTGCCGGCCTGTAAGCAGAGCAATCAGACCATCATTTGTGGTAAAACCATTCGCAAAAAATTCAGTGTTTGCCGCATGTTCCTGGGCGAGTTTGTCCAGCTGGGGCGTCCAGTTATTGAGGCCTGAAAAATACTGGCTTTGCCATGAAGACCAAGACTCAATAATGACCAGAATAATATTTGGCGATGTGCCCTCAGACTCCTCACAAATTGTACCCGGTACGCCAGGTTTAGCGTGTAGAACCTCCCGACGCATCTCGTCACCATACGGTGTTGCCTCACCGCTGGACTGGTTCAATACGATAACATTATCTATGGACCAACTATGCACGTATGAGACGGGTTCTATTAAGAGGCCAGCGGCGCAGCAGGAAATGACCAGGACGGAGCAATACCGTATAGCCCGTCGCGCCCACCCCTCAATCTGGAAAAAGAGAAACCCGAGCAACACTATAAGACCTAGGCCAGAGTACCAGTCACCATAGGGTATACCCGAGATTGCCCCAACGATGTAGCTGCGTAGTACTTCAAACTCAAAGTAACGGCTGATATCGCTCGCGTACAGGCGGCTGTTAAATACTTCGAATATGTAGATGTCGAGTAGGTACAGTAGCGTCAGCAGAACAACCAGAAGGCGCAGAAGCAAAGCCGGAACGGCGCGCCGGATGATTAAACTCAAGCCCATCAGGACTGCGCCAAAAAGTAGCAGTGGGCTGTCAGCGCGATAGATCGCTAGATGGAAGCAGTCCTCACAGCCCACCAGCGGCCCAATTCTTTGATCGACCAGATTCGCCCGAAACAGTAATCCCAGCGTCCAGACGATTAGCACCGAGAGATAGCAGAGAAACAGCCAGCCTCTACCGAGCTGCCGAAATACCGTGGCAATCGTCATTGGGGGGCTTTGATGATGACATTATCCGTGATCGGAACGAGCATGGCTGAACCTGCTAGCGGGAGCCACAGAGATGCAAATAAACTCGAGATTGCTTTGTCCATCCCGTCATCCAAATCCGTTTACGCGTAACGGGCACGAGTAATATTCGTACCGTTGGGTGATAAGTGTAGCCAATCGTTTGATCTACTATACAGATCTATGCTGCTGGCCATGCGATTGTAAAAACCGCCCCCTGCACCAATCTCCTATCTTGATTCCACTCCTATGCTCTCAGCAAATTTTAGCTTAGTGATCCTTGACCGGCAATGCGAGACCCTGACAGCATGCAAGAGAGGCAACTGAGAATGTCTGCCTTAGGGAAAGTTATCTATAAAGGTACCCTTCTCACGGATACTATGTGCTGGATCAGGTATACGCTATTTACGCCAAGCTACGACGACAATTCCGCTAACACTTCCAGTCCCAGCCACTCCAGCAATTTGGTAAGCGAGGGTCGGGTAACCCCATGGGCGATGGTGGCGTCTTTTATGTTCCAGTTGCTGCGGTTCATCGCGAGAATGATCGCATTGCACTCCCAAATGGCAATGTTGATACCGTCGTCGTCAACACATCCGATGCCACGATGGATGGCTTGGTGATTGAGGTGTCCGCACTGGTGTACGATGGTTTGACGCTCTTTACACATGGTGGCTATCTCGATGCTTCGTATGACGAATTCCTGATCGACGGCATTCCGGGCGTACCCACAGATGGCAGTGATCTGGAAATGCGAAATGCACCAGAGTATACGTTTGGTGCCGGCATAAACTATGTGCATTCGCTGTTCGGGAATAGCGAGATGTCGTATGACATTACTTACAACTGGCGCGACAGCTACTACACCATCTTCAGCAATGACCCATTGGGTAAAGTAGATGCCGCTGGTTTCTGGAATGCCAATATCGACTACCACTACAAAGAGATGCTGACCGTTTCAGTATATGGTCGCTATCTGGGAGACGAGCGTTACTTCCGCGCAGTCGCGATTCCGCCGATATCGACTTTTGGCCAGTGGAACGAGCCGCGTAACTATGGCGTTACTGTCACTTATGAGTTCTAGCCTTTATTGACAAATCACTTAGGAGTGGACCACGTTGGCGCTAGCAAATGGATAGCGCTGCTTGCCGAACGTGGCCTCTCCTGAATTCGGCGTGGTCATTCTAATTCCAGAATAAGTGCCGCGTTGCGCAGCGGGATTGTTTCTCCGGCAACTAACCCTCCCGTCAAATACCTCTCACCCATATTGATCTGCCCACCGACCTCACAGATAATTTTTCTGTTAGGGTATGCCTGTCTCTCACAAACACCTATTGGACTAAAAAGGAAAATCGACATGTCGCAAGTTGGGTCTTACCTGAAGTGGGGTTTCGTCGCACTAATGCTGGGTGCACTACTCGCATGCAGTGAAGAAACCGTTCCCCCCGGTGAATGTGATAATGCGCTCACCCCAGAAGAGGAAGCATCGGGCTGGCAACTGCTGTTTGACGGCCAATCCCTCGCCCGGTGGCGCAGTTATGGTGAGGACAAGGTGAACTCCGGTTGGGGCATTGAGAACGGCTGCCTTACCCGGCTCGGCAGGGGCGGCGAACTTATCACGCAACAGCAGTTTGGCGACTTCGAGTTGAAACTCGACTGGCGTATCAGCGATTCGGGCAACAGCGGGATTTTCATTCGCGGCGACGAGTCAGGTAGCAATATGCACCACAGCGGCTACGAGATGCAGATACTCGACAACGCCGGCCACCCCGACGCCAGTATTCCCTCTCATGTCTCAGGCGCCTTTTACGATATGATCGTCCCGGATCACAATACCAGCAAACCGGTTGGCTACTGGAATCAGGTACACATCATAGCGCGTGGCCCCCACGTCGAATTCTGGCTGAACGGGCGAAAGACAGCGGAGATTGAACAGGGCAGCGCCGAGTGGCAGGCGCTCTACGAGAACAGCAAATTCGTGGAGCGGCCCACCTATGGCACCTTGTTGAAAGGGCATATCGGCCTGCAGGATCACCAGGACAAAGTATGGTTCCGGAACATCCGGGTGGTCGAACTCGATTGAAGGAGGCATTGAAGCGGGGCTCTGTACCGCCCCGCTACACTACGCGTAAAAAGCCAGCCAGGTAAAGGCAAACATGATTGCGAAGCTCACAGGAAAGTAAGCCTTCTTCGCCGTCACCCCCATCGTCAGGCGATGCACAAGTGCTGGGTGGGTAGTATTCAGGATCGAATGAAAACACACCCACAGCAGATTGCTGTACATCAGCAGATAGAAATACTCGAGATAGAATATCTCCATGCTGATAATCTTCTGGCGCAGGCTGATATGAGACAGGACGACCACGAAGAAGATACTCGCGCTGACACCGATATCAAAACCAATGCCAGTGCGCATCAGGTCGAGCTTTTCTTTGTCACGGGTAGAAAGCAGGAGCAGGATAAACACCATTACGAAAGCGATGATGAGCGGCGTAAGGAAAGAGATAAAGGCATGAATAAAGACCTTTTCAATCTCGACTGTCCAGTAGTACTCGGGAAAATTCTCCACCTGAAAATTATCATTTAGACCAAATGTCGTGCGCTGGCGCCATTCCCTGAGCTCGAAAAAACTCCTCTCAAGGCGCCAACCGGCGAGATAGGTATCGGGTCCCGTCCCCGGTAGCGTCGAGGGCGCCAATTGTGGGTATGCGCCCAAATCTGGTACGAGCATGATATTGCCGACGGCATCCGCAGGTCTTATTCCCAGTGAGATGGAATCCAGGATCAGGGGAAAACGCCTGTAGTCCAATGCCAGGCGCAGCGAACCCTGAAAACTCCAACGCACGACTTCGGTGTTACCACTGCGCACCACAGAGGGCGCACTCATTCGCACAGTTTCGGCACCCGGGAACAACACACCGCGATTGACACCCACGTGTTGCTCGATATCAAAGCGTTGCCAAACCGTACCGATGATAAGAATATCGTTCGCGGACGTAAATTTGAGCGATTCGATGTAAACACCGGTCGGGACAAAAATCGGTGGCAATGTACTGTGTTCCAGCGAGTGCTCGACAACCTCACGCTGGATCGTCAGCGATTGTCGCTCGCTGCTGATTTCTGAAGGCTGTCGGTGCCGGCTGCTGTCATAGGTATTGGCTACTTGCCAGACAACATAGATGCCTGCGGCAAGCACGATGGTCATCAGAAAAACGGTTGGCCAGGCAAATACGCCTTCTTGTGGCTCAAAAAAGTTACCGAAAAAGAGGAGCCCTATCAGCGCCATTACCACAAAGGCTATCGCCCGCATCAGTTGCTCACGCATGGTGACTGTCCGGGGCACAATCTCCGACTGGTTAAAGGTATCCACTATGCGCCAACCCGTCGATTCAAGAGGCGCAATGCTAAGCAGTGCGACAGAGTCCAAACCTTTGCCATCGAGCTCGACGACGCCTGGCTGGTCGGACGCGAGTTGCTGGCGCAGGCGGTCCAGGTCCTGCGGGTCCGGCCACCGGTTTTCATCCAGTATGGAGGCTTTACGCAAAACACGGCTTTTGTTCGAGCTATACAAATAGGTTCCGTCTGCAGTCACAACCTCTACCAGACCTGAACTGCCGTAGTGGAGCGCCTTTACGATGTGCCCTATGTCACTGATCCCCACATCTACAGTCACAACACCGATGGGCCTTTTACCACCACCTTCTGTGCGCTCATAGATAACGGCAGAATAAGTCGTCATCAGAATATCGCCGACTGAATCATCGAAATAGGGCTCACTCCAGCGGCTGCCAAGCTCGATGGCTTTACCGAACCAGGTGTATTCGGGCAGGGAGTAATCGTAACTGTCCTCGATTTGCAAGAAAGTGAGACCGCCGTCTTTCTTGGCGTAGTACGGGGCATAGAGACGGCGATCAGCCTCATACTCATAAGGCGCGAAAGCAATCGTTCCGCCGTAGTACATCTCATCGGACTCAACCAGCGACAACAATGCTTGATTATAGGACTCTCTTGGCAGAGATTTATCGCCTATGGATTGCGCAAGGCGTTGCGCCGCCTTCTCAATGCCATCAGTGAAACGCTGGAATTCCCTGGCTTCGGCGATCACATTCTCCGAGATGCGCTCTTTTGTCTGCGCAATAGACGCGTTGCGCGTATGGTAGTACTGCGTCAGGTTATACCCAGCCAGAACAAGCAGCAGGACAATACCTATCGGCCATAGCCAGCGATAAATGCCTGACGCTCTCGCAGGCGATGTTCGAGATTCCATGTACGTCCGTTATGCGGCTTACGCAGCAATTCAATGGATAATAATGCATGTATTCTATGGGAAACTGGCAATTGATCAATCGAGACTCACACCCCACCATGAGTCACTCTCGCAATCGCCTGTAACATCAGTCACTCTAACATCACGCCAGCACAAACATTTATGCTACCTAATGTGCCTGCCAGTATAATTTTACGTCACGCTGTCGGATGGGATACCGGATCCCAATACCAGCCACTTGCCTGCATCAATTTGTAGTCATGGATCGTTTATCGACCTAACGGCCAAACTTATAAATTCATCCGGGCAGGATGACGAGGTTGATCTCTCACCTTCTAGATTATTTTCTTCACGCGAGCCTGCATAACAATCCCGCATCGAGATTTGCTTCGTTCGCTACGACACCTTGACAAACTAAGCCTGTGGCGTCGGCATTGTAGCCGCTATATTTATGGTATTCCCTCCTCGGACAGAATTCTTCTATGTTGTAACCGGGGCACGTTACAGTGTACTAACGAAAACACCTCCAGACACACCTATCAACATCCTCTAACCCAACCCAACGAATTGGATGAATGCCCATTCACATCAATAGAAATAGACCTAGTTTACCTTTGTGCCAATCCCCTCCACCTGCGTATGGTCACATACTCATTCGTACTCTAAAGCAAGTCGGCAGTAATGAGATTGGTCGGGAGTAAAGCCTTCAAGATATGTTCCATCGCCCTGGCAACCCTGGTTTGCGGGTTTCTGGCAAGCAATGCCTCGGCGCTCACCATGACGCAGTCGCAATCGTTCACCAGCGCAAACTCCACTCCCCTTTACTTCGACGGGTTTACCTCCAGCCAGGGAACATTAACCGGTGTCATGGCCAACCTGTCCGGTACCGCTACGATTGCCGCAGGTGAGATCTCGGGTACAACTAATGAGTATGACGTGTTTTCGGGCTGTATCAACGGGGTTACGCGAGCCCTCGGGAACACGCTTTTCCTGTACGACCGCGCGTAGGGGCCCAGTGTTCTCTGCCTGAGAGATCCATTCTGACTGACGACTACCTATCAGATACAAAAGACCTCTCGGATACGTTGATTCGACCAGACCTGGAGCCCTTCATCGACATCGGTTTCAGGTTATTAATGACGCTCGAAACCGAATTCCTGTCCAATAGTGGTAAGGCATTCGGGCCATCCAGTACGGAATGGCTCGCCACCGGCAGTGTAGAGATCACCTATACCTATGACGCGCCGGCGAACCGTGCTGACTGCTAGCTGCAGCGGCGGCCACTGACGAGGCATCCCTCGGTGAGGGTATCCCGCTGGACCTGACCGTCGGTAACTTCTCGGCCAATCCATGACAACCACGGCCAACTGTGCAGGAGTTGTTCAGTCTGTGAACTGTGTCCGGTTCAACTGGTATGGCTGCCACTTCGAGTTTGTTAAGCTAGAAAACTGCTATCGATCGCCGGGGAATTCAGCACACGGATGCCTTCTCTCACTCCGCCATTAACAAGTGCCACGGGTATTTCAAAATCGCTCTGCATGATGATCGCGCTGGTCGCTGCGCTCTCGCTCAATGCATGCAGCAGCAGTGACTCCAGCCACACCGCAGAGCCCAATCGGACAACACAGGATATTGACGGCGACGGGTTGCTCAACAGCGAAGACCCCGACATAGACGGCGATGGGCTACTCAACAGCGAGGATCCCGACATAGACGGCGACGGGCTACTCAACAGCGAAGACCCCGACATAGACGGCGATGGGCTACTCAACAGCGAAGACCCCGACATAGACGGCGACGGGCTACTCAACAGCGAGGACCCCGACATAGACGGCGACGGGCTACTCAACAGCGAAGACCCCGACACAGACGGCGACGGCATTGCCAATAAACTCGACGCCACCCCTCGGGGGTTCGGGGGGGGCTTCACTACCGCACCACGTTTCGTGCAGTTTTTCTACAATGCGGCAACAGAATCGGGTGGCCGACTGTTCTGCGATGGTGTCACCCAGTCTACAAACATCCCCTCCTCCTGCGCAGTTGGACCGGATGGCCTGTCTATTAGCCGGGAGGGTTGGGGCGGCAGAGCAGCGCGGCTGGAAACCAATGGAAGTATCACGGGTGACTGTGGTGGGTCCGTTGTTGTCGATACCAATCTACCCAATGCGTATCAGTTGAGCCCCGTATGCACAAAGTCAGTTGCCGAGAAACCAGAACCACGCCGGGATGCCACCGGAGAATTACTTGTCGATGAGTGGTTTACGGATCTCCCCTGGCACCAGAAACTGAGTACGCTGGATAGCAACGTTATCGACGTGCCTTTCGTTCTGCCATTCGCCGCACTGCCCCAATCGGCATGTCCCACGGCCATCACCCCCACCGAACAAGCGCGCTGCATGCTGCGCTACGGCATCGTCAACGTGATGGCCATGCACCGCACCGATACTCGCTACAAACCGGGTGAGGCAGACAAGTCGCAGGATTGCGGGGATACCGGATGTGTCGAGATGAAGTTTGAGGTGCAGCGTTTACACACACTCACCGACGACCCCAAAGGCTACGCCGCGGATATCATCAGAAACAATGCATATGAATATCCCAACCCCACTGCTCCCGCCACGACGATTCGCGTCCCCAGTCTTGGCTTTGCGATCACCGAGGCCACTATTTTCGCACCGTGGCGCCCCTGGTACATGGGGCACTATTGCGGTGTAGACCGCGCCGACTACATCGACGCGGTATGCTACGACGATTACTTCACCACCCAGTTGCAGGCACCGGCTGACTCGTCTGCCAACCAATTCTGGCTGCGCGATTATCCCGCGCTGTTTGATCCGCAGGGCAAGGAACCCGGATACACCCGCTTTTGCCAAAGCGGCGAACCGTCCTGCTCCATGTTTCTTGGCAAGGTCGACTGGCTGCCCGATGCAACAGAGCCGCAGGTGGTGGGGTGCGTCAAAGATGGCGGACAGGGTGAAGACCCGCTGGAGGTGTGCCAGCAACAGGTCAATGCGAGCACCGAGCGACTCGATGTTCAGTTCAACAAATCATTGAGCCAGTATTCCGATGAGGGCAGATACCCTTGGGCTGAGAGCCCCGTGCAGAATCCGGGCGCGGCGATTGACACCAACCCCTCTATCGGCTTTTACCAACTGGAACGATTTCAGGAAAGTGGGGGTGGCTCCATACCCAACTCCCAGTTCAAGGCACCCGGTTACGTATTGCCCCGGTTGTGCACCAAAACTGACTTTGCTGAAGCACGACAGGGCAGCAGCGCCGCCGTTGCACGCCTGAAACGCTGCGCGGTCAACTTCGAAATACACACCAGCGGGTTTCATGAAATTTGGAAAGAACTCTACGGGGGTGGAGAGCTCTCGGGAAGCGATGTTGAGGAAATATCTCGAGTGCTGCCCGGCTTTGAAGCCAATCAGTATGGCAGAACCATGTTCATGTACGCGGGTATAGGCGAACAAAAACTGCCCGTGTCCTTCAGATTACTCGATGACGGCATGTCAGTCTTTGACAAGATGTATGGGTCGAGCATCTATACCCAGTATCTGCCCATGGTCAATCCGGCGGATCACACGCTCGTGACACGGTCATACGGCAACAATTTCTGGCACGCGTTCTTTATGAGCAACCACATGAACCAGACCCCGGATCACTTTATCCGCGGCATTCGGGGGCGCACGTTATGGCACAACGAATACCGCTCCAAAATCATGTACCAATCGGCTGAATTGGAGAACAAAGACAATAACACCCGTTTTGAGGGACTGCTGGATCATGTCGATTTTCCAGCAGGTTTTCAGGTGACTGACCACAAGTCCCCTTTCCACGGCAACACCTGCGATTCCTGTCATATTCGAAATGGTAGCGGCATACCATTGAAACCCAATGGTGAACTGCCAAACATCCACGTCGATCGCGGCATGAACCGCGTTTTCAAGATCAATGAGCGCGACTATACCTACACCAACCCTGAATTACCGTCGATGAAAATGGTACTGTTTGACCTCAAAGACAGTGCTGAGCGAAATGAACAGTGCACCGCAGAGGCGCTACCGGCTATCGGGTCTGCAGAGGATTCCCTCAGTCAGTATTACGCAAGCAAAGTGATGAACTTCTACGGCGACAGCTTCCACGTCAACCAGTCGAGGAATTTGCCAACGTACGATATGGCCTATACCCCCATCACGGACAAGAGCGGTTTTGAGGTAGTAGAGAATTCGGTACCGCGCAAGCCACAGAACAGGGATGTCGCCTACCAACCGATGCGAGTCGAAATTTCCGGTGTCCAGACAGGTGCCCGTTGTGACAGTGCCAGCGACATCAAGGACAACCCCGGAATAGATGAGGGCATTTGGCCTGCGAGTTGCGCAGATATCAGCGGGGAAGCGCTTTCCCGCGCCATTGCCGACGGTGAAATCGGCTTTATGCACTTGCTGGGCAAGCGTCTGGGTAACTCACCGCTGATAGAGATGCTGCCGGACCAGGCCATTCTGGAGGCGCAGCAAGCCCAGCGCACCAGCGGCAACATCCAACATGCCGGATGTTATGGCCTGACGGCCGGTACCCGGCGCATCGAACCGGGTGTATCAGAATATCGGCGTTGCGATACGGATAAGCTGGGCGAGAACGAGGACGATTGCTATATCAGCCGATGGGGCTGGATAGGTGACAGGGCGTCTCTGGAGGATCAGGTCGCCAACGCTGCATTGGTCGAAATGAACATCACCTCAACAGCCGGCCAGCAAGCACTGCATCCGAATGAGACGGATCCGGACAAGCTCGTACGATACAGCCGAGCCCTGTGCCCCCCGGCCGATGCCAACTGCAATCCAGACAGAGCCAACTCCGATATTACGGAGCAGGAAATCGCAGATATGGCTACCTATCAACGATGGATAGGTATTCCACAGAGGTCGGAGTATCAGGTCTCCACCGCAGCAGTACAGCGGGGCGAGAATATATTTACCGATGAACTGCAGTGCAATAGCTGCCACGTAATCAGCAAAATTCCCTTTGTAGAACACGACAATATTCTGCCAGACGAGCAAAGGGCCAGCTTGAAGAAGTTACAGATTCAATCGGGCGGCGCTGCCGATTACCCTTTCATCTCGTATCTTGGCACCGATCTACTGCTGCATGACATGGGATATCTCTCGCAAGTGGCGCGCTCGCCGGAGAATGTCACCATCCGAAACAGCGACGGTACCGTTAAGGAAGGATACTCAAACTATGTCCAAAGAATACGTACTCCGGCGCTGAAAGGCCTGCGTTTTAATCGATTTGTGACGGACGCCAACCACAATAACGACAGCGGCGTGGGCTGTGATTTCCTTCTCCACGATGGCAGAGCATGTGATGCCATTGAGGCGGCCTATTTGCACGACGGCCCGGCCGTTAAGCAACTCGGCATGATTGGCAAACTTAACAATCTGTCAGCCGAGGAAATCACGGCTTTGCGAGCATTTTTGTATTCGCTGTGATATTCAAATGTAGTGCACTCCCTCAATCCATCCTATCGGGAATAGCGTTGAAACCGAAGCTTTGAAGGCAGGCTGCGGGAGATCACATTTACTCCTGCACACCTCGTGCGCCTTACTGCAATCGGCCTCAACGTCTTGATGTACCGGAATGGCGAACCTCCTCGCTATTTGGCAAAAGGCCGGATTCATACCATATTTGACTTTTGTCACGGTGCAGGCCCTGCGTATTAAGTACGCTCCTTCACAGATACGGCCGGACTTCGCACGAGTGCTCGCTCGACAATCAGTACGCCCCGTTACCGTAAGGACGTGCCTAACCCAAGCCGGGGTGGGAGGGGCGGATTCTGTGAGCAATAGGCGCTTTACCTAAGCAAATACCGGAATGGCGCCACAGTGACCTCAGGACTTCCATAACAATGAACAAATTACTCTTTTCAGGAATCATCGTCGCGCTCACTGCTGGCGCAATTCTCTCGGGCTGCAGTGACGGCAATGACTCAACACCGGCGCTTGTAACCTCACCGACACCAAAACCAGAGCCAGCACCGGCTCCTGACCCAACCGTTCCGGACCCCAGGTTTGAGCTGGCTGCCACTGTCACCGATGGCTGGTGCGTGGAATCCTTTCGCGTCACCTCAGGCTTTGCGGAGAGTACACTTGGCGATACCGACATCCTGAACGATCTGTACACCGAGCGCACACCTTTTTCCGGCGCCAAATCAGTGGTTGATGCGTCACTGGATCCCGCAATTGAATTGCGGGCTTACTCCATACCCTGGTGTATCCCTGAACTTCCTGCGCCGGCAGACCTGTCGGAGCATATACTCTGCAAGATGCCGAACCAAACGCGCGTTTCTGAGGTGCTTGGACTCACTCCGGATAGTGCTGTCGGTACCTGCCGGGAGCGCAATGAGGCCGCTTTCGAGTGGGCCCTGGCACAGCTGACAGAAGTGGAACTGATGGAATACCGCGCCAATGGTATACCCATTGAGTTTCTAGATGACCAGGTAGTGGAACGGGGCGGCGACTGGTTACTTCTGGCGCCCCACTTTATGCCGGACAGCGACGGCAACTACGAACTGTCATCACCATCGCTACAGACACCCTATATTCCCAGCAATGACAACGATTCACTGGATGGCGTTCACTACTGCACCCTATTTACACCGGAACAGGCTCTATACTGGGTACTGCACCGGGGGCTGAAAGAAGATCCGGGCAAATGTGTATCCGAGGACGTGTGCCTTGAGCCCGAGCTTGTGCCGGAGGGCAGCTGTATTTTTTACTTCGAAGCTACTGTCACTCACATGTGTGAGGAGTATCGTGGCCCTTACTGGGATCAGGATCTAAGCACAGAGAAATGCGCATCGAGAGGCGGCTCCTACTCTACCGACAGATGCTTTGAAAGGGGCGAAGAAATTGCGATTCTGGACAGCGACGACAGTGGTTTCATAGGAACATGCGATGTTGCCTGCGGTCAGGAAGAACGGATCTGGTATATGTTCAGCCAACCTCCAGGCACTAATCCCGCCACAGAATTTTGCTTCACCCCCGCTGAGGGTCACCCTTTGCTGCAATAGATAGGCATACTGAGGAAGAACTGAAGTCAAGCGTGTCGTGTTCTGCGGTCTGCTTTCTGCGCGAACAAGAGTAGCACCCAGCCAACCCTCTTCTGGCAGCATCGGGAAGCCGAAGTCGTTGCTGACGCAATCAGCTTCAACCTCGCGATTCAAACAGGGAGACTTACAACAGGCTCACAGCCCAAGTGCAGACACGGGTACTATCCAATGTGCCCCCTCGCCTAACAGGTAAAAGTCCTCCACATAGCGCTCACCGGATATCTGTCTGGCAACTCTCCCAGCGGCCACTCGGCCAGTACCCAGGCATAGTCGATCTGATCGCATTACACGCCAGTTGGTAGGGCCCGTCTAGCTCGTGTACAGACTTCCATTCAAACCGGATCTGACAAGTTTTAATGCTAAAGGCAAGGGGATTAGAGCCGAAAGCTATCAGCAAATCAAAGGGTTACGCTCCCCCTAAAACTTGTAGTAGACTTTTGCCCATATCCGTCTCACAGCACTGGTGAGATGGAGTACTCCCGAAGGTCGCATTGATGGAACGCCCTCCACGGTGAGCACGATATTAATAATTTCGCTAAACATCCATCGTGGTAACGCTTTATCAAAAGAATCAGAGACAATGCTGAGAAGACCTCCGGGGTTCCAGCCTCGAAACTCACGCGCACTGCACCGTCTCGGCGCCAATGGCTTAAAGGCTCCCCGAAATTTACTGATCGGCGTTACCAGGTAGGGCTATGGGTCTGATCTTTCGCTTTTTCGATTTCTTCCTGCCGGCCAGCCTGCGTAACAATCCGGCAGATTCGCTGCGCGGTTATATCATCATTGGAATGATCGCAACGAATATTGCGGTTAGTCTTTTCATGCTTATCATCCTGCTCTACTTCCTCGAGCTGGAACAGAATACCGTTATCGGTGTCGGACTCGACCTGGCCTGCCTACTGGCCTACCTGGCCGCTCTCATTCTACTTAAAACCACCGAGAGCCTCGTATTCTGCGCCAACTTTCTGCTTACCGTTCTTACCCTGGTGATTGCGATTGGCATTCAGATCACAGGCGGATATTGGGATTCTCCGGTGCTCCAGTTGACATTACAGTTACCGGTAACCGGGTTCTTGCTGCTCGGTCTAAGACCAGGCATCTTCTGGGTGGGAGTCACCGCTGTACTGTGTTTTGGCTCCTACCTCAGCGCGCACTTCGATATTGGTGCCGTGCAATTACTCCAGAGCCAGAGTCTGATCGACGCAATGTATGTCGCCTTTCAGTACACACTGCTGGTGATTGTTGGTGGTGCGCTCATTGTATACGAGATCATTAACGGCCAACTCACGGGAATTCTCAATGAGGAGAGAAACCGCTTTGAGCACAAGGCAAGCCACGATGACCTTACCGGCATACCCAATCGATTCGAATTTTTTCGCAGGCTGAAATCCGGGCTTGACGAAGCACGGGAGCGAGACCAGAAAGTCGCCGTTGTCTATATCGATCTAGACGGATTCAAACCTATCAACGACATGCTGGGACATCACATGGGAGACGAGGCTTTGAAAGAAGTCGCGAAACGCCTACACAGCATCCTGCGACTGGCAGATACCACCGCCCGCCTCGGAGGCGATGAATTTGCGTTAATCCTACCCGGTATTCGTTTTCCCTATGACGTTGAAAATATTATGCCCAAGTTGCTGTCGGCGATTAAAGAACCAATCAGCGTCAACGGTGTGGATATGGTAGTGAAAGCAAGCTGCGGGGTAGCGGTTTTCCCTGTGCATTCAGTGGATCTCAGCGCACTGTGTCGATATGCCGATATGGCGATGTATCGTGCCAAAGAAGCGCAGGACACCTATCTCATATTTGATGAGAGCATGAAAAAACACAAGCATCGGCGCTCCACGCCCGCGACACCGACCTGAACCTTATCCCAGGTCGACGCGCTGTCCCTGTGCCGCAAGTTCGGACACAACTCTGGCATGATCCGCTCGACTGAGCTTCAGCCGTGTAAAGAACAGAAATGCCACCATTGCGAGACAGGCAATCGTACCCAGTGTGAACCAACCCAACGACTGCAGTACTTTTTGGCTCACAGCCCCGGGCGCCGCACCGGGAGCGATACCGGACAGATCAATCACGATACCCGCCAAAAGCGAACCGGCACCGGTCGTCGCTTTGCTTACGAACGATCCGGCGGCAAACATCACGCCCTCCTGACGGCGACCGGTGGCCACCTGCTGCTCATCCAGGATATCGGCCCACAGGGATATACTCAGCGCCTGCAGTGCGACAATCAGCGTAACGGCAATACCCAGGTTCAACAGTTGCAGCGGGTAAATCAATGCATGTCCATTTTCAGGAAGCAGCCCCAGCAGGCGCGCCCCGATAAACCACACTACATTGATTGCAAGGCCAAAGCTGACTGCGGCAAGCAAAGTCGGTTTATCGAAACGTCGCCCAAGGCCATTGAGAAGTACGAATGCGAGCAATGTACCTATGGCGGTAGGTGCAATGAATCCAGCGAGTTGATCTGTACTGAATTCCCAGAAGTAGGTGCCGAGATACAAGCCCAGTGTGGTATAGACCCCGGCGCACATACCAAAAGCCAGAGTCGCACCCATGGATACCCTGAAGTTACGATTGCCTAAAATCAGCTTTAAATCACCCAGCGGTTGGGACCAACTGAACGCCGTCCCGGGAGCGGCCTGTGGCAAACGCGGTATTGCTGAACGGGTACCCAAGATACATACCAGTGCAGCTAAAGCAGCGACCAACGCCGACAATACGCCATAGTGCCAATAGTTGGCTTCTACCAATCGCCCATCTATGCCGTTCTGGGATGGGAAAAACATTGTGAAAGCAATAGCGGGCAGTAACATGCCAGCCAACCAGCCCATAGTCACGCGGGCCTTGGCAATCACTGTGCGTTCATCATAGTCCGTGGACAACTCCGCTCCCATCGCCGAAAACGGAATATAGTAAATCGTCAGAAAAGTACGAAGGAGCAACGAGACTGTCAGCAACCAGGCAAACATTCCCAGTTCGCCTAGCCCCCCGGGCGGGGTAAACAGAGCGAGAAAGAGCAACGCAGTCGGGAAGCCGCCCGCCACGAGTAACGGGTGGCGCCGACCCCAGCGCGTGCGCAGGCTATCCGACCAGCTACCCACGATGGGATCTGAAATAGCATCCCAGGACAGCGCGATAAACATCGCCAGCCCGGTCAGTGTGCCACTTAAACCCTGGACCTGCGTATAGTAGAACACCACGAAATTGACGTAGGCAGCGTCCTTTACGGAGAACGGCATATTGCCTATCGCGTAGGTCCATTTTTCCATGGCTGAAAGCGGCTGCATAGTGCTTATTATTCTCCAGTACCGTACTGCTCAGACCCTTGAACTGTACTGCATTGTATATTTCAGAGACTATCGGGTTTCATTGAAACCGGCGCTGCAACCAGCCACAAAGATGCGCACTAACGGTACCGGCCTGTTCGCGCTGCACCCAGTGTCCGGCGTTTTCGACCAAATGCATCTCAAGATCACTGCAACGCTCAGGCATGTCGGCTGCAAATTCGGGGCGCAACGCAGGGTCTCTGTCAGCCATCAGCATCAGACACGGCAAGCTCAGAGCGACCACCCCGACATCCGGATGCGCCTCGGCATTATTATCAATATTACGGTACCAGTTGATACCCCCGCGAAAGCCCGTGTGTGTGAACGCAGCAACATAGTGCTCGTAGTCTTCCCTCTCGAGTAAAGGCTCCCCCAGTGAAGGCGCCTCCTCTATTCCCAGGAAGGGGTTCATATTCAACTTGCCATCAGCAAACGCCGCAGCGTAAACCTCTTCCAGCGGCGGCGCCGTACGCATAATTTTCGACACTATGGCCGAAACATGCTGATCCATGTATCTCTCAGCCTCGCCCGGCAGTTGGAACCAGGCCACATACTGCCGCTCTATTTCACCGCCCACTAAATCGCTGTGCGTCGCCACACTGGGAAACGGCATATAGGGTGTGCACGCCGCCGCAACGCCAGACACCCGCTCGGGGTGTAAAACCGGCATCGCCCAAGTGACAAACCCACCCCAATCGTGACCGACGAATACCGCTTTATCTATCCCAAGTACATCCAGCAAAGCAACCAGATCGCCCGTCAGTTCATCCAGCGAATAGGCTTCGACACTACGAGGGCATGAGCTTCCACCATAGCCGCGCATATCCGGTGCGATTACGTGAAAGCCCTGTTGGGCCACTGCAGTCAACTGATGCTGCCAGCCTATGGCCAAGTCTGGAAATCCATGGACAAACACCACGGCTGGACCTTCGCCAGCTTGGTAAGTCGCTAGATGAAAGTCAGAATCTCCCGCGCGGCCGGGTAATACGATATCCGAAAGGGTAACAGTGACGGGCATTTTGTCTCCTTTAACTGCGGGGATCGTCCAGCGAGAACCTGCTGCCACTTAGAAAAAACCAGCACCTGATCTTCAGCTGGACTTCGCGGCCATACGCGGTTGCCAGCGGCCAGTTTGTCGGATAGCATGACACCTGTCAATTTATTGCGACCCCCAGTCATTGACCCTGTGGAATCATAGGAAGCGCATTAACATGGCTACCAGAGCGAGAGGTCGACCAGCGCAATGCGCGGTCACCGATGAAGATCTACTGGACGCAGTACTGCAGTCCTTTGGCGAATATGGCTATGAAGGGACATCAGTGCGAGAAATTGCACGCCGACTGGAAGTCAGCCACAACCTCATCCCACAGCGGTTCGGATCCAAGGAAAACCTGTGGTATGCAGCGGTCGACCACGGCTTTGGTCGACTCAGGAAAGACCTGAACCGCGAGGCAGAGACACTAGGCAGTGACGAGCTGTTGATTTTGCGCGGATTGATCAGCAGCTTTATTAAAATCAACGCCCGACACCCCTCACTACTACAAATCATCAATCAGGAGGCCTGCCAGCCAGGACCCAGACTGGACTACGTATTCGACAGATATATCAAACCGGTGCGCGACTTTGGCGAGGCGTGGCTTACTCGCCTGGCAGATGAGGGGCGCATTCGTCCTGTCTCGGTAAGTTTGTTCTACTTTTTAATGACGCACGGCGCAGGCGGCATGCTCGCAATGCCCGCGCTAACCAAGCGGCTGGACAAGGGCGGAAAGCCTCAATCCAGACGATCTATTCAGAAAGATGCACTAAGTGCGGTGGAAGTATTTTTCGACGGCTTGCTCCCGCGCTAGCTTACGCTCACGCAGGTGGATACATATATAAACTGGCAGCTGTCACACATTCAGACTGTCATCAACATTGAGGGAAGGTCAGAACGGCCATCAGGCAATCTGATCAGCCCCAAGGAGAGTCCAGGTTGACCACAGAGCACGTAAAACCCCAGGCTCCACTGGCATTTCAATGGGGAATATTTCCTCTTGTGATGGGATCAGCGGTGGCCGTCTCATGGTGGCTGATGCGCGGTGGTATGGAGCCAGCACTGGCCATACTAGGACCACAGGTCGCCGCCTTTATCATCGTCGCAGTCTGCGAGCACATTTACCCCTATCACCAGAGTTGGAACCAGAGTCACGCCGATGTCAGCGTCGATGCCCGGCATGCAATAGGTATCGGCATCCTGCTCGCTGTCATCACACCTGTTGCTGTCGCGATAGGGGTAGCCATAGGGGGCTGGCTATCTGACAAATTTGGGATCGGACTGTGGCCCACTGAGTGGCCTCTGCTGGCACAGATCGCTCTTGTACTTGTCGTGGGAGAGCTTCCGGGATACTGGGTCCACCGCTTTGAACACCAGTGGGAAGGACTGTGGCGTTTTCATGCCGTACACCACAGCGCCCCGCGCCTGTACTGGCTGAACGCCGGGCGATTTCACCCAATAGATTCCTTCATGACATTCGCCCCCTCTTATTTGCTACTAGTCATTATGGGTAGCGGCGAAGTCATGCTGGCCTATTTCGGTGTGATCACAACCATACATGGCATTTTTCAACACGCTAATATCCAGCTCAGACTCGGTCCATTAAACTGGTTTTTCAGCATGGCGGAACTGCATCGCTGGCACCACTCCAAAACTGTGTTCGAAGCCAACCACAACTACGGACAAACTATCAGCGTCTGGGACTGGGTCTTCGGCACGAGGTATCTCCCGCGTGACCGGCAACCTCCCGAGGAAATAGGCCTTGCGAATCTACCCGCGTTCCCAATGACGTGGTGGGCGCAAATTCTCTCTCCTTTTCGCTGGGGCCAAATAAAAAAGAACTGTGAAAAACCAGATTGAACGTAGATCTTGAATAGGACTAAGTAAATGCCAATAAAATTGTTTTCCATGTCAATACGCGGTGTTTTTATTACCCTGGCTTTCGCTCTTGTCAGTGCCTGCGCGGATCCAGTTTCGGAACAGGCGCTGCTCCGTTCGCGGGAAATACCGCAATGGTTTGACGATGCCAAACTGGGAATCTTTATCCACTGGGGGCCGGCTTCCGTTCCCGCGTACGCCTATGGTCCTCCTCTGCAGCCGGGCGAGCTTGAACAGGTTATGTTTGGTGACTCTCCCCGCAAAGACTTACCGTATGCAGAATGGTACCTCAACGCCATGAACTATCCGGACAGCGAAACCGCGCGCCACCACGCCCAGACATATGGCGATGCGCCGTACACAGATTTCAAACCAGTATACGAGCAGCGCATCAACGAAAAGTGGGACCCGGAAGCCTGGGCTGAGCTTTTCCAGAATGCCGGCGCCAGATATGTCGTACTGGTAACTAAACACCACGACGGCTACACCCTGTGGCCCAGCGAAATCACCAACCCTCACCGTGAGAATTGGGGTTCGCCCCGAGACATGGTAGGTGAACTAGCCGCGGCAGTACGCGCACGGGGTATGCGCTTTGGCACCTACTATTCCACCGGCCTGGACTGGAGTTTCCTGATGTATAACGATGGCGATCGCATACAGGACATCATGCGCAGCGCTCCTGCGAGTCAGGACTACGCCGATTATGTCTACGCGCAAATGGCGGAATTAATTGATCGCTATCGCCCCGATGTACTGTGGGCCGACATCGGATATCCCTCAAAGGGCCGACAGAGCGAACTCTTCGAATACTATTTCTCGAAGGTTCCAGACGGCACCGTAAATGACCGCTGGGGAGCCGTTGACGTGTTGGGTCAGATCGCGAGTATTCCTGGTGCCACATGGGTGATGAAGACACTGGGCAAAATGATGCTATCCAACCAGTCGTCAGTCATGGAGGATGATCCAGCCCGCCCTGGGTTCAAGACGGCCGAGTACGACAGCTTCTCCGACATTCCGCCTTTCAAATGGGAAGCTACGCGCGGTCTGGGTGGCTCTTTCGCCTACAATACCAACGAAACTGCGGCCGACATGTTGACCGGCGCAGAACTTATCGACTACGTAGTGGATACCGTCTCCAAAAACGGCAACGTATTGATAAATGTCGGCCCCGACAGCTACGGCCAGATTCCAACCATACAGCAAACACCGCTGCTCAAACTGGGCGCCTGGTTGTCAACTAACGGAGAGGCGATCTACGGAACACGCCCCTGGATCCGTTACAAGAACCAGCGCGGTCGCGAGTTACGCTATACACAAACAGACGAGGCGCTTTACGCCATTGTGATCGGCGAAGCAGCGGAGGGCAGCATCACCATTGAATCTCCGGGAATCTCCTGGGAAGAACTAGACGTTCTGGGCGCTCAAGTGGTCGGTATCGAAGAGCAGGAGGGCCTCGTGACTGTGACTATCGATAGATCGCTACCTGGCCCGGCAGTTGTGGTGCGCTACAGCCTATAACACGCGCGATGCGCGCAGCGAACGCAGGACTATTCAGCTCTTGGGGCATCGCCAGTACGGGCTTGATATTTTAAGGCTTCAGGTTTTCCATTGAATCTTCCAGCGCCACACATTCACTCGGCAGGATGATTGCTTAGCTTCTACGAGACTCGGCGAAGTGGATTACAGCAGTACTGAACCCGTTAAGACAGATGCCTACACTACTACGACACTAGAAAGGGGCTGCCTCGCCCCAGTCAATTTCCTGCGCATTGCTTCCGGGCGAACGCTCCGCTCGCTTGTAGTCGCTGAAGGATATCTCGACCAATGACTCAAAGTTCTTGAAGAATCCCAACTTCCCCGAGGCATGGGATTCAAGTCGGTTCAACAAATTCTCACCCTGCTGCTGCTTGAATTGCAGCGTCAATCGGTATATGTCTACCGTGACTGAGAATGCGGGAGAGAGTTGTCCAGAGTTAGAAATCTCAATTTCGTCTACCTGCCCTGAACTCAAGTTCAGCAGCAGGGATCCCCGAAGTTGATCGCTAGCGCCCTCCTCCAACGCCTTAACTCTTGGCACAAATGAGAACCGCGCCAAATCACCATCAGCTTTTCGCAATTGCAACGTTTGGCCATCTACCATGTAACCGTACCCCACCGCCTCGGGGTCCAGCCCATCTACCCGCTCAACCTCTGACTTATAAAATTCGTCCTTGCGATCTTCATCAGGCGCCACACCATTTACACTAATCAATTGTCGCCGTTCATACTTCCCGCGGTAGGGGTTACTTTGGATAACGCGAAGTTCGTCTCCCTCAACCACTTCCATGGTAAAAAACCAGTCTTCCTCGAGGTCAGTTCTGTCCAAATGTTGTAGTGCGGACTCCACTGCGGAAGACAAATTCGCATCTGCAGTCTCGCTCACCGGACTTGCCAGCGCAGTCAACCCCCAAACACATTGACAAAACAGTACGGCGAACACAGATCGTCTTAGCATAACGACTACCGAACATTGAATATTTTCAGGACCGCTCTGCGATAATCTTTCAAAGCGAGCTGCACCAATTTTTTAGCGTAGGAAACTTGAAGCGAAGGAGGAATAAGTAGCAGCAATCCAGCTCAGAGAGAGCTGGATTACGCCTAGGAATTGACTACTTGTCTAATTGGGGGACCGCAAGAGAAGCTACTAGCGACGTGCCCAAGGATTACGCGCCTGCTCAGAGAAGTCGCGACGTGCCCAAGGGTTACGTGCTTGCTCGGAGAAGTCGCGGCGTGCCCAGGGGTTACGCGCCTGCTCAGAGAAGTCGCGGCGTGCCCAAGGGTTACGAGCCTGCTCAGAGAAGTCGCGGCGTGCCCAAGGGTTGCGTGCTTGCTCAGAGAAGTCGCGGCGTGCCCAAGGGTTGCGTGCTTGCTCGGAGAAGTCGCGGCGTGCCCAAGGGTTGCGTGCTTGCTCAGAGAAGTCGCGACGTGCCCAAGGGTTGCGTGCTTGCTCGGAGAAGTCACGACGTGCCCAAGGATTACGTGCTTGCTCGGAGAAGTCGCGACGTGCCCAAGGGTTACGTGCTTGCTCGGAGAAGTCACGACGTGCCCAAGGGTTACGGGCCTGCTCAGAAAAGTCGCGACGTGCCCAAGGGTTACGGGCCTGCTCAGAGAAGTCGCGACGTGCCCAAGGGTTACGCGCCTCTTCGCTATAGCTAAAAACTGCGTCCCCTTCAAGAGAACGGCCCCACTTGTTGCCGCCTTCCGACTTTTCCCATTGGGATTCAGTAGCTCCTGCATCAGGCTTTTGACCCCACTTGTAACCGCTAGAACCAGATGCATATTTGGTATCTGCTGCCAAGCTATAGCTCACACGGTGAACCAACTTCCCCGCACTCTCTTGAGCTTCTACCTTAGCTTCAGCAGTCTCTGTAACCACTACAAAAGAGGACAAAGACAAAATAGCTGCAACACTGGCTACGCCCGCATAACCGATTATTTTGATGGTTCTCATAACTTAACACCCGCCTCATTAATTCATTTGCACAAAATATGTGGACCACTACACATACCTAACCCAGACATAAAACCTTTGTCGCATTTTATAACCGGGATGCTTGACGTATTTATACGGGGTGTGATTTGAGAATTATAGGTATCTGTATACCCATTTTGGGGCAGGTGGCTCCAGGTAGTCCCGAAAGAGGGTGAGAGAAGGACTTCCCGACAAAGATCGAGCAAGTGTAGAGGGGGTTGTATCAATGAAGCTAGACATCGAGCTAACCACTAAGGGTCAATCTGCGGGTTATGGTGGGGGCTTCCCTGGAGCGCGCGAAAGCTCTTCTATGAGTTCCTTTTCCTGCAGGTAGAGTTTTAACCAATCTCTATTTGCGGGATTACTCGTCCAGCCGCTAGCTGGGTCTGGGTCGAGCCTTTCGATGTGATCTTTTACACCCCACTTTCGAGTGCGGCTCATACCCTTCTCACTGGGTTCGGTGGAAACCATGGCGCCAAGGCCTGGCAGGGTTGGGCTGCCGTCGTAATTGACTATTGCGGGACCGTAGCCATTGCCCTTGTTCCCCAAATCAAGTGCCATATCAAAATCAGGATTCCCACAACCTCTCTCGCCCAAAGTAACCGCGCGGATGGCAGTGACATAGCCATAACCCTGTTGAAAGGGGCTATAGGCGAGCTTGCCATCGCGGTTAATTGCCGGCTCAGCACTGCTGATCAATTTGCACTTCAGATCGTCCGGCGTCAAGTCAGGCTCGAGTTGAAGCAACAGTGCAAGCAGCCCGGAGACGAAGGCACTGGCCTGCGAGGTTCCAGTTGAAACGAACTCGCCGGTTCGCAACACATCCTCTGGCTGCTCCTTAACTATCTCCGAGTCAGGGTGAATCAACCCCGTCATGTGGCCACCCAGAGCAACGATATCGGGCTTCACATACCCACTTGGAGTCGGCCCGCGCGATGAAAAATCAGGTATATAGTCATCGTCCCGCGTCTCTGGTGTCCAGGAGTCCGTCACTGCCCCCACAGTTATTACGTATGGGACATTCCCGGGGGAACCAATAGTCTCCACTTCCGGCCCATCATTCCCGGCGGCGGCCACTACGGCGATGCCTTGAGCCCAGGCCCGCAATGTCGCTTGAGCAACAGGGTCTTCCCAATACGGCCAGCGCGGCGTCTGCGAGAACGAGAGGTTCAGAATACGGATGTTATATTTTTCCCGGTTATCGACCACCCACTGAATGGCACGCACAATTTCCAGCACGTGGGCAAATCCGTCCCGGTCCAGCACTTTTACTGCCACCAAACCCGCATCGGGGGCCACCCCTTTGAAGGTACCTGTCGGGCCATCCTTTCCTATCGTTTCGCCACTGTGGGCGATGATGCTGGTCATATGGGTTCCGTGCCCGCTCTCGTCGACAGCTTCCTCATCCACCACATCGGTCAATGCGTCATACCGAGCGAGCAGCCGTTTGTTCCCGGCCGTATCTTCCAGGAGGGACCGGTGCTCCCACAGCCCGGAATCCACCACCGCTACCGTCACGCCTTTGCCTGTGACGCCCCGCTGGTGCAGCGCCGTTACACCTGCCACCGTGTTGTAATAATAGTCGCCGTGGTTGTTTTCGTAGCCCGGCACGAGGTCAGTGCTGCAGCCGCCGGAAAAGTCTGCTTTGAGGGTGAAATCCCGCTGACGCAGTGGATTATGAGTATTTTCAAGCGGGATCGACTTGAATTTGATATCCAGATTGGCGCTCTCAGTGAGCACAGGCCGGCGCTCCGTAGGGAAATTCACTGTTAGAGAAGTCGCTGCCTCATCAACGTATAGCTCCGACTCGATCTCAATACCACCCAATGCAATAGCCGTTATCGGCCCCATGTCAGCAGGCCACTCAATCTCGAGCTTCTCCATGTAAGCGGGCTCTGGTTGTTTGTTATAGATGGGCCACCTGATGCCCTGCGGGGTCATTTCGAGCTCGATATGACCTCTTACCCTGCAATCAACATCCTCTTCAGGTTCGTCCTCGGGTCGATCAGTATCAGCGAGGTCGTCGATATGCCGCTGAACCAGTGGCGACTCGAGCACCACATTCAACTGCGAGCGGGTCAGCTTCGCTCCCACTGCATCAATTAGATGAAGGTCGTGGGTTACAGTGCCACCGGTGTCTTCTACCAGCAGGGCGATCTCCTCACTGGACGAGCCCTGCAGCAGTACTTGAAGTTGATCAGGCGCGGCGGCCAGAACGGGGAAGTACCATAGCAAACAGATCCATAGCGAAGTTGTGTGCAGGCAATACTTCATCGGCGTTGATTTTTGTTGTTCTTCAGTTGCCAATCACATCTTGAATTTCCGTAGAGAAATTCGCTTGTAACATGTTGGGGACATCTTCTGGGTAGATCGGACGCGCAAAGTAAAACCCCTGCAACAGATCACAGCCTTTTCTGATGAGATACTCCAGTTGCTCTTCGTTCTCAATACCTTCGGCAATCACCCTCAGGTTGAGCGTCTTCGCCAACGCCAAAATAGCATCGACGATGGCAGCGCCATCCGGGGTATCGAGATCGGATACAAAGCTGTGATCGATTTTAAGCGTATTAATCGGAAATCTCTTCAGGTAGCTGAGCGAGGAGTAGCCAGTGCCAAAGTCATCAACCGCCAGATCCACTCCAAGATCTTTTAGCGCACGCAGTTTGGCAATATTGGTTTCAGCATCTGTCATGATCGCGCTTTCAGTCAGTTCGAGCTCCAAACGCCATGGGGGTAAGCCGGACTGCTCAAGGAAGCCGGCGACCCATTCGGGCAAATTACTCTGATTGAACTGCAGCGGTGATATATTCACACAAACCCGGAAAGTCTTAAGGCCCAGAGTGTCCCAGTACAGACAATGCCTGGCGACTTCACTCATCACCCACTCGCCCAGCTCAATAATTTGCCCGGTACTCTCTGCCACGGGTATAAATTCTTGCGGGGACACCATGCCTCTGGTGGGGTGCTTCCAGCGCACTAGCGCTTCCATACTGACAACTTCACCGGTTATCGAATCCACCTGTGGCTGATAGCGTAGCTCCAACTCGTGATTGCGCATGGCCTCGCGCAACTCCTCTTCCATCTTGAGCTGCTCGAAGGCTTTGGCATTCATCTCCTCATTATAAAACCGATAGCAGGCCCGACCCTCGGCCTTTGCAACATACATCGCTGTGTCTGCATTGCGAATTAGCGTATCGGGATCAGCACCATCCTGAGGGTAAAGCGCGATACCGATACTGGGTGTTACTACCGGATTATGTGATTGCAGGGCGATAGGTTCAGAAAGACTATTCAGAATTCGCCGAGCCACCTTTTCTATATCCGCAAGCTCGGAAACATCCGATAGCACGACCGTGAACTCATCTCCCCCCAATCTGGCAATTTCAGTCGTGCCATCTCCGACCTCCTCATCTTCAGCACTACTATCGGACAAATAGTTAATTGCGTCTTCTTCCCTGAGCTCCATGGTGAGCCTTTTGGCGATTTCCACCAGCAGGCTGTCCCCGCGGGAGTGGCCAATCGAATCATTGATTCGCTTGAAGTGATCCAGGTCAATAAACAGCAGTGCTGCCGATGTCTTGTGCCTCTGGCTACGCTTGAGGAGCCGGTTTAACTGCTCGTTGAAACTGCGCCTATTGGGCAGACTAGTGAGTGGGTCGTAATATGCGAGATAGCGGAGTCGATCCTCCTGCCTCTTCAACGAATTGAATGCACTGCTTGCGCGCAACATATACTGTACATCGCGACCCAACAGCGACCAGTTCACCGGTTTAGTACGGTACTGTGTTGCTCCCGCATCAAAGCCCTGATCAATGGATTGCCTGTCATCCGACCCGGTAACAATCATAATCGGGATCGACTCTCCCTGCGGCAACTCCCGAATTCGCTGACAAGCTTCCAAGCCTGTCATACCGGGCATCTCTACATCCATAAAAACCAAATCAGGTCTTTCTCGCACGAAAACATCAATGGCCTCAAAGCCATTCGAAGCCTCAACGACAATCATACTTTCCGCTTCCAAACACTGCCGTGTCAGAAAACGCACGTTCTGATCATCGTCTACTACGAGAATCTTTGCTTGATGATGTATGGGATCTGTAGTCGACATCTGCAACGGGAGATAATGCGTTTGGAGGTGTTTGTAGGCTATCATTACTAAGACCTCGCGACTAGTGCGAATAGATGTAATGGGGAAGGGGTTCTAGCCGGCAGTTGATGCTTCGATCCCGGGGGAGAAAAAAGGACGCGATGCGGTTGTACCCGGCAGCAATTCTAAAAATCCTACTGCCGGCTGCGCTGATCTGCGGGGCTTACATCGGCCGTGCTTATCTGGACCTGCTGGGCGACGACTTACAAGTCATTGTCGACAACCTCACCTATTTGGTCTGCTTTGTTGTGGTGCTGGTGGCCTACCAGTTCAACCGGAGTAGGATCATGATGGCGTCGTTCGGTGTCGCTGTTTTTTACTGGGCGGTGCAACACTATTTGCAGGTCAGCCTCGCTCAGCCCGATGCCTGGCGTAGCTATCTTGCTATCAGCTTCACGCTGCCCGTCCTCATGCTCTACCTGTTGCTTATCCCCGAGAAAGGCATTTGGAATCTCTATGGTTTGGTTTTTTTCCTGGCATTTTTCCTGCTTGGGCTGATTTGTGTTCAACTCGCTCCCTGGCTGCCTGAAGCCAATGAAGCCGCGGCCGAGTACTACGCTCCTCGGCCGTCGGAAAACTACGTTCTTTCACTCGGTGTAACTCTCTTGGTGGCGCTGGTGACTTTGGTGGGGGCTGTACTCCTGTACATACGCAACGATGAAGTTGAAGGGGCACTACTTGGGGCCTTCCTTTCACTCTATCTCGTGCTTGCACTTCTCCATATCGAACACATTTCGGCCTCGATGTGCACCGCTGCGGCACTGTGCCTGCTGTGGGGGCTCCTACGTAGTTCTCATGCAATGGCCTATCGGGACGAATTAACAGGCATACCGGGGCGTCGGGCGCTTAACGAAAAACTGAACATGTTGGGCGGTAGCTTCACTATAGCAATGCTGGACGTCGATCATTTCAAGCGGTTTAACGACACCTACGGCCACGATGTTGGTGACGAGGTATTGAAACTTGTCGCCTCACGTGTGCGCGGTGTCGGTAGTGGAGGAACCGCTTATCGTTACGGCGGAGAGGAATTCTGTATTGTGTTTCCACGACGAACGGTAGAGGAGACAGTTGCACCTCTGGATCGTGTGCGAGAAGAGATCGGCAACTATACCATGTCGCTACGAGACCGGAACCTGCGCCCGGCGCGTACCCGCGAGGGCACTCGAAAGCGCGGCGCAACACGGGTTGGAAGCGATCAGTTTTCGGTCACTATCAGTGCGGGTATCGCAGCTAGAAGTGCAGACCACCCGGACCCTGAGTCAGTGCTCGCTGCCGCAGACAAGAAACTGTATCAAGCCAAGAAAGCTGGTAGAAACCGGGTTGCCTACTGAATAATGTTCCGTAGAACAGTGCTAGATTATCAGGACAATAGTTGGTTGCGACGTTTCTCGCGCTGTTCCTGCACAAAACGCGGCAGATTTTGCAGAGGTATCGCCGGACTGTAATAGAAACCCTGCACTTGCTGACAATGGTGATCGCGGAGAAACTCAATCTGCTCGTGGGTTTCTGCGCCCTCGGCCACTACCAGCATCCCAAGACGACGCCCCATTTCGATAATCATTGTGCAGATGGCTTCCTGATGCTTGTTATGCGGTAAGTCACGCACAAAGCATGCATCAATTTTAAGTGCCGAGATCGGTAATTCGGTGAGGTGCGAAAGTTGCGAGAAACCTGTCCCAAAATCGTCCAGTGAAAAAGAAATCCCCAGTTCTCGCAGCTCGTCCATACGCGCCTTGATGCCACCCGGGCCCTTGAGAATAGTCGACTCGGTGAGCTCGAATTCCAGTCGTGCCGGGTTCGCCCCACTGCGGGAGATGATATCTTTGACGATCGCGACAAACCGATCGTCCTGAATCTGGGAGAAAGAAATATTGACCGCCACATCGACATTGGGCAACTTTTGCTCTTTCAGCCACACCTGGGCACTACAGGCGTGCTGAATGACCTGATAGCCAATCGTTTTCATCAACCCCATGTCTTCACAGGCTGAAATAAATTCTCCCGGTGCCACCAGCCCCCGCTCCGGATGATTCCAGCGCAACAGCGCCTCCAGCCCCACCAATTGGCCAGTCGCCAGATCTATTCGCGGTTGGTAATGCAATTCGAACTGATTCTTGCGCACAGCCGTGCGCAATTCGGCAGCCAGGGAACTGTTGCCGGAAATATCGAACGTAAGCCGGTCAGAATAGCGAACAAAACGACCACCCTCCATGCTTTTTGCCTGTTGCATGGCGCTGCGTGCCAGTTCCACTAAATCCGCAAATTCCACACCGTCTTCGGGGTACATCGCCGCACCGATACTGGCCTCCACAGCCACCTGTTGATCGCTGAGGATCATCGGTGCAGAAATTGACTTGAGCATCTTCTCGGCGATGAGTTCAACATCGACAGGTGAGCTAACGTCTTCAAGCACGACGGCAAATTCATCACCACCCAAACGGGCAATGCTGTCGGTATTGCGCAATTTATTGATCAGCCGCCGGGAAATCGACTTGATCATCACATCACCATCAGCTTCTCCGTAGTGATCATTGATATTGGCGAACTGATCAATATTGATATACAGGAGGGCTGTTTTAAACCCGTATCGTTCCGAGCGGCCCATCGCTCGCTCTAGATGAGCGCGAAAACCCACGCGATTAAGCGCCCCGGTCAGAGTATCGCGGTTGGATAGTTGCCGTATTTTCTCCCTGGCCTGTTTTAACTGTATGCTGTAATCCAGAATCCTGTGCACCAGGGCATCCTGCAACTGCCCGCGAATCAGGTAATCCTGCGCGCCCAACTCCTGAAGCTGCGTAATAGTCGCTTGATCAGCGTCATCGAGCAACAGAATCAGCGGAGCAGCGGTCTCATTCTTACTTGCAAGTCGCAGCAGGTATTCTGTCTCCGGACCATGCGCCATGATGACAGCGTCAATCATTGGGTCCAGAAGCGCCTCCAGTGGTCGCTCCATGGATTCTGAGGAGGCAAGATGGAACCGCTCTGGCCGCGCGCGTTCCAGAGACGCGGAAAGAATAAGGTGGTCAGTCTTTTTTTCAGAAATAATCAGTACTGTATGCTGTTCCACGCTCGCTTCCTGGCCAAGAACTGATTTTATCGTCGCTGTGAGGGACACTAACCGGTCAGGCCGCCCCTTATTAGTACACGCGCCACACAGTGTTTATTCTTTATATAACATCAAGTTATACTGGATTACTAAATAATATTCTAGTAAATGTTTCTATAAAAGTACCAAAAGCTATTTTTCTACCATCGGGAAAGACTAAGACCGACATGGCACCCCCTCCGATTCACTAGTGATATCGCTCGGTTGCAAGTGTTCCTGAAAATTGGCCTCCATTACAATGGCACGCGCTGCCGGATAGAGTAGTTTGGAGGCCCTATCGCCTGCACGCCGTTGCTGACTTCGCGGCGAGCCGGCGCAGGCCGATCTTGGCTTGTTGGCCCCAAAAAGGACAAATATTGCTAATGAATGAAACACTCAAACTCGAAATTATCGACCAGATAGCGGTCATCACGTTGAGCCGACCGGATGCCTATAACACCCTTACGACCTCAATCATTGAGGGGCTCGGAGCTGCCTACCAGCGCTGCGACGAGGATGACGATATTCGAGTCGCTGTAGTCACCGGCGCGGGCAAGGCTTTTTGCGCAGGAGCCGACATGAGCGGCGGAGGAAGCACTTTTGACGGCGCGGCGCAAGAAACTACGGTCAACTCCTGCCCGCTGAGCATGCAGGCCTGGGAAGTACGCAAACCGGTAATCGCGGCCTGTAACGGACACGCCATCGGTGCCGGACTCGGGCTGGCGATGCAGGCGGATATGCGCGTATTCGCCAATGAAGGGAAGTATGGCTTCCTACAATCGCGTCGCGGCGTAGTCGCTGATTTCGCCATAGAATACCTGCTCCCGAGGCTGGTGGGGTTTGAACGGGCCTTTGAGTTGCTGGTTCGCGCGCCGCGGCTGTCTGGTGAGGAAGCCCTGGACTGGGGACTGGCTGGTCGCTGTGTGCCGGCGGCAGAAGTGCTGGATACCGCGCTGGAGATCGCCCGCGATATCGCCATCAATTGCGCGCCCCTGGCAGCGGGGCTGCACAAACACCTGCTCTGGCGAGGCCTGGCCACCAGCCTCAACGATATAGCCACCCAGGAAAGCATGGCACTGAATCACACCATGTCGACCCCCGACGCGATTGAGGGTGGCGCCGCCTATGTGGAGCGCCGCTCACCGAACTGGTGCGCCAGCATCAACCGGGACTGGCCGGAGTGGCTTCAGGACTGATCAACTGGAAACGGGCTGGCAGCTAAATACCGGAATATTACGGTCGGTGCGTGCCTGATACTCGTCGAAATCCGGGTACATGGACAACAAATGCGGCCAGAGCTCTGCTTTCTCCTGATCGCTGACCTGACGAGCCGTATAGGCCTCCTCCTTGCCGTCGACCATAATCAGAATATTCGGATGCGCCACGATATTGTGATACCACACGGGGTTTTTATTCATACCACCCTGCGAGGCGACCAACAGCTTGTTTTCCCCATGCGGCAGATGGATCAGGGCGATACGTCGCGTTTTCCCTGACTTGGCGCCCTTGGTTGTAACAATGCACACGGGATATCCCCCTATGAACTTATTCATTAGGCGGCCTTTGCTGGCGCGGAATATCGCGACATTCAGTTTGGTGGCCCAACGCATAAAAAACCGGACCACCGGCACCTGACTCTCCTTGATGGGCCGAACATCTTCCCGGCGCGTCCTCACATATTCATACTCAACCATACTGCCTCCCTCCAAACTCCGACTGTATAAATGTAAAAGACAAAAATCACTCGCAACCAAACTATGCTAAACTGGCGCCTCGTTTTTTCCTGCGTTTTAGCCGAGCATGAGTCTAGCATCCGACAAACTGGAATCCATCCGAGAGCAGGTACAGTACCATCTCGATCACGCTGAGCAAATGAAGCTGACTCCTGATCAGGAGCGGGTGCTAAAGCAGCAGATCAAGGCGATGCTGATACGGGAAAACGCTGTCATCGTGGCGCACTACTATACCTCCCCAGCAATTCAGGCACTGGCTGAAGAAACCGGCGGCTGCGTGTCTGACTCTCTGGAAATGGCACGTTTTGGTCACGACCATCCGGCCAGCACGCTGATCGTTGCCGGCGTCAAATTCATGGGCGAGACAGCTAAGATACTCACGCCGGACAAGCGGGTGCTGATGCCTACGCTGGAGGCCACTTGCTCGCTGGATTTGGGCTGCCCCATCGACGAGTTTTCCGCATTTTGTGATCAACACCCCGATCGCACGGTCGTGGTCTATGCCAACACCTCCGCTGCGGTAAAAGCCAGGGCAGACTGGGTTGTTACATCGAGTATTGCCTTGGATGTTGCCGAACATCTGGCCGATCAGGGGAAGAAAATCATCTGGGCGCCGGACCAACACCTGGGCAATTATGTGCGCAACCAGACAGGTGCGGATATTCTGATGTGGGATGGTGCCTGCATAGTACACGAGGAGTTCAAAGCTCGCGGTATCGCCGATTTGAAACGCGTGTATCCCGATGCAGCGGTGCTTGTGCACCCGGAGTCACCCACTTCAGTTTTGGAGCTGGCTGATCGAGTGGGTTCGACCACGCAAATTATTCGCGCCGCCATGGAAATGGACAATCCGCGTTTTATTGTGGCAACGGATCAAGGCATCTTCTACAAACTGCAGCAGCAGGCGCCAAACAAGGAGTTCATTATTGCGCCAACCGCTGGCAATGGCGCCACCTGCCGTAGTTGCGCGAACTGCCCTTGGATGGCCATGAACGACCTGGAGGCACTGGCGCAAGTCTTCTCGCGAGATAATAACGAGGTCTTTGTCGATCCCGCCATCGGAGAGCGTGCCATGCTTCCCCTGCGGCGCATGCTGGATTTCGCCCAGGAAGTACAAGTCACAGTAAAAGGCAACGCCTGAGGGCTCAGAACTCTTCCATCTGTTCCTGCATTCTGGCCACATCCACCAGACGCTGATTAATCCTAGCCGTGACATGAAAGTTATTGCCCGCGAGCTTGAGGGCATAACTAAGCTGTTTTCTGGCCTCATCCAGCGCGCCATTCAAAATAAAATACTCCGCCCGGGATTGGTGCAGTCCCACAATATTTCCTGACAGACCTTGCGCTTCGGCCAGTAAATACCACAGTCCCGGATCACCCGGCCGCCGCTTGCTCTGCGCAACCAACACCTCCTCTGCGATATGCGGCTGCTGGTTTTTCATCAGGGCCGTCGCATAGGCCATTGTCAAAGGCTGGTTGCCCGGCGACACCGCCAATCTGCGCTTTAACTTCTCAGCTGCCTGTGCCGATCTGTTGCGCGCCATCTCAATCTCGGCATCGGCGATGATGTACTCCAACCGGTCTGGACTCCCTGACCAGATAGAATCCAGCTCAAGCGCTGCCTCATCGGCACGACCAGAGGCAGTGAGAGACAAAACCAAGCCGTAAGTCGAAGCTTCCCGCGACCGCGGGTTCCCTTCTAACTCGCCCCGAAACCGTGCTACGGCTTGCGCCGGCGTGTCGGTTAATTCCGTGATTACACGGGCCCTCATCAGCTGGTACTCCAAATCAGGCTCACCGGACTTCTCTGGATACTTTCTCGCCCGGTTGCGCGTGTCTGCTACACGACTTTCCGAGAGCGGATGGGAGCGCAAAAATTCGGGAATCTGCTCACTATTAGAATAGCGCGTCGCCGCCAGCATTCGCTCAAACATGGTGGGAGCGGCGTGAGGATCGAGCCCCGCATCGACGATGGTCTGCATCCCGATACGATCTGCTTCCTGTTCGTTTCCGCGACTGTATTGCAGCGCTGAACTCTGCGCGGCGGCCTGCGTCGCGGATAGTGCCGCCATACCAGCATCACCACCGGCGGTAGCCATCAATACGAAACTGGCAAGCATTGCTGCAAGCGCCACTGGCTGCAGCTTCTGCTGGAACTCCACTCCCCGAGAAAAATGTCGCTGACTCAGGTGAGCGATTTCGTGAGCCAACACGGTGGCTAACTCATCCTCTGTCTCAGCCCACATGAGGAGACCGTTGTGAATCCCGATGACACCACCGGGCACGGCAAAGGCATTAAGGGTGGGGTTATCCACAATCACCAAGTCTATTCGCCTGTCGTCCAACTGGCTATGAGTTGCCAGTTTGTAGATGAGGTTTTCCAGATAATCGAACAGCAGTGGATCATCGACAGTTGGAACCTGGCTGCGAAATTCCCGCAACCATGCACGCCCCAGCTGATACTCAAACTCTGAGGAAAACATACTGGTGCTGGATTCGCCCAGATTGGGAAGTTTGAGCTCTGCCGATTGCGCCAATCCGCCGGAGGAAGCTGTCCATGAAAGCACAAAGGCCAACGTGGTCTGGCGGGCCAGTTTCACCAGAGTCGAATGTTTGAACAATGCACGCAAAATTAAACCGCAACGATATCCACTAAGTTCACCTGTATTGTACTGCATGCGATGAGCTCCAAGACACTGTCGTTTGCTCCACATGTCAACCCGGCGAATTTTCAGTAAATAGTCTGCGCCGGCAAACATCGACGGGGCAAATGAAATGGCATACACTTCCCATGGTTTTTAGTCAGTGAAGTACAGTATGAACGAGTTTGAACTCACTCCAGCCATGCTTGAGTCGCGCGACATCGTGGCGGACTGTAAGCGCATGAGCGAACGAATCGAAGCATACCGAACGCGCGAGGCTAATGCGTCCCCACGCCTGCTTATCCAGCCCCCCTCCAACCCCAGGGTCACTGATCACTGTGTACCGGAAGTTACAGCGGCAGATTTCACCCTCGAGCAGCTGCGCGCTGCGGTTGCTGACCACGGCGGGCTCATCGTCAGGAACATGTTCCCCCAATCTGCTGTCGACACCCTGATTCAAGCGGCAGACCGGGTAATTGATGCCTGCTCGACTACCAGCGCAGATGTGCCGCGCAGCGCTTATCATAATCCGCCCGAAAACCTCCGGTCGATCATGCCAAACAAAAATCGTGAACTTACCAATACCCGAAGTTTTCACCGCAACTCAGGGTCCGCCATGTGTGTTGAGGCGCCCTCTGTAGCGGAGGCCCTGCTGCAACTTTATGAAGAGCTCGGCATTAAGCAACTCATGACCGAATACCTGGGTGAGCCCCCCTGTCTTTCCGCCAAAAAATGGGTCTTGAGACGCTCCAAGCTGCCTGTTGCCGAAGCGGGCTGGCACCAGGATGGCGCCTTCATGGGAACCAATCTGAACAGCCTCAATATGTGGTTGCCGCTGAACCGGTGCGGTGGCCTTACGGGGGCACCAGGCCTGGACGTTGTGCCACAGAGGCTTTATGAAATCGCATCTGCGGAGGGAGCACAGTTCAATTGGTCCGTCAGTGATTCACTGGTGACCGACCGTTTCGCAGAGAATCAGGCCGTTATGATGCCTGAGTTCAACGCCGGTGATGCGTTTTTCTTCGACCATTTGTACCTGCACAGGACACAGTACCGGGAGGACTTCACCAAATTGCGTTACGCGGTTGAGACCTGGTTTTTCGGGGCCACTAGCTTTCCCAAAAATCAGATCCCGATTACCTGGTAGCCGCTTCATTTCACCACCACATAAGGCCCCTGTAATCGGCCCAGAAAGCTGGGTGTAAACACAGGGAAATTCAGCTCTCTCCCCCGGCCGCGCGACTTTCCTTGCGCCGCGTCAAGGCAATATTGTAGGCGAGCTGTTGCTCATAGGCCTCATCGACATGATCCGCTGGCAGCTCATGCAGGGTGGGATCCCATGGCACTTCCACATAATCCTTGTTGCGCCAATAATACTTGAGCGCATCCGATTTCCAGTCCCTGTAGATTTCATCCCAACTGAGCCGGTTGAAGTGAGGCTGCAGACACCCCTCGGTAAGAGCTTCTCCCTCGAGTTGATAGCGAAAATCCACTGACAATCGCATCCGCTCCAAATTGCTGTTTTCCATGGCCTTGTGCACGGTCATCGACGGGAACAGCACAATATCCCCCATTTTGAAATCAGCCCCCACCCAGCGACACGCCAGAACATCTTCGCTTAGAACGGCGCGGCGATTGCCCGCTCCAAGGTGAAACCGCAGTGGCATCACGCCAAACTTGTGCGACCCCTCCATAACAGCCAGGGAACCGTCCTCAATCGCACAATCGGCCAGAGGCATCCAGGCCGCCGTCAAATTTGGAGTACCCTGGTTATTCGGGAAATCCTGATGGGGCGGCGTTGCCAACTCGGGGCTGTCAGGGAAGATGAGTCTGACAATGCTCAGCGGATGAGGGAATACTGAGCTACCAAGCGCCTGTCGCATCACGTCCATCAGGTGCGGTTCGTGTGCCATGCTGTGCAAGGCTTCCAGTTTGATAATTCGGTCATGGGCCTTGAAGAACTGGGGCTGCCCTTCGCGCACCGGGCGCCGAATCGCACGTGCCAAATTACGTTGCGTGCCGCCTTCAATCCAACCTTGGTCGGCGAGAATCTGTGTAATCTGGTCTCGTAAATCCTGCAGAAGGTTCTGCGGAACAATGTTGCGAAAGAACAGATAGCCATCTTTATCCAGCTGCGCGCGGACCTCATCGGGTTTACCGAGAAGACTGTTCGCCTCAAACATCGGCTCAGGCGTAATCTTCTCCGCCATCTTGGGGAACGCCTGAACTCGCATTTCGATCAGGTAGTTCATCAGGGGTTCGCTGCCGCTGGCACGCGCCACCTTTTGTAGCTGGGCAATCCCCGATTCGTAGTCGCCCTCGTCGATCAACGTGTGCACCTGCTCCAACAAAGGGCGGTACTCAGCGAGCTCTTCCGGGAATTTTTCAGGCCCACTCATCTCTGTCATAGGCAACCCTTTATGTAATTGCGTTGCTCGCCGAACTGAACGGTGAGCACGACGGTGACATGCTTATTCAGTGGGCTTGGCTTCGGCTGGCTTCTTCCCCTGCCCGCCCTTCTTCATTCCTTTCTGGGATTGTCGCCAGAAATTTGCCTGACGACGAGAATCCAGAAAATGCCCGGCGTGTACATAGAATTGGCGCAACTTTTTTATCGACTCTTCGTCTTTATTAAAAAGCATATCGAACAACGGCTCATTCGTAGGCTCTCCACCGGGTTTACGCAGCACACCAAGCCCAAAACCGTGATTGAACTTGAACACTTCATCATACTGCTGTTCTATTTCCTCGAAATAGCGCCAGACGCCAAAATCCTTGATTCTTGCCATCACATCGTGAAACAGAATGATGCCTCCTGGCTTCACTTTGGGGTACCAGTTGGTGAAATCCTCCTGCACGGCCTCATAGGTATGCAGGCCATCTATATGCAGAAGGTCAATTGAATTATCGTCAAAATGTCTCAGCGCTTCGTTAAAAAACATCCGCAATAAATAGGTGTTGCCGCGATAGTTACCGCGCGCGTGATCGGCAACATCGTTGTAGATTGAATCGTCATAGGCATCGGTATGCTCATCACCTTCCCAGCAATCAACACCATATGCCACACCGTCGATATCGTGCTCTACCATCGATTGGCAAAAGGTAAAAAACGACAGGCCATTATAAACACCCAGCTCAACAATCAGCTTGGGGCGATGGGCCGCAACAAGATCGTAGGCGAAAGCAAGGTGGTCAACCCAAGTACTGAAAACCATTCTCTTGGGCTCAAATCTCTGCAGTGATGGCGGAAAATAAATGCTCGTATTCATACGTTTCCTTTGACCTCTTGGTTATCTGTATTTTGACCGAAACGCTCTAGGTGGCGGCCCTATTTTTCATTCTTTCGAGTTTAGTGGTGGAAGAAAGCTGTACAAATTTCTGTGCGTGTTCCGATAGCTCTCCCAGATAGACCGAATTCGTCACAGGGAGCTCAAACTTCTTACCCCGTATTGCCTGATACTGCCCCATAATCTCTGTGATGAACCTCTGCCTGGTTTCAGCTTCTTCCCCACCGGTCGTGACGCCACCATGAAACTGGTGGAATGTCCCTTCACCGTGCAAAAACACGTGGGTAATTCCAGGATACTCACAGGCCCTTTTGTAGAGATCCAGATTCACCACTCCGCCTCCACGCATATCGAATCTCGCATCGTAGCCGCCCAACGCTTGCCAAAGCTCACGAGGCATACTAATACAGTTGCTCTCTCCATGTGGCAGATAAAATCCGGCAGCACATGAGCCGCTGAAACACGCTATCTCAAAAAGCCTGTAGCCGTCCGCAGGCCAGGCAATTGACTCCATAAGCGCCTTTTCCTGGTCCACATCGTAACCGCTCCCGACAGCCTTTTGTTGCAACTCGTAACCCAGATGATATCCCGGTGCCGTCACCACTGCATTGGAAGCAATTTTGTGCCCGCGGATCGTATTTTTGACAATACCGGGAGTCAGCAGGCGCGCACCATCGATCATCACACAAATATTTTCACCGCTGGCAAGCTCTATTCCATAATTGATTGCGTGAATAGGGGTTGGCTGGGTTTCCTCTCTCAGGTGGTAGCAAAAGTTTGGCGGTAGCGTATCGAGAAATTCCCGGGACATCGTATTTGTCGAGGCGTTCTCAATAATTAGGACTTCGTATTCGTCAGGCCGAACTCCCTGCTGGTAATCAGCGAGCAAAGAGCGGACAGTATTCTGGGCCTGGGTGGGCATGTCGTAGACAATCACGACAAAACTGACCAGCACTCTGCCGCGGTCTTGCGTATTCGACATGAGTCGGCGAATGCGCTGCGCAATTCGACTCAACATTCACCCATACCAGTCAAAATTCAGCATTCTTCAATTTCTGATACAGCTGACTGATATGCTCCGGAAGTGCTTCTTCGCCCGAGCCATCGTTATGCCGAAGCTCCGACGTGTAGAACTTGTGATCATCGCTTTTACGAACGAGTCCTAACTGCCCAGCAGCACGCACTATCTTTTCATCCAGAACCGCCTCATCATCGTCGAAACAAAGGATTGGAAACGGGTTGTTCAGGTACTGCTGGTACAAAATCGTGTTGTAGGCGTACCACAGTTCCAGCCAATCTTCGCGATGTCGGTAATTGCGTTTCTTAAGCGACTTGGCCACTGCATTTGGGTGACGATAAATGCCGATAAATTCAATCTTGGGATACAGCGCCTTCCAGCCATCGATAACCAACAGCGCCCGCGGATCCTTGAAGCCGAAGTTGGACTCTCCGGCATGCGCCTGGAGCAGATCTCTCGCCCATACGACATGCTCTTCCTGCCAGACAGCGGTGGCAGGCGGCGTATCCCACGCCCCACCATTTGCGGCAAGGATGGAGTCGTGCAGGTCGACAAATTTCTGATTTTCCCGATTACCCTTTTCATTGTGCTTGTTCCAGGTATGGCAATCACCCAGAAACAACCCGGCCGCCTGAAGCGATCCGGTCAGGCAACTGGTGCCACTGCGGTGCATACCCAATATGGCCAGCACACGGGTCGGCATTGAGTCATCCATGTTACTTACTACTTGCCCTTGCTCCCCCATCTATTGCCTTCCACTGGGCAGCAAGAAAATATGCTTATTCATAAACCCTACACTTATTTTCACTTCTAAGAATTAATCCCCCTATATTCCCCTATTTGCAATATCCAAGGCAACTCCGAAATGCCCTGACGGGCGTGACGGAGTCCCCAAAAGTGCAACGCTCGGGTCTTATTGTGATCAATCATCCTGCTTCTTTACCGTCTCCTCGTAATAATCGCTTCTCCAGGGAGCTACCCAACACAATAGTAGCATTCCCGGCAGTGCGAGCAGTGTGCAGAATAGAAAAAAGTGAACCCAACCAATCTGCTCTACAATCATTCCTGTACTGGCATTGGCCAGCGTCCTCGGCACGGCGGCCAGCGCTGTAAACAGTGCGAACTGGGTGGCTGCGTAGGTTTTACTAGTTTCGCGGGCGATAAAGGCCGTAAATGCCGCCGTACCCATCCCCACGCCCAGATACTCAAAGCCAATCACCAGTGCCAGCAACCATAATTCGGGTCCGGCATTAGCAAGAATAGCGAACCCCAGAATACTGACCATTTGAACCACGCCAAAGACCCACAGGGCGCGGTTTATGCCAACTCTCAGCATCACCAACCCACCCAACAGTCCACCCACTATGGTGGGCCAAAGCGCTGCGTGCTTGGCGATTAATCCGATCTCGGTCTTGCTGAACCCCAACTCGAGATAAAATGGCATGGACAGCGCTGTGGCCATATTGTCGCCCACCTTATACAAAAACATGAAGCCCAGCACGAGTATCAGCCCCTGCCACCCCCGACGTCGCAGATACTCAGAGAATGGCGCAATCAGTGCGTCTCGCACACCTGAGCGCGGTGGCAGCTCAACTTTCGACTCTGCCACCACCAACGTCATGACAATCCCTACAGACATAAAGCCGGCAGTAATCCAGAACACGCTGGACCACGGCAGGCTGTCGGCCAGAATCAGCGAGAGGGAACCTGGCACCAGACTGGAGACGCGGTAGGCTTGCACATGGATGGCATTACCCATGCCCAGTTCCTGATCCGGAAGAATCTCTCGCCTGTACGCATCCAGCACCACATCCTGGCTGGCACTGAAAAACGCTACTGCCACCGCCAGCCACGCTATTGTCCAGGTCGATTGGGCCGGCTCGTACATGCCAAAAATACCAATGGAAAACAATAGTGCGACCTGGGTTATCAACATCCAGCCCCTACGTCGCCCAAGAAAGGGGGGGGCCCAGCGATCCATCATGGGCGCCCACAGGAACTTCCATGTATAGGGAATACCTACCAGAGAGAACAATCCTATTTCTACAAGTGATACGCCACCCTCACTCAGCCAGGCCGGAACAAGCTGAAAGAGCACGTAAAGGGGCATACCGGAAGCAAGCCCGGTAAAAACACAGATCAGCATGCGGCGATTCAGCAATGCTGTGCGCCAGCTGGTGCTTGTCATACGAGAGCAGATACCGCTCGAAGGCGGTTGCGGGGCGTGTCTGGCCCAGAAACGTCAAAGATATGTGAACCCTTCGCTCGCCTCATCTGCCATTTCTGCGGTATCCGAAAGAGGGTCATTGAGTTGTCTCGCGCTACTTCTATGCGATTACTAGGAGGCATTCCCTGCTCATTTTCTGGCTTGCTAGTTTCTCGACATGCCACTCAAATAGGCTTGTACTGCCCAGGTTCCATGAACTTCAGAATATCAGACATTCTGGCCGGGCGCTCAACATTGAGGAAGCTGCACAAATCAGTAACAAACTGCTCGGGATAGCGAACTGATTTTTCGTAGCTCACAAGCAACGTGGGGACTTTCCAGTTCTTCACCAAATCCATATTACGCTGCTGTAATTGCTGCACCGTTTGGATTGCCTTTACCTCCGGCATACCGGACAAAATCTGCCTGGTTGCTGTTGCCACCGGATCGCGAAACACCAGAATGAGATGTGGATTTACAAGCAAGTCGCGCAAATAGGGTAGATAAGCAATAGCCCTTGGAAATTTCCAGCCCCATATATCTTTGGTTTCATTCCGCTCTTTTAATGAATGAAGAATATGATGGACGGGTTTGATGCCAGCTTTTCTTAATACGTGAATATTAAAATCATTGTCTTCCATGTTAATCGGTAGATTCTCGCCAATATCAAGCCCGCAGAGTTTGGCCGCGCCAGCGACCATGGTCGTCCCACCGCGACCGACACCAAAGATGATGAACGTCTTCTTGGTATCACTCGTTGAATTTTCTTCAAACAGGCTTATTGTCGGCTCGTCTACGTTTGAAGATATTTTCTTGGATGATCCAGTCATTTGTCAGCTTTCACTTGTCTTGAATGGTGCAATTAGAGTTCTTTTGGCTGCCCACAATGCTCGGGAGGGGATGCGCGTCTATTCCCTGCGGAAGAATAGCAGAGACCAACCTCGCCTAGATATACCCAAGCGCCTTTCGGATGCCCGCAAGCTTCGCTGTAGCCACTGCGATCTTCTCGTCAGAATATCGATCTTGGGATTCTGTTATGGGTGTTTCTATATCCTTCGGCACCCCAATGCTCACTGGATTCAAGTCCCCCATCCAGGTGGACAGTTGCTCCATCGTCATTGCGGGACTTCTAACCAGATCTTCAAACTGCAACGTAATCAGGTCATTGCCGGGCACTTCGGCAAGGTGCATATTGACCAATTCCAGATGGTGCACGGTCGTAGCTACCATATGGTCAAGCGCATCTCCACCGGGAATCTGCCCCACATCCATGCCCAGATATCGATAGGCCTCGGGCAGTGAAATTCTCCCTATATGATTGTCCAAACGTGCGGTCTTATGCAATCCCCCCATACATATATCCAATGGATCGCGCTGGAAATAGACGTAGCGCGCTTTCGGAAATATATCTCTTAACTCAGGCAACACTAAAACGCACTCTGGAAATACAAATCCCCAGGGCCGATTCGGCGGCAAGTCACGTATCATCTGTGCAGCGAAATTGAGAAAAGCACTTGCCGTGTTGCGCTTCTGCCAAGGCGCATGACACCTGAACTTCTCGACAACCATTTTATAGACAGGAATCAGCAACTCCGGAAACTCGCCAACTTCAGGACTGAAATTGTTAACGTATATTCCCGCATCCACCAATAATCCGCGCAAAAGTTCCGATTCGGTTTCACCCGCACAGAGGACTATCACGGGTCGCTCAAGCTGTAACTTCTTCGCCTGATCCAGCGACATCTGCGAGGGCATAGAATCCTCTTCAGAAAAAAAACCCGGATGCTTCCATCGCATATAGTCCTTGCAACAGGCTTCATCGGCAAGATAGGTTGCACTTTCCCGGTCGCCGATCTTGTCGGACTGAGTGGAGACTACGATTATCTTGCCCATTTTATCAGCGTACTTGTGAATTGTCGGCGCATTTACCGCGTAGCAGCGCAATCCTCTGTTACTCAAATCACGCTTTAAATCTTCACCGAGAAAATGGATACCGGGCAAATCACCATCCAGGTTAGGCTTTCTGTCCCGGTGCATGATGAGAAGTTGTTCGTCTAACTTTTCCGCCTCCTGAAAATTAAGCTGACTGCCCTCGAAGGTATTTTTGAACTGGTGGGGATCACTCCAGTGGCCGATAAACCCGCCATCGTTATCCCAGCCAACGCTACCCAGCATCCCCCAGGCGGGATCATAATCTTCAAGTTGGCGAAGTGACTGCTCAAACTGCAACTGCCACCCCTCTGGTAAAAGCACATCCTCGTGGATGACTGCGACAAGATCGTTTCTTGCCTGATCCAAGCCGGCAATAATAGCCTGCGAAAGATTGTCGTAGTGGAGGTTGGATGTATTATCAATCTCTATCACCTCATTGAGGCTGTCGTGCGCGCTCTCCGACCGGAGAAAATTGTGCCGATACTCATCAGAAAAACGTATCACCACAAAGCTGATAGGAATCGTAGGCTTACCGGAAACCCCAGTCACTTCAGGGTACCGTCGTGTGTCACCAGTGTGACCAATCGACTGTTGTCGGGGTAGCCAGGTTGCAATCAATCTGCCAAAGAGTGCTTTCAGACTGAAATGAGTGCCCGTGTCAGCAGCCGACCGGCCAGACTCTCCCTCTTTATTGCGACGATTTCCTTGCATGTTAGATATCTACGCCTTATCGCGCTGGTTGCCATCTGCAGGCATACAAAAAGCGCGCTATGTAGCCTCTAAAGCGATAATATATTTGATGATCAGTGATGCTCAATGTCAGGAGCTGCGCCTGCCCTCTTTTCCTCTGTCCTAACTTGCCACCTGGGCTTGTCGCGGGCCAGATTGTAGCTCACTTCAGACAGTTCGAATACCGTTAGTGAGTGCGTGAGTCCCACATTTAGAGCCACGCTTAAGAAAACACTATCTGTCACTAAAAAGGAGCTTGTCTTTTTGTTTTGACAATGTTTCCATTCTGGTTTTGGTAAGGAACTTGAGCATAATGGACTATGAGTTCGATTTGTAATATGCGGGCATCGGGGTGCATATGACGCATGCTCTTATCGCCCACCACATGCCTATAGCGTGCGGTTTGAATAGTCTTGGCCGGTTCCCCACTGCGACTGCGCAACGGCGACGCCACACCTGGTTTCAAGAATTATTATCATCCGGGCGCCGCTTTTACCTACGGCAGCGACAAAATTCATCACACTCGCAGAACGACGAGAAGTAGCCAAACACAGGGAACACTGTGCTTTCAAGTGTTACTAAATAGATGCTGCCGACAATGAAATTCAGTTAACATGATATCTAGAGTCTTTTCATCCCTTTCAAAATACGGAACTTACCCGATGCTGAGAAAGGCTGTTATGAAAATTCGGCGCTCGCCGATTCTGAACACTTACGCGCATTGGATCAAAAACTTTGAGAGCAAGGAAATTAATGAGTTTGTAGCGACCGCTAACTGCGACCCCCAAACAATTGCAGACACAAAGCTCACTGTCATACTATCCGTGAGTGGTCTCGACAATGACCTCCTTGGCGACACTATCGCCTCAGTTCAGCGCCAGTCTCACAACAACTGGGAACTGATTTGTATTATTGATAGTGCAGATGAGCGCAAAATTACAGATTTTCTGGCGCTTCGCGGGCACAGCGATCCCCGCATTTTGCTGCGGCCTGCCTGCGGACAAGAACAGGCCGATGGCCGTCCATTTCAGGACGGCAATCATGAATTTGTTATTTTCCTCAGCCAGGATGACATGCTGCACCCACGAGCGCTGGAGTGCCTCGCAGTCGCAATTTCGGCACATCCTCACGTCAAGCTGCTATATACGGATCACGATAAAATAGACACCCAGCAAACACGCTTTGACCCCTATTTCAAACCTCGATGGAGCCCCGAACTGCTATTGTCGCAGAACTACGTGGGCAGCCTGGTTTGCTGGCGTGCCGGGTTTCTGCAGAAGATGCACGATATACAGGATATTGATGGGGTACAGGCGCATGCAATCCTTTTGCGCGCGACACCCCAGCTCAGGGCGAAAGATGTCTACCACATTCCTTTCCCTCTCTACCACCACAGGGTTGTCGGAAACTCAGATGCCGACAGTTCAATGGAAACGCCCAGTCAGTTGGAAAGCGGCAGTCAGGCGGTCGCTGACTATTGGACGCATGCAATTGATTGTCGGGTTGATCCGGAGGTTGTAGTCGACTCCCCGCTGAATCTTTATCACTCCAAGGTAGAGTTACACAACTGGCCCGATGTCACACTCATCGTACCGCACCGTGATTCTCCCTTGTTACTGAAGTCTGTACTGGAACTGTGGACGCAGACCGACTATCCGAGATTGAAACTCGTCTTGGTTGATCACTCCTCCACCGACCCCACCGCGAGGAAGATGCTGGACGAACTGGCCGGGACAGATCGTGTGACTATCAGTGAATACGAGGGAGCGTTCAACTTCTCCAGAATGTGCAACCTGGGCGTTAAAAGTGCGCCCCTAAAGTCCTACATCTGCTTTTTAAATAATGATGTACAGCTGCTGGACTTTGGCTGGCTTAAAAACCTGGTGCCCTATCTGGAAATCTCCGGCGTTGTCGCAGCTGGACCCTTATTGCTGTATCCGGATTTTTCCATTCAGCACGCCGGAATAGCACTTGGCATAGGGGGGTTCGCAGGGCATTATTTCAAGCACCTTCCCTACGGCGCTCCATCCTATCAACGATGGGCATACTCAACTCGCAACACGAGTGCGCTGACCGGTGCAGCGTTATTGACACGGAGGTCCGACTTTGACCTCGTTGGCGGCTTTGACGAGATGGATTTCCCTACCTCATTCTCTGATGTTGATCTCTGTCTCAAACTCTCACAATTGGGCAGACTGGTGTACTGTCCAGACTCAAAGCTCATTCATTTGGAATCACAGACGCGTCCCAAAACTGATGACCTTGAGAACATTCAAAGGTTGCGCAGCAAATGGGGCTCTGAGATTGACACAGACTGTTACTTTCCTAGCATCTTCTCGAGATTAACCGAGAGCATGACGCCCAACTATCGAACATTCAGGCCCTTTCGGTAAATGCAATGTTGACTGCTGGCAAACGGCTTTACCTAAGAATAGCGTGAAAGTAATCTGAAAGCTCTTTCGCCTGCTCGTCGAAGCCCCTGATCTTATGCGCAGAAGGGTTACTGTAGCTCTTCCAGTCCTTTCGTTCCAGCGCGTGTTCAATACTTGACCTTAACTCGTTAACTCCGGATCCAAATGGAATCACGCTGGAATTAACGCCATCTTCGAGATCCTCGGCCACACCACCTGAGTCGGTCGAAATCACCCAGACGTTACGCACCAGTGCCTCCCTAACAGTCAGCCCAAAACTCTCCTTCCACTGAGATGGAAACAACAGCACATCTATACCGGAGAAGAAATCGTCCATCACATTTTGACGATACGGCGGCACAAACTCCACTTTCCCGGGAATATTCCAATAATCACGATCTACCCAACTCGAGCCCACATTGCCAGCAGCATCAACGACTTGCAACGTATAATCGGTTCGCTCAATCTCATTAAATGCACGGATTATCTGCTCAGAACCTTTGATAAAACCAGGGCCGCCCACAAATCCAAATACTGTGTGGGTGCGCTCTTCAAGCGCAGCCTCACGTACCAAAGGATAGCTGGGCAAAGGAAGTGTAATGCCGTTTTTGTTGACAAACGAGCTGTCCTCATCGATGCCATTTTCCAGATGTAGATCGCGATGAAATGCACTCGGAAACAATTTCAAATCCACCTTCGCGAGTTGCGTCTGCAAGTACACATTGCGTTTGACCTGCATCCGGTGATCGCTGGAACACTGGGCGCATTGCGCGTCATCCAGCGCCCATTGATTGCAGTAAAAGCCATCGGAATTAATCATGAACTGCCGCTCACATATCCACCAGCAATCATGAACGGTTATAGCGATCTTTGTACCAATATCCCTGATTTCGTCGAAGTAGTCGCACCCCAGAACCTGTATCGCATGGCAGTGACATATATCCGCCTGGAAGGCGCGTGCTATCTCCACGACACGTCTGGCTATCTCGGCATTCTTATACGCTGCCTCTCCCTGAAGCTCAGTCGGCACATTTATCGCAATGATATCTATACCATCAAGCTTGTAACGCCGCAGGGCATAGCGTGGCAGCGAGTGATCTCGTATTGTAGTCACTATCAGAACGGACCAACCGTGATTCTCACTGAGGCGCCGGACAGTTTGCTCCACCACAATGGTAGCACCGCCAAAACTCTCTGGCGCATAGTAAAGATTAAGTACAAGCAATTTATACATTGGACAATGCAAACTGATCCAGTAATTCCCGCTCTATTACATCGGGACAAGAGAATGTGTAATGCGCCCTGACCTTGCGATTTGCAGCCTCGCCCATCTGTAATCTCAGCTCGGGACTTTCTATCAGGCGCGTCAATGCTGAAACCCATTGATCTTGGTTACGAGCGATATTTCCATCCTGTCCGTCAACGATAACCTCAGAAAATTGGCCTACGCAAGATGCGACGGTTGGCACTTCGCACAATGATGCCTCAAGATAGCGAATCGCACTTTTACAGGCGTTAAAGCGATCATCAACAAGCGGCACAATATTGATATCAACCCCATTCATCGCTTCAAAATATTTCAGGTATCCAGCGAACGGACGCGTATTGATTCTGTCTTTGAAGTGCTCCAACTCCGGCGGCATTACCGCGTAACCTACTACCTGGAAATCCACGTTGTCATGCAATTCGAAAATTTTTGCGAGTGCAGAAGCTACGATTTTGAAATCCTCGTCGTGCGCCCGGGAACCAGAGGCGTAGCCGATGGTTACTCTCTCCGAAATGCTTTTTACCTCTTCTTGCTCCAGGTTTTCAACGATAGAGAGGGTGGCAGAATCTACAAGATTTCGCCACAGGTATGTGCGCCCACCAAATGCTGCCTGAGCGAGTTCCCGCAAGTAGGAAGTGCTTAATATAAGCGCATCGACCCGTTTCATTGCACCATGGTAGTCATCTGCGCTGGCTAACAAATGCGTACGCTCGTGTGCTGGGATGTGCTCCAGATTCTTGTTCTCTCTATACACTTCCACATTGAAAATGGGATCATCAATATCATAGAACGTGACAATTCCCAGCCTCTTTGCCTCCTCCAAATACTCGTTGAACTGGGCACAACTTGGCACTCGATAGAATATGAGTGCCGTTGAAATCTGCAAGTAACTGATAGCTCTCTGCGCATCACTGTAATGACAGTAATAGCAATCCCATCCAATCGAATGGAAATACTCAACTTTCTGAGACACACGATATTTCTTGCACTGGGGAAGATCCAGCGCGCCGACAATGAGTATCGAAGGTCGCCCAAAAAGCGCGCCGGCGGGACTCACGTTCTCGAAAGACTCCTGGCCCCTGCCCCATGTAGACTTTCGATACTTTCGATTGACAAATAACCTGACGCGCACCCCTACCTTGCGTATGGTGGCACGCCAACCATACAGCCGGATATTGGCTAGAACTGTAGCTACAGATGATCGCCACCTGAATCTACAGATTGATTGCCATAACTGTCTAGGGGTCATATACACGTTCGCTCACAGTGCGTTGTGATTCTACAGATACATCAGCGGAATAACCATTTGGTATATCGCCGAATTCCGGCAAGAAATCTCCAACCCCGTGTATTCAATACAGTCTGGTACCTTGAAATAAGATCTTCATGCGCTTGAAGCAGCGCATAATGCTCGGTTTGCTCTGTGCCGAGTTTTTGTAACAGGACATTTTGCTCTGCTTGCGCTTCACCTAATTCCTGTATGGTGCGAATCAACCTGTGTCGAAGACTAAGTACTTTTTTGTACGAATATCCACACATGAGCGACTGCTCCCTTAGGTAGAGCGGCTCCAACTGCTTGAGATCCATCCCATTGAATATGTCCGCCAACTCATCGGTAAGGAACGAATCACAGCCTGCAAGCATAAGTAGACGTTGATGGAGAGTATCGGCGTATCTCCATAATAGGGGACTCTGCCCGCGGTCGACCTCGCCCAAAGATGGACTTCTATTTAGATCGGGTTCAACCTGCAGACGACAGAAGCTATCGCACGCGGGTTGAGACAGTTCAAGCTCCAACAGCCCGGCCAGACGGCGGAGTTCACTATCTGGAGACTCAATCAGCGACGTGTAGTTTACAACGACAAGATATTCCGGAGCGACGTCCGCAAGCGCTCGAACCAGATACGTCCACCACAAAAGCAAAGACTGAATATGGCGCCTACCGAGCAGATGAAAATCGCTGTCATTGATATGCCGTGTTCTCTGCGAACGAACACACTCTTCCGGGGCACGAATTCCCAGTACATAGGTGACATCGACGTCCAGCGCCTCCGAGACGACGCGCTTCCAGAATGGGAGCAATAAGCAAAATCGAGGATCCTTAAGGCCGGCTACGCTGCTTTCAGCGAACCTGTCCCTAATCATTGCAACTGCAGCTGCATGATAGGGCTTGAACTTCTCAGCACCAAAATCCTCTTCCCAGATAAACCCGAAACTATCCCAAGAGAGGCTCAGGCTCCTCAGCAGTCGATCATTGAAACGGACGACCTCCTCGTCCTCGAAAAAGCCCTTTGGGTTATCCCTATTCGGTTCTATAAACCGAGTACCGAGCTTAACCCCTAGAGTGTGCAACGCACTTGCAACAAGCGATGTTCCCGAGCGATGAGGCCCGAGAATAAAGAGGAATCGATTCCTTTGTTTCATCGTATGAGTACGCTATTGCTTCGACCGGATATTGTTATATCTTGCCGTTATTGTAAGACTTCAGTGTGAAGGAGTCGATTACCCCCTTAAGGCTACTCTTCAAAAGCGCCAGGCGATTCCCTTTAAACACCAGTAAATACAATAGCTTGCCGGCAAATCGGAAGACGTCATGAACCACCCATGCAGTGTTGGCATGACGCTGGCGATACAGCCAGACCCTGTTTCTGGTCATAAAGTAATGTCGCGAGTAATCGTGATACCGTATCACCGCATTGGTGAACGGAATACGGGTGAGGGCCACGCCGATCTGCTGGCGAACCGCGACTGTGAAATCCCCGTAAATTCTATAATGCTTCTGGCGCGCTCTAAAGCACCACTCCAGATCGACATTGTCTATGAACAACTCATCGTTCATAACGCCAATTTCCTTCAGGGCCTGCAGGGACATCAGGCATCCGGAGCTGATCAGAAAGTCACACTCCACCAGTGGCTCACCCTGCAATACTGCCTCGCGGTTATACCGGGTATTAAAAGGGAGTCTGAAGCGCACGAACGGCATACCCCTATTGGTGTAATCATCCACCACGCAAGGCCCAATGGCAGCGACCGCTTCACCGGACTCAAGCAAGCTCTCGAAGTGGCTCACGAGCACAGGAATGAGATCGGAAGTGATTTTGGTATCTTGATCAAATGCTACGACAAATTTCGCATCCTGCGTACTTGCTTCTGTGATGATCTGGTTTATACCCCCGCTCACACCGCGATTTTCACTATTGCGAATCACAGTGACGCCGGATTGACACTCCAGAGCCTCCAGATAGAGGCAATCAGACGAATTATTGTCGACCACCACCACCCAGCCGGCAGAGAGAAGCAGGATTTCGACCAGAGACGAGAGCTCGTCTGATTTGGGGTTGTGCGCGACAACCCCCGCACATACGCCGCGCTGATGCATGCGCGATCAGGCTACCTCAAACAACCCGGCTGCACCCATACCGCCGCCGATACACATGGTGATCACGACATACTTTGCTGCGCGACGCTTGCCCTCCAATAGTGCGTGTCCAACCATTCTCGCTCCACTCATCCCGAACGGGTGCCCGATGGAAATTGATCCGCCGTTGACATTCAACTTGTCATTATCAATGCCCAGTTGATCACGGCTGTAGATCACTTGACAAGCAAATGCTTCATTCAACTCCCACAAATCGATATCGCCGACGCTCAAGCCATGCCGCTTCAACAATTTGGGCACGGCAAACACGGGACCAATGCCCATTTCATCAGACTTGCAGCCGGCCACCGCAAGACCGCGATAAATGCCCAATGGCGCGAGCCCCTTTTTTGCAGCCAGTGCACCATCCATTACCACGCAGGCAGAGGCCCCATCGGAAAGCTGTGACGAATTACCCGCAGTAATAAAACGCCCCTGCTTGACCCACTGCCCGTCCTTGAACACCGGTTCCAGCCCCTGCAGGCTCTCCAGTGTGGTCGATGGGCGGTTACAGTCATCTCGATCCACCACTGCATCCTGGTAGCTTGTCTCTTTTGTTTCCTTATTGAACACCGCCATCGTGGTATCCATTGGCACAATCTCGTCGTCAAACAGCCCCGCCTGCTGCGCTGCAGCGGTGCGCTGCTGACTTTGCAGTGCGTACAGATCCTGATCTTCCCTGCTGATGTTATAGCGCTCGGAAACCACCTCTGCCGTTTCCAGCATTGGCATATAGGCAGTGGGGTCGAGTTCCACGACTGCCTTTGACACACTGCGATAAGCATTCTTGTGCTTGGTTTGCACCAATGAGATTGATTCGACACCACCTGCAACGGCTATGTCGTATTCATTACACACAATGGACTTGGCAGCAGTTGCAATAGACATCAATCCGGAGGAGCATTGTCGTTCGATGGACATACCGGCAACGGTGTCGGGCAGTCCGCCGGCAATACCGCAGAGACGGCCAATATTATAGCCCTGTGTACCCTGTTGCGCCGCAGCGCCGAAAATACAATCATCCACCTCGGCAGGGTCCAGACCTGCGCGGGCAACTGCAGCTCGCACGACGTGGCCGCCCATAGCCGGAGCCTCGGTGTCATTGAAGCCTCCCCTGAATGATTTGGCCAGACCTGTTCTCGCGGTGGATACTATTACGGCTTCTCTCATGTTCGTTCTCCTGAAATGTCTGTTGTTCTATTCTGCGGCAGGGCAAAAGCAACGACCGCAAAGAGGGCGATTTTGAGGACTACGGCAGCACGCACCCGCGTTTAACCTAGCCTCGCTGGCTGGAAACAGAGACAATCTCCCCTGTCATATAACTGGAATAATCCGACGCCAGAAATATCATCACATTCGCCACTTCCCATGCTTCAGCTGCACGCCCATAGGCCTCTTTGGATTCAAGCTCCGCCAGAAGCTCTTCAGAGGCCGATTTTCGCAGCATCGGGTGTAACACAATGGACGGCGCCACAGCATTAATGCGCACGTCAAAATCCGCCGCCTCCAACGCTGCGCAGCGTGTCAAAGCCATTACTCCCGCTTTTGCTGCTGCGTAATGTGCCTGTTCTTTCTGTGCACGCCACCCCAATACCGAAGAGTTATTGACAATAACACCACCCTGCCCGCGCGCCTTCATGACCTTCATCATATACCGGGTCATCCGCATTGTGCCATTGAGTGTTACATCAATCACGCGGTGCCACTCATCGTCCTCCATGTCGATAAGAAGTTTCGAGGTCCCAAGGCCAGCATTGTTAACCAGGATATCCACACCGTCCATACTCTCTTCGGCAAAATCGATCAGCGCGCGAACATCCTCTTCCACAGCCACATTTCCCACCTTGGCGTATACCTCGGAAAGGCCCGATTCCGCTTTAAGCTTTTCAACTGCTGCCGCCAGCCGGCCCTCGTGAATATCACTCAATACGATTGCCCGCGCGCCTTCCTCGGCCGCTCGGGTCGCAGCCGAGAACCCAATACCGGCGCCAGCTGCGGCTGTCACCAGAACAGATTTACCTTTGATCAGGCCGTGGCCCGGAACGTAATCAGGTGATTTCAATTTCATCTTGTAACCCTCGATTATTCATACTACTTGGCTGGGCCTTTAGGCTCCCTGGGCATGCCCAAACCCCGTTCGGCAATAATATTGCGCTGTATCTGGTTGGTACCGCCATAGATTGTGTCAGAACGGACAAACAAATACATGGATTGCAAGCGACTCAATGCATAAGGAGCGTCCTCCAGGATTTCACACTCCGGGCCCAACACGTCCATGGCCAGCTCACCCAGGCTGCGGTGCCAAGTGGCCCAGAACAACTTATAGATCAATGCCTCCTTCTGCAATGCACCATCGCTGGCGTTCTGCCCCGACAACATTCGCATCGAGTTATAACGCATAATCTTCAGCTCCGCATGTGCACGGGCGATACGCTGACGAATAGCGGGATCCTTTGCGGCACCATTGCGCTGCGCCAGGCGAACCACTTCGTCAAGCTCATTCTGGAACTGCATCTGCTGCCCCAATGTAGACACACCGCGCTCAAAACCCAGCAACCCCATCGCGACCTTCCAACCATCCCCGGGCGCACCGACTATATCGTCTGCACCGCAATAGGCATCATCGAAGAATACCTCATTGAACTCTGAGGTCCCGGTAATCTGCTCGATTGGCCTGACTTCGATACCCGGCTGATCCATCGCAATCAGAAAAAAACCCAGGCCCTTGTGCGCCACGGAGCCCGGATCAGTTCGAGCAATGGCGAAACAGTAGTCGGATTCATGAGCCAGCGATGTCCAAACTTTTTGGCCGTTGATCAGCCATCTGCCCTGCTCCTCATCAAAACTGGCTTTGGTCTTTACATTAGCCAGATCGGAACCGGCGCTTGGCTCGGAATATCCCTGGCACCACAATTGGGTGCCCGCGACGATGCCGGGGAGGTACTTATCCTTCTGCTCCTGAGTGCCGAATGCGATAAGGGTCGGCCCGGCCAACCCCTCGCCGATATGGCCGACTCGCCCAGGCGCACCTGCCCGAGCATATTCCTCAAAGAAAATCACCTGTTGTTCAATGGAACAGCCGCGCCCACCGTATTCCTTCGGCCAACCCACGCAGGTCCAGCCACCTTCAGCCAGTTTCTGCTCCCACACCTTACGCTCAGCGGGATACATATGTTCATCACCGGGGCCACCGCGGTATTTAAGCTTCTCAAACTCACCCGTCAGATTGTCCTGCAACCAGCTGGCCACTTCTTCTCGAAAGGCTTCGTCCTCGGGGCTAAAACTTAACTTCATGATCCTACCCTCAATCCATTTCCCCTGAATCCAATAGCGTGCAAGCCAGGCGCTCGCGATGATACGCCCCATTTCCCAGCAGGTGCTCAGACGACTTGGCGCGTTTGAAGTACAGATGAACATCGTATTCCCAAGTGAAGCCTACGCCGCCGAATAACTGGAGCGCATCCCCAGCAATTGCAAAGTACCCATCCGAGCAATAGGACTTGGCAACACTCGCCGCCTCCTGTAGCTCTCCAGCCAGCGGACCACCATCCAGCGCCTCCTGCGCAACGCAGGCCGCGTAGTAGATAGCGGATCGCGCCACTTCGGTTTTTAGCATCATATCAGCGGCCTTGTGCTTCACTGCTTGGTAGCTGGCAATAGTGCGATTGAACTGTACACGTTCGCTGGTATAGGCCACTGTGCTATCCAGCAACTGCTGGCAGCCGCCAACCTGCTCTGCGGCCAGCGCAATGGTGGCAAGGTCAATCACCTTAGCGAGAGCCCCCCAGGATTCCCCCGGCTCCCCCATCACTGCGTCTGCATCGAGATGCACGTCGGCCAACTGCACGGCGGCCTGCTTGCGTGTCTGGTCCATAGTGGGAAGCCACTGGCAGGAGACGCCTGCAGCTTTCGCTGGAACAAGAAACAGGCTAATGCCACTCTCTCCAGTGCTGCCCTGCTCGCGCGCTGCCACAATCAGCAACTCAGCGGTATGTCCATCAATGACATAGCGGTAATCACCATTGAGCATATAGCCTTCACCATCCCTGCGCCAGGTGGCTGTGATCGCATTTGCATCCCAGCGGCTTGAACCGCCATTGAACGCCAGCGTCGCCGTTAACCTGCCCTCGCAGAGTTGTCCCAGCCAATGAGCCTGCTGCTCCTCATTCCCCGCGACCCGCAGCGCATTACCCGCCAGGCACACCGAAGAGAAATACGGCGAGCACAGCAAGTGTCGACCCATTTGCTCCATCATAGCAACCAGTTCCACATACCCGAGGCCCATGCCGCCGTACACCTCGGGAACATGAATCGCCTGCCAGTACAATTCGCTGCAGATGCGCTCCCACAGCGCCGACTCATAGCCCTGCTCCAACGTCATCGCTCGCCGCACTGCCGCACTGTCTGACTCCTCAGCCAGAAACGCCGCCACAGTGTCGCGTATCATTTCCTGTTCTTGCGTGAATGCAAATTCCATAGCTACTCCGATGAATACCCAGCCTCAGGTGCCCCAGACTTTTTGTGCGGGCACTTCCTTCTCCAACAGTTCCTTCATCGCTTCGCCGATTTCGGCGGGCGCCCAAGCTGCTCCGCGATCGACACCGTCCGTTGTACGCCAGCCATCGCAGATACAAATTCGACCACCTTCAGCCTCAAACACTTTTCCGGTTACATGAGCAGCTTCTGCGCTGGCCAACCAGGCCAACACATTGGATACGTTCTCAGGCGCAAAATGGTCGAAACTGCCATCCTCTGGCTTGGCCATGCGTGCTGCCATCTCAGGCACGGCGCTGGTCATGCCGGTACGGGCTGAGGGCGCCATCGCGTTAGCGGTGATATGGTAGCGCGCCAATTCCGCGGCCTGATTCAGTGTAAGGGCGGCAATCCCCGCCTTGGCTGCGGCGTAATTTGACTGTCCGATGGAGCCCTGCAAACCAGCACCGGAAGTGGTGTTGATAATACGCGCATCAACCGGCTTGCCGTCCTTTGACTGACCGCGCCAGTAGTGCACTGCGTGGGAACTAATGCAGAAATGGCCTTTGAGGTGCACCGCCATAATGGCGTCCCACTCCTGCTCTGTCATGGAGGCGAACATGCGATCGCGATTTACCCCGGCGTTATTGAGCACAATGTGCAGATCGCCAAAGCTATCGATAGCCTGCTTGACAGCATTGAGACTGTCGTCGTAATTAGTAATGTCCGAACAGTTCACCACTGCGCTGCCACCGCCATGGGTGATTTCATCGACAACGGCCTGAGCTGCCTTCGTATTGATATCGTTCACCACGACGGAACAGCCTTCTGAAGCGAACACTTTTGCGTGCGCTGCCCCCAGACCACCGCCCGCACCAGTTATGATCGCCACTCGTCCTGCTAGAATTCCACTCACTCTATGACTCCTCTGCTTGATTCGTTTGGTGTTTATTGGTTAGGGTTAATGCCATACGTTTCAAAGTACTCCACCATCTCCGCCTGCTTGCGTACTTCTTCTTCCTCTATCCCTGCCTCGCGTGCAATCACTTCTTCCTGACGCCGCTGTTCCAGCTCTATTTCTCGATCCTCGAGTTTCCGTACCGCGATTTCTTGAGTCTCGAGTTCTTGAGTCTCGACCTCTGAGTTCAAGCCGTCTTCTCGATCTCGCGACTCAACCGGGCGAGCGTCGCTACGCGCTGCCGGAAAGAGCCTATTGCCATCGAGCTCGATCTGCTGCCCAACACTGGGAGCACTGTGTGTTGTACCGGGCATGCCTGAAAAATTGCTCACAGGCGTGACCACAGAAGTACTGCCAACATCAACAGTTGTATTAGGCACATCTGAACCCGAGAGAATCGTCAACCCGATCAATTGCTGACCATCGTTCTTCCACTCAAGGGAATAACTCATGCCCCTCATCAACGTCTTAAATGCCTGCTCAAGCGGCTGACTCTGAATATCGCAATTGACGACAGGATTGAACCCATTTTGCGTAGTGACGAAAATATGCATTTCCCTGCTCACGGAATTCAATACAGAATCCAGAGGCTCATTGTTCGCCACAATAGTGATATTGGGGTGTTGATAATCGACATCTGCAGCAAACGCAGCTATTGCAGGCAATAGAAATACTGCCCCCCCTAAATACAATGGTATTTTCATTAACACCCTCAATTTACCTGATTGTTACATGACGGACTGGCGATATCTCTTGCTCTGCATACCCAACATTGCCTTTTTTTGTTGGATTGATCTCTCAGAGACCAGCTGCGGGCTGCCTTTGCGTCATCCAATCAGGCCTACAGGCGCTCAAGAATCGTCACATTTGCCTGACCACCACCTTCACACATTGTCTGCAAGCCATATTTTCCACCGGTGCGTTCCAACTCGTGTAATAACGTGGTCATCAGCTTGGTGCCGGACGCGCCCAGCGGATGCCCCAGTGCGATAGCACCACCATTCACATTGGTTTTCTCCTGTGGATAACCGGTTTCAAGCAACCACGCCATTGGCACAGACGCGAACGCTTCGTTGATTTCCACAAGATCGATATCCGCCAATGTCATACCGGATTTCTTCATCGCGTATTCGGTGGCGGGGATCGGTGCCGTCAACATCCAGATCGGATCGGCAGCACGCACACTCATGTGGACGATCCGGGCGCGCGGTGTCAGGTTGTAACGTTTCAATGCGGCTTCGGAAACGATCAGCATCGCAGACGCGCCGTCACAGGTCTGGCTGGATACGGCAGCAGTAATCGTTCCACCCTCCACAAGAGGCTCCAGTTCGGCCATCTTCTCCATAGAGGTATTCCGTGGGGTTTCATCCATATCTACACCATTCAGCGGCACAATCTCGCGATCAAAGCGCCCCTCCTCAATCGCAGACAGTGCCTGTGTGTGCGACCGCAACGCAAACTCTTCCATCTGCTGGCGGGATATGTTCCATTTGTCGGCGATCATCTGCGCGGAAGCAAACTGTGAGGGTGGCGTGCTGCCGTAGCGCGCAACCCAGCCCTGACTACCGGAAAACGGGTCGCTGAAACCCATCGGTTGCGCGGCGATCATTGCCGAGGAGATCGGAATCTGGGTCATGGTTTGTACGCCGCCGGCGATCACCACATCGTTCACGCCCGACATAATGGCTTGCGCAGCAAAGTGCACGGCCTGTTGCGAGGAACCACACTGGCGATCGATGGTCGTACCGGGCACAAGGTCGGATAAGCCGGCCGCCAGCCATGCCGTACGCGCTATATCACCAGCCAGCGGACCAATGGTATCGACGCAACCGAACATCACGTCGTCGTACTCGCTGTCGGGGATGCCGTTGCGATCGACCAACGTCTTCATCACGTGGCCACCGAGATCAGCGCCGTGAACATCCGACAAGCCGCCTTTACGGCGACCGGTGGGTGAGCGTACTGCGTCTACTATGTAAGCGTCTGCCATTGATTGATCCTCTATCGTTAAGCGAAGGTCGCGCCGGCACCCAGTGCCGTGCCCGAAGCGAATATGTGATCGGCAACCCGAGCCTTATGAAAACCGGCGTCGCCCCAGGTATTGGCCAGTGCCCAGGCCTTTTTCATGAAGATGTGGAGGTCCACTTCCCAGGTGTAGCCCATGGCACCGTGTACCTGATGACTGTTTTTCGCGGCCAGGCTGGCCGCCTCGCAGGCTACCAGCTTGGCGTGCGATACCGCGCGTGCCGCATTGCCCTGTTGCAGGGCGATCGAGTATGCGGCGCGGTGCGTCGGTGCCTTGGCGTATTCCAAACGCACTGCCACATTGGCCATGTGGTGTTTTACTGCCTGAAAGCTGCCGATAGGCTTGCCAAACTGTTGTCGCTCGCTGGTGTACTGCACCGACAGGTCTATCATGCGCTGTGCCAACCCCAGGGCCTGTGCTGCGCAGCCCAGAGCGCCGCGATTCAGGGCACTGTTGACCAATGACGCCGCATCTGCAGCGTTGGCAACGGTTGCTGCACCGCTCTTCAATGTACAGGTGAACAGCTTGCGCGAAGGATCTATGGATTCGTTTAGCTGCAAGTCCACCTGATCCGGCACAGCCGCAACCAGCGCATCGCCTTGCTGCAGTATCAGCAGATCGGCAATATGAGCATCTTCAACCACCAGGTTCTGTGCAATACCGATCACAACCCGAGCTTCACCGGCGGTGATTTTCGGCAGCCAGTGCGCCGCCAGATCACCGCCTATATCCTGCAACATCGGCACCGCGACCAACGCGCTGTGTACCAGCGGCTCCGGCAGTGCGACATAGCCGCACTCCTGCGCCAACAACACAAAGTCCAGTGCAGACATTCCGAGGCCACCGTACTCTTCGGGCACAGTGATTCCGGTAAGGCCGAGCTCAGCGAGCTGGCCCCACAGTACCGGATCGCGCCCGCTGTCGGTCTCCCAGCTGGCGCGTATGCGTTCGGGCGTCACCTCATTCACCAGAAAATCGCGCACGGATTCCTGGAACAGCAACTGGTCTTCTGTAAATGTAAAATCCATCGGCTACCTCGGCATTCCCAGCATTCGTTCGGCGATAATGTTGCGCTGCACTTCGTTGGTTCCGGCGTAAATGGGGCCGGATTGCGAGAACAACCAACCGTCCAGCCAATTACCCACACCCTGTGCCGCCGGCGCATGCGGCAACAGTTCTGCGCGCGCCCCGAGAATGCTCATCGCGGTCGCGTGCATATTCTGATCCAGTTCCGACCAGAATATCTTATTGGTCGAAGATTCCGCGCCGATTTTTCCGCCCTTGTTCAAACGGCAGGCGGTTTGATAGGTCGTCAGGCAGTAACTCTCCGCATCGAGATAGGCGCGAATAACAGCGTCTTTCACCGCTGGATCACTGTCGGCAGATTCGTTGTTCGCATTGTAAAGCTCGACCAGTCGACGCGCGGTTTCCTGAAAGCGCGCCGGCGAGCGCAACATCAAGCCGCGCTCAAAACCCGCCGTGGCCATCGCCACACTCCAGCCGGCACCCTCGTCGCCTAGGCGGTTTTCCACGGCCACTTCGACATTGTCGAAAAAGATCTCGGCAAACCCGGGCAGGCCATCGAGCTGGGGAATCGGGCGCACCGTAATACCCGGGCTGTTCAGTGGCACCAGGATAAACGTCAGGCCGCGATGGCGCTGCGACTCGGGGTCGGTGCGAAACATGCCGAAGCACCAGTCCGCCCACACCGCGCGCGTCGACCAGGTTTTCTGCCCATTGATAATGTACTTGTCACCCTCCAACTTCGCCGTCGAGCGAATGGCTGCCATATCGGAACCGGCATTGGGCTCGGACCAGCCCTGCGCCCAGACTTCCTCGCCATTGGCCATTTTTGGCAGGATGCGCGCTTTCTGCTCTTCCGTCCCGTATTCCATCAGAGTGGGGCCGAGCAGGAAGATACCGTTCTGGTTAACACGCAATGGCGCGCGCGCTTTGTAATACTCCTCCTCAAAAATCAGCCACTCGATCAAATCGCAACCGCGACCTCCGAGCGCCTCTGGCCAGGTGACCATACCCCAGCGACCTTTGTTGAGCGTCGCTTCCCACTCGCGGTGCTGTTTGAAACCCTCAGCGGTGTCAAAAGTTTGCAACGCCTCGGCCGGTACGTTGTCGGCCAGCCAACTGCGCACTTCCTCGCGGAACGCTACCTGATGTTCTGTAAAATTAAGCTCCATTATCAAATATTCCTGAATGTTGATATCGCTCGGACCGGGCACCTCGAGACCAGAGCCGGTACAAAATCCGGCCCCTGCTCAGCAGCATCGAATACTGTGCTAAAACATGAAAGCTGCATTGCGCGCTAAAATTTTGCTTCGCGTTTTTCGACAAATGCGTCGCGCGACTCCTGCGAATCACCCACCGTGTAGGCCTCAAGTGTGAAACCCTGCTCCCAGCGGTATTTGTCTTCCAGGTTGCCGTCCTCAATGCCTGTCAACGCTTCCTTGGCCAGTTTCACCATGGCCGGTGACTTGGCGGCTATTTTGGCTGCGATCTCGCGAGCCGTCGGCAGCAGTTCGTCCAGCGGCACGACCCGCTCCACAGCACCCAGCCGGTAGGCTTCCTGCGCGTCGATAAACTCGCCGGTAAAATACATGTAACGCACCTTCTGCACCGGAAACATACGCTGCAGGTGCGCGCCACCACCCATTGCACCGCGATCAATCTCCGGCACACCGAAGCGCGCGCAGTCAGAGCACAGGATGATATCTGCTGCACCGGCCATACCGATGCCTCCCCCAAGCACAAAACTGTGCAGGGCGATGATCACCGGCTTGGGATTGCGATGGATTGCACGGAACGTTTCGTAGTTCCCCTTATTTACATCCACGATCCTCCCGGGATGGGCGGCCAGTTCCTTGATATCAACGCCAGCACAAAAACCCTTGCCGGCGGCACCTATAATAATGACACGCACCTCATCGTTCACACCCAGTGCATCAATCTCTGCGGCAATCGCGAACCAGCCTGCACTGTCAAATGCATTCACCGGAGGATGATCGAGAATCATCTCGGCAATACCGTTTTCAATCGTTGTTTTGAAGGGTTTAGACATACATTACTCCTGGGAATTCTCGGTAACGCGCAACGACAACAGCGTCAGACGCTGCTCTGCCTCGGCAACAATGGACTGGATTAGATCCTCACAACACAGCAGGGAGTCGATAACACCCGCTACCTGTCCGGAGGGCAGGACGCCTTGCGAAGGCTCTCCCTCGACCATCGCCTTTTGAATAATCATTGGCGCATTGGCGGACATAATGGCCTGCGATGCGGTCATATCATCATCCCGGCTCATTGCAATAGCCGACTTCAACAGGCTGAATACCGTTGCACCGGTGTGTTTACGAAAGGCCAGACCATTACGCATCGCGATAATCAGCTTACGCAGCGTGCTGGCTTTTTCCAGTTCGGTGAGCAGCTCGTTCATGATCATTCGCTGCGGCAGGCCATCCATCGCTTTGGAGACAATAATATTACCGGGGCTTTTACAGTCGATGTAGCGCTGCAGTGTTTCCCTCGGCACCGGGCTTTCTTCCGTCATCAAAAACCGTGTACCCATGGCAATGCCATCTGCGCCCCACGACAAGGCTGCCAGCAGGCCGCGACCATCCTTGAAGCCGCCAGCCGCAACTACCGGGACCTTGTCGCCCACCGCGTCAACGACCTGGGGAATCAACAGCGTTGTGGGCACAGCGCCAGTGTGACCACCACCTTCTCCGCCCTGCACAGTGACAGCGTCGGCGCCAAGTTCGACCGCCTTGATCGCATGCTTGGGCAAGCCAACCGTGGGCATGCACACCACACCGGCATCCTTGAGCTTCTTGATAAACTCGGGGCCGGGCGAGCGCGAGTAACTCACTGCGCGCACACCGTGCTCTATAACCAGATCGACAATATGCGCGGCATTGGGCTGGTACATGTGAAAGTTCACACCAAAAGGCTTATCGGTGAGTTCTTTCACCCGCAGGATATCGCGCTCCATCTCATTTGCCGGAATAGTCGCGCCGGCGAGAAAGCCAAATGCGCCGGCGTTACAGCTTCCCGCCACCAGCTTTGGGTCGGCGACCCAGCCCATGGCTGTTTGCACGATAGGGTATTTGCAACCCAGCAATGTGGTCAAACGCGTTTCAAGCATGCTGCAAGCCTCGTATCACGAACGGATGCCCGGCGGGTTATCCTTGATTTGGTAAGCGCGCTGGTTGTGCGGATCCAGCGCCGCAATCACGGCCAGTTGTTCTTGTGTCGGCGCGGCGGTCACAGGAACTTCCGCCGGAATATGCACCGGGTAGCCGGTATTCTCCTGCACTTCCTCTACTGTCACCCCCGGGTGCAGGGATACCAGGCGGATCTGGTGGTCCGGCCCACCGAAATCCATGACACACAGGTTGGTAATCACCAGGCGGATATCGACATCATCCAGCTTGTGGCCTTTCGGTAGTCGGGCCGGGTTATAACCGATGGACGAAACGAAATCGCACTCGCCATCCATGAATACCCGCGTATTGTGAGACGGTACGAAGAAGCTGTTGGGGTGCGAAATGGAGTTACCCGGAAACCCCCGGGCGCCCAGCATCATGGTCTTGGGTTTTTCGTACGTCCCACCCAGTGCTGACGTATTGGACTGGCCGAACTTGTCTATCTGCGTCGGCCCGAGCATGGCGTGACGCTTGCCGCTCCAGACATTGTCGAATATGCGTGAAAAACCCATCCAGCTTTCCGTCGCCGGAACAAAGTCAGCAGGGCGCTGCCCCAGTGGATTGGGTTCGCTCAACATCCACGCCTCCGAATCCGTCATCATCAGGTCCGGGTTGCTGGTTTTCATCGCGAGGCTTGCCGCCAGGCGCGGCACCACGCCGATACCGGTGGCGAGCACTTCACCTTCATTGGCAAAAGCCTGGCTGGCGGCGACGATGCACAGTTCAGCCAGAGTGTAATCAGTTGTTGCAGTCATGATACGTATCTCCTTGGCCGATCAATAGGTGGGCAGTTCAATGTTGCGGATGGCGTCCAGCCCACCCACGTTGCTCTGGTACTCCTCCTCCGAGACGCCGAGGAATTTGTCACAGTACCCCTGAAAACCGGTGTCCTCCTTCGCGGACGCCGCATAGGCCTTGAAGTGTGGGATATCGAAACCGTAAAGCGGGGTGCACGAAGAGGGGTGGGCACCGCCGGGAATGGGCACAACGCCAGTCGTCATGGAGCGCTCCCAGTGCACAAGGCGAGCCTGGGCGGGCTCATGAAAGTACTCGGTCTCGACCAGCTCATCACAGGACACGAATGTTTTTTCTGCTGCCCGGGCAAACCAGTCATCCATGTAAAAATCGGGCCCGGCGATCTGGCACACGCCACGCACATCTGCCTTGTCAGCGTGAATAAGAGAAGCATCCAACTTCAGTGCGGGCATCGCTACCCACTCCTTCTCATCGTACGGGCTGTCTATCACTTTGATATCAGGGTTCTTGTTGATCACATCGGTGCCGAGTCCGACCTCGGTGGGGATAAACGGAATACCCCAACTCGCCGCACGCAGGCCCAGCAACATCATACCCTCGTCAATTTCCATCACCTCGATGGCACCGGATTGACGCGCCTGCCGGAAGTAGGGCTCCAGTGGAATAAAGTCCAGCGATACAAATGCGAACACTACTTTTTTCACCTTGCCCGCCGCACACAGCATACCAACATCAGCGCCGCCGTAAGCCACTATGGTCAGGTCCTTGAGATTGGAACGCAGTATTTCGCGCACCAGTGCCATCGGCTTGCGCCGCGGACCCCAGCCACCAATACCGATGGTCATACCATCTTTCAGTTGTGCAACGACGTCAGTCGCTGTCATTTGCTTATTCATCGTATCCCTTCCTCTCTCTATTACAATCAGCTCACGATGCGCGCCATGCGGTAATCGTGCTTTATAAAATTAACACCCAGCGTACTGCGCGTGCTGCGAACTCCCCCGATCACACTGATGCGCTGATGCACAAACTCTGCAAGGTGCTCAGCATTACGCACCATAGTAATGACCAGTATATCTGCGCGTCCGAGCATCACGCCGACAAATCCCAACTCAGCGATCTCCGCCAGTTGCGCAGCGACATCCCGGACCTGCCCGCTGCGCTCCACCTCTATCCAGATATAGGCCAGGGCGGCATCCTTGAATCGATCGATATTGGTAACCGCGGTAATACGAATGAGCTTTTCTTCCTCCATGCGCTTTATCCTGCCGCGAACGGTGCCCTCGGTCACACCGAGCTGCTCTGCAATCTCGCGATTACTGACACGCGCATCGCGCGACAAGCGCGCTACGATAGCTGTATCTGCGGCATCCAGTTTACGCTGCATGGAAAGGCACCCAGTCCGGCTGGTTTTTCAGTACATCCAATGCCAGCGCCGGCGTCAGGCGACGAACGCCGGACACAGCACCCAGCTTGTCCGCCATCAACTCATTGAGCGCAGCCTGATCCTGCGCCACCACCAGAATTTCAATATCCTGAGCACCTACGACCACATTCACTGAAAACACTTCGGTGATAAGCGACAACTCACGGGCAACCGCTTCCGGCGAGCGACCCTCAACCTGAACACCGATCGCCAGCAACATGCCGTAGCCAGCCGCTTCAATATCGGTAACGGCTACCACCCGCATGGTGCCGGAATCTTCCATACGGCGCACACGCGCGCGCACGGTATTCTCAGCTATATCCAATGCGCGGGCGATGGCTCGATAGGGCATGCGCCCGTCCTGCCGCAGCAGGTTGATTATGGCCTGATCGGTGTCGTCGAGGTCGATATGCACGGAATGTGAAGCCGAGGACAAATTTGTCATCCGCGCTGCCCCGCAGACCACCTTGCCAGTTCAACTTTATCTACCTTGCCGCCGGCATTCATTGGCAGTTCATCCAGAAAGATGACGGCACGCGGTACTTTGTAGTTGGCCATCTGAGCGCGCGCCCAGTCGATCACTGCCGCCTCGTCGAGGTCCGCATCGGCAACCTTTACCACAAACGCCCGCGCGACCTCGCCCATTCTCTCATCGGGCACACCAATCACGGCGGCTCTGGCCACACCGGGCATATCACAAAGAATATTCTCAATTTCAGCGGGATAGCAGTTGAAGCCGCCGACGATAAACATCTCCTTGATGCGGCCCGTGATGCGGACATAGCCGTCCTCATCCATCACGCCGACATCGCCGGTCCTGAGCCAGCCGTCATCGACCAGCGTTTCCGCTGTGGCCTGCGGGTTGTTGAAGTAGTGCTGCATAACGTTGAAACCGCGCGCCCATATCTCACCCTCGACCCCCGGTGCCACGCGATGGCCGTCTTTGTCCACGCACTGAATCTCCGTCCCGTCCATGGCGCAGCCTGAAGTGTGTGATATGCGCTCGGCACTGTCATCCGCTCGACAGATCGAGACCACACCACAGCTCTCGGTCAGGCCATAGGCGGTGACCACCACTTCAAAACCCAGCACCTCGCGCATCTGGCGCACCAGCTCTACCGGCACCGGAGCAGCACCGGTCACCGCCAGACGCAGGCTGGAGAGGTCGAACTCCTCGCGCCGCGGGTGCGCCAGCAACGACTGATATATTGTCGGCGGGCCTGGAATCATGGAAATTTTGTCCCGCGCGATCTGTGCCAGAACCGCATCGAGATCAAAATTCAATACAGGAAGAATGTGTGCCCCCCTGATAATCGCCGCCAGCCAGCCGGCCTTATAGCCGAAGGAGTGGAAAAAGGGGTTGATGATGAGATAGTTATCATCACTGCGCAGCCCAACTGTCGCGCTCCATGTCTCGAAGGTGCGGATATTCTGTCCATGGCAGGTCACCACACCTTTGGGGTTGCCGGTAGTACCGGAGGTGAAAAGGATATCCAGCGTGTCATCTGGCGTGATGGCGGAAACCCTGCGTTCGACATCCTCGGCGGACACCCCATCACCGGCAGTCAGAAACTCCCGCCAGGACTGGCAGTTCGCCGCTTCGCCACTGAGCGTCACGATGCGCTGCAACGAAGGCAGATCCTGATCCGCCAGCATCTCGGGGTAGCGCGCGCCCAGGAACTCAGCCACGGTGAACAGCATTTTCGCGCCACTAGAGCGCATGATATATGCGGCTTCAACACCCTTGTACCGCGTGTTGAGGGGCACCAGAACACCACCCACACTCTGCGCGCCGATGGCGGCGACGATCCACTGGTAAATATTCGGGGCCCAGATCGCCACGCGGTCTCCCGGCGCCAGACCGGCCGCAACAAAGGCGCGAGCTGACTGGATTCGCGCGGCATCCAGCTCGGCGTATGTCAGGCGAACCTCGCCATCAGTGACGGCAGGGCGCGATCCGTAAACGGCCGCAGCGTCTGCGACTACTTGTGGCAATGTGCGGGCTATATACTGTGATTCGGGCATAATGTCGAATGTACTCGCAGCTGCAGACGGCAAGGACGGACATACTAATCAGTATCTTACACAATGAAAACCACTATTCGTAATTATTTTAATATTATTCTACGAATAGTTTAAATCTCTATCGACAGCTTCAGTCCATCTCGAAACCCACTCCCGCAGGCAAGCTGGCAAACAACAAAGGGGCTCCACACGCCCCGTTGACGCTCCGGTGGCGATTCAGACAGCTGACAGCTTACCCTTTCGTCAGCCGATCGCTGCAATCCCCACCAAATCGAGGAACAGACGTTATAGCACGATGGCCTCAGGAGTTGTCGGAGAGGGAAACCGGGGCGTCGCGCCGACGGCAGTTGGGCAGCCCCGATACCAGTGCAACCCTTTTTGATCAGGTGCGTTGTTAGGTCTATGGCTCGCAAGTACAATCAACAGTTCCCCTGAACACTCAGGGGTGCATACGCTCGTGGCAAAGTGTTCTGCATGGCGCTGTCCGACTGATGATCCATTGTCTACGACCGCATTTTTCTATTCGCTTACCGGGAATTAAACGTGCTGATGGGTACATCTTCCAACTCTCTTTCCCACAGCCTGTCCAGGGGCATTTTATCTGCAGCGCTTGTGCTCCTGCTCGGCTTCGGTCCATGGTTGACACCTGCGTTGCAAGCATCGGTGGAAACCGACCTGGTGCGCGCAGAGATTGATAAATCAAGCCTGGACTCGACCGCGCGGGAAAGCGCAATTGAAACGCTTGACGCGGCAGATGTCGCAGCGCGCGAGGCCGCATCATTGAACAAGCGGGTCGATGAATTGCGCGCTGAACATGCCAGTCTGCCGAAGCGTATTGAAGAGCTTCAGAAGGCCCTGCAACTCGACCGCGAGCAGGCCCTGCAATCTTGGTCCAGACGCCTGCCAAGCGGAGCCGACGGCGAGACTCTGGAACGGTTGCTGGAACAGCAACAGCGCAGCGTGGCCGAGTTGCAGGCACAGATCGACGCGGTCGAGGTCGAACTGACGGTGTCACTGACCAAACCCTTACAGGCAGCCAGTGATATCGCCACGCTGCGGCGCCGCGTCGATGACATGGCCAATCCTCCGGTCGCACAACCGGGCGGCGAACGAGACCTGCTACTGAAAGCGCAACAACTGCGACACGCCAGCGAACTGCGCCGCGCCAAGGCGGAACTGGATCTGCGCGTTTTGGAGCAGGACAGTGCGGCACTGCGCCAACGCCAGCAGGAGCTGGCACTGCGTGAATTGCGCCAGCGCCTGAGCCTCGATCAGCGCCGCACAGAAATACTGCAGGAACGCATCGCCGATCTCTGGCGCACAGAGCTGCAGGAACGTATCGAGCAGCTTGCGCGGACCCAAAGCGAACTCGAGGACGCCGCGCCGGTAGCCGCTTTGGCCGCCGCAGAGAACACCGAACTAGGCACAGAACTGGTCGAGAACCATGAGCTGCTATCGCGGGATAGACGCGCCCTCGCCAGCATAGAAGAGGAGCGGGACTACGTCACCGAGGCCTTGCGCGACAGCCGCGCAAGACTCGAACTGGGCGGCGCCACCGAAAATGTCGGCCGCTGGATGTGGACAGAACGCCGACGCCTTGAACCGCGCGCACGCTTGCGTCAGGAACTGGCGGCAACGCGAATCGATCTGGCAGATCTGCGCCTGCGCCTGGTCACTCTCAACGACCAGCAACAGCAGTTGGCCGATATTCCGCGGGCGCTGCGATCGCTGCAAGAAGCGAGCGAGGCGGGCTCGGAGGATGAACTCAACGATACTGGCTCCGAGAATCAGTTACCACCACTGCTGGAAGAACGTGTCGAACTGCTGAGCTTACTGGAACCGGTAATCGCGCGCCGCATCGCCGCTCTGCAACAGAGCGAAACAGCGCTGCACGAGCGACTAAAGGCGACAGAGGCGCTTCAGGCCCTGCTGGACCGTCATCTGCTGTGGCTACCCAGTCACAGCGTTGTTGAGTCGCACTGGTTAGCGCTTGTGCCAAAGGGACTTCGCGATCTGACCACAACTTCCCGGTTTGCCACCACGGCAAAGCTTACGGTGCGCAGCATCGGCGAACGCCCCTGGCTGTGGTTGTCATGCCTCATGGTGATGCTGGTGTTGATGGCCCTGCGTGTACAGGCGCCTTCACAGATCCGGGCACAGGCTACTCTGGTCGACCGACCACGTTCACCGAACTATCAAGCGACCGGTGTCGCCTTCCTGTGGACGGTACTGGGCGCATTGCCGATTCCTGTAATCATCGGACTGATAGGCTTACTGTTACAACAGCTGGGAAACCCCGGTCGCTACAGTGATTCTCTGGGGCGGGCTTGCATCACATTGGTTTTTCCGCTGATGGCCGTGCAGTTACTGCGCTGGTCGTTGATGAAGGGCGGACTGGCAGAGGCGCATTTCGGCTGGTCGAAAAAGCGGCGACAAACCCTGCTGCGCCTGGTGCCTATCACCGCCCTTGTTGTGCTACCGACGCATTACATCACGACGCTCGCGTTTATCCGCCGCTCAGATATCGCCATCGATGTGCAGGCCCGACTAGCCGTTGTCACAAGCACACTGGTGCTGGCTTGGACGTTCTGGCACCTGCTGAAAGCGGGCAGGGTGTGGGGCACTGGATCAAACGCCCCTGCACTGCACTGGCTGTTGCGCACCGCGCTGCCACTGCTGTTGCTAGCCAATGCGGCACTGGCTCTCTCGGGGTACATCTACTCCTCGGGCGTTTTACTCAAGTCACTGTTGGATAGTATTAATCTCATCATTGTCGTGACGCTGGCGCTGAGCATGCTGGAGCGCTGGTTTCTGGTAGGCAAACAGAAACTTGCGCTGCGCCAGTTAGAAGCCAGTCGTGCGGCATCGCTGGAAAAAGCCGCCAATACCACCGAGACGGTGGTGATCCCGGACGACGATATTTCCGTGCAGGAAGTGGATACACATACCGCAAGATTTCTGCGCGGGCTGCGGATCAGCGTGCTCACGTTGGGGCTGTTTTGGGTCTGGATGGATGTCCTGCCCGCCATATACCGCCTGGACGAGATTGCACTCTGGCATTTCAGTCACAGCGGCGCCAACGGCGCAGCCATCGAAACACCTGTGACGCTGGCCGCAGTGCTACTGGGCATCTTTGCACTGGTAGTCACCTTTCTCGGTTCACGCAATTTACCAGGACTGGTGGAAATCAGTCTGTTGTCACGCGCCGGGGTCGATGCGGCTTCGCGCTATATGATCACCAGCCTGCTGCGCTACGCTATTGTTATTGGCGGCACCTTGATCGGTTTCAGCTTACTGGGAATGCGCTGGTCGCAACTACAGTGGATGGCCGCAGCGCTGACTGTCGGGCTCGGATTCGGGCTGCAGGAAATTTTCGCCAACTTCGTCTCAGGTATCATTTTACTGTTTGAACGCCCATTCCGCGTGGGCGATGTGATTACGGTAGGTGACATGAACGGACGCGTCACACGGATTCGCACACGTGCTACCACGATCCTTGATTTCGACAACAAGGAAATCGTGATGCCCAATAAAACCTTCATCACCGGTCACCTCACCAACTGGGGTCTCAGTGACACCACTACCCGGGTCACACTGAAAGTGGGTGTTGCCTACGGCACCAACCCCGAAGCCACCCGCCAGCTGCTACTGCAGGCGGCCGAGGAAGACCCGCGCGTGCTAGCAGACCCGGCGCCATGTTGCTGGTTCCTGGCATTCGGTGCCAGCTCCCTGGATTTCGAACTGAGGGTGTTCGTTGCATCACTTAGCGACCGCCTCGAAGCACAGAATGCGCTGAATATACGCATCAATGAAATGTTCGCTGAGCACGGTATCGAGATAGCTTTTCCGCAACTGGATCTGCACGTGCGTGACATGCCCTCGAACCCCGGTATAAAACCGGCTTAGCCAAATCTGTGACTGTGAAAATGACCGTCTAAACGAGGCCACGACGATGCCAGGCAACGCTCTTTTACCCGTCACAATGTACGGTTCCAGCATCTCCTACTTCACTGGCAAGCTGGAGAATTATTTTCGCGCCAAAGGTATCCCCTACCAGTTGCAGGCGCTCACTGCGCCACACTGCATGAAACGGGTACAGCAAAATACCGGCTCCACACAGATGCCAGCGTTGTTACTGGGCGACGGGCGCTGGATGACCGACAGTACGGCGATTATCCAGTGGTTTGAAAATGAATGGCCAACACCGACCATCACACCGCGCGAACCGGTACAGCGTTTCTTCAGCCTGCTGCTGGAAGACTACGCTGATGAATGGCTGTGGCGTCCTGCCATGCACTTCCGCTGGCACTATGCCGAGGGTGCACACTATGCAGGCAGCCACCTTGCCAGAGAATTGGCGGCGAATGTCCCGCTACCATCTGTCCTCAAGCGCTGGACGATCACCCGGCGGCAACGCAATGGCTATACCTCAGGAGACGGCATCCGCAAGGATCAGGTACCGGGCGTAGAAGCCATTCTTTCTCGAACACTCGAGCAGTTGCAAGCGATCTTCACTCAGCGCCCGTTCCTGCTTGGCACCATGCCCAGCCTTGCGGACATCGCATTTTCGGGCCCGTTCTACCGCCACTTCTGCCTGGACCCAGTGCCAGCACAGATTGTACGCCAGCAAGCACCCGCGGTATGGGAGTGGGCCGCCCGCCTGGCCAACTTCAGGCGCCGGGACGACGCCGGGGACTGGCTCCAAGGTATTCCTGCAGACTGGGGCCCCATACTCAAGGAAGTAGGTCAGCAGTACCTGCCGTACCTGTGCGCAAATGTCGACGCAGTAGCCAACGACCAGCGACGCTTCGATGTGAACATTGGTGGTGTGCAATACCGTGGAGCTCGCTGGTCGAAGTACCGGGTATGGTGCCTGCAGCGCCTGCGTGAAGAATATACCGCCCTGCCAGAGACAGAGCAGCAGGTAGCGCGCGCCCTGTTGCAGCAGCATGACTGTTGGGAGCCACTTTGGCGACAGCAGCAATTACCTATCGATGACAGCGTCTGCGCCCAACTACCGTTCTTTGGCGCCGACAAGATGATAGACGTGTACGATTAAACGGCATACTCAAACGCGAGGCCAAACGCTTTGGGAGTCAGTATTCCGCGATACCTCGACGACACCCCCCGGGATCTATCGGTCAATCAGTAGAATCGCTGTTTTATCAACGGTCAGCAACACCGACACTGTCCTGACGCGTGAAGCCGGGAGGCAGTTGCAGTGCCGCCGGACTGACCTGTTGCCGGTTAATTGACATCAGTTCCACGTCTGCACTGCCGGATACGGCGATATCATACTGTTCCATTTTTATCGGAATCAAACCCAGCCGTGCCACCGGCGCCATGGGGTTCTCCGGTATCGGTAGCGCGATACCACCGAGGTCGGCCATTTCCATTTCAGCATACATCTGGGAGATGCTTTCGAGCATGCTGTAGAGGGTAGGCCCACCCACCAGTTGATCGGGCGCGGTAGCGCATATCTGCCCGACCGCCTCCTCATCAACCAGCGTTTCATACCATTGACAGTCTACGCCCGCGAACGTACCCGACTTGCCGTTTGGCTCAAACCGGGAGTCGGCAGCGACTTCCTGTCGCTGGGGAAAGGATGCCATCAACTGCCGCCTGACCTCGCTTTGCTGTGCGGCCGGCAGCGCGGCTATTTTCGACTCGATTGCTCGCATTCCCTGTTGAACTTTCGCCGCGGCTTGCCGCACCGATTGCGTATCGGATATCCGGTAGGTTTGCGCAGTGTGGTCCAGTGTGTACAACGTGTTGTCCGCGGCATCAAATATGCTCACCACCCTCCCATTCACATCGAGTGTGACCACCCGGTCATCACCGATCAGCAGGCCCCATTGCTGCGACTGGTCATTGGAACTCTGCTTGAACTGCATTTTCACAGCCTCAAGCGATTCTGCGCTCCACGCAAAGCCAACCATCGGGAGCTGCCAGATGAGAGCGAACAACACCTTCTTCACAGACGACATATGCCCTCCTGTGTGAGACCCGCACACAAAACAGGAGGCACTAAGCCTCCCCATTCATGCGCTTTTTCATCGATGAAAGAGTGCTGCAAAGGCAGGTCAGCGGCCCGCTTACCGCTGTCCCGAGGCACGGATTCTCGCGATCGACAGCAAAGCCACCCCTAACAATAGCAATGTTGAAGGCAACGGGACCGTGAAGCCACTGCGCAGCGCACTGGCGGCGTATTCCCCCAGCAGTTTGTGCCCGGCAGTAGTGGGATGCACGTAATCCCAGAACAGTGTGGTATTGGCATTTGCGCAGGCACTTTCGCCGAACAGGTTGGCGCTGCGACACTCGCTTGTCACATCGGTAATACCATAGGCAATTGGGTCGGCCATCAACTGGGCAAACAAATCGAATACGTCAAAGTAGAATATGTCGGCCGTCAGGTATTCATCATGCAGGCTGATTAGCCTGTTTTTCAAACCCTCATTCCAGGCCACGGTTATATCGTAACCAGACTGCCTGTCAGCCGCATTCCCGGCAAACTCAGGTATCGAACCGATATCGGGCAAGTTGGGCACAAACAGCGTTGTCGCACCCGCTGCCAGCAGATCACCGAGCATCCCCTGCATGGCATCAAGCGCGTCGTTTACCTCGTTCCAGGGATTACTGTCGCCCACCATACCGCGCACATCATTACCACCTATCCAGCTGACATACAGGGCACCCGGGTCAGCTGCGCCGCCACCGAGGTATTCGTTAACCTGATCCACCGCGCTATCCGCAACAGCACCGGTCAGGCCGGAGCCACCCTCTACCAGTGCACCACCGTAGGCATAATTGGTACCGCCATTTCGGGAGATGCCCAGATTATCCTGTGCAACCAGATCGTCGTTGAGTGTCAGATACTCGTGCCAGACCGGGCCGTTTGAAAATCGACCGTTGCTGCCATATCCGATGGAGTTGCCGAGCACTCCGCCCAGGATACCCAGTGAATCCTTGATATTTCCGGTATCAGACAGGCTGTCACCAAATATATAGGCATTGCTGTACAGTGGCGCCGCTTGAGCGGAAGTGGTAACTGCGAGCGCACATGCAGCCGCCAGTTTGACGAAATTCTTGTGTAGACGCTGGACGATCATTGTTATTCCTTGTGTTGTTGCCTGTTTCTTTTATTGAGCTTACGACCCATCGCAAACCGTATGCCAGATTCACCGGGAACTCCGACCACCGGGCGACCTGAACCGAGTCGCCCAGACTTAGAGCAATAAATATGCCACAGACAGTAATCCCGTTAAACAGCAGCAGTTTAGCAAACAATACCGCGCGTACTCATCGAGGAAAAATCGCACGATGCGCCCGAGGTGTTAAAAATTCTGACACCTGCATCACGCGGTTGACGGATAGAGAGATAGCTTCCCAATTTTTTCCTGCGTGTTTATGCGCTGGATATTCCAGTGGAGTCTGATAGCATTAAACAGCGGCTCAAGCGCTTGTTCCAAAACTTTCAATGCCCCTGGTTGCAAGTCCAGCTCACCGTTTTTCGATCTCACATGACAAAGCACTCGGGCAAGCGGGATACAATGAACGAACCTCTATACTCTTCTCTGCGACAAAATGTCAGCATGCTCGGCCGTATTCTCGGTGACACCATGAGTGATGCCGCCGGCCAGGAATTTCTCGACAAAATCGAGCAAATCCGCACACTGTCCAAATCTGCACGTGCCGGAGACAACAATGACCAGGCACGACTGAAGGCACTTTTACTTAGCCTGAAGCGCGATGAATTACTCCCGGTTGCCAGGGCTTTCAGTCAGTTTCTCAATCTCGCAAACATCGCCGACCAGCACCACAATATTTCCCGCGAAATGGATAAGGAGTATTCTGCGACGGAAGCGCTGTCGGGGGTATTCGAACTGCTGCAGGGCGACGGTCGTAGCGCCGACGAAATCGAAGCCGCAATCAACAATCTGCGTATAGAGTTGGTGCTGACTGCCCACCCCACTGAAATTACCCGCCGTACCCTTATCCATAAACACGGGGAGATAGACGCCTGCCTGGGCCAGATGGAATTGGACGGGCTCACCGAGCGGGAAGAGCACGTGATACACCAGCGTTTGCGAGAACTCATTGCGCAGATCTGGCATACGCACGATTTCCGCGATGAGAGGCCAACCCCGATAGACGAGGCGAAGTGGGGATTTGCGGTGGTGGAGAATTCCCTGTGGGATGCGGTACCCGAGTTCCTGCGCCGACTGAATAACACCCTGATGGAGGTGACGGGTAAGCCTTTGACAGAGGAAGCCATGCCGGTGACATTTGCCTCATGGCTGGGCGGGGATCGCGATGGCAACCCGAATGTAACCGCAGCAGTGACGGAGGAAGTCTTACTGCTGGGCCGCTGGCAGGCGACGGCACTCTATCTGAAAGACCTGGAAGAGCTGGTGGAAGAGCTGTCCATGACGGACTGCAATGATGCCCTGCGCGCGGTGAGCGACAACCATCGCGAACCCTATCGCGGCGTTCTGCGAAAGTTGCGTGACCGCCTTCGTCTCACCCTGCAAGCGCTGACCCAACAAATCAACGAACAGCGGGCGCCGGACGACAGTATTATCCTCAGCGCAGATGAACTGTGGCAGCCAGCATACGCCTGCTATCAGTCGCTACTGGAATGTGGCATGCGCAATATTGCCGACGGCAAATTGCTCGATTTGCTGCGGCGCATCAAATGCTTTGGTGTCAATCTGGTGCGGCTGGATATTCGCCAGGACTCCGATCGCCATACCGATGTACTTTCCGAGTTAACACAGTATCTCGACCTCGGCGACTACCAGCAGTGGGACGAGGAACAGAAGCAGGCTTTTCTGCTACAGGAGTTGGCCAGCAGGCGTCCGCTGATACCGACAGACTGGCAGCCCAGCGATCAGGTCAAGGAGGTGCTGGACACCTGCGCAGTGGTCGCAAAACAACCGCCAGATGCTCTGGGCTGTTACATTATTTCCATGGCGCGCCAGGCCTCAGACGTACTGGCAGTGGAATTACTGCTAAAGGCATCCGGCCTGCGCTCACCACTGCCCGTGGTGCCGTTATTCGAAACCCTGGACGACCTCAATCGCTCCGCATCGGTCGTCGATCAGCTGCTGTCCATTCCGCAGTATCTCGATCACCTGCAGGGTCGAATGATGATAATGATTGGCTATTCAGACTCCTCCAAGGATGCCGGCATGCTGGCCGCATCCTGGGCGCAGTACACTGCGCAGGAGGCGCTGATCAAGCGCTGCAAAGAATCCGACATCAATCTTACCTTGTTCCATGGCCGCGGTGGCACCATTGGACGCGGCGGAGCCCCTGCACACGCGGCGCTGCTGTCCCAGCCACCGGGGTCATTGGAGAATGGCCTGCGCGTCACCGAGCAGGGCGAAATGATCAGAACCAAACTGGGCCTGAAGGCAATGGCGATAAAAACACTGGCCCTGTATACCAGCGCGATATTGCAGGCCAATTTGAAAGAGCCGCCAACGCCGCGACAGGAGTGGCGCGATGTCATGGACGAGCTCTCCACAAGCTCCTGCAAGTACTACCGCGCCTATGTAAGGGATAACGCCGATTTCGTCAGTTATTTTCGCGAGGCCACACCGGAGCAGGAACTGGGCAAGCTGCCACTGGGCTCCCGGCCTGCCAGACGCAAAGGCGGTGGCGGCATTGCGTCCCTGCGCGCGATACCGTGGATTTTCGCGTGGACCCAGAACCGCCTGATGTTGCCGGCATGGCTGGGCGCGGGTCAGGCATTCAAGGAATTAGTCGCAGCGGGAAAAATCAGCACCCTCAAGGAAATGAGCGACGACTGGCCGTTTTTCGCCACCCGTATTTCGATGCTGGAAATGGTATTTGCCAAAGCCGATAGCGGGCTGTCGGCCTATTACGATCAAAAACTGGTATCGCCGGAATACCTGAGCATCGGTGAGCAACTGCGCGAGCAACTGGCATCGGATATCGAGGTTATTCTGGAACTACTGGGAGAAACGGAGTTGCTGCAAAACCAGTCCTGGCCACGCGAATCCATCCAGTTGCGCAATATCTATACCGATCCACTGAACTTCCTGCAGGCTGAATTACTCGAACGCAATCGCAAACAGCAGGACGACGACATCGACCAGGCCATTATGGTGACTATCGCAGGTATTGCCGCTGGGATGAGAAATACGGGTTAAGTTCCCGGCTCATCATGCCGGGAACGTATAGTCTGCGAATGTCTCGCGCAATTTAACTTTCTGTATCTTACCCGTCGCGGTATGCGGCAACTCATCGACAAACTCTACCGCCTCCGGCGTCCACCATTTGGCGATTTTGCCGTCGAACCAGGCCAGCATTTCCTCGGCGGTAAGATCCTGCCCCTGCGGGCCCCGCACCACAATCAACAACGGTCGCTCGCTCCACTTGGGATGAAAGTGTCCGATGACTGCTGCCTCTGCTACCTTGGGGTGATCCGTGGCGACGTTCTCCACTTCTATCGAGGAAATCCATTCACCGCCGGACTTGATCACATCCTTGGTGCGATCGGTAATAGCCATATAGCCGTCGGCATCGATGGTGGCGACGTCGCCGGTTTCAAACCAGCCCTCCTCGCGCGAGTGCGCGTCTGAACCCTCCAACTTGAAATAGCTCGAACACACCCAGGGGCCACGAACCATCAATGACCCGAATGCCACGCCATCCCACGGCAGTTCCTCGCCATTGTCGTCGACGATTTTCATCTCCACGCCAAAAATCGGTCGCCCGCCTTTCAGGCGTACCTTGGCAAACTCCTGCTCGCTGAACCTGTCCCGTTCGGCACCACTGGCATTGGCAGTGCCGAGCGGGCTCATCTCCGTCATCCCCCAACCGACGCGCGCCTCCACACCATAGCCGTCGAACTCCTCCATTATCGACAGCGGGCAGGCGGCGCCGCCCACTACGATCTGCTTCAGGGAATCAACGCTGCCACCCGTAGCCCTCAAGTGGGCGAGCACACCCAGCCATACCGTCGGCACCCCCGCAGAAAGCGTCACCTCTTCTTCATTAATAAGCTTGCAAAGCGTCTCTCCGTCGCCCATTTTGCTGCCGGGGAACACCAGCTTGGCACCCGCCATCGGACAGGAGTAGGGGTTGCCCCAGGCATTGACGTGAAACATCGGGACAATCGGCATCACCACATCACTTCGCGAAATAGCCAGTGCATCGGGCATCATCGTGGCGTAGGCATGCAGCATGGTTGAGCGGTGCGAGTACAGCACACCCTTGGGGTTGCCGGTAGTGCCCGAGGTATAACACAGGGCGCAGGCGGAATTTTCGTCCAGTTGCGGCCACTGAAAAGTACTGTTCCCGGCCGCAACCAGCGTCTCATAACACAGGGCATTGGGCAGGCTGGTAGCCGGCATGTGCTCCTCGCTCGCCAATATCACCCAGCCCTGCACAGCGGGGCATTGCTCGGCCAACCCCTCTACCAGTGGCAGAAAATCCGGGTCCAGGAATACATAGCGGTCCTCGGCGTGGTTGATGATGAAAACCAGTTGCTCCGGGAATAGCCGCGGATTGATGGTGTGGCAGACATAGCCACTGCACGACGAGGCATAGTAGGTTTCAAAGTGGCGATAGTCGTTCCATGCCAGCGTGGCAATGCGGTCGCTCTGCGCAAGGCCCCACTGCGACATTACGTCAGCGAGTTGCCGCGCGCGCGCAAAGGCCTCTTTATAGGTGTAGCGATGACGAGGGTTCTCCGCCGTTACCGAGACGATTTCAGCACTGCCATTGACGCGTTCTGCATGTTCGACAATTGACGAAAGTGTCAATTGCTGGTTCATCATCAAGCCATTCATCGATACTGTACTCCAAACTTATTGTTAGCATTCTGAGCCCGGACAGGGCATTTCATACGTTGCTGCAGGTGATTTTAGCAGTCCAACATCTCCCAGGTATCATCCACGGCATGCAACTGTGCTCGCGATTCGTGCTGCAATTTTATCAGGTGCGCGGAAAGCGACAGTTTTGCCATCTTGTGTAGACTGGTACTGACATCGTCGTAAACCACTTTCACCAGATCGTCCAAGGACGCTCGCCCGGTCGTGTGCAGGCCATCCACCACCTTTTGTTCGCGCTGCAACCGGTGCTTAACCAGCCAATCCACTGCGGCTATGGGCTCCGGCAATACATCGCCATGACCGGGTGCAATAGTCTTGAGCGGGTAGCTCAACAGCAGCTGCAGCGACTCTATATACGCTTTCATATCACCACTAGGCGGGATAATCACCACCGTTGAGCCATTCATAATATGATCACCGGCGAACAGCATGCCCTCCTCTTCGAGGAGGTAGCAATAGTGGTTGCCCACATGGCCGGGAGTGTGGACCGCACGCAGGGTAAATTCACCCGTCTGCAGCACATAGTCATGTTGCACTTCAATGGAGGGCTTGAAGGTGTCGTCCTGAAACATATCATCGGGCGGGGACGCGCCGATAACCTGCGCTCCGGTCGCTTCTGCTACCGCCTGCCAGGCGGGCGAATGATCGGGGTGGGTGTGGGTACACACAATCCAGCGGATGCGATCTCCTGCCGCCGCGAGAATCGCGTCGATGTGAGCGGGGATCGCCGGCCCCGGATCCAGTACCGCAACCTGCTCATCGCCAAGCAGATAGGTATTGGTTCCCGGGCCTGTCATTACCCCCGGATTGGGCGCGACCAGGCGTCGCACATGCGGGTTGAGTCGAAAGGGTACACCGGGGTCAAACATAGGCTCAGACCATATTCTCGATTGTCACCTTGGGATTGACGTCGGCATCGTAATCGACACCGTCCACCTCGAAGCCAAACAATTGCAGGAACTCGCGCTTGTAGCCGACAAAATCCGACAGCTGGTGCAGGGTATCGGTATTGATCTGCTCCCACAAATCCGCGACCGCTGACTGTATCGCCGGATCGAGTTCCTTGCCATCGGCACGCAGGCGGCCTTCATCGTCCAGCTGCGGCGCAGCGTTGCACAGGGAATCGCGGAACAGCCCGTCGATCTGCTCAATACAGCCCTCGTGAACGCCCTGCTCTTTCATCACCTTGAACAGTAGCGCCTGGTAGATCGGCATCGCGGGGATCGCTGCACTGGCCTGTGTGACCACCGCCTTGAGCACAGAGACGCGCGCATCCCCGCCCTTGGCCGCAAGGCGCTCGCGAATGCTGATAACACGTTTATCCAGATCTTTCTTGGCCGCCCCAATGGTGCCGTGCCAGTAGATATCCCAGGTCAACTTCTCACCAATATAGGTATAGGCTGTCGTTTTCGCCCCGTCCGCCAACACGCCTGCATCGTCGAGCGCGTCGATCCACATCTGCCAGTCCTCTCCACCCATCACTGCCACGGTGTTATCGATCTCCTCCTGTGTCGCCGCCTCAAGGTGAAAATCCTGTACCTCTTCCTTGTCGGTGTTGACGCCCTTCTGCGTGGCATCGCCGCCTATCGGCTTGAGCGTAGAGTTGTGCACAACGCCGGTAACGGGGTGTTGGCGTCGCGGTGAGGCCAGACTGTAAACCACCAGATCCACCTGACCTAGATCAGCCTTGATTGTCTCGATCGTTTTCTGCTTGATCTCATCACTGAAGGCATCGCCGTTGATGCTCTTGGCGTACAGGCCATCGACCTCGGCGTATTTGTGGAAGGCCGCAGAGTTATACCAACCCGCTGTGCCGGGCTTTTTCTCGGTGCCCTCTTTTTCAAAAAATACACCCAGCGTAGCGGCACCACAGCCAAAGGCCGCTGTAACCCTCGACGACAGGCCATAGCCGGTAGATGCGCCGATCACCAGTACGCGTTTGGGGCCATTCTCAATACCGCCCCTGCCTTTGACATACTCGATCTGCCGTTTGACGTTGGCATCGCAACCTACAGGGTGAGTGGTAATACAAAGAAATCCGCGTACACGTGGTTTGATGATCATTGCTTAAGCTGTCCCGATGAGTGAATCAATGTCCGCGCCAACACTGTCCGCCAGACCCTGGTGAGACGGCAGAGTTTAACATACCGATCACGCATCGCCGCAAGTTGTGGCAACTGCCGATTCTTGTGTTCAGTGCTCACTTACAGTTCAATAGCAACCCCCTTTCACCAGCACAGTTCCCAGGCTTATGTCCGATTCACCGCTTCGCTACAACACGCCAGCCGCCTGGACAGAGGCGGTACTGGCTGATTTCGACAGCTTCCTGCTGGACCACGCGACAGCGGAGAAAAAGGCGTCCGGCATGGCGATCTCCATGCTGTCGCACTATCCCGATCGCACGGAACTGGTCTCCGCCATGGCCGATCTGGCGATAGAGGAGCTCACCCACTACCGCGAGGTGTTGAAATGGATACACCAGCGCGGGCTGGTAACCGGGCCGGACCAGAAAGACCCGTACGTGGTGGAGTTTCGCAAATCCATTCGTCAGGGCCGGGAGGTGTACCTGATGGACAGGCTGCTGACAGCCAGCATCATTGAGGCGCGCGGCGCGGAGCGCTTTGCACTGGTGGCTGCCGCGCTGGACGCTGGGCCACTGAAAAAATTCTATCAGTCCATCGCCAGATCCGAGGAACGACACTTCGAACTGTTCCTGCGGCTGGCAGAGAAATACCTCGACGCAGGCGCTATAGAACAGCGCTGGGATGAACTGCTGGATATCGAGGCGGCGTTGGCGGCCAGCCTGCCGATACGCGCCGCGTTGCACTGATGAACACCGGAACCAGCGCGTAATGCGCGACACGGTCGCCCTGCACCGCTATCTGCACAGGCATGCGCAGAGCGGCTTACCCTCACATTCATTTAGCCGGGCGCACTGGCATCAGGTGCTGGTGTTGCCCGCTTACAGAGAGTCGCCGGCACTGCTGGATCGGTTGACGCGGATTCCCCCCGGCGAAGGAATGACGCTCGTCATTCTGGTGCTGAACCGGCCGGATTCTGATGACGACACACTGGCAAATGCAAAGTTGCGGGAGGCGCTGGAGCAGTCGGGTTTGCCACAGGCTACGCGCGAAAGTGTGACGGTGTACTGCCTGAACCCGGGCACCGACCTCTATCTCTACGATATGGAATTGCGGCATGGGCCGACACCGCAGTCACAGGGTGTGGGGCTGGCACGCAAAACCGGTTGTGACCTGGCGCTGCAATGGCGGGCGGCGGGCGGCATCAGCGGTCAGTGGCTGTGCAGTACGGATGCCGATGCCACACTGCCTCAAACGTACTTCGCGCAGCTTGCCGAGGCGACGCCGGATGCCGCTGCCGCGGTATTTCCATTTCGCCACGTCGCGAGCGCCGACCAGGCCACAAGCGCGGCAACGGCATTGTATGAATTGCGCCTGCACCACTACGTTCTGGGCCTGGAATACGCCGGCTCACCCTATGCATTCCATACCCTCGGCAGCGCGCTGGCGATACGGTTTAGCACCTACGCCCATGTGCACGGCTTCCCAAAGCGCGCTGGAGCAGAAGACTTTTACCTGTTGAATAAACTCGCAAAGCTGGGCCCGGTGGCGCGACTGCAGGGCCACTGTATCGAACTGGAATCCAGGCTGTCTGCGCGCGTGCCATTTGGAACCGGCCCTGCGGTGGCGGGTCTCGCCGCTAGTGAGCACCCACTTGACTCAGCGCTTTTCTATCATCCGCAGTCGTTTGCAGCGCTGGCCGCATTGCTTGACAGTTTACCCGCACTGGCTGCCAGGCCAGACCAAGCACTCGCACAGCTGATACGCGACAGTGGCGTCTGGGCGTCAGTTGCACCGCTCCCTATGTTGCCGTCGCTTCCCGACAAGGCAGCAAATGCGCTCAGGTCATTGGGTATTACTTCAGCACTGGATCACTGCCAGCGACACGCCAGTTCACCGGAACACTTTGTGCGACATTTCCACCAATGGTTCGACGGCTTTCGCACGCTCAAATTTATCCACGCACTACGGGACGACGGCCTGCCACCGGTCTCCCTGGCGAAATTGAATGGACTTGTACCGCAACTGTGGCCTTCAGGGCCGGAACAAGACACAGCAAGGGAGCTGAAAATCAAGGACTCTGACCCTGATGCCTCACAATTGTGGCCTGCGAGGTCGGAACAAAACACACCACGTGAGCTAAAGATCAAGGACTCTGCCCCCAATGTCTCAACGCACGGGGATCGAAACGCTACAGCGGAACAGAAAGTCGAGAAGTCTCGCCACAACAATATCCGCGACCCCGGCGACGCCGATGTAAATGCCCTGTCAGGGGCTGTGCGCCAGCACTGGCGCTGGCGCTAAAGGCTCAATTGACGGATATCACCCAGCAGGCTGACAAGTTGCGTGAAGAATCGTCCGCCGTCACCACCGTTTACAACCCGGTGATCATAGGATAGCGACAACGGCAGCAGCGTACGGGGTTCAAACTCTGCGCCATTCCACACGGGTTTTATCGCCGCTTTTGACACGCCCAGAATCGCCACTTCGGGCGTGTTTACAATCGGCGTGAATCCGTTGCCGCCGATATTCCCGAGGCTGGATACGGTGAAGCAACCGCCCTGCATTTCGGCCGGACCGAGCTTGCGCTCTCTTGCCTTGTCCGCCAACTCGGCGATCTCAGCAGCCAGCTCCCAGATGGTTTTGCGATCGACATCGCGAATAACAGGCACCATCAGACCGGCCGGTGTATCCACCGCCATACCGATGTGAATGTACTGTTTGTAAACCAGGTCCTCGCCGCCGCGTGCCAGCGAGCTGTTAATTTTCGGATTGTCGCGCAGCGCAACCGCGCATGCCTTGATAATAAATGGCAGCGGGGAGAGTTTGGTTCCACGCCGCTCGGCCTCTTGCTTGAGCGTTTCCCTGAACGCTTGCAGGTCAGTGATATCGGCATCATCAAACTGGGTGACGTGCGGCACATTGAGCCAGCTGCGCTGCATATTGGCTGCAGTGAGCTTATCCAATTTGCTGCGCTGCGTGATTTCAATCTCACCAAACTTACTGAAATCGACATCTGGCACAGCCGGAAAGCCGGCGCTACCAGTAGCGTCTGCCGCAGGCCGCGCTACCGCATTCTTCACGTACTGCTGCAGATCTTCCTTCAGGATGCGCCCCTGTGGACCGCTGCCCTCAACCTGCCCCAACTGTACGCCCAACTCGCGGGCCAGTTTGCGCACTGCCGGACCGGCATACACGACCTGATCAACCGATGCATCCGTCGCGCCGCCTGTCTCTGCAGGGGCTGGCTGCGACGCTTTCACATTCTCGGCTTTCGGCGCACTTGCGGCCGTTTCCTCAGCAGGCTTGGCCTCAGCAGATTTATCCTCAGCCGGCTCGCTGGCGGGCGTTTCAGCCTCCTCAGCAGGTTCAGCCTCTTCTGCGGCAGCGGCGGGCTCACTCTGGCCAGACTCCGCTTGTGCCGTGTCTGCGGCGACCTCGATTTTGACTATCGGCGCGCCTTCCGCCAGCTGATCACCCTCGGCGACCAGCAACTCCACCACTGTTCCCGCGAGCGTGGAGGGTATCTCCATCGAGGCCTTGTCCGACTCCAGCACGATCAGGCTCTGGTCCAGTTCGACCGTATCACCCACTGCTACCAACAACTCGATAACTTCAGCGCCTTCGGCACCGCCAATATCGGGGACTGTGACTTGTTCTACTGGCACATTAACTTCCTTCTGCTAACCGCTGTGTACTCAAACTACCCGTTGTTCAATACGTGAGATATTCAAACCTTGGCGGGGTTTCGCTTCTCTGGTTCCACACCCAGTGCCTGTATCGCCCCGGTCACCACAGAGTGCTCGATCTGCCCCTCATCGGCCAACGCTTTAAGCGCTGCTACCACCACGTAGTTGCGACTAACCTCAAAGAACTCCCGCAACATGGCCCGCGTATCTGAACGACCGAAACCATCGGTACCGAGCACGGTATAGCTGGCAGGTACAAATTCGCGGATCTGGTCGGCGTAAAGCTTCACATAATCCGTCGCGGCCACTACTGGCCCACCCGCGCCCTGTAGTAGCTGCGTAACATACGGGATGCGCTGCTCCTCCTCCGGATGCACCAGGTTCCAGCGCTGCACCTCCCGGCCCTCGCGCGCCAGTTCATTGACGCTGGTAAGGCTCCAGACATCTGCCGCTACCTGATAATCGCTCTCGAGTATCTCTGCAGCAGCTTCGACCTCGCGCAAAATTGTGCCACCTCCCAACAACTGCACCCGCAGTTTGTTGTCGGCACCGGACGCCTTGAGCTGGTACATACCACGGATAATGCCCTCTTCCGCACCCTGCGGCATTTCCGGCTGCACATAATTTTCGTTCATCGTTGTGATGTAATAAAAACGGTTCTCACCCTTGTGGAACATACGGCGCAAACCGTCGTGGATGATGACCGCCAGCTCATAGGCATAGGCCGGGTCGTAACTGACACAGTTGGGAATCGTCCCCGCCATCAAATGGCTGTGCCCGTCCTGGTGCTGCAGACCTTCGCCGTTCAGCGTGGTTCGCCCTGCGGTTGCCCCAATCAAAAAACCGCGCGCCTGGCTGTCTCCGGCAGCCCACGCGAGATCGCCGATACGCTGAAAGCCGAACATGGAGTAAAAGATATAGAACGGCACCATTGGAAAGCCGCTGGTGCTATAGGATGTGGCCGCCGCTAACCACGCCGAGAATGCGCCCGCCTCGTTGATACCCTCCTCCAGGATCTGGCCTTTAATATCCTCTTTGTAAAACATCATCTGGCCCGCATCCTGCGGTGTGTAGCGCTGGCCGACAGAGGAGTAGATACCGAGCTGACGGAACATGCCCTCCATGCCAAAAGTACGGGCTTCATCCGGGACGATCGGCACCACGCGCTCTCCCAGATCTGCGTCTTTTACCAGGCTGGAGAGGATGCGCACGAACGCCATAGTGGTGGATACTTTACGCTCGCCGCTACTCTTAAGTTGGTTGCCGAATGCTGTGAGTGGCGGCGTCTCCAGCAATTCCATCTCGCTGCGACGTTTTGGCAGGGGGCCTCCGAGCGCTTCGCGGCGCTCGCGCATATAGCGCATCTCGGCGCTGTCGGGCGGTGGCCGGTAGTACGGCACGCTCTCCAGTTCCTCGTCACTAATGGGAATATCGAAACGGTCGCGGAACGCCTTGAGGCTCTCCATGTCCAGCTTTTTCAGGGAGTGTGTCTCGTTGTGCGCCTCGCCCGACCCGCCGGTGCCATAGCCCTTCACCGTCATCGCCAGTATCGCTGTGGGGCGCTCATGTTCTTCCACAGCAGCGGCGTAAGCCGCATAGACTTTATACGGGTCGTGGCCACCGCGGTTCAGGTACATAATGTCGTCATCCGACAGGTCGGCAACCAACTCCAACAACTCTGGATACTTGCCGAAAAAGTGCTCGCGAGTGTAGGCGCCACCATTGTATTTGTAGTTTTGTAATTCTCCGTCACAAACCTCATCCATGCGTTTTTGCAGCAGACCCGTCGTATCCTTCTCCAGCAGGTGATCCCATTTGCGGCCCCAGATCACCTTGATCACATTCCAACCGGCACCGCGAAATATACCTTCGAGCTCCTGAATGATCTTGCCGTTACCGCGCACCGGACCGTCGAGACGCTGCAGGTTGCAGTTGATCACGAAATTGAGGTTGCCCATCCCCTCGCGTCCCGCCAGCGAGATCGCCCCGAGCGACTCGGGTTCATCACACTCGCCATCGCCCATAAAACACCAGACTTCGCGATCCCCGTGATCGACCAGCCCCCGGTCCTGCTGATACCGCATCACGCGCGCCTGGTAGATTGCCTGTATCGGTCCTAGGCCCATGGATACGGTGGGAAACTGCCAGTAATCCGGCATCAACCAGGGGTGGGGATAGGAGGACAGTCCGTTGCCCTTCACCTCGCGCCGGAAATTATCCAGTTGCTCTTCATCAAACCGCCCTTCCAGATAGGAACGCGCATACATGCCCGGCGCGCTGTGTCCCTGATAAAACACGATATCTCCAGGGTGACCGTTGTCGGTACCGCGGAAAAAGTGATTGAAGCCGATGTCGTACAGCGTCGCACTGGAGGAAAAACTCGAGATATGGCCGCCGAGCCCCTCATCGTTGTCATTGCCGCGCATCACCATCGCCAGTGCGTTCCAGCGCACCAGCGAGCGCACCCGCCGCTCCATGAATATGTCGCCGGGCAGCGTTTTCTCTTCAGTGGGTGGAATCGTGTTGGAAAACGGTGTGGTGGTGGCGGAGGGCAGGCGCAATCGCGAACCGATCGCATGTTTAGCCAACTCCAGCAACAAGAAGGAAGCACGTTCCGGGCCCTCGTGCTTTACCACGTCATCCAGAGCATCCAGCCACTCGCGAGTCTCCAGGGGGTTTGTATCTTCCTTCATTCCAACACGCGCTCCTGTGGGTTGTTCAGGGGTAAGAATCGAAACTCATCATAAATTCCAGTTTAGAACCCTGATAAGGTATTCCGGGAAAAACCTGGCCTGACGCAGATATATCAAGCGCTCCCGCTGAAATTTGAGTCCGGGAAAGCAAACTGACCTGACGGGAATACTACCCGAGCGGGCAGTACAAATCTATTCAGTTCTAAATTAGAACCATTGAAATTATGATATTCAACCCAATGCCTGGCAGCGCCGGAGCGCTGCAGTACATCGGACCTCAGGCATTTACCCGCCGCTAGTCGATGACGTAGGTCGCATGTCCGCGCTTGATAGCCTCGGCGGAATCATAGACACGCGCATCACCCTGCGGGGCAGTTCCCCACTTGCCGGGCGCGACTACCCGCAGCGAATGGCGCTGCTGGAGAAAGACCCTGTCGTAATACGCTTTCCACTGAGGCAGAGTCAGCGTTGTTACGGCATCAGCCAACCGTTGACGGCTGTCGAAATCCCACTGCTGTTGCGCAATTGACTGCCAGTAGAACTCGGCACGCTCATTGAGATTCTTGTCCGGCCGCAATATATCGCTGATCAACGACGACTTGTGCCGCGCGAACTGCTTCTCATCCAGCTCCGGCTCCACGCCCTGCATAAAAGCCTCCATCGCTGCGGTCACCGCGCCGGCATCGGCCACCGGTGACTGCACCAGCATCACCAGGCCCGGCACGTCTCCCTTGGTGTAATCATAGGTGCCAACCACATAGCCAAGTTGTTGTTCCGTGCGCAATTCCTGAAAGAAACCCGACGACATAATCTGCGCCGTCAGCGCGGTGGCCGCCCTGTCCTTCCAGCTATCGCCAGCGCCCTGTAAATACCAGGCAACCACCGAATCATCATGCGCTACATCCACAACGTATTCCAGGGACTCACCCGCCGCGAGTTTCAACATCTCGCGCTCCGGCAGAGCGGGCGGTGGCTCGTCGCTGACAACATTCGCCAACATAGCGGACAACTGCTCGACCACATCCGGCGGGTAATTGCCGTAGAGCAGGACCTCGGCGGTCGCCGACTCCCAGAACGTCCGTATGTAGCTATCGAGCATGGGCAGAGTGACTTTTTCAAGAGCGGCTATCAACACCGGCTCACCCCACTCACCGTACATCAGGGCTTCATTGAGATCATCTACCGCTTGACTGCTGGGCCGCTTGGCGACGGAGTTCTGCAACCGGCGGATCATGTCATTGCGGATATCCTCAAAGCGCTGTTGTTGAAACGCGGGATCGACAATGGTGCCCAATAGACGCTCGAGCAACAGTTCCTGCTTATCGTTGTAGCCACTGACGCGCAGACTGATTCCCTGGCTGTTCTTATAGATATCGAAGCTCAAACCCGCCAAGTGGGCAGGGTAGGTGAACTCATTGACCAGATCGTTGAGCAGGGCGGTATAGAGCGCGACCTGAACGGTCTGCCCGGCGCTGCTGCCAACCTCCGGCGAGCGAAAGTTGATGTAGGCGACACCGCGGGGAACCCTGAACTCATCATCCGGCATATACCAGATCTTCTGCCGGGTGGTTTCCAACGCGACCTGCGGGGCAGCAGGTATCGTCTGCGGCAGTTCGATTAGTGACACATCTTCGGCAATAAATTCGTTCGGTGCGGGCAGATGCAGGTTTTCTCCGGCGGACTCTGCTTCGACACCAACAACACGGTCAAGATCCAGCGGCTGCTTGGTATACGGCACCTGATAGTAGTGCGACACCTGATCACCCTTCACCGTCGCCGCATTGAGGGTAACCAGCGCATTCTCCGGCCTAATTTGCTGCAGCAGTTCCGCCAGAATCGCGTCGTCGTAACGATCCATCATATAGGGGCCGCGAAGAATGTCCTTCGGCTCATAGAATTGCATGCCGCTGGCCAGTGCGCTGACATACCCCATAGGGTTGGCCTGCTCCCGAAAACGGAAGCTGAGTTCCGCCAGGCGTGACTGCTCATCGTACAGCCACTTCTGTGGCCCTTCAGCACGCAACATGTCCACATAGGCAAAAAGCAATTGCAGGACGCGGTCGGGGTTGGCCGCCCCCTTCTCCGTCAGGGATACCTGCACGCTGAACAACGCCCCCCCCGGCCAGGCCAGGCCATCGCCCGCGGCCAGCGCCTGCGCCAATCCCTCAGCTTTTAGGCGGGACAGCAAACTGCCTTTCCCCTCGTGCCCGATAAGATTGCCCAGATAGGACTGAGGGTTTACGCGATACTGATAGCGGTAATCGGGGATTGGAAACGACACGTCCAGTTGCTGCTGCGTCGCCAGCGGCTGCACCTCCACGAACATCGGTAACTGTCCCGGCTCAAACAGGGGCGCCTCGATGGTCTTACGCTGGTATGAGTGATTCGGCACCTGGCTGAACAACGGCCGCGTGAGCGCTTCCAGTTCGTCCAGTGACTGAGACCCCAGCACGACCAGGCGCATGATATTGGCCGAATAATACTTGTTGTAGAACTCAACCAGTTCGTCACGAATCCCGGAGTCGGGTCGGTCGCCCAATGTCTCCAGCGACCCCACCGTGAACTGGCTGTAGGGGTGATCCTGGTTGAGGACTTCCTGCAGCACATCAAGCCCGCGGCGCGCATCGCTCTTCAGGCCCATCTGGTACTCGGCCTCAACCGCATTCTTTTCCCGATCCACATACTGCGCGTCGAACAGCGGCGAGATGAAAAACTGTGCAAATCTATCCAGCGCGACTGGCAGGTCGGGGGCGTTGATATCGAAGAAGTAGTTGGTATTTTCAAAGCTGGTATAGGCGTTGCGGCTACCGCCGTGTTCAGTGATAAAACGCTCATACTCGGCTGCATCGGGGTATTTTTCTGTCCCCAGAAACAGCATATGTTCCAAAAAATGGGCCAGTCCGGCGCGACCGGGCGGGTTGTCACCGCTCCCCACCAGCACATCCAGAGAGGCAGCCGCCTTCGGCGTGTCCGGGTCGGAGATCAGCAGAACCTGCATCTCATTGTCGAGTGTCAACAGCCGGTATTGATAGTCGTCGCTGGGGCTCTTGACCGGCTGCACGTCCGCTGGCGGTGTGGTAACACAGGACACCAGAAGTACAGCAACAAAAAGGCAAAGCAGTGACCTGAAGCCCATCCGGGCATTGAACACAAACATGGGTAACTCCGTCGGATTGCTGTTAGCTACCGGGCCCTGGGAGTTCTTTTAACTCCATCGAAGGCCAGGCGTTTATTATTGCCTTGATAAGCGTCGCCAGCGGTATGGCGAAAAATACACCCCAGACACCCCAGATACCGCCAAAAAAGAGCACCGCCATAATGATAGCGACCGGATGAAGATTGACCGCCTCTGAAAACAACAGCGGCACCAGCACATTTCCGTCCAGCACCTGTATAAAGAGATAGACAACAAACATGTAGTAAAATTCACTGGTCAGGCCCCATTGGAAAAATCCAACCATGACTACGGGCAAAGTCACCAGCGCAGCGCCGATATACGGGATAATAACCGACACCCCCACCAGCAGGCCCAGCAGGGCGGCGTAATCGAGTCCCAACCAGATGAAGGCGAAATAGCTGACAGAGCCGACTATCAGCATTTCAAGCACTTTACCGCGGGCATAATTGGAAAACTGCTCGTTCATTTCACCCCAAATCCGTTGCAGCAGCGGCCGCTCTGCCGGCAGAAAGCTCGCTATCCAGTCTATGATGCTCTCCCTGTCCTTGAGGAAGAAAAACACCAGCATCGGAATCAGGATCACATAGACCATTACCGTCAGGATACCAGGGATAGACGCCAGCGAGCGTTTCACTACCGTCTGCCCCAATCCGGCAATTTCCGTCTGCGCGACAGCTATCAATTCACCCAGTTGGACCCGGCTGAGGATATGGGGGTAGCGCTCGGGAAGCACACCGAGAAACTGTCGTGCACTTTCCAGCATTTCGGGCATTTGGCTGACCAGACTCAACATCTGCCGCCACACCAGCGGCAACAGGGCAAAGCAAAACCCGAAAAAGACACCCACGAAGACAAGATAGGACACCGCTACACCAAGCCAGTGGGGCAGCCCAAAATTTTGCAGCTGCGCAGACAGCCCCTGTGCGAGATAGGCCAGAACAATGGCCGCCAGCACGGGTGCAAGAATATCGCCAATCGTCATCAGCAGGACTACCGAGACAGTCAACAACACCAGCAGCAGCACTGACTCTTCGTCAGACAGATACCTTCTGTACCATTTCTTGAAAATATCCAGCATAAACAGCCCGAACCCCGACTAGTACAACAGAGAATCATGGATCAATCCGCGGCTGATTATACCGCCGAAGTGATCCCGTTTGCTTTTGCTATCTTCGCATTCTGAACATTTTATCGATCGAGTAGAAACGTTAAAGTGACCTCGCCTTGCATTGGCCCGCGCCTGGCTGGAACCAGGGTACGAATCACTGCGCCATCATCAACGCTTTTGCAGGAGATAGGTGTAAACCCCCTCCTCTTCTTCGCTGTGCAGCAGTAGGTGACCGGATTGCTCGGCAAAGACACGAAAATCCCTGACCGACCCCTGATCTGTCGCCAGCACACGCAGGCGCTGCCCGACCTCCATCGCATTCAGCGCCCGCTTGGCTTTTAGCAGGGGCATGGGACACGCCAGCCCGGTGGCGTCGAGTTCTACCAATTCAAGGTCTGCCATTGTTTCATTCATCTGATAGTGCGTCCTTTAGTATGCGCGAGGTACCTACAGGTTGCTATGCTACCCGCCGGAATCCGCCATGCCGGCCAGCAGTTCCTGGAACTGCGCGATATACCGCTTTCTGCTGAATTTCTCCTTCGCATATCTGGCGCCGAGGGCCGCCTGCTCTGCATAGGCCTGTTGGTCACCCAATATTCGCAGGATCGCATCCGCCACATGCGCGGGGTCCAGAACCTGTGTCGGCGTCATTGCATGACCTACAGGATCAATAGTGTACTGCGGCAATCCCTCGGAAGAACTGCACCATTGTGCATATTCAGCAAGCGGCAGAGTCGGCTCTATCAGGGTAGTTCCCTCCCCCTCCTTGCCGACCTCAGGAATACCGCCTGTCTTGCTCGCCAACACCGGCGTACCACAGGCCAGACTTTCAGCGACAACCAGTGAGGCCGCCTCTGCCACGGAGGGTACAAGCAGAAGATCGAGGCCTGCGTAAAACGCCCGAAGGTCCCGCATTCCGGGATGGAAAGCCAGGCGATCCGCAACGCCCTCGCGAACTGCCAGTTCAAGCAGCTGTCCCTGTTCATCACCTTCACCGGCAATGTCCAGCGCGATATCGACCCCCTTCTCCTTCAAAATGGCCACGGCTTTCACCGCAATGGCCATCCCCTTGCCGGGTACCACTCGCCCCGCCATTCCAACCCTGAAGCCGCTGGTCAAGGTAGAGATGACCGGCACCTGCTCAATGTATCTGTCATCGACAAAATTATAGATAACCCGCCGGCTCAGGTGCTCAGTTGAAAACTTGTAGTCAAGCAGATCACCAATGTCCCTGGAAACAGACACCACTTCCGTCACACGCCTGAAAAACCTGCTCGCGTTATCGGCATCATGGTCAAATACGCAGTTGCCGTGTTCGTAATAGATAACCTTTGCCACTGGGGGAATAAACTGCGTATAGGCTGAGGGAAAATTGTTCCAGAAGATGACAATATCCGGTTTTGTCTTCTGGTAAAAACGTCGCACCCGCCGCGCTTTGAGCCACGCTGTACGAACTTTCAGGCGCTTGCCAAACTTGATGCTCATCGCATCGCAGACATTGGATAGCACATCTTCTGCAAAAAATGGATGGATAACAGAATTAAAAATCACCGTGTGCTTGATATCAAGTGAGCCAAAATCAAACGACAGGTACTTGCTGAAAAGCGTCTCTACGCCACCCACGTTTTTCAAATCGACAATATGGCATATTTTCATGGCCTGTAGTCCGGGCTTGCGTTTGACCGCGCTGTTCCGCCCAGTATAAAACAAAAAACGATATTATAACCGGGGACACACGCCCCGCTTAGCACCGCAGAGTACGCAAAGGCTCTCGGACACAGCCACAATAAGCAGACGGCCTATCACAGGATCGTGCAGGCGTTGCGTTGCGGTCGATAGACGGACCGCGCTTTGTACGCCAACGGCATTATGTCTAGAATGACCTGATGAAAAGACTGCTTCTGTATACTAGCCTGCTGTTGACCGGAGCAGCATTTGGCTGGTGGTTGCGCGAGATGAGTATCGGGGCAGGAACGCCTCCATCCTCCATCGGCCACTCTGCCACCGCAACACCACCGCCGATCGCGGCGTACACTGCGCCTCCCGCGGGCGATACGGCACCAACAGCCGCCGAGGTAAGTCGCGCACCCAGAGCAGCACATTTCGAAGAATTGCTGTATGCGCAGGCATTTGAGCAGGCCGTCGCGTATTACGAGAACGCCCTGAGTATCGATGACGCCTATCAGGAACTCTGGAAACCCCACCTGGAAGCTTATCTGGGCACAATTCACCAGCGCTGCAACGACGGCGCGTTCGTGGAACTTGTAGACCAGTGGCTGAACGCCTACTACGACGATATTTCCGTTCTATTGCTGCTGGCAGAGAATCAACGCTTGTGCAGTTCGCCGGAAGAGGCTGCCAGAACACTACAGATAGCTAGCACCTATGCGATACGGGCAGCTTCCAAAAGTCGCGTCAATGACGCCGTAGTGAAGTTAGTCGCTAGCACAGACGAAAGCCTGTCCCGGCAGGAGAGCTGGATTGCCTTGCTGGGATTTTTCGAGTTCCTGCAGGCTATCGATCTCGCCACCCGCGACTCCGAACTGCGCAGAGCAGCGCTTTATCAACTGCTGGGCGAGCACCAGCGCAGCAGGGATGTATTGCAGGCACTGCGTGAGAGAGACGACGGGCGCGATGCCAGCTGGACCGCGGCACTTGACCGACAGTGGCGGCAAAGTGCCGCCCCATCACCAACCGAGGACCTCCCGGCGCAAGCTATCCCGCTGATTCGAACGGGCGATCACTTCCTGATATCCGCCTTGATAAACGACGACAAGCCAGTTCTACTGATGATAGATACCGGTGCCTCTGTCACCACTCTGTCGAGAAACAGCTTCTCAAAACTAGGCAGTGCAGAATTTGGCTACCGGGGGCCACGGGTATTTAACACGGCCAATGGTATTACACAGGGTGAAGTCTATCGCGCAAGGTCTATTACGCTTGGGAGCACGACGCTTGACCTCCCCGATATCGCCGTTCTCGAGTACGAGTCCACGGGCGATATTGACGGCCTGCTGGGAATGAATGTACTGCGCAACTACCGCTTTGAAATCGATCAGGACAATGCGCTGCTGTACCTGTACCCGCGGTGATACGTAGGTTTAACGATCGGACTCGATCATCGCCGCGCGCTCTCCCTGTGTCAGCTCGCGATTGGCATCCATCGACAACCACAATGCGCGCAGGACATTGACTGCTGCCATGCTCAGATGCTGTTCCGCCGCACCCAGCGCAAGCTGCGCGGCCTGCTGCTTCTGCTGCGGGTCGAGGTGAGCAGCCTTCTCGCTCATCTCCGCATCGACACTGTCGAGCAGCACCTGAATCTCCCGCGCGACCTCATCAGACACGGTGCGCACTTCCCGCAGGAAATGTTCGATATCACCCGGCATTGAAACGACGGCTCTGGCGCCCTTAAATGTCATACGGGCGGGCATCGTAGCTAGGTCGAAGCCCAGTGAAGCCATTCTTCTAAGCATGGGAACGCAGCCTCCGAACAGATACAGGATCGCCGATTATACCGGCAGACGTTACCAAATAGTATGTCGGTGAAAGAGTGTCTGGTCTGGTGCAAAAAAACCGGCCTGTGCAGCCTCACTGAACGACTACCTTCAGGTTTGCTTGCGCAGCACCTGTAATTCCTCGTCCAGGCGCGCCAGCTTCTCCAGCGCAGGCGCCAGATCAGGACCGTCACTACTGGCCTGCTTCAACTGCCTGACCCTTTCTTCCAGTTCACTGCGAAGCTCTTCCATTCTGGCGATTTCATTGGCCTTGTCAAAAACGATCGACTCGGCCTGAACGGCGTTATCACTGGGCGCTGCGCGGCTGGGCTGCGGGATCATCCGGTAGTCTTCGGACTGTGTGATGTGTCGGGTGACTGTCGGCGACACAATCTCTAGCCCGGCCCCGTGTAAACCATAGAGCAGTTGATGATGCAGTTTTGAGCGAGCGGTGAGAATTCCTTCGAGATCCGACAGTAAGCCACACACCCTATAGCTAACCGAAAAGTCATCCAGCGAAACGATATGCACATAGGGATCGGAAAGCCCGGCGCCCGACGCCGCCTCCAGCATTAACGGCTCAGCTGTATCGCAACTGATGTCATACCCTAGAGAAACTGTTGTAGAGATAATCACACCGGAACTTCGCGCAACACTCACCGGCTGGGTAATGAACGTGGCGTTGGGGATCGCTATCAATTCACGGTTTTCGGTTTGAATTTCCGTATCGAACAGACCGCGCTCGGACACTTTGCCAAACAACTCTCCCACCCTGATAAAATCACCCACCTTGAAGGGCCGGGTCACTCGCAGCATCACTGCTGCCATGAAATTTGTCACAAAAGAGGTTGAAGCCAGCGCTATCACCGCAGACAGGCCAATACCCATCAGGGTGAGAATGCTGTTGCGGGTTGAGTCCGGCAGTGGTGCCACAATGAGCATCAGCACCAGCGATAACAGTGTCATTACGAACAGAATGAGTTGTCGTGGCAGACGCGCTTCGCTGCCCAACTCCTTGCGCCGCGCCAGCAGGAAGATATGACCCAGCGTCAGCGTCACAGCACTGACTACAACAACGATCAACAACGGGTAGTATGCCACGAACAACGCTGTTACTTCAGTCTCGATGGTCGACTCCCGATGTCTCACTGAGGCTGCCATGATGTCCCCAAACCGGAGCTGGTGCAAGGTGACTGCGAGTGGCCCAGAGCCGATTGCAGTAGCGCAAGGCAGTAACCTCGTAAACCGGCATCACATTCATTCGCTGGCAACTGGAAAATGCGGCCGTCGCAGGCAGTCCTGCGATTCGCGGACGCGGCAGCTTGCTTTACAATTTTCGAATCGAGAACTCTGTCCCAGCGGGCTGCTGAAACAGTCGAAGACCGAACTCCGGGATAATCGCCAACAGGTGATCGAAGATATCCGCCTGTATATCCTCATACTCGCCCCAGGCGGTTGTGTTGGTGAAGCAGTACAGCTCGATTGGAATACCCTGCGGCCCGGGCGCCAACTGTCGCACCATCAGGGTCATCCCCTTGTGTATTTGCGGGTGGCACTCCAAGTAACGCGCAGCATAGGCCCGAAATGTCCCGATATTGGTCAGCCTGCGCATATTGACGGCATTGTCGCGCTCTGCGCTAGCCTCTTCGCCTAAAGTCTGGTTATACGCGGACAATTCGCCCCGCTTCCCCGCCAGGTATTCCTCCAGCAGGAAGAATCGGCTGCAGCGATCAATCTCCTCATCACTCATAAAATGGACCGAAGAAGCGTCCAGGTACAAGGCCCGCTTGATACGGCGACCACCGGACAGTGACATTCCGCGCCAATTTTTGAAGGAATCGCTGATCAACCGGTGTGTGGGGATGGTCGTGATAGTCTTATCCCAGTTCTGTACCTTGATGGTATGTAGCTCTACATCTACCACGTCGCCATCAGCACCAAACTGCGGCACCTCAATCCAGTCGCCTACCCGGACCATATCCTGGGCGGTCAGTTGCACACTGGCCACCAGCGATAACAAGGTATCTTTGAACACCAACAACAACACCGCGGTCATCGCCCCGAAGCCACTTAGCAGCAACACAGGCGATTCATCCATCAGCGCCGCAATAAACAGCAACACACCCAGTATCACCACCGCCAACTGCAACAGCTGGATAAACCCTTTGATCGGCCGCTGCCGGGCTCTGGGATTTGCCTCATAAATATCGTTCGCGGCACTGAGAACGGCAACAACAGTTAGCACCATCACTACAATCATGTAGGCGCTGGCGACATTCGTCACCAGCGTCTCCACTCGACCATTGATAGTGGACAGCTTACCGACACCCTCGTAAACAATGTAAACCGGCACCAGCTGGGCCAACTTCCTGCCAACGCGGTTTTTGATAAAGGCATCATCCCAGGTAGCACTGGTTCGCGCAGCAAGCCGGTGCACCAGCGACAACAAGACTCGCGATGTAATCAGGTAAGCAAGCCAAGCTGCTGCGAACAACAACAGCACTGCGGCGATATCCGGTAGATTGGGGTGGTATTGCGCTAACTGGTCCAACATGATTTCCACTTCATTAAATGGCGGGCGAAAAAGTCTAGCACGACAACGGTTATGCTACTGTGAAGCCCCTATCGCCGTGTTATTGGCTCCGGAGCCAATTAACCAAACCACAGCGGATGCCGCATATCCGGAAAACGCGAGGGAGCGAAGAACCAGGTAATTGCCCAGGAGCGGGGCTTTTGCTCTCCCTTGGGGCGCCGGCCCGTGCGGTGCATGGTCATCTCATCGATAAATATGGCATCCCCAGCTTCCAGATTCGGGGTGACCAGGGCGTCTTCGCCGGCCAACTCACGTACACCGTCATCCTTCAGCGACGCACCGTAGTTCAGCTTCGCCCGCGTGCCCTCCTCAACACCCACGATGGTGTCGAAGCGGTGAGCCGCCACGGACAATCCCACCGCATCGGAGCCGCAGCTGTCCAGAGCCAGAAAGCTGTTGACCCCACCGGCGTTGGCGCCAAAAAAAGCGCCGTCTTGATGCCAGGGAAGCCCGGTCTGGAAGGTTTGCCTATCGAGCAGCAGTCGCTCTGACAGCAGCACCGCTGGCTCTCCCAGGTACTCGGCCATAATTTCCCGCATACCGGCATTCTGATAAGCCTCTACCAGCCCCTGCAAAGAAGCAGCGGAACACTTCATAGGTGAGGAGCCAGGTAGAACTTCGCCCTTATCATCGCCGGGCTGCTGTGGAACTGTCCAATCCCTGCCATCGATCAACGAGACCAGCTTATCGACATCCGCCGGAGCTATCAGCCCCCTGACCACCAGTGCCCCGTGCTGACGCAGACCAGAGGCAACGTGGGCACCTGTCAGCTCGGCTCCGGATATCTCCGGTACACCCCGCACACCGGAAAACAGATCCTTTGAGGGTTCGGGTGGCAATCGCTTTGGCGCCTCTGCCACATATCGGGCTCCAAGCTGGTGCCGCAGCACGGCCAAACGCCCCAGATCGGCCGGCGACAAAGGCCGGGGCATCGCTGTAATTCGGTCAATTTCTGCGCTTGCTTCCAGTGTCATCGAGCGTTGTTCCCTGGCAATTTTTCGAAGATAAAAATTTGGGCACCATCAGACTAGCGGACAGCCGAGATCATCCACCGCAGGCAGCCCCAGTAACTTCCGCGCGTGTGCATAGAGCTCGAAATCGAGCGTATTGTCTGCGCGAACCCGCTCTATCAACTCATCGGAGACATCATACTCGCCTGCGCGATTAACGCCCAGACGCTCTCCCAGATCCCAGCCAAAGGCATTCTCCAACCGCGTGCAGAAAGGATCAAAATCCTCCTGTACGCCAATTACATCGCATCGCTCCAGCGCCAACAATGCGCGATCCAGGTGACGCTGCTCCGGTTTAACAGCCGAAAAAAGGCCTACGTCGATTTCCTCAGGGGCAACACCCAGCATCTTGACCATATGATTGTCGAACAGCAAATGGAAACGCAACGGGTTGTTATAGATCGACTCGACAGTTTCGTTCGGATCGCGATCACTCTGGCGCCGCAGTGCAGATAGCACACGATCAAGAGGGTGCCTCAGCAGCGTGAACGTCCGCCACTGTCCGACCCCCTCCTCGACACAGGACAGAGGAAAATGTCCCGACACGATTTTGCGCGATGAGTCGGGGCGTTTCATTTCTTCCAACGCCGCCTTCGCGTCGACACTGATCATGTCGTCCTTTGCGGGCGGAGGGAAAATTTCGTTTCTCGAAAACTGTCGCTGTAGCATAAAAAACAGCGAAGTGCCTCCGGTCTTCATCAGGTGGGCAAAAAACCAGCGCTCTGTCATCACGCGGCGCCGTTTTGCGGATTTGTTATGTCCATTTTCTATATGTCCCGGCTATTTTCCATAGTTATACCGGTAAGAGTATAAGTACCCTGTATGGGCCGGGCAATCGGATTTATGTCTGCGGCATAGGACACAAGCCGGCACAGCATGCTCACAGATGGCGCCAGTGGCCATCGACAAACTGTTTTGACCTCTGGCCTCAACATCTATACCTTCTCCGTTGCCTTTGTCATGACGCGATCTACGCTAGTGTTAATCCCGATTCCGGCGATGATCAGATTTGGCGGCGCTATTCCAAAATACTGAGGAGAAGGTTAATGAAGACACTGTTTCGTATACTGGTTGCACTGCCGGCAATTCTTTTTGTGGTGATGGGACTGCGCTGGGCAGTTGATCCTGGCGGCGCTGCCACCGGCCTGGGCATGACGCTGATGGAAGGTGTGGGGTTAAGTTCGCAGATTGGCGATGTCGGTTCATTCTTCCTCGCCATGGGTATCATGATACTGCTCGGTCTTGTCACGGCAAAGCCAACCTGGTTTCGGGCCGCCGCGCTGCTGCTAGCGCTGGCTGCAGTATTTCGCCTGCTAGCATGGCTGTTTCACAATGCTGCGCTCACGCCGGATATGATTGTCGTCGAAGTGGTACTGGCAACAATCCTGATGCTGGCCTCATCAAAACTAACACAGGGCAACTAGCTTATGGGTGCACGCTATAGCAGGTTATTTGCTCCAGTGTTCGCTGCCTTACTGGCGGCTGCAAGTGTATGGATCAGCCCGGCGGTGATCGCGGCACAGCCGAACATTGTACTTATCATCGCCGATGATCTGGGCTTCAGTGATATCGCTCCCTATGGCAGCGAGATACAGACACCAGCGCTATCCGCGCTGGCGCAACGCGGCATCCGCTTTACCAACTATCACACCGCGGCGAGCTGCGCCCCGACGAGAGGCATGCTTCTCACCGGTGTTGACAGCCATCGTAACGGCGTTCCAAATATTCCTGAAACCATCCCGCCGGAGCAGGCACAACACGCCAACTACCGCGGCAAACTGGGTCACAACGTGGTGACGGTAGCCAGTTTGCTGCAAGCCGCGGGCTATCACACCTATCTAGCCGGCAAATGGCATCTTGGTAAAACACCGGACCTGCTACCCTTTCGCCGCGGGTTCGAACGCACGGTAACCATGGCTGACACCGGTGCCGACAACTGGGAACAAAAGCCGTACATTCCCATTTACAAAAAAGCCAACTGGTTTGCTGACGGTGAGCCGTTTGACCTCCCGAAGGACTTTTACTCGTCTCGTTTCCTAATCGACAAAACGATCGAGTTCATCTCGTCTAATGCCGGTGATGGCCAACCCTTTTTCGCCTATGTACCTTTCCAGGCAGTGCACATACCGGTGCAAGCACCCCAGTCCTTCACTGACAAGTATATGGGCGTCTATGACCAAGGCTGGGAAGTACTGAGAAAACAACGCCAGGCGCGCGCAGAGCAGCTGGGAGTCATCCCCCCGGGTACTGACATGGTAAACATGTCTACCACTGCAGACTGGGAGTCCTATACGGCCGAAGAGCAGCGATACCACGCGAAGCGGATGGCAGTGTACGCGGGCATGATCGACGCCATGGATCACCACATCGGTCGGCTCATAGATTACCTGAAACAAACCGGTCAATATGACAACACGGTGTTCATCTTCACTTCCGACAACGGCAGTGAAGCCTCGGGAGGGGATGACCCGCGCAGCCTTGCAATGCGTTTCGCCCTTGCTGAACAAGACTACGTCAACGACTACGATACACTTGGCCTGAAGGGCAGTTTTAATACCATCGGTCCCAGTTTCGCCAGCGCGGCAGCCTCTCCTCTGGGTTTTTACAAGTTCTATGCCGGAGAAGGAGGCATGCGTGTACCGCTTATCATTGCCGGCGAGCCCGTTGCGCAGAAAGCGCGTACCACCAACGCATTGACCTATGTCACCGACATCACACCGACGATTCTTGAGCTAACCGGCATTAATCCGCCTTCCGGGCGCTTCGGCGGCCGGCCAGTTGAATCCATCGTGGGACGCAGCCTGCTGCCACTTGTTCGCAATGAGGTCAAGCGCATCTATTCACCAACGGACACCATTGGCTATGAACTGGGTGGCAATGCTGCTCTTTTCCAGGGCGACTACAAGATTGTTCTGAACATACCGCCGGTGGGAGACAACGAGTGGCATCTTTACAATATAGTGAAAGACCCCGGCGAGACCAATGATCTGAAAGAACAGATGCCGGAACGCTTTGAACGTATGTTGGCCCACTACCGGCAATATACTATCGATAACAATGTGCTGCCGCTGCCGCAAAACTACAACGCGGCATTCCAGGGCATTGCCAATGGCACACTGGATCGCTACGGCTCGCAGATACTGCTCGGGCTGCTTGCACTGATCGTTCTGTTACCGTTCTATTTTGCATATCGAAGTAAACATCGTTGATATTCAGCGTGCTTGCAAACAACTGTTACGCAAAATTTGCTTGGCGCTGAAATACTTCTTCTACTAAGATTAAAACCCTCACCGGGCCTCACACCCCGCATACTCCAAGATATCAAGAGGGCACCATCATGCTGATACGTCGATCATCACTGGTTGTGGCTGTAGCTGTCTCTATACTGCTTTCAGGCTGCGCCTCCGGCCCGCCGTTTATCGACCAGATGCAACCCACAGCTATCGATATGGCTGAACGCCGCGGAGCCTTTGAAATGAACTGCCCGGAAGCAAAAGGCGAAATTATTTCCAGCGAGACAATTCAACCGGTTTCATTCCGCTGGGGCTATGAACGCGCCGAATATACCGTCGGTGTAACGGGCTGCGGAAAGCGCAACAGCTATGTGGTAATTTGTCCTGACAACGGCAGTAAATCCTGCTTCGCGGGAGCCTCACGCGTAGACACAATGCAATAATACAGGACCAAAAAACGATGACTGTGACACTGGGAACCCCGCTGAGCCCTGGCGCCAGTAAGGTATTGTTGTGTGGTGCCGGAGAGTTGGGCAAAGAGGTAGCCATTGAGCTGCAGCGGCTGGGCGTAGAGGTGATTGCAGTCGACCGCTACGCCAACGCACCGGCAATGCAAGTCACGCACCGCTCACATGTGATCGACATGCTCGATGGCGAGGCATTGCGCAAGGTGATTGAAGCCGAAAAGCCGGATATGGTTGTTCCCGAGATCGAAGCCATTGCCACCGACACGCTGGCTGCGCTTGAGACGGAGGGCTTCACCGTTATTCCCACCGCAAAGGCCACCCAGCTGACGATGAACCGTGAGGGCATTCGTCGCCTTGCCGCAGAAGAACTGGGCCTGCAAACCAGCACCTACCACTTCGCGCAAAGCAGGGAGGAATATCTGCAGGCAGTAAGTGACATAGGCCTGCCCTGCATCGTCAAACCCATTATGAGCTCCTCCGGCAAAGGCCAGTCGCTGTTGCGCGATGAGAGTGAGTTCGAGCAAGCCTGGGAGTACGCACAGGAAGGCGGGCGTGCGGGCAAGGGCAAGGTCATCGTGGAGGGTCTGGTTGATTTCGATTTCGAAATTACGCTGCTGACCGTGCGCCACCGGGATGGCACATCCTTCTGCGCGCCCATCGGCCACCGACAGGAGGCCGGTGACTACCGGGAGTCCTGGCAGCCGCAGGCCATGCCGGCAAAAGCCCTGTCCACCGCACAGTCCATGGCAGAGAAAGTCACCACGGCGCTGGGCGGTCGCGGATTGTTTGGTGTGGAGTTCTTTATCAAGGGCGATGAGGTTATCTTCAGTGAAGTATCACCGCGTCCGCACGACACCGGCCTGGTGACACTGGTATCACAGGATCTATCGGAATTCGCGCTCCACGCGCGCGCTATTCTGGGTTTACCCATTCCTGCGATCAGACAAGTGGGCCCCAGTGCATCCAGCGTGGTACTGGTCAGCGGTGAAAGCAACAATGTACAGTTCGGCAACCTGGAAAAAGCTCTTGCCGTCCCCGATACCCAGCTGCGCCTGTTTGGCAAACCGGAAGTCTCCGGTTCACGTCGTATGGGGGTCGCCCTGGCTGTTGCCGACACCATCGACCAGGCGCGAGCCATGGCCAACGAATGTGCAGCTGCAGTGGATATCACACTGTAGCGCTAGCAGCGACTCACCCACACACCGACATCCAGCGTCGACTGCGCCGCCCCCCTGAATGTCCCGGAGACCGGAGGCACAGATTCCGGCAGGTGCGCGACCGCGACCGGAAAATGATCCGCGCCAACGATGTCACCAATCGTCGGGTCAAATCCCAGCCAGCCGGCACCGGGCAGATAGATTTCAGCCCAGGCATGGGTGGAGCCGATCCCCGGCGTAAAAGGGGCATGCAAATACCCGCTGACGAAGCGGGCGGCCAGCCCAAGACTTTGTGCCGCCTGCATAAACAGGTACGCGAAATCGCGACAGGAGCCTGTGCCCCCCGCCAGAGTCTGTGCTGGTGACTGAACACCCGGCTCTTCACGCACGCGGTACTCACAGGTGCCGTTGATATGCTGTGCCATGCGCTGTAACAGAGCGTACGTCTGCACGGTTTCCGACTCATGCCAGAAACTGTTCACCCAGTTGCGCAGCGCTCCAACCTCACCATGTTGTGCGGGCAATAGATAGGGCGTCAGCAGTACAGCATCCTCCGGCAGGTAGTTAAACGGATAATTCAGCGCATAGTCTGCCACGATGAAGTCCAGCGGATCTTCATTGTGCTGCTGCACGATGACCTCGCTCTCGATCGCCAGCTGCTGTGTGCGAGACGGTTTGAATGTGGCCACAGCCACTGAGTTGCCCTCAACATCGCGGTGCCACTTGATTGTTGCATCGGGCCGTATACGCAGGTTGAACGACTGGATTCTCTGCGTGTGATCCTCCCGCGGGCGCAGCAATAGCTCGTGCGCACCCAGCGTCACCGGGTCAGAGAAGTTGTAGTACGTGTGGTGAACAATTTTAAAACACTGCATGGTTCACCTGTGAAGTCATCTGGACAAGGACTCTAATGGCTATCGTGAGCAAACCAGCTCGTACCGATCGCGTTATGAACATCCACCAACTGTAACTGCAAGGTGTCTATGTAATCGTGCAGTGCCGGACCGGCCAATATACTGAAATCTTTCTCCCTGAGCTGTCGACGCAGGTTTGCAGCAACGGCTAAAGCACTTTTGTGTTCAGGCAGCAACTTCATACTGCTTTCTATCTGCTGCAGAGCATGCGTCACTGCCCGTGGAAAGACGGTGCTCTGAAACAGGAAAGCAAGCACACCCTCGCGATCAACGCTGCGACGAACATTCTGTCGATACATCTGATAGGCGCTGAGAGATTGCAAAACACTGATCCACAGCACATTGCGAAACGGAGACGTATCGTCAACATTACCCATCAAACCCGCCGAAGCCGCATCGATGATTCGCGTGCTCATATCGGCTCGCTCCAAATTCCTGCCCAGGCGGATAAACTGGTAGGCCGCATCCTGATTCATAGACCCTGCGAGCAGGCCGGTAACTTGCTGGCAGGACTGCACGATATTATTCAGTACCGAGTGACGCATCCCCCGTGGTAAATCCTTGTTACTGCGCCGCGCCACACTCAGATAGAGGCTATTCACCCGCTCCCAGGTCTCGCTGGGCAAGATCTCGCGGGTAGTGCGCATATTCTCTCGTGCACCGGCGAGCGAGCTGATTATGGAAGAGGGGTTCTCGCGTTCACCGAACACAAAACTGATGATGTTCTTCTCTGTTGCCGCACCCGGCAACTTGGCAAATGCCTGCTCCGCTCCCAGCACCTGCAGTAACAGGTCCCAGCTCGGCTGCACCTCTTTGGGCAAATCCAATACAGCATTATGCCGCACCAGTATCAGGCGCGCGGTATTCTCCGTGCGCTCCATAAACCGGCCCAGCCAGTAAACCCGCTCTGCGACTCGCGACAACATCAGCCGGCCTCCGTATCGACAATCCAGGTGTCTTTACTGCCACCGCCCTGCGAAGAATTCACCACCAGCGACCCCTTCCGCAGCGCTACTCGCGTTAGCCCTCCAGGCGTCACATAGTGGTTCTTGCCCTGTAGGATAAAAGGCCTTAGATCGAGGTGCCTGGGTTCTATGTTGTTGCCACACAAGGTGGGCGCCGTAGACAGTTTTAGCGCCGGCTGCGCCATATAGTTACGGGGGTTTTTCCTGATCAAGTCAGCAAACAGCGCCAGTTCTTTCTTGCTGGCAGCGGGTCCTATCAGCATGCCGTAACCACCTGATTCATTTGCTGGTTTGACAACCATAGTGGCAAGGTTTTCCAGCACATGTTTGCACTGCACAGGATCCACACACAAAAAAGAGGGGACGTTGGGAATAATCGGGTCCTCCCCAAGGTAGTATTTGATAATCGCGGGTACAAACGTGTAGATCACCTTGTCATCTGCGACACCGGCGCCGGGCGCATTGGCCAGACCCACATTGCCCTTGCGCCACGCCCGGAATAACCCAGGAGTTCCCAGTGTTGACTCGGGACGAAACACTTCTGGGTCCAGGTAGTCGTCATTGATACGCCGATAGATGACATCCACGCGGGCCAGACCGCGTATTGTTTTCATATATACCTTGTCATCGCTACCGACGACCAGATCAGCACCTTCAACCAGCTCGGCGCCCATACGCTGCGCGAGGTAGGCGTGCTCGAAGTAGGCAGAATTAAAAATACCGGGTGTCATCACCACGATTTCGGGGTGAGCGACGCGGCGCGGCGAGAGCGACGTCAGCATGTCGAATAACTGCGACGGGTAATCGGCAACAGGCTGGATGGAATTCCGTTCAAACAGCTGCGGCAGCACGCGTTTGGAGATGGCCCGATTCTCCAGCATATAGGACACACCCGAGGGCACACGGAGGTTATCTTCCAGTACATAGACTGTGCCGTCGGCATCGCGTACCAGATCGGATCCGCACACATGGGACCACACGCCGTGGCGCGGCTTGGCTCCGACACATTCGCGCAAAAATTCCGGGGAGCTGTCGATAATCTCCCGGGGCATCACCCGATCTTTAAGTATCCGCTGCTTATTATAGATATCATCGATAAACAGGTTGAGCGCAGTCAGCCGCTGAATCAGGCCGCGCTCCAGAACCTGCCATTCCTTCAGGGGAATAATTCTAGGAATAATATCCATCGGCCAGGAGCGATCAATGTTCTGGCCTTCACTGTAGACCGTGAAGGTAATGCCCATTTCCTGAATGGCCAGGTCGGCGGCCTGTTGTCGGGAAATAAGGTGCTTGATCGTCTGTTTTCGCATAAACGCCGCGAGACTGCGCGTGGCGGGGCGAGCGCGTCCGGGAGCACTGATAATTTCGTCGTAGAATTCGCCCGGATCGTAATTGGTCCAGTCAATTGTCGCGCGCGGACGCGCCCGCGTATAGGGCTTCGGGGAGGTGATTCTGGATTGCACCATTACGACAGTTTCCTCCTGCGCCTGGCAAATAGCCATCGCGCGTCTGTACTCGACCCCTCCAGACGGGAAAGGCTGCGAATAACGCATCCTATTGCAGAACACCGAACATCACCCACAAACAAAACTGTAAACAACTTGGCAAATCCGGCGCATCGACAGATTCGGTGTCCTACCATTCTTACGCATACTGGCCAGCTATTCAAACGGCGAGCTACTGCACCGCTCGCGCAGTAACGGACTCGCCGCCCCGCGAACACAAACCACCGCCATAGCGGCGACACTTTTTAGGGAAATCACGAAAATGGGGTGCGTTTTGACAGCTGCACTGGTTACACTGCGTGCACTATTGCCGAGCGTAATTCGGTGCAACAATCGACACGATCCACGAAGGAGCAAGTATGTTCACCTTGCAACAGAGCCTGACTGCCCTCAGCGCTGTATTCACCGCACTGCTTATTACCCAGGCAGACAGCGCGCACGCTGGCGATGACAACAAGCCAATGCTGGGAGCGTGGGGTGTGGAAACGCGGTACATTTCTCCATCGGTAGCGCCGGGTGATGACTTTTTCACCTACGTAAATGAGGGCTGGATCAAGCAGGCAGAATACCCCGAGGGAATGCCGAGAATGGATTCCTTTACCGAAGTGTACCTGCGCAGCGAAGAGCAGGTTCAGACCATTATCGAGGAATTGCTGGCCGCGGACACAGATCGTAACCAGGATGGCGAACAGTTGGCCGCTCTCTATCAGAGTTACATGGATGTATCGCGAATCGAAGCACTGGGCCTGAAACCGTTGCAAGCTGAACTGGACGCTGTTATGAAGCTGTCAACGCCGGCTGATATTGCCCGCGCGATGGCAGAGCCTCTGCACAATTCCGTGATTGGCATGAGCGTGAATCTGGACCAGAAAAATCCCGATCGCTACATCCTGTACCTGGGTCAGAGCGGGCTCGGCCTACCGGGGCGTGAGTATTATCTCAGTGATGAGGCGCCGTTCCCGGAACAGCGCAAAGCCTACCAGGCCTACATTGAAGGCGTACTGGAGCGGGCAAATATTGAGCGACCGAGAGTACGCGCTGAGGCGATCCTGCAGTTTGAAACAGAGGTTGCGCGGCGCCACTGGACCCCGGCAGAGCGTCGCGATCGCTTGAAAAACTACAAACCCATGAGCCGTGAACAGTTGCTGGCGTTTGCCCCGGGGTTTGATTGGAACACTTTTTTTGAAGCCGGCGGGGTAGCTGATCAACAGCGTTTCATTGTCGCGTCCGACACAGCAGTTCAGGCGATCGCCGCACTGATGGAGCAAACACCACTGGATGTATTGCGGTCCTACCTGGCGTTTCATTTTATCGACAACCAGGCACCGTATTTGTCCGCTGACTATCGCAATGCCAATTTCGAGTTTTTCAAGCACACTTTGTACGGTATTGAGGAGCAGCGTCCTCGCGACCTCAGTGCACTGGCCTATGTCAGCTCGAGCCTGGGTGAAGTGTTGGGCCGCCTCTATGTGGATCGCTATTTCCCGCCAGAGAACAAAGCCCTGATGAAGGAGTATATTCACTTTATTGGCGAGTCATTCCGTCAGCGCATCGAGCAATCTCCATGGATGGACCAAGCCACCAAGGCCGAGGCACTGGACAAACTGGATGGTTTCATCGCCAAAATTGGCTATCCCGATCAGTGGCGGGACCTCAGTACCATTGTTATCAAGCCCGATGACCTGATCGGCAACAACCGGCGCATCCATCAATGGTATATCGCCGACTCTCTGGCCAAACTGGGTCAACCCAGACGCCTGTGGGAATGGGCATTGAGCCCCCAGACCGTCAATGCCTACTATTCACCGACCCGCAATGAGATCGTTTTTCCAGCGGCCATTCTGCAACCCCCTTTCTTCGATCCACTCGCGGACCCGGCCGTTAACTTTGCCGCGATCGGCGCAGTTATTGGGCACGAGATGGGGCACGGATTTGATGATCAGGGCAGCCACTCAGACGGTAAAGGCATGTTGCGGGACTGGTGGACCGAGGAATCCCGCAAGCAGTTTGAATCCCGCACCCAAAAACTCGTCGAACAGTACGACGGCTATGAGCCCATTGCCGGCACCAATATAAACGGCCAGCTGACGCTGGGGGAAAATATCGGTGATCTCGGAGGCCTGACGATCGCCTACGACGCCTACCAGAACTATCTCAGGGACAAATACGATGGTGAGGCACCGGTTATCGACGGCGTGACCGGCGATCAGCGTTTCTTCATGGCCTGGAGCCAGGTGTGGCGGGGTATTCAAACCGAGGACTTCCTGCGCAGCAAACTGCTGACAGATCCGCACAGTCCCGGTGCGTACCGCGTAAACGGTATTGTGCGTAACCTGGATCCCTGGTACGAGGCATTCGAGGTAACGCCCGAGCACGCGCTTTTCCTCGAACCGCGGGAGCGTGTCAGAATCTGGTAGCGCCAATCGGCTATGCCTCAGTCCAGCTTTGAAGCCCAGATTGCCAGTTTGTGCTTCATTGTCAGTTGCGAGACCTGGTCCTGAGGCAGTGGCTGTATGACTTTGTCATGGACCAGTAGTCGGTAGATATACTCGATCTTCTCGGTGGCAGAATCCGTCGGTTCGAATTCGACCACCCCCCTGTCTTCGCCGTATTTCATTCCTGCGGCAATAGCCTTTTTAACCAGTTCCTTCTCATTCTTCAGCTTTTTCATACAGATATGCCCTGTTAGCACTTGAATCGAATCCTGTTACAGCGGGCGCCAGCAATTTTGATTATCCCGGTAGCGAGGTCTATAGCGATACTTCATCCCCCACTTCGATTGTTCCGGAACTGAGAATGGCGGCACGCAGTCCGGTATGCGCCAGATGGGGTAACACCTTTGGATTCACCGTAGCGGCAAGGTGTGCGCAGGGTTCGCAGTGCTCTATACCCAAAAACTTCACCGGCCCAATGGAGAACTCACAATCTATCAGGTCCCGTAACTGCACACCCCGGGTAACGATGTTCCTGCGAACATCACCGTAGCCCAGAGTCTCGTGCTGTGCGGCGTTGAATGCATCGATTTCTTCGGCGACGATAAAAGTCACTTCGCTTTTTCGAGTGCCCGCCAATTGCTCGGAGAAAGTACCCCCGCCAACATAATAGCGGTCTCCCACCACGCCCTTGCCCGCTTCCAGTTGAGCAGGTGAACGGAGTGTAGGCCCGGCGCCTCTTTGCGCAATATATATTGCAATAATACTCGCTGACATAATCTCTCCTGCGGCTGCCGTCGCCTAATCACCAATATCGGTCCACACCGCCAATTCGTTGCCGCTTGGCTCCTTGAAATGAAATCGGCGACCGCCAGGGAACGAAAATATAGGTTTGACAATAACGCCACCGGCCTGCTCAATTCGAGTCTGCAGTGACTCAATGGCATCGGAATAAAGCACCACCAGAGCAGCACCGGATGCTACCGTGGATGCTTGCTCGGATTGGTAGAACCCGCCGTCCACACCCTGATCTGAGAAGGCCGTGTACTCGGGGCCGTAATCCTCAAACGCCCAGCCAAACACGCTGCCAAAAAAGGCTTTTGTTGCCTCGATATTCGCAGCTGGAAATTCGATGTAGTTGATCTTGTTGTTGCTATTCATCACTCACTCAATCAGGAAGAAAAATGCCGGTCACCGTGGTTAATCGAGCACATAAATCAGAGCGCCACAGCGGCCTGACCGGCTCAATGTTCAGCAGCGCGAATCCACTGACACTGCATACCTGCCTGCATCCATACTAGGAGCTTATTGCAGGTTTGTCATACCATTTCACAGCCGGGCAGTTCGCACCCGCATGCGCTACCCACGCGTTGCAATTGATGAAATACTACGGGTCTTTGCCAACACCGTGACAATGCACTATGAAAACGAACATCGGCCTGCTGCTGACTAAACGCGCACAGATTTGCCCCAACCGGGAAGCCATAGTCGAATTCGAACGCAATCGCCGATTCACATTCGCCGAGCTGAATAACCGTGCCAATCGCATCGCAAACGCACTACTCGAAAGTGGCATTCGTCCGGGCGACAGGGTGGCGTCACTGCTGAAAAACAGCGTGGAGTTTGTCGAAACCTATTTCGCGATCGCCAAGATTGGCGCTGTATTTGTACCTGTGAACTGGCGTCTGGTCCCTGCGGAAATTGCCTATATTCTGGAGAACTCCGGTGCCAGAGCCCTGGTGTACGACTCGGACTTCGACGATGCTGTGAATACCCTCCACAGCGGTGAATACAGCGAACTCGCGGTCGAACTGTGGCTGCGCCGTGAGAATGCGGACGCGGGCACGCCGGACTGGGCGCTAGACTACGATATGTTTGCCGCAGCCGCGCCGATGACAGAGCCTACTATCGGCGCTTGGGATGACGACAATCTGTTTATCATGTACACCTCCGGCACAACCGGGCGGCCGAAAGGTGCGGTGCACAGCCACGAAGGTATGTTGTGGTCCCAACTGACCAGCATGAGCACATCTGACATGCGCGATGGTGACCGCTGGTTGCTGGCACTGCCCATGTTTCATGTCGGCTGCCTCAACCCCACCTCGCTGCTGGTGCACCGGGGAGGCACCGGTGTGATCATGCGGGAACTGGACATTGGAGCGATGTTCCGCTGCATCGCACAGGAAAAGGTAACGATATTCATGGCGGTGCCCGCGCTGCTGCAATTTATGCTGATGACGCCTGAGCGTGAGCAGTACGAAATCTCCTCGGTGCGCTGGATCGCAACCGGCGCCGCGCCGGTGCCTATTTCGCTGCTGCACGACTATGAAGCACTCGACATCCGGATATTCCAGGCTTACGGCCTCACAGAATCCTGTGGCCCGGGGACGCTGCTATTGCACGAAGACGCCGAAGCCAAAGTCGGCTCCTGCGGTCGCCCACAAATGCACACCGAGATCAAGATTGTCGACAGTGACGGCAACGCCATCCCCATGGGCTCGGGACAGGCTGGCGAGCTGCTGGTGGGTGGTCGTCACCTGATGAAGGAGTACTGGAACAACCCCGAGGCCACAGCCGAGACACTTCGGGATGGCTGGCTATATACTGGTGATATCTGCACCTGGGACAGCGAAGGCTTCGTGACCATCTGTGACCGCATGAAGGACATGATTATCTCTGGCGGCGAAAACATCTACCCGGCAGAACTGGAAAACGTACTCGCAGCCTGCCCGGACGTGCAGGAGGCGGCAGTGATAGGCGTGCCCTCACAAAAATGGGGTGAGACGCCGCTTGCGCTTGTCGTTGCCGCCGCCGGAACCTCGCCCACACCCGAGTCCCTAAAAGCCTATTGCAAAGAGAATCTGGCAGGCTACAAGGTGCCGCACCTCTATGAGTTGGTCGACTCCCTGCCGAGAAACCCATCCGGGAAATTACTGAAACCCGAATTGCGCGAACAGTTCCCCGGCCCCGCCCCATTCTAGCAATGCAAAGAGGCGTGACAGGCGCAAGACCTCATCGCCAGATACTAAGACGTAGCCACTGCTCTAAGGCTGCATATTCATCGCCCAGCATTCACGATTGATAGATGGCGCATTTTTCCCGATACTGTGAGGGTTTAGGGGTGAGTGTACACAGCGTTGCGGGCGGAACGGGGGTTGCTGGCCCGGTATTCGGGGATAAGCCCCTGCCAAGAAAAAGGAAGCTTCAATGCGTCGTGGTCTAGTCTTCAGTGTGTCTATGGTTCTCCTGTTCTTCTGTTCATTCAGCCATTGCGCCGATGAACCGGCGGAGGGCAGCACCGCTGTCGATACCGCTTATCCCGTCGAGGAGGCCGCCACCGCTGACTATACTACCGAAGAATTCATGGTGAACGACTATCCGAACAGCGATATCCCAACAGACACCAGCGGCACTGCAGAGGACTATTCCGTTGAGGAGATTCCTCCCGAGGAAGTTGCAGACGAGGCACTCGATACGCTCTTGTACCCACCATTGAAGGCGCTGATTCTGACCAGCCCCGGCGTCTATCATAACTACGAGCAGCAAACCTGGGATCTGGCGCACGGCATAGTCGAGCGCGCCAATGTTCGCTTCGACGTCTCGCTGGCCGAGCCGGAGCGCTGGAAAACCACGGATTACTCCGATGGCTACGACGTCCTAATCTACAACATCTGTATGGCCGACAACACCGATGCAGAGTTGATCGCCAATATGCGCCGGCAGACCGAAGAACTGGGTGTTCCAGCCCTGATTATCCACTGCACCACGCACTCGTTCCGGAATACCGATCTGTGGTGGCCCCTATACGGTCTGAAAACCAAAGCCCACGAACCCGAGCGAGAGCTGCGGCAGATTCAGAACGGACCGCACCCCATTCTTACCGGTATCCCGGAAGACTGGGTGCTCCCCGAGGACGAGTTGTATATCAACCTCGAGTTCGACGGACAAAGCCTTCTATCCACAATTGGCGCGGATGGCATGCCGCACACGACAGGCTGGATTGAATACCACGGGCTGACACCGATATTTGGTACTACGCTGGGGCACAGCGAGAGCACCATGAAAAATACTGCCTATCAACAACTTATCGCCAATGCGGTGCTATTTGTCACCGGCAATCTGGCGAGTGACGGCCAACCTGTTCCTGGCATGGGGCCTGTGGGCGATGGAATGGATATCTTTGATGAATTTTCGGCACCTGAGGGTGTCAAATTTCTCGGCAGGGAAGGCAAGGAATGTGCGTATAGAAAGCTTGTTATCGCAGGCGCCCCCTGCTATCTCGGGTGCGTCCTGAATCCATTTGAGTGGGGTGAGGAAACACGTGCCTGCAAGGAATCCTGCAATGACGATTTGCCTTCCCCAGACCAGTTGATCAAGGAGTGCTCGCCCGCCAACCTGTAAAGTCGCGCACGCAGCTCGCTTCGTCGAATTAAAATCAGGATTGACTGTTTTATTTATAGCGTCCATACTGCCCCCCTAACAACTTCAGTTCAGCAGGGGATACCTCGTGACGGCACCCACCAAAACGGACACCCGAGCGCTACCAGACATGGCGCTGTTTGACAGCGATACACTTAAATGTCCCTACCACTACGACAAATCCCTGAGAGAACAGCAACCTGTCTACCGGGATCCGACATCCGGTGTATTTGTCGTCTCCAGCTATGAACTCGTGCGCGAAGCACATAAGAACGATGCGGTATTTTCCAATGAATTCACGCTGGCACTCGGGTCCGCCGACGAGTTGGACGCCGATGTAAAAGCGGCCATGGATAAGACCTACAATCTGGGCAAAGGCACGCTGCTGACGGTGGATGACCCGGAACACAAGGCCTATCGCGATACCGTCAGGGATTTCTTCCTGTCGAAGAACGTCGCGCGATACCGCCCCTGGATCGAGGACCTGGCGGATCGACTGATCGGCGAATTGCCGTTTGGCCAGCCGTTTGACTTCATTGAGTCATTCTCCCGGCCCCTGCCGCTATCCGTGATCATGCATGTGCTGGGTATCCCGCTGAGTATGATCGAAGATACGTTCCGCTGGACCGTCGCCAATGTCACAGTGTTGTCACAGGTCTCCGACAAGCAAACCCTGCTTCAAGCCCACGCGGCGGTTAAAGAAGAGTACGACTGGTTCGTAACAGCACTGGATGAACGCCGCAGTGCCCCCAGAGATGATTTGCTCAACCTGATTGCCCACGCCACTATCGAGGGCCGCCCCCTCACCATCGAGGAACAACTGGGCCACTGTACGCAGTTTCTGGTGGCGGGCAATGAGACCACTACAGCAACCCTGGCGGAGGGCATACGGCAATTGTGCCTGAATCCCGACCAGGAAGCGGCCGTACGCGCAGACCGTTCACTCATTCCGAATCTGGTGGAAGAGACGCTGCGCCTGGCCACTCCGACATCCAACATGTGGCGTATCACCAAACAGGACTACACGCTCGGCGGTGTCGAGCTGCCCAAAGGCTCGATGGTGCTGCTGAAATATTTTTCTGCCAACCACGACGAGTCACTGTTCCAGTCGCCGATGGAATTTGACGTGACACGGGACAATGCCAAGCGGCATATCGCATTCGGCTTTGGCACACACGTCTGTATCGGCCAACATTTATCCCGCCTGGAGATGATAGTCGCCTGGGAGAAGCTGTTCGATGCCACCAGCAGTATGCGCTTGAGCTGCGACCCCAGCGAGCTGGAATACATGCCAAACATTCTGCTGCGCGGTCTGGAAACGCTACCCGTTATCTTCGAGAAGTAACGGCCGGCGCCGCTACCTTCCCTCCGGCTCGCGCCTGCGCTAACAACAGCCTTTCTCACTGCACGCACGCCGCCAAAGTGCGACCACAAAAAAAGCCCGCCGGAGTAATCCGGCGGGCTTTTCTGTTACTGCATCAGGTTACGCCTGTATCACTCCACGTCGAGGTAGCGCTCTGTCAGCTTGTCGATAGACCAGGAATCCGGCTTCTGGCTCGGTGGGTACTCCTTGAAGGTCGACAGGAACTGCGCCATTACCGCCATTCCCCTGTAGCCCTGTGGCGCCTTGTCGATCATCCAGTCCCAGTAGGTGTTGGAGTTGTGATCCGCGCGCTCGTAGGGATCGCGGCGCAGGTTGAAAATCTTGAACATGCGCAGCGTAACGAAGGGTTCCGCCCAGAGCGCCATAGTTTTGGCGCGGTTCTCGGCAAACACCAGCTTCCAGTCATCCACCCGGATTCCCACCGGCATTCCGCTGTCCTCGAGATAAATATATTCGCGCCGGGGCGCTTTCTCGACTTCTCCTGTCAGGTAGGGCAGGAAATTATAGCCATCGAGATGGAGTTTCGCGTTTTTACTGCCCACCTGCCGGCCTTTCAGCAAATCCTCTTTGAGGGTCGTGTCGCCGGCCATCGCGGCAAACGTCGGCATCCAGTCGAGGTGAGCCATCACCTCATTGGAAATCTGGTTGGGCTTGATTTTCGCCGGCCAGCGCACCATGGCAGGTACGCGATAAGCGCCCTCCCAATTGGTGTTCTTTTCACTGCGGAAGGGCGTGATCCCTGCATCGGGCCAGGTATTGAAATGCACGCCATTGTCGGTTGAATAGAACACCAGCGTGTTTTCAGCGATGCCCAGCTCATCCAACTGATCGAGCATCTGCCCTACCAGTTTATCGTGCGCTACCATCACATCGTTGTAAAAGCCCTGGCCGGAGAGCCCGACATTTTTCTCTGCGATATGCGTGCGAAAATGCATACCCGTGGTATTCAGCCAGACGAAGAAAGGTTTGTCCTCATCCACAGCCTTGTCGATAAACTTCTTCGCCGCAGCGACAAACTCTTCATCGGCTGTTTCCATACGCTTGCGCGTCAGGGCACCGGTATCTTCAATACGACCATCAGCATAGGAGTGAATCACGCCACGCGGGCCGAACATCTTCCGGAACGCCGGGTCGGTGGGGTAATCCGGATCCTCTGGCTCCTCCTCGGCATTCAGGTGATAGAGATTGCCAAAGAACTCGTCAAAACCGTGATTGGTAGGCAGAAAAATATCCTGGTCGCCGAGGTGGTTTTTGCCAAACTGCCCCGTCGTATACCCCTGCGTCTTGAGCACCTCAGCAATCGTGAGATCGCGATCCTGCAAACCGAGCTCGGCGCCGGGCAGGCCGACCTTGGTGAGACCAGTGCGCAGGCCGGACTGGCCTGTGATAAATGTGGAGCGGCCAGCGGTACAACTCTGGTCACCGTAGTAGTCGGTAAAGCGGATACCTTCGTTGGCAATGCGATCGATATTCGGCGTGTGGTATCCCATGATACCGTCACTATAGGCGCTGATATTGGTGATACCTATGTCGTCACCCCAGATCACCAGAATATTGGGTTTGTCTGCTGCCTGGGTTGCCATTGCAAGGACGGACCCCAGCAATAACAGCAGTGGCTTCATGATTTTTTGGGAGCTCATGCTTATTCCTTCTTCAAGATCGGATTGAATTCGCTACCTGGCCCGCTGCGGTGCCACTGTGCAATGCGCGTGTCAAAGTAGGGGTCAGGGCGTTTAGTATGGCCCAATTTTGCTAAAGTTCAATCATTGCGGCGCGCTGGATGACAACCGGCTTTTCTGACTTGCAATGGTGTGCCTGTCCCGGCATGCCAACGAGCGGCCTGCACGCCCTCTGTGCATGTGTGACAGTTGCGTCGACCTACCTACATGCGGGAGTTCCGCAGCGCACAGCTCACTTAATTCCTGAAAGTGATACCCACTCGAAACTCACGCCCGGGTGCATCGAAGCCCACGGCCGTCTCAAAGTCCTCGTCCAGCACATTGTCTACCGACAACTGCACCTGCCAGGCCTGAGCCATCTGCCAGCGCAATACCCAGTCCACTCGATGATAGTCATCAAGTTGTTCGGTCACCTGCTCACCCGTATGGCGCGAGGCCGCCCACTGATGGCCGGCATAGAGGTAGTCAAGCGCAGTGTCCCAATCCTCGTAGACCTGCCACCGCGCGACCAGGCTGGCCGTCCACTCGGGCCTGCCGGTGAGCACCGACTCCTCATTCTGTACGTCGATATCCGTGTAAGTCGCCTGGCTGCGCAGCAGTACCGCGGGTAGTAGCTGCCAATCGGCCTGCAGTTCCACGCCACTGGTCTGCACACTCTTGCGGTTCACGTTGCGGAAGGTTTCATCGTCGAAATCCACCAAATCAGTGAAATCATTGTCAAACCAGGTCGCGCCCAGCCGCAGCGTATCGGTTGCCGACCAGCTTGCACCCACATCCCAGCTCTCGCCCTTCTCCGGTTGTAAATCCGGGTTGCCAACCAGGGCGTGGCCCAGCGCAAAAAAACTGGGTAACTTGTAAGCTTCACCCCAGTTTGCCGCCAGCGTGACGCCGCCACCCACCGTGTAGCGGACGCCCGCCTGAGCCGACGTCTCGCTGTCGAACTGCTGCGGATCATCGTACCGCAGGCTCGCCTGCACCAGCAGATCTGCCAGCGGTGTCGCAGAGACGTCGATGAAGGCCCCGCGAGTGTCCCGATCCAGTTCGAAATCAGAGGGCAGCCGGTCGCCGAAATATTCGATATAGCCCTTACTCTTGCCTTCCTCGTTGCGGTACTCCGCGCCGATATTGGCCTCTACATTCGATGAGAGTTGCAGAGTGTTGATCCAGCGTATCTGGTCGCGGGTGAAGTCTGTCTGTGCGCCATTGGGCGGCACCTCTATATAGGGGGAAATGCCGGGAGAGCGGTAGTGCTCGTCCTGCTCGAAGCGGCTAGCGGTCACGGTACTGCGCCACATGGGCGCGAGTTCCACCCCCCAGTCAAAGGCGAGAATATCCTGTGTGTATTTGCTGTGGTCCAGTGCATCGTAGAGCGCGTACTCGGGACCGCCACTCTGCTCGGGATAGGAACTACGCTTGCCATCGATATACCGATAGCTGATGCTTAGTTCCTGTACCTCGGACGGCTGCCAGCCCAAGCGCAGATGGGCGCTGTCACTGTCACGCGTGCTGCCCGGCGTCGGCTCACCGTCATCGCGGCTGGCCAGTTCCACGGTGTAGTTAAAATCACCGACACGGCCGAGGGCACTGGCACCGACATCACTGTAATCGTCGTTACCGCCCTCCATGTACACCTGCTGTTCGTGTCCCTCCTGTGGCCGGCGTGTGATGATATTGATGACGCCGGCCAGCGCATCCGAGCCGTAGATCGCCGATTGTGCGCCGCGCACGACTTCGATGCGATCCACCATATTGGGATTGATATTGGCGAAGTCAAAGCCACCGCCACGGAAGTTGGTGGGGTCGTTTACCGCGACACCGTCTATCAGTACCAGTGTAAAATTGGATTCACCGCCGCGGATCGACACTGCCGTCAAACCGCCGGGGCCGCCCTGCGTCTCTACCAGAAGCCCCGGCAAGGTCTTCAACAGGTCAGCCACGGTGGTTTTGTTCAGGGCGGCAATCTGCTGCGCATCGAGTACAGACACCGATGACGTCTGCGCCAGTTGCGGCGCCAAAGTCCCCGTCACCAGCACGTCTTCAATCTCGGGGTTTAATGCTGCCGCACAGGTGCTGGCCAGCAGGGGCAGAATAACGATCGCCAGGTTTCTGTACTGCATTATCGACTCATCCCATCCGGTCTTTCATTGTTCTAGCCAAACTCGTAACCTTGAGCGCCAGATTGGGCTGGACATCAAATATCAACCCGTAACTCGCCTAAAGGAATGCTACGAGACCATGCTAATCACAATCTGTAACACGCTATTCCTGTTTATTTATCTGTTGTCGGCGGCTGTCCAGTACAACGACCCCGACGCTTTACCCTGGTTGTTGGTGTATCTGGCCGCCGCACTTATGTGTGCCCTGCAGTTTCGTAACACGCCACCACTGTGGCTACCCCCGGCTCTTGTGGTAACGAGCGTAGTGTGGATGGGCGCGCTACTGCCCAGCATCGTCGGGCAGGTTTCCCTGCAGGAAATCTTCGCATCTATCAGCATGAAAACGCGGGCGGTTGAAGAAGCCCGTGAAATCGGCGGGCTTTTTCTTGTCACCCTGTGGGCCGGCGTGCTCACTTTCCGCCAGCGCAAGCGCTGACGGGTTACGCAATCGGGCGATGCCTATTTTTTGCGCTTAACCCGAATCTTTTCACCCTTGCGGTGCAGGATCAATGAGTTCACCGAGCCATCTTCTTCAATGACAAACTGAAACTGCACATCCTCGCCACCTGCGGCCGCACCAAATGTAGTGGCATTGATCTCCTCCATCTTACCCGACCCGTACATCGGTACCTTCACATGCAAACCATCGGGTTTATCTTCGAAGGTAAAGGTCACGAAGCTGATGGAAAACTCGCCCTCAAAACGCTTGAACCCGCGATCAAAGGGCACCTGCTCCAGTTCTTCAGCCGTCCAGGGCGCAGTGCGATCAGCGCTGGCAGCGCGAATAGCCGCGACAACCTCGACACTGACAGCGTCCGCCTTGTTGCCCCAGTTGCGCCGCATATAGGTCATCAACCCGGCGAGCGTGGCATCGTCCAGATCCTTCATATGACCATGAGGTGGCATCACACCGTTAAAGGTCGTGCCGTTCACTGTCACTGGGCCGGTCATTCCCTGCAGAATGATGCGACCAAGCCATTCAGGCGGCCCGGTAACCCACGATGCACCGGCCAATGCCGGTGCCAGCCCCGGAGTTCCCGCACCATTTTCACCGTGGCAGGCAGCACACTGGCCGTAAAATTTCTCACCCAACGCCACCAGTTCAAGTTGCTCCGGGCTGAGCGGCGTTATGCCCAGTGCCAACTCATCGCCCGGCCAGGTAAATGACGCGCGTGCGGAAAGTCGTGCGTTCCACAGCGGATCGTCTTCGCTCACTGAACCATCGGCAAAAATAGGTGGTGGCCCTTCGAGTTGGGCAGGGACAAATCCGGGGCTGATCGAAACAGCTTCCATACCGGTCAACATGGCCATCTGCTGCCAGGCGAGATCACCCGAGCGCGAGGCGGCCAGCGCCAACAGTTCCAGCAGACCGGGATCCGCAATCTCATTCGATGTGAGATCGCCGCGTATATCGCGATACGCGTTATTAGACAGCGCGACTAGTAACATTTCTGCACCCGGGCTTGACTGTGTCAGTTGCCCGAGCTCCAGCACTTCGCGCAGGAACGCGAGTTCCTGCCCCGCTACCGCCCGTACCACGGCCTGGCGCACATAGGCGCTGCCAAGGTCCGCCGCCAACATATCAGCCAGTGCCGTGCGTATGCGCTCATCCTCTGCATGATCTGCCATGGCGAAAGCCAGTTGCATGGACAGCGCTTCAACCTGCCAGTCATCTGCCGCATCGCCCTCGACACCGGCATTGATCAGCTGCTGCTTCAAGCGCAGCAGATCAGCCACCTGTAACAGCGACCGTCCGGCCCGTAGAACCTGCAACTGAACCTGCAGATTGCCGGATTCGGCGAGGGTCAGCACCAGCTCCCGCTGCAGTTCTCCCCGGCCCTGCAAGGTCCAGATTGCATGCAGTGCAGGAATCGTATTGTCTGCACTGGTCTGCGCGGCCATTGCCACCGTGTTCAAGGCCATCGTCAGGTCGCCATCGCGAGCCAGCAACAGACGCTGTGCGGTATCCCGTACCCAGCCGTTGGCATCAGACAGCGCTGCCACCAGTTCTTCATTGCTGGCGTTTGCGAGCACGGGGAACTCGCGCCCGGCCTTACCTTCAGTGTGACGTATGCGCCAGATTCTGCCCATCCCGATGGGAGATTCCAGATCGCGCTGGAAAACCTGCTCGCGCAGTTCGTCGGTCATGTAGTAGACATCCTGCGCGATACCCCGATACATATCGATGACATAGAGCGCACCATCGGGTCCGTTCATGGCATCCACCGGGCGAAAGCGTTCATCGGTTGACCCCAGAAAACCCCGCTGGCCCCACTTCTCATCGTCGTAGAGACGCTGCGTAGCCTTGAGCGCCATGCCCTCCTCGCTCATCTTGAACTGGGCGACCACGTTGCCCGCCACTTCCGGCACAAACACATCCGACTGGTATTCTTGCGGGAACTGGTCGCCGCGATAGGACACCAGGCCGCTGGCACCGGTAGCGACGCGCAAACGCCCGTCTTCGCGCAGCGTACTATCCAGATAGGCGCGGTTGACACCGGGATTCACGCGCACCGAATAGACATCCGCCGGCTCAGTCAGGTTGACCCCCAGGCCCTCCAGCACAACCGGCGGCCCCGGCACTACCAGATCTTCAGCGGCGAAAAAATCGGCCTGTACCCAGGTAGAATTGTGGTTGTAGAGCAGGCGGCCGAGATTGTCTTTGGTGATGCCCCACTGACCGCGATTCAAACCCTCCCGCTCTACCAGCTCACCATCCTCTATACGCAGGCTGCGGCTCGATTTAGAGTTGTAGAGCCAGTTATCCAGCCCCTGCCTCAGGCCATTCTCCATGTGTTCCACATTGGCATCGGGAACCGCAGTCGCATAGCTACCCAGGCTCCGCTTGTTCTCACACAGCGACCCTTTCTCGGGCAGTTCGCACAGCCACAGGTGCGGCGGTTCACCAATCAACACGCCTTCATTGACGACGGCTACTGCACGTGGGTTCACCAGTTCGCCCAGAAATACCTCGCTGGTATCCATCTGCCCGTCACCGTCGGTATCCTCCAGACGTACTACCTGCCCTACGGGCTCCTCGCTATCGGTACCGTAGGCATCGCGCATATAGCCACGCATTTCAACCACGTAGAGTCGACCATACTCGTCCCAGGACATCGCCACGGGTTCTTCCACCAGAGGTTCTGCGGCAACCAGCTCGATCTCAAAGCCCGGTGCGATACTGAAAGATTGCAGGGCTTCTTCGGGTGACAAGACCGGCGCCGGCTCGTTGTCCAGCGTCTGGTAGAACAGCGGTTTTCCATCGCTCTGGGTGAGTGAAAACCAATCGATATCGGCGATCTGGAAATCGTCACCACAGCGTGCAGGCTGGATGTGCAACTGTCCGCGCTCCGGCAAGCCAGTATCGTAAAGACGCAGTGCATCGACCTCATCCACGGTCAGCGTAATCGCGCCATTCATGGTGACACCGACAAAGCGATGTTGCTCAGCATTTCTCAGGTCGACAGGGTCACTGACCTGCTCACCCGCAGGTGTCACGACACGGCCCTCGGCGCGATCCGCATAGATCTTGACCTCGGCAAAGCTCGGCTCGATGCCACTGTCCGCAGCAAGGTAGCGCATACGGATGATAGTGGGTTGCTCACAGGCGGGGACTGTCATGCTGAGCATCGCCTCATTAAATTGACGCCGCGCCGTCATCCAGAAGTCCCCCGAGGGGAATTTGCCGATGATGCCGGCCTCGGTAAATACCAGGCTGTCGTTGTCACCGGGACGCCACTCTGCAGGTGCCAGCAGACTATCGCCGGGGGTTGCCATACCGGGCAATTCCTTCAGGCGAATGTGCCGCCAGCGCATAATACCTTTGTCGCCCTTGTGCACCTGCAGGGCGATAAAACCCTCGTCATCCAGACCGTCGACAATATCCGCGGCGAGTACGCCGTTGATCCAGGTTTTGATACTCGCGCCGCGCGCCTCGATCTCGATGTCATTCCAGTCGTCGGGGCGAATCGCCGCGCGCGCCTCGGGGTTGTCCGCCAGATCCGCCAACCAGCCGCGGCGTGCCTCATCGTAAATACCACCGCTCCATGAGCGATCAGAATCGTCGAGTTCAAACTGATAGCCATACACACGGCCATCGTCCTCGCGCTGGTTCGCACGGAACATCACACCCGAGTTGCCGGGTTCATCCCAACGCATCTGCATCTTCAGGGAGAAATCACCGTAGGTCTTGTCGGTGCGCAGGAAGGTGTTATCACCCGCACCGTGGTAGCCAACGATGTCTTCGCCCCCAGCTTCAAAGGTGGAGTCGCCGCCCACCGAGTGCCACCCGGCCAACGTTTTACCGTCGTACAGGTAGTGGTACCCCTCCTCGAGCGTGAACTTCGGTTCCGGGGAGGGCTTCCATACGTAATAGGCGGCACCGGCTATCGCCACTACGACCAACAGCAAAAGAAATTTCTTCATGTAAAGACCTGTATTCCTGACATTATTTTCAATTCGTGCGAACAAGCACCGGACGCGGCTTGGGCGGGCGACCGCCCTGCACTACTGCTCCGCCAGCACCTGCGCTTGCATGCTCAATTCTGCGGCTTTAAACACGTGTTCCTGCGTCATCGCCGTCTCCGTGCGCGCGATGCAATCACGTATCAACTGACCGAAAAACGGAAACCCGCTGCGGTTCAGGCAATCGATTTCCCGCTCCTGCTCGCCGTCGATCAGAAAGAGCTTGGAGGCAGGGGCGTCCCTGGCGACATCGATATATTTGCGCAGTTCAATACTGCCGCTGGTACCAACGATAAACGTGCGACCATCTCCCCAGGTGCGCAAACCATCGGGTGTATACCAGTCGACACGGCTGTAAAATGACGCGCCATTATCGCCGGTCATGGACATCTCACCAAAATCTTCCAGCCCGGGCTTGTCCGGGTGGCTGAAGTTGGCCACGCGGGCAAAGTTGATCTGGGCATCGGCGCAACCGGCATAGGTCAAAAACTGCTCGACCTGATGTGAGCCGATATCGGTGAGGATACCACCATAGCAGGCCTTGTCGAAAAACCACGCTGGCCGGGTGGCCTTCGCCAAGCGGTGTGGTGCGAGGTTGAGCACTTGCAGCACTCGCCCGACGGCGCCCTCCGCGATCAACTCACCGGCGTGCCATGCCGCATCATTGTGCAGCCGCTCCGCGTAGTACACGGCGTATTTTTGCCCGGTACGGGCGACAGCAGCGCGCACATCCGCCAGTTGCTCAAGGCTGGTGAAGGGCGATTTATCGGTGAAGTAATCGCGCCCCGCGTCCATTACCTGTATACCCAGCGCCGCGCGTTTATCCGGCACTGCGGCGGCGGCCACCAGTTTGACGTCAGCATCCAGCAGTATCTGCTCGACGCTGTCGGCGACGGTTACACCGGGATAGGTTTTCACAAAGGCGGCCACGCGCGCTGGATCTGGGTCATAAACATACTTCAGCGTCGCACCGGCGTCGCGCAGGCCGTTGGTCTGGCCATAGATATGGCCGTGATCCAGATGTGCCACCGCGAAACAGAACTCGGCGGGGGCAACCACCTTTTCCGCCTCTGTGCTGGGCGCATAATTGGCGCCGTCACCGATATTTACCACTGTGCGTTATCCTCAGAACCAATTCAGCTTGATGCCGGTGCTGTAGGTGACACTGGCAAGCACTGTCAAAATACATAACACCATAGCAAGGTTGTACCAGACGCGGCGTGCGCCTTCCGGGCGATCGGCACCCAGATAGGACTTGTTGTTGTTCAGAAACAGCCATCCCAGATAGGCGATGGGTAGCAAGAAGCCGCAGATCGCGGACGTCGGCAAAATCACGTACGCGCCCATGGTCGACCACAAAAACACGCCCAGCACCGCCGGGGTCGGCAGCAACAGTGCCAGCCGGTAGCGCGTCGAATGCGGTTCCCAATTGAACATCGCACCGGCCGCCGCACCGCAGCACAGCATGTGCATCACCAACGAACCCACGGCCATGCCCAGTATGCCCACCGCAAACACAAGCCGCCCAGTAACCGGCCCCATACCCGCTTCGCTGAACATCTCACCGGCCTGTGCCGGGCTGAGCGTACCGTTGACGACAAACCCTGAATCATAAAATGCGCCGGCGGCCGCTATCGAGATAAGGCCGGTCACCAGTACATACGGTAGCACCAGGCCCAGCACGATGTCGTAGCGCGACAGTTCGCGGTGGGCAGGCCCCCAGCCGCGATCCAGCAGCGTGTAGCCGTACACAAATGTCATATTGATGCCGACCGCTGTGCCCAGCGCCGCCATAATGGTTGTCACACCGGCTGAGTCGCTGGGCAGGCTGCTGGGAATATAGCCCGCCAGCACCGCGCCCCAGTCGACCTGTCCGTTGGCAGTGGCCGCCAACACCACCCAGAGGAAGGCGAGAATAATCATACCGCTCAACAGCTTGATGGCTGTCTCAAACAGATAGACCGCGCGTCCGCCCGCACCGTAATGCCAGGCGGTGTAGGCGCAGACCATCCACACCAGTATCGCCAGGCCGAACAGGTAGAGCTCGCGCGTCATACCCGGCTCATCCTGCAGGTTTACACCACCGCTGACCGCGATGATCTCCTCCAGCATGCCGGCGCTCAGCGGGTAGTGTGAGAAGCCCCAGATAATGCTCGATGCCAGCGCCGCAATCGCCCACAACCACGCCAGTGAGGGGTGGACGTGATCCCGCATTGCGGCAAAGGGCCGCTTACCGGTACTCAATGTCTGGTGGGACAGCGCGAACAGCATAATACAGCCGATCAACATCGACAGCGGTTGCACCCACAGCAATTCATAGCCGTATACCGCACCGATGGTCAGCGAGGTGATCGCACTGCCACCGCCGAGCGTCATCGCGCCCTGTAACCAGCCCGGGCCGCTGAGGCGCAGATACGTGGGGAGCCGCTGCCGCAATGGCTTCTGGCCAAGCGCTGTGAGCTGTGCAACTTCCCGCTCCATTATCGCCGCTGCTGATTCTGTCATCGGTAGGAAGCACTCATGTCGACTGTCGCCTCAATATCCGCCTTGCGGCGCAGTGTAGAATCCTTGATACGTTCGCCCAGCACCTGCTGGTATTGCGCGCTGTCCAGTGGCAGTGAGACGGACCGCGCCTCCCAGCTGGACTGCAGCATGGCATTGGCCAGCGCCAGTGAATCCAGACCCGCCCGGGCGGGAGCGAGCAGTTCGCCCCCGCGCTGTATCGCGGCGACAAAATTGTTCATCACCGCCGCATGCTGGTTGATGCTGCGATCCGGTGTGATATCCCGCACCTTGGAATCCGGCATACCAAACATCTCTGTTGTCGTACGACTGAACTCGAGCGTACCCGGTTCGTTTTCGCACAGGAGCAGACGCTCGCCGTCAAACGCGAGCGAACCGCGGTCGCCGATCACATCGAAGCGATTGACGCCGGGCGCTTCGCCGGTGGAACCGACAAACACGCCACTGGCACCATTGGCGTAGCGGAACACTGCCGTAGCCTCATCTTCCACTTCAATATCGTGGTAGCGGCCGAACTCGCAGAAGGCCCGCACCGATACCGGCATGCCGCAAAGCCACTGGAAAATATCCAGGTTGTGGATGCACTGGTTGAGCAATAAACCGCCACCCTCGCCGCGCCAGGTGGCGCGCCAGTCACTGACCTGAAAATACACTTCGGGCCGGAACCAATTGGTCATCGTCCAGTGCGTGCGGGTGATCTCACCCAGCGTACCGTCACTAATGATATTACGCATGGTGGTGAACAGCGGATCAGTGCGCTGGTTGAGCATCAACGCAAAGACCTGTCCGCTGCGCTGCAGCGCGAGCAAATCCTCGCCCTCCTGCGTCGACAGACCGATAGGCTTCTCCATCATCACATGCAGGCCGGCGCGCAGCGCGCACGCCCCCGTCTCAAAATGCGTAAACGTCGGGGTCGCGACGAGCACCGCATCACAGAGCCCGCTATGCACCAGTTCGGAGTAATCCGTGAAGTGCGGCACACCCAGTTCAGCTGCCAAATCGGTGGGCTGGCGAGAACAGACAGCCGCCAGCACGCAGTCAGTGGTCTGACCGCTTCTCAGGTTATCAATATGTTGTCGGGCGATGTTGCCCAGGCCTATTACGCCCAGTCGCACTACCTTGTTTTGCCCCATTGGCTGTATTCACCTATTGTCTCGCCAGATTTTTCTGCTAATCGAGGCTGAAACGTGCAGAAATTGGCCTGAAAAGTGGTCAGGCCAATTTAGAGACAACGCCGGTGACTGTCAAGCGATGCGGGCTAGAACCCTTCCACCTGATGCACCTGTTTCCAGATCAGGCCGGGGAAGAGACGGCGCATGATAGCGCCAATTTTGGAATCGCGAGTCGGGAAGACGAAGAATTTGCCCTTCTTCAGGCATTCCTCCACGGCTTCTATCACGATGCGCGGGGCAATCGGGGTACCCTGGCTCTCCAGCATTTTTGGCCAGGCCGTATCTTTGCCCTGTTGCAGCAGCGGCGTGGCAACAGCGGGCGGGCACACACAGGCAAAGCGCACGCCGGAGTTCATATTCTCGTGGTACAGGGTCTCAGTAAAAGCCACCACGGCAAACTTGGACGCAGTGTAGGCGCCGGTCAGTAGCATCGGAATAATCCCCGCCATGGACGCAAAACTGACGAAATCCCCACGACCGCGCTGCAGCATACCGGGCAGCACTGCCTGCGTGATATTGACCAGACCGCCGTAGTTGATTGCCATCTGCTTGTGGATGATGGCGTTGTCCTGCTCCACCAGTTTGCCAAACGGCATTATCGCGGCGCAGTTGTAGAGGCGTTCTACCGGGCCGAGTTTCTCCTCCACCTCGCGCACGGCGGCACACACGGCCTCGAAATCGGTCATATCGACGGCCCAGCTATGAATACTGTCGAATGTACCGACGGTTTCCGCCATCCCCGCGGAATTTACATCGAACAGCGCTACCGCGGCACCCTCCGTCGCAAAAAGCCGGGCCGCCTCGCGCCCCATCCCGCTGCCACCACCGGTAATTAATACAACTTTTCCTGGATCTGCCACGACGGTTTCACTCCCTCTTATTAATGGTGGCAGCGATTATAGCGCCGACGACGACGGTAACAGCACGGTGCCAGCAATTGCCAGCCGCTGGTTTAACAACGCGGCCCGCTGATGCAGCCCGCAGTATCAGCGCTGGTCTGCGGACGACGCAGTGGGGCTGTACCACACGGGCGATGTCCAGGCACGCTCCTGCACAATGGGGCGATGCTCTGCTGAACAGCATCCCTCATAACCCTCGGTGATGGTGGCGGGACGCGCACAGTCGACGCCAGCAGCAGCACACATGCGCTGGCTCCAGCGGCAGGTTGGGTTTTCTACCGCACGGGAGTAATAATAGGCCCGCTGATTGGGATCGAAATCCCTGTCTTCCCAGACCGCGCACAATTCGGCGAAGCCACTGCCACTGGTGGCGCAGGTCTGCAGATCGACAGACGCACCGTTGTCGGGGTTTCCGGCCACATCAATCACCTGCTCGTGGCGTTCACCATCGGCATCCACCCAGCCCTTGATCACCTGAAGGCGCTGCAGCGGCGTACCCGGGTCCGAGGGCGTACCCGCATCCTGACTGGCAGCGACGAGGAAGGTCGGCCGCTGCTGCGCGTCCGGCCTGTCGGACAGCATTGAGCCCATGGGGACACCATCGGCATAACCGCGCGCTATGCGATCGGGCGCGCCGCACAGGTCTGCGGGAAAACCCCAACCGGCAAAGAAGCGGCTGGTGATACGCGGCCCACTGGTGCCGTAGGTTTCACGCCGCTGCATGGCATCAAACAGCGCATCGCGGCTGTTCTCATGCGCCCACAGCACCGCCAGACCACCTGGGTTGTACTCCAGCTCATCGGGCAGGCCGGGCGGAACTTCCTTCTCAGCGGAAACACCGGCACCACCGTGACCGAGGAACAGGTCTTCGCGTGCCGCCCCCGGCGTGCCGAGGTGAGTATCCGTGCTGGCGATAACACCGAGCCGGTAGGGATTGACGCCAAGCGTGTTTTCGATTGCCAGCCCATCCGCAAGCACCTTGCGCACAAAACCGGTATCCGGTGTTGGCGGCTCATTGAAGCCGGCGATATTGTCCTTGGGCAACTGCTCGAAAGCACACAGTTCATCCTCTGTGACGCCCGCCTGAAAAAAACATTCCGACGAACCCTTGTGCTGCATGATCTCAACCAACGGTTCGAAGCGTGCTCGCGCTGAGGCATACGCTTTGGTCATCGGCCCGCCGTCGTCCGTCAGGCCGCTGAACATCGAGCCAGCGCTGTAATTGGAGTTGTGCGGAATCACCAGCGATTCGCAGGTATTTCCCGCGCCGTTACAATTCTGTTCCAGCGACTCCCACAACAAATGCGCCGCCGGCGCATCGATAAAACTGGTGGGCAACTCCGGCACCTCGGCATTGCGGAATACGATATTGCGGTGCAGGTTTCCGCCGTTGGAACCGTTCATTCCCGTCCATTCGTAACCGACAAAGGTAGTGAACTCGCAATCTGCGCTGCGATCATAATAGCGCTCTGCAGCCTCCTGCATTTCCTGCCAGGGGAGTAAGGCCGCCTCCAGGCAGCGCTCGCCGTTCTCACCACACTGGCCCATATGTGCCTGCTCCATAGTCGCCATATAGTTGAACAGGTAGAACGCCCCGCGCGACCAGTGCCGATAAAAGATACACTGCCAGGATTTGTAACCTTCATACTCCGGGGTATTGCACATATAGACCTCGCCGATCAGTTCGGCGTGGTCCGACACCATCGCAAAATCCAGTGGTCGCGACAATTGTAGGGAGCGCAGCGCTTCACCGGATTCCGTCCACGGCTGAATGGGAATACGCTCGCCGCGAGCGAACTGATACGCCTGTGCGGGCGTTGTACGGGTGCCCTGTGTACTGGCATCGAGCGAATAGCGTGTGTGTACATGCAGGTCGCCAAAGAAGGCCTGCTTCAACGGTGCCCGGGTGGCACAGGGCTCACGCGTCTCCGAGTAAGACTGCACCGGTTCTACCGCTGACACAGCGGTCAACTCCGCTGTTGCAGCGCCCTCAGCGGCTGTATGGCTATCTTCCTGCGTAGCGATATCCACCGTCTCGACGACTGCGGCGCCATCCGTTCCACTCTGCACATCGAGGACACTTTCCGCTTCTTCCGTTTCGATAGTGTTCTTTGCGTCAACGGTGCTGGCGCTCCCGGCCACCCCGCTGGCCCCGGGCTCCGCAAGCGCTGCCACGGCGAATACCAACAGGCAGCCAAACAGGGCCGCCATCGCGCGGCGCCAACGACCAGACCGCATGCTTTCGGATTGAACCATTTTATGGACCTTCGACAATTTCACTCTCCTCCCAACCGTAGCGCACCGCCCTGGCTTCTATCGCACTGCCTTCTTTCACATCGATCGATCCGGTATAAAGCAGCCAATCACCATAATCGATGCGGTACTCAAGCGAATGCCCCTGCGCAGCTGGCAACACCTGTAGCGATCCCCCACTGAATACTATTGTTGGTGCCGGAGTAACGCGGCGCTTTCCACCCGCCTCGAACCGGTCGACCATAGTGGCCTCAGGTTCTTCGCTCCAATCACCAACGCGCGTCAGCCAGCTGTCCATCGCCCCGCGCATACGCCGCAACACTTGCCGGTATTGCGGATCGCCACTCACATCGAGCACTTCGAATGGATCCAGCGCCAGATCAAACAGGCGCTCTTCGCCGGGCGGTTCGTACCACTGTCGCTGTGGCGTATTCAACTGTCCGGCACCGTACATCGCCCGCATTTCGCGCACCATGTCGACGTTGTCCCGAAACGCCAGATCAGTGCCCCCCGGGACATCCGGATACCAGCTACGAATATACTTGTAACGCCCATCCCTGACAGCCCTTTGGCGATCCATCACGGCATCAATCCTGTCCCGGGATGCATAAATATACTCATTCGGTTCAGCATTTTTCTGCATGAAATCACGCCCGTGCATATTGGCGGGCACCGGCACATCGGCCAGCGACAGAATCGTGGGGCCCAGATCGACAAAGCTGATAAGGCGCTCTTCCACGGCTCCGGGTTTCAGGCCGTAGGGATAAAACGCCGCTGGCCAGCGGACAATCATCGGCACCTTGATGCCTGAATCGAACAGTTCGCGCTTGGCGCGGGGCAGGCCATCGCCATGATCGGTTGTCCAGATCACAATGGTCGAGTCGGCCAGGCCTGCGCGCTCAAGTTGCGCCAGAATCGCACCGACCTCCTCATCCATATACGCAATATTGTTGTAATGCCGGGCCATGTCCTCACGCACAGACTGCGTATCGGGGTAATAGGGAGGCACGACAACATCCTGCGGCTTCACCACCTCTGTCACCGGCCTGTCCAGGCTGTACCAGCGCATTAACTGCATCAGGAAATGGGTCGCGCTGTTGGGCATATTGCCCAGCGGGGGGAATATGCCGCTTTCATGGGTCACCATAAAACTGATAAAGCCAAAAAAAGGCTGCCCTGGCGTGCGCTTATCCCAGTCGGATGCGGCTCCACCCTCAAGGTCCCAGATGGTGGAAGGCCCGCTGTGCGGAAAAACAGTGCTGAACTGGTAGTCCAGTTTGTGATCCGTGTAGGTGTAGTATCCAGCGGCCCGCAGTAATTCCGGGTAGGCCTTGGCTCCGTCGGGCGGCACCGAGTAATAGCTGCCCTCGGGGCGGGTGCTGCTGCGCATGTGCTGTGTGCCGGTTGATATCTGGTGCATGCCGAGGATATGCGCGGCGCGGCTGGGCGCGCACACACCGGCTGTGGTGAATGTATTGGTGTAGCGCACTCCCTGCGCAGCGAGCGTATCGAGGTGAGGCGTGACTGCCACAGGGTCTCCAAATGCGCCGACCCTGCTACTCATATCCTCCGCCATCAACAGCAAAATATTGGGTCGCTGCGGCACAGCCTGTGCTCCCGCGAGATGCGTAAACAGGAAGATGGAAGAAAGCGCCAGCGCTCGTATTATTGACATCCGCGACACTCCACAGGGGCTGCTATACCCGCTTACGAAGCGCTTCTTCGAAGCATCAAAATGACAGCGAAAAATTATTCTGTTGGTTGGCATTCGCATTTGTGCAATACCCTAACGTCATTTCCGGAAAATGTCTTGCTTGCGTGGCTGTGTCCAACCCGCCCTGTCGCTGGCCTGCTTGCGCCGCCGACAGGACCAGTCCCACCGCCCGGCCTGCAGCGTGACACCGCTGATATCGTCAGAACAAACCGGGTGTTGCTATACTGCGCTCCAGCGGTCGCGATGGAGACAAACAATGAGAGAAGCCCCCATACAGATTCACCACTTCAGCCTCAGCGCACCCATGGAGGTGCTGGATCAGGTGGTGGCGTTCTACAGTAATGCACTGGGCCTGGAAAAAGGCTTCAGACCTGATTTTGGCATCGGTGGATACTGGTTGTACTCGGGCGACCACCCCATCCTTCACCTGGTAGAGGACCCGGGCAGAGAGGGCGAGAAATCCGGGTATTTCGACCATATTGCACTGCGTTGCGACGATCTTCACGGCACCCGAGCGCGCCTCGACCAACACAGTATTCCCTATAGTGAACTCGAAGTCGCCGATACCGGGCAGTGGCAACTCTTTCTGACAGACCCCGCTGGCACCACGGTGGAACTGAATTTTCAATTCGACAAAAAAACTGCCTAAGGAGCAGACAATGGATTCACATTCTCCAACATTAACGGGCCAATGTTTTTGCGGCGCAATCGCCTACGCCATAGCAGGCCGCGTGTTCGATGCGCGCTCCTGCCACTGCTCCAAATGCAGGAAGGCGTTCAGTTCGCAGGCCTCGTCCTATGCACTCGTCGAGCCCGGCACGTTTTCATGGACGCGCGGGCAAGACCTCCTGACACGCTATGAAAGCGAACCCGGATTCGGCCTTGCGTTCTGCAGCCGCTGTGGATCGACTCTGTGTGGCCTGCACAACGACCAGGTGCACGGCATAACGTTGGGCTGCCTGAACGGCGATCCCGGTATTGAAATTGAACGGCACATATTTGTCGCGTCAAAGGCTAGCTGGGAAGTGATTCCGGATTCTGTTGTTCAATACGCCGAAGGTTCCCCTGTAGAGGGCTGACTGCCACCTCATCACAACCACTTCATCAACTGCTCAATACCCCGAATGAAAGGCCCGTGGTACCACGGCACCTCTGGGTCGTTCTCGGGCACCTGATACTGTGCGCGTAATTTCGCCAGACGCTGCTGCAAATCCGCGGTGACTTCGTCGTATCCCGGTCGGCCGTACAGATTTACCTGATCGCCCGGGTCCGTCACCAGATCGAACAATTCCCACTCGTCGTTCTGGTAGTAGTACACCAGTTTGTAGCGATCGGTACGCACACCGTAGTGGCGGGCCACGCCATGAAAACCTGGGTTTTCGTAGAAGTGGTAATACAGATCGCGCCGCCACGGCTGCGGATGCGCCTCAAACAGCGGCAACAGGCTGACACCGTGCATCGGTTTCTCCGGCTTTACACCGGCGGCGGCCAGCAGTGTGGGCGCAAAGTCGATATTCTGCACCAGCGCATCGGAGGTCGTGCCGGGTTCGATATGCCCCTGCCATTCCACCAGCAACGGCACCTGCGAGGACACCTCATCCATCCAGCGCTTGTCAAACCAGCCATTTTCACCGAGGAAAAAGCCCTGATCGGAGCTGTACAGAACGATGGTATTTTCCATCAGGCCATTGGACTCAAGGTAATCCAGCAGGCGGCCGATCTGCCGATCCATACTCTGCACCGAGGCCGCGTAGGTCTTGATGTAGCGCTGGTATTTCCAACGCAGCTCTTCCTCTGCACTGAGATCGGCCTCCTCGAACTGCCGATTGCCCTGTGCAAAAGCCGCTTCCCACAAGGCCTCCTGCTCCGGTGTCAGGTCAAACGCCTGACTGAGCTTCACATCGCCGTCGGTCATATAATCTTCGATGCGCATGCGCGCTTCGCGACGCGCCCGGGTCAGCCCATCGAGGTTTCGCAGCAGCGTGTCAGGCTCCTCGAACCTGGCATCTTCATCCCAGTTGCGTAATTCTACCGGCCCCGGCAGCCAGTCGCGGTGCGGCGTCTTGTGGTTGTAGAGCAGAAAGAATGGGCTTCCATCGCGCTTCGCCGTGTCCAGCCATGCAATGGATTTGTCTGTCACCAGATCCGCTACGTATCCGGTCGTCTCCTCGACGCCCGCGGGACTCCTGAACGACGGGTTATAGTAGGTGCCCTGCTCCATCACATTGTCTATCACGTCCCAGTGATCAAATCCCACCGGATCGCTGTACAGATGCCATTTACCGATGACCGCCGTTTGGTAGCCCGATGCCTGTAGCAAGCTCGACAGCGTCTGCTGTTCACCGTCGAATGGTCCGGACCACTCATTACTGTAGAAGCCGTTAGCGTGACTGTGCAGCCCGGTAAGCAGTGTCGCACGGCTGGGACCGCAAATTGCATTACCGACATAGGCCCGGTCGAAGCGCATGCCACCGGCGGCAATGCGGTCGATGTTCGGCGTCTCTAAAAGGCTGTCGCCATAAGCACTAACCGCTCTTACGGCATGATCGTCAGAGAAGATAAAGACGATGTTGGGGCGCTCGGCTGCGCCGCTGGATACGCTGCCAAGCATTGCCACCAATGCCGCATTGACCCGGATCATGCCGTGCATACGATCTTTAGGCATAGTGTTATTCCGTCTGTTTGTTATTGATCTGTCTGCGCGCCTTCTACCTGCCGACAAGCGGCACGGATGTGACAGGGCACTGCGCACATCCTCATTGTGGACCTTCGGCCCGTAAAGTTTACAGGCTCTCCGACTTTGTCTGATAGTAGCGCGCTTTTATGCCGCCAAAGTAGGCGGAAATACTGGATATTTGAATACGCCAAGCTGCTGCATACTTGGCTTTTTCTGCTATTCTGATTGCACTGTTACTACCGAGTCCCAATGCTCAGGCAAACAGCACAGACCAGGGAGCTATCGTCACTATGGCAAAACAAGCGGACATTGGCCCGATAGAGCAAGCCGCTATCCTGTGTTACCGATCATACGTTGATATGAGCGTCGATGAGGCGGGCATGCAAGCCGTTTTTGAAGTGTTCGGATCGCCGTTGAGTCAGCAACAGATCCGGCATGTGCTGACACGCTCTCGCCAGAGCGACAGTTTTGATCGGTTGCAATCCGGCATCATCAGCCAATGGCAACACCGTTTTGATAGCCAGCAGGGGCTGGGTGAGAGCGATGCGCAGACTTTCCTGCAGGAACTGTTTGCATCCTTCGATCACAACCTGCTGTTCGAGTACGGCGTCAGCGCCAGCAGCACGGTGATAGAGCGCGGCACGGTCAGTGACAGCTGGGCCAGTTATGACGGCACTATGCCCTGCTGGACTGTGCACCTGACAACCAAAGGCAAGGCACTGTACCTCAATGACAACTTTGAACTGAATGCGGGCCCTGGCGACGTCCTGCTGTTTCGTCCGGAGGCGAAATTCCACTGCGGACTCTCTCCAGGTGCGCGGCGCTGGGAGCATTGCTGGGCGTTATTCCAGCCAAAGCAGCATTGGGACGACATTCTGGATTGGCAACGATTGGATACCGGCATCCTTCACGTAACTCTGGCAGCAAAGGACTCGCTGGCCCGAATTCAGCGCGCTTTTCAGGAACTGCTGGAGCTCAATAAAGAACCGGGGCCAATGCAGTCGGATCTGCAGTACAACAAGCTGGAAGAGCTGCTCATACGCGCCAAAGGGCAGAGCGCCGCGCCGGAAGATGCCATCGACAAACGCATCCAGAAAGCCTGTGACTACATGCGGTGCAATATCGAAAGCGGGTTCCGCCTGAACGAGGTGGCAGTTGCATGCAATCTGTCGACCTCACGTTTCGCACACTTGTTCAGGGAACAGATGGGTATCAGCCCCAAATGCTGGAGCAACAATGTGCGCGTGCAACAGGCGCGCAAGTTGCTGCTCACCGACAACGAAGATATCAACTGCATCGCCAGAAAGGTTGGCTACGACGATCCCGCGCAATTCAGCAGGTACTTCAAAAAAAGTATCGGTTGCAGTCCGCGCGAGTTCCGCAAGGCATTCTCCACGAACACCTGATCCACCGCGCGCTTCAGGGTCGGCAAGCAGTGGCTGGCGCAGGATAACCACCACCGCGAGAATAGCAGAAAAAGCCAATTATTCAGCAGATTGGCGCATGTATTTGTCCCGCGCTACAGCCTACTTTAACCGCAGCACAGACGCACCAGCAGCACAACCAAGGCGCGTCGCAGCATAACAATAAGCATTTCAGCGAGAAACCATAATGAAAACAGTCGCACGGCAGGCATTGCTCTATACCGCAGCTATTTTACTCATCAACAGCGCTATCAGCGCAGCGGCAGATGAAGCTCCTCTGCGTCTGGAGGAAGTAATCGTTACCGCGACGAAACGCGCCTCGAATCTGCAGGATGTGCCGATTGCCGTGACGGCGCTGTCCGGACAGGACCTGGTCAACGCACTGGTGGGCAGCTCGGAGGACCTGACCCAGCTGGTGCCATCGCTGAACCTGAACAAGGGCGACAACCCTCGCCAGACCTCCTTCAGCATTCGCGGTATCGGCACGGTAACGTTCAGCTCCGGGATAGAACCCAGTGTCTCAACGATGCTGGACGGCGTGGTGATGGGACAGACAGGCATGGCCTTCGCGCAGTTGGTAGATATGCAGCGGGTAGAGGTACTGCGCGGCCCACAGGGCACACTGTTCGGCAAAAATGCGTCCGGGGGGGTCGTGCATTTTATCACCCGCGACCCCACCGATGAGTTTGAAGCGGAAGTGCGAGGCTACGCCACCGAAGATGAGGAGTACCGCTCCAGCTTTACCATTTCGGACAGCATTGCAGAGAACCTCGGCGGCCGGCTAACAGGATACTTCAACAAGGACGAAGGCTGGATCGAAAATGTCTATGACGGCGACTCCGTAAATGACTCTGACGACTGGGGTGTGCGCGGAAAACTGTTGTGGCAACCCACTGATACCCTGCAGCTCAAATGGAGCAGTGATTACAGCGAATACAAGTCCCATTGCTGCGTGCTGGCGCTGCGCTCTATGGATCCCTACCCCGCGCAACCACCAAACAATCAGGCAGAGGTGGACGAGATACTCGCGCAACTGGCCCCGGTAGTGCCCGGTGACGAGAACCGCAAGGTCAACCTGAATGGCGACCTCACCACAGATACAGACGCCTCGGGTCACTCGCTGGAGGCAAACTGGGATCTGGGCGAGCACACGGTCACGTCGATCAGCGCCTACCGCGACTGGTCGCAGAACTCTCGCGGTGACGTCGATCAGCTGCCAATCGATTCGCTCGGCTTCAGACAGGGCGGCAAGTCCAAACAACATCAGTACTCACAGGAACTGCGGCTCACCTCGCCGGCTGACCAGTTCATCTCCTACGTGGTCGGCCTGTACTATTTTGACCAGACCATCGATCGAAAGTTTGACCGCTCTTTCGACATCACCGGCAGCAACCGCACGGAAGCTGTCGCCGACTTTTCCGTCGACTCACTCAATTACGCGGTCTTCGGCGAGGCCGTCACCCACCTGTATGAGGGCTGGCGTTTGGTCACCGGCCTGCGCTGGACCCACGACGATCTCAAATTTGATTTTGAACGCACCGGCTCCACGCTGGGCGCCAATCCACAGGAGTACTTCAAACGCGACACTGACGAGAGCAAGTGGACTGGAAAGGTGGCATTGGAATGGGATATCACCGACACGGCAATGACCTATCTCAGCTATGCACAGGGCTACAAGGGCCCGGCATTCAACGTCGGCTTCGGCTCGACACAGGACAACACTGACCCCGTCGACCCCGAAACCAGCCATGCCTACGAACTCGGCCTCAAGTCCACATGGTTTGACGACCGCCTGATACTCAACGTCGCAATATTTCACACCAAGTTCGACGATTTCCAGGCCAGCGCGTCTGAGTTCACCCCGAAGCTGGACGACAATGGCAACCCGGTGGATGATGACGGCGACGGTCAGGACGACGGTGTTTTCAGTTTTGTACTGGCCAACGTCGGCAAGGTGGAGACACAGGGCGTGGAGGTGGACTTCACAGCACTGCCGCTGGCAAATCTCACAGTGTCAGGGGGTATGGCCTACGTGGATGGACAGATCAACGAGTTCGAAGGTGCGGGTTGTTCCTTTGGCCAATCGTTTCGCGGCGTGGGTTACAAAGGGCAGACCAGCTGCGCTGACAGCCCGGCGACCCAGAATCTCAGCGGTGGCGACCTGCCGTCCACACCGAAGTGGAAATTCACGCTCGCCGCCAGCTACCTGATCCCGCTGCCGACCATGCCGTTTGACCTGTCATTCAACGGAAACTACCGCTATCAGGACGATGTGCAATTCCGTATCGAACAGGATGTCAACACCACCGAGGATGCCTACGGTATTCTCGACCTGTCGCTAGTGGCGCTGGACCATAAGGAGCACTATACAGTGACCTTGTTTACCAAGAACGTCTTCGATGAATGGCATGTCTCGACAATAGCCTCATTACCTGCCAACTTCACGCCCAATGGCTATGCCCAACAGGTACCGCGCTACGCCGAGCGCACCTTCGGGGTTGAAGTGCGCTACCTCTGGTAACCGCAACAGCACTGCAGTTATGCGTTTCACCATGCAGCTACGGGTTTACCATATGCCGGTTGGGTTGGACGCGCCGTGCAATGCCGCAGACAGATCGGCCTTGCCCGCGCGTGTTATCCTTGCAAAAATGAAGCGTTGAAGGATAAACAGCAACCGGGTTGCACTGTGACGCGGTTTAATAATAATTGACACAGGACGCACCATGCACTTCGCCAGAATCTCGCGCTACTTAGGCGCACTACTTTTCGCAGCCCCATTTTCAACCGCACAGGCGCAACAGTTGGAAGAAGTCGTCGTCACTGCGCAGAAACGCTCAGAGAGCCTGCAGGATGTGGCGATTTCCATCGCAGTGGTCAGCGGCACTGAACTGGCCAACCTGAACAAAACACAGATTGCCGATCTATCGCGCCTGGTGCCGGGCTTTACGTTCTCAGAAGGCACCAGCGATGCTGGCCGCAATATTCAAATTCGCGGCATAGGAACCAATAGCTTCAGCCGCTCCGTCGATCTGTCTGTAGGCACGGTGGTCGACAATGTTGCCTCAGGCAGCTTGTCTGGATCAGTGCTGGATTTCAGCGATGTCGAACGTGTGGAAGTGTTGCGCGGCCCACAGGGTATGTTGTTCGGTAAGAATGCCAGTGCTGGCCTACTCAACATCACTACCTACGGTCCCACAGAAGAATTCGCGACAGGGTTTCGCGCCAGCTACGGCAGTAACGATCTGGTGAATCTTTACGGCTACGCATCCGGCCCGATTATTGAGGACACTCTGCTGGGGCGGATTTCCATGTACAGCAACACCATGGACCCGATTATCGATAACGAGTACCCCGGCGGCGATGATTTCAACGACCGTGACGAATGGGGCGCTCGCGGTAAGTTGCGCTGGTTGATCAGCGAAGACCTTGATGCGCAAATCGCTTACACCCATATCAAGCGTGATCATACCTGCTGCGTGGCCGCGCTGCGCCAGGTTGCAGCCGGCAGCGTGGTCGCACGCGAGGGTGGGCCGGTGGGGCCGAAGAACGACAAGGTCGTGGACAATGACACCTCGGAGGGCAGTACCAAGGTCGACATTTTCAGCCTGGAGTTAAACTACTCCCTTGACGACTACGTGCTGACCTCTATCACTGCGTATACCAATGAGAATGTATACGGTGCCGCTCGCGCGGATGACTACACCCGCACAGCACTGCCATTGAACGACAGCAATGAAAAGTACGAGCAATACACGCAGGAACTGCGCCTGACATCGCCCGGTGACGGCCCCATCACATACGTTGCCGGTCTGTACTATTTCTACAAAAAAATTGACCGGAACTTTGACCGCTACATCGACCTGTACGGCATTGACCAAGCCCCGGCCGGCGCCCTTTCCCTGATCAACAACAGTAAAAACGACAGTGAAAGCTTTGCCGCATTCGGACAGGCAACATGGCATATCACTGATCACAGCAGGCTATCTCTAGGGGCGCGATACAACTTCGACCAGTTGCACCACAAGCAGGTTGTCAGCTCCTTTCCCGGCACGTTGCCGGAGGCGCCGGCTGGCTCGGTAGATGAAAAGGACAAGGACGATGCCGGCTCCTGGCGAATAATGGTGGAACACGATATCGCTGCAGACGCCATGGTCTACGCTAGTTATACCAAAGGCTATAAAGGCCCCGGCTCCAATTCCCTGCCCTCCGGGCCGAGCAGCGGCGAGGATGTGTTTGTCGACCCGGAGATCCCCAAGAGTTACGAGGTTGGCCTAAAGTCGCAATGGTTTGACAATCGCCTCCGTGTCAATGCCGCCGCCTATTACAGTACCTTTAAGGATTTTCAAGCATCGGCACAGGTTCCGGATGCGTTCCCGCCCATTTTTTTCCTGACCAATGCAGGGGAGCTGGAAACCAAGGGCGTCGAACTCGAGATTAATGCGCAGGTGACGGAGAATATTTCACTGCAAGGGTCACTGGCATACACCGATGCGACATTCTCGGATTGGCCGGATGCACCCTGTTATGCGCGCCAGACTGAGGCCGAAGGCTGTGTCAATGGCACCCAGGATCTCTCCGGCGGCGAGCTGCCCAACTCACCAAAATGGTCGACTTACCTCGCTGGCACTTATTACGTCCCCATTCCCTCTATGCCCTTTGACGGCTTCGCCAGCCTGAACTTTTTCTACCGCGACGAGGTGCAGTTCAGTACCTCCAACAACCCACTGCTAGTTGGCGACCCCTACAATACCTTCGACCTGTACACCGGTGTTGCCGCACGCAATGGGCGCTACCGCGTACAGTTCTACGTACAGAACCTGTTTGATCAATTTTACGTGGCAAGTATCGGCGGCCAGGAAATCGTCGGCGTCGAGGCAGCGCAGATTCTCCCCTACACCTATAAGAGGCGCTTTGGCGTCTCGGTACAAATGGACTGGTAGTCCGACGCCTTAGTGCAATCGCTCACGCGACTGGAACGCCCGCTGCAAACGCGGGCGTGCAACGCCGGCGGATTGGCCCCTAGTGTAGTTTCAATCTGGGTTTTACGATGTGGTTGAGCTTGTCGGCGATCACCAGCAAGGAGGCCCTGAACCATCCGTGCAACGCAACCTGATGCATTCGGTAGAGCGAAATATACACCATTCGAGCCAGCCAACCGCGTACATTCAGACTCTGTCCCTTACCTAAATTCCCCATCAAAACACCGACCGCCGTGTACCGGCTCAACGACACCAATGAGCCATGATCCCGGTACTTGAAAGCCTTCAGCGGCTTACCTTTGAGGCCGCGAACAATATTTTTCCCCGCCAGACTCGCCATCTGGTGCGCCGATTGCGCTCGTGGCGGCACCCAACGGCCATCACCGAGATCATAGCCGGCACAATCGCCGATGGCGTAAATGCTCTCATCGGAAGTAGTTTGCAACGTGGGCTTCACCAGAATCTGGTTGATACGATTGGTCTCCAGACCCTCGATATCGGCGATAAAATCCGGCACTTTCACACCCGCTGCCCAGAGCATCATATCGGCGGGCACAGTATCGCCATCGGCGGTGATAAACGCTTTTTTCTCAGCTCTGGCAACGTGGGTATTCAAGCGGATATCCGCACCCAGCTTTACCAGTTCGGAGCGCACCGCCTCTGAAACATTTTCTGCCAGCGCCGGTACCAGCCGCGGACCCGCCTCCAGCAGTGTGACGCGCAAATGCGCATTGGTCACACGCTTCAGGCCGTAGAGTGAAAACAACTGCTGGGCGTTAAAGAGTTCCGCAGACAGCTCAACGCCGGTAGCACCACCGCCCACAATCGCTATATTCAGGGTTCTTGTGGGCTCATCAATTAACTTGCGATTGAGCTGAATGAAGTGATTGACCAGTTGCTTGTGAAACCGCTCCGCCTGTTTGGGCCCTTCCAGGAACTGCGCGAATTCGGCTACGCCGGGCGTACCGAAATCATTGCATCCGCTGCCGATGGCAATCACCAATTGATCATACGTTTCACGACGCTGGGGTAGCACCTCAAAACCGTCGTCGTCGAACACCGGCGCCAGCTCTATACATCGATTGGCCCTATCGACACTGCTGAAGTACCCCAGTTTGAAGACGAAGCCGTGAGCAGTCGCATGGGCGCGATAGCTCAGGGCATCCACCTCGGCGTCGAGACTGCCCGCAGCGACCTCGTGTAACAGCGGCTTCCATAAATGGGTCTGGTTCTGATCGATCAGTACGATTTCAGCCAGGCCTTTACGACCCAATTTTTGGCCCAGGTAGGTCGCCAGTTCCAGGCCCCCTGCACCGCCGCCAACAATTACAATCTTCATAACTTCGAGCATTCTCCGATACAGTCTCTCTGCTAGACCACGACAAAAACAACTCGCCGTGGTGCCGCGCAGGCGTTGCAACCATTCGCCCCACGACGCGCAAGGAGCGCTTATGGAACACACAAATGGTGTGTGCTAGTGTACTACTGTCGGCATGGAGCCGTGATTTCTCGTAAGTGACAAAATTACAAATTTCAACAGGGACAGTTTATTGAGCGCGATTAATCCGAATACTCTGGCGAGAGCGGATCACTACCCACGTTGGGTCGCGAGTATCCGCTTCGGGCCTGCGCTTGCCATCTCGCTTATCGCAGGTGGTAGCATCCGCCTGCTCTACATCCTGCTGGTATTCGGTGCCACTGACCCCGTGCTAGGGGGCGACGGGCTGTCATATCACCTCGATGCGCTCAGACTGGCAGACGGACTCGGCTACACATCCGCCATGTGGGATGTCGGAGCGCAAACCGCACATCATCCCCCCGCCTGGGTAACCTTACTTGGCGGTGTATCTGCACTGGGCTTCGATACAATACATGAACACCAACTGCTGGGGGTGCTCATTGGCATGCTGGTCATCGTGGTCAGTGCAGTGATCGCGCGCCTGTTCTTTGGCGACCCTGCCGGCGTTGCGGCCGGTGCCATTGCAGCGGTCTATCCGGGCTTCTGGGTACTGGATGCACAAATCCTGTCGGAACCACTGGCACTGGTATTGCTGGGTGCATCTATTATTGCATTCTACCGTTTTTCCAAGGCGCCAAACGTGCGGCATGCAATTGCGGTAGGCTTTTTTGTCGGCCTGACAACGCTCACCCGGCCTGAGCAGATAGCACTGCTGGTTTTGCTCATACCCATATTGTGGCGCGCGGCACAGCTCAGTCATGCACGTCGTGCGTTGCTGGCCCTGCTGACATTCGCCATCGTTGCCCTGCTTATTGCGCCCTGGGCAATATTCAACGCCAAGCGGTTTGAAGTGCCTGTGTTCATGTCGACCAATATGGGCACGGGGCTGCTTATTGGTAACTGCCCACTAACTTTCGAAGGCAAGAATAAGGGTTTCTTCCACATGGGCTGCCTGAAGTTCGCGAAGAAGCCGGCCGACATAAAAGACCGCGCGGTGAAGGATCACCTGCACCGCGATGCCGCTATCGTCCAAATACGCAAAAACCTCGACAAACTGCCACTGACGATAGTCGCGCGCTACGGCCGCGCTTTCGGTCTGTATCGACCGCGGCACACAGTGGCTGAGGTCGCGAAATGGCATGGCACAGCCACCTGGCCGGTGTGGTCCTGGGTCGTTTCCTTCTGGTTTGTCGCTGCACTGGCCATCGTTGGTGCTACCGCCGCCATCCGCGCAAGAATCGATATATCACCACTGGCGATATCCATACTCGTGATGCTGGGGGTATTGGGTGTGTTCTACGGTGAGCCGCGCTATCACACCATGGCCGATCTGAGCCTGGTGGTACTGGCAGGGTTCGGCCTGGTAACCCTGACCCAGTGGATATGGGGTGCCAACGTAGCGCGGCCGCCACCAGTCACGGACGGTTGAAGCGCGTGTCCGTCTATTCTGCAGGGGCTAGGCCTTGCGCGCGACCAGCAGCAAATTCTTGCCAATGGGCGGCGAAATGATACGTTCGACACGCCGCATCACTGGCACCACAATGCGGTCGTATAGCGTGACATTGGTGCTGGATGTCGTCTGCTTCAGCAACACAAACGCGATATACCAGGGAATGATGCCCATCACATCAAAGTACCTGCAGGACTCGATGCGAAATCCCGCCGATGTCACTACTTCCGTCAACTCCCGCTTGCTGTAGCGCCTGAAATGGCCAACTTTTCTATCGAGTTCGCTATAGAGAAATTTCAGGGCCGGAACAAAAATCAGCAGGTGGCCATCCGGGTTGAGTGTGTGATGGGCATGCTGTAGGGCCAATCGATCATCCTCGATATGCTCGAGCACATTGATATATGCCACTGCATCCAGACTGGCGACAAACTTTTCGGACTCGTGCTCAAAGAAGGCGTTGTAGGTATCGACATTGGGCACCTCCAAGTATCGCTCTTCAAGCACTGGATACATATTACTGGAAGGCTCAAAAGCAGAGAGCCGCCGGGCACCTGCGTCCAGCAGAAAGTCGGAAAAGTTGCCGATGCCAGCACCCACCTCTGCAATATGATCGCCCAGATAAGGCGCGAGTTCACTGGCAATCCAGCGGTGATAGTTGTGGGCGAATGACATCGCCTCGAGATCTTTGCCAAAGTATTCAGCTTTTTCCAGCGCCATCCTCGGGATCTCTTATTGTCTATGCCCGGACAGGGGAACTATTGCGGGCCAGATGCCTTTTCGACTTCGGGCTTGGCTTCCTCTTCAATTTCCTCGTCCGCACTGGCCTTCTTCTGACCTATTTTCAAGGCGCGCTTCAGTGGATACCAGAACACCGCCAACAGCGCCAACAGCAGCGAAAAAACCACACCCACCACTGTCCCAATAACGCCCAGCCCGAGCCCTGGACCGGTATAGGCGCTGGCAAAGGGAGCAAATACCAGGGTGATTATAAACACCAGAAAATTTCTCATGGCTTACATTGCTCCCAAAATCGACTGCTGAAAAAGTCCTTCTTCAACCTGTATGCCTCCGACAGATGCAGCGAGGTTTTGCGCTTTGCATTGTATGTGTTTATATAGCTAAAGACCAATTCGCCGTCATCATCAAGCTCCAGCGCCCAGCCCTGCGTGGAGTTTGTAATCATTCGGGTATTAAAGCTGGTCAAATTCTGTCTGGCATTGATGATGGAAAACATCGAATAGTCTTCACCGTCGACGATGACCTCGTGCTGTAGCGAGTCAGGATCAATCCTCACAATGTCCGAATGCCCTTTTCTGACGCCAGACATATTATTGCTATACGATGTTATTGACCCGTTCTCCCAGTCAGAGTCGTGTTGGCGATTTGTAGCACCCACCCGCCACCATTTCATCTGCAGACTCTCCGGGTCTATAACAAAAATCAGGTTAAGGTTTCTATAGCTCATCAATAAGTCACCCGGCTTGAACGCGGGAAATTCAGGGGCCTGTGCTATCGTCAGCTCATCAATGTCATTTGCGTGGGAGACATCAAAAATGTCTTTCTGGTTGCGCGCATTCTGTCGAATATCAAATAGATGGATAGTGTCATTCTTCAACATGACTTCTTTCATATCGATAGTCTTCAATATCTCACCGGTGTTCGCATCAACCTTAAGCACTTTGGGATGCTTATCCGTATGCACACCTTCCCATGTCCAGAAATAGTCGTCGTGCTCAGACATGGATACCGTATGGTGATAAAGGCCATCCAGGTTCCAGACAATGTTGCCACAGGCATCGACCCTGACAATACCACCGCCGTCCTCTCCCATCGTATATATGACGGAGCCGTCGGGAAGTAGCGCCAGACCGTACATATTCTTACCCTGATCCGGCTTGGTATTCATCGGCAAGTGCTCAGTTGACAGCTTCCACGTGTGAATGACTTCGGAATCTGGCCCGATCAATATTCCACCCCAAAACGCATCGTTGTAATCCATGGCGCCAAATACCGCGCGGTAACCTTCCTGGCCCGGGGCAATATAAATATCCGGGTTGTCCCGTGTGCTGTTGGCATCTGGCAGAGGGAGCGCATGCGTTTTTTTTCTGATGGCAGGCGCTATGCGCGCGTTGTACACAAACAGGGCATCGGCAAAACCCAATTGACTGAGCAGCTTTTGGCGAGTTGGCATTTCCTTGGCCGCCTCGGGCTCCCACTGGATAAAGTCACGTAGCTGCGCAATGTATTGATAGGGGAATATTTTGTACTCGGCCACCGCAAAGCCCAACACCAGCAAGCCCATTCCCAGCAGGTAGGCAACTGCGATCTTCTGTAGTGTATTCATAAAAATATTTTCACCGTATTAGGGCTTTGCGTCTGCGGGGTTTGTGCCCGGCTTATATCAAAACCTGACCTCCAGCAATCGCTCGTATGTGGACAGCGCCGGAGCCAGTGCTTGCTGATCGACCTCATCCACAGCATGACTGTCACTGCGTGAAATACTGCCACCAATTGCGTCATTGTAAGGCACTTCCAGCGCGGCCATCAGCCTGCCCAGTAATGCGTCCGGATTGTGACAAAGATCTTCGTAAGAGAGGAAAATAGTGCCTGCCGGAGCGTGCTCCAGAGCGTGATTATAAGCGCCAATCCACTGCTCAAGCCAATACTCCACGCAACCTGGATCGGCACTGGGCACGGGTTGGCCCGGGAAGCGGAACGGTTTGTGATTCAAACCAAATTCATGGTGACCCAGCCAGCTCATATACTTTAGCGCAAAGCGGTCCTCTCGCTGGATGGCCACGAAATTCCTGTGTTGCCGCAGCAATGACAGTGCATGCTGCAAGGGCTCGCGGAACGGGATGATAATAGTCGACTCCGGAAAGGATTTCCGCAAGCCCGCAAGTCGCAGCAGATTGTTGTTATTCTTGGAAAGATAACGCTCTCCACCAATCCCTTTTGAGCTTGCGACCACGCTGGCAACATAGCGTCGAAACTTGTCACAGGCATTGTTGTCCAGCCGCTGGCAGGATAGATACGAATCCTCAATGTAATCTCGGCCATAGAAAGTACGCCAGAAAACCTCTTCAAACGCTTCCGGGCTGTCGAAATCTATCGCAATGGAATCTCCGTGGGCTCGCTCTACGGCAGGCATATCCTGTTGAAAGTGCGAGGAGAGCTTCTGCCAGGTCGCAGGCATGAGAACGAACGGCATATCCCGATAAGTTAGCGATCGAAATGCTGCGCTCTGATACAGGGAACGCAACAGTATTGTGGTTCCCGCCCGAGCGAGACCAACGACAAACACCGGTGGCGCACCGACATTGCCGGGGTTGACCTTGTTTAACGCCTGCTCTATATCAAAGGACAGCTCCCCCACCAGCCGCGAGCCGAGCGCCAGTTGATGCAGCAATTTGGCAGTGGTGGAATACTCTCTATTAAGCAAACCGCCCCCTTATCCAAAAATAGCAGAAAGCCACCGCGGTTGAGGCCAGCAATCCCTCAGTGGTGGCAAACAGCGGAAGTATTGGCTCTTCAGTGACAGAGAAATAATCCAGCACAATCACGGGTAGCATCGCCAGCGCGACAAACGCGATGACGAGTGCGGCGAGCTTGAGCGTGCTGAGCAATGAATGCCGCGCGTAAACTAGCATCACTTTCTCTTTCCAGTGATCAGAAATGTGCTGTGACATGACGGTATGCATAGCCTTTTGGGATACGTGCCAGAGCTCATCCACAGCAGTTCTAACCGGAAGTTTTAGAAACACTTCAACTGCCCAGACCGAGACAGCAGCAACAATCAAATATTCCATAGCTTCCCGGGTCGCAACCCCGTTTCACGTTCAAAGACGGACATCCGCACAGGGCAGGATCCAGAGTTCATCGGCCACAACTCAAAGCACATCTGACTGTCTCCCCCGAAATGTGTGGCGTGCATTCAGGGTGAACGTGATAACAGAGGTAATCACCGTGGCGATAGCGAAGGCGGCTGTTGCACTATGCGCTCCGAAAACATCCTGTATCGGCAGCAGATAACGTATACAGACAGACAACAATGTAGCGCACAATAGCCCTACAATCGCGATCACCGTAAACCACGTCATCGACGAGGCGGTACTCTGTCCCTCCATGTCCACGTGGCTGAACGAGACTTTTCGATGCCCCGTATAGCTGGCAAGAATCCCCAATGCGTAAACGGCGGCGACCGACAGAGCATAATATTCAGGCGTATCTGCCGGCAGAAACAACGCAATAACCTCCCGACCGATAATGGACGCCATTCCCACTACCGCACCAATGACCAAATACTTTAAATAACTCATCATGGCTATGGGCTGCATTGTTCGCTTGATTAAAGGGCGCTGCTGGAAAATTGCTCTCGCCGGCGCTACGACTGACTCGAGTTATTCAACGCGCCATCAAAAAGGCCTATCGTGCCAAATACAAAACCGCAAAATATGGTCTGAACACCAATCGTCATTGCCGTGACGGCGGGTATGACAACTCGCAAACTGTCCGCGTATGACTGCGGCCCGAAACCGGCACGTTGCCAATTCAGGAAGGCAAATATAAACATCGCCGCCCCTGCCACCAACAGCAGGCCGCCTGAAACCGCACCCCACTCTACGGGGCCTTTCTCGAAGAGCTTGCGGAAACGCTTGTCCGGTCTTCTCAGGCCAATATGAATGGAAAACGCCTGCGTGAACAGCGCAAAGAATATCGCTTGAAAACCGACAATCATCAGGGTCGAACACAGCAGCATGGTATTGGTATCGAAGCTGATACCCGCAATCGTCACCGGTTCGGTGGCCAGAGCGGCCAATCCCAGCAACCCGACAATGAACATCACTAGCCCGGGGTAGAAGAACAGCCACTTCGGCGAGAACAGCAGCAGGAATTTGAGGTGACGCCAACCATCGCGCCAACTATTGAGATGAGGAGACCGACTTCTGCCATCAGGCCTGAGCGTCACGGGCACCTGATCGATGTTCAGGCGAGCCTGCGCCGCCTTGACGACCATTTCAGAGGCAAATTCCATCCCGCTGCAGCGAAGATTGAGCTGCAGTATCGCCTCGCGCCGAAAAGCCCGTAACCCACAGTGAAAATCATCGACGGGGGAGCGGAAAAAAACCTTTCCAACGCCGGACAGTATCGGGTTCCCTATCCATCGATGCTTCCAGGGCATGGCCCCGGGCTGAATAGTGCCTCCGCCTCTGGGTAGACGGCATCCCATCACCAGATCAGCGCCAAGTCGCAGCTGTTCGAGAAACTGGCCGAGCTCACCAAAATCATAGCTGCCATCGGCATCTCCCATCATCACATAAACACCACGGGCACTATTAATACCCCCGATGAGGGCATTGCCATAGCCTCTCTGGGACACCGGCACCACGCGGGCACCCGCCTCGACCGCTATCTCGCGCGATCCATCGGTGCTGCCATTATCGGCGATGATAACCTCTCCGATGACACCGCATGCGCGAATTGCCGCAATGGCCTCGTCGATACAGCCGCGCAAAGTCTCTGCCTCATTGAGACAGGGCATGACAATGGATATTTCCGGCTCATCTCCGGGAGTTGATGCACCGGACTGAGCGACTCCTGAGCACATGATTGTTTAAGTCTTCTTTCTGGTGACAACGTGGCAGTGTAAGTGAGCGCTTTGCTGTGTGTCAAAACGCGGCAAAGCGTCCAGCGAGCCCCGATATTCAGAGTGTGCGTGCGGTTATTGCGCCTGCTGATCCAACCACAAAACAAACAGCTTGTAGAAGATCGACAGTATCACAGCACCGGCGAAGAGGCCGATAATCCCGGACATGATCATGCCACCGATAGCGCCCACCAATATCACCGGCATGGGAATATCCAGCCCCCGACCCATCAATATCGGTTTGAGGACATTATCACTGGCACCGGCCAAAAGTTGATAAACAGCGAAGATCACTGCTGAGGTGGTGTCCGCGGTGGAGAAGACGTAGACGATGATGGGAGCGATCACGATCAGCGTCGGCACCTGGGCTATGGCCACGATAAGCACAATGACCGTCAGGATGGGAGCAGCCGGAACGCCCATTACAAACAGCCCGAGAGCAATGATGATCGTTTGGATGACCGCAACACCGACAACCCCCTGCAGCACGCTACGCACAGTAGCAACGGCCAGCGGGGCCCACTCACCGCCCGGACTCAATCCACCCACCCGCACGAAGAAGCGATGTGCGGCCGACCCACAGCTCTCGGCGAAAGTCATGAAGCCACCGGAAATTATCAGCGCCACCACCAGCATTAACACACCCAGAAGGCTGCTACCGATCCGCTTGACCACACCGCCGGCGAGGTCCTTCAACTGAGCAGCATTGTCAACCGCAAACTCCTCTAGATCACTGCTGGCATTGCTCCAGGCGCTATAAAGGCGCTCTCCTACCAGCGGCCAGTCCTTCACTTTCGCAGAGGGTGGAGGAACTTTGTACTCGCCTTGCTCCAGAGCGGTGGTAGCCTGCTTCAGCGCGCCGACACTGGCATCCATCACAAACCAGGTGGGCACGACCAGAGCAATGATGAAAAACAGGGTGACCAGAGTGGCGGCCAGCCCGCGCCGACCGCCCACCTTTGGTTGCAGCCATTTCACCAGTGGAAATGCAGCCATCGCGATAATCGCACCCCACAAAATGGGCGTCATAAAGGGCTTGACGATGTCGTAGGCCAGCGCCAGCAGTACCAGCAATAGACCGATGCGCAAGAATGACTCGATCATATTGTGGACAAACTTCGGGTCGTAGCCCGCGCCAGGTTTTTCTTCGGCCATGTTGTTCTCCTGATTCGTTTCCATTGACTATTTTGAATGCCTTCTGACTCTACCTATCATACTGGCCACCACCACTGCCATATAAAAGGTACCCGTTATTGCCTCCAGATACGCCAGGGTTCGCGTCACCGGAATCGTCGGGGAGATATCACCATAACCCACCGTGGACAGTGTGATATAGCTGAAATAACTTGTGATGCCAAAATTGTCCCGCCAGTCCTGATACTCTATCCCAGAAATACTATGTGGCCAGAACTCCAGAGCCATCAAATATAGCACCGACCAGATAAGCCCCAGCAGTAAGTAAACCGCTATAGTGCCGACTATCGTATTGGGCTCAATATCACCGGAAAACAACACTTGTTTTGCTGCGGCATAGACTATTCCGCAGTAAAACACCAGGCTCACACTCAGGCCGATCAGAGGTGCAGCAGACCAGTCCGTCATTTCACGCTGGACATTCGCCGCCATCAGCATCACCAGCATCACACCAACAAATATGCGCCACTTTCTTGACAGATTGAGGCTGAAATAAGCCACCAGTTCCGTTACGAACATCAACCCCTGCAACAATAGATGATTCTCTCCACCAGGTGTAGAGCTCACGAAAGCCGACGCCAGCAACAATATGACAAGGCTGGCCGTGAAAAAGTAAAAGTTGTTGTGCGAGTTAAAACTGAGCAAAACGGGTTCCCCTGATAGTCCCGGTTAAGGTTTTTCCGCCATCACCATGACGGAGGCTGTCAGACCAAACCGGAGTTCCACATTTTTGGGAATGTTTTCCAGCTTGATACGCACAGGAATGCGCTGCGCCAAACGTATCCACTGAAAAACCGGCTTGATACTGGGCAGCAAATTGAATCCGGTATTACCGTCCGATGGCGCAATCCCCCAGCCCAGCGACTCGACCCGACCCTCCAGCGGAGAATCGGGATAGGCCATCAGTGTAACGCGGGCAGGGTCGCCGATCTTGAACTTGCCGATCTGACTTTCGCGAAAATAGCCGAATACCCAGAAACTGTTGCTGTCCACCAGTGCCAGTATAGGGCTATTGGCAACGGCTTGCGTGCCAACCTGAAAATCGACATTGGATACATAGCCATCCAAGGGGGCGCGTATCTGCGTATAGCCCAGGTTCAGTTTCGCACTGCGCAGAGTTTCAGTCACTACATCTATTTGGCTAAGCGATTCCTGATACTTGGCCTCGCGCAGATTGAGATCCTTCTGCGACACGGCGCCGGGGTCTTTTTTGAAAATATCCTGCAGGCGATCGTATTCGATTCGGGCCGCATTGGAACCTATACGCGCCCGCTCCAAATTCGCTTCGGCCTGCGCAATAGCGATCTCGAAAGGCTCCTTATCTATCTCGAACAGCAGATCACCCTTCTGAACATACTGATTGTCGATGACTGCGATACGAGTCACCATCCCTGACACCCGCGGCGCGATCTGGATAACATGGCCGCGCACCTGGCCATCTCTTGTCCATGGATTACTCAAATACTCTTCGAACGCCTGGTAGGCATACCAGGCGACCAACGCAATCAACGTCAAGTTGATCGACCAAAGTGCCATTTTCTTAAAGAGTTGCACCGCCTTTGCTCCCTATATTCGTATCCAGAAAGTATTCATCAGCAATATGTACAACACCATAAATGCCAGAAAAGTCGTCGACGGCAACATAATATAACGGCTCAGGCGCAGTTTGTTTAAAATCAGCACGGTCACCCAGGCACCCAGCAACGCGAGACTGAATACTGGTAACAAAGGCGAGAGATAGACATCACCCAAAGCGAGTTCGTGCGGGACTTCAGTCATTGCGATCCTCGCCATCGAGAACCTGCGGCTGCAGATAGTCGCCCCAATCCGTGCGCGACTCCATCGCCTTCACTGTCTCAGGATGCACCACAGGTAAAGTCTTAAACGGCTCCCAGCCGCCACCCAGCGCCTTATACAAGCCCACCACCTGATTGGCAATATTGCCACGCGTCTGGGCATAGGCGTCTTCGCGCACTGTCATCGTTTCTACCGTGCTCAACAACCGTTGATAGCTCACCAGCCCGTTATTGTACTGGTTGAAAGAAATATTGAAGGCGCGAATGGAAGCCTCGACTGCACCGAAATCGTATTTGCTCTTTTCCAGGTTGTTGAAGTAACCGTCCAGGGCATTGGTCACTTCGCGCACGGCATCCAGCACTGTTTGGTTATAGTTCGTCAGGCTTTCCTGAAACAGCGCATCCTCTATGCGTACGCGATTCTTGATTCGATCATAGTTAAAGATATTCCAGCTCAGCCCCGGACCAATTGTCGCCGTCACTGAATCGGACAGATCGAAACTGTTGCTGGACCTGACGGTCTGGCTCACACCGAGTGAGCCGAAAAGCACAAACTGCGGGTACAGATCTGCTTCCGTCAGGCCTATGCGGGCAGATTGGGCGCGGGCTTGTAGTTCAGCGACCTGCAGGTCGGGACGTCGCATCACGGCCCTGGCATCCACCCTCCCTTCGAGTCTCGGCGCTTGCGGGATGACCGAGTATTTAGTGTAAGCCTCCCTGGCCACGCTGGAGAACTGTGTTTCGCGCATACGCGTGGTGAGGCCGGGTACTTCCCGTTCACCACCGGGGAACAGAAGCGATTCGATCTCTTCAGGGATAGTACCCAGTAGCACCGCAATCGCGCTCTGCGCCTGCAAGCGGGCGATTTCCAGCGTTGGCAGAGCAGACTGCGTGGCATACAACTGTGCCTTGGCCTGCTGCACGTCCAACTCGGACACGTTGCCTGAATCGAACTGAACCTGTGTCATTTCAACCACGCGCTGCTGTATTGCAATATTCTGCCGGGACAGGAACATCCGTTCTTGCGCAGTGCGATAGTTGATGTAGTTGCGGGCGATCTCAGCACTGATACTGACCAGCACATCATTATATGAGGCAATTGAGGCGTACAAGCTGGCTTCACTGGACTCAATTCCGCGGGCATATTTTCCCCAGACATCCATCTCCCAGCCTACATCCAGACTGGCGCCAGCTGACTTGAACCAGTCCTCATTACGGTACAAGGCATTGAAATTGCCATTTAACTGCTGCTGTTGCGGGAAGATCAGCGCGTCACTGATACCCAGAGCTGCTCTGGCCTGCACGATACGAAGCCCCGCCGCCGCAACAGACAAATTCTGCCTCGCACCCCGCTCGATGAGCTGGCTGAGGGCCGGATCATTGAAAAGCTTCCACCACGCACCCATCGCCAGTGCCTGGGCGGCGGCGTCCTTTTCGCTCCACTGCGCGGGTAATTGAACCGGTGCGGGGGGCTGATAGTCTGGCCCCACAGTGGTGCACCCCGCTATCACCGCCAACAGCGCCCACAGCACAACTCTCCGCAGGAGTGCGTCAATACCTCGAAAAAAATCAGCTACCGCTAAAATCGTGTTTCTCCTATACGGCGCCAGTCAATTGCCTCATGCGCCTGGCGACAGGCCACCAGACAGAGAAAGATCGACGCAAGCAGATTCAGGTAGACATAGAACTGCGCAAGCTCATGGGGATCATACCTGTCCAGGTAATCATCGCCCAGCAGTTCATCCAGTCGCTTCTCAATATGGGTTAGACTGGATTCAAGCGTCGCAATATCTGCAGCTGCACCGCGATCTGCCAGCAGGTCGCAGATCGCAGCCAGTGTGCTGCCAGAATTTTTCTGTCTGGCCGCGGCAATCAATGAGTTCTGTCTAAACTCACGTTGACGCAGCGCAAGTACCTGTAGCTGCGCAAACAGTACTTCACAACTATTGTTCAATGTCGCTACCTGTTGCACGCCATCACCAGCGAACAACGATGCATCTATCTTCGGCCCCCAGGCCTCCATTTTTGCCAGGATAGCGCTCCCGCTACTGATAAAAATACGCGGTACAGTGCCTGCCATCGTCTGCGACCGGGCATTCATCCTAATCCACCGCGCGCAAAGTCGAAAAAAGCGCCGCCGCAGACTCAGGTACAACTGCTCTGGCTTGCTGGAAAATGGAAAATACATCGCGATTATCAAGGTCGCACACACCATGTAGAACATCAGAATACTCAACAGAATCGCATCGACGTGGTAGCTCATAGTGTTCTGTATTCCCAGCGTGAAGAGCCCAAGCAGGAAAAAGATGGAAACCGGGCCCTGGAATACGTAAAACCCGACGAATGCATAAGCGAATAGGAAAGCGGCCAGCTCCAGCCAATGTGTCAGCTGCGGCAAAAGAAAGATATAGGCCGGCAGCGCAAATACAAACCCCAGGCTGAGCAGAATAAACAGTAATTTGGGCGTAACTGGCGTATATGACACCAGCGGGATCAGGATGGTGCACAGCGTCACGAACATAAAGCCGCCGGGAGGATTGAAATATATCCAGATGCCGGTGGCGATCCAGAAAGTGACGAAAGCGCGCACTGCGGTCTTGAGGTTCTCAAGATCCAGCCAATTGAAAACAGGTTTCCCTCCGGGTACTCGCGGGTTGATCACGGAGCTCCGATCAAACAACAGGCTGTCCAGCGCCACAAGCAGGTCCAGCAATACTCGCTGCAACCGTTGCAGTAACTCCCTGCGCGCGGCAACGGCCGCCGCCACAAGGTGACCGGCGCTGCGTAGTTCATTCACGTTCAGCCCAATCTCGATTGCCTGCATCGGCCTCGTGTTCCGCCGACCGCGCCACGCGGCATCGACCTCACCAAACAGGTCTTCAATTTGTGACAGTACAGACTGGTAGTCATCTATATAGTGAGAGAATTTCACGGAGCTGCCGGAAACCTGCTTTAACGCAGGCAAGAGAATAGTCTCCAATTCTTCGTAGCTGCCGACCACAGTATTCCACTCGCGCAAATAGTCTGTCACACCATCAGCATGGTTTTTTACCGTGGCAAACTGGGTCTGGAAGGCCTGGCCATCGGTCACCAATCCAGCCAGGAAGTCATCGAGACCGGGCTGCATCTTCTCATCGGCGTGAATCAGGCGCATGAAAGCGTCCCGGTAATGCCCTGCCAACGCAGAGGCCAGCGCGCGGGTATTATCGGCAGACTTCACCGGCCATAGCATGCTGGCGACCACCGTGTAGACGAGTACGCCGAAGGCGGTCATAAATGCTCTGTCCGCCCCGTAGAGGAATGCACCCTCTGCATCGCCGCCATTGAACACCATCAGGGTGACTACGGCCGTCAGCATAAAGACGGTGCTGTCACCCTGATAGGCGTTATACAAATAGATGACAACCGCCACCGTACAGGAGGCTGCCAGCAGGTAGGCCACTCTCTCCTGCGGGAAGAGAATGACCAGAGACAAGCCCAGAATGGCGCCAATCACAGTCCCCAGGACACGCGACACCCCTTTCTGCAATGACTCAGACACCATGCCAGTGGCAGCGATAAGCATGACGGTAGTAGCAGCAGTTTGTGGCTGCGGCCAGCCCTGGCTCATGGGGATCAGATACGCCAACGTCAGGCTGAGGGCCGTTTTGACAGCGTACTGTAATTTCACCATGGCAGCGCTTTCGGATGTACCGGATTCACCCATGCCAGTTCCAATTGATCCCTTATCATCTCGGTCTACAGGTGCCTGCGCCCGTCGCGCAGACGATGGATATCAGGGACAACTGCATAGCCGCCGGAGGCCCGGTTGTCGAAATTGTGTCTGGTGGCCATCCGGCATCCACATTATACTGCCCAAAGACACTGATAGACACAGGGTGCCCGAATCCGCGGTTTGTCGCACCCCTGCATCTCGAAACGAGTAAAAAAAACCAGGTAAACGATGATGAGAATTATGCGAATCTGTCGCGCAGCGGCACTGTTACTCTGTCTGCCAGCGGCATCTGCCCTCACCCAGCCAGATGCCGACACCAACATCGTCGAAGAGCGCGTGACGTATGAAAACGGCGCCGTCTCTGTGTGCGGAGAGGGTGACGGGCTCGACCCCTGCCTGGATGCAAACGGCCAGACCTATGCTCAGGAAGTGAGAGGCCCCGGCATCGACGATGAATCCGAAAGCACATTGGCCAACGAGGCCGCGCGCATACGCGCTGAGTCGCCCGAGGAACTGAACAAGACCATCAGCGAGATGGAAGAGGGGTACAACCCCGACGATCACGCCACCATGGGGCTACCTCACTAGTCTATGGCTGGACCAGACACTCCCGAACAAGGCTCTGCGAGCAAGGCAATTCCGGATAATGGCAAATAATGGAGAGATCGCTTGCCACAGCTGCGACCTGCTAGCCGACGTCGCTTCCCTCAAGGCCGGTGAAAGCGCGTACTGTCCTCGCTGCGGCCACTTTCTCACCCGAAAAGTCCCGGATGCCTATGGCCGTGTTCTGTCATTTGCCATTGCCGGTGTCATCTTGCTGATAATGGCCAACAGCTATTCCTTTCTGTCCTTCTCCTCTTCCGGCCTTGAAAGCGTCATCACCCTGAGGCAAACACCCGGAGCAGTCTGGGAATATGGGATGCCGGTAGTGGCCATCATGGTCGCGGCCTTTATCATTATCATCCCGGCCTTCATTCTCGTATTACTGCTGATGCTCTGCCTGCCACTGTATGCCGGCAAAAATCAGCCGTGGCTGATTCCCGTCGCTAAAGCAGTGTTTCTGACACAGAACTGGTCGATGGTAGAAGTCTTTATTATCGGCGTGATCGTCTCACTGGTTAAAATTGCCGATATGGCAACGGTTGAGCTGGGCATATCATTCTGGGCTTACGCCGGCTTCAGCGTCTGCTTCACCCTGGCCATCTCAAACCTGGATCGCTATCAGTGCTGGGAACGCATTGACGAGCTGCGAACAACATGACGACCTCTGCCACCACCGCTGCATCCCAAAACCTGGCCGCCTGCCATGTCTGCACCCAGTTGGCGGCACCCGAGTTACACCACTGCCCCCGCTGCGGCGCCGCACTGCACTTGCGTAAGAACAACAGCATCCAGCGCACGCTGGCGCTACTGATGACGGCGTGCATTCTCTATATCCCTGCCAACCTGTACCCCATTATGATCACCGACCAACTGGGCACCTCCGAGGGCAGCACCATACTGGGCGGTGTCATTATACTGCTGCATCATGGGGCGGCACCGGTGGCATTGGTCATATTCATCTTCAGCGTCATGGTCCCGCTGGGAAAACTGATGACGATGTTCTATCTGGTGTGGACAGTAAAAAGCCATTCCCCAATCAGTGCACGACAGCGAACAACCATGTACCAGATCACTGAATTTGTGGGCAAGTGGTCTATGGTCGATGTATTTGTAGTGGCTATTTTGGTTGCCCTGGTGCATCTTGGAGGACTACTGGCCATCCGCCCGGGTATAGCTGCGCTCTGTTTTGCCGGAGTGGTCATTGTCACCATGGTGGCAGCGGAGAGCTTTGACCCCCGGATGATCTGGGACGAAATGGAAGAGAAAAACCGTGACAAGTGAAAAAGCCGACATAACCCCAGGTCGTAAGTTTTCCGGAATCTGGCTGATCCCAATACTGGCCCTTGTGTTGGGTATCTACATGGTCATCAATAACTTGATGAACGAGGGTCCGGAAATAGAAATCGCCTTCAAAACTGCCGATGGCCTGGAACAGGGCAAAACCAAAGTGAAGTATCGCAGTGTCGATATGGGAACAGTTCAATCCGTGCGCCTGAACGACAACTTCGATGGCGTAATCGCCACCATCAAGCTGGATCGGCAGGCCTTGCCACTGCTGCGTGAAGATACGCGGTTTTGGGTTGTCACTGCACGGGTAAGCGTGGACAACATTTCAGGCCTGGATACGTTGCTGTCCGGCGCCTATCTACAACTGGCTCCCGGAACGGGCGAAATAGGAGCACGGAAATTCACCGCACTTGAGCACCCTCCCCTGACACCTGCCGGCGCGCCCGGACTGCGTTTGAACCTGACCAGCAATCGCGCCACGTCGGTCACTGCCGGCGACACTGTTCTCTACAAAGGGTATAAGGTGGGGCGCGTGGAAACCATGGAGTTTGACCCGTCCGACAAGCTCGTACATTACCAGATATTTATCGACGCGCCCTACCACGAACTGGTCAATAGCAGTGTGCGCTTCTGGGATGCCAGTGGTGTGTCGATGAGCGCCAATGCCAGCGGCTTCAAAGTCGAAACCGGATCGCTGGAATCAATACTGTTTGGCGGAGTCTCTTTTGGGGTTCCAGAAGGTGTTAAGGAAGGCAAGGCGGTTGCGGCAAACACTGAGTTTCAACTGTACCCCTCCTACGAGGACATCCTGAAGAACCCATACCAGTTCGGCACCTACTATGTCGTCACCTTCAACCAGTCCATCAAGGGGCTCGTCCCCGGCGCACCTGTTGAGTTTCGCGGCATTCAGATCGGGAAAGTCGACCGGATCATGTTAAAAGAAGGCCAGGCAATGCGGATCAACTCGGACACCGAGGGCGAGGGCGGTCCGATCCCGGTACTGATCTATATTGAACCCGGCCTGATGGAACTTCCCGATACCGAGGCCTCTGTTGGAGTAATGAGGAGAAGTGTCAGTCGTGGTGTCACCCAGGGCTTACGAGCTTCCATGGAGAGTGGCAACCTCCTCACCGGAGCTAAATATATCGGTATAGATTTCTACCCGGACACACCACCGGCTAATGAGGGGTCGTTTTTGAATTATTCAACGATTCCCACGATAGAGACGGGGCTGGCGCAACTGGCGCAGAGTGTAAACTCGATCCTTCATACCATCGATGAGTTGCCAATCACCGAAACGGTGATCAGCGCCAACTCTGCCCTTGCCACATTGAATAACTCTCTGGAGAGCTTGCAGAGCATTATTGAAAGTCAGAGCACGCAGCAATTGCCCGTACACCTGGATCAGACGCTACAGGAGCTGAGAGAAGCCATCAGCAGCCTGTCACCGAACTCCAAGGCGTATCAAAGCCTGAACTCAAGCTTGCTGTCCCTGAACCGAACCATGAGTAATCTGGAGTCACTGACGCGCACGCTTGCCGAACAGCCCAATGCCGTGTTGATTTCTCCTGACCCAGTACCCGACACCATTCCCGAGGTGAGTGAACAATGAAAGTCGCCGGTTTTCTCCTGGTAGCGCTACTGGCCGGCTGTGCCAGCCAGACTACGCCACCCACCTACTACCTGCTGCGCTCCGATCAGAATCTGCAGTCCAGTACGCTCACCACCTCCAAACGGTACTCGCTGGGCAGCGTGGAAATCGCAGCCTATATCGATCAACCGGGACTGGTGCTGGTAACGGGAACAGATGAAATGCGGGCCGCCAGTCAACACCTCTGGGCAGAACCAGTTTATGATGGCGTACGCAATTTTCTCGCCACCGAGATTGCCCAGGTCAGTGGCCAGGAGTTATTGCCCACCAAGCTCACGCGGGACACCACGGTCGTCAATATTCGAATCGATCAACTGCATGGAACAAGCGATGGCCGGGCACAGATATTGGCCTACTGGTGGCTGGTTCGAGGGGATGACGTGACCTCTCTCAATCGCTTTGCCGATTCCCGCGCACTGACAGCAAGCGGCTACAGCGCGCTGGTCGATACTGAAAAGCAACTGCTGGCTGAACTGGCAAAACGCGTTGCCGCTTCGCTAGCTGAGTATGGGTCTATATCGGCAGCGGAATGAATACCTTGGAAACCGCGTGCACCGCACCGGTCACAGCACGGTTGCTAGAATCGCCCGCAATGCCAGCCATCATCTCCTGCAACACTATGATCTCGCCAAAAAGGCGCTCAAAGCTCAGGTTATCAACCACACCCTTGTACTCATGTGTGATCAGATAGTGCTGGCCACTGGGCTTGCGGGCATTCTTCAGTTTCCACAGTAAGACCTCGACATTGTGCGCGCTGGCCAGGAATACCTCGGCATCGAGTTGGTCTGGCAGAAATACTTCCGGCTGATATTCGTACGCATGCCTGAGCATACTGCCCAGCCCGACTACCAGCGCAAAAACACGATCACCTTTGAACTCTGGATCGAAGGCCAGGTTCATTGCTGCAATATCCTGCTTATAGTCGAGTTCGGCAAACTTCAGCTCATAGCGATGCACAGTGAGTTGTGCCAACCGTCCTTTTACCGTCATACCGGGAATTTTTCGCAGCTGGTTTGGATTGCGCTTGTATAACTTAACGACCAACTCTTTGACATCAGCACGAGTTCTGTCAATAAACTGATCGGTCACCAGGTCGATATCCGACTTGAAGACGTTTTTCGCTTCGTAACCTGAACAGGCGCAAAGAAAACTGCAGAGCAAAATGACAAATCTAAGGCGCATAGCTGCAGTCTAACGGCAGTAGGCCTGTCGTGCGAGTCACCATCGGTCACATTCTGCTTACAACGCATGGCGTTTCGTGCCATCACGGCGACACCGTGACACTTGAGCGAAACCAGCAGGACTTGTAATAATCTGGAGCAGGTCACACAAATAGCTGCACTACAGCGGCACCAAGATGCTATCCTCATGCACTGACAGCTAATAATAAGTTGTAGCAACTGCGCATGCGTCTGCCACTGACCAGGGATCGGGCCACTGACGTGTGCTCATGCTTTTGGGGATCGCCACTGGCGTACGGCACAAGGGTACCAGAATATCAATTTTCAAGGTCACAGCTTGCTTCTTCCCCTGGCAAAGCCCGTGGAAAACATTGACTAGTATGCTGAGAATCACTGTCTTATCACTGCTTTTGGGTACGCTGGCCTTGATCACCGGACTGGCACTGCTCTTTATACCACCGGGCTCTCCCCAACCACAGGTCTCCCCCGTCATATGGAACGCTGGTACCGCAGAGGTCCTGCTGGGCAACCCCACCGTGATCGGCACCGAATTGCAACTCGAACTCGACAGCACCGGAGCTGGCCTGGTCAACCTCGCGGAAGGGACAATTGACACCGAGGAATATTCATTCATTCATCTCGCGCTGGAGGAGCCTGCTGATAGAGTCAGTGTCACAATAGTCTGGAAAGATTCCCGGCAACCCGACGTGTCGCATGCCTACAAACTGGAAAACCACCTGCGCACATCCATTTGGTTGGCGACCGAGGAACTCAGAGGGTGGTCAGGGCAAACCGACACGCTCAGCCTTAGCTTTTCAGGCCGAGCCGGAGATACTGTAGTTATCAGGGATTTTTCAGTATTCCCGCCATCCACGATGCACAAACTACAGGCAATCGCTTCTGACCTGACCAGCTACGCTCCGTGGAATACCGCGGCAATGAACACCTACACCGGCGCCTTTAACGCCTCATCGTTCTATCCCATCGCGTTAGCCGTGGCATTGCTGGTTCTCAGCCTGTTGGCCTACCGCTTGCTGCTTTTCATCTTCCGGCGAAGACTGCAGTTCAGCTGGTCTGTGGTAGCACTTATTTTTCTCGCCATCTGGGTCATGCTGGATTTACTCTGGCAGCATAGATTGCTGCATCAAGTGTCCGATACCCACCGGCTATTTGCCGGCAAAAATACCGAACAGCGGCTGGCCATCGGCCCGGATGCCGAACTATATAACTTCGCCAACCGCGTCAAACCACTGCTGGACAGTACAGACCCAAGAATTTTCGTGACATCTACAGATAACTACAGCGGAATGCGCACCGCCTATTATTTCTTTCCCCTGAATGTGTACTGGTCACTGTACGGGCCGCCGCTGCCACACAGGAAATTTTTTCGCAAGGGTGACTATATCGTTCTGATAAATCCCTCCACCCTAAAATTTGATCCCCAACGCAGCCAGGTGATATCACCAAAAAAACGAAACCTGAAAGCAGAGTTGGTATTGTCTGCTCCGTCCGGCACGGTGGTACGGCTGAAATAGATGGATACGCTATTCGCCATGCTCGCTCTAATTCTGCCGGTACTCCTCGGCGGATTATGGTTGAACCTGCTGATTCCGCAACGAGCCCCCGCCAGAGCGGGGTTGGTATGGGGTAACGGCACCCTGATCGGCCTGCTGCTAATCCCGCAATTCCTATGGGTGCTGAATGCGATGGGAATGCCCCTGTCCTTTTTCACCACCGGCCTGCTGGCCAGCGCGCTAATCGCGGCGGCGCTTGCCGTGCACGGCAAGCGAAAAGTCGGCCTGCAGATCACTACCGCCAATACGACTTTTACTTCCCTGCCGGCATCTCAACGGGTGCTGTTTCTGTTTCTGTTGTTTTTGCTATTACTGCGACTTGCGACACTGGGACTGGAAATCCTGTGGCGACCGCTGTTCCCTTGGGACGCAACCATGCATTGGGCAACGAAGGCGAGAGTCTGGTTTGAATTCCGCAGCATGCTGCCCTTTGTCGACAACAATACCTGGCTGCAAATGGGTGGCGAAGGCGTCTTCACGGATCGGCACCCGGGTTACCCACACACGGTGCCACTGCTACAGGTGTGGATGAACCTGGCCATCGGTCGCTGGGATGAAAGCCTGATGAACCTGCCGTGGCTGGCCTGCCTTATTGCCCTGGGCGCTGCGTTCTACAGCCAGTTGCGCAACGCCGGCACCGGCTCACTTGTTGCAATGGGTTTTACCTATCTACTGCTGTCCATGCCACTGCTCAATATTCATGTAGCACTTGCCGGCTATGCGGATCTGTTTCTGGGTGCAACCTACTGTGCGGGCTTGATGGCCTTCCATAACTGGGTGACGACCCGCTGGCGATCACAGGCCCTGCTCGCCACTTTCTTCGCTCTGTCCTGCCTGCTGATCAAGGGCGAAGGCCTGCCCTGGGCGCTTACCTTCATCCCGGCACTATTGCTGGTGCCGCGCACACGGCACAAAATACCAAAACTCATCGCACTTGGCGCACTGGGACTGATACTGCTGGTTATCCTGATGCAGAAAAACCCGCTCATTATCGCGCAAATGCTGAACTCAGTGACACCATTCCACCCCGATGGACTCGCCGGCACAATACAGGCTGTCTGGTTACACGATAACTTCCACCTGCTGGGCTACCTGCTTCTGACCATCATTCCAATAGGACTCACTATACCGAACGCATTTACCAAAACCTACCTGAGCATAAGCGCTGCCCTGCTATGTGCGGTACTGATGTTCCTGTTCCTGTTCCTGTTCACTGTATTTGGTGCCGGGGCGTCCAATTTCACGGGCGTTGGGCGGCTGTGCATACAACTTGCTCCCGGATTGCTATTCCTCAGCGCTATGTTGTGCAACGATCTGCTTCGCCGTGACCGGGAGAAAAGCGCGGCGCACTGATGTCGGCGAACGGCTGTATGCTTTCCCGAAAAAGTTGCTAACATACGCCCACCATCCCATCGCGCCAATGACGAGTCAGGCAGCACACCTGAGCTTAGGAGAGCAGTATGACAGCGGCAGCAGAAAATCTTCCCCCGGTTGAAAGCGTCTACAAACCCAACTCTAAAGAGTACATGGAGAACCCCGCTCCCCAGTGCCTGGAACTCGCCCGACGCGGCCGCCTGGTGTGGTACGAGCCTTGGCAGGCGTGGATCATGACGCGGATGGAAGACATCATGGCGTGCTGGAAGACAGAACCCCTATCATCAGATTTTTACGATTGGGAGTTTGCACCAAAGCGCCCACCCGAAGAGGAATGGAGCAACTTTGAGCGCGCCCTGATTGGTCACAGCCTGCTCGCAGATCACGATCACCACAGGCTGGTGCGACGGGTCACAGCACCGGCATTCTCGCGCAATGTCGTCGACAAGATACAGGCCCGCATCGAGCCGGAGATCAAGAAACTTTTCGATGAACTGGGCTCGCCGGAGGTATTTGATTACCGCGAGAAAATTGCCTTCCACATACCATTTATATCCATCACCCGCATGGTCGGCATTCCGGAAAAATACTGGCCGGAAATCAAACAGGTAATTCTAACGTTCACCGAGACCTGGAACCCGACAATCTCTGACGAACAGCGTGAGAGCGCGCGACAGGACAGCAACCGCGCCATCACCATCCTCAAGACAATCATCGATGAACGCCGCAGCGCGCCGCAGCAGGATGATTTTCTCAGTACGCTGCTGCGCATTGAAGCCGAGAATGAGGGCTTTGAAGAAGGCGATATTATTACGCTGATTCTGGCGCTGATCGGCGCGGGTGCCGACACCACGCTGGTCGCCCAGCAGTGGTCGGTATATGCGCTGTTGAAAAATGACCGCTGCCAGATAGCCAAGGCCCTCGCCACCCCTGACAGCTTTTCAAACGCCTTCAATGAGATCAGCCGCTGGGGCATTTCCTCTAAAATGGGTTTCGCACGCTACGCACCCCGAGACATGGAGTTTATGGGCGAACAATTGCGTAAGGGTGTCATGGTGCTGATGATGCCGCATCTGAAAGACCACAACCCGGACTACTTCGATCGCCCCGAGCAGTTTGATGTGGAGCGCGTGTTCGAGCCGGACGCAACATTCGGCTATGGGCCGCGTTTCTGTATCGGCGCTGCGCTCGCCAAACGCCAGCTTTACCTGAGCATGACCGAACTGTTCAAGCGTTTTCCCGACGTGGAACTGGCCGAAGAGCCGGAACGTGACGAATGCGATCATAACGCGATAGTGTTCAAGCGGCTATTGCTGAAGACAAACTGCCGCTGACACTGTCAGGTGGAGACTTTGCGATGAAATTATTTGTCACTCGACTTCTGCTTGCGATACTGGCTATCGCGCTAATAGCGGGCTCCGCCGTGCTGCTGATGGACTCTCCCGGCAAGTCGCTGGAGGCGTTTGTCATACGTCACGCAGACAAACTGCCACTGGAGTTCCTCGGTGAGAAACTGTTCGACAAACACTGTGCCTCCTGTCACGACAACCCCGCAATGCACGCGCCGACACGGGAGGCCCTGTCGGGGTTTTCCAAAGAGAGTATTCTGGTGGCCATGGAGTTCGGCAAGATGCAACCGATGGCCGCCGGATTACTTCAGCAAGAGCGTTTCCTGATAGCCACCTATCTGGCCGGCAGCGCGCCGGACGCCAGTGACTGGATAGACCAGAACCGCTGCGATACGCCCGACATCAGTCCTGGTAAAGAGTACGTCGAAAACTGGGGGCTGGGCACTGACAACAGGCGTTTCATGAGCCGTGATGCAGCAGGCATCGACCGCAGCAATGTCGGCACGCTGGAACTGGCTTGGAGCCTGGCTTTCCCGCGCGTCACGGACATGCGCTCACAACCGGCCATTATCGGTGACACCATGTACTTCGGTGACAAAACAGGACAACTCTATGCCATAGACCGCACCAGCGGCTGTATCAAATATCATACCAAAGTGTTCAGTGGTATCCGCTCCGCGATAACTGTCGCGACACTTGAAGATGGCAGCAAGCTACTAATCTTTGCCGACTCACTCGCTACCGTGTTCGCAATGCACCCACAAACACTAGAGGTAGTATGGCAGCACTCAGCCCGGTTGTTTAACACGTCGGTGATCTCCGGCTCGATCAGCTACCACGACAACCGCCTGTTCGTGCCGATCTCTTCTTTCGAAGTAGCAGCCGCGGGTAGCCCCGCTCATGTCTGTTGCACATCACACGGCGGCGTTATCGCACTGGACGCCAGCGATGGTGAACAACTCTGGCAGTGGCATGCGACACCGAATGCTACCCTGCAGGGGCAAAACGCTGCCGGACAGGACCTTCTCGGCCCCTCCGGCGCATCAGTGTGGACAACCCCCGCCATTGATGCCAAGCGCAATCGTATCTATATCGGTACGGGGGAAAACCTCACCCACCCCGCCACGGATACGTCAGATGCGATAATCGCGCTGGATATGGACAGTGGCGAGACAGTGTGGCGCTTTCAGGCAACCACCGGCGACGTCTGGAACGCGGCTTGCCTCAACGGCGGCGCCAATTGCCCGGAAAACGCCGGCGGCGATTTCGATTTCGGAGCATCTGTCATCATCACCCGCAACCGCGAAGGCTCGGATATTCTGCTGGCCGGGCAGAAATCGGGCGAGGTATTTGCACTCAACCCAGACACCCAGTCTCCCGGTGGTGAAGTACTGTGGCGCAATCGCGTCAGTCTCGGCACCACCAATGGTGGTATTCACTGGGGCATGGCAGTATCCGGGCAGCACCTGGTAGTGCCGGTTGCCGATCCCGAGCGGGACCGGCCGGGCTATACGCCGCAACCCGGCCTGTATGCGCTGGATGTGTCCAGTGGCGAACTACTCTGGCAGCAGCCAGTTGAGCGCGGTTGCGATATCGCCGAGGAGAACCGGCCCTTGATAGGTCTGGAGAGTATGCGCTCCGGTAAAAAACCGGAGTTGTCGGAACTGTACAAGTGTTCGTTTTACTACGGTTTGTCCGCCGCTGCGACCACCACGCCAGAGCTTGCATTCAGCGCCGGCCTCGACGGCAAGCTGCGCGCCTATGACATTGACACTGGCGAGGTCGTCTGGGAAACACAGACCGCACTGCCGTTCACTGCCAGCAACGGCATTACCGGTCACGGTGGCGCAATCGATGTCAGTGGTCAGGTATTGGCAGATGGCTGGCTGTATGTGCAATCAGGCTATTCCATGTTCGGGCAGCTTCCAGGAAATATGCTGCTTGCTTACAAGGTCAAACCCTGACACTGGCGCATCATGCGCTTCCCAGGGATACCAAAATTTGACTCGCCAGCCTGCAATAGGGTGGTACCACCGAGCGGACTTTGATCAACTGCGGCGACGCCGGCCAACTACGAGGCAGACCAGCCCGAGGCTGAACAAGGCCACAGTGCCGGGCAGTGGCACCTCCAGACGGGCCCAGTCAAACCGCCACTCCTGCTCGGTACCAGCAGCTCCTTGCACATCCTTGCTGGCAGCCTTCCAGGCGATTGCGTTGCCCTGCGAGTCGTCAGCGGCGGGCAACGCCCGTGCTGCAGCGCTCAGGCTGAGTAAAAAAGTGCAGGTGACTACACCACCCACTATTGGTCTGAACAAACGGAGTGCATTCGACGACAATGCCTTCACCCGTCCCAAGATAACTGCCATAAACCCCACTCCGAAACGATTTATTATTTTAGCCAGAGCATTTGCAAGTCCACCCTGAGAACACAAGATTCCTATGCATATATACCAATCATACGCAACCTTTTATTCTCAAAACTGCGGAACATTACGCAAACTTGAAACAAATAATATGCCAGAGGCAGGGTGCCGGGCAAACGAAACATCTATCTCTTTTAAATTCAATAAGTTAGATCATACGCGCCGACGACTTTTACCGCTGCATTGCTAAATTAAGCTAGCTATCACTTTGGGATACCAACACCACACCGACGAGTGTGCTCCGGTAGTTGGAGAAAGTGGGGATTCTGGCGTGACAACTGACATCGACAGATTGGTGGCCGCCACCTAACGTTTGATACTATCTCGCCTTGCGGGCCTGCCCTGCAACGCGGATGATACCGCCAACCGCCAGTCTGGAGGAGACTTGTTATGAAACAACCCAAACGCGCCGCCGACACCCCTTTCGGGGTTCTCGTAAAACCCGGCAATGCGTATTTCTGGTGCGCCTGTGGGCTGAGCGAAAGCCAGCCATTCTGCGATGGTTCACACAAAGATACCGGCTTCTCCCCGGTGCGGTACGATGCGACGGAGGACGCCAAGGTGTTTTTCTGCGGCTGCAAAGCCACAGGCACGCAACCTCTGTGCGACGGTAGCCACAGCGGCACATAGTTGGAGCACTTCTCCCAGATCCATCAACGGGCCTGCGAGCGTCATGGCGGCGCGACGGCGCTTAAGTCCTTGATGCCCGACGTGCGCAGCTCAACAGCCCTGTCCCGGAGCAAGGACGACCGCTGGCTGGCGCAGATGACCCGTTGCGTCTTCCAGGCCGGGTTTGTCTGGCGCGTGGTAGATCACAAATGGGACGACTTTGAAGATGTTTTTTTCGGCTTTCCGCCGGAAAAAATTGTGATGCTCAGCCCTGAACAGATCGATCGCTTCGCCGCCAACCCGAGAATCATCCGCAATCGCCAGAAAGTCTTGAGTATTCAGGCCAATGCGTTGTTCGTACTGGATATCACCAAAAAATACGGCAGTTTCGGCAAGTTCATCGCTCGCTGGCCCGAACAGGACCTGGTCGGGCTATTTTTGGTAATGAAAGATCAGGGCAGTAGGCTCGGTGGAATGACCGGGCAGCGCATGCTGCGTAACATGGGCAAAGACACCTTTGTCATTACCGCGGACGTTATCCGCTGCCTCAAGCGCAGCGGCGTGGACGTAGGCAAGAACCCTGTCAGCAAACGAAAACTGCAACGTGTCCAGGACGCATTCAACCAGTGGCACGATGAATCCGGGCTGCCGTACAGTCACATCAGTCGCATTTGTGCCCTCTCTCTGGAGTAATGGTAATTCCGCACTTCGCAGCGCCACCTCCCGCCGGCCCCATGACCAGGCAACAGCGTCAACTTGTGACGGCGCTCACAGATACCGTGCTTATTCCCCGTTTTTGCCCTATGCGCTAGTGCAACGTACTTTTATTTCTATCACACTACCGCCGTCATGAAATGCAATACCGAAGGAGGCCGCAATGTCTGCTGAAAGAGTTCCATTATTTGAATCAGAGCCAAATCGCTTCACTCTCAACGTGGTAACACCTGACAAGAAAGCCTACGACGGCGAAGAACGTCGCATGGAGACACGCCGGAAGGGAAAAGATCGCCGCATTGATGTGCGCTTCAACCTGACCAGCAAGGATCGTCGAGAGAGTGTTGGCCGTCGCGCGGAAGATGTCCTGCCCAAATTCTGGTAATGCCATTCTGCCGGGAGGCGCCACAAACGCTCTGCGCCTCCCAACGGTTAGTTCCTACTGACGCAACTGCACATGACTCAGGAACAGCGTAGCCGTCAACAGCAATACCGCCCCCCCCTGATGCGCCACACCCAGTGCCACCGGCACATGCAGTAACAGCGTACTGATACCCAGAATGACCTGAATTACCAGGGTTAGAACCAGCAGTATCGCAGCCAACCTGCCGCGCCCCGCCGTCGCTCTACGGTACACAAGAAACGCGGACACATTCAGCACCACGAATAGAAAATAGGCAAACATCCGGTGATTGAACTGGATGGTCGTAATATCTTCGAACATCGCCAGCCAGGCCGGTGAAGTCGCGTACAAACCACGGGGTATAAACGAATCTCCCATCAGCGGCCAGGTGGGGTAGGCAAATCCAGCATCGGTCCCGGCCACCATGCCTCCCGACAGTATCATCAGATAGACAAGCGCTACCAGCACCAGCGTCCAGCGCGCATGGGGCCTGGGTTCGGCAATGGGCTTGCTATCGCGCGCGAACAGAAGCTCAAAGGCCAGCCAGAGCATATATGCATAAATGGCTACAGCGACGCCCAGATGCGCTGTCAGTCGGTACTGGCTCACGCGGGGGTTGTCTACCAGCCCACTCTTCACCATATACCAGCCCAATAGCCCCTGCAGCCCACCGAGAAAAAACAGCGCGACCAGTCCGGGCGCCAGCCCGGGGCGCAAGCGGCGGCGCACCGCAAAATAAATCATAGGTACTGCGAACAACACACCGATAAGTCGACCCAGCAGGCGATGCAGGTATTCGTACATAAATATGGTTTTGAATTCGTGCATACTCATGCCGTGATTGATCTTCTGGTACTCGGGAAACTGTTTATACTTATCAAACGTTTCCTGCCAGTCCTGCTCGGACAGCGGCGGTATCGCGCCAACCAGCGGTTTCCATTCCACAATGGACAAGCCTGAATTGGTGAGGCGTGTGGCACCGCCGAGCAGGATCATCGCGAAAATCACCACTGCACAGAAAACAAGCCACTGTGCAATTTGTCGGTCATAGCGTAGTTGTTCGATGTTTGTCATAGCTGCCTGATCAGAGAAAGGGTTAACGTTAGTCTGTCGCAGTCGCGCATTCTACCGCGAAAATTCAGCTGCGCCCGTTGGGATCCAACATTTTGATTTCCAGCGGCTGCGTTGTATCGAGATGAATGTCTCTCTGCGGGAAAGCGACAACTATACCAGCATCGTTCAAACGGCGGTTTATCTGTAATCTAAGTTCGCTGTCCGTGGTGAGGCGCTTGTCCAGATCCCCAATGTAATAGCGTAAGCTGATCAACAGACTGTTATCGCCAAACTCATCAAAAGTGACCAGCGGTTGGGGGTCGGCAAGTACCAGTGGGTGCTTCTTCGCCACATCCGCGACGATTTCCAGTGCGTCGTCCATATCGGTCCCATAGGCCACTCCAATCTGGATAAGTCGGCGCGTTACTGAATCAGATAGCGACCAGTTCAACAATCGGCTGGTGATAAACTCCTTGTTCGGCACCAACAGTTCCCGCCGATCGTAATCGCGGATAGTGGTCGCTCGCATCTGTATCCTGGTAACAGTACCCGAGACGTCGCCCACTGTTACCGTATCGCCCAACCGAATAGGTTGCTCAAACAGAATTATCAAACCACTGATGAAATTGGCAACGATTTCCTGCAAGCCAAAACCAATACCCAGGCTGAGCGCGGCGACAGCCCATTGCAGAGACGACCAGCTGACCCCCAGCGAACCCACGACAAGGATCACCAGCAACATTGTCGCCGCATACTGAAATACCCGAGTTAGTGCGTAGGCCGAAGCCGCCGCGACATGCAGCTTCTGCCGCAGGAAGATTTCGAACAACCCGGGGACGCGACTGATCGCCAACCCCCCCATACCGGCGAACAGCAGTGCGCGAAGAATTTCGCTGAGGGTGACAGGATCAGCAATCTCCCGTCCATCGACAATGGTCGTCTGGTGCCAGAAAGTAAACGAATCCAGAATGGCGAGCGCAGGAAACACCTCAGCCCATATCCATGCGACACCCAGTAAGCCGCCAAACAATATGAGCAAATTCAGCAGTTTCGTACCCTGATCGTTCAGCAATTCAGGATCATTTTCCAATAGTTCGTCCTCGACGCTGGCCTCGGTATCCGCACCACTGTTCTTGACGAGTTCCTGTCGCACGTCATAGGCCATGCGGCGCCGTGTAAGCCCCAGCCATCGCAAGCCCAGTTCATACAAAATCATGACGCCACTGAGCAATACGAAAGTTCGAACCAGCAGCAGTGCGATTTCGATAGCGGTAAATGTATAACCCAGAAAGACGGCGAGGACAGCCCCGATCGGAATCCACAGCAACAGCTTGCGCAGCACTTTCGCCCAGAACGGATGCCCCGTACTGGTTTTATCACTGAAAATCATCTCCAACTTGCTATGTACAAACTCCGGGAGACGATAAAAAAAGTACGCAATGGAGCACAGCACCATCACTACCGCCAGAGTGCCCAGCAAGCCCCCGACACTTCTGGGGTACAGGCTCAGAAAAAAGCCCACCAGAAAGGCCGACGGCAACAGCGAAAACTCCAGGGTAACAATCTGCCGCCGAAGAGACGAAACACGACTGTCAGTCCAGCGAAAATGCACATCCATCAGCCCTTTGGGCAGTAATGCATAGCGCAGCAGTTCCAGGCCCCAGAAATAGAACGCAGTTCTCTGCAGGGAAACAAACAATGCTGTAGCCAATTCAGACTCATCGTGCTGCATCTCAAACAACCAAGCAGTTGTCAGCATAAGTAGCGGCCATTTTATCGACAACAGCGCAGACAGAACGACGGCCTGCAGGGTATTAGCAAAATTGTCCGAACGGACATAGCCGACATGCTTTCCTGTCGCTACAAGCTGCTGCTTGAGGCTCGAACCATAATAGACAAGCAATAGCACCACCAACAGCAACACACCCGTCACAGGCTGAGCCACAATTCCCGCGGGGATGCTCTGCAGTATCGTTATCCAACGCGGCGCGGAGAACACCTCACCCAGTTGCCTGGAAAGCTCCGCAGATGCACCAAAAAACAGGCCGAACCTGTCACGCGAGGGAATCCACAGCAGGCGCGCCGAAATAAAATCGCGATACGCATTTACAGCCAACTCATAGCGGCGCAGCGAAAAATCAAGATCCCCCAGAACCTGGGCGTAGGTATTCTCCAGATCAATCGCTTTGCGAACCACTTCCTGGCGGCTGCGCACCAACTCGTGCAGATCATCTTCGACTTGCGCCACCACCGAGGGCGCCAACCCCTCAAGCTGCTTACTGATATACGTAGAGGGATTGCGCAGCAGGCGACGCTCGTCTTCGAGCTCCACCTGCCGCAGACTTGATTCCCTAATGTCATCGGCATTTTGGCTGATCTGCTTCGCGAGTTCACCCTGAACCGGCAACTGAGCCTGCCGCTCACGCAGAATTTCACCCACCACGGTACTCATTCCCAGCAGTTCAAGCTTGTGCTCGGTGGAGGAAAGATCTAGTTCCAATTGCTCCGCCGCGCGACTGACTTCACTGTCACGCTCATCGGTTTGCTCTATGTCCCTGTTACGCTCACTGAACGTTTTGGTCAACGCAGCGTTATCATCCGCCAGACGTATTACCACCTCGTGCTTACCTTGAGTGCCGGCCAGCACCAGATCCGCTGTGGCCTGCGCTATGGCCGCCTCTCCCTCGCGCAACTCACTGACCTGCTGGGTCATCACGCGGGACCGCGCCTCCAATCGGGCTATGTCGGCGCTCGCCTGGTCAAATTGAGCCTTCAGCAACTCCAGCCGCATCGGCTGACTGAGCAATTCCTCCTCCAGCGCCGCCTTTTCCGCGCTGACACTGGCAAGCTGGGCGCTGGCCAGCCACAGAGCAGCCTCCTCGACACTGCCATTGGCGCCGGAGTCAGCAAACATCTGCAACTGCGAGTCCAATTGCGCTGCGAGGCTTGCCAACTCGGCAACGCGCATGCGAATCGCCACCGGTCGCACGGACATGGCATCGATCGCGGCACGAATATTGGTCAACCGGCTCTTGTTTGCCTCCAGCTCTGACTTCTCGACCAGCATTGTCTGTTCCAGCTCAGACAGCGGCAACTCATAGAGGTGGTCATTCGACGCGTCAGCGGCAATCTGCTCCCGCGCCAGCGCCTGCTGAATCGCCTCGGCGTCCCGCTCAGCATTGGCACGGGCCAGTGCGAATGTGTCATGCTGTTGATTGAACGCTTCAACACTTTCAAGCGCCGCCCGGGTATCGGCATAAGATTCGAGCAGCTCGGCCCGTCGCGAATCCTCCTCGGGCAGGTTGTCGGTAACGCGGGTGATCGCGGTCTCCAACTCTGCAGTAGTCACTGCGGGGGCCGGCTGCTGCCCCCATGCAAAAGTCGCAGTAAACAGCACCAATACGATCAGTAATCTCAACTTCATTCCCCTGAGTGACACCACCCCTTTCGAAGTGCAGACGCACTCCAGCACTTTGGCCACACTCTATACCGGATGCCCAAATGTGGCCAGCATGTGCCGTGCTGGCGTAGAATGCGCGTCCACAAAACACAGCGTGCCCGCCCATGCCTTTATTACGTCTCGACTCCGCCCACTTACAGTTCGGCACCCAGGTCATCCTGGATAACGTCAACCTGAATATCACCCGGGGAGAAAAACTTGGCCTGCTGGGCAGAAATGGCACGGGCAAAACCACACTGCTGAAAGTGCTCGCCGGTGAACTGAATCCCGATTCCGGTGAGCGCTGGGTGCGCCCGGGAATTCACATCGCGCGACTGCAGCAGACCTTGCCAGAAGCCGACCAACTCTCTGTCTACGACGTTGTCGCCGGTGGACTTGCCGATGCCGGACGCCTGCTTAGCGAGTACCACAGGCTGATACAGGCCGACGAACCCGATATGACGCTGTTGTCACGCGTGCAACAGCAACTCGAGGCCGCGGACGGCTGGCAGCTGCAACAGCGTGTCGAAACCACCATCAGCCAGCTGCAACTTCCCGCCGAGGCCACCATGGGAGAACTCTCCGGTGGCTGGCGCCGCCGGGTGGCACTCGCCCAGGCGCTGGTGAGCCAACCCGACCTATTACTGCTGGACGAGCCGACCAACCACCTCGATATTCCCGCGATACGCTGGCTGGAAGAACAGCTGGCCAACTTCTCCGGCGCGATTATTCTGATCACCCACGACCGGCGCTTTCTGCAGAATGTGGCGAACAGCATCGCTGAGCTGGACAGGGGCTACCTCACCCAGCTTCGCGGCAACTATCACAGCTTTCTGCGCCACAGGGAGCAGCAACTTGAGGCCGAGGAGCGCGCTAACGAACTGTTCGACAAAAAATTGGCTCAGGAGGAAGTGTGGATCCGTCAGGGTATTAAAGCCCGACGCACCCGTAATGAGGGGCGAGTGCGGGCGCTAAAAGCCATGCGCAATGAACGGCAGAGTCGACGCGAGCGCACCGGCACGGCCAATTTCGCGGTCGAAACATCCGGTCAATCCGGCAAAATCGTCGCTGAATTGCAGCATGTCGACAAAAGCTTCGATGGCCGCCCTGTGCTGAAAAATGTTTCCACCATTATCCAGCGCGGTGACCGCGTGGGCATTGTCGGCCCCAACGGTGCCGGCAAATCCACACTGGTCAAACTGCTGCTGGGTAAACTGGAGCCGGATGCCGGCAAGATTATTTTTGGCAGTAAACTGGAATTGGCCTATTCCGACCAGCTGCGCGATCAACTCGACCCCGCAAAAAACCTCATAGACAACGTCTGCGGCGGCCAGGATTTTATCGAGATCAATGGCAAACGCCGGCACGCGATTTCCTATCTGGGCGATTTCCTGTTCAGCCCCGAACGTGTGCGCACACCAGTGAAGGCCCTGTCCGGCGGCGAACAGAACCGCGCGATACTGGCAAAATTGTTCAGCAAGCCCGCCAACCTGCTGGTACTGGACGAACCCACCAACGATCTGGATATCGAAACGCTGGAGCTGCTGGAGGAAATTCTCCTGACCTTTGAAGGCACTGTCCTGCTGGTCAGCCATGACCGCGACTTCATGGACAATGTAGTCACCAGCCTGCTGGTATTGGAAGGTGACGGCGTGGTGACGGAGCAGGCGGGGGGTTACAGTGACTGGGAAGCACGCGGCGGCCAGCTGTCATCCGGTCGCACGCAGCACGGCGCCCAAGCTGCTGCCACGCATCAGGCCGACGCACCGGCAGCGCCCACTGCGGCAAAGAAGGGCAAACTGTCCTATAAGTTACAGCGCGAACTGGACGGCCTCCCCGCCGTCATCGAAAAACTGGAGCAGCGCCAGCAGGCACTGGAGGCCACCATGGCCGAGGACGGTTTCTACCAGCAGGATCACGCTACGGTACAGAGAACACTGGATGAGTTGGCCACAGTACAAGCGGAGATGGAAAAAACGTTTGAACGCTGGTCACTACTGGAAGATGGCGACGCCTGAACAGGCGTTCAGACGAAAGATCACGGTAGGATCAGTGAACCTCAGCATACCGGAGAATGCGTGGAGGGCGCAGTTTGGACACGCCCAAAGAGTGCGCACACCCACTAACAGCGGTGAATTCTCCACATGCAGGCTCGGGCGGCAGCGTGCCTATGAAGTGGGGCAGCCCCTACTATTGCCACACAATTCCAGCACGACGACCCCTCCTTCTCTAGTATTCCACTGCTATCACCAGACAACGACCACTCCCACTGCCCCCACATGTGCGGTCTGAATCAGATATCGTTACAATGCCCCTAAACACCTGCAGTGGAAAACTATGAGCACCTACCAGCAACAGATCCACAGTGCACCAGAGGCAATTGATCTGGATTTTTGGCGAGCGCCAGCGGGCGTCGCAGTACCCGATGACGAGCTCACTTTTTTACTGGTGCCCGATGCCGTCGAATCGATGGCTGTGTTCGAGCTGTCACAACAGGTGCACCAGTTTCAGAGAGAGCAAATAGAGGGCGACGGCGCTATCACACGAGCGCTGATGGCCACCATGGGCGGCATGCTACCCGGCATACTGCTGCACGATCATCTGTGCAAGGGCCAGCCCGAGGGAACGTCGCGGATCGACTTCGGCACTATCGGTATCTCGCTGTACAAGGGGCCGAACGAACGCTACGACAACCCGCAGGTGCAGCAGGACATATCAATACCCATTGAAAATGAAGTAGTGTTGGTGATCGACGATCTGGGTGACCGCGGCGGCACGTTGCAGTTCCTGACAGAGTACATTGCTGGCAAAGGCGCAAGACAGGTGCTCACACTGGCAATCTATATGAAGCCGATCGCGATCGAAAAATGTCCGGTGAACTTCTCCTTCGGTGAGGTCGCACAGGACACCTGGATCATCACGCCACGGGAGACGGTGGAAACCATGATCAAGCGTGTCCCGGTATGGCGGGAGCGCGGCGCAGACCAGCGCGAGTGCTATCGGCGGCTGGTCGATATCATCGGCTATCCACCACAGTTGGCAGATTACTACCTCAAGCAGATGTTTGCCCCCTGAAGCGGACAGCGCCTACAGGACTTTCGCCACCGACTCCGCAATGTAATCGATATTCCCGGCGTTCACGCCCGCGACATTGATGCGTGAGGAATCCAGCATATACACGCTGTACTCCTCGCGCAGCCGTATCGCCTGTGCGGCGCTCAAACCCAGAAACGAGAACATTCCCTTCTCACGCTCGATAAACGCGTAGTCTCCCCCGCACCGGGCCTCCAGCGCCTGCCGCAACTCACTGCGCAGACCGTTGATACGCTGGCACATTGCCGTCAGCTCCGCGCGCCAGATGTCGGTGAGGTGCTCGTCCGACAATACCCTGCCGGCGAGTAACGCGCCGTGCGCCGGGGGCATGGAATAGACCCGGCGCGCAGCCGATTGCGCCTGACTCAGGATGGCACGGGCATTGGCCTCATCATTACAGACAAAGATTGCCGCACCGACGCGCTCGCGATAAAGCCCGAGATTCTTCGAGCAGGAAGCGGCCACAATAACTTCCGGCAGGCGCGACACCAACAGGCGCAAACCGGCGGCGTCCTCTTCCAGGCCATCGCCCAGCCCCTGATAGGCGAAGTCGATGAAGGGCGTGAACCCCTGTTTCTCGGCCAGGTCCGCAATCACTGCCCACTGCGCCAGCGTCAGGTCAGCACCGCAGGGGTTGTGGCAGCAACCGTGAAGCAGCACCACATCGCCAGCCACTGCATTTTTCAGATCCTCCACCATCCCATCAAAGTTCACGCCATGGGAGGCCGGGTCATAGTAGCGGTAAGTACGAAACTCCAAACCGACGCTGCCCAGCAGCGGAATATGCACCGGCCATGTGGGGTCTGATACCCACACCTTGGCATTCGGCGCGGCGGCGTGGACGATCTCCGCCCCGATGCGCAGCGCGCCGCAGCCCCCCGGCGTCTGTATGCTGGTCACACGTCCTGCCAGCAACGCGGCGCTGTCCGCTCCCAATACCAGCCTTTGCAGGCCGGTGTTGAAATACTCATCACCGGCAGCGGCCAGATACGCCTTGGTCGCCTCCTCCTCTATCAGCGTGCGCTGTGCCCGCTGTACCGCCTCAAACACCGGACACAGGCCCTGCTCGTCCATGTAAATGCCGATGGTGAGGTCAACTTTGTGCGGATTGGGGTCAGCGCGACAGGCCGCGGACAAACCGAGTATCGGGTCGGGTGGCAGTTGTTGCAAAGCTTGCAGCATGGGTAGTCTCCAGGTATTACATCTGTGCCAGCAGCGCGGTAAGGAACTGCCAGAATGGTTTCACCGTATCGATTTGCAGGCGCTCCGTCGGCGAATGCGCGCCCTGAATAGTGGGACCGAAGGACAGAATATCCAGATCCGCTTTCTTGCCTTTCAATATACCGCACTCAAGGCCGGCATGTATCGCCTTGACCGCTGGAACAGTGCCGAACAAACGCTCGTGCAACGCACTCGCCTGTGCCAGCAGGGGGCTGTCCAGATCTGGCTGCCAGCCCGGATAACCCACCACATCCTTCACCGTCAGGCGGTAGGTACGAGCCAGCGCCATGACGGCATACTGCAGAGGCAGGCTCTGCGCCGCGTTGAAAAAACGGTAACTGGACTCCAGCATGAACTCACCACGCTGCAGCTTCACCATCGCCAGATTGATACTCAGATCGACCAGCTCGGCTCCCAGCGCCAGGCTATAGGCCTGCACCCCGTGTGGAAAAGCGGCCAACATATCGAGAATTTCGGTGCTTTCAGCGGCACTTAGCACTGGTTCCGGTGTCGCCGCTTGCAGCACGAACGCCAACTGTCCATCGTCCTCCGGCAGATAACCCAGCGCCGCCTGCCTGACCTGTTCGACCCGCGCCTGCAACTGTTCTGACAGCGACTTCGGGCAGGAAAACCCGATCACCCCCTCCCTCGGAATCACATTGTGTGCGACGCCCACATCCAGCGATGCGATCTGCACGCCCTCAAGTCCCTGCAGACATTGTCCCAGCAGCTTGATCGCATTGCCCAGTTGCTGGTGAATCTGAATTCCGGAGTGACCACCGGCCAACCCCTTGATTGCCAGCGTCCACTGCTGGGCCTCAGCATCCGCTGCTTGCGTTGCAAAACTGCGGTGAAACTCCCAGCCGCCTCCACCGGCGCAACCCACATAGAGCTCCTGCCACTCCTCCGTGTCGAGGTTCAACATGCGCGTGCCGGTTAACAGCGCGGGATCAAGCCGTAGCGCACCGCCGAGGCCAGTCTCCTCATCGACAGTAAACAGCAATTCCAGCGGCGGGTGCTGCACTTGCGGGTCGGTCATCAACGCCAGTGCCGCGGCACAACCGACGCCATTGTCTGCACCCAGCGTGGTGCGATCTGCCCGCAAGTAGCCGTCATCCACCGTCAGGCTCAGCGGGTCACGGCTAAAATCATGCACTTTGTCTGTGGTTTTTACCGTCACCATATCCAGATGGTTCTGGATAATCACTGTCTCACTGGCTTCCATACCCGGACTGGCGGCGACGGTGACCACCAGATTGCCCTCATTATCCATGCGTGTTGTGCCGCCAGCCCGTTCCGCTTGGGCAATAACATACTGGCGCACGGCCGCCTCCTGCCCGGACGGTCGCGGAATCTGCGTTATCTGGTAAAAATGCTCCCACAGGTGGGCGGGGTCAGCGGGGTAGTTCGCAGGTTTCATGCAGCGCTCCGGGGAAAAAGCGCAGAATTATAGCCCAGCGCAGGCAATGCGGACATTATTCACACTTCTCGCCAGTACTTTTTACATCGCAGAATTGGCAGAGCAAACTACAATTAAAGAGGGTTTTCGAAAAGAGTATCCGAGCACACCATGAAACGATTGGACGAAGGTAAAACGAGTTTGGTGGATTTCATGCGCAGTATTCGCTATCTGCGTCACCACACTGCAAAGTCCCATGACTATTTCCCCGAACAGCTCGCCGGATTCAGTTCACACAAGCGCAACCGGCAAGTGGACCACCGGGAAACATCCAACCGAGAGGAAAAATCTCCGATTCGCAGCGCGAACTGAGACACCTCTCGCCTGACAAACTCTCGCTGCCCGCGGCAGATCGGTGTCCTGCTGAGCCCGGGCACCCGCGAAACACCAACGCACTCTGCCGTCAACGCACTCTGCCGTCAACGCGCCGGTATGACCCGCACGAGTGGCCCGATATGCTCACTGCGACACACTGCCCAGCGCTGGTGCGGCTCCACCAGATAGTTCGCGGTAACTGCAAACACCAGCGGATTGAAGGGAAAACCGACATGACTGGCCATCACTGCCACGTTGGTGACATAGTGCGGGTCGCCCTGACATTTGGCTATACCCGCACCCACAATCCCGTCTGACTCGCTATACAACGCCAGTACCGGCACTCGCAGCGTCCCACCCGCATAAGTATGATCAACCCACCGCGCCAGCGCGGCCTCGTCAACCTCGTTGTCATAAAGGCTTCCCATCACGCTATACAGTGCCGTGCCTCGCGGGTCACCATAGGGCGTGCCGAGTGTGATCACCTGCCGAATCCACTGCGGAAATCGATGGGCCAGCGCAACCGCATATAATCCACCCAGGCTCCAGCCGATCAATGTCAGCTTGCGCCCGCTGGCTGCGAACTCTCTCTGCACGCGCTCGGCAATCGCATCCTCAGTAGCGGCACGGTGCGCGAGAAAATCATCAATATGGCGCGAACGCACCTGGGCGGCATTACGACCCAATCCCCACGGAACGGCGTTATAGCCCCGCTTATTGAGAAACTTTCGCAACTGCGAAGTGGAGCCGTCTGCCCCCATAAAGCCGGGAATCGTCATGATGGTGTGCCCATCGCCTTTCGGCAGTGTCCTCAGCAGTGGTCCAAGCATTACGGTACTGCCCATCTCCAGCATGACGCGGCTGAACTCCATGAGACTGTGTCGCAGCCGGGGTGGGCGCACATCCGGCGCAGCAATCTGATACGGGTTGGCCATAATAATTCCTGATGAAACGGGCACCGCCTCATTGTGGCTGCTCGCAACGCAGTAATACAGCACTTCCCGCTGCATCGCGGTTCAATTTTTCATGCTAGAATTGCCGCCCTGTGACCCGTTTTAAGGTTTGCCGCGATTTTCGGCCCAGTAGACTCAAGTGAAAAACCCACGCGACACTCTCTACGCTGACCCGCTTTCCGAACGCGGCCTGTTCACCTTTGATGACAATGTAGCCCGCGTTTTCCCGGACATGATCAAGCGCTCCGTGCCGGGCTACCCCACCATTGTGTCCATGACGGGATTACTCGCTGGAAAATATGCCACGCAAGGGAGTAAGGTATACGATCTGGGCTGCTCTCTGGGAGCCTCGACCTTGGCCATGCGCCAGAATATCCAGGCGCCCGACTGCCGCATCATCAGCGTTGATAACTCCACAGCCATGCTAGAACGCTGCAAGAGCATCATCGAGACCGACACCCACGACACGCCCGTTACCCTCACGCTCGCTGACCTGCAAGATGTGGCAATTCTAAATGCCTCGGTGGTGGTGTTGAACTTCACCCTGCAGTTTATTCCCCGGGAACTGCGCGACGAGGTCATCCAACGGATCTATCAGGGACTGCAGCCCGGCGGAATCATGGTGCTGTCCGAAAAAGTCACATTTGAAGACCCACATCTGGATGCGTTGAATATCGAGCTGCACCATCAGTTCAAGCGCGCCAACGGTTACAGCGATATGGAGGTGGCGCGCAAACGCAGCGCACTGGAGAACGTACTGATTCCGGAGACGCTCACACAACACAAGCAGCGTATCGCCAATGCCGGCTTCGGCAGCTGCGATGTGTGGTTCCAGTGCTTTAACTTTGCATCCCTGATCGCACTCAAGTAATGGATTACCAGGCTCTCATCACGCGCTGGCGCGGCGGTGCACTGGAGCGCTGGGCAGAACAGCTAGAGCAACAGATCGCTGACGGCCTGAGCCACAAACGCTACGGCGATCTGGCACGCTGGCAGCAGGCATTACAGGAACTACCGGACATTAAAACCGATAGCATTGCCCTGAACAGCTCGCGCGTTGGTGCCAGCACACGCAATCCACTGCCCACGAGTACGCTGGAACAGTTACACACAACCCTCGCCAAACTGCACCCGTGGCGCAAGGGGCCTTTCGACTTGTTCGATGTCCATATTGATACCGAGTGGCGCTCCGATTGGAAGTGGGAGCGACTGCAACAGTCTATCGATTCCCTGCAGGGCCGCCGCGTGCTGGATGTCGGTTGCGGCAGCGGCTACCACTGCTGGCGCATGCGCGGCGACGGTGCGGCAGAAGTGATCGGTATCGACCCCACACCGCTGTTCGTCGTGCAGTTCTGGGCACTGCAAAAGTACCTGCAACAGGACAGTGTCTGGGTGCTGCCATTGCCGATGGAGAAAGTACCCAGCAAACTGCAGGCGTTTGACACCGTATTCTCCATGGGCGTGCTCTACCACCGCCGCTCTCCGCTGGATCACCTGCAGGAACTGAAGGACTGCCTGCGCCCCGGTGGCCAGTTGGTGCTGGAAACACTGGTAATCGAGGGTGAACTGGGCGACACACTGCTACCGAAGGGCCGCTATGCGCGTATGGGGAATGTCTGGTTCCTGCCCAGCACGGATACGTTGCTCAGCTGGCTGCGCAAGTTGGGTTTTGTCGACGAAGAGTTAGTAGACGTGTGCGTCACCACGACTCAGGAGCAGCGCTCCACGCAGTGGATGACGTTTCACTCGCTGGCAAATTTTCTTGACCCTGACGATAGCAGCAAGACAATCGAGGGATATCCCGCGCCTCGGCGGGCGATTGTAACGGCGCGACTACCGGGGAATTGGGAGCCTGATTGCTAAATGAATCCCGGGAAGTAAGGGTTCACCGCCATGCGCCGGCCTGGGAGCGAAGCACCCTCAGGGCACGGCCATAGGCTTGCCCTGAGGGTGCTTCGCTCCCAGACCTCACATTGCACTGTGACACCTACCATTATCCCGAATCGAAAAAGATAGAATCAGCACGCAGTCAACTACGGAGCAGCGCATTGATTTGGGTGGCGAGGGCCTGTTGCGGACTTGGAGGGCGTCGGTGCGAAACCACACCAACTTAGAGCCGCCGTAATCAAACCCCGCTCCCCCCTATCACTCAATTCAGAGCGCGAATCCATCGAGCGGCAACCCCATTTAGCCAACAGGAAAACGCAACCTGCCTATCAAGAATCACCCAAGGCAAACGCACCGCAAGCGCCCGGAATGGAGCAACAGGCCCTCACCGCCCAAAGCAATGCAGCGGCCCAACGGGCCGCCAACCAGTCACCCAATCAACCAACATCAATGCAACGACTTATCCGCCCGATGCTCATCAAAGACATACTCAAACACCTCACGGAAGTTCCGCGCAAAATGCACATTGATGCCCTCGCGCAGATAATCCGGGAGCTCCTCGAAGTCTCGCCGATTGGCAAACGGCAGGATCAGCTCCATGATTTTACCGCGCCGCGCGGCAATCACTTTCTCGCGTATGCCACCCACGGGCAACACCTGCCCCGTCAGCGTCAACTCACCGGTCATCGCCAGTGGACGCCTGATACGCTCACGGCGCGCCAGCGACACCAGCGATGTCGCCATCGTGACCCCCGCACTGGGCCCATCCTTGGGTGTTGCGCCTTCCGGCACGTGAAGATGCACCAGGCTCATGTCAAAAAAGTCCTGGTCACAGTTGTAGTCCTTGAGGTGGGCGACAACATAGCTGTAAGCAATCTCCGCCGACTCTTTCATCACATCACCGAGACGGCCGGTAAGTTTAAAGCCGCGATGCAGTGTGTGCACCTGGGAAGACTCGATGGGCAATGTCGCACCACCCATCGCTGTCCAGGCGAGCCCGGTGACAACGCCCACGCCACGCAGCGGCCTCTCGCGCTGGAACGGCGGCTTGCCCAGTAGTATCTCGATGTCTTTCTTACCGACACGCAACTTCTTCTCGTCGCCATCCAGCAGGCGCACGATGGATTTGCGCATGATACGGGCGATCTGCTTCTCCAGCGTCCGAACACCCGCCTCGCGGCAGTAGGAGTCGATCACATACTTCAGTCCCGCATCGTTGATCTTCAGTTGCTCGCTCTTTAAACCGTGGCGCTCTAGCTGCTTCGGCCAAAGGTGATTTTTAGCGATAAACAGTTTCTCTTCCGCCACGTAGCCAGACAAGCGCAGGGTCTCCATGCGGTCGAGCAGCGGTCCCGGAATAGTGTCCAGCTGGTTGGCCGTGCAGACGAACAGTACGTTGGACAGGTCGACCCGTAGATCGAGGTAGTGGTCCAGGAATTCGCTGTTCTGCTCCGGGTCCAGCACCTCCAGCAATGCCGAGGCGGGATCACCCTGGAAGGACGCGCCGATCTTGTCGATCTCATCAAGCATGATGACCGGGTTGGAAACCTCTACCTCCTTCAGCGCCTGGATAATCTTGCCCGGCATTGCACCCACATAAGTTCGCCTGTGGCCCTTGATTTCGGCCTCATCGCGCATGCCACCCAGACTGAAGCGGTAGAACTTTCGACCCAGCGCATCGGCCACCGAACGGCCGATGCTGGTCTTACCCACGCCGGGCGGGCCGACCAGCAACAGAATTGAACCGGCGATCTCGCCCTTGAAGGCGCCGACGGCGAGGAATTCCAGTATGCGATCTTTCACATCCTCCAGGCCCTCGTGATGCTCGTCCAGTATTGCGCGACCGTGCTTCAGATCCAGGTTATCTTTCGACAACACCCCCCAGGGCACACTGGTCGCCCAGTCGAGATAGTTGCGTGTAACGCCGTACTCCGCTGAGCCGGTTTCCAGCACGGACAACTTGTGCATTTCCTCCTCAATCCGCTTGGACGCCGCCTCGGGTATTTCCATACCCCCAATCCTGTCCTCAAACATCTCGACATCAGAGGTGCGATCATCCTTGGAGATACCCAGCTCTTTCTGGATAATTTTCAGTTGTTCGCGCAGGAAAAACTCGCGCTGTTGCTCAGAGACTTTTTCATTTACCTGACTGGTGATCTGGCCCTGCAGTTCAGCGACCTCGAGCTCTTTGCGCAGCAGATTCAGAACTTTCTCCATACGCGAACGCAGCGGCAGGGTATCCAGTATCTCCTGCAACTGTTCACCGGTTGCAGTGGTCAACGCCGCCGAAAAGTCGGCCAGCTGGCTGGGTTGCCTGGGACTGAAATTCGCCAGGTATTGCTTCAGCTCTTCGCTGTATAGAGGGTTGAGCGGCAGTAGTTCCCGAATCTGTTTGATCAGGGCCATCGCATAGGCCTTGATTTCGTCGTTGTCGCGATCACCCTGGCTGCGCGGGTATTCCACCTGCACCAGATAGGGCGGTTTTTCACTGAGCCAGCGTACGATGCGAAAACGCCTGATACCCTGGGCCAGAAACTGTCCAGCCTGGCCCCCGTTATTGGGAGGGCTATGCAGCCGCACAGCACAACCGATCTCGGGAAACTGACGCGGTCCCGTCTTGGTGACATCCGCCATATCCACATAGGACAGGCCAATTAAGCCACGCCCCTCACGCTGCACTGCCTGCAACGTACTCTCCCACTCCCGGGGATCAATCGCGATCGGCTGAATCTGCCCCGGAAAAAAGGGACGATGCGGGATGGGAATCAAATGCAGAGTATCGGGCAACACGTCGTCGGCCACCGCTGGCGTACTCTGAGTTTCTTGCGGGGGTTCCACCTGAATATCTGCTGGGTCTTGTGTATCGCTCATGTTGATTCAGTTCCTGTGCCATCTTTGAAGTTGCAGGGGAGTGGCGGCCTATCCCCTGTGCATCCCTTCTTTATATAGGCTGAACGGTAATTTTCAAGCTTCACGCCATCCGGGCGTGCTGCCGCGTGGCAGTTACCGCTATACTTGCACCCCTCAATTTTCCACTGCGTATCGGACGCAGTTTCACGAGGACAACACCGTGCACATCGATCAACTGTCAGCCGCCGAGCTCGCGACAGAACTGGATTCGCTGCAGAAGCAGTACAATGCCTTGGGAGAGCGCAACCTCTCTCTGGACCTTACCCGCGGCAAACCCTGCACCGAGCAAACTCGCCTTTCCGATACCCTGGACGGTATTCTCAACGGCGACTTCCTGTCTGCCAACGGTACCGATGTACGCAACTATGGCGGCCTTGAGGGCCTGCACGAGGCCAGGGAATTGTTCGCACAGGTGCTGGGCGTCACACCCGAGGAAACGCTCGTCGGCGGGAGTTCCAGCCTGACGATGATGTACGGCGTTATCGAATTTGCATTGACCGAGGGCCTGACCGGCCCGACCTCCGCATGGGGCAACAACGAATCCGTGAAGTTCCTGTGCCCGGCACCCGGCTATGACCGCCATTTCTCCGTCTGTGAGCATCTGGGGATTGAAATGATCACCGTGCCCATGCTGGAAACCGGGCCAGACATGGATCGCATTGAAGCGCTGGTAGCCGAGGATGATGCCATCAAGGGCATGTGGTGCGTACCACGTTTTTCCAACCCCACCGGCTGTGTCTACAGCGATGAAACTGTAGAGCGCATTGCACGCCTGGGGCTGCAAGCCAGCGACAACTTTCTGGTGATGTGGGATAACGCCTACGCCGTTCACACCCTGTATGACGATGCACCACAACTGGCCTGCATCCGTGACTACTGCCAAAAACACGGCACCATGGATACTGTGTTTCAGTTTGGCTCCACGTCCAAGGTCACGTTCGCCGGGGCCGGGGTTGCCTTTCTGGCCAGCAGTGAGAAGAACGTGGCCGCGCTGAAGCAACATCTGTCGTTTCAAACCATCGGCCCCGACAAGGTAAACCAGCTGCGCCATGTGCGCTTTCTGGCCGATATGGATACGCTGGCCAAGCACATGTCAAACCACGCAGACATTATCCGACCACGCTTTGAGTGTGTACTGGAAACACTCTCGCGGGAATTGGCGGACACGGGAATGGGCGAGTGGACATCACCGCGCGGCGGTTACTTTGTCTCGTTCAACACCCTGCCAGGGCTGGCTCGCAAAGTGGTGCAACTGGCCGATGCCATCGGTGTAAAACTGACACCGGCTGGGGCGACCTTCCCCTACGGCAAAGATCCCGAGGACAGTAATATCCGACTATCACCAACCTACCCGTCACTCGATGATCTCAGTGCCGCTGTTGCAGCGTTTGTGGTCTGTGTAAAACTTGCTTCGATCGAGGATCGATTACAGAGCAAGAAATAATATCGGAGACGCGTGGATGGCGGTCGGCTAACTAGTACCGCCACTCCTCGCCCCACAGGCTGCGGATATAGTTCACCAGATCCCAGACGGCATCTTCACCACCCAGTTCAATTTCCCATCCGGGCATGGCTGCACTCGTGCCGTTGGCGATGCTATCGTAAAGCTCCTGCTCCGAAATACCGTAAAAATAGGCCGTTGGGTCAGCGAGGTTGGTAGCACCGGGCACGGGGTCAAATTCATCGGCGTTGCGATAACTGGCATCGCCCGCAAAACTTTCAAAGGTTTCAGACTCCAGCGGAGCGCCGTGATAGGAATCAATCGCCCGCGTTACCGTTCCAAGCACATCCGCCCTGACATCCGCCTCCACTTCCGGGGCAGGGTTGTCAGCCCATTCGGGCCAGTCCTCGTCCACCGTCACTGTCGTTTGCGGAGTCGCCGCGCCACGCACCAGTTCGACCAACTCGGCATAGTCCTCAGAGGCGTCCGCTTCCGCAGTATCGTAGAGTTCCTCATACTGAAATGCGGTATCGGCACCGTGGCAGTCACTGCAGTAGAGGTCGTAGAGCTGCGCACCCCGGTTCACCGACTCCTCATCGAAGGGGTTGACATCCGCCACCACCTGCGCCGCGATCGCGCCAAAACCAATGCAGAGAAACACAATTTTTAGGGGAAGCTTTGACATCACGTTGCTGCGATGTGACATAGGCAATCGGGCACGGGTTTACTCTTCGCCGCCCTTCTGTCCGGGCGGAAACCCCGCGAACGGGAAACTGGCGACGTTACTCTCGGAGGTGGTGACATCAGACACTTTACTACTGCCCTCCTTGTCCACCTCATCGATGCGGATGATAGCCTGCAGCGGGATATAACTGCGCTTCACACCACTGAATTCATTCTTGAGCTTTTCCTCACTCGGATCCACCAGAATCTGCGAGCGCTCACCAAACACGAACTCTTCCACCTCGATGAAGCCCCACATATCACTCTGGTATATCTGACGGGCGAACACCTCAAACACCTGGTTGCCGTTTTGAAAAATCACCTTGTATACGGGTTGGTTTGCCATTGTCATCTCGTGTATCGAATCTCGCAATGTGCCCACCTGCCAGCGGCGACAGGCCGCCGGATTTTGGCGGCCGGCAATATTAACACCATAGCCGCAGAATACCAGTTTCCGCGCCACCTCTCAGGCACTAGGTTTGCCCCCCCGAACTGGGTATAATCCGCGCCCCTTTTTCAGATAGAGCGGCAGACGCACTGCAATAACCCGGTGAGCAAGAAACTCTACATCAAGACCCACGGCTGCCAGATGAACGAATACGACTCATCCCGTATGCGTGATCTATTGCAACTCAGCCATGACATGACCCCGACGGACAACCCGGAGGACGCTGATGTATTGCTTCTAAATACCTGTTCTATAAGGGAAAAAGCGCAAGAAAAGGTATTTCACCAGCTCGGGCGCTGGAAGCAGCTGAAACAGAAAAACCCCAACCTCATCATCGGTGTCGGCGGCTGCGTGGCCAGCCAGGAGGGCGCCGAAATTGGTCGCCGCGCACCGTATGTGGACCTGGTATTCGGCCCCCAGACACTGCACAGGCTGCCGCAAATGATGGAGCAGCGCGGTTCAGCCGGCACACTGGTCGTCGACGTCAGCTTCCCGGAAATCGAAAAATTCGACAATCTACCGCAACCGAAAGTGGAGGGCCCCTGCGCCTTCGTATCCATCATGGAGGGCTGCAGCAAGTACTGCACCTTCTGCGTCGTGCCCTATACGCGTGGTGAAGAGGTGTCGCGACCGGTGGACGATGTCATCGCCGAAATCGCCCACCTCGCGCAGGACGGGGTGCGCGAAGTCAATCTGCTGGGGCAGAATGTCAACGCCTATCGCGGGCTCAGCCACGATGATGAGATCGTTGATTTCGCAGAATTGCTGTATTTTGTCGCCCGCATCCCGGGCATTGAGCGCATCCGCTACACCACGTCTCACCCCGTGGAGTTCTCCGACGCGTTGATTGCTGCCTATGCAGACATACCACAGCTGGTGGATCACCTGCACCTGCCAGTGCAGAGCGGCTCAGATCGCATTCTGGCGGCGATGAAACGCGGCCACACCGTGCTGGAGTACAAATCCAAAATACGCCGCCTGCGGAAAATTCGCCCCAATATCAGCCTGTCATCGGACTTCATCATCGGTTTCCCCGGCGAAACCGAGACGGATTTTGCCGCCACCATGAAGCTGATCGAGGAGATCGGCTTCGACAGTTCCTTCAGCTTCGTCTATAGCGCCCGCCCCGGCACCCCGGCGGCAGAGTTGCCAGATGAAACCGACGAAGAAACCAAGAAACAGCGATTGCAGATACTCCAGACGCGCATCCTGCAACACGCCGCCGAGATCAGCCGCAGCATGATCGACACCACACAGCGCATTCTGGTTACCGGGGTATCCAAAAAAGACCCCGGACAGTTGCAGGGCCGCACTGAAAATAATCGCGCGGTGAATTTCTCGGCGACAGACCATTCATTGATCGGTGAATTTGTGGATGTGAAGATTGTCGAAGCACTCCCCAACTCACTGCGCGGCGCGAGAATCGTAGGTTGACGCCTGTGAATTCCCGTATATCCTTAAAGAATATTGACATTGCCCATAGCGGCGACAGGATATTTTGAACAACAAACCTCCCCCGGAACCGTCTCCTCGACAGTTAACCCAAGCAACCCTGACTCTTGAGCCGGATGACGCGCGTCATCTGGCGATGTTGTGCGGCCATCTCGACAGCCATCTGCGCCAGATCGAGAATCGGCTTGGCATCACTATAAGCGCTCGGGGCAATCAAATGCGACTGGAGGGTACGGCCAATGCCGTGAAAACGGCTGAGCAGTTGCTCCTGCACCTGTATGCCGAGATATGCCAGGATGTGGCACTGAGCCCCGAATCATTGCACCTGCAACTGCAGGAAGCCGGGCTGGAGAGTCTGGTGGGTGCCAGCGCAGATACTTCTATCGCGCCCATTCAGATCATCCGTACCAAACGCGCCTCGATCAAGCCACGCGGCGAAAACCAACAATCCTATGTGCGAACAATCAAGGAGTGTGATATCAATTTTGGTATCGGGCCTGCCGGCACCGGGAAAACCTATCTGGCCGTTGCCTGCGGAGTTGAGGCGTTACTGGAAGAGCGCGTACGGCGCATTCTACTGGTCCGGCCGGCAGTGGAAGCCGGCGAAAAGCTGGGCTTTCTGCCCGGCGATCTCAGCCAAAAAATTGACCCTTATTTACGGCCGCTCTATGACGCGCTGTACGAGATGCTCGGGTTTGAAACCGTCAACAAATACATCGAGCGCAATATTGTCGAAGTGGCGCCGCTGGCCTTCATGCGCGGCCGCACCCTGAACAATGCCTTCATCATTCTTGACGAAGCACAGAACACCACCCGCGAGCAGATGAAAATGTTTCTCACCCGCATCGGGTTTGGCTCTACCGCGGTCATCACCGGCGATGCCACACAGATCGACCTGCCGCGCGGCGCGCATTCCGGGCTCACCCATGCGAGTAATATTCTCGGAGAGGTAGAGGGCCTGGGGTTTACCTATTTCGGCAACAAGGACGTGGTGCGACACCCCCTGGTACAGCGTATCGTGCAGGCTTACGACAACGCCGAAGAGGTTGCGGCACCACTGGACAAGAACCGGCTGTGAAATCGCTTGTGGATCTCCAGAATGCGAGTTGCGAGGCTGTTCCACCTGCGGAAGATTTCCGCCGCTGGGTCAGAGCCGCCCTCACCGGGCGCACAACCGCGCAACAGCCCGAAGTCTGTATTCGCCTGGTGGACGATGAGGAAATGGCTCAGCTCAACACCAACTACCGGGGCAAAGAAGGGGCTACCAATGTGCTCTCCTTCCCCGCCGACCTCCCCACAGAACTGGAAGTGCCACTGCTGGGCGATATCGTTATCTGTGCCCCTGTCGTCATCACAGAGGCCGACCAGCAGGGTAAAACGGTCAGCGCGCACTGGGCGCATATGACCGTCCACGGCACACTCCACTTACTCGGTTATGATCACATTAAAGAGGAAGAAGCAGAGATTATGGAAGCTCTCGAAAGCGCCATTCTCAGGCAGTTGAACTACAAGTGTCCCTACCAAAGTCACGTATCACGCGAGCGTATCGCGCGATGAGCGAAGACCGCAACGGCAGTGACAACAACGATCGATCCTGGATAGACAAAATCACTTTGCTGTTCAGCTCTGAACCGCGCACGCGCCGCGACCTCGAAGATGTGCTGACAGTTGCCGTAGAAAACGAGATTATCGACCAGGACGCCCACAGCATCATGGAAGGTGCGATGCAGGTCAGTGATATGCAGGCGCGTGACATTATGATTCCGCGTTCGCAAATGGTCATTATCAAAGCAGATGCCACGCTGGAAGACACCCTGCCGCATATCATCCACTCCGCCCACTCCCGCTATCCGGTTGTCGGCGACAGTCCTGACGTGATTCTGGGGATTCTGCTGGCCAAGGATTTACTGCCGCAGATACTCAATCTGGACAACGACAGTTTCAGAATCGAGGATCTGCTGCGCCCCGCCATGGTGGTGCCGGAGAGCAAACGCCTGAACGTCCTACTGCGCGAATTCCGGGAGAACCGCAATCATATGGCGATAGTGATCGATGAGTACGGCGGGGTCGCCGGTCTCATCACTATCGAAGATGTGCTGGAGGAAATCGTCGGTGAAATCGAGGACGAGACAGACGCCCAGGTCGACCGTCATATCCACATGATAGACAACAACGAATTCATGGTGAAAGCGCTTACGCCCATCGAGGAGTTCAACACCTATTTTGACAGCAATTTCAGCGATGACGATTTCGACACTATCGGCGGCTTGGTCATTCAGGCTTTTGGACATATGCCCGCACGCCATGAAGTCACCACAATTGATGGCTTCAGGTTCGAGGTGATCAAGGCCGACCAGCGCAAGATTTACAGCTTGCGCATGCAACGGCCGCGGAATTAACTCCTGTGAACCGACGTCGATGCGATCTGAATCCAGCCTGAATCCGCTCTTTGTCCTGATCTGGGCGCCGCTGGTCGGAGCGCTGGTAACGCTGTCGCTGGCCCCCTTTGATTTCTGGCCCGCAGGCATTCTGAGCTGCGCCCTCTACGCACATCTGCTGTGCACCTGCTCCGCCAGACAGGGCCTGTGGCGTGGCTGGCTTTACGGCTTCGGCATGTTTGGCAGCGGCGTTTCCTGGATCTATGTAAGCATCCACGTCCACGGCAACGCCAGCGTGCCACTGGCAGCGATGCTGACAGCACTGTTCTGTGCCGGTCTGGCGCTGTTTCACGCCCTCTTCGCCTGGATATACGTGAGGTTTGTGCGCCCACTTCCCGGAGGTATGCTGGTAGGGTTCCCTGCCCTGTGGGTACTATTTGAGTGGTTTCGGGAATGGGCACTGACCGGGTTTCCCTGGCTTTATCTGGGCTATGCCCACGTGTCGACCTGGATCTCCGGCTGGGCCCCTATCACCGGGGTCTTCGGCCTCTCGTTCATCTGCGCAATCTCGGGCACCTGCCTGTTTCTGGCGTGGCGCAGTCGCAAAGCCGTCTCCTGTACCACCTATGCAGTAGTGCTGATCACACTGTGGGGTGGCGGCGCCATACTCAAGCCTACACAGTGGGTGGGGCAAGCCAATGAACAGCCAATAACCGTCGCCCTGGTTCAGCCCAATGTCCCACAGGAACACAAATGGGACCCTCGATGGTACAACACCATCCTGCAACAGTTGCAGGTCTCCACCGAAGACTTGCTGGGGCGCGACATCGTTATCTGGCCGGAATCAGCCGTACCCAATTACTTTCAGCAGGCCCAGGATTTCCTGGAACCGATCAGCCAGCGCGCGGCGGCAGCCGGCACCACGCTGATTACCGGTGCACCCTATCGCGCGGCCGGCAGTTCCGCATCCTACAATGGTATCGCCGCATTGGGGGCAGGCAGCGGCACCTACCTGAAACAGCGCCTGGTACCGTTCGGTGAATATGTGCCGCTGGAGAACCAGCTGCGCGGCCTGATCGATTTCTTCGATCTGCCGATGTCATCCTTCAGCTCCGGCCCGGCCAAACAAAAGCCGCTGTCATCCGGGGCGTATCGCGTCGCCCCCTTCATCTGCTATGAAATCGTCTATGGCGGCCTGGTGGCCGAGAATGCACAGAATGCAGAACTGCTGATCACTATCAGCAACGACAGCTGGTTCGGCGACTCCATCGGGCCCTGGCAGCACCTACAGATCGCCCAGATGCGGGGGCGGGAAAATGGCCGCTATGTGTTGCGCGCGACCAACAATGGCATCTCTGCCATCATCGACCACCAGGGGCGAATCGTGAAGCGCACGGAGCAGTTTGTTGAGACCACTCTCACTGGCCAGGCGGAGGCGATGCTGGGCAATACGCCGTTCAGCAGCTTTGGGAACAAGCCAATGGTGATCGCCTGCTTCCTCGGGTTAATCCTTATGTGGCTGATGTATCTGGGGTTCTGGCGGGAGAACTAGTGCCCCTGAACGACCAGACTTTATCAACCCGTCAGTTTGGGCAGTCCTCAAGCGCACTGAGCGTAGGAACAGTGAGATCGGGTGTGGTGTCCGGCGGGGTACCGCCCGGCCCTGCTACATCTGCGGCAATAACAAAGATTAGCGGCTGGCGGGGAAGTGGCTCACCTTCACAGAGTTCAACCGTTCGACCAAGTGCGCGATTGAGTTGCGACACCGTGTCCTCATGACCATGAACCCATCGATAGGGAAATTTATTGCCACTAATATGGGCTATATTGTACTTGAGCTCCGTTCCCGTAACAGGTTGACCCAGTACCGAGGTACGATCAGGTGTGCCAATAATCACTGCGTGAGAGTCTGGGTCGGAGCTATAGAAGGAGTTTCCGATAACTTTGTTACCGTCGTCCTCGACCCTGATTCCGTAAGTGACATCGCGAAATAAATTGTAGCTGATGGTATTGTCGGCAGCGAAATCGAGCACCACCCTACGCACAGGCTCCTGTATATAGGCATCGTCGGTGCACTCCATCGGGAGAGTGTTTTCGCCCATTCTCGACCCGACCCAGACCCCGTTGCGTCCTCCCCAGAAAAGGTTGCGCTCAATTAGATTGTTATCAGAGGGAAACCGGCGCTCGAAGTATCTGGGGCTCTCGGGGAATTCACCACAGTTTTTATACAGAAAGAGGCCGCCAGCGCTATTGCCTGCGAAGAGATTGCTCCGAACCGTATTTTCATAGGAGCCATCAATGGCCAAACCTTCACGGCCAACCCCCCAAAACCAGAAATCAATGCCATTGAGCGTAGCCAATTGCCCGCTGGGCCCATTCTCCCGAAAACCATTGTTAACTATAAAATTTTGCTCGATCGTGTTCCGGCGTGAGCCCGTCTCGAGATAGATACCCGTGCTTCCCGCCTCCGCTATCAGGTTTTTCTGTACCGTGACACCGGACACGTACGCATCAATGTAGACGCCGACGCCGTGTGATTTACTGAAGTAATTCTTCTCCAGCAGTATCTGATCAGTTGGTGTTAGATACTCTTCCCCTTGCTCAAAAGAGCGAAAACCCTCTCGTAGAATTCGCAAGCTGTTCAAGAAGCCTTCCACATGGCATGAACGAACCGTAACGCCGGTGAGCGCCGTACCCTCCGGGGCGGCGATAACTATGCCACGCAACCCTGTCGAACCCTGTGCCTGTATCAGCGCATTGCGACAATCCAGGGTGACGTTCGACGTTGAAATTTCAAAGCCCCCCGTGTAAACACAGGATGGATCGAGGTGAGAGTTTTGTGTGATTTGTACCCTGTCAGCAGCACTGCTGCACCCGATAAGCTGGGAATCCGCTGCAAGCGGACTGAGTTTGCAGCCGCTCAACCCTGCCACCATCAGCAGCAAGAGTGCAGGCATAGCTACCGGTTTTCGGCGGGATTGCGGTCGAATTGAGCGGTGGGAGGCTGGTGCGAGTTTTATTATTATGGTGCTGATCAAAACTTATCCCTCACTTCGATTTGAGCACTTGCCCGTTCGGGCTAATGTCAATTACGATATCGGCTGGTTCTGTTCTTACCGTCAATAATAGGTGGTCGCACTGATATTGTGCAACCTTGGCGCCCATCTGCTGCTATAGGGATGGGGCCGGATGTTGAGCCTGCCAGATAACGTAGGTCTTGATGTTTGAATGGTATAAATTCGTTACTCAGGAGCGGTTTGTCTCCCCGCGTGTACGAACGGCACCCTATCGGGGTATTAGGACCAGTTACAAACTTCGCAGGTCTGTCGAATTACTGCTAGAATCCGGCATTAATTTTCGCTCGCGAAAGCCTCACATTGAGGCCCTACCCCGACCGATATTCCTTCAGACACCAAGGACGCATCGCGCACCCCGCAATGGATCAACAATACAACCCACAGGCACTGGAAAAGGCCGCCCAGACACACTGGCTGACCAACAAAAGCTTCGCCGTACAGCAGGATGACGCGCGGGAAAAATTTTATTGCCTGGCGATGTTCCCCTATCCCAGCGGTCAGTTACATATGGGCCATGTGCGTAATTACACCATTGCGGACGTGATCGCCCGCTACCAGCGCATGCAGGGCAAAAACGTACTGCAACCCATGGGCTGGGACGCCTTTGGCCTGCCCGCAGAAAATGCGGCCATCAAGCACAAGGTGCCGCCGGCGCAGTGGACGGCGCAGAATATCGATTACATGCGCGAACAATTGCAGCAACTGGGCTTCGCATATGACTGGGAACGGGAACTGGCGACCTGCGATCCTTCCTATTACCGCTGGGAACAGTGGTTTTTCACCCGGCTGTTTGAAAAAGGCCTGGCCTACAAGAAGAAGGCCGAGGTGAACTGGTGCGAAACCGACCAGACCGTGCTGGCCAATGAGCAGGTGGTGGACGGCTGCTGCTGGCGTTGTGACAACCCGGTGGAGCGCCGGGAGATCGACCAATGGTTTATCAAGATCACCGATTATGCCGAGCAGCTGCTGACGGACCTGGACACGCTGGATCAGTGGCCGGAACAAGTGCGCACCATGCAGCGCAACTGGATCGGCCGTTCTGAAGGGGTCGATCTGGACTTCACGCTCAAGGATGGCAGCGCACTCAGTGTCTATACCACTCGGCCGGATACACTGATGGGCGTGACCTATGTCGCCGTGGCGTTGCAGCACCCAATCGCAAAAACCGCCGCTGAGACTGACCCGGCATTGGCAGCGTTCATCGAATCGCAGGGCAATATCAAAGTCGCTGAGGCCGATATGGCCACGATGGACAAACTCGGCATGGCGACCGGCGTCACCGCCATCCATCCGCTCACTGGTCAGGAGGTTCCGGTATGGGCTGCCAACTTCGTGTTGATGAGCTATGGCTCCGGCGCGGTAATGTCGGTACCCGGCCACGATCAGCGCGACTGGGAATTCGCCACAAAATACGATTTACCCATCGTGCAGGTTATTGCCCCCGCCGCGAATGAAACCTGCGATCTCAGCCAGGCCGCCTTTACCGAGAAAGGTATACTGGTTAATTCCGGCGAATTCGACGGCCTGGATTTCCAGCAGGCGTTCGCCACCATCGCAGACCGCCTGGAACACGAGGGCAAGGGCAAGCGCACGGTTAACTTCCGGCTGCGCGACTGGGGTGTCTCACGCCAGCGCTACTGGGGCGCGCCTATTCCCATTATCAATTGTGACAGCTGCGGCGCAGTGCCTGTGCCGGCGGCAGACCTACCGGTTATACTGCCCACCGAGATAGCATTTGAGGGTGTCGGTTCACCGCTCAAAACAATGCCGGAGTTCTACCAGACCACATGCCCGAGTTGCGGCGGCGCAGCCACGCGGGAAACGGATACCTTCGACACCTTCATGGAATCGTCCTGGTATTACGCGCGCTACGGCTGTGCCAACAACAATGAAGCCATGCTCGACGGCGAGGCGGATTATTGGGCGCCAGTGGATCAGTATGTCGGCGGCATCGAGCATGCGATCCTGCACCTGCTGTATTCGCGCTTCTTCCACAAACTGATGCGCGATGAGGGGCTGGTCAGTTCCGACGAGCCTTTCGTACGCCTGCTCACGCAGGGTATGGTGCTCAAAGACGGCGCCAAGATGTCCAAATCCAAAGGCAACACGGTGGACCCGCAATCGCTGATCGAGCGCTACGGTGCCGACACGGTGCGCCTGTTCAGCATGTTTGCCGCGCCGCCGGAGCAATCCCTGGAATGGTCAGACTCGGGTGTGGAGGGTGCCAACCGCTTCCTCAAGCGGCTGTGGAAGATGGCGGGTAACTATGCAGCAGCGGGGGCCTCTCCGGCACTGGATAAGGCTGCGCTCAACGATCAGCAAAAAAACATTCGCCGCAAGCTGCACGAAACCATCGCCAAAGTCGGCGATGATTACGGCCGCCGCCAGACATTTAATACCGCGATCGCGGCGATCATGGAGCTGTGCAATGACCTGGGTAAACTGGACGACGAACCTCAGAGCCGCGCCGTACTGTATGAAGCGCTGCACGCTATCGTCCTGATGCTGAGCCCGATTGTGCCGCACCTTAGCCATGCGCTGTGGCCAATTCTGGGTGGCAAAGGCGATATCCTGAACGCCCTCTGGCCCGTTGTTGACGAGAGCGCCCTCACCCGCGACAGTATCGAGATGGTTGTGCAGGTGAATGGCAAAGTGCGTGCAAAGATGGAAGTCCCGGCTGCGGCAGACAAGGACACCGTCGAGGCTCTGGCGCGCTCACAGCCGAACGTGAGCCGATTTCTGGACGGGCTCAGCGTACGCAAGGTCATTGTAGTACCGGGTAAGTTAGTTAATATTGTGGCCGATTCCAAATAGCGAGACTCACTATGTACAAGCGCTTCACGCACTACGGTTTGATCCTTGGCATCACTGCGCTGCTGGCTTCCTGCGGCTTTCACCTGCGCGGCACGGGTAATGTCGGCGCCTCGATTCCGGACGCCTGGAGAAATATGCACCTGGTGACCGGCAGCCCCAATGGCGAATTCAGCCGGGCCGTCACAGCCCAGCTCGCCGCCAACGGAGTGCAGTGGTCAGAAGGCGACACGGCCAGTTTCGACCTTCTATTGGGCCCGGAGCGCTTTGAACAGCGCAGCCTTTCGGTAAACTCCGAGGCACGTGTCGCTGAATATGAACTCACCATGAGCTCTGAATTCTCGATCCTCGACCCAAACAAGAAAGAGATCGTTCCCGCCACCACGGTGACCGTCGTCAAACAAATGGAGAACGACCCGCGCAACGTGGTCGGCAAGGAGAGCGAGATTCGCCTGATTAAGGGTGAAATGCGCACCGATCTGGCACAGCAGATCACACGCCGCATCAGCTTCTACGCGGCCAGCATCTTGCAGGAGGAATCCCAATCAGATGACAATCCGCAAGAAAGCCCACCCGAAAACAAGTAATGCGCCTCTACCCTGAGAAACTGGCTGGCCACCTCCAGAAAGACCTGCTTCCTGTATACCTTGTCAGTGGTGACGAGACACTGTTAGTGCAGGAGTGCTGTGACCAGATCCGCCAGAAAGCTCGGGAGGCAGGCTGTAGCGAGCGGGAAATCATCGACGCCGATATCGCCGGCTTCAACTGGCAGGATATTCTGCACAGCGCTGCCAGTATGTCGCTGTTTGCAGAGCGCAAGCTGGTCGAACTGCGCCTACCCAGTGGCAAGCCCGGCGCACCGGGCAGCAGCGCCCTGTGCGAATATCTGGATATCAGCAGCGGCGACGATGTCCTGCTGATCGTCTCCGGCAAAATCGACAAGCAGTCCACCAACAGCAAATGGTACAAGGCGCTCGACAAGGCCGGCGTCACCATTCAGGTGTGGCCGGTGGATGCGAAAAGCCTGCCCCGCTGGCTGCAACAGCGAGTGCGCGGCGCGGGTATGAGTATCGACGACGATGCGCTGCAACTGCTGTGTGATCGAGTGGAGGGCAACCTGCTCGCCGCGGTACAGGAGGTCGAAAAACTGAAACTGCTGGCGCTCGATTCGAACATCACCACGAAAACGGTCATCGATGCGGTCTCTGACAACGCGCGCTATAACGTATTCGAAATGACAGACAACGCGATCAAGGGCGATGCCAGCACCAGCCTGCGCATGTTGCACGGCTTGCGCGCAGAAGGCTCTGAACCACCGGCGGTACTGTGGGCGCTCGCCCGCGAGATTCGCACATTGTACGAGGCAAAACTGGAATGCGACAACGGCCGCAGTCCGCAACAAGTGCTCTCTTCTCTGCGTGTCTGGCAAAACCGTATGCCCATCATGCAGGCGGCGCTGGCGCGTCACGATGCCAACTCGCTGGCGCTGCTGCTGGAGCAAGCCTCGCAGGTTGATGGCAGCATCAAGGGTTTCGCCGGCGGCAAGCCCTGGGATAATCTCGAACGCCTTGTCACCGGGCTCAGCCGAATCTCCGCTTAACGCTTTCCGACTTTCCGACTTTCCGACTTTCCGACTTTTCGACTTTCCGACTTTCCGACTTTCCGACACGAGTTAACCTGGTATCGCGGCATACTCCAGACTCTTTCAGTATATCTGTGGGAAAGCGGGCTGGTTCTGGTTTCTAGCGGGCGGTTCCAAGGGTGTGGAGCGAACCAGTGACGGCCGCAAGCTCGCTCTCCTCCTCGGCTGCTGCGCAACTCAACCATTTTTTGCTGCGCAAAAAATTGGGATTCGAACTCTGCTCGCAGAAAGCCTCCGAGGAGGAGAGCGAGCTTAAACGCGGCCCGATTGTCACTGGTCCGCGCCACACCCTTGAAACCTTATCCAGCATCGCACCGTAATTCATTGGTGGCTTTATGGTACGAAGGAGAGCCCCGGGGAGTTGCAGTACCTTGGTGACAATCAGGCCACGCTTAAGCTTGCCAACTGTTGCGGGGGGATTTCGGCGAGCAGAGCCTGCCCCTGTTTATGGATAGTGTTCGAGTCCCAAAAAATGCGTAGCATTTTTGGTCGAGTTGCGCAGCCGCCCGCAAGCACGGGCAAGCTTGTGGCCGTCACCACGGTAACGCAACCTCCCGACGACTCGGCCCACCAACGACAAAACTTCACAAAATTCACACCTTGCATTCTGCAACTTTCAATACTACTGTATGTTCATACAGTGTTATAGACAAGTTAACCCAAGAGGCAAATGCCATGAAGATGAATGAGATGCTGGAGCAGGTCACCAATCGCAACGACACCTGGCGTGGTCGCCACCGCCATTTCGCGGACCATGGAATCTCCGCGAACAATGATTGCCACGGAGCCCAGGGCCTTGCCACTGGCTATTCGGCACTGGATACAGAGCTACAACAGAATGGTTGGCCGCTGGACAGCACCATCGAGCTGTTGAGCGACGGTTGTGGGATGGGCTCCATGGGGCTGTTTCTGCCGGCCATGGAAAGCCTCAGTGCACAGGGCCGCTGGCAGGTGTTTATCGCTCCGCCCTACAGGCCTTACGCCCCTCTGCTGGCGGCGCGGGGTATCGACACCCAACAGGTTTTACTGGTCCACCCCCAGAATAGGCAGGATCTGTTATGGGCCACCGAGCAAGCCCTGCGCAGCAGTACCTGCAGCGCGGTATTCAGCTGGCTGGGGGCACAGGAATACAGCTACGGGGAGTTGCGCAAACTGCAGCTCGCTGCTGCCAGTGGCGACAGTCTGGCGGTGCTGTTCCGCCCCAACCAGGCGGGCCGCAACCATGCGCCGTCCAGCCTGCGTATGCAAATGCGGGAGTATCGCAAGGTACACATCCTCAAACAGCGTGGCGGCAACCAATCTATTGATGTGGACTTATCCCCGGAAGAAGAGGTGCCACTACAGCCACAACTGTGGGAGCTTCCGGTCTGGAACGCCAGTAATCCACACGGCGCGGCAATGGGTACACCGGCACCCGTTGCCTGACACGCCTGTGATAAAACGGCTGAAAGTCTCTATAATCAGCGCAACCTGAATATGGAGCCCGGCGATGCAAACTCCTCTGAGAGGCAGTTGCCAATGCGGCGCTGTCACCTATACCGTTAGCGCTGCCCCCCTGTTTACCTACGCCTGCCACTGCCACAGTTGCCAGAAGCGTACAGGCAGCGCGTTCAGCCTGGGCTTGGTTATCACCACTGATACCCTGCAGCTGGAAGGCGCTTTGACATCCTGGAGTCGCGTTTCAGAGCAGGGCAACAGCAATACCCGCTATAGCTGTGCCAGCTGCGGCAATATCATTTACGGCATTGGTGACACCAGCCCCGAGCTGGCCAAGTTACAGGCCGGCACACTGGAGGACACCAGCGAGGTAGAGCCCGAGGTTCATATGTGGGCTGTCACCAAACAGCCCTGGCTTGTTCTACCCGAACGCGTGAAACAGTTCGAAACACAACCGGACGATGGACTTGCGCTATTTCAGGCGGCGCTGGACTACCGGACACAGGCCTGAGAAGAGCAACGTCAATGGATCACTGGCTGACAGAATACGGCGTTACCCTGGGCGTGGGTGCCCTCATCCTGTTTATGCTCTTTATCGTGTGGGATCTGGCCCGGCGCAGCAACGCCGGGAAATTCGGCACAATCATACTGTACGTCGGCCTCGCCATGGGCATTGCAGGTTTCCTGCTGAAAGTCATCATCACGTATCTGCTGGAAAATGCGGGTAACGCTTCGCTGTAATCAATCTGCGCGACTGTTTCCGTAACGGTATCGCTGTGAAATTGAAGTTAGCCAGCCCATCCTTATCAACGCGGAAAATCGCCCACTCTTACAGCCAGAATCTGGTATTGCCGACGAATCGGCACGACCATTCGTAAAATCACCAGCAGCAACGCCTCCACTTGTCCTGTGCTATTAAGCGATACGTCCCCGGGTGCTACCCCGTAAGGTTTCCTCTCGCACTGGACAAACGCCACCCTCTCAAGAATACTGTATGTATGTACAGTATAGATACCACAATGGGGCCTCTCTCCCAGCAATTCCCGAACAATGACAGCGGAAACAAGCCGTGAGCCTGTGGCTGTGCCTGCGCTTTGATTTATTGCCCCTGCACTGCCTGAACCGCTGTGAGCAGCAGCCGGTAGTACTGCTGGCTGCGCAGCGCGTACTGCACACCAATGACTGCGCCGCAGCTATGGGGATACGCCAAGGTATGGGCACTGCCACAGTGCGTGCACTGGCAGGTGATGAGCCCGTGCGGCTACTGGAGCGCAATGAACAGGCTGAACAACACTGCCTGCAACAACTGTGCTGCTGGGCCTACAGCATCACCCCGACGCTGTGCATCTGGCAGGCCGACTGCCTGCAACTGGAAATCAGTGGCTGCCTGAACCTGTTTCAGGGGCTCGATGCCCTGCTCCGGGAGGTGACAAGCGGTATCAGCAGCCGTGGATACCGTGCGTGCTATGGGTTGGCACCGACGCCCAAGGCGGCCTGGCTGCTGTCCTTTGCTGCCCCGGAGGCTGCCATGGCGATCCAACAGCCACTGGAAGAGCGGCTCAGCCCCCTGCCCCTCAGCCTGCTGACTCAATTCCCCACCACGGTAGATTCCCTGCGCCGGGCCGGGCTACATACGCTGGGCGACCTGCTAAAGCTGCCACCCACCGCACTGGGGCGGCGCTGTGGCAAGGAGTTCAGCCACTTCCTGCAGCAACTACTGGGGCAGCGGGAGGATTTACAGGTGGATTACCGCCCGCCCGAGACATTCAGCGATACATACTGGTTTGGTTATGAGGTCAAAACCAACAGTGAACTGATGCCTGCGGTACAGCGCCTGTTGCAATCGCTGTGTCGCTTTCTGCGCAACACCCAGCTGCGCACCAGCGAGATCACCTGGCAGATGGCCGGCATAAATAACAAGCAGCAGGATGTGTGCGTGCGCAGCACCAGCAGCCACAGTAACTGGGAAAACTGGTACCAACTCAGCCGCATTCGTTTTGAGCGCCTGCAATTGAGCGGTGGCGTGGAGGGCCTGGCCCTCACGTGCCAACAACTGCAGCCGGGACAACAGGACAGCATCGATTTATTCAGCCCACGTAACCAACGCGAACCACTGGCCAGCCTGTTGGACAGGCTGCACAACCGTCTGGGGTTACAGGCGGTTGAAAAAGTCGACTGCCGCGATGAGCACCTGCCGGAATTTGCACTGCTGGTCAGCAGCGACGATCACAGTGATGAGCGCAACACCACCGCACCCTGCGCCCAACGCCCTTTCTGGCTGATGCCGCAACCGAAGGCCCTGCGCCAACACGGCACACAGCTGTACTGGAACGGCGCCCTGACACTGCAGTACGGGCCAGAGCGCATCGAAGACAACTGGTGGCAGGAAGCGGTCAGCCGGGACTACTACATCGCCGCAGATAACAGCGGCCAGCACTACTGGGTGTTTCTCGACCGCCTGGCCAGACGGTGGTATATCCACGGGGTGTTTGCCTGATAACAGCGCGGCGCCCTGCCCCGGCTAAAAAATTCCGGTGTCTTTACCGTCCAGGCTCACCACGTTGTTTTCGGCCCAGTATTCGCGTATCCCGGCTTCCCCGCGCTTGTCTGCCCAGTTAGTCAACGTAGGGCGCTCGCCTTTCAGCTCATAGTAGGGCACCGCGTAACCACAGGAAGTCTGAACCAGCTCCAAATCCAGAACAAAAACCTGCCGCGCGCCCAACTGCGCTGAAAACAGTGCTGACAATTCACCCCAGCGTTCATCGCGCGGGTGAACGACCACGGCTTGGCCATAGAGCCTCATAATCAATGGCTGCTTGTCAAAGGAGCAAAACATCACCGTCATACGGCCATTTTCCAGCACGTGCGCGGCTGTCTCATTGCCACTGCCCGTCAGGTTGAGCCAGGCCACGGTGGTGTCGTCCAGAATGCGAAAACTGTCCATGCCCTTGGGCGATACATTCACAAACCCTTCCGCGCCCGCTGTACCAACGAAATACAGGTGTTGCTGGCCGATGAATGCTTTCAGCTTGTCGTCCAGTTTCTCAAATTGTTCTGACACTACGTTTACCTCTTGCTGGTGAGAAGGTGCTGCACACCCCGGTCACGCCATAATAACTACTCGATATCGACATACGCCGTTGCCTTGAAACGCGGCGAACAGATCGCCAGAAAGACCAGGTCATCGGTGCCGACGTTGCTGATGCGCTGCCGCACTTCTGGCGGGATAACAACCACATCACCGGCAGCAACCCGCTGCGCAGGCAGGTCACCAATCTCCACGCTGCCCTGCCCCTGTTGCACGACATAGCGCTCGCTGGTGCCGCGCAGAAAATGCCAGCGGGTGGTCTTGCCGGGCTCCAGGCGCGCGCGGGCGATTGATACATCGGGGTCATCGCCAGAGTTCGACAGCTCAGTAATGAAGCAACCCTCTGCAAAGAAATACTCCTGCTCTTCATCATACAACTTGATACACGGTTTCACCGCACCCACTACCTGCGACACAAACGACGCCTCCTGCTTGATTCATTCACTGTGCAGCCGGGAAAATAGCCGCACTCCACACTGGCGCACGGCACCAGCGCCTTGGGCATATAGCGTTAGTACTGAACGATTGGCGCCTTGCCTACCCAGGTATCGTCTTCCAGCATATTGACCATGGCGTGCGCGCAATCGGCGAATGAAATACTGGAAAGTGCACTAAACGCGTTGTATCCCAACTGATAGCGGCCCTTCTTCGGCCCTGATTTCATTTGCAGAGGGCGGATGCCAATCCAGCACAGGTCGGCATTGTCATCCAGCAACTGCAGCTGGTGCTCTTTATCCATGTGCCTGTGCTTGAGAAATATCTCAGCAAACCAGCGCACAAAACGCGCACCAAAAGTGATCTCATCCTCAGGGCGAATATTACTACCGCCGCCGCACCACACAAACCTCGGAATACCCTCACTGCGCATCACGGCGAGTATATTCCTAGTGACATCAGTACACAGATCAGGCGGTGAGGTTTTTTCATCCACGCCAACCGCGAACAGGATAGCCTCAGTACCGGCAGGCAGGGCGCGTGCCACATCAGCGGCAACCAGCCCATCACCCTCAATGACAGTGATGCTGTCGCGTAGTGCTGGCGGTAATTTGTTCGGGCTACGCACCAACACTGTCACCGTATGGCCCGCCTCAAGCGCTTGCTTGAGGCACTCCTGGCCGAGGCTACCCGTGGCACCGAACAGTGTAATTTTCATTTCATTGAAACTCCCTGGTCAAACGAATGGACCGAGTATAGCAACGAGTCGTCAAGCAGCGGTATGGGACAGCCACTTAAACAGTGCCGCACCTACCAGACAGAGAATACCCACAACGTCCACCAGCAATACCTTGTAGAGCGACGCATTGTAGCCACCCTCCAGCCACATCAGGAAAACATAACCCAACATCGAAACAGCAGCCATGACCATAGCTGCCGCCTGATAGCCTGGAACGAATACAGAATACAGAATGAAGCCACCGACTATGCCGAACAGCAGGGCCCGGTGGCGCATCAAAATAATGAGGTCGTTACCATCGAACTCGATAGCGTACGCCTGCGATAGCCGTGCTGCCGACAGCACTCCCAACACAGGCAGAAAATTGATTACGCCCACAACAAACAACAATACGGATACGGTTTTCTCCATACCTGCCCCCTCCAAAGGCTGATTGGGCGCAGGCGAGAACCCACTCCCGTGATCCAGCTTTCTGGCGCAACGCCAGACCACCGTAACAATCTGACCAGACTCCCTATAATGCAGCCACCCGCGGACAAATGCCATTCAACTGCAGGGCACCGCGTCGCTTGAGCACACCACAATGAACTGCTAGTGTCCACGTACTCCCAAACACCGACACCAGGACTCACTCAGGAGAAAACGTATGCTCTCTATCCGTTTCTGGCACAACGCACTACTGATCATCCCTCTACTGGCACTTCTCCAGGCCTGTCAGGACGAGCCGACCGAAGGCGCACAGGGCAATACACCGGCAACGGACGCCACCGCTCGCGCCAACGACAGGGTCCGCGAGGAACTCGATCTCGGCAACCAGAAGGATTTCGAGAATGCCAGAAGAGGGTTTATTGCGGCGCCGGCGTCACTACAGGTTGCAGGACCGGATGAGGCGCTGGTGTGGGACATGCCGTCGTATGACTTTATCCAGGGTGAAGCGCCGGATACCGTGAATCCCAGCCTGTGGCGCCAGGCCACGCTCAACAATTACCACGGCCTGTTTAAAGTGACCGAAGGCGTCTACCAGTTGCGCGGGTTCGACCTCTCCAATATGAGCATCATCGAAGGGAAGACGGGCTGGATAGTAGTAGACCCATTAACCACCAGGGAGACGGCTGCTGCCGCGATCGCATTTGCCCGGGAGCACCTGGGTAACAAGCCAATTTCAGCCATCATCTTCACCCATTCACATATCGATCACTTCGGCGGCGTGCAGTCGGTGCTGGGTGCAGGCCCGGACACAGAGATAGTCGCACCCGTTGGGTTCATGGACGAGGCCACCAGTGAGAACGTCATCGCCGGCACCACCATGAGCCGGCGCTCCATGTTTATGTATGGCAGCCAACTTGAACACTCCTCTCGCGGCCATGTCGGTTCTGGTCTCGGTAAAGGGCCGGCGTTTGGCAGCGTGGGTATCGCGCCACCCACGCGCACCATCGACACCACTGGAGAGTCGGTCACCATCGACGGCGTGGAGTTTGTTTTCCAGAATGCGCCCGGATCTGAGGCGCCGGCAGAGCTCACCTTCTACCTACCGGAGCTGAAGGCCTTCTGTGGTGCAGAGGTGGTTTCACGCACCATGCACAATCTGTATACCCTGCGCGGTACCAAGGTTCGCGATGCGCGCAAGTGGAGTCACTATATCGACGAGGCGATCAACCTGTTCCCCAACGCTGAAGTGTATTTCGGCAGCCACCACTGGCCGCTATGGGGCAACGAGGAAGTTATCGATTTCCTTAAAAAGCAACGCGATGGCTACAAATATATTCACGACCAGACGCTGCGACTGGCATCCCAGGGTTACACGCCACGGGAAATTGCCGATATGCTGCAAATGCCGGAAGCGCTGCGCACCAATTTCCCCAATCGCGGTTACTACGGCACCGTGAAGCACAACGCCAAGGCGGTCTACCAGATGTATTTTGGCTGGTACGACGGCAACCCGGCCAACCTTGACCCCCTGCCTCCGGAAGAGGCCGCTGTCCGCTACGTCGACATGATGGGTGGCGCAGACGAGATTCTGGACCGCGCACAGGAGGATTTCGACAAAGGCGAATATCGATGGGTGGCAGAGATGCTGAACCATCTGGTGTTTGCCGAGCCCGACAATGACGATGCGAGAGCGCTGTTGGCGCAAACGTATGACCAGATGGGTTATTTGGCCGAATCCGGGCCCTGGCGAGATGTCTACCTTACCGGCGCGCTGGAATTGCGCCAGGGTACTCCCAAAGAAGGTATCGATGTCGGCACTGCAGTTGATCTCATCAGCGAAACGCCGCTCGATCAATTTTTTGAGCTGATGGGCGCCATGCTCAATGGCCCGAAGGCCGACGGCAAAACATTCACCCTCAACATCGAATTTACTGATCTGGAAAAAGTCTATGTGCTGGAGTTGGAGAACGCCGTTCTGCACCAGCGTGAGGGCAGCCCCGCTGCCGATGCCAACGCCACGGTGCGCATTACGCATCCGCTGTTTATAAAAATGCTGACAGGTGGCGCAGGCATCCGGGATATCCTGTTTTCAGATGACGTGTCGGTAGAGGGCAGCAAGTTGGACCTGGTAAGGTTTTTTGCTCTGCTGGATCAGCCCAACCCCACCTTCAACATTGTGACGCCCTAGCCGCAGGGATCACAGAGCTTGCAGTTGAGCTCATAGCCCAGCATGGATTCACGCCCCTCCCGGGTTTCGACCCAGGGGCGATTGATCCACGGTGGATTGTGTCGCACATGCTGATTGTGACCGCAATCGAGTTCGGCGACCCAATCGTCCTTGTCATCCTTGTGATACCCGACAATCTTGCGCTTCATTTGCGCTGTGATGCCGGCATACCGACTACGGCGATGAAATCCATATGATCTGTCGGAACGATCTCTATCAAGTGCAAATCAACCAGCCCCAGTTGGCCGAGTTCACCAAACACATCCGCAAAGGACTCCGGTGTAAACTGCCATAAATGCCCACGCCAGTTGCGGGCGACGCCTGGGTCACTCAATACACTCAGCATCAACCGTTTTGACCTTGTATATTTGGGCGTAAACACCGCCGATTCGCGCGTCGACCAGGCACCCTGACCAGCCCGCTTCACGCCGTAGTAGTACTCGTCAATAAGTGCGCTGACCGGCGCGACAGTACGCTTTTCCAGGTGAGCCTCTATCACCTTGCCCAAAGTGCTTTCCGGCTTTCTGGCATCGAAACAAAGGTTTTTATTCGACACCAAAAATGCGTACGCACCACCACCGTTCAGTACTTCTTGCACCTCCTGAAAATGCCTCACCAGATCAGGAGCCCCCTCAACCAGATGAAATGACAGCACACAATCGTATTTTTTGGCCCCGACACAATCTGCTATTGATCGCCCGGGTTCGAGAAGATGATGTATATCAGGAGCGCTCTTGGCCTCCCGTCCATTTGCAACCGCGCGCGCCTGCAACTCACTGGTTGAAAGGGAATCCAGATACTCCACGTTAAAGCCATGCTTCTCACTGATCATGGGATTTAAACCCGGTGCAATTTCCAGAATTGCCCCCGATTTGCTGAGATACCTTGACTTGATATAGGCAAGTTTTTCTTTTCGATTTTTCATGAGTTGCGAGCTTTCCTCAACACTAATAGCCAGGGGTAAGGAGAAATACTGGTACTGTTTCGACCTATGCGCCCGTTGCCTGCCCATAACACCCGCCGCACAATGCCTGACCACAGGTATGAGGGCGTGAGGCCGAACCCAGAACCAACTAGCGAGCACCAGAATGCCAAAAGCCGTATAGCACACGACGAACACCCAGGGCGGAGCGTTATAGTACAAGAGTTCATTCAGGAAATGTGCAACAAACGACTCTTCATACACCGCTTCTCCAGCCTTTTGACGCAGCTTGTTTTCCCAAATCGTGAGCGGGCAAATCAGACCCAGCCAGGACTGCAGAACAACGACACCGATACCGGTGAGATGCACCAGGCGAAACCAGGGGTTTCTTACCCACTGCCACGCCAGAAGCTTGCCCACAAGGATAAGAATCAGGCCACAGACAACGAAAATGACAAATAGCAGGTGAATAAACAGTACTACGTCTGCGGCAACCCCATACAACACTGGCACGCCCCTATATTCGAATAGCTGAATCACTTAACTGCCATCAAACCCTGTGTATCCCCAAGTGAAGTGCCATGCAAACGCTTGCTGGGGGGCAACCAGGCCAAATACATTGCCTTATTCACCCAGTGCTATACCCTAGAAGGCCTTAATCGTTTTGTCATTTATCTATCACTGATAGCTGGCTCAGCGCTCAACTATTGAGGCCGCCTGATGACAGATCCACGCTTATGCTACCAAACAGTCGAGTTTGGCGCAGTAGACATTCATCTGTGTACCTTACGTAATCGACAAGAGTATCAAGACCCCGAAGGCGTCGCCGAAAAACTGGGCATATGCTCCGCGTCTTGGCCTATGTTTGGGGTCATCTGGCCATCGAGTCTGGTGCTTGCGCATTTCATTTGTGACTACGACACCGGCTCAAAACGTATTCTGGAGGTCGGCTGTGGCATGGCGCTATCGAGCTTGTTACTGAACAAACAGCTCGCCGATATTACTGCAACCGACTACCACCCAGAAGCTGAGAAGTTCTTGCAGAGAAATACAGCGCTCAATAACGACAGGGAAATACACTTTGAACAAGTAAACTGGGTGGAGAAAAGTGACAAGCTCGGTCTTTTCGATCTGATAATCGGCAGCGATTTACTGTACGAGGACGCCCATATTCACTTGCTGTCCGACTTTATTGAATCGCATTGCAAGCCTGCTTGCGAGGTTCTTATAGTGGATCCCGGGCGTGGGAGAGTGAATAAGCTAAGCGCTAGAATGGAAGCCTTTGGCTTTACATCGACACATATAAAACCCTTACATACAGATTTTCTCGACCACAAATTCAAAGGTCGTATCCTGAAGTTTGACCGACAACACGTAGCCGATGACTACCCCGGCTAGCAACGTGTGATCGCGACAGCCAGCAGCCTCCGGACCAGCCGGCACGACGGATAGACCCAGATCGCACGCATTGATTCCAATTGCTGACAATCAGAAGTGGGGCTGGCGCCCGATCGCACTTGCCAAAACTCCTTACGTCTCGACCTGACACAAGTCTAGGCGTCATCCTTGAGTTTTAGTCGGACCTTATTAAACCGGATGAGCCCTACGGACAATACAACGATGCCACAGGCGGCCAACAACCAGGCCACGGTGATATAGGAACTCAACGCAGAGAAAAACTGAAACAGAACGGCCGAGGCTGCCAAAAGTGACAACCCCGTCCTTACGTAAGCGAGAAACGTTCGCTCGTTTGCTAGCCGTGTACGCTCAAGCGCAAGCTTGTCGCGAATATCAGAATCACTTTTCATACAGGGATATCCAGTTCCTCACACGCCCATCTATCGGCAGTCGCTACTATCAATTAGGAAGGGACAGCCGTTACGACGTCCCGTTTGCTTGACTTGTCGGCAGTAAATTTTAGACGCAAGACTTGCTGACCCGTTGGCTCATGGAGTTTCTCCTCCAGCAATTCAAAGCCGTACTTTGAATAGAAACTACGGCCAATGGAATTTGATTCAAAGACCTCAACCTCAAGTACACTGTGAACATCCTGCGCCTTATCCATTAGGGCTTTACCGATACCCTTACCGTGACAAGCTGGCTGAAGGAAAATTGCTCCAACCTCGTTTCCCATGAGTGCGATGAACCCCTGTACCTCACCATCAATTTCCGCAACCCATGTATCTGTATTGGGCAGGTAGATTTCGGCGACGTTCTTACGCTCTTGTGCAATGAAATCATCTGTCATGAACGAGTGGGCCAGCCGAGTAGCAACCTCCCAGGAATCAAGAACAGCCTGTAAATCGGATTCTTTGTATTGTCGTATCTGCATTGTACTAATTCCTTCACGGATAACGCTTCGAGCTGCGTTGCCGAAACAGCGCAGCGGCCGACCTCCGAGGCTGCACTGCGACCGAAGGGGCGCATCGCCCGGCCTTGCTATGTGGTCGCATCACGAAGCTTGTACACCAAATAGGGAAGACAAGTAACCCACGCCAGCAATAGGAGCCATACGCGACCTGAGAGTAGATCATAATCTTGGAACAGGCGAGACCAGGTATGTCCTGCGACATACCGCCCAAACGCGAACTCGAAACACAATGTAAGAGAAAACCATATGAGCCCAGTTTGAATCGCTTGCGATGTTGATGTGGGAATCACATACCTCGAAAGAACAACGGTTACGATACCAAATACAAGAATGGCAATCACCGTCGACAACTGGTGAGCGTGAAGCTCGTTCATTAACTGACCATATGTAGCCTCGCGCAACACTCCGTTAGCAATTGCCAAACACATGAGTACAGGCCAAAAAAGTGTGTAGATGTATATCGGGCGCACGGAGCGAGGACAATCAGAACATCAACCAGCCGGCGCGTTAGCGGTCAGCTGGAGTGACTTGTTATGCGGCTGTATTCTCAAGCTCCCAGCCAGGGAACACGAGTACTGCTGGGTGGCAGTTTAGCGCCCTGGCCAACACCTTAGCCCGCTCGATACCCAAATTCACACGACCGTTCTCGATAGCGGATATAGTTGACTGCGGAATGGAGGTAAGAGAGGCCAGTTGGTTTTGGCTTAGCTCTTGGAGTTCCCGAAGAATTCTGACCGAATCACCAACTGAAACCTCAATCGTCTTTTTTGCTTTTCGATAATCTTTCATTCTAGTTTCTCCGATAATCATGTGGAGTCACTTTCTCAACTTGAACATAGACATTCTCACGATCAATTTTGTAAATCACGCGATATTTAAGGTTTAACCTGGAGGACCGATGTCCCTTCTATTCGCCTCTTATTGGCTCATCATTGAACCCTCGAATCAATCTCAGTCCTTCAGGGCCGGAAATTCGCACAATGTCTTTCCATTTTTCATAGCGTTGCAATACATCTCCGGGGAGACGAGCTGTAATTCTTGCTACACGGCGATGTTCATATACTTCCCACATAGCATATATAGCATATATAACATATATGGTATGTCAATGCTGTTGGTCGGACGCATAACGCCGTGTTCACGCGCCGCTTTAGCGGTCGCTTGCAACACCTTGTTACACGTTTCTAGTGCAACTTGGTGAAAACTTCTGGGTGTTGTTCTGCTATCCGCAGTAGAGCAACGGCTGGCCCCTGAGGTTCCCTTCGACCTTGCTCCCAATCCTGGAGAGTTCTCATGCTCACACCAAGCAAGCCAGCAAATGCCGATTGGGAAAGATTCAGTTTTGAGCGAATCACTTTTGGTTGTGAAGGCTCAGATAGTTCCGAAACTTTAAGCTTTGCACCACCTTTTTTGAATGCCCTAATTTCGTTGATTCCCTCAAGCACTTCTGCGCCAATATCTCGTTTACTCATGATCGATTGCCTCTGCGATTTTCTTTAAGATATGCCCGGAAATAGTGGAGCGTTCCGATTTACTATAAATAGTCAGCATCCATATCTCATGATTGGGTTTCTTCCAGTAATAAATAACTCGAACCCCTCCACTTTTACCTCTGCCGTCAGGAGCCCACCTTACTTTCCGAACACCGCCGGAACCTCTGACGAGATCACCAGCATCTGGCTTCTGCATCAAATAGATTTGAAGCCCCCGATATTCATCATCTGATAGATAGTCAGGCAATAGCTTACTGAATGTGCTGGCTTCTATGAATATCATAGGTGCCGATTATACGGCAATGCCGGATAGTGGCAAGATGTTATTTTGACGTGTAACGCCTAGCGCAACGGCGCGGAAACCGTGCAACGGTTTTTGCGTCCGGCCCCGTAGGGGCGCATTGCCGGTTTTTGTTATGTGTTTTTAGCACCAAGATACGCATTTCCCAATTTTGCCTTGTCGTATTGTGTCCTATCTATGAATGGCCAATAAGACACCTCTCCATGTTCTTGCCATTTATCGAGTGTGCTTTGCCCAAACGTACCAAAACTAATTGAACTCAGGAAACTCTCTTTGAAGCTCGCTGAAGGCCACGTATATTCGTTGTCCGATTTTAGAAATAGAACCCACCTTGCCACCACAGAGCGATCTTCTTTGGAAAGAGCGTCCTTACCTTTGAGTCTGTACTCTTTCATATCGCTGTACAGGCACCATGCGCCATGATGGAAAACTTCCCACACAGCATCATCTTTTGACTGTGGCTGAGCATCCTCAAACTCGTCATTTGTGATAATACCCGCGCTCAAGCTTCGGATGAGTTCTGCGAGTATATTTCTTGATTCTCGGTCAATCATGGCTTCACATAACGCTTCAAGCTGGGGCGTGCGTAAGCACGTCCCGGCGCGAAGCGCCCTTGCAGCCTTGACTTGTTATTGGGCCTACTCATCGATGAAGTTGCCCGCACTGTCCATAATGAAACACTCCACTAGTGGGTTGTAAGCGCGAGGCCCGCCGTCGTCGATGCTGCCCCAGGCACGGACATCTCCATCAGGAGCATCGTCCCAAAAGAACTGAATCTGTACCTGCCATGGCTCCTGCACATCTGGGCGTACGGAATTACCTACTAATTCAACGAGCCTTGAGTATTGTTTGCCTCTATAAGGCTCTAACTCTCCCAGCAGAACTTTCCTGGCAACTTGCTCATCCATGCCTAGGCCCTATAACGCTTACAGCTGGGGCGGTAAAACCGCGCAGCGGTTTTGGCGTCCCAGCAGCCTGAACTTGTTAGGTTTCGATCTATGAGTCCACCACTACGGAATTGGTGCTCCGACCATTTGCTTTCGATTCCAGGAGAAAATGGCCGCATACACAAAAGCGACAGGGACGACCTGCCACAAGAACGACCTAAAAAGTGACCAAATTAGGCGTTCTAGTCCAAGGCCTTCAGCTAGGGAACATGTAAACTGAAAAGCCTGTTGTGAGATGAGCATAATCGCTAGATTGTAAAACAAGATAAGTATCATTGGCACATAAAAGAATCTTGGTACAAACCACCGAAACAATCGCTGTTTGAACGTGTACATACTGCCCAAAAAAAGCCCTGCCAATATAAGACTTTGCGCTAGGTTAATAAAAAATTCGTTTCGCCTAAGTTCCCATCTGCAGGTTTCACGGAGTTCAAGAGGCGATTCAGGAAGACCCTGTAAATAATTCTGTGTAACTGCCAGGGTTAAATGTAATCCGCCAAGCGCTCTTCGAACTCGATCATAAATCTATTCAGTGCCAGTTTCCAATTACGGATCGGCATAGTCCATTTTTTCGACGCCTGCTGGATTGCCAGGTAGATCACTTTCAGTGCCGAGTCATCAGTCGGAAACAGCTTCCGCTTTTTGACAGCCTTTCGTATGACACTGTTGAACGACTCGATGGCGTTCGTCGTGTAGATGGCTTTGCGGATGTCTTCCGGGTAGCTGAACAATGTGTTGAGATTGTGCCAGTGTGAGCGCCACGACTTGCTGATTTGTGGGTATTTTTCATCCCAGCGCTCGGCAAACTGATCCAGTGCCAGCAATGCCTCATCCTCGGTCGTCGACTGGTATATGCGCTTCAGGTCGGCAGTGACCGGCTTGTAGTCTTTCCAGGGTACGTACTTCACGGAGTTGCGTACCATGTGGACGATGCAGAGCTGGATCTGGGTGTCCGGGAAGGCGGTGCTGATGGCGTCCGGAAAGCCCTTCAGGCCATCAACGCAGGCAATCAGAATATCCTTCACACCGCGATTCTGGAGCTCTGTGAGTACGTTAAGCCAGAACTTGGCACCCTCATTTTCCGATAGCCAGAGCCCTAACAGTTCCTTGTGGCCCTCCATGTTCACACCCAGGGCGAGGTAAACGGCTTTGTTGATTACCTTCTTATCCTGCCGGATTTTGATGACAATACAGTCCAGATAGACGATGGGGTAAATGGCATCCAGAGGCCGGGATTGCCACTCGACAACCTGCTCTATAACCGCATCAGTGACCTTGGAGATCAGGGCTGCCGACACATCGGCCCCGTACATTTCCTTGAAGGTGGTGACGATCTCGCGAGTAGTCATGCCCTGGGCATACAGGAACAGGATCTTGTCATCCATTGAAGTGAATCTGCGCTGGTGCTTTTTGACGAGCTTGGGCTCGAAGCTCCCGGCCCTGTCGCGTGGAGTGTCTAACTCGAACTGGCCATCTTCGGTTTGCAGGGTCTTGCTGGTATAGCCGTTGCGGTTATTATCCCCGCTGGAAGGTGCGTGCTTGTCGAAGCCAAGATGATCATCCAGTTCTGCGTTCAACGCCGTTTCGACGGTGATCTTCGTTAGCATCTGGCGGAACTCATTGAGATCCGCTTCCGTCTTGATATTTTTGGCAGCTGCCTGAGCAATCGCCTGTAGTTCTTTCTTGTTCATAGTGCCTATCCTCTCCCAATGGTTGGGTTTATAATAGGCAGTTACACAGATTTAGTTACAGTCTCATTCAGGAAAGATACCTTCGCAGCTTGCCGGTAATTGCAGTTCCCACAGCCATTCCCAAGCCCAAGAATTGTATAGACCAAATAGTAGCGAGGAGAACGCAATGTACGAAACTCCAATTAGAATCGCAGACATAATTTGATTCGAGCGCATAGCAACCTAACGCCCGCATTTGTGGCTGTTTTGGAGCGTAGCGGAAAAACAGTCCGACAACATGCGCTTGTTAGGCATTGCCGACCTCCGCCAGCCATCTTAACCTAGCCTCTAGGCCACTTTTTAGATCTCTATAGCTATCAAAGAAAATTACTGGATAGTCCTTTAAGTCAAACTCAAGCTGCGTACCTTGCCGAGCAATATATACTGGCAACTTACCAATACCTTGCGCGTAACCAGCCTCATAAAACACATTAGGCCTGGACTCGGTTAAATCAACGATCACGTACTCTGCCTTTTGGATAGACTCGAGAATTCTGTCAGTTATCCTTTCATTTGTCTGAGCTTCATCTACTCGCTCTGCGGTTAAGCCACACCGCTCACAAGTTTCTTTGATTGCATCCAATACATCATCAAATGGATTGGCCGGTCCAATAGGCATAGCAACAAATACATACCCTTCTTGAACCTGATAATTAATTTCAGGTTCATTTCTATCTTGCTCTTCGGCGGGAGGATTGACTTTCCACTCATCAAGTACGCCAATAGTCTGATTGACCATATCTCGAACTTGGGGGTTTAAGCTGCGTAGATAGACCTGCTCGAATATCATGTCAAATGGATTAACATTTTGCATGACCATACCACCTACCGCAGGTGGTGGAGATATAGTCATTGTAAATAGGCATCCAGCTTCGATGACTTCTCTTTGGACACTTCTCTTAGCTCTATTTATTGCCGCTCTACTTTCTTCTGAATGAGTCTCTGACCACTCATTTAGTAGTTCTAGAAATCGGTGCAAGTTTTCAATTCGTTGATCTAAGTCTTCCATTTTGATCTCGATGTTGTTTGTGCCTAACGCTTCAAGCAGGGGCCGCTGTTAAGCGGTCCCAGCGCGAAGCGCCCTTGCTGCCTTGACTTGTTATGCGCTGATAAGATAACGTACGCTTTTATGTACATGTACGGGATTGTGGATATGGAAAGCATAAGCTATACCGCCGCTCGCAGTAATCTTGCCAAGACAATGGAACAAGTATGCGACGACCACGCGCCAATTGCGATAACCCGCAAAGGTGAAGGCGCTGTTGTAATGATGTCCATGGAAGACTACCAGGCACTTGAGGAAACTGCATACTTATTGAGAAGCCCGAAAAATGCTCGCAGGCTCATAGAGTCTATTGCGGAGCTAGAAGCCGGCCGGGGCGTAGCCAGAGCACTTGCGGAGTGAAGCTGATCTTCGCCGAAAATGCTTGGGAAGACTATTTGTACTGGCAGAAAACAGACAAGAAAACGCTCAAAAGGATAAACCTTCTTATCCGTGACATTACGAGAGAGCCTTTCGAAGGCATTGGCAAACCGGAGCCGCTGAAACACGCATTGGCTGGATATTGGTCCCGCCGAATTAGTGATGAACATCGAATCGTGTACAAAATTCATCAAGATTCTTTACTCGTCGTACAGCTTCGTTTTCACTACTGAGTTAGGCGCATAACGCCTAAAGAACCGGCGGCAGAGCCGTCCGGTTCCTTTTCCTGTTATGTGCGGTGCTGCCATCGTGCTGGATGCCTGCTGCCGTGCATGACCGAAATGACCGATATTTCGAATTCTTTTATGAAGTAGAAGACAGCAAATGGAAACCTAGGCAGCACTGCTCTGTGAGTGCCCCGGTAAATCACCGGATAAGAAAACGGGCTTTGTTCAATTAAGTTCAGTGTTTTAAGTACGGTGTCCAAAAAATCGTGGCCTAGACCCGATCTCTGTGATTCATACCAAGAAGCTGCTTCTTCCAAATCAATTTCCGCCTCTTCCCTGAGTCGGACAGTATACGTCATAGGCGTCTTCGAACGTCAGAAATGGCGTCTGCCGCAAGCCGTCCAAGCTTGCCATCTGCCTCAAAGGAATCCAGGCGCCGATCTAACTCAGCTCTCTGATCAGTTGTGAGCGGCAGGGCACTCTGATCGTGGGCGATACTGTCCCATAAATCTTCCACGATACGAATGCGGTCCTCCACAGGCAATTTTGTAAGATTTGTATCCATCCTAAAATCATACTCCTTGTGCGGAATCTGTCCAGAGCACATAACGCTTCAAGCTGTGGCCGCTATTAAGCGGTCCCGGCGCGAAGCGCCCTTGCAGCCTTGACTTGTTATTGTGCATCACTCGGACCTCTTGGTCTGTTTGGTGCCAGAAGCGGTCGTTTATGATCAGCAATCGTCCGAGGAAAATCACCGATTCTTTCAATTGTATGTTCATGGAAACTGGATGTGCCATTGGTAGTTTATTCTATAATTGTACTAGACTGCGACAATAACTTTTGATCTATGAAGGAATACCCAGCATGGCGCGACTACTAATTCTACTGCTGTTAGTAACTGGCGGAGCTAATGCCGGGCCACTTATCGACACCATCGAGGAGAATGGCAGAACTTGGGCCCAAATTGATTTGTTCTCCGGGTTAAGCTGGACTCAAGTGCATGAGGTTTGTCCAGGAAGAGTATGTCGAAACGAAACGCTTAACGGCTACCACATGGCTGGCTGGTATTGGGCATCACCTCGCGACGCCGTCGACCTCATGAGTCACTTTGGAGCACCCGATCCTGGTTCTTACCCAACCCAATACTTTGAAGCACGCAGCGTTTGGGCTCCTGCATTCTTCGATGCGGGCTTTAGACCGACATGGGATGCGGGTGGCCCAGGAATTTATGCTTGGACCAATGAGTTTGATGGAGATTGCCGTGCTTCCGGGCATGGCTGCGGTGTCAGTTTGACTGTGCTTGACAGGTCTGGAATACGAGAGAGCTGGAGTGATTTTTACGAATTTATCGGAATAAATGCTCGATTGCGGCAGGACGCGTCGGGTGCGCTTTTTTATTATGTGCCTGCACCAACTAGCCTGTTTTTGGTTACTCTGGGGCTTCTTGCAGTTAGGATTTCACAAAGTCTGGGCAAAAAGCGTTACAGCTGAAGTCGATATTTTGGTGCCATCGTTACTCTATACATAGCGCAGAGCCGAGGTTTCTTTTCAAATAAATGTAGGCATGATGCGTAGAACGGAAGTGATTGGATTGTGAAATGCACCTTGCAGCGACTTCTTCAAGTCGAAACCGGGGCGAGCGCAGGCACTATAACGCTTACCGCAGCGGCGACGAAACCGCGCAGCGGTTTTGACGTCCGGCCCCGCCAGGGTCGTACTGGCGGTACTTGTTACTGGTGCGGCTTGATGAGATACCAGCGAAGCTATGTGCCGGAGCGCCAGCGGAGGCAACACTGCGAACGAAGCTGATTGGTAGAACGAATGCACGTTTTGTGGCTCTCCCTGCTACAGCGTGACTGAACGAAACTGATGCCCTAATTTTACCTTCGATTTACCTGCCGGACTAACCACTTGATGCGAGGTAGAAGCAGAACGAAAGCAGAGAAACTCAACCTCCCGAGATGTTCGCGAACGCCGCTCAGTAACGCTTGCAGCAGCGGCGCGGAAACCTCGTAGCGGTTTTTGCGTCCGGCCCCGAAGGAGCGTACTGCCAGCACTTGTTATTGGTCGCGGCAGGACCGCCCACGCAGCTAACCCTAATACAAGGACTACGAAAGAGGTAGATACTATCCTTGACCTATGAGAAAGAGTACCGATGCCGTAGAGAATGCCAGCTAGCGCTGGCCCACCATACAAAGAGAGAAACGAGGGGGGGCGGCACAGCGATGACTCCTGCAAGAAAAACCCACAAAAGCAGCGGAATGCAGACAATAAGACAAACCCAAGCTATAACTCGATTTAGAGTTTCCGGCGCAGACCGAGACTGACTTGATGTATGGGCAGCTCTCAATAGAGTGACCTATAACGCCGTGTTCACGCGCCGCTTTAGCGGTCGCTTGCAACACCTTGTTACACGTTTCTAGTGCAACTTGGTGAAAACTTCTGGGTGTTGTTCTGCTATCCGCAGTAGAGCAACGGCTGGCCCCTGAGGTTCCCTTCGACCTTGCTCCCAATCCTGGAGAGTTCTCATGCTCACACCAAGCAAGCCAGCAAATGCCGATTGGGAAAGATTCAGTTTTGAGCGAATCACTTTTGGTTGTGAAGGCTCAGATAGTTCCGAAACTTTAAGCTTTGCACCACCTTTTTTGAATGCCCTAATTTCGTTGATTCCCTCAAGCACTTCTGCGCCAATATCTCGTTTACTCATGATCGATTGCCTCTGCGATTTTCTTTAAGATATGCCCGGAAATAGTGGAGCGTTCCGATTTACTATAAATAGTCAGCATCCATATCTCATGATTGGGTTTCTTCCAGTAATAAATAACTCGAACCCCTCCACTTTTACCTCTGCCGTCAGGAGCCCACCTTACTTTCCGAACACCGCCGGAACCTCTGACGAGATCACCAGCATCTGGCTTCTGCATCAAATAGATTTGAAGCCCCCGATATTCATCATCTGATAGGTAGTCAGGCAATAGCTTACTGAATGTGCTGGCTTCTATGAATATCACAGGTCCCGATTATACGGCAATGCCGGACGGTAGCAAGATGTTATTTTGGCGTGTAGCGCTTCAAGCACTGGCGGCGAAACCGCGCAGCGGTTTTGGCGTCCATGTGGCTTGACTTGTTAAGGATGCCTGATTGGTACATGATTTGTACTATAGTTGTTGTAGAGGCAGAAATGATGAGAACAGCACAACTTGAAATCTTACGAGATGAGGCTTTGGCGCTGTCGGAAACCGAGCGTGCGCGCTTAGCCAGTGATTTAGTGGCCAGTTTGGATGGCCCGAGCGACCCCGGCCTGGCCGATGCCTGGGACTTGGAGATATGCAAGAGAATTAATGAAATTGAGGCCAACCCAGACCTGATTCTTGAGCCCGAGCAAGTACTGGCAAAAGCGAGGCGGCGCATACACGGCGAATGAAACCCGTAAAGATAGGCAAGGATGCCGCCGAGGAATTTCAAGAGGCCGCCGCTTGGTACGAGGGTGAACAAGAAGGGTTGGGGGAACGATTCATTGATGCTTTTGAACATGCGCTTCAACTCCTAGCCGAAGAAAACCCACCCCTAACCCCTGTAGGTGGAGAAGCGGGGTCGAAAGGCGCTCGAAAGCTAATTCTGCACAAATTTCCCTTTTCCTTGATTGTGCATGAGCTGCCTGCATCAATTGTAATTGTCGCTCTCGCACATCACTCCCGGAAGCCAGGGTACTGGCAGTCGAGAAAGGCTCCATAACGCCTAGCGCAACGGCGGCGAAACCGCGTAGCGGTTTTGACGTCCGGCCCCGACAGGGGCGCATTGCCGGTTCTTGTTAATTGGCCTCACTACGGTGCCGCCTGTACCAATTGCTTGATGATGGTAAAAACAAACCCACCCAACAAACTAGATATGCCAAGTTAGGCCCTGGACGGGTAAAACTATTTAGGAAGATTGTAGCAGCACCATTTTCGGATGACATGGATATGAAGTGAGCATCAAACGCCAATGGCACTATAAGTAAAATTGCTAGAACCCAGCGAGCCCATGCTTTTTGTGTCCATGCAGCCCAAACCAAGAACATACCCAAGAATGCAGGAAGCGAGATTAACAATGGCGGAAATGACGGTGGTGAATTAGGTGTAAGTGCTTGATAGGCAAAGTACGTGTAGCATGCCAGAAGACCGAGGCATCCGATTCGTATTGTCCAAGGCCGCTCTATGGTCACTGCTGAAGTCATTCAAGGCCTATTAACGCTTAAAGCAGCGTTGCGTAGCATCCGCCTGCCTTTTCTTGTTATGTGATTCTTCAATGCTCACAGCTGCGGGCGCGGTTGAAAACGCAAAAAATTCTCCGCATACAATTTAATAGTATGAAGGTCTGCTTTTTCGACATCGAATACTGCCTCCCAAGATGAGTCCTGATAATTAACCCCGCGCACCAATAACTGCGCATCATCTATATCGTTGGATTCAAGCCATGCCAAATATCTATTGAAATCAACTGGGTTTAGTCTGGTTGTTGTCTGCATGGTAACGCCACCATAGATGACAATCTGTGCAAAATTGGGCTCTAATTTGAACGAAATAGTCTCCCTATTTTCATTTGTGAGGATTAGACTTTCCTCAGAGATTACTCCAGCTTTTGATCCAATATTTTTAGCTACAAGATTGAACAGATTCTCATGATTGCCCAAATATGTTATCGAAACAACCGAAGTGTCTTTTTCAAATGCTTCTTTCAGGATTGGAGCCAGTACTGTAGATACAGATAGCAACGCGACAAGCAAAGCAAGGACTGTGTTACTAAAACTAAGGTGACGCCGCCAGTCTTGAAAGCTATCGCAGTGGACGCATTTCTTAGCCTTATTTTTAATATCTTCCTGGCAGACTATGCATTGAACTGTCTTTTTGGGGTTTTCTTCCGTCATTTAATTACACTCCAACGCAAAATAGCCACATAACGCCCGCCGCACAGGCGAGCCACGCAGTGGCGAGTCCAGCCACCGCTTGTTAAAGAGCCTCACGATACTCTGCCATCATTTCCTCCATCATTTCTGACTTAATTTCCTCGGTCAAACCGTACTTCGAAGATAGCTCGTCAATAACAGAATCCATATATTGCTCAATGCCTATAAAAAAGGACTGTATTTCCTCTAGCTCCTGTACCATCTTGATGCATCCTTCGTCCGTTGTAATGTCAATTGCTCGTTCGGAGAAGTAGTGATGGACTAGAAAATTTCTTTTCTTTAGGGCTTCTTCCAGTTTCTTCTCTAGTGTCCCGCTTGGAAAGCCGATGTTTTTTAGCGTGCCTATCAGTCTACCCATAGTCTTTGAAGATGCGTCATCACAAAACGAATCGATTCCTTTCTCCCAATCTTCCCGGGTGCTGCAATTGTTCAGGGTCTTGGGGTAGTGATCGACGAACATGATGATGAGCATCATCGATTGCTCTATGCACTGCGCGTAGTAGATTGCTGCCCCGAAATGAGCAAACACATCTTTTCGTAGTTCCTCGCTGTACATCTAGGCCCTCTAGCGCTTGCCGCAGCGGCGCGGAAACCGCGCGATTTTGGCGCCCGGCCCCGCAAGGGCGTACTGCCGGTTTTTGTTATGTGATTCAGCCACAACTAGGCCATAGAAAATTGACGACTACTAAAACGGAGGTGATAGCAAATACCAAAGGGAAAACAACATCAAATAATATTTTTGCAACATTAGATATCTTCAAGTATTGAGCGTTGTACCTAACATCAATTTCCTTTCTTTGGCTCTGAATGTCTATTAGCTCTGAATGGGCTGTACCCACCTCAGGCAGATCTAGATAGTGCTCAAAATTCTCACTTTGACACTCTTTCTCCGTTAAACCAATTACACTTCCCGTGACACTCGCCCCTTTCGTAAGTATGTAAGAAGGCAAATAGTACTTTATTAAATCAAGGGCACCGAACACCAACGAGATTGTGAAACAATAGCAGGTCACAGCCAAAATAAACCATCCAAAAACATCTGGCTTAGCTGATAAATCCAAGCCTATCAGAGATACCTTTTGAGGGAGAGCTTCTGAAACTCCGATAAAAAGGCATATACCCGCCAGCACAAGAAGTTTATTTTTACTCTTAATGTATGCATCACTAAAGGTCAGGATAGTTGCCGCTCCTTGCTCTCACATAACGCTTACCGCAGCGGCGCAGAAACCGCGTAGCGGTTTTTGTGTCCAGCCCCGTCAGGGGCGAGCTGGCGGTACTTGTTAAGTGTACGTTCTCCAAGGTACTAAATAACTCCCCACAACCAATACAAATAACCAAGATAGCCAAAAAATACTACCGGCACACCCACTACAATTGCCAATGAAAGAAGCAGCACTAGACCGGTGCGCGAACGCCCAGTGTACCCGGATTCCGTACGAACCCAAATAAGAGTCTCAGCAAGTAGATCCAAAACTGCTGCGTGTGGCAGCGGGTAAAGTTTGGGGTGAATATGCTGGCCAAGTCCATACATCAGCCAAGCAACTGCAGACATAAGTATTACAAGGCCGGATCCGTAGACAATACTCCAGACAGGTATTTGAAAGAACATTTCCAGAAGGTTTTTGGGTGCAAGTAGCGGATGCTCTCTCGGGTGCATGACAAGTACACTTAACGCTTGCCGCAGCGGCGGCGAAACCGCACAGCGGTTTTGACGTCCGGCCCCGTAGGGGCGCACTGCCGGTTATTGTTATGCCTAATCACCAAATTGAAACCATTTCTCGCTAACTTTTCTTTGAATGGACCATCGTTCTTCCATAATGGAGTCTTTAGGGATTTCTCCTGACGACGAATATATATAGCCGAAATGGCGCACTGGAAAACCTCCGCCGGTTAAAAACTCTACGAATATACTTTTACCCTCTCTCACCGCGAAGACGTTTAAAGCTAGAGCCTCTTCATTCTGGAGCACTTCGATTTTGGTTAGCTTAGGACCTAATTGAGTATATTCCGTCTCAATACGTTGAACCATTTCATCATATTGCGGCAGTCTATAAATGAAAAGTTGGTCTCTCATTTCTAGACCAACCGGAATTGCACTAATAGTCGCGAGTACACATACAATAAGAGGAAACAATGAAAAAAATCTGTCGGTTTTCCAGTTGCGAAAAACACTAGCAATACTGACAACAAGAACAACAAAAAATATTGGCAGCATAACTATTGAAGCAAGTTGGTATTTGCCACTCATTGTTATGACGAAAAGCGTATTTATAAGGAACCATACAATACACAGAACAATTTTGTATCTATGTTTCGAAAGCACGGGTCCCTCGACGTCTAAATGGCATAACGCTTACCGCTGCGGCGCGGAAACCGCGCAGCGGTTTTTACGTCCGGCCCCGAAGGGGCGCACAGCCGGTACTTGTTAATGAGCCGCTCTATCACCATCCCGATTCTTCCCAAATAGCAAAATAAATGGAGCCGCCAACCAGCAACCCAAAAAATACAGCGCAAACCTAGATCTACTCACTTTATTGCGTGAAGTCTCTAGTAGGTATACCCAAGGTACAACACCGCCGAGTACGACGAAAGTAATTAGAATTTTCCCAAGCAATGTTTCTTCAAAGCCAGACGCTCGCGACAGCGAAGTAAAACTCCAGAAAAGGCCGAAGAAGACCACCAAAGAAGCGATGCCGAGAAGCCCCATTGCCCGATCGGAGGAAAGGCTCATTAACGCTTGCAGCAGCGGCGCACGAACCGCGCAGCGGTTTGGGCGTCCGGCCCCGAAGGGGCGCACTGCCGGCACTTGTTATGTGTCCTGGTTGGCACGAGCCCTCCCGACTTTAAAACGCGCCCAATAGAATACCGCAAGAGCCGGAAAAACGAGCAGCCCAGTTTTTAAGCGATGATCTGGCTGAAGCCACTCTAGGCGGGTATCGGCGAACCACATGAGGTAGGTGTTGTAGAGGAGTATCGCTGTGGCGACGCATAGCCAAGCGAAAGAGATCTTATAGATCACACTCCAATTCATTCGTGAGGACTCATATCGAAGGACACATAACGCCCACCGCAGCGGCGCGGAAACCGCGTAGCGGTTTGCGTGTCCGGCCCCGGAGGGGCGCACTGCCGGTACTTGTTATGCGTCATTGGCCTTGATCTCCGCGATGGCTTCTTCGGTAATTACTTGCAGCGCATCTGGATGCAGATCAACCCCCCGGGTACCTCCCAGGTTCGGCACAGAATGATCCATCGCCATCACATCGGTTAAGTATGCCTCCAAAAGTGGAAGAGAATTTTTGTCTCCGATTTGACCGAGTGCACCAATGATGCGAGCTTTTTGTCCGGAGCTGGAATTCAGGAACATGGCTTCCAGAACGTCTGCTGAAGTGGGAGAGCCTATGTTGCCTATAGCCTCTACAGCGCTGAGTCTGGCCAGTAAGAATTCGTGGTCGAGAACGTCGTAGAGCTCAGGAAGAACCCATTCGTCTCGACTATCTACCATTTCGGCAAGACCTGAACCGGCCATATTGACGATCTGGGGATTCTCGTTTGAAAGCAATTTCACCAGTTCATGAATATAATCTCTGCCCTTGACGTATCCGATGTAGAAACATGCAGACATCACCACTTCATCGTCGGGGTCATCCAAGTACTTCGCAATGATTATGGCGTTGGCTGCATCCCCAGAATATCCGAGTTCTTGGATAAATCTCTGCTTCTCAAATCTGGATTGAGGTTGATGTGTCACATCTACACCTTCGCCACACCCGGCGAGAAAGAACAACATAATTGTAGCGAGTATCTTCACGCTGTGGACGCATAACGCTTCAAGCAGCGGCGCCGGTTACGGCGTCCCGGCGCGAAGCGCCCTTGCTGCCTTGACTTGTTATGGGGCTTTCTAATGCCTGACATCCCACATGTATTTTAGGGGCGCCAAGGCAATTGCAACCATCAGAACCAACCCGAAGATTACACCTCGCTCGTCTGAAAAATTCAGGGTACCTCGAAGTTCGGCCGCAACTCCTTGGTAGTGCATACTCGTCAGTGTTATTCCAAACCATACGAAGATTGTATAGCCCACGGCCATAGCGTACAGAATTGTAATTATAGTTAACTGAGACCTCGTGAGTGTTTTTCCCGCTAGCTGAGCAACTAGTAGATATCCACTTACGAGGGTTAAAAATACAGCGTATCCACTGCTGGCATTCGCAATTAGCATCTGCGTAAGAGTAACTGCTTCTACTTCAGTCATTAACTTTCCATAATCCGAGGTTGCTTGCACACACTATCAAGCCCCATAACGCTCGGCACAGGGGCGGACAAATAAGCGCAGCGTTTTGGCTGACCCAGCGACCGGAGGGAGCGATTGCTGCCGCTTGTTAAAAGTCATCGTCTCAATGCCATGAGGTTATTGGGTTTATAGACAGTGCAAAATGTTTCAATGCCTATTTTTATCAGTAGCGAAGTTAGATAAACAGCAATTGCATAGATTCCAATTTTCAGGCCCGCCAACGAACTTACGATAGCACCGGTCAAATATTTTTTATCCAATACGGCTTGCAGGCCATTAGTAAACCACATTTTGTAAACTTCGCTTTCTTTGTCACAAAGTGATTGCCATATTACTGTTTGAAAAGCCGATAAAACGCCCTTTCCAAGTTTTTTCTTTTGCTGAAAAGTAGCTGGTGACGGTAAACGCAACTTTTCCTCGTACGTTAGCAAGTTCTTTGACTCAGAATGAACTTGCTCGACAAAATCCAAGGCGCTTTCAGGAACATTTGCCCCCAACATTTCCAATATTTCATCTTCGTGCTTTGTTTGAATTAGCTTGGCCGCATCACTTTGAATTTTATCTAAGTCCATAAACTCGGACTCTTCTGTTGCTATCGATGATAGCAAGGCCTCTTCATCAAACCTTTTAGCTAAACTAATTTTGAACTCAGACCGGCCATTCTCGGATTTAATATTCTTTTCATAACGTAGTGCCTCAACCATATAAGGCTTTGCTTTATCAAGATCACGTTTTCTCAAGTAGCAAATTGCTAGAAGTGCAGTAGCTTCAAGATATAAGCGTGTAGAACTGGCCACTTTCTTCCGCACACCGATAAAGCCTCTTATTGCATAATCAATCTCTCCGACTTCCATTGCTGTTTCAAATAGCCAGTTCTTCGACTGCATTAGCCTTGTTTCATGGCCAGTAGGCCTGAGAATATTCTGTATATACGCAGTCAGACTTTTACATTCTTCTAGATCCCTACGTGCCGCAGCAATCTTAAGACTTGGCTCCAAGAGTCTTAGCTTTCTTTTTTGTTCTTCTGTAAGTCTAGGTGTGCTCATATCTTTCCGTGACTTTTAACGCCTGCCGCAGCGGCGGCGAAAGCGCGCAGCGGTTTTGGCGTCCGGGCCCGCAGGGCCGAACTGCCGGTTCTTGTTAAGAGTCTTTACCAAGACGGCTTACGATTCCTTGCATGACTTTATTTTTCCTTTTTCTGCCTTTGTAGCTGAATATTTGGGCGATGCTTCCGCCTACGATAACCCCTCCAATAATGCCCACCCACGTATTCCGAAACATTAATTCAGACTTAAGCAAGGCGATTTTTCGATCTACTAAATCAAGTAATGCGCGAACTCCCTCAGAATCCGCTTGGATATTCATCTGATTTGATAGCTCGGCAATCTCAGAAGCCATAATTTGAGCGTAGACAAACATGCCAATAAACACCAGCCCCAGCGCTAAACCCAAAAATGACAAGCGATGGGACTTCTCCAGGCTTTTCTCTTCCTGTAGAAATAGAGAAACTGCTTCTTCCGAAGATACTTCTTCTTCCATACGGACTCTTAACGCCAACCGCAGCGGCGGCGAAACCGCGCAGCGGTTTTGCCGTCCGGCCCCGCAGGGGCGCACTGCCGGTTTTTGTTATGCGCTACCACCACGATGGTGGTTCCATGGAGACAGAATAGCCTGCCTCTGATAGCGACGAGAACAATGATTCGTCTTGCACTAAGCACATACCCTCATGTCCGATGGTTGCGGCGAACCATGATTCCTCACCCTCTCCGTATAGGGCGAGGCTATCACAGTTTGCAGCTATATCTGATGCCGCCTCTTCAAAGGCCGTGATATTCGGCGCGGTTGCCTCCACGGGCTCGGTGTGGCGTGGTCTGATACCGTTGCCGTATATCGTGGTTGGTTGCAAATTTGATGGCGCATTATTGATAGGGAAGCCTGCGACATTAGTTGATGTAGATTCAGGATAGAGCCAGGAGCATACGATGAGACGATGGAGACCCGACAAATAGCGCAGCAGATCTAGCTGTCTAGAAAAATCCTTTTCCTCTACGTAGATCATTGCTGATTAAGGCGCATAACGCCTTGCGCTGCGGCACGGAAACCGCGCAGCGGTTTTTGTGTCCGGCCCCGCGAGGGGCGAACAGCCGCTATTTGTTATGTGTAAGTGGCACATTGTAGCTTACGAACTCCGTAGTAATTTGAATGTCGTAGCATGGCTTTGTTGATCTGTAATTTGCGAGTACCTTTGCATTTGAAAGATTCGATTTGGAAATATAGAAGCCTCCGAGAGCATTGCCAGCATTCTTCGTGATTGCGATGTCAGTTGAGAAACCATTGTAGCCGCCAAGTTGAACAGTAATACCTGCAATGGGAATTGCTTGATACTCTAGGGGAACTGAAATCAAGACTTCGGCTGGATCTTCATTTCCGTTATCGTTTAATGTCACAGAGTATAAAGATTGATCCATAGTCTGATTAAAAGTATGTGGCACATCTGCACCTTGTTGGTAGCACAAGTCTTGAGTCGCATTTGCTTGCGCCGAGAAAATCACAAAAAAGACTATGTATCGCATCATGAGCTCGCTCTCACATAACGCTTACCGCAGCGGCGGCGAAACCGCGCAGCGGTTTTGACGTCCGGCCCCGCCAGGGGCGTACTGGCGGTACTTGTTACTGGTGCGGCTTGATGATGCACCAACGAAGAAATAGGCCGGAGCGCTAGCGGAGGCAACAATACGAACGAGGCTGACTGGTAAGACAAATGCACGTTTTGTCGCTCTCCCTGCTACAGCGTGACTGAACGAAACTGATGGACCTAATACTACCTGCGATTTCGAAAGTGGACTACCCACCTGATGCGGACTAAAAGCTTGCCAAAAACGGCGCCACTCAGGACACTGAGATGTTCGTGAACGCTGCACAGTAACGCTTGCCGCAGCGGCGGCGAAACCGCGCAGCGGTTTTGACGTCCGGCCCCGCCAGGGGCGTACTGGCGGTACTTGTTACTGGTGCGGCTTGATGATGCGCCAACGAAGAAATAGACCGGAGCGCTAGCGGAGGCAACCTTGCGAACGAAGCTGACTGGCAAAGCAAATGCACGTTTTGTGGCTCTCCCTGCTACAGCGTGACTGAACGAAACTGATGCCCCTAATACTACCTGCGATATCGAAACCAGACTACCCGCTTGATGCTGGCTAGAAGTTTACCGGAAGCAGCGTTGCTCAAGCCCCCGAGATGTTCGTGAACGCCGCACAGTAACGCCTGCGGCAGCGGACGCGCTGTAGCGCGGTCCGGCGACCGAAGGGAGCGTACTGCCCGTACTTGTTCTGTGCACCGAACCGGCAAGGACTAAACATCTACGATGCCTGCGATTTGGCCAAGAATGCGAACGGGATAGAAAAAGGCCCAAACACCTGGCCGATCACCGCCCATAGTGGCCCGCTTCCATTACGGTTTGTAGCAATCCGCCAAGCGATGCCGCCGCAAATAATCCAGAACAAAGCAACGATATACGGTGTGACCATCAGAACTCCTCGCGATATTCGATTCGGTGCACAGAACGCCTAGCGCAACGGCGACGAAACCGCGCAGCGGTTTTGACGTCCGGCCCCGCCAGGGGCGCATTGCCGCTACTTGTTACTGGTGCGGCTTGATGATGCGCCAACGAAGAAATAGGCCGGAGCGCTAGCGGAGGCAACAATACGAACGAAGCTGACTGGTAAAGCGAATGCACGTTTTGTTGGCCTCCCTGCTACAGCGTGACTGAACGAAACTGATGGACCTAATACTACCTGCGATTTCGAAAGTGGACTACCCACCTGATGCGGACTAAAAGCTTGCCAAAAGCGGCGCTACTCAGGCCACTGAGATGTTCGCGAACGCCGCTCAGTAACGCTTGCCGCAGCGGCGGCGAAACCGCGCAGCGGTTTTGACGTCCGGCCCCGAAGGGGCGTACTGCCGGTTTTTGTTATATTGCATAGAACGCTATAATCACTGCAATTGGAATTAACTTAGCCAGCCATGACCCAGACTCGCAGAAGACACCTAGTAGAGCCTCACCAAGTATTTGTAGAGACAGGTATAAAGGAGCTATCAGAATATACTGAAGCCAACCGCTGTCGTTCTCTCGTGACTCAAACCATAGCATGCCACTGAAACATAAAACTACAACGAGCAAAGAGCTCAAATACGCCCAAGCAGGAAGAAATTTGGCCGATTCTTCCGATTTCGAAATTTCAATCATCGGCAATATAACGCCAACCGCAGCGGCGGCGAAACCGCGCAGCGGTTTTGGCGTCCGGGCCCGCAGGGCCGCACTGCCGGTTTTTGTTATGTGCTGCTCGCATAGTACGCATTCAGCTCCTTAGCCACCGCAACCATAGCACGCCATTTTGGGTGCTTCACCAGCTCTATGACACTGTGGGTTTTTAGACCAACAGCCTCTCGTAGTAAACCGTAAAGATGCGCAAGTCCCTTAAGTTCATCTTCAGTGAATTGAGACAACATCTCTTCAGATTTTGGATGATAGAGATCATCGCAGAAACCGCACAGTAACTCAGCATAGACATCTGCGCTCGGTACATCCTTCTCGTATTGCAGCTGCTTGCTCGGGTGTGCAAGTAGATCAATTTCATCGATTATTGATTGTCGGAGGCTCATGGCACATAACGCTTGCCGCAGCGGCGGGCGAACCGCGCAGCGGTTTGTCTGTCCGGCCCCGCAGGGGCGTACTGGCGGTACTTGTTACGTGGTGACATTGAGAACCTCCACCGTTTCACAGGAGAACGTGCCACGCAGCCCACAGCAGGCTTCGATCTCAATTTGAATTGGCAATGTATCAGCACCGATACTCAATTTGTCGATTACGTTTTCTGTGAATAGGTCGTGGATATCAACATCGTACGCGCCAGTAAACTGTATTTCCACAACAGCACGTTTGTCTTTATCAGAGTCAATGTAGGAGATCGTGAGCCCGATACTTCCGGCCTTCTCAAAAGAGAAGCGGCGAATTTTTCCGTCGCAAAACTGAGGCCAATACCCAAAGTGTTTTACTACAGCCTCTGAGTTTTGAATCATGTGCGCCTAGCCACGTAACGCCTGCGGCAACGGGCGGCCTGAAAGGCCGTCCGGTGAGCGCAGCGAACGAATTGCCCGCCCTTGTTATAGCGCATATGAGCCTGCCTTTGCTCGAATTGAGGAAATGACGTCCGGATCAGTAATTTCGGATAGGCCATTTCTGAAGTTGCCCAAACTAGCTTTCAAGCTTTCGAACCAAGCCTCGCCATTTAGCAGGATGGTTTCGCCAATTATATGGCCGTCACCGTAAGCGGAGTTTTTGAAGCCAGGGTGATCGTATGTATCAGCGGCAACACGTTTAACTCTAAATACACCTGCCAAATAGAAATCTTTGGGGCTACCCCCTTCCCCACTGATTATCCAGACTAGATTTGAAGAGAGATTACGGACAGATTTATTCGTGTGGATATAGGGCTCGGCCATATCAGATGCTGAAAAGCCCATTTCCTCACTATTGTGATATTGAATGAAATGCCTCATGTCGCTCCTGCGCTATAACGCTTACCGCAGCGGCGGCGAAACCGCGCAGCGGTTTTGACGTCCGGCCCCGCCAGGGGCGCACTGGCGGTATTTGTTACTGGTGCGGCTTGATGATGCACCAACGAAGAAACAAGCCGGAGCGCTAGCGGAGGCAACAATACGAACGAGGCTGACGGGTAAGACAAATGCACGTTTTGTGGCTCTCCCTGCTACAGCGTGACTGAACGAAACTGATGGACCTAATACTACCTGCGATCTCGAAACCAGACTACCCGCTTGATGCTGGCTAGAAGTTTACCGAAAGCAGTGTTGCTCAAGCTACCGAGATATTCGTGAACGCCGCACAGTAACGCCCAGCTTTGGGGCGGACTACGCAGTAGGCCGTCCCAGCAGGCGTAGCCTGCGCTAACAGCGTCTTGTTATGTGTACGATGCTTCATGAAAGAGCCATATGTCGAAAAACGGCCAAACTGGCGAAAACCCACACAATAAAAACAACAGCCATACATGCTCGAATACGCGATGAACTGGTGGCCCCTGCGCAACGTTGGCAGATAGCCATTTCTTGGAGTTGCGCTCCGCACGATAAGCATAGACTAGAATTTGAGCGATAGTTACGTCTGAGTAACAAAACAAAACCGAGTGGCAGAACAATAAGCCAGGGTACAAGTATCAAGTATTGCCAAATCATGCCCGCGCTCTAGTACACATAACGCTCACCGCAACGGCGACGAAACCGCGCAGCGGTTTTGTTGTCCGGCCCCGTAGGGGCGCATTGGCGGTGCTTGTTAAGTGTTTTCACTACGATATACGCTTACTATGTGTTGGCAGGCATCGATTACCCATGATGTTTCTTGCTCCACAATTTTCTCTCTTTCTGCATCCATCCTGGCAAGACCGGCTTCTGACCAGAGCTCGCGGACGTTACCGACTGGTATATGAGATATCCGGTCATCTAGATTCATGAATGCAATAAAGTCCGGGTGATACTGGTCTCCAGTTACCTTCTCTGCCAAATAGTAAAGCTTAGTGGCGCCAGCTCCTATTTCAAGTTCTCCGGATAGGATTGCCGCTGCAATATCACGTGCTTCCTCGACGCTCATTCGGACACTTAACGCTTGCAGCAGCGGCGCACGAACCGCGCAGCGGTTTGGGCGTCCGGCCCCGAAGGGGCGCACTGCCGGCACTTGTTATGTGTCCTGGTTGGCACGAGCCCTCCCGACTTTAAAACGCGCCCAATAGAATACCGCAAGAGCCGGAAAAACGAGCAGCCCAGTTTTTAAGCGATGATCTGGCTGAAGCCACTCTAGGCGGGTATCGGCGAACCACATGAGGTAGGTGTTGTAGAGGAGTATCGCTGTGGCGACGCATAGCCAAGCGAAAGAGATCTTATAGATCACACTCCAATTCATTCGTGAGGACTCATATCGAAGGACACATAACGCTTACCGCTGCGGCGCGGAAACCGCGCAGCGGTTTTTGCGTCCGGCCCCGAAGGGGCGCACAGCCGGTATTTGTTAGGTGGACGTCGAATTAGCATAGCGCCAGATACCATACAGCCAGAGCCCCAGCACCCAAATTAGTATTATTCCAGACAACAAACTTAACCCATCTATGTATAGATAAGAACCAGCCATAAACGAAAGAACTATGTTAAGTAATATGCCTTGTCTGGCAATTTTTGCTTTTGCAGGGTACTCGTATTCTTTGAATTGGCCAAAATTGACCAAAAAACCGAAAAGAACAAGTAGAAGGAGAAATAGCGCAAACCAATATTCGAGGGGGCCAATGACAATGCCAACGCACAGCGCACAGATAGCAGCAAAAAAAAGATATTTGGCTATCGGCGAATGCTGCATCTCGTAGCCACAGTTCAGGCATTTGACCGGAAGCACTGACACGAAGTCGGGCCAACCACTCTCGCATTCCAGATCTTTAGAATTGCATTTAGCACAGACGTTCTTGCGAGTCACAGCTTAGTCCACCTAACGCTTGCCGCAGCGGCGGCGAAACCGCGCAGCGGTTTTGACGTCCGGCCCCGCCAGGGGCGTACTGGCGGTACTTGTTACTGGTGCGGCTTGATGATGCGCCAACGAAGAAATAGACCGGAGCGCTAGCGGAGGCAACCTTGCGAACGAAGCTGACTGGCAAAGCAAATGCACGTTTTGTGGCTCTCCCTGCTACAGCGTGACTGAACGAAACTGATGCCCCTAATACTACCTGCGATATCGAAACCAGACTACCCGCTTGATGCTGGCTAGAAGTTTACCGGAAGCAGCGTTGCTCAAGCCCCCGAGATGTTCGTGAACGCCGCACAGTAACGCTTACCGCAGCGGCGACGAAACCGCGCAGCGGTTTTGACGTCCGGCCCCGCAGGGGCGCACTGGCGGTACTTGTTATGCAGACCTTCCACCGAAACCCCCTATAGCAATTCTAGCCGTAGCTCCGAACATATATCCTGCTAATGCTGTGACCAAAATACTGAAGCCTAAGACCGGCCCCAGTATGATAGCTTCGGGGTAGCTGTCCATGAAAGCTCCTAGTGGAATCACGACCACTAGGAATCCAAGAATAACACCAAGATGAAACAGCCAAAAATCTCGAATCCTTTGTAGAGCCGTGATCAAACCAGAGAAAAAAACTATCACTAGAGACACGTACAAACCCCAATAGTTACTGATCGCTGTCAATGCTACCGCCACAAACCCATAGGCCAGAGACTGTAAGTGACTAGTCTGCATAACGCTTCAAGCAGGGGCGGCCGGTAGGCCGTCCCGGCGCGACGCGCCCTTGCTGCCTTGACTTGTTAGGTGTCAGCATACGTAACACCTTGCATCACGTTCTCTTCAAAGTATGTAACAAAAGAGGGACCCAGAGATCGTTTATAATTTGGCCAGCTATCCTCAAAATACTGCATACTCAACATTGAACGGGCGCCAAAATCCTGTATCGCCTCTTCTCTCAAAGTGCCTTCGCGTATTTCCCTGTATATCTGCTCATAAATGTTCAGAACAGATATAAGGTACATATCAAGAATGACGCACTTATCTATATCCAGATCCGCCCGCCCCGCATTCTCAGAGAAGACCTTATTCATCGCGTCGCGGAAGACAATGTCAGTTGCAAAAGTGGCGTTTATTGAATTTAGGTCACTATTCGGAACACGCCATGCTTCCGCCCTTGCCAATCGGTTGCTAACTAAAACCTGAGTGGCCAGATAGATCAGCGAGATCACTACCGCCGCGGCCCCTACGACTTCTCCGATCGCTGCGATCGCATCCCAATTCATTCCATTACCTCAATGACACCTAACGCTTACCGCAGCGGCGGGCGAGCCGCGCAGCGGTTTGACCGTCCGGCCCCGAAGGGGCGTACTGGCGGTACTTGTTATTGGGCCTGAACAAACCCAACCCCAAAAGCTAGTCCATAGGCGCCAACAAGCGCCAAAAGTGAAAGCATGAAAACCCACCTTTTAGGCTCTGCGGATTCAGGCCAGATGACACCCCAGAATAATAGTAAGGGAAAGAGCATCTTGAAGTAGCCTGGGCCCTGATCTGTCCCCTGCTGCCATGCAAAATTGACGTAGAGAATTAGCCAAACCACAAATGCCAGTTGAAAGATGACTTCCACGGAATTCATCGAGATTCTACCCGAAGGCCCTATAACGCTTACCGCAGCGGCGGCGAAACCGCGCAGCGGTTTTGACGTCCGGCCCCGCCAGGGGCGCACTGGCGGTACTTGTTACTGGTGCGGCTTGATGATGCACCAACGAAGAAACAAGCCGGAGCACTAGCGGAGGCAACAATACGAACGAGGCTGACGGGTAAGACAAATGCACGTTTTGTGGCTCTCCCTGCTACAGCGTGACTGAACGAAACTGATGGACCTAATACTACCTGCGATCTCGAAACCAGACTACCCGCTTGATGCTGGCTAGAAGTTTACCGAAAGCAGTGTTGCTCAAGCTACCGAGATATTCGTGAACGCCGCACAGTAACGCTTGCCGCAGCGGCGGCGAAACCGCGCAGCGGTTTTGACGTCCGGCCCCGCCAGGGGCGTACTGGCGGTACTTGTTACTGGTGCGGCTTGATGATGCGCCAACGAAGAAATAGACCGGAGCGCTAGCGGAGGCAACCTTGCGAACGAAGCTGACTGGCAAAGCAAATGCACGTTTTGTAGTTCTCCCTGCTACAGCGTGACTGAACGAAACAGATGATCCTAATACTACCTGCGATTTTGAAACCAGACTACCCGCTTGATGCTGGCTAGAAGTTTACCGGAAGCAGCGTTGCTCAAGCCCCCGAGATGTTCGTGAACGCCGCACAGTAACGCTTGCCGCAGCGGCGGCGAAACCGCGCAGCGGTTTTGACGTCCGGCCCCGCCAGGGGCGTACTGGCGGTACTTGTTACTGGTGCGGCTTGATGATGCGCCAACGAAGAAATAGACCGGAGCGCTAGCGGAGGCAACCTTGCGAACGAAGCTGACTGGCAAAGTAAATGCACGTTTTGTGGCTCTCCCTGCTACAGCGTGACTGAACGAAACTGATGATCCTAATACTACCTGCGATTTTGAAACCAGACTACCCGCTTGATGCTGGCTAGAAGTTTACCGGAAGCAGCGTTGCTCAAGCCCCCGAGATGTTCGTGAACGCCGCACAGTAACGCTTGCCGCAGCGGCGGCGAAACCGCGCAGCGGTTTTGACGTCCGGCCCCGCCAGGGGCGTACTGGCGGTACTTGTTACTGGTGCGGCTTGATGATGCGCCAACGAAGAAATAGACCGGAGCGCTAGCGGAGGCAACCTTGCGAACGAAGCTGACTGGCAAAGTAAATGCACGTTTTGTGGCTCTCCCTGCTACAGCGTGACTGAACGAAACTGATGATCCTAATACTACCTGCGATTTTGAAACCAGACTACCCGCTTGATGCTGGCTAGAAGTTTACCGGAAGCAGCGTTGCTCAAGCCCCCGAGATGTTCGTGAACGCCGCACAGTAACGCCTACCGCTGCGGCGCGGAAACCGCGCAGCGGTTTTTGCGTCCGGCCCCGAAGGGGCGCACAGCCGGTTTTTGTTAGGCTGCACGCTGGGCTCCAAGCAGTAGGGCATTCAAATCTCCGTTAACTTTATAACTATTTATAAAGAGATAAGCGCTAAGAAACAGAGCCCCGCCCAGAAAGGCAAACAGACCAAATAATAGCCCTAATACAGAGAAGTGATGGCGCCAAGATACCCACAAACCAGAAAGAATAAGAAAGCACATAAAATCGAAATTGAACTGCCCTGGCCATCCCATTGCCGCCATATCTCCGAAGAATACCGCGAACAGGTTCCAGCCATGTTCCGAAAAAGTGATGATCGTATACACGGAGATTGCGATGAAAATGGCTGCAAGGATAAGTCTCAGTTTGTTCATTATAAGTTTACCTTTTTTCGAATTACGCTGGGTCAAACTTCCAGGGCTGCCTAACGCTTCAAGCAGGGGCGCCGGTTACGGCGTCCCGGCGCGAAGCGCCCTTGCTGCCTTGCCTTGTTACATTTTGATAGTCATTCAATAGCAAGTAAGCCTCGCCTTCGCTAATGTCTTCTACGCCATTCTCTTTATTGTAGATGTTTAGCAATGCGCCAAAGAAAAATGCGATTTGATCAAACCTTGGCCAGTCGTAGCCAAGATCGGAGGCGCTATCTTCCAACAGACTACAGTCAAAAAGCGGCGTCTTCATTCTTGCAATAAATCGTCTTTGAGAGTCAGATAGCAGTTTTACTCTAGCTATGCCGTCCTGTGCTCTCATGATGACCTCTTCTATGTCGCTTACCACGAAATCCATCGCTTCCTGGTGAAGTTCCACACATGAAACTCCAATTCGGGACTCAGTTGTCTTGATGCGATCTTCGTTGTCTGTCTCAGTGTATGACCTTTGCATAAGTTCCGGAAAGGATACTGCCGCGAGAAGACCGCCCAGAACCAGTCCTGCCCCGCAGACAATCGAAATGACTAGGTATTTCAAATAGTTCAAATTTTCTCCGAAGAAATGTAACGCTTGCAGCAGCGGCGCGGAAACCGCGCAGCGGTTTTGGCGTCCGGCCCCGTAGGGGCGTACTGCCGGTACTTGTTATGTGGCCGCACTCGCTCGATAACAGATACACCGCACATTAAAAACTTGCCCCGCCAGTTATTCTTGCACTAGATCCGCTGCCGATATTCCCGCCCATGGCAGCAATAAACAGAAAAATGAGCAAAGCAGAGAAAACAGCTATGGCGATCCAATTCTGCTTGATCTTCCACCAAGGCAGAGCACTTTGGCCAGTGTTTTTACGTTGCTTAGATATCCGACTCATGACAAGGCCACATAACGCCTTGCTAAACGGCAGCCGAACCGCAGGTTTGGCTGTCCGGTGGAGGCCCGCAGGGCCGGAACGAATTTGAGCAACTTGTTAAATAGCACTTCTACCCGGACCAATTACTATTGCGATACCAGCCACATAATATGCCACCAAAACCAGCCATTGATATGTGGCTCCAAAAAGTACGAAAATACCGCCCCATTTCAAATATGGTAAGGAAATTTGGCCTAGTGGGGTTTTACATAGGGAAACAAAACTCTTGCGTGCACCATCTCGCCCCCAGGCTGCCAAAGTAAGATTATAGAAATACCAAAGCACCACTGTATTGATGGCTATAAGAAAGATACCAAGGAATCCTAGCGCGATGTTCATTGTGCTCTTTAACGCCGCCGGCACAGGCGAGCGGAACGCAGTGTAGCGAGTCCAGCGCACGAAGTGCGCGGCGTGCCCGGCTTTGTTATGTGCTTACCGCCACTTACCATCGCCTTTTCCATCTGCTGGACCTATAAGAGAATCTACACGCTCGGCGAGGATAGTCTTTTTGGCCTCTGTTAATGCCGCTGAATCAGATTCAAACATATCATCCCATACGGTCGAATTATTGAATTCATCGACGACTTCTAGCACCCAACCCGTGCCTCCTTCTAATCGATATATTTCGACATTTACAGTCCTGCCGCCGCTCGATATTTCCTGGGACAGAGAAGATAGCTCTAGTTTCGGTTCATCATTCATAGATATCGGCTTTCTTCTTACTCTCTAAGGCACATAACGCTTCAAGCAGGGGCCGCTGTTAAGCGGTCCCGGCGCGAAGCGCCCTTGCTGCCTTGACTTGTTATATGCTTTGAAGCTCTATTTTTCAGTATCACGCTTTCTCCTCGCAAGAAAGCCAACAGCAATACCGGCTATTGTTGTAACGAAAGCCTTAGCCCAGTGGAATGATGCATCTAAGGCTTCGGGTATATTTTTATCGTGGGCTGTATCAAAGTTCAATGCCTTGTATCCAACGTAACCACACATTCCGATCAGAATGAATATTATGGATACTGCAACCCAGTCCATACTGCGCTCATGCTTGGCTTTTTTCGCTTCTTCGTCCATGTATCTTCCCCTTCCTTGTTGTTCGATGACGGCTAGGTCATATAACGCCTGTGGCAGCGGCGGCTAAACCGCGCAGCGGTTTTGCCGTCCGGCCCCGCAGGGGCGTACTGCCCGCGCTTGTTAATTGGCCCGGTACTCACCGATGACCTCTATTTTGCCTACGATATTATCATTGAGTTCCTCAAGTTCACCGTCCGGGATCCACCACTCAGTATGATGCGATGCGCCGACCGTCTGGATCTCGTAGCGATCCATGAACGAACGCTTTACGTTGAATTTAGTAACGTAGCCTACGCCGCTATCTTTTATATTCCACTGAGACGCAATTTCAATTGCATATAGTTCGTTTGTTACAGGATAGAATATGGGCTGCCCTGGAAGCCTTTTGGGCCAGCGTAAGTTCCCTGAATCCTGCACAAGCTTCAACTCTTCAGGTCCTGTTGGACGATATAGCGTTACTGTTTCTTCGGAGTACGACATAGGGCTAATTAACGCTTACCGCAGCGGCGGCGAAACCGCGCAGCGGTTTTGACGTCCGGCCCCGCCAGGGGCGCACTGGCGGTACTTGTTACTGGTGCGGCTTGATGATGCGCCAACGAAGAAATAGGCCGGAGCGCTAGCGGAGGCAACCTTGCGAACGAAGCTGACTGGTAAAACTGATGCACGTTTTGTGGCCCTCCCTGCTACAGCGTGACTGAACGAAACTGATGGACCTAATACTACCTGCGATTTCGAAAGTGGACTACCCACCTGATGCGGACTAAAAACTTGCCGAAGGCGGCGCTACTCAGCACTTCCGAGATGTTCGCGAACGCCGCTCAGTAACGCTTACCGCAGCGGCGGGCGAACCGCGCAGCGGTTTGACCGTCCGGCCCCAATAGGGGCGCACTGGCGGTACTTGTTATACGTGCACACTTAGATTTGAATTGGCTCATCGTAAACCTCGACATGAATGCCATTAAAGATGCCTTGAACCTTTAGGATAACCTCTTCGTTTTGTGGCTCGCGGGAATAGATGTTTGTTTCACACACCGGGCTCCGACAAATGATGGCGAATTCATTTCCATCAGTTTCATATGCCCATAACGGCTCGTGGCCACCGAACGTGGCTAGTGTATCTGTTTCAATATAATGGGGGTCACCCAACGCTGCCCTTACTTCCGCCTCACCAATATTGATCGCGGCAATCTGATAGGCATGCCATTTCAGAGGAAGATCTAGTCGATTCATGACGTATAACGCCTACGGCAGAGGCAGCCACTGTGTGGCTGTCCCAGCTGGCCGTTCTTGTTAAGCATCCCGATAACCTCTGCGATATGCAACTACACAGCATAGTAGGCCAGATGCGTGAACTAGCCCAAATGCTAGTACCACTAGAACCGTACCTCGACGGGAATTGCTCATGAACTCTGAATAATGTTCCCAAAGCCAATTTGTCACTGGAAGTGCTAAAAGGCCGCTGAGGAGTATTATTACTAGGCCTACTAGAAATAGCCCCGAGCCTGGCCTGCCTCGTAATAGAACAAACCCGATGACTAAAACTACGAATGCCGGAAGATTCGTTACCAAGGTATCAAATAGTATGCTGTTGGCTTCCATGCTCGATCTCGGGCTGCTTAACGCCCAGCGCAGAGGCGGACTGCACAGCAGGCCGTCCTGCACGCGTAGCGTGCGTACTGGCGCTGCTTGTTAACAGTACCGCTAGCTAAAGTAGGCATAAGCAACCCAACCAGAGAGCCACGGAAGCCAATAAATGAAGAGAAACCCGAGATATGTTACTACCCCCTCAAAACCACGTGTACGAACCAAATAGTAGATTAGTAGAGCAGGTAAAAATAGATAAAGGAAGAAACCAAAATCGAATGGCCTTTCGAAGTTCTTGCCTTGTGAATCTCTTTGAACCCACATGCTCACTAGGATAACGAAGAAGAAGGCCCAAGCCAGGTCGGTGGATGCAGATACCGTCTCTTCTTTCAGATTAAGCGCAATCTCGACTCCTGCTACTCCCCCGCAAAGAAGCAACAAAACGACCAGGATATAGGAATTAGCACGTATCATATTCGGTACTGTTAACGCTCACCGCAGCGGCGGCGAAACCGCGTAGCGGTTTTGATGTCCGGCCCCGAAGGGGCGTACTGGCGGTGCTTGTTAGAGAGACTGGCCAACCCGGCCCCTTTGGTTGTAATTAATTTCTTCTAGCAATGACTTCCCTATTTCATACGCTCTTTCTTTATACTCTGAGCGAATTTCGATGTCCCGATTAGTATGAATTACATAGGGAATTTTTGCTTCAGTAAGTCTAGTTGCAAGCGTATCCATATAATCTTTATTGCCAAAGCAAAAGCGAGTGCTGGATTCGATTTCGGGAGCTATCCTATCCTCTAGTAGCGGGCAATACTCCAAGTCTTGAGTACTGGCCTCAAACGACAAAATAGCGAGCATCAGAGCTAGCACGGATCTCATAGAAGTCTCTCTAACGCCTGCGGCAACGGACGCGCTGTAGCGCGGTCCGGCGACCGAAGGGAGCGAATTGCCCGCCTTTGTTAAGTGGCATTTCTACTCGCATATACGCAAATACCACATTGGACGAATAAAGCCTACTGTTAGTATAGGGGAAAGAAGCAGAATGACAGCAACGACAAAAACAAGTAATCCTGCCTGGCTACGAACGTTCTCAGAGCATATATATTTCTGATATGTAAAAAGACCAAGAGGCAACGCAGTAACCAAGCTGGCCGGAACTGAAAAGAGCCAAACATAGGCTGCTCCTATAGCGGCCTCACCCTCGTAGACCTTGGTTTCGAAGATGAGCAACGCTAGTACTCCTGCCAATTGACTGAGCAATATCAAAACTACTATGTATGCAGTCTTGCTCAGAACTAAGCCACTTAACGCTTAGCGCAACGGCGGCGAAACCGCGCAGCGGTTTGGACGTCCGGCCCCGCAGGGGCGCATTGCCGCTTCTTGTTATGTTTTTCGCTTGGAAACATAGTATTTAAAAACCAATATCTGTAATGAAGCAACTATGCCAAAGAATGCAGCCGATACCAAATTGGTAGCCACTAATACAACGACCGAAAAAACTGCTGCGGCCAGAAGGTACGTGAAATAGCTGCCGTCTGTGTATTTGCAAATGACCCAATGTGCAGGGATTCCGACAATTAGCCAGCCTACAAACGAGAATAGTAGATAGACTGATACAAAAAGAATGAGAGAAGTCAGCAAACCAAAAAAATCTTTAGCAGAAACTGGAGCGCCCAGTTCTATGGAAAAATAGAAAACGAAAAGTACGCCTACTAAGGCAATACTCTTTAACATTGCGGTATCCCAAGCACCTAGATGCAACTTACTCTCCTGAAACATAACGCTTACCGCAGCGGCGGCGAAACCGCGCAGCGGTTTTGACGTCCGGCCCCGCCAGGGGCGCACTGGCGGTACTTGTTACTGGTGCGGCTTGATGATGCACCAACGAAGAAACAAGCCGGAGCGCTAGCGGAGGCAATAATACGAACGAGGCTGACTGGTAAGACAAATGCACGTTTTGTGGCTCTCCCTGCTACAGCGTGACTGAACGAAACTGATGGACCTAATACTACCTGCGATCTCGAAACCAGACTACCCGCTTGATGCTGGCTAGAAGTTTACCGAAAGCAGTGTTGCTCAAGCTACCGAGATATTCGTGAACGCCGCACAGTAACGCTTCAAGCAGGGGCCGCTGTTAAGCGGTCCCGGCGCGAAGCGCCCTTGCTGCCTTGACTTGTTACATGGCCGGATCATTGGCACCCCTGCCGCAATTCATACACTTTACCGCCAAAATATTGGATGGGCCTAGCGGAAAGCGGCCGAGCCACCGCATGAAGAAATGTTTACCGCAGTGAGGGCAACGTGGGTGCCCGACCGAGAGCCCCAGTATAACCCCAAGCACGAATATGGCCTGCGAAACGTACAAAACACTAGTAGGGACTCCTGGGTAGATAAAGGAGACAACTACTCCGAGTAGACCAGAAATAATTAGGGACGCCCCAAGGTTTCTGCGACGAAGTTTTCGATGCAATATTGATAGGTCATCTTTGTCAGAGTCGTGAGTCATGAATTAGGCCATGTAACGCTTACCGCAGCGGCGGCGAAACCGCGCAGCGGTTTTGACGTCCGGCCCCGCTAGGGGCGCACTGGCGGTACTTGTTACTGGTGCGGCTTGATTATGCACCAACGAAGAAATAAGCCGGAGCGCTAGCGGAGGCAACTTTGCGAACGAAGCTGACTGGTAAAACTGATGCACGTTTTGTGGCCCTCCCTGCTACAGCGTGACTGAACGAAACTGATGGACCTAATACTACCTGCGATTTCGAAAGTGGACTACCCACCTGACGCAAGCCACAAGCTTGCCGAAAGCAACGCTACTCAAGCTCCTGAGATGTTCGCGAACGCTGCACAGTAACGCCCACGTAAAGTGCGCGCTGTAAGCGCGTCACTTTTCACGTGCTTGTTAAGCGGCCGACACATTGATCTTTACACCAAGTGAATGAAGCACTTTTTGCACCGTCTCATACCTTGGCTTTGCGCCCGGCGCGAATGCCTTATATAGACTTTCCCGACCCAAGCCTGATTCCTCTGCGATGGCAGACATGCCTCTCGCTTTGGCGACATGACCAATCGCGGCGAGGAACACACCAGGATCGTCTTCTTCAAGTGCAGCGGAGAGATACTCCGCGATGGTTTCTTCACTATCGAGATACGCACTAGGGTCAAACTCGGTAATTTTGATCATGCCGTTTACTCCGCTCTTAGTTCAGCCATCATTCTCCGAGCATGAGCTATGTCCTTGCTTTGGCTCGACTTGTCTCCACCGCAAAGAAGGAGAACCACCAAACCAGACTTGCGAGTGTAATAGATTCGAAAACCTGGCCCAAAATGTATTCTAAGTTCATGCAACCCGGAGCCCAAAGATTTTGAATCTCCAGTATTTCCTTGCCGCAGAGACTCAATTCGGACCAATATCTTTGCAATTGCCCTTCGGTCTTTCAGTTTCGAAAGCCATTTTGCAAAGTTATCTGTCTGCTGAACTTGATACATCCACGAATTGTATCCATATAGATACATTTCTGCAACACGCGCGATAGTCGATAAGGCCGCTTAACGCTTCAAGCAGGGGCCGCTGTTAAGCGGTCCCGGCGCGAAGCGCCCTTGCTGCCTTGGCTTGTTAATGGGCCGATTAGTAGTAATAGGCATAAGAGATTAGACCAAAGAATTCAGGCAGCAAGTATATAGAGATGAAGCCCATATATGTGACTAGACCTTCATGCCCCCTACTTCGTAAGAGGTAATAGAGAAGTAGCACTGGCAGGAAGAGATAAAGAAAGAGGCCAAAATCGAAAGGTTTATCGAAGTTCCCGGACTTTTTGTCATAAAGGACCCAGGTGCCCACAAGAACGACGTTCAGAAAACCCCAAAAAAGCCAAATTCTTTCTGAAAGCGTTTCGCCTTCTAGATTCATCTGGAACTCAACGAAGGACATACCAACAGCGATCAATAGAAGAGTGGAAATTATTAGAGTGGGCACATTTCTCATTTGAGGCCCATTAACGCTCACCGCAGCGGCGGCGGAACCGCGCAGCGGTTTTGGCGTCCGGGCCCGCAGGGCCGAACTGCCGGTTCTTGTTAAGTGTTTTCTTCAAATTTCTGAACCCATTTTCCCCTGAGCTTCTTGACTGACTTTTTTGGTGCCCAATGTACCCTTGAGAAAGAATCACTAACTCCTATGTGGGTAAAAGGGCTTTTAAACATACACTCTTCGTCATAAGGGAAAAAATAGTCGGCGTGTTCTCCCACTTCGAGTGTTAGAGGCAGTTTGCTGGAGTACGGATTCTCGTAGTCGTGCACAATAAACGCATTCTTTTCCTTCTTCGTCAGTTTCTTGGCAATTGAAGTCTCCTTAAGGAGAATTGCGTTCAACCTGACGGTCCCGGGGCCATGATTCGTGGCCGAGATTCCGATGTAATCCGGACTCGGTGCCATCCCAGCGCCCACGATATTCTTGATGGCGATCGTGACAACTACCTTCGGCTTCAACACTACATCCCGGTAAACGTTCCACCCAAGGCTTAGCGCTGCAAGCAAAACTGAAAATACGCTGATTATTATTGCTACAGTGGCCTGATCCATGGGTAACACTTAACGCTTCAAGCAGGGGCCGCTGTTAAGCGGTCCCGGCGCGAAGCGCCCTTGCTGCCTTGCCTTGTTATTGGGCCGGCTCATCTACGAAGCCCCCCTGTGGACTCTTTATGAAACTCTCAGTTAACGGCATGAGTGCACGTAACCCACCATCATCGATACTACCGAGGACCCTAATGTCTCCGCCGGGCTTGTCATCCCAGAATATCTGGACTTCAATCTGGAAAGGTTTGAGACGCTCATCGGTTTCTACTTTGCCTACAAGGCTCGACAGCTCACCATAGGGCTTGGCTCTGTAGTCATCCAGATATGCCAAAAGAGAACGGCGTGCTATCTCTTCATCCATGATTAGGCCCAATAACGCCAAGCCAAGGGGCGCCCAAACCGACGGTTTGGGCGTCCCGCGGAGGCCCGAAGGGCCGCAGTGCACTTGGGCACCTTGTTATGTGTGTTGCTACAGTGAATCTTCATATTCCTTTATGTAGTGGTCTATTTCATGCGCTGTTCCCGTGTGCGTGAGATCACCAGTAGTTTTGTTAACGATGATAGGCGCATTGCCACCCAACATGTCACGAAAGTCACCGCTCTCCAAATAAGCCTTACTTTGATAAAAGAACACCCAGCCCCACGGTTTTTCAATAGTCTCGTCTTCGAGAATAGAACATTCAATGGGGTTGTATTTGTCTTTGCTTTTTTCCAGTTCGGCCTCGACCAAACACTGGGCATCTCTCGTATTCATCGGCCTGACACATAACGCTTCAAGCACTGGCGGCGAAACCGCACAGCGGTTTTGACGTCCATGTGGCTTGACTTGTTAAGCATTTCGCGGCTCCTGCACTAAGTCGTAATGTAACGCTTGCGCACTGAGCCATGAATCTGGAAACTCTGCTTTGTTGTAAACAACTTCCTTGATCGCAAACTGCACCTGTTTGGCACAAACCACGGGGTGAACTTCCCCTACTCCAGTTCCTAAGCCAGGAACTGCTACAGTCTCGATCATCTCAGAAACAGGAACACCACGATACTCGCCGTGTGCAATAAGAATCAAAATGGCTCGCATAGCCAAGTATGGATTCGCGGAATTGTGGAGTGTTTGTGGTACTCTCATAGTCGGTGCTGAAATTAGATAGGGAATCAAATCGTTTTCAGTTTCCACTAATTGAGCTTGCCCCACCAAAAGCTGGCCTCGATGGTCCGTTTTAATGACAGTTTGTAGGCGCTCCTGGACACCCCAACCAAAATGCTTGCTATAAACCATATCAACTCCGCCATCCATATAGCCGTAACTATTGGCCGGACTTACAACAGCATCGCACGCAACATCCAGAATTGAGCCCCGATATACCTCGACACAATCCAGATTTCCACAAAAATTGTTCCATGCATCTTCAAGAGCATCATCAAAAGCTGTGAGAATAATTTTCAGAGTGATCTCTCCAGATGCTTAACGCTTACCGCAGCGGCGGCGAAACCGCGCAGCGGTTTTGACGTCCGGCCCCGCCAGGGGCGTACTGGCGGTACTTGTTACTGGTGCGGCTTGATGATGCACCAAAGAAGAAATAAGCCGGAGCGCTAGCGGAGGCAACAATACGAACGAGGCTGACTGGTAAGACAAATGCACGTTTTGTCGCTCTCCCTGCTACAGCGTGACTGAACGAAACTGATGGACCTAATACTACCTGCGATTTCGAAAGTGGACTACCCACCTGATGCGGACTAAAAGCTTGCCAAAAACGGCGCCACTCAGGACACTGAGATGTTCGTGAACGCTGCACAGTAACGCTGACGGCAGCGGGCGGCCGGTACGGCCGTCCGGCGACCGCAGGGAGCGCACTGCCCGTACTTGTTATGCACTGCCGTTTTCCGATGTTGCATTGTCCAATTTTACGACGGGTATCCCCTCAATGATGGACGGCTCAATTAGGCGGAAGTTGACCGCCACGATGTCTTCAGAGCATAGCTCAGTTGTGACGTAGTGCGTAACGCAGCCGCAATTGGTGCACCGCATAAATTCGAGATGGCGATCTCCCCAAACGTAAGCCTCTGATCCAGCACTACCCTCCCTTACAGTGATCTGATCTGGCGTGTAGTACCCCCACAGCACCGCATAGCTACGGCAGATGGAGCAATTACAGTCTGCTAGATATTCAGGTAGCTCGTCGATTTCGACCTGGATGTTTTTGCAATGGCAAGTTGCAGTGAGAGTCATGGACTAGGCTGCATAACGCCTAGCGCAACGGTGGCGAAACCGCGCAGCGGTTTTGACATCCGGCCCCGCCAGGGGCGTATTGGCGCTACTTGTTGCTGGTGCGGCTTGATGATGCACCAACGAAGAAATGGGCCGAAGCGCTAGCGGAGGCAACAATACGAACGAAGCTGATAGGTAAAGCGAATGCACGTTTTGTTGCCCTCCCTGCTACAGCGTGACTGAACGAAACTAATGGACCTAATACTACCTGCGATTTCGAAAGTGGACTACCCACTTGGAACTGGCGCGAGACTTGATGGAAGCACACATCTTCAAGTTCACAAGATATTGGCGGACGCCGCCCAGTAACGCTTACCGCAGCGGCGGCGAAACCGCGCAGCGGTTTTGACGTCCGGCCCCGCCAGGGGCGTACTGGCGGTACTTGTTACTGGTGCGGCTTGATGATGCACCAACGAAGAAATAAGCCGGAGCGCTAGCGGAGGCAACAATACGAACGAGGCTGACTGGTAAGACAAATGCACGTTTTGTCGCTCTCCCTGCTACAGCGTGACTGAACGAAACTGATGGACCTAATACTACCTGCGATTTCGAAAGTGGACTACCCACCTGATGCGGACTAAAAGCTTGCCAAAAACGGCGCCACTCAGGACACTGAGATGTTCGTGAACGCTGCACAGTAACGCTTGCGGCAACGGACGCGCGGTAGCGCGGTCCGGCGACCGAAGGGAGCGAATTGCCCGCCCTTGTTATGTGTTGCCTGACTCGAACTGGAATGCATAAATTAACGGTAAGAAGATAAATGCAGCCGAAAAAATTAGCAGAAAAACTCTCTTTTCGGGCTCATTTGGAGCAGCAGAGATAAACCCTATTCCCATCGTATTGTTGTGGGCGTAGTTATAGAACTGGCGCAAACCCAGAAATGCTAACAAGAAAGAGAAAACGAAACCCTTCATGGCCTCATTCTGGCCTCCCAGCAGCCATGAAGCTACAGATATTGTTACCAAAAAACCGACTGTGGCTATTCGAAAGTAGTTCATGCGTACAAGCTACCTAAACACATAACGCCTGCCGCAGCGGCGCACAAAACGCGCAGCGGTTTGGGCGTCCGGCCCCGTAGGGGCGCACTGCCGGCTCTTGTTATGTGCACGGCTACTTAAGGACAAAATCAACTCCATATGCTTTCTCTGCCAATGTCCTAATGTTCTTACTTTCACATTCCCCTAATGAAAGTTCAATAACGTCGTTTGTTGCCCATTCGTAGGCCAATTCGTCACAGTACCCTGCATAGACCACATGTCGAGAAGTCGGAGGTAGGATTCCATTCGCTGGTCCGATAAAAAGATATGTTCCGTAGGGGGCGTGCCTGTCCCCGTCAGACATATAGTAGTACTCATATATTGAGGTATGGCCATCAGGGGATGGCTTAGATCCTTTCTCCTCCCAGCTATTCGGGGTCAGATACAGGAGTGCTGCCGCTCCCAGGCATGACAGAAGAAAGAAAACGATCATGGTTCTACGCACGATGGTTAGTGCACATAACGCTTACAGCTGGGGCGCAGAAACCGCGTAGCGGTTTTTGTGTCCCAGCAGCCTGTACTTGTTATGTGTCCGAAACTAGCCAACAATTTCTTCACACTTCCTTGTAAAAAAATGAGATTGCTCCAATGTATTATGAAAGATTTCATCATATTGCTCTTTCGGAAATCCGGGATACAGCTCATCGTAAGGCTCTTTATAGTACTGATGCACGATCTTGTTCCGAAGCGAGTTGAATCTTTTGAAGCTAGAATATTCCTCATGATCAATCTGATTTAAAATGCGCAGGACCTTCAATGCATCGTTTAGAGATATCGTATCAGCGAGCTCATAGGCTACTTTGTGCTCAGTATCGAAGGAAATTGCTCCAATGAGAGCAAGGAATGATCTCGCTTGATTTTCCAAATATCCATGTAATGTCTGTATCGCTTCGATGAAGTAGCCATCATCATAGGCTCGCTGCGCTGATTCATCTGGCAGTCCTTTCCATCTTATATACTGCATACGGAGCTCCTAGAGCACATAACGCTTACCGCTGCGGCGCAGAAACCGCGCAGCGGTTTTTGCGTCCGGCCCCGCAGGGGCGCACAGCCGGTACTTGTTATGGTCAGAGACACTCACTCAGTGGTACCTGAATTTGAATCTTGGTACACTCTCGTACATGATCCTTCGACGCACGCAGCCCTTTTCCTCCCTTGTGGGCATACGGGAACTGGACAAGAATTGCCACCCGCTGCCAAATACCTCCTCTCTAACTCCTCCAACTCTGTAACTCGTTGCGGATTGACCGATATCGTGCCACACGGATTGAAGCACCGTGATCCAGGAAGAAGAACACAGTCAGAATCTGAGTTACATTCTCTGCTGCTAGTGAAAAGTTGATGCCATTGCATCGACAACGTTTCACTATCATCTTCGACTCCAACGCAAGCTGCAAGTAAAGCAAGAATCGAAACTACTAATATCATCGATAATTGGTTCATTCTCAATTCGCACCATAACGCTTACCGCAGCGGCGGCGAAACCGCGCAGCGGTTTTGACGTCCGGCCCCGCAGGGGCGCACTGCCGGTTATTGTTAAGTGCTTTGATTGGCATGCGCTCGCCTCTTTGAATTACGCACAGATTTTTATATAGAGTACGACACAAAAGGAGGTTTGGCGAACAGAATGATGCCCCAACCAATGACTACCTGGCGGGTGCGCTTTGTTGGAATTTTGCAGGGCCATAGAGCGGACGGGTATGTTGCTTGTACGCGGAATGCTCCGACTACAAGAACGCGAGCCAATCATCTGAACTACTCCGTCCCATCTCAAGCGGGATGAACCAAACACTCGCGTGGTCGAGCATTTAACGCTTACGTAACGGGCCGCAAAACCGCGCAGCGGTTTGGAGGTCCGAGCATTGCGAAGCAATGCGGCAGTTGACGTACTTGTTAGGTGCTTTACTGACGACCACAGTACTCACCTCCGCGCCTATATAGCATTACATCAAATTCGCCAGATACCAGGGAGCAAATTTTGTCTAGAACACTGATATTATCAGGGCTCACCAAAAACCATACTTCTTGCTTTTGAGTTGAGCGGATATTTCGTGCGAAGGGCACGAGTTTTTCAAGAGCAGAATGGCTTGAAATGTGCTTCAGGTCGATTACGATCGGCCTAGTTGCTTTTATCGATCGGAATTCTGAGTCGAATTCAGTCAAAGAAACTAGAGAGCTGCGCTGCGCACTATTTTCAATAGCATCGTGACTTAGAAAGAGCTCTCCTTGCCATTCAGATAAATCAAACTCCCAGTTTTTGAAACAGAGTGACTCTTGTTTGGAGGCTATTCCCTTCATACCCTCTATTGAGTTGGAATCAAATTGTTCGAAATCACCGCCAAGTCGATGACCAATATTAGCAGGGGAACATCCATCATCTCCCGAATAATCGAAGTAACGCTCCTGTGAATGGGCAACTCCCCCAAAATGAAGAAGAAGAAGCACAGCCAGAACGATCTCTTTCGGTAGTATTTTCATGGTTTGATCGACCCGCTAGGCACCTAACGCTTCAAGCAGGGGCCGCTGTTAAGCGGTCCCGGCGCGAAGCGCCCTTGCTGCCTTGACTTGTTAATGTGCCGTTTCACCAAAATCGATTCCGCATTCCGGACAAAAATTCAATTTCTTAGACTGAAGCGCAGTTTGGCCAAGCCTCGCCTGACATCTAGGACAGCATACCGAAAACAATATATAGAGGATTGCTCCGCCAAAAATCATGAAGCCAGGAATAAATAAAAGAGCGAATTCATCCCCCAACGCTACACCGGCGAAACAAAGTAGCCAACCTGAGATTCCAATCTTCTTAGCTTTGCTCATCTTTGCTTGGATTTCTTGCCGGATGGTCATGTAGGCACCTTAACAGTTAAGAATGAGGAATCGATCAGATACCACAATTCTATATAAATACATTTTCATCCAGTGATTTAAAACAACTATTCCAAAGATAACAACCACTTCCATCGGGCGGGCCATCTCCAAATGTAGATAAAGAGATTTTGGTGGACAAAAACTCACCATTTTTGATCACTACTTATTGAACCCTTTGCTATTAACTTCTTTAAAAACAGATATTTACATTCTGCGGATCGCTTTTGACGAAGAGTTCCGTTGAAAAACCGCCTTGAAAAATATTGATTCTCGTATACTGTATAAATATACAGTATTTATCAGGCACGCAACGTGGACGATATCCGCCCCGCAATCCCATCTGGCTCTCAAAGGTTTATCCACTGTCTTCAACGTGATCTGCGCGACAGGGGGTATGCTTACCAGACAGAAAAAACCTATCTCCATTGGATAAGGCGCTTTATTGTTTTCCACAAAAAGCAACACCCGAAGACTTTGGGCGCACAGCATATCAACGAGTTTCTCAGCGCTCTGGGGCATGATCGACACTGCTCTCCCGGCACGCAGCGTATCGCCCTTAACGCACTCATTTATCTGTATCGCAAGTATCTACAGATAGAATTGGAAGCCCTAAGCTTTGAAAAAGCTCCCCAGCGGCGGCGCTTGCCTGTAGTGCTCACTCACGCGGAGGTGAAGAGTATTCTTGAGCAACTGCAGGGTAAGCATCGGCTTATGGTAGAACTGCTTTATGGCTGTGGGCTGCGGCTGAATGAGTTGCTGTCTCTGAGGGTCAAGGATCTGGACTTCGAGCTTTCCACAATCACTGTACGCTCTGGAAAGGGAGACAAAGACCGAGTCACCCTTATGCCGCAAAGTTTGAAAGAACGCCTTCAGATGCAGGTAGAAAGTACTGCTCGGTTGCACCAGCAAGATCTACTTGATGGCTATGGTGCTGTCTATATGCCGCATGCGCTGGCCAGAAAATATCCCCGCGCCGCACGAGAAATAGGCTGGCAGTTTCTATTTCCCGCTACCTGTATCGGGCGCGATCCGCGCAGCGGTGAGTTACGTCGGCATCATCTGCACAACACCACACTGCGCAAAGCAGTAGGACACGCCCGGCGTAAGGCGGGTATTACTAAAGCCGTAAAATGCCACACATTTCGCCATAGCTTCGCCACGCGTTTGTTACAGCAGGGCTACGATATTCGAACTATCCAAAAACTGCTCGGGCACAGCGATGTCCGTACTACAGAAATCTATACTCACGTACTGGGCCGCGGAGCTATGGGTGTTATCAGTCCGGTTGATGGCTGACTATGTCCTACGTCGAACTCCATTGCCTCAGCTGCTACAGCTTCCTGCGCGCTGCCTCCCACCCCCATGAACTGGTGGAGCGCGCCGCCGCACTGGGTTATCGCGCGCTGGCGATCACCGACGAGTGCTCTTTCGCCGGGATAGTGAAAGCCCATGTGGCGGCAAAGGAACTGGGGTTGCAGTTGATCATCGGCAGCGAACTGGTGCTGGAGGAAGGGCTGCGTCTGGTAGCACTGGTACCTTCACGGGCAGCGTACAGCGAGTTGTCCGGCCTGATCAGCATGGCGCGACGGCGCAGTCCCAAAGGGGAGTATCGGGTTGCGTTGCGCGATGTCATCTTTCACCTGAAGCGCTGCCTGCTGATCTGGCTACCGCAAAGCAATGACGAGCACAGTTACGCCTATGGTTTACAACTCAAGCGTTTGTGCAAGGAGCGCCTGTGGCTTGGCGTAAGCCACCTGCTGGGCAACAATGAGGTGCAGCGCTACTTCGCGTTACATACGCTAGCCCAAAAACTGGCTATACCTATGGTGGCCTGTGGCGATGTGCGTATGCATGTGGCCACCCGCAAGCCATTGCACGATGTGTTCACCGCTCTGCGTCACAACACCAGTATTGCGCAACTGGGCACGCGGCGTCTCGGCAATAGCCAACAGCACCTGCGCACGTTGGACAAACTGCAACGTCTCTACCCAACGGCACTGCTGGATGAAACCCTGCGTATTGCGCAGCTGTGCGATTTCTCTCTGGATGAGTTGCGTTACGAGTATCCTGAAGAAGTGGTACCACCGGGGTACGATGCCAGTCGCTACCTGCGTGAACTGGTGGCGCAGGGGATCACTGCGCGCTGGCCCCGGGGAGTCTCCCAGGCGCTGCAACAACGTATTGATACCGAGTTGGCCCTGATAGAGGAACTGCACTACGAGTACTACTTCCTCACTGTGTACGACATTGTGCGCTTCGCCCGATCGCGCAATATTCTGTGCCAGGGTCGGGGTTCGGCGGCCAACTCGGTGGTGTGCTACTGCCTGTTCATCACTGAGGTCTCGCCCGAGCAGATCTCATTGTTATTCGAGCGCTTCATTTCCCGCGAGCGCGACGAGCCGCCGGATATCGATGTGGATTTCGAGCACGAGCGGCGCGAGGAGGTCATTCAGTACATCTATGAAAAGTATTCCCGCAAGCGCGCCGCGCTGGCCGCCACGGTCATCACCTACCGCTCGCGCAGTGCCGTGCGCGATGTCGGCAAAGCGCTGGGGCTGGATGCGGTGTTCGTGGACGATCTCGCCAAATCCATGGCCTGGTGGGATCGCACAGCCGATCTCGCCAAACGGTTTGAAGAGCACGGTGTAGCCGGGCACAGTCGGCAGGCAGAGCTGTTCTACTCTCTGGTACAACTGGTACTGGGGTTTCCCCGCCACCTGTCACAGCACGTCGGCGGGTTTGTCATCACCCGCAGCCCTATCTCTACCCTGGTGCCGGTGGAAAACGCCAGCATGGACGATCGCACCGTCATTCAGTGGGACAAGGAAGACATCGAGTCCATGGGCCTGCTCAAGGTGGATGTGCTGGCACTGGGTATGCTGTCGGCCATCCGTAAAAGCCTGCAAATGGTGCACCGCTACTGCCCCGCGATCAAAACCGTCAGTGATATTCCGAAGGAGGACGCGGCTACCTACCGCATGCTGCAGCAGGCCGATACCATCGGCGTGTTCCAGATCGAATCACGTGCGCAGATGTCCATGCTGCCCCGGCTCAAGCCGGAGTGTTTTTATGATCTGGTCATTGAGGTTGCCATCGTGCGCCCCGGCCCCATTCAAGGTGACATGGTACACCCCTATCTGCGGCGCAAGCAGGGGCTGGAGCCGGTCACCTATCCCAGCGATGCCATCAGGGAAGTGCTGGAGCGCACGCTGGGGGTCCCTATTTTTCAGGAGCAGGTGATCAAACTGGCGATGGTGGCAGCGGGCTTTTCCGGCGGCGAGGCCGATCAGCTACGCCGCGCAATCACCAACTGGGGCAAGAACAGCAAGTTGCTCACGTTTGAGAAAAAGCTGACACGCGGCATGATTGAACGCGGCTACGATGGCGATTTTGCCCGGCGCCTGTTCGAGCAGATCAAGGGCTTTGGCGGCTACGGCTTTCCGGAATCACACTCCGCCAGCTTCGCACTGCTGGCTTACATTTCTGCCTGGCTCAAGTGCCACCACCCCGCAGCTTTTTTTGCCGGCCTGCTCAATAGCCAACCGATGGGGTTTTACAGCCCCTCGCAGTTGCTTCAGGATGCCCGCCGCCACGGCATTGCGGTTTTGCCTATCGACGTCAATCATTCCAGTTGGGACCACCAGTTACTGGATCACCGCTCTACCAAAAGCAGCCAGCCGACACTCCGTCTGGGCCTGCGCCTGGTGAAGGGCCTGAGCCGTGAAGGAGCCCAGCGCGTGGCGGAGGCGCGGCAGCGCCAACCCTTCCGCCAGATCAGCCACCTGCGGCAATGGGCCACATTGGACAAACGCGACATGGAGGCCCTGGCCGATGCCGATGCACTGCAGTCATTGAGCGGCCATCGCCACCAGTCACAGTGGCAGATCATGGCACTGGAACAGCCCCGGCCGCTGCTGCGCGACGAACTCAGCCAGAGCGCGAGTTACTTCGATGACGGCATACAGCTACCGGCGCCGCAGGTCGCTGAGGAAGTGCTTTCCGATTACCGCGCCACCGGCCTCACCCTGCGCGCCCACCCGATGAGCCTGCTGCGTGACCGCTACCCATTCAATCGCTGCAAGCGCCACATAGATCTGGCGGCATTGGGCAACAGGCGGTTCGTGCGAATCGCCGGGCTTGTCACTTGCCGCCAGCGTCCCGGCAGTGCCTCGGGCGTGCTGTTTCTCACACTGGAAGATGAAACAGGCAACAGCAATATCGTTGTGTGGAAACGCACACAACAACATTTTCGCCAGGCGCTGATGAGCGGGCAGTTACTGCTGGTAAAGGGTATCGTGGAGAGCAAGGATAATGTCATCCACGTCATTGCCGGCGCCCTGTATGATTACACACACGAACTGGACCAACTGCGCGTGCAGTCGCGGGATTTTCACTAAAGCGCCCAGCTGTCCGGGCGACAACGGAATATAGTTGATCTGGATTATGGCAATTCAAGTAGAACCGATTATGCTTAAAACAGCACGAAATAATTTCTCAGATAGAAATCAGATGACAAGTAGGTAGCAACTCAATTTCAGACGCGAAGCAAATAGCGTGGAGCACGAGTAACACGTCTAAAACCAGGCGCCACCTATAAGCATCACTAATAAAAGGACAAAGCCATGCCTCAGAACACATTCCCAAGCTTGATAACAGCACTGGCCTTGAGTACCGCTTCTCTCACGAGTGTCGCACAGGTGCCGGCGCCACCAGACGGGCAGATTTTGTCCAGTGCCTACACGGGTGAAGCCTACTCGCCGTACGCGAAACGTGATTTCCCCAGCAATGTGTACTTTGGCGACACACACCTGCACACCGATATATCAATGGATGCCGGTGCCTTTGGTGATCGCCTGGGACTCGACGACGCCTACAAGTTCGCCCGAGGTGAACAGGTGACGGCATCTCGCGGCGGGCCGGTGCGTCTGTCGCGGCCGCTGGATTTTCTGGTAGTGGCAGATCACTCAGACAATATGGGCTTCTTCCCGGATCTTCTGGCCGGAGCACCTTTCATTCTAGCTGACCCAACAGGCAAGGACTGGTACGAGCGTCTCAAGGCCGGTAAAGGCGTAGAGGTCGCGCTGGAAATCATCAGCCTGTTCTCTCAGGATAAATTCCCCCCCGCGCTGACGTACGCGCCAGATTCCGCACCCTACAAGAGCGCCTGGGACAAAACCGTCGAAGCCGCCGAGAAATACAACGAGCCAGGCCGCTTCACCGCATTCATCGGCTACGAGTGGACCTCTCTGGTGAAAGGCAACAATCTGCACCGCGTGGTGGTATACCGCGACGGTGGCGACAAGGGCGGGCAGATGGTGCCATACACCACTGCAGCGCCAATGGGCAGCACAACGCCACGCAAACTGTGGGAATGGATGGCCGGCTACGAACAGAAAACCGGCGGTGAAGTGCTGGCCATCGCCCACAACGGCAACCTCTCCAACGGCCTGATGTTCCCAATGGCGAGCCAGAGCGACGGCACGCCTCTGGATGCCAGCTATGTGCAACAGAGAGACAAGTGGGAGCCGCTGTATGAGGCCACCCAGATCAAGGGCGACGGTGAGACCCACCCCTTCCTCTCCCCCGACGATGAGTTCGCGGATTATGAAACCTGGGATATCGGCAACCTCGATGTCTCCGAGTCCAAAACTGATGCCATGCTAGCGGGCGAGTACGCTCGCGAGGGCCTGAAGAGAGGCATGGAGTTGCAGGCAAAGTTTGGTGTTAACCCCTACAAATACGGCATGATCGGCTCGACCGACAGCCACACCTCACTGGCGACAGCAGCGGAAGACAACTTCTTCGGCAAGCACTCCGGTGCCGAGCCCTCTCCGGAGCGCATGATGCATCCGTTCATGGCCACTGAGCAGGGCGCCATCATGGGTTGGCAGATGGTCGCTTCCGGGCTGGCGGCCGTATGGGCCGAGGACAACACACGCGAGGCATTGTTTGATGCGATGGAGCGCAAGGAGGTGTATGCCACAACCGGTTCGCGCATGATGGTGCGCCTGTTCGGTGGTTGGGAGTTTGAAGCCGATGATCTCGACAATCGCGAGCCGGCGTTTGTCGGTTATGAAAAGGGCGTGCCAATGGGCGGAGACCTACCGCCAGTGCAAGCGGGCAAGTCGCCCACATTCATGGTGTACGCACTGCGCGACGCCACCGGGGCAAACCTTGATCGCATCCAGATCGTCAAAGGCTGGTACGACGGCGAGAAGACACATGAAAAGGTCTACGATGTCGTCTGGTCCGGTGATCGCAAGCCAGGCACCGATGGCAAAGTACCCGCTGTTGGCAATACGGTAGATGTAGCATCCGCTTCATGGACCAACACTATCGGCGCCTCCGAGCTTGGCACAGTATGGACAGACCCGGATTTCGACCCGACGCAAAGCGCATTCTACTATGCGCGCGTTCTGGAGATCCCGAAACCGCGCTGGTCAAACTACGATGCCTTCCGCTTCGGTGTGAGCATTCCCGAAGGCGCACCCACCAGTACCCAGGATCGCGCCTACACCGCGCCCATCTGGTATAACCCAAAGTCGTAAAAGGACGCAGGGCGCCTTTTAGGCGCCCTGCTGGCAATTCCGGAGAATGAATTCGTGCCGCGCCTGCTCAGCAATTAAGCATCCAGTGCCCAAGATCGCCCATATAGTCTACTATCGACATAGCGGGATCGATTTCGGCGTCACCTCGTCGAATCACGCAGATACTCTTCTCGATATGAACCGATGAGATTAGCTCTGGATGGCGCGCTGACACCACCAGTAACTGACAGATCAGAAAGCTCAATGGTGTGTCGTATTCAACTGAATCCAGATTGGCGACCTCCCTGGCCAATGCGCCGTCAGGATTGTCCTCTATTTCCTGCGTAAAGCGAGCTTCCATCAAATGCTCACTGGACCAGTCTTCGATAACATATACACCACCGGCTCGCAGCCTGGGGAATAACATATCAAAGGTAATTGTCGTCTGCTCAAACAGGTGGCTGGCATCGTCGACAACAAGGTCCAACGGTGCAGCGCCAAACGTCTCATCTACCAGGCGGGGCACTTCATCGGTATCGGCCTGATCAACACCCCAGCACACATCGACACACTCGTTGTTGTCGTGCTCTGCCAAAAAGTCCATCAGACTGGGCACCGGCTTCTTCGACAACTCAATCGCCAGCAATTGCTGCGGCTCAAACAGCTTTAAAAAGAGCGACGTGCCGCCTCCCTGATCAACACCCACTTCCATCATCCTGCAGCCCTGTAGTTCCTCCGCAAGGGAGCGGTACTGCCTTACCAGCCTGGGCTTTTTCCTTACACAAACCCAATCCGGGTTAGTCGGTTCTTTGGCAAAGGGTTGCAGTTCAAAGGTTACCCCACCAAACACCTCTGTATGTGCCGCCGATCCTGTCATAACCATCCAACCTAGATAACTACATTTTACGCAATTGGAAGAACACCGGGCTGCTAAAGCGGCGAACGTCCTCTGTTGGCTGCTATCCGCATACGCAGTGCATTGAGCTTGATGAACCCTTCCGCATCCGCCTGATCGTAAGCACCTGCATCCTCTTCGAAAGTTGCCATGTGCTCATCAAACAGGCTGTCGTCCGATTGCCTGCCTACGACAATAACGTTGCCCTTGTAGAGTTTCAGGCGCACCTTGCCGTTCACAACGCCCTGCGAGTCATTGATCGCGGCTTGCAGCATACGGCGCTCCGGCGACCACCAATATCCGTTGTAGATCAGTTTGGCATAGCGCGGCATCAGCTCATCCTTGAGATGCGTGACTTCACGGTCAAGCGTCAATGATTCGATCGCGCGATGCGCCTTCAGCAGGATGGTGCCGCCGGGCGTTTCGTAACACCCGCGGGCCTTCATGCCCACGTAGCGGTTCTCCACGATATCGGCGCGGCCGATACCATTGGCGCCACCAACCTTGTTCAGGTATTCAAGCAACGTGGCTGGGCTCATCGCGTCGCCATTAACGGCAACAGGGTCGCCGCACTGGAAATCCAACTCGATATAGGTCGCCTCATCAGGCGCGGCTTCGGGGCTAACGCTCCAGCGCCACATGTCCTCTTCAGGCTCCGACCAGGGGCTTTCCAACAGGTCGCCCTCGTAGGAAATATGCAGTAGGTTGGCATCCATGGAGTACGGTGATTTTTTCTTGGCGTTGGAGAAATCCACCGGGATATCGCGACTCTTGCAATACGCCATCAGGGACTCTCTGGAACTCAGGTCCCACTCTCGCCAGGGGGCGATAACTTTAATACCCGGCTTCAGTGCATAGGCGCCGAGTTCGAAACGCACCTGGTCATTACCCTTGCCGGTGGCGCCGTGAGATATGGCATCGGCACCGGTCTCATTAGCAATTTCAATCAGGCGCTTGGCGATCAGCGGCCGTGCAATAGAGGTGCCCAGCAGGTACTCACCTTCGTAGATGGTATTGGCACGAAACATCGGGAACACAAAATCGCGGACAAACTCCTCACGCAGGTCATCGATATAGATTTCCTTGACGCCCATGGCTTGGGCCTTGGCACGCGCGGGCTCAACTTCCTCACCCTGGCCTATATCAGCGGTGAATGTCACCACCTCGCAGCTATAGTTGTCCTGCAACCAGCGTACGATGACCGAGGTATCAAGGCCGCCAGAGTAGGCCAGTACCACTTTGTTTACATCCGACATTGCATGCTCCGCAAAATTAGTGCTCGAAAAAGGCGCTCATTCTACCGCTGGGGCGAATCAATTCCCAGCCCGTATTCCAGCGCAGGGGGCTTTACTGTAGCATTCACCCCTGAGTTTCTCGCCACCACGGCACTAAGGACACCAGTGATCGAACTGACCATAACCCGCCCCGACGACTGGCATGTGCACCTGCGCGATGGCGCTGCACTGCAACATACCTGTGCCGATATGGCGCGCTACTTCGGTCGCGCAATTGTCATGCCAAACCTGTCGCCCCCCGCCGCTACGGTGGCCCAGGCACTTGAATACCGCGCGCGGATAGTAGAGGCCATGGCCGCGCTGCCGCGCCAGTTCGAGCCGCTGATGACGCTATACCTCACCGATCAAACAGACGCAGCGGAGATCCAACGCGCCGCCAGCACCGAGAGTGTGCACGCTGTGAAGCTGTATCCCGCTGGGGCAACCACCAATTCGGATGCCGGCGTCCGCTCTCTGGAAGGGCTGTATCCCACGCTGGCGGCTATGGAAGAAGCCGATCTGCCGCTTCTCGTCCACGGCGAGGTCACCGATCACGACATCGATATTTTTGACCGCGAGAAAGTATTTATCGACCGCCACCTCGCGCCTATCAGCGAACGCTTTCCGGCGCTGCGCATTGTGCTCGAGCACATCACGACCGCCGATGCGGTGCAGTTTGTCAGTGACGCGCCCGAGACCATTGCAGCAACCATCACCGTTCACCATCTGCTGTTTAACCGCAACGACATGCTGGCTGGCGGCATTCGCCCACACTATTACTGCCTGCCGATACTCAAGCGCATGAGCCACCAGCAGGCCCTGCAGGCGGCGGCGACATCAGGCAACCCCAAATTCTTCCTCGGCACGGATTCCGCGCCACACAGCACGGCCAGCAAGGAAACAGGCTGCGGTTGCGCCGGGGTGTATACAGCGCACGCCGCGTTGGAGTTGTATGCGGAAGTATTTGAGCAACTGCAGGCGCTGGATAAGCTGGAAGCATTTGCCGCACATTTTGGTCCGGACTTCTACCGCCTGCCGCGCAATAGCGACACCATTACACTGCGCAAGCAGAGCTGGGAGGTGCCCACCCAGATTCCGCTGGGCGAGCAGGCGCTGACACCGCTGCGCGCTGCGCAAACAGTCAGCTGGCAGGTTGCCGATGCCGATGCCGGAGAATACGCGTGAAAGTTGTCTCGGAGCACCAGATCTGCGATCGCTTTCGCGGTTTCCTGCCGGTTGTCATCGACGTGGAAACCGGTGGATTTATCGCCAGCACCGACGCAGTACTTGAAATAGCCGCCTCTACGGTTCGCATGGATGAAGACGGGTTGCTGGCGGTTCACCGCACCTACGACTTCCACGTGCAGCCCTTTGAGGGTGCCAACATCGAGCAATCGGCGCTGGATTTTACCGGCATTGACCCCTACCACCCGTTTCGCGAAGCCGTGACGGAAGCGACAGCGCTGGAAGAACTCTTCAGTGTCGTGCGCAAGGAGATCCGTGACCAGAACTGTACCCGCGCCATTCTGGTGGGCCACAACGCCCACTTCGACGCCGGCTTCATCAATGCCGCAGCCGAACGCTGCGGTATTAAGCGCAACCCTTTCCACCCCTTTTCATTTTTCGACACAGCCACCCTCTCCGGCCTCGCCTACGGCCAGACCGTTCTGGCCAAGGCCTGCGCCGAAGCGGGCATCGCCTTCGATAATAACGAGGCGCACTCCGCCGCCTACGACGCTGAGCGCACCGCAGAGCTGTTCTGTGACATCGTCAATCGCTGGAAAGAGTCAGGCGGTTGGCTACCAGATTTCAGCTGAGCACGGCGGTTAGTCTTCGCCGCTGATCTGGTTAAGCAGGGTCTGCAGTTCGGCCATCAGAACGTCGATATTCTCAATTCCCAACAACTCGTACTTCAACGCCTCATCCAGGGGCAACAGCTGCAGTAGCGTATAGGCCACCTGCCAGGCATCGTTGTAATCCACTCGCAGTTGCATACGCTCGACATGCGGGTGCGTCTCCAGAGAGCGCAACACATCGAGCAAGGACAGCCAGACATCCGACATAGGCGCCGGCGCAACAGCCGCTTTTATCTCCACCTGCCCGACAACCAGACCATTGCTGCGTCTGCTTGTTTCGAAAAGCTCAAAGCGCTCGCCGCCTTCTATCGTAATACCGAGCAGGCCATCGGGCAGTTGGTCCCAGTCGACAATCCGCGCGCAGGTGCCGTAGTCACCGAGTTGTGGGGCCGCGCGACCGCGCTGCGCCACTTCAGCACCGCGACGTATCCACACCACACCGAACTGGCTGTCGGTTTTCATACAATCTCGCACCAGGTCGAGGTAACGCGGCTCGAAGATTTTCAGCGGCATGCGACCATAGGGCAGCAGCACGCCCGATAGTGGAAACAGCGGTAGATCAGTCATACCGTACCCCGATGGACACCAACGGAGCCGTCTCTAACTCGAGCTGCGCCAGGCGTTGGATAGCCTGTTCCCGGTTGTCGCCGCAGTATTGTGCCTCAGGCGCAAAGGCAGCACACAGCGCGGGGCGGCGCGTATCTTCAAATAGCCGGCAGCACATGTCGGTGTTCAGATGGACACAGGCCACGCCGGCAGGCTTGCCGCCCGGCATGCCGAAGAACGGTTGTTGAATTGAGATAGCGATGCAACAGGCACCGCACTCAGCGCGGCACTGCATCTGCCTGTCCCTCTGGTCCCAGTGGCTTAAATACGACAATCAGTCGCGGCAACAACAGCAGCGCCCCCAGTACCGCGGCGACCATCGCCAGCACAGTGAGTAGGCCGAAATAGATACTGGGGTTGAAATTGGACAGGGTCAGCGTGGCAAAGCCGATCACCACCGTCAATGTGGTGTAGTACATGGCGCGGCCGATACTGTTGTGGCAGCGGTACATGGTCGCGCGATAATCCCTGTCCACAGTGAACTCTTTCATGAAACGGTGCACATAGTGGATGCAGTCATCGACGCCAATCCCCACCACAATCGCCGCAATGGTGATCGTCATGATATCCAGCGGTATGCCGGCGAGGCCCATCACACCCAGTACAATACCCGCCGCCAGCGCATTCGGCGCCAGCGTGATCACCGCCAGTGACAGCGAGCGAAACAGTAGCAGAAACATAATCAGGATGGCACCAAACACCGCGCCAAGGGTGAGGATCTGAGAGCGAAACAGACTCTGCAGCACGTTGTTGTACAGCACCAGCATCCCGGTGAACTGCACACGCTCCGGCGCCAGACCCAGTTCCTCGGTCAGATCAGCACGCACACTGCGTAAAAAGGCATCGCGCCGCAAATCCCTGCTCGTCTCCTTGACCCGCACCGTCAGGCGGGCCTGCTCGGTATTGTCCGAATAGTAGGGTGAGACCATCAACTCCTTCATATCATCGGGAAAGCTTTTCTGCACGATGGCCAACTCCACTCCACCGATATCTTCCCCCATCAGGTTCTTGACCACAGCAAATACGGTCGAGAGTGACAGCACCTTGCCGGTTTCGGGACGGGCATCTACATAGGCGTGAATTTTGTCCAGCTCGCGCATACCCGCAAGGCTGAACCAGTAACTCGGTTTGAAGCTGCCTTCCACGGCGGCGAAATCGGAGTCATCACCCCACTCGTCCTCCCAGTCATCCTCCGCAAACTCACCATCGGCAAACTCACTATCGCTTATGCCATCGCCCTCAAAGCCACCCCCGGCAAACTCATCGTCGGCAAATTCGTCGTCCGCACTAACCGGAGATACCGGTGCCGTTGAGACATTCTCCAGACCGGGCAGCGGTGCATCTTCATCGGGTGGGGTGAGGATAATATCGAGCGGGATGGTACCGCCGAGCTGGATATCCAGCAGTTCCATGCCCTGGTAGATTTCCGTCGATTTGCTGAAGTAGTCGATAAAACGGTTCTCCACCTCCAGCCGACTGATGCCCAGAACAGCCAGCATCACCAGCAGCGCGGTCACCACCAGTATGCTGCGCCCGTAGTTGTCGGTGATGCGCGCGAAGGCGCCGGTAAGCGCAGGCTCAGTGCCGGTGTGCCGGTGTGGTTTACCTTCGGGCCACACCAGCATCAGGCAGGGGACGACAATAAATGCGGTGACCAGCCCGACGCAGACGCCCACGGTCATCATCCAGCCAAAATCGATCACCGGCTGTATCCCCGACACCACCAACGACATAAAGGCCACGATAGTGGTGATGCTGGTATAGAAGCAGGGAACCGCCATCAGGCCCATGCTGCGCAGCACTCGTTGATGCAGTTCTCCGTCCGGGTCCAACGCGTGTAACTCGCGGTAGCGCACCACCAGATGTATCACCACCGCCAGTGTAATGATCAGCAACACCGCCACAAAATTGGACGAAATCACAGTCATGCGCCAGTCCAGCGCCCCCAGCAATCCCAACATCAGGGTGACCGTAATACCACAGGTAACCAGCGGAATAACGACCCAGCGCACACGGCGGAATATAATCGCCAGCACCACCGCCATAATGCCCAGTATGGCGCTGCCGAACACCACCAGATCGCTGCCGACAAAACTGACCATATCGGCGGCTATCATCGGCACACCGCCCACAAACAACCGCGCAACATCGCGGTACTGCGCGGCTATCTCGCGCACGTGTGCCACCAACTGCGCATCGCGCTCCAGCACGATGGCCGAGCGCGCCTTGAACGCCGCCTCAACGGTTAGCAACTGCGCTTCCTCGTCTGCCGACAGGGCCTGGTTCTTGCGTTTTATGCGCAGCGCCTCGCGGGCCTGCAGCAGGTTGAAGTACTCCTCATCGCGCTGCAGATTGATCTGCACAGCACTCACCAGGCCGTCGCGGCTAACCAGCAGATCGGCATAGATCGGGCTGCTGGTAAATTCACGCATCACCAGATCGAGATCGAGGCCAGGCTGCTCCAGTGTGGGTAGGGGATCGCTGGAGGTGATGTCCGACAGGGCCACTGGTGGGCTTTCCAGCAACGGCACATCCAGAATGGTGGTCACCGACGAGACGCCGTCCAGCGCACGCAACGCATCCGCCATCTCGCGCAGTGGCTGCAGGGATTCGGGCGACAACAATGCCGCGTTGGGCTGCCAGGTAATCAGCAGGAAGTCTTCGGTGGCGTATTCCTTGGTGATCTCACGGTAAAAATCCAGCGAGGGGTCACCCTGCAGCATTAACGAGTCGGCGGAGGCATCAATTTTAATTTTCCCCAACTGCGTCGCCATTGCAGCAGTCAGCAAAGCCATCAGCAACAGCGACAGCCAGGGGCGCTGTAACACCAGTTTGTTGTACAACGACAAAGAGGGAGAACTCATCAGGGGGAGGCTTCCAGCAGTTTATCCAGTAGCTTCTGGTGGATACCACCGAAGCCACCGTTACTCATGATGACAATCTGGTCACCGGCGCGGGCTTCAGCCGCAACTTGCGTTACCAGCTCGTCAATATCGTTCGCGACAGAGGCCGGCACAGGGCTGTCCGCCACCACTGACTCCAGCGACCAGTCCATACCCGCCGGCTGGAACCAATAGATCTGATCTGCCGCCGAGGTGGCTGCCGTCAACTGCCCACGGTGTTCTCCCATGCGCATGGTATTGGAGCGCGGCTCCACCAATGCTATCACGCGCCCACTACCGGCCCGTGCCCGCAACCCCTGCAAGGTTGTGGCAATCGCCGTGGGGTGATGTGCGAAATCATCGTACAGCGACACGCCATTGGGCGTGCCGAGCAATTCAAGGCGCCGCTTCACCCCCTGAAACTCTTGCAGTGCAGCGGCACTCACCTCCGCTGCAACACCCACATGGCGCGCGGCGGCCATGGCCGTAAGCGCATTCTCCACATTGTGCCGGCCGCAGTGTTGCCAGCTCACGTCGAGCGTCTCAGCGCCCGCGCGATGCACACGAAATGCCGAGCCATCCTCGGCCAGCAGTTGCGCGCTCCAGTCTGCTTCCGCGCCGACGCCGAAAGAGACGCGCGGTGTCCAGCAACCCATTGCCAGCGTGTCATCAATCGCCTTCACGCCGTGCGGATGCACAATCTGGCCCTCGCCCGGCACACAGCGCACAAGGTGGTGGAACTGCCGCTGAATTGCGGCCAGATCGGGAAATATATCAGCGTGATCAAACTCCAGATTATTGATGGCCAGCGTGCGCGGACGATAGTGGACAAATTTGGAGCGCTTGTCGAAAAACGCGGTGTCGTACTCGTCGGCCTCCACCACAAAAAAATCCGCATCGCCGCGGCGCGCCGAGACACCGAAATTGCCCGGTACTCCGCCGATCAGGAAGCCCGGCGCCATGCCGGCGTACTCCAGTATCCACGTCAGCATGCTGCTGGTGGTGGTTTTGCCGTGCGTGCCGGACACGGCCAGCACCCATTTGTCCTGCAACACCTGCTCTGCCAGCCATTGAGGCCCGGAGGTATAGGGCAAGCCGCTATTCAGCAGATGCTCAACCAGGGGGTTGCCGCGTGTCATCGCATTGCCCACCACCACACAATCGGGTTGCGGCTGCAGGTGCTCCGGCAGGTAGCCTTCCATCAGGTCGATGCCAGCCGCGCGCAGCTGTGTGCTCATTGGGGGATAGACACTGGCGTCGGAACCGGTTACCCGGAACCCCATCTCCCTGGCAAGGAGCGCAATGCCGCCCATGAAGGTGCCGCATATGCCGAGAATATGAATGTGGCCTTTCAAAGAAACGCTCCTTTCAAACAGCGCGCATAGTAGCATGTGTGTGACCAGTGCCACAGTCAGCGCGACAAAAGGGGCACCGCAGTCCACAAGCGGTGGCAATTGTCGTATGATTCCGGTACTTAACCACCTGAACATCAATCTACCGGGCCGCGGACCGTGCCCGCCACCACAATTGGATCATTACATGCCCGCCAAGAACGCTTTCTACGCCCAGTCCGGCGGAGTCACCGCCGTCATCAACGCTTCAGCCTGCGGTGTCATTGAAACTGCCAGAAAACACCGCTCCCGTATAGGCAAAGTGTATGCCGGGCGCAACGGCATTATTGGGGCGCTGCGCGAAGATCTGATCGACACCAGCAAAGAGAGCGCTTCCGCCATTCGCGGATTGCTGACCACGCCTTCGGGCGCTTTTGGCTCCTGTCGCCACAAACTCAAGAGCCTGGAGGAGAACCGGGCGGAGTACGAGCGCCTGATCGATGTCTTCAAGGCGCACAATATCGGTTATTTCTTTTACAACGGCGGCGGCGATTCCGCCGACACCTGCCTGAAAGTGTCACAGCTGAGCCAGACCATGGGTTACCCGCTACAGGCTATCCATGTACCCAAAACCATCGACAACGACCTGCCGCTGACTGACAACTGCCCCGGTTTTGGCTCCGTGGCGAAATACGTCGCCATCTCTACCCAGGAAGCGGCCATGGACGTCGCTTCCATGTGCGAAACCTCCACCAAGGTTTTTATTCTCGAAGTGATGGGTCGCCACGCGGGCTGGATAGCCGCCGCCAGCGGGCTGGCCGCCAGTGAAGAGGGCGATGCACCGCACATCATCCTGTTTCCGGAGATCGCCTTCAATCGCGATAAATTTATGGCCCGGGTCAAACGCACGGTTAAACGCCACGGCTATTGCGTGATCGTGGCCTCGGAAGGTGCACAGTACAAGGACGGCCGTTTTCTATCGGAGTCCGGGTTGAAAGACGCATTCGGCCACAGCCAACTCGGCGGCCTTGCCCCACAACTGGCGCAGATGATCAAATCAGAGCTGGGGTACAAATACCACTGGGCAGTAGCGGACTACCTGCAGCGCTCCGCACGCCATATCGCCTCGCAGACCGATGTCGATCAAGCCTATGCTTTGGGCGAAGCGGCAGTGGAATTCGCGCTGCGCGGTGACAATGCGGTGATGCCGTGCATCGTGCGTGGCAAAGGCAAGCGCTACAAATGGTCCATTGGTGAAGCGGCGCTGCAGGATGTGGCCAACGTCGAGAAAAAGATGCCGCGCAACTACATCACGCGCGATGGCTTCGGCATTACCGATGCAGCGCGGGAATACCTGGCACCGCTTATTGCGGGCGAGGCCTACCCAATGTACAAGAATGGCTTACCCAAGTACACCAAGCTGAAGAACCTACCGGTACCGCGCAAACTGAGAGCGCGCTTCAAGGTCTAGCCAGCCCCCGCTAAAACGGGCAATTTTACTGATTTGAGCAAGATTTTGAGCGCTGTTCTGGGTACAATGCGCGGCTTTTGAATACAGTCACACTACCCTGCTAAACCCCATTATCCTGAGGAGAACTCATGTACAACAATTCAGATTTTAACCGGTGGCGTCGCCACCCTTGGCACGGTCTGCACACCCGCCTTGACGATCAAACGGAAGACAGCGTGCAGGTCTACATCGAAATGCTACCCACTGACGTGGTCAAATACGAATTGGACAAGGCGTCGGGCTTCCTGATGGTAGACCGCCCGCAACGCACCACCTCCAGCCCCCCCGCGCTGTACGGTTTTATTCCGCGCACCTACTGCGCCGAGGAAGTCGCCAAGCGTTGTGACGGTGTGGACGTTGCCGACGGCGACCCGTTGGATATCTGCGTGTATTCCGAGCGCCATATCACCCGTGCCGACATCGTGCTCAGGGCACGCGTCGTGGGCGGCATCCAGATGATAGATGGCGGTGAGGCCGACGATAAAATCGTCGCCGTTCTAGAGGGCGACAACATCTGGGGCGACGTCTATGACATCGCCGACCTCCCGTCGATCAAGACTGAGCGCCTGCAACACTACTTCTCCACCTACAAGATGATCCCGGGCAAAGAGACCGATATCAAAGTGGATTACGTCTACGGTCGTGAAGAAGCGCTGAAAGTTATCGCTGCGGCACAACTGGACTACGAAAACCACTACGGCCACCTGCACAAGCAGGCCAAAGCGAAAGAGTAGCCCCCTTAACCCGCTGTTAGCGCTCCTGCCGTTGGCACGGGGCGCCTGCGGTTCACCGGGCGGCAATGCCATGCGCAGCACCCGGCAGACAGTATTTATCCAGGCGGTGTTCCGGCGGGACACCACCCATCCGGCACCGCCACATAGCGCGCCAGAATCCCCTCCAGATCGGCTTCAATCTCGGCCTGTAGCAGCAGCCCTTCGCCGGCCTCTTTACTCCCCCAACAGGCTGCCAACATTGTCTCGTCACAGCGATGCGCGCACGCTACCGATAACGGTGCATAACTGAGATGCCACCGCTCAGCCGCTACACCACCGCGATCTTCGGCATAGGGCCGGTAAAAGCCATACGACTCTCCCGCAGCCATGCGCTCGTCCAGCCAGCAGTGCAGCGGATCGAACAGCCCGCCGGGTGCCACCTCCTGCGGCGACAGCTGCAACTGATAGCCGGGCGCCATGACCGCGGCATCAAACACGTCCAGATCCGTGCCCCAGTGATGGCGAGACGTACCGGGAATGGCGGAAAACCGCAGGATAGCGTGCAGCTGTTCCCGCGCAGACAACTGCGCCATCGCCACCTCGCGGCCCTCATCGTCATGGACAGCGCGGGTGCCGCCGGCCTTGCCGTTCCAGATCGCCAGCTGACGGGAAAACGACCGGAAACTACTGGCAATCGCAAGTGTGAAACCAGCCTCTTGAGCGGCCTTTTGCAGCGCGCTAAATGCCTGGGCAACTTCGCGCTGCAGCTGGTGTCCGTCAGGCAGTGTCACCAGGTGCGTTTCATCCAGTCCAGTCAACTGCCTGTGGTCAAGCCCGGTGGCCATCAATACCCCTCTCCCCAGATGCGCCTTGATCCCTGCGCCGAATCCGGCACAATACTGGCGTATCCTACCGCGAACTATGTAAAAGCAGTACCGCATGAGCCTGATCGGCAACCTAGAAGACTTCCCGGACAACAGCGCGCACGGCATACAAACCGGTGCACTGGCACTATTGATTGTGAGGCGCGCCGGACAACTGTTTGTTTACGAGAATAACTGCCCGCACACGCGGGAGACACTGGACCCGGACGGTGGCTCGCTCGCCATCAGCGGCGGCCTGCTGATTCAATGCCAGCGCCATGCGGCTGAATTCATTGCCGATACCGGCGAGTGCGTCGCAGGCCCCTGTCAGGGCGAGGCGCTCACGCCGATACCCTTCACGCTGAGCGGCGGGGATATCTACCTCGACTGACTGGTCTGTATGACCCGCTCTGCCATCCACCTCGCACCGGTGCTGCCCGGATAGTGGCAGCGCTGTCAGCCCAGCACTCGCGCGAGGCGCTCCACCGCCAGTTCCAGTCGATCCATTCCCGTGGTATAGGAAAAGCGCAGGTGCTCATTGGCGCGGTGATGACCAAAATCCACACCGGGTGTCAGGGCCACACCATGCTTCTCCAGCAGGTCGAGGCAGAAGCGCTGGCTGTCGTCGGTGAAGCGGCTGGCATCAGCGTAGATATAGAATGCGCCCTGTGGGCTGCAGGGCACGGTGAAGCCGAGTTCCTGAAGGGCTGGCAATAGGAAGTCACGGCGCTGGCGGAAAATCTCGCGCCGCCCATCCAGTATCTCCCGTGTGGCCGGATCAAACCCCGCCAGCGCCGCATACTGGGCCATGGTCGACATAGAGATAAACAGATTTTGTGCCATTTTCTCCATCTCGACTACCGCGGCCTCGGGAGCCACCAACCAGCCCAGCCGCCACCCGGTCATGCCGAAATACTTGGAAAAGCTGTTGATGACGAAGGCATCGGGGTCCACTTCCAGCACAGAAGGTGCCGCACCCTCATAGACCAACCCGTGATAGATCTCATCCACCAGCAGATAGCCATTGCGGGAGCGCACTTCGCCAGCCAGCGCTGCCAGTTGCTCACGCGATAGCGCTGTACCGGTGGGATTGGCCGGGGAGGCCACCATCGCGCCGATGGTATTGTCCTGCCAGTTGGCGGCGACCAGCTGCGCATTCAACTGGTAGTTGCTGCTGGCATCCACAGTCACCAGTTGTCCCCGCCCCTCCACCAACCGCATGAAATGACGGTTGCAGGGGTATCCGGGGTCGGTCATTAGCATACCGTCGCCGGGGTTCATCAGCAGTGCCGCTATTAATAGCAGCGCGCCGGAAGCACCAGGGGTGATGAGGATGCGCGCGGGCGAGATATCCAGGCCGTAGCTGTCTGCATAGTACTGCGACAGGGCCTCGCGCAATTGCGGGATGCCGGCAGCCTGTGAATAGTGGGTTGCACCGCCGGCGAGAGCCGCGCGCCCGGCCTCGACAATGGGTGCCGCCGTGGCAAAATCGGGTTCACCCGCGGCCATATGCACGATATCGGCACCACCGGCAGCCAGTTCCGTGGCCCGTGCCAGCACCTCGACAACCCGAAATGGCTCTATTTCAGCGACGCGCCGGGCAAACCCCGGGGGCTGGTAATCAGTCGTATGTGGACCCGGCATGAAAGACCTCTGCAACGGCAAGCGGCGCATTCTAGCAACTGCCGACAGGCCGCGGTAGCCAACCCACAAATCTGTGAGGAAATAGTGGCACCCATAGCGGTTATCTGGTAGTTTCTCCGCCCTTGGAATTGGGACCCCTGACAGCCCATTCCGAAGCACTGCAAGAATGTCGAGTTTTTTAATGCCGTATGGGAACAGAACCATGCCTCGAACAGCCAAAGAAACGAAAGCGAAAACAGCCTCCACAGCGAAGAAAGCGACAAAAACCACCAAGGTAGCCAAAAAAGCCGGCAACCCTGAGTTCAGCAATTTCGAACCCTACAAGCCAAAACGGGGTGAGAAATACATGAATGAGAAGCAACAGGCGCACTTCAGAGCCATACTGATGAACTGGAAATCCGACCTGATGCAGGAAGTGGATCGCACCGTTTCACATATGAAAGATGAAGCGGCCAACTTCCCCGACCCGGCGGATCGTGCCACCCAGGAGGAAGAATTCAGCCTGGAACTGCGCACCCGTGACAGGGAGCGCAAACTGATCAAAAAGATCGACTCCACTATGGAGCTCATCGATCAGGACGATTACGGCTACTGTGAAGCTTGTGGTGTGGAGATCGGTATCCAGCGCCTGGAAGCTCGCCCGACTGCAACGCAATGCATCGACTGCAAGACCCTCGCCGAGATTAAAGAACGGCAGGAAATGGGTTAAGCGCTTTCCGGGCGCTTACGTTGCCCAGCGCTGACATCTTGTACCGGGGGCGCTTTGCCCCCTCTCCCACCGGCCCGCTACATCTGGGCTCCCTGATCGCCGCACTCGCCAGTTTTCTGGACGCCCGCCACTGCGGCGGCCAATGGCTAGTGCGCATGGAAGATCTGGATCCACCCAGGGAACAAGCGGGGGCCGCCGACAGCATTCTGCACAGCCTGCAATCCCACGGCCTGCGCTGGGACGGCGAGGTACTCTACCAGAGCACCCGCGCAGCTGTGTATCGCACTGCTCGCCTCGAACTGATGCAAGCGGGGCTGCTTTTTGCTTGCGATTGCAGCCGTTCAGCACTGACACCCGCCGGCTGCTGCAGTGGCAATTGCCGCACACGCCAGGCAGAAGTGTTCAACGCGCCGCACGCAATACGTGCGATTGTGCCAACACGCTGCCAGATAGCGTTCACCGATCTTTTACAGGGGCAACAATACTCGGCGCTGGGAGAGTCTCTGGCCGACTTTGTGATACACCGCAAGGATGGCCTCGATGCGTATCAATTGGCGGTGGTCGTGGACGATGCCGAGCAGGACATCACACATGTATTGCGCGGTTCCGATCTGCTGGATTCGACGCCGCGGCAGATATTTCTGCAGCAACAACTGTCGTACCACACGCCCACCTATTGCCACCTGCCCGTCATCACCACCCGGGCGGGGCAAAAGTTCAGTAAGCAGAATCAGGCACCGGCACTTGTCGATGGCGAGGCGGAACTGAACCTGCGCCGCGCCCTGCAGTTTCTGCACCAGCATGCCCCACCGGCGTCGGTGACGGGTGTCGACCAGATACTGGCCTGGGCCACCAAACACTGGCAACTCCGGCGAGTGCCCGCCACCCTGGCCATTCCCGCTGCCAGCATGGGCCTGAGCACTTGAACTTTACCCGCAGCGGGCGCTTCAGTACTATCCAACTGCGCGACAGATGCAGCTATTCCACCGGGAACCACTGACAGGAGAAAACAGGTCTATGTATATCAATCGCCTGCTGCTGCTGTTTGCCGGTGTCGTACTCATCTTCTTTCCGGCCATAGAAGACTGGATGTTCAGCTCGGAAACCGCCTGGTACCGCCCTTACCAGCTGTGGTTTCTCGTTGTCATCGGGGCCTATTGGAACCAGCGCTCCAGGTACCCGGATGAGCTTTAGCCTCGCCCAGATATTACTGTCTATTATCGCGTACCTGACCGGCCTGTTTGCAGTTGCCCACCTGGCGGATCGCGGCATCATACCCGAACGCATCACCCACCACCCAGCTGTGTATGTGTTATCGCTGGGCGTTTTCGCGGGCGCCATGGCCAGCAATGGCGCAATCTCCCTCGCACACGAATACGGTTACAACTTCCTGCTGTACTACCTCGGTGTGGTGCTGATGTTTGTGGTGGCAGCGCTACTACTGCTGCCGTTGTTGCGGCTGTGCCGGGTCTATCAACTGGCCTCTCTGGCCGATGTACTGACCTTCCGCTTTCGCAGTCCCTGGGTCGGCGCCGCTGTCACCATCGCTATGTGTTTTACACTGCTGCCGCTGTTAGCGCTGCAGATTCAGGCCGTGGCCGACAGTATCCACATTCTGGCAGGCGATGGCGCCGCACTGTCTTCCGGCGGTCCCCGGCACAATCGCCTGGCGCTACTTTTCTGTGTCATCATCACAGTTTTCTCGATCCTGTTCGGCACCCGCCATGTGTCTTCGCAGCACCGCAATACAGGGCTGGTTACCGCCATCGCGTTTGAGTCACTGGTCAAGCTGTCGGCGCTGACAATTCTGCTGTTGGCAGCGGTGTACTCAATTTTCGGCGGCTTCGACGGCCTGCAACAGTGGCTGCTGGACAACCCGCAAATCAATCGCGCACTTACCCATACCATACAGGGGAATGATGCCCGCATGCTGCTGGTGATCTTCTTTGCCGGCGCTGTGTGTATGCCGCACATCTTCCATATGGCGTTTGCCGAAAACAATGACAGCCGCGATCTGCGCAGCGCAACATGGGGGCTGCCGCTCTACCTCTTGCTGCTAAGCCTCCCGGTTCTGCCCGTCGCCTGGGCGGGAGTCAAACTGGGGCACGATCTGCCGATGGACTACAGCGGCCTGGCAATCGGCATGGCACTGAACTCCATACCGTTCAGCGCAGCTGCCTTTGTCGCCGGCCTGTCTGCCGCCAGCGCGACCATCATTGTAACGACACTGGCACTGGCCAATATGTGCCTCAACCATCTGGTACTGCCGTTCAGACCACTCAAGATCGAGCGCGCACAGAGTATATACACACAGCTCAAATGGCTGCGCCGCACGCTGATTGCCGTGCTCATTCTGGCCGGATATATCTTTTTCGTGACGCTCGGCGGCAAGCAGAGCCTTACCCAACTGGGGCTGGTCGCGTTCATCGGCACACTGCAGTTCCTGCCCGGCGTGATTGCCACACCTTACTGGCACAAGGCCAACCGCGCGGGCCTGTTGTGCGGTCTGGCAGCCGGACTGGGTGTGTGGTGCTTTTCAATGCTGCTGCCGCTGGCCGGCGGCGATCATCCGCAGTGGCTCACCGCACTTTACGGGCGGCTGCTCGGCGACAGCGACAAACTGTGGACGGCAGTAGCGGCCGTGTCGCTAGCACTGAACACCGGGGTGTTCATTGTGGTGTCCGTACTGACGAAAACCAGCAAGGCACAGCGGGTGGCGGCAGAAATATGCTCGATGGATGACCGCTCTCGTCCAACGCGCCAGATACTGTCCGTCTACAGTGCGGCCGACTTCAGCCAGCGACTGGCCCCGGCGCTCGGCCAGCGCACCGCGGAATTTGAGGTCGAGCGGGCACTGAACGAACTGCAGTTCTCCGCTGAAGAAACCAGGCCTTACGCGCTGCGCCGCCTGCGAGCGCGTATCGAGGCCAACCTGTCCGGCCTGCTCGGACCAGCCGTAGCACACCGCATCATTGAAGGTCGGATACCCTTCCTTCCCGGCGTACATGCCGACACCGAGGACATACACCTGATAGAGCACAACCTCGATCAGGCGCAACCGCAGTTCACCGGCCTCACCGCAGATCTGGACAATTTGCGACGCCACCACCGGGAGACACTCGACAAACTGCCCATCGGCGCCTGCTCAATCGGCACAGATGGCGAGTTGTTAATGTGGAACCAGAGTATGGAACAGATCACCGGGATCGCACCCACCGATGTGCTCGGTTCGCTTCTGGGCTCCATCCCTCACCCCTGGGGCCAGATCCTCGAAAGTTTTTTGCGCGGTGACGCCGATACCGCCCTGAAAACAGAAGTCGTGATCGACAGGGGCCCATCGCGCTGGATCGGCCTGCACAAGACACCCATTGAAGAGGGCTCCAACAGCAGCACGGTAATCATGGTTGAAGACATTACGGATCTCGAAATGCTGGAGGAGGAACTGCTGCACAACGAGCGACTCGCGTCGATCGGTCGCCTCGCCGCAGGCGTGGCGCATGAAATCGGCAACCCTGTCACAGGTATTGCCTGCCTGGCACAGAATCTGGAGTACGAATCCGACCCCGAGGAGATCCGCTTCATGGCCCAGGATATCCTCAAGCAGACTGGGCGCGTCACGCGCATTGTGGAATCGCTGATGAACTTTTCGCACACCGGCTCGCAGTCCGGCGAAACCAAGCTGGCCCCCACCAATCTGGCGGATTGCGTCGATGAGGCCATCCACCTGCTGGAGCTGGATATGGAGGCGGTGCCGGCACAGTATGAGAATCACTGTGATCGCGAGGTGCTGGTGCTGGCGGACAGCCAGAAATTGCTGCAGGTTTTTATCAATCTGCTGGGCAATGCACGCGATGCCTGTGTTACAAGTGACGCACAGGTGCATATCCGCTCCATCATCAGCGAGGATGTAGTACGCGTCGATGTGGAGGACAATGGCTGCGGCATCCCACCGGAATTGCAGAGCCAGGTCTTCGAGCCGTTCTACACCACCAAGGATCCCGGCGCAGGCACCGGGCTGGGCCTTGCGCTGGTGTTCAGCATCATGGAAGACCTCAACGCCAAAGTACAGATTACCAGCCCGCTGTCGTCTGGCAGCAACCCCGGCACCCGGGTCAGCCTGCATTTACCGCTGACCACTTACGACACGATGTTTACCCAGTAACACCAACCGGGCGCTGCGCTGGAAGTTTCCATTTCGTCGGTGTATGTTGAGTAGTAAGTACTCGAAGGTAACAGTTTTATGCACAAAATCCTCGTTGTTGAAGACGAATCGGTTATCCGCGCCGCACTGCGCCGGCTACTGGAGAGAAATGGTTACGAGATTAGTGAGGCCGGCTCCGTGCAGGAAGCTGAAAAAGAGTTCACCCTGGCCGACTTCGATCTGGTCATCAGTGATCTGCGCCTGCCGGGCGCACCCGGCACCGACCTGATCCAGAAAGCCGGTGATGTCCCTGTTCTGATAATGACAAGCTACGCCAGTTTGCGCTCAGCGGTGGATTCCATGCGCATGGGTGCAGTGGACTATATCGCCAAGCCCTTCGATCACGGAGATATGGTCAGCGCGGTACAGCGCATCATTGCCGATCACCCCACGGGCCGCACTGAAGAGCGCACCGCGCCGACAGCACCGGCGACATCGTCGGCCGGAATCATCGGCAACTGCCCCGCCATCCGCACCCTCTTCGAGCATATCGAGCGCATGGCGCCCACGGACTCCACCGTGCTGGTGCTGGGCGAAACCGGGACGGGCAAGGAGCTGGTGGCTCGCAGCGTTCACCAGAGCAGCCTGCGGGCCGACAAGACACTGATCTCGGTGAACTGCGCGGCCATCCCCGACACGCTGATTGAATCGGAGCTGTTCGGGTACGAGAAAGGCGCCTTTACCGGCGCCCATGCCAGTCGCATGGGCCTGATCGAAGCGGCCGATGGCGGCACACTGTTTCTCGATGAGATCGGCGAACTGCCGATGGAGGCACAGGCACGGCTGCTACGCTTTATCCAGGAGGGCGAAATTCGTCGCATCGGCTCGGTACAATCGCGCAAGGTAAATGTGCGGCTGATCTGCGCCACCCACCGCAACCTGCACAACCTCGCGGCGGAGGGCCAGTTTCGCCAGGATTTGTTCTACCGTATCAATGTGCTGCGACTGTCGCTGCCGCCCTTGCGAGAGCGCGGCAAGGACATACTGCACCTCGCTGAACGCATACTTCAGAGCCAGACCGAACGCCTCGGGAAACCGATGATGCGATTATCCCCACGGGCGATTCAGGCGATCACGACCTACCAGTGGCCGGGCAATGTCAGGGAACTCGAACACGCGATAGAGCGCGCGGTCATTCTCTCGAACAGCGATGAGATCGACAATGAGGCGCTGGGTATCGACCTGGAACTGGTCAATATCAACCGGATACGCGGCCAGCAGTCGACCGGCTCGTCGTCGAACAGCACCCCCACCAACAACGACCCGCTCGAAGACCTCTCTCTGGAGGACTATTTCCAGCGCTTTGTACTGGAACACCAGGACTCCATGAGCGAAACGGAGCTGGCACAGAAGCTTGGTGTCAGCCGTAAATGCCTGTGGGAGAGACGCCAGCGATTTGGTATTCCCAGAAATAAAAACAACCTTTCTTCACGAGGTAAAGTCAGCGCTGTTGATGGGAAATAGGCGTTACCCTAGCCAACAAAGACACCTCAACGAGGAGTAGATTGGTAACATCCGGCCCTTTGACCAAGCCGCCCCAAATGACTAAAATTTTTTAAGCTACTGTTTTATATAGATATTTTTTTGTTGGCACGGCCATTGCTTACTTAGTAGCGTCGCAAAAATAAAAATAATAGCTACGACAATAAAAATAATACAGATCGATATGGACCTGGATGGGGGAAGAACTCTTCCCCTAAATTTCCATTTCTTGCTTATTGCGCTTAATCCGGGGCACTTGCCCGATGGTGATAGCGGATACTCGGGAAGGTTAGCATTAACACTCCCAGGATATTAGGCATTCAAATACAAGTGTGTTTGTACTCACGCTATAAAAATAACAACGCACAGAGATAACAATAACTCCTGATATGAGACCTGGATGGGGAAAGCAATGCTTTCCCCGTCATTCCTTTAAGCCAGCCACCCCGGATCATCCGACACAAAGCGCGCACCTATGGTAGACTTCGCGCCTGTCGGAACTCCGTAACAGGCCTTGATTCGCTTGAATATCATTCCCAGGGATCAGCACTGCATATCCCGTAAAAACATCAGCGACGGCGCACTCAAAGTGATGTCACGATTACGCGGCGGCGGCTATCAGGCTTATCTGGTGGGCGGCGCGGTGCGCGATCTCCTGCTCGGTGGGCACCCCAAGGATTTTGATATCGCAACGGATGCAACACCCGAAGCGGTGACAGACCTGTTCCGCAATTCCCGCATTATCGGGCGCCGCTTTCGCATCGTCCACGTGCGCTTTGGTCGCGAGATCATCGAAGTCACCACATTTCGCGGCCACCACGACAACGGCGGGGGCGACCAGCCGGAAGCCGGCGGCAACCACTCGCGCCAGTCGGCCAGCGGCCTGCTGCTGCGCGACAATGTCTACGGCACGCTGGAGGAAGATGCGGTGCGTCGGGACCTCACCGTCAACGCCCTGTACTATGATTCCGGCAAGTTCGAGGTATTCGATCACGTCCAGGGCCTGCAGGATCTGGAAAACCGCAGTGTTCGTATTATCGGTGACCCCGAGCAACGGTACACCGAAGATCCGGTGAGAATGCTACGCGTTGTGCGCTTTGCCGCGAAGCTCAATTTCAGCATCAATGAGCAGACGGCTGCTGCCATTCCTCGCTGCGCCCATCTACTGGGCGAGATTCCGGCGGCGCGCCTGTTTGATGAGTTTCTCAAACTGTTTCTGGCAGGCTATGCCGCTGCGACGCTGGAGAAAATGCTCGAGTACGATTTACTGCGCTACCTGTTTCCCGACACCAGCAAATACATAGCACAGGATGAACATTCCCTGGTGCTGGTGCGAGCAGCCATGGGAAATACCGACCAGCGCATTGCCCAGGGTAAGCCAGTAACACCTGCCTTCATTCTCGCGGCGCTGCTGTGGCCAGTGGTGAACGCGCATTACCACCGCCTGCAAGAACAGGGGGAACCCGCGATGCCCGCAATGCACAGCGCCGGGCAGATGGCAATACAGGATACTGTCCACCATATGTCCATTCCGCGCCGCTTCAGTCAACCGATGCGCGAAATATGGGAATTCCAGTTGCGCCTGCAGAGACGCACAGGACGTAAGGCCGCCGAACTGATTGAGCATCGCCGCTTTCGCGCCGCCTATGATTTCCTGTTGCTACGCGAGCAAGCTGGCGAGTCCACAGACGAACTCGGCCAGTGGTGGACGGAGCTGCAGGAACTCCCAAGCGAACAGCGACTGGCTAAAGTGGCCGGGGCAAACGATAACCGCAAGCGACCGAGAAGGACCAGAACGCGCCGCCCCAATCCCTCCACATGACACTGGCCTATATCGCACTTGGCAGCAACCTTGACGAACCGGCAGAGCAACTGGGTAGGGCCATCACCGCCCTGGAGAACTTACCGGGCTGCGAATTGGACCAGGTTTCCAGCGTGTACCGCAGCGCTGCAGTGGGGCCGGGAGAGCAGCCCGACTACCTCAACGCAGTGGTTCGAATGCATACGCGGATAACCGCACATGAGCTGTTGGATTCCCTGCAGCATATCGAACAGGAACAGGGCCGCATACGCGACACCCGATGGGGCCCGCGCACGCTCGACCTGGACATCCTCCTGTACGGCGACGAAACGATCTCATCGGGACGACTGTCAGTACCGCACCCGCAAATGTCACAACGCCATTTTGTACTGTACCCGCTGTGTGAAATAGGTGGAGAACAGCTCACATTTCCCGACGGAACAGAACTCGGCACACTGCTGAAGCTGTGCGCCAGCGACGGTCTGGTAAAAACGCCGTACCAATTGAATGCAAACGCCTCCACACAGTGCCACAAGCCAGATGAACAATAGCGTCATGCCAGACAGTACAGCCATCACCATCAATCTAAAAGGGCGGACACCGCCTGCATTTATCGCTGTGGAGGGCTCCATTGGCGTTGGTAAAACCACGCTGACCAAAAAGCTGGCGGCCAGTTTCAACCACGCCACGCTGCTGGAAGCAGCCGAGCAAAACCCCTTTCTGGAGAAGTTTTATCGCAATCGCGAGCAGGCCGCCCTGGCGACACAATTGTATTTTCTTTTTCAGCGCACGCAGCATATCCAGGATATGCGCCAAAAAGATATCTTTGCGCCGGCAGTGGTAGCCGACTTCCTGATTGATAAAGACCCCCTGTTCGCCAGAGTAAATCTCGATCGGGAGGAGTACCAGCTGTACGAGAAGGTCTATCGACAGATGACCATAGATGCGCCCAAACCCGACCTCGTGGTATACCTGCAAGCCTCGACCGACGTGCTGCTTTCAAGGATCGAACAGCGCGGCCTGGCGATAGAGAAGCATATCGACAGGGGCTATCTGGAACACCTGAACGAAGTGTACAGTGAGTTCTTTCTATATTACGATGACGCCCCGTTGCTCATCGTAAATGCCAGCGAAATCGACCTGGCAAACAGTGTGGACGATTACAAGGATCTGGTGGACTACCTGCTCGATATTCGCAGCGGCCGTCACTATTTCAATCCGACATTTTTCAGATAGCGCCCCTGCACTGCAGGCGCTGAAGTAAAGCAGACAGAACAAACAGGACTCTAGCCATGGGCAAGATTACGATCAGTACCCTGGACAAGATGAAAGCCAGCGGCGAAAAATTTGTCTGCATCACTGCCTATGACGCCACCTTCTCGCGAATTATCAGCGATGTGGGCGCAGAAACTATTCTGGTGGGCGACTCTCTGGGAATGGTGTTGCAGGGGCACGACAGTACCATTCCAGTCACCATTAGCGACATGGCCTATCACACGCGCTGCGTCTGCCGTGGCAATCCGGAGTCGCTGGTTATAGCCGACCTCCCGTTCATGAGTTACACCACCGCCGAACAGGCAATGGACAGCGCGACACAGCTGATGCAGGCTGGCGCCCATATGGTAAAAATGGAAGGTGGCACCTGGCTGAGCGACACCATCAGCAAACTGGTGGAACGCGGTATTCCCGTCTGTGCCCACTTGGGTCTCACGCCTCAGTCAGTCAACACCTTCGGCGGATTCAAGGTACAGGGCCGCACACCCAAGGAAGCGAAATCTATTCTGGCCGATGCAGTTGAGATACAGGATGCAGGTGCGCGACTGCTGGTACTGGAATGTATTCCCTCCCATCTGGCCGCTGATATCAGCCGTAAACTGGACATACCGGTGATCGGTATCGGTGCCGGCCCCGACACCGACGGCCAGGTTCTGGTGATGCACGATTTGCTCGGCCTCACCGAACATACCGCGCGTTTTGTACAGAATTTCATGGAGGGCCAGGCGACGATTCCCGATGGTCTCCGGGCGTTCGTCAATGCTGTCAAATCCGGTGAATACCCGAAGGAAGCCCATACGTACAGCTAGCCCTGCACAACCCCACTTCTGTCAGGCTCACCAATGATTGTAAGTGCTTACTTACAAAAATGTGTAACATGAACACATTGACGCCGAACACCTGCTTCTTTTGGTAACAAAAATTGTGAATTTTCCCTAAAAAGCCGTTGCCGGGTAGGTAGTGTTGGGGCATACTTCACAGCCAATCTCGAGTGGCACACACGCGGGAAACAGTTTAAAAACCAGTGTTTTTTAATTGGTTTAGCATCACCATTCCGGGCTAAAGGGATCAGGTAGATATGCGAACTTACAGCGGCAGTGCACAGTTACAATCCGCTTTGCGCGGATTTCGCCACAATGGCCAGACGATTGCGTTTGTACCCACGATGGGCAACCTTCACGAGGGACACCTCGACTTGGTACGCAAAGCGCGACAGTTGTGCGACATCGTCGTCGTCAGCATTTTCGTCAACCCGCTGCAGTTTGGCCCCAACGAAGATCTCGATGCCTACCCGCGCACGCTGGCTGCCGACAAGGAAAAGTTGTTCAGCGAAGGCGTGCAAGTACTGTTCTCGCCCGGCGTCAACGAGATTTATCCGCAGGGGATGGACGCGCAGACAATAGTACACGTGCCGGAACTGGGCGACACACTGTGCGGCAGCAGCCGGCCCGGGCATTTCGACGGCGTCACGACAGTTGTCAGCAAACTGTTCAATATCGTACAGCCCGATCTCGCCGTGTTCGGTGAAAAAGATTTCCAGCAGTTGTCCATCATCCGAAAAATGGTCAAAGACATGTGCCTGCCCATCGGCATCGTTGGCGTCAGCACCAGCCGTGACGAAGATGGCCTGGCTAAAAGTTCGCGCAACGGCTTTCTCTCCTTCGATCAACGCCGCATTGCACCCGTACTGAACCAGACGCTCAACTGCTGTCGCGAGGCCATAGCCTGCGGCTTTGACAACTTCCTGCAACTTGAGTCCCACGCCCGCATGAAGTTATTACAGGCCGGCTTCGAGCCCGACTACTTTTCGATTTGCGATGCGCGTACGCTGCGCAGCGTGACGGAAAACACCGAAGAGATCGCCATTCTGGCTGCGGCACGCCTCGGATCTACTCGCCTCATTGATAACGTCAAGCTATCTCTCAACCCGGTGTCCGACTGGGGCATGCTGGCGGGCGGTCACTAGAGCGCACTATCGCCGCGTTTCAGCGCACAGTTACAGCACCGACTTGCACAACACGGTCGGGCAAGTATCATTCTGTTTTTACATAATATTCCAATGGAAAGGCCACCATGTCTGAGTTTCCTGTTCGACCTGTACCCGACAACTTCAAAGACGCCCACATTAATGCCGATACCTACCAGCAGATGTATCAGCGTTCGCTCGATGAGCCAGAGGCTTTCTGGTCTGAAATGGCGGATGAATTTCTGTCCTGGGAGCAGCGTTGGAACAGTGTCGTACAATACGATTTCATCAAAGGCGAGGCCACTTGGTTCGACGGCGGCAAACTGAATGTCAGCTACAACTGCATAGACCGACACCTGCCGCAGCGAGCCACACAGACCGCATTACTGTGGGAGGGTGACGACCCGGCCGACAGCAAACACATCACCTACAGCGAGTTGAAAGACCAGGTGTGCCGACTAGCCAACACACTGAGGGCGCGAGGTGTGAAAAAAGGTGACCGTGTGTGCATCTATATGCCGATGATCCCGGAAGCCGCCTATGCAATGCTCGCGTGCACCCGCATAGGCGCTGTGCACTCTGTCGTATTCGGCGGTTTTTCTCCTGAAGCCCTCAAGGACCGAATCCTCGACTCAGACTGCCAGACCCTGATCACTGCGGATGAAGGCCTCCGCGGCGGCAAGCACATACCGTTGAAGGCCAATGCAGACAAAGCGCTGGCCTCCTGTCCCAATGTGCATACCTGCCTGGTCGTGCGACGTACCGGCGGTGAGGTGGATTGGCAGGAGGAGCGCGACATCTGGTATCACGACACTGTCGATCACGCCGACAGCGATTGTGCACCGGAGGCCATGAATGCGGAGGACCCGCTATTTATTCTTTACACCTCGGGTTCTACCGGTAAACCAAAAGGCGTACTGCATACCACAGGCGGCTACCTGCTACAGGCCGCAATGACGTTCAAGTATGTATTTGACTATCGAGAGGGCGAAGTTTTCTGGTGCACCGCAGATGTCGGCTGGGTCACCGGCCACACCTATATTGTATACGGCCCGCTTGCCAATGGCGCCATCTCTCTGATGTTTGAAGGTGTGCCCACCTACCCGGATGCCGGCCGCTGCTGGGAGATAGTCGACAAGCACCAGGTGAATTCATTCTATACCGCGCCGACCGCCATCAGGGCCCTGCACGCGGTTGGTGATGAGCCCGTGACACGCCATTCGCGCGCCAGCCTGCGCTTGCTCGGCACGGTGGGAGAGCCCATCAATCCCGAGGCCTGGGAGTGGTATTACAATGTGGTTGGCGATGCGCGCTGCCCCATCGTAGATACGTGGTGGCAGACGGAGACCGGCGCCCATATGATCACGCCACTGCCCGGTGCCACCGCCCTGAAGCCGGGTTCGGCGGCGCAACCCTTCTTTGGGATTGACCTTGCACTGCTGGACGAGAACGGCAAAGAAATCGAAGGGCCTGGCGCCGGCTATCTGGTGATCAAGTCGTCCTGGCCGAGCCAGATTCGCTCGGTGTATGGCGATCACCAGCGCATGATCGACACCTACTTCAAACCCTATCCGGGATATTATTTCGCCGGCGACGGCGCCAGCCGCGATGCCGATGGCTACTATCGCATCACCGGACGTGTCGACGACGTGCTCAATGTGTCCGGCCACCGCATGGGGACTGCCGAGGTTGAAAGCGCGCTGGTGTTACACGAACAGATTGCCGAGGCGGCCGTGGTGGGCTTCCCGCACGATATCAAGGGCCAGGGTATCTACGCTTACGTCACGCCAATGCAGGGCGTAGAGCCCAGCGAGCAACTGCACGATGAGTTGATCGCGCTGTGCACCAAAGAGATTGGCGCGATCGCAAAGCCCGATGTTATTCAGTGGGCACCCGGGCTGCCCAAAACCCGTTCAGGCAAGATCATGCGGCGCATATTGCGCAAAATCGCGGAAAACGAGCTGGAGAGCCTCGGTGACACCAGCACCTTGGCGGACCCTTCTGTGGTGGAAAACCTGATAGACAACCGTCCGACATAAAGTCTTCTGTGTATCGGCCTACACGGCGGCGCGCAGCAACATGCGCTTGAGCTCCGGTATGCACGAGCCACATTGAGTGCCGCAGCGCAGCGTCTTGCCCAGACATTCCACACTTTGCGCACCGGCTACAACGGCCTGCTCGATCTCTCGCTCGCCTACCTCCCAGCAGGTACATATCAAGCGTCCACTGTTGGGCGTGTCCGGATCTAGACCGGCCAGCAGCGGCACGCTGTCCACCAATGGCGGGGCCGCCAGTTGTGCGGACAACCATTCCCGGTCGGGTAAACGCTGGCGTTCGGCATTGCTATAAAGGGCATACTCAAGCCGATCCGCCACTGTCCCTACATCGCGAAAATCGCCCAGCCCGGAATCCTGGTAACTGCTATTGCGTGTCGCGCGCGGCAGTAGTTGTTTCAGCAACTCCTGCTGCACGTCGATAACATCTGCGGAATCGGCTAAGGCAAAAAAAGTCAGGTATCCACCGGAAACGGGGACCCGCGACCAGTAAGCCAAATCGGGCAGCTCAGCGAGGCTGCGCGTCAGCAGTAAACCCCAGCCAGCGACAGCGACAGGCGAAAGAGCAACCCGGGCATATTTTAGCTGTGGCTGGCCTGACACCGGATCCGTCACCGACGGGATCAGGCCATTGACGCAGGCGTTGCGCGAGTGCTGGTCACTCCAGTGTATCGGGCAGAATACCTGCCCCTGTGGCACGGCATCCTCAACACGCACCAGTGCCATAATCGACGTAGATCCCGTTCGCACTTCCACCAGGTCGCTCTCAACCAGACCGTGTGAAAGCGCATCTTCCGGGCTCAGCGATACACTGAAGAACTCGCGGTGACGCATCAGTTTGGGCACCCGGCCGGTGCGTGTCATGGTGTGCCATTGATCGCGCAGACGCCCGGTATTCAGGGTCAGCAAGCCATCCGTGTCTCCTGCCCAGCCCGGAAGCTTTGGCGCCACCGCGACAAAATTTGCCATCCCGCCGGCGGTATAGAAGCGACCGTCTACGACCGGTTTCCCCACTGCTTTCGCTGCCGGGCACGGCCAGTAAGTAGGCTCCAGCTGCTCATATTCCACTTCACTCAGCGAAGACAGTGCGCTGATATCAAAATCGCGCGTGCCTTCATTCTCGAACCCCGACAGATGCGCGTGTTCGGTAAATATCTCCACCGGATGCTGGTAATTGAACGCATGGCCAAAGCCCAGCCGCCTGGCAACCTGAGTGACGATCCACCAATCGGGACGCGCCTCTCCCATTGCCGGCACCAGAGCACGCTGGCGCGACATGCAACGCTCGGAGTTGGTCACCGTGCCACTCCTCTCGCCCCACCCCATCGCCGGCAACAGCACATCCGCGTAAGCGGCTGTATCCGTATCGCCGACACAGTCAGAGACAACCACAAACTCACAGTTACCCAGCGCGCGCCGAACTTGTGCGGTGTCTGGCAGGCTTACCGCCGGGTTCGTGGCCATTATCCACAAAAACCGAATGTCACCCGTTTCAGCAGCCCTGAACATATCCACCGCCTTGAATCCGGGTTCACGGGCAATATCGGGCGCATTCCAGAACGCCTCCACTCGCGCGACATCACTGGTATCGAAACCCATATGGGCCGCCAGTTGGTTGGCCAGTCCACCCACCTCGCGACCGCCCATCGCATTGGGCTGTCCGGTAATAGAAAAAGGCCCCATACCCGGTCGTCCCAGACGGCCGGTAGCCAAATGGCAATTGATGATCATATTGCATTTGTCGGCACCGGTTGCCGATTGATTAATACCCTGGGAGTAGAGCGTGACAACTTTCTCTGTGTTGCCGAAAAGCTGATAAAACAGCTCAAGCTGCGACAGGGGCAGCCCGGTCATATCTGCTACCACCTGTGGCGTCATCTGGGCAGTAGTGGCCAACGCCTCGTCGAAGCCATCGGTATGCTCACCGATATAGCGCGTATTCAGTTTGCCCTCAGCGTGAAGATAGTTGAGCAGGCCAGCGAACAGATAGCCGTCACTGCCCTGCCTGATCTGCAGGTGTAAATCCGCAGCATCAGCACTCGCTGTGCTGCGCGGATCGATGACGACAATCTGTTTGTGCGGAGCAGCTTTGCGCGATTCCAGCATACGCTGGTAGATGACCGGGTGAGTCCAGGCGGCGTTCGAGCCTACCATCACCACCAGATCACTCTCTTCCAGATCAGAGTAGGAGCAGGGTACATAGTCTGCACCAAAGGCCCTCTGGTAAGCCGCAACTGCCGCAGACATACAAAGCCGTGAATTGGTATCCACATTGGCGCTGCCGAGAAAGCCTTTCATCAGCTTGTTAGCGACGTAGTAATCCTCGGTAAGCAACTGTCCGGACAGATAGAACGCGATCGCACCCGGGCCATGCGCCTGCCGGACCGCGTTCAGTTTGTCCGCAACCTGATCCAGCGCACTGTCCCAGCTGGCCCTCTCACCGTGTACAACTGGATGTAACAGCCGACCCTGTGAGGTGAGTGTCTCGGCCAGCGTGGTCCCCTTGACGCACAGGCGGCCGGCATTAGCGGGATGAAGCTCATCACCGGACACAGCAATCAGCTTATCGCCATCAACCTCTGCGGCTACACCGCAGCCAACGCCGCAATAAGGGCATGTTGTCCTGCATGTACTCATGGCCGGCCGAGTGAGACACTGTCTCCTTCCAGTCGCACTGCATATACCGGCACGTGCACACTGTCGTCTTCGAGACAGGTACCACTCTCGAGGCTGAAATGCTGTTTGTATAGCGGTGATGCAACGACCAACTGTCCCGCGAGATCACCCACAATCCCGCGCGACAGCACATTCGCCTTGCCGATGGGATCGCGGTTGCCCAGTGCATAAACCTCGCGCGATTCTGTCGGGAGATAAAACAGCGCCACCTGTTCACTACCGAGCAACACACACACTCCGCCGCCCTCTACCAGGTCGTCTCGCTGGCATACCGTTACCCATGCGCTGCGCTCTAATGCCGTCATCGAGTCTCTCCTCTTATTCTGCCGCTACTACCAGACGCAAACGCTCCTCCGGTCGCGCGGGGCGAATCTGCTCGCGCTCCTTGATGAACACCACATCACTGTCCGACTTGTCGGAATTGACGAACTGGCGAAAGCGTTTGAGTTTTTCCGGATCTGCCAATGTCGCCTGCCACTCACAGGCGTATGTACTGACGATATGGGCCATCTGTTGTTCCAGCTCGGCCGCCAAACCTAGGCTGTCTTCGATGACCACCGACCGCAGGTAATCGATCCCGCCTTCGAGATTATCCAACCACACTGACGTGCGCTGTAACCTGTCCGCGGTGCGGATGTAAAACATCAGGAAACGGTCGATATAGCGGATGAGTGTTTCGTCATCGAGATCGGCGGCAAACAAATCGGCATGCCGTGGCTTCATACCGCCGTTGCCCCCGACATACAGGTTCCAGCCATTTTCCGTCGCGATGACACCAAAGTCCTTGGACTGTGCCTCGGCACACTCGCGTGTACAGCCGGACACACCGGACTTTATCTTGTGTGGTGCGCGCAGGCCCTTGTAGCGATTTTCCAGTCGAATCGCCATGGCGACACTGTCCTGTACGCCGTAGCGACACCAGGTACTGCCTACACATGATTTGACGGTACGCAACGCTTTGCCATAAGCGTGGCCGGTTTCAAATCCGGCATCCAGCAATTCCTGCCAGATAAGCGGCAGCTGTTCCAGTCTGGCCCCGAACAGATCGATGCGCTGTCCACCGGTAATCTTGGTATACAGGTTGTATTTCGCTGCCACTGCACCCAGCACGCTGAGCTTCGCAGGTGTGATTTCACCGCCGGCCACGCGCGGCACCACGGAGTAAGTGCCGTCTTTTTGCATATTCGCGAGGAAGTTATCATTGGTATCCTGCAACCCCACATGGCGACGATCAAGCACATGCTCATTCCACAGTGCCGCCAGTATCGACGCGACTGCCGGCTTGCAGATCTCACAGCCCCTGCCGCTACCGTGTTTTTGCAGCAGCTCATCAAAGCTGCGAATTTCACCCATCATCACCAGGTGATAAAGCTCCTGCCGGGTATGGGGAAAATGCTCGCAGATACTCTTGTCCACCGTCACGCCGCGAGCAAGCAACTCATCATCGAGCAAGTTCTTAAGCATCGCCGCGCACCCTCCACACCCGGTACCCGCCTTCGTTGCATCCTTGACCTCGCCTAGAGAGACACACCCCGAATCCACGCAGCCGACGATATCGCCCTTGGAGACATTGTGGCAGGAGCATATCGTCGCGGTTGCCGGCAGCGCGCCAACACCCAGTGATGGCTTGTCGGCTGTGGATGGGAGGATCAGGGCCTGCGGGTCAGCAGGTAATGTGATGTCGTTGAGATAGTACTGCAGTAGCGTGTCATAGTCGGAACAATCCCCCACCAGTACAGCGCCCAACAGCCGTGTACCATCGGCACTGGTCACCAGTTTCTTGTAGCAGGCCTCCCGCCCGTCGCTGAAGACGAAGGATAAAGCGCCGTCACTGCGCCCGTGCGCGTCGCCGATCGAACCGACATCAACGCCCAGCAGTTTCAGCTTGGTGCTCATATCGGCACCCTGGAATAACGCAGTCTCTCCAGCAAGTTGTGCGGCAACCACTTCCGCCATACGGTAGCCTGGGGCCACCAGCCCGTAGATACGCCCCCCAAACAACGCACATTCACCAATCGCAAATATGTCCGAATCGCTGGTCTTGCACTTGTAATCGATAACAATACCGCCGCGCTCACCGACGGCTAATTCCGCTTGGTGCGCCAGTGCATCCTGTGGTCGAATCCCCGCAGAGAAGACAATCATGTCGGTATCCAGACTGGATTCGTCCGCAAACTCCATCTTCAGTGCACAGGCCTCGCCGGCAACGATGGCTTTGGTATTCTTACCCGTGTGCACTCCCACACCCAGCGCCTCGATCTTGCCCCGCAGCATGGCGGAGCCGCCCTCATCAAGCTGTACCCCCATCAGGCCCGGTGCGAATTCAACCACGTGGGTTTCAAGCCCGAGGTTCTGTAACGCATTGGCACACTCCAGTCCCAACAGCCCGCCGCCTACGACTACACCGATCTGGCTGTCCCTGGCCTTCGCCTTGATAGCTCCGAGGTCATCGATGGTCCGATAGGTCAGGCATCGCTCATTGTCTGAGCCCGGCACAGGGGGTACAAAGGGATAGGAACCCGTGGCCAGCACCAGATGGTCGTACTTGCAGGCACGGCCACTCCCCATCACAACACGTTTCGCAGCGCGCTCTATACGTATTACCGGGTCGCCAAAATGTGCCTCCACACCCCAGTCCTGATACATCTGGCGTGACCCCATCGCGAGGTCCTCAGGCGAGCGGCCCGAGAATACTTCGGACAGATGCACACGGTCGTATGCGGGGCGCGGTTCTTCCCCGATCACGGTAATGTGATCACCGGTCTCAGCCTTGACCAGTGTCTCCAAAAAATGGTGGCCGACCATGCCATTACCCACCACGACAATCCTGCGTTTATCCATGAGTATTCTCCTAATTTTCAAGCGGCGATTGCAGACAATTGCATCGCCTCACTCACCGCTTTGCCAAACATCAGGCCCGGCCTGTACCGGCTGATATCCGTGGCATTGCGAATCAGTTGTGCGTACCAGATACCATTGCGTTTATCGCCGACCAGCACGGCACCCACCAGACGGTCTCCCTGCAACACCAAGCGGCGGTAGATGCCAGCATTTTTATCGTGCAATACAAGCTGCTCTCCGCCCGACTCCACCGTCCCCGCGCTGAATATTTCTATACCGGAAATTTTCAGTTGTACCGGCCAATCCTCCAGCGCAAACGCCGATGCCGCAGCGCCGGTGAGCTGCGCTGCCAGCACTGTGGCCTGCGCCTTGATCGGTGCGACCAGGCCAAAACAATGGCTGCCCAGTTGGGAGCACTCACCCAAGGCGAAACAGTGCGGGACGGACGTTTGTAGATACTCATCGACGAGAATGCCTCGCGCGCAAGCAATACCGGCATCGCGAGCCAGCCCTGTTCGCGGCTCAATACCGGTAGCAAATACCAGCAGATCGCAACTGAGCTCACTCCCATCCTGCAAGTCGATAGACGTTAGCGCGCCGTCGCTGGCATGCAGTGCGGCGACGGAGTTTCCAAGGTAGAAGCGAATGCCTGATTGCACCATCTTGTCGCGCAGGTGTTGTCCGCCCTCCGCGTCCAGCTGTCGGTTCATCAGGTAGGGTTGTCGATGGATCACCGAGGTTGCAAACCCCATCGCATTGAGCCCATGGGCCGCTTCCAGCCCGAGTAAACCGCCCCCGACGACCACCGCGCGGCGCCCGTTAGGGCACTGGTTTCGCAGAAACCTGGCATCCTCGAGCGTACGCAACACCCGCACACCCTCGATGCCGTCTACCTCCAGATCGGGCCTTGCGACAGTCGCACCGGTGGCAAAAACCAGCTTGTCATAAGCCAGCAGTTCACCGGCTTCAGTCAGGACTGTTTGCTCGCGTGTATTCACCTGATGAACGCGCGTATTGGCGAGCAGCTGCAAACCCTGCTGCAGATGTCTGGCCGGGAGCATCTGCAAATCGGAATCTGCCGTCTCACCAGCCAATACCCCAGACAGCATCACGCGGTTGTAGCAAACATCCGGCTCATCACCTATCAGGGTGATCTGCCACTGGTGTTCTTGTGCGAGCAGTTCCTGTAGCAGATAGGCAGCGGCCATACCCGCGCCGACAATGATCAGTTTCTGGCGCATGACTCAGGCAGCCTCGAAATCGTTGCCCGGGCGCTCAGGTGGAGCACCCGCCTGCACTGCCGCGAGCTTTGGTGAGGCTGGCTCCACCACTGCAGCCGATGCCGCCACAGTGGGCTCACGCGCCGACTGTTTGGCGTAAAGAAATTCCAGCACCTGCTGCCGCAGATGCACAAACTCCCGATCTTCGGCCAGTTCCAGGCGATCCCTGGGGCGTTCGAGGTTTACTGGAAGGATTTCGCCAATGGTGGCAGCCGGCCCATTCGTCATCATGACAATGCGATCGGACAACAGTACGGCCTCATCGACATCGTGGGTAATCATGATGACGGTGTTGCCCAACTCTGCCTGGATTTTCATCAGGGAATCCTGCAACTGCGCTCGCGTCAGTGCATCAAGGGCGCCAAAAGGCTCGTCCATCAACAGCACCTTGGGCTGCATGGCAAGACAGCGTGCAATGCCGACGCGTTGCTTCATCCCACCGGAGATCTCACCCGGCAGCTTGTCCAGTGCATGGTCCATGTTGACCAGGCGCAGATTATGTTCCACCCACGCTTTGCGCTCGGCCTTGCTCTTACTCTTTCGGAACACCTGATTCACGGCCAACGCGACATTATCGTAGACGCTCAGCCACGGCATCAAAGAGTGATTCTGAAACACCACGGCGCGGTCCGGGCCGGGCTCGCAAACCTCTTTGCCATCGAGGCATACACCGCCTTCCGTGGCCTGGTAGAGCCCTGCGACAATATTCAACACGGTCGATTTACCACAGCCGGAATGCCCAATCAGGGACACGAACTCTCCCTTATCCAGCTTCAGGTTCACTTTCTGTAATGCACGGAATTTCTTGCCGTTGGTGTCGAACTCAATGCCGACGTCTGTGATGTCGAGGTATCGCTTATTCATAATCAGCGTTCTCCGGTTAGCGCAACAGCGCACTCTTGTCCCAGCTCACTCTTTTCTGCAGAGTGAGCATCAATTTGTCCAACATAAAGCCGATCAAGCCGATCACCAGTACGGCGACCATAATCCTGCCCAGTGAAGACGAACTGCCATTCTGAAACTCATCCCAGACAAATTTTCCGAGGCCCGGGTTCTGCGCCAGCATCTCTGCGGCAATCAACACCATCCAACCTGTGGCCAGGGAAAGTCGCAGCCCGGTAAAGATCATCGGGATAGCTGCGGGGATCACTATCTTTCGCACATGTACCATCGGTGACAACGCCATCACCCTGCTGACATTCACCAGATCGCGGTCAATATTGGTAACGCCAACTATCGTGTTTATCAGCGTGGGCCACAGGCAGCACAGCGCCACCGTAATTGCCGAGTTGAGAAAAGACTTGTCGAACAGTGAATCATCGGAGCTGTAGGTTGCACTCACCACCATCGTCACCAGCGGCAGCCAGGCCAGTGGAGATACAGGCTTCAATACCTGGATGACCGGGTTTAGCGCTTTATAGATACCCGAACTCAGGCCACAGACTATACCCAGCGGAATCGCTATCAGATTAGCGATAAGAAACCCGGCCGCAACGGTGAGCAGGCTAGTGATAATCTGATCCGCGAAAGTAGGTTTGCCGGTATACTGGCGATCTTTGATAACAGCGTTCGGATCTGCAGCGAGTTTCTTGGCATTGCGCTCCCGCAACCGCTCATAAAATGCCGCTGCCTTCTCTCTCTCTCGCACATGTTCTGCACCCAGGTTCTGCACCTGCTCCCACACCTGCACCGGACCAGGAAACTGACCGAGAGAGGTATCAATGCGCGATGCGCAGAGATGCCACACCATAAGGAAGGCGAGAATGCCCAGCATCGGGGACACTAGTGCCTTGAACCAGTTGCCACCTCTCAACGCCTCTACCAGTTGTTCCAATCTCTCATGCGGAGTGATTCGCAATGCTTCGTTTCTCATACTGTTCTGCCCTGCCTCCAAAGTGGTGATCTACCTACAAGACGTCGCTGCCCTTTAGGCCAATGGGAAATTGCTCAAGGTAGTCATTGGGTTTTGTGCCATCGAAAGTAATACCGTCAATAAACTCGCTCTGGGCCGGGCGGAAGCCCGATTCTGTAGCGAAGTCCGGAAAGTCACTGGCCGACATCCGACCTTCCTTGATCAGCGCTTGGGCCGCGCGCTGATAAATGTCTGGAAGATAGACGCTTCTGGCCACGTCGAAATACCAGTCATCTGATTGCGGTTCGGGAATCTGTCCCCAGCGGCGCATCTGTGTCAGATACCACACTGCATCCGAGTAGTACGGGTACGTTGCAAAATAGCGGAAGAATACGTTGAAATCAGGAACGTCGCGCTTGTCCCCTTTCTCGTACTCGAAGGTACCCGTCATCGAATTTGCAATGACCTCGTAATCGGCACCGACATATTCGGAGCGGGAGAGTATTTCAACGGCCTCAGGCCGATTGGCGTTGTTGTTATCATCCAGCCACTTGGCGGCGCGCAGTAATGCCTTGACGACAAGCGCCGTGGTGTTGGGGTATTTCTCGGTAAAAGCTTTGCTCATCCCGAACACTTTCTCCGGATTATTCTTCCAGATTTCGTAATCGGTAATCACAGGCACGCCAATACCTTTGATAACAGCCTGCTGATTCCATGGCTCACCCACGCAATAGCCATCGATGGTGCCTGCCTCCAAAGTGGCGGGCATCTGGGGGGGTGGCGTTACCGACAGCAGGGCCTCAGCGTTAACCAACCCCGACGTATCGCCTTTCAGAGGTGCGTAGTAGCCGGGATGGATGCCGCCGGCAGCCAACCAGTAACGCAGTTCATAATTGTGGGTAGACACCGGAAACACCATGCCCATTTTGAATGGCTTGCCCTCATCGGCGTATTGCTTGATCACCGGCTTGAGGTAGTCGGCTTTGATCGGATGAACAGGTTTGCCGTCTTCCATCGGAAGCAGGGGTTTCATCGCCTCCCAAACTTCGTTGGAGACGGTAATCCCGTTGCCGTTGAGATCCATCGAAAACGGCGTGACGATGTGCGCCTTGGTGCCGTATCCAATCGTTGCAGCCAGCGGCTGCCCGGCAAGCATATGTGCGCCGTCGAGCTGGCCGTCGATGACACCGTCGAGCAACACTTTCCAGTTGGCCTGGGCTTCGAGCGTGACGTAAAGACCTTCATCCTCGAAGTAGCCTTTTTCATACGCGATCGCCAATGGCGCCATATCGGTTAGTTTGATAAAGCCAAATTTCAGTTCGTCTTTTTCCGGTTCGCCAATGTCAACTGCGGCGTCATCTGCAGCAATGGCGGCGGGCGCCAGCAAACTGCACAAGACCCACAGTGCCAGTATTCGTAAGCGACGACATGGGGACGAACATTGCAGGTAAAACATGTGGGACTCCTCGAACAACCGTAAAGTGGACACAAGCCGTCCCCCTGCGAGTGGCTGTGCATTAGCCAGAGCGCAAGGACGTCATTGCCCGAGGAGAAAACTAGTGTGTAATGATCTAACTACGAATTACTAAACAAGACTCATGCCATTCAAATTTTTTACTATCATTTTCAACAACATGAGATAAAAACGGGTTGCGGGGAAGGAGTGCCAGGTCAACGCAGCAGCGGGAAAATTGCACCAACAAAGGACGGGGCGAACCACAGCAGTGCAACCGCTAACCAGACAATGACATATCCGGGCCCAGTTCTATGCCCGGCTCGTACTCCCATACAGTGTCGTGTTGATTACTGGGTTTGTAGTCACCGCTGGGACTAGGCAACTGGAGATGGCGGGCAGCCTCTCGATAAAGGTCCGTACGATAGGTCTGCTGCACCAGGGATTTAACACGCTCCGATGACAGTGTCTTACCGACCAACGCGCCCGTTTGCTGCAACAGCCAGTCACCGTGTGACCGCCACGGAAACCCGGCCTGATATCGTCCAAACACATGAAAGTCAGGCATCTCCACCGATGTCTGGCCTTTGGCATAGACGAAACGGCCCGTCAGCGATGGCGCGAGGAACCCCTGCGGCATATCGAGATACTCTGGCAGCGCGAGTATTGCAGCTGCCTCATTCCGGTTTTTCTGATCAGCCAACCAGGTACACGCCTCCATTAATGCCAGGCGCAGGCGCAGGTGCGCAGTTGGATAGCTCTGGTGCCAGCTCGCTAGTACGCCCAATACTTTTTCAATGCCGTTATTCCAGATCTGGTAACCACTGGCCTGTACCGCGCCCACACCGTACTGCACCGCCATGCTGTTGTATGGCTCCCCGACACAAAAGCCGTCAATACTGCCACGCGTGAGACTGTCAACCATCTGTTCTGGTGGCAAAACTATTATGCGTACGTCGCGTTGGGGATCAATCCCGCCGGCCCGCAGCCACATTTGCAGCAGGAAGGTGTGGCACGAGAACGAATGCGCGGTAGCGAGCGTCAGTTGCTCAGCCCCTCCGCGCGCCCGCAACCACTTACCCAGTGCTACAGCGGTATTGCGCGCAGACTCCTCGGCATTCCCACCAAACTCCCGTATGGCGGCCGACAGCGATGGGCTCAAAGTGATCGCATTACCGTTAAGACTGAGCGCTAAACCGGTAATGACATCAGCGCGCAATCCACCGATGCCCAGCGTCGTCGCCAACGGCAGAGGTGCCAGCATCTGCGCTGCATCAAGTGCTCCCGTCACGAGTTTATCGCGCAGATTGGCCCACGACACCTCGCGCTGTAACGCCACATCCAGGTCATACTTCGCGTAGAGGCCCAGTTCTCGCGCCATGATAACAGGCGCGCTGTCCGTCAAGCGCAAATACCCCAGGTGAAGGCTGTCTTTCTCTGCGGGCGGCAAACGTCGTGCATCACTCATTTTCAGTTCCACTGCGGCTGGATTTTTCCAGTATGGCTATCACGTCTCTGGCGGTCTCTCCGAGCGTCTTGTGCTTATCCATCGCAAGTTTGCGAAGGGTGCTGAAGGCCGCTTCCTCGGTAACATTGTGTAACGCCACCAATAAACCTTTGGCTTTCTCTACCGCTTTACGCTCAGAAAGTTGGCGTCGGGTGAGGTCGAGTTCCTGCTTGATGGAACTGAATGCCGAGAACTGCGCTATCGCGACATCAATGGCTGCCCTGACGCGCTTCGGACTGATGTCCTCGGCTTGATATGCGGTGACTCCGGCACCGATGGCATCGGTAATGAAACCCTGGTCACCGGCCTCAGAGAACATCACCACGGGGCGCGCATTGTGCGACGACGCAATTGCCAGGCTTTCCAGAACGTCTCGATCGGGTGAATCCAGCGCAATAATGACAACATCAGGTTCCTGTTCAGCCATCTGATACAACAGGCCGGAACCTGTGGGGATGACGGAAAGCACCGCGAACCCGGCCTGCGTCAGGTTCATTTCAACCGCAGACGCGCGCTCGCGATCGTCATCGACCAGTATCAAACGCAGGGCTTGGGCATGCTTGTTGACTGTAATCACCAATTTACCAGATCCGTATCGACTAGCACTATCGATCGGAGGCTATCACTAAATCTCACTAGATCTTGAATTGTACCGTCAACCAGACCTTCTGCGTATCTTCATAGGGCGCGGAGTTATCGGCACTGAAATTGGCATACTTCAGCTGTAAATTCCATGCCTTGCTGACTGGCCAGGTTGCTGCCAGATCCAGCTCCGAACCATAATCCTGACCGCCCTGCTCCGCCTGGAAATCGTGCCAGGTGGCGGCCAGCTTGACCGGCCCCAGTGTGCCCGCGACTCCCACGTACAAATCCTCTATACCATCTGCCGGGGTTACGAGAAACTTGTCGGCCCAGCCTTGAAACTTGTGCAAGGTAGCCAGCGGCGTCTTGAAACCGACGTCATTGTCCGAACCCAGTACCTCATAACCCAGCGTAGCCTTTATACCCTGGAATGTGGCAGCACCTTCCACCGAATAATAGTCTGCCTCGTAATCCAGATAGCTGTCACCTGCATCAGTTTGGTAGGCATAGGAAGCGTTCAGCGCAAACGCCCCGAACACACCACTGTAGCGGACGCCATAACTGTCCGTTGAATTATTCACTGAACTATTGGGCGACCATCCAGTGCGATCATCTATATCCAATAGATAAGCAAACCCGACGATGGAATGATTCTCCAAAAACTTGTATTGCAAATGTATAAAGTGATTATCGCCACGCCATTCTGCGGGCTGCGCGTTGCTGTTATGTGGGCCGAAGATGCGATTAACCCTGTAAACATAGGCATATTCCAACGACAGGCCGGAATCTACAAGCCACTGCGAATGCAGCCCGTCAAACGTCTGGTCATTCTGGCGCCAACCGACATCACCCACAAAACGCTGGTCATCCAGTACGATACGCTGTCGACCGAACGTTCCGGACACATTGCTGTGACTGTATTTGAGCCAGGCCTGATTCACCTGGGTTCCTTTTGGATCGGGAACGACAGGGTACTGTGTTTTACCGTTCTCGGTAGAGTTGAAATCATCCGGCCCTATATACGCGACATTGGCAAACTGCGTGAGAAACGAAAAGCCTGCATACCGTGCCGATTCGAAAGTGAGCAGGGAGCGCAGAGTAGAGGCTTTAGCCTCATCGTCAATACCATTTTGATCCACATATTCGTAGCGATAGCGGAAATCGACGCCTACCTTGCCCTTGCTAAACATCTCTGTAAAACCCTCCGCTGGAGCGTTCTCTGCCAACGAGGACACAGGTGCAAGGCAGAGACCGAGGCCAGCGAGAATTGAACAATGCTTGATACTGAGTTGCATGATTTACTCCTGTAGAAACGAAAAAAGCCCGCACAGCTCAATCTTTTGGAGAGAACTGGCGGGCTTCGTTGCCGTGAAATTTGTAGGAACAACCTGACACAGCAAGTATTGGACCAACTATCGCCTAGCGCTGCGCTATAAGGGTTTGCACAAGAATAGTGAGTATCAGCGGAATGACTTTAGGGGAAAAATTGATTGAAAGCAGTGCAGGTGCGCACCGAAATGGTGACACCATCAGGCAGGTTACTCCCCAGAGTAATCGGGTGAAACCTGATGCTTAGGCTGGAGGGCTGGCCAACTAAACGCCGTGACACAGAATAAAAAAAGGGATGTGCCATGAGGCACATCCCTTCTGTGGGCTATTTGCAGAGAACTGAGCGTTACTCTACAGCTTCCGGCGCAACGCTTTCGTCTGCGCTGGTCTCGTCTTCCAGCAGTTCCTTGATGGAAAGCTTGATACGGCCACGCTGATCCACGTCCAGCACTTTCACCCGCACCACTTCGCCTTCCTTGAGGTGATCGGAAACATTCTCCACGCGCTCGTTGGCGATCTGGGAAATGTGCACCAGACCATCCTTGCCGGGAAGAATGTTGACGAATGCACCGAAATCCACGATACGTGCAACCGTGCCTTCGTAGACGGCACCCACTTCAGCTTCAGCAGTGATTTCCTCTACCATCGCAACAGCGGCATCACGCGAAGCCTGATCCTGGCCGAAGATGCGCACTGTGCCGTCATCATCGATATCGACGGTCGCACCGGACTGTTCAGTGATGGATCGAATGGTCGCACCACCCTTGCCGATGATGTCGCGTATTTTGTCGGAGTCGACTTTCAGCGTCATCATGCTGGGTGCATTCTCAGAGGTAACCGTGCGCGCTGTAGACAACACACTGTTCATCTGTCCGAGTATGTGCAGCCGTGCAACCTGCGCCTGCTCCAGCGCAACTTCCATGATCTGCTCATTAATGCCTTCAATCTTGATGTCCATCTGCAGCGCAGTGACACCGTCGGCGGTACCGGCCACCTTGAAGTCCATATCACCGAGATGATCTTCGTCACCGAGGATATCGGTCAGCACGGCAAACTGATTGCCCTCTTTTACCAGTCCCATCGCGATACCGGCAACCGGCGCTTTCAGCGGTACGCCAGCGGCCATCATGGACAGAGATCCGGCACATACAGAGGCCATAGAGCTCGAGCCATTTGATTCCGTGATTTCGGACACGACGCGAATGGTGTAGGGAAATTCTTCCGGTGTAGGCAACACAGCGGCAAGACCGCGGCGCGCCAGACGTCCATGACCAATTTCGCGGCGATTAGTGAAACCAACACGGCCAGCTTCGCCCACTGAATAGGGAGGGAAATTGTAGTGCAGCATGAACGGATCACGACGCTCACCTTCCAGCGCATCGATGATTTGCGCATCGCGGGTAGATCCCAGTGTTACTGCGCCAATGGCCTGTGTTTCACCGCGGGTGAACAATGCACTGCCATGAACCTTCGGCAGTATATCCACTTCACAGGCGATGGGGCGCACGGTGCGATTATCGCGGCCATCGATGCGGGCTTCACCAGACAGGATGCGCTTGCGCACCAGGCTCTTTTCAATTGACTTGAATACTTCTTTTACTTCATCCGCGGTGGGACCGCCTTCAACAGCCAACGCTTCAACGGCAGCATCGCGAATAGCACCAACGCGCTCGTAGCGGGCCGCCTTCTCGGTAATTCTGTAGGCTTCGCCGAGCTCGCCCTTGACCTGGTTTTCTACAGCCGCCAGCAGATCGTCATTGACTGCAGCCGCGCTCCACTCCCAGCGTGGCTTGCCAGCTTCAGCAGCCAGTTCGTTGATAGCCTGAATCACTACCTGCATTTCCTGGTGTGCGTACAGAACAGCACCGAGCATCTGGTCTTCCGTCAACTCCTGGGCCTCTGACTCCACCATCAATACCGCATCTTTGGTACCGGCAACCACCATGTTCAGCTTGCTGTCTTCAAGTTGTTCATAGGTGGGGTTGAGGAAATAGCCCTGCGCTTCGTTAAAGCCAACACGTGCGCCACCGATTGGACCATTGAAAGGGCAGCCGGAAATGGCCAGCGCAGCAGAAGTACCGATCATTGCAACGATATCCGGATCGATATGTTTGTCTGCAGATACGACAGTACAGATAACCTGTACTTCATTCATAAAACCTTTGGGAAACAGCGGGCGAATAGGTCGGTCAATCAGGCGGGATGTCAGTGTTTCTTTTTCGCTGGGACGAGCTTCGCGCTTGAAGAAGCCGCCGGGGATTTTGCCAACAGCATAGGATTTTTCAGAGTAGTGAACTGCCAGCGGGAAGAAATCCCGGCCTGGACGCTCTGCTTTTTCTGCCACAACAGTACACAACACAGAGGTGTTTTCAACGGTCACCAGGACCGCACCACTTGCCTGGCGGGCTATGCGCCCGGTTTCCAGACTGACGGTCTGACCGCCGTACTGGAATGTTTTAGTTACTGGATTCACAATATTTCTCCATTTCTCAATATGACACCGGGGCGTTCCCATGAACGCCCCGGAAAGGATGTAGCTTATCTGCGCAGACCGAGTCGTTTGATCAGGCCACTGTAGCGCTGCGTGTCCTTGCGCTTCAGGTAATCCAGCAATTTACGACGCTGGTTCACCATGCGGATAAGACCCCGACGAGAGTGGTGGTCATGCGAGTGCGATTGGAAGTGCCCCTGCAACTGCTCAATGTTTGCGGTCAGCAGTGCTACCTGTACTTCCGGGGAACCTGTATCGCCTTCGCCCAACTGATACTCTTTAACGATTTCCGCTTTCTTCTCTACTGATAAAGCCATTTTTTCTTCCTCTTGATTAATCTGCCTCAGGCGGCGCACCGCCCTTCATTAATAATTGAGCCTGTCCATGCAGATTTATAGACAGGTTCACGTCACCTCCCGGTGACAATCAGTCGACGCGGCGCCACGCGCCCGTCGTCCAACATCTCTCCTACACCTAAAAACTCACCACTGTGCAATGCGACGCGCACGATACCACCGCGGGGTGCATTTGGCACCATAACGGGTTGACCCTGACGCATGTAGAAACCACCGGATTCGCTCAGGCTGACCAGAGGCAAAGCTCCGAGCGCGGCATCTGGGGGCATCAACAACTCATCGATCACTGCGAAGTCGCCACTCTCCCTGAGCGTCTCCAGCGCACTCAATGTGACGCTGTCCTCGATGCCAAACGGCCCTGCCTGAGTCCGGCGCAGCGCACTAACAAACGCGCCACAACCCAGCACCCGGCCAAGATCTTCAGCAAGAGAGCGCACATAGGTGCCTTTACTGCACTCCATGTAGATATCCATTTCGGGCTTTTCACCCCCGCGGAATGCGCGCAACTGCAGCGTCTTGATAACCACCTGACGCGGCTTGCGCTCCACCTCCTGCCCCTTGCGTGCCAGCTTGTAAAGCGGCTGGCCACCCTGCTTGATGGCGGAAAACATCGAGGGTATCTGCTCGATCTCTCCCTCGAACTGCCGCAGGGCCGCAACTACATCGCTTTCACTGATGTCGCTCGCGTCACAAACCTCCAGAACCTGCCCTTCAGCATCGCTGGTATCAGTGGTTGTACCCAGCACGAAGGTGCTCTGGTAAGCCTTATCGGCATCCAGCAGGTATTGAGAAAACTTGGTGGCCTCACCCAGACACAGGGGCAAAACGCCGGTGGCCAAAGGGTCGAGGCTACCGGTGTGGCCGGCCTTGGCCGCGTTATACAGATGCTTTACGCTCTGCAGTGCCCGGTTGGAGGTCACCCCCATAGGCTTGTCCAGTATCAGGATGCCATCGACCGCGCGGCCCTTCCGACGTCTGGCCACCGCTAGTGCTCCGACCCGTCATCATCACGCAAACCCAGCTCGCGATCGGCACTGGCGGCGCGTTTGATCAGGTCTTCCAGATCGCGTCCACGCCCAATGCTGGAATCGAAGTAAAACCGCAGCTGCGGCACACTGCGCATGCTACTGTCCCGGGACAGTTGACTACGTAAAAAGCCCGCCGCCTTGTTCAGGACCTCAACCGGTTCACTGGCCTCCTCACTGGAGTCGCTACCCATGACGGTGCAATAGACTCTGGCATGACCGAGGTCGCGACTCACGTCCACGCCGGTGATACTGACCATACCGACCCGCGGATCTCGCACTTCATGCTGGATCAGGGCCGCCAGTTCACGCTGCAGGTAATCCGCTACGCGCTGGGTTCTGGCATACTCTTTTGCCATCGATTCTGCTCGTTAGGGCGCCGCTTACAGGGAGCGGGCGATCTCCTTGACTTCGTACACCTCGATAAGGTCGCCGACGTTAACATCAGTGTAGTTCTTCACACCGATTCCGCACTCCGTCCCATTGCGCACTTCATTCGCGTCATCCTTGAATCGACGCAACGATTCCAGTTCACCCTCGTAGATCACTACACTGTCACGCAGCACCCGGATAGGCTTGGAACGATAAACCGTTCCCTCGATCACCATACAGCCTGCGATCTGGCCAAACTTCGGCGAGCTGAAAACGTCGCGAACCTCTGCAATACCCACAATCTCCTCGCGCAGTTCCGGCGCAAGCATACCTGTGAGCGCCGCCTTCACGTCGTCTATCAGATCGTAGATCACGTTGTAGTAGCGCAGATCGACACCTTCGGATTCCACCAGCTTGCGCGCCGCATTGTCGGTTCGCACATTGAAACCAAACACCACGGCACCTGAGGTCACCGCCAGATTGATATCCGTCTCGGTGATGCCACCGACGCCGCCGGTGACAATATTCACCTGCACTTCGTCGTTGCCTATCTCCAGCAACGCCGACTGAATGGCCTCGAGTGATCCGCGCACATCGGCTTTGACCACAACGTTGAGGGTCTTTCTGTCACCGGCTGTCATGCTCTCGAACATATTGTCCAGCTTGGCGGCCTGCTGGCGCTGCATCTTCATGTCGCGTGTCTTTTCCTGTCGGAAGTCGGCCACTTCGCGAGCGCGCTTCTCACTTTCTACCACGGCGAAGAGATCGCCGGCAGCAGGCGTGGCATCGAGACCGAGGATTTCCACCGGTATGCTGGGACCCGCCTCATCGATAGGCTTGCCATTTTCATCCAACATGGCGCGCACACGACCAAACTGCAGGCCGGCCAGTACGATATCGCCCTTACGCAAAGTACCGCTTTGAATCAACAGTGAGGCCACAGGACCGCGCCCCTTGTCCAGGCGGGATTCGATAACAATACCCTGAGCAGGTACATCCCTTGCTGCCGTCAGCTCCAGTAGTTCAGCCTGCAACAACACCGCATCAAGAAGTTCATTGATGCCTTCACCAGTCTGTGCAGATACGTTGACAAACTGCGTATCGCCGCCCCAGTCCTCTGGAATAACCTCTTTGGTGGCAAGCTCACTCTTGACCCGCTCAGGATCCGCACCCTCTTTGTCCATCTTGTTAACTGCGACAATAATGGGAACTTCAGCAGCCTTGGCGTGTTTAACGGCTTCTTCGGTCTGCGGCATCACGCCATCATCCGCGGCCACTACCAGTATCACGATATCGGTACTTTTCGCGCCACGCGCCCGCATCGCGGTAAACGCCGCGTGCCCCGGCGTGTCCAGAAACGAGATCATGCCGTGCTCAGTTTCTACATGATAGGCGCCGATATGCTGGGTGATCCCCCCGGCCTCGCCCGAAGCCACCTGGCTTTTACGAATGTAATCGAGCAGCGATGTCTTACCATGGTCAACATGTCCCATGACAGTAACCACCGGCGCTCGGGATTCCTGTTTGCCCTCATGTTGGGACAGGGTCTCCTCCAGCCGCTCTTCCAGAGCATCCTCGCTCAGGTGCTTGACAACGTGACCGAACTCTTCGACTACCAATGTCGCGGTATCGCGATCAATCATCTGGTTAATGGTCGCCATTACGCCGAGCTTCATCAGCTCTTTGATCACAGCACCGGATTTGACCGACATCTGCTGGGCAAGGTCGGACACAGATATCATGTCCAGGATTCCGATTTCACGGACTTTTTGCTCTGTTGGCATCTCAAACCCGTGTTTAGAGTGTTCTGCGTGGGCGGATTTCACTTTCTTGCGCCCACCCCTGCGGCGACCAACGCCGGCTTCTGAATCCAAATCCGCCAGTGACAGATTGTGATTGCGCTGCTTGCCACGTCCGGCGGGCGCATTGCGAGCCAGCCTACTGCGCGGCTTGCGGTTGTCGTCATCGCCACCGCGCGGCGAAGAGGGAACCTCGTGCAGACGTTTGGGACGTTTGGTGGCCTCTTTTGCCTTCTCCTGGCTTTTGGCCAATGCCTCAGCCTTCGCTTTCTCCCGCTCCTCTTCCTCGGCGGCTTTGCGCGCCGCAGCTGCCGCTTCTCGCGCCGCTGCTTCATCGGCCTCTTTCAGCTTGCGACGCGCAGCAGCGCGCTGTCGCAAAACCTCAGGATCGACATTGGCTGGATCTTCCTCTACTGCTGCATCCAGCTCTGTTACAACGGCAACGAGTTTTTCCCGTTCGGTCTCAGCCGCCGTTTTTTCATCCTCAGCCTCGGCAGGTTCTTCAGCTGCTTCCTCTGCTACCACCGGCTCCGGCTCACGCTCGGGCTCTTGCACCACAGCAGGCTCTGGTGCCGGTTGCTGATCTTCCGTTTCCTCCAGAGGGGCTTCTGGCTCCTCTGGCTGCTCCGCATCACGTTTTACGTAAGTACGCTTCTTACGCACCTCCACATTGACTGTTTTCCTGCCCTGCGATGCAGTCGTGCGCAACGTGGTCACTGTTTTGCGCTTCAAGGTTATTCGCTTGGGAGCGTCAGTGGATTCACCGTGACTTCTCTTCAGGAATTGGAGCAATGTTTGCTTATCCTCATCAGAAACAGCTTCATCTGCGTCTGTGTGAGGCAATCCCGCTTCTTTCATCTGCGTCAGCAGACGTTCAGAGGACGCACCAACCACTTCCGCAAGCTGCTCTACTGTCACCTGACCCATTCAATAATCTCCTTCGTACCCTGTCATAGTGTGATTAGCTTTACCGTGCCAGATTACTCTTCAGCTTCGGCAAACCAGGGTGCTCTCGCAGTCATAATCAATTCGCCGGCGCGCTCTTCCGTCATGTCCGGAATATCCATAAGGTCGTCCACACCCTGTTCGGCGAGGTCTTCCATAGTAACGACCCCGCGGCTGGCCAGAAGATAGGCCAGATGCCTGTCCATACCGTCCATCATCAACAGGTCTTCCGCCGGTTCGCGCGCGCCCAGTTGCTCCTCTGAGGCAATGGCCATCGTGAGCAGGGCGTCTTTGGCACGCGCTCGCAACTCTTCGGCAATGTCCTCATCGAAACCCTCTATCGCGGTCATTTCTTCCAGCGGGACGTAGGCCACCTCTTCCAGAGTGGTAAAGCCCTCTTCAACCAGAATTTCAGCAACTTCTTCATCTATATCGAGACGGTCGACAAAGACCTGAATCACCTGACCGGCTTCCGCCTCGTGCTTCTCGGCAGCATCCTCAAGGCTCATCACATTGATGGTCCACTCAGTGAGCTGTGCCGCCAGGCGGACATTCTGGCCCGAACGACCAATCGCCTGAGCCAGGTTATCCTGAGATACCGCAACATCCATTGTGCCGCGATCCTCATCCACCACGATAGACTCAACTTCCGCCGGCGCCATCGCGTTGATAACCAACTGAGCCGGATTGTCGTCCCACAGCACAATGTCCACGCGCTCGTTGTCGAGTTCGTTGGAAACAGCCTGTACTCGAGAACCGCGCATACCGACACAGGCACCGACCGGATCAATTCGCTGGTCGTTGGTTTTCACCGCGATCTTGGCACGTGAACCGGGATCCCGCGCTGCAGCGCGAATCTGTATCACCTCTTCGGCGATCTCCGGCACTTCAATTTTAAACAGTTCTATCAACATCTCTGTACAGGATCGGCTCAGGATGAGCTGCGGACCGCGGGCTTCGGTGCTGATTTCCTTCAAAATAGCGCGTACACGATCGTTAACGCGGAAAGTTTCGCGGCCAACCAGTTGATCGCGCGGTAACAAGCCCTCTGCGTTGTTGCCCAGATCAACGATAACGTTGTCGCGTGTTACTTTTTTGACAGTGCCGGCTACCAGTTCGCCAACCCTGTCCAGATACTGTTCTACAACCTGCGCACGCTCGGCATCGCGGACTCTCTGCACGATAACCTGCTTCGCGGTCTGGGCGGCAATGCGGCCGAAGCCCACATTCTCTACCTGCTCTTCAAAGATATCGCCGGGCTTCAGGTTTGCATCTTTCTCAATGGCCTCTTCTGTAGTGAACTGAGTACCCAACAGCGCCATTTCGTCATCCGGCACAACCAGCCAGCGACGCACGGTGACATAATCCCCGGTCTTGCGATCAATGGTGACCTGAATATCAGCCTCTTCGTCGTAGCGTTTTTTTGTCGCTGTTGCCAATGCCAATTCAATGGCTTCGAAGATAATGTCTTCAGACACGCCCTTCTCATTGGAGACAACCTCAGCCACCAACAGAATTTCTTTTGTCATCTTTGCCTCACCAGTTCTCTTTTCTCGTTCAGACGCGGGGTTGCAGACGCGCCTTTTCAATGGCGCCATGAGGCAGCAGATACTCGTGATCATCGACCTGTATCACGACATCCTCGCCTTCAATACCCTTCAGAATACCCTTGAACTTGCGCCGCCCTTCAAATGCGCTGCGCAAGCGCAATTCCACCACTTCGCCTACATAGGAGGCATACTGCCCCAACGCAAACAACAATCGATCCACGCCTGGAGAAGACACCTCCAGAGCGTACTCCCCGGCTACCGGCTCCTCGACATCGAGGACACCACCCACCTGGGCGCTGACAGCCGCACAATCATCAACGGTGATTCCGTCAGGACTGTCTATATAGACGCGAACCACGCTGTGCTTGCCCTGTGCGACGTATTCCACGCCCCAGAGTTCAAAACCCAGCGCAGCCACCGTAGGCTGCAACATGTCCGCAATTTGCTGATCTTTGCTCGCCACGGGCGTTCTGTTTTCTCCGTATACGAAAAAGCCCCTAAAAAGGGGCTTTTCATCTTCACACTGTCATGTATACATGGAGCCGACAGTGCCAATTGGTAGCGGGGGCCGGATTTGAACCGACGACCTTCGGGTTATGAGCCCGACGAGCTACCAGGCTGCTCCACCCCGCATCAAAAACGTACTCGACTGTGGACGCCCCTCGGCACGCCACTTGAACTCCCTCCGCTTCTGGAGCTCAATTTCGAGGCTGTGCATTATAGGGAGGCCCACTATCGGGGTCAACTGCCGATCACCTAAAAATGTGCATCGCCATTGTTGACAATCATTCTCATTATTATTACGCTGAGCGCTCAACAAATATCGAGACCGGTTAGCGCCATGTACGTCTGCCTCTGTAAAGGAATAACCGATACACAGATCCGCGCCGCCATTCAGGACGGTGCCAATTCATTCAGGGAAGTACGCAATACCCTGGGGGTCGGCAGTCAATGCGGTAAGTGCGGTATTCTCACCCGCGAAATCCTGCGTGAAGCATTGCCCGATGAGGCCCAGGAACAAGCGCTGTTTTACGCCCTCAGCTGAGTCCACACTATTCACCCGCCGCGACTGCGGCACCAATACGATTGCGAATCTCTCGCACTATCATTAATAATTAGCCTTATATATCAACCACTTACGGTTGACCAGCAAAGTTGATCGGCGTCATACTATGGCCTCTGGCAGCATAGGAGGTGACCCATGAAAGGCGACGCAAAAGTCATTCAATATCTCAACAAGGTACTGGGAAATGAACTGATCGCTATCAATCAGTATTTCCTGCATTCACGCATGTACAAAGACTGGGGGCTCAAGGAACTGGCCGAGCATGAATATGCCGAGTCGATTGATGAGATGAAGCATGCCGACAAACTGACAGAGCGCATATTGTTTCTGGAGGGGCTCCCAAACTTGCAGGACCTGGGCAAGCTGTTAGTGGGCGAAAACACACAGGAAATGCTCAAGTGTGACCTCAAGCTGGAACTGCAGGCCATTCCCGACTTACGCGAGGCGATTGCGTATTGTGAGTCGGTGCAGGATTACATATCTCGGGAGCTTTTTGAGGAGATACTCGAATCCGAAGAGGAGCATGTCGACTGGCTGGAGACCCAGTTGAGCCTGATAGACAAGGTAGGTATCCAGAACTACCTGCAAAGCGCGATGGAGTCCCCCTCCTGACGATTGCGGAAGCACCTGCTGGTCATCAGTTATTGATCGCACTCGGCCTGCCTTCAGTAGAGAGCAGGGGGCTTTTACCCAGGTAATTATCGACACCTGGGGACGCCGATTCGTTGCTGTGACCGTGCGCTCCCGGCCCCCATGTCTGCTTCAAAATCTGTTGCGCTAGTCGCGCCCCCTGCCCGGGACAAAAAACTTGCATCAACCCCGGGCCATCAAGCATAGTGCCCCCTTAGAAAAGGTAAAAAACTAGGGCGCTACCGACATCATCCAGCGTTTCCATAGGGCAAACCTCGACAGAGTGCAGGGCGTGTCAATGAGGGGAATCGACAGCTAAATATCTTTGCCACGCCTTGTCCGGCGTTTAGTCATTTTCCAACTCAATGGTTCAATCAATGCGGCAACACCAATCACCCCGCCCCTGTCTCTGTCTGTTGTGGCTGCTCTCTTTTCTGGTACTCATGCCAATGGCGAGTGCCAACACGGAGCAGAAGGCAAAGACAACCGCTGCGCAGCAGGCGCAGAGCGAGCCCGCCCGCATCGAACAACTCACCAGCGAGCCCCCACCTGAGGCCGCACTAGATTCCTCGAAGGTCGCAAAGGCAACTGCAGCCGGCGAACCTGAAGTGCCGACAGCCGAAGCCGGGGTGACCGCAGATCCCGAGGTCACAGCAGAAGAAGCCGGTGCAGAGGCACTGCAGCCAATTACCGTTCCTGCACTGCAGCGAATACCGGCGCCGGGAGCGGCAACCGCGAACTCTACATCCGCAGCGACAGATACGACCCTCAAGGAATACAAGACAAAGGAAAAAGACAAAGCGAAAAACAAGCCTGCCAAAACCAGGCCAATGCTGAATATCCTCGGCACACAAGTGGCACCGGGTGAGTCGCACCGCCTGCTATGGGTGGCTGGAGAGACATCCTATGGCAGCAAACTGGAGACCCCGGTATACGTAATCCGGGGCAAACATTCCGGCCCGACACTATGCCTGACAGCAGCCATTCATGGGGACGAGTTGAACGGGGTTGAGATTATACGAAGACTGGTTAGCGACCTCTCGCCCAACAAGCTCTATGGTACGGTGATTGGCGTTCCAATCGTAAACCTGCTTGGCTTTACACGGGGTACCCGCTACTTACCGGACAGACGCGATCTCAACAGATACTTTCCCGGCAACCCCAATGGTAGTTCTGCCTCGCGCATTGCATTCTCTTTCTTTGAGGACATCGTTCGCCATTGCGATCTGCTGATTGATCTCCACACCGGTTCTCTCACCCGGACCAACATGCCGCAGGTTAGAGCGAACCTGCAGATACCCGAGGTGCTGGAATTCACAACAAAATTTGGTTCAACAGCCGTGCTGCACAGCCGTAAGCTGCGAGGCAACCTGCGCAGCGCCGCAACCAATTACGGCATTCCTGCGGTGGCACTTGAACTGGGTGAACCCGGTAGCTTACAACCAGAACATGTCGATCAAGGCGTAGAGATAATAGAGAATGTCCTCAGTGGGCTGGACATGACCCGACGACTGTGGACTGTGGGCGGCTCCCAGCCGGTTTTCTACAGCTCCCGCTGGGTGAGGGTCAATACTGGCGGGCTGCTGATTTCTGACGTTGAGGTGGGTGAGCGTATATGGGAAGGTGACGTGCTGGGCTCCATGGTGAATCCGATAACGAACGAATCTGTTGATGTCATTTCACCCTATTCTGGCCGCGTGTTGGGTATGGCGCTAAACCAGTTTATGTTGCCCGGCTATGCGGCATTCAACATCGGCATTGTTGCGGATAAAAAAGAAGCGGCCGACGACCCCCAGGCTATCGATTGCATAACTACAGACGCGGCTGCAGGCCAGCTTGCTGACGATCTGAGTTGCGACCCCGGCGAAGACGAACAACTCGAGCAGGAAGCAATCGAACTTGGCGTCTATGAAGACGAAGAAGGCCCCTGATACTCCAGCTGTATAAGCGCAGCTGCACATACATAATAAGGATTGTCTGCATGCGCACTCTTATTCTCGTCATTTTGCCTGTGCTTCTTGCGCTCAGTGCCTGTACCACCACTCCCGAACATCTTCCCGTGCAGGCTCCGAACAACACGACACCGCCTAACATTCTGCTGATAGCACTGGACGATCTTGGGTACAACGACCTGGGAGCCAACGGCAATCCCGATACACCCACCCCCAATCTGGACGCACTGGCGGCGGAAGGCATTCGGTATACCCGCCACTACGCTGATGCGACTTGCTCAGTCGCCCGAGCGGCCCTGATGACCGGTACCTTTCCGGCATCCCATGGTCTGCGCCCGAACCATCTAGGGCTGTCCGCCGGCACACCAACCATCGCCACCATGCTGCAAGCACAGGGCTATCGGACACAGCACATCGGCAAATGGCATATCGTGAGTGCGACGCCGGAACAATCTCCCAGCCACTATGGCTTCGATGACTGGTACGGCTTCTTACACAACAACGAACTCAGCGGGCCCTCAGAAGATGGCATTCGCTACTGGAAACCGACCTACAAAGACCCGTGGTTGCGCGATAACCAATCACCACTGCAGCAGAAGCCGGGACACTTGACGGACATCCTGACAGAGCGGGCAGTAGCTTTTCTGGATCAACAGAAGGGGCAGCGCCAACCCTGGTTTTTGAATCTGTGGTACTACGCACCTCACGCACCCATTGAACCGGATAATCGCTTTGCCACGCAGCACCCCGATACTGACGAGGGAAAATACCATGCACTGATAGACCAACTGGATTTCAGTATCGGACGGGTTATGGATGCGCTGGAAAAAAGCGGAGAGGCGGACAACACGCTGGTCATTGTCGTCAGTGACAACGGCGGTACCAACAAGGAAACCGACAACAACCACCCGTTTAGCGGCGAAAAAGCCACGCTCACAGAAGGCGGCCTGCGCACCCCGCTTTTCATGCGCTGGCCCGCGCATATCGCGCCCAACGTCGTATCCGATGAACTCGTCAGTATTCTGGATATTTTCCCCACCATCGCCCAGGCCACTGCCGCGACACCGCCGGATGACCTGGTCGGCAGAAGCCTGCTGGACCCCGATCGCGACGCACCGCCCGAGCTGTACTGGGAGTACTCCAATTCCGAGGCGCACCAGTATTCAGTTCTCACATCCGATGGCCGCTGGAGGCTTCTTTCCTTTTACGGTATGCGCGGGCTGACCGACCTCAATGTAGACCCCTCAGGCAAAACCAATGTGATAGAGCGCTATCCCGAAGTTGCTATAGAGCTGACCGACAACTATTTGCAATGGCGCAAAGCGATGCGCAACGTCTCCGTTGAGTATGAAATGCGCAATAGTAGCGGCGGTGCGATTTTAACGGGCAACGATATGCAGCGCAGCCCCGGTTACAGCGGCTTCACACTGGCCATTGGCGTAACACCGTCGGCCGACGACAGCGGCGCCCCTGAAGTGATTGCTGAGCAAGCGGGACGCTGGCGACTAGAGTCTTCCAGTGCTGCAGGCTTGCGACTGGAAATTCTTGGACGGGTGCTCACAGCCCCGGCTTTACCTGCCGGCCAATGCAGCGAGGTGGTGGTAAGCAGCCAGTTCAATATTTCACCCGTCAACGCCAACGGCAACAAGGCTCATATTGATCTCTATATCAACGGCGCAAGGGTAGCGAACGCCAGCTGGAAGAACCCGGCGCTGGTGACAACGGGCTTTGAGCAGCCTACCTATATCGGTATAAACCCCGCTGGCGATGAGCTGTTTCGCGGACAGCTCAGCAGGCCGATCATTCTCAATGAGCGGGTTGTGCTGGATGAAAATGGCGGCGAAATCGGCAATGGCATTTCCGGCGTCCCTTCGACATGCCCTGCCCCGGGGACCGTGGCCTCAATGAATTAATGCTGAAACGCTTTAGAGTATCGTTATGACTATTCGACATTTACAGACAATTGCCGCTCGAACCCGACAGCTGGCCCTGTGGGTGGTACTTTCACTCTCGATAAGTGCCGCGGCGACGTTTCCTGCCGTGGGCGCCAGCGTACCCATTTCCGCCGGACTCGCTACCGGCATTGCTGCTGATATGTTCCCGGTGTCCTTGAAATTACAGACTGGAAACCTTTTCCTGACACACCCGAGCGTGGTGTTTCTAGAACAGGGCCGCGTAGCCATACGCGTCCAACTGCAAGCCTTTGACCACCGTCCTGCTGAGAGTATTGCAATCAGCGAGACGGGCCAGGCAACGGTCTCCGGTATACCGGGCTACGACGCGGCGACGAGAAAGATTCTACTAAATGACCCGAGGATCGACGCGGTGACGTTCGACCGCAATAATGAGGCGACAAGTAGCTTCCTTCGCCAGATAGATACCGCCTGGTCCGCGCAGGTGACCAACCCAATACGCGCGGAGATACCACCCCACCCTTACCTGTTGCCATTCAGAAACAATATCAAGAATCTTACTTACGATGGCAACAACCTGATTATTACCCTGAGCTACCCATAACGAAGAGCCCAGCCGCTACCTCACGGCGCGGAACCCTCTTCCCGACGGCTTGCCGCCATTGCGGCAAGCCCCTCAAATACCAGATCGGGTGCCCACTGGCTGCTGCGCTGCACCAGCTTCATCAATGTGTCTCCCGCACCACCGCTGAAAAACAAGGTCATCGACTCGCCGCCTGCCTGCTGCAGCGCCAACTCAACGGCACCCGCCTGCGCCAGCGCGATACCGTGGCGCACTGCCGCTGCGGTAGATTTGCCCGGCTCTAGCGCATAACCGACCTTCTCTTCAAACCGGACGCGGTCAGTATCCAATAACAACGCCCGTTCCATCAGTGCCGGGCCGGGAATGATGTACCCCCCCTCATGCAGTCCATGTGCACTGACGATGTCGATAGTCAGGGCCGAGCCGGCATCGACCACGCAGAGCCTGCCTTGCTCCCGTTGGCGGGCACCCAGCATCGCCAACCAGCGATCAACACCCATGCGGGAGGGGTCAGCATAGCTGTTGCGCAGGCTTCCCGTCTGCGCCTGCGTCCGCGCAAACCACGGCGCTATACCCCACTTCGCAGTCAACAATGCCGTCAACCTCTCTTCCGTCGCGCTCGCTGCCACACTGGCCACCCAGATATGATCCACCGCCTCGGCGCAATTGAGTAACAGCGCCTCCGATGCAATATCGTCGGGCCGGTAGTTGCCTCGCTCCATAATCTGATCACCACACAGGAGTCGCCACTTCGCACTGCTGTTACCAACATCCAGTTGCAGGCAGTTAACTGAACCACTCATTGTGCGGCCCGCAGGGAGATTTCTCCACCGTAGACGGTTTGCACACCCGTGGTGGTTTCAAGGCGCAGCGCACCACGCTCATCAACACCTCGCGCGACGCCCGCCAGCTGACCTGATCCGGTATGCAATACCACCGAGGTGCCGGCAAAGGCATCCAACGCCAGCCACTCATCGCGCCACTGGGAAAAGCCGTGTTGCTCAAAATCAGCCGCCAGCGGCAGTAGTTCGTTGAGCAGCGCAGCCATCAGGCGATTCCGTGTCGGGGGGGGGTGCGCGCAGATTGAGCTGATATCCGTCCAGGCCTGGTCGATGGCGCCTGCTGCGGAGCGCGGCATAGCAACATTGAGGCCGATACCAATTACTACCCGGCAACTGCCAGCCGCATCGCCACTCATCTCCAGCAGGATGCCACCGAGTTTGGCCCCGTCGTACAGTACATCGTTCGGCCATTTGAGCTGCACAGCAGGAACCTCGCATGCCCGCAGGGCTCGCGCCACAGCAACGCCCACTGCCAAGCTCAAGCCCTCCAGCGCCGCTGCACCCTGATTGAATTCCCATAACAATGACAAGTAGAGATTACCGGCATAGGGACTGACCCACTGCCGACCGCGGCGACCACGGCCTGCCGTCTGCTGTTCCGCGCTGCACACCAGCCCCGATGAACCGCTGTGCTCCACCCAGCGAGTGACCTCAGTATTCGTGGAGTCGACACTGTCGACAATATCCAGCCGGGTCAGCAGAGCGCGTGATCGCTCGGCCAGCGCCATTCTCACCACATCGGCATCGAGCAGATCCAAGCCGCCTGAAATCCGGTAACCTCTTCCTTTGACAGATTCAATCTCGATGCCGGACTCTGCGGCAAGCCGATTGACCTGCTTCCACACAGCCGTTCGACTTACTCCGATAACATCAGCCAGCTCCTGACCAGAGTGGAACTCGCCATCTGCCAGCAGTGGCAACAGCGTGGTATTTGACATGAATAGCAGCACTCTGGTCCATCGATAGAATCGCGATGATAGCAAAATTGAGCGCCGAGTTAGACACATCTGGAGAGTTATACTTACGTTTGCGTCAACGTAAATATCCTCTACACTGCTAATCGCATGCCCGACTACCAGGTTCCAGTACAATGGTCGATAAAACCTATACGATCTCCGAGCTCTCGCAGGAATTCGGCGTCACCACCCGCACCATTCGCTTTTACGAGGAAAAGGGCCTGATCCAGCCCCGGCGCGACGGGCAAAAGCGACTGTATTCCGCAGCTGACCGTGTCCGTATAAAACTCATTCTGCGCGGCAAACGCATCGGCATGACACTGCAGGAGAGTGTGGATGTGATCGATATGTATGATCCCTCCCACAACAACACACAACAGCTGAATGCCCTGATAGAAAAAATCGCCCTGAGACGCGATGCGCTGGAACAACAAAAGCAGGACATCGACGACATGCTTGCCGGGCTCGATGAGGTACAGGCACTGTGCGAAAAGGCATTGGGCAAGCGCCGCAGTAATATGTGATCGCACAAGCGATCGTCCAGTTGCCGCCGCAAACCAATTTCCGCTACTCTTGACGGAGACACTCATCCATCACAACGCGGCAGCACCGCATAGAATCAGACTGAGAGAAAAATGGCACACGGCCCAGGTTCAATGTTACGCAAGACCGCCGCCACCCTTATGTGTCTATCGGGAACTGCGCAGTTTGCAGCACTATGGTTGCGGCAATTAACGGGAACCGCACTTATCGATGGGCTGTGGGGTACGGTGTATGTGATTATCGGCATCGGCCTGTTTGGGCATTCACGCTTTTCCCTCGTTTTGGGCATAGTTATACCCGTCACGGCATCCTGTGTACTGATCTACCACTTACCTCATCCCGAACTGGCATATACCTTGCGAATCGCGGTAGACGCCGTCGTCGCGCTGGTGTGTGCCGTGGTATTGTGGGAATCACGCCACCACCCGAGCGTGTGACCCCCGGCATCGAAGACAAAACGTCCGACATCAAGCCAAAAAACCTTCACAATGAATCTTAGGATGCATCAGCACCATGGCGCTAAAGCCCACTATATATAAAGCACAGATCGAACTAGCCGACAGTGATCGCAATATATTTGAATCACTCTCCCTAACACTCGCCAGACACCCCTCGGAAACACTTGAGCGAATGACGGCTCGCCTCTTGGCCTACTGCCTAAACAGCACTCGCGGCCTCGAGTTTACCAAGGGCATCTCGACATCGGATGAACCCGATCTATGGATTCACAGCGACCACGGTGACATTGATCACTGGATTGAAGTGGGCCAACCGGAACACGCGCGCCTGCGAAAGGCCTGCGGGCGGGCCCGTCAGGTCAGTATCTACGCGTTCGGCAAAAGTGCCTCTACCTGGTGGAAGTTACAGGGCGATGAGATAGGCGCGCTACCGCACCTGGCTGTCTGGCACTTTGATTGGGCCGAGATAGAGGCCGCTACTGATTTGATGGATCGCACTGTACAGCTCAATGTCAGTATTGTGGGTGGCACGCTCTACTTGGACAATGGCGAGAACAACATCAGCGTCGAGACAAATCTGTTGTGCCAGAACGATTGAATACTTTATTCCGGCTACTGCGGAGATATTCTCATGGTCACGAACTAAGGTAGTACCCCCATATGATGATGCGAGAATACGGAGTAAAAGTGATCGATATACCGCTATTTGAGCATTCGCCAGCAAAAGGGAAAGCACAGCACGGCTGTCACTAACACGCCCGCTGGTGTATAGGCTGTATCAATACTGTCCAATATATTCAGACCAAATACAATCAAAGTAACGTGCAAAATGATAAAGAGCGCCACCGAACAGGCCACTGATGCCACTGCAGAATAAAGAAATAGAGTTCCACCGCTAAGAACTTCTCTCTTTCTCCTTGCATGCAAATAGATGATACCTAGCATTGCACCACAAAATAGTGCACTAAGAGCTAAACTTCGCAATTCCAAAATTGGATTGGCCACCATCACCATGATTGCAAACGCAAGCACCAATACCACTAACAATGTTTTTATACGGATATTCATTAGTAAAGCTATTTCCCGTAGGTTACGCTGGTAACTGTCGACGTGCCTAACGTTCCCGAAATACTGGCATCGTAACCGATATCTATCAGCCCATGATCAATAGCTGTAGCACCCCCCATACCGATAGCATATGCTCCATAGCCAGGTCCAAATGGAATCGTAAATCCAATCTGACCTGCCCTATAGTGGCCGCTGAATACTTGTGGATTGATAGAGTCCAGGGAATCCTGAAAAGTTATTTGACTATGAGTACCACCAAGGTTGGCACCATAACCGATACTAGGTCCCACGGCCGTAACGGTAACAGTAGCTCGCTTACCATCCACAACTTCCGATGTCAGCTTATATGTCGTAACTGTCGCACCAACTGGGCCTGTAGCGGACAAGGTGGTCGCGGTACCCCTCCATTTTATTAGGCCTGTAGGATCAACTGCTCCAATCGGGTTTCCGCCTACGTATGCGTACAGGTTTGGTCCGTCGACTAGTCCCGCCGGATCTTCACTTATAAAACGCCCTACCTCAGCATCGTAGTAGCGAGCGCGCATGTAGTAGAGATTATCGTCTTCGGTGAAGATGCCCACTTGCCCCGCGTACTTGAAGGGCTGAGTGATGTTTTGTTCCTCAGCCAAAATTTTCCCGTAGGGGGAATATGCGTACTTGTTTACTACTTCATTGCTGGCATTGGTCAGCGCCACGGTGTGCCCCGTACCGTCAAAGTGGTATACATAGTAAGTTCCGCCGGCAGCCATGGCTGTCAGCCCTGCGCCATAGATATAGTAGCGGGTGTACTGGCCGGAGGAATTGGCTTGGGCGAGCAGGTTGCCTGCTGCGTCATAGATGTACTGAAATTCCCTTCCATCGCGAATAGCCTTGAGGCGATTTCCTACGCCATCGTATACAAAGCTGTCATCACCTCGCTGCACAAGCCTATGCGCATCATCAAAAGTGTAGTCTACGGTATCTTTACCGGCAAGCTGCCCCTCGTTGTCGTAGGTATAGCGACTGCGCACTGTATCCAGTGTTGCCGTGAGCTGACCTTCCGAGTCATAAGTATAGGAATGCGTGGATGTTTTGTTCAGCCGATTGCGTTGCAAGTTGTAGCTAAAACTGGTGTCCTTCGGAGCCTGCTCCCCGACAATTAGCGGCCCTGGAGAAACCGTCTCGCGCAGTCTGTTACCGTTAGCATCCAGTACGAAACTGTACTCTACCAGGCTAGTGGCACCGTCATGCGTGATTCCGGTTAACCTGTTGGCGTCATCCCAGGTGTAATCAGTCTCCATTGCGTTGAAATGCTCTACGCGATCCACCCGGCTTGCATGGTCGTAGATATATCGCATAGTGGGCCTCCCCGCTAGCCAGTCAATGCTTACTGTGCTGAGGCGATTGAGGTTATCGTATGTATACGATAACCGCTTATTACCTGGCGGATAGATCAAGGCGGTCAGATTGCCTGCTGCATCATACCTATAGCCCACCGTGTGTCCGTTGCCATCGGTATGACTGGTAAGACGACCAGCAGCGTCGTATGTGTTAGTTGTTGAACCTGTAGAGTCAATCATCTCCACCAGATTATCGCGGGAGTCATAGTTAAAATTGACCGATGACTGCGGAGTCTGGATAACGTCCAACTTTCCCGAGTCCGTATATGAGAAGTTTGTAATTCGATTCAGGCGGTCCGTCTTCTTCTGGAGTTTTCCCGCTGCCGTGTATTCGCGACTACCTACCCTTCCCCGAGAGTCTTTCCTGCTCGTGACTAACCCACGCTGATCATAAGTAAACCTCGTTATCGCACCTTCCTGATCAGTGAACATCTCGAGATCACCGCGCATACTATAATTCCACTTCACCTGGGGATGACTGCCTGTTGTGGCGCTTTTGGGGTAGCCATAACTATCGTAGCTGTTGCGCGTTTGCGTGGAGCGAGGGTCAATTACCAGATCAACAAGACCGCTGGAAAGGTAGGCAGTTTGAACCGTGTTGCCCAACTCATCGGATTGACTGATGAGATGATGCTTGGCGTCATAGTCAAACTCCGTTTCGTGGCCCAACGGGTCTGTTGTCGCAACCAGATGGTGCCCCGCGTCATAAGTGTGAATTACCTTATTACCACGAGCATCTTTCTCTTCCACCAGATTATTGTATGCATCGTAAACTGCGGTATTCAGGTTGCCCAGAGGGTCGACATTCTGCACTGCATGCCCCTGACCGTCATACACGACGCGCGCGATATGCCCCAACGCATCCTCCACGGCGACGCGGCGGCCCTCCAGATCGAAATGATAGGTAGTGCGGCCTCCCTCAGGCCCCTCCTCCGCCGAAAAAACCCCGCCATAATGCATCTTGTATGTGACCAGCCCAACATCCCGGGGAGCCTTCTGCTCCACCACTCTATCGAAGTCGTTGTATGTGTTATCAACAATCTGCACACCAACGGGGTTAACAACAGTTAGCATACGCTGCAAGCTATCGTAACCATAGGTCCAATGGCTGCCCTCCAGGCCATTTACTTCGACCAGGTTGCCATTATCCTGATTGTAACTCGCAGAGCGTCCGGTTGAGTCGTGTGCCTCAACGAGACTGCCATTGTGGTACTCAAGGAATAGGGATCTTGAATAGGCATCTTTCACCTGCACAAGTTTGCCTGCTGAGTTGTACACAAATCTCATCGCCATGCCGTCTGCATCCGTGATGGATTCGATTCGATCATCGGCATTGAAATTCCAAACGGTATCAAACCGCTCCTGAAGCGTGTAGGTTTCTCCTGTCTGCACCAGCTCAGCCGTCTCACCGGCGGGGGGAATAAACCTCCCGTCAGGCATTTCCTGAAACGTCATTGCACTGGGGCCCATTTGGACCGTAACAGACTTGTTCAGCAACTGATCCATGCCCCAGTTTGCAACGAGCGCCGCAACGCCCCACTGCCTGGGTGCAGGAGAATCTGCCTGCAACAAGCGCCGCGCTATCTCGTTGGTGACCATCATCGGGATGGCATCGAATAGTGTACGAGTACCCAGCCCCGCCTCTATATCGCTGTGCCGGGAGATGAAGATGTTGTAGTTGTGCGTCCAGCCCCGCCCGAGGCCAGCGAGATCCTCAGATGCCATCTGGCTGTTATAGCTACGGGTAAACTGAAAGCCCCGCGTGCCAACCCCTTCGACCCCAAAGTCGGTAAGGCTCGAAACGAACGCACCTGTCCCAAGATCTACCGGATCTCCAGCTGGGGTTATCGGCACATTCTCTCGGAGCACTAGCTCGGGTAGGTATTCCTGCATGACGGCCTGAGTAGAAGCAGTACCTGGAGTAGAGCCTTTACCGCCGTTCAGGCCACCGCCAATAATCATCCCCATGAACTGTTCTACCTCATCCTCTCGATAGTCGACATAACCGTGCCCTGACCATTCCTGCACAGCTATCGATCCGTTCTCTGGCAGCACCAGTGTGTGGTCTGCGTCAGTAAGCATCCGGAACTTATCCAACATCTCACTAGAGTAGTTCCGCAACTGGGGATAGATGCTGTCGTAGTTGCTACCGGTGGCGACAAACAACCGGTCACCCAGGCTGTTTGTCCGTGCAATCAATCGAATAGTAGACACAGCAGGATTGCTCAAGCTACCACCCTCAAAAGTCCCCTGCAGCTGATCAAGCACGCTGTGCTCCATCGCGCTGGCGACAAAAACCTGCGCTTTGAAAGCACCGGGTTTGGGTGCCGCCACGCGGTCGACAACGGACACCAGCTGCGCGGCCATATCGACAAAATATCCCTCTTCCTGACCCGCAATCCCAAACCGGTGATGGCGAATGCTGCGCTTACCCGCAAGCGTATGCAGTAAATCTGAATTAAGCTGCGTCTGCTGCATCCAGGTCTGTCCTATCACATTGAGTGTCTCGCTCAGTCGCTCAGGCGCATCGAGTGCGGTACCGTCCACACTCATTCGATTCAGGAGGCGCTGGCGCTCGCCCAGTAGCGTGGAGTGTTTGTCTCCACCAAACGCGGATACAATCACATACGCTCCCGTTCTCTTCACGTCAAAGTCTCGGGATTGGTCAGCGAAGGTGCTGTTATTGGCTGCGTAGGGATGATCAACCACCAGTCTCAGAATATTCCTGTCACCGCTTGCCACAACCTCTTCCACTTCCAGTTCATCGTCAATATACAGACGGGCGACACGCTCGGCTTCAACGACCCCCGTCAATGCGAAGCTCTCATTACCTATGGAACCTCCCTGGTGAAAGTAGCTCAATGATAGCTGGGCATTTTTGCGCCCTGCAGACTGACCCACGCCCGTAAATTTTACGAGTACTGAGAAGGGCTCACCATCACCTATCGCTTGTGAGCCTCCGCCTGAGGTGAACTCGAACGCCGCAGCATCCGGCCCCGAGAGGGTGGCCATCACCTCAACCTCCACTCCCGTTCCATTGGTACCCGACCAGACCAACGTGGGCCCCTCCGCGCCGGCTAACAGTGACCCAAAATCCGCTGCACCTTCCGGAGGTGCAGGGAAGGATACATTGGTATCTTCGAAGCTTAGACTCACCTTACGCCCCGCTATATCCGGTATATTGCGCGTAATATTGATGCCACCCTGCGTCAGTTGCAGGGTGTGAATATAGTTCGCGGGGATAGCTTCCCAGGATATCGGCGTGCCAGACACTGGCAGTGCAAGTCCATCGGGCAAGCTCGTACTATCGTACGGAACAATGCGATAACCACCCAGCACCTCTTCCACTCGATCATTGGGATGCTTCAACTTCAGGTAATTCTGGAGATCCGTGGCGCGGTCGGTCAGATATGCTGACAGGCCAGCCGGGTCCATAGCCTTGATAGATACGGCTGTATTGATACCACCGGAAGCAGCAAGCAAGCCTCCCTCGGAGTAGTTCATTGCGCTGGCCAGATTAATAGCACTGTATTGGGTTGAGGGCTTGAACGCCGGATCGAGAAGCACCGTTCGCTGGCCTATTGTCGCTTCCACCCAGACGCGGTTGAAGCGTAAGGAGGAGCCCGAGAGAGATACGGGCACACCACCCTGAGCGAATGTATTGGCAACTATCTCGGGATCAGCATCGGTACCCAGCCAGTCAGCCACCAACTGTATATCATCGGCTCCCAATGCAGACATTGTGCCGAACTGAAACCGGGCCGGAATGTCTGCCGCTCGCAGTAACTCTACCAACAAAGCCGCCTGATCAAAATCATTCCCACTGCGTTCATGTAGCGTGAGGTAGGGACCTTTCAGCAGGCCAAAATAGGGCACGTATTCAAAATGATTACGCACATAGCGGAATATTCGCAAAGGATCATTTTCCAGTGCCTCAGCCAGCGCCGAATAGTTTCCGGGCAATGCAAAGGCAGCCTTGGTGACGGGAGCACGGCTATCCCATTCACCCTCACCTCTGCCCAGCACTTGCAACGATTCCTCTGGTGAGACCCTCTCAGCAGCGGGCACAACCCATCCTGGCAGCGCCGCACTACCGACAGATGGCGAATCTTGTGAGGACCTGTGCAACACCTCAGGGGAGACCGTTGTAAATATCGCGCTGCGCGCATACCCTGGTACCGCCATTAACAGCACGGCACTCATAGCGGCCAGTAAGAACTTGCGAAAATCCATTTCGACTATTCGGAGCATAATCCATTTCTCCATGTCTATAAGCGGCCCCAATCCAGGGGCTTCTCTTACCATGCGCAACCCAATCATGTGGTGTTGCGCCCGGACATCCAGATGCGCTTTCTGCACTAAATCGATGTCTGATTTACCCAGTTATTTCTATCGCTGTAGCGGCTTATTCGAAGTACAAACGCCGGAGAATCACCAGGTCACCAACATCGAGATTGCCATCCATATTGACATCACCATGACCGGACTCGGCCTGTTCCTGTGTGGCCTGTGCCTGTCCGAAGATGATCCGTTTCAGGACAACTACATCACCGAGATCCAGATCGTTATCGCTATCCAGGTCTCCATGAAAATGATTGATGTCCGAACCCTGCAGGTACTCTTCAATGTTGGTGATCCCGTCGTTGTCGATATCGCCCAAAGCTCCCATGACGCCGCCGGCGTCCAGCGCGTCAAGGCCAGCGGCAATCTCAACCGCGTCCGGAATCCCGTCGTTATCATCATCGACATCAGCAAAGTTCGGAGTGTCATCGCCATCACTATCAGGGCTATCAAGGCCAGCCATCCACTCGATATTCGATACCGCATCATAGTGATACCGGAAAGACGCGGCCGCAGTATTACTCTCTGATCGCATAAGCCTGTTCAGGTCGTCGTAATGATATTCAATTGTTTCCGGTGAAGTGCCTTGAGTAGTCGAACTGAAGAGACTGGAGGACAACAACAGGACAGCAGATGTTACCGTTAGGCGCAGCGAATGGCTGTGAATGTGTGTCGTCTTGCGCCGGCACAGCCTACCGGCTCCGGTGGTTTTTCCTGCTGGCGAACTGCCGGAATATTTCGTGTCCATCACACACTCCTGTAAGTTCCTTCTCATGGCTCCAGGTAACCGCACGTGCCACCAGCTACCCCCGATCTCATTCATCCTTGAATTGCTCGTCGACCCCTCCTCGCCCAAATCCGAATTTTCCATCGCACCGCTACGTAGGCGAGTGGTTGTAACGACGGCAAAGGCTGCGAATAAAACTAGCCGTTGGTTTCAGTACCGACAAGCTATCGCTTGAATTTGGTGTATCAGGCACACATAAGGCATCCATCTCTCCTCTCGTTAGCCGCCACCCTCACTGCAAACCAGAGGCGCTGACTTTGGATGAACAATTGCACACCGCATGCAAAAGCTATGACAGGAACCGGGCGGTGTTGAACGAAATTGCCCGAATAGATGGCTATCGTACTGGTAGAACGCGAACTAGACTTTAAGAAACCGCCCCAGAGCCGGGTCGCTTATCAACGCAGCAGCGCGTCACAGAAGGCACACCACCGGGGCATGCTGTCACAACAAAATCAGTACAAACAGGGAGAAGAAACCGATGAATCATCATGGCATCATGTACACCATCGGCATACTGGTTGCCGTATTTGCGCTCACCGCCTGCCAGAGTGACGTCACGCTCTCGAAGGCCGTTCGAAGGGGTGACACAGTGGTCGTTTCTCTGGGGAATGCTGACCCAAACGGCGAGCACTCCAACATTACGACCACGCTTGTTCGCGAAGCTGACATTTCCGCCTCGGTTCGCGATAGCAATTCAGTCACTCACCCCGTAAAAGTTCGCCACGTGTTCCGCGTCTACGGTGATCCAACCGCTGTCGATGCACGAGCACGTGCGAAGGCGCAATGGATGGCCGTGATAGATCTGGTGAATCCAACGGGGTCCGGGAAGCCACTTCTGGCGCTCGGTGCCGCCTCGCTGATTCTGCAGTCAGCTTCATTCATAGAACCCCACACTGTGCGCACTGAGGTCATCAGCGGCGTGGGCTCGACGAGCGACTTCATATCACAGAATGATCCCGGTGGCCTCGGTGTGGACAAAATGCGGTTCGCAAAGCCTGCAAAGCAGGCCATGATCGAGGTGGCCGGTACGCTTCCCCAGAATACCAAACTGGCAGGTGCCGAATTCAGATTCAGTATTCCTGACGTCCATAGCACGGATATTTTCCTGAACCGCCTGGAGCCGGCCGCACCTGCAAAGCAGCCTTCCGAAGAGCACGTTCATCTCGAATTTAGCCGACAGGAGCGAGAGGCGCCGTCGGGTACGGACGTTGTCGTGGCGTTGACATCGACCGCCGGCGTCGATCAGGCAGGTCTTCCCGCCTTCAATTTTGTAATGCTCAGTGACTTCGGCACAATTGGCGACAACCCGACATACTGGCAACAGCATTTCAGCAGTGCTGCATTTTACGATACAGAAGGCCAGGAAATTCCGAGTTTGACACACGTGATCAGTGAAAACCGCTAGCGCTGCCCAGCGCCTGAAGCGACCATAGCAACATTACAAGATACAGTGCCGGGCTGGCTTAGAGAGCGGGCACCGCATTATCGGGTTCAGGCGGACGCGCTATTCGCGTCAGGAACCACACATTCAGCAGGCCATAAATCCCCGCCCAGAATAGCAAAGTGGGGCTGAAGGTCGCATGCCACAACAAAAGTATTAACGTGATGCTTCCGAGGCGCAACACCTCCCACTTCAGCAAACTACCGGCAGACGTGCCTTCCAACCAGAAAGCTGTCACGACTGTGGTTGCCAACAATACCCCCCAACCAACGGTGCCCTGCCAATAGAAGAATTCCGTGGCCTGCATGTAGCTCAACAACAGCACCGCAGCAACCAATTGGAAAAAAGCATATGCTCCAATCGTCACCGGTACTGCTGGGTCATAGCGCTCGAAAGTATTCAGATCGTTTTTTTCTCGCGGATACTGTGCGGCTACATCAGCAGGGCGCCATCCTGTACGTGACACCCATACACGCAATTTGTCTCGCCACTCTTTCGTGCGCCAACTGTCCTGTGCCATATCGACATACACATGCGTCAATGCCTTGATCGGACTCCAGCTCTTGAGCGGACCACGGATACCGAATACAACAGGTTCATCATCAAGTTCTTCCTGGAATGTGCCGAAAAGACGATCCCAAATAATAAAGAGGCCGCCGTAATTACGATCCAGATAGCAATCATTCTGCGCATGGTGTACGCGGTGATTAGACGGCGTCACAAAAAACCATTCAAACCAGCCGAGCTTCGGCACATGTTCCGTGTGCACCCAAAATTGGTAGATCAGGTTGAGCGAGCCAACGGTCACCACCACTTCCGCTGGAATGCCGAATAGGTACATCGGAATATAAAAAAGCCAGCTCAGCAGGAAGCCGGTGCTTGTCTGGCGCAACGCAGTGGTCAGGTTATAGTCCTCACTCTGGTGGTGGGCCACATGCGCCGCCCACAAAATGGTGCGCTCATGCCCCATGCGGTGCAGCCAGTAATAGCAGAAATCATACAACACCATTGCCAGCACCCAGGTAAACCAGTAGCTGGCGTCCATCAACGGCAGGGAGAAGTACTCCGTAATTAGGTAGTAAACATAGCCACCAACACCCAGGGTGACAAAACGACGCGCCTGACTGAGCACACCGAGCGACAGGCTACTGACGCTGTCATTGAGGCGGTAGGTGTTGCGCTGTGTCAGCCAGCCATAGACCAGCTCCACCACAATGGCGAGCACAAAAAACGGAACTGCATAAACCACTAGATTCATAGCACAACCCGGAGAAAACTCGCTGCCCTTACGCGCGTTCCAATGCGATCGATATCAGACAGCTGGTATCGGCCGGACATTCTAGACCCCTGTCGCCAAAAATCCAGTGTCTGATGCCCAACAGTGCAGGGCCGTTTTTGACTAGTACCAATAGGTACAGGGCGCTATATTGCCATCATGAACAGCGATACCAACGACCTTTCCCGCGCCCGCGCGCCAGGCCGCGACAACCTCCCAGAGCCCGATGTGTGTCGGCGGGCGCGGCTGTCGCGGGATGCCCGCTTTGACGGTGAGTTTTACTTCGCTGTCCACACCACTGGCATCTACTGTCGGCCGATTTGTCCGGCGCGCCCTCCATCGGAGAAAAATGTTAGTTACTTCAGAAGTGCCACCCTGGCAGCCCAGGCCGGATTTCGGCCCTGCCTGCGCTGTCGCCCGGAGTGCGCTCCCGACAGCCCCGCCTGGAACGGCACCTCCACCACCGTGCAGCGCGCCCTGCAGCTGATTGGGCAGGGCGCCCTCAACAGCGGTTCTATCGGCGAACTGGCAGAGCGAATGGGTATCGGTGAGCGCTACCTGCGCAAATTGTTTGAGCGGGAGGTGGGCGTATCACCCACGGCTCTGGCGCAGAATCAACGCCTGTTGTTTGCCAAAAAATTGTTGGCCGAGACACCACTTTCGATCACCGAGATCGCTTTCGCCTCCGGCTTTGGCAGCCTCAGGCGCTTCAACAGCGCCGTACAACAGCAGTTCGGTATGCCGCCGCGAGCCCTGCGCAGTCAGCAGAAACCAAAAACGCCCAGCGTCAGTCTCGCACTGCAACTTCACTATCGCCCCCCCTATGACTGGGATGGCGCGGTCGATTTTTACGCTCGCCACGCTATCAGCGGCATAGAGACGGTCACCCCCGAAAGCTACCAGCGTAATATCATGCTTGGGGGAGCTGCCGGCAGTTTTACAATCCGCCCTCTGGCGGGGAAAAACGCGCTGCAACTGGAACTGCAACTGGCGGACCACCGGCACATCATGCCTGCAGTCGCTCGCATCAGGCGGATGTTCGACCTGGATGCCAACCCAGCAGCCATAGACCATGTGCTTGGGCAGGACCAGCGACTGGCACCTTTGCTGGAGCGTTTTCCCGGCATACGGGCCACCGGTTACTGGTCGCTTTATGAGGCTTCGATACGCGCCATCGTCGGCCAGCAGGTCAGCACACAGGCCGCGCGAAGCATACTGGGACGGCTGGCTGTGGCGTCAGGGCACGACTCCGGGAGCATAACATTCCCTGCCGCGGCGGCCGTTGCCGCATTGGGCGACGAGCATTTTCCAATGCCCGGCAGGCGACGCGAGACGCTACGCGCACTGTGTCTCAACTGCAGTGGCCGAGAGGATAAGCTCGACATTGACGCGCTGGCTGCCCTGAAGGGCGTGGGACCATGGACCATAGCGATGGCCAGCTTACGCGGCCTTGGACACCCGGACACATTCCCCCAGAAGGACCTCGGTCTGGAGAAGGCCTGGGCGCAGTTGCCCGGCCCCGATATCAACCTGCATGAAAAGGCGGCGCAGTGGCGCCCCTGGGGTAGCTATGCAGCCAACCTGCTCTGGAGGAGCCTGAGCCTATGAACTTTCAGTATATGGAATCCCCCATCGGTTTCCTGAGACTGGTCTCCAACGGCCACAAACTGCTGAGAATCGAATTCGAAGGCCAGTATCACGCGAACGATGCAGCCTGCGAGCGCAGCGATGCTGTGCTCGCTGCCAGCGCCGAGCAACTGGCGGAGTATTTTGCGCGACGCAGGCAGCACTTTGAGCTCCCGCTGAACGCAGACGGCACACCGTTTCAGCAATCTGTCTGGGATAAGCTGGCGGAAATACCCTACGGGGAACTGCGCAGCTATCGGGATATAGCACAATTAATCGGCAATCCGGCCGCGGTGCGGGCGGTGGGAGCCGCCAACGGCCGCAATCCCCTGCCGATCGTGGTGCCCTGTCACCGCGTGATTGGCAGCAATGGCTCACTCACCGGCTTCGCGGGGGGGCTGGAGACCAAGATGTTTCTATTGCAGTTGGAAGGGGCGCTGAGCGGCTGACTGCTCAAACCAGGGACCTGAGTAGTAGAACGGGGTAATAAGGCCCTCAGGCGTTAAGATCGGGGATCATTTCATCCTTCAGCCGCGTTATCGCGTCCTTCAGGAGCAGTTTTTCTTTCTTCAGGCGCTGCAGTAGAATCTGGTTCTGGTAGGGGTAGCTGTGTAACTCATTGATTTTGCCATCCAGCGCCCGGTGCTTTTTCTGAAGATCCAGCAAACGCATTGCCGGCGTCACCAACTCATTGGCCGCTTCGTCGTTTCCGTCGGTACCGTTTTCAGGTGGCTCATTCATCGCGCAACCAGTACTACCCTTGAAGTTATAGGCAGACACAACTCTATACCCTGATGGATTACCGGCACAAGCCTGACTGTCGTCCCTGTGACGCGTCTACGCAAAATTTACCTTCAGCAATTGCGACCACAGCGGGTGGCCGGCATCCGCCACCCCATAAAAAGGGGGGCTGAGCAGGGATTCGCCACAATTATAGCGCAACGGCTTGCCATCCAGCCCCAGCAAGCACCCGCCGGCAGCTTCCAGCACCGCCTGTCCCGCCGCTGTATCCCATTCACAGCAGGGCGAGAACCGCGGGTATAAATCGCCATGCCCTTCTGCCATACGTGAAAACTTTAGTGCGCTGCCCATGTTGCTTCTGCATACGGCGGGGCCCCACTGCTCTTGCAGCCAGGCCAGGCAAGCCTTGAAACGGGGCCCACGGTGCCGCCGGCTGGCCAACACTGTCAGTTCGTCGGCCGCCTGCAGCGACCGCGTGGCCAGATCAGTGGAGGTCCAGCTACCGTCTCCAGCATAGGTATATCGCTGCGCCAGTACGCCGGGGATACCGACATAGGCGACCTTCTCCAATGGGAGATACAGGATACCAAACACCGGATTGTGGCCGTCTATCAGGGCGATATTGATGGTGAATTCGCCAGTTCTTTCCAAAAACTCGCGCGTGCCATCAAGCGGATCAATCAGCCAAAAGCGTTGCCAGTCGCGACGCTGCCTAATCTCGGCCGGCGTCGACTCCTCCGAAAGGACCGGCAGGGAGGCGTCCAGCGATTCAAGGCCTGATAGCAATAGATGGTGCGAGGCGAGGTCGGCACGGGTCAGCGGTGAATCGTCGTCCTTGGCTTCATAATCGCCCGCGGCGGGACGGGAATAATGCTCGCAGATTGCGTCGCCCGCCACCCGAGACAACGTGAGCAACGGCTCTACCCAGCCCCGAAGTTCCTGCACATCCATATTTGCATTCATGCGCCCCAATATACCACCACCGCGCCCCTGAGAGCGTCGGTCGTTCCACCAAAGTGGAAAAAAGCATAAACTTGTCGATCGCCACTGCCTTGCCGACAGAGGGTTCGAGGGATAAACCATGATCGACTGGGATTGTATCGATACCGTACTGCTGGACATGGATGGTACGCTGCTGGACCTGCACTTTGACAACTACTTCTGGACTGAGCACCTACCACGCGTCTACGCCGAGAAGCATCAGATCACGGAAGCGGAATCGAGCGATCGCCTGCACGGCACACTGAGCGCCGAACAGGGGACGTTGCAGTGGTATTGCCTGGACCATTGGTCGCAGCGCCTCGATATGGACATTCCCGCGCTAAAGCAGGAGCTGCAGCATATGATCAGTATCCGCCCCTACGTCACCGAGTTTCTTACCCAGCTCCACGCCAGCAGCCGGGACGTGCTCATGGTCACCAATGCCCACCGGAAAACGCTCGACCTGAAGATGGAGAATGTCGATATCATCAACTGGTTTGATCGCGTGGTGATCTCACACGACCTGCACGCCCCCAAGGAAGACCAGAATTTCTGGATCAGGCTGCAGGACATGCACCCTTTTGACCCGGAGCGCACACTGTTGATCGACGACACTGAGGCGGTACTGGCCAGCGCACAGGAATACGGCATCGCCCACCTGTTGACCCTGCTGCAACCAGACAGCCGGCGTGACAAGCGGCTGGAAACCCGGTTTCCGGGCTTCCACCATTTTGACGAGATCATGCCCGGCGGAGCGCAGGGATGAGCCAACACCCGGATCAACCGGCCAAAGTACGCCTCGATAAATGGTTGTGGGCGGCGCGTTTCTTTAAAACACGCAGCCTCGCCAAGGCGGCGATCGACGGCGGCAAAGTGCATCTGGCAGGACAGCGGGTGAAGGTATCGAAGGAGATCATCGTCGGTGACATGCTGCAGATACGCCAGGGCTTCGATGAGAAAGTGGTAGAAGTCATGCAACTCAGCGACCAGCGCCGCGGCGCGCCCGAGGCACAGCTGCTGTATCGGGAAACAGCCGACAGCCTGGCCAAACGCGAAGCCCAGGCGCTGGCGCGCAAGGCCGCTGGCGGCATGATAGATCGCCCGGCGCACCGCCCCAACAAGCAGCAACGCCGCCAGATCCACCGTTTCAAGAACGCCAGAGACTAGCCGGGGCCTCCCTTGGGACCGCTCCCCGGCTACGTCGGGCGCAGTTCGACCTGGCCAGAGAATCAAATCTCTATCACTACTTTTCAGCCAAGATGCGCTAGAATCCCATCCATGCTGTCGGATATCCCTGTCATCCCACCTGATACCCCCCTACTGAGCAGAGTCAATCAGGGGCTGTCCCTGCACGATCTGGACACCGCGGAACTGGTGCAATTGGCCGAGGAACTGCGGGCCTTCCTGCTGTACAGCGTGGGCCAGACCGGCGGCCATTTTGGCGCAGGCCTAGGCGTGGTCGAGTTAACCGTGGCCCTACACCATGTCTACAACACGCCGCAGGACCGTATCGTGTGGGATGTGGGCCACCAGACCTACCCTCACAAGATTCTCACCGGTCGCATGTCGCAGATGGGTAGCATGCGCCAGGCTGACGGGCTGGCTGGCTTCCCCAAACGGGCCGAGAGTGAATACGATGCCTTTGGCGTGGGCCACTCCTCCACCAGCATCTCTGCCGCTATGGGTATGGCACTGGCGGCAAAACAGCTGGGCATCAACCGCAAAGTCGTCGCTGTTATCGGCGATGGCGCGATCACCGGGGGCATGGCCATAGAGGCGCTCGCCCACGCCGGCCACGAGCGGCCCAATATGCTGGTGATCCTGAACGACAACCAGATGTCGATAGGCCACAACACCGGCGGGCTGGCGACCTACTTCGCCAAAATATGGGCCAGCAAGTTCTATATTTCCATGCGCGAAGGTTCCAAACGGGTACTCGAGAAGATTCGGCCCGCCTGGGAGCTCGCCAAACGCACAGAAGAACATATGAAGGGCATGGTCGCGCCCGGCACGCTGTTTGAGGAGCTGGGCTTTCACTACATCGGCCCGCTCGACGGCCACGACCTGCCCGGACTCATCCAGACACTGGAAAACATGAAGGACCTCGAAGGTCCACAGTTCCTCCATATACGCACGATGAAGGGCAAGGGCTTCCAGCCAGCAGAGCGCGACCCGGTGGGCTATCACGCCGTCAACAAGATCGAGGCCAAACCCAAGGGCCCACAGCCCGCACTGCCCGCCGCCAAGCCAAAAGGCCCCAAATATCAGGATGTCTTCGGCCGTTGGTTGTGTGATATGGCGCTGCGTGACAAACGTCTGGTAGGCATCACGCCCGCCATGTGCGAGGGCTCTGGCATGGTGGATTTCGCCAAGCGCTTCCCCGATCGCTACTACGATGTTGCCATCGCCGAACAGCACGCACTGACACTGGCAGCCGGCATGGCCTGCGATGGACTCAAACCTGTGGTAGCCATTTACTCCACCTTCCTGCAACGCGGCTACGACCAATTGATTCACGATATCGCCCTGCAAAACCTCGATGTGACATTCGGGATCGACCGCGCTGGCCTGGTCGGGCAGGACGGCCCGACACATCACGGCGCATTTGACCTGAGCTTCCTGCGCTGTATCCCCAATATGGTGATCGGTGCACCCGCCGATGAAAACGAATGCCGCCAGATGCTGTACACCGCTTACCAGTATCCGGGCCCTGCCGCCATTCGCTATCCCCGCGGGACCGGGCCGGGTGCGATCGTGCATGAAGCCATGTCGGAGCTGCCCATAGGTGAGGCGGTGGAAGTGCGCAGTGGCAAAGGGGTTGCCATTCTAAGCTTTGGCGCACTGCTCTCGGAGGCAATAGCCGCTGCTGATCAGCTGGATGCGACTGTCGTCGATATGCGCTGGGTAAAACCACTGGATGAGAAGATTGTGCTGGCGATCGCACAGCGCCATACCCTACTCGTCACCCTGGAAGAGAACTCGATTGCCGGCGGTGCCGGCGCGGCAGTGAATGAATTCCTCGCCGCGCAGGGCCTGTCACCAGCCATTCTCAATCTGGGTATACCCGATGAGTTTATCGAGCATGGGGACCAGGTGAGCCAGCGGGCGGGGGTGGGGTTGGACGCAGAGAGCATCATCCAACGTATCACGGCACGACAGGCACTGGAGAGTAAAAACGCCTCTCCCGTCCTGAATTTCAGCTCGACAGTAGAAGTATCCGGTACGCGCACATAACGCATTAGTTGGCGGCATGGCGCAAGATTATCCGCAGAGTGACTGCTCTCTATAGCTCAAATCAACTCAGAGAAAATTCGATGGTAACGCTGCGCTGCCTCAACCCAGTCAAATTTTTTCACCACACTTTCTCTACCCACTTTAGCAAGCCGACAACGTAAGTCCTCACTATCCAGCAGCGCTCGCAGGCTCTCGGCAAGTGCATCGGCGTTACCCACCTCAAAGAGCAGCCCATTCTCACCATGATCGACGATATCATGAAGGGCGGGCAGCTCTGACGCTATCAATGCACACCCGCACCCCATAGCCTCAATTGCGACCAACCCCAGCCCCTCCTGATCGCCACTGGCAGCCACAACAGACGGAACAACGGCTATTGCGTGCTTATTCAGCATACGGGGGATATCCGTATTGGGAACGGCGCCCATAAACTCCACCGCCTCGCTGATTGCGAGCCTCTCAGCTTGATCCCCCAACGTGATACCCGAAGGACCGTCTCCAATTATCCGCAATCTCAACAGTGGGTAATCGCGATGCAGCTTTGCAAAGGCGTCCAATAGAATCTCCACGCCCTTCTTCTCAACCAGGCGCCCCACAAAAACAATATCCCGTCGCTGATCGTCCAGAACGCCAGGAACAAAACGCTGCTGCAAATCCACGCCCATGGGCCCAACTCGAATGTCTAAACCGCTTACAAGCGAGCGAAGATCACCTGCCATCGCCTGACTGACAACAGTAACAACATTGCTTGTTTCATATACCTTACGCTTCAAATAGCCAAATCCAGCACCATTCAAACCATACACATCACCGCCATGAGAGGTGACAAGCAAAGGTATCCTCGGGCGGAGCACTTTCAAAACGGCGGCCACAATGCCCTGTGGTATCACCCAATGAGCATGTACAAGCGCGACATTATACTTGTTCGACAATTTGTAAGCGCTAATAAGCTGAGACGCCAAAAAAAAGGGAAGTAGCAATAGAGTCCAGGGAAAGCGCTGGATGTTTGCCAGCATTCCACCGTTGTACGCGAGCCGCTCCAGCTTTGAAAAGCCATACCGAAAGCGATGAACACTCACGCCATCGAGGACCTCATACGGCAAGGCTCCTGCGCAATGGGGCGCAAGCACGTGAACATCATAGTGAGATTCAAGCCGCCGGGATAACTCGTGGACAAAACCGGGCTCAACATCATCCGGCCAGCGCGGGTACGTAGAGGTAAGGACCAGAACTGTGGGTTTCACAAGGATTTGGTTGCTCTATCGACAAACATTCCCAGCGATAGTGCCCTGTTTATAGCGAAAAATCATTCCCAATTACGGATTTTTGTACAAGTAATCCGATAACGTAAATTATATTTCGCACATTTTTTGAAGGGGGTGGCCCCGGTTTGTTAAAACTGTAATCGCCAAACCACAGTAACGAACCCAATGAGGACCACCCAAATGAACGATAGCACAAAGTCATTGAGCAAAGTGATACGCATCGACGAGAGCGAGATCCGTGGGCACCTGGATGAGATGGTCCGGGGCACCGTAGAGGAGACCCTGAACGCCATGCTGGATGCAGAGGCAGACGAGATGTGCAACGCCCAACGCTACGAGCACTCACCGGATCGTATTGATACGCGCGCAGGTAGCTACAAACGCAAACTGCATACCAAGGCCGGGGAGGTCGAGGTTAAGATGCCCAAGCTGCGGAAGCAGACCTTCGAGACGGCCATTATCGAGCGCTACCGACGCCGGGATATTTCTATTGAGGAAGCTATCGTCCAGATGTACCTCGCGGGCGTCTCCGTCCGTCGAGTCGAGGATGTCACCGAAGCCCTGTGGGGCACCAGGGTCTCCTCCGGCACGGTTTCCAACCTCAACAAGAAGGTCTACAAGCATATCGAGCGCTGGCGCACCCAGGAGATCGAAGGCAAGTTCGCCTACGTCTACCTGGACGGCATTGTGCTCAAGCGCAGCTGGGGCGGCGAGATCAAGAACGTCTCCGTCCTGGCGGCCATCGGGGTCGATAGTGACGGCTATCGGCGCATTCTGGGCGTTTCAGAGGGACACAAGGAAGACAAAGCAGGCTGGCTGGGCTTCCTTAAGGAGCTTAAACAACGTGGCCTTACTGGCGTCCGGCTGATGATTTCCGATGCCTGTCTGGGGTTGGTCGAGTCGATTTCCGAGGTGTTCCCGGACGTGGATTGGCAGCGCTGCGCGGTCCACTTCTATCGCAACGTGTTCTCCCATGTGCCCCGTGGCAAGATACGAGAGGTGGCAGCTATGCTAAAAGCGATTCACGCTCAGGAGAGTCGAGATGCAGCGGAGAGCAAGGCCAAAGATGTCGTCATCAAGCTGCAGGGCATGAAGTTGAAAGCGGCTGCTGAGTTGGTCGAGAAATCGATCCATGAAACCTTCGCCTACTTTGCCTATCCACCTCAACACTGGCTGAAGCTCAAAACCAACAATCCCATGGAGCGGCTACTCAAGGAAGCGAGGCGGAGAACCAAAGTTGTCGGTGCCTTCCCTGATGGGAACTCTGCTCTGATGCTTGTGGCAGCCAGGTTGCGGCACGTCTCCAGCACTACGTGGGGAACCCGCAAGTACATGAATATGCAACTTCTCAACGAGATGGATCAGGAGGCCATCTATTCGGTAGCATGACCAGGGACCGGGAAGCCCCCGAGAAAAAAGTGCGAAAAAATATTTACACTACCAGTAATCCCGTTTCAATGAGCAACCCGGAGGCGGTCAGTTCCAAAACACCTTTCTGGCTGTACACCTACGGCAAGATGGCCAGTACACTGTCGTACCTGCGGAGCCTGAATCTCGCAATTGAAAAGGGCCCTGTAGATCATCGACTCGTCATAGTCAGCCCTAGCACCAGATGGCCAACACCAAAGCAGCCTCACGCAGCACACCTAAATGCGGAGATTATACAGCGAATGCCCAACAGTTTAGGTGGTCGAGCTACAATGAAAGTATGCGGTAAATGATCGACAATCTCTCATGACACTGGATCACAGCAGCCTACAGCCCACTGTACTCACGGAGATACTATAAACTTACCCAACGCTTCTGCCTGATCTTCCCACGTGGGAATATGAACCGAATTGATACACTTTGCCTTTAGCTGATGGATGACAGTACTGGCAAGACTGTCCGACGACTGCGCCTCATAGCGGGCCTCTGGAACCTCATCGAACAACATCGCCAGTGCACCGACATTAGCCGCAGCCACAGGTACCCCGCAAGCAAGAATTTCATAGGCCTTCTGCGGAAACGCAAAGTACCCAAAACGGGTGTTGGAAAGTGCCACTATCGCAACATCCATTGCACTGAAGAAATATGGCATGTGTTGATGCGGCAGTGCTCCAAGGAATTCAACATTCGGGAGGTCTGGCAGCGGGCAATCCTTGCCCGGTTTACCTGCAACGACAAAAACCACTTCCGGCACCTGCGCTGAAATCTTTGCAAAGGAACTGAAAACCACATCCGCACCATGAAGCACATTCAAGCCGCCGCATATACCCACCAGTTTCTTACCCTCAAACCGGTTGAGCTGAAGCAGTGCTCGACTTTGAGCCTTGTCTCTGGGATAAAAGAGTTGCGAGTCTATTGTGCTCTCGAGTATCAGTACGTTTTTCCCGGGATACTCTTCCTCTATATGTCGCCCCAGGGTACGACTGACCGTGCAGATACCATCTGCCTCCTGAAGTGCTCGGGAGTACAGCTTCTTTATACCGGGCACTCTCGCCAGACCAAATGTTGAATAGTCATCATACAAATCGACAAAAAATCGGGTCTTAAAACAACGCGAGATTAACCACCCGAGAACGACGTGTACACAATCCGAGCTGGCGATCACACACTGTGGCCTGAACTGTCTTAAATGAGACACCAGTGCAAAAAGCCATCCTGTAAAAAGGCTTCTCGGCAGACTGTATCTGCGCCAGGTATTTTGCAAATCGAGACTAACTGGAGCTTTCTTACGCAGGTGATAATCAAGACATACCGCACTGATCGACAGGCTCTCATGCTTACCAAGAAGATTGGGCAACTCAAACAACCGAGCATACCTGTCTTCTATAACATCATGATTCATGTACCTGCCCTTACACAGCCACAGCACTCTATAAGCAGGTGTCATGTGCCCCCCATATAAAACAACGTGCTATGCACTGGAGGACTCAATAAATTTATTCGCTATCGCAAGACTGTTGGCCACCACCTGATGCATATCATAGTAAATGTACTGACCGCAGCGGCCGATAAAGGTCATATTATCTTTAGACTTGGCTAGCTCCTGATACTGCTTGTAGCGTCGTTGGGGCCAACCATCGATGGTTTTTATCGGATAGTAACGCTCCAGATTGTTTTCCTCGTAGGAACACGGTATCTCGTATGTGACATGGTCACCCGGGCTCCCTCCACAGCCTGGGTACAACGCCCAACTTGTTTTTCGTGTGTACTTACCGGTATCTGTGAAGTTTACTGTAGGGACATCATAGTCAAATTGTTCGTTGAAATGATGATCAAACTTGATGGAGCGATAGGGAAGCGGGCCGAACTTATTCTCAAAATACTCATCAATAGGCATGCTATTAAAAATGTGCGTGTACTGATCTTCCGTGGCCTTGTCGAACTCCGTATTGAGCCGAACTTCAATTTTCTCGTGAGCCAACATTTTTTCTATTAATGGCAGATAACCGTCCTCTGGCATTCCCTGAAATTCATCATCAAAATACTGTGCCTCGTTCCCATACCTCACTGGCAGCCGCGCCACCACGGAGATCGGCATCTCTGCCAGCTTCAACCCCCACATTTTGTAGGTATACCGCCCGAAAAACAGATCTGTAAGCTCGCGGCCATAAATCGAATAGAGGTATTCCTCGGCATTGGCCGGTTGATCGATGGGCTCACGTATGCCTTGTAAGAATTCGCGCATCTCTCTTTCATCAGCGAGTTCTAGCCCAAAATGAATATTCAACGTATCTCTGTTAATTGGCATAGGTGAAGCGACCCCGCCCGGTAAGACAGCGTTGACTACATGGTTGTAGGGCAGCCAACGCGTGAACTGCGAAAGATAGTCAAATACCGGGCGGCTGTTGGTATGGAATATGTGGGGGCCATATTTATGATAGCGCGAGCCAGTCTCAGCATGCACGGGGTCGAATGCATTCCCCGCAACATGGTCTCTTTTATCTATGACCACAACGCTGCCTAATTCGTGTTGCGCCAGCTCTCGAGCTATGACAGACCCGGCAAAACCGGCTCCAACGACAAGAAATTTCATAGATAGCCACTACCTGAGCGAGAAATACCGACTACAAACAGCCATTGCCCGTAGCCGCTACGCGCCAAGAAGTCGCCCTGCAAAACATGCATATAGTCACACTGATCCGCCTAGGGAAATAATATGAAATCATATAAAAACAGACTGTGGAATGATAGATGTTAAACAAATGATGCTATATTAAAATCGCACCGCACCCTACTTTTTTGGCGCGCCGTAGAGTACCCGTAATCAAGCCAATGAAAATCCTCATCTACAGTTGGACTCCCTACCGAGATGATTTACATCGTGGCGGAGGAGCAGCCACCTATATTGATCGTGTCATAGACCGGCTAGCTGAGACCGAACACCATGAGATTGTACACTTATCCTCCGGTACCGAGTTTGAACTCAGCAACCGTGGCGCATATTGTCGTCGGCTTAACGACAAAAATGGCGTCAAGTGTTTCAGTATTGTCAACTCTCCGGTACTCGCACCAGCTCACTTGAATGCCACAAATGCGAGTGTTGCTGTCGCTGACACGACAACTCGAGATTTGCTATCCACACTTTTGGATAAGGAAGGCCCTTTTGACGTTATACATTTCAATAACTTTGAAGGCATCTCGTATCGCGCAATGGAGGTCAAGAAACAGCACCCCAGCACGCGGATAGTTGCCTCACTCCACGACTACTACCCGTTTTGCCCACAGGTAAAGCTATGGAAGAACGGCTCCAGAAACTGCGAGGGTTCTAATGAAGGGAGGGACTGTGTCAACTGTCCGAACACTCGCGCTTCGGCCAGTGCGGTACTTAGAACGAAGAAACTGCTTTCACCGGCAAAGCAACTTGGATTGATGAACGACCGGACCTTGCAAAAGGTTGCTTTGGCAACAGCTCTATATCTGCTGCCGGCGCTCGACAAAAAATCTAGAGCGCAGTCACGCAGGTCAGGCCGCTCATTGGAGAAGACAATATCCAGCGAGGAGGGGCAATTACAAGCCAGCAATTATGGCAGCTATTTAAATGAAACGCGGAGGCTGTTGAACGAATACGCTGACAGCGTACTCGCCGTTTCCAATAGAGTCAGGGATATTGCAGAGGGCAACGGGATTCTTCGTAGCAAATTGTTTACAGAATACATAGGTTCTCGCTACGAACTGTCCAGCGAATACCCGGCTAAGTCGATCAGGGGCGAGAAAATTTGTATTGCGTATCTGGGTTACGCAAGCCATGAGAAGGGCTTTTTCTTCCTACTGGAGTGTCTACGCGCGGTTCCACATCAAATCGCAAAAAAAATACAACTCGTCATTGCTGCTCGTGGCGAGAGTAACTGGATTACCCCCGAAGTAAAAAAACTTGGTGAGCGTTTTCTGTCCTACAGGTATTACAATGGTTACGCACCAGACGCCTTACCTGAGATACTCGCACCAGTTCATCTGGGGCTGGTGCCGGTGCTTTGGGAAGACAATCTGCCGCAGGTCGCATTGGAGTTTGTTGGCCACGGCATCCCTGTACTCACGTCCAACCTAGGCGGCGCACAAGAGGTCGGCAATACCGCTAGCTTTGTTTTCGAAGCGGGTGATGTAAACGGCTTCGTAGATCGGCTGACCGATATTCAGGGTAATTATCCACAACTTCGGGAACAGTTCTTTCGTTCACTTCAGAAACCCCCTACAGTGCTTGAACATAATGAACGGCTGCTGCGCTACTATAAGCGGCCATGAATATAAAGTGAACGATAACTGACCATCGCAACCAAGCACGCCGAATAGGCCGATGGCAATGGGTATAAAAGGTTAGATCAAGAAAATGTCTTCAACTATTTACTCGTTCGACGTTTTCGATACCTGCATCACTCGCCCCTATCTTGCACCAACAGACCTGTTTTTCGACCTTGCAAAGCGAACATTGCTAGAAGCCGGACTGGAAGATTCAAAGACAAACATAGATAAGTTACATCATCTCAGGATCAGCGCTGAGCAGGCTGCCCGTCGAACCCACGCAGCCCTTGAGGATATATCACTCGATCACATCTACGCATGCCTGACTGACATGTCTGAAATCGCAGTTGACCCTACGTACATGAAGTCTGCCGAAATCGCACTAGAGCTAGAGGCTTGCTCTCCCATTGCCGCAGTACTGCAGACGGTCACCGACGCCAGGCAACACGGAAAGATCGTGTACATTTCAGACATGTACCTGAGCAGTTCCACAATTCAGAAAATGCTAGAGAAATGTGGGTTCTGGCAAGATGGTGATGCTCTTTATGTATCCAACGAGGTGGGGAAGTCGAAGCACCATAGCTCCCTATTTCACCACGTAGCTAGTGCAGAGGGTGTGAGAACTAAAGATATCAGACACCTCGGCGACAACAGACGGGCCGACGTTAGAATGGCAAAAGTGACTGGTGTCAAAGCACGACTTTATACGGGCGGACAGCTAACCGCATACGAAAACGCCGTCACTGCCAAGTACAGCCACGACAGCGTAAGGGCTTTCATAGGTATCAACCGATGCTTGCGATTACGCGCAGCCGAAAGCGGTAAGTTGCAGCCACATCCATCAGCCTCAGTGGTCCACTCTGTTATCGCTCCTTTTCTAGTGATCTATGTTTCCTGGGTTCTGCAACAGGCTAGAATCGATGGTAGAAAACGGCTCTATTTCGTCTCCCGAGATGCCGAGATATTTTTCAAAATCGCTAGAATTCTCAGCGCCGCCGACGACGCTATCGAATGTCGATATCTCTTTGGATCTCGAAAGGCGTGGTTCGCTCCTTCTATCCAGCGGGGCGACCGGGAAGAGATGAAATGGGCCTATGAGTCAATTATGGCACGCACACCCAAGGCAATTCTTCGAAGACTGGATCTCGACCCAGAAGAGTTTGAAAATTTGCTTTTGCAGAATGAGTTCAACGATGTTAATGAAGAACTCAGTAATAGCAGAACCGAGGAGTTTGTCTCACTACTGGAAACCGACGGGTTGAGGGATTCTGTTCTTGAGCAAGCTGGAATCAATAGAACCCATGTGCTGGGTTACGCAGAAAGAGAGGGATTACTGGACGGCACACCCTGGGCACTTGTTGATATAGGCTGGGTACTGAACTGTCAAGCTGCTTTGCGCCAGATACTCGCAACGAAAGAACCGAGTATAGACGTACAAGGCTACTACCTGGGAGTGACTAAAAACCATTCACCAGTAAGCAGCACTGGGCGTCACAGGGGATACTTTGCGCACTCTAGTGCAGAAGTACCGGGCGAACACTGCGATGATCGAATCTTCCATCTACCTTCAGTCACGGTCCTTGAGCACCTATTCACACCTGCGACCCATGGCACTGTTATTGGATACCAAGCGCACTCTCCATGGGAACCTTTAACCAAGCCAGTCGATGACGACAGTAAGCATCATATCTGGGTAGAGCACCTTCATGGAATGGTGGAAGATCATGCTCGGGCCCTGACTCAAAGCGACATACTCAACGGCAACCTTACTGAACTTATGCCAGCGGCTAACCAGTTACTTCTCAACTTTTTGTTCAACCCGCAAAAGCAGGATGCACAAGCAGTTGCCTGGCTAAAAACCAATGTCGAACAATCCCATTACAAAGAGTACGAGAGAACGCTAGCTAGCGCTCTCTCGATACGCGATCTGCTGGAAATCCTCATCTTCGAAATAACACCGGGGAAGAAACGTTATGCAAACCCGGATCACGTTTGGCTCAATGGATCTGCTGCGCTCTCAGGCCCCATCGTCAGACGTATATTTAAGTTACTCCATGCCATGAAGCACGCTGCAAAGTTAGTGACGCAGAATCATTTGCGACCACAATAAGGCTTACTTACCTACCTATCTATCTATCTATATAAAAACTGCCTTAGGGCGTGACCTATCACTGAATCGTAACGACATTGCGAACGCAGATACTCGAACGATGCCGGGCAATCTACCTACTGTCGCGCGTCCGGTACAAATCCGGGGGCATTGCACCGATACTGGAAGATCCCTCCCTACCCAGAAATCCAAGCATATAGCGCCGGAGCATCTGCAAAAGAAAACCAGAAAAAATCCTCGGACCGATGGCCCAGGCAATGACAACCGATTGATACCACTGATTTCTAGAAAACCGGCGAAGTTGAGTTTGCGAAATACCGGGCTGTACTGACAATCTCTTATACAGATTGTGATCTACCGGCGCCCCCTGATCTTGAGACATAAAAAATTGCTGGGCCGCGCCTTCTAATGCCAATGAACGCGCTCTGTCCTCGTGTCGGCGATAAGCCACAGACAATCTTCGAATATTGACCCAATGGTTTTTAACTTGATCATAGTCGCTATAATCTCGGTCACGCTGCAGCACCTTCGCCGCCTTATGATAGCCAAAAGCATAGGCGTCTGAATCACTCTGACCGAATGCATGCCGCACGACATTCAGTTCCGGAGTCGGGGCGGCCAGCAGCAGTCGATGACCACTAACTATAGGAAAATGGTCTACGAAGAGTTGATCGCTGGATCGCTCCCAACGACATCGGTTGGAAAAAAAATGGACTCCAAAAATACTGGAATCGGTATAGAAATCTTGTACTGTAAGCGATAGATGATCTAGACCCGGATGACATTCAAAATACTGAACAACCCGTTCAATAACGTCGCCTCCTACAAACTCCATATCAGCATCAAGCTTGATGAAGTAATCGTACCTTTCACGCAAGTCCATGAATCTGCCATAAAGCGCTTCATGAGCTTCCTTGTTAGGCAGAAACTCTATCACTTCATGCACTATAGGCTTTAGTGTCTGCGCTTCTACCGAATCCAGACATGCCTGTAGCTCCGCCTCACCCGAGTACAGAGTACCTACATAAACCCTCCTATTCTGATTCATTACCTGACAACTCAGACACAGAGCAACGTGGCAAATTCATTACATTATTGAGCGTTCCTCGGCAGTGAGTTCCATAGCCTTGCCGATAGCCCAGAATAGAGGCCACTTTTTGTGTAAAAAAACTGGTACCTCCATAGGGATACGACAACTTTACAATCTTCCGAGCGAGAATTTTTTCCAGAATAGTTTTAGATTTATAGAGTTCTCTAACAATGTTCCATTTCGATTGAGTGGGCAAGAGGACATGAGAATGCGCGTGTGAACCAACATCGATGAAATCATGGGTGGCTAGCGTTCGCAATGCTTCAGCACTCATAAATCTGGACTTTCGAAATACTGCTCTATCCTTGCAGTTTCGCTCGAAAAACTCACCGACCAACGCCTCTCGAGCAGACCTATTAAGCGGTTTCAACGTCGAGTGAATCTCCCTGAATAACGCCTCCCTCGCTATCACACTATCAATGGCATGCTTCTCGCCCACCAGATCCCACACCTCATCTAAATCAGCCAAAAGATTGGAAACCTCCAATTCATACGGATAGCACTCTTGATTCAGAAAGCCGGTGGTAACAAAAAAAGTGCACGGTATCCTGTACTTTTCCAATAACGGGAGAATATTGATAACCGATTCGTAGCCGTCATCAATAGATAATTCGACTTCGGGCAAATAGCGGCAAATCACCTCTTCTATTTGATCGAGTCTATCCACATTCCATCGCTGAGCCGCGATAGCACCGTCTGATATGGAAGCTTGGACATCATGCAGATATATATTCACAGCGAAAAGAATAGTACTACCGGTCTGGTGGTTCGATTTATGTCAGCAGGAACACCGGGGACGAGGTAGTTGTCGCTGATCTTCCTATACTCATCAACCATATAACACTGATACTGGGGGACGGCAGACATAATACGATCTACAACCATTTCCGGCGTTTTCTCGATTTCAGCCAACTGCGTCGGGTGAATTTCAATCAGTAACTTTGGCCGCGCCTGTGACAGTGTTTGCATCATGCCGCTGAGCGCCTCTAGTTCTGCACCCTCGACATCCAGCTTGATGAAATTGGGGGAAATTTTCATTCTCTCACAAAAGGTATCAATCTTTAAGGTTGTCGAGAACGACATCACTGAAGATTCAACCCTTTTTTGATGAATGGAATTTGTTGTGAGATTACCCTCGATATGCGGCGCAAATGTTACGTAGTCCCCATCAGTATCTGAGACCGCCGCTTGATGGATGCTGATAGGAGCAATATCACAATTCAGTAGTGCAGACTTTTTGATGAGGGGTATGAGCACTGGGTCCAGTTCGAAGGAATGAACTGACCCTTGCGCGGCTAGCTTCGCAGAAAGCACTGAGAAATAACCCTGGTTAGCACCAATATCAAGTACGGTATCGGTAACAGCTACCTCTCGACAGAATAGGTCCGTAACATTGGGTTCATGTTGCTGCCCATGAAGATACCTAGGATAGAACCATTGCTTTGAGACTTCAGAGTCGGTAGCAAAGCGCATCTCATGCCCTGCTGCAAATATACTAAGCTCCGACTTGCTCTGGATCATGTAAGCGGTACGCATTCTTCTTAACTCAGATAATATGCTCATCACAAATCCAGATGCTTCCACTTAGTGAGGTCACGTTGGGTTAATTCTTCCAGGCATGCAATATCTTCAGAGTAGAATTTTTGTATTTCACGCAAAATACTCTCACCCACCGACTGCAGGAACTGGTCTTTATCGGAAAAAATTGGCTGAGCCCTGTTTGTATCTGGCACACTCCGCGCTTTTAACTTCGACGCAATTCCCGCAGGTGTTATGGCGGCGATCACCGACCCAAGCTTGAACCCTGAATCCCTAGCAGCAAAAGGTGCAGCAGCATTTACTTTCTCGTATATCCACTGCGGAACTTCAGTCAATTCAAGCCCGCAAAAATCGAGTATTTCCTGATAGAACGAAACCGGATCGACTTCAAGATCTTCGAAGAAAAGTATCTTGATCTGGCTTTGGTCAAAAAAATCCAAATAGGTGCTGATGTGCCTGAAATACAACCCAGGTTCCAACCAACTAGCAAAGAGATCAAAGTTTCTGAAAACCTCATCAAACGCGTAATTGAATCGGTCTTTTTTCTTCTCGTGCCAGTAGTGTGAGAGCGCTCTATCGATTGGTGACCGCAACGTAAGCATGATACGTGCATCCGGATTGTACTGCGCGATGCGCCTGGCTGATTCTCGACTACGAATATAGGTATATGTCGGATCAAAAACCACTCTTCGTTGTGAAGGTGTGAACTGATTATGATACCAATCCACTTCTCTGTGGTAGAAAAAATCAAAATAGTGGACAGAATCAATGGCAGATGTGGCTACCTGAGGGTGGCCCTGCAGTGCTTTATAGACCCAGGTCGTGGCGGCTTTTTGTGGGCCTATATGGAACACATTCACCAGGAAACTATCGCCTTTATTCATACCCAAAACATATACCCGAGCAATCCGAGATTAACGATCAGAAGTATCAACCAATCATACAGCTTAAGAAAGCGAATTCCCTCATACTGAATTATGAACGTCAGCATTAAATTAAGCGCCAGCAGAGAGGCTAACGTCGCCCATGCCGCCCCCATATTACCGAACCTAGGGATCGCTACCATATTGAGCGACACCATTACCGCGAGCACGAATATTGTCGACATTAGAGTCAGATTAGATCGACCCGACAAAATCAAGTACCTGCCGTTGGGGCCAAAAAAAACCTGGTTAAAAAAGGCTACCGAAAGCACCAGCATAACGCCGTACGACTGCTGATAGTCACCAAACACGGACAGTAAGACTTCACCAAACAACAGATAGCATAGGAGAACCGCTGCCGCGATGATAGCAGAGAAGTTTTTATTTCGGCGATACTGTGAAATGACTTTCTCACCGTCGTTCTGACCCAAATAGTATCGAAACATTGGTGTAAAAAGCGGCCCCAGCAATACATCCCCCGTTTTCACCAGAACTGCGAATAGGGCGGCCACCCGATACTCAGCTATACACATGACAGGCAACAGAATTCCAATCATAAGCAAATCGATTTTTTCCACACCGGTATGCACCAGCTTTGTCGCCATAATTTTGACTGAGTAAGCGTAATCCCCTTTTCCCAGACCGACCTTTTTTTCGAGCTGCGGCAGTGATCTTAGCTGATAAACAAGAGCCGCAATCGTGAAAAAGTTAGGCACCACTATAAACAGGGCAATACTGCGATAATCACCTTGCAAGTAAGTTAGAGTACCAAGCAACAGAACTGCGACAAGATTGGATAGAATGCCGACCTTTATGGTTACAACGACATATTTATTGGCTTGAAGATAGGCAACCAACATGGCGATCACAATGCCAGTCAGCGCGTTCGCCGAGAATAGCACTATCCAGAAAAATGCCGAATAACCAGCGGTGATACCGCGAAACCAGAACCAGGAAACAAGTAGAATTGCCTCCAGCAATAGGGTCGCTACGAAGGCCTGCTTCAACAACCGAACCATCATTGCTTGTCCGACGAGTTGGCCCGCGCTCTCACTGAAATCTGATAGCCTGAAAATCAAGGTACGATCAAAACCCAGAAGACCGACTATTGCTATGTAGGAAAATGCTGTCTGGAAGAAAACAAACTCACCATACCCGTCTTTTCCGAGCAAGCGGTTCAGAAACAATACAACCAAATAACTGGCGCCGAACGCTACTGCATTTTGGACAACGCCCAGGCTAACCACATTCGAATATGATTCTCTGGATCGGAAGCCCGCAAACACGGCCTTAATCTGGCTAATTATTGCGTTCTCTGACAACCTTCAGCCCTGCTAGTACTCTCGAATTGATACGAGAAAAATGATACCCCGGTATGTCAGGACAATGCTCAACGCATTCTTCCGCTCAGCACCGTTACCCGGCCGACTACCAACCGGCGGCGATTTGACGTGTCCCAAATCACTCAAAACTGAGTCTCTTCGGCTAGATAACAATGCTATAATCCGCGCTTTCACGTTTTATATCGGACTAACACATGAAGAACAGCCATTTTCAATCATCGGCTGAACAATTGGAAGCGCCCAAACAGATTCTCACAATAATTCCAACCTCCACCGGAACCTCCTATGGGAGCTAACGGACACGTTAATGAGCCGCGGCGCAAGAAAGTTCTGTGTGTAATAGACAGTCTCGTCGGTGGCGGAGCAGAGAGAGTTCTAAGCAGAGTAGCTTCCGAACTGAACCCAGCTCACTACGACGTCCAAATCGCTCTCACACTGGGAAACACTATCGACGTAGCTCCCGCCGAACACGTCGCTATCATTCCGCTTTTAGAGCAAATACCTGAGAATATTGCCTCCCCTGCAGGTAGTATCAAGCGGCGGCTGGAACAACTGGCGTCCGCCGGCTTCCTGCTCTCACTATTCGATCTCAGCGAGATAAAATTATCCAAGTTCAGATTATTGTCCAACGATATCAGAGACTTCCGCACAATGTCGGTAGTCTTGGGTAGGCACGTACTGAACTGGAAACCGGACTGCATCCTCAGTTTTCTTCCCAATAGCAACCTGATCTGCTTACTTGCCAAGGCATGGTATCGCCTACCAACACCGGTTATTTGTTCTGACAGGAATTACCTTAGCCGCGAAATTCAACGACTTCCATCGACAAAAATAAGATTGCGTGCGATAAATCGACTGTACCCGAAAGCCTTTGCACACGTAGCTGTTACACCGGAAATAGCAGACGACCTGAGCTCGAATTTCGGAATTGCCAAAGACAAGATCCGTGTAATCTTCAATGGTGTCGACATACCAGACCTACCGAATATCAGAGCCACTAACCCCAGTAAGTCATCCGCCCAAGTGGAGTTAATTTCTGTTGGGCGGCTGAACGTACAGAAAGGATTCGACTTATTGTTGGAAGCACTTGGCTCTATCAGAGAGTTGCCCTGGCGACTGACAATATTGGGGGTGGGCGAGGAACGTGAAACGCTGGAACGTATTGCCTGCGTACAGCAGATTGAGGATCGGGTTGAGATGGTCGGATGGAAAGAAAACGTTCGCGATTGGCTCCAGAAGAGCGACATTTTCATACTAAGTTCGCGCTGGGAAGGAATGCCCAACGTTCTTCTGGAGGCAATGGCGTTAGGACTACCGGCAATTGCCACCGACTGCCCGACAGGCCCTCGACTTTTGCTTGACGGTGGAAACGCGGGCCGTCTTGTAGCAAATGAATCCCCAGATGCACTCTCCGTCTGCGATAGCCGATTTGATCAACAGTGAAGACGAAAGAGCTGAGTTGGGTCGCCTAGGGCTAGAGCGCTGCAGAATGTTCTCTATAGAGCATATGGTCAATGAGTTTCAGGTACTTATCGATGAGGCTTGTCAGAGTGCCGAGTAAACCTAGTATCGACCCGGGTGTACGAATTGGGGCACATGGTGTACTCCTCCCAGCTGACAAGCAAAGGTAGACTGCCCCAGCGCGCTTAGTACAATTACCGACCATGAGTATAACGACCACAATTAGTACCCATGAAAAAGAGACTAACGTAGATGACAAAGAAGAAAAGTGCCACCGACAATCTTGATTTCGAATCTACCCTATCAAGGCTCAATGCTATTGTAGAATCCCTCGAGAATGAGGAAGAGACTCTGGATAAATCTCTGGTATTGTTTGAAGAGGGCGTCTCTCTAACACGCAGTGCACAACAGTCGCTCCTAGAGGCTGAACAGAAGGTCAACCTCCTACTTGAACAGCGGAATGCCATGAGCGTCCAGAACTTTGTTGAACCTGAGGATACTGAGTGAATCCTGTTCTCAAAAGGGCTTTTGAAGAGTTTCTTATTCCATTCAATCAAGCAGTTGGTCCTCTATCAGGGCGTGCAGAAGGCAGCACTGAAACATTCCTGAAGCCGTTAGATCAATTGGATCATGCCTCTCGGTATTCAGCAATCAGCGATGGTAAACGAATCAGACCTGCAATCTCATGGTTTGCCTTCAAGGCGATAGGCTCAGCTGAACCACCTCTTGAGCAACACATATTCGTCGCCCTAGAACTCATCCACACCTACTCCCTAATCCACGACGACCTCCCCGCGATGGACGACGACGACCTGCGCCGCGGCAAACCCAGCCTGCACAAGGCCTACGATGAGGCGACGGCCATATTGGTGGGAGATGGGCTACAGGCTCGCGCATTTGAGTTGTTGGCCGATGCACCGGGGCTAAGCGCCGAGCAGCGAATTGCGATGGTGAAGGTGCTGGCGCGGGCAGCGGGGCCGGCCGGTATGGTTGGCGGCCAGTTTATCGATATCCAGGCCACCGATTCCGATATATCGCTGGAACAACTGAAAGCCATGCACTCGCTGAAAACCGGGGCCTTGATTCGCGCCTCACTGGCGCTTGGCGGCATTGCCGCTGGCGCCAGTGAGGCGCAGCTGGCATCACTCGATGACTACGGCACCCATATCGGGCTCGCGTTTCAGGTGGTGGACGACATTCTGGATGTTGAGGGCGATACGGCGACCCTGGGTAAAACGCAGGGCAAGGACAGCGAGGCCAATAAACCGACCTACGTCAAACTGCTGGGGCTGGAGGGGGCAAAAGCCGAGGCGCGGCGGTTGCTCGAAGAGGCGCTGCAGGCATTGCGGGATTTCGGTGAATCGGCCGATTTACTGCGCGATCTGGCGCGCTATATCGTCGAACGGGATCGCTGATAGGCCCTGCCGGGGCTAGCAGTTTTCCCCGGCCTTAATTCCCATGATCAAACATATGCCCGAGCTTGCCGGCCTTGGTCTGCAGGTATTTCTCATTGTGCGGGTTGCTGTCGGTGTGCAATGCGATCCGCTCAGCCACCTGTACACCCTGCTCTTCCATCGCCGCGACCTTGCGCGGGTTATTGGTCATTAATCGTACAGACTGGAGGCCGAGGTGCTCAATCATGGGCCGCAGCATGCTGTAATCGCGCATGTCGGCGCCAAAACCCAACTGCTCGTTGGCTTCTACCGTATCGGCACCGGCGTCCTGTAATTTATAGGCCTTGATCTTGTTGAGCAGGCCGATTCCCCGCCCCTCCTGGCGCAGATAGAACAGCGCCCCGCACCCTTCCTTGGCAATCGCCTCGAGGGCCGCATGCAACTGGTTACCGCAGTCGCAGCGCATGCTGAACAGGGCATCGCCCGTCAGGCATTCAGAGTGGACACGAACCAGCACCGGCTGGCCATTGGCAACATCGCCCATGGTGAGAACGACGTGCTCCTTATTGAATTCGGTATCCTCAAAACCGTGAATATCAAACTCTCCCCAGGCTGTGGGAAGGCGAGAGGATTCTATGAAACTAACAGCCACGCGAGACATCCGTCAGAAAAGGTGCCGTATTCTACCAGTAAACGGCGAAAAGAGGGGGAGCAATGACTAAGGGCTTTTGGAGAGCGACAGGATGCCATTGTGCTCCTGTAGCTTCACATGCCGCAAATAACTCATTCCCAGCAAAATTGTGGTGGGAAATGCGCCATCAACGACCATTGCAGGCACATTATTCACCTCGATCTCGCCCACAGCCACAGATTGCAGGGTGATCGCGTGGGCAGTTGTGCGCCCGCCAGCCGTCTCAACTATTGAGGGCTCGCCGTCTTCGTAGTCGATGCCCAGAACTTGGGCATTGTCAGAGCTGATGGCCATCATGTTGGCGCCGGTGTCCACCAGCACCATAGCGCTACGTCCATTGATGGTGGCGCTGGTCTGGTATTGCATCGACCCGTTCCGCGCGATGGTGACAACCAGTTCGTCCCGCGCCTGATAAGCTGTGCCTACGCGCCGTGTGAGGCCGAGCACCTGAACCCTGCCAGCGATTTCCACGGTGGCTGAGGTGGGCTCTGTCGCCACCAACGTCACACCATCGGCAGCCTCACCCACGCGCAGTGTATGGCGCCGGCCATCGATCATCAGCACAGCGGTTTTACCCAACAGGGCCTCCAGATCAACGGAGCCCTGAGCCAATGCGGTTTGCAGTGTGGCCAGAGACAGGCAGAAACCAAGTGAAATCGCTGCTAATTGCAATACCATAGGTCGTCTCCCGGGAGGCCCTATATCATAAGCATGACGATATGCAGGGTCGCGCAGGCCATCACGCCGGCCAGGATATCGTCCACCATAATGCCAAAACCGCCACCGACCTTGCGGTCGAGCACGCTGATAGGCCAGGGTTTGACGATATCGAAAAATCGAAATGCCACAAACCCGGCGATCACCCAGCCCCACTGTACGGGCACAGCCCACAGGGTAATCCAGAAGCCAACGAACTCATCCCAGACGATGCCGGGATGATCGTGCACCTCAAGCTGACGACTCGCGGCACCGCAGATCCAGATGCCCACCAGCGCGGCCACCAGCACAACAGCACTGTAGTAAGGAAGGCCCCACTGCGCGATCAGCAGATACAGAGGAACCGCCAGGAGTGTGCCGGCAGTACCCGGCGCCTTGGGCGACAAGCCGCTGCCAAAGCCGAATGCCAGGAACTGCACGGGGTGACGCCGAAAGTCCGGCGCGGGATGGCTGACACGCTGCTCGGTGGTCTCTGATGGCATGATCATTCCCGGATTATCTCACTGCTCGTCAAAGTGTTGGTAGCCTGCGGGCGACTCCAGCACCAGACCGCAGTCTACACCTGATCCAGCCTCTACCCGGCCAATCAATGTGGTGCCCGCAGGCGGTGCGGCACCCGCGGGCAGGCAGAAACACAGTTCGTAATCATCGCCGCCGGTCAACGCCCAGCGCACGGCCACCTCCCGACTGTCGTGAGATAGCAGCGCGGGCGATAGGGGTAGGAGATCGGGGTCGATGCAGATTTTGACACCACTGGCCGCGGCGATATGCGCAGCATCTGCCAGCAAACCGTCGGAAATATCGATGGCTGCAGTGGCCGAACCCAGCAATTGCAGGCCGAGTTCAAGGCGCGCCCGGGGGCGGTTGAAGCGTTCCAGCAGATACTCCACATGGTCAGCATCCGGTCGCCATTCCTGTGCCATAACGGCCAGAGCCCCCGCAGCATCCCCGAGGGTACCCGATACATACACTGCATCGCCGACACTCGCGCCGCTGCGCAACATCGCCTGTGCCTGCGGCAGCGCACCCAGCACCTGCACGGAAACGGCCAGTGGGCCCCGCGTGGTATCACCTCCGACCAGTGGCAGTTCGTACGCAGAGACGGCCGCTGCCACACCCTCGCTGAATGCGTGTAACCAGAGTTCATCTGCGGCAGGCAGTGTCAGCGCCACCGTCATACCCAGTGGCCTGGCGCCCATTGCAGCCAGATCGCTGGCAGCGGTGGATACCGCGCGAAAGCCGATGTCCTCGGGGAAACAATCAGTGGGAAAGTGCACGCCTTCGACCATGGTATCGACCGAGGTGGCCAGACGTTCACCGGGCTGCAGACGCAGTATCGCGCAGTCATCACCCACCGAAAGATCCACCGCATCACCGCGGCCGAGGTGGGAAAAATATCGGTAGATCAGTGAAAACTCGGCCACAGGCATCAGGATGCCGCGTCGACCTCAACCTTGCGCAGTTGCCGCGCGGCCTTGTCCAACACGCCATTAACGTATTTGTGGCTGTCGGTGGCACCAAATTTTTTTGCCAGTGCCACCTCCTCATTGATGACGACCTTATACGGCACATCAATACGGTGCGTCAGTTCAAACATGCCCATGCGCAGCAGTGTACGCTCTATCGGGCCGAGGTCATCCAGCGTGCGATCGAGCAGCGGCTCCATCGCAGCATCGAGTTCATCGACACACCTTGGAATCTCGTGCAGCAGCGCCTGAAAATACTCCAGATCAACGTGGGTGAAATCGTAATCAGCGCGAAACTCGGCTTCGATATCGCTCACGGCGGCGCCGGCCATCTGCCACTGATACAGCGCCTGCATGCCGTAGTGTCGGGCTTTGCGGCGCTCGGCGGCCAGCGTGTTGTGTGCGGGCTTGTTCATTCAGCTCAACTTGCCCATCAGGCTCACCATCTCCAGTGCGGACATCGCAGCCTCTTCACCTTTATTGCCGGCCTTGGTGCCGGAGCGCTCCACCGCCTGCTCGATGGAATCCACTGTCAGCACGCCAAACGAGACGGGAACGCTGTATTCCATGCTCACCATCGCAATGCCTTTGGTGCACTCCCCGGCCACATACTCAAAATGCGGGGTGCCGCCGCGAATCACCGCGCCCAGCGCGATAATGGCATCGACATTGCCGCCGGCGGCGACTTTTTTGCACACCAGCGGAATCTCAAAGGCGCCGGGCGCACGCACGATGGTGATCTGTTTCTCGGTAACGCCGTGGCGGCGCAGCGTATCGATAGCCCCCTCCAGGAGGTGCTCTACCACAAAGCTGTTCCAGCGTCCCACGACAATACTGTAATTGCCCTTGCCGCCGGTAAAGGTGCCTTCGATGGTTTTGATGTCACTCATATCCTTGTCCTTCTATTGTCCGGGGTCCACAAAATCCAGCACTTCCAAGTCAAAACCGGAAATTGCATTGTACTTTATAGGGGCACCCATCAGGTGAATTTTTCCGACACCCAGATCCTGCAGAATCTGGGAGCCCAGGCCCACTGTGGTATATGTGCCGGGCAGTACGCCTGGCTCTGCGCCGGGTTCGCCAAGCGCCATATCGATGCTGGCCAACAATTGTTCGGGGCCCTCTTGCTGCGCCAACAGCACAACTACACCGCGACCGCTGTCAGACACCGCCTGCAGGCACGTGCCCAGGCTCCAGGTCGGCCGGTCTGAGAGCTTGCTCGTCACCAGGTCACGCATCGTCGATTGCACATGCACGCGCACCAGCGTGGGTTCATCGGTCACGATCTCACCGCAGGACAGCGCCATGTGCACATCATCCGCAGTCTGATCCCGATACACAGTCAATCGGAATTCACCGTACTGTGTATTGATTGTACCCTCGCGGATACGACGAATCGTGCGCTCATTGACCATGCGAAAGTGAATCAGATCGGCGATGGAACCGATCTTCAGTTCGTGCCGCGCGGCAAACTCACGCAGCGCCTGACCATCGGCTACTTCACCCTCAGGTGTGAGAATGTCCGCAATCACCGCAGACGGCAGCAGACCGGCCAGACGTGCATAATCGGTGCCCGCCTCCGTGTGACCGGCGCGCGTCAACACGCCGCCAGGCCTGGCGGTCAGCGGGAAAATATGTCCCGGCTGCACGATATCGCCAGGCTGCGCATGGGGCGCCACGGCCACCTGAACCGTGCGGGCGCGATCCACCGCAGAGATACCAGTATCTATGCCTGTAGCCGCTTCAATGGAGAGCGTAAAATTAGCCTTTTCTCCCTGTGCGTCCTCAACCATGGGCGGCAAATCCAACTGCTGGCAGCGCTCCTCAGTCAGTGTCAGGCAGATCAGACCGCGCGCCTGGCGCGCCATAAACGTCACGTGCTTGGCCTCGCAGTGCTCAGCGGCCACCATCACCACGCCCTCGTTGTTGCTGTCGTCGTCATCATCGATCACCACCACCATACGCCCCTGGCGGAGGTCACTGATCAACTCATCTACGCTATTCAACTCCATAGTCATTCTTTCCCCGGGCCCGGCGACATGCCACCCAAAAAGCCGTTTTCGGCGAGTGTATCCAGCGACAGGCCACCGCCTGTGCCCTTGGCAGCAGCATCACCCTGTATCAGCCGCTCCAGATAGCGGGCGATCACATCTACCTCAAGGTTGACGCGACTGCCGGGGCGGTAGCGCCCAAAAATCGTCTCGGTCATGGTCTGGGGAATGATATTCAAGTCAAACTCCGCGCCGTCCACTGCATTCACAGTGAGGCTGGTACCATCGACGCAGATGCTGCCCTTGTGAGCGATATACCGCGCCAGTGTATCGGGCGCGCGCACCACCACGCGGATAGACCGCGCATCCTCGGTCAGGCTCACCACCTCGCCCACACCATCCACATGCCCGCTGACGATATGCCCGCCCAGTCGGCTTTGCGGGGTCAGCGATTTTTCCAGATTAACCTGAGAGCCAGTTTTCAGCTCGCCCAAGGTAGTGAAGTTCAGGGTTTCGACGGAGACATCAGCCCAATAGCCGTCGCCGGGTAGATCAGTCACCGTCAGGCACACGCCGTTGGTACACAGGCTGTCGCCCAGCGCGACGTCATCCAATGGCAGCTTGCCGGTGTGGATACGCAAGCGCATATCACCGTCGCGTTTTTGTATTGCGGCGACAACGCCGACGGCCTGAATAATTCCTGTGAACATAATGGTCTCTCTGACTCCGGTTTGCCTGACAGGCGGCGTCGCTGACGAATCAGTGCCTCAAGCAGAATCGCTGTCGCGCAGTGCAGTGGCGGTAAACCGCCAATCTGCCCCTACCTTGCGCACGTCTTTCAGGTTGAGCTGAACTTTTTCTGACATATGCTGCAGCGGCAGGTGCAGCAGGGGACGCGCTTCACTACCCAACAGGGCGGGCGCCATATACACGATCAACTCATCCAACAATCCCGCCTGCAGCAGTGCACCTGCCAGGCGGGGGCCAGATTCTACCAGAATTTCATTGCATTGCTGCGCTGCGAGATGGTCCATCAGTGCGGCCAGATCGAGGCCGCCTTCACCCCGTTGCAGTGCGAGGCATTCAGCGGGCGTCGCCCGTATCGATTCCGGAATGACAACTGCCTGATCATGACACAGCAATGTGGACGCGCGCCCATCAAGTACTTTCGCACCCGACGGTGTCTGCAGCCGGGAATCCATTACCACCCGCAGCGGTTGGCGTTTCGCAGCCAGCTGCGCTTCCTCGGGCGCGAGCCCCAATTCAGCGGGCCGCACAGTCAGGGAGCAATCGTCCGCCAGTACCGTACCCACGCCAGTGACAATCGCACAGCTATTCGCGCGCAGGCGCTGTACATCCTGCCGTGCCGCCGGACCGGTAATCCACTGGCTCTCACCGGAGGCCATCGCTGTGCGCCCATCCAGTGACATCGCCATCTTCGCCCGCACACGTCCCCTGCCCCGCGTCATACGGGCAATAAAGCCCGGAATCACCGCCTGCGCCTCGCTCTCCAACAAACCGCATTCCACGGCAATTCCCGCCGCGCGCAATTTATCCAGCCCCTGCCCGGACACCTGTGGATTGGGGTCCAGCATTGCAGCAACAACCCGCGTCACCCCCGCCTTTACAAGTGCATCGGCACAGGGCCCCGTTTTCCCCTGGTGGCTGCAGGGTTCAAGTGTCACATAGGCCGTGGCACCCTTGGCGTCGCCCGCCGCCTGCAGCGCTTCAATCTCTGCGTGGTTGCCACCCGCCGGACAGGTATAGCCCTCACCAATGATGAGACCGTCGCGCACCAGCACACAGCCCACATGGGGGTTGGGCATCGCGGAATACTGGCCGCGTCGCGCCAACTGCAATGCGCGAGCCATCATTTGGGTATCAAAGGAGGAAGCCATGGGCGGATTAATACCGCTTCAGTCGGTGGTCGGTTCGGCTTCCAGTCGTTCTATTTCATCGCGAAATTCCGCGATATCCTGGAAGCTGCGATAGACGGAAGCAAAGCGCACGTAGGCGACCTGATCCAGTTTTTTCAGTGCCGTCATCACCAGCTCTCCCACCACCAGTGATTCCACCTCACGCTCCCCGGTGGCGCGCAGGGCGTGCTTGATATGCACGATATTGGCCTCGATATCCTCCACGGACACCGGACGCTTTTCCAGCGCGCGCAACAGGCCGGAGCGCAGTTTCTCTTCATCGAACGGCTCGCGGTTGCCGTTCTGCTTGATCACCCGTGGCATGACCAGCTCGGCGATCTCGTAGGTGGTAAAACGCTCGGCACAACTCAGGCACTCTCTGCGCCGGCGTATCTGATCGCCGTTGGCTACCAGTCTGGAATCGATCACCTTGGTATCTTCTGCGGCGCAAAACGGGCAGTGCATGGGCGTATCTCAGGAATCTAAGTGGCTGAAGATTAACATATTTTCTGGGTTTGGCGCTTTACTCATTTAGGGTACAAATTGAAGGAAACATGAGCATATGCCTGGGGCGGAGAAACCGGGGAGGGGTGGAGTATTTGAGTGGGTGGCACTAAGCCGGGAGTGTGGGGGTTGGCAAGAAAGGAGGTCGGTGTCGGCTGGGACTCTCGAAAAATTAGGCCACGCTTAGCGCTGCCCAGACATTTGGGGGGTTCTGCGAGGAGGGCCTGCCCCTGTTTATGGGTACTGTTCGAGTCCAGAAAATTGCGCAGCAATTTTTGTCGAGTTGCGCAGCAGCCAAATGACTGGGCTGCGCTGTGGCCTTTTCGAGAGTCCCAGCCGGCATCGACCGGGTTCCGAAGCACCCACTACACAGCAGCAGAAATCAATAAACGATCAGCCGTAAACAGGAAACCGCTTACAAATCTCCAACACCTTGCCCTTAACCTCAGCAATCACAGCATCAGAAGTCCCGTTCTCCAGCGACTCCAGCACATCACACATCCAGCCAGTAAGCTCAATGGTTTCCGCCTCGCCAAACCCACGTGTAGTAATCGCAGGGGTGCCAACGCGCAAGCCAGAGGTGATGAACGGAGAGCGGGGGTCATTCGGCACCGCGTTTTTGTTCACCGTGATATTGGCCTCACCGAGGGCCGCATCCGCGTCCTTCCCGGTGTAGGGCTTACCGATCAGATCCACCAGCATCAGGTGATTCTCAGTACCACCGGAGACAATCTTGATGCCGCGCTCGATGAATGTCGCGGCCATCGCCTTGGCATTTTTTACCACCTGCTTCTGGTATTCGACAAACTCGGGGCTTTGCGCCTCTTTGAAACTGACGGCTTTGGCCGCGATTACGTGCATCAGCGGTCCGCCCTGTCCGCCGGGGAATACCGCGGAGTTGAATTTCTTCTCCAGCTCTTCATTGGCCTTGGCCAGAATGATCCCGCCGCGCGGGCCGCGCAGGGTCTTGTGCGTGGTTGAGGTCACTACATCCGCATAGGGCACAGGATTGGGATAGACGCCGGCGGCGATGAGTCCGGCCACGTGGGCCATATCTACCATCAGGTAGGCACCAACCTTATCGGCGATCTCGCGAAAGCGTGCCCAGTCCATGATCTGCGAGTAGGCTGAGAAGCCTGCGACGATCATCTTCGGTTTGTGCTCCAACGCCAGCGCTTCCACCTGATCGTAATCCACCTCTCCGGTATCGGCGTTCAGGCCGTACTGCACGGCGTTATACAACTTGCCGGAGAAATTGGGCTTGGCACCGTGAGTGAGGTGGCCGCCATCTGCCAGGCTCATGCCCAGCACGGTATCGCCGGGGCTGCACAGCGCGAGGTAGACCGCTGAATTGGCCTGTGAGCCCGAGTGGGGCTGAACATTGGCATAATCGGCACCGAACAGAGCCTTGGCGCGTTCGATGGCTAACTCTTCAGCTTTATCGACATACTCGCAGCCGCCGTAGTAGCGCTTACCGGGGTAGCCTTCCGCGTATTTGTTGGTGAGCACGGTACCCTGCGCCTGCATCACGCGGGGGCTGGTATAGTTTTCCGAGGCAATCAGCTCAATGTGCTCTTCCTGACGGCGCTCCTCTTCACCGATTGCGGCAAAAACTTCGTCGTCGAACCCTTCAATGGTCATGTTGTTGTCAAACATGCTGGCCCCCTATGAAAAAAATGGGGCGATCGCTGGCAAGCCCCGGAAAGCGGCGCATTCTACCCTAAAACAGGCTCGACACAGAAGGATGCAAGGCGAAATCTCTCAGCTTTATTCGCTGTGCATCACACAACGACAACCGAGAGGCCCGAGCGGCGCGCACCGGCTCGCTGATCCCCCGTAAAACAGTCGTCGACCTGCAGCCGTTCTGGCATGAGGTTTGCGAGGCTTTTCCCAATATCCTCAGCGACCACCAAGAGACACGATGAACAAAAGCTGGAAAAACTACCGGTCGGATGCGTTCTACGATGAGTTGATCGCCGCTTCCGGGCAGCCTCGGGTGGCCGCCCGCCGCGTGGTCAAACTGCTGCAAAGCCTCCCCGAGGAAGAAATGGCCGCCCGGCGCGCTGCGGCAGAGCTTGCGATACGCGAAATGGGCGTTTCGTTCACAATTTACAGTGAAGGCAAGAATATCGACCGGGCCTGGCCATTCGATATCATTCCCCGGGTAATCTCAGCCCGGGACTGGGCGCAGGTGAGTCTGGGGCTGGAGCAGCGTAGTCGCGCCCTGAACTGCTTTATCGACGACATTTACAACAAGCAGAAGATTCTCGCCGATGGCATTGTGCCGGCAGACATCGTGCTCGAGTCGGGCAACTACAAATCACAGTGCGCGGGCGTATCGCCCCTTCATGGTGCATGGGCCCATATTTGCGGCACCGATCTGGTGCGCGATCAACGCGGCAAATTTTTCGTGCTGGAGGATAACTTGCGCGTACCCTCGGGCATATCCTATATGCTGGAAAATCGGGAGATCACCAAACGAGTACTGCCGGAACTGCTGGAGAACTACAGTATCCAACCGGTGGACGACTACCCGTCGCGCTTGCACGCCACGCTGTCGTCCCTCTCGCCGAGGACGCTGCGCCGCCCCTGCATCGTCGTCCTGACCCCAGGCATCTACAACTCGGCCTATTTCGAACACGCCTTTCTCGCCCAGCGCATGGGCGCAGAGCTGGTGGAGGGCAACGACCTGTTCGTCGACGACGATGACTGCGTCTATATGCGCACCGTCGACGGCCCGATTCGCGTAGATGTGGTGTATCGACGCATCGACGATGACTTCCTCGACCCCGAGGCCTTCCGAGAGGACTCTGCGCTGGGTGTGCCGGGGATTATGCGCGCCTGGAAAGCCGGCAATGTTGCCATCGCCAATGCACCGGGCGCCGGCGTCGCCGATGACAAGGTGGTATACGCCTATGTGCCGGCAATGATCCGCTATTATCTGGACGAAAAGCCGCTGCTGGCTAGCGTAAAAACCTATCTGTGCATGGACCCGAAGGACAGGGATTATGTACTGGCGAATCTCGACAAGCTGGTGGTTAAACCCGCTAACGAGTCTGGCGGCTACGGTCTGCTGATTGGTTCTGCCGCCACCGCCGCAGAGCGGGCCAAATTTGCCTCGCTCATTGAAGCAAATCCACGCAACTATATCGCCCAGCCCATCCTCTCGCTCTCGACCGCGCCCACCTATATCGATGAGCGCGTGGAACCGCGCCACCTGGACCTGCGGCCGTTCATTCTGCAGGGCAAGGACACCTGGGTGACACCGGGCGGGCTGACACGGGTGGCGATGCGCAAGGGCTCGCTGGTTGTCAACTCATCGCAGGGCGGCGGCAGCAAGGATACCTGGATTGTGGAGGACAACCGATGAGCATGTTGTCGCGAGTAGCCGAGCGGTTGTTCTGGATGGCGCGCTATCTGGAGCGAACGGAGGATACGGCCAGGCTCATACACTCCTACGCGCATCTGGTAATGGATATACCCAAGGGTTCCGAGCCCGGCTGGGATATTCTGGTGCATATCCTCAACAGCGAGGCCAGCTATAGCGAGCGCTATCGGGTCTACAACGAACAGAACGTGGTGAAATTCCTCATCGCACAGCCGGACAATATCAGCGGCATACTGAACTCCGTCCGCGCCGCACGTGAAAATGTACGCACCACCAGAGACGTGCTTCCCGGTGAAGTCTGGGAACATGTGAATGAGCTCTACCTCTATGCGCAGGAGTACGCTGAGAAAAGCGTCGGACGACGCCATCGCTATCAGTTTCTGGAAACGATTATTGCACGCTGCCAGATGATCAATGGCATACTGGTCTCAACCCTGCCGCGCGGCCACGCCTACCGGTTCATCAAGCTGGGTCGTTTGCTGGAGAGAGCGGATATGACTACTCGCGTGGTAGATGTCGGGGCCGCCGCCCTACTCGGTGAGGAGCGCCTGCATAGTTCGGTTGACCCATTGATCTGGGCCAGCCTGCTCAATTCGCTGTCCGCCATGGGGGCCTACCAGCGCGAGATAGGCCCACAGGTTGAGTCGGGTGCGATGGTTGATTTTGTGCTGCGCGAGAGCACACTGCCGAGGTCGATAAAGTTCTGCCTGAACGGTATCCGCCAGGAGCTATCCCCGCTGAACAACAACAAGGAAGCGATACAGTTGGTGCTCAAAGCCCGTCGCAAGCTCTCGGCATTCGACCCACAAACGTGTTCACGTGAGGACTTGCATGAATTTCTGGACCGATTCCAGGTCCTGCTGACGAAACTGTACAGCAGCATTGACCAAACCTGGTTTATGACCGCCGAACGACGGGCGACTGCTACACTAAGCTGACTGAGCGCACACAAAGAATCAACACAAACGGTAATCACTGATGACAATCCGCGTAGCGATCAACCATCGCACATCGTACAAATTCGACCGCCCCGTATCGATGTCGCCGCACACTGTGCGCCTGCGCCCGGCGCCGCATTCGCGCACACCGATTCACAGCTACAGCCTCAGGATCAAACCCGAGGAGCACTTTATCAACTGGCAGCAGGATGCTTTCGGCAACTACCTGGCCCGTTTGGTGTTCCCGGAGAAATGCACCGAGTTTGAAGTAGACGTTGAAGTGATCGCCGATATGACGGTGATCAACCCGTTTGATTTCTTTGTGGAAGAGTATGCTGAGAACTTCCCTTTCAAATATGCCGAGCAGGTGAAGAAGGAGTTACTGCCCTATCTTGAAACACTGGAGTGTGGCCCCCTGTTCGACGCGATGCTGGCCGGCGTCAATACCAAAAAACGCGCCATCAACGATTTTCTGGTCGAACTGAATCAACAGGTCCAGCAGAGCGTCGAATATCTCGTGCGCATGGAACCGGGTGTGCAAACCCCGGAAGAGACGCTGGAACTGGAGAAAGGCTCATGCCGGGACTCTGCCTGGTTGTTGGTGCAATTGCTTCGCCACCTCGGGCTGGCCGCGCGTTTTGCCTCTGGCTATCTGGTGCAGCTCAAACCGGACGAGAAATCGCTGGATGGCCCCTCGGGGGCAGAGGAGGACTTCACCGATCTGCATGCCTGGTGTGAGGTTTTCCTGCCGGGCGCGGGTTGGGTCGGGCTGGACCCCACCTCGGGCCTGTTCGCCAGTGAGGGGCATATCCCGCTCGCGTGCACACCGCACCCGGTGTCCGCCGCACCGATTGCCGGCGCCACCGACAAGTGCGAGGTCGAGTTTGATTTCAGCAACACCGTGGAGCGCGTACTGGAAGACCCGCGCGTCACCAAACCGTATACCGAGGCACAGTGGCAGCAGATCATGGCACTGGGCAAGGCGGTGGACAAGGAGTTCGAGCGCGAGGATGTACGCCTGACAATGGGCGGCGAGCCCACGTTTGTGTCCATCGACGACATGGAGTCCGCGCAGTGGAATACCGATGCGCTCGGCGATGACAAACTGAGCCTCGCCAAGACGCTACTGCTGCGCCTGCGCGATCATTTTGCCCCGAAAGGCCTATTGCACTACGGGCAGGGCAAATGGTATCCAGGCGAGGAAGTGCCGCGCTGGGCACTGGGCGTGTTCTGGCGCAAGGACGGGGAGCCGCTGTGGGACAACCCGGAACTACTGGGCCGGGTCGACAAGGATTATGGTTACGAGGAACCGCTGGCAGCGCAGTTTGGCGAGTACCTGTGTGATTTGCTGGCACTGCCGCGCGCCTGTTGCCAGCAGGCCTATGAGGACGGCCTGCATTACCTGTTGCAGGAACAGACCCTGCCCGAGAACCTGGATATCCTGGCGCAGAAACTCAAGGGCAATCTGGATCGTCGCCGCCTGGCACGCCTGATCGAACGCGGCTTCGGCGTCGCATCGGGTGTCGTCATCCCGCTGGAACGCAGCACCGGCTGGCCGGTGGCAGAAGCGCAGAAAACCTGGCGCAGCAGCCTGTGGCCGCTGCGCCGTGAGCGTATCACGCTAATACCCGGAGACTCCCCGATGGGGTTGCGCCTGCCCCTGAACGAGTTGCCTGAGGTCGCAAAAAAAGCGGCCAGGGTTCAGCCCCAGCGCGACCCGTTCGAGCCGCGCGACCCATTGGCTAAGCGTGCTGACATGCAATTCGCAGAACCCCGGGAGCAAACGGAAGACGAACCCGCAGAGCCGGTGGAATACGAACAGGTGGTGCGCACAGCCATGTGTATCGAGGTCCGCAAGGGGCGGCTGTATGTGTTTATGCCACCGCTGGAGTATCTGGAGGATTACGTCGAGCTGATTGCTGCAATAGAGCAAACAGCGGCAGCCCTGAAACTGAAAGTCCTCATTGAGGGCTATGAACCGCCGCGCGATCCGCGCATGCACAAGTTGCTGGTGACACCAGACCCCGGCGTGATAGAGGTCAACGTGCACCCCTCCAACAACTGGGATGAACTGGTGGCAACCACCACCACCCTGTACGAGGAAGCGCGGCTCGCGCGCCTGTCGACGGAGAAATTCATGCTCGACGGTCGCCACACCGGCACCGGCGGCGGCAACCACATTACACTCGGCGGGGCGACACCCGCCGACAGCCCTCTTCTGCGCCGGCCGGACCTGTTGCGCAGCCTGATCACATTCTGGCAACACCACCCCAGCCTCTCCTACCTGTTCTCCGGCATGTTTATCGGCCCCACCAGTCAGGCGCCGCGGGTCGACGAGGGCCGCGACGAGATGCTGTATGAGTTGGAGGTGGCCTTCGCGCAAATGGCTGATATCGAGGGGACACCGCAACCGTGGATAGTGGATCGTCTGTTCCGCAACCTGTTGATTGATGTCACCGGCAATACGCACCGCGCAGAATTCTGCATCGATAAACTGTACTCACCCAACAGCGCCACTGGGCGCCTGGGCATTCTGGAGTTCCGCGGCTTCGAGATGCCGCCGCACAGCCGTATGGCGCTGGTACAGGCGCTGTTGCTGCGCAGTCTGGTCGCACGATTCTGGCACACGCCCTATCACAAGCCGCTGGTGCGCTGGGGCACAGAATTGCACGATCGCTTTATGCTGCCCCACTACATCTGGCAGGACATGAAGCAGGTGGTGGAGGATCTCAACGAACACGGCTATGCGTTTGATCTGGAGTGGCTGGCACCGTTTGAGGAGTTTCGCTTCCCACACTACGGCCGCGTGCAGCTCGACGGCATCGAACTGGAGCTGCGCTGGGCCGTTGAGCCATGGCATGTGCTGGGCGAGGAAACCACCAGCTTCGGCACCTCTCGCTATGTCGACTCCTCGGTCGAACGTCTGCAGATCCGCGTGACCGGTCTTACCGAGGGACGCTATGTGCTGGCATGCAACGGCCGCCGTGTGCCGATGCGCAACACTGGTCGGCACGGTGAGAGCGTCGGCGGTGTACGCTACCGCGCCTGGGCACCGCCCTCGGCACTGCACCCAATGATAGGCGTGCATGTACCGCTGACGTTTGACCTTATCGATACCTGGAACGGGCGTTCACTGGGCGGCTGCACCTACCATGTCTCACATCCCGGCGGGCGCAGCTATGAGACCTTCCCGGTCAATGCGTTTGAAGCGGAATCCCGACGCATCAACCGGTTCGACGTGCTCAGTCATACACAGGGGCCGTTTATTCCACAACCGGAAGTGGATGCATTGCGCGAGTTTTTCCCGGATCAACACCCTCCCAGGCCAATGGCGCCACCGCCGGAGGAATCACCGGGGGAGTATCCGTATATACTGGACATGCGCAGCCCGCGCAAAAGCTGACATCGTCAACACAGGCTGAATGGGGCTATACTACGCGGCACGGTCGGTCCCCCTGTGGTGGGAGCGGCCTAAATCACCATTGGTTCGATGCTACTACCGCAGGATTACGCTGTGCCCAACCCCGTAACGTCCAAAGAAACCGGCCAATCGCAGTCGCAGACTCAGGTTGTCCCGCTTCTGCCGCTGGAATACAAAAGCCGCAGTGACCTGCTCGATGAAGCGTGCACGCCTGAGGGCGAAATCAAACCCGAATGGGAATACATGCTCGGCGGACTGCGCGATCTGGGCCCAGAGGCGCTGCGTGAGCGCGCGCAAAAAGCGCGCCGCATCCTGCGCGACGATGGCGCGACGTTCAATATATATGATGGCGAGGGCGGCCCAGGCGGCAGTTGGGAGCTCGACCCGGTACCGTACATTCTCGGCAGCGAGGACTGGGCGCGCATTGAGGCGGGCTTGCTGGAACGCTCCGAGCTGTTTAATTTGTTGCTACGCGACCTTTACGGCCCCCGCACCCTGATTCGGCACGGCTTACTTCCGCCAGAGGCGCTGTTCAGCCACGGCGGGTTTCTGCGCGCCTGCCAGGGTATCCAGATGCCCGGTGAGCATGAGTTGATTGTGCATGCTGTCGACATGATCAGGCGTCACGATGGCAGCATGTGTGTGTTGTCAGATCGCTCTCAGGCGCCCGCCGGGGCCGGGTATGTGCTGGAAAACCGCACCGTAATGTCGCGGGTATTTCCCAGCCTGTACCGCGACAGCCACGTGCACCGTATTGCCAGCTTCTACCAGCGACTGCGCCTCAAACTGATTTCACTGTCACCCTCGGATGAAGCGCCACTCATCGCCCTGCTCACACCCGGCGGTCAGAACGAAGCATATTTTGAGCACACTTATCTCGCCAGCTATCTCGGTTTCTCCTTGGTGCAGTCCGGCGACCTGATGGTGCGCAACGGCTTCCTATGGATGAAATCCATGGACGGCTTGAAACGGGTGGACGTGCTGCTGCGCCAGATGGACGATGCCTTCTGCGATCCGGTGGAGTTACCCAGTGGGTCCCGCCTCGGTGTACCCGGTTTACTGGAGGTAGTACGGTCGGGGCGGGTTGTCGTCGCCAACCCGCTGGGCAGCGGTGTATTGGAGAACCCGATTTTCCTCAAATACCTGCCAGAGATCAGCAAGAGCCTGCTGGGACGCGAGCCGCGACTGGACTCAGTGAAAACCTGGTGGGCAGGAGATGACGGCGACCTCGAGTACATTACCGCCAATATTCGCAAACTCATCATCAAACCGGCATTTCGTGGCACCGGCATCAGCAGCGTCTGGGGTGGTGATCTCAACGACGAGGAGTTGAACAGGCTGCTCGCGACAGTGCACAGTAAACGCTACCAGTATGTTGCCCAGGAGCGTTTGCAGAAACCACACATCCCATCGTTTGCCAACGGCATGCTGGAGCCGAGACCCTCACTACTGCGTACCTTTTCCGTGGCGACTGATGGCTCATCCTACAAAACACTGCCAGGCGGGCTAACCCGCATCGGGGTAGACACCGGGAGCCGTGTTATCAGCATGCAGTCCGGTTGTCCCAGCAAGGACACCTGGGTCACCGCCAGTGAACAGGAGCGCACCCCCGCTATCGACAGCACCCCCGATAGTGCTCGCATCGCTGCGGATTCCCCACTGTTGAGCCTGCCCAGCCGCGTGGTCGAGAACCTGTACTGGATGGGTCGCTACTCAGAGCGCGCCGAGGCAGCCCTGAGACTACTGCGCACGGTATTTGTGCTGCTGCATGGCGAGGAACCGATAACACCCAACGCGCAGAAAATTCTGTTACACACCGTCAGCGACCTCACCGCCACGCTGCCGGGATTCACCATCGCGCCACAGGAGCTACTGGCCAATCCGGACGAAGAGCTGTTGAACATCATCCGCGATGGCAGCCGCGCCGGAAGCGTAAAATCGACTCTGAATTCGATGCTGGCAAGCGCTGATGAGTCCAAGGAATTGCTGTCTACGGACACGATGCGGGTGATCAATGATCTGCGCGACGCGATGGATGAACTGGATCTGGCGCTCGACAGTGGCCTGACCTCTGCGCCTGAAGAGGCCCTGGACCCACTGGTGACCACACTGACTGCGCTTTCCGGTTTGATGCATGAAAGTATGGTGCGGGGAATCGGTTGGCGCTTCATGTTACTGGGCAAGCGTATAGAGCGCTCCCTGCAGACACTCAACACCGTGCGCTGCCTGGCAACCCCGGTTGTCGAAGAGGCAGACCAGATCACTCTGCTCAACGCACTACTGGTGTCGATGGAAGTCCTGATAACCTACCGCAGGCACGGCCGCCAGCGCCGCGGCATTGAGTTGGGGCTGGAGCTGGTTTTGCTCGATGACCGCAATCCACGCTCACTGGTGTTCCAGCTGGAACAACTGCAGCAACACCTCGCGGAGTTGCCCAAAGCCGAATCAAAGCCCGGCGAACTCGGCGAGGAGGACCGCGCACTGCTGGAGGCGATGACCAGTTTGCGGCTGGCGCGTTTACCGCAACTGCTGGGAACGTCCTCCGACTCGCGCGATGAACTGGCGCAGTTATTGTTGCAATTGGAAAAATTGCTACAGGAATTCAACCGTATTATCAGCGACAAACACTTCGACCATCGCACCGACGAGCAACATCTGGTCACCAGCTTCTGGGGCGAACAATAGTGCGCTACCGGATAAAACATATCACGCGCTACAACTACGCAGCCCGTGTTACCCGTTGCTACAACCTGGCCAATGTGATCCCCAGGGACACCGCAAGACAGCGCTGCCTCAGTAATCGCATTACGCTGTCGCCACTGCCCTCGACAACGCACAAGCGTACTGACTACTTCGGCAACAAAGCCTTTCATTTCGAAATCCAGAAAGCGCACAGTGAGTTGTGCATCACTGCGGTCAGTGAGGTGGAAGTTTCGGACAACGACAACGCACTGAATCTCGACCTTGGGATTGCCTACAAGGAAGCTCTCGAGTACTTCCGCAATGCCAGCAAGCCGGACATTATCGAGGCGCGCGAATTCCTGCTCAGTTCACCGCTCATTGAGACCAGTGACGTGCTGGCCGATTATGCCAGACCCTCCTTTGACCCGGAGCGCTCACTGAAATCCTGCGTCGCCGACCTCACGCGGCGAATCTTCAGGGAATTCACCTACGACCCACATTTCAGCACGATTGCAACACCGTTGGCCGACGTGCTGAAACACAAAAAAGGTGTCTGTCAGGACTTCGCCCACCTGCAAGTGGGCTGTCTGCGCGCGATGGGTATTCCCGCCAAGTATGTCTCCGGTTATATCGAAACGCTGCCCAAGCCCGGTGAGCAGAAGCTGGTAGGGGCCGATGCGACACACGCCTGGATAGCGTTCTTTTGCCCCGAGGAGGGCTGGGTCGAGTTCGACCCGACCAATGACAGCATGGCGGGTAATCAACATATCGTGACTGCATTTGGCCGGGATTATTATGACGTGACGCCGCTGCGCGGGGTTATCTTCGGCGGCGGGGCTGGCCCTGCGCTGAATGTGTCAGTGGATGTCAGTCGCATGACGGGGCCGCAAGCTTAGCAGATACGAGCTTGCCCGCTGTCTGGCTGCAAGCCCGATACATTCGAGTGACCAAATCTGGCACGAGGTACCCGTATCGATTTTCGCTACTGCTGGGCCTGGAGAACACTACGTTTAACTGCGCTGGCAAACCCTCGATGCTCACTGACATCAGCATGCGCCAGTCTTCACCATTTTTCTTCAGAGACACCACCTCCATTGCTTCAACATCAATCTCCCCACACTGACTCGATTTCTGGTAACAAGGCGGGCTATATTATCGCCCTCTTTGACCTCCCCAGTATTTCCACACCTTCAGAGTTTATTCCCCCTGCTAGGTCAGCCTACTGCATGACAAAGTTGAATATGACGGCAAAAACGCTACATCACTGAATTTTTTATGCTCTTAACCGTTTGAGTGGGCCCCAAAAAACACTAAAAAAATTCAGTTTGCACTTCTGGAGGAAGCTCCTTGTAGAGCTCCATCATAGTTCTGAACTCCTTCAGTTGAGCCGGATCAAACTGACCGGCCGCTGCAGCAAAGTTGCGGTTGCTGATACCGTCAAAATACCCCATTGCTGTATCACTGGCTGTTTCGGCGCATGCAACAATCGTCAACAAAACAATAATCAGTAGGAAGTGACTCATACTGGGATATCATTATTGTCTAAGAAATGGAACCAGAGGGTCGAGGGAACCGTGGTTCATGAGTTTGGCGGTTAGGTTCGCCTGAGTGGAGCGACTGCAATAGTAAAAAAGCACTAACCATCGTGGATGTGCGTTAAACGCGCAGGTGGATGTCCATTATCTCAGTTAAACATCGAGTGCCGAAGGCGTATGCGCCCTGGCGTGATTAGCGGGGTTGAGCGACAAAATCCAGTCAACCATCTGCTGCACCTCGATGCTTTGAAGCTGGGGATGGGGCGACATGTGTCGCTCTCCCCATACCCCTGAGCCACCCTGAATAATTTTTTCAACAAGGTAGTCTTTGCTCTCCGCGCCATACCGCTCAGATATTTGCTTATAACTGGGGCCATTGACCTGCGCTTCAACACCGTGACAGGCACTGCAGTCAGAGCTCTCCACCAGACGCTGCCCTTCAGGCTTGCCGCTGACCGCGACTACCTTGTGGGCAAGTGCGGGGTTCGTCGAGGCGACGCCTTCGGCGACATAGCTGATACGATTCAGCCTGGCATCCGGATTGCGGTGATTCCATTTTTGGCCGTACTCAAGTAGATACAGGCTGCCATCCGTACCAAAAATCATGTCCATAGGGTGAGAAAACTCCTCGTCGGGCATAAACCGTTCGACACGACGCAGGCCTTGTCCCGCACTGTCAAAATGCGCGACCACAATCCAGTCGCGCATCCATTCGTAGAGCAAAGCAGAGCCCTCGAAGTAAGGCGGGAACGTTTGAACAGAGGGTGCGAAATCCTCCCGGTAAAAGAACGGCCCGGCCATCGGCGTAATTCCTCCGGAACCCAACCAGGGAAACTGTTGCTCCAGACCAAAGGAGTACCACACGAAAGACTCCTGGGCAGGGGGCAGCTGACGAATTCCCGTATTGTTGGGCGAATCATTTTCCAGGTTCTCTGGATCAAACGGCTGACCCGACTGCTCTGCGTCAAAGTCGTAATCCAAATACGCCAGATTATTCCCTCGGGTATAAGGCCAGCCCCAGTTTCCGGCCTGTGAAGCGCGATTGAATTCACCCATGCCGCGAGGGCCGCGAGATGGTTTGTCTCTGCCCGCATCCGGACCCACATCACCCCAGATCAGGTCGCCACTGTTACTGTCGATAGCAAAGCGGAACGGGTTGCGATTCCCCATGATATAGATCTCGGGCCGGGTCTGGGCCGTCCCTGGAGGAAACAGGTTACCCTGTGGTATCGAGTAGCTCCCGTCATCCTCCACCCGAATGCGCAAAATTTTACCGCGCAAGTCCATGCTGTTAGCTGACGAGCGCTGGGCATCCCAAGCATCCCGGTACAGTCGTTCATCGATTGGCGCAAAGCCATCCGAGGCAAAGGGAATGGTATTGTCACCCAACCCTATATACAGTTCACGGCGCTCTCCAAACTCCAGCCCACCACCGGTGTGACAACACAAGCGATCCGTGGGTATTTCCAGCAGTATCTGTTCAGACTCCAGGTCCAACAGACGATCTTCCAGCGTGAAACGTGAGATACGTTGCAATGGCTGGTCCAGTGCTGCTGTGTAGAAGAGATAGATCCAGTGGTTGTTGCGATAATCAGGGTCTACCGCGAGGCCCAGCAAGCCGTCCTCATTGCCGTAAAATACATCCAGTTCCGCCAACACTTCTGTCTTCTTCAGGGCAAAGTCATAGAACTTGATTGCACCGCGACGTTCAACAAAAAGTATGCCCTCTCCCGGTAGCTCATCCAGTTCCATGGGCTCATTCAGATTACTGTCGAGCACCACTCGTTCGAATTTGTTCTGCTGCGGCATTGTCAGCAGGCCGCTGTCCTGGCCGATCGCCCACGCCAGACCATTGGCCAGATGATTGAGAAACTGTGGATCGCTATAGCGTTCTTCAAGGTGCCCCATCGCGGTGTAAAATGTACGTCCCCCGTCGAATTCCCGGTACCAGGACACAGGGTGATGTTCACCGTTTGCGCCGCCGCTGTAACTCGCCTCGTCGATCTCAATCAGCACGGTGATATCAGGCACAATCTCTCTGAAGTTGTACCATTCATCTGTCACCTGCCAGGATGATGGCAGCGCGCGGCTGGCGGGATGCTCCTGATCCACAATGTGCAGCGTTGCTTCCTGTATCTCGGGGTGACCGTCAAAACGCGCCCCGACCAGTTGACCGTACCAGTCCCAGTCGTACTCTGTATCGGTAGCGGAGTGAACACCGACAAAGCTGCCGCCCTGTTGGATATAGCGCTCAAACGCCGCCTGCTGCTGTATATTCAGCACATCCCCGGTCGTATTGAGGAAGACAACCGCCGCAAAGGGCGCCAACTGTTCATCAGTAAATATATTGGCGTTGTCGCTCAGTGTGACGGCATACCCCACAGTTTGCCCCAACTGCGACAACGCTTCGCGCCCCGCCTCAATTGATTCGTGCCGATAGCCGTAGGTTTTACTGAAGACAAGCACTTTCGTTGATGCGTCACTCCAGCGCAAACTGGGTGAGTTATTGCAGGCGCTCAGGAAAAGAATCAGCAAGAAACCGGAAAGATAAAAGCGGCAAACAGGCACACCATCCTCATTTAGTCGTGTCATTGAAATTTGGCAATCGCTGTACAAAAACGATCAGGTTCGAAACGGAATAGTGCGCTGACTGGAATTCATACGTCACGCTGCCGGTTGTTTCAACTTGTCGCTATCGGAACACTGAAACCGATAATCACCGTATTCGCTCCCACTGCCTGATTCAGGCCAGGAACCCTAGAACAATCAGTGACAGCAGGCAGACCAGCGCAACACCGAAAATTACCGACCTCAGGATTTTGATATTGAAGTAATAACACAGAGCATAGGCTGCCCTGGAGACAACAAAACCCCAGGCTGCATACGCAGTGTACTGCGGTGACGCTTTAGCAAAAATACAAAACACCACAGCCAAGATAAAGATGGCAATGCTTTCATTGGAATTGGCGACCGTGCGAGTCACGCGAAACAGTAGATTATCGTGATCCGTACCGACAGTGGCTCCTGGCGTGTGACCGGATCGAATACCTACCGCATCAGCCACGAGTAACTGGCAAAACAGCAGCAGGGACATTGCCCCCACTGCGGAGATGGTGCCCTGATAAGCCTGCAGTATATCCATGTGATACCTGGTATTGAGTTAGTGGCGGAGGTCAATCCCGCGCCTCCCGGAACAGCCGCGCGGGTAACCTTGTCCAGTTACAGCGCCACTACGAGTTGTGATCGAAACGACTTGAACCATACTATAGCGACAGCGGAATCGGAAGGTTCGATTTCATTGGCCTGGTGAACATCCACTACCCTGCAAAACCCTCGACCAAGCCTTCTCCCTGCAACAGTTTCTGTTAAAATCGCCAACTCACAATTTGAACAGAGCACAACACACCCATGGCGCAATACGTCTACACTATGAACCGGGTCGGCAAGGTCGTGCCACCGAAAAAAACCATATTGCAGGATATCTCCCTGTCGTTTTTCCCCGGCGCCAAAATTGGCGTACTGGGTCTGAACGGTTCCGGTAAGTCGACACTGCTGCGCATTATGGCCGGCATAGATTCCGACATCCTCGGAGAAGCCCGTCCGCAACCCGGCATTAAAATCGGGTATCTGCCGCAGGAGCCACAACTCAATTCAGAGAAAGATGTGCGTGGCAACGTGGAGGAGGGCGTACAGGAAGCCATCGATGCGCTCGCTGCTCTGGAGAAAGTGTACGCGGACTACGCGGAGCCGGAGGCGGACTTTGACGCGTTGGCCAAGGAGCAGGCGCGGCTCGAAGATATTATTCAGGCGACCGATGCACATAACATCGACCACAAACTGGAAGTGGCTGCAGATGCACTACGCCTGCCGCCTTGGGATGCCAACGTAGACACGCTTTCAGGTGGCGAGCGGCGGCGTGTGGCTCTGTGTCGGCTGCTGCTGTCCAACCCCGATATGTTGCTTCTGGACGAACCCACTAACCACCTCGATGCAGAGAGCGTCGCGTGGCTGGAGCGATTCCTGCACGACTACCCGGGTACAGTAGTGGCGATCACTCACGATCGCTATTTCCTGGACAACGCAGCGGGCTGGATACTGGAACTGGATCGCGGCCGCGGCATTCCCTACGAGGGCAACTACTCCGACTGGCTGGACACCAAGGAGAAGCGGCTGGAGCAGGAGCAGCGCCAGGAGGCCTCGCACCAGAAGTCCATCAAGTCAGAACTGGAGTGGGTGCGCAGCAATCCCAAGGGCCGGCAGGCCAAGAGCAAGGCACGCTTGCAGCGGTTTGAGGAACTGCAGTCGCAGGAGTTCCAGAGCCGCAATGAGACGAATGAAATCTATATTCCCCCCGGCCCGCGCCTGGGGGACAAGGTCATAGAAGTGACTAACCTGTCCAAGAGCTTCGGTGACCGCCTGCTGTTTGATGACGTGAGCTTTACAGTGCCTAAAGGCAGCATCGTCGGCATTATCGGGGCCAACGGTATGGGTAAATCAACGCTCTTCAAAATCCTGATGGGCGCAGAGCAGCCCGATGGAGGCGATGTCACCGTAGGTGAAACCGTGCAACTGGGTTATGTGGACCAGTCGCGTGACGATCTGGACGGCAGTAAGACGGTGTGGGAAGAGATATCCGATGGCCAGGACATTATTCGCATCGGCACCTACGAAGTTCCCTCACGTTCCTATGTAGGACGCTTCAACTTCAAGGGTTCGGACCAGCAGAAATACGTCAAGGATTTATCCGGCGGTGAACGCAACCGACTGCACCTGGCCAAGCTGCTGAAACAGGGAGCCAATGTATTGCTGCTGGATGAGCCCACCAATGACCTGGATGTGGAAACCCTGCGTGCCCTGGAAGAGGCCCTGCTGACGTTCCCAGGCGCGGCCATGGTGATCTCACACGACCGCTGGTTTCTGGACCGTATTGCCACACACATATTGGCCTATGAAGACGATGGTGGCGTGGTATTCCACGAGGGCAACTTCAGTGACTATGAAGAGGATCGCAAAGCGCGCCTCGGCGCCGCCGCCGATCAACCGCAGCGCCTCAAATATCGCAAACTCAAGTAGCGGCTCGTTACAGTTCGAATTGACCCTCCCTTGCTCACGGAGTGCGAGTGAATAGTCTTTTGCACCTGAAAGTGAGCTACTACCCAGTCATAGGAGAAGCAAATTTTCTAAAGGTAGACAGTGTTACCCTTCTCGCAATCGTGCGTAGGCAGCGCTATAGTTGTGTCTGGATTTGAGGAACAAGAGCCACGATATGACCGAACATTCTAGTGAGAAGCGCCGCTGCACCCGCGTTGAACTGGCGCTGCCCGTGGAAGTGCATCAGGGTGGGAGTGTGTGGCGCCAGCGTCTCATCGATATCTCTCTGACAGGTGTGGCTACCGACCAGCCGGATGTGTGGGACGCTCAGTATAACGAGCCCTTTACGCTGATCATCAAACTGGATGAAGGCAGCACGCTGGAGCTGCATGCCTACCTGCAACACGTTGAGGCCGGCCGCTTGGGGTTTGCGGTACAACATGTCGATCGGGAGAACATGGAGCCTCTGCTGGAAGTGTTACAAGCCCATATGGACATGGCCACACTGGAAGAAGAACTCGACCAGCTGTCCACCTAGCCCGCACGCGACACTCTACTCCAGCGCCGCCAGTGCATCGGCCAGCTTTGCCACCGCAGTTACCTGCATACCCTTGATCTGCCCTTTGGGCGCATTGCCCTTGGGCACGATGGCACGAGTGAAACCGTGTTTTGCGGCCTCGGAAAGACGGTCCTGACCGTTGGGCACGGGGCGAATCTCACCGGACAGGCCCACCTCGCCAAAAATCACCATATCCCGGGGCAGTATTCGGTCGCGAAAGCTCGACACAATCGCCAGCAACAATGCCAGGTCTGCACTGGTTTCCAAGACCTTCACACCACCCACCACATTGGCGAACACATCCTGATCACCCACCTGCAAACCGCCGTGGCGATGCAGCACAGCGAGCAGCATGGCCAACCGGTTTTGTTCCAGGCCTACCGCTACGCGGCGCGGATTGCCCAGTTGGCTGTCATCGACCAAGGCCTGGATTTCAACCAGTAACGGCCGGGTCCCCTCCCACACCACCATCACGGCGCTGCCGGAGGCGGGTTCGCTGCCGCGATCAAGGAAAATCGCCGAGGGGTTTTTTACCTCGCGCATGCCCTGCTCGGTCATTGCAAAAATACCCAATTCATTGACGGCACCGAAGCGATTTTTCTGCCCCCGCAGTGTCCGAAAGCGCGCGTCGTCACTGCCTTCCAACAGAATGGAGCAGTCGATCATATGCTCCAGCACTTTGGGACCGGCCAGCGAGCCATCCTTGGTGACATGGCCCACCAGGAACAGTATGGTGCCGCTTTGCTTGGCGTACCGAATGAGATAGGCCGCGCACTCTCTCACCTGCGAAACGCTGCCCGGCGCGGAGGCGATCTCATCGGTATGGACCACCTGAATCGAGTCGACCACCAAGATCTTTGGCTTGAGCTCCTGTGCCGAGGCGACAATGGCCTCGACATTGGTCTCCGACATCAGACGCAGCTTGTCGGTGGGCAATTGCAGGCGCTGCGCGCGCATCGCCACCTGCTGTAGCGACTCCTCCCCCGTGACATACAGGGCGTCCATGGTGCTAGCCAGATGACACATGGTCTGTAACAACAATGTACTTTTCCCCGCGCCCGGGTAGCCGCCCACCAGAATGGCGGAGCCAGGCACCAGGCCACCACCGAGCACGCGATCGAACTCCTCGGTGCCGGAGGACACCCGCGGCAGGTCCTGCAGATCGATATCCTTGAGCACCCGCGCACTTTCCAACGCGCCGGCAAACCCCGTCCGCTTGCCACTGACCGGCACACCGGCACCGGCGCGCCCCGACCCCTTTTCCGGACCCAGCTTGATTTCAGTGAGCGTGTTCCACGCTCCGCAATCACTGCACTGGCCCTGCCACTTCACATAATCGGAGCCGCAGTCATTGCACACAAATGCGGTTTTTTGCTTAGCCATTTTCAATCCTGATAAATTAACCGCATTACGCCGTATTCCTGCGCACCCGGTGCACAGCAGAGGAAAATACCGCCTCTCCTGTCGGGTTTACGCGCACCGTATTCACGAATGCGGTATCCTACCAAACTTGCGACCCGATTCCGGTACAACGATGTCAGATTTCTCACTCATCCCCGAGCGCCAGCTGCTATTTTCTCCGGTGCTGGCGGCGACTATTGGGCTTGAGGAAGCCATTTTATTGCAACACCTGCAGCAGGTCTTTGAGCACCAAAGCCCGCAACTGCGCAGCGGCTATGCCTGGCTCACCGTCGAGCGCGCATTCCTGTTGCGCACCCTGCCCTTCTGGACAGTGGAGGACCTGCATCGCATCAGCCGCTCGCTGGTGGACAAAGGTGTTCTGCTGATCGATACCCCACCGCTGCTGAACGCAGAGCAGCTGAGGTTTGCCGTAAACGAACCCGCGGCCAGCGCGCCGGCCCCCAGTCCCACGCCGCCCAGCCCCACGCTGGCCACAGCGGTACCCACCCGGCGCAGTGCCGGCCTGCTGCCGCCACACTGGACGCCGAGCGAGGATATGCTGCAGCTGCTGGCGATGAACCACACCATACCGCGCCAGTTTGCACTGGACCAAGTAGAAGATTTCGTCCTTTACTGGCGCGAACGGGGCGAAACCAGCCATGCCTGGGAGAACAAATTCCGCCAACATGTCATCGCCATCTGGCGGCGCCAGCAACAGCACCAGGCCGAGGCTTTCCGGGTGCCTGAGACGACCACACTGGATAACAACTGGCGCCCCAGTGCTGACGCGATGGAAATCATGGAACGCAGCGAAATTGCCCGCGACTTCATCGAAGATGCGATCCCCGAGTTCATCCTGTACTGGCGTGAGCGCGGCACCAGCCCGAAGGAACTGAACTCCAAGTTTATCCAGCATATCCGTATCCAGTGGGCCAAATACACCTCCAGTCTGGAACACAGCACACAGCCAAAGCGTATCAGCGAGCAGTGGCAACCCACCGAGGATGTGTACGACATTTTGCGTCTGTCCCACATAGACACTGAATTTGCCCGCTCACTATTGCCGGAGTTCATCGTATACTGGCGCGACAGCAACCAGGCGCACACGTCCTGGAACAGCAAGTTTATACAGCATGTGAAGTATCACTGGGCAAAACGCCACCAGCTCGAACACGCAGGACACAGCCATGCCGGACAACAGGGAACTAGTACAACGGGTCGCACAAGAGATCGCAGCCTCGAACAAGACCTCAACGACACCTCATGGGCAGACTGAAACGACGCGCATACAGGCTACCGAAGCGCACGTAGAGGCTATCAACCAGGTATTCGCGCTGTTTCGCCTGAATTATCACAACCAGTATTACGCCGCCTACCCCGGCGCAGACCAACTCAGCCAGATCAAGAAACTGTGGCTGGAAGCGCTTTCAGACTACCCTGTGGAGCATATCCTCAAGGGCGCCAAACACGCCATTGAGAATAGTGAGTACTTACCCACACTCAACCGCATGCTGGAATGCTGCCAGCAGGGTTTGGGCGAACTGGGGTTACGCCCGGCTCACGATGCCTATGTGGAGGCCTGCCGCGCGCCCTCGCCCAAATCGGCACAGCCCTGGAGCCACCCCGCCGTGTATCTGGCCGGCCGGGACAGTGACTGGTTCTTTTTGGCCAATAACACCGAGCGCACCAGCTGGCCCGTGTTCAAATCCCATTACGATAAATACTGTGCGCGGGTATTGCGCGGGGAATCACTGGAGACACCTGAACCTGCCGCGCTGGAAAAACACAAGGCGGCGCCGCTGGACCGGGAGGAGCAACTGGCCCGCCTGCGGGAGTTGAGGGAACAGACCGGGCTGTAGGATATTCTGGCTGCGCGACTTGGCAGACATTGCAAGGGGGCGAGCCCGATAGAAAACCCAGAGGCGCTTCACACCCGGTCAGGATATGACCAGTAGCCGCCGATACTAGTGCTCGTCGTAGGCGCCGCGCGCCAGATTTTCGAACCGGGTGTACTGCCCGATAAAGGCCAGCCGACAACTACCAATGGGACCGTTACGCTGCTTGCCGATAATGATCTCTGCCACACCCTTGTCTTCCGACTCCTCGTGGTACACCTCGTCGCGGTAGATGAACATGATGACATCGGCATCCTGCTCGATCGCACCTGATTCGCGCAGGTCCGAGTTCACCGGGCGCTTGTTGGGCCGCTGTTCCAGCGAGCGGTTAAGCTGTGACAACGCCACCATTGGCACTTTGAATTCTTTGGCGATGGCCTTCAGGCTGCGTGAGATCTCGGAGATCTCGGCAGTGCGCCCCTCCGACGCTCCCGCCACCTGCATCAGCTGCAGGTAATCCACCATGATCATGCCCAGGCCGCCGTTCTCGCGCGCCACACGGCGGGCACGGCTGCGCAGTTCAGTCGGCGTCAGCGCAGGTGTATCGTCGATAAACAGCGGCACATCCTTGAGCTTGGATACCGCCTGGCTCAGCTTGGGCCAGTCCTCCTGCTCCAGCTTGCCGTTGCGCACCCGCGTCTGGTCGATGCGACCGATCGATGACAGCATACGAATGATCAGGGAGTCCGCCGGCATCTCCATACTGAACACCAGAATGGGCTTTTTCTGGGTTAGCACCGCGTGTTCCACCAGGTTCATCGCAAAACTGGTCTTACCCATGGAGGGGCGGCCGGCCACGATCACGAGATCGGACTCCTGCAGGCCCGAGGTCATGTTATCCAGCTCGATAAAGCCGGTGCTGAGGCCAGTAATCTCACCGCCGGACTGGAATAGCTCTTCAATGCGTTCAAGGGCCGTCTGCAACAGCGGGTTAATATCCTGTGGCCCACCGGATTTGGGGCCCTCCTCGGAGATCTGCATAATCCGGCGCTCGGCCAGATCCAGCAACTCCTCGGATTTGCGGCCGTCCGGGTTAAACCCGCTCTCGGCGATATCCTGTGCGGCCTCGATCAGCTTGCGCAAACTGGCGCGTTCGCGCACCACCTGCGCATAGGCCCGTATGTTGGAGGCACTGGGGGTGTTCTGAGCAAGTTCAGCCAGATACGGCAGACCGCCGACGCTCTCCAGCTCACCCGAGGCGTCCAGCTTATCGGCCACGGTGATGACATCCACCGGCTCTGCTGCCTCGGCGAGCTGGGCGATCTGGCGAAATACCAGCCGGTGCCCGGGCCGGTAGAAATCATTGGCGGATACAATCTCGGCAACCGCATCCCACCCATCGGCGGATAGCAGCAGGCCGCCGAGCACAGACTGCTCGGCCTCAATGGAGTGTGGCTGCATCTTGATGCGCGCGAGCTCACCGCCTTCACCTGGGGGATTCAGCTCGGAGACATTGCCGGGATAATCTGGATCGGACATAACAAGCAATATTTTTTTCGGGTACACAGCCTATCGGAAATGGGCTGCCAGCTAAATAGGGGTTTCAGAATAAATGACCCCGACATGGTATCAACTCACTACTCACCAGGACGGCACCATGGAGATGCCTTTGTCTTTTTCAACCAGTTCTATTTCCACATGCAAATTGGGCTTAAATATATCGAACTGTTTCTGCAGGAACTCCTTCAAAGTACCTGCTTCCAACTCTTCAGGGTTACGATCGTCGGTATAGTGATGTTTTACGCATTTAAAATCAGGAGACAGCAGTGAGAAATAGAGCAGTACCTCTTTCATACTATACTCCTTCCAGTGGTGACCAAAAGTATGGGTATCCAGAATCTTGTTGACCGAAAGCCCGTCACCGTAACCACTGAGCAGGCGCCGAACGTCATACCCTCTACCCAATAAACTGTAGTAGTTAGGCGTTGTCACAACAATTCGGCCACCAGGCTTCATAATGTGGTAAACCGTCTTCCAAAAGCGGAGAGGGTTGAAAGTGATATGTTCGAGAATTTCAGTAAACAAAACTATGTCAACGCTGCTTTCCGGAAGCCCATAAAAAGACTCCCCGGTTTGCAGTTCTTCTGCTACGGTGAGGTTGATGTTGTGCGCCGCCGCCAGAGACTTAACCCTATCCTTTTTGAAAGTAGTAGGTAGATTAAAAGCTTCAACTTTAAAACCGACCAGCGCATACAAAAGGCTTTGATGCAGCCAATGCGCCCCCACGTCAACGACGACCTGATTCTGATCATATGACCATGTGGATAGTACTCGCTTGAACGTATTCTGGAATCGGCGAAAGTGGTGTTTCAGATAGTTGCTATCTGTTCCGCCATGCGCTTCGAATAATGCATTGAACTCATCGAACGTGTAGTTCATGACGTCATTGATTTCTTGGGGCATCGGGAACGACTCCTTAAATGGTAACCGTTTAGTAACCGCACAAAATATTCGCTAGAACTAGTAACGTGCGCAACGCTCGATGCAACAGTTCCAGACATACAAAATTGCGAACTTTACAGCACCTTTGTCCAAAAAGAATCACCGACTTGCCCTATGCCTCATCGGCATTAGAGCATTCTCCGCCAAACTTTGACCGCCCTAGACGCCCCTTAGGGCATGGCACTTACAGGCTGAGCGCCACGGGGCTCATGAACCCGTAGAGTGGCCTTTTTCCAGGCATAAAAAAGCACCGACCACGAATGACCGGTGCCTGAAATGATACTGGTGGCAACCCTCGGGGCGCCACCTGCGTGATTTACTCGGGGATTACCGCGACAACAACGGTAGCGTCGACATCGCCGTGAACCTGGATGGCGATTTCGAATTCGCCCAGTTCACGCAGCGCACCGCTGGGCAGACGGACTTCAGATTTGTCTACCTCACAGCCCAGAGCAGTGATGGCTTCCGCGATATCGCGTGTACCCACCGAGCCGAACAGTTTGCCTTCTTCACCGGCGTTGGCGGCGATAGAAACCGTATCCAGCGCGTTAATTGCCTCAGCGCGTGTCTGGGCTTCGGCCATCTGTGCAGCGGCAGCAGCTTCCAGCTCGGCGCGACGCGATTCGAAGGAAGCGGTGTTCTCTTCAGTAGCGTGCACTGCCTTGCCCTGTGGAATCAGGTAGTTGCGGCCAAACCCGGCTTTCACTTTCACTGTCTCACCAAGCTTACCCAACTTGCTGATGTTCTCCAGCAATATGACGTCCATCTTACGTTCCTCTTTTTGGGTAGTGGTTTACCACTACTTCAATTGTCTCGATCATTGCTTTGATCATTGCTTTGATCGTTGCTTTCATCACCACCGTCGTCGTGTTCGTCGCGTCGGCTCAATTCGTACCCTGGCCCTTTGGACCAGCGCTGGCGGAAGTTTACCCAGCTGTCAGCGACAGCAAACAGCACTACCAGCAATTTCACCGGGTCAAAGAGCAGCCAGGCGATATAAAACACCGTCAGCCATCCTGTACCCCGCCCGCGCATCTCGGCTCGGGCATGTAACAGCGACAAGCCCGCAAATGTCAGCGGGATGATGCATATCATTGCCCAGGTGCGGTACTGCACCCCCAGGCTGTACAGCGCGACCGCCGCCAATAACAGTACCGAGGTCACCCCCACCGGGTAGTACAATCCCTTGAACTCGGCACCGAAACCGCCCGGGTTGTACAACGCCGCCTGCCAGTAGCGCGCCAACAGCAGGCACAGCACTGACATTGTCGCCGTTCCCGCGCCCAACATACCGGCTATCTGGGCTGCGTCTGGACGGGGCAACTCCATCGCCTGCCCGCCCTGCGCCAGTTGCTGCTCCAGTGACGCCAAAAACTCACTGAAGTAGGCCACCATCTCATCCAGGTAACCATCGGCAAAGGCCAACAACGCCAGCCCAGTCACGGCACCCACACCCACCGCTGACAGTATGGCAATGGGCAGGTTCACGGTGTTGCGTAACACCACTGCCAGCACCATTGTCCCTGCCAGCAGGGTCAGCGGGCCGCTATCTCCAAAGACGTAAACCAGCGTTCCCGCCGGCAACAGCGCCCACATAAACAGCCAGAGCCCTGCTGCTGCGCCTTTGCGCAGTGTGACCAGTGCCAGTGCGGCGGCGCTGATCCAGCAAAATAACAAACTGCCTGCACCGGCCACTACAACAAATAGCGCCTGCAGGCGTCCGCGCATGACAAGTTCTGCCAGGCCCTTCAAGTTAAACCTCGACTGGGCGACACGCGGATCAAACCATTTCTACAGGTGCGAATCCGTGTATGGCAGCAGTGACAGGAAACGCGCGCGCTTGATGGCAGTTGCCAGTTGACGCTGGTACTTCGCTTTAGTACCTGTAATACGGCTGGGTACAATCTTGCCGGTTTCAGATACGTACGCTTTCAGGGTTTCCAGGTCCTTGTAATCAATTTCCTTGGTGCCTTCAGCGGTAAAGCGACAAAACTTACGGCGACGGAAAAAACGTGCCATGGTGATTCTCCTCTAAACCTCAATAGTCATTACGTGATTCTGTGCGCGAGAACGGTGACTTATTCCTCTTCGGACTTGTCGTCACCACTGGAATCATCATCATTGCTTTCTGCGGCTTCGGCGCGGGCGGCATCAGCTGCCTGGCGCTCTTCGTAGCGGCTCTTGCGCTCGCGGTTTTCTTTCTCCGCTTTCATGATGAAAGATTCTTCAGTCACAGCTTCATCACGTCGGATCACCAGATTACGGATAACGGCGTCGTTGTAACGGAACGTGGTGGTCAGCTCTTCCATGGCGTCGTTGGACGCTTCCACGTTCATCAGCACGTAGTGTGCCTTGTGGATCTTGTTGATCGGGTAGGCTAACTGGCGGCGACCCCAATCTTCAAGGCGGTGCACCTGGCCACCGTCTTTCTGGATTGCTGTGGTGTAGCGCTCGATCATGCCGGGCACTTGTTCGGACTGGTCCGGATGGACCATAAATACGATCTCGTAATGTCGCATTCGAAAGCTCCTTACGGGTTAATGCTACCCACTATAATGGTGTAGCAAGGAGGATCGGCCATTCGAAACGGCCGGGCAAATTTTGAGGGAGCGGAGTCTACCGAGTTTGTCGGCGGGTGACAAGGGGCGTATGGAGGCGATTTGGCAGGAATCTTACCCGCGCTGCCGCACAACCTCGAACAGGAAGACTCCGGCCGCTACCGACACATTGAGACTGCTCACTGAACCGGCCATGGGGAGATGAATTAGAAAATCACACTGCTCCCGCGTCAGGCGCCGCATCCCCTTGCCCTCGGCGCCCATCACCAGCGCGAGGGGAGCTGTTAAGTCACTGTTAAATAATGACTTTTCTGCGCTGCCATCGGTGCCATACAACCATACCCCGCGCGCCTTCAACGCCTGCAGCGTACGGCTGATATTGGTGACGCGGACAAACGGGACCACCTCGGCAGCACCGCAAGCCACCTTGTGCACCACCGGCGTCAGGTCCGCCGAGTTGTCCTTGGGCACCACCACAGCATCCACCCCCGCGGCGTCTGCACTGCGCAGGCAGGCGCCCAAATTGTGGGGATCCGTGACCCCGTCGAGCACCAGGATCAGTACAGGGCCGTCTTTATCCTCTACCGCCTGCAACAGTTTCGCTTCATCCCACAGGTTGGAGGAGGACTGCTCGGCGGCAGATTCCTGCACCCGCGCTATGGCACCCTGATGGCGGCCGGTGACAAGGCTGTCCATCCCGGCGCGCGGTTCGCGAACCACCGTCACGCCCTGATTCTGCGCCAGTTCCACCAGGGCATTGATACGCTTGTCGTTGCGCCCGGCCTGCAATAACAGGCACTGCACCGCTTTGGCGTTTTGCCGCAACAGGCTGTCGACCGCATGAATCCCATAAACATACTGCATTGCTAATGACGCCGCCTGAGACCCGTTTTACCCTTACCTCTGGCCTTGGATTTGTCGCGTGTGCTGGACTTCGATGCGCTCTTCTCTTTCTTTCCGTCCGTTTTCTTGGCGGACTTGCCAGCACTGTCCGCGCCAGCTTTCTTCGCTTTGCCTTTCTTTCCGGTCGCGGCCTCGACCAGTTCCAGATCAATTTTTCGATCGTCCAGATCGACCCTGGCCACTTGCACACGCACACTGCCACCTAGCTGGAAACTGCGTCCGGAGCGCTCGCCGGTCAGCCGCTGCCGCGCTTTATCGAAGTTGTAATAATCTCCGGGCAGAGCCGTGATATGCACTAGCCCCTCTATATAAAGGTCCTCCAGCTCCACAAAAAGACCGAAACTTGTCACCGCGCTGACAACACCGTTGAACTCGTCCCCAACATGCTCTTGCAGATACTCGCACTTGAGCCAGGCGTTGACCTCCCGGGTGGCCTCGTCAGCACGCCGCTCTGCCATCGAGCAGTGTTCCCCGTGTACCACCATGGCATTTATATCGTAGGGGAAGATTTTTTTCGCCGTAATCGTCTTCGCACCCTCGACGCGCAGTACACCTTTAGCACTGGCTCTGCGACGAATAAGGTGGCGTATACCCCGGTGTACCAGCAGGTCGGGATAGCGCCGGATCGGCGAGGTGAAGTGGGCATAGGCCTCATAGTGAAGGCCAAAGTGGCCCTTGTTCTCGGGTTGATACACCGCCTGGCTGAGCGAGCGCAGCAGCATAGTCTGGATTACATGCGCATCATCTCGCTCGGCAATCTGTTGCAGCAGGTGCTGGTAATCGAGCGGCGTCGGCTTGGCTCCTCCACTGAGATCCAACCCCAGTTCACCGAGGAATTTGCGCAGACCCTCCAGCTTCTCCTCGCTGGGACCCTCGTGCACCCGGAACAGTATGGGCAACTGGTTGGCATCATAGAACCGGGCGGTGGCGACATTTGCGCACAACATGCACTCTTCGATCAGCTTGTGTGCATCGTTGCGTACCACCGGCACGATGGCGTCGATTTTACGATTCTCATTGAAAACAATGCGGGTCTCCACCGTCTCGAAATCGATCGCACCGCGCTTGTCACGCGCCGCTCGCAGCACATGGTAGAGGCTGTGCAGGCGTTTCAGATCCGGCACTCGACGCTTATCGACATCGGGGTGCTTCCCCTTCTCCAGCACCTCGCCCACCTGCGTATAGGTTAAACGGGCGTGCGAGTGGATAACGGCCTCATAGAAACGGTATTTGGACAGTACACCCTTGCCGCTGAGCTCCATCTCACACACCATCGCCAGGCGGTCCACTGCGGGCTTTAGTGAGCACAGGCCGTTCGACAGCGCCTCCGGCAGCATGGGCACGACCCGCTCGGGGAAATACACTGAAGTGCCACGCAGCGCAGCCTCCTGATCGAGCGCAGAACCCGGTGACACATAGTGAGAAACATCCGCGATCGCCACCCACAGGCGCCATTTACCCGCCTTGGTCTTCTCGCAGTACACCGCGTCGTCAAAATCCCGCGCATCCTCGCCGTCGATAGTGACAAACGGCAATTTGCGCAGGTCAACCCGGTGCTCCTTATCGGCCTCCAGCGGCTCTGCCTCAAGGCCTGCTGCCTCATCGAGCACCTCGTCAGGCCACTCAAACGGAATGCCGTGAGAGCGAATAGCCACGTCTATTTCCATACCGGGGTCCAGATGATCGCCCAGCACCTCGGCAATCCGCCCTTTCGCCCCAAACCGGCGGGTGGGGTAATCGGTAATTTCCACCGTGACGATCTGGCCGGAGATCGCCTCGCCCTTCTCTTTGGGAGGAATCAGTATCTGCTGCGTGAGCCGGCCGTTGTCGGGCACCACAAAGCCGATGCCGCTCTCTTCCTGATAGCGCCCGACAACCGTCTTGTGCTGGCGCTTGAGCACCTCGACGACCTTGCCCTCCATACGCCCGCGCCGATCCTCGCCGGTGACCTGCACCAGCACCTCGTCGCCGTCAAACACAAAGTGCATCTGCCTGGCGTTGAGATAGATATCATCGCCCCCGGCGACCGGCATCGCGAAGCCGTAGCCATCGCGATGGCCCTGCACACGGCAGTGCGTGAGGTTCATTTTATCCACCAGGCCGTAAGCACCGCGGCGATTCACCATCAGCTGGCCGTCGCGCTCCATTGCCCGCAGGCGCTTCTGTAGCGCATCGACTTGCTCCGGCTCATTGAGATCAAGCGACTTGGCGATTGCGGCGTGATCAAGAGGTTTTTCCGCATCAGCCAGAAGCTCGAGTATCACCTCGCGGCTGGGAATGGGATTTTCGTAGCGCTCGGCTTCGCGAGCGGCGTGGGGATCGGCAATCTTGCCTTTTTTTGTCATAAAGTTGGTTTCTTCCGTCAGAAATTATTGTTCAGAATGTGAGAATTGTTGCGCAGTATACGCGAGGAGGCCCCGCTCCGTCTGCCCGGGCATTGACAAAGCCGTGCCAGAAAAGTAAAGTCGCCGCCCTCAGAAACTTAGACGGGTTTTATTGGTCGTAAGAATCTGAATTGCCCAGATGGTGAAATTGGTAGACACGCTAGCTTCAGGTGCTAGTGCTCGCAAGGGCGTGGAGGTTCAAGTCCTCTTCTGGGCACCATATTACAGAAAAAGCCGAACCAAGTGTTCGGCTTTTTTGTGTCCGCTCAATTCGTTACGGCACATTTTAGATCATCAAACACTTACTGAAGTTTCGTTTGGTACTCAAATTGTGAAACAACAACTTCAGCGTTGCATTTTTACATACAAATTCGCAATGAAACGAGATTAAGGCCATCTTGCGAGTTTCTGTCAGAGCTTCAGAAGCTTTTCCCACCTGATATAGTCGCCAGTCCAGCGAAGAGACGGCTTAATAAACATCTAGCAATGACGGGCACTACTTTATGCTCGAGCCATTACCCAAACTGATTCAACCTTGTAATTCGATGTAATGGATTTCATTCCAGATGTTGAAGCACTATTGAGAGAAGCGCTCCCCAACTGGGGAAGCTACTTTTTTTGCCAATGGACTTGTGACCTTGATCATAAACATGAGCCTAGACACAGCTGGGCAGGTAACGAAGTTTTATTACGAGTATCCCAAAGATATTTTTGGCCTCGCCTATCATGCACTCGAAGTAGGCCTTTCACCGGGGATACTCGGTCAGGGAGAGAACCTATTTGTCCATGCCTGTATAACGGAAACCAATCAGCTAGGGCACAAAACAGGGAACCCTCAATTCAATGCCCACGAGTTCGCATTTTGGATTCAGGAATTTGTTCTACCATGGAACTATCACGGCAACGTATATCTTGCCACCGATCGGCCGGCCTCTGTCTACGGACAGTACCTACTTCAACACCTCGACAAATGCTATGAGGAACGCCTCTTCCGCCTGGGCAGTCAAACTGATCACCAGATCCCTAAGCCAAACAGTCGGCAGTGGGTAAAAATAGTTAACAATAGCTTTTAATCGTAGGCTTTCCTGCCAGCTCTTAGCCCCTCGTCATGCACTCAGCTGAGTCTGACCCACCCCCTATCACATACCAAGTACAAGAGATTACCGCAAACGGTTGCACTAATTCACTTTTTGCACTATTTTTTACATTGAAGCCGCAAGTCGACAGCTCTATTATGGAAAGTTAGGCGAAGATCCGGCGTTTTGGGGATTTTTAGCGGCATTATGGCGACAATATTAGACACTCGCTCGAAACAAACCCATCCTGTCAGAGCGCACCATACCATTGGGCGCAGCGCTGAACGGGTTGATACAACAGTCACAGATGGCCTGACGTCCCGCATCCATGCTTCCCTGGAATGGTGCGGATCGGAGTGGCAGGTCCGAGACCTGAGTAGAAATGGTACCTGGCTAGAAGACAGGCTTCTACGAACGCGCCAAAGTACACCTATATATCGAGGCCAGTCACTCCGATTCGGAAGCCCGGATAGCGCTCCTTGGACGCTTGTAGACGATGCCCCTCCGCAGTCACTTCTTATCGGATTAAGCGATGGTACGCCCTCGGTGCAACTGGAGGAGGTCCTCTTTCTACCGGATGATACAGACCCAAAATTGGTGGTGTCCTACTCACCGCACCCGAAGAGCTGCCGCAGCCTTTCATTAAGCCAACCCAATCCGGAATCCGCTGAAACCTCACTTGAGCATGGCTCGGACATCTCCTGCGGCTCTCACACGTGGCGGGTGTTTCTGGCCGAATCGATGGATGCGACTGCACCTAATCCACTTTTGCAGCAGCATTTGGATGAATTTGAGTTTGTCTTTGATCTCAGTCTAGATGAGGAAAATACCGCATTAAAACTAATTGGGCCACATGGCACATTTAACCTTGGGGAACGCTCTCATCATTATTTGCTGTTGCACTTGGCCCGCAAGCGAGCTCTGGAGGCAACCGAAGGGCTTGATCTCAAAAGTCAGGGCTGGATTAATACTGAACAGCTTTCACGGGATTTAGGCGTAGAGATACCGCATATCAATATCTTGATTTACCGTGCAAGGCAGCAACTAGCCAGACAAACTGCGGTTAGCATGCGCTCAGAGAGCCTGGTGGAACGGGGCCGGGGCCGCGTTCGTTTTGGCGGCCCTCGCTTTCGAATTTATAAAGGCCAGGAGTTAACTTACTGGTTGCCACTATCGGAAACACAATAGCCCTATGACACCGCAAAGCGGCAATGCGGCCTCAGACACTGAAAAATATAGAATTATAGAATACCTTGGCCAGGGAGGGATGGGTGAAGTCTATCTGGCGCTCGACGTTAAACTCCAACGTAGAGTAGCACTTAAGTACCTCAAAAATGACAGCCACAGTACGGATTGGCAAAGGCAAATACTACAAGAAGCCAGAATACTTGCTCGCCTCAACCATCGCCACATAATCCAGGTCTTCGATGTAATCAAACACCAGGGCCGACCCGCCATCGTTATGGAATACATTGATGGCAGAAACCTTCATATTCATCTTCGCGAAGTCAAAGCCGATCTGACAGACCGACTACGTTGGCTCTTTGAGATCGCGTCCGGCCTCGCCGCTGCCCATGAAGCCGGGATTACCCACAACGACCTGAAGCCTGAGAACGTACTCATCGGCGCTGATAATACTGCGAAAATCTCTGACTTTGGAATTGCACATATCACTCCCGATCCTCAGATAGACCTTGAAGCACTGGGCGCATTGATCGAAACCTTAGTTGGCGAGTACGGCAAAGCGAACCCTATGCTAAGAGATCTGATTCGCCAGCTATCACACCGAAACGCAATTAAACGAACCTCTGCCTCAGAGGTGGCAGAAAAGATCCACTACTTGTGGCTGGAGAGCACGCAGGTGGAGACGCAGACACCGAGTAACGATACTGAGTCCATCTATAAGAAATGGCGCGGTATCAAAGTCTGGTCAGCCTCGTTGGTCATCATATTGACAATCGTAGGGGGCGCACTATTCCACAAAAACCAACATCAGCAAGTGCCAATTTATCTCGCCGTGTTGCCGACTATATTAGATGCAGACGCAGAAGGTGGCGAGATGCAGACGCTACTGAAGACGGCTGTTGAGCAGGCACTGAGGCAGCAGGCACTTGATACAAGGGGTCTCGCGCTAATAAATGCTTCGGACACCCATCGAGAAAAGGGTGAGCTTCCCGAAATTGCCGGCGCGCTAGGCGCAGATGAGATTATCCAGTCCAACTTACATTGCACCAGCGTCCAAAAATGCTGGTTGACTATAGAGCGTCTAAGCGGCGAAGACCTGGCGGTAATTGAACAATCGGGGTCCACGGTCCTCGTCGACATGCTCCATGAATCCAATGCTATTGTTGCACGGCAGTGGCGATTACTATATCCAGACCAAGCTAAACACCCCTTTAGGAAGCAGTCCATTTCAGAAGAGGTGTACATAGAATTTCTTAAACTTTATGAAACGTCCTATACCGGTGGCCAGCGTCAGGTGGAAACCCTAACGCAACTGGAAGAACTAATTGGCAGAGGCAATCGTTTTCTGCCTCTCTACCTGTTGTATGCGCATTCTTCGCTGGAAGTCTACGATGAATCAGGGAATACAAAGTATCTGGAACGATTAAGATCCGTACTTGAAAGTGCGGACGTATGGGCTAGTTCTTCGCTTCAACTGCGCCACGCATGGGTGCTACTAGCACTAGAGGAAAGAAACTTTGAATTGGCCGCCAAAGAAATTGATCGGCTAGAGAATCTCGGTGCCGATGCTGCCCTTGTTCACAGCTTAAAGGCTGATAGATACAGGTATCTGGCCCAACACCAGGAAGCTGAAGAGCACTTCAAAAAAGCGATAGCCTTGAACCCCAATCGTGTGTTCTATAATAAGCTCGCAGACAACTACAGATTATGGGGCAAAGCTGAAAAGGCCATCGAGACCTACGAGTTATCTCAGTCCCTATTTTCCGCCACGGTCAGCGATAAAACGCTGCTTGGCGTCATTTATCTGCAGCAAGGTGACTTGGATAATGCAATTAGAGTCCTAGAATCTATTTCCGCATCTCACCCCAAGTCTCTGTACCTGAGCGACCTCGGACTGGCTTATATGCTGAAGGGCGACTATACAAAAGCCAAGGTGATATTCCAGGACGCATATGAAAGAGATGTACGAGATCCGACGCTAGTCCTAAATCTCGCTGACACAGAACAGCTCATTGGCAACGCCAACCGAGCGCGGGAGCTCTACACGAGCCTGATCAACCAGGGAAAATTGAAGCCGCATGCGGTAAAACGCTGGATTTTATCACAAGCTTTCGCTCAGATTGGTGAGTTTGAGCGTGCTATACAGACTCTGAATCAGATTACTGAAATTGATTCAGAGTCTGCATTCAATGCTGCGCTAGTCTTTACACTCGCCGATCAAAAGATTTCCGCAGTTGTAGAAGTCAAGAAAGCACTGCAATCTGGCTTTGGGGCTATATGGTTTACACTACCCTGGTTCGATGCTTTGTGTAGTAGACCCAACTTTTCAAAACTCATGGTGCAGTATGGACTTCCAACACGGTGTGACCACGCCACGTTAGAGCGACGTGATGGTGGCAGCCAGGGTCATCTTCGCCCCCAGGTACTTCCAGGATCTGCCGATGCGTAGATTCCACACTCACCAGACACAACATCGCGCCTGATAGCCAGGAAACTGAAATTTACAGTTTCTTCAATGTCCGTCAAGCATTTAACCGATGCCGTCAGTACCTTACCATCGTTACTCAATTCCAACTCCATATCTTGAAGGTAATCTGCCTCACCTGCACAGTACATAATGCCGCTCTCTGTAAACCGCCAGGACGCGTTATCCGACTGAGCAGACTCTGCTATTGAGAGTACAAATATCATTCTCTCCGACTGACGTTGCTCAGGCGTAGAAGATCGCGCAAACTCCACATCTAGCCGGTCTACATTTTCGTTGGGGTTGGCAGATGTATTTACCATCTGCCATTTCTGCGCCAGTCCGTTGACTGGAAGCACTGGGGTAATTTCTATGTGCACAATGCTACTGCCGCCTTGTGGTACGTTAAATGACATCTCGAAGCCCTCCTTATTTTGTTTACAGGCATAAGTAAATTGTATGATCCAAGGGTAACAAATCCAATTACCCAGAGTTACAGAGTATTACAAGAGATTTCACTACTCGCGGTGTTTAAGTGTGATCGCGCCCCAAAGCCAATCGGTATGGCAGACCTCCCATTATCTCCGTGAATCGTCTCGAACAGCGGCTTACGCATGAGCAGCCTGACCGCGCGTGGGTACGCGTGGGCAACTGACAATGCAAATATCAGAACGATGACTGGATACGCTTCTGAAAACAACACAACTTGGAACCAAGCATGAGTCGATGGAGACATTGTTGGGAGCGTCAACGCCATCGCAGAGCCTTTTATAGTGACCCAAATAAGAGCGGGGCAGGAAGGGTGTTTATAAGATACGTGATATGGTTCGTGCCGATATCTTCAACTATCTCGAAATGTTCTATGGGCCACGGCCCCCGCGATGGCTAATTGGGTTTCAGTTCTACTCGCACTTCCTTGCTCAGTTCCAAGACACGACCATCTCCAATCGGCGCACACACTAATGTGATACTTGGCAAAGTACATTGCTCGAAGAAACAGAGGAACCCGGGGTGAAATCCATAGCTTCCCGGAGAGGCATAGCTCCCGTGAGGTGTATCGAATTGAGTTACGCGTGTATCCAGGACACGCGCGCCTTGAGGAGCCATCGTAATGTTCGCGTTGCGAAGCGTGATTGCCCAAGGATAGCGGCAAGTGTTAGCTGTAGGCACGGAGTTGAAATCCACGTGCTGAGCGAAACTCGGCGCAGATATCCACGCACCGCTGAGAAGCAAGTTCATCACTAGAAAAAATCTCATATCTAATGCTCATCCTCGTGCCCGGAATCTGTGAAGCTTGGGGTACGCTCTCTTGCCTCGAACTACGCTTCCCCATGGGGAAATGAAGTCCGAGGTGTTCCCCGAGCATTAAGACGACAACATACGGTCAGTATCTGCGCAATCACCACACGTCGCCAGATATCGCACAGTGGAGTCGGTTTCAGTTTCGAACTCTAGATCTCTATGTCAGCAACGAATTTCTCGGCCTTGTCTCCAAGCTTGTCGACGATTTGCTGGCGTACTTTGGCATAGATGTCTTCAGACAGGACCACGCGTTGCGTCCCCTGATATACATTGAAGCTCTTGGTTGACCAGCTCCAGAACAGGAACCGGGTGTGGTGCTCGGTAGTCTTGAAGTAGAAGGCACCGAGGCCAAGCTCAACATTTCCTTCGGTACTTTCGGAAACCGGCCCCATCTGGAAATTTCCGCCGGTTCCGGTTGACCCATTTGAATCGAAAAGGGTGACTGCCTTGTCGTCTCCAGGTAGATTACCAAAGGCATCTAAAGTCGCCTTCAAGATGACAGCCTGATTGCCCGATGCGATTGCAGCTAGCACCTGAAGGGCCACTTTGTCCATCTGGAGGCTCGAGTCCGAGGACTGGTACTCGTTGAACTGGAATCCGGTAATGGCCCAACCTATGTTCTCTAGAACCTCATGATAGAAGGTGTACCACTCCTTGGTCTCCTGCTCGCGGTCGTGCTTTTTGTTAGCGGCCAGTTGAGCGAGCAACATGGAGTTCTTTACGTCGGCCTGGTGCTCATCAGTGACGCCTTCTCCGAATGCAAACAGCGCGCCAGCCACGACCGCGGCCGATGGCTTTTCCGCTGCATCGGCGGCAGGTCGCCAGGATTTCCCCGTTCCAGCAGCTGCTGGGTAGGTTGGCGCGGCCAGCTCGAGCGAATCAATCCATTCGTGAACGTCCTTCGGGCGTCTAATTTGTAAATGTTGCATCCGAACCTCCTTAATCGTACTTTGCTGATGAAAGGCGATATACTTTTCATAGGTCATATACCACCTGAATAAATAGCGTTCAGAGATATGTGTCTAAAAATATAGACCAAATTCACGAAGCGCATCATTACACTTGATTACAACCCCTCCCCTGAGCCAGTACAAAGTCCGTAATCCCCCCAACAATCCGCAAAGGTCATAAGTAGAAAATTCCACTTAAACGAACGGAAGGAGTTTTCTATGCGCATATCACGATTTAGAGACAGCCAGATACTGACTATCCTCAATCAAAACGAGCGAGGAGTTCCCGTGACTGAGCTGTGCCGAGGAACGGCTGAAGGCCGAGATCCGCCAGGCGGCCCTCGAGGGAACGTTGTAAAGCCATCTCAGCATAAGAAGATGGCGCAGTCCGCATTTGCGCGTCATGGCAGCCGCTTTGCCTGACTATTCCCAAGAGTGAGCGAGTCTTGTTACCACGATGATCCCAAACTCTCTTCAGAGAATGCTGAAATCGACGAGTTGCCATTCAGGCTGACCACGACACACAAACGCTGGGGAGCTGGCCGGGGCTCTCTGTATCTCCGCAATGTGAAGGTCTACAACTGGAATCAATCAACACTGCTGCTGGCGATTTTACTATTTATACCCATACCCTCTTGGGCCGCGCTGGTCGACGGTAAGGAGTGGCTTCAACCCTGGAACCTTACCCACCTTTCTTGGAAGGATACTGTAGGAATATGCGAAGTTGATATCGGTGCATGCGAAGGCGAGTTACACGGTATAAACGTTAGTGGTTATACATGAGCCAGTATTAATGACGTAAACGGGCTGTTTAGTTCTTATGGCATATCGCCCCCATCGTGGGATATGACCAATCTGCCATGATCGACAACGTTTGGGCGCCCCTCTTTTTGCCGATTTCAACCCTGTTTTCGTCGACCGCCATTCACGGGCTATTCTCGCCACCACACACGAACTAGCGGGGCGTAACTGGATTCGAATAGGAATCATCGTAAGCGCCTACCCGGTGAAAGGGAAAGACATCGCGAGCACCAGAGGGCTGACCCCCTCGCCACTATCCGCTACAACTTGCCGCACTGCTTTCACTACAGCTCACAGTGCTGCCTATCGGTTGTGCACGCAGCGCAGTAGGCAACATCAGTAAGCCCGGCGAACAAGTGCGCAGTGACCGGAGAGCACGGTGTAGTCGAGAATTCATAGACTAGCAGCCTGCAGAACTATGCCTCCAGACGGCCCTCCACAGCGGGAGTTTCCCGAACGCATGTTGATGGCCGCACGACTCGTCGCCCACCGGCGTCCTTCACACTATCTATCAGCACTGCGCATTGGTAGAGTCACAGGTCTCTAACAAGTGGTATCCTGTTTTTTTTACTATAAGGAGATGAATATGGAACTGGTCACCATCGTTATTGCTTTGACCCTGATTGAGTACTCGGTATTTGCCATGCTGGTGGGCTGGGCGCGAGGTAAGTACGGTGTCTCTGCGCCGGCGGTATCGGGTGATCCGATTTTTGAGCGCTATTATCGGGTCCAGCAGAATACGCTTGAGCTTCTGGTATTGTTCGTGCCGGGCATGTGGATGTTTGCTCACTATGTCAGTGCCGATATCGCCGCAGTATTAGGTGTCGTCTTTATTATCGGGCGCTTCCTGTACTTGAGAGGCTACGTTGCAGACCCTAAATCCCGCAGCCTCGGATTTGGCCTGAGTTTCCTCCCCGCGCAGATCCTGCTGTTCGGCGGGTTGATTGGCGCCGTGATAGACATACTTTGATACTGCGGCGAGAGCGGCCCGATGAAACTCCCCTCCTTTCAAACTCCAAATAGATCGCTGTTGTTTCTGGCAAGCCTGGCTCTGTTGATTGTGACAGGCTGCGCCGGCTGCTCGTCACACGATGACAGCGCGGCTACCAACACCTACGCCTACAGCATGCTTGCACCCGGCCAGAATGGCAGCACGATAATCTATGCACGCATTGTGATGGATGCAAAAAACCAGTCCTGCCCGGAGCTGAGAGGCAGTGATGGCTCTGCGCTGACAACACGCTTGCGGCAGATGTATCCGAACTCAGTAACCAGTTCAGCCAGTTTTCCCGTAACGGTTTGCGAGGCAGTGATGGCCGAAGGTGTTTCCTACACTGGGTTGGGTACTACTATGAGCCTTGATGCAGTGACGCTCACCGCATCCCTTGTGCAAGTGTATGGTGACTCCGGCTGCGAGTCATCGGATTGCCCAGGCACAGGGCCTTCCACCCAGTTTCAAGCACTGGCGAACCTCGGTGCAGAGCAAGCGCCGAATGTGATTCTGCATATGGGTGACTTTAACTACCGCGGCACATCGGGCGCCATCACAGACAATATCTATGCCTACGACGCGGGAGATGATAATTCTGGCGGCAGCACCTGCGGCCTGCAGGAGACTTACTACAGCCAGAATGCAGCGAACAGCCCAAGGCCCGACGCCTGGCCAAACTGGCAGGCTGATTTTTTTGATGCGGCGCACAAGCTGCTACCAAAAGCACCCTGGGTTTTCGCACGCGGCAACCACGAACTATGCAGTCGCGCCGGGCCGGGCTGGTTCTACTTTTTTGGCCCCGGTTCAGACCTGCCCGGTGCGGGCCAAGTGCAGATGCAATGTCCCGATCAGGGCAACTTCGACGCGCCACCAGCTACTGCAGAACAGCACATCATCATGATCCCGCCGTACATGCTGTCTTTGGGTAGTATCGATGTCTGGGTAATGGATTCGGCCAATGCCTGCGATGCCCTGGCTACCAATGCGCTCACTTCCCAGTATCAGGCACAGTATGAAGCACTTGCCAGCACAGTAAAAAACACCACCTGGGTTATGAGCCACCGGCCGACCTGGGGCTATCAGAAAAAAGATGAGCCAACGCTAAACCAGATGCTGCAAACAGCATTGGCCAACACTGCCACCGGTGCACTACCAGCAAGTGTTCAATTATCGCTTGCCGGGCATATGCATATTTTCGAATCACTGAGCTTCCTTCAGGACAGTGCACGCCCTCCACAGATCGTGATTGGCAATAGTGGCGTCAAACTCAGCCATCACCCGGCGAAGGAGGCGTTCGTCGAAACCGTTGACGGGGAGCAGGCCCAGGGGAATGCCATGCGAAAATTTGGCTTTCTTTCCGCGTCTGTCGCCAACGGCGTATGGAGCGGAGAAATACTGGGCACAACAGGTTCGACCCTCCTCAATTGTGATAGCCGCAATATCGTCAATCAACAGCCGATTTGCCTCCCGGCACCGGAAGCGAATGTCGAGCCAGGAGCGAGCGAGTAGCAAAATAAGGCACTGTCCTTGGTGGGACGGGAATGCAGCTCCCAGACGTCTCGCTCCTCCACCACCATCAGGGCACAAATGGACGTTTGTAGTTCGAACTCACTCGGCAAAAATTGCCTCTGAGAAGCGGCGGCTATACCTGAATTCTTAAAACTGATCATATTGCTCCTCTTTCCAAACTCGCGGAATGCATATACCAGGCGGCTCTACACACCCATCTATCGAAGTCTTATGGCCCTCAATCCACCATCGGCGGGCATAGTGTCGGACGCCCGCCAAGCTAGCGCCCTCTGTACTAGTCGACGCGCGAAGTCCAGCGGTCGAATGACAACAGGCCGCTCCCCCAGATAAACACCTGCAGCAACAGGATGCCCCATATGTAATGGAGATAGAGCGCTGCGGGAGCGATATCTTCCAGACTAATCACGGCAACGGTGTTGATTACGAACAAGCCGGCAGCCGCAAAGCGGCTGGCCAACCCGGCCACCAACAGAACTGGCAACACTATCTCGCCCGCCGTGGCCAGATACGCCGCGATTTCAACGGGTAATAGGGGTACATTGTACTCGTACTCGAAGAGGAAAAGTGTGGTGTCCCAATCCCGTATCTTGGTTAAACCCGCGTTGAAAAATACCCACGCGAGGTATAGGCGGGCTGCCGCCTGGGCAATGAACGACGTATTCTCCAGCAAATCGGAGAGCCGGTAGTAGTGCTTTGAAATTGATCGAAATGTAAGTTGCATGTTAAGCCTCCTTTAGAACATAAAAACGCTTGATTAGGTTTTGCTTGATCGCCCACTCAATCCAGGACGGAAAGTCGAAGTCCTCTGCGGCCAGCTCGTCTAGCAGGGCACCTACTGATCGACCGGCCTTAAGCCCACGAATGAAGAGGTGCTGAGTGCTGTCCATGTATAACTGCTCGACGCGAAATTCGCGGCGGTACACGAGTACCGGGCGAGGTTGCTCTGATACCTGCAATTTCGCGCTGTCGATGCCCGGGGCCGAATGCCAATCAAGTATTTCCAGCAACGGATAGACCGAACTGATCAGACCGGCGTGCCCGGCAATCTCGATACCGACATCATCTAGATGTCTTGACTGCAGTAGCTGAGCCGTTGATTGATCAAACCGATTGTCAGCGGCCCGATTAGCCCGGTGACGCAGCCAGTCAAGTTCGGCAACAGGGGCAATGAATGAATAGTCTCTAGCCAGAGTTGTGCGCTCGATTAGCTGAGGAAGCCCATCTCCCCACTCGCCCCAATCTCCGAGAGTGGGCGGGTGGCTCTTTAGCAATTCTTTTACAAGGAATTGAAAGTCACTGTACCCCGTCAAGCGGCGTAAAGTGGGAAACGTAGTGCTTAGCGCGGACTCGGCCATGGCAAGGAGGTTGCGATAGTAAACGGCAAATCCCTCCCCATTTTTGAAGGGCCCGCATTTCTCAGGCGCACCTAAAATTCTCGACGCAAACAGTGACTGCTGTCTTGCCAGTCTCAAATGGCCTACCTGGATCTCAGTTTTCACGACCTACTCCAACACTCCCAACACTTTGCTACCGATATATCTGGCGCGCATCGCTTCATTATGTAATGTGCTCCAATCCGGCAAACCTGTATCCCACTCAATCAGCGTTGGTACATTGCCAAACCGACCAAGCGCGTGTTCATACAAGCGCCATGCAGCTGCAGAAACCGGCGCGCCGTGATCATCTACGGCAATCTCTCCAGGGGCCACAGGTGAATATCCCGCCAGATGAATTTCTCCGACTGCGTCGTCAGGTACCTGATCTAACCACGATGAGACGTACTCTTCTGGCGCAAGTCTTCCCTGGTTGTGAGCATTTACCAGCAGGTTGTTGATATCTACCAGAAGCCCGCAACCCGTTTTCTCTACCACCGAGCACAGAAACTCCGTTTCGCTTTGATCGTGCCCTGGCTCATCTACATAGACAGAAATATTCTCCACCAGCAGTGGACGGCCGATGGACTGCTGCACGCGATCAATATTGCACGCCAACACCTCGAGTGACTCTCGCGTGCGTTGAACCGGCAACAGATCGCCCGCGTGCGTGCGTGCTCCGCCAATGTCCACCCAACAGAAACACAGGTGGTCGGATACCAGCATGGGATCGAAGCGCCGGGTTATTTCGGAAAGCCTTCGCACTGCAGCATCCGATATCCCGACCGCAGAGCCCAAACCCAGAGCAGTACAATGCAAACTGACATCGTAGAGATCGCGTGCCCGCTCTAGTACCGCGAGATTGGCACCGCCATCCATCGCGAAGTTTTCCGTGTGCACCTCCACAAAATCGATATCTGCAGCTCCGGACAAGGCCGACTCATAGTGCGCGTGGCGTAGCCCTACGCCGACTTTCGGTAATGCTGTCTGGCGAATAGTGGACACTGCAGCTCTCCTCCAAATCTATCTGTAACAGTTCTCGTTGAAAGGCCACTGTTCTGACGTTAAAAACGCGTACCGAACAGTGGCCTCCCCACTCTTGTTTGAGACGCTGTAGCGCCTCGTACGGCAGAGCAGGGCAGGGTTTTACGGGGTAGCCGCTTGCGCGCCCGCGTTATAACGAGCCTTGGCTTCCTCCTTCAGCATACCGCCAAGACTTTCGCAGGTGCCTTCATCAACAAGCTTCCATTCACCAGGGTCCTTGTCGACAGTAGACTGACCGGCGCAGGAGTGTGTCCCTGCAAGATTGCCGCAATCATTCTGGCCAATGCCGGCTATGCCATAGCATTTTTCTTTTCCTGCGGCACTCACAGGGGCAACTGCCAAGGTTGCGAGAGATGCGGCCAGAGCCGTAGTTGCAATTAGTTTCTTGTTCATCTGTATGTACTCCTTTGTATAAAGCTATTTTAAAAAGGGCCCCGAGGATCCTGAAAAGCGGGTCTGGTGGGGGGAAGGTGGGAAGCCAGATCACCTCTCATCAACCGGATCCTCGAAGGCCAACATGGACGAGTCTCAGTTACTCATCATCAAGCTGAGCTACCGTCAGGTTGTGGATGCCAAACCAGTTGCGATCTGCAGTGGCAATGTTGCCCGGCACGTCTTCGAGCCACTTGGCTTGCACCTGCTTGTTCAGATTCAGGTATAACTTTCCATCTACGACACGCCAGGCCAGAGGATCCACATCCAGCTTTTTGTTCAGCGCAACACCCATTGCGCAGTATCCGCCGAACTGTGGCGTGTACTTTGCTGGATCAGCACGGAAGGCGTCGCGATTCTCAGCAGACGCGAAGTGATAGATTGCATCCCTGTATGAAGCACTGTATTCGGGGTTACCCCTCACCGGACCGGATTCAGAAAAGTACGATACGGTATCGTATCCCTGTATCGCGAGGTCATTGCGATCAGTATTAACCTGCACGTCGGCTGCGAAACTGCCCGACGAGATTGCCACCGCTACAACTGCGGCAAAACGCTTGATTGATTGAAATAGTGTCATGTTCTATATCTCCTTAGTACTTGCTTAAATAGTTCGATAAGTGTTGGTATTGCGTGCCGGCAGATACGTGCCACCGACAGTTTGAACAAGGTCCAGATAAAGCGATTGCATCACCTCCCGTTTTCTAGTCGACGTTTGTTGTAGAACTGACTCACGAATGTAACCATCGCTGATCTTCGCGGATTGGTGCCTCGTTGATACTGGCATCGCGCTCGCTCATCAGACCATCCTGATCAAAGCTCCAGTGCTCATTGCCATAAGCACGAAACCACTGGCCACTGTCATCTCGGTATTCGTAGCAGAAATGCACTGCGATCCGGTTGCCATCGAAGGTGAACAACTCCTTGCGCAAGCGATAATCCAGTTCCCGTTGCCACTTGCGTTGCAGAAAAGCCTTGATCATCTCTCTTCCCTGGAAAAATTCGTTGCGATTACGCCACTTCGAACTCTCGGTGTAGGCTAAAGAAACCTTGTCCGGATCACGCGTATTCCAAAGCTCCTCTCCTCGCTTAACCTTTGCCAAAGCACTCTCTCGAGTGAATGGGGGCTTAATTTGTTCAATCATTGACTCCCTCTCCAAGTAAACCGATCTGTTTATCTTGGAGCTCAAGATAGACAGATCTGTATACCTTGTCAACAGGCGTGCGTGCATTTTTTTGAAATTTTTGATGCCATATTGGAGCTATTCTGGGATCACACCATCTGGCCGGTTGTGACTCGCTCTACTTTAAGTATACTGATCGGTATATTTTATAGAGAGACAACGAATGCCATCACCTTCCAAGCGAGACCAGATCGTCGATGGGGCACTGAAGCTGTTTTACCGTCACGGATTCAATGCCACCGGTGTGGACAAGATCATTACCGAGGCAGGGGTTTCCAAGAAAACCTTGTACAGCCACTTCAGGACCAAAGACGAGCTTATATTGGCCACCTTGCGCAAGCGGGATGAGTTATTCCGTAATAAAATGATGCGTGAGACCGAACGCCGGGCATCCCGGCCACGCGACAGATTGTTCGCGATATTTGATTTTCTGACCGACTGGTTCCATGAAGAAAGTTTTAGCGGCTGTATGTTTATTAACGCGGCGGCCGAATTTGCCGATGCTGAGCATCCGAGCCACATGATCTGCGCGGAGCATAAGCGACTGGTCGCGGATTACATTTGCCAGCAGGCGGAATTGTCCGGCGCAAAGGATGCGGTCGCGCTCTCGCACGAGATTAATATGCTGATGGAGGGCGCCATCGTTTACGCACACGTAATAGGCGACAAGCAGGCAGCGGTGAGAGCCAAGGAAATGGCAAGGTTGTTCATCGAGAGGCAATTCGCCGAGCTTTGACGCTCCGTTAACCCAGACTTTCGGATTCCGGTGCAGTAACCTATGCTTGCTCAATGAACCGGCAATAAACCCATTGTGCGGAGGTAATCTTGATCCCACAGGCTAACGGTGAATTACTTCACTACGCAGTATTAATCCGGCGGACAGCCAAATGAACCTCAATCAAGTCATTACATTGTCACCGAAGGTCATTTCCCAGGAACTCTCCGGCGAGACACTGATACTGGATCTCGAGAGCGAGTGCTACTTTGGCCTGGATGCCGTGGGCACCCGCATCTGGCACCTGATCCGCGAGGGCGCTGATGTGCTCACCATCTACAACACCCTGCTGGATGAATATGATGTAGAGGGAGCGCAACTGCAGGATGATCTGGAAGCCCTGCTTGCAGATGCCAGCAAACGTGGTCTAATAACGCTGCAGGAAGCCTCGTAAGTAGCAGGCTGATCACCTATAAACAGAAGCGCAATCGGGGAAACGTTTTATGGAGATATCTACCATCATATTCTGGCTGGTGCTACTGGGGCTGGTCATCTACATTGTCACCATCTACAACTCACTGGTGACGCTGAAAAACCGCTACCTCAACGCGTTTTCGCAGATCGAAGTACAACTGAAACGGCGTTACGACCTGATACCCAACCTGGTGGAAACCGCCAAGGCTTACATGGCCCATGAACGCGAGACGCTGGATGCGGTAATCACCGCGCGCAACGATGCAGCGGCAATACTGAAGGCAATGGCCAATGGCAATGTCAGCTCCAGTGAGCTTGGCAAACTGGCTGTAGCCGAGGGCTCACTGCAGGGCGCGTTGGGGAAACTGAATGTCACGATGGAGGCCTACCCGGACTTAAAGGCCAATGAAAATATGCTGCAATTGTCTGAGGAGATAACCACCACAGAAAACCGGGTGGCGTTTGCTCGTCAGGGCTTCAACGATGCGGTGATGGCTTACAATATCTACCGGCAGAGCTTCCCGCCCGTTTTTTTTGCGGCAAAATTCGGCCACCCGGAGGATGCCACACTGCTGGAGTTCGACGACTCGCCGCAAATTCAAACGCCGCCCAAGGTTTCCTTCTAAAGCACTGACCCGCCCATCAGATGGACTTCTTTGCGCAGCAGGACCTCGCCCGGCGCAACACGCGCTGGCTGATCGTTCTGTTTTTGCTGGCCGTGCTCGGACTGGTACTGCTGGCGAACGCCTTTGTTGCGGCGTATCTGTTCTTCAGCCAGGATTACAATATATACAGCGGTAGCCGCGCAGGACTGTCCGGCTTTTTCTCCTACTTCAGTTGGAAGCGGTTCGGCACTATCGGGCTGGCCATCACCAGCACGATTGCCCTCGTCGTACTGGTCATGTGGGTACGCCTTTCTACCGGCGGCAAAAGGGTAGCGGAGGGCATGGGGGGCACGCGCATTCTGCCGCAGTCCAGGGACACAGCGGAACGCCGCTGCCTCAATGTCGTTGAGGAGATGGCACTGGCGGCCAATATGCCAGTGCCACCGGTGTATGTGCTGAACGACGAACGCGGTATCAACGCATTCGCCGCCGGTATTACTCCCGCTGATGCAGTGGTAGCGGTTACCCGCGGAGCGATAGAGCACCTCAAGCGCCACGAATTGCAGGGTGTGATCGCCCACGAATTCAGCCACATACTCAACGGCGATATGCGCCTGAATATACGCCTGGCCGCCGTGCTCAAGGGCATCACATTCATCGGCGATGTCGGCCAACTGTTGCTCCGCAGCGGCACCCGTATTCGCTCTGGTGATAGCAGTAAACGCGGGGGCAGCGCTCTGCCCTTGTTGGGCCTCGCACTCTGGCTGTTTGGTCTACTCGGCGGTCTAGCAGCCGGCTTTATTAAAGCCGCTATTTCGCGCCAGAAAGAGTATCTGGCGGATGCCAGTGCTGTGCAGTTTACACGCAGCGCAGACGGTATTGGCAGCGCACTGAAAGTGATTGGTGGATATATACCCGGGACCCTCGTACATGCCGCTCGCGCCACCGAGATGTCGCATATTTTTTTCGGGCAGATCACGCACAGACTCTGGCAGGTATTTGCCACCCACCCGCCACTGCGGGAGCGCATTCTGCGGGTAGACCCGCAATGGGACGGCCAGTACATCAAGCGCAAACCCTCACGCTACAACTGGCAGCAGAAAAGTGCGGCGGCAGAGGTCGGCGTGGGACGCGCTGCCATCGTGGCCGCCGCCATCGCCGGGGCAGTGGCTGATGCCCCCGAAACGGACTCACAGGAAGACGCGGATTTTCAATCCGACCCGGATCAACTGGAGCGGGAAACGGCCGCAAAGCAGGACATTCCACTGGTGTATGTACAACACAGTCACGAGCCGCTGGGTGCGCAGGCGCTGGTGTTCGCGCTGCTGGTAGACGAGGATCCGGCGACGCATCAGGCACAGCTGGACATTATTGCCGAGACGGATATTGCCGGCCTGGAACTCCTGACACACACTCTGCAGCCCGGTGTTCAAGCGCTGGGCGCCCCCCGCCGGCTGCCGCTGCTTGAACTGTGCCTGCCAGCACTCAAGGCCATGTCTGCAGAGCAGTACAAGGTTTTCAAACGCTGCCTGTTACAGCTAATCCAGGCCGACAAGCATATCGCGCTGCATGAATGGTGCCTGTATCAACTGGTGCGGCACTACCTCGACCCCGAATTTGTGCGGACAAATCCCAGTCGGGCACGTTATCGCAAAGTGCAACAGGTGGTATCGCCTGTGCGGTCGGTACTGTCGCTACTGGCCCATGCCGGCAGCGGCGAGCCAGAGACAGTATTTCGGTTGGGTGCTGATACGCTGGGACTAACCCAAATCACACTGCTGCCGCCCGAAGACTGCAGTATCAAGGCGTTTTCCCGCGCTGTACACACTCTGGCAGATTGCTATCCCCTGCTGAAGCCGCGACTGCTCAAAGCCATGACACTGGCCGCCGGCAGCGATGGTGTTCTGAGTGCTGTTGAGTGGGAGATCATCGTTAGCATTGCGGCAGTCATGGATTGCCCACTTCCATCTCCGGCTTTCTCACACACAAAATAACCAAATGCGGGCATCTGCCTGCAAGCGCTTTTACATCGCAGAATGTGTGCTATTTTTAATTAGACCGCTGGCAGGCACAGACCTTCACATGAAGTTTTCTGCACCGAAAGCAAACAGGCCAGACGGCACATGTATCTAAAAACCACAACAAGGATGTTATGGCTATGGATCACTCACTCCTGTCGAACAACGGTTGGGATGACACCCTTCCACCACCCGAAAAACCCGCTTATCTGGCTCTTTCCCGCACCACTGACCGCGTGCTGCAAATCCTGCTCGGCGGCGATCTTGCCCGGCTTCGGGCAGACTCTGTTGCCGAGTCGCTGGGTATGAGCAGTACCACCCTGCGCCGACGCTTGCGCGCAGACCATACCTGCTACCAGTTCTTACTGGATCGCGCGCGGCAGTATCGCTGCGAACAGGTGCTGCGCAAGATGTGGCGACCCGGAAAGTGCCTCGCGGATGAATTGGGCTATCTGGAGGTCAACAGCTTTTACCGAGCTTTTCGTCGCTGGACCGGCGTCAGCTACAGCGAATACAAGCTGAAGCACTCCCTCTGAGCATGGTCGCCAGCAGTGGCACTGGCCAACCCGTCGCCAGTTACCACTGCCGACCACTTGGTGTCCTGGCCGGCCCAGGCCAGGGCACCCTTTTTGCCGCAATCGCATTATCGATCAAGGGGGGCACCAAATTGCGGGGGTTCACAGCCAGCCGCGCCAGCGATACACCCAATAGCCGACGATTTCATGCAGCGCATCAGTACTCTGGTGGAGATTACTCACGGTCGGCAGCCACCCCGGCAGTATCTGCGGCGTGACCAACCGCTGGTAATCAGTCGGCGCGGGCACGACGTCCAGGCCCTGGGCCTCAAACAGGGCCAGCGAACGGCGCATATGGTAGGCCGAGGTGACCAGCAGTATCCGTTCCATGCCCCGGGCTTTGAGGATTTGCGCAGTGTACACCGCGTTGTCGTGAGTATTGCGACTTTCGTTTTCCAGCAATACATACTGATCGGGAACACCCATCACCTCGAGCAGGTCTTTCATCTGCTCGGCTTCCGTGCGTGAGCCATCGACGCCGCCTCCGGTCAATACAATCAACGGAGCCTTGCCAGCTTTGAAAAGGGCGACCGAGTACACCAGCCTATCAGCGTGCTGATTGAGATCGGCCAGCGTGCTCATATGCGTATCCCCGCGCATGGCCCCGCCGAGCAACACGATTGCATCGGCAGGCGCAATAACGGACATGGCCCGTGGTACAAACCCGCGCTCCAATGTCCCTGTAATGAAGTTTGCAAACAGCGAGGTGGAACACAAATACAGCCAACCAAAGGCCACTACCAATGTATAGAAACTGCATCTCGTCCACTGCAACCGCGAAAACACCAGCGCCACCACAGCCAGAAGCAGGCTCAGGCTCAGCGGATAAATCAGCAGCGAAAGTAATTTCACGAGTGTAAAATCCATCATCCAGCACCTGCAATTTCAGGGGGTATTTTCGCCTGGGGGGTATTCATCGAAGCAGAAGCGGTATCGCAGGAGAATTTTTTGCTTGAAATCAGGCGTATCCCCTGGGGTTACCCGATTGCCATCGCCACGCATCCTCACACATTTGCGTCAGATCACGCAAAGCCTTCCATTGCAATAAGTCCTGTGCCAGCGCAGGGTCCGCCCAGCAGGTGGCTATATCACCTGGGCGACGATCCACAATTTCATATGGCACCGGCCGGCCACTGACTCGCTCAAACGCCCCTACCATCTCCAGCACTGATACGCCATTGCCGGTGCCGAGATTGATCGTATGCAAGCCGCATTCGCGGCGGATGTAGTCCAGCGCAACAACATGTCCTTCGACCAGGTCCATTACATGAATATAGTCGCGAACGCCGGTGCCATCGGGTGTTGCATAGTCATCGCCAAACACAAACAGCTTCTCGCGCTTGCCAACCGCCACCTGCGCGACAAATGGCATCAGGTTATTGGGGGTGCCCTGCGGGTCCTCCCCTATACGCCCGCTCGCGTGTGCGCCGACTGGATTGAAATACCGCAATCGCACAATACTCCAATCGGGATTCGCCACGTGCCAGTCGGCCAGAATATCTTCCACCATCAGCTTGGTACGGCCATAGGGGTTGGTGGGGCCCACCGCGAAATCCTCCCGAATGGGTACCGTAACAGGGTCTCCATAGACGGTTGCAGACGATGAAAATACCAGATTGCGCACACCGGCCTGCTGCATCGCAGCCAGTAGAACCAGCGAACCGGCCACGTTGTTATCGTAGTACTGCAGCGGCTGCTCGACCGATTCACCTACTGCCTTAAGCCCGGCGAAATGCAGCACTGCATCAATCTGGTGCTCTCTGAATAGCTGATCCAGGCACGCCCGATCGCGTATGTCACCGCGCTTGAAACTAACGGGTTTCCCACAGATGTCCTGCACGCGCTGCATTGCTACCTGGCTGCTGTTGCACAGGTTATCGAGCACTACCACGTCATACCCGGACTCAATCAATGCGACACAGGCGTGACTGCCTATATAGCCAGCACCACCAGTCACCAATACCGTACTGGCCATATTTTATTCCTTGCAATATTCTCCCCTGATACAGGTCAGTATAACCCATTCGACAGCAGCGGATGAGCCGCCAGGCTGAGCTCTGGCACTACTGTCGAGCGATGCGATGCAAATGCGCAGAAAACAATCTATCATGCGCATCCAGGCTAGCGAACCAGAGTCATCCTCATGCATATACTTGTCACCGGCGCCGCCGGCTTTATCGGCTACCATCTCAGCGAGAAGCTACTGGCACGCGGCGATGCTGTTACCGGCCTCGACAACCTGAATGACTACTACGATGTCGGCCTGAAAGAAGCGCGCCTCGCCCGGCTGCAGAAGCTGCCCGAGTTCACCTTCGTAAAGGCTGACTTGCAGGACCGCGCCGCGATGGAGGCCCTGTTTTCCGATAATGACTTCGATGCTGTGATCAATCTGGCGGCACAGGCCGGTGTGCGCTACTCGCTTGAAAATCCGCACACCTATATCGACAGCAATATCGTGGGCTTCACCAATATTCTGGAGTGCTGCAGGCATCACAATATTGGCCACCTGGTGTACGCCAGCAGCAGCTCGGTGTACGGCATGAACAGCGCCATGCCCTTCTCGGTGCACGATAACGTAGACCACCCGATTTCGCTCTATGCGGCGAGCAAGAAGGCCAATGAGTTGATGGCACACACGTATTCACACCTGTTCGGCATACCCACCACAGGCCTGCGGTTCTTCACAGTCTACGGCCCATGGGGCCGCCCCGATATGGCGCTCTTCCTGTTCACCAAAGCAATTCTTGCCGGAGAGCCCATCAAGGTGTTCAACAACGGCAATATGCAGCGCGACTTTACCTATATCGATGATATCGTCGAGGGCATTATCCGCGTGACTGACAAACCGGCCACCGCCAATACCGAATGGGACTCTACCTACCCCGACCCGGGCACCAGCAGCGCACCCTATCGACTGTATAATATCGGTAACAGTAAGCCGGTATTATTGACGGACTTTATCGAAGCGATCGAAAAAGCACTGGGACAGGCCGCGAAACGGGAACTCCTGCCCATGCAGCCCGGCGATGTGGCTGCCACCTATGCTGATATTGAGGACCTGATAGAAGATGTCGACTATCAACCCCAAACCACAGTACAGGATGGCATCAACAACTTCGTGGCATGGTATCTGAAACATATGCATAAGGAAGAGTCATGAATGTTGTAATGATCGGCGCCGGCTACGTTGGTCTGGTCTCCGGTGCCTGTTTTGCAGAATTCGGTGCCAACGTCACCTGCCTGGACGTGGACCAGGGCAAAGTCGAGGCCCTTGAAAGCGGCAAAATCCCTATCTATGAACCGGGCCTGGAAGAACTGGTAAAACGCAATGTCCAGGCGGGACGCCTGAGTTTCTCAACCGAATTCAAGGATTCTGTCGGCGATGCAGACCTTGTGTTTATCGCCGTCGGCACACCCACACGCCGCGGTGACGGACACGCGGATCTCAAGTATGTCTACGCCGCTGCCACACAAATCGCGCAGTACCTGAAGGGCTATACCCTGATCGTGGACAAATCCACAGTGCCGGTGGGTACTGCACGCGAGGTCAAACGCATAATAGCCAAAACCAACCCGGACGCTGACTTTGATGTGGCGTCAAATCCCGAGTTCCTGCGCGAGGGCTCGGCGATCAATGACTTTATGCGTCCCGATCGGGTGGTGCTGGGTGTGGAAACCCCCCGCGCCGAAACCCTGTTGCGCGAACTGTATCGCCCTCTCTACCTGATCGAGGCACCGTTCCTGATTACTGATCTGGAAAGCGCCGAGATTACCAAGTACGCGGCCAATGCGTTTCTGGCGACAAAAATCAGCTTTATTAACGAAGTCGCATTACTCTGTGAGAAAACCGGTGCCGATGTCAGCGCGGTCGCGCGCGGTATGGGCCTCGATGGTCGTATCGGCAAGAAGTTTTTGCATGCCGGCCCTGGATACGGCGGCTCCTGTTTCCCCAAGGATACCCAGGCAATGATCCGCATGGCGCAGGATGCGGGAACCTCCAGCCGCATTGTTGAGGCTGTCGTCGCGGCCAATGCTGCGCAAAAATCGCAGATGGTGAGCAAGATTCAGGCGGCGCTCGGTGGCAGCGTGGCAGACAAAACCATTGCCGTACTGGGGCTGACATTCAAACCCGAAACCGACGACATGCGCGATGCCCCGTCATTGACGATTTTGCCTTCTCTGGTTGAAAAGGGCGCCCTGATTAAAGCCCACGATCCGCACGGCATGGAAGAGGCGGCCAAGGAACTGCCCGCTGCGGTAGAGTATGCCGACAATATTGACGATCTGGTGCGGGATGCGGATGCCATTGTATTGATGACCGAGTGGAACCAGTACCGGGGCCTGAACCTCGGCCACATCAAAACCCTGATGCGCGGCGATGTCTTTGTGGATCTGCGCAATGTGTACGACAAGCAGTGGATGCTGGAGCAGGGTTTCAAGTACAGCTGTGTAGGACGTTAAGCCGTTGCATCACCCGGCCGTTGCTTGATGCCATCGAACTGGGCTGCATTTCAGGCTCTGTGTCGGACAATCGGCGGGCGCGATAGCGCGGCACTGGCATCCGCTGTCGGTGCCCAACTGATGCCGCAGATGATTGAACAGGCGGCTGCCACGGACGTCCTTCCTGCGCTGGCTGTTCGCTGTTTCGCACAACCTGAGGTGACTGACAACTTCTCAGAGCAAGACAAACAGCGGCTGCGCGATGCACTACTGGAAAACACGCAGCGCAATATGCGTATCATTGCGCAGTGCCTCAGTTTAATCCGGACACTGAACGATGCAGGTATCACGCCGCTGTTGCTTAAAGGTAGCGCACACCTGCTGACAATAAACCGGGAACAAGCGGGTTTTCGGCAGCAGGCCGACATCGACCTGATCGTGCCACCGGATTCCCTGCTTGCCGCAGGCGAGGCACTACAGGCAGATGGCTACCGCTTTTACCGCAACTACAGGCCGCTCGAGATACGTCCCGGTATTGCCGTGAATACCCGCACAGCCATCGACACCAGTACCGTACACCATCATCTCCCCCCGCTGGTAAAGGAGGAACAAGCCGCCTTCGTTGAGCTACACCGACACTTTCTGCCGCGCAGGTTTCAGGACAAAATCCCGCTGGAACCACTTTTCGACGGCGCGACTGAACAACAGGCTGGCGGCGCCACTTTCCTCGTGCCATCGCCAGAATACCAGGTCATCCATATTATTCTGGGGAAACTGCTGCATGACGGTTATCTCGCCGCCTGCCAGTTTCCAATCCGCGAGGCCTGCGACTATATTGGCTTACGGGAGGCAGCGCAGAGCTTCGACAGTAAGCTGGTCAGCGCACGCTGCGGCAAGGCATTCCATGTTTTTGACCAACTCGTCAATACGCTGATGGGATACCGGAATGCTACGCCACCGCACGCTGGCACCAGCATTCGCTATCGAACCCGATTGATGCGGATGCGCTACAATTATGCCGCCCCGGCAACACTGCTTGATCTGTATGCCAGAGCACAGCACCTTACCTACACAGCCGTGTACAACCCGTCAAAGCTGGCGAAATCTCTGCGTCGATAACGCCGCCAAACCTGCTACAGTTCGCCCATGACTGACACCGTCTCAGAGACACTGAACCTCGATCGCCTGCTGAAGCTGTTCTCCGGCAGCTTCCTGATCCGAATTTCGTACTATGTGCTGGGCTTCATCAACTCGGTTCTGCTGGCGCGCTTTCTGGGTGCTGATGGCTATGGCGTTTACGTTTTTGTGCTGAGTGTTGTCGCCCTGCTCAGTGTGCCGACCCAGTTTGGTATGCCCATTCTGGTGACGCGCGAGTTTTCCGCGCTGCAGGCACGGGAAAAATGGGGCTATATGAAAGGCCTGGCATTGCGGTCACACCAGTTTGTCGCGGTAGTGGCGGCAGTGGGCTGCCTCGGCGCTGCCGGATGGCTGTGGTTGAATCCAGGCGAGTACGCACCCCAGAAGCAGAGCGCCTTGCTGCTGGGCTTGCTGCTGGTGCCGATACTCTCGCTGGGTGCACTGCGCGATGCCATGCTCGGTGGATTGAGGCATATCATACTGGCACAACTGCCGGAGAGCATCATCCGCCCTGCGCTGTTGATGTCAGGCCTGTTGCTGGCATTATTTGTCCTGCCAATTCCAGCTTCTGCCGAATACGTTGTGGCCTACTATGTGGTCTGCTCACTGGCAGCCTTTGTTGCTGGCTGGTGCCTGTTCAACAGCCGGAAACCGCAGGCAGTGGTATCAGCCAGTGCGGCATTTGATACCCGCAAATGGTTTTCAGCGGCACTTCCCATTGGCCTGACGGCGGGAATGCAGGTATTGAATATGCAGTTGAGTATTGTCTTTCTGGCGTTCTACAGCAGCGATGCTGAAATCGCCTTTTACCGCGTCGCGACGCTACTAGCGGGGTTTGTGGTGATCATTCTACAGGTCAGCAACACGGTAGTATCCCCGTATGTCTCACGCCTGTATGCACAGGGTGATATGCGCGGTATAGAGGCGCTTGTGGGAAAAACAAATAGGCTCATCATTGCAGCCACGCTGCCGCTGATAGTGGGTATTGCCGTCGCCAGCCCCTGGCTGCTGGCGACTTTTTATGGTGCGGATTTTTCAGCGGCATACACACCGTTATTGCTGCTTACCGCCGGACAGGCCGTGAATGCCGCACTGGGCACTGTGGCCCTGCTACTGAATATGACAGGCCACCAGAATGACGTCACGAAATCGATGGTCATAGCGCTGACAGTGAATATCCTGCTGCACATTATCCTGCTGCCGCGGTTTGGCCTGGAAGGAGCCGCATTTTCTTCTATGACAATGCTGGTTACCTGGAACATACTGCTGTGGATTCGGGTAAAACAACGCCTGGGCATCAAGTACTATGTTTAACAGTCGACACAAATCCCTCTCACCATGGCAGTAACGGCGGGTCACCAGCATGATGTTTGATAATGCACTGTCGGGCCTGCGCCGCATTCGCAACACGGTCGGCGCAGCACTGCTGGTCGCCAAAAGCCGCTGGTTAATGACTGGTGTGAGCTTTGCTTCGCGCCCTGTATGCGGCGGCAAAGTCACGCTGGCGTGTACCGCAAACGGCAGAATCACTATCGGCAGCGGCGTCAGCTTCAGTGACAATGTGGTCATTGTGGCGCGCGGAGGCAGTATCACAATTGGCGACAACAGCCACATTGGCGATGGCTGTCTGATTGTCTCCAGAGAGCAGATTGATATCGGGGCCAATGCATTGATTGCCGAGTACGTGGTGATTCGCGACCAGGATCACGCACTTGATTCCGACCCCATTTGCCGCGCCGGCTTCACCACTGCGCCGGTGGTGATTGAGGACAATGTATGGCTCGCAGCAAAATCAACCGTACTGCAGGGCGTTCGTATCGGCAGTGGAGCAGTTGTAGCGGCACACGCGCTGGTGAACAGGAGCGTCGCTGCGCGAACGATAGTCGCAGGTGTGCCGGCGAAAACAATCAAGAGCCGATAAATGGAACCTTACAGGCACGGCGGCAGTTTGCTCACAGGCCCAAAACCTCGCTACTACTGCTGGACTGCGGTCGCTACTGCTCGCAGGGTAGCATCCAGCACGAGGCTCTCGTCGAACTTATCTTCCACCAGAGTGCGGCCATTCCTGCCCATCGTTACCCGCGCATCAGCCGTCATCGCTATCATCGCGCGCATGGCCTGCATCAGTGAATCACTGCTTCTCATCTGGCACAGCAGGCCGTTATAGCCGTCTGCCACGATATGTCGACAACCGGGCACATCGGTTGCAAGCACCGGCAAGCCCATCGCGCCGGCTTCCAGCAGGCTGCGCGGCATGCCCTCCCGGTAGGAGGGCAGTACGACACAATCCACCTGTGCGTAAACAGATTCCATCTCATCACAGGGGCCCAGCCACTCAACACCAGGCAGCCTCGACCACTCATCCAGTTGCGACTCGCTGATCGCTGACACATTCCCTACCCCGGCAAACCCCACCAGCCACAGAGAGCATTCAATACCCGCTGCATGGAGCGAACTAACAGCCGCAATCAGCTCATACAGGCCCTTGTCGGCCAGCATTCGCCCCGCATACAGGAAGCGAAAGGGACCCTGGTGCGACGTTCTATGGCGCGGATGAAAACGCTCGAGGTCGACGCCGGAGCCGGGCAACAGTTCGAGCCGCTCCCGCGGCACCAGATTCGAATCCACCAGACGCTGCAGATCCTCCTCATTCTGGCAAAAAATCCGCTGTGCGAACGGCTGGCTGGTTTTATAGAGCAGGCGTACTATCGCCGAGACCAGCCCCTTACGAATAAACGCCGTACCTAATCCCGACACATTGTTTATCGCCGGCACGCCCAGCGCCCTTGCCGCCCATGTACCATAGACGTTGTTCTTGATCGTGAAATGCAGCGCAGCGTCCGGCCTGTAACGCCGGTAATAACGCCAGAACTGCAGTATCAGCCCGATATCCTGGACCGGGTTATTACCGCTGTTATTCATAACCAGGGGAAACCACTCACAACCCAGTTCATCCACAAGACGCGCACTGTAATTATCCGGCGGCGAAAGACAAATCACACGATGACCACTGGCAAGAAGCTGGCGAATAGTGCTCGCGCGGAAATTGAACAGATACCAGGAGGTATTGGCCGATAATGTGATAGTGCTCATAGGCGATAATCAGCAGTTCTGTGAGTATTGGTCAGCAGTAACGATAGTGTGGTTCAAATGTCACCGTAATGCACACTGGTAAAACCGAGTGCTTGCAGTAAAACGGGCAGGCGACCGGACATCAGGAAGCGCCACTCACGCTCGCTGATATCCCCAATTCTGGTCAGCCCACCGAGCTCTCCTGAATCTCTGGCCGGGTGCACCATTAGCTCAAACACACCCGCTGGAGCCGCTTCCAGTAACACGCGGTAGTGCTCTGTATCCAACTCCTGCGGGATATTGCCCAGATCAAATATACTGCCCAACCCGCTGTTCCAATCCAGCCGCCCATTCCAACGCCGGCTATTGCGAGCCAGCAGCGCGCCCAACACGCCGAGTTTCAAGCGCCGTGCAACAGGCGCCTGCACACCGGCGGGATGCAATACCCAGGGCATACGGATCGGGATTTTTTGCGCTACACCGAAGGCGGCAACTACATCGAAGCACTGTGGAAAGGTGTGCAGATGCTGATGGCTGTCAATGTGCGTGGGGCTGAGCCCCAGCGCCCTCATCAGCCCGAACTGTGCCCTCAGTTCACGCTCAAGTTCCGCTTTACTGACACGTCCAAGCAGCAATTTTGCAGCCAGCGTACCGCGGGAATAGAATTGTCCTGATTCATCAACCAGGCTTGCAACCGAGTGAGGGCTGGAAATCGGGCGGCCCAGCGTAATATTAAAGTGCAGGCCGACACCCAATCCGGGTGAACGTTTGGCTTTGTCCACTGCATCTTCGGTTGCCCCGGCGTTGACCATCAGTGTGGTGCTGGTTACGCCACCGTCCTCGAAGGTGTCGATGATGGCATCGTTCACACCTTGCGTCAGGCCAAAGTCATCGGCATTGACTATAATCCGTTTCAGAATGCTCTCCTGAAAAACTTCATCACATAAACGGCCAACTCGGCAACAAAAGGCAGAGGGTCGGTGAGACTGAACACAGGCCAGCAACGGCCACTGACCGGTCCACCCGCGGTGAGATCCGGTGCTTCTAGAATAAAGCCCCGACCCCGATAGCGGTAGAAAACTGCCGACGCGGCATCCTTGAGCGCGTAGTGCCAGAGTATGCCATCATGCTGCTCTGTTGGGCTCGCCAGCGGCAGGCCCGTCAAATCACAATACGCTCTTTCTAGCAGGCGTTTTCCTGCGGCATGACTTGCATAGAACCACAGAGTCGGTCTGGGGTTAATTTCAATGACCTTGAGTCTCCCGTCGCGGGGATCACGTTTGAACTCGGCGCCGTAGACCCCGGAAAACCCAATAGCCGAGACAAGTTTCTCAGCTGTAGCGCGGGTTTCGGTAAGGGTCTCGCTGATGACCCTGGATGCCGAGCCAAATCCAGGCGGGTACTGCCTGAGCTTTCTTGCGGTAAACGTATCGCCAGCCCTAGCATTGTCGCTGGCATAGGCGGCCACCAGCGTGATACGCGATTCCTCGCCCGGAATGATTTCCTGTACCAACCAGCTCCCCGTCGCTTTCGGAATCGCCTTAGAGAGCGTTAGAAGTTCGTCCCGGCTCTCAACAATGAACAGTTTCTTGCCACGCAGAAACGGTTTCGCCAAGTGGATCAGTGTGGGCTTCAAAATGCAGGGAAAGGGAATCTCCGGCAATTGCGCAACTTCCGCCAAGCTCGACAGCGCCCATACCCCGGGCGTCGGAATACCGTGCCGCTCACACAGCTGATGAAACTTCTGCTTGTCCAGTAGCTGTTCAGCCTTCTCAGCGTAGCATTTGGCGATATGGAAGACGGGTTCAAGCCTGGCATAGTTCTCGATAACAAACTCGATATAGTGGTCGCTGGTGGGGATGAGCACCGCCTTACCCTCAAGTCGAGCTGCAAACTCCAACAAGCGGACCGCCAGACTTTCACTATCCGCCTCGTACCAGACGCCACCCGTCGCGCGAAAATACCGTGATGCGCCGGCACTGGCAAACCCAGTGTCTACGCCCAGCAGCGGCGTACTGCTTCGCCCTAATTCCCTGGCCACGTACAACCCGGTGGGTGACAAGCCGAGCACTATTGCATAGGGCCGGGGAGTGTTCATACGCTCAAGATCATCAATGACGTCGCCAACAGAGAAGTAGCATTCTCAGAACAAATAGCTCTGATACGGGACATAGCAAATATTGGCATGACGCGACGCCGAGAACCACACCAAAATATAGGCAGCATAAACAGCTATCACACCCAGTTCAGCCAGCTGCACAGACCGCCTGTTGGAAAACATCGCACTGGGTAAAGCAGCGAGAATATAGGCCTGCATGGGAACAACATAGAAAATGAGTCGGTGCAGCGCAACGGTATTGATCAGCATCACAGGGATCAGAGCGAATGACACTAGTGCAAACAGCCGCATCAGGTTGTATTCGTTGGGAAACACCCGAGCCATGCGCGACGTGTATAGCTCAAACAACGCTGCCGTAATAACCAGCAGACCGAGCCTGAAAATTGCACCTCCCGAGTCCATTTCGCCATAGATTTCCTCGATGTACCTGTCCTGATAGACCTCCGCCCGCCCCGACAGCAAGTACGCGGCGACCGGCATCAGAATGACAATCGCTCCGACAACCCGTGCAAAGGAATAGGACCTGCCCACCATAAGTGCCAGCGGCAGAAGAATAACCAGCGATTGATGGAAAGTTGATCCGATCAGGATATAGAGCACAACCTGTATGCGCCTGGCGTGCAGAAAAGCGTCCAGAGCCCCCATCAGGAACGCCACGGCAAGTGCCTGCCTCACACCGGACATCGACAGCTGTATTACCAGTATCGGAAATACCAGCGCTAGCAGCAAAAGCGGCCTGGGATGATTGCGTGCAAACTTGATGAGGTAGTAGAAAAAGATCGCAGCGGAAAAGATATTTAGCCAGACATACTCCAACCCCGCTTTCTTGGTCAGGTAGGAGAGCAGGAAAAAACCCGACTCACTGGTATCGAAGAGCGAGTTGATGTTATTGAACAGCAGATATTTAAAGCGTAGAAAATACGTCGCAAAATCGCAACCGGTATCCAGTCTGGCACCCACAAACAGCACAAAAAACACATAGAGCGCGCCAAAGAAAAACATTCTCTGTCGGTGCGTTACATTTGCCATGCCCAGAACGGCCAGCGACATAAAAATGGATACGTAGAGGATCACAGCAGCTGGCTACTTTTCACGATTTACCTTCAGCGCAGCCAGCACCGGCACGATTAGCCAATGCATCGTCAAACAGCTCGCGCATCTTCAAAGCCTGACGAGCGGGGGCAAAGCGCTGCTCCACATCCGCTCTGGCCTGTTCAGCAATGGATTGTCGCAACCCGGGATCATTGATCAGCATGGTCAACGACGCATACCACTCTTCTTCATTATTACAGAGATACCCGGTTCTCCCGTGATGAATTAGCTGCTGGTTGTAGCCGATTGCAGAGCAGACGGGGACGACGCCCGCGGCCATGTAGGTTCGCGCCTTGCCCCCGGACTTCCCTCGCGCCCAGTCTTCGTCAGGCAAAGGCATCAACCCGATATCGAACCGCGAAAGCGCTGTCAGCTCACCCTGCAGCGACCATGCAGTGGCCTTCCAGGGAACGCCATCCATATGAAAGTCCCCACCGCCCATCAGCTCAAAGCACACATCAGGGTTAGCAGCCGCAATCCGCTTGAGAACCGGCTCAATGACGCGCAGATACTTTACCGTTGTGGTAGAGCCCAGCCAACCTATAGTAACGGGCTTGTCATTGGAATGCCTCGCATGCATGGAAATTCTGTCCGTATCCTCTGCCACTTCGAGCGTCACAGCATGCGCCCCGTGGTTCAAAGCCTTATCGCGGAGCCAGTCATTCCCGGCCACAACGCAATCTACCAGCCCAAACAGCTCCAGATTTTTTTCCGGTGATCGTAGATAGGTCGCAACCGGGGTGAAGCGGCTCGGCTTGTTAATGAAGAGGGCATCGTCATAATCGAAGAATAAAACCGCGCCGCAGCTTTTCATATAGCGTTCGACCAATGGCGGAGCAATAGGAAACAGCTCGCGCTGCATATAGATGATGTCGTAGTCCCTGAACCGCAGCAGTACATGCAGGCGTTTGGCTATTGCCTTGCACATCAACCAGGCTTTCTGAAGGGCAGCACCGTGCGTGAAATAGCGCCGATACATCTGTGTGTCCATAAAGCTCTGCTGATCACAGCGCACACCCAGCGCTTCCAGATGGGACACGTATTGATACACCCGATACCGGCTGCTGGCGCCCTCATACGGATACCGCGTCAGGAACAGCACTTTGATTGCGCGTCTGGTCAATCGCTGCTCCGCTCACTGTTAGCCGCCAAAGCAGCGTAAATTTTCGCGTATGCTGCGATACCATCGCGTAGTGAGAACCGCTGCAGCGCTGCACTGCGACAGCGTTGGGAGATTCCCGGTAGCCGAGCAATACTGATAAGGCGCGATAGCGCTGAACTCAGAGTCTTGGAATCCCAGTCATTGATCACCACACCCGTGCCGGTTTCGTTAACGTCTTCCTCAACATCTCCGACCCTGCCATTGGTCAGTACCGGCTTGCCACTGGCGAGCATCTCACCCAGTCTGGTGGGGCTGGATGCGCGCTTCGACCATACGGGTTTGACAAAAAATATCCCTGCATCGATGTTTGCTATTTCAGCCGGTACCTGATCAAACTCCACTGCCTTCATATCGACACGTGCCATATCGACGCCCGCCCGCTCCAGGGTCTCGCGAATGTCCTTATGGCCCGACCGATTGATGACTAAAAAGCGTGACGCCGGTTCAGTTTCGAACAGCAATTTCACCACACGGGCAACATCACTGAACATATACCAACTGCCGGCAGAGCCAACGTAGCCGAGAGTGAAACCCGTGCCTTCAGCTCGAACACTAATTTGCGGCCTGAACAGCGCCATATTAGTACAGGTAGGAATAACCGAAATAGGAGGTGGCGAACTGTCAAGATAACTGAACCTGTCTATCTCGGCGGCCCCGGAGCGCGTTAACGAGACCACGTGATCGGTATGCGTAAACAGCAGGCGCTCCAGGTATTTGAAGCTGCGATATCGCAGCGAACGCTTGCGCCACATTCCGCCATCCACTCGCTCATCAACCCAGAAACCGCGCATGTCGAACAGGTGTCGCGCGCCCGTTGCCCTTTTCACCAGCAGCCCCATCAGACCGGCCAAATAGCTGCGGCAATGTACTATGCTCACATCAGCCCTGCGCGCGAGCTGCCTGCCTTTGCGAATCCCCATAACCACATCGTATAAGGTAGCTGGCATGCTAGGGCGATTATGGTACTGCAGGTAGTGCCAATCGACCCCAGCCTGCCTGCATTGCAGTGCAAGCGAAGAAAGGCGACCGGATTCTCTCAGCGCTTCGGGCTTCTCAAACGTCAGCAGCGTCATGCGGTAGTCCGGCGCCAGTCCAAGCACATACTGCAGAACCTGCGATTGGCCAAGCGGGTCCAACAATCCGGTGTATGAAATGTAGAGAATACTGGCCTTCATTATATTTTCTCGTTACCAGCGCTTGGTATTTTCGATCACCCTGGCCTGCCGCAGCGCCACCGTCTCTTCGTAGAGGGTGTTCATTTGCCTGACTATCTGCGGCAGAGCGAATAACCGCTCAACCCGTTGCCGCCCAGCCCTGCCATAGGCTTGCCGGGTGTCGCACGATGCCGCCAGCTCGCTCAATGCATGAGCCAGTTCCACTGGCTGTTGTGCCGCGACCACTGCGCCGCTAACCCCGCTTTCGACAATTTCGAGCAGCCCACCGACAGCTGTGACTACCACGGGGCGCTCAAGCGCCATCGCTTCAATCGCCGTTAAACCAAAGCCCTCAAAGCGCGAAGGAATGGCCACAATATCTGCAGAAGCGATAACTTCCAGCATGCTACGATGCGCCAGACTTCCGGTAAACGCTACAATTTCCGCAAGCCCAGCCACCCGAACTGAATGTTCCAACTCCGCGAGCATCGGGCCACCCCCGGCGATAACTGCCGTAAACCTGAGCCCTTCATCGCGCAGTATTGTTAGCGCCTGCAGCAGGTCTGTATGCCCTTTTTCGCGCACGAGGCGACCCGGCACGACAATCCGCATGGGCTCATCGGTAGGCTGTCGCCGGTGCAACGGCAAAGCGTCTATTGCATCGAGATCAACAGGATTGTGAATCACGTCGATGGCATCGAGCCCCAGAGCCGCACGGTAATGCACTGCCACGGCATTGCTGACGGCTATCTTTCGGTCAAACCCTTTCGCACCCAAAAGCGCGGCGAGCCACTTTTTCAGCGAAAGACCGATACCGCCGATGTTAACACCCGGGGCATAGGCGAGATTGTGAAACGTCACCACTGTGGCAGCACCGTGCAGGCGCAACCGCCTCACCAGCGCGACAGACTGCGCGGGAAAGTACAGGTGGGCATGGATGATATCGACACGGTGCTCTGCGGCCAGCCGGGACAGGCTCAGCGCGGTCCGGGGGAGGTTCCACTTGTGCCCTGCCGGCAGTTGCACAACCTCGACACCGGACTCTTGCAGCACCCCCGAAAGATCCAGGATTTCAGTTCTCACCGCAACCATCACGTCATGTCCCAGCCGCTGCAGCGCCGGCAGCAGAGCTGTGAGTTGCTGCTCCGCTCCCCCAACGCCCAGTGATTCAATGACATGCATGATCTTCATGGTGCGAGCTTTCAATGCCGGGAAGAGATTGCGGAGCGCTCTTCAACCAGCACAATATTCCTCTCCTTGATGCGGAAAATCAGCTGCCGGCGCAGCGCTATCAACTTTCTGCCCAGCGGATTACGCAATAGCAGGTTTCTGACTTTCACGGGCAGTGAATCTTCACGGCGATAGCCAATCGTAGATTGAAACGATTGCATTCTGCAGGGTATCGGGTGGGCCAGTCGGATTGAGCACACAGCACCAGTGCGGTGAAAAGCCGCCCAGTCATCTGCCACATACTGCAGATTGCGATTGCACTCCAGTATCCCTCTGGCGGCATCCCGGCCGATCAGGCAGGCGGCTGACGTACGCATACTGGCAGCACGCAGGGGATAGATCAGGCTGACGCCGGTGCCAGCAACAGGTACTGCATCGATGCGACTGAATTTTTCTCGTTTGATCGTGCGATTGTAAAGTGAAATAACCTCGTCGGCGGCCAGTTCGGACTGCAGCTTATCGAGAATCTGGTCTATACCAACAGGTAGGCGAACATCATCCTCCACCACAAAGCCCGCTTTGTCACCACTGGCGACGATCCTGTGGTACGCGAGCAAATGCGCGGCGGCACACCCTATCTGGCCCTGATTAAAGCCCTCCGCCCCACGAGTTGAGATAAAATCTGGCAGGGTATCCGGATCAGTGCCATCAACACAGATGGAGTGTACGGTTCTGCCTGATCTCGCTTTGACATGCCGATGGATATAGTCGAAGCGTTCACGAAATCGCGGAATCGACACCACGTAAATATCCATTCCTCTACTCCCGATAAGCCGCCGCCAATGGCGCCAGACCACAACCTGCCTGCGTCAGCTACGTTCACCAGCGTCGTAGGTGCCGTAGTAGCCGCCCCTCCCGTAGGCGCGCTGCTTTCTGGTATCCAGCCTGTTCAGTACAACACCCGTCAGCGGGAGGTTGCTGTGCTTGATCAGGTTGATATTTTTCAGCACCAGCTTGAGCGGTGTTTCGTCCGCCTTGGCGACATAGACAAGCGAATCCGCCACGGTTGCCAGAATCAGTGAATCACTGACGGCGTTTATCGGCGCCGAGTCGATGATGATGCGATCGTATTGCTCGCTCAACGCCTTCACCAGATCCCTGAACTGATGCGTGGCCAGCATTTCCTGTGGATTTGGCGGCAGAATGCCGGCGGGCAACAGGTCAAATCCGGCATCGGATTTTTGCACACAGTCCTCAGGCCGGTCACTGAGACCAAGGACATTACTTAACCCAGGGGTGCCGTTGGGCAGATTGAAGGCCTTGGCCACTGCAGGCCTCCTCAGGTCTGCATCGATCAGCAGCACGCTCTCCATCTGTGCCAGCGCCGACGCGAGGTTGATCGCCACCGTGCTCTTCCCCTCGCCCGGGTTGGTTGAGGTGACTACCGTAATCCTGTGGGGATTTTCCAGACCGGTGAGCATCAGGCCGGTACGCACACTGCGGATCGACTCAGCAAACGCCGATGTCGTGTCTTCAAGGTAGCCGAGATAGGGGCCCATCTGGCCCTTTGGCACTTTGATGTTGGGTAGAACTCCCAGCAGCGGCGCACCCAGCCGCTCTATCACCTCGTCCGGTGAACTCAGCGTGTTATCCAGCATATCCCGCAGAATGGCCAGACCGATGCCGACCAGAGCAGACAACACAAAGGCAATGAGAACAATATTCCGTTTGTTGGGTTTTATCGGTGAAATGGGAGGCGCAGCTCTCTCGACCACTCTGGCGTGCGCGGACTGGAAGCCCATCGTCTCCGATGTCTCCTTGGCCCGGTTAAAAAACATTTCGTACAGGCGCTGATCCGCCTCCACCTGTTGCTCCAGCTCGCGCAGGCGGAACTGCTTGCGATTGGAGGTAGCAACCTCTTCTTTCACCGCTGCCAACTGCTGCGACAGATTCTGCTCGTTGCGCAGCGCGACACGGTACTCCTTCTCTATCCCGGCGGCGACCTGCATCACCTGTTGTTGCAATTCTCTCTCCGCACTTTCCTCACGGGCAGTGGCGGCCATCATTTTGGGATGCTCGGGCCCATAACGCTTGGCCAGGTTCGCAACCTCCTGCTCCGCCGCAGTATGGTTTTGCTTCAGGTTCTGCACCAGTGGATGCTGCAGCACCTCCGGTATGCTCATCAGTTGGGAAACCGAGTAATTTGCTCCGCCACCGAGCTCACGGTAAATATTCTCTGCTCCGATCCGGGCCCGACGCGCCTCGCCCAGACGCGTTGTGAGCTCATTCAACTCCTGCGCATCCACCGTTTGGCCACCGGACATATCGAGAATCTCTTCCCTGTCGCGGTAGGATTGCAATGCCTGCTGCGACGCATCCAGTTTGGCCTTGAGATCCTGCAATCGGCCGGTAAGCCAGCTCCCCGCCTCCTGGGTAGAGCGCAACTTCGCGTCCAGCTGACTCTGTATGTAAACCCGGGCCAGTGTGTTGGCGATTTCTGCGGCCAGTTTTCGGTCTGTGGACTCGAAACTCACAACAACCAACTGGGTAAACTCAACGGGCTCGACGGAAAGCCGGCTCATGAATCGGTTGATCACGGCGGCCTTGCGACGCTCTTCATCATCCACGGCGGAATGCTGGTTGCGGGTAGTTGTCGCATCAAAACCGCTTATAAACTCCCGCAGGACCGCGCGCCAGCCACCCTGACTGCTTCCCTCACTGTCATCCTTGCCCGATCTGGCAGGCGCAAACAGCGGGTTGTTCCAAAGATCCAACTCGTCGGCCACCATCTCGGCGATGTCGCGGTTTCTGATAATTTCAAACTGGGTGAGAAAGTATTCCCGGATACCGGGCGGCTGACCGTAGACCTCTTCGATAGAGACCGTTTTCGCCTCCTGCGATTCGATCATTATTGTGGTGCTGGCACGGTACACCGGGCTGATCCTCATCACCCACAGTGTCGTCAACAGACTGACTACCAGACAAAGGCCCAGAATGCCCCATAGATTGTGACGGATAACCTCCCACAGGTGGTGCAGATCGATCGCATCCTCATCGGGCGGGTTGAGATCGGCGGGGCGCTGGAGTCCTGGCATTGTATTGTGTGCTCGCGGGTAAAGCGTGGCGCTAGAAGAAGCTTTGTTCAATATTGATGACGTCGCCAGGGAGGATACGCGATGTCAGTTGCGCCGGCTTGCCTTTCCCGCCCTTACCCTGGTCGTCGTCATCGGACATGATGTAAAACTCACTTTTGGAAGCTCTGGAGGTAAAGCCTCCGGCTATGGATACCGCCTTCTCCAGTGTCAAACCGGGTTTAAACGGATAGCCCCCGGGATTTTGAACTTCACCACGGACAAAAAATGGGCGGTATTCCTTGATAGCGACGTTGACCTGCGGGTTGATGAGAAAACGGCCACGCAACCCCTCCGTAATAGCCGTTTCCAGCTCACGAGGTGTGAGCCCTCGCACCATGATCTCCCCCAGCAGCGGAAAAGAGATGGCGCCGGTATCGTCAAGTACCGCGTCGATGCTGAGGTCCGGCTCTTCAAACACGGTAACCTGTACATGATCCCCCGTATTGAGCGTATAGGACGCATCAGCGGCTTCATTGGCCAGCACGGGCAATACTAACAGGAGGAGGAGCAACAATGATTGGTGCAGTCTGGCGATCAAGATAATATCCGTGAATTAGGGTGGCGAGGCGGGCCACAACCCGTGAGCTTAGCAGATACTAAGAGTAGTTGCCCGTATCTGCAAATCAACGGGCCTGTTTCGGCTGCTTACACCACATTCAGACAGTGCTGCAGCACCTGCGGGAGTGCGCCGTGCTCCCTGGGATAATGCAGGTGATATACGGGCAGGCCGTGATTCAGCAGCTGCGCAACACCGGTAAAAGTGCGCGACATCGCCCGCCGGTCAGTTGGATCGAGGCTAAACACACTGCCTAATATAGGCATCAGTGCATCTTGGCCACCGGCCGGCAGAACCCGCACTGCTCCATCTGCAGACGGCGGCGGTGCACCCAGCAGAAACAGCGCATCCAGATGCCGTGGACCGGGTGAAGGCCGAGACTGCGCGGCCAGTCGCATCTGTTGTTTGCTTGAGTCGTCCGTATAGGGCTCAAACCCCGTGGCATCGTGCCCCAGAGCGCGCAGTGAATCGGGATACAGGCGCAGCGTCGGAACACCCCCAACAATGCTGGCTCCGCGCGCATCAGACCGCAGCAAAATACAGTCGTCATCAACCATCTGTGCACCCTGCAAATGGCAGTAGGACGCCAGCGTCGATTTGCCATAACCTGATTCGCCCAGAAAAGCCACCGTCGCGCCGCCAGGCAAGGTGACAGCGCTGGCGTGCAGCAAGAGTTTCCCGGTGTTGGCCAGATAGCGCGGCAGCACCTGATTCAGGAGTAGGTGGCGCAGGAGGCCCTCATCGACACCCGGTGAGGGTAGAAATTTGATATTGCCACCTGTTGTCATGAAAAAGTTGGCCTGTCCCGGCAGGGAAAGCAAATAATCGTCATCCCGACGACCACAGCTGCAGATCAGCCGGCCATCGGCGTCGCTCCACTCATACCGGGTCTTGAACGCATCGGGCGAGACCTCATCAGCAGCGGCCTGCCGAACAGTGACGGAAGGGGCAATATCAGAGTCATCGCTCAGCTCAGGCAGCGACAGATGACTGTGGACGGCAATATCAAAAAAACGATAGGTGCCAACTTGCTGATACAAGCTCTGAGAGTCACGGGGCTCACCGGGGCAGCATGGTTGCAGATTGGAGTTCGTCACAGTATTAGTCGGCTTTTGAGTTACACATCATCGGTGTATTGAATGATACTGAGTACCCCGTAGCAAACGGGAGAAAAATATCGCTTGCGCGTGTATTATAGTAATGCAAATCTTGGCATCTGAACGATCTATATTTCAAACTGCAGTAGTGGGCGTACTCGCCCGAGATTTCCGGACAGTGAGTGCACTCGACTCATTCCGGCAAAGATTCAGGCAAAAAGGCAATATCATGGCAGTTAACGACGACTTGGCAGATGAGGGAAAAGCAGAAACTGAGAAGGACCTCAGCAGACGCGATTTCGTCAAACATTCCAGCAAGGCACTCTACATTGCTCCCACACTGACTGTTCTTGGCTCCGCGCCAGCATCGGCCCAGTTTGGCAGTCCTCCACCCCCGCCGGGGTCAGCACCAGCTCCGCCGCTGCCCGGCAGGTGACACTGGAACCATCGCCATGCCACTAGCCACCAACCGCCCACTACTAACCGCAACCTCCAAGAGAAGCCCCGCAGGATTGAAACGCATGTCAATCAACGACCATATGATTCGAATATTCGGCAAGGGAGTTGCGAAAAGACTCCACGTGGGCTCACCGCGTGCGGCGCTGGGTGCTCTGGCTACGTTCTGTTTTGCACTGGCGCTGGCTCCTCAGGTTACAGCGCAGGCTTGCGGCCCGTCACTCACCTTACCAGCAAATGAGTGGACCATGGTCGGTATTCCCTGTGTACCGCCAACGGGCAATAAAACCATTGGCGATGTTTTTGGCCCGAGCTTGGGAACGGCGGACTACGGCGTCACCTGGATTGCATGGAAACGTGTTTATGACGACAACCAGTGTGTCGTATCCTCAGGCCCGTCCGATTGCTACACCAAGTTGACGCTGGCCAGTACCGCTGACACCGGTGATGCATTCTGGATCTACACCACGGAACCAAAAACCTGGCAACCCGGCTCTACCACAGGCAGCACTCCCGGCCCGAGTTTTGACTTTGATGCAAAGCTCTCCACGGATGGCAACAGCCGCTATTACATGTTTGCCAATCCCTATGCTGGCACAGTTGACTGGTCCGATGTGATCTTCCGCACCGCCTGGTTTGGCGCTTTTACGATCAACCTCTCAACCCAGCAGGCAATCAACTATACTTTTGTCAGCAAGAACGTCCATTACTGGAACGGCAATACCTATTACACACGCGATTTGAGCAGCCCGGAGGCCACCTTCACTGCCAAGCATGCGTCATGGCTTGAAATGCTCCAGCCAACTCCTGCCAATTGGTGGCCCTCACCAGCCATCATCCGTGTGCCATCGCCATAAACCAATCCTTCAGGATAGCGGAAGATCGTCATGAATATGAAAATTGCACTACCCCTACTTCTTGCGCTGACGACAGTTGCTGCCCCGCCCCTGTCTGCAGCAGACCTTAAGTGGGGGGAATGGGCCGTCCAACTGATCCTCACGGCCGAGGCCGAGGGACTAGAGGACCCTTACAATACTCTCGGTCAACTCTGGAATGCTTCCAGAGAACTGGACGACAACGATTTACCAGAGCTCAGCCAGACTTGGGCCGGCACCTACCTCAGTGTGATTTTCTATCGCCCCGACTGGGAGTCAGAGCGAGAAACCTACAACACTGATTACCACACGCTGGAATATGGCAAGAGTGATGAATGGACATTTGAAGTCCGCAGTGACGACCCCACCCGCGATCTCAGCCTGACATGGGTTGGCCACAGAACCGGCATGCAGACAATGGCGCTGGTGGATTTGCAAGAGGACATTGTGTTCCCCGCCGTAGTCGATGGCGAGGTACAAACCTACAATTTCCGGATGAACGGCACAGTACGGGAGTTCGCCTGGCGTGTTCTGAGTCTGCGCGAATACCTGCAGTTGGTGCGCGCGGGCAGGGAAGCCGGTCGGGCGGCGCGGGTAACTCGTGAGAGCAACTGGCTGCCCAGAGGCTGGGGCCAGGGCGAAGGCAGGGGGCACCGCCGCGATACCCTGGCAGAGGGGCTACCGGAAGACCCATTTGGTGATTGAATCGAAAGGCACCAACGGCTTCCAGCAGATAACCCAGCACGACGGGAGAACCATGTCATATTCGAACCGCATCTCGCAAAAAATGCTGAGGCCGCCGGTGTTAAAGCCCCTGACGGGGCTTGCTCATAGGTCACTGATCATCGCGTCTTTTTGCGCCGCTGTCGCCGTATCGCCGCAGGCCAGCAGTCAGGCCTGCGGTCCGTCCCTTACCCTGGCTGCCGACCAGTGGACGATGGTCGGCATTCCCTGTGTTCCGCCTGCAGACAAGAGTACAATCGGGGATGTTTTCGGACCCAGCCTGGGCACTGAAGATTACGGAGTGACCTGGATTGCCTGGAAACGAGTTTATGATGACAACCAGTGTGTCGTCAGTTCCGGGCCACCGGATTGCTACATCAAACTGACGCTGGAAAGCACCGCGACCACCGGTGATGCATTCTGGATCTACACCACCGTAGAGGAAGAATGGCAGCCAGGCTCTCTCACGGCCAGCACAAACGATGCGTTTGTCGATATTCCCGTGCCGCTGTCTACAGATGGCAACAGCCGCTACTTCATGTTTGCCAACCCGTATTCCGATACGGTGCAGTGGGAGCGAAACGGCGACGTCAGTTTTCTCGTGACCCGAGGGAATGGAAGTACAGCGGTATTCAATCCCCGCCAGGCAATCAATCGCTCAATAGTGGGCAGTAACATCCATTACTGGAACGGCAATACCTATTACACCTATGCGCTGGACGATAGCGATGCGACATTCAAAGCCAAGGAATCCGTGTGGTTTGAAATGCTACAGCCGACCAACTCCAGGCTCACGACTCCGGCCAGCGTTCGCGTTTCAAAACCCTAGACAGGGTGGCGGAGAAAACAATCGAGTCGCACTATCCGCTATAGAGCACTGTTGCTATCCGGCACAGGATGCGTCACCCGTCCACTTAAAGGCTTAACTCTACCCCGACATTGAAGACATAATCCCTGTAGCTCAGGTCCTCAACATTGGAATTCTTGCGGTCATAGCCGTAGCCTGTGTACACATTCATCCAGCGGCGAAATTCATAACCCACTTTCAGTGATGCGTTGAAAATATCATCTTCTCTATTGTCAAAAGACTGCGCGTAGTTGTCCTGACCCAGCAGACCACTCAACTCGGAATAAATGCGGTCAGACCATTGGTGTGTCCAGGTCGCGGTAAAAATATCACGCTTGATGAAGTTACCCTGCAGCGTGGTTTCCTCCGGGTGCCGGGTACTCGTAACGAGGATGGTGTCCTGCTCCCTTGGCTGCATCCACAGTTCCAGCGTCCAGCCCAGGCCATCCCAGTCCTTGCGGCCAGAATCCTTAAACTCCTTGTCGATATAGCTCAGCTTGGCCGTACTGGTCAGGTTTGGTGTGACCTCCCATTGCAGGCCCGCCGAAACTGAGTTTTCATCGCTATCCAGCTGTGCCAGATTATCGAAGGGGTTGGGGTAATGTATGTGCTTAAAGCCATACTCGGCGAGGATATCTGTATTGGGGGCGATGGGGTGGAAAAAAGTGGCATCCACCGTTGTCTCATCGCGGTCACGCGGCCGCGTGATTTCCTTGAAATTAGTATACTGGCGCTCCATATAGCCGACCTTCAGGAGCACCCAGCCCACTTCGGCATCGGAGCCATACTGGAGAGAACCGCCTATATCAGCCTGGTCGTACTCTATGGGTTTGGGCAGCACCTCGCCGATCAACCCCTCGGAAAGCCCAGTACCCCTATCCTCATGCAGTGAGGCCCAACTGATAAACCCCTCCGCAATCCAGCGATCTGAAAACTCCATATGGGCCTCGCCGGAAAGGGTGTTGTCGAAATAATCATTGTCATCGTTGTGCCGGCTGACCTGATACCAAGCGGCCTCACCCTTATAGTTCAGCTGGTAGGTATTGTTACGGTCCTGCGTCAGAACATTGAGGGCCGGTTGCGCGAGGTAAATCCAGCTGTCCGTCTGGTTATTCTGCTGCAGGTAGATGTTATCGCGGTGTTTAATCTCCACGCCGGTGGATGGCGTTATTACAAAAGGGCCCGCTTCGATCGCGGCAGGGCCATCCGGCACGGCTGCCGCCAAGCACTGCCCCGCACTACCCAACGCGAGTCCAAGCAGCGTCAGAACACGAGCATTACCGGCCGGATAGGAAAACCTGTGGGGCATGCGTAGCGTCCTTCTCTTTTCGAGGAATTGATATAGGCACTTTACAGGCGAGAGGCCTGCAAACTCGGCGCTTACTACGATGTTCATTATGTGTTTTGTCAATCCGGTCGTCAGCGGCGCGGGGATTCTGCCATTCTAACGTAAAATAGGCTGGAAATAGAGCATGCCATCGCGCTGGCTTATTGCCAAGCAAATCGTGCATTGTTGGCATGGATTGCTGGCGGCAGCTTCCCCCGGCCCTGTATCATTAACGTTTGACCGCCAGAGCGCACAAGGGACTATGTCTACGGCTGCCATTAAATCATACCACTGGACCAATACCGCACTGTTTTACTACTTCCTGGCCGTTCTGGCGTGGGCACCGCTGCCGCTAGCCAGTAACCGAGACTGGTCGACAGTGCTGCTGTCGTGTTTACTGTTGGCCGGTCTGCTTGCATACCTGCTGTTACTCCATTTTGGTCACGCTGAGAAAACAACGGCGTTGCACCGCGCTCGGCCAGCCCTCTACGCTTTGATAGCAGTGCAGGTGTGGGTAATGGTGCAGCTTGCACTGGGCATAAGCGTCGCGCCAGCATCCACCAGACTTGCGCTACTGCTGGGTCTGGCGCTGGTGGCGGCCTTCGTGCTGGTACTGGCGCTGGTGGATTCACGAAAGCGTATCCACCGCATTGCGCAAGTGATGGTGGGTTGCGCTGTGTTCCAGGCTTTTTTCGCAAGCGCGATGGTTATGAGTGACATCGACCAGGTGCCGTTTCTGGATAAAACCTTCCTCCGCAGCAGTGCCAGCGGTACGTTTGTAAACCGCAATCATCTGGCAGGATTTCTGGAAATGAACCTGGCGATCGGCATCGGCATGCTGGTGTCGCAGTTACACCACCTGCCGGCTGCCAATTGGCGCGAGTTCATCCGCCGCTCGATTGACACCATCCTCAGCCGCAAGTTCAGGCTGCGGTTGTATCTGGTCATTATGGTGGTAGCTCTGGTATTGACGCGTTCGCGAATGGGGAACGTGGCATTTTTTTCCAGTCTGCTGCTCTGCGGTGTAGCGGGCATGATCCTCCAGCAGCGAGTCACGCGAAATGCCGTGCTGTTCTTTATCAGCTTGCTGCTGATCGATATCTACATCGTGGGAAAATGGTTTGGTGTGAATGAGGTTGTGGATCGACTACAGCGCACGACACTTGAAACGGAGAAGCGCGACGAGGTTGCGCGCGATAGCATTGTGATGTGGCAGGATCACTTCTGGTTCGGCACCGGCGCAGACAGTTTTTTTGACGCCTATGTACACGGCGGTTACATGAGCCCGGACTCGCTTTATTACCGACACGCCGAAAACGATTACCTCGAAATTGGCAGCGGTTTCGGATTTGTCGGTTTTGCACTGCTCGGGAGCGTTGTGCTCAGCAGCCTGTGGCAAGCGGTACAAGCACAGCGAAGACGCAGATCCAGCCTGCTACAGGGCCTGGGCTTCGCCAGTTGCATGGGTATTACCAGTCTGCTGATTCACAGCTTCACAGATTTCAACCTGCACATACCAGCGAACAGCTTGTGGTTCGTGGTGCTGCTCGCCTTCGGCTGGGTAGCTGCCGCAGAAGAGCCTAACCCGGACAAGCGCTTGGGCTTGCGTTGATGATTTAGTAAGCCTATATTTGTACTACTAATCCGACTCCTTATGGAAGGGTGTGAGTCATGCCAGTATTTCTGTCTTTTCGTAGCCTGATTCTCCTGCTAGCGCTGGCCAGTACTGGTGCCTGGTCTGCCGATGGCCGCATCCTGAACTTCGAAGGCGATGTACGGGTGAATGGCGAACCCGTCACCGCCGAAACCCTGCTGAATCGAGAAGACACCATCACTACCGGGCCAGACGCTTCCGTCAAAATAGTGCTTTCGGACAACAGCGTTCTCGATCTCGACAGCGGTTCAGAAATACTGATCAGTGATTACAGCTTTGATGCAGAGGAGCCGTCATCGAATGCCAGCAAGGTGGATATCCTCTCTGGCACGCTTCGTTACGTCAGCGGACGCATCGCCAAGGAAGATCCCGAAAATATCAGTTTTACTGCCGGCAACTCCACCATCGGCGTGCGCGGCACATTTATTAGCATTTCCGTCGCTCCCCCTGAGGAGTAAGTAGTGCGGTCACAAACCAAAATTCTCCCTGCAGTTATGCTGCTGGCTGCTACCACTATGGGCGCGTGGGGCGATACAGAAGTCGAAGTCAATGTCGAAGCGATGATTGGGGAAGCCACACTGCTACGCAAAGGTACCGGTGGGCAACAGGAAACCATCATCATACCAACCGGGAAAGTCGCTCAGAATGACCCAGGCACCGGGCAGACACTGCTGTCCCCGGCTACCGTACCCAACAGGGTAAACAAAGTTGTTCAGGCAATAGCCGCAATATCACCGGATGCCGACAGTCAAAGCCCCACTGATGACGGCTGCAGCCAGGGTAAGGCACCGCATAGACTTAACCCAAGGCCGGCATATGACGCGGCGGCGGCGGCCGCGATCGCGACTGAATTGGATGGCATGAGCTCCGGGGATCTCATGATGGTAATGGCAGTATTGATCAATAACGCCCAGCACCTCTGTATCGATAGATCTACCTTCGCCAATACCGTTGACCTGATATCAACAGAACGCCAGGACGAAGCTGCCAACGTGGTCTTTGTGGCCTCACTGCTCGATCCGATCAACTCTGATCGCTACGCTGACATTGCGCGCAAGGCGGCTCCGACTCAAGCGGACAAGATAAACAAGGTGGTTCAGGACGCAGCGAAACGGAATGACCCGAAGTCGCCGGCGCCCGCACCAGCACCCAAGCCAGTCATTGAGCCTCCACAAGACATTCCTCCGGGAGGCACCATCGGCGAGCCTCCAAGTCCTGAATAGCAATTGCATGTAAAGCCTGCGCAGGATAACTCAGCCACCCATGACGCAGTATCTGTCCAAGCACCGCACCAGGATTACACTGGGCATCACCTTGACACTGCTCGCGCTCTGGCTGCAAATGTCCGGCGCTGACTCGAGCCGGACGATCATCAACCGCCTGGACTACCTGGCCTACGACCTCCGTTTGAACCTCACCCTGCCCGATAATCCACCCGCGGCGGGCAATGTACTGATCATCGACATTGACGAAGAGAGTCTCAGGACCGAAGGCCGCTGGCCGTGGAGCCGCGAGAAAATGGGGGCGCTGGTCACTGCGCTCAAGGACGCTGGCGTCCACACGATTGGCTTCGATGTCGCTTTCGCCGAATCAGAGCGCAACGTCGCAGAGGAGTTGATCGACACCATTTCGCAGACAGGAAACCTGGAACACCGGGAGTATCTTGAGGAATTGATACCGCAAGTGGACCGGGACCTGGCGTTCGCTGAGATTCTCGACGGGAAAAATATCGTGCTGGGCTTCCTGTTACACGCCAATGACCATGAGTCTGTAGGCGCTCTACCCTCGGCATGGTCAATAATCTCACCGGAGCAACAAGGCAGACTCACTCTGCCGATCATGTCGAGCTATACCGGAAATATGGCGCTGCTGCAGAAAGCCGCGTCTCACGGCGGATTTCTTAACACCACGATGGATGCCGACGGTGTACTCAGAAGCACTCCGCTCATTCTCGGCAACGACGGCATGATTTATCCATCACTGTCGCTGGCGATGGCCCGCCGCTATACCAAATCCCTGCGCTTCAAGGTCGATACAGCCCTTGCTGGTGCAAGCGAACGCATCACGGGAATCTGGCTGGACCGCACGCTGATTCCAACCGACCAGTACGGGAGAGTGCTGATTCCATACTCGGGAAAACGCGGGGGTGTCCCGTACATTTCTGCGTCCAAAGTACTCAATACGCCACACTCCGGCACTTTCCCGGAGTTGCAAAATGCTGCGGTACTGATCGGCTCATCCGCGCTGGGATTGTCGGATCTGGTCAGCACCCCCACGGGGCCCACGTTTCCCGGTGTTGAAGTTCACGCCACCGTACTGCAGAGAATTCTCTCCGGCGACCCTTTCCCACGCGTGCCGGACTGGGGTAATGCCGCCACGGCCCTATCTATAGCCATATCAGGTTTTATTCTGTCATTCCTGTGTCCCGCTTTTGGCGCGCTGGCGATAACCGTTTTTGCTGTGTTTTTTATCGGCTTGTTTATCGCTGGTGATGCATGGCTATGGACATCTGCGCAATTAGCGTTATCACCGGTCATGCCGCTGCTTACGGTGATAGCCATTATTTCGATGAATGTGCTACTCGGCTATTTTGCCGAAGCCAGACAAAAACGCCAGGTACGCAAAGCCTTCAGTTCCTATATGGCTCCCGCCCTGGTCGACCAATTGGTAGGCAATCCGGATGGTCTGCGGCTGACAGGAGAATCACGGGAGATGTCCTTTCTGTTTTCCGACATTGCGGGCTTTACCACCTTCACCGAGAGCGCCAGCCCTGAACTGTTGGTATCTGTACTGAATGAATACCTGGAGGCCATGTGCCACGCGGTTATGGAGCATGGCGGCACCATCGACAAGATCGTCGGCGATGCAGTGGTTGGCATCTTCAACGCGCCCCTCGATCAACCCGATCACGCCGAGCGAGCGGTGAAATGCGCACTGGCAATGGATCGCATCAGCAGCGACTTCATCGCCAAGATGGCGTCCCGCGGTATGGCGTTTGGTGTGACACGCATCGGGGTCAACACCGGCTACGCCATTGTGGGAAATTTTGGGGGTAGTGAAAGATTTGACTATACTGCACACGGTGATGCGATTAACACTGCTGCTCGCATGGAGAGTGTCAACAAACACCTGGGTACACGGATTTGTATCGCGGGCACAACGACCGCGAAGTGCCCCGATCACTATTTCCGCCCGATAGGGGCTCTGGTCCTGAAGGGAAAGACTGAGGCGATAGAAGCATTTGAGCCGATCTCAGCGGATGCTGATACTGCGACGCTTACGGTGCGGTACCGCGAGGCCTATGAATTGCTGTCTAGAGAAGACCCCAGAGCGGAAGATCGTTTCAGACAACTTAAGGAAGCGTATCCGGGGGATCCACTGGTGAAACTGCATTATGAAAGAATCATCGCCGGCACAGTCTCCACAACTATAGTGCTTGCGGAGAAGTAGCATTCAGCACACCGTTAAACAATCCATCCAGGCGCTGCGAGAGTTGAGCGCCGACAGCATCGCCTCGATACTTCTCGCAGGTATCATAGCCGGTATTGTCACACTGATATCCAGTGTCAGTTTTGCCGCCCTGATCTTTCACGGCGAGCTCACCCCCTATATATCCTCAGGTATCACCATCCTGATCTCGACCGCGGTGGTAGCCGGGTCAATATACAGTCTGTTCAGCGCTGCACGGCCGGTAGTGGCGTTGCCGGACGATGACACAGCGCCGGTGCTCGCCCTGATGGTGAGCCTGATCATCGCCAGTTCACCGGCCGGCACTCCACCGGATGTCTTGTTTATCACCACTTTCGGCGCGCTGGCGTGTGCCACGCTGTTGACGGGTATCGTATTGCTGGTGCTGGGATACTTTAAGCTGGGTTCATTGGTACGCTACCTGCCGTATTCGGTAATGGGCGGCTATTTTGCCGGCGCGGGCTGGCTGATGGTACAGGGAGCACTGCGAATGGTTCACGATGCTCCAGTGGCCTCGGTGGAGGGGTTTCTTTCGGTATTTGAGGGCGAAGCTGTGTTGCGCTGGCTGCCCGCCGTAGTCGCCGCTATCTTTATACGCTGGGCAATCCGCAACTGGCATCGATCACTCGCTATGCCGGCAAGCATGATACTGCTGACGCTGGCATTCTATACGGGCACAGCACTGCTGGACATTAGCCCAGCACAGCTGATGGCCGACGGCTGGCTGGTCGGCCCCTTCCCCGAAACTAACCCCAAATTGTTTGACCCGGTACTGTTCCAGGGATCGGCCGATATCGACTGGAGTGTAGTAATCGCAAATATGAGCACAATCGGCACAATTATTATGCTCAGTGCCGTATCGCTGCTGCTAACCGCAAGCGGTCTTTCCGTAGTGCAACGCAACAATTTTGATATCAACCGCGAACTGATGGTGGCCGGTTTTGCCAATACTGTCAGTGGTTCCGGTGGCGGCCTGATAGCACTTCCGTCTATGTCACTGACCGAGCTCGCAATGAAGGTTGGCGGCCCCAGCAGTCGACTCGTCGGCTTGGTCATAGCGGCATTCTGCGCATTGATACTGTTCTATGGAATGTCCCTAATTGCGTGGTTCCCCAAAACCATCGTAGCGGGTTTGCTAATATTTCTGGGGGCATCTCTGCTGGAACGCTGGTTGATCGAAGCACGCAAGAAGCTTCCGCGGCTAGAGTATCTGGTAGTCGTCATTATTGTATTGGCAGTGGCAGCGGTGGGCTTCCTGGAGGGCGTGATGGTAGGCCTGCTGGGTGCCATTGTCCTGTTTGTTATCAACTACAGCAGAATCAATGTCGTGCGCTACGCTCTGACCGGAAGGGAGCGCGGCAGTAATGTCGAGCGCAATAGCGCTGAAGAGAAGTACCTGCGGGAGACCGGCGGTCAGACACTGATCCTGAAACTGGAGGGCTATCTGTTTTTCGGGACGGCCACCGCACTCGCCCGCCGCATAGAAGAGCGTCTTGCAGATACCGAGCAACCCACCCTTCGGTACGCCGTACTGGATTTCGCTCAGGTGACAGAGATGGACTCCTCTGCTGCATTGAGCTTTATGAAGCTGGCACAGGAGGCTTCCCAGTGCAATTTTTTCCTGCTGTTGACCGGGCTGACACAGAAAATGCAGAAGCGCCTGATGGGAAGCTGGTTCGAGGAGGAAAATACCAGCTATATCCAGATAATGCCCGACCTCGACCGGGGCATTGAATGGTGCGAAGAGCGCATCCTGAAAGAGAAAGCGCTTGGAGAGGAAGCCCACGAGGGTATTTTGCAGCAGATCTTCGAACACCTGCCCACCTACGATGACCACTCCGTGCTCGAGGCATATCTGGAGCACCGCCACGTGGAACCCGGTGACCAGCTGGCCGCTCAGGGTGAGCCCTCAGATGAGATGTTTCTGCTGCAAACCTGCACGGCCTCGGTTTACCTCGACACCAATTCCGGCAAAAAACACCGTATTCGTCGCGCAGGCGCAGGCACGGTTTTCGGCGAGGTCGGCTTCTATCTGGGCACGCCCCGCACGGCGACTGTTATCGTGGACACCGGGGGTGATCTATTTGTCCTCAGTCAGGACGCAAACACACGGCTGGAGCAGGAGCACCCGCTTATCGCCGCTGCCCTGCATAAATTCATGATCCGCATTATTACGCGACGACTGCAATTAACCACAGCGACTCTGAGGGCGGTACTGACATGAATGAAGACGGGAAAAACAGCAAGCCTTCCATGGACTGTCCGAAATGCAGAGCGCCAATGGAGACACTTGAATTTGGTACAGATATTGAAGTGAGGCGCTGCACCGGATGCAGCGGATTGTTCTGTAATTGGCGGGCATTGCAGCAGTTACGAGACGAATGGCTATCGGATGTCATACTGGATAAAGGCAGCGCTGCTCAGGGTGCGAAGCAGAACGAGATGCAGGACGTGCCCTGCCCGGCTTGCGGCACCATCATGGAGAGCGTTCAGGATCGGGAGAATGCGCGCATCACCCTGGACAGTTGCCCCGATTGTAATGGCGTTTTCCTCGACGCGGGAGAACTGACAAACATGAAATCAGTAACTCTGATGGACCACGTGCGGCACCTGCTCGCTAAGCTTGGCAGATAGCCGATTCTCCGAAGCCCTGCTCGCGCAATTCCCTGGTGTAGCGCGCGATATTGGATTGCGCATTGGCTTCCAGGCGATCTCTAAAAAATGACGATTGGTACAGGCTGGGCCAGCGCTGCAATTCACCCAGGAAACGCAGCTTCCCCATATAATACTGCTCATCGCTCACGCCCTCGGCTTCATATCGAAGCGCCGTAGAATCAGCCAGGTAGGCTTCCCAGGGCAAGCCAAAACCTGATAGATCTATATCTACGACATAGGCGATCGCAGAATCTGCGGCGGCCCCGACGTGCTGTGTAGCGATTATAAATTGCGAAACTCGCGCTACGAAATCGGCTGGCATGGCAGAGCCTGCCATGTCGCGGAAATATTCCACGCTCAGGATTTCATTGTCCTTGGCACCATAATGGTAAATCACATCATGGAACCAGATCGCCATTTCAGTAGCGCGAAACTCAGCGATATGCTCACGGGCAATATCCAGCTGGCCCAGACAGTGATCTATATGTGCCAGCGTGTGGTAGTGCCGGTGAGGTTCCTGATAATGTGATCGCAGGTTCTGCCACACCCTCTCAGTATTGTTCCCGGAACACGCTTGCCACAGATCGCTAAACCGTTTCTCAAGACACTTTTCGTCCACGCGGTACTCCAAATTTTATTAGGCGAGCACGCAACGTCCCTGATCACAGCCGCAGGGGGCGAGAGGAATCAAACGATATCTCCCAGCATAAACAAGCCCCGTCCTCCCTTTGAGCTTAGCATAGACCCCAAAGCCAACAATGCGCAATTGTGAGGACTCTGTCACAGTTTGCCACAACGATTTTGGTATCACTGTTCCACCTGGAGGACGCCACGATCTGCCCTGAGCACGTAGGCACAGTGGCCACAAAACAAGCCGAAGTAACACAGCAGACTCAGGTACTCCGGCGCACCCTCCAGCACAAGCCCAACCGTAGCACACAGGCCTGCATACGCGACCAGCAAAAGCAGGGTTTGCCTGCGGCCCAACCCCTTGTCGAGCAGCGTGTGGTGCAGGTGCAAACGATCCGCTTGCACCAGGCTTTGTCCGCGCCTGAAACGACGCAGCATAGTGGCCAGCATATCCATCAATGGCAGTGTCACCAACCACAAAGCCGTCACAGGTCTGATCAGGGCATCACTGCCCTGAGAAAAGAACACCAGCGAAGCGGTCACCAGAAAGCCCAGAGTGACACTACCGGCATCACCGAGGAACATTCTTGGTAGCAGGCGATTGTTGGGGCCCAGGTTGAACAATAGGAATACGGCCAGCGGCACAATCATCAACAACAGCGCATTCGCCATTGGATGCCCGGCCTGCAACGCCAGCAGGTACAGCACTAACAGCGGCAGAGAGATAGTACTCGCTGCCAAGCCATCGATGCCGTCGATCATATTAAAGGCGTTACTTAAGCCCGCTACTGCCAGCGCAGAAAGCGGAATGGTCAGCAACAGTAAAGGGATATCACCCAACGCGAGCAAATTGCCGACATTGGTGATAGCAATATTGCCAAACGTCGCAAGCAGTATGCCGCTGCCAAACTCCAGCAGCAGCCTTGCCGAGGCGCTGATATGGCGAAAATCATCGAACACGCCTATCAGAAACACTACGCAGGCAATGAGCAACATTGGATAGGTATAGGGCGCGATACCCAAACCGAAGGTGCCGAATAACAAGGTCAGAAAAATCGCAATGCCGCCGGTAAGCGGCACATTGCCCTGGTGCAGCTTGCGTGCATCGGGACCATCCACCAGTCCGACACGGGTTCCGATGCTCACCGTAATCCGTGTAATCACCAGCGCTGCAAGCAAAATTTGAAGAATGAGCATGATCAGCGGGCAGTCAGGGTAAGACGCCAAAAAGAGGCGCCAGTTGGTGCTGAATTAAAAGCAATATTGGCCCGCCGGGCTCGACACACCAAAATCACCGACCAATAAGGGTTGCCCTCAAATCAGATCAGAGCATTCCCTCAAAATATTGAATCGCTCTACGCAGGCCTTCTTCCAGCTCGATCTTTGGCTCCCAATCAAGCTGAGATTTCGCCAACGCAATGTTGGGCTGGCGCTGCATAGGGTCATCATTGGGCAGCGGCCGCCAGTCGAGACTGGAGCGGGAGCCCGTCAAATCGATCACTTTTTCCGCCAGTTCCCTGATCGTAAACTCATGGGGATTACCCAGGTTAATCGGACCAGTAACACTGTCGTCAGTCTCCATCATACGGATAAACCCCTCGATCAGATCATCCACATAACAGAATGACCGCGTTTGGGAGCCGTCGCCAAAAATTGTAATCGGCTCTCCGCGCAGCGCCTGCATGATGAAATTGGACACGACCCTGCCATCATTGGGATGCATGTTGGGGCCGTAGGTATTGAATATACGCGCGACCTTGATACGCAAGCGGTGCTGCCGGTAGTAATCAAAAAAGAGTGTCTCCGCGCAGCGCTTGCCCTCGTCATAGCAGGAGCGTTCGCCGGTGGGATTCACATGTCCCCAGTAAGCCTCGTGTTGCGGATGAACCTGTGGATCGCCGTATACCTCGCTGGTAGAGGCCTGGAATATCTTTGCTCCCGTACGCTTCGCCAGACCCAGCATATTGATAGCACCGTGCACACTGGTCTTGGTGGTCTGTACCGGATCATGCTGGTAGTGGATAGGCGAAGCGGGGCATGCCAGGTTATATATTTCGTCCACCTCGACATAGAGTGGGAATGTAACATCGTGACGCATCAGCTCGAAGTTGGGCTGCTCCAGTAACTCGACGATATTGTCTTTAATGCCGGTAAAAAAATTATCAACGCAGATAACGTCATGCCCTTCGCCGACCAGACGGTGGCACAAATGAGAGCCCAGAAACCCCGCACCTCCCGTCACCAATACCCGCTTTCTCAAATGCATTGTGTTTTTACACTCTTATTCAGCACGACAGTTTCTCAGGAGTTCCGGGAGGGTTGGCTACCATGCTAACCGATTAATCTCCGAAGGGGTGGCGCAGTACAATTGTCTCCACGCGGTCGGGACCGGTAGAAATGATATCGATAGGCGCCCCCACGGCTGCTTCAATCTTGTGGATATAATTGCGCGCAGCCTCGGGCAGCTCCTCCAGTGTTTTAGCACCCAGGGTAGACTCACTCCAGCCCGGAACATCCTCATACACCGGCACGAGACCCTGGTAATCATCAGAATCCATCGGGTTGAGTACAGGCTTGCCGTCTTTGCAGTTGTAACCCACACAGACCCGAATCGTTTCCAGACCATCCAGTACATCCAGCTTGGTGAGACACAGCCCGCTGACAGAGTTAATATTGACGGCCGTGCGCAATGCAAAGGCATCAAACCAGCCACAGCGTCTCGCGCGTCCGGTGGTGGCACCGAACTCGTGACCTTTCTTGGCAAGGTGTTCGCCGGTTGTATCGAATAATTCTGTGGGAAAAGGGCCGGAACCCACGCGAGTCGTGTAGGCCTTGGTGATACCCAGCACGTAATCCAGGTACAACGGGCCAAAGCCGGAACCAGTGGCCGTCCCGCCTGCGGTAGTGTTGGAACTGGTCACAAACGGGTAGGTGCCATGATCGATATCCAACAACGACCCCTGCGCACCCTCAAACATGATATTGGCGCCAGCCTGTCGATACTCGTGCAGGATACCGGTGACATCGGCCATCATCGGCAGTAATTCCCGGCCCATTTCCAGCGCCTCTGCCAGCACTTTGTCGAAACTGACAGGCTCCACCCGATAATAGTTCTCCAGGAAGAAGTTATGATAGTCCATCACTTCGCGCAGCTTGCGGGTAAAGCGCTGCTCATCCTGCAGATCGCCGAGACGCAGACCGCGTCTGCCCACTTTGTCCTCATAGGCGGGGCCGATTCCACGGCCGGTAGTCCCGATTTTTTCCTCTCCGCGCCTGGCCTCACGCGCCTGATCAAGCGCGGCGTGATAGGGCAGGATCAATGGGCAGGCTGGAGAGATTTTGAGGCGCTCACGCACCGGGACACCCTTGGCCTCCAACTCGGCGATTTCCTTCAGTACCGCTGCCGGCGACAACACCACACCATTGCCGATCAGACAAGCGACATTCTCTCGCAGAATACCGGAGGGTATGAGGTGTAAAATAGTTTTTTCACCATCGATAACCAGGGTGTGCCCAGCATTATGCCCACCTTGAAAACGCACCACAGCGCTGGCCTGATCGGTCAGCAGATCGACAATTTTACCCTTACCCTCATCACCCCACTGGGTGCCCAGTACTACAACATTCTTGCTCATTGCGTTAGCTCTTGTATTGAAGCAGATTGGGATGCACGTGCACTTCGGTTAGCTTAAACACGGTCATCGGTATTCAGTGGCAACACCTGCCACTGCTCGCCTTGTTCAACAAGTTGACGGTCACAGCATGGATCGGGGCTACCCGAAAGGCAGTTGATCACCACCTCGCCCGCTGCTCTCAACTCATGCACTTTCTGGTCCAGCGCAGCATCATCCACGTCCGGCATGCTGATCGCACCGGCGCTGTCAGGAGCCGGCGGCAGCAAGGCCACCAGCGCCTTAAGATCGGTGTTGAAACCGGTTGCAGGTCTCGCCCTGCCGTAGACAGCACCAACATCATTGTAGCGTCCGCCGTTGGCCAGCGCCTGACCACTGCCTGCCACATATGCGGCAAACACCAGTCCTGTGTGATAGTGATAACCACGCAATTCAGCCAGATCGAAATAGATATCCATATCCGGCGATTGCCGGCGGATGTCACAGGCCACTTCCTGCAGCGCATCAACACCTGCCAGCGCGTCGGGTACAGCCTCGGCAAACAACTCGCGTGCCCTGAGCAATACATCCTCGTCGCCGTGCAAGTCTACCAGTGCGATAATGAGTGAGGCGACTGTGGGATCAACATCTGCCAAGGCCAGGCGCAGATCCGGCACAGATTTGCGCTGCAGGGCATCAAAAACAGTCTTTTCCTTGTCGCCGCTGAGGCCCGCTCTGGCCAGTACTGCCTCATAGATTCCAACATGCCCGAGATCGAGTGTAACTCCGGTAAGCCCGACAGACTGGAGCGTTGCCAGCATCAGCCGCACGATTTCCACGTCCGCGCCCAGACTGTCATCGCCGTAGAGTTCAGCGCCCAACTGAATGGGCGAACGCGAGGCCAACAGCGACTTGGGACGAGTGTGCAGGGTAGAGCCGGCGTAACACAGGCGGGACACACCTTCCTCTGCCAGGCTGTGCGCATCGATGCGCGCTACCTGCGGTGTAATGTCCGCGCGTATTCCCAGGGTGCGACCGCTGAGTTGATCGGTCAGCTTGAACGTGAGCAAATCCAGGTCCTCGCCCAGCCCCACCAGCAGCGATTCCGTGAACTCCATCAGTGGCGGAATAACCAGCCGGTAGCCCCAACTGCGATAGAGATCCAGCAACGCGCGGCGCAGCGCCTCCACCGACTCGGCCTGCGCCGGAAGTACTTCCTCCACACCATCGGGAAGTTGCCAGTGATCTACTGTAGACATCATTTTCACCCGGCCCTAATGCACCAAATACAGAATTACTACGCCAAACAGCATGCTGCCCAGCCCGACATTGCGGATCACGCGATCATCCATTTTCTCAGCCATTGTCAGCATGTTCCGCCAGCGATCCGGACTTATGAAGGGCAACATGCCTTCGATAATAAACACCAGCGCAATGGCGACCGGAAGTACTTGCCAAAAATCCACGCGCTCTCCCGGCCTCCAATCTCAACACAATAAAACCCCACTGCCACCCGACCGCAATGCCAGTGCCGGGCAGCAGAAACGGGGTTTAATTCGCTACTTTTCCTTTGCCGGGTTTACCGCCTTTGGAGTCCTTCAGGTAGCGGAAGAACTCGCTGTCAGGTTGCACCAGCATAATATCACCGTTGCCCTGAAAGGCATCCTGATAAGCCCTGAGACTGCGGGTAAATGAGTAAAACTCGGGATCGGCACTGAACGCATCAGCATAGATAGCGGTGGCAGTTGCATCACCTTCACCGCGGATCAGCTCAGAATCGCGGTAGGCGTTGGCCTTCAGCACTGTGACCTCGCGATCGGCTGCGGCTCGAATACCTTCCGCGAGCTCCTGCCCCTGAGATCGGTGCTCGCGCGCTTCCTTTTCACGCTCGGCGTTCATCCGCCGATAAACGGACTCCGACACATCCGGTGGCAAATCGATCTGCTTTACGCGGACATCCACTACCTCAACACCCAGCCCCTCCTGCGCGACCACAGTGAGTTCCTCGGTAAGGTCCTGCATCAACTCATCGCGTTCGCCGGACACCACTTCCTGAATCGTACGCACGGCGACCTGGTTGCGCAGGCCATCATTGATACGTTGGGATAGCAGCGACATCGCGCGCGATTCCTCGCCATTGGTAGCCGTATAGAATTTTTCGGTATCCGCCACCTTGAACTTTGCGTAAGAATCCACGATCAGCGCTTTTTTCTCCTGGGTGAAGAAGCGCTCGGGGTTGGAGTCCACCGTGAGCACTCGCCCGTCGAACTTGCGCACATTATTGACGAAGGGAATTTTGAAATGCAGACCTGGTTGCAGGTTTGGGTTAACCACCTCACCGAACTGCAGCAATACACCGCGCTCAGTTTCCTTGATCACATACAGCGAGTTGCTCAGCAGCAGCACCGCCACCAGCGCGACAAAAATTAAGGTTATATTTCGACCTGACATGTCTAGCGCCCTCCCCTTCGACCTTCACTCACAGCAGCGTCGCGACGCAACTGTTCAGTGACGGCATTGGTCAATTCTCGAATAGTGGAGCTATCCACCTTTATCGCGCCGGGCGCACTGCTGCTCTGGCTGCGCTCAGCCAGCTTGTCCAGTGGCAGATACATCACGTTATTGCCGCCCTCTACATCAACCATGACCTTATTGGTCTGACTGAATACTGCCTGCACCGCATCCAGATATAACCGTTCACGGGTTACCACAGGTGACTTGCGGTATTCAGCCAACAGTGCACTGAAGCGCTCCGCCTCACCCTGGGCATTGGCGATAACCTGCTCCTTATAAGCGCTGGCTTCTTCAATCTGGCGCTGGGCAGAACCGCGCGCCTCGGGAACAATCCCGTTGGCGTACGCCTGCGCTTCGTTCTGCAGCCGCTCCTCGTCTTCTCGGGCCTTGATAACATCATCAAATGCGGCCTGTACCTGCGACGGTGGTTTCGACTCGTCAATCGTCACCTTGCTGACCAGGATGCCTGTTTGATAGAGATTGAGATATTCCTGCAGTCTCTGTTGAACATCCACCCCGATTTGCGCCCGGCCCTCAGTCAGCACCATGTCCATGCTGGTGCCGCCCACCACATGCCGCAACGCACTTTGCGCAGCATGTTGCAGGGAGCGCTCTGGTGCGCGCACTTTAAGTACAAAATCGACAGGATTATCCAGCACATATTGCACCGACAGCTTAACCTCGACGATATTTTCATCCTGCGTAAGCATGATTTCGCGGAAACTGATGGAGCGAACTTTGGTAACATTCAGCAGTGTTACTTCGTCAATCAGTGGGGGATTCCAATGCAAACCTGGCTGCACGGTGTCCAGATATTTACCAAACCGCAGCACAACGCCACGCTCCTGCTGGTCGACCTGATAAAAGCCCATAGCCGCCCAGATCACCAGCGCGACCACGAGCAATACGCCAAGGGCCGCACCGGAAAAGCCCGGCGTACCTCCGCTGCCGCTGGAGCCGCCACCACCGAACAGACCTCCCATTTTGGCCTGTAGTTTCTTCAGCGCCTCATCGAGATCGGGGGGACCTTGATCGCCGCCACCCCATGGGTCTTTGGGCTTATTATTACCACCACCCGGTTCATTCCAGGCCATAACGAACTCCTAATGTAATCTCGACAACAGTCTACCAAAAATTCTGCCCGGGGTACGCGCGCTATTGCACTACCCCGGCTCTAAAAAAGCGGTTCCGGCCCCTTCTTCATGAGGCGATTCCAATCGGCGCGCGGCAACCTGACGCTGAGGTGCGCCACGCCGTCTTCGCTGTAGTCTTCGGTCTCGACAGCACCCAAACTGTAGAGCGCAGCGCGCAGACTCCCGTCTTTGGGCTCCAGATACAAGTCTTCGGATACCATGTCCTGCCCCACCAGTTCTGAAATGGCCTGCGATAACAGTTCGGTGCCAGCGCCGGTAGCTGCACTCAACCACACCCGCTCGGGCTTACCCTGCGCGTCACGCTCCAGACGAGGCTCCTGTTCAAGCAGGTCCAGTTTATTGAAAACCAACAGCTGCGGGATGTCCTCGGCTCCGATCTCCGCCAGCACATCCTGCACCTGGTCGATATTACGACCCCTGTCCTCTGTCGCGGCATCCACGATATGCAACAGCAAGTCGGCGTTCAGAGTCTCCTCCAGTGTCGCCTTGAAAGCCTCGACCAGCTTGTGTGGCAGGTGTGAGATAAAGCCCACAGTGTCCGCCAGTACCACGGGACCGACACTTTCCAATTCAACGCGGCGCAAGGTGGGGTCCAGAGTCGCAAACAGTTGATCCGCCGCGTACACAGAGGAATCCGTGATGCGATTAAACAATGTGGATTTGCCCGCATTGGTATACCCCACAAACGATACAGTGGGTATCTCGGCCCTGATACGCGAGCGGCGCCCCTGCTCGCGCTGCTTGCGCACTTTCTCCAGCCTCGCCGTGATGGATTTAAGGCGGACTCGCAACAGGCGCCTGTCTGTCTCCAGCTGGGTTTCCCCCGGCCCGCGCAAGCCTATACCACCTTTTTGTCGCTCAAGGTGGGTCCACCCCCGCACCAGACGGGTCGACATATGCTGCAGCTGCGCGAGTTCAACCTGTAACTTTCCCTCGTGGGTGCGCGCTCTCTGGGCGAAGATATCCAGTATCAACCCGGTTCGGTCCAGCACCCGACACTCCAGTTCCTTCTCCAGATTGCGCTCCTGACTGGGGCTGAGTGCGTGATTGAACATCACTATTTCCGCGCACTCGACATGTACCAACTCGCGGATCTCCTCGAGCTTTCCGCTTCCCACAAAGGTACGCGGGTGCGGAGCGACTCTGGAGCCCATTACAAAGGCCACGGGGTCACCACCGGCAGACAGCACAAGTTCCTCAAACTCCCGAGGGTCCTCGCGCTCCAATTCACTGGCAATATTCAGGTGAACGAGCACAGCGCGTTCCCCCGAATCGGGACGGTCAAAAAACAAATCTACCTCTTCAGGTCAGAACCAGGCGATGACTGAAGCTCTGCCTGTGAGACACCTAACCGGCGTCTTCGTCATCGTCCTGTGGGTTTTGCAACGGCACACGCACCACGCGGGAAGGGACAACCGTGGATATCGCATGTTTGTAAACCATCTGGCTCACAGTATTTTTCAGCAGCACCACAAATTGATCGAAAGATTCAATCTGGCCCTGCAGTTTGATACCGTTTACAAGATAAATGGAAACGGGTACTCGCTCCTTACGCAAAATATTCAAATAAGGGTCTTGTAGCGTATGCCCTTTTGACATATCTCTCTCCTAATATGGCCCAACTCGGGCCGAAAAGTTAAATGGACCTACCTCATACCAATCTGGACACACGGCCCCTGCCGGTTTTCAAAGCGAATAGCGGGACCTGCGTCCTGCCGGCCACAGTATAATGCATTTGTATCATACTTATAGTGGGGGTCGCGTAAGATAGTTCAAGGCCATTGCCAGTGGCGAATCGGCGTTTGACCCCTCAAAAGCCCCACCAGAGACTTCCGACATAGCTAACTTACCGGCATGATCGGTGTATATCCAATCAATATCGGTCCATTTTCGCAACCAAGTCAGCTGTCGTTTCGCCAGTTGCCTGGTTGCAACAATTGCGGCCTGTACCGCCTCTTCGAGGCTGCATTCGCCCTCCAGGTGCCGCCACAGTTGACGATAACCGACTGCGCGAATTGCGGGTAGGTCAGCGCGCAGCTCCGGGCGCAGGCGTAAATCCCGCACCTCCTCCAAAAACCCCTCCGCCATCATCAGTTCGAATCGCATGGCGATACGCTGGTGCAGCACGGCCCGGTCGGCCGGACATATCCCCAGTTGCACGATACGACAGTGATCAAAAGCAGGGGCGGCCGTTTTTTGATGCCATTGCGTAATTGTTACGCCGCTACTATGGAACACTTCCAGCGCCCGGCTCAAGCGCTGGGAGTGGTTGGGGTGGATACGTGCGGCGGCTATCGGATCGACCTGCGCCAGCTCCCGGTGAAGCGCTGGCCAACCCTCCTCTTCGGCACGGGCCGCGATACGAGAGCGAATAGCGGGATCCGCCGGTGGCATCTCGGACAGCCCCTCCAGAAAAGCCTTGAAATATAGCATCGTGCCGCCGACCAGCAGCGGGGTCCTGCCACGTTCGAGAATCTCCGCCACCACACGGTTGGCATCCGCCAGAAAATCTGCCGCCGAATAAATCTCGACCGGATCACGAATATCTACCAGATGATGCGGGTATGATGGCTTGGCACTGCCGATATCGAGCCCTCGATATACCAGCGCGGAGTCGACACTGACCAATTCACAGTCAAGTCGCCCTGCCAGCTCTATGGCCAGATCGGTTTTTCCCGACGCGGTGGGGCCCATCAGGCAAATCAGCAGCGGACTCTCGGCGCTCGCCATCAGGGTTATTCTGGCCTATCGGCCGCGCAGAAAGAGCGAGTCCAGTTCATCCAGACCCATTTGAATCCAGGTGGGCCGGCCGTGGTTGCACTGACCAGAGCGCTCGGTTTCCTCCATGTCTCGCAGCAGCGAATTCATCTCGGGAATGGTAAGGCGCCGGTTCGCCCGGACTGAGCCGTGGCAGGCCATGGTCGACAGAATTTCATCCATATGCGCCTCTATGCGTTCCGAACTGCCGAACTCGATTAAGTCTGCCAGCACATCGCGCAGCAATTGCTCCACGTTGGAGTCTCGCAAAATCACTGGAATCTGGCGAATCACGAGACTCTCTTCTCCGCCTTCGTCGACGGCGAGACCCAGCCGCTCAAACAGTGCGCTGTGCTCTATCGCGACCTGCACTTCGCGCTGGCTGACCGCTACCGACTGCGGCACCAGCAGGGGCTGACTGCGGATACCGTTTTCATCGCGCGCGGCCTTGAGACGCTCGTAGGTAATGCGCTCATGGGCTGCGTGCATGTCTACCAGTACCAAACCGTGCGCGTTCTCAGCCAACACATAGATGCCTTTTAACTGGGCCAACGCATAGCCCAGCGGCGGCACCTCCTCGGGAGACTCCACTGCCGGTAGACCGTGCAATCTGGAGTAACTGTTCATCTGCCCCGCTACCTGATTTGCCGATGGCGCAGGGGCACCAAAGCTTCTCCCAGGCATGCCGGGACGATCGGCAGCGGGGGTGCCCCATGCCAGCGGGCTCTGGTTGCGGATCTCGCCCGTTGCCGTGTCAATTGCCATCCCGTCGGCCGTTGCCAGCAGTTGCTCCGCCGCCGGATCACCACCGGGCCCCTGCCCTGGACGTACATCGGCAAGGGCGCGATGCAGGCTGGAAAAGATGAAGTTGTGCACTGCGCGGCCATCCCGAAATCGCACCTCATGCTTGGTCGGGTGCACATTGACATCAACCTGCGCCGGATCCAGTTCCAAATACAGCACAAACGCCGGGTGCCGACCGTGGTAGAGCACATCGCGGTACGCCTGCTTTACCGCATGCGCGATCAGACGGTCACGAATAACACGGCCATTGACGAAAAAATATTGCAAGTCGGCCTGACTGCGGGAAAACGTTGGCAGCCCAACCCAGCCCGACAGGCGGTAGGGCGGGACATCAGATTCAATGGCGATGGCCTGCTCCATAAACGCCGGCCCGCAGATCGCCGCCACGCGGCGTTGACGCTCAGCCTGTACTGAAGCGGCCTTTAGGTTGTGCACCACCTTGCCGTTGTGACGCAGTGCAAATGCCACATCAAAGCGCGACAGCGCCAGGCGCTTCACCACTTCTTCAAGGTGGTTGAACTCGGTCTTCTCGGTGCGCAGGAACTTGCGCCTTGCAGGTGTATTGAAAAACAGATCACGCACTTCAACGGTCGTGCCGCGCGGATGCGGAGCGGGTTTGCGCTGCACTTCCATCTCCCGACCCTCGCAGGCCGCACTGCTGCCCTCACTGCCGCGTTCGTTAGCGTTACTGGTGAGGGTCAGGCGTGAGACCGAACCGATACTGGCCAGGGCCTCTCCCCGAAACCCCAGGCTGCCGACCCGTTCAAGGTCTTCCAGAGACGCAATCTTACTGGTGGCATGACGGGCCAGGGCGAGCGCCATGTCATCTGCAGAAATACCAAACCCATCATCGCGCACCCGAATCAGCTTGGAACCGCCGGCTTCGACATCGATATCCACGCGGGTTGCACCCGCATCGAGACTGTTCTCCAGCACTTCTTTGACTACCGAAGCGGGGCGCTCGACAACTTCTCCAGCGGCGATCTGGTTGGCCAGTCTGGAACTGAGCAAATGTATTTTGGGCATTTAAGCGGTGTTATCAGCTCTGCGGAATATTCAGCTTCTGTCCCACCAGAATTCTCGAGCTATTGCTGATGCTGTTATAGCTCTTGAGTTCGGCCAGCGGCACCCTGAAGCGATCGGCGATCCCCGACAGTGTATCACCCCGGGCGATGATGTACTCCTGTCCGCTCTGTTGCTTTTGCCAGGCCAGCAAGGTGCCGGAGGGCGGATGTGCCATGAACCACTGGCGGATGCCGCGATGGATGGCGCTGGCCATTTTCTTCTGATAGGCGGTCGTCGCAAGCAGGCCGGCTTCCTTCGGATTCGAGATAAAGCCCGTCTCCACCAATATGGAGGGAATATCCGGCGACTTGAGCACCGCAAACCCGGCCTGCTCGACCTGCCGCTTGTGCAGCTTGGCAACACCGTCGACGTTCCCCAACACCTTGGCGCCAAGTTTCAGGCTGGTATCCAGCGTCGACGTCATAGACAGGTCTGCCAGCACCCCCGCCAGCACATCATCCTTATCCGACAGACTAACACCGCCGACCAGGTCCGCCGCATTTTCCCGCTGCGCCAGATAGTCTGCTGCGGTGCTGGTAGCCCCGCCAATTGACAGCGCATAGACCGAGGCCCCGTGAGCCTCCTTGCGCTTGAAGGCATCGGCGTGAATGGACACGAAAAGATCTGCCTGGCGCTCCCGCGCCATATCCCGACGCCCCTTGAGACTGATGTAGTAATCCCCCGTGCGTATCAGGGTTGGTTTGAAGCCCGGGTCAGCCTGTAAAAGGGCATTCAGCTCACGAGCGATGGCCAGCACAACGTCTTTTTCATCGACCCGATTGGGACCGGTAGCACCCGGATCCTCACCACCATGACCGGCATCAATCGCTATCACCAGGTCCCTCTTGGCCGAGTTTTGTACCGTCTTTTTAACCTCTGCCTGCTTCGCCTGCCGGTCATACAGATCCAGCACAAGCCGATCGCCCGCCTGCTCATTAGCTTTCAACGCAAAACTGCGGGGGTCAACTTCTTCGGTAATCTCCAGCACCACGCGCAGGTCATCGCCATCGCGCACGCCGGTGCGAACAGTCGAGATCGGACTGTTGGCGAAATTCAGCTTGGTCAGGTCAGCGCGCAGTTGAGTGTCCTGGATATCCAGCACAATGCGCCCTGGGTCGGACAATACGATAAGCGAGTGCTGAGTGGGATCGGTGAGATCGAAGACAATGCGGGTGTGATCGGGTGCACGCCACAGGCGCACATCGTGCACTTCCGCGGCCCACACAGGGGACGCGCCCAGAAAACCCAGGACTATTGCAATCCACCACGCCCTGCTCATATCACTCCCACCGGATAACGCTATTGTTCTTCAGGGTTGGGTCTATGCCCCGGACTCTTTGCGCATCTGTCGCAATATCCGTTCGCCCTGCCCGGTCACCGCGTCAAATACCAGACGACGGCCCCGACCTTCTTGTTCTATGGTAATCACTAAATCAGCCGAGGGCAAAGCGCCCAGGCCTCGCTCAGGCCATTCCACCAGACAAACCGACATATCACCAAAATAATCGCGAATGCCCATGAATTCCAGTTCCTCGGGGTCGCCAAGGCGGTACAAGTCGAAATGGAATATGTCCATATTTTTAAGGTGATAGGGCTCAACCAGCGTATAGGTAGGGCTTTTGACCGCCCCCGTATGCCCCAGCGACTGAATGAACCCGCGACTGAAGGTGGTTTTGCCCATGCCCAGATCACCCTGCAGAAAAATCACCAGGCCCGGCTCACAAACAGCACCCAGGCGCGCGCCCGACTGAACCATCGCCACCTCATCTGCCGCCAATACCGTGTATTGCCCGCTCATCATTCGAGCAGACCCCGCATCGGCGCCATCAGATCAGACGCCAACAGACCGCGCTGACCCTCTGCGGCAGCGATATCAGCGGCAGCACCGTGCAAACACACTCCCAGTGCGGCCGACTCCAGCGGTACCAGATGCTGCGCCAGCAACGCCCCTATCACACCGCTGAGCACATCTCCCATACCGCCGCTGGCCATGCCGGGATTGCCGTAATCGCTCAGCAAAATACTCTGCCCATCACTTACCAGAGTGCCATTTCCCTTGAGCACAAACACACCCCCGTAGCGCGCCTGTAACGCGCTGACAGCGGCGAAGCGGTCGGCCTGTACCTCGGTCGTTGTGCAGGACAACAGCCGCGCGGCCTCTCCGGGATGGGGCGTAAACACCCGGTTTTCTAGCGCACCTATTTCACCCAGTGCGCCGCTGGCCAACAGATTCAACCCGTCGGCGTCGAGCAGCAAGGGCTTGCCGCTGGCCAACGCCTGCTGTGCCAGGTCTTTCGACCAGGACGACTGGCCCAGGCCGGGACCCACTACCAACACATCGGCACTGTCCAACATAGACTTGAAATCATCCACTGCAGTGATGCCGCGAGGCATTACCTCCGGCACTCTCGTTATCAGTGCTGCCACATGCTCAGGGCGCGTCGCCACCTGCACCAGACCGGCACCACAGCGCAGTGCTGCTTCTGCCGCCAGCAACGCCGCGCCAGCCAGGCCGTAATCACCGCCTACCACCAGTACAGTACCGTACAATCCTTTGTGGGCCGTGGCGGGCCTCACAGGGAGGCGCTCCAGCAGGGGCTCCAGTTCCAGGCGCGCACAATGCGAGGGGATGGACGCGTAGACATCGCCGGGGACAGCCAGATCACAAAAATGTACCGCGCCGGTGAAATCAGGCGCGCGCAACGTAAAGAGTCCACGCTTCAACCCTATGAAGGTAACCGTGAGATCCGCGTGCACCGCATTGCCCAGAACGCGACCGGTATCCGAACACAGACCGGAGGGAATATCGACGGCCAGCACCGGCACACCGCTTTGGTTAATTACGTCTATAGCCTTTACGTAGTCGCCGCGCACATCACCGCCCAGCCCAGTGCCTAGCATGGCATCGACGATCACGCCCTCACTTACCAGCGAGGCCTCTGCGAAGGGCACCACCCTGACCCCGTTGGCCAGTGCCTGCTCTCGCGCCAACAGCGCATCGCCGGTAATTTTTTCCGCCTCACCCACCTGAAATACGGTAACCGGGATACCGCGCTTGTGCGCCAGATCTGCGATCAGAAAGCCGTCCCCACCGTTGTTGCCGGTGCCACACAACAAGGTTAAAGATACTGGCTCCGGCCACGCTTCCAGCAAACAGCGGAAGGCCGTCTCTGCCGCGCGCGACATCAGCGTGATGCCGGGTATCCCGTGATCATGGATCGCACAGTGATCCAGCGCCCGGGTTTGTGCTGCGGTGTACAGGGGTTCTGTCCCTAACATGACTTGCTGCCTATTGTTCGACTGGATCGCTGTTCTATGTTGCGCTGGCCTGACAGCGGCAAGGGTATCCGGCCCGGTGGAGCCAGATACACCTACCGATGCACGCGGCAAGCGGATTAGTGGCCTGTCATTATAGTGGAAGCGGAGGGTGCGGCGATGCAGAACGCCGCTATTAGGAATAAAAAAACGTACATACCGAAATCTGATCTGTCAGAATTGCAACACTCTCCTAACCAGCGGTCGGAAAATTTGCCACAACATCCAACACTGCACAGCCCGCAAGCCACTGTTGAGAACATCCGGGGCTGGGCCTACGATCTCGGTTTCCAGCAGCTGGGCATTACCGGCGTTGACTTCGGCGATCATGAAGCCTATCTGCAGAAATGGCTGGATGCCGGGTATCACGGCAGCATGGCGTATATGGCGCGCCACGGCAGCAAACGCAGCCGTCCCGCCGAACTGGTGCCCGGCACCCTGCGAGTCATATCCCTGCGCATGGATTACCTGGAACCGGACACACAGCCGCTGCACATTCTCGAGTCACCCCAGAAGGCCTACATCTCGCGCTACACTCTGGGGCGCGATTACCACAAATTGATACGCAAGCGGCTGTCCCGGTTGGCGAACCGTATCGAAACCGAGCTTGGCGGCGGCCAGTTCCGGGCCTTCGTCGACAGCGCCCCGGTGCTGGAACGCGCCGCCGCAGAGCAAGCCGGACTGGGTTGGATCGCCAAAAACACCATGTTGATCAACCGCGACGCCGGCTCGTGGTTTTTCCTGGGCGAGATATTTACCGACCTGCCACTCCCGGTGGACGAAGCGCAGGGCAGCAAACACTGCGGCACCTGCACTGCCTGCCTCGATGTCTGCCCGACCAATGCATTCACCGGCCCGTTTCAACTCGATGCCCGCAAGTGCATCTCCTACCTCACCATTGAGCACCACGGCAGCATTGATCCCGCCCTGCGGCCCCTGATGGGCAACCGCATTTTCGGCTGCGACGACTGCCAGCTCTGCTGCCCGTGGAATAAGTTTGCTCAGGCGACAGCAGAGGGTGATTTTCGGCCACGTCACCACCTCGCCGATATTGATTTGGTCGCTCTATTTTACTGGGATGAAGCGACATTTCTGGCAAAAACAGAAGGCTCGGCTATCCGCCGTATAGGCTACGAACGTTGGCTGCGTAATATCGCCGTTGCGTTGGGTAATGCGCCGCGTTCAAATGAAGTGATAAATGCGCTGCTGCGTCGCCGGACGGACCCCTCACTAGTGGTTCAGGAGCACGTCGCCTGGGCACTGGCCCAACACGGCGCTATGCCAACTTGAGAAAGTGTTCGCGGTAGTAGCGCATTTCATTGATGGATTCACGGATGTCGTCCAGCGCCAGATGCGTTCCGGTCTTCTCAAAGCCGGCCTCCAACTCGGGTCGCCAACGCTGCATCAGGATTTTCAACGTACTCACATCCAGGTTGCGATAGTGGAAGAACGCCTCCAGCTGCGGCAAATGCCTGGCCATGAAGCGCCGATCCTGGCAAATCGTGTTCCCGCACATTGGGGATGCTCCCGGCGGCACCCACTGCTCCAGAAAGTCGATTGTTTCCTGCGCTGTCCGCTGCTCGTCGTAATCGCTGGCCCGCACCCTGTCCACCAGGCCGGAGCGCGTGTGATGGGTGGTATTCCATTCGTCCATCGCGCTCAACTTTTCCTCGCTCTGGTGCAGCGCGATGACCGGCCCCTCAGCCAGGGTATTCAGGTGTGTATCGGTGACTATCGTGGCAATTTCAATGACGGAATCATTGTCCGGATCGAGACCTGTCATTTCCATATCGACCCAAATAAGATTGCTGGCGTTTTGCATGCGAGGCTACCCTGAATCAGCTGAAGACGCGGCAGTGTAACAAATTGCCTCGACAGACCAAGGTCATATCCCAATAATGCAGGCATGAGTAAACGTAAGCTCAGCCGGCAGCAGGCCTGGCGCATTGAAAAAATCCAGGACGAGCGCGCCAAGCGCGCCGCTCGGCGTGATGTAGAAGCGCAGGACGCTCTCGGTGGCGGCCAGCTGGGCCCAGAGCAGGACGGGCTGGTGGTGGCACACTACGGCACACAAGTCGCGGTGGAATCCGAACCCGGCAAGACCCAGCGCTGCCATTTGCGCGCCAACCTTGACAACCTCGTCACCGGCGACCGCGTGGTGTGGTGTGAGGGCGACCCCATGGGAGTGGTTGTAGCCCAGCGCGAAAGGCATAGCGTCCTGTCACGCCCGGACCCGTACGGCAAACTGAAACCCGTCGCGGCCAACATTGACCAGATCCTTGTGGTGATTGCCCCGCTACCGGAACCTCACGCCAACCTGATCGACCGCTACCTGGTGGCCGCCGAAGCGGTGGGTATCGAACCAGTTATCCTGCTGAATAAAACCGATCTGCTGGCAGCACAGCCCGCATTGCAGGAAACCGTGGATGACTTGCTGGCAATATACCCCGAGCTCGGCTACCGGGTGATTCGCACCTCCACCAAGGACAGTGGCCTGACCGAATTGCACAGCGCCCTGCACGAGCGCACCAGCGTCTTTGTGGGGCAATCCGGTGTCGGTAAATCCTCTCTGGTGAATGCGCTGCTGCCGGACGCGGATATTCGCGTGGGCGCCCTGTCTGAGAACACTCAGAAAGGCACGCACACCACCACCACTGCGCAACTGCTGCACCTGAACTGCGGCGGTACATTGATCGATTCGCCGGGAATCCGCGAGTTTGGTTTGTGGCATATGAGCAAGGAGCAGGTGGAACAAGGCTTTCGCGAGTTTCGCGCGCTGCTGGGCACCTGCAAGTTTCGCGATTGCCAACATGAACAGGAGCCGGGTTGCGCGATTCTGGAGGCCGCAGAGTCCGGCGCGATCAGTGAGCGCAGGCTGGACAGTTATCGGCGTATTGTGGCTAGTCTGGATGACGTTTAGCACCGGCGGTGCAAGCCGGGTGTGGGTACTGGACTGGATCGTGGCGGGCTGGCCGGGTGCGGGTACCGATTATGCTTCTCAGTCGCTCCCGGGGCGCCGGACCAACGGAATTCGCTTGGTGAGAAGCATAATCGGTACTCACACCCTGATACCGTGCTATTCAGGTAATTTATGGCGCGCCTAGTCGGCTACTGGTAAGAACCCAAGGCCTCACCCATTCGGGTGGAAGCGCCGGCCAGGTAGCGCTCATCGAAGTTCATCACGCCTTCGGGGAATAACAGGATCACGGTGGAGCCCAGCATGAAGCGCCCCATTTCATCGCCCTTGGCCAACTCTACCGGTTCCGGCAGATTCATATAATCGAGTGACAGCGGTGTCTTTGGCGGCGGCGCCACCTGGCCTGACCAGACGGTTTCGATACCCGCCACCACCATCGCACCAACCAGTATCATCGCCATTGGGCCGGATGCTGTCTCGAAATAGCACACCAACCTCTCATTGCGAGAAAACAGGCGATCGACATTCTCTGCCGTCGTGCCATTCACGGAAAACAGCTGGCCGGGAATATAGCAGGTGCCTGTCAAGCGACCCGCCACTGGCATGTGAACCCGGTGATAATCCTTGGGAGAGAGGTAAATGGTGGCAAACTGCCCACCCTGAAACTGTGCCGCTCTCTGGGCATCCCCCCCCAACAAGTCCTCCGCAGAGAAAAATCGCCCCTTGGCCTGAAACAACAGCCCGTTGGCAATATCGCCCAGCTGACTAATCGCACCATCGGCGGGACACAGGATATCGGCGTCAGCTAGCGGCCGGGCATCCTCGCGCAGTGGGCGGGTAAAAAAGTCGTTGAAGCAGGGGTAGCGGGTATGGTCGGGCTCAGCGGCCTCTGCCATATCCACACCATACTGTCGGATAAATTGTTGGATAAACCAATTCTTCAACCACTCGGGATGGCGCAAGCGGGCCAGAAATCCGGTGCAGCGCGATAGCAGGTGTTGCGGTACGATGTTTTGAAACAGTATGAAAATCTTATCCATGGGGCCTGGTGTCTCGTCTCGTTATCATCAGGTTTAACAATTGCCACTTCTTGGGGCGTGCTACTTTGGGCCGCTGAATCATACCATCAAACGGGGTTGCACCCCCCAGGTCAGACAGCAAGGAAATCGCCGAGAACTTGATCGTGCCGAGGTTGTGGAACCTTGAACGGGGTCGTGCCGCACTGGCTGGGTGCAGGCGTAAGCTTCCCCAACACGAAGACAGGACAAAAGTAGAGCTTTCTGGCATTTTATAGCTAGGAGGTTCACATGAAGAAATCAAGGTTTACCGAGAGTCAGATCGTCCAGATCCTGAAGGAAGCTGATGCCGGAATGCTGGTAAAAGATGTCTGCCGTAAGCATGGCATATCGTCACCAACCTACTACTCGTGGAAATCAAAGTACGGCGGCATGGAGGCCTCCGAACTCAAACGGGTTAAGGAGGTCGAGGCAGAAAATGCCAAGCTAAAGCGAATGTACGCAGACCTGGCCCTGGAAAACGCTGCGATGAAGGAGTTGATCACAAAAAAGCTGTAACACCGGCGGACAAGCGCGCGGCAGCTGACTATCTGGTCGATGAACAGAAGCTGTCAATTGCTCGATCTTGCCGGTGTGTAGGTCTTTCCAGATCAGCCTACTACAAGGTGCCTGAACACTGGACGGTGCGGGATGCGGAGGTCATCGCAGCATTGGCCAGGCTGGTGGAGGGGCGTCCGAGTCGCGGCTTCTGGAAGTGCCACAAGCAGCTGCGGCGACAGGGCCACCCCTGGAATCACAAGCGTACGTACCGGGTATACAAACTGATGCATCTGAACTTACAACGACGTGCCAAGAAGCGCTTACCCAAACGACAGCGGGTAGAGCTATATGTGCCAGAGCTGCCCGATACGGTTTGGTCAGCAGATTTTATGTCAGACTCACTGCATTCGGGTAAGCGATACCGCACGTTCAACGTGACCGACGATTTCAACCGTGAAGCGCTTCATATTGAGATTGATACCTCTATCACGTCCGCGCGCCTTGTCCGCGTGTTTGAGCAGCTTCAACGAGAGCATGGCTTACCCCAGGTTCTGAGGACGGATAACGGTCCTGAGTTCCTAGGGGAAGTCTTCACCGCATGGGCCAAGGAAGCAGGGATGGCGATTCAGTATATACAGCCAGGAAAGCCGAACCAGAACGCTTACATTGAGCGATTCAATCGGACCTATCGTGAGGAGGTGCTGGACCAGTATCTGTTCACATCGCTTGATCATGTCCGAGAGGCGACGTACTGGTGGATGATCGAATACAACGAGGAGCGGCCTCACGATGCCTTGGGCGATATGACACCGCTTGAAGCAAGACAACAATCCGCTGGAAACTCTATTTGTGAACTGTCTACTTGACGGGGAAGCTTACGCAGGTACATACGCCCGTGCCCGCTACGAAACCAGGCATATAACCAGCAACAACCAGACTAAAGATAATCAGCCTCTTGCCGCAAACGCAAAGCCCTCGCGTAACGCCGCTCCGCCTGCTCCACAACTTCCAGTAGTCGAGGCTCGGATACGTCACTACGCATGTCGGCCCACCAAACCGCAAACTCGCGCCAGAAGGATAGCTCCTCCCACGCTGCTTCAAGTTCCGGTTCTGCTAAATCCATTTGTATACACCCACTGTTTGGCAAAGGATGTATTTTATCGATTCGGACACATACCGACGTGACATCTCGCGCCAAATACTTGGCACGAAATGCCAGAGTATCTCAAGCGTACAGTCTGGATCGGTATTCTGCCGGTGGATTTCCCGTCCAGCGCTTGAATGCTCGAGAAAATGATGATGCATCGGAGAAACCGAGCATATAACTGATCTCGGCAAGTGGCATGCTCTTGTCGGCGATGTACTTGACTGCGAGATCGCGGCGCACTTCCAGCAATAGTGCGCGGTAGTTGGTCTCTGCTTCTGCCAACTTGCGCTGCAGTGTGCGCGGGCTGACGAACAAACGTTTGGCAATACTTTCTTCGCTGGGCGCACCCGAGGGTAAATCATCGACTATCGCCCTCTTCACCTGACTGATAATGTCTGGCCTGGAAAGTTCCCTCACCATCTCATCCAGCACTTGATCACTGCTGATGGCCAATTCCCGATTGGGCGCGGAAAACGGGCGCCGGGCATCTGCCAGGTTGAACGACAGCCTCGACATGGGTTGGCCAAATTTCAACGGACAGCGAAATACTCCGAAATAGTTGCCGGTTGTCTCTGGTTCCGGGTAGGTGAATGCGACTTCGGCGGGATCAAGGCTTTCATCCAAACCCAGTCTACAGAGCTCGACCATAAGCGATGCTCTGCTGTCTTCCATAACCCGGGTCGCCTCGCCCTGAATGCCGGGCACGGCGCTGAGGAAGTGCAATTGTCCGCCGCTTTCAGAAACGGAAATTTCGAGGCCGGAATTTACTATCGACACATAGCGCACCAAGCGTTGAAACGCTTCGACCAGTGTTGCACTGGAAAGGAAGGTGATACCCAATGCGTTGAGATCCAGCGGCGAGTAATGGTTGCTCACCTCCAGTCCGATACAGGCGTTTTTGGTGACTGTCGCCGCTTTCAAATAGGCGTTGGCAAGGCTCTTCACCGGGTAGCGTGTCCGGGGCTCTTTGATGAGCGAGGGATCGAGATCGCATTGTGTGAAAAACGTATCGGCATCAATGCTCTTGGCCTGCAGGTAGCGCCAAAGCGATCTGCCTGCTGACGCCAATATAGTGGCCTCCATACCAATTCTCCCTGAAATTTTCAGGTGAAAGTGTAGAAACGCTGTCGCACAGGGTCAAGTGATTGGCGCACCCTGCTATCGATTGCGGCTTGGGGGAACGACACAATGCCGCCTCGTCAAAACAAACGTGGCTGTTATGAAGCGAAGTGGAAAAGAGGCGCTCTTACTGGTGCTGGTTACGATATTGTGGGTAGCCATGGTTTTCCTCTATTGGCCCGTCGCACTTGTTTTTCTTGTCCCTGTAGCAATACATCTCTTCGGAAGAAGCTCCGAGGAGAAATATGCATCAAAGTTTGAGAAAGCCGAAGACGAGCAGGACAAAATTGAGAAAGATATGTAGAGGCACAAAAAAGCCCCGCCAGCCAAGCTGTCGGGGCTCACTGTTTGAAGCTCGTTAGACTAGAAACGACGACCGATATGCGCCGAAAACATAGCTACAGAGCTCTTGTTGAAGTCGATATCGGCCCTGTTGTCGGCCCACTGCACACCCACAGTAGTGAACCAGTTCTCCCAGCCGAAGGGGTCCGGGACACGGATTTCACTGGCCAGCATGTAAATATCCGCGTCATTCTTCTCGTTGAAGATCGGGTTGGTCTCGTCACCGTTCAGGCTCTGGTAGGCAGCCCTGTTCATCCACACGTATTTACCTGCGTCATAGGTAAGGCTGATACCCAACTCATAACCATCCTGCGCCATCGCGTTGCCATCCAGGTCGCGGTCGATATACGCGGCACTGGGGCGGACCATCAGGTTTTCCTCGGAAAAGTTCATCGCGTATCCCAGTTCGACACGGGTTAAATCACCCTCGCGATCCAGCAACTTCTGCTCGTTCTGGGTAAGGCCAAGCCCCTGGCCACTGCGCTCGTCATCGATATCCACTTTCCTGAAATTACCGATAAACTCCAGACCGGTGCCGAACATCTTGTCCCAGGTGATGCGACCACCGCTAGTTGTGCGCTCTGTAGAGCTGCGATTTGAGCCCAACTGGTAGGGGTTCTCCCAGACTTCCAGCTTGGCAGCACCCGGGGCGAGACCGGCCAGCTCGACGTTACCGATCGAGTCGAAATCATGGCGCACAGCCAATACCGTGTTGGAGGAGAAATCGAGCGAGTCTTCCACTGCTGTGCCCAGATAAATACGCGTCTTACCACCGGCGAAGGTATATCCGAGATTGTAGCCAAAGCTCGGAATGATGATGTCCGTCTGATCCGGTGAATCGTATTGGTAGATGTCGTCGTTACTCAGGTCAATGCTCAGGATTTCAGCCAGAAAGTTTGACTCAACCTGACCTCCTGCGGCACCTGCTGCGATAAAGCCAGAAAAACCGGCTTCCGGTGGCATTGCATCCATTGCCGATGCAGACATCGCCAGCGTAGAAACTGCCAGGGAAAGTGCTAACTTTTTCATTTTGTGATTCTCCATAACACGTTGTCAGATGGGAGGGATTCACTGATTATAGGGTTGCTTATACTGTGTTAACAGGGAAATCACTTGGTAATATTCCCCCCCCATTCAAGTACTGATTCTGTGCTTACGATTGCCGGCGAACGATAAAGTGCAGTCTGCTTGTGGTAGTCAGGGCCAACCCGCCAGCACAGCAGCGTCCGGGGTGCAGGCTGTCTCCGCAGCGGTTATGCTTCGGGTTTTGATGAAACAGGACACCGCGTGACAGAACCGACACCCCTGCAGCGTCTCTGGCTCACCGAGGCCGTGCGCCTACGCGAAGAACAGGCGGGCCCACTGGATGATGTAGAAGCCAACCGTCTCGCACGCAAGGCTGGAGGAGACCTCCCCACCCGCCTCCAGTGCCGCGCCGTCTGGCTGGCACAGCGCGATGGTTTGCTGGATGCCATGGAGCACTGGCTGCAGGGTGCTCGGCTGGCTCTTTATACCCTCATCGCCCTGGCTGTTGTCAGCGGTGCCGGCCTGGCATTTACCGCACTGGGCAATGGCCAGGCCCCGGTCAACGTATTTTGGGCACTGGGGAGTCTGCTCGGCCTGAATATTCTGTTGTTGCTTGGCTGGATTCTGGGGCTGGTTTTCGCTGGCGAACACAAAGCCAACCTCGGTCGACTCTGGATGTGGCTCAGTGAGAAACTCGCGCGCGATGCCAAGGCGGCACAACTGGCACCGGCGCTGTTACTGCTGCTTCAGCGGCGCCACTTGAATCGCTGGGCTATCGGTATTGTGACCCACAGTGTCTGGCTGCTGGCACTGCTGAGCGCGCTTGCGTTCATGCTTCTGCTGATGGCGACACGGCGCTATGGTTTCGTATGGGAGACCACCATTTTACACAGCGACACCTTTGTAACCTTCACTCAGGCTCTGGGCGCGCTACCCGCGTGGCTGGGTCTGAATGTGCCCACACCCGAAATGATTCGCGCCAGCGGCGACGCGGCACTCAATATTGAGAACGCCCGCCAGGCCTGGGCGGCCTGGCTGGTAGGTGTACTGTTGATGTATGGCATTGCACCGCGCCTGATGCTGGCGATCTTCTGCCTATGGCGCTGGCGCGTAGGCCGCCGGTTGCTGGAACTGGACCTGGGTTTACCGGGCTATGCCCAGTTGCGCGAACCATTGATGCCCAGCAGCGAACGACTGGGTGTCAATGATGCCGCACCAGATCAATTGCCCGACACACAGCTCGGCGCCACGGACCAGACAGGCACCGGAGCAATGCTGGTCGCCATCGAACTGGATGACGAGCAGCCCTGGCCCCCGGCACTGCCAACGGGGGTAACCAATGCCGGCATCCTCGACAGCCGTGAATCGCGACAAAACCTGTTGGAGCACATGTCGCGCCAGCCCCCGGAGCGACTGGTAATTGCCTGCGACCCTCGGCGCTCGCCGGACCGCGGCAGTCTGGGACTGATCGCCGAGCTGGCGCGAAATGCTGCGGCAACCCGTATCTGGCTGTTGCCGGCGCCACCCAACCAGACGCTGGACCATGAGCGTCTCGGGGACTGGCACACAGCGTTGCAGCACCTTGGCATCCCGATCGCGGACTACGCACCGCTCAACTGGCTGGAGAGCGGCAGTGAGTAGGCCATTGAAGTTGGCCGTGGTTGGCCATACCAACGTAGGCAAAACCTCGCTACTACGCACGCTGACCCGCGATGTGGGTTTCGGCGAGGTCTCTCACCGCCCCAGCACCACCCGGCATGTGGAAGGGGCGCGGTTGTCGGTAGACGGTGAAGCACTGCTGGAGTTATACGACACACCGGGGTTGGAAGATGCCATCGCCCTGCTCGACTACCTGGAACGGCTGGAGCGCCCCGGCGAGCGTCTCGACGGTCCCGCGCGTATCGCCAGTTTCCTGCAGGGCAGCGAGGCTCGCCAGCGGTTTGAGCAGGAAGCTAAAGTCTTGCGCCAGTTGTTGGCCTCGGACGCGGGGCTGTATGTGATTGACGCACGCGAACCGGTACTGGCGAAGTACCGCGATGAACTGTCTATCCTCGCCAGCTGCGGTAAACCGCTGCTGCCGATCTTCAACTTTGTCAGCAGCTCGGAGCAGCGCGAACCGCAATGGCGAGAGGCGCTGGCCCGCCTCGGACTGCATGCAATGGTGCGCTTCGACAGTGTAGCGCCACCACAGGACGGTGAACAACGGCTCTATGACAGCCTCGCACTGCTGCTTGAAGATTCCCGCGAGCAGCTGGCGCGGCTGGTGCGCAGCCACGAGATGCAACGCCAGCAGCGTCATACCAGCGCCACCCGTCTAATCGCTGAACTGCTGATCGACTGCGCCGCCTACCGTCACAGCGTGAAGAACGACAAGGAGTCGGAAGCGCACGCAGTGAAGGAACTGCGCAACACCATTCGCCAGCGCGAGCAACAGTGCGTTGAAGCCCTGCTTAAGCTCTATGCGTTTCGACCGGGTGACGCCGCCGCCTCCGAATTACCCCTGCTGGGCGGCCGCTGGGGCGATGACCTGTTCAACCCCGAGACCCTGAAACAGCTGGGCGTGAAGGTCGGCGGCGGCATTGCCGCCGGCGCAGCGGCCGGCGCTGGCGTAGACATTCTGGTCGGCGGCCTGACCCTCGGCACTGCCGCGCTGGCCGGCGCTATCGCCGGCGGCGCACTGCAGACCGCGCGCGGCTATGGCAACCGGTTGCTCGGCAAGCTCAAGGGCCGCCGCGAACTGACTGTGGATGAGAGTGTGCTGCGCCTGCTGGCCCTGCGCCAGCGACAACTGGTGCGGGCGCTCGACGCCCGCGGACACGCGGCCATGGACAGCATCAAGGTCTCGATGCCCACGGCGGACAAGTTGTGGCGCGAGGAAAAACTGCCCGATGCGTTACAGAAATCCCGCGCTCACCCGCAGTGGTCTTCGCTCAACAGTGCAGCAAGACTGACTCTGCCACAGCGGCAGGAACAGGTCGATGCGTTGGCGCAATTGCTGGCGCAGCAATAGCAGCCAGTCATCGGCCTCAGGGCAGCCCGTCAAAATTGGGGCGCTGAAAGACATACAAGCCGTTGGAGCCTGCAACATATATGAAGCTCTCGTCTGCAGCAATCGCACTCGGAGTATCACCCACCCTGATGGAATGCAGAAGATTTGGTTGCACCGGGTCAGTGTTGTCGATCACATCGATAAGCCCGGTAGAATCCATGACAAAAATCAGATTATCGCTGAGCGCAGCGCTCAACGATTTTCCGGAGGTGGCTGCCCTACTGACAAATGTCGGTGAAAGTGGATTACTGATATCGATTATTTCCAACCCGCCTAGAATTTCCACGTAATCAGGCGGCAGAAAGCTGCCTTGCAATCCATGAACGATCAAATCTGTCTGGTTAATATAGGCGAACCCACCCGCTATCGCGACATTCTCCGGGTTCCAGGGGTCGCGCCGCGGGCCTAACGTGGAGGTATAGGTGCTCACCACCACCGGTTGCCCGGGATTGGAAACATCAATAATGTCCAGACCTGAGCGATTGTCGAGCGCCAGTAAGTGATCACCCGCAATGCCGACCCCGATATACCGGGTTCTTTCGTCTGGCAGTGGGAAATTCGCGAGAGCCACCGGGTTGGCCGGGTCACTGATATCGGCAATCGACAAGCCCCGCCGGAAGGCCGCAATGAAAGCAATATTGTCCTGTATCACCGCCCCTGTTGCTGTAGTGAACGAACCTTCCATCGCAATGTTGCCGACCTGTGTAATAGACGAGGGATCGGAAATGTCTACGACGCGGGTACCCGGGGGACCCTTTGGTACCGACAACAAATCCGTGTTGCCATTCAGCAGCAAAGCCGTGTCACCATCCAGCGCGAGGTCATCTGTATTCTTTTCGTCTTCTCCCTGTGACAGGCTGATCACTTCAGGGCTAGTCGGGTCTGCAATATCTATCGCATACACACCGACGTCGGGGACCGCCAGAAAAGCGATACCATTACTGATGCGCAATCCGGAGACTATCCCTGCAGTGGGTTCGAAAGCCAGCAGGCCCGGGTCGATCGATGGTGTTGGCAGCGTGAGTGAGCGCAGGCCATCGGGCCCTCCCAGCAGGAAGGCATTGCCATTGGCGAGCGCGAAATCGGGCCGGGTAGAACCTGAAGTGCCAAATTCACTGCCGCGGATCGTACCAATACGCTCCGGTGCATCCGGGTCACCCAGTCCAAATCGAACCAGGTGATAGATCGGCGAAGTGGTAAGTGGGCTGGGTTCATCAATTTGTAAGCCGAATAACGATGACCCTGAAACCTGCAATGCACTGAGCTGAGCGTTAAAGGTCAGCCCCTGCCCTATGACTTTGATATCGGTTGGCACACTAACGTCCACAGTGAGTAACTCAGCCCGGTACGGTGACTCGGCGAAATCAATGAGGCTGAGATAGGCCCGGTCACCGCTCACTGCAACCGATATGGCGTTACCCGGGATATCGAAACGTCCAACCACCTGTGGGGAGTCGTCATCTACACCGTCAAGAACGACCAGCTCATCACCCGAGACACTTACATACAACAAGCCGCCCTGCCCGAAGGTAAAGTCGCGGATAACACCATCAAATACAGTGCTACTCAGTAACTCCGGGGCGAGCCGATTCTCAATGTCATAAATCTCGAGTTGCCCTTGGTCATCATCCCGAACGGCAAATGTGCTCACGTATAGCCTGTCACCTATGACGCGAGCTTCGCGCACCGCTGGCAAACCCTCATTGGGCACCAGTGCCACAGCAACGCTGCTGGTATCTTCAAGCGTCAGTATGCCTATCGAATCTCCAGCGAGATCAAAATAGTAAACGTAACCATCTGTGGTCGCGGCACAGTCACCTAACCTGATGCCGGAAAACGCAAATACCTGGAAGTCGGAATAATACGCAATGCGAGAGAGACTCCAGGGCTGGCTTAGATCGACAACCTCCAACGCCTCTTCCCCACAAATGTAAGCACGATCACCCGCGACAGATAACACCGAACTGAACACCTCTGTCTCAATTTCAGTGCTGCCTTGACCAGGCGGATGAAGTGCCAGGTATTCTCTGGATGTCCCAGCATGAACACTTTCCGTGAGGCCCTTTACCTCGTCAGCAGACATTCTAAGGCCCGAATCACTCCGTCTCGGCGACCATGCCAGTGCGTCCTGATAGTCGACGGCACCATCGCCATTGATATCGTCCCGCAGGAGTTCGTTTGCCAGAGGGGTCAGTTGCGCCAGCACCGCCTCCTGTTCCATACCCAATGCCAGCATATACCGCACACGAGCGTATATCGCATGCGTCAGGATATTGATCTTCCAGTCCTGCCCACGAATCTGCTCAGCAGTCAGCAACGCGAACAGCTCGCCATTCATCACCGTCGGAGTTGCGTCCACAACCCCGTCATCGTTGGCGTCAATATCGCTACCGCCGCTGACAGCAACAATATAGGGCCCATCACCAACAAGGCACTCATCATCAAACTCGATCAAGCCTGCGGCTTCCAGAGAATCACTGTCTGTCGTAATGGTGGTACATACCGGAACGGCGAGTGAACTCAGCGAGAAGAGATCGACGGATGCACCCACCAAAGGACCCAACAGTGCCTGACCAGAAGAACGGGTTTGTATATCGCCAGGGCTGTTATCGCTATTTCCGCCGTCACTACCGTCACTACAAGCAAAAAGCACTGAACACAGAAACAGCACGCCGAGCATTACAACTATTGGCTTGCACAAGAATTTGTTTTTGATTACAGGTAGGTGATTCACGCGTACTCCTCCAAAAAGCAGTTCATCACCAGCAAAACCTTCCGTTGGCTTTTCACTGCGCACAGCGCTAATGCAGGCAGAGCGTGCCGCACTTGGAACGAGCATATAACCACTTGGTAAATCGACCTACAACCTTTTTGTTTCTTTGACCTACTGTCCCATTGAGGTCGGCTAGAGTACTGATGCGTGATGCCAGGAGACCATACCCGACAGGTATGTGGTTGGTTGGGGGATACGTTCAGGACCAGCGCATTGCGCGGGGAGCGCGGCGGCGCCGCAGCGACATTACACCTGCAAGCCCAATGCTCATAAGCAACATAGTGGCCGGCAGCGGTACCGCAGCGGGCGTGTAAGTGTACGCAATGGATGACCTTAAAATAAGATCGTATTGCGGCTCTGAGGTGGACAGACAGTCAAAACACCAGGCATCACCGTGTGTGTAAAATGTGGGGGCATGGATAAAAACATCGAGCTCGGTCGTGTAATAGTCAGTTACCGAAGCGAACCAGTCAACGCTCGTCGGGTTACTGGGATTGCCCATAATCAACGTCGAGTGGCCGGTAGTCTGGATCATACCGCCTTGCGAGAAGGGCGCTACACGCGCCCATGCTGCTCCGTACAATTCACAGCCGGCGACTTCACCGCAGTGGAAGCTATCGTATACCGGAGCCATCCGCGTAATGCCTTCAAACCGCACGCTTGTGAGCGTTCCCAGGGCTGCATCAAAGGGATCAAAACTATGCGTCAAATATGTAGGACCCTGCAACCGGAGCGAATCGGTATACTCTTGAACAATCACTGCAGCCTTTGCCTGGATTGAAAGCAACAGCATCAGTAGAAACATTATACGTAGATGGCATTTCATCGGGAGAAAACTCCTTTTTCTGATGCTTTGAGTCCGGGAGAATGCGTGGCATCTCCCTCTAGCGGATAAACCACTTGCTAGCGCGTAATGACCCTGCGCCGCGACCAGGCAAGACCAAACAAACCGGCGCCTATCAGCACCAAGGGCGCGGGTACAGGGGTTTCACAGGGAGGCTGCCCAGGATTACCACAGGTGCCGAAAGTACTACTGCCCAATGTAGAGGATACCGAGGCGTTGTCAAACGCATCATTGGTGGTGCCGTGGTAAGCCACTGGCGTGAGTGTCTGGCCATTGGCCTGTAATCCTGCCGGCGCATAGCCTGGTGAGGAGTTATCCCAGATGCACCGTTTACCGGGGTCGGTGGGGCAGTCAAATGTTCCAGCAACCGTGTACAGCGGAGAGTTGGTGTCCACTACTGAGTAGGTTGACGACACATCGCCGACGAACGGATTGATACCAATACCTGCGTTTATCTGATTGATGCCCGACTGAAAGGGGCTGTGATCTGTGCCTAGTAAAAGTCCGCCAGTGCGGCCGTTGTCCATCAGCTCCAACGCATAATTCTGAATCCATTCAGGTTCCGCATGCCAGGGAAGGCCGGTCGCTGATGAAATAATTCTGCCGTCCACTATCAGGTTTTGCTGGGCCATTCCCAGCCCGTTGTACCAGCTGCTGATGTTTTGGTAGTTAGCCACTTGCGCGGCGTTGTTGTCCGCCCCGACATAGAGGTCATAAACCCACACCTGATCGAAGTTACCATAGTCATTGTATACCGCGGTATGCAGATCGCGAATTGTGACGTTGTAACCAGCCAGGGCATTCACATACCCGGCAATCTCGTTGCCGTCAATATGGTACGCCGCATGACTATTGGAAACATGGGCAAACAGTATTTCTACGGCCTGGGTCGATAAAGAGGTCAGAGAACAGATAATTGCGAGGCAGAGCTTTCGAAATCCGAATTGATATTTCATAACGTATTCCTCATTCACAAGCGAAGTGGCGCAGCACAGGTCCGGTGAATTACAGAGATAAAGAGGCAGGTTTTATGCCACAGATCACAAAATAACCGCTTATCAATGTGTTAGTCGTTTTGCGATTTCGGAAGAAATGACCATGTGTAAAAAATGCTGACAGAGGATGGCGCGAGAGCACTGAATCAACGGCACAACGCGTGGGAAACTAGAAGGGATAAGCTGTTATTTTTCGTATCGATCCATACAGAGGACTCAGCCGGTCATACATTTTTAGATAGACCTCTTTGTACAGCCTGTCATAAATCTCGACATTTTCAGCTATCGGCGTGAAAACCTCTCCCGGATGCGTCATATGCGCCAATGCCTCGGCATAATCAGCGTACAGCCCGACACCGACGGCCGCATTGATCGCCGCACCCAGCCCGGAGGTCTCATAGGTATGCGGTCGCTCCACCGCGAGTCCAAACACATCGGCCGTGATCTGCATCGCCTCATCGCTCTGCGAGCCACCACCGGATACCCGCAGCGTTGTAATGCGATGCCCGCTGCGTTTTTCCAGCCGCTCCTTGCCCTCGCGCAGGGCATAGGTCAGCCCCTCGATAATGGCGCGGTAGATGTGGGCGCGGGTATGAACATCGCCAAACCCGATGATGGCCCCCTTGGCTTCAGGGCCGGGGATGCGTACACCCGGAGACCAATAGGGTTGCACAGTAAGGCCCATCGCGCCGGCGGGCACCTCCTTAAGCAGGTCGTCAAACAGCGTCTCGGTCTCTACGCCCAACTCAGCGGCCAGGCGCGTCTCGCGCAAGCCGAATTCGCGCTTGAACCAGTTCACCATCCAGTAGCCGCGCTGCACAATCGTTTCGGAATTGTAGGCGCCGGGCATGGCCGCCGGATACGCCGGCACGTGCCGGATGGTTTCTATGTAGCGTGTGTTGGTGCTGTTGTAGGTCGCCGTGGTGCCATAACTCAGGCTACCCGTATCAGGCGTAAGACAGCCCGACGCCAGGACCTCACAGGCTTTATCGGCACCGGCAGAAATCAGCGACAGGCCCTCCGGAATCCCCGTCTGCTGCGAGGCCTCAGCGGTAATCGTACCGAGCGGCGAACCCGGGGGTACCAGTTCGGGCAGTTGGCGGCGTTTGATGGGCAGCGCACGCCACTTCCAGTCCAGCGGGCCAGCCCATTTGTGCCGCTTGAAATCGAACGGAATATACCCGACCTGGCTCGCCACCGAATCCACAAAGCGCCCCGTCAGCCGGTAGGTCAGATAGCCTGAGAGCAGCAGCAGTTTCTCGGTACGCGCCCATATTTCAGGTTGCTGATTCTTGATCCAGTGCGCTTCGGCCTGACTGCGAAAGAAGCGAACGGTTTCACTTTCACCGGCCAGCGCCAGCAGCGCCCCCCAGAGCCCCATACCCGGCAGATTCTCTTCAAGGCGCTGATCCAGCCAGACGATGGCCGGGCGCAGCGGCTTGCCCTCGCTATCGAGATTGACCACCGTCGCACGCTGCGTTGTCAACGCCACCGATTTGATCGCGCTGCGGGGGAAGTCCAACTGTGGCCAGAGCTGATTGCAGGCCTCGCACAATTTTTCCCAGAAATAGTCTACGTGCTGCTCGGCCCAGCCGGGATGCTCGGAAAAATACGGCTCGATATCCACCTTGCTTTTGGCGACCAGTTGTCCGTCAAGGTCGAACACCAGCGCACGGACACTTTGCGTGCCGTTATCGATGGCCAGTACATAGGCTTTATTATTTTCCATGACCTGTCCCGTGAAAGCCATTACACCGTTGGCAGGTAATAGTGTTTGCGCCAGATCTCACGATAGCGCGCCTCCTCAACCTGCCAGCGGCTCTCGTCCCACTTCAATTCGCTTTCGCAGATCGCTTTCAATGCGGGGAACAGTGATTCAGCCCCATTTTTCAACAGCGAACCGAGGCGCGTGCGCCGCAACAGCAAATCATCCAGATGCAGCACCGATTCATGACGCGCCGCCCAGCGACACTCAGCCAGACAGAACTGCGTATCCTCGATAAGTTCCCGCTCCGGCGCACTGGCCTGACTGAGCAACAACTGCGCGTTATTGCCATAGCGACCGATCAGGCGCTTGGCCCACTGCGCCTTGCTGGTATCGAGTTGCTCTGCGCTGATCTCAGGCAGTTGGAAAATGGCGTCACTGGCTTCCCTGACAGGTATGTTACCCAAAACCGGCGCTGCCGCCGCCAGCGCATCGAGGGCGATCAGGCGAAAGGTGGTGAGTTTGCCGCCGCTGACAGTCACCATACCACCGTCGACCCACACTGCATGATCGCGCCGCTCCTTGGAAGGGTCGGTGGACTTGTCCGAACCGATCACCGGGCGCACGCCCGACCAGGTAGAAATGATGTCAGCTTCAGTGATGCCGCGATCGGGGTACATCAACTGGATAACCTGCAACAGGTAATCCAACTCCTGCGCATTGATGCTCGCCTCCTGATCGACATCATCGCGGTGATCGAGATCGGTGGTCCCGACGACGGTCGCGCCCTCCCACGGAAAGATAAATACCGGGCGCTTATCGATGGGGTGAAGCAGCGACAGGGAGTCGGGTACAGGCAATCTTTGCCGTGGCAATACCAGATGGCTGCCGCGCAGGGGACGGATGCGTTTTTCCGGATTGACCTCATTGCGCAGGCGATCGGCCCAGGCACCGGTGGCATTGATCACCGCCTTGCAGCGCACCTCGACCTGCGCCCCGCTATCGATATTCTGCAACACCACACCTGCGACCTGCCCCTGCTGCTTGATCAGCGATGTCGCACAGGTGTAATTCATCGCGGCACCGCCCGCTGCAGTGGCCTCCTGCAGTACGCGCAGCACCAGCCGGGCATCATCGGTGACGGTATCGGTATAGTACATCGCACCGGTCAGGCCATCGGTACTGACGCCGCTGTAATGCTCGCCAAAACTCGCTGTACTGAGATAGCGATGATCCTTGATGCCCGCCAGTTTGTCGTATAGCCACAGCACCATAGCAAAAGGAATGCGCCCGGGGAAAACGCCTTTACGCAGCGTAAAGTGATAGCCCATCCGCTCCACCAGCCCCGGCGCTTCGCGCAGCAGTCGCTCGCGCTCGCGCAGGGAATCCCTGGTCAGTTTGATGTCGCCGTGGGAGATATAGCGCAGCCCACCATGAACCATTTTGGAGGAGCGGCTTGAGGTACCCCAGGCGTAATCGCGCTGCTCTACCAGCAGGGCTTTCAGCCCTCGGCGTGCAGCTTCGCGCAGAATGCCTGCACCGATAATACCGCCGCCGACAACGACCAGATCCCAATCCTGTGTGCCTTCCTCCAGCGACTGCCAAAGGCCATCGCGATCGGTAAAGCCGGTATGTTGCGCATTCATAGTTGAGCCTTGCGTTGACGTCGCGTAATCAGGGCAGCAGCTTGCCCGGGTTCATCTGCTGCTGCGGGTCGAACCCGGTGACCAGACCCCGAATCGCTTCGATGCCCAACTCGCCTTTCTCCGCCTGCAAATACTTCGCGTGATCCTTGCCCACACCGTGCTGGTGGCTGATGGTTCCGCCGAATCGGACAATGGCTTGCGCACCGGCCGCCTTGAGCTTCTCCCAGCGCGCCAGCGTTTCTGCATAACTATTGCCACAGCGGAAAATGTAGGTGGTATAGACACTGGAGCCCTGCCCGTACATATGCGAAAGGTGCGTAAACGCGTGCACCTTCTCCCCTTCATCCTCCAGCGCATTGGCGATATCACTCTGGATGCCGGCAGCGGCATCGGCGACACGCACCCAATCAATCGCCGTTTCCATCGTATCCACCGCATAGCCGGCATCCCACAGGCCGTGGCGCAGATACGGCGAACGAAAACGGCTGTGTTCCCATTTTTTCCCCAGCGCCGGGCCCGCGCCCACGCCGCCGTGGCGCTTGGCAATCTGCCGGGTCAGGCGAAGCGCCGCAGCACACTGCGCCTTCGAACCCGTCACGCCGAAGGTAAACATCACCTTGTCGTCGCCGATGCCACGCTTCTTCAGATACCATTCCAGCATCGCAATAACGCGCGCACTGCCAGCCAGCTTAAGCTGCGTAAAGGTTTCCATCTGGTTGCTCAGGCGCATCATGGATAACTGCATCTTGTTCTGCACGATTTCCCGCACAGCACCGAGTGCGATTTCCCACGAGGGGAAAAACAGCACGTGGAACGCCTCGTGTTCGGGCAGGGGCGTCACCCGCGCTTTCACTTCGGTAATGATGCCGAGGCGTCCCTCGGTACCGAGGAAAAATTCCCGCAGGTCCGGCCCGGCTGAGGTGGCGGGAAATGTGGGGATATCCAGCGTGCCTTTGAGCGTCTCTATACGTCCACCGGCAAACATCTGCTCGATGCGGCCGTAGCGCATGGATTGCTGCCCGCTGGAACGACTGGCCACCCAGCCACCGATGGTCGACAGCTCCCAGGATTGTGGATAGTGCCCGAGGGTATAGCCCTGCTCGGCCAATTGCGACTCGACTTTCGGCCCGATAGTGCCCGCGCCGAATGTCGCGAGCTGGCTTTGCCTGTCCAGCGCCAGCAATTTGTTCATCCGCGTCATATCGATGGTCAGCACCGGTCGATCGGATTTCTCCGGATTGATATGCCCGACCACGGATGTACCTCCGCCGTAGGGAATCACATCAATCTGGTGTGCCTGTGCATGTTGCAGCAGCGTGCGAACCGCCTCGCCACTCTCTGGAAATGCGACCGCATCCGGGCATACCCCCGGCTCACCACTGCGCAGAGCCAACCAATCGGGCAGGCTCTGGCCGCGCGCGTGTCGCAGGCGCTCCTCGGCATCAATACTATAGAGACTGTTTGGCGGCAGGCGAGATTCCGGCACCTTCGCCAGCGCCTGTTCGAGACTCGCATCCGGCAGCCGCGTGGCCTTGCCAATCAACCCCTCCAGAAAACCCAGCGCGGAACTGCTCAGTTCGTAGTCGAGATCGTTGCTGTCGTCACCCCAGCCGTTCCAGCGCTTCATAGTCCGCACCCTTTTCCGGTATCACTCATAGCTACCCGCTTCTTCATTGATGGCGAAAAGATTCGGCATTATAGAAGGCAGGGGCAAATGAAACCATGGGTAAACGACTGCGAGTCGGCTGTCAGAGTTCCTGCATCAGCTGTCCCAACGGCCAGTACAAGCGAGGAAGCGAGTCAATAATGGCGATCAAGAAACAGCGGACGCTCCGCGCCGGTACGCCAATACACCAAAAACGCCGGCCAAAACCAACAGACCCGCGTTGATGGTGAGATTACCCGGCAGGCCGAAATAATCAGCATGCACGATATAGTAATCAAGTAATAGCAGTAACAGTGCCGCTGCGCAGCCATACTGCAATATCCTGGCGCTCCTGTTTTCGTCTGCGACGCGCAGACACAGCACCATCGCCAACAGCCATACCAGCACAAACCCGCCAAGCGGGTTCATGCCAATAATCAGCCCCTGCAGCGCCGCTGCCACCAATGCCAGAGGCAAACCCCATACAGTGCCACACCACAGCGCGTTGACCCAGTCGCGCCCGCCGCGTCGCGCCAACCAGATATTGACCCCGGACACAGACACCACGGTCAGCGCCAGCCCCAACAGCAGGTAAAGCACTTTTACCGCACCGCCCCCGAACTGGCCAAAATGTACGCGATAGATAGAGTAGATCGCCTGGCGACCCGCGATACCATCGGAAAACCCCTGATGTCCCAGATAGCTGCCGTCAGCGCCGTACTGATAGATCTCTGAGTAGATCAGGCGCCCGGGCACGCGCGCGGCTACCTCCAGCAACTGCCCCCGCGTTCCCGGTTGCTGGATCATCAGGAATATCGGCTCCGCGTCCGGCTCCGTTTGTCGCAAATGGGCCAACGCCGTACCGATTTGCAGTCGCTGGACAGCTTCATCTACTACCAGATCAGCACCGTAGACATCCGCCACCAAAGCGTCCTGATCACCCCCGTAATACGCCGTGGCCGCCACCAGCGCGAGTGGCCCCAGAAGCCCGAACAATGCACCGGTGAGCGCGATCATCAGGTGAAAAGGCAGCCCCCACACCGAGAGGCGGTTGTGCAGGTCGGCCATTTCCAGCCGTCTGGAACCACCGCTGCGCAGCCGGAATGCATCCTTAAAAATGCGCGGATGGGCCAGCAGCCCGGAAATAATCAGCGCGAGTAGCATCACACCGAGGGCGCTGACAATGACTATGCCAACGGAGGTCGGCAAATGGAGACTGATGTGGAGATCCTTCAGCATCTCCGTCCAGGGTGCCGCAACTGCCGGCCCCAACGAGCCGTCCGGCTCCACAAACCACTCGTGATTCTCATCGGCCACATGGATGCGCGGCAACTCTGCAGTGGGCAGTACGATAAAAACGGTTTCCCCGACAGACTCCACACGCTCAAGGAACCCTGCCAGGGCACGCTGGAGAACCTGTTCGTCATACTGCATGAATTCCGCTGGCGCCGGTTGCTCCCAGCGCTCGAATTCAAACGCCAGCACCGCCACTGTCCCGGTCAGGCAGACCAGATACATCAAGGCACCCACCATCAGGCCGACAACAGAGTGCGCACTCAGGTTGCGCTTTACGAGGTCTGGAGAGGGAGACAATTTCATGGCATCAGGCCCAACCCAGCAACAACACATATCAGCAGTAACAACCCGGCAGTCCGGCCCAGCCGGTCGCCAGCACACACCCACACGACCGCTGCGCCCCATACCAGCGGAAACAGGAAGGCCGTCAGCACCATGCTGTTACCGCGGCTTGCCGCCTCCGATGCCAGTCCCACCAGCAGTGCACACGCGAACAGGCTGGCAATGCCGGCCAGTGGTCCGGCCACCAGGAATGTACCGAGTTTATGCATCGCGGTGGTAGCCGGCAGCGTCGCAGTATCCACTGCCCCATTGCCCGCCTTCGCCGGCTGGCGCTCGACATTGAAGGCAATCAACAGCCAGGCGGCAATAGACAGCGCCAGCAGTGCATAACTGACTGCGAACTCCACGCCAGCGCTCACTGACCAGACCACCGGGGAGAGCACTAGCAGCAGCCACCCTGTGCAGACCAGCGCGGTGCGCTGCCTGCGCCAGCTCAGGCGCAGCAAGACCACACCCGCCACACACAGCAGCAGGGCCAACACGCCATACAGATAGCTGGACATAGCCGCGGTTACCAGTCTAGAAAACGTAGCGGACTGTGCCGATCACAGTGCGGCGTTCACCGGGAAAGCAGTCGCCGCGCGCGAGACAGGTTGCCAGAAAATCCTTGTCGGACACATTATTGACGTTCAGCGCGAAATCCCACTCGCCAATCTCATAACCGACCATTGCATCGTAAAGCGTATAGGACGGCGTCTTGATTTCGTCCAGACCGCCGTAACTGTCACCCATGTAGCGCACACCGATACCGGCCTTAAAGCCGAACCACTCGTTGCTGGGGCGATAGCTTAACCACGAGGAGGCCTGCGTATCCGGCACGCTGGCAAGGCGGTATCCGTCGGGATTTTCGGTATCGAGATAGCTGGCATTGACCTGCCAGAAAAAGTCACCCAGCGACGCCTGGCTTTCAAATTCGACACCGCGGACCTTGGCCTTGCCCGACTGCTGCTCGAAGCTGCCCGGCAGAGCCGCCGGGTCAGGCAAGTTCGTCTGGTGAATATCGAAGACTGCCAGCGTCATCAGTGCCGGAAACGAGGCCGGTTCGTACTTGATGCCGGCTTCAATCTGCCGCCCCTCCTGAGGGTCCAGCGCATCGCCATTGCCATTGTCACCGATCACAGGCTCGAAGGTATCGGCGTAACTGATATAGGGAGCGAAGCCGTTGTCAAACTGATAGAGCAAACCCGCGCTGGCACTGAATGCAGAATCGCTTTGGGTCTCGAATCCGTTATCGGTCTGGGTCTCGTCGAAACGCAGACCCACGGTGAGAATCCAGTCCCCCAGGGTAAGCTGGTCACTGGCGTATACACCCACATCCTGCGAGCTGACATCGGGTTCCTTGACGTACAGGCTGTCCAGGTAATCCTGTGGTGGAATCCCGTTGGAGACCGGGTTGAATACATTGATCCAATACGTGTCGCCAAAGGTGCTGTCGGGCTGCTTGGTAAATAGGTCGTAGCCCAGCGCGTAGGCATAGTAACCCTGGTCACCGATAGTGACGTCCTGGTACTGCGCCCCGAGCATGACTTCATGATCGATGCCCGCCGTCGTAAAATCGGCGCGGAATCGGGCGTCGACGGCGTACTGCTCGGACGTCGAGTCGCCGCGATACCAACTGCGCGGCACCGTGCCATTCTTATACAGTGTGCCATCCGGGTTATACACATAGCGCTCGTCGGAGATGAACGCTGTCCAGGCCTGCTGATAGTCCGCCTGGGCATCGGTGTAGCGGGCGTTGACCTCCATACTCCAGATATCATTGAACTGGTGATTCAACAATACCGTGGCGGAATAGCTGTGGGCATCATACTTATCGAAGTTCGGGTCACCCATATAGGCATCGAAATCGATGTACTCGCCATTGGGCGCGGGGTACAAAGTGCCGTAGAGCGGCAGAAACTGCGCTGCCGCGTCTGCTTCGACATCGTTATAACTCAACAGCAGTGTGATATCGGTGTCTTCCCGCGGTCGCCAGGTGATCGAGGGCGCCAATACCCGGCGGTTGTCCTCGACATGATCAATCTGGGTGTCGCTGTCGCGATAGACGCCGATCAGGCGGTACAACCACTCGCCCTGGTCATCCAGCCGACCGGTGAAATCCATAGCGATCTCAGCGAAGTCGTAATTGCCATAGCCTGCGACTATTTCCCTGCGGGTTTCCTCCTGTGGCCGCTTGCTGACAACATTGATCAGACCGCCGGGCGAGCCCTTGCCATAGAGTGCACCCGCTGGCCCCTTGAGGACCTCGACCTGCTCAATGGTATAGATGTTGGGCCGCGGGTTATTGTAGTTGCCGAACAGGGATTGCAGGCTGTCCTGATAGACCGGCGCAGTCAGCCCGCGCACCAGTGGAAAGTCACCGCGGGTGGCAAGGCCGTAGGGCATACCGTTCACACCGGCGGTATACGTGAGCGCCTCGTCGAGATTCATTGCACCGCGATCGATAATCAGCTGTTCTGGCACGATCGCAACCGAACGCGCTGTTTCCATCAAAGGGGTGTCAGATTTGGTCGCTGAGTTGCGGGAGAGCTGCCCGATGACAATCAACTCCTCCAGCTGCGAAGCGGGTGGAGGCTCGACCTGCGCAGCCTGCACACCGGTGGCGGCAAGCAATGACAGTGCCGCGCAGAATTTAGTTTGCATTTGAAGTCCTGCTGGGAATGGTGGCATCTAATTAAAGTTAATAGTAATGATAACGGTTTTTATTTGCAAGCAAACGCAGCCATCACACCGCTTTAACCCGCCGTTAACCCCACGATCACTACTCTGGGCGCACGTTCAGTAGAAGCACCAAGGTGATGAGACTCCTCTTTCTATTTCTGGCCGCCGCAATGACAAGCGGCTGCGCGCTCACAAATACGTCCCCCGACTACCAGCAGCAGGCTGTAGTCGCGCGTGACAATGCCGCTGTCTGGCCGTCAGCAACCGCCGAACAGACACTCGCGCTGAATCAGTTGATTGAAAGCGAGGATCTGGACGCGCTGATTGATGAGGCCCTGCAGGCCAACCCAAGCCTGCAGCAAACGATGCTTTCGGTGGAGATTTACCAGCAGCAGTGGCGACAGGCGTTTGGCGAGCGCCTACCGGACCTCGTGCTGGCCGGCAGCGGGGGTAAAACAGAGGGCAATGGATCCAGCTTCGACAGCAGCCTCACCGTCAGTTGGCAGGTTGACCTGTGGCAGAGCCTGAGCGATCGCAGCCGCGCGGCGGGCAAAGACGTAGAACAGCAACAGCAACTGTATCAGGCCGCCCAGGATACACTCGCTGCCAATGTGATGGATGCCTGGCTCGGCCTGATCACTACCCAGCGCACCATCGCCATTCAGGAGAAGCGCCTGGCGACACTGGCCAGCAATGCGCAGTTCATTACGCAGCGTTATCGCAACGGTACGGGCAGTCTGGATGACATGACCACTGCGCGCACCGTGCTGGCCAGTGAACAGGCCAATCTCGAGTACTATACCGAGTCTCTGCAGCAACAACAGCGCGCCCTGCGCACCTTATTGGGACGCAGCCAGGGTGCGCCGGTAGCCGTGGCGGACACCTTCCCGAAGGTCATTGCGCCACTGGCGGATTTACCGGCCCAGACGCTGGCGCGCCGGCCGGATCTGCAGGCCGCCTACGCCGCGATAGAAGCCGCCAGCCTGCGCAGCAGTGCCGCCTATAAAGATCTGCTCCCCAGTATCAGCCTCGAAGCTGCGCTGCTGGACTCGGACGGTAACATCAGCAATGCGTTGTTGAGCGACCCCCTCTGGTCACTACTGGGGCAACTCACCGCACCACTCTATATGGGAGGGCAGTTGCGGGCAGCAGCCGAAATCGCCGAGCTGCAAACAGCGCAGGCCTACCAGAGCTACCGGGAGACACTGTATGCGGCGGTAACGGACGTTGAGAATGCGCTAGGGCAGGAACAGAGCCTGGCACGCCAGCAGGCGCATATCGAAACGGCGCTGGAGAACGCACACATCAACCTCGCCCAGTATCGTGCCAGTTATCGCTCAGGCCTGGCCACCATTCTCGACCTGCTCACGGTGGAGCAGGCAACCTACGATCTGGAAAACCAACTCAACGATTTACTGTATCAGCGTCTCAGCAATCGAGTCACGCTCGGTCTCGCGCTGGGACTTGGAGTCACACTATGAATACCCTGACACACTCACCGGGAATGCGCCGGCTGCCTCTGGTCATTGCTGCTGCAGTAGTACTGCTGCTGGTGCTGGCCTATCTGGGTTACAGCCTGGCGGCACAGGCACAGCGGCCCGCGCGCGAATCACACGCCGCAACGCCACCGCCCGATGTAAGTGTCGTGGAGCGGCTTCCCGAACGCTATCGCGCGCACGTAACTGCGTATGGCGCGGTGGAACCCCACTATGCACTGACGATGACCGCCAAGGTCAGCGGCTACGTCACATCGCTCTCACCCCAGTTTGAGGCCGGCGGCGTCATCGCCGCCGGAGATCTGCTGGCACAGCTGGAAGACAGTGATTACCGCAGTGCCCTGTCCATTGCCGAAGATACGTTGGCGGCCGCGCGGCTGGCAGTGCTGGAGGAGGAGCGGCAGGTCGTGCAGGCGCAGACGGAGTGGCGCAGCGCCGGCCTGGAGGGAGAACCGGATTCCGAACTGGTGCTGCGACAGCCTTATCTGGACGCCGCACGCGCCAGCCTGAACAGCGCCGAGGCCGGTGTAGACAGCGCCGCAACAGATCTGGCACACACACGGATCACCGCCCCCTTCAATGCGATGGTAATTGAGCGGCATGTCGCGCCGGGCAGCTATGTGCAAGCGGGGACAGAGATCGCAACCCTCTACAGCAGCGACCGGGTGGAAATCACACTTGCGCTGTCCAGTCAGGACTGGGCCAAATTACCGCCAGTCAACGAACTCAAGGACGGCGCATGGCCGGTACGGCTGCGCGATGTCGAAACCGGTGACGAGTGGACCGCCCACGTCGATCGCATCGAACAACACCTGGACAGCACCACCCGCCAGCGCGCGCTGATCGTGACCGTGGACAATCCGCTGGCACAGAGTACGCCACTGCTCCCGGGGAGTTTCGTCGAAGCAAAAATACCGGGGCGCAGTGTCGATGGACTCTGGAAACTGCCCAGTTCCGCCGTCAGCCAGCGCGGTGAAGTCTGGTATGTGACACCGGACAACACGCTCGACAACTTCGTCGCCGATATCAGTTTCAGCGAGGGCGAGAACGTGTATGTAAGCGCACCCACCACGCTCGCTGATACACCGCAGCGCGTGCTGCTGCACCCCCTGAGTGGCTATCTGGTCGGCATGCAGGTCACCGCCGTCGACCCCGCTGAGGCGCTAGCCTCAAACCCCATTCAGGAGAATAGCGACAATGGCTGACAACGACGCAAGCGGGGGTATTATCGCCTGGTTCGCCCGCAACTCGGTTGCGGCCAACCTGTTGATGATCATGGTCATCCTGCTGGGCGTGTTCTCGCTGAGTTCACTGCGCCGCGAGGCCTTCCCCAGTATAGAACCGGATACCATCAGCATCTCCATCAGCTATGACAGCGGCTCCGCGAAACAGTCTGAGGAAGGGCTGGCCATGAAGATCGAGGAGCAGCTTGAAGGGGTTTCCGGCATCAAGAGCATCACCAGCACTGCGACCGGCAGCGGCGCCACCGTGTCTGTCGAGAAGCAGTCCGACTATGACCTGGACACGCTGCTGACTGATGTCAAAGCCAAGGTCGATGCCATTTCGACCTTCCCTGCCGATGCCAAGAACCCGGTCATCGAGAAGGCGGAGCGCGAGGAGCACTCTCTGTGGTTGCAACTGTACGGCGATACCGACCGCCAGACACTGCAGCAGTTGGCAGACATGCTGAAAAACGATCTGCTGGCGGAGGACGAAATCGGCAGAGTCACCATCTCCGGCTGGCTGGACCCCATGATGGTGGTGGAGATCGACGAAGCGCGACTGCAGGCCTACGGCCTGAGTCTGGCGGACGTGGAGAATGCGATCAACGCCAGTTCCTCCACGCCACTGACAGCGGTGCTGCGCAACGATAATACCTACCTGCAACTGCAGGCTTCGAAACAGGCCTATACCGCCACCGACTTCGCGGCATTGCCGCTGATCACCACAGCCAGTGGCCAGCAGATACGCCTCGGCGACATCACTACAATTCGCGACACGTTTGATGACAACAGCTCAGTGCTGTCCCGGTTCAATCACCACGACAGCATTGCGCTGCAGGTACTGACAGCCGGCACCGGCGATATCTCTGATACGGTGAACGCGGCCCGCGCCGTCGCCGAGCGCTGGCAGGACAGCGCGATACTGCCTGCCGGGGTAGAACTGAGCAGCTGGTACGATCGCAGTACCAACATCAATGAGCGTCTGGATTTGCTGATCAAGAATGCTGTCGGTGGCATCGCACTGGTGTTTGTCCTGCTCGCACTGTTCCTCAATCTGCAGGTGGCCATGTGGGTTGCGGCCGGCCTGCCGTTTATCTTCTTCGGCACCCTGTTCCTGATGGGTGACAGCGTTATGGGGCTGACGCTGAATGCGTTCACCACCTTCGGCTTTATCATGGCCCTGGGGATTGTGGTGGACGACGCCGTGGTGGTCGGCGAATCGGTCTACACCGAGCGTTCCAAATACGGGGACACACTGGCGAATACGGTGATCGGCACACAGAAAGTGGCCGTACCGACACTGTTTGGCGTATTCACGACCGTGGCGGCCTTCTTCGCGCTTTCTCACATTGACGGACGCCTGGGTGTTCTCTACTCACAGTTTGCGATGGTGGTGACACTCTGCCTGATTCTCTCCATTATCGAATCCAAGTTGATCCTGCCGGCACACCTTGCGCACATCAACACCCGCAAACGCCCTGCCCGCAATCCGGTGTCCGCACTCTGGCAGCGTTGCCAGCATCTGGCTGACGCCAGCCTGAACCGACTCACCGAGCACTACTACAAGCCGCTGATCAAGTGGGCGCTAAGCCATCGCTATGCAGTGGTCATAGCCTTTATTGCACTGTTTGTGCTGGTGATGTCCATGCCATTCACCGGCGCTGTGCGCGTCAGCTTTTTCCCCGACATTCCCGGCGATACCGCTCGCGCCCAGTTGACCATGAGCAAGGATGCGAGTTTTGGCATGACCCACGCCAACCTGCTGTCGATGGAAGCTGCGGCGTACACCGCTGACCAACAGCTGAGCCAGCAGACTGATAAATCCTATATCGATCACCTGCAGGTGATGTCGGAGGCGGACCAGTCCGGCACGATCACACTGGAGCTGAGTGATGACGCCCCCTACAACATTAATGAATTCACCCGCCGCTGGCAGGTGCTGGTGGGCACACCGGAGGGCGCGCGCACCGTGGCGGTACAGAATACCCGGCGCCAGGTAGACGCGCTGCGCATCGAGCTTCGAGCCGACGATGACGACACGCTAAGCCAGGCCGGTGCAGCGTTTCGTCAGGCACTGGCCGACATCAATGGAGTGAGCGGCATCGATGACAACCTGCAACCCGGCCAACCGCAGCTGAATCTGGAGCTGACGGCCCAGGGCAAGGCGCTGGGCCTGACCACCGATGAGCTCGCCACACAGGTGCTGCAATCCTTCAGCGGGCAGGTGGTACAGCGCTATCAACGCAATGCCGATGAGATTGAGGTGAAGGTTCGCTACCCGGAAGCTGAACGTCGCAATGCTACCGATGTGATCAACGCACGCGTTCGCACCAGTGACGGCACGGTGGTACCCCTGTCCAGCGTCGCCCAACTCAGCTACGGCTATACACGCGACAGCATTACCCGTATCGACAACAAGCGGGCCGTCTACATCAGTTCAGACGTCGACAAGGAGGTGCTCTCTGCAACAGAACTGGTGGAGCGCTTGCGCAATGATGTCGCGCCGCAGCTGAAACGCCAGTTCCCGGGGCTGGACATCCATTTTGCCGGCGAGGCCGAAGAACAGGCGGAGACTGCCACATCCATGGAGAAAATGTTCGCACTCGCCCTGCTCGCCATCTATATGTTGATCGCCATTCCACTGCGCTCTTACGTGCAGCCACTGGTTATCATGATGGCCATCCCCTTTGGGGTAGTGGGTGCCGTACTGGGGCACTGGCTGAATGATCTTCCGCTGGGCATTCTCTCCCTGAACGGCATTATTGCGCTCAGTGGTGTGGTGGTGAACGACAGCCTGCTATTGGTGGCGCGGTTCAACGAGATTCGCGGCGAGCACAACAGCCTGCAATCTGCGATCACCGAAGCGTGCAGTAGCCGCCTGCGCGCGGTCTTGCTAACCTCGGTGACAACTTTTGCCGGACTGATGCCACTTCTGGGTGAGACATCACTGCAAGCACAGTTCCTCATACCCGCCGCCGTTTCGTTGGGCTATGGCATTCTGTTTGCTACAGTGATTACCCTGATACTGATACCGGCACTGCTGCGCATACAGCATGATATCCACCGCGCACTGCTTAAACCCTTTTCACGAGAGCTGGCCCAACCACTATGTTGAACGTTCTGCTGGTAGAAGATGACATCGATCTGGCTGCGACGATCGTGCAGTATCTGGAACTCGAGGATATTCACTGTGATCACGCCAGCAGTGGCGTCGCCGGCCTGCATTTCATGCGACAGAACCGCTACGATAGTTTACTGCTGGATATCAACCTGCCCAGGCTGGACGGGCTCTCCGTCTGCCAACAGCTGCGCGACGATGGCGATGATACACCGGTGCTGATGCTTACCGCTCGCGATCAGCTTGAGGACAAGATTCAGGGATTCAAGGCCGGCACCGACGACTATCTGGTAAAGCCGTTTGAACTGGAGGAACTGGTGGCACGCGTGCAGGCGCTCGCTAAGCGACGCAGTGGACAGAGCCGCGTGTTGCAGTGTGCCGACCTGATCATGAATCTCGACAGCAAAACAGTGTCGCGTTCAGGGCGTGCGCTCAAATTGTCGCCCACAGGCTGGCGCCTGCTCGAGTTGCTACTACGCAACTCGCCGAAGGTACTGTCCAGAGAGGCCATAGAACAGTCACTGTGGGGCGATGAGCCACCCGACAGCAACAGCCTGAAAGTACATGTGTTCAATTTGCGCAAAGCCATAGACAGCGCTTCCGAAGCCGATCTCCTACACACTATTCCCGGACAGGGGTTCGCCTTGCGCGATGTTTCCACGCTCGCGAAGGATGCAGTGTAATGCGGTTTGCGCTCAGTTTACGCTGGTTTGTGTGGCTGACCTTCCTACTGCTGACACTCACGCTGGTCACCGGATACTCCATGCTGTCGGCGGATTACTTCATACGCGGCATGGACAATATCACCGCACTGCAAATGGAGAGAGCGGCGCAGAGCTATCTCGCGGCAACGCCAAAGGATAAGCGCCTGCAACCGGAAGTCGTGCTCGACTATACCGTGTTCCCGAGGTGGCAGCAGGTACCCACAAAGCTCCGCCAGCAATTCGAGGCCGCAAAAAAGCAACCCGACCAGTTGCTGAAGCTTGTCAACAAAAACGAAGACGGGGGCAAACACTCCATCGATTTCCTGTTCCACTACAGCCGTGGCGGCGATAATGTCTACGTCACCTATCGCGTCTCTCCGGATACCGTTTCGACAATGGTGAGGAACAATTCACGCGCCAATCGCGAAAAACTGCTGATGATAAGCATCGCCGCTGCCATGGTGCTATCACTGATAATCTGGCTGCTACTGCGGCGCATCTCGCAACCTGTCAGTCGACTGGTGGACTGGACCAGTGCGCTTGACCCCGGCTCACTGAAAACTGATCCGCCCGACTTCACCTATCCGGAACTCAACAATCTTGCGCAACTAATACGCAAAAGCCTGTCATCGGTGCAGGAAAGCCTGGACCGGGAGCACCGTTTCCTGCGCCATACCAGTCATGAGTTGCGCACGCCGATATCCACGTTTCGCAACAATGTTGAGCTGTTGCGTAAACTGCAGTCACACAACTCGCAAGTAAGCGAACAGGAAGCGCGGGTTATCGACCGACTCGACCGCTCCAGCCTCACCATGAAGCACCTCACCGAAACACTGCTGTGGTTAAGCCGCGACAGTGCACAGTCTCCGCCCACGCATGAAGTTGCATTGCACGAGCTTATCGCACAGCTCACGAGTGAAGTAGAGTACTTGCTGAAGGACAAACCGGTCGAGGTGGTTCTGGATACTGCTCCCTGTGCGCTGGTACTGCCGGAAACCGTGGTGCGCATCGTCGCCGGCAATCTGATTCGCAACGCGTTTCAACACAGCTGGAAAGGCACGGTGACAATCCGCCAGCGCGGCGCAACAATCGAGATAAGCAATCCCTACGAGCCGACGACAGGCAATGACGACCTGGGATTTGGGCTGGGTTTGAACCTGACAGAACAGTTGTGCACAAAACTGAACTGGATGTACACCAATACCGCACTGGATAGCGAACGCTGCGCCACAGTGACGTTTACCCATTAGAAGCGAGGGTATGCGCCGCAGGCACACACTGCATCAGCATGCACCTGCGTTGCAACACACGCGCTATAGGTTCTCCTCAGCAAATGCCGCCAGACGTGATCGGACAATCCCGTTGACGTGCATGATGCCCGCGTGAGGATAGGCCTTGCTCTTTTCAACAAGGTACGTCAGCCCAGAGGTCAGTGGCGAAATATACTTGTTGTCGATCTGGGCCAGATTGCCCAGTACCACAATCTTTGAGTCGGCCCCGACCCGGCTGATCACGGACTTCAGCTGGAACTGGGTAAGGCCCTGCGCCTCATCGATGATCACATAGGCGTTGTTAAACGAGCGCCCGCGCATGAAATTGAGCGACTTGAACTGGATGTTGGCGCGCTCCTTGACGTAGCTGATACTACCGTTACAGGACTCATCGGCACCGTGCAGTATCTCCAGGTTGTCGTCGAACGCCGCCAGCCACGGCGCCATCTTCTCCTCCTCCGTACCCGGCAGAAAGCCGATTTCCTCGGCAATTGGCGGTGTGGAGCGCGCGACGATCAATTTGCTGAACTTGCGCTGCTCCAGAATCGCGTGCAGTCCATAGGCGAGGGCCAGCAGGGTCTTGCCGGAACCCGCGGGGCCTGTCATTACCGTCATATCGACACCGTCGTCATCCAGCAGGGACATCGCCATCGCCTGCTCGAGATTGCGCGGCGCCAGCCCCCAGAAGCGCTTATTCATCAGGCTGTCGCGACTGTCGCAGCGCAGGTAGACAAAATCCCTGTCGACGCGCTTCACAAACGCCATGAATTCCTGGTCATCATGGACAAACATGTTCGGGTAAGCCTGCGGCAATGACTTGAGCGGGATGCGGTGCAATGTACAGTCGTCCTCGCGCAAAGTGTCAACCTCACTGATTGTGGACCAGAAATCGCCGCTGATATGCTCATAGCCGGTGGCCAGCAGGTCGATGTCATCGAGCACCCGATCGCGGCGATAATCCTCGACGTGCATCAACCCGGAGCCCTTTGCCTTGATGCGCATGTTAATGTCTTTAGTCACCAGGCAGATGAACTCTTTGGGGTTTTCCGCCTGTAACCTGAGTGCCACATTGATAATCCGGTTGTCATTGGCCTGCGCCGGGGTACCGTCGAGGTACGGCACCTCCGTATTATCAGCCAGTTGTTGGTCCGGGTAGATTGCCAGCGTTCCCGGCGCAAAGTTTTCCAGCGCAGTTCCGGGCACCGGCACGCCCGCCTGGATTTCCTGCGGTGAGGCGGCCTCAACAACTTTATCGATCATATTGATGGCGATGCGAGCCTCTCGGCTCACGGTTTTATCATGGCGGTCCTTGATATGATCCAGCTCTTCCAGCACGGTCATGGGAATGACCAGGTGATGTTGTTTGAAGGCCGTGACGGCCATCGGGTCGTGCAACAGGACGTTTGTATCCAATACGTATGTTTTCTTGATGACAGGTTTCAGGGGTGTGGTTTTTTCTACACGCAGGGTAGAACCTGAGTCCATAAGGAAATCCTCATAACAATTTTAGAAAAAATAGGTGGGAGAGTTTGTAGCGAAAAGCCCGATACGTCCGGTCGGGTGAAGCGTGGCAGGAAGAGTATTGTAAATATTCTGGAGTAGCTTTGGAGGGTGTAAGTAGCCCCAGCTGTCGATACACACTGGCGATAATGTTGTGCTTGTGTTGTGGCACAGGACAATCAGCGAAAACCCGATTGCCTGATGCCCCGAAACTCATCAATGGCACACCCCGGCGGATTGCAACCGCATACCTCGATTATTAAACCCGCCGGGTCAGACTGTCAATGCCGACCACCAAATAGACCGACATTTCCCTAATTTTGTGTCAGCTTATTTTACACTCTCTACAGCCACTTTTTTTAACTTGTTGAAACTACTAAACAAATCATCACGGCATGATTTTTGCCTAAAACCCCGGACGTGATAAAGTTACGCGGCATTAAAATAATTCAAATACGTCACGGGCAGCCTCGCTGTCCGCCATTAAGGATACTCCCCATGACCTATTGCAGCACTACTTGCGGAACTACGCCCGTCGGTTCGTCATCCGGATTGCGCGATTTTTTTGTCTGTCTGGCCCTGACGGCCTGTCTGGTAATTGCGGCCACGCCTGCGCTGGCCCAGCCTTCATTTATCACCTTCGAAAGTGGACCGGTACGCCCGGTGGCCATCAGCCCCAACGGCCAGGCGTTGGCAGTTGTTAACACACCGGACAACCGCATTGAAATATTCGGTGTTCTGGCCGGATCACTGATCCCCCTTGGCTCCGTGCCAGTGGGCATGGAGCCGGTAGCAGTGGCAGCCCGCTCTGACACGGAATTCTGGGTGGTAAACCATCTGTCCGACAGTGTCAGTATCGTCGACCTGTCTACAACGCCATTTCGGGTAAGTCGCACACTGCTGGTAGGTGACGAACCCCGCGACATCGTATTCGCCGGGACTGAGAACGGAGGGCAAGCCGTTGAGCGCGCATTCATTACAACAGCACACCGCGGACAGCACCGTGAAGACCCTTCAATAGCCTCGGTACCGGGCGCAGGCGATCCGCAACTGATAACACCGGGCATCGGCCGGGCAGACGTATGGGTATTTGATGCCACCAACCTCGGAAATACCGTGGGCGGAACGCCGGTTGAAATTCTTAGCTTCTTCGCTGATACACCACGTGCTCTGGCGGTGTCCCCGGATAACACGACTGTCTACGTAGCTGCTCACCACTCGGGAAACCAGACGACCGTCATCAACGAGACATCGGTCAATGGCAATATGCCTGGCCCCAATCAAAATGCCTTTGGCGATGATCGCCCGGACACTGGCGCCATCGTGAAGTTTGATGGCACCAACTGGCTCGATGCAGACGGCACTGACTGGAGTAACTTCGTCAACTTCAACCTGCCGGATCACGATGTTTTCTCAATCAATGCCAATACGCTGGACGCAAACTCAATAGCAGAATACGACCACGTGGGTACGATCCTGTTCAACATGGCGGTCAACCCAGTGACAGGCCGGGTCTATGTGACCAATACGGAGCTGCCCAACCACATCATATTTGAAGGCCCGGGAAACCACGGCGGCAGTACTGTTCAGGGGCGCCTCTCTGAATCCCGCATTACCGTTTTGAACCCCGCCAACGGCAGTGTGGACCCGCAGCACCTCAATCAACATATTGATTACGACCAACGGCATACTGATCCGGGCGCAGACCATGCGGCTATCAACGCGCAAAAGCATCACAGCCTCGCAACACCGCTGCAACCGGTGGTTTCCAGCGATGGTTCCAAGCTGTACGTAGCCGCCTTTGGCTCAGCAAAAATTGGGGTATTCGACACGCCGGATATTGAAGCGGCAGATTTTGAAACCAGCTTCGACCCCACCGCAGAAAGCGGCAACTACATCTCCACTGGTGGTGGTCCCGCCGGCATGGTACTGGATGAAGCGAATAATCGCCTTTACGTACTGACGCGGTTTGCTAATCAGGTCGAAGTCATTGATCTGTCCAACAACAGCATTGTAGAGACTCACCCCCTGCACAACCCCGAACCACAAGGCGTGGTAGACGGGCGGCCCTTTCTCTACGACGCGTTTGCCACCTCCGCCAATGGCGAAACATCCTGCGCCAGTTGCCATATTTTCGGCGACATGGATCAACTCGCGTGGAACCTCGGCAACCCGGATGAACATGTAACAACAAACTTCCAGAAAGCCTCACCGGGGCTGCCTCTGGGTATCGACGCCACCTTTCACCCTATGAAGGGGCCCATGACAACCCAGACACTGCGCGGCATGTCGACTCACGGCGCTCTGCACTGGCGGGGCGACCGCGTTGACGGCTTCCTCGGGCAGGACGGCTGCGCGGAACCCACCGGCTCACACTGCTCTGAGATATTCTCGTTCTTCAATTTCATTGTTGCCTTTGAGGGCTTGCTGGGCATGCAGGGCACGATTTCGACAGATGACATGGTGAAGTTTACGATTTTCGCTATGGAATTAACGTTGCCGCCCAACCCCATTCGCGCGCTGGATAACTCACTCGATGCGACTCAACAGGCCGGGGTGGACGAGTTTTTTACCGCCTTCAACGACGGCGTGGCAGCCTGTGAGGGCTGTCATGAACTCGAGCCAGAGAATGGGTTTTACGGCACTCGGGGCGACCAGTCATTCGAAGGCGAACCCCAGTCCTTCAAAGTCGCGCATATGCGCAATCTGTATCACAAAATTGGTATGTTCGGGCACTCCTCGTCCGATATCAGTTCCGATACCGACGGGCATCAGGGTGATCAAATCAGGGGCTTCGGCTTCCTGCACGATGGCTCTCACGACACGATTGAGACATTCCTCTCGGCAGGCGTGTTCAATACCAACAACGACGAAGAACGCGTTCTGGCGGCATTCGCCCATGTCTTCCCAACTGATCTGGCACCGATAGTAGGGCAACAGGTAACGCTGACTGCAAGTAACAGGGCAATTGCAGATCCCAGGATCGACCTGCTCATTGAGCGTGCTAGCTCTAATTTCCTGTCATTTATTCTGGGTGGTACAACAACGGAGTGTGAAGTGATTGCCAAAGGTACGGTGGGAGGAGAGCCCAGAGGCTGGCTGCGTCAGATCAATGGGTTGTTTATCTCCGACGTGAACACTGTTCACACCGATGCGCAGTTGCGAGATCTCGCAGCCGTGGAGGGACCCATCACATACACCTGCGTGCCTCCCGGTTCCGGCGAGCGAATGGCGATCAACCGCGATGGCGACAGTCACCTTGACGGCCTCGACAACTGCCCTTCCGTTTCCCATGAAAACCAGGTGGATAGCGACAACGACGGCATAGGTGATGCCTGTGATCCCTTGCAGGACCCCGATACCGACGGTGACGGCTGGCCTGACAAACTCGATAACTGCCCGAAAATTGCAAATCCCGGACAGGAGGATGAGGATTCCAACGGGCGCGGTGACGCCTGCGAAAATAGTCCTATCGGGTGTTAGCAGCCGGGTATAAACGCCTATCGATGGTATAGGTGAATTTCAGGGGCCTCTGGCCCCTGTTTTCGTTATGGGCTCCGATATCAACTCACGGCGCCCGCCACTGCGCGGGGCTGCATTGCCACTGCTTACTGGCTTTTACGATACGCTGCTCAGGGGTGACCCTGAATATGTGCGTCTCGCCTGATGGCAACATCAGGTATGCCGCCATGGTGGGCGAGCCCGCATCACTGAAGTACGACAGCACCTGTACAGGGCCATTTTGACCATAAATCACCGGCTGATCTGCGACACCTCTGGCGCGCGCTATATTCTCACTGCCCAACCACAGTTCCAGTGTAGGCAGGCCCAACCGCTCCGTACAGGTGTAATAGGTATTTTCGGGGCTTTCAGACCATGTTACGCCGGCCATAAAATCTTCCTCCCCCCCTGTCGTGCCCTCGACTTTCGACAGCACATCATCCAGCCGGTCTCCGCTTGCAAGGGGGGCCGCAAGCAGGGAGAGAATCAGAATCCAGTAGTTCATAGCTTTTCACTTGGTAGTGTCAGTCGGTAAGGCTGACATTCATAGCGCAAATCCCCCGCATGCTCAAATAGAAAAAGCCAACTTGACTGTACCTTTCGACTATAACGCACTGACAGCCGTGGCGATTTCAGCTACGATGCACAGCCTATATTTTTAATTAAAGTTGTCCCACGAATGCTCAGCCAGGATACCCTCTCGCAACTGCAAGGCCTGAAATCGCAAATGGAGGCCGAGAAAGAGCGCGCCGAAGCGGTTATCAAGGGCACCCAGGCCCGCTATGGGTTTGCAGTGCTTGACGATGGGCGGGAGATATTCATTCCGCCGCAGGAAATGCTTAAGGCCTTTCCCGACGACCGGGTCAGGGTCTGTATCAGGCCCACCAAAGACAATAAAACCATCGCCGACATTGAAAAACTGGTGGACAGCCCACTCTTGGACTTCACCGGACGCTGTGTCCGCAAGGGCAAAGCCGTCTTTGTGGAGCCGGACCTCAAACAGCTGAACCGCTGGTTGTTTATACCGCCGCAGGCGCGTAACGGCGCCAGGGAAGGTGACTACTTGCGCTGTGCAATCCTGCGCCACCCTATTCGCGATGGAAAACCACAGGCCAAAGTGCTGTCTGTGATCGGCGATGAAACCACACCTGGTATTGAAAACCTCTACTGCATTGCCAAATACCGGCTGGCGAATACGTGGAGCAACGCCGTCAAAAAGGAGGTCACGGAAATCAGGTCGAAGCCCTCGCCGCTGGAGACACAGAAGCGCCGCGATCTCACCGACCTGGAGTTTATCTCCATCGATTCAACCAAAACACTGGATATCGATGATGCGCTATACGCTGAAATAAGCACCGATGGCTGGGTGCTGTTCGTCGCGATAGCCGACCCCACCGCCTATATCGGGAAGGACTCCAATTTGCGCCGCGATATGGCCGCGCGGGGCACCTCCGTGTACTTTCACGGCGATGTTCTGCCGATGCTGCCGGAGGAGCTTTCACAGGATACCTGTGCATTGTCCGAGGGTGTCGACCGCGCTGCACTGGTGTGCAAAATCGCCATCAGCGACAGCGGCGAGATCGGAGACTTCGAGTTTATCGAGGCCACCGTTCGCTCGCGTGCCAAGCTTTCGTATTTTGCCGTTGACCGCTACCTCAATGGCCAGTATGACGAACTCATGAGCCACGCCTCTCCGCTGGAAACGCTTTACCAACTGTATAGGGCATTGCGTGCGCGCCGCGAAGAACACAACCTGGTGATGGAAGATCGCCAGGAATATCGTTGGGTCATGAACGACGAAAAACAGATTGAAACCATTGAGCCGACAGAAAAGCTGCTCTCCCAACGATTGGTGGAAGAGTGCATGGTTGCCGCCAATCGCTGTGCTGCGAGCTTCCTGGCTAACCACAAGGCCAGAGGGCCGTTTGTGTCACACCCGGGGTTTCGCACCGACCGTAGTGATGAGGTCAACAAGTTTCTCAGCCTGCATGCACCGGAGTTGGCGCAGCTGGATCACACAACTGTCAGCGGTTATCGCGATATCATGCGCGGCCTCGCAGCTTCCGGGAACCCACTGCCCCTGCGGGCGATGGTTAACCGGTTGCTGACACGCGCCGAGCTGTCCAGCGAGCCAGAGCCGCATATGGGCATGGCATTGGACTACTACACCAATTGCACTTCGCCATTGCGCAAATACGTGGATTTTCTGGTCCACCTGCAGATCAAAGCGGCACTGCAGGGCACCGAAGCCAGTCATGTCGACCCTCAGACGCTGGCGGAACTGAAGCTGCGCCTGGCTGCGTCCCGCGCTGCGACAATGGAGGCAGAGCGCTGGCTGGCCAGCAATTACCTACAGCGCGTCACCCGCGACAACGCTGTCGTTTTCGATGCCACAATTACCCATGTCACCAGTAGCGGGTTCTCCGCCAGGCTCGAGGACAATGGATTAACGGGATTCGTGGATTTACGTAAGGATCCGGAAAAGTTCAGCTACGACAAATGGACCGCAAGCCTCACCAGCACCACCCGCCGGTTCCAGTTAAACCAGAGCGTCCAGTTGAGCTTCCTCGGTGCCGATGAAGACGGCTCTTTTCAATCGCTGTTCAGCCCTGTCGCAGATTGTGGGCTGAAACCCGCCGTCAAATCGGACTAATCGGCCCGCGGAGACGGCGGCACTTTACTGCGCACTGCCTGTGATGCTGAATTCCTGCAGCTGGAGAGATAAAGCTGTAAGCCCGACACTAGTTGTATCATCTCGCGCACGCCCAGATTGCGTAAATAATCGCCCATCTCCATGCGACTGCCGCCCATGACAGCGGGGTCCATCGCCTGAAATGCGGCGATAATGGATAGCTCCTGCCGAGTGTAGGCCTCATCACCAAAAATCAGCTTGGTGAAAGTATTCACAATCGCCATTTCAGTTACCGGCCCCTGTTCCTTTTCTTTGAATGCGCGTCGCATCTGAACTGCCCCCGCCGCCCATTTTACTTCCGGACGGCTCTTCTCCATGAGTATTCAGTATGACTGAGGCAAATCACTATTCTGATCATAATTCAGGCAATTTTGCACAAATGGAGGCAGAATTGGCGACAGACACCCAATTTGGGTCAGGATTTGTCGCCGTGACATGGCTGCAGCGCTAGAAAATAGCGTGCCCGGGCGTGCGTGGGAACGGTATGGCATCCCGCACATTATCCATACCAGTGATGTAGTTAAGCAGGCGCTCAAAGCCCAGACCGAAACCGGCATGGGGCACGGTGCCGTAGCGACGTAGATCTCGGTACCACCACAAAGTCTCGCGCAGGGACTCATCCATACGAGAGTCGAGCATATCGAGGCGCTCCTCACGCTGCGCGCCACCGATAATTTCACCAATACCAGGCGCCAGCACATCCATCGCGGCCACCGTTCTCTCATCGTCGTTCAGACGCATGTAGAAGGCCTTGATATCCTTGGGGTAGTTCATCACGACAACCGGCCTGCCGACATGCTTTTCCGTCAGATAGCGTTCGTGCTCCGAGGCGAGGTCCAGCCCCCACTCCACCGGAAACTCAAAACGCTCACCGCTGTTTTTCAGGATTTCGATCGCCTCGCCGTACTCCATGCGCTCGAACGGGCTGTCGATGACACCGCGCAGGCGCGCTATCACACCCTCATCAATATGCTGCTGGAAAAAAGCGATATCGTCTTCGCGCTCCTCCAGCACGGTGCCAATCGTATGCTTGAGCAGACTCTCGGCGAGTGCGGCATTGTCATTGAGATCGGCAAACGCCACCTCTGGCTCCACCATCCAGAACTCTGCCAGGTGACGGCTGGTATTGGAGTTTTCCGCCCGGAACGTAGGGCCGAAGGTGTACACCTTGCTCATCGCCAGGCAGTAGGATTCCACCTCCAGTTGCCCCGACACAGTGAGGAAGGACTCGGCGGCAAAAAAATCCTGCTCGAAATCCACCGCACCGTGATCGTCGCGAGGCAGGTTGGCAAAATTGAGCGTGCTCACCCGGAACAACTCCCCGGCGCCTTCGCAATCGCTGCCGGTGATGATGGGCGTATTGATCCAGTGAAACCCATTGCCGTAAAAATAATTGTGGATGGCATTGGCCAGTGTGTTGCGCACGCGCGTGATCGCCCCGAAAGTATTGGTACGCGGCCGCAGATGGGCCTGGGTACGCAGGTACTCAAAGCTGTGGCGTTTCTTGGCAATGGGATAGGTCTCGGGGTCATCGACACGGCCAATCACTTCAACTGCGCTGGCCTGTATTTCCAGGCGCTGTCCCTTGCCCTGGGATTCCACCAACTCACCACTGACAGCGACGGCACACCCTGTGGTCAGGGTCAGCACCTCTGACTCGTAGTTGTCCAGTGTATTGGGCACCACCGCCTGTATCGCATCAAACGCAGAGCCGTCGTGTACGGCCAGAAACGATATCCCGGCCTTGGAATCGCGCTTGCTGCGCAACCAGCCCTTGACGGTAACCTGCGAGCCTTGGGGTACTTTGTCGCTGAATAGTGTCGCGATGGAAGAGTGTTCGGGCATTGGTTTGGTCTTCTATGCTTGGGAGATTGAATGTCGCGTAGATTACCTATGGATGAGGTTCATTGCCACTCGGGGACAGCGGGTTTGCTGCTTTACAGCGTTTCGGGGTTCTGTTCCACCCGAGGGCTGCGTGGGTACTTTACCATTACACCGCTATGGGGTTGTGCGCCATTTGAGGCCTCAGGGTAACAAGCCGCCCGTGCCAGACTGCACGAGGCAGGAGAGTCTGCCCCTGTTTATGGGCACGCCGACCCCAAGCCTGCAGGGAAGGGTTCACGGCGCGTCCTGCAGGGGCGGCTCCTTACCCGGAGGAGGATCCCGCTGTGTAAAAGGTGCTCGCCAATGCGGTATCAGGCTGGGATAGGTAACGGACTCCGGGAGCTGGCATCAATAGTCGAAGGACTGTCCTACCAGTTCCTCGGACAGCAGCCAGAGCCGGTCTGCCGCTGCCTGATTGACGGCATAGGATTCCACGCCAGTGCTTTTACCCTCTACAGCAGCTGCAGCTATCTGGCAGTCCTCCAGATAAATGCCACCGCGCCCCGAGAGTTGTGGCGATGACGCAGCCCAGACTGTTGTGGCCGCGCCCTGCTCCACAGATTTGAATTCCAGTTGACCAGTGGGGCTTTTCTCATTCAGCGCGACAAGATCTGCCTCCTCCATATGACGACCGAGGTTAGTCCTGATAGTCCCCGGGTGAACAGCGAATGCGCGCACACCCCGTTCGCGGGTGCGCAGATCCAGGGCTACAGTGAACAGTATATTGGCGGTTTTGGACTCACCGTATGCCTGCCATTTGTCGTAGGGCCGGCGCAAGTAGGAGGGGTCTTCAAAGTTGAACCGCGCAATCTTGTGCCCTGCAGAACTGAGGTTGATCACCCTGCCGGGGGCCCCGTCCAGCAGCGCTTCTGACAACAGCCCGGTGAACAGGAAATGGCCGAGGTGGTTGGTGCCGAACTGCATTTCAAAGTCCTGCGCGGTGCGCTGCAGCGGGCAAGCCATCACACCGGCGTTGTTGACCAGTAACTGGATTTCGGAGTGATACAACAGTATTTCTGTGGCGGCGTTACGCACACTGTTGAGATCCGCCAGATCCATAAGCTGTGTGAGCAGTTGCGCATCCGGCTGCGCTTGCAGCAACTGGGCTGCAGCAGCTTCCAGCTTCTCTTCGTCGCGTGCGACCATGACCACGGTCGCACCCGCTGCGGCCAGCGCGCGACAGGTTTCTATACCTAACCCGGAGGACGCACCGGTAACGACGGCGAGTTTACCCTCCAGGGAAATACCCTCAATTACCTGATCGGTTGTGGAACTTGCATCAAAGCGGTTCATTCTGACGTTTCCCCATTTGTTTCAGTACAAGTATTGTGACCTCTGGCGATTACCGTTTAAATGGCGGCACCGGTCATAGACCACTGCTCTAAGCTTACAGGTTTTTTTATGAACGCCAATGACACAAATTTAGTAGACAATGGCAGCTACATCAGTTTTGCCACCCGCAAACGCTCCGGTGACTGGGTCGCCACGCCTGTCTGGTTTGCGCCCGATCAGGGCAACTACTATGTTTTCAGCGCCGGCAATGCGGGCAAGGTGAAACGCCTGCGCAACTTCAGCGAGTCGCGTATTGCACCGTGCACCATGACGGGTAAACTCACCGGCGAGTGGCGGGACACACACGCGTTTCTGCTCGACGATCCGGCAGATCAGACCATCGCCCTGAAGGCACTGCGGCGCAAGTACGGTTTGCAGATGCTGGGGGCAGACTTTTTCTCGCGGCTCTCGGGAAAAATGGGGCGCCGCGCGTATATCCGCATCGAACCCTAACCCATCTCGCCCGGCGTTTTTTCAGCGCGGTTTACGCGCACACGGGTCAACCCGGATTGCTGGTCGAGGCACGACCATGATTTGATCTGCATCAACTCCCCACGTTCAGGAATTTTGCAAACTATTGCTATCGCAGTATTTCAATAAAACTGAATAAGCGGGAGTATTGTTATGACACAGCACCTGTCAGTGAGCGACGCACAGGAAGATAGACGCACTATGCGACGCCTGGGATTAATCGTGGCCGCCTTTATTGCTTTCACTGCCGCGATGGCACTGGGTGTGGGCATCGTACTCGGATAGTGCAGCGAACGGCCTGCTCAGGCCGTGGTATGCAAGCCGCACTCGCGGCCGTCAAATACCTTGGTGGGGTCAAAGTAGTGCTTGCAGGTAGGGAGTTCATGGCGCGCCATGTACGCTTCCACATCGTCTTCTGACCAGTGAAACAGCGGCGCGACTTTGATGATGCCACGGCCATCCATCGACACTATATCCAGGCTCTTGCGCAACTCCGTCTCCTCGCGGCGGATGCCTGTCAGCCAGATTTCAGGCTGCAACTCATCCAGCGCACGCGCGAAGGGCTCCAACTTCACCTGCCGGGTGAATTCCTGATGGCGCTCTTCTTCATCCACGGTCGGAATCCCCCCCATGATGGCATTGCGCCGCTCCGAGGTCATTTCAGGGGAGTAGACATGCATGTTTAAATCCAGATCCCGAATCAAACGCTCTGCCACAACATAGGTGTCGCGCAGATTGTAGCCTGTATCAACCCAGACGGTGGGCACTGTCTTATCGATTTCACTGACCAGATGCAACATCACCGCCGCATTGCGCCCCATGCTGGTAGTCGCAATCGTCTTGCGGCCCAGACTCAGTGCCCAGGTCACAATCTCAGCAGCACTGGCGTCGCGCAAACTGTCATTAATGCTGTCAAGATCCAATTTCAAGCGGCTGTCATACCCGAATATCAAGCGTTAGGGTGGGCACTTTATAGAATCAAAAAGGGAGTTACAAATAACCAGGAAGAATAACGATATAGCTAATTCTCCGATACGCCCAACCACTGCCCGGAATACAGCGGCTCATGCCCGATGATCAGCGGTTCAAGCCGCCGCCCGCGCCGCCGACTTCTCCAGTTCCGTATGCAAATCGAGAAACTGCCCGGTCAGCTTGTGACTGGGTGCCATGTCGATCAGCGGTCGGTGTTCACGGTGCGATTCTTTCATCTTCACCGAGCTGTTGAGGTAAGTCTTGAACACGGGCAGCCCCTCGGACTCGAGCTCCGCGACCAGTTCACCAGGCAGTCTTGCCTGCGAGTTGAACTGGTTGATGATGACGCCCTCTACTTCCAGCTCGGGGTTGTGATCCTCCTGCAACTCGCCGATATTATCCAGCAGGGAGTACAGGCTCTGGCGCGCAAAACTGTCACAGTCGAACGGAATCAGTACGGTATCGGCTGCTATCAACGCGGATTTGGAATAGAAATTGAAGCTGGGCGGTGTATCGATGTAGACCCGGTCGTACTCTTCGTTGAGTTTTTCCAGCGCGTCGCGCAATTTGTAAATCTTGTAGCGCGACTCCAGTTCTTTTTCCATATCGGCCAACACCGGGCTGGAGGGCAGCAGAAACAGGTTCTCGTACGGGGTTTCCCAGACAAAGGAATCGGGGTTCTTGCGCATTTTGCGCGAGCCCACTGTCTGCCGATACAAACCGGCCACACCCTGCGCCTCGGCAGGAAAGGCATCCGCGTCGATCTCACCTACCAGATAATGCGTGGTATTGCCCTGTACATCGAGGTCTATCACCAGTGTGCGATACCCCATAGCCGCTGATATCGCGGCCAGATTGCAGGCAATACTGGTCTTGCCGACCCCACCTTTTTGATTGAATACGACGCGTTTCATAAGCAGATGACCCAGCTGGATTGGTGAAAATGGCTGCTCTACTAGTGTAAACAATGGTGCTCAGTAATGTAAGCGCCAGTCCTGGTGAAACACCGAATTTCTCGCCGCGAAGTGCTTTTCACAACTGTCCGCTGCTACCAGATGTCCCGGTACAGTTGCACGATTTCCCGCGCATCAGGGATACGCGGATTATTCGCTGGCGAGCCCGAATCCAGTGCCTGTGACGCCATCAGTTCCAGCGAGTCAAACCATACGGCGTCCTCGATCCCGAAGGCTTTTGGCCCGGGCACCTGCAAGTCGTCTGTCAGGGCATCAAGGGCATCGACCAGTTTCGTGCAGGCGGCCTGATCGGTGTCCGTCGGCGCGGCCATCCCCATATAACGCGCGCATTCGGCGTAGCGCTGTGGGGCATGCTCGACTGTCCACGCAGTGATGCGCGGCAGCAGCATCGCGTTGCTCAAACCGTGGGGCACGTGGAACAGCGCACCAATAGGTCGGCTCATGCCGTGAATCAGGGTCACCGAGGCATTGGCGAAGGCGATACCGCCCTGGGTCGCCGCCAGCATCATCGCCTCGCGCGCCTGCCGATTGTCGGGCTCAGCGCAGGCAGTGCGAATATTCTGGTAGATGGTGCGCATCGCGGTGAGCGCAATACTGTCAGTAAATGGGTTGGCCTTGCGGCTGGTGTAAGCCTCCAGCGCGTGGCACAGGCTGTCGATGCCGGTGTCGGCTGTGAGCCGGTAGGGCATGGTCAAGGTGAGTTCATAGTCCACCAGCGCCGCCACCGGCATCAGTCCCAGCCCCATACACAACATTTTTTCCTGTGTATCAGTATCGGTGATGATGGCCACGCGCGTGGCTTCGGAGCCCGTCCCGGCCGTGGTAGGAATGGCGACAATCGGCAGGCCGGAGTCCACCTGCCGCGGCACCTTGTAATCCCGCATAACACCGCCGTGCTCAGCCAGTACGGCCACCGCCTTGGCCGTGTCAAGGGAACTGCCGCCACCGAGCGCCACCACACAATCGAAATTGCCGGCGCGCAGCTGCGCGAGCGCGGCATTCACGCTGTCCGTGGTAGGGTCCGGTACGCAGTCTCCAAACAGGCCATACTCGATACCGGCGTCATCCAGCGGCGCCTGCAGTTGCGCGTAGTAACCGCTGTCGACCATATACGGGTCTGTAATCAGCAGGGGCCGCGACAACCCCAGCTCGCCAAGTGTCCCCACCAACTGGCTACTGGCACCCGCACCTACCCGCAGGATACGCGGCAGATTGATGTTCGCCGCCAAGCTGTCAGCCCTTGATATCGATCAGGTGGATTTCAAATACCAGTGCCGTGTTGGGTGGGATGGCGTTGCCCGCACCCTGCTCGCCGTAGGCCAGCTGCGGCGGACAGGCAATGCGCCACTTGTCACCCACCGACATCATCTGCAGGGCTTCAGTCCACGCCGGAATCACCTGGTGCACGCCAAATTCGGCGGGCTCACCGCGCTGTACCGAGCTATCGAATACGGTGCCATCAACCAGCGTGCCGTGGTAGTGGGTAACCACGGTCGATTGTGCGCCGGGGCTGGCACCGCCGCTACCGGTCTCCAGCACTTCGTACTGCAGGCCGCTATCGGTGGTAGATACTCCGTCGCGCGCCGCGTTGGCTGTCAGGAATTGCTCGGCCAGCGCGGCGCTTTTAGCACCCATCTCCGCCGCCTTTTCCTGCTGACGGCGCTGAATCACCTCGTAGCTGGGGTTGATCTCTTCCTGGGAGACCGCTGACTGCTGGTGTCCGTACCAGTGCTGGATACCGGCAACCACAGCTTCCACATCCAGGCCGTCAAAATCATTGCGCAACAGTTGATTACCAAATTGCAGCCCAAAACCATAGCTGGCTTTTTGTTCGTCAGTGTTCAGTTCGACTTCAGGAAGTAGTGCCATAAGTAAATTCCGCTATCATGAGTTCAAAAGAAGGGACGCACTCTAACATATCAGGCCAAAAACGGGGGCTCACAGTGACGCAGAATACCATCGATGCCATTCACAACTTCTGGTTCGGGGAGCTGGATGAGGCCGGCCTGTGTAAGACCGAGAAACACGCACTTTGGTTTGGCGCCAGCGAAGCGACCGATACATTCTGTCGCCAGCAATTTGGCGCAGCACTCGAACAGGCGCTGGCAGGGGAACTGCAGGACTGGGAGGACACAGATCGCGGGCTGATGGCGCTGGTGGTGTTACTGGATCAGTTCACGCGCAATATTCACCGCGGCACCGCACTGGCCTTCGCCGGAGACCCACTCGCACTGGCGCTGTCAGAAAAGACAATCGCCTCCGGTCGCCACCTGACACTGCCCGCGATTCACCGCGTGTTTCTCTACCTGCCGCTGGAGCACTGTGAAGATGTGGCGGTGCAGGAACACAGCGTTGCGCTGTTCGAAGCATTGGCTGCGGAGTCCGAAAATCCACAGTTTGCCGGCTTCAGTCGCTACGCCATCGCCCACCGCGATGTAATCGCCCGCTTTGGCCGGTTTCCGCATCGCAATACGGCATTGGGACGGACATCCAGCGCAGAAGAACTGGCCTATCTGAAGGAGCACGGCGGTTTTTAGTGCAGCGGGAAACCGGGTAAATCGGTGTCATGCTATTCCAACTCGCAGCTATAGCCCGACTAATAGTTTCTCGATTAGCGGAATACCGACTACACTCAAGCTAAGCGGCAGGTTTAACCGAGCAAGCAATGGGTGCGGCTCAGCTACCGCAAAGACATCAGAATAAAAAATTGGAGATCAGGGATGACGCATTTTACGCATTTGAGCCGTCGATTTTCGCTATTCGCACTGCTAACCCTAAGTACCTGCGCCTTCGGCAACCCTATTATCGCCGGCAAGGAGTGGATGCAGCCACTGGCAACACGAGGAACAACCTGGAACGAGTTCAACGCCGTGTGTGCGGGTGGCACCTGCTCCGGACGTGCAGATAGCAGCGGGCCCGACCTGACCGGTTGGACCTGGGCCAGCGCCAGTGAAGTCGGCGAACTCTTCCAAATGTTTACGCCCTTTCCCGGAGGCATCGCCGAATACAATTCGACAAGCTACGATATTCTCCAGCCATTTCTCGACGCTACCGGCTTTGTCCCAACCTTCGAAATTGAGCTCGGTACAACCGCCAACGGCTCGTTGGTCGGAGGCGTCACTTCAACGCTTGACCCCGCCACCAACTCGCCGAACGGCGGCATAATCGCCAGCGGATTTTCCAATTTTCTCTTTGTCTTCCGCGGCACCCGAATAACCACACAAATAAACATGAGTCCGGATGGCTCTGATTTACTGGATAGGGGCACTGGCGGCTGGCTTTACCGCGCAGCGGGTACCGGGGTACCCGCACCAGCAACTCTGCCACTGCTTGGATTGGCGCTGCTGGGTTTGGCGTGGACCACGCGCTGGGCTAACCGCACATGTAGGGTGTGAGCTCAACCAACAGCGCTAGTGCGAAACCAACGCACCGCGAGAACTCATAGGCCCATACCCAGCATCTGACGCTGTAAACTCAACAAGTCCGCGAGCGTCACGCTCGCATCACCGTTCACATCACAGAATACCTGCTCGTTCACCGAGAGCAGCACGCTGCCATTCAAGTGGCGCTGCAACAGCAGGATATCTCCAAGGCTGGGGCCCGCAACGGGGTCCACATCGCAGTTTGCCTGCGAGACGGCGGGGTCGGATCCTCCAGCCACCTCATCGCCATCGGAAACCCCATCGCCATCGCTGTCGCTGTCCAGCGGGTCGGTGCCAAAGCCCAGTTCCTCACCGTCCAACAGCCCGTCGCCGTCACTGTCATCGTCCACGGGATTGGTTCCCAGTGCCACTTCTGCGCCGTCGAGGAGGCCATCGTCATCGCTGTCGCTATCAAGCCGATCTGAGCCGGTATCGTTACCGTCCACGAACACGCCCGTATTGGTTTCGACGTCATCGATCAAGCCGTCGCCGTCGCTGTCCACGGGGGGTACCGAAGACACAACCAGCGAATTGATACGAAACGTTGTGTTGCCAATGGTGCCACGCGCCGGTGTCCCGAGCCGGAAAGACATCACCTCGGTGCCGACAACATACTCCCAGTTCGACAAATCACCCCCGGTGCGCTCGGCGTTGTTTTCATCGATGACTGTGACGCTGCCGCCATCGAGCGACAGCTCCGCTCTCTCACTGGTCGCTATCGGCTCAAACAGATCCAATACAACGCTATCGAGCATCACACGCTCGCTGAAGGCAAAAATAAGCGTCTCGCGCGAACTGCCCGTCCAGTAGTTGTCAACAGCGCCATCGTCCGCAAAACCGGTATTGTTACCCAGGCCAGAACTGCCCTGCGTCACGCTGCCCGAGTTTGCGGAAATGGTGAGCGTCACTGAATGGCCGTTACCGGGGTCAAACGTATACTGGGTGGGTCCACCGGAGGTAAGGTCAATTGTGGCTGGCGGCCCCGGCGGCGGTGCACCCCCGGTTACCAGCGTGAACACCTGTTGGATATTGGCGCCGGAATTACTGTCCCGCACAGTGAACGTAGTCACGCCCAAATAGGACAGGTCAAAAGCGATCGGGTCGGTCAGGAAGGCGGTGCCAAAATCACTGGTGACACTGCCGCAACCGTTCACCAGCCCACCGTTATTGGTACAACTGATGAGCTGGCTACTGCCGCTCACAGCGTCGAGACTTCCCGATGCATAACTGCCCGATACAGTGGCCACCGTTTCAACGGATGTGTTGGTAAACCCCGTCACCGTGGTGGAGTTCAGATTGAGCGTGAGTGTGCCGGCATTGGTATCCAGTGTTGCGGTGCCGCTGCCGCTGCCCGAGCCGGAAGTAATCCCCGACACGGTGATAGACTGACTGACACTGAATGTCGTTGCCAGTGCGGCATTTACCGAAAGTACACAGACTGCCAGCGCAACCAACGCGCAAGTAGGAAAGGGCTGTGGGCGCATTGGTGCGCGTCCTCTTATTATCGTTTAACGTGTGCACGTTTCGCCACACTGGAAACATCCGCTCCCAGTGAGCCAGCTAGAGTTGCCAGGCCACTGACGGGCAACTCGAACATACCACAAAAAAACGCCGCTGCGCCCCAAAAAACCGTTGTCACGAACGGCGGGGCACCGGCTGCAATTCATAGCGGTTCTCGGTCATCTGTGCCTGCCATACTTCGAAGCAGCCGCTGTCGAGATCATCGTAGGCCTGTCGGATGGAATCATTCACCTGCGGATAGGCAAGCTCCTCCCAGGGACACTCCTCTCGCGCAAAGAAACGGCAGGCCATGGACTCCACGCCAGGTTTACACAACGGCGACTCGACCGCGGCCCGAAAGCCCACATACAGCTGATTGATGAAGGTGATGCTGCCGCACATGTATAACTGCAGCCGCTGCGGTGGCAGTACCACGCCGGCCTCCTCGCGCAGCTCACGCGCAGCGCCTTCGGCAAGGGTCTCACCCTGCTCCAGAAAACCGCCGGGAATCGCCCATTTTCCGCGCTGCGGCTGCAGCGCGCGCTGCACCCACAGCAGACGCTTGCCGCAGGCAACAAACACCGTGACGACAACGCGCGGATGCGCGTACAGTGGCGCCTGACAACGCTGGCAGAACCAGTGATTTCGCGCCCCTGCTGCGACCACATGCCGCAGCAGGGGGCCGCCGCAATCGGGGCAGAATTTCATGTCGGCGGTCGGTGCGCTCATAGTGCCCCGACGATAGCACTTTGCCTTGGCAAAAGCATTGCGGCTATGCTGACGACCTGACAGACATAAAGGGCTTCCATGAGCAACTCCGAACTGAACGTACAACTGCTGCTCACCGGCAATGAAATCATGAGCGGCGACACCGTGGATTCCAACTCCGCGATGATTGCACAGCGTCTGGGCGAACTCGCTATCGGCGTCTACCGCAAGGTCACCGTGGGCGACGATGTACCGCTGTTAACGGCCGAGTTAACCGCGATGTGCGCCAGCGCCGATCTGGTGATCGTGAACGGCGGACTGGGGCCCACCATCGATGATCTCACTGCGGAGATTCTGGCGGCCGTGGCCGGGGTACCGCTGCAGGAACACCCGCAGGCAGTGACACACTTGCAGCAGTGGTGTGCTAAGCGCAATCTGACCCTCAACGCCGCCAATAGGAAGCAGGCAATGCTGCCGGCCGGGGCCGCCATTGTCGACAATCCTGTCGGCAGTGCCGTGGGCTTTGAACTGAGGGTGGGTAAATGTCGGGTGATCTGTACACCCGGCGTGCCGAGCGAGTTGCGAGCCATGCTGGATGGCATCGTGGCCGACCTCGCGGCAACACTGCAGCGACCTCTGGAACGCAATATCCTGCGCCTGCAGACATTTGGTTTGGGCGAGTCCACCGCGCAGCAGATCATCACGGACAATATTCCCGACTGGCCGCAGACCGTGGAACTGGGCTTTCGCGCGGGTGCGCCGCAGATGGAGATCAAGCTCAGTATCAACAGCGCCGCAGCGCGTGATGCACAACAGCATTGCCGCGAGCAACTGCAGCAGTTATTCGGTGATCACATTATCGGCGAAGGAGATACCACTCTGGCGCAGCGCGTACTGCAGTTGTTGCGCGAGCGCGGTGCCACACTGACGACGGCAGAGTCCTGTACCGGCGGACTGATCGCCTCCCAACTCACCCGCGTACCCGGCTCCTCAGAGAGCTTCCACGCTGGCTTTGTCACCTATTCCAATGCGATCAAGCATTCGGTACTGGGTGTGCGTGAGGAGACCCTGGCCGAGCACGGTGCGGTCAGCGAAGACGTTGTGCGCGAAATGGCGTTGGGCGCATTGCAACGCGCCAGCGCGGACTACGCGATTGCCGTGTCCGGCATCGCCGGGCCCGATGGCGGTACTGCAGAAAAACCGGTGGGCACGGTCTGGCTCGCCTGGGGTGATCGCGACCATATTCGCGCACGCGGCTTGTGTTGGCCGGTGGAGCGCACACTGTTCCAAACCATGATCACCGCCGCGGGGCTGGATATGATTCGCCGCGTATTACTCGGTATTGAGGAGGAGCCACGGTATTTCGGACAGCGGCGCATACGCTGATCAGCGCAGCGTTGCACGCCGTGTATCAGGGCTGCAATTGCTCGATAGTCCACTCCCTTTGAGCGCCGCGCCGATAGACGAAGCGATCGTGCAGACGGTGTTCGCCGCCCTGCCAGAATTCCAGCCGCGTGGGCCGCACGCGATAGCCACCCCAGAATTCCGGCATCGAAATTTCACCGTCGCCGAATCTGTCGCGGATCTGTTGTGCCTGCTTTTCCAGTGTTGCGCGATCAGAAATCGCCCTGCTCTGTCTTGATGCCCACGCCGCTATCTGACTTTCGCGCGGCCGTGTCGCAAAGTAAGCTGCCGACTCAGCAGTGCTTAATTTTTGTGCAGTGCCCGTCACAATGACCTGACGGTCCAACACATTCCACGGGAAGTGGATGCTGACGCGCGGCTCGCCTTCGATCGCGCGTGCCTTGTCGCTGTCGTAATTGGTGTAGAACACAAAGCCGCCCTGGGATAAGCCCTTCAGCAACACAATGCGCTGCCGGGGCAAGCCCTCCTCGTCCACTGTGCCCAGCACCATTGCTGTCGGGTCGTTTAGCTCAGCGACTATCGCCTGTTCCAGCCAAGTTTCGAACTGCCGCATTGGACAGGCATCGAGCATGTCCCGGGTGAGGCCGGCGGCAGTGTATTCGCGTCGGAATTGCTCGTATCGCACTGTTATATCCTGCTAGGCTATCAGCGGGTATAGTAGCCGCCGGGCAATGCAGAGGCAAAGTTTCCGAGAGAATGAATACGGCACCAACAATTCGCGACGCGGTTCAGACGGATCTGGATTTCCTCGTCGACACACTCAGCGATGCCTTTGCTGAAGATCCGATGTTCAACTGGTTGTTTCCCAGCACTCGTCTGTACCCGGCTTTCTTTCGCATGCTGGTCAAGGATGTGTATCTGCCTCGCGGTATCGTGCATATGGATGATGAGGGTCGCGCTGCTGCCCTGTGGTTGCCGCCCGAGGAACGCATGAAGATTGCGCCGCGCGTGCCCATGCTGCGTTTTGGCCTCAAATTGCTGCGGTTGAACGGGATGCGACCGGTGTGGCGCGTCCTGCGGCAGAGCTCCATCTTTGCCAGACACCACCCGAAGGAACCGCACTACTACCTGCAGTTTATTGGCTGTACGCGCAACGAGCAGGGGCGCGGCATTGGTGCAGCGCTACTCAAACGCGGCATCCAGATCTGTGACGAGCGCGGTATGCCCGCCTATCTGGAGTGCTCCAATCCCCGCAATATCCCCCTGTACGAACGCCATGGCTTTGCTGTCACAGGGCAGCAGGCGGTGGGCAGTAACGGCCCGATGGCCTGGTTTATGTGGCGCGATCCGCGCTGAGCTGACGTCAATCTTTGGTACTTGGATAGACCGGGGCCCGTTTCGCCATCGCAGGAATCTGCGGGAAGGTGAAAAAATGCTGCCAGTCCTCGCCAAAATCTTGCGCAATACCACGGCCATAAACGGACTGATAACAGCGATCCATCGCGCCCGACAGTGACTCCGGCGTCGCTACGGACATCAGTACAGCGGCCTCCATCATGCCCTCGGTGCGAAGCCGCTCGGTGGGTGAGACATCGTCACCGGCCGCCAGTGCAGAGAACATGGTCTGCCAGCGTTGCTCGAGTTCGGTTTCCAGTACCTGCATATTGCGTACGCTCCCGTTGTAAGCCTGCCCGCCCGCTATCATAGTAGCCAGTAGTGGCTTAGGTTGGCATTTGGCCTGAGCCAAGCGCCTGAGAGGCTCATCCGGTCGAACGCCAACCCGAGCCACTGCCAAATGACCTCATAAGTATGCGTGGCAAATCAAAACAGTTAAAGTCATGCCTTTGCGATAACTGAGGAGCCTCGCCTGTGACGGTTTTGCGGCATACACTTTTGTTTCTGGGCCTGTTGGGCCACACCCTGTTGCCATACGCTGCGCCGGCACCGCAGGCGGGCGCAGCTGCTAGTCCGGCTTCGACAGCCGCCACCGAGGCCTCTGAACCCATTATCGATTACCGCGAGCGTTTCATCCCGGTGGTTGCACGCCACGGCATGGTGGTGGGGCCAGAGCAACTTGCGTCAGAGGTCGGCACACAAATCATGCAGCAGGGCGGCAATGCGGTAGATGCCGCTGTGGCGACAGGTTTTGCACTGGCCGTGACCTATCCCCGCGCAGGCAACCTCGCCGGCGGTGGTTTTATGCTGATTCACCTCGCCGACGGTAATCGGCAGACACTGATCGACTACCGCGAGAGCGCCCCCGCCGGTGCCACCCGCGATATGTTCCTGAATGCCGATGGAGAGTTGGACCGGGGCCTGGAATATTTCAGCCTGCAGTCGGCGGGCGTACCGGGCACTGTCGCAGGGCTGCTGTACGCACAGGACAAATACGGCACGCTGAGCCGGGAACAGGTACTGGCACCTGCCATCGCACTGGCCAGGGAGGGCTTTCCGGTATCGTTTGCACTGTCCTTTGAAATTGCTGCCAGCGCGCAACGCCTGCGACAAAACCCGGCGGCGGCGAGCCTGTTTTTCAAGCCCGATGGCTCTGCCTACGACATCGGCGACATCTGGCGGCAGCCCGATCTGGCGTGGACGCTGAGCCAGATCAGCGCGCGCGGTGCAGACGGTTTCTATCGCGGCGAGGTAGCACAGCGCATCACCACAGAAATGGCATCCGGGGGTGGCCTTATCACGGCCGCAGACCTCGCTGATTACCGTGTCGTCGAGCGGCAGCCTGTGCGCGGCACCTACCGGGGCTTTGAAGTGGTCTCCACGCCGCCGCCATCGTCCGGTGGCGTGCACATCCTGCAGATTCTCAATGTGCTGGAAGGTTATGATCTGCAGGCGATGGGCCACAATTCCGCCGACTACCTGCACCACCTGACAGAAAGCATGAAACTGGCGTATGCCGATCGCAGTCTCTATCTGGCAGACCCGGACTTTGTCGATGTACCGGTTGCACAGCTGATCGACAAGGGCTATGCCAACCGCCAGCGCGCGCGCATCGACAGCAAGCAGGCGACACCCGCTGCCGAGATCGCACCCGGACGCCCGTTCAACGCGCAGAGCACAGAGACCACTCACTACAGTGTGGCCGACCGCTTCGGCAATGTTGTCAGCAACACGTACACCCTGAACTTCAGCTTCGGCTCCCACATTGCCGTACCGGGTACGGGTATGCTGTTAAACAATGAAATGGCCGACTTTGCCGCCAGCCCCGGCAATGCCAATGCCTTTGGACTGGTGCAGGGTGAAGCCAACAAAATAGAGCCGGGTAAGCGCCCGCTCTCCTCGATGAGCCCTACTATTGTGCTGCGCGAGGGCAGGCCCTGGCTGGCCACCGGCAGCCCCGGCGGCAGCGTGATTATCAGCACGGTATTGCAAATGGTACTGAACGCGATGGAGTTCGATATGAATGTCGCCACCGCGGCGGCAGAGCCCAGAATCCACCACCAGTGGATGCCCGATGTACTGCGAATGGAAGAGGGCTTCAGCCCGGACACTATCGCCCTGCTCAAGGCTATGGGCCAGCCGGTGGATATCGCCGGGCGCACCACCGGGAGCACAAACTCCATCATGCTTGAGGACGGCTGGCTATACGGCGCGACCGATGCACGGCGGCCCGGCGGCTGGGTAGCGGGTTATTAAGCGCACAATACGGTGAGGGGTCAGCCTGGCGGCTTTTGCGCCACCAACTGCGCGATGGCCCGCGCTTGCCCACCGCCGGAATCGCGCTCAATGCCCTCGAAATCGTACAGGGTTTTCCACTGTCCAAAGCGCTCTCGCAGCTCCCCGGGGCGCAACAGAAAATCGGGATTACGGGGTCGGCCAATCGCGGCCTGCTGCAGCGTAAACGTTTCGTAGATAAGCAGCCCGCCGGGTACTACCGCGCTCTTGATGTCCTCCAGCAAAGGGCGGTGCAGATAGCGGAATACCGCAATAGCACCAAACCTCATGCCCGCCAGCGGACGCGCACCGGGGGTTTCCAGATCCACCTGCCACAGGCGCGCCCTGGCGCGCTGCGCAGCCGGAAAATCGGAGGATAACTGCAGCCTGATTTTTTCAAGGCTCGCACTGTCCCGATCAGCAAAAACTACCGGGATGTCGTTGGCCAGCAGAAAAAGGCCATTCCTGCCCGAACCACACGCGAGGTCCAGAACCGGCGCCGCAGCACATGCCATTGTGAGTTGCTGCAAGTGCTGTGACAGCAGTTTCGATACATCCAATTGATTATCCCCACGCGCCATAAACCGGCAGAATACTTGCCCTAGCGCAACAATGACAATCCCTCGCCGCCGCCTATAATGGGCGCTAACATTTTACTGTGCGGGAGTATGGGATGAGGGACTGGAAAGTAATCGCCGCAATGTTGGTACTGGCATTTTCGCAGGCGGGGACTGCGTTCAGTGATGAACTCGTACAGATCGTACAGCAGGACTTGACCACACTAGGCTATGAAACCGGCACAACCGATGGTGAGGCTGGCACCAGGACGATCATTGCCGTTTCCAAGTTCCAGGCCGAACACAACATGGAGGTAACCGGAGAAATTACTCCCCAGCTGGCCGGTGCGATACAGGCAGCGATCTCCCAGCAAAGTGAATCCGCCGTCGTGGGGGTGGCGGTAAGCGCAGAAGTCACACCAGAGGAGGCGCAGGCCGGCCTCAGGGCGCGGCAGGAAGCCTGCTTGCTGGGAAAAGTCGAGGCAGCACAGCAAGCCGCTAACAATCAAAGCGGGCTGGGGAAGCTCGTTAGCGCCGTTACCCAGACAACACCAAAGTACACAGGTGCCGAATTGGTCACCCAGATTCAGGACACTGCTGGCAAGATCTATGCTGCCAACGCCACGATGGGCGACCTGAAAGGAGCCGCCGCCGACCTGGGCATCTCGGACAGCGACATCGATGCCTGCCGGAATCCGTAATTCCCACTCCAAACCAGGGTGAACTGCTGAACGACTACCGGGCATCCGCCTGGATGGAGGAGGTTTCAGGCAGAGCGCGAGGGCGAAATGCACATAAGACCGTTTAGAGAGAGTGATCGGCAGTCTGTCATTTCACTGTGGCAGGCCTGTAACCTGACTCGTCCATGGAACGATCCCGATAAAGACATCAACAGGAAGCTGGCGGTGCAACCTGAATTGTTTCTGGTCGGCGTTGTGGATGGAAATATTATCGCCTCCGCCATGGCCGGCTATGACGGCCATCGAGGCTCGGTGTTCTATCTGGCTGTCTCACCCGCGTGCCGAAAATCGGGGCGCGGTCGGGAACTTATGAATGAAATCGAAAAGAGGCTGACTGCGATGGGTTGCCCAAAATTGAACATTCTGGTCCGCAGTGCGAATCAGAGTGTATTAGACTTCTACCATAAGCTTGGATACACAACCGACGATGTCGTCAGCTTGGGCAAGCGCTTGATTGCAGATGATTAACAATACGCGCTTGGGAAACTCATTGCCCGCTGAGAAAATATCGAGCTTTGTGGCATAAACAAGCTCTCCGCGGCGGCGCAGCACACAGGCTACCAATACCGCCTCAACGCTTACGCAGCCTGACCTTCGCCGTCTGCCGGCTGATCGCAACCAATTGGCCGGTACTATCCCAGTATTCACCGTCCTCCTCGATCACACCTTTGGACATATGCCGTGAGGCGAGCCGCACCTGCAACGGCCCGGGCGCCGGATGAGCGCGCACCTGCACGGTGAGCTCCACCGTGGGCACCCAGCCAACAGGGCCGTACACGGTAAAAACGGGCGGAGGGAAGGCGTCAGCGAACATTAGCAGGCCGATTGCATCGGGGTCGGCACCATCACTGTGACGCACCCAACCACAGAACGCGCCAGAGCCATCGGGCTCACCCCTGTTGAAAACCTCTGCACCTGAAACCAGCCGCGTCTCTGCTCGGTTGCGAAACTCCAGCCCCTTGTCCGGGGGCGACACACACTCCTCCCATGCGGGAAACTGCGGCCTGTCGGCGGCTGACCAGCTCTCGCCAGAAAGCTTATCCAACGTGGTATAGGCAGCGGTTACCTTCACCTTGAGCTCACCCTGCTGGTACATTTTGACCTCGGCGAAGCTGGTACTGCGCCCTCCCCCGAGAAACTCCACATAACAGTCGATAGGCCCCAGTTGCGTCGGAGCCAGATAAAATGCGCTGACCGTCAGTGGGTCCTTGTGTGGTAATACCGCCTGCAGCGCACGCCCCGCGACTGCGAGCACATAGCCGCCGTTGGGCACCTCGCCAATACGCCAACCCTCGCACAATTCACCTCGAAAATGGTGATCGCCAACCTGTTCTATAGCGGTTTCCCGCGCAAACTGTCCCATAACTCTCCCTTTTTTACTTGCCCACACCACCGGCCATTAGCACACCTCGGCGGGCGGGTATTTTCTCCGCCTGCCGCAGTAATGTATAGTCCTGCAGAACCTTGCAACACTCAGCCAATCACGGTAAAGACGCATCGCCACAGGGGGTGCACGATGAATACACAGTCCATTGGCGACAGCCTACTGCGAATCTTCGCAATCTCTCTACTGCTGGCGACTCCCTTTGCGCGGGGTCAGGAGGTTGTTGTAACGAACGCACTGCAAGGCCCGCACGACGCCTCGCCTGACAGCGCCCCGATAGTTGTGCAAGACGATACGCCAGACTACGCCAGGGAGCTGCCGGCTGCGCATGTCACATCCTCACACGAAATCATGGCGTACAACCGGGCGATAAAGGAGGCCGAATCCCGCGAGGGTGCCTACGGTAGCAGCCTGTCGGAGTCGATGCTCGGCCTGGCCCGGACTCTGCAGGCCCAGGGGCGACACGAAGAGGCTATTGAACACTACAAGCGTGGCATCCACCTGGCTCGCATCAACGAGGGCCTCTACTGCCAGCAACAGATTCCGATGTTGCAGGGGGAAATCGCCAGCCACAAAGCCCTGCGAAACTATGCCGAGGCGGATGAGCGCCAGAACTACCTGTATCGTGTACAAAGCACTGCTATCGGCAGCAGCCCGGCACTGGTAGCCGCGCTTATGGATCAGGCCAAATGGCAGTACGAGGCCTACCAACTGCATCTGGGGGGAGAAGATTATGAGCGCCTCATCAATATGTGGGAGCTTTACCGCGTGGCGTTCAGTGACATTGTCACTCGGGAGGGGGAGACCTCACCCAACTTGCTGCCCCCCCTGCACGGCATGTTGCAGGCCCAGTATCTGATATCCGCCTACGATATTCCGCCCTCCACACCGGTTTTTGATGAGGATGGATACGTCGACGAAGGGCTCTTGCGGTTTAAGGCCTACCACCACCAGAGCTATAAACAGGGCAATGCCGTAATTGAAGCCATCTCGGCCATCAACCGCGAGAACGGTGCCGGGGGCAGCGCCTCCTACGCGCAATCATTAGTGATGCTGGGCGATTGGCGCCTGTGGAATGGCAAAACCGACGCCGCGCTGACGGCCTACCGGGAGGCAAACATGGAACTTGCGCGCGAAACTGATGCCCAAGAAAAGGCACAACAGTTCTTTGGGGAGCCCGTTGCGTTGCCTGATGTCGCCGGCATCGCGCTGCTGCCGCCCGTGGTTCCGCCCAATGAAGCGGCGGTGACGCTGGCGTTTGGCGTAAACGAATACGGGCGTGTGCGCAACCTGGAGCGTCTGGATGACAATGAAGCAGACGATAGACAGGCCTATCGCCTGATGCGCAAGCTGCGTAAAACAGCCTTCCGCCCCCGGTTTGAGGCGGGACAACCGGTAGAGACAGAAAACATTGTTAAAGCATTCGACATCCAATAGCGCCTTCACGTGGCGCCTTTCCAGCCTGGCAGGCATCGCCAGCCTGTGTGCATTGTTGTCGGGCTGTCCCACTGCCAGCACGCCAACCAAGCCCGAGTCGTCATCCTCAAGTACACCGCCGCCGAGCAGCAGCTCAAGCAGTACTGCTGGCAGCAGCAGTTCAAGCGCCAGCTCTAGCGGTTCTGCTGGCAGCACCGGCCAGGCCTCTGCCGGCAGCAGTCAATCCACCGGTAGTGAGGGCAGCGCCTCTGGCGACCAAAGTGGCAGTGCAGCGGGAAGCGCCAGTGATGAGGTGGGGCCGCCCGAAGAAAACACTGCGGAGTCCGGCGCACAACAGAGCACATCCGATGGCAGCAGTGGCAGCGAGCAACAGGACGCAAGCAGCGCGGAACCAACATTCAGCGAGCAGTCCGTGGGCAGCTCGGGTCTGCCCGACCTGAGAGACCAGCCCAGTCTCGAGGACTACCCCAGCGGCAACGGCAATACCGCTGGCGAGGCCGGACAGACTGCAGACACCAGCAGCAGCGGCTCAGCGAGCGGACAGCCGGCTGGCGAGATAATGGGTGACCAAAGTGGCGGCGGCTCTTACAACAACGGCGCTTCTGGCAGCTACGGTAGCCCGGCGGGACTGCCCACAGGCAGTGGTGGAGGCCCTCTTACTCCCGCCGAGCAGGTCGCCATACTCGATGCGCAACTGGAAAAAGGTGCCAGCGAGTTTGACGCACTGATTCTCAAAACAGAGGCTGAGCAACGCGAAGCTGCGCGGGCCGCCGCCAAACACTCTGCCTCTGGCGCTGGTTCAGGCGGCCTTTCGGCCGGCATGAGTACCGCTGACGCAGAGGCAGGCAACAGCCCTTATGGCGAGGGCATGGCAGATGCCGGCAGCTACAGCACCGGGGGCGGAATGGGTGGTATCGGCGGCGGCAAACCGCCGCCGGACACCGCGAAATACCCAGCGCCGGCGGATATTCCAAGTGGCAGCGATGACGACGTCGTGGCCAGACAGCTGCGCGAGGCCGCCTCGCGCGAAGCCGACCCGGCGGTGCGCGAGAAGCTGTGGAATGAATACCGCAAATACAAGGGCATCGAGTGATGATCGGGCTGCGCTTGCTATCGTGCCTGACGCTTTGCTGGCTGCTCAGCGCCTGTGTCAGCCAGACAATAAAAAGTGCGTCTGCGCCGCCCGTGCGGACGCCCACCACACCTGTCGCCGAGCACCAACTACTGGATGTCGCCGTGGTCGTGTTTAATCCCGGACTGGATGATTACGACGAGGACGAGCGCGTCTACCCTGAAGTCCGCAAGGCCGAGGCGCGCTTCATGCCGATGCAACTGGCCCAGGCCATGCAGGATAGCGGCGCCTGGGGCGCGGTGCGGGTTGTACCCGACGACATCGAAGTGACAGATCTGATGGTGCGCGGGCAAATCCTGCGTTCTGACGGGGAAACCCTGCAACTGGCAATCACCGCCACCGATTCAAGCGGCAAAGTCTGGCTGGATAAAAAGTACACCGGGGAGGCCAGCCGCTACGCCTATCAGGCCTCCACCATCAACACCAACGATCCCTTTCAGGCAGTTTACAATACCATTGCCAATGACCTGTTAATTGAACTGGAGGAACTGACACCGAAACAACGCACCGATGTGCGCGTGATCACCGAGCTGCGTTTCGCGCGCAGTTTCTCGCCGGATGCATTCGACGGCTATCTCGAGCAAACACGCAATGGCGAGTATGAAATACGGCGGCTACCCGCTGAAAGTGACCCGATGCTGGCGCGCGTCCGGCAGATTCGCGAGCGCGACAATGTGTACGTCGACACTCTGCAGGCCTACTACACGACTTTCGATACACAAATGGCCGCCCCCTATCAGGAGTGGCGCAAGGCCAGTTACGAAGAAGTCTTGGCGCTGGAGCAGTTGCAGGCGGAAAGTATGCGAAACCTGATCGTGGGTGGCCTCGCTGTGATAGGCGGCATCGCAGCTGCCACCTCAGGCGACAGCCAGACCAGCCGCGTCGCCGGTCAGGTAGCCGTGCTCGGGGGCGGATTACTGGTCAAGAGCGGCCTGGACAAGCGCAACCAGGCGCAGATTCATGTTCAGGCGCTGGAGGAGCTGGGTGCTTCGCTGGAAATGGAAGTCACACCCCAGGTCATCGAGCTGGAGGATCGCACTGTCACACTCAATGGCAATGTGGAACAACAGTATGCCCAGTGGCGCGCGGTGCTGGCCGATATTTATCGCGCCGAGATCGGCGACCTACAATTACCTGAGGATTCCGCACGCTCTGCTGATACACTCTAACCGATTCTCCTGATTCCAAGGCCCCAACGACGGCATGTCTTCACATAACGACCCAGTAAAACCCATCCCGTTTGACGCTGTAGAACCGACACCGGTACCCACTGCCAACACCAGCACTGCCGGCAGCAGCGTACAACGCGGCACACCGGTGTGGGTCTGGCCGGCGCTGGGCGCGCTGCTGATACTGGCAGTGCTGGTGGTGTTTCTGTTGCCCGCCATGCTGGAGCCGCAGCCACCCGCGCCGGCAGACGCAACAACTCAACCGCCCGGCGTGGCGAGCGCAGAATCCGGCGGTGCGGCCTCGGCAAGCGCCGTGCCGCAGCCGTCCATACCCGCTGTCGAGACAGCGGCACCCTGGTCCGACGCGCAACTGGCGCACCAGCGTAAAGCAGCGCAGGAAGTGGCCGCTGAACTGTTGGAACTGCAGCTTGCATTGCAGGAGCGCAACGTGGAGCAGTGGGCAGCCGAGGCCTTTACCGCAGCCACCGATCTCGCCGCTGCAGGGGATGATCTCTACAAAAACCGGCAATACCAGGCGGCGACCGAGCAGTACCAGCAAGGCCTGACCGCACTGCAGACGCTGGAGGCATCGATACCGCAGGTGCTCGAACAATTGCTGCAGCAAGCACAGCAGTCCCTCGAGCAGGGCGACGCCGACGCCGCACTGGCCACACTGGCAACTGCGGCTCTGATCGAACCCGAGAACAGCGATATTGCCGCACTCAAGCAGCGCGCCGAGGCACTACCAAAACTGTTACCGCTGCTGGATCAGGCGCAGGCAGCAGAAGCCGCCGGTGACCTCGCACAGGCAGAAAAACTGCTACAGCAGGCAACCGAGCTGGACCCGTTGCACGGCAACGCCAAGAGCGAATTACAGCGGGTCGCCGGCAAGGCGCGAGATCAGGGTTTTAACCAATCGATGAGCGAGGGCTACAACGCGCTCAATGAGGGGCGCTTCGACAGCGCGCGCAAGGCGTTCAACGCAGCTGCAAAACTGCAACCCGGCTCGAAAGAAGCCGCCAGCGCGCTTCAGGAAGTGACAGCCGCGGAGACAGCAAAGCGCCTGGCTGGCCTGAACCAGCAGGGCCAGCGCGACGAACAAAAAGAGGCGTGGTCGAAGGCAGTGACCGCGTATGAGCAGGCGCAGAAAATCGACAGCAGTGTCCTGTTCGCCAGCGAAGGCCTCAAACGTGCAAGGATGCGGGCGGAGCTCGACCAGCGATTGCGCAACGCCCTTGGCGACAAACAACGCCTGTCAGACCCCGCCGTAGCCGCCGCTACCGAGCAGTTGCTGAATCAGGCCAAACAGGTCGCCCCCCGAGGCCCGCTGCTGCAACAGCAAATCGACACGCTCGACACGGTGCTGCGCCAGGCCAACGTGACAGTCAATGTCACGCTGCGCTCCGATGATAAAACCGAGGTCATCGTCTACAAGGTGGCGCGACTGGGCAGTTTCGAAGAGCGAGAGCTTTCGCTGCGCCCAGGCAGTTATACTGCGCTCGGCACCCGCGCCGGCTACCGCGATGTGCGCCAGAGTTTTATCGTCAGTCACGATTCGGTACCGGCACCGGTAACGATCGTCTGTACTGAACCGATTTAAAGCGGATGCCGGCAGTCCGGCCCAACTGACCAGTGATAGTAAACCCATGCCCAATGAACCGGTAACCATCGCGCCCAGCGGATTCACTCCGCTGGAAGCCACAGCCAGCAAAACGCCCGCCCCGCGTAAAAAGGGGCGGTGGCTGCTTGTTGCCTGCCTAACACTGTTCCTGCTGGCGCTGCTGTTCCTGTTCAGCGCCCGCTCCCTGCAGATCACAGTGGACGCAGAGGTGCCCGCCCAGGTATCGGTAGATGGCCTCGCGCTGCCCTTTGGCAATCGCTACCTGCTGCTGCCCGGCACGTATGAAGTAAGCGCGGAAGCAGAGGGCTACCAGCCGCTGGCCACCACGGTGGAGGTGGATGACAGCGGCGACCAGACCATTGAACTCACCCTGCAGGCACTGCCGGGTCTCATCTCCATCGACAGCTCACCGCAGGGTGCCAGTGTCACAGTGGGCGGCGAGTCAGCCGGTAAAACACCGCTGGTCGATCTGCCGCTGGAACGGGGCGAGTACCAACTGCTGTTGGAAGAGCCGCGGCACCTGCCGTTGACGCAACCCCTGCAGGTCACCGGTCGCGGCGTACAACAGGCCATTGAGGTAAAACTGGCACCGGCCTGGGCCATGGTCACAATCGACAGCCTACCCGTCGGTGCAACGCTGCTGCTGGATGGCGAGGCGGCCGGGACCACACCGGCCACGATTGAGGTACTGCGGGGGGAGCACCAGCTGATGCTGCAGATGGACACTTTTGCCGACTGGCAGAAGACCCTGCGTATTGAACCTGAAAAGGATCAGGACCTGGGGCAGATCAAACTGCTACCCGCCGCCGGCGCACTGACGCTCAACAGTGTACCCAGTGCCGCCAATGTCACGCTGGATGGCGAGTTTCAGGGCCAGACCCCGTTGACCATAGATATCAGCCCCGAAAAAGTACACCGGCTGGACATCTTCAAACCAGGTTATCAGCGCTACAACGATTCTGTGGAGATGGCACCCGCCACCACTGACGAGCGCACGGTAACGCTGAAAGCGCAACTGGGCGAAGTGCGGTTTCGCATCAGCCCCGCCAACGCGGTCGTGCGCGTCAATGGCAAAGCGATAGGCAGCGGCGTGCAGACGCTGTCACTGCCGGCGGTGGAGCACGTTGTTGAGATCAGCCTCGACGGGTACGCGAGCGTCCGCCAGCGCGTCACTCCGCGTCCGGGCCTGCCGCAACTGGTGGATGTGACACTGCAGACGCAACAGGCCGTTGTCGCAGCCCGCATCAAGCCGGAGATTACCACGCCCCTGGGGCAAACCCTGCTGTTGTTCAAACCGGCTGAGTCGGCGCTGGCCGATTTCACCATGGGCGCCTCCCGCCGCGAGCCCGGCCGCCGCGCCAATGAAGTCCTGCACCCGGTATCCTTGCGCCGCATGTTTTATCTACAGACGACCGAGGTCACCAACGCCCAGTTCCGCCAGTTTCAACCCAGTCACAAATCAGGACACATAGAGGGCAACAGCCTCAATCAGGATCACCAGCCCGCAGTCCAGGTGAGCTGGCAGCAGGCGGCGGCCTTTTGCAACTGGTTGAGCGAGCGCGAGGGGCTGCCGCCGTTCTATCGCCAGACCAATGGCATCATTACCGGCTATAACAGCTCCGCGACTGGCTACCGCCTGCCCTCAGAAGCCGAGTGGGCCTGGGCCGCGCGCGCCAGTGGCGAGAGACTGGTGCTGTTTCCCTGGGGCGATACCTTCCCACCCACGCTGGTTGCGGAGAACTACGCTGACGATACTTCGGCCTACGTCACCGGCCGCGTCCTCAACGGCTATAACGATGGCTATGTTGTCAGTGCCCCGGTGGCATCGCTCAAAGCCAACCAGCACCGCCTGTATGACATGGGCGGCAATGTCTCCGAATGGGTGCACGATGTCTATACCATCCCCTCGGCGAATGCCGCTACTGCAACAGACCCGCTGGGCGGGCAGACCGGTGACAATTACGTGATTCGCGGCGCGGCCTGGACGCATGCCAAGCTGTCAGAACTGCGCCTCACCTATCGCGATTATGGGCAAGCCGGGCGGGATGACGTAGGATTTCGCCTTGCGCGCTACGCGGAGTAAACCATGAGCCATTCACGACGCCTGATACCCGTGCTTCTCGTCCTGCTGGCTGCGGCGGCGCCGCTGCGGGCACAAACCGGCGCTGCCGAAAACAGTGCGCCCCCCGCCGGTACCAATGGGGCAGGCGAAACATCAGCGACAACGCAGCCCCCACCAGCGCCCGCCGAGCCCGCCTCCGCCGCTGGCAACGCAGGTGCAGGCAACAGATCACCCTTTGATTACCAGGCCTCAGAGCAGATCTCAGAAGATCTGCCCGTCTCTTTCCCGGTGGATATATAGGACTCACCCATGAAACAAAAAATGTCATCCGAATTTATCTACCAGCTGTTTGCCTTGCTGATAGCGATCATCGTGGTGCACGCGCTGTACGTCGGGGTGATCCGGCCCAGCGCAAAAGTCCATCTTGAACGGGAAGCGGCCATGCAGGCCGCCGGAGAGGAGGTTGTCACCACCCGCAGCCTGGCCGTGGTGATCGGCAACTACGAACAGGAGTCCTGTTTTATCCTGCTGATCTGGGCTCTGGCCATCATGGCGTACAAGGGGCGGCGCGGCATGCGTGAGCGCGCAATGCTGGACATGCGCCTGCTGGATATTCCCGAGGGCACCACCGTACTACCCGAGGACGCGCGCGAGTACAGCCGTGCGCTGGAAGCCCTGCCGGAAGAGGAACAGGACTACCTGCTACCGCGCACCCTGCTCTCGGCACTGCAGCGCTTTGCCACTACCGGCAGCATTCAGGCGGTCTCCGAAACGATCAAGGAGAACTGTGAAATCGAATCGGACCGGCTGGATTCAGAAATGTCCATGGTGCGCTACATCGCCTGGGCCATTCCCTCCATCGGTTTTATCGGCACCGTGCGCGGTATCGGCGATGCACTCGGACAGGCTTACAAGGCCGTCGAGGGTGATATTTCCGGGGTCACCGCCAGCCTGGGTGTGGCGTTCAACAGTACCTTCGTGGCGCTGGTATTGAGTATCATCATCATGTTCTGCCTGCACCAATTACAGCTATCGCAGGAGCGCCTGGTGCTCGACAGCCAGCGCTACGCCGACCGCCGTCTGTTGCGCTTTCTGGTGGCCGGCTGATGAGCATCGGACTGCTGGACCTCAACGACAGCAACCTGCAGCTGTGGCATCGGGACACACTGGTACAGAGTACCGGCTATGCCCTGTTGCGCGGTAGCGAGTATGTTTTCGGCGCGCCCGCCCGCGCGGCTGCCCGCCTGCAACCGCGTGACATCAACACGCGCTTCTGGTGGCAATTAAGCACCGAGACACTGCAGCCGGCACTTGGCCCGGCGCGGCACACCGGCGACCTCGTTCACGCCCACCTCAAGGAACTGCACAACCGGGCGAGCGCACCCGATGAATTGCTGCTCGCCGTCCCCGGCAGTATGGCGCACGAACAACTCGCGCTGCTGCTCGGCATCGTCCAGCAGTGCCCGTTTGACGCCGTTGGCCTGGTCAACCGCAGTGTCGCTCTGGGCAGCCTCTACAGCAGGGGTGGCCGCCTGTTCCACCTGGAAATCCAGCTACACCAGGCGGTGATCTCGGAATTGGCCGACCACAATGGCCAGGTTGAACTACAGCGCACCATACCCCTGCCAGGCTGTGGCCTGCTGCAGTTGCAGGAAAGGCTGGTGGAGCTGATTTCAGCAGAGTTTGTGCGCCAGACACGCTTCGACCCCAGGCGCAAAGCAGCTACAGAACAGCAGCTGTATGACGAACTACCCTCCGCACTGCGCGCCCTGCATACCAACACGGAGACCAATCTGGACATCAACGGCTACCAGGCCCGCGTAAGCAGGGACCAACTGCAGGCAGCAGGCCGCCGTCTGTTCGACAGCGCCAGCGAAACCATCGGCGTTCTACGCTCCGATGACCGCGTGATCGCCGACCCTCTCTCAGCCCTGCTGCCCGGCCTCACCGGCGCATTCAAGCAACTGGATATTCTGCAGGCCGATGACATCTACCGCGCCCTGCAGTTGCACGAGGCGCAACTGGTACAGCGCGAGCAGGCATTGAGCTTTATCACCGCGCTGCCGAGCGCGAGCCCGCCGGGCAATAGCGCACCGGGCACGTCCGCAACAGCGCCCGACACGCCGGTGCCCGACACACCCCCATCGCCCCCACTCAGGCCAAAGTGTCGCGCGACCCACCTGCTGACACATCATGTGGCGCAGCCGCTGGTTGCATCCGGGACTGCGCTGGGAGATGGCTGCGAACTGTACCGCAGTGACGGGGGCTGGCTGCTGCGCGGTGCCACTAACACAGTCAAAGTGAATGACAGCCCCTATCAGAGTGGACAACTACTAGACACCGGCGATGCCATTGACACCGGAAGCGGCGCCGCCGCCATCCTCATTGAGGTCAGGGCCTAACACCCATGGCCAGGAAAAAGCGCGAATTCACCACGTTCAGCCTGAGTTTTCTGGATATCATGTCCTGCGGCTTCGGCGCGGTCATTCTCGTGTACCTGATCATGAATCACGCCATTGAGGAAGAGTCGACGATTCTCAATGAGAACGTGTTGTCGGAAGTCAGCCTGCTCGAGGAGGATGTTCGCGAGGGCGAGAAGGACCTCGTCACGTTGCGCAATACCCTGTCGGAGGTGGACCTGAAAATGGTGGAGGCACAGGGTCTGGCAACACGTATTGCCGAGGACACGGAAAAATTCGAGGCGCAGATTAAAAGCCGCAAGGATGAGGGCTACACTGAAAGCCAGGATATCAACAAACTAAAAGCCGATTTGCTATCGCTGGAGAGCGAGGTGAAAGAGTTGCGGCAATCTGCCACCAAAAGTTCCGGTGCCAAAGCCCGCGATTTTCTCGGCGACGGCAATCGCCAGTACCTGACCGGTCTGAACCTGGGCGGTAAAAATATCGCCATACTGCTCGATGTCTCAGCCAGTATGCTGGCCGACAAGCTGGTGCAGATTATTCGCCTGCGCAATATGGGAGAGTCGGTTCAGCGCAAGGCTGAAAAGTGGGCGAAGAGCCTCAATACTGTGGATTGGCTCACCGCGCAACTCCCGGTGTCGAGCAAATATCAGGTCATCACGTTCAACACGTCGGCCCAACCGGCGCTGTCCGGTACCGAAGGAAAATGGCTGGAGGTGGCCAACCAGGCACAGCTGGCCGATGTCAGCCGCGCACTGCATAGCATCACCCCCAGCGGCGGCACCAGTCTGGAGAACGCGTTCGTCGCCCTGCACAAATTGTCGCCCGCGCCCGACAATATTTTCCTGATCACCGACGGCCTGCCGACACAGGGTACTACCCCGCCTCGCAGCAGCAAGGTGTCCGGGCCGGAGCGCCAGAGGCTGTACGCACAGGCGATCCGGCAGTTGCCCTCCAGAGTCCCCGTGAATATTATTCTAGCGCCGATGGAGGGTGATCCGATGGCCGTGTCCGAGTTTTGGCAATTGGCGCTTTACACCAAGGGTTCGCTGATGAGCCCGTCGCGGGACTGGCCCTGATGGCGCGCCGCAAGACGCGTGGCGTCGCCGAGTTTTCGCTGTCGTTCCTCGATGTAATCTGCTGTGGTTTCGGCGCCATCATCCTGCTGCTGATGATTACCAAAACCGTGCAGCCACAGATCATTGAAGCCTCCACCATCAATCTCGAAGGCAAACTGGCAGCATTGCAGGAACAACTGTTTGAATTGCGCGGCGAGACCAAGATTCTCAATCGGGATTTGAACGCCAAGCACGAACAACTGTCAGAACATGAAGAGCGCATAGCAATTCTGCGCAACCAGATGGCCAGTGCCAAGTCGCGCTACGACAGCCTGCAGGTCGAAACCAGCAGCAATTCGGCAATCGCCGGTCAATTGGCGTCAGCCAAGCAGCAATTGTCGGAGGAGATGAAACGACTGCTGGGCACCCAGCACCAGGCCAAAAACCAGTTGATCGGCGGGATTCCCGTCGACAGCGAATACATCATTTTTGTTATCGACACCTCCGGTTCCATGTTTTCCTACGCCTGGAACCGTGTACTCGAAGAGGTCGAAGCAACACTGGCTATCTACCCCAAAGTGAAGGGTATACAGGTCATGAATGACATGGGCAACTACCTGTTCAGCAGCTACCGCGGTAAATGGATTCCCGACACGCCCGGACGGCGCAAGGTGATTATTCAAAACCTGCGCGGCTGGAGCGTTTTTAGTAATTCCAGCCCGGTAGAGGGCATAGAAGCTGCGATTCGCACCTTCGCCGCGCCCGATAAGAAGATCAGCATTTACGTGTTCGGCGACGAATTCACCGGCCCCTCAATCACCCAGGTGATCGACACCGTTGATCGTATCAACCGGGAGGACGCCAATGGCAATCGCCTGGTGCGCATTCACGCAGTTGGCTTCCCGACCCAGTTCAGCCGCGCACCGCATTTGCAGGGCACCGGTATTCGCTTTGCCACGCTGATGCGTGAACTCACACGTCGCAATGGGGGCACTTTTGTCGCACTCAATGACTTCCGCTGAGCGTTTATGGCGCGCACTGACAGCAACCCTGCTGTTGGGGCTGCTCGGTGCTTGCGGGCCTGCACATGTGGTCGTGGAGGGAAAGTTTCCGCCACCCCTGATCGAGCCGCTGCCACTAACCCTGGGCGTCTGGTACGGCGATGACTTTTCCAAACATGAGTTTTTTGATAAGTCCAAATCCAAACACGAGTCCAGTTGGATCGTCAGCACCGGCACAGCACAGGTGCAAATGTGGGATACCGTGCTGGCCGGCATGTTTACCAATGTCGTGCACCTGAAGGCGCAACCCTCTGCGGGCCAGCCCATAGCCGGTGTCGACGCAGTGTTGATTCCCCATGTGGAGGAGCTACAGTACGCTATACCCCGGCACACTCAAGTCAAGGTGTATGAAATCTGGATGCGCTACCGATTCGAACTGCTGAACACCACTGGCACGCCCATCGCGCAATGGTCCATGACCAGCTATGGCAAAACACCGACAGGTTTCCTGCAGACCGATCAGGAGGCCGTCAATCTGGCCGCCGTGATGGCGCTGCGCGATGCCGGCGCTAACTTTGCAACAAACTTCTCCCGCGTTCCCGCGATACAAGGCTGGCTGCGCGAGAAAGGTGTGGCGACATCGTCGGAGCCACGTTAATGCCGTTGCGCTCGCATACAGCGTTGACCTGCATCGGCCTCTCACTACTCTGTGGCTGTGTGACATCCACCGTGGATGAAATGGTGCACAACGAACCTGCGGCGGGTGTCGGCGATGATAGCGTGGTAATTCTGGGCCGGCGCCACGCCAGTGACTATGAAACAGAACCCGACTTTGTCAGCTGTGTGGGCGACTACATCACCTCGGCTGACAACTCCATCTCGGTGATCGATGAGCTCACCTTTCTCAATGCTGTCTATCCCTGGTTTGAGCCGCGCACCGCGCCCCTGCATCCCTCTGACATAGAGCGCCTGCTAAAGCAGAAGCCGGTGGCGACCAAAATGGCCGATTTGAAAGTCGAGTATATGATCTGGCTCGACGGCTCTACCGAGCGCACCGGCGGTAGCGGTTCAATGGCATGCAGCCTCGGCGGCTGCTTTGGCTTTGGCACCTGGAGTCACGACGCCAACTATGAGGCAACGATCTGGGACTTTACCGACAAAGCAGCGGTGGGCCATGTCAACACCAGCGCCACCGGCCAGTCCTATATGCCGGCAGTGATAGTGCCGATCCCGATTATCGCACCGGTACAGGGCACGGCTTGCGATGGCATCGGCCAGCAACTACTGGAATTTTTATCCAGCGAGTATTAGGGAAACCGCATGCACACTCGATACAGCACAGTTTTCACCCTCGCGACGATCGTCTCAATACTGGCCATACTCTCCGGTTGCACCAGCACTGCATCAACCGGCAGGGAGATGCATCAGGAAATGATCACGCAGGGCGCACCCTACGACGATCCCGAGCTGCAGGCCTATGTGAACCGCGTCGGTCAGCGCCTCGTTGCCAACAGCGACGAGCCGGGCGCTACGTTTACGTTTACCGTGATCGACAGCCCCGATATCAACGCGTTTGCAGCGCCCGGCGGCTTCATTTACATCAATCGCGGCCTCCTACCCTACCTGAAGAACGAGGCGGAGCTGGCCGGCGTACTGGCGCATGAAATCGGCCACATCACAGCCAGTCACCACAGCAGGCGGGAAGTAGCCTCGGTAACCAACAAAGTGGTAGCGACCACAACCTACGTGCTTACCGGTAGCGGCGATCTCGCCAATGCCTCCAGTATGTACGGCAGCGAACTGGTCAGCGGCTATGGCCGCGATATGGAGCTGGAGGCGGACGGGCTCGGCGCGGAGTACATGTACAACACCGGCTATGACCCAGAATCACTGCTTGATGTGATCGGCACATTGAAAAATCACGAGCAGTTCCAACGCGTCAAAGCCAAGGCCGGTGGCAAGCGTGTCGCGACCTATCACGGCTTGTATGCGAGCCACCCGCGCAATGATCAGCGCCTGAAACAGGTTATCAAGACAGCCGGTGAACTCGACCCGCAAGCGCAGGGTGAGGACCCGTCAGTGCCCGGCGAATTCAAACGCCACATCGAGGGCATTGTGTGGGGCGAAAGTGTGCCGAGTGACCGGGCCGACAATCGCTACTACCACAACAAGCTCGGGTTCACGTTTGAACAACCGCTGAATTGGACCGTCAATGCCGGCGCCAGAGCCATTGTCGCCAGTGCGCCCGACGGCGCCACTGAGCTAACCGTCACCGTCCGCCGCCGGGACCCAAGTGCCGAACCGCGTACTGTGCTTGAGGGCAGCCTGTCGGGCGCACTGGGCAATGGCGCCGAACTGAATCAGGCCGGGCTCAGCGGCTATACTGGCATTACCGGCAGCGGTGCCAGCGCGCATCGCGTGGCCATCATCGACTACAACAACTTGAGTTACCTGTTCGACGGCACAGCCGGGAATTTCAGCGCCGAAGATCCAACACTGCTTGCGATGATCGAAAGTTTTCGGCCGATGCACCCCGCAGAACAGGGCACCAGCAACGGGCTCTACGTGCACTATATCCAGGTGCCACAGGGCGCTACCATGGCCAGCTTGGCCTCCGGAATACGCATTCCGAATGCGGAAGCACAACTGCGTCTGCTGAACGGACTCTATCCCAGCGGCGAACCGCGCACGGGCGACTGGATCAAGATCATTCGCTGAGTAGGCAGCCCGGCTCACTATGCGTTGACCGGACCGCCGCGATGCTCTTTTGCCGCCAAACGTGACGCGTTAACCGGTTTGCGCTGGACTCACCTGGCAGGTCAATGCAGACTTACCTTTCGAGCACCCGTAAAAACCAACGCGTTTAAACTTTGGAGAAGGTAGAGTCGGGAATGACGACACCACAACAGCCGCCCATACCAGACAGCAATAGTGGAGACACCACTCCCGATCTCTCGGACCCCGTGGCGATAAGCCGGGTGAGACAGGCGATTGAGGAAGAGGCGCTGCAGATGCAGCAGCGGGGTATCGGTACGACGGACTATTTCCCCCTGATGGACCTGTACCCCGATTCGCAACGTGTATTCTTTATTCACATACCAAAATGTGGTGGGACTTCGATTCGCAAGATTCTGGTACACCACAATCGGTGTGCCCCGGTGCCACTTCCAGGCAGCGGCCCGGTGGACCAGTCCATCACCTATATGGCACATTCCTGTCCACCCCGGACACCACAGGGCGAGTTGTTGCGATCGTACCTGGCAGACGATGCGGCCGAAAATCGCCAGCAGCGCTTCCTGCGCGTGTTTGCAGGCTATCAGCTACTCCGGAATCCCCGGCGAATATTTATTCTTGGGCACAAACAAGCGCGTGAGTTTTTGCCCTATTACCGGCCTGACAAAGACCTCTTTTTTACCACCGTGCGCGATCCTGCAGAGATACTCAAAAGCATGGTGGCCTACCGCGTTTCACACACCCTGAAGAACGACAAACGGCCGGACTCTGTCAATCTGCTCACGTATCTGCAGATGGATATCGACAGCTTCACGGATGCCGTAAAGACCGAACCGCGATCACTGGCGGAGCGCATCCTACAAAAAGATTCACCGTGCATGGCAGCGTTCCTGTCGTTCGACCCAAAGCCCACCTACACGGGGGTTATAAAAAGCCTTAAAGCCAATAACGTGTTCATCGCCCATATGTCGGAGCAAAGCCAAATGCTGACCGCTCTGTTTGGTGAACAGACGGCTCAGCCGCATGAAAACTCATCTCACACCCGCCAGGGACTGGCCGCCGAATTCACGGCCATGATTCCCATGGAATGGACCAGCCCGTTTGTCGATACAGAGTCTCAGGACATCTATAGGCGGCTACAGAAGAGCGGTATTATCGGTTACTGGGAAAAAGGGGGCTCTAAAGCGGGGTATCTGGAATTGCTCAGGAATCTCTAAAGTGGTCCGGGCGGCCTGAAAAAACACAGCCAGGCATGACGCTCACGGCGGAACGTCACAGCTGTCAGGTTGCCAGCGTGCCGTCAGTCTGCCGACAGGGCCGACAGGTCAGCGTTGAGGGCTTCCATCTGTTCATCGGTCAGCGGGGCCGGAGAATAAACCTGCACCTCCACCAGCGTCATACCGCTGGCCATGGCGAGATTGGGGTTGGAAGTAAAACCCGGCATATACTCCTCCAGCACGGCAACGGCGGCCGGATCGTCGAGCAGTGTACCAATGGGCGTTTCTGACGTTGAGTAGGGTCCACCCTGAGCGAAACTCAATGCGGAAAAAAGAAGAGTCGTGGCTAAAATTAAGGATCGCATTATGCACCTCTGTTTTTGGTGAAGGGGCCTCAGTCTAGCTTAAAGTGAAATGCCCTGTCATCACTTGTATGGTCGCTTATATTGCAGTTCGACTTGCCAATTGTCTAGGCGGAATCACCGCCGGAGGCTTCCTGTACCAACACCCACGGCGCTGCCACTACCGCCCACAGAAGGGTGTTGGCGTTGTACCAGGCGAGCGCCTGTTCATCGCTCACCGCAGAGATATCACCCGCGGCAATCCATTGCTCAAAACGCTCGGCATTGTCCATGCCCAGTTGCACGGCGACTTCGACCAGATTGAGCTGTGCGCCCACGGCAACGACGCTACCGTGGGCGTAGTAGGTTTGCAGTTCGTGCCAGTGTATGCGCGCCGTCTGCTGATGGTATTCCTGGCGCAGTAAGACCTCGCGCTCTTCCTGTTCGGCCGCGCCTGCGCCATTGTGGCCCTGTTCTGTCCCCTCTCCCTCAGCCATAGCGCGAGTCCGCCACAAAGGGATTAGTCTGCCGCTCATGGCCGAAGGTTGACGTCGGGCCGTGACCGGGAACAAACGTGATGTCGTCGCCCAGCGGGAACAGCTTGTCGCGAATGCCGGCTATCAGATCATCGTGATTGCCACGGGGAAAATCTGTGCGGCCGATAGAACCCTGAAACAGCACGTCACCGACCCAGGCCACTCGCTGTGACTCATGCACAAACACCACATGACCCGGCGTGTGCCCGGGGCAATGGATGACCTTAAGCACCTGCTCGCCGACGCTCACCGAATCGCCCTGCTGTAGCCAGCGATCGGGGGCAAAGACCTCGGCCGGTGGAAAGCCGGACATCTGGCAGGACTCGGGAAGCTTCTGCAACCAGAAATCATCTTCCCGGTGCGGCCCCTCTATCGGAATATCCAGTTGTTGGCGCAGAACATCTGACGCTGCACAGTGGTCCATGTGGGCGTGGGTGAGTATGATCTTCTCGACAGTAGCCTGCATTTGTTCGACGGCAGCCAGAATACGCTCGACATCCCCGCCCGGGTCGACGATGGCCGCGCGCGCCGTGGACTCACATTTGATTATGGAACAGTTTTGCTGATAGGGCGTGACGGGTACGATAGTACACTGAATGGACATAGGCTGGTCTTGATCTCAATAGCAGGTTCTTGGGTTAATAACGGTTGATTGCGTAGGTATGTCTCAGGCCGAGGGCGGAGACACGGCTGTGCTGTCCATGTCGTCGTCATCCTGATTAGGGCTTTCGTCCAGAAACACTGCCTCATCGAACTGTTTCTCACTGCGCGCCACAGCCACGGAGACCACCGAATCGCCTGTGACGTTCACTGCGGTACGCACCATATCCAGCAGGCGGTCAACGCCAATGATCAACGCAATTCCCTCTACAGGGAGACCAACCTGACCCAACACCATGGCCAGCGTAATCAGACCGACGCCCGGCACTGCAGCAGTACCTATGGAGGCCAGCGTTGCTGTGATCACCACCGTGATGTACGCCCCCATGGAAAGATCCATCCCGTACACCTGGGCAATGAAGACAGTGGCCACGCCCTGCATGATCGCCGTGCCGTCCATATTGATGGTCGCCCCCAGGGGCACAGTGAAACCGGCGACAGAATTGTGCACTCCCAGGCGATTCTCAACGGTGCGCAAGGTGATTGGCAGCGTCGCTCCGGAGGAGGCCGTACTGAAGGCAAACGCCCAAACCGGGCGCATCTTGCTCAGCAGTATCCGCGGAGACAGCCCCGTCAGGCCCTTGAGCAGCAGGCTGTAGGTCACCAGCACATGAAACAGCAATACCGCCAGCACGGTTAAAAAATACGTCGCCAAATCGAGGATTGCGCCTATACCCATGGTGGCGAACAACTTTGCCAGCAGGGCAAATACGCCGTACGGCGCCAGATGCATCAGTACGTCGACCATCTTCATAACCACGGCTTCCATGTCGCGGAAGAAGCTGGCAATGCGTTGGCCGGGCTCACCGGCATGGGAGATGGCGTAACCAAACAGCAGGGCGAAGACTATGATCTGTAACATCTTACCCTCGGCCATCGCCCGTACCGGATTGGTGGGAAAGATGTTTACCAGCACATCCGACAGCGGGGGTGGCGGCGTTGCCTGAAAGGTGACATTGCTGACCAAATTCACACCTTCACCGGGGCCGATCAGGACTGCGGCAATCAGCGCCGCGGTGACAGCCACCGCCGTGGTAGCAAGATAGAACAGCATTGTCTTACCGGCAATCGGGCCCATGCGAGCGCTGTTACCCAGCGAGCTGGAACCACATACCAGCGACACCAGCACCAGCGGCACCACCAGCAACTTCAGGGACGCGACAAAAATACGCCCTACCACATCAAACAAGCCACCGACGAGATAGGTGTCTATGAGCGCCTGCAGCCCCGGCACCAGATTGACATGAAACAGGGCGTTGAGCCCTGAACCAACCAGGACGCCCGCGGCCATCGCGATAAGGATACGGCTGGTGAGGCTCACTCGGGGCAGGGTCCGGGGTTGTGGCCGATCACGGCGTTATCGGCACAGGCTGTGCACGGTGAGGCAAACTCCCTGGTGCCCCCGGCTTTAAGTACGGCACACGTCGGCCGAAACTCCCGCGTACACACCAGCGGCCGTTCCTCAGCACAGACGGTGGTGGGCTGCGGCTGACTGATGCAGGCTGACAGCATCAGTATGACCGCGAGGGTGCAGAGACTACGCATTCTTTTCTCCAATTTGACTACAGATAACACGGCAGACGGCAGCCTAACACTGTGCCGCATGCGGCGCACGCTGAACCTGTATGCAGAGCGTCAACGAGCGCCAAGTATCATCATTTGCCGCGCGACTTCAATAGCCTTCTCGTAGCTTGAAATATCGAGATACTCATTGGTGCCGTGCACGGATGACGCCTGGCTGAGTGATACCAGCATCCCCTGGAATCGGTATTGGTCATCGGCCAGATCAATGTAATGCCGGGTATCCGTAGTAGCAACCAAAAGCGACGGCACGACCACCGCCTGTGGATAGACCGCGCTGACCGCCTCTGAAATCACATTGAAACCACCACCGGTATAATCGGACACGCCGGGCACATTATCCCACTGATCATAGCTAATTTCGATTTCGGGGTCGTCGACCACCTCGGTGATGTAGCTTACCACCGTCTCCGGCGTGTCCCCAGGCAGCAGGCGGAAGTTGACCTTGGCCTCGGCCCGCTGCGGCACAACATTCTCCTTCACTCCCGCGTTGAACATCGTCAGGGCTGTGGTTGTACGCACGAAGGAGTTGGTCGTCGGGTCGTCGCTCATCTGGTCTGCTACAATCCCGCCGGTAAGCCACAGGTTATCAAAGAAAAACCGTTCGGGCTGATCCAGATGCGGCCCCATGGTTTCCAGCATCGCCGCAACCGGCCCCACTAATCGTGTCGGGAACGGGTTGTTTTCAATACGCTCCAGCGCGGCGGACAAGCGCCCGATAGTGCTTTGTTGGGGCGGCCTGGAAGAATGGCCACCCTCGCCGGTCGCCACCAGTGTCAGTGTGAGATAACCCTTTTCCGCGACATTGATAATGGCAACGGGGCTGTCCGGGAGCAGCGGGTTGTCCGAAATCACCATTCCCCCTTCATCCACCATCCAGGAGAAATGCCAGCCCTTTTCCCGCATACGCTCAGCCAGTTTAGCCGCGCCGTCCTGGCCGCTGATCTCCTCGTCGTGGCCGAAGGCAAAGACCAGCGTACGAGCCGGCACAAAACCCTCCGCCAGCAGCGACTCCGCAGCTTCCAGATTCCCCAGCACCCCCTGCTTGTCATCCAGCGACCCGCGGCCGTAGATACGCCCGTCCGCTACCACACCGGCAAAGGGTGGGTGATCCCAGTCATCTGCGGTACCCGGCTCAATCGGCACCACATCCATATGTGCGGTAAATAGTATCGGTTCCAGCGCAGGATCACTGCCGGGCCAGCGGATCAACAGGCTGTAATCATTGACAGTCTCCACTTCCAACCTGGAAAAGACCCGCGGATAGGAAGCGCGCAAAAACTTGTGGAACCGTCGGAACTCCCGCAGATCAATCTGGCTGCGGTCCTGATGGCTGATCGTCTTGAACTGGATAGCCTTTGCCAGACGCTGCGCGGGGTCGGACGCAGACGCGTTCACTGCGCCGCTGATCAATAGCACTGTTGTCAGGGCCGTAACGATTCGCAACATATCAGATCTCCGTTTTCAAAGTATCCCGGGCATCAGCCTGCGTTCAACACGGGCAATGCAACGTAGCTAATCTGCCAGTAACTCATAGATTGCCGTGGTCGCTATGGCGTGACCCTCGCTGTTCGGGTGCTGGTCATCGCTGGCAACAATCAGTGTCGACCAATCCGTGTATTGCTCGTAATCTGGCAGCAGGTCTCTGGTGTCAAAGCCTTTTTCCAGCAGGGCCGCTTTAACGACATTGTGAACGTCAGTATAGGGATAGTCCTGTGCATCGGCGCCCAGTTCCGGAAATATGACAGCCCGCATCTTCACGCCGTCCCGCTGCGCCATGGCTGAGAGGTCTGCCAGCGCGTTCTGCACTTTCATAAATTCCGGCGAGGACTTTACATAGAGACTGTTCCACAGCTCCTCCTGACTCAGGCTCTGGCTGAACCGGTGATACGTGGTGTATACCCATGTCGCGAGAAGGCTGTACCGGGACAACTCTTCAGTGGTGCGCTTATACGCCACATCGGCGCGGAATATTTCAGCCAGAAACTCTGTGCCGGTTACATCATTGAGTACGTAGGACAGCAGTATTTCATCGGGATCAAACTGCCGGATATACGTCCGATACAACTCGGCTTCCTGCACAGTACCGTAACCGGAGCGGCCAAAATTCAGTACCTCATACCGCTTGCCCTGGGCATTATCATTCAGGCGACTCTCTAGCCGCGTGGCAAAAATATCACTCAACGGTACCGAGTAACCGTACGCGAATGAGTCGCCGACCAGCGCAATCCTGTACACATCAGCAGGTTTATTGACGGTGGTCTCTTTGCCCCTGAGCCCCAGCGCATTGATATTGGGGTCGGCCGGATCATACTCGTAGGACAGTACAGAATTATCGCTCTTGCGCTTGTGTGCGTTGTGTTTGGCGTGGACGGGTTTTTCCGCACTCAAAGTGGTGCTTGCACTGCCCGGTGGCTCTATGTAGCCCAGCGAGACCAGCGCCCGAACAGCACCTTCGCAGATGGCGAAGGTAAAAAGCAGGGACCCGCATATCAGCGCAACATTTTTCAGCCAATTCATGGTTATCCCGTAGATAGCTCAGGCTTTATCGAGCGCCCGATATTGTCACAGAAGCGAAAGCCATTGCAAACACACATCGCAGGAGCGCTGATTGCAATTTTCCGGCTATACTAGGAGAAAAGCCGGAGTTTCCGGTCAATAGGAGAAGAGTATGCTGCAGTCGGTCAATCTACGGGACTATATGTTACCCAACCCGGTGAAGGTCAGCCCGGAAGACAATATCCTCGATGCGATGAAAGTCATTATCGACAACAAAATTTCAGGCGTCTGCGTGGTCGATACCGATGGTAACCTGGTGGGCATACTCTCGGAAATGGATTGCCTGCGAGCGGTACTGGGAGCCATCTATAACAACAACAATATCGGCGTCGTGCGCGAACATATGGCCTCGGACAACCTGGTGGTGGCCAACCCCAATGAAGATATCGTCAGTGTCGCCGAGGACATGCTATTAAAGAACAAACGGCGCAGGCCGGTAGTGGAGAACGGCAAACTGATCGGGCAGATCACCTGTCGACAACTGCTCAGTGCCGTCATGAAGTTTCGAAGCTGAATCAACAACTGTTTTTTTGCACTCACATCCTTCCGGTCTTCAGCAGCTACGGGCGCAGCGTGTTCAGGGTTTTTGCCAACCATAATCAGCGGCGTCCAACTCGAGAGTGACTTGCGCCTGTTCTACAACCTGCGGGCGAATCCACGGTAGAACCTGACTGAGCAGCCCCGGACTGCGATACAGCATCGGCACCGTCAGCAGTACAGTGTCGCCCAGGCTGTTTACCTGCAGCATATGCTCTGGCCTGTGCGGCGTCGCTTGAATGTGCAGTTGACCCCATTCGATGGGCACCGCATGTCGCCACTGCCATGCCAGCTCCTCGGTCAGCGTGATGACTTCCTGCATAAATTGTTCACAGATCAGCCGCGCGTTCGCCATATTGCGCGTATTCTGAAACCGTAAGACGATCCCCTGATAGGTGCACGTCGATTCATGTGCCGTAAACGACCACTGCGGTCGGACCCCGGAGGAAGACAGCGGAATTGGAGCCTCGCCACGGCTATCCGGTGAAAACTGTTCGCAGCGGTGTCTGGCACAGAACGCCGTCAGTATCCCCTGCTCGAACGCGTTCTGCTCATAAAGGCGAGGGTGGCTGAGAATTACGGTTCTGTCAGCCACCGTAATCGCCAGCGATTTCTCCGCACCGAGTGACAGGCGCACCGGAAAGCCCAGTTTGATGTCCTCAAGCAGCAGCGGCATCTGGCTGGCGTAACGGTCCACACGGACGGACCAGGACATCAGGTGGGGGTGCTGGCGGGCCTGCTCGCGCGCCAGCCGCGCTTCGGTAAAATAGGCACTGGCCAGATTGGAGAGGGCAATAGCGGCAAATTCACTGCGCAGATCACGCGGCGCATCCTGCAAATACTGTGCTGTGCGCTGAAAACGACTCAGGTGTTCGGCCTCGGGCGCCTCAGCGTGCGCCACACCGGTGAGACATACGGTAAACATCCAGATGATCAGCTGCGAACCACGCCGGATGGGCCCGCTGCACTGCCCGCCCCGCCACGCCGTACTTACCGCTACCTGAAGGCCGTTCCGCATTGTCGACATGTATTTGCCCGTTGCGCTACACGGCTCACATCCTGCGGGCGCGGCAGCTTCACTAAATATAGCAATAATGCTAAGTTATTTACTTCGACAACAGCAATGAGATAGCCCTTTATGAGCCAAGCGCTGACCACCCAGCCAGGCGACAACGACCAGGTCGCCAACCGGTATCTGCTCACGCCTCAGCAAATTCATTTTTTTGAGACGTTTGGCTTTCTCAAAGTGCCCGGACTCTTCGCTGAAGACATCGATGATATCATCACCGGCTTCGAAGCGATTTTCGGCGACAAGGAACAACCCGTGTGGGAAACCAAAGAGGCTCTGCACGGCGACGAACGCCGCATCATCATTCCTGGCTTTATCGAACAGTCCCCCCAACTGGCTCCACTGCAACACGACCCACGGGTTGTCGGTGTCGTGCGAAGCCTGATTGGCAACGAGTACAAATGGGCCAGCAGTGATGGCAACCTGTTTTATTGCGAGAGCTACTGGCACCCCGACAACTACGCAGCCCCGCTGCAACACTACCATGTGAAGCTGTCGTTCTACCTCGACGACCTCACTGGTGACAATGGCGCCATTCGCATTATTCCCGGCAGCCACTTCCACCAGCAAACCTATGCGCGCACCTTACGCAAGGATTTCATAGATTCTTCAGCCATCAATGATCGCTATGGTATCGACGGCAGGGACATCCCCTCCTACACCGTTCACAGTTCCCCCGGTGACCTCGTTATCTGGAACTTCCGCACCATTCACGCCAGCTACAACGGCGGCGAGCGGCGGCGCCTGTTCTCGCTGAACTTTGGCGAAGTGACGGCCGGAGAACGCGACGCCCGTCAGGACATGAACAAGGCCATTCCAATGAGAAGCGCAACTGACGACTGAACAAGCCTTCTGCGCCAAAGGATGCCCTGCGCCATGCCGCTGAAAGCCCCCTCTCCCTACGAGATTAAAATGGCCTTGATGTACCCCCGCAAGGTGTACATGCGCAAGAAGGAAAACCTCGAACCGGGCTTCATGCTCAGCGCGCTCGAGTTGCACTACTACCGGCCGGCATTTTACGCCTGGATGGGCGCCATCACCGCAAACCGGCTATTGCTGCACGAAGCCAACATCGACACCAGCAGCACCGTTATCGATGCCGGCGCTTACACCGGGGAGTGGGCGCAGGAGATTATGGACAGGTATGGGCCGACCATACACGCCTTTGAACCCGACCCGCGCAACTTCAAGCAACTGAAAAAACGCAGTGTCGAAAACGAGCGACTGATTTCGTACGAGTACGGCCTGGGCGACAAGAACGAAACCGCGCAAATGGCGCTGGAGCACCTCGGCTCTTCGATATTTTCAGACACCAGTGGCGACAAGGGTGTGCCCAGCGCAGAGGTGGAGATCCGCGACATCGCCGATATCTGGAATGCACTGGCGCTGGGCCGGGTTGGTTTAATGAAGATCAATATCGAGGGCGGCGAATTCCCGCTACTCGAGCGAATGATAGAAACCGATCTACTGAAGAACGTGGACTGCTTCCTGATTCAGTTTCACGAATGGCATCCGGGTGCGTACCACAGACGCAGAAAAATCAGGAAAGCGCTACACAAAACCCACACTCTGGATTGGGACTACCACTTCGTCTGGGAGAAATGGTCCAGAAGACAGGGGCCAGCCTAAATGCGTACCCATTTTTCCCAGACAAATTTGTAATCCCACTCCAGTCGATGTGTCTTTGACAATTCCTTGCGGATTCGCTGCCGCTTGCTGCCCGCACCCGGATGCCATTCGTGAAACTGAATCAGGAAGCAGTCGACATTTTTAAGGAGGTCCTTTTCAATCATCTTGGCCAGTAGCGGGAACTCAGCGCCTTCGATATTGATCTTCATCAAATCAATTTGTCCGAGGTCAAGCTCGCCCCATACGCGATCGACAGCCGCTATTTCCACTGCCATTCGCGGGGTATCAGAGTGGCTGCTGCGCTCGTCACACATGGATGACCCAAGGCCGTTCAGAGTGAATTCTACTGTGGCATCTTCATCACCCAAACCATAGGGCATCGGGTGTAACTTGGGGTTCTTGACTGCTTTTTGCTGCAATCGCTTGAATGAGTTGGGGTTGGGCTCAAACGCATAGATCACCGGGTCATAGCGATCCACCATATGCTGTGCCCAACTTCCGGTGAATGCCCCGACATCGACAACCACGCTGTTGGAATCGATACTGGCTTCATGCAGCAGGTGTTTATTCACAAAGGTCGCGCCTACAAAGTCGATCAGGGCGCTGCTGTAGTAATGCAACTCCAGCATTGTTTTCATGGGCCCGCTGGATTTCCTGTACTTCCAGCGCATGAACAGGGTTCGCGGCCACAGCAGTGCCTTCTTTACCTCGTAACTACTGGGGAGTGGGCTCGTCATAGTGTCTTCAGCAAGGGTAAGCGAAACGGTCTTGTTATTGTCGCTATCGACGGCGATGGTAGTATACCGCACTGCCAATGTCGACCAGAGAGGATCAATGTCTGTGACTCCATCATCAATTCTTGATGATAAGCGATCCCTAGCGATTCTTCTGCTAGCTGCGCTTCTTTTCTCCTGGCTTTCGAGCATCAAAGACTCTCTCACAGAGTCACTGAGCACCGCGCAAGAAACCTCAGCTGGCGCACCCCCAAATATCCTTCTAATAGTGGCCGATGACCTCGGCTACGATGACACGTCAGCACTCAACAGTGGCGGCCTGCCGACACCGAATATCAGACAGTTGGCACAGGAGGGCGTGACCTTCAGCAGGCACTACGCAGACGCCACCTGCACACCGAGCCGGGTGGCCATACTCAGTGGACGGTACGCTGAACGTTCGGGTTTTCGCCCCGTGGGGTCAGAAATTCCATCGGAATTTTCCACGATCGCAGAACAGCTGCAGCTCGCCGGTTATTCAACCAACCTCACGGGCAAGTGGCACGCCGGCGAAGAAAGGCGCCAGGCCTGGCCAGAGAACAAGGGGTTTGATCACTGGTTCGGCTTTCTCAACCAGTGGGAACTCGGGGGCGTCATCACTGAAGAAAACAAGGGCCGGATACAGCCCACCTACCTCAACCCCATGTTGCGTGAACAGGGCGGCGAATCGCAGGCGTTTGACGGACACCTCACCGATATTCTGACCGACCACACCATACAGAAAATTGAGCAACTGCAGGAGGCGGGACAACCCTGGTTCCTCTACCACGCATTTCTGGCGCCGCATCAGCCAATACAACCGGCACCACGCTATGCCGAGCAGTTCCCGGATACGCCGGAAGGGAAATATACCGCACTCGTCACCCAACTCGACGATGCCATCGGGCGCATACTTGAGGTTGTCGACCGGAAGAATACGCTAGTTGTTTTCGTCAGTGACAATGGCGGCACCAACAGAGAGAGAAACAACAATTTTCCGTTCTACGGCAAAAAGAACGAGATGTACGAGGGGGCATTTCGCACGCCACTGATCATCAGTTGGCCCGAATACATCCCGCAGGGAAAAATCATTGATGACGTGGTGATGAATGTCGATATTTATCCGACGCTGCTCGCGGCGGCAAAGGTACCGGCACCGTCCGATCTGGACGGCGGCAACCTGTGGCCGCTATTTTTGCATGACCACGCGCTGGAACAGCGCCTCAGAAGCTGGGAAGTCTACGTCGCCAATGTGAACACACTGAACTTCAGCCTGCTGTCCGAGTCCGGTGACTGGCGGTTGGCCAGTTTACAGGGGTTTGCGCCGGGCCTGTTCGATCTGTCCGCAAACCCCTCAGGTGAAAACGATATCGTCGCCGAACAACCGGTCGTGACTGCGGATCTGACGGCTGCATTCTGGCGAGAGCACTGGCGTAAGAGCCAGCTGGCGGTCAGGGAAACACCTGGCAGCGACCCGTCGCAACGGCTGTACACCGGGTTTGATGCGATGCGCACACCGCAACGCCACGGGTTTGCTATCGGCCTTGAGATCGGGCCATTGCCCGGTGATCTGCTGCTGTCAGACGACACTGCTTTTCACCTGCTGGCTGGCCAGGAGACGGTGTGGGACCTGCGCTATATACCGGGCAATGGACTCGAGTGGCACATGGGAAACACTGTTCTCACTGACCCCTATTTCGATCCCTCGCGCTGCAATGCGGTTGTACTGACTGGCCACTTCCAGCCCAGAGGCCACCTCACCAAGCGCACGCCACAATCACGGATAAAACTGTATTCATCCGGGTTCTTGCGCGATGCCAACAGCGACATCGCCTACCGTGGCGCCACGGACGAACAGCTGCACACGCCCACCTATGTGAACTTCAACGGCAGGGCGAAGTTTGCCAACATCATGCTGAATTCCTTTGCCGACAGTTATTCACCGAATGTGGTACCGCAATTCCAGGATATCTATACCTCCCTGTACAGCGAACGGAAACTGATCATTGCAGACGTCAAAATGATGGATGACGAACTCTGCCAGTGAACGCGATAGCAGCACCCTGTAAGGCGCACCAAATGGCGTGGATGCTATAGAAATCCGTGAATGTCGCCAAAAATGCGCGAAACTGTTCCATAAATCGCATTTACAGAGACTATTCTTGACAGTTTGAGCCCTTAGGTGCCATTATTTTTTCGAATTCCTCCGTCCGCCGAGCGCAACATGTTCCTGACCATTGACATCGAGATAACCAATCGATGTAACGCCACCTGCCACTTTTGCCCGCGCGATGCCACGCCGCATCAGGGCATTATGGATGTCGAGACGTTCGACAAGGCTCTGGCGCGCGCAGTGGAATATCGCGAGGTTGTCAAGGATGTCTCAGGACTGGAAGTCGTGGTCAGCCTGTGTGGCCTCGGCGAGCCTCTGATCAATCGCAATACCGTGTCATTTGTGAAGAAGGTCAAGGCCGAGGGTTTCAGGTGCTCGATGTCCTCCAATGGCGCCCTGCTCACCGAGGAAAAATCACACGAACTGCTGGATGCCGGGCTGGACGAGATCTACATTAATATCTCCGATATCGATGAAGAGTATGAGCGCATCTACAACCTGCCTTTTGCCAAAAGCCGCGACAACATCACGCGGTTTGCAGAACTGGCAGAAGGCCGTTGCACCCCGGTGATTATTCTCGTGGACCACCGCGATGACCGAGACCATATCAAGGCGATGCAGGCTTTCTGGCGCGAACGCGGGCTGAAACAGTTCCACGATTACAGCGTCATCAATCGCGGCGGCGCGCTGTTTGTTGAACATATGCAGTTCGAGCAATATTCCGAGATGGTCCGTGCCCGCAACGAATTGACAGACGGCGGCGCGCAACCGCTGTGTGGCGCACCCTGGGGCTTTTTGTTCATCGGCTATGATGGCAACTACTATCTCTGCTGTTCCGACTGGCGCAAACAGGCCAGCCTCGGCTCGGTATTCGATTACAGTTTCCTGCAAGTCACCCGACAAAAGCTCGCCATGGTGGTAAGCCGTGAACCGGTGTGCAAAACCTGCAACCACGATCCGATCAATATGCTCACTGAAGAATTGCGCGCACTCAACCGCGGCGAAGTGACAGCGGAATCCGTCGATGAATTGCGGGCGTCCCTGCGCAAGGTCAGCAAGGATATCGATGAAGCGCTGGGTGAACTGCTGCGCTACGGTGACGCCCACCCCGAGGGCATGATTCCAGCGGACATCATTCCCGTAGTGGCAACCAGCTAGCGCATTCCAGCCCGACACAGGCGCGCAGCGCCTGCGCATACCGACGAGTTGAGCAAGCCTATGGATGATTGTCGCTGCATAGAAAACCTGATCTACCTTTATGCCGAGCGCATCGACAACGGAGACCTCGAAGGCGTTGCAGAACTGTTCCGCGATGCTGCAATCATCTCCCCGGCGCACAATGTCCGCCGCAGCGGCTATGACGAAGTGCTAAAGATGTACCAATTATCCTGTCGCCTGTACGAAACGACGGGCACACCGCTGACCAAACACCTGACAACCAATGTGATCATCGAACTCGATGACAACGGCAGCCAGGCCAGCGCACGCTCCTATTACACTGTCATCCAGGCGACAGGCGCCCTGCCGCTGCAACCGATTATTTCCGGACGCTACCGGGACAGCTTTCAGAAGGTCCAGGGACAGTGGCGGTTTGCCAGCCGCGAGATGGTGGTGGATCTGGTTGGAGATTGCTCGGCCCACCTGCTGTATGACGCAAGCGGGCTTTCACCGTAATCCCAGGCGCTGGAAACGTTGCGGAATTGGTCCACAAAAGCGGCGTATACAGCCCCTATTTCACGGTTTTTGCGCCTTACTTATTGAATTGCAGTCTACTATACTGGCTGGCCGAACCATCGTTCCACGGATAGCTCATGGCAGTAAGCATCAACATCGATATCGAGGCAACCAATCGTTGCAACGCTATTTGTCATTTCTGCCCGCGCGATGCCACCCCGCACCAGGGCCATATGACGATGGAGACCTTTGAGCAATCGCTGTCTCGCGCTGTCGAATTCCGGGACATGAACCGCGCCGACAACAGTATTCCCATCGAGGTTCGACCGAATATCTGCGGGCTGGGTGAGCCACTGATCAACCCCAATACGCCGACGTTCATTCGCAAGGTTCGCGATGCCGGATTCAACTCCTGCGGCATGTCCAGCAATGGCGCACTGCTGGATCAAAAACGCGGTGACGCGATACTGCAAGCGGGCGTCACCAGCGTCAACATCAACATTTCCGATCTCGGCGAAGAGTACGAGAGAATCTACAACCTCCCCTATGAAGAAACGCGCGACAATATCGTGCGCTTCATCAATGACGCCGGCAGGGACTGCGAGGTGCAGATCGTGCTGGTAAACCACCGGAAGGATCCCGAGCACACCGCCCGCATGGAGGCGTTCTGGCGTGGTTACGGCGTCAATCGCTTCATGAAATACGAGGTCATCAATCGCGGTGGCGCACTGTTCGTCGATCACATGCAGTACGAGAAATTCGCCGAGCGCCGCGCGGCCGAGCGCCTGATGGACGAAAGCGGCCGCAAGTGGGTGTGTCCTGTGCCCTACCTGTCCGTATTCATTGGCTACGACGGTCTCTACTACCTGTGCTGCTCGGACTGGAAGAAAGAGGCGCCCATGGCCAGTGTTTTCGACGCCTCGATTCTGGCCATCAGCGAACAGAAACTGTACCACGTCACCAGCCGGGAACCCGTGTGCCGGTCATGCAATCACGATCCACTGAATGCGGTGACCGACAAGCTTCGCGCGGTGAATGCCGGCGATGCGACCCAGGCCGAACTGGACAAAATGGTGGAAGTCTTTACCAGCGAAAGTGCCGCCTCGTTCGCCGCTGTCGCCTCAGCCGTAGAGGTTGTTCCACAGGTCCGTCTAGATCACCTCGAACCCAAGGGCAAACGTCTGATTCCTGTCATCGCCACCTGAGCCCTGTACGGACCTACGAGAACAATACGTTTGCGATGACAGCTCCCGGCGCGAAAAAATTCCTCTTCATTCACATCATGAAGACTGGCGGCACCTCATTTGCCGACATTATCGGGCACAATTTCTCCGCCGATGAGCGCTACCCCGATGCCTGTATCGAGCCCGATGCCGGGATTTTCCGCCACATAGAAGCCTACCTGTTTGCCCCCAGCCTGGTAGCCGATGTCAATGCACTGCACGGTAAACTGCGCATGGTGCGCGGGCACATCCCATATGCGGTTCGCTCGCTGCTGGATGATTCCTATGTCGCACTGACTCTGCTACGCGACCCTGTCGAGCGGACACTGTCCTACCTCAAGCATTGCCGGCGCTATCATAGCGAGCACCAGAATCTGGAGCTGGAAGCGATCTACGAAGACACCTGGTTCAATGCCAGTTTCATGCACAACTACCAGACCAAACTGTTTTCCATGTCGGCTGCAGAAGCACTGGCGGAAGACCGCCTGCTGGCCGGCGCACCACAATTGCCACCGCGCCGGGAGATAGGTGACGGCAGTAATCTTCCGCCAGAGGTTGAAGCCTTTCGACAGGCTGGGGCGCACGGCCGTATTTCACTGGAGTGCTTCGCCGCGAGCACAGGCGTAATACAGGTCGACGACAATCGCCTGTCTGTGGCAAAGGAGAACCTGTCTGCGGTTGAAGTGGTGGGCGTCACCGAGCACTACGACCGTTTTCTCAAACAGCTCACCGAGCAGTATGGCTGGCAGATTGACACAATTCCCCATCGCCATGCCGGGGAAGGCGAGGCGGTTTCAACGGAATTTCGGGACAGGATCGCCCGCGACAATGCCTATGACATGGCACTTTATGCCTATGCAAAATCGCTCGCCGGCTAAGCGTGTTTACCCTTTAAACGATTAGATAGTTAACGTGGAGTACAAACAATGAAAAGCCTGTGGGACGACAAGGTAGCTGCCGCATTTGCCGATGATGACCTCGCCATGCGCGTGTACACATCCCGGCTGCTGGGTTCAAGTGATGATCTGGTGATGCACGGGGGCGGCAACACCTCCGTCAAGGCGACCACTCGCGATTTCTTTGGCAATGAGCTGGACGTACTCTATGTGAAGGGCAGCGGCTGGGATTTGAAAACCATTGAGAAGCCCGGCTTTCCCGCTATTAAACTGAAAGAGACTTGCATGCTGGCCGAGTTGGATACACTGTCCGACCCGGATATGACGCAGCAACTGCGCGCCCTGATGCTGGATCCCGCGGCCCCCTCGCCATCCGTGGAAGCGATCCTGCACGCCATCCTGCCGGCAAAGTTTATCGACCACACCCACACCGATGCCATCGTCACCCTGAGCAACAACCCCAACGGCGAAGCCATTCTGGCAGAGGTATTCCCCGACTGCCTGGTGCTGCCCTACATCATGCCCGGCTTCATCCTGTCCAAGCAGGTCAATGACGCAATCAAACAACATGACCCGAGCCAGTACAAGGGCATCATACTCATGCATCACGGCGTCTTCACCTACAGCGAAGACGCCCGGGTGGCCTATGAAAATATGATAGAACTGGTCACCCGCGCGGAGGGCTACATCGCCGCGCACGGCAAGAATGAACACCCGAGCGCCGAGAAACCGATCGACCTGCTGGACCTCGCGCGTATCCGCCGGGCCGTATCGGCAGTGCGTGGTTGCGCGCAACTGGCGATGCTGGACCAGGCCCCGGACGCACAGGGTTTTGCCAGCCTTGCCAACGTCGCCGATATTGCGACACGCGGGCCCATCACACCCGATCATGTGATACGCACCAAACGGATTCCGGCCATCATCGACGACAGCCCCGCTGCAGATGTCCCCGAAATAGAACAGTTCGCCGCAGACTACAGGGCGTATTTTGACACCAATAATCCGGGGGATCTGCAGATTCTTGACCCCGCACCGCGCGTAGGAATCTGGCGTGATGCAGGCTCCATCGCATTCGGCAGCAGTGAAAAGGAATGCAATATCATTACCGATATCGCCAGGCACACGCGCTGGGCGATTCAAACCGGTGAATCCATCGGCGGCTGGGAAGCCCTGCCGGCGAAGGATATTTTCGAGCTGGAGTACTGGGTGCTGGAGCAGGCGAAACTCGGCAAGAGCGGCACCCCCAAGCCACACCAGGGTAAAGTCGCCATTGTCACCGGCGCCAACAGCGGCATCGGCAAGGCGACCTGCGAAGCACTCGCCGCCGATGGTGCGGTAGTGGTCGGGCTGGACATCCAACCGGAGGTGGTGACGCAGCTGCAGGGCAGCGGCATGACCGGTATGGTATGCGACCTCACTGACAGCGCGTCCATCGCAGCCGCGGTTGAGCAGGTGGTAGCGCGCTACGGCGGCCTCGACATCGTGGTTTGCAATGCCGGGATATTTAAATCCGGCGAGCGCATAGAAGAACATACCGAGGAGACCTGGGACCAGACGCTGGCCATCAACCTGACCGCCACCCAGCGCTTCCTGACAGCGACCATCCCGTACCTGAAGCTCGGTATCAACCCCTCTATACTGGTCGTCGGCTCGCGCAACTTCGCCGCCCCCGGACCAGGAGCAGCGGCCTATTCCGTCAGCAAGGCCGGCATCACCCAACTCGCCCGGGTGGCCGCGCTGGAGCTGGCCGCCGATGGCGTTCGCGTCAACGTGGTGCACCCCGATGCGGTGTTTGATACGGCGCTGTGGACAGAGGAAGCGCTGGCCAAATCGGCCGCGCGGTACAACATGACAGTAGAGGAGTACAAGGCGAAGAACTTGCTGGGCAGGGAGATCCGTTCCAGCGATGTGGCGCGCCTCCTCTCAACCGTTGCCAGCGATGTTTTTGTGGCAACCAGTGGCGCACAGATTCCCATCGACGGCGGTAATGACAGGGTGATCTAGCCAGGATATTTTGCATAACGGACTATCAAGCTACACCTGATCGCAAAATGTCGATCAGGTCGGGGCTGCACTATTACATTGAACTGTCCCGCGCTACTAATTAGGTACGCGGTCAATTCGTGACTTTTTTGCCACGCTCTAGAATAGCCACCATTATTTCAAACTCGGCATCTTCTCGTATCTGATCTACTCTAGGCCCATCAGCCTGCGACCAGCTAATCTCATACCATCCATCATCTCTAATGTGAGTCTTATAAGGTATCCTACTTTCAAGCAATGCTTCGGTATACATGATCATCACATCCTTGTTCGGAAGGATGGTTGATTCGGTTAAATTCGGATCAAGGGTCTCCCCATATCTTACCCTACGCTGGATACCGAACACCTCGGCCTGATCTTTTAGGAGGTAGTGAACAAACCCTTTTGTATCGACTTTTATAGGGAATTTTTTGATCGCTCATCTCATCCAATACTTCAGTTTGTTCCTGCTGATCTGAAATCCGAAAAGACTCACCTCGAATTCCAGCCGGTAGATCTGAATCGACACCAGAGCAACTCAATAATCCAATAACGATGATCAGCCAATAAAAAGACGACTTGGAAGACTCGATGTAGTTCATATGCTAGCACCCACCCGTGGCTCTACAGGCAGGCGAGTAAAATTCGCGCATTCCTGTGAGCGGTGCCGTCGACTTTTATCCCACCGATCAACCATGCATCACCCGCCCTCGCCTCATTGCTATCACAGATTAATGCATAATCTTCTTCTTAAGCCACTGTTTTTATTGAATTCATACTCTATATACTGTGTGTTTATACAGTATTGTAGCAAGGACGCAGAGGATCCCGCCATGAACCAATACCCCGCCACAATGGCTCCCACTCCGATACGTGATCTGACCACCCTCGAAGACGAAATCACCGAACTCGCCGCGCACATCAATGCCGCCACCTACCGGCTGCTCACACTCATCCGGGAGTATGACGAACGCCAGGGTTGGGGCCGCGGGGGACTCAAATCCTGCGCCCACTGGCTGAACTGGAAGTGCGGTATCAACCTCGGCGCGGCTCGCGAGAAGGTGCGTGTTGCTCATGCCCTGAAAGATCTGCCGCAGATCAGCACGGCCCTGCGCAATGGCAGTATCAGTTTCTCCAAAGTGCGCGCCATGACACGTGTCGCCACCCCGCAGAATGAGGATTACCTTCTGATGATCGCCGACCACGGCACCGCAGCGCATGTCGAACGGCTGGTACGACAGTACCGCAGGGTAAAGCGTAATGAGGCACTGGAGCGCGATAACCGGTTGCATGCACTGCGCGAGTTCAACTGGTACATCGACGATGATGGCAGCTATGTCTTCAAGGGGCGACTGAGTCCAGAGCAGGGTGCGCGCGTGGTGCAGGCACTGGATGTGGGAATGGGAATGTTGCATGAAGAGCAGCGCAGTTCAGCGGAAAACGTTTCCGCTGAAACGCCAGTGGCAGCGAAGCGTGCTGATGCTCTCGAACGTATTGCCGATACTTTCCTGAAAAACAGCAACAGCGACAACGCGGCCACAAGCAAAGGCGGCGATCGCTGTACACTTCACCTCCATACAGATACCTCCATTCTTAAAGCGGACGGCGACGGCGCTGAATCCGAACTGGCAAACGGCGGACACGTTTCAGCGGAAACGTCCCGCAGACTGGCCTGTGATTGTGGTGTTGTACATTGGCTGGAGAACTCTAAGGGCACAGCACTGGATATCGGCCGCCGTACCCGCAGTATTCCCCCGGCGATTCGCCGTGCACTGGAGCGGCGTGATGGTGGTTGTCGTTTTCCCGGCTGCACGGCACGGCATCATGTTGATGCGCATCATATAAAGCACTGGGCCGATGGCGGAGAAACCCGCCTCGATAACCTGCTGCTACTGTGCCGCCACCACCATCGCCTGGTACATGAGGGAGGCTACGGTCTGGTCATTGAATCGAATGAACCCGTTTTCACAACGCCAAATGGCAAACTGATCCCTCACGGCCCCGATACGCGTTTCAGCGGAAACGTTTTTGCGCTTACTACCGCCAACCAGCGGGAACAGATCGATATCGATGCGGCGACACTGGTGCCGCTGTGGCATGGAGATAAAATGGACGATGGGATGGCGGTGGATGGGTTAATTCGGCGGGAGTGATTGTCCTGTGAGCCCTCGATGATAATGTTCGTGGCAATCCGGAGACGGTTGACTTAATAAAAAGCGCCACGGAGTTGAGGGCAACGAATCCCTGCTGAATTGCCAGCCAGAAACCCTCTTGGTCAAGTCGATGGTGGTCTGCTGATTGAGGATCTCAGGAGCATTTTCACGGATAAGGGGTGTAACGAAACCACAGAGGCAGTTTTATCTGATGGGCGGTTATTGGGCCGCAGGGACCGGACATGACTGGATTGCCCCCTGCCCTGCGCCCAGGACGGCAGGGGCTTGTTGCTTCAACCGTCCTGGGCTTGCAGCCCCTGGGCCACTATCGCCATCAAGCGCTCACCGACCGCAGGCACATCAAGGCGCGCGCCGGGCAACTGCCTGGCCATCGACGTGACCTGCAGCCCGGCGTAACCGCAGGGGTTGATGCGCCCGAAAGGTTCCAGATCCATATCCACGTTCAGCGCCAAGCCGTGGTAGCTGCATCCGCGGCGCACCCTCAAGCCCAGTGAGGCGATTTTTTCACCCGCCACATAGACACCCGGTGCAGCGGGGTCGGCTGCGGCGGCAACATCGTACTCGCCGAGAAGCTGCACCAGGCTGTGCTCGATAAGGTTCACCAGATCGCGCACGCCGAAGTGCCGGCGCCGCATATCCACCATCAGGTACAGCACCCACTGGCCCGGCCCGTGATACGTCACTTGCCCGCCGCGATCCACCTGAATCACGGGAATATCTCCAGGCGCCAGCACGTGTTCAGCCTTACCGGCCTGGCCCTGGGTGAATACCGGCAAATGCTGCAACAGCCACAGCTCATCTGCCGTGTCAGCGTCACGTGAATCGGTGAACTGGCGCATGGCGTCCAGCGTAGGCTGATAGTCCACCAGCCCCAGTTCGCGCTGCACCATATCCGGCGCCGACACGGCTCAAATCACCATGGAGACTTGGCCGGTTGCCAGCAGGTCCTGATGCAGGGCCTCCAGTTGCTCGGGGCCGGTGGCCGTAATAGTCACGGTGAGCGAGGTGAACGTGCCCTTGGCGCTGACTTTCGCGACAATTGCCTGCGCATCGAATCCTGGTGCATGGCATTCGAAGACTTCCAGAACAGCCGTTTCAAACGTCTCGCTGCTGCGGCCCATGACCTTGATCGGATATTCGCATGGGAATTCAATTTTGGGGGCGTCGGGCGGCTGCTCCACTGTGCTCTCCTGCATTGGCGTAAGGTGAAACTATCTGGCGCCGAACAGACTGGCGATAAACATCAGCACTGTATCCCACAGTCGCGCAAAGAAGCCCGCCTCCTCCACCGCAACCAGTGCGACGGCTGGCGCCTGCAGTTCAGTCTGCCCATCGAGCGTTACGGTCACTGTGCCCACCGGGTCACCCACTGCCAGCGGTGCTTCAATTGCAGGGTACAGGGTCACGTCGGTGACAAGCTCGTCGTGCTTGCCGCGCGGCAGCGTCAGCACAACTTTGTCCAACAAACCTACTGGCACGTAATCCTCTACACCTTTCCACACGCGCGGTTTGGCCAGCTCTGTCATCGGCTCGAATGCCGTCTCTGTCTGGTAGAATCGAAAGCCGTAATTCAACAGCGCGGCGGTGTCATTTTTCCGCGCTTTGGTACTGTTTGTACCCATCACCACAGATATCAGGCGCATCCCGCGGCGCTGGGCCGATGCCACCAAACAGTAGCCAGCCTCCTTGGTGTGACCTGTTTTCAGGCCATCCACAGAAGGATCCTGCAACAGCAGAGTGTTGCGGTTGTACTGGCGGATATTGTTATAGGTAAACTCGAGTTCCTTGTAGATCGCATACTGCTCAGGGTGGTCATTAATCATCGCCTTGGCGAGTATGGCGAGATCACGCGCCGTCGTCAGGTGTGCCGGGTCCGGCAGGCCATGCGAGTTCACATAATAGGTGTTCTCCATACCCAGCCGCTCGGCATACGTATTCATCATTTCGGCAAATACCGCCTCGCTGCCGGCAATATGCTCCGCCACGGCCACCGAGGAGTCATTGCCTGAAGAGATAATGATGCCGCGCTGCAGGTCGGCGATTGAGACATCCTTCCCCGGCTCGATCCACATCAGCGACGATCCGTTGAACACCGGATTCTGCGACCAGGCGTTCTCGGAAATCCTCACCATATCCTCTTCCTTGACGCGCCCGGCTTTGATCTCCTCGGCCAGCACGTATGCTGTCATCATCTTGGTGAGGCTGGCGGGCGGCAGTTGTATATCGGCATTGTGCTCCACCAATACCTCGCCGCTGTTCGCGTCGATCAACAGATACGCCTTGGCCGCCAGTTCCGGGGCCGCCGGTATCGCAGTCTGTGATTGTGCGCCAAAGCTGGTAACAACGAGGAGTAGGGCCAGTGCTAATCGAATCATGATTTCAGGGAACCGTAGAGGTAAGTTGGCAAGCCGCGATGGTAACGCATGCGAAGTCCAAGCGAAAGAATCGCCGGGGGCTGGCAGAGGTTTTCCTGTCGCCAGATGCCCCATCAATGCTTAATCACCCTGGCTACGTGGAAGCGTAAGTTCCACTTGGAGCTAATGTCCATATCGCGGTACAGCCATACTGACTCCCCGACTTCAGGGCAGCGGCTGCCCCGCTTCGTAACCGCTGTCCTGCAAGCGCTGCTGTAGTGCCAGCAGGTGCGCTTTGTCATCGACCGGCCCCACTCGCACCCGGTACAGCATGGTGCCACCGGCTTCGACCGGGCTGATAAACACCGGGGCAGACAACAGGTTCTGCAGCTCCGCCAGCAGGGTTTTGGCGGTGGTCTCGCTGCCAAACGCGCCGAGTTGCAGGTAGCGATACTTGCCGTAGGAGGCATCGCGCCTGTCATCTACACCGACCACATCGATGACTTCAACTTCCACCGGCGCTGTGCCCTTTTCCATATAGCCGAGCTTTACCGCAGCGGCGTAGGATAAATCGATCAGGCGGTCGGCATGGAACGGGCCGCGATCATTCACGCGCACCACGATGCTCTTGCCGTTATCCAGATTGGTGACCCGCGCAAAACACGGTATCGGCAGGGACTTGTGGGCGGCGCTGGCCTGGTAGACATCGTAGAGTTCGCCGTTGGACGTCTCGTGCCCGGTGAACTTGGCGCCATACCAGGATGCGATACCCCGCTCGCGGTAACCGCGGTAGTCTTCTAAGACCTCGTAGGTCACGCCATCGATAACATACGGGCTCATATTGCCGGCCGCCAGAATCGGGTCGGGGTGCGGCACCGCGTCGACTACCTCTTCCGGGCTGATCGGCTTGAGCGGCGCAAAATCGTGCTGCACCGCATAGCGCGATTTGGGCGGCACCACAGCGGTCTTTTCAGGCGGCTGCTCGGTGACGGGCGGTTGCGTCGCACAGGCCGCCACCCAGACGGTCAGTGCGAGGCCCGCCGCAGTAAAATAGCGCTGCATCACTTGGCGATACGCTCCGCCAGCCTCTGGCTGAGCTGATAGACACTCATGGCATACATCGCGCTGTGGTTATAGCGGGTGATGACATAAAAATTGTGCAGGCCCAGCCAGTACTCATAGCCATCTTTCAACTCAAACTTCATCGCCGTGGCCAGCGCATTCGGGTCCAGCTGCATGGTCGCCACCACGCCGTCGGCGGCAAACTGCGCGACAGTGCGCACCGGTTTCAAATCATCCCGGCGCTGCACGAAGATGTCGTCGGGGGTATCCGCTGCGGCGGTTGCAGCGGATACCACTACCTCGCCCTCACGCCAGCCGTGCTGCTTGAAATAGTTGGCCACACTGCCAATGGCATCGACCGGGTTTGTCCAGATATCGACAATATCGTCGTTGTCGAAATCAATCGCATAGCTGCGGTAACTGCTGGGCATAAACTGCCCGTACCCCATCGCGCCGGCGTAGGATCCGATCAATTCTGTCGGGTCCATGCCCTGATCGCGGGTGAGAATCAAAAAGTTTTTAAGCTCGCCGGTGAAAAACGGCGAGCGCGGCGGGTAGTCAAATGCCAGCGTCGACAGTGCATCGAGCACACGGTAGCTCCCCGCTACCCGGCCGTAATAGGTTTCCACACCGATAATGGCAACGATGATCTCCGCGGGAACACCAAACTCCCGCTCTGCCCGCTCCAGCGTGATGCGATGCTTGGCGTAGAACTCCACGCCTTGATCCTCGCGCTGCTTGTTCAGGAATATCTCGCGGTACTCATACCAGGGTTTGGACTTCTCGGCCGGTCGGGCAATTGCCGTCAGAATGCTGTCCTTGCGCTCTGCCTGGGCAAATAATTCGACCAACGCCTGGCGATCAAAGCCCTCTTCTACAACCAGTTCATCAATCACCACCGTGGCGTTGGGGTGCTCGCCATAGTTATCCCCCGCGCAGGACAGGGTCGGCCACAGGCAGAACAGAACAACAAAAAACTTCAAGCGTGATGACATAAACTCAACTCGTTCTCATTCGACGAAGGGTGAATCGAGGGCAGTGACACACAGGTGTTCATGTCGACTCCCCGCCTTTCTCGGTACTGATCGCCATAAGGACACCGAAACCGGCCAGCAATGTTACCAGCGAGGTACCACCCGCGCTCACCAGCGGCAGGGGAACCCCGACCACCGGCAACAACCCGGCGACCATGCCCATGTTAACAAAGATGTAAACGAAAAACGTCAGCGTCAGGCTTCCTGCCATCATACGACCGAAACTGGTCTGCGCATGGGCACCGATCCAGAACCCGCGCAAAAGAATCAGCAGATAAATGCTCATTAGAAGAATAATACCGCGTAATCCCTGCTCTTCAGCCAAAACAGCAATAATGAAATCGGTATGGCTCTCGGGCAGAAAATCCAAGCGCGACTGGGTACTTTGCATCCACCCCTTGCCATCCCAGCCCCCGGACCCTATGGCTGTTTTTGACTGGATAATATTCCAGCCGGCACCCAGTTTGTCACTTTCCGGGTTGAACATCGTCAGAATGCGTTGCTTCTGGTATTCCTTCAATCCATACATCCACACCGGCCAGGCCGATGCCGCCGCCAACACCACGGCGCCAAAAATGTAACGCCAGCCAATCCCCGCCATAAACAGCACGAACAGGCCGCTGGAAGCTATCAGCAGGGAGGTACCCAGGTCGGGCTGAATCACGATCAATCCCGCGGGCACCAACAGTAGCGCCAGGGCGCCGAGAACCGCGGGGAAGCGCGGCGGTAACACCCTTCCGGCCAGAAACCAGGCGACGACCAGTGGCACCGACAACTTCATGATTTCCGATGGCTGAAAGCGCACCGCTCCCACTTGCAGCCAGCGCTGCGCGCCCTTGGCCCCCACACCTACCAGCAGTACCGCTACCAACAGCATCACGCCGGCGACAAAGAGCCACGGCGCCCAGGCCGCGTACTGCTTTAAACTAACCTGCGCGGCCAGAATCATCACGACAAAGGCCAGCGCCAGATAACTGCCCTGGCGGTACACGGCGTCCATGCTCTGGCCCGACGCACTGTACAGCACCATCAGGCCGTAGCCACTGAGCACCATCAGCAGAAAGAGCAACGGAATATCGATATGGAAGCGCCTGATGACACTGGGGCGTTCGGCCATGTCGCGCGACCCCTGGTGTGGCAGCTGCCGTACGTAATCGCCCATCAGCCCGGCTCCTCCACCAACTCCACCGACAGCCAGGTGTCGATCACCGCGCGGGCAATCGGGGACGCCGCCGAGCTGCCACCGCCGTTCTCGACAATGATACCGACCGCAATGGTGGGTTCTTCCATCGGCGCAAACGCGATAAACAGCCCGTGGTGCCGGTGTCGTTCGGCGACCTCATCCTCGTTATAGACGGCGTTCTGGGCAATGCCGATAACCTGGGCGGTTCCGGTTTTGCCCGCCATCTCATACTGTATGCCCTTGGCCAGCGCTTTCGCGGTGCCCTTCTTGCCGTGCACCACCTCACGCATGCCATCGAAGACCGCATCCCAATACTCCTGCGGCGCTTCCAATGCCTCCAGCTCAGGTGCAGGCACCGGCTCGCCATCGATGGCCATCACCAGGCGCGGTACTCGCCGCTCACCCCTGCTGGCCATCACGCTGGTAGCGACGGCCAACTGCAGTGGCGATGCCAGCATATAGCCCTGGCCAATACCGGCGCTGAGGGTTTCACCGGGATACCAGGGTTGCGCCATGGCCCCGCGCTTCCAGCGCGTCGAAGGCAGGACCCCGGAGCGTTCATTGGTGGTATCGATCCCCGTACGCTCACCGAATCCGTAGGGTTGGAGATAGTCGTGCATACGGTCGATCGTCAGGCGGCGCGCCAGATCATAGTAATAGACATCACAGGACTGGGCGATGGCCATTTTCATGTCTACTCGCGGGGCGTGTCCCGTACCGGTGATACGTAGAATCCAGTCGCGATACTTGCGTGAATCACCGGGCAGGCTGTACCAGCCTGGATCGCGCACCGTCGATTGTGGCGTCACCAGGCCAGACAGCAGGCCGGCCATCGACATGAACGGCTTGATCGTAGAGCCAGGCGGGTAGGAACCCTGTATGGCCCGGTTGAACAGCGGCACATCCAGTGAATCACGCAGCGCGGAGTACTCCGTGGTACTGATACCGTTCACAAACAGATTGGTATCGAACCCCGGTGTGGAAACCAGCGCCAGCAAACCGCCGGTGCGGGGATCGATGGCCACCACCGCACCGCGCCGGTCACCCAGCGCCTCAAACGCGGCCAGCTGGACGTTATAGTCCAGCGACAGGGTGAGATCCTTGCCGCGCGCAGGGGCAAAGCGTTCCAGCACACGCAAAACTCGCCCGTGGGCATTGCTCTCGACGTTCTGATAGCCCACATCACCGTGCAGTATGTCCTCGTAGTACTTCTCGACGCCCACCTTGCCGACGTGGAAGGTGCCGCGGTAATCCGTTTCATCGAGCTCTTCCGCTTCCTGCTCATTGATGCGGCCGACGTAACCCAGGGCGTGTGAAAACAGCTCCCCGTGCGGGTAGTGCCGCAGCAGCTGCGCCTCGACCACGACACCCGGCAGGCGAAAGCGGTTGACCGCGAGCCGGGCGCGCTCTTCTTCGGTCAGGCGAAAGCGCAGAGGCACAGGCTCGTAGGGGCGGCTGCGGTAGAGTTTCTTGCGGAATTTTTCGAGATCACCGTCCGAGATCGGCAGCACCGCGCGCAGATCTTCCAGCGTGGCCTCCATGTCCGGCACGCGTTCGCGCACAATCGACAACATATAGCTGGGGCGGTTGTCCGCCAGTGGAATGCCGTTGCGATCGTAAATCAGACCACGGCGCGGTGGCAGCGGCTGCAACTGCACGCGATTGCGTTCGGATTGTGTCTTGTAGATCTCGTATTCCGTTACCTGCAGCTCGTAGTACCGCATCAGTATCACACCGAGCAGAATCATCACGAGACCGATCGCAAAAATCGTGCGCGTGCCGTATACACGGGATTCGAGCTGCGGATCTTTTAAATCGAATTGCGGTAGCATTTAAGTGGCCTGAAGACCAGTGACAGCGTTAATCGGGGTAAACACTAGGCGCGATGATACGGGTGGTTGACGGTAATTGTCCAAGCCCGATACAACTGTTCTGCCAGTACGACCCGCACCAGCGGATGCGGCAGGGTCAGATCACTCAGCGACCAGCGCATATCCGCGCGCGCAAGGCAGGCCTCAGACAAGCCGTCCGGCCCGCCGATCAGGATACTGTAGTTAGCGCCCGACATCTGCCAGGCGTCCAGATGCTGCGCCAGCTTCTCGGTCGACACCCGCTTGCCCTGCACATCCAGCGCCACCACTTTCTCAGCGGCGGGAATATTTTTGAGGATCTGCTCGCCCTCGGCATCGACCGCCCTGCCGCGTTTTGCCAGCGGAATTTCACGCCACACCAGCTTCAGCTCGCGCGGCAGGCGTTTGGTATATTCCTCAATGCCCTGCGCAACCCATGCGGGCATGCGGGTTCCAACGGCGATAACGCTGATGCGCATCAGTGCGGTTTCATCAAGGCGATTGGGGCTCTTCGGGCGCAGTCCACAGGCGTTCCAGATCGTAAAAGTCCCGGGTCGCCGGCAACATGATATGGACAACCACATCACCGAAATCCACCAGCACCCACTCGCCGCCGTCCTCGCCCTCCATACCCATCGGCGCCATGTCCTGCTTCTTGGCTTCCACGGAGACATGGCTGGCCAGCGATTTGACGTGGCGGTTGGAGGTGCCGCTGGCGATCACCATATAGTCCATCACATCCGTCAGCGCGGAAACATCCAGCACAACGGTATTGACGGCTTTGAGATCGTCGAGCGCAGCGACGATAAACTGCGTGAATTGTTCAGATTCCATAGGGCTCATTTACTTGGTGATTCATAGGCAGCAATCCAGTCGTTATCGATAAAGTGTGTTCGTTTGAATATAGTCCAGCACAGACTGCGGCAGCAGATATCGCGCCGAGCGCCCCGCAGCCAGAATTGCGCGGATCTCGGTGGACGATATGGCCAGTGGCCGCAGCTCTTCAACCGCAATACAACCCGCCGGGCTGCGGTGCAAGTTGTTCGAGTCTTCCACCCGGTGATCCTGCAACCAACGGGCGACGTCGCCCTCGCGTGGCAGCTCCCAGCCGGGGCGGGCTATCACCACAATATGGGCCCAGTCCAGCAATTCCTGCCAGCGGTGCCATTTTGATATGCCCAGCACAGCGTCGCAACCGAGCACCATGCACAGGCCAGTACCGGCACCGAGCTCAGCGCGCAAGTCAATCAGGCTGTCTATCATATAGGATTTGCCAGCGCGCTGAAGCTCACGAAGATCGCACGTCAGACGCGGCTCGCCCGCCACCGCGAGCTCAACCATCGCGGCGCGGTGAGCAGCGCTGCACTCGGGTGCTTCACGGTGCGGCGGCCGGGCACTCGGCATCAGGTGCAACTGCGCCAGTTGCAGCCGCTCCACCAACTCCAGCGCGGAGCGCAGGTGTCCGTAGTGCACGGGATTAAAGGTACCGCCAAAAACTCCCACCAGTGGGAGTGTGGACGACCCGGTATCACTCAAGTGCGAATCTGCCCCTCGCCGAGCACCACAAACTTCTGAGTGGTGAGGCCTTCCAGACCGACCGGTCCGCGCGCGTGAATCTTGTCGGTGGAGATGCCGATTTCAGCGCCCAGCCCGTACTCGAAGCCATCGGCAAGCCGCGTGGAAGCGTTGACCATCACCGAACTGGAATCGACCTCGCGCAGGAAGCGCATGGCGCGGCCGTGTTCCTGCGTGATAATGCTGTCGGTGTGCTGCGAACTGTAGGTATTGATGTGCTCGATGGCCTGATCCAGCCCCGCCACCACACGCACCGCCAGTATCGGCGCCAAGTATTCCTCACGCCAGTCCTGCTCACTCGCCTCATTTGCCGCGGGCATCAGCTCGCGCGCGCGCTGGCAGCCGCGCAGTTCCACACCGGCGTCCGCATAGGCCTGCGCGAGCCGCGGCAGCATCGCCGCCGCCTTGGCCTCTGCCACCAGCAGGGTTTCCATCGTGTTGCACGTACCGTAGCGCTGCGTTTTGGCATTTACGGCAATGGTATACGCCATATCGTCATCGGCATAATCGTCGATATACACATGGCACACACCGTCGAGGTGCTTGATGACCGGCACCCTGGCATCTTTGCTGATCCGTTCGATCAGGCCCTTGCCGCCACGGGGCACAATCACATCGACATATTCGGGCATGGCGATCAAATGCCCCACGGCATCCCGGTCCGCCGTCTCCACTACCTGCACCGCCGCCTCGGGCAACCCCGCGGCCTGCAGGCCATGCTGCAGACACGCTGCAATCGCACAGTTGGACGCCAGCGACTCGGAACCGCCGCGCAGAATCGCCGCATTGCCGGATTTGAGGCACAGGCTGGCCGCCTCAACCGTCACATTGGGCCGCGACTCGTAGATGATGCCAATCACCCCCAACGGTACCCGCATACGACCCACCTGAATCCCGCTGGGCATGCTGCGCATATCGGAGATACTGCCGACCGGGTCCGGCAATGCCACCACCTGTCGCAAACCCTCCAGCATCGCATCGATACGTGCCGGAGTCAGCTCCAGCCGGTCCAGCAGGGGTGCATCCAGAGATTTGGCCCGCCCCTGTTCCACATCCTGCCTGTTGGCCTCCATCAGCTGCGCGCGCGCGCCATCGAGGGCATCGTGCACGGCGAGCAGCGCGCGGTTGCGCACCGCAGTCGGCGCCGCTGCCACCGTGCGTGACGCCGCACGTGCGGCGCTGCCCAACTCAACCATGTATTGCTCGACGTTCATTACCCATCTACCGTGAAAATACAAAGCGGCAATTATACCTGATGCGTCAAGCGGATGTGCTAAACTCCAGCCCAAAATTCTCACAGGGACCCCCATGGCCGCGACACCCCGACTGGAGTTCTTTTACGACTGTTCCAGCCCCTGGACCTACTTCGCGTTCACCCGCATTCAGCCCATCATGGAACGGCTGGCACTGCCGATCCACTGGCGCCCGATCCTGGTCGGAGGCGTCTTTAACGTGGTCAACAAGGAGCTGTACGCAGCGCGCGAGGCGATGTTCAACAGCCCCGACAACCCGCGCATGAAATACTTCATCAAGGATATGCAGGACTGGGCCAGGCTCTGCGGCGTGCGCACGACGATGCCCGCAGGCCACCCCATCAGCAGCGTGAAGGCGATGCGCGGCGCATTCTACGCCGAGGAACACGGCGCGCTGGTGCCGTATTCGCGCGAGGTCTTCGCTACCTACTGGGATAGTGACACACCGGATATCGCCAGCGATGAGGTGCTCGCGGCGATCTGCGCGCGGGTGGGGCTGGACTCCACGGGCTTTTTTGCGGCGATTGCCGACCAGAAGTACAAGGACCTGTTGCGCCAGAACACGGATGAGTTGATTGCCCGTGGTGGGTTTGGTTCGCCGACGCTTTTTATCAATGGCGATGATATGTATTTTGGCAATGACCGGCTGGAACTGGTCGAAGCGCGACTTCGGGGATTGCTTCAGGCCTCCTAGAACCCGGTTTCAGAGCCATTGCCACTATCCCGGCACAGTGGGTGAGCGAGCTCGGATCTAGACCCAGATACAAGCATGAATCTGGAGTTGGGCCGTGGTTGCGGCCTGAACTGGGGGCTGGGGGCTAAGCTTGGATCTATCGGAAGTTTGAGCCACTCGAACCCGGAATGCTGATATTTGCCGGTAGATAGTAGGTCGAAGCCTGGGCGTCCTGCCGAAAAATTAGGCCACGCTTAGCGCATTCCCCTCGTTCGGGAGCTTTCTGCGAGCAGTGTTCGAGTCCAGATTTTTGCGCAGCAAAAATTGTCGAGTTGCGCAGCAGCCGAACGAGGGGAATGCGCTGTGGCCTTTTCGGCAGGACGCCCAGGCTTCGACCGACACTGTGGCACCACATTAGACTGCCAACAAGATTCCAAACACAAAAAAGCGGGCACAAGGCCCGCTATTAATCTGAACCTGATTCGCGTTACAGCGCTTCAGCGTTCTCCGCCAGATAGGCAGCAACGCCGTCAGGAGAAGCATTCATGCCCTTGTCGCCTTTGTTCCAACCGGCAGGACATACTTCGCCATGCTCATCAGTGAACTGCAGCGCCTCAACCAGGCGGATCAGCTCGTCGATGTTGCGGCCCAGCGGCAGGTCATTGACCAGTTGTGCGCGTACAGTGCCTTCCGGATCGATCAGGAATGCGCCACGGAAAGCGACGCCACCGGCGCTTTCTACGTCGTATGCGCGACAAATGTCGTGGCCAACGTCAGCCGCCATGGTGTATGTCACCTCGCCGATACCGCCGTCTTTGACGGACGTTTTGCGCCAGGCATTGTGTGTAAACTGAGAATCGATGGATACCGCGACCACCTCAACACCCAGCTCACGGAATTTGTCCATGCGGTGGTCCAGAGCGATCAGCTCAGAGGGACACACGAAGGTGAAATCCAGCGGATAGAAGAAAACCAGGCCGTATTTGCCTGCCATCGCCTCGGAACGCTTGTAGGAATCGACGATTTCTCCCGTACCGAGTACTGCCGCCACATCAAAATCAGGTGCCGGCTTACCAACTAAAACGCCCATCAAGTATTACTCCTCTAGGTTATGCATCAAATTACGCCACCTCTGAATGAGATGGCGCACATGCTAGAATGATACACAGTGCGTTTGGTATCGCCTATTTAATTATAAGCATAGATTTAATAGCGTACGGCTATGGCTGTATCTGATGCCGTTACTCGGCGGCCTGCGCCGGCGCATTTTCCTTGATCAGCGCCAGTAACTCCCCTTTCTCGTGCATCTCGGTGATGATGTCACAGCCGCCTACCAACTCACCGTCGACCCAGAGCTGGGGGAAGGTGGGCCAGTTCGCGTACTGGGGAAGAGTCGCGCGGATGTCGGGGTTGCTCAGGATATCCACGTAGGCGAAGCGCTCGCCGCACTCCATCAGCGCACCCACTGTGCGGGCCGAGAAGCCGCACTGTGGCTGATTGGGGGAGCCTTTCATATAGAGCAGAACCCGGTTTTCAGCGATCTGTTGCTTGATTGTCTCGATAATGTCCATCTGTTGTCCTACCTGTTGTTTCATCATTGGGCCGCACCGCGCTGTATGCGGGGGAGCCGTTGGTTTTCAGCGCACATATTACCCTATTCCTGCACCAAATTGCGCCTATCGCGTGCGTGTGGATTGCCAATCACCCGTCAGCTAGCTATAGTTGACCGTTTCGAGGCAGCTCCCGCTGCCTTTTTGCGTTTTTGGGAGAGCACAAACATGTCGGCGCTGATGCAGACTTACGCCAGATTACCAGTGACATTCAGTCACGGCGAGGGTGTGTACCTTTACGACACTGAGGGCCGCCGCTATCTGGACGGTATATCCGGCATTGCGGTCAATGGCCTGGGCCACGCGCACCCGGCGGTTGTCGAGGCTATCCGGGCGCAGGCCGACAAACTGATTCACAGCTCCAACCTGTACCGCATTGAGGCGCAGGAAGCGCTCGGCGGCGCGCTGACCAAAGTGGCCGGCATGGACAACTGCTTTTTCGGCAACTCCGGTGCCGAGGCCAATGAAGCGGCGATCAAGCTGGCGCGGCTCTACGGGCACGCGCGCGGTATCAAAAAGCCCGCCATCGTGGTGCTTGAAGGGGCTTTCCACGGCCGCACCCTGGCGACACTCAGCGCCACGGGTAACCGCAAGATACAGGCTGGCTTCGAGCCGCTGGTATCGGGCTTTGTGCGGGCGCCGCGCAATGACATCGAAGCACTGCGGCAGATCGCCGCCAACAACCCCGATGTGGTGGCTTTCCTCGCGGAACCGGTACAGGGCGAAAGCGGTGTGCAGCCACTCGATCAGGAGTATCTGCAGGCGGCGCGGGAAATTTGCAGCAGCGAAGACTGGTTACTGATGCTCGATGAGGTGCAGACCGGCAATGGCCGCACCGGCACCTATTTCGCCTATCAGGGTCTCGACCTGATGCCCGACGTCGTCACCACCGCCAAAGGGCTAGGAAACGGTGTCCCCATCGGCGCCTGTCTGGCGCGCGGGGCCGCCGCGCAGGTATTTGGCGCCGGACATCACGGCTCCACCTTTGGCGGCAACCCGCTGGCATGCGCCACTGGCCTAGCGGTTTTGAACACAATAGAACAGGATGGCTTGTGCGCCAATGCCAGCACTATGGGGCAGGTGATCACCGACACCCTGCACGCCGAGCTATCCGGCGCGAAAAACGTCGCGGCCATTCGCGGTAAGGGCCTGATGCTGGGTGTCGAACTGCGCCGGGACTGCGGCGAGTTGGTGCAGCGCGCGATGGATGCCGGCTTCCTGATCAATGTCGCCGGCGGCAATACCGTGCGCTTGCTCCCTCCCCTTGTAATCAGCGAATCTGAAGCCCGCGAGCTGGCTGTCGGTGTCGCTGAACTGATCCGGAATTTTGACTGAAAGAGCCCCTGAGGCTCAACAGGACAGGCCATGTCAGCTATTCGACACTTTTTGACCCTGCTGGATTTCAGCCCGCAGGAACTGCAACAGCTTATCCAGCGCGCGATCGAAATGAAACGCGAGCACCGCGCTGGCGCAGACCAGCGCGCCTTCCCGGGCAGCGTGCTGGCGATGATTTTCTCCAAATCGTCCACGCGTACACGGGTGTCGTTTGAGGCGGGCATCGCGCACCTCGGTGGGCAGGCCATGTTCCTGTCGCCGCACGATACACAACTGGGTCGCGGTGAGCCGATTGAAGACAGTGCCCGCGTGATTTCCTCGATGGTGGATATCGCCGTGATACGCACCTTCGGACACGATATTGTGGAGCGCTTTGCCGCCAATTCGTCGGTGCCGGTGATCAACGCACTGACCGATGATTACCACCCCTGCCAACTGCTGGCCGATATGCAGACATGGATCGAGCAGCGCGGCAGTATCGCCGGCAAGAGCGTGTGCTGGGTGGGAGATGGCAACAATATGTGCCAGTCCTACATCAACGCCGCCAGGCAGTTCGATTTTGAACTGCGTATCGCCTGCCCTCCCGGCTTTGAGCCAAACAGCGAACTGCTGAAAGCAAACCGGGACAGGGTGAGCATCGAGCACGAGCCGGCAGTGGCCGCCAAAGGCGCCGACCTGCTGGTGACCGATGTCTGGGCCTCGATGGGCCAGGAGGAGGAGCAACTGGAACGCGCGCGACTGTTCAAGCCCTATCAGATCAACAGCGAGCTGATGAGCCTGGCGGCCAGTGACGCGCTTTATATGCACTGCCTCCCGGCGCACCGCGGCGAGGAAATCAGTGCCGAGCTGATGGACGCACCCGACACAGTGATCTGGGAAGAGGCCGAAAACCGATTGCATGCGCAAAAGGCGCTGGTAGAGGCGCTGCTGCTGAGCAATCGCGCCTGAGCACCGCTCAGACCGATCAGAATTTGCCGCACAAGACTGGTAGAATTACAATAATTCTAAATTTGATGACGCCGCCGAATCGGGTGAATTTTCCGGCCTGAAAGCACGTCCGGCAAGCAGATAAAGGCCTGCAAGGTAAGTAGGCGCAGACACACAAAACTATCTACAAGTTATCCACAAAATAAACCCAGCCTAATTCCCTTGCAATGCGACTTCCTCCGCATTATCTTGTACCTGAGTGAAGCATATACCCCTATATATTGATATTGGGTGTTGCAGCCAATGTACAAATAAGACGTTTATAAACCTGGCTGCCGGACAGGGATGACCCCCAACCCCCGCCTCAGGGAGATTCTCCCGCAATGTGGCGAAGTACAGTCGGTATATGCAAGCTTCACAAGCGGTCACCCAATAAAGCCAGGAATCGGCACTTCGGAGAGAACATGCAAACAGAGAGCAACCCGGGCGACGCCGCCGTCGCAACAAGCGCAACAAGCACACCACCCCAGCAGACCCCCGCCGCCAGCGGCGCACTCGCAGCTACCGCCCCGGGGCAATTACGCGTCATCAAGCGCAATGGTACCGTCGTACCTTTTGAGGCCAGCAAGATCGCCGTGGCCATCACCAAGGCATTTCTCGCGGTAGAGGGTGGGCAGGCCGCAGCATCCAGCCGCATTCATGAGACAGTGGCCAAGCTGACCGCGATGGTCATGGGCACGTTCCAGCGCCGCATGCCCTCGGGCGGCACCATCCATATTGAAGACATCCAGGATCAGGTAGAGCTGTCGTTGATGCGCGCCGGTGAGCATAAAATCGCCCGCGATTACGTTATCTACCGGGAGCAGCAGGCCCAGAAACGCGCCGCCAAGCAGAACCTGTCACCGGCCACCCAGGAAGCCGCGGGCAACATCTCCGTCATTCAGGCCGACGGCAGCCGTGCACCGCTGGATATTGAGCGTCTGCACACCATCGTCAGCGAGGCCTGCGTCGACCTCGACGATGTCAGCGAGACAGAAATCCTGGATCAGGCCCTGAAGAACCTCTACGACGGCGTCAGCCAGAGCGAGCTGAGCACCTCACTGGTTATCACCGCCCGCACCATGATCGAACAGGAACCCAATTACAGCTTTGTCGCCGCGCGCCTGCTCTGTGACAACCTGCGCAGTGAAGCGCTGGCCTTTCTGGGTGTAGCCGACAGCGCCACCCAGCACGATATGGGCACACTGTACGCCAAGGCACTGCCCGCCTACGTGGCAAAGGGCGTGGAACTTGAGTTGCTGGCTCCCAAGCTGCAGGAATTCGATCTGGAGCAACTGGGCCAGGCACTGCTGCCCGAGCGCGACCTGCAGTTCACCTACCTCGGCCTGCAAACGCTGTACGACCGCTACTTCATCCACAGCGACAATACCCGCATCGAGCTGCCGCAGATATTCTTCATGCGCGTCGCGATGGGCCTCGCCGCTGAAGAAGCCGACAAGAATGCCAGAGCCATCGAGTTCTACCAGCTGCTGTCGTCTTTCGATTACATGAGCTCCACGCCCACCTTGTTCAACGCCGGCACCCTGCGCCCGCAGCTGTCTTCGTGCTACCTCACCACGGTACCCGATAATCTGCACGGCATTTACGGCGCCATTCAGGACAACGCGATGCTCTCCAAGTTTGCCGGGGGCCTCGGCAATGACTGGACACCGGTGCGCGCACTGGGTGCCTACATCAAGGGCACCAATGGCAAATCACAGGGTGTTGTACCCTTCCTCAAGGTGGTGAATGACACCGCTGTTGCGGTCAACCAGGGCGGCAAGCGCAAGGGAGCGGTCTGCGCCTACCTCGAGACCTGGCACCTGGATATCGAAGAGTTCGTGGAACTGCGCAAGAACACCGGTGACGACCGTCGCCGCACCCACGATATGAACACTGCCAACTGGATCCCCGACCTGTTCATGCAGCGGGTGTTCGACGGTGGTGACTGGACGCTGTTCTCTCCCAACGATGTGCCCGAGTTGCACGACCTGTATGGCAAGGCCTTTCAGGAGCGTTACGAGCACTACGAGGAAATGGCGCGCACCGGCAAGCTGAAGCTGCACAAAACGGTGAAAGCCGAGAACCTGTGGCGCAAGATGCTGGGCATGCTGTTCGAAACAGGCCACCCCTGGATGACCTTCAAGGATCCCTGCAACCTGCGCTCACCGCAGCAGCACGTGGGTGTGGTGCACTCCTCCAACCTGTGTACAGAGATTACGCTCAACACCAACAAGGACGAGATCGCCGTCTGCAACCTGGGCTCGGTCAACCTGCCCCAGCATATCGGCGAGAACGGCCTCGATCTGGAGAAACTGCAGCGCACTGTGCGCACCGCCGTTCGCATGTTGGACAACGTGATCGACATCAACTACTACTCGGTGCCGCAGGCCGAGGCCTCCAACTTCAAGCACCGCCCGGTGGGCATGGGCCTGATGGGCTTCCAGGACGCACTGTACAAGCAGCACCTGGCGTACGGCTCGGATGAGGCGGTGCAGTTTGCCGACAACTCCATGGAAGCGATCAGCTACTACGCCATCCAGGCCTCCAGCGAGTTGGCCGCAGAGCGCGGCACCTACTCCAGCTACGAGGGCTCGCTGTGGAGCCAGGGAATCTTCCCGCTGGACTCACTGGACAAGCTGATTGAAGAGCGCGGTGAGAAGTACATCAATGTCGACAAGAGCTCCACACTGGACTGGCCGACTCTGCGCGAGACCGTGAAGGCACAGGGCATGCGCAACTCCAACGTCATGGCGATCGCACCGACGGCGACCATCGCCAATATTACCGGCGTGTCGCAATCCATCGAGCCGACCTACCAGAACCTGTACGTGAAATCGAACCTCTCCGGCGAGTTCACCGTGGTCAACCCCTACCTCGTGCGCGATCTGAAGGCACGCGGCCTGTGGGACCAGGTAATGGTCAACGACCTCAAATACTACGACGGCAGCGTGCAGGCCATCGACCGTATCCCCGAGGACCTGAAAGCCATTTACTCCACCGCCTTTGAGGTGGAGCCGCGCTGGCTGGTGGAATCGGCCAGCCGTCGCCAAAAGTGGATAGACCAGGCCCAGTCGCTGAACCTGTACATTAACAACGCCAACGGCAAGAAGCTGGATATCACCTACCGCATGGCCTGGTACAGCGGCCTGAAAACCACGTACTACCTGCGCTCACTGGCGGCCACCGGCACCGAGAAGTCGACCATCAACACCGGCGCTCTCAATGCCGTGTCAAAAGGTGAGCCCGAAGGTGGCCCGGCACCCGTGCCACAGGCCTGCTCACTGGATGACCCGGACTGCGAGGCCTGCCAGTAGGCGGGCCCACACGGTAACGAGAACTCGGATTACATAAAGACATCAGGAAGGCAATGCAATGTTAAGTTGGGACGATTACCACAAAGACGATGAGGCGCCGAGCAATGCCGCCAAATCCATCAATGCCGCGGCGCTGGACGCCGCAGCCGAACCTGCAGCAAAGCCCGCTGCGCCCGCGCCAGCAGCTGCAGCACCGACTGCACCAGCCGCACAGGCAAAAGTAGAGCACACAGCACCAGACCTCAAGCAGGCTGCCGCGCAACTGGATGAGGCACAGATAGATGCCCAGGCCGCCGCCGAAGCTGTGAAGGCCGCTGAAGACGCTGTCGATCACATGGATGTAGCACCCGGGCTGGAAGCGCTGGAAATGGGCGCTGCCCGTATCTCGGTCGACGAGAAGGCAATGATCAACTGCCGCGCCGACCTCAACCAGCTGGTGCCCTTCAAATACGACTGGGCCTGGCAGAAATACATCGACGGCTGCGCCAACCACTGGATGCCGCAGGAAATCAACATGACCGCCGACGTGGCGACCTGGAAAAACCCTGAGGGCCTGACCGATGACGAGCGCCGCATCGTGCAGCGCAACCTCGGCTATTTCTCCACGGCGGACTCACTGGTAGCCAATAACCTGGTGCTGGCGATCTATCGCCTGATCACCAACCCCGAGTGCCGCCAGTACATTCTGCGCCAGGCCTTCGAGGAAGCCATCCACACCCACGCCTACCAGTACTGCATCGAGTCACTCGGCATGGATGAGGCCGAAGTGTTCAACATGTACCGCGAGATTCCCTCCGTCGCCAAGAAAGCCGCCTGGAGCCTCAGCCACACACACGAGTTGAGCGATCCGAACTTTAAAACCGGCACGCACGAGGCCGACCAGACCCTGCTGCGCAACCTGATCGGCTTCTACGCCGTGACAGAAGGCATCTTCTTCTACTGCGGTTTCACCCAGATCCTCTCCATGGGCCGCCGCAACAAGATGACCGGCGTGGCCGAACAGTTCCAGTACATTCTGCGCGATGAGTCCATGCACCTGAACTTCGGCATCGACGTCATCAACCAGATCAAACTGGAAAACCCGCACCTGTGGACCAAGGAATTCCAGCAGGAGTCTATCCAGATGATTGTGGAAGGCACCCAACTGGAAATTGAATACGCCCGCGACACCATGCCGCGCGGCGTACTCGGCATGAATGCAGCGATGATGGAAGAATACCTGCACTTCATCGCCAACCGACGCCTGTCGCAACTGGGGCTGCCTGAGCAGTATCCGGGTGCACAGAATCCATTCCCCTGGATGTCGGAGATCATGGACTTGCGCAAAGAGAAAAATTTCTTCGAAACACGAGTCATCGAATACCAGACAGGCGGCGCCCTCACCTGGGATTGATACGCACGAATAGAGGAATCTCACATGGCGAGTAACGACAAGACGCAGACAGAAACCGAAACCATCCTGATGGCGCTGGACCAGATCAGCCAGACCATCGATGTGATGACCAGTGTCGTCGGCCGGCTGCGTAATTATATGCAGCAGCAGGAAGCGGCCGCCGCTGATCAGAACAAGGAACTGCAGGCAGAGATGCGCGGGGATCGGATACTGCATTAGGAAGACACGGCCCCGACTGGTCTAGTGGATCAGTCGGGACTGAACACTAATTATGGCCGGGTAGCGGTTGGTTATTCTGACTGCCTGTTAATCTGCCGAAGAAACACCCACCAAGACTAGTTTAGCCAGTGATTCGAGATGGACCTCGTGATGACTCTACTCCCAACACATTTTAACTCCATAGCTAAAACTGGGCCTGAATCTTCAAGCGCACCGGTTGCCCTAATGGCGTCTCGCTACAATGCTGAGTCGTTGCTTGGAGCAAGGAGACCGAGAGGTCGCGGCGCCATGGCGTTGATAGTATTTTGGGCATGGTTGGTATGCAGTTGTGGCTACATTCGAAAATACATCGCTAGATATGGACATGGTTACTAGTCACCCATGGCTACATGCACCTCCACATAGCTAGATGTAGGCAGGGTGCTTACATTTAGCTATAACATACACTTCACTGTTATCTGTCAAGTTAGGATCATCTGAGATGTGGAGACGCCAAGAAGAGTCTGATCCAAATGGACGTTTGAATCCAAAACCTCCAGCGTTATTGGAGAACCTGAAGTGGCTCTGGCTTTACGGTTGGAATCACAAAAGATGGATCGTTCTGGCAATTGCGCTAGTATTTCTTTGGAAGTATGCGGTGCCTTGGTTTAGTCAAGATGAAACCGGGGGAGATTTAGCGAATGTCAGCGCGAAAATCCTGCTTGAGCCCGAAATAAATAGTCCTATCAAACATGCCGAAGAGTCCAAGGTAAGGACAGCGCCTGACAGAACACCAACTGACAATTGCCTAGCTACCGGTGAGCAGCCTGCCGAAATACTTGCCGAACTAGATGAGCACTATGGATCTAGGCGAGATAGCTTCGCTAAGGCAATATACATAGACAAGTGGATATGTGAGTCCGATTGGGCTGGCAAGGTTGTGTCTCTCCCTAGCCGAGGTATTCCACTTTTGGATGATTGGCTTATCGGAGTTAGCATCGAGAGTACAGCGTCAAGCATACCTACACTGGTTCTTGTTCATTCAAAAATGGATGCCTCTGTTTTGAGACCCGGTATGCGAGTCATGTTATATGGGCGCATTAGCAGAGTGTCATTGACAGATATCACCCTAAAGGACGGCATATTCGAAGTGGTTGAGAAAGGGGCTGCTTCCAATGACACATAACAAGTCAAGACAGCAGGGGTGCTTCGCGTCGGGACGGCCTTACGGCCGCTCCTGTTTGAAGCGTTATGTGCCCTAGGAGAATCATATGCCATCTATGAAATTGACTGGAGTCTTTTTGTCTGTCCATGGTGTGGGGGCCAAGTACGCTCTGCGATACACAATTGGGGCATTTCAAGAACGCTACGATGTGCACCGCCCTTGGGAGAAAATCGATATCGTCCGCGAGCTTATTAAAATCCTCGACAAAGAATCTGATAGTTTCTTGAAGATGTTCTCCACCGTCGATGAAGAACACTTTAAGGAAAGTTCCCACCGTACACGGCACTATATCTCTAAGGAATTGAACCAGCTTTATCCCGACAAAGACGAGAAATTTTGCAGGAAGTACTCTTTTCAATACAAAGGATACTGGATCGGGACCAATATAGGTGCAAAGGAGATTACGCAGTATGTACGAGAAATGTGTGAGGCCGGCAATCTTTCCTATGGCACCTGGAGCGACCTCAGGCTTTGAGCATATAGCAAGTAAGGGTTTGGGACGCCGAAACCGGCGCCCTGGCCTTAGGCGTTAACTGCCGATATGAGTGCCAGACCTATCCAAATGTACGCAGATGTAATGCGTGAAATAAAACGTAGAACAGAAGTTGCCCACTATTTCATGCGTGGACCAGGGAATGCCCTCTATCACCCAACTACGCTAGAGAGTATTTGCCTTCAAATTCGTAAAATACTTGAGCTGATAGCGATGGCTTCACTGGTCGCCAATAAAGCCGAGTGTGAGAAAATACACTCTAACTTTCAGAAGCATTGGAATGCAGAATTGCTACTGAAAGATCTTGAACGCGCAAATCCTGATTTCTACCCTAAGCCAATCCTAGAAAGACCTTCGAGTCAGCCGGGAGTTAAATCGGATTTTGAAGACGTTGTACTTGGTGTTCTGACTAAAAAGGAATTTGTAAAAGCCTACAAGAAGTGCGGTGCTCTTCTCCATGCTGACAACCCTCTGGGAACGAAAAGCAACTACAACTACTATGAAAAATCTCTCCCCGAGTGGCTAGACCAGATCGTAAAGCTACTAAATAGCCACACAGTGAGGCTAAAAGGTCACGATGGTTTTTGGCTAATTCACATGAAGGAAGCGCGTGATGATGAAGTACATTACTATGAATTTTCTAAAGCCGAACTGGTCGACAGCTAACAAGTCAAGCTCAAGGGGTCAGAGTCCATGAAAACAGTAGAAGGACGCGGGAATCTCACTTAGACCTCAGAATTACGTGTAACGGATTTCGCCATATTCAATACCCATATGTTATTAACCCAGGCTGCTTAAACCCTTGAAACGTTTCCGCGGATACGTTTCTGTCTCCTCTCCCGATAGCGGGCATAGCCAGCTTGGTAGCGCCAACGTCCCACCACGGCTAACAAGCGACACTACTCAATTAGATGAGCAGACAGCCCGGCGAGCTGCTCTGCGCTAGGTGTGATCAACAGTAGAACCAGAAATCGCTTCCTTTCCAAAGGTTGGCTCTATAAGCTGACGATCTTAGAACCTAGAGCCAGCGAAATTATGAATACAGTTGTTAAATGGAAAAAGAGTCTGTTACCTGTGGTTGCTTGTCTGTCGATGTCTGCACCAATGGCCTTTGGTGCAATTCAACAACATACCTTCGCCATAATTGGAAGCAACGGGGAGACGGGCTCTGGAACATTTACTTGGGATGATGCTGTCGTGCCTAATGGCACGCCGCTGAACGAAGATACCGAATCCCTGTCCTCCAACGTACTCTCGGTGAACATCGCGATGGCGGGCGGGGACGTAGTAGCGGGTAGCACGACGTTTAGCAGGGCGGATTGTGTGGGTGCTGTACTTAGGGTTACGCCTGACTTTCTCGTTGATAACAACTGGTGGTGTGATAACGGCACTGACACGCTTGAAGGAATTGGGCCCTACGAAAATCGCTTGAACGGCTCGTCTGTTTTGGGCTTTTCGCTGGGAACGACGGTCGCAGTGCCATCCGCGCCCACATCGATCCCCGTAAGTCCCCTGTGGATGCTTGGCCTCCTTGCAGGGCTACTTACACTGGTAGGGTCTCGAAAGTTGCGCCAGGATTGAACCTCAGATTTACGCGCTACATTTGCGGCCGGTACCTATATCCGTATGTTATTACCCCTTGCTGCTTATACCTCGAACGCGTTTCCGCGGAAACGTTTTCGGGGTATAAAAAATAGTATTTTTATACAGTGACTACGACATAGCAGCTGCCACGTTACAGGGCAGTTATACTCTGCACCCGAAGACTATTCAGGCGCCTACTTACTTTCAACAATAATGAAGTTTTGATCGGCCTCGCTCCATTCTATAACGACGCTTTGCCCTGGCTGTGGGAAGTCAGGCACTTCGTACTCTCCAGTGAGGCCCGTTACAAAGGCTTCACCAAGACCGTTCACTTCGAAGCTTACTTCCGATACCCGACGGCCATCGATAAACGTTTCCATGGTATGCGTGCCGTGGCCCAGCGAACCCCAGGCGAACACTGCACCGTAGCCGTTGTTATCATCACCGCAAATAGCATTGGTATCTGTACGGATTGAACCGTAGGGAATCGGCATGCGCGGTAAATCATCAAACTGCACCTCCACGGTCTTTGCATCGCATGCCCAACCGCGAATTAGCCCTACACCGCTTTGTATTGATCCCTCTGCCGGCGTCTCGGCCCAGGAAAAATGGTTGGCGGCAGATACACCAACATCGAATTCCCAGAGCAAGTTTTGTTCGTCAAATGGGAGATGCTCGTCCGAAAATGCCTCCATGTACACCGAAACATGTAAGGCGTCAGACCGGGGAAGGATTCCAATAGGTATTACATAGGTGCCCGGCACGGGGCACAGAAAGCCAACGTCCCCGATATTCAGGGACACGTCTAATGTCTGGCGAACGCTGTCGATCTGAATCGCATTGGGCGCTACGTAGACGCAACTCTCGTGGCTAACACGTAGATAGGTCATCGAGGAGGAGCTGATGTTGACGGGCTCAAACTCCATTTTGAGATAGGAATTACCAAACCCTGTATTAATTTCGTCCTCGAATGTTTGCGCGAATGAAAAGCGGGCAAGCACAACCAGGGTGATCAAAAGAAACAGCGTAGCAGCGTTTTTCATCATATTGTTACCGCATTTCAGCCTGCACTGAGGAGACAGACGTTAGTTCAGCCTGGCACGATGCCGTCGATATTATAGATTGCTAAATTAGCATAGCTGAACACCTGTCGATATCAATATTCAAGTTGTCTATTCAAGGGGTCAGAGTACTTGAAAATATATCCCGGAATACCGGGGGCCTGGCCTCCCAGGCCCCGCGAGTCTATACGACTGTGAACTTGCACAGGTTCGGCAATCCCCAAAAGAAAGAGCGCTAAAGGAAATTCCTGCGCAGACCTCAACTACACCAATTGTACGGAGATGGGTTAAAGTACTCGCAGGGAATTTCGAGAGGCTGTCATGATTACAAATTTCGACCACGTTACGGTAGTAGTAACCGATGTAGCCAAAGCCAAATCTTTTTTTGCTCTGCTAGGTTTTGAAGAGGATAAATCCGTGGTTATCACGGGAGAGGTTATGTCCGACTATATGGGCGTCGACGGGATTGAGGCGGAGCACCATACACTGGTCTTGCGGGATTCCTCACCCCGGCTGGAAGTACAGTTACTGAAATATCTCAAGCCCGAGCCACTACCCCATCCAGAGCTCACTACGCTGCGAAGCATTGGCTTTAACCATATCTGCTTCGCGGTAGACGATCTGGATCAACAGCTGCAAGCGATGGTCGCGGCTGGATTTGGAGCGAGAAACAGCGTGATGAATTTCCATGATCGCAAACTGGTGTTCCTCGATGGGCCGGATGGTATTACGGTGGAGCTCGCTCAGTGGGTCCGGGACTGACCTACTGCTGCACTACAACTAATAACTGACGTTTAAGGAAGCGATCTTTGAGTAAAATTCTGGTATTTGGCAATTCCGGTTCGGGTAAATCCACACTGGCGAAGCAGCTCTACAATGAACGCGGGCTGGCGCACCTGGATCTGGACACACTGGCCTGGCTGCCGACCAACCCGCCGCAGCGTAAGCCGCTGGCCGACTCCCGCGCCGAAATTGAGGCGTTTATTCAGTCCTACGACACCTGGGTCATTGAGGGTTGTTATGCCGATCTGCTCGAGGTCGCGGCACCGCAGGCGACCGAGGCCATCTTTATGAACCTGCCTGTGGCACTGTGTATCGAGAATGCCCGGAAGCGTCCGTGGGAGCCGCACAAGTATGCCTCCAAGGAAGAGCAGGACGCGAACCTTGAAATGCTGGTCGAGTGGATCGCACAATACCCGGAGCGACAGGACGTTTTTTCCGAGGCCGCGCACACTGCTCTGTATCAGAATTTTGTCGGCCGCAAGCGCCTGTATACCAGTAATGAGCGGGCGGAGAATGCATGAGTGAGAAGCAGGCCAACAACCCTCTACACGGCCTGACACTGGAGGTTATCGTCACCCAACTGGTGGAACACTACGGCTGGGATGATCTGGGTCGGAAGATAACTATACGCTGTTTTCAGAATGACCCGTCGATCAAGTCATCGCTCAAGTTTCTACGCAAAACCCCGTGGGCGAGAGACAAAGTCGAAGCCCTTTATCTCTCTACATTCGCAAAGCCATCTCCCTGGGGTAAATTTACCCAATCATGAAACGTTATCTGCTGCTGGACAACGACGGGGTACTGGTCGATACCGAGTATTGGTATTTTAAAGCCACGCAACGCGCACTGGCTGAACTCGGCGTTTCACTGGAGCAGAAGCACTATTTGCAGCGCATGGTGCACGGCCTCTCCAGTTGGGAACTGGCTGAAGCGGCGGGTATTGAGCGCGAACGGATCAGCGAGAAACAGGCCGAGCGCAACGCCTATTACTCGGCCTACCTGACACACGAGGCAATCGAAATCCCCGGCGTGGAAGCAGTGCTGCAGGTACTGTCTGCGAGCCACAAAATGGCGATTGTCACGACATCGACCCGGCCCCATTTTGAGGCGATTCACAACAACCGCAACCTCGTCCCGTATATGGCATTCGTACTCACGCGCGAAGACTATGTCTCCTCCAAGCCCGACCCTGAACCGTATCTGCTCGCCGTGGAAAAGTTTGGTGCCCGCGCAGAGGAATGCCTGGTAGTCGAGGATTCTCAGCGCGGCTTGCAAGCGGCGCTGGCCGCGGGCATCGATTGCGCAGTCGTCCACAATGCCTTCACCGCACAGCACGATTTCACAGGGGCGAAGTACCGGCTGAACGCCCTGGACGAACTGCCGGAGCTCCTGAATGACCTGCGCGATTAACGGCCGTCACCGGCCGTACCGAAAAGGTTTGCGTGGCTGCCTGCTCACCCTGCTGTGCATTCTCACATTCCCGGGTATTGCAATTACTCCGGCCTTCGCAGAGCCTGAACAGGTCGATGTTACGCCCGCCGAGATCAGCGCGACCACCATTTTGCGGGTCGGCCCCACGCGCTGGTTGAGAACCCCCGGTGCCGCCGCACGCGTGGCCAGACCCGGCGACACCATCGAGATCGACGCGGCCACCTATCACAATGACTTCGCCGAGTGGCGGCAGGACAACCTCACCATTCGCGGCGTGGGCGGCATGGCCCATCTACAGTCGAGCGGCCTGATCCCTAACGGCAAGGCTATCTGGCTGATCAGCGGCAATAACACCGTGGTGGAGAATGTGGAATTCTCTGGCGCGCGGGTTGCCGATACCAATGGCGCGGGTATCCGGCACGAGGGCGGCAACCTCACACTGCGCAACACCTACTTCCACCACAATGAATTTTCCGTACTCACCGGCGCCTTTCCCGACGCCAGCCTGGAGGTATTCTCCTCGCGCTTTCACTTTCAGAAGCGCGAGGGCACGTTCAGCCACGGGATATATGTGGGCGGGCTGGGGCGCTTCACCATCAGCGGCAGCCATTTCACCGGTACGGATCGCGGCCACCACATCAAATCGCGCGCGCTGGAAAACCACATCACGTATAACCGGGTCGAAGACGTCGAGGATGGCACTGCCAGCCGCCTGATCGATCTGCCCAACTGCGGCCTGAGCTACATCATCGGCAACGATATGGCACAGGCGGCCACAACAGAGAACTTTGATGCAATAGGCTACGGAGCGGAGGGCTGCGAGAGCCGCACGGCAGAGCAGCAACGCCTGTTTGTCATCAACAACACCTTCGTCAATGAGGCCATTGCGGGCGCCCTGGTAAGAAACCACGCGGCTGCGGATGTACTGGTCGCCAACAACCTGCGCTTTGGCCGGGGGTATTTCCTGATTGGCGAGGGAGTGACAGAGCACAATATCGCGCTGAATCTGAATGCCCGACTTCCGGGAAGCTGGGAGGCTCCTGCAGGCTCTGCGGCTGTCGATTCAGCGATAGCGCTTTCCCACCGGGCGGAAGCCAATTACCTGATACCGACGGAACAATTCAAGCCTCCGCTCGGTACCGCCGCCCGCCCCCATTACAACGCGCTTGATACAGGCTCGCGTGAATACACTGATAAAGCCGCCACCAGTGAGATATCGCGGTAAGCGGGCACTGCACTCACAGCAGGCTTCGCCGGAGCAGCAATTGTGCCCCGCTGTTCAGATGTGCGCGCCGCCACTCAATAGTGTATCGACCTTGCGCAGGGATCGCTCCAACTCTGCGCTATTGATACCTGTACCGCGAAAATACTCCTGAGCCATCGGCTCAATTCCGCTGCGGGCAGGCAGCGGCTTGCCCTCCTCCATCAGGCAGTACAGCGTGGGCAGGAAAATAAACTGCAGCCACTGCGGGAAGGTCAACGTATCCACACAGAAAGGCTGTTCCGAGGCCAGCGCAGCGGCACTGGGCGGCACCGTGTCCCACTGTCCCAACTGGCGTAGCTGCGCTTCGATATCGATCAGTACTACGGCGATTTCTGTCTGCATGGTTACCTGTTTACCACGGGTGGCCGAGGCGTTCTGCCAGCATCTCTGGCAGACCAGCGCCCCAGCCTCATAACTGCGCGAGATAGTAACCGATAGCAGCGCAAGGAACAGCTTTTGCTTTGACGCAATTCAATTATAAGGATACGCTTGCGCTGCCGTCGGCACCTGGCAGCCGATACGGCCAACGTCAGGAATGCGGGTGTAGTTCAATGGTAGAACGGCAGCTTCCCAAGCTGCATACGTGGGTTCGATTCCCATCACCCGCTCCACCTCGGCACCAGCACTTCACCGCAAGAACCATCCCGCTCTGCACGCGAACGCCAATGGCAATATGTCCGGTTTCACACGATTATAAATGCGTTAGAATGCCCGCCAACCGCAACTCGCGTTATCCGTGAAGTACACTCGAAACACCGGGAGAGCACATAAAAACATGGGCATGCTGACGAAACCTGGCGGCAGAGGTAGGGTACAAAATAGCGAATTGGCGACCAGCTCCGCGCACACACTGTGAGTTTGAGTCGTTTTGCAGTTCTCGCTTCGATCCTTCTGATCGCCATGGGCGCTTCGGCGGGTAACCCCGACGACCTCACTTGCGCAGAGTCCAGTACGCCATTCCCCAACCCCGCGATCAAGTTTCACGTTTGTAACTACAAAATCAACGATACCTATGGCCCGGCCGGCTTCAACATGAGCTACCCTGTTGGCTTTCTGGTGCCCACGGCAACCGGGCAGTACCCCATTGTTCTGCACTGGGATGGTTACGGCAACGCGAGCAACTGCCCAACCTGGGATTTTTCCAAAGCGGGCCAAATCATTGTCAAAAACTGCAACGACTATTACCCGACAGCGGCAACGCATATGGTAGACGGTGTGACACCCTGGGGCTTTGGGGGGCCGTTCTTCGGCAACTCGCCCGCCCAGCGCTACACCACTGCAGTGCGAAAAATCGATCAACTCTGGGGCGATAGTGTCGACCGGGGTGCCGGGCTGACGTTGAAAGGCAACAGTTATGGCGCATCGACCTCGCTGCTGCAGCCATTGATGTTCGGACTTGTCGATCCGGAAGTCCAGGCCAGGATCACCAAGATCAACGCCGGCCAGGCTCCAATGGGATTCCTCGACGAAGGCGGCCTCTATCAGGAGACCAACAATATCCAGGTAGCGTGGGATGGCTTCGACACCTCGAAAGCTGACCACGAACTGCAGGCCGAGCAGCTCAAATTCATGTATTTCTTTTTGCAGGGGAGCCCGGCGGACGTCGTGGTTTTCTTCCATCAGGATTGGCTGCAACGTGTTTGTGACGAGCACCGCCTCTCCTGCTACGCCCTGTGGCACGATTGTGGCCACGCGTTACCCAACGCATCCTGTGCTGCCAACCTGCCCTACAACGAGATGTTTGCCGCATCCAACCAGGACGTGAGGTTGGACGACCCGTTCATTGTCGCGTTCACGGAGTCCACAGCGAATATCTGGGGCGCTATGGGTGGTTATAACATCGGCCTGGCCTGGGACAGCCGAACCATGACAACCACAGAGTACAGCGCACAGGTCGACATACGGTATTCAGCGCTGACCGATATACACGAGGACATAGAGGATCAACCCACAGAAGCGAGCGTCAAGGTCACGTTGCGCACACGACCATCCAGTCTACTGAACCTGGAGCTGGGTGATCTCATCGAGTGGTCGCTAGACGGAGTAACAGGACAAGCGGTGGTACTGGTTCCCGGAGAAGTCACTCTTCCTGTGACGCTGCAGAGCAAAACTGCCTACAGCACCCTGACGGTGACCAAGACAGGCCGCATTCCCGGATGTTGAGACAGCGCATAATCCTCTGTCACACGTGATGTATAATTCCACATCCCAGAAACCTGGCGGGCTCATTACACAAATGAATGGCGCGTATTCTCCCTATACAGTGCCGCCTGCATTTAAAAAGGCGTGACCGATGGATGGCAGCGAAGGTAGTCCGCATCTCCGGCCAGTGACAGTGATCGTCCCCGTCTACCGGGATATCGAGTTAACAAGGGATTGTCTCGAGTCAGTACTGTCGAGTGATCTACCCGACAACACAACCGTGGTCATCATTGACGATAACTCACCCGAAGAGGCGGTCACTGAGTACTGTCAGCAGTTGAGCCAACGCAACAGTATTCAGCTGGTGGTCAACGAGGAAAACCTCGGCTTTGTGGGTACCGCAAACAAAGGTTTCACACTCGACACCGAAGCGGACGTCATCCTGCTCAATAGCGATACCACGGTATCGGGCGACTGGGTACAGCGGTTGCGGAGCTGTGCATACCGGGACGACGATACCGGGACAGTAACGCCTTTTTCAAACAACGGGACAATCTGCTCCTATCCTATACCGCTGTACTCAAACGAGATACCAGAACGCTGGACCGCGACTGAGCTGGACCGCGCGTTTAAACAAGGTAATGCCGGCCTGCGCTGCGAAATTCCAACCGCTGTAGGCTTCTGCATGTACATCAAGCGAGCTTGCCTAAACGCAACCGGCCCGTTCGACGAAGCGTCTTTCGGGCATGGCTATGGCGAAGAGTGTGATTTTTCACTACGCGCGAGTGCAGTGGGCTGGACGCACGTTATCGCCGCGGATGTGTTTGTCTATCACGCTGGCGCTGCGAGCTTCGCATCGGAGTCGACAGGCAGAAAACGATCAGCCGACGCGATACTGGCCAAGCTGCACCCGGACTATCACGAGCTCGTCACTGATTTTACAGGGCGAGATCCACTCTATGAGTTCCGCAGCAATGTGGATGCCATCCGCCTGCGTGAAAAACCTGACGATACCGCCAGCATATTGCATGAGCATCTTCGTTTTACCCGCAGCATTCTGGACAGCTCGACACTGACGCGTAACAGCCTGCGAAAGGAACAGGAGCAGCGCCAGAAGCTCGAGGTGATGCTGAATGAAACAAGGCGCCGATTCGGCGAGACTGACAGCGCGCTGGCCGAGGCCAAGAAAATCCTCACCAGCACACAACAACGCTTTACCGAGACAGATGAGGCACTCGCCGAGGCTCAGGCGGTAGTGGTCCAGCTCAACGACGATATTACACGGCTCAACGGCGATATTACACGGCTCAACGGCGACATCGAACAACTCAGTCAGGCACTCAGGCAATCACAGGCAGACAAGTTGTCATTACGTGAACAGATAAGCGCTATGGAACAGAGCCGGTCATGGCGGTACACAGCCTGGCTGAGGAAGAAATAGTCTGGGCCACAGTGAAATCGCGGGAGTAAATCGCCCGCCTGTCAGAACTGTGCCGCGGCAATTGCATCACCGCAATCGGCCTTGCAAAGTGTTACTCTGCCCAGCAGCCAATCAACATCTACCTGCACCCATACGCCACTGGCACTTTGCAGCCTTACGTTACCGCCACTGGAGCTTCCATCTGCGTAAAAGCGAATAACGCCGGCGCCATCGCGATTGAGTTCCCGGGCACCGACGACCTCCAACTGCACGTTATCGGGTAACTGCCGCTCTTTGCTCCCCGCCACTATTGTCTGGGTTTCGGGGTAGACAAGCACATCAACTTTTGCGCCGCTCCTGATGGCCCCATAGCGAGCCGACGATAGCAGGTCTACGACATCATTGACTGCCCCGTGATACTGCGAAGACTGGTAAAGCCGTTGCATCGCCGGCGCGCTGACCCCAAGCACAAGTGCCGCCACTGCAATTGCAATGATCAGTTCCAGCAGGGTAAATCCACCCGTATTCGACACCGGGAACACGTTCGCGGCCCTAACCGACCTACGTTCACCAGTTTCCCACATCGGTGTTCTCAGATTCTCCGCCCTCAGCGCCATCCTGGCCCAGCGAGTAGATATCAATGTCCGCGCGAGTGCCAGGGTAGACATAGTGATAATCGTAACCCCACGGATCCTTGGGCACGCCAGATTTCAAATAGGGCCCATTCCAGCCGTCGGCATCGCCGGGCTTCTGAACCAGCGCCTGCAGGCCGGCATTACTGGAAGGGTATTTGCCGACATCCAGTTTGTACATTTCCAGCGCCTGCTCCAGATCCTTGATCTGGATTCTCGCTGTTTTGGTTTTGGCACCACCGAGCTGGTTCAGAACACTGGGGCCAACTAAACCCGCCAGCAATGCAATAATCGCCAGAACGACCAGCAGTTCAATCAGCGTGAACCCATTAGAACGAGCGTGTAATCTGGACTTTCCAATGAGTTTTCGCATCTGTATTTTCCCGTTGTGTGGCGCTGTGGCTGGAGTGATACCGGTCTCGCTGAGTATCGTAGTCGTTCGGTACGCTATACGGCGAGGTCATTCACCGACATTATACCCATTAAGATGGCGATAATGACAAAGGCAATCACACCACCCATCACCAGAATCAATACCGGTTCCAGCAGGGTCAGGCTTCGCTTAACTCCCGCCTGCACCTCGCCATCGTAAACCTCGGCCAGTTCCGTCATCATCTCGTCCAAACTGCCGGATTCCTCACCCACACGCACCATCTGAATAACCAGTGGAGAGAATATCCCCGCTTCCTCGAGTGCGGCAGACATTCGCTGGCCCCTTTTGACTGCCGGCTCAAGCACGTTAAGCGACGCTTTTATATGGCTGTTGTCGACAGTCTCTACCGCGATTGAGATCGCGCGTAGTAGAGACACACCGTTGCCCAATAAAGTTCCAGCGGTTCTGGAAAACTTGGCCACCTCATACTTGAAAACAATAGGTCCGAACACCGGCAGCCGCACCAGCGACTCATCGAATTTGGTCCGGCCCTCGTCTGTTCGCAGCCAACTACGCACGGCATATACGGTGATGACGAGCAACACCAATAGCAACCAGCCATAGCTCTTGAGCAGGTCGCCCGCGGCAATGACCACCTGGGTCAGCACAGGCAGTGCATCCCCCATATCACTGAACAGTGCCTCGAACTGAGGTACGACAAAACCCAGCATGCCGACAATCGACAGCACTGCCACTGTGAGCAAAATGGCGGGATACACCAGCGCTGAAATCACGCTGGACTTTACCGATTTCGCATTGACAAGATAGTCAGACAGGCGCGTCAGAACGTCAGCGAGATGACCGCTGGCCTCGCCTGAACGCACCATGTTGACATAGAAGTTACTGAACACCCGGGGATACGCCTGCAGCGCCTGGCTCAACCCCTTCCCGGCCTTGACGGAATCGAGAAGGTCTTGCTGCAGTTCACGAAGCTTTTCATCGCTGGCCATATCAATAATAACCTTGAGCGCCCGATCAATGGGCAGGCCTGCACGCAGCAGCACTGAGAGTTCTCTTGTCATTGCCAGTACATCGTCGCTGCCGGCATTTCCGGGGCCCAGAGCGTCTTCATTCGCCCCTCTTACGGCTTTGCCGGAGCTTTCAATACTCAACAGGGTCAGGCCTTGTGCGCGCAGCTCCCGCGATGCCAACTCGATTCGGTCAGCCGCATACACACCCTGCACGCTTTTACCGTCTCTCGATATCGCCCTGTAGCTGAAGGTAGCCATAGTGTTTTTCGTCTACCCGCTTGTCTAGGTCGCAAGATTTACTTCGTCACTGGCGACCACCGGATCCTCAGCTTCCTCCTGCTGATCCAGGCTCACTCGCAGTATTTCTTCCATCGACGTTACCCCGAGGGCCACTTTCTTCAGCCCATCCTCAAACAGTGTATGCATGCCATTTTTTCGGGCAACCGCATGCAGAGTGGTGGCATCTGCCCCGCTGAGAATCGCATCGTACATCGCGCCATCCAGCACAAATAACTCATGAATACCTGTTCGACCGCGGTAGCCCGTATGCTTGCAGGCATCACAGCCTACCGCTCTGTAGATAGGGTCCTGCGGCGATTTCATAAATCGGTCAAGGCCATGTCGCGAAAAGGCCTCTGAGGAGGTACTAACCGGCTCGCGGCAGTGCTCACACAACTTTCTAACCAAGCGTTGAGCCAATACCCCGTTGACCGACGACGTAATGAGGTAGCGTTCAATCCCCATGTCTTCCAACCGGGTGATGGCAGCCGCAGCCGTATTGGTGTGCAGGGTCGACAACACCAGGTGGCCAGTGAGCGCGGACTGCACACCGATCTGTGCGGTTTCACCATCGCGCATCTCGCCAATCATGATAATGTCCGGGTCCTGGCGAAGGATGGATCGCAACGCAAGTGCAAAATTCAGTCCGATCTGGGGTTTTACCTGTACCTGGTTAACACCCCGCAGCTGGTACTCCACCGGGTCTTCAACGGTGATTATCTTCAGCGCTTCAGAATCCATGGATGACAGTGAGGCGTATAGGGTGGTTGTCTTGCCAGACCCTGTTGGCCCAGTTAACAACAGAACCCCATGAGGACGCGACAGCAGCTCCTGGTAACGATGCAGAGTGTCCTCGCTGAACCCCATATCCGTGAGGCTGAGCTGGATACTCTGTCGATCCAGCACGCGCATAACGATGCTTTCACCGTACACCGTGGGGATGGTCGAAACCCGCAAATCCAGTTCATGGCCTTTTACCCGGGTCATGATCCGGCCATCCTGGGGCAGACGTCGCTCGGCGATATTGAGGTTGGCCAGCAGCTTGATACGCGAGGCGATGGCCGGTGCAAAACTTGCCTGGGGTGCATCGGCGGCGTCGTGTATCACACCGTCGACGCGGTACCGCAGGTGCAGGCCATCATCAAAGGGCTCGATGTGGATATCCGACGCGCCCAAATCGAGGGCGCGATGGATAAGCTGGTTTACCAACCGGATGATGGGTGCCTCACTCGCCAGATCCTTGAGGTGCTCGATAAATTCCTGGTCATCCGAGCTGGACCCGAAAGCTTCTTCCTCCGGCTCCTCCGATTCGGCCCCTTTCTCATGCCTTTCCAGCGCACTGAGAATGTCGGACTCCAGCCCCAGGCACAGCGTGACGGGGCGGTCCAGCGCCATCTCCAGTGCCTTGCGCAGGTATGAATCCTGCGGCACAGTCGCAGAGAAACGGGCTGCCTCCTTGTTTACCGCCAGCGGGACAACTGAATGACTCATCATGAAATCAAGCGAGACGCCGGCAGCGCTAACGGGCTCTTCGGGATAATCGGCCGCAGCCAGCAACGAGACATCAAGCTGGCCCGACAAGGCCCGCGCGACATCACTCTCGGAAACAAGGCCCAGTTTAATCAGCACCTGGCCAAACAAACCGCCCATCTCCCCCTGGGCGACCAGCGCGCGCTCGACATCTCTGGGGGTAATCTTGCCCCCCTCAACCAGTAGTTCACCCAGCTTCATATCAGCATCAGCTCTCGGGCAGGAAAAATACGCACGGCGTCAGCCACTTAGCCCAGTTCATGCAGCGGCTTATCGCTCAGCATTCTCTTCAAGCTTTTCTGTATGTCATAGGGTATTACCCTTTGCAAGAGTATGAATACGCCTGTGTCACTGAGAGAGAGCAGCAATCGTAACAAGCGCGTTTTGAGCTCGGCCCGTCCAAGAGCGGCAGGCCGCTTCATATACCCTTCAAAATCTTTCAGTTCATCACTACCGGAAACCGCGACCTCGGGCAGCATCGTCAGGTAGTCCCGCCTGTATTGAAATTCGTGTTGCGAAGGCAAATCCTGCCCGATCCATTCGTGAGCTTGATCGCTCTCGAACAATTCTGTGCGCACGGCCGTCAACTGCTGAAGAATCTCATCGACGCTACTGCGGTATGGAAAGCTAAAACTCAGGGGCCGATCACGCAGGCGCTCGGGAAATGCCCCGACATCGGGCGCAAGCACAGGCAGCCCCGACCTCAAAGCGTGAGAAAGCGTGTAACTGTAAACCTCGGCACACAGCGCGGGGAACCACACGAGATCGATTGACTGCGCGACCATAAGCTGGGCTAGTTCCTGCTCTTCATAGCGCCCCAGAGACACTATGCTGTCGTCCAGGCGGCGATACGCCTGGCCAAAATGCACAAACTCAAAAGGCAGGTCCCCCTCACGCGCAGCAATTGCACATTTATCCAGTCGGTCGGCGCCTTTTTCTCGGCTCAACATGCCCAGTACTGCGACACGCAACTTGCCACGGCCATCTCCCTGGCGCTTTACTGAAGGATAGGGCGCATCGAGCTCCCAGTCCGGATGGAAACAATCCAGATAGTTTGCGTCGGGATAGTGCATTCGAAAAAGCCGTCCGGTGAAGTCACTGGGACAAAAGACACGCTCAGCCGACCCCAACAGCGTCGCGCTCATCTTCCGATATTGCTCCAAATCCGCACACCAGGAAGGTAATTGGGCCACGGACGGGGAGTTCTGCTCCGAAAACTCCTGCAGGTAGTAGCCCTTCCTGTCATGCAATGTGGTTGAACCATTTATCAAACTGTAGTCGTGCGCGGTAAAACTGTAGGGTAGATTCAGCCTGTCCGGAAGGCTCCAGATTTCTCCCAGAAATCCAAATAAATGGTGAATGTGTATATAGGAGACTTGCAGAACGCGCAACAGCTCCAACATATCCGGGAACTGGTCGCGCTGGTGAAAATACCAGACGTCCGAACCGAGACTCAACTTCACGTAGTTCCGGGGCTGACTCAACAATTTGACGACTTGCGCCTTGCCAGCCAGAATCTCTTCGAGCTGCGCAATATGACGATCGACACCGCCGTGCATATCGTGGCTTACAAACAGAACCGTCCTGGCGGAAGCTGGCGTCACAGAGGTCATAGCGTTAGCGGCTCAGTCGGCTCAGAAAACGCTGGCGGCCAAGCTTCACTCCCAGGCGCCGATATGCCGTTGACAAGCTTCGAAAAGCTCTCCAGCTCATTGAATGACGGATAGTATCAAGCTCCTGCCGCAATACATTCACCATATCATCATGGGGGGTGCTCCCTTGTTCAGCCAACCCGGCGTTGCTCCGAAACCAGGACTGGTAGCTGTCTCCAGTGCGCGGACATGCGTAGGGATCCGGAAAGCGCTGGGCCAGCTCTTCACGGTAGCGGTAGAGCAGCCGCTCGGCCGGCTTCACCTCGTCACCATTTTCATAGAATGCATACCAACACGGCCATTTCCCTAACTCTCCCTGTCCCATCTCGTCACAGCGCCGCAGATACCAATCCCTCAACTGGTATAATACAGGATTATTGCCGCCGTAAACTTGTAGCATGAGATTCTGCGCTCCGCTGTCGATGCCCGAAAAATGATAGAAGCAGAGGGGCGCCCCATTCACAAATATCCCGCTGACAAGATCACCCGTGATATCACGGCTGTTTATATTCCATGTTGAAACATTGTATTGTGGATCCCGCAATATGCCCAGATCAGGAAAAAAAGCCGGTGCCAGATCACCCCATTTCTGATCGGTAAACAACCCCTGCTTCTTGTCATCAAAACAAAAATCGCGCAGGCGGTCACTCCACCAGTTGACGAAACGCATCCCCTCCGATGAGTTCCTGACAGCGAGAAAACCCAGATTGAATACCCCGTGTTTCAGGCTGCTGACCTCATTATCAAGGATGGCTGAGCGACTGGTCTCAGGTACTGTTTGATGAGGTGTCATCAGTACACTATGCTGATCCAACTGCTCAGATATCGCCTCAACTCCGGAGAACAGCACCATATCGGGATCGAGAAAAACGATTTTGTCCGGCCCGTGACGCCGGAATATTTCCTGAAAACCAAGGCCTTTTACCGCCGTGCATAGCTCGACCACATCGTGCTGGAAGACCCACGATTGTTTGCTCTCGATATCCAGTTCATCCAGTAAAATCAGGTGATCAAAATCCTCCTGCTCCAGATTAAATCCCTGCGGTGGCCGGTCGCACAGCAACAGGTGAAACACAGCATCGGGCACATGCTCCTTGACCGAGTGCGCCAGCACCCGTGCCTTGGGAATATAGTTACTGCTTATGCTTGTAAATATGTGCATCGACCACTCAAATACAATTGCAAATAGCCACCCGCCAGGCAGCTACTTGCCGCCAACTCGACCAGCAAATTTGCACAGTAACCTGCCTATGCCACCCCGCAATCCCGGCGGCAGGCTGGGAGTCTGGCCGACCTTTCTACCAGTGTAGTCGAGGAAATCTGCCAGGACTTTACGATATGGTAGTTGATGATTGACATGCAGGGCCTTGCCCTGCTTGTCTGCACCGCTTCGCGCATACGGGTTTCCGTAGGACCGCCTTGCCAGCTTATAGCGGTTCAGAGGGATCTTTTCGGGCTCAGGCTCCAGCGCGACATACGCTTCGACCATGGTATCGGCCGTTCGCACAGTATGCATTAGTAAACGCTGCCTGGCCTGCTGCAGGAGTTCCCGTTGGCTGAGCAATACTTCCAGTTGCGCGAGAACTGCAGCCGGGGCCGGCTCAACCAGCCACCCATTATCACCTTCTTTAACGCGATCTACAAATGCCCCCAGCCGGGTAGCCAGTACCGGAATACCCGCCGCCCAGAGCTCGCTCAGCGTGTAACTGAATGTCTCAGGTACCACCGAAAGCAGCAGGCCCAGATCGGGGCTGTACTGATTCAGAAGCCCACCAAGCTCGTCACTATGAAATGAATCGACAACAGTAACCTCCGGCAGTGACTTGAATGGCTGTCCAGCTTCGCCTACACCCAATAACAAGACATCGGCAAAACCGGTTAGTTCCTTAATGATGTCATTGACAATAGCCCAGCCTTTTTCCTCAGTCAGCCGGCCCAGGATGACCAGACGAAGCCGTTCTCGCGCCTCTCGGGGGGGCGACGTTGGTACCAGCGAGGACGCAAGTGTTGTACTCAAGCCGTGCGGCACAATATGAACCTGCTTTTGTTGCAGACGCGGCGCCAGCGAACGGTAACGCTGCATGACAGATTCGCTCGGTGCCACCAATGTGACATTTTCCTGCATGATCAAATCGACAAACCGTAATCTGGCCGCTAGCCAGTAGTCATCACTGTCCCATTTGAAAAATGAGTGAATAGGGTTTTCCCGTGAACAAGCTCGCATATCTGATTCAGTGCAGGAATGGCAGGGAGATCCAAAGGTTGCATAAAGTGCGGGACAAAATGGAAAGAAATCATGGAAAACCACTGTCGTCGGCAACGAGGTTCTCAGCCAATCGAGAGAATGACCTATAAGAGAGGAAATCACGAGAGATTCAACGCTGTACTGCGCGATCAATTCTTCGATAATTTTTCGGCATTCGGGATTGCCCAGACTCATCGCGGTCACGGGCTCGGACAGGGTCCACTTTCGCACAGGCAAACCCATATCCATTGAACGATACAGCGCGACGGCCTGACCAAATGCACTGATGTCACCAATAGAGCGCAAGACCAGATGGTTATGGCTGGTATCGGCTGCGATATAGTCTTCCATCCAACGGCCCAGCCCACCTCCCCAACTGTGCCCGACATGCAACTGTACAGGCAAGCAGGGAACCAGTTTTGCCGGCGGCTCCTGTCGCTTCGACAACTCGGTAAGGGCATGCCGCAGGCTGCGCAGCGGATGTCGCACAATATAGGCCGATTGATACGCTTCAGGGAGAAATCCGATGGTATTGTCATAGGGTGCTCTTGAATCATCTACATACACCCGATCAGTTGCTACGAGGCTCTGGCCATGGTTTCGCAGTGCATTCAGAAGCTGGTGATCATTTTCCACCCGGCCATGCTCCCCACGCCAAAAATCACCCTGTAGCAGCAGGCAGCTGGCCAACAACACCGGGACGGTAAACTCGATGCCCTCAACATAGTCGTTAAGCCATTGGTCTATGTCCTCAACCGGCAGACCCGGGTTATGAGCTGTGCTGGAAAACACTGAAAAAACGGGGTGGCGCGCACACAGGGGTGCGACAGCTGCAGCGTCATACGCACATTGTCCGGCCGCTACCAGTCGCGCATCCCAGTGTTGTGGAACAACAGTACCAGCGAGCACAAAAAGCGTTCGGCGCGAGGTAAAATCATAATGGGAACATATCGTTGCCCATTGATTTTGTTGATCGATTGCGGATGGGAGGCTGTAGTCAACCGGAAGCGTATTATTTGCTAACTGCTTGCGTACGTCAGGACTTTCATAGGCGAGGATTGACAACCGGGAGCCCAGTGAATTCGCCTGTACACTTGCCAGCGTCAGGCTGAGCTTATCGACCCCTGCCGGGGTAACGACAACCACCACGCACCATGACTCATCCAGAAACTGGCTTTCCATCGAGCAGCCCAAATCTACATTAAGGTACCCGGAACCATGACTGCAACACTATACTTTTTCACGGTATCCGGAAGCTTTTGCGACAGACCATAAGAAGCACACAAAACCCTTCAGGAGTTGGCGCTTTATCCAGGTTGCGCCGCGACCGGCCACCACGAGAGAGTGGAAGTACCTGGCCAGCTCTCCCAGCACTTCTGCTGCGGGAGTTCCCGGCGCGATACGCACCGCCCCTGTGTTGGGATGTTCTACCGGATGCGCATCATACCACGCCTTGTAACAACTACTCCCGCCGGCCTGGAATGGATTCGGAAACGCCCGCTGCAAGTCCATGCGCTGCCGGTAAAGCAAGCGGTGGGATTTGCTGATGAGCTCACCATTACTGAAGCGAGCATATTTTGAAACCAGGTTCCCGAGCTCCGACTGCCCATAGCCCTCGCACTCGGCGATATACCATTCACGCAACTTGAACAGTATCGGACTCTGCGCGCCATAACGCTCCAGCATGGTAATCTGATCTCCACTGTCAAAGCCTGAGAAATGGTAAAAACCCAGCGGTTCACCATTTATCTGTATGCCTTCCTCCAAAGACCCGGTCGCTTTGCGGTTTGCGAGATTCCAGGTGGCCACGTTAAATGCAGGAGACCGCAAGATGGTAATGTCATCGAAGAAACAAGGCGCCAGATCAACCCACTTCTGATCGGTAAACAGGCCCCTGGGAAGATCATCGTGACAATACTTCAGCAAACGCTCTGTCCACCATCGCGCGAAACGCCTGCCTTCCGAGACATTCCTGACGCCGAGAAATCCCAGGTTAAATACACCGTGACGCAAACTCGACACTTCGTTATCGAGTATTCCCATATCACTGGGTTCCGGGTCTGTCTGGTGTGGTGTCAAAACGACACTGCTCTCGGACAGGGCCTGCTGCAGTTCATCCAGACGACCAAACAACACCATATCGGGATCGAAGTAGAAAACCTGCTCCGCGCCACACTGCGTAAAGATATGTTCCAGTGCAACACCCTTGACGGCGGTGCACAGCTCAACGACTGCATGCCCAAAGGCCCACTGCGGAAACTCACTGGTGACCAGCTCTTCAGCGTAAATAATATTGTCAAATGGCTCGGCGGCAAGGTCGAAACCTACAGGCGGATTATCAGACAGCACAAGGTGAAACTGCACCTGCGGATCCGCTTTCTTGATGGAATGCGCCAATACCCGCGCCTTGGGCAGGTAATTGGAGGTGATACTTGTATACACATGGACATTTTCTGCCATTTCAATGTTACCCCGTTCCGATAACGCCATCGTCTGGCGGAGGCGCTAATTGGCTTCGGACAGTCGCCTGCGATCTGCTGCTGCTAAAGCACATCGGCAAATCCGCGCCGCACTTTCTGGAAAAAGCCATACCCTGACAAGCAGCTCGCAACACCGACCGTGTAGATCACCAGGAAAAACCGGGCGTCCGGAATCGCACCGCCGATAACGCAGCTACGAAATGCCTCAATATAATATGTCATTGGATTAAGCATCATGATCTGGTAGAAGTTGTCGGGCACAGCATCGATTGAGTAGAACACCGGACTCAAAAACATCATCGCTGTCGCTACAAACCCAGCGACATAGGTGACGTCCCTGAGGTAGACAGATAGTGCGCTGACAAACCACGCTACGCCCGCAAGAAACAGCAAAAAAGGCAATACCACCAACGGTGCCAGCAATATGACTGGGCTGATGCCAGCGCCAGATATCAATAGAAACAGCACCAGCACACCAAACGATATTACAAAATTAAAGGCGGATGCAGCCAGCGTAATCAACGGGATAATCTCGAGTGGAAACACCACCTTTTTGACGTAATTTACATTTTCCTGAATCAGGGTGGGTGATCGCGTGATTAGCTCCGCAAACAGAAAATACATGATCAAGCCGGAGAAAATGAAGCCGGCGAAAGGCACGTCCCGGCCATCGTACATTTGCGGCAACCTCACCTGGAAAACCAGACTGAAAACAAAGTAATACACCAGCATCAACAGCACCGGGTTAAGAATGGACCAGAACAGGCCCAGCCACGAACCGCGATAGCGGGCCTGTATTTCCCGCACGACCAGCGCGAAGAAGAGATCGCGATAAATGGGGAGCGACAGGCCAGTCATTCGGAATCCTGATTCTGGGTGATACTGCAAAAGGCCAGGGGAATTCCCATAATACCGTGAACCACCGGCCCCTTTTCCGCGCGAAATACCAGGGCATCATTAAGCCAACAGTGCTGGATATGCTCGGACTGTGTACCCGAAGCAACAGAGACGGAGACGATATATTCGCTAATCGCCAGGTAGGGCATGGTAATACCAAAACTCACAGTGTAGCTACAGCCGGCCTTGGCGGTAATTTCTTCACCGTGGTGGATAATAAGGTTGTTGTCGCCGAGAATCACCTGACCGAGCCTGTCCTTGATTAGGAAGCCGACGATCAGCCGCTCCAGGTCACGGTGCGCAACAAACGTGAAACGCAGTGCAATGGCTGAGCCACCCAATATTCCAGACAGTCTGCGCCCTTCCCGGTCAATGAAACAGGCATCGGTTATCGTCGCTGCACCATCACCGAATCCGCTCGCTTTCTCGTCGAATCGATGAACCTCCATGGCGTTGTACAGCGCAGGGCTACCCTCAATCTCCTCGCGGGCGTCAAACCACGGTTCAAACTCCTCAAAAGCCGCTGTAGGAACAGGAGTCTCCGCACCATCGTCGCCGGCTTGTTCAACCGGCGCTATCGGCACCAGCGTCTGCTGTTCCGAATAGATGTGCTCCAGGTACTTGTCGAGTATAACGCTTGGCTCGCCCAGCCCCATCTGGCGCCCATGGTCCAGCCACAACACTCTGTCGCACAGGCGGCTCACCGCACCGGCATCATGGCTGACAAACAAAATGGAGCCCCGCTGCTTGAACTCTTCCAGATAGCGCATGCACTTCTGGGAAAACAGTACATCTCCCACTGCCAGCGCTTCATCAATTATCAGGATATCGGGATCCACATGAACTATCACCGAGAAAGCGAGCCGCACAAACATGCCGCTGGAGTAGTGTCTCACCGGCTGATCGACAAAGTCGCCGATACCTGAAAACTCGATTATCTGCGGCATTTTGGCGTCGATCTCGGTCTGAGAGAGGCCGTAGGTCGCCGCATTCAGCCTGGCGTTTTCGCGCCCGGTAAAATCCGGATTGAATCCCGCCCCGAGTTCAAGCAGCGTAGCCACCCGGCCGTTGCAGGCAAAAGAACCGGTCGACGGCTGCAGTATACCGGCTACAATTTGGAGCAGCGTAGATTTACCCGCACCGTTACGCCCGATAATCCCAAGTGTCTCGCCGCGCCGCAGATTAAAACTGACCTGCTCCAGCGCAGTAAAACTCTCACAGCTCACCCGATAGCCCGGCACAAGGTAGGCAAGCAGCCGCTGAATCGGCTTGCTATAACGTGTGTACTGCTTGCCAATACCCTCCGCCACCAGAGCCGCATCAGTAGAATCGGGCCGCACATCCGGGATGGATTGAAAGGAATCAGTGGGTGTCATCATTGGCTACTGACGCGAGGAATAAAGTGCTGCCGCCCGGCCCGAAAACGCAGACGGCGCGGGCATGGAAAGCAGACCAACTAAGGTTTGGGCGATTTGTTTTCGGCCCCGGCCGAATAGCGCTGCTCGTACTCCTCCAGCAGCGGGAGATCCACTTCCAGACCAAAGTCTACATCACCGCCTTTTACTGCGGCAATTCTTGCCTGGCTTATCTGCTGCCACAGCGTCTTTTTCAACTGCTGCGTAATCTTTGCCTTGGACTCGTCAAAGCTTAATTGCTTGGCCGGTTTACGGTCATTGAAACGAATAATGTGGTAGCCATATTCTGTCTCCACCACATCGGATACGTCACCCGGCTGCGTCATCCCGAAAGCTGCGTCTTCAAACGGTTTAACCATCCGATTGCGCGGGAAATAGCCCAGGCTACCACCCCTTGCCACACTGCCCTCGTCGTCACTGTACTCCTTTACCAGTGCATCAAAATCTTCGCCGGCTGCCAGCCTGGCCGCGACTTCGTCAGCTCTAGCCTTGGCCTCTTCACGTGTGCGCTCCGCCGAGGAAATGAGGATATGCGCCGCGCTCACCTGCTCATCACTCTTGTAGGTGTCCTTGTTGGCCTTATACTCTTCCAACGCCAGCGCATCCCAATCCTTTGTCTCCATTTCGGCTTCCACCTCAAGCGAAACCTGACGCTTCATCAGAAGGCGATCCCTGAAGTTCTCCACCTGCCAGTCAATTTCTTCGTGGTCTATCTGCGGGTTTTTCTCGCCCAGTGAGGCGAGTGCTCTCACCACATAGATATTTTCAAACACTGCCTTCACGGCCCCATCCTTGGCCAACGTCCTGCGGCGCTTTTCGCCGGTGATACCCTGCTCCGCCAGATAGCGGTCGAAGTCGTCGGTAGTGACGACAAAGTCCTCGGTCTTCAATACCACCTGACTCTCAGCCGATGCCGCCGCACAGAAAACCAGCGAAGCCAACACCACCAAAAATTTAATGCGTACGCTCAAAATCACTTACACTCCGCGTCAAAAAACAGATTTACAACCATATATAACCAAAAAGCTCCCCGCCGGGCGGGGAGCTTCAATTCGGGGAGGGACTATAGCATGTCTACTGACTACTTGTTACAACGTCCCGCACGATAGAGCTTGTTGCAGTCTCCGCACTGGAGTGCTCCATATTCAGGAAGTACACCTGCTCGGTAGCCAGAGTACAGTAGTTGTTAGCGAACTGGGTCCAAGTAAAGGAGTACGTCTTCACTGCCGGGCCACGACTGCAGCGAGAGGATATAGGCGCTCCACCTGGCGTGAGTGATACCCAGACAGTCGCCGTAGCCGAGGCATAACCTGGAGACGTCTGGAACTGGAAGCGCCCGTACGAGGTTGTTGATTCCGACGTCTTGAACTTCGACACAAGGATTTTGCCCTGTGGGATCGTCACAAGCGTATCTTCAGTTGCCGGAGAAGCCCAGTCGGCCTCTGATATGTCGTACCCACATTGTATGGTAGTACTGTTTTCACAGACAAGCTCGTCGGGTTCCTGCTGCTCCTCGGAACAACCAAATTCATCTACCGGCTCACCTGCAGCGGTTCCAGGGCACTCATCGTCGACATCAAAGACGGTATCGTTGTCATCGTCCGGGTCAGTGCGGTCGGGTTCACCGTCGCCATCCGTATCAACGCCGATATCGGAGTAAACAGGCATCAGAGAGAATCGTTCATAAAGAAATAAGGGCAAAATTTCCGCGGCTTCTTCCTCAAAACCCTCCAGAGAGACGATGCAAACGGGGTCGGTAGAATTTGCGCAAGCCATCCCGCCTCCATCCTGCCAGCGCACAAAAACATAGCCGTCGGCCGGCGTGGCAGTGAAGCTCTGGCTGAAAGATTCATCAGAGATCTCAATATCACAGACTGAACCTGCCTCACAGCTTCCTTCACTCCATGTAACAACACCACCCGTTGGCGAGATAACCTGCACCTTACAACCCACAGCCACTGTACAAATGCTGAGAATCAGCAGAAGTTTCATATGCTTGATAACGTTCATTCTAGGAACCCTTCGTGTGCGCTTACTTAATGTCCGGGCGGACCGCCCCAGTGCGCGCATATTACCAATACCACTGTTACGCCACAATATTAAAAGCAATGAAATAATTACTATCGCAGGAAACGAGTAACAACATCGCTCTGCAGTGACCCTATAACAACGAAAAAAGGCGCCCGAAGGCGCCTTTATCGTGTCTTGCAGTATCGATCAGATTACGGAGTAGTAACGATCGACTTGAAAGACTTGTGCTCAACTGCAGCTGCGTAGTTGGACAACACACTACCACCGTCCAGAGTACCGTTAGTGTACTCAAACACTGCGAAACCAGTTGCGGGCAAACCTTCGAAAGTGGTTGTGCCTGCCAGGTCAGTCAAGTCGCGCGCACCAGCGGGCAAATTGGTAACCAGACTAGTTGTCAGGAAGTCGAGGTATGCCCAGCCTTCCAGGTACTCAGTGCCGTAGCCGTAGAGAATCGCAGAGCTAGCACCGATTGCACTCTCATCACCGAAGCTGATAACGCTAACTTCAGTACAGATGGACAGATCGGGACCTACAGGCGCAGAAGGCGGTGCAGGTGAGAAGATCGGGCCATCAGAGCCGGGGGGCTCAAACGCTTCTTCACGGTCCCAAGAGACCAGAGAAATCGGCTCACACGCGCGAATACCGGTCCAGTTGCTGGAGAACGGAGGAATCGCGTCTGTACCCGGAGTACCTTGAGTGTACTCACTCTTGGTCGGCATTGTGATAACCCAGTCAGTCAGTGCGTTGATATCGGGATCGATCACGTAGTCGTTCGCGATACCGGCAGACTGGAACAGGGCGCTAACAGCGTCAATACCGTTGGACATTTCATACTCTGTGGCAACAGCGTCGTTGAACAGCGTTACGAACGAAGTCGCATTTTCCAGACCCGGGCGAGTGTCGCCTGGCTCAGAGTGCAGGTCAGGTGAACCCAGAGCAGTGTCAGCAAAGCCTTCGATAGCAGTGGCGTCATAACCGACAGCCGTACCACCTTGGACATTGATCACTACACCGAGACCGTAAAGACCGCCGCCTTCCCAAACAGTCAGCAGTTGACGCTGGGGATCTACCAACCATGTGCCGTCAACGCCAGCAATGTTACTCCAGGCATTAACCAGTGCACCACAGTTTCTAGGTACGCCAGTAGCGTCGTGAACGGCCGCAGCACCCAGACCGGTAGACGGATCAAGCTGACCCATTTCGATGATTTCGATATAGCCTTCGGTAGTACGCACAAGGCCTGTTTCCGCATTGCTGTTCAGCTCTGCGTCATCCAGGTACTCGTAGTTCACGAAAGGCTGGTCGCGCAGGATTTTACCGTTAGGCAGCACAGTCTGAGTACCGGCCAGAGGACCGCTACCAGTTCCGAGCTCAGGAACAGTACATGAGTTATCGACGGTACGGATAATTGCACCTTCACCGAATTCCCCTGTTTCCGGGTTGCTGGTGATTACACCGGCCCACTCGTCCTGAGGAGACAGGTACAGGTTAAAGTCGAGCACCTCGTCGCTGTTGCGCGCTTCGATAAAACGCACTTTAACAGCCTTGGTGTAGTCCGTAGTGTTTACCACGTGGACGTAGGTGTCGTTCCCATTGGCCGAGGAGAAGAAAGGATATACCAACGTCTCACCCAGACCCCCGTCGTTGATATACATTGATCCATTCGCCGAGACCGCACCACCCAGCAGAGCAGCAGATACGGCGAGTGACATGGCTTGTTTTTTCATGTGTTACTCCTAATTAAAAAAAATGGTCTAACAGTTCTAAACGGCCCAACGGAATTTTTATCACCCGATAGTTAGTTTTTTAACCTGCCTGCCCCATCAGCTCACACTGCGGAGCACCTTTAACCGGCCCGCTCAATACTGGCTGATTGTCGCGTACTTTAGCACAGCACTTTTCGGCGTACAACATTCAAATAGCGCGAGAAAATGTGACATTTTCAACTATTTATCCCCCGAATTTACTGCTCCAGAGTAGGAAACACGGCCGTATTGCGCCTTCGCCCTACAGAGACCCAAATGGGTTATCGGGCGTAAATATACCACTGGCCACCCACTTCGATCCACACTTCATCGATGATTCGGGTATTTTCCACTTTGGGGCGCACCAGAACATACCGGATCGCTACAGCGACATCACACCTGTCGGTTTCACAGTCGACTCTCTCCACCTTTGCCCCCCGCCAGTTAGCCACTCCCGCATACTTGGCACTGTACTGCTGCCAGGTAGTGGTCTCGCGAAATGCCGGGGACAAAAAGGAGAACGCTTTTTCAATATCGCCGGCCATCAGCGCATCCAGATGCTGCTGCGCGCGCTTCGTCACGCGCTGCTGCGGGTCCTGGAATGAATCCATTATCGCGCAACCACTCACGCCCAGCGTAAAAACCATAGCCACAGTAATAGTACGGCATAGCGAAACGGACATCCGGCGCATCCTCCCTCCTTCAAATAACTGAAATTTCATATAAAGACCAACACGATCGGCTTAGTTCGACGATTTTTCACCGGCGCCCGGATCAAGACGGGTCTCGGTGAGATAGCTGGAGGAGCGCGATACGTCGATCAGCTCAAGCCCCTGCATCTGCTTGCGCATTTCCCGGCTGACATCGCGCAGATCCGCATCACTGTAGATCGCCCGGGGGGTAATCACCACCAGCAGCTCCGTCCGCACACCAGACTGTGTCTTGGTGCCAAACAGCGGCCCTACCCAGGGCAGGCTGTGGAGAATAGGGATGCCGCTGCTACCGCTGCTCTTGTTTTCCCGGATCAGGCCACCGAGCACCACCGACTCACTTGAACGCACGGCCACTCTGGTGCTGATTTCCCGTTCCAGAAACGTACGCTGACCCGCACCTTCCTCATCAACCGGGCCAACATCCGTCACCGACTGCTCAACATCCATCGTCACCAGACCGCCGGCATTGACCTGCGGTGTAACGGAGAGCATCACGCCAGTGTCCTTGTACTCAATGGAGGAGATTTCATTACCGCCGTCGGTAAAGGTAGTAGAACTTTCGACCGGCACCTGATCGCCCACCTGGATCTTGGCAGTATGGTTATCCAGCACCATCAGCGAGGGCGATGATATGACGTTCAGCAGATCATCAGAGGCCAGCGCATTGAGCACGGCCCGGATATTGCCACTGCCACCGACCACTGAGTAAGAGAAACCCGGCACCTGGGCGGCAATAGCGGTACCGTTTACCAACTGACCTATACCCGTGTTGTTGCCGCTCAGCGAGTTTTCGAAAGACCACTCCAGCCCATAGCGCAGCTCATCGGTCAGGGTGACCTCAATAATACTCGCCTCGATGATCACCTGGGTCGCGGCGATATCCAGCCGCTCCATGGCCGTCTGAATCTTGCGGTACTCGCGACCGGTAGCGTAAATCAGCAGCGCGTTGTTCTCTTCGTCTGCCACAACCCGGACATCACCGACCATGACATTCTGGCGCAGTGCGCCGGTGTTGCCGCTGTCCGCCGGGGACATTTCGCCGTTGGAAGAACTGACCTTTTCAGGTGTATAACCCGGTGCAACCCCACCTGTACCAGCCCCCTCTGTGCTGCCAGCACCGGAGAATATCGCGCTCAACAGATCGGCCACATGGGCGGCGTTGCTGTTTTGCACCTCATAAACATAAAGACGCTTTTCTGAGTTGCTGTCGGCTGCCTGGTCGAGGCGATCTATCCAGGTCTTGACCCGCGCCAGGTAGTGGGACCGCGGTGTCACCACCATGATACTGCCGAGCCGCTCTACCGGGATAATGCGGATCAAACTGCCGATGCCGCTGGCAAGCCCCTCTTCACCGGCTTCGCCCTCAGAGCCCAACATTTCGGTTAGCGCAGCGGCCGTCTCATTCACCGAGGAGTTCTCGATGGGGAATATTCCCACCGACATACCGCTGAGCAAGTCCACATCAAAGGTGGTAATAATCTCCTGCCACCCGTCGAGTTGGGCGCTTGTCCCTGCCAATACCAGCAGGTTACGCACGGAATCAACCAGTACGAAGGCAGATTCATCTGCCACCGGGCGCAGAATCTCCACCATATTTTTCGCGCCGATATACTGCAGCGGCACAATGATATTGCTATAGCCGACAGTACCGCTGGATGACGCACTGATACTCGGGTTCAATTTACTCATTTGGGCGGATGCGCTGATAAAAAACCGCTCATCCTCCCCGCGAACCATCAGGGCATTATTCGCCTGCAGCAGGGATTCCAGTATCTTCAACAACTGATCCCGGGGAACAGGGGTGCGCGTGCGCAAGGTCACCTCACCACTGATAGGATGCTCCACAATGTAATCGAGCTCCAGAATATCGCCCATAATCGCGTGCACCACCTCGACCAGAGGGGCCTGCTCGAAATCCAGGCTAACCGCATCGCCATAGAGCTTTATCGGCGTCTGCTCCGGGGGCATCTGTACGACTTGATCTGTACCCACATATAGCGTTTCCACGCTCTCCACATACGGCTCGTACTGCCCCGTCGCAACATTGCGAGCCTGGCTGCCCGAGCCGGCGGTGGCGCCGCCCGGTGTTGAACCCTGCATCGCCGTCGCGGTCAAGGCGTCAGTAATACTGTCCGCCTGTTTTTCCCGGGCAGATCGCTGCTCCTGCTGCAGAGTCGTACAGCTGGACAGCACCAGAGCAAGGGGCATCACCAATAGCCAGTTATGAAAGTTTCGCAATTCTATTCGCCTGTAGTTTCATTATATTCTTCTGAGGGCTGCCTGCTCGCCCCTCCACCCGTCCGGGCACTGCGTTTGCTGGCGATGGCACCCTCGGGCTCTTGCGGAACAACGAGGGCGTGCTCCAGCTCCAGCACCTGTTCATCCGCGCCGCTTTTGAAAACAACGCCATCGGCCAGCACCTCGGTAAACTCCCAGCCCCGTACCGAGTCCCCCAGTCGTATCCTGCGGCGCTCACCCTCGTCGGAGACAATGATACCGGGCACACTGCCTGTGTACATTCCCAGCAGTGTCAGGTCGCCGAGCGACCTGCTGGCCCGCGGCTTAGTGGCTTCCTTCGACGCATCCGCTACATAAGCCTGCCGGCCTGCCCAAAACAAAGGCCGCGCTACCAGCGCCCGGGACAGCGCGTCGTCAGACGACTGCGGAGACAGCAGATCTCCCACCTGCAGAGACTCCTCTGCAGGAAAGATATACTCCGGCTCAGAGGTAAACATTAAGCGTGCGCCACTCCACACAAGTTGCAGCAGAAGAATGGCCGTCAATACAAGAGCAGCCCTGCGCAGCTGTTGTTCCGCAGCATTTGTCATTGGCAGCAACCCACCGCTGGCACAGGCAATGCGACGCCAAAAGACCTCATTAACCCGCCAACCTTAACGCGAATAACTGAAATCGCACGGTAACGGTTCGCGGATCACCTTCCTCAGCGCTATCCTGCGCGGCCGCCCGGCGGCTGCTGCGGCGAGCCCGAATGGGTGAAACGGTCACTGATTCCGTAAATACCAGCGGGCGCAGCTGCTCGAGGCGCAAGAAAGCATCGTCCAGCTCATCGATATTACCCTCTGCAGTGATATCGAGACTGAGGCGGTCGAAGCCCGCAATGCTCTGCGGCGACAATATCTGGCTACCCGAAACCGACAGGCCGGCATCCTCCATCAGCTCGCGCACATCCTGCTGCATTGTCGCGGCTGTGGCAGCGCTGTCCCTGTCGGACTGATAGGCGAGGTCCCGCAATACTGCAGCAGCCTGCTTACTGCCCTGTTCCAGCTGATTCAGGCTCTCCGCAATCCCCAGCAAACGAGCCGACCTCGGCTCAATGGACTCTATTTCCGCGGCGAACTCCGCCCGCAGCAGCCAGAAATGCAAAATCGCATACAGCAGTAATAGCATCACCAGGCCTAGCGAGCAGCCCACAACAATGGTCGGCCTGTCGACTTTAAACCCCAGCGTCATTCACTTTCGCCCTCTGCGGCCAGAGTCAGATTCAACACAAAACGCTCCATGTCCGAGCTCACCTTCTTGATCGCAATCGGCGCCTCAACCAGGGCGTATGCCGGATGATCCAATAGCTGCTGCATAACCTGCGCAGCATCCCGGGACTCCCCCTCCACCCTGATCTGTGTTCCCTTGACCTCCACAGCAGACACCCAGGTATCGTTCCCGAGTATCTTGGCAAGCCTGCGCAGCTCCAGATATGGCGCTGGATACTCCACCAGCAGATCATTCACCGCTGCAATGTTTGCTTTCGCAGACGCGAGGCTGGTACGCAATTGTACTGCGTCTCGCGACTTCTGCTCTACGTCTGCCTGGATTGCCCGCACCCTTTCCAACTCCAGATATTTAGCGCCTGCATCAATCGCAAACAGCGCGACAAAAACCACCAGGCAGTAGGCCAGCATCAGCGCCATACGGGTGAGCCGACGAAGATTTCTCTGCTGACGCCCTGCTTCGCCAAAGCCCGATAACAGCACCACCCGCTCTCGCACCTGCGCCCAGACCTCGAAGGTTGCCGCACCCTGCGTGTTTTGCTGGGACGCAATAAACGCCATTACTGAACTTCTCGACGTGATCACCAGCTCCACGTCCATATCGTGTTGCCGGCGCTCACTAATTACCCAGCCATAGCAGGTGTCGTCCGCCGGAAACGGACTATTGTACTGTATTTCCAGTGCCACCACCGAGCCCAGATCGGCCTCGGCCTCTAACGGCAATCGCAGGGTCCGTGCCAGCACCAGCCGCTCTGGCAACAAAATAGCCTGCGCAGCCACAGCGTCTTTCACCACCGGCTCCGCGACCGGCACACCCGCCTGGTAGTAGGCTACCTCACCGCCTTCCCGGCGCACCTCGACGACCTCATCGAAGGCGACCAGTACTGGCGAATCCGCGCCCCACAAAAATTCGCGCCAGCCAGCACGAAAATAGTGCGGAATCCGGCGCACGTCATAACCGAACAGGCTCCAGGGTTGGCTAGTCTCGAGCATAATCGCCCTGCCCACTGATTAACACAGCCTCGCCCATATCAGGCACGGCCCGCACGGCCTCTGTGCGAAAAAACTGCCACGGCAAACCGCCTGCGACCCCCGGCTCAAAATCGACCCAGCGCCGGCGCAGGTAAACGGTGTTGTCGATAACCAACAGCGCATCCGCGCGGAACGCCTTCGACCCCGATGCCCGCTGATAGTTCATACCAAACGTCACCGAGGGTGCCGAGTCGCCAGCACCGGCAGCGAAACGCGAGAGCGCCTGGTTCACAGCACCCTCTCTACTCGTCCCTCCCAGCGCCTGCAGTACCGGTATAGGCGCAGACATCCAATCGACCGCAGGGCTGCCACCCTCACTCACATGGACAGCACCCTGAACGGCCTCAAAAATTTCCCGATTGACACCCGCCACCTTCATCAAGTCTTCCAACACTTCAAACTCACCACCGCCAGCCTCACCTGTTTCCACCGCCGCCGAACCGCGCCACTCTACCACACTGGCGGCCAACTCGCGGGCTGAGCTGCTATCCAGCCCTGCGACGAAAGAGAACAGCGCGGACAACAAGCTCTCCGGCGCCTCGTTCAGGTCGATCAGACCGCTCAGTGGCGTGAGAACGACCGCCACTTGCAACTCTCCAGCCTGGTGAACCCCGTAATACGGTGAGCGCCCGTCGTCACCACCTACCACCAGATAATCGGCGAGCGCCAGTTGAATCGCCCCGTCGCCGGCCGCCTCCGCTTTCGCTATGGCCAGCTGCAACCCGGATAACCGGCTATCAACCCTGACCTGCATAACAATGCCCGCCACCAACAGCGACAACGCCGCCAGGAACCAGACGAGTATCGCCAGCGCAACACCAGCTTGCGAGCTACCGACACGCAGCCCAACGCGTCCCCTCATACTTTCGACACCCGGCCGATCACCCCAGGCGATATTTTCATTGCGGGCTCACCCCACCAGAGTCCAGGCGTACCACCAGTTCCGGCCAGAACTTACCGCGCGACTTGATATTCAGCCGCACTGCCACCGGATTGTCCGGCGATTCTGGCCATGCGTCCAACCACGCGCCACCAAAACTGGGAAGATAACCGACGGTAAACTCTTCCACATCTTCCAGTAAAACGCGGGGCGTGAGATCCTCCCAGCTAAAGATCATTCCCGCGTCGCTGTAAGGGTACCATTTGAGCTCCAGTGCACCCCCGCTGTAATTGAGCTGAAAAACGAAGGCGCCACCCAGGTTGGCACCCGCAATCAGCGGTGCCACCCATATCACCTCGGAAGTGCCACCCCAAAACAGGGCTGGGGACAGCGCTGCATTGTCAAACGAGGGAGTAGTCGCTGCATCCTTGCGCACAGGCAGTGCACTGCCAAGCGAATTGCGTAGAAAACTACTCACCACCCGCATTTCATCATTGCGGTTGGTAATCTCTGTAACGGCCACCTTGGTATTGCCAAAACTGCGCAGTGCCGCCGTGGTCGTCAACGTAATCAGAGACAACAGAGAAAGAGCGATGAGCACTTCGAGCAAGCTAAACCCGCGCTGCCTGCTCATTCAGGTTCCACTGCGCCGGCAACCACCGAGTTGAGGATAACCCGGCGCTTTTTGTTCCCATCCTCCCAGCTCACAACCACATTCAAGCGCTGCAGCGCTCCTGCCAATAATTCGCTGTTCTGTGACAAAACCACAGGCTCGGCGGCGACCCGCCAAGAGAATCCTCCGTCGGTCTCGCCTGCTTTACGCAAACCCGCACGTGGCACTTCTGCATGCAATGCAATGAGTGAACGAGCCAGTTCAATGCCGTAGGACCGCTGCTGATCCACTTGGGCGATGCGGGTCGCCCCTCCGGCCGCATGATAAAGCGCGCCGAGAGAGAACCCCATTATCGCCACCGCTACCACCATCTCCAGCAAGCTGAAGCCACGCTCACTGGCCGGCACTGCGAAAGTTGTCACCGCAGGGCGGACCACAGCGTGACGCATGGCGGATTCAACTCAACGATGTCGTACATATACAGACTCCCTCTCCCGCCATTATATTTGAAAGGGGGTCCGATTTAGAACCCTCCTCAGCCGCAGCGCGCAACTCAGTGCATATGAAATTGGAACGGCGGCAGCGAATCCAGTAATAGTCGCCCGTAACGCTTGGTCAGAATGCGCCTGTCCATCAGTGTGATGCGCCCGGTATCCTGCTCGGTGCGCAGCAACCTGCCGCTGGCCTGCACCAGGCGCAGCGCCGCATCCGGCACACTGATTTCCATAAAGGCATTGCGCCCCTGCGCTTCCACCCACTCAGCAAGCGCGGCCTCCAGTGGACTGTCCGGCACCGCGAACGGGATTTTGGCGATCACCACGTGGCGACAGTACTCGCCAGGTAAATCCACGCCCTCGGCAAAACTGGCCAGCCCAAAAATGACACTGCCCTCACCACCGTCGATGGCTGCTTTGTGCCTGCGCAGGATTTCCTGCTTGCTGTAATCACCCTGCATCAATATGCGACCGCCAAACTCACCGGTGACACCTTGATACACCTCCAGCATCTGGCGGCGCGAGGAAAACAACACCAGGCTGCTTTCGCTGTGATCCAGAATGGTGGGCAGTCGCTGGATCAGCGCGGCGGTATGCGCCTGCGCATCGCCCGGTTCGCAATCCATACGGGGAACGGTAAATGTCGCATTGGCGTAGTTGAATGGGCTGGCCACCACCTTGTAGTTGGCGTCTGCCGGTGCGCCGGAGTGCAGCTGGAAGCGATCAAAGGAGTTCAGCGCGGTGATGGTTGCAGAGGTGACAATCACGCCCGCAGCCCTGGACCACAAACACTCCTGCAGGATGTCCGCCGCCAGCACTGGGCTGCAACGCAGCTCAAAACCAAAAGCCCCGGCGCTGTTGAGCAGGGTAATCCAGCGCGCCTTGGGTGGTATCTCGCCCTGCCCGGTGACGGCGTATTCGCGCCACAGTGCCAGTGCGGCCTCAGCGCGGCCGAGCATGCCGCCCACATTGATATGCCAGGCCTCTATGTCCGACTTGTCCAGGCCGGCAGATTGATCATCCAGTGCATCCTCCAGGATAGCCTCCAGCCGCGAGAAGGTGCTCTCCAGCTTCTGGAATTGCCCGGTGAGCGCCGTTGCGACCTGCATCAGTGAGGCCGGCACCAGACCGTGTTCCAACCGCAACTGCTGATCATCCCGATGAGCGGGTATCTCGGTCTCATCAAACAGCGTTGCCACGGCCTGCTCCGCCACCTGCAGCGCCGCGACTGCCTCATCCAGCTGTGCAGGCAGGGCCTGTATCAGTCGCTGCGTGGCGTCGATCGCCGCCAGCGCCGGCGCGGCCTGCGCCAGTGATTTCTTGCTGTCCTGCAGCCAGGTAATCGTCGAATTCAGCCGGCAGTAGCTGGAAAAATGGGAGAGCGCCTTATCGGGTAGATGGTGGCCCTCATCAAACACATAAATACTGTCTTCCGGCGCCGACAGAATCGCGCCTCCGCCAAGCGCGAGATCAGACAACACGAGATCGTGATTGGTGACGATAATGTCCGCGCTCTGCAGCTCATCGCGCGCGCGGTAGAAACTGCACTGGCTGATATTGGGGCAGCGCCTGCCACTGCACTGGCTGTGATCGGTTGTCGCACCGAACCAGACATCGTCCGGCACGCTGTCCGGCCAGTTGTCCTTATCGCCATCCCACTCACCCCGACCCAGGGCCTGCAGCATCGCATCGTAGATGGGCAGCGCGTCGGCCCCGGTGGGTGCGCCCAACTCATCGGGGTAGAGGGGAATCAATGCGGACGTGCCCTGCCCCTCGGCCAGCTGTCGGTCCAGCTTGGACAGACACACATAGCGACGACGACCCTTGGCCAGTGCAAAGCTGAAGTTCATGCCGCTGCTCTGGCGGATATCGGGTAAATCCTTATTGACGAACTGCTCCTGCAACGCGATCGTGGCGGTGGCCACCACCAGGCGCTTACCCAGCGCCTGCGCCATGGGGATGGCGGCGACGGCGTAGGCGATTGTCTTGCCGGTGCCGGTACCTGCCTCGATTACGCAGACAGCAGGCAGCTCTGCCCTCTCCCCCTCAACAGGGGGAATACGCGATAGCGTATTGGCGATTTCCGCAATCATCTGACGCTGCCCCCAGCGCGGCGTGAGTGATTTACTCTCAACAATGGCGTTGTAGGCGTCGCGGATACGACCCTTGACGTCCTCGCTCAGCAAGGGGGCGCGGGGCGCTCGGCAGGCGCCAGCTTGCTCACTACCGCATTGGCGTAGATCCCCAGCGCATAGGGGCGGTGCTCCTCGGGCATCGCGTCAATGCGGGCCTCGAACGCCGCAAGACTGCAATCACCCTCCTCCAGATAGAGCTTGTCGGGAACAGGAGCATCGGCGCCGTACAAGCGCCGGTAGGCGTAGAGATTAGTGGGATGCAGGCAATAACCGTTGGTAATTTGCCTATCCACCTCGTTGGCAACAGCTTCCGGCGTTTCGAGATCACCGCTCAGTGGTGTACCAAAAGTGACGTGAACGCGGCCCTTCTCCCCGGCAATGCCCTGGGCGATAGACGCGACATCCTCCTGTTCACCCTTTTGATAGCTGCCCTGCGATGCTTTCTGATACAGCTCTCGGGCCTTCATCGCATCACAGGGGTCGAGCTCGTAGGAGATCGCCACTGGGACAATATTCAGACTCCGTATGTGCTCGCCAAATTCCTGTTCGCGCTTGTTGCGGCTCATCGACAGCATTTTGATAATGACGGGTTCCGTGCGATCAACGCCATCCTTGGCGCGCCCTTCGCGCTGTGCGATCCAGATGGAGGAGTGCTCCTCCAGCAGAGAGTGCTGGATATAGTTAGCCAAATTTTTGGAGGCGGCGAGAAGTTCACGCGGGCCACTGACAGCACGTTTTACGATGAAGCTTTTATTCAGCCGCATCAGGTCCGAGACCCATTGCTTGGTGAGCAGGTTATCCCCGATGGCGATACGCACCGTCTCGTGGCCATTTCTGTGCAGGGCGTAGTTGGTAAACGCGGGGTCCATCGCAATATCGCGGTGGTTACTCATGAACAGGTAGGCGCTGGAAGCACTGAGCCCCTCCAGCCCCGAGACACTGAAGCCGCCCGTGGCAGCTTCGATCATTCGGGTCATATACCGCTCGATGACGAGTTGCATGCTGCGTACGTCTGATACGCCATGCACTTCGCGCGCCAGCATGTAGCGCACCACAGGTCGCAACAGGGGACGGGGCAGGAATGAGGCAAGCCTGCCGAGTCGATAGGCTGCCAAGGTATCCAGAAAGTCTGCGCTTTGAAGCAGTGCGGATACGACGCCGGCTACCTCATCATCCTTATAGGGCCGAATCTCTGCAAAGGGGTCGGTCAAGCCGGTAATCTCATAATTTTCAGGCGCCACACCATACCCAAATTCGATCCGTGAGTCATCCGGCACTTTCGAGCGCCTCCGGGCTCTTTGAGTCCCCGCTGACCACATGCAAATTCCACTGGGCAAAGATGGGCAGGCAAGATGACAGTTGTTACCCGAACGACATTAAAAATTGTTAACGTTTCCAGGGGAAACCTTTGGAAAATTCCATTAAGTGCTTTAAAAACATGGTGATAGCTGGATATTTTTTCGCCAAAACCAAAAATGTTACCAAAATACCCAAAAAGTTACGGTTTAGTAACTCATTCTTGGCGCTCCTTGCCTTATAATGGCCACATCTGAAACTGGTCGATAACGGCTAATTTCTTCGACGCAAGACCAACACTTGAATTATGAGGATCCCGAGATGAACTTATCTAAAATTGCCGCCGCCTCCGCGCTGGTCGTTTTTTCTGCCGGCAGCCTGGCAGCAAAACCCACCAGCATCGTATTCAACTCCAATGCCACCACGGGTGACGGCACGGCCTATTCCACTTATACAGTGAAATGCTCCAACGGCAAAAAAGCCGAGCTGACTGCCTGGGACAACCGTGGCAAGTGGTGTGTCGGTGACGCCGCCAGCGAAGACTGCGAGAAAAAGCAGATCAAGGCCGCCAAAGGCGCTTGTAAAGCCAAGTAACACTCAGGCAGTAAGCACATTGGCCGCCAGCGTGCTGGCGGCCAGTTCCCACACCCTCGCTCAATCCAGATAGCGAGCTTGCAACTCAGCCCGTTCCGCAGCACCCACACCCAGCGCCTCCTGCAGATACACTTCCGTCGACGGGTAGCTTTGCTCTATCGCGAGCAGCGCGCGCGCCAGATAATCTTCATGTACTTCCAGCATGGGTAAAATTGACGCCGCCTCCATCGACAGCATCTGGTACTTCTGTCGCAGCCGATCCATCTCACGCTCCGGGTGAAAAAACTGGCCGGTAAGCATGTAGTCGCGCATCACCACTTCCCGCGACACTCCCAGCGCCATCAGGACAATCGCCGCCGCAAACCCGGTGCGGTCCTTGCCCGCCGCACAGTGCACCAGAAAGCGCGCATCCTGCTCACCCAGAATCTCCTGAAACATACGGGCATAGGTTGCCGTTTGTGCCTCGGCAAAATCCCGGTTTATCTCCACCATGAAATCAAACATGGCCTGCCGATCCGCCATCTGGCCCTCGGCCTGTTCAAAAAAACGTGAGTTGCTACCGGGAATAATCGGCAGGCTGGCTATACGTGGCGCCCTGGACGCAGGCAGGCGACTAGGATCGCCCTCCTGCTCCTCCACGCGCCGGAAATCGCAGATGAGGTCGAGCTCAAGGCTTGCCAGCAGATCGACGTCCTGATCGCTCAGGTTCGACAACTGGCCCGAGCGGAACAGAAAACCCCACTTCACCTGCCGTCCGTCGACCGTAGGGTAGCCGCCGAAATCCCTGAAGTTTGGCGTGCCCTGCATACCCAGTTTACGCTCTGCCGCCAGCACCTCTGTGCCGTGCTGATCACGCAGCCGAAAATAGTGGCGACTCGTAGGCGCGAGGCCTGACAAACGCACCCGCCGGGCATCTTCGTTGTAGTGAGCGCTTACATTCCCATTGGGCGCCAGCGGCTCAACCGTGACTCGCGTATCGGGATGGCTCGCCTGCCATTCGATATGATGGTCACCATCGGCCTCGCGCCAGATTTGTACTGCCTCTGAAATCAACATGAACGGGTTCTTGCCTCGTGAAATCGGGGTGGGAGCACTAGGGCGCCTCCGCATCTCCCTTATACTCAAAAACTGCGTGTAGCAGCACTTTAATCAGGCTCAGCTGGTTCTCCAGCGCGGTTTCACTGAAGGGATCCTGACCCAGTAGATCCCGGTACATCGGCGCCATCGTCACATAGGACATCACAAGATTGTTAAATGCCATCACTGCCCAGGGCTGCAAACCGGTATTTTGAAACAGCGCCAACCCCTCTCCCTCAATTCTGGCGTCAGGCCTGAACATCGGCCGAAAGAGCCGATCTATCAACTCATTGGTGTGCGGCCCCCCGGACAGTGCCGCATGCTGTAGCAACCTTGCCAGATTGGGGTTTGCGTGGTGCTGCCTGACAATCGCCTCGAGCCAGTAAAACACGCGCTCACTGGTGACCGGGCCGCCATCGAGTTCTGCCAACGGGCCGGAAAACTCGGCTAACAGGCGCTCCAGTACCGCTTCATACAGCGCCTCCTTGTTCTTGAAGTGATTATAAAGGCTGGGCGAGCGGATACCCACACGGTCGGCCACATCACCCAGCGAGGTGGCGCTATAGCCCTTCGCGGCAAACAGGTCTTCTGCGGCATCGAGAATACGCTCTGCAGTGCTGGGCGCCACTGCCGCTGAAACCGCCGAATCATCCATACGCAAAAACACACTCCCTGAGAAAGTAGGTCTGTATTAACTAGTAGGCGTTAGTATACATGACCGCCTATCGGCCTCACCAGCGAGACAGCGGTTGACAAGCGGGGGGCCAGTGTGAATAATCGCTCCTCCGATTTTTTTGACTTCCTTTGAGGTAAAACAGTGGCGAATTCACCACAAGCAAAGAAACGCGCCCGTCAGGCGGAAAAGCGTCGTTCACACAACGCCAGCCTGCGGTCTTTGGTACGAACCGTAATCAAGAAGGTTAATGCTGCAATTGGCAGCGGCGATCAGGCTGCGGCGAAAACAGCATACGACAATGCTGTTCCCGTCATCGACCGCATGGCCGATAAAGGCATCATTCACAAGAACAAGGCAGCGCGCCACAAGAGCCGCCTGAACGCGCAGGTCAAAGCGCTTTCTGCCTGAGACAGATTGCGGCGCTCCCGTTGCGCCGCTTTAGTTAGCAGCTGATGTAGAAGCTGATACAAAAAAGCCGGCTAGAGCGCCGGCTTTTTTTGTTTACATCGCGGGTTCACATGCAGCCGTACCCTAACGACTGCCAGTGTTGCCCGCTATAGAACGATGGTGCGGGCCTGTGTCACGCCGCCGAGCTGGTTTTGCTCGCCTCTGCCGCCTCGTGCACCTTGGCAAATTCGGCCAGCATACTCTGCTCATATGCCTGGGCTTCCTGCGTATCCAGTGGACGCTCCATCTCCGACCAATCGATGTCCCCATCGGTCGCCAGGTTTTCGTAGTCCAGGATGCCCAGCGTTTCAAATTTCGGGCGCACTTTATCCGTCAGCAACCCAATGCGGTTGAGATTGGGGATCACGCGCTGGAACAGCAGGTTGCGGAATGTGGACATAACAAAGCCGTCGAGTACTTTCTTGCGAGCCTCCTCAACGTCCCAACCGAAGTGCCGGAATACATCTGTCGCTACCAGTCGCTCGCGGCTGATGGCACAGGCTTCATAGGCAAATTGCGCACGCTCTTCGCGCTCTTCATCTGACAGGGTCTTCACGAACTCCTCCAGATAGTTCACGCCAAAAGTCACGTGTCGGGCTTCATCGCGAGTTACCAGATACACCACGTCCTTGAGCACCGGATCAGGCGTTGTCTCACGGGCGGTGGCAAATGCTGACAGGGCCAGCCCTTCAATCACGATCTGCATACCGATGAACTTCATGTCCCAACGCGGATCGGTCAGGATTTTGTCAATAATACTCTTCAGGTGCGTATTAATCGGATACATCAGGCCGATGCGGGTCTGCAGGTATTTGTTGAACACTTCCACATGGCGTGCTTCGTCAAAGGTCTGCGATGCCGCGTAGAGTTTGGCGTTGAAGGTGGGGGCGCAAGAACACAATTGTGATGCTACCAGCAGCGCGCCCTGCTCACCGTGCAAGAACTGGGACAGACTCCATGCGTTCATGTGCAACCAGAACTCGGCCCGGGTCTCCTCGTCCATCGCCAGATAGGGCTCGTAGTCGTGGAGGTTCATCATCTCCGGCGACTGCTGCTCCATCGGCCAGGGACGATTCCAATCGATATCCATCTCAGGATCCCAATTGAGCTGCTTGCCCAGATCATAGAGCTTCTTAATCCGGTCGTCCTGAATCTTGTAGTCCCAGTTAAAGGAGCCGGTCAGTGGGGTCTGAAAAATTTCAGCGACATGATCAACGTCCGCACTGGTCAGAACATCTTCCAGATCTGGATTCTGCTGCGGGTATTCCGCGTTAGGGTAACGCTGGATTTTTCGCGGGGTCTGCTCGGTCCATTCAACTTTCATAACTTACTCTCCGTAAATTTGCTCGGGAATTTACTATGCGCGCAGTCCAGCAACCCAGCAAGGTAAAGTCTTGTCAATATATGGTCATTTGTGGCCAAATAGGGGGATGCCAAATACCACGACTCCCGCACAGTACATCCTCATCCTGATCGACATGATCGAGCAGCGCGGCTGTGACCTGGACAAATTGCTCGCCGGCACCAGCCTTGCCGATACCGGTATCTCAACGATTGGCGCCCGCATTCCGGACGCGGACTTCAACCAGTTGGTAAACAATGCACTGGAACTCACCGGCGATAGAACCCTCGGGCTCAAACTCGGCCTGCGCCTGAATTTGAGCGCACATGCCGTGCTCGGGCAGGCATTCATGACCTGCACCGATCTGGCTCAGGCAATCGAGCTGTTCCTGAAATACAATCACCTGCTGGCATCCGACCTGCACTTTGAATTCGAAACACTGGATGAGCAGTGCATCCTGACAATTGTGAACACGCCGGGGAATATCTCTCTGGAATTCGGGTACGAGCTTTTCTACGGCGCACTGATCAATACACTGCGCGGTTTGTTGAACAAGCCGGATCTGACTCTGGGCATGGAGTGCCCCTACCCCAAGCCCGAGCACGCTGAGATGTACTACGAGATGTTCGGCGACGACATTCATTTTGACACCCCGCAGGGGCGCATCCTGTTCGACCGGGAGCTACTGGCGACACCCCTGCCATCGTCCAACCCAGTTCTGCGCAATCTCTACGAGTCGGAATGCGCGCGCCTGCTGGCAGATCTGGAGGAAGACAACTCTGTTACCGAGCGCACCCTGCGACTGTTGCGCAAGCTGGAAGGCCAATACCCGCAGATGCCGCAGATCGCCGCCATGCTGAACCTCAGTCCGCGCACTTACCGACGCCGGCTGGACGAGGAGCAACAGTCCTTTCAGCGCTTGCTGGATCAGGTGCGGGCGGAGCACGCCACCCGCTATCTGCAGAACAAGCGACTGCCGCTGTCCAGCATTGCGTACATGGTTGGCTTCAGCGATACATCGAACTTTCGTCGCGCCTACATGAAGTGGACGGGGAAATCACCGGGCGAGGTTCGTCGCGGTCACTGAAAGGTGCCGCTGCCGATCTGGTAACGCTCGCCACAACATTCCTGCGCCATCATATGCGCAATCATCACCGGCTCCTCGCTGTACGCCACCGTGCGCGTGCCATCAGCGAGATCAAATACCGCCACTGCACGCCAGGGCTCCAGACCCTGATACAGCACCGTGTAACCGGCAACCACACCGCTGCCGGAATAATCGGGTACCAGCTCACAGACTTCGCTCTCTCGGCTGACCTGCTCTGTCACATCGGCACTGGCCCAGCCGTCGGCGCCGGGCGTGGCTGACCACAGCGCACAGGCCTGCTTGGTCAGCATGCCGCTGACCGTGGTCACCAGCCCCACCTCCTCCGGGTTCTCGCGCAGCAACTGCGCCATTTTCACCGTCGCCTGAAAGACAAAATTGTTCAACGGTCCGCCGCCGAAGGTCATGCCCCCGGTCACGCTGATATTGTGCTGCGCATGCATACCAAATTCCTGCAATTGAACACGCACGGCATAGGGGAAACAGGAGTACAGCTCGCACAGGCGAATATCGTTGAAATCGACACCGGCCAGTTCCATGGCGACTCTACCGGCAACGCGGAATCCCTCGCTGGCACCGAGGTCTTTGCGACTGGCGACCACCGACATGAAATTTGATTCGGTAAATGCGCGCGGAAATATCCATTTGCTGCGCGGGATACCCAGGGATTCTGCAACACCGGCCGAGCACAGAATCAGGCCGGCGGCCTGATCGACATTCCACTGACTGTTATGCAGTTTGGTGTAGGGGAAAGCCAACATCCGGTTTGCGGCGGAGTGCTCGCGAATATGCTTCGCGGGGACGGCCCCGTCAGACCAGCCATCCGGATTTTCCGCAGCCACTTCGCTCATACTCGAGTACATTCTGGCCATCTGGTCGCGGTGCTCGTCGACGCTCAACCCCTGCTTGTGGCGCAGTGCGCTGTCGAGTATCGCGTAATACCCCACCGGCATGCCGAGGCCGGCCGCAGACTCCACCGGCGACCACATCTCGTCCTCTGGACGCAGCGTGATATCCGGCTCGACATCTACCTGAGCCGTTTCAGAGGCTTGGTCGCCCGCCTTCTCAGCACACAGGGAGCGATACTTTGCCTCACCCCCCGTCACCAGCACCACGCGGGCGTCACCGGACTCGATACGCTGCGCAGCCCGCGTGAGCAGGCTCTGCTGCAGGATGCCGAACTCGGCCAGCAGGGTGGTGGCTGAACTCGCACCCAGCGCGTCTGCCACCAGGCGCCCCGGGTCGCTGTAACCCCACAGGCTTCTGGGCACCATAATCTCGTCTGCCTGCGTCAGGAGTTCGGTGCTGCCGGCATCGACAGCCGCATCCCGAAGCGCCTGTTCCATCAGGACCACGGCTTCACGCGCGCTGTTGTAATCGTCCATTTTTTGTTGAACGGCGGCGATGCCCACCAACACCGGTGTGTTCGCAGCATACTCAACCATTGATGAACTCTCCCGCATACCAGTTCAGCATCGCGATTTTCTCATCGAGTGGCTTGTCAGCCTCCATTTCGTACACGTTCCGAAACCCGATCACAACATCTGTCACGCCCATGCTCTCCAGCTGCTCTATGCCTTCTGGAGTAAAGGCATTCTGCCCGGTGGTATAGATCCTGAACGGCCGGTCTGCGGTGCCGTACTCCGCCCGCAACTGGTTGATGCGGCCGATGTAGGCTGTCAACTCACTGAGATCGGCGCCGGCGCACATCCAGCCATCACCCACCTTCGCCGCACGCTTCAATGCTGGCTCTGAGTGCCCGCCGATCAACAACGGCGTAGGCGCGCTGGGCACCGGGTTCATTTTATTGGCTGGCATATCGTGTAGTGCGCCGGTGTAGCCGAAATACTCACCCGTTTCGAGGCCGCGCAAAATGTCGATCTGCTCATCGAATCGCACACCGCGCTTTTCCCAGGGTACACCGCAGACGGCAAAGTCCTCTTCCCAGGGGCTGATACCAATACCGAAATCGAAGCGGTTTTTGGACAACACCTGAATCCCCTGCACCTGCTTCGCCACAATGGGAGCCTGCCGCACAGCGAGCTTGTAGACAAAGGTAGAAAAGCGGATGCGCTCGGTGACAGCGGCCATCGCAGCCACGGCAATCAGGCTTTCAACAAACGGCACGCTCTCCAGAAACTCCCTGCTACCATCCTTGTTATAGGGGTATTTGGAGCTGGCTTCCTGCGGATAGCAGATGCTGTCGGGTATGGTGATACCATCATAACCGGCCTGCTCCGCCGCTCTCGCCAGGGGCAGGTAGTGGTCGGGGTCGCACATCCCGATCTGGTAGCTGAATCTCATTGTTTTTCTCCTGAAAGCGCTGGAAGTGGCGCGCTGTTATTAGTGCCGGGCGCATACTCTAGCTTGGAATCCCTGCAATAGCGCCGCTGCGTGAGTTTTTTTGGCCGGTAGGCTCAAATACTGAACCCTGACCCTGTGTCTGCATGTATACTTTTCACTCGTCGTGCGCAGCCATGCGCGCGTAGTTTTTTTGCCACAGTGATACCTCCATGAGCGACTCTGCAGAAGCAAACGGGCCCGACACAGGTGATCGATCGCAGCGATTCCTTTTTGAGCTCGCCGACACCCGCGGTGAAATCGCGCACCTGGATTGTGCCTACCGGGAGATTCTGGCGATTCACCAGTACGCCGACAGCGTTGCCCGCCTGCTGGGCGAGTTTCTGGCCGCAGCAGTGCTGTTGAGCAGCAACCTGAAGTTCGAGGGCAAGCTGGTGTTGCAGGCGCGCTCTGACGGCCAGATACCACTGCTGATGGCGGAGTGCAGTGACACCCTGCAGGTACGGGGTATCGCGCGCGGTGCCGAGCAGGCCACCTCGGACAATTTTGACCTGCTGCTGCACGACGGGCAATTGGCCATTACCATCGACCCGACCAATGGGCAGCGCTATCAGGGCATCGTCCCGCTGCAGTACGGCTCTCTGGCCCGCAGCCTGGACAACTACTTTGCGCAGTCAGAACAATTGAGCACCCGCATCTGGCTGGCCGCCGACGGCAGGCGGGCCAGCGGGCTGTTGTTGCAGCAATTACCGCCACAGATCACCACTGACAACGACGAGCGGCAACAGCATTGGGAACATGTCTGTGCGCTGGCCGCCACGCTGCAGGAGGCCGAAATGCTCGCGCTTCCGGGCGAGGAACTGCTCTACCGCCTCTACCACGAGGATCCGCTGCGCCTGTTCGAGGCTCGCGCTCTGCAGTTCCACTGCTCCTGCTCCCGCGAACGCACCCGCAACGCACTGTCCACGCTGGATCCAGCCGAAATTCTGGAGTTGCTGGAGGACCTGGGCAACATCACCATGGAGTGCGAATTTTGTAACCAGGCATACCTGTTTGAACGCAGCGATCTGGCGGATTTGCTGCCAACTGATGAGACTAAAACCTTACACTGATCACATCTTCGCCGGAATTCGGTGCATTTATGCCCAATATAATTCGCAAAATGCCCTGCTTCTGACATAATTACGCCCCCTTGTAGCCCCAAATACCGGCGCTGAGGCCCCGCTGGCCGACGCTTTATAACGACAGGACGGACCATGACCCAAGACATTCACACCGCCAAGGAATACACCGATCTGGCGACATCCAAACTGATCGAAGAATCATTGAAACGCGGCGAAGGTATGCTGTCCGACACAGGCGCCCTGCTGATCACAACCGGCCACCGCACCGGGCGCTCCCCGGCTGATCGCTTCATCGTCAAGGAGCCCAGCACCGAGGACAGTATTGATTGGGGCAGCGTCAACCGCCCATTCGACAGCGACAAATTTGATGCGCTCTGGGAACATGTCGAGTCCTACCTGGCAGTGCGCGACAAATTCACCACCCACCTCCATGTCGGCGCGCACAGCGACCACTATCTACCGGTAAAAGTCACCACAGAGACCGCCTGGCAGGCCCTGTTCGGCCGCAATATGTTCATCCGCCCTGACACCTACAACGCCGGCCGCAAGCCCGAGTGGAACATTCTCAATGTACCCGGTTTTGAGTGTGTTCCAGAGCGTGACGGCACCAACTCCGACGGCGTGGTTATCATTAACTTCGCCCAGCGCAAAGTGCTGCTGGCCGGTATGCGCTACGCCGGCGAAATGAAGAAGTCCATGTTCTCGGTACAGAACTTCCTGCTGCCAGAAAAAGACGTCATGCCCATGCACTGCAGCGCCAACGTCGGTGAGGAAGGCGATACCACCTTGTTCTTCGGCCTGTCCGGCACGGGCAAGACCACCCTGTCTGCCGACCCCGATCGCTATCTGATAGGTGACGACGAACACGGCTGGGCCAAGGGTTCCGTGTTCAATCTGGAAGGCGGCTGCTACGCAAAAACCATTGACCTGAGCCGCAAGAATGAACCCGTTATCTGGGACGCCATCCGCTTCGGTGCGATCATCGAAAACGTGGTGCTGAACGACGAGCGACATGCCGACTACAGCGATACCAGCCTCACCGAGAACGGCCGCTGCTGCTACCCTCTGGAACACGTCGAAAAACGCACCGAATCCAACTGCGGCGGCGAGCCCAAATGCGTCATCTTCCTGACCTGCGACGTGTCCGGGGTACTGCCTCCTGTCTCCATCCTGTCCAAGGAGGCCGCGGCCTTCCACTTTCTCAGCGGCTACACAGCTCGCGTGGGATCGACCGAACTGGGTGCGGAAGCCGGCATTCACCCGACATTTTCCACCTGTTTCGGTGCACCCTTCATGCCGCGACCGGCCAGTGATTACGCCGAGCTGCTGATGAAGCGCATCGAGGATTTCGGCAGCCGCGTTTATCTGGTCAATACCGGCTGGATCGGCGGCTCCGGCGCTCCCGGCGGCACCGGTTCACGATTCCCTATTCCTGTCACACGGGCCGTGGTCAGCGCCTGCCAGAGCGGCGCGTTGCTCAACGCCCCGACGGCTCACCTGGACATACTCAATCTGGATTTTCCCACCGAGATCCCCGGCGTCGATGCGCAGTATGTCGATCCGCGCACCGGCTGGGGAACAGAAGAGGCTTACAACGAACAGGCGCGCAAACTGGCCAGCCTGTTTGAGGAGAACATCGTGAGCTTCAATGCCGCTGACGCCATCGTTGCAGCCGGGCCCAAGTCCGCCTGACGCAGACATCCGCGACCGACCAAAGGCCCACTTCTGAGTGGGCCTTTTTTATTGTTCGTGATTTCTCCTCTGTGTCATTCAGGGCAAAGTGACGTCGAAGCAGAGCAATATGTCACTTTTTTCTAGTATGTTTATTCTAATTTATTTCCGTACTCTGGCATCGAACTGGTGGGGTAGCCCACTAACTACTGCGACTCGCTAGGAGACTCCCATGGCCGAAGAAACCAAGAAAACCACCACTGCACCCAAGACTGCTGCCAAGCGCAAGCCTGCCGCCAAACGCAAGCCTGCTGCTGCCAAACGCAAGCCTGCTGCCAAGCGTGCGCCGGCCAAGAAAGCGACACCGGATTTCGCCACTACCGCACAGGAAACCGGCCGCAATGTATTTTTGGCTGGCCTCGGCTTCTACGGCAAGGCCTACGACCAGGCGCAAGAGCAGTTCAGCGAACTGCAAAAGCAAATGGAAGCCCGTCGCAAGAAAGCTGACAAGGTGTACAAGGAACTGGTCAAGCGCGGCGAGAAGCTCGAGAAAGAAGCCAAAGGTGCCATCAAGGACATCGATCTGCCCAAATTGGAGCTGGAATCACTGACAGACCGCAAAAAGCTCGACGCTCAGCTGAAAAAAGCCAAAGCACGCTTTGAAGAACTGAAGGATTCTGTTCGCTTCAAGACTGCTGCCTGAATTTAGTCCATCCAGGACCATTTTCCCTGCCTGCCAGGGAGCTTTTTCGGGGCTACTTTGTAGCCCCTTTTTTTTGTCTGGTAATCTGCTTTAATAGGCATCCCTACTAAACCACCCCTGTAGCAATCCCCAGCAATGGGAAGGCGGCCCCTATGAGTGATGAAAAAAACAAAGTCACCGACAAGGCAGGTGAAATTGCCAAGAACATTTGGCTGGCCGGTGTGGGTGCCTATGGCAAGGCTGTGGAAGAAGCGCAGGGCAGGCTGGAAAAGGCGATGGAGCCACCCAAACTGTTCCGCGAACTAGTGAAAGCGGGTACCGCACTGGAGGAAGATGCCAGAGAAACCACGGCGTCTGCCCGCAGCTCTGTGGAAGAGCGCATCAGCCGGGTCAGGGAAAATTTCCACAACCAGCGCCCGGCGCGTATCGAAGACCTTGCAGCGCTGAACAAGAAGGTCGACCAGCTCACCCGCAAGGTCGACAGACTCAGCAAGGCACTGGCGGAACAGGGCGTTGGCACAACCACAGCTCGCGCCAGGGTGAGCAACAAAAAGGCGTCTGCGCCGCCGCGTACCCGCAAAAAAGTGGCCCGTAAAAAAGCTGCAACCGCGAAAAAGCCGGCAGTAAAAAAGCCCAGAGCCTAAGTTTGCAGCACGCATGAAAACCAGGGACCGCATCCTGCATACGAGCCTGGCGCTATTCAATGAGGAGGGCGAAGCCTCTACAACAACCATTGATATTGCCAATGAGATGGATATCAGCCCGGGCAACCTCTACTACCATTTCAAGGGCAAGGATTCGATCATCACCGAACTGTTCCAGCAGTATGAACAGGCCATGCACCATACTTTGACTGCCCCCATCGAACGGCCTCTCAGCACCGATCGCGGCAGCACAGAGGACAACTGGTACTTCCTGTATGTCGTGCTGGAAGAGATGTATCAGTACCGCTTCCTGTACCACAATCTGGAAAACATTCTGCAGCGCTATCCGGATATAAAACGCGGCTTCAAACGCCTCATGCAGTTAAAACGCGCCGCAATGTATTCGATCTGCCTGGCGCTACTGCAGCAGGACGTGATTGATGCCAGGGACCAGCAGTTGCTCGGCCTGGCCGACAATATGACGCTGAACCTGACATTCTGGTTCAGTTACGAGGCACTGCTGCACGATAACCGTCTGCCACACATCACCATTCACCAGGGTGTGTTGCAGTTACTGACCATGGTCGCCCCCTATCTCGGCGACGACCAGCTCGACTTCTATCACGACTGTGAATCCATCTACGTCAATATGATCACTGAGGCCGATGCCGCGGGCCACACTGCAGCAGAATGACATCGGCGCCGATAATCTCCAGATGGGCATTGTGTTGTCGGGCCCACCACTGCCAGGTCGCCACGCTGAAAAAACACACATGAGTGGGGTCGTTCTTGTAGTGCCAGCGGGAAAAAGCCTCCCGGTCGCGCACCAGCTTGGTCATGATGCCCAACCAGCCTCCACCTTCCAGCATTGACCACAATCTCTGCAGTTCGCGCCCGGGGTGATGCAGGTGTTCGACCACTTCGGTGGCACAGATAAATGCGTAATTCGCTGACATCACCGAGTCGTCCGGAGCGAAGAAGCTGTCGTAAAGCGCGACCTCAAACCCGGATTCTCGCAACATATGAGCCAGTGCCGGTCCAGGCCCGCAGCCGAAATCCAAGCCGCTTGCGCCCGGCTCAAGCCGCGTCACCAGCGGCTGCATCAAACGCGACAGGAATAGTCGGTAACCGGGGTCGGCAACATCGTTCTCGTGCAGCGCATACTCGGCCCTCTCCCGCTCACGCGGCAGATAGTGGTCGGATGGCACGAACACCAAATGGCAGGTGGCACACTGCAGATAGGGACGGCGATCACGGAAGTATGCGCTTATCGCGCTAGCGGCGCACAACGGGCAGTGCGTTTCACCGTTCATCTGCTATTATCCCACTTCACTTGGCTTTGCCTAACTTATAAGGAGCGTAACATGACCATCAAAACCGGCGATAAAATTCCTTCCTGCTCACTGCATACCATGGGTGAAAAAGGGCCCGTTGGTATCACCACTGATGAGATTTTCAACGGTAAGAAGGTCGTTCTGTTTGCGGTACCCGGCGCTTTTACTCCCGGCTGCAGTATCACTCACCTGCCCGGCTTTGTAGTGAACGCTGACAAAATCAAGGCAAAAGGCGTGGATACCATCGTCTGCATGGCCGTAAACGACGCCTTCGTAATGGGTGCCTGGGGCGAAGCCCAGAACGCCGAGGAATTGCTGATGCTGGCAGATGGTAACGGCGAGTTTACCGCAGCACTGGGCCTGGAAATGGACGGCAGCGGATTCGGCCTCGGCACGCGTAGCCAACGATTTGCCATGATCGTCGACGACGGCACTGTGACCCACCTGAATGTGGAAGAGGGGCCCGGCGTCGATGTCAGCTCAGCGGAATCGATACTGGCACTGCTGTAACAGCAAAGCGAACCACCTGGTTCGTCAGATAACCAGCAAGTAACAGACCGTGCTGATGACGGCGACACCCAACAGGTTGATCACAAAGCCCTCCCGCGCCATGCGGGCGGTGCTGATCAAACCGCTGCTAAATACCACCGTATTGGGGCCTGTGGCAACGGGCAACATAAATGCGCAGCTGGCGCTCATCGCTGCCGGCACCATAATCATTTCTGGCGCAATGCCAGCCGCCAGTGCCGCCGCTGCCAGCACCGGCATCAACAGCGCCGTGGTGGCGGTATTGGACGTCGCTTCCGTCATAAACGTCACCGCGAGGCAGATCATCAACATCAACGCATAGGGATGCATGCTGATCAGTTCTACCAGCCACTGCCCCATCAAATCGCTCAAACCCGACTGTACAAATCCCGAGGCGAGACAAATCCCGCCCGAAAAAAGCAGCAGCACACCCCAGGGAATGGTACTGGCGCGCTCCCAGGTCAACAGGCGCTCGCCCTTGCCATTGGGTACCAGAAACAGCACGACCACGGCCAGCAGTGCCACCGATGCATCATTGGCCTGCGGCACACCAAACCAGTTACTCCAACCACCGAAGGGTTCGCTGCGGGTGATCCAGGCCAGCGCAGTGAGACTGAAGACCACCAGCACCCTGCGTTCCTGAGCTTGCCAGGGTCCCAGCGTGGGCAACTGCAAGCGCAGACTGCCACCGAGATTACGCGTCAGTACCAGCGCCATCGCCGGCACCAGAATCACCACTACGGGAAGCGCCCAACCCATCCACTGCGTGAAACTGATGGCCGTGCCGGTGGTCTGCTCGTACACCTGCATGAAAATAAGGTTGGGCGGTGTACCGATAGGCGTCCCGAGGCCACCGATGTTGGCTGCGTAGGCAACGCCCAGCAGCAATGGCGGCGCCAGCTTCTCCTTGTCATCAACACCGTCCAGCACCGCCAGAGCCACCGGCAGCAGCATCAGTGTCGTGGCTGAGTTGGATATCCACATGCTCAGCAGTGCCGCCGCCGCCATAAAGCCCATCACCAGGCGTCGCGTACTGTCCGCTCCGAACAGCCGTACCATTGCAAGTGCGATTCGGCGGTGCGCTCCGGAGTGCTCCATCGCCTTGGACAACAGGAACCCCCCCAGCAGCAGCAGTATCAGGGGTGATCCGTAGGCCTGCCCGACCTCGCGCGGCGTGAGCACCCCCATCAGGGGCAAGATGGCCAGCGGCAACAGCGATGTAACGGGAATGGGCACGGGTTCGAATACCCACCAGAAGACACACACCACCGCGACAAATCCCACTGTCGCTAAATCTGGGCCATGACCAAATGCCAGGCTTGCTGCGGCGGTTCCTGCACCCAACAGCGGGCCCAGCCACAGCGCCCATTTACCCATATCAGACAAATCTCTTGCCCCTATCCAGTGTCCCGTTACATCGTGTCTTACAGCGGCGATAGAGTAAACCCCGCTATGGAGTAGCCAGCGTCGAAACGCTACACTGCAGGCGATGACAAACGAACTGCCCAATGTATTGATAGACCGCTTTCAACGGCGCGTGGACTATGTACGCCTGTCGGTGACAGATCGCTGTGATTTTCGCTGTGTGTATTGCATGGCCGAGGACATGACGTTTGCTCCCAAGCCACACATTCTCAGCCTGGAAGAGCTCTATGAAATCGCCCGTGCCTTCGTCGAACTGGGCGTCGGCAAGATACGCCTCACCGGTGGCGAGCCACTGATTCGCAACAATATACTGTCATTAATTGAACCGTTGGGACAGCTCCCCGGCCTCGATCAACTGGCCATCACCAGCAACGGCTCACAATTACAACGGCTGGCCGGGTCACTGCGCGAATTGGGCGTCAAACGCATCAATATCAGCCTCGACAGCCTGCAACCGCGCCGCTTCCGGCACCTGACCCGCCACGGCAATCTCGATCAGGTCATAGCGGGCATCGATGCTGCGAAGGCTGCAGGCTTTGAGCGTATTCGACTGAATGCGGTCATCCTCAAGGGCCGCAATGCCGATGAGGTAATCGATCTGGTCAACTTTGCACTGCAGCGTGAGCTTGATATCGCCTTCATCGAAGAGATGCCGCTGGGACTCATCGACGAGCACAATCGCGCGCTGACCTTTTGCAGCAGCGAGGAACTGCGCGAGATCGTCGCGCGCGAACACCCGCTTGAGCCGCTCGGTGATCCAACCGGCCCGGATGGCCCCGCGCGTTATTTTCACACCGGCGATGGGCCGTCACGCATCGGCTTTATTTCGCCGCACAGCCATAATTTCTGCCACCTGTGCAACCGTGTCAGGGTCACTGCCGAGGGGCGACTGCTGTTGTGCCTCGGGAATGAACACTCGGTGGATCTACGCGCCGTGCTGCGCGCGCCCGATTACACGCTGGACAAGCTGAAGCACAGTATCGTCAATGCGATGGCAATTAAACCGGAGCGCCATCACTTCGATCTTGAAGAAACTCCGGATATTGTGCGGTTTATGAACACTACCGGTGGCTAGCTTTCCCTGCCCCCCTGATCGCGTACAATAGGGCCTCAATATTCGAGGTACGCCTGTGCACACTCAAGACTTTCCACAGCTCGACTCCGTCGAAAAAATCGAACAGGGGTTCGAGTCTCACGGCTATATCTGTAGCCGTAAGATTGCCACCGCCGTATTTCTGGCGTTCCAGCTACGCAAACCGGTGCTGGTAGAAGGCCCGCCCGGCGTGGGCAAGACCGAGCTGGCCAAAACCTTGTCGGAACTGCTGGAAACGCCACTGATTCGCCTGCAGTGCTATGAGGGACTGGACGAGGCCAAGGCGTTGTATGAGTGGAAGTACGGCAAACAGCTGCTGTATACACAGGTGCTGAAAGAGAAACTGGGAGATCTGCTACAGGGAGCGCAGAGCCTCGCCGATTCCGTGGCGAAGTTGCACCAGTTTGGCGATATCTTTTACTCCGAGGAGTTTTTGGAGCCGCGGCCACTGCTCAAAGCCATGCAGCAGGAAAAGGGTGCAATACTGCTGATCGACGAGGTCGACAAATCCGACTACGAATTCGAATCGCTGTTACTGGAAATTCTCTCGGACTACCAGATATCGATCCCCGAAATCGGCACGGTAAAAGCACGCAGCGCGCCGATGGTGTTTCTGACCAGCAACAACACCCGCGACATTTCCGATGCCCTGAAGCGGCGCTGCCTGCACCTGTACATCCCGTTCCCGACGGTGGAACTGGAGGAGCGCATCGTGCTCAGTCGCGTACCCGGAATAGACGAGAACCTCCGCCATCAACTGGTCGGGTTTGTGCACTCACTGCGCGAACTGGATCTGAAAAAAGCACCGGCGATCTCGGAGACTATCGACTGGGCGCGCAGCCTGCTGCTGTTACATGCTGAGCACCTCGATGAGGAATTGGTGCGCAGCACACTCAATGTATTGCTCAAATACGAGGAGGATATCGAAGTCACAGATACCGAACTGCGCACGCTGGTGAACAGCAATCTCACCAACACCGGCACTGCCTGAGAACGGCGCGCGATGCAGTCCAATCTGGTCGACTTTATTCAGGTTCTGCGCACACACGAGGTGCGTATCTCTCCGGCGGAAACGCTCGATGCAGTAGATGTTACCAAGAGCCTCGGCTACGCAGACCGCAACCTGTTGCGCGATGGGCTGGCGATGACGCTGGCCAAGACACCGGAAGAAGAAGTTATTTTTCTGCACTGCTTCGACCGTTACTTTCAGCAGGATCTCGCCGACTTCTCGACATTCGATACTTCCGCGCCCGAGCAAGAGGCGGACGATTCAGCGCAGCAGGAGGCGACGGAGCAGGCAACCGAGTTCGCCGACGCCCAGTCCGCGGCACTGCAACTGGCCGCTGAAAACAGCGAAGCGCTGCAATCCCTGTTGCAAGCCCCCTTGATGCAGAGCCTCGTGAGCAATGACCGCACCGAGCTGACCATGGCCATGAACCAGGCTGCCGAACGGGTCGGCTTGCAAGATATCCAGATGTTTACACAGAAGGGGCAATATACGCGCCGTATTCTCGATGCGATGGGCGAGGAACAGATTCGCAACGCTGTAATCGAGTTGGAGCAACAGGAGAGTCCCGCACTGCCCGTGCTGCAGCGCTACCGGGATACGCTGAGAGAACAGGTGCGCGATTATGTAGAGCGCGAGTACCTGCTGCACGCAGAGGGCAAAAACCAGCAGTTCATGGACGAGATTCTGAGTAAAACCCGACTCAATAATATTGAACACCTGTATCTGCACAAGGTGCACGAGTTGATTCGCAAAATGGCGAAAAAACTGGCGAGTCGGCATTCACGCAGACGCAGACTACTCAAACGCGGCCGTCTCGACATGGCGAAAACCCTGCGCAAAGGCATCCCGCACGATGGCATCATGTTCAACACGTACTGGCGGCAGGTGAGGAAGGAAAAGCCGCAAATACTGGCCGTCTGTGATGTCAGCGGCTCTGTCGCCGCCTATGCCAAGTTTTTACTGCTGTTTCTGTACAGCCTTCAGGACATTCTCCCGAAAGTCCGAAGTTTCGCCTTTTCCAGCCATTTAGGCGAAGTTAGCGAGTATTTTGCCGATTATCCTGTCGAGAAGGCTATTGAACTGGTCAATTGGAAATACGGGGGTGCGACTGACTATGGCAGCAGCCTGATGGACTTCGCGAATCTCGCCCTGGATGATATCAACAGCAATACTACCGTTATCATCCTCGGCGATGCCCGCAATAATAATGGAGATGCAAAACTTGAGGTTATGCAGAGTATTTACCAGCGTGCAAGACAGGTGATCTGGCTCAACCCGGAATCGCGCAGGGCCTGGGGCAGTGGCGATTCCGAAATGCTGCGCTACCAAAGCGCCTGTCATTTTAGTGCTGAATGCAATAACCTTAAGCAACTCGAACGCATTGTCGACCAACTTCTAAAGAGCAGCCGATAACTCCCCATGGCCTACCTCTGCAAAGATTGCAGCTACCGCGGAATTAAAAGTGGTCAGCTAGGAGAATGTCCGGCTTGCGGGTCTCGCAACCTCGCCAAGCGCACCACGACATTCAGAGAACAGCCGCGACCAACCAAGTGGCGCCTGGTGGTTCTCGTGGCGCTGTGGGGTTTTCTCATTGCACTGATTATAGGAAAAATAGGCTCCTGAAACTCGGCCCTGAACATGTTCCATTCCCCTGTTCACTGCGCGAGTTGGTGTTGGACCGGTTTGCCGAGCCGGTAGGTGTTGGCAGTCATGCTCACCCCATGCAGCAGGAGGAGTTACTGGGATACCTCAAGAACATCGACAACTTCAGCCTGTCTCCCTGGGTGGCACTCACGGGGCAGACCGAGGCCATCGGTGACCCGGCAACCCCCTCACGAGAGCAGATAGCCATTTTACGCTGGCTCGGCAAGGCGCTGGAAATCTGGGAGAGGCAAGCACCGCTGGAAGGGCGCGTCGCCGCTCAAGTGCGCCGACTCAAACCCTTATCGGCGGCGCTGGCCGTTACAGATCCCAGTTTCCTGCAGCCCGGCGCCCACCCCCTCCACCAGTTACTGGACAGCATTCAGGCCCGCGCTATCGGCTGGCAGGCGCGCCTCGACAGGGTGGGAGCGATTCTGGAGCAGCAGGTTCAAAAGGCCGTCGAGGATTCGCGTGTATGGTTTGATGACCAGTCTACGGATCTAGCCAGAATACAAAACGAGTTTTCAGCCGCCGCGGAACGCGATCAGGCGCGCGCAGCACGAATGATTCAGCGCGTGGTAGAAGCCGAAGCCGGCAAGATCAAAACCGCTGCCGCCAAACAGGAGGCTGCGCGAATGATCAACGCCGAACTCCAGAAATACCCCGCTCCGGCAGAAATCGGAGAGTTTTTAAAGGGTCCCTGGTATACCAGCGCCCAGCTGCTTCTGCTCAAACACGGCACGGACTCCGAACAGTGGCAAAAAATGTCTGCCACAACGGGCACGCTACTGGATTCGTTCCAGAATGTGGATGAAGTAGACGAATCACGCCGCCAGCAAATGTTTGAGCTGGTCACCAGACTCCCCAAGGAAATGCGCCGCTGGTTATTGAGCCTACACCACGATACTGAAGCCGTGAATGAAGCCATGGGGATGGTTGAATTCGCCCACCTGCGAATCCTGCGCAGACAACCGCTGGAGCTGCTGCATATCACGCCCATCGCAGTAGAGGGGAATCACGGCCGCGGTGATGATGAGCCAACGAGCACCGGTGGACACTGGCGCGAAGGACAGTGGTTCAGCGTGGAAAATGGCAAGGACGGCGTGGTACGTGTGCAACTGGTACTCAAAGTCGAACAGTCACGACAGCTGCTGTTTACCAATATGGCGGGAATCAAGGTACTGCAGCTAAGCTTCAGCGAATTCGATCAGCTGATCTCTGCGGGTAAGGTGAAGACACTCAACAGTGGCGCGAGTTTCAGCCTATGCCTGGCCCATGCCGTCGGCATTGATTCCGTTGAAATTCTCGGTGCCCTCGTCAGCGCGCTGGCACAGGCTGAGCCGGAACCTCAACAGCAAATCGATTCGACACCGCAGCCTCTATCAGAAACAGCGGCAGACCCGATACCGGCCGCAACACCGGCGTCTGGCACAAGGACGGATACAGACCACCTGCCGATGCAACCCGAGTGGGAGCAGGAAATTACGCTGGAGGCCGTTCCGGGCTTGGAAATGGAATCCGGGGTGGGCTTGGAATCCGAATTGGGATTGGATTCCGAGTTGGACCTGACCTCCGATTTCGACCTCGAACTCGATCTGGACTCAGAGCAGGAGCCGGAGGAGGATCTCGACCTCGCCGCCATGTCGGCACAGTTGATCGTGCCAGACATGGACCCAGTAGGTGCAGCGCCGGACCTACCCGACCAGATTCCAGTGAGTGACATGACACAGGACCCGGGACCCGAGGCTGACCAGCCTTCCAGCAAAACACTGCCATTGCCGCCAAAGCCAGCAAGAGGCGAGGGCTTTTTGATTGATCAGGCCGAGGAGATAAAAGCGCGCGGCGGATACATTGGCAAGCGCGCAGAGTTCGAAGCAAGAGACGATGTCGAGGTAGAAGAGATCATCGTGCAGCCGCCGGACTATCCACCAGAGCTGGAAAACCCGACCGATAGTTTCGGCGACAGTACCGCATTGCAGGAGACCAGCGGGGAGTTAAGCGGCGATGATGACGCCTCCATGGAAGCGCTGCTCTCCGAGGCCCAAGGCGACGCGGCGGAGCGGGAGCCGCCGCGTGAAACAGCGCCCGACGCTGACGTGGATCGCGCAAGCGATAACCCTGGAGATAAAACGCGGGATATGCGTGAGGTCAATCTTCCGATGGGTGCATGGCTGGGCTTTCACGATGGTGAAACGCCACTGATGGCGCGCCTGGCCGTCTATGACCTGGAGAACGAGAACTATATTTTTGTGAATCGCCAGGGCGTCAAAATGCGGCAGGTAAGCCGACTGGAACTACTCAACCTTATCGACAATGGACTGGTTGATATTCTTGAGACACGCTCGAACTTCAGGGATGCAGTCACCGAGGTTCAAAAAAATATGGATCAAGAGTAGCCGTGGAGTATTACTATGACTGAGGAACGACGAAAATACCTCCGGCTCCCGGTAAGAAGCACGACGTTTGTCGAGCTAATTTCTGCCCGCGTCGGACAGCGAGAATCCGGCAAAATGATCACCTGCACCACGCTGAATGTATCGCGTTCTGGTTTGCAGGTCGTTCTGGCCGAGGAGCTGACCATAGGCGCTATCTTACAGATCGGCGTAGACTTGCCCAATGCGCCGCGTACACTTTATCTTGCAGGAGAGGTGCGCTGGTGTATACCCAATAATGACGAAGAATACCCGTGGAGAGCAGGCTTCCAAATTCTGAACGCCGGGGACTCCGACATCGATACCTGGGTAGCGATGATCTCAATAATGGAAAACTAGCGCTGGCGCTTCACCGCCAGCATATGCCCTACAGACAGGAGCTTTTTTATGGCTGATGTCATGCTGCGTTTCGATATGCGCCTGCCTGATTTCTCCACAGTCTCACAGGCCGATCTGTACGAGGCGGCAATTGAGATGTGTGCCTGGGGAGATGAGCAGGGCATCGGCAGCGTCCACCTTTCCGAGCACCACGGCTCCGATGACGGATACTGCCCCTCACCACTTGTACTGGCATCCGCAGTAGCCACCCGTACGCGCAGTATGCGAATTTTTATCTCGGCCCTGATCGCCCCCCTGCATGACCCGGTGCGGCTGGCAGAAGATCTCAGCGTACTGGACAATATCAGTCGTGGTCGCGTGATCCCCATTCTCAGTGGCGGCTACCGGGAGGAGGAGTTTTCCGCAGTGGGAAAAGAACTCAGCGTGCGCAAACACTACATGGACAGTATTGCCCCATTCCTGAAACAGGCCTGGAGTGGCCAGCCCTTCGAGTTTGAAGGTCGCACCATCACCGTCACCCCAACACCCTTCAGCCAACCGCGACCGATGATTCTTATGGGGGGCAGCAGCAAGCCGGCAGCGCGGCGCGCTGCAAGGGAGGCAGACTATTTTGTGCCCTCCGGGCCAGAGATATTCGAGTACTACCGCGAGGCACTAAAGAATGCGGGGAAACCCGACCCAGGGCCAATGCCCGCAGCGCCCTCCACAGTCACCTTCGTGGCGGAGGACCCGGACGCCTACTGGAAAAAAATAGCGCGCCATGTACAGCACGAGACGAACACGTACGCACAGTGGGCTGAAAAAGCTCAGGTTTTCTCACCGTACAGGCACTTTGACGATTGCAGTGAACTGCGGGCCAGCGGAGCCTATAGAGTCTATCGTCCGCAGGAACTGATCGAGGCCGCACGCAAGATGGCCAGCGCACAACCCATCATGTTACATCCACTGTGCGGGGGTATTGATCCCAAAGTTGCCTGGCAGAGTCTCAAGCTGTTTAACGAAGCGGTACTGCCCACTCTGCAAAAAGAAGGCATCGCCTGAACCTGACAGCAGCACCTGAGCAGCCAGGGCTAACGGCAAGGTCGACTGTCAGTCGGGAATGTGTTCGTCGTCGTCCATGGCCGCGAGGCTGAGCCCTGAAGAATCATCGGCACCGTCGCCACCGTCGTTGGCGAACTTGATTTTCAGCCTTACGTTATTCGCCGAATCGGCATTGCGTAGCGCCTCATCTTCAGTGATCAGGCCCTCCTGGAACAGTTCAAACAGCGCGGAATCGAACGTCTTCATGCCGATATTTTCAGATTTCTGCATGACTTCCTTAATACCATCGATCTCCCCCTTGAGAATCAGGTCGGCAACCATTGGCGTGCCCAACAGGATTTCAATGGCCGCGCAGCGTTTGTTGTCAACTGTCGGGATGAGTCGCTGGGATACGATACACTGCATATTCATGGACAGGTCCATCAACAACTGCGGCCGTCGCTCCTCGGGGAAGAAGTTAATAATTCGATCCAGTGCCTGGTTGGCGTTGTTAGCGTGCAGTGTTGATATGCACAGGTGGCCCGTCTCGGCGAACGAAATTGCGTGCTCCATGGTTTCACGGTCGCGAATCTCACCGATCAAAATAACGTCCGGTGCCTGACGCAGGGTATTTTTCAACGCATTGTGCCAGCTGCGCGTGTCCACGCCCACTTCGCGCTGGTTGACGATGGATTTCTTGTGGCTGTGAACATACTCCACCGGATCCTCAATGGTGACGATGTGGCCACTGCTGTTGGCATTGCGATAGTCAATGAGCGCTGCCAGCGAGGTTGATTTACCCGAACCGGTGGCCCCCACAAACAGCAACAGCCCGCGCTTTTTCATCACCACTTCCGTCAGCAACGGCGGCAGCCGCAGGTCCTGCCAGCGTGGTATATCGGCAACAATGTTGCGCGCGACGATACCCACCTCGTTGCGCTGCATAAAAATATTAATGCGGAAACGGCCATAGCCCGATATAGAGGTTGCCAGATTCATCTCCAGATCGGTCTCAAAGGCCGCGCGCTGTGTGGGATCCATCACCTCATAGGCGATCTCCTTGATCTCACCAGGCTGTAGAATGTCACTGGCGATAGGTTTGAGTTCGCCTTGAAATTTGGCACACGGCGGTGCCCCCGTACTCAGATACAAGTCCGATCCCTGCTCGGTGGACAGAATTTTCAGCCATTCGGTAATACGCACTGTACGCTCCAAATTTGTAATTGCGCCATACTGTAGCACTTTGCCGCCGACGGACAAGTGCGCATGAGATCGAATTGCCGACCCGCCTGGGGTTCTTCTCGGGAGCTGCGGCATTGCTACTGCTAGCCATCGCGTCGGGACGCACGTATTCTATGCACCATCATAAATAGAGCTCTCAAGGAGATATGCAGTGGACAACGCCCGCCCGACCCCATTGGTCGACGATATCGAAGGCACACGACAAAAACTGGAATCCTGGATTTCGGCAAAGCGGGGACACGACGTCAGCATCCCCGATCTCTCGATTCCGGAGGCCACAGGGATGTCCAATGTAACGCTGCTGTTCGATATCCAATGGCAGGAGGATGGCCGGGCCAAAAGCGAAGCTCTGGTAGCGCGGCTACAACCTGTCATCGATCGCCCCGTGTTCCCCGATTACGACCTCAGCCTGCAGTACGAGGTGATGGACAGTATCGGTCGCAATAGCGACATACCTGTCCCACAACTGCATGGCCTGGAAACGGATACCGACCTGCTTGGCGTACAGTTTTATCTGATGAAGCGCACAGATGGACGCATCCCCTCCGATATGCCTCCCTACAATATGGACGGCTGGATGATGCACGAGACCAGCACACAAGAGCGGCAATCACTGTGGTATGCGGCAGTGGATACTATGGCGCGCTATCACCGGCTCGATTACAAGGCGCTGGGGTTCGCCAAGCTCCACCAAGCGGAGAAAACGCCGCTGCAACAGCAACTGGACTATTGGCAGCACTATCTCGATTGGTCGATGGAGGGCGCGGGTCACCCCATCGCCCAGCGCGCTCTGGACTGGCTGCAAGCCAACCAGCCTGAGGACGAGCACACGGCTCTATGCTGGGGCGACTCTCGGCTGGGCAATGTGATCTTCAACTCGGCACTGGATGGCGTCGCCGCCGTGCTGGATTGGGAGATGGCCGTGCTGGGGAACCCTGTGCAGGATCTGGCGTGGTTCAATTTCATGGACGCCACCTTCTCCGAGGGTTTGGGCATGCCTCGACTGGAGGGTTTGCCCTCCTATGAGGACACGGTGGCGCGCTGGGAACAGGTGTCTGGCCTCTCGGCAAGCGACTACGATTACTACCTTATCTTCGCCGGCATGCGATACGGGCTGATTCTGTCGCGCGTTTTCCTCGCCACCGGTCGCGACAGCGAAGTGCAGAACAGTTTCGCCTGCCAGTTGCTGGACAAGTATCTCGACCGCATGATCTGAGCCCTCCACACCTCACAGCGGACGGTGCATCTGTACTCGACTGACATTGGCAGCTACACTTGCTGCCACTTCAGGAGAGCCGCTGTGGGGAAGTCTGTTCAGCAACAGCCTCGCGGGTTCCGGTACGCCTGTTCAGTTAAAGGAGATTCCGTTGGCTTCCCATTTGCAAACACAGTTGCAGGCACTAACGCAGCCTGACGCCCGCGGTTTACTCACCGCCATACAACGCGGCATAGAAAAAGAAAGTCTGCGAATTACGCCACAGGGCAAGCTCGCTCAAACGCCACATCCAGCGGGACTTGGGTCTGCCCTCACCCATTCCTCCATCACCACAGATTACTCCGAAGCGCTGCTGGAATTTATTACCCCGGTCAGTGCCAGCATTGAGCAGAGCCTGCATCAACTTGAGGACATCCACAGCTACGTTTACCAGAAACTCGACGATGAAATCCTGTGGTCCGCCAGCATGCCCTGTATCGTCTCGGGCGATGCTGGCATTCCGGTTGCGCAGTATGGCAGCTCCAATGTAGCCCGTATGAAAACGGTTTATCGCTACGGACTGGGGCACCGCTATGGCCGCCTGATGCAGGCAATCGCCGGTATTCACTACAATTTCTCCATGCCGGAAGCCTACTGGGACAAGGCCTGGCAGGACGCAGGCAGCCCCGGCACCCGGACAGATTACATCAGCGAGCGCTATCTCGGGTTGATTCGCAACTTCCGCCGATATTCGTGGCTGCTGATCTATTTATACGGTGCTTCGCCAGCGGTGTGCTCCAGTTTTCTGAAAGGCCGCGACAACCACGGTTTGCAGGCGTTCGATGAAGACGGCAAGAGCCTTTACATGCCGCATGGCACCGCCCTGAGAATGGGGGGGCTGGGTTACAACAGCGATGCACAGAAAAAGCTGAATGTGTGCTACAACTCACTGGACAATTATGTCGCCACACTCTCCTGTGCAATCAAGCAGCCCCACCCGGCCTACAGCAACATTCCGGCAGGCCAGAACGACGACTATCAGCAGTTGAACGACAGCCTGCTGCAGATTGAGAACGAATTTTACAGCCCGATTCGACCAAAGCGTGTCGCTCGCTCGGGGGAGACCCCAATGGGTGCGCTGGTCAGGGCGGGTATCGAATATATCGAAGTACGCTGTGTCGATATCAGCCCGTTTTCACCGGTGGGCCTGGATGCCGCGCAGATGCGATTTATGGATACCTTCCTGCTGTACTGTCTGCTGCAGGACAGCCCTGCCTGTGATGATGAAGAGCAGAAGATGCAGGCTGCCAACCTGGAGGCGGTCGTCAACACCGGGAGACAGCCCGGCTTGATGCTGCACAAAAATGGGGCAGAGGTACGGATGACGGATTGGGCACAGCAGATGCTACAGGCCATGCAACCCATCGCCGATTTACTGGATGAAACGCATAAGGGCAGCGACTACGCAACCAGCCTGCGACACCAACTGGCCAAGGTTGAGGATGCAGAGTTGACGCCGTCCGCCCGCATACTGCGCGAGATGCGTGAACGCGATCTGCCCTTTTTCCGGTTGGCCATGGCGTACAGCGAGCAATGGGCGCGGTATTTCAAAGAGCGCCCACTGCCACCGGAAACACAAAACGCATTTGACAGTGAAACGGAACACTCGCTACAGGCGCAGAGAGCGATAGAACAATCAGACGATATTAGCTTCGAGCAATACCTGCAGAATTTTTTCGCGCAATACCAGGCGCTATAGGCCCCAAATTATGAATTTTCTGGCCCACTTTCACCTCGCCTGGCCGGATGAGGGACTGGTCGCCGGAGGGCTGGAGGGGGACTACTGCAAGGGTGTGCTGCGCGGTCAGTTGCCCGAAAGGGTCGAGCGCGGCGTAAAGCTGCACCGCGCCATCGACGCCTATACCGATGCGCACCCGCTGATATTGCAACTGCGCCGGAAACTTCCGCAAAACCTGCGGCGCTATGCCGGCATCCTGATTGATCTGAGCTTCGATCACTACCTCAGCATCCACTGGTCGCGCTTTAGCGAGATCCCACTGGCCGATTTCAACCACCAGGTCATCCAGATCCTGCGAGCACATGAGAGCGGCTTAAGTGATGGTGCACGCGCAATGGTGACGAGGATGGTAGAGCACGACATACTCAACCTCTACCAGCAGTGGGACACCGTTCCCGCCGCCGCTGCGCGAATTGGCCAGCGCTTTACCCGGCACAATCCTTTCCTGCATCTGGATCGCGAACTGGCACCGGCCAGGCCCGCGCTGGAACAGACATTCATTAATTTTTACCCGCAGTTGGAATTTTTCTGCAGGGATGCCATCGAACAACTGTGAAACTCCCGCGGCGCCCACCGTTGCGCTTCGGGTAAAAAATCCCTAGTGTACCTGCGGCACTCTGTCGCTTTACTTGTGAGGACTGAAAACCGCATGCTGCAATCACTTACCCCACGTCTGGTATTTGCCGGCCTGGTCCTGCTGGCCATTGTCTCAATGTTGTTTGCCCGTGTGTATCTACAGGCTTATCTCGGTCTGGAAGCCTGCCCGCTGTGTATGACACAGCGCTTTTTTGTCGTCACCTGGGGTGTCATTGCACTGATTGCCGTGGTGCATAATTCTCAGGGCCTGGCCAGTCGCATCTATGCGAGCCTATGCGGTATTGCCGCCTGGGGAGGCGCCGCTGTGGCGGCGCGGCACGTCTGGCTGCAGCACCTGCCTGAAGACCTTGTGCCCGCCTGTGGCCCGAGCCTCGACTACATGCTGGAAAACCTGCCATTCGAGGACACACTGAACATCGTACTGGCCGGTGACGGCAATTGTGCTGACGTTTCCTGGAGTTTCCTCGGCCTCAGCATCCCCGAACAGACATTGATAGTGTTCTGCGGCGCGATCCTGGTCTGCCTGTGGCAAGCCGTGCGCGACTATCCTGCAGACCAAACCCGCGCGGTGAACTGAACCCACACTGCGCTCATGATATGCCAGCGCACCCCCGACAATGTGTGATAGCCAGTGCTGGCAGGATTCCTCTTGCCCGCCAATGCACGCAGTCATATAGTAAAGGCCGTCAATTTACCGGCAGGGATTAGGCAATGCTCTCCAATGACAGTGACCCAAAACAGCATTTCGAAGCAGTAGAGGAATTGCTCACGCGGTGGTTAAAGGAACGGCGCGCGCTGTTGGGAGCCTATACGGGAATTATTGTGACACTGGATTACCACCGCGATGAAGACGCGATGGCGAAACGTCAGCAGGCACTCTGCGAACTACTGGTGGACTATGTCTCAGTTGGGCACTTTGAAGTGTTTCACGAGCTGATCAATGAAGCCGAGAGCTTTGGCGATGGCAGCGGTGCGCTGGCCGAAAAACTGATCCCATCGATCGGAGACACTACCGAGGTGATTCTGGCCTACGAAGAAAAGTACGGGAATTCACGGGGACATGGGGAAAAATTAAAGCGCGATCTATCAGCCCTGGGAGAGGTGCTGGAATCGCGCTTTGTGCTGGAAGACCAGCTCATCGCTGGCCTCCATAATAGGCACCGGCGCATGGTAGGGCAGGTGCCAAAGTCGGCCTAAGCCTTATTCAGCGTCAGATTCTGCTGCTTCAGGCTCTGCCGCCGCGGGCTCGTCGTCACTGGGGATACCAATCAGCTCCACTTCGAACACCAGCGCTGCATTGGGTCCGATGACTTGACCAGCACCACCGGCGCCATAGGCCAGATCAGACGGAATCGCCAGCTCCCACTTGGAACCCACTGGCATTAACTGCAGTGCCTCAGTCCAGCCGGGAATCACCTGGCCAACACCGAATGTGACGGTCTCGCCACGGCTGTAGGAAGAATCGAACTCGGTGCCATCAGTCAGTGTGCCGCGATAGTGCACCTCCACTGTATCGTCGGGACCCGGCATGGGGCCTGTTCCCTCGGTAATGACTTTGTACTGCAGGCCAGATTCAGTCGTCACCACTCCCTCTTCAGCCGCGTTGGCTGCCAGGTATGCTGCTGAGGCCTCTGCATTTGCCGCGGCGAGTGCTGCCTGGGCCGCTTCATTCTCAGCATTGGCTTTATCCTGATAAGCCTGCATCTCTGCGGCAATCTCTTCCTGGGTCATACGCGATTCCTTGCCGTCAAGCGCATCGGCAAGGCCCTGACCAAACGCAGTGGCATCCAATGGCACACCATCGGCCTGCATACGCTGGCCCAGACCGTAGGCTATACCGTAGCTCAGGCGCTGCTCGGTCGTCTTGAGCTCCGTCGCAGCGGGCGCGGCCGCGGCAGAGGCGGCTGCATCAGCGGTCGGCTTCTCGGCAGGCGCGGTAGCGGGTTTTTGATCACATGCTTGCAGGGCGACAGCGCTTACCAGAGCAAGCGGCAGTAAATACGTCTTCATATTTTATTCCATAGTCGTCAAAGAAATCGTGAGAAGTGTGAACTCTCCTGTCACTGCATGATTATGCGCGGGGCGTTATCCATATACCTCGTACCTGACGCATCACAAAAAAGCCTTCGCCCAATGGAGCGGGAGCATCAGCCATCGCAGTGGACAACTATCTTACTACCCGCCCACCCTCGACGCTACCCCTGCTTCAGGGCGACAGCAGAGCGGCCAGATGACAGATCGCGCCCTCCCAATCACTGGTTTTCGGGCGGGCTATCAGCACCACTTCGGTCAGGTTGTTACGCAGGGGATTCGCCTCCCGGGCCGGTTCGGCAGCGTTCTCATAAAATGTATACATCATATCCTGCTGCTCCCGCTCAGCGCGCAACTCCAGCGCCTGCAGCTCGTCGCGCACTCCCGTCGCCTGCGGGTAGTCGCGCAGCTCCATGCGCAGCGCACGTAGCGGCTTGACGACAGTTTCCCGCCATTCAAGGACCCGCTCGTCCAGTGCGAGCAGGTGGTCGACACTGAGGCACTGATGGCGATCCGCCAGCCAGGCTGCGTACAGCAACAGGTTCACATCGACGCCGAAGGTGTCCTGCAACGCGAGACAGGTTTCTGCGACCCCTGTCTCGCGGTACGAGGCCAGTGAATACTCCCACAACGGGTTGTCCATGATGATGTAACCGCTACGACGACTGCTATCACTTTACCTTACATCACCCAAGACAGCTCCGACCAGCGTCTTTGACTACGCTTTGGTGGCTCAATTTTTAATTGCCACAGTCCCGGAGCCTGAGCGATTTAGCATTGGCCCGCGACCTGTCCGGGGGGTAGAATTCGCGGCCTCATGATTATACTGCGCGATATAACCCTGCGGCGTGGCATCAAGCTGTTGCTGCACGATGCCAACGTCACCATCCAGCCCGGCCAGCGCCTTGCGCTTATCGGCGCTAACGGCTGTGGTAAATCCAGCCTCTTTGCGCTGCTAGTAGGTGAGCTGGGTGCTGACGCTGGCGACATTGAAGGCATGAGCACACTGCGGCTTTCGCATATGGCACAGGAGGTACATACCACCGGCCTGCCTGCCGCCGAATTCGTGTGGCGCGGCGATCAGGTCCTGGCGGATTTGCGCGACAAGGTCGCGGCGCTGGAGACAGCGGGTCAGTTCGACGAGGCGGCCCGCATTCACAGCCAGCTGGAAGAAATTGATGGGTACAGCGCCGAGCGCCGGGCGCAGCGGTTGCTACAGGGGCTGGGATTTGCCGAGGATGCTGCGGCTCGCCCGGTCAGTGATTTTTCCGGCGGCTGGCGTATACGGCTCAATCTGGCCCGTGCGCTGATGACACCATCGGATATTCTGCTGCTGGACGAACCGACCAACCACCTGGATCTCGACGCCACACTGTGGTTACAGCAATGGCTGCAACAGTACCCCGGCACCCTGTTGATGATCTCCCACGACAGGGATTTTATCGATGCCACCTGCGAGCGCGTACTACATATCGAGCAGCAACAACTGTTCACCTACAAGGGCAATTACTCCGACTTCGAACGCATGCGAGCCGAGCGCCTGGCCAACCAGCAGGCCAGCTACGAAAAGCAACAGCGACGTATTGCTGAAATCGACGATTTCGTGCGCCGCTTTCGCTACAAGGCCACCAAAGCGAAACAGGCCCAAAGCCGCCTGAAAGAACTGGAACGGATGCAGACCCTGGCTCCGGCCCACGCTGACTCGCCGTTCGATTTCAGTTTTCCAGCGCCCTCCCGCAGCAGCGACCCGCTGCTGCGGCTCGACGAGGCGACGCTCGGCTATGGCAACACCGCAGTGCTCAGCGGGGTCAACCTGCAGCTGCGTCCCGGTAGTCGCTACGGTCTGCTGGGGCGCAACGGTGCCGGCAAATCGACGCTGCTAAAGAGCCTTATTGGTGAGCTGCCGCTGCTCGGGGGCAGGCGCGACACTGCTGAGCACCTGAGCATCGGCTATTTTGACCAGCAACAACTGGAGGCGCTGGATTTACAGGCCAGCCCTGCTCTGCACCTGCAGAGACTCAGCCCCCAGGCGAGGGAGCAGGATATCCTGAATTTCCTGGGCGGGTTCAATTTCCGTGGCGATGCGGCGACTGCCGAGATCGCGCCGTTTTCCGGCGGAGAAAAAGCCCGGCTCGCACTGGCGATGGTGGTGTGGCAGAAACCTAACCTGCTGGTACTGGATGAACCCACCAACCATCTGGATCTGGAGATGCGCCACGCGATGGAAGTTGCCCTGCAGGCCTATGATGGCGCACTGGTACTGGTGAGCCACGACCGTCATATGCTGCGCAACACAGCGGAGGAGTTACTGCTGGTGCACGATGGTCGCGTTGAAGAGTACCGCGAAGACCTGGAGGGCTACGAGCGCTGGATCCTCTCCAGCTACAGGCCCACAGAAAAACGCGATAGCCCGGCTGCAGACACCTCCCGCAAAGAGAGACGCCAACAGGCTGCCTCACAGCGTGACAAGCTGCGGCCACTGCAAAAACAGGTCAAGAAAACCGAGGCGGAGATGGCTGAAGTTGGCGTTGCACTGCAAACACTGCGCGATCAGTTGAGTGACACCGATCTGTACACCGAGCAGAACAAACAGGCACTCGCAGACCTGCTGAAACGCGAAGGGGAACTAAAAAACCGCGAGGAAGCGCTGGAAGAGTTGTGGTTGGAACAACAGCAGGAGTTGGAAGAACTGGCGCAATAGAAACCGTTCGGGCTTCAGATCTGCAACAGGCGCAGTTTCTCCTCGCGACTGAGTTTTTTAATCGATGCCTCGCGACGCTGGGCTGCACTGCGATCAGGCTCTGTCACTGACCACAGCAATTCTACCGGACGACGACCGCGCGTATAGCGCGGGCCGCCCACCAACGCACCGTTATGTTGGCGCAGGCGGCGCTGTAAATTCCTGGCGACACCGGTGTACAGAGAGCCGTCAGCACACTTGAGAATATAGACGTGCCACGCCTCGTCCACGGCCTCAGACCAGCGCCAGCACCTCTTTCACGCAGGCACTGATACCCGCGTATGCCTCTGAAACCCGACCCGCCAGCATATAGGCGGGCGTCGTGACCAGTTTTCGCTCCTTGTCCACGCGCGCCTCAGAGACCGGGCATTCGAGGTGCTCGCCACCCATTGCAGTGATCGCCGCCGCTGTCTCTGCATCGCTGCCAATCGTGCAACGCGCGCCCTCCCCACAGATGGCTGCCGCCATCACGGGGGAAATACAGATTAAACCAATCGGCTTACCGGCCTGATGAAACGCCTGCGCCAGCTGCAGGAAATCCGGCTGCACCTCCATCCCGGGCCCCGCCACGGCAAAGTTACTCAGGTTCTTGGCCGCGCCGAATCCTCCCGGCACCAGCAGCGCGTCAAAATTCTCCACACTGGCCTGTTTGATGTCCTGAATATTGCCGCGCGCGATACGCGCCGCCTCCACCAACACATTGCGGGACTCCCCCTCTGCCGGCTCTCCGGTGAGATGGTTGATCACGTGCATCTGCGGGATATCCGGTGCGAAGATCTCATAACTTGCGCCCTGCTGCTCGAGGCACAGCAGTGCGAGCACCGCCTCGTTGACTTCTGCACCATCGTATACACCACACCCTGCCAGCACTACGGCAATCTTCATCATCTATTTTCTCCCTGTACACTACATTCATAGTGCCCGATATCTTACCAAGACCGGGGTTGTCCTTCATAGCCGGCACCCGCTTTGAAATACCCCCTCGCGCTCTTGTTAACACACGAGATTTGCGGCTGTTCAGGTACAACGCTAATAGCGATTGGACATATCAGCATGCCAAAATACTCTAGCAGCGTAGTTGTACCCAATTTATCCGGTGGTATTATGGCTCCCCTTCAAACCACGCGGAAACAATTACCGCAGAACAACCGGAGAACAACATGAGCGATCAGATCGTCCACGTCAGCGATGCTACCTTTGACGCAGAAGTATTAAATGCCGATGGCCCCGTACTGGTAGATTTCTGGGCAGAATGGTGCGGCCCGTGCAAAATGATAGCGCCCGTACTCGACGAATTAGCCGCCGACTACGAAGGTAAGCTGAAAATATGCAAGGTCGATGTGGACGCCAATCCTGAAATCCCACAAAAATTTGGTATCCGTGGCATTCCGACGCTGATCATGTTCAAGGGCGGCAATGCAGAAGCGACCAAAGTAGGTGCACTGTCCAAAACCCAGCTCACCGATTTCATTCAGGAAGTCATCTAACGGACAAGCGAGCCCGCTTTTGAGCGCTGGAGCAGGCCGGAAGCAACTCGCTTATTCTCTAAAAAATCTGTAGACGGTCCTAACGGGCCGTGCTACATTCCAAACCGTCGCACATTCCTGTGTCATAAAAAAACTCTGCAACCCACGTTAAAGCTAATATTTGTTGGCATCGCCAATCAGCGTTCGGTTACATCCGATTCCTCCCCCTAATTACACTACACCATTGTCTTTCATATGAATCTAACTGACCTCAAGACCAAATCTACCCAAGAAATCATTGATATCGCCAAAGAGATGGGCCTGGACAACATGGCCCGCTCACGCAAGCAGGATATTATTTTTGCGGTGCTCAAACACCACGCAAAAAGCGGCGAGGACATCTACGGCGACGGAGTGTTGGAAATTTTGCAGGACGGCTTCGGTTTCCTGCGCTCAGCCGACAGCTCATATCTGGCAGGTCCCGACGACATCTATGTTTCTCCGAGCCAGATTCGCCGGTTTAATCTGCGCACAGGTGACACCATCTCCGGGAAGATTCGGCCACCGAAAGACAGTGAGCGCTACTTTGCACTGTTGAAGATAGACAAGGTCAACCTCGACCGACCGGAAAACTCCAAGCACAAAATTCTTTTCGAAAACCTCACCCCATTGTTTCCAGACGAGCGCCTGACACTGGAAACAGGCAATGGCAGCACTGAGGATTTGACCGGCCGTATTATCGATTTGGTATCCCCCATCGGAAAAGGCCAGCGCGGCTTGCTGGTGGCACCGCCCAAGGCCGGCAAAACCATCATGATGCAGAACATCGCCCAGGCGATCATCACCAACAACCCCGAGTGCTACATCATCGTACTGCTGATCGATGAGCGCCCGGAGGAAGTGACAGAAATGCAGCGCTCAGTGGGTATTCGCGGCGCCGAGGTGGTGGCCTCCACGTTCGATGAGCCACCCTCACGCCATGTACAGGTTGCCGACATGGTGATCGAAAAGGCGAAACGACTGGTGGAACACAAAAAGGACGTGGTGATCCTGCTCGACTCCATCACCCGTCTGGCGCGCGCCTATAACACCGTCATTCCCAGCTCCGGCAAGGTGCTGACCGGTGGTGTTGACGCCCACGCACTGGAGCGCCCCAAGCGCTTTTTTGGCGCAGCGCGAAATATCGAGGAAGGCGGCAGCCTGTCCATCATCGCCACCGCCCTGATCGACACCGGTTCGAAAATGGACGAGGTGATTTACGAAGAGTTCAAGGGCACTGGTAACCTGGAATTACACCTCGATCGCAAAATCGCCGAGAAACGTATCTACCCGGCGATTAATATTCGTCGCTCCGGTACCCGCCGCGAGGAATTGCTGACTGCCGAGGATGAATTGCAGCGCATGTGGATTCTGCGCAAATTGCTGCACGGGATGGAAGATACCCCAGCCATCGAGTTTTTGTCAGATAAGCTCAAGGACACAAAAACCAACGAAGAATTCTTCAAATCGATGAAGCGCAAATAGCGCCTGGAACAGTCAGGCGCGCCGAACACAGTGTAGGCTCGACCGTTAAACCCTGACGGATAGACAGCATCGTGAAATACACCGACCTTAGAGACTTTATCGCCGCGCTGGAAAAACGCGGCGAACTGGTGCGCATTCAAACCGAGGTCGACCCCCATCTTGAGATGACAGAAATAGCCGACCGCACGCTCCGTGCCGGCGGCCCCGCGCTGTTGTTTGAAAACCCCAAAGGCTACAACACCCCGGTACTGGCCAACCTGTTCGGTACAGAGCTGCGCGTAGCACTCGGCATGGGCGCACAGGACCTTTGTGCACTGCGCGAAATCGGCGAGATACTGGCGTACCTCAGGCAGCCGGATCCACCCAAGGGCATGCGCGATATCTGGGACAAGGCTCCCCTGCTGAAGAAGGTGTTAAACATGGCACCCAAAGTGGTGCGCAACCCTCCCTGCCAGTATCACGCCAAGCAGGGGGAGGATGTCGATCTCAATGAGCTGCCCATTCAGACCTGTTGGCCGGGCGACGCCGGGCCACTGGTCACCTGGCCGCTGGTTATCACCCGCGGGCCCGGCAAGGAGCGGCAGAACCTGGGTATCTACCGCCTGCAGTTGTTGGGTCGCAATAAATTGATTATGCGCTGGCTGTCGCACCGCGGTGGAGCGCTGGATTTCAGGGAGTGGCAACGACAACATCCCGGCAAGCGCTACCCGGTAGTAGTGGCGCTCGGCGCTGACCCTGCCACCACACTGGCAGCGGTGACCCCCATTCCCGATGCCATCTCCGAGTACGCCTTTGCCGGACTGTTGCGAGGCAGCAAAACGGAGGTCGGCGAGTGCTTTACAGCCGCGTGCCGCGAACATGGGTTGCAGGTGCCCGCCTCTGCCGAATACATACTCGAAGGCTATCTGGAACCCGGCGAAATGGCCGACGAAGGCCCGTTCGGTGACCACACCGGCTACTACAATGAAGTCGAGCGCTTTCCGGTGTTCACGGTGGAGGCAATTACACACCGCGAATCTCCGATTTATCACAGCACCTACACCGGGCGTCCACCCGACGAGCCGGCGATACTGGGCATGGCCCTGAATGAAGTCTTTATACCGATACTGCAGAAGCAGTTTCCAGAAATCGTCGATTTCTACCTGCCACCGGAGGGCTGCTCTTACCGTCTGGCAGTGGTGACCATGCGCAAGGAATATCCGGGGCACGCCAAACGCATCATGTTAGGCGTATGGTCCTTCCTGCGGCAGTTCATGTACACCAAGTTTGTGATTGTCACCGACGAGGATGTGAACGCGCGGGACTGGAAAGACGTAATCTGGGCGATGACCACACGTATGGATCCACAGCGCGACTCGGTGTTTATCGACAACACACCGATCGACTACCTGGACTTCGCCTCCCCCGTATCCGGGCTAGGCTCCAAAGTGGGTTTCGATGCCACCAGCAAATGGCCGAGCGAGACTACCCGGCAATGGGGACATCCTATTGTAATGGACGAAGCTGTTAAACAGCGTGTCGATGAGCTCTGGGACGAACTCGGCATCACGCTCTAGTTTACGAGTGTCCGCACTGACCTGTTACAGGGTAGCCACCACCCGCGAATCATGGACAAACTTATCGGGCTTGGGCAGCACCGGTAAATCACCCTCATCCTGCAGCAACCCCTCGCGGTAATATGCAGCTGCTACCGTAGGCTCTCCGAGCGCGTCGAGCAGCCGCCCCAACTCCGCGCAGACTTCGCCGCTCTTCTGGAGACGGTAGGCGCGCTCAAAATAATCGCGCGCCTTGCCCCACAACTCATCGCGCGCCGACAGTCGCCCCACGCAGAGCAGCAGTTGCGGGTCATCCGCGTGTGCTTCCAGCCAGGATTCCGCCTTGGTGAGCTGTTTGGCGGAATCACCCTGCACATAAGCGTAGAGTCTCACCAGCGGTACCTGCCACTCATACTTCAGTACCTTCAGAATAGCCTTCTCCGCCGCGCTGTGGTCCGACAGTGCAATCAATGCGCGCACATACACTGCGACAATTTCCTCATTGCCCTGCAGGTGTTTTGGCATCTTTTTCCAGATGCCCTGCAACTGCTCCAGATTAGCACTGCTATTTTCCAGAGCCTGGCGGTAGACCTGCTGTTCCAACTGTTGCAAGTCTGCACTTGTGAGTACATTGTGTTTCTGTAGCTGCGGCAATAATACCAGCAACTGTTTCCAATCCCCCAGCCCCTGATACGCCCGACACAGCAGGCCGAGCACATAGGGATGTCGGCCGGGGTTAGCTGTGGCTTTCTCCAGCGCGGCGATGGCCTGACCGTACTCACCGGCCTGTAACTTCATCTCGGCCAGCGATATCTCTACCGCCATCGCAGCGGCGGGCTCAGTTTCGCCGGCGCTGCGCAAATATTCGTGGACCTTGTCAGTGTCCTCCAGTTGCGCACTGGCGCGGGCCGCCAGCAAATAGTTCTGCAACGGCGCCTCACTGTGCTTGGCGCCCTGTATCAACTGACGCCGCGCTAGCCCCCAGTTGCCCTCGATAAAACTGATCATGCCGCGGGTGCTGAGGCGTTGCGCTTTATTGATTTTGCGCGCACCCAACCAGGACATCAGGCTGCGCTGTCCGCTGAAAAGCTGATATACCAGGCGCAACGTCAGAAATATCAGCACGACCAACGCCAGAATCAACAACAAACCGATCCACAGGCTGGCCTCCAGCGTGTAATTGCCGTAGGCCATCAATACATAGCCGGGGTCAGTCTTGATAATGGCGACAATGCCCACACCCAGTAGCAGCGCGACAAGTGCGATGGCGAATAATTTACGCATGGCTACTGCTCGCCTCCGCTCTGTGCACGCTTCTCGATAGCCGCTTCGAGCGCCTGCAGTGAGCGGGAAATATCGGGCTGAGGCGCTTGGATAGTCAGGGCCTGGAGCTGCCTGATTTGCGTATCAATCGCTTTTGCGGCGGACGGGTCTGCGTCCTTAAAGTGCAGCAACCACTGCTGCGCCTGCTTCAGGCTGGCCTCGTACAACGCCTGGTTGGCCGACAGCAGGGCGATCTGTGCCTGCTCCAGCAACATCCGCAGGTTCTGGCGCACCAGCCCCTCCCACTGGGGATCCATCAGCGCCTGCATCGGTTCATCCCGCCGGCGAATAACGATGTAATCCGACAGCTTCGACAGCGCCGCTTCGTAACCGTGATAAAGGCGTTCGCGCCAATCGCCAGCGGCCTCCTGCCGAGGCTCCGCTTCGCGTTCATTGAACTGGAATATCACCAGTTTATCGGCCTGCTCTATCAGCGCAGCCAGACGCAGGTAGATGCCCTCGACATCCACTTTCGGCATCGCCCGCAGCGCTGCTATTTCAGCGGCGACAGCCGCGCGCACAGAGTGCAAGCTGGGATCGTTGAGATCACGCAGCACCGAATCGGCGCCATTGAGCAGTGCCAGGGCTGCCACCGGGTCACCGGCCATCACCAGCCGCTGATTCGCCAGGCGCAACAGGTGACCTGTTTCCGCCAACAGCCAGCTCTCCCGATCGCTGACACTGAAGCGCGCCAGTTCCTTCTGCTGTGCTGCCAGTTGCGTCTGCAGGGATTGCTGCTCGCGGGTCAGCTTGGTGAGCTGCGTATCCAGCTCTGTCTTCACACCATCCACACCGGATTTCAATTGCTGATTCCAGCGACTGGTCAGCGCATCAAGATCGGCCTGCTTCTGCCCGGTGGCGGCCTCCAGCGCGGTCAGGCGATCCGCCATCGCCACCTCTCGGGCCTGACCCTCGCGCAGCACCCATGCCGCAGCGCCTGCCAGCACAATCACCAGCAGCAATGCCAGCCACGCGATAACTGCGGACAAGCCGCCCGATTTTTTCGTGGGCTGGCCACTCAATTCGTCTGCAAATGCCACGGTTTCTGATTTCTCCTCAGGCTGCGCCAGATTTTTAGATTCGGATTCACTCACTTTTTTATTCTCCAGAACTGGGTCGCCATTCCTGCAGGGCGCACAGCATGGCTGCGTCCGAGGCATTCTCCGCCGTCACAACCTGACCGAAACCGGCTTCCCGGGCCATCAGCGCAACGCGTTCTGACGGTACAACCAGACCGACGGCTTTTAACTTAGTGGTTTCCGCCGGGCTAAGCAATAGCAACAAATTCGCCAAACCCTCTCCACTGCTCACTAAAATGACATCAATTTCCCACTGCTCCAGGCGCCCGGCCAGGTAACCCTGCGGCAAATCGGGCAGGCCGCGGCGGTAACAGGCCAGCTCATCGACCAACGCTCCGCGGTGCAATAACTCCGTACGCAGTGTATGTCGACCACCCTCACCCTTGACGATCAACACTCGCTGGCCTTCGACATTGCGCAAATAGGGCAGCGCCAGCAACCCTTCACTGCTCATATCGCTGCCCGGTGTGACTGCATGAATATCAAAGGCCTCCAGGCCCCGGGCAGTGGCTGCGCCAACCGCGTACCAGTTAACGCCCACGGGCAGTTGTGGCCAGTGATCTGTCACCACTTCCATCCCGAAGCGCACCGCATTGGCACTGATGAAGATAATGTGCTGGTACTGGTCCAAATCCAGCACCATATGGCGTTGGGCCGGGGGAAGCTGCGCCAGGGCGCTCAATTCGATCAGGGGTTGGCTGTATGCCCGGTAACCGGCCGCCTCCACTGCGGCGCACAGCGTATTTGCGGCGTCTCCCTGCGGGCGTGTCACCAGTACGCTGCGCACTGTGTTGGCATCTCTATCGGCCATAGACCTCTGCCAGAATATCCGCCGCACCCTGCTGCAGTAATTCCTCGGCCACACCCACACCCAGTTGCTCGGCCTCTGTGACGGGCGCGATTGCCGCGGCGCGCAGTATCCGGGTGCCGTCGGGGCGGCCCACCAGACCGCGCAGAGACAGCTGCTCGCCATCATCCGACAGTTCTGCATAACATGCGATAGGCACCTGGCACCCACCCTCCAGGCGGCGATTCATCGCCCGCTCTGCGGTTACCCGTGCCGCCGTGGCGCTGTGGTGCAGCGGCTCCAGCAGCGCCAGCACGTCAGTATCCTCACTGCGCAATTCTATCCCCACAGCCCCCTGCCCACCCGCCGGTAGTGAGTCGGCGACAGCCATACGCTGGGTGATACGCTGGTCAAAGCCCAGCCGCATCAGTCCCGCTGTGGCCAGGATGATGGCGTCATATTCACCCGCATTGAGTTTACGCAGCCTGCTGTTGACGTTCCCCCGCAGAAAATTGACGATCAGGTCGGGGCGGCGCTCACGCAACTGGCATTCGCGGCGCAGGCTGGATGTGCCGACGATACTGCCGGCGGGCAGCGTATCCAGCGATGAAAACCTGTTGCTAACGAAGGCGTCGGAGGGGTCCTCGCGCTCACAGATCACCCCCAGACCCAGCCCGGGCGGGAATTCCATGGGCACATCCTTCATGGAATGCACTGCGATATCGGCACTGCCATCCAGCAGTGCCTGCTCCAGCTCCTTAACGAACAAGCCCTTGCCACCGAGCTTCGACAGGGGCGAATCCAGCAGCTGATCGCCGCGCGATGTCATACCTAATAGCTGCACATCGAGGCCGGGATGTGCCGCTTGCAATGCGTCACGGACAAATTCGGCTTGCCACAGGGCAAGAGGGCTCTCGCGGGTGGCGATTGTCAGTTTGCGGGGCATGTATGGTTTTCCTTATTTCTTGCGGCAATGATACCAGTCGGGCGTGCTATCAGCGACTATTGAGGTTTCTTTGGGGGGGCGTAATTGGGGGGTTTCCACTGAAGCCGTCAGGCTTACACGCGGGGGGTGCTGGACACGCCGTGAACCCCTCCATGGGGGCTTGAGCTCGGCGTCCTGCCTCGCACAGTCCAGCACCCCCCGCGTGTAAGCCTGACTCCACCTGAGGAGGCTTCAAACGCACACACAGTACCAAGCTCTAATAATTTTGGTGAAATCCCCAAGAACATAGGCAGACCAACCTGTCGCCACACGGTCCCACCCCCGGTGCTATCTCTCTGGCTCTCCGTCTACTCCAATCTTGGCGCTAAAAAAATGCGGCTATCGAGCATATTTATGCAGCAAACAGGAACCGTCGAAAGGGCGTGGGCGGCGGACAAAACCCGAAACGAAGCAAGCAATGAACTGGTATACTGCGCGGCTTGACGCTCGACCATTGCGCAAAATTGCGCTCTACCACGGAACTCACAGGACCATGACCAAAGAAAAAGACACCAGCAAGCTCTGGGGCGGCCGCTTTACTGAAGCCACAGACGCCTTCGTTCAGCGTTTCACTGCATCGGTGGCGTTCGATCAGCGCATGGCCGCGGAGGATATCACCGGGTCACTGGCGCACGCGCGCATGTTGCGCAGTGTCGGGGTACTGAGCGAGGAAGAGCTCAATGAGATTGAGGGCGGTCTCGCCCAGGTACAACAGGAGATCAATGAAGGCAGCTTCGAGTGGTCGATTGAGCTGGAAGATGTGCATATGAACATCGAAGCGCGCCTGACGCAGCTGATCGGCAGCACCGGGAAAAAACTGCATACCGGGCGCTCCCGCAACGACCAGGTGGCAACAGATATTCGGCTTTATCTGCGCGCGGCCATTGACGGCATTGCCGGTGAGCTGAGCCGGCTGCAGCAGGGCACTATTGGCCTGGCGGCGGACAACGCCACCACTATCATGCCGGGGTTCACTCACTTGCAGACGGCGCAGCCGGTGGTGTTTGGCCACCACCTGCTGGCCTGGAATGAAATGCTGGAGCGCGACTACGGGCGCCTGATGGATTGTCGTGCGCGCCTCAACCAATCACCGCTGGGGGCTGCTGCACTGGCCGGCACCACCTACCCGATTGATCGCGCGCACACTGCGGCGGCGCTGGGCTTTGAAAAACCGACGGAAAACTCGCTGGATTCTGTGTCCGACCGGGATTTTGCTATCGAATTTTGTTCGATTGCCGCACTGCTGTTGACACATTTATCGCGCATGTCCGAAGAACTGGTGCTGTGGACATCGGCTCAGTTCAATTTTATCGAACTGCCCGACCGTTTTTGCACCGGCTCATCCATCATGCCGCAGAAAAAGAATCCGGATGTTCCCGAACTGGTGCGCGGCAAAGTAGGTCGGGTAAACGGCCATCTCATCTCGCTGCTGACACTGATGAAGAGCCAGCCACTGGCCTACAACAAGGACAACCAGGAAGACAAGGAACCGCTGTTCGATACCATCGATACGGTGTCTGACTGCCTGCGCGCCTTTGCCGATATGGTACCGGCGATCAAGCCCAAAGCGGACGCCATGCGCGAGGCGGCACTGCGCGGCTTTTCCACTGCCACCGACCTGGCGGATTACCTGGTTGGGCGGGGCCTGCCTTTTCGCGACGCCCATGAGGTGGTCGGCAAGGCAGTAGCGCACGGGGTTGCGAACGGCCAGGATCTGGCGGAAATGAGCCTGGCCACCTTGCAGGGCTTCTGCGCGGAGATCACCGAGGATGTCTTCGAGGTACTGACGCTTGAGGGTTCTGTAGCAGCGCGGGACCATCTGGGCGGGACCGCGCCAGCGCAGGTGATGGCGGCGGCGCAGCGCGCCCGTGAACGGCTGGCGGCGCGCCAGCACTGAGGGCCGGGTTACGCCCAGCTCACCTTAGCTGCCCGCATTGGAGCGGTAGCGCACGCTGGCCTGAAAGGTCACGTCGGGGGCAGTCTCAACGCGTATATCCTCGATGATACTGATATCCACCGACCAGTTGGGCGCAAAATACCAACGTGTGCCCAGCGTACCCATGACAGCGTCATCCCCCACGCCGGTGAGCGAGCTGTCCATTGGCGCGGCATGACTGTCCACCTGGGCAATCAACGACCAATCCCTGGCAAAGCGCCAGTCCATGGTCAACCCGGCAAACCACAGGTTTTTCTCCTGTAGCCCTTCCAGTACATCGCTGTCCCCCGCACGCAAATACCCCACCTGCCCGTGCCAACTAAGGGGCAGGTCTGATAACTGCTCACCGGAAAAACGCAGTGCGACATAGGCGTCATCCGCACCACTGCCGAGAAAATCGTCATCGTCACCAGTGCCGAATTTGTAGCCCAGCGCCGCACTGACGGTGGAGTTCTCATCGCGATAGACCGCGTAGTTCACTGCCACGCTGACGTCACCGATACCGGAAGTATCGTCCTGCAGCGAAAAACCGCCCCTGGTCGAGGTATAGCGATAATCCAGCACATCGCGCGGCACATTTGAGCGCCCGCCATCGGACATGCCCCAGAAATCGTGCCAATCGTCGATCAGGTGGTCGAGGTCGCCGCCACTTTGATCCAGCCAGGGGACTTCCAGCTGTACATCCCAATCCCGGGCGATGCCGTAGCGCAATTCCAGTGCCACACGCCCCGTCTCACCATCAAAATTCAGGTATTCTGTGGAGTGGCTTTCATTGACATAGTGGTTGGCGATACTGCCGTGCAGGGCCACCTCCCATTCGCCCTGCCCCGTGGTCGCAGCGTCTCGTTGCGAGGGCAGACCGAACAACCCGGCCACCGGGCTCAGGTTTTTTACATACAGGGGTTCACTGGCGATCGCGGGCCATGCGCCCAGAACCGCCGCACACCCCAAACCCAAGCGCTTCGTGTACTTGTGCGACACGCAACGCAGTACTTTATAACCAGGCAAAATCAACCCCTCCCTGTTCCTGCATCTGTTGCACCACAAAGGGCTTGAACAGGTTTCCAGTACGCGTATCGCGCCAGTCGTCGGCCGCTTCGTCGAATGCAAAGTGAAAACCACCAGCGCGCGCCGCCAACCATAGCTGCCGTGTCGGTGGCTGACGGCTGAACACCAGGCGCGTGGTATTTTCGAAAATGACGGTGAGCACGCCACCGGAGGCTTCATAGTCAATATCAGCGTCGACCTCATCCAGCGCCATTTCCAGCGCGGCGAAGGCCTGCTCGGTCAACTCATTGAACTCTGATTCGGTCATCATTGATTTGATCATCACCAGGGGATTTCAGCAAAGTGTGCACAATTCAATGATAAGGGCTGTTCGCACTGCTTACTAGCGGGCAGTATAATTTGTACTCCATTGCCCGGAATTTACTCATGAATTATTACATTTCAAAGCTGTTGCTCTCGATCGCGTTTGTCATCCTCGCCGGATGTGGCCAGACGGGGCCACTGTATATGCCCCCGGAAGAGACCCCTCCGGTGCCGCCCGCTGCTGCCGAGCCTGCGCCTGACAAAGACAGCAGCACTGAACAGCCGCGCAAAGCGCCCTGAAACGAGACAGACCAATGACAGCATTCACCTACCGACAGGGCAGCCTGTTTGCCGAAAATGTCGCCGTCAGCGCAATTGCCGCGACTCACGGCACGCCGTGCTATGTGTATTCCCGGTCGGCTCTGGAAACCGCCTTTCTGGCGTATCAGCAGGCCCTGCAGGGTACCGAGCACCTGATCTGCTACGCCGTGAAAGCCAACTCCAACCTCGCGGTACTCGATGTGCTGGCGCGTCTGGGCGCCGGTTTTGACATCGTCTCAGGTGGTGAGCTGGAGCGCGTTATCGCCGCCGGTGGCGACCCGGCCAATATCGTATTCTCCGGTGTCAGCAAAAAGCCCGCAGAAATGGCACGCGCGCTGGAACTGGGTATCCACTGTTTCAATCTGGAATCCGCCGGGGAACTGGAGGTGCTGAACAGGGTCGCCGCTGAACTCGGCCGCGTGGCGCCGATATCGGTACGGGTGAACCCCGACGTGGACGCCAAAACCCACCCCTATATCTCAACCGGCCTGCGCGAAAACAAGTTTGGCCTCACTATTGCTGAAGCGATGCAGCTGTATCAGCGCGCGGCGCAGCTCGAGGCTGTCAACATCGTGGGACTGGATTGCCATATCGGCTCGCAACTCACCGAGATCAGCCCCTTTATCGACGCCCTGCACCGCCTGCTGGCGCTGCTGGACTCACTCGCCGAGCAGGGCATAGAGATCCATCACCTCGACCTGGGCGGCGGACTCGGCGTACAGTATGCCGACGAAGAACCGCCCTCCATCGCGCAGTATATCGGCGCGATACGCGAGGTACTCGGAGATCGGAAGCTGCAATTGCTGTTTGAACCGGGTCGGTCAATCGCTGCCAACGCTGGCCTGCTGCTGATGCAGGTGGAATACCTGAAATCCACACCGGACCACCACTTCGCACTGGTGGACGCGGCGATGAATGACATGATACGGCCGGCGCTCTATCAGGCCTGGATGGACATTCAGCGTGTTGAGCAAAACGGCGAAGGACAACAGGCGCAGTGGGATGTCGTGGGGCCGGTCTGTGAAACCGGCGATTTTCTCGGCAAATCCAGAGTGCTGTCGCTCAGCCCCGGCGATGTGCTGGCAATGTTTGGCGCCGGCGCCTATGGTTTCACCATGAGTTCAAACTACAACAGCCGCCCTCGCGCGGCGGAAATTATGGTGGATGGCGATGAGGTGCACCTGATACGCTCGCGCGAGGAATTCGCAGACCTGATCCGCCATGAGACCTGTCTACCCGCAGCATCATCGCAGGGTTGACCGGATAGGAATGTATGTTAGTAAAGTTCACAAAAATGCACGGTACGGGGAATGACTTTGTCGTCATCGACCTGATCAGCCAGCATTTCAAAATACGCCCCCGAGACGTGCGCAAACTGGCGGACCGGCATTTCGGCGTAGGTTGTGATCAGGTGTTGGTGGTCGAACCACCGCAGAGCCCGGATGTCGATTTTCGTTACCGCATCTTCAACGCCGACGGCGGCGAAGTTGAACAGTGTGGCAATGGCGCACGCTGTTTCGCCCGCTTTGTGCGCGAGAAAAAGCTGACGACGAAAAAAGTCATCAGCGTCGAGACCTGCTCCGGTGTGATCGAGTTGCGCGTTCGCCCCAACCATGATGTTGAAGTGAACATGGGAGCCCCGCACTTTGAACCCGCCGATATTCCGTTGCGGGCCGATGCCAGAGCGCCCAGCTATACACTGCAGGTGGACGGGCAATCACTGGAGATTGGCGCACTGTCCATGGGTAATCCACATGCAATACTGCGCGTCGACAGCACCGTGCAGGCCGACGTCGAGCGGCTGGGACCGCTAATCGAGTCGCATCCCGATTTCCCGAAAAAGGTAAACGCAGGCTTTATGCAGCTTGTCTCGGAGAGGGAGCTTCGTCTGCGTGTCTACGAACGCGGTGCGGGCGAAACTCTCGCTTGCGGTACGGGAGCCTGCGCAGCCGTCGTGTACGGTATTACTCGCGGCTGGTTACGCGAATCCGTGACAGTTGGACTGCCGGGGGGTAAGCTTTCCGTATCGTGGGCGGGCGAGGGTCACCCCGTGATGATGACGGGCCCCACCGCAATCGTATTCGAAGGCGCGATTAAAATCTGAGGCCCCGCCAGTGGGGCCAACCTACAGCAGTGAGAGGTAGCACTAATGTCAGCGAGCAAAAACCGGGAAGCAGCGGTGGAAATAGCAGCGGAGCAAGCCAGCGAAGCGGGGCTTAACGACGAGACCGTGCGCGAATACCTCAAAAACCATGACGATTTTTTCCAGCGAAATCCCGATATGCTGGACTACCTCCACGTATCGCACGCCTCCGGCAGCGCGATATCGCTGGTCGAAAAACAGGTCAGTGTGTTGCGTGAGCGCAATACGGAGATTCGCCAGCGACTTAAAACACTCACCGCCAATGCCAAAGACAACGACATACTGTACGAACAGACCCGCTCATTGGTACTAAAGTTGCTGGATGCCGACACGATAGAGAGCCTGTACAGTATTTTTATGCACTCCATGAAAGATGATTTCCAGATCGGTCTAGCCAGTATGATCCTGTACGGCGACACCAGCAGTAAAGAGGGCTGGCGCACTGAACCCCGGGACGCCGTAAAACGCGCGATCGGCTCACTCTTTCGCGGCCACAAAGCAGTCTGTGGCACGCTGCGCACGGAAGAACTGACGTTTCTGTTTGCCCAGAGCGCCGAAATCGGCTCCGCAGCTATAATGCCGCTCTTCGACAAATCATCCGATGGTGAGCCTATCGGCTTGATCGCCGTTGGCAGCGCCGATGCGAACCGCTATAACAATACGACGGGCACACTGTTCCTGTCGCATATCGCCGACGTGATGGTGAAGTTGTTAGCGCGCATGCACACGGAGAGCGATTGAGGCCACTGTGTACGATACGCCCGAGCAGGACGTTCCACTAGGGGCGGCTGCGACGCGCTTCCTCGACTATTTGCGCGACGTGCGGCAACTCTCGCCGCATACCATCAGCAATTATCAGCGCGACCTGACCTCGTTAGAGCGCTTTTGCAATACGACAGGCAAAGACAGTATTGACGAACTGGTCGAAGCCGATATTCGCGCCTGGGCAAGCCAACTGCATCGCCGCGGGCTCGCCGGAGCCAGCATCCAGCGCAGCCTGTCTGCTACCCGCTCATTTTATAACTTTCTGGGACGTGAAAACGGCATCCTGCGCAACCCGGCCGCCAGCGTACAGGCGCCGCGCAAACCGCGTAAATTGCCGAAAACACTGGATGTCGATCAGGTAAACAAATACCTGTCATTCGACTCCGATTCGATCACGGCCCGGCGCGACAGTGCCATCGCCGAATTATTCTACAGTGCGGGACTGCGTCTGGCGGAGCTGGCCTCGATAGAGATCGACGACATCGACCCGCACTCCAAACTGTTAACCGTCACCGGCAAGGGTCGAAAAACCCGGACGGTACCGGTGGGCTCTGTCGCGCTGCAGGCCATTGCACGCTGGCTGGACGTTCGCCCCCCGGCCAGTGCAGGCGGGCCGGATTGTCGCGCGCTGTTTACCAGTAATCGCGGTCGTAGAATCAGTGTGCGCAATATACAGGAGCGCCTCAAATTGCAGGGTCGCAAGGCCGCCATGCGCCAGGATGTGCACCCCCACATGCTGCGGCACTCTTTCGCCAGCCACATGCTGGAATCGAGCGGCGACCTGCGCGCGGTACAGGAACTGCTGGGGCATGCCAATATTTCTACCACCCAGATCTACACGCATCTGGATTTCCAGCACCTGGCTAAAGTTTATGATAACGCCCACCCCCGGGCCAAACGCCGCAAGGGCGACTGATATGACCATCTCTGTTATCACCTTCGACCTCGATAACACACTGTGGGATGTAGAACCGGCGTTGCTGCGGGCGGAAGAGGCCCAGCAGAACTGGCTGAAGCTGCATCGGCCGGGTGCGGTGGAAGCGCTGGATCACGACGCGCTGTTTGAATTCAAGAAGTCGGTATGGAAACGTCACCCCGAACTGGCGCACCACGTCAGCAAGATGCGCATCCAGACCCTGTACGAATTATTGATCGCCGCGGATTATAACGAGTCGGAGGCCCGCAGCGGAGCGGAACAGGCATTCGATATTTTTTTGCAGGAACGGCGCAAGGTGGTGCTCTACGACGAGGCGCTCGGCGTACTCGAACAACTGGCCAAACGCTACACACTTGGCGCACTCACCAACGGCAATGCCGATATCTACAAAACCGACGCGGGTGAATATTTTGATTTCGCGTTCCTGGCCGAGGACATCGGCGCCAGCAAACCACACCCGGATATGTTTCATGCTGCGCTCAGTCATACCGGACTGGAAGCCGTCAATATTGTGCATGTGGGCGATGATCCTGTGCACGATGTACAGGGTGCACAGGAGGTCGGCATGCATACTGTTTGGGTGAACGGCCGCCGCGCGACATGGCCTGGTGGTCAACCGGCAGATCGGGAGATCGGGAGTCTGCGAGAACTGCCGAAGGTTATCGACAGCTTTCACTCTCGGGTATAGGTTCGCTTTGTCTTCCCGGGGGCTCCACTGCCGCGGCGTTAACGCAGCACTGGCGCATAACCCCTATTCCGGGGTTCGCCTGAAGATCTTACAGCAGATTTGGATTGCCGAGTTCCGACAGAGCTGCCGGTTCAACTATTTGTCGAGCTTCGCGTACCAGCCCTGAAAGCTGGAATCAGTGAATGTTGCCCCCGACCGCTCCTCGATACACTGCTTGACGCTGGCAGCAACCCCTTTATTACCGGCGAGCGTTATTGCCAGCTTTCCTACTGCACCAGACTCAGCATCCTGCAGGGACAGGCTCTGCATGCTCACTAAACCCTGCGCCTCGGAATTCGTGATGACCTGACAGGCGTAGGTCGTTTCCGGCCACTGCCGTTCGGCGAGGGCTGCCGTGCTGATACCCATTGACATTGTGAGCAGTAGCACAGATATGATGTTCAGCATTGGTCCCACCTCTTTATACCTTTCTACCAACAGTTTTCTTCGTCAGGCTCCGACAATTTCGAACCATCTGAACCCAATTCGAATTTAGTACAGCTCGTATCGTATGCCTGGGGCATACCTTCTATCGGTGTTGCGGCAAGCACAAAGCAACGGGCGATAGACCCGCCATCACAGGCATCGGCCGTCAAGCTGTAGTGGCCGTCCGGCGAAACAGCGGGATCGTCGTAACCAAGATCCTCCAAATCCTCTGTATAGGTTCCCCGGTCCATCATATACTGCTCCTGCCTATTCGCGGCATCCAGCAGTGCGGACTTGGCATCGGAGCGCCGACCTTTCTCCATACTGCTCTGGTAACCGGGAAGCGCTATCCCCAGCAACACGCCGACAATAACGACGACAATCATCACTTCAATCAGTGTGAATCCGCGGTTGGTGCTTCTGTGGCTACGCTTATGCATGCTCGGGTGAATCATTAGTACTCCTCTTGGTACCAGAAGTTACCATAGGGAGCCCGCATTGACTCGTTGATATCACAGACACCACCCGCACACTCAATTGTAGCAGGGTGCCCAATGCTTGAAGCTGGTGCACCCGGTGGAAGTAGCACATGGATTGCACCGTCCTCAGAGAAATGCAGTGATACCGCATTGGGAATGATCGAACCGAGATTAATGACATTGCGATCCCCGTTATAGAGGTCGAACACATACATCTGTCCAGTGCCCGACTGTGGCTCACACGAGTTAATGTCGTTGTAAAGGCTGGCCGGGGTGAATGTCGGCACGTAAACCTTGCCGTTGATGGTAACCGTCTTGGCAAGACTCTTCTCGCCATTACTGGTGAATTCATAACGCCAGCCATGCGCACTGTTGAGGGCATCGATCGCGATGGTCTTCTCTTCGTCAGTGCCGTTGACAATGGCATTGTCGGTGATGTCATAGAAATCGCCGACCGTCAGCGGCAAGTTACAGCGAAAGTCGACCGTCTCTTCCAGCGCACAGGTAGAGCTGTTCGGCCGCGCGGTAGTGTACGTCGACACCGCGAGATCCTTGATCATGTACATGTGATTTTCTACATCGATAGCATTGGGGTTGGTCCTGTCGCCCGTACCGATCATAACGGCATCCACAGCCACCCCTCCAAGGCGGATACGCACAACATCAGGAGCGTTGAAAAAGCGCCGGTCGGTCGCGGCAGTACCGTTGTTTACATCTGCCAACTTGGTGATCTGCCAGGTATTCTGGCTGGGGTCGGGGCGCGATGAGCCAGGCATATCAACACGCCAGAGGTTGCCGCCCGTATCACCGAAGTAAATTCTGTCGGTCATCTCGTCGCCGTTACTGTCAAGTGCGGTAACCCCCCCCGGCACGGAGTGCAGCAGGCCCGGCTCAGACAAGTTGGTGGCACTATTGGCCGCGGGCGTCACGCTCCATATCAGTGCTCCCGTCTGGGCATCGACGATAAATATCCCTCTGCCGTACTGATCTGCAGTTCCCACGCCGGATGCATCTTTGGCGGTGTCATAGCCAGCCCCGAAGATCAACACCGGTTTTCTGACACCGTTGTTATCCTTATAGCCGGGTATTGTTGTGGTGACCGGCTGCGACCAGGTCTGGCCCAACTCGCTAAAGCCCGCTGTATTGCTGTCGATTTGCCACATAAAGGAGGGACTGTCGGGATTGGAGATGTCCAGCGCATAATATGCGTCTCCGCCTCTGCGCATACCCAGGTAAACCCAGACTTTGTCACCCTCAGATGAATCGAGCGTGCCGTCATTATTGCTGTCGTAGGTATAGGCTGTCGGCGTCAGGTCCATGCCGTAAATATTGTCACTGGAGGTGGCATTCCTTCTGCGCTCGGGGAGAATCTCCGCCAGCTCTTTCGGAAAGAATGCCCAGTCCTCGGCGCCGTCATCGTTATCGAACATGTGTACAAAACCGGAGTTGGATCCCACCAGTAACCGTAGATCGGGATCATCTTCAGTGGCATCACCGAGCGCACCATAATTGAGTACCAGCGGCTGGCTGTGCAGAATATCACCCAGAACCCAGCTTCTGGGCTCATTGGTAATGCCATCTCCGTCCTTGTCATAGGCATCATACCCCTGCGCCCAGGCAATTTGCTGGTTGAATGCGGATTGGGTGGACGCTCCCAGCAGGCTGTAGAGTGCACTATTCGACGGCAGGCCAAGCGCATTGGCGTCAAAATTCGTGGTATTCAATGCTTCGAGTGCACCGTTCGTACCGGTGTTGCTCTTGAGCACCCGTGTAGCCGGATCTCGCACGGCCAGTAGTGCACCCACACCACCCTTATCGACATCCGCGCCATCCACACCCACGCTCCAGAACGTCGATGCCGATGGCTTAATGTCCCCTGTGATCGGGTCCAGTGCCGCCTTGTCGCCTGAATCTATCAGGACCGAATCGGAATCAAGTTTCAGCTTTTTGATATTCCCTATCCAGTCTACGGAGGAACCCGGTTTAAACATGGCGTAATAGACTTCATCGCGGCTTTGAGTCCGAGTGAACGTGTCAACGGCGACCGCCGGAGAGGTAAATGTGGTGGCCTCTGAGAGAATTCCCACAATCGCGCCCTGGAAAGCTTCTGTCAGCTGCTCTGCGTTATCAGCCTTGTAATACTCGCCTTTACCTTTTTCAGCAGCATCCTTGAGCAGCTCCTGGTCGGTGGCAAAGCCGATGGTATAGGTAACGCCGAACTGGTCGCCGTCGGTATTGGGTGCCAGGTCGTTGTTTGCCATATACTCCGTGAGTTGCGGCAGGCAGTTTTCTGTATCGTTGCCATCCGCATCCTCATAGGTATCGCAGCTTCTCCCGGTGATATCCTTGATGCGCTGGTTGGCGCCGGTATCTCTCTGCGGGAAACCATCGGTCATAAGTATGACGTAGGTATACGCACATTCGGTATTAGGCGTGATGTACTTCCCGCCAGATTCCGCCTGGGAGTCTTTTGAAAGCACATCGTATTCACCCCGGCTGTCACTACCACTCTGAGCCGAATTGCCATACTCGACATCCCTGCCCGCGAGATAGTTAAACGCCTCATACATCGATTCACACATGGGCGTACTGCCAGCATGATCCATCAGATTAACCTTGCTGATGAGATTGGTGCGCTGCGCAGCTGTCATATCGGGAATAATGCGGTTTACAATCCGACCGCCCTCGTCGTAGTTGAACTCCATCAAGCCAAAATCAATACCGGTATTGGTGGCAATAATGGTAGATATCACATCCTGCGCGATATCCAGTCTGGAGCGGGCTTCAACCAGGCTGTCGTCGTGATACCAGTTCATATAATGCGAGGTGAAAAACGTATAGGGGGAACTACCCCACTGCACAGTGGCATCGGGGTTGGAACTGTACTCCTCGCCGTTCAGAACATTATTCTGCGGGTAGCCGCTGCCCTGGCCGCTGCCATTGCCGTCATTACTATTGGTCACATCATCGCGACATTCGACATGCGTCGGCGAGTGCACGTTGCTGCTGAGGCTCTGCCAAGACCCGGGCACATCGGTATCTTCTTCACACACCTGCTCCCGGGGGCCGTACCACACCCAATCTGTCTCCTGCGTGAATTCCGGCGCTGTCACGTATTCAAAGCAGGCATCGTATGCATTGTTGCCACCCTGTGGGTCCACGTACAGGTAGGTAGTACCACCGTAGCAGCTGTTTCTGTAGTCGTTTGACCGCTCTATCCAGCCGCCCACGTAGTCACTGGACGCCACCTCTTCGTAACAGGCATCACCGCCGCCGTAGTCTACGTAGGTCAGATTACCGCTACAGCGATTGCTGGAATCATTGCGGGAGTAGACCAGTTTGGTCACCGGTACATTGGTAGTTGTCCACTCATAGCAGCCATCGTTATTCTGTCCTGGAAGGTTTCGATACTCTGTACCGGCCGGACACTCATAACTGCACTGTCCCTGTTGCACGGTGGAATCGACCCAGCGTCTCGCACGCTCGGCGGTGAACCTGCCCTCTTCGTCCAGCGAATCATAGGAGGAGGCACAACGGTTTTTAGAGGCCAGGAAATAGTTGTCGCTGTTGGCTGACGGTGTACTGCCATCGGTAGACCAGTAAACCCTGTCAGCAGACACGCTAACATCATAGGTTTCATTGGGATCATAGTCCGGGCGCTGTTGCTCCACCATCGTACTCATACTGCCGGAATCATCGAAGACGATCAGTACTTTTGCCCGTGCGCCGCTACTGCTCGTGTCGTATTCAGCCTGATAGATTTCAGTGTCATCAGCCAGGGTGGGGAATACGAGGCCCATCAATGCGAGCACGACCAGACAAGGCGCAAGTTTAAACATTCTTTCCACTGTGCTATGCATGCTACTGTCCCCGGGACAACTAATCCGTTTATCCAATGGCTTTTCAGGTACTACCAATCACTGTTTTTACCACGCCGAGCTTGACCTGTGTTCTTGCCCGCCCCGCAACATCGTGTTCGGACTCCACCTGATAATAGTCGCAGTCGAACACCGCCACACTCGACCCGCCGCGGCCCTCCGGGGGACGCGGACAGGCGCGCTGCGTGGAAAGGAGCAACACATCGACATCTACCGGGATATCGTCTACCTCATCAGCCTGATTACGCAGAGGGTGGACATCAAGGTCCGCGAATGGATGCTCGACCTTGGCCTGCCGCTTGAACGGATCCGCTGCGCTACCGGCCAGCCCCAGCGCCGCGTATGCACCGGCCTCAGCCGCCTCAAAAGATACATATGAATCCTGCATACTGCCTGACATTTTCATGCCCAGAGCACTGTTCTGCGCAGAGGTAACGGCGAGAAAAGAGACGACCACGAGAAAAAGCAGCACAGTGACAAGCGCGACTCCGCGCTGGTTCGAAGCATTGTTCTTAAAGCCTGTCATTGAAATGACCCCCCGTTCAGGACCAGTCTTTGATTGCGCATGACCATATCGGAGTGCAGGAGAATCCGGCGTACATTGTCTGCCGGCGTTATCGGCGGTAGATCCGCCAGTTGGTAGGATTTTTCGTTGTCATAGCCTGGATCTGGCAATTCACTGCGCAACAGAATGAAGGCCTGTAGTGAAATCACCTGCGACCACGCGTCAGCTGAGTTGACCTCTGTCAAATTGGAGAGCGTATCCACCCTGCCGTCGCCCACGCTGTCGTAGCCGAACAGGAAGCGTATATTCTCCACACCCGGCACCAGATCCTGCGTTTCGACCTTCATTGCCCCGGCCGTGCCATCCCAGACCAGCACCTTGCGAGCCAGCGTCGGCGTGTCTCCCGCGCGCACATAAAATATCTGCAATCGGTAGGGCCATGCCGTGCCGAACGCAAACTCGCTGCCCTCTCCCACATCTGGCGGCGTGTCTACCCCATCAGCCCCATCCAGCAGAAGACCAGCCTCGCCGTTGGAGATGACGTACACCTCCTCCGAGCTCCAGGCACCGGCGGGGAAGTCAATCCTGCCATTGAGCTCAGCCAGAGGATCTTCGGGGTCAGCATCCCACTGGGGGTTGGGCTCAACTCCCTTTATAACCAGCACATCCGTGTTGGGAACGGCGTCCGTGATGCAGCCCAGAACCGTTGCACTCGTAGCGCGGACCGCAAAAATTGAGTTTGCAGTGTCATACGCCCGCGCGTCGCCGGAGCAATCATCGGCAACGGCACCCAGAGAGGCATCCCAGCGGATATCGGTCGGACTGGCACCACCGTAAAAACCGATATGACGCGTTGCATTAGCGATAAGTTGCAACGCAAACCGGCCATTTTCTGAAAGGCCGGCCACTTGTTCAGTTTCCGTCATCGACTGTTTGGAAGCCAGATAAACAGCGCTGGCTCCACCGGCGACAATAAGCCCCAACAACATGGCGACCATCAGCTCCACCAGGGAAAAACCCTGTGCCGACTTAGCTGTTTTCAACGATGCTCTGTTGCGCTTCATAGCTCTGACTCATCAACTACGTAACTACTCACAATGAGCTGGCGCCAGGTGGCGTCCTCGTCACCGGCCTCGCCGCAAACAACGCCACTGGCATCGACCGCATCTGACGTCTCCCTGACGCCCTGCCATTGAATGATCACGTCCACGATTCCGGTGTTGACCCTGCCCGCGTCGGCGGTGAAGTCGATGCATGCACGGACATTCCGCAGCGCCACTACAGGAACCGCTTCACCCTCTTCATCCACTGTTGACGCCGCACCATCGAGCAGCCGCTCCCAGTCCCACAGGTCGTAGCTTGCCAGTTGAACAGCGCTGCAGCTGGCGCCGCGACAATTGGGGTCCGGCGCATCGCCCGCGCTGCCATTGCCCAGCGGGGCATCGAGGCCAGTATCGTAACCGGTAACGCCAGTTGGATTCCTGCGGATACGTTCAAAGATTCCGTCGGCCAGCTCCACTGCGCGAACCCGCTGGATGCTCTCGTGTTGATACACCTTCGACATGGCGAGCACACTGACGACGCCCAACACCCCTACCGCCAGAATGACAGCGGAGATCATAACCTCGATCAGGGTGAACCCGGATTGGGCGCGATTGCGCGCTGAGAGGGATTGCTTAGCCGCAGGAAACATTGTCACCATCCGCATCATTCACAATAGTGTCTTCGTCCTCATCAGAATCCGTAGCCGCAGAGAGATTGCCCACGGGATTAATGTTGAGCCCCCTGGCGTACTCCGCACCTCGACCATCACAGAATGTGAACGTCCCTTCAAAACCCAGCGCAGAGCCCTGCGCACCGAAACGCACTCTATTGCCGTTACTGAATGCCAGGTCGACAGGACGCGGCCCGTTTTCAAACTGAATAACTTCTTCGTCCGGGTTACTGGAATCTGCAGTGTTGTCGTCGTCGGTATCGACAAACGCCATGTATCCTGTTGACCAGTCGTCCGAGCCCGAACAGGCCTGGCCGTCGGTTGTGGGACAGACCACCACAAACGCCCGGCGCGCCAATGCCTCGGTTCGCGCATTATTGAGCGTTGCGCGTAAAGTGTAGACCTCTGAGATTGTGCGATTATTGCCCAACAAATCCATAAATCCTGGCCCGGCAGCCGCTACCAGAATCGAGGCGATGACCAGTACGATCATCAACTCGATAATCGAGAACCCACTCTCTCGCTTAAACCCGGAACGCCTGCGTAAAACGTCGACGCCTCTCTCCCTGCACTGTGTCATTCAGTTGTCTCCCTGCGGCCTTTACCGCGCCGCCACAAAATAGGGGAAAGCTCCCGCAATATCACGCACTGCATTCGCAATCGTAGAGATGCATCACAGTGTTGTGCATCAATGTTGTCTCCGCTGTTTTCAACCGGCATTGCAAGTAACATTATTTCCAACGTGATCCTTAACGATATGAGTTGAGCCCTCGCTTTCCGACACTCTGGCGATTCTCATTACACCGACTGCCGAAACGACCAGCCCTCGCGCTTGTGGCGCGCCGCGATTGTCGCAGAACGTAAAAGTGGCATTACCAGCAGCCGCATAACCACTACTGTCAAACTGCAGGATATCTGTCACCTGGCTGTAACTGACCGCAACACCCTGGTTTTCCCGGGCATGGCGCTCCAGCAACTGCTCACCGCTGTCGAGATGGCCGTCCTCGTCGAGATCTATAAATGCTATATAACCGTCCGCCCAATCGCCGACACTGCAGTCAATGGCATTGGTACTGCGACAGACAGTGACAGTCGTGCGCTGCGCTTTCGCCTCAAAACGCGCGGAGGCAAGTACAGCGCGCAGCGCATCGTTCTCTGACGTCAACCGGTTGTTCTTGATCATTGCACTGAACGACGGCACGCCTGTCGACAGCAACACAGCGACGACTGACAGCGTTACCATCCCCTCGATCAGCGTAAAACCACTTTGCCTGTTCATCTTCATTGCGACTGCTAACTCTCCAGTAGACGGATATTGGCAAACCCCACTGGACTCAGTGAGTGAAAAGCGCTGCAAAGATTCGGCTTGGGAGAAGAGACGGGGGAAGGGCAGGTACTGGACTGTCTCCAGCACTTGGTGCGGGCGTAGGGCGCTGCAACAGCCCCCCAGTGCACACAGTGATGACACTTTCCATTCCGGCGGCTCCGCTATCATCGGGCTTGCGCCCCTAAGACCGGTTGCTTTGCGTCCCCACCTTTCAGTGGGTTTGCCTTTTCAGAACTGGTTTGCTCTCACAGACTATTTCAATACCGGACAACAGGTCAATGACCTACCGCCATGATATTAATTGATATCGCGAAATACGCAGGGGTTATATCTGAAGACCGACTCGCACGCCATGTGCGAGTCTCTAAAGACTGATCACCAAACACGATTCAGTATCACTGAATGCGCCCGCGGGCTGCTAGTAAACCTGCTGCATTGTGTGAGCGATCAATAAGAAGTGGGAGTTAATCCTGGTCGAGAATATCTTCCTTGGTCCTCTCATATTCTTTCTCGGAAATCACACCTTTGTCATAGGCCTCCTTGAGATCCAGCAACTGCTTGCCCTGTGTCTGGGACGACTGCACGGTAGTTCTGGTATCCGTTCCGCCGCAGCCGGAAAGCGCAATCACCAGCGCAAAGACGCAGGCTCCGAGTAGACTTGTTTTCATCATAGTATGTATTCCTCTTGCCGTTGGTTTTCAACTGTGGGACGAGCTGTATTATGAAATAAAAAAAGGGGGGCCGAAAGGCCCCCCAAGCACGCATCGTTAGACGCGCCCGCAAAGTTTACCCGTGTATCAGCCGCTACCGCTCGCACCCACGAACTCTGGGTACGCTTCCATGCCGCACTCGGCCACATCCACGCCTTCGTACTCTTCCTGCTCGCTGACACGGATACCCATGACTGCTTTGAGGATGCCCCAGACGATCAGGCTAGTGACAAAGACCCAGACAAAGATTGTGATAGCACCGATGATCTGGCCGCTGAAGGAGGAACCGTCGTTCGTGACAGGTACCAACAACAAGCCCAGCAGACCGACCACACCGTGCACAGAGATGGCACCGACAGGATCGTCGATCTTCATCTTGTCCAGTGCAACGATGGAGAAGACCACCAGCACACCGCCTATCGCACCAAACAGAGTTGCCTGCAAGGCCGAAGGTGTAGAAGGTTCAGCAGTGATAGCGACCAGTCCCGCCAGGGCACCGTTAAGCGCCATAGTGAGGTCGGCTTTGCCGAACATCATGCGCGCTACGATCAGCGCCGCAATCAAACCACCCGCTGCCGCCGCGTTAGTGTTCATGAAAACAATCGCAACAGCGTTGGCGCTTTCCACACTGGCGGTCGCCAGGACAGAGCCACCGTTAAAGCCGAACCAACCCAGCCAGAGTACAAAGGTACCGAGCGTCGCCATAGGCAGGTTGGCACCGGGAATCGGCCGAACAGAGCCATCCGCAGCGTACTTGCCTTTGCGAGCACCGAGGAGCAATACACCTGCCAGCGCTGCTGCAGCACCCGCCATGTGTACAATGCCCGAGCCGGCAAAGTCAGAGAAACCGAGGTCACCCAAGGTGTACATGCCGAATACCGGTTCGCCACCCCATGTCCAGCTACCTTCCATAGGGTAGATAAAGCCAGTCATGACGATCGCGAACGCCAGGAAGGCCCACAGCTTCATCCGCTCAGCCACTGCACCGGAGACGATAGACATCGCCGTCGCAACAAACACGACCTGGAAAAAGAAATCGGCCGAAGGTGCGTAAGTCGCCGGCTCTTCTGCTCCGGCGACGCCGTCACCGGTAATTGTGGAAAGGAAGATATCTCCGCCGTACATGATCGCATAGCCGCATATCATGTACATCGTACAAGCTACGGCGTAAAGCGAAATGTTCTTGAGGAGAATCTCGGTGGTGTTTTTGGATCGAACCAGGCCCGCTTCGAGCATTGCGAAGCCTGCTGCCATCCACATTACCAGTGCGCCGCAGATCAGGAAATAAAACGTGTCCAGGGCGTACTGTAGTTCAAAAATAGTGTTTTCCATGGGAATACTCTCTACTAACAGTCGTTTGGGAATTTAGATCGCGTCTTCGCCGGTCTCACCGGTACGAATTCGAATCACTTGCTCCAGCGCCGCAACAAATACCTTACCGTCACCGATTTTGCCGGTGTTGGCAGCCTTGGTGATGGCTTCGATAGTCTGCTCTACAACGCCGTCTGCAACGGCTACCTCAATTTTTACCTTGGGCAGGAAGTCCACGACATATTCTGCGCCGCGATACAGTTCCGTATGCCCTTTCTGACGCCCAAAGCCTTTGACCTCGGTAACAGTAATTCCCTGCACGCCTATTTCAGACAATGCTTCGCGAACATCGTCGAGTTTGAATGGCTTAACAACAGCCGTAATCAATTTCATAAAATCTCTCCTGAGTTAGAGCCGGCCAGACCACTGGCCGGCTCAATGACACTAGTGACTATTACAGGCTTTTGCTGATGGAAAAGACCGCGGTGTCATCGCAGTAGTCGCTGTTCCAGCAATCATCATCATCGAGATCCGTACCAACCCACGCTACAGAGAAATCGACACCCTTGAAGGTGTAACCGAGTGTGATCGAGTAGTCTGTGTAGCTGGTTTCATCCGTGGCGAAAAAGCCTTCGTCATCGAAATCGTTGTAGCCTGCGTGAAATCCTACCGAGAAATCCTCGAAGAAGGTCATGCTGTAGTCACCCGCGTAGTACCAGTACTTGCCGGTCTTGGCGTAAAAGTCATCCGAGTAGGTCACGCCGACAGAAAGATCTTTCCAGGAACCAGTGACATTGAACTCCTCGTAGTCACCTTTGGGATCAACGGTGTCTCCGGGGTACTGGTAGTAGTAGTAACCTACATCAACACCGAAATCGGTATCGCCAATGGGGCCTGACCAACCTGCGTAGTAGTCAATTTCCATGGTGCCGTAGCTGCCGCTACCGTCGGTGACATCGCCAAAATCTACTGAAGAAGCCCAGGTACCGATGTAGAAGCCAGGCTCAAAGGATGCATCAAAGCCACCTTGTACGGCCGCGTCCTTACCGGTTTGCGTGATACCGCGGAAGCGGTAGTCCGATACGATGGCAACGTTCGCACTGATGTCGAATGCCTGTGCAGATGTTGCACCGATGCCGGCCAAAAGTGCGGTACCGACTGCTGCTGATACTAGTTTTTTGTTCATCATGTTTCTCTACTCCCGTTGTTTAAAGTCAGAATACAGACTCGGTTTAGCGTCAAATTATTGCTGCGGACGCATTTCGTGCGCATTCCTAATCTGTCGCTGTGACATAGCAGGGTCTATGCCAAACAATTTTTTTTCTTTATATTTCATAAACATGTAATTTTTTTTGGTAATTTGCACGCTTGTGAACCAAGTGTTACAAGCACACCTGTGGTGCAATGCACCAATATGGTGCTACATCATGCGCTGTGCCCGCCCCAATAAATGCACTAGACTTTAGCTTTCTCCACCACAGCGCAGGGCAATACATCTATGGCACTTAAACCACCACCCCCCCCGTGGGAAATTCTCGCGCAGGTCGGCGAACTGGTCGGGGGCAGTGATGTCAGGACAGAGGTAGACAAGAATGTGCGCTCACTGGCGCAAGCGGCTCTATCCCGGCTGGATATGGTGAGCCGCGAGGAGTTCGACGCCCAGCTGGAGATATTGAAGCGCACCAAAGCTAGGGTCAGCACACTGGAGTCTGAGCTGGAAGCGTTGACGGCTGAACTGGAGACGCTGACCAAAGCCCCCTAGCAACGCTCGGCAGGTGTCCCGGGCGACAATGTAAAAGTGGATATATGCTCAAGGATGAGCCATGGAATTGTCAGTTGTTTACAGCAGGGCGCTGGCCGGCATCAGCGCACCACTGGTGCGGGTAGAAACCCATTTATCGAACGGACTACCTTCTTTACATATCGTGGGGCTGCCCGAGACGGCGGTCAGGGAGAGCAAGGACCGGGTTCGCTGCGCCATTCTAAACTCGCATTTCACCTTCCCGGACAGGCGTATCACCGTCAATCTCGCACCGGCAGACCTTCCCAAGACAGGCGGCCGCTTCGATCTCGCCATCGCGCTGGGTATTCTGTGTGCCTCGGGACAGGTGCCGCCTGATCAGCTGGGGCAGCACGAGTTCCTCGGCGAACTGGCGCTGGATGGCAGCCTTCGCGCGGTGCCCGGCGTGGTCTGCGCTACCGATGCCGCCCATCGCGCGGGGCGTCAGCTAGTCGTTGCCGCCGGCAGCGCTTCTCTGGCAGCCCATGTGCCCGGTGCCGGGGTTATCGGCGCACCCGATGTTCTCACACTGTGCGCCCACCTCAACGGCAGCGCGACCATTATTGGCGCAAGACCCGAGCGCGTTGTCGCCGACCCCAACTACCCGGATCTGCGCGATATCATCGGCCAGCACGGCGCGCGGCGCGCACTGGAAATCGCCGCCAGCGGCGGTCACAACCTGCTCTTCTGGGGCCCACCCGGTACCGGAAAAACCCTTCTGGCCAGTCGGCTACCAGGCATAATGCCGCCACCTAGTGCCGATGAAGTACTGGCGGGGCTGGCATTGCGCGATGTTCACAGCGGACTGTCCGGCCAATCGCTGTGCTTTCAGCGGCCATTTCGCAGCCCGCATCACAGTGCCACTGCGGTGGCACTGGTTGGGGGAGGCAGCCGGCCCCGGCCAGGCGAAGTCTCCCTGGCGCACGGTGGTGTACTGTTCCTGGATGAGCTACCCGAGTTCAACCGTCACTGCCTGGAAGTCCTGCGTGAGCCCATGGAGTCCGGCGAGATCACCCTTGCCCGAGCCAACCACAGGGTTACCTATCCCGCCCGTTTCCAACTGGTGGCTGCGATGAATCCCTGAGGTTGTGTTGCTCTGTTGCCATCATTTCTGGAAGTGAGTGTTGAATTGCATCCAAAATTGACCCACTAACCCCCCGGATTTGCATCGAATTTTGACCCACGTATAACCCCTCCCTGCACAAATAATGAGCAGGGGTAACAGGAGTGATAGACGTGGCACTAGTAAGTGTAATTCGACGCTGGCACCTGCGTGAGGGCATGCCGATCCGTGAGATCGCCCGCCGCACAGGGCTGTCCAGAAATACAGTGCGCAAATACCTGGCCAGCCAGGAACTGGAACCGGCCTACCCCTCTCGCAAGTCCCCCAGCAAACTGGACAGCTACGAGGAGACGTTAACAAACTGGCTGTTCCGCGAGTCACGCCGCCACCGGAAACAACGGCGTACGGTGAAGCGGCTCTACAAAGACCTAGTGTCGCTGGGCTATACCGGTTCTTACGATCGGGTAGCAGCGTTTGCCCGGCAGTGGCGCCAGACGCAACGGGACGCCAGATTGCAGGCTGCAAGGCATGCCTATGTGCCACTCCAGTTTGCCCCCGGCGAGGCTTTCCAGTTCGACTGGAGCGAGGACTGGGTCAAGATCAATGGCACCAGTACCAAGCTGCAGATCGCCCACTTCAAGCTCAGCCACAGCCGGGCCTTCTTCATGCGGGCCTACCTGACCCAATCCCACGAGATGCTGTTCGACGCGCACTACCACGCCTTTGTGGCCTTCGGCGGTATTCCTGAGCGCGGTATTTACGACAACATGAAGACAGCGGTCGACAAGGTTGGCCGTGGTAAGCAGCGCCAGGTCAATAAACGCTTCCACGCCATGGTCGGTCACTATCTGTATGAGCCAGAGTTCTGCAATCCTGCGGCTGGCTGGGAGAAGGGCCAGGTGGAGAAGGCGGTACTGGATGCCCGCCATGGGCTCTGGTACGACACACCACTATTCAAATCCCTGCAGGAACTCAACAGCTGGCTGCAGGAGCGCTGCCAGGTGCTGTGGCAGGAAACGGCTCATCCGCAGATCAAGACGCGCTCCCTGGCCGAATGCCTTGCTGACGAGCAACCCAGGATGATGCAGGTACCCGCAGCCTTCGATGGCTTTGTCGAGCACAGTAAGCGTGTCTCCTCCACCTGCCTGATCACCTTCGAACACAACCGCTACAGTGTCCCTGCCAGCTTTGCCAATCGCGTGATCAGTCTCAGGGTGTACCCGGAGCGATTGGTCATCGTCGCTGAGGCCCAGGTGGTTACCGAGCATGTGCGGGTGTTCAGCCGGGACAAACGTCCGCCCGGACAGACGATCTATGACTGGCGCCACTACCTCTCGGTGGCCCAGCGTAAACCGGGCGCTTTACGCAATGGCGCGCCGTTCCTGGAATTACCCGACAGCTTCAGAGACTTGCGCGCACGCTTACTCAAGCGCCCTGGTGGTGACCGGGAGATGGTGGACATTCTCGCACTGGTGCTGCTTCACGATGAGCAGCAGGTTGAGAGCGCCGTGGCTAAGGCGCTGGAATCGGGAGAGCCCTCTAAACAACATGTCCTGAACTGTCTCAGTCGGCTGGCCGAACCCAATCGACCGCAGCCTCTGAGTCCACCGCCCGCCCTGAAGCTAGTAACTGAACCCGAGGCCAACACCGCCCGCTACGATCAACCGAGGAGAACGCACCATGAACCCTGATGCCATGATCACCACCCTGAAAGCCATGAAGCTGCACGGCATGGCCGATGCCATCCACACACTCTCTGATCAATCGTCGCCGGTCTACCAGCAGGCAGTGCCGGTATTGGAGATGTTGCTCAAGGCGGAATCCTCGGAGCGGGAAGTACGCTCCATCAGCTATCAGATGAAGGTGGCCAAGTTCCCTGCCTACCGGGATCTCACAGGCTTTGATTTTAGCCAAGGTCTTGTCGATGAGGCGCTGGTGAAATCGCTGCACCGCTGCCAGTTCCTGGAAGACAGCCAGAACGTGGTGCTCGTCGGTGGCCCAGGCACCGGCAAGACTCATCTGGCAACTGCCATCGGGGTGCAAGCCATCCAGCATCACCGCCAACGCGTCAGGTTCCTGTCTACCATTGAACTGGTCAACGCGCTTGAACAGGAGAAACAGGAGGGGAAACAGGGTCGCATTGCCAACCGATTGATCCACACCGACCTGGTGATACTGGATGAACTGGGTTACCTGCCGATCAGTCAGGTGGGCGGTGCCTTACTGTTCCACCTGATCAGCAAACTCTACGAGCGCACCAGTATCATCATTACGACCAATCTCAGCTTCGCTGAGTGGTCTGCGGTGTTTGTGGATGAAAAGATGACGACAGCCCTGTTGGACCGACTGACGCATCACTGCCATATCCTGGAGACGGGCAATGACAGTTATCGGCTAAAGCACTCAACGACGAATCAGAAAGAGAAAAAGGGCAACAGAAAACCAAAATCTACGCCATAATCTGGCGTTCAGGGTGGGTCAATATTAGATGCAAATCCTGGGTCAGTTTTAAGTGCAAATCAACATCTTGAGGCCTCGCTCGATCCGTATCTCCCCTCGGTCTATCTACAAATGCGAGGCTATTCTGAAGGGCATCCCAGCTATCCCAACCTTGGTAATCTTCGAGCTCAAACCTATCGGATTGCGACTCTATCGTTGCTGCAACAATGTCGTGAATAGCTTTTCCGCGAATATTAGCAGCTTGTACGTTCAATCGGCTCGAAAAAACGTACTCGCTTTCATCTCCTTCTGCGAGGTAAAATGGTTCTGAGCTAGCATAGCCTTCAACTCTTAACCGAACCTTAGTAGTACCATCTTCACTGCCACAACCTGCGAGCGATCCCAATGCAACTTCAACAATATTTCGGTTTCCTTCTCTGTCGTAAATAACACCATGAACTTCTCTTTCTTTGTCCCGCCCCACCCAATACGCTTCGGGTACCCACCCCGTTGAATCGCCCCGGGTTTATCGGAGGGTATAATTCTTTAGAAGGAGAATGATACCCTATGAACAGAAGACCTGGATATTCCCCCGAGGTGCGAGAGCGCGCCGTTCGCATGGTTTTGGCCGGCGAACACGAACATACATCCCGATGGGCGGCCATTCAATCCGTATCAGCAAAGATTGGTTGTACGCCTCAGACTCTCAGAAACTGGGTGAGTAAATCTGAAGTTGATAGCGGCGTGCGCCCCGGCGTAACCAGCGATGAGGCAGCTCGGATGAAGGAGCTGGAACGAGAGATTCGTGAGCTTCGGCGCGCTAATGAGATCCTTCGCAAAGCTTCTGCTTTTTTCGCCCAGGCGGAGCTCGACCGCAAACCAAAGTACTAGTGGACTTTATCGATGAGTACCGGGGGGACTATGGTGTCGAGCCGATCTGCGAGGTAATGCCGATTGCACCGTCCACGTACCATCGCCATAAAGATCTGGAACGGCACCCTGAACGACGAAGTGATAGGGCGAAGCAGGACGACGCCTTGTCCAAGGAAATTCAGCGTGTTTGGAACGCCAATCACTGCGTGTACGGTGCCCATAAAGTCTGGAAGCAACTCAACCGGGAATCGATCCCAACAGCCCGCTGTACCGTGGAGCGCCTGATGAACAAACTCGGCCTTGAAGGCGTCAGACGAGGCAGGCGTTGCGTCACAACAATTCCTTCAGACCTTGCCAATAGGCCGCTGGACCTTGTGAACCGCCAATTCACAGCCGCATGTCCCAACCAGCTTTGGGTCGCCGATATCACATACGTGGCGACCTGGTCTGGGGGTAGTGTATGTGGCGTTTGTCGTCGATGTTTATTCGCGTTACATCGTTGGCTGGCGTGTTCTAAAGAGCCTGCAAACCGACTTGGTATTGGATGCCTTGGAGCAGGCCCTATGGGCCCGAGGCAAGCCACGGGGCGTTACTCATCACAGTGATCGTGGTAGTCAGTACCTTTCTATCCGCTACTCTGAACGTCTGTCAGAAGCTGGTTTCAATGCGTCTGTGGGCAGTGTTGGAGACTCCTACGATAACGCGCTGGCCGAAACAATCAATGGGCTCTACAAGGCTGAGGTTATCCACAAGGACGGGCCCTGGAAGGGGCTAGACGAAGTCGAGCGGGCAACGCTCACCTGGGTGGATTGGTTCAACCACCAGCGGCTGCTTGGCCCTATCGGTGACAGGCCGCCGGCTGAATACGAAATGATGTACTATGAAAGCGAGTCTGCTAGTGCGGCATGACTTAAACAGAACGCCCTCCGACAAACCCGGGGCGATTCACGTACCTAAATCAATACCGCTTTCTTGAAACCCTGCCCTCTCAAAAAATATCGGAATCCGAAATCGAGTGTCGATGACTCCGGAACATTCTGAAGTTAGAGAAACTGGTGCACAAGATTCTTTCGGTAACCATGGATTGGATTCAAATCGGGAAGAGAACGCGTTGCTAATTGATATTCGGCTCAGGGCTATCTGAACCTGCTCAGTGATTTCCTTAGTATCTATTATTTTGTAACCTCCTTCTCTATCTGTGCTATAAGCGCCTCATCTCTACTCTCTGATCGCTGATGATAAATCTCTATCCCGAAAACTATGGCAAAAAGAGGTAAGAAATTCATCCACAGTAGAGTTGCGAGGCTGCTGAAATAGGGCTTCCACTTTTTGTCCCTCAACAACCTGAGTGCTGCAGTAACATCCTCAAGTATCGCTTTTCCAAATTTGAAGAGAATGATGACCGAAACACCGGCTGCTCCACTTTCCAGCCAGGGCCAAAGAATCGAAACGTCCTCAAGCTGTTGATAGACGAACTTTGCCGAACACATGGTGACCATGAAAAAAATACTACCCGCCGAGAACAGTACCGCTAGACCTACCAACACGATTAGGATGTAGATAGAAAATTGGACCAGTACCCGTAATAACTTCTTCAGCTTTTCCACTCGAGTTAATGGTTTGTTCATTCTAGTTTAGCCCCCAGCCGTTTCGAGTATTTTTTTGGGTTTAGAAAATTCGCGTGAGTCTCAATGTCCTGTCGGTCTGTAATCCCCCATTTTTAACTGCACCTAGAAGTAGTGCTTTAAGCGGCTAGCATCAACTTCTGATTCGGGGTAATTCCGCCATTGGCCATATTTGACCGCTCGTTGTTGTAACGCCATAGCCATTCCGTGGCTGTTTGTTGTGCGTGATCGATGGATTCGAACAGATGCGCGTCCAGCCATTCATTGCGCACTGTTCGATTCCACCGTTCTACATACGCATTCTGTGTAGGCTTTCCTAGCTGAGTATACAGCAACCGAATCCCACGCAGTTGAGCCCAGGCCTGGAACTCGCCACTGCACATCTCGCTGCCATTGTCGGAGCGAATCGCCTGCGGCTTTCCACGCCATTCAATGATTTGATCTAATGCCCGAATGATCCGCAGCGAGGGCAAGCTGTAATCAACTTCTATGCCCTGGCCTTCGCGGTTGTAATCGTCAAGCACATTAAACGTGCGGAAGGCTTTCCCATTGCACAAGGCATCGTGTACAAAGTCGATTGACCACACGACATTGATCTGACGCGGCACATCCAGTGGCGCCGGTTTGTCGCGCTTTACGCGACGCCTGGGCTTGATTCTCAGATTAAGCTCTAGTTCCCGATATGCGCCTGCTTCATTGATTTGAATTTGCGCATCCCCCGCTCCCTCACTCTCGTCGCCTCATGAGGCTGCTCTGCCCGATCATTCTCATACGGCTGAGTTGTGGATCGACTCTGGCATCAACTCACGATGAGCGACGCCATAGCTACGCAGCTTGTCATTCACTATTTTCCTGGGCTCATTGCCTAGCAGGAATGGATGATCGGCCCGTCAAGCGCGGGCTCGCATCGACGCTACAACGCCAGACCGACTTAATGCCCAGGAGTAAACAAAAGTTCATTACCGAGATGCTGGATGCGCTGATTCAACAGCAGCACGCATCCTAAACCAGCTTGAGTGAGCCGGTATCATACGATACTTAGCTTATGGCACTTGAATTGCTTTTAGCGGCTCAGCTGGAAGGCCATATTTATTTGCAACGTCAACTAAGACACCTATCGTGGACTTAATAAAAGCACTTTTTACTGCCTCTCTACTTGCTGTCCTCAAGCTAAATAACTCCATCTCTACAGCAACTGGCAGCTCACTATGACGCTTATCTATTCGATCATAATCAGGCGTTAGATCCGTCTTCTCACCAAATCGGAGAATTATGCTGACTGTTTTAAACGGAGCATCATGAACGAAACCAATATCTTCGAGAAGCGGTTCAAGCTCATCGCATATTTCCCTCATCACTAGACCGGCTTCTTTCACTCGGCCTTTCACCAAAGAGACTCCGCCAATCAGTAAAATTCGTTGCTCCGCCATCAGCTAACCATCACCTATTTGTTTTATTTCCTGGCAAACTATCTTGCCCATACCTTCTTCTGTAACGCTTGATTAGGTTCGTCTCGTAAGTGCGGGCAGCATCTTTATTAGGGAAGTTTTGTCTAATTTCAGAAGTATGACCAGGCCCAACCTCTCGGTTCAGCTTACGAGCTTGCTGTTCTGCTCGTTTTGAAGCGCCATCTCTAACACGAGTACCCTGAGCACTTTCACCAATTTTATTTATTGAGCCATCGGGGTTACGAACAGCGTACACATGCGTGTCGCCTATATAGGACCGAGAGTTTTTGTGTACACTCTTTGCAACATCAGAGCACCCTGATGTTTACACCACACTAACCCGCCGATTTCCTCACTGCATTCAATACGTTAAATAACTCGCACACCAGGTACCCACTCATTCTAGCAACTCAAGCGCCTAGAAGCACTTTTTCTGTTAAACCGCATTTACACATAGTGCCCATTATGCGGCGCAGGCACACAGCCCAGAGGGCTGCGCATAATGCGCCATTATGTTCACCCGCAGGGCTTGATGCGGTTGCGTTATCCGGCGAGTACTTCCAGACCCTGACGGTCCACCAGGTTAAGCAGCTTCAACGACGGACCGTTGGGCTTCTTCGCACCACTCTCCCATTTTTGCACCGTCGAGACACTGGTATTCAGGTAGATCGCAAACACACCCTGACTCGCCTTTGATCGCTTCCGCAGCCGCTTGATCTGCACCGAGCTATACACCTTCACTGGCGGCAGACACAGCGCGTCAAACTCCTTCAGTGTAATTTCATCCATAACACCGGCATCATGCAGATCCCGGGCACTCTCATGCACCACGTCCAGGATTGATTTCTTCATCACCATTCACCTCAATCAATGCACCATTACCAATGGCCTGCTCCAACTGGCGGTCCGTGTACCCCAGCAGTGCCTTCGCCAATTTTTTCAAGCCATCCAATTCATCAGATTTGATATTGGCCCGTGTATTCTTCGCAAAGCCGTAAACGAAGAAGGCTTTGTCACCGGCCTTATACGCTAACAGTGTACGTACACCACCGCTCTTACCTCGACCTTCAGTCGCCACACGCTTTTTGAACACATGGCCACCCAGATCCGCATCCACCAGGCCACGCGCCATTTCCTCCACAGCCGTCGTCAACGCACCGTCGCTGATACCTTCCTTAGCCGCCCATTTACTGAACGCCTTGTTTTTCAATATCCGCATAGTGCGTCCTGATTGCTGAAGCACACTATAGCACTTGGTGCTATAGTGTGCCAATGCCATTGACCCTCACCCTATCGAGCCTGACGGTGAACATAATGGAGGGTTATGCGCAGTCCTGCGGACTGTCCGCCGGCGCCGCATAACCACCATTATGTGTAAATAGGGTGAGGCCCTAAGGTTACGACTCGTCGAGCACGTCCGGCTGGCGCGTTCTCTCCATCTTGGCCGGATGGGTCGCGGTGTGGATGTCTTTCAGCTTACGGATCGAGACCTGGGTATAGATCTGGGTCGTCTCCAGGCTCACATGCCCCAGCATCGCCTGGATGAAGCGCACGTCCGCACCATTTTCCAGCATCAGGGTCGCCATGGTATGGCGGAACAGGTGGCAGCTGCCCCGCTTGCCGATGTCCGCCGCATCGATGTAATCACGCACCATCTGCGTCAGCCGGTTCGGGGTAAACGCCTCACCCAAGTGCGTCAGGAACACATGCCCCTCATCGGCCGCCATGACCAGGCCGGGCCGCACTTCGTGCCGGTACTTCTCGATCCACGCCAGCGCCCGCGCCCCGATCGGGATCATCCGGTCCTTCCTGCCCTTGCCCTGGCGGACCATCACCGTGCCCCGATCCCCATCTAGGTCATACAGCTTCAGGTTAATCAGCTCCATCCGGCGCATGCCCGTGCTGTACAGCGTTTCCAGAACCGCCCGGTCCCGGAGTCCCGTTGCGGTTTTCAGATCCGGCTGCCGCAGGATCGTCTCCGACTCGGCCACCGTCAGGATATGCTTGGGCAACCGTCGCTCCAGGCGCGGCATCTCAATGTCACTGGCCGGGTTGTACAAGATATGGCTCTGCCGCGCCAGCCACTTGAACCAGGCCCGAATCGGCACCACCCGCACGTGCTGGCTGCGGGTACTGAGCGGCTCGCCATCGCGTTCCTTGCGATACAGAAACAGGTAACGCTGGTAGCGCTCGATGATCGGCTTGGTGATCTCCTGGGGTTTACTGAGACCCCGCTCATCGCACCATTGGATAAAGTACCGCAGGTACACCTCACGGTTCTCTATTGTCTTTGGGGAGTAGTTCTTTTCCGCCTGCCAGCGCAGGAACCGCCGCATGTGATTATAGAGACTCTCTGGGTCGTCCGGGTTGCCAATCGGCGGGCGCGGGGTTTTCTGGCCCTTGCGGGGCATGTTGTTTAAGCCTCAAGGCCAGCGGCTAAGGGCACAGTACGATGCGATGCAGCCCCGCTTTTTTGGGGCGGATACGTGCTGTTTGGGTGGTTTTCATTCTCAGAGTTCTTAGTCCCAAGCGTGGCGCGACTTTCAGCGATCCGACCACCACCCGACACCCCACCGACCGGGGGCCGACCTGGCCCCGACTTGTCACCGTTTAGCCCCGACCGCTTTGCATCACACCGTAATGTTTGGGGGTCAATCAGCCCCATCAGGAACGACTCACCCGATTCCCCATTGCCGTCATACAGCAGCTCATACACAAACGACTGGCCCCGGCCACCGCGATGGACCAACAGATATTCCATCTCCTCCAGACGATGCAAGTGCACCTTGAGCTGGGTATTGCCCCAGCCACTCATCTCCCGCACGTCACGGCGACTGAAGCGGTAATCCGCCGGGTCCATCTGTTGCGCCTGGGCCTGCTGACTCACCCAGCGCCAGAGCAGGCCCAGCAGCTTGCGGCTTTGCGGGGGCAACTCATCCAAGGTTCGACCCAGCACATCATTGGCCAGCCGGTTGGCTGTTTCAATATCCTCCAGCGTCACCTCGATGTAACGCAGCGACTTCCCCTGATGCACTGCGCTCTTGATCGGCCGCTGGTACTGGTGCAGCAGCGTGATCGACCGGATCAGCGTCAGGTATTTCATGTGGTCCCGCCGCATCCGGGTCTTGTCGTCCAGGAAGGTCAGATCCTGGGCGAACGGGTTGGCCACCAGCAGGGGTCGCAACAGCCGTTGAGCGTTGCGGTGCAGTTGGACAATATCCCGCTTGTCTTCTTCGGCCAGCAGACCTTCCAGGGTTTGCCGGGCGCGCTGCATCGCGTGGATCGCCGCCGTCTGCGCCCGGGTCTCGTTCACCGTGAGCACAATGCAGCGGTTCAACAACTCCTCGTCGATATCAATGGCCGTGGTGGTCAGGAACAGCATCACCGGGCCTTCCACTTTGTACTCCTGGGTCATCAGATTCCCGGTGCTCGGATCTTTACCCGTGCTGGCAATGGTCACTTCGCCCTCGCTTTGGAGCAGCTTCAACGCGTAGCTGGCACTCTGGGCGCCTTCCTCTTCACTGATCGCCAGGATCTTGTGTTTGAGGTTGGTTTCCCCCATGTAAAACAGGCTCTGGCCAGTCATCGCCGAGTACTGCACCCGCTCTTCCTCCGGCATCAGCGACAGCACTGCGTCCATCAGCGCGCTCTTGCCCGCTGCGCTGCTCGACTGGATGATCACCGCCAGCGGTCTGTCCAACTTCCGACTCACGCCGGCCAGATACCCCACCAGCGTGTTGGTTTCTTCACCGACCACGCCGGCGCGAGTAAAGTCATTCAGGATGCGGTTAAGGAGATGAGGGTCTTTGAGTAATGCCAGGGCTGCCTGCTGGTCAGCGTCACTGAGCACCACCGCCTTATCCTGCGGAGCCAGTGCCGCCTGGATCTGTTTTTCCTGCAGGGCTTCCAGTTTCAGCAGCACCTTGCCCAGATCCTTTTTGAGCACGTCATCTTTCAGGCCCAGCTCGATGCCTGCTTGTTTGATATAACTGCCCCGGTGCCGGGCACTGTAAAGATCCAGCGTATCCACATAGAAGCGTTCGCCCTGGCTCACCAGCACGTTCACCTTTAGCTGCTCGTAGCTCAGGTTCTTATCCAGACCCCGGATGCGATAACGCCGATCTCCCAGCGTAATAACGGTTTCCTGAGAGGAGACCGTGATATCCACTTCAACGACCGGTTTCGGCACCGGCGAGGCTTCAGTGGCTTCAGGTAAATCAGCCGATACAGGCGCTTCCAACGCATCAGGCGCTATGTCCTCAGCTGCATCTCCTAAGTCATCCAACGGCGATGCGGTTGCACCGGTCTCTATCACTGCCGCTGCGCCTTGACCCAGCCACTGGGCCTTGCGAATCACCAGGCCCAGGCTCTTTTGGGGTGGCGTCACCTGCTGGGCGTAGTCGTTCACGTCCATGCCCTTGGGTAACTGTATCCGGAAGCAATCAATCCCCTCGGCGATCAGGGTGTTCGCCACATCCTCGGCCGCCTGATCGCCCGCAGCGTCCCGGTCATAGGCAATCAGCACCCGCTCGATGCCGTGAACCTTGAAGGCAGCTAAGTGAGAAGCGGTAAAACCCGAGGTCCCGTAGCTGGCCGTCACGTTCCTGAACCCGTGGACCCAGAAGGTCATCGCATCGATCAGCGCTTCACACAGGATGATTTCCTTCGAAGCCACCAGGGCCTGGCTATTCCACACACCTTCATGGGGACCCGGTAAATACAAGTGCTGGGCCGTGCCTTTTCTCAAACGGTTGCCGAGGATTTTACGGCCATACACTTCGCCAATGACACCGTGCTCATCCATCACCGGCACCACCAGGGAGCCGTTAAAGTGCTCATGACCTGATTCGCGCAAAATACCGATGGCCTGCAACTTGCCCCGCAGCTCCGCCCCGGCCTTGCGGTTTTTTTCCGGCAGCCGGTATCCCAGGGTTCGGTTGGCAAAGCCCAACTGGAAGGTGTCGATTAGCTCGGCGTTATCCAGCCCTCGCGAGCAAAGGTATTCCTGCGCCTCCGGGGATTGCTTCAAGGTCTCATGGTAGTAATCAATGACCTGGCGCAGAGCCGTCTGGTGATCGGCATTAGCGGCTAAGGGTAGAGTGAGTTTAGTCGTGGTGTTTTTAGTGGGCGCTTTGTTGGGGACATCAGCAATCAGGCCCAGATCCTTTTGCAGGATCTCGCAGGCGAAGCGGAACGATACACCTTGAGTCTGCATGACCCAGTCGATGACCGAGCCGCCTTTTTGGCAGGCACCCATGCAGTGCCAGAGATTAGTTTTAGGGGTGATCACCAGGCTTGGCGTCTCATCGGCATGGAACGGGCAGCTAAGCACGTAATCCTTGCCATGCTTTTTAACGGCATGCCCCTGAGACTCCACCAGGCGCAGCAGGGAGACCTCACTTTTGAGTCGATTCACTACATCATCTGGTAATCGCGCCATTTGCCGTTTCCCTCAAAACCCTGTCAATAGTCTAGAGTAAAATATAACTCTGTTGCAGAGTACTCTATATTAGAGTAATGTCAACGTACACAACCTGATAACGTAAAAGTGGAGATATGCTTATGCCGTCATTATCACAATGGGCTAAAGCCATGGCGTTACAAGATAGGGCGTTCTACGAAGCGATGGGCAAACGGGTTGCTCAGTTTCGTAAGGCTCAAAATATGACCCAGCAGCAGCTGGCGGATGCGCTGGACATTTCCCAGAAGACAATCGCGCACTACGAAGGCGGCAAGTTACGTATCGCCGTGGCTTTGCTGCCACAGCTGGCGACATTGTTAGCCGTATCTATCGAAGAGATTATCGGAGAACCCGCCAAAGCAGCTAAGGGAAAGCGCGGCCCAACACCTCGCCTGCAACGGCAAGTTGAACTTATAGGAAAGCTGCCACGCACCAAACAGAAATTCGTGATGGAAATGCTCGATGCCGTTATTCAGCAGCAAGCTTCTTAAGCTAACTACCAATAATGATGTGGGGAAATTCTATTGGGCATAGAACGACAACAATTTGATGGCTATTATTTAATCCCAAACGATTTAGATACAGGATCGATAATGGTTTTGGAGGGGCCATGGAAAGCCCAATATGAAGATGCCGTCAATAAAAGCAACGTTACAGGACTTCGCTTGAGCGCTTCAAATGGATGGCGCGAGACAAACATTGATTTCATCCATAATCTGTCAGCGATCCATGACCTAGAAATTTACAACTGGGATGTTATCGATATTTCACCAATTGAGTCGCTGCCTCAATTGGTGAAGATTAGTCTAGAGTGCAATTATCGTAAGTCGATTGATTTTACAAAATTTAAAGACCTTCAATATTGCTTTCTCCGATGGAAACCAAAGTCGGATAGCATTTTTTCCTCACCTTCATTGAAAACGCTTAATATTGTTAATTACCCCTATGAAGATTTGCAGCCCCTTCAAGCACTCCACCAACTCACTGAGCTAAAATTAACTTCAAATAAATTGAAAAGCCTGACAGGAATATCCTGCCTGAAAACACTGCTTTCAATTGACCTGTTCCGCTGCTCGAAACTTGAGTCTCTCGAAGATATTCAAAACGCCGACCAACTAACTACCCTAGAGCTTGAGTCCTGTAAAAATCTTGGCAACTTGAACCCACTAAGTGCATTAACAAAACTAACCAGGGTTTCACTAAATAACTGTGGAAAACTTCAATCTCTACAGCCGCTAAAATCCTGCGAGAAATTGTCAGATTTATTTTTTATAGAAGATACAAATATAGAAGATGGTGATACGGGGATATTTACCGACCTCCCCGCATTGAGAACAATGTGGTTTGCGAACAGAAAACATTACTCACATAACCGTGAAACAGTACAAGAGATAATTGAATCCCGATAAGCTTCAAAACAGAGTGCTCCAACTATTATTCCGTCGGCGCACTCCATTCGGCATCAAAACCCTGTTTTATTAGCTGAAGCACATCGTCGTCATTTGCTCCTTCGTAAGACTTGGCAATATGTTTTGCCAAATCTACCAACATCACTCCCCAAGCTGCAGGATTCTCCCAAACATCCGTTGCAATCGATACGTGCTGTTGGCCAGCAGCTGCCCAAACCCTTGCAAGCTCAATTGAATTACTGTCAGTCTGCGCTAACTCGGGTACAGGTAGTGGCCGTGCCATAATGCTAATCCAGTAAGTGTTTACGTTTCGGACCGATGGGGTCAACTTTATTGGCAACGTCAGGAGAATTTCGTGCCTGTACGCCACCAGTTATATCCTGGATGCGGCGATGCTCGGCTATTTCCCTAGATGTTTTTCCACCTGCTACTTCAGTTCTAGTAACGGCACTTCCAGGATCAAGCTTGCCAGCTCTTTCATGCTGCCTAAGCCGCTTATCGATATTGCCCGACTGGCCCACATAAGGTTTACCAGTAACCTTATCTGTAAATTCATAAATCCCTTTGTTCGGTACACTCTTTGCAACATCAGAGCACCCTGATGTTTACACCACACTAACCCGCCGATTTCCTCACTGCATTCAATACGTTAAATAACTCGCACACCAGGTACCCACTCATTCTAGCAACTCAAGCGCCTAGAAGCACTTTTTCTGTTAAACCGCATTTACACATAGTGCCCATTATGCGGCGCAGGCACACAGCCCAGAGGGCTGCGCATAATGCGCCATTATGTTCACCCGCAGGGCTTGATGCGGTTGCGTTATCCGGCGAGTACTTCCAGACCCTGACGGTCCACCAGGTTAAGCAGCTTCAACGACGGACCGTTGGGCTTCTTCGCACCACTCTCCCATTTTTGCACCGTCGAGACACTGGTATTCAGGTAGATCGCAAACACACCCTGACTCGCCTTTGATCGCTTCCGCAGCCGCTTGATCTGCACCGAGCTATACACCTTCACTGGCGGCAGACACAGCGCGTCAAACTCCTTCAGTGTAATTTCATCCATAACACCGGCATCATGCAGATCCCGGGCACTCTCATGCACCACGTCCAGGATTGATTTCTTCATCACCATTCACCTCAATCAATGCACCATTACCAATGGCCTGCTCCAACTGGCGGTCCGTGTACCCCAGCAGTGCCTTCGCCAATTTTTTCAAGCCATCCAATTCATCAGATTTGATATTGGCCCGTGTATTCTTCGCAAAGCCGTAAACGAAGAAGGCTTTGTCACCGGCCTTATACGCTAACAGTGTACGTACACCACCGCTCTTACCTCGACCTTCAGTCGCCACACGCTTTTTGAACACATGGCCACCCAGATCCGCATCCACCAGGCCACGCGCCATTTCCTCCACAGCCGTCGTCAACGCACCGTCGCTGATACCTTCCTTAGCCGCCCATTTACTGAACGCCTTGTTTTTCAATATCCGCATAGTGCGTCCTGATTGCTGAAGCACACTATAGCACTTGGTGCTATAGTGTGCCAATGCCATTGACCCTCACCCTATCGAGCCTGACGGTGAACATAATGGAGGGTTATGCGCAGTCCTGCGGACTGTCCGCCGGCGCCGCATAACCACCATTATGTGTAAATAGGGTGAGGCCCTAAGGTTACGACTCGTCGAGCACGTCCGGCTGGCGCGTTCTCTCCATCTTGGCCGGATGGGTCGCGGTGTGGATGTCTTTCAGCTTACGGATCGAGACCTGGGTATAGATCTGGGTCGTCTCCAGGCTCACATGCCCCAGCATCGCCTGGATGAAGCGCACGTCCGCACCATTTTCCAGCATCAGGGTCGCCATGGTATGGCGGAACAGGTGGCAGCTGCCCCGCTTGCCGATGTCCGCCGCATCGATGTAATCACGCACCATCTGCGTCAGCCGGTTCGGGGTAAACGCCTCACCCAAGTGCGTCAGGAACACATGCCCCTCATCGGCCGCCATGACCAGGCCGGGCCGCACTTCGTGCCGGTACTTCTCGATCCACGCCAGCGCCCGCGCCCCGATCGGGATCATCCGGTCCTTCCTGCCCTTGCCCTGGCGGACCATCACCGTGCCCCGATCCCCATCTAGGTCATACAGCTTCAGGTTAATCAGCTCCATCCGGCGCATGCCCGTGCTGTACAGCGTTTCCAGAACCGCCCGGTCCCGGAGTCCCGTTGCGGTTTTCAGATCCGGCTGCCGCAGGATCGTCTCCGACTCGGCCACCGTCAGGATATGCTTGGGCAACCGTCGCTCCAGGCGCGGCATCTCAATGTCACTGGCCGGGTTGTACAAGATATGGCTCTGCCGCGCCAGCCACTTGAACCAGGCCCGAATCGGCACCACCCGCACGTGCTGGCTGCGGGTACTGAGCGGCTCGCCATCGCGTTCCTTGCGATACAGAAACAGGTAACGCTGGTAGCGCTCGATGATCGGCTTGGTGATCTCCTGGGGTTTACTGAGACCCCGCTCATCGCACCATTGGATAAAGTACCGCAGGTACACCTCACGGTTCTCTATTGTCTTTGGGGAGTAGTTCTTTTCCGCCTGCCAGCGCAGGAACCGCCGCATGTGATTATAGAGACTCTCTGGGTCGTCCGGGTTGCCAATCGGCGGGCGCGGGGTTTTCTGGCCCTTGCGGGGCATGTTGTTTAAGCCTCAAGGCCAGCGGCTAAGGGCACAGTACGATGCGATGCAGCCCCGCTTTTTTGGGGCGGATACGTGCTGTTTGGGTGGTTTTCATTCTCAGAGTTCTTAGTCCCAAGCGTGGCGCGACTTTCAGCGATCCGACCACCACCCGACACCCCACCGACCGGGGGCCGACCTGGCCCCGACTTGTCACCGTTTAGCCCCGACCGCTTTGCATCACACCGTAATGTTTGGGGGTCAATCAGCCCCATCAGGAACGACTCACCCGATTCCCCATTGCCGTCATACAGCAGCTCATACACAAACGACTGGCCCCGGCCACCGCGATGGACCAACAGATATTCCATCTCCTCCAGACGATGCAAGTGCACCTTGAGCTGGGTATTGCCCCAGCCACTCATCTCCCGCACGTCACGGCGACTGAAGCGGTAATCCGCCGGGTCCATCTGTTGCGCCTGGGCCTGCTGACTCACCCAGCGCCAGAGCAGGCCCAGCAGCTTGCGGCTTTGCGGGGGCAACTCATCCAAGGTTCGACCCAGCACATCATTGGCCAGCCGGTTGGCTGTTTCAATATCCTCCAGCGTCACCTCGATGTAACGCAGCGACTTCCCCTGATGCACTGCGCTCTTGATCGGCCGCTGGTACTGGTGCAGCAGCGTGATCGACCGGATCAGCGTCAGGTATTTCATGTGGTCCCGCCGCATCCGGGTCTTGTCGTCCAGGAAGGTCAGATCCTGGGCGAACGGGTTGGCCACCAGCAGGGGTCGCAACAGCCGTTGAGCGTTGCGGTGCAGTTGGACAATATCCCGCTTGTCTTCTTCGGCCAGCAGACCTTCCAGGGTTTGCCGGGCGCGCTGCATCGCGTGGATCGCCGCCGTCTGCGCCCGGGTCTCGTTCACCGTGAGCACAATGCAGCGGTTCAACAACTCCTCGTCGATATCAATGGCCGTGGTGGTCAGGAACAGCATCACCGGGCCTTCCACTTTGTACTCCTGGGTCATCAGATTCCCGGTGCTCGGATCTTTACCCGTGCTGGCAATGGTCACTTCGCCCTCGCTTTGGAGCAGCTTCAACGCGTAGCTGGCACTCTGGGCGCCTTCCTCTTCACTGATCGCCAGGATCTTGTGTTTGAGGTTGGTTTCCCCCATGTAAAACAGGCTCTGGCCAGTCATCGCCGAGTACTGCACCCGCTCTTCCTCCGGCATCAGCGACAGCACTGCGTCCATCAGCGCGCTCTTGCCCGCTGCGCTGCTCGACTGGATGATCACCGCCAGCGGTCTGTCCAACTTCCGACTCACGCCGGCCAGATACCCCACCAGCGTGTTGGTTTCTTCACCGACCACGCCGGCGCGAGTAAAGTCATTCAGGATGCGGTTAAGGAGATGAGGGTCTTTGAGTAATGCCAGGGCTGCCTGCTGGTCAGCGTCACTGAGCACCACCGCCTTATCCTGCGGAGCCAGTGCCGCCTGGATCTGTTTTTCCTGCAGGGCTTCCAGTTTCAGCAGCACCTTGCCCAGATCCTTTTTGAGCACGTCATCTTTCAGGCCCAGCTCGATGCCTGCTTGTTTGATATAACTGCCCCGGTGCCGGGCACTGTAAAGATCCAGCGTATCCACATAGAAGCGTTCGCCCTGGCTCACCAGCACGTTCACCTTTAGCTGCTCGTAGCTCAGGTTCTTATCCAGACCCCGGATGCGATAACGCCGATCTCCCAGCGTAATAACGGTTTCCTGAGAGGAGACCGTGATATCCACTTCAACGACCGGTTTCGGCACCGGCGAGGCTTCAGTGGCTTCAGGTAAATCAGCCGATACAGGCGCTTCCAACGCATCAGGCGCTATGTCCTCAGCTGCATCTCCTAAGTCATCCAACGGCGATGCGGTTGCACCGGTCTCTATCACTGCCGCTGCGCCTTGACCCAGCCACTGGGCCTTGCGAATCACCAGGCCCAGGCTCTTTTGGGGTGGCGTCACCTGCTGGGCGTAGTCGTTCACGTCCATGCCCTTGGGTAACTGTATCCGGAAGCAATCAATCCCCTCGGCGATCAGGGTGTTCGCCACATCCTCGGCCGCCTGATCGCCCGCAGCGTCCCGGTCATAGGCAATCAGCACCCGCTCGATGCCGTGAACCTTGAAGGCAGCTAAGTGAGAAGCGGTAAAACCCGAGGTCCCGTAGCTGGCCGTCACGTTCCTGAACCCGTGGACCCAGAAGGTCATCGCATCGATCAGCGCTTCACACAGGATGATTTCCTTCGAAGCCACCAGGGCCTGGCTATTCCACACACCTTCATGGGGACCCGGTAAATACAAGTGCTGGGCCGTGCCTTTTCTCAAACGGTTGCCGAGGATTTTACGGCCATACACTTCGCCAATGACACCGTGCTCATCCATCACCGGCACCACCAGGGAGCCGTTAAAGTGCTCATGACCTGATTCGCGCAAAATACCGATGGCCTGCAACTTGCCCCGCAGCTCCGCCCCGGCCTTGCGGTTTTTTTCCGGCAGCCGGTATCCCAGGGTTCGGTTGGCAAAGCCCAACTGGAAGGTGTCGATTAGCTCGGCGTTATCCAGCCCTCGCGAGCAAAGGTATTCCTGCGCCTCCGGGGATTGCTTCAAGGTCTCATGGTAGTAATCAATGACCTGGCGCAGAGCCGTCTGGTGATCGGCATTAGCGGCTAAGGGTAGAGTGAGTTTAGTCGTGGTGTTTTTAGTGGGCGCTTTGTTGGGGACATCAGCAATCAGGCCCAGATCCTTTTGCAGGATCTCGCAGGCGAAGCGGAACGATACACCTTGAGTCTGCATGACCCAGTCGATGACCGAGCCGCCTTTTTGGCAGGCACCCATGCAGTGCCAGAGATTAGTTTTAGGGGTGATCACCAGGCTTGGCGTCTCATCGGCATGGAACGGGCAGCTAAGCACGTAATCCTTGCCATGCTTTTTAACGGCATGCCCCTGAGACTCCACCAGGCGCAGCAGGGAGACCTCACTTTTGAGTCGATTCACTACATCATCTGGTAATCGCGCCATTTGCCGTTTCCCTCAAAACCCTGTCAATAGTCTAGAGTAAAATATAACTCTGTTGCAGAGTACTCTATATTAGAGTAATGTCAACGTACACAACCTGATAACGTAAAAGTGGAGATATGCTTATGCCGTCATTATCACAATGGGCTAAAGCCATGGCGTTACAAGATAGGGCGTTCTACGAAGCGATGGGCAAACGGGTTGCTCAGTTTCGTAAGGCTCAAAATATGACCCAGCAGCAGCTGGCGGATGCGCTGGACATTTCCCAGAAGACAATCGCGCACTACGAAGGCGGCAAGTTACGTATCGCCGTGGCTTTGCTGCCACAGCTGGCGACATTGTTAGCCGTATCTATCGGATAACGTAAATTATATTTCGCACATTTTTTGAAGGGGGTGGCCCCGGTTTGTTAAAACTGTAATCGCCAAACCACAGTAACGAACCCAATGAGGACCACCCAAATGAACGATAGCACAAAGTCATTGAGCAAAGTGATACGCATCGACGAGAGCGAGATCCGTGGGCACCTGGATGAGATGGTCCGGGGCACCGTAGAGGAGACCCTGAACGCCATGCTGGATGCAGAGGCAGACGAGATGTGCAACGCCCAACGCTACGAGCACTCACCGGATCGTATTGATACGCGCGCAGGTAGCTACAAACGCAAACTGCATACCAAGGCCGGGGAGGTCGAGGTTAAGATGCCCAAGCTGCGGAAGCAGACCTTCGAGACGGCCATTATCGAGCGCTACCGACGCCGGGATATTTCTATTGAGGAAGCTATCGTCCAGATGTACCTCGCGGGCGTCTCCGTCCGTCGAGTCGAGGATGTCACCGAAGCCCTGTGGGGCACCAGGGTCTCCTCCGGCACGGTTTCCAACCTCAACAAGAAGGTCTACAAGCATATCGAGCGCTGGCGCACCCAGGAGATCGAAGGCAAGTTCGCCTACGTCTACCTGGACGGCATTGTGCTCAAGCGCAGCTGGGGCGGCGAGATCAAGAACGTCTCCGTCCTGGCGGCCATCGGGGTCGATAGTGACGGCTATCGGCGCATTCTGGGCGTTTCAGAGGGACACAAGGAAGACAAAGCAGGCTGGCTGGGCTTCCTTAAGGAGCTTAAACAACGTGGCCTTACTGGCGTCCGGCTGATGATTTCCGATGCCTGTCTGGGGTTGGTCGAGTCGATTTCCGAGGTGTTCCCGGACGTGGATTGGCAGCGCTGCGCGGTCCACTTCTATCGCAACGTGTTCTCCCATGTGCCCCGTGGCAAGATACGAGAGGTGGCAGCTATGCTAAAAGCGATTCACGCTCAGGAGAGTCGAGATGCAGCGGAGAGCAAGGCCAAAGATGTCGTCATCAAGCTGCAGGGCATGAAGTTGAAAGCGGCTGCTGAGTTGGTCGAGAAATCGATCCATGAAACCTTCGCCTACTTTGCCTATCCACCTCAACACTGGCTGAAGCTCAAAACCAACAATCCCATGGAGCGGCTACTCAAGGAAGCGAGGCGGAGAACCAAAGTTGTCGGTGCCTTCCCTGATGGGAACTCTGCTCTGATGCTTGTGGCAGCCAGGTTGCGGCACGTCTCCAGCACTACGTGGGGAACCCGCAAGTACATGAATATGCAACTTCTCAACGAGATGGATCAGGAGGCCATCTATTCGGTAGCATGACCAGGGACCGGGAAGCCCCCGAGAAAAAAGTGCGAAAAAATATTTACACTACCCTCGAAACTTGAGTCTCTCGAAGATATTCAAAACGCCGACCAACTAACTACCCTAGAGCTTGAGTCCTGTAAAAATCTTGGCAACTTGAACCCACTAAGTGCATTAACAAAACTAACCAGGGTTTCACTAAATAACTGTGGAAAACTTCAATCTCTACAGCCGCTAAAATCCTGCGAGAAATTGTCAGATTTATTTTTTATAGAAGATACAAATATAGAAGATGGTGATACGGGGATATTTACCGACCTCCCCGCATTGAGAACAATGTGGTTTGCGAACAGAAAACATTACTCACATAACCGTGAAACAGTACAAGAGATAATTGAATCCCGATAAGCTTCAAAACAGAGTGCTCCAACTATTATTCCGTCGGCGCACTCCATTCGGCATCAAAACCCTGTTTTATTAGCTGAAGCACATCGTCGTCATTTGCTCCTTCGTAAGACTTGGCAATATGTTTTGCCAAATCTACCAACATCACTCCCCAAGCTGCAGGATTCTCCCAAACATCCGTTGCAATCGATACGTGCTGTTGGCCAGCAGCTGCCCAAACCCTTGCAAGCTCAATTGAATTACTGTCAGTCTGCGCTAACTCGGGTACAGGTAGTGGCCGTGCCATAATGCTAATCCAGTAAGTGTTTACGTTTCGGACCGATGGGGTCAACTTTATTGGCAACGTCAGGAGAATTTCGTGCCTGTACGCCACCAGTTATATCCTGGATGCGGCGATGCTCGGCTATTTCCCTAGATGTTTTTCCACCTGCTACTTCAGTTCTAGTAACGGCACTTCCAGGATCAAGCTTGCCAGCTCTTTCATGCTGCCTAAGCCGCTTATCGATATTGCCCGACTGGCCCACATAAGGTTTACCAGTAACCTTATCTGTAAATTCATAAATCCCTTTGTTCGGTACACTCTTTGCAACATCCTCAGCCGATCTAACCGCCGACTTGACCTGACTACTTGCCCTAGCAACGTCCCTAACTTTATCAGCCGCCTTAACGGCCTTTAAAGCTTGACCTGCGCCAGGAATAGGCACCACGACACCCACTGCGCTAAACGCGACATCCACTGCAGCAGATTGAATCGCTGCAGCATCTCCAGAGTAGATAGCGGAAACCAGCACGACGGTATCTGCTGCTAAAAACACTATGTCAATTACGCTCTCGCCATCCGGATCGGTATATCGATAGGGGTTATTGTTAGCATAGGCATACCGGTTGAAGGTAAATATGTTGTCCTCGTCGAATCCAATCGGATCAGGACTAAGGAATTGCCCTAACTCAGGTTCGTACCATCTCGCACCGAGATACAGCAAACCGACCGGAGTCTCTTCCAGCTTCCCAGTAAACCATTGCTTCTCATCGGCCAAAGATTCGACTTGTGTGCAAGGGGGAAGCGTACAATCCGTCTCTCTGCTTTCATAAAGTAATCGAGACCCGTAGGGTGAATACTCCTCTCTCCATTTCACGGCTCCAACTTCGTTGGTAGCGACAATGGGCGAGCCTAAAGCATCGTTGTGGTAATAAGTTATCTCTTCCGTTGCCGCGTGGGCAAAGCCAGCACCAAGCCATAGCAAGACAGGTATCAACAATGCACTCATCTTTATCCATGGACGATTCATGAACTCACCTCTGTGCTTTCACATTTAGCGCTACAAACAACCCTTTTCAGGGAAGAGTGACTGCAACATGGAAAGTTGCCAGTTGTCGAATAGACTTCAGGGTAGTATCGATCACTAGCTGCAGTTATGCGAGAATACATAGACTAGCACCCCACCGGTTGACATACATCGCCGGTCCCATCTTCATCAGTATCCGCCTGGTCAGGATTTGCAATGTCGGGGCAGTTGTCTGCCTCATCTCCGATACCATCACCATCGGTATCAACGAATGTTGTTACGGCGGACGCTATCTGCTGGGTGCCAAGGTAAAAGTACTCGTTCCCATAGAGCACACCTGAAGATTCATATTCTCCCAGCAATACCCCGGCCTTTGAGTACACGTACTCTGACTCCCGGTCTCCGTCTGATACGTTAATCTTTTTGACACGCATGTTATTGCCATCGTACTCCGAATAGAACTCCCCAGAGCGCAACGGGACTGTGGTACCAAAATCGTCCTTGGCTGTGCGGACCGTGTACCTCAAATTACCTGCGTCATCAAACATGTAGTCTCTCGCGGTAAGATAGGCTGTGTATACGCCCAGAATCGGGTCGTAATCAGCGTCAAGACTGGAGCTGATGTTGCCATATTCATCGTATCCGAAGAGGCGCTCCTTGCCTCCTGTTCCCGAGTTATTCTGCAATCTATTGAGTCTAAGGTTGTTGGGGAAATAATACTGATCCGCGGCGAATACCTGCGACGGATCACTCTTTCGCGTGAACGTGTTTAATAAGTCATATTCATACACGGATGTCCCCCAACCACCGGAGACGGTCTTCAATCGGTTGATGCCGTCATAGGTCATATTTCGAGTCTTGGCCGGCACGTCCAGGTCCGCGATCTGGTCGATATTGCCATTGTCATCGTAGCCGTAGTCGAGATCCACCAAAGTACCGACTTTGATAGTGTCGATCCACTTGCGAGTGGTCCGGGTATACGTGGTTGCCAAACCGTTGGCATAAACCATGCTTTCCAGTGTGCCATCGGGATAGTAGGTCACGTCGGTCAGATACGGAGTTGCTTGGGTAGGACGACCCAGCGCATCGGGTGCGTAGTTTATCGATCGGCCGGAAGGGTAGGTAATGGTTGAGACGTTATCCAAAACATCAATACCGTAGACGACCGGATAATTAGTAGTGCCTATTTGAATATCTTCGCCGTTCAGGTTCCCGTTTTCATCATATCCATACGTAACAGTTGAGAAGCTGTTACTCACTATCTCCAAATTGCCGTCTGCATCATAAGAATAATCTACGTCGATTGAATCATCGATGTAGTCAATATCATCTATTCGATTCATCGCATCATAGTTATAATAAGTTGTATTACTGGTGCCCACCGTCTTGGAGGTCATATTTCCCAATAGATCACGACCGTACACGGTTGTTCCAATATCATGAGGACTGGCGATACTTTGCAAATAGAAATTTGTGTTGTAGTCGTAGTCCTGAACAAATCCTGAGTATCCAGTCGCTCCCCTAAAGTCCCAGCCATACTGGCCAACACTCAAGGTTCGCCCCATTGCATCTCGTGTAATCTGGGTTAGGATATCGCCGTTTAGAGAATAAGCCGTGTACAGGTATTTTTCGCCTGATGCGCCAAAGAACTGATAGTAGTAGTCCGAATTTTGGCCTTTTTCATCGAAATGAGTTTCATTGGAGTAGCCGAAATAGTAATCGATACGCTTGAAAGTGCCGTCTTGGTTAGTGATTTTTTTCAACAACCCGAGCTCATTATATTCGTAGTTGACTCCCACTGATGTCGACTCTGAGTCGGACTCAAAGGTCTTTCGACCCAATGGATCGTATTCATAAACCCTGGCGTAAGTGGAGCCGGTCTGTATATCTGTGCGGGTTACTTTGACATCGCGCCCAAAGCCGTCCCAATCAACTCTTTCCTCGTAGCTGCCCCTAGTCAAGCGCTTGAACGTATCCCCCCAAACTATTGATACATCAGTCCCGCGTGGATAATCAATACCAGTAAGACGGTTCAGGCCATCGTAGAAGAATAAGGTAGTATAACCACGTCCCGATGTCTCCGATCTGACAGGGCCGCTATTCTTGACTAGGCGGCTTAGAGAGGTCGTGTCGGGGTATACCACCGATCTCGGGATACCCCGGTAATAACTGCTATATACCGTGTCATTGTTACGAGCATCTGTGACTACATTCACGTCACCAGTGCTGGTGTACGTGTACTGTGTGACTACACCATTAACATCCTCTGACTTTAGTCGTCGGTTGTTAGGCCAGTACTCTCTAGTTGCGGTGTTGATTACCGGACCAACCGCTCCTTCAGTAACCGTTTCACTCACAGGTAAGCCAATAAACCATTTGGAAGTATCGTTCAAATAAGTCAGCGTGGTCACACGGTTGTCGTTGGGGCCATACTTTGCGTACTCCGTGATAATCCGGGGATTACCAAAATCATCATGATTGGCGTATTGCGTAGTTCGTGCATCAGGTGAATACTGACCTGCCAACCCTTCTCCGCGCTCCCAAACAACTTCAAAGGTTATATCTCTCGTATAGGTATTTGCATCGTTAAGTTGTGGACGAATGGAGTTTTTCACCTGTTGATTAGAAACTATGCGGGTATTCCAACTGCCATATGTGCTGCGAATCACCTCTTGCGCCGAATTAAGGTACTGATGCTCCAAATTCGTCCCAATCAAGAAAAGTAATCCGTAGCCCGATGTTAATGTCCAGTACCCCACATGGTACGCACGCTCCTTCCCATCGGGTGTCGTGATTTCAGTGACATCAAGTTTGGTGCTGCTTGGCAGTCCCGCAATGCCGGGGCTATACAATAGTGCTGCCAATGTCGCGCCGCCCGGGCTAAATTCGTAGGTCCATGTACCTTCTTCAGATGCCGAAGTCGTCTGCGTCTGTGTCTTGGATTGGATTGCACTGATTTTGAGAGTAGGCTCGGGCAGGTAGGGGTACACCCATTGATATGTATAGTTCACCTTCCCTTCAGAAGGGTAGGTAACTTCCGTCACGCGGTTGTAGGCGGGCAGACCTGCGGTGGCCCCATACTCGTACTCCCAATCGGAACCATCAGGCCTAACAACACGTTTGAGGTTGAAATGATTATCAGAGTTCCAACCAGGTCCTGCTAGGTCATCATGCAGATCATCGTACTCATATCGCCATGTCTGGCCGTATGCTGAAATCGTATCTAGACGCGCACTAGCACTCGCCGGCCCAGCATTCGCCCCCGCGCCATCGACATAGCCCAAAGACACTTGACGATTATCCCTAGTATCTAGACTCACCGGAACTTTCAACCCAGTAGAAATAGTCAAGTAATCTATATCGATGTAGTTGCCATCCGCATCTTCAATGCGATTGGTGAGCCATGTGGAAGCAGCCAACGGCGGATTTTGGCCATCGTCAATTCCGTACAGTGTCATAGGCTCTGTCATCGAGTACTCCACCCCGTTCGGGGAGGTCACGATGAGGCCGAGTTCTGGCTGATTTTCGTCAACGCACTCCGCCTTCCAGTTTGTTTTCGTAAGGTAGGTACCGACCTGAAACGAGCTTTGGTACAGGACCTCGCGTGCACCGTTGGGCATTTCTATTGAAGGGTTGAAAGTAGTATCGCCCACACCCCAGTTTAAGATATCCCCACACAACTCTCCGGCGTAGCCACTGGGTATGGTGATACGCCCGAAATGCATCGTCCAACCATAACCAAAGGCACTGCCGTACGTCGGATCTTCCTGCGGCACGTTGTATACGCGCGTTATATTAATGTCCATCCCGCCATTACCTGGAACAGTAAGGTCCAAATACTGTAATTGGATATTGCCGCTGAACAGGTCGATGTTTTCAGTGGCATCCTGCCCCCGCGAAATTGGAGTGGGATTGAGGCCCGGCTCAGCGTAATAATCCCGCTGTTCGTCCGCCGACCACGCTAAACTAGCGGCAAAAACAAAGCCTGCAGACAACCAAAACTTGGGTCTATTCATCTAAATGACTTCCCTATCTAGAACGGCCAGGTTCACCGGGGACTATATCAACCGGTGCCGAATTAATAGCTTTTGGCATACTCATTGCACTGGGATGACCTCGCCCATCTTCACCCTCGTTGGGTGACGATTGGAGTGAGTCGTCTGCTGCTGGATCTGAGCGTCTTTCTATCTGGGAGAATCCGGACAACTCTGGTGTCTGGGGGCCATCGGGTTTCTTCTTCTCAGTTCGCTCATAGGGAAACTGCTGCTGAGAATAACTAGGGTGCGCTGTAAGTAGCATCGAAAAAACGAGAAACCCCATCAACGGGAGTCCACGGTGAAAACTACGTTGCACTAGTCTATATCTGCTAATGCGAGACAGATAGTCAGGAAAAATTTTAGACAGTATTCGGCGCAGTTGACGAGGGATAAAATTCCAAGCGGGGTGTAACTTCACACAACACTCCTTGTTTGGCGAAAAATTTTATAATAATTTATAGCAGATAGCCTAGAGATGTCAAGCTAGGCTAGAGCTGAATATCCGAATACAGTGGCGGCATATGACCCACCACACTTACTGATTTGACCTGCAGGCACAAAGAGATAGCATGGCTGGTTTTACGGCTTTGATCGTCCGCTGCAAAACCAAAGGGGGCGGCTCATCTGCCTGGCGAGGCAGATCTACACGCCCCTCTTTTGGGCGTGAGCGATCGTGGACTTTAGGCAGCTGCCTTTGAACCACGTTCTAGATAACGGCCCGCGACCAGTCCTATCAAGCCGACAACCAAGAACGTCGCCGAGACAATCATTAGCAGCTCAAACCTGGGCACGCGGAACCACTCTAAGATAAGTTTGACCCCCTCGTGGCACACTAGGAACAATAAGGCAATTTGCCCATCAAAAGAACGCCGTCGATCAAACCACAGCAGGAATATGGTAATCACTGCAGACATCCCCATAAAATAGAAATGCAAGGGCATAACCGGTAAACTCCGAATGGCATCACTGGAAATCAGGCCCGCCTGCACCTGTTGTTGCCAGACAGCACTACCTCGCGCATAGCTTATACACAAGCTGTTTTCGCAGATTCCTCCGACACAGCAACCAATCAGAACACACTGGATTCTATATAGCGCCATACCCAGCGCTACCCCAATGGCAAGTACGTCCAAATACCTTCGCAGCGAGAGGCCGGGAATTATTAGGCGCTTTAACAATGGCCCGCATAAAACTATCGCAATCAACGCTCCAGGATAACGCCAGCCCGTCCGCAATTCGTAAAAATATTTTCCGAAAAGTGACCAGTCTCGTTCATACAGCGATAGCAGCTTTGCGCCGATCACTGCAACTAAGCCTATAGCCAATTGAAGCATCAGCAGGCGCCAGCGCGGCGACTCTTTCCCTAAGTAGTACATTACGAAAGCTGTGGAGACAAGCGCGACGATTACTAGTATCGCGACTGAAGGGTCTAGACCAAGAAATTCATGTGGATGCATGTCTAATACCGTCTGTCATCACTTTGGCGTGCCAAGAAAAGTAAAGTGTACTCGGGAAGGCGCAGCAGAGAAAAGCACTTGATCAAAATACGCGCCCATAACTGTGGATATACTCCTGAAACAACACCCGGTCCGCAGCGCCTCCCAGACCAAATTGTTCATATGAATAATTATGATTGCCATACAGGTCCCTCGGCCGGTGCCGCAGGTAGGTGACCATGGCCTGTTCTGCCAACTCAGCTAATTCAAAACCAAAATGATGGTAAATTTTTCTTACCACTGAGACAGGGTCTTCACAGATTGCTCCGAATCCAACGTCGAAGAACTGACCTCTATCAAGCTGTCGCCGCTGCTCCATCCCTCGATGAACAAGTCGTGACATGTGCTTTACTTCATACCTAGCCACTGTAGTCGGTGAAACATCATCGCTAAAGCCGCGTTGCAATGTTGTGACAAGACTGGAGAATGACGCCGTAGCATCCAAAGGATCTCGATGAGTCCAAACGATCAGTGCATCAGGGTATTGAGCCAACAGGTTGTCCAAGTACGCTATATGCGATGGAGTTTTCAGTACCCAGCGTTCAGCCGAGAAATCGATCTGTAGATGCTGAAGGAACTGTTGATGCCATTGGTAGGTAGGGGCCATATCCTGTGACAGCATCCAGTCACGATACTCCGGAATATTGTACATGTACCCATATTGCTCGCTCATAAAGTGCGACGAGAACATGTATACACACTCCTGCGGTAGCCGAGCTCCGATCGAGTGAATCGCCCGAAAACCTGGGGACAGCTTTTCCGAGAATCCTAGTTGTAAATCTACTCCCCGAATCCGCTTATCGTGAAGATAGTTGTCTTGCTGCGGTGGAGGTGTTGGTTTAGCAACTTCCCAGCTTGACGGCGATCGCATAGCCGGGTCCTGAGCAATGAGTTCATAAAGAATGGAAGTGCCGCTTCGAGGCAGACCAAGTATAAAAAGAGGCTGGCTTATCTTTTGTTCACTGACCTCGGGCCTTTCTTTCCGATATTGAACAAGTTTCAGGCGAACGCACAGGTAGTCGAGAATGTTTAAATGGGCGACGATCCTACCGACCTGGGACAGTTTCGCCTGACCATTGAGTGCCTTGAGCAGCTGCGTCAGTCCCAACTCGAATGAGGTATCCCCAAAATCGTCGAGACTGGTCTTAGATATTGCAGCTTGTACCAGCGATTCTGGCTCTAGGGCTGGCACCACATATCCCCGCTTCTGAAATTGACGCCCAGCCAGATTCGTCAATCTGACCACGAATGGTTGTCTGGTTGTCACGGTCGCCACCTCGAACCCAGGCAGTGGGTTGCGGATGAGACAGATAACGCATCTGCCTTTTTAACTAACTTGGGAATTTTTAGCATCGGTTCGGATAGGCCGTTATTTTGTCTTAGAGTGCTTGCACTCTACTACAATCAACCTGAAAATTGCTCGCTCAGTGGTCCGTATGCCGGAGCTGCCTTGATCACAGTATCGCTGACATTACCCGGAAAATAAAAGAATGTGCAGAACCTTTTGGAGCTAGAGCAAAAAAAGGGATTGCATCATAGCAAAGAGCAAATCGAAAGTTGATCGAATTCTGAGCAACATGATCCTACCTGGGTATGGATCGAGACTAAACTTAAGCCCGAGGACAGGATGCACGCTGACATGCATGCTCCGAAACGCACAAAAAGAGGCGAGTAACCCCTCCCCTTCCCCTCACCCACACTCCGATTGCCGATGTCCGCGCCGAACAAGCGCAGTACGACTTTAATCTAGCAGTACCTTGGGTGGCTACTGATGAAGGAGATGCAGACTCAGTCCAGGAGATAGTCAGCAGATCCCAAGCAGTCTATGGCACACCTATAGCAGAGGTTGAATCACTCATCCACCAATTTTACCAAGACCAGCAATCTAGCTGAAAAGCGCCATTGAGTAGAACCAATGATTCCGTTGCAATCTCCAAGTCAGGCAGCTCTGCCTCCAAGACTGACCCTCTCGCCTCCCAACCGGAATCTCGAGTAAAGTGTGTAGCGCTATATTATGATCGGCACTGGGCAGCATGCAACGGGCCAAGTCGTCAAAATTGTCATGGTACATTTAATTCCCGAATATCTAAACTTTCTCGATTTTCATCTGAGCCACGGAATAAGGTTATTCCTACAGAGCAAGATCCGTCTGCTAGGGAAAACATGTTCGCGAATACCTCAGGAAATTTGAAGCAGAAGTACAGAAACGGATCACAGAGGGAACCTACTGATTTTCCGCAATTCAATTTGCTGCCCGCCTAAAGCAGAATAGCTCATTTACAAGAACAGGCGGACTGGAATTGAAAATAGAACTGGCCTCGCGACCTACCCATTTTGTGATAGTTTGAACAGGCATATGCCAGATTCAATCAAATCCAGTCGACTACTGGAAAATGGATGGGGGAATTATACAATCTCATAAACGAAAGGAGTCCAGCATGCTCGTACTCACACGCAAAAAGAATGAAGGAATTATCGCGGGTAGTGACGTTCGAATAACAGTCCTACGCATAAATAGTGGTCAAGTAAAAATTGGGATTGAAGCCCCTGATTATGTACCCATAATACGCGAAGAAATCCAAAATAAGTCTACACAAACCAATAACGAGCCGGACACATAAAGCCGCTAGTTCTATATCTCGATCATGGACTAGCAACAGCGGCTCAACTTGGACCAAAGGGTGCTATAACTGCCAGTCGTGAAGCAACTGCTCACGTTAGACGGGGGCGCTTCCCATGCCAAACGATTGAAATTGAGCGAAGGCTCTTACAGACCCCAATCAATTTCCCCAATAACATCATCATGGACACACCTGGCGATAAACATGCCGTGGATCTCCGCTTGGGGGTAAGCCATGGACAGCACTTTGCGCATCCCCATATAGCTCGACCCAGTAGTAATCACATCGTCAAAAACAATGACGAGTCGTGGGTTAGAAGTGAGCTGGGATCTATTAACTTGGTAGTTGGCAGCATGTTCCTCCGGAGTCAGTCGTCGAGCATCGGTTTTGTGGGCCGCATCGCGGTCATTGATCTGATCAACGGCAGCTTGTGCATTGTAGCCTTGCACAAACCCTTCCGAGGACGCCATGATGCGTGACTCTCCATCTGTAAAGTTGATCTGATCTTTATCCCGTGGTCCAGGCTCGGGCGGCTTGGGCTCTCGTCCCCGGGCTTTCTTGCCAGTCTCGACTTCTTTGTCTCGACGCTGTTTGAGCGTTGCCTCGTACTCCGCCTGTTCGGCCTCAAAGCGTTCTTGTGCGCGCCGTTCAATCTCGTCTTTGGCTTTCTTGATGGCTGCCAGCCGATCCTCCCGGCGCGCCAGTTCATCCGGTATGTCTATCTCCGGGTCATCTTCGCTATCAGCTTGTTCAGCACGCCTGAGCAGTTCCTGTACCTCGCGACGAAGCTGCTCTTCCAGTTTATTCGCATAACCCCAACTCATTGCCTTGTGCTTACTGGCATTGGCTTTGATCTTGGTGCCGTCCAGACTGACCTTCCCCAACTTGAAGACGCCCATCACCCTGGCAACCACCAGCATCTGTACAAACAGACCTTCCAGTTCAGGCAGAAATCGCTTGCGGAAGGTGGCAATCGTGTCATGGTCAGGGTGCGTATCTCCTGTGATAAAACGAAAGGCAACCGAGTCGTGGGTCGCTTGCTCCAACTTGCGACTGGAGAATATCCCGGTCGCATAACCGTAGAACAACAACGCCAATAACACCGCAGGGAGATAAGGTTGTTTTCCACCGCCTCCATAGCGGGTTACCAATTCACTCAAGTCGAGTTGATCGACAATGTCGACCACGAAGCGGGCCAGGTGTTTCTCTGGAAGCCAGTCTTGCAGTGATGGCGGCAGCAGGTATGCGGTATCTCGATTGATCGGCTGGAACTTGCCTGACATGGTGGTTTCGACCCCTTCTTGGTACGATGGGCTTATTCTATATTAATGCTGTCGCTAAATCCGACAGGCTCCTAGCACAGCGATAACGTGACTGACGAGAAGATAATAGGGTCGCCATGAAAACCTCACTTCAAGTCGCCTTCGGTATTCTGATTGCCAGCTTGATCGTGTTTGGTATTCGTGTCGCCTATATCGACTACGTTACAAAAACTGCTATCACGACCATGAACGAATTCACTGAAGAGTTACTAGCGAAGAATCAGGCGCGACAGGATTCGGTCAAGGCGCAATCAGAACAGCGGCAGATTGAAAGACAAAGCCTCGCAGTAGAGGAAAGGCAACAAGTGGATATTGAACAAGCACTGCGACAAGCCTTTGCCAATCAGTATATACCACCGGAGGGTTGCAACATTTATCGCTCCGATCATCATATGGCTGAATGCACCAATCACAAAATGCGTGCAAAGCGAGATTTTTACAGTAACCACGGTCAGCCATCTGTTATGAAACTTCCAGACACAGAGGCATCCATCCAGTTTGCCGAGGACGCTGGTTCAGGCGATTGATCGACCGCTATCGTGGAATGGGCACCAAAACCCTGTTCTCGGTAAGAAAATCTGTCAAAGAAACCCAGAATTTCACTATGTCAAATGAATACAAATGCCTATAGACTGGCTTTGACCCTAGGATGAACAGGGTTAAAACTCGTCTCAATTCATGACAAAAGGAAGTTTCTATGAAAAGAGTTATCGCTGTAATTTTTGCATCATTCTTGGCAGTCTCGTTCGTCCAGGCTCACTCTGGTGGCACGGATGCGGATGGATGTCACGCTGGCACCAAGCCGTATCACTGCCACTGAGTTTCCCCGACAGTAGAACACCGAATAGGAGCCGAAAGAAAACCAAGGGCCTGAGCAAACCTGTAGTTTGCCAGGGTCTTTGCCGGTCTCTCAATATCCCACCCTCCTGTGCGCGCGTTAGCGCACAACGATGTACAAATTCATTTTCTCCGCAGCAGTGCTTCAATCTCTCACAACACCCGCCCATTACTGGGAGGGTTCAAACATCAAAACGATTCGTTTTTTGTACGAAAAATGCCCATGCACCTCTCAATCCTTCTTATCAATGCATCACGAAACTGCGCGTTCATAGATAGCTTTGCTTCTAGCTTCGAGATTGATGAGGGATCAACTGCCAACTCTGTTGCTAGCTGAGCTTGAGAAATGCCTCGGTTTTTGCGCCATGTGATTATTTTTTGTTCAAAAGTCAGGGCGCTCGACCAAGGACTGTAACCCAGGAACTTGATGATACCTGGCATGTACTTGAGAGCGGGCTCCATGCTGTATTTTTCCCAGTTTAAGATGGAATCGATGGTACATCCGACCATCTCTGCCGCGTCACGCTGCAGCAACCCACGGTCCAATCTGACTGCCTTCACATGATTTCCGATGGTCTCAAAAGAGGTCGGATATCCATAAGGCCTTGATTTTTCTACCTTTAATCTAAACTGGCAAAAAGGCAACGCAACTATGCCCCTGCGGCTATTTTGGCGACCCGGCGCGAGCCTGCCGCTGCACACCCGACCAGATACAGCGCTATCGCGCGCGCGTATCTGGCCCACTGCTGGATCGCATTGACCTGCATGCGCAGGTTAACCGGCTACCACCGGGTGATTTACTGAACCCACTTCATGCCGGCGAGGACTCCGCCGCCGTCAGCGCCAGGGTCCACAGCAGTCGCGCACGTCAGATACAACGCCAGGGCATCCCCAATGCACAGCTCTCTCCACAAGAGTTAGCGAGTACTTGCACACTGGGTAGCCCAGAGAAGGCATCACTTGAAACTGCTGCGGAGAAAATGCGCCTGTCTGGCAGAGGCCTGCACCGCACACTGCGTGTGGCGCGCACGATTGCAGATTTGCAGAGCAGTGATGAGATTGGCATGACACACCTCAGCGAAGCGCTGGGCTATCGCGGATCATAAAACACGCCAACCTGACACAATTAGAACCGAGCGCGTTGTTGCCGATTGGGCTGACATTGCGTGGTCAGTCATACGGGCACCGCGTTAGCTTGGGATCGAGGCAAATCTCGGTGCGTGGCAGTTGCCCGGGTAAGGCCCTACCACCAGGGCAGCGCAATCTCGTAGGTCAGGTGTCCGTGGCGGATACCGCAGCACCCCGACCGATTATCCCGGCAGAGATTCAGTTAAATGGATCTGTCCCAGTTCTTATTATTTCATTGAATAGATCTGCTCCGGTTATTCAACCTCGGCCGTGTTGTTTCCACCGTCGTGCTCCCGCCCATTTCTATTGCCGAGCTCACCAAATTTTCCTGGCTCGGAAAGCTCTGCCCATATAGCCCAGCGAATGAAAATAACGCGGTGCAGGCTCTCGATAGAACCCTGGCTCACCCTGAGAGAAACGGACCGAACGCCCCGTCTTGCCACACCTGGCACCGCAAGGCCGTAGCGTGCACCTATCCGAGATCACATATTTGGTATACTAAAGCCCCCTCCTTATATCTAGCAACTGGAACCACCATGGCAGCCTTAACCTTCAATGAAAATAGTCGCGTCCCGAGCATATCGCTCTGGTGGCTTTACTGCCTGGTGTTGCTGGCGCTGGGCAGTTGCTCCAGTGGCGAGAACGATGCGGCCACTGAAATGGCCCCTGCCTCTGAAGCTCCGGCACCAGCCCATGTAGAACCCGAAAGCGAGCAATCCTATTTCCAAGAGGCGGGCATTCCTCCCCCCTATGAGGAGGAGGCATTACGATCAATTTCCGAACTTAATATCAGGGATGCTTCCATACAGCACCTGATTCGACAAATCGGCTACCCATGGGCATTCGAATTTATTAGCGAGACTGAGATTCTTCTAACGCAGAACAGCGGTGAGCTGTCCAGGGTCAACCTCGAAACCGGAACATTTCAGTCCATAAAGGGAATGCCGGAAATTGCCACCGGTTTCGACCAGATGGGTCTTATGGATATCGAACTTCACCCTGATTTTGATCAAAATAACCGGGTGTACATTTCCTATGCGAAACAACACCCCGACTCCGCCAAGTATACCCAGACTGAAGTAGCTACGGGTGTGCTCAATGGAACGACGCTCGAAAATGTCACGCCCCTGCTCAACTATGACAATTACAGTTGGGCTGTTTCGAACTTCGGCGGGGCCCTGGAGTTTGATGATGAGAAGCATTTGTACGTCTCCATTGGCGATCGTGGCAACGAAAGTGAAGAACCCAGGCAAGGCAGCAGCCTGGAAGGAAAAATACTCCGAATCACTGATGACGGGGGCGTTCCGGCAGACAACCCCTTTATCGATCGTGAAGGTTGGGACCCGCGTATCTTTGCCGCAGGCACCCGCAATGCGCAAGGCCTGCACTATGATTCAAAACGAGGGATTCTACTGGAGGTGGAACACGGACCACTCGGCGGAGACGAGCTCAATCTCATCGTACCTGGCGGTGACTACGGATGGCCGACTGTCAGCTATGGTGCATATTACGCATCGGCGGCACCCTTTGGAAAAGGGACTCATGGCGATGGCATCGAACAGCCACTGTATTATTTTCTTCCCTCAATTGCTGCCTCGAAGGTATTGGTTTACCGCGGATCCATGTTTCCAGAATGGGACGGCCACGTATTTGTCACTGCGCTGAAGGGTGAGCATGTAGCCAAATTGGACCTCGATGGAACAGTAGTGCGCTCTGCCTATCCCATATTGCAAGGAGTCGGTGGACGAATTCGTGATATCAAAGAGGGGCCGGACGGGGCCATATACATTCTATCGCAAACGACAGGTTTACATCGACTTTACCGCAAAGAAGTACCCGCCGAAGTGCGTCCGCGGCTCGCACTGGAAACCGAGGTGAAAGAATCTATGGAACGTAAGCCGCAATCCAATAAGCCGTTCAACATCCGCAGTGAGTCCGAATGGACAACCGAACATCCGCTGAAGACATACTATGACCTAGCCTGCTCAGGGTGTCACGACCCTGACGCCACCGATGCACCCTCACTGGGCGATTACGCCGCCTGGGAGGTCATTATGAACAAACCGCCAAGCGTGGTGAGAGAGCATGTGATCTACGGCTACAATGGTATGCCTCCGCGTGGCTTTTGTAGTTCCTGTAGTGACGTCGGTCTGTCCCAGATTGTCGAATATATGATGGAGGAGGCGACAAAGAATAAACCTTGATTCAATACTATTTGCGCCGCAGTTGGGCCAGCCAGTGTTGGACACCGCGTGTTAGCTCCGACAACGATCACTATACCAGGAAAAGCTCAGGTTGCTGGAAAGCGTCCGGTACACACATCTCGAGCACCTCGCCCTCCGTCCCAGATAGTGTCGGCTCAAGTTTACCTGGGCATTTAATATGGATGAACTAAGCGCACCCCTTGATGCACCATAATAGTGCAAGAAGGGTTAGCCGCCAGGCTTTCTGCTCTGCATCCCCCTTCCCACCACCCCCCCTGCCATCGCACCACCCTTCTGGAATAGGGGTTGTAGCGCTGTTGGCATAATGTTTGCGTTACAAGTTTCGTAGCGCCAGAGATCCCTGTCGAAGTGACAGGGGCAAGTACGCAAGCCCAATAGATATCTAGGGTTCCGATCGCAGTGGCATGTCGCTGCCGCGATGACTGGTCCGAGAGTTATCGACCTCCTCTGACAAGGGGGTTACACGGAGGGATAAAAGCCCGGGAGAACGCATAAGCGGGATCTCTCGCGCCCAGCTACTGTGCAACTCTTTGGAGGAGTTTATGAAAATCGCCACAACGCTCAAAAATTTAGTCAAACCGTTTGCCGCAGCTTTGGCAATCACCACATGCAGTCTTTCAGCACAGGCGGCAGAGCCGCTAAAAATAGGTTACAGCGACTGGCCTGGCTGGGTCGCATGGGAAGTCGCCATCGAAAAAGAGTGGTTTGCCGAAGCCGGTGTCGACGTCGAATTCGAGTGGTTTGACTACGTCGCTTCAATGGACGCCTTCGCCGCCGGCAAACTGGACGCAGTGACAATGACCAATGGTGACGCACTGGTAACCGGCTCTACCGGCGCCCAGAGCGTGATGATACTGATCAACGATTTCAGTAACGGCAATGACATGATCGTGGCTAGCCCCGGTATCTCATCCGTAGCGGACCTGAAGGGCAAAACTATCGGTGTAGAGGTGGGTTTTGTCGGCCACCTGCTGCTATTGAATGCGCTGGAATCGGCTGGCTTATCTGAAAGCGATGTAACCCTCGTCAACGTACCGACTAATGAAACACCACAAGTACTGGCCTCGGGTGATGTCGATGCCATCGTCGCCTGGCAACCGAGCTCGGGCCAGGCCCTGACTCAAGTGCCAGGATCGACCGCTGTATACTCGTCCAAGGATGCACCCGGCCTGATCTATGATGTGCTGGCCGTCAGCCCTGCATCGCTGGCCACACGCAAGGCAGACTGGGAGAAAGTCGCCGAGGTCTGGTACAAAGCGGTGGATTACATCTACGGTGAAGAGACGCAAGCTGATGCGCTGTCTATCATGGCTGCCCGTGTTGGCGTTCCCGCCGATCAGTACAAAGCTATTCTGGATGGCACCAAGATCCTCAGCCTGGAAGAAGCACAGGCCGTCATGCAGGCCGGAGAAGGCATGGATTCGATCTATGGTTCCTCCAAAATGTCCGATGACTTCAATGTGAAGTATGAAGTCTACACAGACCCGCAGGCCATCGACTCCTATATCGACCCCTCCATCATTCTGGGTATGTAAGCCACCCCACTGCAGCCCCGCGCGAGCGGGGCATACAGACTGATACTGGATAAGGGTCTAAACATGTCACAATCAACACCGTGGTTTGCTGTGCGTCAGGCGCTGACAAAAAAGCAGGTCACAACACTTACCTTATTGTCATTTTTCTTACCAATACTGCTGTGGTCACTGGTCAGCTATGTGCCATTCCTGTGGCATCCCAAAGTTGAAATTGTGGAGCCCGGCTCCATCACCTGGCTGAAACCGGGCATGCTGGTGGAAAAGTCCGTATTCGCCGAGCAGAAGCAGTTGGCGTTTGAGCAGCAGGCGGCATTGCCAGAGGGCATCGGGGCTAACCCCATCTACCTGCCGGCGCCGCACGAGGTGGCGAGAGCATTTTATACGGCATTCACCACCGAGCCGACCCGCAGCAGCGAACAGTGGCTGCACGAGAGTTTGTGGCACAGCATACAGATAATCTTCTGGGGGTTTACGCTGTCATCACTGATTGGGGTCCCCATCGGCGTACTGTGCGGCACCTATGTCGCTATCTCCAGACTGCAGGAACCGTTCATTGAATTTTTTCGCTATCTGCCCGCGCCTGCGTTCGGCGCACTGGCTGTGGCGATACTGGGCATACACGACGGCCCCAAAATAGCGATCATTTTCATCGGCACGTTCTTCCAGCAGGTGCTGATCATCGCTAACACAACACGCAAACTCGACGTCGCGCTACTGGAAGCGGCGTTGACGCTGGGCGCGAAAAAATTTCAGCTACTGTTCCGGGTAGTGATACCGGGAATACTGCCAGACCTTTATCGCGACCAGAGAATCCTGCTGGGTTGGGCCTGGACCTACCTGATCGTCGCCGAGTTGATCGGCACCAGTTCGGGTATCACCTGGTTTATCACGCAGCAAGCACGCTACAAAAACTTCGACAACGTTTACGCCGCCATCATCATGATCGGCATTATCGGTGTGGTAACAGATATTTTGCTGGCCAAACTGGGTAAGCGTTTATTCCCGTGGGAAAAAGAACAGGTAAAGGCCTGAGCCAATGACCAAGATTGAACTACCCAGTTATCTGGAGCAGAGCGAGGCCGTCAAAGCCCGTTTTGACAAGCTCAAACAGCGCGAAGTGATTCTCGAGGTCAAAAACCTCGGCAAGCAGTTCAACTCTCAGCAGGGGCTGGTGACAGCGCTGAAAGATATCAACTTTAAAACGCACAGGCGTGAATTCGTCTGTGTGATCGGCCCCTCGGGCTGTGGCAAATCGACCCTGATCCGAATCCTCGCTGGTCTGGAGTCGCCGAGTAGCGGCGAGGTTCTGCTGGACAACAAGCCGGTGTTTGAGCCCGGCCCGGATCGCGGCATGGTCTTTCAGGGATACACGCTATTCCCCTGGCTAAACGTTAAAGAGAATGTGATGTTTGGGCTTGAAATGCAGGGCGCCACCAAAGCCACTGCTGAAAGTGAGGCACTGAACTGGATAGAACTGGTGGGCCTGGACAGGTTCGCCGAATCTTATCCCCATCAACTGTCTGGCGGCATGAAACAGCGCGTTGCCATCGCCAGAGCGCTGGCTAACAAACCCCGCATACTGCTGATGGACGAGCCGTTTGGTGCCCTCGATGCACAGACGCGCAGTAAAATGCAGGCAAACCTTATCGAGATCTGGCGCAACATAGATATCACGGTCCTGTTCATCACCCACGATCTGGATGAGGCCATTTACCTGGCAGACCGTATTCTCGTGCTCAAAGCCAACCCGGGCGAGGTAGAGGAACTCATCGAAGTCTCCGTCCCCCGACCAAGACACACCGACCAGCTCATATCACCGGAGTTTCTGGCCACGAAAAAACGGCTGGAAGAACTGATTCATCCCCCCGGAGAAGAGGATGACGCCGACGGCCTGCACATGATTCGTATGGCACATGTTGGCGATGATGTAGAGGTTATGGAATAATGCATTCTCCAATCTTCAAAACCCTCCAGGACGCCCTGGCAGGTGTAGTTCAATCGGGACGGCCCGCGGTGCATAGTGATGCTGTGGTTCTACCTTCCTGAAAATTTTAAAACCAATCTTACCTATTTAAACCCCTTGTCACTGTCGTATCAGCGGGCAGCGCGCTGCGCGTTCGGGCGCGTGCAAAAAAGCTGTAGCGGCATGCAGTGTGCGCAGTGGCAATCCATCCAACATGGCAGTGGAGACACACTATGAAAGATACGATTCACTATCAAGACACAATACCCGGCGGCAGCCACTGGTCAATAGTGATCAAAAAGGGCTTAACCCTGCGGCTGACCGACAAGGAGGGTGGAGCCAACGTCGGCATGTTGTTCTACAACCCCGAAAACCTGCTGGAGCGCTACAACGCACCGGATACATTGAAATGCCAGCACACGTTCAAACTGACGCGCGGCAACTGCCTGTACTCCGATATGGGGCGGGTATTTTGCTCCATTGTCGAGGATACGGCCGGCTGGCACGACACCGTGTGTGGCAATACGACAAAAAACATCGTGATACAGAAGTGGGGGGAGCGGAACTACCATCAGTACCGGAACGACTGGCAACTGAACGGCTACGACTCCTTTCTGGTGGAGGTGGCGAAATACGGTCTGGGCAAGAAAGACCTTGCGGCCAACCTCAACCTGTTCAGCAAGGTCCTTGTGGATGAACACGGTAACCTGACGTTCAGCGACGAAGGTGCCAAAGCGGGCAGTTATATCGATCTGCGCTTCGAAATGGATACCCTGGTAGTGCTGCATACCTGCCCGCATCCGCTGAACCCTGCGCGCGAATACCCGAAGAAACCCGTTAGCTTCCAGATTCGGACAAGTGAACAGCTCACAGACGACGACCCGTGTAAAAACCACTGCGCCGAGAACCAGCGCGGGTTCCAGAATACCGACCTGTACACAATGGGCCGCTCGTGAGCGACAGCCAGCAACTGACTGCGGAGACACACAATGATTAAAGAGAGTGTATTGCAAGCTGAACAAGCGGTGTATCGCGAAGTCGTGCTTGCAGGGGACTACTACCTGCGCCCGATGAAAGAGGGACAGACAATTCGCATACTGGACCTGGAAGGCAACCAGGCGGCAGACACCCTGTTCTACAGCGCCGACGACACCAGTGAGCGCTATAGTGCCATCGATACCATTCGCGAACAGGGCAATATCTACCTGACGGCCGGCAGCGTACTGTACAGCAACGAGAGCAACCCCATGCTGGAAATTGTTGCCGACACCTGCGGGCGTCACGACACCCTCGGTGGTGCCTGCGCAACGGAGTCAAACACCGTGCGCTATGCGCTGGAAAAGCGCTGTATGCATGCCTGCCGTGACTCGTGGTTACTCGCGGTGACCGAGCATGATGAGTTCGGAATGAGTAAACGCGACATCACGCACAACATCAATTTCTTCATGAATGTACCGGTCACACCAGAGGGCGGCTTGACCTTCGCAGACGGCATCAGCGACGCCGGAAAGTATGTGGAGCTGACTGCGCGCATGGATGTCATCGTGCTGATATCCAACTGTCCGCAGCTGAACAACCCGTGCAACGCCTACAATCCCACTCCGATTGAAATACTGATCTGGAACTGATCGCGAACGCACAGGATTCGAATTTTATGTTTAACAAAGTACTCATTGCGAATCGCGGCGCCATCGCCACTCGCATCATCCGCACCCTGCAGCGACTGGGAGTAGAGTCCGTTGCGATTTACAACGAGGCCGACGCGCAGTCGCTGCATGTACAGCGTGCAGACCACGCGATCAGTCTCGGTGTCGGCTCTGCGGCGGACACCTACCTGGATATCGACAAGGTGTTGCAGGCCGCTCGCGACAGCGGTGCCCAGGCGATTCACCCGGGCTATGGCTTCCTCAGTGAGAACACCGAGTTTGTCAGCCGCTGCGAGGCACAGGGGCTGGTGTTTATCGGCCCCACAACACAGCAGATGGAGCTGTTCGGCCTGAAACATCTGGCGCGCGAGGCGGCCGAACGCGCAGGCGTACCGCTGGTGCCCGGTTCGCCGCTGCTTACGACACTCGATGACGCCGTCGCCTGGGCCAGCGATGTCGGCTACCCGGTCATGCTGAAGAGCACAGCCGGAGGCGGTGGTATCGGCATGCAGGTATGCGCTGACGAACACGTACTGCGCTCGGCGTGGGACAGCGTAAAACGTTTGAGCGCCAACTACTTCGCCAATGACGGTGTCTTCCTGGAGAAATTCATCGCCAACGCCCGCCATATTGAAGTTCAGATTTTTGGCGATGGCCAGGGCAAAGCGCTGGCGCTCGGTGAACGCGACTGCTCCGCCCAGCGCCGCAACCAGAAAGTGATAGAGGAAACACCGGCGCCCAATTTGCCCGATGGCGCAAGGCGGGATCTGCACACCACCGCTGAGCGCCTGATGTCCTCAGTCAATTATCGCAATGCCGGTACGGTCGAGTTCATCTACGACGCCGACAGCCAGCAGTTCTATTTTCTGGAAGTGAATACCCGGCTGCAGGTTGAACACGGTGTCAGCGAGGAGGTGTGGGGCGTCGATCTGGTCGACTGGATGCTGCAACAGGCCGCGGGTGAGCTGGCGGACCTGGACACACTTAAATCGACACTGTCACCGCGCGGCCATGCCATTCAGGTTCGCGTCTACGCAGAAGACCCCGCGCTGGATTTTCGGCCCTCGGCAGGGTTGCTGTCACATGTCCACTGGCCTGAGACCGAGGGGCTGCGTATCGATCACTGGATTGAATCGGGGATAGAGGTGCCCGCACTGTTCGACCCGATGCTGGCCAAGGTGATTGTGCACAGCGGCGACCGTGCGGCGGCGCTGGCACAGCTGTCCGAGGCGCTGTCGGGTAGCGAAATTTATGGCATTGAAACAAATCTGGCCTACCTTCAGGCAGTGCTGCACGGCAACGCCTGCCAACGCGGCGAATTGCTAACACGCACGCTGGCCGAATTTAAGTTCTCCTCGAACACGGTGCAAGTACTGGTAGCAGGCACACAGACCACCTTACAGGACTATCCGGGACGGCGCGGCTACTGGCATATCGGCGTACCGCCTTCCGGCCCGATGGACTCACTGTCTTTTCGACTCGCCAATCGCCTGCTGGAAAACAGCGCGGAGGCTGCAGCGCTGGAGATCACCCTGAACGGTCCGGTGCTGCAGTTTAATCGCGACACACATATTGCGCTGACAGGCGCCACAATAGAGGCCAGTCTGGACGGGGAATCGCTGCCTATGTACGCGCCAATCACTGTGAGTGCCGGTCAAGTGCTGAAGCTCGGCCAGGTCAGCGGCAGCGGCGCACGCGCCTATCTCGCAGTAGCCGGCGGCTTTCAGTGTCCCGATTACCTCGGCTCAAAGTCCACATTTACGCTGGGACAGTTTGGCGGACATGTCGGGCGCGCGCTGCGCGTGGCCGATGTCCTGCATATGGCAGATGGCGTGCAACCATCCCCGGCACCCCCGCCAACAGTGCCACGACAACTGCAGCCTGAGATCGGTGAGACCTGGACATTGCGCGTCATCTACGGACCTCATGGCGCACCCGACTTTTTCACCGATGACGATATCAGCACGTTCTTTGATACGGACTGGGAAGTACACTACAACTCAAGTCGCACCGGTGTCCGCCTGAAAGGCCCCAAACCTGTGTGGGCCAGAGAGACTGGTGGCGAAGCGGGCTTGCACCCTTCGAATATCCACGACAATGCCTACGCTTTCGGCACGGTCGATTTTACCGGCGATATGCCGGTTATTCTGGGACCCGATGGCCCTTCACTGGGCGGCTTCGTATGTCCGGCCACGGTCATCTCTGCCGACCTGTGGAAGCTCGGTCAGTTAAAAGCCGGAGCAACCCTGCGCTTTGAGCCGGTGAGTTACGCACAGGCGGTCGCGTTGGAGGCAGAGCAGCTGGCCGACATCGAGCAACTGACAGCGACCACTGCCACTGTCAGTGAATCCTGCGCACCGATATCACCCGTTGTCCACAGCACCACTGTCTCAGGCGACAACGTAGTTTGCAGACTAGCAGGCGATCACTTTTTACTGATCGAACTGGGTCCGCAGGAGCTGGATATCGAACGACGTTTCAAAGTGCATGCACTGATGCTGTGGTTTGAAGAAAACCCCCTGCCCGGCATCTGTGAGCTGACACCGGGTATTCGCTCTCTGCAAGTTCATTACGATTCACAGCAGCTCTCACTGGATGAACTGTTACAACACATTGATCGCGCCGCACTGGCCCTGGTTCACGCCGAAAACATCTCGGTCCCTTCGCGCGTGGTGCACCTGCCGCTGAGCTGGGATGACGAAGCCTGTCGGCTGGCAATTGAGAAGTATATGCAGTCGGTTCGCCCCGATGCCCCCTGGTGCCCGGACAACATCGAGTTCATACGCCGTATCAACGGCCTCGACAACCTGGATGCCGTGAAAGAGATTGTCTTTTCCGCATCTTACCTGGTGATGGGGCTGGGCGATGTGTACCTCGGCGCACCCGTTGCGACGCCACTGGACCCGAGGCATCGACTGGTCACCACCAAATACAACCCGGCCCGTACCTGGACGGCAGAAAATTCAGTGGGTATCGGCGGCGCCTATATGTGCGTCTATGGCATGGAGGGGCCGGGCGGCTACCAGTTTGTCGGGCGAACCCTACAGATGTGGAATCGATATAGACAGACAGACGCCTTCACCCAGCCCTGGTTGCTGCGCTTCTTCGACCAGATACGTTTCTATCCGGTTGATGCGCAAGAGTTACAACAAATCCGGCGTGATTTCCCGCTGGGAAACTACTCCGTAAAAATCGAAGAAACGCAGTTCAACCTCGCTGAATACCAACAGTTTTTGGAGTACAACAACGGCGAGATCACAGGCTTCACTAACGGGCGACAAACCGCGTTCGCCGCAGAGCTCGAGCAATGGAAACGCGACGGGCAGCTGACCTATGAACAGGACGAAAACGCCGCTGGGGAAACGGCCGAAGAAGTGCTGCCCGAGGGCATCGCCACAGTGGACAGCCCGGTATCGGGCAGCGTCTGGAAACTCTTGGTAGAAAAAGGCGAGCGCGTATCCGTTGGCGATACGGTGATGATACTGGAGTCCATGAAAATGGAGATTGAGATCCACGCGACACAGGCCGGCATCGTGGAAAAAATTATCAGGCAACAGGGTCAGCCCGTCACAGCGGGGCAATCCTTGTTGTGGCTAAAGGAGGCGTCAGATGAAAGCCCGGACAAAGGAGAAGCTTAAACAATGAATACCGCGACAAACCCGAGCAAAGTTCACAACCTCAGCCTGCAGGTATTGCAGGCCGCCTATGCCCGTGGCGAGTTTACACCGCGGGAATTGATTGGACAATTATCCGCGCAAGCGCGTCGCCAGTGCGAATACAATGCCTGGATTCACCTGCTGGACGACACCGAACTTGAGCCCTATCTGTCGGCACTGGAAGCACAGGGCTCGCAGAATCTACCACTGTTCGGCGTGCCGTTTGCGATCAAGGACAACATTGATCTCGCCGGTATCCCGACGACTGCCGCCTGCCCCGACTTCGTCTATACACCGACCGAAAGTGCCGCGGTGGTCAGCACACTGATTGCCGCCGGTGCGGTACCGTTGGGAAAAACCAACCTCGATCAGTTTGCCACCGGTCTGGTGGGCACGCGTTCACCCTATGGGGAGGGGAAGAACAGCTTCAATACCGACTACATCTCCGGTGGCAGCAGTGCCGGGTCGGCGATCGCCACCGCACTGGGGCAGGTGAGTTTTGCACTGGGCACCGACACCGCAGGTTCCGGTCGCGTACCCGCAGTACTGAATAACCTGATAGGGCACAAGCCGACCAAAGGTCTGTTGAGTACGCGCGGCGTGGTGCCTGCCTGCCGGACTCTGGACTGCGTCAGCATATTTGCACTGAGCTGTGATGACGCCGCACTGTTGATGGATATTGCGGCCCGTTACGATGCCGAGGATCCCTACGCCAGACCCAATACCTTTTACAACAGGCAGCGCTACTTCGATACGACTGAGGCCGGAAATTTCCGCTTCGGCGTGCCGGCTGAACCGGATTTTCAGAATGACGCCGGCACACAGGCGCTATTTGAAGAGAGTGTGGAACGACTGAAGGCACGCGGTGGCGAAGTTGTCTCCATGGACTTCGAACCCTTTCTGGAAACGGCGCGGTTACTGTATGAAGGGCCGTGGGTAAGCGAACGCGCGCTGGCGACACAGGACGTGGATCGCGCGTCCATGCTACCTGTCATCAATGAGATTATCGCTGGCGCCGAGGGCAAGACCGCCGCAGATGCCTTTGCCGCACAGTACCGGTTGGCAGCACTGAAACGTCACTGCGATGCGCTGCTGGAGGAACTCGACTTTGTCGTCACGCCAACCTGCCCGCGTTTCTACACGCGCGCGGAGATGGCAGAGCAACCCATAGTCAACAACTCCGTGCTCGGCACCTACACCAACTTCGTCAACTTGCTTGATTACAGTGCCACTGCCGTACCCGTTGGCTTCACCGATAAAGGCATCCCGTGGGGGGTAACCCTGTTTTCGGGCGCTTTCGAGGACATCCGCCTGCTGGGCTTTGCCGGCCTGTTACACCACGACTGCCAGTTGCCGCTGGGCGCAACCGGCCATCTGCCACAGCCGGCAATCGGCGGCGCAACCCCTGCAGTAGAAAGACACATCGATGTAGTCGTCTGCGGCGCTCACCTGCAGGGCCAACCGCTGAACTGGCAACTCACTGAACGCGGCGCGAAGTTGCTGTCGAAGACCAGCAGTTCACCACACTATAAACTTTATGCACTGCCCGATGGCAAGCGACCGGCGATGGTGAGAAATCACGCTGATGGCACTGCGATCGAAGTTGAGGTGTGGTCTATGCCGCACAGCAACTTCGGCAGCTTCGTCGCCGGCATCCCGGCACCGCTGGGTATCGGAAAAGTGGAACTGGCCGATGGCTCCTGGCGAAGCGGCTTTATTTGCGATGGCTTCGGACTGGCCGGTGCCAGGGATATCAGCAGCTTCGGCGGCTGGCGCAGCTGGCTGGCTTCACAATAGAGCGGCTGCTCACCTGGCCTCTATTCCCCGCTTTTCCCTCGTTCCCCACGAGCCGGCGGGGTGGTCCACACGATTAAACCTGCTTATTGTTTGTACACTGCCGTGCTTTTACCGGCAGGCTGCGTATGCCACAATCGTCTACGCCCTAATAGTTACTAGTTTGCGATACGCAACACGCGACCTCAATTCAGCCCTCGGAGACACCCATGAGCCAGTGCCCTTTCACCAACCTGCTCGACCCGGACACTTATGAAGGCGGCATGCCTTACGACAAACTCAAAGAAATTCGCGATGCTGGCCCGGTGGTAAAAATTGAAGACCCTATCACGGGTGTGCCCTACTGGGCGGTGACACGCGTCGCTGAAATGGACTATGTGTCCAAGAACCCCAAGTTGTTCTCCTCCAGGGCGCGGACTGCCTTCCCGATGGAATTTCCGCAGGACATGGTCGACGGTATCCACTGCCACACCATCATCAACATGGATCCACCGCTGCACCAGAAAGCGCGCCGTATCGTGCGCAATGCGTTTACGCCCAAGCATGTTGAATCCTATGCACCGAAGTTTCGCGAACACGCCAGGCGTATCATTGATGCGGTTGCCGCAAGGGGCGAGTGCGAGTTCGTAGAGGAAGTGGCGGCGGAACTGCCGCTGATAGCGATTCTGGAACTGCTGGGTGTACCGCTCGAAGACCGCAAGCAGTTTTTCGATTGGACCAATACCATGATTTTTGCCGACGACCCCGACATGGCGATTTCTGAGGGCGAGGGGCAACTGGCATCGCTGGAAGTTGTCCAGTACGCGCTGAACCTTGCGGCGCAGCACCGCAAGACGCCGATGGACAATATCACCGGAGCGTTGCTCGACGGGGAACTGGAGGGAGAACCCCTCTCGGAAGATGTATTTGGCTGGATGTTCATCCTGATACTGGTGGGCGGCAACGAATCCACGCGTACGGTTATCGCACAGGGCATGCGGCTGCTGATGGAGCACCCCGAGCAACTGCAGTACCTGGTGGACAACCCGGATAAAATCGGCAATGCATGTGAGGAGATTCTGCGCTACAACACTGCGTTTATCGCGATGCGTCGCACAGCCATGGAAGACACAGAACTGGGCGGACAGCAGATCAAGAAAGGCGACAAAGTGTTATTGCACTACCACGCTGCCAACCACGACGAGCTTACGTTTGGCGAAGACGCAATGGCGTTTGACGTCAGGCGCGCCGAACGCATGCCGGACCTTTACAACCAGTTGCGCTCGTTCGGGATAGGCCAGCACTTCTGCATCGGCTCCCACCTCGCCCGGCTGGAACTGAATATTATGTTTGAGGAACTGATTCCGCGCCTGCGCAACCCGCGCCTGCAGGGTGAGCCGCGCTTCGTCAGATCCTTCTTCGTCAATGCTGTGAAGGAGTTGCGTATTACATTTGACCCTGAGACCCCTGCCGCAGCGGCAAGTTGAGCGATGCGCAACCCCTGCTCCGCATAAATACCATAGCGGGAAAAGAGCGGTAGATATTTGTCGCCGACTGAACTACTCTTTCGCCTAGCCCTCTATAACAGATAAATTGGAGCTCAAATGATGACGATGAAATCAACGCTGGCAGTACTCTGCCTGTCCTCAATTGCTACCAGCACCGCGCTGGCGGCAGTGACACCTGATCAGGCGGCCAGGCTTGGCAAGGACCTGACCCCGGTGGGCGCAGAAATGGCGGGAAACGCCGATGGCAGCATTCCACCTTGGAACCCTGAAGGCACTCCGGCACCCGAGGAGTTTGTCGCGGGCTCCGACAACTACGTAAACCCCTATGCCGACGAAAAACCGCTGTACACCATCGATGACAGCAACTGGCAGGAGTACGCTGAATTCCTGACGCCGGGCACACAGGCCCTGTTCACGAAATTTGGCAAAGACGGTTTCAAGATTCATGTCTACCCGACGCATCGCGGCACGATTCGACCGGACTGGTACTACGCCAACACCCTGAAAAATGCCACGGGAGCCTCGCTGGTTGCCGACGGCCAGAAAATTGATAACAACTTGCCCGGTGTCCCCTTCCCGATACCGCAGTCCGGCCTGGAAGTAATGTGGAACCACATGATTCGCTACGCCGAAGACATAACACTGGAATCGGATGTGTATTATGTCGGCTCCAACGGCAATCCTGTGCTGTCAACCACAAGCTCCTCTGTATCGGTATTCCCGATGTATCGTGAAGAGAACCGCGATAAGCCGGTTGAAGAAACGCCGTTTACCCTGCTGCGTATCAACTACGAAGCGCCTGCGCGACGTGCCGGTGAGATCCTGTTGGTGCACGAGCCTGGAGCGGACTACACCGAAGGCAAAGGGCGGAAAGCCTGGCAATACCTGGTGGGCCAGCGCCGGGTTCGCCTGGCACCCGCTGTTTCCTTCGACACCCCCAACCCCGGTGTAGCAGGAACGTCCACCTACGATGACGCGTTCATCTATAACGGTTCCCCCGAGCGCTACGACTGGACGCTGGTCGGCAAGAAAGAAATGATTGTCCCTGCATCCAACTACGATATGATTTTCCAGGGCAAGATCGAAGACCTGCTGGGCGAGAAGTTTCTCAACCCGGATAAAATTCGCTGGGAGAAACACCGCGTATGGGTTGTCGATTCAAACCTGAAAGAAGGCAAACGCCACCTCTACAGCAGGCGCACCTTTTATATCGACGAGGATAGCTGGGGCGCAGTTTCGGGCGAAATGTATGACGGCCGAGGAGAACTCTGGAGAGTACAGTACAGCTACGGTGCCAACCTGTACGATCGCGAGTCCAGCTTTGGCTCAATGTACGGCTCTTATGATCTGCTGCAGGACATTTACAACCTGAGCGGCAAACCGCTGCCCGGGAAGTTCCAGAACGGTGTGGATAAGAACGACAAGTACTTCACGTCAGAAGGCATGAAGCGCGGCGGCGTTCGCTAGCAGCTGTAAATCACCGCCTCACTATCGAGGTAAAACAGAAAGGCTGACATTGCGTCAGCCTTTTTTTTCGCCCGGAGTAGTGATAATGCCAGCATGGAGTGTGCGAATTCCCCACGGCCATAACGAACACTATTCTAGACAGGCCCGGTGGCTTTTATCGTAAATTTCAGGTTACTTTCCCAGCAAAAAACGCGAAAATCACTCCCCCCTTTTTTGTACACTCACTGAGGAACCCAAATGTTCAAGATCAACCAGTACTTTGATGGCAATGTCGCCTCAATCGCTTTCCAGACCGCCACCCTTCCCGCAACTGTCGGTGTGATGGCGGTGGGTGAGTACGAGTTCGGCACTAGCCAATTGGAGACCATCACTGTTGTCAGCGGCGCACTCACGGTCAAGCTGCCTGACAGCAGTGAGTGGCAGACCTACACAGCGGGCGAGCGTTTCATTGTCGCCGCCAATGAGAAATTTCAGCTTAAAGTCTCCGAGGAAACCGCTTACCTGTGTACCTATGAATAATCCGGCAAATATCCGGGAGCGGGTTAAGCAACTCAATGCGTTTGCACCCGGGTTTATTAAAATGCTCGGCGGCAAAATTATTGCCATCGAGCCCGAGGTCCCCTCCTGCACCTTTGAATTTGATGTCAGTACCGACTTCTGCCATTCGGTTGATGTGGTGCAGGGTGGTTTCGTTACCGCCATGCTGGATGCGGCGATGAGCCATGCGGTATTTGCAACGCTCGACAATATCGCGAATGTCTCCTCGCTGGAAATCAAGACCAGTTATCTGGAACCCACCCGCGCGGGCTATCAGCGACTCGTGGGCAAGGTCGTCAAAAGCAGCTATAAAACAGCGTTTCTGGAAGGCCATTGCTACAATTCAGACGGCCTTCTAACCGCGACAGCAAGCTCTGTCGCAAAACTCGTGCGAGCGAACTGAACGCATGACAAATCTCAATCCACGCCAGCGCGAGGCGGTTCGCTACATCGACGGCCCGCTGCTGGTGCTGGCCGGTGCTGGCAGCGGCAAAACCAGTGTGATCACCCAGAAAATTGCCTATCTGGTGAATACCTGCGGTATCAATGCCAGCCACGTCGCCGCCGTCACCTTCACCAACAAGGCCGCGCGTGAAATGAAGGAGAGGGTAGGCGCATTGTTACGCGGCGATTCGGCCGAAGGACTTACCGTCAGCACCTTCCATCAGTTGGGACTGAAGATCATTCGAACTGAGCGCAAAGCGCTGGAAATGAAATCAGGGTTTTCCATCTTTGATGGCGAGGACACGCGAACGCTTATCCGCGACCTGCTGATACAGCAACACGGCGCCGACGGGGATATGGCCAATACGATTGCCCAGCGCATCTCCAGTTGGAAGAATGATCGCATACTACCCGAGCAGGCCCTCGCCACAGCAAAAGGCCCGGCAGATATCCTCTGTGCACAGGCCTACGTACGCTACAAGCGCGCACTAAAAGCCTACAACGCACTGGATTTCGATGACCTGATCCTGTTGCCCACTATTTTGTTCGAGCATCACCCGGCGATACTGGAAAAATGGCAGAACCAGATTCACTATCTTCTGGTCGACGAATATCAGGATACCAACTCCAGCCAATACCTGCTGGTCAAACAGCTGATAGGGATGCGCGGCGGCCTGACCGTCGTCGGCGATGACGACCAGTCCATCTATGCCTGGCGTGGCGCCCGGCCCGAGAATCTGGCACAGTTACAGGAGGACTTTCCAGCACTGAACATCGTCAAGCTGGAACAGAACTACCGTTCCACTGCGCGTATCCTCAAGGCGGCAAACACCCTGATCGCAAACAACCCGCACGTCTTCGAGAAGCAGCTGTGGAGCGAGCTGGGCTACGGTGATGCACTTCGTATTCTGCGCTGTAGCGACGAGCAACATGAAGCCGACCAGGTTGTGGCAGAAATCCTCGACCACAAATTGCGCAAGCGCACCCGGTTTGGCGACTATGCCATCCTGTACCGGGGCAACCATCAGTCTCGCCTGATCGAACTGGCATTGCAGCAACAGCAGGTCCCCTATCACCTGAGCGGTGGCACCTCGTTCTTCGCGCGCAATGAAGTAAAAGACATCATGGCCTACCTGCGTCTGGTGATAAACGAGAACGATGACAACGCCTTCCTGCGAATCGCCAACGTACCGCGCCGCAAACTGGGCACCTCGACACTGGAGGCGCTGGGCAATTTCGCACTCGCCAACCGCTGCAGCCTGAACCAGGCCTGCAACCGCATCAGCGTCGAGCAGGTGTCGGAAGGAGGACTGAAACGCCTGCAGGAATTTCGCCGCTGGATGGATGGTGTGCGGCGCAGTTGCGAAGGCGATAACAGCGTGGCCGGCGTGCGCCAGATGATCAGGGATATCGACTACGAAGGCTGGCTGGGCCAACTCAGCTCCAGCGAGGAAGTCGCGGAGCGGCGTATGGGCAACGTCCACTTTCTGGTCGATGGTTTACAGCGCGTGATGGCCAGTGAACAGGTAGGTCTGGACGAAGCCATCGCCCGCCTGGTATTACGCGATCTGCTGGAACAACAGGACGAGGAGGAAAAGGGCCCGGATAGTGTGCAACTGATGACGCTGCACGCATCCAAGGGGCTGGAGTACCCACACGTCTATATCATAGGCATGGAGGAGAACCTGCTGCCGCACCGGGTGAGCATCGAGGAAGACAACATCGAGGAAGAGCGGCGGCTGGCCTATGTGGGCATTACGCGCGCCCAGCAAACCCTGACGATGAGCATGGCGCTGAAACGCCGCCAGTTTGGCGAAACCATCCAGTGTGAACCCAGCCGTTTCATCGCCGAGCTGCCGCAGGATGACCTGCAGTGGCAGGGCGGCGGGCAGGACACCGAGGAAGCCAATATCGAGCGCGGGCAGGAAACCCTGGCGGGGCTTAAGGGCTTGTTTGCCTAGGCTTTATTAGGGACAGATTTGTTTTCCCTATAGGTGGGCCGGTGCTTTCTGGGGCCTCGACCCGGCCGCAAGCTGGGAGGTGCATGAGTAGGACACGCCGTGAACCCATCCATGGGGGCTTGAGCTCGGCGTCCTGCCTTGCACAGTCCTACCCATGCACCTCCCAGCTTTCGTCCTCAGCACTGCGCTAGTTCTCGGAGCAATACCATTCTACTTGGAAGAAAAAAACTAGGTTTTAATGGGCTTTAATCGGGACAGATTTATTTTTCTATTTTTCCTGCCGTCTCGAAGCTGACGCGACTAAACTATCGCCAATCACAAAAGCACTCACACACGCGTGCGATAGCGCCTACTCGCCTCCCGATACCGCAAAGCCGAGCTTGCGTTTCACCCGCTCGCGCAGCGACTGCACGATGGCATAGAAGCCGGGGATAAAGACTGTGCCGACCAGCAGTGCGGCGAGCATGCCGCCAAACACGGTTATGCCGAGAGAGCGCTGCCCGAATGCGCCGGCACCGCTGGCAAAGACCAATGGCAGAATGCCCAGTATAAACGATGCTGCTGTCATGCACACGGCTCTGAAACGCAGGCGACCCGCCTCGCGCGCGGCGACCAGGATATCCACACCCTCTTCCTCACGCTGATGGCGTGCAAACTCGACGATCAGAATGGCATTCTTTGCCGCCATCCCGATCAGCAACACCACCCCGATCTGGGCGTAGAGATTAAGCGCGACTCCGGACATCAACAGTGCTGCTATCGCTCCGCCAATGGCCATTGGTACCACCAGAATGATGGCGATGGGAATGGACCAGCTCTCGTACTGCGCCACCAGAAACAGGTACACGAAGATGAGTGCCAGGGCGTAGGCGTATATTGCGACATTGCCAGCCTCCCGCTCCTGGTAGGCCATGCCTGTCCACTCCATGCGATAGCCTGATGGCACGGTTGTCGCGATGAGGTTCTCGAAGATCTTCATCGACTCACCCGAGCTGTAGCCGGGTGCCACGTTAGCGCGTACGGAAGCAGCGCGAAACATGTTGTATCGCGGCGCCACTTCCGGGCCCAGTACCGGGCGCGTGGTTACCAGTGCATCCAGTGGCACCATCTCCCCGTCTGCCGACTTCAGGAAGAAATGATCCATGTCTGCCAGATCCGAGCGGAACGGCGCCTCTGCCTGCATAATAACCTTGTAGGTCTGGCCGAACTTATTGAAATCATTCACGTACAGCGAGCCCATCTGTGCCTGCAGCGTCAGGAAAATCTCGTCCAGTGACACACCCAGATTCTTTGCTTTGATGCGATCGACATCGATGAAGTACTGCGGCACATTGGCCCGGTAGGTGCTGAAAACACTTTGTAGCCCGGGTGTCTGGTTGCCGTCCACGATGACATCATTCAGCACAGCGGCCAATTCTGCCGGCGGTCGCGACAGCGTGTCCTGCAGCATTAACTCCAGGCCGCCCACGGCGCCCATGCCCGGCACAGCAGGCGGCGCGATGGCATAGACCTGTGCTTCAGGCACCTCCACAAATGCCTGCCCGTTTATCCGCGCGGCTACATTAAATGCGACGTTTTGCGGTGCAGTGCGCTCATCCCATGGTTTGAGAACCACGAACAACGTCGCGCCGTTGCTGCTCATTGCGCCGCTGAGAACAGAAAACCCGGTGATCGCTGTCACCACCTCCACGGCCGGGTCCTCTGCGAGGATAGCGGTAACCTTGTCCACCACGACTTTGGTGCGCGATAGCGAAGAGGCATCAGGCAACTGGATATTCACCAGCAACAAGCCCTTATCCTCGGAAGGCACAAAGCCGGTTGGGGTGTTCATTACGCCAAATGCCAGTGCCCCCATCCACGCGAAGAAAATGACCGCGACGATTAACAGTTTGCGCAGCACCCACTGCACACCGGAATCATACACCCCGGTGACCTTGCCGAAAGCGGCAAGAAATTTCTGATACCACATGGCATCCTTGCGGCCACCCGATTGCAGTAGCAGGCTGCACAATGCCGGGCTCAGTGTCAGTGCATTCACTGACGAAAACACCACCGCAACGCAAATCGTCACGGCAAACTGACGGTACATCTCACCGGTGATGCCAGGCAGCATGGCCACGGGTACAAAAACCGCTAGCAATACCAGCGTGGTGGCGATGATGGCACCACCCACCTCGCGCATGGTGATCAATGTGGCCTCTTTGGCCGACATCGTCGGATCTTCGCGCATGTGACGATCGCAGTTTTCGATCACCAGAATCGCGTCGTCCACCACAATACCGATCGCCAGAATCAGGCCAAACAATGTGACCGTGTTGATCGACATACCCAGCATCTGCAGCACGGTAAAGGTCGCGATGAGGGACACCGGTATCGCCACCGCGGGCACTAGGGTGGCACGCCAGCTGCCCAGAAACAGGAAGGTGATCGCGATGACCAAAGCGACGGCCTGAAAGAGAGAGACGAGGACCTGCTGGACGGCTGTTGAAACATAGCGCGTAGTGTCATAACTGATCACGTATTCCAGGCCTTCGGGAAAATACCGGGACAATTCCTCCACTGTCTTGTCTACGGCAGCACCGGCAGCCAGGGCATTGGCATCGGCGAGAGTATACAGCGCGACATTGACTGCCGGGCTGCCATTGATCTCCCCCGAAAAATTGTATTCCGCCTGCCCCAACTCTACTCTCGCGACATCGCGCAGATAGATGGCGGAGCCGTCATTGCGTGCACGCAATACGATGTTGTTGAACTCCTCAACATCCTGCAGGCGACCCTTGGCCCGCAAGGTGTACTCAGTCTGCAGGGAGCCGTCGAACGGCGGCGCGCCGATTTTGCCAGCCGCCACCTGCACATTCTGCTCCAGCAGTGCGGCGCGTATATCGGCGACAGACAGCCCGAGGTTGGTCATGCGATCCGGGTCCAGCCACAGGCGCATTGAGTAGTCGGCCTCACCGAGTATATCTGCCGCAGATATACCTTCGACCCGCGCGAGGGCACTCTGCACGTTTATCTTCACGTAATTGGAGATGAATTTGTAATCGAGTGAATTGTCGGACGAAGTGAAGCTCACAATTTTGAGCATATCCGGCGAGCGTTCGGCAATGCTCAAACCCATAGCACGCACTTCGGCGGGCAGCGAAGGCTCCGCCAGTTTCACGCGGTTTTGCACCCGAACCAGCGCCATATCCGGATCAGCACCGACTTTGAACGTTACCGTCAACGAGTAGCTACCGTCATTAGCGCTCTTGGAGGACATATAGATCATATCCTCCACGCCGTTCACCGCATCCTCAATCGGCGCGGCGACCGTGGCCTCGACAACTTCGGCGGAAGCACCGGGATATATGCCGCTCACCACAATATTCGGTGGTGAGATATGCGGGTACTCGGTGACAGGGAGCATATAGATCGACAGCCCCCCCGCCAGAGTCATGACAATGGCGATCACCAGCGCAAACTTGGGCCGATTTATGAAAAAAGCGCTGAACATCGCTCAGCCCTGCTGCTCGAGGCCGGGAAGTGATTTGCTTTGCACCACCATTCCCGGCCGCACCTGCTGCAAACCACGCACAATCACCTGATCGCCCTCATCAACACCTTCCATCACCAGCACCTTGTCCTCACGCCGCTCTCCCAGCGTTACATTGTGCCGCACTACTGTGCCGTCGGTGGTTACCACCAGCACGAAGCTGCCCTGCTGATCCGCCTGTACTGCAGACTGTGGAATAAACAATCCCTCCGATAATTCAGTATCGCGTAGAATCACACGCACGTACTGGCCGGGCACCAGTGCTGAATGCGGATTGGGAATGCGCGCCCGCGTCTCCAGCGTACCGGTGGCCTGATCGATACGATTGGCCATGTAATAAATATTGCCGACCTCCGGGTAAGTCGCACCAGTGGTCAGTTCCAGGCTGACCTCAATCCGCTCGATAGATCGCAGATCCCTGTCGTGCTCGAGGTTCTGGCCGATTGCAGCCACATACGTCGCTTCACTCACCTGGAATACGGCGTCGATCGGATCGATACTGACCAGTGTGGTGAGATCACCGGTATTGGGGCCTACCAGATCACCGACGCTGGCTGAACTGCGCCCGATGCGGCCGGTAATAGGTGCGATAATCCTGGTAAACCCGAGGTTCACCTCAGCGCTGGTCACCTGGGCTTGCGCCGCTTCGATGCGTGCGTCCGCATCGCGCTTCAGGGCTTTGAGATTGTCCATCTCGGATTGCGAAATGGCACCCTTGGGCAATAATTCCTTACCGCGCAGATAATTGCCCTGGGCATTGACCTGGTTGGCCTGCGCAGCTGCCAGATCAGCCTTCGCGCTAGCCAGAGCTGCCTCGTATTCAGAGGCATCAATCGTGTACAGCACGTCGCCCGCCTGAACGAGTTCACCCTCGCGAAAATCCCGACTCAGCAGATAACCGGTGACGCGGGCCCGTATCGCCACATCGTCCTGCGCTTGTAAACGGCCAACATGGCGATAAATGGGCTGAAAGGGCTCGCGCACAACGGTGTCGACTACCACCGACAGCGGTGGAGGTGCCGGCACTTCCCCGGAACACGCAAAGAGCAGGGTCATACCGAGAGCCAGTATGGCAATGGGTTTGTTCACAACGGTATCTCCCGATTTACATATTGTTGCCTGACCCGACAGATACTAACAGGGTATGCCGCCTGTGTGTGCCTAAGATGCGGGCGCACATGACACAACAAAAAAAGGCCGCAGCGCCGATGCACTGCGGCCTCGCTGTACTGCATGGCAGTTACTGGCTGTTGACCACCATATAATCAACTGCGGCGTGAACCTCCTCATCGGAACAGCTCATACAACCGCCTTTCGCCATCATGCCAGTACCTGGAACACCTTCCACGCCGCTGACATAGAGCACATCAGTACCCTTGGCAATACGATCCGCCCAGGCAACGGCATCGCCGACTTTGGGAGCGCCTGCAGCACCGGTGCTGTGGCAGGCCATACAGGCGGCGTTGTAAACCTCCTCACCGCTGCGCGGCCCAGCGGGGGCGGCGGCTACTGCGGGCGCGCCGCAGGAGTTATCCCCTTCCAGACAGGGCTCGCCCACGGGCTTGATCCGCTCTTCTATGGCGGCGCGCTGGGCATCCGTCAGGTCCGCGGCAAACGCGCCTGCGGCCAGTAGAATCGCCATAAAACTGATAGCTACACGATTAATCACAATACAATCCTCTCTTTGGTAAGGCGCGCATTATAGCCGCTTATTGCGTGTCGGGAAAACGTAGGTGACGAAACTATTGCCCGGCGCAGAAAAGCACGACACACTGGCAGGTTGACTTACTGGCAGCGCTTACGCTGGCCGCGCGCAATAAATTTGTCCTGCACAAGGAATGAAAATCATGAAACTGTACACCTTCGACCCAGCGCCTAACCCCCGACGTCTCGCATTGTTTTTGCAGCTCAAAGGCATTGAAATCGACACACAGCAAGTGGATATGATGGCTGCTGAGCAGCTTTCTGACACCTACAGAAAGATCAATCCCGCCTGCAGCGTCCCCGCACTGGTACTGGACGACGGCACCCTGCTCACGGAAGTCGTCGGCATGTACGCCTATCTGGACGAACTATACCCCGAGCCACCCCTGATGGGCTCCACGGCCACCGAGCGAGCGCTGGTGATCAGTTGGTCTCACAAACTGTTCTGCGGCCTGATGATGGCGATCGCCAGCGTACTGCGCAATCGCGGCAAATCCTTTGTCAACCGCGCCCTGCCCGGTCCGCTGGATACGCCGCAAATCCCGGAAATGGTGGAGCGCGGCCTGTTACAGATCGGGCATATCCTGCCGGAGCTGGACGCACACCTCGCCGCTACACCCTGGGTAGCGGGTGACAACTTCAGCGTCGCCGATATCGACCTACTGGTGGCTATTGATTTCCTGTCATGGATCAAACAGGCGGTGCCGCAGGAGTGTACTCACCTGCTGGACTGGTACCAGCGCGCCAACGCACATCTGGGCTGAATTTGATGCCGCAACCGCGCACCCGTTGCGCTATAACGGAGGATTCTGATCGAGGAATCCGTGTATGCAGCAGCGGCTGGCCACCCCGCTCTTACCCGACCCGGTTGCACGGTTCCTGTGCTGTCTGGTCCTCGCGCTGGTGCCGTCCTGCCACAGCGATGGGCCAGACTCGCCTTTCAAACGCTATCTAAATCAACTGGATCTCGCCCTGCCGGGTGCAGTGGCCGCTGCTGTGCCCGCACTGACAGCGCCGCTGCCGGCACCAGGTAAGTGGCAAGTGCCTATTGCCCCCAGCAGGATCGAGGGTTTGGACACCAGCCGACTGAGCGGCTGCGCCGTACAGGCCAATATTCGAAAACGCCAGACTGCCCTCGCCCATTTCGCCAAACCCTCGCAGCGACTGATTATGGCACTGGAATTCCTGCATCTGGTACCGAACTGCATCCGGCAGTTGCGGGCCGACAGCGGTCACACGCTGGCGGACAGGCTAGAAGCCGCGAGGCGGGCAATACAGGCACAACTGCCACAGCTGATTTCCAACGCCACACTGGGCAGCGAAGAGTACACGGCCTTCTGGCTTGCAACGCCAGCGGTCAGTGACTATCCACGCAGCGATGCCGGTGTAGCAATATCGGCACTCGAGGGCATCAACCGCCTGACCCAGCGCTGGCTCAACGGCGATTACCGTGTGCAAAATCTCGAGTTGGAACTGTTGTTGGGCGCCGTGGCCGGGGGCGAGGGCGGTCAAGCGCTGGCGAGATGGTCCCGCCAGATCGACTGGCTGACGGCCACAGATCGGCCCATCGCGCAAGCGTTGGCAACAACTGCTTCGTGCAGCGCAAGTCAGCGCGAGGCGCCGTCCCTCAGACGTATCGCGCTGGCACGCAGTTACTTTATCGACGTAATACAACCGCTGGCCACCCATGCCAATTCGCACTACCGGAGAGTGACAGCACCGATCGAGGCATTGGAAAAACAACTGGCGGGAGCGCTTGCACCACAATATCGCAGTTGGCTCGCGCACAGAAACCACTACACGGCGGCACTTGCCGACAGACCGGCTCAGCATCTAAACCAGCTGAGAAAGCTATTGCAAAATCGACAAGCTTGCGAAGTGCCGCCGTGACCGTCACCCAATAGCAAGTCGTGCCCCCGCGCCTGAAATTGGCTACACTGCACACACTCACCACCATGGGCTGTCACAGCTGAAGGAGATTTCATGAAACATCCAGGTTCTACCGCACTGCGCACAGCCAGATTCACTTTCCTCGCCGCGCTCGTCGGCATTTTCCTCTCAGCCTGCGTCAGCGGCCCTCCCACGCCGACCATAGACTACAAAGCGGACTATGACTTTCAGGCTGTGAAAACGATCGCGTTTTACGATGATTCCGGGCAGGTGCTGGGTGACAACCCTTTGCAGCTCAGCGATATGCAGCGTGACCGCATCGACGATGCGCTGGCATTTGCGCTGAGAAACAAGGGTTTTGAGATCGTCAAAGACACCAGCAAGGCCGATCTGCTGGTGAGCTGGAGCCTGTTTACCCAGGACAAGACCAGCGTACAGACCTGGAATACGCCCGGCGTGGGCTATGCCGGCTACTACGGCCGTTACAACCGCTACGCCGGTTACAATTGCTGGAGTTGTATGGGAGGGACTGAGGTGACGGTCAGCAACTATACCGAGGGCACCTTTATCGTCGACATGATCGACCCCAAGCTGAAGAAGTCGGTCTGGCGCAGCGTCATCCACTCACGCATGAAAGGCAATCACAGGCAGGACCAGGACAAATACAACGCGACAGCCACTGCGATTTTTGCGTCCTTCCCGCCCTGAGTTGCCTGACGTCGCCGTTCGCATAACATAATCACAACCAGCCCCGGGGAGGATACCCTAATGCGATACTCCACATACCCTGCATCTCCCGACGCTGCAGTGCGTGTCGGAAAAACACAGCACGCAGCCAGCTACGGCCTCGCCGTCCTCCTGTGCTGCATGATCAGCGCCTGCAGCGACAGTAACAGCCCGTCGGGTGAGGGCAGTGCATCAGTGCTTTCGGGCGAGTTTGTCGCGCTGAGCTACAACGTTGCAGGATTGCCCGAGCCAATATCGAGTTCCAGCCCTCTGGCGAACACTCCCCTGATCAGCCCTCTGCTGAATGATTACGACCTGGTGCTTACCCAAGAGGATTGGGAGACTCCAGACCCCAACCCGATTGCTCCACTGCGCGTATATCACGAATTACTCAAGGCCGATGCGATGCACCCTTACCAGTCTGTCCCGGCTCCGTTACCGCTGGGTAATGACCCCTCCCGACCCGGTGCCCTCGTCAGTGATGGACTCAACCGGTTCTCGCAGTTTCCCTTTGGCGCAATTACCCGGCAGGCGTGGAGCGGATGCGATAATAATTCCGGCGATTGCCTGGCCTTCAAGGGCTTCAGCGTAGCTCGCACAGAGCTCACTCCCGGTGTTTGCGTCGACGTATACAACGTGCACGGTGAAGCGGGAAATAAAGAGGGTGACATCGCGCTGAAGGCAATCAACACGCAGGATCTGGTGGCGTTTATCGCGATGTACTCGGATGGCCGGGCAATCATTCTCGGGGGCGATTTCAATATGCGCCTCAGTCGCAGTCACGACGCCGCCAACCTGGACTTCCTGACAACGCAAACCGGACTCAGCGACGCCTGTATTGCTCAGGGCGTGATCGATGAGGAGGCTATCGACAAGTTCTTCTTCCGCTCCAATGACATGCTGACGCTGCTGCCTGGCTATTGTCAGTTTGAAACCGCCAAATTTATCACTCCCACCGCAGAACCACTGAGTGATCATGACCCTCTGGCGGTTGCTTTCAGTTGGAGCGGCAGCCCCGATACGAGTATCGAGTGCCTATAGCCAACAAGGGAGAAAAGCCCGGCTGATACCGGGCTCTTCCATACGCTTCTACAATCGCAGTATCAGGACTGCTTGCGGCGCATCTGCCCCAGGCCCAGTCCTCCTAAGGCCAGCAGGCCAAATGTGCCAGGCACGGGGACTTCATCAATAGCTTCCACCAGAACGGATTTCAGCACTTATATACCAGCGTGATCCACGTATACTCTGCAATAGCTTACGCAGGTGCAGACCGATAAACCGCAGACAGTACCGGTCTTCTGCACAGCCCCTCGTACACAAGGAGCAGCTCTATGGAATTCGGATTTGCGCCAGTGCAATCCCAGCCCGACTTCAACGCTATGCGCGCCCAGTCAACGCTGGCCGAAGCCCTTGGCTTTCAAACTCTCTGGACGCATGAACACCACTCACAGCGAATGATGTACCCCGATCCGCTGATGGCACTGGCTGCCCTGGCACCGGTGACCAGTAAAATTCGTCTGGGCACCAATATGTTGTTGCTGCCCATTCATCACCCTCTCCGTGTTGCCCAAGAGGCAGCAATGCTGGATGTGCTGTGTGATGGCAGGCTGTGTCTGGGCATTGCCAATGGCTATTCCGAACGCGACATGCGCGCCTTCGGCATGCAGGGAAAACACCGCGGGAGACAGCTCGAAGAGGGCCTTACGCTGATCCGGCGGCTATGGCATGGGGAGCGAGTCACGCAGCGCAGCGGCAACTTTGACCTACAGGACTTCGAGCTCTTTCCGCTGCCACTGCAACGCCCGAATCCACCCATCTATGTAGGCGGTCATGCTGCAGCGGCGATCGACCGGGCGGCGCGGCTGGGCGATGAATACCTGATCAGTACCACGCAGAAGCTTGCTGAGGTGAGCGCTCTGGTAGGTGCCTACCACGAGGCCCTCGCAGCGCACGACAAGGCTCCACGCAAGCCTGCGCTGAATCGGATTGTCTGCGTGGTCGCCAACGCAGCGCAGAGAAAGGAAGCCGAGAACTTTTACGCGCGAGCACTGCTGGCGCTCTACGACGCCTGGGGACACGAGAGTGTCACCTCTCTGGACAAGTCTGATCGCGAGCTGCGGGTCCTCTGCGATGATCACTTCATTATCGGCGAACCACAGCAGTGTATCGATCAGATACGCCGCTATGAAGCGATAGGTATCGGGCACATCGCCTGCCTGATGAATTTCGGTGGCCCCGATCTGGCAGTGGTAGATCGTTCCATGCGCTTGTTTGGCGAGAAGGTTCTGCCCTCTTTCTGAGCCCCCTATGGCGAGCCCGGCTCCCAGGCATCACCGAGACGACTCGCTATACGCCACAACACTCCCCGAACCGCACCCACCAATATGACACAGCGGGATCGATCTTTATTTTCAGCCGCTTTTCGATTTGAAAGCGCCGCGTGAAGTGGTATAAAAAAGCGCATCGATCACACACGGCTATTTGCGCCTGCATAACAGCAAGTCGCTCCCCGACAGGAGGATCCCTATGCGCTTTTCCCCCAAAGAATCACTATCTCGCGTCCTGCTATGGGTCGCTCTCACCGCACTTCTGGCAAGCTGCAGCTCATCGGATAGCAATAACAACGCCGTGCAGCAGCTCATCGCGGGCACCTTACTCAGCAGCGGGCTGCCCGTTGCCTCTGCCACCGTACACGTATACAGCAGCAGCGATGGCGCAGAGGCACTGGGGGCAGGCAACACTGACGACAGCGGCGCGTTTGAATTCAGTTACAACGCACCGGCCGATTCTTCCGCTGTTATCTACCTCACCAGCAGTGGTGGGCGGATCGCCTCACAGGCACAGGGTGTTCCTACGGAGTTTGTCCTGGCCAGTGTACTCGGCGCAGAGCCAGAGATAAGCAATATCACCATCAATGAGTTAACCACCGTGGCTTCTGCATTTGCACTGGCACAATTTATCGACGGACCGACACTGGAAGGCAACAGCATTGGATTGGAAATGGCGCCCAGGCTCCTGCGCAATCTTGTCAATGTAGAAACCGGCGCACCGGGCGCAACCATTACCAACGATGACAACGACCCACAATCCACGTTCAGCGCGCTACGCACATTTAATGAACTGGGCAACTTGCTAGCCAGTTGTGCCAGCGATGCCGCAGTTTGCCAATCGATACTACAACTCGCCCTGCCGCTGAACGGTGTAGCGGCACAGGACACATTCCGAGCGATGGCTAACCTGGCGAAGACGCCCTGGCTGTCCCCGGTACCGCTGTTCAACCTGGTAGCAAGCGATGCCTATCAACCTGATCTGGGCAGCAATGCACCGGCAGCGTGGACACTGTCACTGCTGTTTAAGGGGAACCCCACGAATCTTGCCGGACCCGGCAATATGGCATTTGATCAGGAAGGGCAGATGTGGATCGTTAACAACCTTGTAACCAGCGAAACCTATGTCCTGCCGGACTGTGCCAGCCAGCTGCTGTTCCGTATGGATCCGGCGACCGGGGATGTAGATACTTTCACCGGTGGCGGCGTACTCGGTGCCGGCTACGGTGTCACCATAGCGCCACAGACCAATGACATATGGGTGGGCAATTACGGTTTCAAAGGCAGCACCTGCCCGATCGATATCGCGAACAACAGCGTATCCCAGTTCACCGCCGAAGGTACGCCGCTATCTCCGGATGCACAAAAGTTCGACCCTCTCGATCACAACCCGCAGGATGGCGGTTGGACGCAGGGTGGTATCGGCTGGCCGCAGGGTACCGTGGCCAATCCGCAAGGTGATATCTGGATCGCGAGCTGCAACGGCCAGATCATCGATAACGAACAGGTAGACGTCACTATCTATCGCAACGGTGATCCCAACAACTGGCAGGCGATCTCCGAAGACAATTTCGAGAAACCCTTTGATATCGCCTTCGACACCAACGATGTCGCCTGGGTCAGCGGAACCTTGAGCGGCAACATCATGGCGTTTGCCAGCGATGCTACCCGCCTGCGTGACTACGATCTCGGCTCGACGTCACTACCCATGGGCGTAGCCTCCGACAGCCTCGGGAATATCTGGGTCTCGCTGTCCGGCGAAATCGACCTGCCTTGCCCGCCGCCAATCAACAAACCACCGGCCACCTATGGCGGCATTGCGATGGTCAACCTCGACGGTGTCCAGCTCAACACTCGCCCGGATGACCCACTGGTGCAGAACTATACACCGCCAGGCGGCATAACCATTCCCTGGGGTATTGCTGTTGATGGCTCGGACAACGTCTGGGTGGCAAACTTTACCAAGGGCGGCGTATCGCAGTTTTGCGGTGCCAGAGCGGATAGCTGCCCTGCGGGTGTGAATACCGGCGATGCGCTATCACCGGATGGCACCGGCTACCACAGCGACTTACTTGACAGGAATACCGCCGTGGAAATCGATTCCTCCGGTAATGTCTGGCTCACCAACAACTGGAAGGACCTGCCTATCCAGACAGACCCTGTAGGCGATGCGATGGTGGTGTATATCGGCCTCGCCGCCCCGGTGAAAGCGCCCCTGATCGGCCCGCCGCAACAACCCTAAATCGTATCGATCACCGATTTGCCGTAACGCGTGTGGACAAAGGGTCCGCGCGTTCCCGGCCCGGCGCCGTCTCGCAGGCGTTGCTCCAACACCTGCAATACGGAGCGTGTAATATGCGGGAGCTGATCCATCTGCTGGGCCCGGGAGATGCCCACCCAGTGCAAGTCCAGTAACTCGCCGGAACCCTGCGGGCGCTCGTGCACCTCTCCCTGTATATGCTCGGCGTCAATCATGAAGAAACGCGCGTCGAAGCGGCGACTGCGGTACGGCGGGGTAATGGCCCTGGCGATCAGTTGCAGAACGTCCAGCCGCGGATTGACATCGTGCTGAAGGAAATCAGCCCACTGCGGGGAGCGGGTCTTCAGTGTCGGCGTGTGGGGCTCTCCGATAACCAGCCCGGTCTCCTCGTAAGTCTCGCGAATGGCGGCCATCGCCAGCGCACGCGCCCGGGATTGTGAACACCCCCGGCACAACCGCGCCATCACATCAGGGTGTAAATCGTGAGGCGGCACGATGCGGCCGTCACCGGGATCCACCCTACCCCCCGGGAACACAAACTTGTTCGGCATAAATTTGTGTGTGGCGGCCCGCTTGCCCATCAGTACGCGTGGCTCTTTTCCACCTTTGCGCACGATCAGCAGGGTAGCGGCATCTTTGGGCCGCACCGCACGCCCCTTGCCGCGCAACTCGGCGTTGGAGATGTAGGTAGAGTCACGCTGCTCGTCGCCATTCATACCGCTATTTGCCACCTGGCGAAGCCATACCCATCCTCAACCGGCACTAGCTACTTTGAGCTTCTGCCCAGGCTGTATTGGTTTCTTGTCCGAAATGCCATTCCACGCCACCAGTTGTTGCGTAGACACCTTGAAGCGCCGTGCGATACTCCACAGCGAGTCGCCGGTGCGAATAACATACTCACTGGGTTGCTCACCGGCGAGACGAGCACGCGTACTTGCGATGTGTTCAGCCGTGAGAGGCTCACTTCCCGCACGGCCCGGCAGAATTAGCGTTTTTCCTGCCTGGATAGAGTGATTACGCAATCCATTCGCCGCCATCAGCCCCGATACAGAGACCGCGTAGCGCCGGGCGATGGTGGACAGGGAATCTCCCGGAGCGATACGGTGCAGACGGTCGGGCTTCTGCAGGCTCAAGCGTGCATCACTGGAGAGTGAAGCCACCGTGCTGTTCAGCGTTTTTCCCAATTTCGCGCTGGGCACGCGAATGGGATAGTCACGGGGAATGTACTTTTCACCCTGCCATACCGGCGCCAATAGCGCAGGGTTGTGCAGTTTGAGTTCGTCGATCCCGATGCCAGCTTCCCGCGCCAGTGCGTGAGCGGAGACATACTCCTGCACCGTCACCACATCGTAGGCGATGGGGCTGTCGATTTCCACCCGCCCGACATAGCGGCCCGGGTTGCGGTCTATTTCCAATGCGGCCAAAAAAGAAGGGTAGAAATTGCGAGAGGCAAACCCGAACGCCTTGCCCTTGTAGTTGTGAATGATGACGTCAATGTCCGTAGTGCCCAGTGCCTTTGAGGCTCGCGCCATACCACCCGCGCCGTGATTGTATCCGGTCAGGGCCAGCGGCCATGTCCCGGTTACCCGGTAATTGGTCTTGAGGAGCCGGGCCGCGCCGTCTGTTGCAATATACGGGTCCATCCGCTCATCGATGACCGCGTCAACACGCATGTAATCCCGCGCGGTGGCCGGCATGAACTGCCACATACCCGCCGCCGCTGCTTTGGAGTGAGCGAAGGGGTTAAAAGAGGATTCCACGTGCGGGAGTACATCCAGTTCTGGCGGCAGCTCATATTTTGCCAGAACGGCGCGGATATGCGGCTTCCATCTGCCTGAGCGAACAAGTCCCTCCTTGAAGCGATTGGATTGACCGGTCTGGAAGCGGACATTATCTGCTGCGCTGGCGAAGACCCGGGAGCTAGTGCCTGCCGGCCAGGACGCCAACACGGCGGCTTCGGTGGGATTCAGGCCGTCGCGCTTGCCCTGTCCGAGAGCCCGCAGTGCGCTGCGCACGCGTTTCGTGGCAGCGTCTATATGCTGATTGCGAACGACCCTGCTGGCCCCGGGCGGTAAATCGACGACCTCGTAGATTACCGACAGGTTCTCGTCGTCGTGAACATAACCCTGATCGGTGGAGACGTCGGTATACACCTTGATCCAGAACTGAATAGCGGGTTCCAGCGAAGCGGGCCGGGGAAAATTGGAGGCGTTCAGACTGAGGCTGGGGAGCAGCAGCGCCAGCATCAACATTGCCCTGATCATAAGCCACTCCCGTTTCTATAAATACGTGTCCGGGCTAGGTTATATCAGAATTTCCCAATAGTGTAACTATGCGCTTCTGCAATTTGAGGCGTCGCGGCGTTCAGCTGCCAGATCAGGGTTTCCAGGATGTGATTTCCACCAAATACCGACTAGCCGCGCTTGTAGACGATCTTCTTGCTGCCGTTCTCACAACTGCCGACGACCTCGCCATCCACGGCGGCATCCCTGTCAACGACGGTGGTAGTAAAACTGGCCACGCCGTTAGCGGCGATTTTTGCGTCTATTTCGGCCTTGAGTTCGTCACAGTCTTTGGTTTGAGCAAATGCAGGAGAAGCAATGAGAGTCGCCAGCAGTGCCATCGTGATCTTACGCATAATTTTCTCCTGAGGAGAGCAGTGGTACTGGCGCCATACTACGCCCGACGTGCCACCGCTCACAATGGTAAAAGTGACTGCAATCGCCTATTCAAATTGTGAAAATTGCGCACCCGCAGGCATTCCCTGTCGACACACAACCAGAAAAACCTTGCGTTCTCTTTCGGCAGGCATAAAATCCCCGCCCGGTCGGTCGCAGCAGGCATTTCATAGCGTCTGCTGCACAAGCCGACACCTGAAGCAGAGTCAACCTACCAATTTTCGTTCTGCTGGGTGGTTGAGAGAATGGCGCGCCTCTGAATTCAGATTTGTCATCTTCTTCATATACCGTTTTACTATGCACCACGCACGCGCGACTGTCGGCAATGGCATTGCAGAGGACGTTACACATCATGCTGAAAGAGCGAAGGGACAAATCCAACGCGGCTGACGCCGATTCTGACTGGAGCAGCGAGCGCAGCGCAGAGCTGTACGGCATCAATGCCTGGGGTGCGGGATATTTTGATCTCTCTGAACAGGGCGAGGCACAGGTCAACGTCGATTTTGGTGAGCATCAGGTTGTGGTCTCCATTATGGACATCGTACTGGGCATGCGGGCGCGCGGCTTACACATGCCGGCAGTACTGCGCATCCGCAACCTGCTGGACCAGCGCATCAAGGTGCTCAACGAGTCGTTTGCGCTGGCTATCGAGCGCGGTGGTTACCGCAACAACTACCGGGGCGTCTTTCCCATCAAGGTCAATCAGCAATGTCACGTGATAGAGGAGATCGCCGACTACGGCCGCCGCTACCATCACGGTCTGGAGGCAGGCAGCAAAGCGGAACTAATCATTGCACTCTCGCAGTTACGCGATCACGACAGCCTGATCATTTGCAACGGCTACAAGGATGCCGAGTTTATCGATCTTGGCCTCTACGCCCGACAGATGGGCATTGCCTGCTTCTTCGTGCTGGAATCACTGACCGAGCTGCCGCTTCTTATCGAGCGCAGCCGCGCGCTGAACGTCGAGCCACTGATCGGCGTAAGAATCAAAAACAGCGTGGTGGTGGATGGCCACTGGAGCCAGGATAGCGGGGATCGCTCCATATTCGGACTCTCCACAGACGCCCTTATCACCATCGTCGATGAACTGCGTGCCGCCGATATGCTGCACTGTCTGCAACTACTGCACTGTCACCTGGGGTCGCAGATACCCAACATCCGCAATGTGCGCAGCGGGGTGCTGGATGCCTGCCGGTTCTACGCCGGACTGGTGCAGGAAGGTGCGCCCATGGGGTATCTCGATCTCGGCGGCGGCCTGGCGGTAGACTATGAGGGCGCCCGCACCAACTCCACGCACAGTATGAACTATCAGTTGCAGGAGTACTGTACCAATATTGTGGAGAGTATTTGCGAAACGCTCGATCCACTGGACATCCCGCACCCGGTAATCATCACTGAATCGGGCCGCGCTACTGTTGCCTATTCGTCCATGCTGCTCTTTAACATACTCGACGTACGCGACAGCAACCCCGGCGATCTACCAGAGAGCCTCCCCGAGGATTGCAGCGAAAACCTGAGCAACCTGGCCGCGGTGCTGGGTACTGTGAGTGAGCAGAACTTCCAGGAGTGCTACAACGATGCGCTGTTCTACCGCGACGAGTTGCGCGAGGAATTCCACCACGGCCAGGCCACGCTGCGCGAGCGGGCGCTGGGAGAGAATTTCTATCTGGCCGTGTTGCAGCGTATCGCTGTAATACTGCCGCACCTGAACCGGGTACCCCCCGAGCTGGAGAACCTGCCGGAGCTGTTGTCCGACATTTACTACGGCAACTTCAGCCTGTTCCAATCCCTGCCGGACATGTGGGCGATCGACCAGGTATTTCCCATCATGCCGATTCACCGCCTGACTGAGGAACCCACCCGATCAGCGGTACTGGCAGACCTGACCTGTGACTGCGATGGCAAGATTGACAAGTTTTCCACCCCGCAGGGGATCAGCCGCACCCTTAACCTGCACGAACTGAAGGCCGACGAAGACTACTATCTCGGCGTATTTCTGGTCGGCGCCTATCAGGAGACTCTCGGTGACCTGCACAACCTCTTCGGTGATACCAACGTGGTGAACGTCGCGATAAACCCCGATGGTACCTTCGAGTTTGTGCGCGAATTCCACGGCGACAGCATCTTTGATGTGCTCAAATACGTGGAGTACGAGCCCAAGAAGATGCAGGAGCAGTTTCGCCTGGTCGCAGAGGACGCCGTGCGCAGCGGTAAAATCAGTATTCCACAACGCCAGGCGATTCTGCAGGCTTTCAAGGAAAGCCTGCATGGCTACACCTACTTTGAACACGAATGAAACGGAGGACAGGCCCATGTCTAAAGTGATGATAATCGGCGCCGGTGGCGTCGGCGGCGTAGTGGCACACAAGTGCGCGCAACTGCCCGAGGTATTTACCGAGATCGTGCTGGCCAGTCGCACCGAGGCCAAATGCGAGGCGATTGCCGCGCAACTGAGCCGCCCGATACGCACGGCGCAGGTAGATGCCGACAATGTCCCCGAGCTGGTGAGCCTGCTGCAACAGGAAAAGCCGGAGCTGGTGATCAACGTGGCGCTGCCGTATCAGGACCTGACCATTATGGACGCCTGCCTCGAAGCCGGTGTCCACTATCTCGACACGGCCAACTACGAACCACAGGACACCGCCAAGTTTGAATACCACTGGCAATGGGCCTACCAGCAGCGCTTCCTCGATGCCGGCTTAACCGCGATTCTCGGTAGCGGCTTTGACCCCGGCGCCACCAATCTTTTCACGGCCTATCTCGCCAAACACTACTTCGATGAAATCCATGAGCTGGACATTATCGATGTGAACGGCGGCGATCATGGCTATCCTTTTGCCACCAACTTCAACCCTGAAATCAACATACGCGAGGTCAGTGCCGAGTGCCGCCACTGGGAGAACGGCGAATTCGTCACCACGCCGGCCATGTCCACGAGAGCGCATTACACCTGCCCCGAGGATGTCGGCACCTTCGATATCTACCGCATGTATCACGAGGAGCTGGAATCGATCAGCAAGCACTTCCCCAGCCTGCGCCGCGCCCAGTTCTGGATGAGTTTTTCCGCGAACTATCTAAAACACCTGGAAGTGCTGGAGAACGTGGGAATGACAGGCATAGAGCCCGTCGAGTTCCAGGGACAATCCATCGTGCCTATCCAGTTCCTCGCCCACCTGCTACCCGACCCATCCACACTGGGGCCGCGCACCAAGGGCAGAACCTGCATCGGCTGTATTGTCCGCGGTGTCAAAGATGGCAGGGAAAAGGTGATGTACCTGTACAACATCTGTGATCACGAGAGCTGTTACCGGGAGGTGCAGTCACAGGCGATCTCCTACACCACCGGCGTACCGGCAATGATCGGCGCCAAGATGATTCTCGAGGGAAGATGGCGTCAACCGGGTGTCTGGAATGTCGAGCAGTGCGACCCGGACCCCTTTATGGAAGACATGAATCTCTACGGCCTGCCGTGGAAAGTGGTCGAACTGAACCCGGGCTTCCATCTCGATATCGCCCAGAGTTAAAACAACCAACGAGCGCGCATGCAATTCACGGACTTTGACAAGCTCGACCTGAGCCGACTGCCAACACCCTGTTTTGTGGTGGATCAGGTCGCTGTAGAGCGCAACCTGCAGATTCTGCAACAGGTAGCTGAGGACAGCGGCGCCAAAGTACTGGCGGCACTGAAAGCCTTCTCGATGTGGCGTCTGGCGCCGCTGGTATCAAATCACCTCAGTGGCACCTGCGCCAGCGGCCTGCACGAAGCCCGGCTGGGGCGCGAGTGCTACGGCGGTGAAGTGCACGTGTTCAGCGCCGCCTACAGTGAGAGCGACCTGCGCGACATCCTCGAAATCGCCGATCATGTGGTCTTCAACAGCTGCACACAATGGCAGCGCTTTCGTCCACTGGCACTGGCAGCCCGTGAGCGCAGGCCGGGGTTGAAGTTCGGCCTGCGGATTAACCCGGAACACTCCGAGGGCACCGTTCCCATCTACGATCCCTGCGCGCCGGGCTCGCGACTGGGAATTCCATTGTCTCATCTCGACGAAAACACGCTTGAAGACATCAGCGGCGTGCACTTTCACACGCTGTGCGAGCAGGACTTTCCACCCCTGCAGCGCACACTGCAAGCGGTTGAGGAAAAGTTCGGGTATCTGCTTCACCGCATGGAGTGGGTGAACTTTGGCGGGGGGCACCATATTACGCGCCCGGATTACCAGACCGACGCACTGGCAGCCTGCGTGCGCGATTTCGCCGGTCGTTACGATGTGCAGGTGTATCTGGAGCCCGGTGAGGCGGTCGCCATCGGCACCGGCGTGCTGGTCACCGAAGTACTGGATCTGGGCTGGAACGAACTGGATCAGGCCATTCTGGACACCTCCGCCACCTGCCATATGCCGGATGTGCTGGAGATGCCCTACCGCGCCGATATTCTCGGCGCCGGTGAACCCGGTGAACTACCGCACACCTACCGACTGGGTGGCCTGACCTGTCTGGCCGGTGATGTAATGGGAGACTACAGCTTTGCACAGCCGCTGCAGATCGGCCAGCGGCTGGTATTCAGCGATATGGCGCATTACACCATGGTCAAGACGAGCACATTCAACGGCACCAAGCTCCCCGCGATTGCGCTGTGGAACTCCAATAGCGGCGAATTGGAAATTGTGCGGGAATTTGGCTATGAAGATTTTAAAGAGCGTCTGTCCTGAGCCCTTTGGGATACGCTATCTGCCTTCGCTCAGGCTTGAGCGTCGTCATCAAAGACTTCCTTGCGCCAATCCGGCCCCATTTTTTCCTCGATATAGTCACGCATAAACTGACGAATCTTCTGGGACGGCGTAACATCCTCCAGCGAACACAGCTTTTCGAATGCGTGTTTTTTGCTGGGATCAACAAGCAGCGTAAGTCGGGCGGTACGTTTTTCCATGTCCTGGCTCTTTTTTAATGTCAGCTTTGCAATGTCAGCGGCACTTCGAATAGCTGTGCATTGAGTTAACATCTTATTGTAATGTTTATCGTCTTTCCAGCCATCTTTCCAAGACGGCCCTACCACAGGGCCTCACCCGCGCCGTACCGCCGACATTTATCTCCCGCTAGACCACCGGCCCGGCAAGGACCAGCTCCGCACCAGATTCCGTATCGGTAAACTGGGCAAAATTGTCGATGAACATCTGCGCGAGTTTCTGCGCTCTGGCGTCCCATTGTGAAGCATGCTGATAACTGTTGCGCGGATCAAGAATATCGCTATCCACCTCGCCCAACTGTGTCGGAATGGCGAGGTTGAAATAGGGGATCTGCGCTGTCTCAGCCGCATCGAGTTCACCGCCCAGAATCGCATCGATAATCGCGCGCGTATCGCCAATGGAGATTCTCTTGCCCGAACCGTTCCAGCCTGTGTTGACGAGGTAGGCACTGGCATTGGCCGCCTGCATGCGCCGGTTGAGCACCTCGGCATAACGCGTGGGGTGCAGGCTCAGGAATGCCGCGCCAAAGCAGGCCGAAAACGTTGGAGCAGGCTCAGTGATACCGCGTTCAGTACCGGCAAGCTTGGCAGTGAATCCCGACAGAAAATAGTACTCCGCCTGCTGCGGCGTCAGTTTCGATACCGGCGGCAACACACCAAACGCATCCGCCGTCAGAAAGATCACCTTACCGGCATGCCCAGCTTTTGATACAGGTTTGACTATATTGTCGATATGATAGATCGGGTAAGACACCCGTGTATTCTCGGTTTTGGATGCGTCGCTGAAGTCGACATTACCCTCCTTATCGACCACGACATTCTCCAGCAGCGCATCCCTGCGAATGGCATTGTAGATATCGGGCTCCTGCTCTTGGCTCAGGTTGATGGTTTTGGCATAGCAGCCACCTTCAAAATTGAACACCCCATTGTCGTCCCAACCGTGCTCATCGTCGCCAATCAACTGTCGCTTCGGATCAGTGGAAAGTGTGGTTTTACCGGTACCGGAGAGCCCGAAGAAAATCGCCACATCCCCTTTTTCGCCAACATTGGCTGAGCAGTGCATTGACGCCACCCCGCGCTGCGGCAGCAGGTAGTTCATCACCGAGAACATACCCTTCTTCATTTCACCGCCGTACCAGGTGCCACCGATCAGCTGTACCCGTTCTGTCATATTAAAGGCGACAAAGTTCTCAGAGTGCAGGCGCTGTTCCCGCCAATCCGGGTTGGTCGCTTTGGAGGCATTTATCACATGAAAATCCGGCTCGAAGGATTCCAGTTCCTCGGGGCTTGGCCGGATAAACATGTTCTTTACAAAGTGGGACTGCCAGGCGACCTCGGTGACAAAACGGACACAGAGCCGGGTCTGGGGATTAGCACCGCAGTACAGGTCATCCACAAATAGTCGTTTTCCGCTCAACTGCCTGCCAACGATACCGCGCAGGTGTTTCCAGACTTCCTGCGAAATCGGCTTGTTGTCATTTTTCCCCTGATCACTCCACCACACAGTATCCCGGGTTGTATCATCCTTGACGAAATACTTGTCCTTGGGCGAGCGCCCGGTAAAAACACCCGTGTCCACCGCCACAGCGCCCAATGCCGTCAATTTTCCGGCATCGAAACCCGTTCGCTGCGGGCTGGTTTCCTCCTCGAAAAGCTGGCTATAACCCGGGTTGTGAACCACCTCCGTCGGACGTTCGATGCCATATTTCTCCAGATTCGCCATTAGTATTTTTGCTTCCACGCCATTCACTCCTCTTGCTGGGCCCAGGGGTCAACTTGCATTATGTGTTAACTTGATTAACATACTATGTTATCTCAGTATGCATTTAAACCCCTGAGCAGCAACCAGCTATGGCACATCGAGCACACCTCTTTTCCCTGCGCATCGGCCACGCACTGCGCGATGCCTGTTTTGCAGACGAGCCCTATAGCATGGCGCGCCTGCGCAAGGACGCGCTGGCAGGCATCAGTGTCGGCATCATTGCCATCCCGCTGGCGATGGCGCTGGCCATCGCCAGCGGCGTAGCACCACAGTACGGCCTGTACACGGCGATCATCGCCGGTTTCGTGGTGGCCCTGACAGGGGGAAGCCGCTTCAGCATTTCTGGCCCGACTGCGGCTTTTGTTGTTGTTCTCCACCCCATCGCGCAGGTATACGGTCTTGCCGGCCTCCTGCTGGCAAGCATCATGGGCGGCGTGATACTCATCGCCATGGCGTACGCCCGACTCGGCCGCTTCATTGAATACATTCCGCAATCAGTCACGCTGGGGTTTACCGGCGGCATCGCCATTGTGCTGGTCACACTGCAGCTGAAAGACTTTTTCGGGCTGCAGATTCCCGAGATGCCGGAACTGTATATCGACAAGCTGTTGCTGCTGGGCCATTCGATAGGGCAATTCGATACGACCAGCCTGTTTGTCGCGTTGGTGACGTTGGCCGTCATGCTGTACTGGCCAAAACTCCGCACGCCGGTACCGCAGCATCTGCCCGCCGTTGTCGTCGCAAGCCTGCTGGGCGCTGCACTGGCGCAGGCCGGATACGAGGTCGACACCATTGGCTCCCGCTTCAGCTACCTGCTGCCCGATGGCACAAGTGGCGCGGGCATTCCACCGTATCTGCCCGAATTCAGCTGGCCCTGGCTGCAGCCCGGACCGGATGGGACGTCGGGAGACATAAGTGGAGCGACGATTATGGCGCTGCTGCCCTCGGCTTTTGCCATCGCAATGCTGGGAGCAATAGAGTCCCTGCTGTGCGCTGTCGTGCTCGACGGCATGACTGGCAAGCGGCACAGCGCCAACAGCGAACTGCTGGGCCAGGGCCTTGGCAATATCGTAGCCCCGCTGTTTGGCGGCATCACGGCAACCGCAGCGATAGCGCGGTCGACGGCAAACCTGAAAGCGGGGGCGCAATCGCCCGTGGCCGCGATGATTCACTCGCTGGTTGTACTGCTTGCGCTGGTTTGTTTCGCGCCGGTACTGGCCTTTCTGCCGATGCCAGCCATGGCGGCGCTGCTGATGGTCGTCGCCTGGAATATGAGCGAAGCGCCCAAGTCGCTGCAGCTGGTGAAGCGGGCGCCCGTCCCCGACATCATCGTACTGGCCACCTGCCTGTCGTTAACCGTATTTTTCGACATGGTGATCGCCATCACTGTCGGTGTGCTACTGGCCTGTATTCTCTTCGTCAGCGAGATGGCTGCGATGACAAAAATTACCGACATTACCGGCAACAGGAAACTCATTGACGCCACGCTCCCGGACCGCTGGGCGGTACTGAAAATCAACGGTCCGCTGTTTTTCGCCGCGGCAGACCGCGTCTTCGGCGAGATCGCCGCAAAAATGCAGACGCTCGATGGCGTCGTCCTGTATATGGACGGTGTCACCCTACTCGATGCCGGCGGGGTCGCGGCACTGAACAGGCTTGTTGAGTACTGCGCAACCGAGAAAAAGAAACTTGTCGTAGCAGATCTACAGTTCCAACCACTGAAAACGCTTGCCCGCGCAGAGGTCGCCCCGATAGCCGGTGTGACAGAGTTTTACTCGACTCTGAATGAGGCCATTCACCAGTTCAACTGAATCAACAAGGGTCGTATGAAATTATCAGAAGCGAAAAAAGTGCAGAATGACGACGGCTTTAATCTGGTGGAAATCAGGAAAAATCCATCGAATATCGATGAGTACATCGCCATACTCTACCGGCACAACGGCAAGTCATTCATGCTCGCCTATGAGAACGATACCGTACTCTCCTCGCCTGATCTGGAGCACATTACATTGATGCTGAAGGATATCGGCCTCAAGAAAGCGAAAATTTACTTCTGATGCGGCCCTGTAGTCACCCCACCCAACAGCGAAATACCCCCAATAAACCTGCTTTTTGTAGGGAAACAAAAATTCACTGACATTGGGCACGTTGTTAAGGATAATGTTTCGTTTACGCTATCCTGGACAAAATAATATGCAGCGCCCCATCTGGCTTTTATCTCTGGACTCGGACACATTTCCCGCCGCCCCCATGACCACGGGCGGCTTGAAAGCGTACTATCAGGAGCTGGGCAAGAATCCGGCACAGGTGGACATCGAGCTGGTGCATTTCGTCAATCACCCGGAGAAGATTCCACAGTGGTTGGAACAGTGGCAAAAAGACGAACTGCCACGCGCCAGAGAGGCCATTGCAGCGGGACTGGAACCGGTCATGGGCTTTTCGGTATACACCTGGAATGCGGCCGAATTTCTGGACCTTATGCGTCAGGTTAAAGCTCTGTGCCCGGAAATACTGATCGTCGCCGGCGGCCCCCACGTACAAAAGGCCCGCGACTACCTGTTCTCGGAAGCCGTCGATATCATCGTGCTGGGTGAAGGTGAGGCCACGTTCACCGATTTCCTGGATGCCGGCAGCCGCGATGCGTGGCATGACGTCGCCGGGCTCGCCTTTGTCGAGGACGGCGAACTGGTCACTACCGCCGAGCGCCCGCGCTTTCGCAACCTGAATGAATTGCCGTCGCCACTGAATGTAATCAGCCTGCTGGACAACGAGGGCGAGCCCTACGATTGCATCGCCTACGAAACCAGCCGTGGCTGCCCCTACAAATGCGCCTTCTGCGAATGGGGTACAGGCGCTATCGGTACCAAAATGCTGTCGTTCTCGGTGGAGCGAATTCGCCACGACTGGAATTACATCGTCGATGCCGGGATCAAAAATATCTGGCTGACTGATTCCAACTTCGGCGCACTGAAGGAGGATGTCGAAAAAGCGAGGGTCCTGTGCGAGATCAAGCAGCGCACCGGCCTGCCCAATACCTTTGCGACCTCCTGGTCGAAGAAACACGGCTCGCGCTCACAGGAAATCGTACTGCTGCTGCATCAGAACAACTTGCTGCCGCACTACCACCTCGCACTGCAGACCCTGACACCATTGGCACTGGAGCTGTGTCACCGCACCAATATGGATGCCAACAAGTACGAACCCATTGCCCGCGAGATGGCCAAGGCCAGGGTCCCCATCGCCTGTGAACTGATCTGGGGGCTGGTCGGCGACAACCTCGCCAGCTTTGAGAAAAACCTCGATCGCCTGTTCGCCGTGTTTCCCACGATCAATATTTTCGGTTACACCCTGCTGCCCGGCACCGAGTTCTACGACAAGCGCGAGGAGTACAGCATCGAAACCCTGCCAGTGGCCGGCTACGGCAAGGCCAAGGGCGAGTACGTTGTCGGCTGTATGAGCTTCCCGATCGAAGAGGGGCTGGAGGGCTATTTCCTGATTACCGCGCACCTGCTAATGAGCCGCGGCTATATGCTGCCGCTGACACTGCGCTATCTCGCGCTGAGCGAAACTGTACCGGTGGCCGGCATGATGCGCGCGATGCTGCAGGCGCTCTGCACTGAATTCAGCAGCGAAATTCCCGGGCTCGATGCCGATGACAAAATGGGCGTGTACGAATTCCGCGAGGAGCTGTTCATCACCTCCTACACCTACCCCGAGCGCACGTACGCCTGCGTGAGACAGGTCGCGATGCAATGGATCGATGATCACATGGGCAATCAGTTGGACGCTGCCGGGTTGAAACATCGCGTGATGCAGTTACTGGAACTCGATCAGGCGTTTGCACCCCACGTAGGTGCGACGCGAGAAGTCGTCGCCCGGTTCGATTTCGATGCGAATGCGGTGATCGATTCACTTGAGAGCATGGAAATTCCCACTGCCGAGCTATTTGCCGACAACCCCACAGAGCTGGGTATTCACATCCCCGGCGGGGTCGGCGATATTATCAAGGATCCCGACGGCGGCGTCTGGATTCACGCAGAGAGAACCAGCAGTAAGGAGGAGCACGCGGCGAAACTTCAACCGGTGACGGTGCAGGCTCTGGCGGTTTCGGCCTGATCGCAGCATACTGATGCGCAACACAGGACCACGGATTCCCACGGAGCAAGCGTTGCCAGCGCGATAATCTCTGCTGGCAGAGCCTCGAAACAGTATGGCGAGTCAATTCAGCGTGGGATTCTGGCGCCTCGCCGATCCCAAAATCAGCATTACCTCGGTTGCCTCAATGGCGATAGGTGCCGCGCTGGCAGCGCGTGACGGCAGCTTCTCATGGTATTGGCTTGTGATGATGGGGCTCGCCATGTTCTGCATGGAGGTTGCCAAGAATGCCTGGGGCGATGTATACGACTATGATTCGGGCACGGATTTGGCCGTCAAGCCCGAGGATCGCACGGATTTCTCCGGCGGCAAGCGCGTACTGGTCGACAATATTCTCACCCGCCGTCAGACCTGGGCCATTGCCCTGCTGTTCGGTGTAGCCGGGCTGGCACTGGGCGCAATAATGGTATTCCTGCGCGAGCCGTCCATTTTCTGGCTGGGTACTGTCGCCCTGGTGCTGGGCTGGTCCTACCATGGGCCACCCCTGCAACTGGCCTATCGCGGTCTGGGCGAGCTGGATGTGGTGCTGTGCTACGGCCCACTAATCGCGATGGCCACCTACGCACTGCTAACGCACAGCTACAACACCGATGTGATCTGGGCATCGCTACCGCTGGGCCTGTTTATCACCGCCTTCCTGTGGGTGAATGAGTTTCCCGACTATGACGCCGACCGGAGTGTCGGCAAGAACAACATGGTGGTGCGTCTTGGCAGGCAACGCGCCAGCCGTGTATTGCCACTGATCTACCTGCTGGCCTTGCTGCTGCTGTTGTGGGCCGTCTGGATCGGTGCCTTGCCCGCACTGGCGCTACTGGGTGCGGCAGGCGCCATTCCCGCTGTCATTGCCGCGCGCTGGACCTGGCAGAATCCGCAGACGTTCTACCGCCAGCAACCCGTGCAACCGCTCGCGCTACTGGCCTTTGTCCTGTTATCCGCAGGCATAACCGCCGGCATCTTGCTGGCGGGCAGTTAACACCATGGCGCCAGAGGCCGGCGGATGCTCGCGCCCGGTGAAACGCGCTATGGATATTGGCGCGGCACTCGTCGGCCTGCTGCTACTCGCGCCGGTCATGCTGGCCATCGCACTGCTGATTGCCTGGCGCAGCGGCAGGCCGGTGCTGTACCGGGAGCCACGTGTCGGCTTACACGGCCGCGTCTTCACGCTGCTGAAGTTTCGAACGCTGTATCCGGGCAGTACCACACTGGGCAGCATTGCACCGGAGGACGACCCGCGCATAACCGCTGTAGGCCTACCGCTACGGCGCTCACGCCTCGATGAACTGCCGCAACTCTACAACGTCCTGATTGGCGACATGAGTCTGGTGGGCCCGAGGCCTATGGTGCAGGCACATGCCGAAGCGCTGGACGATGCCACGCGCGCGGCGGTACTGTCCGTTCGGCCCGGCGTCACAGACCCGGCATCCGTACTGTTCTTCGCCGAGGATGCCGTGCTGGCCGGGCGGCCGAATGCGGAGGAAGAGTACTTTCAATGCCTGCTGCCGGCCAAGGCGAAAGTACAACTGGACTACCTGCAACACTGGCACCTGGTGTTGGATATCCGCATTATCCTGCGCACCGTGTCGCGGGTCTGGTCGCCGCGCGCGCGCGAGGACTCTATGCAGAAGGTGCGGTCGGTTCTGGCGCGCCGAGAATATCCAGCGCCACCGCCTCGGCAACCTTGATGCCGTCGATCGCCGCAGACAGTATGCCGCCGGCATACCCCGCCCCCTCGCCCGCCGGATACAAACCGGGCGTGTTCACACTCTGAAAATCGCCACCGCGACGTATGCAGATGGGCGACGAGCTGCGGGTTTCGATGCCGGTGAGTACCGCATCCGGCATCGCAAAGCCTCTGATCTGCTTGTCGAATGCGGGCAGCGCCTCGCGGATCGCGGCAACCGCATAGTCCGGCAGCGCCGCCGACAAATCAGTCAGGGTGACACCCGGCTTGTAGGAGGGCTCCACGGCACCCAGTGCAGTGGAGGATCTGCCCGCGAGAAAGTCGCCGACCAACTGTGCTGGCGCATTGTAGTTGCCGCCGCCCATACGGAAGGCCAGAGACTCAAGTTCGCGCTGCAGATCGATACCCGCCAGTACATGCCCGGAATAATCCTGTTCAGGGTCGATACCAACGACGATGGCAGAGTTGGCATTGCGCTCGTTACGCGAGTACTGTGACATGCCATTGGTAACCACACGTCCCTGCTCTGAGGTGGCGGCCACCACAGTGCCGCCCGGACACATGCAGAAGCTGTAGACGCTGCGGCCATTCTTGCAGTGGTGCACGAGTTTGTAATCCGCTGCGCCCAGAATCGGGTGCCCCGCGTGCTCACCGAAGCGGGCCCGATCGATTAACGACTGCGGGTGCTCGATACGAAAGCCGATGGAAAAGGGTTTCGGTTCAATGGTCACTCCGGCATCCAGCAACGCCTGGAAGGTATCGCGGGCACTGTGACCGATGGCCAGTACAATGTGCTCGCTCAATATTTCCTCACCGTCAGCCATGGTGACACCACGGACCTGTCCCGTCCCCTTATCATCGCGCAACAGGGATGCCACTTTCTCCCCGAAGCGTATCTCCCCGCCGAGGCGGATAATTTCGGCGCGCAGCTTCTCCACCATCGTCACCAGTTTGAAGGTGCCGATATGCGGCTTACTCACGTAGAGAATTTCTTCTGGCGCGCCGGCTGCAACAAATTCCTCCAACACCTTGCGGCCCAGATGTCGCTTGTCCTTCACCTGGCTGTACAGCTTGCCGTCCGAAAACGTACCCGCTCCGCCCTCGCCGTACTGCACATTGGATTCGGTGTCCAACTGGCGTTTGCGCCACAGCCCCCAGGTATCCGCGGTGCGCTGGCGCACGGCCTGTCCTCGCTCCAGTACCAGTGGTTTGAGCCCCATCTGCGCCAACAGCAGCGCCGCGAGAATACCGCAGGGGCCAAAACCGATCACGACCGGGCGCAACTGCCCGCCGGCGGGGAATTCATCAGTCGCCTGTGCCACATAATGATAGCGTGTATCGGGGCTGGGCTTCACACGCGAACTCTGCTCAAACTGTTGCAACAGGGGTGGCTCCAGACCGGCAGACACCTCAACATCAAGCTGGTATATCAGCAGAATGCGGGATTTGTGTCGCGCGTCGTAACTGCGCTTGAAAACCTGCACTCGTACAATCTCGCACTCATCGATACCCAGGCACTCGGCAACCGCAGCGGGCAGTGCCTCAGGCGGGTGATCCAGAGGCAGTTTGATTTCATTTAGTCGCAGCATAGAGGACGTGGTATCGGGTGCCCGATTCTGGCGGGCAGGCAATAAGAATGCCGTGATTCTCCCGCACATTGCCGGCGCAGGCCAGCAGATTAATGACCTTCTCAGTTTGCGTTGATCAACCGCTACCGCCAAGCCAGTCGTGGGCATGAACTATCTGATAGTTATCACTGCTACCGGGTTCAATACTGGCCAGAATATCGTAGCGTAATCTCAGTTCTGCCACATCCAGATCGCAGAGAGATTCCCTGGCACATTCAATCAGTTCCGATGCCTGCCGCAGAAAGAGTTTCCGAATATCCTGCTCTATCGGCAGCAACAACAGTCGTCCCATAACGGCGCAAAAGTGTAGCGCAGCATTGCGATCTGTCGCCGCGTACACGCGAACCCTGCTCAGGTTATTATTAATGAATAGATCCCGGGAAATGTATTTCGCGACCAGCCGTAACTGGCCCTCGCTGTCATAATGACGCCCTTCCACCGGCGGCTTTGTGGCTACCACGGCCAGCGAACTACCCAACCAATCGAGACAGTTCATCGCCGTAAAGGGGTCATTGACGCCGGATGACAGAGCGCGCGCGGCGATCTCAATCAGTTCCTGTGCCAGAAACATGACATCCTGCGCTGCGGTGCGTTTCATGCCGAACAGGAACGCGCTCTCAAAACGCGTCTCCTCCTCAGCCTCAAGTGAGTCCGTACACAGTACCCAACCAAGACAACTGCCTTTGCTCACATAGTCGCCGGGACGCACATCCAGTACAGCGGTGGTATCCAGCTCTTCTGCCAGCGCCATCAGGGTGGGGTGGTCGACAAACTGTACAAAGCCGTCAAAGCCTGCATGCAGGGCCTGTGAATTGCGCAAGTCGTAATGGACTTTAGAAACCCTCTCGCCTGCGGGTATTTCATGCCCCTGTTCAGCGCGGGAATAAAGGGCATCAAGGTTGTCCAGCAGCTGCCGCCCCACCTCGGCAATCACGTTGGAGGCGTGAATTGATGCCGGGACGTGATGGATAAAATAAATCAGCACACCGATACTTGCGACACCGAACAGCACGCTGCCGGCAACCGCAATCTGCGGTACAAAATCGGCGCTACCCGGGTCCGAGTCGGAGCCGGTCAGAGTCCTCAGCACCATAAGACAGTACAAAAATGTCGCGATGAAGGTGCCCAGTGTCCACTGGTTTCCCCGGTCTGACATAAAGTTTGTCAGGAGTCGTGGGCCGAACTGGGATGCCGCGTAGGCCACTGCCGCAATCGTTATTGAGAAGGTTACGCTGGCCACCGTGATCATGGAACCGGCGATGGTGGAGAGCACCTCCCGCGCAGCTTCGGGCGTGCTCCTGTAAAACCAGTGTGAATCCTTGAATAGCGAGAGCTCAAGCACCCAGCGGTTCTGAGTCAGGAACAGTGCGCACAGCACGGCGCTCAAAGCCATCACAGACGGAATAAACCAGTAACTGCCGCGCAGTTCGTTCCAAACTTGCATCAGTCTGCTGAGCATTCCGGCTGCCTCGGATAAGGTGTTTGACTATCGGAAACTGCGCCGCTGCCCGGAGCAGCGGTCGCGCCAGTGCTAAACCAAAGTAATGCGCCGAGTTGAAATGTGGGAACTGACGCTATTTACTTGTGGGCGATTTTCTTATCGGTAAACAGGTAGTCTTTCAGCTCTTTGTCCATAGTGGGATCTTGTCGCCTGATCCACTCCAACACCATCGCCGCATGTTCTTTCTCTTCATCGCGATTATGCTCAAGTATCGCCTTGAGTTCACTGTCCTTGCAGGCATCGACACGCTGGTTATACCAATCGACCGCCTCTAATTCCTCCATCAGCGATACAATGGCACGATGCATATCACGGGTCTCATCGGTGAGTTCATCGATGGGTTCATGGTAACCTTCACTCGCCATGGTTTTCTCCTTCTATAAGTTCGTTAACTATCTCAATCTGGCAGTAATGCCCAGACGACTACAGTGCCTATCTATTGAGTATATCCCGAGCGATAACCATAAAGCCAACCCTGACAACACGCTCTAGACAACCTGCCCCGCACTGAATCCCGAGCACCAGGCCCACTGAAAATTGTAGCCGCCGAGGTGCCCGCTCACATCCAGAACCTCACCGATGAAATAAAGGCCCTCGCAGGATTTCGCCATCATCGTCTTGGAACTGATCGCCGCGGTATCAACACCGCCCAGTGTCACTTCCGCGGTACGGTAGCCCTCTGTCCCCGCAGGCTTGAGTTGCCAATCACTGAGCCGACCAGCGAGTTCCCGCAGCCGATTGTCGCTGAAGTCTGCCAGCTTACACTCGGTATCACGCGGCCACCACAGTGCCTGTAACTCAGTTACTAGTGCTTTGGGCAGTTCACGCTGCAGTAGTGTGCGCAACAAAATATTGCCCTGCTCGCGCTTGCATTGAAGCAGCCATTGGGCACAGTCCAGCGCGGGTAATAAATTCACCGCCACCGCATCACCCGGATGCCAATAATTGGAGATTTGTAGAATCACCGGGCCGCTGAGCCCGCGGTGGGTGAACAACATATTCTCTGTAAAGGATTGTCCTGCGCAACTCACCTCGGCCTCCAGCGCCACCCCCGAGAGTCGCTCACACAGGGACTTCATAGCATCGCTGAACATGAAAGGCACCAGCCCGGCGCGGCGCTCGGTCAGCGGGAGCGCAAACTGCGCCGCTATCTCATAGCCGAGACCGCTGCCGCCAAGCGTGGGGATGGACAGCGCACCCGTGGCCACAACAAGCGATTCACTGTGAACATGACACAGGGCATTGTCTCCCGCCGCGCTGCGTGCGTAGGCAACGCGAAAGCGGCTGTCGGAATTGCTATCTGCGCTCGGCGACGCTTTATCGGTGGCGACAAAATCAACCTCGCGTACATCACAATGCGTCACAATAGTGACCGCGTGCTTTTCACATTCCTCCAGCAACATCGCCAGGATATCTGCGGCGGAATGCTTGCAGAACAGCTGCCCGTGCTTGCGCTCTTCATACGCGATGCCATAGGTCTCTACCAGCGCAATGAAATCCCACTGCGTGTACCTGCTCAGTGCTGCTTTGCTGAAATGGGGATTGCCGCAGATGAAGTTCTCGGAACTCACAAAGTAGTTGGTGAAGTTGCAGCGACCGCCACCAGACATCAGGATTTTCTTCCCCACCTTGTTGGCCTTTTCTAACACCAGCACACGGCGTCCGCGAGCACCGGCCACCGAGGCGCAGAATAAACCAGCCGCTCCCGCCCCCAAAATAACCACATCGTAATCTGTGCGATTACTGTCCAAACCGGCGACTCCAATCCAGGCGGTAAATATACAAAATTGTGGTAGCCTCAAATGTCATCAGTCATTACAAGCAGGGAACAGCACAATGGATACATGGATCATCGACACCATCGGTATGGCGGGTACGATGCTGGTTGTGCTGGCCTATTTTCTGCTGCAACTGGAGCGTACCGACCCCAAGGGGCTCGCCTACAATATGATCAACCTGGTGGGAGCGATCCTGCTGCTGTTCAGCCTCTGCTTCCATTTCAACCTGGCGAGTTTCGTGATCGAAATATTCTGGATAGCAGCTTCCCTGATTGGCCTGTGGAAGTACCTGCGTCGCCAAAACCCGGCCAATCAATCGGCCAGCTGATAACAAGGCTCGTAATCGTCCGCCTCGGCCACCAGCTTCATCCGCTTCTCCCGCACCAGCACCTTCAACAGCCTGTCCATGGCCGCCAGATAGGTTGGGTCACCTGACAGTTGATACGGTCCGTGCAGTTGGACCTGCTCAATTCCGAATGCTTTTACATTACCGGAAACCAAGCCAGAAAAAACACAACGCAGGTTACTCGCAAGCCGATGCTTGGGCATATCGGCATTCAGTTCCAGTGCCGCCATCGCCTCGTGTGTGGGCACAAAGGGCACTTGCAGATCAGGCGGAATATGTAACTCCCAGTTAAAATAATAGGCTTGTGACGCGCTGCGTCTGAGCGCATGTACACCCTCTGTGGCGGCTCTAACAACACGACCGACTTCATCCGGGGCACCAACGATAACCCGGTAGTGGTTTCTCACTCCTTCACCCAGGCAGTCCACCAAAAAGCGTTCCAGTTCCTGAAAATACGCCTGACAGCACTGCGGCCCGGCCAGTACCAGCGGGATGGCTTCACTATTATCCGGGTGCATCAGCAAGCTCAGCAGGTAAAGTATCTCCTCCACCGTACCGACCCCACCGGGAAACACGATGATCGTGTGGGCGAGCCGCACAAAGGCCTCCAGGCGCTGCTCAATATCGGGCATGATCACCAGTTCATTGACGATGGCATTGGGCGACTCCGAAGCGATTATGCCAGGTTCACTGATGCCGATATAACGGCCGGTCTTGATCTGCTGCTTGGCGTGCCCGACAGCGGCGCCTTTCATCGGCCCCTTCATAGCCCCTATGCCACAGCCGGTGACAATATCCAGCCCGCGCAGCCCCAACTGATAACCCACTTCCTTGGCGTAATCGTATTCCTCGCGGGGAATCGAATGCCCACCCCAGCAAACCACCATTTGCGGCGTCTGGTCGGGGCGAACCACACCGGCGTTGCGCAGAATACGGAATACCATATTGGTGGTCTGCGACGACGTTGGCGGTTGCGTCTGGCGGCCGGTGATCTTGAAATCGGTATACACGATATCGCGCAGCGCTGAAAACAGATGCTCCTGGATACCGCGAATCATCTTGCCGTCGACAAAGGACTGCGGCGGCGCGTTGAACAGCTCCAGCTTGAGTCCCCTTGGCTGCGGAATCAGGCGAATATCAAAATCGGAGTAATCCGCACAAATTTCTGCTGTGCTGTCCTTCTCGCTGTCCGTATTCAGGATAGCCAGCGCGCAGTGGCGGAATAATGCGAACAGATCGCCGCCACTGCGCGTCAAGCCTTCAATTTCTTCCCTGGACAGTAAGTTCAGGGACTTCAGTGGATTAACAATAGCGTGGGGGATTTTTTCCATAAGCGAGTTCAAGGCCCGTGCGCGCATTGGTTTCAAAGGCGAGAGCGCTTCGCAGCAACTCCGGCCAGCGTGACTGTGCTACTCGCAGCCCGGATAGCACCACTTGCAACAGCCGGGGCTGCAAGTGGCAGGCATAGCTGCGTCAGCTGATGCCGACATCAGTTCTCACAGAAGGCACGCATTTTTCTATAGGCTATATCTGTCGCCTGTTGGGTGGTCGCGTTCAACAGTTCGCGCTTGACCTCCTGGCACTCCTGGGATTCCTGCACGTTGGCTGCGTTCATCGAACTGTAAGCGGGGTGGGAAGCCGGCGTGGTACACATCACCGGGGACACCCGGCGGATATTCGCATGCTTGCCCTGCTCCAGTGCGACGCAGTCGCCGAGCCGGATATCCTGATTCTCCGTGATGATATCTACGGTATTATTGTTCACCAGCCGGACGGTGAACTTCTCACCCTTACCCGCAGTCTCCTTTGCCACCAGCGCGCCGAGGCCGGCACCCACCGCTGCACCGCCGACCTGCGAAGCGCCTGAGTGCCCCATGGTTGCCAGCAGTCCGAGCGCACCGCCGATCACAGAGCCGGCACCGTAGTCCGGTGACATCTCGACCTGCTGAATGTTCTCTACCCTACCGTACTGCACGGATATCATCTCATTGCGGGTTGAACCTGTCATCGGGTCGGTGCTTGCACAGCCGGCAAGGGATGCGACCAGCGTGGTGGCCAATATGGAAAGCATGCGAGTTGTCATAGTCTTTGCGTCCTGATCTAAAGGGTTGAACGAGCAGTGAATTCAGACTCCGGCAGTATCGCAAAACTTTACCGCCGGGTCACGCGGGCTGGAACGCGCCGCGTCAACTATGCTGCCTGTAGTGCCAGGAATTTGCTGGTATCCGCAGCGACAGTGATCCGGTGCAGAAGCCGGTCATAGCCGTCATACCCACCATAGGCCCGGTGCAGTACGCTGCGATTGTCCCACAGCACAAACATATCCTTCTCCCAGCAATGGGTGTATTGAAATTCCTCGCGCGTCTGCCACTCATACAGCTCCAGCAGCAGCTCAAAGGCGGCATCGTCGTCCATGCCTTCCACACCCATAATATATCCCAGGCTGCTGAGCAGGGTCTCCCGGCCGCTTTCAGGGTGACGCAGGATAAACGGGTGCTTCTGCACCTGCCGCGCATCCTCGGAAAAATGTATTGCCATACTGCGGCCGGCCTCCCGGTCTTTCTCCCCATACATGCCATCCGGTGCGTAGGCCGCGCCCGCTGAGTGCAGGGCGATGCGACCCTCAATTCTTGCGCGCAGAGCGGCTGGCATTTCCGCCAGCGCCTTTTGCTGGTTAGCAAACCCGGTATCGCCGCCAACCGGCGGTATCACCAGGCTGTACAGGCAGGTGCCTATGGGCGGCTCTTCGAGGAAGCTCCAGTCGGAGTGCCAGTTCTCGGCGAACAGCGGCGCTTTTTCATCCGCTTTACGCGTCAGCGCGACGACATGCTCGCTGCCTTCCATCGGCCGGAAGAAGGGCTCGCTACCAAATGCGCCCAAACCCAACACAATCCGTTCCAGATCAGCAGAGGTCAGTTGCTGGTCCGGAAACGCCAGCACATGGTGTTCCAGCCAGGCGGTTCGCACAGCCAGATGCGTCGCGGCATCCAGTGGCCCAGACAGATCCACCCCTTTGACGGTAGCACCACAGGCCTGGCCTGAGGGAACGACTTCAATCATATAAACCTCCTCTGCGCGCTCGAGCTATCAATGCAAGGCAGGCCTGAGTCTAAGGCGTGTTCGACGCGCCCGCAATCCTCCCGCCTTTTGCGCTCCCTTTCGGTTGCCTGCGTTGTCGTGCAATAATCAGCGCCGCGCTTAATCGATGAACTTATATAAGGAAACAGACAACATGATTGCCTGGACAGAACAACAGCAAATGATCAGGGGTATGGTGCGTGATTTCGTGGAGAAGGAGATCGTACCGAATATCGACGACCTCGAGTACAACGGCGTACCGCCCTACGATGTGTTGCGCAAATTGTTCAAAACCTTTGGCATGGATGAGTTGGCCCGCGCCAACTTCGAGAAACAGATCGCCCGCGAGGAGGCCATCGCCCGCGGTGAGCAGGTTGATGAGCCCAAGAAGAAAGCAGAAGTGACTGACGGACCGGTGTCCGCAGAGGCCCTGGATGCCGCTGCGATGGGCATACTGCCGATTATTGAAATCAGCCGTCACTGCCAGGGCCTGATTACCGCCATGGGCGTGTCTGTAGGACTCACCGCCGGTGCAATCATGTCCAAGGGCAGCCTCGCACAAAAGAAGAAGTATGCCGGCGAGCTGATGACACTGGAAAAGATCGGCGCCTGGGCAATCACTGAACCCAACTCTGGCTCAGATGCCTTCGGCGCTATGAAATCGACCGCCCGGCGCGACGGTGAAGGCGGCTATATCCTCAACGGCAATAAAACCTTCATCACCAACGGGCCGCACGCCGACACGATCGTATTTATCTGTCGCCTGGACGAACCTGGCGTTGATCCTGCCGACAGGAAAATCGTCTCCTTCATCCTCGATTCCGGCATGCCTGGGCTGGAACAGAGTCCGCCCTTCAAGAAAATGGGCATAGGGGCTTCGCCCACGGGCGAGCTTTTCCTCTCTGACGTGAAGGTCGGCCCGGATCGCTTAATGGGGGAATCGGAAGATGGCTACGGTCGCTCCGGCGCGAAATCCACCTTCAGCACCGAGCGCTCCGGCGTTGCCGCAATGGCTCTGGGCCTGGTGGAGCGCTCGCTGGAAATGTCGCTGGAATACGCGAAAACACGGGTGCAGTTCGGTCAGCCAATCGGCAACTACCAGCTGATCCAGCTGAAGCTGGCAAAGATGGAAGTGGCGCGGCTGAATCTGGAAAACATGGTGTTTCGTTTTATCGAAACGAAAGCGGCCGGCAAGGACTTCAGCTTTGCCGAGGGATCTGCGATGAAGCTGTACGCGGCACAGGCCGCGATGGAAGTCACCACGGAGGCAGTGCAGATTTTTGGCGGTGCCGGTTATATGCGCGAGACGCGTGTAGAACAGCTCATGCGCGATGCCAAAATCCTGCAAATTTACGCGGGCACCGATGAAATGCAGATAGTAGCCATTGCCCGTGATCTGATGGGACGAGCATAGACGGAGAGCGGCTTGAACAGAGTGAAACCAGGCGAGATCCGGCCGGCTCTACTCTCCCGCGGCGCGATAGTCGCTGCTGCGATAGTCATGGCGACAAGCGCCCACACCAGTGAACCCACCTTCGACTGCACTGCAGCCGAGGGGCAGGTCCAACAGCTGGTGTGCAGCGACGATAGACTTGCCGCACTGGATCGCCAACTGGCCTCCGCCTATCAGTCGGCGCTGGAAACGCTGCCACCGGATGAGTTAACGCTGACAAAAGCCCGGCAGCGCGGCTGGATAAAGGGCCGCGATGATTGCTGGAAAGCCGATGAGGTATCGGCGTGCGTGGTTGCAGCCTACCAGACGAGAATTGTCGAGCTACAGATTGCAGCAGGCCAGTTTAACCCATCAGTCACAGTCAGCCTTGACTGCGATAACAGCGCTCAAGTGCCCTTTTTTGCTGCGTTTTACAACGACACTTCACCGCCCTCGGTGGTACTCACCAGAGGGACAGACCAGACCATTGCATTTATTGCGCGCAGCGGCTCAGGTTCACGCTACACCAACACTGGTGTTGAGTACTGGGAGCACCAGGGACAGGCAAGCATCGATTGGTTTGGCACTAAACTGGTGTGCCAGGTGGAGAAATAGCGATACTATGCCCGCCAGCCTCGCCATTATGCCTGGGCGTGAGCCACAATCGTTAACCGGGAGTGTCAGGTGACTTACTGTTTAGGAATCAAGGTGGAACAGGGAATTGCGATGGTATCGGATTCCCGCACCAGCGCGGGTGTCGACAACATCAGCACCTACAGCAAGATGTGGAAATTTGGTGTGCCGGGCGAGCGACAGTTCGTGCTGTGCAGCGCAGGCAACCTGGCCACCACCCAGTCCGTCATCGCCACACTGGAGCGGGACGTGAAGGACAAGGTTCCACAAAGCCTGCTGACGGTGCGGGATATGAATGAGGCCTCAGAGTACATCGGGCGGATCAACGTAGAGTGCCAGCAGCAGAACACTGGCGGGGGCGCCATTTTCGAAACGACATTCCTGCTGGGAGGCGAAATCGCCGGTTCGGGCAACGGCCTCTACATGATTTATTCGCAGGGTAATTTCATCGCCAGCTCCGCCCAGGTGCCTTTTTTGCAGATCGGTGAAACCAAGTACGGCAAGCCCATTCTCGACCGGGTTATTCAACCGGACACCCCCATTGAGCGCGCCGCGCTGTGCGGGCTGGTATCCATGGAAGCCACCATCCGCAGCAATCTGGGAGTGGGGCCGCCAGTCGAAATCTATCTGCTCGATGTTGGTACTCTGCAACCGGGCCGCTACCTGATTTTTGGTGAGGACGACAACTACCTGAGTTCGCTGCGCCAGTCCTGGAACAAGCTGATGCAGGATTCATTTGACCAACTAAACCCGCTGGTCTTTCCTTCCTGACCACCGCTTACCGCAGCACGCAGCGATTCAGGCGACCGGCCCGCGCTGTAGAGCGCGGCAATAGCTCAGGCTTTACTCTCTCGGTACAGCGCTTCCGCCCGTTTCTTTAATCCGGCGGCGCAGTCGTTAAACCCCTTCTCGACGATCTTGCCCATTTGCTCGATCATCGGTGCGGCAAACTCTCCGCCAAATTCGTCGATCGTCACATAGCGACAACTACTGTCGTCGATCGGTGTAATACGCTGCAGCCGATCGGCGTGTACCGGATCACCGGGTTTATTCTCCATCGACCAGATAATGGTGTGGATGGGCTCGATTTTGGTGATGTACTCCACCTGCAGCTGCGGGCCGTCGCCCATATCTACCTGCATTTCCAGCGGCGAACCGACCACCGGCTCCCCTTTCATACCGGGGCAGAACGTATTCCACTGGCCGTAGTTATCGAAATCAAGAATGACATCCCAGACGATCTGCGCTGGTGCATTGATGACGATCTCCTCGCTGGAAACGCTGTTCTCTGTAATCATGTTGCTACTCCCGGTTGCCTTTCAATTGCCGTAACTCACGCCACCATTCACGCGCCACGCCTGACCATTCACCCACTCGCCATCATCCGATAGCAGAAACGCTACCGCGCTGGCGATATCCTGCGGTGCTCCGTGTCGAGGGCTGCGCGCACCTTTGAGCATCCAGTCTTTCATCGCCTGATCCATATTCGCATCCAACTGTTCCGTCAGCACGAACCCGGGAGATACCACATTGCAGCGAATGCCCTGTTGCCCCCACTTTGATGCGATGTGACGGCTCAGGGAATTGATTGCTGCCTTGGAGGCGGCATAAGCCGGCCGCTCCGGCTCGCCGGCTATCGCGGCATCCGAGGAAGTCAGCACAATGGCGCCGCTGCTCTGCTCAAGCATCGTCGGCAGCGCAGCGCGCACGAGTTGCACCGTTCCCAGCAGGTTCACCTGCAGCGTGCGCTCCCACACAGCGGCGTCATTGCTGAGAATGTCTCCGTCGATCAGTATGGTTTGCAGATCGGCCACATTGGCGAACAGTCCATCGAGGCGGCCGAAGTGCGCGCGGGCTGATTCAACCAGTGAATTAATGCTGGATTCGCTGGCCTGATCATACTCCCACGCGGTGACATTGCCGCCGGCTGCATTCAACTCTGCAGCGAGCGCTTCTGCCCCGGCAATATTGAAGTCTCCAATGCCGACGGTAGCACCCTCCGCGCTGAGCCGGCGCACGGTCGCCGCGCCAATACCAGTGGCGCCACCACAAACCAGAATGGCCTTACCCTGCAGATTCCTCACAGCTCACTCCCTTGCTCATTTCCTCGGTCCTTATGGTACACAAACGGTAATTTGAGTGGAGCGGACGAATGTGCAAGTATCCATACCGGCCACTGCAAAATACACAAATAACACCGGCTAACCTTTAAATGAGAACGCACTTGCCATGAAAATATTCGCCTTTATCTGGAACAGGATTACCGCAGCAATCAGTACAGCGCTGCTATTGCTGGTGCTAATCGCGCTCTTTTTCGGCTATAAGCTGGCCACCAAAGAGCAACTGGACAACGAGGCACGCATTGACAGCAAGCAGGACTACCTGACGCAACTGGGCGAGCACAAGGTCTCGCGGCAAGACGTTCCGAACATTGTATTCATCCTCTATGACGACATGGGATACGGCGATATTGGTGCCGGCGCGGCGGGTAGCGCGATGATCGCCACACCCCATATTAACCGGCTCGCCAGCGACGGTGTGGTGCTCACCGATTTCCACTCGCCCTCTCCGGTGTGCACACCCTCGCGCGCAGGATATCTCACCGGGCGGCTTGCACCTCGCGCCGGCCTGCCCCATGTGGTATTTCCAACAGGCAGTAGCAAAGCGCTTGTATTCGGCACACTGACACCCAAAGAAGGCAATGTACGCCTGCCCGCCGAGGAGATTACACTGGCCGATCTGCTCAAGGCAGCCGGATACGCCACCGGCATGGTGGGCAAGTGGCATATGGGCGATCGCAGCCCGTCACTGCCCAACGACATGGGTTTCGACAGCTATTACGGCGCGCTGTACAGCAACGATATGGAGCCCTTTGCGCTGTATGCCAACCGCGAGATCGCAATGGAGGCCCCGGTCGACCAGCGCTTTCTGACGGAGCGCTACACTGACGCTGCGACAACGTTTATCGAGCAACATGCGCAGGAGCCTTTCTTCCTCTATTTCGCGCACAATTTTCCCCACGACCCACTGTATGTGCGTGCAGAGCGCAGCGGCCGTTCCCGCGCGGGGCTTTACGGCGATGTGCTGGAAGAAATTGACGACAGTGTCGGCGCCATCGTCGACACACTGGCGCGCACCGGCAATCTGGACAATACGCTGATCATTATCACCTCGGACAATGGGCCGTGGTTTCTCGGCGATGCCGGCGACCAGCGCGGGCGCAAAGGCAATACCTTCGAGGGAGGAATGCGCGTGCCGTTTATCGCGCACTGGCCCGATGCGATCATACCGGGCAGGACCGAACAGGCGATGGCGATGGGTATCGACCTGCTGCCCACCGTGTTGGATATTTTACAGTTGCCAGCTCCGCCAGACCGCGAACTGGATGGCCGCAGCATTCTCAATCTGCTGACCCAGGGCGGCCCTTCTCCCCATGACTACCTGTACTACTACGACGGGGAAGCGCTTTTTGCCGTGCGCGACGAGCGCTTTAAATATCGCGCACCGGCAGGTGTCTTCTACGGCACCGACAATATGCCGGTGGCCGCGGGAATACCGCAAAAAGAATGGCTGTTCGATCTGGAGGGGGACCCGCGCGAGTCCTATGATACCTCGGATAGAAACCCCGACGATCTGACGCGCCTGCGCGCGGCCTTTGATGCCAAGACAAGCGAGATGTCGATAAACAAACGTGGGTGGAAATAATGTCAAAACGAATAATCCAGATAGTGCTGGCTTCACTGCTGATCGCCGGATGTCAAAACACACCAAAGCTCCAGACCGGCGAGAATGCAGAGGTGATCGATGGTCACCTCGTACGCGTCGATAACACCAATGCCAATTTGGTCTATGTAGACCCCGATGCACATTTTCAAAAGTACACGGCGATCATGCTGGCGCCTCTGGGGGTGGACAATGTCGAAATCGTACAGCCTGTAACCAGCTCGCGCCTGCCCGGCTACCGGAACTGGGAACTGACCGACAAAGACAAAGAGCGTCTGCAGAAAGCGTTTCAGCAATCGATGGTGGAACAGCTATCCGGCAAAGATGGCTTCCCGGTGGTAACGGCCATTGGCGACAATGTGTTGCTTATCACGGCCCGGCTTACGCGCATTAAACCCAACGCCGCCAAGGACGACAACCGCTCCCGTCCGGTGGGCCGCAACGTTGTGGTAACAGAAGGTGCGGGGAAATTGAGCGTTGAGGTGACCTTCAGGGATTCCGAAACCAGTGAGGTGCTGGCGCTGGCCAAGGACACCCGCTCGGGTTCCTCGCAGTGGGGCATCAATAACAGCGTGACCAATGCCGCCGAGGTAAAAAGGGTGTTTAACAGCTGGGCGCGACAGATAGCCGCTCAGCTGCAAAACGTGCACAACAGGGCCAACTCAGGGAAAGCAGGCGACTAGCGCGAAGCAAAGGCCTTTTTGCTGTTGTTGTAGATCGTGATGGCGCTATCCACGATCTGGGCGTCGTACGCGCGCAAGCCACTCAACAGCATGTGTTTTTTACCGCGCCCGACAACTTCACCACCGTCCTCAAGGTGAAAAGCCAGTTCGACACTACCGCGCTTACCATTGATTTCGAGCTCGTTGTAATCGCCCTGTAGCAGGGGATTGGCAATATCCAGTCGATCCAGGTCGATGGTCATGCTCTGGTAGATCACCATGGGACGGTCTGGGCTGATCATCACCTGCTGCTCGGCGAGCAGCGGCACCAGAATGTGCGGAAATGTCTGCCCGGAAAACTCGACATAGCTCTGGGTGAGGTTCTGTATCAGGGCCTCGCTGTGCACTGTTTCCCCCGCGCGCTTGACGCGCAGGTACTCGCGACCGTCGGTATCGTTGATATACAACTCCTGTGACGGCTCGGGCAGCACCAGCTCCACACCGGCCGTCACCATGCCGGAGAAAATGAACTCCATATGCTGACTGATGCCGTACTTGGCCAGAATAATGGCAAACAATAAATCCCCGGGAATACAGAAACGCTTGGCATCTGCATTGTGCAGGGGGTTGAAATCGTTCGCCATCTGCTTGGCGAAATTACTGCCCTGTTCACGCGTAAAACTGATACGCCCGCTGGGTTCACTGTAATACTGATCGATGATCATAGTGGGTCAATTTTGCCTTTCGTTGTGGTGATTATCAGTAGAGAAGTGAGCCGCAGCTCGCAGTCTAGCAGGAAAGCTGTGTCTTCACGCACCTTCAATTCAGCCAGCTGCAGGCCCGTAATGGTAGGTGGAGTGCGCTGACACGGCCCGCAACACTTCCGTCAAACACCTGCAGCTGCGGTTGCAGCGGCGTATCGGGCAGCCAGCAAATCGCCAACCGGTAGCCGGGCAGCAAATCCAGCAGCAAGTACTGAGCCAACGTCGAGTCACCCGCGGTCGTCACAGCAATACCTGTGCCGCTGTGCACCGGGCCACTGTGCTGTGCGAACGCAAAGCCCCGGGAGTCCAGACCGAACAGCAATTGTTCCCCCCTGGCTTTCACGGCAGATTCCTTGAGTGTCCACAGGTCGTAGAATTGGTCGCACTGATCTGCCGCGCCGCAACGTGCAAGCACCGCGACCTCTTCTTCCCGGAAAAATCGCCTGGCCAATGTCATCACATCACGCGTTGACACAGCCTGCTCTACATCTACACCGACCGGTACTCCCGCGGTGACCGCACACACCAGCCACTCACCGCTGTGGCTCACATTGAAATCGAGCGCGCGCGGTGCATCCACCAGATACGGTTTACCCTGCTCACCAACACCGAAATGCCAGTCTTCGGGCGCCACCTCGGCATAGTGGGAGAGCACGCGACGTTTAAATGTGTCAGACCCCGCATACCGATCACGCGGGCTGCACCAGACATGGATATCCCGTGCATTAAGGCACGGGGAGCCTGAAAGTGTACTTAACGGGTAGTGTTCAGAAGCGTTGAATGGTCTTGCCAATAATTCTGTCACGCACTTTCCAGAACAGGTTGTCGGGGTTGACCACAATGATAAATACACGCCGCAGCCGTTCCGGTGGACATTCGATGGGCCTGACCGCGTGCCAGCAATGATCACCGCGCTTAATCAAAGCGCTGTAGTTGCCGATAGACTTACACTCGGTAATACCTTTAAAGGCATCCAACGCGGGCGCGGAGTTGTAATCCAGCCGACCGCCGTCATCCAGTATCAGAGTCGCGCCGCCCCAGGCCGGATCCCAATCGTCTTCCGAGTTGAAGTAGAACAGGTGGGAACCGTGTTCACGCCGCGAATCGCAATGCGGTGAGACGTCGGCGCCGCTGGGCGTATAGTGCCAGTGAAAACGGAACTCCACTTTTTTCGCACCCAGCAATCGCTGAATTTCATTGCGATAGGCGTCGGAGCATAGTTCGTCGATAAATTCCTTCCACGGCGCCGGCACCGGCATATCTGGCGTGTACTCCAGCGAGTAGCGATCGTGCGGCGCCTGTCCGGCGCGACGCTCATCACCAAACTTTTCGTCAAACATCTCCAGAGGTGGCATATTAGCCAGCAGATCCTGAAAACCCTCGGGCGTCAACACGCCCTCATCGTTGTAGTACGGAAACGGGCTGGTCGCCTCAAACTCTTCCGTACGCAGATCGCGCAGTTTGTCGATATTCAGGTATTTCATGCAGCCCTCGCTTGTAAATCGGGCGTGCGATCCAGGACCTCAAGAGCATCGTGGCGCACATGATTCTTGCGCATTTCATCGCGCACCAGTTCCTCACTGATATGCCCGACCTTCAGGCACTCCTTCAACAACCCAAAGAATAGATCCTGCTGCGCTCGATCCGGGTGTTCGCGGTAGCGACCCAACAGACCGTAATCGCCAAATACCTTGGCTCGCAGGCGATTGGCCTTTGCCAACAGGGGTTTATCCTTAAACTTATCGGCGGGCGTGTAATCCACGGGCAGACCAGTTTTCCAGGGTTGTGTCTTGCGCTTGGTGTTGTGCAGCAGGCGCGTATTGCTGTCCAGGTGATCGAAATCATTCCAGCAGTCGGGCAGATAGCCGATATTGGCGGGATCTTCATAACCCAGCACCATCCACTCCTTGTAATCCTTTTCGCTGCGGAAAAGTTGATCAAACTCTTTCTCGGCATCCCAGTGACGCAGCCGTGCGCAATCCAGCAACAGTACACTGGTAGCGACCTGGTCGCGCTTACCTTCCTTGGAGGAGCGATGACGCCCCATCACAGCAGCGCCCTTCATATCCATTTCAAGCAATTCGACAATATCACCAACAGCAAAGACATCCGGGTCTGTGACGACAGCGCGCCCCTGCCAATTCATCAACTTGGGCGGCAGAAAACGCAGCGGTGTGAAGGATTGCAAATCATCCATGTGCCAGACCCGACTGGTACCACCGCGCAGAAAGCTTTGCCCTTCTTTAGCTCGCAGGTAGGGGTAATCACGCGTGTGAATAAACTTCACATCAAACTTGTCGGGGTTGGCCGAGTTGCGGCGAAAGGAGTATTCGGACACCAGTGCGCCCAGCCACTGCCGCTCGTTGGTGTGAATGAAAACGCAGTTATCGCTCAACGGAGTTCCCTTACTTTAGGAGAAACCACTAACCAGCTTTTACGTTGGTTTCTGCACTGGTATAGCCAAATACCGGCAGCAGATTTGAATCTATCATCGCATTCAACTCTGCGACTTGATCGTCGTCAAAATAGTCGCGATAGCCGCCCACCTTGGCCTTGCGGACCTTGAAGGTGTTCGGGTCATTGACGTCTTTTGCCTGCACCCGGCTGCCACTGCGCCAGAAATAGTTGTCCTGCTCTTTCTTTCGCAGATTTTCAACTGAGGCAAATTCCGCAGTATCGCGCAGGTAGTCGTCGTTAGGCTCCATACCCAGAAACTCGACAATGCGCGACATTTCCTGCTCCGGCTGCGCTCGCAGATCCTCGTACCGCACCACCAGTAAATTTTTGATCTTCGGCAGTTCCCGCGCCCAGTTGTTCAGAAATTCGATGATGTGCCCAAGGCCCTGATCCTCGCCCTTCACAAAATCATAGACCGAAATATCCGCTTCGTGCGGCGGGTATTTGTTCATGGCCTTTTTTTCCGGGCGCATGCGGTATTTCCACTGGAAAAACTGCGACACAGCCACATCGATGGGATGACGCACCAGCAGCACCGTTTTCTTATCGTAGAAATCCTTTTTGGAATCGACATTGCCCGTGTAACCACGCAGGTAGTTATCGTGGGTAAAGAAAATTTTCGGGATGTTCTTGTCGAGCCGGGTGAAGTTGTCAAAGCCCATCAGAATATTGTCGGGCAATTTGTACATCAGCTGGTAGTAGCGCGATATCATCACCCGCACCCAAGTGCGCCCACTCTTCCCATAAGAGGCGAAAATATACTCACAGTTGTTGTACTTCCAGAACTCCTCTTTCCCACGGCGCCAACGCTGCAGCTGGTGGGCTTTGGCCTCTGGTAAAAATACCGAAATCGCGCGTACCAACCATTTGATTAGTCGCTTGATAATCATATGCATGTAGAATTCCCCTGATCAGGGCAGATATAAGCGGCGAAGGGTATAGGATGCCAAGGCTATTCTCAAGATTGTCTGGTATTTTTAACGGCTTTCGCTCATCCAGCGCAAGCAATTGATTTGCAAGAAGAATACATTGCTCAGGCCACCGAGCGAATCAATCTCAAATGTGTATAATTATTCTTGTTCAGTTGCGCGATAAGAAGCCGGGAACTATTCTGGCCACGGCTGTTCTGACCTGAAATCACCCTGTTTCACCACTATGGTTGCCTCACCATGATCAAGCTATACAAATCTGTCGTAATTTTATTCTCTCTGGCAATGACAAGCCTCACCCACGCAGCTGAAAATGAGCTCCCTAGCCTCCCCAGCTGGCAAGTACTGGAATACGAACAGAAGGCATTCTGGGCCACGGCCAAATCGCGACTGGAGGTTCTGCCGGTGCCCGGAAAGCCAGATTTATGGGAACTCGATGTGCAGAGCTCTGTTGTCGACAATTCGGAAACGCTGGAAGTGAGCTTCGAGGCCGCCACCGGGCGTGTCCTCTCGCGAGCGCGCATCAGCAGTGGCAAAGAACAGCGCATGAAGTCATACCAGTACAATTCAGATCACATCTACCGTGAGCGCCGCAACGCCCCGGCAAACAGCGCCGTGCCGGCAAATGAATGGCCCGTCTCCAATACAAAGTATCTGAACTATCCGGCTTCCAAGGGCGATACCGTCGTCACCAGCCCCTATATGCTGGTGCTGCTGGCCGCACAGTTGCAGGCACAGGGACCAAATCACTCGATGGAAGTCATCGTGAATACGGATCTGAACTTTTATCGCGTAAAACTGACCAGCGGCAACGGTATTACCATAGACGCGGATTACAAAGTCGCCGGACAAGACCCTGTGAGCGGTAAAGTTGAAACTGTCGCGGTAGCGATACAGGCCAGCCCAGAAGGCACACTGACCGACGACGACGATTTCAGCCTGCTGGGCCTGGACGGCGAGATCATCCTGTTGTTCGACCCCGCAACCGGCCTACCACTGCAGATACGCGGTGATGCACCGCGCATCGGCGGCACCGAGATCAAGCTCAAGTCCGTCACAATGAGGGCCGCGCAGTAGTGAATCTACCGGCCTGTCCGGTAGGTTTGATCAGCAATCCCGGGAGCGGCCACAACCGCGACCAGTTCGACCGCATACGTGCACACATAGACGGACAGCCGGGCATCCACCATCGCATTACCCACAGCGCTGCTGATATCGCACCAGCGCTGGCAGAACTGGCCGCGCTGGATATTGGCGTGCTGGCGATCAATGGCGGCGACGGCACGGTGTCAGCTGTGCTTGGCGAGCTTCTGGAGACAAAACTGTTTGACCGCCCTCCGCTGATCGCCCTGCTGCCCGGCGGCACAGCCAATATGAATGCCGGCGATGTCGGCGTGCGCGGTTCACTGCGCAAGGCGGTAAACCGTTTCTGCCAGTGGTGTGAAGGCGCACGCGAAACTACCGGCAAACTGGAACAGCGTGCGCTGATGCGCGTAGTGACGGACGACAGCGAGCAACCCCGATACTGCATGTTCCTCGGTGGTGGTGCCGTGATTCACGGCACCGAATACGCGCACCGGGAAATCCACTCGCGCGGCCTGCGCGACGATTTCAGCCTCATCCTCGGCACCGTGCGCACCGTGTGGGGCGTGTTGCGGGACGACCCGGCGTTCAATCGCCACGTCGACATCACCCTAACCCTGGATGATGGGGAGCCGACGCAGTACGACACCCTTATTCTTGCAGTGAGCACGCTGCAACGCCTGTCCTTCGGCATGCGGCCGTTCTGGAGCCAGCAGCCGGGCATGATCCGCCTGACGCTTATGGAGCAGGGCTGCACGCGCTTTGCCCGCACGTTTTTCTCAATCATTCGCGGCCACCCCAACCGCAATGCCGTGCCACAAAGCGGCTACCGCAGCCACAATGCCGACCAGCTTCATCTGGCGATGACAGGTAAAATCAACCTCGACGGCGAACTGGTAGAGGTTGGCAAATCTGCACAGATCAGCGCCAGCGTACCACTGGAGTTCCTGCGCCTGTGAACGTCTACCCACCTGTCACCGGCCCCAATGCCGACAGCGACCCGACGCTGGCGGCGCTGCTGGAACAGCTGCAGGCGCGTTTTCACAACGCTGTGTGCGCCACGCTGGTATACGGCTCCTGCCTGCGCAGCGGTGATATCTACGACGGCCTGCTGGATCTCTACCTGATCTGCGACAACTATCGCGCCGCCTACCGGCGCACGCTACCGGCCGCGGCCAACTGGCTGCTACCACCCAATGTGTTCTACGCCGAGCAGCGGGCCGTAGGGGATGCGCCCGCCGACCGGATACTGCGCAGCAAAGTGACGGTGATCTCCCTGCGCGACTTCCAGCGGGGCTGCTCAATAGCGTGGTTTGAATCGTATATCTGGGGCCGTTTTGCTCAGCCGACGCTCATCCTGTACGCCCGCGATGCGCAGATGCGAACGCAGATTGAAACAGCGTTGACCACAGCTGCCCACACGCTGTTGCGCAATGCCCTGCCGGCACTGCCATCCGAGGGCAGCCTCACCTCGCTGTGGGAGCAGGCACTTGGGCTTAGCTATGCCACAGAGCTGCGCACGGAGCGCAGCGGGCGGGCACAGGAGCTGGCGCAATCCTCGCGTGAGTTCTACGCCGCCCTCACACAGCACAACGCAAGCAGCCTGGGCAATGGCTTTTCGCTACACCAACAGGCGGGGGAATGGTGCTATAGCAACCGGCCCGGCCACTTCCGCCGGCGCCGGACCCAGCTGGCATGGGCTGTACGACGCAGCCAGGGCAAGCTGCTCTCCATCATGCGGCTGGTCAAGGGACTGTTTACCTTTGATGGCGGGCTCGACTACATCGCCTGGAAACTGGAGCGCCATTCCGGCGAGGAAATCCGCATCCCCGACAAGGTCAGGCGCGCCCCGCTCATCCACATGTGGTCCTTCTTCTGGGGCTTATATCGGCGCGGTATCTTCAAGTAAACCGGCCCATACCACGTACTATTCACGCTGAAAGCACACCCCGGAAAATGGAAAAATGCGCCATTTTCCTTTATAGTCCCCGCCCAATCTAGCCATCTTTTGACAGCCCCGGCAACCCCATGAAAGCCTGCGTATTTATCCAGACAAACCACAAACAAATCACCGGTGCCATCGTTGCCGAGCACGCGCTGCGCCGCTATTCCACCAATAATGACAAGTTTGACGTGCAGATCATGGATACCCGTGACTACCCGTTCTTTGCTGCCCGGGAAGGCCAGGAATACCTGCGCGATGGCGTCAAGCGCACCTGGATGAACGACGATTTGCAGTCCTTCACCCCGACCCGCTTCATGCCGCCCAAACTGATGGGCTACGAGGGCCGGGCCGTAGTCATCGATCCCGATATTTTTGCCGTAACCGACATATGGGAGCTGCTCAGCCGCGACATGCACGGCAAAGCCATCATGTGCCGCATGCGCTCCGGGCCCAAGGGGCTGATCGACAAGTGCATGGCCAGCAGCGTAATGCTGCTCGACTGCGCCAAGCTGCCGCACTGGGATGCGCAGAAGAAATTTGAAGCCATGTTTGATTTCACCCAAGACTATCAACCGTGGATATGCCTGAAAGAAGAAGATCGCGACACACTGGACTTCTTTGAAGCCGAGTGGAACGACTTCGACAAATTCACCCTGCAGACCAAAATGCTGCACACCACCCGGCGCAAGACCCAGCCCTGGAAAACCGGGCTGCCTACAGACTGGCGTCCGGCGGAGCGTTTTCGCCTGTTCCCGCCGGCGGCGTGGGTGATGCGCGCGCGGCGCAAGCTATTTGGCGAGTATGCGTTTCTGGGCAATTACAAGCAGCACCCCGACCACAACCAGGAAGTATTTTTCTTCGGCCTGCTAAAGGAATGTGTGGAACAGGGGAAAATCAGCGAGGACTTTTTGCGCAACGAAATGGCGCAGAACCACGTGCGTCACGATGCGCTGGAAATCCTCGCAAAAACACCGGACCTGCCGCCGGCGCCCCTGCACCCCCTTACGGCGATTTCACAAGCTGCTTGATCGCCTCTGCAGCGCGCTGCAGGTCAGCGTGCGCGACCGACCCTCGCCCCCTGACGGCTGCCCGCTCCTGCAACGCCTGCGCCGCCGCGCCTATAGTCTGGGGCAACAGCCACCGCGCGCGGCCTGAATCCACCAAAGCATCCTGGATCTTGCCGATATCACGCCGCATTCGCTGTGGGCCAAAGCGCATAGCCAATCGGTGCGTGAGCGGCTTGTAGCGGTAATTGTGCGACAGGCACCACCAATGTCCTGCGTCGCCTACATCAAAAATATACAGCGGCTTACCGGTATCCACCGCTTCGCCCAGCATGGACATGGACTCGCCGGTGACGATGAAGGCATCCGCCAGCGCCAGCAGCCCCTGATAGGGGTTCTCGCCCGACGCGTGCCAGCGATGACAGAGACACGGCGCCTGCAACTGTGCCTGCATGGCATCGCCGGCAGCGCGCGGTGTGCGCGGGCTATCGGTGGCCAGCACCGCCCCCCCTGAGGCCGACGCCAGTGACTGGGCAAGCTGACCCAGGCGCGCGCCCTTCTCTGCAGTCATCACAAAGCGACCGCTGTCGCCTCCCATCAATACCGCCACCCAGGGTCGCGGCAAGTGTTCAAACTGCGGCCGAAATTGCTCCGCTCGATTAAAGTCCTCCGCGGTGAAGCGATGCAGGGGCAGACTGTTGTGCACGACATTGGCGTGTTCGGGCAGGAAGTATTGCGGTGTGGTAACGATCAAATCCCAGACGGACAGCGGCGCCCACGGGCGGCCGATATGCACCAGCCTGGACCTGCCGCCTGACTGCTGTTGAATCCACCGCGCCACCGGTTCATTGCGGCGGCCCGCGCTGATAACGATATCCGGCCAAGGCGCAGTGAGCTCGCTCGATTGAGCGCGATCTATACCGGCCAGCGTAGCGCGCCCGCCGATATGCACCATCAGCTCCCAGGGGCGGGCGTTGATAAGTTTTTCCTGATAGCCCCAGCCGAGTTCCTCGGCCAGCGCCCGTACCTGGGTGTTGTCTCCGGCTTTTTTGCCGAGCAGACACCAGACTGTGATAGATCCCTCGCCCACGCGGCGTCCTCGTCAGGTTTATCGCGGTAAACGGCGCGCGGCCGGGGAGCATCGCTCCAAAAATTGCCAAAGCCAGTCGTTTATGGAACAGCGCGCTGGCGGTAAACTATCCTACAGATTCCTCGCGAGAAGAAACAGTTTGAAACCCACCGTATTCATACACACCAACCACAAACAGATGCTGGGCGCACTGGTAAGTCGTTACTCACTGCGCAAGCGCTCCGCACACGCCGACAAGTTCGATGTGAAATTCGTGGAGGTGAAAGACTACCCCTGCATGTTGGAGCGCGAAGGACAGCTGTACCGCCGTGACGGCGAGATGCGGCCCTGGCTCAACGACGATCTGCAGTCGTTTACACCGCTGCGCTTCACTCCCCCGCAGTTGATGGGGTATGAGGGCCGCGCCGTGATCATGGACCCGGATATTTTCGCCATCGGCGATATCTGGGAGCTGTTACAGCGCGATATGGCCGGTGCCGCCATTGTGTGCCGACCGAAAACGGGCCGCAAGGGCCGTCAGGGCGCCTTCGCCAGCAGCGTGATGCTGCTGGATTGCGCGCAGCTCACGCACTGGCAGTTCGAGCGAGACTTCACCGAGATGTTCGAGCCGGTGAAACGCGATTATATGGATTGGATTTCGCTGAAACTGGAACGGCCGGGCAGCATCGCCGCGCTGGAGAACCAGTGGAATGATTTCGATCACCTGGACGAAAACACCAAGCTGCTGCACAATACCAAACGCAAGACCCAGCCTTGGAAGACGGGCCTGAAGATCGACTACCGCCCGGCCGATACTTTTCAGCTATTCCCTCCGCGCCACTGGCTGCGACGCGGTCGCCGTGCCCTGTTTGGTGACTACAAGTTCGCCGGCACCTATGACGCCCACCCCGACCCCAGACAGGAAACCTTTTTCTTCAATCTGGTGCGCGAGGCACTGGCAGATGGGGAGCTCTCCGAGTCGCTGTTGCAGGATGAAATTTCGCAGGGGCATTTGCGCCCCGATGCGATGCAACTGGTCGGCGCTTGAGCGGTTTGACGGCAGTGTAGCTCCCCCAACACGGCTGAAACTCGATTATCACCCCGTCGACATCGTGGCGCACCCGCCCCGGACTACAACCTTCCTTTGACACATATATTAGATTTATCTAATATATTTCTGGCCATTGCCATAAACCAGAGCTCGGGATGTCTATGGATATTGAACGCATGCGCAGCAACGTGCAGGAAGCATCGGCACTGCTCAAATCGCTGTCCAACCCCAATCGATTGCTGGTGCTGTGCGCATTAGTTACCCGAGAACACACGGCCGGTGAGCTCGAAGAGCTAACCGGACTAAGCCAGTCCGCGATTTCACAACACCTGGCGCGTCTCCGAGATGAACAAATCGTCGCGACGCGGCGCGATGGGCAACGCATTTTCTACTCGCTCACCAGCACCCATGTGACGGCAGTGATTGAAACACTGCACGGGATCTATTGTGTCGAACATTGAGGAAGGTCGCTACGGCCGCGCTATGAGCAAGGCTATTGACGGCGTTGTGCACTACGCGTTGGGTGGCGGGCTGCCGAAAGTGATTTTCCTGCTCGCGCTGGCCGCGGGCGCCCTGGCGCTGCTGTATACCCCCCGAGAGGAGGAGCCCCAGATTGTTGTACCGATGGTCGATGTACTGGTGGACACACCGGGGCTCAGCGCTCGCCAGGTCGAGCGACAAGTGACCATCCCGCTGGAAAAACTGCTGTCGCAAATCCCCGGTGTCGAGCATGTCTATTCCACATCGGCCACTGGCCGCGCCAGCGTCACGCTGGCCTTTTATGTCGGCGAAGATCGCGAGGATTCGCTACTCAACACCTACAACAAGCTCTACGCCAACCAGGACCGCGTGCCCCCGGTTGTCAGTCGCTGGCTGGTGCGGCCGGTGGAGGTGGATGATGTGCCCATCGTGATGCTAGGACTATGGAGCAGCAACGCCGAGCGGTACAGCGACTACGACCTGCGACGCATCGCCGATGAAGTCTCCACAGTGTTGCAGGGCATACCTGAGGCGGGAGAGGTCAATGTAGTAGGCGGGCGGCCGCGCACCATCAAGATACTGATCAATCCCGAGAGCATGGGGGCGCGGAAAACCACGACGGCAGATATCGTATCAGCGCTGGCAGTATCAAACGTGCGCCGCGCCGCGGGCCATTGGACCTTGGGCAATGACTCCATCGAACTGCAAGTGGGTGACTTTGTGGAGGACAGCCAGGCACTGGAGACACTGGTGGTGAATGTCATCGACTCGGTACCAGTGTATCTGCGCGATGTGGCGCGCATTGAGGACGGGCCAGCAGAAAGCGATAGCTATACCTGGATTGACTTCGCCACAGCCCACCCCGTTGCGCAAGCAGACACTGGCACCCCAGCCCTCGGGGCCTCCCACCCGATGGTCGCCATATCGGTCGCCAAGCAGCGCGGCGCCAATGCGGTCACGGTCGCACAGGCGGTGCATCGCGAAATGGCTCGCCTGCAGGACACCCTGCTACCGACGGATGTCCAGGTCGAGGTGTTACGCGACTACGGCCAGACGGCCAATGAAAAAGTGAACGACCTCACCGCCAGTCTCGCATTCGCCATCGTCACTGTGGTGATGTTTATCGGTGTATTCCTGGGCTGGCGCGCCGCCATTGTGGTCGGGCTGGCGGTGCCAATTTGCTATGGCATCACGCTGGGCCTGGACTATGCAATGGGGTATACGATCAATCGCGTAACGCTGTTTGCACTGATCCTGTCACTGGGCCTGCTGGTCGACGATCCCATCACCGGCGTCGACAACATATCCCGCTTCATGGGCAGGACATCGATGCCGCTGCGTGAGCGCGTGGTAGCTGCCATCGCAGAGATTCGGGTCCCCTTAATGCTGTCCACCGTTACCATTGTTGTCGCCTTTCTGCCACTGGCATTCATTACCGGCATGATGGGGCCCTACATGGCGCCGATGGCGTTCAATGTGCCGGTCAGTGTGATAGCCAGCACGCTGGTGGCCTTTCTGGTCACGCCGTGGCTGGCTAGCCGGTTGCTGAGGACAACCCCAGGTTCAACCGGAGAAGACGTTGCCGCGCCGCGGGGCGGTTTCTACCGGCGCGCAATGACACCCGTGATCCGCCATCGCGGCCGCGCCAAGATCCTGCTGTGGGTGGTACTGGCCCTGTTTATTGCGACAACCGTGCTGCCATTGCTGCGCGCGGTCCCCCTGAAGTTACTGCCATTCGACAACAAGAACGAAGTGCAGGTGCTGATCGATATGCCCGAAAGTGCCAGCCTTGAACAGACGGCGGCCGTCACGCGAGAGGTTGCGAGCCAGATTCACAGGCTGCCTGAGGTTATGGCCATTGCGGCGTTTGTCGGCATCGCATCGCCAATTGATTTCAATGGCCTGGTGCGCCGCTATTATCTGCGCGAGGGTGCGCACATGGGCGAGTTACGACTCACGCTGGCTGACAAGTCACGCCGCGCACAACAGTCGCACGCTATTGTGCTGCGCCTGCGCGAATTGCTCGCACCGATCAATCACGAGGGTGTAAAAATCAAGGTGGTAGAAGTACCGCCGGGGCCGCCCGTGCTCAGCACTCTGGTCGCGGAAATCTACGGCGACACGCTGACACCCTACAGTACACAACAGGACGCAGCTGCCGCTCTGATGGATCGCTTGTCGCGCGAGGCCCATGTGATGGAACTCGATTCGAGTATTGCAGACGAGCAGGTACGTTTGCGTTTTGTCACCGACAAACAAAAAGCCGCGCTGTCCGGCGTTGCCACGGACGACATCGCCAGCACACTCGCCATGGCCAACGCGGGCTACACCGCCGGCTACCTGCAACTTGAACGAGAGGCCAGGCCACTGCCGCTGGAGCTGCGATTGGATCCGCACCTGCGCGTTTCACAGCAAAATTTTGAAAGCCTGCTGGTGAAAGGCCGCCCGGGTATCACCAAGGCCAGCACCGAGCAGGGTCTGGACATCGCACCGCAATCTCTGGTGCCACTGGGTGAACTGGGCCACTTCCAACAGAGTACCGCCGACCAGGCCATACACCACAAGGATCTGCGCCCGGTGGTCTATGTCATGGCGGAACTCAATGGTCGCACGCCGGCTGAAGTGATTGCCGATTTGAGCGCCGATGAGGGCGCGCCAACGCGCGACGGTGCGCTCTGGCAGTCGCGCACCTATTTCAATAGCGGCGCAGGGGACAGCTGGGAACTGCCGGCCGATACCTACGTAGAGTGGGGCGGCGAGGGTGAATGGCGCATCACAGTGGATGTATTCCGCGACATGGGCCTGGGCTATCTGTTCGCACTACTGGCAATCTTCGTCCTGTTGAAATTGCAGACGCAATCCACTGCGCTGGCGCTGATCATCATGTCCTCCATACCGCTGACTATCATCGGCATCATGCCCGGCTTCTGGCTGATGAACCAGTTCGGTGAGCGGGTCGTCGGCGGCGCGCCCGACCTGGTGCTCTTCACCGCAACCGCTATGATAGGAATGATTGCGCTGGCCGGTATTGTGGTGCGCAACTCCCTGATTCTGGTCGAATTTATCAGCCAGGCCAGAGCGCGCGGCGACACGGTGCAGGAAGCCTTGCTGCAGGCCGGCGCCGTGCGCATGCGGCCGGTACTACTCACTGCGGGTACCACCGTGTTGGGCAACCTGATCATAACGCTGGACCCGGTATTCAGTGGACTGGCACTGGCGATCATCTTTGGCATCATCGCTTCCACTTTGCTGACCCTGATCGTGGTGCCCGCAGTCTACCTGTTGGTTTTTGACGAGGACGTGACAGCATGAACAAGACTTCCCGTAAACTGCTGCTAGCCGCGACCGCTCTACTGGCACTGGCCCTGCTGGTGGCCGCCATGGCAGGTGTGTTCACCGACAAAATCAACCCCGGACTGGCGCAGGCCAATACCGTCGACACCAGCGAGGCGGTTACGACCGCGATACAGCAAGTACCGTTCACCGAGTTGGTGCCCGCCTCTATTGAGGCCAGGGAGACGACCATCATCTCCTCCCGCCTGCTCGCGCGCATCACTGGCATATCGGTGCGCGCCGGCGATGTGGTGGAGCCCGGTCAGTTACTGATAGAACTGGAGAAGGGCGACCTGCTGGCGCGTGCACAACAGGCCAGGGAACAGATACTGGCGGTACAGGCAAGACTGACCCAGGCCACACAAAACCTGCAGCGGGCCGAGGAATTGCACAAGCGCGGCCTGATCGCCAATGCCGACCGCGATGCGGCACACGCCAATGCGGCCGCACTTGAGGCCGATCTAGGTGCCGCGCAGCAGGCGCTGCAGGAAGCGGAGACTGCTGTCAGCTTCACCGATATACGTTCACCCATCGCCGGGCGTATCGTCGACCGGTTTGCCGAGCCGGGTGACACCGCCTCACCCGGCCAGAAATTACTGGCCCTGTATAATCCGTTTTCGCTACAGGTCGAGGCCTGGGTCCGAGAGCAACTGGCGCTGGCACTAAAGCCCGGCGCCGAATTGCAGGTGGAAGTGCCCTCAGTACAGCGCACCTTCACTGCACGCATTGAAGAGATAGTGCCAGCGGCCGACCCCGGATCGCGCAGCTTCCTGGTCCGGGCGATATTGCCCTCAGACCAAACACTACTGCCGGGCATGTATGCGCGGCTGCAGGTATTCGCCGGGTATCGTCCGCAACTGCTGGTGGCGGCTGACCGTGTGGCCAGTGTCGGACAGCTGGATGTGGTGTGGATAGCAAACGACGGCGTCATCGAGCGGCGCTTTGTCCAACTCGGACAGCCCGGCCCGGACGGCATGGTAGAAGTCATCAGCGGCCTGGCGCCGGGCGATCTGCTAATGCCCCGGCAGAACCAGACCTTAAGACCATGACGTACTGACTCACCCACAAACGCGCAGTCGCAAGGAGAACCCCCCATATGCGAGCAATGGTACTCAACGAAATCGGACAGCCATTGGCGCTGACCGAACTGCCGCAGCCGACGGCGGGCGAAGGACAGTTACTGATTCGCGTACTGGCCTGCGGAATCTGCCGCACCGATTTACATGTCGTCGATGGAGACCTGACCGAGCCGCGCTTGCCGCTGGTCCCCGGTCATCAGATCGTGGGGATCGTGGCAGCGCTGGGTGACAATGCCGGCAACTTTTCAGTCGGTCAAAGGGTCGGAGTGCCGTGGTTGGGCGGCAGTTGTGGCCATTGCGAGTTTTGCGCCAGCGCCCGAGAAAATCTGTGTGATGACGCCGTATATACCGGCTATCAGGTCGATGGAGGCTTTGCCGAGTACACGCTGGCCGATAGCCGCTACTGTTTTCCTGTACCGGAAGGTTTCAGCGCCTTGCAGGCAGCGCCACTTTTGTGCGCAGGGCTGATAGGATATCGCTCATGGCGCCCGGTCGCCGCTGCTTCGCGCCTTGGTTTCTATGGCTTTGGTGCGGCGGCGCACATACTCATTCAGTTGGCGCGCTATCACCAACAAGCGGTCTACGCGTTCACCCGACCGGGCGACCAGCTCGCGCAGGAGTTTGCCCTGCAGCTGGGCGCTCATTGGGCGGGCGATTCCGATCAAAGTCCCCCGGAATTACTCGATGGCGCTATTATTTTTGCCCCGGATGGTGACTGTGTTCTGCAGGCGCTGCGCGCGATCAAAAAGGGCGGCAAGGTGGTTTGCGCCGGCATCCATATGAGCGATATCCCCCCTATTCCCTATAGCGACCTCTGGGGTGAGCGCAGCATTGCGTCAATCGCCAATTTGACCCGCGCCGACGGCGAGGAATTCCTGCCGCTGGCCGCAAAGATTCCAATAGAGACGGAGGTCCACGCCTACCCTCTGGAGCAGGCAAACGCGGCACTCGATGATTTGCGCAACGGTCGACTCACCGGTGCTGCGGTATTATCGATTTCTGCAGGTACGGAGCGGCCCAGCTAAGCTGAAGCGAAGTGACATTCGTCAACGCGGCATCTGGCAAATCGCGGCCTTTAACCTGATCATAGATCGGCGCGGCTATCCCTCGGACGGGATAGGCTATGAATCGGCCTGTGTCTGAAAACTGTGGCCACCCGGTTATGCTATCTGAAACCAGGGAAATGTCGCCGCTAGCCAGATTGAGACGGTAAAGGCTGTCACGATTGTCACTTGAGTAAACTGCCCGGCCCCGACTGCTGCGAAATGCATCCCAACTTTTCTGTTCACTATTGTAGTCAGCGAAGCATTACGGGACCGGCAAAGAGCCCGGAGGAGTCCATGTGTCGTCACCTCCGCCTCCACCGCCGCCACAAGCTAGGTAAACCTTGAAGTACGAAAACAAGCCCAAAAGGGAGGCGGCATACTCGCGCAGGTGGGCGCCTCACTGCGGTGGCATCTCTGGCCGCGTACTGCAGACAAAACGCTATTGTCCCCCTGTATTAGTGACAGAGCACTTGCTAAAGTGGAGCTGAAGTAAGCAGATACTCATAACAGGGCGCCACCAGCAGGTGGTGCTGGCCCAAAAGTTTGCTAACACGGAAAGAGCATCAAGCTCGACGGGGACAATTGAATTGCGTCGATCCATTGCGAAGATACTGTTTTTGGTAATCACGCTGGCCGTAGTCGCCGCTGTACTGCACTACGGTATGCAATCACGTATTCCGAAGGTCCCTGTAGTCGCGGTCGAGCGTGGGCCTGTGGAGCGGGTGTTGTCGATTGTGGGCCGCGTGATGCCAAAGCGGGAGGTCAGTGTGCGCGCTGAGCAGCCCGGACAGGTTATCGAGTTGCTGAAGGATGAAAACGAGCATGTCACCGCGGGCGAGGTGATCGCCAGGGTGGCCGCAGAGGAAGAAATTGCGACACTCAGCGCCAGCCGCGCCGAGGCGATTGCAGTGGAGGCGGAGCTGGCGCGGGCAAACAATCAGCTGACGCGCACACAGGAACTGGTTCAGAAGGGCTTTGTGTCCACTCAGAATGTCGATGACTTACTGGCGGAAGTTGACGCGTTGAAAGCGCGGCTCGATGCCGCTCGGGCGGCGGAGCGGCAGGTTGCGGTTCGCGCCGAGAAATTTGTCATTCGCTCACCCATCGACGGGCTGGTACTGGCAAGGCCTGTCGATGTCGGGCAAGTCGTATCCACCGAAACAGGTTTATTCGATATTGGGTCTGTCGAGCTCGAGGTTGAGGCAGAGGCCGATGAATACTACGCCGATGCGTTGCAGCTCGGTCAAGCTGCCCGCATCAACCCGGCTGGATCGGCCGATATTTTTGACGCTGTAGTGTCAGAAATTTCCCCTCGTGTTGACCCCACGACAGGAGGCCGGATAGTCCGGTTGGAGACTGCTGCCACCGCTGACAGTTTGCTGCCGGGGAGGACGATCAATACCACGATTGTCGTGGAGCGCCTCGACGATGCTGTTTCTGTGCCACGCAGCGCGGTGCGACTATTGGGGGGTGGGCATCAGGCGCTGGTGGTGGAGAACAACCGAATTCGCGTAGTACCGATTGAGATTTTCGATTGGCCCGGACCTCGTGTAGTTGTCACAGCGGGCCTGCAAGGCACTGAAACGGTTGTGGCCAGAGCCACCTCGCTGGCAGAGGGTGATGAAGTTAACCCCCTGAATAGCGCGCAATTCACGGCTCCCTGACGCCATGTTCCAGTGGCAGGTTGCATGGCGCTATTTGACTTCCAATGTGCTGCAAACGGCATTGCTGATTGCTGGGGTCGCGCTGGGCGTCATCGCGTTCGTGTTCATCACGGCCTTGATTAATGGCCTCGCTGAGGCATTGACCGAGGAAACTACCGGCAGCATTGCACACATCACAGTAGAGCCTGAATTACAGAAGGCGCCTGTGCTTACCGCGCCGGACAGCTATGCAGCAACTCCGGTATCGACGGCCCAACGGCGCCAGATACGAGACTGGCAAAGCCTCGTCCGTATGATTGAACAGATCCCCGGTGTTATCGCCGCCCGCCCGGAAATCAATGGCAATGGCTTTCTGGTTCGCGGCGAAGCGGTGGCACCTGTCGTGGTCATTGGTATTGAGCCGGAAAAACTCTCTGTCGTCGCCCCGATCGCGCGCAACCTTGTGCACGGCGATGCCGACTTATCTGCGGGCAGTGTACTGATTGGCACCAACCTGGCACACGATCTCGGCCTCAATATCGGCCAGCCGGTGATTCTGCGTACGGATCGCGACCGCGAGCGGCTGGTGACTGTACGCGGTATTTTTGAAATCGGCATTGCCAGTGTGGATGAGCGAATTGCGTATCTCAACCTGCGTTCAGCACGCCCACTGTTTGACCTGCCTGATGGTGTCAGCCAGTTATCTGTCAAACTGATGGATCCAAACCAGGCCCCCTTGATCGCCGAAGCACTGGAGGCTCAGACCTCTCTGCGAGCTCGCTCCTGGCAGGAGGAGAACCGGAATCTACAGGAGGCACTGGCGGCGCAGGGCAGCACCGGGTCGTTGATTCAACTGTTTGCGATGATTTCCATCGTCATTGTCGTGGCCAGTGCGCTGTTACTGTCTACCTATCGACGGCGCAGTGAAATCGGCATCATGCGCTCATTCGGAATTTCCCGGCGCTTCGTAGCCAGTGTATTTATTTTGCAAGGTTTGCTGGTCGGGCTGGTGGGTGGGCTGGTCGGCGCACTTGCAGGCTACGGGCTCTGCCTCTGGTTGTTTTCGATCAAGCAGGCCGATGGTAGCCCCATGTTACCGATCGCCCCGGAACAGGGCGGTTACCTGCTGGTGATCATGCTGACGGCATTGGGTGCTGTGCTAGCCGCCGCCCTCCCTGCTCGCGCAGCGGCCAATGTTGATCCACTGGAGGCCATTCAGCAATGACTGTGATTCTGGAGGTTGAGGAAATCACCAAAACCTTCCGCTCCCGGGATGTTGAAACGCCGGTACTCAAAGGTATCAGTTTTCAACTGCAGGCCGGAGAACTGGTTGCACTGCTGGGGCCTTCAGGATCGGGAAAGAGCACCTTACTCTCAATTGTGGGGCTTTTACTGAGTGCTACTGCGGGTCGTATGTCATTGCTAAATCAGGACGTCACGCACCTGAAAGAGGACCGGCGATCCCAGTTTCGCAACCGCCACCTCGGGTTCGTTTTCCAGGCGCATCACTTGCTACCCGATTTCACTGCACGTGAAAACGTTGCCTTCCCAGCAGCCGCACCGAAGAACCATCTAACACCCGCCATGCGCCAGCGTGCGGGAGACCTGCTGGAGCGGGTAGGCCTCGCCGACCGCGTCGACTTCCTGTCGACCCAGCTTTCAGGTGGGCAGAAGCAGCGCGTTGCGATTGCCAGAGCGCTGATGAATAAACCGGATCTGGTGCTGGCTGACGAGCCAACAGGGAATCTCGATAGGGAAACCGGCTTTCAGGTGATGGAGCAAATGAAAATCATTAATCGGGAAGAGCGGACGACATTTCTTATATCCACACACGATCCGGAAATCGCCAACCGTTGTGACCACCGTATACAAGTGCTGGATGGGAGAATCGATTGTATTGATTAGCGTAGCTGGGGGCAGTGAGAGTCGTTGGGGCAGCGTGGAATCAGCTTGTACACGACCCTTTATTAAGCGTTCGCGACGCTCTTACTCTGACCCCAAAGATTCGTATCGCGTTATCCAGCTGCCACACTCACGAACTATTTGTAGTTAAACAGCGGATCCAGGGTTTCGGCTAATCGCGCGTCAATTGCCGCAACTTCCTCATCGGTGAAGTAATCGCGGTAGCCGCCGACTTTTGCGCGGCGCACCTTGAAGCTGTTGGGGTTGTCCTTATCGCGCGGCATCATGCGGCCACCGGCAAGACGGAACTGCTGCGAGCTTTCCATCTTCTTCATGTTTTCGTAGGAGGAGTAATCAACCGCCGCGTTAACGTGAGCATCTGTGGCATCCACGTTCATAAAGTCCAGCAGAGCGCGCAACTCTTCGCGTGGTCTGGCGCGCAAGTCCTCGTAGCGCAGCAGGTGGAAGTGCTCCATGTTGCTCACTTCCTGTGCCCACAGGTTCAGGTAGTCGGTCACCGCGCGCAGGCTACCGCCATTGTCGCCCATCACAAAATCGAACAGGCTGATATCGCTGCCACGGGGCGGGTAATTGTTGATGGCGACCTTGGTCGGCTTGATGCGGAACTTCCACTGGAAAAACTGCGATACCGCCACATCGCGTGGGTCACGGGCCAGCAGGATTACACGCTTGTTGTAGAACGGCGCCTTGCTGTGCGGGTCGCCGGTGTAATCCTTGATGTAGTTGTCATGCGTAAAGAATGTCTTGGGAACAGACTTGTTCAGGTTGTGAAAATTGTCGAAGCCCAGCACGGCATTCTCCGGCAAGCCATACTTCACTCGAAACAAATGAGAGATCATCACACGCAGCCAGGTGCGCCCGCTTTTTCCGAAAGAAACAAACACAATATCAGCGCGCTGCAACTTGTCGAACTGCTCCACACCGCGCAGTTTGCGCTCGGCGATGAGAATATCCGCCTCGGGTTGCCCGCGCATTTTCCAATGCAGGATGCGACGCGACAGCTTTTTTCGACCTGTCTGCCACAACTGCCGAACATTCTGGATGGCCAGTTTCATGCCTGTTGTCCACCATAACCAAAAATCGGGTCCAGTTCAGCGACCATGTGCTCCAGCTGCGCGCACTGCTCGTCAGTGAAGTAATCGCGGTAGCCGCCCACTTTGGCCTTTCGCACCTTGAAGGACTGGGGGTTGTCTTTGTCACCAGGCTTGACGCGCGCGCCACTGCCTTTGAAGAATTTATCCTGCTCCATTTTCTTCATGTTGTCGTAGGCTGCAAAATCCACGGCCTCCTGCACTTGCTCGACGGTAACCGCCGTGCCGGTAAAAGCCAGGATTTCTGCCAGCACAGCGCCAGGGTCCTTGCGCATGTCCTCATACCGCACTACCAACACGTCACGCAGTTCCGGGATAGCCTGTGCCCAACCGTTGAAATACTCGACGATGCGCGGCAGGCCGGCATCCTTGTCCAACACAAAATCCCAGACATCGATGTCAGCGCCATGCGGCGGATAATCGTTAATGAACTTTTTGTTCGGGCGCATCCGAAACTGCCACTGGAAAAACTGCGACACCGCGACATCACGCGGGTCACGCACCAGCAGTACAATCCGTTTACCCTGAAAGTGCTGTTTGGATTGCGCATTGCCGGTGTAGTCACGCAGATAGTTATTGTGGGTAAAAAAGACTGCCGGCAGCTGTGGATCACGGTGCTTGAGGTTGTCGAAATCCAGCAGCTCGCTGGCATCGAGATTTCCCTTGAGCTGATAGGCTCGCGACAACATCACCCGTAGCCAGGTCCGGCCCGACTTGCCCCAACTCATCAGCACCCAGTCGCTGCGCTGCAGTTTCTTGAACTCCTCGCGCCCGCGCAGCCAGCGCTCTATCGCCTTGCGGCGCGCAGCCGGCAACCAGAAGCAGAGAGCCATAATAATGTGGCGTAACACGACGCGTGCCTTATCGGCCATCTGCGGGATTATCCTCGGTAACTGGTTCAAAAGGCGGCAAATTCTACCGTAAAACGGCTTTTCCCGCACTAAGCGGGCAAGTGTTGATTTACCGCACTATTAACATCCTGTGTTGCCGCGGCGCCTTGCCGGGGCAACAATCAGCATACTAAAATGCGCCTATGGCACTCATTGATATCGATGCGCTACGCGCGACCCCGCTGAAAACCGACCCCTACGACTACCTCGTGGTGCCGGAGTTTCTCAACGCCGGTGCGCTTAAGGCGGTTAATCGCGACTACCCTGCCATCGACACCGCCGCCAATCACGCGCTGGAAAACCTCACCTATGGCGCGGCTTTCGAAGCGCTCATGGAGGAACTCCAGGGGCAGGAGCTGGCCACTGTGCTAGGTGAGAAATTTGACATGGAGCTGGCCTCCCTGCCCACCACGGTGACAGTGCGCAAATTTTGCGAGCGCACTGATGGCAATATTCATACCGACCACAAAAGCAAGGTCATCACCGTGCTGGTCTATTTCAATGAACAGTGGGATCACCCCGACGGTCAGCTGCGCCTGCTACGCTCCAAGAACGATATCGAGGACTACGCAACCCAAGTGCCACCGCTTGGCGGCTCCATGATTGCCTTTCGACGCACCGACCACTCCTGGCACGGCCACACCCGCTTTGTCGGTGAGCGCCGCATGGTGCAGATCAACTACCTGGATCAGAGCCCACTGGCGGTGGCGGCACAGCGTATCAGCCGCTTCGGCACCCACTTCATGAAGAACGTACTGGGAATGCGCTAGGTAGCGCTCTCACATCGGGCATACACCTGCAAAAAAACGTGTAGTGATCGCCGGCTTTGGCGATACAGGCCTGCTAGTGGCCATCCATCTCGGCAACGACTTCGACATCGTGGGTATCAGCCCCAAACCCGTTCTGGTGAGTGGGCAGGAGTTGGGCATGAGGCTGACGCAGCCGCAGCAGTGGAAGCGGGATTACCTCATGCCTTTTTCACGCTACAGAAAACTGGATGGGGTCCGCACACTGCAGGGGTTGATCACCTCGATCGATACCCGAAATACCACTGTGACCGTGCTCTCGCAGGACGGCGAGTCATCTGTCGAACCCTATGATGCGCTGTTAATTTCATCCGGCGTGACCAATGGCTTCTGGCGCAATAGCACGCTGGAGGATATCGACACTATCAACCGGTCTATCGACAGTACCTCACAGGAGTTGTTGCAAGCGCACACCATTGCGGTCGTTGGCGGTGGTGCCACCGGCGTTAGTGTTGCCGCCAATCTGGCCGCGAGTCACCCGCAAAAATCCGTGCATTTCTTCTTCAGTGAAGCGCAACCCCTGCCCGGGTATCACCCCAAGGTTCGACGTCGCGTAGAGCGACACCTCAAGAGCGCAGGCGTTGACCTGCATCCCGGGCACCGCGCGGCAATCCCGGATGACTTCCAGTGCGACCGATTTACCACCGGGCCTGTAGAGTGGGGAGGCGGTCAGGCGCCCTTCAATGCCGACCTCACGCTGTGGGCAGTCGGGAAGATGGTACCCAATAACGGTTTTATTCCCGCAAACATGCTGAACGCCGACGGCTTTGTAAAGACGGATGAATGCCTTCGCGTTCCGGGCTATGAGAATGTCTTTGCCGTCGGGGACATAGCGGCCTCCGACCCCCATCGCAGTTCTGCCCGTAACTGGGGCTACCGCCTGCTCGGCCACAATATGCGCGCTCATCTTGAAGGCCGCGACAGCGATATGAAACGCTACGATCCACCGCGTTATCGTTGGGGTTCAGTATATGGCGTACAGCGAGACGGCCTGCGCGTATTCCAGCCCGACGGCAGCAGTTTTCGGTTTCCCAAGTGGACTGTTCGCTCCCTGTTATTTCCACTGGCGGTGCGCAGAATTATTTACAAAGGTGTTCGCAAAGACTGAGACCGCAACGTCAAGTACTCACGTTGTAGTCGGCGAGCAGCAGCGACAATGCACTTCTTGCTCAGGGGGCTGGGATATTCGCCGCAGCGCATTGTCGCTACCGCCCGCCTGGTTCCTGAGGAGTCGCGATTTGTCTGCGCTGCTCACACTGCGCCTGATCCAGTCCATTCGGGGAACCGGTCTGAGGGCGAATATCTCAGCCCTCTGAGCTCTCAGGCTGGTTACCCGGAGGGACGGCTCGAAGAGACAGTCTGAAATAACGACCTGCAATCATTACCTTCTTTTCGTGCACAGTAAATTTACCCGCAGCACCTTATTCTCAGCACAGGCGCGAGCTATCGTTACCGTCTTCACAATAAGCGGGTAAGGAGAGACTGTGAATAATCCAGCGGAAGCAGCCGGTATCGGCGCGCAATACAGTATGGGATCCCCACGTGCGCTGCAATTGCTGCAGGCGGCCAAAGATCTGCAACCGGTGCTGCTAGAGCGGGCAGCGCAGTGCAAGGCACAGCGTAAAGTACCCGCTGAGACCATTGCCGATTTCCATGCGGCAGGTTTTTTCAAGATCCTGCAGTCAGAGCAGTACGGCGGTTATCAGATGGACCCACAGGTGTTTTACGCCGTGGGGCTGGAACTGGCCAAGGCCTGCATGTCCAGTGCATGGGTGCTGGGCGTGGTGGCTGTTCACAACTGGCAGATGAATTTGTTTGATTCGCAGGCATCGATTGACGTATGGGGCGATGATCCGACCGTACTGGTGTCTTCCTCCTACGCACCCATGGGCATGGTCACGCCTGTAGATGGCGGCTTTATGCTCAGCGGCCGATGGAGTTTCTCAAGTGGATGCGAGCACTGCCAGTGGGTGTTTCTCGGCGCGGTCATCCCCACCGAGGAAGCGCCCTGGGATATGGAGAACTACAGCACTTTTCTACTGCCACGCGGCGACTACTCGATAGAGCAGAACTGGGACGTTGTCGGGCTGCAGGGAACCGGCAGCCACGATATCGTTGTGGACAATGTATTTGTCCCCGAACATCACGTACACCGGATGCGCGAAGATCGTGGCGGAGAAAAACATCGCAACAAGGCACCGCTGTATCGCCTGCCCTTTATGCAAGTGTTCTCCAGAGCCGTGTGCAATGCCTCACTGGGCGCCGTCGAGGGCGTACTGGAAAACTATATCGAGGTCGCCAAAACACGCATAGCCGGGCCGGTGCCGATGAAAGATGACCCCAGCGCCAAAAAGGTTGCCGCCGATGCTAAAGCCGAAATCGAATACATGAAATTGATGATGTTCACGAGCTTTGACAGACTGATGGACGCCGCGCGTTCCGATACCGAAGTACCCCTGGTGGACCGCGCAGTGTTTCGTTACGAGACGGCAAAGGTCGCCGATCAGTGTCTGGCCCTGTCCTCGCGCATGCTTAAGGCCGCTGGTTCCGGCGGTATACGAAACAGCAGCGCAATGCTGGCTCAGCACCAGGACATTTTCGCCAGCCAGGCGCATATCGCCAATATCAGTGAACCGTTCTCGATCAATCTCGGCGGCATGCTGTTCGGCCAGCCCAGCACTGACTCAAGCCTCTAAACCAGGCTCTTCACTTTTTCATAATTGAGGAATTCACTATGGCTCTGAATGGGGTTCTACCCGAGGAACATTACGCCGAATGCGCCAACGGCTATCGCATGCACTATATCGATGTAGGCACCGGCCCTACCGTTGTTTTCCTGCACGGCTCGGGGCCCGGAGCCAGCGGCCACAGCAATTTCAAGGACAACTACCCGTGGTTGGCGGAGCAGGGCTATCGCTGCATTGTGCCCGACCTTGTCGGCTTTGGTTTCTCCGACAAACCGGATGATGTCGACCACCCGCTGTCATTCTTTGTCGAGTGCGTCAAACAAACGCTCGATGTCATCGGAGTTGAGCGCTGCTGTGTTGTGGGCAACTCACTCGGCGGTGCAGTTGCCATGGGCCTCGCGCTGGAACATCCAGCGCTGGTCGACAAACTGGTATTGATGGCACCGGGCGGCATGAGCCAGCAGGAGGAATACCTGCAAATGCCCGGCATGCAGAAAATGTTCGAGGTGTACGGCTCCGGCGAGCCTATTTCACACGCAGTGATGAAAGACCTGTTTGCGTTTGGCCTGACACACGATCCGAAACACGCCACCGATGCGCTGGTGGAGGAGCGATCACAGATCATGTCGCTGATGAACGGCCATGTGATGTGGACGATGGCCATTCCGTATCTGGCCGAGCGTCTGCCAGAGCTGTCGTGCCCGGTACTGGCCTTCTGGGGCACCAATGACCGTATGATGCCGGACAGCGGCATTCTGGCACTGGCCAAAAACTGTGCGCGGATGAAACTGATCATCCAGTCCGAATGCGGCCACTGGGTCATGGTGGAGCACCCCGACATGTTCAATAAGGAAGTGCTGGCTTTTCTGGGCAGCGACTGACACTGGAGAATATCTATGAATATACGCAGTCTGGGCTATGCGGTGATCGAGTCGACCGATCCGCAAAAATGGCTGGAATTCGGCACCGAGGTACTGGGCCTGATGGTCGCGCCGGCGATGCCAGACGATGGCGTCATCTACTTCAAAATGGACGAACGTCCCTTCCGGCTGGCGATCGTGCCCGGCGACAGTGATCGCTTGCAGCTGTGCGGGTTGGAGTTGCTGGATGAGGCGAACTTCAATGCGGCGAAAGAAGGACTGATCGGGGCCGGTGTGGAGATCACAGCAGGCACAGCCGCAGAGGCCCAGCAGCGGCGCGTACGCGAGCTGATTCGCTTTGATGACCCTGCAGGCAATACGCTGGAACTCTATCACGGCGCCGATCTGGACTATGCCAAGTTCATCTCACCACTGGGTATTGCTGAGTTCGAAACCGGGTTCAACGGCGATGCAGGGTTCGGTCACGCTGTGCTGCCGGCGCCAAACCTGGCAGAAACGCATAATTTCTACACGCAGGTGCTCGGCTTCGGCGATTCAGACTATATGCATTTCAAATTCTCTGACGACCCGAACGACCCGGGTCTCGGCCTGAATTTTATGCATGTCGAAAACCCGCGCCATCACTCTATCGCGCTGTTTGGTGGCGAACACCCGTCTGCCTGTATCCACCTGATGCTGGAAGTAAAAAGTGTCGACGAAGTGGGTTATTGTCTCGATCGGGTGCTACAACGCGAGATTCCGGTAACATCAACGCTGGGCCGTCACACCAATGATCGTATGTTGTCGTTCTATATGCGCACGCCCGGCGGCTTTGAGCTGGAATTCGGTTGCGAGGGTTTGAAAATGGACTGGGCGAACTACACACCGACAAAAACCACACTACCGAGTATCTGGGGACACAAATTCTCACTGTAAAACCAGCGGGGGCGTTCGTATGGCGCACACAGGTGATGCGGTTTTAAAATACGGGAATTGGGCGTTGGTAACAGGCAGTACCGCCGGTATCGGTCGCGAGTTTGCCCGCCAACTCGCCACCGCCGGTTTTAATCTTGCGCTGCTGGCGCGAGGTGCGGACCAATTGCAGGCCCAGTGCCAGGAGCTGGCGTCGGAATGGGATGTTGATACCCGGGCGATTCCCTGTGATCTGAGCGCCGACGACTACCTGTCCACCATTACTGCCACAACGGATGACCTGCCCATCGCGTTCTTCGTCAACAATGCCGGAGCCGAAAGCTACCACGGCAGGTTCCTAGACAGAAACTCACAGGAACTGGAAGCGTGTTTACGACTCAATACGCTCGTACAGCTGAGGTTGATTCACCACTTTGCGCAGTGTATGAGAACGGCGGGGCGCGGCGCGATTATTCAGGTCAGCTCTATCGCCGGGCATATGCCACTACCGTTTATGGCGGAATATTCAGCCAGCAAGGCCTACCAGCTGACGCTGGGTGAAGCACTGCACTACGAGTTGAAGGATCACGGCATCGATTTTCTCACCCTATCACCGGGCGCCACCAAATCCCGGCGCATCAGCTACGGCATGGAGCCTGAGCCTGTTGTACGCATAGCGCTGGCTGCGCTGGGCCGGCAGCCGAGTGTGATTCCCGGCTGGCGCAACAGCCTGAGCGCATTTCGGCACCGCTATCTGAAGTCCAGGCGCAGCGCTGTCCGCAGCATGGGCGACTTCCAGCGCGCCTACCTGAAATAACGCAAAACATTAGCCACCGGTTGGAAACGCTCTTATCACGATTTCGGGGTTTTTCCGCCATCGGGCCAAGTGTAGATTGACCGAATCATACAAGACCTATACCACGAGGAATGCCCGATGTCCGACCCGACCCAAGAGCCAGCCACCAGCCCGGGAGAAATCAGCCAGTGGCCAATGCTCAAAATTGTCTATCGCACAGACCCCGACAAAATCGCTGCACTGCTGCCGCCGGGCATCGAGAACAGCGACACCTCTAACGTCACACTGACCATCTACAATCTGCCGGTGAGCGGAGAGCCCGAGTACGGCATCCTGATCACCGCCGACGCCAGCTACCAGGGAACAGCCGGTGAATATGCGCTGGGCTACGGCATTGATCAGGAGTCCGCGATTTTCATCAGCCAGTTCACCAACGGGCAACCGAAATTTCCCTGCCACACCGATTATTTTCGCCTGCAGAACAAGGTCACCGCACGCTGCGCGCACCAGCACTACACTTTCGTCACCTTCGAGGGCGAGGTGGGCGAGGAAGACCCTCTGCCCGGTGGACTGGAGCGCAATGAATGGTGGGTGAAGGTGTCCCGTCAGGTCGGCGGCGGCAAAGGCTATGACTTCCCCCCCCACGTGGTACACGTGCAGGGCAAATACGGGCCGGGCCACAGGATAGCGCTGAACGGCAAGCTTACGCTGCTCGACAGCCCCTGGGACCCCATTGCCACGCAGTTGCCGATGCTGGAACAGCTCTCTGCACATTTGTGGTGGCCGGAGTACCTGAGCCGGGAAATCACACTTGCCGGGGCGCTGGATCCAGAAGGATTCTGGCCTTACGTGGACGTTATTTCAGGCAGCCGCTGGCTCGGTAAGAACGGCGGGCCGATTCAGGCTTAACATAAACAGTAAGTGACACCGCGCCGTGTCACCAGGAGCATCATTCATGGATCGTTATCTCATTGTGTCAACAGACGGCCACGCCGGCCTGCCGATGGAGGGCTATCGCGATTACCTCGACAGCAAATACCACAAAGCTTTCGATGAAGAGTTACCGATACAAAGACGCAAGACCCGTAAGGCCGAGGAGAGCTTTCTGATCTCCGAATTCAACGATAAATGGCGCGACGGCATCACCGACGGACTGAACGGCGCCTGGGATGGCGCAGTGCGCAACCGCGTAATCGATGCCGATGGCGTTGCCGCCGAAGTGCTGTTCCCCGACGGCATCACCGAGATGAATGCGCCGCCGTTCGGCGCCGGGCTGGCGCTGAAACCCTGGGGCGTAGAACCGGAACTGCAGTGGGCCGGTGCCAGGGCGCACAACCGCTGGATGGCAGAGTTCTGCAAAGAGGAACCACTGCGCCGCATCGGCCTGGCAATCATATTAATGCTGTACGATGTGGACGAGGCACTGGCCGAAGTCAAATGGGCCCATGCCAATGGCCTGAAGGGCATCCTGATTCCCGCACTGATGGGTGACAAGGATGCCTACAATCACCCCAAATACTACCCGATCTGGGCGTTCTGTGAAGAGCATGAAATGGTAGTTCACACACATTCTGGCCCATCACCAGACTATGATTTCTCACTACCTGGCGCCGTCGGAATCTATCTGACAGAGTTCGCCTGGTGGACCAGCCGTCCGCTGTGGCACCTGATATTCGGCGGCGTGTTCGAGCTTTTTCCAAAGCTGAAGTTCGTGATTACCGAAGTGAGCGAGTTCTGGATTCCCCATATGCTGGAGATGATGGACGTGCGCGCATCGGTCAAGCACACCTCGGGCAAACTGGGCGATTTTCGCAGCAACCTGACAATGACACCGAGCGAGTACTTCAGGCGCAACTGCTGGGTTGGCGCCTCGGCCCTGTTCGATGAGGGCTCTACCGCCGTGCGCCACGACATCGGTATCCAGAACATCATGTGGGGTACGGATTACCCACACCCCGAGGGCTCGTGGCCGAAGACGAAAGAGAAACTGCTCGATGTGATGCGCGGCATACCCGAACAGGAACTGTCGTTGATACTCGGCAAGAACGCACTGGAATGCTATAACCTCGATATTAAAGACCTGCAACCGATCGCAGAGCGCATCGGACCATTGAAGTCAGATTTCGCCTAGGCAACTGACTTCACAACAAAATAAGGGAGGCCAGTTTTGTCGAACCGAATTGAATTGCCCATGCCATTTGGCTGGTTCTGTATCGGCTACAGCGATGAACTTGCGGTGGGAGAAGTCCGCAACATCCACTACTTCGGACGCGACATGGTGTTGTTTCGCACCGAGTCAGGCAAGGTAGGGCTGTCAGACCCCGCCTGCCCGCACCTGGGCGCACACCTGGGTCACGGCGGCACGGTACAGGGCGAATCCATCCGCTGCCCCTTTCATCACTGGCAATACGATACCCAGGGGGTGATTACCGATGTTCCCTACGCGAAGCAAATTCCACCGAAGGTCGCCGGCAAGCCCTGCCTGAAGACCTACCCCACCTGCGAAAAAAATGCGGTGATTTGGGCCTGGTACCACCCCGAGGATGCACCGCCCGATCACGAGGTGGTTGAACTGGAAGAGGGCAGCAACCCCGATTGGGTGGAGCAGATTCGCTTCCTGTGGACGTTCGATTCCTGTCCGCAGGAGATTGCAGAAAATGGCGTGGACGTGGCGCATTTCAAATACGTTCACCAGATGGAAGCCGTGCCACAGGGCGACACTAGCTACGAGGGGCATATCCGCCGCAGCAAGGTCAGTGGCCCGCGCAAGGTGATTAACGAGCAAGGCGAGGAAGTGGTGGTCCAATCGACCATCAACGTGGTGCAAAACGGCGCCGGACAGAAATGGGTGCGCTCCTCCGGGCTGGTGGACTACGTGCTCCATACGCTGGTCACACCGGTCAACGCAAAGACAGTTGAAGTGCGGTTTGCCTATACCCATCCACGCTACCCGAAGGGTTCGTTCCAGGAAGAGGCAATCAAGACCACTATCGCCTACACCAACGGCCAGACCGGCGTCGAGGGCGATATCCCGATCTGGCACAACAAATTCCATTTGCGCAACCCGATACTGTGTGACGGGGACGGCCCGGTAATGCGTTTTCGCAAGTACTTTTCGCAGTTTTATGTCAACGGGCCCTACCCTGACGACGACGATATATCGACAACACTGGAGGCGGTTTCTTGAGCACAGAGCAGATGGTGGAAGACAAATTTCGCGGCAAGACCGCAGTCGTTACCGGCGGTGCCTCAGGCGTGGGTCGCTGTATGTGCGAACTGTTCGCGCGCACAGGCATGAATGTGATCATGGCCGATATCGAGCATGACGCGCTGGAGGCTGCGGGCTCGGCATTGAAAGAACAGGGGTTGAGCGTCGATTGGATACAGGCGGATGTCACTAGCCCCGAGTCCATGCAGAACCTTGAACGTAAAAGTCGCGAGGCCTTTGGCAATATCCATGTGCTGTGCAACAACGCAGGCGTGGGCATCAAAGAGGCACAGCGCCGTATCTGGACGCTCACTCCAAAGGATTGGGAGTGGGGATTCAGCGTCAACGTGATGGGCGTGGCAAATGGTATCCGTGCATTTGTGCCCGGGATGCTGGAACACGGCGAACCCGGCCATGTGGTGAACACCTCTTCGACCAATGGCGGCCTCTACTCAATGCCCACCACCCCGATCTATTCCTCCAGCAAAGCCGCTGTGACCAGTATGAGTGAAGTTCTCAACGGCCAGTTCCAGATGGACGGCGCTGCACTGCAGGCCCATGTACTGTTCCCCGGCCCGCATTTGGTCAACACCAATATACTTTCCTCCATGCGCAATCGCCCCGAGCAGTTGCGCGACAATGATGAACCTGTCGCCTACACCAGCATGGCGGATCTCGCCAAAGCCAGTGGCATCAAGAATATGAAACTGACAGAACCCGAGGAAGTGGCAGAAACCTGTCTCGCAGGCATGCGCGATGGACAGTTCTGGATCCTGCCACCGAGCAAGAGCAACGATCAGCAGGTAAGTCGTCGCACCGAGAGTATCCTGAGCCGACAGAACCCTGCACTGGGAGCCTGACCGCTATGACATCACGACTTGGACAATTCTGCATCAGTGTGACCGACCTTGCGCGCTCGGAGGATTTCTACACCCGTATCCTGCAGCTCGAAGTACAACAACGCATCGAGATACCCGAAGCGAAGGAGATCGTGCTGGGCGCAGAGGGCTCTGATGGCAAGCTCCAACTGGCGCAAAAAACGGCGCAACAGGGCCCTATCGACCACGGCGACGAAGCGCTGTGGAAGTTCTATCTGTATACCGACGATATAGAGACGGTGTACCAGGCTGCGGCCGACTACTGCTGTGTCTGCGAAACACCGCCGACGAAGCTGGCCAAATGGCCGGTGACCATTGCAATGATTCTGGACCCGGACGGGTATCGAATAGAAATTATCCAGCGCGACTGACGCGGCGGGGCTCTCCCAATTCGCGTCAGGAGTCCATATCCCAGTCAAAATCCGTGGCGAAGTATTCCACCATGAAATCCATAAAGAACCGCACCTTGGTAGAGAGGTGTTTGCTGTGCGGATAGACGGCCCAGGTGTCGCGGTGATAACTACTCCACGGCTGGTGCACCTTGACCAGTTTGCCGGCTTCCACCGCTGCCTGCACATAAAAATCCGGTAGCTGCGCGATACCGATCCCAGATAGAGCCGCCGCTTTGATGGTGGCGCCGTCCTCACTAAGCCAGTTACCGGAGACTTTCACTTTCGTGGTGACGCCCTCCTCTGTGTTCAGCATCCAGCAGCGCTCCGGCCCTGTCAGGCAGTTATGATCCTCCAGATCCTCTACTGTCTGCGGTTGCTTGTTGGCTTTCCAGTACTCCGGCGCTGCGCACAGGCACAGGGTATGGCCACCGATAGAGCGTGCAATCAGTGAGGAATCATCCAGCCTGCCGTAGCGGATCGTCAGGTCATAACCCTCGGCCACCAGATCAACATCGCGAAAGCTGGAGTGCACTTCCACCGAAAGTTCTGGGTGTGAGCGCGAAAAAGCGGCGACCGCCCGCGCCATGTGCTGCACACCAAAGCGGCTGTTCAGTGCCAATCTGAGTGTGCCCTGCGGTTTCTGCTGCATATCGGCGACGGCAGACTCCGCATACTCGAACTGCTCTGCCATGGGCAAGCATTCCCGGTAGAATATCTCGCCGACTTCGGTGAGCGTCAATTTACGGGTGGTACGCTGCAGCAGGCGCGCCTTCAGGCGATCCTCCAACTGGCTGATCTGCTTGCTGACATACGACTTGGACATTCCCAGGCGCTCGGCGGCACCGGTAAAGCTACCGGTGTCAACCACATGCATGAACTCGTCGATTCCGTCCCAGCGACTCATTGAACTACTCACTCCTGCGTTTTTCCTGTGCCAGAGCGTAGCTGATGAGAGGCGAAAGTAAAAGCTGCGCTGTCGGGTGATAGTGGCCTGGTTCCCCTGCGCGAGTGCGCCCGATACTTGCTGACGTATGTCTGACCAGATACTCAAACCCTTGTGGCTGGCACTGGCCAGACGCGATAGTTCAGCGCGTATTAGTTACTGTACTTGATGCTTGCGTAGTAGGTGCGCGGAGCCGTGTAGGCTGCAGTGGTTGTACCGAATGCATCTACGCCGAAGCCACCGTTGATTTCCCTTTTGTCGCTGAGGTTACGGCCGAATACGCCGAGTTCCCACTTGCCATCGGAGGTGATGTAGGTGATACCGGCGTTGTAGGTGGTGAAGCCATCGGTGTTGAGCCGGTCGAAGCAGGTACAGTCGTAGTCGTTGCTGTAGTAGATTTCACCTTTGTAGTAGGCGTCACCGCGCAGGCGGACGGTACTGCCATCACTGAGATCCCAGTTGTAAATGGCGGCAATGCTTGCTGTCCAGTCGGGTACGTTCTGAAACTCGCGATCACTCAGGTCTTCTAGTTCACCGGTTGACGGGTTAAACGATTCGAAGCTGTTGTACTCGGCGTTCAACCATGATGCGCCACCGGTTATTGTCAGGTTCTCCATGGGCAACGCGGTAAACTCTACCTCTACACCGCTGATCGTGGAATCGGCGGCATTGGCTACGACCAATGCGAGCGCATCGCTGGCACTGGTGGAGGAGGGCCGGTTAACCAGGAATTGCTGATCCTTGTAGTCGTCGTAGAACGCTGAGGCATTAAGTTGGAGGCGCCGTTCAAGTAACTGGGTTTTCAGGCCTATCTCATAACTGGTGAGTGTTTCGGGGTCCGCCACCGAAATTTGATCTGTTGAAGTGGGGCGGCCATTGTAGATACCGCTGCGAAATCCCGTTGAAATACTGGCATAGGCCATGATGTCTTCGCTGAAGTCGTGATCGATACCGATTTTCGGTGAGAACTCACTCCAGTCATCCTTACAGCTGAAACTGGCGCCATTGCCATCCGGCGTCACATCACTGCACGAGGAGGGACCGGTTGGCCCAGGCAGCGTAATCGGTGTCTGGCTGGCCCGTTTGATAGTGAACATATCCAGTTTCTTCTCATCGTAGGTATAGCGCGCCGCGAGGTTGATTCGCGTCGTGTCTGTCCAGTGCCAGGTCGTATAGAAAAAGGCCGCGTAACTGGTAGTATCCTGCTTTGTGTCGTAGCTCAGGGTGAAATCCAGCGGCACGACACCGATGGCCTCATACAGACCGCCGGCGACTGTCACGTGAGCCTGTGACTTGCCATCTTCGCGGAAGTAGTAGGCGCCGACCAGCCAATCAAACTTTGTACCAGAGGCGTTGCTGAGCACGAACTCCTGGCTGAACTGGTTGGTGTTCAGGTCATTGCCCACTTCAAAGTAGACATTGGGCGCGTTGTCCGCATCGCGGTAGTTGTGTGAGTCCATGTCCCGGTAGCCGGTAGTGGACTTCAGCATAAGTTCGTCCCAGTCGAATGTATTTATCCAACTCACACCCCACATATCGTTTTTTTCGCGATCCAGTTCGTTGAGTGCGTCACTGCGGTCGATGTCATCTACATTGGGCGTACAGCAGATACCATCGACCTGCCCGACGGTGGCGTTGTAGGCCGCGGCAATGGTTGCATCGGGATTGAAATCTGTCAGCACCTGCGGGTAGACATTCTGGTTGATGTGCGTGTAGTCGAACGCCACATGCGAGTTCCAGGTATCGGTAAAGTTGGCATTCAGGTGAGTACGCACTGCCCAGTTATCGTTGTTGCCGGCATCGTCGTTCTGATTGCGATGCTGCCAACCCGACGAGTTCTTGGTGAGCACGGCCACGCTCGCTGCAATCTCGTCTGTAATCGGAGCTTCGGCATAGCCGGAGAACGACACATAATCGTGATCACCGCCGGTCAACTGGCCCATATAGCTGGTCTCTCCGGAGGGCACTTTTGTTGTCACGGAGATCGCACCGCCTATCGTGTTCTTCCCATACAGCGTTCCCTGCGGTCCGCGCAATACGTCGATGCTGGCGATATCCGACAGCTCAAAGTTGGAGCCGACGGTTCGCGCCAGATAAATACCGTCGAGGTACAGGCCAACGCCTGGATCCGTCGTCAGGCTGTTGTCGAACTGCCCGATACCGCGTTGGAATGCTTGCAACGAACTGCTGCTACCGTTATTGGATGAAGAGAACGACAGGTTGGGCGAAACCTGTTCGATATCCTTGACGGTAAAAAACTTGGACTCATCGATCACCGAGCCCGAAATGGCGGTAATTGCAATTGGCGTGCCTTGAACATTTTCATCGCGCTTACGTGCGGAAACGATAACCTCTTCCAGAACCATTCCTGATGTTTGTGCATATGCCACCGGGCTCAACGGCGTCAGGGGCATTGAGAGTAAGGCGAGTGTTGCTACGTAAGGCGTGTGTGCGCGCATGTATACCTCCACAGGGGAATTCTAATAATTATCGTTTCACTTATTCTATTCGGGCCGTATTGCCATTCCCGCGCCGGACAGAAACCGGTGGGAAGGAACACGTGCTCCCACAGCAAGGCTCAACGGTGACTGCAGTGCCAGAACACCATCAAGCCTTCATCTAACTTTAATCAAACTCAACATCGGCAAATACCGGGTTAATGCCATCCGCAACTGCAGCCGAAGTGCGTTTGTAATAGTTCGAAAATGGATGTGTGAATATCCAGAATTTACGTTCTCTTATCGCTTTGAACACCCGCTCGGCACAGTCATCCGGCGTGATAAAATCGGGTTGCTCCTGCATCATCTTGACGTTGGCTTCACTCTCTTCGCTGCCGGGCTCGATCCCCAACAAACTATCGCTGATGGGTGTTGATACAGGGCCCGGGCACAACAGCGATACGTCAATGTGCGGAGCGGTGGCGGCGAGGTCATACGCCAGTGACTCGGTCACGCCACGCACCGCCATTTTGCACGCGGTGTACTGCGCCATACCGGGTGCTGCTACCAGAGAACCGACAGAACCCGTGTTTACGATTTGTGCGGGAATCCCGGCGTCGATCATACCGGGCACAAACGCGTTCACACCGTTCACCACACCCATGACGTTGATCGACAGTATTTTTTGCCACTCTTCGGCTGAGTGCTCCCAGGTTTGGCCCACGCGCAGAATTCCAGCGTTATTAAACAGCACTGATACAGGTCCGAGTTCCGCGACACAGCGGCCAGCGAATGCCTTCATTGCTGCCATATCCGAGACATCGACCGATTCAGACAACACCTTGGCACCGCGCTGCTCAAGTTCCTCAGTCAACGAAGACAGCCCCTCAAGGTAAAGATCAACAATCGCTACGTTCATGCCCTGCGCAACGCATTGCCTGGCCAGCGCCTTGCCTATCCCACTTGCAGCACCGGTGATAACCGCCACCTTGCCCTTGAAGTCTTCCATTGCATCTACCTTGTTGTTGTGTAATTAAATACCAATAGCTCAAATGCAAAATGCACTGTAGCGCTGTCTGTGACACGTGATAAGACACGCCTCGGAAACTGATTGTATCCAAATGGACGATAAACACCCCTCTGCAAACAATCGTGTTCGAACGGACACAAAGCGATCGATCAGCCCCTTGGCTGGCCAGGAGACACTCCCTTCTCGGATAGGCCACTGCTCCCGGCGGGCACCCTCGGGAATGCCGCTGCTTTCGGCGAGCAACTCCGGCACTGTCCCGCTTACTCAGAGGGCTGAGATATTCGCCACGAAACAGTGCCGGAGTTACTCGCCTGACTTCGTGCGTATGTTGTGTGCAGAAGCCTCGTTCGTTGAGACCGCACTGGCCTAGTCCCGCAGGGGAGCGGGCCTGAAGAGCGAATATCTTAGCCTTCTGAGCGATCAGGCCTGCTCGCCTGTGGGACGGGTCGAGGCACATCTTCGTTTATTGGGGCGGCGGCCGGGTACCAGATGGCTGAGCTGATAGCACGCTCCTGCAGCGTTGTTGGCTCCGGGGCCTCTATATCGAGGCGCATAGCATCGTAAGTGGACCAGCGCGGCGTCGGGATTTCGATGGCGCGGGCATAGTAGAACGCCTCCTGCGCCGAATCGAACTCGGGGTCCTGCCAGAAGGCGCTCAGCTGCGTTGCGCCTATGGCGTTGGTATAGGTGGCTTTCGCTACATCCACGGTATTACCCACGGGGGGAACTTTACCGTCAGCGCCTTTTTTGCGACCGTCGGAAAGCGCCACATCAAAGATCTTCTCGTGTGTAACGCCATCGGCGTCAACCCAACCCTTGATGACCTGCAATCGATCGAGATTGGCTCCCTGTGGATCCTTGGCCGCCCACAGTGCAAACGTCGGCGCCGATGCGTCTTTGCCCTCGACGCTGAGTGTCCCGCCCATGGGCACACCGCTCGCATAGGCCTGCTCCAGCAAATCCACGCTGTCCATCATGTCGGCACTGTAGTCAAAGCCGCCAAAAAAGCGCAGGCTGATTCGCGGTCCGGACGTGGCAAAGGTTTCCTTGCGCACCAGAGCGTCGAAGATGGACTCCCGGGTATTTTCCTGGGCCCAAACTCCAGCAAGACCGGCTGCACCCCATTTGCGTGAACGCTGCATCGACTCCGGCAGCATGATTGACTCTCCCAGCCGCAGGCCCGCGGTACCGTCCATCAACGGCAGCTTGCCAGTGAAGTTGTCTTCTTCCACCGGCGTGCTGGCGTTATGGCTGTCGCTGCTGCCAATAACGCCAAAGCGATAGGGGTTGAATCCCTCTGAGTGAGACAGCTCAATACCTGTGCGCATCGCGTCGCGCGAGTAGCTGCCGCGCGGTTCGCTGAAGCTCCCTGTAGGGCTGAGCATCGCGTTCATAATTTCAAAATTGGCAAACTCGTCCTCAGGTGACAGCAACGGATGTGTGTCCGAGGTGCCCTTTATCTGCATGATTTCGCTGACCGGTTCATTACGCATACGCTGCTCGGCGTATTCGGCCGTCAACGGACTGCCGTCGTATTTCGTGCGGGCATACATCATGCCATTGGATACATTGCCGTTGTGCGGGATCGCCAACACGGATTTCCCCTCGGCGCGCTGTTTGTCCAGCTCGTCCCACAGGTCTTCCGGGTTCTCCGAGTCCAACGAGGTATAGGGAAACTTGGGCACGTTATCGTCGCGGTAGATAACATTACGGTGCAGGTTCTGCTCGTCCGGCATCGAGGACCACTCGTACCCCACCAGCGCGGTGAATACACCGGGTTCATAGTGCGCATTGGCGGTATCGACCATCACCTTCCAGGCATTGAGTGTAATCTCACGGGTCGCAGGGTCGTCACCGTAGCTGTCAAAGCCCTTGACGTTACTGGCGATCTTGCCCAACACAAACGTCATAGACAACGGGCTGTCATTGAGCAGCCGCTCGCGCAGGCTGCGCTCCTCGAAGGGCAAGACTATGCTGTCATCGGCGCGCGCGGCACCCATATATTCCGAGTGATCGGTCACTGCCGCAAAATCCAGCGGTCGGTCGATTTGGATGGCATAACCGGCCCCATGCTCGATGGTGCCACCGCGACTGAATGTATAGGCATCATCGGGTGTCGCTTTCACGCCCATGCTGTAAGCATCGGTCGAGTAACTGGTATGAATATGCAAATCGCCCCAGAGTAACTGTCGGTTTGGGTTGAACGCGACAGCCGGTTTCGGCGGTGGCGGCGCGGCGGTTGCAGCGTCGTAGGCGGGATAGAGGGTGGGATCCTCCACCGGTCCACAGGCGGCCAGCAATATAGCACCCAGTGCACCAAAAAATATTCTCAGAGTGACGTTCATAGATTCTTATCTCTTTAGCGTTTTTCGACGAGAACGGCGGTAAATATACACGGCCAGTAGCAACACCAGGAACAGCCCGACATAGGGCAGGTACTTCGGCATCAGGGAAAAGACAATCGTGTTGATCATCACCTGGTTCGCCACGGAGTAGTTTTCCGGCATCGGCAAAACACCGTTCTCTCTGACATAGACATCGTACTCTGCCAGCATTCCCTGATACAGATCTGGCATGTGTTCGCGCAGATCAACTGTCTCACCGGGGTCTTCAACAATGTTGTACAGACGCCACTGCCGATCACCGGCTGGCGGCTGATTCCGCACCAGTTTGTAGTCGCCACGATACAGCGCGGAATTGCCTGAGAACTCGTAGCCGAGTGACTCATCACGGCTATATGGCGGTGATGCTCCGCCTGTCAACGTGGGCACCAGACTACGGCCAGTCATCGTTTGCGCCCCCGGCATATTATTCGGCATCGCCACCCCGGCAATTTCCAGCAGCGTAGGCGCAAGGTCCGTGATATAGGTGAATTCCCGATTAACCGTTCCCTGCGCAATCGCTGGCAGGCCCGCGACAACCAGCGGTACACGCACGCCGCCCTCACCGGACGAGAATTTCGTTCCATCAAGCGGCGTATTTGATACCACCCCCCAGCGACTGCCCGCCGCAACCCAGCTGCCCTTCTCGCCCAGCGTCTCCAGCTCGCGGTGGTAGTTACTCTCCAACCAGCGCCGCCCATAGGCATTCTCATAGGGCTCAGTGGCGGTTGCGCCGTTGTCGGAGAACAGCACAAAAACCGTGTTCTGATACTGCCCGCTGTCGCGCAGATAGGTAATCAGGCGGCCGATCTCATAATCCATGGCAGTAGCCATGCCCGCGTAGGCCTGCATGCGACGCGCCTCAAAGTACTGCTGCTGCGTAGTCAACTCGTCCCACTCCTGCTGCGTTGGCCCCGCAGCGGCTGTGAACGGCATTTCGAACAAGCCCAGCTCGCGCATTTTTGCGAGCCGTGCTTCGCGCACAGCTGCCCAACCCTCGGTGTAGCGCCCCCGGTAGGCATCGATAAATTCAGCCGGGGCCTGCAGCGGCAGGTGATTGGCCTGAAACGCCAGATAAGCAAAGAAGGGCTTATCCTCTGCGCGAGTCTGCTCCAGAAACGCGATGGTCCAATCGACGAAGTAGCGCGAGGAATAGAAATCATCCGGTAAAGACGCCATTCGACTGCCATTCTCAAACCAGCGCGCCTCGGGATACATCGGCAGATAGGGGCGCATCTCAAAATTGTCCGAGCCGCTGTCGGCCTGAATGACCGAGCTGTCAAATCCTCTGGCGGGCGGCAGGTTGTTCTCATTGATACCGAGGTGCCACTTTCCCGCCACAACCGTACGGTACCCGACAGACTGCATCGCGCTGGCGATAGTCTGCACAGCCTCATTCAGAACTCCGTCGTAGCCGGGTTCACCGCGGTGCGACAGCGGCATCAGCTCGCGCATACTGCCGACGCCAGCGCGGTGGTTATCCACACCTGTCAGCAACATAGCGCGGGTGGGCGCGCAACTGGAGGCGGCATGAAAATTTGAGAAACGCACGCCGGCCTGTGCCAGTGCGTCGATGCTGGGCGTTTCTATCTCACCACCGAAGGCTCCAAAGTCCGAGTAACCGATGTCATCGGCCACGATCAAAACGATATTGGGATGCTCGCCAGCCACAGCGATGGGCAACCACAGCAGACACGCCAGCAGTATCGCCGCGCGGTGCTGGGCAGGGGAAATGACGACACCACTTCTGATAACCAACGACAAGGCCTCGCAGTATTTTGCGCATTATTCTGGTGACATACACTACACGCGCAGGGGGAAGAAAAAAGCGGCAATTGTATTTAGAGTGTTTCCAAACAAGCGCTAATCATACCAAATGGTTAGAAGTCCGCCGCCGCGCTGGCCTAGTCCCGCAGGGGAGTAGGCCTGAAGAGCGAATATCTTAGCCTTCTGAGCGATCAGGCCTGCTCGCCTGTGGGACGGTTCGAGGGCACAGCCCAAGCAGTGTAGCTGCTTCGGACGAGCAACCTCGGGAATGCCGCTGCGCCCGGCGAGCAACTCCGCCACTGTCCCGCTTGCTCAGAGGGCTGAGATATTCACCACGGAACAGTACCGGAGTTACTCGCCTGACATCGCGCGTGTATTGCGTGGAGAAGCCTCGTTCTATGAGGTCGCACTGGCCTAGTCCCGCAGGGGAGCAGGCCTGAAGAGCGAATATCTTAGCCTTCTGAGCGATCAGGCCTGCTCGCCTGTGGGACGGTTCGAGGGCACAGCCCAAGCAGTGTAGCTGCTTCGGACGAGCAACCTCGGGAATGCCGCTGCGCCCGGCGAGCAACTCCGCCACTGTCCCGCTTGCTCAGAGGGCTAAGATATTCGCCACGGAACAGTACCGGAGTTACTCGCCTGACACCGCGCGTGTGTTGCGTGGAGACGCCTCGTTCGTTGAGACCGCACTGGCCTAGTCCCGCAGGGGAGCGGGCCTGAAGAGCGAATATCTTAGCCTTCTGAGCGATCAGGCCTGCTCGCCTGTGGGACGGGTCGAAGGCACTGTCCAAGCAGTGGCGCCGCTTCCAGAGAGCGATTGCGGTTAGAAAAGCGCTTTGATGCGTTCTACGACCACGCTGACATCGTCCGGCAATTCGGCAACGGGTTGCTCGAAGGGTTGGCCGGACCAGACGGCCATGCCCTTGTCGACGAGGAGGCGGTGGAACGCGCGGAAGTCTCGCGTCGCGCACAGTATTTTGAACACATCGATGTAGTAGACACCGCGCGCAATGCGGTGACGCCAGTGATCCCACTGTGATTCCTGCCGGGGGTTGAACAACCAGTGTGCCAGTGAGCGGCGGCACTGGTCGACACTGCCCAGCCAGCCTCCAGGTAGTGGGAAGATCGCCAGCGGTTTGTGCAGGTAGATCACCTCCACCATCATCGAGACACTGTCGGCGGTGACTATGAAGCCGTCAGCGCTACCAAGTAATGCGCGGTAGGGATTATCGCTGGCCTCGGCGGTCCACTCATAGAAGATCGCTTCCGGAGGCAGATCCCGGCGTAACACCTCGACGACTTCGGGTGTGGTGCGCCGACTGGTAGTGACGTAGGGCGTCCCGCCGAGCTCGTCGACAATCCAGCGGGCGGTCGACACCAGGTCATCTGCGACCTGGCGATTCATGGTGAACGGGTTGGTCTCACCGCCTATGAGCATTGCTATCAGTGGTTTGGCAAGTGGCGCAAATCGCGCTTGCCAAGCCTGCGCTTCGCAGGCTACGTCCTCAGCGGCAACACGCATCAACGGCAGGGTTGTCGGCACAAAATTATGCATCGGCGGCATCTGGTTTTCGGCGCTGGCGATGACCAGGGAGAAATCGAGCATGTAACCAGAGGGTTTGCCTACCAGCACAATCTTGGTCCTGTTGCCCGACTGCTGGCGAATCCAGAGCGCCACCATTGACGGGCGGCGGCCCACAGTGAGAATCAGGTCTGGCCAGGGCGCTTCCAGCGGGTCGCTGCGGCTGTGATCGAGATGATCCAGAGAAGGTCTGTAGCGCGGTTTCCCCAACACAAATTCTGGCCGCATGTGCACGTACTTGTGTTCTACTGGCCAGGGCAGGGCATCGACGATGGTTTCTACCTGGCCGTTATCGCCTCGCTTGTCACTGAGGATGACCCAGGTACGAGGTGTCACACTCAGGCGTCCGTGTTGCCCTGGCAGTAACCCAGTTCGGGCAGGATATTCTCGCGCACCAGCGCCTCAAGCTCCGCTACCTGCTCGGCGTTGAAATCGTCGCGATAACCGCCCACCTTGCCACGGCGTACTTTGAACGTACTGGGATCGTTGGCATTGACCAGCTTCATGCCACCCTGACTGAAGGTGCCGCTGGTTTCCAGCTTTTGCAAATTGTCGAAAGACCCCCACTCCACCGCCGCACGAATCTCCTCCTCGCTGAAGTTCTCACCCATCAACTGGGTAATCTTGAGCAGCGTGGGTACGGGCTCTGCACGCAAATCCTCGTAGCGCGCCAGCATACCGTGTTCCAGTTCGGCCACGTTGCGCGCCCAGGTATTCTGGAACTCAATAAGACTGGGCAGGCCGATATCGGAGTGCCGCACGAAATCCCACATCTGCACTGTGCGTCGGTCGATGGGATGCGCTATAAAGTGATTGATCAACTCCTGCTTGGCGCGCGATTGACGCTTGGTGAACTGGTGAAACCAGGACACGGCAATATCAATCGGGTTGCGTGCCAGAAACAGCACTGGCTTGTGTCGCAGCGGGTTGTCCGGCGCGCCGCACGCCAACAACTTGCCAACCTCACCCTCGTAGCTGTAATAGCCATTGGTCGCCGCGAGGCGGGGAATTTCCGGAATTTTCCGCGCAAATTCGTCAGTGTTGATCAGCTTGGATTCCGGCAGGTTAAAACGCATCTGATACAGGCGCGATAGCATCACCTTGAGCCAGGTATTGCCACTTTTTGGATGACCGATAATGAGGAAGTTCGCACGGTGTGCCTTCGCCAGCTCCAGGCGTGCCAGATGCTTCCGGCGCAGCGCGACACGCATATTCGCCGGCAGCGGTTGCGTCGGAATGAGAATCAGCGCTTTTTTGACGCCATCACTCAAATTTAACATGTATACAATTACTCACGGCTGGGATACGGCTAGGTACGCGAAGCGTGCAATTATGCGCGATGCGGGTCAAAATGACCAGACGACTGGCGCTTCATGTACAATGGCGGCCCGTCTTTAAAGGAACAGTACCGCTTGATCATCGACCGCCACATCTCCTATGAAATCCTTCGCCCCTTCTGCACCGGGCTGGGACTTCTGGTGCTGGTTTTCATCGGTTTTTCTGCCGCGAACCAGCTATCACTCGCCGCCGAAGGCAAACTGGACATGCTGACAGCATTCAAGCTTGTCGGCCTCAACACGCTCATCACGCTGGAAATCCTGCTGCCATCTGCGTTCTTTTTTTCCGTGTTGTCGGCGATAGGCCGTCTGTATCGGGATTCCGAAATGCGTGCGTTCTACGCCGCCGGGATAAGCCGCGCCCGCATACTTGCAGCGGTGTTTAAACTGGCTTTGCTGGTGGCAATATTCACCGGCCTGCTATCCGTGCTGGGCAGGCCCTGGGCGTTTCGTACCAGCTATGCGCTGGAATCACAGGCGGCTGCGCAGTTTGATCTGAAGCAGATGTCCGCCAATGAATTCGTCACGATGGGAGGCAGCGACTACACGTTCATCGCAGGTGATGTCGATATTGAGAGCGGCCTCCATCAAGACGTTTTCCTCCAGAAGGATTACAACAGTGAGGGCCGTACAGAGGTGATTGTCGCCGAATCTGCGGCAATGCCGACCCTCAACCCCAACCAGGCCTCGCAAGCCACGTTCTACAACGGCTACAACTATCTGTTGGACAGGCGCAGGCAGCGCGATGTGACCCTCAAGTTCAATCGCCTGATCGTGCACCTGCCAAATGAGGAGGCCGAAGAAAAGTATCGTCGCAAGGCGGAAACCACACTCAACCTGTCGAAGTCCACCGATCCAAAAGACGTGGCCGAGTACCAGTGGCGTATCACCACTCCATTGGCGACCATTCTGCTGGCGCTGATCGCCGTGCCGCTGGCCCGTTCCGCTCCGCGCGAGTCGCGCTTTCGCAACTTCAGCATCGCACTGCTGTCGTATATTGCGCTGTTCGCGATGGTGAGCGTGCTGCGTACGCTGATTGAGCAGGAAAAGCTCGGCGCGATACCGGGCCTGTGGACAGCCTATGTGTTACAAGGCGTGTTGCTGGTGCTACTGGTCACACAACCGAGGTTGAAACGTCGATGATTCTGCAACGCTACATTGGCATCAGCGTGGCGAAGGGCTGGTTGCTGGTATTTCTTGTCCTGGGTGCAGTCTTCGGGTTGATCGGGTTTACCCAAGAGCTCGATCACACGGAGCGCAATTACAACGCGCTCGAGGTCGCACGTTACACCCTGATGATACTTCCTAATCAACTGGTCAGCCTGGCACCGGTGATAGCCCTGCTAGGCAGCATCGTAGCGTTGGCCAACCTCGATCGATACAACGAGCTGACGATTATCAGTTGTACTGGCTTTCCACCCAGCAAGCTGCTCATTGCGCTGGTTCTGCCCACCGCTGTGCTGATGACCGGCTTGTGGCTGTGTATGGAATACGTGACGCCACAGCTACAGCAATCGGCAGAACAGGAACGCAAACTGCTGCGACACGGAAACGAGGGATGGATACCCGGCGGTGGCGCCTGGTCGACTGATGGACGACGTTACATCCATCTGGGCAAGATGTCACAGGACAACGTACCGGGCAATATCAAACTCTTCGAATTCAACGAAACCGGTGAATTGGAGCGCGCTCTTTGGGCGGAAACCGCGATCGTCAGTCAGGACAGGCGTTGGGTATTCCAGAAGGTAAAAGAAAAAGTACTGGTCGATAGTGTTTTTCGCACGCGGTCGCATCCGGAACTGGAAATTGCAAACCTGTGGGCCCGTGATGAACTGCCCACGCTGTCGCTGGAAGGCGAACACATGAATCTCTCAGTACTGTACAGCTACAGTCAGTATCTGGCCCATAATGGACAGCCAACAGGTAAGTATCTGAATGCTTTCTGGCAGCGGCTGCTCATGCCGTTCACGGTTCTGGCGATGGTGATACTGGCGATGTCGATCAGTGCGGGCACCACAGCAGGCCGGGATCGCAGCTTTGGCATCAAGATCGGCATCGGCGCCGTGCTGGGCATCTTGTTCTATCTTGGCACACAGATAATCTTCTCGCTGGGGCAGTTACTGCAGTGGAACATAACGCTGGTAGCACTCCTGCCCACGCTGGTCATCCTCTCTTGCGCACTGGTACTTTTGCGCCGCATGCGCTGGTGAATTATCGTGAGCCGTAACACACAGGCGACAAACCCACACTTGCGCCCTCAAGGAGGCACTCTGCAATGGGGCTGATGCTCGCTTTTTTTCGCGCCTATCGCTGGCAAACTGTGCTGATGATGCTGGCCCTGCTGCTGTCCGGTATTGCCGAAGGCGTGGGGGTATCGGCGCTGCTGCCGCTGCTAAATATCGCGCTGGGGCCGGAGGCCAGCAGTGAGATACCTGGTGGGTCTATCGAGGGTCAAAGTGAGTTCGAAGAGACCATTCTCAGCGTACTGACGTTCTTTGGCATCACCCCAACGCTGGGCAGTATGCTACTCATCCTTCTCGGTGGAGTAGCGTTTAAATCTGCGTTCCTGCTGCTCGCCCAGCGGCAAGTGGGTTACACCGCCGCGCAGGTCAGCACGGACCTGCGCCTGCGCTTGCTACGCGCCATTTTGCGCAGCAAATGGGAGTACTTCCTGCACCAGCCTGTGGGCCGACTGACCAATGCCATGGCCTCGGAGGCACAACGTGCCGCCACCGCCTTTATCAACGGCACGACTGCCCTGACCTACCTCATTCCCGGGGTGATTTATGCCGGCGTTGCCTTTGCACTGTCCTGGCGCGCCTCTCTGGTGGCCATCGTGGCCGGGACAGTGGTGATCGGACTATCCCATTTTCTGGTCAATATCACTCGCAAAGCGGGCTTGAAGCAAACCCGGCTAATGAAATCGCTGATGGCGAACCTCACCGACACACTGCAATCGGTCAAGCCGCTGAAGGCGATGTCACGCGAATATCTCGCCGATCAGGTACTGGCGCACGATACCAATCTGCTGAACAAATCCCAGCGTAAGCAGGTGCTCAGCGCCGCACTGCTCAACTCTGGGCAGGAGCTTATGTTCACTGCGTTCATCTGTCTGGGCATCTATGTTGCGATGGAAAAATTCGACATGGCGCTGACAACCGTTATGGTGTTGGTCGTCGCGCTGGGGCGCGCGTTCTCCTACTTCGGCAAAGTACAAAAGCAGTACCAGAAACTGGCCGAGGGCGAGAGCGCCTACTGGTCACTGACCGACTCTATCAATGCTGCTGAAACGGCCCAGGAGGGGCTGAAAGGTGGCGCCATGCCGACATTCGACCGCAGTCTCACGCTGGAAAATGTGCATTTTGCCTACGACAAACAGCCCGTGTTTCAGGGGCTGTCACTGCAGATAGAAGCCGGCTCGCTGACGACACTGGTCGGCCCCTCAGGGTCGGGCAAAACCACCATCATCGACCTGACTATCGGCCTGTTGCGGCCACAGAGCGGCGAAGTGCGACTGGACGGTGTCTCATTGCAGGACATCGACATCAGCCAGTGGCGAAAAATGATCGGCTATGTGCCCCAGGACACCATTCTGCTGCACGACACCATTGTCCACAATGTCACACTGGGAGAGCCCGACCTGACAGGAGCTGATGTGGAGCGCGCGCTGCGCGCCGCCGGTGCCTGGGATTTTGTCAACAAGCTGCCAGACGGGCTGGATACCATTGTCGGCGAGCGCGGCGGCAAACTCTCGGGCGGCCAGCGACAGCGCATCGTTATCGCGCGGGCACTGATCAACCAGCCCCGGCTGCTGATTCTCGACGAGGCCACCAGTGCACTGGACAGGGATACCGAGGAGGCCGTCAGGCAGGCGCTGGATGCGCTGAAAGGCCGACTGACAATCCTGGCCATTTCACACAACCAGGCCATGGTGTCAGGTGCAGACACTGTCTACCGGATGTCCGGCGGCAGCGCGCAGCGCTCCGATGCTGACAGTCAGTCAGGCCTCGCCAAGTAGTTCCCGCACTGCGACTACCGCGCGGTGCATATCCGTTTTCGCCGGCACCATCGCCGTCACCAGCACATCCTCGACCCAAGAGGCACAACCCGCCTCACGCAGGCGGCGGTGTACCAGTGTGATATCCCGGCTCAATGGGCGCCAGAACCAGCGCATCAACAATGCATAGAGAGAACCGCCGAGGCGGAAATCCCGCGCAGACTCGTCATTGGGGTCGCGCATCCCACCCAGATCAAACATCGTGACAGGCTTGCCCGTGGCGCAGGCTTCCGACAACATCGCAATGCTGTCTCCTGTCACGATCAGGCGATCGGCCCACGCCAGCATGCCGAGGTAGGGATTGTGCTCGCTCCCCTCCTGCCAGCGATAAAAATAGTTGGGCGCGGTAACCGCGCCCTGCAGGGCATCGACCGCCGTGGGGCGGGTGCGCGAACTGGTAGAGATCATCAGTGAACCGCCCTTGGCCCGCGCCAGTTGCGATGCCTCCCTACCAAGTCGCGCGGCGGCCTTCTCCCCCAGCGTAAACGGGCCGCTGTCGCCGCCGACCATCACCGCAAAGCGCGGCCGCGGCAAGTCGGCAAATGTGGACTCCCACTGCGCGCGGGCTTGCGCCAGACGTTCCTCAGTCACGTTGTGCAGGGTCAGCATGTTGTTGAGCACACGGGGGTGGGCGGGCACCCGATACTGCGGAGTCGTTATCACCAGATCAAAAGTATCCAGAGGCGCCCAGGGGCGCCCCACATGCACATAGCGCGTATGGCCATTCGATTGCTCGCGAATCCACCGGCACACGGGTTCATTGCGCACACCGCAGCTGATAACGAGGTCCGGCCACGGCGCCTGCAGCGCGGCGGCAGACTCTGTGGTGATACCGCGCAGGGTCGACTGCCCGAGCACATGGGGCAAAAAAACATGCTTGCGATAGCGCAAAACCTTGGTCTCACAGGGCCAGCCGAGCACCTCGACGAGGGCGCGCACTTGTCCGCGCTCGCCTGCACGATAGGCGTCGATCAACCAAATTACTGGCATTAGCATACTTCCGTGGGTATAGTTCAAGCCTTCGAAATCTAGCGACTTACCTTGACCGACGCAAGGGCGGCTTTAACATGACCGACTATCAGGAATACCTTGACTTCCTCTATAGCGCCCTGGCATTCCAGAACAAAAAGCAGTTGGTGTTGTCTGAAGATACCGCGCTGGTGGCCGATATGGGGCTCAGTTCTCTGGAGGTAATGGAATTCATAGAGAAAATCGAGGATCACTTCGATATTTCCATTCCCCTGAATATTCTCCCGGACGTGAACACGATTGGCGATCTGGCGAGGAAGGTTCGCGAACTCAACCTCTGAGCCACCCCCGCACGCCATTCCGCACGTCACTCTACACGTTAAGAGGGAGCTAACTTCATGCTATTTGATAAATTCCAGACTATGGCCAATTTCCAGGCCGAACTTGCCGAGCGTGGTGTCAAGCCGTTCGGCGCGGTCACGGAAAAAATTCTCTCGGCGACCGAAGGCGTAGTCGAGGGACGCAACGTTATTCTGGCGGGCACCAACAACTACCTGGGGCTGTCATTTGACCCGCGCTGTATCGAGGCCGCTCGGGAAGCTGCCGCTAACTGGGGGACGGGCACCACAGGCTCCCGCCTTGCCAACGGCTCTTTCACAGAGCACCAGGCGCTGGAGACAGAAATCGCCGAGTTCTACGGTGTGAACCACGCCATCGTCTTCTCCACCGGATACGCGGCTACCATGGGCATGTGCTCCACGCTCGCTGGCCCCGGAGACACCATCCTGCTGGATGCCGACAGCCACGCCAGTATCTACGCTGGAGTGAAACTCAGCGGCGCCGACATCATCCGTTTTAAGCACAACAACCCAGAGGATCTGGCAAAGCGACTGCGCCGTCTGGGTGACCGCGCCGGGCAGGCCCTGATTATTGCCGAAGGCATTTACTCGATGCTGGGCGATGTCGCGCCCCTGCAGGAAATCGCTGCGGTGAAACGCGAGTACGGCGGCTACCTGTTTCTGGACGAAGCACACTCCATGGGCGCACTCGGTGCGACGGGACGCGGCGCCGCCCAGGCCGCAGGCGTAGAGGATGATGTCGATTTCTTCGCGGGGACGTTCAGCAAGAGCCTGGGTGCGATCGGCGGTTTCTGCGTCAGCCGCCACGCCGAACTCGAAGCCATACGCTTCTGTATCAACGCCTATATTTTTACCGCCTCGTCCGCGCCCTCGATCATTGCCTCCACGCGCGCTGCGCTGCGCATTATCAAGGAAGAACCGCAGTTACGAGAGAGGTTGTGGGATAACGCCAACCGCCTGTATGACGGACTCAAAGCCCTGGGCTTGCCGGTCGGCCCCACGGCCAGCCCTGTGGTAGCAGTGGAAATGGAAGATCGCTCGGCGACCATTGATTGCTGGAAAGCGCTGATGGCATCCGGAGTTTACGTCAACCTCGTCATTCCGCCGGCCTCCCCCTCCACCAACTTCCTGCTGCGCAACAGTGTTAGCGCCGCCCATACCAGCGAGCAGATAGACACGATTATCGCCGCCTACGGCGACCTCATCGCCACTGGCCTCATTACTCCAGACAGCAAGGCCTCCTGATGGACAAAATAATCATCACCGGCGATGGCCCATTGCACGGTGAGGTGCGCGTGGCGGGTGCCAAGAACGCCGCTCTGCCCATCATTGCAGCAGCCCTTTTGAGCGCCGAACCGCTGCACATTGCTAACGTGCCCGCAGTGCGCGACATCGGCACCGTGCTGCAACTGATGGAGCTCATCGGCGCGGCTTTCGAGCGCAACGGCACCGATCTGGTCATCGATACCAGCAAGGTACATTCGGTGCATGCACCCTATGAACTGGTCAAAACCATACGCGCCTCCATTTTGCTGCTGGGGCCGCTGTTGGCGCGTTTCGGCGAGGCCGATGTCTCACTTCCGGGAGGCTGTGCGATCGGCTCACGGCCGGTCAATGAACACATCGCGGGGCTGGAGGCACTCGGCGCCGAGATCCGTATCGAGGCCGGTTATATCAAGGCCAAGGCGAACCGACTGCACGGCGCACACTTCGCATTCGACGTCCCCTCGGTAACCGCCACCGAAAACCTGATGATGGCCGCCGCACTCGCGGACGGTGTGACCACCATGGAAAACTGCGCACTGGAGCCGGAAATCGGCGATCTGGCACAGCTTCTCACCGCAATGGGCGCCAAAATCACTGGGGCAGGCACCGGCACCATAGTGATCGAAGGCGTTCCCGAATTACACGGCACCACCCACAGCGTGCCGCCGGATCGCATCGAAACCGGCACTTTCCTCGCCGCCGCCGCCGCGACGCGCGGCAACATCCGAGTGCTCGATACCAATCCGGATTTTCTGCACCACGTGCTGGGCAAGCTGGAACAGGCGGGCTGCAAACTGGAGCAGGGGCCGGACTGGATTCACCTCGATACCCAGGGCAAACGCTGCAAGGCCGTCAATATACATACCGCGCCCTACCCGGCTTTCCCCACGGACATGCAGGCCCAGTTCATGGCGCTGAACGCGCTCGCGGAAGGCTCTGCCACAGTGGTGGAGAATATTTTTGAAAACCGCTTTATGCACGTCGCTGAACTGCAGCGCATGGGAGCCGACATCGAACTGCAGGGTCATACCGCTATCGTGCATGGCAGAGAGCGCCTGCAAGGCGCGCCCGTGATGGCCACAGATCTGCGCGCCTCCGCCTCGTTGATCATCGCCGCCCTGTGCGCCGAGGGCGATACCACGATTGACCGGGTCTACCACCTCGATCGCGGCTACGCCAATATCGACACCAAGCTGGCCGAGCTGGGCGCGATCATCAAGCGCGTCTAACACCCGGCCGGCGAAGAGGAGCTTTCCATGGTGCAGCAATTCGCCCAGCTCTCAGACCCCCACCTCAGCTCGCTGGAATACGTGCGCGCGCGCGACCTGCTGAACAAACGCGCGCTGGGCTACCTGTCCTGGCGACGCAAACGCCGCTTCGAACACCGCCCAGAAGTGCTGGCGGCCCTGCAGCGCGACCTGCAGGGCGAGGCGCTCGACCAATTACTGGTAACCGGCGACCTCACCCACATCGGCCTGCCGGAAGAATTCCGACAGGGCGCAGACTGGCTGCACGCACTCGGCGACCCCGCCAATGTCGCACTGGTGCCGGGCAACCACGACGCCTGCGTCGCAGCAGCGTGGCAGGACACATTCGCCCAGTGGCAGGACTACATGACATCGGACAGCGATACCACCGCCCCGACAGCACCCCCAACATTCCCCACCCTGCGCGTACGTAAAGACATCGCCTTCATAGGCCTGTCCACCGGCTGCCCCAAACCACCGCTGATGGCCACCGGCACGCTGGGCGAGGCACAGCTGGACAAACTGCCGGCGCTATTACAGGACGCCGCCGATCAGAACCTGTTCCGCGTCGTCTACCTCCACCACTGCCCGGTCGTCGGCGCGGAGAAGTGGCGCAAACGCCTCACCGACGCACCACAAATCCAGGCACTACTAGCCGAACACGGTGCCGAGTTGGTATTGCACGGACACGGCCACCGCGCGCATTTCAACGAAATTCACGGCCGTCAGGGCACCATCCCGGTGATCGCCGTTCCCTCGGCCTCGGCGTTGGGGCTGCACGGTGCGGATGTTGCGCAATACAACCGGTATCGGGTGGAGCGCAATCGTGCTGGGTGGGAGTTGAACATTGAGTCGCGCTGTTATCAGCCTGATTCGGATGCGTTCGTTGCGGGGGATGTTAGGACGCTGCAGTTGGATCGCTGATCGTTCTGGTTGTTGATGTTGGGGGCTTTGGATCGGAGAGTGTCGCCGGCTTTGGGGGCTTTGGGTCGGAGAGTGTCGCCGGTCTCAGGAAGCGTTATGCCATTTCAGTCGCTCCCGGGGTGCCGGACCAACGGAATTCGCTTTGTGAAATGGCATAACCCTTCCTGATACCTCTATCTCTCGGTGTAGCACTGCCCTGATCGACTTCACACCCTTGCTGGTGATGTGCTGCTCCTATGTGGGCAGATCTATTGGGAATTAAATTGCGTACGATTTAGACGAGCGACTCAATTCGAGGAACAGCTTCTAATCTGGGCGATTTCGATAGTCCAACACATCCAGCGCTCAAATGTCGCATAAATCAGCAGCGCATTCCGACCGTTTTTTACCCGAATTACGCGCGATAGTGGAGGACGGCTTGGATCGGGGAACCGCTTTTCACAAAGCGAATTCCGTTGGTCCGGCACCCCGGGAGCGACTGAAAAGCGGTTCCGCGAGCCAAGTCGACCCAAACCTAACCCCAAAGTCCAAAATCTCTACCTAGGGTTCGAAGCATAAAAACGCTAGGCGTCCTCAGCAGCAGCCTTCTCCAGCGCACCTTTGACCAGCATGAGATCGGCGATGGAATCGACGTCTATCGCGGCATTGGCATAGGGCAGGATCACCGCGCGCATGCGCAGCCCCAGCCGCTTGCTGAGTTTGGTGAGGGCTTCTTCGAGAGAGAGCAGGCCCAGCCGGTAGCGGATGACGGCCCACCAGCCGAGGAGGCCGATAACGACCAGCGGCTTTTTGCGTTCCTGTTCGATGCGACGCCAGAACTTCGCGGCGCGGCGGCCTTCAGGTGTGATGAAGGCGAAGAGATTGCAGCCGCAAAAATCCCCGTCGCTGAAATGCAATACCGTTTTGCGGATGCCGGGGTAGGCCTCGGCCACCAGTGCATAGGGTGCGAGGCCCACGGTGACATCGACATCATCGGCGAGGCTCTGGCGGCCGAATGCATCGACGATCTCGGGGGTCAGCAGCGGGTGGTCCGCTGTCGTCAGGAGCACGGCCTCGGAGGGGTCGAGTGTCTGCATAGTCTGGTAGGCGCTGGTGCTGGGGCTGACGCCTGGCTCACTCCAGCTGATCTCGCCGTCGTCGATCCACTGCTGCAGGGCGTTGTCGGTGGCGACCTCGCTGGCCTCGGGGCCGGCCAGGCAGATCTTCTTCACGACCTTGGCTACGCGCAGGGAATTGAGCACTCGACGCACCATGGGTGTGCCGTCCAGATCAATCATGGCCTTGCTGCCGGCCTTGGTATGATTGATAAGTGAATCCGCCTTGGTGCGATCACCCGCCAGTACTATGGCCGTTATTTGGTGCGTTTCGGGGTCCAGGTGCATTGCTATAGTTCTTTCTGGTAGACGCGGTAGCGTTTATACGCGACGCCGCCTATGGTTTCAATGATATTGCGCATGCCGTCGTTATCCTCAAGTATCCAGCCCATTTCTACATCCCGTACACCGCGCGCGTGCAGTGCTTTACGCACGGCGTCAATTACCATAAACGCCAGCGTTGGCCCCAGCCGTGAATGCTGGAAGCCCTGCCTGACCCCCATCAGCGGCACTCTGGCCGATTGCGGATGACGCACTTTGAGGCGCCACAGGAGTTTGGCCCAACCAAATGGCAACAGCCGGCCATTGAGGTCGCGCGCGGCCTCATTCAGATTGGGCAGCGCCACAATGAAGGCAACCGGTTCACCGTCGTATTCGGCAATCTGGATATACTCATCGGGCATCAGTTTGCTCAACGTGGACACGGTTTCCGTCCAGTCCGCTGCCGCCAGTGGCACGAAACCCCAGTTATTCTGCCAGGCATCATTGAAAATCTCGCGCATGATATCAGCGTCTTCGCGCAGGTGGCTGCGCCGCAGCGGGCGCACTACCACGCGCTCGGATACGCGCTGCGCGAGGCGTTCCATCACCCTCGGGGCTTCAAAATCAGGCCGCACCTGATAGGCCAGCAGGTCTTTTGCCCCGGCATAGCCATGCGCTTCAATCGCGGGCCCGTAATACGGCCGCGCGTGCCCCATGAGCACATACGGCGGTGTGGAGAAGCCGTCGACCAGCAAGCCGACCTCTTCATTTACATGCAGGTTGAACGGGCCGCGCACCTGTTTCATCCCCTCGCTGCGCAGCCAGTCTTCGGCGGCGGCGAACAGTGCGGCGAATACGGCCGGGTCGTCCTCCGCTTCCAGCATACCGAAATAGCCGGCATCGTCACCGTGCTGCTGCAGGTGCATCTCATCAACCTGTGCGGTGATACGCCCCACAGGCTGACCACCCCGGTAGGCGACCCAGGCTCGCCAGCGGGCGTGGTCAAAGAAATGATTCTTGGGGGACATCTGCTCGCGCTTCATAAAACCCAGCGGCGCAATCCAGACCGGGTCTGAGGCATAAATCCGCTCTGGCAGGGCCAGAAACTGATGCATGCCAGCGCCCTCAGTCACGACTTTCACCGAGACCGGGGTTTTGTTATCGGTATTAGCAGTCATTCCTCTGCGCTGTGTCCACAAAAAGGGCCGCAAGTATACCGTTGATTTGACCCCCTGAGAAATCGGCACCACTGCGCAGCATGCTCGGGGCAATGGAGACTCGTTCCCTTCGGTGTATACTAGCCGCTTGCTCGCCACAGCCAATGACGCCGTTTAACGTACATCCGGAGTTTCCGGAGTCTGGATACCTGTGGTATGCGACGATGCCCCGAGCGACATCAAGTAGGGATCCGACGTACAACATCGCTGTCGAGAACGCCCGACAAACCAGAGATTGCAGGAATGACCGACAACTCAGCTACAGGAGCACGCGCCGCCAAAATAGCGGTCATGCTGCCCTCTCTGAAGGGCGGCGGCGCAGAGCGCTCCATGCTGAACCTGATCAGGGGGTTCCTGGCACAGGGACGGACAGTTGATCTGGTACTGTGTCAGGCAAAAGGTGCCTATCTCAAAGAGGTGCCGGAAGGCGTCAACCTGATAGAACTGCAGGCCGTGAACGGCCTGCGCGCGCGCTGGATCGCGCTGACCGGCAATGTCCGGCACTTATTTGCCCTGCTGAGGCCGGTCCTGCTGGCCAAAAAAGTCGTCCCGGAAATCGCCCGCATTCCTTCGTTGCAACACTATCTAGTCACGCACAACCCGGATGTGGTGTTGTCGGCGATCACCTACGCCAACCTCGCCGCTATCTGGGCGAAACAGTTTTCCGCCTCCAAAGTGCCGGTTGTGGTCAGTGAGCGCATTGCGCTGCATACCTATTGCACCGATCCGGTCAATTATCGCAAGCGGAAGTGGCGCTACCTGCCACAACTGGTAAAACGAACCTACCCCGGCGCAGATTTGATTGTGGCGGTATCACAGGCTGCAGCCGATGAACTGGTCACCCAGATCGGTGTGAACCGGGAGTTGGTAACGACCATCCACAACCCGGTTGTCGACGAAAGCCTGCATGCTCAAGCCCGACAGCCGCTGGATCACCCGTGGTTCACCCAGGGCGAGTTACCGGTCATCCTGGCTGCAGGCAGGCTCACTGAACAGAAAGATTTTGCGACCTTGTTGCACGCATTCGCGCTGGTACGTGCACAACAGCCAGTGCGGCTGGTGATTCTCGGAGAGGGGCGATTGCGCCCGGAATTGCAGACTCTGGCAACCGAGCTCGGCGTACAGGCCGACCTGGATATGCCCGGATTTGTCGGCAACCCATTTCAGTTTATGGCCCGCGCGTCCGTTCTCGTGCTTTCTTCCCTCTACGAAGGCTTACCAGGCGTTCTCATTCAGGCGCTGGCCTGTGGCTGCCCGGTTATCAGTACCGATTGCCCTGGAGGTTCAAGGGAAATTCTGGCGGACGGAGAATATGGCGCGCTGGTTGACGTAGGCGATGCGAATGCAATGGCCGATGCCATTATGGCATCGCTGGACAACCCAAAGGACAAAGCGGTATTGCAGCAAAGGGCACAGGACTTCTCCGTTGACCGTGCTGTCGATACCTACCTCGAATTGCTAGACGCCGTTGTCACACGCGCAGAAGGTCGGGAATAACAGGCGGATACGCAATGTGTGGAATTACCGGGTTTATACAGTACAGTGGCGGCTCTGTAGAGGATCTCTCGCAGCGCTGCCAGACCATGGCCGACACTATCAGGCATCGCGGCCCCGATGCGGACGGCGTCTGGGTCGACCCCACTTACCCGCTGGCACTGGGTCACCGCCGCCTCTCCATTATCGATCTGACTGAGGCGGGAGCCCAGCCCATGGTATCGGCGTCCGGCCGATACGTGCTGTCCTTCAACGGCGAGGTGTACAACTTCGACAGGCTGCGACAGGAAGCAGGGGTATCTACCTATCCGTTTCAAGGCCACAGTGACACAGAGGTGATTTTGGCTGCCGTGCAGCAACTCGGCGCTGAAAAAGCCATCGGTATGCTGGAGGGCATGTTCGCTATTGCGCTGTGGGACAGGGAAGAGCGCTGCCTGTGGCTGGCGCGCGATCGCGTGGGTAAGAAGCCGCTTTACTACGGCTGGTGTGGCAACAGCCTGTTGTTTGGTTCAGAGCTTAAAGCACTGCGCCAACACCCTGATTTTGAGCGTGACCTGGACCGCGACGCACTGGGGCAGTACCTGCAGTACGGCTGGGTTTCACAGCCGCGCTCCATCTACAAACATGTGCGCAAGCTGCCACCGGGCAGCCTGCTGAAAATACCCCGTGACTGCAAACCGTGGAGCCCCTCCCCCACGCCGTTCTGGAGTGCAGCCGAGATAGCCGAGACGGGTGAGCGCAACCGCTTCACCGGCAGCTACGAGGACGCCATCAAACAACTCGACACGGTGCTGCAACAGGCTGTGGGAGACCGCATGGTCGCCGACGTGGAACTGGGTGCGTTGCTTTCAGGCGGCATCGATTCCTCCATGATCGTCTCCCTGATGCAGCAACAAGCCGACCGCCCGGTAAAGACATTCAGCATCGGCTTCTGGGAGGAAAAATACAACGAGGCCGAGTACGCATCTGCGGTCGCCAGCCATCTCAACACCGAGCATCACGAGATCTATGTCACGCCCGACCAGGCGCTGGACGTGGTGGCGCAGCTGCCGCATATCTACGACGAACCCTTTGCCGACTCTTCGCAGATTCCCACCTATCTGGTGTGCAAACTGGCCCGCGAGCAACTGAAGGTGGTGCTCACCGGCGACGGTGGAGATGAACAGATGGCCGGCTACAAGCGCTACCGCGAATGCCTGGATCGCTGGCGCAGCGTGCAACGCATACCCGCTGGTGCCAGAGGCTGTGTGGAGCCAGTTGTCAGCGCGCTGGGGCGCGGTAGCTGGCGCTATGCAAAACAGTACGCCGACGACGGCAGGACTGTGCCGCGCTGGACACGCAAGCTGGGCAAAGTGAGCCAGCGATCATGCAACTGGTCAGCCAACTCGCCACAGGAAATCCTGGCCAACAAATTCAATAAGTGTCTGGCGGTGGATCAGTTTGTGGCGGACGCCGTCTCCCCTGCAACGCCGCTGACTGATTCGTCCTACTGGCCGGATGTGCAGGACCCCCTGCTGGCCATGCTCCACTATGATTACACCGGCTACCTACCAGACGATATTCTGGTAAAGGTCGATCGCGCCAGCATGGCCGTGGGGCTGGAGGCGCGAGCGCCACTACTCGACCACCGGGTTCTGGAGCTCGCCTGGTCACTGCCGAACGAGTATCTGTTTGACGGGAAAACGGGTAAACGCGTACTGCGGGACCTGCTCGTGCAGTATGTTCCCCGCGAGCTGATAGATCGCCCCAAGCGCGGCTTCAGTGTGCCCATCAAGGAGTGGCTGGTAGGCCCTTTGCGAGACTGGGCCGAGGACCTCGTATCGGAACAGACCCTGCGCGAGCAGGGGATTTTCGATGTCACGTGTGTCCGCAATGCCTGGCAACAGCATCTGTACGGCTGGGCCAACCACTCAGAATTGATGTGGGCGATACTGATGTTCCAGGCTTGGTGGCGAGAGCAGTGAGGCGGGTACCCATTTGGGTGCCTCCCGCGTCAATAATTGGTGTTTATACACACCATTAAGCAGGTGGATATCGCAGGCCGCGGGGGCTCCTTGACAAACATTTCAATTCGCCCACGTTTAGTCGCAAGCTGCAGCAACCTTAGCGATAAATTTTATATTTATAAATATATCAATGACTTACAACATTAAGTGCATGTTGAAAAGTTAACTACAGGGCATCTGCCAAGAGCTATTCTGCAGGCACAATTCAGCTTTCAGAAAGCACTTAGCCGCCGAATCCATAGCCTTTCTTTGAAATAGTTCACGCCGGCCCTTGGTATTATTTCCTATAAGCCCCAAAGCCCAAAATGCTAGGATTACGCCTCATCAGATAACCCAATTTTCAGGGTCTGAGCAAAGGGTCTCCCCATGTGCAAGTACTTGTGCGAATGACTGACAAGCCACTACAGACCAGCAGGGGGAATTATTGAATTGCACGTCACACCTCTGATTTAAAGAGGTACAGCAGCACCTGCTCTTTGAAAATTGGTACACCGGCGGAACGTTCGTCGAAAACGAGGAATCTACATTGCAAAACGCTAACGTAAATACCACGCCAACCCAACACGGACTACCTTTTCGGCCAGCCGACTTTGCCACTCTGACCGAAGCACTCGATTATGCTGCCCAAGGAGAAACGGGCTCCAATTTTTACACCGGCCGCGGGGCCATTTACGCTAGCGTTTCCTATGCTGAGCTGCGCTCAGAAGCACTGACGCTGGCGCGCAAATTGCTGGGACTCGGCCTTGAGAAAGGTGACCGCGTTGCGCTGGTGGCTGAAACCAACCCGGACTTTATTCGCTTCTTCTACGCCTGTCAGTACGCCGGCCTGATCCCGGTTGCACTGCCCGCCTCCGTCAAGGTCGGTGCACATTGCGCCTATGTCGCACAGCTGCATCTGCTGCTGGAAGCCAGCGACGCCGCCATCGGTGTAGCCTCCGAGGGCTACCTGCCCTTCCTGCAGGAAGCCAGCGAAGGCATGGATATCCGCATGGTGGAAACACCTGAAGCATTTTACGAACTCACGGTATCAGAGCGGGAACTGCCGACCATCGAGCCGGACGATATCTCCTATATCCAATACACCTCGGGCAGCACAAGATTCCCACGGGGTGTCGTGATCAAGCACCACACCGCAATGGCGAATCTGCAAGGCATCATCGCGCACGGCCTGGAGATGACGTCCGATGACCGCATGATGTCCTGGCTGCCGTTTTACCACGATATGGGTCTGGTTGGCTTCGTACTGGTGCCGATGGCAGCACAGGTCTCTATCGATTATCTGGATACACGCGAGTTCGCCATGCGTCCCAGACAGTGGCTAACACTGATGACGAAAACCCGTGCGACCATCTCCTTCGCACCCTCTTTCGGCTACGACCTCTGCGCGCGCCGTGTCAGACCCAATGACATCGAATCCTACGACCTCAGCAACTGGCGTGTCGCCGGTATCGGCGCAGAGATGATTCGTCCCCAGACACTGGAATACTTCGCCGAGATGATGGGCCCGGCCGGTTTTGATCGCCGCGCATTCCTGGCCTGTTACGGCATGGCTGAATGCACACTGGGCATCAGCTTTTCACCGCTATGGACAGGCTTTACCACCCACTATATCGACAGCGACCACCTCTCCGACCATCACGAGGCGGTATTGCTGGACGAGAACGACACACAGGGCCGTGGCCGGCATTTCGTCAACTGCGGCATCCCGATGCCCAACTTCGAAGTCGAAATCCGCGACGATGACCGCGTACTGGGCGACTGGCAAAGTGGCGTCATCTATCTGCGTGGCCCCAGCGTGATGTCTGGTTATTTCAACCTACCCGAAGAAACCAGCCACGCTCTGAGCGAAGATGGCTGGCTGAATACCGGAGACATCGGCTATCTGGTGGACGGTGTGCTGACCATAACTGGGCGCAAAAAAGACCTCATTATTATTCACGGTCGCAACATCTGGCCGCAGGATCTGGAGCACGTCGCTGAGACGCAGGCTGAGGTTCGTGCCGGCGACGCAGTGGCATTCTCCGCGCCGAATAGTGAGGGAGAAGAACTGTGTGTACTGATGGTGCAGTGTCGTGAAACAGACCCTGTGAAACGCAGCAACCTGGTCCGTCGCCTGACAGCTTTGGTACGCATGGAAATGAGCCTGGACTGCTACGTCGAGCTAGTGCCCATTCACTCGCTGCCGCGCACATCCTCCGGCAAATTGTCTCGCGCCAAGGCGCGCCTCGACTTTATCAACAACAACGACCTGGATATGCTCGATGCTGCGGCAGAAGAAGTGCGCCTGAGGGTGGCTTCAGCCTGATTGCCGACGGCAGCCTTATCGCCGTTACCGGCGCTACCGGTTTTATCGGTTCGACGCTGTGCCAGCGCCTGCTGGAGCGTGGCTATCGAGTACGTGCACTCGTTCGAAACCCACTGAAAGCGACACACCTCGCCGATCTCGGCGTCTCCCTCGTGGAGGGAGATCTCGCCAACAACGCCGCGCTGCAAAAGCTCCTTCTGGACTGTGATGCCGTGGTCCACGGCGCGGGTGCAGTGCGCGGCAACTCACAGGCAGATTTCGATCGCGTAAACGTTGCTGGCACAGCGGCAGTTCTGGAGGCTATCCAGGCTCAGCCCCGGCCGCTGCGATTACTGCTACTCTCCTCGATTGTCGCGCGCGAACCGCAGTTATCCTGGTACTCGCACAGCAAGTGGGAGGGCGAGCAACTGCTGGCACAGTACGCCGATATCGACAGAACGGTCATACGCCCCCCTGCCGTGTACGGTCCGGGCGACAAAGAGATGCTGCCGGTTTTTCGCTTGATGCAGCGCGGCATTGCGGTAGTGCCGGGCTCGCCCGAGGTGCGCATATCCTTGATCCATGTATCAGACCTGGTGGAGGCCATCATTGCCTGCCTACAGAGTGAGGCGGTGAGCGGGCTGACCCTGAGTTTGAGCGATGGCAAGGAAAACGGCTACGACTGGCACGAAATGGCCGCGATTGCAGCTGAATACTGGTCGCGCCGCATTCGACTTTTTCGGGTGCCGAGCTGGCTGCTGGACACCGTCGCGGCAGTGAACTGCAAACTGGCGGGTATCACAGGTGCCGCGCCCATGCTGACACCACCAAAATTGCGCGAACTGCGCCACGATGACTGGGTAGCAGACAACCGTGCTATTACCGAAGCCACTGGCTGGACACCGAAAATTGGCCTGCGCGAAGGACTGCAACAGCTCAAATTACCAGCACTATGACCACGAATAACGCGACGATAGTACGATATAATCGCGCTTCAACTTTTAACCCCGAAATTCAGGCGGAATTTACCGGTGGCAGAATTCATTGTCGGCAATCCACTGCGCAAATGGGCACGCAACCATCGCTTGCTCCGCGAGGCGCTGTGGCGACTGGATTTTATGCTGGTGTGGCTGATTACTAAACTGGCGCGGATACTGCCAATCGATACCGCTTCGCGGTTCGGTGAAAAGCTTGGCAGCTGGATTGGGCCGCGCCTGGCCGACAAAACCACCATTTATCGCAACAATCTGGCGATCGCATTTCCCGAACTCAATGACAGCGAACTCGATGCGCTGGTCGTGCGCGCGTGGGGCAGCTCTGGGCGGGTAATGGCCGAGTATCCGCATCTGGCGACAATCCTCGCTGAAGATCAGCGCCTGCAAATCGATATTCGCGAGCCGATTGAGACATACCAGAACCCCGCCATTCCATGCGTGATAGTGACAGCACACCAGAGCAACTGGGAAGTAGTGTGTTCCGCGATGGCCAAGCTGAACATCCCCAACGCCAGCCTGTACTCGCCACCGACGAACCCACTGCTGGACCGCATGTTGCTTGATTCCCGCCGCGCCTTGAACTGCGAGCTATTGCCGGCAGAAAACAGCGCCCGCCTGTTAATGCGCGCCCTGAAACAGGGGCGCACGGTAGCCATGGTGATGGACAGACGGGTCGACGAGGGCAAACCTGTGTCATTTTTTGGTCACGACAAATCCTCGACCATCATGCCAGCCAAGCTCGCGCTGAAGTTTAACTGTGCGCTGGTACCTGTGCAGGTTGAGCGCTTGCAGGACGCGCACTATCGCGTCACCTTTCACGCGCCCATTGTGCCCCGCGACACCAGTGCAGATGAAACGACCCAGGCCATCGATATGATCCAGCAGGTGCATAATCAATTCGAACAATGGATTCGGCAGCAACCGCAAGACTGGTTCTGCTCGAAGCGCCTGTGGTCCAAAGACAAATTTGCCAAAAACGAGGGAGGCGGCCATGACGCCGACACCAATTCCTATGCAGCCTGAAAACCAACATCAATCAATACGCCTGTTTGAAAACGATTTACTCGAACGTTTATCCCACGTTCACCCCATCACGCCGCTGTTGATGTGGGGGCCTATCGCTGGCTGGCTGATCTGGCGCAGCTTCGCGGTGTACCAGCTCCCATTGCTGCCTGTGCTGGCTATAGGTGTAGCGGGTATAGCGACGTGGTCTCTCACCGAGTATTGCCTACACCGCTATCTCTTTCACTTTCCCGCCACCAGCAAGCTGGGTAAATGGCTGGTGTTCCTGTTTCACGGTAACCACCATGACGACCCGAAGGACAAGACACGGCTGGTCATGCCGCCAGCGGGTGCGATCCCCATTATGCTGGTGCTCTACCTGCTGTTCGGTCTGTTTATTCCACAGCCCTGGATTCAGCCGTTTTGTGCGTTTTTTATTATCGGCTACCTGATCTACGACTATATCCACTACTCTACCCATCACTTTCCGATGCGGAACAAAGTGGCAAAGTTCCTCAAGCACTACCACCTGAAACACCACTATTCGGGAGAGGGCGGTCGCTACGGCGTCAGCTCACCCGTTTGGGATCGCATTTTCGGCTCAGACCCGGACAAGAGCTGAGTCAACCGGAGTGCCCGAGTTTTATCTGATACCCAAGCGCCTCGCACGCAAGGCGCCGATTCTGGCCACTATTGCCCAGCGGGTAGAGGCGGCTGGTTTTCGCACAATCTTCTGGCTGATGGGCAAGCTCAGCATCGAGAGTGCAATGCGCCTGTCCGCTTTTGCGTTTGGATTGGTCGGTTCGGTGTCGGACAAGGCGGCCAAAGCGCGTGACAATCTGGCCATCGCCTTTCCTGACCAGCCACCTGAATGGCGCGAGAAAACCACGAAAGACATATTCCGCCATCTGGGCTACTCCGCCGCAGAGTTACTCAAGCTGGAAGATATCTGGGACGAACGCGAGGAACGCATCGAGTTTGTACTGGAGCCGGAAGCCCTCAAGCACATGTTGAGCAAGCGGCCGACGGTATTCCTGACTGCACATGTAGGCGCCTGGCAGGTCGCCGCTCTGGTGACACGGCAATATGGGTTCACCATCAATACGATCTATGCACCGGAATCCAACCCGATCATACAAAAGCTGATGCTCGGTTTGCGCCGCTCCTTCGGTGAGAAGCTGATCCCCTCCGACGCGGGACCGCGTCCGCTGTTGAAAGCGTTGCACGCGGGCGAGAGCATTATTATGGCGATGGATACCCGCCCCGATACCGGCAAGCTGCTGCCCTTTTTCGGCGTCGACGCACTCACCAATACCAGTGCCGTCGGTCTGGCACTGCGCACAGGTGCAGCTGTGGTCGTGTCGCGCTGCGAGCGCCTGCCCGGGGGGCGCTACCGAGTCACAGTATATGACCCGCTCGTCAGCCCCACTCCCGATGCGCCGGTCAAGGAGCAGGCTGTCGCCGTAACTGAAATGGTACACCGCCATTTCGAAGACTGGATCAGGGAATACCCAGAGCAGTGGGTCTGCCTGAAACGTCGCTGGCCAAAAGCTCACAAGCTGTAGCGCATATGCAAACGGAACATCGCATCACTGAGCCCACTCACAGCTCACTAGCAGTCTGTATCTGCACATTTATGCGCCCGGAAGGTTTGCAACGCCTGTTGACGGGCCTCGAACGGCAGACATTTTCTATCTCGCCGCAGCCCGATGTGCAACTTATCGTGGTCGACAATTCGCCCAACCGCTCGGCGGCGATCACCTGCGAGGCGCATCAGTCGCGCTGGTCACTGCACTATCTACACGAGTCCAAGCCCGGCATTTCCTATGCCCGCAATACCGCGCTGACTGCGGTACCTCCGGACACAGATTTTATCGCAATGATCGACGATGATGAGGTACCCGCACCCGACTGGCTGGACCAGTTGCTGCACGCTCAGGCCCGCAGTGAGGCCGATGTGGTCGTCGGGCTCGCCAGGCCGGTGTTTCCACCGCAAACACCTGAATGGGTCGCAGCGAACGGTATTTTTGTGAAGCCTGAGAACTGGCAGAGCCTACAAGAGCTGGATCCGGACCCGCCGGCAGCGACCTGCAATGTGCTGGTACGGGCCGAGTTACTGGGCCCGAACGGTGTAACTTTTGATCCGGCTCTGGCACTCAGCGGCGGCGAAGACAAGCTGTTGTTCCAATCCTTGAAACTCAGTGGTTACAAATTCGCCTGGGCAGCCGCCGCTCGCGTCGAGGAATGGATTCCGGTCGAACGCGCCACGCTTGCTTACATGTGGCGAGAGTCCTACCGACGCGGCACCGTAAAGTACTTCGTCAAACGGCGCCTGAAATCCCGCTCCATCCCCGGCGCCGTGCGCATCGCGCTGCGGTTGGTGGTAAGGTCAACAGGGTTGATCATCTGGTCCGTGTTGCGCATGTTGTTCAGTCTCGGCCAGAAGAGTCGCGCCTGGGTGCCTTACGCCCTGAACGTGGCTGACAGCCTGGGCACCATTGCCGGAGTGCTACATATCCCCAACCGCCACTATCGTCCCAAGGATGCTGCGTGCTGAACCTTTCTTTTCCAGATCGCGATCGACGATGGAGCCTGTCGAATATCGTCTTCGCGACATACATTATTTTTCTGGCGGGTTTTTACTTTGTTCCCAACGCGGTGGACAACTACAAGTTCTATATTGCAGCCGTGTTCCTTCCCGGACTCTTTCTGCTACGACAAACCTTCCAGCGAAGCCTGCACAGCCCTATCTGGCTAAGCCTTCTGGCCTTTGTCGGATACAGTCTGCTGAGCTCGCTGTGGAGCGAGGAGTTTTCACCTGCAGCGCTGTGGCGCGATGTTCGTTACTGTGCCTATGTCCTCGTCTTCATGTTGCTGACACTGCATTGGTTTGAACGCAACCGAGCACTGCCCGATGCGATCATGGATGTGGTTGCGCTGGTTGTCATTCTGGCGGCAGTGGTTTCTGTACTTCTCTTTGAGGATCTGGCGCTGTTGCCGGTGCTGACAGACATCCGCATGGTGGGGCTTGGCATCACGGACAATCCTAACCCAAGTGCCTTCATATACGGCTTCTTTGGTGTGATCGCCCTGGATTACGCGCGGCGCAACTGGGGGGAGAAACTGGCTTGGGTGTACGCGGCGGGCCTGGCGGTAATCGTCCTGTTCGTGGTGTTAACCCAGAGCAATACCGGCCTGCTGGCGCTGGCTTCGTCTTGCGCGCTGTTGTTTCTGCTCGACCGACGCAGGGCCCCACCGGCGCTGATAGCCGGGCTGTCTATCGGTCTGGCCGCAGGTATCTACCTGTTCTGGTCGCTGGGTCTGTTGAACGCGGCAACCGATCTCGGGTTTCTGAATCGCTTTCCCATTTGGGAACGCATTATTGAGAGATGGCAGGAAGCGCCCCTTTTCGGGTACGGCTACCAACCCACGATTGTTCTACTGCCGGACGGTAAACCGAGCATTCTCAACTATGCGCACAGCAGCTTCCTCGCCGCTCTGCGCGATGGCGGGATCGTCGGCTTGATATTGCTGCTGATGGTTTATGGTTTTGCGCTGCGCGCCGGTCTAAAGATGGCATTCACCGTGCGCCGTGCGCGTTATCTGAGTCTTTTTGCCTTTGGCGCGATCTGTGCGCTCGTCGACACAGATCAGGTGATTACCCGGCCCAGAGAGTTGTGGATCATTCTGTGGTTGCCATTGGCCTGCCTGGTGGCATACGAGTTGGGCTTGACGGGTAAGGATTCGTCCGGCTCAGTGGGCAGGCGGGAGGGGCCTTCTCCGAACAGTATCCGGTGATACCCTTCCAGCGCCCTCTCTACCGAGAATTCACGTCCCCGCTGACGCAACATCTGGGTATCCGGTTCCTCCTCCAGACTGGCCAGAATACCCTCGGCGAGGCGCGTCACATCATCGACCGGCACCAACGTACCGTAGCGCCCCTCTTCCAGAATCTCGGCCGGACCGCTCGGGCAATCGGTACTAACAACCGGGCAGCCCTGCAACAGGGCTTCAACCAGCACATTGCCAAAACCTTCAAAGCTTGAGGACAGTACAAACATCCGCGCTGCTCTTATATACGCGTGGGGATCACTCTGATAACCCGGCAGTGTGACGTCATCTCCAACTCCCAATTCCGCCGCCAGTTTCAGCAACTCCTGGCGGTGGGCCATCTGTTCTGCCGATGACTTATCACCACCGAGAATCACCAGCCGCACCTCGGCTTGCTGACGCACGACAGCGAACGCCCTGATCAGCAACGGAAAGTTTTTCTGTTCTACCAGACGCCCCATACCCAGGATGACCGGCGGTGCATCCGGCTGAAACCAGGGGTGAGTGAAAACCCCGGCGGAGTCACCAGCGGGCTCTGGCTCGGCCACAGGATTGTAAACGACGTGCACGCGCTCCGGATCCAGACCGAGGAGTTGAATGGCGTCATCGGCCACACCGCGCGAAGCCGCAATGACACCCTGTGCTTGCGAAAAGCAATAGCGGAACATCGGTACCATACTGTACGCTTGGCCCTTACCACTCTTGCGGCTCAATTCGCTGCGGATAGACAGTGCAATCTGCACACCCACAAACACCCGCGTCGGTATGTTAAGACCCGACATCGCCAGCACAGTACTGATACTCGATTTACCCAGCGCGGAAAAAATCACGGCGGGTGTTGCCCTTTGCAGGTAATCGGCAATATCGCGAATATAGCGGAAGCTGCGCGGGATTTTACGCGCTGAACCCAACCAGAAAAAAATTCCATGCAGCCCCTGCCAACCAGCTCGATGCACCGCTGTGCAAAGACCGGCCAGTTTCCCTACAGGCTCAAGCACGATCAGGTTCACGCCGGGAGGAACACTGCCGCATAGCTCTCCCTGAAATTCGCATACCAGCAGGTCGACATCATAGCCAAGCGCTGAGAATCCGGAGGCCATAGCCAACACTACCCGTTCGGCTCCGCCCCCATTGAGATTGTCCAACAGGAATGCGACACGTCGCGCACTGCCCTGGTGCGAAGTCGCCGAATGCGACCCGGATTGTGCTGTCTCAAGCGACATATTACGAATTTCCGTATAGAGATCCACTGCGCATGGGATACCCTCTGAATACGCACGGATTTGCGTGGCCATTATATGTCAGCTGGACCAACTGTCCAGCGCGCCACCTGCAGCCCCGCAGTAGATACGGGTGCAGACCGAGTCGGAGTGTTGCAAAAGCCAGCATTCAGATAGAATGCGCGAACTTCCAAACACATCTACGCAATATCACAGGAGAACGCCACATCTCGCCCAATCCACACAAGCCGACGAGGCTCTGGCTGACGTCACCGCATTTTTACCCCACATATGGCGGCGCCCAGAACCGCTACCGCAGCTATATTCCCGGCCTGCTTGAACGCAACCTGGATGTGAATGTGATGACGGGGACGCCGCAGATTCGCGAGCGCAGTGAATCCGATTCCGACAAGAGCTGGTATAACGCGACTCCCGGTACTTGGCTGCCGAAAATCACGCTGGATGGCGCACCGCTCGAGCGCATCCGCTTGCCCGACAGCAAAAGCCGCGCGCGAACCAAAATTTACTACGATGCGCTGCTGGAGGTGTGCCAGCGTCCGGCACAGGGCCCGGTCGTCGCCCAGCTGCTGACCAATATGCGCCCGCAGGCGTTGCCCTGGCTGCAGCAATTGAAACAAAGCGGCGTAGCCACCGTGTATTCGGTTTCCCAGTTCCCCACCTGGCAGCGTAAGCCGATCAAGCGGATACTGCGACGAAGAGGTTATCAGCGGGTGTACAACGCCTTTGACTCCCTGGTCACCAACAGTGAAGCGATCAAAGAGTTTCTGCGCAGTATAGACGTCACCACGCGTATCGAGTACATCCCCAATGGGGTGAACCTGCAGCGCTTCCACCCGGCGCGAACCGAAACTGAGGTTCAGGCAGCCGCAGCGCTGCGCGAGCAATTCGGTATTCCTGCCGATCATAAAGTTATCGTGGCGGTGGGTGCCGTGATGCCGCGCAAGGGTTCCGATCTGGTGCTGCAGGCCTGGCGCCGTATTCTGTCGCAGCTGCCGGACACGCATGTGATGTTTGTCGGGCCGCGTGCCGATACCCACGACCCCAAACTGCAGCAGTTCGGCGCGGAGATAGAATCGCTGGTGGCCGATTCCGGTGCTGCAAACCAGGTACACTTCACCGGTATTGTGGACGATGTCGACAATTATTTGCGCGCTGCCGACGTCTCTATCCTCGCCTCCAGTCGCGAGGGCACACCGAACTCCGTGCTGGAATCGATGGCAACCGGTCTGCCGTGCCTGGTCACACCCTTCCTCGGTATTTCCGACGGCATCGGGCAGGCCGGTGAGCACTATCAACTGGTGGATCGCGAGCCAGAGGCCATTGCCGCCGCGCTTATCGGGATGCTCAAAAGCAGTAAGATTCGCAGCTATTACGGTGAGAGGGGCAAGCGCTATGTGGAGGAAAACGTGGACCAGCAACACAGCCTGGACCGCTATGCTGCACTGTATGAGGAACTCGCCGCAGCAGCGCAGCGGCGCTAGCGCAGCGCGGCACCCGGCGACGCCCCATCAGTACATCAGGCGCTCTTTATCTGTCACCAACGGTGACCCTGTAAACAGCCGTCGGGTTTTTTTCACGAGCATTCGAAGGGGCCGGTGTTCTTCGAACACCACAATGAACACTTTGCGGTAGTAATTTTCCGGGCAGTTGATACGCCGTACGCCGTGCCAGGAATTGCCGCGGCGCCCGAACAGAATGCTGCGATTGTCTCTGGTCTGCGCCGGGTACTCGGCATCAAAATCCTCAAATGCCGGGGCCGTGTCTGAGGAGAATCGCCCGTGGTCATCGAGAATCACGGTCTCCCCGCCCCAATTCCAGTTCCAATCGTCCTCAGTATTCAGGTAAAAAATCTGCGAACCGATTTTGCCTTTTGAATCGCAGTGCGGGCCTACCTCACCGCCGTTTGGAGTGTAGTGCCAGTGGAACCGAAAACGCACATCGGAGACACCCAGCAGCCGGCAGATAAAGGCGCGGTAGGTGTCACTGCACAACTCCTCGACAAAATCGCGCCACGCCGGCGCCAGCTCCATACCGCGCTCGTAATCGAGAATGTAGCGATCGTGGCTGGCCTGGCCATGCTTACGCTGCTTGCCAAAAAACGCTCTGAACCGCGTCAACTCCGGCTGGCTTCGTAGTAATTCAGGATAGTGTTCGGAATTGATGAACCCCTGCGGATTCACCCATGGGAAGGGCTTTGTCGCCTGGAACTCTCCAGAATCAATGGCATTCAGCACAGCGCTGTTCAGATAGGATTGACTCGCCATCGCTTTAGTACTTTGTAAAGCGATGATTATACGATTGCGGTGAAATCAGGGACAGCGGCAATTTTGTGCAGGATTGCGGCTCCCCCGGGGTCGACCGGTCAGGACGCTCCGACCGCCACGGGCTCCTTCAGCAGGCCCGCCGGTTTCAAGCGGGCATTGGCGCAGCGTAGGGCGGCACCGCCGATCCGCGCGGTGCGCAGATCACCAAACGGTGAGCCCAGACCGCTGTTGACGATCAGCGCCACCGACAAGCCCCGCTTGGGGTCGGCCCAGGCACCAGAGCCGCCAAAGCCAAAGTGGCCGAAGGCGTCGCGCGGAAAACCGTGCGTGGTGGCGACACCGTGATAGCCCAACCGCCAGCGCATATCGAAGGGAATGACCGAGAGCCTGCCGGTCGGTTTCTGCAGCGTGGTGGCGCGCGCCATACTCTGCTGTGACAGCAGGCGCACCCCATCCAACTCCCCGTCATTCGCCAGCAGTGCGTAAAGTTTTGCCAGCGAACGCGCAGTGAACAGGCCATTGGCCGCCGGAATCGCCACACGCAGCGACTCCGGAGAGCCAAAATCAAAATCGCTCACACCGTGTGGCGCGAGGGCATCGAAGATGCTCGACAGATCGGAATCGAACCCTGCCCGCCGCAACAGGCCGCTGAGCCGGCTTGCGCTGATTTCAATTTTGCTGCCCAGCGAAGTCTGCGCCAGCTTGCGGGTTGCATCGGGGAAGATCAGCTGCGCCGCGCGCGGTATCTCCCGCGCTGGCGTGCCAATGAAGAGGCCATCCAGCTTCAGCGGCCGGGCGATCTCCTTCTGCACCAGATCCGAGAACTTCTTACCCGTAACGCGCTGAATAATCTCTCCGACCAGAAAACCGAAGGTCAAGCCATGATAGCCGGTGCGAGCGCCCGGCGGATGCGCCGGTTCGGCCTGCTCGATCGCGCGGATCATATACTTCCAGTCCAGCATCCGATCCACGTGATCAATCATCTGGCGGATATGGTACAAGCCGGATTGATGCGCCAACACGTGCCGCACGGTGATGTCTTCTTTGCCGGCCTGTCCGAACTCCGGCCAGTACTGCGAGACCCTGGCATCGTAATCGATAAGCCCGCGATCTGCGTAGATGTGCAACAGCGTCGCGGCCACGCCCTTGGTGGTCGAAAAACTCGGTGCCATAGTATCGCGGCTCCACAGTGTGCCTTCATCATCGCTGCTTCCACCCCATAGATCCACCACGCACTCACCTCGGTGGTAGACGCTCACCGCCGCCCCGCCGCGATAATTGCGCAACAGAGTGCGCAGCGTGGCTTCTACCGGCGCAAAATCCGGGTGGATGCGGCCGTCGAGATGCACTTTTTTCGGACGTAGTAAGTGTAGTGTCATGGCGGGCCCCGTCTGGTTCATATTGTTATGGCGACGACAATTGGCATTGTCTCGGCCAAAACATACCACAATTGGCCGCCGGGGCGAAAACAGGCCGCCACAGCGCAAACAGGCCGCGCTAGTTCAGCACGCGGTAACCTCGACCACGAAGGCAGTTTTTCACTACCTGGACCTTCGTCTCAGCGCCTTGGCCGGCACCCTTGGCACCACCGCCAACAGCACCGATTCCGGCCCCCTTGGCCGCGCCTTCGCCGCCGCCGGTAATCGCGCCGACCAAGCCACCCACCACCGCACCAGTGGCGGCGCCCACAGCCGCTTTCCCGCCAGCATTCACCGACTCGGAATAGCTCTTGCACTCGGCCAGATCCCGCTGGTAAGCCGCCATATTCACGCCTTTCTGATCGATGATGATCTCGTCCGTCGTGGTACAAGCGGCCAATGTGAACAAAGCCAAAAGAGCTGTCGCTGCATATTTCATGGTCTGGTGCTCCGCTGAGGAATCGCAGCCTCAAGGCTAACATGTCGGGCGGTGAAAATCGCAATAACCTATTTTCTGCATGGATATAACACAACACCGGAACCGACTTATTGCGACTCACCGCAGCACCGCCGCCACGGGGTAAGGACTTGACGGGGGAGGAGACATGGGTCAGCCTGCAACCAACAAATATCTGCCTATTTACACTCTATCCGGGGACCAATAACAATGAAGCAACTTACCGGGCTTGACGCCTCTTTCCTCTATCTGGAAACCGCCAACGCCCCGATGCATATTTCGGGTCTGTCCATTTATGACCAATCCACAGCACCCGGCGGCAAGGTGCGGTTCAAGGAGATCATTGAAAACACCAACAACCGCCTGATGGGCCTGCCTGTGATGACCCAAAAGCTGGTGAATGTGCCGATGAATCTGGACCACCCCTACTGGATAACCGACGGCGCCTACGACCCCGAGTTCCATATCCGGCATATTGCGCTGCCTAAACCCGGCGACTGGCGCCAGCTCTGCATCGTGATTTCACGCATACACGCGCGCATGCTGGACCGCGCTAGGCCGCTTTGGGAGTTGTACATTATCGAAGGCCTCGACAATGTAGAGGGCGTGCCCAAGGGCAGTTTCGCTATGTTCTCCAAGACCCACCATGCAGCGATAGACGGCACCTCTGGCATGGAGTTGACGGCGGCAACCCACGACCTGTCACCTGATTACAAGCGCGCGCACAAAGCCGCCACGGTGAAAGTCGACAGTGAGCCTTCTTCGATCGAAATGGTCATCCGCTCGCAGCTCAATACTATCCGCAAGCCCTTCCACTTCGTCAGCGTGGCCAGAAACACCGTGCCGGGGCTGGCCAAAGTGGTAGCTGGCCTCTCCAAGGGCCAGCTGAGCCGCATCAAGAATATTCCGCGCACCCGCTTTAACGGGTCGGTGTCGCCGCACCGTGTATTCGATGCCATCAACGTACCTCTGGATGACGTAAAAGCCATCAAGAACTCGATACCGGGCGCCACGGTGAACGATGCCGCCATCACGATTGTCGGCGGCGCTTTACGCAAATACCTGGAGGCACACAATGAACTGCCCGAGGAATCACTGGCGGCCATGGCACCGGTGAATGTGCGCTCGGACAAGGACAAGACCGGCGGCAATATTGTCTCCACGATGACCGTTCAGGTACGCAGTGATATAGCCGACCCGCTGGAACGCCTGCAAGCCGTGCACGAGAGCAGCAGCAAGGCGAAGGAGCTGACCAACGCCATCGGCGCCAAGACCATGACCGACTACTCCCAGTTCATCCCCGCCACCCTGACAGCACAGGCGGCTCGGCTGGCCAGCCGCTGGGGCCTGATGAACCGCATGAGCCCGCAGTTCAACTGTGTAATCACCAACGTGCCCGGCCCCCCCATTCCTCTGTACAACACTGGCGCCAAAATGGTGGCCAATTACGGCACCGGCCCGGTGCAGGATGGGCTGGGTTTATTCCACGTGATCAGCAGCTACTGCGGCCAGTTTGTCATCAGCGCCACCAGTTGCCGGGTGATGATGCCGGACCCCGGATTCTACAGGGAGTGCCTGCAAGCGAGCTTTGATGAGCTACTGGCTGCAGCTAAAGCAAAATCGGCGCCGGCCCAGCCCGCCAGAAAGAAAAAACGCGCACCTGCCAAAAAGAGCAGTGCGCGCAAGGCCAGGAGCGCCGCATGACCCTGCAGCCACCCAACCTACTGCTGGCGCTTAGCGACGGACCCAGAGCACTGGCGGATGTTGCCGTGCTCCATATGGCTGCCCCGCTGTTGTGTCGCCTGAAACCCACTCAACGCCAGCAAAGTGTGATGGTGATTCCGGGCTTTATGGGCGACGACTTGGGCAATGGCCCGCTTATCCGCTTCCTGCGCCGTCTGGGATACACCGCATCCGGTTGGGGGCAGGGGCATAACCTTGGGGTACAGAGCTTCGATGAGGACAAGTTGCGCGAGACAATGGACCCATTGATAGAGGCCGGCAACGGTAAAGTCGCCTTGATTGGCCACTCACTGGGCGGTATTTATGCTAGAGAAATGGCACGGGGAGATCCGGACAGCATCGCTCAGGTGATTACCCTCGGCAGCCCATTCGGCCGGGGCAGGGAGAATGCCTCGCACGCAAACCGCCTGTACCAGCGTTTAAACCCACAACCCGATGCACGCCGCACCGACGACAGCCTGGCTATCCCACCACCTGTGCCAACCACAGCCATCTACACCAAGGCCGACGGCGTGGTGAACTGGCGCACGTCCATACAAACGGGCAACCACCCGCACGTCCACAATGTTGAAGTACTGGGCAGCCATATCGGCCTGAACCTCAACGCAGCCGTGTGGTATTGGGTGGCAAAGAAACTGTCTGAACAGATCCATTGATAGCACTTGCAGTTTGCGGCTGCTTAGCAACCACGCTACGCAATTGCATGGTGGCCCTGTAGTCGTAAGATGTACCAAACGACCAACAACAGGAGAACCCCATGAACTACAACACACTGCGCTACGAAGTCGCTGACAATATTCTGACGCTGATCATTAACCGTCCGGACCATCTCAATGCGTTCACCGTGGAGATGGCCGGCGAGCTGATCGATGCCTTCAACCGCGCCAGCGATGACGACGCGGTACGCGCGGTAGTAGTAACGGGAGAGGGGCGCGCCTTCTGCGCCGGCATGGATCTCTCAGTTGGCGGCAACGTGTTCGGCCTGAACGAATCACTGAACCCGACAATGGACGACATGGAGAACCGACTTGATGACCCCGAAATTATCGATGGTGTGCGCGACACCGGTGGCCGCGTAACGCTGGCAATTTACGACTGTAGCAAACCCGTGATAGCCGCCATCAACGGCGCCGCCGTGGGCATTGGTGCCACCATGACCTGCGCAATGGATATCCGGCTGGCCTCCGAACATGCCCGTATCGGCTTTGTATTCAACAAAATAGGTATTACACCCGAAGCCTGTTCCAGCTGGTTCCTGCCGCGTATTGTCGGAATATCGCAGGCACTGGAATGGGTGTATAGCGCGGAGATATTGAAGGCGGAACAGGCTTTAGCGGGGCGCTTCGTCAGCGCAGTGGTTCCCGCTGATCAACTGCTGGAAGAGGCCTATAAAATCGCTAGGCGCATCGCCCAACACAGCCCGGTCGCCATCGCCATGACGCGGCAGATGATGTACCGCTGCTCGGCAATGGAGCACCCCATAGAGGCACACAAGGTAGATTCACTGGCGATCTATTACGCCAGCCGCAATAGCGGCAAGGAAGGCGTGCAATCGTTTTTAGAGAAGCGCGCACCGGTGTTTGAAGACAGGACCTCTAACGATATGCCCGAGTTTTACCCCTGGTGGAAGTGAAGTAAACCGTTTCCCCAACCTACCAAAAGCGAGCGCTGTGCCAGTCTGAGTAGTCCAAGGGACTGGAGAACTGACATGGAAGTCATTCGAACCATAAAGCCCGGCATGCCGGGCAGCCGGCAGTTTCAGAAACATTGGGGCGGCAACCTCGTAGCCGTTCGCTACAGAAGCTGCTGAAGCTGCTGAAGCAAACTTTACACCACAATAGAAATCATCGTCGACGAACGCGAGCAATCCCATCCCGACATCTCACTGAATGCCGTGCACTCCTACAAACAGCGACAGCTCGTCGCCCTGCCCATCGCATTTGAGGAAAGTGTATTGCGAGCAACCGCGAAACGCAGCGGCGCAAAGTGGAGCGTTCAAAGGAAGGTATGGGTGATGTCCCACCGTACTGCAGTTGCCCTGGGCGTACACAACAGGATAGCTGAGGGGCTGGCAGAGAAATGTGTCGATGTGGAGATATTTGGTGATTAATGTACAGATACGGACATGGCTAGTAGTCATCTGTGGCTACATATGCCTACACATGTCTGGATGTGGACATAATGGCTACATTTGGCTACAACATATACTAACTGTTAACTAATAGTGAGGCAGAAGAGCAATTATACAAAGGAGGATTATGATGTTTAGTCATGTGACTATTGGATCAAAAGACCCCAATGAAGCAGCAAAATTCTATGATGCGGTGTTAGGGATTTTGAAAATACCTGTTCTATTTCATGTCGAAGGAGCGGTAGCATATGGTGATGCCGTTGGGCCAAAAACATTTATTTTGAAGCCTTTTGACGGTGGTTCCCCCTCTCCAGGAAATGGAGGGCATATAGCTTATTCGGCAAATAGTCGTGCACAAGTAGACGCATTTTATGCTGCGGCATTAGAGATGGGAGGCACTGATGAAGGTGGACCTGGTTTACGGCAACACTATCATCCTAATTATTATGCAGCTTACGTTCGTGACCCTGAAGGGAATAAGATTCAAGCAGTTTGCCATAGTAAAAATGGTTAAAAACAGATTAGTTAACAAACAAAGGTACAATCGCCCGCAAAGAGCGCGTGCTGGACTCGCTAATGCTCGCCTGTGCTTTGGGCGTTATGGGTCCAACCTACCCATGAAAAGTAGACACTTATGAAGAAGCTACTACCACCAATAATGTTTTTGATATTTTTGATAGGAATGCCCATTGTATATTGGACGCTGGGTTCACCACACGTATTGTATTTCCCATACAATTTGATTGGCGCTGTATTTTTGTCAGTAGGGCTTGGGGTATCAATTTATCACAGCCGATTATTCAAGAAGGAAAAAGCGAATATCATGACTTTGGGAGTACCCACGAAGATCGTAATGTCTGGATTATTTAAGTATTCTAGAAATCCTATGTACCTTGGTTTCGTTTTAGCACTTTTGGGTGCCGCTTTTCTTTATCAAACCGCACTCTCTTCATTCCTCCTAGTGGCAACTTTTTGGCTTGTTACTGATCGCTGGTATATAAGATATGAGGAAAAAGAGATGCTTAAAAAATTTGGAGACGAATACAGACAATACTGTACGCAAACTCCGCGGTGGCTCGGCCTAGCCTAACAAGGCAATTATGCGAAAACCATTTGCTATGCCGCACATTGCGCATGGCCTTCGGCCATTATTGCACAAGGCGCCGCTCCACAAGCGGTTCCGCTTATCGCGGCGTTAATTGAGAAATTTTCGGTAATGAGAAAAAATATAGAAATTCATGGTTCTCTAAAGTCTGCAAACTTTAGAAAAGTGGTAGCAGTTGCACGGGAATTGGAAATCGAATATTCACACGTAAGCAATGATGTATACAAAGGAGAAGGTCAGATAGAGAGTTATTGGGCTATCAACAAGCTTGGGCAAATCCCCACTCTAGTAACCGAAAATGACATCATTACCGAATCGAACGCAATTATCATTTATCTCTCAAAATATTCTAGTACGAAAGAACTGTATGCTTCAAACCCTTCTAGGCAGGCTGCCATAAATCAATGGTTGTTTTGGGAAAGTAGTCAGTGGCAACCTGTATTGAGTAAGGTAATGGGTGCACATGTTGGTCATAAGTTATTGCCGTCATTGCTTCCAGCTCCTACATCACCGACTGATTGGGAGTCCCCCGATTGCATGAAACAGATGTCTTACTTAGAAAGTAGCCTCACAAATAGTTGGCTTACGGGGGCTAATATTTCGCTGGCGGATTTTTCCGTTGCGGCAATGACAACCTATTTTAAAGTATGCGAATTTCCTTTTCATGCTTACCCAAATATACACCGTTGGTACGCTTCTATGAATGACCTGCAATCATGGAGGTCTACCGAAACTCAAATTTGGAGTGGCTGAAATGAAAAATAGCAAGGCAATCAATCTGACCACAATAACGCTGGTGCGTTTTGTACATTACGCTGCGCTCCGACGTCAGCCTATTGCGACGTTATGTCCATCAACTATTGCGCTACTTTGGAGTAAGGACAGACATAATGAGATTATTTAAATTATTGGTCGGATTGATATTTACATATTCAATTCAGGCAGAAGCTGCGTTGATATCTTCCGTTCAAGTCGATTCGACTAGCTTCCTAGATGTAACATGGTTGTGGGACGGAAATTTTCTATCTGATGACAAACCTATTCTAAATAATTGGGATGGATCGATCTCCCTCACAATTCCTAGCCCGCTCAGCCCAGACGCTCTGTTCCTTGGTCACTTCTTCTTTCTTCACAAGTCTGACCCATTCCGTTTTTTTCGGAGGGCCAGTTTTGATTCCGGAAAATGAGGATAGTATTGGCTTACTTTTAGACTCCAGTTTTACCGTTGGTGGAGTCAGCTATCATTTTTTATTTGATCGTGCAGTGAGCCCACTGGAATCCAGAATTCGCGCCACCGCTAGTCGAGTACCATCTCCAAGTCCTTTTACCCTGCTATCTTTAGGTGTAGTTGCTCTTGGGTATATACATAGTAGGAATACACGTAACAAGCCACAGTGATCCCAAATCAACCCTGCAGACAAAATGGTTACGCCATCTGCTGCCAACCTTTCCGATCATGCACCATTGCGTTCAGTATGACCATCATCTTCCGCATACATGCGGTGAGCGCGTCCTTCCTGTGCTTTCCTCGGCCAGCGAGTTTGTTGTAGAACGCTTTCATCACCGGGTTATGTTGGATGGCGCGCAATCGCCATATACAGCATTGTTTTGATTGGTGCGCAACCACCCCGTATACGCCGTTTACCTCTCATGGTTCCACTATCGCGATTGGCTGGGCGCAGGATAGAACTAAGACGACTGACCTGATCGTAGAGGCCTTCGATATGGCAGTGGCGAAGCGGGAGGTCAAGCCAGGCCAGATCCTGCACTCGTATCGAGGTGTTCAGTACCGCTCTAGCGAATACCAGGGGCTATTGCTGGTAGAGGGAATCCGGCCTAGTATGAGCCGAAAAGGGAACTACTGGGATAATGCTGCGATAGAATCCTTCTTCGCCAGAATGAAGGTAGAATCGATTTACGCAGAACCTCCAGGCAACAAGGAAGAAGCTCATGCTCAGGTGTTCGAATACATTGAGTTGTTCTACAACAACATACGACGCCATTCAGCGAATGGCTACCGCAGCGCCAATCAGTACGAGCAGGAATACTATGCAGAGTGAGCGTAGAAAACTGTCTACTTCTGGTGGGTAGGACCACTTTACGAGATAGATCGTAGGAATGATTGACCCGAATGTATCAACGGATGTTGAACTGGTATTGGTAAAGGATTCATTTGTTCCAGGCTATGTCAGGCTCGCTGACGACGACTATGAATACTTAGCTAAATGGCTAGAGTGGCCTCGATTTTGTAGAACCGAAGAGGATTTCAATACCTTCGTAGCTGACTCTATTAGTGCATACAATTCTGGCGATTCTATGAACTGCGCTATTCTTTATAAAGGCGCTGTTGCTGGCACTGCTGGATTCAACAAGATTGATAAGAAATTGAGAAGGATAGAAATTGGTTACTGGTTGGGAAGTAGCTTTCAGAAAAAAGGCATAGTAACAAAAGTGTGCCAGCACTTAATCAATTATGCTTTTACAATTCCCGAAATAGACAAAGTTCAAATCTCAGTAGCCGCCGAGAACTTTCCTAGCCGAGCGGTATGCGAAAGGCTTGGAATGAGTTTAGAGGGTATCATTAGCAATGAAGAGAGAATCGGAGACAGGGTTCTGAGTCATGCTATATATGCGCTGCATAGAGTATAAACATAGCAAGGCAAAGTAGTGCGCGTCAAAACCTTCGTTCCTTCGTCGCTACTGCTTTGCCGTCGCAGCTGTGGGTGTTACGTGCCCAAAGGAGCTTCCACTGTTTAAGCTAGGCAAACTCTTCAAGGACTATATGGAACTCGGGTATGTGCAACCTCTGACGTTAACCCAGTTCCAGGAGAAATGGCAGAATCCCGATCATGCTGGTCCTGTGGAGTGGTGGTATCTTGGTACAGGTAAGTACTATCACTATCTCGCAGAGCGTTGGGGACAGGATCACCGAGTGGCATGGAAAATCGATAAGGAAGATTCAATGCTCTCTAGCGTAAACCACTTTAGTCCGAAAGGCGGGGCTGACCGGTTGGTAGGCATATTGCTAACCGAGGAGATTGTTGGTGGCATGTAAAGCACGTAACAGGAAGCCGCTGTTCGCTCCTACGCGGCGGGACGTCAAGATCGCTGCGCGGTCTCTGCTCCGCAAGGGTAAGCGTTAACTGTATGAATATACGGCGCGCTGAGTTCCGGGATACCAATGAGATTTCAGACCTCATGACTCAGCTAGGTTATGGCGCTACTAGTAACCTTATTGACAAAAAGCTCACAGAATTTTCGAGAAGCCCCATTGATGCTGTCTTTGTTGCGGAAATTAATGGGATCATAGTCGGGTGCATTTCTTGTCATATTACAAGCCTCTTCCACCAAGAAGGCAGCGCCGGAAGAATAACCAGTCTCGTTATCGACGAAGAGAAACGGGGTATGGGAGCCGGCAAGCTTCTCGTTAGCGAAGCTGAGGCTTTCTTTCATCTCCACGGTTGCGTAAAGTCAGAAGTCACTAGTGGAAATCATCGGTCCGAAGCGCACGCATTCTATAAGTCCTGTGGGTATAAACAAGATGAACGCAGGTTTCTCAAGTTATACAGTTAATAATTACTGGCTGTGCGCCCCTTCGGGACCGTCCGCAGGAGTCGCTGCGCCGTTTCCGCGCCGCAGCGTTAGGCGGCACAAGAGAGATCACACATGAAGTCCTTAGTAACGACATTAATTATTGGATTAGCCCTTGGTTCTTCCGGCACAGCTAGAGGCGAAGTTCAATCTCTGTCTTCGGCTGAGGGCCGGGACTACCGGCAACTATCAATGGCCACGATTCTGGTCGATCCATCACGACATGAGGGAAAACGGCTAACTGTATTTGGCTATCTTCATGAGGCTGATGGCCACATGGTCATCCTCTTTTTGACGCAAGATCATGCAATCTACGCAGATTACAACTCTGCAATTGTGATAGGACAACCCAAGAGCAGTATTTCGGAGCATTGCGCAGGGCAATATGTTGAAGTTACAGGCACATTTGAGAAAATGAATAGCATATCTGTGACGGCTGGGCAGATGCATATATTTCCTAAGCCCGAATTCATCAGGTCAGTTCGAGCAGGTGGCAAGAAAAATTTATGTTGGCCCCAATTTACCCACTAATTGGCGTATGCCGCCTATCAAGTCAAACCACTCGGATTGAAAGCCGTTGCTTCGCTCTGGTTTTCCGTCCCCTGCTGGCCGCGTTTTAGGGCCTAGCACCTGATGACTATCCTAATTCGTAGGGCGAACTTAGAAGACATTGAAAGTGTGCTTCCTCTGGTGAAGAAGTTCGTAACCAGTTTCGAGATCGTTGAATCGCAGTTCCGCCAATCCTACTCAAAAATTCTGAAGAGTCCTGATGCAATAGCCTTCGTGGCTGAGGATGAGGGAACTCTAGTTGGCTATTGTCTGGGGTTCTGTCACGATACCTTCTACGCAAATGGCTGTGTCGCTTGGCTTGAGGAGATAATGGTGTCTTCATCATGTCGCAGGCAACGTATAGGCGAAAACCTGATGGTCTCTTTTGAGGAGTGGGCAAAATCAAAAGGTGCTGTTTTGTCAGCCCTCGCAACCCGTCGGGCAGCACCTTTCTATAATGCAATAGAGTATGAGGACTCAGCCTCGTATTTCAGGAAGCTCCTTTGAAATCCGGCCCTATAAACTAGCGCCACCAGTGTGGCCCTACCGGGGCCAGACGCCAGAAAACCGCTGCGCGGATTCGCCGCCGCTGCGGTAATCGTTAAGCATCTTGATCCTAGGATACTCACCATGAAAATGAATTACTTTGTATTTGGAACAAATGATATGAAAAAGGCGGTGATCTTTTATGATCAACTGTTTGATGGGTGTGGTTTGAATAAAATTCACGGAGAGGGGCGCATGACGCTATGGGGTAACGAGGATTTTATGTTCGCCGTAGCAGAGCCGTTCGATGAAAACCCTGCATCAAATGGAAACGGTACTATGCTTGGCCTCCATGTTGATTCATCTGAAGAGGTTGATCGATTGTACAAAAAATCTATCGATTTAGGCGGGGTGAGTGAAGGTGAGCCTAGAGTACGTTCTAGCATGCATTCGGCCTATGTACGAGATTTAGACCGAAACAAAATATGCTTCTATACAAGCAGTGCTTAGCACGCTGGCGACAAACACTGTGACGGCTAAACCCACCTGAGCGTGACAGCCTAAACGCGCCTTCACTCGGGAGATGACGAGATGTCTGATCACAAAGTTTTCTCTATGCCATTCTCGACAATATATTCTCTCTATGTTCAGAAGGCAGAGAGAAAAAGCCGAACCGAAGAGGAAGTCATCCACATTATTTGTTGGCTCACTGGTTACGATTCTGACGCTCTGGCGAATCAGGTTGATGGCGAGAATGACCTAGCCACATTCTTTGCCGAGGCACCGACAATTAACCCCAACGTATTTCTCATAAAAGGGGTTGTCTGTAGTATTCGCGTAGAAGATGTCGAGGATCCGTAAGCTTCCCCGTCAAGTAGACAGTTCATAAATAGAGTTTCCAGCGGATTGTTGTCTTGCTTCAAGCGGTGTCATATCACCCAGGGCATCGTGAGGCCGCTTCTCGTTGTATTCGATCATCCACCAGTACGTCGCCTCTCGGACATGATCGAGCGATGTGAACAGATACTGGTCCAGCACTTCCTCACGATAGGTCCGATTGAATCGCTCAATGTAAGCGTTCTGGTTCGGCTTTCCTGGCTGTATATACTGAATCGCCATCCCTGCTTCCTTGGCCCATGCGGTGAAGACTTCCCCTAAGAACTCAGGGCCATTATTCGTCCTCAAAACCTGGGGTAAGCCATGCTCTCTTTGAAGCTGCTCAAACACGCGGACAAGGCGCGCGGACGTGATCGAGGTATCAATCTCAATATGAAGCGCTTCACGGTTGAAATCGTCGGTCACGTTGAACGTGCGGTATCGCTTATCCGAATGCAGTGAGTCTGACATAAAATCTGCTGACCAAACCGTATCGGGCAGCTCTGGCACATATAGCTCTACCCGCTGTCGTTTGGGTAAGCGCTTCTTGGCACGTCGTTGTAAGTTCAGATGCATCAGTTTGTATACCCGGTACGTACGCTTGTGATTCCAGGGGTGGCCCTGCCGCCGCAACTGCTTGTGGCACTTCCAGAAGCCGCGACTCGGACGCCCCTCCACCAACCTGGCCAATGCTGCGATGAACTCAGCATCCCGCACCGTCCAGTGTTCAGGAACCTTGTAGTAAGCTGATCTGGAAAGCCCTACACACCGGCAAGATTGGGCGATCGACAGTTTCTGTTCATCGACCAGATAGTCAGCTGCCGCGCGCTTGTCCGCCGGTGTTACAGCTTTTTTGTGATCAACTCCTTCATCGCAGCGTTTTCCAGGGCCAGGTCTGCGTACATTCGCTTTAGCTTGGCATTCTCTGCCTCGACTTCCTTAACCCGTTTTAGTTCGGAGGCCTCCATGCCGCCGTACTTTGATTTCCACGAGTAGTAGGTTGGTGACGAGATGCCATGCTTACGGCAGACATCTTTTACCAGCATTCCGGCATCAGCTTCCTTCAGGATCTGGACGATCTGACTCTCGGTAAACCTTGATTTCTTCATGTGAACCTCCTAGCTATAAAATGCCAGAAAGCTCTACTTTTGTCCTGTCTTCGTGTTGGGGAAGCTTACGGATCCACTGCTGCGCAAGATTCGATACCTCGACAAACTGATTGATGAGCTTGCCAGGGGAAAATCTATGGAAAAGATTTTGCGGTCATGACCTGGCGTAAGAATGAACGTGCCACAAGTCGATCAAATTTTCTCCTGTGGCGTCGAACGCTGCAAAGCTGCGCCGATAATTGAGGAATTATGGCCAATCACTATGCATATTGAAGTATACGATAAAGAAGTAAGTTTAGAACTGATGGATTTATTGCTAACAGCTGACCCTGACAAAAATGCAATTACTTCTTATCTGTCGAATGCAGAAATAGTAGTCTGCAGGGATAACGATCGCTTTGTAAGTGTTGCTGTGCTGGTTGAATCAGCAGGAGTCTTTGAGTTAAAGAATATCGCGGTATTAGAACAGTATCAAGGCCAAGGCATTGCCAAATCAATGATTCGAAAAGTAAAACAACTGGCAAAAAAATCGGGCGCCAGGACACTTGAGGTGGGGACAGGCAACTCAAGCCTTTCTCAACTCGCCCTCTATCAAAAGTGCGGATTTAGAATGCACAGCATTGAAAGAGGCTTCTTTGATTCTTATCCAGAACCAATATTTGAGAATGGCATTCGTTGTATCGACATGGTACGGCTTCGTGCTGATTTGTAACAAGCACAGGCAGCGCGATCCCATAAGAGCCGACACGCTTGCCGAAGGCGAGAACTAACGGAATATAGGTAGGGTCCCTACACAACTGTACGAAGCGTAAACTCTGCGCGTCTCCCCGATTTCCTGACCCAGATCAAGCTCCTAATAAATAGACGGTAATACACCCTGTATTAGAATGCGGATTCTAGAATAATCAGGTCATATAACTGTGAATGAGAAGCTTATTGTAAACAGGAGATAGCAGATGGAATTCGCCAACTTTTTTGTTGTATATGACCCCACCAGTCAGGAGCAGCCTGCACTGGAGCGCGCGGCATTCATTGCCAGTGAAACAGGCGTTAACGTCCATGTTTTTGCCTGCATTTACAAAGACATCCCAAAGACCACGGAGAAGCCTGGCATTGTTCGGTCCATGATCGACGACCAGAAAGCCAGTTTGCAGAAGGAAGCGGCCCCATTGATGGCCAAGGGGCTGAACGTAACAATCGAGGTCGATTGGGATAGGGATTGGTGCGAAGCAATCGTCCGTGCATCCATCAAAAACGGTGCGGACATTGTGCTCAAGTCTTCAACACCGCATACACCCGGTCAGCGGATTATCAACCGCACTTCTGATTGGACCTTGATCCGCGAATGCGCCTGCCCGGTCATGCTGGTGAAAGGTGATGCTGTGCCGGAAAACCCGACGGTGCTGGCCGCTATGGGAGTAAGTGGCGGTAAAGGCACCTACAAACAGCTAAACCAACACATCGTCGAGTTCAGCCGGCGTGTGATGGATAACAACATCGCGGATGTCCACTTTATCAGTGCCCATAGAGACCTTGCATCGGCACCTGATAGAAATGCACTCGTACGAAACTATGGACTTGATCAAAGCAAGGTACACATTCGTATGGGTGAGCCCGATGAAGTAATCGTCGAACAGGCGCGGGAAATGAACGCCAGCCTGGTGGTGATCGGCAACTCCGCGCGCTCGGGCATGTCCGCACTGGTGAATGGAAACACTGTGGAGCGCGTGGTAGATAAGCTCAACTGCGACGTGTTGTCCATGCCCTGATCACACGATAAGTACCTTACAGAAAGGGCTTCACTGATCCCTTTCCGCCGACTGCTCAACAAGGCATTATTGGTCCTCAGAATAATCAGATAATTGCAGAGGCGAAGGCGAGATATGAAATGGGTACTAGCAGTTTGTGTTTTAGCGGTCGCCGCGACGTTCCTGATTGACACTGACTGGGAGGTCAGGCATGAGATTGTCATTGCGGCCGACACCGCTACCGTTTGGTCATTGTTGGCTGATATAGAGCGCTACCCGGAATGGAACCGCTATTCACCTAACGTGACAGGTCGCGTTGCAGTGGGTGAGGTCGTCTGGGTAGAAGCGCACCTGGAGAATGAGGTGCAGCGGGTCAAAAATACTGTACTCTCTGTAAAGCCTGAACAGGAATTATGCTGGCAGTCGGCTGGTTGGTACGGTTATCTGGCGCGCGGTACCCGCTGTCGCCTGTTATCCGAAACAACTAACGGTGATACGCTACTGGTCCATCACGAGGTTATGAGCGGCCCGCTGGCGTGGTTGATCGAATGGCTTTATCGCAAGCGGATAGAAAAAGGCATTAAACTGGTTGATGACTCGGTCGCCGCACGGGCGGAAGCTTTATCTGCTGGCGAACCCTGAATAGATCAAACTGACGTATGGGCAGGATGCGTGCGTGGTGCCAGATTATATGAGTAGATTCAAACTAATAATATTCGATTGCGACGGCGTTCTGGTAGACAGCGAAAGGCTTGCAAATAAAGTGTTTGCTGAGATCCTTAATGAAGAATGCGGATTCTCCTTGACCCTGGATGATATGTTTCAGACATTCGTCGGCCATTCTTCCAGCCAATGTATGCGTATCATTGAGAGAATGCTCGGAAAAACACCTCCGCCTCATTTGGAGGAACGCTATAACGTAGAGATAAACAAGGCGCTATCAACATCAGTCTCCGCAGTTGCTGGCGTGGAAAAAGCGTTGAACACATTATCGGTACCTTTTTGCGTCGCATCGAGCGGGTCACATGAGAAGATGCGTACCACCTTGGGCAAATCTCAATTACTACACTATTTTGAGGACAAGCTTTACAGCTGCTCAGATGTCGATCGTGGCAAGCCGTTTCCCGATGTGTATCTCCATGCTGCAGCAGGCATGGGAGTTTCAGATCCGTCGGCATGTCTGGTTATCGAGGATAGTCCACTGGGGGTACAGGGCGGTGTATCTGCTGGAATGTCAGTGTTCGGATACACTGAATTGATGAGTCGGGAAAAACTCTGTAAGGCCGGGGCTCATCACACGTTCAACGATATGAGAAATCTGGCGAGCGAGATCGCTCGATTCGAACAAATGGCTATATAAGCAACTGGGCAATCAAACGCCGCGAGTGTTAGTCTTGGTGACAAAGAAAATACCACGACAGACTATGGAAGTGACGAAAACCTTAACTCGATAGAAGGAGCGGCTACCATGATCACTCTCGCTGATTTAACCACCTTGCTCGGGTGGACAAGCATTATCAATATCGGCTTTTTTACTTTTGCCGCGCTCATATTGGTTTTCATGCGCGGCACTATATCTTCTCTGCACAGCAAGATGTTTGGGATCCCCGAAAGCGAACTGGCGTCGCTCTACTTCAGGTATCTCGCCAACTACAAAATTCTACTGTTTGTGTTTTCATTGGCACCCTATATCGCCCTCAAATTAATGGGCCAGTAAAAATGTTACGGATAACGAAAACCCGATGGGAATTTGGTGCGAAGCCTAAACTCGTTGACAAGCTTATTGTTCTTTTCATTCTCGGTGCAGTGTTTATCGCCCACTGGAAACTGGCATCAAAATTTGGCGACTGAAGCTAGATAGTCCAAACTATCAGTAGCAGTGGCATCATCTTCTTCAGGCCCCAATCGAGCTCACCACTACCTTGTTCCGGCCCGCTTCTTTCGCGCTGTATAGAGCCCTGTCCGCCAACGCGACAAGGTCCTCTGGTTTGAGTGGTTCAGAGGGAACCGTCTCCGCGACACCACAGCTAAAGGTTAGCCTGTCACTTGCGGGTGACGCCCGGTGTGGAATATTCAGGTCGTATATGGCTTCTCTTACCCGTTCGGCAATCTTCGAGGCACCCTCCAGATTGGTGTCGGGCAACACAATGGCGAACTCTTCACCACCGTAACGCGCCACGGTATCCACCTCCCGGTGCAGAGCATCACTGATACACAGGGCTACCTTGCGCAGCGCATCGTCACCTTCCAGATGACCGTAAGAGTCGTTGTAGAGTTTGAAGTAATCTATGTCGAGCAAAATCAGGGCCAGGTGCGAGGACCGTCGGGCGTGACCGATCCACTCCCTGCCCAACAGTTCATCAAAAGCGCGTCTGTTGGCAATGCCGGTCAAACCGTCAACGCTTACCAGCTTCTCAAGTTGCCTGTTGGCTGCCTCCAGCTCCCGGGTGCGCTGCTCCACCTTGGACTCCAATGTATGTGCATACCCTTCCAGCTTTTGCGATAACGCTTCAACCTGCGAAAACGAATTGGCAAAGCGCTGCGATAGTGAATACGACTGGATGAGAATAAAGCAAAGCATACCCGCTCCAGCAAGAAACACCGGTGTTTTGATCACATCCATCGACATCAACACATCGTGAAAGATGGCGACGGCCAACACCACAAACCCGAACAGGAATGGCCCTGCAATCTCGCGCCCCTGTATCAGATTATGTGTGAATGTATACACACCAAAGCACACACTGCTGAGAAGGTAAATTTGAAACAGGGGCAGGTACTCCGAGAACACCGAAACGGGCGTTGCAACAACGAAAGCGCTGGCGGCCACACCTAGGATGACACAAAGCGGAACAGCCCATCTGGGGCGGTAGTCGGGAATTAGATTGGCGATAAACCCGGCAAACGCCGGCACTCCCAATAGAAACGACAGGTACTCGATCCGCACCAGCATTGAATACGTAATGGATGGCATAAGCTGGAGGATGTAGCGCTCATCCGTCACCATGATTCGCAAAAATACCGCCAGACAAAAGAGGGAGAAATACAGTGGTGACAGGTCCTCGCGGCGTTGCAGATACAGGCCAAAATGGTACAGCGCGATAAAGCCAATACTGCCTGCAAGGAATATTGCGTAGCCCAACGTACGTTCATGCGCATTCTGTATCGCGGATACTTCACCCAGCGTAATCACATCCCATAATCCGCCGCTGCGGTAGTGATAGTTCGACACATGGATAACGATATTGAGCTCTTCTGCACCCTCGGTATGCAGCAGCAGGACACTGCGCGAGTAAGCCGGCTCGGAGCTCTGCGCGTTGGTGCCCACCTCGCCACCGGAATGCAACAGCGCGCCATTCACGTACAGCCTGAACGCTTCGCCAATATCAATTACCTTCAACGCGAGGTGCTGCGTGTTCGGCGGCAGCAATACCCGCAGCTGATAGCTGGCATAACCGTGATTTGGCACCTCCCGTGAACCGCTGAGCGGGTGACTATTCCAGGCACCGGGTACAAGCATCATCTCCGCGCCGGGCTGACCACTGCGCTCCGGCGAGATAAACTCTTCCCAGTAGAACCGCCAATACCCGTCCAGGCGGACCACACCGTCCCGCTCAAAAACCCAGTGGCGAAGGTCTATCTGACCGTCGGCGGCCTCCGGCATTGCTGCGGCAAGCGATTGCGAGCTGATACCGAGGGCCAGATACAGCGCAAGCAGGAGAGCACCAAGCATCCGAATGTGAAGGGGCATTGCAGTCAACGATAACCCCCGCCCTGCTCTATCAAACGAACAGCCTGCACACCCCATCCCTGCACCCGAGCCGCCTCCGCGCGCAAACGCTCCGGTGAGCCCAGCAATTGACGGTTGAAGCCAATGCGTTTGAACCAGTAGTGCAAACCCAGCAGATCAGTGAACCCCATGCCACCGTGCACTTCTGTGGCGGTGCGGGCAACGGTGGTAGCCACTTCGCAGAGGTGTGCCTTGGTATGGCAGGCCAGCAGTATCCGCTCACCCGGGACGGTGTCGTAGGCGTGCGCGGCATACCATAGCAGTGCACGGCAGGGCTCGAGCTCTGCAGCCATCTCAGCGCACATGTGTTTTACCGCCTGAAAGGAGCCGATAAGGCGGTTAAACTGCTGGCGCTCGCCGGCGTAGGACACAGCCTTATCCAGCATGCTTTGGGCGGCGCCCAGCGTATCTGCTGCCAGAGCGACGCGGCCAGCCGCTGTCAGGGGTGCCAGTGCGTCACCTTCCTCCGGAAGCAGTAACTCTGCCGCGACGTCGCGCAGGTTGATTTCCCACAAGCTGCGCGTGTCATCGATACTGCGAAGTGCTATCCATTCGAGCCCCGGCGCATCGCGGTGTACAAGGTAGAGATCACCCTCGCGGCAGCTGCAGATGAGCAATTCGGCATCGGCCGCACCCAGCGCGAACATCAGACGCCCGTTGAGCTTGTCGTTCACCGCAGTGACACCGGCATTCTCGCGGCTGCCAGAGGCCTTGGTGAGGGCTACCGCCACCTGCAGTGATCCCTCTACCAGAGGTGGCAGCCATTTATTCTTCTGTGCATCAGAACCCGCCAGCGTCAGCGCGAGAGGCGCCAAAATGGCGCTGGCGGTGAAACTCACCGGCACAGCAAACTCGCCCAGTAATTCCTGTACCAATATCGCATCCAGCAGCGGCAGGCCCAAACCACCATAGGCCTGCGGCACCAATAGTCCGGTCAGGCCCATTTCTGCCAGGCCCTGCCACAGTCGTGCGTCGTGCGCGGGCCCTGCGGCCACCGCCGCGCGCAGCTGCTCCAGCCCCGCCGCTTGTTGCAAGTAGCGACGCAGGCTCTCCTGCATCGAGCGCTGTTGTTCACTCAATCCGAAATCCATCAGCGCGCGCCCTCGCTAACAGGTGCTTTCGCAAGCCTGGGTTCGCGCGGCATACCCAACCCGCGTTCGGCAATAATATTTTTCTGAATCTGCGCCGTACCACCGCCGATGATCAGGCCCAGGTCGAACATGTACTTGCGCTGCCACGCGCCTTCAGCGCGTAGATATGGGCTGTTGTGATAGAGCAGGCCCAGCTCACCGAGTGCGTCGATCGCCAGAGCCGCCAGCTGGTGGTTCAGTTCACAGCCCTGCAACTTCACAATCAGCCGCGCCATTGCTGGCACCTCGCCGCGCAGTTCACCACTGAGCAGGCGCATACCGTTGTACTGCATCGCCAGCACTTTCGCCTGCAGGCGCACCAGACGGTCGCGCAGCAGCGGGTTGTCCATAAGGCTGAGGCCATCGACGGTTTCCTCGCGCATCAGTGTCACCAACTCACTGAAGCGACGACCGGCCTCATTGGGGTCGCCCAACATACCGCGCTCGAACTTCAGGGTAGTGTTGGCCACCTGCCAACCCTCACCGCGCTTGCCCACAATGCTGCTTCTGGGTACCCGCACATCGGTAAAGAACACCTCGTTGAACTCGGCATTACCTGTCATCGTCTTCAGGGGGCGAACCTCGATACCCGGTGTACTCATCGGAAACAGCAGGTAGCTGATTCCCCGATGCTTCGGCGCATCGGGCTCGGTGCGCACCAGCGCGAACATCATATCCGCGTCGTGCGCAGTGCTTGTCCAGATTTTCTGGCCGTTAATCAGAAAGTCGTCACCATCGTCTACAGCAGAGGTGCGCAGGCTGGCGAGGTCGGAACCGGCGCCGGGCTCCGAATACCCCTGGCACCACAACATTTCACCACGCAGCGTCGGCGCCACATAGCGCGCTTTCTGTTCTGGCGTGCCCAGCTCCAGCAGTGTGGGGACCAGCATCGATATGCCCTGCCCCGCCAGACCGCCAGGCGCACCGGCCCGCGCGAACTCCTCTGCGATGATATGGGATTTGAGCACATCTGCTTCGCCACCATAGCCGCCGTACTCTCGCGGAATACTGCGCGCCGTATAGCCGCGTTCAATAAGCTGCGCCTGCCAGCGCATGGCCTCGGGTGATGCGCGACCCATGGTTCTCGACGGCGGCCACTGCGCCTTTGTCTGCTGCAGAAAATCCCGTACTTCCCCTCGGAACTTTTCATGCTCTGGACTGTACGCGAGATCCATATCTCGTCTCCTTCGAGCTCCTGCACGAGTGCACAGAATGGACGCAGATTCTCCCATTCCTGGCGCGATGCAGATCGTCAAGCAGATTAAAATCGTGGTGGTGGCAAAGCCGTGACAGCAATGTCAGGCTGGCACACAACCGGGCGCAGAAGATAGCACATTATGGCCTCAACCCGGTGCCCAATGTGTAACAACTGCGAACTCTGTCCTCCGGGAAGTCCAAACGACACGAAACTGCACAATTGTGGGGCGTAGTCTGTGCATACTGCGAGCCGGACTTAGCACAATTTGAATCAGGCCATGGCCGCTCAGAGTAGGAGACTAAGCGGTTAGACACAGGGCCTATCGAGTGGCAATTTCAACATGATCGGCCTCCAAACGCGTCGTTCGTTTGAACTGGGCCAAATCCACATGCTAGTCTGCGCGTCTATTGGAGAAGAGCATGCGTCCGCAGTTAGCCTTTGCGTTTATTTTTATCACGGTACTGCTGGACTCCATCGGGTTCGGCATCATCATGCCGGTTGTCCCGCAACTCATCATGGACATTTCCAGCGACACGCTGACTCACGCCGCGCGCACCAGCGGCTTCCTGATGTTCGCGTTCGCCGGCATGCAGTTTATCTCCTCGCCACTGCTGGGCAATCTCTCGGATCGCTTCGGGCGCCGCCCCGTCCTGCTGTATTCGCTGCTGGCGATGGGGCTGAACTACCTGCTGATGGGGTGGGCACCCACATTGTTCTGGCTGTTCGTCGGGCGCATTATCGGCGGAATTTCCGCCTCCACCTACGGTATCGCCAATGCCTACGTCGCCGATACCTTTCCAGCGGAGAAACGCGCCCAGTACTTCGCGCTGCTGGGTGCGGCGTTTGGCACCGGTTTTATCGTCGGCCCCGCCGTCGGCGGCTTCCTCGGGGAGTTCGGCCCCCGCACACCTTTTTACGCGGCGGCAGCACTCGCCTTCATCAATGTCATATACGGCTTTTTTGTCCTGCCCGAATCCCATAAGAAGGAGAATCGCCGGGCGTTTGATCTGTCCCGCGCCAACCCAATGGGCGCATTGCGGCAGCTCATGCAGTATCCGGGTGTACTTGCACTCGTGCTGGTGTACTTCTGCTACCTGCTGGGGCACTTTTCACTGCCGAGTATCTGGGCATTTTTCACCATCGAGAAGTTCGACTGGTCACCGCGAGAGATCGGCTTCTCATTGAGCGCCGTCGGTGTAGCAATGATCTTCGTGCAGGCCTATCTCATCCGCAAGGTATTGCCTGTGCTCGGCCCCAAGAAAACCGCCGTTGTCGGGTTTATTGCAACGGCGCTGAGTTTTTTCGGCTACGCATTTGTACCCTATGGCTGGATGATGTATCCGCTCATCGCCATCGGCGCCCTGCAGGGCTTTGTTGTGCCATCCCTGCAAGGCATTATGTCTGCGCGTATCCCGGCTGACGGACAGGGCGAACTGCAGGGCGCGCTGGGAAGTATGAGTGGACTGGTGGCGATTCTCAGCCCACCGTTTATGACACAGCTGTTTGCCTACTTCAGTACCGATAGCGCGGTCGTGTACTTTCCTGGCGCGCCGTTCTTCGCCTCAGCAGTGTTGACACTACTGGCGATGGTGCTGCTGTTGCGCACCGCTTCCAGCCGCACTACCTGACCTCGCAGTACCGCATTGTGATCTGGCGCGAACTCCCACACGGATGGCGTCCTATCCCATGTGCCGCAGCCGGTGATCCAGTACTATACTGCGTCCTACGCGCACAGACAGGAATCAGGCTATGGCAGACAAGGTATTGCGCATCGGTGGCGCCAGCGGGTTTTGGGGTGACGCCGCCCGGGCCACACCACAGCTGTTGAATTCTCCCGATCTGGATTACATCGTCTACGATTACCTCGCCGAAATCACCATGTCCATCATGGCCAGAGCAAGGGCGAAAGACGAAAGCCGGGGCTACGCTGCCGACTTTGTCAGCGCGGCCATGAAACCGAACCTGGCGTTGATCGCCGAGCGCGGCATCAAAGTGATTTCCAACGCCGGTGGCGTGAATCCCGAAGCCTGCGTGGCGGCCCTGCGAGCGGAGATTGCCAAAGCGGGTCTGTCGCTGAAGGTTGCCTGTGTAACCGGTGACGATCTGCTCGCACGCAAAGACACCTTCCACGCCTCGGGTGTCACAGAAATGTTTACCGGCTCGGCGTTTCCGCCGGCGGAGAAAGTCCTCAGCATCAATGCCTATCTGGGTGCGTTCCCAATCGCCCGCGCACTGGAATTGGGTGCCGACATTGTGGTGACAGGGCGCTGCGTCGACAGCGCAGTAACACTCGGCGCCTGCATCCACGCGTTCGGCTGGGGCCGGGACGATCTCGACCAACTGGCGATGGGCTCTTTGGCAGGGCATATTCTCGAGTGCGGCCCGCAGGCAACAGGCGGCAACTTCACCGACTGGGAACAGGTGCCTGACATCGCAAACATGGGTTATCCCATCGCCGAGATATCTGCCGATGGCAGCTTCCTGTGCACCAAGCCTGCCGATACCGGTGGCCTGGTGAGCACCGGCACCGTCAGCGAGCAGATGCTGTATGAAATTGGCGATCCGCAGGCCTACATGCTGCCCGACGTGGTATGCGATTTTTCCACCGCGAAGATTGAACAGGTCGGCGAAAACCTCGTGCGGGTAACCGGCGCCACTGGCAGGCCAGCGCCCGATACCTACAAGGTCTGCGCAACCTATGCCGATGAGTTTCGCGGCGGTACCTATATGACCTTCTACGGTATCGATGCCGACCGGAAAGCGAGAGCGCTGGGAGAGGCGGTGTTTGAAGCCGCACGGGCGGTATTCACCGCGTTCGGCCTGCCCGATTTCAGCGAGACCAGCATCGAGCTGCTGGGTACGGAAAGCCAGTACGGTGCATTCAGCGAAATCAGCAGCAGCCGTGAAGTGGCGATGAAAATCGCCGCCAAGCACCCGGATGCAATGGGTATCGGCATCCTACTCAAGGAAGCTGTCGGCCTTGGACTGGCCACTCCGCCGGGTTTATCGGGCTTTGCCGGCAGCAGGCCCAGCCCGTCACCGGTCGTGCGGCTATTCTCCTGTACCGTAGCCAAGGAACAGGTACAGGTGCGGATAACACTGGATGACGAAACGGTCACCTGCGATGAAGCCCATGGTGAATCGCTGGATACCGCTGTCATCGCACGTCCGGTGATACCGACGGCCGAGCAGTCCCCGAACATGACAGAAGTGCCTCTGATTGCACTGGCCTGGGGGCGCAGCGGCGACAAAGGCAACAAGGCGAATATAGGGGTTATCGCGCGCAAGCCTGAGTACCTACCTTATATTGTTGCGGCAGTCACAGAAGCCGCTGTCAGCGAGCGCTTTGCCCACTTTCTGGCCGATACCTCACTAGGTAGTGTGGAGCGCTTTATCCTGCCCGGTGCACACGCGATCAATTTCCTGTTGCACGATGTACTCGGCGGCGGTGGCGTTGCCAGCATACGCAACGACCCCCAGGGCAAGGGCTATGCGCAACTTTTGCTTTCATGCCCGATTCCGATACCGGAGACACTTGCGGCGACAATAACGGAGACCGTGCAATGACGGTGTTTAACTCAAAGATCAATATCAACTCCGAGGGCTTTGCCAAAAACCGGCGGGAGATGCTGGAACTCGTCGACCAGCTGCAGGCGCTGAACGCCCGCGGTGCAATGATCTCGGAAAAACGCAAACCGCGATTTGAGGCGCGAGGACAACTGACGCCGCGCGAACGCCTTGCGCGCCTGCTGGACCCGGGTATGCCGTTCCTGACGGTGGCCAATCTGGCTGGCTACCTGGTGGACAACCCCGACCCGGAAAAATCGATTCCCGGCTCCACCATTATCTCCGGTATCGGCTTTATCAGCGGTGTGCGTTGCATGGTGGTCGTGGACGACAGCGGCATTATGGCCGGTACGCTCACTACCGCAGGCGGTTACCGTGTACGCCGCTGCGAAGAGATCGCACTGGAACAGAAACTACCCTTTGTCCATCTGGTGGAAAGCGCCGGCGGCGACCTCATCAACTACACCGTTGAACAGTTCTCCGAGGGCGGCATGTTGTTTGGCAATCTCGCCAAACTGAGCAAGGCGGGGATTCCGGTGATCTCCATACTGCACGGCTCCTCCACGGCGGGCGGCGCGTATATGCCGGGCCTCAGTGATTATGTGATAGCCGTTAAGAACAACGGCCGCGCATTTCTGGCCGGACCACCACTGCTCAAGGCCGCTACCGGCGAGATCGCCACTGAGGAAGAGCTTGGCGGTGCGGAAATGCACGCGTCCGTCTCCGGCCTGGCGGAATACCTGGCCGAGAACGATGGGCAGGCGGTGCAGATGTGCCGTGAACTGATGCATCGGCTGCAATGGAACAAGGATTGCGCCACACCCCAGCGACGCAGTTTTCGCGAACCGCTGTACGACGCGGATGAACTGGCGGGCATTATCCCATGCGATTACCGCAACCCCTACGATATGCGCGAGCTGGTTGCGCGCGTGGTGGACGGCTCGGACTTCATGGATTTCAAACCGCGTTACGGCGCCTCCACCGTCTGCCTGCAGGCCGACATTTTTGGTCTGCCCTGCGGCATTCTCGGCAACAACGGCCCAATCGACCCGGAAGGTGCCACCAAGGCAACACAGTTTCTGCAGCTGTGCGATCAAGCCAATATTCCCGTGCTGTTCCTGCAGAACACCACCGGTTATATCGTGGGCACCAAATCCGAACGCGCCGGCATGATCAAACACGGCTCGAAAATGATTCAGGCCGTGCGCAATCTGGAAGTACCGCGTATCACGATGATGACCGGCGCCAGCTTCGGTGCGGGCAACTACGGCATGTGCGGCCGGCACTTTGAACCGGACTTTCTGTACACCTTTCCCAATGCCCGCACCGGTGTCATGGGTGGCGAGCAGGCCGCGAAGACCATGTCTGAAGTGGCGCGCGGCAAAGCTGCCGCATTGGGACAGGAGCCGGACGAGGAGGCCCTCGCCCAACAGGAGGCCTTTTTGGCCAATATCTTCGACAGCCAGTCCAGCGCCTTCTATACCTCGGGCCACATGCTCGATGACGGCATGATAGACCCACGCGATTCACGCAAAACACTGGGCTTCCTACTGGAAACCGTCTGGGAAACCCGGCACCGCACTGTGCGGCCAAACAGCTTCGGCATCGCGAGAATGTAGGCGTCCATTAGACAGACACACTGGAGAGAGCAATGACCGCACTACCGCAAACGCAATACCTTATTCTCGAACGCCAGGGCAGCGTGCTGACGATATGGTTCAATCGCCCCGAGGCCAGGAATTCCCTGTCGGCGGACATGGTGGATGAACTTCACGCCGTGCTGGATGCCGCCGCCGATGACAGAACGCTGCGCACCCTGATAGTGCGTGGCAAGGGCGGCATCTTCTGCGCTGGCGCGGACATCAAGGGCTTCAAGTCTGACGCGCAGGGCGGCGAGCCCAACGAAGAAGAAGTCGCGCGCGGCAACCGCAGCTTTGGCGATCTGATGATCAAGCTCAATGAGCAGCCACAGACGGTGGTGATACTGGTGGAGGGCGCGGCTATCGGCGGCGGACTGGGCCTGAGCTGCGTCGGCGATGTCACCATTGTCACCCGCGATGCGAAGTTCCGTCTGTCGGAAACCAGCCTCGGCATTCCACCGGCACAGATCGCGCCGTTTGTGACCGAGCGCGTGGGCCTCACCCAAGCCCGCCGCCTGATGCTGACCGGCGCGCGTTTCAAGGGTGAGGAAGCGGTGCAGTACGGCATCGGCCATATCCTTGCCGAAGACAGTGCCGACATGGAGAGTAAATGCGTCGAGGTGCTGGCACAGGTCGCACTGTGCGCGCCCGGTGCCAATGCCGTCACCAAGAGTATTGTGTTTGAGGCCACCCGACGACCCCGCGCTGAGGCACTGGATTTTGCCGCGCGTGGCTTTGCCGCCTGCATGCTCAGTGATGAGGGGCGCGAGGGCGTGGCTGCTTTTATCGAGAAGCGTAAACCGAGTTGGGCAAACGACTAAACCGTGGAGAATGCAATGACACGCTTTACCAGTATTCTGGTGGCCAATCGCGGCGAGATCGCCTGCCGTGTGATACGCACTGCGCGCGCACAGGGTTACCGCACTGTGGCTGTTTACTCTGACGCCGATGCCAAGGCACCGCACGTAGTGATGGCCGATGATGCCGTGCACATCGGCCCCAGCCCGGTTAACGAATCCTATCTTGTGGCGGACAATATTTTGGCAGCGGCAAAATCCAGCGGAGCCGAGGCCATCCACCCAGGTTACGGGTTTTTGAGCGAGAATGCCGCGTTCGCACAGGCCTGTGAAGATGCGGGCCTGGTGTTTATCGGCCCGCGCCCGGACGCCATTCAACTCATGGGGAACAAGGCCGAGGCCAAACGGCGCATGATAGACGCTGGCGTACCCTGCGTACCGGGCTATGAAGGCGAGGACCAGAGCGACGCCACACTGCTGCGCGAAGGCGCGAAGATTGAACTACCACTGATGGTGAAAGCAGCGGCCGGCGGCGGCGGTCGCGGCATGCGCCTGGTGCAGAATGCAGATGAGTTGGCCAATGCCATCAAACTGGCACGGGCGGAAGCCACCTCGGCTTTCGGAAACGGCGACCTGATTCTGGAAAAAGCCATTCTCAGGCCTCGGCATGTCGAGGTGCAGGTCTTTGGCGACAGCCACGGCAACATTGTGCACCTCGGTGAACGGGACTGCTCGGTGCAGCGGCGCCACCAGAAAGTGGTGGAAGAGGCACCCTGCCCGGTGATGACAGAGGCACTGCGCGTCGAAATGGGCGCTGCCGCAGTGGCCGCCGCGCAGAGTATAAACTACCGCGGCGCAGGCACGGTGGAATTTCTGCTGGATGAACAGGGCGCGTTTTATTTTCTGGAGATGAACACCCGCCTCCAGGTAGAGCACCCGGTCACAGAACTGATAACCGGGCTCGATCTGGTTGCGCTGCAACTTCAAGTGGCACAGGGCGAGCCACTGGGATTGACTCAGGACGATGTGAGCTTGAGCGGTCATGCTATCGAGGTGCGGCTTTACACCGAAGACCCCAGCCAGGATTTTCTGCCCACATCCGGGCCCGTGGATTTGTGGTCACCCCCCGGCGGCACCGGGGTTCGCGTTGACAGTGGAATCATCACCGGCCAGGAGATTTCACCGTTCTACGATCCCATGGTAGCCAAGATTATTGCCAGCGGCCCGAGTCGCGACATTGCGCGCCTGCGCTTGATTGAGGCACTGAAGGAGACCGTATTGTTTGGCACACGCCACAATCGCGATTTTCTGGTGGCCTGTCTGGAGAAGGACTGCTTTGCGGCGGGCGAAGCAACCACCGCCTTTATCGCTGAGGAGTTTGCAGAAGGCGAGATCGCCGACATACCGCCGAATTTTACCGACAGCGCCGTGGCTGCGATTGTGGAACTGACACTGGAACACCGCGAATTGTATGACAGCAGCGTTCTGGTTGCGGCCGAATTGCGGGACTGGGCCAACGCCAGCCCGCTGGTATCACGCAAACAGTATGTACACGGCGAACAGGTCCACGACCTTTCGGTGACCCCGCTGTCGCAGAGGTGCTACCGCGTCAGTGACGCCGACAACGCCGCCGTTATCGAATTAGTGTCGCTGGCTGACAGCACTGCGCATGTCAGTATCGACGGTGTACAACACCTGGTGCGCTACCACCGGCCCGAGACGGGCAGGCTGTATGTATCGATCGACGGCCGCGCGGCACAGTACCGCGATATGATTCGGCTGGACGGCGTACAGCACGATGCCGAGGGCGGCGGACGGATTGTCGCGCCCATGCACGGCCTGCTGCTGGAGGTGCGCGTCGCCACCGGCGATGCCGTAGAGGCCGGCCAGACCCTGGCAATACTGGAAGCGATGAAAATGCATTACGAGATTGTTGCGGATACCGGCGGCGAGGTGGCAGAAGTGATGGCCACGGCCGGTACCCAGGTTGCGGCGGATGATCTGCTGATAACTATCGATATTACAGAATAAAGCCTGTCCCGCCCTCAGCGACCGGGCTCCAGGCATTTGCAGTTACTGACCGGCGGCGTCATATTGCGCGCAAACCGCATGCGCCCGCGCCCCCTCGGCGGGTTGTAGACGCCCTCCAATCCCTGCGCCGCGCAGTACTGCACACACTTTTCCTCCTGCACCGAGACCCAGTACTGCATACCCCCTCCCAGTGACACGAGTACACTCAACCAGAAAAGAAAGGGAAAAAGCCAAGGACGCATCTACCAGACGTGCTCCATCAACGGAGTCCTGACGGTAGCGCGAGTCCGGCCTGCACACAAGGCGCGGCACGGGAGCCGGTTGCGCTAGACAGCGCTCTGGCCACAGTTCCAGCAGAACTCAAAGGACTCGTCGTTCTCTTCGCTACAGCGTTTACAGACCCACGGCGCCGCGTGCTCATCACTGACCGCGCTTTCCAGAATCCTGCAGGCTATATCATAGTCACGATCGCGCACGACCCAGAGCTCAACCCAGGTATCAAACGGCGATACCTCGCCGATAGCGCTGGAGGCAAATTCATTTTTGACCGCTATCTGCAGACCATACGATTCCAGAATGTTCTTGGCGTTGGCGACAATGAATCGATTGCCGTTGGTGTAAACCATTCTCACGATAATCTACTCTTGCAGTTGACCCGCTTGCACCACGTACACCGACCTACACGTAGTATATGACGGCAGACATCAGCACCACGCTGAGCACGCGATAGCCTGCCTGTATCAGTAAGAGCCTGACTCCCCAGCCACAAAACAGGTTGTCCGAAAGCAATGCGGGGAAAATTATTAGCAGACCCAGAATAAGACCTATACCAATAGCTTCGGGCAGGCTCGCAGGCAGTATCACTGAATGCAGTACGGCCACTCCGAGCGCGGTAAGCAAGCAGGCCACAACACTACCCAGCATGGGCCCCGTTGCACTACCCAGCGTTTCCTGAGTCTTGCCGATACTCTCCATCCACTGGTTTCCAAAGGCGATAGGGCTGTACCAGAGCGCGCCCAGCACCATGCCGACAACGGTTCCCGCTACAATCTGTAGAAAACTGATATTAGCCAAGTCCATAGATTCCTCCACTGGGCAAAGAGCCGCCTGAACGGCACTCACCTGTCAGTCGACATTCATACAAACATCAAATCGCTATTCATTCATCCTGTATGCAAGGGCTGCATGAAAAGTAACCCAAGTCAGCGGTGATGACCAGACTCAAAGAGAACGGCCACACCGCAAGAGGTACTGACGTTGGGAATAATTGAGCCACACTCCGCCGACCCTCCACAGCCACGAAAAATTACAGATAGAGCTTGTCGGGCTGAATGCGTAAACTCAATCTTTTGCCTTGAGAGCTGTCTTTAATGGACTGGAAAATCTTCCTGACAATCTTTGCCTCTGTGTTTGTTGCCGAGCTGGGTGACAAAACACAGTTGGCTACGATGCTATTTGCCACAGATAAAGAAGTGGGCAAGTACACGGTATTTCTGGCTGCTTCGGCAGCGCTGGTAGTAGCCTCTGCTATCGGCGTACTGGCGGGCAGTCTGCTCGCCGAATACATCAATACAAAATACCTTCACTACATTGCAGGGGTTGGGTTTATCGGTATCGGTATAGTCACGCTGTACAATGCTTAGTATGCTCCCGCTGTTCTCGCCGTGCTTCCTACGCGGCAGGCAGCCACGGGACAGGCAGCATTCCACTGCCTACTCTAATCAAGCTTATATGAGGTGAAACATGCAACGATCCTCCAAAGCGATGCTGCTGTCGGGCCTGGTATTTCCCGGCGCCGGGCATTTCTATCTGAGGCGATGGCCGGAGGGCATTCTGCTCGCCGGTACAGCCGCCTGCGCACTGTATTTTGTCGTGTCTGTTGCCGTGAGTACCGCGCTTGATATTGTCGGCCAGATCGAAACCGGTGTCGTGCCCGCCGATCCTGACGTGATATCAGAGCTTGTCGCGCAGCAACTTCAGGCGAGTGCAGGTGCCACCAGTCTCGCCACGATTGTATTGACTGTGTGCTGGGTCACGGGGATAGTCGGTTCCTACTGGCAGGGGCGGGACAAGGTGACTCCAGATGAAAAGCTTTAATATTGCAAATGAGTTTGTCGTGCTCACCCCCGACAAACTTGCCAGCACGGTCGTTAACTCACCAACTGTATATCAGGATTTACAGCGTAACTTCGGAGAGTTCAAAGGGCATGAACTCATCGCACTCCACGAGTTTAAGCAGGACTGGCCAAGCTGGGAAATTCACCCCAACGGCGATGAAACTGTCGTGCTGCTTTCCGGTGCCGCGACATTCATTGTCAAAATCGAAGATACAGCACAAGAAGTCGCTCTGGACCAATCCGGTGACACCGTCATTGTACCGATGGGTGCCTGGCACACTGCCAGAATCAGCGAGCCAACCCGGATGCTGTTTATTACCCCCGGCGAAGGCACGCTGAACAAAGACAAATAATAGGGATTACGGATTGATGTCACTGGAAGAACTGGTCGCCAATTATGGCTACATCGCCATTACGATAGGCACCTTCCTGGAAGGGGAGACGATTCTCGTATTGGGCGGGTTTGCCGCACACCGCGGGTTTCTCGAACTGCCCTGGGTAATAGTCTGTGCCTTTGCGGGCAGCGTCATCGGGGACCAGACGTTCTTTTATATCGGGCGTAGAAACGGCGAAGGTATATTGGAGAAGCGCCCACACTGGCAGGCTAAATCCGCCAAGGTGTTTGCCATGATGCAAAAGCACCAAACCCTGCTGATCCTCGGTTTCCGATTCCTGTACGGCCTGCGCTCGGTGACACCGTTTTTACTGGGCGCATCGAAAGTATCACGCCCGCGCTTCTTTATACTCAATATGATAGGTGCCGCCGTGTGGGCCGTCGTGATTGGTAGCCTCGGCTACACCTTTGGCTATGCCATTGAAGCCGCGCTCGGCAATATCAAACGCTACGAGATGGGCGTGTTTGGCGTGATGGCGGCAGTCGGCCTCGGCTTCTGGGTGTTCCGCCTGCTGACGAAAAAACGCACGGGTTAAGCCGCCCGCGCGTCCTCCACGGCGGCTTGTCCGGCACGTAGTGCCCGGCCCAGACGCTTGCTGCCCAGTGCCTCGGTAGCCGCTCCGTCCTGCCATACCGGCTCGCCGTTGATCAGCACTGCTGTCACCACTCCCTCGGAGCGATTAAACATCTGCTTGTGCTTGAACAGTTCGCGGTACTCGAACACACGGTTGTCATTGGTATCCCAGGTTTTCAAGACTTCAGGGTTCAGCAGCACAATGTCTGCCTGCGCGCCGATATCGAGTGTGCCGACATCGAGGCCAAAAAATTCCGCCGGATCGCGGGTCAGGCGTTTCACCATGGCGCTGACTGTTTCCAGAGACTTGGCCTGCGCCAGCTTCAGGGACATCAGGTTAGCGTCAAAGAAGGCCATATTCGTGATGTGCGCACCGGAATCATTGAAGCCGGGCATCGCGTGCTTGTACATCAGAATATCCAGCGTACTGCGATTACCCTCATTGCCCACATCCACCCAGAAGCGGAACGATTTGTCGTAAGTGCGCATCATATGCAGCATAAAATCGGCGTCATCGCGAATCGGGCGCGGGAACTTCTCAAAGGCCTCGCGCTCGGCATCTGACCTTGCGGCACCAACCGCACCGTACTGGAAACGCTCCAGGCGATCATAGACGGCCTGCATACTCTCGCCATCCCAGTCCGCAACAGGTGCACCGTCAAAAATCATCAGGCGCAGATCGCGCACCACGATATTGTCCGGCATACCGAGCTTGCTCTTCAGGTGGGCGAGATTGCGACCGCGCCTGCCGTAGTGCCAGTCGGCACGGAAGCGGCGCTCGAAATCGGGGTTGTTGAGCAGCGCCATGCGCCCTTCAACATCGTCGTATTCCCTGGCAATCAATTCGCAGGTGGAATCAAGCTCTTCATACAGCGGTGAGACGATGCCATCCGACCAAACGCGGAAGTTGGTACCCAGTGCCTGAAAGTGCAAATTCCCTTTCAGCAAGCGGCTGTTTACGAGGGCTGCAAGGCCTAAAAAGCTCTTGTGTGCGCCGGGCATCAGCACAAACTCCATCGCCGACAGCGCCGATGTTTTCAACGTCTTGCCGAACAGTCGACCACTGGACAGCAGAAAATACAGGAAGGCCTTGGCCCGCTTTTCGATGATAGGCGTGGTCTGCCACACCCTGTCGTATTTGCGCAGTACTTTAAGCAGCCGCTTCATCTCACCAAAGCTGGCGAACTGCGTGGGAATACGTTTTGCGGTAAACGGTTCGCTTGCCAGATAGTGAAAGGGCAGGCCATCGGTACTCATGCCGAGATACCCCTGGTTCATACCCTCTTCCAACAATTGCTCCATACGCATCAGTTCCAGTTCCGTGGGCTCGCGACTGACGCTGTCGCGCAGGCCCATGGCCTCTATCCTGAGCATGGAATGTGGAATAAAGGCACCGACATTCGGACCCAGGGGAATATCGTCAAAGTGATCCAGATAGTCACCGGTGTTATCCCAGTGCACCGCCTCGACGCATTGTCGCAGCACGGACTTGGGGATATTTTCAACGCGGGTAAAACAATCGACAATGGGGTTCTGCTCGCCGCTCTGCTGCCGGCCAAAACAGGTGCCGAGGCTGCAGTTACCCACCAGCACCGTGGTGGTCCCGTGGCGCACGACCTCCGGCAGGCCCGGCTCCAGATCGACTTCCAGATCCAGGTGGGTGTGAATATCCAATAGGCCCGGCATCAGCCATTTGCCCTCGCCCTCGATCACGCGGCTCGCCTGCGTCGCGGGCAATTTGCTGCCGCGAGCGGCAATACGACCGTCCTTCACGGCAATATCCACCTGCTGGGGCGCTGCGCCAGTGCCGTCGAATACCAGTGCGTTGCGAATCAGGGTATCCCAGGTCTTTTTGGCCATGATGCGTCTCCTCCAGTTCGCTGATCTTTGCAGCGTATATCGCGAACCGTGTATCAAGCCACCACCAACCCCCGGCGTCAAGCCGTGAAGCCCTTCTATGCTGGCTCAGTATAAAACCGGAGCACGAGTGATTAGGCATCCCCGGGGACGCCAAAAAGCGTCCACACCCATAATCAGAGGTGGGCTCTCCGTGTACAGGCTCGGCTGGCGACGTGCCCATAGAGAGGGGCACGCTCTCCTGTCGCCAGACGCCACGGCAATGCCCAATCACTCGCACTCCTCACTACGACGCCAAAAACCGAGCCGCTACCAACCCTTCTTCGATAGATAGTCTGTTAGGATAAGACCACGCTCAGCGTGCGGTATCGCGTGAGTGCGCCGAGCACCTGTACCGCTCATCAAACCCGCTTGTTTAAGGAGGCGCTCGCGCCATGAACCCCATCGCTTTCGACAACAGCTACAACAAGCTCCCGGAGCGGTTCTATACCCCACAGGCCCCAGAGCCAGTGCCCGCACCGGGCCCGATTCGGGTCAACCGGGAGCTGGCCGACGAGCTGGGGATCGATGTCCAGTGGCTGGAATCGGCTGAAGGCACCGCTGCCCTCGCCGGCAATACGGTTCCAGAGGGTGCCGAGCCAATCGCCACTGTATACGCCGGGCACCAGTTTGGCGGTTTCAATCCGCAGCTCGGCGACGGCCGCGCAGTATTGCTGGGCGAGGTGGTGGCTGGCGATGGCCACCGATTTGATGTGCAACTCAAGGGCTCCGGCCCAACGCCCTACTCGCGCGGCGGCGATGGCCGTTCTCCGCTGGGCCCGGTATTGCGCGAGTATATTCTCTGCGAATCCATGCACCGGCTCGGGGTGCCTACCACGCGGGCGCTGGCGGCAGTGACCACCGGCGATGTGGTCGCAAGAGACAGGTTTCTGCCGGGCGCGGTACTGGCGCGTGTGGCCAGCAGCCATGTCCGCATCGGCACGTTTGAGTATTACGCCGCGCGCAAGGATGTGGAAGCGCTGCAACTGCTGGCGGACCATGTGATAGAACGGCACTATCCGCAGGCCCGGAATAGCGAAAACCCGGTACTGGCTCTGCTGGAGGGCGTCATCTCGCGGCAGGCACAGTTGATTGCACAGTGGCAGTTGCTGGGCTTTATCCACGGCGTAATGAACACCGACAATATGCTCATCTGTGGGGAAACCATCGATTACGGCCCCTGCGCTTTTATGGACGCCTTCAATCCGCAGCAGGTGTACAGCTCGATCGACCACGGCGGGCGCTATGCGTATCGCAGCCAGCCGGGCATCGCCCACTGGAACCTGTCCTGTCTGGCGCAGTCACTGCTGCCGATACTGGACGAGGACTCCGAACAAGCTGTCGCACGCGCGCAGAAAGCGATCGACGCATTCCCCGAGCAGTTTCTACAGGCCAATACACAGGGCATGGCCCGCAAACTGGGCCTGCAAGAAATCGGCGAAGCGGATACCGCGCTGGTGGAAGACCTGTGGCAACTGATGGCAGAACACGCGCTCGATTTCACGCTGACCTTCCGCGCACTGGCAGACCTCGCACACGAGCGCAACGACCCGGCGCAGACAGTCTCTGCGTTATTTGAATTTCCCGATGCGCTGCAACCCTGGCTGGACCGCTGGCGCGCCCGACTGGATCAGGATGCACAGCCGGGGGCAGAGCGCCAGGCCGCGATGGACCGCGCCAACCCGGTGTTTATTCCGAGAAATCATCTGGTGGAAGCGGCTATCGCGGCGGCGACAGACAACGACGATTTCAGCGTATTCCAGCGCCTGGTGGACGTACTGGAAAGCCCGTACCAATACCGACCCGACCTCGCCGCGTTCGCCACCCCACCGCAACCCGAGCAGGTAGTGAAGCAGACATTTTGCGGCACGTGAAATACCCACCAGATACTGGGCTGTCCGCCGCCACCAGGGGTCCGCAATGCGAGTTTTTCGCAAAGTCGTGTATAACGCGCCAAACCCGTATAATCTTGCGACTTGGCAACCGCTACACACATAGACACACGAGCTCGCTATCTTGACCATGGAATTCTTCGGCAAAACACTCTCTGGCCCGTTCACCATACCCTCGGGCATCGTCACTACAGCGACTCCCATTATCCAGTACATCTTCGACCACGTACCCGAGGTGGGCGTGGTCACAACCAAGAGTATTGGCCTGCAGCCGCGCGAGGGGAACCGCGAGCCGGTCTATAGCCAGTACGCACCCGGCTGTTTCGTCAATGCGGTAGGACTGACTAATCCCGGCGCAGAACAATCGCTGGAAGTGCTGTCAGCGCTGCACATTCCCGAGGACCGTTTTCTGCTGACATCGATTTTCGGTGGCAGCGTGGAAGAGTTTGTCGAGGTGGCAAAAATTCTCGCACCGGTATCCGATGGCCTGGAACTGAACCTGTCCTGCCCGCACGCCAAGGGCTACGGCATGGCGATGGGCCAGGACCCGGACCTTGTGCGCGAGATCACCGCAGCCGTCAAAGCGGTGGTCGACATCCCGGTCATCCCCAAACTCACACCGAATACGCCCGACATCGGCAGCATCGCCGAGGCGGCCATAGCCGGTGGCGCCGATGGCCTGTGCGCGATCAATACAGTCGGGCCCGGCTATACCGCCGCGCATGGGCACCCGGTGTTGAGCAACGGCGCGGGCGGCATGTCTGGAAAGGGCATTCTGCCCATCGGCCTCAAGTGTGTACGCGAGATCGCCGCCGTAACAGACTGCCCGATTATCGGCTGCGGCGGTGCCAGCAGCGCCGGCGATGTAAGCGCTTACTTCGACGCTGGCGCAACAGTGGTAGGTATTGGATCCGCGCTGACCGGATTGACGACCGAGGAGATTGGCACCTACTTCGAGACGCTCAGCAGTGACCTTGAGCGCGGCAGCAACCGTGCCGAGGCGCAGATCCGCTACGATATCGACATGAATTTCCGCCCCGTCACGCTCGTTGAGAACATGCGTGTGTGCGCCGATATCGCGCAGCTGACGTTTGACCGCAAGATCAATATTCAGGCGGGAGAATTCGTTTTCCTGTGGATTCCGGGGCTGGGCGAGAAGCCATTTTCCGCGCTGACCGATGATCCGTTCACGCTGGCCGTCATCGATCTGGGCAAGTTCACCCACGCCCTGATGGGCCTGCCACCAGGCACACAGGCTTATGTACGCGGCCCGCACGGTATCCCCGTAGACCCACCCGAAGATGCCAAGATTATTGCGGTAGCCGGCGGCACTGGCCTGGCCGCCGTGTACCAGATCGCCCGCGATTTTGGCAATGCCGAAGTGTTTGTCGGCGCACGCAGCGCAGAGCGCTTGTACTACATCGATGAGTGCCGCCGTGTGGCAGACGTCCATGTCGCCACCGACGATGGCAGTGACGGGTATCATGGTCTGGTTACCGAACCGCTGCGCGAGCGCCTGGAGGCGATGAGCGCAGCCGAACGCGAGCAGCTGGTATTCTACAACTGTGGACCCGCACCCATGGTGCATGCCGCAAATGCGGTGCAACGGGAATTCTGTCGTCCCGAGCAGATTTTCAGCTCGATCGATTACCTCACCAAGTGCGGTGTTGGCATTTGCGGTGCCTGTGCGACGCCCGATGGACGCCGCCTTTGTGTCGATGGCCCATTTCTGAAATCACTGTGACACACCTAAAACCACCGAGGAGTTACTCGCCATATGGCAGGTAAAGGAATCTACAACGCGCCGTGGGAGAAGTCGTTTGAACGCCTGCTGACCCCACTTGAAGAGTTCATCCACCGCCAGACCACCAGCGGCGTGCTGCTGATGATCTGCGCCGTCATCGCGCTTATCATCGCCAACAGCCCTCTCCACGACCAGTACGCCCACCTGCTGCATATCGAGATCGGCGTCACGCTCGGCGGCCAGATCTTCTCCATGTCGATCCACCACTGGATCAACGAAGCACTGATGGCGATGTTTTTCTTTATTATGGGCCTGGAGTTGAAACGGGAACTGATGGTGGGAGAGCTATCGACGCCCAAACAGGCGCTGCTGCCGATTATGGCGGCGATCGGCGGCATGTTGATTCCGGCACTCTTTTACCTGGTATTCAATTTATCCGGCCCCGGTGCCAAGGGCTGGGGCATTCCGATGGCCACCGACATCGCCTTCGCCATCGGCGCGCTGAGCCTGCTGGGCAGCCGGGTACCGAAGAGCCTTGTCACGTTTCTTATCGCGCTGGCGATTGTGGACGATCTGGGCGCGGTTGCGGTCATTGCACTGTTCTATACCGATGACCTCAACCTGATGGCGCTGGCGTACGCCGGGGTCTGTACTTTCCTGCTGCTGGCACTCAACCTGGGCGGCATCCGTCGGCCCCTGCCCTATGCCGCCATTGGTGTGCTGTTGTGGATGGCGATGTTAACCAGCGGCATCCACGCGACTATCGCAGGCATCGTGGTGGCCTTCATGATACCTATCCGCCCCAAATTCGAGCCCAATGTATTCGTCGACCGGGTGAAAGACACCTCACACAAGATGCTCAAGTCCATCACGGACCAGGCGGATATTATCAAGAACAACCGATTTCGCTCTCTGGTGACATCGCTGGGCGATGGGGTGCGCCTGGTGCAGGCACCGGCGCAACGACTGGAGCATACCCTTCACCTGCCAGTCGCTTACATCGTTATACCGATTTTCGCACTGGCCAACGCCGGTATTCCCGTCGATTTCGCCGGGTTCACGCAGTACTTTCAGGACCCCATTATGCTGGGGGTACTGGCCGGTCTACTGTTGGGCAAACCTGTCGGCATAGCGGGATTTACCTGGTTGACCGTAAAGCTGGGCTGGGCCCGGTTACCAGCCGACCTGAATATGAATCATATACTGGGTGTCGGCCTTCTCGGCGGCATCGGTTTCACAATGTCGATATTCATCGCCGACCTGGGTTTTGCCAACTCCACCGAGGATTTGCTGATGGCGAAAACCGGCATTTTGCTGGCCTCAGCGATAGCCGGGTTCGGCGGGTTTTTCTGGCTGATGATGCATACCACCAAGGACACACAAAACAAAAGATAACGCCCGCGGAGCGCATTGCCACTCCGTGGGAAAAGAGCCGCTACCACCCGCCACCAGGGAAGGGCTATGTACGCGCTTGAAATCGTAATCGTGATCGTCGCCGTCTATCTCGCGCCAGCACTGGCACTGCGCCCATCACTGGCGCTGAAACCGACAACATCGCTGGCCGTACCGTTTGTCAGTGTCTGCTGCGTCCTGATACTCCACACATGCATGACCCAGGCGGGGATCTACACGCCGATTGTTGTGCAGATAAGCTCTGGCGTGCTGGTACTGGTTGCCGCAGTGCGCATTGGTGCGCTGGCGAAAACGCATCCGGGCAGGGCATGGGGTGATTTCGCCAAACTGTTGTTTCTGGTGAACCTGGCACTGTGCATCCGGTTTGGATCAATGCTGCTAATCAAAGGTTTTGATCTGGACGACGAGGTCTACAGCTGGAATATGTGGGCGGTGCAGCACTTCCTCCAAGAGCCCATCGACTTCAGCTACACACAAGCTCCCTACCCTCAGTTATTCCCCAAACTGCTCTCCTACGGCTATATGGTTGTCGGCAACATTGAAGCGCAGACAGCGGTGAAAACCTCGCTCATCGTATTTCCTTTTGCGATTTTCACAGCGCTGGGGCTGGCCTCTAGCCGGAACGAATGGAAGTATCTGGCGCTGCACTTCGCGCTGTGCTGGTTCGCCCTGCGCGATGTGGACCTGAAACACCTCTTTGACGACGGCATGCCCGACACGATGACCGCAGCGGCCATTCTTGCCTCTATTTGCCTGCTGCAACTGTACAGACAGCGTCGGGATGATATTGAGCTGCTGTGGCTGAGCGTATCGTGCGCTGTAGTAGCCGAGCTGGCGAAACAGCCTGGGCTGGTGTGGGGCCTGTTCTCACTGCCTGTTCTAATGGCAATCGATGCGCTGCGGCAACAGGAGAGCTGGAAGCGCGTCGCCATCAGTGTGCTTCCCGCCCTAATCGCTGTGGTATGGATGCTCACCGAGGGACGCCACTTCGAGGACAACACCGACGTTGTGTCACGATCCTTCGACGACAGGGGCATACTGACACAGCTGTGGTTCTCCACGGATACCTGGTTTGTGCAACAACCCGCGCTCGCCGTGCTCGCCGCACTCGCCGTGTTCTCCGCAATCAGGGCAAAACAGGGCCGGGATATTCTGCTATTATTTGCGATACCGTCGCTGATCATGTGGTTTTTGTATGCGTCCTACGACATGCGCGCAGGCGCGCCCGCACTGGTCGTCTTTGCGTATCTGATCGCCCAGGGTAACTACGGGCTTGGCATTCGCCGGGACGATACGCGCCAACCCATTACACCACTGGCCGCTCACTATAAGTATGGCATAGCCGCCATTTTACTGGTCGCTGCGTTCGCGGAGGCAGTGTCCAACATTGAAAAACAGTCCTCACATATCGAAAATTTCCGGATCGACCAGACGGCGCGCAACAACCTGTTTCGACTGTTCGGCGATGAAGCGCCCGCGGTGTTCGCACGTGTTACCGACAACGAGGATGCCCGGCTGTGGGCACCGACGCACTACGTGTACGGCCTCTACTACGGGTATGCCGATGTCGTCAGGCCGCGCTATTCTGATGAGCGCTACTCAGCCAAAACGCTGATAAACGAACTCAGGACCGACAATCGCAATGTCGTCACCAATTCCGGGCGGGTGCCAGCAGGCCCTGCGGGCAGGATTCTCGATCGCCTTGCAACCAGGACCTGCCCGAAGCTTTTTACTCCCATCGCCGGTCCCGACAATGTCTTTGAGATCACCGTGTACGAAGTTGACACGCAGCTTCTTAACAGCAACTACTGCAGGCCATAGGCCCCATGTTTAATTCTGTCGCGCTGGTGATTCCCGCCTACAACCCCGAAGCGGCACTGATTGAGTTACTTCAAGCGTTGCTAGACAGTGGGTTCAGCAACATTGTTCTGGTCGACGATGGCTCAGAGCAACGCGGTGTGCTCGAAAAAGCGGAGAGGGAATTCCCGGCACTCGTGCTCAGGCATGCGGAAAACAAAGGGAAAGGTGCAGCGCTGAAAACCGGGTTCACCTACATTGCCGACAACCTTACCGGCGAGGTAAACACCATCATCACCGTTGATGCCGACGGCCAACACCTGCACAGCGATGTTGTCAGGCTGGCGCGCGCCGCTATCGATACGCCGGGCAGTTTGATTCTGGGCGTGCGCGACTTCCACCAATCTGTACCGCTGCGCAGCAAGTTCGGCAACCTCCTCACCCGCACCGTGTTGCGCAGGGCGAAGAATATCAGCGTCAGCGACACTCAGACGGGGTTGCGCGCCATCCCGCTGCGCTTTGCCGTCGCGTCCTGCGAGCTGGCCGCCAACCGTTACGAGTTTGAGCTCGAGTCCATCGTGCTGGCCAGCCAACAGGGTATTGCGATAGAGGAACTGCCCATCGCCACGGTCTACATCGACAACAATGACTCTTCGCATTTTCGACCCATCGTCGATTCGATGCGGGTGTATGCGGTTTTCGCGCGCTTTATCAGCGTCTCTTTTGCCTCCTTCCTGATAGACATCAGTGCCTTTGCCATTGCCTACGCGATTTCCTCGAATGTCTACACCAGCACCTTTGTGGCGCGCTCGCTGTCATCCACCTTGAACTTTCTGGCCAACAAATTTTTTGTGTTCAGGTCGCACAACAGGATGCGGGCGATCTTCGAGGCCAGTGGCTACGTCCTGCTGGTGGTGGTTGTGGCCACGCTGTCGGCGTATTTCGTGAACCTGGTGCACACCAGCACAGCGATCAACGTCATTGCCGCGAAGATAGCCGTCGATGCCGTGCTGTTTATCGCGAGTTTCCTCACGCAGAGATTCATTCTGTTTCGACGGCGCTGAACGCGATCAGCCGGGCTGCACCCGGGTGATCAGCGCCAGTTGTAGGCCAGAGAGATAGCCAGGGAATAGTGGTCCTTCGATTTACCCTCCACACGTCCCTTCACCAGCGAGGGGCCGGTGTCGATAGGAGCGCTGCCGGTATCGATCAGATTTACTTCCAGTTCGTAGTCGTCGCCATTATCAAGTTTGTAGGTATAACCCGCGCCTACACCCATCATCTGATCCAGGCTGATGCCAAAGCTGCGCTTGTCGTTGTCCACCGGGCTCTCCATCCAGAACGCACCCACAGCGGCACTCATACGAGAGTTCAGTGGCCAGGTCAGACCAACTGAAGAGACAAAAAAGTCATCAAATTTATCGTCCGGGATATCCAGATTAGCCTCGTTAAGTTGCACCGATGTCGCGCCAAACTTGGAAAACTGCACCCACATTGCGTCCCAGGTCAGCTCCCAGTCATTGTCCATGCGGTGGTACAAGCCCATGCCAGCCACCATCGGGACCTTGCTTCCCACTTCGATAGTCTGGCTCTGCAACCTGTCGATAATCCCCTCGGGGCGACGGACGTTATGAAAATCTACCGTGGAATCCAGATCGGTACTGATCTGAGAGTTGTAGCTGAGGCCAACGCGCGTGTCCTCGGAGAAAGAATAGAGCGCATGCAGGGAATACCCGACCCCGACACCGTCGGCTTTGGTCTCCAGTTTGCCATCCTCATAATCGCTGCCGAGGAAGTTGTTGTTGACCTGGGTCAGTACGGAAGATTCCGTGTACATAACCCGGACTCTGGCACCGAGCGACAGCTTGTCGTTTACCTTGTAGGCGACAGCCGGGTTGAAAGCAACGTAGACCAGTGAAAACTCATCTGAATAATAGCGTCCCGCCCATTTGCGCCCATTATTAGAGCCAAAACCCAGCGGCACATTTAGAGTGAAGCCGAGAAACCAGTCCTCGTTGTACTGGTAGGAATAGTACAGAGAAGGCGCCAGTACCGGTGTGGCGTCCTGCGGGTTGCCGCCTTCAACAGTAGTGACGTTCTCGTTGACTTCAAACGTGGAGAAATCCTGTATCAGCGCACCTTGCAGCGTTATCTGCGTGCCCTCCAGCTTCACCATGCCGGCCGGATTGGCCGAAACGGTTTCAGCGCTGTCGGCGGTGGCAAATAACCCGCTGAAGCCGGGGCCAGACGCGTGGCTGCCCGCCGCACAGAGGAAGGTCGCGACGATAAATATTGTACCACATGCAAACCGGCTCATGGTTCTCCCTGCGCTCGTGTCTGTGTATCTGAGTTGATTGATGGCGGGGGATACGTTTAGCTGGTTGCAACTGCTCTGATCACGTTATAAATCCATCTCTGTGAGATGGCAGGATCAGGCAAATCGAACAGCCGGCCTCCGCCATGACCCGGTTACCCGAGACACAGGCAGACGCCAGAACACTCGCATGAACACAAAAGGACTCCCCCGCCACATAGTAGAAAACTGGGGCATTGTGAGCAAGTGACAATCCCTGCTTATTTAATAGCATCGCGGCTGCTAAGATTCGCCAACTGCGCTACCTACAGCGGTCTCACCTGCCCGATAAGCGGTGTTTTTACCGGCTTGGCCAAGCCGTAGAAAACGACGATGCCATTACCGCCGCCGTTGGTAGACAGCTTTCTATTGGGATCGTCTGACACGACAGTCTCACCCACATTCCAGTTATTGGCGGTCCATACATTGCCTGCAGAATCGATACCGGCATCGGTCAGCATGGTGCTCACGCTGCTGGTAAAGCTGTGGATGATATCGCCGGTTTGTTTGCCGGGCGGACATTTGCTTACATCGGCACCGCACAGATAGGACACGCTCTCCCCCTGGAAGTTGGCCACCCAGACATTATCACTACCATCAACCGATACACCCCAGGGCACATTGATTTCGTGATTCTGCCCCACGTAACCCTCAGGGTTCTCCTGAGTGCCGTCTGGTTTAATCAAACTCACCAGACCAGTGGGCATCTTATCTGCGTTTTTAAGCAGGTTTTTATAGGCAATGTAGAAGCTCTTCATAATCGAGACTTCGCCTTTGGGGAACTCTGGTCTGGGGAAGTCCTTGCTCATGTTGCTCGCTACCCAGGCGTTGCCTTTACTGTCCAGGGCGATTCCACGAACACCCAATCCAACAAAGATCTGCCTGGCCTGCTCCGGGTGATCGGTGGGAAACACCGTCACGTTATCACCACGCGAATTGGTCACCCACACGCGCGACTGGTTATCCACGGCAACGCCAAATGGCGCATGCAGGCCTTTCACTTTCACTATGCGACCTGCATCGGGATCGCCTTTGGGAAAGTATTGCATCTGATCTTTGGTTGAATCGGCAATCCAGACATCGCCGTTGGGCGCTACGGCTACACCTTGGCCCTGACCTATCTGGCCATCAAGCGTAATGCCGCCTTCGGGGCCGACTGGCTGTCCGTCGAAATCGAATACGCCGATTGTGCTATTGAAAGACGACAACCACACCCTGTCGCTGCTGATCGCTGTACCCCAACCGACACCGTCAATACCCATTCCGGTGAACCCCAGGATTTCAGGCGATAATGCTTTGCCATCGGGTGCCATTTTGACGAGATTCCCACCGATACCGTTGATAGCACCAGACTGCGAGCCGGGCATCCAGTTTTGTCCGCTCCACATATTCCCTTCGGCATCAAAGGTAATACGGCCCGGGGCGTAGGTGCCGCCGCCGGTGAAGCGCAGCGACAACGCAAAGTCTTCAGGCGCATAGCTCAAATAGGGCAGGTAGGTAACATCGGCCCGGCGTTGCTCCGGGTTGGCGGTTACCGGTGCGGGGTAAGAGTCTGCGAACAATTTGAACAGGTCGCTGCTGTATTTCCAGGGCTGCCTGGCAATGCCCACAACCGCATCCAGTGTTGTGGCAGCTTCCGGCGCAAGCATAGTCACGAACCGGGTGCAGGCGGCGGCTTTAGCCGGGATAGCACACAGCGCTACCAGATTGGCCAGCGTATTGGTCCGCGCCAGCGTCGTGGATTGTGTGCTGTTATTGGCGTCCACTATCACATCTCCCCAACTGCCTGTCTGCAGGTTGGCGAAGTTGTGTACATTGCCTGCGGCAATCTGCAGAACGTGGGCGGGGCCGGCTATCGTTGTGCCATTGATAAACTGCGCATGGGTAAAGACTGATGCGACCGTGGTGAGTTCGTTCACGACCAGCGGGCCCGACCAGCTATCACCCAACACTGCCAGCAACCCCAGCTGTGCCTTTTCGGCGGTGACGTAGTACGAGGTATCCGAGTCACCAGTGCGTAGCACATCTTCGAAAGTGAACCGCCCTTGCGCATCCGTCTGCAGGGACTGGATGGCCGTTGCGGCGTCACTCGCACCGGCTTGCCACAGTGTCACAGCGGAGTCAGGTAACGCGTGACCTGCGGCCATGACGGTGCCAGTGATAGCGCTGTCACTCTCTGCTGCGGCGACATGGCTTATGAATGTTGTGGCGCTAACCAGCATTGAAATGCTGAGACTGTGCTTTAGTAGGTTCTTCATTGCGATAGTCACACTTTTCCGGTTACTACAAGAGGCATGGCCTAAACAGGCTGCGAACAATCTACTATGTCGGCACGATTGGCGGCAACTGCGAGTTGCGCACCAAAGACGTTTTTCTAACTAGTTGCCTTACAGGAGGCCGGTAACGACCCCCGAATTACCGATGGCGCGTCTTAACCCATTGCGGGTGGGATGGCATTATTAACCGGGTTTAGTGAATATCGGCGCATCACCCCTTAATGGGGAAACGCCATATCTCAGGGCATCCCTGCAATGGGGAATAGCCGAGCCGCGAGCAGAAGCGACAATCGAGGAATTGGTAGGACCAGGCGGATTCGAACCGCCGACCTCTACCATGTCAAGGTAGCGCTCTAACCAACTGAGCTATGGTCCTGTCGAGGGGAGCGCATTATATGCGGCCCGGCACATTTGCTCAACCTCCCTGTCACGCTATCGCAGTGATCGTTTTTGCCAGTCCCACCGGCACGTTGGGACACTTGATCCGTCCGGCAGGTCGCGTAAAGTGCTGTGCAACCCCGTATTACAGCCTGATCGACAGGGCCCAGTTACCAGCACGCGTTGAGGAGTACCGCTTTTGAGAGTCAGTGGAATGCTAGGTGCCGATCTGGATATGGCGCCACTGGCCATCGCTGAGCTAGAGAAGCGCGGCTACGATGCGGCTTTTACCGCTGAAATCAATAATGATCCGTTTTTTCCGCTGGTACTGGCCGCTGGGCACAGCAAGGGCATTGCGCTGACCACGTCCATCAGCGTGGCTTTTGCGCGTAACCCCATGACGATGGCGAACCTCGCCTGGGATCTGAACCAGTATTCCAAAGGGCGGTTCTCGGTGGGGCTGGGCTCACAGATCAAGCCGCACATCACGCGGCGCTTTTCCATGCCGTGGTCCAGACCGGCTGCGCGTATGCGGGAGTTTATTTTGGCGATGCGGGCCATCTGGACTTGCTGGGACACAGGGGAAGCGCTGGATTTTAACGGTGAGTTCTACCAGCACAACCTGATGACCCCGATGTTTATGCCAAAAAACGCGGGCTACGGGGCCCCCGGAGTCAATCTCGCCGCCGTTGGCCCAATGATGGCGGAGGTGGCGGGTGAGGTTGCCGATGGCGTGATTGCGCACGGCTTCACCACGGCAAAATACCTGCGGGACGTCACGCTGCCGGCGGTGGCACGCGGCCTGGCGAAATCCGGCCGAGCGCGGGAGAACTTGGACGTCAGCTTGCCCGCGATGGTGGTCGCCGGCGTGAACGAAGAGGCGTTTGAACAATCCAGAGCGGCCGTGCAAAGCCAGCTGGCCTTCTATGCCTCCACTCCGGCCTACCGGCCGGTGCTGGAGTTGCACGGCTGGGGTGAACTGCAAGCCGAAGCGCACCGCATGACGCGGGAAGCGCGGTGGGATGATATGGGCGAGTTGATCACCGATGACATCCTGCACACGTTTGCGGTTGTCAGCGAAGATATAGAGCAAGTGCCGGCGCTACTGGCAGAACGCTACAACGGACTGGCCGACACCTGGATGTGCACACTGGAAACCGGGCAGGGAGATTTACAACAGCAGCTGGTAGCGGCCGTGCAGCGCGCCTGAACAGGTGCTGTCGGCAACGGGTATCGCCCACTACAGCGCAGCAACAGCTAATCAGAACAACTGGCAGAGGACCAGAAACATGAATATAGAGTTAACCAAGCAGCAGAAGGCGCTCCAGATGGAGGTCCGCGAATACATGAAGACAGTCATGACGCCGGAGCTTTTGGAGGAGGTCAAGAACCCCGAGTTCAAGGAGGGCGGCGGCCCCGAGTTCCGCAAGCAGTATGCGCGCATGGGCGCGGACGGCTGGATCGGCCTCAGCTGGTCGAAGGAACTGGGCGGCAAGGAACTTTCACACGTCGAGCAGTATATCTTTACCGATGAGGTAGTGCGCTCCGGCTTTGCCTACCCGTTTCTGACCACCGAGGCGGTAACACCAGTGATCGCGGCAAATGCCAATGCCGAAATCCGTGAGGAAGTTGTGGGCGGTGTGAAACAGGGCAAGGTGACTATCGCCATCGGCTACTCGGAACCCAATGCCGGCACCGACCTGGCGAGTCTCACCACGCGCGCCGAGCGCGACGGTGATGACTGGATCATCAACGGCCAGAAGATGTGGACCAGCCTCGGCAATTTCGCCGACTATGTCTGGCTGGCGGCGCGCACCGACCCGGATGCGAGCAAGAAGCACAAAGGCCTCACGATGTTTCTGGTACCCACCGACATCGAGGGCTTCTCCCTCACGCCAGTACATACGCTGGGTGTGCGTACCAATGCGACTTACTACAGCGATATTCGCCTGCCGGACAAGTACCGCGTCGGCGAAGTCAACGCCGGCTGGAAACTTATCACTGGCCAGCTCAACATCGAACGGCTGTCTCTATTTACCCACGGCCAGGTGGATTCGCTGTATCAGGACGTCTGCCAGTGGGCCGCGCAGACCGATGCGCCAGGCGGCGGCAAAGTCATTGAGCAACCCTGGGTGCAACACAATCTGGCCAAGGTCAAAACCGGGTTGGAAGTGGTCAAGCTGATCTGCTGGAAACAGGCCTGGGCGATGGATCAGGGCCCGCTCAACATGGCAGACGCCTCAGTGGCCAAGGTGTACAGCAGCGAGTTCTTTGTCGAGTTGTATCGCATGTTGCTCGAAGTGATGGGACAGGCTGGCACTATCGCCAAACACTCCCCGGGGGCTGTATTGCAAGGGAAACTCGAATTCCGCTGGCGAGTGGGCGCCGTGCTCACGTTCGGTGGCGGCACCAATGAAGTACAACGCGACATTATCGCCATGGCGGGGCTTTGGATGCCCCGCACACGCTAGGAGATTCAGGCCATGGATTTTTCAATATCGGAAGAAGTAAACAGTGCGCAACAACTGGCTCAGCAGATACTGGGAGACTTTACTGAAGTCGACAAGCTCAAGCGTATAGAGCAACAGGAGGAGCGCTTCGACAAAGAACTCTGGCAAGCGCTGGCCGAAGCCGGGCTGCTGGGGCTGGATATCCCGGAAGACAACGGCGGCACTGGGCTGGGCTTTTTCAGCCTGACAACACTGTGTGAGGAGGTCGGCCGCACCGTTGCACCCGTGCCGGTTATTCCAGTGCTGGTATCCGCCGCGGGCACGCTGCGGCGCTTTGGCACCGATGCGCAGAAAGAACAGTGGCTGGGCGCCGTCGCCAGCGGCACAACACTACTGACCGCAGCCCTGGAAGAATATAACAACGACGATCCGGGTGCCCCGGCCAGCAGTGCGGAGAAAATGGACGGCGGCTACTCCCTCAGCGGCACCAAAATCTGCGTGAGTCTCGCACAGACAGCGGCGCGGATTCTGGTGTCAGCCCGGGCCGGTGATGAACTGGTTGTCGCACTGGTGGACCCGCGCGCGGCAGGCGTGTCCCTGAATGCCCAGATTGTGATGACAGGCGAAACCCGCCATGAACTGGTGATGGACAAAGTGCAGGTACCGACCTCCGACATCGTGGCCACCGGGCGCGAAGCCGTGGCTGCGATGGAGTGGACACTGCAGGCGAGCCGCACAGCACTGGCAGCGATGGCTGTGGGTGTGTGCGACAAGATGATGCGTATCACCGGCAGCTACACGTCGGAGCGCGAGCAGTTCGGCCGCGCCATCGCCACCTTTCAGGCGGTGAGCCACCGGGTGGCGGATTGTTACATCGATGTAGAGTGCCTGCGTCTGGTGACGCAACAGGCCGCCTCACTGATCGACCAGGGGCGACCCGCCGGTGAGGCCGTTGCGATGGCGAAAATCTGGTGCGGCGATGTCACGCATCGGGTGAGCCAGGCGTCGCAGCACTGCCACGGCGGCACTGGTGTCGACCGCGACTACCCACTATTTCGCTACTGCGAACTGGCCCGGCAGATTGAACTGTCCGCCGGTAGCAGCGCGCAGCTCATGGGCGAATTGGGGCAGGAAATCTGTGCGGAATACCTGGCCAAAGCCGGGTAATCCGCCGCCTTTGACTCAGGTGTAACCGTTTTCGCGGAACCATTGAATGGAGTCCGCCAAAGCGGTTTCTATCGGCGTCTGCGGCAGGCCCAGCTCCTCAACCGCCTTGGCCGGATCCACGTAGCCGTGCTGTAGCACATACATGGTGTTCTTGTAGGTCGTCATGGGAGCCCTGCCGGTCACTTTCGATAGCATCTCTACCAGCTTTGCCACCCGCAACATCACCTTGCCGGACACTTCCGTTTTGGCGACATCGGGCACTCCGGCGATCTCTCCGATCATTTTCAGGAGTTGCTTGTTGGGCATATTCCCTTCTTTATTGGCCAGTATGTAGGACTCTCCGATGCGCCCCTTCTCCATCGCCAGCACATGGCCTGCTGCCACGTCGCGCACATCCACCGCACACACGCCACCGTCCCAGTAGTTCTTCATCTTGCCCTGCAATGTGCGCAGAATCATTGTGCCGGTAGGCGTGGGCATACGGTCACCCGGGCCAAACGGCATACCGGGCATTACGATGGTCACTGGCAAGCCTTCGCTGACCATGCCCTTCACCATCTGGTGGCTGATGAATTTGGAGAGGATGTACTCACTGGCCCAGGGCCAGCTATTGAAAGCGGTTTTCTCGGTGGCGTACCCACCGTTTCCGACAATACCGATGGCTGCGACGCTGCTGGTAAACACGATTTTCTCGACACCGGCGTCCCTGGCAGCCTCCAGCATCGCGCGCGCTCCGTCGACATTGATTTTGAAGTGCAGATCCGGATCTTTGGTCCAGATCGCAAACAGCGCCGCCAGATGGTACAGCTGATCTACGCCCTGCACGGCGCGAACCAGAGACGGCGGATCGAGCAGATTGCCCTCGACGAACTCCACATCCATACCGTTCAACGGCGACCTGTCCTCGCCGGGCATTACCATTACGCGCACATCGTCACCCTTCTCCAGGCAGAGGCGGGTAACATGGTTGCCGATGAAGCCGGTGGCTCCGGTAATCAGCACTTTGGCCATTGGATTCACTCCTGTTATTAATTTTGATGGGCGACATCTTAGCAGCGATTTTCAGACCGGGCATGACGTAATCGGTCATTCTCCCGAACCGATGCGCATTGCTGAGGTCACAAAACCCTGTACACATGTTAGTGTGCACCGGACAGTTGCACACTGCAGCGCAATACAACAGCATCTTGCGGAGGACACCCCTATGTCAATGTTACGAACCTGCCTGTTGGCAACCAGCCTGATATTCACAGGCGCAACACAGGTCAGTTATGCTGGCGACCACAGCGCAGCACTGGCCGAGGTGGTGGCAGCGCGAAGTGACGATCAGAAAGCGCGCGACGGCGACCGTCACCCGATACAGACACTGGAGTTCTTCCAGCTCGAACCCGGCATGACAGTGGCCGAGGGTCTACCCGGTGGTGGCTGGTACACCCGCATACTGGCCAACTACCTCGGTGCAGATGGCACCCTCTTTGGGGTAAATTACGCGGACCGCATGTGGCCGCTGATCCGGCCCGGCAACCCGCAGTGGGCCGCCGATCGCATCGCGGCAACGGAAAAGTTCGGAGCAGAGGTCGCCACCTATACCGACAATGGCATTACCGCGCAGGGGTTTACGTTTGAATCGGTTCCCCCGGAAGTGGAAGGTACTGTCGACCGCGTGCTGTTGATACGCGCGCTGCACAATCTCAACAAGTTCGAGGAAGAGGCACAGACACGCTCGCGCGCACTGGCGAATGTCCGCAAGATGCTCAAGGACGATGGCCTGGTCGGCGTTGTGCAGCACCGCGCACCAGCTAACGCGTTTGAGAGCGGCACCAATGGCAGCCGGGGTTATCTGGACGAAGCCGCTGTCATCCTGATGTTTGAGGAGGCCGGCTTCGAACTGGTCGCCGACAGCGACATCAACGCTAACCCACTGGATCAGCCCTCGGGTGACGATACCGTGTGGCGTCTACCGCCCTCAATGCGCGGTATTGGAGATGACCCGAAAAAGCAGGCTGAAATGGCCGCCATCGGGGAGTCCGATCGGATGACGCTGCTGTTCCGCAAAGCGCCCTGACAGCCGATAACACAAGAAATAACCTAGAATTATTTTATGGTATAAAAACATATCATATGGTTATTTCTTGCGTATCAAGCGATGCTCCTTATACTGCAACGGTGGCTGTTAATTGGATGACTACCAATTGAGGGCAACCGCCACCGTTAAGGGAAAGCTGGTAAACGTTTGTCAGAGACGTTTATCGCCAGGGGACGACATCCGGTTTTTGCGGATCGGATAAACACCAACCGGGCTTGAAACAATACAGGGCTTTACCCATCAAACGCCGTTGCAACTTTCATTGCGACGGCGTTTTTTTATGCCCAGAGATTCCTCAGGCGCGCGCGACGGCAAACTTTATATCTGCCAACTGTCCGCCGGCGGCCAGAATACGCTATGCTTCCGCGAAAGAGTAAGGAAGCAACATGACCCCGATAAAAGAGCTGCTGAACGACATTGAAAATTCACCCGAAGGTCCGCGCACTGTCGCTATCTTCGATTTCGATGGCACCATCATCGCCGGCTACTCCGCCACCACCTTTATCCGGGAACAACTCAGACGCGGTGATCTGTCACCGCGCCAGTTCATAGAACTGATGCGTGCAATGACCAATTTCGGGCTGGGGAATATGGGCTTCTCGGGCATGATGGCCATCAATGCGCAGTTTATGCGCGGTACCGAGGAGGAGTCCTATAACGAGGTCGGCAGGCAACTTTACGCCAAACAGATTGCACGGCTTGTCTACCCGGAGTCCCGCGCTCTGGTGGAAGCGCACCGGGCCAAGGGGCATACGCTGGCCATTATTTCCTCGGCCACTCCCTATCAGGTGGAGCCAGCTGCAGCAGACCTCGGGATCGAGCACGTGCTGTGCACACAACTGGAAGTGGAGAACGGCAAGTTCACTGGCGGCGTGGTCAGCCCCACCTGTTTCGGGAAGGGCAAAGTGGACGCGGCGGAAAAACTAGCCAGGCAGTACCGCGCCAATCTCGACAACAGTTTTTTCTACTCCGACAGCCAGGATGACTTGCTGTTACTGGAACGAGTTGGGCATCCACGCGCGCTGAACCCAAGCACCAAACTGGCCCGTATCGCCCGCGCGCGGCAGTGGCCCATCGCGACCTTCGGCAGTCGCGGCAGACCCACCCTGACACAGTTTGTGCGCTCTGTAGCGGCCACCGGTTCGCTGGTTACCTCGTTTATGGCCGGTCTCCCTGTCTACGCACTGACCGGCTCACGGCGCGAATCGCAGAACTTTTCATTCTCGCTATTCGCCGATACCGCTACTGCGCTGATCGGCATGGATATCAAGGTCAGAGGCGAAGAACACCTGTGGTCACATCGACCTGCCGTGTTTGTGTTCAATCACCAGAGCAAGGCCGACGTGGTGATCGCTGCCAAATTGCTGCGCCGCGACATCGCCGGTGTGGGTAAACAGGAGATCAAGAAAGAGACTCCCATTCTCGGCATTGTTATGGAACTGGGCGGTGTGGTGTTTATCGATCGCGCCGATGGCAAGAGCGCGATCAACGCGATGAAGCCGCTGGTGGATGCCATGCGCAAAGAGGGGAAATCGGTAGTGATCGCGCCGGAGGGCACGCGCACCGTATCGCCAAAACTGGCGCCTTTCAAGAAGGGCGCATTCCATCTGGCGCTGCAGGCCAGCGTACCCATCGTGCCCATCGTAATACACAACGCCGGCGATGTAGCACCCAAGGGCGATTTCGTGTTCCGTCCCGCCACCGTCCAAGTGGAGGTGCTACCGCCTGTGGATACCAGCCGCTGGCACACGGATTCTATCGACGAGCACGTGCGTGAAGTGCGCAATATGTTCGCCAACGCGCTGGGCCAACCTGAAGAGCAACCCCAGCGGGCCAAGCGGGCCGCAAGCAAAAAGGCACCGCTGGAAAAAGCCGTCGCCAAGCGCAAAGCCAGTGACAAATCCAACACAAAAAAGCCGGCGGCAAAACGCAAAACGACCACCAACGCCAGGACTACAGCCAAGCGCAAGGCCAGCGACAAAGCAAACACGAAAAAGCCGGCGGCAAAACGCAAGACCGCCGCCAAGCCAAAAACCACGGCAAAGCGTAAGCCGCTGGCAAAACGCAAGACTGCACCCAAACCGGTTAAACCCAAATTGCAGGCAAGCGCCTCTACCCAATCTGCCGCAGGGAAAGAGAATAAGTGACAGCAGAACCCTCACACGTGCAACTGATCAAGAAATACAGTTCGCAGAACCCCTGGCCCGATGTTGAGCGGAGGGAAGTGCTGTTCATACTCGACACCCGCAACAGCTTTGAGCGCGAACTGCTACGCGGCTGGATTGGCCATCATGGCGACTGTGGTGCCGCCGACGTTGCACAGGTGGAGCTGGATCTACGCGATGAGGAGAATGGCATAGACAGTGCACCACTGGTCATCGCGCTGGATCTGCCACCGGAAACACTGGTAACGCCGCTGCGCATCACCTGGCTGCCCTCTGAGGCAGCGATCAATTCGGGGCCGCGGTTGCGCGATCTGGTGTTCGGTGATCCGCGCCATCCCAGCGCTTCGCGGGCGCGCAAAATACTCCGGGATGCGCCCGAGCGGATGCACCTGTTGCGCGGGGAGCCAGACACCGTGGCCAACCTGCGCGCGCGCTTCGAGCACGTCCATAAAACGGAGAACAGCGACGAGCAAAGCGAGTTTGCCAACTTCGTGGTGCGCCAGGCAGTCGTGGTACTGGATCTCGCTGAACGGCAATTGCAGGGTGGGCGCTACAAAGTCCCACGGCGGGTGGCGGAGAGCCTGATGGCAAGCCGCGGTTACAATGAGGCGCTGGATAACCTCGCTACGCAAAGCGGTAAACCCCGCGCGGAATTAATAAAGGAAGCCCGCGAATACATGACCGAAATGGTGTCGCGCCCGCGTACTTTCTGGCTGGATTTTTATGCCAAGTTCAACAAGTTTTGTCTGGGCCTGGGTTATGAGTCGGAAATTGTCTGCGACCAGGCCGACGTCGAAAAAATGCGCCAGCTAGTGCGCGAGCATCCGTCCATGCTGCTGTGGACACACAAAACCTACCTCGACGGCATGGTCGTACCCAAACTACTGTACGACAACGACTTCCCCATGCCGCATATGTTCGGCGGGGCCAACCTGAATTTCCCCGGGCTGGGTTTTCTGTTGCACCGCGCAGGTGCGATTTTTATCCGGCGCAGCTTCCAGGACAACGAGCTGTACAAAACTACGCTGCGGCACTACATCGGCTACCTGATGGAGAAGCGGTTCCCGATGAATTGGGCGTTTGAAGGCACCCGGTCACGCCTGGGCAAGTTGATGCCACCGCGCTATGGCCTGCTGAAATATGTGCTGGAAGCCTGTCACGCCACCGATGCGCGGAATATTCATATCATCCCAATCTCCATCAGCTATGACCTGATACGCGATGTTGAGGAGTATGCCACCGAGCAGACCAGCCAGGGCAAGGGCGCGGAATCACTGCGCTGGTTGATCGGTTATATCCGCAGCCTCGCGCGGCCGATGGGCAAGATTTACGTGGATATCGGCAAGCCCGTGGTGCTGGAGCGGGCGCCGGAGCCGGACGATAAACTCGCCCTGTCGAAAATTGCCTTTGAGGTGGCGGTGGAGGCTAACCACGTTACCGCTATCACCTTCCCTTCGCTGGTGACGATGAGCCTGCTGGGCGCTGCGCCCAAGGCACTCACGCAGGATGAGGTGCTCGCTGACTTGCGCGCACTGTTAAACTGGGCACAGGAGAGAAACCTGCATATCTCCAGGGATTTCGACGCTGCCTACGCCGACCAGTTGCCCAGCGTTATAAGCATTATGCTCGACGAAGGCATCGTCACCCGCTACGACGAGGGCCCCGAGGTCGTGTACGGCATTGGCCTCAATCAGCAGGCCGTGGCGAGCTACTACCGCAATACCGTAGTCCACTTTTTCGTCAACAAGGCCATCATCGAACTGGCCCTGCTTAAGGCCAGCGAAAACGCAGGGGCTGACGCACTGGATGTGTTCTGGGGCGAGGTCGACCAGTTGCGCGATCTGTTTAAATTCGAATTTTTCTATGCCCCGACTGATGAGTTCCACAGACAAATACGCGAGGAACTGGATCGCTACGATGAGAACTGGCCCTCACTGTTAAGTCAGGGCACCGTCGGCTTCACCCAGTTGCTCAATAGAATGACGCCGCTGGTCGCGCATGTCGTACTGCTGATTTACGCTGAGGCGTATTCTGTCGTCGCCGCAATGGCAGCGCGCATGGACCACGCAGAAACCCTGGATGAGGCCACCTGTGTGAGCGATGCACTCAAGTTTGGTCGCCAGGCCTATTTGCAACGCCGTATCAGCAGCGAGGCGTCCATTGGCAAACTGCTATTCAGGAACGGCTTCAAAATGTTACAGAGTCGACAGCTGACCGATGCCCGCGAGCCCGACCTCAAAGCGCGACGTCTGGAACAATCGCGCCAGTTACGCGATCTGTTGCGCCGACTGGATCTTATCCGCGCCATTGGTTCAGCCAGTCGCGGCAGCTGACACGCAGTTACAGGAGTACACATAATGAATGATCTGAACGTTGCCGTGCTCGGCGGCGGTTCCTGGGGAACGACAGTGGCATCGCTGGTCACTCGCAACGCACCCGTCACCCTGTGGGCGAGAAATCCCGAGACCGTCTCCGAAATCAATAGTAAACACACCAACAGTGTCTATCTACCCGACACCAAACTGCCCGAGAAACTGATCGCCACCAATGATATCGCCGAGGCGGTACACGAGGCCGATGTGATTGTGATGGGCATACCCTCACAGAATTTTCGCGCCGTGCTGCACGAGGTAAAAAAGCATATACGCGCCTGGGTACCCGTGATCAGCCTGACCAAAGGGTTGGAACTGGACACGCGCATGCGCATGACACAAATCATCAACGAGGTGTTGCCGGGCCACCCCGTCGGGGTGCTCACCGGGCCCAACCTCGCGCGGGAAATCATGGCGGGACAAGCGGCCGCCAGCGTGATTGCAATGGAAGACGAGATCATCGTGCAGGAGTTGCAGAACCTGTTCAAGAGCGGACTGTTTCGTATCTACACCAACACGGACATCATCGGCTGTGAACTCGGTGGGGTGTTAAAAAACATCATAGCGATCGCCGTCGGCATGGGTGACGGCCAGGGCGCAGGCGACAATACCCGGGCCGGGCTGATCACCCGCGGCCTGGCCGAAATCACCCGGCTCGGTGTAGCCATGGGTGGCCGCGCTGAAACCTTTTCCGGGCTCGCCGGCATGGGCGATATGATCGCCACCTGCACCAGCCCGCAGAGTCGCAACCGCCACGTCGGAATCCAGTTGGGCCAGGGCCGCAGCATGGAGGAGATCATCAGCGAGATGGTGATGGTGGCAGAGGGCGCCAAGAGCGCGCCAGCAGTCATGGCGCTGGCCGAACAGTACGGTGTTGAAATGCCGATTGCCCGCGATGTGTTTCGCGTGTTGTCCGGTGACGCCTCTGCCAGTCGCGCATTCCGCGGCCTGCTCCGGGTAGAAGCCGGCGCTGAATCGGAGCCAGGCTGATATGCATCATATAAAAGTATTAGCGCTGTCACTGCTACTGTGGGGACCCGCCTCTGCCATTGCTGATGAAGGCAAGTTTACCTCGCTCGCAGGCAACCCCGGGCTGCACTCCGCTTCAGCCATTGTACTGAACTCATCGGGGGACCTCATCTATGGCAAGGATGTCGACACCGTGCGTCCGATTGCGTCCATTACTAAAGTAATGACTGCGATGGTCGTACTGGACGCGGCACTGGATATGGACGAACAGATCACGATCGACGAGGCCGACAAGGACCGCATCCGCATGACCGGCTCGCGCCTGCACGTCGGCGCGACGTTAACACGCGGCGAGTTACTCTTGCTGGCGCTGATGTCATCGGAAAACCGCGCTGCCGCTGCGCTGGGCAGAACTTACCCCGGCGGCACCGGGAACTTTGTCGAGAAAATGAACTCCAAAGCTGCGAGCTTGGGTATGACTAACAGTCACTTTGCCGATGCCGCAGGGCTGGACGCAGCCAATGTATCCACCGCCAGTGACCTGGCACGTATGCTGAAGGCCGCCGAGGAGTACCCATTGATCACCGAGTCTACGACAACCACCGAGCGCGAGGTTCGCCCCTTCTCTCATCGCGGGCCGCTTAAATATATCAACACCAACCGACTGCTGAAAAACCAGGCATGGGATATAGAACTCAGTAAGACAGGCTACATCAATGAGGCCGGCCGCTGCCTGGTGATGCAGGCCAATATCGAAGGTGAGGACGTTTCCATCGTACTGCTCAACTCCTTCGGCAAACTGACACCGTTTGGCGATTCCAACCGGTTGCGCAAGTGGATACTGGCCAATAGTTAAGTTCGCTCACTAACAGACTGATACAGGGGAGAGAGTTATGATCAATCGTCGTCAGGTTTTACAGATGAGCGCCGGACTGCTGGCTTCTTCTGCACTGCGAATCAACGCCGCGACGGATGCGGGCAAAACGGTCGACCTGCCACTGATTCAACGCCCCATTCCCAGCTCGGGAGAACTCCTGCCAGTGATGGGCATGGGTACATCGCGCACCTTTGATACTGCCGCAGACCCCGAGTCGCTGACGAACCTGTCAGAAGTGATGCAGTTGTTCTTTACCGGCAAGGGCAAGGTGATCGACTCCTCGCCCATGTATGGCAACGCTGAATCGCGTGTGGGCGATGTGTTGCGCGCAATGGAAAATCCACCCCCGCTGTTCGCCGCCACCAAGGTATGGACCTCCGGCAAGGAGCGCGGCATCGCGCAGATGGAGGAATCCGCAAGACGTATGGACGTCAGGGCATTTGACCTGATCTCGGTACACAACCTGAAGGACTGGCAGACGCAACTGGCGACACTCAAGCAGTGGAAGGAGGAAGGCAGGGTGCGCTATATCGGCGTCACCACCTCACACGGCCGCGATCACAGTGAACTGATGGACGTGATGCGCAGCGAACCACTGGATTTTGTACAGTTCAGTTACAACATCGAAGATCGCGAGGCGGAGAAGACACTGCTGCCACTGGCACAGGATCGCGGCATCGCCACGATGATCAACCGGCCATATCAACGCGGCGCCCTGTTCGGAAAGTCCCACGACAAGCCGCTGCCGGCGCTGGCCGCAGAGCTGGATTGCACCAGCTGGGGTCAGTTTTTCCTGAAGTATATTCTCGGCCACCCTGGCGTGACTGTGATTATTCCGGCAACCGCGTCACCCACTCATATGGCCGACAATATGGCCGCCAATTTTGGCCGTGTGCCGGACAAGGCTCAGCGGGGGGAGATGCTGCGGATCTTCGAGGCACTCTAGTATGAACAACCGCCCCGCTACTGGTAGTCGGCTGCAAAGACTACTGGCGAAAGCCTGCGAAATACACCCCGAGGAAACGCGCACCACGCTGGTTTCTTTCCTGTTGGTATTTTTGCTGATGGGTTCATATTACATTCTGCGCCCGGTGCGCGACGCGCTGGCCAGCAACTGGACCGATGCTGAAGTCAGCTGGCTGTGGACCATCACATTTTTTATCAGCGCTATCGCGGTATCCGTGTATGGCGCAGCCATTTCCCGTATTCGCTTCCAGCGTCTGGTCCCCTCGGTGTATGGCCTGTTCGCCGTCAGCTTTATCCTGTTCTATTTCGGCGAACACGCGGTCGCTGACACCACGCTGTTGGATAAGGGATTCTATCTGTGGGTCAGCCTGTTCAGCCTGTTTCATATCTCCGTGTTCTGGAGTTTTATGGCAGACACTTTCTCCAAGGCACAGGCGACGCGGCTGTTCGCGTTTATCGGCGCCGGAGCGAGCGCCGGCGGCATCATCGGGCCGGCCACGGCATCACTGCTGGTGGGTGATCTAGGCACCGATGCGCTGTTGCTGATCGCCAGTGCGATGGTGGCGTTGACACTGCCATTGGTACACGCGATACAACGCCTGAAAATCACCGACCTGCACAATCAGGGCATCGCTCTGGAGACAGCGCAACTGGCCATCGGAGGCAATCCGCTGGCCGGCTTCGCAGAGTTTGCGCAGAGCCGCTACCTGCTCGGTATCGGCCTGTTTCTCTTCCTCTACACCGCGATCTCCGCATTCGTCTATTTCGAGTTGAAGAACCTGCTCGATATCTATGACGAGGAGGCCCGCACGCAAATCTGGGCCAACATGGATCTGGCCGTCAACAGCCTTACCATCCTGGTTGCCCTATTTGCTACTGGCCGCATCGCCAAACACATGGGCATTTCATTTACCCTGGCATCGGTACCCGTACTCATCGGGGCTGGCATGTTAATTCTGGCCGCGGCCCCCCTGGTAGGCGTGGTGGTGGCAGTGCAGATCATCCGCCGAGCCGGTAACTACGCTGTGTCGCGGCCCGCCCGAGAAATGCTGTTCACCGCGGTGGACAGGGAAACCCGCTTCAAAGCCAAGCCCGTTATTGACATCGTGATCTATCGCGGCGGCGATATGCTCAGCGCCTGGGCGTTTACCGCACTCACCCAGGGCCTCGGGTTGGGGCTGGCAGCCGTCGCACTGGTAGGTGCGGCTGTGGCAGCGGTATGGGCGCTTACCGGAGTCTATCTGGGACGGCAGTTCAATGCGATGAATCCGCCGGATGCTACGCCCGATGGAGTCCCTGAGTTGAATAGTTGAGCCGCAGGACAATCCTTTTCGCACAACTGCGTCATAGCGATACCCGCGACACCCGTAGGGTTTATACTCAGCTAACGCTTACATTCACCAGGGTGACATCATGGCAACTGCAGTTGAGTACAATCTGGGGCCCAATACCTTTCCGCGCGGCTGGTTCATCGTTGCGGAGAGTTCAGAGCTGGACAAGGGCCCTATGGCCGTGCGCTACTTCGGACAGGATCTCGCGCTGTATCGCGGCGAGAGCGGCAAACCTGTACTGTTAGATGCGTATTGCGCGCACATGGGCACCCACCTCACCGCCAGCACCAGCGCAATGATCGTCAAGAATGGCGAGCAAATAGAGGGCGACTCTATCCGCTGCCCCTACCACGGCTGGCGCTACAATTCCGCCGGTGAGGTAGACGACATCCCTTACCACGATGGGCCCTGCCCGAAATCGGCCTCTATCCGCTCATATCCCGTGGTGGATAACATGGGCTGCATAATGGCCTGGTACGACCCGGATGGCCGCGAGCCCGACTACGATGCCCCCTTCCTGCCAGAGTGGGACGATCCACAATGGGTGCGCTGGGAGCTCGATCACCTCGGCGAGCTTCCCGTACACTCCCAGGAAATTCTCGACAATATGGCCGATGTACGCCACCTCGGGCCCACGCATGGCGCGCCCAGCGAGTACTTCGAAAACGAATTTATCGACCACGTTATGGTGCAGCGCCAGGGTGGGCCGATGCAGCTCTACCAAACCTACCTTTACACCACGACCTGGTACACAGGGCCAGGCATTCTGCTGTCCAAGCAGGTCTTCGCCGACAATGTCATCTACGAGTTGATCGCTAATACGCCAGTCGACGATGGCATGACCAAGTGTTTCCACGGCTGTCTGGTCCGAGGCCGCTCGACACCGGCCAATGACGACGATCGCGAGGCTGCGAAGCAGGCACAGGCGGGTGCACTGGAGGCGTTCGGCGCAGATTTCAATGTGTGGGCCAACAAACGGCCTGCACTGAAAATCATGCAGCTGAAAACAGACGGGCCGTTCCGCACTGGGCGCCAGTGGTATTCACAGTTTTTTGCCACACCGGACGATGCCGTGAAAATTCAGGCAGAGCTGAATGGTGTCGTGCATACCGAGGGAATGCCGACACCGGCAGAGGCAAATCACGATATCGACGAGGGCTTGCCGTTTTAGCGCAGCTCTGCTTCGATGCCAGATAGCCGGGCACCACTCGGCCCGCCTCCCTCGAATTTGCAGGTCACGCTTAACGAAGGGGAGGCGGGCCGAGTGGCACCCTCTTTCACGCACAGTATCGACTTATTTGTCCACTGTCCTTTTTCCTGAAAAGCATCAAAATCTTCACTAATATGTGCGGTCTATAGCATTTGGTGCGCTGGACGGGATACCGCATGAAAAGACTACTCCTCCTACTGCTGGCAAACAGCCTGTTGACTGCCTGCGCCACCAGCCCTACCGGGCGCCCACAGTTGATGTTGATTTCACCCGAGGCGGCTGTGGTCGAATCAAAGAAGGCCTATCTCAGCACCGTGGGAGAGCTGGACAAGAACGACAAGCTCGTGAATGACCCTGTGCTCGCCAAACGAGTGGCGACGATTACCGGACGACTAGTGACAGTGGCCATTGAAAAATTTCCCTACACGGCGAAGTGGGAGTGGAGTGTCGCGATTGTCGATGAACCGGGCGTAGTAAATGCCTGGTGCATGGCAGGCGGACGCATGGCCGTGTACACGGGGTTATTCGACAAGATGCATCTCACCGACGCTGAGTTCGCACAGATCATGGGACACGAGATATCTCACGCGCTGGCCAACCATACAGCAGAGCAAATGTCGCGCGCGATGGCGACAACCATTGGGGTAGTCGCCGTCGGTGCCGTGTCGGAGCGACCTGCGCTGGCAATGGGTGGCGCGGCGCTGGCGGCAAAAATGGCACTCAGCTTACCCAATAGCCGAACGGCCGAGCGTGAGGCGGATCAAATGGGGATGGAACTGGCAGTACTGGCTGGCTACGACCCCGATGCGGCGGTATCACTGTGGGAGAAAATGGCGGCACAGGGCGGCGCAAGACCCGTCGAGTTTTTAAGTACCCACCCCGCTCCCGGCAATCGCGAGGCGGCGCTGGCAGCGATGATACCCGCGATGCGCTCTCTCAACCCGAACGGTAAACTGGCCCCTGTCCATGCCGTGCAGATACTGCAGTAGTAGTCACGCGGGAGATACCCTGTTGCCCAAAAACAACAAGCGCCAGATGGCTCAACTAGGCCGCTACTCAATGACGAAATGGCAGGCTACTGCGAAACGCCCGTTGAGAATCAGGCTGGCCCCAGCACCCATCTCGACGGTTGTTCTATTACTAGCTGTCACAGTGTTATCGGCGTGCAGCAACGAAAATGCGGGGTACTCCGAGCAGCCCTACCCGCGGCACAATGATTCGGAGCGACCTAATATTGTACTGTTTTTATTCGATGACGCAGGCTACTCCGATATGTCGGCGTTCGGCGGTGAGATACAGACACCGAATATTGAGCAAATCGTCGCAGAGGGTATGACCGTAAGGCGTTTCTATACCACAGCCAGATGCAGCCCCACCCGCGCGGGAATATTGACCGGGCTGCACCCACATGATGTGGGTATGGCGGACCTGGCCGGGAAAAAGTTCAAAACAGAGTTCAGCGCCTATCAGGGCCGCCTGCCCAGGGCGATACCCATGATCAGTGAACTACTGCAAGCAGCCGGCTATAGAACGTATATGCAGGGCAAGTGGCACCTGGGAGAAGTGAACGGTTCTCATCTCGATGGCGAAACATCCGCGCCACCCAATCAGCGGGGCTTTGATCACTTCTTTGGTTTGCTGCGCGGACAGGCGGCTCCGTATCCAACCGCCTGGAAGCACCCCTATCAACACAATGACCAAGCGCTCACTGTGGGCGATGGCTGGTATTCGATTGTCGAGTTGAACCGAGCCACAATGAAACAACTCGATCGCCAGTTTCGCGAAGACCCTGACTCCCCCTTCTTTTTGTATATCCCGTCACAGGCACCACATAAACCGCTACAAGCGCCTGAACCATTGATAGAGAAATATCGAAAAGTCTATGCGCAGCCATTGCAAGACATTTGGAACCATCGTGTTCTGCATATGCGGGAGCTGGGCCTTTTCCCGCAAGAGGCTCCGGTAGAGTTTCCATTACTCACCGCCAAAAATAAGAAAGCGATTCGCGCAGGGGCTGCCACCAGAGCTGCGATGATAGAGACTGCAGATGCTGAACTGGGGAAGCTGATCCAGCTCCTCGAGGACAGTGACAGGCTGGACAATACCCTCATTCTGGTTGCATCGGACAATGGGGCGGCATCCGAGACAGGCCAGCTAACGAACGCCCCCTTTCGAGGCGCAAAGGGCAACCTGTATGAAGGCGGACTGCTTTCGCCACTCGTTGCCCGATGGCCCGCTGGAAACATCGCCGCAGGCACTCGAACTGATGCAATGACAACATACCTCGATATCATGCCAACGTTTTTGCAGGCAGCGGACGTTGCCTACCCTGAAACCGGAGCGCAGGGTACGCCTCTGCAGCCATTGAGCGGGCGCAACTTGCTCCCCCTGTTTCGCGGCGAAACATTGGCACCGCCCGAATTTTTCTATTGGAACCTCTACGGCCAGTTTGTCGTGTTACAGGAGGGCCGGTGGAAACTTATGGGGAACCCCAACTACAGCGAGGAAAGGGAACGGGCGCAGAAAAAGCCCTTTCTCGCGTTATACGATCTTCTAGCCGACCCCGCAGAAACACAGAATCTGGCAGTCGTGGAAAAAGCGAGGGCATCATTGTTGCTGACTCAATACCAGAGGTGGGCAAAAGAGCATGGCGCTGTTCCCTTTTATCAGGTACTGGACGCCTACAGAATCAACCGTGGCAGCAAGGCATCAAAGGTGAAAAAAGATTAGAGGCTCTGCGGGTGTCCATTATCGAGCACGGGAAGATCGCAATCAGACAGCTCGTTAGCTCGCGCTCTTTAACAGACGCTCAATTTTCCCTCCCGTCAATTATCGCCTGACGCTCGCGCTCGTAGTCTTCATAGGATTGGTCATAGTTTTTCATACACTCTTCAAAGCGTACCTGAGGCAGCTTGCTGCATTCCAACTGCTGATTGTGCTGCACGCTGTTGTATACCTGTTCGTGTGTGCACGCGACGAGCGCGAGGAGAAGCACGACAATGGCGGGTAATTTCATTTGCGGTGACTCCTAGAAAGCGGGGATATCTGTCTGCGTACGCCCGAGAATTAGCGCGTGAATATCGTGCGTACCCTCATAGGTGTTTACCACTTCCAGGTTCACCATATGGCGCATCACCGGGTACTCGTCAGAAATACCGTTGCCGCCGAGCATATCCCTGGCCTGGCGGGCAATGGCCAGCGCCTTGCCGCAGGAATTGCGCTTGATCAGCGAGATCAGTTCCGGCGCAATACCTTCACTATCAAGCAACTGTCCGGCGCGGTAACAACCCTGCAGGCCGAGACTAATTTCGGTCTGCATGTCCGCCAGTTTCAATTGCACCAGTTGATTGGCCGCCAGCGGACGACCGAACTGAGTGCGCTCCAGCGTGTAATCGCGCGCCGCATGCCAGCAGGTTTCGGCGGCGCCCAGCGCGCCCCAGGCAATGCCGTAGCGGGCGTTGTTCAAACAGCCGAACGGACCTTTGAGACCTTCAACATCCGGCAGTAGATGCGCATCGGATACACGCACGTTATCCATCACAATCTCGCCGGTCACCGAGGTTCGCAGCGCCAGCTTGCCGTCGATTTTCGGCGTGCTGAGGCCGGCCATACCCCTTTCCAGAATAAACCCGCGAATCTTGCCATCGTCAGTTTTTGCCCACACCACAAACACATCCGCAATAGGGCTGTTGGTGATCCACATCTTGGCGCCGCTGAGTTCGTAACCGCCGTCGACACGCCTGGCCCTTGTCACCATGCTGCCAGGGTCGGAGCCATGATCCGGCTCGGTCAGGCCGAAACAGCCGATCCATTCGCCGCTGGCAAGTTTGGGCAGGTATTTTTCGCGCTGGCTCTCTGTGCCGTAGGCATAGATGGGGTACATCACCAGTGAGGACTGCACGCTCATCATCGAGCGGTAACCTGAATCGACCCGTTCGACCTCGCGCGCAATGAGGCCGTAGGACACATAGTCCACCCCCGGGCAGCCATAGCCATCGATGGTGGCACCCAGCAGACCCAGTTCACCCATTTCGCGAAAGATATTCACATTGGTCTGTTCGCTGCGAAACGACTCACGTACCTGGGGCAGGAGATTGTCCTGTGCGTACTGCCGTGCGGTATCGCGCACCATACGCTGCTCGCCTGTCAGTTGCTGCTCTAACCCGAACGGGTCCTGCCAGTTCAGTTGCTGCCAATTGCTGCGCTTTGCCATGACTCAATATCCCGGTGTGGCCTGCCCCAAAGTCAGGAGCGGCTTGCTCGCATGTAAAGAAATTCCAGCGCCAGAGAGGCACCAGCCAACGCTGTCAGTTGTGACTGGTCGTAAGCGGGAGACACTTCCACGACATCAAAACCGACGATGTTCAAATCCGCCAGACCGCGCAGTATGCGCAGCGCCCGCGAAGTACTCAGGCCGCCCACCACCGGGGTGCCGGTACCCGGTGCAAATGCCGGGTCGAGGCAGTCAATGTCAAACGTCAGGTAAGCGGGCGTATCACCCACCCGCTCGCGAATAGCGTCAATCGTCTCCTGCACAACCGCCTCGTTGGCCTGGTCAGCATTGATCACCTGAAACTCATGATCTTCACGATCATATTCTGTGCGAATTCCGATCTGTACAGATCGAGCGGCATCGATCAGCCCCTCTTTGGGTGCGCGGTAGAACATGCTGCCATGATCGTACTTCTCGTGTTGTGCATAGGTGTCGGTATGTGCGTCGAAGTGAATCAGCGCCAACTTGCCATGCGTGGCAACGTGACCGCGCAACAGTGGCAGGGTCACAAAGTGGTCTCCCCCCAGGCTGATGAGTGTCTTGCCTGCCGCGGTGATTCGCGTGGCGTGAGCCTCCACCTGTGCCAGCATATCGTCGCTGTCGCCGGAGGCAAACTGCACATCGCCGTAATCGATGGCCTGCAGGTGCTCATTGAGAGTGAATCCCCAGGGCCAGCGCTGCTCTTCCCAGCGCAAATTAGCGCTGGCCTGCCGGATGCCATTGGGCCCGCTGCGTGCTCCGGCGCGACCGCTGGTGCCCAGATCATAGGGGATACCCATCACCACCGCATCAAGGCCAGCACTGTCCAGATCCCGGCTGAGTGGCAGCCCCATGTAGGAGAATATATTGGCGTATGTCGAGTCATCTGCCAGTTTCACCGTTTTGTCCGGCTCTTTGCTCACCCGTCCCTCCTGTTCTCTCAGTTAAAGTACATACACTACGGCAATGACACTTTAGGCGGAATCTCAATGCAGCGCTAATATGCCACAATATGGGTCAGCCCGGTGCTGATAAACACTCCATCGCCCAGCAGCAACAATGGCCCGGTTCCGGAGTGGCACTGCGAAAAACAGTACGGAGAAACGATGTATGGACCAAACGCTTAGCACCAGTGAGTTGCGCCAGTTGGACAAGGCGCACTATCTGCATCCCTTCACCAATCTGCGCCAGCACAGCCAGGACGGCGGACGCATCTTCTCCCATGCCGAGCACGTCTACATCTATGACAGCGACGACAATAAAATGCTCGATGGGATGTCGGGGTTATGGTGCTGCAACCTCGGTTACAGCCAGAGCAGTATCAAGGACGCTATCTACACGCAATTGAAGGACATGCCCTACTACAACAACTTTTTCCAGTGTGCCAATGAGTCCGCGGTAAAGCTGGCGCGCGCTCTGGTGGAGGTGACTCCCGCCCAGTTTAACCACGTATTCTTCACCAATTCCGGCTCCGAGGCTAACGACACTAACCTGCGTCTGGTGCACCGCTATTATAACCTGCTGGGCAAACCCGAGAAAAACCTCATCATCAGCCGGCGGAACGCCTATCACGGCTCCACCATCGCCGCCGCGTCGCTGGGCGGGATGGATGCGATGCATCAGCAGACCCGTGGCCTGGACTACATCCATCACATCAGCCAGCCGCATTGGTTTGAGGAGAGCGCCGACGAAACACCGCAGGAATACGGCATCCGGGTTGCGCGCGAGCTGGAACAGAAAATCGAGGCGTTGGGAGAAGATCGGGTAGCAGCCTTTATCGCCGAGCCGGTGCAGGGTGCCGGTGGCGTCATCATACCGCCCGACAGCTACTGGCCCGAGATCAAACGTATCCTGCGCGAGCGCGACATCTTGCTAATTATGGATGAAGTGATTTGCGGCTTTGGTCGCACCGGCCAGTGGTTCGGTTGCCAGACCTTTGATCTGGAGCCAGACCTGATGACCTTTGCCAAAGCAGTGACCAACGGCTACCAGCCACTGGGCGGCGTGATGGTAGGTGACAAGGTCGCCGACGTGTTACTGAGCCAGGACGGTGAATTCGCGCACGGCCTGACCTACTCGGGACACCCTGCGGCGTGCGCGGCAGGGCTGGCGACACTGGATGTACTGCGCAAGAAAAAAATCGTCGAGTCGACCGCCGACACGCTCGCCCCGTATTTTCAGGAGCGACTGCGCAGCCTGAGCGACCACCCCATCGTGGGAGAGGTGCGCGGCCTCGGAATGCTCGGGGCAGTAGAACTGGTGCGCGACAAACACTCGCGTGAGCGATTGGCACCCGAGGCGGAAGCCGCCGTGTATTGCCGAAACCAGGCCAATAGCGCCGGCCTGATGGTGCGCCAGACCGGCAATGCGATGATCACCGCACCGCCGCTGATCTGCAATCGCAGGGAGATCGATAATCTGGTAACCATGCTGGCCGAGGCACTGGACCGCACAGCGCAGCACTACGGCATCCGGTGAACACAGCCTCGATTGCAGCCGGTATCAACGCGCCGGTGGCTGCCGGCCCATTCTTGCCAGTCGATAGTAGCGCACTGTAGATTGACGAGACAGCAAAGGGCATTTCCATCACGGTGCAAATTTGTGCCGCGTTTTATTGGCTATCGCAACCAGTGACAGCATCACCGGCACCTCCACCAACACCCCCACTACCGTGGCCAGTGCCGCACCCGAGTTCAAACCGAAGAGGCTGATGGCCACCGCCACTGCCAGTTCAAAGAAATTGGACGTACCAATCAATGCGGCCGGTGCTGCCGTGCCAAAAGGCACCCGCCACAAATACCCCCAGGCATAGGTGATAATAAAGATGCCGTAGCTCTGAATCAGCAGCGGAATGGCGATCAGCATAATCACCAGTGGTTTATCAATGATGGTCTGGGCCTGAAACCCGAACAGCAGGATGACGGTCGCCAACAAGCCGAGCACAGAGACCGGCTTTATTTTTGCAGTGAAGCTGGCTATCCGTTCGTCGTTACCGCCGTTCACCAGAACACTTCGCGTGGCATAACCGGCCGCCAGCGGAACAATCACGTAGAGGATGACAGACAACAGCAGCGTCTCCCACGGTACTACGATGTCGGTAATACCCAGCAGGAAGGCGGCAATCGGCGCAAAGGCGAACACCATGATGATGTCGTTCAGGGAGACCTGTACCAGCGTGTAGTTGGCGTCGCCGCGCACCAGCTGGCTCCAGACAAAGACCATGGCTGTACACGGTGCTACGCCCAGCAGAATCATGCCGGCGATGTATTCTTTTGCCGTCTGCGGGTCGACCAGATCGGCAAAGATATATTCGAAGAACAGGATGCCCAGTGCCGCCATCGTAAACGGCTTCACCAGCCAGTTTATAACCAGCGTGATGCACAATCCCTTGGGCTTCTTACCCACATCTTTTAGTGAGGCAAAATCAACATTGACCATCATCGGGTAGATCATCACCCAGATAAACAACGCCACGACAAAATTGACGCTGGCGTACTCAAAACCCGCTATCGTCCTGAAAGACGCGGGGAAGGCCACACCGAGGCCAACGCCCGCTGCTATACACAGCGCCACCCACAGCGACAGGTAGCGCTCGAACAACCCCATAGGTGACGAAGATGACTGCATTAACAGCAGTGTCCGGTAGCGGCTTTTGCGGCTGGGGCTGTTGACGCTTCGTCGCTGGCTTCGGGCGCGCAACAGGCATTCTCGGCGGGCTCATCAGCAGCTCCAAAAAAACGTGCTTCCCCCATCGTTTTATACGCCTCCCAGGCAATACCTGAGGGGTCTTCCACCCAGGACTTGTCAGAGCGTGCGTAGCAACAGACAGTTTCGCCTTCGTCAAACAGGGACAGGTCGGCGCTTTTCAAGCGCTCGCGCAGTTCGTCGAGCTCGCTGTCCTGTTCAACCTGTATGCCGAGGTGGTTGACGCCTTTTTGTTCAACACGGGTAGAGATGGCAAAGTTCAGGCAGGGGTCATCGAGCATCCATTTAGCATAATCCGTTTCTGTCTTGGACGGCTGTGCGCCGAACAATGCGCTGTAAAACTTTATCGACTGATCAAGGTGCTCGACGCCGACGTGAATATGCATGCGTTTCATACGTGTGTCTCCTGTTGCTTCTTCGGATCACAGCAATCGGCCAGCTCGATAATGGAGCAACCACTGCCCTGTTCCTGATGAATACTCGCAAATTCTTCGCTACAGCAATCTTTCACCATGAAGTTAATCAGGGCGTGAATCGCTTCGTAGTTTGCAAAGTAAATGATGGACCTGCCCTGACGCCGGGATTCAACAATCCCGGCGTTAGAGAGGTGGTTGAGGTGGAACGACAGTGTGTTGTGCGGCGTACCCAGCCTGTCACTGAGGTCGCCCGCTGGCAAACCGCTCTGGCCGGCCTGCACCAGTAAACGGAACGCCCGCAATCGGGTTTCCTGCGACAGGGCATCGAACAACGGGACTGCATCGTTTATATCCATATGTCCAGAATAGTCGACATATTGGATTGCGTCAACACCCCACAAGAAATAAGGCAGACGAAACTCCCGGGACATTCTCCCTCTGGCGCCGGGCACTGGGTTAAATAACTGGACCAATTGGCAGCGTTAACCCCATCAGGCATGAACCGACGAGAGCATGCTGTGTAGTCTGTATTCCAAGCCCGTACAATCTCACGAGCGTCGCAGGCAGCGTACAGCAGTGGTTGAGAAAATCCCGACCCAGTCGGCACGCGCCTATCACTAATTGGCCTTTCATAATTAAGAGGAATTCAGCATGAGCGAGCGCCAGGTACTGAACAAATCCAATCTGGGCATTCAGGACGGCCTGCCCCTGCAGGCGAGCGAGGGCGGCATAGAGGAGTTGCGCAAGGATATTCAGCGCCTGATGGACATAGAGGCTATCAAGCAGCTGAAACATGCCTACTTCCGGTGCGTGGACACCGCCAACCTGGAAGAGTTGGGCACCCTGTTTCACGAGGATGTCACCGTGCATTTTCGCGGCGGTAACTACGAATGGAATTTGCAGGGCAGAGAGGAGTACGTCAATGGCATCGGCCAGTCGTTCAGTAGAGAGGCCGTAGGGCAGCACAACGCACACCATCCAGAAATTCAGGTATTAAGCGATACCGAGGCCACAGCCATTTGGTATCTCGCGGACAATATGTGGATTCTCAATCACAATGCCAAAACCCACGGGACTGCGCTCTACTGGGACCGCTACCTCAAGGTGGATGGCAAGTGGCTGATCAAGGAAACTAACTACGAGCGTATTTACGAAATCAATGAAACACTGGAGACACGTCCCAACCTGAGCTCACACTACCTGGGCGTGCACGGCACTGAGCCACAATTCTAGCGCGAGCCTGTTCTCAACCCAGAGACTGCAGGTACTCCTGCAGTTTCTCGTCTGATTCCTCGCCAAACAGGATATCGCAGGCCTCGCGTAATCCTGGCGCGCAGGCGATATCTTCCTTGCGTATAACAAGGTCGATTTTAGAGCGACGGCGCATGAAGTCTTCGAGTTTGACGATCATCTCCCGGCGAGCGGCCAGTTCGATTTCACAGCGCGTGTACTCGGCATTCTCGATCAGCAGGCGGGCGCAGCTCTCATCCTCGCGAATGCGCTCCAGCAAACCAAACGCACTCTCGCCATAGCGACGCCAGAATCGTTCTGACAGTGGCTCGGGCGACGATGGATCTGTCAGGGCATCCAGCCCCATTAACCGCGCCTGCAACATGAATTCCTCACGCAGTTGTGCACCCGGCTCGCCGTACCAGCGGCTTTTCATATGCGGCACAGCGATACCCAGTCGTACTATCCACTGCGCGATTTCGTCACCCACATTCAGACAGTCAGTGAGCTTGCCGCCGAAAATACTGAGGTGCTGTCGCGCCTCATCGACCTCGATCACATGCTTGCGCGATAGCTGCACCCAGTCGGCCTCTCCCCCCTGCCCCTTGATTGCCAGCGGTCGCACGCCCACGCGTTCGGCAATAATGCTTTCCCGGGTGAGTGGCGGGTCCATATCCAGCAGTGCGTTAGCATTGGCCAATATAAAATCGCGATCTTCGTCAGTCACCTCCACAACCGGTGATTGCACCTGCGTATCAGTTGTGCCGATACAAGTTTTAGGGCCCATCGGTATCAGGAAGAACAAGCGCCCGTCACTGGCAAAAAAGGTCAGTACGCGCTTGTTGTCGGTGATCTGGTCCACGATGAGGTGAACACCCTTGGAAAAGAGGTGGTGGTATTCCGTCTGCTCGCCGGCCACCTCGTTCTGCGCATCGACCCAAGGGCCGCAGGCGTTGATGATCGCCTTCGAACGAATTTCTATCCTCTCTCCACTGATGACATCACGCGCGCTGGTGATCCACTGGCCCTGCTCCCGCACCGTATCGGTGGATTCGACATAGTTGGCCGCAATACAGCCAAAATTCAGGCTCTTGCGAATAAATCCAAAGACAAACCGCGCGTCGTTGTCATACAGATAGCAGTCTGAATATTCCAGACCTCCCGCCGCCTCGCTGGTGTTCACAATCGGCTCTGCATTCTCAATCACGGAGGCGCCAAAAAAGCGCGGTGCGCGTGTTACGAAGCGGCCCATGATCCAATAGAGAATACTGCCCAGGTACACAAAGAACGGCGGGAAGCGGAAGCCGCGTGCAATGGTGGTCAAAAACCGGATCTCTTTCACCGTGGATGGATACGCACGCATCAACCGGTTACGGGATTTACACAGTTTATTGACGAGCAGGAATTCCAGGCTCTCGAGGTATTTGATGCCCCCCCACGCGAGATTGGAGGAATTGGAGCTGACACCACCGGCGAAATCCCCGCGATCAATCAGGGCGACTCGGACACCACGCCCCGCCAGCGAGGCAGCTGCGACGGCGCCATTGATGCCACCGCCGACAATCAGCACATCAAACGACTGATCAGACAGTTTTTTCAGGTTGCTGTTGCGCAGTGTGGCAGTCATATCACAATTTCCAAAAGCGCTGGCAGAGCGCGACAAAGTTCGTGCCACTATCACTTAGGGTGCTGCGGGCGCGATAGTAGATTCCTACCTGTTTGTCGATCCGCCCAAAAGACACGTCATCCATGATACGAAAATCTGCGCAACTCGGATGCTCCTCGAGCAATTTTCTGTCGATAAAGGTAACACCCATCCCCTGCGCGACCATATGGATACGCAGTGAGAGGCTGCTGACTTCCCAAACACTGCTGAACTGATCCCGCAGCCGCTGGATCGAGGGGCGCATATCCGGGTTATCGAGGGCGGATGCGATCAGCGGTGTTAGCTTGAGCGCGCGCTCATCGCCGTTGATCATATCCTCGTAGCGCGCATGCCTGGGGCTTACCACGAGGTGACGCGAATCCCGGTAGAGCGGCACGGTATGAAAAGGAGCCATGTCCTTCTGAAATGGCCCAAGGCCCAGTTCCGCGTTGCCTGAAAGCACTGCAGAGATGATACTGCGCGACGGCATCTCGGCTACTTTCATTGTTGTGCGTGGGTTTTCCTGATAGTAAGCGCTTATTAACTCTGGTGCATAAAAGCGATTCAGCGAAGCGCTGAGTGCCAGGCTCAGCGTCTCGGTTTTGCCCTGCTTCAGTTGCAGTATGTCCTCCAGTGTCTGCTGCTCGTCGCGCAGCACATCCACCGCGTGCTCAAACAAACGCTTGCCGACATCAGTAAGCCGCAGCTCCTTGCCACGCTGCACCAGCGGGGCCTCCAGCTTGAATTCGAGCCCGGCAACAGCCTGGCTGACGGCAGACTGGCTGATATGCAATGCCTCCGCCGCGCGCTTAAAACCCCCTTCTTCTATCACGGCACGAAAGGCCCGCAGCTCACTGTTCTCCAAGCGCATATCAGTTCTCCTAATACAGTGATAAGTATAATTAACTCAACTGATTGCAGCCCGCCCCCTATAATGTGAAAAAGTACCACTTTCGAGCACAGACCGAGTAACGATTATGTCTACACAAGAACCCATTTTTTCCACTGACCTGGCTGGCATCACCGTTGGCGAGACGGCGATCTCGGACGTTCAAGGCGAAGTCGGCCTTCTCAGCTACCGCGGCATCGATATCAACGAGCTGGTCGAGGGACCCTTCCTGCACGTGATGTGGTTGGTGCTGTTTGGCGAAATGCCCGATGCACAACAGCAGAGCCGCCTGAAAACCTTTATGTGTCGGCACAGCAAGCTGAGCCACGCGGAGATCGATCTGCTGAAACACATTCCACGGGATCTTCACCCCATGCTGATGCTACAGGGGCTGGTGCCGCTGCTGACACTCCCCGAAGAGTTGCGGCTGGACGTTGAGCCCGATGCGGAATACGGTCTGTTTCTGGCCGCCAAAATCTCAGCACTGGTGGCCGCGCACTATCGCCTCTCGCAGAACAAAGTCATCCTGGCGCCCGAACCGGGCAAGCGCTTCCACGAAAATTTCCTGACCATGTTCAGCGGCACGCCCCCGACCGAGGAACAGCGGCGCATGCTCGACGCCGCGCAAATCCTGCAGATGGAGCACAGTTTCAATTGCGGCACCTTCGCCGGTCGCGTCTGCGCCAGCACTCTGGCACCGATACAATCGAGCATCTCCGCATCGATCGGCACGCTATTTGGCAAACTCCACGGCGGTGCAGATCAGGCAGCTCTGGAAATGGCGATGGAAATCGGCAGCCCCGATAAGGCCGAGGCCTATGTCACCAATGCGCTGGCCAACAAAGAAAAGATTATGGGCATGGGCCACCGCGAATACCGCACTGTAGATCCGCGCGCCAAGATCCTCAAGCCCATGGCAGTGGAACTGTGCCAGGATGCCGACAGCAAAAATCTGCTGGCGACACTGGTGGCGGTAGAGGAAGCCTGCCAGCGCGCATTTGCGGAAAAAGACAGGGAAATCTGGGCCAATGTAGAGTTCTACAAGGGCGCGGTATTTCACAGCCTGGGTATTCCGACGCACTTCTTTACCGCGATGTTTGCCATGTCGCGCGTGTACGGTTACATCGCGCACTTCCTGGAATTCCGTCGCGACAGCCGCCTGATACGTCCGCGCGCGCGCTACGTCGGCCCCCCCGTCGGCAGCCATAAAAAATCTGCCGCCTGATTTTAGGCGCTCAACACTCTAGCTCAACCACCCTCAGCCTGCAGCGCTGAGGGCATGCACAGCGCAGTTATTACGCGAAAGTCACTGGCTACTGAGGTTTACTGTCGCTATGCTGGCGGCTGTTATCCGGCGCTTGTGCACGTTACGGGAAATAAGCTGTCAATATGCGAATGAGCGCATCACGATTTCTGCTGTCTGTCATCACAGCCCTGAGTCTACTTGCCTGTGGCAGCGGCGAGTCAAATGTCGTGCAGGGCAACCGCGAGGGTATTCTCCACGTCGGCAACGGCACTGAACCGCAGGGGCTCGATCCCCATGTAGTGACCGGCATTCCCGAGAGCAATATCGTCAAAGCACTGTTCGAAGGATTGGCCGTCAAGGACCCACATACACTGGAATCTGAGCCCGGCGTCGCACAGAGCTGGGATATCAGCGACGACGGACTGACTGTCACGTTCCATCTCAACCCCCAGGCCCGCTGGTCGAACGGCGACCCGATGACCGCAGAGGATTACATCTGGTCCTGGCAGCGAGCGCTGAGCCCCGCAATGGGGAACCAGTACGCGTACATGCTGTATCCGCTGGTCAATGCGGAAGCCTTCGCGACAGGAAAACTGAATGACTTCAGCAAGGTCGGCGTAAAAGCACTCGATCCTCTCACGCTACAGGTCACACTGAACGCACCGACGCCCTATTTCATACAACTGATGGATCACTACAGCACTTTCGCAGTTCACCGGCCCACGATCGAAAAGTTCGGCAAGGCGACCGACCGCTTCACGCCCTGGACGCGTGTAGACAACATCGTCGGCAATGGCCCCTTCCGGCTGAAGGAATGGAAGTTGAACCGCCGGATCATTGTCGAAAAAAGCGACACCTACTGGGGTCGGGACAACGTGGCGCTCAACGGCATCGAGTTTTACCCGGTGGAGAATATCGCTAGCGAGGAACGCATGTTCCGTGTTGGGCAGTTGCATTACACCAACAGCATCCCGCTGGACAAAATCCCGGTGTACCGCGCGATGGAAAACAGCCCGTATGCCAATGCGCCCTATCTCGGCACATACTATTACCTTCTCAATACCAATGAACCGCCGCTCGATGACGTGCGAGTGCGTCGGGCCCTCTCACTGGCGGTGAATCGACAGTTACTCAATGACAGCGTTTTGCACGGCACTAACGTCCCGGCCTATGGCATCACGCCACCGGGTACGCTGGGCTACCAACCGCCGAAAATTTTCGAGTACGATGTCGCGCGCGCCCGCCAACTGCTGGCAGAGGCAGGCTATCCCAACGGCGAGGGCTGGCCGGGGCTGGAACTGATCTATAATACCAGCGAAAGCCACCTCAAAATCGCTGTCGCTTTACAGCAGATGTGGAAAGACGCTCTGAACATTGACGTGACACTGGCCAACCAGGAGTGGAAGGTGTATCTCGACTCTGTCGACCAAATGGATTTCCAAATGGCGCGTCGCGGCTGGATCGGGGATTACGTCGACCCGAATAATTTCCTCGACCTGTTCCTGTGCAATGGCGGCAATAACAGCACCGGCTTTTGCGACCCGGTCTATGACGACATGATCACGCAGCAGGCACCGCGCGCCAAAACACGCGAGGAGCGCTATGCGATTTTCAAAGCCGCAGAAACTCGACTGATGGAACAGATGCCCATCATTCCGATCTACACCTATACCAGCAACCATCTGATTCACCCGAGCGTGCAAGGCATGCCGTCCAACCTGATGGATTACGTAAACTACAAGTACGTCGAGCTCGACGGCGACACACAGACGGCGCAATAGCATGTGGCGGTTTATCGGTTTTCGTGTGCTGCAATCCATTCCGGTACTGCTGGTGGTTATCACCGTCACGTTCTTTCTGGTGCGCATCGCACCGGGCGGGCCGTTCTCTAGCGAGAAAGCCGTGATTCCCGAAGTGAAAGCTGCGCTGGAAGCTCAGTATCGCCTGAACCTACCGATGTTTGAGCAATACACCGCCTACCTAGGCGATCTGGCGCAGGGCGATTTGGGTCCATCTTTTAAATACCCGGGACGCAGTGTCAACGAGTTAATCGCCGCCGGTTTTCCCGTCACCGCAGAGCTTGGTCTGTACGCGCTATTGGTAGCCATCAGCATCGGCGGCATCGCCGGTGTCATTGCCTCACTACGGCGCAATACAGCACAGGACTATATCCCGATGTCGGTGGCGATGATCGGTATCTGCGTGCCCTCTCTGCTGATGGGTCCAATACTGATACTCGTCTTCGGCATCTATCTGGAGTGGCTGCCGGTGTCGGGCTGGGGTGACACTCCCGGTGACAAGATACTGCCTGCCATCACGCTGGGTTCCACCTATGCCGCCTACATCGCCAGACTGAGCCGCGCCGGTATGCTGGAAGTGATGTCGCAGGATTACATCCGCACGGCGCGCGCCAAGGGCCTGCCCGAATGGCGGGTGGTGGTGGGGCACGCATTGCGCGGCGGCATGATTCCCGTGGTCGCGTTCCTTGGCCCGGCGTTTGCCGGCCTGCTGTCGGGCTCATTTGTTGTAGAAACCATTTTCCAGATTCCGGGCCTCGGGCGCTTCTACGTGCAGGCGGCGTTTAACCGCGACTACACAATGATTCTCGGCGCGACCGTGTTTTTGGCCACGCTGATTGTGGTATTCAACCTGCTGTCCGACATCCTCGCAGCCTGGATGAACCCCAGGTTGCGCAGCCAGTACGGAGAAGGCTAGATGAGTACGCCAGTGATCACCGATATAGCCCAGGCCGAACAGGGCACCTCACTGTGGCGCGACGCCTGGTTGCGCTTGCGGCGCAATCGTCTGGCCGTGTTTGGCCTTACCGTACTGACATTCTTCGTACTCATCGCGCTACTCACGCCCTGGATTGCACCCTACGGGTATGCGCAACAACAACTGGAACTGGGCGCCACGCCGCCGTCAGCACAGCACTGGCTGGGCACGGACATCTACGGACGCGATCTGCTCACGCAAATTATGTATGGCGGCCGTATTTCCCTGGCCGTCGGCTTTATCGCCACAGCGGTAGCGCTGCTGATTGGCGTGACCTGGGGCGCAGTGGCCGGTTACGCTGGCGGCAAAGTGGACGCTGTGATGATGCGGCTGGTGGACATTCTCTATGCCCTGCCCTTCATGATATTTATCGTGTTACTGATGGTTGTGTTCGGGCGCAATATGCTGCTGCTGTTCCTGGCCATCGGCGCCGTGGAGTGGCTGACAATGGCGCGTATCATGCGCTCCCAAGTGCAGTCATTGCGGCAGCAGGAATTTGTGGAGGCGGCGATTTCTCTGGGCCTGTCACCGGCCACCATTATCCGCCGCCATCTTGTGCCGAACGCACTCGGCCCGATTATCGTATACACCACATTAACCATTCCCAGCGTGATGTTGCTGGAGGCATTTCTCAGTTTTCTCGGCCTGGGCGTACAGCCACCGCAAACCTCATGGGGGTTGCTGATTTCCTACGGCGCCGAGTCCATGGAAGAGTACCCCTGGCTGCTGCTATACCCCGGCCTGGCCTTGACACTGACCCTCTTCTCCCTGAATTTCCTCGGCGACGGCCTGCGCGATGCGCTCGACGTACGCGGCGCGAAGGACTGACACATGCTGACCGTTGAAAATCTGGGCGTCAGTTTCGTCACCCGCATGGGCACCAACAAAGCGGTGGACAATATCAGCTTCACCGTGGAGACGGGAAAAATCACTGCGATAATCGGCGAGTCGGGCTCGGGAAAATCTGTCGCCTGCTACAGCCTGCTCGGGCTCGTGCCACAGCCTCCCGGACGTATCGACAGCGGGCGCGCACTGTTTCACGATCAGGACCTGCTGCAAATGAAACCGGAAGCGCTGCGCAAGATTCGCGGTCGCGATATTGCGATGGTCTTCCAGGACCCGATGACCTGCCTCAACCCGTACATGACAGTCGGCAAGCAACTGATGGAGCCCCTGCTGTATCACCACAAGGTCAGTACTGAGCAGGCGCGTGCGCGGGCCCTGGAGTTGATGGAAGAAGTGGGCCTGCGTGATCCTGCGACCACCTTCGACAACTACCCGCACCAGTTCTCCGGTGGCATGCGCCAACGCATCATGATTGCGATGGCGCTGATCAATGAGCCACAACTGCTGATCGCGGACGAACCCACCACCGCACTCGACGTCACTATTCAGGCGCAGATTCTCAAGCTGCTGGCCTCACTGCAAAAAAAACATGATATCAGTGTGCTGTTTATCAGCCACGACCTCGCGGTAGTCGCCGACATCGCAGACCAGATCGTAGTGATGCAGGAGGGCCGCATCGTCGAAACGGGCAACCGAGACGACATCTTCCGCAACGCTCAACACCCCTACACCAGGAAACTGTTAAACGCGATTCCTCGCGGTGGTAAGCCGGTGGAACTGCCGGTTTCAGAACCGCTGGTGACAGTGCGGAATCTCTGCACCTGGTTCCATTCCGGCAAAGCACCAGTAAAAGCCGTAGACGATGTCAGCTTCGATATATTGCGCGGCGAAGTCCTGGGTCTTGTCGGCGAATCCGGCAGTGGCAAATCGACGATTGGCCGCTCGCTGCTACGCTTGGTACCTGTCACCTCAGGGCAGGTAGAGTTCGACGGCATCGACGTCACAGCACTGCGCGGACGCGAGCTGAAAAACATGCGACGCAGAATGCAGTTTATTTTCCAGGATCCCTTCGCCTCGCTGAATCCGCGAATGACGGTATACGACACACTGGCTGAGCCGCTGTTACTACACAGCCTGGAAACTCGCAAAACGGTGGGCGCACACGTGCTGCGCTTGATGGACGATGTCGGCCTGGCCCGTGCTTTCGTGCGCAAATATCCTCACGAGTTTTCCGGTGGTCAACGCCAGCGCATCGCGATTGGCCGTGCACTCGCGACCAGGCCGGAATTTGTCGTCGCAGACGAACCGGTATCGGCGCTGGATGTAACCATTCAGGCGCAAGTACTGGAACTGATGCGGGAACTGGGGAGAGAATACGGCCTTACCATGCTGTTTATCTCTCATGACCTGGCGGTAGTTCGCCAGTTGGCGGATCGCATAATCGTGCTGAACAAAGGCCAAGTGGTAGAGCAGGGGCGCACCGAGGACTTGTTTGTGCGACCGCAACAATCATATACGCAGCAGTTATTGCAATCGATACCTGGAGGGGCATTAATGGACATCAATAGCACTGATGCCAGTTAGAGTGCACTGTAGTAACACCCAATGATAAAGCGTAGTTCCCTGGTTGCCTCGCGCTCTCCGGGGCGAGATATTCTTCACCAATTCACCGCAGCCACTAAAGATCAGTGCCGATAGGCGTAGTCGAGCGTAATTCAATGCCTGAACCAGATCCATTGCACATCATGACATTTGCAACACCGGAAGATCTCGCCGCGTGGCTCAAGGTGAATCACTCAACTAAGCGCGAATTGTGGGTGAAAATATTCAAGGTGCATTCAGGCGTTAAGAGTGTTAACTGGAATGATGTGGTGATAGAGGCACTATGCTGGGGCTGGATTGACGGTGTAAAAAAATCAGTCGATGAGCAGACCTATCTTCAGCGAATCACCCCCAGAACATCGCGCAGCAACTGGTCTAAAAGGAACACAAAACATGTTGAACGTTTGACAAGCGAAGGCCGCATGCAGGAAGCAGGCCTTGTGCATGTTCGTGCAGCGAAAGCGGATGGCCGCTGGGAAAAGGCCTATGTGGTAAGTGAAATAGAGGTGCCAGGTGATTTCCTGGCAGCACTGGAGAATCAGCCTCAAGTAAAACAGTTTTTTGACACACTGAATAAATCGAGTCGTTACGTTATCGCCTACGGCTTAACAAGTGCAAAGAAGCCCGAAACCAGGCACAGGCGATTTACAAAGTATATGACGATGCTTGCCAATCAGGAAAAGCCCCAATAAAGAGTGGTCGGCGTACAGAGTCGGCGACTGCAATCCAGAACCCTGTCCCTTGCGTCATAACCATGGCCGAGCAATTTTGACAGCAGCCTAAGTGCACGCTAAAAGACTCACCGAGTATTCACGCATACACATTTCGGAAATCGACGCACCGACTGCCCGAACTCCCCAGCGCTCACTATCTTGATCAATGTGAGCATGAAAAACCAGAAAGAATGACATTTGAAGGTGACTGATATATAAGTAGTTGTTCACGCAAGGGGTGGTTGCAATGCCAGTACAGATCACAGTTGCTGTATGTTACTCCACCGCAAGAATTAGCTGTCCTGTGGCACGAACTTAATATCGCGAGGAAATCCGATGTTAACTCCTTATGTAGTTGTCTTGGTCTGGATCGTCAGTGGTGGTATTGCATGGCGAGTGGCTACTAACCGCAGTGGCAACGGACTACTATGGACAGTCATCGGCCAGGTATTTGGTCCCCTGTCCCTCCCGTTCGCTTTTCTTGTCAAGCCCCAAGCGTCGTAAATGTTTATGCCCGACCTGTTCCCAGCTCGGAATATTTTCGAGCAGTACGCTGCCGACAGCAGGTAAGTCCCGATGATCACGCTCAGGGAATTTGTTCCAAGCGATTCAGCTTCGCTTGTATCACTTCTGAACAATCAGAATGTGACCAGATATCTCTCGACCCGAATGCCCTGTCCCTACTCCGAAAGTGATGCGGATTGGTGGATTTCCACCGGCAGCAAGAATGGCCTCATCAGAGCCGTAACGGTTGGAGAAAATCTTATAGGATGTGTAGGGGCCGAACCTGGTTCCTTTGAAGAATCCAGGAGCGCAGAAATCGGTTATTGGATTGGCGAGCCATATTGGGGCTGTGGCTACGCTACAACAGCTCTTCAACAACTCACCAATATGATTTTTTCTGACACTGATATCGTTCGAATTGTCGCGCCTGTCTTTAGCCCGAACATGGCATCGATGCGAGTTCTGGAAAAAAGCGAATATGAACTGGAAGGGATTTTTCGAAAAGGCTGTTATAAAGACGGGCGCTATTATGATAAACATATCTTTGCCAAAGTACACTCATAGCAGACTCATTCAATGTCACATCCCGCTGGATCCCCCTATCGGTCGGCACAGTATTTGAGACTTATACGCGAACGCGAAAACGAGAAGCAGCAGTAATTGAAGAATATTCCCTCCGCCTCTTTTAACCCACCCCACTACCCTTTGGATGCAAACATGAAATTTCCCTATATTCGAACTGTTCAAATCACATCATATCTACTACTAGCGCTGGCAGTTACGCAGGGACTTTATACCGCTCTCCATATCGCCGAGGTTAGCGTTCCACGGCAACTACTATGGGGTCTCGAAAGTCTTCTATTCACCATTCTTATAGCGTTTGCCGGAGCTGCGATGGTGCAGGCCAAACACTATCAGGTGGGATGGTCTGCGATTGCATTCAGTGCGGTACTCAACCTGGTGCAAGTAAGCGTTGGTCTAACCATGTTCGGGCCCTTTCGAGAGGCCGCCAGTCAGCTTGAGGCACTTGGACCTATGGCCGGGGCAGTCGTTGCCCTATCCTTTATGATCTATTACGCGGCAAAACTCCTGCTGGGCTTTGCCGCACTCATTTTCGGGGTTGCCAAGATGTCCGGGGGAGCCAAGTCATTGGGGGGACTAACTGCGCTGGTTGGTGTTGTTGCCATGTTAGCCAATGCGATTTTGATTATGTTTGGTCGGGATGCTTTTTTACCTTCCGCAGTAGCTGGGGCATCGGGCGTCCTCGCAACCTTGCTTCTCGCACTATGCTTAACGAGTGTTGCTCGCGAAGACTAACGGTTGATAGAGAAGAGCCCTGGACTCCAGCGCACAAGTGATGTGACTACAACAGTAAGACTATGAAAGCAGAAGGGAACATTAATGAACCAGTTTGACTTGCTCATAGATTTTCACAAAGGCAGTCAACGGCAAGGCCCTGGAGGTATTGCAGCGACAGAACAGGCGATGAATATCGCCGGCCTGAGTGAGTTTACGCCATTGACCATTGCCGACATTGGCTGTGGCACAGGAGCCTCAACGCTGGTATTAGCTCGTCAGTTAAACGCTAAAGTTACAGCAGTAGACTTCTTTCAGGAATTTTTGGATGTCCTAGCTTCACGCGCACAGAGTGAGGGTGTCGAAGACAAAATCACTCCGCTTCGCGCAGCAATGGAGCAACTGCCGTTTGATAAGGAGGAGTTCGATGTTATCTGGTCTGAGGGCGCCATCTACAACATCGGTTTTGCAAAGGGCATCGCCGATTGGAAGCGCTATCTTAAGCCCGGTGGGCTGCTTGTTGCCTCAGAGATTACCTGGCTTACAGAAGAGCGCCCCAACGAGCTTCAAGATCACTGGAACAATGAGTATCCCGAGATAGATACGGCATCAGCAAAGATCAAGCTGCTCGAAGAGAACGGCTATACACCTATCGGGTATTTTGTCCTGCCAAAACATTGCTGGCTCGATAATTACTACGAGCCAATGCGCATGAATTTTGATGCCTTTCTGAGCCGGCATAGCGATAGCGCAGGGGCTCGCGCAATCGTTGAGGCGGAGCGCCACGAAATGGCACTGTACAAGGAATATGAAGCGTATTTCAGCTACGGTGTGTATATCGCCAGGAAGACCAATGCGTAAACGTCAGCTATTATTTGAATGGGAGGCTCAGAAAAGGCGGAGACTAGTAGTCGTTGCACTGTCTCACCACAAGAGGCCCTGAAAGCACGCAGCGATTAAGCTGCCAAACAACCGGGTTCTAGCGGATACACAATGACCCAACACGAATACATATTTGTCACCGTCTCAATTGTGATTGGCCTCGCGATCACGCGCCTGCTGCACGTTATCGGCGATTTGATCCGCTACCATCATCGGGTCAAATTCCACTGGTCAACAGCGCTCTGGGGCATGAGCGTAATGACCTTCATCCTCCAGTTGTGGTGGATCGGGTGGGGATTGAGGAATTTCGATGGATGGTTATTTTTCCATTTTCTAATTCTGATTCTCGCATCAATCTGTATCTATGGTGCCGCTGAAATGGCGCTTCCTGATCCGGATGACGGACAGTTCGACATGCTGGAACACAGTCAGAGCCTGGGGCGCTTTTCGGCAATGTCGATGTTGATTTACTTCCTGATCGGCCCCTACGTCAACATTTTTATGTTTCAGAATCCGGTAGGGTTATCGATTGCGATTCCGGCGGCAGGTATAGCGTTGATGATTATGGTGATTGCCATACCGCGCTGGTTCAAAGGCATTTCCATCATCTTTGGCTTGTACTCGATGGCGGTGTTATACCTTACCGCATAGACTTTGCACGAATGGGCACAAACTTGCGTGAGATGCTGTCTGACCGGCACAACAGGCCATGACAAAAGCCCGTAGCTTCGTGGCAGTGCCAATTACTGCGTAGGATAAATCTCCATCCAGTGATACAGCATCAGGTCACTCAGCTTGTTACGCTGCTCGATAGTGAGTTTTTGCTTGTTGCCCAGCAGCACACCTCTCATACAAAGGGTTCTGACCGGCTCGTTGGGTTCCGGCATAGCGAGTTTCATAGTGCGGTAGATCTGGCTGCCGTTCCACATACTCTGCATAAACATTTCATCGTTCAGTTCCACAAAACGGTACTGATCACTGTTCGCCAGTGCGTAATCGACTTCAGCCGAGTGCGCTCGCGGGCGGTGTACCACCATCACAGCATCCACCTGAGCTTCGGGCGAGTTCATCTTCTGCATGGCTTGCAGCGTGTCGCCATAGACCACGCTGATATCACCCATACCGTCTATTTCACTTTGCATGTAGTCGAACGTTGAAGCCACTCCGCTGGTGGGGCTGGAAATACCCAGACGCAGATTGGTCGCCGCACGAAGGTCTTCCTCATCGCGAACCTTGCTGTCGACACCGGTGACAATAAACACGCACTCCTGGCCGATGCTTTCCATTAACTCCAGCTTTTCAACCTCCCCGGGGCGGTCATCCAGATAGGATTGAGCAGCGTCCGCCTGGGTAAACGCCAGATTGACCAGGCTGGCATCGTCCAGAAGCTTCTCAATGTTCTCCAGCGAGCCTGAACTGGGTACAACCTCCACCGCCAGCGCGACTCGTTTGGCGGCTACTGACTGCAAGCGTTTCGCCGCGCTCCAGTACCCGCCTCCCTCCTGGCCTGAGCTCAACACTACAAGATCAGTGACAGGCTCATCACCAGGCTCCTGGGCGGAGAGAGAAACCGATGCGCCCAGTGCCAACAGGCAGACCAACAGCGTTCGGGGAAACAGACGATCCATAAGCATTCCGGTGATTAGTCGCAAACAGTGCTATCAAGCCTAGCAGGGGCTGTGATCCGGGGAAAGTGCCAGATAGTGCAGGAGGCTCGCGGCAGCGACCTTAACCCACCTTCTTCTGCTGGACAGGTGAGGACCGCAGTACCTCCTGAAAGGGGAGCAGCCCAGAAGTAACCAGACGGATGTACACTTCCAATTGCGTAGACGCTTCCAGTTCCTCCTGAAAAGGGCCCACCGTATCGCCTTCACGGGTTCTGAAAAACCAGTTTCCCTTGTCCATAAACATACGATTTGTACGGGAATTTGCCTCAGGGTTACTGTTGTTTAGCTGAGTCATTTTGGCCGCTCCGATAGCTTCCACGTTGTTTTGTTTACCTACTATAGACGCGGTTCGATGGAACTGAAGCGCGAACTGTGCGCCAAGTCTCAGAACACACAATATTACCAATATGGGTCATAGTCGGAAGGCGGATGTGCCAGATTTGGCATGGGAGCAATGTCGGCGACTGACAGCACACTGGTGCAGGATGCTCTTGGCACCCACGCGTTTCCTGTGCCACCCGTCGCCCGACTTGGGGGTATCTGGCTTACCCGACACATGATCGAATAAGACAGGAAAATATCAGCTTTGATGCTATTGAGATACGCACCGGAAACGGGGAGTATAACCAGTCTTTGCGCTCAGTGATGATCACGATTCTGCGGCTTTCTGGCCTCTATCGTCATTGCTGCACGCAGCGAGCGCGGCACACTATTGCCATCGGGAGGAGAGACACGAATGAGCTACAACTACGATCCGGAGCTGGCGCAGATGCTGGAATTGCTGCCAGACACTCCGCTGACGATGAGCGACCCGCAACAGGCCAGAAGCAATTTTCAGGACATGGTATCCTCCCTGAACGCCGACCTTGATACCAGCGGCGTTGACATTGAAGACCGGGGAATTCCGGGGCCAGCGGGCGCACCCGAAGTGCCCGTGCGCATCTACACCCCCCAGGCCCTGTCCGGGCCGGTACCGGGGATACTGCATATTCACGGTGGCGGCTTTGTCATCGGTAACCTCGACAGCGAACACGGCACCTGCATCGCACTGTGCAGGGGATTGGGTGTGGTTATCGTCTCGGTGGACTACCGACTGGCACCAGAGACGCCCTACCCGGGAGGACTGGAAGATTGCTATGCCGCGCTGCAGTGGACGAGCGATAATGGCGCCGATCTGCAGCTTGACCCCGAGCGACTGGCGGTATTCGGGCAGAGCGCTGGCGGTGGGCTGGCAGCGGCACTTGCACTGCTGGCCCGGGACCGCAAAGGCCCGTCGATCTGCTTCCAGTATCTGGGCATACCCGAACTGGATGATCGCCTGCAGACGCCCAGTATGCAGCGTTTCGTCGATACGCCGATGTGGAACAAGCCCAATGCCGAACTCAGCTGGGATTTTTACCTGGGCGACCAGTACCAGCGCGGCGCGGACGATGTCCCCTATCACGCCGCCCCCGCCCGCGCCGAGGATTTGTCCGGCCTGCCACCAGCCTATGTAAACACCATGGAGTTCGACCCGCTGCGCGATGAGGGTGTGGAGTATGCACTCAAGTTGATGCGCGCAGGCATCGCCACAGAATTACACTCCTTTCCCGGAACGTTCCACGGCTCCAGTCTGTTTTCCTCTGCGCAAATTAGCCGACGCGAGTCCAGGGAAATGTTCACCGTACTGGGGCGCGCGCTACAGATCGCGGCTCAGGAATCAAATACCAATACCTAATAATTACTGGAGACACTATGACCACCGAAGCACTTCGCGAACAACCCCTCATGGCCCACCTGCTGATTGATGGGCTCAACCGCTACCACGATGAACCCTGCCTGTTTCTGGGCGACAAGGTAGCCAGCTATAGAGATGTGCGCGAACGCGCCAGCCAGATGGTACAAGCGCTGCAATCCAAAGGCCTTGGGGTCGGCAGCAGAGTGGCTGTCATTTCCGCCAACCGCCCGGAGGTGCTTGCAAACATCGCCGCGATGCAACTCACCGGATGTGTCGGTACGCCGCTGCATCCGCTGGGGTCGCTGGACGACCACGCCTATGTACTTGAAGCGGCCGAGGTGGAGACACTGATATTTGACGCCTCTGTGTTCGAAGAACTGGCAGGCGCCCTGAAAGCGCGCGTGCCGGGCCTCAAGAACCTGCTCGGCTTTGGCGCCAACGCTATAGGTGACGATTACCTTGCACTTGCGGATCAATTCTCGCCCAAGCCACTGGTCGCTCCAGACATCAAGCCCGACCAGGTCTCTTCCGTAAACTTCACAGGCGGCACCACCGGCAAGCCAAAAGGCGTGATGAGCACCTACAGCGTGACTGCGGCTATGACGCAAATTCAGCTGGCCGAATGGGAGTTCCCTGAAGAGGTCCGCATGCTGATGGCAACCCCATTGTCACACGCGGCGGCGGCCTTCTTTATTCCTGTGCTGCAGAAAGGTGGCGCTTTTTATGTGATGCAGGGGTTCAGCCCCGATGAGTTTTTCGACATGGTCGAACAACACAAAATTACCTGCACGATGCTGGTACCGGTGATGCTCTATTTCCTGCTCGATTCGCCGCGCTCCGCTACCGCTGACATGTCCAGCATGGAAACGATATTCTATGGCGCCTCACCCATGAGCCCTACCCGGCTTGCAGAGGGAATCACCAAGTGGGGCCAGATCTTCTACCAGTTTTTCGGCCAGTCCGAATGTCCAATGGTTATCGCCAATATGCGCAGGAAGGACCACGATCTTTCCAAACCGCATCGCCTTTCATCCTGCGGACGGCCCACGCCCTGGGTGCATATGAGCCTGCGTGATCCCGATGGCAATGAGGTAGCACCTGGTGAGGCTGGCGAGATTTGCGTGCGTGGCCCGCTAGTGATGAAGGGCTACAAAGACATGCCTGAACAGACTGCCGAGGCGTTCGCTGGCGGCTGGCTGCACACGGGCGATGTCGGCAAACTGGATGAGGACGGCTTCCTCTATATCGTCGATCGCACCAAGGACATGATTGTCACCGGCGGCTTCAATGTGTTCCCGCGCGAGGTGGAAGATGTGCTGGCCACCCATGAGGCCGTCGGTCAGGTGGTGGTGATCGGTGTGCCCGATGAACAATGGGGCGAGGCAGTGAAGGCTGTCGTAGTACTCAAGCCCGGCTTTGAGGGCAGTGATGAACTCACCGCCTCCATGCAGGCGCTGGTCAAGGAAGCCAAAGGGTCGGTCCAGTCGCCCAAGTCGATAGATTTTGTCGAGGGTATTCCGCTGACACCGGTAGGTAAGCCGGACAAAAAGGCTGTCAGGGCACAATACTGGACAGATAGTGAGCGCGGGGTGAGTTAGCGCAAGCTGTCATTCCGCTGTTTCGGGGCTACAATGTGTCCGGCCAACCGGCTTCGTTATGGACACTAGAGGGTTAACTCTCCATGCTTGAATCCAGTCCCGAGCAGTATCGCGGCCTCACCTATCCCTTCTCGCGCGGCGCCAGCCCGACACCAGGTGAGCCGCAGCAAGTTGCCGAGGGCGTCTACTGGGCGCGGTTTGCGATGCCCATGTCACTGGATCATATCAACCTGTGGCTGCTGGAAGACGAGGACGGCTGGACCGTGGTGGACACCTGCCTGGACATCCCCGGCGCACGCGACACCTGGGAACAGATCTTCAGCGGCTTCATGCAGGGCAAGCCGATCAAACGGGTCATCTGCACGCACCTGCACCCTGACCATGTAGGTCTGGCGGGCTGGCTGACCGAGCGCTTCGATTGCGATTTGTGGATGTCGCGCGAGGAGTTCCTGATGTGCCGCGCAATGAAGGCGGATACCGGGCGGGAGGCCCCAGAAGTGGCTATCCGCTTCTACCGGGCGGCCGGTTATGACGACGAGCAACTGGATCGGTACCGCAAAAAATTCGGCAACTTCGGCCGCGCCATTGCGCCGCTGCCGGACAGTTTCCGCAGACTGGCGGACCGGGAAACCATCACTATTGGAGGCAGGTACTGGCAGGTTATCATCGGCAGCGGACACTCCCCCGAGCATGCTACGCTTTACTGCCCGGCTCTCAAGCTGCTGATATCCGGTGACCAGGTGCTACCGAGGATCACACCGAACGTCAGCGTGTTTCCAACCGAGCCCGAAGGTAATCCGCTGAATGAATGGCTGCGTTCCAGCGCACGCCTGCGGGAAATGCTGCCCGATGACCTGCTAGTGCTCCCCGCCCATGAGGCGCCCTTCTACGGACTACACGTGCGCCTCAACCAATTGATCGAGGGCCATAAGAACGATCTATCGAGCCTGTTTAACCACCTTGAAAAGCCTCAGCGGGCCATCGATTGTTTCCCCGCCCTGTTTCGCCGCAATCCCGAGGGGGAATCACTGGGCTTTGCAACAGGAGAAACACTGGCACACTTGAACTGTTTGCTGGGCAGACGCAGGATCACCCGCACCACCGATGCACAGGGTGTGCATTGGTACCGGCAGAATCCCGAGACCGGGGACAGCGACTGACGGTTGACCCAATCAGGGGGCTACGTTAGCGCGGTTACCTTTGATGAGACTGCGGAATCGATCCAGTATCGATTCGAATTTGAAATCCTTGAACTCGCCAGCATCCATAAACAGGCCGTGCTCGGGGCAGAGTTCATACCAGATATGTTTTTGCTTGGGATCGGCAGACTTTTCCATTTCCTTGCCGCAGCGCGGGCAGTTGATATCAGAGTGGCTATCCCACTTCCACCCTTCCTTCGCATCACCGATATCTACCAGGTGACCATCCTTGATATCCTTCAACCGATAAACTTCATCCTCATCAAACCACAGCCCCATGCAATTGGTGCAGCGGTCAATGGTGATGCCCTCGTGAGTGATCTCCTCCATGCCGTGTTGGCACTTAGGGCATTGCAAGCTGTGTTTTGAAGCATCATATTCCATATTCACTTACTCCATCGCAATACGGGTTCTCATTATAGGCGCGAATGTGACAGTTGCCACCATAATCCTTGATCGGGTCGCCAAAGGCAACGGCTGGTGCTACCCGGCGATCTTGTTCAGGATCAGCAGTACGCTTTCACGATCGAGTAGCCTGGGCACCGGATAGGCACTGCCCTCCTTAATGGCCAGCTGGCAGATCGCGTCAAAATCCTCGTGCTTTATCACATCCATCTGCTCGGGAATGCCGACCTGCTCACGCAGGTCCTTCACCGCCTGAATAAACTTGCCGGCCAGCTCAGCAGGAGGCTCACCTTCGCGACCCACACCGATCAATACGGCCAGTTCCGCCAGACGCTGCTGCGCTTCGTCGCGACAGAATTCCAAAATATGCGGCAATACCAGCGCATTCGCCAGACCGTGTGGAATGCCATACTTTCCGCCCAACTGGTGAGCGATCGCGTGTACATTACCCACATTGACCTGGTTGATCGCGAGGCCGGCGTAATAGGCCGCCATTGTCATCGCACTGCGCGACTCGAGGTTCTTGCCATCGCTGCATGCGGTCGCAAGGTGCTCGAAGATCAATTTGACGGCCAGCCGGGCGTCCTCCAGCCGTGTGCCGCGGTCCCATACACCGATATACGCTTCGATGCCGTGGGTCAGCGCGTCCATTCCGGTGGCTGCCGTGATGTGCGGTGGCAGGCCTACAATCAGCTCGGCGTCCAGCGCGACCGCTGTGGGTAACAGGGCATCGCCCATGATGATGCTTTTTTCATGCGTCACCGAATCGGAAATGACCGCGCCCATTGTGGCCTCGGAGCCGGTTCCCGACGTGGTGGGAATGGCGTAAAGCTTGAGCACCGTATGCTTGATCTTGCCCATACCTACCCAATCGGTCGGCGAGGCATCACTGGTGGCCGCAGCAGCAATGATTTTGGCCGCGTCCATGGAAGAGCCGCCACCAATCGCCAGCACCACCTCGCTGCCCTGAGCTTTGGCAATCGCCGCACCCGCAGTGACCTGATCGAACGTGGGGTCAGGCAGTACGCCGTCGTAATAGGCGACATCCACATCCGCCGCCAGCAGTGCCGCAATGGCCTTGTCGACAACGCCGAGGTCGCGCAGTGGCTTGTCCGTTACCACCAGCACCTTTTTGACACCGGTGTGAATGATATGGTCGCACAGCTGGCGCGAACTGCCACTGCCGGCAAACGCGGTATGTCGCATTGGTGCCGAGAACCGGACAACCACGGTCATAATCATCAGAAGCAGGGCGTGCAGCTTTTTACGAAGGAACATTGGCATGGCTTACTCCAGCGGCTGGCGGATTCCCCGGATTGGAAACCCGGGAGGGCATACTAGCAAAAAAATACGGCCGCGCCTCTTTTTGGTGCTAGCGGAATCTCAGTGCGGCCGGCGTGCATATTATCAACAGTGCCGCGACTACCAGAATACCAGCAAGCGCCAGCATCACAACATCGTAGCTCCCGGTCTGGTCGAAGACATAGCCCGCCAGCGGTGCGCCGGTCAAACCCAGCGGCAGGAACAGAGGCATCTGCGCGCCGGTGACCTGGCTGATAATCGCGGAGTCGAAGTACCGGCTGTTTAAATACGAATGCATGGGAATAAACGCCCCATTGGCCGCCCCCAGCATCACCAGAGCGACTATGACTTGCCAAGTATCGACACAGAAATACAACAGCACCAGCCCGACGACCTGCATCAGCAGCAGAGCTGCCGCCAGCCACTTCACGGCGTTGCGAACGGCATCGCCCTGCCAGGCCAGGCAACTTTTGCCCATCAGGCCCGCGAAACCGGAGAGCGCCAAAAACCACCCGGCATCGGCAACACTGTATTCCCTGCCAAGAAAAAACGGCGGGAAAATGATGGACACCACTATCATGACATTCAAACCCAGAGCCACCGATAAGCCGATCAGCCAAAAAGCTCGGGTGCGATAGAAGGCCCTGTCGATGGGCACATCACTGGTGCTTGCCGTTTGCACCACTGCGCGCGGAGCTCCGGCAACAATCATCACCCACAGAATGACCAGTAACACTACAGCGAGTAACTGCAGGGCCTGGCGCCAGTTGAGGTATGCCAGCAGGCTGCCAATCAGCGGCGGCAATACCATTGCCGCCACACTGATGCCGATAGCGCCCAACGCGAGCGCCCGCGCTTCGCGGCCGGGATACAGCTTCACCAGCATGCCGTTGACGACCACCGGGCCGTACATCGACATACCCAGCGAGAACACCAGGAAACCCACCGCGACCCACAGTAAGGATGGTGCCGCACCAATGGCGATCAGTGCTCCCATCGAAAGACTGGCACCCGCCAACAGAATATTGCGAACCGGTAGCCGATCAGCCATCTTGCCGATCAGTGCGCCCAGAAATGCCGGCACCAGCAGCAGAGCGACCGGGCCGGTATTTAGCACAGCGGCGCCCACGCCGAACTCCTGCGACAGGGGGTCGACAAAGAACCCGTAAATACTCATAACACCGCTGCCGAACGCCATGCAGCACATGCCCGTGAGTGCGGGAAGCCAGGTTTTTATTGTTTGCATCTTGGCGACTTACGAACCCCCACCATTACGGGGAGGGTTCGTAATTGCTATTGCCAACCTCAGTCCCGCTTGGGCCCGCCGTTGGTGCCGGGCCAGCGTGAACCCGAGATCGTGTCAGCATACGGCAGGAATTTCTCCGCATCGAGCTGGCCAGCCAGCGTCATCTCGCGATCGAGGAAGGTCGGCCACCAGAGGTAGGATGCCAACTGCTCACGCATCGGCAACAGCGTCGTCAGCGGATCCCAGGGGCTGTCGCGCAGCGTCAACGTGCCTTCGACCTCTTCGCGCCAGGCTGTGCCGTACTCACTGCGCACACGTACCACATGCGGCGGAAAGTCAAAGCCAGTAGCGGGACCACCAACGCTGACCGCACGCGAATACTTCAGCCAAAACTCATTCTGCTGGAAGGGCTCGCCGGGATCGGATGGGCCTTTGGAAAAGCCCTGAAACTCAACGAAGGTATAGCCCTGATGGGTGCAACGCGCTTTGACCTGCGGCCCCAGACGATAGAACTCGGTAGTGCAGGGATACTTCGGTTGCCCGTTGGTTTCCTGGCTGACGAAAATCGCCGACTCCTGGTCGATGCCGTAACCGAGTGTATATTCACCTGCCACACCGTCATAGACAGCATCCACACTGGTGACGATGCCGTACTCGGGCTCATCGGGCACCGGGAAGTTATAGATGGTGAGATTGACGTTAGGCTCTGCGCCGGGCTCGATGCCGGGCGGCAACAACGCGGCAATTTTATCCGGGTCCGTCCGGTACTGGATTTTCAGCATGGGCCAATTGACGATATCGCCAGGGTTGCCCTGGGGTGCACTGGATTCATTACTCATTATCGTTACCTTGTAATAGTAGAGTGAATTGTCGTTGCTGGATTACGCACCCACCATATTGGGCACTGGGGTTTCACGGTTGAGAATCATCTCGGCGCGCGAGCGAATCTTGTCGTCGGTTTCAGGCGTGGTGGCCAACAGCCAGAAAGCGTCTTTCTTCAGTCCTGCCACTGCCATTTCCGCCACTTCGTCCGGGTGTGTGGTTTGCAACTCGATCCCGAACTCCTCGCACATTCTCTTCATATCTTCGACTGAACTGATGCCGGACTCATTGCCTTCGACATCTTTTTTCAGTTCCTCTGGCCGCACCCTGCCGGAGTTGAACAGACCGGTATCCACCACATGCGGGCCGGGAAATAATGCGCTGACTTTTACCGGGCTCTGCGCCGCTTGTACCTGGTAGTGCAGGTTCTCGGTAATGGCGTGCACAGCAGCCTTACTCGCCGTATAGATGGGCTGATCAGGGTAGACCAGCAGCGCGCCATTGCCGGAACCAGTCACCACAAAATGAGCTTCCTCGTTGCGAGCGACCAGTCGTGGCATGAAAGCACGAATGGAATTGATCACACCCCACATATTGACGTTAAAGCACCACTGCCAATCCTTTTCGGAGTAGTCCCACATCGCGCCCGACTCACCGGCACCGATGCCGGCATTGGCGAACACCAGGTCGATCTGCTTGAACACAGACTCGGCTTTATCCGCGAGATCGTTCAGGCTGTCCACCGAGGTCACATCACAAAACTCGACAATCGCCTCTATGTTTTCTGCCGCGAGGTCCTCGGCAATCTGTGCCATCGCGGTCTTGTCGACATCACCCACCGCTATTTTTGCCCCGAGCCGCCCCAGCGCAAACGCAAGAGAGCGACCGACACCGCTGGCACCGCCGGTAATGACTGCCACCTTATTATTGAAATCCTGCATTGTTACGCGATCTCCCGCTTGTCGTTGGAAGTGAGATAGAACTGGCGCACCCATTTGCGGAACATCACTAGCGTCTTGTCCTCCTTGCAAAATACGGGGCGGTGCTTGTGTACCTTGTTGGCCCAGATCGGATAGTCATCACTCAAGCCGGAAATAATTCCCTCCATAACATCGTCACCCACGGCATCTTCGATCTCGCGGCGAACAATCAGGGTCCAGCGCATCATCGTCTCATTACGATTGAGCGGTTGGGCGCTGTTATACATGATCATTTCGGCGCCGGGCCCATAGCTGGTGCGCACCATTGCAAATCCGGGGCTGTAGGTAGTGGCGTGCAAATGTCCGGGATAGTCCGCATCTGTCATTTCAGAGTGCAAGTGCATGGTTCGCCCGTCAGCATCAATAGTAACGTTGGAGTCGGGGACAGCCTTCTGGCCATGAACAAACTGAAAATGCACCGGATCACAGGAATTCTCGCAAATATCCTGCACATGCGCCGGCACCCTGTGCTCGGTATAACGCGGCGATGTCCAGTTTGGATCGCCCAGTTCGGGCAGTTCGGGCAGTGGCCACTGCGGGCCCGTATTCTCTGGGTGAAACCAGATGTACACCTCGCCGTTTTTCTCCTGTGTATGCCAGGTACGCAGTCGCGCGCGCTCGGGAATCTCATCGCAATAGGGAATTTCCACGCACTTGCCATCGGTGTCGTAGCGCCAACCGTGAAATGGACAGCGTACCGTCTCTCCCACGACTCGCCCCTTGTGCCCGAGGTGGGCACCCAGATGGGGGCAGAATGCATCCTGCACGACGGGCAGACCTGAACGGGTGCGATAGAGCACGAGTTCTCGATCAAATGCCTGCACTGGCTTGACCTCTCCCACCAGTAGTTCGTGCGATCGTGCAACGGAATACCACCCCATGGGGAAATCCGGGGTGGCATTGGTTTGGGATTCACATGCTTCTACGATTGTCATAGAACCTCTTGGAAAAATTATTCCTGTTACTGATGGATTAACTGAACAGCTCAACGGTTGGCCCAATGTCATCGGCCACGTTCTGCAGGTGCTGCCGGTCCAGCCCGTAGAACGCTATCGCATTCTCACCGAGAATTTTGCGCCCGTCAGCTTCTGGGAAGTTGCTGAAGTTGTCCTTGAAGTACTGCGCGGTATTCGGCCAGCTACCCTCAGGGTGGGGGAAATCGCTGCCCCACATCACTTTCTCAAGGCCGACTTCATCGCGCATATCGAGATCGGGACGCAACACACAGGAGGCGCCGATACCGATATTGCGTGCAAAATACTCGCTGGGTTTCAGCGACAGGTGTTTGCGGAAGTTGCCCAGCTTCGCGGAGATCTGCCCCTCGGTGTAATGGAAGTCCATCAGGCGCAGCCAGGACGGCAGCATGAACATCGTGCCGCCTTCAACAATCATCGTTTTAAGCCTTGGGAAGCGCTCGAACACACCGCCCCAGATCATGAAGGTCAGCGGGCGGTACAGCCACCACATCACTTCCGACACATAGATGCCCATCGCGCCGGGCATGTCGTCGCTCTTGTCCTCTACCGGAAAGCCCGCGCCGAAGTATTCCTGGTGTGGGGCTGGCCCCGAGTGAAAGTGAACAATCACTTCAAGCTCCTCACACAGCGCCCAGAAGGGGTCGTATTTCACGTGGTGATAGGCGTCATGCTCACCCCACAGCGTGGGGATCATCACCGCTCGCAGACCGTTGTCCACGCACCAGCGCACCGCCTCCACTGCCTGCTGTACATCCCACAACAGCGGAATCGAGGCCACCCCGATATGCCGGGCCGGGTCGTTGGCGCACCACTCGGCCAGCCAGCGATTGTGGGCCATGGCGCCGGCCCACTGCAGATCGGGCACCATGTCGCGCGGTGACAGGCCGAGACCGGCACCGAAGGGCGGCGTGTTTTTCTCGGTGATACCGTCCGGGAAAATGACCTCGGCGGCGATGCCATCTTTGGCCAGCATCTTCAGGCGCTCCTGATAATCCCAGGCGCCGGTCAATTCCTGCTGGATGGGCGCGCGCCAGGCATCGTTGATCTCCTTGATCAGGAAAGTGGACTCGGCTTTCTCCATCATATCGACAGTGATGGGCACAGCCATATCCATCATCTCGTGATACTTTTTCTCCACGTAGGGTTTGTAATCGGCTATGGGCAGGCCAGCGTGGCAATCCGTGGACACCACGATCAGACGTTCAGACATTCCAGTACCTTCGTTGCTGTTCGCTATATTGCTATTGTTCGGGAGCAGCCAATAGCTACCCAAATGAGCAATCTTGCACATTTGTATACAAAATAGTTTAATGGTTGAACGAATGCAATAGTCTTACGGAAATTTCATGGACACTGTACAGACACCCCTGGGGCGTCGCGAAAAACGCAAACTGGAGATCCGCGCCCGTATCGAAGAGGCGGCCTATCAACTGTTTCGGCAACAGGGCATCGAGGAGACCAGTATTGAACAGATCTGCGTGCAGGCCGATGTAGCCCGGCGCACCTTCTACGGCCACTTCCCCAACAAGCACGCCCTGCTCGGTGGGCTCGGTATCTCCCGGCTCTACGATCAGTTAGAGCCCATGCTGCGTCTGCTGATGGAGAACCACCAGACCACCCGCAACCGCCTCGAAGCTATGATCGACTACATCGAATCGAATTTTGCCGGCTACGATGATATCGACCGCCAGCTTATTCTCCTCGCCCCTTCCCTGTTCGCCGAGGACAGGGAGCGCCAGCGAGAAATCGGTGATTCCGCGATGAGCAGTTTTGTCCGGCTGATTGCAGCCGGCGTGGAACAGGGCGATGTGGAAACGGCGTTCTCTCCCGAAATTCTCGCCGCCATGGTCGTCGGCACACTCAATATGCTGACTATCAGTTGGGCCATGGACAGTGACTACCCGGTGTTCGCCAAGTTGGAAGAGGCCCGGGGCATGTTTGAACACCTGATCTGCAAAGACACCGCTTAAGACCTGTCCCGCCATTGCGAGTGCGTGGCAAGCGCGCCACCCTTGCCATCCTGTTTCACAATCGGAGAGCACACCATGGGACCACTTCAGGGCCTGACCATCTTAGAAATCGCCGGTATCGGACCGGGGCCTTTTGCCGCGATGCTACTCGCTGACATGGGCGCCAATGTCATCCGTGTGGAGCGTCCGGGCGGCAGTATGTTTGCCGCGGCACACAATCCCAAACTCGATTTTCTCAATCGCAACAAACGCTGCATCAGCGTCGACCTGAAGAACCCGGCCGGCGTGGACACAGTACTGAAGCTGTTGGAAAACGCGGATGCGCTGCTGGAGGGAAACCGCCCTGGCGTTATGGAGCGTCTGGGATTGGGACCGGATGTCTGCCTCGCCCGGAACCCCGCGCTGGTGTATGGACGCATGACGGGTTGGGGCCAGGAGGGCCCGATGGCAGGCGCGGCCGGACATGACATCAACTATGTCGCACTCTCCGGTGCACTACACCCGATAGGGCGCGCCGGCGAAAAGCCCGCAATCCCGTTGAACCTGGTCGGGGATTTTGGTGGTGGCGGATTGATGCTGGCCTACGGCATGGTCTGTGCGCTGCTTGAAACCAGGGTCTCAGGCGAAGGGCAGGTGGTGGATGCGGCGATGATAGACGGTGCCGCCACGCTAATGGCCAGCACCTTTGCCGCCAATCAGTCGGGCTTCTGGTCCGATGAACGCGGCACCAATTTGCTCGACTCCGGCGCGCATTTTTACGAGGTCTACGAAACGGCAGACGGCAAATACATTTCGCTGGGCTCCATCGAGCCGCAGTTCTACGCCGCACTGCTGGAAAAACTGGGCGAGGATGCGACGCATTTCGAAAACCAGTTCGACATGAAAAACTGGCCGGCGATGAAAGAACGCATGACGGCAATCATCAAACGCAAGGCACGCGATGAATGGGATGAAATATTTGACGGCGTGGATGTCTGTTACGCGCCGGTGCTGTCGATGCATGAAGTGCGGCATCACCCCCATCATCAGGCGCGGGAAACATTTGTAGACGATGGCGAGGTGTGGCAACCTGCCCCGGCACCGCGCTTCAGCCGCACACAGGCAGAAATTCATCGCAGCGCCGCGCGCATCGGCGAGCACAGCGACGAGATTTTACGTGAGTTCGGCTTTAGCGAGGAGCAGATCGAAGCATGCGTCGACAACGGTGCTGTCCATCGCTATTCGGCCTAGGCTAGACTAGGCCCTGCCCCGTGCGTGTGCAGCCATGCGGCAAAAGATAAAGGATGTACCCGAATGAGTGAAGCAACACCTATCCCCGAGCACTGCCGTTACGTTGCGGTCGACGAGGCACACAACCTGGGCATTGAGCACGGAGTAGTGCCCGCGCCACGCGCCGGGGAAGTGCTGATAAAAGTACATTCCGCCGGCCTCAATCGCGCCGATCTCCTTCAGCGCAAGGGTTTGTACCCGCCACCGGAGGATGCCTCCCCGGTGATGGGACTGGAAGTTGCCGGCACCGTGCAGGCACTGGGTGAGGGCGTCAGCAACTGGCAGGTTGGCGATCGTGTCTGCGCGCTTACACACGGCGGTGGTTACGCCGAATATGCCGTCGCGCCGACGGGACAGTGCATGCCCATTCCCACCGGCTTCAGCAAGGGCGAAGCCGCCGCCCTGCCAGAGGCATTGCTGACCGTCTGGCACAACCTGTTCCAACGGGCCAAATTGCAACCGAGTGAAAGAGTGCTGATACACGGCGGTGCCAGCGGCATCGGCACACTGGCGGTGATGATGTGCGCGGCGCTCGGCATCAAGGTCTATACCACGGCCGGCACCAGTGAGAAGTGCCAGGCGCTGGAAGCGCACGGGGCTACCTGTGCAATCAACTACAAGAAAGAAGACTTTGAGGAAGTGCTCACCGGGCTCGGCTTCAAGGACAAGGTCGATGTGATACTCGATATGATAGGCGGTGACTACATCCAGAAGAATCTCAACCTCGCTGCGCCGGAGGGTCGCATCGTCAACATTGCGTACATGAAAGGCTTCAAGGCCGAAGTCAATTTTGCTCCGCTACTGATGAAACGTATCACCATGACAGGATCCACACTGCGCGCGCAGACCTTCGAGCAAAAATCGGTGATGGTTGAAGAGATACTCGAACATATATTTCCGCTGCTGGAGAGTGGCAAAATTAAACCGCTGATCGATAGCATCTACCCGCTGGAGCAAGTAGAACAGGCACACGAGCGTATGCAGAGCGGACAACACATGGGCAAAATTATCCTAAAAATGTAGGTGTTTTTAATCGCTATTCGTCTATTAGTACTGCTGCTTGTAGCAAAATAGTCTTAAAAGCGCTTCTTACGCATCATTCAGATCATCAGCTTTCTAAAAAAATCCCGTTTATACCCTCTTTTAATACCTTTATAGGCTAAGTGGCAATGCACGATATTCCGCAAAGGGATAAAAATCGTCTGCCGCCAGAACGCCCGAACCCGCGCGCTAGCTTGGCATTTCGCTGGTGCTATACTCAAACTGAATGTCGAAACGGCCTTCAACCCGCACTTATAAAACTGATAGGGGAAGCGATATGAAACGCCATTACTACATCAGTGACGACCTCGACGATCTGGAACTCATCGAACAACAACTGGAGCAGGCTGGCGTTATCACGCCGCAGATACACGTGCTCAGCGAGGATGATGCGGGGGTAAAAGCACACCATCTCAACGAGGTAGAAGCAGTACTGCGCAAAGATGTCGTCGGTGGCACCGAGCGTGGCGCGATAGTAGGTGTTATCGGTGCGGCACTGATACTCGGTGTCACATGGGTCACCGGCATCGCTGAAGTCATTACCTGGGTACCACCGATTTTCCTCGCGGTGATCGTGCTCGGCTTTTGCACCTGGGAGGGCGGCTTGATTGGTATACAGGCACCCCACTCCGATTTCATTCGCTTTCGCGACTCCCTGGAGGCGGGTAAACATGTTCTGATGGTGGATGTCAGTGAAGCGCAGGAACATATTCTGCGCGAGGTCACCAACGAACATCCCAAATTGTCACCCGCTGGCGAAGGGGCCGCAGCACCCGGCTGGTTTATTGGTGTCCGTGGCAAATTCGAGCAAATGATAAAGGGAACGGCCTGGCGCACATCAGTGAAATAGTGAACACACAATAAAAGCTGTATTCCGAAGTACCTGGTACGCCGGATTGCCTGCGGGCGACCGGACAAGGAGTTGGCATGAAGATAGTGGTAGCGCTGGTTCTGCTGGTAGTCATCTCACTGCTCTTTCATTGGCTAAGTCCGTGGTGGATGACCCCTCTGGCATCCAACTGGGGCATGATCGATACCACTATCGATGTCACGCTCTATATCACTGGTTTTGTGTTTGTCGCGGTCAACCTGTTTATGGCCTGGGCCATTTTTCGCTTCAGGCACGACCCACAAAGACGCTCTCACTACGAGCCGGAAAACAAAAAGCTTGAAACTTGGCTAATCGCCATCACCACGGTAGGCGTTTGCGCGATGCTGGCACCGGGGCTGATCGTGTGGGCAGATTTTGTGGATGTCCCGGAAGGTGCTGACGAAGTTGAGGTCGTCGGCGCACAGTGGCAGTGGAGTTACCGGTTCCCCGGTGCCGATGGTGTATTGGGCGAGGTGGATTCCCGATTTGTCAGTTCTGAAAATCCCTTTGGCATGAGCAGCAGCGACCCGGCCGGCAGAGATGACATTCTGGTTGACAGCAACGAATTACACCTGCCGATCGATCGACCGGTGAAACTGCTGTTGCGCTCCAAGGATGTGTTGCACAACTTTGCAGTGCCGCAATTTCGCGTGAAGATGGATCTCGTACCGGGCATGGTCACCTATGCGTGGCTAACACCCACTGTGGCAGGCAAGTACGACATTCTCTGCATGGAATTATGCGGTATCGCACATTACGCGATGCGCGGGCATGTCATCGTCGATGAGCCAGCAGATTTTGATAGCTGGCTGGCGCAGCAACCTACCTGGAGCGAACTGCAAGCCATACCACCAGGTGATCCCATCGCCGGTAAAGCCAGCTATGCCACCTGCGCAGCTTGTCATGGGCAACAGGCCGAAGGCAATGCAGCAATGAATGCACCCAGCCTTGCAGTACTTCCTGACTGGTACATCACGCGGCAACTTGAACACTTCAAACACGGCATACGCGGCGCCAATGAAGCCGATGAATACGGTCGCCAGATGGCTCCGATGGCCAATATGTTGCCCGATGCCGCCGCCATCCGGAATGTCAACGCCTACATCGCAACACTCGAGCCAGTAGCAGCAGAGGCAACACTGAATGGCGACCCGCAAAGGGGCGCGGCATTTTATACCTCCTGCGGCGCGTGTCATGGCGCACAAGCGCAGGGGAACTACGCATTGCAGGCACCGCGACTGGCCGGTCAGGATGACTGGTACCTGAAGCGGCAGCTGGAGAATTTCCGCCTCGGTGTGAGAGGCGCACACGATGGCGATACCTACGGTCACCAGATGGTACTGATGGCCCGCTCATTGCAGAACGAGCAATCAATCAATGATTTGCTGGTGTACCTGAACACGCTGTAAAGCGACGCGCAGACAGCGTACAGGCCAGGCAAGCGAGGGTAGATAGTATGCAAAATGTGGCTATAGCCGACCAGCCCGATCATCTGCACGATCCGCAGACATTTGTTACCAAGTACATCTACAGCCAGGATCACAAGGTCATTGCAATTCAGTATAGCCTGACCGCGGTTTTTGTCGGGTTGGTCGCCCTCGTCCTGTCCGGCCTGATGCGACTGCAACTGGGTTTCCCCGATACCTTCGACTTCATCAACCCCAGCGACTACCTGCAGTTTGTCACCATGCACGGCATGATCATGGTGATCTACCTGCTAACGGCATTACTACTGGGCGGTTTTGGCAACTACATGATCCCGTTGATGATCGGCGCGCGGGACATGGTCTTCCCGTTTATGAACATGCTCAGCTTCTGGTTCTACCTGCTATCGGTGATTGTGTTGCTAGCCAGCTTTTTTGTACCGGGAGGACCCACTGGGGCCGGATGGACACTGTATCCGCCACAGGCCATTCTCGCCGGTACGCCCGGCTATGACTGGGGCATCATCCTGATGCTGGCCTCGCTGGCGATCTTCATTGTCGCGTTTACGATGGGCGGGCTGAACTATGTCACAACGGTGTTGCAGGCGCGCACACACGGTATGACCCTGATGCGTATGCCGCTCACCATCTGGGGCATCTTCACCGCTACAGTACTCGGCCTGCTGGCGTTCCCGGCACTGCTGGTGAGCGCTATTATGATGATGCTGGACAAAACGCTGGGCACCAGCTTCTTCATGCCGGCACTGGTATCGCTGGGAGAGAACCTCGATTACTCCGGCGGCAGCCCGGTGCTGTTCCAGCACCTGTTCTGGTTCTTTGGCCACCCCGAAGTGTACATCGTTGCGCTGCCTGCCTTTGGTATGGTCTCCGATGTCCTGGCCACGCACGCACGCAAGAATATCTTCGGCTACCGCATGATGGTCTGGGCCATTGTCGGCATCGGTGGCCTCAGCTTTTTTGTCTGGGCACACCACATGTATGTCAGCGGCATGGACCCCGCATTCGGCTTCTTCTTTGCCACCACCACGCTGATTATCGCAATTCCCACTGCCATCAAGGTCTACAACTGGATACTCACGCTGTATCGCGGCAATATCCACCTCACAGTTCCCATGCTGTTTGCAATCGGCTTTATATTTACGTTTACTCACGGCGGACTGACCGGCCTGTTCCTCGGTAACGTCACCATCGACCTGCCGTTATCAGACACCTATTTTGTAGTCGCCCACTTTCATATGGTGATGGGCGTATCGCCTATCATGGTGCTGTTTGCCGCTATCTATCACTGGTACCCATTGATCACCGGCAGGATGTTCAATGAGCGACTGGGCAAACTGCATTTCTGGTTCACCTTCCTCGGCACCTATGCCATCTACCTGCCGATGCACTACATCGGTTTTCTGGGTGTACCGCGCCGCTACTTTGCAATGGGCTCGACCGACTTCATACCAGAGTCTGCGCAGACCCTGAATGCCAGCATCACAATCTCGGCACTGATCGTCGGTTTGAGCCAACTGATCTTCCTGTACAACGTGTTCTGGAGTATCCGCCATGGCAAGCCGGCCGGCCACAACCCCTGGGGCGCTACCAGCCTGGAATGGCAGACACCGGACGTTCCCCCGCGCCATGGCAACTGGGGGCCGGAATTGCCCAGAGTCTATCGCTGGGCTTACGACTACTCAGTGCCCGGTGCCGAGCACGACTTTATTCCACAAAATCATCCTGTCAGCGAAGCAGAACGAACGGCCGGTGAACACGAGGAGCACAAGTCATGAATATCGTGAGAATGCTGCGTGATAAACCGTGGCTGCACCCGAGTGCTGCCGCCACTGCAGCACAGTACAGCGGCCCCAATACCACTGCGGCAATGCGCGTTCTACTGCGTTTCGTCCTCGCCATTGTTGGAGTTCTTTTCTTTCTGTTCATCATCACGTTTCTGGCCCGTTCCCAGTATCCGGATTTCGAAGCGCTGGCCGGCCAACCGTGGCAGCCCTTTACCGATCCCTCGCGACTCTGGTTTAACACTGCGTTATTGGCCTGTGCCAGCCTCACCATTCAATGGGGGTTGGGTGGTGCCCGCTCGGGAAAACTGAACGTGTCGGTGGCCGGTATCAGCGCTGCCGTCTTTTTTACAGTGCTTTTTCTGGTGGCACAGTTTGATCTGTGGCTACACCTGCAATCCATGGGCTTCTACATGGCGGGCAATCCGGCGAACAGTTATTTCTATCTGCTGACAGCGATTCACGGCCTGCATCTGATCGGCGGGCTTCTGGTGCTTTCCAATGTGGTATTTCGCGTGTGGTATGACAACAACCCCGAGTCACTAACCGCGCCACTGCAGTTATGCACCACCTACTGGCATTTCCTGCTGGGGGTCTGGTTGGTGTTGTTCGCACTGCTCACCAGCAGGCCGGAAACTATCAATGCACTGGCCGCAATGTGCGGATTCTGAGAGTCACGCCATGACGATACAGACAGACAAGAGCAGCAGCTACGCAGAGCCCGGCATCGACGGCATGGTGTCCGACTGGTCTGCAGACAAGCAGAACTTCGACCTGCCCTGGGGCAAGTTGATGATGTGGATATTCCTGCTCAGCGACACGTTTATTTTCAGCGTTTTCCTGACCGGCTATATGAATGTGCGGTTGTCGCAGACCGACAACTGGCCCAACGCCAGCCAGGTGTTTGCCCTGGAAATTGCCGGCGTTCACCTGCCGCTGATACTCATCGCCATCATGACGTTCGTGTTGATCACCAGTAGCGGCACCATGGCCATGGCAGTGAACTGCGCCTACAACAGGGACAGGCGTAAGACCGTAATACTAATGGCGTTGACGGCGCTACTCGGTGCATCATTCGTCGGCATGCAGGTATTTGAGTGGTCCAAGCTTATCTCTGAGGGCGTGCGACCCTGGGGCAACCCATTCGGTGCGGCCCAGTTTGGTTCGGCGTTCTTTATGATCACCGGGTTTCACGGCCTGCACGTCACCGCCGGTGTGATTTACCTTATCGTCATCGCGCGGCGGGTGGCGCGCGGGTACTACGAGGACAAGGGCTACGCCATTGTTGAGATTACCGGCCTCTACTGGCACTTTGTCGATCTGGTATGGGTTTTCATTTTTGCTTTCTTCTATCTTTGGTGAGGTGAGATCATGAGTGAGACAACCGGCCAACAACACCCCATCGGGATCTACCTGAAGATCTGGGTGCTTCTGTTCGTACTCAGTACTTTTTCCTATCTGGTCGATTTCTTTCAGGTGCAGGGTTATCTGCGCTGGACATTGATATTGATTTTCATGTTCCTCAAAGCTGGCTTCATTATTGCGATTTTCATGCACGTGGCCTGGGAGCGACTGGCCCTGAAATATGTACTGTTTGTGCCGCTCTCTGCGATCGCAGTGCTGATCGCACTGATGGCCATCGAGGGCGATTATACGTTCCTCACCAGAGAAACCTTTTTCGACCCATAGGCTGTATCTTGATGGTAAGCATGTCTGCACGCGCGCGAATGCTGATGGGTTTTCTGTTAGCCAATATTGCTATCGTGACTGTGGCAGCCATTGTTCTGCTCAATCGCCCGGCGACGCCACCACACATACAGGGTGTGCTGTTACCGCAGGCCCGCGCACTGCCCGAGTTCCAGCTGGTTGATCACCACAACCGCGAGTTTACGCGCAGTGACCTGCAAGGCCGCTGGCATCTGGTTACTTATGGCTTCACCACCTGTCCGGATATCTGTCCCACCACTCTGACTCAGCTCGCCTCGGCAAAACGCTCGCTGCAAAAGCAGGGATACCCTGATCTTCAGGTGCTGTTCTATACCGTCGACCCGGCGCGGGACACGGTTACGCAGCTTGCCAGTTATGCGCCTTACTTTGATCCGGATTTTATCGGCCTGACCAGCACGCAAGGGAACGATCAGAACATTCCCTTTGAACAGGGTCTGGGAATAGTCGCGCGGCTACTTCCGCTGGAGGGATCGGACATCAACCCGGCGGATAACGAGTATCAGGTTGTGCACGGCGTGAAACTGTTTCTGATAAACCCCGATGCACAGCTGCAGGCCATACTGGACCCGGACACCAGTTTCTCCGGGGTGCATTCTTTCAGCCCGGATACCATCACGCGCGACTACCTGGCTATCCGCGCTTATCTCGACTGACGCATAGCAACACCTTCTCATCACGGCTTGACTGTAACCGCCGCTCGGGGCCAGTACCCCGCAAAACCAGAGTTTTCATTGATCGATCTGCTGGCAGCTATGCTTGATCCGGGTACACTATCCGTGGTACCGCCATGTTGGGCCTGCACCTGGAAAAGCAAGCGAGACTTGATGGGCACATAGCCCTGGAATTCTCGCAGGACATTGGTTTTCCATACTATCTATCTCTACAAACTCAGGACCGTACAATGAACGACCCCGCTCCCACAGTAATTGACTACTACACAGACATTCTTTGCGTCTGGGCCTGGATAGCACAACCTCGGCTGGAGGAATTGCATGATCGCTGGGGTGCTCAGGTCGAGGTGCAGCTTCGCTATGTAGATATCTTTGGCGACGCCTACAGCAAAATTCGCAATCGCTGGGGTAAAGAAGACGGCTTCGAGAAGTTCGGCGCACATGTTTTTCACGCGGCTGAGCCCTTCGAGGACACCCCTGTAGACGCGGCCATCTGGACCAAAGCCAGGCCCCGCTCATCATCACCGGCACATCTGCTACTGAAGGCGGTGGGGATAGTCTGCGGCGCCGCTGCAGTAAAAACCATGGCTCTGGACATCCGACGCGCATTTTTTGTCGAGGGAAGGGATGTCGGCCATCTCGCCACTCTGCTGGCGCTCGCCGGGAATCACGGACTGGACAGCGAGGCGTTGGAGGCAGCGATGATGGATGGTAGAGCGATGGCCGCACTCAGCACAGATCAGCAAAAGGCCCGCGAGCTGAGCGTGCAGGGAAGCCCGACGTGGGTTCTGAATGAGGGCCGGCAGATACTTTACGGCAACATAGGTTATCGCATACTCAACGCCAACATTGAGGAGTTGCTGAAACGACCGGGGCCAGAAGCCAGCTGGTGCTAACTGCGCGAACCAGCATGCGCGCCACAGCGCTTGCCGACAGAGACTTTCTCGCCGCTGTCCTTGCTCTGACAGTGAGCGCGTATGATAATCGACAGGTTGATCGCGATAAAACACATGCCCTTTCGAGTACTAGAAAACAACTTACGGCAATCGATGGAGAGCCCAAATGGAATATAACCCGGACGTACACAGCATAGAGTGTCCCAAGTGTGGTCATGGCATGGAGGAAATATCCTATGGCGCAGATTTATTGATCGACCGCTGCACCAACTGCCAGGGTTTGTGGTTCGATCAGGGCGAAGCAGATCTGCTGAAAGGCAAGTGGATGGGTGAAGCGCTAGACACCGGCAAAGCCAGCAAAGGTAAAAAATGGGACAGCGTGAAAGATGCTGCCTGTCCGCGGTGTGGCGTCACCATGGAAAAGGCTGCCGACCCCGACCAGCCACATATCTGGTACGAAGTCTGCAAGGAACACGGCATGTATATGGATGCCGGGGAATTCACTGATTACAAGCACGAAACCCTGGCCGACTGGTTCCGCAGCCTGATCAAAGGGCTGCGCTGAGCGTCGCACTGCTATGCCGGCCCCGGCAGGGGCCGGCCGGCTCTTCACCAAGTATAACCCAGGCGGAATTTGTAAGTCTGATCCAGACTGTCTACATCGTCTACCGCACCTGAATCATACTCAAACAGCACCTCAACTGCGGCCTCGATCTGCCACAATAGCGGATAAGACAAGCCGAACGTGGAGTTCACGATCACGTCTGAGGTGTCCTTCAGGTTCCAGATACCATTCTGATTGAAATACAGCGAGGAATTCCCACCAAGATAGTCACTGGAGGCCTGGATGCTCCAATTGCTGGCGCCGTATTCATCATCGTCCGCTAAATTGTACTCCTCAGAGACATAGGAGAAACCCAGTTCGCCCTGCAGAGAGAAGACCGGCTTGTCATAGAACTGACGGCCGAAGTAGGGGCCTACCAGATAGCGAAGATCAAGATCCTGGAATTTGTCTTTTTCCGCCTGCACCAGCATACCGATGTAGTTCGGGTCTTCGAGGAAGTAGTCATACTTGCCGCTCACACGCCAGTTGTCGGCAGTCTTGGTGCCATTGGCCTCATCCAACTCACCACTGGCCTGAATTGTGTACCTGTCATCTACGCTACGCCATTTGGATTCAAGCTTGTAATCCAGCTCATCGGTGTCGGTGTTGCCGCGCTGCCTGACCAGGGCAAACCCAAGACTACCGGTCCAGCGATAGCCCTGACCCAACTCCCAGGGCTCGGGATTCAGCACCATCAAATCATCCAGCGGATACGACTGCCCCGGCTCGGACAGCACCAGTTCCTCCTCTGTGATAACCAAGCTCGAATCTTGCTCTACGTTTTCATCGGCGAGCAATATGACCAAAGGCTCCAGTGTGTTTACCGATTTTATCTGGTCGAGATGCACATCGATTGTGCCGGCAAAGTCTGTATCGATGGTTACCACGCCATTTCTGGAGCTGGTCACCGTACCCAGTATGCGCGAACCATTTTTCAGCAGCACTTCATCTTGCCCGACCGCGTCGGATTCAGCATGGGCCAAAAACGTCACTAATATGGCTGCGAACAGAGCGAGCGCTCTGTTTGGCAGAAACTTGTCTAACTTCATGGTTATTTACCTGTCCTTGCTTGCGTGGGCGCTATGATAAGAAAAACACCCAGCCCTATCCAGCAAGTATTGAATTATTCTCATTCATAATGGTTATCCACCACAGCAATGTATGAACAGCAGTCAATAGACGCACAAGCGCACCGGGGCTGGTAGACTTGCCAACTATTTGGAGGATTTCGATGTGAGCAGCTTTGACTACGATTTGTTTGTAATTGGCGCGGGCTCTGGCGGAGTACGTGCAGCCCGCATGGCCGCGGGCTTTGGCGCTCGCGTCGCCATCGCAGAGGACCGCTACATGGGTGGTACCTGTGTCAATGTCGGCTGTGTTCCGAAGAAACTCTACGTCTACGCAGCGGAATACGGCAAGGGCTTCAAGGACGCGCAGGGCTTTGGCTGGCAGAACACTACACCGCATTTTGACTGGGCGACGTTGCGCGATAACAAGAAAAAGGAAATTTCACGCCTGAATGCGATCTACCAGAAATTACTGGACGGAGCGGGCGCAGAGGTGTTCGATGGGCGTGCCCGTATCGTCGATGCGCACACAGTAGCCATTGGTGAATCGCACTATACAGCAGAAAAATTACTGATAGCGACGGGTGGTTGGCCGCATATACCCGACTTCCCCGGCAGCGAATATGCGCTTACTTCGAACGAAATATTCGATCTGGACAGTTTTCCCGAACGGGTGGTCATTGTTGGCGGCGGGTATATCGCCGTGGAGTTTGCCGGTATCTTCAATGGCCTGGGCGCGCAGACCACTCAACTTTACCGCGGACCGCTGTTTTTACGCGGGTTTGATACGGACATTCGCGCCCACGCTTCCCGGGAGATTGCAAAAAGTGGTGTAGATCTGCGCTTCGAAGTGAATGTAGAGTCGATAAGCAAAGGAGCGGGCGGGCTGAGCCTCCAGCTAACCGATGGCTCGGTATTAGAGGCCGATGCTGTGTTGTACGCCACCGGGCGCAAGGCCAATCTCGAAGGGCTGGGCCTTGAGAACGTCAGCGTCAGCGTGAATGAACATGGCGCCATTGATGTCGATGAACACTACTGCACTGCTGAGCCCAGTATCTTTGCGCTGGGCGATGTCACCGGTGGTATGGAATTGACACCGGTCGCCCTGGCAGAGGGGATGGCCTTCGCCAGACGCCATTTCGGTAACCTGGACAAACCGGTGGCGTATGACTTCATACCCACTGCGGTTTTCTGCCAGCCCACTATCGGCACCGTAGGTTTTACCGAGGTGGAAGCGCGAGCGGAGTTCGGCGACATCACCCTGTTCAAATCCAGCTTCCGCGCGATGAAGCACACACTCAGCGGCCGCGATGAAAAGGCGTTTATGAAAATCATCGTCGACACCGCCACAGACCGCGTTGTCGGTGTGCACATGATGGGCCCGGACGCCGGAGAAATCGTACAGGGCATCGCCATCGCCATGCGTGCGGGCGCCACCAAAGCTATTTTCGACTCAACCATCGGTATCCACCCCACCACGGCAGAAGAGTTTGTCACCATGCGTGAACCCTGGCTGGAAGACTGAGAGTGGAGTTCGAGCTTTGGCAGATCGGTCTGATCGCTGTCGTGGGTGTGGCCAGCGGGTTTCTCAATGTGGTCGCTGGTGGCGGCTCCCTGCTCACTGTGCCCGTGATGGTTTTTCTGGGCATGCCTGGCCCGGTTGCCAACGGCACTAATCGCATCGGTATCCTGGCGCAGAACATCACATCCGTTGTGACGTTCGCGCGCTCGGGTTTCAAGGACTTTAAACTCAGCCTCACGCTTTCCGCATGCGCAATTCCCGGTGCCGTCGCCGGTGCGCTGTTAGGAGTGAATCTGGAGGGGGTCTGGTTCAACCGTTCGCTGGCACTGATAATGCTGGGTGTCATGCTGATAATGCACTTTGATCGAAAGCCTGCTGAACGTACCCGGGACTACCAGCCCTCCAGCCGACAGTTGCTACACGGCCACCTGCTGATGGTCGGTGTGGGTTTCTGGGGCGGCTTTATTCAGCTCGGCGTGGGTTTTATCATCATGCCTGTGCTCAACCGGGTCATGGGGCTGGATCTGGTGCGCACCAATATGCATAAGGTGTTTATCGTCGCCGTATACACCATTGTCGCCCTGGCGATCTTCGCTAATCAACTGGAACTCCTGTGGCTGGTGGGTATCGCGCTGGCCGTCGGCAATTCGATTGGAGGTTATCTGGGTGCCCGCTTTGCCATAAGCAAAGGTGAGCAAATGATCCGGCGCGTATTGAACCTTGTACTGGTAGTTTTTGTGATTAAGCTACTATTCGATTTCTAGTAGTGCAATAAGTTAGTGCTATACCATAGCAGTTTGCCCAAACGCTCTCATAACGACTATCAGCTGTATGATTGAAGTACAATCGCTCACCCGACTCTACGGTACGACCACTGCCGTAAAGAACGTGTCCTTCGAAATTGGCAACCGTGAAATCGTCGGCCTGCTGGGCCACAATGGCGCCGGTAAAACCACCGTGATGAGAATGCTCAGCGGGTATCTGGAGCCCTCTGATGGCCGTATCCGCATCGACGGTGTAGACCCGACCGGCGAGTCCCGCGAAGTACAGCGTCATCTGGGCTACCTGCCCGAGAACCTGCCTGTCTATCCACAAATGATGGTCGCCGACTACCTGGACTACGCAGCAACGCTGAAAGGAATAGCGGCCCCCCTGCGCTTGGCGGCAGTGCGCGATGCGCTGCTGGCTACAGATCTGACAGAGAAAGCGCTGGACCCGATACATGTGCTGTCGCGCGGTTTCCGTCAGCGCGTCGGCGTCGCACAAGCCATACTGGGACAACCCAGGTTGTTGATACTCGATGAGCCGACTAACGGGCTGGACCCGGATCAGGCCGAACATATGCGACGACTGATCAAACGACTGGCGCGACAGACCACGATAATATTGTCCACGCATATCATGCAGGAAGTAGATGCCGTCTGTGACCGTGTACTGATGCTTCGCAACGGGCAGCTCGCGCTGGACCAGAGCCTGGACGAGATCCACGACAGCAGAATACTCGTTCTGCGCACCAGTAAAACCGAGCAACCGCTGGCCACGTACCTGAAGAATCTCCCGCAAATTGCGTCTCTGGAGGCGACCGGCACCGATGACGGCCTGTTGCACTTTGATCTCCAACTGCATCCAAACGCCGACCCCGATACCGCCGCAAACAATATCGCGCAATGTGTACTGAACACCGGCGCAAAGCTGTACCAGTTGCAGGTTGTGCCGCGCGATCTGGCCACTGTCTTCCGCGAGGTGAATGACAGTGGCGACTAATTCCATCACGCGCCGCGTGGCTCAAAAGGAAGTTCGGCTGTTCTTCTCATCGCCGGTAGCATGGCTGTTTCTGGCTACGTTTGCGGCGGCCACCGGGTTCATCTTTTTCTGGGTTGAATCATTTTTCGCCCGCAACATCGCCGATGTTCGCCCGCTGTTCGAGTGGATGCCACTGATGCTGATCTTCCTCTGTGCCAGCCTGACTATGCGCATGTGGAGCGAAGAAAGGCAGCACGGCACACTGGAACACGTACTCACGCAACCCCCGGCGCTCTGGCAGTTCGTGCTCGGTAAGTTTCTGGCCTGTTTGACGCTGCTACTGATAGCACTGGTAAGCACACTGCCGTTACCGATCACGGTATCGCTCATTGCCAACCTGGATTGGGGCCCGGTTTTTGGAGGCTATCTTGCCACTGTTTTATTGGGCGCCACCTATCTCGCCATCGGCCTGTTCGTATCAGCTCGCACAGACAACCCCATTGTCAGCCTGATCACCACGGTCGTGATATGTTCAATACTGTACCTGCTCGGCAGCGCTACTTTCACAGAATTCTTCGACGACAGAACAGGCGAACTACTGCGCCTGTTTGGCAGTGGAGCGCGGTTCGAAAGCATCAACCGGGGCATCATCGATCTGCGCGACCTGCTGTATTACCTCAGCCTGACACTGGCCTTTTTGGCACTCAATGTGCTGGTGCTGGAGAAATTGCGCTGGGCAAAGCGCGCGGGCTCGGCGCGGCAGCGGCACTGGCGCACGGGCATCGCACTGTTACTGGGCAATCTTCTGCTGGCCAATATCTGGCTGCCCGAACTGCCTGCAACGCGCGTCGATATGACGGAGGGCGAATTGTTTTCCGTCTCCCAACCGACCCACAACATTCTCAATGAACTACAAGAACCACTGCTGATACGCGGTTATTTCAGTAGCCAGACACACTCCCTACTGGCGCCACTGGTACCGCAACTACGGGATCTGTTGCGCGAGTATGAAGTCGCAGGCGAAGGCAAGGTTCGCGTGGAGTTTGTGGATCCCGCGCTGGATCCGGAAGTGGAGATCGAAGCCAATACGCGGTACGGCATCACGGCCACGCCTTTCCATATTGCGGACCGACACCAGTCCTCTATGGTCAACGCCTACTTCAATGTACTGGTGGCCTACGGCAGCGAACATAAGTCCCTGGGGTTCGCTGATCTTATCGAAGTGCACACCTCCCCCAATGCCACTACTGAGGTGAAGTTGCGCAACCCGGAGTACGATATCAGCCACGCCATCAAAAAAGTCATTTTCGACTACCGCTCCGGCGCCAGTCTCTTTGACGGTATCGATGAGCCAGTGGAGTTTATCGGCTATGTATCCGCCGACGATCGCCTGCCAAAACAATTGCGGGAGTACAAGAAAGCCATAATCGCGCAACTCGAAGTAGCGGAGCAGAGTTCAGATGGCAAGTTCAGCGTGCGGTTCATTGAACCGGAGACTCAAGACGGCAGCGTCGCCGCCCGCATCGCCGAACAATGGGGCTTCAAACCCATGACAGTGCCAGAGCGAGGCACCAATTCATTCTACTTCTATATGACGCTGGCCGACTCCAAGCAAGTGGTGGAACTGCCCGCTGAGAATTTCGACCCCGCATCGTTTCGTCTGGTTCTGGATTCCGGCTTGAAGCGATTTGCACCGGGATTAACCAGAATCGTCGCCCTGGCGCTGCCGCCCGGCAGCCGCGCTGCCGGGCAGGGCGGAAACGCAGCAGCTACGTTCAAAAACCTCGAGCGCGCCATCACCCGTGATTACAGTATTCGCTTGGAAGATCTCTCTGATGGCAGCGTGACACCCGAAGCCGATATCATGGCGGTCGTAGCCCCGCACAAGCTCGATGAGGATTCACTGTATGCGATCGACCAGTTTTTGATGCGCGGAGGAACCGTTATCCTCTCGACCTCGCCTTTCACTGCTGATTCCAGCGGCGGCGAGCTAAAACTGCGCGACCGGGATAGCGGCCTGCAGGAATGGCTGGCGCACAACGGCCTGCATATAGAGAAGACCCTGGTGCTGGATTCGCAGAGCTCAAGTTTTCACGGCCCGGTTTCGCGTAAATCAGGCGACTACGACTTTCAAGAGATACAACTGATCGACTACCCCTATTTCATCGACTTGCGCGCACCCGGACTAGCGCCAGACCACGCGGTGACAAGCAGCCTGCCGCAGATGACAATGGCGTGGGCCTCGCCTGTCACGATACAACGCGACACCGGCCGGCGCGTCTCGGTACTCCTGAAGAGTTCCCCAAATGCCTGGCTGCGCAAGAGCAAAGATGTCACACCGTCACTGGATGCCGAGGGACGCAGTAATCTACAACCACCTGCCGCCGGAGACAGAACAACTGGCACGCCACAGCACATGGCCTCTCACAACCTGGGTGTGGTGATGCAGGGCCGCTTCACCTCCTTCTTCACGGGAGAGAACAAACTTCGGGACGAAGACTCCCGGCCCAGGGACATACTCGACCGATCACCGGAGTCCGCGCGCATCGTGTTGTTCTCCTCCAACGATTTTATGAATGACAAGGTTCTGAACAGCCTGGTCGCAGTGAGCGGCACCAAATATCTGGGGCCACTGAACCTGTTCAACAACACACTTGACTGGGCGCTGCAGGATGAACAGTTACTCCAGATACGTGCGCGCGCCCACTTCAACCGCACCCTTCCGCCGATGGAGCGCCGGGCGCAGCTGCTTATTGAGTACTTCAACTACGGGTTCGCGCTGGCGTGGTTATTGCTGCTGGCAGTGTTCGCATGGCTGCAACGTGTGATGTTGCGCCGACGATATGCCAAAGGCCTGACCCGGTGAATCGCTGCGGTAAAATACTGCTTGTCCTGCTGCTGATACAGTGCGCGGTTGTCGCCGCCTTGTCCTGGCCTGAGACCTCACAAAACCAGTATGAGAAACAGACGTTCGCACCCTTTCCTGTCAATGCAATCGATGAATTGCGCATCGGTGATGAGTATGACAATGAAGTAGTGCTCAAGCGCTCCGGGGACAGGTGGCAGCTGCCCAATATGGAGAACCTGCCTGCCAATAAAGAAAAGGTCGAGGCGTTATTGCAGCAGATCACAGCCAAGTCCGGCAACTGGCCGATTGCCGACTCCCCCGCTGCTCGGCAGCGCTTTCAAGTGGCTGACTACTACTATCAAAAACGACTGAGCCTGTTCTCCATTGGCGAGAAGCTGGGCACTATTTATCTCGGAACATCACCGGGGTTTCGCAAAATCCACGCGCGCAATGATAAGCAGGATGCCATATACAGCATCACCCTTGACCCCACTGGCGCCTCAGTGGTTGAAAACGCCTGGATCGATAGGCGATTACTGCAGGTTAGGGCTCCGTTGCGAATCGATACGGACCTGTACAATCTCTACTTCGAAAGCGGCAGCTGGCTATCCGCCACTGGTAGTACACCCGATGAGCAGGAACTCGCACGCTTGATCTCTGCCCTGAAAAACCTGCAGGTTGAGGGTCTGGCGGATGAAGACTTACAGCGAGAACTGTCCGCGACGGAAGCAGATCTGATGCTCGACATACAGAGTCTCGCGGGCGATGTTACACTCAAGCTCGTCAGCCTGGGTGGACATCATTACATTCACAGTAGCGAGTTCCCTCTGTTCTTCAAATGCAGTGCCTATGATTTCAATCAGCTGACGGATGTAGATGCTCGCCTCATCTCGGGCGAATCCTTCTAACATTGCATAAGTGCCGTATGCGGCATCGGAGAAGTCATGGATTGGGATATCGCGATAAAGGAATTCATTACGCTCTGGGTCGTCATCGACCCAATCGGCACTATTCCGGTATTCCTTGCCGTAACGGCTGGCCTCAGTGTCGCCCAACAACACTCCATTGCAATAAGAGCAACGCTGATTGCTGGACTGATCCTGTTTTTGTTCATTGTCGGCGGACAGTTGCTGATGGAAGGCCTGAATATTCATCTGGAGTCATTTCAGATTGCAGGCGGTATCATTTTATTTCTCTTCGCTACAACGATGATTTTCGGCGACGGCAAACCGGCAACAGAACAAAAACTATTCGATGGCACCGTCAGCCACCTAGCGGTATTTCCTCTGGCAATACCTTCACTCGCCTCGCCGGGCGCGATGCTCTCTGTGGTGATGCTCACCGACAATCACCGATATTCTATTGAGCAACAGGCGGTGACAGTGGCCATGATGGGTGCCGTGGTGGCGTGCTCACTGGCGCTGTTGTTAGCCGCCGCCCCGATCCAGCGCATGATAGGCACGGCCGGCGCCAGTATCATCAGCCGCGTAATGGGGCTGATTCTGGCGTCAGTTGCTGTCGACAATATCCTGAGCGCCGTCGACACCTATTTTAAGCTGGGCCTGCAGGCGGGCTAAGTCACCGGCGGCACTTCGCAACCTCCTGTGCCGCGTCCGGTGAAGATTGTCCAAGCTAATCCTTATACTCGGGTGCCCGCCCCTCCTTGCGCGCCCGGATTGCCTCATCGAAGTTCTTGGTCGTCATGCGCACGAAGAGTTGCGCGTGGCCCTCGTGATTCATATGTGTATGTAAACTGCCCGCATCGATCCCCGCCCACAACATCTGCTTGCTGAGCTCCACACCCAGTTGGCTGAAGCCGTTGATGCGCTCGGCGATGGCATAGCACTCCTGCAGCAGCTCGTCCTGTGGCACAACTTTGGACAGCATACCGATACGCTCAGCCTCTTCAGCGTCGACATCCCGACCTGTCAGCATGATTTCAAAAGCGCGGCTGGTGCCGATCGCACGCGGCAACATATAGCTTAGACCCAGCTCGGCAGAGGTGAGGCCGTTGTTGATACCTGCCGGGCGGAAATAGGCAGTTTCCGAAGCAATGCGAATGTCCGTCGCCATTGCCAGGCAGAAACCACCGCCGATGGCCGGGCCGTTGATGGCGCCAATGACCGGCTGATGCATATCGTGGATGGCCTTGATGACATCATCCAGAATACGCATGGCGCGGCGTGCGATACCGGGGACCGTGAGACCGTTAAAGATATCGAGCCAGCCCGGGTCCTGCAGATCGGCCCCCGCACAGAAGCCTTCACCAGCACCTGTCACAATAACCACGCGGGTTTCATTGTCGAAGCTGACTTCTTCCAGCGCCTCCTTAAACGGCACCATGACGTCGAAGGCCATCGCGTTCATTCGCTCCGGCCGATTCAGGGTGATAAGCGTGATATAGGGACGGGGTTTCTCTACAGTTACAAATGACATAACTAAGCCTTAAGTGTGCGTTTTTTAGTCCGCTCAGACTACACCGTAAAATTGGGCTAATCTATGTCGAATCAGGTCACTTCAATGTCTTCATTTGCACAGTTGTGTAATTTTTTCTATGCGCGACGCAAAGCTGCAACGCATGCTAGAGTGTATTCTGGAGGTATTTCCTATGCGAATTCTCGGACTTATTCTAGCGCTAGGCGCGATTGGTTGGGCGCTGTACCAGATGGCTGGCGGTGATGAGGCGGAGACTGTTATCCCGGCCGAACACCAGCAGGCCATCGATAAAGCCAAGCAGCTTGAACAGGCGATGAAAGACGCCTCGCAACGCAATATGCCGGAAGCGGAAAATAACTAAGCAGAATCGCTTTGGCTGAGGAGCGCAAACGGTCTGTTTGCGCGCGCCCGACTGCGCAGGAAGAGGGCCAAATAGGCATTATAAGCTCATGCAGTTGGCGTAGTAAGTCACCGTGCCGGGCCAGTCCGAGAATACACCTATCACGCCAACTTCTCGCGCCAGCACATCGAGCACGGTGAACACGTCGCCGTCATTGTTCACGACACCGGGTTGTGGTTTCTCACTATCCTGATTCAAACCATTCAGGGTTTGATAATAGTAACCGCCACCCTCCGCCAATGACCCGGAGCGTTCCATTGTCCAGGTAATGATATTCAGACCCACAGCTCTGGCAGCCCTGGCATAGGCCGATGGCACGGCCACCCCATTATGTACATCCAGTAACATCCACAGCGGTGGCGCAATAGTCTTCACGCCCTGATCAGAAAGTGCCTTCATATCGGCTTCAAGCGCGGTGAAATCGCGGGTATCAAAGCTGTCTGACGGCGCTCGGCCATCAAGCAACACCGCCCGCTCTCCATATTCTGGCGTTTCGTTCAACCAGAACAACACATCGCTGCGACTGAAGGATTGCGGCCTGACGTATTTCGCCGCAATACCGGCATCCTGATACTCTCGAATCATCTTGCGAGCATAGTCCTGCTGCGAGAACCCCCGAAAGGGCATGGCGACTTCGGGCGCTTTTAACTCAGGCGCCATCTTTACATTCATACTGTGGAACAATTCAATGCTCTGCCGATGAGTCATCAACGTGCCGCGACTGGCATAGAGGTCGGTACGCCAGGTTTCGGTGCCGCCGAGATATTCTACGGGAGTCCTGGCACGGGGATTACTTCCATGCATTTTACCTCGCAAGGTTTTGAACTCGGCCACGGTAATATCGCTGGTACAGCATTTGGCGGTCGCAGGGGACTCCATCTCGCCAGTGCTGTCATACACGGCTGGTTGGAAGGGCTCGCGGCATTTCTTTCCAAGATCAGTTGCGACGATGTCAGTCGTGGTGTGCAAGTCACACTGGGAGTGTCGACAAACCAGTTCCATGTCACTGGTAAATGTCACATCGCACTCGACAATACCTGCACCCATTCGCGCCGCCGCCATATAGGATTCGCGTGTATGCTCGGGAAACTGTAGCGCCGCGCCGCGGTGTCCTATGGAAAATTCTGTCCGCGTAAAGGTGTTCGCCCCACAGGCCTGTAGCGTTTTTTTCAGCGGGCTCTCGTCCATGTCATCGAGCAGATAATAGGCCCGCACGCCCACCTGTATCGTATCGTTGGTAAGCGTCTCATCGGGGGAAGCCTGGGCGTGGACAGGGAAATTTGCCAGCATGACTAGTGCCAGTGTAAATGCCCCTACAAGTGAACTGATGCTCTGTGCCATAACGCCTCCTCTTACCAACTTCCCAATATCATTAATGCCCGAGTCCGAATAGTCCACTCATTGTGTTACCGCACTGTGATAGAACGCGCTGTCATGGGCTTACGCCATAACTCCCGCGAGCACTATGGAGATACCGACAGCAATGGGAACTATGGCGACATCCAGGATGGGTTGGTCGAATTCTTGGTAGGCGATTTCAGTATTGGTGCCGCTATCGAGCCAGTAGCGCGAGTAACGCCTTACGAACTGGACAAAGATATTGCACACACCGCAATGAATTCGGCACCACTGAGGTCGGCGCACGGGAGAGGCACAACGTGCCTGGCTTATCGAAATTCGTGAAAAGCTCACGAGGAACGCAGCGGGCGCGGAAATTCTATAGGTGGTTGCACCATCAGTGTAGTGCCACCCAGGGCGACCTGCAACGCTAACAACCGCTGTGAAATTACACGCTCATTCCCGGTACAATAATGATCGCAGTATAGCTATTGCACTACGCTTGGAACTGCAATCTGCGCAGTATGCTGGAAAAATCCCGCTGTCCGTTGCCCGCTTCCTGATGCTGGCCATAGAGTTCCCGCGCTAACTGCCCCATCGCATTATCAACCTCACACTGCTGGGCAATCTCCATCGCCAGCCCCAGATCTTTCACCATCAGGTCCACCATAAAACCGGGTTTGTAATCGTTGCTGGCAGGTGCTGTTGGCATCACCTCGGGATAGGGGTTGTAGACTTCCAGTGACCAATTGCGGCCCGAGCTGGCGAGCATAATGTCGGACAGCACTTTCGGATCGAGGCCATTGCGCGCACCCATTTCCAGCGCCTCGCAGGTGCCTATCATATGGATGGCCAGCAACATGTTGTTGCATCCCTTGGCCACCTGTCCGGCGCCCGCTGGCCCGGCGTGAAAAATATTCTTGCCCATGTCCTTGAGGATCAATTCAGCTTTCTCAAACGTCGCTGCATCACCGCCGCACATAAATGCCAGCGTACCTGCTGCGGCAGCTGCCACGCCACCGGATACCGGGGAATCCATAAAGCCGATACCGCGCTCTGCCGCTGCCTCACCCACCTGACGCGCAGTCGCGGCATCGATCGTACTGCAGTCCAGAATTGTGGTACTGCCATCGAGTTTCGCCAACAGGCCGTCATCGCCGAGATAGGTGGCGGCGACATGCTTGCCGGCGGGCAACATTGAGATCACATAATCCCTGCCTATCGCGGCCTCAGCGGCACTGCCAGCGACCTCAGCTCCCGCCGCCTGCAGTTGCTCACAGGCCTGCTTCGACAAATCGAAAACAACAACGGTATGCCCGGCCGCGAGTAGATTTTTTGCCATGGGGCCGCCCATGTTGCCTAAACCGATAAATGCTACATCTGCCATTGCTACTGTCCTTATAGGAATACGACTTACAGATCGGCCAGGGGATTTTCATCCCATGGCGCAGAGAAAAAAGTGTCAAGCACCGGCGGCGGGACATCGCGGGACGCGCGATACAGCCACGATGGGTTGCGATCCTTGTCTATCAACAGCGCCCGTACACCCTCGGCGAATTCCGGGTGTCGCACAATGTTTGTCGCCAGGCGTATTTCGCTCTGAAAGCACTCTCTCAATGAGGCGAGACGCATCTCACGTAACTGCCGCGCAATCCACAGGGCCGCCAGTGGCGAGCCATGTGCCAGGCTCGCGCTGGCTTTGGACAACCAGGGATCCTCTGTCTGCAGCGACACAATATTGTCGATGATTTCGTGGATGTCATCGCCGTCACACAGCGCGTTGATCACCCCCAGATGCGGCTCCACCTGACCCTCTGGGCACTGCGCTTTGCTCGCGTCCGAAAATGGCCGCAGCGCATGGCGGACCAGCGCATGGTTGCGCGCGGCCGTGCTTTCCCAGCTTTGCTGCAACAGGCTCTCCAGCACATCGGCTTTAGACTGACTTGCGATAAAGCGATCCGCGATGCCTGTGTAGATCGCATCGGCAGCATTGATAGAGGCACCTGTCAGCGCCAGAAACTGTCCGGACTGTCCAGGCATATGATTGAGAAACCAGGTCCCGCCCACATCGGGAAACAAGGCGATAGTAACTTCCGGCATCGCGATCCGGGTTTTCTCGGTCACCACCCGGTGTGAACAACCGGCCATTACCCCGAGCCCGCCGCCCATCACTATGCCATGGCCCCAGCAGATTATCGGCTTGGCATAGGTGTGCAGGGTGTAGTTCAAACGGTATTCACGCGCGAAAAAATTTTCTGCGTACTCGCACGGCCCACCGGGCGTGGCCACTGCAGACTTGTGCAGCGCCTGTACATCGCCCCCAGCACAGAACGCTTTGTCACCCGCGCCCTCGATAAAGATGGCTGCGATGTTATCGTCATCGCGCCAGGCGTCGAGTTGCGCCTGCAACAGGTCAACCATTTCCAGGTTCAACGAATTCAGGGTCGCCGCGACGTTCAATGTTACGCGAGCGAGCTTGCGTGCACCGGCGGGCAGTTCCTCAAACAAGATGGGGGCTTCAGACATATCAGATCCCCTTTAACCGTTTTTCCACACGGGTTTACGCTTCTCCAAAAACGCATTCACACCTTCGCGCTGATCCTCGGTAGAAAAAAGCTCGACGAAAAGGTCGCGTTCGCCTTCAAGGCCAGCGGCAATAACCGTATTGCGGCCGCTGTGCAGCAACTGCTTACAGAAAGTCACGGAGGTCGGGCTCTGCTCGCCCACCTGTGCGGCCATCGCCAGCGCGCGCGCCAGTACCTCACCTTTGGGAACCACCTGTTCCACCAGGCCAATGCGCTCGGCAGTCTCTGCATTGACTCGCTCACCGCACAGAATCATGCGTTTGGCCCAGCCTTCGCCGACCAGCCACGACAGGCGCTGGGTGCCGCCCGCGCAGGGTAACAGCCCGACCTTTGCCTCTGGCAATGCCATTTGTGCCTGCTCCTCGGCGATGCGGATGTCACAGGCCATAGCCACTTCCAGACCGCCACCCATCGCAAAGCCGTTGATCGCCGCAATGGAAACTCCGCGAAAATCAGCCAGTGTTTCAAACGCCTCACCGAAATACTGTGCCATGGCCCGCGCTGTCGATGGATTGCCGTCGGCAAACAATTTCAGATCGGCACCGGCTGAGAAAAACTTCTCGCCAGCACCTGTCAGAACCAGCGCGTAGATGTCTTTCTCGTCATTGAGTTTTTCTACCAGCGCCTTCAACGCGGGCAGGCTCTCCACATCCCAGGTATTGGCTCCCGGATTGTCTATCGTGATGAGCGCAGTGTGCTCCTGTATGTCGACTTTTAACTTGGGCGAAGTGCTTAAACTCACTTGATAACCTCCAGTGCAGAATCCATTAACAACCGGCGGGCCACAATCACCCGCATGATTTCGTTAGTCCCTTCCAGAATCTGGTGCACACGCGTATCGCGCACATGCCGTTCCATCGGGTACTCCCTGATATAACCGTAACCACCGAACAACTGTAGCGCATCGTTACACACATTGAAGCCCACGTCGGTGGCAAAACGCTTGGCCATAGCGCAATAGGTTGAGGCCTGTGAATCCCTGGTATCGAGTTTGTAAGCAGCCAGGCGCACCATCTGTCGCGCCGCCACCAACTCCGTCAACATATCCGCAAGCTTGAACTGTACCGCCTGAAAATCTGCGATTGCCGTATCAAACTGCCTGCGTTCACGAACATAGGCCGTTGCCTCTTCCAGCGCCTGCTGAGCAGTGCCAACACTGCAGGTGGCGATGTTGATACGGCCACCGTCCAGACCTTCCATCGCAATTGAAAAGCCCTGGCCTTCGGCGCCCAGCCGGTTCGCGACGGGTACCCGCACATCCTCAAAGGTGACGGTCGCCGTGGGCTGCGCGTTCCAGCCCATCTTATCTTCCTTCTTACCGTAGGAAATGCCCGGTGCGTCCGCCGGGATCAGCAGTGCGGAAATACCTTTGGGGCCGGCATCTCCGGTGCGCAACATCACTACTAGTACATCTGTATGTCCGGCACCCGAAATAAAGCATTTGCTGCCGTTGACGATATACTCATCGCCATCGCGCGTTGCGCTGGTGCGCAGGGAAGCCGCATCAGAACCGGCTCCCGGCTCTGTCAGGCAGTATGAGGCCAGTTTTAGTCCGGCGGTCAGATCGAAGCACCACTGTTCAATGACAGCCTCGGTGCAGTATTTGCCGATCATATTGGTGGCCATATTGTGAATCGTGAGGAAGGCCGCGGTGGCTGTGCATCCCATCGCCAGTTCCTCGACAATCAGGCTGGCATCGAGGCGCCCCATGCCCAGGCCACCGGCAGCCTCGGGCGTGTACATGCCCATAAAGCCCAACTCGCCAGCTTGGCGCAATGCGTCTTTGGCGAAGTGTGCCTCGGCATCCCATTTCGCTGCATTGGGCGCCAACACACCCTGTGAGAATGCACGTGCGCTGGCGGCGAACGCCTGCTGATCTTCCGTCAGGGAAAACTCCATATCTGGCTCCTTGTTGTGGGTTGCCGCGCTAGAATTTGCCCATCACAGAACCGAACAGTTCCTCGTCTGACGGAATGACCTTGGTGGTTGCCAGCGGTTTGGATACCCAGGTTTCGTTCACCAGATCACGCCAGGTGATGTTGTGGTTGATGCTATTGCCGCCCCAGGACCCGCAGCCGAGGGAGAATGTCTGACGCATACCGTTCCACAGATTGCCGCTGTTGGATGCCGCCTGCGGCTGGTTCACCATGACCCGGGAGGTGCGCGTGGCGTTTGCCAGTTTCATAATATTTTCGTCATTATTAGAGTAGATACCGCAGCTGTGACCCTGGCCCTGATAGGCCTGAATCCTGTTGGTCATCTCGATGGCCTCATCGATATCCTTGACCTTGTACAACGCCATTGTCACGGTCAGCTTCTCGCCGGAGAAGGGGTAATCGGGTCCAGCACCGGTTTCCGGGACGATCAGGAATTGCTTGCCCTCGGGCAGGTCGATGCCCGCTTTGCCAGTGATGTTCACGGCGGGTTGGGCCACAATGTCCGCATTGAGATGGCCGTCGTGCCAGAGTACCCGCTGCAGCCTGTCCTTGTCCTGACCCTCGATGACATGGCCGCCCTCGTGCTTGAGCTTCTCCAAAAATTTATCATAGATCGATTCGAACACCAGCACGGCATTGTCCGATGAGCACGAGGCCGCGAGATCCAGAGTCTTGGAGATACGGATTTTGTCGGCTGCATCATCCAGATCAGCGGTATCATCCACAGTGATCACCGCGTTACCGACACCGACACCCAACGCCGGTGTGCCGGAAGAATAAGCAGCGCCCACCATTGCCGCACCGCCGGTGGCCAGTATGCGGTCACACTGGCGCATCAGCTCATTGGTTTTGTCCAGCGACGGCACATCGATGCTCTGTACCAGATCTGCCGGAGCGCCCAGTGCCACGATGGCCTCGCGCATATAGTCACAGATTTTCTTGTTCGTCAATTTGGCACGTGGATGCGGCGCGATGATAATGGCGTTGCGCCCTTTCACCGCCGATATCGATTTGATAACCGGCGTGGCTTCAGGGTTGGTCGAAGGGGAGAGCGCGCCTATCACACCGACAGGTTTAGCGATTTTGACGATGTTACGCTCGGGATCTTCTTCTATCACGCCCACGGATTTGTCGTTGATGATATCCATCAGCGTGGCTCGCGTTTTGCGGTGGATCTTCAGGTACTTGCCCTCGTAGTTGCCGAGCTGGGTCTCTTCCACCGCAAAGTGGGCTATCTCTTCCGAGCGATCTTCGCGGGCTACAGCCCATACCATTGCCGTAATCAGTTCGTCGACCTGAGCCTGGGTATAGTTTTCAATTTGCTGCTGCGCCGCGTGCGCGCGCTCAATCATGGCTGCCACTTCTTCACGCGCTTCAATGAGCTCCTGCGTGTCTTCCATTGTCTTGTACTCCACTGTTATTGGTAGGCACGCTGGCGTGCACACTGGATAGATTAGCTGATCAAAATGTGTGCATCAGACTACCGATGCCTACGGCGCCGTCCAAGGGAGGAAATTGCGCAAGTTATGGACTATATTGCGATATCATAGAAATCCATATACCAACCCTCGCAACAGGCGTCCCGATGAGCGCACCCTCCCAATGGCCATTGCCGGAAAATGGCATCCGCTTCCTGACACCCGCATTTATGGTCGAAAAGTTGGCGCGACACCCACTGACACAGGAGTGCTATCCAACGGCCATGGGCTTTTATCCCAGCGCCGACAGACACCGTATGGAACGCCTGCGTCACAATGACAACCTGTTGATTTATTGCGTAGACGGCAAAGGCCACGCGACCACTGCCAACTGGCGGGGAACGATCGAAGCCGGCGAGTTGCTGTTGCTGCCGCAGGGGATCGCGCACCAGTATGAAGCGGACCCCGAGACACCGTGGACGATATACTGGCTGCATTATCAGGGCAGCGGTGCGCAGTTGTTCAACCAGTATCTGGAAAACCGCGAGGGCGGGCTGCCGGTGATTGAGGCGGGTATCTCGCCGCAGCTGGTCGCGCACTTTCGCGGCTTGCTAGCCGTGCACCGTACCGGCTACAACACACGCGCCTTCATCAACGCGGCAAACCAATTGCGCCATCTGTTGACCAACATTGCGCTGGAAATTCGACGCGCAAAAGCAAGCAGTCAGGACAGTTTCGATCTGGAAGCAGTGCAAAACCTGATGTTGGACCACATCGGGCAGTCGCTGGACCTGGACACGCTGGCCGCGGCCGCTAATCTCTCCAAATACCACTTCAGTAACAAGTACAAAGGCCTGACCGGCTACTCGCCCATCAAGCACTTCCTCAATATGAAGATGGAGCACGCCTGCCACCTGCTGGACTCAAGCCAGCTCAGCGTGAAGGGCGTGGCGGGTGCTCTGGGCTACGATGATCCGCTGTACTTCTCACGACAATTCAGCAAGACCATTGGCCTGTCACCGCGCGCCTACCGCCGTTCCGTGCGCAGCTAGCCGGAAATTTTTTCCGGCTTCACCAGGTCCGGAGACCTGGTGAGGTGTTTCATCAACAACGCACGAATCCACTGATGTGGAGCACTGCGCGCGGTGCGCGTGTGCCGCATCAGCGACATTTTGCCGCGGTTGCTGCTATTGGTGTTGCGAATGAGGCGCTGCAATTCTGCCGGCAGCTCCTGACCGAAGATGCGCTCGCGGTACAGCCCACCTTCCTGAAAACCGGCATTCGCCACCAGCAGCGCGTCCGTGTGATTCAACACGCCGACCGCAGAGGAGAACTGCGTGGTCTCCAGCACAATATTTCGATGCATACCATTCTGACCCAGAACATCATCAACCATGCTGGTGTTCTCCCGTGTCAGACCGGGGAGGTACAGGCGCAAGTGCGGGTAGGCCAGAAAGTCATCCAGGCTAATCTCCTTCGTCGTCAGCGGGTGATCGACGCGCATGTAGCAGCGCGGCTCAATCGCGGCAATCGGCTCGGCCAGAATATCCCGCTCCGTCTCCAGCGCCAGAAAGGCCGCAAAATCAGCGTCGCCCTTTTTCAACTGCTCCTGAAAGTTCGGCGGTACCTCCGCCATGATGATCTGCACATTGGGAGCGGTTTCGGCCAACTCTGCCATCAGGCTAGGCAACAGCGATTCACACAAAATGGGTGGCATCAGTAACTTGAAGGAACCGGCGTAGGTTTCCGGGCTGAATTCCGCGTCGCCGAGCACATGCTCGATGGTTTCCAGTAGCCCGGGAAGCTCCGCCCCCAGTTCCTCAGCACGCGGCGTGGGCACCAGTCCGTGCGAAGTTCGCGTGAAGAGTTCGTCCTCAAACGAATCACGCAGTTTCTGCAGTGTTTTACTCAGTGCCGGCTGCGACACAGACAGCCGTTCGGCCGCGCGGGTCACATTGCGCTCTTCCAGCAATATTTGCAGCGCCACCAGTAAGTTCAGATCAGTTCGAATCAGCCTGCGCGAAATCATAGTTGCCGTCCAGAAATAACTTATAGTTATAGCCTAACATTAACAAATGGACAGAGGTAAATCACCCCATAAATTATCGCTCCCGCAAATGTCTGCGGTCGCCTAAGACTCCACCCGAGAGCAGCACACCTCTTCCATCCGGGCCACTGCCGGTTGCAGGTACTGATAGCTCACTGCTATGTGGCCGAGGTCAACACCACCTGCTACCATAGCGTCCGTGGCGCTGCCGTGTCGTCAGCCGCCGACCTTTTCGTCGACCACTTTGCCTCTGGGGATAACCATGCGAAACACCCTCATTCTTGCCTATATGATGCTGTCACTTGCACTTGTCTCCTGCAGTGGTGTCGATATCCAACACAGCACAGCTGACAAGTTCAGCGCCGGGAACTACCACTACTACAAGTGGCGCACAGAACCACTGCCCACTACAACTCGGTCGAACGATCCTGTGTACGCCATCGACCCCGTGATACGGCGCGAAGTGAACGCCGACCTACAGAGCAAGGGTTATGTTCTGGACCCAACCCGCGCACAGTTCACCGTGGATTACCTCTATGCCAGCGGCATGCAACAGGGGGAGCCCAGCCAGTTGGCAAGTAATATCACACCCTATCCCAGGGTCACACCCAACCGCCAGGTGAACCAGGCCACAGTCGACAACGCCATTGCACTGGGTGGGGTGAAGGAGACAAACAATATAATCCTGCAGTTCAATGACCTGGCCAGCAATCGGGAGGTGTGGCAGGCCACAATGAGCAAAGTCGTGGAAGACGCCAACAATGTCGACGCATCGCGTCTGGACGAGAACCTCAAAAAATACCTGGCAAGTGCGCTGAAGACCCTGCCACCGGCAAGCCCGCAATAGTCTGGCAACTACTGCGCCGTATACACCCCGGGATTAACACAGTGCAGCATCGGCTGCCCCTGCAGCGCTGCGGCAGCATTGCTGACAGCCAGCTCCACCATCTTCGCTCGCGCCAGAGTGGTCGCACTGCCGATATGGGGCACGGCGACCACGCGCGGGTGGCGTAACAGCGGATCATCCATCGAGATCGGCTCGCGCTCAAACACATCCAACCCCGCCGCATAGAGATGGCCATTTTCCAGTGCCGCCACCAGTGCCGCCTCGTCGACAATGCCCCCCCTGGCCGTGTTCACTAACACCGCACCGGGTTTCATTGCGGCAATCTTCGCCGCATCCAGCACATTCCGCGTCTCCTTCGCGAGCGCGAGATGCACGCTGACAAAGTCACTGCGCAACAGCAACTCCTCAAGCGACACACTGTCGACACCGGGCACGTCGCGCCCCGAGGGCGTCCAACCGAGCACGCTCATGCCGAATCCCGCTGCCCGCCGCGCCACGGCCTGCCCGATGGCGCCAAGCCCGATAATGCCAAGCGTCGCGCCACTGACATCCTTGCCGAGAAAAAAATCCGGGGACCAACGCGCATCGCGACCCCAACTTCCCTCGCGGATATAGCGATCGCCTTCCGCGACTCGCCTGGCCGCCGCCAACAGCAGAGCGAACGCCGTATCAGCTGTGGCATCAACCAGCACGCCTGGGGTATTCCCCACCGGGATGCTGCGGCTGGTCAGTGTCTCCACATCGATATGATCGACCCCGACGGAGACACTGGAAACGAACTCCAGCTTGGGCATGGCATCCAGTAGTGAAATATCGATAGCATCTGTCAGCAGGCAGATCAGGCCGCCGCACTCGGCGAGTTGCCGAGATGATAGCGCCTGTGACAGAGGCTGCCCCCCCTGCAGTATCTCCAGCTCGCACAGCGGTGCCAGCGCCTGGAGCCGCTCAGCCGGCAGCGGGTGTGTGACCACCACACGCTTACGCTCAATTCTGCCGTTGCCGGTAGCCATAGCGCTATAGTGTCTCGGGCACCAGCCCCGTCAAAGTGACAAGCCGCGCCTGCCAATCACGCAGCTGCTCGGCGCTGTAGGGCTCACCCTCGGGCAGATTCCCCCAGACCGGTTGCGGCCAGCAAGCGTCGCCACTGTGGCGCCCAATGATATGCAGGTGCATCGCCGGTACCACATTGCCGAGGCCGGCAAAGTTCACCTTGTCGAACCCCAGTTCCTGCTTGATGAATGCCGACACGGACGCGCATTCATCAAGCACCTGCCGTCGCTGTGCATCGGGCAGATCCAGAAAATCACCCAACGGGGTTTCTGGCACCAGGATAAACCAGGGCAGGATAGCGTTGCGGTTCAACAGTAATGCCGAAGCCGGCAACCTGCCCAGATGGTGGCAGTCCGCCAACAGTTGCTGCGCTATTTGATGGTCTGCCAAAACAGCTCTCCCGCGCTTTGCAATTAAATCGTCATGCCGCCATCGACGACGATACACTCGCCATTGGTGTAGCTGCTCGCATCCGACACCAGGTAGAGCACGGTACCTGCCATTTCACTGGGCTCTGCGTGTCGACCCATCGGAATACCCTGCACCGCCATCTGGTAGATATCGTCGTTGCTAAACAACGCGCCGGCAAATTTCGTTTTGGTCAGGCCGGGCAGTAAGGCATTGCAGCGAATGCCCAGCGGCGCGCACTCCTTGGCAAATACCTTCGTCATATTGGTGACGGCCGCCTTGGTGATGGAATAGATACCCTGCATGGGTCCGGGCTGCAGTGCGTTGATCGAGGCGGTGTTAACGATAGCGCCGCCGCCGTTATCGCGCATCAGTTTGCCCGCTTCAATAGACATGAAGAAATAACCGCGAATATTCACCTCGACGGTTTTATTGAACGCGCCGAGATCGGTGTCCAGCACGTGACCGAAGTAGGGATTGGTCGCCGCGTTATTGACGCAGATATCCAGCTTGCCGTGTGACTGGGTGATGTGCGCAAACAACTCGGTGATCTGATCCATATTGCCTACGTTGCAGGCAAACGCCTCCGCACTGCCGCCCGCCGCGAGGATACCCTCGGCCACAGCGGTGCAATCATCGATCTTGCGACTGGAGACAATCACATGCGCACCCTGCTCGGCCAATAGTTTGGCTATCTCTTCGCCAATTCCGCGACTCGCGCCGCTCACCAGTGCAATTTTACCGGTCAAGTCAAAAAGTTGTGTCGCCATAGTGCTGTGTCCTGTTGCTATTGAGTTGATTCGAGATGCCGCGAGTTGCGCGGTGAAATACTACGCTGTTACACATCCACATGCACATCGTAGTCGGCCCCGTCGGCCTTGTGCCGCGCGTATTGCACACAGGCCCACGCGAGGTAGAGGGACACGACCCCCGCACTGCTCAACCAGGCTCCGCGATAGCCCGCTGTCGCCAGTGTCACACCTGTCAGTAACGGGCCCACGACACGGCCCCAGGATGATGCGGCACTGGTAATGCCCATCATGCGCCCGCGAACCTCCAGTGCGGTAGTGCGACTGACAATGGTATTGAGCAGTGGGATGCAAATGGTCGCGCCGGTCATGGCAACATACACCGAGCAGACCATCCCCAGCATGCTGCTGGCAAACGCAGCGCTAAGCAGGCCCAGCAGCAGGGCTGAAATGGACCAGCACAGCAACCGCCACTCCCCCAGCCATTTCACCAGCGGGCTCAGCAAACCACCCTGCACGATAACCATGAACGCACCCTGAATGCCGAATACAATGCCGACCTCCCGCGCTGACCAGCCCAGTAAATCGCCCATCCACAGCGGCACAAGGTAGGTGACCGCACTGACAGCAACCTGATGCAGGACATACTGCGATACCAACAGCCGTGTTCCCGTCTGCCGCAGCAGTGCATAGTTGGACAGTGTTCGGGTTGGCGTATCAGCGCTGTGACTGCCCTGGCGTTTTTCGCGCGGCAGGGACTCCGGCAGGAAAACGGCGGCGGCGGCGATCGCCAGCAGTGACATTACGCCTGCCACCATGCACGGCAGGGTAAAACTGGCGCTGGGCCCCGACAACAGGCCACCGAGTACCGGGCCCAATACAATACCCAGGCCAAACGCGGCGCCTATCAAACCCATGCCGCGCGCACGATTCTGTGGCGTTGTCATATCTGCGATCATCGCGGAGGCGACGCCGAAGTTACCCGCCATCAACCCCGCGAAGCCGCGCGCGACATAGACCATCCACAGCTCTGAAGCCAACCCCAGCATCACATAGGAACAGGCTGCGCCGGCGAGGCAGATCATCAGCACCGGCTTGCGGCCAATACGATCCGAAAGGCGCCCCCAGACGGGGCCGCAGAAGCCGGCGCAAATGGCATAGGTCACCAGAATCAATGCAATATCCATTTTGTCGGCGCCCAGTGTGGGAGACAAGAACGGCAGAATTGGAATCACGATGCCGAAACCGATCAGGTCGAGCACGATAACGCAGAACAGAATGGGCACTAGACGGGAGCCCCTTTTGCTGTGGCGCGGTGAAACAGGTGCACTGAACTAGTCACCCTGCCAGCGCTTTACCTGATCGAGCTGCAGATCAAACAGGTCGAGCGCGCGGCCGACGGTTTGCGTCACCATGTCATCCAGGGACTGTGGACGCGTGTAAAAGGCCGGCACCGGAGGGGCGACCACCGCGCCCATTTCCGATAACTGCGTCATGGTGCGCAAGTGACCCGTGTGCAGCGGCGTTTCACGCACCATTAACACCAACCGTCGGCGCTCCTTGAGCACCACATCGGCCGCGCGGGTGAGCAGGGTTGAGGTCACCCCGGCAGCTATCTCCGACATTGTGCGCACCGAACAGGGCGCAATCAACATACCGGCCGTGGGAAATGAGCCGCTGGCTATAGAGGCGCCGATATTATTGCTGGAGTGAACCTCGCTGGCGAGGGACTCGAGCTCAGCCAGTGGCATATCCAATTCGTGGTGCAGTGTGAGTTTCGCGGATTTACTCATCACCAGGTGTGTCGCCACACCGGCCTCACGCAGCAACTGTAATGCGCGCACGCCATACACTATGCCGGACGCACCGCTGATACCGACGATTATAGGCTTGGGCATAGCACCATCTCCGCTGACCTGAATCCCTGTGACTCTAACAAATGTCGGGGCACAGCGTCATTTCGCCGGCCGTTCACGCGCCGTGGGTTCGGCGCCGTCGTGTGGCGCACGGGCCCTGTTTTTGGGCTTACCCTTGTTCTTGTCTTTGCCCTTGCGCGGCTTGCGCTTTGCCTCCCTGGACGGCGCTGTTTTGCCGCCGGGCTCCAATCTGGAAATCTGCAGGCGCTGACCGCTGACCCACACGGATTTAAGGTGCTTGAAAAGCTCTTTTGGCATTCCCTCTGGCAGGTCTACCGTACTGTGGTCATCAAGGATTTCGATGCGCCCGATGTGCTCGCTGTCGATGTCCGCTTCGTTGGCTATCGCGCCGACGATATTCCCGGGTTTGACGCCGTGGGTGTGACCCACCTCAAGGCGGAAGCGCTCCATGCCCGGTTCCGGCTTGTCAGTGTCCCGGCGCGGCTTATCCGCTGATGTGTCCGCAGCTGTTTTGCGCGGCTTTGCTGCTCGCGCTTCGTTGCGCTCACCTTTGGCCGGTGCCGCGGTGGCTTTCTCCTGCAGTGGCTTATTGCCCTGGGCCAGCACACCCAGTGCCGCGGCCACCTCCAGCACCGGCACGCCGGTTTCGTTTTCGTACTCCTGTATCAGGTCGCGGAAAATCTGCAGATCCGCAGTCTCCAACGTCTCGGAGATGCGCTGCTTGAACTTGCCGACCCGTTTGTCCGTCACTTCTTCCACCGTCGGCAGGGCCATGCGCTCTATGGTTTTGCCAGTGGCTTTCTCGATGGCTCCCAGCAGGCGCCTTTCACGGTTAGCCGCGAACAGGATCGCATCGCCGCTGCGACCGGCGCGACCGGTGCGCCCGATGCGGTGAATATAGGACTCCACATCGGAGGGAATGTCGTAGTTGATGACATGGCTGATGCGCTGCACGTCAAGGCCGCGCGCCGCGACATCGGTGGCGACGACGATATCGAGCTTGCCATTCTTCAGTTTTTCAACCGTCTGCTCGCGCTGTTTCTGCGGTATATCGCCGTTCAAGGCCGCCACTGAATAACCGCGCGCGGCGAGTTTATCGGCCAGCTCCGTCGTCAGAATGCGAGTGCGGACGAAGATTATCATGCCATCGAATTCTTCAACTTCCAGAATGCGCGTCAATGCGTCGATTTTTTTCATCCCCGCCATCATCCAGACGCGCTGACGTATCAGCGCTGTCTCAACCGCCTTGACCTCAATTGCGATCTCTACCGGGTTGCGCAGGTGGCGCTTGGCGATACGGCGGATGGCATCCGGCATGGTCGCAGAGAACAGTGCGATCTGGCGCTCCTGCGGCGTCTGTTCCAGAATCCATTCGACATCGTCGATAAAGCCCATACGCAGCATCTCGTCGGCCTCATCCAGCACCAGCGATTGCAACTCGGACAAATCCAGTGAACCACGACGCATATGGTCCATGACGCGGCCCGGCGTGCCCACCACCACGTGCACGCCGCGCTGCAACTGGCGAAACTGGCCGCGGTAGTCGGAGCCGCCATACAGGGGCAGCACGTGAAAGCCCTTCAGATGCCGCGCATACTTCTGGAAGGCCTCGGCAACCTGAATCGCCAGCTCCCGTGTCGGCGCCAGCACCAGCACCTGAGGCAGCTTTTTCTTCAGATCCAGGCGCGCCAGTATCGGCAGGGCAAATGCCGCTGTCTTACCGGTGCCGGTCTGGGCCTGACCCAGCACATCAACCCCTTCCAGCATATAGGGAATGATCCGGGCCTGAATGGGCGACGGGGTTTCGTAACCCACATCCACCAGGGCCTGTTGTATGGGGGCGGGCAATTCCAGCTGTGCGAAACTGCTTGCCGCTTCGGGAGAGGACATGTTGTAACCTTGACGTGTGAAGAGGAGCCCCCTGCTGCAGGCGGCGGGAGATTATACAGGGATTTGGCACAGCTGTCCGGTGCGGGCCATCGCAGTGTGCTGACCGCCCTTCCCGAACTACACTGGCCCGCTTCTACACGAGCGGCGTTACTGGGAGGACAGCTCCTCCAGCATTGCGCGCATTTTGGCGTGCAGCAAATTAATCGCTTTAAGGGGTCTTACCATGACTTTGAACTCGATGATTTTGCCGGACTCATCAAAGGTCATGATATCGACTCCGTTCACCATAATGCCGTCCACTTCACAAGAGAACTCCAGTACGGCGTGCTGTGCCGTGACAACCTCTTTGACGTAGTGGAAAGAGTCATTGAAAACGCTTAACGCGGCCGTGAGGTACAGCGTGGTCAGTTCTCGCCCCTGCTGCGGTGTGTGCACAACCGGTGAGAGGAATACACAATCCTCCGCCAGCACTTCATCCAGGCGTGCCGTATCCTGCTTGCGCACGATGTCATGCCAGATTTCAAGGGTATTCATAACGGCGGTTCCTCGTCGGTTGATGCGTAGGGGCGAGCGGAGAATAACAGTTTAAGCCCGCTGCGAGCGAGTCGGCTGACACGCGCGAGCATTGTGGAAAACAGCGCCGGACACTAGAGGTCGGTTTCCTGCACAAACTCCCGCTCTATTTTCTGTTGCAGCTCATACCGGGTGACACCCGTTGTCTTCTGCGTCTCGCGCAGGCGCTGCTGATACCGGCCTTTGCGATAGAACTTCACCAGTTGCGCGAAATGTTCGCGCTCGGTTTCCCCGGCAATGAGCTCTTCAATGAACGCGATATCGATCCCCACGCGGTAGGCAATGCGGCTGGGGCGGATTTTGTGGGCATGAAATTCCGCCACAATATGGATTTGCTGCGCCCGCGGGTAGGTACACCTGCAGGAATAGCCATACGGTGGCGAAGGCGTGCGGGTATCAGGTTGTAAGTCATCCGGATTCATGAGCACTTAATAGCAGTTCGTAAAGGCAATGCCAAGTTTGAGCCGCGCACTGCGACAATTGGCCACAAATGACCCTGCAATTCGATTAATATTCATCCGGCACAGGGCTATACTCCACAAGATAATCACACTGCCAATTGGCACCAGTCCCGAGGACCTGATCATGAACGCTCCCGAGCAACCTGTCAGTCACAGCGATATTGAACAGCAAATGAAAGCCACGCTCGATATGCAGCGTGAAGATTACCTCAAGGAAGGTGTCGTCACCGCGGAGACTCGCATCGATCGCCTGCAACGCGGTGTCGACGTATTGATCAAACACCACGCCAGAATTGTAGACGCTCTGGACTCGGACTTTACCTGCCGCCCTCGCGAAGTGACGCTGCTCACCGATGTGGGTGCCGGCATCGCGCCGATGAAGCACGCGATCAAGCATTTGCGCTCGTGGATGAAACCGGAAAAACGCCCCACCATGTTCCCCTTCAATCTACTGGGTGGACGCTCTCGTATCGAATACCAGCCGCTGGGTGTAGTCGGCATCATCGCGCCATGGAATTTCCCGGTCAATATGGTGTTCGCGCCGCTGGCAGGCGTGTTGGCCGCCGGCAACCGCGCGATGATCAAGCCCTCCGAATTCACCCCGGCGACCTCCGCCCTGCTGGCAGAAATGATCGCCGAGGCCTATGACCCGAAAGAGATTGCCATGTTCGATGGTGGGCCGGAAGTGGGGCAGGCGTTTTCCAGCCTGCCCTTTGACCACATGATCTTTACCGGTGCAACCTCCATCGCGCGCCACATCCTCACAGCAGCGGCACGCAACCTGGTGCCAGTCACGCTGGAACTGGGCGGCAAATCACCAGTGGTGATCTCACGCAGTGCCGATCTCGAGAAGAGCCTGGGCCGCATTATGATGGGTAAAACCATGAATGCGGGGCAGATCTGCCTGGCACCGGACTACCTGCTGGTGCCTGAGGAAAAGCTGCACGAAGTCATTGCCGCCGCGCAAAAAGCCGTCACCCAGATGTTCCCCAGTATTTTGGAGAATCCGCAGTACACCTCTGTAATCAACGAGCGTCACTATCAGCGGCTCAATGGCTACCTTGCCGAAGCCAATGAACGCGGGCAGAAGATCATCCCCATCAACCCCGCCAATGAGGATTTCAGCAAGCAGCAGGGCACGCTGAAAATCCCTCCCACGCTAATACCCGAGCCGGCCGATGACCTGCGCATGATGGAAGAGGAGTTATTTGGGCCGCTACTGCCTATTCGCACCTACAGCAACTTTGAGGAAACCATCAGCTACATCAACAGTAAACCTCGTCCCCTTGCCGCGTATTATTTCGGCGAGGACAAGCAGGAGGAAGCAGCCCTGACCAACCGCACCACCTCCGGTGGCATGTGTATCAACGATGTGGTCATGCAGGTCGCACAGGAAGACCTGCCGTTCGGCGGTGTCGGCCCCAGCGGCATGGGTGCCTACCACGGCTTGAAGGGGTTCCAGACTTTCAGCCACGCCAAATCGATCTATCGGCAGGCCAGCTTCAATGTCGCCAAGCTTGGCGGCATGTTGCCACCGTATAGCAAGGCCACTGAAAGCACGATCAAAATGCAGCTGAAAAAATAGCGCCCGTTTCGTTTTCTACGGAGAAAGTATGCGACGAATACTGATAATCACCAGCATGCTGGTCCTGGGTGCATGCAGCGCGGAGCCCGGCAGCGAAAAGTGGTGCGAGCAAAAGAAAGAGCAATCCAAAACGGAATGGACCAGTTCTGACGCCGTCACGTTTGCCAGCAACTGCCTGCTCGACAGCACCACCATCGGCTCAAAAGAGTGGTGTGAGAACATGTCCGACAAGCCCAAGGGCCAGTGGACAGCCGATGAAACTGCCAGCTACACCAAACACTGCATTATCTAGCGCCTTGGATCAGCAGGGTTGGAATTCCCAAATTGTGGCTCTTGAGCGTGGCGACCAGGGTGCCGGGCTTTCTGCCATCACGGGTTGCTGACGTCGCCACACCACGTTCACGCAGCACCTGTACAAAACCCGCCAGATCGCTGCACTGGTAAGCTACGCCCCAGAATGCACTGGGTGTCGCCTCACCGTCCGCCGCTTCAATGACTTCCAGTGTCAGTTTGCCAGTGCGGAAAAACAGCATGCGCCCGCCCCACTTCGGCACGGTTTTGTCCAGCGCCAGGCGAATCCCGAGTTGATCCCTGAATAACCCAAGGCAGGCCTGCGCATTGTCGGTGCGCAGTACCACATGATCAACGCACAGGCCGGCGCACTGCGCCTCGGGATAGTCCCGGCGAAAATCCAGCGTGGCGCTGCCGTCGCAAAGACGGAGATCCACGCCCAGCGGATTGGCAACGGCACTCTCGGCACCCGGCGCATCAGCTGCGCTGAACACAATCCCCTGCAACTTCGCGCTCGCACCGGCATCCTCGATCAATTCGATGACCGTATTGGAAAGCCCCCACCAAGCACAACGTGTCTTGCCGGCAGCCAAGTGGATGTGGGGCGTCGCACCCAGCAACAGCTGATAATCTGCGACAGCCGCTTGCAGATCGGGTACTGCCAATACTATTCGGTCAAACTTGTCCGCCACAGGATCTCCTCCGGGTCAGCTGCGTGGATTCCATGATAAAAGGTTTTGGCATCCTTGCCGATCAGACTTACACTGGTTAGGCTTGATCGGATAACAATCGCATCTGCATCAACTGCGAATTAACAATTAATCGAACGGAGAACACTGATGTCCAAAGCAATCAAACACGTTCTACTGGCAGGCGTAATGACGCTGCTGGGAGCACTTCCCTTTCATGCCCTGGCTGGCGACACACTGGAACGTGTCGTCGATTTTGAGGTGTTGAAAGTGGGTATGTCCGGCAATCAGCCACCGATGACCATGACCACCCGCGAAGGCGGCCTGATGGGCTTTGACGTCGACCTCGCCCAGGCATTGGCGCTGGCGATGAATGTGAAACTGGAAATCAAGACCATTCCATTCGGCGAACTGATAGCGGCACTGGAAAATGACGAGATCGACATGGTGTTATCCAATGTGTCGATCACCCCGGCCCGCACCGAAATGGTCTCTTTCGTCGGTCCCTATATGATGTCCGGCATGTCTATCCTGACAAAAAGTGAGGTGCTGGGCACCATCACCTCTGCCGAGGAATTTAACCGTTCGAACCTCAAACTGCTGGCGCTGAAAAATTCTACCCACGCCAATTTCATCAAGAAGGTTGCCCCGGATGCCACTCTGATCGAGTTCGGCAGCTACGATGAGGGCGTGGCCATGCTAATTGAAGGCAAGGCAGACGCGATGGTGGCGGACATGACCCAGTGCATACTCGCCGTTATGCGCTACCCTGACTCAGGGCTGACCACACTGGAAAAGCCACTGACCGTCGAGCCCATCGGGATCGCTATCAACAAAGAGGATGTTCAGTTTTTTAATCTGGTCGACAACTACCTCACCGCCTATGAAAAAACCGGCGTGTTGAACCAGCTGCGCAAGAAATGGTTTGAAGACGACTCCTGGATTGCCGCACTGCCCTGATTACCGGGGTTAAATCTCGCTAACAGGAAGGGCGTGGATATTCTATCCCGCCCTTTTCTGCTTCTGGCACCGTATCACTGGCGGTGAGGTCATAACATCTCATGAACAACCCCGATCCCATTATCATCGCGCATCGCGGTGCCAGCGGTTACCTGCCGGAGCATACGCTCGCGGCCAAGGCACTGGCCCATGCAATGGGCGCCGACTACCTCGAACAGGATGTGGTGCTGAGTCGGGATGGCACAGCCCTCGTTTTACACGACATTCACCTGGACAGCACAACCGATGTCGCGCAGCGCTTTCCCGGTCGCGCTCGCAGCGACGGGCGCTTCTATGCCATCGATTTCGATATAGATGAAATACGCCAGCTGCGCGTACACGAGCGCACCCATCTCGATGCCGCTCGCAATGGCAGCGCGGTCTACCCGCAACGTTTTCCGGCCGAGCACGCACTATTTACTGTACCCACGCTGGCCGAGGAATTACACATGCTGGCCGGGCTTGATCACAGCCGCGGCTGCCAGACCGGCGTCTATATTGAGCTGAAGTCGCCCCGCTGGCATCTCAGCGAGGGGCTGGACCTGTCGGCTGCCCTGATCGAGGTACTCGAACAAACCGGCTATCGAAATCGGCCCGAGCAGGTATTTCTGCAGTGTTTCGATGATCAGACACTGCAGCAGTTACAACGTGAACTCAAGGCCAGCCCCCTGCCGATGATTCAGCTGATTGGCGAGAACAACTGGGGCGAGGACAGCGCGGTGGATTATGATTACCTGCGCACGCCACAAGGGCTGGATCATGTCGCGAGTTACGCCCAGGGTATAGGGCCGTTCATTCCACACATTTTGCTCGGCATGGCGGCAACCGGAGAACCGCAATTCAGCGCTCTTGTTGAACACGCCCACACGAGAGGCCTGCAAGTACATCCCTATACGTTTCGCCGCGATGAGTTGCCGCCGGGTATCGGGAGTTTCGAACAGCTACTGGACATCTTCATCCGACAGGCGGGGGTCGACGGGCTGTTTACCGATTTCCCCGACCTCGTTGCAGACTACCTGAAACTGCAGAAAATTGGCACACCCAGCTAGCGCGGCCCGCGCCTGTGGGCATTGCAGCGAAGGGACTCGCTTGCCAGCCTTACACCTGCCCAGTCGGATTGGGTGCTTTGCAAGACCCGCCCCCGCAGTGATGACCCCTACCTTTTTTGCTGGAATACTGCGGTGTGGAGTGGCAGTATTCCACGCGGCCGGGCGCTCTGGAACAGGCTCCCGGCTGCAGGGTCCTTTTTGTGGCCCCATTGCGATATGGCGTACACTGCATGCCGGTATCGGGCAGATCCTAGAAGGTTGGCCATCACAGGCTGGCCGCACCACCCACAACGAGAGCAGATGTGAATCCAAAGCACCTCAGACGTACCAAAATAGTCGCCACCATTGGCCCGGCCAGCGAGTCGGAGGACATGATCGCCAAATTGATCGCGGCCGGCGTCAATATCTTTCGCCTGAACTTTAGCCACGGCACCGCGGATCACCACATTGTTGTCGCCGCGCGCATTCGCAAGCAGGCCAGTATTGCCGGTGTGTACGTGGGCATAATGGCCGACTTACAGGGGCCCAAGATTCGTATCGGCGCCTTTCGCGATGGCTCTGTCGAACTTGCCGCCGGCGACCGCTTCCGTCTCGATCTGGACCTACCCGACGGCGAAGGTGATTTTCGCGGCGTGGGCCTTGAATACAAGGAGTTGTGCCGCAGCGTGACAAAGGGCGACATCCTGCTGCTCGACGACGGGCGGATTCGCTTGCGTGTGGATGATGCGGATGCCAGCACAGTGGACTGTACCGTGGTAATCGGGGGAACGCTGGGTTCACGCAAGGGCATCAACCGCCTCGGGGGCGGCCTCGCTGCGCCCGCGCTCACCGCGAAAGACCTCACAGATATCGACAGCCTGAGTGAACTCAGGCCCGACATTGTCGCGGTATCTTTTGTCTCCAGTGCAGAGGACATATTCCAGACCAGAGGACTGCTGCAACAGCACCAGTTGCAACCGGCCATTATCGCCAAAATCGAGCGGGCAGAGGTCGTCGCCGACGAGGACACGCTCAGCGACATAGTGCGGGCTTCGGACGGCGTGATGGTCGCGCGAGGCGATCTCGGTGTCGAGGTTGGCGACGCACAGCTGATAGGCATCCAGAAAGCACTGATTTCCCAAGCGCGTACCATGGATCGGGTGGTTATTACCGCGACCCAGATGATGGAATCCATGATCAACAGCTCTATGCCAACCCGCGCAGAGGTTTTTGACGTCGCCAATGCCGTCCTCGACGGCACCGATGCCGTTATGCTGTCGGCGGAAACCGCAGTCGGCAGCTACCCGGTGGAAGTGGTGCAGGCCATGGCGGACGCCGCGCTGGGCGCTGAGCGCCAGCCCGTGTCCAGAACCTCCAGGTTCCGCCTCAACAGGGCATTTGCCAATGCTCAGGAAACTATCGCAATGTCGGCGATTTATGCCGCCAACCATTTCGATAATGTACGCGGCATCGCCTGTCTGACCGAGTCTGGCACGACCCCGCGATTGATGTCCCGGCTCAGTTCCGGCCTACCCATTTTCGCGCTGAGCAATTTGAGCGAAACGCTACAGAAACTCTGTTTGTGCCGCGGTGTGGTACCGCTGTTCTTTGACGCCACGGCATTCGACGAGGACTGCATCGATGCCCGGGCTATCGAGTTTTTGATGGATGGTGGTTATTTGCATAAAGGCGACTCCATCATTCTCACCAAGGGTGAGCGAATCGGCACCGCTGGCTCGACCAATATCATGAAAATCCTGCCAGTTGATTAGGGGGTAGTTTTGTCAGAACCCTCAAACACCCGACTGGTAGCGGATATCGGTGGCACCAACAGCCGGCTGGCCCTCTACGACCCCCAAACCGAGGAACTGCGCTCGCTGTGCAACTATCGCAATCGCGAGTATGGCCGGTTCGAGGACGTCATCGACGCCTGGTTGGGCGCACTGAGTGAACCCCGCCCCCCCGAATGCTGCCTGGCAGTGGCGGCGCCCCCATTCGACGACCGTGTCACCATGCTCAATATCGACTGGTCGTTTTCGTTGCCGGAACTCGCCAACCGCTTTCAGTTTGACAAGTTGTGCGCCATCAACGACTTTGAGGCAAATGCCCATGCATTGCCCCACCTCGCCAGGGACGACCTCAGCGTGCTTGCGCATGGCCAGGCCGGTAAATGTGCCAAGCTGGCTACAGTCGGGCCGGGCACCGGTCTCGGCGGTGCGACGCTGAGCTGGGCCAGTGGTGTCCCCACAGCCAGTGCCAGTGAACCCGGCCATATGGGGCTGACACCGGCCACCGAGTTGGAGTTGGAGCTGTTTCGCTACCTGCTACCGCGCGGTGGCGAGGTCTATGCCGAGCTGCTGGTGTCCGGGCCCGGACTGCAACGCCTGTATCAGGCGCTGAGTGCGATCACTGGTCACGCGCCTGTTGCGCTGTCATCGGAGGAGATTTCCACCAAAGCACAGCGCGGAGAATGCGAGCTCTGTGAACTGACACTCAGTACCTTCTGCGCGTTGCTCGGTTCGATATGTGGCGACTATGCGCTCGCCAACGGCGCCTACGGGGGGCTCTACCTGGCCGGCGGCTTCCTGTCGGGGATGATCGAGTTCCTCGCGCAGAGCGACTTCAGCAAGCGCTTTGTGGAAAAAGGAAAAATGCGCACCCACCTTGAACAGGTTCCGCTGTTCGTAATCACCGGCAAAACCACAGGCCTATTGGGTGCCGCCCACGCGCCAACTGCTGCCATTTGAACCGGGACAGCAGGGCCTCCCGGTCTCTATAGCGGGCACGCAAATGGGCAAAATTGCTCAAAAAATAGTTTGCCAGCGTTCCTGTAAAACGCCAATTATGGTGCTACACTCATAGTGCTGAGTGGATTCAGCAGTATTTATGCTCACGGTCGAAGTCGATGTTTCATCAAGATAATCGGTACGTAAACCATAAATAACACTATAAATGAAAAGGCGCCTGGACATGGCGCCGCTAGCTATACAGGTAAGCATTATGTCTAAAACAACTGGTACTGTTAAATGGTTTAACGAAACCAAAGGATTCGGCTTTATCGAGCGTGAAGATGGTCCCGACGTGTTCGTTCATTTCAGCTCTATCCAGGGCGATGGCTTCAAAACGCTGGCCGACGGTCAGAAGGTTGAATTCAACGTCACGGATGGTCAGAAAGGTCCACAGGCAGAGAACGTAGTTCCTCTGTAAGTTCAAACAAAAAGGGAGCTGTACCAGCTCCCTTTTCAATTCAGTATCCAGGCTGTTACGCACCCATCGGGTGTAGCCCTCAGTTCGCTGTTATCCGGCGGGTTGTTGTTTAACCTCGCCTTCAGCTTCTATATCGACTTCCATACCCGCTTCCATATCGATCTCCATATCGACTTCGGCCTCGGCTTCCACTTCAGCCTCAAGTTCGGCTTCCGCTTCATTAGCGCCATCTTCTCCGGAGTCCATTTGCCCACCGGGTAGACCCTCTACTTCCTCCGCTTCAAGCGCCTCGCCTTCGTCCTGCAGAGCTTTCTGGCGCGCTAGCTCTGAATCCATGTAATTGATCCATTGCTCCGCATAACTTTTTGAGCGCTCATCGCGACCGGCGGCCGTAAAAGCTTCACGAGCCTTGTCATACTGCTCAGTGTTGAAATATGCCATACCCAGCACCAGACGTGCGGTATCCGGACGTTTAACGCCACCGCGGGACAGGCCCTTGTTGATCGAGGATATCGCCTTGGTAAAGTTGTCGCTATCCAGATAAATATTGCCCAGACGTGCATAGAGCTCACCGGTACTGGATTTGGACGCCGCCTCTTCCATCGCCGGAATGGCCTTCTCCAGCTCCTGAGCTTGCCGCCATGCGTTGCCGGTCAACTCCCAGTTCTTTGACTTACCGTCAATAGAGTCATTGTTAAGACCCTTGTCCATAACCTTCGCGGCTTTATAGGGCACATCGGCGTTCAGGTAGAGATAGGCCATGGTGACCTGCTCGGTACCTTTATCCAGCATATCCTGCACGTAAGCCGTTTCCATCGCCGCTAATTGCTGGCTTGTCTTCTTTTGCTCGCCGTACATATGTGAAATCTGGACCCAGTAATCCTTTTTCGGGTAGTACTTCAGCAGCTCTTCCAGCATGGCGACAGTATTGTTGACGTCATTCTTTTCAAAATAGAGGAAACGCGCCAAGTTGTACCACTGCTCCTTGGGTATCTTGCCTGCAGCTTCCTGCATTTCGATTGCTTTGTTGACGTTGACCAGCGCCTTGTCGTAATCCTTGACCTGATAGTAACCCTGCGCGAGCAGGATGTACGCATTGGCATTGGGCGTTTCTGTCATCGAGAACCACTTGAGCAACGCATCGATACCCTTTTGCCACTGCTCCTGCACAAAATACAGCTGGGCTATGGTGAAGCGTGTATTGATCTCCATCGCCAGCGGGATATCAGGCTGTGAGACGACTTTCTCGTAGGATCGCAGCGCGCCCGCATAATCTTCTTTAGAGTACTGAATAAACGCGTAGAGATTGTAGACATTAGCCAGCTCATAGCTGTTCAACGCCTTGCTGCCACTGGTCGCAATCAGCTCATCGAGTATGGCTTTTGCGGTGCCAAGGTCCTTATCCTCGGCGGCCACCTGCGCTTCTGACAACTTTTCATATATTGCATTTCGCAGGGCTGGGGTACGACGCGTTTCCCGCTCCGGCTTCTTCTCGCCCTGCTGTGCAAAGGCGGCAGAAAACGGACGCAGTTCGGTGCTGACTTGCAGTTGCGTTACTGCCACCTGCATGGCGAGTACCGGTGCAGCCAGCAAGGTAGCGCGTATCCAGATTGTGGGGCTAAACCTATTCATAACGCGGCAACCATCTAATCTTCCAACTCATAGGTGAACTTGTTCTGTACGCCCGGAACTTCAATGGCCTCACCGTCGATGATACGTGGCTTGTACTTGAATTTGAGGGCTGCCTTGACCGAGGCGGAATCAAACACGCCGCTGGGTTGGCAGTCTACCGGTTGCGGGTCGCGGATCGCCCCGGAGGTCGTAACCGTGTATTCCACAATACAGTAGCCTGAGATACCACGGCTCGCAGCGCGTCGGGGATATATGGGGGCAACCTTTACAATAGGCAGATACTCCCCATCGCCAGTGGCCATAGTGCCGCTGTCAATGTTTATTTCGACCTTGGTCTGCGGTGCAATGTTGTCGACGTCCATATCCACATCAACGTCGAGTTCCACCATCTCCATTTCTGGTGGCGGCTCTTCGGGATCGTCAACTTTATCCGGCTTTGGCGTGGTCGTCTGGATTTCTATCTCTTCATCCGGTTGCACCAGATCCGCGATCTGACGCTCCTCCACACCGGGGTCGACATAGTCAGCATCGATAAGACTGTGCATAACCAGGAACAGACCTAGCACCACTGCAACAGACAGCACTATTGAGATAACCGTTCTCACGGGACCGCTCTCCATCTCGCCTACCCCTTCTCGTCAGTGGAGACGCACACGGGCACGTCCATAAGGGGTTTCATTGTGGTTATCAACTCACTGAGCACCGATGTGGGTGCATCTTCATCGGCCTGTACCACGAAATTTGCCTTGGGTGATTCTTTCTTGGCCGCTTCTGCGAGGCGATAGGCACGCTCCAGAGGCACCTCCTGCTTGTCGTAGTGGACTTTACCCATTTCATCGACTGCAAATATGATAGTGCCGCGCACACACGGGCCCTGCGTCACCGCATCCGGCTTTTCAATCTTCGCACCGGGCTCCTTCACGAAGGATGAGGTTACAATGAAAAAGATAAGCATGATGAAAACGACGTCGAGCATTGGCGTCAGGTCGATTTCGCCCTCGCCCGCTCCATCCTGTGCGACTGCGCCGCCCTTTGACATTCTGCTACGCCGGCTCACTGCTTCTTCTCCGCTGGCCAATTCACCTGTTTAACACCGGCCTCGCGGGCGGCATCAGCAATTCTGACAACAGTGCCGGCAGTTGCACCAGCATTTGTAACCACCGTGAAAGACTGCTCTGGATCCGATGCCAGCAACCGGGCGATATTCGCCCTTACCGATCGAATATCTATGAGGCGATTTTCCATCCAAATCTGATCATCACCGGTTACGGTGACAAGGATACTGGTGGCATCCGTCTCCGGGGGGTTCTGGTTGCTGTCAGGCCTGTTCATCTCGACGCCCGCCTCTTTTAGAAAGGAGGCTACGACAATGAAGAAGATCAGCATGATAAACACCACGTCCAACATTGGCGTCAGGTCGATCTCTGCCTCTTCGGCATCTAAATTTTGGCTTCGTTTGCGCATCAGTGTAGCTCTATCAGTGATCGGTAGTCAGGTTGTCACGCAAGAGCTCGCCCTCGCGCCGCGCAATCCTGGTGACGTAAGTGTTGGCGAACACACCGGACAGAGCCGCCACCATGCCTGCCATCGTGGGGATGGTGGCCCGCTGTACACCGCCAGCCATGGACTTGGCATCGCCGCCACCGGTTACCGCCATAATATTGAATACCTCAATCATGCCCCACACTGTTCCCAGCAGTCCGAGCAACGGGCACAGGGCCACCAGCGTTTTGATCATGGGCAGGGACTGGTTGATTCGCAGGCGGGCCTGCGAAATCAACATATCGCGAATCTGTTTCGCTTCCCAGGACTTCCTCTCCGGACGCCCCTCCCACTTGGAGATAATCAGGCCCGCGTCTTTCTTCCATGCAAACTTCAGGTACCACACGCGCTCGAAGATCAGCGTCCACATCACGAATAGCAGGGCAGCAATCAGCCACAAGACCTCGCCACCCTTTTCCATGAAGGCGAGCAGTACTTCAGTCACGCCGTCCATATCAAGACCCCAATTTAGCTTCGGTATGCTCCGCTACCATACCCGTGGTCTGCTCATCCAGGATGTGTATGATCCGTTGGGCGCGCCCGTTCACAATGGTGTGCATCAGTACTGTCGGAATCGCGACCAACAGGCCTAGCACGGTAGTGATCAGCGCGCTGGAGATACCGCCGGCCATGGCTTTGGGATCACCTGCACCAAATATAGTGATCGCCTGGAAGGTCAGAATCATACCCGTCACCGTACCCAACAGCCCCATGAGCGGTGCAATGGCTGCAATGATCTTGAGTAGGGTAAGGCCGCTCTCCAGCTTGGGAGTCTCTTTAAGCACACCCTCGGAAAGCTTCAACTCCAAAGTCTCGGTATCCATGTTGGGGTTGTCTTCGTGTATCTTCAACACGCGACCCAGCGGGTTGTTATCGTTGGCCTTGTCGGATTTAAGCTGCGAACGCACCTTGCCACCTACCACGGTCAGGACGATGAGGCGGTATATAGCCAGAAGGAAGGCAAATACACCCAGGCCGGTAATAGCGTAGCCGACATAGCCACCCTGGTGCCAGCGCTCTGTGATTGTCGGCGTATCGATAATGGCCGCCAGATAGGAACCGCCAGAAGGGCCTGTGGGGTCTACACCGAACGGATACAGGCCGCCACCTGTCGCATTGGCCAGGTCTGCCGCCCAACCGGTATAGGGCCCACTTGGCTGACGGGGCAGCTCACTGAGGTGGTCATTCTGGTAGTTCAGGTAATTGCCATCAGTATCGACCACATTGAACGAGCCGACACGCAACACTTGTCGCTCAACCAGCTCTCCCGCAGGAGAAGAAACACCCGCAGAGAATGTGGTAACCACGCCGGTCTCGCGTATTTCGCGCAACAGCTCGAACCACACGCGCTCAATCTCTTCGATACTGGGAAGGTCGTCGGAATTGCTCATCTTCTCCACGAGTTCACGCAGGAAGACTTCCCGGCCGGGATACTGGGCCGAAGCCAGTGACACTTCGAAATTGGACGCCAAATCGCCAGCAGCGGAGGTCAGGTGGCCAAACAGCTCGGTCAACGTGCCGAGCTTTTCCTTTAACACTTCACGCTTGGCTGCAATCAGCAGCTCATTTTCCTCGAACGTGTTTTCGAGTTCAGTGGAGAGCGCTTCCTGTCGTGCTCGCTCTTCCTCTGCACGCTTCAGTTCGGCGGCCTGGTTGGCCTTGTTGCTCGCAAAACGCTGTTCCCGCTGACGGTTCTCCGCAGCTTCAGTCGCCTGGCCCTGCTTGACAAAACCCAGCAACTGGTCGAGAGACTTGGCCTCCTGTGCGAGGGCTGACCCCGCCGACAACGACAACGCACCGCAAAGTGCCAGAGCTATACCTTTTACAAATTTGACGCTCATTACTTAGCCTCCGGTGCAGCAATCGGCATTTCCAGTAACTCCATTGATGCTTGCTTCTTCGAAATGCGTATGCCTTTGCGAATTGCAGCATTGTATTGACCCGCAGGAAGCTCAACCCAGCTCCTGCTTGTACTATCCCACGCACCGGAACGAGTGCCATCGGTCGTCTGGTAGGCAAGCGCAACACGGCCCATGCGCAGGAAGTCGACTTCTCGGTCAGTGCCGTCTATGTCTATGGTGCCTCTGTAGGTGTCCATGCCACGGCCGTACTGGAGCTCAATATTGTATGCCTCTAGGACCGCGCGAAACTTCTCCGCCACACTCACGTCGGCGCGGTCGATACTGCTACGCAGACCCGCCACTCGCTTCAGACGCTCTTCTTCTTCGAAAGGCACATCCAACTCGATGAACTTTTCAAGACCGTCGAGCATACGCACAACCAGCGGTGTCATCTGCCGGGCGATGATCGTGGAGTTATCGATATTTTCATCGATAGCCGCGATCCGCCTCTTTTGATCGTCGATCTGGCGCTGCAGGCGCTCGTTGTAAACCTTCAGGCCATCGACCTGCTTCATTACTGTCTTGTAGTCAGACAGCAGATCGCGGGTTTCGTCCGCCAGCTTGTCTATTTTCGCCTGGGAGCTGCGTGCGGCGTCATTCTTGGACTTGCCCACTGCGAGAATGGAGTCCAACGTACTGGCATGCACGGCTGCCACAGTACCCCCGAGGGTGCCTGAAACAACCAGTGCAGCGATCAATACTTTTTTCAATCGATGCGTAGTCATGGGAATAGCGCTTCCTATAGTCCAACAGAGTAATACAAGGCTACAAATAGAACAGATACAGGCCTATCTATAGATACAAATCTGGCGTTGGTAAACCGAGGAAGCAAATTTAAACCATCTGCAGGTGAGTTTTCAATCAATGCCGACAGACAATTGTGCATAGGGATGGCGTTGAGTATTTTGGTTACACTTTTTATGAATTTATTATTTCACAGTAACACTTTGGTAGGCGGACGGGCTGCCAACCTTCATTTCTGCACCCGTTCGTAACAGACAAAACTGTAGTCATAAGGGTTGGGAGGCTCTGCGATGTGCTTCTCTCGCGTGGTTTCCCGCCAGCAACTCCAGTCGATATCGCACAGTACCGCGTCACCCTCGACGCTGGCGTGAACCTCGGTAATGTACAACCTGTCGGCGACCGGGATCGCCGCAGCGTAGATCTCGGCACCGCCCATCACCATGATTTCCTCCGCCGCTTCCCGCGCGGCGACTTCGCCAGCCAGTGCCAGCGCCTCCGCCAGCGAACGCGCCACGGCAACGCCTTCGGCCGCAAAGCCCGGATTGCGCGAAATAACGATATTGGTGCGGCCCGGAAGCGGCCTGCCTATCGATTCATAGGTCTTGCGCCCCATCACTACGGGCTTGCCCATGGTGGTGCGCTTGAAATGCTGCATATCCTCGGAAAGCTTCCACGGCAGCGCATTGTCGCTACCGATCACGCCGTTATCCGCCACGGCAACAATAATCGCTACGCCTGTCACTGCCGTCAGCCTCTGCTCATATCGCTACCGGAGCGGCAATATGTGAGTGCGGGTGGTAATCCAGCAACTCGAAATCCTCGAAGTGGTAATCGTAGATGGTATCCGGGCGACGCAGGATATTAAGGCGTGGAAGCGGGCGTGGCTCCCGGCCCAACTGCTCGCTCACCTGCTCGAGGTGATTGCTGTAAATATGGGAATCACCGGTGCAAATGATGATTTCTCCCGACTCCAGATCGCACTGCTGCGCCAGCATCATTGTCAACAGCGCCAGACTGGCCGTGTTATAGGGCAAACCGAGAAAAGAATCGCTGGAGCGAATCATCAACTGCGCAGAGAGCCGCCCCTCGGCAACGTAAAACTGATACAGCAAATGGCAGGGCGGCAAAGCCATGCGACCGGCCCTGACATTGTCCTGCGGGCTCATGCGCTCATCGGGCAGGTACTCCACATTCCAGGCGTGAAACAGGATGCGACGGCTGTCGGGGTTGTTGCGCAGGCAGTCGATCACATAATCAATCTGGTTGATCGCTCCGCCATCGCGGGTGGGCCAGGCCGTCCACTGGGCGCCGTATATCGGCCCCAGCTCACCGTCTTCTGTCGCCCATTCATCCCATATAGAGACGCCATTCTCCTTGAGCCATCGGGTATTAGTATCCCCGCGCAGAAACCACAGGAGTTCGTTCACGATACTTTTCAGATGCAATTTTTTAGTGGTTAGCAGAGGAAAGCCGTCGGCCAGGTTGTGCCGGTACTGACGCCCGAAAACGGAGAGGGTACCGGTGCCGGTGCGATCGCCCTTGCGCACACCGTTGTCGAGAATATCCTGCAGCAGATCGAGATACTGTTTCATTTAGCGCCCTTCCCCACTTGCGAACCAGCACCACCGGCTTTGCGGTATGCCGAGACGATCAAATAGATTCCCAGTGCAATCATCGGCAGCGACAGCAGCTGCCCCCGAGTGACCCAACCGAGCGCCTGGAAACCGATGCCCTGGTCCGGCTCGCGAAAAAACTCGGCGATGAAACGCAGGCAACCATAGCCGAGCGCAAAGACACCGGAAATGGACCAGATAGGTCGCTCCCGGGACGAAAACCACATCATGATCACGAAGAGCAGGACGCCTTCCAACGCAAACTGGTACAACTGCGAGGGGTGCCGCGCAAGTTGCAGCGGGTCATTCGGAAACACCATCGCCCAGGGCACATCGGAGGCGCGGCCCCACAGCTCCTGGCCGATAAAATTGCCCAGCCGGCCCAGCGCCAGACCGAGGGGCACCAGGGGCGCGACAAAATCCATCAGCGCGCCGAATACGATCTTGTGACGACGCGCAAACAGCCACATCGCCGCCATCACGCCGAGGAAGCCACCGTGGAAGGACATGCCGCCCTCCCAGACACGAAACAGCCAGAACGGATCCTGCACCAGTTTGTCCCAGCCATAAAAGAATGCATAACCCACCCTACCACCGACAACGACGCCCAGTGCGGCGTAGAAAATCAGGTCATCGACCTGTTCCCGCTTGACCACAGACCAGGGTCGCCGCGTTCGGCGGGCGGCCAGCCACCAGGCGAACGCGAGGCCAGTGAGGTATGTCAGACCATACCAGTGCACTTTCAGCGGGCCCAGAGAAAGGGCGACAGGGTCTATTTCGGGGTAGGGAAGCATGCGTGCAAATCAACCAATCCAATGGGAAGGTTGGCCGGGATCGGCCAACAAGGGTTACAGAGCTGTAAAACCGGTATTATCATCCAGCGGGTGATGATTCACAATTCTTTCCCCTGAGCCCCGGTGCAATTTTATGTGTCTGCTAGTTTTCGCCCACCAGGCCTGCCCTGGACACCCACTGCTTATCGCGGCCAATCGCGACGAATTTCACGGTCGCCCCACTGCTGCGTCGGCTTTCTGGGACGAGCACCCGGATGTGCTGGCGGGCAGAGACCTCGAACAGGGCGGCACCTGGATGGGCGTTACACGCAGCGGCCGTTTTGCGGCCGTGACCAACTACCGAGACCCTGCGCGTACCGCAGCAGCACCGCGCTCTCGCGGAGAGTTGCCGCTGGATTTTTTGACCGGCACACAGGAGCCACACGCCTACCTGGGCGCACTCGCTGGACGCGCTCAGGAATATGCCGGCTTTAACCTGCTGGTAGGCGATAACCACAGCCTGTGGTATCTCACTAACAGCGATGGGTTGGAGCCACAGTGCCTGACTCCGGGGCTCTACGGCCTGAGCAATGCCCGACTGGACACACCCTGGCCGAAAGTCACGCGAGGCAAAGCACGACTGCAGGCGCTGGTCGAGTCGGGCGCGATTTCGCACGATACACTGGCCGCCGTCGTAAACGACCGGCAGCGGGCAGACCAGCGAGAATTGCAGGCGTTACAGTTGGTTGGCTCGATGGATCCGGTGCTCTCAGCCCAGTTCATTGTCACCGACACCTATGGCACCCGCTCCACCACCACATTGCGCATTGATGCCGATAGCAATACATACTGGCGGGAACAGAGCTTTGACAGTCGGGGAGAGTTGCGCCGAGAGCAGCTGTTCGAGTTTCAACAAAAACCTGTCTGAGGGTATGCCGCCTACGCAACCGGGCTGTGAATGAATTTTTCCATGCCGTGCTCCGCCAGGAAAGTCTCCAGACGGGTGTTGACTTCGTAAGCGCAGTCCAGCGCCATGACTTCCTTGAGCAGGGTGCGGGCCTCTTTACGCCGCAGGTTGAGCAGGGCCTTCTTCACCTTGAGCAGGCTGGTAGAGTTCATAGACAGCACGTCATACCCCATCGCCAGAAGTAGCACCGCACCGCCGGGGTCACCCGCCAACTCGCCACAGATACTGATGGGGACACCCTCGGCCTGGCTCGCCGTGGCGACATAGGCAAGTGCCTGTAACACGGCGGGGTGAAGTGAGTGGTACAGGTGGGCCACACGGGAATTATTGCGATCCACCGCCAGCAGGTATTGCGTCAGATCGTTGCTGCCCACTGACAGAAAGTCGACCCGTCTGGCCAGGGTTCTGGCCTGGTAGACCGCCGCAGGCACCTCGATCATCACCCCGATGGGCGGCAATTCTCCCTCCAGTCCATCCTGGCAAAGTTCGCGGTGGCTGCGATGGATCAATTTCAGCGCCTCGTCTACCTCGGAGGTATTGCAGACCATCGGCAACATAATACGCAGGTTACCCAGCCCTTCATTGGCCTTGAGCATGGCCCGTATCTGCGCCAGGAATATTTCCGGGTGATCCAGTGTCACGCGAATACCGCGCCAGCCGAGAAAAGGGTTTTCCTCCTCGATCGGGAAATACGGCAGCGATTTATCCCCACCGATATCCAGCGTGCGCATCGTCACGAACTTGGGCGCAAAGGCCTCCAATTGCTCGCGGTAAATTTGTCGCTGCTCCTCCTCACTCGGGAAGCGATCCCTGAGCAGAAAGGGCACTTCTGTGCGGTACAGGCCAACGCCCTCTGCACCCTGGTCCAGTGAGCGAGTGACATCCACCATCAACCCTGTGTTCACCCACAGCGGCATGCGATATCCGTCGAGCGTGACACAGGGTTTATCGCGCAGCGATTCCAGATCCTGCGTCAGCGCCTTGTCTTCATCCAGCACCTGCTGGAAGCGCTGTTTGATCTCCGGCAGCGGGTTGATATGCACCGTACCGTTATAGCCATCGATGATGACTTCCCGGTCCTGCAATTTGGCGTAGGACAGATCGACCGCTCCCATCACGGTAGGCACGCCCATGGCACGGGCGAGAATAGCCACGTGAGAGTTGCCGGAGCCACGCACGGAGATGAGGCCGGCCAACTTCTCACGCGGTATTTCGCCGAGAGACGTCGCTGTCAACTCCTCGCCGACGAGAATCGCGTTATCCGGATAGACGCGCGGCTCCTGATTGGCCGCCTGCAGGTAGGCCAACACGCGTGTACCGAGATCGCGCACGTCGACAGCGCGCTCCTTCAGGTAGCTGTGCTCCATCCTTTCAAAGTGACGGATGTGCTCGATCATTACCTGACTCAGCGCGCCCTGAGCCCATTGGCCAGCCTTTATCAACCCGACAACTTCTGCGCCAATTGTCGAGTCGTCAAGAATACTGACATAGACATCAAACAGCGCATGGTCCTCCGGGCTCAGTTCCGCACCCAGATTTGCTGCCACTATACGAATATCTTCCTGCACGCTCTGTAGCGCCTCGCGAAACGCGCGAACCTCCTTGCGCTTGTCCGTCGCCTCGCGCTGCGGCACGGCGTAGAGGTCCGCTCCCGGAGAGACCACCACCGCCGTCCCGATGGCCACCCCCGGAGAGCCCGGCACACCGATAATTTTGGCCGGCGCAGCGCCGACCAAGGACTGTTTCACCAGCGTACCCGTCACCTGTGCATGGGCGATCACACCGGCAAGCTGGGCAGACAGCGTCACCAGAAACGCTTCATCGCTCTCATCAAAGCGCCGCGCTTGCGCCTGCTGCACTACCAACACACCGAGCACGCCGCGCTGATGAATGATGGGCACTCCCAGAAACGCGTGGAACGGCTCCTCGCCAATACCGGGCAGCAGGCGAAACCTGGGGTGGTTTTCCGCATCTTCCAGATTGACCGGCTCTCCACGTTCGGCAACCAGACCGACCAGACCGTCGCTGGCGGCAAGACTCGCCACACCCACCATCTCGGGATTGAGGCCCTGGGTCGCCTGAAAAACATACCGCTCAGTACCGGGGTCCCGCAGAAAAACACTGCACACCTGCGTATTCAGCGCAGCCCGCACGCGACTCACGATAATCTGCAAAGCCTCATCGAGGCCGCCCGCAGCGTTAACCTCCTGAACGATGTGGCGCAGGGTTTCCAGCATGGCGGCTTACCTGGCCCCGTGTTTATCGGTGTAGCGCCCGAGCGGGAGGGCAAGCTCTTTCATCGCACGGCGATATACCTCCCGCTTGAAAGAAATCACCTGGTTCAGGGGATACCAGTAGCTGACCCATTGCCAGTGGTCAAATTCCGGCTTGTCATTAAGATCCAGTTGCACCGCAGTATCTGCCTCCAGCAGCCGCAGCAGAAACCATTTTTGCTTCTGCCCAATACACAGTGGCTTCTGGCCTTCTCGCACGTAGCGTGCCGGCAGCCGGTAGCGCAGCCAGCCCTTGGTAGACCCCAGCATCTCCACAGCGGAAGCTGGAAGGCCGACCTCCTCGTACAGCTCGCGATACAGCGCCTCTGTCGGGGATTCACCCACACTGATGCCGCCTTGAGGGAACTGCCAGGCATCGCGGCCGCCAACCCGGCGCGCCCACAGCAGCTGGCCGCGCTCATTGGTCAACATAATCCCCACGTTCGGCCGAAAGCCGTCAGAATCTATCACTTTGCTCATTTCACCGGTTATTATCGCTGTTCATTGTTCCACAAATTGCGGGTTCAGAGAAATTTACTATAACTGACTTCGCCGCTATGCTGGCCACCGACTTTTTGAGGTACAGCATGTGACACTGGCAATTTTTGATCTGGACAATACACTCATCGGTGACGACAGCGACCACCTATGGGGTCAATTCGTCTGCGAACAGAAGCTCGTTGACACCGCAGACTTCGCCCAGCGCAGCGATCAGTTCTACGCCGACTACCAGTCGGGAGACCTGGACATCGACGCCTACCTGCGCTTCGTACTGAGCTCCCTGAAGGGCCATCCACCCGAGCAACTGGACGCCTGGCACCGCACTTTCATGGACGACAAGATCAGTCCCATCATGCTGCCAAAGGCGGCCGAGCTGCTAGCGGACCATCGACGACAGGGGCACCAGCTGCTCATTATCACTGCTACGAACCGTTTTATCACTGCCCCAATTGCGGCGGCACTTGGCGTAGACAACCTGATTGCCTGTGAAGCTGAGATTGTGGACGGTCTCTACACGGGTGCACCCAGCGGCGTTCCCTCATTTAAGGAGGGCAAGGTAGCCCGTTTGTACGAGTGGCTGGGGACCCACGACTGCGACCTGGCTGGCGCATGGTTTTACAGCGACTCGCACAACGATTTGCCGCTGCTGGAACTGGTGGACAACCCGGTGGCGGTTGATCCGGATGATACTTTGCGCGCTAGGGCCGTTGAGCTTGGCTGGCCGGTGATTTCGCTGCGGTGACCTCTGATTGTCCGGTATGGAAACTCAGAATCGGTTTCATCGTATAGCTTTTTTTAGATTCTTTCATCTTCTAGTCCGCTTTAGAAAGCGGGTTCATATCTTCGGGACGTCGCAGTACGAGTTGGGCTTTGCTGCCACAGGAAGCGCAAAAGCGCCATGCCCATACAGAGGGGCAGACTCTCCATGGCAGCTCGAGCTCGGCCATCCTTGGCCTCGCACGTTCCTGTGGCAGCAAAGCCCAACCCGCACCGCTATCACTTTCCCAGACGCGAACACCACGGAGCCTCGACCCTACTATTCAAACCGGGTTGTTTTAGCATTTCTGGGAACCAAAGCGCGATGATAGAGATGTGGTATCTGGGTGTACCTGCCTGGGGCGTGTGAGGCCATGGGGAGCCTGCCCGCGTTTACGGGCATGGCCGACCGCGAGCTGCCGTGGAGATTCTGCCTCTCTGTATGGGCATGGCGCTTTTGCGCCCTCCGACCGGGTACACCGGGCTTTCGCTCCTCGGCGATTCAGAGAAAACCAAAAGAAAAACCGGCGACGAAGTAGCAAAATCTAGAGCTTGCGGAAAAACACCGCTTTCAGATATTCCGTCTCCGGAATCGCCGGGTGAATCGGGTGGTCGGCGCCTTGTGCGCCTTGCTCGACCACGCGCACCTGGCAAGCTGAGCGCACGGCGGCCTGCTGTACCGCGGCCATCAAATCCGCACGCGACAGGTGCATGGAACAGGAGCCAGAGACGAGCAGGCCACCCGGTTGCAGCAACTGCAAACCCAGCTCGTTGATGCGCCGGTAGGCTGCGATGCCCTTTTTCAGGTCCTTCTTGCGCTGAATAAACGCCGGGGGGTCGAGGATGACCACGTCGTACAGATTGCCCTGCGCCTGCATGGCTGCCATCAGGTCCGGGGCCGAGCCGCGGCGTGTTGTGACGCGATCCTGCAATTGGTTTAGCTGCGCATTTTGCTCTACGCCCTGCAGCGCCTGCGCCGAGCTGTCTATACAGCATACGGACGTGGCGCCGAACGCGGCGGCCTGCACGCCCCAGCCGCCGATGTAACTGTAGACATCCAGCACGCTTTTTCCTTTCACCCAGGGGGCGAGGCGCGCGCGGGACATGCGGTGATCGTAGAACCAGCCGGTCTTCTGGCCCTCGTGGACCGGCGCGAGGAACTGTACGCCGTTTTCTTGTAGGGCCACCTGCTGCGGCACTTCGCCGTAAACCACTTCGCTGTCAGTCGGCAGGCCTTGCTCGCGGCGGCTGCGGCTGTCCGCGCGCAGTAAAATACCGCTGGGCGCCAAGCCTGCAACCAGTGCTTCGATCAGGGCGTCGCGATAGCGTTCTAGGCCGCTGTTATTAAGCTGTAGTACGAGAATATCGCCGAAGCGGTCGACCACCACCCCTGGCAGGGTATCGCTGTCACCATAGACGAGACGATAGAAGGGTTTATCGAATACCGCTTCCCGAGTGGCCAGTGCAGTGCGCAGCCGGCCAGTGAAGAAATCCACGTCCAGCGCGCACTGCTCACCCGGCGCGTATACCCTGGCGCAAATCAGGACGTTGGGCTCCATATAGGCGCTGCCCAACACTCTGTCATTAGCGTTCCTGACGGTGACGAGATCGCCTGCGGTAAAGCCACTGAGTGCTGAGCGCGCGGTGTCGACCTCATTGGAGTACACCCACAGGTGTCCTCCGCGCAGCCGGTGATCTGCGCCTTTGCGCAGGAACAGGTTTTTCATGGCGTGGTGCTATTGGGCGCCGGACCTACTCGTCGTCACAGTGCTGCTGATAGGCATCGGCAGACAGCAGTGCATCCAATTCGGCTGGGTCAGAAGGTTGCAGCTTGTAGAACCAGCCTTCACCATAGGGATCTGAGTTCACTGTCTCCGGGTCATCTTCCAGCAACATATTAATAGCCAGTACTTCGCCGGTCAGCGGCGAGTAAATATCAGATGCCGCCTTGACCGACTCAACCACACCGGCCTCATTGCCCGCGGCCAGCACCACGCCCACTTCAGGTGTTTCCACAAACACCACATCGCCCAGTGCAGCCTGCGCATGATCCGTAATACCGACCGTCACCGTGCCATCCTCTTCCAGCCGCGCCCACTCGTGGCTGCTGGCGTATTTGAGTTCGTTCGGGGTGTGGCTCATAGCTATTCCTCTTGGGCGGGCAGCGCAGTGTTGCCCTCCTGGCAACAGATGCACCTGCAACAGTAATTGAGCGGCCATTTTAACGGTACGCGGTTTAAAAACAATGACCTGCTCACGAGATGACGTGATCAGCGGTTAACGCAGACCCATCGCGTGACGCATAAGCTGCCTCTTTACCGGCACCAGGGTGTCGATACGTCGCATACCGACATTGCGCAACCAGCGCAGGGGCAGCGACTGCTGTTCGAACAGGCGCTTAAAACCATCCATCGCCGACATCATCATCAGGTTTTCACCCTTGCGCCGGCGCTGGTAGCGACGCAACAGCGCCAGCTGTCCGGGGGAAATACCGCAGTGATGCCCCGCTTCGATCTCCTGGGCCAACACAGCCACATCCTGCAGGCCCAGATTGATTCCCTGGCCCGCGAGAGGATGAATGGTGTGCGCGGCATCGGCCACCAGCGCAACGCCTGGTTGCACATAGTCCACGGCATGGCGTTGACGCAGTGGATGGGCGAACCGTCTGGAACTGTCCAGCACTGCGCCCAGGCACGCCTCACTGACGCGCTCCAACTCGGCGCAGAAGGCCTCGTCGTCCAGCGCCAGGATTGCATCAACCTTATCTTCCTGCAGGGACCACACGATAGAGCAGAAGTGGTGCTCCTCGCTGCCGGGCAAGGGCAATAATGCAAGCGGGCCGCTGGGCAGAAATCGCTGCCAGGCGGTTGCTTCGTGCGAGCGCTCCACCTCAACCGTGGCAACGATCGCGCGGTGGCCGTAATCCCACTCGCGACAGCTAAAGCCCATCATCTCGCGCACGCGGGACAGTGCGCCATCGGCCGCAACCAGCAAATTCGCCTGCAGGCAAACACCGTCGGCCAACTCCAGCGACATCTGTGATGACGGCAGACGTGTACAGGATTGCAGTGCCGCAGGGCTCATCACGTTGATATCGCTCGCGGCGGACACCTGCGTAAGCAGCGCGTGGACAATCGCTCGATTCTCCACGATATGACCGAGCTCCGCCGCACCGACTTCAGCGCGGTCGAACTCGATCTGTCCGGTGCCCTCGGCATCCCATACCGTCATATGTTGGTAGGCACAGTATCGATAGGCAGCTATCGCATCCCAGGCACCCAGTTGTTGCAGAAACTCGCTGGAGCGCGGCGTCAACGCACTGACACGCGGATCAAAATCGGCCACACCAGTCCCCTGCGGCAATGCCGCAGTATCCAGATCCCGGGCCTCGACCAGCGCGATACTCAGCCCCTTCCCACTGAGTGCTACCGCCAGCGAAGCGCCTGCTATTCCGGCGCCTATAATCACTACATCGAAGTGTCGCGCTTCAGCCATTTGCCTGTTCACCTGTAGCGGAAACCCCGGCCGCGTGACGCACGAACTCACGCTTCAGGCCGGGTAGAAAATCCAGGCCGGCCAGCGCGAGATCGCGGCCCATGCCCAGCAGCGGATCACTGTGCATAAATAGTGCCGGCACCTGATCGCTGAATGTTATCGTTCGTTGCTGGTCTGCGTGTTGTCGTCGCTGATAGCACTGCAGCAGCGCCAGATCACCCGGGGACAGGCCCTCGGCAATGCCCTGAGCGAGAACGCGACCCAGTTCAGCGACATCCCGCAATGCCAGGTTAAAGCCCTGTCCGGCGACCGGGTGTAGTGCGTGTGCGGCATTGCCCATTACCACAACACCCTGGCGCACCTGCTCACTCGATTGCACCAGTGACAGCGGATATTCATGCCGCTCACCGACCTGTAACAGCCGGCCCAATCGGTAGCCAAAGCGTCCCTGCAGGGTTTCCCGAAACTCGTCCTCGGTGCAATCGCGCAGATAAGCCGCGCGCTCGGGCGACAGCGTCCACACCAGAGAGCCTCGCTGCTCTCCCTCACGGGAGGGCAATAACGGCAGTATCGCCAGCGGTCCCTCATCGGTAAAACGCTCAAACGCGCAGCCGTGGTGCGGTTCGGCAAATGCAATATTTGCCACCAGCGCGTGCTGCTGATACGGTTTTTCAGTCACCGCAACGCCAAGGAAATCGCGCAGCGCAGAGTTCGCACCATCGGCAACCAGTAACAGACCAGCGGCAATCTCCGACGATTCACCCTCCAACTGCAGGCGCACACCAGAACTACCGCAGGTGGCGCCCACGACCTTGGCGGGGCTGCGCACCTCTATTCGCCCGCTGCGGTGTAACTGTTGGATCAGGGTATTACCCAGCCAGCCATTTTCCACAACATAACCCAGCGCCGCCCAGTTGTGATCACTGGCCCGCAGCAGGGTACTGCCGAAACGACCGCGGCTGGAGACATGAATACTCTCGATCGGGCACAACCACTGACTTAGGTCTTCCCACACTTGCATCCGCTCATAGATCAGCCGCGAGCTATAGCTGAGCGCCGTGGAACGCGCATCAAATGCGGGATGGTACTCCGGTGCTTTACCCGGTGTGGGCGCCGGAATTGGAAAGCCCTCCAGCAGCAGTATTGAGGATTTCGGCGGCAGTACTGCTGCCAGTTGCAGCGCCAGGCTAACGCCGACCATGCCACCACCGGCAATCACAATGTCGTAGGTATTAGACATAAGTCACGTGGCCATCAGCGCTTCTATTTGTCCAACAGTTTTCGGCACACCGGAAGTGATCACTTCACAACCCTCATCTGTTACCACCACGTCGTCCTCAATACGTATGCCGATACCGCGCCACTTCTTCGCTACTTTTGTATTGCCTGCCGCGACATAGAGACCGGGCTCAACCGTCATGACCATGCCAGGTTCCAGTACGCGCCACTCGTCCTCCACGCGATAGTCGCCGACATCGTGCACATCCAGGCCCAGCCAGTGGCCCACACGGTGCATGTAAAACTCACGGTAGGCTTCACGCTCGATCAGGGTGGCAACACTACCACGGAGCAAACCGAGCTCCACCAGGCCCTCGGTAAACACACTGACGCTGGCATCGTGCGGCTGATTCCAATGGTTACCCGGTTTGATCTCGGCGATGGCCGCCAGCTGCGCCTTCAGAACCAGTTCATACAGTGCCCGTTGTTCGGCGCTGAAACGGCCATTCACAGGAAAGGTGCGGGTGACATCGGAGGCGTAATACTCGAGTTCACAACCGGCATCAATCAGCACCAAATCGCCATCGCGAAGCTTGTCACTGTTATCGATATAGTGCATCACACAGGCATTGGAGCCGCCGCCAACAATGCTTGTGTAGGCGGGAAAACGTGCTCCGGAGCGTGCAAACTCGTACTGAATTTCGGCCTCAAGTTGGTACTCGTACAAACCTGGCCTGCAGTGCTGCATCGCCCGGCAGTGCGCGCGCGCGGTGATCTCGGCGGCGCGACGCATCACGCGCAACTCAGCGGCGCTTTTGAAGAGACGCAATTCGTGCAGCATGTAGTTGAGGTCGGTGAATTCACCGGGGGGTGAGGCGCCCGTGGCCTCTTTGCCACGGATACTGTTTACCCAGTCCATGATCTGGCGATCGAACTCTCTGCTGCGCCCCATGGAGTAATAGACCCGCTCGCGGCCCTCGAGTAAGCCCGGCAGAATGTCGTCAATATCACCAATGGGAAAGGCATCATCCGCCGCATACCGCTCACAGACTCCCTCCGGACCGGCCCGGTGGCCGTGCCACAGCTCCATTCCGGGATCGCGCTCCCGACAAAAGATAACGAACTGCCCGTGCCGGCGGCCCGGCAATAAAATCAACACCGCATCCGGCTCCGCAAAGCCGGACAGGTAATAAAAATCGCTGTCCTGGCGAAACGGGTACTCGGTATCCCGGCTCCTGACCTGCTCGCGCGCCGACGGGATGATCGCAATGCTATTGGGGTCCATCAACGCCATGAGGTTTTTCCGACGGCGCGCAAACTCGGTCTTGCTAATACTCATGGTGTTTTGCCTGTATCGACACGGCCTCTTCTCGCCTGCTGGTGGAGTTCTCAAACAGCCTGAGATTATCACATGGCGGGAACACTAGTGCAGACGCGGTGCTGTTTCAGATGAAAAACTCCCCTCTGAGGCGGCCGCGCTGTTATCCATAAAAATATTGACCACGGCCACGCGTAGGTACTCGACCAACTCGCTGTAGTCGTCTTCTGCATCGTCCTCTGCTTCGTCATGCCCCACTTCAGCCTGCGCCATCGCGGCAATATCCCTGAGCACCTCGCCGGCATCCTCGGACAGCGACCCACCGGCAACGTTTTCACCGGCCAGACTGTAGGCAAACCCGGTCAGAAACCCTTCGCACCAAATGGCAAGTGCCTCGGCTCGCAACCCTATTTCCTCGTCGTCATCGGGCAGCAGTGGGTGAAAGGAAAACTCGGCATCTTGCAGGGCAACTGCCGTCACCTCGTAGAGCTGCATAATCCGGCTGGCCAGCTCCCCATAGAGGTCGAGGTTCAGCGCCTGGGTCAAGGCGTCCAGGCCGTACTCCGGCTCCCGGGGCGCACCGGCACTTAGCAGGCCGCTAAGACACCCGTGCAACTGCGAGGGCGAGGATTCTGTGCCTTGGTCCAGCAGATAATCGGAAAATTCATCGAAGCCAAAAACCCCGACTTCAGCAGATAATTCGTCATGCATATTGTGTCCTCCCATTGCCGCCGTGCAGGCACCTGAAAAGTACCGGGCAGGCCGTTGATATCTATGACTTTTGCCGCGTTGACCTTGCTGTCACGCGCTACTATAGTGTTGCTTCGAGAATAACTACCCCAGTATACCCGCATGGCTGACAACCCACTCAAAGACTTGGAAAATAAGATCGACGAACTTATTGCGCTCTGCGAGGAGCTGAATCGCGAGAATACCGGCCTGAAGGCAGAATTAGCCGGGTGGCGTGATGAACGCAAGGATTTACTGGACAAGAATGAATTGGCGCGCTCCAAAGTCGAAGCCATGATTGATCGTCTGCGGACAATGGAGTAACCAACGTGAGCCCCGCCAATACAGTAACCGTGAAGATTCTCGACAAGGAATACCAGGTCGCCTGCCCCGAAGAGCAGGAGGCTGAACTTGTCGTTTCGGCAAAATACCTCGACAAGCAGATGCGCGGTATACGCGATTCGGGAAAAGTCATCGGGCTGGAGCGCATTGCAGTAATGGCCGCCCTCAACATCAGTTACGAGTTACTGCAAGCATCGTCTCACGGTGATGCCGAACAGCCCGGGGGCGGCGACGCCGTCAAACGCCTCAATAGCAAACTCGATGACGCCCTGCACGATTTACGACAATTGGAAATCGGCTAGCACATCACAGTTTGGCGAGGCAATTGCGCAAGATTGTCGCAATCTACGAGCGGTAAGGCAGGTATCTGGGCTATACTGGCGACGGGTTCCTGGTGTATTCGCCAGACTTTCAGTCCTCGAGCCGATATTTTTTATCCGGGGGCTTCTCGCTTCTGTTGGTGTGCAAGTCCGGTTTTACCGGAAAGCCTTATACAGATCAGGAGTCTCCACCTTGAACCATCGGGTTCAAGGGCCGTCCTGTCAGCGGTATTCCGGGAACCCCTTCTTCACTATGCCTGATAGCCGTTCCAGCAAATCTGCACTGCGCAGCGCCCTGCGACAGCAGCGACGCTCACTGCCGAGGGCAGCCCAACGGGCCGCCGCAGAAGCCGTTTGCCGATCAGTGCTCGAGCTGCCCGCATGGTCTGGCGCTCAACGAATCGCTCTCTACCTCGCCCGAGATGGTGAAATTGACACCTCAGTGCTGGCCGCGGTGGCCAGGCGTGAGAACAAACACTTGTTTCTGCCGATGCTCAGTGATAACGCGCTGGTCTTCGCACACTGGGACGCCACCGACACGCAAGTACTCAATCGATACAACATACCCGAGCCTCCTCCGGGAGCAGCCCGGTGCCCGGCTTCCGAGCTAGATATAGTTTTTCTTCCCCTGGTGGGATGGGACAGGTGCGGGGGCAGATTGGGAATGGGCGGGGGCTACTACGACCGAACGCTAGCCAACAGCGGGCAGCCCGTACTGGTCGGACTGGCCCACGAATTGCAGTTGGTAGAACGCGTGCCGCAGGAAAGCTGGGATATTGTGCTGAACTATGTTGCTACAGAGAAGGCCCTGTACGATTGCCGGGGTGGCTAGTACTGCGTGACTGGCACGCCCGCATGAAGTTCCGAAACCGGATCAGCAACCGAATGGTTTGAGGCCAACGGCAGAAGCACTGTCACCAGCACGCCCAAAACAAAGGCCGCCGCGAGTATCAGCACGATATCAGGTTTACGCTTCACTGGTTTCTCTCACTACATTTATTAAGGCGGCACGCATCGAGGCCAACACCCTGTTCAATTACTGTTGTTGTTATTCTTCGACTGCGGTCAATTTGGGGCGATGGTAGCCCAACCCCGAGTAAAAGAAAAGCCCTGAGAGCCGCGCGGGGACTGGTTTTCACGCTTTTTTAGAAGCGCCGCCGAGGTACAGTTGATACGCTCGATTGTCGGTTTCCTCCGAATAGGGGAAATTGATGCTGTCGAGTACCCTTTCAAACGACTTGCGCTCGCTGGCGGGCGCCTGAATACCCACCAGAATCCGCCCGTATGCGGCGCCGTGATTGCGGTAATGAAACATCGAGATATTCCAGCGCTGCCCCAGCCCGGCCAGGAATTTCAGCAACGCACCCGGGCGCTCGGGAAATTCCACGCGATACACCAGTTCCTGCTCCAGATCAGGCGGGGAGTGCCCGCCAACCATATAGCGGATGTGCAGCTTGGCGACCTCGTTATCAGTCATATCCTCAGTGGTATAACCGCGCTCGCGCAAATCGGCGAGCAGTTCCGCCAGGTCTTCCCCTCCCGGAGTCACCGAAAGGCCTACGAAAACCTGAGCTGAATCGGCATCGGCATAGCGGTAGTTGAACTCGGTGATATTGCGCCGCCCCAGGGCGCTACAGAACTGCTTGAAGGCACCAGGACGCTCCGGCACGGTCACGCTGATGACCGCCTCGCGGTGCTCACCGATTTCCGTACGCTCGGAGATATAGCGCAGACGATCAAAATTGGTATTGGCGCCACTGACAATGGCCAGCAGATCCTGCCCCTGCACGCCAGTGCCACTCACATACTTTTTCAGGCCGGCCAGCGCCAGCGCACCGGCGGGCTCGGCTATGCTGCGGGTATCCTCAAATATATCCTTGATGGCGGCGCACAGTTCATCGGAGGTGACGGTGATCACTTCCGACACTGTCTCGCGGATTATGCGAAAGGGCTCCTTGCCAATCTGCGCCACGGCACAGCCATCGGCAAATAAGCCGACTTCGCTCAGCGTATCCCGGCGACCACGCGACAGCGCCAGCTGCAGGCAAGCGGCATCCTCGGGCTCCACACCGACGATGCGGGTTTCCGGCCACACATATTTGACATACGCCGACACGCCCGCGATCAATCCACCCCCACCGACCGGCACGAACAACACATCCAGCGGTCGCTGATGCTGGCGCACAATCTCCATACCCACTGTGCCCTGACCGGCAATCACGTCGGGGTCGTCGAAGGGGTGCACATACGTGAGGCCCTTGGCCTGCAACAGTTCCTGCGCGTGCAGAGAGGCCTCGTCGTAGGAGTCACCATGCAACACAACCTTTGCGCCCAACCTGCGCACCGCCTCCACTTTAATCGCCGGTGTCGTGCGCGGCATGACAATGATGGCCTTCACATCAAGCTTGCGGGCCGCCATCGCCACGCCCTGCGCGTGGTTTCCGGCAGAAGCGGCAATCACTCCGCGCTTGCGCTGCTCCTCGCTCAGGCGGCTCATCTTGCAGTACGCGCCGCGCAGTTTGAACGAGAACACCGGCTGTAGATCCTCGCGCTTCAGCCAGACACGATTGTCTAAGCGGCGGGACATCAGACTGGCTTCCTGAATAGGCGTCTCGCGGGCCACGTCGTAGACGCGCGCGTCGAGAATCCGTTTTATGTAGGACTGCGGCATAGGGGTTTGGCTTCCTCGGGTATGATAAAGCCCGCACATCTTAATGGAGCGCGAGGTGGATTGCAGCATACAGAGTAACAGCGATCAGATGGTTTTGGGTGATCACAGTCGCAGCCTCCCCTATACTATCGTCCTTTAAACAGCCCAGATGCGGAGCACCGACAATGACTCAGGACGAACTCAAGCAGGCCGTAGCCGACGCCGCACTGGCGTATATCCAGCCGCGGCTGGAGGATGACACCGTCCTGGGTATCGGCACCGGTTCCACCGCCAACCTTTTCATCGACGCGCTGGGCCGGATCAAGGGACAGATCAACGCCACGGTGGCCAGCTCCGAGGCTTCCGCTCAGCGCCTGAAAAGCCACGGCATCCCGGTGTATGAGCTCAATACGGTCGATCGTGTCGATTTTTACATTGATGGCGCCGACGAAAGTAACCGTTCACTACAACTGATAAAGGGAGGAGGCGCGGCACTGACACGGGAAAAGATCGTGACCGCCGTGGCAGAAGAGTTCATCTGTATCGCGGATGAGAGCAAGTTGGTACACACACTAGGGCAGTTCCCACTGCCTGTAGAGGTGATTCCGATGGCGCGCAGTTACGTCGCCCGTGAGCTTGTTAAGCTCGGCGGCGACCCCATCTACCGCGAGGGCGTGGTCACGGACAACGGTAATGTTATTCTCGATGTATTCAACTTCTCTATCCCCCAGCCCCTGGCGATGGAGGCGAAAATCAATAACATTACCGGCGTTGTAAGCAATGGCCTGTTTGCGCTGAAGCCCGCCGATGTGCTGCTACTGGGCACAGCAGAAGGCGTGAAAACGCTGCGTGCCGAGTAGTCTGCTGGCAATACCGGTCGCGTGGCCGCCCACGCCATGAACAGCTCAGTTATGTTGAAAGTCAGAGTCATTCCCGGTGCGTCCAGGTCTAACGTGGCCGGATGGCTGGGAAATATGCTCAAGGTTCGAGTTTCGGCTCCCCCGGAACGGGGCAAAGCCAATATTGCCGTAATCAAGTTACTCGCCAGGGAACTCCAACTTCAAAAAAGTGCTCTTTCCATTGCTTCGGGCAGCACCTCACAGAATAAGGTTGTTGAGATCCAGGGTATTACAATGAAGGGTATCGAGGACGTTTTCGGTGCCAACAATGCGCAGTGAGCGATTATGACGGCTGAGCAGGCCCTGGCCGCTATCAATCAAATATCTTACCGGGGTTCATAATCCCCGCCGGATCAAAGGCCTTTTTGATCTGCCGCATGATCGACACCTCTGCTGCTGAGCGGGAGTAATGAAGATAATCTTTCTTCAGCAGGCCAACACCGTGCTCGGCGGAAATACTACCGCCATAGCGCTGAACGATATCGAACACCCATTTGCTCACCTCGCCACAGCGCAGCTGAAACTCTTCCATCGACAATTCGTCAGGCTTGAGAATATTGAGGTGCACATTGCCATCACCGATATGCCCAAACCAGACAATCTCAAACTCGGGATAGCTTTTGGTCACCACTGCTTCCACTTCTTTGAGAAATTCCGGCACCCGGGAAGTGACGGTGGAAATATCATTCTTGTATGGCGTCCAGCGCGAAATGGTTTCCGAAATATCCTCGCGCAGCCGCCACAGTGACTCGGCCTGCGCGATGCTCTGGCTCACCACGCCATCCACCGCCCAGCCCTGTTCAACACATTGCTCGAACAGGCTCATAGCCAGCTCCAGTGTTTTTTCGTCGCGTTGTTCAAATTCCAACAGCGCATAAAACTCTGCCGGTGTATCGAATGGGCGCTGTAGTCCCTGATGTGCGATGACTTTCTGCAGCGCCAGTTCCGAGAAAAACTCAAAGGCACTGAGCTCTATCTCACTCTGGTAGGCACACAGAACCTTCATGATAGCTGCCATGTCCGGCGCGCCTAGCACCAGCACAGTGAGTTCCTGTGGTGGGCGTGTCAGCCGCATCGTGGCTTCAACCACCACCCCCAGTGTGCCCTCGGCGCCGATGACCAACTGCCGCAAGTCATAGCCAGTGTTGTTTTTCACCAGCCCGCGATTGAGGTCTAGCAGTTCGCCGCTGCCGCAAACCAGCTTCAATCCCGCCACCCAGTCGCGGGTCATGCCGTGACGAATCACCTTGATACCACCAGCATTGGTGGAGATATTTCCACCGATCTGACTGGAACCGCTGGAGGCAAAATCAACCGGGTAGAATAGGCCCTGCTCCGCGGCATAGTTCTGCAACTGTTCAGTCACAACGCCCGCCCCGCAGCGCACAGTGCGGTCGACGGGGTTGAAATCCTCTATTGTATTAAGCCTATCCAACGCGAGCACCAGTTCGCCCCGACAAGCTACGGCACCGGCGCTGAGTCCGGAGCGGCCTCCGGAGGGCACGATAGCGATCCCTTTGGCGGCGGCGAGTCGCACAATATCCTGCACCTGCGAAATACTTGCCGGCAGCACCACAGCGGCGGGGTCTGGCGTGTGAACCCTGGTCCAGTCACGGCCATAGCGCTGCAGGGAATCGGTGTCGGTCAGCACGCGGCCGACCCCCACAATCCCCTCCAACGTATCCAGGACGTCGTCGTCGATTACGGCCAAGATGCATTCCTCCGGTAATTTTCACAGGGCGCTGGTTCGAGCGGCGCGTATGGTACCATACGCGCCGTTTTTTGCCGCAACGGCACATGCCGGACTGCCGGCTCCCACCTGTAGAGGACCAGAACATCATGGCGCAGCAATCGCTGGAGAAAAGCAAAATCAAATTTCTGCTGCTGGAGGGTGTTCACCCCTCGGCGGTGGAGACATTGCAGAAATCCGGTTACAGCAATATCGAGCAACACAAGAAAGCGCTGCCCACTGCGGAACTGAAAGATGCGATTGCCAGCGCCCATTTTGTCGGCATACGCTCCGCCACACAGCTCACAGAGGAAGTATTTGAGGCTGCCGGCAAGCTGGTGGCAGTCGGCTGTTTTTGTATCGGCACCAACCAGGTCGATCTCGAAGCCGCCACGCGGCGCGGCATACCCGTATTCAATGCGCCATTCTCCAACACCCGCAGCGTCGCTGAACTGGTGCTGGCCGAAGCAATACTGCTACTGCGTGGCGTAGCGGCGAAAAATGCCGCCGCACACCGCGGGGAGTGGCAGAAAAGCGCGGCCAACTCCTTTGAGATTCGCGGTAAAAAACTCGGCATCATCGGCTACGGCAATATCGGCATGCAGTTGGGTGTTATCGCCGAAGGGTTGGGCATGCAGGTACAATTTTATGACACTACCAACAAACTGCCGCTGGGCAACGCCCGCCAGGTACCCAGCCTTAACCACCTTCTGGGCAGCTCAGATGTCGTCAGCCTGCATGTACCTCAAACCGACATTACCAAAAACATGATCGGCGCTGAGCAGCTGCGCCAGATGCAGCCAGGCAGTATCCTGATCAATGCTTCGCGCGGCACGGTGGTGGATATCGACGCGCTGGCGAATGCGCTGGACAGCGGTGCCCTCGGTGGTGCCGGAATTGATGTGTTTCCGGTCGAACCGCGCTCCAATGAGGATGAATTCGTATCCCCCCTGCGCCGCTTCGACAATACCTTCCTCACCCCGCACATCGGGGGCAGCACTATTGAGGCACAGGAAAATATCGGCATGGAGGTAGCGGAAAAGCTGGCTCGATACAGTGACAATGGCACAACCACCTCGTCCATCAACCTCCCCGCAGTTGCGCTGCCGGAGCACACTGACAAACACAGACTCCTGCACATACACCGCAACATCCCCGGCGTCATGAGCGCCATCAACAATATATTCTCTGACAACCGGATCAATGTATCAGCGCAATTTCTGCAAACCAATGAGAGCGTGGGCTACGTGGTAATCGACATCGATGCCGAGTACAGCGAGATCGCACTGAAAAAACTGGCGGAGGTTGAAGGCACCATTCGCAGCCGCGTGTTGTTTTGATCTGACGGCCCAAAACACAATCTACGGTCATAAATCCCTGCAGATAACCGACATAAGACACTGACTACAAACGGTATTTTTCCGCCTTATCGGCCATTTTAAGGCGGTTGCCTGTGATGGTACCTTAGTTAAAGGATAAATAAATACCGAGCTGTCGTACCGATATTCGGGCGAGTTACGGCTTGAATAAGGAAAAGCTACCGGGCGACAGGGACGGGCCCTATGTTCCAATGACATATGTAAAGTCAGACACTTATAACGCAAGTAGGGGCAAACATGCGGAATAACAGGGCATTTCAGGTCACGGCGCTATCAGCGGCAATCGCATCCGCCTTGATCTCCAGTAACAGTATTGCTCAGGAACCCCGGTTGGAAGAGACTATCGTGACCGCCACCCGTCGTGCGCAGTCCATCCAAAACATCCCAATCAATATCACTTCACTGGATGCAGCGTTGATCGACCGGGAGCGCATCGAAAACCTCGCTGATATCGCCCGCAGAGTTCCCGGACTTACGGTTATCGACCAGGGCCCCCGCAGTGGTAATACGCTTAGCGTGCGCGGCTTGACAGTGGATTCAGTCAATGCACCTGATCTCAACAACGACGGCAGCGGCGCTGTCGCGACCTATGTCGGTGATGTACCTATCTATATTGATCTGAAACTCAATGACATCGAGAGGGTCGAGGTACTGTTGGGTCCTCAGGGCACACTGTATGGCGCGGGAACACTGGCGGGCGCAATACGGTATATCCCGAACAAGCCACAAACGGATACCTTGAGCTACCAGCTGCGCGGAGACCTCTACGGGCTGAGCCACTCTGACGGTGCCGGTTATGAGGGCGGTGGCACCATCAATGTCCCCATTATCGACGACCGACTGGCGTTGCGGGCCTCGCTGGACTACCTCGACGATCCCGGTTTCATTGACTACGACTATCTTGTCCGCAACCCGGGCGTATCGAACCCCCAGCCCACACCCGCCCTGAGTGACGAGAACATCAGACAAAAGAAAGATGCCAATACAGAGCAAACATGGTCCGGCCGGTTAGCCCTGCGCTATACCGATGACTGGCTCGACGGCACCCTCACCTATTTCTATCAGGATGCCGATATAGGCGGTCGCCAGGCCAACTACAGAGACTCATTTGGTACCGGCAAATATGAATCCGCCGCCCGCTTTAAAGAACCCAACAAACGCAAGAATGAGTTACTCTCTCTTGAAGTGGTGGCAGACCTGGGGTTTGCCGACCTCACCTCTGCGACTGGATATAACGAATACACCGAAAACGGCCAGCGCGATCAGACCGATTTCCTGCTCAGGGCCGGATACGGTTATGAGTTCTTTCCCAGCTTCGTCGCCTATAGCCGGGAGGATTCTGACGAGGATACCTTCACCCAGGAACTGCGGTTGGTCTCCAATGAAGATGGACCTTTGAACTGGATAGTCGGTGGGTTTTACAGCCGCTTCAAGATTGATGCCGAGAGCCAGGAGTACTATCCGGGGATTCCCGAGTTCTGGGGGCTGGATCAGTCTCCACTCGGCTTTGTCAGCAGGTTAAATGAGAAAATAACCGAAACAGCAGCCTTTGGTGAGATTGGCTATGAGTTCACTGATGCCTGGCAAGTCACTCTGGGGATGCGCTGGTTCAAGTTTGAACTCGATTCAGCCACCGGAACACTGCTGCCACTGCTGGAACCACCCTCCGCTGAACTGATGATGGAGAATTTTGACGTCGACGACGATGACGTCATCTACAAGGCCAATACCTCGTATACCTTTACTGATGACATCATGGCCTACTTCACTGTCAGTCAAGGCTACAGGCTCGGGGGCCTGAACCCACGGCCACTGTGTGATAACCCTCCACAGGGCGAATGCCTTTCTGCAGAAGAACAACTGATCAAGCCCGATACGACGACAAACTATGAGCTGGGTGTTCACTCTCAGCTCTTTAACAATACGCTTCTGCTCAATGGCTCCATTTACTATATCGATTGGGATGATGTCCGAATTATCACTGAGGCTGAAAACGCCAGTATCGACATATTTACCAACGGCAGCTCGGCCAGAAGTACCGGTATCGAACTGCAAAGTCAGTGGCTTGTCACACCCAGGCTCTCTCTAAACGCCGCCTACTCATACAACAAGGCCGAGCTAACGGACGATGCGCCCGGACTCGTCGACGGTGTGGATGCCCAGGACGGTGACCGCCTGCCAGGGACTCCTGAGAATCAACTGCTTTTGGGCACAAATTACACCCTGCCACTAAACGATGGCTCCTATGTCGACTTTGACTGGTCAATGACCTACCAGAGCAATATCATCACTAAAGTGGGTAAGCGAGACAATGGCGAAAGCCTCTCGGGTTTTGCGTTGCATAACATCTCCGCAACATGGTTCAAGAATGGCTGGACGGTGGCCGTGTATGCGGACAATGTGTTTGACGAATACGGGGAAACAGGGGTGCGTGGCGACTTCAACGACATCGAGAATGTTGAAGGTTTTGATTCGAGATACTACTTTCACGATATCGTAAGGCCACGACAGTTTGGTATGCGCTTCCGTTACGATTTTGAAGGATAGGGAAAACCGCGATTGCAACAGGGCGCTCGTGAGCGCCCTTTTTTGTGCCTCCGATGAAAAACAAGTAAAGCGAGCTTTGACCCACCCTGCAAGTGACGCTTACGTTTAAAGTGGTATCGGAATGAATCCCAGCGAGCGACAAATTGCCAGGCATCACGCTGCTGCACAGAAGGCCCTGCAGCAGGGGTTGTTGCGAGAAGTACATCAACACTGTCTGGCCATACTTAAGATCGATTCGTCCTTCGCAGATGCCTGGTTTCTTTGCGGTGTCATAGCCGCGCACAATGGGCAGACCGAAAAAGCAGTAGACATACTTGATCAAGCCATTGAGCTTGACCCCCAGAACCCCGAATATCGAACGGAGTTGGGCAAACAATTAATTGCTCTAGATTTACCTGAAAAGGCGCTACACCAAGCGGAACTCACTCTGGCTTTAAACCCTGCTGCGCCGACAACCCTGCACACTCTGGGCACAGTGTTCAGTCATACCGGTGAGCATCAAAAAGCGCTAGCGTGCTACGAACGGGCTGCGCGAACCCTGCGGGACCGACCTCGAGTAAAGGATGGCTTCTCAGCACAGTGGCTAGCCAATTTCCATTTCAACCATGGAGCCTCACTGCAATTTGCAGGGCGTTTAGGCGCCGCCGAAGAAGCCTACGAGCACGCCATACAACTGCAACCACATATGTTCAAGGCTCACTCAGCCCTGTCCTCGCTGCGGCGCCAGACGCCCGCCAGCAATCACCTGGATCGACTGCAAGCCCTGCGTGCCAATGCGATAAGCGCACGCGATCAGCTGCACCTCGGACACGCTATCGCCAAGGAACATGAAGACCTTGAGCAATATCAGGAGGCGTTTGCCAACCTCGAATGGGCCAAGCAGCAGCGGGCTGCGGAAGTGAGCTTCAATATCCACTCACAGTCGCAGTATTTCTCCAGCATTGAGCAACTTTTCAACGGCGATGTATTCAAGGCAACGCGCGCCTGTTGCGACAGTTCCGAGCCCATTTTTATCGTCGGCATGCCGCGCTCTGGCACCACTCTGGTGGAGCAGATTCTCGCTAGTCACTCACAGGTATACAGTGCCGGTGAGTTGCAGAATTTTCCGCTTCAGGTAAGGCGCGCCACCGATGCTGAGCCCAACGAGTTTCTCGACATCACCGCACTGAGTAAGTCTCTTGAACTGGACTTGGGAAAACTGGGGGCTGATTATATTGCAAGCACCCGGCCAAGAACGGGTCATACGCCGCATTTTATTGACAAGCTACCCCTCAATTTTCTCTTGTTGGGACTCATACATCTGGCGCTGCCCAAAGCCAAACTGATTTGTCTGCGTCGCGACCCTATGGATACCTGCCTCAGCAATTTCCGGCAGTTGTTTGCCGTGGATTTCAAGCCTTACCAGTACAATTACAATCTACTGGACTGTGGCCGCTATTACCTATTGTTTGATCACCTGATACGCCACTGGCAAGCCGTGATGCCCGGGACCGTACATGAAGTCTGCTACGAAGCGCTGGTGGCTGACCCTAAGCATGCTTCCAGAGAATTGCTGCAGTACTGCGGTTTGCGCTGGGAGGAACAATGCCTGGACTTTCATCAACGCAATAACAGTGTGGCAACACCCAGCGCTGTACAAGTAAAACAGCAGATCTATACCCACTCCGTGAACCGCTGGCAGCGCTATGGCGATGCCCTGCAACCGCTGTACGAGTTATTTAAATCAGCCGGTTTCTACCCGTGAGAGGTTTGCAGCGTCAGGCCACATTGCGCCAGCCATGCCTGCACATGCTGCGTATAGCCCGCGCGAATTGCAGCGGACTCATTGGCTAGCTGGTGACCCGCGCCGGGTAAATATTCAATCCGGCTGCCGGGAAACAACTGCGCGATGACAGGCATATTGTAGCGCCAGTCCACCGTCCCATCTGCATCACCCTGGATGACAAGCGCGGGGCCCACACCCAGATCACGCGGCGGCAGATCACTTAACCAACGGCGCAGCGCCCCCAACCAGCGCAGTGAAACACGGTGACACTGCAGCGGGTCGCGCTTGATAAAGGCAAGGAACGCCCGGTCGGAGGAGTTTACGGCAAACGAACGCCTTAAACTGTCTGTAAATACATTCAGAATGCGTTGCGCCGGATTCATCCAAAGCCAGCCTGCTGGTCGTACCAGCGGCGCCAGCAATACTGCTGCAGCAAACGGCCACTGGTATTTCCGAGCGTAATCCACCAGAGCGGCGCAGCCTGTGCTCTGCGCCATCACCCACAGTGGCAAGTCCGGCAAGCTCGCCGCGCGCAGTACATCATCAATCGCTCGGCTGTAATCACCAAAATCATCGATTACCGCAGGCTGTCCACTGGACAACCCGTGGCCGGGCAGATCAAACATCAACACATTGCACTGATGCGCCAGACCCCACTCGATCAGGTTGCTGAACAGCCCTGTGTGATCGAAATACCCGTGCAGCACCAGCAGATTGGCGCGTGCGGCGGGCGCGCACCACTGGTGCACAACGAGTGTGTAGTCCCCGGACGAGACGAGCCCGGCTTCATGCGAGACAGCGGGGTCGCGTGTCGTGAAATCAATGCCATAATAGCGACAGAATGCGGCCAGCTGCGACGGTGCGGCCTGCCCGGCACCGAGCGCTGGCAGCTGCTCGCGAAGCGCCTGCAGTAGCTCCGGTGTCAACGTCACGCCAGCCGTCAATTGACAGCGGGTGTCAGCTCCCCCGAGTCGTAGGCGCGCTGCATCTGATCGAGTGAACGAACTTTGATCTTGTCGGCGTTGCCGGCGGTGCCGAACGATTCGTAGCGCGCAATACAGATATCTTTCATCGCGGTAATGGTGTGCGCCAGGTATTTGCGCGGATCAAACTCTGCCGGGTTTTGCGCGAGGAATCGACGTATCGCACCGGTTGATGCCAACCGCAGGTCGGTATCAATATTCACCTTGCGCACGCCGTGACGGATTCCTTCCTGTACCTGCTCTACCGGCACGCCGTAGGTCTCAGGAATTTCTCCGCCGAACTCGTTGATGATGGCCAACCAGTCCTGCGGCACCGCAGAGGAGCCGTGCATCACCAGATGGGTATTGGGGATGCGTGAATGAATATCCTTGATACGGTCGATGGCGAGAATATCTCCCGTAGGGGGGCGCGTGAATTTGTAAGCGCCGTGGCTGGTTCCGCAGGCAATGGCCAGGGCATCCACGCCGGTGGCTTTTACAAAGCTGGCGGCCTCCTCGGGGTCTGTCAGCATCTGGTCGTGGGTCAATTTACCCTCCGCACCGATTCCGTCCTCCTCGCCCGCCTCACCGGTCTCCAGCGAACCCAAACAGCCCAGTTCGCCCTCTACCGAAACGCCACAGGCATGTGCCAGGTCTACCACTGTGCGCGTCACCGCCACGTTGTAGTCGTAGTCCATCGGCGTCTTGCCGTCTTCGCCCAGCGAGCCATCCATCATCACCGAACTGAAGCCCAACTGGATGGAGCGCTGGCAGACACCGGCCGACACGCCGTGATCCTGATGCACTACCACCGGAATATGGGGAAATTCGTTCATGGCGGCTTCCATCATCGCCCGCAGGAACGGCGCGCCAGCGTATTTACGCGCACCGGCACTGGCCTGCATGATGACAGGAGAGTTGGTGGCATCAGCCGCCTCCATAATGGCGCGGGTCTGCTCCAGGTTGTTGACATTGAAAGCGGGTACGCCGTAATTGTGTTCGGCGGCGTGGTCCAGCAACTGACGCAAACTGATTAATGCCATGATTGTTGTCCTTTAACTCGTAAAATTTCAATGGAGCCCAGCGGTAAGTCTACTCTTACTTGCCACTGGCGCGCTGTTCAAGCATCGCGACTGCGGGCAGCGTTTTCCCTTCGACGTACTCCAGAAACGCACCACCGCCGGTGGAGATATACGAAACTCTGTCTGCAATTTCAAATTTGTCTATGGCCGCCAGTGTGTCTCCCCCGCCGGCCAGCGAGAATGCCGGGCTGTCCGCGATCGCAAGCGCCAGCGTTTTAGTGCCCTCGGCAAACTGATCAAACTCGAACACGCCGACAGGGCCATTCCACAGAATGGTGCCAGCATTTTTCAGAATCTCTGCAATTTGCTGCGCCGCCTGCGGCCCGATGTCAAAAATCATATCATCGTCGGTGACGTCACCCGCGGCCTTCAGGCTCGCCGGTGTATCCTCGGAGAATGCCTTACCTGTGACGACATCAACGGGAAGCGGTATCTCGGTTTTTTCCATCAATGCCTGAGCGGTCGGGATCAGATCGTGTTCGCACAGGGATTTGCCCACCGGGCTGCCACTGGCCGCGAGAAACGTATTGGCGATACCGCCGCCGACGACCAGTTGATCCACCTTGTCAGACAAGGCCTCCAGCACCTCGAGCTTGGTTGAGACTTTGGAGCCGCCCACAATCGCAACCAACGGACGCGCAGGGTTGGACAAGGCCTTCGTCAGGGCGGTCAACTCTCCCGCCAGCAGCGGCCCGGCACAGGCCACCGGCGCAAACTTCGCCACCCCATGAGTGGATGCCTGCGCCCGGTGCGCTGTGCCGAATGCATCCATAACAAAGATATCGCACAGTGCTGCATAGGCGCGAGACAGGACCTCATCGTCCTTTTTCTCTCCCGGATTGAAGCGCACATTTTCCAGCAGTGCCACCTCCCCGTCTGCCAGTTCCACACCCTTTTGCCAATCCGACACCAGAGCCACAGGCTTGCCGAGCAAACCAGACAAATGCTCCGCGACCGGTGCCAGCGAAAAGGCCTGATCGAACTCACCCTCCACCGGGCGGCCCAGATGTGACATAAGAATCACTTTGGCGCCAGCTATCAGCGCAGCCTCAATAGTCGGTAGAGCCGCCCGAATACGGGCATCACTGGTAACCACGCCCTCTTTGAGCGGCACATTCAAGTCTTCACGAATCAATACGCGTTGGCCGCGCAATTCCAAATCCTGCATCAGATGAACGTTGAGCGTCATACGTCTGGTTTCCCTGCTAACTGTTGTTTATGTCCGCTAATGTACAGCTGCGTGCCAGCATTTCGCCACATCCAGCATGCGATTGGCGTAGCCCCATTCGTTGTCAAACCAGGTGAGCACCTTCACCAAACGCTTGCCGCTGACGCGAGTCTGGCTGGCATCGACAATACTGGAGCGCGGATCGTGATTAAAATCACAGGATGCCAGAAGCTCCTCGGTATAGCCAAGTACGCCGTCGAATTTAGAGTGTGACGCCTCTCGCAGAATTCGATTGATAGTGGCGACATCAGTGTCCTGCTGGGTCTGCACGGTTAAATCCAGCGCTGAGACGTTGAGTGTCGGCACCCGCAACGCCTGCGCCGTAAAGCGTCCGGCCATAGTCGGCAAAATGCGCTCAATGCCCCTCGCCAATGCCGTATCCACCGGAATAATGGATTGCGATGCTGCCCGCGTTTTGCGCAAATCCGTATGGTGGTACGCATCCAGTACCGGCTGGTCGTTCATCGCGGAGTGAATGGTGGTGATGGTACCCGTCTCAATCCCGAGCGCATCATCGAGCGCCTTGATAACCGGCAGAATGCCGTTGGTGGTGCAGGAGGCGCTGGAGGCGATACGGTGCGCGCCGCTGAGTTCTAGGTGGTTCACACCGTACACCACAGTCTGGTCCACGTCGGGCTGGGCCGGTTGGGAAAACAGCACCCTCGCAGCGCCCTGCTGTAAATGCTGCTCTGCCGTCGCGCGATCGGAGAACGCCCCGGTGCACTCCAGCACGATATCCACACCCAGCACTTTCCACGGCAGCGCATCGATCCGCTCGTGGTTCAGCAGCGCGATGGCATCGCCATCCACAATCAGCTGTTTACTGTCACCGGCCAACGGCAGCGTAAACCGCCCGTGAGTGGAGTCATAGCGGGTGAGGTGCAACACCGTACCGGCATCGGCCAGCTCGTTGATGGCAACAATCGCCATTTCCTCGCGCCGCTGACTTTCGTACAGCGCGCGCAGAATGCTGCGACCGATACGACCATAGCCATTGATAGCCAGACGCAGCATGCGGATACGCTCTACAGCAAGACGTCTTCGACGGTCGCGACAACATTCTCTGTCGTGAAGCCAAAGTGCTGCATCAGGTCACCGGCCGGCGCGGACTCACCGAAGCTAGTCATACCGACCACTCGCCCGTCCAGCCCCACGTACTTGTACCAGTAATCCGCGTGCAGTGCCTCTACCGCAACGCGTGCGAGAACGTCGCTGGGCAATACCGCCTCACGGTACTGGGCATCCTGTTGCTCGAACAACTCGGCACAGGGCATGGACACCACGCGCACCTTGCGGCCTTTACCCGCCAGTTCCTCGGCGGCGGCCATCGCCAGCTGCAGCTCGGAGCCGGTGGCTATCAGGATGGCTTCGGGCGCCCCTTCGCAGTCCTTGAGGATATACGCTCCGCGCGCGATATCGGCCAGCTGCTGTTCACTGCGCGCCTGATGCGGCAGACTCTGGCGGGAGAAGATCAACGATGTTGGCCCGTCACGGCGCTCTATGGCGGATTTCCAGGCCACTGCCGACTCCACCGCATCACAGGGCCGCCACGTTCGCATATTTGGCGTGGTACGCAAAGCCGTCAATTGCTCGACCGGCTGGTGCGTCGGGCCATCTTCGCCCAAACCGATAGAGTCGTGGGTAAACACAAAGATAGACTGCTGCTTCATCAGCGCCGCCATGCGCACGGCATTGCGAGCGTACTCCATAAATATCAGGAAAGTGGCACCATAATTGATGAAGCCGCCGTGCAGCGCGATGCCATTCATGATCGCCGCCATCGCGAACTCGCGCACACCGTAGTACACGTAGTTGCCGCTGGCGTCGTCGGCGCTCACGCCTTTCGACCCGCTCCAGAGCGTCAGGTTGGAGCCGGCCAGGTCAGCAGAGCCACCGAGCAATTCCGGCAGCAATGGCCCGTAGCTGTTCAGGCAGTTCTCTGATGCCTTGCGCGAGGCAATGCTCGCACCTTCGTTCTGGCAGCGGGCGATATACTCATCGGCCTGTGCAGAGAAGCCGGTGGGCAACTCGCCGGCCAGACGGCGGCGCAGTTCCGCTGCGAGATCCGGATGCGCGGTGGCATAGGCCGCCATGGCGTCATCCCACGCCTGCTCCAGTTCGCCGCCGCGAGTCTGTGCATTCCACCCGGCATAAATGTCATCGGGTATATCAAAGGGGGCGTGCTGCCAACCGAGCGCTTCGCGGGTGGCGACGACTTCGTCCTCACCAAGGGCGGCGCCGTGCACCGACTCCGTGCCCTGTTTGTTGGGTGACCCCTTACCGATAATCGTCTTGCAGCAAATCAGCGTCGGTTTCGCGCTGTCACCACGGGCTTCCTCAATCGCTGCCTTGATGGCGTCGGCATCATGACCGTCCACATCGTTGAGTACCTGCCAGCCGTAGGCACGAAAACGCGCCGGCGTGTCGTCGGTGAACCAGCCTTCAACTTCCCCGTCGATGGAAATACCGTTGTCGTCGTAGAACGCCACCAGCTTGCCCAGGCCCAACGTACCGGCCAGCGAGCTGGCCTCGTGGGAAATCCCCTCCATCAGACAGCCATCTCCGAGAAACACGTAAGTATTGTGATCTACCACATCATGGCCGGGTCGGTTGAACTGGGCCGCCAGTACTTTCTCAGCCAGCGCCATGCCCACCGCATTGGCCAGACCCTGACCCAGCGGTCCGGTCGTGGTTTCCACACCAGGCGTATAGCCGAACTCAGGGTGGCCAGGTGTTTTGCTATGCAACTGGCGGAAATTCTGGATCTCAGACATAGGCAGGTCGTAGCCGGTCAGGTGCAGCAGCGAATAGATGAGCATCGAGCCGTGCCCATTGGACAACACAAATCGGTCGCGGCCCGCCCAGGAGGGGTTCTTCGGGTTGTGCCTGAGGTAGTCATTCCAGAGCACCTCGGCGATATCCGCCATTCCCATAGGGGCACCTGGGTGGCCGCTTTTGGCCTTCTGGACAGCATCCATACTGAGGACGCGAATAGCATTGGCAAGTCTGGTACGGGGGGACGACATCGGGATCTCCGTGGCGGTAATCAAGGGTGGGACCAAAATGGGCCGCCATTTTCGCGTAAGCGGCCACGAACGGCAAACAAATAGGGAATAATTTACTCTTCCACCCGAAATAGTTTGTTGTGACAGGGGTCGCAGTACTATATCAAAATATTTTGATATAGATGTGCCGGCCTGCTAGACTCTCGCGCCATGCCTTCGATAACTGCCGCAAAACTGGTGGCTCCGATACCGGAGCAGTCGCCGTCAGACCAACATCTGACCGCGCTCACCAACCTGTGCAAAGCCAGCGCGGATACCCTTCGCCTGCTGGTGCTGCGCGTATTGCGCAAGGATTCTTTCGGCGTATCTGAGTTGTGCGCCATCTTCAATATTCGCCAACCGGCGCTCAGCCATCACCTGAAAGTGCTGGCCAATGCCGGGCTGGTGGCCGCCCGGCGCGAAGCCAACTCCATTTTCTATCGCCGCAGTGAGCTGGGTCAGCACCCCGATCTCGAGGCACTGCAACACAGCATTTTTGAAACTGCGGACACCATCGAACTGCCGGAGGATATCCAGAGCCGACTGGCGTCCCTGTACCGGCAACGCGAGGAAAATTCCAGCAACTTTTTCCGCCTCAACGCTAGCAAATTTCATCAACAGCAGGATTTAATTGCCAGCTATGAGCAGTACGCCGATGTGGTGGCCCAAATACTCACCGGAGCGCCATTGCAGCGTCGCAACACGGTTCTGGAGGTGGGGCCGGGTGATGGCTCCTTCCTGCTGGAGCTGGCATCGCAGTTTGAGCGGGTAGTGGCACTGGACAATGCGCCCGGCATGTTGGCACAGGCACGCGACAAGGTTGCTGCGGCAGAGCTGCAGAACGTCGACTTCATTCTCGACGATACCCGCAGCCCACAGTTACAGGGGCTGGAGGCGGACTGTGTCGTGATCAATATGGTATTGCACCATACGCCTGCACCCGGCGATGTGCTGCGGGACGTGGCTGCATGCCTGGCGCCGGGCGGGGTAGTACTGTTAACGGATTTGTGCAACCACGATCAGGGCTGGGCCAGGGAAAATTGCGGTGACCTGTGGCTGGGTTTCGATCCGCAGCAACTGGCGCAATGGGCTGAGAACGCAGGGCTGACTGAAATGGCCAGTGAATATCTGGCACAGCGTAATGGTTTTCAAGTACAGGTACGGCTGTTTGGCCGGGCCTGAAAAAATTTTTTACCGATAAGGATAAATCTATGAGCGAGTACACTATTTTCACTTCCGAGTCCGTGTCCGAGGGGCACCCCGATAAAATGGCTGACCAGATCTCCGATGCGATTCTGGACTACATTCTAAAAAGGGATAAAAACGCGCGTGTTGCCGTTGAGACCATGGTCAAAACGGGCATGGCCATCGTCGCTGGTGAGGTTTCTACCTCAGCGAATATGGATCTGGAAGACACCATCCGACAAACCATTCTCGATATTGGATACAACAGCTCCGATGTCGGCTTTGACGGGGCCTCCTGTGCCGTGCTGAACGCCATCGGCAACCAGTCACCGGATATCGCTATGGGGGTGGATGAGAGCAAAAACCACGAACAGGGCGCTGGCGACCAGGGCCTGATGTTTGGTTATGCCACCAACGAAACCGATGTGCTGATGCCAGCGCCCATCTACTACTCACACCGCCTGGTGGAGCGTCAGGCCGAGTTGCGTAAAAACGGCAAACTGCCGTGGCTGCGTCCGGACGCCAAAAGCCAGGTAACCCTGCGTTACGAAAACGGCAAGCCTGTGGCCATCGATGCCGTGGTGTTGTCCACACAGCACGATGAAGGGGTTAGCCAGCGCGAGATTCGCAAGCAGGTTTTGGAGCACGTGATCAAGGATGTCCTGCCCGAGGAGTGGCTCCATCGGCGCACCAAGTACCACATCAACCCCACCGGCCAGTTCATTATCGGCGGTCCCGTGGGCGACTGTGGCCTGACCGGCCGCAAGATCATTGTCGACACCTATGGCGGCATGGCGCGTCACGGTGGGGGCGCGTTTTCCGGCAAGGACCCCTCCAAGGTTGACCGTTCAGCAGCCTATGCGGGGCGCTATGTCGCCAAGAATATCGTCGCCGCCGGCCTCGCAGACCGCTGTGAGATTCAGGTGTCCTATGCCATTGGTGTCGCCGAGCCGACCTCCATCTCCATCGATACCTTCGGCACCGGTAAAATCTCCGACAACGCCATTGCAGACCTGGTGCGCGAGCACTTCGACCTGCGTCCCAAGGGCCTGATTGCGATGCTCAACCTGAAACGTCCCATCTACCGCAAGACTGCAGCTTACGGGCACTTTGGGCGTGAAGACAAGGACTTCACCTGGGAGAAGAAAAACAAGGCTGCAGCGCTTCGAAAAGCTGCCAAGTAATTGGCGGTGCTTCAGGTCGGTGCTGTGCGGCTCACGCTTCGCAGTGCCGGTCTGGTGTGAGTGAAGCACACAAAAGAATTCACAGTAGGCAAAAATGGCCCAGCGGCCAGAGGAAACAAACATGAGCAAAGCAGAAAACATCGAACAGAAAGAAGACTACAAAGTCGCCGATATTTCGCTGGCCCAGTGGGGTCGTCGCGAGCTGGATATCGCTGAAAGTGAAATGCCTGCACTGATGGCGATGCGCGAGAAATACTCGGCAAGCCAGCCTCTCAAAGGCGCTAAAATTCTCGGCTGTATCCACATGACCATCCAGACTGGCGTGCTGATCGAAACACTGATTCAGCTGGGCGCGGAAGTGCGCTGGTCTTCGTGCAACATTTTCTCCACTCAGGATCACGCCGCTGCGGCCATCGCCGCTGCTGGTATACCCGTGTATGCGTGGAAAGGTGAAACCGAGGAAGAGTACGACTGGTGTCTGGAGCAGACCATTCTCAAGGACGGCGAGCCCTGGGATGCGAACATGGTCCTCGACGACGGCGGCGACCTGACCGCGATGTTGCACGACAAGTACCCCGCCATGCTGGACAAGATCCACGGTATTACCGAAGAGACCACCACCGGCGTGCACCGCCTGCAGGAGATGTTGGAGCACGGCACCCTGAAAGTGCCCGCCATCAACGTCAATGATTCGGTCACCAAGTCCAAGAACGACAACAAGTACGGCTGTCGCCACAGCCTGAACGACGCAATCAAGCGCGGTACCGACCACTTAATGTCCGGCAAGAAAGCGCTGGTCATCGGCTACGGCGATGTGGGCAAAGGTTCCTCGCAGTCACTGCGCCAGGAAGGCATGATCGTCAAAATCTCCGAGATTGACCCGATCTGCGCGATGCAGGCCTGCATGGACGGCTTTGAAGTTGTGTCGCCGTTTATTGACGGCATCAATGACGGTACCGAGGCCAGCATCAATCGCGATCTGCTCTCTACTATCGATCTGGTAGTGACCACAACTGGCAACTACAAGGTCTGTGATTCGAACATGCTCAAAGCACTGAAATCGAATGCAGTAGTGTGCAACATCGGCCATTTCGACAATGAAATCGACACCGCGTTTATGCGTCGCAACTGGGAGTGGGAAGAGGTCAAACCGCAGGTGCACAAGATCTACCGCGATAAAGAGGCCAACGACTACCTGATCCTGCTGTCCGAGGGCCGCCTGGTCAACCTGGGCAACGCGACGGGTCACCCATCGCGTATCATGGACGGCTCGTTCTCGAACCAGGTACTGGCACAAATTTACCTGTTCGAGCGCAAGTTCGCTGATCTTGAGTCAAACATGAAGCCGGCCGCACTGGCGGTAGAAGTTCTGCCGAAGAAGCTGGACGAAGAAGTTGCGGCCCACATGATAGGTGGTTTCGGCGCCGTGCTGACGCGGCTGAGCCCGGAACAGGCCGACTACATCAAGGTCAGCCCGGATGGCCCCTTTAAGCCAGACAGCTACAAGTACTAGGGGCTAGCTTCGATGGCAGCGCAGAAGCAGCGTATAAGCTGCGAGTTTTTCCCGCCCAAAACCGAGGCTGGCATACAGAAATTGCTGACCGAGGTGGCACCCGCCCTGAATGATCTGGGTCCCGAGTTTTTCTCGGTGACCTACGGTGCCGGCGGTAGCACTCGCGACTCTACACTGGGCGTCGTGTCGGCACTGAATAAAGCCGGGATAGATGTGGCGCCGCACCTCAGCTTTGGTGGTGATGATGAAAATGCGGTGGCGACACTGCTGGAAACCTATCAGGGCAGAGGCATCAAGCGGCTGGTCGCTCTGCGTGGCGATGTCCCCTCGGGGACGGGCGGTGCAGCGCAGCTGGTGTACGCCAATGAGCTGGTGGAGTTCGTACGAAAGCACTGCGGCGATCACTTCGAGATCGAGGTCGCGGCCTACCCGGAGACACACCCGGAAGCCAAGAGCTACGACAGTGATATCCGCTTCCTGAAAGCCAAGCTCGACGCCGGCGCCAACAGCGCTATTACCCAGTACTTCTACAATGTGGAAGCCTACTTCTACTTTCTGGACCAGTGCGCGGCGATCGGTATCGACAAGCCCATTTACGCGGGCATTATGCCAATCACCAATTTCGCCAATCTGCAGCGTTTTTCGCGCAACAGCGGTGCGGAAATTCCACGCTGGATATGTCAGCGTATTGAGGCGTTCGGCGATGATCAGGACAGCATCAGGGCATTTGGTGTCGAGGTTGTCACACAACTGTGCCAGACACTGCTGGACAGTGGTGCTCCCGGCATTCATTTCTATACGATGAACCAGATAGAGCCGACGCGAGAAATCTATAATAACCTGGGCCTCTAGCCCAGGCCCTATCCACCGGGCTGCAACGCCATGCGTATAACCCGTATCTACAGTACCCAGACACTCGCCAGCCATACCACGGTAGCGCTGGAGCCCGGCCCCAGCCGCCATTTGGCGCGCGTGCTGCGTCTGGCTGTGGGTGACCCACTGACGCTGTTTGACGGACAGGGGGGTGAGTATCCGGGCGAAATTACCGCTATCGACAAGAAAGCGGTTGAGGTCCGTACCGGCGAGCACCGGGATACTGAAAGCGAATCGCCGCTGGCGATCCACCTCGGCATCGGCGTGTCCCGTGGTGAGAGGATGGACTGGGTGATACAGAAATCCACAGAGCTGGGCGTTACCGCCGTGACGCCACTGCTCACCGAACACACAGGAGTGAAACTCTCCGGCGAGCGTGCAACGAAGAAAAACCAGCACTGGCAACAGATAGCGATCAGCGCCTGCGAACAGTGCGGACGCAACCAGCCGCCGATCATCCACCCACTGCAAAGCGCGGAAAACTGGCTGAACATCACCGATGCGGAGCAGAAATTTGTCCTGCACCACCGCGCAAATACAATCGACATCTCGGGCAGCAGCCCGGGCAGCATCGCATTGCTGGTGGGCCCCGAAGGCGGGCTCAGCGACAGTGAAATTGAAGCCGCAGAACGCATCGGCTACACCGCATTGAGATTGGGCCCACGGGTATTGCGCACGGAAACAGCACCTCTGGCCGCAATCGCTATACTGCAGGCCTACTGGGGAGATATGACGCCGGGATGATGCGGCCTAATCGCGCAGCCACCGGGCGTGAGTCCACTCCAGAAAATCCCCGATGGCATTTACGGTATGGTTAGTGCGCACCGAATGGAAGATTTCAAACGCATGCTGCGCACCGGGTAATTCGGCGTAGACCACCGGTTGCTGCGAGACACCCCGCAGGGCATCGACAAAAACCCGCGCCTCCTCCACCCACACCAGAGAATCATGCGTGCCCTGAATCGCAAACATCGGGGGCGCATCCGCCGTGACATGTGACAGCGGCGACCCTGCATCCCACAGTGCCGGATTCTCAGCCTGTGAGCACTGGATAACCTTGTCAGCAATCATATCGCTCATGGACATCTCACCGCGAATACCGTGTCGATCGCGAAAATCGAAAACGCCATAGATCGGCACCGCAGCCTGCACCTGCGTATCGACATCCTCAAAGCCTGGTTGCCATTCGGCGCAGTTCGGGGTCAACGCAGCCAGTGAGCTCAGGTGGCCACCTGCCGAACCGCCGGTAATTGCTATGAAATCGGGGTTGCCGCCGTATTCGTGGATATGCTCCTTTATCCACGCGATGGCTTTCTTCACATCAATAATATGCGCCGGAAAGGCCGCCCTTGGGCTCAGTCGGTAATTGATCGCCACGCACACCCAGCCGCGCTGAGCCATGTGATACATCAGCGGCTTGGCCTGCTGTTCCTTCTCCCCGATAATCCAGGCGCCACCGTGGACCTGCAACAACACGGGGAAACCGCCCTCGCGCTCCCCATCCGGCTGGTATATATCGAGCAGGTTGCGTTTACCGGCATCACCGTAGGCGATATCCCGGTGCTGTTGCACGCCGTCGCGCTTGAAGTGAAATGGCCTCAGCCAATCATATGAGCGGATATCATCACGCAGAAGCTGGCGACGCTGGGGCGGAATATCGGACCGATAATCGTCCCCCAGCGTGCGCTGCAGCGCGAGCCGCAGATGACGGGGAGTATCCATTGACTGGCAGTGCAAATAGATCAATCCCAACCAGGACAATGCAAAAAAACCGAGCCCGAGCTGTGCCAACGGCTCAGACAACGCGCCGAAGAATGCCAATAAGCCCGTCAGGGATATCTGCCAGATCAAATGCACCAGCGCCAGCTCGCCACAAAGCCAGGCGAGGAGGAAATACACCGGCACCATCCAGTACAGGCGCCGCGCCTTGATACAGGCGGCAGCGACACTAATGACGCTCAGCAGCGCCAAAAACAAATAGATTCCGGCAATACTCAACTTAGTCTCCAGGATTGATAGCGGCAGTTCAGTTCAACCATTCTAAGTCACCTTGTGCAGATGTGTCTCCTAACTCATCGCCATCGATTGGGGTGCACTCAACTGCGGCACTTTGCTAGACTGAGTTTTCAAGTGGCAAACTGCATGACCGCAGCTATCGAAGGAGATCACGATAATGCATACCAAAGAAACCGTAACAGCACCCCCATCAACAGGAGCGGCCACTCGCCGGGTTGCAACAGTCTCTGTCCTGCTCGCCGCACTAGCCAGCGGCTGCACCATGAACCAGACACAAGAACGCACCGGCGCTGGCGCCGCAATTGGCGCGCTGGGCGGCGCGATACTCGGTACCAGCCGTGAAAGCGCCGCAATCGGTGCCGCCGTGGGTGCAGCGGGAGGTTATATCTACGACCAGTACAATAAGCGCGAGGACGCGGAAGCGGAAAATGCCCGGCTGCGGCAGGAAAACGAACAGCTGAGGCAGGAATCGGCTGACTATTGATCGATCGGCTCGCACCAACATTTCACGCACACACGAGCCCAACAGGCATAAAGGAGAGAAACAATGACAGCACGGCGATGGATTGGCATATTGAGCATAGTAGTCGGAGGCACGGTCGGACTGGCATCGGCCCAGGTATCTGCCAAAGCCAAAGATATCACGCTCGGCTCTGCCGGTGCGCTGATAGAGGTATGCACCGTAGCGCCCACCAACGCGGATAGCGCGGCAGAACTTGGTTTTTGCTACGGCTTTTTTGAGGGTGCGATCCGTTATCATCAGGCGCTTGCAGGCGCAGACATCAATAGGGATCTGGTATGCGCACCTACAGGGACAACTCGGCAGCAGGCCGTCGAGGTGTTCGTCAGCTTCATGCAGGAAAACCCCGAGTACAATTCAGAGGCACCCATCGATACCGTCATCCGTTCTCTGATGGCGCGCTGGCCCTGCGATAAGGCAGGCTAGGCCGCGCTGATCGCCGGTTCCATATCGGCGAAGCTGCGAATCGCATTCCGGTAAAGCGTGGGTTTCAATATACCCAGTTCATTGCGCAGTTGGTCGAGCGGCTCAGCGAGGCGCTCTTCCCAGTTTACGGTGGCAAACCACGTGGCAGCCTCGCCGATACGGCGCCCTTCGTCGATGCAGTCGTCTACGGAAAACAGCTGGGTCGCCTGACGCGCCTTGCGTCTGGCCATAAAGATAATAAAGGCGATACCACGGTTGGGCGTCTGTGTGACCATGAATGACAGCAGGCACAGTTCGCCCAACTGGTCGCGACCGTAGCCGCACATCACATGCTGCAGATCGTGGATGTCGCGCAAGCGGTTGCCCAGCCAAAGTTCGTCCGCATTCAGGCCGCGTCCACGCGGCGCCTCTTCACTGGCCGCCACCAGGCCATCGGCACTGAGGGACTGACTCTCCACAAACTTGAGATATGCGCGCCCGACACTGCCCTCAGGCATAGATCGCAATGCGTCGCGGTCGTTCAGTGCCGGCAGAATATCGGGTTTTCTCTGCAGCAACTCGCGCCCTTCTGGCGTGGATTTCAGCCGCGTCAGCGCACGCGCCAGACTGCCGCCTTTGAGGGCTTCAATAATCTTGAACACCTCGCCGGTACTGTCCGGGTCGGCTATCAATGCACGCACCGAACGCAGCGCCTGAAGTGGCTTCACGCCTTTAAAATCGTCTATAACGTTAGCAATCGAGGCCATCATGTTATGCACCTGTATTGATCAATTGGCTTTCGGGGCAACAGCAAACTCCACATTGCCTCACTCACAGTTCCCAATGGTACCCCACCAGCTCCCGATTCTGCAGGGTATACCTTGAGCGGTCAATTAGAGCAGCCTGGTGGTTGGAGCCTGATTTCAGAATCTGCTGCTATCACCTAGCACGAATCCCAGACAGTGCCTCTACCATCACACCAGCGCGCACCGGTGAATGCGGCGCTCTATCGCTTCAGGAATCCAGACAATAGCTGCAGCACAGCCACCAACCTGCTGCGCAATGCGAGCCACAACGTGACCGGCTTATCGACCGTGACATACACCAGCGCCGGTTGACTGTGATTTCCAGCAACATCGATAACCACCAGCCGGAATTGATACTCCCCGGGAGCCAGCAGTCCACGCAGATGAATCGACGACTCGACAGTGCTGAACGACTTGTTCAGGCGCAGTACTACGGGGTTTTTATCAGCGTCCATACAAATTTGCTGAGCTTGCCACCAACGTCGATGGAGCGTTCACCACTGAGCGTAAAGTCAGTAGCAAAACTTACCCTGCCCGGAGCATCGATCACAGCGGTAGGAACTTTATCATCGGCTACGACAACCCTGACGGTGGCTGGTTGCGAGTTGTTCCCGGAATCGTCAGTGACCACCAATTGGAACTCGTAGACACCGACCGGCAATGGGTTCTGGTCATCCACACTAATGCTGAGTTTTGCATCCGGCGATGATGCAGCTATTTCTTGATTCACAACAAGGTTTGATGAGCTGATAGTAGGCATCGCAGGATCCTCTGTATCGTGAGCCCCAGTTCAGGTTAGTCGAAGAATCCAACCTCTGCCAAATGCAGCGTTGCGGGGGCCTCTACATTGAATGGGACACCAGCACGGGCATTGCATTCGGGTTGCCGGCAGGGCGCACCGTGGCGAGCCGTGTGACCTTCGGTGTGCCAGGAGAATCCGCCGCGATGACCTGATTGCGCCCGCGCCCTTTGGCGCGATACAGCGCGGCATCTGCTCGGCTCAACCAACCCTCCCGGCCTTCCTCAGGCAACAGTTCAGCAACGCCAATGGACACCGTTACCAGTGAGCCCGCGAGAAATATTTCCTGCTCAATCACTCTGCGCACCTTCTCTGCCAGTCCCACCGCGGCTTTGAGTGATGTCTGCTCGGCCACCAGCACAAATTCTTCGCCGCCGTATCGGTACAGGCTTTCTGTCGCTCGCGTGTTGCGCCTTACCAGTTCGGTGATCGCAACTAACACCTGGTCCCCAACGATATGTCCGTAGTTATCGTTGATATGCTTGAAATAATCGATATCGATAAGCAGCAGGCTGGCGGGGCTGTGGTTGCGACGGAAAATTGATACGACAGCATCAAGCTTTAGGTCCTGAGCGCGTCGATTGCCTGCGCCAGTCAATGGATCCAGCTGCATTGTGCGGCGAAGATGTTCCATCTGCCTGCGATTGGTCAAAGAGAATGCGTTCGCCAACAATACGGTTACCACCAGCGCCAACCAGATTTTTATGATCTCTGTGGCCGACAGATCATCCCAGACAATAGCGAGAAAACAGCCGGCAAATCCACCAGTGAGTATCGTCGCCTGCCGTGCATCCAGCATAAAGTACGCGACCATTAACGCCGGGAATGCCCAAAATACCTCACTGTCACCCAATAGCAGAACAGAGATCAGTGCCGCCGCGATAAACCCCAGTGCAATCAGGATACTCGCAGCACGGGTTTTACGCCCGACAAAGACGAAAAGAAACAGCAGTACCATGATGGCGACAAACCCCATATCAACCAGGGCCAGTGACCAGTTGCTGTCGAGCAGCCGCCTATAGGCCAACAACGTAACAGAAACAGCAAGAATGCCGCTGAGCAGCAGCAGTAGCGTTTCCTTGACCGTGCGCCTGTACGATGAATTCAACCCTTCTTCAATCACGCCATCCACCTCCTTGAATGCTCGATCACCCTAAGACAGGTGAGAGAAAATCGTGCCGGCACGCTAGGGCATGCGCAGCTGGGGTGTCAGATTTCTAACTGGTTGGGGGAAGCCTGCGGTTGGCTGAGAAATGCAGCCTGACCAGTGACGAACTGATACCGCAATATCCACCGGCCTCTTCTTTAATACAGTAGGCCTGGATAGCGTGATCTTAGTCACACTTTTAGAAAGAGTCCAACATCTAACACGAAATATCTTTATAAATCTTAAGTTTTTTGCTAGCAGTTGATACCCTTTACGCAGTCTCTGGCCCGCGCTGGGCGTCACACCCAGATTGACCTCTGGGCCACTACAGGCCCCACAACGTCCTTTGCTTGCACCCATCAGCACCTTTGCGTAAGTTAGCAGGCCCGCGGGGCAGGAGAGCGAGCACAATGACCATCAAACTCGGTGTGGTGATGGATCCCATCGCCAGCATCAACTACAAGAAAGACACCACCATGGCTATGCTCTGGGCAGCGCAGGACAGGGGCTGGCAGCTGTTCTACATGGAACAGGGCGATCTGTACCTCGAGCAGGGGACCGCCCGCGCGCGTATGGCAAAACTCACGGTAAAACGTGATGCACAGAGCTGGTTCTCCCTCAGCGCAGCTGAAGACGCAGACCTCGATCAACTGGATGTGATCCTGATGCGCAAGGATCCACCGTTTGATAATGAATACATTTACAGCACCTATATTCTCGAGGCGGCGGAGCGCAAGGGCACGTTGATTGTCAATCGTTGCCAAAGCCTGCGCGACTGCAACGAAAAGGTTTTTGCCACACAATTTCCGCAGTGCTGCCCGCCGGTGTTGGTCAGCGGCGATATGGCGCGGCTCAAAGCGTTTCACCAGCACCACGGCGATGCGATCTTCAAACCACTGGACGGCATGGGCGGCAGCGCCATCTTCAGAGTGAAGCAGGGCGACCCCAATGTGAGCGTCATTCTTGAGACCCTGACAAACCACGGCAACCAGACCATCATGGCGCAGCAGTTTATTCCGCAGATTGAAAAAGGTGACAAGCGTATATTGATGATTAACGGGGAGCCCGTACCCTACTGCCTTGCACGCATACCGCTGGCGGGAGAAACTCGCGGCAACCTCGCCGCCGGCGGCACCGGAAAAGCGCAGCCCCTGACCGAACGGGATCAGTGGATCGCCGCACAGGTAGGGCCAAGTCTGCGCGAGAAAGGCCTATTGTTTGTCGGTCTTGACGTGATTGGGGACTACCTCACCGAGATCAATGTCACCAGCCCAACCTGCATTCGTGAAATTGACGCTGCCTATGATCTGGACATTGGCGGGCAGCTGATGGATTGTATCTCCGGAGAACTCAACAGCAGGCACTAGTACTTCCCGATGTATTACCTGGAAACAGGCAACGACAGCGAGAGACGATTTCGAAACGCGGTGCTGCTGGCCATTGCGGCACACGCCGCCCTGATTCTTGCCGTCTCGTTCAAGGCCAACCTGTCGATGCCCTACACAAGCCCACAGATCGAAGTCACGCTGGCCACGCGGCCGAGTGAAGTCGCGCCTGATGATGCCCGCAATATTGCACAGGCCAACCAGGGGGGGAGTGGCAACGAGGCACAGAAAAACCATCTCAGCTCCAACAACCCGATCCAGTCCGACAGCCTCTCACAACAACAGGCGAGGCTGCCAATGCCCCAAGAGCAGGCGGCGATACAGCACGATACCCTGACGACGACCGGCCTCGCATCACGCAGGGTCACTGCCGAGCCGAACGACGCCACCACACAACAATCCCGGCTTGACGGCATCACTCCTGAGATCGAACGAATCAACCGGGAAATTGCCAGCTTGCAGGCAGAGCTGGATGTGAAGACCCGCACGGATGCCGATCAACCCCGGGTAAGACGCCTGACCGCCGCATCGGCGAAACAATCCGTGGATGCCGCCTACCTGCTAGACTGGCGTAAACGCTTGGAGGCGGTCGGAAACCAATACTACCCGGAGGCTTCTATCCGCTACGGCCTCTACGGCGAGCTGCGAATGCTGGTGATAATCCGCAGTGATGGCAGCCTGGAAGACATACAGATTATGTCCTCTTCAGGCTATGCAGTGCTGGATGAGGCCGCAATCAAGATCGTGCGTATGGCAGCGCCGTACTCGCCCTTCCCGCCCGAATTGAAGGCTACGACGGACAAACTGGAGATTGTCCGCACGTGGCATTTTCAGGAAAACCAGCTAAGCTCACCTTAGGGGTCGGCAATCATTCCACTCTGTATTTTTACACTCAAGAGACCTGTGCGGACATGCCCGGAAAACACTCCGTGAATACCACCAAAAGCGGCGATTCCCTGCGTGATCATTTTCTGCTGGCAATGCCCTGCCTGACCGAGGGAATATTTTCGCAAAGCATCACGTATATTTGCGAACACGGTGAAAGCGGTGCCATGGGGATCGTCATCAATCGTCCGCTTGACCTGTCGGTGACTGAGATATTTGAACACCTGCAGATCAGTACCGGCGAAGACTTCTCCTCCGAGCCCGTCATGGCCGGCGGCCCGGTACAGATGGATCACGGGTTTGTGCTGCATCGCTATTGCACAAAAAACTGGGAAGCCAGTCTGCAGGTTACGCCGGAGATCACACTGACAACCTCCCGGGATATCCTGCGCGCCATCGCGATTGGCGAGGGCCCTAGCGATCACCTGATTGCGCTGGGCTACGCCGGTTGGGCTGCGGGACAACTGGAACAGGAGCTGGTAGACAACAGCTGGCTCACCCTGCCGGGCAACGGCGATATTATATTCTCCACACCGTCTGACCAACGTCTGGGTGCGGCTGCCGCACAACTGGGCATAGATATGAATCTGATCTCAGGCCAGGCGGGACACGCCTGAGTGCAGGGAAAGCGTACAGTAATCGCGTTCGATTTCGGCCTGTCCCAGATCGGCGTGGCAACGGGCAACTGCCTGCTCGGCACCACGGCACCGCTACCCATCCTCAAGGCCAAAGAGGGCTCACCCGACTGGCACCTGGTGGAACGCCTGGTCGCCGAATGGCGCCCCGACCTGCTGGTCGTGGGCGACCCGTTGAACATGGATGGCAGCGCCAGTGAACTGAGTGCGCGGGCCGCCAAGTTCGCGCGCCGACTGCACGGCCGGCTCGGGCTGGAAGTGGTGATGGTCGATGAACGACTGAGCAGCTTTGAAGCGAAGCACGAAAGCCGCGCGCGCGGACACCGCGGCGATTTCAAGCGCAAACCAATAGACAGCCTCGCCGCCGAGCTGATTCTGCGGACATGGTTATCAGAAAATTCCTGAGACCTGTTTACAAGATCGGGGTGCCAAAAAGCGCACACCCATGCAGAGGCTCTGCCAACAGACGCCCCGGAGAGGTCCAACTCCCGGGACTCCTTGCCCAGCGCTCCGAATCCTAAACGTAGGGATTACCGCCGGCTGCGGACTGTAGTTGCGCCTCACGGAATTGGCTATACTCAAATATAAAAGAATTTGGAGAAGTTCAATGCAGACCAGCAATACTATGCCGGATGTCACTGGTGCATTGCAGCAATCAGATGAACTGATCGCGGCGGGGTCCTGGGACGACGCGATTCGCGTACTGACTGAGTCGAATCGACGCCAGGAAAACCCAGAGGTAGAGAAGCGGCTGCTGCAGTTACGCCACCGGGCTTTTGCCAGCCTGGACGGCGGCACTGCCGCACCCGACTGGCCAAAGTCATTCCCAGACTATTTCCCCGACGAAACCGGTATTCCAGAGATTCCTGCGTCCGAGCTCTGTGCGGAGATTGTCACTTCCGCGATCGCGCACCACGGTTCGCTGATGGTGCGGGGTATGATAGACAAGAAAGTCGCCGCGGGTATTCGCGAAGCTATTGATCACTCTTTCAACAGTGCCGCTGAGGTGCCGACGCCCCGCACGGCACTGCCGCCGTGGTACCTGCCTTTTCGCACGCATAGCGATCAATACAGTTTTGGCGGTCCTGAGCGCTCATACGCCAGACAGGGCGGGGGCCTGCATGGTGTGGATGCACCGCGCGCGCTGTTTCGTCATCTGGATGCGCTGTCAGCCGTGGGTTTCGACCGCATGCTGGAGGATTACTTCGGCGAGCGCGTGGCCATATCGGCCAAGAAGACGACCCTGAGGCGCACCGAACCGGGCGCTCTGGCGGGCTGGCATCAGGACGGCGCGTTCCTGGGTACAGAAACACGATCCCTGAATATCTGGACAGCACTGAGCCCCTGCGGAGAGGAGGCACCCAGTCTCGATATTATCCCCCAACGCTTCAATAATCTGGTCGAAATGGGTGGGCCGGAGATTTTCGATTGGGCTGTCAGCAATGACACAGCCAAACGCTATGGCGGTGACTCTGCCGTACGCCCGGTATTTGACACCGGGGATGCGCTGCTGTTTGACCAACTGACCCTGCATCGCACCGGCGTCGACAGCAGCATGACCAAGACGCGCTATGCGATAGAGATGTGGTGCTTCGCCGCCTCAACTTATCCACACGAACAGGTGCCGCTGTGTATTTGATATTCACACAGGAGAGCACAAAGTGGGAACCAGGCTGCCACAAACGAGAACCCGGTTCTCTCTAACGCCGGTGGAAGCGTCCCCCCTGATCGGGGTCTGAGGTCGCCAGGGCCAGGCTGTCACCTTGACCCAACTCTTTCCTGTCCATCATTTTGATCTGCAGACGCACATCATTGGCAGAGTCTGCGAAGCGTATCGCGTCGTCTTTGGATATCTTGCCTTCCCCGTACGCTTTCAACAGCGATTGATCAAGCGTCTGCATACCCAGTTCAGTCGACTTGGACATCAAGTCCTTGATCAGGTGTACCTCGCCCTTGCGAATATACTCGGCAACCAGAGGGGAGTTCAGCAGCACTTCCACAACCGGTGTACGCCCGCTTTTATCCTTGCGCGGCAGCAACTGTTGAGCGACCATTGATCGCAGGTTCAGCGACAGATCCATCCAGACCTGGCTGTGTAGCTCGGCAGGGAAGAAGCTCTGTATACGGTCCAACGCCTGGTTAGCATTATTGGCGTGCAGGGTACACAGGCAGAGGTGGCCAGTTTCAGCGAAGGTCAGGGCCTGCTGCATAGTTTCCGCCGTGCGCACCTCACCGATCAGTATCACATCAGGCGCCTGGCGCAGTGTGTTTTTGAGCGCCACATCAAACGACTCGGTGTCCATTCCGACCTCACGCTGAGTAACAATACAACCAGCGTGCTCATGGATGAATTCAATTGGGTCTTCAATACTGATGATATGACCGCGACTGTTGCGATTGCGGTAATCCACCATGGACGCCAGTGATGTCGACTTACCAGTACCCGTGGCCCCGACGAAGATCACCAGGCCGCGCTTGGTCATCGCAAGATCCTTGATGATCTGCGGCAGGCCGAGCTCGTCTATTGAGGGGATCACTGTCTGGATCCGGCGCACAACCAGACCGCATTGGCCGCGCTGCACAAACGCGCTGGCACGGAAGCGGCCGAGATCCTTTGTACTCAGTGCATAATTGCATTCATGGTTTTTGCGGAAGTCGATCTGCTGATCCTCTCGCATGGTGGACAGAACCATTTCGCGCGCTTCCTCCTCCGTCACCGGCCGCTCGGTAATCGGGTATATCTGGCCGTCAACCTTGATACAAGGTGGCGCATGTGCCGTTATGAAGCCGTCGGAGGCACCCTCCTTCACCATTCGTTGCAACAAATTCTCGATGTTCATATTGGTGATCCTTGCCAAATGGCAGCCCGGCGGTAAAAGCGCTAGAAGTTTTCCGGCATTCTGGCTTTTTCGCGCGCCACTTCTTTCGTGATAATCCGTTTGCCAACCAAATCCTCAAGGCACTGATCCATAGTCTGCATGCCCAGTGCATGGCCGGTCTGAATGGCAGAGTACATTTGCGCGACTTTATCTTCACGGATAAGGTTCCGTATCGCCGATGTGCCACGCATGATTTCGTGTGCAGCGACCCGACCACCGGTGGCGCGCTTGAGCAGGGTTTGTGATACCACCGCCTGCAACGATTCCGACAACATTGAGCGCACCATCGCTTTTTCGGCTGCCGGGAAAACGTCAATAACGCGGTCTATCGTCTTGGCGGCAGACGTGGTGTGCAGAGTGCCAAATACGAGGTGCCCGGTTTCGGCCGCTGTCAAAGCCAGTCGTATAGTTTCCAGGTCGCGCAACTCACCCACCAGAATAATGTCCGGATCTTCCCGCAAGGCCGAACGCAGCGCCTCGGAAAAGCCGAGTGTATCGCGGTGTACTTCGCGCTGGTTAACAAGGCATTTCTTACTCTCGTGTACAAATTCGATGGGATCCTCAATGGTAAGAATGTGCTCATACTTGTTGTCGTTGATAAAGTCGACCATCGCCGCCAGTGTGGTCGATTTACCGGACCCGGTGGGCCCGGTAACCAATACCAGCCCACGCGGCATCATCGAAATATCGCGAAAGACCTGTCCCATACCGAGGTCTTCCATGGTCAGTACCTTGGAGGGAATGGTACGAAAGACGCCACCAGCACCACGGTTCTGGTTAAACGCATTGACACGAAAACGCGCTACACCGGGCACTTCAAAGGAAAAGTCGGTTTCAAGAAACTCTTCATAGTCCTTGCGTTGCTTATCGTTCATGATGTCGTAGATAAGCTCGTGAACCTGCTTGTGCTCCATGGGCGGCAGGTTGATACGCCGAATATCGCCATCGACGCGGATCATCGGAGGCAGACCCGCCGATAAGTGCAGGTCAGACGCACCCTGCTTGGCACTGAATGCCAATAACTCCGTTATATCCATTGTTTGTATTCTCCCCTGTCGACACTGTGCGCCGACTACTCCCCGGTCAGGATAAGTTCCGTGGCTGCGACCTTCCAGCACGTTATATTATTGTGATGTCACCCCGACGCCAAATCCGCTAACATCCGCGCCATGAACCAACAACAGCTCTCCAAGAATATAGCAAAGCTGCAGGATAGGGTAAGTCGCGTCGCGCAAAAAAGCCAGAATAGCAATAGCGCCGTGCAGATCATCGCCGTCAGCAAGACCCGCACCGCGCAGGAGATACGCGCAGCCCACGCCTGCGGCCTGACACACTTTGGCGAGAGTTATCTGCAGGAAGCGCTGCAAAAGGTTAGCGAGCTGGAGGACCTGCCCCTCACCTGGCACTTCATCGGCCCGATCCAATCGAACAAAACAGCCGGTATTGCACCCCACTTTGACTGGGTGCACAGCATTGATCGCGCCAAGATCGCACAACGGCTCAGTCGGCAACGGCCGCCCGAACTAACACCGCTACAGGTCTGCCTACAGGTGAACATCTCGGGAGAGGATAGTAAATCCGGTGTGCGGCTGGAGGATTTACCACAGTTGGCGCTCTCTGTCTGCGAGCTTCCCAACCTCAGGTTGCGCGGTTTGATGGGTATCCCCTCAGCAGGTGCCGACACCCATCAACAGCACCGGGACTTCGGCCAATTGCGCACGGCATTGGCAAAACTCCAGACTCTCGGCCCCAATATCGACACACTTTCCATGGGTATGTCTGCCGACATAGAGCCGGCTATACTGGAAGGCGCCACAATGATTCGGGTGGGCACAGCCATTTTCGGCCCCCGCAACAGGTGATATTGACGTATAGCGCCGTGTATACTGCACGACTATTTTATCTTCGGTAAACATATGGCAGACGCACACTCGAATCTACCGCGCATCGCTTTTATCGGCGCAGGCAATATGGCCAGCAGCATCATCGGCGGCCTGATCGAAAGCGGGCACCCCGCGGACCACATCAGCGCAGCGGATCCATTCCCCGACAGCCTTGAGCGCCTGCGCACCGTCGCGCCCGTCGCAGTCTTCAGCGACAACGCCGCCGCCGTGGAGGGTGCAGACATCGTTATACTGGCCATCAAACCCCAGGTTATGGCCGAAGCCGCTGGCAGCATAGCTACGGCCGTGCAGAAGAACCGCTCACTGGTCATCTCGATCGCCGCGGGGATTACTATAGACAGCATGCAAGCCCGACTGGGGCCCGACGCCGCGATAGTGCGCTGTATGCCGAATACCCCCGCCCTGGTGGGCTGCGGTGCCAGCGGGTTGTTTGCAAATGACAGAACATCGGAGAAGCAGCGCCAGTTTGCACAGCTGGTTCTGTCTGCGGTGGGCATCACGTGCTGGGTGGACTCGGAACCGCAGCTGGATGCGATTACCGCCCTGTCAGGTAGTGGGCCGGCCTATTTTTTCCTGTTAACTGAAGCGATTGTCGACGCGGGAGTGGCACTTGGCCTGAACCGTGATACGGCCAGCCTGCTGGCGAAACAGACCGCTCTGGGTGCAGCACGTATGGCGCTTGAAAGCGATGTCGATCTGGTGGAATTGCGGCGCCGGGTAACCAGCCCGGGTGGCACGACCGAGCGTGCTGTGCAGAGCTTTGAACAGGATGACCTGCGGGCGACAGTGGCCAAAGCAATGCGCGCCGCCGCCGACCGGGCCATCGAAATGTCTACAGAAATGGGTTAGTCACAATGAGCGCGTTGTATGCAATATCAATCTACCTGATTCAAACCTTGCTCAGCCTTTACCTGGTGGCAATGTTACTGCGCTTTATTCTGCAACTGGTGCGCGCGGATTTTTACAATCCGATCTCACAGTTCATCGTCAAGGTGACCAACCCGCTGGTGATCCCCGTGCGCAAAGTTATCCCCGGCTATGGCGGTATTGATCTCGCCTCCCTCCTGCTGGCCATCACCCTGCAGATCGCGGGAATCGCGGTGGTTTTCCTGATTCAGTTTGGCGCGGTTCCACCACCGATACAACTTCTGCTTGGCGGAGTACTGGGCGTGCTGGCGCTATTGGTGCAGATGTATTTTTTTGCATTGCTGGCGATGATCATTCTGAGCTGGGTCGCGCAGGGCAGCCGCCATCCAGCCATCTTCCTGCTGTACCAGATCACTGAACCGTTGATGGCACCGGTGCGCAAATTGCTACCGCCAATGGGCGGCCTCGATTTCTCACCGATTCTCGCCTTCATCCTGATCAACGTGATCCAGATAGCACTGAGCCACATGGCGGCGGCAGTTGGTGTGCTGGGCTTCGCACCCTGGTTGCGCTAGAAGGCCGAGCCAGAGCAATGAATCCCCAGAATTCTGTAGGAATTGTCACACCACAGGTCGCGCACTTTGACGAGCCACTTGAATTGGCCTGCGGTCGCGAACTGGCCGACTACGATCTGGTGTACGAAACCTATGGTGAACTGAACGCGCAACACAGCAATGCCGTGCTGATCTGTCACGCGCTCAGCGGCAATCATCACGCGGCTGGCTACCACAGTACGGAAGATAGAAAGCCGGGCTGGTGGAACGAGTGCATCGGCCCTGGAAAACCGATAGATACGACACATTTTTTCGTCGTATGCCTGAACAATCTCGGTGGATGTCACGGCTCCACCGGCCCCAGTTCCATGAATCCCGCCACAGGAAAACCCTGGGGTTCGGATTTTCCACCACTGCGCACGCGAGACTGGGTACACAGCCAGGCACGCCTGGCAGACCGCCTCGGGATCGAATGCTGGGCTGCAGTCATTGGCGGCAGCCTAGGCGGTATGCAGGCGATGCGCTGGTCGCTGGAGTTCCCAAACCGTATCAGGCACTGTGTCGTTATCGCCGCTGCACTGAAGCTCAGCGCCCAGAATATCGCCTTCAATGAAGTTGCCCGCCAGGCGATAGAATCAGATCCGGACTTTCGCGAAGGGCACTACCAGCAGCACGGTACCGTACCGGCGCGCGGTCTGGCACTGGCTCGCATGATCGGCCACATCACCTATCTGTCAGACGACGCAATGGCCAATAAGTTCGGGCGCGATCTACGCTCAGGTAGCCTGGACAAAGGCGACGTTTCCAATGCAGAATTTCAGGTGCAGAGCTATCTGCGTCACCAGGGCAGCCAGTTTTCTGGCAGCTTCGACGCCAATACCTATATTCTGATGACACGCGCACTGGATTATTTCGATCTGGCACTGGAGTACGACAATGATCCCGTGGCGGCATTCAAGCATGCCCAATGCAGTTTTCTGGTGATGTCATTTTCTACCGACTGGCGCTTTTCGCCTGAACGATCGCGCGAAATCGTCAATGCGCTAATCGCAGCGGATCGGCCGGTGACCTATGCAGAAATCGAGGCCAAAGAAGGGCACGATGCATTCCTACTCCCCATATCGCGCTACATCTCGGTGTTTCGCGCGTATATGTTGCGCGTGAGGGATGAAAGCTGATGCGCCTGGATCTCTCCCATATTCAGCGCTGGATCGCCCCCGAATCACGGGTATTGGACCTCGGTTGCGGCGATGGCGTCTTCCTCGAATTCCTGCGCGATCAGCGCCAGGTACGAGGCACTGGCCTGGAGATCGACCAGAACTATATTACCGCAGCCATCTCCCGCGGTATCAACGTCATTGAGCAGGATATGGACGAGGGCCTCTCCAACTTCCCCGACCAGAGTTTCGATACGGTAGTACTTGCGCTGGCACTGCAGGCGGTGAAATATCCGGAGCGGGTGCTGGATGAGATGCTGCGCATCGGCCGCGAGGGAATTGTTACCTTCCCCAACTTCGGTCACTGGCGCTGTCGGCTAATGCTGGGCCTGCAGGGACATATGCCAGTATCCAGTTTCATGCCATATACTTGGTATAACACGCCGAATATTCACTTCTGCACCGTGAAAGATTTTGAAGACCTGTGCCTGGCCAAAGATATCCGCATCGTCTCTAGAGAAGTCGTCGGTGAAACCCGGGACCAACCGATGCTGTCCAATAAGTGGCCCAACCTCTTCGCCACCACGGCGATATACCGGATTACTCGATAATATGTGCCAACGTACCCAAGCCCTTGTTTTAATACTGTTACTTCCTCTTCTGGCCGTAACCGCGCAGGCACAACAGTCGGAGGCCTTTGGCCCATACGAACTCTATTACAGCGTGGTCAATACCACGTTTCTGGACCCGAAAATTGCCGAGACCTACGGCATTACCCGCGGAGAGAAGCGCGCCATTCTCAATCTGGCAGTCCGGGAAAACCTCGCCGATGGCAGTGAAGCCCGCGCGATGGTGTTACAGGGCCGCACCTCAGACCTGATTCAAAAGCAGACCCTGGAGTTTAAGGAAATTCGCGAAGGTGAGGCTATCTATTACATCGCAGAATTCGGATTTATCAATGAAGAGTGGCGCTTTTTCGAAATCGATTTCCGGCCGTCAGGGGCAGAGCAAACCTACTCCTTCAAGTTCAAGCACCAGCTCTATACCGACTAATGGCTGATTCCTCACTCACACAGACCGTGGTGCTGGCCAGTGGTAATGCCGGCAAACTGCGGGAACTCGGGGAGGTACTCGCGCCGCTAGGTGTTGCACTCGCTCCGCAATCCGAATTCAACGTGCCCGAGGTCGAAGAAACCGGCCTGAGCTTTGTCGAGAACGCGATCATCAAGGCGCGGGCAGCGGCGGAGCACAGCGACTTGCCTGCAATAGCCGACGATTCCGGTCTGGAGGTGGATTATCTTAACGGAGCTCCCGGCATCTACTCCGCGCGCTATTCAGGCGCCGGTGATGAAGGCAATAACGCGCGCCTGCTGGAGGAATTGCATGACATACCCGATGCACAGCGCAGCGCCAGATTCCAGTGTGTACTGGTTTACATGCGCCATGCACTCGACCCCACACCGCTTGTCTGCCAGGCCAGTTGGGAGGGGTTTATCCTGCATGCGCCCAGAGGCGACCAGGGCTTCGGTTACGATCCACTCTTTTGCGTGCCGGAGCATCAGTGTAGCTCCGCAGAGCTGCCACGTGAGTTGAAAAACCGCATCAGTCACCGGGCGAAAGCCAGCGCGCTGCTGTTCGAAGCCCTGCGTAACCGCTGATGCAGCTGCCTCCACTGGGGCTGTATATACACCTACCCTGGTGTGAGCGAAAATGCCCCTACTGCGATTTCAATTCGCATGAGACCCACCGGATCCCTGAAGAGCAGTACATTCACGCATTGCTGCAGGACCTTCAGGATGATCTGCACTTGGTGCAGGGCCGGACTATAGACACCCTGTTTATTGGCGGCGGCACGCCCAGCCTCTTTTCGGGTAGCGCGATCAAGCGGCTGCTACATGGAATTGCTGACAGAGTCCCTCTCGCAGCAACGCTGGAAGCAACAATGGAGGCAAACCCCGGGAGTGCAGAAGCTGAAAAGTTTGCAGCCTTCAAAGATGCCGGGATCAATCGCTTATCGCTGGGCATACAGAGCTTTAACGACACCCACCTGCAGGCACTGGGCCGTGTACATACAAGTGATCAAGCCCATGCGGCAATCGCGTATGCGCACGATGCGGGCTTCACCCGCCTCAATCTGGACCTGATGCACGGGCTGCCCGGTCAAACCCTTGAGGCTGCAGAGAAAGATTTACTGACAGCGATTGCCTGCCAACCGGCACACCTCTCCTGGTATCAACTGACCATTGAACCCAACACGGTATTCCACAAACGCCCGCCGCTGCTACCGATTGAGGACGAACTGGCGGATATCCAGTTACACGGCGAACAACAGCTGGCCGAAAGCGGCTATGCGCAGTACGAGGTATCCGCCTACAGCAAGCCCGGCTTCAACTGCCTTCACAACAAAAACTACTGGTCGTTTGGGGACTACCTGGGTATCGGCGCTGGCGCGCACGCCAAGATCACCTTTACCGACGGACGTATCCAGCGATTCGCCAAGCGCCGACAACCGCAGGAGTATATGGCGACGGAGCCCGGCCACTATGTAGGCAGTCATCGCACGCTGGAGCAGAAGGAGTGTGTCGGCGAGTTCATGATGAACGCCCTGCGCCTGAATACCGGGTTTACCGTGCCGCAGTTCGTCTCTCGCACAGGATGTAGAACCGAGACGTTGACCCCACAGCTGGAATTTCTGCAACAACAGGGCCTGCTAGTGTGCGATAGCGATGTTGTCAAAACCACAGACCTCGGCCGGCGGTTTCTGGATACCGTGGTGGCGGCGTTTTTCCCGGACTCACCCTAACTCGCGCGTGTACCCAAAAAGCCCCATCCGGGACAGATGGCCTTGCTGACGGTTGGCGGGGCACAATCCTGCCTTACCTGTCTACAATGCGAATGCGAGTAACCTGAGCTCGGCCACCAAAAAGGCTTCGATCTCGCGCCATTAATTGCTCTGGCAATCGTAGTGGCTATCTCAACGCACCTCTTGGCATGACTGGCTAAACAGCAGTATGCTGGGAACGGCCCCTCGTGTCGCTTGCGGCAGCAGCATGCAATCGCGCAAAAATGAGAGCGGGTGTAGGCAGCTGGCTGCATATGCCTCGAATAATCATGTCATGCCAGCGTATCCATATCGTTTTGCATGAAAAATACTACAGGTGGATGACGTAATTGAAATGGTCATTGGCATTACTGTTGCTGCTTGTTCCTGTTGTCTGGCATACCATTGGCTCTTTCGACAGTACTGAGGTCGATCGCCCCAATATTGTTCTGATTATTGCCGATGACCTGGGGCCGCAGCTGGGTATCTACGGCGATCCCAACGCGCGGACACCCAACATCGATCAACTTGCACAGGAGGGCACGAGGTTCAATGCGGGCTACGTCACAGCTGCCTCCTGCAGCCCTTCCCGTGGCAGTATTTTTACCGGGCTGTACCCACATCAACACGGAATGATGGGCTTATCGCAGTTCGGCACTCAACGGATGCATGACAATGTACCCAAATTACCCAACGCGCTGAAAGAGTTGGGCTACCGAACTGCGATCATCGGTAAAACACACTACGAACCCAGCAACCACTTTACATGGGATACGGAAGAAACCAATGCGCAAAAGGTGGTTTTCGAGCGGGACGTATTGTGGATGAATCAACGCGCGATGGCGTTCGTCGATGACGGGGCAGAGCCTTTCTTCCTGGTAATGAGTTACACCGACCCCCACCGTGTTGGTGCTAGAGGGGGCAGCCGGTATGGGCCAAAACGTAATCTAAAATTCCCGCACACCAGGCTTGGGCTTCCACAGCAAAGCACGCCCCCCTCCAAAATCAAGCCATTTCCATTTCTCGGCCTGGATTCACGGCAGATTCGTGAGGAACTCGCTGATTACTATAGTGCGGTCGACAGGCTGGATATCGGTGTCGGAGATCTGAGAAACCAGCTTGTCAGCCGTGGGTTGTGGGAAGATGCACTGGTTATTTTCATTGGCGACCATGGCCCCGATGTCACGCGCGGTAAGATGGCTGTGTATGAGTCCGCAGTGCGAATTCCATTTCTGCTTAAAGCGCCAGGTGCGGACAAGGGAGTCGTGCGAGAGGAACTCGTCTCTACAGTGGACATTTTCCCAACCCTGCTGGAGGCGGCGAAGTCCGCAGAGGCGCCTTCCACTGAAGCACATTCCCTACTGCCTTTGACAGCGGCCAGGGCTTCACCGGACTGGCGGCGCTACCTATTCACCGAGTACATCACGCATGGCCCGACGCAGTTCTTCCCGCGTTATGCTGTTAGGGACGAGCGTTATAAACTGATTTTCAATGTGCAGGGTGACGAGCTGGAAAACCCTCTGAACCCCGGCAACTACTGCAATGCATGGTGGGAGTCTCGAAAGCCCAAGTATCGAAATTTACCCATCAAAGCGGTGTACGACCGAGTAGAGACCCCCCCGAAAATAGAGCTCTACGACCTTCAGGAAGATCCGTATGAGTGGCGCAATCTTGCAGAGAGTGCCGATCTGACGGCAGTGAAAGAACGCCTTTTACAGGCAGTACAGAAGTGGCGACAGTCGACCGGGGACCCGCTGCTTGATCCCACTGCGTTCAGACAGGAGCAGAATAAGCGGGCTCAAAAAGATAAACCTACCTCGCGCGTCACTAGCTGGTTAAAGCAAGGACTGGCCAGATTCATAGAGTGAGAGCACAGATAACTCAAATCCGGGAAAAAACAAGGTCCCAGACGCCGTGGCCAAGCCGCTCGCCACGCAACTCGAACTTTGTCAGTGGCCGTTGCGCTGGCCGCTCCGCGAACTCGCCTTCGCTGCAGGTATTCGAGAAGTCCTCAGCGCCGCTGAGCACGGCCATCATCTGGCTCGCATAATCTTCCCAGTCGGTGGCTAGGTGCAATGTCCCACCGGACTTCAGCTTTTGGGCCAGCAGTGCCACGAACGCCGGCTGTATCAGACGGCGCTTGTTGTGCCGTTTTTTATGCCAGGGGTCGGGAAAGAAGATCTGGATCGTATCCAGGGCCGCATCGGGAATGCTGTCCTGCAAAACCTCAACCGCGTCGTGGCAGTACACCCGAATATTGTCTATACCGAGTTCGTCGATACTGTGTAATAACCGACCGACACCCGGGCGGTGCACCTCAATCCCAATATAATTTGCATCCCGATTGGACTTTGCCATTTCCGCCAGGGATTGACCCATGCCAAAGCCGATCTCCAGTACGCGGGCGCCGGGCCGGCCAAAGGCGGCGTCGATGTCCAGTTCATCGGGGGTGTACTGAAGGCCCCAGCGCTGCCAGCCTTCATCGTATGCGCGGCGCTGCCCCGGTGTCATACGACCCGTACGCAGCACATAACTGCGTATGCGCTGCCGCTTGTCGAGTTCTGTCATGGCCGCGCGTCCGAATTAGTCCAGCAGTTTCCAGCCTGTAGCAGCCAGGCAAGCCCACCCGGCGATGAAGGCCAGTCCTCCCAGCGGAGTGATCGCGCCGAGCCAGCGCACGCCGGTCACACTTAACAGATAGAGGCTGCCAGAAAAAATTAAAATACCAACAATGAATAACCAGCCACTGCTTTTAAGCAGCGCGGTGTGCGGTTGACTGAGGGCGATAATGCCGACGGCCAGCAGCGCGAGGCTGTGATTGAAATGATACTGCACTGCTGTATCAAAGACGCCCAGCGCGTATTCATCCAGTTTGCCCTTCAGTGCGTGCGCGCCGAAAGCACCAAAGATCACAGCCAGCATGCCGCTGAGTGAAGCCAGAGTGATAAACAATTTTGCCATGGAGGGATTGTAGCAGGGAGGCGGTTAACCCGCCTCCCCTGTGGACGTTCTATACTGCGATAGCCGTTCGCAACTTCGCCATCGCACTTTGCTCGAGCTGGCGGATGCGCTCGGCCGAAACACCGTACTGAGCGGCCAGTTCGTGCAGGGTGGCTTTCTTCTCGGCCAGCCAGCGCTGCGACAGAATATCGCGGCTGCGCTCATCGAGATCGGACAACGCGCTGTGCAGTTGTGTCTCGCTATTGTCCTGCCAATCGCTGGACTCAAGAATCTGCGCCGGGTCTGCGCTGTGATCTTCCAGATAATACTGGGGTGCCTGCCATGTTTCATCGTCATCGGAACCGGTGGGCAGGTCGTAGCCGAGGTCGCGGCTGCTGAGCCGACCCTCCATACGCTGCACTTCCTGAACATCCACACCCAGATCTTCAGCGATGGCCTGTGCCTCGTCCTCACTCAACCAGGACAGCGACTTTTTGGCGCTGCGCAGGTTGAAGAACAACTTGCGCTGCGCTTTGGTTGTCGCCACTTTCACGATGCGCCAGTTGCGCAGAATGAACTCGTGCATTTCCGCCTTGATCCAATGCACCGCAAACGACACCAGACGCACACCCTTCTCGGGATTGAAGCGCTTGACGGCCTTCATCAAGCCGACATTGCCTTCCTGTACCAGATCCGCCTCAGCCAGGCCATAGCCGGAATAGCTGCGCGCGATGTGCACAACGAAGCGCAGGTGCGACATTACCAGTTCTCGTGCTGCCGCCAGGTTCTGATTGTAATAAAGATCTTCTGCCAACTCGCGTTCACGTTCAGCGCTCAGTATCGGAATGCTGCTCACCGCCTGCACATAGGCGGGTAGATTGGCTCCCGGCACCATCTGATCGATAGGCATCAAGCTCTTTGTCATTGTTTGGGTCCTCTTAATAATCGGTGCTGATTTTAGCACTCAATACATTAGAGTGCTAATTTTACAAAAGTTCAGCCCATAGAGAAAAGTTAAATTTTATTTTTATTTATCAGGTACTTAGCTAATTCCAAGTGCTCAAGCCCAGAGACTACTGCGGCTCGATGTGGACCAGATGGCGCGAGACTGCCAGCCAGGCTCCCGCCAGGCCGAGCAGACCGCCGAGAATGACCAGATTCAGTGCCCCCATCACGCCCAGCCCGCTCAGGTAAAACGCACTTTCGTAAAGCAACGCGAGGTTCGCAATCGGCTCTTCGAGAAACCACAGCGCCGCCGACACCAGAATGCCCGCCAGCACCCCTCCGCCAACGCCATACCACAAGCCCGTATACAAAAAAGGACGTCGCACAAAACCATTGCTGCCACCGACCAGCTTGACGATGACAATTTCGTCGCGCCGGCTCTCAATAGCCAAGCGAATGGTGTTGCCCAGAATCAACAGCACCCCTATCACCAGCATGCCGCCCACAGCCAGAACGATACGCCGACTGAGCTCCATCAGCGTATTGAGGCGCTGCAACCACTCCATATCCAGCACCGCCTCGGCGATATCACTGTGTCCCTCCAGTTCTGTGCGCAACGCGAGCACCGCAGGCTCATCCAGCGTGGCAACGGGCGTCACCAGAATCAGGTTCGGCAGTGGGTTTTCATCCAAATTGGCCAGCACATCCGCGAACCCGGAAAGTTCACGAAACTCTTCCAGTGCCTCTTCGCGCGAGATAAACCGCGACGCGGTCACATCCTGTCGCGCTGCCAATTCCGCCTCGAGCTCGCCTACTGCTGTATCGTCTGCGCCCTCCTGTAAAAATAATGAGATTTGCGCGGGGCTATCCCAACCATTGCTCACCTGGCTAACGTTATCCAATGCCACATTCAGGCCGACGGGCAGGGCCAGCGCGATACCGATAACCAGCCATGTCAGCAAACTGGCTCCCGGGCTTTCGATGACACGCACCAAGCTGTCCGCCGCGGAAAGCCGGTGATGCTGCAACCAGCCAGCGAGTTGGTTCAGCAGCCCCGTTTGACTGGGGCGGGCGCTCGCCTTGCGCCTTGGCGTTTGACGTCGACGTATCACTGCCCAGCCCCGCTGACGAGACTGCCCTGTTGCAGGGTAATAATGCGGTGGTGTAGACGCGAGATCAGAGCCAGGTCGTGACTGGCTATCAACACTGTTACCCCTACTTGATTAAACTGTTCAAACAGATTCATGATCTCCGCAGATAGCCCCGGGTCGAGGTTTCCCGTCGGCTCATCGGCCAGCAGTATTCGCGGCTTGCCTACCACCGCTCTAGCGATACCCACACGTTGCTGTTCACCCCCGGACAGCGCCCTGGGCATGGCCCACTCGCGGTGGAGCAAACCCACTTTGTCCAGTGCCGCGCGCACGCGGCGCCCAATCTCGCGGTGTTCATAACCGGCTATCACCAGGGGCAGTGCAACATTGTCAAAGACGGTACGGTCAAATAGCAGCCGGTGGTTCTGGAACACGACGCCAATATTGCGCCGCAGCCTGGGTATGCCGCGGGAGCGCACGGTAGCCAGGTCCTGCCCGTTGACAATAACCTGCCCGCGAGTGGGCCTGTCCATCAGCATAATCAACCGCAACAGCGTGCTCTTGCCGGCGCCGGAATGACCCGTGAGGAACACGAAGTCTTCGCTATTTATATGGAGACTGATTTCGCGCAGGGCATCGTGCCCTTCCGGATAGCGCTTACTGACCCTGTCGAAGGTGATCATGCAGAGGCATTGTCCACATCGAAAAGAGCTTCTATGAACTGCTCAGCCTGAAACGGGCGCAGGTCTTCCACCGCTTCGCCAACCCCTATGAAACGGATTGGGAGCTGCAATTTTTTCGCTATCGCAAAAATAATTCCGCCCTTGGCAGTGCCGTCCAGTTTTGTCAGGGAAATACCGGTCACGCCCACCCACTGCTGAAAATTCTCCGCCTGGGCGAGCGCATTCTGCCCGGTACCGGCGTCCAGCACCAACATCACCTCATGGGGCGCGGACGGGTCGATCTTGCCCATCACTCGAACCACTTTCTTAAGTTCTTCCATTAGGTTGTCTTTGTTGTGCAAGCGACCGGCGGTATCGGCGATCAGGACGTCCACCTTGCGCGCGCGCGCCGCCTGGAGTGCATCAAACAGGACGGACGCGCTGTCCGCACCGGTATGCTGTGCCACTACCGGCACATCATTGCGCTCACCCCACACCTGCAATTGTTCCACAGCCGCCGCACGAAAAGTGTCACCCGCAGCCAGCATCACCGAGCGACCGCTTTCCATATAGTGCTTGGCCAACTTGCCGATAGTCGTTGTCTTACCGACACCGTTAACCCCCACCATCAGGATGACGTAGGGCTGATGGCCGCTGACATCCAGTGGCTGCTCACAGGGCTGCAGCAGCGCCAGCAATTCTTCGCGCAGCGCAGCGTGCAGTGACTCCGGTCGTGTCAGTTCCTTGCGCGACACACGCTTTGTCAGGCGCTGAATAATATCCAGCGTCGCCTCAATGCCCACATCAGCCATCAACAGGCGAGACTCCAGTTCCTCGAACAGCTCGTCGTCAATTTCCTTGCGACCCAGAAACAGATTGCCCAGACCCTGCACGAGATTGTCGCTGGTGCGGCCGAGCCCGCGCCGCAGGCGCGAGAAGAACCCTGTCTTCTCCTGTGTCTTCTCCTCTGCGACCGCTTTCTCATTCTCCGGTGGGGCTTCCTCCTGCGATGACGCTTCAGAAGAATGCACTTCAGGCGGCGCAACCGGCAGTGGGCTTTCAGGTGAGGACGTGTCGACCTGTGGTGCTTCAGCCGGCTCCGGTGCCGCGGTCGCTTCGGCAGTGTCTGCTATCGCCAGTTGCTCTGTCACCTGCGCATTGGGACTTGCTTCTGCGGTGACACCCTGCGATGTAGCTTCAGCAACCGGGCTTCCAGGCGCTGAAGCGTCGGTCAGCGCTTCGGGCTGTTCTCCCTCTGGGGCCTGCTCGGCAGAAGAATCACCGCTCTCAACCGGCTTCTTGCGTCTCAGGCCCAATCGTGACAGGAAGCCGGGCTTTTCCTCCTCGACAGCAACCTCGGCATCGACCACCTGCTCGGCATTAACCGACTCATTGGTGGGAGCATCTGTCTGCGTAGCCTCCGCTACCGGCGCTTCTGCCGGTTGTGCAGGCGGGGCTTCTTCGCGCTGCTCGATGGCAGCCGGCTGCGCAGATTCATCACCCGCGTCACCGCCCTTCTCACAGTCAGTGATTACTTCAGGGGAAGCCTCATTGGCCTCCGCCTGTTTTTTACGTTTGAAAAATTTCATAGTTGTCGTGCTAAAGTGTGTGCATTACGCATGCCTGAAGAAGGCGCCTATCGTAACACCCTTGGATAAAGCGAAGAAATGTCACGAACCGGGAGTCGTCGGGGAAAGCCTGGACAAGTAAGGATCATCGGCGGCCGCTGGCGCGGACGCAAGCTCTCTTTTCCCGCCGCAGAGGGCCTGAGACCGACCGGCGATCGTATCCGGGAGACCCTGTTCAACTGGCTCGCACCACATATTCAGGACGCACGGTGCGCCGATTTGTTCGCCGGCAGTGGTGCGCTGGGTCTGGAGGCACTTTCCCGCGGCGCCGCTCACTGCGATTTTGTCGATTCCGCTCCGGCTGCGCTGTCCGGGATAAGGCAGCATCTGCATACACTCGATGCTCAGGATGTGGGCAGATGCCACGCAATCACTGCACAGCAGTTCCTGCAGCAGGCACAAGAGCCCTACGATATCGTATTTGTAGACCCGCCGTTCAAGCTGCCGCTGGTGGAACCGGTGTGCGAAACTCTGGCGTGTTCAAGTTTATTGGCCGAAGCAGCTTTCGTTTACATTGAAATGGCATCGACAGAACCGCCACCGTCAGTGCCCCTAAAATGGACACTGCACCGCGAAAAGGTTTCCAGCGGTGTCGCCTATCGATTGTTCAGCACCACAGAAACCAGCACAGCAGCCTGAAACACCCGTAGCAGAAAGCGGCCGCATTGTCGCTGCCGGACAAATTGTTTACCATCCGCGCTTCTGCCTTCGCAACCGGCCACTGCTATGAGTACCGAAACTGTCATCTATCCCGGCACCTTTGACCCCATTACCAATGGCCATGTGGATCTCGCCGAACGCGCCGCGCGCCTGTTTGACCGCGTGGTTGTGGCGATCGCCCACAGTGAAAAGAAAACGCCGCTGTTTTCTCTTGAAGAAAGGGTTGCCCTCTGCGAGGCGTCACTGGCCCATCTGGATAACGTCGAGGTCGTGGGTTTCAGCAATCTGTTGACAGACTTTGCCAAAAGTCAGAATGCCCGCTGCGTGCTGCGCGGCCTAAGGGCGGTAGCGGATTTCGAGTATGAGTTTCAGCTGGCCAATATGAACAGGGCCATCTTCCCCGAGTTTGAGAGTATCTTCCTCACGCCCTCAGAACACCTGTCCTATATTTCATCTTCCCTTGTGCGGGAAATCGCCGCACTGGATGGCGAAATCGGACCCTTTGTGCCGGAGCAGGTCGCCACTGCACTGAAGCGCCGATTTACCGGGAACTGACCGGAGCCGCGTCGGCACGGGTAGTGCCTCAGGAATCGCTGTCTTCCGCGTTTCTTTCGTTCATGCGTTTTATCGCCTCGGCATCCTTACCGGTATAGCCCGTGTTACGGCAGCCGAGGCAGCGCATAAAGGTCGCTTCTGCCGGCCCACCAATCAAGGTCCCCGCCGCTTCACTGGCACTACCGGCCAACAACGTGAACGGCAGACTGACCAGCCATACCGCGGTACCTCCCACTGTCAGCACCGCGCCAATGGGCCGCGCAACCAGCAGGTCTCCGACCATGGCCCATTCATTGGGGCTCTCGTCAATGGCCTCTTGAGCCAGCAACATCTGCGGCAGCAGTAGACAACTTACCATCAGGGCAACTGTCGCCCGACGTACCCGAACTCTTATTTTCATGATCACGCTCCCGGGTTTATACCCGTCCCCTTTGCACTAAGTGTAGCCTGTTCAGCGCTGGCAGGTCACGCAGTAGACACTGCTGCGCTGACCCAGTCGCAGCTCTCGCAACTCGCCCCCGCAAGCCCCGCAAGGCTGCCCCGAGCGGCCGTATACATGCAGTTGCTGGGCGAAGTAACCGGGTTTGCCGTCACCGCCCACGAAGTCTCTAAGAGTAGTGCCGCCCTGATCTATAGCCGAAGTAAGTACTCGCTTTATGTTATCTGAGAGCCGCAGGTAACGCGCCAGCGAGATGCGCCCGGCAGCCCGGGCAGGATGAATACCCGAAAGGAACAGTGCTTCGTTAGCGTAAATATTACCAACACCGACGACCACCTTACCGTCCATGATGAAGTTCTTGACCGGCCCCTTGCGACCCCGCGACAATCGGTGCAAAAGCTGGCCGTCAAAGCTCTCTGAGAGGGGTTCGGGACCCAGATGGCTGAGCAGCGAGTGCACCTCACCGGGCGGTTGCCACAGAAAACAGCCGAAGCGCCGCGGGTCGTGGTAGCGCAGGCAGGCGCCGCCATCCAGCAGAAGATCGATGTGATCATGCCGACCGGGTGTTTCAACGGGGGCAACCACCCGCAATGACCCGGACATACCCAGGTGCACCAACAGGCTACCGACGGAGGTGCGGAATAGTAAGTACTTACCTCTGCGATCTACCGCAGTAATCGTCTGACCGCGAAGCACTGCCGGCAGTGTATCCGGGACCGGCCAGCGCAACCGGGCATCACGCACGTTGACCTGTTCAACCGTGCGATTGAGGCAGTGTGGTTCGACTCCCCGGCGGGTCGTCTCTACTTCGGGCAACTCGGGCATAGCGCTGTATTTTTGATTCTGCTGGGTTGAGAAAGCCTGGACCCACAAGCAAAAACCCCGGCTATAGCCGGGGTTTTATGTATTGTGCATCACGTCGGTAGGGCAATTACTTGATTTTGCCTTCCTTATACATGACGTGCTTACGCGCGACCGGATCGTACTTTTTCATTTCGAGCTTGTCGGGCGTAGTTCGCTTGTTTTTGTCCGTGGTATAAAAATGGCCTGTACCAGCGGAAGAGTTCATTCTGATCTTCTCTCTCATCGCAGTTCTCCTTTAAACTTTTTCGCCACGGGCGCGAATGTTTTCCAACACCTGCTCAATACCCAGTTTATCGATGACACGCATACCCTTGCTCGAGACACGCAGGGTGACAAAGCGCTTCTCGTCCTGCAGCCAGAAACGGTGCTGATGCAGATTAGGCAAAAAACGACGACGGGTGCGGTTCTTTGCGTGTGACACGTTATTTCCTGTTATCGGACGTTTGCCGGTAACCTGACAGACTCTAGCCATGATAGTTTGCTCTCCCAAAAAGCACGCGGGATTTTCAGTAAATTTGATGTTGCCTGACGGTCAGAACGAGACCCAGGCCGCGCAGAGCGCGACTTTATACCAGAACAACCGGCGCATAGCAAGCGATGTAAACTTGGGATAGGGGCTCAGTTTGAAAATCGCAGAGACTGCCGAGAAGCCCGGGTGATTAGGCCCTGGCGGGGCCTGATCACCCGGATTCCGTGAAGGTGGCTCAATCCAGCAGAACCACTAACACGGGCAGACGCTTCCTTGTTTCTGCCCAAGGTGCATAATTGCCGATGCGCTTATAAAAGCCCTTGCTCGGCAAACGAGTACTCTCGGCCACTGCCGACAATAATATGATCCAGCACCCTGATATCCAGCAGTGCGAGCGCGGAGCACAAGCGCTCGGTGATACGCCGGTCGGCACTGCTTGGCTCGGCCACGCCGGAGGGGTGGTTGTGTGCGAATATCACCGCGGCAGCGCCATACTGCAGCGCTCTGACAGCGACCTCACGCGGGTAGACAGCGGCGCCGTCGAGAGTACCGAAGAACAGATCCTCGCAGCGCTGCACACGGTGCTGGCTGTCCAGAAACAGACAGGTGAAGACCTCTCTGTTACGACTGCCGAGGTGGTACTGCAGGAAGCGGCGGGTATCGCTCGGGCTGCTCAGGACATCACCTTTGCGTGCGGTCTGTAAAGCCTGCCTGCAAGCCAGCTCCATCGCGGCACGTAGACGAGCATATTTTGCCGGCCCGACTCCCGAACAGTCCAACAGCTTGCCTTGTGGCGCGCGCATCAATCCACCTATGCCGCTGAACTCCGTCAGCAGGGAACGCGCCATATCCAGCGCGCTGCAATCACGGTAACCGGTGTGTAGCAGGACGGCGAGCAACTCTGCATCCGACAGGGCATCGGCACCGCGCTCCATGAGTTTATCCCGTGGGCCTTCCCCCGGAATCCAGCGGGCAATACTCATACGGCTCCTCCCTGAGCTCCAGCTGTGCGGTGTCAAATCCTGCGTCACAGTGGTATCTTCCACCCGGTTATCCTCCCAGATAGAGCGCGTAAATGGCACATCTTTTCAATCGCAATGTTCTGCTTGGTGTCAGCGGCGGTATCGCCGCCTACAAATCTGCAGAACTGGTCAGGGCGTTGCAGGAACGCGGCGCCAAAGTGCGCGTGATAATGACTCACGGGGCACAGGAATTTATTACGCCGTTAACCCTGCAGGCGCTCTCCGGAAATCCTGTACACACCGAATTGCTGGACGAGCGCGCCGAACTCGGTATGGGGCATATTGAACTGGCGCGCTGGGCAGACGTGCTGTTGATTGCACCGGCCACGGCCGACCTGATAGCGCGCCTCAGTGCCGGTCGGGCCGATGACCTCCTCACGACAGTGGCACTTGCCACCTCTGCACCGATGATGCTGGCACCTGCGATGAACCAACAGATGTGGAAGGATGCGGCGACGGCGGCCAACATCAATACCCTATTGGAAAGAGGTGTACAGTTGGTGGGCCCGGAAGCCGGCCTGCAGGCCTGTGGCGATATCGGTCCCGGTCGCATGGAGGCGCCAGAGGTGATTGCCGATGCCGCAGGCGGCTTATTTGCCACCGGTGAGTTGGCGGGCAAACGTATCGTCATCACCGCCGGCCCGACACGCGAGGCACTGGACCCGGTGCGCTATATCTCCAACAACAGCTCGGGGAAGATGGGCTACGCGTTGGCTCAGGCGGCCGTCGATGCCGGTGCAATCACGACGCTGGTCAGTGGCCCTGTGAACGTGGCCGCGCCGGAACACACCAGGGTTGTAGACGTCCAGAGCGCCGAAGAGATGCTGGAGCAGAGCCTGCTGCTACTGCCAGACTGCGATATTTTCATTGCCTGTGCTGCGGTAGCGGACTACCGCCCCGTCGCAGTTCAAAGCCAAAAAATAAAGAAAGGGCCACAGGAAATGACCCTGCAGATGGTACGTACGCCGGATATAGTTGCTACCGTGGCATCACATGAGCACAAGCCCTACACCGTTGGCTTTGCGGCAGAAACCAATGACGTGCTGGCCTATGCCAGGGACAAAATGCAGCGCAAGGGCCTGGATATGATCGTCGCCAACGATGTGGCAGATACGTCAATCGGCTTTAATAGCGATGAAAACGCCGTGACAGTATTGTGGTCCGATGGCGAACAAACGATAGAGCGCGCAACGAAACATACGATAGCGCGGCAGATAGTACAATTGATTGCCCGGCATTCCTGAATAGGGGACCCGCTGTTTAGTGGCTACCCCCTCGCTTGCGCCCCGCCCCGGCCAATGCCGGCACGGACAACTGAACTAAAGGGAATATGCCCGTTTGAGCGACCACTACTATGTAATATCATCCTACACTGGACGTGTAGACTGGCCCGGTGAATGCTGAAGTTTAAAAAATTTAAAAAATCCCCCAAGGACGACGGCCCTAAGAAGGCGGTTACTAATAGCCCCCAAGGCATCAACGCCAAAGGGAATGCGTTGCAAAAGATCGGGGGCATTGCACTGGCGGCCATTCTGGTTCCTTTGGTAATGGCTTTCGCCTACCTGATCTTTGCGCGTCAGCCCTACCTTCAGGAACAACAGGTTGACAGGGTGTCCTCATCTTTCGCACTGGAACAGGCGACAATCATCCACCGCCTCTTTTCCCAGCTTCAGGAACGTATTCAAAGCGCCGCGCTGTCACCACTCGCGCTTTCCGCGATAGCCAGCAAATCCGAGGATGATCTACCTCTGGTTGAACAAGCCATGTTGGATTACTTTCCGGAAGTGACCAGTTTAAGAATCATCCCTATCGGCGATATGGGCACCGCTGACTTTGCCGAGGGTAATCAGGGGTTGCGGAATCATATCGAAGTCGATCTTGTCAGGCGCACCAGCGAGGGTGAGGACACACAACCTGAGGCATATAAGTTTGAAGACCGTTGGCTAACCTCCGTGGCGGCACGCGTGACGCACCCCCGTATCGAGGATCGCTGGGCGGTCATCCTCGCCACACTGGACAACGAGGAAATCGCAAAACAACTGAAGCCTCTGGGGAATTCCCATGGCCGCTACGCGCTGGAGCAATTATTCACCACACCGGGTGGACAGGACCGCGTGGACGTTATCGCTGAAAATGGCAGCGCAAGCGTCGGCCCCGGCACCCGTTATGCCGAGATTCCTGATACTTCGTGGCGCATCTCGTTCAGCCCTTCCGACGAGCTGTTAAGCACACTGAGTATCGACCCGATTCCGCTGTATACGCTGCTGGCCCTGCTGGTGCTGGCGGCATTCGCGTCACTGTCCATCGTACTCATTGTATTTCCACGGAAATTGAATACGGAAATCGAGTTAGTTGTTGCGGCGGCGGACCAGAAGAGCCCGCTAAATCTGGCAGTACCGGAGCTGGTGCCACTGGCCAAGCAATTGCGCCGCGCAACCCTGCGCGCCCTGCGACAGAGCACCTCCACCAGCCCAACGCCCCAACCTACTCAGGAGGAGGCGCCACCACCTGCCACTCAGAGTTCCGAGTTCACCAACCCACTTTTCCAATCCAAGAATATGCTCGATGATGACGAGGTTCTGGACCTGGACCTGGATATTGCCAGCGGCGATGTCACCTCAGCAACCGCTCCACCCCCCGAAGCGGGAGTACCAGAGCACGTGTTCCGCGCCTACGATATTCGCGGTAATGCCGAGACCGAACTGACAGACGAGCTGATAAACAACATCGCCCGCGCCATTGGCAGCATTGCCGGTGAAATGGGTGAGCAATCACTGATCGTAGGCTGTGACGGACGCACATCCAGCCCGCGCATCAAGTCTGTGGTAGTACGCGCACTGATGGAAACAGGCAGGGATGTCATAGACATCGGCCTCGTACCGACTCCACTACTGTATTTTGCCACGCGGCACCTGAACTGCCGATCCGGCATCATGATAACCGGCAGCCACAACCCCGCCGACCACAATGGGCTCAAAATTGTGCTGAATCAGCAAACTATTGCGGCGGGCGGTATCAGACAGATTCGAGAACGAGTGCGCGCTGGTACGTTCAGCTCCGGCAGCGGGCGAATGGTGCGTGAAGATATCGTGCCTGCCTACAAAGAGGAGGTACTGCACGACATCGCTATCGCTGTGCCACTGAGAATTGTAATTGATGCGAGCAATGGTGCCACTGGTGAACTGGCCCCGAGGCTGTTCGAAGAACTCGGCTGTGAAGTGGAGCGCCTGAACTGCCATATTGACGGGCGATTCCCCGGCCATCCCCCGGATACCAGCAATGAGGATAACCTCGCTGAACTGTGCCGAGTGGTTGTCGATGTGCAGGCGGATTTTGGTGTGGCATTTGATGGTGATGGCGACCGGCTTGCCGTAGTGACACCCAGCGGACGCATTATCCGCTCCGATGTCCTGCTGATGCTCTATGCCCAGGATGTGGTGTCACGCAACCCGGGCGCCGATGTCGTGTTCGACGTGAAGTGCACCCGCCACCTCTCCGAGCTCATCACACGTAACGGTGGCCGGCCTGTCCTGTGGAAAACCGGACACGCATTTATGAAAGAAAAGATGCAGGAGACCGGTGCACTGCTGGGCGGCGAATTCTCCGGCCACATGTTTTTCGGGGAACGCTGGTACGGGTTTGACGACGGTATGTATGCGGCAGGGCGCTTGGCCGAAATACTAAGCACGCATGGCGAGAGCCTGGACCAGTCCATCGATCAGTTTCCGGCCACCATCAACACGCCGGAGATCATTATTCCAGTGAGTGATGACTACAAGTTCGCGCTAGTGAAGAAAATCATTGAAGATGCCGATTTCTCCAACGGCAAAGTCAATACCATGGATGGCATCCGGGTGGACTTCAGCTACGGCTGGGGCCTATTGCGCGCCTCCAACACTGGGCCGGCCCTTACCGCGCGTTTTGAGGCGGACACCCAGGAAAACCTCGAGATTATTCAGGATGAATTCAGAGAGCATATCGCCCTGATAGACCCCGACATCGAACTTAACTTTTAAACTTTCCCAGCCCACTACAGGGCCCGGATTAATCGCAGGTCACGCTATGTCACTAGATCGCACTGAAGCGCTCAACATTGCACAGGTACTCACAGAGGCGCTGCCCTATATCCAGCGCTTCACAGGAAAAACCATTGTCGTCAAATTTGGTGGCAATGCGATGGTGGACCCACTACTGCACGAGAGCTTCGCCAGAGATGTGGTACTGATGAAGCTGGTTGGGATGAATCCGGTGGTTGTGCATGGCGGCGGGCCCCAGATTGGTGCGCTGCTAGAGAAGCTCAATATCCATACCGAATTTGTAGACGGCATGCGAGTCACCGATGCCCAGACAATGGACGTAGTGGAAATGGTGCTGGGAGGCAGTGTCAATAAGGAGATCGTCTCATCGATCAATCGCAACGGGGGCAAGGCCATTGGTGTCACCGGGAAAGACGGGCAGATGATTCGCGCACACAAACTCAAGGTCAGCCGGAATACGCCGGGGCTGGATGCGCCAGAGATCATAGATATCGGCCATGTCGGAGAAGTCGACCAGATTGATACCGAAGTGCTCAAAGTTATCCTGGAGAGCAACTTCATTCCTGTCATCGCGCCAATAGGCGTGGGCGAGGACGGCAGCACATACAATATCAACGCCGATCTGGTAGCCGGAAAACTGGCCGAAGTCATGCGCGCGGAAAAGCTTATGCTGCTAACCAATGTCGCCGGGCTGCTGGATAAGAATGGAGAAATCCTCACCGGCCTGACGACGCAGCAGGTCGACGAGCTGATCGCCGACGGCACTATCAGCGGAGGTATGCTGCCGAAAATACGCTGTGCTCTGGACGCGGTTAAAACCGGTGTTAACAGTGCCCATATTGTCGATGGCCGAGTGCCCCACGCAGTGCTGCTTGAAACATTCACGGACGAGGGCATGGGCACGCTCATCACCAATAAACGCAACTAAGAAAAAAAGAGGCAGAAATCCGGCCCCATAGTGGCCGGGCTTATTGCAGGCGCGGCGGGTAATCGCTAGCATGGAAGAAACGCTATTCGAGTTGGAACGCCATGCCTCCGAGAAAATCCCAAAGGCGCCAGCAGATATTGGAAGCTCTGGCCCAAATGCTGGAATCCAACCCCGGCAATCGCATAACCACTGCCGGTTTGGCTAAACAGGTCGGTGTTTCTGAAGCCGCTCTGTATCGGCACTTTCCCAGCAAGTCCAAAATGTTTGAAGGTCTTATCGAGTTTATCGAGGACACGTTGTTCACCCGTGTCAGCATTATTCTGGGAGAGGAATCCACTGCCGCGAAACGCTGCGAAAAAATGCTTATGCTGTTGCTGGTATTCACCGAGCGTAACCCCGGCCTTACCCGAATCCTGACAGGTGATGCCCTGTCGGGAGAAACCGAGCGCCTGCACCAGCGTGTCGCGCAGTTGTTTGACCGTTTCGAAACACAGCTCAAACAGGTAATTCGGGAAGCGGAGTTGCGTGAAGGGTTGCGCCCGGTACTGTCACTGGCCGCTGCCGCCAACCTGCTGATGGCCGCCGCCGAGGGTCGCATATCCCAGTATGTTCGCAGCGGCTTCAGCCGACCGCCCACCTCGGAGTGGAACAAACAGTGGGAGTTGCTGATCGGTGGGTTCTTCCGCGATGCTGTCACCCAGCCACTTTCCGGCCAGGCCCACGGTTTCGTTAGCTAGGAAAAACTCTCTCTAGGTTGTGACCGAGCGCCACTTCGCCGCCCCTGTTTACAAGGCCGGCCGCGAACACCACACCTACTGTCTGGTGCGCAGCGTCTGCCGCAGTTCAACAACGTCTCGCAACATTCTGAAGCGCTCGATATCCGCATCGTAGGCCGCTTCGAGCTCAAGTATTTCGCGCTCCCGATCACTGATGTCGCGCTCTGTACTCGCGATTTCACTTTGCAGGGTTTCAATGGCTCGCAGCCGCTCCACATCCACTGCTATGCCAGAGCGCTCCATATTGGCTGCCTGGGCCTGATAGTTTTCGACCTTCTGTTTAAGCGCGCGGCGATTGCCCTTGAGGATACTCATCCTGATCTGCAATTCACCGAGGGCTCGACGCCGTGCATCCTCTATATCTTCTACGGTGCTGTAGCGAAGCATTAGCGACTCATCCCACTTCCGCAGGCGCTCCTGCTCCGCTCTCGCCTCTCTCTCGCGCTCATTTTCAGCATTTTCTATCGCTCTTTCCTCCGGGGTCAGTGTCCGCGGCACAACCTTGATCACCATGCCTTCGTTGTTGAGCACTTCATAGCCGCCGCTGATTGACTCCGCCGGGACCTGGTAATCCACGACGACATTGCCTTCGGCATTGCGATAGCGATAGAGCGGCTTGGCCTCGACCAGTGGCGTGAGAAACAGCAGTAACGCGCATGCCACCATCCCACGAAAGAGCGATGTTCGTGTATTCATGTGCCCAATATAGAACCTGTACCCGGTTGGTACAAGCTACACCCCGTAGCGTTTGCGATAAGTGCGCATAGCCTCCAGAGGGCCTTGATCCTCCGATTCCAGATAGGCAATGATGTGGCTCATATTGATGATGCTCATAACCGGCACACGGTGGCTATTCTCGACTTCCTGCACGGCTGACCTGTCTCCAGCCCCGCGCTCCTGCCGGTCCAGTCCAATCACCACGCCGGCCAGTTCTGCGCCAGCCGCCTGAATCATGCCAATCACCTCGCGCACTGCAGTACCGGCAGTGATAACGTCGTCGATAACCAGAACCCGGCCACGCAGCGGCGCACCCACCATGGTGCCACCCTCTCCATGCGCCTTGGCTTCCTTGCGGTTATAGGCAAAGGCCACATCCCTGCCATGCTGATCGGCCAGCGCCACGGCGGTGGCCGCAGCCAGCGGTATGCCTTTATAGGCGGGCCCCAGCAAGATGTCGAACTGCACCCCGGAATCCACGATGCACTGCGCATAACAGCGGCCCAGTAAAGCCAATGCCCCACCGGAGGCAAACGCACCGGCATTGAAGAAATAGGGGCTGACCCGACCAGACTTCAGTGTAAATTCACCGAACTTCAATACGTCGCTGCGCCGCGCCAGCTCAATAAATTCTGTTTGATAGCCTTGCATATCGATATATGATCCTTAAGGAAGCATTGTAATCCCCTGATTACGCTATAGAATACGCAAAACCGGGTTTAACCACTAACTAATAATCTGGTCCGAGCTGTGCAATCGCTGCAGGCGATATCGCAATCACTGCTGGCGAAACGGCGGTTAATCAACTAAAAAGATTAGATGTACGAGCGTTATCTCGGGAGTTCTACGCACTTTTTAAATCGGCGCGGAGTTCGCGCATCATGATACACGCTCTATTACCAAGGGGCCAAGAATGAGGATCATCAGCTTCAGCGCTGACGGCATACAGAACGCCGCAAAAAACGGGCTTTACGATTGGCTGAATGAGCAGGACGCCGACTTTATCTGCATTCAGGATCTGCAGTGCTCGGAATACGATTTAAAAGACAATGTCTTTTTCCCTTCCGACTACAACGCCTACTTCTTTGACGATGTCGACGGCAAGGCCAACGGCGTGGCCATCTACTGCCGGGAAATGCCCAAGGCCATCATGACGGGTCTCGGGTTCAGCGACTTCGATATGGAAGGACGTTATATTCAAGCCGACTATGAGAACCTCAGCGTCGCGTGTCTACTGGCGCCCTCGGTACAGGACAATGACGGCGAGCAGCAGGCTCGCAAGAACGAATTCTACGAACTGCTGGGTTCCCACCTGCAGAAGATCCGCAACAAGCGCCGAGAATTCATCATCTGCGGAAACTGGCATATCGCCCATAGCGCAGCGGATGTACAGGACACTGAGAAAAACAGCACCAACAGCGGCTTTCTGGCCGAGGAGCGGCAGTGGATGGACGAACTGCTCGCGTCAGGCTATGTCGATGCATTCCGCGAAATCAATTCGGATCAGGATGAGTTCAGTTGGTGGCCCGATGGCAAGCGCGGTGAAAACGGCTTGCGCACAGACTTCCAAATTATCTCACAGGGCCTGAAGTACGCCGTGGACTACGGTGCGATCTACAAGATAAAGGAGTTTTCCACACACGCCCCCATCATCATGGACTACGACATCGAAGTGTAGCCCAGGGTTCGCTGGCGTCTCAGGACGCCAGCGCTGCCTTTTGCAGTTCGTTCAGCTGCTTTATTCCCCCGCTAGCCAAATCCAACAAGCTGTCCAGCTCGGCGCGTGCGAAGGGCGCCTGCTCCGCTGTGCCCTGCACCTCGATAAAGCCGCCGGCTGCATCCATGATCACGTTCATGTCGGTATCGGCGGCGGAATCCTCGACATAGTCAAGATCCAGCACTGGGACACCCTGATAAATACCCACCGAGACGGAGGCGATCATCTGCCGCAGCGGGTCTTCCGTCAGCAGCTTTTCACGCTGCAGATAGTTGATCGCATCGACCAGAGCGACACAGGCACCGGTAATGGCGGCGGTACGCGTACCGCCGTCGGCCTGAATCACATCGCAATCGATGGTGATCGTATTCTCGCCAAGCTTCGAGAGGTCGAGGGCTGCACGCAGTGAGCGGCCGATCAAACGCTGTATCTCCACCGTGCGTCCGCCCTGTTTCCCACGGGCTGCTTCCCGGCCCATGCGAGTGCCGGTGGAGCGCGGCAACATGCCGTATTCAGCGGTCACCCAGCCCCGCCCTTCGCCCCGCATAAAGCTGGGCACGCCTTTTTCAGCCGAGGCCGTGCATATCACCTTGGTATTGCCGAAGCAGACCAGCACTGAGCCCTCAGCATGGTGAGTGAAATTGCGTGTGATGGATATCTCCCGCAGTTGTTCAGCCGTGCGGCCGCTGGGTCGTTGCATGTTTATACTCCGTTTGTGATTCAGGCGCGCCAGTATACGCGAGGCGTTAGGGTGATGCTGCACTGCGGGCGACTTAAATGGTATGGGGTGGGAGTTGGCGGCGCGGCCCGACCTGCGCGGCCCGACCTGCGCGGCCCGACCTGTATGCGCCAGAAACAAGCTGCTACACTCGCTGGCCTGCTGTACAACAAAGGCCTGCGACACAGATGATCCAAAGCATGACCGCTTTTGCGCGTGAGAGCGCCGCGACAAGAAACGGCGTCCTGACGGTAGAGTTGCGCTCGGTAAACCACCGCTATCTCGACTGCAGCTTCAAACTGCCCGATGAACTGCGCTCGCTGGAGCCCCGCTTGCGCGATGGAGCTGGCGCAGCCCTGTCCAGGGGCAAGCTCGACTGTATGATACGCCTGCAGTCACACCCGACACAGGCCGGCGCACTGGAGGTCGACAGCGAGAGACTGGAGGCGCTGATAGCAGCAGCGCGAAATATTGAGGCCAGGCTGGACAATCCTGCGCCCATCGACCCGCTTCAGGTATTGCAGTTCCCCGGTATCTGCAGCGGCCCGGAAGAGCCCGAAGAGCAGCTGCGCGAACAGGCACTTGCACTGTTTAACACGGCATTAAACAGTATGCAGCAAAACCGCGAGCGCGAGGGTGCCAAGCTGGCGGCGCTGGTGAAGGACCGCCTGTCACAGGTCGCTACAGCTGTCGAGGCCACCCGAGAAATACTGCCGGCGCTGATGCAGCATCAGCGCGACCGCATCACTGCCCGCATTGCAGACCTTAAGGTGGAGGTCGATCAGGGCCGCCTCGAGCAGGAACTTGTCTATCTGGCGCAGAAAGCGGATGTCGACGAAGAGCTGGACAGGCTGGTCGCACACATCGGAGAGGTGCAACGCACGCTGGAAAAAGGCGGGCCCTGCGGCCGCCGGCTGGACTTTCTGATGCAGGAGTTAAACCGGGAGGCCAATACACTGTCCTCCAAATCTCAGTCCGCCAGCACCACCCAGAACGCTGTCGAACTGAAAGTACTGATCGAGCAAATGCGCGAACAGATCCAGAACATCGAGTAACAGGAACAGATAATGACCCAAACCGGCACACTGTACACCGTGTCCGCGCCTTCGGGAGCGGGCAAAACGAGCCTGGTCAACGCGCTGGTCGAGCGGTGCCAGGAATTACAGGTTTCAGTCTCCCACACCACGCGACCTATTCGGCCCGGCGAGCAGGACGGCGTCAACTATCACTTTGTCGCGGAGAGCGATTTCCTCGCCATGCTTGAGCGCAATGAGTTTCTCGAGCACGCGCACGTTTTTGGCAATCTGTACGGCACCTCCGGTGTATGGGTAGAGAGCCAGCTCAAGCTGGGCAACGACATTATTCTGGAAATTGACTGGCAGGGGGCACAGCAGGTGAAACGGCTACTGCCGCGGACGCAGGCCATTTTCATTCTGCCCCCCGACCGCGAATCGTTGCTGCAGCGACTCAGGAACCGCGGGCAGGATGACCCGGCAATTATCGAAAACCGTATGAATGTGGCGGTAGAGGAGATGTCACATTATGTGGAGAGCGACTATCTGGTGGTAAACCAGGACTTTGACCGGGCATTGGACGAGTTACACGCCATTGTCATCAGCCAGCGGCTGCGCACTGCGCGACAGCAGACGGTGCTGGAGGGCATGCTGCAGGACCTGCTCAACTAGCCCCGCACATCACCCGGACTGTGTAGAATCGGCATTATTTGGCTGGACGCGCACGGGGTATCTCGCGTTATAATTGACGGTTCCTCCGGCGCAGCTGTGCGTCAGGCAAAGTGCGGGGCTCCCGGTTTTCACTGGTAGGCCCCAGCTTATCGAAACATGTGTCGCAGGGAGCAGCACCCCTGAGATGCACGCAAATGGGAAGTAATAGAGAATGGCACGCGTAACTGTTGAAGATTGTCTGGAAAATGTCGCTAACCGCTTTGAACTGGTAATGGTGGCCAGCAAGCGCGCCCGGCAGCTGGCTACCGGCGGCAGAGACCCCATGGTTCAGGAAGAGTCGGACAAACCCACCGTCATCGCACTGCGTGAAATTGCCGAAGGCCTCGTATCCAACGAGATCCTGAAGCGAGAAAGCGAAATGGAAGCTGAGGACGAACTGGCAGACGTTATGGAGGCTTCTGAAACCCTCTAACAGAGTTTCCTCATTTGCCGGGCATCCTCTGTAACGGGTCTTGAATTAACGACATGCAAACCCTGGATGCCCTCAATACCACGCTGCGCAGCTACCTCAACCCCGAGCAGACCAACCACGTCAATCGCGCCTACTTTTTTGCCGAGCAGGCCCACTACGGTCAGCGGCGACGCAGCGGTGAACCCTATGTAACCCATCCCCTCGCAGTGGCCGGTATCCTGGCCGATATGCACATGGATCATCAAAGCCTCGTGGCCGCGATGTTGCACGATGTCATTGAGGACACCGGCATTGAGAAAGTGGTTATCGGCGAGCAGTTTGGCGACACGGTTGCAGAACTCGTCGATGGCGTGAGCAAGCTGACACAGATGGAGTTTGAGTCGCTGGAGGAAAAGCAGGCCGAGAACTTCCAGAAAATGGCGTTGGCGATGGCCCAGGATATCCGCGTTATTCTGGTTAAACTGGCCGACCGCCTGCACAACATGCGCACCCTCGGCGTGCTCAAATCCGCCAAAGCACGGCGCATAGCCCGCGAAACACTCGAAATTTATTCTCCGATTGCCATGCGCCTGGGCATGAATTCCGTGCGCATGGAATTCGAGGATCTAGGCTTCAAAGCACTCTACCCGATGCGCGCCTCGCGTATTGATGCCGCGCTGCGCCAGGCGGGGGGACATCGCAAGGAACTGGTGGAGAAGGTCCGGCACCAGATAGAGGCCACCCTGCAACAGGAAGGGCACGATGTCGCCGTGATCGGGCGCGAAAAACATGTCTACAGCATCTACAAAAAGATGAAGTCCAAGCGCAAATCTTTCTCCGAGATTATGGATATCTACGCGTTTCGCATCATTGTCGATTCTGTCGACACCTGCTACCGCGTACTGGGCTGTATTCACAGCCTCTACAAGCCGGTACCGGGAGAGTTCAAGGATTACATCGCCATTCCTAAGGCCAACGGCTATCAGTCCCTGCACACAGTACTGATGGGCATGCACGGCGTCCCGATCGAAGTCCAGATCCGCACCCAGGAGATGGAGGACATGGCCAATAACGGCATCGCTGCACACTGGCTCTACAAAAGTGAAGACTCCTCCGCCAAGGGCAGCCATGCACGCGCACGCGAATGGGTGCAGGGCCTGCTCGAAATGCAGCAGCGCGCTGGCAATTCGCTGGAGTTTATCGAGAGCGTCAAAATTGATCTGTTCCCCGACGAGATCTACGTATTCACCCCCAAGGGTCGTATTCTGGAGCTGCCACGGCGTGCCACCGCGGTGGACTTCGCCTATGCCGTGCACACCGATGTCGGAAACAGTTGCGTGGCCTGTCGCATCAACCGCCGCCTCGCGCCCCTGTCGGAGCCACTGCAGAGCGGTCAGACCGTCGAAATTCTGACATCCTCTGGCGCGCGCCCCAACCCGTCCTGGCTCGATTACGCCGTCACCGCCAAAGCCCGCTCCAATATCCACCACTTCCTGAAATACCAGACCAGGGATGACTCCGTGGCACTGGGGCGCACGCTGTTGGACAAGGGACTCGCCGGCTTTGGCAGCAGCCTGCAAGACCTGCCGGCAAAACAGCTCGAGGAGTTCCTCACGCAGCAGCATTACAATGCCCTGGATGATTTACTGGTCGATATTGCCCGCGGCAGCCGCCTGCCCACCTTCACCGCACAACAATTGCTCAGCGGCCCGGAAGAAGACCAACTGCAACCAAACAGCGAGTCGGCACAGCCGGTTGCCATTCGTGGCACCGAGGGCTTTATGGTCAGTTATGCGCGCTGTTGCCACCCCATTCCTGGCGACCCGATAGAGGGCTATCTGAGCCAGGAAAAAGGTGTGGTAGTGCACCGCGTACGCTGCAAGAACCTGGTGGACATCCGCGACCACAACGAGCGCCGCATCGCGTTGCGATGGGATGACAGTGTAGAGGGTGAATACCGCGCCGAATTGCGGGTTGAGGTCGAGAACCGCCGCGGCATGATTGCTGTGATCGCAACACGCATCAACAGCATGGGCGTCAATATCGAAAAAATCACCACGGATGACAAAGACTACCAGTTCACCTATGTTACTCTGGAGATGATGGTGAACGGCCGCGTCCATCTCGCGCGCATCATGAAGCGCCTGCGTACCATCAACCATGTGCGCAAGGTTACCCGTATCACTAACTGACTATTGGAGAACCCTTTTGAGTAATCGCGCCGTCATCTCAACTCCTGACGCCCCCGACGCTATCGGGCCGTATTCGCAAGCGATCAAAGTGGGTAATACCGTGTGGCTGTCCGGCCAGATTCCACTGGTGCCCGGCACAGCGGAACTGGTTGCCGGAGACATTACAGCGCAGACCACACAGGTGTTTGAAAACCTGGCCGCCGTGGCCAAAGCCGCTGGCGGCAGCCTGCAGAACGCTGTCAAAATCAATATTTCCGTGACAGACCTGCAACACTTCAGCGCAGTAAACGAGGTGATGGCACAGTTTTTAGAACCGCCTTTTCCCGCACGCGCCTGCGTGCAGGTGGCCGCCCTGCCAAAGGGCGCGCAAATTGAAATAGAGGCCGTGTTGGCGCTTTAGCACGTATCGGAAAATTCAATCATGACGCAAGGAAGCTCAATGATTCTCAATCTCTTCAAGATTGCGCGCTTTTTCATTATCGATGTTGCACGCTATATCAAACGGGGGCTGCGACACTACAGCACCGCGATAATCCGTCGTCTGGTGCCTGGTGTCGCCACTGCGCGGACTGTGAGTGACACCGACTTCCTCGACCTTTGTTATCAGGGAATTCTCGGGCGCCCTCCCAGTGAGATAGACAAGGCCGCTTTTATTCGGCAGTTCGAAGCTGGCGCAATGACGCGAGATGAGTTCGTCTGTGAGATATTGCAATGCCCGGAATTCGATTCACACTCCGCCAGCCGCGAGGCCTATCCGGCAGGGCACTTTTTCTCTGCGCTACCTTCTGCGCAGGAGCGTGCGCAATACGTCAGGGACACCGCTTGCGAGTCTGTCGCCGGTATAGATCTCCGCCTGACCGCACAAACGGATCTTGCAAAGGAGTTCGCAAACTATTTTCTTGAATGCCCGCTGGCGCGATTCAAGGATGAGTCCAAGCGCTACTACGCAGAGAATGTTTCATTCCCTTTTTCTGACGCGTTTATCTTCTACAGTTTCATACGCCACTATAACCCGCGTCGCATAATCGAAATCGGTTCTGGTTTCTCTTCAGCGGCAGCCCTCGACTCGCTGGATTCATTGGGCAAAAGCGATACCCAGTGCTGGTTTATAGAACCTTACCCGCGGCTACTTCGATCTCTGCTGCGCAAGGAGGATACACGGCATGGGATATTGTCATCAGCGGTACAGGAGGTGGACCTCACCTTTTTTGACGCCCTTGCGGCTGGCGATATTCTTTTTATCGATTCGACGCACGTATCAAAAATCAATAGCGATGTGAACTATGAGATCTTCGATATACTGCCGAGGCTCAAATCCGGCGTGCTAATCCACATTCACGACATCTACTGGCCGTTCGACTATCCCGATGAGTGGATCCATGAGGGCAGGGCATGGACAGAGTCATACCTCGTCCGCGCCTTCCTCCAATTCAATAACGATTTCCGGATTCTGTACTTCAATTCCTACCTCCATCCCAAAGTGAGGGATTCCGTGTTTACGCCGCTTGGCGTTGATCTCGGTGAGAACGACGGTGGCAGCCTCTGGCTAGAACGTGTTTGATTATTCGCCCAGGCCCACCGGGATCAGCAAAGCAAATCGGCGTACCCTTTCCTGAAATCGGGAAAAATTAGCTGGTAGCCACTGCGGCGCAAGGCAATGTTGCGACAGCGCTTGTGTCCCGCCGAGTTGTGACGGGTCGGATCAGGGCGGAGCTCGGGATAGGTATCTGCATCAAATTCCAGACCCATTTGCGTGGCCAGCCAAGTTTCCACTTCATAGCGCGGTGCCGGTAGGTCGTCCACGCCGATATAGACGGGCTCAAGTTCAATGCTGGCACTGGCCAGTTCCAGCAGGTGCAGTAGAAAACCCGCGCAATCTGCCCGGTGGATGCGGTTGGTGTAACTGACCGGTTCTGGCGGACACAGTTCGCCGCGGCGGATACGCGCCAACAGCCGCCCACCCGGAATACCATATACGCCGGCCAGGCGCACCACGGATGCAGCTTGAGGGGAATTCAGCAGCAGTTGCTCTGCCGCGATGATCTGCAGTGCCCACGGGTCGGTCGTAGTCAGGGCGCTGCTCTCATCGACCCAGCCGCCTTGTGCCTCGGCAAAAACACGAGTACTGCTGGTCATCAAAATACGGCGGGGCCGATGCTCGCCGAGCCCGGACAGCAGATTGCCCATTGCCGACAGAAAACCGGCTCTGTATCCCGCTTCCGATCTATCCGCGGGATTGAAGATTGCCAGCACATAATCCGGCCTGAGCTGTGCGGCAAAATCCAGACTGCCCGGCTGTGTATAGTTTGCCGCATGAGCCGTAAAATGAGCTGGCAATTTCGCAGTGTCGCGCCTGACACCGGTGACTGCACACGCTTGCTCAGCCAGCATTGTGCCCACACGGATACCCAGGTCGCCACAACCCACAATTAGGACAGAACTGTTCTTCATAAACTGATCACTCACTGGTTACACTAGAGACTGACGACGTCAGGACAGAGACGCTATGACACTAACAGAACTCCGCTATCTCGTGGCCCTGTCAGAAACAGGTCACTTTCGCAAAGCGGCCGAGCAGTGCAATGTCAGCCAGCCGACGCTCAGCATCGCAATAAAGAAGCTGGAGGACGAACTGGGTGTCAGCCTGTTTGAACGCGCCCACCACAAAGTGGCCAGCACCCCCACCGGGATACGTATTGTGGAGCAGGCTCGCACCGTACTGCAAGAAGCGCAGAATCTGCGTCAGCTGGCCGAGCAGGGAAAGGACCCTCTGGGCAGCATGCTCTGCGTCGGTGCAATCTATACCGTCGGGCCGTATCTGTTTCCCCGTCTGATCAGTCACCTGCAACAACTGGCGCCGGAAATGCCGCTGTTTATCGAGGAAAACTACACCGCCAACCTGCGCGGTAAATTGAGTAGCGGCGAACTGGATGCGATCTTCGTCGCCCTGCCGTTTACCGAAACTGAAGTGGTCACACGAGCGCTGTTTGATGAACCGTTTGTAGTGCTGCTGCCGGAAGATCACGCGCTGGCATCCGAATCGCATATCGAGGCCAGCGCACTGGCCGAGCAGCGCGTACTGCTAATGGGCGAGGGTCACTGCTTCCGCGATCAGGTGCTGGAAGCCTGCCCAGGTTTACAGCAGGCTATACGCGAAAAATCAGCTCAGGGTGATGCTGTGATTGAAGGCAGCTCGCTGGAAACACTCAAGCACATGGTGGCAAGCGGTCTCGGTATCACCGTACTGCCAGAGTCGGCTGCCAGGGAGGCGACCTACGGCGAGCGCACCCTCGCAGTGCGCCCCTTTGCCGACCCCGTACCCAAGCGCTCTATCGCAATCGCCTGGCGCGTGAGTTATCCGCGCACCGAGGCCATCGACATCCTCATCGACGCGCTGCGGCCTGACTGAGTCCCATGCCCGGCATTGCCAGTCTTTCAGTGCGCGAGCTGCATGGGGTGGGCCCCAGGCTGGCAGCCAAACTCGCTGATTACGGCGTGCACTGTGTAGAGGATTTACTGTTCCATCTACCACTTCGCTATCAGGACCGCACCCGGGTAACGCCGATTGCCGCAGCCACAGAGGGCGCCGATGTAGTGATTGAAGGTGAGGTGCGCGCAGCCGATGTGGTCTTTGCGCGGCGGCGCAGCCTTGTCGCGCGTATCCAGGATGGCAGCGGCACACTGACACTGCGCTTCTTCCATTTTTCCGCCGCCCAGAAGAACAACTTACAGCCCGGAACACGCCTGCGCTGTTTCGGGCAGGTAAGGCGCGGCGGCAGCGGCCTTGAGATGTACCACCCTGAATACCAGCAGGTACGCGGCGACAACACCCCGGTGGCAGAGGCGCTGACCCCGATCTACCCAACAACCGCCGGGATAGGTCAAAACCAATGGCGCAAACTGTGCGAACAGGCCCTGCTGCAGCTGCAACGGGAGCCAGTACAAGAGCTGCTACCACCCACCGGCGAGTCGCCCTACGCGCTGGCCCGGGCGCTGGAGTTCCTGCATGCACCCCCGCCGGATGCCTCGCTAGGATTGCTGCGCGAAGGGCGGCACCCGGCACAACTGCGACTAGCACTGGAGGAACTGGTGGCGCACAACCTGTCGCTGCACCGCCTGCGCGAACACCAACAATCCGAAGGCGCACCACCACTGCTGCCAGACGAGGGATTGCTCAGTACCTTCCTCGACAGCCTGCCATTCTCACCGACGCGGGCCCAGTCGAGTGTACTGGCTGAAATCGCGGCTGACCTGGCCAGACCCTATCCCATGCTGCGACTGGTTCAGGGCGATGTGGGCTCCGGCAAGACACTGGTAGCCGCGGGCGCAGCCCTGCAGGCCATCGGCAATGGCTATCAGGTCGCCATCATGGCACCGACAGAAATCCTCGCCGAGCAACACTGGCGTACATTCTGCCAGTGGTTTGAGCCACTGGGCATAACCATGGAATGGCTGAGTGGCCGCTCCAAGGGGAATAAGCGGGCCAGCGCGCTGGCGCGCATGGCCAGCGGAGAAGCCAGTCTCATCATCGGTACGCATGCACTGTTCCAGGACGAGGTGGCCTTTGCGCGCCTCGGACTGGTGGTGGTGGATGAGCAGCACCGCTTTGGTGTCCACCAGCGCCTCAACCTGACACGCAAAACCGCACCGGAACTCGGCCGGGCGCATCAGCTGGTGATGACGGCAACACCCATCCCGCGCACGCTGTCCATGGTCGCCTACGCCGACCTGGACTGCTCCGTGATCGACGAGCTGCCACCAGGAAGAACGGCGGTAACCACCGTGCTGATTGACAACAGCCGCCGGCAGGAGGTAGTTGCCAGGGTCGCGGCCGCCTGCAGCGAAGGGCGCCAGGCCTACTGGGTCTGCACCCTGATCGAGGAGAGCGACGCCCTGCAAGCACAGGCCGCCGAGGCCACCGCTGAAGAACTGCGCCTGGCGCTGCCGGAACTGGCGATAGGGCTGATCCACGGGCGGCTGAAGCCGGCGGAGAAGGAGTCGGTGATGGCCGCATTCAAGCGCGGAGAGCTGGCCTTACTGGTGGCCACCACCGTCATTGAAGTGGGCGTGGATGTTCCCAATGCCAGCCTGATGATAGTCGAGAACCCGGAGCGTCTAGGCCTGGCGCAGCTGCATCAGCTGCGCGGCAGGGTCGGCCGCGGCGCGCAGGCCAGCCACTGTGTGCTGCTCTACCAGACACCGCTGTCAGCCAACGGCAGGCAGCGACTGTCGGTGCTGCGGGAAAGCTCAGACGGCTTTTATATCGCGCAGAAGGACCTGGAACTGCGCGGGCCGGGTGAAGTCCTCGGTACACGCCAGACCGGGTTGATGGAGTTTCGTATTGCCGAGTTGCCCGCGCACGAACATTTGCTGGATGAGGTTGAAGTGATCTCAGAGACCATTCGGGCATCCCACCCGGAGCTGGCCGAGCCGTTGATTCAACGCTGGACCGGCACCGGACAGCAGTTTGCCAAGGTTTGATTCCGGTTTAGTGTAGCAGCGGCACGGTGTATCGCGCTCCCTTAAGCTGATAGCTGACACTAATCAACACACCCCACGATGCGTCAGCCTCTGTGGCAACCGTCCGCGCGGTAACAAGCCCGGCGTGGCGCTAGGGAAGGAACAGTGCCTGCCAGCGTCGCGCCAGTTCTTCGCTACCAATCGCATTCAGGGTTTCAATATTCCTATCCGGTATCTGCTGGGGATCGGCAAAATCTGCCAGCGCACGGGTCAGCATGTCTTCACGCAGCAGATGGATGATCGGGTAGGGCGCCCGGTTGCTATAATGGCTGGCCGCATCCGGAGACTCTCCGGCAAAGCGATAGTGGGGATGAAAGCTTGCCAATTGCACCAGATATTCAAGGCCGGCATCGTGCAGCAGGCCCTGCGCATCCTCCAGAAAATCCAGATAGTCCTCAAAGTCCTGCAACGCATTGGGAAAGGCCAGCAGGGTGGTGGCGACATCCTGTTCCGAGCTGCACTGCAGCAAATCCAGCTCAAGCAAAAAGGCGCGGCGTAGCGCAGCGATATCGCTGCCTTCACACAGGGCGATACGCAGATTGGGCGCACCCAACAGTGGGCGCGCGAAAGGGCACAGGTTCAAGCCGACGACAAAATCGTCTAGCCAGCGCCGAATATGGGGAACAACCTGCCCGGTCACCAGAGAACCTGCTAACCGGGCGCGCACGTCAGGCCATGATAGCCGGCAGTTCTTTCTGCAGTGCGAGCTTCTCTTTGGTCGCCTCACCCGTCAGGGCAAAGCCCAATAGCGCGCCGCTGCTGTCGCGGAACTGTGCCTTGACATTACTGCCGTCGACATCAATCGTCCACTCACCGTCTGTACCCGGCGCCACAGGCGCCACGACCACGGGGCAAGCGGGGGTCTTGATGGTGACCGGCATGGCCGGGTAAACAACTTCTGTGGGCTCACCTGCCAGCGTTTTCCCGAGGGCTTTGGCCGCGGCCATCAGCGGCGCCACATACACCAGCACGTGTCCGTTCACTTCGGCACAATCTCCCATCGCATACACGTTGGGGATATTGGTCTCGAGCAAGCGGTTGGTGACAATGCCACGATTGGTCTCAATGCCGCTGGCTTTCGCCAGCTCGGTGCGGGGACGCACACCCACCGCGGAAATCACGATGTCTGCGCTGATTGTCTCGCCGTTGTTCAGGCTCACAGTGACGCCTTTGTCCGCTTTATCGACAGCGGTTACCAGTGGTCCGAAATGGAATTTCGCACCCTTCGCTTCCAGCGCCGCCTGCACCGCTTTACCGGCAGGCTCCGGCAGCAGCGTCGGCAGGCAGTAGCCCAATGGATCCACAACCTCGATCTCAAAACCGCCGTTGATCAAATCATTGGTGTACTCGCAGCCGATAAGCCCGCCGCCGATGATGCAGACTTTTTTCACGTCGTTCTTGGCAACTGCCGTACGGAAATCGCTGTAATCCATCAGATCATTCACTGAGTACACCAGCTCATGGCCATTCCCGCCTATAGGAGGACGGATCACCTCAGCCCCCAGCGCCAACACCAGCTTTCCGTAATGGATAGCAGTATCAGTATCTCCAACCTTGATTAACTGCTTGTCAGTATCAATTTCGTTTACCTTGGTCATCGTCCAGACACTGGCTTTGAGTTGCTTGGCCATATTGCCCGCATCTGACTGCGCCAGATCATCCGCCCCCTGACCCCGGGTGTATCCGGTGGACAGCATGGGCTTGGAATACGAGCGCCCGTCATCCGATGTAATCAGGATCAGTGGTGTGTCCTCATCGTGCTTGCGGAACTCCTTGGCCAGACCGTAGCCGGCAAGGCCAGTCCCAAGGATCACAACCGGAGGATGCTCGGTATCAGCCACCGCATCTTCATGGTGGGGTGCATCGTCAACCGGCGCCTCTTCAAGCAGTTCGAAATCTTCCTTGCCCACACCGCAATCGGGGCAGAGCCAGTCTTCCGGCACATCTTCCCACTTGGTACCCGGTGCAATCCCATCGTCTGGCCAACCTTCTTTTTCGTCATAGACCAGGCCACAGACAATACATTCCCACTTACTCATGTTCCGACTCACTTTTTTCTAAAGGGTGACATACCAGCCAGACACATCTGGCTGGCAATAGATAAATAGACAAATTTTGAGACGAAACACTATAGAGTTGTACGATAATTGTGCAAGGGTTTTCTCCCCTTAAGCGGGCTGTCATTTTAGCCCGCCTGCTTGCATGCGCTCGCCTGATCAAGCATTCTCGCCTTCCGAATCAAGGATACCAGCGTTTGGAACCATCATCTTTCAATCTGACGCCGCGCCTGCAGGGTCGACGGCGTATCGCCGACGAACCCCGCTGGCGACCGGTGGGACATTTCACCAGTACAACACTGCCGTCGGGACTGCGCAGCTGGTTGACCGACGACGGCTCACTGACCGCCAGGCTGACCAATTCCGGCCGTGGTGAGTTCAGTGTCCGGCGGCTGTACCAGGGCTGGGACGTACCACTGCCCTCCGAAAGAGCCCTGCTGGAGCTGCCTGCGCGCCAGCTCGCGCTGGTGCGCGAGGTTGCCCTGATACTGGGCAGCGATGCAGTGGTGTTTGCGCGCAGTGTCTTTCCGATTTCAAGCCTGTCGGGCAGCCTGGCCCATTTGCGACGACTGCAGAACAAATCACTGGGGGCCATTCTGTTCAAACACCCTGACATGCGCCGCCATCCCTTTGAACTGGCGCTGATGGCAGGCGACGATGCCTATCTCCCGGCGAACCTGAAGCAAACCGGGCCCGCCTGGGGGCGCCGTTCCCGATTTGAGATCGCCGGCAAACGGCTGATGGTCAGCGAAGTTTTCCTGCAAGCCTTCACCCCGTGGCAGGAATCCCTGCACGTCCACAGAACGCAGCGTGGTAAAGTGAGCGCTGCATTTAGATCGTCAACCCAGTAAGCTGGGCCACTCGCACTGCCGTCTCGGGGTTCCATGGCACTCTCCTCCAAAACCAGCGCACTGTTACAACTGATCCGCTTCGACAAGCCTATCGGCACCCTGCTGCTGCTGTGGCCGACACTGTGCGCTCTGTGGCTGGCTGCAAAAGGTGTACCTGATCTGCACCTGCTGGTGATTTTTGTGCTCGGTACATTCCTGATGCGCTCAGCCGGCTGCATAGTGAATGATTTTGCCGACAGAAACCTCGATGGCGGGGTATCGCGTACCAATGCGCGGCCCTTGGTCACCGGGGAGGTGACAGTGCGCGAAGCGTTGCTACTGTTCACAGTACTAATGGTGCTCGCGTTTATTCTGGTGCTGTTCACCAATACCTTTACCGTACAGTTGTCGTTTATCGCTGTGGCACTGGCATCCACCTACCCGTTTATGAAGCGCTATACGCACATGCCCCAGCTGGCTCTGGGCGCGGCGTTCTCATGGGGAATACCCATGGCCTTCGCAGCCCAGACCAACGCACTGCCACCTGCACTGTGGTTCCTGTTTCTGGGTAACCTGCTGTGGACGATCGCCTTCGACACCGCTTACGCGATGGTAGATCGCGAAGATGATCTCAAGGTGGGCATCAAGTCCAGCGCCATCCTGTTTGGACGCTACGACCGCGCGGCTATCGGAATACTGCAGGCGGCCTGCCTTATCGCCTTCTATTTGGCGGGCAGGGGTTTCGGGCTGGGCGGTGTATTCAACGGCGCCTTGCTGGTGGCCGCTGCGCTGTTTGTCTATCAACAGTGGCTGCTCCGAGACCGCAGGCCCGATGCCTGTTTCAAGGCGTTTTTACACAACAACTGGGTCGGCATGGTCGTTTTTCTAGGCGTGGCTATGGACTACCTGATAGGGAATGCCTGAACCAGCAATGGCTAACACAACACAGCCCGCGCCCCTGAGCGCTGAATTTCTTACCAGCCTCGACCAGATACCGGCTGCGCAGTGGGACAGCGTCGCCAACACAGACTACCCGTTTCTACGTCACGCCTTTCTGTTCGGTCTGGAAACAACGGATTGCACCACGGCAGAGACTGGATGGCAGCCCTGTCATCTACTGTTGCGCAAGGGTGATGCGCTGGCGGCGGTGATGCCGCTCTACCTGAAATCGCACTCCTACGGCGAGTATGTCTTCGACTGGTCATGGGCCGATGCGTGGCGACAGAGTGGTCTGGAGTACTACCCCAAACTGCTCACCGCCATCCCGTTCACTCCGGCAACAGGGCCACGGCTGTGCGCCGCCCCTGGCATGGATGAGAACGAGTGCCTGCACGCCGCCATTGCCGCTGTGCGCGAGCTGGCAACGCGCCGGGATATCTCCTCCTGGCACCTGCTGTTCCCGACCGAGGCGATCAGCGAAACGCTGTTGAATGCTAACCTGCACCGCCGCGCGGCCACACAGTTTCACTGGTTTAATGACGGCTTTCAGAGCTTCGACGACTTTCTGGCAACCTTCAACAGCCGTAAACGCAAATCGCTGAAAAAGGAGCGCCGGCGGGTGGTGGAGCAGGGGTTAACCCTGAAAACGTTGACCGGCGAGGAGATCGGTGCACAACAGTGGGAGCAGTTTTATCACTTTTACCAGCTCACCTATGCCAAGCGCAGCGGTCACGGCGGCTACCTGAGCCGCGAATTTTTTCTAAACACCGCCGCCGCCATGGGCGATCAGGTGATTATGGTCCTGGCGTATCTCAATGAACGCGCCGTTGCTGGCGCGCTGTACTTTCGCAGCAGCGATACCCTGTACGGGCGCTATTGGGGCTGCGAACAGGAGTACGACTGCCTGCATTTCGAAGCCTGCTATTACCAGGGCATTGAATACTGTATTGCCAATGAGCTGCAGCGTTTCGACCCGGGCGCACAGGGAGAACACAAAATTCAGCGAGGGTTTCGACCCATCACCACTTGGTCAAATCACTGGATTGCAGATCCGCAACTTTCCGCAGCTGTCGGTGATTTCACGCGCCGTGAGGCACAGCACAACGAGCAATACCAGCAGTCCGCGTCGGCCTTGCTGCCCTTCAAATAATCGAACGCCTCGCGCGTTTGGTTTACTCGGGAGGTTTATCGCGGGTAAATACCAATTCCCTTGCGCTGGATTCTTTCTTGTTATAGCGATAGCCACCCGTTTTGAACTGCTTCAGATCATCGGGCTCCTGCAGTTCGTTCGCAATGATAAAACGCGCCATCTGCCCGCGTGCTTTTTTGGCATAAAAGCTGATGACTTTATAGCGCTCGCCCTTAAGATCCCTGAATACCGGGGTGATCACATCCGCATTCAGGGATGTTGCCTGCACTGCGCGGAAATACTCCTGCGACGCGAGGTTCACCAGCACGTTGGTGCCGGATTTACGGATCGCTTTGTTGAGGGCGTCCGTTATCGCTGTGCCCCAGAATTCATAGAGATTTTTACCACCTCGGTTGGCGAAGGGCAGTCCCATCTCCAGGCGATAGGGCTGCATCAGATCCAGCGGTCGCAGTAGGCCGTAAAGGCCCGAGAGAATCCGCAGGTGCTGCTGGGCAAAGCTCAGCTGATTATCGTCCAGTGTTTCGGCCTCAAGGCCGACATAGACATCGCCCTTGAAGGCCAGCAGGGAGTGTCTGGCGTTGCTCTTGTTAAAGGGCTGGCTCCAGTTCATAAACCGGCGGTGGTTCAGTTCCGCAATATTTTCGCTGACACCCATCAAATTGCGAATATCGTCCGGGGCCAGCGCGCGTGCGTCCTCAACCAGCTCGGCGGCACGCGCCAGAAACTGCGGCTGGGTCGCTCTGCGCGCAGGTGCTGCGGTGTCAAAATCCAGTGTCTTGGCCGGCGAAATTACGGTCAACATCAAGTCTCATCCTGGTTAAGGGGTTGTCGGAGAATATCTTTTCACGTCGGGGAGTGCGCTATGATACCCTTCGTCCGAATAATCAAAAAGACCTATCAGCCATGCATTTTTTGCACGCCTTTGTGCATTTTATCGATAGCTTCACAGATCGTAGCGGCCGCCTGCTGGCGTGGCTTCTCCTGTTTATGGCCCTACTGACCACCCTGGTGGTCGTCATGCGCTATGGCTTTGGCATAGGCTCGATCCCGACACAGGAAGCAGTCACCTACATGCACGGCAGCGTGTTCCTGCTGGGCGCGGCCTACGCACTAAAAACCGGTGCGCATGTCCGGGTCGACATTTTCTACCGGAAATTCGGCACCCGCGCCCGCGCCTGGACGAACAGCCTCGGCGGAATCCTGTTTTTGCTGCCACTGTGCGCCTTTATCGTCGCCAGCAGCTGGGGCTATGTCAGTGAGTCCTGGGGCATGCGCGAGGCCTCTGCTGAGCCCGGCGGTATACCCGCTGTTTTTTTGCTGAAGACCCTGATCCCGCTGATGGCGATCAATCTGGCGCTGCAGGGGCTGGCTGAAATTCTGCGCAACGCACTGATTCTGGTAGAGGACACAGCCAGCTAGTGGAATACCTCTCACTCTATCTGTTTCTGGCGGTCTGCCTGCTATTGATGTTCGGCTACCCCGTGGCGTTCACCCTCGCGGGCACCGCACTGGCGTTCGCCGCTGGCGGCGTACTGGCCGGTGTTTTCGATGCCGGCTTCCTGTCGGCGCTACCCGGGCGAATATTCGGTACGATCAACAACACCACGCTGATCGCCGTGCCCCTGTTTATCCTGATGGGGAATATCCTGGAGAAATCCCGTATCGCCGAGGAATTGCTGGACAGTATGGCCCGTTTGTTCGGCGGCCTGCGCGGCGGGCTGGGTATCTCGGTGGTGGTGGTGGGCATGTTTCTGGCCGCCAGCACCGGTATTGTCGGGGCCACGGTGGTAACGATGGGCTTGCTGTCACTGCCGAGTATGCTGCGCAGCGGCTACAGCCCCTCACTGGCTACGGGTACCATCTGTGCAACCGGTACGCTCGGACAAATTGTACCGCCCTCCATCGTACTGGTGATGCTGGGCGATATCCTCTCCAACGCCTATCAGCGGGCGCAGCTCAATATGCACGTGCTCAACCCCAAAACCGTCTCAGTTGGCGACCTGTTTGTCGGGGCACTGATACCGGGCATGGTCTTGATCGGACTCTACATCCTCTATCTGCTGGTTCAGGCCCACCTACGGCCGGAGACTGCACCGCCCGGCAAGGTTGAACCCATCTCCGCCGGACAAGTACTGCGTGGCCTGCTGCCACCGCTGCTGTTGATCGGCGTAGTGCTCGGCTCCATCATGCTGGGTGCCGCTACACCCACAGAGGCCGCCGGTATTGGCGCAGTCGGCGCCTTCCTGCTGGCGCTGTTGAAAAGGCAGATGAACCTTGCGCGCCTGCGGGAAACGCTGCAACAGACGCTGGAAGTGACCTGCATGGTGTTTATGATCCTGATCGGTGCCGCTGTGTTTTCGCTGGTGTTCAGGGGCTTCGGGGGTGAGGAACTGATCCACGGGTTTTTCAACGCGCTGCCTGGCGGCGTTATGTCCGCCACACTGGTGGTGATGCTGCTGATCTTCCTGCTCGGCTTTATTCTCGATTTTATCGAGATTACTTTTGTGGTGGTGCCCATTGTCGGGCCCATATTGTTAACCATGGGGGTCGATCCCATCTGGCTCGGCATTATGATAGCGCTCAACCTGCAGACATCTTTCCTGACCCCCCCGTTCGGCTTTGCCCTCTTTTACCTGCGCGGCGTGGCCCCTTCATCCGTATCGACCGGTGCTATCTACCGGGGTGTAGTTCCCTTTATACTCCTACAGTTGATATTGCTGGTAGCGCTGTGGTTCTGGCCGCAGATGGCAACATGGCTGCCCGCAACCCTTAAATAGGCGGCGCGGCAAGGCGCCGCCCGAAAACGACTTGTACATTACAACAGGCAACTGCGATGAACGATATTGATACTGCGCCGATCCCCCAGGGAGACCTGGCACTGCAAACAGTAGCGATGCCCAAGGACACCAACGCCAACGGCGATATCTTCGGCGGCTGGCTATTGTCGCAAATGGATATAGCGGGAATGATCACCGCTATTGAAGTTGCCGGCGGCAGGGTCGCCACCGTTGCTATCGACGGCATGGCATTCCTGACGCCAGTGCATGTGGGCGCAGTGGTGTCATGTTACTGCGATGTACTGGAGGTGGGGCGCAGCTCTATCCGCATTATTGTGGAAGTGTGGATCAACTCCAAGCACGACCGTGAGCCCATCAAGGTGACGGAAGGCGAGTTCGTATTCGTTGCCATTGACGAGAAAGGCCGTACGCGCACCATCAAGAGCTAGGGCACCTCTGGTCTGGTTGATGCGGTGACGCAAAGCCAGAAGAATCACCGCATTCATCAAAGGTTTTCTGGGTTTCTACAGCTCATCGTCTCCGATGACTACATCCCTGGCATTGATATAGGCCTGCTCTGAGATGTGGTGGTAGTTGCGCACACCCTGGTAAAACTTGCGGTATGACTCATAGACTTTCGCGGCCATCGGATCCTCTGCCACCAGCTTCTCCATCGCCACCTGCGTACCCTTCCACAGGGCCAGCAGTACGTCATCGGGCAGACGCCGCAACTGCACACCGTGTTCATCAATCAGGCGCTGCAGGGCGGCATTGTTGCGCGCCGTGTATTCGTCCAGCATGTCCTGGTTGGCGGCCCGCGAGGCGGTGACGACTATGGCCCGCAAATCCTCGGGCAGGGCCTCCAGAGAATCCTTGTTGACAACAAACTCCAGAATCGAGCCCGGCTCATGCCACCCGGGGTAATAGTAGTAGCGGGCCACCTCCTGAAAACCAAACGCCAGATCGTTGTAGGGCCCCACCCACTCCAGCGCGTCGATCACACCGGTCTGCATGGAAGTATAAAGCTCGCCTCCGGGGATGGTGACAGCCGTTCCACCGGCGTTGGCAAACACCTCTCCGGCGAGGCCCGGGATGCGCATCTTCAGGCCCTTTAGGTCGTCGATCGAATTGATCTCCCTGTTGAACCAGCCCGCCATCTGCACACCGGTACTGCCGCCGGCCATCGGCACCAGATTGTAGGGCGCATAGGCCTCCTGCCACAGTTCAAGACCGCCGCCGTAATGCAGCCAGCCGTTCATCTCCTGTGCGTTCAGGCCGAAGGGAATGGAGGTAAAAAAGACAGAGGAGGGGACTTTACCTTTCCAGTAATAGGCCGCGCCATGGCCTGCATCAACCACGCCCTGCGACACAGCATCGAACACCTCCATCGCCGGCACCAGCTCACCGGCACCGTAAACATGCACGGTGAGGCGGCCATCACTCATTTCCTCTACCAGCTTGGAAAAATTCTCGGCGGCCATACCCAGACCGGGGAAGTTCTTTGGCCAGGTGGTCACCATCTTCCACTGATACTTCTCGCCGCCCGCCGCTTCGACATACTGGCTATCACCGCGTTTTGCGCCTGCGCGCTCAGTCGCCCAGAGACCGATTGTCGCCACCAGTGCGGCCACCAGCAGCAGGATAATCAGTGGTGTATAACGTCGTTCGAAAGAAGTGTTGCCCATGCTCAGTTCGCCCCGCGATAGATGGTGCTACATCAACTGCAAATTTGCGTATTGCAGCACCAGCCATTTGCCGCCTTCGGTATCAAAATTGACCTCAACGCGGGCACTGGCGCCGCGCCCTTCGAAGTTTAACACGACGCCTTCACCGAACACCTGATGGTATACACGTTGACCCAATGACAGCCCGGTATCCGGCACTTCGGCCTGGGTGATAGCACTCACGGGCTGCGTGACTGTGCCGTGCAGGCGCACTTCCTGCAATAGTTCTGCCGGTATTTCCCGCACAAAGCGGGAGGGCGTGTTATACGATTCACTGCCGTGTAAGCGACGGCATTCCGCGTAGGTGATTACCAGTTTTTCCATCGCCCGAGTAATGCCCACATAGCAGAGCCTGCGTTCCTCTTCGAGGCGACCGGGCTCTTCCATGGACATGCGGTGGGGAAAGAGGTTCTCCTCCATACCGGCTAAAAACACCAGCGGAAACTCCAGCCCTTTGGCGGAGTGCAGCGTCATTAATTGCACACTGTCCTCGTGTTCATCAGCCTGGGCATCACCGGCATCCAGTGCAGCGCGGTCGAGGAACTGTTGCTGCGCAGACAGCTCACCATCCTCCGGGACAAACTGCTTGGCAGCGCTAACCAGTTCCTCGAGGTTCTCGACGCGCGCCTGGCCTTTCTCACCCTTTTCATTCTTGTGGTATTCCAGCAGGCCGGAATCCCGTATCGCCAGATCGACCAGCCCTTCCAGCGGTAATTCATCCGCACCGCTGTCCAGCGTATCCAGTAGATCAACAAAGCCCTGCAGCGCGGTCAGCGCCCGAGCGGGCAGCAACTTCTCCTGCAGCACTGCAGCGATGGCCAGCCACAGCGTCACCCCCCTGTCGCGTGCGCACTCACGCACGGTATCGAGTGTCTTACTACCGATACCACGCGGCGGGGTGTTGATAACACGCTCTACCGCTGCATCGTCTCCGCGGTTGAGCATAAGGCGCAGATAGGCCAGTGCATTGCGAATTTCCATGCGCTCATAGAAGCGCTGTCCGCCATAAATACGGTATGGGGTACCGCTGCGGATAAGCGCTTCTTCCAGCACCCGCGATTGCGCGTTGGAGCGATACAAAATCGCAACAGAAGAACGCGCGTTGCCATTCAGCAGCCACTGCTCCGCCTGCTCCACAATGTAACGGGCCTCATCGTGTTCGTTATAACCCGCGTACAGGCTGATCGGTTCGCCCGCTTCACCCGCTGTCCACAGCTCCTTGCCCAGCCGGCCGAAGTTGTGCGCGATGATGCCGTTCGCTGCCTTCAGAATGGTCTGCGTCGAGCGGTAGTTCTGCTCCAGTCGGATTGTCCGGGTCGATTCGAAATCGTCGGTAAAGCGCTGGATGTTTTCAATCTTGGCGCCGCGCCAACCGTAGATGGACTGGTCGTCATCCCCCACCGCCACCACGGGAATAGTCGAGCTCGCCAGAACCCTAAGCCAGGCATACTGCACGGTATTGGTGTCCTGGAATTCATCCACCAGAATCTGTCTGAAGCGGCCCTGGTAGTGCTGCAACACCTCCGGGCTCTTCAGCCACAACTCGTGCGCACGTAGCAGCAATTCCGCAAAATCCACCATACCAGCGCGCTCGCAGGCGACCTCGTAGGCGCGATAGACCTGCAGCATCGTCTGCGCGAATAAATCGCCGGGCGGCGCATCGACATGTGCGGCACGCAGGCCCTCGTCCTTCTGCCCGTTAATAAACCACATCGCCTGCTTGGGTGGCCACCGTGATTCGTCCAGCTGCAGTTCCCGGCATACCCGCTTCACCAGGCGCAGCTGATCATCGCTATCCAGTATCTGGAAGTTCTGGGGCAGTCCCGCCTCTTTCCAGTGCGCCTTTAGCAGGCGGTGGGCCAGACCGTGAAATGTGCCGACCCACATGCCGTGCGCGGGAATGTGCAACATCTCCTCGATGCGACCACGCATTTCCCGCGCAGCCTTATTGGTAAACGTGACGGCTAGTATTGACCAAGGCGAAAAGTCCTCCGCTTTGATCAGCCACGCTATACGGTGCACCAATACGCGGGTCTTGCCGCTGCCAGCTCCGGCAAGCACCAGCATGTTCTGGTTTTCCGCACCAACGGCGTCGCGCTGTGCTTCATTAAGGGGGGAGAGAATTTCTGATACGTCCATTGATCTATTCTAACCAGTGTTGGGGTGAAAACTACCCGCATGACAACAATCTTTGGCCGTGAGGCGATTTTTGTAGCAAGGAAATTACCCCGAGGGTCTGTTATGATCGCCCGAAATATCAGCACGCACAGGGCGCTTCCACGATGGCAAAAGATAACGACGATCGCTCGGATAAAGACAACGAACGCTCGAATGGCCATTTGCGTCAGGAGCCCACCTTCAGCCGCTACAATGATGACGACTATGAGGAATCCGATCGCGACGCTGATTATGCCTCGGGATACCATGTCGATGATGACATCCCGGAGGACGAGTTTGACGACGACTATAACGAGGGCGATGAGCCCGACTTATTCAGCGATGATCGGGCAGACGGCGACTACGACTATGATTCGCCGGATGAGGATACCGATGAGGACGACGCCGAGGACTGGCCCGAGGAAGAGCGATTTTTGGACGGGGAACGGGACCAACCGCAGACTTGGCCGCTGGGTCTGATCGCCGTTGCTGTCATCGCACTGATACTGCTGGCCGCCGGCGGTTATGGCGTGATGCAACAACGCACTGCTACAGAGAATGAACTGCGCGAACTGCGTGCAGCGCTGGCCACTACCGGCAACCCCAAGGACGCAAGTGCCAGTCGCGATGCACTGGAAGCAAAGCAGAAGGCCTTTGAAAAACTGGCTAATGAGACAGAAGCGCTGCGACTGGAAAACCGAGCGCTCAGCGATACCGTCGCCGGCCTACAGGCACAACTGCGCGAGTTGCGCATCGCACTGTCACCTGATTCCGCTGCAGCACCTGGCGGCAGCAGCCGACAGGCGAATAGCGCCGCGCAGGTCGCGCCAGAGCCGAAAGCGGCTGCACCAGCCAAACCGAAAAGCAAACCCAAACCTGAATCCAAACCTAAGCCCAAGCCGAAGCCGAAGCCGAAACCCAAACCCAAGCCGGCACCCAAGCCTGCAGCCAAACCACAACAGTCAGACCCTGTAGTAGCAGACGCAACCGGCCCGTGGTTTGTGAACTTCGGCTCATATGCAATGCGTGAGATGGCGCAGTCGTGGGCGAGCCGGTTGCGGCCGACCGCCGGGGAAGTCGTGATTATTCCGATTAGCAGCGACGGTAGAACGCTGTACCGACTCAGGGTGATAGGCCTCGCTGACAGGGAAACCGCTCAGCGGGTAGCCCGCAAACTGGAAAAGGATCTGCAGGTTTCGAAACTCTGGGTCGGTGAAGAATAGCCGGAGACGTGCACACTGACTTGGCAGAAGCCCGGTCTCCTGTTACTGTTTTCCTTTAAATAACTCTACGCAGGTGAGGACATAATGAACAACACTATCAAGCTGGCACTATTCGGATTGGTATTCTCAAGTGCGGCAAGCTTTGCCCAGGATTGCACGGCGCCGGCCACACCTACACTGCCGGACGGCGAGACTGCCAGCCTGGAGGAGATGCTGGCGGGACAGAAGGCTGTGAAAGATTTTCAGGCAGAGAACACCGCCTACCGCACATGTCTGGAGCCGCACATAGCTGCTGCTGAAACAGCTGCCGCTGGCGATTCTCCGGGGCCGGAGCTGGTCGAGGCGCTCAAAGTGCTGACCGATGATTACAATGCGTCAGTGTCGAAAGAGGAAGAGCTTGCGACAAATTTCAACACGGAATTGCGCGAGTACAAGGAAGCCAATCCCAGCTAATTAGATCGCCGCCCCGACATCTCCCGTCACGGGCGGCACCCTTCACCCCGGTATCCACAGCAGAAACCCCAGCGGACTTTTGCTGTAAGCCACCGACACGATATACCCCGCCGTCACCAACGCCAGCAGCCACGCGCCAATGCGCACACCTCTGGATCGCCCAAACCGCAGCGCTACCATACCCAACCCGATATACAGCAGCAGCGCAATCAGCTTGGCCGCCACCCACGGTGTCTCTAGCGGTGATAAACGCAACACAACCAGCAGCATGATCGCCGAGAGCAATAGAAACGTATCCACGATATGCGGCAGGCGCCTGGCCACCGCGCTGCGCAGCAGGGGATGTCCGGTCGCCATCCAGAAGCCCCGCAGCGCGAACCCCGCGATGGATATGAAGGCGCAACCCATATGCACTGAGTGGAGGACAAAATACCATTGTTCAGTAGGCATACTTATACCTGTCAGTGATTATGCACACCGACCTGCGATACCAGCGCGCCGGTTGTAGCGCGATGTAAGCTATTCATCCAGCGCCGGCCCGGCGACCGCCCGGACCTCGCGGGGTCGCAGGGGACGACCGTCCTCACTGGTCGCCCCCATACGACGAATAGGTTTGCCGCTTTCCCGCTCCACAAACACCAGGCGGTCGCCTCTGGCGTGGGGCCGGTGTTTATCGCCCCAGTGTGTCATCGACAACAGTACAGGTTGCAGATCCAAACCCTGCTCCGTCAACACGTACTCGGCGTGAGCACCGCCAGCTGATTGCCGCCGCTCCATAATGCCCTCGTCGACCAGCAAATTGAGCCTGGCGCTGAGAATGTTCTTGGCGATTCCCAGGCTGCGCTCAAACTGCCCGAAGCGTTTTGCACCAAAAAAGGCGTCCCTGAGAATCAGCAACGTCCAGCGCTCGCCGATGATATTCAGCGTCTGAGCCAGCGAGCAATTCATATGGTCAAAGCTCTTGTATTTCACTGTCTCTTTCTCGGGGGACGTGTCAGAGCAGAATTTTATGGTTGCATCTCAAAACTATCAAGTATTATGATGCAACCACTTGCTTACAAGCCACCGTTTAACGAGAGAGGGATGGGGTATGAAACCAGTCTGCTTGGTCATCGGCGCCGGTGCCGGTATTGGCGGGAATGTCGGCAAGCGCTTTGCCGCCGGCGGATATCACGCAGTGCTTTGCAGGCGCAGTGACGAGGCGGGCTTGCACAAGCTGGTAGCCGAGATAGAAGCCGCCGGTGGCACGGCCAGCGGTTACCTGCTAAACGCGGTTGAAGAGGGCAGTATCGAGGCGCGCGTTGCCGCGATAGAAGAAGAGCTTGGACCGATTGAGGTCGTCGTCTACAACCTCGGCGCCCAGATTGGTGATCGGTCGCTGGAGGACACCAGTTACAAAGCCTTCGAAATGGGCTGGCAACTCGCCACCTTCGGTTTATTTCGCACCGCCAGTGCGGTGTGCCCAAAGATGGAAGCGCGCGGCAAGGGCGTCATTCTGGTGACCTCGGCCACCGCGGCGATGCGCGGCAACGCCGGGCAGCACTCCCACGCCGCCGCAATGGGTGGCCGGCGCATGCTGTGCCAGACATTGAATGCACAGTTTGCCGCCAAGGGAATTCATGTCGCGCATATTCTTATCGATGGCGCAGTGGACGCGCCCGATACCCTGGGCAAAATGCTCGGCGCTGAATTGTTCCAACAGCTGCGCGATGAACGCGGTGGCGAACAGGACGGCCTGATGCTGCCACAGGAAATGGCCGAAACCTACTTCCATGTCGCGCAACAACATCGCTCCGCGTGGACACACGAACTGGATCTGCGAGCCTATACCGACCTCGCCTGGTGGAACCACTAACAACCAACTCACCACATACGCTCACGGAGAAACACAATGGCCAGACTGGAATTTATGTTTGATTTCGCCAGCCCCAATGCCTACCTCGCCTACAAGGTGCTGCCTGAAATTTTGCAGCGCACCGGCGCTGAGTTAGTCGTTCACCCGGTGCTGCTCGGCGGCCTGTTCAAAATCACCGGAAACCAACCACCTATGGTGGCCTTCGGTGGTGTGAAGGGAAAACTGGACTATGAAATGCTGGAGAGTAAGCGGTTCATCGAGAAGCATAAACTCAACGATTTCACGTTCAATGCCAACTTTCCGATCAACACCATCAGCCTCATGCGCGGCTTGTTGGCCGCACAGGAAACAGGCTGCGAAAAACACTATATCGACACTATGCTGTCTGCGATGTGGGAGCGGGACCTGAAAATGGACGAGCTCGACGTAATGACGGCAGTCCTCAACGAGGCGGGGCTCGATGCTGAAAAGCTTATCGCGCTAACCCAGACTGACGCGATCAAGGATAAGTTAAAAGCCAATACTCAGGCAGCCGCCGATCGCGGCGCGTTTGGCATCCCCACGTTTTTTGTCGGCGATGAGATGTTTTTCGGCAAGGACAGGCTGGGCCTTGTCGAGGAAGAACTGATGAAACAGGCCTAACGGCCTGCCTCACTCGACCGTAACAGACTTCGCCAAATTGCGCGGCTTGTCGACGTCGGTGCCTTTTTGCAGGGCCACATGGTAGGACAGTAGTTGCAGGGCCACCGTGTAGACGATCGGTTTGATCACCTCGGGGCAGTGCGGCATGGGCTGCACCTGCACCCGGTCTTCATTGGCGAAGCCCGCCTCGCGATCGGCAAACACGAACAGCTCGCCACCGCGTGAGCGCACTTCTTCCAGATTGGATTTCAACTTTTCCAGCAACTCATCATTGGGTGCCACCGCCACAACCGGCATATCATCGTCTACCAGCGCCAGCGGCCCGTGCTTGAGCTCACCGGCCGGATAGGCCTCGGCATGAATATAGGAAATTTCCTTGAGCTTGAGTGCGCCCTCCATCGCGATCGGGTACTGGATACCGCGGCCCAAAAACAATGCATGTCGCTTGGGTATAAACGCCTCGGAAAGCTTCTGGATCGCGCCGTTTAACTCCAGCGTTTGCCGCACATAATGCGGCAGGTTTTGCAGCGCGTCGATAATCTCTAGTTGACGTTCGTCGGACATGCCACGGCGGCGGCCTAACGCCAAAGTCAGCATCAGCATCGCTACCAGTTGTGTGGTGAAAGCCTTGGTTGATGCCACACCGATTTCAGCACCGGCCCGGGTCAGGAAGACCAGATCACATTCGCGTACCAGAGAACTGTTGTCGACGTTGGCCACCACCAGACTGCCGATAAACTCACCCTCTGTGGCATTGCGCAGCGCCGCTAGCGTGTCAGCCGTTTCACCCGACTGCGAGATCGCGACCAACAGCGTGCCCTCGTGCTGGACACGTTTGCGATAGCGAAACTCGGAGGCCACTTCAACTTCACAACTGATACCGGCGCGCTCCTCTAGCCAATAGCGCGCGACCATACCCGCGTGATAGCTGGTACCGCAAGCTACGATCTGTACATTGGTGACGCGATCAAAGATCGCCGAGGCGCCGTGACCAAAACACTCCTCCACCTGCTGCACATTCTCCGCACCGGCTAACGTTGCTTCGAGCGCGACGGGCTGCTCGAAGATTTCCTTGATCATGTAGTGATCAAAGTCGCCCATGTCGCTGGTTTCCAGCGCCTCCTTGATTCTCGTTGTTGGCCGCTCTATAGCCTCACCGTCGATTGTGCATATCTGGATATTGCCGGGCGTGATCTCTACCAGGTCACCTTCGTCCAGATAGATGAAGCTGTCCGTGACCTGACGCAGGGCCATCTGGTCTGAGGCCAGGAAACTTTCGCCGATGCCGACCCCGACCACCAGCGGGCTGCCCTTACGCGCACCGACCACTGTATGCGGGCTCTCGATATCGATTGCGGCCAGCGCGTAGGCACCCTCCAGTCTGGCGATTGTTTTCTGCATTGCCGCCATCAGCGATGCACCCTGTTGCAGGTGGCTATGCAACAGATGCGCGATCACCTCGGTGTCCGTGGCAGATGCCATTTCATAGCCGTTGGTAATGAGCTCCTCGCGCAGTTCGCCGTGGTTTTCTATGATGCCATTGTGTACTACCGCAACACGGCCGCCCGATGCGTGGGGGTGTGAGTTTTCAGTTGAGGGTTTACCGTGTGTCGCCCAACGTGTGTGGGCAATACCTGTATTGCCGTAATAGGGATGCTGCGCTTGCGCCGCCTCCAATTCTTTGACCTTGCCGTTGCGCTTGTGAATCTGCAGCGCCTGCTCGCCGTTGATGAGGGCCATCCCGGCCGAATCATAACCCCTGTACTCCAGCCTCCTGAGCCCTTCGAGTAGTATTTCTGAAACCTCTCGCCGCGCAGCGGCGGCAACAATGCCACACATAATTAGTCCTTGCTGACCCGTTTGTCAGGGCGCTTCCAGCCCTTGATATTACGCTGACGTGAGCGGCTGACCGCCAGTTCGTCTTTGCCCACTGTCGTCGTCACGGTCGAGCCAGCGGCAACAAAACCCTCGTCTTCAATGCATAGGGGCGCGACGAGTGTGCTGTTCGAACCGACGAAAACTCCATTGCCAATATCGGTCTTGTGTTTGTTAACGCCGTCGTAGTTGCAGGTGATAGTGCCTGCTCCAACATTGACCTGCTCGCCCATATCACAATCGCCGATATAGCTGAGATGATTCACTTTACTACCCGCGCCGATATTCGCTTTCTTGGTTTCGACAAAGTTGCCGATACGCGCGCCGTCCGCCAGTACCGTGCCGGGGCGAAGCCGCGCGAATGGTCCCACACTGCAGGATTTACCCAGTGTTGTTTCCTGCAGATGACTCATTGGGTGTATCACCGTTCCGTCAGCTACCGTAACGTCAGACAGCACACAGTTAGCCCCAACGGATACACCGTTCCCCAGCGTCACGTCGCCTTCGAACACGGCGTTGATATCGATAAAAACCTCTTCCCCGCAAGTCAGGCTGCCGCGAATATCGAGGCGCGTGGCATCGGCGATGCTGACACCCTGCCGCATCAAGTCCTCAGCCAGGCGACGCTGGTACTCCCGCTCCACCTGATTGAGTTGCACGCGGTCATTGACCCCGAGAATCTCCAGCTCGGATTCCGCTGCACAGGACGCTACGCGGTTGCCGTTCTCAACGGCCAGGCGAATGATGTCGGGCAGGTAGTACTCACCCTGCTGATTGTTGTTGTCTACCTTCGGCAGGAAAGACTGAAAATCCCGTGCCGGGGCGGCCAGCAGGCCGGTATTGATCTCGCAAATCTGTCGCTGCTCATCGCTGGCGTCCTTGTCTTCCACCACCCCGATCATCTCGCCGTTGGCATCGCGCAATATTCTGCCGTAGCCGGCGGGGTTCTGCAGGGTAGCGGTAAGCAGCGCAGGGCCATTATCAGCCTGCGCAACCAGGCTTTCCAGCGTCGTTGATCGGGTCAGCGGCACATCGCCGTAGAGCACCAGTACGATGCTATCGTCACCGACTGACGGCAGCGCCTGCATCACGGCATGGCCGGTGCCGAGGCGCTCGGACTGTAACACCCAGTTGATATCATAACCAGCCAGCGCTTGCTGTACCTGCTCGCTGCCATGGCCCGCGACGACATGGAGGGCTTTTGGGGAGAGAGCCTGCGCCGTGTTGATGACGTGCTCTAGCAGCGGCTTGCCGCCTACAGGATGCAATACCTTTGGCAGGCGGGACTTCATACGTGTTCCCTGGCCAGCAGCGAGAATCACGACTTCGAGGTTCATAGCTATAGCATTTCCTTGCGGTTCTGGATGCGTTCTCACGCAACAGGCGACTGGGTAGTTGGAGCGATCATTATGCGCCGCACTGCCGCTGTCGCCAACTGCCCCAGTGTGAAGCACTTATCAACTGGCAAAAAAAACCCCGGAAGTACCGGGGTTTCTTGCGATGCTTGTGCTGGAGTTCCAGCCTAGCCGCGGCCCGAGCGGTTGCGCATTTTGCGCAGGGTAGCCAGCTGCGCAGCGGCCTCGGCCAACTGCGAGGAAGCCCGCCCGTAATCGAAGTCACCCGTCTGATTGGCCAGCGCCTGCTCGGCTTCCTTGCGCGCTTCTTCAGCGGCAGCCTCATCAACATCGTCGGCACGCAGCGCGGTATCGGCAAGAATGGATACAACACCCGGCTGCACTTCCAGAAACCCACCGGAGACGTAAAAAATATGCTCTTTACTGTCCTGGGTAACAATCCGTACAGGGCCCGGTACCAGCGCAGTAAGCAGGGGGGCGTGACCGTAGCTTACGCCCAGCTCACCGAGTTCACCCGTAGCCACCAACACTTCCACCAGACCGGAGTAAATTTCTTCCTCTGCGCTGACGATGTCGCAATGAATAGTCATTGCCATAGTTTTGCCTCTCTAGTCCCGTTGTCGACCTACCGTTGTCGGCTTACAGGTTTTTCGCTTTCTCGACGGCTTCGTCGATGCTGCCAACCATGTAGAAGGCCTGCTCAGGCAAGTGATCGTACTGGCCGGCGAGAATACCCTGGAAGCCCGCGATCGTTTCCTTGAGGGAGACGTATTTACCCGGCGAGCCGGTGAAGATCTCCGCCACATGGAAAGGCTGGGACAGGAAACGTTCGATCTTACGCGCACGTGCCACAGTCTGCTTGTCTTCTTCAGACAGTTCATCCATACCCAGGATGGCGATAATGTCTTTCAACTCCTTGAAGCGCTGCAGTACGGTTTGCACACCGCGAGCGGTTTCATAGTGCTCAACGCCGATCAGCAGCGGGTCCAGCTGGCGCGAGGTGGAGTCGAGTGGGTCAACCGCAGGATAAATACCTTTAGCGGCGATATCACGACTCAATACCACGGTGGAGTCAAGGTGAGCGAAGGTCGTTGCAGGGGAGGGGTCAGTCAAGTCATCCGCCGGTACATAAACGGCCTGAATCGAGGTAATCGAGCCAACCTTGGTAGAAGTAATACGCTCCTGCAGTACACCCATCTCTTCAGCCAGTGTCGGCTGGTAACCCACCGCTGAAGGCATACGACCCAACAGTGCAGATACTTCCGTACCCGCGAGTGTGTAGCGGTAAATGTTATCGACGAACAACAGTACGTCACGGCCTTCATCACGGAATTTTTCAGCCATGGTCAGGCCGGTAAGCGCTACACGCAAACGGTTACCAGGCGGCTCATTCATCTGGCCGTATACCATCGCCACCTTGGAGTTGCTGAAGTTCTCTACGTCAACAACCTTGGATTCCTGCATCTCGAAGTAAAAGTCGTTACCTTCACGAGTCCGCTCACCAACACCAGCGAATACAGACAAACCGGAGTGCTCGGTAGCGATGTTGTTAATCAACTCCATCATGTTCACGGTTTTACCAACACCGGCACCACCGAACAGGCCCACTTTACCACCCTTGGCAAACGGGCAGACCAGGTCGATTACCTTGATGCCTGTTTCCAACAGTTCGTCAGAAGCCGACAGTTCTTCGTAGGTCGGTGCCGCTCGGTGGATAGAGGCGCGCTCTTTTTCACCGATAGGTCCGCACTCGTCAATAGGATTACCCAGTACGTCCATGATGCGGCCAAGTGTTTCTGTACCAACGGGCACGGCAATCGGAGCGCCGGTATTTTCTACCGACAGACCCCGGCTCACACCTTCAGAAGAACCCATGGCGATGGTGCGAACCACACCGTCTCCCAACTGCTGCTGCACCTCAAGGGTCAGGTCCTTCTCGGGTACCTTCAATGCATCGTATACCTTGGGTACAACATCGCGTGGAAATTCCACGTCGATGACGGCGCCAATAATTTGTACGATTCGTCCGCTGCTCATGTCCGGATCCTCTATCTCAAAGTTCAATTCTGTTTGGCTCGGTGCGCCCTGTTGTTGGCGGTTACCGGATACCTTGTCTGTTGTCATACCTGGCTCGTTACGACGCGCTAACCAATAGCTGCCGCACCACTTACGATCTCAGACAGTTCTTGTGTAATAGCGGCTTGTCGGGCCTTGTTGTAAATCAGCTGCAAGTCGTCCATTAACTCGCCGGCATTTTCGGTAGCGTTTTTCATCGCCAACATCCGCGCTGCCTGTTCACACGCGCCGTTTTCCACTACAGCCTGATACACCTGTGATTCGATGTAGCGGGTCAGCAGGCCTTCCAACAACTCTTTGGCGTCGGGCTCGTAGATGTAATCCCAGTGATGCTGCATTTCCTGGCTATCGTCCGCTTCCAGCGGCAGTAATTGTTCTACCGTTGGATTCTGCGTCATCGTATTGACGAACTGGTTACTCACCAGGAACAGGCGATCGATACGCCCTTCTTCGTAGGCATCCAGCATCGCTTTTACACCGCCGATTAAATCCGCCAGTGCAGGCTTCTCACCCAGATCGCGAATCGCTGCAGTCACATTGCCACCGTAGCTGTTGAAAAATGCGGCTGCTTTTGCACCGATCAACGACAGTTCGATTTCGATATCCTGATCGGCCCACTCTTTCATGGCTTTCACAGTGCGCTTGAACAGGTTGATGTTCAAACCACCACAGAGGCCGCGATCAGTGGACACTACGAGGAAACCGACTCGCTTGACCTCGCGCTGCTCCATATACATGTGCCGGTATTCCGGCGCAGCGTTGGCGATATGCCCGACCACTGCTCGCATACGACGCGCATACGGCTTACCCAGTCGCATACGCTCCTGGGCCTTGCGCATTTTGCTCGCCGCGACCATTTCCATCGCGCTAGTGATCTTCTGCGTGCTACGAATGCTCGAGATCTTGGTGCGTATTTCTTTTCCGGCTGCCATTTACTGGTCCTCGGCCTACCAGGTCTGCGTGGCTTTGAAGTTTTCGAGAGCCGCTTTAAAAGTGGCTTCGATCTCATCGTTGTAGTCACCTGTCTCGATAATGCGGTTCATCAGATCACCGTGTTCGGCGCGCATAAAGGACAACAGCGCATGCTCGAAATCACCGATCTTGCTGACGTCGACATCGTTGAGATAGCCTTCGTTTGCGGCGTACAGCATCACGCCCATGTCTGCTGTGCTCTGTGGCGAGTACTGTTTCTGCTTCATCAGTTCGGTAACGCGTTCACCGTGATCGAGCTGGGCTCGCGTCGCGTCATCGAGATCCGATGCGAACTGTGAAAACGCCGCCAATTCACGATACTGCGCCAGTGCGGTTCGAATACCACCGGACAGCTTCTTCATGATCTTGGTCTGGGCAGCACCACCAACCCGTGAAACCGAGATACCGGCGTTCATCGCCGGGCGTACGCCAGCGTTGAACATATCCGCTTCCAGGAAGATCTGGCCGTCGGTAATGGAGATCACGTTGGTCGGTACGAATGCCGATACGTCACCCGCCTGGGTTTCGATCACCGGCAGTGCCGTCAACGAGCCGGTTTTACCCTTTACTTCACCGTTGGTGAAGTTCTCAACATATGTCGCGTTGACGCGAGCCGCACGCTCCAGCAAGCGAGAGTGCAGGTAGAATACGTCACCGGGATACGCTTCACGGCCCGGTGGGCGGCGCAGCAGCAGGGAGATCTGGCGGTATGCCCAGGCCTGCTTGGTGAGGTCATCGTAAATAATCAGGGCATCTTCACCGCGATCACGGTAGTACTCACCCATGGTGCAACCGGCAAACGGTGCAAGATACTGCATCGCCGCGGGATCAGAGGCTGTCGCGGCAACGACGATGGTGTGCTCCATAGCACCATGTTCTTCCAGTTTGCGCACTACGGCAGCAACAGAAGACGCTTTCTGGCCAATCGCGACGTAGACACATTTAATGCCCGAGCCTTTCTGGTTGATGATGGCATCCACCGCGATCGCCGTTTTACCGATCTGACGGTCACCGATGATAAGCTCACGCTGTCCACGACCGATGGGTACCATCGCATCAACTGCTTTGAGGCCGATCTGTACCGGCTGATCAACAGATTGACGCGCGATAACACCGGGCGCCACTTTTTCGAGTGCGTCGGTAAGCGCTGCATTGATCGGGCCCTTGCCATCAATTGGTGTACCCAGTGCATCGACCACACGTCCCTGCAGCTCGGGGCCAACCGGCACCTCCAGGATACGACCTGTGCAGCGACAGGACTGTCCTTCTGCCAAACCTTTGTAGTCACCCAGAATAACTGCACCGACAGAGTCGCGCTCCAGGTTCAGCGCCATACCGTATATGCCGCCGTCAAATTCAATCATCTCACCGTACATCACGTCAGCGAGGCCGTGAATACGGATGATGCCGTCAGTCACCGATACAACGGTACCGACGTTACGCGCTTCCGAACTGACATCGAGCTGGTCGATGCGGCGCTTGATGATTTCGCTAATCTCTGATGGATTCAGTTGCTGCATGCTCTAATCCTCAATCCTAAGTCTGTATGTCTAGGAATTCATTGCTGCAGACAGCTTGTTCAGCCGCCCACGTATGGAGCCATCGATCACCAGATCACCGGCCCTGATTAATACACCACCCAGCAGATTCCTATCAGTGGAGGTGCGAACTTCTACTTCGCGTTCCAGTTTTTTACCCAGTACCGCTGCCAGTTTGTCCCGTACATCACCTGCCAGATCGAAGGCAGAAACCACTTCGACATCGACAGTTTTTTCCTGATTGGCTTTGTACTGTGCGAACAGGGTATAAATTTGCGGCAATAACGCCAGGCGCTTGTTGGCAGCGAGAACCGCTATAAAATTACGCGCTTGGGCGTCCAGTGCGTCACCGCACACATCGCTAAGCATTTTGGCCTGTTGCTCGGCCGTCAATGAAGGATCATTGAGCGCCGCCTCCAACGCCTTGTCCGACGCAACCGCTGCAGCGGTTGCCAACTGCTCGGCCCATTGCGACAACTGCTTGCTGTCACGGGCATACTCGAAAGCAGCTTTGGCGTAGGGTCTTGCTAGTGTGCTTAATTCAGCCATAGCTTCCTCGCCCTAGAGCTCTGCAGCCAGTTTGTCGACCAGTTCAGTGTGTGCTGCCTGATCGATTTCCGCACCCAGAACTTTTTCCGCCCCAGCCAGTGCCAACGCTGCAACCTGACCTCGAAGCTGTTCCTTGGCACGATTGGATTCCTGCTCTATTTCCGCCTGCGCTGCCGCCTTGACGCGGTCTGCTTCAACCACAGCAGCCTGCTTGGCTTCTTCTACAAGCTGAGTACCGCGTTTGTTAGCCGCATCGACAATGCTTGCCGCTTCATGCTTGGCTTCTTTCAGGCGTTCTACCGCCTTCTCCTGGGCCAGCTCAAGATCGTGACTGGCTCGGTCAGCCGCAGCCAGACCATCAGCTATCTTCTTTTCCCGCTCTGCCATGGCAGCCAACAGCGGCGGCCACACGTACTTCATGCAGAACATGACAAAGCAGACAAAGGCGATCATCTGCCCGATAAGCGTAAGATTAATATTCACGCCGTGCTCCTCACAGATTATGAAGGGCCGTACTCATGACGGCCCCATTCCTGTCGGCGGTTGAATTAACCCGCGACAACGAAAATCAAGTACATAGCGATACCAACACCGATAATGGGGATCGCGTCTACCAGGCCAGCGCCCAGGAAGAAGGTCACCTGCAGTTTAGGAGCCAGTTCAGGCTGGCGGGCAGAACCCTCGATGAGCTTGCCACCCAACAGACCAACACCTATCGCGGCACCCAGACCACCCAATCCCATCATGAGGGCGGCAGCAATGTAGATTAATTCAGGCATTTTTTTCTCCTAGCGTTAAATTAAGCAAAGCTTAAAAGTTAAAGTAAATCAGTGGTCTTCATGGGCCATGCTGAGATAGACGATCGTCAGCACCATAAAGATAAAGGCTTGCAGAGGGATTACCAGCAAGTGGAATATGCCCCAAGCAACTTGCAACAATCCCGCTGGTACCATCCACAGCGCTCCGGCGCTGAACAGGGCTGCAATCAGGATAAAGATCATCTCACCAGCATAGAGGTTGCCGAATAGCCGCAGACCCAGTGAGAATGGCTTGGCCAGCAAGCCTACGATTTCCATAAAGAGGTTCACCGGAATAAATGCCCAGTGATTGAAGGGGGTCATGCTCAGTTCCTTGACGAAACCAAAGCCTTTTACCTTTATCGAATAGTACAGCATCAGGATAAAGACGCCCACGGCCATACCCAGCGTGATGTTTGGGTCTGTGGAGGGCACAATTTTCTGGAAATGCACACCGAAGACCACTTCGAGGAACTTTGGAACCAAATCTATTGGCACCAGATCCATCAGGTTCATCAACAGAACCCAGACAAAAACCGTCAGCGCTAGCGGCGCTATCAGCTTGTTTTGCCCGTGGAAGGTATCGCGCACGGTGTTGTCTACAAACTCAACAACCATTTCAACGCCGTTTACCAGACCGCTTGGAACACCGGATTCCGCTCTTTTTGCGACACTGCGGAATATCCAGCAAAACACAATACCCAGGCCTATCGACCACATCATGGAGTCGACATGAATGGCGTAAAAGCCCATTGCTGCCGCTTCGGCGCCGCCGTCGGCGAAAACCCACGCCCCATCGGGACCAATCAGGGTACCGTCTGCGCGCTCGAAACCGCCGGGCAACTTACCAAATGTCAGGTTAGTCAGGTGGTGAGTAATGTATTCAGAAACAGTTGGGGTTGAGCCTGCCATCTATCAAAACACTCGCGTCTATCTATTTCCGTTGGTTGCGTGTCAGCAACATCCAACTACCTGTAATTTGAGTCACCAGCATCGTCAGGTAACCCGCGAACACTGCTGGGCCGTGTATCGGCCGTACTAATGCAAACACCAGTGCAAAACCGGCTATGCTCAGCAGGAACTTGCCCAGCACTCCGGCGTAGCTGGATCGGGCAATTTCTTTTGCTGATTGCGCTCCTCGCCACCTGAAGGCGAGCATCGCGAAATAAGCCTGAGGCACAATGGCGATCAAACCACCACAAAGCACCGAGTACGCCACAACCTCATTAACCGCGAGCATTCCAAGGCTGAGCAAGCCAAGTAGCGCCAGTTGTGCCAGGGTAATACGGTGAACCGGAGGGCGTGCTATTTCAGCACCAGTCATCAGCGCCTCACAATTCGTCCCCTCATCACGAACATCTTCGGGGTTCTTACTCGATTCGGGCGCGCATTATAGGGGGATTACAGGGCCGGTTCAACCAGCAGTTGCCTGCAATCTCAATAAATATTGGCGCAGTTCGCGACATTTTCACCACTAAATTTTGCCCGCTCAGAACGACTTGCGAGCGCCATACTGCATGTTGTATCTACGGGAAATCGGACTACTAGATCATGTGGTCAGGAGGGCTTTCCGGTCATCTCGCCCGGATGGCGATCGGGGTCATCGCGGGCTACAAAAAACTCAAAAGCGCGAGTTATTTGATATGACGCAGTATGCCGTCGAGCTCATCCAGGCTGTTATAGGACAACACCAGCTTTCCGCGGCCTTTGGGGCTGTGCACAATGGTGACTGCGGCGCCGAGGCGCTGCGACAAATCATCCTGTAAATGCCGGATATTGGGATCGAGCTGCTTACTCTGCGCTGGTTGTGGCTTTTCGGCCAACAGATTGCGCACCAGCGCTTCTGTCTGGCGCACTGTCATCCCCTTGCCGACCACCGTGCGAGCCGCTTGGGACTGCTTGACCCCTTCCAGTCCGAGCAGCGCGCGCGCATGGCCCATCTCCAAATCCCCGTGCTCAACCAGCCTGCGCACATCTTCCTGCAGTGTCATCAAACGCAGCAAATTTGCGACGGTAGAACGGGATTTGCCCACAGCTGTGGCCACTTCCTGTTGCGTCAGTTCAAATTCCTGTTGCAGGCGCGCCAGTGAAGCGGCCTCCTCAATGGGGTTGAGGTCTTCGCGCTGGATATTCTCGATCAGCGCCATCGCGATGGCTGCCTGATCCGACACATCTCGCACAACTGCGGGTATCACATCCAGCCCGGCCAGTTGCGTTGCGCGCCAGCGGCGCTCGCCGGCAATGATTTCATATTTCTTGTCGGATATGGGTCGCACTACAATCGGCTGCATCACACCCTGAGCGATGATGCTGTCGGCCAGTTCGCGCAGGGATTCGGGCTCCATGTCGCGTCGCGGCTGGTATTTGCCACGCTGTATCAGATCAACGGGCAGCTCACGCAAGCGTTCGCCTGCGGCAGCAGCTGTGACCCCGCCTTCGGGCACAGGTAGTTCGGCAGCGGTCGGCTGTGCGGCCTTGCCCGCACCCAGCAACGCATCCAGGCCGCGACCCAAACCCCGTTTTTTAGCAGACATCGACGTTCTCCGGTTTCTCAGGCTTTAACATATCAGCTCACAGTGGCGTGGCCAGGCTGCTGTGCAACCTGCTGCTCCCAACGCCGGATAATCTCTCCGGCCAGTGCCATATATGCCTTGGAGCCACGGGAATACTTATCGTAATACATGGCCGGCACACCATGGCTGGGCGCCTCCGCCAGGCGCACATTGCGCGGCACAACCGTGCGATACACCTTTTCACCGAAATGCGCGCGCAACTGGGAAGATACATCTGTGGTGAGACTATTCCGCGGATCGTACATGGTGCGCAGTATGCCCTCTATCTGCAGTTTGCCATTGATGGTCTCGGCCACACCCTCAATAGTGCGCACCAGTGCTGCCAGACCCTCCAGTGCAAAATACTCGCACTGCATTGCGATAATAACGCCATCGGCCGCCGCCAGTGCATTGATTGTCAGCATATTTAGCGAAGGGGGGCAGTCGATCAGTACATAGTCGTACTGCCCGGCAACACCGGACAGCGCCGAGCGCAGCCTGCGCTCGTTGTGTTCGATGGACAACATTTCCACTTCTGCAGCCGTCAGGTCGCCATTGGCGGGCAGCACGTCGAAGCCGCTTTCGCCTGCGGGGAGAGTGGCCTGCTGAACCGGCAGCTGATGCACCAGCACATCGTAAATACTTTGTTGAATATCGTACTTGTCGATACCACTGGCCATGGTGGCGTTACCCTGCGGGTCGAGGTCGATCAGCAACACCCGCTGTTTCATCGCAGCCAGTGATGCGGCCAGGTTGACGCAGGTTGTGGTCTTGCCCACACCGCCTTTCTGGTTCGCTATCGCGAGTATTCTGGTCAATGTAATGCCTCTGGCAAAGTTGTCACTGTGGACGTATGCACTGCTATCGTGCGAGCACCACCAGGTGTCGCTGTTCATCCAGCCCCGGTACGCGCAGCGGGTAGATCGCATGTTCCGGATATTCCGTTATCACCGGTGCCAACTCCTCAGTGGGAAGCTGTCCTTTCATGGCCAGAAAGCAACCATCGGGGGTCAACAGGTGGCGGCAACCTTGCACCATATCCTGCAAAGATGCAAAAGCGCGCGACAGCACCGCATCGAATAGCTCTGCAGCGCGAAACGCTTCTACGCGTGCGTGGTGCACAGTCATATTATCCAAGCCAAGCGCTGTTTTCACCTGAAAAAGAAACCGTGTCTTCTTGCCGTTGCTGTCCAGCAAATGGAACTCGCGCTGCGGGAACAGTATCGCCAGAGGCACTCCCGGCAAACCAGCGCCAGTGCCGACATCGATCAGCCGCTGCACATTGATAAACGGTGCGATAGCCAGGCTGTCCAGCAGGTGGCGCGTCACCATCTGCGATTCATCGCGCACGGCTGTTAGATTGTAGGCTTGATTCCACTTGGCCAGCAGTGCCAGATAATCGAGTAACTGCTGTCGCTTGGTAGGATCGACAGCCAATTCAAGATCATCGCAACCCTGCTGCAACAGCGAAGTGAGCTGTGACTCCAACTCAGGCCAGCTTGCGTCGGTTGTCGGGATCGTGCTGATCGCCATCCTGCTGAGATTCAGCAGGGAAGGCGCCGCGCTTTTTGAGGTAGATAAGCAGCAGGGAGATTGCCGCGGCTGTTACACCCGGCACGCGGCCGGCACGCGCAAGCGTGTCTGGACGCGCCGCAGCCAACTTCTGTTTCACCTCATTGGACAGGCCGTCTACCGCGTTGTAATCCAGATCGGGGGGCAGCAGTGTGTTTTCATTGCGCCGCAGACGCGCAATATCTTCCTGCTGTCGATCGATATAGCCGGCATACTTGGCCTGTATTTCCACCTGCTCGGTAGCCTGAGGATCGGACACCGGCTCCCCGACCAGACCGGCGAGATCGGCGTATTGCAGTTCCGGGCGTTTCAACAACTCTGCCAGCGAGTACTCCCTGGCTATCGGGTTCTTCAATTTTCCTGCCAATGCCTCGGCCTGCGGAGTATTGGGGTGAATCCAGCTGGTGGCCAGACGGGTAGTTTCCTGCGCAATAGCCTCGCGCTTCTGTTCAAACCGGAACCAGCGCTCATCATCCACCAAGCCCAATGTCCGACCTTTTTCCGTCAGGCGTAAATCAGCGTTATCCTCGCGCAGCAACAAGCGGTATTCGGCACGGGACGTGAACATCCGGTACGGCTCCTGTGTACCCATGGTAATCAGGTCATCCACCAACACACCGATATAGGCTTCATCACGGCGCGGACACCAGGGGTCGTCGCCGCGCGCTGCCAGCGCCGCATTCAAGCCCGCCAACAATCCCTGCGCAGCGGCTTCTTCATAACCAGTGGTGCCGTTGATCTGCCCGGCAAAATACAGCCCCGGCAAAGCTTTGGTTTCCAGCGAAGCACTGAGATCACGCGGGTCAAAAAAATCGTATTCGATAGCGTAACCGGGCCGCGTGATATGGGCATTTTCAAAGCCCTTGATAGAGTGCACCAGATTCACCTGCACATCAAAAGGCAGGCTGGTGGAAATACCGTTGGGGTACAACTCGCTCGTCGTCAGGCCTTCGGGCTCGATAAACACCTGATGGGAGTTTTTATCGGCAAAGCGGTGAATCTTGTCCTCGATACTGGGGCAGTACCGCGGACCCACGCCCTCTATCACTCCTGAGTACATTGGCGAGCGATCAAGGCCACCGCGAATGATGTCATGTGTCTGCTCATTGGTATACGTCACCCAGCAACAGCGCTGCTCCGGATGTTCTGCAGTGCTGCCCAGATAGGACATTACCGGTTCCGGCGTATCACCCCACTGCTCCTCGAGATCGCTGAAATCGACACTGCATGCATCGATTCTTGGCGGGGTACCGGTTTTCAGGCGCTCAACACGGAAGGGCAGCTCGCGAAGACGCTGCGCTAACGCAATGGACGGCGGATCTCCCGCTCGGCCCCCGGCACTGTTCTCCAGGCCGATGTGGATTTTGCCGCCGAGAAAAGTCCCGGTGGTAAGCACCACGCGCGGTGCACGGAACACTAGACCCATCTGGGTGATAACACCCGCGATACGCCCGTTTTCAATCAGCAGATCATCAACCGGTTGTTGAAAGATCGATAGATTGGGCTGTGATTCCAGAATCTGGCGAATCGCATTGCGGTAGAGCACCCGATCCGCCTGGGCCCGTGTGGCACGCACGGCCGGCCCTTTGCGCCGATTCAGCACCCGAAACTGTATTCCCGCCCGATCAGTGGCTCGCGCCATGGCACCACCAAGGGCATCTATTTCCTTTACCAGATGGCTTTTGCCGATACCGCCGATAGCTGGATTACACGACATCTGCCCCAGCGTATCCACGCTGTGCGTCAGCAGCAGTGTTCGACAACCGATACGCGCGGCAGCAAGGCTCGCCTCGGTACCGGCGTGGCCGCCTCCGATCACGATGACTTCAAATTGCTGTTCGTATTCCACTTGCGGCCTCACTTGCCAAACGGACACTGTTTTGCGGGGCGGCGATTATACGCAGGCAATGGCTTTTGTTCAAAATTTGTTCGATAGCCATCAATGCCTGTTCTGGCAGTGGGCTGCATCACTTCGCAGCCAGTCGCGCCTCGCACCAGCTTAAAACGTCATTCAAGACTTGTACCCGCTCCGGTTCGTTAAAAATCTCGTGGTACAGCTGCGGGTAAATTTTTAGGGTCTTGTCGCTGGAACTGATATGTTCCTGCAAAAAGCGTGAGCCCTGTGGCGAGGTCATTGCATCCTCGCCACCGTGCAGAATGAGCATAGGTAAGGTTATGGCGGATGCCCCCGCCTGCACCCCGTGCATTCCCGCAAAAAGTTCGCGCAACATGCGCGCCGACATCTTGCCGTGATACACCAGCGGGTCGGCTATGTAGTCTTTGACAACAGCGGGGTCGCGGCTCACGCCTGCAGCATCAAGTTTAAGCATGCCGAGGCGCGGCAGCAGCAGCGCCAGCAGACGTAGCACCGTCATTTGTATGAACCCGGGTTCCAGCTCTGTCTTGATGGCAGCGCCGGACAGTACCGCGCCGGCAAACTCTGCCTGATGGCTCATCAGATAGTTGCAGGCTATCAGCCCGCCCATACTGTGTCCCAGGAGTATTATTGGGACACCGGCAAACTGTGCGGAAATCTGCCGGTGAAATACTCTCAGGTCATCCAGATAATCCGCAAATGCATCGACGTGTCCTGGAACACCTTCAGAATAGCCGTGCCCGTTATGATCCAACGCCGCCACCACGAAGTTATGCCCGGTGAAAAATTGCGCCACCGCTCTATAGCGTGCGCTGTGTTCTCCTGCGCCATGGGCTAACAGCAGAACAGCCTTCGGCGCCACTTCCGGAGCCCAACACTGAAAGTAGATTGAACGCCCACCCGAACCGGTAAACCTGCCATCACTGTGCTTCATTTTTACGCCATTTCCCGACTTTACTTTCGCTTGTCACTGTCGCCTCTATTTAGGTAGCATGAGGTGCGTAGTATAAAAATTAAAGTAAGGGAGTCAGAATATGTCCGAATTCTTTGCTCTTCCCCCTACGATTGGCCTTGTCGGCCTCATCATCGCCTTCATCATCTATCACATTATGGTACGCCACAATCACGGCGATGGTCTTGTAAAAGACATCGGCGATCAGATCCATCTTGGCGCAATGGTATTTATGCGTCGCGAATATTCCATGCTGTCGTTGTTTGCACTGGTCATTCTGGTGGCTATTTTTGTGTCTCCACTGGGAATCAACACCGCCATTGCCTTTCTCGCTGGAGCATTATCCTCCGCTACTGCGGGTTATCTGGGTATGTTTGCTGCAACTAAAGCCAATGTCCGCACGGCGGTCGCCGCACACACACACGGTCAGGGAATGGCGCTGTCAATCGCCTTTTACGGTGGTTCGATTATGGGCTTGTGCGTCGCTGCGCTGGGTCTGGTCGGGCTCGGTGGCGTATACTGGTACTTCAGCGGCGATGCGGACACCATGCATGCCATTCACGGTTTTGGTATGGGGGCATCGGTGGTAGCGCTGTTCTCTCGGGTCGGCGGTGGTATTTTCACCAAGAGTGCCGATGTCGGTGCTGATCTGGTCGGTAAAATTGAAGCCGGCATTCCCGAGGATGACCCGCGCAACCCCGGTGTCATCGCCGACAATGTCGGCGACAACGTAGGCGATATCGCCGGCATGGGGTCAGATATTTTCGAGTCCTATTGCGGCTCGATGATTGCCTGTATTGCGATCGCTGCAACTTCTGCTCTCGACACCCGTGCTGCGATGATGTTCCTGCCGCTATCGCTGGCCAGTATCGGCTTGCTCGCATCGGTCTGTGGTATCGCTATTGTGCGCGCCAGATCTGGTTCCGAACCTGAAGTCGCACTGCGTACTGGCACCATGCTCGCGCCAGTCATTTTCGCGATCGCGGCCTGGTTCCTGATCGCCGCAATGGATCTGGATAGCAATATCTGGTGGTCCGTTATCAGCGGCGCCGTGGGCGGTGTTGCAATAGGCTTGATCACAGAATACTACACTGGGGGAGCACCCGTTCGAAAAATAGCCAAATCCGGAGAGACCGGCGCGGCTACCGTAATGATCACCGGTCTCGCGGTAGGTATGCAGTCTGTTGTATTACCGATTCTGTGTATCGCGGCTATCATTTTCATCTCGACAGGACTGTCGGGTTTATACGGCGTGGGAATTGCCGCTGTCGGCATGCTGGCTACCGTGGGTATCACCATGGCAATTGATGCTTACGGGCCCGTCGCTGACAACGCGGGCGGTATCGCTGAAATGGCCGGCATGGGTGAGGACACCCGCAAGATTACCGATGGCCTCGACGAGGTAGGCAACACCACAGCGGCCATTGGCAAAGGGTTTGCGATCGGCGCTGCTGCGTTGGCAGCGCTGGCAATCATCGCAGCGTTTGTCGAGACTGTGGAGTCGCATAATCAGGGCTTCCATCTGGAACTTACAGATCCCATGGTTCTGGTGGGTATGTTTATCGGCGGCACCATCCCGTTTCTGATCGCGGCCATTACCATGACAGCGGTAGGTGAGGCAGCATTCGATATGATCAATGAGATCCGCCGCCAGTTCCGGGAAATCCCCGGATTGCTTCAAGGTACCGCAAAACCCGACACAGCGAAGTGTGTCGATATTGCAACTACTGCGGCACTGCGCAAAATGATATTGCCCGGAGTGATCGCTGTCGCTGCTCCGGTTGTCGTGGGTTTTGGGCTCGGTGCTACGTCTCTGGGTGGTATGCTCGGCGGCGCCCTGCTTGCCTGTGTACTAATGGCATTGATGATGGCCAACGCCGGTGGTGCCTGGGACAACGCGAAAAAATATGTCGAAAAAGGAAACCTCGGCGGCAAGGGCTCTGATACACACGCGGCCGTCGTCGTCGGGGATACTGTGGGTGATCCCTTCAAAGACACATCCGGTCCATCCATGAATATCCTGATCAACGTAATGGCGATCGTCAGTCTGGTGATAGCACCGTTGCTATAGCTGGATTTCACTGATATCTCACTGGGTTTTCGGACTCACACAACAATAATCAGAACAGGACACAAACGATGGCTCGTTGGAAGCGCAAGGAACTGGAGAAGGCATTCGACAAATATCAGGCGGCGGCACTCACCGGTGCTAGGACCAGGAACTGGTCGGATTGGGCAAACTGTTTCACCGAAGACGCCAGCTATTTTGAACACCACTATGGCCGCTTCTGGGGGCGTGAAACCATTCTGAACTGGATCACCAAAACCATGAATGAATGGCCCGCCAGCGAGATGACTGCGTTTCCGATTACCTGGTATTCCATTGATGAGGAGAAGGGTTGGATAATCTGCGAGGTGATGAACCGCATGGCAGACCTGGGTGACGGCAAGATCTACCAGGAACCCAATATCACCATTTTGCACTACGCGGGAAATGGCCTGTTCAAGTACGAAGAGGATGCTTACAACCCACACAATATGGGTGTCACTATCGGTGCCTGGATCGAGGCCAGGAAAAAGCTGGAGGCAGCGAAAGACTAATCGGCAAAGCGTTCATCGCTTTTCTATGGGATGTGCACCACAGTGCGCGGAATCCACCCGACGTGAATATGCGAACCTATTGTCTTAAGCATCGATGAATTCAAGTGTAAAGGCAAGTGGAGGGTGCTGACCTCGTAACAAGCCGTTCAAACCGTCGAGGAGAAGGGCTCACTGCATTTGGTATCGGTAGCAGGGGAGTTGTCCTGAAGTCTGCCAAACGTTCTCTGCGGCTGTTTGAGAGCCGTGTGAGACCTGATCTCTAAACAACTCCCGCGGACGGCCCATCAATATTTATTCAGTCTAATGTTTCACAGCTCACATTGATCTCTTCGCCCGGCAAATGGAACAGTAATACTGCGATTGAATAATTTGTTGTCTCGCTTTTGGGAGAGCAGTGGTGGTGGTCGCCCCGAACCTCTCTTATCAAATATATATTTAGTTATTTATATATAGATATATCTTAGGTTTATTGTAGTAATTATTATTAGGGACGCTGTTTCTTGTGGAGAAGCCGATTTTATTGAATGGAATCAGCAGTTTATTGTGATGAAAAGTCATAGGAAAGAGACTGTAACAGGTGGGTGGAAGCCGTGGTTAAGGCGTGTATCGAATGGCTTTCTGTGTGGATATATTTCTGCCCTTTGAATGCACTGTGAATAACAGATGAATCTATGCGCGCGTCATACAGGTCATGCAAAGGTTTTGTACACAGGGGGGAAATTTAACCGCAGCGAATCGTGTTTAGCTGTGTATATTCTCTGCATATTTTGTCGATGAATAAAAGGTGCTGTATAGCCTGTTGAAAAAGTGTTCGCATCCAGTGACATAACTCTGTGTATAAATCATTTCCCAATACAGAAGCTGGAAAAAATTGCTCCCAATAATTCATCACTACTGACCATGCCTGTAATTTCACCCAGGCTTTGTTGGCAAAGCCGCAAATCCTCTGCGAGTAATTCACCTGCACCGGAATCCAGTAATTGGGATTGGCCGTTCAGCAGGAAGGTTCTGGCCTGGTCGAGAGCATTTAGATGCCTGCGCCTGGCACTAAAGTTTCCGTTTGCGGATTCGTTATAGCCCATGCATGTTTTCAGGTGTTGTTTTAGGAGTTCCAGGCCCGCGCCAGTCTTCGCTGACAGATGAATGATGGACGTGTCATTATGTTGTGTTACGGCGGGTGGTTGCTCGGTAAGATCACATTTGTTGCTCGCGATAGTAACCGGGATATCGCGTGTCGTCTGCCGACTTTCGAGCGGTTGTAATATTGTGGTGCCAAAGACCTCATCGATATTTTCGCTGCTGTCCACGACCAACAATATACGGTCGGCGGATTCTATTTCTGTCCAGGCGCGGCGTATGCCTTCCTGTTCTATCTCGTCATCACTGTCGCGCAGACCTGCGGTGTCAACAATATGCAGTGGCATCCCATCTATTTGTATACGCTCTCTAAGGACATCACGCGTGGTGCCTTCTATTGCGGTAACGATGGCGGTTTCCTGCCCGGAGAGTGCATTGAGTAAACTGGATTTACCGGCATTGGGTTTTCCGGCAATGACCAGTTTCATACCTTCCTGCAATAGACTGCCTTGCCGGGCTTCATCCGCTACGGTGTTAAACTGTTGGATAATCGCATCGAGCTGCGATTGCACCTGACTGTTGTTGAGGAAATCGATTTCTTCTTCGGGAAAATCGATAGCCGCTTCGACGAAGATTCGCAGTTCGGTCACTTGTGTTACCAGTGTATTGATCTTGCTGGAAAACGCGCCCTGCAGTGATCGGCTGGCATTCAGCGCAGCTTTTTCGGTCGAACTGTTGATCAGGTCTGCAATGGCTTCGGCCTGAGCCAGATCAATTTTGTTATTGAGGAAAGCACGCTGTGAGAATTCACCCGGCGCGGCTTGACGGGCGCCAAGCTCACAGGTTTCGCGAACAATGAGGTCAAGCATTACCGGGCCGCCATGAGCCTGTAGTTCTATAATATCTTCACCCGTGAAAGAGTTCGGTGCTGGAAAATACAGCGCAATACCTGTATCCAGTGTGTGACCTGATTTGGCGCAAAAAGAACGGTAATGCGCGTGGCGTGGTTGCAGAGTACTCCCAGTGATTGCCTCAGCGATGGGCAGAGCCCGTTCACCAGATAAGCGGATAATCCCAATACCCCCGGGACCCGGCGCCGTAGCAATCGCAACAATGGTGTCCTGCTCCACAGCGGCCTCTTTACACCAGAATTACCTGGTCTCCTGTATTGTGACTAACGGCTTCGCAGCACCTGACTAGGCTTTGGCACCTGCTTTTTCTATTTGCCGGGTAATGTAATATTGCTGGGCCATGGACAGCAGGTTGTTAACCACCCAGTACAGTACCAATCCCGCCGGGAACCAGAGGAAAAAGAATGTAAACATCACTGGCATCCACTGCATGATTTTCGCCTGCATTGGATCGGGTGGTGGAGGGTTCAGCTTCTGCATAAAGTACATGCTGGCACCCATGATCAGCGGCAGTACGAAATAGGGATCCATTACCGACAGATCCTTGATCCACAGAATGAAGGGCGCCTGTCGCAATTCAACGCTTTCCATCAGCATCCAGTACAAACCGATAAAGACCGGCATTTGCACAAGGATAGGAAGGCAACCACCCATCGGGTTGATCTTCTCTTTTTTGTATAACTCCATCATGGCCTGGGATTGTTTTTGTTTGTCGTCCGCATACTGTTCACGCAGCGCCACCAGCTTCGGTTGAACGCGGCGCATATTTGCCATGGATCGGTAAGAAGCAGCAGATAATTTAAAGAAGGCGGCTTTTATCAGTACTGTCAGCAGAATAATAGCGACACCCCAGTTGCCTACCAGTGCATGAATTTCTGTGAGCAGCCAGAATAACGGTTGTGCTATCCACCACAGGAAGCCGTAATCGACACTGAGGTCAAGGTAGGGTGAAATTTCTTCGAGCCGATATTGGTCTTTTGGTCCGGCGTAGAATTCTGCGCCGATGATGCCGGATTTACCCGGATCGAGTACGAGTGGAGGGCTGGTAAATCCTGCGATATTGAAACCGGACGAGGTTACGCGAGCACTGTAGTTGTAGGTTTGATCAGGATTGGGTATCCATGCACTGAGGAAGTAATGTTGAATCATTGCGATCCAGCCGCCGGGCAACTGGGCTTTAAATGGCTCCTCCGCAAGATCCTCAAACGTGAACTTGGTGAACCTGTCATCCGGTTGTGTAACCGCAACCCCAAGGAAAGGTTGCATGCCCATCATATTGCTGCTTGCTGAGGGTGGCGGACCATTGCCTCGTTTAATCTGGCCGAACAAATTGGCCTGCCATCGCTGGTTGCTGTTATTTTCAACCAGGAAGTCTACTTTGACCAGGTAGTCTCCGCGCGTGAGCGTCAGTCGCTTGGTGACTTTGACATTGTCATCGCCACGCCAGTGCAAATCCACCACCAGTTGTTCCTGGCCATCTTCAAGCGTGTATCTTGGTGCCGATGTACTGTATAGCGCGCGACCGTCGCTATCGATACCGTTGTTGCCGATCAGTCCGCTTTGCGCGACATAGACCAGTTGGCTGTTATCTTCCAGCAGCACATATGGCTTGTTGGGGTTATCGAGTTCAGCGAGATACTTTGGCAGAGACAGTTCAATAATATCTCCACCTTGCAGATCGACTGCCATTTGCAGAACGTCGGTGTATATCTGGATGATAGTATCGTTGTTGTCCTGTGCTGCTGGTGTGGTAACTGCAGTGGTGTTGTCGTCCGGCGCTATCGGAATATCGTCTGCGGTCGTCGCAGATGTACTTTGATTGGAATTGGGTAAATCTGATGTTCCATTCTCTGCAGCCGGATTCAGCCTGGAGGCCTCATGCACAGTAGAGGCGGCTTTTTCGGCATCAGAAAATGCGACCCACTCCGTGAGAAGCATGAAAGAGAGTACGCCTATGGCGCCAATGAGCAGTGTGCGTTGCAAATCCATAATATGTGGGTATCTGTGACTAGTGAGAGTGCGAACAGGGCGGTACTGGATCTTCACCACCCTCGTGCCAGGGGTGGCAGCGGCATATGCGCTTTACTGCCAGGTAGCTGCCTTTAAGTACACCGTGTGTTGCTATCGCTTCCTGAGCATACGTGGAACAACTGGGGTAGAAACGACAATTGTCCCCCATGAAGGGACTGAGGCAGGCTTTGTAGCAGGAGATAGTAAAGATCAACAGACGACGCATTAGGAGTCCTGACTGATATCTTGTGTGGCTTTATTGACGTGGCGAATCAATTTTTGCCACTGCTGCAGCAATATAGAGGATAGCTCGTCATTATCCAACTGCCCCATACCTCGTCTGGCTAACAGCACTACATCCATCGGGGGAGCGCCAGCGGGTAAATTGCGGAAAAACTCCCGGGCAACCCGTTTTATTCGATTGCGCTGTACGGCCAATCGAACATTTTTTTTGGCTATAACCAAACCCAGGCGATGCCTGGGTCCTGTGTTGATTCTTGCCAGTAGCAATAGGTGCTTATGTGAGGCTCGCGCGTCTGGAGCCTCAAAAACTCTGCCGTAGTCGGCGGCGTTGAGTAAGCGCTTTGCTTTGCTGAAGCTGGTGTCAGTGACCTGGCCGCCCAATCTGCAACTCTAGGCAGACAGACGCTTGCGACCTTTGGCCCGACGGCGGTTCAAAACATCACGTCCACCTTTTGTGGCCATTCGTGAACGAAAACCGTGTGTACGCTTGCGTTTTAATACGCTGGGTTGAAATGTTCTTTTCATAGCTGGGTTCCAGGGAATCAGAGTGAGCGGGAGTTAACCAGTGCGCTACTAATACAACGCGGTACATCCCGGCCCGAAAAAAGGTTGGCTATTCTATGTAAATGCGCTGTCTAATTCAACGTCTATCAGAGTCTTTTTCTATGTGCGCTTGGCAGCGGCCCGGAGTCGTTATCGGATAGAAAAACAGTCTCATTTTCTTGCCTTTCACGGTGAGGCATAAATACAGTAAATACGCGACTTTACAGCATCAGCCCACATCTTCTCACAAAGATATTAACAAGTTATCCACAACAATAACTATTCCTGTGAGTTGTTTGTTGTGTTGGTTATAAAATGCTCATATTGAAGTTAAGATACTGAAATAACTAATAAAATAATTTTTCATCCCACAGGTTTTATTTGTGGATAACTGGGGTAAACAGCGGTATGATGCGCATATTCGCCCGGTACATTGGCCGGGCTATAAAAGAAGTATTATCATATATTCGTTTACGAGAAGCCCGGGTTCCCTACCCAGCTTTAAGGGGTTACTTTTGCCTGAAGCCGTGTGGCAGGAATGCGTCAATCGCCTGAGAGATGAGCTGCCCTCGCAGCAGTTCAATACCTGGATTCGTCCACTGCAGGCAAGCGCGAATGATCATTCCCTGACACTTTTCGCGCCAAATCGATTCATCAAGGATTTCGTGGCCGAAAAGTATTCCGAGAGAATTTTCGAACTGATTAGGGAATTTCGCCCCGAAGCGCGCTTGGAAGTCGCGCTGGAGATTGGCGCTGCCAGTCAGGCCCGCGCTGCTGAGCTTGAGATCCCGCAAAACACACAGCCCACACAAACGCCGTCAATACCTGTGATTCAAAGTGTGGTGCAAAAGCCTCCTGCGGCCATTATCGGTGCAACACCTGATGCAGTCGAAAGGCGGGCTGTGTCTTTATCCAATTCTCCTCATAAAGTAGAGGTAGAGGGTTCCTTGCAACACTCTCACCATCTTTTCGAGAATTACACCTTCGGCAGTTTCGTAGAAGGTAAATCCAACCAACTCGCACTGGCTGCGGCGCAGCAAGTTGCAGAGAACCCCGGAAACTCTTACAACCCGTTGTTTTTATATGGTGGTGTCGGGTTAGGGAAAACGCATTTAATGCACGCGGTAGGTAATGCGCTTAAGCAGCAAAACCCCGAAGCGAAGGTGGTTTACCTGCATTCGGAGCGCTTTGTCGCCGATATGGTAAAGGCGCTACAGTTGAACGCAATCACCGATTTCAAACGCTATTATCGGTCGGTAGATGCGCTGTTGATTGACGATATCCAGTTTTTCGCCAAGAAAGACCGGTCACAGGAGGAGTTTTTCCATACGTTCAACGCGCTGCTGGAAGGCGGTCAGCAAATGATTCTGACCTGTGATCGCTATCCGAAGGAGATTGACGGATTGGAGGAGCGGCTTAAATCTCGATTCGGTTGGGGCCTTACAGTCGCTGTTGAGCCTCCAGAACTGGAAACGCGCGTAGCCATCCTAATGAAAAAGGCCTCTGAGGCCAATATCGATCTGCCTCCGGACGCGGCATTTTTCATCGCGCAACGTATTCGTTCGAATGTCAGAGAACTGGAAGGAGCACTCAAAAGAGTTATAGCAAGTGCGCGCTTTGTCGGACGCTCTATTGATATAGACCTTATTAAGGAAAGCCTGAAAGACTTGCTCGCTCTCCAGGCGAGACAAGTCAGCATGGATAATATCCAACGTACCGCTGCAGAGTATTACAAGATTAAAATAGCAGATATGATGTCACGTCGGCGTAGCCGTTCGGTGGCCAGGCCACGTCAGATGGCCATGGCTTTATCAAAGGAACTGACCAACCATAGCCTGCCGGAGATCGGGGATAGTTTTGGAGGCAGAGATCACACGACAGTTCTGCACGCATGTCGTAAAATCAAGGAACTTCGGGAAACAAACTCTGATATTAGGGAAGACTACAAAAACCTGCTCAGAACACTGACTACTTGAAGTCTAAACATTGGTTTACAGCACTAGCGTATGTGAAGGGAAAACACGTCTATGAAGTTCAGTATTTCACGGGATAGCTTGGTTAAATCCTTAAATCTCGTGGCGGGCGTGGTTGAACGCCGCCAAACCTTACCAATTCTCGCAAATGTGCTACTTGTTCTGGAGGATGACGTTCTCTCCCTGACCGGTACGGATTTAGAGGTGGAACTGGTCGGCCGACTGCAACTGGCGGCTGCCGGAGAGTCCGGTGAAATTACCGTCCCGGCGCGCAAGCTGCTGGATATTTGTAAATCACTGCCCGAGGGCAGCGATATCGATATAACAGCAAAAGACAATAAAGTATCAGTGAAATCCGGGCGCAGCCGTTTCACACTCTCTACTCTGCCAGCCAGGGAATTTCCGAATGTTGAGGACAGCATCGGCACCCACCAGTTTACGCTGAAACAGGGGCAGTTGGCTCGACTGATAGATCGAACCGGTTTTGCCATGGCGCAACAGGATGTACGCTATTACCTGAATGGTATGCTGTGGGAGATCGATGACAAACAGCAGTTGCGCGTAGTGGCAACTGACGGGCATCGATTGGCGATGTGTACGCTGCCCGAGATTGTCAAAGTTAACGGTGACGGTCCCACGCAAGTGATACTTCCGCGAAAGGGCGTATTGGAGCTTGGTCGCCTGTTGATGGACGAAGACGAAGAAATTGCCATTGTTATCGGCAGCAACCACATACGAGCGGTGACAGCCAACTTCACATTTACTTCAAAGCTAGTTGACGGCAAGTTCCCCGATTATCAGCGCGTTTTACCGCGGTCTCCTGACAAGATACTGATGGGCTCGCGTCAGGAGCTGCGCCAGGCCTTTACCCGCACCGCGATTCTATCCAATGAAAAGTATCGTGGTGTGCGTTTGAAGCTCACCCGGGACACACTGGATATTGTCGCCAACAACCCGGAACAGGAGGAGGCGGAAGAGACGGTTTCTGTTGATTTTGCGGGAGATCCCCTCGAGATCGGGTTCAATGTAAGCTATTTACTCGACGTTTTAGGTGTGCTCAGTGGCGATCAGGTCAAGCTTTCACTGGCAGATCCCAACAGCAGTGCTCTGCTGGAGGAGTCAGAAGCGGACGACTCTCTCTACGTTGTTATGCCTATGCGCCTGTAAGGCTGAAGGCACCCATTAAACGTAGCCGAGCAGCGGGTATGTATTACAGCCGGCCTGGCGAAGCCCGGCGTTGCGCCATGATCGCCGAGCGCTAGAGGTGCTTACCCAGTTACAAATTAGTCATGTAAGAAATCTGCAGCAGGTCAGATTACAGGGCTTACAGAAGGTAAACGTGTTTTTTGGCGCGAACGGCAGCGGAAAAACCAGCGTGCTGGAGTCAATACATCTGCTGGGTATGGCGCGCTCGTTTCGCGGCGCAAGCGTCAAAAGCCTGATCACACACAGCCTGCCAAGCTGCACAGTCTATGGCATTACCTCCAGGCTGGGCGCTGATGGATTCGTAACGAGCACCGGTCTGCCGATGGGGGTGCAGAGAAATCGCAGTGGAGAAGCGCAAATTAGAATCGGTGGCAAGTCGGTCCGAACGGTCGCTGAGCTTGCTGCGCAACTTCCCTTACAGGTTATGACCGCAGAGAGTTTTGGGCTACTGACCGGTCCGCCAGGAGGTAGGAGACAGTACCTGGATTGGGGAGTGTTCCACGTGGAACAACGCTTTTTCGGTCAGTGGCAACGTTTTCAAAGGTGCTTAAAACAACGAAATAATTTGCTGCGTCGTGGTAAAATCTCCGACCGGGAGTTGGCCGTCTGGACACGCGATCTGTCGCAGACTGGTGAAGCTATCAGCAATTATAGAAAAGACTACTTCGGCATCTTGTCGCCACGCTTTCGGGAAATTATGGCAAGACTGGCTCCTTCTCTGGAAAATCTCGAATTGCGGTACAAACAGGGTTGGGATCGGGATCTGAGCTATTCGGAAGCACTGGAGCAAGGTTATGCCGCGGATACGGAACAAGGGTATACCCACTCTGGCCCGCAGCGAGCAGATATACGGGTAATGTCGGGTGGGCATCTGGCTGCCGACACTCTGTCCCGTGGACAGCAGAAGCTGGTGGTTTGTGGCTTGAAACTGGCTCAGGGTCAGTTGATGGGGCAATTGGGCAAACGTGGCAAGTGTACCTATTTGATCGATGATTTGCCTTCTGAGCTGGATCATCAGCACAGTGTGCTGGTATGTGAGTTTTTGGAGTCCATGGACGTGCAAGTATTTGTCACGTGCATTGACCAGGAGGAGATACGGTCCGTGTGGCCGAAAACAAGTGAAATGACAATGTTCCACGTGGAACATGGCAATGTGTCGCGTCATGCCGCGAGTGACGTGTGAAGAAATTTTGAATTGACAGCAAGCCATATAGAGAGTGAGTGTCTATGAGCAATGAATACGATTCATCCAGCATTAAGGTGCTGAAAGGGCTGGATGCCGTCCGCAAACGCCCCGGGATGTACATTGGGGATACAGATGACGGCTCTGGCCTGCACCACATGGTCTTTGAGCTGGTAGACAACTCTATTGATGAAGCGCTCGCTGGCCACTGTTCCAAGATCAATATTGTCATTCATCCGGATGAATCAGTCTCCGTCAGCGATGATGGCAGGGGTATTCCGACAGAGATGCATGAAGAGGGTGTTTCGGCGGCCCAGGTCATTATGACAGTGCTCCATGCCGGCGGTAAGTTTGATGACAATAGCTACAAAGTATCCGGTGGCCTCCACGGCGTTGGCGTATCGGTGGTGAATGCGTTGTCAGAGCATCTGGTACTGACAATTCGTCGTCAGGGGAGGATGTTTGAACAGACATACCGACACGGCGTGCCCGATGCACCTCTGGCAGAAATCGGCGACACGGAGACGTCTGGTACCACTGTGCGTTTCAAGCCGTCGGTGGAAACGTTCACCAATATTGAGTTTCACTTCGAACAACTCGCCAAGCGATTGCGCGAACTGGCTTTCCTGAACTCGGGTGTGTGTATTAATCTGAAGGATGAGCGCAGCGCAAAAGAGGAAACCTACCAGTATGAAGGCGGACTGAAAGCGTTCGTCGATTATCTGAACCTGAACAAATCCACCATAAACAAGCCATTTCACTTTCAACTCGATACCGCCGATGGCATCGGTGTCGAGGTGGCGCTGCAATGGAACGATACCTTTCAGGAAAACGTGCTCTGCTACACCAACAATATCCCACAGCGCGACGGCGGTACCCATCTGGTGGGCTTCAGAACGGCTCTTACCCGCAGCCTGAACACCTATATAGAAAAGGAGGGCCTGGCGAAAAAAGCAAAGGTCAACACAACCGGTGACGATGCGCGGGAAGGCCTGACGGCGATTATCTCAGTGAAAGTGCCGGATCCGAAGTTTTCATCACAGACAAAGGACAAGCTGGTTTCCTCAGAGGTGAAAACCGCTGTGGAACAGTCAATGAACGCCCAGTTTAACGACTATCTGATGGAGAATCCGACAGAGGCCAAGTCCGTAGTCGGAAAAATGCTGGACGCGGCGCGGGCGAGAGAGGCCGCGCGCAAAGCGCGGGATATGACTCGGCGTAAAGGTGCACTGGATATCGCCGGCCTGCCGGGCAAGCTCGCAGACTGTCAGGAGAAAGACCCGGCCTTGTCAGAGATATATCTGGTGGAGGGTGATTCCGCCGGCGGCTCCGCGAAACAGGGCCGTAACCGTAAGTACCAAGCCATTCTTCCGCTTAAGGGTAAAATTCTCAATGTCGAGAAGGCACGTTTCGACAAAATGCTGGGCTCAGCAGAGGTTGGCACCATTGTGACCGCACTGGGGTGCGGTATCGGCAAGGAAGAGTTCAACCCGGATAAGCTGCGCTACCACAGTATTATCATTATGACTGACGCGGATGTTGATGGGTCCCATATTAGAACTCTATTGCTGACCTTCTTTTTCCGGCAGATGCGGGAGTTGGTTGAGCGCGGACATATCTTCATTGCCCAGCCGCCGCTGTATAAGATTGCCAAGGGTAAGCAACACCAGTATCTGAAAGATGATGATGCACTCGACCAGTACCTGACACAATCGGCGCTGGAGAACGCGTCAGTTTTTGTTAACCCTGATGCACCTGCGATTTCCGGTGGTGCGTTGGAGGATCTGGTTAAGCAATACCGCACAGTGGAAGCGACGATCAGCCGACTGAGCCGCCTGTATGCTGAAAATGTACTGTGGCAGATGGTGTATGGCGCATCCCTGTCGCTGGATGACATGCGGGATGAGCAAAAGGTACTGGCATTCTGTGAACAACTCAGTGAACGTCTTGAGTCCGTTGCTGCAAAAGGCAGTGTGCACACAGTCGTTGCCCGCAAAGACCAGGAACGCCAGTTGTACTTCCCGGTGGTTAAACTGCTGGCGCACGGCGTAGAATCCGAGACGGAGTACCACCACGAGTTTTTCTCCTCCGGTGAATACCGCAGCCTTATTGCGCTGGGGGAAACGCTAAACACGCTGATCGAAGAAGACGGCTACTTCCAGCGCGGCGAAAAAACCCTGCAGACCCGCAGCTTCGCGGAAGGGCTGGACTGGCTGATGACGGAAGCGCGCAAAGGCTACAACATCCAGCGCTACAAGGGTCTCGGTGAAATGAACCCGGAGCAGCTGTGGGAAACCACGATGGACCCGGAAGTGCGTCGTATGCTGAAAGTGACCATCGAGGATGCAATCGCGGCCGACCAGATATTCACCACGCTGATGGGCGATCACGTCGAACCGCGCCGCGAGTTTATCGAAGAGAACGCACTGTCGGTTGCCAACCTCGATGTTTGAGTGAGAGGTCTGGCCCGCGTGTTTTTGGTCGAGCGGGGCTATGACCCCGCGTACGCACTCCAAGTCTGCACGCCTCAGCGCTGACTGACTGGTATGCCCATGGCCTCTCGCTGAAAAGCCTTATAGCGTTTGCTTAGGAAACGCCGCTCTACCAAATAATAAAACGGGTAGGTCAGCACCAGTGTGCTCACTATCGTTACGAGCCCAAGGACAACGCTGTCTGTACTGAATAGCTGGGTGGCAAACATAAAAGGGAGCGAGAGCAGCTTCAGGTGCAGCAGGTAGACCGAATACGACATCGCACCCAGCACCAGCCAGGGCTCCAGCAGAACATACACCAGCCAATGGTTGCGTTGTTTCAGGTGCAGTAACACCCGCTCCAGATCGGAATACAACCAGAGCAATGTTCCAAAAATCAGTGCGAACCCGAGGAATTGTGTTCTTATCTGGATGGGGTGTAAGTACATCGCGTAAGCCAGTGTCACTGCAGTCAGCACAATTAGCACGACGACAGTGCGCAGGGAATTGATGTGTAGTTCAATGCCATTTTTGTGCAGATAGGCAAGCGCTATCCCCACTGAAAACGCTGGCCAGTAATGCAGAAATAAACCGTAATTCAAGGTGTTTGGTGTGAGGATTAGTAATAGTGATGCCAGCGTAACCAGTGCGATGACCACACGGTAATACCTCCCTGTACATAGCGCGATAAACACCACGAGATAAAACTGAAACTCTATCGCCAACGTCCAGTAGACGGAGTTTATCGCGGCAAACTCACTTGCCAGATCATTCGAATGCGCCCAGAACACCTTGGTAAGCAGCAGCACATTCACCCACTCTCCGATGCTATAACGGGCCAGCAAGTTGTCCGGAAAAGAATAGTGGCCAGACTTCAGGCTGCTCAGCAGTTCCAGCCCGTAGGGTAGCAGCAGTACAACCAGCAGCGAGGCCCAGTAAGTGAGATAGATTCGCCTGAATCGGTTTTTCAAAAAAATCAGCGGTGCCTTCCCGACCGAGCGGCTGGACTCTGCGGCAAAGGTGATGACATACCCCGAGATCACGAAAAACATCGGGACACCAAGATGACCGAAAGAGGCGATACTGGTAATCGCCGGAGACGATTCCTCAAACAGACTCTGTACGTGGAAAAAGAATACCCACAGACAGGCCAGTCCGCGCGCCAGATCCAGTAGCAGTATCACTGGTCAGCCTCTAAACACTCGTGTTGGCATCGTGTGATTCGCTATCGATGGGTATCGCCGCGCCCTCTTCCAGCCGCGCCAACTCGGGATCCTGCTCTACTGAACTGCCCACGGAATCAAGACGGTCGCTGTCAACATCATCGTGGATGGGTTCCAGCGCAGTCATCGACTTATTGGCCTTGGCTGATAAACGCGCAAACCGCTCGACCTTACCGTGCAGACCCTGCTTGCCCGCGAGCGCTGTCACGGTTTCATTGTAATGATTGTTGGCGGCGCGCAGTGTGTTGCCCAGTTTTGCGAGGCGCTCCGCAATCAGGCACACCTGGTTGTAAATATCCCCTGCCCTGCTACTGATCTCCCGCGCCTCACGGTTGCCCTGTTCAATCATCCACAGATTGGCAACGGTGCGCAGTATGGGCATCAGGGTCGTGTGAGACACCATGATGACACCCTTGGAATAGCCGTAATTGAACAGCTCCTTGTTGTGTTTCATCGCCTCGATATAGGCCGGCTCAACAGGCATAAACATCAACACAAAGTCAGGGCTGCCCAACTCGGGTAGATTGGCATAGTCCTTTGAAGCGAGATCGTCGATATGATTGCGCACCGCGCGTGCGTGCGCATTGAGTGCTTCAGTACAGGCTTCATCCGTTTGTGCGGCGATGGCCCTGTCGTAATCGACCAGCGACACCTTGCTGTCGATAACGATGTGCTTACTGTCCGGCAGCTTCACAATGAAGTCTGGCAGCTTGCGTTTTCCAGCGTCGTCCCGGAACGCGGCCTGCGGCTCATAGTGATCGCCTGACTGCAGCCCGGCCAGCTCCAGTGTCCGCTGTAACTGCGCCTCGCCCCAATTGCCGGCGGTTTTTTTGTCGCCCTTGAGGGCCACACTCAGATTACTGGCCTGGCTATTCATCTCCAGGCCGACTTCCAGTACTTTTTGTATTTCCTTTTCCAGCGCGGTATTGCCGCGCAGGGATTCGGAGTGGACTTCATTAATTCGCGTTTGAAAGCCGGTGATTTGTTCCCGAAACGGTTTCAGCATGGCTTCCAGTGATGCCTGGCTGGTGGAGGTAAAACGCTTCCCCTTGTCTTCGAAGATACGGTTCGCCAGGTTCTCGAATTCCTTCTTGAGGTTGTCGCGGGTCTCGTTCAACAGCCGGACCTGTTCCTGATGCCTGTCTTCTCGTTCGCGATGCTGTGTCTGCAGCCGGGCGTGTTCCTGCAGTGCGCTGGTCAGTTTCTGCTGAGCAGATGCCAGCTCGGATTTCAGGTTTGCCAGCTCGCGCTCATTGGCCTGCAATTGCTGCTGACCCTGATCGAGTGCCACAGACAGGCCGCGGTGTTCCGCGAGCGCTTCCGATAAGGCCAGCTCCCTCGCGCGCAATTCGTCGCGTGTCGTGGCCAGCGCACGGCGGCTGTTCAGGCCTGCCCAGAGACTCAGTGCCAGGGCGGTCACCAGCGTTGCTGCCAGTGCGGCGGCGATTATGATCAGATGGTCGTCGGTTAGCGTCATCGGGCATCCCTTCTCACTGGCCACCAGTATAAATCAATACCGGTCTGCAAAAGCGACGTGGCTGATACAGGGTCAGCCACCTGTCGCTATTTGAGGCCGGTTATGGTCGAAAGGACGCGCGGCGGGAAGGTTATTTCGCGACTGCCAACAACGAGATATCGGCAACGCCGAGAAACAGCTCGCGCAACTGCTTCAGCAGGTTGAGCCGATTGTTGCGCAGCGCCTCGTCTTCTGCGTTGACCATGACGCCGTCAAAAAACGCGTCGACCGGTGCTCTCAGGCTGGCCAGAGAGTTCAGCGCCTGCGAGTATTCATCGTGTTCCAGATACTGCTGGCAGCTTGCAGACAACGCCTGAATGCTTTCTGAAAGTGCCTTTTCCTGTGGCTCTTGAAGTAAGTTAGCGCTTACATCACCAAAGGAGTGGTCACTGTCCAGTTTGTCGAGGATATTCGAAACCCGCTTATTGGCGGCCGCGAGCGCCTGTGCCTCTGGCAGCTGGGTGAAGGCGTGCACAGCCTGTACCCTGCGATGGATATCCAGTGGGCGCGAGAGCTTACGGGCACTGACAGACTTGAACACTTCAGCGGGAATATTGTCTTCTTCGTACCAGGCGCGGAAGCGTTCGATCATATAGTCAAGCACCTGCGTTGCCGTACCCTGCTGCAAAGTTCCTTCAGGATACTGGGCGACGGCGAGCTCCAGACACTCACGCAAGTCGATAGTCAGGTTTTTATCGACGATGATACGCAATACCGACAACGATGCCCTGCGCAGCGCAAACGGATCCTTGGAGCCGGTGGGTGGCTGTCCGATACCGAAGATACCGACCAATGTATCCATACGATCAGCGATAGCGAGTGTGCAGGCGGTTGGATTTTCCGGCAGCTTGTCGCCGGCAAATTTTGGCCAGTACTGTTGTGCCAGAGCGGAGGCGACTTCGGCGTGTTCCCCGTCGTGCAGTGCATAGTAGGAACCGGCAATGCCCTGCATATCGGAAAACTCCAGGACCATATCGGTCACCAGGTCGGTCTTGCTCAACTGCGCGGCACGTTGCGCCCGGGCCACATCTGCACCGACGTGTGGTGCCAGAGCGGCCGACAGTCTGGTGACGCGCTCGGTCTTGTCCAGTAGCGTCCCTAGCTTCTGCTGAAAGACAATTTTCTCGAGCGCGGGCAGGCGGTCTGCAAGAGGCACTTTTTTGTCTGTCTCGAAGAAAAAAGCGGCGTCCGACAACCGTGGACGAATAACGCGTTCATTGCCAGCGATGATCTGCTGTGGATCTTTGCTTACGATGTTTGACACTGTGATGAAATGCGGCGCAAGTGTGCTATCTGCATCAACCACATGAAAATACTTCTGGTGTTCCTTCATCGAGGAAACCAGGGCCTCTGCCGGCACCTGCAAAAAGCGCGCTTCAAACGAGCCGGTGAGTGCAACAGGCCACTCAACCAGACCTGTGACTTCATCCAACAGGTCATCATCGATGACAGCGGTGGCACCCAGCGCGCTGGCTTGTGCGGTGACCTGTTCGCGAATCATCTCGCGGCGCTGTTCAAACCCTGCCACCACGTGGGCGCCAAACAGCGCATCGGTATACTCCTCAGCCCTGTGCAGTGTGATCGGGCCGCTGCTCATAAAGCGGTGACCCCGGGTTGTGTTGCCGCTAGTTACGCCGAGAATTTCACCGTGCTCGAACTGCTCGCCCAGCATGGCTACTACCCAGTGGACAGGGCGTACAAATTCTTCGCGACTGGCACCCCAGCGCATTCGTCTGGGAATGGGCAGTTTTTGAATACTGCCCTGAATAATGGCATTTAGCTCGTTGGAGGTGTTGTATCCGGCGACAGTTGTGCGCAATCCCAGACGCTGGCCCTTGGGGGTATCAATAGCCTGTAACTGCTCGGGTTCTACACCCTGCTTTTTGGCGAAGCCTGTGGCGGCGGGCGACCAATTGCCCTGGTCATCGCGCGCGCGCTCCAGTGGCGGGCCGAGTACCTCAACGGCCTTCTCCGCGCCTTGCAACACCAGCGCATCAACGATCACGGCCAGACGGCGCGGTGTCGCAAACCACTGCACCTCACCGTGATGCAGCTCGCGCTGCCGCAGCCCATCGACAATACCATCGCGAAATGCCAGGCCCAGGGACTTCAACGCCTTGGGTGGCAGCTCCTCGGTGCCCAGTTCAACCAACAGGGTTTCGGTGTTCATACGGCTACTACTCTCCTGCCTTGATCCGGTTGAGAACTTCGGTGCGCAGGCTCTGCTCTGCCAATGGAAATTCCAGTGCTGCCCTGGCATCGAAATACGCCTGGGCGACAGCCCGGGCCAGAGTGCGTACCCGCAGGATGAACCGCTGGCGTTCGGTGACGGAAATCGCGTGGCGGGCATCCAGCAAGTTAAAGGCATGCGATGCCTTCATTACCATTTCGTAAGCTGGCAGTGGCAGGTTCTTCTCTACCAGTCGCAGCGCCTCGCCCTCGCAGAAATCGAAATCGGCAAACAGCTTGGTGACATCTGCTTCTTCAAAGTTGTAGTGCGACATCTCCACTTCGTTCTGGTGAAACACATCGCCATAGGTGACCTTACCGGCCGGCCCCTCGGACCACAGCAGGTCATAGATGCTGTCCACACCTTGCAGATACATCGCTATGCGCTCGATGCCATAGGTGATTTCCCCGGTGACGGGATAGCACTCCAGCCCGCCGGCCTGCTGAAAATAGGTGAACTGCGTAACTTCCATACCGTTCAGCCAGACTTCCCAGCCCAGACCCCAGGCCCCCAGTGTGGGTGATTCCCAGTTGTCTTCCACGAAGCGTATATCGTGTACTGTCGAGTCGATGCCCAGCGCCGCCAGTGATTCCAGATACAGCTGCTGGAAGTGCTCCGGCGATGGCTTCATGACAACCTGAAACTGATAGTAATGCTGCAGGCGATTGGGGTTCTCACCGTAACGCCCGTCTGTGGGGCGACGACAAGGCTGCACATAGGCGGCATTCCAGCTTTCCGGACCTACCGCGCGCAAGAACGTGGCAGGGTGAAAGGTCCCTGCACCCACTTCCATATCCAGAGGTTGTAACACCACGCAGCCCTGTTCTGCCCAAAACTGCTGCAGTTTTAGAATTAGCGCCTGAAACGTCAGGGTTTCATTTTTGGATTGTGCCACCGGCGGCCCGCCTGTCTGATCGCTGCAAAAAGCCGGGTATTATACAGGCTCTTTTGGCGGCATAATACGTGCTTTCCCCGAAAGTGAAACTCTTCCAGTAGAGCCGTCGGAGCAGAAACGCCCGGGATTGCTTAGCGATAGTTAGTGTTTGTCGGGTTCAATTTGCCTGTCTGAGAAGATTACCGAATATGAAGTATCCGTTCTTTGGAAAAATAGTCGCCGGTTTTATTGGCCTCGTCTCGGGCGGTATTCCCGGGTTGATATTGGGTCTGCTGGTGGGCCATTTGTTCGACCGCGCACTGCAAAAGGCGCTGTTGTTCGGTTCACCGGAAAATGTCGAACGTATCCGCAATAGTTTTTTCGAGACCACTTTCCTGCTCTCCGGTCACCTGGCAAAGGCCGATGGCCGTATTTCCAAGTCTGAGATAGACCACACCGAGCAGATAATTGCGCAGATGGCGCTGGATGCGCAGCAGCGCAAGCGGGCGATTGAGCTGTTCCATCGCGGTGCTGCCAGCGATTTCCAGATGGAGCAGGCGGTCGCGGACTTTGTGCAGGTGTGTGGGCCGCAGCGCCAGCTGCAGCAGACGCTCTTGTTGTTCCTGATTTCGCTGGCCCAGGCCGAGGGCGGTATAGAGGCCTCTGAGCATGCCGCACTGGTGCGGATTGCCAGCGTGATGGGGCTCGGCGCCGGCCAACTCGAACAATTGCTGCGTATGGCCAGGGCGCAGGAGCATTTTCACCGGCAGAGGCCTCAGGCGCCTTCAAATGAAACCACGCTGGCCGATGCGTATACCGCACTCGGTGTCGACAGCAATGCCAGCGACAAAGACGTCAAGCGTGCCTATCGCAAGCGTATGAGTGAAAACCACCCGGACAAACTGATCGCCAAAGGTGTTCCGCAGGAGATGATTGAACTGGCCACTGCGCGCTCCCAGGAGATTCAGAGCGCGTATGAAATGATCAAGAAAACGCGCCCGGCTATGCGATAAGCGGCGCATGACATCTGGCGTATTCTACCTAGATACGCCAGAAAGCCGGCGTGAACAGCACCAGCAGTGTAAAGATTTCCAGGCGCCCCAGCAGCATCGCGAAACAGAGAATCGCTTTCCCCCACTCGGACACCTCGCCGAAGCCATTGGCCACACCGGAGATACCCATACCCAGATTATTGAGCGTTGCGGCGACCGATGAAAAGGCGGTGGTAAAATCCATGCCGATCAACATCAGAAGTAACAACAGCACGATGAACGCGATGGAGTAGACAGCAAAGAAACTCCACACCGCGCTGACGATGGTTGCCTCGACCCGGCGTCCGCCGACCTTCAATGGAATGACCGCCTGCGGGTGCACCAGCTGCTTGAGTTCGCGCATCCCCTGCTTGGTGACAAGCATGACGCGCATGGCTTTTATCCCACCCGTGGTCGAGCCTACACAGCCGCCCATGCAGGAAAAGAAAATGGCCATGATAGGCAGTGCAACCGGCCAGGCCGCGAGATTTTCGGTTGAAAACCCGGTGGTTGTGATAATCGACAGTACTTGGAATACGCCGTGCAGCAGGCTTTCGGAGTGCCCGTGGATGTCCCAGATAATCAGGCAGAACACCGTGATACTCATGCAGATCAACACGGCATAGGTGTAGAAACGTGTCTCGGAATCCCGGCGGTAGACCCCTAAGGATTTGCGGTGCCAGGCAATAAAATGCAGCCCGAAATTGATACTCGATGCGAACATGAAAACAGTGGCGACCACAAGCACTGCATCGCTGTTGAAATAGCCGAGGCTGGCATCGTGGGTGGAGAACCCTCCGAGTGCAACGGTTGAAAAGGAGTGTGCGATGGCGTCAAACACCGACATGCCGACAGCCCAGTAGGCCACGGCGCAGCACACGGTGATGATGAGATAAACCACAAACATCGCCTTTGCAGTCTGGGTAATGCGCGGGGTGAGTTTGTTGTCCTTGGACGGCCCGGGCATCTCCGCCTTGTACAACTGCATACCCCCGATGCCCAGCATCGGCAGGATAGCAACAGCGACAACGATAATCCCGATTCCACCCAGCCATTGCAGCAGTTGGCGGTAGAGAAGAATGGATTTAGGCAGTGAATCGAGGCCGACAATCACCGTGCCGCCGGATGAGGTGAGACCGGAGATGGATTCGAAGACGGCCCCCATCGGTGATATTTCCAGCGCCTCTGTCAGGGAAAAAGGCAGGGCACCGAACAGGCCGAGTACAGTCCAGAACAGCGAGGTAATCAGAAAGCCGTCGCGAATGCGCAGCTCGTGGCTTGCATTGCGCACCGGATACCACATCAGCAGACCCGAGAAAAAAATAATACCCATCGCTGAGAGAAAGCCGGGAACAGTTGGTTCAGGCTCCAGCATTGCCATAAACAATGGCACCAGCAACACCGTGCTGAATAGCATCAACAGGATGCCGAGAATGCGAAAAGAGACAGAAAAGTGCATGGCTTAGGAGAAAAAACCCAGTCCGACTGCAAAGAGTTTCTCAACGGCCCGAATCTGTCCGCGGTCCAGCAGGAAGAGAATCACGTGGTCATCGGTCTCCACCACGATATGCCCGTGTGCGATCAGCACCTGTTCACCGCGTACGATGGCGCCGATGGTTACGCCTTCCGGCAGCTTTATTTCATCGAGCTGTCGGCCGACCACTTTGGAGGAGCGGGAATCACCGTGGGCGGTGACTTCAATGGCTTCCGCCGCCCCCCGGCGCAGCGAGTGCACATTGCTGATATCGCCTTTTCGCACGTGGGTGAGGAGGCTGCCGATCGTAATCTGTTGCGGAGAAATCGCGATATCGATTTCATCGCCCACCAACTCCGCATAGGCCGAGTTGGTAATCAAAGTGATCACCTTTTTCGCGCCCATACGCTTGGCCAACATCGACATCATGATGTTGGCTTCATCGCTGTTGGTTAAGGCGCAAAAAACATCTGTAGCCTCGATGTTTTCGCTGGCCAACAGCTGTGGTTCAGAGGCGCTGCCGTTGAGCACGATGGTGTGTTTGAGGCGCTCGGCTAGCACCCGGCAGAGTTCATACGTTTTCTCTATCAGCTTCACCTGATATTGGTTTTCCAGTGTTTGCGCCAGCGTCGCACCGATGTTGCCGCCGCCGGCAATCATCACGCGCTTATAGGGTTTGTCGACCTTGCGCAGCTCCGACATAACCGCCCGGATATTGTCTTTAGCGGCGATGAAGAAAACCTCGTCATCCGCCTGCACCACTGTATTGCCCTCGGGAATAATTGCGTGATCCTGACGGAAAATTGCGGCCACCCGTGTGTCCACTTTCGGCATGTGGCGGCGAATTTCCTGTAGCTCATGTCCGACGATCGGCCCGCCGTGATACGCCCGCACAGCGACCAACTGCACCCTGCCCTCGGCAAAATCGAGAACCTGGAGAGCACCGGGATTGGATATCAGCCTTTCTATACTCTGTGTAACGAGCTGTTCCGGACCGATAATGACATCGACCGGTACGTGGTCTCGGGTGAACAGTTGCTCCTGGTGCGCCAGATAGTTGGGTGAGCGCACGCGGCAAATCTTGGTGGGTGTTTTAAAAAGCGTATAGGCAACCTGACACGCCATCATATTGATCTCATCACTGTTGGTGACAGCGACGAGCATGTCGGCATCTTCGGCCCCGGCCTTGAACAGTGTGTTAGGGTGAGAGGCGCCGCCGACGATCGTGCCGATATCCAGGCGATCCTGGAGGGCGCGCAGTTTATCGCCGTCAGTGTCGACGACGATAATGTCGTTCTGCTCGATGGCCAGGTGTTCGGCGAGCGTGCCGCCGACCTGGCCTGCCCCGAGGATGATGATCTTCATGGCCTGCTGAGCTCTGGTTTGTGAAGAGTCCCTAAGTTTGCGAGCACGATAAAGAAATCACCCGGTGATTGTAAGGGCTGGGGGGGCGTAATTTTACACATGTCATTCGCTCGCTTTGCGCAGCGCGGCGTAAAACAGGCCATCCGAGCCTCCTGTGGTGGGGAGCAGTTGTCGCCCGGCAGAGGCCGGGTGGCCCCATGAACTATCCGCTTCAATCAGGGAAGCATCGCTATTTGCGTCGAGAAAGCGCTGGATGACCTGACTGTTCTCCTCGTCAAATATCGAGCAGGTGGCGTACAGCAGGGTGCCTCCTGCCTTTAGCAGCGGCCAAAGTCCGCGCAGTATTCCCTGCTGTTGTTTACCCAGCTGACCGATATCGCTGTTGCGGCGCAGCAGTTTGACATCCGGGTGGCGCCGAATCACGCCGCTGGCTGAGCATGGCGCGTCTACCAGAATGCGATCGAAGCTCTGTGGGGCGAGCTGTGCTGGGGGGTGTGCTGCATCTGCGGCGAGGAGGGTGGCCTTGAGGCCAAGCCGCGTCAGGTTTTCCTCGACCCGCTGCAGCCGAGAATCGTCGATGTCCATGGCCACCAGTTCACAAAGCGCGGGTTGAGTTTCAAGGATATGACAGGTCTTGCCGCCGGGTGCGGCGCAGGCATCCAGCACCCGCTCCCCCTCGCCAGCAGAGAGGAGGATAGCGGCCATTTGTGCCGCTTCGTCCTGGACGCTTAATTGCCCGTCGGTAAATCCGGGAATATCCCACACGTCCATCGGTTGGGCCAGTTGTATCGCCCGCGCGCTCAGCTCGCCAGCAGTGCAGTCGATGCCACTATTTTGCAGGGTCTCAAGGCAGGTGTCCCGGGTATTCCGCAGACTGTTGATGCGCATTGTCATCGGCGGTTGGCAGTTGTTGGCGGCGATGATGTCGGCGGCCTGCTCTGGCCACTGTGCAATAATTTTCTCGTACAACCAGCGCGGATGGCTGGCGGTTGCTGCCGAGTCCATTGACTGTGCCAGTTGCTCATGTTCTCGCAGGAAGCGTCGCAGAATGGCATTGACCATCCCTTTGGCCCAGTGTTTCTTCAGCACTCTGGTGGCGCCCACAGTTGCTGAAACCGCCGCATGATCGGGCACCCGGGTGCTGTCGAGCTGGTAGAGACCACACAGCAGCAGGCCCTGAATATCCCTGTCCTTTGCGCGCAGAGGCTTGTCCAGCAGCTGCGCCAGAAACGCTTGCAGCCGTGGCCCCTGGCGCAGGGTGCCGTAGCACAATTGTTGTAGCAGGGGGCGGTCCCGCGCGCTGACTTTCTCGAGTTGTGTCGGTAGTGTCTGGTTCAGGGAGAGTCCGCCGAGAACGTCGCCGATCACAGAGGCGGCGGCGGCCCGAACGTCCAGTGCCATCAGTCCGTGCTCGCTGCTGGCAGGTCGAAGCGCTTGCCGGTGGCGAACTTCGCCCGGTGTGCGCTCAACAATTTCCTGGCCGCCAGCGCTTTTCCACCTTCCAGTTGTAGTACCTCTATGCGCAGTGAGTGCTCGCCACAGGACACTGTAATGCCGTCATCAGTGGTTGCGATTATGGTGCCGGGGGGGGCGGTTGCCGGTTCCCCTGTTTGTGCGCGCGCCTGCCAGATCCGGATTCGCTCTCCCTCCAGTAGGCTGAAGCAGATTGGAAACGGGTTGAAGGCTCTTACGCGGCGGTCCAGAACCTGTGCGCTGCAGCGCCAGTCCATATGCGCTTCGGGCTTGAGAATCTTGTGCGCGTAGTTGGCCTGCGAGTCATCCTGCGCACGACTATTTTTCTGGTACCCCGGCAGATCGCCCAGCACGTCCAGCAACAGGGGTGGGCCCAGCACCGCGAGTTCATCGTGCAGTTCCGCCGCGCTGGTGTGAGCGCCGATCGGGCAACTGGCCGTGGCCAGCATCGCGCCGGTATCCAGGCCGGCATCCATCTGCATTATGGTGATGCCTGTAGTTGCATCGCCGGCCTCTATGGCGCGTTGTATCGGCGCCGCGCCGCGCCACCTCGGCAGCAGTGAGGCGTGTACATTGAGGCAGCCGAACAGCGGCGTATCCAGTACGGCCTGTGGCAGGATCAGGCCGTATGCCACCACAATCATCACGTCGGCACCCAGCGCGGCCAGCTGCTCCTGTGCGTACGGGTCTTTCAGTGAGGGCGGTTGGAATACGGGAAGATCCGCTTGCAGGGCCAGCTGCTTGACCGGGCTGGCCTGCAGCTTCCGTCCCCGCCCCGAGGGGCGGTCGGGCTGTGTATACACCCCAATAAGTGAATGCTTACTATCAATAAGGTGCTTCAAATGCAGCGATGCAAAGTCAGGCGTGCCCGCAAATAGAATACGCAATGGCGCTTCTCCCATCTGTGTCAGGCGCGCTGACGCTGGTCTTTTTCCAGCTTCTTGCGAATACGCTGCCGCTTCAGTGTCGACAGGTAATCCACAAATAGTTTGCCGTTCAGATGATCGACTTCATGCTGCAGGCAGATGGCTGCCAAACCATCCAACTGGCAGGTGAACGCTTCGCCGTTGCGATCCAGCGCGGTGACCTCGACCTTGCGCGGACGACTGACCGTCTCGTAGAACCCGGGTACAGAAAGACAGCCTTCATCGTACTCACCCTGTTCGTGATCGAGGATGGTTATCTCGGGGTTGATGAACACCTGAGGTGCGCTCTTGTCATCTGAAATATCCATCACCAGCAATCGCTGGTGGACGTTTACCTGGGTCGCCGCAAGGCCGATTCCCGGTGCGGCGTACATAGTCTCCAACATGTCGTCGATCAGCGTACGCGTGTCGTCAGTGACTGCCGTGATGGGTTTGGCTTCAGTGCGCAGACGCGAATCGGGGAACTCAAGTATTTCCAGTACTGCCATGATAATGATTGCCTACCAGCGCCATAAGTGGCTGAAATTGGCTGCGTGAATTAATAACATTTGGGCTTGCCAGCAATATATTGCAGCAGCAAACTGTCGCTAGTATACAGGGTGTGATTACAGGGTGCCTAGCTTTGGGTGCCGCACTTCCAAACCTGCAGGCACGGGTGCAACATCTTACAGCGTGCTTGAAAAACGCATAGGGGCAGCGATGCAGTGACATCGCGCGTGGTCGGGGGCGGCCGCAATCACTGAGCCGATTCATCTGAATGGGCGGATAATAAACAGGCGATACAGGGACACAACAACAATGGACAAAAGGTCACTATCGGTTTGCTTGCTGTTTTTGTCGCTATTTTTTAGTGCCTGGACGCTGGCCGCGGTGGAGCTCAACGAGAATGTACCCGAGACGTATATCGTGAAGAAAGGCGATACGCTCTGGGGGATTTCGGGGATGTACCTGAAGGAGCCCTGGTTGTGGCCAGAATTATGGGATGCCAACCCGCAGATCGATAACCCCCACCTTATTTACCCGGGTGATGAGCTCTACCTGGTGTGGATTGATGGTCGCCCCCATTTGCGTATGCGGCGCGGCAGAGATGTCAAACTGTCTCCCAATATGCGGGTGACGCCACTCGATCTCGCTATCCCGGCGATACCGCTGGATCAGATCGGCCCCTGGCTGATCAAGAATCGCGTGATGGATGCAGACGAGATCAACAACTCCGCTTATATAGTGGCCGGCGACGAAAGGCGCCTGATCAGCGGCCCCGGTGACACGATTTATGGACTTGGCCCTTTCCCCGATGGCGAGCGGACCTACGGCATTTACCGCATCGGCCAGAACTTTATAGATCCGGTGACGAAGGAGTACCTCGGATACGAGGTCAGGGACATCGGCAACGCCAAGCTGCAGAGCAGCAATCGCGATAAAGTTACCCAGTTGGAAGTCACCCGCATCGCTGAAGAGGTGATGAATGGCGATCGCCTGTTGCCGCTTGAAGAACGTGTTCTGGATGCTACGTTTCACCCCCGGGCACCGGATAAGGAGATTGAAGGCGGTATCATGATCGCCGTAGAAGGCGGTCTTACGCAGATCGGCGACATGAGCATCGTGGTGATTAACAAGGGTAAGCGCGACGGCCTCCAGATCGGTAACGTGCTCGCGGTCTATCAGGCCGGCAGGCACGTCTATGACAAGATATCGCAGTCGAATGTGGTTCTGCCGGATACTCGCGCCGGACTTGCGATGGTGTTTGAGGCTTACGAAAAAGTCAGTTTCGCAATTATCCTCAAGACCAGTCGACCTCTTCAGGTATTCGATGTGGTGAAGAATCCCTGAGTTCAACTGATTTCACAACAGGCATAACGTCAAGGATGATGTATGAATGTTGCACAAGCCAAAGCCGCGGCCCTGGCCGCGGATGCCATTGCGTTGTCGGTGGATGACGAACAATACCCCTCACTTTTACGCGAAATCCCCGACCCCCCGTCCGTATTGTATGTTCGCGGAGATCCCGGCTTACTAAATGATGCGCAGTTGGCCGTCGTCGGCAGCCGTCGCGCCAGCCCGGCAGCCCTGCGCGTTGCGCAGATGCTCGGCGGTCAGCTGACGCAGGCCGGGCTGGTCGTCTGCTCAGGGCTCGCCCTGGGCATCGATGGCGCGGCGCACCGCGGAGCGCTGGATGCCGGTGGTAAAAGCATCGCTGTTGTCGCTACCGGAATAGACCGGGTGTATCCGCATCGTCACCGCTCACTGGCCACACAGCTCACGCAGGTCGGTTGTGTTGTGACGGAGTTCCCGCCTGGCACGCCGCCACGTAAACAGAACTTTCCGCAGCGCAACCGTATTATCAGCGGGCTGTCGCTGGGAGTGCTGGTGGTTGAGGCGGCCCTGCCCAGCGGCTCCCTGATAACTGCGGGTACCGCGCTGGCGCAGGGCCGGGAAGTTTTTGCCCTGCCCTGGTCGATACTTCACGAGGGCGGCCGTGGCTGCCTGCAACTGATCCGCGACGGGGCCAAAATGGTGTTGAGCGTGGACGATATCCTGGAGGAACTGGGCCCGCTGTATACCCTGCAGCAGGATTGTATGCAATCTGCCAGCACCGCAGAGGCTGCCACGGACACACCTGCGCCGCTGCGCGGCGGTGAACTTTGGCTGCTTGATCTGGTAGGCTTTGAGGTGTCTACCCTGGATGAACTGGTGCAGCGCAGTGCGAGGCCGGTGTCACAAGTGTTGTCTGCGCTGTCCGCGCTGGAACTGGCCGGGCATATAGCGCGATCGGCGGGCGGTTATATCCGCTGCTGATACCGGCTGCATTGAACCCCGCTGCCGCGCCATTGTTTTGTCGCTTGCCAAGTAAGCGCCATTTCGTTAGATTTCGCCCCTTTTTACCCGTGGCGCAATTCGGGTTTCTGTTCCACTGTAAATGAACAATGAGCAACTACTGGAGATATTCGATGAGCAAGCCATTTGTAGCGATTGTGATGGGGTCAGACTCAGATCTGCCTGTAATGGAGGCCAGCTTTGCCGTGTTGCGGTCATTCGGCGTGCCATTTGAAGCGCGAATAACCTCGGCCCATCGCACCCCAGAAGCGACAAAAACGTATGTGCAGGATGCCGAGCAGCGCGGTTGCGCAGTGTTTATCGCCGCAGCGGGAATGGCGGCCCACCTCGCGGGTGCGGTGGCCGCAGCGACAGTGAAACCTGTGATCGGCGTGCCGATGAACGCCTCGCTGGATGGGCTGGATGCATTGCTATCTACAGTGCAAATGCCCGCGGGAATTCCCGTGGCGACGGTTGCGATTGGCAAGGCGGGCGCAAAAAATGCGGCCTATCTGGCGGTTCAGATGTTGTCGCTGGCGGATGAGCAGCTCGCACAGGCGTTGAGTGATGAGCGCAACGCAAACGCGCAGGATATCTACGCCAAGAATGACGTTCTGCAAGAAAGCCTGAAAGGCTGACATTGCCCCCGCTCCCCAGCGCCCACCACCTGCGCGCGGCAGTCAATGCGCTGCGTCAGGGGGGTGTTATCGCCTGCCCCACGGAGGCGGTGTGGGGGTTGAGTTGCGATCCGGCCAACGAAGACGCCGTCGCGCGTTTGTTGTCGCTCAAGGCGAGGCCTGTAGATAAAGGGCTGATTTTGGTCGCAGCGGATCAGGCGCAGGTCGAGTTTTTGTTGTCCGGCCTGTCTGTCGAACAGCGTCGGCCTCTCTCCGATAGCTGGCCCGGCCCCACCACCTGGTTGCTGCCGCACCGGGATCTGGTGCCGGAGTGGGTAACCGGTGCGCACTCTACGGTCGCGGTTCGAGTGAGTAGCCACCCGGCTGTCAGTCAACTGTGTGCGGCATGGGGCGGACCATTGGTGTCTACCTCGGCCAACCCGGCTGGCGCGAGGCCAGCCCGGGAGGCCTATCAGGTGCGCCGCTATTTCGGCGATAGCCTTGACTACCTGCTGCCAGGGCGGGTGGGCGCCGCAGCGCGGCCGACAGCCATTCGCGATCTTTTCAGCGGTCAAATAATCCGCGACTAGTACAGTTACTGCCATCGCGTGCGTATAATGCGCCCCGACGAGTTTCCCAAGGGAATGTGGGTATGCGGATCGAGCAGGTCAAAGACTACCTCTTACTGTTACAGGACAGCATTTGTGCGTCACTGGCGCAAGAGGATGGCAGCGCCACTTTTATAGAGGAAGAGTGGCAGCGCGAAGAGGGAGGCGGTGGCCGTAGCCGGGTACTGACGGACGGCGCCGTCTTCGAAAAGGCCGGCGTCAATTTTTCGCATGTGCGCGGTGCCGAACTGCCCGCCTCTGCCAGCGCTTCGCGGCCTGAGCTGGCCGGACGCAGCTATGAAGCAATGGGCGTCTCATTGGTGATTCATCCGCACAACCCCTACGTGCCGACATCTCACGCCAACGTCCGATTTTTTGTCGCGAGCAAACCCGGTGAAGAGCCCATCTGGTGGTTTGGCGGCGGTTACGATCTCACGCCCTACTATGCTAATCGCGAAGACTGTATTAGTTGGCACCGCACGGCGGCAGAGGCTTGTGCGCCATTTGGCGAGGATGTCTACCCACGCTTCAAAGCCTGGTGTGACGAGTATTTCCACCTCAAGCATCGTAGTGAGCCTCGCGGCATCGGTGGTTTGTTTTTCGATGACCTCAACGAATGGGATTTTGAAACCAGTTTCGCTTTTATGCGGGCAGTGGGAGATTCCTATCTGCAGGCCTATCGCCCCATCGTGCAAAGGAACAAGCGCAAGCCCTATGGCGAGCGCGAGCGTGAGTTCCAACTCTATCGGCGTGGGCGCTACGTGGAATTTAATCTGGTATTCGATCGCGGCACGTTGTTCGGCCTGCAATCGGGTGGTCGGACCGAGGCAATCCTCATGTCGCTGCCACCACTGGTACGTTGGGAGTATAACTACAGCCCGCCTCGGGATACGCCGGAGGAAGAGCTTACGGCGTACTATCTTCAGGATCGGGACTGGCTGGGCGAAGAAGACGGGGTAAGCGCCACATGAGCGGTAAAGACAAGTACGCGGTTTTCGGTAACCCGATCAAACACAGTAAGTCACCAACGATTCACAGTATGTTCGCAGAGCAGTGCGCACAGCCCATGGTGTACCGGGCAGTGAAAGTTGAGCTGGATGGGTTTGTGCGCGCCGCGTCGCAGTTCTTTGACGGGGGTGGCGCCGGTTTGAATGTGACTGTGCCGTTCAAACAGGCGGCATACGAGTTCGCCCAGCGCGTCAGCGCTCGCGCGCAGCGCGCCGGAGCAGTCAATACACTTTCCCGCGCGGCAGATGGCTCTATCGAGGGCGATAATACGGATGGCATAGGCCTGATCCGCGATCTCATTGCGAATCTTGGCTGGACCGTGCAGGGCTTGCGCGTGCTTTTGCTCGGCGCCGGGGGTGCCGCCCGCGGTGTGCTGGAACCGCTGATGCGCGAGCGACCCAAGGAGTTGTTGGTCGTCAACCGCACAGGCGAGCGCGCCGCGCAGCTGGCCCATGAGTTTGGTGATATCGGGCCAGTGCAGGGCGGCGGTTTCGATGTGATAGGCGAGCGGAAATTTGATCTTGTTATCAATGCCACCAGTGCCGGCCTGTCGGGTGAAGTACCGCCACTGCCGGGTGATCTATTGACCGAGAGGAGCTGTTGCTACGATATGGTGTACGGTTCTGAACCGACACCTTTTATGCGGTGGTCAGCCCACCATGCGGCATGGGCGGTGGCCGATGGGCTGGGTATGCTGGTGGAACAGGCTGCGGAATCTTTTTATATCTGGCGCAATGCGCGGCCTGCTACAGGCCCGGTCATCAACCACCTGCGGGAGAAGATGGCCGCGAGTTGATTACTGTGCGCCGCCTTCCAACTCGGCGATGTGCTGGTCTTTCAGCTTTACATAATTGTTGCTGCTGTAGACGAAATACTGCAGCTCCCTGTCGCTCAGGGGTCGAACCTCGCGCGCCGGGCTGCCGGCGTACAAGTGACCGCTGCGCAGCACCTTGCCGGGTGTAACCAGCGCACCTGCGGCGATCACAACCTCGTCCTCGACCACTGCGCCGTCCATCACAACCGCAGCCATCCCCACCAGTACACGGCTCCCTACCGTGCACCCGTGCAGCACCGCTCCATGTCCAATGGTGACATCACTGCCTATTTCCAGCGGCCAGCCATCGGGGTTGAAAGGCCCCGCATGGGTAATATGCAGTACGCAGCCATCCTGTACGCTGGTTCGGGCACCGATCCGGATGTGGTGCATATCACCGCGGATGGCGACCTGTGGCCATATGGAGACATCGTCACCCAGTGATACCTGACCCAGTACGACGGCGCTGGGGTCTATCAGTACGCGTTGACCGATGTGGGGGGTGTGGCCACCGAAACTGCGGAGATTGTCTGCACTGTAGTGTTGCATGCTTATGAACTCGTAGCTGCTGAGGCTGTTACAATAGCCAGCCTGGTGCACCGTGGCCAGACCCCGGTCGCTGTTTGGAGGAAGATTAATGCACGATACCCCTCGCCGAAGGCGCTTCATTGCCGGCGCCGTGTGCCCGCGTTGCGCGCTGATGGACAAAATCATTGTGGATATGGACACGGATCAGCGGGTTTGCGTAAGTTGCGGTTTCAGCGAAGCCCGCCCGGCCGCGCCTGTCGAACCGCCCGTGTCGCCGACAACGCACACGCCAGCGGAAATCCCTACGCGAGTGAGCCGGGCAGCGGCGCGGCGCGTAGAGACCCCCTCTGAAGTGATCAAGCTTGTCGATCCCCAGCAGCGGGGCAAGCCAAAGGGCTAGCACCAGACTGTCAATACATCTGGCCGCCGGGCGAGCACCTCAAGCGAAAGCACAACCCGCCAGATATGGGCGGTCTGCCTGACCGGCGTTCAGGAGGCGAGTCGTAGCCGGATGTTTACCGCGGGTTTTCTCAGGTCGTCAGTAGAGAACAGCGGCCTTGCTGCCTCGGAGCGCCCCGGCAAATTGCGTACCTGCCCCCACATATGCTCCCGGTGAAGCAGGCGCTGCGCCGTATATTGCACCAGTTGCTCCATCCGGGTGGCAAATTCATCTCCCAGCAAGTGGTGAACAATAATATTGGCTTCGGTCATGTCCACTGGCAGCAGTGGCCGCCCCAGATGCCGAATATGGTGGTCATTGACCTCTTCAAGCAGGCGCAGTGCGAGAAAGGCCTCGTCCAATAACGCTTCCAGACCGCCATCGTGGGGTAGATCGTCGGGCGGCTGGAAAAAGTAATCTTCCGCGAGATGGAGAAAAGGGGCGGCGTAGTCGAAAAAGCCCAGGCGTTTGCTCACGGCCGTTACCAATCGCAGGCAGCTGGGCACGCTTTTGACATATTCGGTAATAAAAGTCATCAGTGCGGACGCCGGCTCATGTTCCGGGAGCAGGAGCTTATTATGTAATTGCGGCAGTTGGCGCTCCAGGCGCGTGCGCAACCGGTGGGTTTTCTCTTCTGAGCGTATTGCGGCGCGAATTATTTCACGGATTTCACGTGAGACCATAATCAACCTGACACCGAGATACTCGGGGTTGAAAGCGTCTCTAAAGGCTAGTACAGATCCTGTATATAGCCAGCACCGAGCTCGTACGGCTGTCTCATTCGCCAAACAGAAAAATTACGGCGTCAGGATGTCTCAGTCTGAGTAGGATTTACGCGCCATATCCGATATAATCCGCGCGTTTTTTGTGGGTGCGGCAATTTGCCGCAGCCAACTAACGCACATTAATCGGTAAGATTCCGCAGAGGGTGTGCCAGGAATGGCTGCTTTCCAGCAGTTTTTTGTTCCAGGAACATCGCAATTGACGCCAAACATGCGGCTGCGAGCGCACAGGAATACCGGTTAGAGAATTACAGTTTTTATTCATGGAGACACGGGAAATGGTTTTTAAAGCGAAGCGGCTGAGTCAGCTCGCGCTTGGTCCTGTGCTGTTGCTGATGAGCGTGTTCGCCTTGGCAGCCGGCGGCGAGATCAGCGATATCAATATGTCACCTGGGGTCACCGAGGTGGGTCGGAAAATTTACGATCTGCACATGATCATCCTCGGCATATCTACAGTCATCGGGATTCTCGTGTTTGGGGTGATGTTTTACTCCATCTATTATCACCGCAAATCACGCGGCGTCACCCCCGCCACTTTTCATGAGAGCACCAAGGTCGAGATCGCCTGGACGATCGTGCCCTTCTTCATTCTGCTGGCCATGGCTGTTCCCGCCACCACAACACTGCTGGAAATCTATGATAACGATGACGCCGAACTGGATGTGGTCGTGACTGGATATCAGTGGAAGTGGAAATATGAATACCTCAATGAAGACGGCGAGAATGTCAGCTTTTTCAGCAACCTGCGCACACCCCAGGCCGAGATAGACAACACTGAAGCCAAGGGTGAGCACTACCTGCTTGAAGTGGATGAGCCGCTGGTGTTGCCGGTCAACACAAAGGTTCGCTTTCTGGTCACCGCCAACGATGTGATCCATTCCTGGTGGGTGCCGCAGCTCGCCGTGAAGCGTGATGCAATACCAGGGTTTATCAACGAAGTCTGGACCAATGCGACCAAAGAGGGTGTATACCGCGGCCAATGTGCCGAGCTGTGTGGCAGAAACCACGGCTTTATGCCCATTGTGGTCAATGTGGTAAGCAAGGAAGAATACAGCGAGTGGCTTTCGGTCAAACAGCAGGAAGCGGCTGAGATCAAAGAATTGATGGCGCAAACCTTCACGCTCGACGAGTTGATGACGCGCGGTAAGGCGGTGTATGACACCAACTGCCTCGCTTGTCATGGCGCTCAGGGTGAGGGTGGCGTGGGTGTCGCCATTGCCGGAAGTGCAGTGGCCACCGGCGATGTCGGGCATCACCTGGATATTGGTATAAACGGTGTGCCTGGCACAGCGATGCAGGCCTTTGGTGGTCAGCTGAACGACGTTGATATGGCGGCGGTTATCACTTATCAGCGCAACGCTTTCGGCAACAACATGGGTGACACTATTCAACCCATTGATGTTTACAACCACAAAAAAGGCTAATTGGAGGAGTTAACGATGGGCGATCATCATCACGGTCCTGCCAAGGGCCTCAGCCGCTGGCTGTTTACCACGAACCACAAAGACATCGGCACGATGTACCTGTGGTTTTCATTCTGTATGTTCATTCTGGGCGGCACCTTTGCCATGATCATTCGTGCCGAGCTGTTCCAGCCCGGCATGCAACTGGTTGACCCTGAGTTCTTCAACCAGATGACAACGCTTCACGGTCTGGTGATGGTCTTCGGCGCCATCATGCCCTCTTTTGTGGGGCTGGCGAACTGGATGATTCCGATGATGATCGGAGCGCCGGATATGGCGCTGCCGCGCATGAACAACTGGAGCTTCTGGATTCTGCCGCCGACGTTCCTGTTGCTGGCCTCCACACTGTTTATGGAAGGCGGTGCGCCGCAAGCGGGCTGGACGTTCTACGCGCCGCTGTCGACCACCTATGCCGGTCCGTCAGTGACCTATTTCATCTTCTGTATCCACGTGTTGGGTCTGTCCTCGATCATGGGTTCGATCAATATCATCGCCACGGTGATGAATATGCGGGCTCCAGGCATGACTTACATGAAGATGCCGCTGTTCGTCTGGACCTGGCTGATTACTGCGTTCCTGCTGGTGGCGGTGATGCCGGTGCTTGCCGGTGCGGTGACCATGATGCTGATGGACGTGCATTTTGGCACCAGTTTCTTCTCCGCTGCTGGTGGCGGTGACCCGGTATTGTTCCAGCACGTGTTCTGGTTCTTCGGACACCCCGAGGTATATATCATCATCCTGCCGGCGTTCGGTGTGGTTTCGCAAATTATCCCGGCGTTTTCGCGCAAGCCGCTGTTTGGCTATGATTCCATGGTCTATGCAACAGCGTCCATCGCATTCCTCTCGTTCATCGTGTGGGCTCACCACATGTATACGGTTGGTATGCCGGTATCCGGTGAGCTGTTCTTTATGTATGCCACCATGTTGATTGCGGTCCCCACGGGTGTGAAAGTATTTAACTGGGTCTCCACCATGTGGCGCGGCGCACTCACTTTTGAAACACCGATGCTGTTCTCCATCGGCTTCCTGGTATTGTTCACCATCGGTGGGTTTACCGGCCTGATGCTGTCCATTGCGCCTTCGGATTTCCAGTACCACGATTCCTACTTTGTAGTTGCTCACTTCCACTATGTCATGGTGGCGGGTGCGGTATTCAGTATGACGGCGGCCGTGTACTACTGGTTGCCGAAATGGTGTGGCCGTATGTACAACGAGACAATGGGTAAAACGCACTTCTGGATCTCATTTATCGGCTTCAACCTGACGTTCTTCCCGCAGCACTTCGTGGGTCTGGCGGGTATGCCACGCCGTATCCCTGATTACGCACTGCAGTTTGCGGATTTCAATATGATGTCCAGTATCGGTGCGTTCATTTACGGTGCATCGCAGATACTGTGGTTGTACAACATCATTGCAACTATTGTTGCAGGTGAGAAAATCACCGATGAGAAAGTCTGGGACGGTGCGGAAGGCCTGGAGTGGACTGTACCCACACCTGCGCCATACCACACATTTGAGACGCCACCGAAAATTGACGCGGCGCACGCGCACTCCTAGAGGGGCGGGGACCAATGCTTCGAATCAGTGACAATCCCAACATCAATACCGTGGCCAATCTGGTCGCGGTAGCGGTGCTGATGTTTGCGTTCGTATTTGTAGTGATGGTGCCACTTTACAATGTGCTGTGTGATGCCCTGGGTATCAATGGCAAGCCCAGCGGCCAGAGCTATACCGCGGTGCAGGCAAAGGTCGATGAGAGCCGCACAGTGACAGTGCAGTTCATCGCCAGCAACAACGAGGGTATGCCCTGGGAGTTTGCGCCCAGTACTTCGATGATGAAAGTGCACCCCGGGGCGGTGAATGGTACGGTCTTTCAGGCGCGAAATCCGATGCCCAATGCGATGGTGGGCCAGGCGATTCCGAGTATCTCTCCCGCCAGGGCCGCACCGTATTTCCACAAGACAGAGTGTTTTTGTTTTAACCAGCAGCCTCTGGATGGCGAGACCGCGGCGGAATTGCCGCTGCAGTTTATCGTCGATCAGGACCTGCCGCGTGACATTGGAACTATAACCCTGTCGTACACTATATTTGATGTAACAGATACAGCGGGTGCAGCGGTCGCTACTCGCTAGGCGTGGGTCGCGAACCGGCGCCCTATATACGGAGAACTAAGATGACAAGTCAAACGTCCACAGAATACGAAAAGTATTACGTGCCAGAGAAGAGCAAGTTGGCCGTTTGTGCCACGATCGGGTTGCTCCTGAGTATCTATGGTGCCGCTAGCATCATGAACGATATGACGTTCGGTGACCCCAGTGAAACGACCAGCTCCTGGACAGTATTTCTGGTTGGCCTGTTTTTCTTCATGGCCACCCTGTTTGCGTGGTTCCGAATCGCAATTCGCGAGAATATCGCTGGCTTGAACAGCGCCCAGCTGAAGAAGTCGTATGTGCTCGGTATGTTCTGGTTCATCTTTTCAGAGGTTATGTTTTTCTTCGCTTTCTTCGGCGCACTGTTTTATGTGCGCAACCTGGTCGGCCCGTGGCTGGCCGGTGAAGGCGAAGGCGGCCGGATGAACGAACTGCTATGGCCAGGATTTGAGTATATCTGGCCGATGATGGAAACACCGCAGGAGGCCGTGGGTGGTGCCGCCGCGCAACTTATGGCAAACAACGGGTCTTTCACCAGCCCCAATACCAGCCTGTCCTTTGCCGATGCCCACGTCTGGTGGCACTGGTTGCCTATGTGGAACACGCTGGTGCTGCTGACATCCAGCCTTACCTGCCATATCGCGCACATGGGCATCCTCGCCGGTGACCGCAAGAAGTTCAATTTGTGGCTGGGTATCACCGTAGCACTGGGGATTATCTTCCTGTGTCTGCAATATATGGAATACCATGAAGCCTATGTCGAGTTCGGCCTGACCCTGAATGCAGGCATATACGGCTCCACGTTCTTTATGCTGACCGGTTTTCACGGCTTCCACGTATTCATGGGTATGACGATGCTGCTGATCCAGCTGCTGCGCTCGGTGATCGGCAAGCAATTTACCGCCACCGATCACTTTGGCTTTGAGGCGTCCAGCTGGTACTGGCACTTTGTGGACGTGGTGTGGGTATTCCTGTTCCTGTTTGTCTATATACTCTAGGGGCTCACAGGCGCTGATTCCTGGGTTGCCTGTGGCGCAGGCCCGGCATCCCAGGGATTTTGATGGCCTATTTGTCCGGTAGCCACACCATATGCAATCAATACCATCAGCACGAAGGCGAAAGCCAGTCTGATGCCCAGCGACTGAAATGTACGCCGTTTCTTCCCGTCGCCCTGATCAATCATCAGATAGTAAAATCCGCTTCCCAGGCTGGCGAGCAATGCCAGCATCAATACGATAATTGCAGCTTTTAACAATGGGTGTCTCCTTCAATAGTCCCGAGCAGTATAAACCAGCCGCAGAATTTGCGCCGGAGCGTGATCGTGGTTGAGTCGAAAACAGGTTTTTATTTTGATTTCGAATGGCGTATTGCCCTGTTTACTGCGATTTTGGTTCCGCTGATGATTAGCCTGGGCTTTTGGCAGTTACAGCGGGCAGAGGAAAAAGAAGCGATGGCGGCGGCATTTGATACCCGACAGCAGCAACTCCCCGCCCCCCTTGAATCACTGTCGGAGCAGCCGGCGCAATTGTTAGCCTACGTACCGGTTCGCTTGCGCGGCCGCTTTCTGCCGGATGCGTATTTTCTATTGGACAACCAGATGCGCGAGGGACAGGTTGGCTATGAAGTGCTGGGCGTAATGCAATTGCAGTCCGGTGGCAGCGCCCTGGTAAACAGGGGTTGGGTTGCAGGTACCGCAGACCGGCAGACCCTGCCGCCGGTGCCGCAGCTTGAGGGCCCAGTGGAGTTAACCGGACATGTGTATGTGGCGCCCGGCACACCGTTTCTTTTGGCTGAGCAACAGCTTGAAGAGGGCTGGCCGAAACGGATACAGGCGGTGGAAATGGAAAAACTCACCCCGCTGATAAGCGCGCTGCAAGCAGGTAAAGTGTTCCCCTACCCGGTGCGCATCGATGCCGATGAGCGCGGCGCATTGGTCACAGACTGGCAGATAGTGAATATGAGCCCAGCCAAGCACAGCGCTTACGCAGTGCAGTGGTTTGCTATGGCGGGGGTTCTTTTCGTGTATTACCTTGCACGCAGCTTTAATCTGGGGCAAAGACTGAAGGGATCAGGAAAAACAGGCGACTAAATGACAGACTCCAAACCCAACAACAGCAACCGCATGGTGCTGCTTTTAATCGGCGGTATTCCGTTGACCGTCATTCTGGCCGCCAGTTGGCTGTGGTTCTTTGTCGTGAACGGAGACATTGACCTGGTCGGCGCACTTGGAACGGCAAACAGGGGTACTCTGGTGCAGCCGCCGCGGCAACTCGATGACCAGTTGTTGCTGGATGAATCTGGCGACAGTGTGAAAGTGGCTGAGATGGAGCCGCGTTGGACCATGATCATCCCGGCAGCTGGTGGGCGCTGTGACGAGTCCTGTGAGAAAACGCTTTACCTGACACGACAAATTCATGTGGCTATGGGCAAGGAGTTCAACCGCATTCGCCGTCTCTATATTAGCGACCACGCTGTCCGCGATACACAGTTGACGGCGACGCAGCTCAGTGATGGCGATGCCGCCCCGGCGGACTTTGTGCAATACCTGTCGATGCAACACAAAGGTCTGGAGACGCTGATAGTGTCTCCCGCGGCTTACGCAGAGCTGTTTGCGGAACATGGCGGCGCCGCGGACACCTGGTACCTCATGGACCCTGCGGGTTGGATAATGATGTCATACAATGACGAGGTATCGTATAAAGACGTAATTGCGGATCTCAAGTTCCTGCTCAAGAATTCCGGTGGCTGAAGGCTAATGACAAATCTACAGCAGACAGGCGCGGCCAGTTGGCGCGACTACAAGGAATTGACCAAGCCCAATGTGGTCTTGCTGATGATTCTCACCTCGGCGATTGGCATGTTCATGGCTGTGCCGGGGATGGTACCGCTGCATGTTCTGATTCTGGGCAACCTCGGCATAGCGCTGTGTGCAGGCTCTGCGGCGGCAGTGAACCATCTGGTGGATCAGCACGTGGATGAGAAAATGGCGCGCACGCACAGCCGCCCCATCGCCCAGGGTCGCGTGTCCAACTCGCAAGCGGCGCTATTTGCGCTGGTAATGGGCGGGCTGGGCATGGCTATCCTGTTCATCTGGATTAACGCCCTCACAGCCTGGCTGACACTGGCCTCCCTGGTGGGCTACGCGTTTGTCTATACCATGTTTCTGAAACGGGCCACGCCGCAGAACATCGTAATTGGTGGCCTGGCGGGCGCCGCTCCTCCGCTGCTGGGCTGGACGGCTGTCACCGGGGATATTAATGGCCACGCGCTGCTGTTAGTGCTGATTATCTTCGCGTGGACGCCGCCGCATTTCTGGGCGCTGGCGATTCACCGCCGCGAGGAATATGCCGCTGTGGAAATTCCGATGCTGCCTGTGACTCACGGCGTTGCATTCACCAAGCTGCACATTCTGCTGTATACCATCCTGATGTTCCTCATCACCCTGCTGCCCTACGCAACACGTATGAGTGGGCCGCTCTACCTGCTGGGAGCGGTGGTGCTCGGCGGTGGTTTTCTGTATTGGGCGATAGAATTGATGCGCGGCAAAAACCCGAATGCACCCATGGAGACATTTAAATACTCGATAATCTACCTGATGTCGCTATTTGTGGTTATGTTGGTTGATCATTACATTTTTCCGGTGAGTACCTTATGAGCCAGTCACGCAATATCAAGTTCACTGTCGCAGGACTGCTGCTGATTATCGCCGTCATTGTGGGTGGGTTCGTGCACCGGGTCACGCAGCCCCGGGTGATGACCGAATCGGAAATGCGCATCAATGGTCTGTATGTCTTCGAAACACCGCGTGATTTGGGGGAGTTTGCCCTTGTGGACCACCATGGAGACGCTTTCGATCCTGCGCGACTGGAGGGCCAGTGGAGCCTCGTGTTTTTTGGTTTCACGCACTGCCCGGATATCTGCCCCACCACCATGAGCTTTCTCAATCAATTTGTGGGCAGTATTGAGGGTACTGAGGCCGAGGATACACAGGTGATAATGGTGTCCGTGGATCCAGCGCGGGATACCGTGGAGCAATTGGCGACCTACGTGCCCTTCTTCAATCCCGAGTTTATTGGCGTCACTGGTGATTTCCTGGATATACATCGCTTTGCCACTGCGCTGAACACGCCGTTTCGCAAAGTGCCCGGCGAGGGCGACGACTATCAGGTGGAGCATAGTGCCAATGTGGCACTCATAAACCCGAGAGGAGACTATCACGGTTTCTTCAAATCGCCGTTGGACCTGGCAAAAATGAAGGTGACTTATCGCTCGGCCAGGTACCTCTGGAATCAATGAGAGTGCATTACCCCAACATAAAGTAAGCGCTTACTGACGCGTTGCGGGTCGGTCGGCCGCTTCCGGCAAGGTAAACAGCAAAGTGAGTTCTATTATGGCTTCTGACACCCCGCCCCTTGTTCTCGTTGACGGCTCCTCCTATGTGTACAGGGCGTATCATGCCCTCCCGATGTTGACGACCTCCAGCGGCCAGAACACCGGAGCTGTGCGCGGTGTGATCAGTATGCTGAGGCGCCTTGTTCTCGATTATCCGGACAGTCCGATAGCCGTGGTGTTTGATGCCAAGGGCAAGACCTTCCGTGATGAGATTTTCAAAGAGTACAAAGCCCAGCGCCCACCGATGCCGGATGAACTGCGAGAGCAGATTGAGCCGATTCACGCCATCGTCAAGGCCATGGGCTTGCCCTTCATCTGTGAGCCCGGCGTAGAAGCTGACGATGTGATCGGTACGCTGGCCCGGCAGGCCAGTGAACAGGGCCGGTACGTGGTGATTTCCACCGGTGACAAGGACATGGCGCAGTTGGTCAACGAACATACGACGCTGGTCAATACCATGACTGAAACCGTGCTGGATGAGGCCGGCGTGAGCGAAAAGTTTGGAGTGCCGCCAACACTGATTATCGACTTCCTCGCGCTGATGGGTGACAAGGTAGACAATATCCCCGGCGTGCCCGGTGTCGGCGAAAAGACAGCGCTGGGTCTGCTGCAGGGGCTCGGCGGCCTGGATGACATCTATGCCAATCTCGACAAAGTGGCGGATCTGTCTTTCCGCGGTGCCAAGACCATGGCCGCGAAACTGGAGCGCGAGAAGGACAGCGCCTACCTCTCGTATCTGCTGGCTACGATCAAGACAGATGTGCCGCTGGACTTGCGCCCCGAGCAGCTGGAAAACGCAGCCCCGGACCGCGAAGCACTGGTGGACTGGTTTACGCGGATGGAATTTCGTTCCTGGCTGGATGAGCAACTCGAGGGTGCTGATCCCGCAGAAACCGCCGCTGACAAACCTGCGGCAGAGTACGACATCGTCACTGAGCAACCCGCTTTTGATGCCTGGCTGGAAACCCTGCAGGCTGCGCCGCTGTTCTCGTTCGACACCGAGACCACCAGCCTCGATTACATGGACGCGCGTATCGTCGGTGTCTCTTTTGCTGTGGAGCCGGGGAAGGCGGCCTATGTGCCGCTGGCACACGATTATCTGGGCGCGCCACCGCAATTGTCGCGCGATGCGGTACTGGCGGCGCTGAAACCCCTGCTTGAAGATGGGAACAGAGCAAAGGTGGGGCAGAACCTCAAGTATGATGCCAGCGTACTGGCCAATCACGACATTACCTTGCGGGGTATCCGCTTCGATACCATGCTCGAATCCTATGTGCTGGACTCAACCGCAACGCGCCACGATATGGACAGCCTCGCCCTGAAGTACCTCGGCCAGAAAACCATCCATTTTGAGGATGTCGCCGGCAAGGGTGCGAAGCAACTGACCTTCAACCAAATCAAGCTGGAGGATGCGGGACCTTATGCCGCTGAGGATGCGGATATTACCCTGCGCCTGCACCAGACCCTCTGGCCCAGGCTGGAGGAACACGAGGGCCTGCGCGATGTCCTGAGCAATATTGAAGTTCCGCTGATCCCGGTGTTGTCGCGTATAGAGCGGCGCGGTGCATTGATCTCGCGGGAGTTGCTGGTGCAGCAAAGCGGCGAGCTGGGCAAACGGCTCGCGGAGCTCGAGGCCGAGGCGCATGAGCTGGCCGGCCAGCCCTTCAACCTCGGCTCGCCCAAGCAGTTGGGCGAAATCCTGTTTGAAAAACTGGAGCTGCCCGTCATCAAGAAAACCCCGAAAGGGGCGCCTTCCACCGCAGAAGAAGTACTGGCGGAGCTGGCGCTGGACTACCCCCTGCCCAAGCTGTTACTGGAATACCGCAGCCTGAGCAAGCTCAAGTCTACCTATACCGACAAGCTGCCGGAGATGATCAATGCAGCCACCGGACGCGTGCACACCTCCTACCATCAGGCCGTGGCAGCCACCGGTCGTCTGTCGTCCACGGACCCCAACTTGCAGAATATCCCCATCCGCACACAGGAGGGTCGCCGCATTCGCCAGGCGTTTATCGCGCCCGACGGTTACAAGATTGTTGCGGCTGACTACTCGCAAATCGAACTGCGCATCATGGCCCATTTATCGGGTGATGCCGGCCTGCTCAGTGCCTTCACCGAGGGCAAGGATGTACATTCCGCCACGGCGTCTGAAGTATTTGAAGTCCCGCTGGATGCCGTTTCGGGCGAGCAGCGGCGCAAGGCCAAAGCGATTAACTTCGGCCTGATCTACGGTATGTCGGCATTCGGGCTGGCCAAGCAGCTGCATCTCGGCCGCCAGGAAGCCCAGCAATATATCGATCGCTATTTTGAGCGCTATCCGGGCGTCGCGGAGTATATGGATCGCACCCGCGCGCTGGCCAAAGAACAGGGCTATGTGGAGACGCTGTTCGGCCGCCGCCTCTATCTCCCCAACATCAACGCGCGCAACAAAATGCACGTGCAGGCAGCGGAGCGCACCGCCATCAATGCGCCGATGCAGGGTACGGCGGCCGACATCATCAAACGTGCGATGCTGACGGTGGATGCCTGGTTGCAGCAGGGTGATGCCGACACCCGCATGATTATGCAGGTGCACGATGAACTGGTGTTTGAAGTGGCGACGGATGAAGTTGACCCTGTACGCGAGCGGATCTGCCAGTTGATGTCAGAGGCAGCGGAGTTGTCGGTGCCTCTGCTGGTGGAGGCCGGTGTTGGCAATAACTGGGATGAGGCGCATTAGATCTAGTCCCAGAGTGAGATCGTCCCGCGCGTTTCGGCGCACACAGTCCGGGCGATAGGGCACGCTTAGCCTTGCTGTGCCCGTGCCCGGACTGTGTGCGCCGGAACGTGCGGGACTCGCCCGCGAACAAATTTAAAAGCACTTGAACTTTTGCTCTGTCACCCAGTCTTATTACCTGTAGCGCAAGCTACATCCCTAAGTGGCTTTTATCCTGAGCCAAGTGAGCAAGCCTCTTTCCCCAAGAGGCCCTAGTTTCCCCGGTTGCCCGCGAAACAGGCAACCGGGGTTTGTTATTTTCAGCCTTTCGATGTCAGGGTGTGAGGGCGTCTGCACCGATATCGGTTAGCCAGTGATCCAGCACCGCGATCAGTTCCTTGTGGCCATCGTGTTTGAGGGCGGAGAAGAGCTGTACGCTGACCAGGTCGGCGCTGTCTTTCAAGCTGGCGCGTACCTGCAGCAGTGCCGTGCTGGCCGCGCCGCGTTTGAGCTTATCGGCCTTCGTCAGCAGGATGTGTACGGGCATGCGCGCTTGCAGGGCCCAGTCGAGCATTTGCCGGTCGAACGGTTGCAGGGGGTGGCGGATATCCATCAGGAGAATAAGCCCGCGCAGGCACTGGCGGTTCTGTAGGTAATTTTCCAGTTGTTTGGTCCATTCGCGCTTCACCGCCAGCGGGACTTTGGCGAAACCGTAGCCGGGCAGGTCTACCAAACGCTGCTGCTCGGACAGCTCGAAAAAGTTGATGAGCTGAGTTCTTCCAGGTGTTTTGGATGTCTTGGCAAGCTTCTTGTTGTTCGTTAAGCTATTGATTGCGCTAGACTTTCCTGCATTGGATCTGCCCGCAAACGCCACCTCCCAGCCGCCGTCGGGGGGGCACTGGGATACTTTGGCGGCGCTGGTGAGAAACTGCGCGCGCCGATAATCGGGGGTTGCAGGCGCGGTGCTGTGTTCGGGATCGTCCATTGCGAGGGATTGCCTTTTTTGGTCGGGGTATCTCGTATATAATGCCACAGCTTTTTCGTCTGTTATCAAATGCTTGTGTGGTTAATTGGCTTGCTGCATCTATAGGGGTTGCGCTATGAAAAAATTATTGGCTGTTGTTTTGATGAGCTCCGCCGCAGGAGCCTGGGCTGCAGAGCCGCCGGCAAACTACCAAAGTAGCTGTTTTGCATGCCATTTCTCGGGGGCCGCAGGTGCTCCCAAGACACACGATGTGGCCGCTTGGGAGCCGCGTATGGCCAAAGGCATGCCGGCCTTGATTGAGTCGGTGAAAAACGGCCTGAACGGTATGCCACCCACCGGGTTGTGCGCTACCTGTACCGACGAAGAATACACCGCTCTGATCGAATTTATGGCGGCTCCTGCGCCCTCGAACTGAGCGTACTCTCACACTCGTTATCTGGAATTATCATGAAGACACTAGCAGTTTTGTTTAGCCTGACGCTTGGCTGGACATCGATCAGTTTTGCCGCGACAGTCATGCCCGAGGGCGATGCAGCCGCAGGCAAGAGTCAGAGTGCCGCTTGTGGTGCCTGTCACGGCGCGGATGGTAACGGTGCTTCACCTTTTCCCAAGCTGGCGGGTCAGGGTGAAAAATACCTGTACAAGCAGTTGCAGGATATTCGCGATGGCCTGCGCGAGGTGCCGACCATGGTCGGCCAGCTGGACAAGAAAACCAATCAGGAACTCGCCGATATTGCCGCCTACTTTTCCTCGCAGAAACGCTCGGGTGGGCAGACCAACCCCGAGATGCTGGAACTGGGCGCAAAAATTTATCGCGCGGGTGTTCCTGATCGTAAAGTGGCAGCGTGCATAGCCTGTCACTCTCCGACAGGGAAAGGTAACGATCCCGCCGGCTTCCCATCGCTGGCCGGCCAGCATGCGCAGTATGTCGCAGACCAGTTACGCGCCTATCGCAAAGGGTATGAAGATCCCGCTGGCCGCACTAATGATGGCGAGGCGAAGATTATGCGAACCACGGCATTTGGCCTCAGCGATAAGGAAATTGAAGCTGTGTCGAGCTATGTTGCGGGTCTGAAGTAGCCCGACACGTCAACCAGGGGTGGCCAGTGGCCACCCATTTTTTTGAGTGGGTGAACGACTGACGTTCGCTGTTGTCTCATCAAGCAACGAACTTTTTGTGGAGAGCTTTATGATAAAACGAGCATTACTCACAGCGTCCCTGCTGCTTTTCGGACTTGCCAGTGTCGCACAGGAAGCAGAGACAACATATGTCGCCGGTACCGACTATGATCTGATCTCGCCCCCGGTGCGAACACTTTCCCCGGATGAAATCGAAGTCGCAGAATTTTTCTGGTATGGCTGCATCCACTGTTACAACTTCGAGGTGTTGTTGGAGCCGTGGAAAAAAACATTGCCTGATGGGGTAAGTTTCCGCGCGATCCCTGCGGTCTGGGCAGAGCAGATGTCGCTGCACGCCAGGGCGTTTTACACAGCTGAGGCGCTGGGTGTGCTGGACACCATGCATCCGATCATCTTTCAGGCCATGAATGTCGATGGTAAAAAATTGTTGTCGCAGGCGGAGATTGCCGCGCTGTTCACTGCTAATGGTGTGTCAGAAGAAGACTTTAATAAGGCGTTTAATTCCTTCGGCGTGAACAGCCAGGTGAATCAGGCTATAGCCACGGCTAAAGCGGCGAAACTCTCGGGAACGCCAGCGATGATGGTGAACGGCAAGTACTACATTAACCAGCAGAAAGCGGGCTCACAGGCGAATATGCTGAAAGTCGTCGATTTCCTGGTTGAAAAAGAGCGCGCTGCGGCCGCCAAATAATCGCGCTCCTTTCCTCTCGCCTAGATCACTAGCCACTCGGGAACAGGTAAGCTCCTGTTCTCGAGGAAAACAGGGTTGAACAGTTTGCTCTGGTAGCGGTTTCCATAATCGCACAGGATGGTGACGATTGTGTGCCCCGGCCCCAGGTGCTCTGCCAGTCGAACGGCGCCAGCAATGTTAATGCCCGATGATCCGCCGAGGCACAAACCTTCGTGCTTTAGCAGGTCAAAGATATAGGGCAAGGCCTCTTCGTCGCTGATCATAAACGACACGTCCACTTTCGCCTGCGCCATGTTATCGGTCAGGTGATTGATACCGATACCCTCGACGATCGACCCCCCATCACTGGCTTGTAGTGTGCCACTCTGGAAGTATTCATACAGTGACGCGCCAGAGGGGTCGGCCAGGCCTATGGTAACGTCAGCATTGTGCTCCTTCAGCGCGGTAGAGATCCCCGCGATCGTGCCACCGGTGCCAGCGGCGCATACGAAGCCATCTACTTTGCCATCTGTCTGCTCCCAGATTTCCTCGCCGGTAGTGCGCCTGTGTATTTCCATATTGGCAAGATTGTCGAACTGGCGTGCCCACACCGCGCCGTTCGCCTCGCGTTTGTTGAACTTTTCCGCCATGCGTTGTGCCGTATGGGTGTAGTGGTTCGGATCGCTATAGGAGGTGGCAGCCACCAGGTGCAGATCAGCGCCCAGTAACTCCAGCGTATCGATTTTTTCCTTACTCTGGGTGACGGGCATGACGACAGTGCTCTGGTAGCCCATCGCATTGGCCAACAGCGTCAGACCGATGCCGGTATTACCGGCGGTGCCCTCGACGATGCGGCCACCCGGTTTCAGCTCGCCACTGGCCTGCGCCGCCTGTAGGATGCCCAGCGCGGTGCGGTCTTTCACCGAGCCGCCGGGGTTGAGAAACTCCGCCTTACCTAGAATGGTACAGCCGGTTTTCTCCGATACCTGCTTCAGGTGGAGCAAGGGGGTGTTGCCGATGAGCTGGGTAACGTCAGACGCCGTGCGCACGTAATAATCTCCGCAAGAATTGCCCGCAGAGTATGCCACAGCGCGGGCGTGTGGTCAGGGGTTTGTCACGGTGTGCCGTCGATACAGCAACACACTGAGCACCAGGGCAGATAGTGTAATAAGCACCATGAAGTTCAACATGGGTGCCGGGGTATCGACCAGAAACATGCCTACCAGCGCCGTTACGGAGGCTGATAAACCCATTTGGATAAAGCCCATGAGGGCAGACGCAGTGCCTGCAATATGCGGGAAGGCACTCAGTGCCACCGCCATTGCATTGGGTAGCACCAGCCCCATGCCTGTGGCGTACAGCATCATAGGCAGCATCAATACGAGCACGCTTTGTGGCAGCAGGTAAGCGCCCAGCCACATGACGGTAGCCGATATGGCTACCAGCGCAGCGCCAAACAACACCGTTTTTTCGGAGTCCTGGCTGCGGCTCAACCTGGCGCTGAGCGCGCTGCCAAACATGTAACCGACAACCGATGTCAGAAACACCAGCCCAAAGTATTGCACCGGTACGCCGAGCATGTCGATATAGACAAAACTGGACGATGACAGGTAGGCCAGCAGGCCCGCATAGACAAAGCTGCTGGCCAAGGTGGCTACGACAAAAGTCGGGCTGCGCACCAGTTCTGCGTAGTTGCGCGCGATCGAGAGCGGGTGGAGACTCTGCCGCTGTGGCAACGACTCCGCCAGGAATATCTGGATGAGTACCACCATGGCGATACCGTAGATCGCCAGAAAAATAAAAATACTCGGCCAGGGCAGCCACAGCATCAGGATACTGCCCAAGGAGGGCGCCACGGCGGGGGCCAGTGCCATCAGCATCGCAATAAGGGATAACGCGCGGGCTGCGCGTGTCGGGCCGAATACATCGCGCGCCACGGCGCGCGCCAGGGTGGGGCCCACGCAGGCGCCTACGCCCTGCATGAAGCGGAAGAACAGCAGTTGCTCAACGGTGGTGGACAGGCTGCAGCCTACACATGCCAGTACAAACAGGATGGTACCGCCGATGAGTATCGGTTTGCGACCAAAGCGGTCGGCCAGCGGGCCACAGGCCAGATGAAATAGCGCAAACCCAGTGAGGTAGGTACTGAGGGTGAGGTGCATATGCCGGATGTCTGTGCCCAGCGACGTCATCATCGATGGCATGGCCGGGAGGTAGACATCCACGCTCAGCGGGCCGAGTGCGACCAGTGCCGCCAGCAATGCCAGCAGCCAGCGGGAGTCGGGGTGCAACTGTCGTTGGGTCATGGGGCGGCGATGCTAATCTATGCGCTCCGCTAAAGCAAAGCACCGCGACTGCTCAATGGCGGCCACGCAGAGCGGCACAGCGTATGGATTTCTTCCGCTATCGTTTTTTTCAGGCTTTTTTGAAGTAAATAATCGCACCGAGCACGCCGTGATCAGTGAGCTCCACATGGCAATTGCTCACCCCCAGTGACCACAGCTTGCGCATGATGAGGCCGAGGTCGTACTCGTTCATCTGCATGTGGGGAGCGTTCAAGGGCTTTCCCTGGATGAGGTTTCGCAGCTGCTTGTTGAAAGGAATTCTGCGGATGAGCTTCCAGTACCAGAACCGAGAATTGCTGAAGGTGAAATGCAATACGCCTACTCCTCCGCTACGAAGACTGGCGAGTAGTTTATCGAGTATCGCGTAACCTCGGTCTTCGGGTATGTGCTGAAAAACGATATAGGAATGGATCAGGCAAAACCTGTTGACGCCCAGTTCCGAACAGTCGTTGGTCTCTATAAAGGATACGTTATCAATGGCTTTCTTCGCGGCTTCACGTTTCGCTTCTGCCAGCATTGAAGGTGACACATCGACGCCGGTTGCGTGCTCGCACCGGCCACTGATGGCAAACAGTAAACGTCCCACACCGCACCCGAAATCCAGCGCCTGCGCCGGCTGAAAATTGGGGTCAATGTGCTCTTTGATCTTCTGGAAAACAACGTCGATATCGCTTTGGCCCGATTGCCAGAACTCGGCTATGGAATCGTCACTGAGATTTTCGGTGAGGAACTTTTCATTTGATATTACGCCATAGTAGGGGTTTTCTGCGCCATAGGCTTCCCAGTCGCTATCCGAGTTTTCAAACATTCTTACTTTCCGTCGACGGGTGAATTGTTGTTACTTTGTCGACCAGTGTAACTAATGCGCTTATCATTTCCAGTTGAATAGTCTTTTCAGGCATAGTGGTAGGCCGTAATTCGAGTCGCTTTGAGGGGGACGTGTTATATGAAAACAGTATCCAGGGCCGGGGCAGCGCTTCTGTGCCTTCTACTTAGCTGCCAGGCAATTGCTGAAACGTCGCCGCAGGCGACGCTGGACACCCTGCATCAGGCTGGTGCTGATGCCGATCCGGTAGCATTTACCGCGGTGCTGTCACCCGATGCGGTTTTTCTCGGTGTGGCAGATACCGCTCGGCTGCAAGGCGAGGCGCTGAGGGATTTCATCGACGACAGCTTCAGCACTGACAATGCCTGGGATTACCGCATCAATGCAAGAGATGTTCAGTTCTCGGCCGATGGTTCCGTCGCCTGGTTTGACGAGTCGCTGGAGAGTGATCAATTGGGTCGTGCTTATGGGTCAGGTGTGCTGACACAAAGCGGCGGTGTCTGGCGAGTGGTTCAGTACAGCCTCGTTGCATCGTCAGAGGGGCAGAACGTCGCTGTACCGGTAGCGCCTCAGGAGCCGCAAAAACCTGAGTGCAGGAAACTTCGGCACAAAACCAATAAAAAAGCCACTTGCTAGAAGAAGGCCATTTGCCCGGCAGTGAGGTGCTGGGCAAATGGCGGGTGTTTCGATCCGCTTATTTCTCGAAGTTCATCACGGCTTTCCACCACAGTTTTGGTAGCAGCGCGCGCCACAGATATAGCATGCGGGCTTCTTTTGGGTAGATGATGTCCTTGTCTTTTTGCACGCCTTTTTCTATCGCATCGATCATGTGCTCCGGGTCGCTGAGGCGCCCGCTCTTCTTCGCTTCAATGAAGCTGCCCGGCGTCTCGGTGGCCATGGTCTGATCGACTAGTGGCGTGTTAACCGCCGGGGGACAAACCAAGTGTACGCGCACCCCTGTGTGACGGATCTCATTCTGCAGTACTTCGATGTAGGCATTCACCGCCGCTTTGGTGGCACAATAGGCGCCCATTTTGGGCACCAGTGCGATGCCTGCAATAGAACCGAATGCGATGATGCGTCCGCGTCCCCGATCTATCATTGCCGGCAGTACAGCCTTTACGATGTAGGTGGTGCCGAAATAGTTGATGCGGAACAGCTTCTCCATATCCTCATGTGTGTTGTTGACCAAAGAGTGCGCAGGCATTAACGCCGCAGCGTGAACCAACAGTTCGATGGGCCCGAGGTCCGAGGCTACGTTTGCTACCTTGGCCTCCACATCCTGCAGGCTGGAAATATCGCAACGATACGCGGTAATGTTGTCAGACTCCGCTGCGGTGTCCTGCAACCCTTTGTCGTTCACATCGAAAATCGCGACCTTGGCTCCCTGTCTTGCCAGGCGCCTGGCCGTAATCTGACCCATCCCGCTGGCGCCGCCGGTTACGATGGCAACTTTGCCCGCCATATTTATCATAGAGACTCCACATTGTTATTGAATTAACTATCGGCGAGTAGTCTGCTGCAATCCCGCGTAGGCAGCAAGCGCGTAAGTGCTCTCTATGACTGACAAATTCAATCATTTTTAAACATTGTCACAGCATGCTGCCCGGGTACTTCAGGCGTGACAATGTCGGGGCTGCTGTGGCATGGCAATACGATGGATGCTGGGCAGTGGATGGGTTGATTCGGCGGGAGAGATGTTCACAGTACGGTTGCATCGGAGATATGCTCCAGCGGCAACACGGTTCGTTGAATGACGCGGCGCAGTTCAAAACTGGAATGCACGCCGGTCACACCCTCAATACGTGTCAGTTTGCCGAGCAGGAAGCGCTCGTAGTATTCCATATCCGGCACCACAGCCTTGAGCAGATAATCCGAAGCCTGGCCCGTGACTACGGAGCACTCCATCACCTCGGGGTAGCTTGCGACCTCGGCTTCAAATGCCTCGAAACGGTCCGGCGTATGGCGGTCCATGCTAATACCGATATAGGCGGTGAGTTTCAGCCCGAGCATGGATTGGTTCAGTAGAGTGACGTGGGCGCGGATCAGGCCGGATTCTTCCAGGCGTTTTACACGGCGGGAACAGGGAGTGGGCGAGAGGCCGACTGCGTCAGCGAGTTCGAGATTACTGATGCGGGCATTGTGTTGCATGGCCTGCAATATCCTGCGGTCGGTGCGATCCAGTTTCATGCGGGGTTTCCTCCTGACGCTACAAGCATTCTAAGTACAATAGAACTATATCACTCAAAAAAAGTTCCATATTAGTGAATTATTGCTAATTACCATGATAAGCGCGCTATATTGGCGATCTCTCTCTCATGGGAGAGTCCTATACTATGCATCCGGCTGATCAATCACCCGGTGCGGCTGGTGCTGGTGGGGTTATCCCTCCACCAGCGCTGCGTACATCGCCTCACGAGGGCTCGTACAGACAGGCGCACGGGTGATCGGCCACCAAACACGACAGGTAGAGCATCATGAGCAATTTCGATCATCGCAAGTATCAGGCCTTTCCCCCTATCGCCATGCCGAACCGGCGCTGGCCCGACCGGGTTATAGAGCAGGCGCCGAGCTGGTGCAGTGTCGATCTGCGCGATGGCAACCAGGCGCTGATTGAGCCCATGACGGCGCGCCAGAAATCACTGCTTTGGGATCAATTGATCAAGATCGGTTTCAAGGAGATCGAGGTGGGCTTTCCCTCGGCCTCCAGTCACGATTTCGATTTCGTGCGGGAGTTGATAGACAATAACCGTATTCCAGAGGACGTGACGATTCAGGTGCTCACGCAGGCGCGTCCCGATTTGATCGAGAAGACTTTCAAGGCGCTCGAAGGCGCGCGACGTGTGATCGTGCATGTGTACAATTCCACCTCGACGGTTCAGCGCGAGCAGGTTTTTGGTCTCGATCGTCAGGGTATTGTCGATATTGCTGTGAAAGGTGCTGAGTTGGTGCGCGAATGCGCTGCCCGGTACCCGCAGACGGAGTGGGTATTTGAGTATTCACCCGAGAGCTTTACTGGTACCGAGCTGGATTTCGCGGTGGAAATCTGCGATGCGGTAAACGCGGTATGGCAGCCCACGCCGGAGCGCCCGGTGATCATTAATCTGCCGGCGACGGTTGAGGTGAGCACGCCGAATGTCTACGCGGATCAGATCGAGTGGTTCTGCGACCACGTCGCCAACCGGGACAGCTTGTTGATTTCACTGCACACGCATAACGATCGCGGCTGTGCGGTGGCAGCTGCAGAGTTGGGTGTACTGGCCGGTGCCGATCGCGTGGAGGGCACCCTGATGGGCAATGGCGAGCGCACGGGCAATATGGACATCATAACCATGGCCATGAACCTTTACAGCCAGGGTGTAGATCCGAAATTGCAGTTGGGTCATATGGATGAAATCCTCCAGACCACCCGCGAGTGTACGCAGTTGCCGGTACATCCGCGTCACCCGTATGCGGGTGAGCTGGTGTTCACGGCCTTCTCCGGAAGCCATCAGGATGCGATCAAAAAGTGTCTGGTCAAACGCGATAGCAACGCTCCCTGGGATGTCGCCTACCTTCCGATAGACCCGCAGGATATCGGGCGCTCCTATCAGGAAGTGATACGCATCAACAGCCAGTCTGGCAAAGGTGGTATCGCCTACGTGTTGGAACGCGACTATGGTCTTGAATTACCGCGCTGGCTGCAGATCGATTTCAGTACCTCGGTGCAGGCATACGCTGAGGAGCGCGAGACTGAAGTCGGCTCGGATGAGATACACCAACTGTTCCTGGATACCTACCTTGCGGGAAATGGCCGCTGGACACTGGGTAACTACCAGGTGAGCCGTGAGGAAGGTGTGGATCGGTTGCAGGTGGCATTGCAGGAGGGCTCATCGGTGCACCATCTGTCTGCGAGCGGTAACGGTGTCGTGGCCTCATTTGTCGATGCGATGCAGGAGTTTACCGGCAAGCAGATCGTATTGGTGGAGTATAACGAGCATGCCCTGAGCCAAAGTGCCGATGCCGAGGCAGTCTGCTATATACAGCTCAACATTGACGGCGACCGTTTCTGCGGCGTTGGTCGTAGCCAGGATATTATTCAGGCCTCTCTGGACGGTATTTTGGGGGCAATCAACAAGGCTGCTGCACAGGAGCATCACGCCGCCGCTTAAGCTACCCCGGGGAACCCCTGCCCAGCCCATTACTGCACCGCGCATCATCAGGGGTTCCCCGCACTTTTTCCGCCAAAAGTGTGAACTTGTGCCCTGTGCACAATAGCCGCGTGCAGCATTCCAGTGCTAGCCTGAGTCATCGGATAGGTTTATAGGGCGGTATTGTGGGTCATGGAAAAGATCCCGATATCCGATATGGGCACTACACTGAATAATTCCAAAAATGCACCGTGGTCGCGGTTGAAGCGCCATTTCACTGAGACGTTTACCGGGGGTTTGCTGTCACGCAAACGTGCCCAGAACGACGATCATTTCGACGACGAGCGCATCAGGCGTCGACGCAGTGCCTACAGATATATCTTCTTACTACTGGCAGTGGTTTTGCTGCCTCTCGTCGTTAATAACTTCTATATGGGTCAATACCTGCTCGCGATCGGTGCATTGCTGCTGCTGGGAACGCTTGTGGTAGATATAATTTTATCCAGTCTGCACCGCGAGACGATACTGTCTCCCGCCGTCGTAGTGGGAGTATGTATGGGCCTGGCTGTAGTGTCTTTGTACTACGGCCAGCTGTATAGTTTGTACCTGATGTTTCCGCTGCTGGTGGCTCTTCCTGTCTTGTTCAGGACGCGCTGGGCGATTATTCTGGGGGTGCTCAGTGCCTGCGCCGCGATACCGGTGGTGATGTCAGAGTTCGACCTGACGACGGCATTTGTGATGCTCGTCAGTGCGATACTCACCTGGGTGGTCAGTACCTGGCAGGTCTATGCGATGACGGAGCAGTCGCGGCGCCTCAAGGATTTGGCGATAACTGATTCGCTGACGGGCGCGTTCAACCGTCGCTATCTGGAATTGCAGGCGTCCAGAGCACTGCAGGACTGGGAGCGGAGCCGGCGCAGCGTTTCATTGTTGTTGTTGGATATTGATCACTTCAAGAAGATCAATGACGAGTTCGGGCATCATGTGGGAGACGAGGCGCTGAAGAGCCTCGTCAGTTTGATCAAAGAGCGGATCCGTGGTGTGGATACCCTGTGCCGTTACGGTGGCGAGGAGTTTGTATTGTTACTGAGTGACACCAGAGCAGCTCAAGCGAAAATTGTCGCCAACCAGTTGCGCCGTGCTGTCGAGCAGGAACAACTGTTGCCGCAGGGCCCCATGACGGTGAGTGTGGGAGTGTGCGATTTGATAGCGGTGTCGGATCTCGAGAATTGGCTGCGCCACGCCGATGCAGCCTTATACAGCGCCAAGGATTTGGGGCGCAATCGGGTTGAGCTGGCTGACCCCCCGTCCAGCCCGATGCCAGATACGCCAACCGTCGCACCCAAAACCGTCTCTCTGGGACGCCACTAGATAGTGGCGCAGGCCAGCGCAGGGTTGTTCCGGACGTGCCTGCTGGCAGTCGTCCTGTTCTTTCTCGGAGCGTGCAGCAGCACCACGTTTTTTTACAACCGGCTGGACTTTCTGGTGCCCTGGTATGTCGATGATTACGTCGATCTCGATTCGCGGCAGAAACAACACCTGGATGTCCTGCTCGAACCCTTCCTCGCCTGGCACCGATACCGGGAGCTCCCGGATTACCTGGAGATACTCGAATCATTCGAGAGCAGCCTTGATCAGCCGCAGACACCCCAGATGATTGCCCACGTGTTCAACGAATTTGAGTTGGCCTGGTTGCGCCTCGAGGGCGAATCATTGGATTGGCTGCTGAATCTGGGTGGGCAATTGACCGACGAGCAGATCGAGGAGTTAATGGAGGAGTTGTGGGAACGCCAGCGAGAGTATGAAGAGGAGTATCTGGAGCGCACCGATGAGGAGTTCTACGAAGATAGCTACGACAGCGCGCTGGAGAATGCCCGGGAGTATCTGGGCTCCTTATCGGATGTGCAGCGGCAGATTCTGTTCGAGTTCAGTCGTAGCCTGTTGCGCTCTGATAGTGCCTGGTTAGCGGCGCGCGCGCAGTGGTTGGAAGAGCTCGGTGTGTTGCTTGAGCGCAAGCCGCAGTGGCAGCAGCGTGTCAGGGAGGCGGTAGCCATGCAACGGGAAAACCCCTCTCCTGAATATTCACGGATCTACCAGCACAACCTGACACAGATATATGACGTTATTGCACGCATACTCGATGGGCGCAGTGAACGACAGGACAGGCATTTGCGCGACAGCCTGTCGTCGTTGCAGGAAGACCTTGAGAAACTGATCGCCGAGGGCAAGAGCCCCGATGCCCCTATCGTTGAAATCAGCGAGCCGAACGATGCACCCGCTAATGATTCCGGCGGGCTAATCGAGTAGAGACAAGTCCCTTACCGCGCCTTTATCAGCGCTGGTCACCATCTTGGCATAGACTTTCAGCGCGGGCGTGACCTTGCGCGGGCGCACTTCGGTGGGTTGCCAGGCCTTATCGCCGCGCGCCTCCATTGCTGCGCGCCGTCGCGCCAACTCCTCGTCAGACAGCGCGACATTGATGCTGCGGTTGGGGATATCGATCTCGATGATATCGCCATTTTCCACTAGGCCGATTGTGCCTCCGGCAGCTGCTTCCGGAGAGGCGTGGCCTATCGACAGGCCGGAGGTGCCACCGGAAAACCGGCCGTCTGTGAGCAGGGCACAGGCTTTGCCCAGGCCCTTGGATTTAATATAGCTGGTGGGGTACAGCATCTCCTGCATGCCGGGGCCGCCGCGCGGCCCCTCGTAGCGCACGATGACGACATCGCCCGCTTTTACACGGTCATTGAGGATATCGTCGACCGCAGTGTCCTGGCTCTCGCAGACGTGGGCCGGGCCGGAGAACGTCAGAATTGAATCGTCCACACCGGCTGTTTTTACCACGCAACCGTCAAGTGCGATGTTGCCGGTCAATATGGCCAGACCGCCTTCCAGTGAAAAGGCGTTGTCCAGCGAACGGATACAGCCGTCTGCCCTGTCGGTGTCAAGGCTGGGCCAGCGCGTACTTTGGCTAAATGCAGTCTGCGTCGGGATGCCGGCGGGGCCAGCACTGTAGAATTTGTGTACCACAGCGTCCTCGGTGCGCATGATGTCCCACTTCTCCAGTGCATCTGCGATCGTGTTGCTATGTACGGTGCTACACTCGCTGTGCAGCAGGCCGGCACGATCGAGTTCTCCTAGTATGCCCATGATGCCGCCCGCGCGGTGCACGTCTTCCATGTGATACTTCGGTGTGCTCGGTGCAACCTTGCACAGTTGAGGTACTTTACGCGACAGCCTGTCGATATCCGCCAAGGTGAAATCCAGCTCCGCCTCCTGTGCCGCCGCCAGCAAATGCAAAATGGTATTGGTAGAGCCGCCCATTGCGATATCCAGGCTCATGGCGTTTTCAAAGGCTTTGAAGTTACCGATATTACGCGGCAACACCGATTCGTCGTTCTCCTGATAATAGCGCTTGCACAGATCGACTATGACGCGACCCGCGCGCAGGAACAACTGCTCGCGATCGGAGTGCGTGGCCAGTGTCGAGCCATTGCCTGGCAGTGACAGGCCCAGAGCCTCGGTCAGGCAATTCATCGAGTTGGCGGTAAACATGCCCGAACAGGAGCCGCAGGTGGGGCAGGCAGAACGCTCGTACTCGGCGACTTTCTCATCAGAGGCGTCGTCGTCCCCCGCAATCACCATGGCGTCGATGAGATCCAGTTTGTTTTCCGACAGCTTGGTTTTGCCTGCCTCCATCGGCCCGCCAGATACGAACACCACGGGGATGTTTAATCGCATCGCGGCGTTAAGCATGCCGGGGGTGATCTTGTCGCAGTTGGAGATGCACACCATCGCATCGGCGCAGTGAGCATTGACCATGTACTCCACAGAATCGGAGATGATATCGCGCGAGGGCAGGCTGTAGAGCATGCCGTCGTGGCCCATGGCGATACCGTCATCCACCGCGATGGTGTTGAACTCTTTCGCGACGCCGCCGGCTGCTTCAATCTCGCGTGCGACAAGCTGGCCCAGGTCCTTCAGGTGCACGTGCCCGGGGACAAACTGGGTGAATGAGTTCACCACGGCGATAATCGGCTTGCCGAAATCTCCGTCTTTCATGCCAGTGGCGCGCCACAGGGCGCGGGCGCCAGCCATATTGCGGCCGGCAGTGGAGGTTTTGGAGCGATAGTCAGGCATCTTCAGAGTCCGTAGCAGTCCGGCCGCAGCCGGATTACATAGTGAAATTCGGGCGTGAAGGATAGCAAATTTTGCGCCTGAGTTCCCCTTTAACGTGAGCGGCGGAAGAGCCTCGGGGTTATATCAACCGCGCCTGCGCTTCACGCCCGTCACTGACGGCGGGCTCCGGGTGCCCTGGCTGTCTGCCGTGAGGTGGGCTGTTATCGCCCGGTAGTCTGGCTGTGGCCGGTGAAAGTGATGTCCGTATGACAGCTGCCGTGCAGGTGTGGCAACAGTTTCTTCAGTTGCCTGAATCCTTTCTTAACTTCCGGGTAGGTGCCTGCTTCCAGCGAGAGCGCGAACAGAATCACCGCCGATAGCAGGAAAAATCCCGCCACAAAAGGCGCTTCCGGAACCAGTAACCAGTCGAGGATGTGGGAAGTAAAGAGCGATTGCATGATGGTACTCCCGCATCAGAAGGCGCCGCCGGGGCGCCCTGACGCTATGTAAGTTTGTGTTCAGTTGCTGGCGAGACTGCCATTGCTCTCTCGAAAGCGAGCCAGTTGGGCGTTAAACGCCCCGGCTGCCTGTGTGGCGTTGTTAAGCACCTCTTGGTAGTGCGAAGGGCTCAGCATCGATCCGCGGCAGTCGAGAAAGTCTTCGCTGGTGCTCACATATACCTGCACCTCTGCCATTGCGTCCTGCATACGGGCAGTGCTCGCAGAGGCTCCGTCGGGTATCGACGGCATAGTGTCGGGCGCTGTAAACGGACAGCGGGCAGACGCTTTGAGCGCAAAAGTGGTCGCGAGAACGGCGATAATGGTGATTAGATATTTCATGGTTTGGATCCTCTAGCTTGGTGAAGCATTAAAAGTGTTACGCCAACTGTTACTAATATACACACTTCTGATTGAAAATATAGCTCATGCTGTGTGAATTTTTCGTGACGTAAATCGCTGATATTAAAAATATTACTGGATTATTCCACAGGGGGCTGTAGCACTGGCAGTGTTCACTGCGGTAGCAAAGGTAACATTTGGTGCGCGGGTCGGGTGGAGTGTTTCGAACCGGTGCGGTTACAGCGCTGATGTAGCCTTGCAGAGTACAAACTGGTGCGCAGAAGCGCACGGCCAGCCCCATTTTGGCATGTTGGTGTGGTGTCCGAGTGGCGGATACGGGCTGCTATAGCGGGGGCTGGCCCCCGCCGGTGCAGATCAGAGGGTTTTGAAGAATACTTTCGAATTTCGTTGCAGGTTATAGAGCGATTTTTTCTGCGAGGGCAGTTCATCGCGCGTAGTTTCGATGAAGCCCTGCTCGATAAACCAGTGCGCAGTCTGGGTGGTGAGAACAAATACGCGTTCCAGCTTTTGGCGACGCGCCTCCTGCTCCAGCGTTGTCAGCAATCGCTGTCCACGTTTGCCTCCGCGGTACTCGGGGTGCGATACGATACAGGCGATTTCGCCACAGCCGTCGTCGGGGAAGGGATAGAGAGCGGCGCAGGCAATGATGCGCCCGTCGCGCTCCAGCAGTCGGAACTGGCCGATTTCTGTCTCTAGCAGTTCGCGCGAACGCTTCAGCAATATGCCCTGTTGTTCCAACGGTTCGATCAACTCCAGAATACCACCGACGTCGTCGATATTGGCCTGGCGCAACAGCTCATATTCGTCGTTGCCTACCAAAGTGCCGCAGCCATCGTGGGTAAAAAGCTCCTGCAACAGCGCACAATCGTCTTCATCGCTGATGATATGGCAGCGTGATACTCCCGCCATACATGCGTTCTTGGCGGTTTGCAGCAGCGAGTGTTGCTCAGGGTCAGTGATAGTGAGCTCGCTAATCTCACTGACAGCGCACTGCCGGATCAATTCTCCGCTCTCACTGACTATGCCCGCCGCTGTACCGAACAACACCAGTTTGTCTGCGCCGATTGCCGCCGCGCAGTGCACGGCGATATCTTCCAGCGCGAGATTGAAAATCTCTCCGGTGGGCGAATAGCCCAGTGGTGAAAGTAATACAATGGAGCCACTGGCCAGTTGCTGGTGAATCCCGCTGGCATCGATGCGCCTGACCCTGCCGGTGTGGTGAAAGTCCACGCCACCAACCACACCTATAGGGCGTGCGGTAACAAAGTTGCCCGAACACACACGCATACGTGAACCCTGCATCGGTGAGTTGGGTAAACCCATGGACAACAGCGCTTCAATCTGCGCGCGCAGCGAGCCAGCGGCATCCTTGACGTGTTCCAGCGCGTCGTTGTCGGTAACGCGCATTCCGTCGTGAAATCTGCTGTCCAGCCCGGCGCGTTCAAGGCGTTGGTCGATCTGGCTGCGTGAACCGTGTATCAGTACCAGGCGCACCCCGAGGCTGTTGAGCAGGGCTATATCGTGGATAAGATGAGAAAAGTTTTCGTGCTCCGCAATGGCGCCCCCCAACATCAGCACAAAGGTCTTGCCCCGGTGTGCGTTGATGTAGGGTGCGGTATTTCTCAACCAGCGAATATGGGATCGCCCAGACGTTGTCACGTTGCCTTCCAAGCTATTGATAAATAGAAAGTTATTAAGGGTACAGAAAGCACTGCAGATTACCTAATGGCAATATTGCACAGTGTTCACAGGCAGTAGTGGCGGATGCATTGCTGCAGCAGTGTGATACACGGCTGAATCTGCTCCAGTTCCAGATACTCATCGGGCTGGTGCGCACGGTCAATGGAGCCTGGCCCCATCACAATGGTTTCCATACCCAGTTGCTGCAAAAAAGCGGCCTCTGTTGCAAACGCCACCGCTTCAGCGGTGTGGCCTGTCAGTTTTTCCGCGAGTTGCACCAGTTCGCTGTGCGCGCTTTGCTCAAACGGTTCAACCCTGTTGATCAGTGAACGCAACTCGATATCCAGCCCGCGTTGCGCCGCGAGGGTTTGCATGCGTTGTTCCAGCTCCGCGCGCACCGTGGCATTGTCGCCGCCGGGTGTCAGGCGCAAGTCGAAATGCAGTTCGGCACTGCCGCAGATTCGATTGGGGCTGTCACCGCCGTGAATACACCCCAGGTTGAGCGTGGGTGCGGCCACCTGGAAAAACGCATGGCTGTAGCGCGCGGCCAGTTCCTGGCGGTAGGCGATCAAATCGCCCATCACCGTGTGCATCCCCTCCAGTGCGCTGTTTCCGAGATCCGGGTTCGATGAGTGGCCGGCGCGACCGGTGACGCGCACAGCTTCCATCATAATGCCCTTGTGCATGCGTACCGGTACCATTGACGTCGGCTCGCCGATGATGGCGGCCCGGGCTTTCGGCCGTCCGGCGGCCGCCAGCTGTCGCGCGCCATTCATGGAGCTCTCTTCATCCGCTGTGGCCAGCAGTATCAGGGGTTGCTCAAGCCGCTCGGCGGTAAAGGCGCTTGCGGCAGCGATGGCGAGCGGGAAAAACCCCTTCATATCGGTGCTGCCCAAACCGTACAGGCGGTTGTCGCGCTCTGTCAGTGCCAGTGGGTCGCTTTGCCAGCGGCCCTCGTCGAAGGGCACGGTGTCGGTATGACCGGCCAGCACCAGGCCGCCTGGACCGCTGCCCAGTGTGGCGATGAGGTTGGCTTTGTGGCCGTCTGCACTGACGTTCTGGATCTCAACGCCAAAGCCCATGTCGGAGAGCCAGCTGGCCAACAGGTCTATTACCGCGCGATTGCCTTGATCCCATCCGGGGTCGGTTGAGCTTACAGATGGCGTGCTCACCAGTTGCCGAAGTTGTCCGAGAACCTGTTTTGCGTACTGTGACATGAGGGCTCCAGCAGTCAGATCTGCCCGAGTGGGCACAGGGAAAGGTGATTCAGTCTAGACAAGGACCCTGGCAGAGCCAAGCGCCGTGCCGGCGCTAGGTTCCAAAAATGGCCTTAAAGATGAAGAAAAAGATAATCGCCAGTGTCGCACCAGCAGGCAGGGTAATGATCCACGACATGAAAATGCTGCCGATCACCCCCAGGTTAAGTGCGCCGATGCCCCGCGCGAAGCCCACACCGAGTACCGCGCCGACCAGCGTATGGGTGGTCGAAATCGGCAGGCCGGTACCGGAGGCGATGACTACCGTGGCGGATGCGCCCAGTGTGGCCGCAAACGCGCGGCTGGGGGTCAGTTCGGTGATTTTACTGCCCACGGTCATGATCACTCGCCAGCCATAGGTGATCAGCCCGACTACGATACCTAACCCGCCCACCAGCAATATCCACCAGGGAACGGCGGACTTGGCGGCAATCTCCCCGCCGGACTCGACAGTGCTGACGATAGCCGCCAGCGGCCCTACCGCGTTGGCAACATCATTGGAGCCGTGGGCGAAGGCCATGGAGCAGGCAGTAAACACCATCAGGACGCCGAACACCTGCTCCACCGAACGAAAGCGGTGCATCTCATCGGGTATATCCTTGATAGAGCGCAACATCAATGTGCCGAGGCCGGCAACAGCCAAGCCGACCAGCGCGGAGACGAGAGCCGAATCGGCAAATTTGCTGCCCAGCCCGAGATCCAGGTTCAGCCCTACATGGCTCAGCCCCTTTAGCAGGGTAACCATGGAAATCATGAAACCAACCATCCACATGTAGATGGGAATGTTCTTCTTGGCCTGGTGAAACGGGTCGTCCGTGTCGAGGATAAATACCTTAACACTCATAAAAAGTCCGTAGGACAGCGCGCCCGCCAGTAAAGGCGATACCAGCCAGCTGGCGGCGATGGAGCCGACATTCGACCAGTATATGGCATCGACTGAGATGCCAACAGCCGCGAAACCCACGATGGCACCGACGATGGAGTGGGTGGTGGAAACCGGCCAGCCCCTCATACTGGCAATCAATAACCAGGTGCCCGCCGCCAGCAGCGCGGACAGCATGCCGTAGATCATCAGCTCGGGATTGTCATTCATGACCTGGGCATCGATGATGCCCTTGCGGATGGTTGATGTGACTTCGCCACCGGCAAAATAGGCGCCGAGAAACTCAAAAATCATGGCGATGATAATCGCCTGTTTGAGCGTTAATGCCTTGGACCCCACCGAGGTACCCATGGCGTTTGCGACGTCATTGGCACCAATGCCCCATGCCATAAAGAAGCCGAAAACGCAGGCCATGATCAGGAAAATACTGCCGTATTGGGCAATGATTTCCATAGTGACTCCTTATTCTGTTCTTATTTTGCCATCAATATTTGTAGGCGGTCGCCGACACTCTCGGCATCGTCCGCGACGGTGCCCAGCAACGTGATGATCTGGTAGAGAAACATCACGTCAACCGGTGGCAGGTCGCTTTCCAATTCAAACAAGCCGGTTCTCAGGTCGACTGCGATAACGTCTGAACGGCGTTCCAGGTCATCCACTGTTTTGAGCATGGATTCAACACGGCGGATCTCCCCTCCCCCGGTAAATCCGACCTCCAGCAGCTCGTCCAGCTCCTGGATTGCCTTCAGGGCCTGGTGCGATGTCGCCGCCGATGCTTCGGCTAGTTTGACCGCGGCGTCCTGTAATGGTGTCGGAAAACGGATTTTGCGACCGATGATCAGGCCGGCAATATCTTTGGCCGTATTGGCGATGTGATCCTGCACTGCGACCAGCGTTAACAGGTCGGAGCGCGGTACAGGGAGGAACAGGCGTTTGGGTAAATGTTGGCGCACCGAACGTTTCAGTTTGTCGGCAGTGGCCTCTGCCTCAGCAATATCCCGGTGCAGTGCAGCAGCAGCTTCCCAGTCGTCGGAGGCTGATGCGCGTAGCAGCTGCGGCACCAGCTGTGCCGCCCTGTCTGCCATTGCCATGTGTTCCTGAATTGGCCCAATGGGGGAGCGGCCGAACAGGCTACCCAGCGGACTTAAAATTGGCATTATTCAACCTCCCTGAGACTGCGTGGCGCTAGTGTAGGGTCTAATCACGAAACTGTCACAATAAATGGCCGTGTATCGGCGTTTTTCTGCTCTCGGGCGGAGAGGGATATTGCCGTCGGCAGGAGGCGCTGTGTGTTAGCATACCTGACCTGAAATCACAGATCGTGAATCTAGACCGAAGAGCACATGACGAGCAAGTTTAGCGAACAGTTGTTGGAACACCGCCTCAGTTTGTCCACGGTAGCGCAGGATTTGAATGCGGATGGTCTGCTGACCGACCAGGATCTCATTCGGATCGGGCTGGCGACCAAGCTGAAGGTCCACCCGCTTGTATTCCTGGCAGAGCAGCAGCTGGACGACGCTTCCATGCCGGGTAAACTGCTGACCATGGAGCGCTTGCTGGCCTGGTTGGGGAACCGGGTTGGTCAGGAGGTGTTTCGGATAGACCCGCTAAAAATCAACGTCACCGCTGTGGCCGAGGTGATGTCCAGGGCTTTCGCCGAGCGCCATCGCATACTGGCTGTCGAGGTGCACGATAAAGAGGTCGTGATTGCCACGGCCGAGCCCTATGTGCGCGCCTGGGAGAGTAATCTGGAGCATGTGTTGCGCAAGCCGATCCGGCGTGTGTTAACCGATCCAAGAGAGATTGCCCGACACACGGGCGAGTTCTACAGCATGGCCAGCTCGGTGCGGGGGGCGGGTGTCAATGAGCGCCCCAATGCCCCCGCCGGTGTCGGCAACCTGGAGCAGATGCTGGAACTGGGCACGATGAACGAACTCGATGCCAATGACCAGCACATCGTCAAAATTGTCGACTGGTTGTTGCAGTATGCGTTTGAGCAGCGCGCCAGTGATATTCATATTGAGCCCCGTCGCGATGTGGGCAGCGTGCGCTTTCGCATCGACGGAGTGCTGCACACCGTCTACGAGTTGCCCGCGCATGTCTGTGCTGCGGTCAGTAGCCGGGTGAAAATTCTCGGCCGTATGGATGTCGCTGAAAAGCGCAGGCCGCAGGATGGGCGCCTGAAAACCCGCACCCCCAACGGTAATGAAGTGGAACTGCGGTTGGCCACGTTGCCCACGGCGTTCGGTGAAAAGCTGGTGATGCGAATCTTCGACCCGGACGTCCTGCAGCGCAGCTTTGAACAGCTGGGGCTGGCCGATGCCGACTTGCAGCACTGGCACGACATGACGTCCAGCGGCCATGGCATCGTATTGGTAACCGGCCCTACCGGATCCGGAAAAACGACGACGCTTTATTCCACGCTGCGCCAGCTGGCGACGCCCGAGGTGAACGTCTGCACGATCGAAGACCCGATCGAGATGGTCGAGGGCGCGTTTAACCAGATGCAGGTGAACAACGCGATTGATCTGAATTTCTCCACTGGTGTGCGCGCCCTGATGAGACAGGACCCGGACATCATCATGGTGGGCGAGATTCGGGATCTGGAAACAGCCAATATGGCGATTCAGGCGGCATTGACGGGCCACCTGGTCCTGTCGACCCTGCACACCAACGATTCGCCCAGCTCTATCTCGCGGTTGATGGAACTGGGCGCACCGCCCTATCTCATCCGGGCTACCGTGCGTGGGATTATGTCACAGCGCCTGGTGCGGATACTGTGCTCGCACTGCAAGGAATATGGTCAGCTAGATCTCGACGCCTGGCAGCAGCTCACCCAGCCCTGGGACATGGAGCCGCCGACACAGATAGCGCGCCCGGTGGGTTGTATCCACTGCCGGGAAACCGGCTATACCGGCCGTCAGGGTATCTACGAGGTGTTGGTCAACAGCCGCGAAGTGCAGGCTCAGATACGCGGCCAGCTCAACACCAACAAGATTCGTGAAATCGCGATGGGTCAAGGTATGCAGACGTTACGGCTCAGCGGTGCAGCGCGCGTAGCGCGCGGCGAGACAACCATCGAGGAAGTCATGCGCGTGGCTCCCTTGATTGATGCTTGACCGCTTGTTAAATCCCTGCGGCCTTCAATGACACTCAATACTTCGAGATTACCGGCCGCGCTGGCCGCGGAGGCCGAGCGCGCCTGGGAATATCTGCTGGAGCGTGCTGACAAGGCACTGGTGGCGCGACTGGCCGAACTGTCACAACGGGAACCTGAAGCGACGCAGCTCCCCCGGGTACTGGCCTGCAGTCCTTTTGTCGCTGAGTTGCTGCGGCGGCAGCCGCAGCTTTTGCTCGATCTGGCGTCGAGCGGTATGTTGCAACAAAGTCTTGCCGAGGACAGCTATCGCAGCGAATTGCGACAATTGCTGTCTGGCGAAGACGTAGAACTCGCTCCAGTGCTGCGCCATTTTCGCATGCGCCACATGCTGCGCATTGTCTGGCGCGATTTCTGTCGTCTTGCTGATACTCTGGAAACCGTTCGCGACACCTCACTGCTGGCGGAGGCTGCCATCGCCGAGGCACTGGCATACTGTGAGGCGCAACAGCAGGCGCGATTCGGTGTGCCTCGCGGCAAGAACAGCGATGAGCCACAAGAATTGATCGTGCTGGCCATGGGTAAACTGGGCGCACGCGAGCTGAATATCTCTTCCGACATAGACCTGATATTTACCTACCCCGAGGCCGGGGTGACCGATTCAACAGAGCACTCAATCAGCAATGAGGAGTTTTTCACGCGCGTGGGGCGCGCGCTCATCAGTGCGCTCGATCAGCTCACGGTGGACGGGTTTGTCTTCCGGGTGGATATGCGTCTGCGCCCGTATGGCGAGAGTGGCGCGCTGGCTCACAACTTCGCCGCACTGGAGGGCTATTACCAGGAACAGGGTCGCGACTGGGAGCGCTACGCGCTGATCAAGGCGCGACCTGTCACGGGCGATCCCGAGTGTGCGCAAGAGCTGATGGACATGCTGAAGCCGTTTGTTTACCGGCGGTATATTGATTTTGGTGTGATAGATAGCCTGCGCAGCATGAAGCAGATGATCAATACCGAAGTGCGGCGCAAGGGCCTGCAGGGCAATGTAAAACTGGGCCACGGCGGTATTCGCGAGGTGGAGTTTATCGCACAGTGTTTTCAGCTGATTCGCGGCGGCCGTGATCTCGGCCTGCAACAGCGCGAATTACTGTTGATACTGGACGAATGTGTGACGTTGGGGTGTCTGCCGGCGGAGGCCGCGGCAGAGCTGCGTTCGGCCTACCTTTTTTTGCGCGACAGCGAACACGCCATTCAGGGATACCAGGATAAGCAAAGCCAGGAGCTGCCGCAGGCGGAGCTGCCGCAGGCCGCGATGGCCCACGTGATGGGTTATAGCGACTGGGACAGCTACCTGTCTGCACTGGAGGCACAGCGCGATGTGGTCGCAGGCCATTTCAGGGATTTGATCGCCGATCCGGAAGACGCCGACCCGGTGAGTGCCGAGGAAGAGGAGTCGCTGTGGGGAGACGGTTTGTGCGAAGAGTCGCTGCAAGCATTCGGCTTTTTGCGTCCGTTGGAGACACTGGAAGCACTGGAGGCGTTACAGCAGAGTCCGCGTGTATTGGCCCAACAGGCTCAGGGCCGCGAACGGCTGCAGCAGTTCATGCCGCTGTTACTGCGCGCCTGCGCCGATCTCTCCGACCCGGATCTCGCCGTGGAGCGGGTGCTTCCTCTGGTCACAGCTGTTATCCGGCGCAGCGTGTATCTGGTGTTATTGCTGGAAAACCCGCCAGCGCTGGCTGAGCTGGTAGCGCTGTGTGCGGCCAGCCCCTGGATCTCCGATCAGTTGACGCGCAACCCGGTACTGCTGGATGAACTGCTGGATCGCGCCAGCCTCTATACGGCGCCGGATAAGGAATTGCTGCGCGATGAACTGCGCCAGCAGGTGGCGCGCCTGGCGGAGGATGACCTTGAAGCGCAGATGGATGCGCTGCGCTATTTTAAGGCGTCGCAAGTACTGCGGGTGGCGGCGAGTGAACTGGTCGGCCGCCTGCCGGTGATGCAGGTCAGTGACAAACTTACATGGATTGCAGAGGTCATTCTGGAGAAGGTGTTGAGTGTCGCCTGGGCTGATCTCACCAGCAAATACGGGCAGCCAGAGCGGGAGGCCAGTGGTGAGGGCTTTGCCGTATTTGGCTACGGTAAGCTGGGTGGCATTGAGCTCGGTTACGGATCGGACCTGGACCTTGTCTTTATCTATGACGCCAAAAAGGGCGGCGTTACCGACGGCGAGCACAGTATCGACAATGCGGTGTTCTACACCCGGTTGGGCCAGCGGATGATCCACATTCTGGAGACGCGCATGACGATGGGCCAGTTGTACGAGGTCGATATGCGACTACGCCCGTCGGGGCAATCCGGCATGCTGGTGAGCACGGTGTCTGCATTTCGCAGCTATCAGCTGGACTCGGCCTGGACATGGGAGCACCAGGCGCTGGTGCGGGCCCGGTTTGTCGCCGGAGACCCGGCGGTGGCAGACGCGGTGATGGCACTGCGGGAAGAGGTGTTGCGCCAGCCACGCGATGAGGGTGCACTGGCACTCGAGGTGCTTGCGATGCGAGGAAAGATGCGTGAGCACTTACTACCGAACGAGAAGCCGGAAGATGGGGAATTTAACCTAAAACAGGGGTCGGGAGGTATCGTAGATATAGAATTTATGGTGCAATATGCGGTCTTGGCGTGGTCGCACCGTGTGCCCGAGCTGGCGCGTTGGTCCGACAATGTCCGTATTATCGAAGCTCTGGGCCGGGAAGGTTTGTTCGAGCGGCAGGAGTGTGATGCGCTGACACAGGCTTATCTGGACTATCGTTCCGCTGCCCACCAACTATCCCTGCAGCAGCAACCGGGTACTGTACCCCAGGGTCGCTTTGTGGAAGAGCGAACAGCCGTCAGCAACAAGTGGCAGCAGCTTTTTGCGCCGTATTTGCTAAATGACAATATAGAAGAATGAACAGGAGTAATGTGATGAGTCTGGCCGATCGTGATGGTCTAATCTGGATGGATGGAGAGATGGTACCCTGGCGCGAGGCCAAGGTGCATGTGCTGACTCATACATTTCACTACGGTCTGGGTGTGTTCGAGGGCGTGCGGGCCTATAAAACCGCCGACAAGGGCACGTGTATCTTCCGATTGCAGGAACACACCGATCGCCTGTTTCGCTCAGCCCATATTTTGGGTATGTCTATTCCGTTTGATAAAGACACCCTGAACCAGGCGCAGAAAGATGTGGTGCGATTGAATGGCCTGGAGGAAGGCTATCTGCGGCCGATGTGTTTCTACGGCTCAGAGGGTATGGGCCTGCGTGCGGATAACCTGCGCACTCACGTCATGGTGGCGGCCTGGGAATGGCCCTCGTACATGGACCCCGAAGCCCGTGACCGCGGCATCAAGGTTCGCACGTCTTCTTACACCCGCCACCATGTGAACATTTCAATGTGCAAGGCCAAGGCCAACGGCAACTATATCAACTCGCTGCTAGCGCTGCGTGAAGCTGTCGAGAGCGGTGCCGAGGAAGCTCTGCTGCTGGATAACGAAGGCTATGTTGCAGAGGGCAGTGGCGAAAACGTTTTTATTGTTCGCGACGACAAAATTTATACGCCTGAGCTGACATCGTGCCTCGAGGGGATCACACGCGATGCGATTTTTGTGCTGGCAGAAGAGCTGGGTTACCAGATCCGGGAAAAGCGCATCACACGCGATGAAGTCTATGTGGCAGATGAAGCGTTCTTTACTGGCACTGCTGCGGAGGTGGTGCCCATTCGTATGCTGGATGGTCGCACTATAGGAACTGGCAGTCGCGGGCCGCTGACAGAAAAACTGCAGACGATGTACTTTGATTCCGTGCGCGGCAACCGACAGCAAAATAGTGAGTGGCTGGAGCCCGTGGCCTGACAGGTTTTGTATCCGGCGAGGACACGGTATATTAACCAGCATGATGGCATCCCTCCCAATTTGCGAAAACGGAAGATTCAATCATGGCGGGTAAAGTAACGATCAAGCGCGGTGATGTGTGGGCTGAGCGTTTGCAGGAGCACTTGACGGAGTACCCGGAGGGAGCTGCCGAATGGATGGAGGAAAACACCCGGATTCTCAACAGCACGGTCGACAGCCTGTCCGGGTTGTTGCGAGTGGAAGGTGAACTGGCTTATCTCAAGCTTTACCGCTTTAGTTCGTTTAAACGTAAATTACTGTATTACCTGGGTAGATCGCAGTCAGTAAAAAACTACCGCAGGGCAACAGCTTTGCGGCAAAAAGGCCTTGCCCTACCGGATCAACTGGCATACCTGACGGTGGCCCAAGGTACCCTTGTGGTGTCCGAGGGTTTCTCTGAAGGAGGCAATCTCGCTGAACTGTGGTTGAGCCGTTCCGACGAAGACGATTTTGGCGCGGTGATGCGCGCTACCGGAGAGTCGCTTGCGGCATTGCACGCCGCGGGCTATGTGTACGGTGATTGCCGCTGGGTCAATCTGTTCTGGAACGGCCAACGCGTCTATCTGACAGATTTCAACGAGACCCGAAAATGTCGCGTAGGAGGGGTTCCGCAGGCGAAAGACCTGGCCCGTTTTACCGCCAATGCCGAGGAACTGGGTATCGGCTTGAAACTGTATGAACAATTTCTGGGTTCCTATCTGGACGGCGTGCCGGGCAGCCGGCGAGAAGTTGTCGAGAGCATGATTCGGCCTCTCTACCGGATCCGCGGCCAGCATATGACGGATGGGTACGGACAGCGGCTGATCTAATCGTCCGCGTGCACTTTCAGTGCGCGTCTCCAGTTTTACCGGGTAGGCGCCGCAGTGCCCGTCGATAAGATTCCACCGCAAGAATTTTGGCCTCCACCAGGGATAACTCGCGCATTTGTCGCCGCCAGGCGCGAAAGAAACGCATGCGGTCCGTGCGGCCGACATTGTCCGGCGACACTGTGTTCAATTGAATCAGGTTACGCAACAATAACCTTCCCGGTGTAGGTACTCTGCGGCTGTTGCGCTCGTTGTTCATCAGGGTGAAGCGGAATTGCTCCTGCAACCGGACAGCCAGTATATTGTCCGGAGTCAGATTGCCATGAATAAAGCCTGTCGCGTGCACCCTGCCAATAAATGTGCCGAGTTCCACTAGCAGCTGCCGCCGCAAGCGCAGCGTGTCCCTATCGTGAGCGGTTGTCGCATCAAGTAACCAGTGAGTAATACTGTCGCCCGGTACCTCCACGGTAAACAGGTATTCCCCGCCAGCGGGAAGCTTGCCCCATAGCACATTGTGCGGTGCATCGATGCCTGCAAGCAGCAGCGCCTCCGCATTGAGGCGGGCGCGCGTGGCCCGGCTCCCCCTGACCTGCGCCTTGAGTTTGAATGCAGGACTGCGCGTAAGGTACTGCTTGTAATAAAGCTGTCTCTTGGGATTGCGCGCGACACGGGTGAATGGGGAGCTTTTTACCCTCTCCCACCCGTCGGGCAAATAGTCGTCTGATAACTGAAGTGCCCACTCGTGTAACTTGTCTGCGTCGGAGCTCTTGCTAATCGCGGTGTACCTCGCAAAATACGGCAGTCTCACTATACTACGTCGAGCCCGGGTTCGGGTGCGCTTTTACTGCGTCACTTCGCCCGACGCAGTGGTCACGGGCGGAGCGTGAGGTTATCATGGCAGACAAAGAAAAATGGCGGCCGGTACGGCACTACTTCCCGGGGCAGTAATACGGGCACGATGCCAAAGGCGCGGACACAGAGGGATGGGTTTGAAGCAAAAAGTATTGGTGCTGGGTGCCGGTGGGCAGCTCGGGCGCGAGCTACAGCGTACCGTGCCAGCCGATGTGGAATGCGTGGCGATGACGCGCGCGCAGCTGGATATAGCGGACGCGGACGCCGTCGCCGCGTGTCTTGCAGAGCTTGCACCGCAATTGGTTGTTAATGCGGCCGCCTATACCGCGGTAGATAAAGCGGAGTCGGAAGCGGCCGCCGCTCACCGCGGTAATGCCGAAGCCCCCGCAGTCGTGGCCGCCGCCTGTGCCCAGCACGAGCTGCGTTTTATTCATGTTTCGACCGATTTTGTATTTGACGGCAGCGCCTCCACGCCCTATTTGCCAGAGTCGGCGACCGCTCCGCTGGGAGAATACGGTCGCAGCAAGCTCGAGGGTGAGCTGGCGGTAAAGCGCGCGCTGCCGGAGGCGCTCATCCTGCGAACGGGTTGGGTGTACTCAAGTTTTGGCGGCAATTTCGTGAAGACGATGTTGCGCCTGATGAGCGAGCGCGATGAGCTGGGTGTTGTCAGCGATCAGGTGGGAACACCGACCTGGGCCCACGGTTTGGCCGAAGCAGTTTGGGCCGCAGCAGCGCGACCTCAGCTGCAGGGCATATACCACTGGAGCGACGCCGGGGTATGCAGTTGGTATGACTTTGCCGTTGCCATTCACGAAGAGGCTGTGGCGCTCGGCTTGCTGACAAATCCGGTGAAGATACGACCGATCGCTGCAGCAGAGTATCCCACGCCGGCGCAACGTCCGGCCTATAGCGTGTTGGACAAGACAAGCAGTTGGCATGATTTCGCGGTGGAGGGCGTCCACTGGCGCCAGCAATTGCGTGCCATGCTCGCGGATTATAAGGAGCAGGCGGATGCCTAAATCTCTCTTGGTAACCGGTGCCGCCGGTTTTATCGGTGCCAACTTTGTGCACTACTGGATGCAACACCATCCCGAGGACAAGGTAGTGGCGTACGACGCGCTAACCTATGCGGGCAACCGCGCCAACCTCGATCCGTTGCGCGACAATGCGAACTTCAGCTTTGTGCACGCTGACATCTGTGATTACGACAGTGTGCTGAAGACACTGCGTGAGCACAGTGTTGATACGGTGGTGCACTTTGCGGCCGAGAGCCATGTGGATCGCTCGATTACAGGCCCGGATGCATTTATCGAAACCAATATCGTCGGCACGCACACCTTGCTCAAAGCGGCGCGGGAAGTCTGGATGTCAGGCGCTGAGGCAGTGCCGCACCGCTTTCACCATGTCTCTACCGACGAGGTATACGGCTCGCTGAGCATTGATGCACCGGGGTTTCACGAGCAGCAGAAATACGAACCCAACTCGCCGTATTCCGCCAGTAAGGCCGCTTCAGATCACCTGGTGAGAGCCTACCACCATACCTATGGTATGCAGGTGAGCACCAGCAATTGCTCCAATAACTACGGCCCCTACCACTTTCCGGAAAAACTGGTTCCACTGTGCCTCACCAACATCCTCCGCGGCAGAGCGCTGCCGGTCTATGGCGATGGCAGTAATATCCGCGACTGGTTGTACGTCGAGGATCACTGCCGTGGCATCGAACTGGTACTGGAGAAGGGCGAGGTGGGAGAAACCTACAATATCGGCGGCAACAATGAGTGGAATAATCTCGATATTGTGCATCTATTGTGTGACCAGCTTGACGCACGTTTTGCCGATGATGCGTCGCTGGCTGAACGCTTTCCCGATGCGCCAGGCAGCTCCGGTCGCAGCGCCCGCGATCTAATCAAGTTTGTCGAGGATCGCGCCGGACACGATTGGCGCTATGCGATTGATGCCACCCGGATCATGGATGAGCTGGGATACCTACCTCACGAGAGCTTTGAAACAGGCCTGCAGCGTACCCTCGATTGGTATCTGGCTAATGAGGAATGGTGGCGGCCGCTGTTGCCGGAGTGACGGTGGAGCGCCTCACTTCTCGCTCAGCTCTTCTAAAGCCGCTTCTCGAATACGTGATAGAATTTCCAATAGGCTGGTTGAGCTCCCGCCTATACTGCCGACAAAATCCACATCCAATTGTCTGATACCAGTACTTTCAAATTTTGCTTCCAATGCTTTTCCTTTTGGGGTGAGTTTCACCTCTATGTTTCTACGATCAGTAGATACTTGCTTGCGCTTCACGTACCCCTTTGTTACAAGGCCATCAATCTGTCTCGTTAGAGTCGAGGGCTCTTTTACTGACCATTGAGCCAATTCCGAGAGGCCTTGTTCATCTCGATCCCACAACTGGTTCAGGAGCACAGATTCCTCCGGTGTGATGTCGAGTCCTGCATCCCGAATTTTCTTGGCCGTTAACCGGCGCAGTATGTTGCCCGTTTTCGTGACGTGGTAAGTGATTGACTTGGAAACATCCATTGGCGACTCGATTCGATCCGATTTTATGAGCTGAGTATAACTTAGAAGACCTAACCATATATTTGTATATACCAATATTTGTATTATACAAGTATATTTTGAGCATACACAATTTGCTTGAGGGTTCTGAAATGTCAGAGAGAATAAAGGCTGTTGCCGCCGACTACGGGCTTGGGCCGTTCACGTTTCCACGCGGTTGGTTTGTGGTTGCTGAGAGTAGCGACCTTCAAAGTGCTCCTATAGCGGTTACTTTTTTTGGTCGCGACTACGTACTTTATCGTGGCGAATCGAATCGGGTGGTGATGCTTGACGCCTACTGTCTGCATATGAAGGCGCATCTAGCCAAGAGTACCTCGGCGCATATCGTCAAGACCGGTGCAAACGTTGAAGGAGATTCTATTCGATGCCCCTACCACGGATGGAAGTATGGGGCTGATGGCGGCGTGGAAGAGATACCGTATGAAAAGGATTTTGCTCTGGAGCGACTTTCAATCGCTTCTTATCCGGTCCGCGAGATAATGGGGTGCGTCCTAATGTGGCACGATCCCGAGGGACTAGCTCCAGAATTTGAACCTCCATACCTTCCTGCCTGGGATGCTCCCGAGGCGATTCATTGGCAGTTGGACCACCTCGGAGAAATAGCGATTCATCAAATCGAAATTCTTGACAATATGGCTGATGTTCATCATTTAGGGCCTACCCATGGGGCTCCCTGTGAATATCTGGAGAATGAATTTATAGGCTCTCAGGTTGTTCAGCGACAAGGGGGGTTCATCGACTTCTACAAAGCCCATTTAAAAACGGTGACTTGGTACACCGGGACTGGAATTCTACTGTCAAAACAACAGTATCAAGACACGGTTCGTTACGAGTTCATAGCAAATACGCCAGTGCAAGATGGCATAAGCAAAGCGTGGCACGCGGTGCTTACACTCGCCGGTTCGAGCGCCCCGACTGAATCAGAGATAGCGACTGCTCGTGAAGAGCAAGCGGGCGGTTTGGAGACGTTTCGCGCTGATTTTGAAGTATGGAAGAATAAAGAGCCCGCCATAAAGGTCATTCAAACACCCCATGACGGGCGTTTCAGAACACTTCGAAAGTGGGTCAATCAGTTTTATATGCCTCGCGAAGATGCCGCCATTGTACAAAAACAGCTAGATGGCATCGCACCTGTTCCGGGTTTTCCTGATGCGAGTCAGCATAAGGGAGGAGACTTTGAGGACGATTGCTTCCAATATGCCCCACTCACCTCGCAATGAGTACATGAGACCGGTCATGTTAATAAGAGCCTTCTTCACCAAGTGAGTTGGCTCTGGCCAGCCGGCCCACAGTACTCAATCAAAGCGCGGGCAGTCTTCCCAATTGTGGCCTTCTCCATCCTTGGCGGACAATAGTGGGCTCTCTCCCTCGGGAATTGGCCACTCAATCCCCACCGTCGGGTCGTCCCATGCCAGTGTCTGTTCGCTGGCGGGATGGTATTTGCCCGTGCACTTGTAGAGGAAATCCGCGTACTCTGAGGTCACGTAGAAACCGTGCGCAAACCCCGGTGGAACCCACAGCATACGGTGGTTTTCTGCGCTGAGGCTCAGGCCAAACCATTTCCCCAGCGTCGGTGAACTCTTGCGCAGATCGACGGCTACATCGAAGACTTCCCCGGACGTGACCCTCACGAGTTTGCCCTGGGTGTGCTCTGTCTGAAAATGCAGGCCTCTCAGGATGCCCCGAGCGGAGCGGCTGTGGTTGTCCTGCACAAAATCGAGATCAAAACCGGCTTCGCGAAACTTTTCGCGGTTCCAGGTCTCCTGGAAAAAGCCGCGCTCATCACCAAAAACGGCGGGCTCCAGAATATGGACATCCTTTAGCGGTGTTTCTATAAACTTCATGCGAACACTACCCCTTCTTCCCTCAGCAGGTTCTTCAGGTAGAGGCCATAGCCGCTTTTCTCTAGCGGCGCCGCCAGTGCCAGCAACTGTTCGGCATCAATGTAACCCTTGCGGTAGGCAACTTCCTCAGGGCAGGCAATTTTCAGGCCCTGGCGCTCCTCCACAACGCGGATAAAGTTGGCGGCATCCAGCAGGGAGTTGTGGGTGCCGGTATCCAGCCAGGCGGTGCCTCGGCTCATGACCTCTACGCGCAGATCACCGCGCTCGAGATAGGCTTTGTTGATATCGGTGATTTCCAGCTCGCCGCGGTGTGAGGGCTGCACAGCTTTGGCGATATCGACGACGTCATTATCGTAGAAGTACAGGCCGGTGACCGCGTAGTGAGAGCGCGGATTGGCCGGTTTCTCTTCAATATTCTCGGCGACACCGTTTTTGTCAAAGCTCACCACGCCGTAGCGCTCCGGGTCGTGTACGTAGTAAGCGAAGACGGAAGCACCGGTATCGCGGCTGGCGGCGCTCGTCAGTTTCTGCGAAAAGCCCCCGCCGTAGAAGATATTGTCACCCAGCACCAGGCTGGCCGGGGAATTGCCGATGAACTCCTCGCCCAGAATGAATGCCTGGGCCAGTCCGTCCGGGCTGGGCTGGACGGTATACTGAATGTTAATTCCCCAATTGGAGCCATCGCCCAGCAATTCACTGAACGCGACCTGATCGCGTGGCGTGGTAATGATCAGGATATCGCGGATGCCGGCCAGCATCAGGGTGGCCAGCGGATAGTAGATCATCGGCTTGTCGTAAACCGGCATCAATTGTTTGCTGACAGTGCTGGTCAGGGGGTGCAGGCGGGTGCCTGACCCGCCCGCAAGAATCAGGCCCTTGTAGGGTTTGGGTGTCATTTGGTGTTATCCTGGCTACAAAATCACCAAGATTATAGCGGCATCACTGTGCGAATGGCGAACCATAGGCGCCCAGTCTGTGGCCGGATTCTCAATCCTCGCAATTGGTGCTAACTATCGCTCTGGTTCAGATTGGTATTCCGGTGAAAAGTCGCGGGGGTGGATTTTTAACCAGTAGCTGATTAGAATCTAGCCCCTTCTGATACTGGATTTCGAGTAAGTCAGTGCTATTCATGGCAGGCTGGCGTCCCGAATCTGCGTAATAATCCCACGTATTCATTCCTTATCTGACAGTTGAGGACGCCGTTATTTGGCATTCTGGTAAAGTGCAGGACAAGTTGAGCCCCATCACCGGGACGTCAGGCGTTCCTGTGCAGGTGGCCGAACGCCCATTGCGTATAGCCCTGCTGGGCTATCGCAGCCAGCCGCATGGCGGTGGCCAGGGTGTCTACCTGCGCTACCTCAGCAAGGCGTTGGTGGATGCCGGTCACACTGTCGATGTGATCTCCGGGCCGCCCTATCCGCACCTGGACCCGAGGGTGCGCCTGATCCAGCTGCCGAGCCTGGATTTGTTTGAGAATGGGCTGCGGTCACTGCGCACGCACCACCTGAAGTCTTTTACCAATATCATAGAGTGGTGCAGCCAGCTCACGGGCGGCTTTGCCGAGCCCATGACATTCGGTCGGCGCGCGGTGAAGTACCTGCGCCAGCACGGTCACAACTATGACCTGATTCATGACAACCAGAGCCTCAGCTACGGTATGCTGGAAATCCAGAAGATGGGCCTGCCGCTGGTGACAACTATTCACCACCCCATCACCAGTGATTTGCGCATCGCACTGGGTGCTGCCCGCACCTGGCGGGAGCGTTTGTTGATACGGCGCTGGCACTCATTTTTGAATATGCAGAAAAAAGTCGTCAAGCAGCTGCGCAATATTGTCACGGTTTCCGATTGTTCGAGGCAGGACATCGCCCGCGATTTCGGCCTGCAGCCCGCTGGCATTAGCCTGGCCCACAATGGTATTGATATCGAGGCGTTCAAACCGATACCGAGTGTGAAGCGCAACCCGATGCGGTTGATGGCGACCTGTTCGGCCGATGCGCCGCTGAAGGGTTTGCGATATCTGTTGCACGCCTATGCGCGGTTGCTGGAGCGATATCCCGATTTGGAGTTGCTGTTGGTCAGCAAGCCCAACCCGGGCGGTAAGACGGAACAACTTGTGCAACGTTTGGGCCTGGTCGACAAGGTGCAGTTCGTCAAAGGCATTACCACCGAACAGATGGTGCAGTATTATGCGGAGGCCGCGATCGCGGTTGTGCCTTCTGTCTATGAGGGATTCGGGCTGCCGGCAGGTGAGGCGATGGCCTGTGGCGTACCGGTGGTGTCGACCGACGGTGGCGCACTGCCTGAGGTGGTCGGCGATGCCGGCGTGATTGTACCGGCGAAAAATGTCGATGCCATGGTAGGGGCCGTTGACGCACTCCTGCAGGATCCACAGCGACGCGCTGAGCTGGGTGCACGCGGCAAACAGCGTATCGAAGAGAATTTCTGCTGGCAGGTTTGTGCCGCACAGATGACCGAGTACTACCGACAGGTGTTGGCATATGAAAACAGTTGATTTCCAGCGTCTGCCACTGGAGGCGGGTGATACAGTTCTGGATTTGGGGTGTGGCGAAGGGCGCCATGTTATCAGCGCCTACGCGGAGGGAAATATTCACGCTGTCGGAGTGGATCTATCGCTCGACGACCTGAAAATTACCCGTGATCGCTTTGAAGGTTTCGCTGAGCCGGACAACGAAGCGAAATCTTTTGGCTTGTCTACGGCCAGTGCGCTGGCGCTGCCTTTTGCCGACAATACCTTCGACAAGGTTATTTGCAGTGAGGTGCTTGAGCATATCCCCGACTACCACGGTGCGCTGCGCGAAATAGAGCGAGTGCTCAAGCCCGGCGGTCTGTTCTGTGCCAGTGTCCCGCGCCGTTGGCCGGAAAAAATATGCTGGGCGTTGAGCGATGCTTACTACAACGTACCCGGCGGCCACCTGCGCATATTCCGCAGTGATGAGTTGCGCGGCGAAATTGAATTTCTGGGCTTTACCCATTATTCACGCCACTGGGCACATGCCCTGCACGTTCCTTTCTGGTGGCTGAAATGCCTTTTCTGGCAGACTCAGGACAGCAATTGGCTGGTGAAGCAGTATCACCGCCTACTGGTATGGGACATGATGAAAAGTCCCGCGCTGACAAGGATATTGGAGAAAAGCATGAACCCCATCATGGGCAAGAGCGTGGTGATGTACTTTCGTAAGGAGGCCGCGTCATGAGTGGTTTATACCTCAGTCCGGGGCTGTTTCCAGAAGAGTTTCTGCGACCTACCGTGGATTTTATACTGGATTGTCAGCGCGAGAGCGGTGAAATCCCGTGGTTTGAGGGCGGCTACACCGACCCCTGGGATCATGTGGAATCTGCGATGGGTCTATCCATTGGCGGGGAATTGGACGCAGCGCGCAAGGCTTACGAATGGCTGGCGGACAAGCAGCTTGAGGACGGCAGCTGGTGGGCCTCCTATCGTGGTGATGCTATCGATAATGCCAACCGGCGCGAATCAAATTTCGTCGCCTATATTGCCACCGGTGTGTGGCACCACTATTTAATCAGTGGCGACAGCGATTTTTTGCAGGCCATGTGGCCCGTTGTCGACAAAGCCATAGGCTTCGTATTGGCGCTGCAGTCACGCCACGGTGAAATCGACTGGGCAGTAGATGGCGCTGGGCAACCCAAAGGCGATGCGCTGGTCACTGGTTGTAGCTCCATCTACAAGAGCCTGGAGTGTGGGCACAATATTGCAGTCACCCTGGGAGAGGATCGCGCTCATTGGTTGAGTGCCCGCACCCGGTTAGGCAACGCCCTGAGAAACAAACCAGAGCGGTTTGACCGCACCTGGGAAAGTAAATCGCGCTATTCAATGGACTGGTTCTATCCGGTGCTGGCGGGCGTGTTCACCGGTGCTGAAGCGCGTGCACGCCTGGCGGCGCGATGGGATGAATTTGTCGAGGACGGCCTCGGTTGCCGCTGTGAAAAGCAGGAGCCGTGGGTGACCATCGCGGAGAGCTGTGAGCTGGTGATGTCGTTATTGGCTGCCGGTGATCATGCGCGCGCGGTGGAGGTTTATAGCTGGCTGCAGCAGTGGCGCACCAGCGACGGTTCCTACTGGACCGGCTATCAACTGGTGGAAGATCTGTTGTGGCCGGATGAGAGGCCCACCTGGACTGCAGGAGCTATTTTGCTGGCGGCAGATGCCCTCACCAAACACACTGCAGCATCTGGGCTTTTTTGCAGTGTGCGGCTGCTCGATGAACGCGAAGAAGAGCGTGCACGACGCATACAGGTCGACTAGGGTTGTTGAACTGCGCGTTATAAACGGCGTAGCAAGCCCAGACTGTTGACCTGCCCGAGATCCTCAAACAAACCCGACGCACGCGCCATGCGGTAGACCGCGTAGGGTGCCTGACCGCCCTCGTGCGCATCGTCGAACAGATCGTGAATCGCCAGCACGCCGCCACGCATTATATGGGTCGACCAGCAGCGGTAATCTGTAAGCGCAGCGTCCATGCTGTGACCGCCGTCGATAAACACCATCGACAGCGGTGTTTGCCAGTGACGTGCGGCGGCCTCTGATCCCGCTACCACGGGTACCACTACCTCATCGAGCCCGGCGCGGCGAATATTACTGCGAAACTCGCGGAAGCTGTCCATCACGCCCTCTCCCGCATCGTACAGAGCGGGGTCGTGGAAAAACTCACCGAGCTGGTGTTCCTCGGACCCACGGTGATGATCCAGCGCGAACACTGTGCTGTTGTGCCTGCGGCAGGCCAGCCCCAGATAGATGGTGGATTTGCCGCAGTAGCTGCCAATTTCCAGCACCGGGCCATAAGGGCTGAGTTGCAGTGCGTAATCGTACAGCGCCTGCGCCTCGTCTTCAGCGAGAAAGCCCTTTATCTTGTCGATGTCATCGGGCAGGTCGGGGATCATGAGATGTGGCTTTGTCCCCGTTATTTGGGCGCGGTTACCGAGGTTGCGGTAGGGGCGGTGGGCGGTACCAGAAATGAATCCAGCTTGATGATGTCCTGCGGGCTAAGCAGGCCGGCCTGCTCCTTAAGGCGCATCATGTTCAGAATATAATCATAGCGGCTGTTGGCGTAATCCCTCTCTGCCTGGAACAGGGTGTTCTGTGCGTTCAGCACATCGACCACGTTGCGTGTGCCCACTTCGTAGCCGGCTTGCGTGGCGTCAAGAGAGCTTCTTGACGATACGATGCTCTGTCTGCGCGCGGCGATACGCGTTACGTCGCTTAACACGGTCATATGCAGAGAGCGGGTGTTGGTTACCGTATTGCGCTGCAGGTTTATCAACTGCTCTTTCGCGCCATTGTACTCCTGCGCCGCCTTGCGCCGGTTGGCGCTGATGGCACCGCCACTATATAGCGGCAGGGTGACACTGATCTGCCAGGCGTTTTCGTTGGAACTGCTGTCCGGTTGTGTTTCGAACACACTCGTCGGGTTGCTGTTGACGCTGCCGCTAACATCGTAGTCATTATACTCGTAGGTGCCACTGACCACTGGCGCATGTTCCATCTGGAAGGCCTTGGCATTCTGCCTCGACGCCTCCTGCCTGTAGCGGGCCGCCTGCAACTCGAAGTTGTTCGCAAGGGAAAAATCCACCCAGGCCGCTCGGTCTACTGGGTCCGGAGGCAGGATTTTAAAATCATCGACCAGTACGTTGAGGTTGGATTGGGGCTGGCCGGTCAACACCTGCAGCCGCTCCAGTGCCACAGACACGTTATTCTCATCGACAATGCGGTTGACCTGGGCCAAGTCGCGAGCGGCCTGTGCCTCGTACACATCAGTAATCGCAATAAGGCCGACTTCGAAGCGCTGCTGGGTCTGTTCCAGCTGGCGCTCGAACGCGCGCTCTGTGGCCTGGGAGGCCGCCAGGTTGTCCTGCGCCCGCAGCACCAGCAGATATGCCTCGACTACCCTGACGATGAGATTCTGTTGGTTGGCGGCGAAGGTGGCCTCGGCTTCCTTGGTGACTTCCTTGCCCGACTGGAAGCTGAACCACGCGGACAAATCGAATAGGGCCTGATTGAGGGAAATGGTGTAGCCATCGGTATCCGTTTTACGGGTAGAAGAGCTCTTGCCCACTATGATGTTGTCGTCGTTGTCAGACAGGATGGTCTGTGAATCCGTATCGAGGTCCACATCCCTGTAGGAATACGCAGTGGAAATCTGTGGCAACAGCGCCGATCGTGCCAGATTCTCTGTTTCACGTCTGGCCAGATAGGTTGCTTCCTCCGCTTTCAACTGGGCATCGTTTTCCAGTGCCAACTCGTAGATATCTCTGAGTGAATCAGCCTGCAAACTGACGCAACAAAGCGAGAATGTCAGCGACGAAAGCGCGACAAGCAGATTTTTCATGCAATAGTCCCCGAAGATACGTAACTTTCCTGGTGAGCCGCAGTTTAACAGCCTCCGGTGTGTGATGCATACAGCGAAACAGCAATGAAAAGGTGCAGTTCCCCGTGGTTTGTGCGATCTTAGATTATCGGTTTGACGTGGAGTGCCGGCGCTTTCTGCCCGTGCCCCGGCAATAGTTAAAGGCATAGAAAGGGACGAAGCCCCCGGGAACGCTAGTGCAGAGACTGAAGAAAAAGCCATTCAAGCTTGATTTAACAGAGCTGCATGCCATTTGTGATGCCAACTATGTTCGTCTTTTGCGACTTTTTCCCGATTATGAAAACTGCAATTCACACGATCTTTTGGTGGGTTCAGCGAAAGTCCGACTGACGGTCACCGAGCGCTGCCGCTATACCACGATCTTTCATTTGCACCAGCAGCGCGCCGATTCGCGCTGGTTGGGTCAGTTGCGCGTGGAGGTACGCGCCTATCACGATATGCGCATGTTGGAAGTCATGGTGTTTCAGTCGTCCCGCAAGGTCGCGGCACGCTATCAGTACCCCAACCAACAGATGTTTGCGCAGGATGAAAAGTACCAGCAGAATCGCTTTCTGGCAGATTGGCTAGAGCACTGCCTGCAAACCGGACGCGCCGCACTCGATCTCGGTGTGTCCCCGGCGGATTCCAGATCCGGTTAGTTTCGGCAGTACTCCGATGTCTTTGTTCCAGCACAATATTCAGTATATCGATACCACCGATACCCCGGTACAGGTGGTGCAGTTGACCGATACCCATTTGTGCCAGATGCACGGCGGGACGCTGCTTGGCATGGATACCGATCACTCCCTGCAGGCTGTCATTGATCTGGTCAAGCAAGAGCGACCGCCCTTACACTTGCTGCTGGGCACCGGGGATTTGTCTGATGGTGGCGCACGCCCTGCGTATGACCGGTTGCAGGGCTATTTCGATCAGCTCAGTAGTGACAACTACTGGTTGCCGGGCAATCACGACAACCGCGAAGCCATGCAGGCGGCCGCCAGCCGCCCCGACCGCCTCTGTAAGGAAATCCGCGTGGCCCGCTGGCAGATACTGTTGCTGGACTCCCAGGTGCCTGGTCAGGTCGGGGGTCAACTGGGCGAAGGCGAACTGGCGCTGCTGGATAGTGCTCTTGCGGCGGCTCAGGCGCAGCAGCTGCACACCATGGTATGTCTGCACCACCAGCCGGTGACCATCGGTTGCGGTTGGCTGGACGAGCAAATGGTGTCGGATGCTGATGCCTTTTTCTCGGTACTGGATCGTTTTCCGGGCGTCCGCGCTGTGGTGTGGGGCCATGTTCACCAGGAGATTGACCGCCAGCGCAACGGCGTGCGACTGCTGGCGTCACCGTCCACCTGTGTGCAGTTTGCCGCCGGTTGTGAGAACTTCAAGGCCGACGACCAGCCACCCGGCTACCGCTGGCTGGAATTACACGACGATGGCCGTGTTGAGTCAGCCGTATCCAGGGTGCGCAATGTACATTTCGAGGTAGAACTCGATTCGGGTGGCTACTTATAGCTCGCCTTGCGCAGCGCTCGTTGTACAATGGGCCCGCCGCAATCCTTCTGTAAACCATGAAAAGTTAGAGTAATGAGCCAATATACCGCCCAAGACATCGAAGTCCTCACGGGACTGGAGCCGGTGCGCAAACGCCCCGGTATGTACACCGATACCACCCGCCCGAACCACCTGGCGCAGGAGGTCATCGACAACAGTGTCGATGAGGCCCTGGCCGGTCACGCCAGCGAAATCAGTGTCAGCCTGAACAAGGATGGTTCTGTGACGGTGTCGGACAATGGTCGCGGCATGCCGGTGGATATTCACCCGGGACAGGGCAGGCCCGGCGTGGAGGTGATACTCAGCACGCTGCACGCGGGCGGCAAATTCTCCGACAAGAACTACCAGTTCAGCGGCGGCCTGCACGGTGTGGGGGTGTCGGTGGTTAACGCACTGTCCAGCGCGCTCACGGTGCAGATCCGTCGCGACGGCAATGTCTACAGCATGACATTCGCCGGCGGCGAGAAGCAGACTGAACTGGAAGTCATCGACACCTGCGGCAAGCGCAACACTGGCACCACGGTGACGTTTACGCCCGACCCAAAATATTTTGATTCCGTGGTGTTCTCCCTCTCCCGCCTGCGCCATGTGCTGCGCGCCAAGGCCGTGCTGTGCCCGGGGCTGCGGGTCAAGTTCAAGGATGAGAAGAAAGGCGAGTCGGAGGAGTGGTACTACGAGGCAGGGCTCACCGATTACCTCGCAAGTGCGACCAGCGAGTATCCGGCGGTACCTGAGGAGCCATTTGTAGGCAGCTTCAGCAGCAGTAATTCTGCCGTCGACTGGGCGGTGCAATGGCTGCCCGAGGGCGGCGAAGTGGTGGCGGAATCTTACGTGAACCTGATTCCCACGATACAGGGCGGCACGCATGTCAACGGTATGCGCACGGGCCTGCTCGATGCGATGCGCGAATTTTGTGAACTGCGTAACCTGCTGCCGCGTGGTATCAAGCTCGCACCGGACGATATATGGGATCGCTGCTGCTACGTCCTGTCATCGAAGTTGGGCGACCCGCAATTCTCCGGCCAGACCAAAGAGCGCCTCTCCTCGCGTGAAGCGGCGGCATTTGTCTCCGGGGTGGTTAAGGATGCATTCAGCCTGTGGCTGAACCAGCATACCGAGGAGGCGGAGAAACTGGCGGAACTGTGCATCAGCAATGCCCAGGGGCGCCTGCGCCTGGCCAAGCAGGTGACGCGCAAGAAGGTGACAGCCGGGCCCGCATTGCCGGGCAAGCTGGCGGATTGTTCCGGTGGTGATGCCTCCCGCGGAGAACTGTTTTTGGTCGAGGGTGATTCCGCCGGAGGGTCGGCGAAGCAGGCGCGCAATCGCGAGTTCCAGGCCATCCTGCCGCTGCGCGGCAAAATCCTCAACACTTGGGAAGTGGATTCCCAGCAGATTCTTGCGTCGCAGGAGGTGCACAATATTTCCATCGCGCTGGGCATCGATCCGGCCAGCGACGATCTCTCGGGCCTGCGTTATCACAAGGTCTGCATTCTGGCCGATGCGGATTCCGACGGGTTGCACATTGCCACCCTGATTTGCGCGCTGTTTGTGCAGCACTTCCGGCCGCTGGTGGCTGCCGGGCATGTGTATGTCGCAATGCCCCCGCTGTATCGCGTCGACGTCGGCAAGGAAGTGTTCTACGCGCTGGATGAAGCGGAGAAAGACGGCGTGCTAGATCGCATTGAAGCAGAAAAGAAAAAGGGCAAGGTCAACGTGCAGCGCTTCAAGGGGCTGGGCGAAATGAATCCGCTGCAATTGCGTGAAACGACGATGGACCCGGATACCCGGCGCCTCGTCCGCCTGAAACTGGATGCCGGTGACGGCACCAATATGATGCTGGACATGCTGCTGGCCAAGAAACGCGCCGCGGATCGCAAAGCGTGGCTGGAAGAGAAGGGAGATCTGGCAGAAGTCGCATTGTAGAGAGCGGCAGGGAGGGGATGCATTGAACTATTGGCTATTCAAATCCGAGCCCGATGAATTCGGCATAGACCACCTGGCGGCATCCCCGCGCCAGACAACCCGCTGGGATGGCATTCGCAACTACCAGGCGCGCAACAACCTGCGCGACAACGTCCGCAAGGGCGATAAAGTGCTGTTCTACCACTCGAGCTGTAAGCAGATCGGTGTGGCCGGCACCATGGAAGTGGTGAAAGCGGCCTACCCCGATCCGGCGCAGTTCGACCCCGACAGCAAATACTACGATGCCAAGGCCACCGCCGATGAGCCGCGCTGGTACTGTGTGGATGTGCGCCTGTTGGAAAAGTTTCCCGAGGTCATACCCACCAAAGTCCTTAAGGCACACCCGGCCACTGCCGACCTGAGTATATTCAAACAGGGCCGGCTCTCTATCGCTCCTGTGACTGTCAGGCAGTGGAAGGCGGTGCACGCGTTGGTTCGCTGAGTCCTAATATCATTACGCAAATAAGAATCATTTGCATTTAAGAATAGGCCGCTGTACTCTCTGAAAATCCACTAGGAAACCCGGAGCGTATCGCTATGAAGCTTAGATTTTTATGTGCCAACCACCGAGAGTGGCTGCAAACCCAGCCACATCAGGCTTTTCACGCTTGCGCGAATGGCTATGAGACCGGCTGGAACTTATACCAGAGAGGGCAATTCAAGGATGCGCTTGCGCACATGGGATGCGCGTTCGAGACCGCTGAGATTCTGCTGACCACCCGCGCGATAGAGCCGGCCGATGCCGCGCGTTGGTTTATCAGGACGCTGGACGGTTTGCTATCGACGCTGGAGCATTTGCAACTCACGCAGAGCTGCATAGAGCTGTATCAAATTGCGATTGATCGCTTGCGCAAAGAGGTCAGCTACAGCATTTCACCGGAGCTCGAAGTCACTCTCTATCATGAAATCACCCGGCTCAACCGTGCTCGCAGGCACATCGGTGAAAACACCAGGCCGGTTCTTCATGCGGTTGTGCCCCCAGTTAGGCGGGGCTCGATGGTGTTGCACTAGCAGCTGTGGAGGTGACGATGCGGCTGCCACCAGACGAACCGCTGGAGCCAACGGGGCATACCGTTGGCACAGGCCGCTACGGGATTACCGCGCAGACCTGCCCGCGCTCCGCGGCGACACAACCGGGATCTGAGGGTTACATCCGCCTCGAGATACGCAGCGACAGGCTTTACAGCCTGCTGGATGACAAGGCACTGGTGGTGGAGGATCTGCGCGGTCTGGATCGCAAGACGACACAGTGGATCAGGCAATGCCTGCTGCAGACCCTCAAGTTACGCAAACAGAAACGCCGCTAAAGGACATCGGGGTCGCAGTCACCCGGGTTGATCGGGTTGCAGCGCGCTACGCCACCGCCGGGCAGGGTTACCTGGTACTCGCTGAATTCCGGATTCGGTACCGGATAGTCGGTGCTGATATAGTGGGCGCCGCTGGCCAGCGCTGCATCGCGCTGCGTTGTATCATTGGTCCGCGCCTGCTCTGTCTCGGCATCGGCCCGGGTTCTCACCAGATAACCCTGCTCCACCAGTGACTCGATTTCACCGGGATTGGACAATGGGTTATTGCGCTTCATAAATGCTGCCTCTGGCGTGCCCGGAGGTGAATTGGTAAACAGCACGCGACCCTCCAGCGAGGCGTGTCCAGCTATGTAGTTCTCCAGCGGGCTGCCTGAGTTGTCCAGCGCAAACAGGACTTTGCCGCGCGCCTGTGACAACGGCGGCCAGCCGCGACTCAGCACAGCCTGTTCCAGCGTGACGTCGTCGCCGCGTACATCGTCGGGTAACAGCAACTGCTCGCGCGGAAATACGCTGTGTATCTCGGCATCGACGCGATTCAGTGCGTCTATGCCAAATGGCAGGGGGGTGACAAAGCCGAGGTTGAGCGGATCCGGGATGGCTTCATCCTTGACCTCCACTAGCACCATGATGGGCAGGTGCCGTGGATTGGCGTCCGACCAGTTCTTGATTTCCGTGAGGCAGCTGACAAACGTATAGCAGGTTGTCTCGTAGTCGATCTCCTGCACGTGCAGGACTTTCAGGCCGGGCTCGTCGAGCTCAGCGATTCCAGAAGCGGCGCTTTCCCCGAACACGGTCCTGACCAGGTGGTTGGCATACAGCCCGCCGTCCGGGTCGTCGAACACATCGAGCTCAATCTGGCGTATCCCCTGCGTGTCAAACTGCTCCTGCAACGGCACATGCGAGTAATCCAGCGTGGGCGCCAGATCGGGGAGAAAGCCCAACAATACATCAAACAAATCCTGCCTGGCGCGCACGTGGTAACTGTTGTGGGTGCCCAGATACTGCAGTTGGTTCATCAGGGTGTTGTCGCTGGCGGCGGTGTCATCGTTGTTGGAGTTGGAGGTATCACTGCAGGCTAGCAGCGGCAACAGCACTACACCCAGCAGTGCACTGTAAACAAATCGTAAAGGTGTTCCGGTAAACTGAAGGGGAAATGCCATATGTTCTCCTTTGATGCTTGTTGCCGGGCAGTGTGTATTTAGTCATTTTTCAGGGCAAAATGATAGCGTTCGCTAAGGTGGCCTGCCCGTGAGGCCATAGGACCTGTGATGGCGATGATGGCGGCAGCGGTTGTCGCTCGCGCTTTGACAGGTTTGCGATACAATCATTGGGCATCCAGATGCCATCTTCAACCAAGCGATCACAGGAGTAGTACGGTGAAACTATTGCGGACATTTCAACACCTCGTAGTCGGGGCACTTTTCGTCGCCGCCAGTGCAATGGCACAGGCTGACTGGGAACTCGACAGCGCGAACTCGAGCATCAACTTTGTTTCTATCAAGAACAACGGTGTTGCCGAGGTTCACAGCTTCTCGTCATTGCAGGGTTATGTCGGCGCCGCCGGGAATGCACAGGTGACGATTGAACTGGAAAGTGTGCAGACGATGATAGACATTCGCAATGAGCGCATGCGTGAAATGTTATTTGAGACCGTGAAGTTCCCGCTGGCAACGGTCAGTGCTGAGGTTGAGCCGGGCATGCTCGCGATGGCCGCGGAAGGCGGTGTTGTAACCGCAGAGCTCCCCGTTACCGTGTCGCTGCATGGGCAGGAAAAGGTGCTCAATGCCGCGCTGGTGATTATCGGTGAAAGCGAAAACCGATTGCGCGTCATCAGCGCAACGCCGGTGCTGGTTAACGCCGCAGATTTCGACCTCACCGCAGGCGTGGCGGCCCTGCAAAAAGTGGCGGGGCTACAAGCGATCAGCACCGCCGTTCCGGTGACATTGCAACTGCAGTTTGTGAAGGTGCCCTGACGCGCCTGTCACGGGCTATTGCCTGACAGGCTCTGGTACAACTGCTGGTAGTTACGATTGCGCGGCGCTAATTCCGTCAGCTTTTTGGCGTAGCGCAGCGCGTTTTCACGCTGGCCCAGTTCAGCGCTGTAGTTTGTCAATGCCAGCAGCACTTCCTCGCTCTGCGGCACGCTGCGCAACAATGCCTGCAGTTGCACGATAGCTTTTTCGGGCTGTCCGAGGTCGTGCAGTGCGATGCCATAGACGAAGCGATGGCGCGTTCCCTGCGTTTCCAGTTCTGCCGCCTGCTGCAGATACTTCAGTGCCGCCTCCGGTTGTCCGCTGCGCGTTTCCAGTAGGCCCAGCGCGTGCAGTGTATTGCCGTTCTCAGGGGCCACTTCCAGCGCCTGCAGCAGCAGTTCGCGGGCCGCGTCATCCTTGCCCTGGGCGCGCAGTAAATCAGCGAGATTCAGGTAGGCCGGCACCATCTGCCGGTTGAGGTAAAGCGCTTCGCGGTACGCGGCTTCCGCAGCTTGCAGATCGCCGCGGGTGACAAAGAAAATACCCAGCTGCAACTGCACCCCGGGCATATCGGCGTCCTGGCTCAGCACACTGACGTACTCGTCGAACAGGGCGCGAAGTTTTGCCGCCTGCTCGGGCGGTACCTGTTCCAGCGGAACTCCTGCCAATGAGGACGCCACTTCCATGCGCACTGCAGTGACCGGATCATCCATTAAGTGGTCCAGCAACTGAATGCGCTGTTGCAGTGGCAGGAAGGCCAGCGCGCGCACGGTGCTGGCGCGCAGCATGGGGTCATCGTCGTAGAGAATCTGCGTCGCTGCCTGCAGTGCCTGTCCTCCCCCGACTTCGCCGAGAGCCTCCATTGCGGTCGCCCGCCAGATCGGGGCCATGCTCGAATCGGCGGCTATCTGGGCGAGTTGCGGCACCACCCGGGTGTCGCCCTGCGCGATGCGTTGAAAGGCGCGCGCTGGGTGCGTGCCGGTATCGCGGAACTTGACGCCCCACTGTCGCAGCGCCTCCAGAGCCCAGGGGGCATCCTCCTCCACATGACACTGGTTGCAGGCATTGGGCGTGCCCATCACCATACTCAGGCCGGGGCGCGGTACGCGCATACTGTGGTCGCGGCGTGGATCGACACCCATATAGGTGGTTTCCGGCATGTGGCAGTTGGTGCATTCGGCGCCTGCAGAGCCCTCCTGGTGATGATGGTGCTGCACACTGTCATACTGGGCCGGCACGTGGCATTGGGCACACACAGCATTGCCCGGCGCGCGCAGTTGCAGACTGTGGGGCTCGTGGCAATTGCTGCAAACAACGCCGGCCTGGTGCATTTTGCTCTGCACGAACGAGCCGTACACGTAAACCTCGTCGAGAATCTGCCCGTCCGGGTAGTACAGCGGCCACTGCGGCATGGACAGACGGTGTGTATCCAGCAAATCGGCGCCGTAGTGGTAGTCCCCCAACGTGCCGCGGCGCGAGTGGCAGCGGCCACAACTGTCGATTTGTGCATCCGACTCAAGCGCGCTGGTACGCCGGGCAATATGCGTGTTCTCTGCCAATGACCAAGTGCCGCGCTGTGCCAGCGCAGTGGGAAAGCCGCCATTTTCGGCGTCCTGCAGTTTGTCTTCCCGCGCCAGCGCCTCGTGTTTTTCACCGGGACCGTGGCAGGCCTCGCAACCGACATTCAACTCTTCGAATTGTGTGTCAAAGGAGCGCGTGGCGGCGGTGTAGTTCTTTTTCAGATCGGTGCTGTGACACTCGGCGCAACTGGTATTCCAGTTCTGGTAGGTGCCCGTCCAGTGCAGTGGATCTTTATAGTCGATAGCTTCCTCGGGGTAGAGGTGGTACCAGCGCTGTCCACCCTCGGCTGCGGGCCGCGAATCCCAGGCAATACTCAGCGCCTGCAGTCGACCGCGCGACAGTGGCAGCAAATATTGTTGCAGCGGCTCTACGCCGAACACATAGGCGACTTCAAAGTCCTGCAACTCGCCGTCTTCGCCATCGGTGTTGACGATAAACTTGTCGCCTCTGCGAAAGAACCGGGTGGTGATGCCGTTGTAAGTGAAACTGGCATCGTCGAAATCGCCCAACACCGTGTTCTCAGTGGGCAGTTGCATCGCCAGATCATGGTGGGAGCCCTGCCAGGCGGTATATTCATCTGCGTGACAAGCCCGGCAGGATTCCGAGCCTGTGAATGCATTGACCGCGCTGCTGCACAGCAACAGCAACATCAGGGAAATACGGGGGAGCAGCACGTTGAGATTACCTGTAGTGATCGAAGCGCACACATTACCAGCCCGCTCTCATTATGGACAGTATGAGGGCCGCTGCTTATGATTGCGCATTCGCCGCGCAAATGTTGCGGGCGTGACACCTACCAACGAGTGCATAGACGAACGATGAAACTGGGCATATTGAAAACAGACGCGGTGCGACCTGAGTGGGTGCCTGAATTCGGCGAATATCCGGATATGTTTATCGCCCTGTTGAGTCAGGTTGATCCCGATCTGGAATTTGCCGTATACGATGTCGAGCTGGGCCAGTACCCCGCTGATATCGACGAAGTCGACGGCTATTTAATCACCGGCAGCAAGTCCAGTGCGTACGATGATAAGCCTTGGATCACCACACTGATGGAGTTTGTTCGCGAACTGCACCGCCGGCGCAAGAAACTGGTCGGTATCTGTTTTGGTCACCAGTTAATTGCCCTGGCGCTGGGGGGCAAGGTGGCGAAGTCACCCAAGGGCTGGGGTGTCGGTCTGCACAAACACACTTTTACGGCTACGCCGACATGGCACGATCAGGGCGACGCACAGCTCAATGTGCTGGTCAGCCACCAGGATCAGGTGATGGAGGTACCCAGTGACGCGCGGGTGCTCGCGGGCAGTGAGTTCTGTGAGAATGCGGTAACCCAGATCGGCGATCATATCCTGACGTTTCAGGGTCACCCGGAGTTTGTACCGGAGTACTCCCGCAGCATCATGACTTTCAGGAGAGAGGTCATCGGCGAGGAGGCATACAGCGACGGCATGGCCTCACTGGAGGGCACGCATGAAGGCCAGCGCATCGCGCGCTGGATCCGAAAGTTCTTTGAACGCCAGGAGTGGAATCTGAGTGCGGGTTTTAGCTCAAAGTAGTGCAGGACGACATAACGGCTGCCCCACCAACGAATTACCAGCTGCCGATATTTTCCATGGAAGCCCAGGGCTCCTGGGGTGGCAACGCATCGCCCGCCTGCAATAACTCGATAGAGATACCGTCCGGTGAGCGGATGAATGCCATGTGTCCGTCGCGCGGTGGGCGATTGATCACCACGCCGTTATCCATCAGGCGTTGGCAAAGCTCGTATATATTATCGACGCTATACGCCAGGTGCCCGAAGTTGCGCCCGCCATCGTATTCCTCCGGGTCCCAGTTCCAGGTGATTTCGACCGCAGGGCTCTGGTTCTGTTCGGCGTGCTCGACATCACCGGGGGCCGCGAGAAACACCAGTGTAAACCGCCCTGCTTCGCTGTCGAAACGGCGGAACTCAACCAGCCCCAGCTTGTTGCAATAGAAGTCGAGTGTTTCATCCAGGTCGCGTGCGCGCACCATGGTATGCAGGTATCTCATCGTCGTTTCCTTTGTGCTACTTGTTTGCCCGCCATGCGGCCAGAGAATGTCGCATCACCGACCGACATGCCACTGCTGTAACCCTCGGCGCGCCGCACCACCCCGCAGGCCGTGCGACCGGCTGCGTAGAGCCCGGGAACCACCTCTCGCTGCGGGTTGACCACCTCGCCCGTGGGTAGCGTGTCCAGCCCCCCGAGAGTGAAGTAAGGCAAAAACGTCCCTCTTCCGGGCGTGATATCCAGTGCCACCAGTGGCGGCTTAAGCGGTTCCAGCCATTCGGCGGCCTTGTGGCACTGTGTATCTTCGCCCTTGGCACAGTCCTCGTTGTAGACCTTGAGCGTCTGCTGCAACGTGCCCTCGCGCAAGCCCAGCTCCTGCTCCAGCTCTTCTACAGACTCGCCGGTGCCGGCGACATCGGCGCCCATGTAACTGACGCGTTCGTAGTCTCCGTACTGGTCAACCGTGAGGATGAAATAAAAGCGCTCAGACTGTTGCTGCAGTATAAAGGCGCCGAGGCGTCCATGGTAGACGTCTTCATTGATGAAACGCTGTCCCTGGTCATTGATCACAATGCCGCAGGTCATGCTGGCCGGGGGGTAGTAGGGAACAGTGATAAACCCCTCGTGCATGTTTATCGCCGCCGCGCCGACAGCCATACCCATCAATATGCCGGTGCCGGTATCACCGGGGTTGCCAATCGGCGTATTGCCGCGGGTGAGCATGGGTGCATATTTGCGGATCATCTCCTCGTTCATCACAAACCCCCCGGCGCAGAGAATGACACCCTGGCGGGCGCGCACGTTCAGTTCCTGCTGGTCCTTGCGCACCACCAGACCGACCACCTCGTCCTCTTCATCCAGGATCAGCGTCAGCGCACGGGTTTCGTACTCGACCGAGATCGCATCGCGCTTCTCGACGTTCTCCGTCACGATCTTCATAAACAGCGGGCCGCCGTTGTCGCCCTCCACATACAGGTTGTGACCGCGCGGACAGGGCTTGGCGTGCTGTGCGAATGGATAGGCCTTCTCGCTGCCGGTGTAGAGCAGGCCGTCATCGGTCAGGCACATGATGGCGCGCTCTTTGTGGAAGCTGTCCTTGAACGGTACGCCGATGTCGACCAGCCACTGGAAGTGATCGCGGCTGTTCTCGCAGTAGTTGCGGATTTTTGCCTCGTCCGCCTGCGGTCCTGCGGCCATCATCATGTAGGTGACCATGTCCTCGGTGGTATCCTCAAAGCCGCAGGCCTGCTGGACCCGTGTGCCGCCGTTGCCGCCCATGTAGATTTCCGCGCTGGACATCGCGGTGGAGCCGCCGCTGGCACTGGCTACCTCGAAGATGGTGACGCTGGAGCCCGCATCCGCCGCTTCAATGGCTGCGCAGCCGCCTGCGCCCCCGAAGCCGACGATGGCAATATCGGTTTCCATGTCCCAGTGCTTAACGTCGCGGATCTTGCGCGGTCGGGAGGGGCTGGTTTTGGTGTTATCGGACATTACTGGCTTCCTTGGTACGGGGCGCGTGCGGTGTAATCGAGTTTGGGATAGGCGATTAAAGCGGTTTCACGCCGGCCTTACAACGGCGATGGAGGCCGCACGGGTTAACAATTTGTACGGGCCATGGCTTTCTTGCCGCGACGGCGCGGCCCGAACGCGCTGGTATTGGCCCGTCGCTGGGGTACAATCCACCGCTTTTCCCCGAGGAAATGATTGCCCATGTGGTTCAAGAATATTCGCGCATACCGACTAACCAAGCCCTTTGACCTCTCGCCGGAAGCGTTGGGGGAAAAGCTTGCCCCGCGCAGTTTTGTACCCTGTGCCAAATCACAGGCGCTGGCGTTCGGCTGGGTGCCGCCGCTGGGCGAGGAGTCCGAGGAACTGGTGCACGCCGCCGCCGGCCGCATCCTCCTTAAGTTGAAGCGCGAGGAAAAACTGCTGCCTTCCACCGTCGTGCGCGAACAGCTGGAGGAAAAAGTGGCGGATATTGAGTCCGCTCAGGGGCGCAAGGTGTATCGCAAGGAGCGGCTGACGCTGAAAGACGAAATCGTGCAGGACTGCCTGCCCCGCGCGTTCAGTCGCTCCACCAATGTGTACGCCTATATCGATGTGAAAGCCAACTGGATTTTTGTGGACGCCGCCAGTGCCAGCCGTGCCGAGGAATTGCTGAACCTGCTGCGTGAATGTATCGGCAGCTTCCCAGCGTTGTTGCCACAGGTGAACAATGCGCCCTCGGCAGTGATGACCGCCTGGTTGATGCACCGCAATCTGCCCGATGATTTTGAACTGGGCCAGGAATGCGAGCTACGCGACCCCGGCGAAGAGGGCGGTGTGGTGCGCTGTCGCGGCGTTGATTTGCTCAGCGAAGAAGTGGAGACTCATCTCAATGCCGGCAAGCAGGTCGCCCGTCTGGCACTGAACTGGGATGAGCGGCTGTCATTGCTGCTGGCCGAAGACCTGTGCCTGCGTCGCCTCAAATTCGCGGACGAATTGATGAAAGAGAACGAAGACATTCCCGAAGCCGATCAAGCAGCGCGCCTGGATGCTGATTTCGCACTGATGGCGGATGCGATTACCAGCCTGCAGGAACGTGTGCTCGCGCTGTTTGGCGGCGAGGCCGAATAAGCACCGGCCATGCCAGAGCGTTCTGACACCGACGACTACCGCGCGTTGTTCTTGCGGCCAACGCCGATGATGGATATGCGCGCACCGGCAGAGTTTGCACGGGGCGCATTTCCCTCGGCGCTCAGTCTACCGCTGATGAGCGACGATGAACGCGCCCAGGTCGGAACCTGTTACAAGCAGCAGGGTCAGGAGGCGGCGATTGAACTGGGACATCGGCTGGTTGCCGGTGAAACCAAAGCACAGCGCCTGCAGCGGTGGTTAAGTTTTGCACGGCAACATCCGGATGGTTACCTTTACTGTTTTCGCGGCGGCCTGCGCTCGCAAACAGTACAGCAGTGGCTGCGCGATAAAGGTGTTGACTACCCACTGGTTATCGGTGGCTACAAGGCGATGCGTCGCTTTTTGCTGGAGGAACTGGAGCGCTCACTGGAACAGGCATCCATTGTTCTGGTGAGCGGTAAAACGGGCACCGGCAAGACACGCGTGATTTCGCGGCTGGCACGCGCGGTCGATTTGGAAGGCCTCGCCAATCACAGAGGTTCCAGCTTCGGTCATATGCTGTCGCCGCAGCCGAGCCAGATAGATTTTGAGAATGGCCTGAGCATCGCGTTGATGCGGTTGTTGGCCAGAGGACAGCAGGCCATATTTTTGGAAGATGAGGGGCGGCTTATCGGGTCGCTGGCGCTGCCGGAGTCGCTGCGCGAGAAAATGCGACTCGCGCCGATGGTGGTAGTAGAGCAGAGCCTGGAAGAGCGGGTGGACGTTGTTATTGAGGATTATATTGTGGATCTGGGCAGGCGTTATGCGCTGATGTATGCAGAGGCGGGTGCGCAATTGCACTGTGAAAAACTGCAGCAGGGCCTCGACAGGATCAGCAAACGGCTCGGGGGGCTGCGCTGTCAGCAGATCAACGAAATGATGAACCTGGCGTTTGAGCGACAGTGGCAGACGGGAGATTCATACTGGCACCGGCACTGGATCGCCCTGCTGTTAGAGAAATACTACGATCCTATGTACGAATACCAGTTGTCGAAACGCGCGGGCGAGTTGTTGTTCAGCGGTGGCCGCGAGGCTGTTCTGGACTGGGCGCAGCAGGGCGCATAACGTGGAGCCTGCAACACAGCTGAGTCGCGATCTGGTGCTGGTGGGCGGTGGTCACAGCCATGTGCTGGCGCTGCGCATGATGGCCATGGCGCCTGTAGCGGGCCTGCGCATTACGCTGATCTCACCGGCCAGCCACAGCCCCTATTCAGGGATGCTGCCCGGGTTGATCGCGGGGCACTACAGCTTCGAGCAATCGCACATCGATCTGGCGCGCCTGTGCCAGTGGGCGGGTGCCCGCTTCATAACCGCCGAAGTTATCGGTCTCGATCCCGGCGAAAAGTGTTTGAAACTGGCCGGGCGCCCGGCAATTTCCTACGATGTGGTCAGCATCGATATCGGCTCCCAACCGGAGCTCGATACTGTGCCCGGTGCACGCGAACACGCCACGCCGGTCAAGCCCGTGGCTCAGCTGTGGCAGCGCTGGCAGAATCTTTGCTGGCGCCTCGGCGAGCGCACATCGGGTGAAACTGTGCAACTCTCGGTGGTCGGCGGCGGTGCCGGTAGCGTGGAGCTGGTGTTGGCAATGGCCCACAGACTTCAGGCCGAGCCGGTGTGCTTTGATCTGTGGTGTGCGTCTCCCGAAATTTTGCCGGGTTATAGTGCCCGTGCCAGGCTTTCGGTGATGGCGCAATTACATGCCTGCGGGATCGGAGTGCACTGCAACGCGCGTATCGCCGCAGTGGACCACCAGCAGGTCACATTGACCGACGGTACGCAGGCTAACTACGATGAACTCTTCTGGTGTACCGGCGCTGCTCCGGCGCCCTGGGTTGTCGCCAGCGGTCTAGCGACCGATGAACAGGGCTTTCTGGCGGTGCGCGATACCTTGCAGTCAACGTACGATGACTGTGTGTTCGGTGCCGGAGATATCGCAACTCAGGTCAATCATCCGCGCCCTAAAGCCGGAGTATTTGCGGTGCGACAGGGCCCCGTTCTGGCAGATAACCTGCGCGCTCTTGTACTGCAGAACACGCTGCGGGAACACCGGCCCCAGCAGCGATTCCTCTCCCTGCTCTCGCTGGGCAAAAGAATTGCGACAGCCGACAAGGGCATCTTCACCGCGACGGGCCACTGGGTATGGCGCTGGAAGGACTGGATAGACAGGAAGTTTATGGCCCGCTTCGTGGATCTACCGCGCAGCATGGCGCGCGGTACGCGGGACGCATTGCCGGAGGTGCAGCAGGCCTCTCAGCAGGCTGTCTGCGGTGGCTGTGGCGCCAAGGTCGGCGCTGATGCGCTCAGATTAGCACTGGCACAGCTCGAGCGCGATTTCCCGCGCCACTGCACAGGGACTGGTGATGACGTCGCGGTTCTGCCCACCACCGAGGGCGTGTCTGTGGTGCAGAGTCTGGATGTGCTGCGCGAGATCGTTTCAGATCCTTGGCAGATGGGGCGCATTGCTGCACAGCATGCGCTCAGTGATCTCTATGCCTGCGCGGCGCGGCCCGTCTCTGCGCTGGCGGCGATAACACTGCCCTATGCAAGTGGTGCTATGTTGCAGCGCGATCTGGGGCAGTTGCTGGCTGGTGCCCTGCACGAATTTGCCGCCGCAGATTGTCGCCTGCTGGGCGGGCACAGTATGCAGGGGACAGAGCTGGGCATCGGATTCGTTGTTAACGGAGTGCCAATGGCGCGCGCTGGAGAATTGTTGCCCAAGGTTGGCGCCCAACCCGGCGACCGCCTGGTGCTGACCAAGGCGCTGGGCACCGGAACGCTGTTTGCGGCCCATATGCAGCTTGTGGCCGACGGACGCGATGTGAACACTGCAACCGCAGCGATGCTCAGGGGCAACCGGGAAGCAGTGCAACTGGCGCTGGCACGCGGTGCCAGAGCCTGCACCGACATTACCGGCTTTGGGCTGCTTGGGCACCTGACGGAAATGCTGGCGGGTGAGTACGGTGCGCGTCTTGTGTTGTCGCGGTTGCCCGTGCTCGATGGCGCGCTGGATCACCTTCGTGCTGGCAGGGTAAGCACCATGCACGCCGCCAATGTGCAAAGTGGCGGGAGTATCCTGCAGCATGCCCCGCCCGTGGACGAGGCTCGGTTGCAGATGTTGTTTGATCCGCAGACCAGTGGCGGGTTATTGATCGCCCAGCCCGCGGAGAGTGCACAGGCGCTGTGCGATGCGCTGCGCAGAAGCGGATACGGGCAGGCAACTATTATTGGAGAAGTGACTGCGCCGACAGCGGGTGCCCCGCCGAATGTGGTGCTGGAGTAACGGCCGGGCGCGGGCGGCGCTGTTTGGAGGTGCGCTTAAGCCGCGAGCCTAGATGAGTGTGTCCAGACCACCTTGGTGTTTCCCTGTCTTCCCCAACAGGTTGTTGTACTCCTGGGGGTCAGTGGAGAGATCGTATAGCTCTTCTCCGCCATCGGGATAGCGCGTCCAGCGCCACTTTCCAATACGCGTCGAAAGCGCATCGCCCCAGCGCATTTCTGCGGGGCGTTGTGCCGCGATCTCAGGTGTAATGCCCAGCAGGCTGGAACCCTCAAACTGCTCGGGCTGGGGAATACCGGCAAGATCGGTCAGCGTCGGAGCCAGATCAAGCAGGCTCACCGGTAGATCGAAACTTCCGCCGGCCTCAAGTATACCGGGGGCGCGAATGAGCAGGGGCACACGATTTGCACGCTCCCACAGGGCCATTTTGCGCCAGTGTAACTTCTCGCCCAGGTGATAGCCGTTATCTGACCACAGGACAACCGCGGTGTTGTTCGCGTAGGGGCTATTATCCAGCGCATCCAGTATTTGTCCGACCATGGCATCGGTGTGGCTGCACGCTGCGAGATAGGCCTGCACGTGTTGGGGCCATAATCCGGATTTCATCACGAGTTCGTTCTGGGTTTTCTCGATGCCATTGATATTGGCAACGGGGCTGCGTGCAAGCTCCACCGCGTCATCAGGAAGATCGTCGAGGTCATCCTCACGCACTTCGGGTAGTACGACATTGTCGATCGGGTGCAGATCAAAGGCCCACTGTGGCAGCCGCCAGGGAAGATGTGGTTGGTAGAGGCCGATGGCCATGAACCAGGGTTGGGCTCTCTCTGCTTTCAAATGTTCGATCGCGAAATTCGCTGAGATTTGGTCGGTGTGGACTTCTCCGGGTTGCATCACGCCGTAGTCAAAGAGTGTGCCGTGCTCTCCAAAGGTCGCGCCCGCTTCCTTGTAGGGCTGGTAAACATCCCAGAAACGCTTGGTACCCATCCCCCAGTGAAACACTTTTCCGGTGGACAGCGTCTCGTAACCCGCCTCGGAAAAAAACTGCGGTAGCGCGCGCACCTCGCGGGACTGTAACAATTGTGTGTAGGCGGCGTTATCCTCGCTGTCATTCACCCGTGTGGATTCAGGACTCAAGCCCCACATCACAGATGCGCGGCTGGCAATGCACACTGGCACAGAACAGTAGGCGCGATTGAATGAGTACGACTGGGCCCGCAGGCGATCAATATTGGGCGTGTAGACGCCGGGGTGTCCATCGAGATAACCCACCCAATCGTTCAAATCGTCGATACACAACATCAGGATATTGGGTCTGTCGCCCAACACGGGTTTACCGGGTGTGTCGTTATCTCCGTTGTGGTTCGGTTTGATACCGGTGCCTGTGTCCACAGTTCCGGCTTTGCCGGAACCGGAGTCGGAGCAGCCTACGAGGGCTGCTGCGGCAGCGGCAGCGGCTGCGGCCAGCAGTTGTCTTCGGTGAATATCCATAGCAGCTTAGATGTTAAATATTGGGGAAAGTTGCAGGTGCATAATTTTCAGGCAGCATAGCATGGATAAAAATCCTGCTGTAGAACGCTAGAGGTGCTCATTTCCATTGTTGCTGGCGCGACCTCTAAATCGGCGATAGATCTCATGCAGTACCGTCAGCACCGCTGCTGCGAAGATCAGATAGAGGGTGATGCTGGCCACCGGGCGTTCGAGGCCAGCGTCTGTGGACTCGGTAAAAAAACTGTATAGCAGCGGTGCGGGAGCTATCAGGAAAATGGTACTCACGATACGTTGCAGGACGTTGATGGCTGCGCCTGCCGGTAGGCTGTAGCCGATGCCGATATTCGCTGCGCTAACCAGCAAAAAATAAATATGCGCCGAGCGATACATCATCCGCGATGCGTCAGGCAGGAGTTCAACACCGAGTACCCGCGCCATGTACTGGCCCTGAAGTGCGAACAGGATCAGTCCCAGCCCACCCACGATCAAATGACAGTTCCTGACGTTCACGTTGCTATTTCCCATCCCAGTAACGGGTCATTTCGAGGTAGAGAAAGGATGCGGTCCACGTAACCAGCACCAGACCGGTCAGGGATTCAAGCCCGGCGAGGAAGCGCAGGTCGCCAACAGGGACGATATCGCCGACACCCAGCGTGGAGTAGCAGGTGAAGGAAAAATACACGCTGTCCAGCAGGCTGCCGTCGGTTTGTCCTGTCAGGGAACCCCACTCCTGATCTTTGTTCATCAGATAGTAGGCGATTCCGAATATCCAGATTTCCGCCGTGTGTGCTATAAGCGCCAGAAATACGCCCAACACGATGCGAAAGCGATGCCTTATCGTCATTTTCGGCATCAACAGGGTGATCCGGTGCAGAAACTCGTAGTGAATCATCACTGCGATGCCAATAATGGCCATGTTGACAGCAAAGACAACAATCATCGATCCGCATCTCCCTGCGGCTAATTATTGGCACATACTGTACCCTGATTTACAGTCCGGCACGAAGTGCTGCAATTAGTTTGTGGAAGCTGTAGCTATGACCCTGCGAGAATTACTCCGAAAACCCTTTGTGTCGACACCTGTCGCACAGCGCCATGACCTCACCGGTAAACATATTATTGTCACTGGATGCAGTGCTGGTTCCCTGGGGTATGCAAGCGCACTGCAGCTTGCCCGGTGGGGTGCAACCGTGATCGTGACCACACGGCGCACTGTTGAGCATGTCGTGTCCGCACTGAATGCCGAACTGGCCCAGGGAGCAACAGCGGGTAGAGTCGACGGCCATCTGCTGGACCTGTCCAGTGCCGATTCGGTCAATGCGTTCAGCGAATGGTATGAGTGCAGCTACGGCCAGCGCCTGGATGTGCTGGTGAACAATGCTGGTATACACCTCGATCTGCTGTCCCGTTGGAAGGAGCCGAGGCTGTGCGCTGATGGCATAGAGATCCAATGGCGGACCAATTATCTGGGCACGGTGCACTTGACCCACAAGTTGCTACCGTTGCTGCTGCAAACGGGTCGCGGTGTTGGTGAAGCCAGAGTGGTTAATGTGGTATCGCAACTGCATACCCGCGGTTCGAACGAGCTGATGTTTGATGCCGACCGGACATATGAATCCTGGCAGGCTTACGGTCTGTCCAAGCTGGGGTTGATTCATTTCACCAATGAACTGCACCGGCGCTTTCACGCCAGCGATAATCTGGTGACTTGCAGCCTGCATCCCGGTGGTCGCAGCGGTAGCTATACCAACGTTGCGAGCAAGGGGCTGCAGGGGCACGCCCTGATCGAGCTGTTCCGCAAGGTTGCCGCCCCGCTGGAGCGCCTGATGATGGCGAGCGCTGCAGAGGGTGCTCAAACACAGATTCACTGTGCCAGCTCACCGGCGGCCGATAGCGGCGGTTACTATGTCAATTGCGAAATCACCCCCTCCAGTGCAGACAGTCTGGACGCGGATGCCGCCTCCCGGCTGTGGCGGCAGACACAAGACTGGCTTGTTAGTGTCAGCTGAGCCCGCAGTTCTCCCGCAAATTTGTGACAATATTGCATGTATAAATGTACTGCAAAAGGGATGTAATTTCCGCCAGACAGCCCTTATAGTCTGCAGCTTGAAACTCCCTGTACACAACCAAGCAGCGTTATGACTTACAGATCGAAAATACTGTTTCTCCTCTTCAGTGCCCTGTTGCTGGTCGCCTGCAGCAAAAAGGCCGTCTATGTCGATGAGAGCTTTTCCAACGATAGTCCGTTCAAGCTTAGAGTGACGGAGGATGTCACTCTGTCGTGTGAAAGCGCCCGCCGCTCGCTGCTCGGCCAGGGCTACCTGATTGAGCTAGCCAATAGCGACGAGGTCAAGGCGCGCAAGGCTACCAGGGGTGAGAACACCTTCATCGAGATGAATGTGGTGTGTGTGCCCGAAAGCAACGGCAGTACCGTTTTTGCCACTGGTGTGCTGAGTACATATGACATGAAAAAGAACACCAGCTCCGCCAGTGTTGGCCTGAGTGCGCTGGGTTCTATCTCGCTTCCCATTGGGCAGAGTATCGATTCGCTGGTGAAAGTGTCTGAGGAAACCATAGACGACAAGGATTTCTACAAACGCTTTTTTACCGCCGTGGAAACTCAGCTGACCGAAATGAATGCCGGCAAGGATAGCGAACCACCGGTGGAAGAACCGCAGGAAGCGCCACCTGAGGAAGAAGCCGAGGAGCCGCCGACACAGTCTGCGATATGGCCCGAGTTGTTCCCGGAGCAGACGGCCCCGGGCGACACCGCACCAGATGAGACTGCTCCGGGTGAGACCGCAGCGGAGGTTGAGTCTGCAGCACCGCGAGAGCCCGTGCAGCAGGTGTCTCCGGTTCCTGCCACAGAGCAAGTGGACTCTGGTCTGGACCCCCTTTCGGGTACTCTGTTAGAGCCGGTCTCAGTGCTACCGACAGCAGCACCGTCTACCTCCATCGCACCGGCGATCGAGGAAGAGCCTTTGGGAATCGATCCTCCAATCGCCCCCGATGAAGAACCGCTTGGCATCTCCCCGGATGAGGAGCCGCTGGGAATTAATCCTGAGTGGTCGCTGCCTGCGGCAACCGATACCCGGCAGGTAGCACCGCAAGGCAGTTCGCAGCAGGAAGATACGGACGGGATAGAGAATCTGTTTTAGGGCATCCCTGCCCGACGCAGTGATGCCCGTGTACTTCTTCCGTGCTGTGCAGAAACGCCAGTGCTACCTACTGACTGATGGCATCGTAGCAGCTGCAGGGATCCACTGAATTCAGGTCACACCAAACCGCGCAGGATTCCACCGGGATCCAATAGACGAAATCCATATACCGCGTTGTGCCATCCTGTTGCTTGATGGTCGATTTACCGTGGCAGGCGTTGCAGTTGGAACGCTCGTAAGACTCCATGGAGTTGTTGCCGAGGAAAGGCCGCGTCTGCCCCTCCGGGGACGAGACGTTTACCTGCGGGCGCTGCTGTACCCTGCTGCTGCTACTGGCGAAGTCAGGCGCTGCATTGGCACAGCCAACCGGGGCGCTGTCGAACTCATACCACTGCGTTGAAACCAGTTGATAGTTGCTCCATACAGAGGACTCACCCAGCAGCTCTGCATAGGTGTTATTCCACTGGTAGGCGCTGGGGTAATTGGCTTCGATCGGCACCTGGCGGCAGAGCTGGGATTTGCCAGCGACTGCCGCAGGCGGTTGATCAAGACACCAGCCAACCTGTTTTCCATTCGGGTCGGTAACACACAGGTTCTGCGGGTCGTTGCTATCGGGGGTGACGTTGCACTTGGCACAGCTGCCGTCCGCGCACTCCGGTGAGGCGAAGTGGTAGTTGCGGGTGAGTGTGCTGGCCTCAGGACAATTTTCATTGGCAGACGAGCTACCCTGTGATCCCGCCGAGGGCAGCCCGCCGCATTCCGGTGAGTTGTCCTTGTGTTCAAATGTAGACCAGGTGTAGTTGGGCTGCTTCAGTGTCTTGTGCGCGATATGCATCCCCACCATAGCCATCGATTTCAGCTCACACGAAGCTGTACCCGTGCTGCTGCGATAGGAGGGCGTGTAAACGAGCAGGTCTTCCCGGTGGTAGTTTGTATCGGGTAAACCCTGTTCCATCCAGGCCAGTTTCACCTCGTATGTTCCTGATCGCGGATTGGCGGGGTCGCCGCCGGTGTAGGATTCGTCACCGCACAGGTTCGCTACGTCTTCATTCAGTGTGTAGAGGTTTTCCCAGTCATAGTAGCGGTTGTCGACCACATGTTTGTAAAATGCGGGATTGACGAGAATTTCGTAGCGAACAAAATCGCCCTGTGAAGTGAGCACCGGACTGTTGGACAGGCCGCCCGTCTGTGCCTCGAGAAAGCTGTCATCGGCCTTGTTCGCATTGTCCAATACGCGGTATTGCGTGTGATTCTCTACCTCCTGGCACTCCGGCGGATAGTAGCGCGTACCTGAGTTGCTGCAGTCGCCATCCGGGCAAACACAGTCGGTATCGTCGAGATTACACCGTATCAACTCGAAAGAAGAAGACCACGCGCTATACTGGGTCGGGTTGTCGCCATACAGGGAAACCCTCGCACCTACTTCTGGCGCGTTAAGGGCCAAAAAGGTTTTCCATGAGTACTCGTCGACATCGGATTGATTGGCGGCGGCAATATCACCCGGCAAGTCGTAGGCCAGGGCCGGATCGGGTGCCGGAGCATCAGGATCATTGCTGTCGCTGCAGGCGATAAGCAGTGTTGTCAGGCAAGAGGCGATCATGAAAAGCTTGATGGTGTGAGTCATTGGCTACTCCCTTCATTATTATGGCTGTGTGCAGCAACGGAGCTGTTGTTAGGTTGAAGTTTACCGCGCAGTTAAGTTTACCATCGTACGGTGAAAACTCTCTCCAAATTAATGATAAATCGCTGCAGAGGTAGCGCGGACGAATTGCCACTGGTCTGCTAGGGAAGTTCCGACGCGTGGTCTAACACCATAGGTTGAAAATCAGCTGAGAATTATTTCTGAGACGCCAGTGAAATCGCGTGAAAAGTCTACTTACGAATCCAACTGCAAGTAACGCATGCAGGCATCCAACAACTCCTGGCCAATCTGTTGGCTGTCCAACGCCTCGGCTGGAAACGCATTGGTCATGACGTGTTCTGTAATCACGCTGACATACAGTGCCACGAAAAACTGCGCGGCGACTTCCCGGTTGGGATGGCCAATTTCATCGGCTTTGCTGGCGAACAGTTCCCGTGTTTTATGCAGAAGTTCCTTGCGGACCAGCGCCTCCCGGCTGGCAAAGACGGGATCGGACAGCGCGCGCTGGTAACAGGCTTTTTGAAACCCGGCCATCTGTTCTGTCAGCTGCAATGACAAGTTGATTACATCGGTCAGTACTTCTTTCAGGGAGCGCTCCTGCCAGTGCTGCTCCTGATAGGCCTCTGCAATGGTTGTTCTGCTGCGCTCCGTTGCCGCCTCGTGCAGCGCATGCAGCAAAGCTTCTTTGTCTTTGAAGCGCGTATAGACCGTACTCGTTGCCACGCCAGCCCGTTCGGCAATTTTGGCCAGGGTAGTTGCCTCAAACCCCACTTCTGCGGCAATTTCATACCCCGCATTCAGAATGCGCTCCAGCTTCTCTTTACTGCGCTGCTGCTTCGGGGGTGGCGGACCACCGCCGCGTGTCGATTTTTTTGCTCTGAGCCCGGATGTTCCGTCCATCAGTCCCTGACCTATATTCGAAATCAGTTGACAAGCTGTAATCTTAATCTAATATAACCTGAACCTGAAATCATGTTTATGTTAAAAATTCTAAACAAGAGGACACGATATGGGTCGTTGGTCACGAGAAGAAATAGACGAAGCCTTTACGCAGTATCAAGCCATGGGGCTGAAGGCCGCTCGCTCCGGTGATTGGACATACTGGGGCAATATGTTCACCGAGAACTGCACCTACATTGAGCGGAACCTGGGAGCCTGGGCCGGCCGCGATGCGATCGTGCGCAATATGAGCGCCGTGATGCACTTAAGTGGCAACGAGGAACTTGGCTATGAGAGCCGCGATAACGGTGTGGTATCCGACCCCTGGGTAATGTGTAACCAGTATCCCGTGGAAGCCTATGTGATTGACGTAGAGCGCGGCTGGGTTTGGGCGCTGATCTGGAATCGTATGGATGACCCGGGTGACGGCTCTATTCACCAATCCAACTGTTTCAACCTCTTCAAATACGCCGGCAATGGCCAGTTCTCTTACGAGGAGGATCTCTATAACCCGCAAGAGTTTCTGGACATGATGGAAAAGTGGTTGCCGGTATGGAATGCACACAAGGAGACGTCTGAACAGCGACAAAAAGCGTTACAGGAAAAAGCAGAGGCCGCTCGTGCATTTGCAGAAAAACAGCCGAATCCGGAGGGGTTATAACATGGGGATGTTTTCAAGAGAAGAAGTTGAAAATGCGTTCTGGGGTTTTCACGATGCGCTGAATTTCGCCGCTATGACAACAGACTGGAACCAGTTCGGCAAGGCCCTGCGCCCAGACGCCACAATGTATGACGCGGTGCTGGGTCGTCTTGGAAAACGTGAGGGGATTGTCCGTGAAATAAGCAAAGTGATGCATCAGACCGGTGACACGCCCTGGGTGCGGCTGAATCGCTACCCGGTCGAAGATTACTATATCGATGAAGAGCGGGATTGGGTTTGGTCATTGTGGTGGGCACGTTTCACAGACCCCGGCGATGGCAGCAATCATCAGGCACGTATGTTCATCTTGCTGAAGTACCACGGGAACGGCATGTTTCACTATGTAGAAACCGTCTACAACCCTATTGACCTCGAAAAAGGTATGGCCGCATGGAAAGAGGCCAAAGCTGCGTGGGATGCAACCAGTGCGGAAACTCTGGCGGTACTGGCAGCTCGCGAGGCTGAGGCGAAAGAAATGGCCCCGCTTAAACTCAATGAAACAGGCGAGGGCTAGCCGATGCTTCTGAAAGGCCTGTCAGTCATTATTTCCGGGGTCGGCCCCGGTCTGGGGCAAGAGCTTGTAAGAGGCTGTTTACGCGAGGGCGCGCGAGTGGCTCTGGCCTGTCGCAATGAGGAGTATCTGGCGACATTGAGTGCAGAGCTAGGTGTAGATACCGCCAGGCTGATCACTGTGCCTACAGATATCACCGATCAGGCTCAGTGTGACAACCTGGTGAACAAAACTGTCGAAGCATTCGGTGGCGTGGACGCGCTATTGAACAGCGCCTATAACCCCGGGCCTTACGTTGCGTTCGAGGACGTTGATCTCAATGAATGGCAGGGTCCACTGGATGTCAATCTGCTGGGCACCATGCGAATGACGCAGAGTGCGCTACCTGCGCTTAAAGCGTCAGGTAATGCATCGATAGTGAATGTGAACTCCATGATCTTTCGCAAGCCGCTGGAAAACCAGGGAGCCTACGTCGCATCCAAGGGCGCGTTGTTGGGTGCAACCAAATCCCTTGCACTTGAACTCGGAAAATATGGCATCAGGGCAAACTCGGTCGTTATGGGCTGGATGTGGGGTGACGCTGTAGAACGTAGCCTGCAAGTCGCCGCAGACGCCAGTGGTACCACTTTGGATGCAATCAAAGGTGAGGTTGCCAAGAATATTCCGCTGGGCGAAATCCCCGATGATGGGGACTGCGCTAACGCAGTGATCTTCCTTGCATCACCGATGGCCAAAGTGATTACCGGCGCGAGCCTGGATGTGAACGGCGGAGAATTCATGCCCTGAGTACCACGCACACACTACATATAACAACGAGTCTTCGGACCAGGTAGGTAGAAAATGAACTGCAATAAAAATAATAGAAAAGATTTCGCCCTCTGTCTTGCAGTTGGCGCCGTTCTCACAGCTCAGCCGTTTGCACTCGCGGCAACTGATACTGAAGCCGACCCATCCACAAGCCGGAAGGCTGGTTCCGGGATGATGCTTGAAGAAGTCGTTGTTACTGTATCCAAGCGCAAGGAACTGGTACAGGATGTACCTGCATCGGTCTCTCCGTTGTCATCTGGGCTGATTCAGGAATTGAACATACTCAGTGTCCGCGATATCGCGAATGTCATTCCCAATATCGTGGCGAAGACGCCGGAAAAACTGAGTATCCGGGGTATTGCTGCGGCCGGCTACCAGGGTAGTAACGCGCCGCAGCCTGTTGCCCAGCATGTCAACGGATTGTTCATTGCGGAGACAGGTATCGAGTCGCCTTACTACGACCTGTCCTCAATCGAGGTACTGCGTGGTCCCTCGGGAACTGTGTTCGGACGCAATGCCACTGCCGGTGCGATTGATGTACGCTGGCAGAGGCCGGAAGATACTTACTCTGGCTCGATCGACTATCAGGTGAGAGAAACAGAACACGATAACACCGGGCAATTGGTCAGGGGGTATGTCAACGCTCCGCTGATGGGTGAAAAGCTCGCGATGCGTGCTGCCTTCGCCTACGATGATATCGAGGCCACCTATGACAATCTGGCAGCCTCCGGTGACGACGACCCCAATGCGAGGAAACGACAGTGGTATCGCGTTTACCTCACGTCTGCGCCAACCGAGGATGTGTCCTTGGGGCTGCGCTATATCTACCAGGAAGACAATCACGATCAGCAGGTCAACTCCCAGCCGCTGGAAATTCGCCGCGGTACCTTACTGGAAGAGCTTGGTGTCACAGGCCTGCCAGTCAACGACGTCACCAAGGTTAACTCGGGGATCATCGGAAACAATGTCAACAACCCGTTTGGCAACAATGGTGGCTCCAGCTTGCACAGGGTTGATGGCGATGTCACCTGGAACCTCGATAGCGTGCCGGTGCTTGGTGATATAGAACTGTTTCTGATCGCGGGTAGAACAGATAGCGACATCGATATTCTTATTGATGCCGATGGTACCGAGGTCGCGATTCTGGATACGATCAACGAGTTCAAACGCAAGCAAACGACGGGTGAGTTTCGTATTAGTTCGCGCGGTGATGGCGCCTTGAACTGGATTGCCGGAGTGTTCTATTCCGATTTCAATATGGATGTAGACGTATCGCTGCAGGGCATCGCAGTTGACAGTGGTCTGGGTATCAACATCGTGGGTGATTCGCCGCAGTCTACCGACAATGAATCCCGCGCGGTATTTTTAAGTATGGAATACGACCTCTCTCAGGTGCTGGACTCAGCGCCAGATGTCGTTCTCTTTGGTGGTATCCGTGAAAATAAGGACAAAACCAAGCTTTCAGGTGATCAGCAGCTATTTGCCCCCACAGGGTTTCCTCTGGGGTCGCCAGGCATAGAGATACCGTTGAACCTCGATCTTTCCAAGGGTGAATTCTCCGGTAGCGAAAACTTCTCCAAAACGACCGGGGAGTTCGGTGCACGCTGGAGCATCACCGGGAGTGTCATGGCCTACGCAAAGTACGCCAATGGTTACAAGGCAGGAAAATTACAGCAAATTGCAGACGGCTCTACCGGCAAGGTTGAACCGGAGCAACTGGACGCGTATGAAATTGGCCTTAAGTCCCGCTGGCTGGATAACAGCCTGCAACTGAACGCCGCGGCGTTCTACTACGACTATAAGGATCTACAGGTAACGCAGCTGATTGATGCCCTGCCACTGGTAGAAAATGCTGCAGATGCAACCATCGAAGGTCTGGAGATCGATCTACAGTACATTCCCATTGAGAACATGACATTGATGGCTTCACTGGGCTACATGGATACAGAGTTCGACAGCTTCTGTTCGCAGGATCCTTACCAGCCGGTAACGGTTGTGGATTCCGGGTGTACTGCCGGGAAGCCTCAGGATCTCTCGGGCAATGAACTGTCTGATGCGCCGAAGTGGAGCGGTAGTCTGGTCGCGCAGTACAACCTGCCGATGGATGATCTCGGACAGGTGTTGTTCACAGCGCAGACCAGTTACCGGGATGACTTCTATCGCCGCCCTCAGAATCTGGAAATTGATAAGGTGGAGTCCTATTTCATTACGGACTTGAGAGCCCTGTGGAGCAGTCGAGAGGGACGGTACGAAGTAGAATTGTTTGTGGAAAATGTAGGTGACAAAGACGATGTCTTTCTGTCCAGCGTGACCTTGAGCAGCCCTGGCATGATGAGTTTACTGGACTATGTGCCCGGCCGCCGTTACGGTGCTGCTGTTAGAATGAACTTTTTCTAGAAAGGGTCCTGTGCGGCGGTGACGCCGCTTTTTTCCATTACTCAAGAGCGTAAATTCAGTATGAAGTTTGTGATTCCGATGGCTTTCAGCCAGATAGAGGAAATTTTGCCACTGGCGCAGGCCGCAGATGAATGCGGCTGGGATACGATAGCGTTCTCCGACCATATTGTGCATCCCGAGACAATTAAGACCGCCTACCCCTACACTGAAACTGGCGAGCGACGCTGGGAGGCTTTTTCCGACTGGCCAGACCCCTGGGTTGCTATTGGCGCCTGTGCTGCTGTGACCAAACGCTTGCGGTTCACCAACAACGTATTCGTATTGCCGATTCGCAACCCGTTTCAGGTTGCAAAGGCGGTCAGCACGGCCGCCGCGCTATCCGACAACCGGGTCACTCTGACCATCGGGGTGGGCTGGAGCAAGGATGAGTATCAGCTGATGGAGCAGGATTTTCATACACGCGGTAAACGCTGCGACGAGATTCTGGAAATTCTGCCGCTGTTGTGGTCCGGCGAGATGGTGGAATACCACGGCAAGTACTATAACTTTGATCGGCTTGAGATGAACCCAGCGCCATCCGCACCCATACCTGTCTGGGTGGGAGGAATATCGGACGCGGCCCATCGGCGCGCCGCGCGTCTTGGTGATGGATGGCTCAGCGACTTGCAATCCACCGACGAGATTCTGGAGACTGTGGCGACCATTCAAAACTACCGCAGTGAGTACGGCAGAAGCCACCTGCCCTTTGATGTGATGGCGTCCGCGAACGATGCCTGGGAGCTGCAGGGTTATCAACGATTGCACGAGGGTGGTGTGAGCCACCTGCTCACTATGCCCTGGGTGTTCTACCACGGTGAGAACCCGTCGCTGGAGAAAAAGATTGATGGTATCCGGCAGTTCGCTGACGACATCATCTCGCACTTTCGATAGGAGTTTCCGTTGGCCTATAGCTTTGATGACAAGGTGGCGATAGTCACCGGAGGCGCGCGGGGTATCGGTGAGGCCACTGTGCGGCTGCTGGTGGAGCGCGGCGCTAAAGTCGTGATTGCCGATGTGTTGGAGTCAGAGGGCACGAAGCTGGCGGCGGAACTGGGTGAGCGTGCCATTTTTCAAAAGCTGGATGTCAGCGTGCAGTCAGAATGGGAGGCGACACTGCGCGCCGCCTGTGAGTTCGGTGTGCTCTCTGTGTTGGTAAACAATGCGGCGATTCTGGTTCAGGCCACGGTCCTCGATATGACCGAGGAGCAGTTTGTGTCGAGTTTCAGGGTCAATCAACTGGGTGTTTTCCTCGGTATGCGCGCTGTGTTTCCAGCGCTCAAAGCTGCTGGTGGCGGTGCTATCGTCAATGTTTCCTCCATCGATGGCCTACAGTCGATGAATAGCCTGACAGCCTATTCTGCTACCAAATGGGCGGTGCGGGGTATGACAAAGGCCGCTGCTATCGAAATGGGCAAGTACGGGATACGGGTGAACAGTGTTCATCCCGGTGGTATCTACACACCCATGCATGCTTCGGAGCTGATATCGGTCGAGGAAGCGAGCACCTTCTATGAAGACTCGGCGTTACCACGTGTAGGTATGCCTGATGAAATCGCGCGTATGATCGCTTTCGTGGCGAGCGACGAATCGAGTTTCAGTACCGGTGCCGAGTTTATTGCCGACGGTGGTACCAGTGCGGGAAAACTGAATCGCATAGCGCCACAACTATAGGCATTTCATTTGCAGCATTCATCGTGCGTCTGTCGGGAACTAAAGGAGTAAGCGTGTGAGCATCCAACATTTTTCTCATCTGGGCATTTGTGTCTCCAGCCTGGAACGATCTATTGCGTTCTATACTCAGGTGCTCGGCTTTGTGGAAGTCTCTCGCACCGCGGTGGGTGCCGAAATTGGCCAACTCATTGAGGTCGATGCTCAGGATGTTCAGCTCCGTTCACACTTCCTTGAGCGGGATAACATGCGCCTGGAGCTGATGCAATTTGATGTCCCGCCGCCCTCGGGTTCCGGCGAGAGGGGCGAGTTCAACAGGCTGGGTTTGACGCATCTGGCCGTGCGTGTATCAGATACCGGTGAGGCGCTCGCGAAGGTCGCGGATTACCATGGTGTAGTATTGGAGCACACCCGCGTCGGACAGGCCGACATCGGCGTTGAGCTCATTTATATTACTGACCCCGATGGCGTGAGGATTGAGCTTATCCAGCTGCCGGGTGATCCCTCTGTCGCACCGGGTGAACCTGTCCAGGATTCGGCGGGCAGTCAGTCGTGAGGGCAGAGAGCACGGGGCGTCAGCTTAATCGACTTCAACAGTGGCCAGTACTGCAGCAATCTCCTCGAGAATAACCGGGTCATCAATCGTTGCCGGCATTGGGTAGGGTTCACCATCGGCTATTTTGCGCATCGTACCGCGTAGCACTTTTCCCGAGCGTGTTTTGGGCAGGCGCTTTACCACGCGCAACACCTTGAAGCTTGCCAGAGGTCCGATGTCCTGGCGGATCATTGCAACTACATCTTTCTCCAACTGCTGCTCGGTGATATCCGTGCCCGCTTTGAGCACCGCAAGCCCCACCGGTACCTGCCCTTTAATCTCGCACTTCACCCCCAGCACCGCACACTCGGCGATAGCCCGATGATTGGAGATGACCTCCTCCATACCGCCAGTCGATAAACGATGACCGGCGACGTTCATCACGTCATCGAGGCGGCTCATTACAAAAACATAGCCGTCATCATCAATGTAGCCGGCATCGGCCGTTGCGTAATAGCCGGGAAACTCTGACAGATAGGAGTCGATAAAGCGTTGATCGTCCTGCCACAGCGTCTGCAGACAACCGGGCGGCAGCGGCAGCTTGATCGCCAGCGCCCCGGTTTTACCTGGCGGCAATGCATGGCCTGTTTCATCCAGTACCTGGATATCAAAGCCCGGCACCGGCACCGTGGCACTGCCGTATTTCACCGGCAGCAAACCAAGGCCGAGCGGATTAGCCGCCTGTGGCCAGCCCGTTTCCGTCTGCCACCAGTGATCAATGACCGGTACCTGAAGCTGATCCTGCGCCCATTGAATGGTATCGGAGTCGGCGCGCTCGCCCGCCAGAAACAGCGCTCGCAGACAATCCGTATCGTACTTCTTCAGTAACTCTCCATCGGGGTCTTCCTTTTTAATCACCCGAAAAGCCGTGGGCGCGGTAAAGAATGTCTTTACCTCGTGTTGTTCGATGACCCGCCAGAACACACCGGCGTCGGGCGTTCCCACAGGTTTGCCCTCAAACATGACGGTGGTGTTGCCATTCAGCAGCGGTGCGTAAACGATATACGAGTGCCCCACCACCCAGCCGACATCCGATGCCGCCCAGTACACTTCGCCCGGCCTGGCGCCGTAGATGTTCGCCATCGACCATTTCAGCGCGACCATATGGCCGCCGTTGTCGCGTACCACGCCTTTGGGCACACCGGTCGTGCCGGATGTATACAGGATATACAGGGGATCGGTTGCGGCGACCGGTACGCAATCTGCGGGCTCGGCGCTGCTGAGCGCCTCCTGCCAATCGATATCTCGCCCGGCCACCAGTTCAGCACGGCTGTTCTCCCGCTGAAAAACCACGCAGTGCTCCGGTTTGCTGGTAGCGAGCGCAATAGCGTTATCGAGTAGGGGTTTGTACTCCACCACCCTGTTGGGCTCTATGCCGTGCGAGGCGCACAGTATGACTCTGGGTGCCGCGTCATTGATACGCTTGGCCAACTCCTCAGCGGCAAAGCCGCCAAAAACGACCGAGTGAACAGCGCCGATCCGGGCGCAGGCCAGCATTGCGATGGCCGTCTCGGGGATCATCGGCATGTAGATCACGACCCTGTCGCCCTTTGTGACATTCAGCCCTGCCAGCACCCCGGCAAAGCGGGCGACTGCAGATTGCAGCTCGCTGAAGGTGTAAGTGCGTATGGTATCGGTCACCGGGCTGTCGTAGATCAACGCCGCCTGCTCGCCGCGCCCTTCGTCTACATGGCGGTCAACACAGTTATAGCAGGTATTGGTTTCTGCCCCGACAAACCAGCGATAGAAAGGCGGTGTGGATTGATCGAGTACCTGTTGCCAAGGTTTGTCCCAGACCAGCGATGTCGCCGCCTCCGCCCAAAAATCCTCGGGATCGTTTTGCCACTGTTGCCAGGTATTGTGGTAGTTCGACATGTGCAGCCCTTGCTGGTTCAACCCGCGCTGGTCAAAAAGCAGATGGAAGCGGCAGTCGATGCCAGCCAGATCATCTGTAAGACCCACCCGGTCACTGAAACCGGTTAAGTGTGTTTTGGAAAGCCCTTGCCCCCCAACCGCAATCTAACAATTTTGGGCATCGGTGTCACAGTGATGACACATTAGGTGTTATCGTCATTGCGACGGCACCAGCGTGTGAGCCAATTGGTAACAGCTTCGGATGACAGCCAGGCCTATGGATATGCGGTGTTGGTCCCGGACTGATCTGGCTTGGGTAGTTCTGCGTATATTCCCGGTATTTCAAGGCGTAAATCAATGCTGTACACCATCATTAATGGGCTGCTGTTCAACGTCACCTGGTTGGTGATCGTAACGACTGAGTCGCCGGTAATCGCACCTGCTGCGGCGACCTTGCACCTGCTGGTGCATTTCGCGCTGATGGGCAGGGGTTTTCAAGAGGTGAAAGTCATCGCCCAGGTCGCCCTGATCGGCGCGATCATCGATCAGATACTGTTCTATGTCGGCGTATTCAACGTGGCGGGGCGTCAAGCGCTGCCACCGCTGTGGCTGTTCTGCCTGTGGCCGGTGCTGGGCACGACATTGATGCATGCCTTTTCCAGCTTGCAGGGCCGGTATGTATTCGCGGCGCTGCTGGGCGGCGTCGGCGGAACAGCATCGTTTATCGCCGGAACGCGACTCTCAAGCGTCGCCTTTGAGTCGGTGGTTTTTGGCCCCATTACTATTTTCGTCGTCTGGGCTGTACTATTCCCTCTGTTGTTACAACTTCCGAGACTGAATAGCAGATGATTACCGCGAGCACTCCCCGCCTATCGCACATCGGCAGGATCCTGCTGCCACTCATGGTCGCTCTACTTCTCAGCGGCTGCCTGGGCTATCCAACGTCGGTTACGCCGGTACAGGACTTTGACGCGGATCGCTATCTCGGCCAGTGGTATGAGATCGCCCGGCTGGATCACTCCTTTGAGAGGGGCATGGTAAAGGTTACAGCAGAGTATTCCCTGCGCGACGATGGAGGTTTGCGTGTGCTGAACCGGGGTTTTCTGGCAGAAGAGGACCGCTGGAAAGAGGCCGAGGGCAAAGCCTATTTTGTTGAAGCCAGTAACCTGGGCTATCTAAAAGTCAGTTTCTTTGGCCCGTTCTACGGCTCGTACGTTGTCTTTGAACTGGATGAAGAGAACTACCAATATGCGTTCGTATCCGGGCCGGAAACAGACTGTCTATGGTTCCTGTCTCGAACGCCAGATGTTGATCCGGCGTTGCTGGAGCACTTTATCGCCCGGGCCACCGAGCTCGGTTTTGATACCAGTGAGTTGATCTTTCCGCAGCAGTGAATATCCGTGCGCCCGATGGCCATGTCCGGCACTGTATAGGCGCGCCTTTCCCGGCAAACAGTTGCGCCCTGTGCCGATTTACATCACCGCACCGGACGCTTTCATCTGCCCGATAGCGTCGTCATCGAAGCCCAGCTCGAGCAGGATAGCATCGGTATTTTCGCCCAGTGCGACACTGGGGAAGCCGCAGCCCGAGGGTGTCTTACTGAAGTTCACCGGATTGCGCGGTTCCACAATGGGGCCGGCTCGGGGGTGTTCGCTCTCAACAAACAGTTTGTTGGCCTGCATTTGTGGATTCGCCGGCAATTCGTGTAGTGCATTGGCGCGGGCGCAGGGCACATCGGCGGCATCGAGCTTTGCCAGCGTCTCTTCCGTATCGAGCTCCACCCCGCGCTCAAAGATCTGGCGGCTGATGTCGTTGACCATATCCTCGTGTTGCAGCCGTTCAATGACGGTGGTCAGGCGCGGGTCACCGGAGTCGACGCCAAAAGCGGCGCACCAGCCGTGAAAGTCGCTATCGGATACAGGCGCCGCCTGACCGTAGCCATTCTTGAACTTGATCAGCCTGGAATCTTTCGATATCTGCATACCCGGATCGGCGTCCTCCGACTTGAATGTCGCAGTCCCTGCCGCGTCCAGCCACATAAAGTTGGTGACTACGTCCACCATCGACAGCTTCACCTGCTGCCCCCCTGCACCGCGCTCGCGGGCGAGCAGCGCTGCGGTAATCGCCTGGCTTGCCATCATCGCCGTCAGTTTGTCGGCAAACAGGTGTTTGTACTGCGCAGGCTCGCCGGTCTGCGCATCGCGCTGGCTCATCGCGACGCCGGCGAAAGCCTGTACAACATTGTCATAGGCCGCTTTCTGCGCCATTGGGCCCTCGTGTCCGAAGCCGCTGACCGAGACATAGATCAGCGCCGGGTTAATCGCTGCGAGCGTGTTGTAGTCTACTTGCAGCCTTTCGGCCACGCCCGGGCGGAAGTTGTGAATGATGACATCCACGTCCCGAATCATACGGTGCAGTATGTCTACACCAGCGTCTGACTTGAGGTCGATCGCGATGCTGCGCTTGCCGCGATTCACACCCTGGAAAATGGCGCTCACACCATTGCAGGTGGCACCCACATAGCGCGTCAGGTCCCCTATGCCCGGTGTTTCGACCTTGATAACCTCAGCGCCCTGATCGGCCAGTACGCCAGCCGCCAGCGGTGCCGCGACCATACTGCCGATATCCAGTACCTTGATGCCCTGTAGCGGGCCCTGTGGTATAGCCCCGGCTTTTGATGAACTCATGTTTGTTGAGCCTCATCTGACTTGCGCGGCAGCCTGACCGTGGCCTTGCCTGGCGTGGTCACGCCCACCTGATCATTCTCCAGAAAAATGTCCAGGTCTATCAATGCGCGGCTGTCGTCCATGCGTTTGCCTGTCACTCTGGCATGAGCCCGCACCACTGCGCCTGAACTGTTCATTCCGCGCATCTGGAAGCTGAGCTTCTCCACCCAGCCGCTGCGTCCGGCCCAGTCTGTGAGCAAACGGCCCAGCATGCCCGTGGTCCAGCCGGTGTTGTAGAAGATGCCGGGCATGCCGCTGTCCTGCGCGAAGGCCGTGTCGTGGTGAACCAGGTTCCAATCCTGAGAACCGCTCACCTGCAGTACCATTTGTGTAGCGTCCAGTTCGACACTGAAGCCTGGCAACTCCTCGCCAATAGCCACGTCATCCCAGTAGCGCTCCGCACTGTAATCGATGCTGCTCATGCTTCACCTCCGCTGTGCGCGGCTTCACGCTCTGCATCCCTGGCAACCTGCTCCGGGGCGCGATGTACCAGCATCGTGTTGCGCCATTTCGCGACTACGGCATCGTGTTGGTTCATGAACGAGGTCTCTACCACGATCCAGATCGCATGGGGGTCGAGTTTTATGGGCTTCTTGAAGATATCGGCGATGCGCAGTTCCAGGCGCAATTTGTCACCCACGCGAATCGGCTCGAGGAACTCCCAGCTCACTTCCATGTTGATGCCGCGATCACCCGGGGTGGGAACGCCAAACGTAAACAACGGTGTGTCGGAGTCCGCGTTGTCTTTTTCCATCGGGGGCCAGGGGCCGCCCGAGGCGAAATACGTTGGCAACATGGAGGGCGGCGAAATCACCTCGCCCCACGGGCCTGTGCTGGCCAAATCGGGGTCCAAGAATGCCGGATTCAGATCACCGACCATATGGCAGTGGCGCCGAATAGGGTCATACTCCACGGGGTAGCGACCCACGGATTCACTGATCAGCTTGCCGATCCACTCTGTTCTGACGGCCTCGAGATCGTAGTCGAGGGGATGAATTTGGCTCATAGCAATGTATTGTCCATATTTATTCTGAGTTTATGCGCGCGGCCTGAGATGGTCTGAGCAGCCGGATACAACCGAGAGTCAGTGCATGTATTCTGCACTTTATCGCCAAGGCTATTAGCACAATGCGTGGCTGTAAAGTTAAAAAATATTCAGAGACTCGATAGATCCCGCTACAGCACTGTTGGCTTCTTGCTATATAGCCCTTTCAGGCCAAATTCAGTACACCACACAGAGGTGTGCCACACCTTCGGCGTTGAAGGTGTGGGTTGGCAAGCAGTATTCGCGCGTATTTGGGGTCGGAGCACATCCTGGATTACTATTCCATGAAACTCACAAATGGATATGCACAGTAGCTCTGGCCGTCGAGCGTCTCACCGAAGCAATCGTGAGGATGCTCGAGCCGCGTATTCCATACATAGCGGGAAGGGCAGCACATGACAGATGCGGACAGCTTGTTGGAAGCAGCGACAGAGCTTGCACGACAGTGCTACGAGAGAGGGGATGAGATCGAGGAGGCACGTAGGCTGCCACCTGACATCTCCCTTAAAATGGCGAGGGCGGGGTTTTATCGCATGGGCATCCCGAAGTCTGTGGGTGGGCTAGAATCGCCGCCGGCTTTGAGTTCCCGGGTATTTGAAGTTCTGGCGACAGGGGATGCATCCGCTGCGTGGGTTGCGTTTATCGGTACAACCGCAGGTACAGCATTGTCGTCGGTTTCCGAGTCGACAGCGCGGAAGGTATTTAGAGATCGGGACATTTTGATTACAGGTGCGTATGCGCCCAGCGGCCGCGCAGAACGTACCACAGGTGGGTTTCATGTCTCCGGCAAATGGCAGTGGGGGTCGGGGAGCCAGAATGCTGCTTGGGTGCTGGGAGGGTGTACTTTTTTCGACAAGGGTGAGCTTATGCTGGATAAGAACGGCCAGCCTCTTACCCATATGGTGCTGATGCGGCAATCGGACGTTCAATTTCTGGATACCTGGCACGTCAGCGGTCTGTGTGGCACCGGCAGTCTCGATTATCTGGTCGAGAATCTTTTTATTCCGGAAGATCAGGTTGTCGGTTACCTGAATAAAAAAGCAGAGGCTTTGACTCCACTGTATGCCTTCCCGAGTTTTACCTTTCTTGCCCTTGGCATAGCTGCAGTGTGTTTGGGTATAGCACGCGCTGCGATCGATGAATTGGTTGCACTGGCTGTATCCAAAAAACGGGTGGGTGCTCGAAAAACTGTTGCTGAGCATCAGGTGTCGCAGATCACCCTGGCCCAGGCAGAGGCGGATCTGCGCAGTGCCAGAGTGTACTATTACGACACGCTGCGGCACATGTGGGAGTCGGTGGTGAACGGGTCGCCGCTGCGAGTTGAGCAGCGGCGAGATCTCAGGCTGGCGACAACCAATGCAGTAGTGCGCTCCATTGGAGTGGTTGATGAGATGTACAAGCTCGGCGGCGGTAGCGCCGTATACCGCAGCTCGAGACTACAGAGATACTTCCGCGATATACATGTAGCGAAGACACACATAATGGTTTCGCAGCCTACACTGGAAACGATTGGTGCCCATTTGTTTGGCCTGGAGCCCAATGTATCGGCGCTTTGAGTAGTGTTCGGAATACGCCGTTCTGACATAGACCAGAGGGCAAAAAGAATAACGTATCTTATTGACGGGTACAGTGGTGAGGGTGGTCAGTTCGAGCTCTCTCCTGATCCAGTCTCATACCTATTTGAAGAGTGGCCGTGCGTTGCAGAAGACGTGTTTCTACCCGTACCCCATCCTTTTTGGCAACATAAAGTGGCTGACCGGGTCATTGTGCTGTGCTGTTGCTAGCCATAGTATCCGGGGGCGAACTAGCGAGGCTTCACTATGACAGACGTACTTGACTACCCCGCCTTCGATGCGGACAACCACTACTATGAGTCGCAGGATGCCTTTACCCGGCACCTACCCAACGATATGCGTTCACGCTGTGTACAGTGGGTGACGATCGACGGTCGGCAGCACCATCTGGTGGGCGGCAAGCTGGCGCGAGCGGTAAAAAACCCTACCTGGAACCCGATTTCATTTCCCGGCTCTATCGCCCCTTTCCTGCACGGCAAGGAACTAACCGAAGAAGATATCGCACGGATGAAGGCGCACGAGCCGCTGCCGGATTACTACATAAGCGGCGAAGCGCGTCTGGCAAAGCTGGCCGAACAGGGGCTGGAAGCCGCTTGGGTCTTCCCGACCCTGGGGGTGCTTTACGAGGAGTTGCTGAAACATGATACCGAGGCGGTGAAGGTACAGTTCACCGCATTCAATCGCTGGCTGGATGAGGACTGGGGCTGTAACTTGCAGGACAAGATCTTTGCCGCGCCGTATATCTCACTCTGTGACGTGGACTGGGCATGCCGGGAACTGGAGTGGGCGCTGGAGCGCGGCGCGCGGGTGGTGTGTATGCGCCCCTCTGCGATTACACTCGCCGACGGCAGCACACGCTCACCGTCCGACCCAATGTTCGATCCGTTCTGGGCCCGGCTGAATGAGTCGGGAATTACCCTGGTTGTGCACGCATCGGATTCTGGCTATACCACCCACGGTTATGTAAAGGACGGCTTTTCGGCGGATTTTAACGGCGGTGTGTTCTCACCCAATATCAAGCATTTCAATATTGAGCGGGCTGCATACGATTTTCTGATAACACTGTGTTATGAAAAGCTGTTTGAACGTTTTCCCAATCTGCGCATCGCCTCGGTGGAAAATGGTGCCGAGTTTCTGCCCGACCTGTTCCGCAAGCTGCGCCAGTCGCGTGACCGCATGCGCAGCTATTACAAGGAAGATCCCGCCGAGCTGTTTCGCAAGCATGTATGGATAAATCCGTTCTGGGAAGACGATGTGAATGAGGTTGCACACCATATGGGGGTCGACCGCGTCATCTTCGGCTCAGACTGGCCTCACATCGAGGGTATGCCGACCCCGCTGGATTATGTCGCCGAACTGGAAAAGTTCAATGCGCAGGAGAAGCAGTTGATCCTTCGCGATAACACGCGATTCCTGAATACGCCGCAGCCGCTTTAGTCGAACTGCGTTCTGGTCACGGTGACCTGCCTGTTCGCGAGGCGTGATTGAGATAGGCGTCCACCTGCTTTTTGGCCGCCGTCACGATCCGTGTTGCGAATGGCAGGGACAGGTGGTGTGTGTCGTAAGTAAACGGGACGTTATTATCATCAAACACCTGGCAGGTGCCACTGTGGCAGAACACCTCCCGTTTGCTGACAAAGAGATAACCAAGCTGCTCCACTAGCGGCCGCAGTTGCGAATCCGATCCTGCCGGGTTACTAGCCCGATCTATCACCGCAGCAGGGCTGTATCCGTATTGATTGATCAGTTCATACATCTCTGTGCTTAGCTCCAGATAATCTCCGAGCACAATAACTTTCTCTATCCCGCTCTGATGAAGGAACAACAGATACTGTTCGAGCTGCTCGACGGTATACCAGCCCAACAGTATGTTGATAACGATGTAGTCAAATTGCTGCAGGTAGGCGGCGTCGAAGCGTGTCAGATTCAGGGCCTTACAGGCTGCTCGATTCGGGTGGCTGGGAATAGTAATTGCTTCGATATTATTGTGCGGCGGGCACCCCGCCAATGAAGACATAGCGAAATTGTGTTGCGGGTAGGCGGCGGCAAACGCATTTAGCGCATCGATAGCATGGCTGTCACCTAAAATTAGCGCGTTCACTTTGCCCGGCACCGGGTTGTCACAGCTGTCCCAGCCTTTTTGCCTGCAATGCTTGCGACGAATGTCGAAGCGTTGTTTCTTTCCGGCTTCAGTGGTCTCAGTATTAATATCACCCGATGCCGCCCAACTGCGCCAGGTCCAACCGTTAAAACCCCATAGGGATGCACCAAGGCAGAAAAGCAGCAGGGCGATGGAGGCACAGGTGACCAGAAACCGAGCATTGTTCTCACTGCTCTTGCGAAAGGGCGTCTCGATGAAAAAGTACATGAAAACAGCGAGCGCCAGCGAGCACAGCGTCAATGCAATGGATTCAGAACTACGGATCTGGCCATCGCTTAAAGAGTGCTTGTAGAAAACCATAACTGGCCAGTGCGCCAGATACAGTGAATAACTAATCAAGCCGATGCCGACGCACAGGCGGTTGCTCAGCAGTTTCCCCAAATATCTAGCTTGGCCAGCGTAGATACAAAGCGCTGCTCCAATACAGGGAACGAGCGCGTTCACACCCGGAAAAGCAGTGTTTTCGTTGTAGGTGACAACCGAATAAGCTATCAGGGCGAGGCCGATTGTCAGCAGGAGATCAGGCAACAGATGGCGTTGAGGTGCAGTACGTATCGTCCACACCAACAGTGCGCCGATGGCAAATTCATACACCCTTAGCGGCATCAGAAAGAAGCTTGCATCGGGATTGCCGCCCATCAATCTTTGACAGAAGTAGAGGCTTAACAGCCCTGCAACGGCGGTGAGAACCGGTGGCCCCCACCTGCTCAGTGAAAACACCCCGATAAGTATCGGCCACAGATAATAGAACTGCTCCTCCACACCCAGTGACCACGTGTGCAGCAGCGGTTTCAGCGAGGCGTCTGCTGCAAAGTAACCGCTGTCGGTATAGAAGAAAATATTGGGTACTGTCAGGACGGCCGAAACCAGTGAAGCCCCAAAGTTCTGCAACTGCAGTGGCGATAACAATCCTATGGAGAATGCCGCAGTGGCAGCGAGCGTAAAGAGCATGGCAGGCAGTAGCCGCCTCGCCCGGCGCAAATAGAACCTGCGAAAGTTCACGTTATTATTAGTGTCGACCTCGCCCACCAGCAGGCGGGTAATCAGGAAGCCGCTTATCACGAAGAAGATATCAACGCCGACAAAGCCGCCACTGAATAACGGGAAGCCCGCATGAAACAGCACCACGGACATCACAGCGATAGCCCTGAGCCCGTCTATGTCGGGGCGATAGTTTGTCGCGGCGGAAGAAGGTGTAGGCATAAACTACTTTTCATTTGTTTTCCCCGGAGATCAGTTGGGATCAGGCGGGTTCCTTGAACTCAGAATACGATTAATCCAGACCAATGCACAGGTGTCGCTGTGATTGACCACCTCATGACTGGTTTACCGGGGCATGTCCCCCTGAAGATTTTATCTATTTCGTATTGTCATATATGAAGCCCGAATTATGCAGATATATTTTTAGAGCGAATCTTGAAATTTGTCATGGCATCCCCAGATTTTCGATTAGCACCCGGGTAGCTCACAGCAGTGCCCATGGTGTGTCCGGTAAATTTATATTGCTTCTTATGGAGGATGTAACATGAATTCACTTGACCTTTCCCCGCTGTTTCGCAACAGCATCGGATTTGACAGGCTTACCTCGCTGATCGATAACGCACGCAGTGTCGATGCCAATGTCTCGGGCTATCCGCCCTACAACATCGAGGCAATCGAGGACAACAAGTACGCGATTACTCTGGCGGTGGCCGGATTTGAGCGTGATGAACTCGATCTTATGGTAGAGAAAGGTGTTCTCTATGTTCGCGGCATCAAAGCCCAGAAGAAGGAGGAACGCCACTTCGTCCATCAGGGTATTGCCAACCGTGCCTTTGAACGTAAGTTCAATCTCGCCGATCATGTCGAGGTAACCGGCGCAGATCTCATCAATGGCCTGCTCACTATCAATTTGGTGAGAGAGGTTCCGGAGGAAATGAAGCCCCGGAGCATACCTATCAACGACAGTGGCTCGTTACTCGAACAACCGGGTTCGGAGAATACCGAAGACGCAGGTAAAGAGGCAGCCTGATTCATAGTGTGATGAAGGGGCAGGCCCGGGTTGTGCGATCCATTTGTTCAGAAGCGCGCTAACCCGTGGCCTGCCCCTGTCGTAGAAGAGGTTGCTGTCATGCGCGTTCTAGCGGGCAAAGCCATCGCACCGGGGCTGGCGAATGGGCGCGCCGTCGTCCTCTCGGACTCTATACCAACAGCGGTGAGTCCGCGACCGGTGGACGCGGATGCCGAAATCCTGCGGCTCAAGCGGGCGTTTCAAAGTGCCAAAGCGGATCTTGAGGCACTGCAGGCACATGTGCATCAGGAATTCGGCGCCAGTGAAGCAGAGATATTTGCCGCACACCAATTGATCCTGGAAGATCCGGCATTGCTGGATGATATTGTGCAAAGGCTTAGTAGCGATGATCTGCGCGCCGAGGATGCCATATCGGTTTCGGTGCAGGACTATGCCGCACGGATGAGTCAGGCAGATGACCCTTACCTGCGTGAGCGCGAACTGGATATCAGGGACATCGGCAATCGTCTGGTGCGCCATGCTGCGGGGAATCCATCCTCCCGATTTTCCGCGCTCGAAGATAACTCGATTATTGTTGGGGAGGAACTGCTGCCCTCCGATCTGGTGGAACTGGACAGTGAAAAACTGGCGGGGGTAGTGACCCAGCGCTGCGGCGAAACAAGCCATGTCGCGATTCTGGCGCGTGCGCTGGGAATCCCTGCGCTGACCGGTATCCCAAATATTGCCGAGTCATTGTCCTCAAGCCAGCATCTGCTTCTGGATGGCTATATTGGCGAACTAGTGCTTGAGCCGACCCAGGCTCAGCTCGACAAATTTAGACAGAAACAGCGCCGCTTTAACGCCTATCGCGCTGCCCAGAAGGCCGACGAGCACCTCCCCTGCCAGACGAAAGACGGTGTAGAGATTTTGCTAATGGCCAACCTTGCAAGGCCCAATGAGGCTGAGCTGAGTGTCTCGTCCAACATGTCGGCCATCGGTTTATTGCGCACAGAGTTTCTGTTTCTGGATCATTCCGACCCGCCAACGGTCGATGAACAGGTCGATCAGTATGCGAAGGTGGCCAGTAGAACGCCGGGTCGGGATATCTGTATCAGAACGCTGGACCTTGGTGGCGACAAGTTCCCACTGTTTCTCAGGCATTCTCCGGAAGCCAACCCGACACTGGGCATACGTGGTTTACGGTTCTCTCTGGGCGCGGGCCTGCAATTGTTTAGAACGCAGGTCGAGGCGCTTTTGAGGGTCTCCGCTGACCACCGGATAAAAATTCTGTTGCCGATGGTTCTGGGGGTAGACGATTTTCTCGCGGCGAAAGACCTTATACTGCAGATTGCATGCGAACTGAACCTGCCCGTCCCGCCGACTGGTGTACTGGTTGAGACGCCTGCGGCGGTGCTACTTATCGACGATATCCTCAAATACGCAGATTTTGTCAATCTCGGCACTAATGACCTGACTCAATTTGTTCTCGCATCGGATCGAAACGCGCTGGACACGGAGGACGACTACTCCGTGTTACACCCGGCGGTGTTGCGTGCGATAAATGCAGTGTGCAGTGCCGCACGCGCCAACAACAAGCCGGTGACAGTGTGCGGTGAAGCAGCGGGCAACCCGGAAATTGCAGCACTTCTGGTGGGGCTGGGTATTCGGCGCCTGAGTATGAGCCCGAGTTTGAGTGTGCCGGTCAAATACGTCTTGCGCAGCCATCGCCTTGATACCCTCGAGGCATTGGCGGCTCAAGCCATCGAGGCGCATTCGATAAACCGCGTGAAAGAGATTATCTGTGCGGCGGGGATCGGCGGATCGCTCCCTGAATTCTGATGTCAGGTGTCAATCCATGCGTACCATTCTACTCGGGCGCCACTTATACTAGAATCGTCCGCTTCAACTCAGGCGGTTTCCACTATGTATGATGTTAGACCAATCGCGGGCGCTCTCGGTGCCGAAGTCTATGGAATTGACCTTTCCGAAGACATGACGGCGGAGCGCTCAGCGGAGATTCGCAAACTGCTCAATGAATACGAAGTCATTTTCTTTCGCGACCAGGATATCAGTCCACAGCATCAGAAAGCGCTGGCGCAGTCCTTCGGGCCGCTGCAGACCCATCCCGCCTACGATACCGTCGAGAACTTTCCTGAGATCACGATACTTGAGAGTACGCCGGAGAAACCGACCCGCATTGAGGCCTGGCACAGCGATATGACCTTCCGCGAGCACCCGCCAATGGGTACGGTGCTGAAGTCTGATATCGTTCCGCCCAAGGGGGGGGACACCCTCTGGTCGAGCATGACTGCAGCCTATGAAGGCCTCTCTGCACCCCTGCAGGCGTTCTTGGGCCAGTTGACAGCAGTCCATGATTTTTCATATGGGTTCAAGGAGAGCCTGGCAGCTCCCGGTGGCAAGGAACGCTTGGCGGAGGCCGTTGCCGCCAATCCGCCCGTCAGGCACCCGGTTATTCGCGTACACCCCGAGACCGGCAAAAAAGTGATTTTTGTGAACTCCCTGTTTACCACACACATTGAAGGCCTGCGAGCGGCAGAAAGCGATGCATTGCTGGCCTATCTGTTCAACCATATCACCGTGCCGGAGTACACCTGTCGTTTTCAATGGCAGGTGAATTCTATAGCGATTTGGGACAACCGCAGTACGCAACACAAACCCGTCAACGACTATTTTCCCGCCCACCGGCGCTTGCACAGGATAACCATTGATGGCGATCGGCCTTACTGATCGCTGTTGAGATATACCTCGCCCGCCTTGATGCGCCGCATATAGTCATTGATATCGCGCTTCACCTCGGGTGCGAAGAAATACAACCCCAGGATATTCGGAACGGCAATCAGGAACACCATCGCGTCTGAGAAATCCAGTACCGCGGATAGCTGAATCATACAACCGAGCGCGATAAACCCGCAGAAGACAGCTTTGAATACCAGCTGTTGCACTGCCCCTTCGCCCACCAGATACGTCCACCCCTTCAGGCCGTAGTACGACCAGGCAATACTGGTCGAAAAGGCGAACAGTAGTGCGGCGATTGCCAGCGGATAGGGGGCCCAACTGATGTGGTGCGCAAAAGCCGCAGAGGTGAGTGCGATACCCTCCAGCCCGGAGTCCATCAGGCCGTTGGGGTACACCGTGGTAACAATAACCAGTGAACTCAGCGTGCAGATCACCACCGTGTCGATAAAGGGTTCCAGCAGCGATACCAGGCCCTCGGACGCGGGCTCTTTGGTCTGCACTGCCGAGTGTGCAATGGAAGCCGAACCGATGCCCGCTTCGTTGGAGAACAACGCCCGTTGAAACCCGACAATAATGGCACCGACCATGCCGCCCGTGGCGCTTTCCAGTGTAAATGCATTTTCCAGAATCAGCCGGATAGCGCCCGGTACCTGGTCTGCGCTAAGGGTGATAATGGTGAGTGCTGACAGCACGTAGAGTATCGCCATAAACGGGACCAGCCGCGCAGCGACTCTGGCGATGGATTTGATACCGCCGATGATGACGAGTCCGACTGCGATTGCTATCAGTAATCCAAACAGCCAACCCTTGTCGGCAAAATAGCTGTGCTCGCCACCGGAAATTACCACAAACTGCACATACGCCTGGTTGGACTGGAACATATTGCCAATCCCCAGACACCCGATAACCAGTGACAGCGCGTAAAAGCTGCCCAGCAGTTTGCCCCAGCGTGCGGCACCGCGATCTGCCAGATACCGCTCCAGATAATACATCGGGCCGCCCGAGACAGAGCCATCCGCATTGTGACGTCGGTACTTTACACCCAGTGTGCATTCCACCAATTTTGTGGACATCGAGAGGAAGCCGGCAAGGACCAGCCAGAACGCGGCCCCCGGGCCACCGATAACGATCGCGACTGCAACGCCGCCGATATTCCCTATCCCCACCGTGCCGGATATCGCTGTGGCCAGCGCCTGAAAGTGAGAAATCTCGCCCCTGGCTTTGGGATTGCGGAACTCGCCGCGCACGTGGCGAAGCGCCAGCCCAAAACCGCGGATATTGATAAAGCCCATATAAAACGTGAAGAACAGCGCGGCGGTTGCCAGCCATAGGACTATAAGGGGAAAGGGCTGCCCCAACAGATTGATTTCATAAAAGACCACGCTGGAGAGGACATCGGTCAGTGGTCGTACGAGTTCTTCGACCTGCTGATCAAACGTGTCGGCGCGGGAGCTGACAGAGAGAAGCAATATCGCGATTGCGGGGACTAGTCTCCTGCCTGCCTGCAATTTGGTACCCCACTCATATTCGATGCCCCATGCTCGCACAGTCGTGCCCTCTCGCCAAGGCGATGAGGTAATCTGCTGAGGATTCATCGAAGCGTCATCCACATAGCTGGCGAGTGGTCTATACTTCAGTGGCTGTTCGCTGAACGATACCTAAACCCTCAATTCAAATAATAGAGGTAGGCAAGCCTGATGAAACCGGATCTTGAAATAGCGCCCCCACGCGGCACCGGCCGCACGATGCCACGTAGGGAATTCCTGCGGGCCCTGTCAGTGCTGGTCGCCGCTGGTGCCACCGGGCAGACGTTTCTGGCGGCCGATTACGCGCGCGCCGATGATCAGGCGGCACAAGTTTTTCCCGACGGTATCAAATCGGGTGATCCGACGCCGGGAGGCGCGGTTATCTGGACTCGCGTAGCGACTGACAACGGCGAACGTGTCGCCGTGCTGTGGTCAGTTGCAGAAGATGCGCTGATGCAGAATGTTGTGCGCGGCGGGTTCAGGCTGGTCGATGCATCCACCGGGCACAACCTGCATGTCAGGGTCAGGGGGCTGCGTCCGGACCGCTGGTACCATTACCGCTTTGAAGTTAAGGGTGTTGGCAGTGTTGTCGGCCGACTGCGCACCGCGCCGCGTACTTTTTCGTCACCGGATCATCTGCGCTATGCCTTTGCCAGTTGCCAGCAGCGGACGCAGAGTCACTACGTCGCTCATCGGGCGATCGCCAACGAAAATGTCGATTTTCTGTTGCACCTCGGCGATTATATCTACGCCAGTGATTCGGGCACTCAGACGGTGGAGGATTATCGCGGCGTGTACCAGCGCTTTCATTCAAACCCCGAGTTACAGGCACTGCAGGCACAGGTGCCTTTAGTGGCGGTATGGGATGACGGCGAGTTCTACAATGGCGTCGATCGCACCGGTGATCCGCAGCGTCTGGCGAACGCACGTCAGGCATGGTTTGAGGCCATGCCAGTGATGCGCAACCTGACAGACCGCACCTACAGAAGCCTGCGCTGGGGCAACCTCGCAGAGTTTATGCTGCTGGATACGCGCCAGTATCGCGATCCTGAAGTACCGGCCAATACCACCTTTGCAGGTCTGCTGGACGCGCAGGACACCACGATACCGCCGGGCGAAGAGATGTTTGAACCCGGTCGAACCACGCTGGGCGGCTGGCAGCTCGCGTGGCTGGCCCGTCGGCTCGCACGGTCCCGTGCGCAGTGGAAGATTCTCGGCAGCAGCTACGACATGGCGCCGTGGAAGCTGGTGGATTTTGATACCCCGGAGCTGCGCGCCGCGGACCCGGACCTGCAGAAGAATGGCGGCATCTACGTCTCCAATGAAGCCTGGGATGACTATCAGGACGAGCGCCGCAAGTTGATGCGATTTATAGAAAGCAAAAAAATCGCCAATGTGCTGGTGTCCGCCGGACACACCCACTTTTACAAGGCCAGCAATATCCAGCCGGATTTCGACGACATCAATTCGCCGATCACGGCGATGGAATTCGTCACCGGATCAATGACGGCTGACCCGCTGCCGACAGAAATTGCCCCAATCGAGCTGCTGCAACTGGCTGAAAACATCATGTTGCAGGCGAATGACCCTTACTTGCGTCATGTCGACCTCCTGCACCAGGGATATGTCGTTGTCGATGTCACGCCCGAGGAAACCATCGTCGAGTTCCGCGTTATCGACACACTGGACCCAACCGCCGAGGCGCGAACAAGAGGCCATTTCAGAGTGATAAACGGTGTGCCCGGTATAGAGACGCTGGCCTGACCGAATCCCACATCAAGGGGTCAGAGTCCTTGATCTAAGCTCCTTAATCTTGGCGGGATATCCAGTTTTTAATCGAGCACATCAAGGGGTCAGACTCCTTGATCTTGACGGGATATCCGGTTTCTTACCGAGTGATTAGATTCCTGGCGCTTTTACATAGTTTCGATGGCATCTAAAAACCATATGATCTCTTAGCGCGAAGCGAAAATACGCAGCTCTGCGGGGTATGCCTCATTTAACGAGATTGCTCACCCGATTCTGTGATCTGCCTGAACATTGCATCAGTTAAACTGCGTTTTTGTTTGTGCCGGTAATATGATAAAACGGTAATAGATTAAAAGGTCCAAAAGCGTTCAGGGAATTTGACCCCCTAAACGCGGTAATGGATCTGAACCCCCATCTTGTATGGATTGTCCGGACACGGAGGTTCCCATCAAAGGAACATTCTTACTTCTGTTTGTCTCTCTCGTTACTGCTTGTTCGCACCCGCTGGAAATTGTCGGTGAGGGGGACATCATGTCCGCCAGCGGAAACAGGACTTGTTTGCTGGAGGAGTTCGCAGCGGGAGCAGAGAACTGCAGTGAAAATAAGACGACAGGGGCATATCGGGAAACCTTTTACGCGACACCACGCGCAGGCTGGCAGTTTGATCACTGGGTCAACTGCCTGAAAGCCACTGCTAACGCGTGTAGCTTTGATATCGACGCTGAAACCGTGCAGGAAAACTGGCTGGAAACCATGCCGGCGCTGCGAGCTGTGTTTCTTCCCACTGAGCCCGCTGAGAGTGCGCCCGCCCCATTCCAGATTATTTACAACAACTCACAGGGGGCCAGCAGTATTCTCGGGTCATCGGCGGCTACGGTTCTCGTGGCCGGTGATAGTCTGACAGCTATATGGTCCGGTGTCGGTGCCGGTACGATGGCCGCATCCATTCGCGATGCGACCTGGATGAATGTTTGGGTGGCTTCCTCCGGTGGCTCCTCGATTCCCAACTGGTTATTCGAAGGTTGGTTATGGGGAGTGCCGGGCGGTGAAGTCGACTCCTTGCAGCAATTGGTAGATTTTCTGCAGCCCACCATTACGGTGATCGCACTGGGCAGCAACGATGCTCGCATAATTGCTGCAGGCATGACCACACCGAACGGGTATACTGCCGCTGTTCATCGCGCAGATCTGATCACTGCCGTGGAAGTGGCGCAGTCTTCGTCGCAGTGTGTTCTGATCACTAATGTTGCTGATAACTGGGATGCTCCAAACTTTGAGGCTGCTGTCGCGGCCGTGAACGCGAATATCGAATCGGTAATTGAGGAGAAGGATCGACCCGGAGCGCAACGGGTGATCCTTCTGGACTGGGTTGGACGGGAGCAGGGCCATCCTGAATACTACGCGGAGGACGGCCTCCATCACAGTGAAGCGGGTAAGGAGGCTTACAGAGCCGCCATCACGGATGCTGTGCGCTGGGTGCAGCTGTCCGGTGCCTGTGGAGCAGTGAATGACTGAAAGAATAGAGCACAGAGGAGAAACCACAATGCGACGAAACACCTGGCTAGTATCAGGCATCTTTACCACGCTGTTGCTTTTTGTGTCACAGGCTGTCCTGGCAGGACCGATTATCCTGCATGCTGGTGACCGGGTGCTGTACACAATAGAGTTTTCCGCTCTGGATATGACAGATGCCTACTGGTTTGATTTCAACCTGCAGGCAAGCCCGCTTCCCGGGGATTCGGCCTCATCCTATACGGAGTCCTGGGAATATACTGATGGTAGTTTCGGTGTTGGGCCGGTGGGCCCGCTTACCAATACCTCCTTTGAATATCGAGCAACGCTCGGCAGCGCAGGTCATGCGCTGGTTTCCACGGCGTTGTTGAATTACCAGCTGCTCGACGTGAAAGATTCGTTAACAGATAGCTTGCGCTATTCTTTGGAAATTTCGGTAAGGTCCAGAAGTGATGTATTTCTGGGTAACCCATCTATTAGTGCAACTGTTTTCGGGATTCCAGCGCCGGGGACCCCGGTGCTCTTGGCCATCGGCCTGCTGGCGTTGCTAGCATTGCAATGGCGGGCAGAAAGTAATCCCCGCGCTGTTTGCAGAACTCACTGAGCGGGGAAAGAGACAGGCTCCAGCAAATAGTCTGGCGGCGATAGTCCAGGATCACCTGACTAGCTCAGGTGCCCCGACCTCCCGCCCCTCAAGGGAAGCTCCCGCTGCCAGCGAAAACTTATTCGTTCTCCATCCTCCGCGGGATCAAGGGGTCAGAGTACTTGATCGACTAGACCTAACTTTGGTCCTTCCGCCAGATTTCTGGTCTCCACCCCAACCCGCAGAAGAGAGAGTGCGATAGGCTATGGCGTGCGCTTTCAAGGAGTCTGACCCCTTGATCTCCTTGATCTTTGATATACGTTTGATATGCGGCGTCTGTTGCGCGGTTTGCAAAGTTAGTTCAAACTGGTTTGGCAGTTCTTCCTCAAATCAAAGTTTAGGTTTGGCGATGTAACTCGTGGCCGTGCAGGTTTCTAAAAACAACATGGAGGCACTGGCAATATGAAGATCAAACAACATTTCCTCACCCCGTTTCTCGCAATGACGTTATTTTCAGGGCATGCCTTTGCAACCTTGATTGGCGATCAAGTTACATGCTCGTATAACCTGGATGCTGGCTTTTGGGGGGTATTCGCTGGCCCTTGTTCAATATCAGATGACGCGTTTTCACCGGGCCCTGCGCTCGTTGAAGATTCCATTCTGACGGATCCGGAGTTCTACTTGGGAGTAGACCTTCCCCTTGGTTCAGGCACAACATTTATCGTTGGTGGCGAGTTGGATATAGATGCGGATTCGATCACATTTAAGCCGCTCCCCCCGCTGACAACCTTTACAAACGAAGGGAAGCTTGTCATTGATGTCGGTTCTCTGAACTGGGTTGGTTTTCCTGAGAGTAGAATTTACGACGCCATTGGCTCGTCATCTAATTTCGAGGGTTCCCTGACGGTGACTCATGATGATGATTCCGTTCGGATCTCTATCGAGGCCAGTGAAAAACCACAGGCCGATACGCGCATAACCGTGAGACTTATTCCTTCACGGCCAGTGCCTATTGCCAGTACAGCAACCTTGTTTGCACTGGGCTTTTGTGGGCTTGCGCTGTTTTGGGGCAGAGCTCCGCACCGCGAGTAGTGGGCGGCCAACGTGAAAATCCAGTCGTAAGAGACTCGTCATATGACGAGTCTTTGACGAACAGCGGTTAGCGTTTACCCGGCTCCGAAACTCTCAATGGCTTTACCTGTGTCAGGCAAAGCATCGCAAATATCACCATGCCAGAGAAGATGGTGAACGGTAGTTCGTAACTTCCGGTGTGGTCATAGAGCACGCCAGTCAACCAGATGCCCACACCTCCGCCCGAGGCGTCCAATATGGTGATGGTTCCCAAGATTTTACCGGCATCGCGGATACCAAAGGTATTCATAACCGTTAACTGCAGTACGCTGTACACTCCGCCCCAGCCCAATCCGAAGGCAAGCATGGCCAGCCACACCAGTGAGATATTCATACCGTTTAGCACCACAGAGCCCATAAGCATAATTGCCAGGTTGAGGTAGAAAACCTTTGTCTTATCCAGCAAATCACTGAGAAAACCAAAAACAAATTTCCCGGCCAGCGCCGACAGGAAAAACACACTAATGGCATTGGTCGAAATCTGGGCATCAAAACCCGCATCGCGCATGTAGTTGTACACGTGAGCCTGAACGCCCAGTACAGTATAGAAAGTTGACATGGCAATGAACGCCAGTGCCCAGAATGTGCGTGAGCGCAGTGCTACACGAAACGTTACGCCCTCCCCAGTGTCTTTCCCGCTAACGGGGGAGCTTTGCAGTTCGCTCTGCGCGCGCTCACACTCATTCTGCTTTGGCCTGTCACGCAGCCAGAAATAGCTAACAAACAGGAGAATCGCAGGAAAAATAGTCGCCACCAGAAAAGCGACTCGCCAGTCCCAGTCGATAATCATGGCCGTGCCATACTGGGGGAAAAGCGCCCCGCCCAGGCTGGAGCCGCACAGCGCTATGCCTATGGCTGTGCCGCGATACCTTACAAACCATTGGGATACCAGAATGATGACTGCATTGAGTCCGCAAAACACCAGAACCAGTGCAAAAGCTGCGTGGAGGGCGTACATCTCTACCAAGCTGGAAAGGTTGCTGTAGCCAGAATAGCACAGCGCCAGCACAGACCAGCCCACCAGCATGCAGCGGCGCACACCGTATCTGTCCAGGCAGACCCCTGCCAAAGGTGCCAGCAAGCCGGTTAGCACCAGAGTAATGAGGTCGCGAAGTTTTATGTCGCCCATCGACCAGCCGAACGCATCTCTCAACGCTATGTCGTAGACAGAAAGTCCCGATATAGTCATGCCGTTGCTAACCATCAGGGCAACGCAGGCGAAGGCCGCCGTGAACCATGCACGTCTATTGGTGGTGGTCAATGCTGTTTTCTGTTGGAGTGTCATGCCTATATTGTCAGGCATGCGGAACATTAAAGGAATGCTGTCGATTCGACCAATTCAGGCATGAAAAATCAAAAGGTCAGGAGTTCTTGATCGAGCAGTTTACGGAAGCGTCGTTCATCAACCGGAAGGCCCCGAGCGATCACATTTCCAGATCATGACAACGAAAAGTTCCGACATTTATTTACTTCTACAAATAACTGCTGCGTAAAATTGGCAGGTTCACTTCATTCGGCCTGCGCCGCCATCTTGGTGTAGAAATCTGCGAATATGAGATCACGGTCGAAATCGATAGGTTCAATGACTGGCAACCCCGAGCCGGGTATCCAGCGACGGTCGTCATCCAGCGTCATGGGCGCAACTACTCTTTCGTCAAACACAGTAGGGTCCAGAAGATAACCGACAGTCACCATATCCCATAACACTTTGGAACGACCAACTTTGTTATCGAGTCCCGCGTAAAGTTCAAACAGGAAATCGCCAATCTCACCCTTGCCTTCAATGTACTCTTGCATCTCAGGCAGCGAGACTCGCAATTTTTCGCCGACGAAGTAGCCTGGAATATAGACCACGGGCGCGCCGCTCTCAAAGACAACACGCGCTGCATCTATATCCTGTACAAGGTTGAACGAATTGTTGGGATGAGGCCAAAACGAAGGATACGCCGCTGTCCAGACGATCACGATATCTTCCGCGATTGACGGGTCGATCAAGAGCGCACTCGCTACGTTTGTGATCGCACCATTGGCGATGACAACGAGACGTGAGTCGCGTTCCTCCTGTGCTAGTGCCACCAGGTTATTCGCAGCATCGCTCATCACCGGAGTAACGGCATCGTTCAGGAAGCGGTCAGAGCCGCGATGGATACCCTGGTCGGGAGTGAACCCGGTGAGTTCTGATATTTGCATGGCCATCGCATAGGCCTGCTCCATTGACGGTGCTGGTTCGACGTCGGGAACAACACTGAGATCGAGGCCCACGCTCATGAGACTCTTCTCCAGCATCCGAATGCCGAGCTCAGTCAATGCACCACGCCGGACTATCTCCTCTGAGAGCGCGTAAGGCGCAGCATAAATAGCCCGAATGTTAAGGCGCTCTGGCGAGAGGATCGCCTGCACCAGTGCGAACTCGTCGTCAATTTCGTTGGTTAGGTCTGTGTCGATAACGACTTCGAGCTGGCCCTCCCGTGGAATGAGTGAGGCTGGATCAATATCGACAGGCCCGGCAGGCGTATCGCCTTCAGGTTGAACCGTAGCGGAGTTTGAATCAGAACAAGCAACTATCGGAAGCGCGAGTACGAGTGTGATGATAAGATTTAGCAGGGAGTTTTTCATGGCGGAAAGGTAGCACTTGTTATCTGGCCTGTGCAAGCACACGCAGGTGCGCAAACGATGCATTCCGTTCAGGGAATCAAGGGGTCAGGAATCAAGGGGTCAGAGTACTTGATCAACTAGACCTCACTTTGGTTCTTCCCCCAGATTTCTGGTCTCCATCCCAATCCGCAGAAGGGAATCAAGGGGTCAGAGTACTTGATCAACAAGACCTAACTTAGGTCCTTCCCCCAAATTTCTGGTCTCCATTCCAATCCGCAGAAGAGGGAGCGCGATTGGCTATTGCGTGTAACTTCGCTATGAAATCTTCTGATCGGAATGCCCAACCGTTGTCAGTTGCATCGCTCAGTGAATGCAACATTCTGGCGCTAAATCCGCATTCGCCTGAGCATCCAAAGCGAGCACTTTCAAGGAGTCTGACCCCTTGATCTTGACCCCTTGAACTACCTTTGATATGCGGTGCCTGTTGCGCGGTTTGCAAAGTTAGTTCAGACTGGTTTGGCAGTTCTCCCTCAAATCAAAGTTTAGGTTTGGCGATGTAACTCGTGGCTATGCAGGTTTATAAAAACAATATGGAGGCACTGGCAATATGAAGATCAGGCGACATTTCCTCACCCCATTTCTCGCAATGACGTTATTTTCAGGGCATGCCTTTGCAACCTTGATCGGCGATCAAGTTACCTGCTCGTATAACCTGGATGCTGGCTTTTGGGGGGTATACGGTGGCCCTTGTTCCATATCAGAGGATGCGTTTTCACCGGGTCCTGCGCTCGTTGGAGATTCCATTTTGACGGATCCGGAGTTCTACTTGGGATTAGACCTTCCCCTTGGTTCAGGCACAGCATTTATCGTTGGTGGTGAGTTGGATATAGATGCGGATTCAATGACATTTAAACCGCTTCCCCCGCTGACAACCTTTGGAGACGAGGGGAAGCTTGTCATTGATATCGGTTCTCTGAACTGGGTTGGTTTTCCCGAGAGTAGAATTTACGACGCTATAGCCTCGTCAATTAATTTCGAGGGCTCCCTGACGGTGACTCATGATGATGATTCCGTTCGGATCTCTATCGAGGCCAGTGAAAAACCGCAGGCCGATACGCGCATAACCGTGAAACTTATTCCTTCTCGGTCAGTGCCTATTGCCAGTACAGTAAGCTTGTTTGCACTGGGCTTTTGTGGACTTGCTCTGTTTCGGGGCAGAGCTCCGCACCGCGAGTAGAGATCAAGGGGTCAGGAGATCAAGGGGTCAGAGTCCTTGATCAAGTAATTCTAGCCCCTGGATTTTCTCTCAGACTTCCGGTCTCCACCCCATCCAGCAGACGCGGGAGAGCGATTGGCCATGGCGTGCAGCTTCGCTATGAAATCCTCTGATCCAAATGCCCAACCTTTATTCGTTGCCTCTCGCAGTGAGTTCAAAATTTTGGGGCTTAGTCTGCATTCGAACAGTGCGGTATACTTTCGCTGCCTCTCCGAGGGTTCACGCCCGAGGCCTAAATACAATTGGTGCGCGGTTATTAATGAATTGGATTTGCCCAGTGCATTTGAGGCATAGCTGGACCACGGATACTGGTGAGGTGCAGCTACTATCCCGGCGCGAACAGGGTTCATTTCGATGTATCTGGAAACAGCAAAGAAATAGCTATCTGTATCCACCAGCGTAGACCTGTATCGTCCTTCCCATAGAGTGCCTGATCGGTTGTACTGGTCATTTACATATCTAACGTAGCACCTTCCAAGCGACTGCATCATTTTGCCACAGGACTCGGCAGACTCCGGTGATGCCAGCATGTGGACGTGATTTGTCATTAATACATAGGCATGGATGGCAACGTGGTACCGTTTCGATGACTCTGCAAGGAGCTCCAGATAACGAAGCCGGTCGATATCCTCAAAGAAGCACGTTGTGCGGTTGTTGCCGCGTTGGATGATGTGATGGGCACAGCCGTGCGCATAGAGGCGTGGTAATCTGGACATGAAGTAGCAAGGTCTTGATATACTTGATTGGCAAGAACAACAAAATCAAAGAGCTTTGGGAACATCGAAAGTGGGCGATTTCAAGGAGTCTGACCCCTTGATCTCTTTGTTGATCTCTTAATCTCCGGTCAGACTAACAGCAATGCAAAAACTACAACCCCGGCAGCGGCGGTCAGCAATGTGGACCGTCGTAGCCGGGTGCTGGAAATACCCAGCCATAGGCCGCTGAGAATAATAAAGATAAACCCAATGGCGAAGGCCTGCTGAAACGTTTTGAATTCGGAGGGACCATGCCCCTTGTGCAGTTCTATCATCCGGCTCTGCAGGCTGGGTCGAGCCTGAATAACTTCAACGCCGCTCTCGTTCAATTGCACTATATAGTGGTCCGAGGAGGTGGGGCGGGTATAGAGTTTGTCGCCGCTAACTTTGACATACTCAAAGCTGTAGGACTCCACCCCCGCATCAGCCAACAACGCGGACACATCAGCGTGGAGCGAGGCAGAGCTGCTGTCGATAGAGGCTTCAGAGCTAGTGTAAATGGCTTCCTGCTCAACCTGACCTTTGATCCCTGCTAAGTAAAGGCCACCTGAAATGGCTACAAACAGCACCGCAGGGGCAAAAAATGCCGCCAGATACATATGAATCGTTGTAAGTACTCTGCGATCCATTATTGAACTCCTAATCAAGCTTTGCAGGTTTGCAATATACCTGACAAATTCTCAAGGCAGGAGGGAAATTACGCACTGACACAAGTCAACGTATTTCCGAATGAGGGATCAAAGGATCTGGGTGAATTGCAATTACTGTAGCATTCTCGGATGACCCTATCTTTTCATCGTTCGATACCCTGACACCTCTTTTGCCGTAAACTCCAATCAAGGCTACACTTTCAGATTGAGCGAAGATAAGGCCATACAGGTGCGGCACATGAAAACGATAAAAACGGCACTGGTCTGCGCCGCTCCATTGCTTTTGCAAGCCTGCAGTCACCCGATCGAGATAGAGGGTGAAGGTGACGTTTATTCCAACTATGGCCGCAGTTGTACTCTGGAAGATACCCTGACGGCCCCCGTGCCTGACAACTGCGCCAAAAATTACGTCACTGATGGTTATTTCGATACGTACACCGCAATCCCGCGCGCTGGTTGGCAGTTTGATGGTTGGCGCAATTACTGTGCTGATGCCGTGGACAATACCTGTACTTTCAATGTCACCGCAGAGCAGGTGCGCAGTGCATGGTTCAAGACGGTGCCGCCGCTGGTAGCTGTATTCACTCCGCAAGGCAGTGTGAACTGCTCGTCGGTGGTTCCGGGCAGTAACTTCAGTGATGAAATGGTGTGTGCGCACAATGCGCGGCGCGGGACTTTCCCCACGCCCACGCCCAACCCGGCTTTGGAGGACCTACAATGGGATGAGGCGCTCGCCGATATTGCGACAGGGTATGCTGCCCAGTGTACGTGGGCACACAACAGTAATCGCAGTGACAGCTATCCGGGCTATGTCGGTGAAAACCTGGCGCTGTTCTCCAGTGGCTGGTCGGTCGACAGCCTCGTCGAATCAGCACTGTCCGGCTGGGTTGAGAGTGAAATGCCCGATTACGACTATGCCACCAATACCTGTACGGGCGTCTGCGGCCACTACACCCAGGTTGTCTGGCGCGCGACGACCCATGTGGGGTGCGCCGTGAAGCAATGCGGCTCTTTCACCAATCTCGATTCATCGTGGGATAACGCCTACCTGGTGGTCTGCAATTATTCACCGGGCGGGAATTACGTCGGGCAGTGGCCTTACTAGGCTGCAGCCGTTCGCGGAGGCCTATTCGAGCTTTGCCGCGTTCGCATCAGCGATACAGACGTCTAACCTGAGAGATGTGAAATAGTGCGCCGCCGCGAGGCCGATGCCATCGGCTCCACCCGTTATGACACCTATGTTGCCTGTAGCGAGGGCTGAGTGCTGTTGCCTCGGTAATTTCTCCGTTTAAGTCTCACACTCATTGCCTGCCGAACAATAAAGTCGCCAACGCAGTAGAACATCAAATTGGCAAGCTATTGATAAACTTTGATTATTCCGGATTAGGGAGACTGATAAACATGGGACGTTCATTGATTAAGTGGCTAGCCGGAGCGGCTATCGCCATCAGCCAGAGTGTATCAGCAGCACCCATCACCGATACCGTTATTGTCGGTACGCGGGAGTGGGCGCAGGTTGATTTGTTCACCAATGTCAGCTGGGCCACATTAAACAGCCAGTGTCCGGGGGGCGTTTGTTCGCTAGCGAGTGCGGTCAATGGCTACGACTTAAACGGGTGGACCTGGGCATCCCTGCAGGATGTGCAGGCGTTGTTTAATAGTTTTACAGGGCAGTCGACAGTGGCGCCCGGTTATTACTATGAGGCTGATTCAACCTGGGCTCCCTTGTTTTTGTCCTCTTTCAACGCCGTCCAGATTTTTGACCGGGCGAGACTCGTCACAGGATATACCTCCACATACGGAGGTGACAATTGGGCCTGGTCTCCAAAGCTTTGGGACCGCGACCCCTGGGAAGACTCCGTGGAGACCACTAGTTCCTACGGAGGGCAAGCTTGGCACGGTGCTGGCGCTTGGTTCGTAAGACCTGCAGCACAAGTACCTGCGCCAGCCACCTTGGGCCTGTTGGGCATGGGTTTGGCTGCCCTCGGTATATTCAGCCGAAAGCGCGCAACCAAGGTTTAACTCTTTCAATACTGCTGTCGTCCAACGCCTCCAGCGGGTGAGATTGCCATCAAGCGCAGCGGCTCTTTCCGGGGCCGCGGCCCGCAGGCAATGGGCATGGTGCTGGGTATCGTTTACCGGGGGATCTCGACCCATCTGATCCACAAGGGCGGACTACAACTCAAAGGCGGTGCGACTGGTGCGGTCACGCCTGCGCGGCGTATTGTCAATTTGTATAAAACACGTATGCAGATTGAAGGAAATTTCAGGGACACCAAGAGCCTTTTGGTCTGGGGACTGCCCGGGAAAGCCGTACAACGTTGCTCAGAGCGAGCAATCTGCTGCTGATAGCCGCCTTGGCTACATTGGAATTATGGGCAAGCGGCGTGTTTGCACTGCTACAAAATAGGTCAGGGTCAGAGTCCTTGATCCCAAACGTAGTCCAGATCTTGATGTTCTAACGTGCGGTGTTCGCTTGTTATTGTCAGTACTTCGAAAATGAACCTGTTCAACACGTTTATCAGGCAGGCTACCGTCACGCCAGAACGTTATTCGAAAGAGAGCTCAGCTCGGGCGCAGTATGAGTCGGCGGGGAAATTGTTGGGAGAATACGGCAGCGGGGTTAGTCCATTGTCTGTAGAAATAGCCCGAGTTTTGAGGTGCGGAAGTGTCAAACGTGCCGCGGGAAGGCCGGAGTGCCGAGGGTGTACAATCGCCACATGGCATACTTTCGCGGTAGCGTGAAAGAAAATCTGGCAGCTACCGAACGTAGGGCCATCAAGTGCCGAACAATTTGAAACTTTATAACCGCAGGTAAAGAAAATGGACCCCGCTGAAAAATTGCTCGCCATCGAGGAAATTAAACAACTCAAGTATCGCTATTTCAGGTACCTCGACATGAAACAGTGGGACGCCCTGCAAGCGGTTTTCACTGCAGATGCCACCACTAGCTATGACAACGGCAGGAACGCTTTCGATAGCCCAGAAGAAACTGTCAATTTCTTTCGCGAGAATATGACTAAGACACTGTACCACCAGCATCAGGGCCATCATCCGGAGATCACTATCATTGATGCCGAACACGCTTCCGGCATCTGGCATTTTGAAGATACAGTACTTGCTTCTGAGCATCAGGTGGTCATTCGCGGCACTGGTATCTACTGGGACGAATATCGCCGTGAGGATGGGCACTGGAAGTTTTCACGTACTGGGTATGAGCGACTATGGCTCTCACAGGAACCTTATCACCAAGCGGATTGGCGTGAAGTAAGAGGTTTTTTTGATGATGAGGAGCGTCAGCTCAGCGCCAAGAGAATAAAAACTGAAGCAGAAGCAGCTTTTTTTAACAATCTGGTCATACCCCGTTAATGGGGTAGTGCCCGACTTTTTGAAGGTATGTAAATGGTGCCCGGAGACAGAATCGAACTGCCGACACGGGGATTTTCAATCCCCTGCTCTACCGACTGAGCTATCCGGGCGTAACGCAGGTTTTACACTTCTCGCATTGCGCGAAAGGCGCGTATTAAACCTGTCTGCGCAGCGGTAGTCAAGCCACCACTGGCTTCAAGGGCCCGACTTACTCCGAAGGTGGGACGTAACCCTCAGCTTTGTCGTAGTCATCGCCGGAAAAGTACTTATCCATTTCGCCCTGCAGGTACTTTCTGGCTTCGGGGTCCACCAGGCTCAGGTGTTTCTCGTTGATCAGCATAGTCTGATGTTCCTGCCAGTCCTGCCACGCCTGTTTTGACACGTTCTCGAAGATTTCCTGACCTTTGGGGCCGGGATAGGGGGGCGCATCCAAGCCTTCCATTTCTTTCTTGTACTTCTTGCAATTCACCATGCGGGTCATCGTTAATACTCCGTTTTGGGCGCTATGTGCGAGCCTGAGGCTGCCAGTTTTTCCAGCAGCGAGGCCACCGGGGCCGCCAGTCCGATTTGTGGGGGTTGGCGCAGGTTATACCAGAGCTGACCTGAGGCTTCCATCACTGCTTGTGAACAACTGCCGAGTTCCACCAACACTGGCGTGATATCCAGGTGGTAGTGGCTGAATGTGTGGCGAAAATCTGCCTGCACTTCAACCGTGGAAGGCTCAGTGCCCCACAGGTCAAGGCATCGCGTGCTGCTGACGGCAGGGTCATCAATCTCCGGGAAGCACCACAGGCCCCCCCAGATGCCGCTGGACGGGCGTTTTTCCAGCCAGATATCACCCCCGTTGCTGCGCACTATCAGGAAACAGGTGGTTTTTACCGGCAGTACCTTGCGCGGCTTTTTCCCGGGGTAAGCTTTCTGCTCCCCCCGCGCCTTCGCTTCGCAATCCGCAGCGAGTGGGCAGTGCTCGCAGTCGGGTGCTGAGCGGGTGCACAGCGTCGCACCCAGATCCATCATTGCCTGCGTGTAATCGGCGCAGCGCTCGGTGGGTGTGTATTGTTCGGCAATATCCCACAGCCTCTGGTGCACCGCGGATTGCCCGGGCCAGCCCTCCACTGCATGGAATCGCGCCAGCACGCGTTTGACATTGCCATCGAGAATGCTGGCGCGCTGCCCAAACGCGATACTCAGTATCGCGCCTGCGGTAGAGCGCCCTACTCCCGGTAAATCGCACAGGCCTTCAATCGTGTCGGGGAACTGCCCGTCGGCCTCACTGACAACCTGCTTTGCCGCCTTGTGCAGGTTTCGCGCACGGGCGTAATAACCCAGCCCCGTCCACAGGTGTAGCACCTCGTCTTCAGGCGCCTTCGCCAGCGCCTGGACATCCGGGAAAGCCGCCATAAACCGCTCAAAATACGGAATCACAGTTTTTACCTGGGTCTGCTGCAGCATGATCTCCGACACCCACACGCGATAGGCACTCGTATCGCGCTGCCAGGGTAGGTCCTTGCGGCCGTGCTGGTCGAACCATGAGAGGACGCGTTTGGCGAAGGATGTATTACTTGGCATAAGACAAATTTGGGGGTGGCACGGGTGGAACAGGGTAATCGGTCGTTTGATCCAGTTCTACTAAATTCAATTCTCGCAGATGCTTCATTAGGTCAACGAAAGAAGTACAAGGGGGCGTGCTGAAGGAGAGTTTGGTCTGTATAGATCAGCGGGACCGTGCAGCGACAGGACGTCGCTGCCCGAGCCTGCACATGGATGTGCGCTTTTTGGCGTGTCCTGTTGATCTATACAGACCAAACTCTCCGCCACGGACCCAAATTTCAGTTCGGTTGTGGACGAAGCTTAACCTCAGTGAATTAAAAAGCAGATTCCCCTATAATGTCGCCCTTTTCGGAGGGCAGGCCCCCCGAAGTCACACCGCTGGAGAACCCCATGGCTGAGCGTAAGGCCACCATTACACGCGACACACTGGAGACGCAGATCACCGTATCGGTGAACCTCGACGGCACCGGCAAGGCTGAATTTGAGACGGGTGTGCCCTTTCTCGATCACATGATGGACCAGATCGCCCGCCACGGCCTGATTGATCTGAACATCAACGCCAAGGGTGATTTGCATATCGATGACCACCACACGGTGGAGGATATCGGCATCACGCTCGGTCAGGCTGTGGCCAAGGCAGTGGGCGACAAGAAAGGCATCCTGCGCTACGGTCACGCGTATGTGCCGTTGGACGAGGCACTCTCACGGGTGGTGATCGACTTTTCCGGGCGCCCGGGGCTGGAATTCAATGTGCCGTTCACGCGCGCGTCAGTCGGCGGTTTTGACGTCGATTTGTTCATGGAGTTCTTCCAGGGCTTCGTCAATCACGCGCTGGTCACCCTGCATATCGACAATCTGCGCGGCGACAACAGCCACCACCAGATCGAGACGGTGTTCAAGGCCTTTGGCCGTGCTGTGCGCATGGCGCTGACGGCCGATCCGCGTATGGCCGGCGTCACACCTTCCACCAAGGGCGTTTTGTAACAGGAACGCTGGTTATGAGTGCCTGTCCTTGAGTGCCTGTTTATGAGCGTTAATTATGAGCGTTAGTGTCGCCGTTATCGATTATGGCATGGGCAATCTGCATTCGGTGGCCAGCGCGCTGCAGCATGTGGGTGCCGGTGAGGTAGTGGTTACCCACGATGCTGAGCTGATCCGCCAGGCCGATCGCGTGGTGTTTCCCGGTGTCGGCGCCATCCGCGACTGTATGTCCGAGATCCGCCGGCTGAAGTGCGATGAGCTGCTGGCGCAGGCGTTAACCGAGCAACACGTGCCAGTGCTGGCAATTTGTGTCGGCCTGCAGGCATTGATGGATCGCTCTGAAGAGAATGACGGTGTCGATTGTCTGGGTATGATTCCCGGCGATGTGCGCTTCTTCGGCAACCCGCTTACGGATGACGACGGTCAGCGCCTGAAAGTACCGCATATGGGCTGGAACGAAGTGCGTCAGCAGCGCGATCACCCGCTGTGGGCCGGCATCCCCGACATGACCCGCTTCTACTTTGTACACAGCTATTACGTGCACGCCAAGGATCGCAGCCTGCTCGCCGGTAGTGTGGAATACGGTGTCAGTGCCGATGCCGCGCTCGCTCGCGACAACCTGTTCGCCGTGCAGTTTCACCCGGAGAAAAGTGCCGGCGCCGGGCTCACCCTGTTGAAAAATTTTCTGAACTGGAACGGACAATGTTAATTATCCCCGCAATCGATCTGAAAGACGGACAGTGCGTGCGCCTGCGTCAGGGCCTGATGGAAGACAGCACGGTGTTCTCCGATGATCCGGTGGCGATGGCCACGCGCTGGGTTCATGCCGGCTGCAGGCGGCTGCACCTGGTTGATCTCAACGGTGCCTTTGCGGGCGAGCCGGTTAATGGTGAGGTGGTAAAGGCGATCGCCGCCGCCTACCCGGATCTGCCGATACAGATCGGCGGTGGTATTCGCAATCTGGAGACGATTGAACACTACGTCAAAGCTGGTGTGAGCTATGTGATTATCGGCACCAAGGCGGTGAAAGAGCCGGAATTTGTCGCCGAGGCCTGCGCCGCGTTTCCGGGCAAGGTGATCGTCGGGCTAGACGCCAAAGATGGCCTGGTTGCCACTGACGGCTGGGCCGAAGTGTCCACGGTACAGGCCACCGATCTCGCCCGCCGCTTCGAATCTGATGGCGTATCCGCGATTGTTTACACAGACATTGCGCGCGACGGCATGATGCAGGGCGTGAACGTGCAGGCGACGGTGGCGATGGCACAGGCCTCCAGCATTCCGGTGATCGCCTCCGGCGGTATCACCAATATCGAAGATATCCGTAGCCTGCTGGCAGTTTCCGATACCGGCATCTGCGGTGCAATTACCGGCCGCGCGATTTATGAGGGCACGCTGGACGTCGCGGAGGCGCAGCGCCTCTGCGACGCAGCGGCGTAACACGATGGGGCTGGCCAAACGCATAATCCCCTGCCTGGACGTCGATAACGGCCGGGTGGTGAAAGGCGTTAACTTTGTCGATATCCGCGACGCCGGTGACCCGGTAGAAATTGCAATGCGCTACAACGAACAGGGTGCCGACGAGGTCTGCTTCCTGGATATCACGGCCAGCTCGGATGGTCGTGAAACTACAGTACACACGGTGGAGCAGATCGCCGAGCATGTGTTTATTCCGCTGACCGTCGGCGGCGGTATTCGCTCGGTGGATGATATTCGCGTCATGCTCAACGCCGGTGCCGACAAGGTCAGCATCAATACAGCCGCTATTCACAACCCGGAACTGGTGCGTGAATCCGCGCTGCGTTTTGGTTCCCAGTGCATTGTGGTGGCGATCGATGCCAAGCGTGTTGACGATGTAGACGGGCAGCCGCGCTGGGAGATATTCACCCACGGCGGCCGCAAGCCCACGGGTATTGATGCAGTGGCGTGGGCAGTGCGTATGGCGAAACTGGGTGCGGGTGAAATCCTGCTGACCAGTATGGATCGCGACGGCACGCGCAACGGGTTCGAGTTGGGCGTCACGCGGGCGATTAGCGATGCGGTGGAAATCCCGGTGATTGCCTCAGGTGGTGTTGGCACACTGGATCATTTGGTCGACGGCGTTACTCTCGGCGGCGCGGATGCGGTGCTGGCTGCCAGCATCTTTCATTTCGGCGAATTCACAGTACCACAGGCCAAAGCCTACATGGCCGAGCGCGGTATTGAAGTGCGGCGCTAGGCCTTACTCAGGATTCGCCGCCCGCTTCCTGCGCTGTTCTCCTGTCGCGCATTCCCAGAATATTCAGACCCTTCAGCAGTGCCAATGCTTCGTACAACTGGTTGTCGTCTGCCAGCAGCGGGCTGATCTGTTTCTTCGCTCTTTTACTCGTGCCATTGACGTTGTCCAGATGGCCGGAGAGGTCTGCCTCGGTAATACGGCGCGGGCTGTTATACGCTGTCACAGTGGCGCGCTCCACCTCGATGTCGGGCACGATGCCCTCGGCCTGTATGGAACGGCCATTGGGCGTGAAGTACAGCGCAGTGGTGAGCTTGATTGCGCGCGAGTCAGACAGCGGCAGCACGGTTTGCACTGAACCTTTGCCGAAACTCTGGGTGCCCATAATCACGGCCCGGCTATGATCCTGCAGTGCGCCGGCGACGATCTCCGAGGCGCTGGCCGAACCCTGGTTGATCAGCACTACGATGGGTGCGCCGTCTGTTGCATCCACTGCATCGGCGTCGTAGTACAGATCGGAATTGGCGACTCGCCCTTCGGTGTACACCACATTGCCGCCGTTCATAAACAGGCCGGCGACATCTACGCTGGCGCGCAGAATCCCGCCCGGGTTATTGCGCAGGTCCAGCACCAGACCCTTCAGCTTTTCCTCTGACATCAGCTTGTCCAGTGCCTTGCGTACATCTTCGCCGGTACTGGACTGGAACTGGGCTACCCGGATGTAGCCGTAGCCGGGCTCCAGCCAGCTGTGGCGCACGCTGGCGACTTTGATGGTATTGCGCACCAGGGTCACTTCAAAGGGCTGGCTCTCACCGGGTCTGCCGATGGAAAGTTCAATTTTGCTGCCCTTGGGCCCGCGCATGATCTCTATGGCCTCATTGAGTGTCAGGCCCTTTACCGGCACATTGCCCAGTTTGAGAATCACATCGCCGCTGCGCAGGCCGGCCTCCGATGCCGGGGAACCGTCAATGGGCGAGATGATAGTGACGTAGCCGTCCTCCATCCCCACTTCGAGCCCCAGCCCGGTAAACTCGCCGGAAGTGGTGTCCTGCAGGCTTTGGAAGGCGTCCTCGGTGAGGTAGGTGGAGTGCGGGTCCAGACCCATGAGCATGCCCTGTATTGCATATTCCAGCAGCGTGCTGTCGTCGATCTCCTCGACATAACCCTGGCGAATCTGGTTGAACACTTCGGCGAAGGTTCGCAATTCATCCAGCGGTAGCTGGCCCTGTTCCTCTACGGCTGAGAGGGGCGCGGATATGGCCAGTGCCAGGGCAGCGGCAATGCCCGCCAGGGCGTTTCGGAGCGAGGTATCAAGGTGCATGGTATTGTCTGTAGACCGGTAACCTGAGGAGCCACAGTTTACCTCATTCTTCCACCTCAGCGCCAAGCCGGTTGAGCCTCAATAATGCACTCAGTTTGTGCACCATTTGGCGGGATCGGTGGGTTTGCCGTTGTGGCGAATCTCGAAGTAGAGGGCGGCGTGGTCTTCGCCGCCGGTATTGCCCACCGTACTGATGGGTGTGCCGACGGTCACCCATTCTCCCACCTCGCGCAGCAGGCTTTCGTTGTGGGCGTACAGGCTCATATAGCCGTCGCCATGGTCGATGATCAGCAGCAGGCCGGAGCCGCGCAACCAGTCAGCGTAGACCACGCGGCCATGGTGTATGGCGCGCACAGTAGTGCCCTCATCCGCGGGTATGGTGAGACCCTGCCAGCGCATTTTGCCGGCGTTGCGGGAGCGCCCGAACTGGTTGCTGGGCTTGCCGGCGACCGGCCACGGCATCTGGCTTTTGGCGCTGGTGAATGTCGCATAGTTTTCTGGCGTTTCCAGATCGACAACAGCCTCTTCGATGGCCTGTAGCAAATCCTCAAGTTGTTTGCGATCCTCCTCCTTCTGCTTCAGCTGGGCGCTGTTACTGCTGATGCTGGCGCTCAGTTCCTCCATCGTGAGCTTGCGACTGGCCTGGGCGGCGGTGATGTCCGCCTGCTGCTGCTTCAGGGTCTCGCCACGCGCTGCCAGTTCCGCCTGTGTGTTGTCGATCTGCAGTTGCACTTCGGCCAGTTCGCGCAGCGTTCCGCGATACTGTTCCAGCAGGGTGTTACGGGCGCGAAAGAAATACCGGTAGTAACCCAGCAGGCGGGCGACGGTATGCGGGTCCTCCTGATTGAGAATGACCTTGATTTCACCCTGGCGCCCCATCTGCCAGGCGGTCTTCAATTCCTGGGCGATGCGCGCCTGTTGCTTGTCGCGCGCCGTTTTCAGCTCGGCGCGCTGGGCTTCGAGTGCCACCAGCTCCTGCTCGCCGGTTTCCAGTGCCTGCTGGTTCTCTGCGATCTGGCGCTGCAGCGTTCCCAGCTCTATCTCGGTTTGCCGCAGTTGCTGTTGTAACTCATCGTGTTGGCTGCTGGCAGCGGAAATCTCCTGCGTAATGCTCTGGATGTCCTCTTCCAGCTTCTGCAGTTGTTGGCGCGCTTTTTCCTCATCGGATTGCGCGATGCCCGGCAGCGGGAGGGCGGCGAGTAACAGCACCGGCAGCCAGTACCGACAGCGTGTTTCAGGCATTACTCATGGCCGGGGGATGTCGGTACGCGAAGGTCAAGCTTGCGGTGTAAACAGAATGTGGCCGGTCATTTCTGCCGGCTGTGGCAGATCCATCAGGCCCAGCAGTGTCGGTGCAATATCGGCCAGGATACCGCCGGTCGGCTGCAGGCTAAGTTTTTTCGCGCCGATATAGACCAGTGGCACCAGCTCGGTGGTGTGCTGGGTGTGTTTCTGGCCGGAGGTATAGTCGAGCATCTGCTCGCAGTTGCCGTGATCGGCAGTCACCAGCGCCTGCCCTCCCACCTGCAACAGCGCTTCCTCCACGCGGCCGAGGCATTCATCCAGTGCTTCCACGGCTTTCACTGCGGCATCGAAAACACCGGTGTGCCCAACCATGTCGCCATTGGCATAGTTGCACACGATGAGGTCGAATTTGCCAGATTTTATCGCCTCGACTAACTGATCGGTGACTTCCGGTGCACTCATCTCTGGCTGCATATCGTAGGTTGCGACATCGGGTGAGGCGATCAGTTGTCGCTTCTCGCCGTCAAACAGCGCTTCGCGGCCGCCGCTGAAAAAGAAGGTCACATGGGCGTATTTCTCGGTCTCGGCAATACGCAGCTGAGTCATATCGCGCCGCGCCAGATAATCGCCCAGTACGTTGTCCAGCTTCTCCGGTCCGTAAGCAACGCTGGCATCGAGGTCTGCCTCGTACTCTGTGAGCGTGACGAAATCGGCGAGTTGCGGCACCACCTTGCGTTCGAAGTGGTCGAAGTCGCGGTCGACAAATGCGTGGGTCAATTGGCGCGCGCGGTCTGAGCGGAAATTCATGAACAATACGGTGTCGTTGTCGGCTACAACGGCGGCGCTCTCCTGCTCGCCGGCGATGATGGTGGGCAGGACAAACTCGTCGTTCTCATCGCGCGCGTAGGCCTCGCGCAGGGCCTCGGTTGCGGAGCTGGAGCGGTAGTCACTGGCGCCCTCGACGAGCATGTCGTAGGCGGATTCGATGCGATCCCAGCGGTTGTCCCTGTCCATTGCGTAGTAGCGCCCGCAGATGCTGGCGGTGCGGCCGCAGCCAAGTTCAGCGAATAGCGCGTCGGCTTTTTCCAGCGAGGGGCCCGCGCTGCGCGGGGGGGTATCGCGGCCGTCGAGAAAAGCGTGCAGGTATATGCGCTCGGCGCCGCGCTCAGCCGCCAGGCGAATGGCGGCAAAAATCTGTTCCTCGTGGCTGTGCACGCCGCCGGGCGAGAGCAACCCGAAAATATGCACTGCGCCGCCGGCTGCAAGGGCTTTGTCGATGCCGCTGGTGAGCACCGGATTTTGCCCGAAACTGCCATCGCTGATCGCTTTGTCGATGCGCGTGATGTTCTGGTATATCACGCGGCCGGCCCCCAGACTCATATGCCCGACCTCGGAATTGCCCATCTGACCGCCAGGCAGGCCGACGTCTTCACCCGAGGCGGATATCAGCGCATGCGGACACTGCGCCCACAGCCGATCCCACACCGGCGTCGCCGCATTGGCGATGGCGTTGTCTTTGCTTTCCTCGCGGTAGCCCCAGCCATCCAATACAATCAGGACGGTGGGCTTCTTGTCGTTCTCACTCATGTCAGTTCCGGTCAAACAGGGAGGTTGTGGACGCTTGAAGCGCGCCATTTTAACCTGTCTGGCGAGGCAGTGCATTGCCTGTGTGGCCTCGGGCGATGCTATTGTGGCCTTTTGTGCGGCAGCTTCAATACGCGCCCCGGTGGACTGGTTGCGCTGTGGCAGACGCTGTATACTTGCGCCCCATTAGAGATACCCGCAATCGTCTCCCGGCAGCAGCAGTTGCCTTCCATCGTCGTCAATAGGTAGCAACAAGCAAAACCATGGCATTATTTTTTGAATTTCTGGCGCAGCAGTGGTTGCTGGTGGCTGCCCTTGTGGCGGTCATCGCGATGTTGATCATGCACGAAGGCCGCAAGTCCGGTCCGTCGCTGACGCCGCAGCAGGCGATAAACACGGTGAACGCTGAAGACGGGGTTTTTTTGGATCTGCGCGATGCTGCAGAGTACAAGAAGGGCCACATTGTCGGCTCTCTCAACATTCCAGCGACTAAGCTGGCCGCGCGTCTGGCCGAACTGGAAAAGTACAAAGACAAGCCGATCATACTGGTCTGCAAGATGGGCCAGCAATCGGGTGCGGCAGGCAAGCAGCTCAAGGCTGAAAATTACACCAGGGTCTACAAAATGTCGGGCGGCATGATGGAGTGGACCAATCTGCAACTGCCCACAGTTGCCTGAGGCGGGTTGTACGATGAGCCAGGCGGTTACACTCTATACCACGCAGTTTTGTCCCTATTGCGTGCGCGCGCGCAACCTGCTGGATGCCAAAGGTGTCGCATACGAGGATATCGCGGTGGATCACGACCCTCAGTTGCGTCGCGAAATGGCGGAGCGCGCCGGTCGCAATACGGTGCCACAAATATGGATAGGCGAGCAGCACATCGGTGGTTGTGATGAGATGATGCTGCTGGAGCGCCAGGGCCGCCTGGATGAATTACTGGGACAGGCAGGCGCCCTGTCCTGAATCGATCAATAGCTAAATTAATAAACACACGGAGGAAGGCTTCATGGCCGAAGAGCAAGCAGCAGGTATCCAGCAACAGTTTTCGGTACAGCGTATCTATATCAAGGATGTGTCTTTTGAATCACCGTCCACACCGGAAGTATTCAAGAAACAGTGGCAGCCAAAAGTGAGTGTCGACCTCAACACCAAAAGCAATCCTATCGACGAGGAGGGCAACTTTGAGGTGGTCCTGGCGATTACCATTACCGCCAAGATCGATGAAAATACCGCGTTCCTGATTGAGGTGCACCAGGCGGGCATCTTCTTTGTTAAGGGTTTTCAGGATGAAGATCTGCGCCGGGTTCTCGGCACAGCGGCACCCAATGTACTGTTCCCGTACGCGCGGGAAACGATCGACTCCCTGTGCGTCAAGGGTGCATTCCCGGCTATCATGCTGGCCCCGGTCAACTTTGAGGCCGTGTACCAGCAGGCGTTGGCCCAGTCGCAGAACGCACCGGCCGACGGTTCACCAGCCACTCACTGATCGTAAGCACTTACTTATTGTAGGTTCGGAAACCCCAGCTGCCGCAGGCCCTCGTATACAACCAGGGCGGCGGCATTGCTCAGGTTGAGGCTGCGGCTGTCAGGCTTCATTGGGATGCGAATGGCCCCGGTGACTCCGAGATGCGTGAGCACGCTCTGTGGTAGACCGCGAGTCTCCGGGCCGAACAGTATCGCATCACCGGCCCGATAACTAACCTCGTGGTATGCGCCAGCACCCTTTGTGGTCGCGCCAAAAATTCTGTTCTCGCCGTGTTCGCGGTAAAAATGTCCCAGGTCTGGATAGAGCTGCACATCAGCGAATTCGCGGTAGTCCAGTCCCGCGCGCCGCATCTTTTTGTCGTCCAGGTCAAAACCCAGTGGTTCTATCAGGTGCAGTGAGCAGCCGGTGTTGGCGCACAGGCGGATAATATTGCCGGTGTTGGGTGGGATCTCCGGCTCGAACAGGACAATTTTAAACATGCCCTACGGTATCACAGGTCGCTAGAGTTGCAGATCCTTGATCTTGCGGGTGAGCGTATTGCGCCCCCATCCCAGCAGCTCGGCGGCATCGCGCTTGCGCCCCTGGGTGTGCTGCAGTGCCACCTGAATCATCACTTTTTCAAAAGTGGGGACCGCTTCCTGCAGGATTTGCTGTTTGCCCTGCACCAGCTCATTGCGTGCCCAGTGGAACAACAGGTCCGGCCATTCCATTTCTTCATTCTTCTGCGGCTTGGGTGAGCCCGTGCCCAATTCCGGTGGCAGATCACTGAGGTGTACCTCCCGACCGGAGGCCATCACGGTGATCCATCGACAGCAGTTTTCCAGCTGTCGCACATTTCCCGGCCAGCTCAGCCCGACCAGGAACTCTTCAGCTTCCGGCAGCAGAATCTTGGTTTCGCCGCCGAGTTCCCTGGCTGCCTGCTGAAAGAAATATTTCATCAGCCGCGGAATGTCCTCGCGCCGCTCGGCGAGTGTGGGGATATGTATCCGGATAACATTCAAGCGATGGAACAGGTCTTCGCGAAAATCACCCTGTTGTACCAGACTCTCCAGATTCTGGTGGGTAGCTGCGATGATGCGCACATCGACGGATACCGGAATGTGGCCGCCCACGCGATAGAACTCACCGTCGGCCAGTACACGCAACAACCGGGTCTGGGTATCGGCGGGCATATCGCCTATTTCGTCGAGAAACAGTGTGCCGCCATCGGCCTGTTCAAAGCGGCCCTCGCGCTTGCTGTTGGCACCAGTGAACGCACCTTTTTCATGCCCGAACAGTTCCGACTCCATCAGGTCCTTGGGAATGGCGGCCATATTGAGTGCGATGAAGGGGGCTTCGCTGCGCGGGCTGTGACGGTGCAGTGCGTGCGCGACCAGCTCCTTGCCGGTGCCGGATTCGCCATTAATCAGCACAGTGATATTGCTGTGGGCCAGCCGACCGATGGCGCGGAAGACCTCCTGCATAGCGGGCGCTTCGCCGATGATTTCCGTGTGCGGTAGTTCCTCAGCCGCAGGTGTATTGCCTTTTTGCTCTTTGGCATGCGCCAGCGCCCGCTCGGTGACAGCGATCACCTCATCGAGGTCAAACGGCTTGGGTAGGTATTCAAAAGCGCCCTTCTGGTAGGCGGACACGGCGCTGTCCAGGTCGGAGTGGGCGGTTGTGATAATAACGGGCAGATCGGGATACTGTTGCTTGATGCGTGTGAGCAATTCCAAACCATTGGTGCCGGGCATACGAATATCACTGATGATGACATCTGGTTGGCTGCTGGCGAGCTTGCGCAGCAGTTCATCGCCATCGGCAAAACTCTCATTTTCGATGTTTGCCTGCGAGAGTGCCCGTTCCAGAACCCAACGAATTGAAGTGTCGTCATCGGCGACCCAGACTTTTGAAGCGTTACGCATGCGTTTGTTCCATAGGTAAATAGATGGTGAAGCGGGTCTCGCCAGGCGTGCTCTCGCACTCCATGGCCCCCCCGTGAAGATGAATGCTCGATTGCGCTATCGACAGACCCAGACCGGTACCCTCAGCGCGACCGGTGACCATCGGTGCGAACACCGAGTGCTGCAGTTCTTCCGGAATACCGGGCCCGTTGTCGATAATATCCACTCTGCAGACCAGGCGGTGGAGCGTTGTGCCCACCGTAAACTGGCGCTGCGAGCGGGTGCGCATAATAATTCTGCAGTCTGCGAGGTTGGGGGCAGCCTGCAGGGCATTGCGGGTGATGTTGAGAACGGCCTGAATCAGCTGCGCGCGGTCGCAGGGAAATTCCGGTAGGCTGGGGTCGTAGTCGCGGATAACGGTGACACGGTTTTCCGATTCTGCGCTGATCAGGTTACGGACGTGTTCCAGAACCTCGTGGATATTCAGCGGTTTCAGTTCCAACTGGCGGTTGGGCCCCAGCAACCTATCCACCAGATCGCGCAGCCTGTCTGCCTCTCGGATGATTATGCTGGTGTACTCAGCGAGGTCTTCGTTGGGCAACTCCCTGGCCAACAGCTGTGCTGCCCCGCGCACACCACCCAGCGGATTCTTGATCTCGTGGGCCAGCCCTCGGATTATTGCCCTGCTGGTTTCCTGTGCATGCTGCAAATTGCCATCCCTGCTGATTCGCAGCAGCCTGTCTACCGCCAGAAGCTCGACCAACAGCCCGGGTTCCCCCTTGCTGCTGGTGAACGGCGTAATGATGACATCGAGGTGAATCTCCTGCCCAGAAGGCAGCATCAGGGCAATACTGCGACTGGCGTGAGGGCTGTCGCTTTCAAGCACCTGTGTCAATATCCCGAGCCATTCCTCGGAGTGCATTAACAGTTTTTCAGCGTGTTCGCCGAGGCAGCGCGCCTCTGAGGTGTCCAGTAGTGCCTGGCCAGCCGCGTTCAGCGAACACACCCTTAAATCGCTGTCCAGCACCAGCACTCCGGTACTGATACTGTCGAGTATGTTCGGTTCCAGATTCATCCTTGCCTCATATGTGGGCAACTGTGCCGCACCGTCTCTGCCCAAATTTAAATCGGCACCCCTAATGCATAAGCAAAAATGAAGCCAGAAAGGGATGAAGTAGAAAAAAGATTCAAAACACGTATCTACGAGGCCTTTCGGCGTAGTTTGCACTCACTTAAAGCAGTACACAGCGCCGAAAGCGCCCACAGGTGAGTCAAATGGCCTTAGGCACCTTCAGGTGCGGCGCGACGCGCACCAACATGGTGCAGCAAGGGCGAGGTTTTGTCCAGACGGTCGGTTAACGGTTTTTGAAGTTGGTCGAAGGCCGGTGCACATAGACGCGCACAGGCTCTGAGACAGCCAGGGTTTCACCCGCATTGTTGACTACGGCAACGGTGAGGTCGTGTTGTCCGCGAAAGACGTTGATCAGGTCCCACATGTTATCCCGTTGTGGGTCGCCCCAGGCTTCGCCGTCAACGAGCAGCTGCAGGCCGGCATATTTTTTCAGCGCGGGGGTGACCCGTGCGCTGACAGAAAAATTGCCCGGACCCATCGGAAAGGAGGTTTCGTTCTCTGGAGAGGTAATTACCACTTTGTAGGGCGCGGGGGCCTCCTGTTCGGTGTTTGTGGCAGAGGTATCAGGCAGCGGCCTGATCTGCGGTGGCTCCACCGTATTCGTGCGCTGGATTTCGATCTGCTCCGACGGCTGGGAGCTGGCGTTGGGCGCATCGGTAAATACCACGTTGCCCTCGGCATCGGTGGTGCGATAGATGGAATCAGCCGCGCTGTGCAGGGACGTTAACAGTACGGCAAGCAGAAGAAGTCTGGACATGATGATAATCTCATGTGGTCGCGATTGCGCATACACTACCAGAATTATTTTCGATAAAAGAGAGTCAATGATCGTAAATGCGGGCGTTGGTCGCAAAAAAAAGCCCGCATATGCGGGCTTTTTCTCGAACCGGGAACAGACTTACACAGAGTAGTACATTGCAAACTCTACAGGGTGTGTTGTCATATCCAGTCGCTGGATTTCCTCGGATTTCAGTTCGATGAACGCATCGATCATATCATCTGAGAACACGCCGCCCCGTGTGAGGAACTCACGGTCTGCATCCAGGGCTTCCAGTGCCATGCTCAGGCTGGAAGCGACAGTGGGTATCGCTTTGCCTTCTTCCGGCGGCAGGTCGTACAGATCCTTGTCGGCAGGGTCGCCCGGGTGGATCTTGTTCTGGATGCCGTCAAGGCCGGCCATCAGCATGGCTGCAAACGCCAGGTAGGGGTTGGCCGAGGGGTCGGGGAAGCGAATCTCAACCCGCTTGCCCTTGGGGTTGGCTTCGTAGGGAATACGAATCGAGGCAGAGCGGTTACAGGCCGAGTAGGCCAGCATTACTGGCGCTTCGAACCCCGGAACCAGACGCTTGTAGGAGTTGGTCGAGGAGTTGGTGAAGGCGTTCAGCGCGCGGGCGTGCTTGATGATACCGCCAATGTAGTACAGCGCCTCGTCGGACAGGCCCGAGTAGCCGTCACCGGCGAACAGGTTCTCGCCACCTTTTGAGATCGATTGGTGCACGTGCATGCCGGAGCCATTGTCGCCGACAACGGGCTTGGGCATAAAGGTGGCCGTTTTACCGTAGGCGTGGGCGACATTGTGTACGCAGTACTTCAGGATCTGCACCTCATCGGCTTTCTTCACCAGCGTGCTGAAACGCACACCGATCTCACACTGGCCAGCTGTTGCAACTTCGTGGTGGTGTACTTCGATATCCAGGCCCATCTGTTCCATCGCAGTACACATCGCGGCGCGAATGTCATGAAGCGAGTCGACTGGAGGCACGGGAAAATAACCGCCTTTAACACCAGGACGGTGCCCGGTATTGCCTTCGTCGAACGCGTGGTCGGATGCCCAGACTGCTTCGTCGGAGTGAATTTTGACACTGCAGCCGCTCATATCGATATGCCACTTGATGTCATCAAACACGAAAAATTCGGGCTCGGGGCCGAAAAACGCGGTGTCACCGATACCAGTGGACTTCAGGTACTCTTCAGCACGCTGCGCGATGGAGCGCGGATCGCGGTCGTAACCCTGCATCGTGGAAGGCTCGGCAACGTCGCAGCGCAGAATCACTGTAGCGTCGTCAGTGAAAGGGTCCAGCACAGATGAGTCATCGTCCGGAACCAGTACCATGTCGGAATTGTTGATACCTTTCCAGCCAGCGATGGATGAGCCGTCGAACATTTTTCCGCCATCAAAGAAGCCTTCTGTCACTTCCTTGGAAGGGATTGTGACGTGTTGCTCTTTGCCGTGGGTGTCTGTGAAGCGCAGGTCCACCCACCGGGCTTCGTTATCTTTGATGAGCTTCAGGGTGTTCTTTGACATGTTGTGGTCTCCGTAGGGCAGTTATCGGGCCAGCTGCGCCGGTCCGCGTTGTTTATCCTGGTGTCCGCCGCGGCAAACGACTCAGGCGTGGTCAGGAGCTTCAGTAGAAGCAAATGTTGTGCCAAAAAGGTGCTTCGGGTAACTCATTGAAATTAGAGGATATTAAACGACCAAAACCGGCTGGCCTCCCATTTATGCACCACAATAAAGCACTAGCGTAACATTTCGGTGCACGATCTGTTTTGGCAGGATGCTGTGATTAGTCTGCACAATTGCGGGAGTGAAGTCCGTATAATACCCGCCCCGATCAGACGCAATGGTTATGGCCTCAATGCAATTCGTTGTCAAGTATTTCTCCGAAATCGTTATGAAGAGTAAGCCGGTGCGGCGGCAATTTGTCCGTCAACTGGAGGAAAACCTGCGTGCCGTGTTGCGTGATATCGATCCGGCAATCGTGCTGCGCAGGAGCTGGGACAAATTGCGTGTGGAAACCTCACTGAGCGATGAGCGGGCGCTGGCGCAACTGGTGCACCGAATGTGCAACACGCCGGGGGTGACGCTGGTACTCGCGGTGCAGGAGCACCCGCTGGGGGAGCTTGACGATATAGTAGAGCAGGTGCTGCCGGTTTACACATCGCGCCTGGCAGGTCGCAGCTTCGCCGTGCGTTGTCGGCGCAGTGGGCAGCACAGTTTCAGCTCTCTCGACGTGGAGCGGCAGGTGGGCGGCGCACTGCTGGCCCGAACCGAGGCCGCCGGCGTCAACCTGAAATACCCCGACGTGACTGTGGAGCTCGAGATCAGCGGCGAGTCGTTGTTCGTGGTGGTCGAACGTCATCGCGGCCTGGGTGGCTATCCCGCGGGCAGTCTCGATCCGGTGCTGTCGCTGATGTCGGGCGGGTTCGACTCGCCCGTGGCCAGCTACCTGACCATGAAGCGCGGTATGCGTACCCACTACGTGTTTTTCCAGCTCGGCGGTCAGGATCAGGAGTTGGCCGTCAAGGAGGTGGCCCTGCATCTGTGGCAGCAGTACGGCGGCAAACAGCGTGTACTCTTTATAACAGTGCCGTTTGAAGAAGTGGTGGCAGAGCTGCTGAAGAAGGTTCAGGACAGTTATATGGGGGTGGTGCTCAAGCGCATGATGCTGCGCGTTGCTGATCGCGTGGCGGAAGATCTGCAGATCGACGCGCTGGTCACCGGCGAATGCGTGGCGCAAGTCAGTTCCCAGACACTGCGCAACCTCTCGGTTATTGATCGCGTTACCGAGCGCCTGGTTCTGCGACCGCTGGTCACCACCGACAAGGAAGAGATCATGCAGATCGCGCAACAGATCGGGACCGCCGTGTATGCGGAGAATATGCCGGAGTACTGCGGTGTTATCTCGGTGGGGCCGACCACGCGCGCCAAGCTGGACCGGGTCGAGGCACAGGAGCAGTTCTTCGACATGGCGATACTGGACAGGGCATTCGACGGCAGGCGGCAGACGCGAATAGACCAGTTGGAAGAGGAGGACCTGCAGCGCGTCGACGTCGAGGTGCTATCCGTGCCTCTGGCCCACGGCACCATCATCGATATCCGTCATCCAGATGAGGAAGAGGCGGCGCCGCTGAAGTTGCATGTCCCGGTGGTGAAAATACCCTTCTACGAACTGCACAGTCGGGCGAACGAACTCGATTCAGGTAACACATATATGCTGTACTGTGGCAGGGGTGTGATGAGCCGTTTGCACGCCAGCCACCTGATGTCTGACGGGAAATCGCTGGATGTGAAGGTCTACGCGCCCTGAGTGCTGCAAAAGGGTGCACGGCTGAATCGTACACATTTCACACAAGTCTCTAGCAGCCCAAGCCGATACGATAGGGTATAATCCGCGCCTTTTTTACGGTGCGCTTGCGCCACGAGGTAATCCCCTTGATCGATAAACTTCGCAATATTGCCATTATTGCTCACGTAGACCATGGTAAAACCACGCTTGTCGATTGCCTGTTGCAGCAATCCGGCACCCTTGATCGACGCTCCGATGGCGCGGAACGTATCATGGATTCCAATGATCAGGAGCGCGAGCGCGGCATCACGATTCTAGCCAAGAATACGGCTATTGAATGGAACGACTACCGCATCAACATTGTGGATACCCCCGGGCACGCCGATTTCGGCGGTGAGGTAGAGCGCGTACTATCCATGGTGGATTCTGTGCTGCTGCTGGTGGATGCAGTAGATGGCCCCATGCCGCAGACCCGCTTTGTAACGTCCAAGGCGTTTGAGCAGGGTCTCAACCCTATTGTGGTAGTTAACAAGGTTGATCGCCCGGGCGCCAGGCCCGACTGGGTCGTCGATCAAGTCTTCGATCTGTTTGACCGGCTCGGTGCGAACGATGAGCAGCTGGACTTCCCGATCATCTATGCCTCGGCCATTCAGGGCATTGCCGGCCTCGACCACGAGGACATGGCCGAAGATATGCAGCCGCTATTCGAAACGGTGATCGAGAAAGTACCCGCCCCCGCCGTTAACTCTGACGGCCCCCTGCAAATGCAGGTCAGCGCGCTGGACTACAGCAGCTATGTGGGTGTTATCGGCGTTGGCCGGATCACGCGCGGTCGGCTGTCGCCCAATACCCCGGTAGTGGTAGTGGACAGTGAAGGCGCTACACGCAAGGGCAAGGTGCTGCAGGTGATGGGCTACCTCGGTCTTGAGCGCGTCGATGTTGAAGCCGCTGAGGCCGGCGACATTGTCTGTATCACGGGCATTGAAGGTTTGAATATTTCCGACACCCTGTGTGATCCGGCCTGCCCGGAAGCAATGCCGCCGCTGTCGGTGGACGAGCCCACCGTCAGCATGACGTTTCAGGTCAACGATTCACCGTTTGCCGGCAAGGAAGGCAAATACGTCACTTCCAGAAATATCAAGGATCGCCTCGAGCGGGAATTAATACACAACGTGGCCCTGCGTGTGGAGCCAGGTGATTCGCCTGACAAGTTCAAGGTTTCCGGTCGCGGCGAACTGCATCTTTCAGTGTTGATCGAAACGATGCGCCGCGAAGGATTCGAGCTCGGCGTATCGCGCCCGGAAGTGATTCGCAAGGAAGTGGATGGTGTGATGCATGAACCTTACGAGCAGCTCGTCATCGATTGCGAGGAGGCGCATCAGGGCTCGGTGATGGAAGAGTTGGGATTGCGTCGTGCGGAGCTTGAAAATATGGTGCCCGACGGCAAAGGGCGGGTGCGGCTGGAGTTCATTATCCCGGCTCGCGGCCTGATCGGTTTCCGCTCACTGTTTATGACGCTGACATCGGGCGGCGGTATTCTCACTCACGTATTCGATCACTACGGTCCGGTCAAGAATGCGGAAATCGTGCACCGCGCCAATGGCGTGCTGGTATCCATGGTTAAGGGGAAGGCACTGGGCTACTCGCTGTTTAACCTGCAGGAGCGCGGCCGTATTTTCGTCGATCCCAATGTTGAGGTGTACGAGGGACAGATCATAGGCTTGCACAGTCGCGGCAACGATTTGGCGGTTAACCCCATCAAGGGTAAGCAGCTCACCAACGTGCGCGCTTCCGGCACCGACGAGGCCCTGACGCTGACACCACCTGTGCGCCATACGCTCGAGCAGGCGCTGGAGTTTATCGAGGACGATGAACTGGTAGAAGTTACGCCACAGAGCATCCGCCTGCGCAAAAAGCTGTTGTTGGAACACGAGCGGCGCAAAGCCGCGCGCGGCTGATACCCGAGCGCAGGCTTGTGAAGGCATTGTTGCAACGCGTCAGCCGTGCCAGCGTAGAGGTCGACGCCCGCTGTGTGGGAGAGATCGAGCAGGGCTTGCTGGTTTTGCTCGGTCTGGACAAGGGCGACGATACGCTCGCTGCCGATCGCATGATAGACAAGCTGCTGTCCTACCGCGTATTCACCGACAGCACGGGACGTATGAACAGCAGTGTCGCTGACATCTGCGGTGGTGTTCTGTTGGTCTCGCAGTTCACACTGTCGGCGGATACTCGCAAGGGGCTCAGGCCGAGTTTCTCCTCAGCGATGCCCCCCGCAGAAGCACAACAACTCTATGACTATTTACTCGCGCAGCTGCAACAGCGGCACCCCTGTGTGGCGGCGGGTAAGTTTGGCGCAGACATGCAAGTCAGTCTGGTCAACGACGGCCCCGTCACCTTTTTGCTCGAAAATTAAGCAACCTGAAAGTCACCGTCCTGGTTGCTTGTTGATCGATTGATAGCGCATTTGCCTGTGCACTATATTGTCTTCGAGATACTCACTGCCTTCGGCAACAAACCCCAGCGAGCAGTAAAACGGCTGTAAATGGGCCTGGGCGCTGATGCAGATATCGTGCTCAGGCCACCGGGTAAGGTTGTGGTCAATGCCGCGCCGTACCAACGCCTCGCCCAGTTTCTGTCCTCTCATACCCGGGCACACCACGATCCGCCCGAGTGAACTCTCGGAGTAGCTCAGGCCCGGAGGCAGGCACCTTTGATACGCGAGTAGCTCAGAGCCGCGTGTACAGAGCATATGCACTGCATCCTGGTCCCTGTCGTCGAGATCCAGATAAGCACAGTGCTGTTCTACGACGAAGACCTGTTGGCGCAAACGCATTACCGCATACAGCCATGTTGTGCTCAGTTCAGAAAATGACCGGGTGTCCCACTGCATAATTTTTGTACTCTTTCAGCTTGCGGAGGATTTTAACAAAAGTAGAGAGTACCGTTCTCGCACGCTGGTTTAGTTGTTACTATAGGTTGTCTATCCAGCTGGTATCAGTTGGCCGTCCACAGGTGTGTGGATTGGAAGTGGCCGCAAACGGGGTGCATGGATGACACCCCGATTCAAACAGAGCAGGACTATCACTGATGTTGGTAAGTATTGACGCGCAGGATATTTCAGCGCTGAGCCAGCAGTTCGAAAAACTGGTTGGCGCACTGCTGGAAGTAGTAAAAATGCCGGCTATGCCACTGGATGTGGACGTGACGCCGGCCGGAAACTTTCGCGGCTTCGATGGCGGTCAGTTCTATGTCGTGGAGCAGGGCTCCCTCACTGCCCGATATCAGGATAAAACCATCTATACCCTAGAAGCAGGGGATATTCTGCTGCCGGACATAGCTGGTGGGCAAGATCCTCATATCGCAGTGTATTACGGCAGCGATTCCGGCGCGCAACTACGCTGCTATCCAGGGCTGGAGTTTATGCAGCGGGTATTCAACGAGCCGGCGGCTATCCGTTTGTGGACGCGCCTGCTGATTACCTACGCTGGGCTGATGTTGCGAATTACCGCGGCCAATCTGCAGGAGGAGAAGCCTGCCACACCGGGTTTTGAGGTCTATGAACCCGGAGAGATTATTATCAACCAGGGTGATCGCGCCGACTATGTGTATAACATGAGCTCGGGCGTGGCAGAGGTGCTGGTAGATGACGTCAACGTCGGGCGCATCGGTGATGGCGAAATATTTGGTGCAATGGCAGCACTCACGCACTCCGACCGCAGCGCGACAGTGCGGGCCAGAACGACGTGCTCTGTAGTAAAAGTTCCGAAGGAGCAGTTCACAGAGCTGATCAAGAGCAACCCTGCCACCATACACAGCCTGTTGATAGATATGGCGAACTCCATCGTCAATCTCAACGAACAATTGGTCGGCTCACAGGAAAACATGCCCGGCCAAAAACACCTGGAGTAAATACCGGGTGTTTGTTTTTTTGCGCTGGTTCGCGATTAAACATTTCGGTCAAAGCACTTCCGTTTACTCCTGAAAATAGTGAGAATGGCCTCCCCGCACAATCCACAGAGTCGTACTTCAAGTAACCAGAGAAAAAATGACTGAGATTCCGGACATAGATAGCGACGGCACTGAGCAGGTGTCACTGAAGTTGTATGCCGAGAAGGCCTATCTGGATTATTCCATGTACGTCATCCTCGACCGGGCCCTGCCCCATGTCGGCGACGGTCTGAAACCGGTGCAGCGGCGCATCATCTACGCGATGAGTGAGCTGGGGCTGAAGTCCACAGCGAAATTCAAGAAGTCTGCGCGCACCGTCGGTGACGTTATCGGTAAATTTCACCCGCACGGTGACAGCGCCGCGTATGAAGCAATGGTGTTGATGGCGCAGGATTTCAGCTACCGCTATCCGCTGGTCGATGGGCAGGGTAACTGGGGTTCACCGGATGATCCCAAATCCTTTGCTGCGATGCGCTATACCGAATCTCGACTCACTAACTATGCCGATGTGCTGCTCGGTGAGCTCGGTCAGGGTACCGTCGATTGGACACCGAACTTTGACAGTACCCTTGATGAGCCGTCGGTGTTGCCCGCACAGGTGCCCAATGTCCTGCTCAATGGCACCACGGGTATTGCCGTGGGTATGGCGACCGACATTCCGCCGCACAATTTGCGCGAGGTGGTTGCCGCGACAGTAATGATGTTGGAATCGCCGAAATCCACGGTGGAGGATTTGTGTGAGCATGTGCTGGCACCGGATTTCCCGACCAACGCAGAGATCATCACGCCACGCGAAGAAATTATCGCGCTCTACAAGAGCGGCCGGGGAGGCTTGCGCATGCGTGCGGTATGGGAGCGCGAAGGCGGCGATATTGTGATCAATGCGCTGCCATACCAGGTGTCGGGTTCCAGAGTGCTGGAGCAGATTGCGCAACAGATGCAGAGTAAGAAACTGCCGATGGTGTCGGATTTGCGCGATGAGTCCGACCACGAGAACCCGACACGCCTGGTTATCGTGCCGCGCTCCAACCGCGTCGATCTGGACGCGTTGATGAGCCACCTGTTCGCCAGCACGGATCTGGAGCGCAGCTACCGCGTCAACCTCAACATGATCGGGATCGACGGTCGCCCCGCCGTGAAGGGTCTGGACCGACTGCTCAAGGAGTGGCTGAAGTTCCGCACCGAAACCGTCCGTCGCCGCCTCGAATACCGCCTCGATCGTGTACTGAAGCGCCTGCATATTCTGGACGGTTACCTGATAGCGTATCTGAATATCGACGAAGTCATCCATATCATCCGCACAGAAGACAAACCCAAACCGGCGCTGATGGCACGCTTTGGCATCTCGGATATACAGGCAGAAGCCATCCTCGACCTGAAACTGCGCAATCTGGCGAAGCTGGAGGAGATGAGTATTCGCGGTGAGCAGGACGAGCTGCAGCAGGAACGCGATCAGTTGCAGAAAGTCTTGGGCAGCGAAGCACGGCTTAAAACCCTGATCAAAAAAGAACTGCTGGCCGTGGCTGAGCAGTATGGCGATGACCGCCGCTCGCCGCTGGTGGCGCGCAGTGAAGCCAAGGCCTTCAGCGAGCTCGAGTTGGTCAGTGCCGACCCGATCACCGTGGTGATGTCTGAGAAGGGCTGGATACGGGCGGCAAAAGGCCATGATATCGATCCCACCAGCCTCAGCTACAAGGCCGGTGACAGCTATAAAATGAGCGCTTTTGGACGCAGCAATCAGCCTGCGGTAATACTGGATTCAACCGGGCGGGCCTACACCGTGCCCTCGCACAACCTGCCCTCGGCGCGCGGTCAGGGTGAACCGGTGACGGGGCGTATCAACCCGCCGTCCGGAGCGACCTTCAATGGCATGATGATGGGCGCGGACGATTCGCTCTATTTGATGGCCAGCGATGCTGGCTATGGTTTTGTTGCCAAACTCGTTGACCTGCAGACCAAAAACCGAGCGGGTAAAGCGGTGATCAGTCTGCCCAAGGGCGGGCAGGTGTTGCAGCCGGCGCCAATCACCAGCGTGGAGGACACGCTGGTTGCGGCGGTATCCAGCGAGGGTCGCCTGCTGGTCTTTCCGCTGGCGGACCTGCCACAGATGACGCGCGGCAAAGGCAACAAGATCATCAATATTCCCTCTGCCAGAGTGCAGGCGCGGGAAGAGTTTGTGGTCGACATACAGGTATTCACTGCCGAGGATACGCTGGTGGTCCACTCCGGTAAGCGCCACCAGAACTTCCGTTTGAAAGATCTGGAGCACTACCGGGGCGAGCGCGGACGACGTGGTAACAAATTGCCGCGCGGTTTTCAGAAGGTAGATCGTATGGAGGTGCAGTCTTCATAAGACTGCTGCCAAACCTGCAAGTTTAGCGCCGGGCGGTATCTGTCAGGCGCTTCAGTATCAGGCGCAGTTGCCGTTCCAGCAGGTCCTGGTAGGGGCCGGCAAACTCCTCGATCTCGGCGTAATCCATGACTTCGGTAGGGTGGTGTGTCAAACGGCCGGCCACGTCGATATCTTCGCAGGCTGCCGGCGATAGCAGAATATTGGGCGGCTTGCTGGCGCACACAGCCTGCAGTTCATCCAGAGTGTGTTGCGTATACAGTCCCGGATAGATGTCTGTGCCACTGCCCACCCCCAGCTCGCTCTGCGAAATGGCCATCGAAATGGAGAGTGAGAGCGACATCTGTTTTTCCAACTCCCTGCTCACTGCGCGCACCAGCCACGCACAGGAGGCTGCGCGGAAAGCGGCGCTGCCTGCGTTGTTGTGTCCACTGAAATAAATCGCCAGACCGAATTGGCGGGCAACCTGTAAATCCCCTGCGTAAAAACCGGCAGCGGCGTACACCACCTGGTGCAGGCGCGCGATATAGCGGTGCAGTGCGCGTTCATCCAGCGTATCCACATAGTTCACGAGGCTGGACAGGTGCAAGTAGACGACCGCAGTTGTGCGGTAGTTTTCATCCTGTGGGCCGGGCTCACTGCGAGTGCGCAACAGATCCATAGGCAGTGCTTCGATCTGCCGGTCGAGCAACATCACTTCATTGGCCGGTTTGGGGCCCGACTCCTCCTCTTCAAGAGCAATCTTGCGGGCCATGCGGGCAAGATTATTCCCCAGTCGCTGACCGAAATGGCGGCTGCCCGCATATGCAGCGAGACTCAGCAGTACCGCTAGCCCCAGCATACTCAATAGAAAGCGCGATTGTGCTGCCTGCGCATTATTCCCATCAATCGTGATGACAATCTGCCCGGCAATATCCGATTCGATGCGCACTGGCGCGCTGTATTGATAGAGATTTTTGCCGTGGGCTTCGCCGGCCTGTCCCAGTGCCTTGCCCTCGACATCAATAATAGTGATGGCCTGCGCTGAGGAGGTTTCGAGCAGGCGCTGCAGTGTCGCCGAAACGCTGAGCAGATCACCCCGCTCAAACGCCGTGCTGATACGCGTGGCAACCAGTCTGGCCAGTGACGTGCCGTATTCTTCCTGCAGCAACATTTGCGTGTGGCGTGTGGAAATTGCGCCCAGCGCAACGAGAGCGAGGCTCACCATTAGGCACAATCCCGCCGTGATGATCGCCAGTTGTTGGCCGAGACTGGATTGAGTGAAGCGATTATTCACGCGCGATGGATGACTTACCGGGTTGCGAAGGCTGATAGTATAAACCAGTCTCGATGAAGAATGCCCCTTTTGTGGGCGTTCCCCGTTGAATATCTATCGGCGGTGACCCGCAACCGTACTTTTCAGGTCTTGTAGCGAACGGGTAGAATGGCGGCCCAAACTATTTGTGGAACCCGCAGAGTGAACCAAATTTTGCTAATCACCATCTCCGGCGAAGATCAGCCGGGGGTGACCGCTGGCTTGACGGCGATCCTCACGGAATATGCTGTCAATATCCTCGATATCGGACAGGCTGTGATACATGCAACGCTGTCGCTGGGTTTGTTGGTTGAGTTGCCAGAGGGTGTGGACAGTGAAGAGGTGGCGACAGCGGTGCGCAATTTCGCGTTGCGGCGTGACCTGCGCGTTGTTACCAGCTTGGTGTCACAGGACAGCTACAGCCAGTGGGTTGAGGCGCAGGGTCAGGCGCGTTACATCATCACCCTGCTGTCACGCAAGATAACCTCGGACCAACTTGCCAGGGTGACGCGGGTGATTTCTCAGCACGGGCTCAACATCGATGGTATAAACCGGCTCTCCGGACGTATTCCGCTGGGCAAGCTGCCCGCGCTCAGCAAGGCGTGCCTGGAGTTTTCGGCGCGCGGCTCGCTGCGTGACTCCGCTGCGTTCAGGCGCGATCTGCTCGAGGTGGCGGGTGCTATGGAAATGGATCTGGCGTTCCAGCAGGACAATATGTATCGCCGCAACCGGCGACTCGTTGTATTTGATATGGATTCCACACTGATTGAGGCGGAGGTCATCGACGAATTGGCGAAGTTGGCGGGCGTGGGTGACCAGGTCAGCGCGATCACCGAGCGCGCGATGCGCGGCGAGATAGATTTCAGCGAGAGTTTTCGCACTCGCGTTGCCCTGCTGGAGGGCCTCGAAGAAAGTGCGCTGGAGGATGTCGCCAGAAAACTGAAGATTACTGAAGGCGCGGAGCACCTGATTTCCACGCTGAGTACACTGGGCTACAAGACGGCAATTCTCTCAGGCGGTTTTACCTATTTCGCGCGCTATCTGCAGGAGCGTCTGGGTATTGATTATGTGTTTGCTAATGAGCTGGATACAGCGCAGGGACGGGTCACCGGCAAGATTCGCGGCACGATCGTCGACGGTGGGCGCAAGGCCGAGCTGTTGCAACAGCTGGCCGAGGAGCAGGGTATTGATCTGCAACAGGTGATTGCCGTGGGTGACGGCGCGAACGATCTGCCAATGCTGAGCATTGCTGGTTTGGGTATTGCCTTCAGGGCGAAGCCGCTGGTGCAGAAATCCGCGGAGCAGTCCATATCAACGCTGGGACTGGATGCAATCCTGTATCTGTTGGGCTTCTCGGACAGATACCAGCGAGGGGTCGAGCCCGCTCGCTGAGGCCTTGTTCGGCGTTGTCTTAGATATTACTCCAGAGCGAGTCAAACTCTCCGCCAGCCTGTCCCTGCCCGGTATCCGCCAATACGTCACCGAGCTCTTTTGTCTGGCAGAACTCGAACTGTGAGAAGCTACCGGTAGAGGCTATGTGACGCAGCAACTGGATTGAGCAGGCTTCCGAGCTGGTGCCCAGCGTGATTTTCTGGCGCTCCTTGAAGCCGGTGCGCGGTGTAATCAGTGTTTGCGGCTGCCCCACAATTTTGATTTCAGGCAGCAGTAGCACCCGCATCGGCGGTGCCTTGTCCTCGCCTTTCTTGTGTATGCTCGCACCGTAGGCAACGGCACGGGGGCTAAGCAACTCGAGTCCGATCAGGGTTCGGGCATTGCCGAGGCGGCTGACCCAGCGGATAACCGCAATCACCCACTCGGTATGTTCCTCTTCTTTGAGACCGACGATATCGCCGGCCTTGATGTCTCCCGGCAATTCCGCTGTCCACTCCAGGCAGTAACCACCTGGGCTGGAGTCTGCCAATTTTGCCTTGAAGATAGGATAGCGCTCGGCCACCGGCAGATCGGAGGCATTTTCCTGAAACAGCCTGGCTTTGGTGGTGGAATCCAGGTCGACCAACAGATTTGGCACCAACTTCAGCTCGCCCGTGTAGTCCCCCGGGTTCGCCATCTGCCACACATCGGCTTGTCGCAATGGATCGAGGAAGGGGTTGTCTGCTGAGCCTTCTGCAACGCCCGAAGCGTCTGAGGTGTTACAGACCAGTTCCTCGAACAGGCGCTCGCCGGCGACGTGGAAATGGGTGCTATTGAGGCCGATACAAATCCGCAGCGCATTGTCGGACCGCGAGCGCTTGAAGTTTCTGAGGCTCATGCTGCCCAGAGAGGTTATCAGGTGCTCGAGCAAAGTAACCGGCACATTGGTGTTTTTGTCGAAGTTGATATCCTTGCCGCCGGCTTCTTCCTTGAGCTCGGTCAGGTGCTCCACCAGCGCGGTGGTGTCAATAAAGCGGCAGTTCGGTCCTGGTTCTTCCTTATACAGCGCCGTATACATGGCAGCCTGATCGCTGTCGAGGTCGACCACGAACAGGTCATTACCCGTGCGCTGCACATCGAAATGGATGCGTTCACTCCACTGCTGGAAGCCGCGGTAAAGCGCTGAGAGATCGGTATGGCGCAGTTGGTTGGCTTTGCAGCAGCCCAGCATTAGTGCCTGCAAATAGGTGGTTTTGATGGTGTTGCCACCGGAAAGTGGCTCTGGTACTGGTAGATCGACCAGACGCTGGCTGTCAGCCAGCGCGTAGAGTTGATGCAGGGTTTGCCAGCCGCGAGCGCCCATCGATTGATGCATCTGGAAGTTCTGTAAAACCTTGCGGCCACTGAACAGCAGTGCCCGTTGCAGTGCCTCGCACGTCAGGCGCGCCGGGTTCATTTTGCGGATGGATTCGCGCTGCTGTATCGCCTCAATTGCCACGATGCTATAGGCAGTTGTGGCCAGAGTGAGCAACTTGTCGCTCATCTCCGCCATGCGTCGCGGTTCTTCGGGCATAATCAGCGGTTGATTGAGGAAGCGCTTGGACAGATTGAGCACCGCGACCTGCAGACTGGGCAGCAGCGTGGCCAGAATGCCGAAGCGCAGTTCCGGGGGCAGCGGTATACGGTTGAGGTCAGCCAGTGCTTGACAGAGCTGCTCGACCAGCGAATTGGTGTTGGTTACCGGCAGGTTTTGCACCCAGTCTGTGGCGGCGTCCACCGAGGGCTCAAACAGCGGATTGCCGCTAAAGTCCTGGCGCGGGAGCAGCAATTTTACTGTTGTATGGTCTTCCATAGCTGTTAGCTCAAAAACATCTCCACGTGTGGCGCCTAGAATACCTAAGTGGCGCGATTCCCGCTACTGGCGCGTCAGCATCTGCCATTAGCGCACGACGTGCTGTATTATGGGCACCGTTTTTTCCGCAAACCGATGAGAGCATCATGGCGAACTATTCGACTAGTGAATTCCGCTCCGGCATGAAGGTCATGCTGGATGGCGATCCCTGCAGCATTCTGGAAAACGAGTTTGTAAAGCCCGGCAAGGGCCAGGCGTTTAACCGGGTCAAACTGCGTAACCTGAAAACCGGGCGGCAGTGGGAGCGCACCTTTAAATCCGGTGAAACTCTGGAGGGCGCGGATGTGATGGATCGCGTCATGGAGTACCTGTATAACGACGGTGAGTTCTGGTATTTCATGGAGCCAGATACCTATGAGCAATACCAGGCGGATGCCGCCGCTGTTGGTGACGCCCACTTATGGCTCAAGGAAAATGAGCGCTGTGACGTCACCCTCTACAACGACACACCGCTGTCTGTTGCACCACCCAATTTCGTGGAACTGGAAATCGTGGAAACTGATCCCGGACTCAAGGGTGATACGGCTACCGGCGGAACCAAGCCAGCCAAATTGGCCACCGGTGCCGTGGTGAAAGTGCCGCTGTTTATCAGCACCGGGGAAATTATCCGTGTCGATACGCGCACCGGGGAATACCAGAACCGCGCCAGCAAGTCCTGAGTGTAGCGGCGGGGAGATCGCGCGTGCACTGGCAGCCAGCCGCTGATCTCGCGATTCTCCGCCAGCGCGCTGAACTACTGTCCCGCCTGCGCCGGTTTTTCAGTGACCGGGGTATCCTTGAAGTTGAAACACCGCTGCTATGCAGCAATGGTATAACCGACCCGGCTATCGAACCGTTCACCGTGTCAGCCGGTGACGCGATAAGCCGACCGAGATTTCTGCAGACATCGCCCGAGTATGCGATGAAACGCCTGCTCGCGGCGCACGGTGAGCCGATTTTTCAGATCGCCAGGGCGTTCCGCGACGGCGAAGCCGGTGGCCGCCACAACCCGGAATTCAGCTTGCTGGAGTGGTATCGCCCCGGTTTTGATCACCATGCGTTAATGCAGGAAGTCACAGAGTTGCTGCGTGAATGCCTGGGGCCGCGAACCGTTCAGAAGCACAGCTATCGCGAGCTGTTTCTAACGCGTCTACAGGTGGACCCGTTTACTGCCTCCTGCGCCGAGCTCGAGCGTATTGCGCGCGGGCATATGGACCCTGGTGACATGGTTGGCGATAGGGATATGTGGCTGGACTTATTGATGAGCCATCTGCTGGAGCCCACTCTGGGCGACGATGCTTTTAGTTTTGTCTACGATTATCCGGCCTCACAGGCCGCGCTCGCCCGGATTGTCAGCAACGATGGCGTCAGTGTGGGGCAGCGCTTCGAGGTGTATGTAGAGGGTGTCGAGCTGGCCAATGGCTATTTCGAATTAACCGATGCAGCGCAGCAGCAGCAACGCTTCGAGGGGGACAATGCCCTGCGGCGTGAACGCGGTCAGCCGGAACGTCCCATTGACGGGTATTTACTGGCGGCGATGCACCATGGCCTCCCTGTCTGCAGTGGTGTCGCGTTAGGGATAGATCGACTGTTGATGCTGATGACCGGCGCATCGTGCATTCAGGATGTGCTGGCGTTTGACTGGCAGCGCAGCTGAACCCATCTCCCTGACAGGTTCAGCTACGAGTCGCTAACGAAATGTCATTGGCTCAGGAAAACTCCCTGACCAAACCGCCGATCGATTCTTTCGCATCACCGAACAGCATACGGGTGTTGTCCTTGTAGAACAGCGGGTTCTCGATCCCGGCGAAACCGGATGCCATTGAGCGCTTGAGGACAAACACGGTGCGCGCCTGATCGACGTTGATCACCGGCATGCCGTAGATCGGCGACGATTCGCTCTCTCGCGCGGCGGGGTTTACCACGTCGTTGGCGCCGATGACGATAGCCACATCCACACCTTCCATGCGCGGGTTGATCTCGTCCATTTCCAGCAGCTGGTCGTAGGGCACGTCGGCCTCGGCGAGCAATACGTTCATGTGGCCCGGCATACGACCGGCCACCGGGTGGATACCGAAGTTCACTTCCGCGCCGTTGGCTTCAAGCAGTACAGACAGCTCTTTTACCACGTGCTGTGCCTGTGCGACGGCCATACCGTAACCGGGAATAATGGCGACATTGGTGGCGGCTTCAAGCACGTAGTAGGCATCCTCCACAGTGATGGGCTTGATTTCGCCCTCCACGGTAGTCGTCTCGGTTTTACCGCTACCGAAGCCGGAAAACAGTACGTTGGACAGCGAGCGGTTCATCGCCTTACACATGATTTGTGTCAGGATGATACCGGAGGCGCCAACCAGCGCGCCGGCGACAATCAGGATGTTGTTGTTGACCGCGAAACCCGCAGCACAGGCTGCCAGGCCGGAGTAGGAGTTCAGCAGGGAGATCACCACCGGCATGTCGGCGCCGCCGATGGGTATCACCGCCATCACACCAAAGATCAGTGACAGCGCGATAACCAGGTAGAGCCATAAATGGTTGGCCGGCTCGATACAGAACATCACTGAGCCCGCCAGGATGCCGAGCACAATAAAGCTGTTGACGACCTGCTGGCCGCTGAACAGCACCGCGCCACTGCCGATCTTTTCGGAGAGCTTGCCGTAGGCGATCAGTGAGCCGGTGAACGTTACACCGCCGATAAGGATCGAGAGAATAATGGTGACCAGTGTGAACGTGGGCGCACCGGGATTCAGCGCCGCCCAGCCAACCAGCAGGCTGGCCATACCGCCGGAGCCGTTGAACAGCGCCACCATTTCTGGCATCGCCGTCATCTGCACCATACGCGCTGCTGCACCACCGATGATCGCGCCCACCAGAATACCGATGACGATCCACTGGTATTCGACAATACCCTGGTCGAGCAGCGCCGATACCACCGCCAGCAACATGCCCAGCGAGGAGATCATATTGCCGCGACGAGCCGTTGCGGGGGAACCGAGTTGCTTCAGGCCGAATATGAACAGCGCACCGGAAACAACGTAGGCAAATTGAATAAGGGTATCCATAGTGATCAGCCCTCCTTCTTCTTGAACATGGCGAGCATGCGATCGGTGACAAGATAGCCGCCCACCACATTGACGGTGGCCAGTGCGACGGCGCCTGCACCCAACCAGTTGGAGAGGTCCTGATTGCCGGTGCCTGCGAGGCTGATGGCGCCCACCAGCGTGATGCCGGAAATCGCGTTGGCACCTGACATCAGCGGCGTGTGCAGAGTGGCCGGTACTTTATTGATCAGTTCGAAGCCCAGAAAGATGGACAACACCAGTATAAACGTGAGGAAAACTTCCGCAGCAACCATGTTATGCACCCCCTTCCAGAATATTTTTGATCGTCTCGTTAGTGACTTCGCCGCCGTGGGTAATGATGCAACCCGGCAGAATATCGTGCTCGAAGTCGATTACGAACGCTTTGTCTTCTTCGTTCCAGCTGTCTTCCACCAGATTGAACAGGTTGGCGGAATACATCTGGCTGGCGTCGCGTGCTACCTCGCCGGCGAGGTTGCCTTTACCGATTACGGTGACACCGGCGATTTCCACAACTTCATTGGGTACTGAGCCCTCAACATTGCCGCCGGTTTCAGCTGCCATATCGACAATCACAGAGCCGTGGGCCATGCCCTCGATCATGTCTCGCGTGACCAGCACCGGCGGCTTGCGGCCGAAGACCTGGGCTGTGGTGATGACGACATCGGACTTGGCAATGACTTCTTTTTGCGCCTGGCGCTGCTTTTCAACCTGCTCTGGCGTCAGTTCCTTGGCATAGCCACCGGCGGTCTCTCCGGTTTCACCCAGATCAATCTCGAGGAATTTGGCTCCCACGGAACGCACCTGCTCGGCAACCACCGGACGGGTGTCGAAGGCTGTGACCTTGGCTCCGAGGCGTTTGGCTGTGGCGATGGCCTGCAGCCCGGCGACACCGGCGCCGATCACAAACACGTTGGCGGGCTTCAGGGTGCCAGCCGGTGTCATCATCATCGGGAAAATGCGTGGCAGATGGGAGGCGGCCTGTATCACCATCACGTATCCGGCGAGGTTGGCCTGGGAGCTCAGGGCATCCATTTTCTGGCTGCGCGTGGTGCGCGGTATCATTTCCATGCTGATGGCGGTGATACCGGCATCCTTGAAGGCATTGACCAGCGCAGTCTCGTTGAACGGGTCCAGGTAGCTGATATGAATGGCGCCGCGCTTCATCTGGCCTATTTCCTCGAGCTGCGGCTTGCGCACGCGCAGGAGGATGTCGGCGCTGCTGAATAACTCGGCGCGATCGGCCGAAATACTCGCCCCGATTTCGGTATATTCGGCATCCGTGAATCCGGAGCCAGCGCCCATGCCAGCTTCTATCACCAGATCGGCACCCATGGATACCAGCCGCTTGGCGTGAGCGGGCGTAATAGGTATCCGGTTTTCTCCCGGATGGGTCTCTTTCGGAATGGCGATGCGCATGCGGTGTCTACCCCCGTACTTTTTGTTTTTCAGCACGGCGCCGTCTGGGGCCATGCTCGTGCAAATACGATCCGGCTCGGTGCCAGTATCAAAAACAGCCGCGACTCTAGCACAGCCAGTAACCAGCGGAAACACTGGTGGGCGTTGAGCTGTGCAAGGTGTGGCCTGGTACCGCTTCAAATGCCGTTAATTGTCAATCTGGGCAGCGGGGGGCCAATTTAAGTGATTTCAACGGTGACACAAGGGTCACAAAGCCCAAAAAAATTGACCGTAAATGACATATTGGGCTGTGTAGCGCCAGATTATGTGCTATCGGACCAGGGCTGGTAGGCCCACCAGGCGGGCAGTAGCTCGCGGTACTGGTGCTGCCGATAGCGGGGATCGATCAGTAACGCGCGGCCGGAATCTTCAAGGCGCCGGACAACGCGTCCCAGCGCCTGATCGACCTTCTGCATACCCGGATACAGGAATGCGTACTCAAAGCCGGCCGCATAGCGCTGCTGGTACCACGCCCGCAACTGCCGGGTATCCCTATTGACCTGCGGCATGCCGATGCCGACGATCACCACGCTGGACAGCAGCTTGCCAGGCAGGTCGATACCCTCGCCGAAGACGCCGCCCAGAATACAGAACGCCACCACATCCTCGCGTTGAGCGAACAGTTGCAGCAGTTGATCCCGCTCCTGCTCGTCCTGGCGGCGCGTCTGCACCCAGATTTCCCGCCTGTTGAGCCCACCGTCAGTAGATTGCAGCTCCGCCAGGGCATCCTGCAGATACTGATATGACGGAAAATACACAATGCAATTCCCCGGCGTCACCTCTGCCCAGCGGTGCAACAGCCGGGTCAGCTTTCCCAGACTCACATTCCGCTGGTGATAGCGCGTATCGATATCGGTCGCCAGTGATACCTGCAGTTGCTCAGGCGCAAAGGGGGAGGTGGCGTGTGAGCAGACTGCCTGCTCCCCAAGCCCCAGCGAAGCGCGCGACCAGGGCAGGGGCGACAGGGTTGCTGAAAAGGCCACGACGGCGTGGGCGCGCTCGTGCCGCTCAGACAGCAGGCGTGAAGGATCGAGGCAGTTGAGCGCGATGCGCAGCCCCTGCCTGCCCTCTCCCCGGTGCAGTTCAAAGCGATAGTCATCGCCCCAGAGCTCGGCCACCCGCAGGAATTGCAGGGTATCGAAGTAGAAATCCAAAAGCTCGCGGTGCCGGTGCAGGAAGGCCGGGTCCTGCGCCAGAATTTCGCCGACGCAGCTGGTAAACAAAAGCAGCGCCTGCAGTAGTGCCTGCGGGAGGCTGTCGGCGCTGTGAAACTCCGGCTCCTGCCATGGCAGTTTCTGCAGCGCGAGGAACTGCGTGTTGACCCGTGCCAGGCTTTTCGCCAAAGCGCCACTGACCGTGCTTTTGGCCTGCAGCACGGCGGCCTTGGCCAGGGATGCACTGTACATATTGCGCGCCCTGCCGGGCAGGTTGTGGGCTTCGTCCAGCAGTACCGACCAGCGCTTGCTGTCACCGTCCTGCTGGCCGCCCAGTGTGGCTGTCAAGCTGTAAACATAGTGCAGGTCGGCGATGACGATATCGACCCAGCGCAACAGGTCCAGCCCCAGCTCATAGGGGCAGACTTCAAAACGTCGCGCGATGGCCTCGATATCCTCGCGCCGCAGCACGCGCTGGCTGACCGCCTCGTACAGCGCCTCGGGGAGCTTATCGTAGTAGTCGCGTGCGAACGGGCAGTCATCGCCGTGGCATGCCTTGCCCGGGGAGAAGCAGATCTTGTCCTTGGCGGTGAGGCTGAGGGCGGTGCCGCGATAGCCGGATTCGGCAAAATCCGCCAGCGCTGTTTCAGCAGCACGCCGCCCCACGGATTTGGACGTGAGGAAAACGATTTTGTCATGCTGGTTGGTCGCCAGCGCCTTCAACGCGGGAAACAGGAAGGCGGCGGTTTTTCCGATACCGGTGGGTGCCTCCAGCAACAATTGCCCGCCCTGATGTATGCACTTATATGCCAGCTCGGCGATCTCACGCTGGCCACTGCGAAAGCCGCCGTAGGGAAAGGCCAGCGCCACGATACTGGCATCGCGTTCGCGCTGTGCTTGCGCCAGCGTGCGCAACCAGCGAGCAAAGGTTGCCAGCGTGGCGACCAGAAACTCGGCCAGCGCGGCGCGCGAGTAATGCTCAGTGCGACTGAACTCCTCCTCGCTATCGATGTTGAACCAGGTAACACGCACATCCAGTGCGGGCATCTCGCCCTGCGCGGCGATAATGGCGGCATATATTGTGCCCTGCGCCAGATGTAATTGTGCCACCGGCTCGGGTATCGCATCGGGCGCGGTGCGGCAGGTTTTTATCTCCTCCACCAGCCCCTTGTCAGGATCATAGCCGTCGGCGCGCCCGCGCAGTGTGAGTTCCAAGCCGGGCTCACTGTGGCGGTATTCCACTGCGTACTCGCTGCAGTAGCAGGCCGGGCGGCGGGAGTAAACGCGCTGGTGCCCCGCCACACCTTGTGCCCCGGTAGGCGCAGCCTTGAAGCGGTGGTCAATATCGCCGCTGCGGTGACAAAAGTGCGCCAGATCGGCCACGGCTATCGACAGTTGCGTAACCTGTTCAGTCATTGTGCCGCACTACGCATGCCACTGTACCCAGGCTACTTCGGCGGGAATATTGTGCGCCTGAAAGTAGCGCAGCCAGCGTTTCTGGCTGTCCTGCAGCGCATCGCCTGGCCCCTTCACCTCGATCAGGCAGTAATCCCCTGCCCCGGCGCCCAGCGCGATTAGATCGGGAAAGCCGCGGCGATTCTCCGCCGGGTCGAACAATATACGCTCCCAGATCGCCAGCAGATGCTCAGCCGGGATGACGTGGGCGCAATCGGCCACCAGTTCGAGCGGAATGTAGCGCCAGTGTGTCCAGCGGCACTCGTAGTGTTGGTAGCGCTCATAGGCGGCCACCAGCGTTGTCGACAGGTCTTCCTCGCGCAACTGTTGCATGCGTGCCGCCAGTGACTGCTCACGTTTTATCCGAAACGCGCGGTCGTACATATCGGCGGGTGCGCTCTGGAAAGGGTTGTGGAATACACCCGGCACTGGCTCGAATATATTCTCCCAGAACGCCAGCCCAAACAGGGTATTCATCAGCGCGTTCTCGACGTAGTGAACCGACTGCCACTGCTGCAGCAGATGTGCCGCCGTCAGCTCCTCGACCGACCCGCTGCCGCGGGCTATGGTCAGTGTGCTATTGGCAAACGTATCGCGTCGCCTTGACTGGCGGGCACCGGTGAGCTTGCGGTTCACACGCGGCAGTATGCGCTCGGCGGCTTCTTTCTCTGCCTCACACCACGGCTGCTGCAAGATTTCCTCGCATAGATCGCGTGCGCCGGCCCAGTCCCCGGTCGTCTCGAGTATGCGGGCGCGCCGCTCGCGCGCCGGATGGCGTTGGCTTCGGCAGTATAACTGCAGCGCCAGCTCGCACTCATCGATGCGCTCCAGATCTCTGGCCACGTTGTTGCAGAGCCGGTGCCAGCGTTTCTCGCTGGAGCCATATTGTACTTGCATGCTCGCAAGCGCAGCGGCAAGCTCGGGTAGCTGCTCGTACTCACCCGCGTCCACCAGTGTGTAGTGTGCGTCACTGAGATTGGCGCACACCACATATTCATCCAGTGCTTCGCGGCTACAAAACAGGCGGTGGGCTTTATCGAGCGGATAGGGATAGTAGCGCGTGAGGCCGAGATCCTGCAGCACAAAGTCGGTCAGGCTCTGCCACCGGTTGCCGAAAAAGAGCAGCTGTAGATGTTCGGTGAGCTCCGCGCCGCACGGGGAGACGATGCGCTGGTCGTCGAGTGTGGCGAGCGCCGCCAGGGTGTCTTCTGCGTCCAGCTGCAAGGCCTCGATGGCATCCAGCAGTGCCGGTTTGCCTCGCGGTAGTGCCTGTCCTTCGGGACAGAATACCTGCAGCAATTCGCTGCGGGTAAACAGCTTTCCCAGCTCCTGCACCGAGAGCTCGGTGGCCGCTTCCACCATGTCATTGGCCAGCAGTGTATCGAGTATCGGGGGTATCGGGCCGAGCTCATCGTACGCCAGTTTGCTTTCGCGAAACCAGGGACCGGTGCGGGAAATCAGGCGAACATAAAGGCACTGGGCGTTGAAATCGAGGCGGCGGAAGGTCTGCAGGAAAGCGCTCTCGGCCTCACTGAGGATATCGCCATACTGCGCCTCCACGGTGTCGCACAGGCGCAAATAATTGTCCCGGTAATAGAAGGGTACGAGCGCTGCATTGTTCGATTCTGCCATGGCAGGCTGTATGCTACGTGAACAGCCGGGGCTTGTCAGACTCTGTCGGCGCAAATTTGATGCATGCTGCCCGGCTTGTGCCCTGCCCTGTAATTAGGGCATTCTGGTGAACGCGCGCGACATCATTGTCAGGTTTCCCCGGACACATCTGTTAACCGCGGCGGTAAATAGGAGAACAGTAAAGCGTGAGCCCCGCAGCGCCACCGATCACACTCTATCAAGCCCTGATCCCGATCCTGTTTCTGGTGACGCTGCTGGCGTGTTCCGTATATTTGTTTGGTGCAGACTCCTCCTATGGTGCCAACCAGATTGTGTTGGTGCTGACGGCTTGTGTCGCGGCATTGGTGGGCCGGCGCGCCGGTGTCTCCTGGGCGGAAGCGCAGAACGGTATCATCGACGGCATTACGCTCGGTCTGGCACCTATCCTGATTTTGCTGGCCGTGGGCATGTTGATCGGCAGCTGGATACTGAGCGGTACGGTGCCTGCGATGATTTACTACGGTGTTGAGGTGCTGAACCCAAGGATCTTCTACGCTGCCAGCGCCGCCATATGTGCGATAGTCGCGCTGAGCATAGGCAGCTCCTGGACGGTTGCCGGTACATTGGGCATTGGCCTGATGGGCATCGCCGCCAGCTTCGACTTGTCACCCGCCATCACCGCGGGGGCCATTGTCTCCGGCGCGTACTTTGGTGACAAACTGTCGCCGATGTCAGACACCACCAATCTGGCCTCTGCTGCTACGGGGGTGGATCTGTTCGCCCATATCCGGCATATGCTGTGGACGACCCTGCCCAGTTTCGCCGTGGCGCTTATCATCTTTGCCTTCCTCGGCAGCGCCGATGCGCCAGCACCGCGCGAGATAGAAGAACTGCAGTTGGCACTGGCCAATGAATTCAATATCGGCCTGCACCTGCTGTTGCCGCTGGTGATTATGCTGACGCTGGTTTACAAACGCTTGCCCGCCTTCCCCTCCATTGTGATCAGTGCGCTGATCGGTGTGGTGTTTGCACTATTGTTCCAGCCCCAGGCGGTGATGAAACTGGCCGATGCGCAAGCGGGCACCGGCACTGTATTCGCCATGGTCAAAGGTGTCTGGATCAGCCTGTTCGACGGTTACTCCTCGCACAGCGACAATACGTTTCTGAATGAGCTGCTCAGCAAGGGTGGTATGAGCAGTATGCTGAATACGGTATGGCTGATTATCTGCGCACTCGGTCTGGGCGGCGTGCTGGAACGCACCGGGATTCTGGGATACTTGCTGCGCCTCGCCCTTCGCGGCGTAAAGTCCGCCGGCTCGCTGATCGCTGCCACCGTGGTGACCTGCCTGGGAACCAATATCCTCGCAGCCGACCAGTTTATATCCGTTGCACTGCCTGGGCGCATGTATATCGATGAGTACGAGCGCTTCGGGCTGTCGCGACTTAACTTGTCGCGCACGCTGGAAGACGCCGGCACACTGACCTCTGCGCTGATTCCCTGGAATACCTGCGGTGCCTATATGTCGGCAACGCTGGGCGTGGCTACTTTCAGTTACGCGCCCTTCGCCTTTTTCAACCTGCTGTGCCCACTGGTGGCGATACTCTATGGCTTCACCCATTTCGCGCTCAAACCACTGGAGGAGCAGGCCGCTGTAGCGCCTGCACAAGCATGATGAATCAGCCAGATCTGCAATGGGATCATCCCAATCCGCACGTTGTATACACCGAGGTACGCCCCGAAGATATCGACGGATTGAACCACACCAACAACGCGGTATATGTAAACTGGTGCCAGCGCGGCGCCTGGAGCCACTCAGTAGCACTGGGTTTGGACTTGCTGCGCTACCAGGCCCTCGATCGCGCGATGGCCATAACCCACAGCGAGTACCACTACTTACAGGCCTCCCGCGAGGGCGATGAAGTGGCCGTAGGCACCTGGATCGTAGAGTGGGACCGCAAGCTGACCATGAAGCGCCATTTTCAGGTTATCCGCCTGAGCGACGGCGTCACGCTGCTGCGCGCCGCGATGCGCTTCGCCTGCATCGAACTGAGCAGCGGCCGAGCGCGAAGACTGCCACCGGAATTTATCGATGGTTACGGCCCGGCGGTGTTGACGGAATCGCCGCCTTTATGAGCCTGATCAATACCGCACAGCGCAAAGCAGGCTAAAATTACACTGTAGATACTGAACTCAAGAACAAGGGGAGCATTGCATGGCTACCGAGCCAGAAGCAAAAGCCAAAGCGAAACCAAAGGCTAAAGCAAAACCGAAAGCGAAAGCCAAGCCCAAAGCCAAAGCCAAGCCTAAAGCGAAAGCCAAAGCTAAGGCGGCACCTAAAGCTAAGGCGAAGCCAAAGGCCAAAGCCAAGCCAAAGGCACAAGCCACAGCTTCGGCCGATACAGAAAATCGCGCACCGGCGACTAAGCGGGCGATAGAGCAACCCCTCATGCGCGCACTGCGAGCAGAGCACCGTCACATGGGCACCGTGATGCAGCTCTTTGCAGATCAGCTGTCCGCAATCGAAAACGGTGAGCTCGTCGACACCCACGTGGTATACGAGATCATGCACTACATGGTGACCTGGCCCGATCGGTTTCACCATCCACGTGAAGACCTCATCTACGCACGCGTCGCAGAGGTCAATCCTAAATCAGCCGATGATGTCGATACTCTCCAGCGCGACCACGACAACACCGCCAAGCTCGGCCGCGAAGTACTGCGTGAAATCGAACGCTGGCGCCTTGGCGAGGCAACCGGCACTGCAGTAGTCAACAGCGGCCGCGCCTACATCGATCACATCTATGAGCATATGAATGTTGAAGAGAAAGTGGTCTTCCCGCACATCGAAGAGACACTGACACCACAGGACTGGCTCGACCTGACAGAGGATGATCAACTCACCGCTGTCGGCAACCCCGTGTTCGGCCCACAGGTACAACGAGAATTCCGCAACATGACACGCAAGCTGCGCCGCAGCTTACGCCGCTCAGTAGAGCGCGGCACAATGATCGAGTTGATGGGCGTAGAAGCCTTCATGGAGTCAATAGAGGTCGTATCCATCGCAGTAGAATCCGCACGTGACACCACCGGCGATTCACTGCGCACAGCAGTAAAGGATTCCATCAAATACTTCCGCGAAGCCCCCCTGTCAGCCCCACTGCGCTGCTTCGCCAACAACACCCGCATCACTTTACGATTGCTGAACGAAGTGGCGGGAATCTCGCGTGAAACGTTGGATGATCTTTCGCGTGTTAATCAGGAGCGGAAGGATCGAATTCGGTTGATGGATAGGAATACTGCGCGGCGGTAATCGCGTTGTACTTCTCGTTTGTGAATGTTGTTGAACAACTCATTAGGGGACAATGAGTTGTCTACTTTTCATAGGTAGGTTGGACAGTTAACAGACAAAACAATAGACCGCTCCAAAGAACACCCCGGCGCAGTTTGGAGATCGACAAAATGTAGGAAACCCTCTCAAATCAACCTCCTGTCAATTTTAGTGGCGCGTGTAACACCACATACGGAGTCCAAAACCATATTACGAGGCCGGTGTTCCTTTTTAGCCAGTAACGGACTACAGCTCTAAACAATTCCCGCTAAATAATATTAGTAGAAGCCCATAGTGAATACTATCGCTTCGCTACTCCCTGAACCCCACATCGAACCTCACTCCCGCCGAATCAGCCCATCCACCGCCATCCCATCATCCATCTTCTCTCTGCACCAAAGCGGCACCAAGGTCCTCTCGTCAATATCTAACTGCTCACGTTCATTGTCTGTAGTCAGCGTAAAAACGTTTCCGCTGAAACGTCTGTCGGGGCCACTCGGAATCAGCTTGCCATCCGGTGCGGTGAACACAGGTTTATTGGATTCAAATGTCAGGCGGTAGCCGCCTTCGTGTACCAGGCGGTGGTGATGGCGGCACAGTAGCAATAGGTTGTCGAGACGGGTTTCTCCGCCGTCGGCCCAGTGCTGAATGTGGTACCCGATAAAGCGGGGCAGGCTCTGTGCTTCTACGTGGTGTCGGGCGGTACAGCCGGGGAAGCGACAGCCGCCGTCACGGCGCTCCAGTGCGCGGCGGATAGCCGGGGGGATACTGCGGGTTCGGCGGCCGATATCCAAAGCGGTGCCGTCTGAGTTTTCCAGCCAGCGCACGACGCCGCAATCGCAGGCCAGCCGGCGAGACGTTTCTGCGGAAACGTGTCCGCCGGATGCCAATTCGGATTCTGCACCGTCGCCGTCGGCCTGCAGTGTGGCTATGTCTGTATGAACATGCATCGTGCAGCGATCGCCGCCTTTGACTGCGAGTGTGTCATCACTGCTGCCGTAAGCGATGTAACTTTCGGCAATGCGCTCCAGTGCATCGGCTCGTTTCGCGGCTACAGGCGTTTCCGCGGAAACGTTTTGTGTGGAGTTACGCTGTTCTTCATGCAGGTTCGCCATTGCCGCATCAAGAGCCTGTGCGATACGGGCACCCTGTTCGGGGCTCAATCGTCCCTTGATGACATAGCTGCCATCGTCGTCGATGTACCAGTTGACTTCGCGCAGTGCGTGAAACTGGTTATCGCGCTGCAGCGCTTCGCTGCGTTTCACCTTGCGGTAGTTGCGTACCAGGCGCTCGACATGGGATGCGGTGCCGTGGTCTGCGATCATCAGCAGGTAATCTTCGTTCTGTGCAGTAGCGACGCGGGTCATTGCGCGTACCTTGGAATAGCTGATGCGGCCGTGGCACAGCGCAGCGCTGATCTGCGGCAGGTTTTCTAATGTGTGGGCAACGCGGACCTTCTCCCGGGCCGCGCCCAGGTTGATGCCGCATTTCCAGTTGAGCCAATGGGCGCAGGATTTGAGGCCCCCGCCGCCCCAGCCCTGACGCTGGTCGTACTCGCGGATCAGTGTGAGGAACCGGTAGGTGGCGGCATTGATATGCGCGGCGAGTTCGGTGATTTCGTCTTCCAGAGCGGCGAGGTCAGGGGTGGGAGGGGGTGCAACTGCGATGGGATATTGGTTCATCGTGGAAGCCTCCAAGCTGTTGTAAATACACTGTATAAACATACAGACATAATAGATTTATATCAATATAAACAGTATGTTATGTGAAGGTTTGGTTACATTTGATGAACCCTGAATCCCGTGCGCATGAACGGATGAACTCATGAATGCAAGTGACGAACATACTTACAGATCACAGGTGCGCGTACATATCTATGCACATGAAAGTAAGTAGGTTAGCGCAGATGTTAAGCGACTAGATGCTAGATGCTAGATGCACACAGACACAGAAATGCCCGGATGCCCGGATGCACAGAAAGCCAAGAAGTCAGGAAGTCAGGAAGTCAGGAAGTCAGGAAGTCAGGAAGTCAGAAATTGGGGAAGTCGGGAGGTGAGGTGACCAAGCAAATAGGCAAACAAAAAAACAGGCGGCACCTAAAGAACGGCCCCAATCCAAGCCTTCTCTTCGCAGCCTGAAAATAGCCAACCCATCACGCTGTCCGGCTTCCGTATTGGCATACAGCCCCCGGTAAGCGTCCGTTCAGTTATACCGCCGCAACACTGGCCTCGGGCTCCCGAAACTGCAGGCTGGCCAGCCTTGCATAGAGCGGACAGTCGCGCAGTAGTTGTGTGTGAGTGCCGATGGCGACCAGCTGTCCTGAGTCCATTACTGCGATTTTGTCTGCGTGCAGGATGGTGGAGAGGCGGTGCGCGATAATCACGGTGGTGCGGTTGCGCATCAGTTCTTGTAATGCCAGCTGCACCTGGTGTTCGCTCTCTGTATCCAGTGCGCTGGTCGCTTCATCAAGCAGGAGTATTTTCGGGTCGTTCAGGATCGCTCTGGCCAGTGCGATGCGCTGGCGTTGTCCGCCGGACAGGCGCACACCCATTTCTCCCAGGTGGCTGGCATACCCTTCGGGCAGTGCCGCGATGAAGTCGTGTGCGTGGGCGGCGCGGGCGGCGGCGATCACCTCTTCTTCGGTGGCATCGAGTTTGCCGTAGGCGATGTTATAGCGCACGTCACCGGTGAACAGCGCCGGCTGCTGCGGTACCAGTGCGATATGTTCGCGCATCTGTTGCAGGTCCATATCGCGAATATCGGTGTCGTCCAGCAGCAGTTTGCCCTGCTGTGGATCGTAGAAGCGCAGCAACAATTCGAACACGGTGGATTTTCCCGCGCCCGATGGCCCTACCAGTGCGAGGCTTTTGCCGGCTTCAATGTGCAGCGAGAAGTCTTTCAGCGCAGGCTGTTCGGGGCGCGTTGGATAATAGAACGATACATTCTCCATATGCAGCTCTGGCCGCGGGCTGGACGGTTTTGCGGCGGCATTTTCAGGGTTGGTAATGAGGCTGTGGGTGTTGATCAACTCCACCAGACGCTCGGCGGCGCCGGCGGCGCGCTGCAGATCACCCCACACTTCCGAAATAGTGGCGACACCGCTGCCCACCATAATGGCGTAAAACACGAAGGCGCCGAGTTCACCGCCGGTCATACGCCCACTGATGACGTCCTGGCCGCCCTCCCATAGCATTCCGGACATGCCGACGAACAGCAGCATGATCGCGCCGCAGATCAGCATCGAGCGCTGCCAGATACGGCGGCGGGCGATCTCGAAAGCGCGCTCCACTTCGCGGTCGAATGCGTCGGCTTCAAACTGCTCGCGCGTATAACTCTGTACCACACGAATGTTTTGGATCACCTCTCCGGCATAGCTACCCACGTTGGCGATACTGTCCTGACTCTGGTTGGAGAGTTTGCGCACGCGGCGCCCGAAGATGAGTATTGGCAGCAGTACCAGCGGTACGCCGAACGCGATGATTAAACTCAGCTTCAGGTTGGTGATAAACATCAGTACCAGCGCGCCGACAGTTGTCAGGCTGCTGCGCAGCGCCATGCTGAAAGAGGAGCCGATAATGGTCTGCAGCAGGGTGGTGTCGGTGGTGAGGCGCGACATGATCTCGCCGCTGCGGTTGAGCTCGAAGAACCCCGGATGCAGCCGCACGATATTGTCGAAGACTTGTTTGCGGATGTCAGCGCTGACTCTCTCACCCAGCCACGACACCAGATAGAAACGGATAAACGTACCAAATGCCATTGCGGCGGCGATCATCACCAGCAGGGCGATGGCACTTTTTAAATCTGCACTGGAGCCGCCGCCAAAACCCTGATCGATCAACACCTGCAGGCCCCGTCCCATGGAGAGCGTGGCGGCGGCGGTGAACAGCAAAGCGACGCTGGCACCCACAAGGCGAATTTTGTAATTCTTCAGCAGGCGCAGTACCGGTAGCAACGCGGGCAGACCCTTCTTTGCGCGGGAGGACATCAGGCGTGCCAAGCCCGGTGTGCGTAATCGAGGTTGCCAGAGCAGGAAGTGTGCTGTGGCTCAACAGGTTTGACTGCGGTGCAATTCATCTTGGGGTTCCGTGGCGGGATAGCTGCATCGTGCTAGTGTAATGGCTGGTGAGTGTGAATGATATTCAGCAGAATATTTTGTCGGAGATGAACCATGCAAGAGAAGTTCAGAGATAAGGTCGTTATTGTTACCGGGGGTAGTCGCGGTCTTGGGCGCGCCATGTCACTGGGCTTCGCTCGCGAGGGTGCGAAGGTGGTGGTGGCGAGTCGCAAGTTGGCGAGCTGCCAGGCTGTAGTGGCACAGATCGAAGCGGAAGGTGGTGCTGCCTTGGCGCATGCAGCGCATATGGGAGACGTTGCGCAACTGGACGCACTGATCGAAGAAAGCTACAGACACTTTGGCCGCGTGGATATACTGGTCAATAATGCTGGTACCAATGTCGCAGTGGGCCCTTTGTCTGATATCGGGACCGGCGCCTTCGATAAGATGGTCGACGTCAACCTGAAAGGCCCCTGGTACTTGGCATCGCGCCTGGCGCCGCGGATGGGTGAGCAGGGTGGAGGCTGCGTGATCAATGTGATTTCCGTTGCAGCGCTGTCCACGCCTGCCTACTCTGGTGTGTATGCCGCCACCAAGGCTGCACTGAAAGCATTAACTGAAGTAATGGCACAAGAGTGGGCAGAATGGAATATTCGTGTCAACGCACTCGCTCCTGGTAGCTACCATTCGGACCTTACCGATGGAGCGATTGCCGCCCTGCCCCACTATGGCGAAGGAATGGTGGCAGCTGCACTGATTCCCCGTATTGCAGACACCGAGGAGATACTTAACCCCATTTTTTATCTGGCATCCGAGTCGTTTACTACCGGAATCACGCTGGTGGCTGACGGTGGCCTAATGGCCAAGCGTTAGTTCAGGCTCGTTCTCGTACAATGCGGCTAGATCCGATTGTGGGCGAGACGAGCCCTTGCATGGATTTACGCTGTGTTCTAGAAAAAGCCGGCCATTGCATAAGCCGTTTTCTTGAACATCAGCTCTTCCGCAGCAGGAAGCTCAAGATTGGCCTGATTCGCCGTAGTCACAATTCGCGTCTGGTATTCTTTTCGGTTGGTAACCTCAGAGACCCTTTGATTGCTTGAGCCTGCATCAGAGACTTTGGCACTCATTTGGGTGTCTTTGCGAACATAAACGCCTTTCGCTGTTTTTTCAGTAATTTTGACATCACAGACCAACATAAAGGTGACATCTTTTACCAGCGAACCGGAGATAAGCTCTGCAGCACCACCGACCAGTCCGCCAACTGCGGCACCTGAATAGCTTTGTCCAATGACTGCGCCCGCTGCAGCACCGGCACCCACTGCACCAACATAGCCGGTCTTAAGCGCGGCCTCTGCTGCAGTAGGAGAGGCCTCTTCGAGATTGAGTACATACACCAGCATTTGAAACTGCGCTGCTGCAGGGTCATCGACCACAACATAGCCCGAGCCATTATCGGCAAAGCTCTGCACAACAAAATCCCTGAACTGCTTGCGGTCGAATTCCATCACGCCACTTTTAACGTCCAGATAAACAGTTCGCTTGTCCTTGGCGACCGGGTCTACAAAAATTGCCGTGCTGGTCCTGGTATTGACCTTGAGATCTTTCTTGCCCAGTGCAACCTGCGTGGCTGCGCAGCCCCCCAACAAACTAAGGGCCAGGGTTAAGGCAATTGTTACCATAGTACGTTTTTGTGCTTGTATCATTTTTTGCTCCCTAAATGAGTCGTTTTCATTGTTACTACGAGATTCAGCTTCCTTGCACGTCGCAAGCAGTGTTAAACAGCGCACCACGCGTCAAAGCCAGATGTCCGTTACCAGTACCTTCCATAATAACGGTGGTGGTATAAACAATTTCGGTAGGTGTTGTAATTGTAGCGGTAGCGCCGGATATAATCGCAGGTATATCCCTGTTGCCAATAATCAGGTGCGGTTGATACAGGCTTTATGTCATTCTTCATCGCATCTTCAATGTATGCATCAATCTTTGCTGGATCACCTGCGTCAAATGGCTGCGACATAACCTCGGCATTGAGTTGCGCCTGCATTTTGGCCATTTCTTCCGCTTCATCAGCCATTACTGGAAAGGCTGCCGTTAAAGCAGCCAAAATAAGTAGCAATTTTGAACATCCATTATTCATAGTGATAATCTCCATGCGGGAAGCTTTTTTGTGATGCTAGTGGTTACGGTGATAACTGTCAATTTTACACGGTAGATTCCCGGTGTTCGGGGCAGATGCGTTGCAAACAGTTACTGTTTTCTGCGGCGCTGTAGCAGGCGGCCAAAGTAAACTCCGATTTCAAACAGCAGCCACATCGGTATGGCCAGCAGAGATTGGGAAATCACATCCGGTGGTGTCAGCAGCATGCCGAACACGAAGCAGCCGAGAATAATGTAAGGCCGTTTGCGGGCCAGTGCCTCCGGCGTGGTAATGCCGGACCAGATCAGCAGCAACGCCGCAATTGGAATTTCAAACGCCAGTCCGAACGCAAAGAACAGCTTCAGCACAAAATCGAGGTAGCTATTGATGTCCGTCATGATGGTGATGTCATCCGGTGCCACACTGGTAAAAAAACCAAAGATCAGCGGGAACACCACGAAGTATGCGAACGCGGCACCGGCATAGAATAGCATCACGCTGGAGGCCAGCAGAGGCACGGCCAGACGCTTTTCATGACGGTACATGCCGGGCGCGATAAAACTCCAGGCCTGATAGAGCACATAGGGCATCGCCAGAAAGACAGCGGCCCAGAGCGTCAGCTTGAACGGCGTAAAAAACGGTGATGCGACCTCGGTGGCAATCATGCTGGCGCCAGCCGGCAACAGCGCGCGCAGCGGCTCAGAGACAAAGGCGTAAATCTCGTTGGAAAAAGGGAACAGGCAGATAAAAACTATCAACACTGCTAACAGCGCGCGCAGCAGTTTGTCGCGCAGCTCTGTCAGGTGGACAATCAGCGGTTGTGGCTGATCCGTGGAGTCTGGTTCGTTCATTCAGCCGGTTTTTCCGCGGGGTTCTGTGGGGGAGATGAGTCAGTAGTGTCTTTTAACGGTGTGTTTAAAGTGGCCTTCGATTCCCGCAGCTCCTGCCCGATACTGTTGGCTTCACTTTTCAACTGATCGCCGGTCTGGCGCAGATCGCGCAACACGGCATCATTGTGCAGTTCCTGCTGCACTTCCTGCTTGATCTCGTTGAAGCCGCGCCTGATGCGATTCAACCAGCCACTGGCGGTGCGAATCGCTTCCGGCAGACGCTCAGGGCCGATCACCAACAGCGCTACCACGCCGATCAGGATCAGTTCGGCAAAACCTATATCGAACATTCGGGGCTTACTTTTCTTTTGCTGTGCTAGCTGCCGTATTGTCCGCCGCTTTGTTCGCGGTCACGTCCTGCTCGGTAGCATCGTCCGGCTGTGCGGCCTCGCCATCGTCAGTCATGCTTTTGCGAAAGCCTTTTACCGCGCTGCCCAGATCACTGCCCAGCGTGCGAAGCCGCTTGGTGCCAAACAGCATGACCACGATCGCCAGTATGATTAACAACTGCCATACACTGATTCCGCCGATTCCCATTTTACTCTCCCATTTTGCGTGTGCCGTTTACAACGGCTCATCAATTGCTGCGCGCAGCCTTTTCGTCCAGCCCCGATATACCGGAGCGATCACTCAGGCACTGCATAACATCTTCCACATCCATTTCCAGGTGCGACAGCATCACCATAGTGTGAAACCATAAATCGGCCACTTCGCCGATCACGGCGCTGCGGTCTTTCCCGGCTGCGGCATCCTTGGCTGCGAGGATGACCTCGGTGGCCTCTTCGCCGACTTTCTCCAGAATCTTGTTCAGGCCCTTGTGGTGCAGGCTGGCCACGTAGGATTCTTCCGGGGCGGCCTGTCTGCGCTGGGCCAGTGTCGCAGCCAGTTGTTGCAGTACATCGCTCATGATTTCTTTCCGTACATGTCAGCGGGTTCTTTAAGTGGCTCGTCCGTGACGCGCCAGCTGCCGTCTTCCAGCATGCGGTAAAAACAGGCTCGTCTACCCGTATGACAAGCGATACCGCCGACTTGTTCCACTTTCATCAGCACTGTGTCCGCATCGCAGTCGATACGCAACTCCTTCAGTGCCTGAACGTGACCTGATTCCTCGCCTTTGCGCCACAGCGCCTGCCGTGAGCGCGACCAATAGATGGCGCGACCCTCCTCGATGGTCAAGCGCAGGGCATCGCGGTTCATCCAGGCCAGCATCAGAACTTCGCGACTCTGCCAGTCCTGCGCGATAGCGGGGATGAGCCCCTGCTCGTTCCACTTGATGTCGTTTAACAGTGTATCGGGTTCAGCCATGACTATCTTCCAGACGGAGGCACATTATGGCACAGGCGGCCGCCTCGCACATATGCTCAGCTGTTTCTGGGCCATAGCAGGTAGATGCCAGCTGCACCCAGCAACCAGCTTATTGCGGGCGCGTCTGCCAACTGCTGCCAGATGGCGGGCGAGGCGCAGGCCGCGGCTGCGATAAAGGCGATGCCGCCCACTGCGAGGCGGCGCCTGCGCGCCAGCGAGCGCTGGTGACTTGCCTGTTGGTCTTGCGTATTCGGTTGCGGCGCCGGGCGACGGTCCGTCTCCCGCATATGTTGCAGGTTGTCCAGCACCGCATCGGGCAGCTGTGGCAGTTGCTCCAACCACGAGGGCGCCTGGCGCTGCAGGCGCTTGAAAATGGACTGTGGCGAATAGCGCTGCTGTACCCATTCCTCCAGAAACGGCTGTGCTGTTTCCCACAGGTTCAGGTCCGGGTATAGCTGACGGCCGAGCCCCTCAATGTTGAGCAGCGTTTTCTGCAGCAATACCAGCGAGGGTTGTACTTCCATGTCGAAGCGGCTGGCGGTCTGGAACAGGTACACCAGCAACTGGCCGAAGGATATCTCGCTGATGGGGCGCTCGAATATGGGTTCGCAGACGGCGCGCATGGCCGATTCAAACTCTTGCACCCGGGTATCGGGGGGCACCCATCCGCACTCGACATGCAGTTGTGCCACCTCGCGGTAGTCGCGGCGGAAAATACCCAGCAGGTTGCGGCCGAGGTAGTACTGGTCGGCATCTGACAGGCTGCCGACAATGGCGCAGTCCACTCCGATGTAGGTAGGGTCTGCCGGGTCGGTGGCATCGACAAAAATATTGCCGGGGTGCATATCAGCGTGGAAAAAACTGTGGTTGAACACCTGTGTGAAAAAGATCTCCACGCCGCGCTCACCCAGCAGTTTCAAATCGGTGCCTTTGGCGCGCAGGGTGTCCATGTCGGTGACGGGAATACCCGAAATACGCTCCATCGTCAGCACATTGCGACAGCTGTAGTCCCAGTAGACCTCGGGCACGTAGAGCAGTTTGTTGTTCTCGAAGTTGCGGCGTAACTGCGAGGTGTTAGCGGCCTCGCGGCCCATATCGAGCTCGTCGAGTATCACCAGTTCATAGTCGGCAACCACCTCCATCGGTCGCAGTCGACGGCCGTAGGGATGGTATTTTGCGGCCAGCTTGGCCAGCGTGTACATCAGGGCGATGTCCTCGCGGATCACCGCCTCGATATCCGGGCGCACTACCTTGACCACCGCCTGCTCACCGCTGTGCAGGGTAGCGCAGTGCACCTGTGCCACTGAGGCTGAGGCCATCGGGGTGCTCTCGAAACTGGCGAACAGTTCGCACACCGGTTTGCCCAGCGCGGCTTCTACTATGGCAACGGACTGCGCGTCGGGGAATGGCGCTACGTTGTCCTGCAGGCGGGCCAGTTCATCGGCTATGTCGTCCGGCAGCAGATCGCGCCGCGTGGATAGCATCTGCCCGAACTTGATAAACACCGGCCCCAGCTCTTCCAGCGCGCGGCGCAGGCGCTCGCCCCTGTCCATATCTGGAATCTGGTGCAGGCGCCACGGCGCCAGCCGCATTGCGAAGCGCGGCAGCGCCGGTAATCGTTGCTGGTCGATAAACTCATCCAGCCGGTAACGGCCGATGGTTCGCAGTATCTTGCCGAGGCGCAGCGCGCGGGACATCGCTCAGTCCCTCAGCTTCTGCAGGCGCTGGCGCAGGCGCTGGGTGCGTGATTCAAGTCGGTCCACGCGCATGCTGAGATCCTGTACATCGCGGTAGAAATCCTCCACCTCGAGGCGTGGCGGACTCAGGCGTGCCTCCTCGTGGATGAACTCATCGAGTTGTCGGGTCAGGCTGCTGGAGGCCTGCTTACCCCAGGCGAAGGTGCTGCGCAGGACCTCGGCCAGCTGGTGGCCGACAACGTCTCCCAGCGAGTTCACCAGAGGCGCTTCCCAGTCCATATCCAGCCCTGCCAATATGCGCTGCAGCTCTATCAGCGGGGCGCTGTCACCCTCCAGTTCCAGCCCGCCGTTGATCAGGGTGGCGGTCGGGTCTTTGGCGGTGGCCAGTTCAGTGAAATCTGCGGCCTTGCCGCGAATACTTGTGGTAACAGGCCCGTGATGGAAGCCTGTGAGGCGCATGCCCTGTGCCCCCGGATGCAGATAAAAACTCAGTTCCGGCGCGGTGCAGTGCAGCGCAAAGACACAGTCTTCAAGCTGTGCCAGCTCCGCCTTGCTGTGCGGCGACAGTGCCAGCGCGCGGTTGATCGCCGTCTCCAGCGCGGCCAGTGCCGCGGTGTGCAGCGTGGGATCTATGGAGCCGCTCATGTCAGGCTTTGACGCCCCGGTGCAGGGCCACGATGCCGCCGGTCATATTGTGGTACTCCACCTCGCAGAAACCGGCATCTTCCATCATCTCTTTCAATGTAGCCTGGTCGGGGTGCTTGCGGATGGATTCGGCCAGGTACTGGTAGCTGTCGCTGTCATTGGCGACAAGGCGACCCATCAGCGGCAGTACGCGAAAGGAATAGGTATCGTAGGCCTTGCTGAGTAGTTCATTCTGCGGTTTGGAAAATTCCAGTACCAGCAGGCGCCCACCCGGTTTGAGCACGCGTAGAATGGAGCGCAGCGCCAGATTGATGTCGGTTACATTGCGCAGGCCAAAGGCGATGGTGACGCAGTCGAAACTGTCGTCCGGAAAGGGTAGGTACTGGGCATCGGCCTGTACGAACTCAATGTTGGCGAGGCGACCTTGATCCAGCAGCTTGTCGCGGCCCACCTGCAACATGGAGTCGTTGATATCGGCCAGCACCACGCGGCCCTGTGGGCCCACCAGTTCGGCGAAGCGGGCGGCGAGATCGCCAGTGCCGCCGGCAATATCCAGCACCGCATTATTCTTGCGCACACCGCTTAGCTCGATCGTGAAACGCTTCCAGATGCGGTGAATGCCGCCGGACATCAGGTCGTTCATCAGGTCGTAGCGCGCAGCGACTGAATGGAATACGTTGCCAACAAGACCGGCCTTGGCGTCTTTGTCGACTTCCTTGAAGCCGAAATGCGTGGTTTCTTTATCGCTCATGGTGTCGCTGCTCGGGTGCCCGGGAATGGCGCAGTATACCGCGATGAGAGATTGGGGTCAGAGTAAAAACTCATGAGATTCGAGTCACATGAGAATAGTGGCAGTCGTGCCCTAGAGTTTCAGTACCTGAACATCCGGGTCGCGATTGGCGCCAGCCTCGGCCATACGGTCGAGGTAGCCCTGCCATTTAGTATCGTGTTCCCGACATAGTTCATACAGATAGCGCCAGGAGTACAGCCCGGTGTCGTGGCCATCGTCGAACACCAGCTGCAGCGCATAGTTCCCGACCGGCTTGATCGCCGTGATTGCGACGTTCTTTTTCCCCGTTTGCAGGACTTCCTGGCCCGGCCCGTGGCCGAGTACCTCCGCCGAGGGGGAATGGACGCGCAGGTACTCACAGCTGAGGGAGTAGCTCTCGCCACCGGCGTACTCCAGTTCCAGCAGCCGCGAGCGGCTGTGTAGTTGGATTGACGCCGGTCTGGGCGCCTCTGGCACGGATTCCGTCAAAGGATGAAGCGGGACAGGTCATCGTCCTCGCTGAGTTCCTGCAACTGTTTGTCGACGAAGGCGGCGTCTACCAACAGCGCCGCATCCTGCAGGCCGGCGTCGGCCGCACCAAAGGATGTTTCCTCCAGCAGTCGCTCCATTACCGTGTGCAGCCTGCGCGCACCGATATTCTCCGTGCGCTCGTTCACCTGCCACGCGGTCTCGGCGATGCGCCGCAAGCCATCCTCGCTGAACTTCAGGTCGAGGCCTTCCGTCTCCAGCAGGGCTTGATACTGCTCTGTGAGCGAGGCGCTGGGCTCGGTCAGGATGCGCTCGAAATCATCGGGTGACAGTGCGGAAAGCTCGACGCGAATTGGCAGGCGCCCCTGCAGTTCGGGGATGAGGTCCGAGGGCTTGGCCAGATGGAAAGCACCCGATGCGATGAACAGGATGTGGTCTGTCTTGATCATGCCGTGTTTGGTACTGACGGTGGAGCCCTCGATAAGCGGCAGCAGGTCGCGCTGTACACCCTCGCGGGATACGTCGGCACCGGCGCCTTCGGAGCGCTTGGCGACCTTGTCCAATTCATCGATAAAGACGATGCCATTCTGCTCCGCTTCGGCGACGGCTTTCTGCTTGAGCTCGTCCTCGTTGACCAGTTTGGCCGCCTCTTCATCGCACAGCGCTTCAAACGCGGCCTTTATCGGCATCTTGCTCTTTTTGCTCTGCTGGCGAGACATATTGGAGAACATGCTCTGCAACTGGTTGGTCATTTCTTCCATGCCGGGTGGTGCCATGATCTCCATGCCGGGAAGGTTGGAAGTGACCTCTACCTCAATCTCCTTGTCATCGAGCTCTCCCTCGCGCAGTTTCTTGCGCAGCAGTTGCCGCGTGCCGGAGGCTGATTCATCAGTGTCGCTGTCGCGGGCTGCTGGCAGCAGGATATCCAGTATGCGCTCCTCGGCGGCCTCCTCGGCGCGAAAGCGCACGCGGGTCATTTCCTGCTCGCGATACATCTTGATCGATACATCGACGAGGTCACGCACGATGGACTCAACATCGCGACCGACATAGCCGACTTCGGTGAATTTGGTGGCCTCCACCTTGACAAAGGGCGCATTGGCCAGTTTGGCCAGACGGCGCGCTATCTCAGTTTTACCGACGCCGGTCGGGCCTATCATCAGAATGTTTTTGGGGGTGATCTCGGCGCGCAGCTCCTCGGGTAATTGCATGCGCCGCCAGCGATTGCGCAGCGCGATCGCAACCGCACGCTTGGCCGCGTCCTGGCCGATGATGAATTTGTCCAGCTCGTGGACGATTTCCCTTGGGGTCATATTGGACATGCGGTGGCCTAAAAATCCAGTTGTTCGATGGTGCGGTTATGGTTGGTGTAGATACAGATGTCTGCGGCTATGCCCAGGCCTTTCTCTACGATGTCTCGCGCTTCCAGTTCCGTGTTGTCCAGAAGGGCGCGGGCCGCGGATTGGGCAAAGGGACCGCCGGAGCCTATCGCGATCAGGTTGTCCTCGGGCTCGATCACATCGCCGTTGCCGGTGATAATCAGTGAGGTCTCTTTGTCCGCCACGGCCAACAGGGCCTCCAGGCGGCGCAGGGCACGCTCGGTGCGCCAGGCCTTTGCCAGTTCCACAGCGGCACGGACCAGATGGCCCTGGTGTTTCTCAAGTTGTGCCTCAAACAGTTCAAACAAGGTAAATGCATCGGCGGTGCCGCCGGCGAACCCCGCCAACACCTGATCTCGATACAGGCGCCGCACTTTGCGGGCGTTGCCTTTCATCACGGTGTTGCCCATGGAGACCTGGCCGTCGCCGCCGATCACTACGCTGTTGCCGCGGCGAACGGAAAGTATGGTTGTACCTCGATATTGTTCCACTTCTTAATATCTCCTGGGGACGATCGGATGGGCTGACAGCGGGCGATCAGACAAATATGGGGGGGTGTGCTGGAAATTCAAGGTCTGGTGTTGAAATCAAAGCGGGGATATCACCCGGCGCTGCGTTTGAGGAGTACCGAATCAATGTTCTGGTTGGCGAGCAGGCTGCGGACTCTGCTGATTTCGTCGCGGGACCCAAAGGGCCCCAGCGATACGCGGAACCAGCGTCCGCTGTCCACGGTACTCTCGGTGATCTGTGGTTCGAGTCCGAGCAGCAGCAATTCAGCGCGCCGCCGCTCTGCGTCCTCGCGCTGGCGGAACGATCCTGCCTGCAGGTAGTACGGCTGTGCAGCCACCGTCTCACTGGGCGGTTTGCGGACATCGGCAGCCGGCTCTACGGCCTCTACCTCTTCTTCGATCTCTATGGTTTGTTCTGGCAGCAACGTGTAAAAATCAAAGCGCGGTTTGGGGACTTCCTCCACTTGCGGTTGCGCTGCTTCTGCCTGCTGCCCCGGTTCAGTCGGCTCTGGCAAGCTGCCCAGATAGACCAGAAAGCTCAGGAATACCCCGGTGATCACACCCGTCATATACAGGCGGAAACCCTTGCCGCGCGGCTCTGGTTCTCCCGTCTGCCGGTGTGCCTGCGCTCGCCGGGCGGCGGGCTTTTTCTTTCCCGCATTGGTATTCTGTCTGCGCTTGGCGTAATCCTGCGGCACGGTTTACATCACCTCCGGGGCGGATACGCCCAACAGGTCCAGGCCATTGGCGATAACCTGGCGCACCGCCTGGCTGAGGGCAACACGGGCATCGCGCACAGCCTCTTCTTCAACCAGCATTTTATGCGCGTTGTACCAGGTATGGAATCCGCCCGCCAGCTCCCGCAGATAGGTCGCGAGGGTGTGCGGCTCGCTGTTCAGGGCGGCGCTTGCAACCACCTCCGGGTAGCGGTCTAGCAGCCGCAGCAGGCTCTTCTCGTGATCTTCGCTCAGTTGGTCCAGCTGTTGCAAGGCATCCTGTGCCTGCCATGTCCAGCCCTGCTCCGCGAGCTTGCGCATCACACTGCAGCTGCGTGCGTGTGCGTACTGGATATAGTACACCGGGTTGTCGTTGCTCTGTGACAGGGCCAGGTCGATATCAAATGTAAGTTGCGAATTGGCCGCGCGCGCCACCAGGAAATAACGGGTTGCATCGCGGCCGACCTCGTCGATCAAATCGCGCAGTGTGAGGTAGCTGCCTGCGCGCTTGGACAGCTTCACCTCTTCGCCCTCGCGCATCACCGTTACCATCTGGTGCAGCACGTAATCTGGCCAGCCCTCGGGAATGCCCTGCTCCAGCGCCTGTAACCCGGCGCGGACGCGGGTCACCGTGCTGTGGTGATCCGCGCCCTGCTCATTGATAACACGCTCAAAGCCGCGCTGCCATTTGTTGAGATGGTATGCCACATCCGGCAGGAAATAGGTGTAGCCGCCCTCACGTTTGCGCATCACGCGGTCTTTGTCGTCGCCGAAATCGGTGGTGCGCAGCCACAGCGCACCGTCTTTTTCGTAGCAGTGGCCGTTTGCTACCAGCCGTTCTACGGTGCGCTCCACGGCGCCCTCCTGATAGAGGGAGGACTCCAGAAAATACACATCGAAGTGCACTGCGAAGGCTTTTAGGTCGAGGTCTTGTTCGCGGCGCAAATAGGCTACGGCAAACTGGCGGATATCATCGAGGTCATCGGCATTTCCCGAGCCGGTGACATGGCGGTCCTCGGCGTCTACGGTGTCGCTGCGCAAATAGGCCTCTGCCAGTTCGACAATATAGTCGCCGCGATACCAGTCCTGCGGCCACTCGGGATCGTCGGGAGTAACATTCTTGCAGCGTGCCTGTACCGACAGCGCCAGGTTGTCAATTTGCGCGCCGGCATCGTTGTAGTAGAACTCGCTGGAGACGTCCCAGCCGGTGGCAGCCAGCAGGCGGCACAGACTGTCGCCCACCGCCGCCCCTCTGCCGTGGCCGACATGCAGCGGCCCGGTGGGGTTGGCGGAGACAAATTCCACCTGCACCTTGCGCCCGGCACCTTCGTCACTGGTGCCGAAGGCCGCACCCTGCTCGAAAATGCGGCGGATCACCGCCTGGTTACTGTCGGCAGAGAGAAAGAAATTGATAAATCCCGGTCCGGCAATCTCCGAGCGCGATACCAGCGGGTTGTCAGGCAGTGCAGCACAGATCAGCTCAGCCAGTTCTCGAGGCTTGCGCTTTGCCGTTTTGGCCAGTGCCAGTGCGATATTGCACGCCAGATCGCCGTGACGCTTGTCGCGAGTGCGGTCGATCTGTATCTGTGGACTGGTATCAGCGGGCAGGACGCCGTCGGCAATGAGCGAATCCAGCGCCTGTTGTAGCAGTACTGTGAGTTGTTCCTTCATGTTTTGGGGGTGTACCTGGACAGCGTCAATGGGTTTCCGGTCAATTGGATATGTTGGCGGGCGCGTGTCGGTTGGCGTGCAATAGCGAGCGGGCCCTGATCGCGCAGTTTACCATCATTCGCTATTGGCGCGCGACGTGAGCGTGCAAGTGGCCGTTAGAAAACGTCCTGTGGATCAATATCAATGGACCAGTTCAGCCCCTGCCGTGCCGGCAGCGCCTCTGCATTCGCTACCAGCGTACCGGCCGCCACCTGTGCTGAGCGACGGTCGGGTGCGGTCAGTAGGAGTTGGCAGCGGTACTTGCCTGCGCGGCGTTGCATCGGGGATGGCAGCGGCCCTATCAGCTGGGTGTCGGCGGGCAGGTGTGGCGTGCAGTGCTGGCGCAGCGTGTGCAGGAACTGCTCGCCGTACTCCGCATCGCGGCAGTCCGTGCGGATCAGTACCAGCTGCCCAGCGGGTGGCAGGCCGGCGTCGCGCCGCCGCTCCAGCATCGCGCGCGCCTGCACGGCATACGATGAGTGCAACATGGCCAGCAGCGCCGGGTGGTCGGGGTAGTGGGTTTGCAGCAATACCTTGCCTGCCAGCTCAGCCCTTCCGGCACGCCCGGCGACTTGGGTCAGCAGCTGTGCCATGCGCTCCTCGCCGCGAAAATCGGCACTGAACAGCAGTGCATCGGCATCGATGACCGCCACCAGACTGACGGCGGGAAAGTGGTGGCCCTTGGTGAGCATCTGCGTACCGAGCAAAATACCGGGTTCGCCGCGGTTGATTTCGTCGGCCAGCGCCTGCATCGCACCCTTGCCCTGCATGGAGTCGCTGTCCACGCGGTACACTGGCCACTGTTTAAAGCGCGTATGCAGGAAGTCCTCGGCCTGCTCCGTGCCCAGGCCGGCGGCCAGCAGCCGTTCGCTGTGGCACTGGGGGCATTGCCGGGGCAGTGCACTGGCGGCGCCGCAGTGATGGCAGCGCAGACGCCGTCGCCTGCGGTGTACCGTCAGTCGCGCGTCGCAGGCGCGGCACTCGGCAACCCAGCCACAATCGTGGCACTGCAGCGTGGGGGCATAGCCCCGGCGGTTGAGAAACAGCAGCACCTGTTGACCCTGTTGCAATGTATTCTCCACCGCCGCGATCAGCGTGTCAGACAGTCCCGCCTGCAACACCTGCTTGCGCACATCTACCGCCTGGATGGCTGGCATACCGGCGCTGCTGGCGCGCTGTGTGAGCTGCTGATGCCGATAGCGACCGGCCTCCACATTGTGAATGCTTTCCAGCGATGGTGTGGCGCTGCCGAGCAGGATCGGGCAACCGTGGATATGGGCCCGCTTCACCGCGACATCCCGGGCGGAGTAGCGAAAGCCGTCCTGCTGCTTGTAAGAGCCGTCGTGTTCCTCATCCACGATGACCAAGCCCGGTTTGGCCAGTGGGGTGAATACGGCAGAGCGCGTGCCGATAACAATCTGGGCGGTGCCGCTGCGGGCGGCTTCCCAGGCCTGGTAGCGTTGGGCATCGGTGAGCCCCGAGTGCAGCACCGCAATGTCTGCGTCAAAACGCTGCTGGAAGCGGTCGAGCGTCTGCGGGGTCAGGCCGATTTCAGGGACCAGTACCAGTGCCTGATGGCCGCGCTGTAAGCAATCGTCGATCAACTGGAGGTAGATCTCGGTCTTGCCGCTGCCGGTCACGCCTTCCAGCAGGTGGCAGTTGAAACCTGGGCCGGCGGCCAAAACGCTGTGTAGTACATTGGCCTGCTCTTCATTTAATGTCAGACCGGGGTTTGCTCTTCCGGTATGTGAGCGCTTACTAATAAAGTGCGGCTCGATCAGCTGCTTGTCCTGAAGGCTGCGCAATACCGACGCGCTGATGCCGCTGTCCTTAAGCTCTGCGGTCGCCATGCAATCGTTCTGTCGCAGCAAGTCGATAGCCTGTGCCTGTCGCGGCGAGCCCGGCAAGGCCTCGTCGGGCAGGCCCTTGGCGCGGGTGGTCAATTGCCAGCCGGGTGTGCCGGTGGGCTGCTGTGGTTTGCCCTCGCGCAATCGCTTGGGGAACAGGGTGCTGTACACCTCGCCTACCGGGTGATGATAGTAATGGCTGGCCCACAGGCATAGCTGCTGCAACTGGGGGTCAACCAGTGGGGTCTCGTCCAGCAGAGTAAGAGCGGGTTTGAGTGTACTGTCGGGCACGCTACTCTCGGTGCAGACCTCGAGTAGATAGCCGGTGAGTTCCCGTTTTCCGAACGGCACGCGAAACCGCACGCCGGGACGCAGGCCGGCGATCTGTTCCCCGCTCATGCCTTCGGGAGGAAGATAATCAAAAGGTCGTCGCAGGGGTGAGGGGATTGCCAGGCGAAGTATGGACATTAAGCGCCTTAGTTAACCGCGAGTACACGCGAAATGGGTTGCAATCGGACATTGTAGCAAAAGCTCGCGCGCTATTGCTTATCGCTCAGTGTCTGGTAAGATGCCCGCCTATTTTTTGAGCGGCTCATGCTGCGTGGCCCATGCCCGTAGCGGTTCAACTCTCCAAGCGAGGTGCGGTGCCTGGTAGTGATCAGGTGGCGGCACCAATGACCAGGAGTTCCATGTAATGAAAGCAGATATACATCCCAAATACGAGGCTGTAACAGCCACCTGTAGTTGCGGCAACACGATACAGACGCGTTCCACTCGTTGTGAAGATTTTCACGTCGATGTGTGCTCGGCCTGCCACCCATTCTATACCGGCAAGCAAAAAGTGGTAGACAGCGGTGGCCGTGTCGATCGCTTCAACAAGCGTTTCGGCGGACGCAGCCTGAAACGCTAGGGAATCCATCGCAGTTCGCTGCGATGCCTGCAAAGCGCCACAGCCCTATCGGGCGGGCGCTTTTTTATTCTCGATAAGCCCAATTCCCCAAAGGTGCGCTTGTGAATCGATCCAGTTCCAGTTCTGCAGAAATTCAGGAGAGCACAGGAGGCAGCGCTATGCCCCAGGATCTGAAACGAGACGCCCTTGCCTATCACGCCGAGCCTGTGCCCGGGAAAATCAGTATCGAGCTGTCCAAGCCGGCTGATACCCAGAGAGATTTGGCCCTGGCCTATAGCCCGGGCGTGGCTGAGCCCTGCCGTGAGATTGCAGAGGATCCCGCGGACGCCTACCGTTATACCGGCAAAGGCAATCTCGTTGCCGTCATCAGCAACGGCACTGCTGTGCTCGGCCTGGGTAATCTCGGCAGCCTCGCCAGCAAACCGGTGATGGAAGGTAAGGCGCTGCTGTTCAAGCGCTTTGCCAATGTCAATGCCATCGATATCGAAGTCGATACAGAAGATTCACAGGACTTTATCACGACCGTGTCGCGTATCGCTGCGACTTTCGGCGGCATCAATCTGGAAGACATTAGGGCACCGGAATGTTTTGAAATAGAGTCGGCGCTGATCGAACTGTGCGACATTCCCGTGTTTCACGACGATCAACACGGTACGGCCATCGTCACGGCCGCCGGACTGATTAACGCCCTTGAAATTCAGGGCAAGAAGCTCGAAACGGCAGTGATTACCTGCCTGGGTGCCGGCTCTGCAGCAATAGCCTGCATGCGCCTGTTGTTGAGCCTGGGTGCGCGCCGCGAAAATATCTTCATGCTGGACCGACGCGGTGTCATCTACGAGGGGCGTGAAGGCGTCAATGCCTACAAGCAGGAATTTGCCAATGACACTGACAAGCGCACGCTGGCGGATGCGATCAACGGCGCCGATGTCTTTATAGGTCTATCCGGGGCTGATCTGCTGAGTCCGGCCATGCTGAAGTCGATGGCGCCGCGTCCGGTGGTATTTGCCTGTTCCAACCCGGATCCCGAGATCAAGCCGGAATTGGCCATGGCCACCAGAGACGACCTCATTATTGCCACCGGCCGCTCGGATTATCCCAATCAGGTGAACAATGTGCTCGGCTTTCCTTTCATTTTCCGCGGCGCACTCGATGTGCGTGCATCGCATATCAATGAAGAAATGAAAGTGGCTGCTGTGCACGCGTTAAGCGCGCTGGCTCGCGAGCCGGTCACTCCGGCGGTGCTGGCTGCATGCGGTCGCGACGCGCTGGCCTTCGGCCCGGAATACATCATCCCCAATCCGCTGGATGAACGCCTGCTGCAGAGGGTTGCCCCGGCGGTTGCCAGGGCCGCTGTCGACAGCGGCGTTGCCCGCTTGCCGTATCCCCAGAACTATATGGCGGCGCGCTAGAACAGATCGTTTACCTGGTCGTAGAGGCTGTCGCTGTCGCGGCGGTTGTCTCTGCGCCCGCTGCGCTGTGGTGCGGTCTCACGCTTAAAGTATTCGAATATCGCATTGCTCTGTCCGGCGCTTGCTGGCTCGCCGGTTTGCGGATCAATTTTCATAGTGACGATGCCTGGCGGTACCGGGCGTTCCTGCTCCGGGCTGTCCTTTAACGCCTCGCGCATATAGCTGATCCAGATCGGCAGCGCCGCAGTCCCGCCGAATTCCCTGCGGCCCAGTGGTGTGTAGTTGTCAAAGCCTACCCAGGCTGTGGTTACCACGTCCCTGTTGTAGCCTGAGAACCAGACGTCCATTGGCCCGTTGGTGGTGCCGGTTTTGCCGCCGATATCGCTGCGCTCAAGCACCAGTGCGCGCCGTCCGGTGCCGCGAGTAATGACGTCCTTGAGAATGCTGTCGATAATGAAATTTACCCCCGCGTCCATTACGCGCGGCGCTGGAGGGAGGTTTTTCTTCACCGCAGTGTCTGCCGCCAGAATCTCCTCCATACTCATTTCTTCGTCTGCCGTGGGCTCCTCTGGCGGTGGCAGCCCATCGCAGTCACGGCATACCGTCGGTGGTATGGCCTCGAAAATGGTGACACCATTGATATCTTCGATGCGCTCAATCAGGTAGGGCTCTACGCGGTAACCGCCGTTGGCCAGTACTGCATAGCCTTTGGCCATTTCCAGCGGTGTAATGCTTTGCGTGCCCAGCGCCAACGACAACTCTGGCACATATCCCGAGGTATCAAACCCGAGGTGATCGGCATAGGTGATCAGCCGCTTCACGCCCAGTCTTTGCAGCAGGCGGATGGAAACCAGATTGCGGGATTTGGTCAGCGCCCAGCGCAGGCGTGTCGGGCCATAGAATTTGCCCTCGTCATTTTCAGGCCGCCACAGGTCGTCCTGCGAGCCGCCCTCCAGTACGATGGGTGCGTCGTTGATGATGGTCGCTGCGGTAAACCCTGCCTCCAGTGCCGCACTGTAAAGGAAGGGCTTGAAGTTGGAGCCCGGCTGGCGCTGCGCCTGCGTGGCGCGGTTGAATTTGCTCTGTTCGAAGCCGATGCCGCCAACAATACTGATGATGGCGCCGTTGTCCGGGTTCAGCGAAACCAGTGCCGCCTGCGCTGCCGGCAATTGCGCCAACTGCCATTCGCCCTCCTCGTCCAGTGAAACCCGGATCAGATCGCCCACTGCCAGTATCTTGTCCACCGGTTGCTGTGATGCGCCGGTGGAGTTTTCACTGAGGTAGGGTCGCGCCTGGCGAATGCCGTTTTCCCAGGGTAGATCAGGGGTGCTGCCATCACCGAGTAGCAGCGTCGCCTTGTCGTCGGCGATTGAGGTCACAATAGCGGGCTGAAGTTCACCGATCTGCGGGGCTTTTCTGAGCGCTTCCCGCCAGTCGGCGATGGTTTCTTCATTGGAGCCCTTGGGTGGCAGTTGTCGCTCGGCGCCGCGATAGCCGTGGCGCTTGTCGTAAGCAATCAGGCCCTCTACCACCGAGCGGGTGGCAACGCGCTGCAATTCGCTGTCGATAGTGGTGTAGACGTGGTAACCGTTGGTATAGGCATCAAGGCCGTAGCGCTCGACCATTTCCTGGCGCGCCATTTCAGCGGCGTAGTGAGCCGCAAACCCAAGTTGTGCTCCATATAGCCGGGCGGTGACCGGTTGAGCCAAGGCCTCGAGGTAATCGCTCTGGCTGACATAGCCCAGTGAATACATACGCCCCAGAATCCAGTTGCGGCGCTCCAGCCCCGCCTGTGGCCCACTGACCGGGTTGATGCGCGACGGCGCCTTTGGAATGCCTGCCAGCATGGCGTGCTGGGCCAGCGTCAACTCGCCGATAGTCTTGCCGTAATAGACCTGGGATGCAGCCTCGAAGCCATAGGAGCGGTGGCCGAGGAAAATGCGGTTGAAGTACAGCTCGAAAATTTCTTCCTTGCTCAGCGAGCGCTCGATTTCGATCGCCAGTAGTATTTCATTGAATTTCCGCATGAAGGTGCGGTCGAGGCTGAGGAAATAGTTACGCGCCACCTGCATGGTCAGCGTACTGCCGCCGGAGCCTTTTTCGCCGGTGAGAACCAGTTCTGAGGTGGCTCGCATCAGCCCCATCACATCGATGCCGCGGTGTGCGAAGTAATTGTCGTCCTCCGCCGCCAACAGCGCGTTGATGAACTGCTGCGGGATGGCATCGAACGGTAACGGGCTGCGTTTCTGCTCGCCAAACTGGCCGATCAGGTCGCCGTCGCGGGTGTAGACCAGCATAGGAGTCTGTAGCCGAACATCGCGCAATGTCTCTACATCGGGCAGGTTCGGGCTGAGGTACAGATAGACTCCGGCGATCAGCCACAGTGCACCCAGAAAACCGAGCACGAACAGTCTTAGAACGAAGCGTAGGAAGCTCATTTATTCCTTTAAAAAACAGCTGCTTGGTGAAAGTAGCAACGGCGGTTATTGAAGTCGATTGGTAATTATAAGCTTTTTTTGTGTTTTGATAAGTTTTGGGCTGTGGTATATCTAACATTAATGTATTGTTGCATAAAAACATCCTAAGTTAGTGATACTGATAGGGAAAAAAGTTGCTGGGACTATTTGGAAAGAGAAAGGCGACGCTGGTTCTGGGGCTGGATATTAGTTCAACGACAGTGAAATTACTGGAGTTGTCGCATACTGGGGGCCGTTACCGCGTAGAGAGCTACGCGGTGAGTTCGTTGCCACAGGACGCGGTTATCGAAAAAAGCGTCAACGATGTGGAAGGGGTATCCAATGCCATCCGCACCGTTGTGGCGCAGTCTCGCACCAAGCTCAAAAATGTCGCCGCCGCTGTGGCCGGCTCGTCTGTGATCACGAAGTTGATCGACATGCCGCAGGGTCTCAGCGAGGATGACATGGAAATCCAGCTCACCCTGGAGGCGGATCAGTATATTCCCTACCCGCTGGAGGAGGTCGCGATCGACTTTGAGGTTCAGGGGCCTGCGCCGGATCGTGACAATCAGGTGGAGGTGCTGCTGGCCGCGTGTCGACGCGAGACTATCGAGTCACGGGTCGAGGCGATAGAGGGCTCAGAACTGGTGCCCAAGATAATGGATGTTGAGGCCTACGCGATGGAGCGGGCTTTCTCACTGGTGCGCAACCAGTTGGATCTGGACGAGGAGAGCACCGTTGCGATCGTCGACATCGGTGCAACCATGACAACCCTGAGCGTGCTCAGCGACGGCCAGACCATCTACACGCGCGAACAGTTGTTCGGCGGCAAGCAGCTTACCGATGAGATCATGCGTCGCTACGGCCTGCCACTGGAAGAAGCCGGGCTGGCCAAGAAACAGGGCGGCCTGCCGGACGATTATGAGCCCGAGGTGCTGGAACCCTTTAAAGAAGCGGTGGTTCAGCAAGTGGCGCGCTCCCTGCAGTTCTTTTTCTCCTCAAGCCAGTACAACGATGTTGACCATATTATTCTCGCGGGCGGTGTGTCTTCCATGGAGGGTCTGGAGGAACTGGTGCGCGAGAAATTGGGTACCCCCACCTCGGTGGCAAATCCGTTTGCGCAGATGTCGATATCCTCCAGTGTAAATGCAGTAGCGCTGGGCAGTGACGCCCCGGCTATGATGATCGCTTGCGGGCTGGCGTTACGGAGTTTTGACTGATGGCACAGATCAACCTACTACCGTGGCGCGAGGAGCGGCGACAGGAACTCAAAAAGGAGTTCCTGACAACGGTTGCCCTGGTCATTGCGCTCGCGGCGGGCGTCGTGCTAATGGCCGACCGCATCGTCAACAGCCAGATAGATAATCAGGTCGCGCGCAATCAGTACTTGACCGAGAATATCAAAGAGCTGGATAAGCAGGTTGCCGAAATTCGCGATCTGCAGAAGCGGCGCAACCAGTTGCTCGACCGCATGCGGGTTATTCAGGAGCTGCAGGGCAACCGCCCGATTATTGTGCGGGTGCTTGACCAGTTGGTCCGCACTGTACCGGATGGGGTGTTTTACACGCGTCTCACCACCCGTGGCAAGACTATCAGAATCAGCGGTATCGCTGAGTCGAATAACAGGGTGTCGAGCCTGATGCGGCGCCTGGAAGCGTCGGAGTGGCTGGCGAACCCCAACCTTGACAAGGTGCATGAAGCTCGTGAGTTTGGCGAGCAGGCCAATCGATTTGAGTTGAGTGTTACCGTGCAGGCTCCGGCGATCGACGAACAGTCGGAGGAGGGCTGAACCATGGCATTTGAAGATACCATGCGCTCATTGCGCGAATTCGATGTAAACGATCTTGATTTTGATAATGTTGGATCATGGCCGATAGCCGTCAAGAGTTTGATCTGGGCGGTGCTGGTGATCGTAGTCTTGATAGGGGGCTATTACTACCATATCGAGGACATGCAGCTGAAGTTGGCTCGGGCCCAGGAAAGCGAGGTCAAACTCAAGAAAGACTTTGAAGCCAAAGCCTTCCAGGCCGCCAATCTGGAGGCCTATCGCCAGCAGATGGTTGAGATGGAAGAGTCTTTTGGCGCGCTGGTCAGCCAGTTGCCCAGCGATACTGAAGTGCCGGGCTTGCTGGAAGATATCACCAATAAAGGCCTACTCAATGGGCTGGATATTGCCAGTATTGACTTGCAAAAAGAGCGGGCCAGAGAGTTCTATGTCGAACTTCCTATCGCCATAAATGCCTCTGGTTCCTATCATGATCTCGGTGCTTTTATCAGCGGCATGGCCGGCCTGCCCCGCATCGTTACACTTCACGATTTCGAAATAACGACTGACAAGAAAAACTCAAATAGTCTGGATATGAAGATTATCGCCAAGACTTATCGCTATAAAGACGGGGATGCCTAGTGATGAAGAGCACCCCGTTTACCCTGGTTTCGTTGTTCGCTTTGGGAGCTGTTCTGGCCGGTTGCTCTGGCTCAGATATGTCTGATCTGGATACCTTTATGGCGGAAAAGCGCACCCGCCCTGGCGGCATTATTGCCCCGATTCCCACCTTCAAAGCCTATGAGGCGTTTGCTTACAGCGCCACGACATTACGCAGCCCGTTTGACCGGCCCATTGAGGTTCGCGAAATAGCCCAGTTGCAGGCAATCGCGGCGATCAAGCCGGATGAAAATCGGGCCAAGGAGTTTTTGGAGCAGTACACCTTCGACTCGCTGCGCATGGTGGGCACACTGGAGCGTGACGGGACCAACTGGACATTGATAAAAGACCCGGACGGCGGTGTGCACAGAGTGAAAACGGGTAATTTCCTGGGTCGACACCACGGTAGAATCGTGGATATGTCAGATACCTATGTTTCGGTAGTAGAGATAGTGAGTGATGGTACGCCCGATGGTTGGGTCGAGCGGCCGCGCACAATCAAATTAAGCGGTTTATAAATCGCGATCATGGCTCGGAGCCGTGACTATAAAACAATATGTGGGGACAAAGGCCGTGTTGAAATCTAAAGTGAGCTTGGGAATGAGGTGGCGGAACGCAGTCGTTATGCTGGCGATGAGCTTTGTGACCGGAGCGGCGCTTGCTGCACCCACAGTGCAGGACATCGAGTTTAGTTCCAGGCCCGGCAGCAAGTTTGAAGTGCGTCTGGAGTTCAACGAGCCGCCGCCCGATTTCAAAACCTACGCCATCGAAAAACCCGCACGCATTGCCGTCGACTTTCCCAATACGACCAGCGGCCTCGAGCAGAAACGCTATTCCCTGCCCTACGGCAATGCCAACAAGGCCGTAGTACTGGAGTCTGGTGATCGCACTCGGCTGGTGGTTGAACTTATCAAGCTGGTGCCCTATGAAACTCGCGTTGAAGGCAATAATCTGTTCCTGGTAGTTGGTCAGGAGGGTACTGATTACGTCAAGCAGGGCAGCGAGCCACTCACTGTGCAATCTTCCGTTGTCGAAGTGACCGAGGTGGTCTCCGAAATCACAGATCTTGAGTTCCAGCGAACCGGGGGTGGTGAGGGCAAACTCACGCTGCATCTTACAGACCCCTCTGTCGATGTGAATGTGTTCAGCGAAGCTGGGGATGTCAAAGTAGAGTTTATCGATACCACAGTGGCCGAGCGCTTGATGCGCCGTTACGACGTAACTGATTTCGCCACGCCGGTGAATAGCGTCGATGTGAATACCACTGAACGCGGTGCGACTCTGCGGCTGAAAACGACCGGTGATTTCGATTACCTGGCCTATCAGACAGACAATGAATACGTCATCAGTGTGAAACCGCTGTCCGCGAAAGAAGTCGAGCGCCGCGCCAACGAGTTCAACTATGTGGGTGACAGGATATCGCTTAATTTCCAGGATATTGAAGTGCGCGCTGTGCTGCAGCTTATCGCCGATTTCACCGAGTTGAACCTGGTGGCCAGCGATACAGTATCAGGGCGGATCACCCTGCGGTTGCAGAATGTGCCATGGGATCAGGCGCTGGAACTGGTGCTGAAAACCAAGGGCCTGGATAAACGCCAGATTGGCAATGTGCTGATGGTGGCACCCGCGGCCGAAATTGCGGAGCGTGAGCGTCAGCAGATCGAGGCAAACAAACAGATCGCCGAACTGGCCCCGCTGGTCTCGGAGTTTGTGCGCATTCGTTACGCCAATGCAGAAGAGATAGTCGAGTTGTTTCAAGCTGGCTCCGAAGATGGCGGCAGCCTGACTTCACCGCGTGGATCGGTGGTTGTCGACACCCGCACTAACTCGCTGATCATCACCGATACAGCGACAAAACTGGCTGAAATACGGGAGTTGCTGGAACTGGTTGATATCCCTGTGCGCCAGGTGATGATTGAGGCGCGCATTGTGATCGCGCAATCTGATGCCGCGCAAAGCCTCGGTATCGAGTGGGGTGGAGCATATGTAAACAAAGGGGATGATCTGATCACTGTTTCGGGTGATACCGACAACGTGGTGAGCATCAATGAGGACATTATTAATGGCAATACGCCGACTGTCAGTTACCCCGGCGCCCTTCTGGTCGACCTGGGTGTTGCGTCCAACAGCGGCTTTGCGATTGGTTTTGCCAGTGGGGACCTATTCCTGTCAGCGGAATTGTCCGCGCTGGAATCGGAGGGTGAAGGTGAGGTCGTCTCGCAGCCGAAGGTGATCACCGGGGACAAGCAAGAGGCCTCAATCAAGTCCGGTACCGAAATTCCCTACCAGCAGTCCTCTGCCAGTGGCGAAACCACTGTCGCGTTCAAGGATGCCGTGCTGGCGCTGTTCGTCACACCGAACATTACGCCGGATGACCGCATCATGCTGGATCTCAAGGTAAACCAGGATTCCGTGGGTGAGCTGGTGCCCTCCGGCAGTGGCGGGTTCATCCCGTCAATTGATACCACGCAGCTCGAGACGCAGGTGCTGGTGGGCAATGGTGAGACGGTGGTACTGGGCGGTGTGTTCAAAACCGAGGATATTGAGTCGGTTAACAAGGTACCTTTCTTCGGCGACATCCCCTACATTGGCGCCTTCTTCAGGAGTCAGTCCAGCTCCCACACCAAGACAGAGACGTTGATCTTTATTACGCCGCGTATTCTGGCTGACCAGCTGCTTGATTAGAGAGCAGTAGAACTAATGCCTCCCTTGCATCGCGTCTTTCTGGTCGGCCCCATGGGGGCCGGCAAGACCACCATCGGCAAATATTTGGCGGAGCACCTGAAGCTGCGGTTTGCCGATACGGATACCGAAATTGAGGTGCGTACCGGCGCCGATATTCCGTGGATTTTTGACGTAGAGGGCGAGGCAGGCTTCCGCGCACGTGAACAGCAGGTGGTCGCGGAAATGACGGAGTGGGATGATGTGGTACTGGCGACGGGAGGCGGTGTCGTGCTGCGCCCGGAAAACCGCAGCGCGCTAGCCGGACGCGGTTTTGTCATCTACCTGTATGCCACGGTTGAAGAACAGGTCAGGCGTACCCGCCGCGACCGCCGCAGGCCCCTGCTGCAAAAAGGCGACCCGGAAACCATTTTGCGCGAGCTGATGGCCGAGCGCGACCCGCTCTACCGGGAAATTGCCGATCACATCATAGAGACCGATTCCTGCAGCCCGCGCATGGTGGCGCAGCGTCTGGTGGAAGAACTTGCCGCCCTCTAGGGCAGCGGGAAAGACAGCCCCTCCCTCAAAGCGTTAGAATACCCTTCTACAAATCAGTCTGAGGAGCTTCCGTGTCGTTGATCATGCACACCCTTCACGTCGAACTGGGGGAACGCACATATCCGGTTTATATCGGCCGCGACATGCTGTCGGACAACAAGCTGCTGGCCCAGCATATCGCGGGCTCACAGGTGGTTGTGGTCAGTAATGAAACGATCGCGCCGCTTTACGCCGAGCGGGTAAGGGCGGCGCTGGGCGAGAGGCAGCTTATTACCGAGATCGTGTTGTCCGACGGTGAGCAGTACAAATCACTGGACACACTGTCCGATATTTTCGACCGGGTGATGACGGACAAACACAGTCGCAATACCACCTTTATCGCCCTCGGCGGTGGTGTGGTGGGCGACATCACCGGGTTTGCTGCAGCGTGTTATCAGCGTGGCGTCAATTTTATTCAGTTGCCAACTACCCTGCTGGCGCAGGTCGATTCCTCGGTGGGCGGAAAAACCGCGGTCAACCACCCGCAGGGCAAGAACATGATAGGCGCGTTCTACCAGCCTCAGGCGGTACTGATTGACATCAATACCCTGCAGACTCTGCCGGCGCGGGAGTTCAGTGCCGGTCTTGCCGAGGTGGTGAAGTACGGGCTGATTAGTGATGAGCCGTTCTACCGCTGGCTGCAGGAGCATATGCCACGCCTGCTGGCCAGGGAAGAAGCCGCGCTGGCCGAGGCGATAGAGCGCAGCTGTGCGAATAAGGCGCAGGTTGTCGCGGCAGATGAGCGCGAGGGCGGTATGCGCGCGATTTTGAACCTCGGTCACACCTTCGGGCACGCGATTGAAACCGGCCAGGGCTACGGGCAATGGTTGCACGGAGAAGCCGTGGCTACCGGGATGTTGCTGGCGTTGGAGCTGTCCGCGCGGCGCGGCTGGATTCAGCCAGCGGAAGTCGATGATTTCCGCGAGCTGCTGCTGGGCATACACCTGCCCGTCACACCGCCTGCGGATATGGATGCAGATGCCTTTCTCGAGCTCATGGCGCACGACAAGAAGGTCATCGACGGCCAACTGCGCTTGATCCTGCTCAAGGCTATCGGCTCGGCCTGTATTGTTGACGATGTGAGCGACACTGAAATCCGGGAGTTGCTGGCCGCCGGGTGACGCCTGCCGGTATCGCAGTGCCTTTGCCGGAGAAAATCCCGGCGCTATTAGCCCAAAACCCCCCGCCGCTGGTGTATGCTTGCCCGTCTTTATTTTCTGGAGTGCCGGATCCTGCCAATGACTGAACTCAAAAATGACCGTTTTCTGCGCGCTCTGTTGCGTCAAAGTGTAGATCGTACGCCGGTATGGATGATGCGCCAGGCCGGCCGCTACCTGCCCGAGTACCGGGCCACGCGCGAGCAGGCGGGCTCCTTCCTGGACCTGTGCAAAAACGCAGAGTTGGCCTGTGAGGTGACGCTGCAGCCGTTACGCCGTTACCCGATGGATGCCGCGATATTGTTCTCCGATATCCTGACCGTGCCCGACGCCCTCGGCCTCGGCCTGTATTTTGAGGAAGGCGAGGGGCCCCGCTTTCGCAAGACAGTGCGCAGCGAAGCGGATCTGGCCGGGTTGAACGCGATAAAGGCCGACGATGATCTGGCCTATGTAATGCGCGCTGTCAGCACGATTCGCCGCGAGTTGAACGGAGCGGTGCCCCTGATCGGGTTTTCCGGCAGCCCCTGGACGCTGGCTACCTATATGGTTGAAGGTGGTTCCTCCAAGGACTTTGCCAACATCAAAACCATGGCGTACGACAAGCCGGCCCTGATGCACGACCTATTGACGCTGCTCGCTGATGCCGTGGCGGATTACCTCAGTGCTCAGGTAAAGGCCGGCGCGCAGGCTCTGCAGATCTTCGATACCTGGGGCGGCAGCCTCAGTGCCGCCGGCTATCAGGAGTTTTCCCTGCAGTATATGCAGCGGGTTATCTCACAGCTGCCCACCGAAGCTGACGGGCGCAAAGTGCCGGTGATAGTGTTCACCAAGGGCGGCGGCCAGTGGCTGGAGACGATTGCCGAGTGCGGCGCGCACGCAGTGGGACTCGACTGGACCACCGATATCGGCAGTGCCCGTGCCCGGGTGGGTGAACGCGTGGCCCTGCAGGGCAATATGGACCCAAGTATGTTGTTCGCATCGCCCGAGCGTATCCGTACTGAAGTGGGGTCGATACTGGCCAGTTTCGGGCACGGCAGCGGCCATATCTTCAATCTCGGACACGGCATTACGCCCGGGGTGAATCCCGATCATGTGACGGCCTTCGTCGACGCTGTGCAGGAGTTGTCGCCCCAGTACCACAGCGAAGGCTGAGGCACTGGTTAGCTGACCTGCTCTAGGAGGCTTCGCGCTCTTTGGCGCTGGCCTCATCGCAGCAGAAATCGTGGTCCATCTCCAGCGCCGGTTGTTGCGAGGACGGGCGGCCAACGATTTTTGCGGGCACCCCAGCGACAGTGGTATGTGGCGGCACTTCCTCTAGCACCACGCTGCCCGCGCCCACTTTGGCGCCCTCGCCAACACGGATATTTCCCAGAATCTTGGCGCCGGCGCTGATCAGCACACCATCGCCAATTTTCGGGTGCCTATCCGCCTCCTCCTTGCCGGTGCCACCGAGGGTGACAGACTGCAGGATGGAGACATTATTGCCCACCACGGCGGTTTCCCCGATCACCAACCCGGTGGCATGATCGAGCATGATGCCCCGCCCGAGGCGGGCCGCCGGGTGTATATCGACGCCGAACTCGGCTGACATACGGTTCTGGAAGAACAGTGCCAGCGGTTCGCGGCCATTGCTCCACAGCCAATGCGCTACGCGGTGTGTTTGCAGTGCATGAAAGCCTTTGAAATACAGGAAAGGGATGTACAGCTCATGGCAGGCGGAATCCCTGTCTTCGACGGCCTGTAAATCGGCGCGCACCGCGTCGCGAATGGCCGGATCACTGGTGAATGCCTCCAGGATCACTTCCCGCAGCAACAGCGAGGACGCAGTCGGGCTGTCCAGTTGGCTGGCGAGGTGAAAGCTGAGGGCCAGCTCCAGTTCGGCATGGTTCAGTATGGTGGCGTGCAGAAAGCTCGCGAGGATCGGCTCCTCACGGGCGTGCTGGGTGGCTTCCTGGCGAATTCTTTCCCACATGGGGTCAGTTGTGGTCGAGGACATAGGGGTATCTCCGTTTCAAGCGCGCACTTTAGCGCACTGGACTTTCTTCGTCACGGTATCAAGTTTACCGTGTAAACCCACAGTTCATGGCCGCTTTGGCGGTATTTTCGTTCAAACAGGCTCAAATCCGCTGTACCGGCAGTCAATTTCCTCATAGCGCCGGTTTGGCCGGACAACTGCATGGCGAGTTCGAACTCCTCGATGTAGAGCCGCCAATTGGAGCGCAGTTCCAGTGCACCGCCGAGTTGCAAGAGCAGTGGGAAGCTGGCGTGCCCATGAACCCGACGCTGCAGGTGCCGGGCTTTAGGCCAGGGGTTCGGGTAGAGGATATAGTGATAGTCTGCCCGCAACCCGTCCTGTACAAGCAATTGCCAGATATCTTCACAATCTGCGCGCAGCAACAGGTAGTTGCCGTCGATCGTGTAGGGGTGCCTGGCCAGGCGCTGCGCCGACTTGTCGATTCCTACCACCATGTGCTCTGGGTGGCGCTCAGCCAGCGCCGCCGTGCTGTGTCCGGTGCCGCAGAAGGAGTCCAGCACCAGCGGGCGCGGTTTTTCGAATAACCTTTCCCGCAGCGACTCATACGCCGTCAGATTGTGAGCGGCCACTTCGCGGCGGTACGGCGCGCGCAGGTGGCGCTTTACAATCTCTGGCAACCTGCGGTGTACCTGCGGCTGGTTGCTGCTGACCGGGGATGAATTGGCGTGCAACGGTTTAAAAACCTCCGATGATCAGGGCGACAAGCGCAATGCATTTGATGTTCGTCATAGCCGCTGCGATCATACAGGCCGATCATAGCTCCATCTACCGAGATTGAAAGGTACCGCATGCGCAACGACCTCCGACCCTACTGGCTGAAAAAATACTATCTGACATTTCGCCGCTGGTACGCCGACTATTTTCTACGCCCGGAATGTACCTACCTGGGGCCACACCACACCATTATGAAGCCTTGGTACGTGCACTTTTCAGGCGCCAATATACAAATAGGCCGGTGTTTTACCGCGATTGGCGAGCCCGGCAACCGGGTGGAGGTTGGCGTCTGGGGGAGAAGTGCCGGCGAGGGCCGTGTGGTTATCGGCGATTGCTGCCTGATGAGCCCTGGCTCCAGAATCAGCGCCAGCGACGAGGTAATTCTGGGCGATGGCGTGATGCTGGCCAACGGCGCCTATATCACCGACTCGGACTGGCATACGATTTATGATCGGATGTCGAGGAAGGAGACGCCGACGCCGGTACATATCGGCACCAATGTTTGGTTGGGGGATCACGCGACAGTGCTCAAGGGGGTCACCATCGGCGAGAACAGTGTGGTGGCGGCACGGGCGGTGGTGACCAAGGATGTGCCGGCGAATGTCGTGGTGGCGGGGAACCCGGCGAAAGTGGTGAAAGAGCTGGACCCGGAGCGGGGCTTCAAAACCCGGATGGATTACTTTGCTGATCCGGTTGGGTTGGAGAGGTTTTTTGATGCGGTGGATCGGGATGTGTTGAAGGGGAATTCGTTTTGGCGGTGGCTTTGGTCGGTGGTTTATCCGGGGTCTCGGGTTAGGTGATTTTGTTTGTGTTGTGTGGCGGCCCTTTGGGCCGCTGCGTGGCGCACATACATACTTGAAAACAGGGGTAGATTTATTTGTTCCTGCTGATTCCTGTGCAAAAAATAAAATAAATAAATCTGTCCCCATTTATCCTACAGGAGCTGCAGCGGCTCCTCTTGCAGGGCCGACATCTGCTCGCGTAGCTCCAGAATATGATCTGCCCAGTAGCGCTCGGTGTTGAACCAGGTAAAGCTGCGCGGGAACGCCGGGTCTTCCCAGCGTCTTGCCAGCCAGGCGGCGTAGTGGATCAGGCGCATCGTGCGCAGTGCTTCTATCCAGCGGATCTGGCGCGGGTCGAAATCGCTAAACTCCGTATAGCCCTCTACCAGCTCTGACAGTTGCAACTGCCTCTCGTGGCGCTCGCCGTTGAGGAACATCCACAGATCCTGTATCGCCGGAGCTGTGCAGCAGTCATCAAAATCCACGAAGTGTGCCGTCTCGTCGCGCCACAGGATATTGCCCACGTGGCAATCGCCGTGGATGCGGATCTCGTCTTGCGGCGTCACTTCGCTGTACAGTGAGGTCACCATCTTCTCCAGGTCGGCTGTCAGCGATTCGTACGCCGGCAGCAGCGCGGCGGGAATAAAGCCGTCCAGTAACAGTTCGCGGCTGTCGCTCAGCATGCGCTGGACCGTGATCGAGTGTCGTTCCTTAAATGTGTCGGCCCGGCCTATTGCGTGGATGCGTCCCAGAGTCCGGCCGAGCACCAGCATATTGTCGAGGTTGTCCAGTTCTGGCGGATAGCCGCCGCGCCGAGGAAACAGCGCAAACTGGAAGCCCTCGTAGGTGTGCAGTGTGTCGCCCTCGGCATTGACCAACGGGGCGACCACTGAAATCTCGGCGTCCTGCAATTCGAGGCTGAAGCGGTGTTCCTCCTGAATTTGCGCTTCGCTCCAGCGTTCGGGCCGGTAGAACTTTGCTATTAAGGGGGTGTCGTCCTCGATGCCGACCTGGTACACCCGGTTCTCGTAACTGTTCAGCGCCAGCAGACGAGCATCGCAGTGATACCCCGCGGACTCTACAGCATCGATGATTACATCGGGGTCGAGCCTGTCGTAGGGGTGGTTGCTCATGCTGTGTCTGATGCCTCCATTAGCAGCGCTGCACTTTTGATCTGTGCATAGATTGGATCACCAACCCGCAGCTTGAGTTCCACTGCAGATTTGCGCGTGATGCGCGCCAGTAGAAACTGCGAACCCAGCGACAGGCGCAGCAGCACGCGCGCACTGTCTGTATCCTCGATCTCGCTGACGGTCACCGGCAGAATATTGAGAATGCTGCTGTCCTGCGGGCGCGCTCGGCATACGCTGACATCGCGCGCGGGAATGCGCACGCGCCTTGTCTGCCCGGGGTTGTGCGGCAGGTGGTTGACCCACAGGGGCTGGCCGTCCACTGACAGTTGCGTCAGATGAAAGTCGGTGTCGTGTTGGACAACGCTGGCAGTAAGGATGGCCGCGGCCTGTTCCTCGTGCGATAACCGGGTATCGAGCCTGCCGCATAACTCCAGTAGTGAGCCTTGTTCCACCAGGCGACCCCGATCCAGCAATAGCAGGTGATCGGCCAGTTGGCTCACCTCTTCGATATCGTGGCTGACATACAGCATCGGCAGCTGCAGTTCATCCGACAGCCGTTGCAGGCAGCGTACGCACTGTTGCCGTGCTGCGTGGTCGAGATTGGCCAGAGGCTCATCCAGCAGCAGTAGCTGCGGCGATGATAGCAGCGCACGCGCGATCGCCACGCGCTGTTTCTGGCCGGCCGAAAGCGTATCGACAGCGCGCGCCAGCAGGTCATCCAGTTCCAGCCAGCCGACAAGCTGTTCGAGTTCGATCGTGCCGGGTGTCGCGCGGCGGGCGATGGCGTAGTCCAGGTTCTGTTGCACATCGAGATGTGGAAACAGACGTGCGTCCTGAAAGACGTAACCTATGCGCCTGTGCCATGGCGGCACGGCGACGCCCGGCGCCTGCCAGGTGTCGTCCCCCAATGCGACAACACTGTCGGGCTGCGGTGCGCGCAGCCCGGCGATGCAATCCAGCAGTGTGCTTTTGCCACTGCCGCTGGGGCCGTAGATTGCAGTGATGCCGCTGCTGGGCATCGCGCAATCGAGCTGTAGTGCGAAACCGTTGTCGCCCTCGCATATCAGTGAGATCCTGAGTTCGCTCATGCGCGTATCCGCCAGCTGTTCTGCTTGTCGTAGCGGTACAGTAGAAACAGTAGGGCGAAGGAAAATATCACCAACCCCGCAGCGAGGCGGTGAGCCTCACCAAATTGCAGCGACTCTACAGAGTCGTAGAGGGCGATGGACAGCACCCGGGTTTCGCCGGGGATGTTGCCGCCTATCATCAACACCACGCCAAATTCCCCCACGGTGTGGGCGAAGCCGAGACTGGCAGCAGTGATAAAGCTGCGCCGAGTCAGCGGCAGCACCACGGAGCGAAACTGGTCCATCGGCGATGCGCCCAGTGTTGCCGCCGCCTGCAGCAATCCCTGTGGAATGCGTTGGAAAGCCGCCTGCAAGGGCTGCACGACAAACGGCAGCGAGTACACCACCGAGCCAATCACCAGCGCGCTGAAACTGAACGCCAGCTGTGTGCCAGTGAGTTGCTGCCAGAGGCGGCCCAGCGCGGTGTCCGGTGTGAACATCAGTAGCAGGTAAAAACCCAGTACCGTGGGCGGCAGTATCAGCGGCATTGCCACAATGGCCTCCACCGTGGCGGAGATATTGCTGCGGCGGCGCGACAGCCACCACGCCAGCGGAGTGCCCAGGATCAGCAGCAGTACCGTGGTGAGGGAGGCCAGCGCGACAGTGAGGTAGATCGCTTCCAGTTCAGCATGGGTCAGGGACAAGGTTCGTAGCCGGCGTCTTTGATCAGGTCGCGCACGGTATCACTTCTGAGCCACTGCAGATACTCGTCTACGGCCGGGCTGTGTTTCAACACCACCGCGTACTGCGCTACGGGCTCATACCAGTCCAGTGGTACTGGTGTCGCATCGGCCGCTCTCAGGGCTTCGGGCAGCAACGCCATATCGACGGCACCGCTCTGCCAGAACTGCAGGGCCTGCGCGACGCTGTTGCCCTTCACCAGTTTGCGGCTTTGGCCAGCGCTGAATTCCGGCCTGGCCAGCACCTCCATGGCGGCGCGGCCGTAGGGTGCAGTCGCGGGGTTGGCAATGGCGAGGCTGAGGTCCGGCTGTGCCAGCGCCGAAAGTCCGTCCTTGCTGCCGGCGAGTACCAGTTTGCCGCGCGCATAGCAGAATGCATCAGTGCTGGCGAGGTTCTTCTCAGCGACGATTGTCTCGGGGCTTTCCTCGTCGGCGGCGAAAAACATATCGTACTGCGCACCGTGCAGGATCTGGGTGGCCAGCGCGCCGGTGGAGGCGGGGCTGAAGGTGACAAAAATATTGGTGTTGGCGAGGAAGGGCTCGGTGACTTTTTCCAGCGTCGGTTTGAAATTGGCAGCGACGGCGATACTGATCGATTCGCCCGCCCACAGTGGGTTGGCCAGCAGCAGGAACAACAGGGTGACAATACGCATAAAGCTATCCTTATGAAACGTTTTTTAAGTGCCCGGCGCCGGGGTCCGGGCGAGACACCACACCTCGATATGCACAGCACCGGCGGCTGCAAGTGCGCTCGCCAGTGCGGACGCGGTCGCCCCTGTGGTCAATACGTCGTCCACAATGGCGATACGCAGATTGTCACAGGGTTTGGAGACTGTAAAGGCGCCCCTGAGGTTGCCGGCGCGTTGTCGTGCGTTCATGCCTGACTGCGCAGCGGTTGCTCGCCGGCGTGAGACCAGACGGTGGGCAATGTTGCATATCCCGAGTTCGGGGCAGGTAGCTTGCAACTGCCGACACAGCGTGGCCAGCAGCGGTGTCATGTACTGTTCGCGGTGGAACTTCCAGCGATGGATCAGGTGGGCGAAATACTCCTCATACAACCAGGGTGCCACCACACGCTGGAACACGGGGGGTGCCCGCAGGCACTGCCCGCAGAGGCGCTCAGTGCCTGGCTCGCTGGCAGGGAACAGAGGGAGGGCGCAGCGCGCACAGCAACAGCGGTTAACCGGCATCTCCAGTTCGCAGTCGCGGCACAGCGGCAACTCGCGATGACTGCGCAGGCCGCACAGGGCGCAGTGGTGGGGGAACAGGGCGTCCAGTAACTGCCGACCAATCTTGTTAACCATACGGCGTCTGCCAGGTTGACAGCATGGTTGGCGGCGGTATCATGCGAGTCTTCAAATCAGTATTTACCTCCCTGGGCTCGATATGCAATCTTCCGTGGCAGCAACACCATCAACTTCGTCAGTAGCAACAGCCGCCGATGAGATCCGCCATGACTGGTCGCGGCAGGAAGTGGAGGCGCTGTTTGCGCTGCCCTTTAACGACCTGTTGTTCGAAGCCCACTCGGTGCATCGCAAACATTTTGACCCAAATCAGGTGCAGGTCAGCACATTGCTTTCCATCAAAACCGGCGCCTGTCCGGAAGATTGCGCGTATTGCCCGCAGAGCACCCGGTACGACACAGGACTGGAAGCGGAAGCTTTGATGGAGGTCGAAAAGGTGCTGGAGCAGGCGCGTGCGGCAGTGGCATCCGGTGCTACCCGTTTTTGCATGGGAGCCGCCTGGCGTTCACCCAAGCAGCGCGATATGCCGAAGGTGGTGGCAATGGTTAAGGGCGTGCGGGAGCTGGGTCTGGAAAGCTGTATGACGCTGGGCATGTTGACCCAGCAGCAGGCGCAGGAGTTGTCCGAGGCCGGGCTGGATTACTACAACCACAACCTCGACACCTCGCCCGAGTTTTACGGTGACGTCATTACCACCCGCACCTATCAGGACAGGCTGGAGACGCTGGATCATGTGCGCGACGCCGGAATGAAAGTGTGCAGCGGCGGCATCGTGGGCATGGGCGAGCAGCAAACGGATCGCGCCGGCCTGCTGCAGCAGTTGGCGAACTTGCCGCACCACCCGGAAAGTGTCCCCATCAATATGTTGGTGCGCGTGCAGGGCACTCCACTGGAAGAAGAGGCCGATCTCGATCCCTTCGAGTTTATTCGCACCATTGCGGTTGCCCGCATCATGATGCCGGCCTCGCATGTGCGCTTGTCTGCGGGTCGCGAGGAGATGAACGAGCAGATGCATGCGCTGGCGTATTTTGCCGGCGCCAACTCGATCTTCTACGGCGAAAAGCTGCTCACCACGCCCAACCCGCAGGCCAACTCCGATATGGCGCTGTTTGAGCGTTTGGGCATCGAGCCGGAACGGCGACACGTCGACAAAGCGCCCGCCACTCCCAGCCCGCATTTTTACGACGCTGCCGCCCAATAGGCCTCTGCCATGACAGGCTTTGCCGAGCGCTTCGGTGCGATGCTGGAGCAGCGCCGCAGCGAGGGCCTGTATCGCCAGCGAGTGACGCTGCAATCGGCGCAGGGCCCGGTGGTACGCATCGACGGGCGCGACTTCCTCAACTTCTGCAGCAACGACTACCTGGGCCTGGCCGCACACCCGCGCGTGGTCGAGCGATTCCGCCGGGCCGCCGCTGACTACGGTGTCGGCAGCGGTGCATCGCATCTGGTCTGCGGCCACAGTGCGCCGCATCACGAACTGGAGGAAGCGCTGGCTGAGTTTACTGGCCGCGAGCGCGCACTCCTGTACTCCAGCGGCTATGCCGCCAATACCGGCATACTCACCAGTGTGTTGCAGCGCGGGGATTATGTGTTCGAAGACCGGCTCAACCACGCCTCGCTGCTGGATGGCGGATTGCACAGCGGCGCGCGCTTCCAGCGCTTTCCCCACAATGATGTCGGTGCACTGCGAGCGAAACTGGCCGCTGCGGATGGCCCGCGGCTGGTGGTCGTGGATGGCGTCTTCAGCATGGATGGCGATACCGCACCGCTGGCGGAGCTGGCGAGCCTGTGCAGCGAAGAGGATGCCTGGCTGATGGTGGATGACGCCCACGGCTTTGGTGTGCTCGGCGCACGGGGCATGGGCAGCACGGAAGCGGCGCGGCTGGATTCCACCGCCGTACCGATTCTGATGGCGACACTGGGTAAGGCGCTGGGCACCGCAGGCGCCTTTGTTGCCGGTAGCGAAGCGCTGATCGAGGGGCTGATCCAGCAGTCGCGTAGCTATATCTATACCACGGCCCTGCCGCCGGCCGTGGCGGCGGCCAGTCTGGAGTCACTGGCGCTGCTGCGCGATGAATCCTGGCGCAGAGACTATCTGGCAGCGCTGATTCGCCGGTTCCGCATGGGCGCTGAGCAACTGTGCTTGCCGCTGATGCCGTCTTCCAGCGCGATACAGCCATTGCTGGTGGGTGATGCGTCAACAGCGGTCGCACTCAGCACGCGCCTGCGGGACAACGGTTTTCTGGTCGGCGCCATCCGGCCGCCGACCGTTCCCGCGGGGACATCCAGACTGCGTATCACCCTGAGTGCGGCCCACAGCGAATCGCAGGTGGATCAACTGCTGGATCAATTGGCGGTCTGCGCGGTGGAGGGCTGAGTGCCGCTGTACTACGAGTATTTGCCCGCAACCGGTGCGCCGCAGCAGGAACTGGTGCTGCTGCATGGCTGGGGTTGTAACCGCGAGGTGTGGCGGCCGCTGCTGGCGCTGCTGCGGCCCTGGGCCAATGTCACTGTGCTGGATATCCCGGGCGTAGCGCCGGGTTGCATTGCCAGCTTGGGGCCAGACTCTGCGGATGTACTGGCTGATGTCCTGGCCGATATTCTGGCCAGCTGTCCCGCGCAGGCGGTGTATGTGGGCTGGTCGTTGGGGGGGCTGCTGGCGGCGGAACTGGCGCACTGGCATCCGGAGCGGGTAACCGCGTTGGTCACGCTATGCAGCAATCCCAGTTTCGTCGCGGTCGGGGACTGGCCAGGCATGGATGCGGCGGTATTCACCGGGTTCGCCGACGCCGTGCAAGAGAACCCTGATGTGGCGCTGAAACGCTTTGATAGCTTGCAGGTGTCTGGCGCGCGGCAGCCACGCGTGCTGTTGCGTCAGTTGCAAGCGCTGGGACGCGGGCCCGCCACCGGCGAGTTGCTCACCGGGTTGGCGTGGCTGGAAACGCTGGATCTACGCAACACACTGCCGGCGCTGCAGCAACCCCAACTACATTTGCTGGCTGCCGAGGATGCGTTGGTGCCGCCGGGCGTGGCGCCGTGTATTGCCGCGCTGTCGGCTGAAGTGCCTTTGCCGGTGATTGTTCTCCCGGGCGCCTCTCACCTCGCACCGCTTGATGTCCCGGCGATGCTGGCGCAGGAGATACACGGGTTTCTCGACACCGCAGGGGCCCTGCTGCAGGGTGAGGACAGGGCGCCGGATTGGGAGAAATCGGCGGTCGCGGCGTCCTTCAGCCGGGCAGCCAGCAGCTATGATTCCGTGGCCCAGCTGCAGCGTAGCGTTGGTGAGCAATTACTTACTTATTTGGATGGGGCGCCAGCGGTGGACACCATTCTCGACCTCGGCTGTGGCACCGGGTATTTCTGCGCCCCGCTTAAAGCGCGCTATCCCGAGGCGCGCTACCTGGGGCTGGATCTTGCCTCCGGTATGGTGGAGTACGCCCGCCAGCGCTGCGCAGAGGGCCACGAATGGCTGGTTGCCGATGCGGAGTCCCTGCCGCTGGCCAGCGAATCCGTCGACCTGATCTTCAGCAGTCTCACCGTGCAGTGGTGTGCGCGCCCGCAGCATCTGCTGGCGGAGCTGTCCCGGGTCCTGAAACCGGGAGGTAAGTGTGTATTCACTTCGCTTGGGCCCGAGACGCTCTGCGAGCTGCGTGCAGCCTGGGCCGCCGTCGATGGGCATCAGCATGTGAATACGTTTTTGCCGGGAGCGAGCCTGCTGGCGGCGGCAGAACACTTGCCCGGCACCGAGCTGACGCTGGATGAGCAAGTATTTCGTATGGAGTACACCCGTGTGCGTGAACTGCTGGACGAGCTGAAAACGCTCGGAGCACACAATATGAATCGCAGTCGTCCGACGGGGCTTACCCCAAGGCGCGCCCTGCAGGGTATGTTGCAGGCGTACGAGTCGAGGCGTTCCGAAGGGGTGCTGCCCGCCACGTATGAAGTCATTTTCGGAGTATTGAAAAAGCTATGAGTAAAGCCTGGTTTGTGGCCGGAACAGATACCGGTGTTGGCAAAACAGCGGTGAGCTGTGGCCTGTTGGCCGCCGCTGCGGAGGCGGGGTTGCGCACCGCTGCAGTCAAGCCCGTGGCGGCAGGTTGCGATGACAATGGCCAGAATGAGGATGCCCTGTACCTGCAGGCGGCGATGACTGAGGCCCTGGACTACAGCCAGATCAACCCGGTGGCACTGAAGGCGGCAATAGCGCCGCATATCGCTGCCGGACTTGAGGGCAAGCGTATGCAGGCCAGCCGCCTGGCGGGCCTGTGTCGCGGCGTGATGCTCGGCGAGGCAGATTTCGTGCTGATAGAGGGTGCCGGCGGCTGGCGCGTGCCAATCAATCCGCGCGAGACACTGGCGGATCTGGCGGTGGAGTTGCAGCTGGGGGTGATTCTGGTGGTCGGCATGCGCCTGGGGTGCATCAATCACGCGCTGCTCACCGCAGAGGCGATCCGCCGCGACGGCCTGCCGCTGGCGGGCTGGGTGGCCAACCAGTGCGGGCCGCGGATGGATAACCACAGTGAGAATCTGGAAACGCTGCGACAGTTGTTGCCGGCGCCGTTATTGGGCGATGTCCCCTTTCTTCCCGATTGGCAGGCCGCAGATCTGTGCCCACATCTGGACATTGGCAGCCTGATAACCGGCCCCGGCGCGCGTTGACTGGCCGAACGTTATAACCCGAATCAGTGGTATCAGGTCTCAACCTGCGTAAAAAGATATTTGACATCCGGGTCAAATACCGGACAATGTGAGCGCTGAACACATGGCTCGGATCGATAACACTGATCGGTTTCTCCCCGGGCTTCGTATACCCAGATCTATCTGTACACAGAACCTTGCATAGGAGTTGACCATGCCAGACTACAAAGCGCCGGTGCGTGATATTCAATTTGTTATTAACGAAGTGCTGGAATCGGAGAAGCTCTACCAGACCCTGCCCGGCCTTGAAGAAGCCACTGAAGACCTGATGAATGCCATCGTTGAAGAAGGTGCGCGTTTCGCAGAGAGCGTGATCGCTCCGTTGAATCGCAGCGGCGACGAAGAGGGCTGCACATGGAGCGAGGAAGGAGTGGCAACACCGGCTGGCTTCAAAGAGGCTTACCGTCAATACGTGGACAACGGCTGGCCCGCTCTGAGTGCCGATGCGGTTTACGGCGGCCAGGGCATGCCCAGCCTGCTCGGCATTGTTGTGAATGAAATCGCCGGCACCGCGAACTGGTCATGGGTGATGTACCCCGGCCTCAGCCATGGCGCGGTCAACACTGTGGAAGCTCACGGCGACGAAGAGCAGAAGCAGAAATACCTCACCAAACTGATTTCCGGCGAATGGACAGGCACCATGTGCCTTACCGAGTCGCAGTGTGGTTCCGACCTCGGCCTGCTGCGCACCAAAGCCGAGCCCCAGGCTGACGGCTCCTACGCCATTACCGGCACTAAGATTTTCATCAGCGCCGGTGAGCACGATATGACAGACAATATCGTGCACATCGTACTGGCGCGACTGCCGGATGCCCCCGAAGGCACCAAGGGAATCTCGCTGTTCATCGTGCCCAAGTTCAATGTCAACGACGACGGCACGGTCGGCGAGCGCAACGCGGTGCACTGCGCCTCTATCGAAGAGAAGATGGGCATTCACGGCAACGCCACTTGTGTACTCAACTTTGATGGCGCTCGCGGCTTCCTGATCGGGCCGCCCAACCGTGGCCTGAATGCAATGTTCACATTCATGAATACCGCCCGTATCGGTACCGCCACACAGGGTCTGGCCCACGCGGAATTGTCCTTCCAGGGCGCACTGACATACGCCAAGGAGCGCCTTGCAATGCGCTCTCTCACCGGCCCGAAAAACCCCGATGGTCCGGCTGACCCGATCATTGTGCACCCCGATGTCCGCCGCATGCTGCTGACCCAGAAAGCCTTTGCAGAAGGGAGCCGCGCGTTCCTGTACTTCCTCGCACAACAGGGCGATATTGTTGCCCACGGCAGCGAAGAACAGGCCAAAGCGGCCGACGACTTGATGGCACTGCTGACGCCGATCGGCAAAGCCTTTGTCACCGAAGCCGGCTTTGAAGCTGCTAACCTGGGCCTGCAAGTCTACGGCGGCCACGGCTTTATCCGCGAGTGGGGCATGGAGCAGATCGTGCGCGACGCGCGTATCGCGATGCTTTACGAGGGCACCACCGGCATACAGGCGCTCGACCTGGTAGGCCGTAAAGTGCTCGGCAGCGGCGGCAAACTGCTGATGGGCTTCACTTCGATAGTCGATGAGTTCTGCAAGGCCAACGACGCCGCAGACTACGAGGAATTCATCAAGCCCCTGCAAGCCCACAACCAGGAGTGGCTGGAGCTGTCCATGAAACTGGGCGAAGCGGCCATGGAAAATCCGGATAACGCCGGCGCCGGCGCCGTCGATTACCTGATGTACAGCGGCTACGTCACACTGGCGTACTTCTGGGCGAGAATGGCCATTCTGGCGCAGCAGAAAATCGCCGAAGCCGATGGCGATGTGTCTTTCTACGAGGCAAAACTGATGACAGCACGTTTCTATTTCGAACGCCTGCTGCCACGCACCGAGTCTCTGAAAACCACCATGCTCTCCGGCGCTGACAACCTGATGACGATGCCTGAGGAATTGTTCCAGCTGTAAGCGCAGTCAGGACTACCCGGAAACGCCCCGGATGGGGTGACTTTCGGGTGCCGTAGGGGGAGAATGGCGGCTGTCGTTCTCCCTTTTTTATTTTTGCTGATTCAGTAATTGATATGACCGAAATACAAGCTGACAAAACGGATCGAAGCTACAACAACAGCCTCCATCCCGAGGACCAGAAAAAGGTTGATGAGTTCGTAAGCCGCGGCATCAACGCGGTAGAGCGCAAGCCATTCAGGCCCGGCCGCCTGCTGATTGTGCTGATCGTCGTGGTGACCTCACTCAGCATCCTCAGCCAGTTCATCGCGCGCTGGGCAGGCATCTACTAGCCGCAAGGCATTGGTTCCACGGTAGGCTTTTGGTATAGTTGCGCGCGGCAAACATCGGTGTGTGGCGCAGCCTGGTAGCGCACTTCCTTCGGGAGGAAGGGGTCGGAGGTTCAAATCCTCTCACACCGACCAAATTCCAAATCCCAGTTCACGGCGAATCCGCAGCCTTCCCCTTCAGAAGCGCACCAATCCCCATCAGTGATTTCGGTGAGCTGGTATGCCCCAGCAATACTTTCTTATAGGTCAACACCCGTTTCTCCAGCCCATGCCATGACAGCCAGGCCAGGGTGATAACGATCACACTGGATACAATGGTGTTGAAATACGGTGTCTGCCCCGGAAATGACTGCGCGACAATCTGCTGCACTGGCCAGGCATAAATATAGATGCCGTAGGATGCGTCACCGAAGACGGCATCCGTACTGAGCGGTTTGGTGGCATAGGCGAGATAAAAAATCAGATAGATCAACGCGGCAGGGAATACGTAGTCGAACCATTCCTGTCCAAAGGAGAAATAGGCCATCACTGCGGCAAAAATGGCGATTCGGTAATCGAGGTAGACCTTGTCGCGATTGAGGTAAAAAAAGACGCCAATAATGAAATACAGCGCGGGTCTCGACCATTTCAGATTTGTGCCTAACAACGGGATGCTCTCATACGACAACACCCCCGCCGCGAACACCAGCAGCACAAGAATATTGGCCCAGATTCTATTCGCCCTGAATCCGAGAAATGTCAGTGCGGCGAGGAGCAGGTAGCAGCGCACTTCGACGGTGAGCGTCCACAGTGACCCGTTGATCGCATCGCGAGGATTGGATTCGAAAACACCTGGTAGGGACCACTGCATTTTTAGAAAAGCCACTGCGTTACCCAGATAATCCCATGTTTTGGGGGCGTCGAAATAGTCTCGTAATGGGAGGCTGGTCAGGATCGGGCCGAGCAAAAATACTGATACGAATACGCAGACAATCAACGCGGGGAAAATGCGCAGTACCCGAGAGATGGTGTAGTCAATCACACCTCTTTTGATCAGGCTCGCTGCGACCAGAAAGCCACTGATCGCAAAAAAACCGTTTACCGCAATTTCTCCAACCCAAATCGAACCCTGAAATATTTCGTTTAAGGGGTCGCGAATTCCAGGAACCTTCTGCACCGCATAACTGTGTCCATAGAGAACCAGCCACGCCAAAACGATGCGGATAGTCGTGAAATTATTATCTCGACTACCATCGAATGCTATCAACGGGGTGAAGGCTTTACTCAAGCTGACTTACCAGTAGTGAAGGAATTACCGAGTGGGTTTCACAAAATACTATCACTATCCCTTATAGCAGCGATGTATATGCCTGCAATTTTTGGTCGTATTGCTGTCTGCCTCACACTAAAGGGCCGTGAAATGCCTTGTATCCAGCCGATCTTCCACACAGTGCTGCGTTAATGTGGAGTCAGCTTTGGGATTGCACGCCGGTTTTTGAAGCTGCCCCGGCAATCTCCCTGACGAGCTTGGGCACCATGTATCCGGGCAGCCTCTTGGTCATTTCAGCCACCAGCTCTGTCGCACGCCGCTCCGGCACATCAAAATGCGCAGCCCCCTGCACTTTATCCAGCAGGTGCAAATAGTAGGGCAGCGTACCCACTGCGAATAATCGCTGGCAGAGATCGAGTTGTGTTTGAAGGTTGTCATTGATATCAGCCAGCAGCACGGATTGATTCAGCAGGGTGATGTCGCGCTGGCGCACTGCGGTGAGGCTGGCCGCGACGGCATCGTCTATTTCTGCGGCGTGGTTGCAGTGGATGACCATTACCGTCTGCAGGTGGGGGTGGGTGATGGCGTCCAGCAGTGCATCTGTGACGCGCTCGGGTATCACTACAGGTAGCCGGGTGTGAATGCGCAGGCGTTTTACATGCGGTATCGCGCCAATCTGCATCACCAGCTGTTGCAGCTGCTCATCAGTCACCACCAGTGGGTCGCCGCCACTGAGGATGACTTCCTCGATGCTGTCGTCGTCGCTGATACGTTGCAGCGCCTCGCGCCACTGCGCTCGACTGTTCTGGTTCTCGTTGTAGGGAAAGTGCCGGCGGAAACAGTAGCGGCAGTTCACCGCGCAACCGCCGCTGACAATCAGCAAGACGCGGCCGTGGTATTTGTGAATGATGCCGCGATGGGGGATGGTCGCGCCGCTCTCGCCGACGGGGTCACGCACGAAGCCGGGCGCGTCCATCATCTCCTGCGGGCTGGACAGCACCTGCAGCAACAGGGGGTCGCGCGGGTCGCCGTAGCGCATTCGCTGCACAAAGCTGCACGGCACCTTCAGGGCGAAGTCCTCGCAGGCACCATTGGCCGGCCCCACATCGCTGGCGTTCAGGCCTACAGCGGCCAGCAGGGCATCGCGTGAGGTGATGACATCGCGCAGTTGCTGCTGCCAGTCTGCGGTGCTGTGGAGAAGTCGGGGTGTTACGGGCACGTGGAACCTCGGGTTGAGCGCGCGTTTGCGGGGTGTATTGTAGCAACGAATGCCCCGGTGGTCTGATTCCTGTGAGTGGACTGGCACACGGAACTGGCGCATAGTCCTTGAACAGCGCTTTGTTCTGCTGAGATACTCGGTGGTTGAAGTCGACAGCGTACAATTAATGCGGGCATTTCCAGTGAGGAAACGTGGATTCAGATACGCAAGTAATTAAGGACTGGCTGAAGCAGCATAAGGTTTCCGAGGTGGAGTGTCTGGTGCCGGATATCACCGGCAATGCACGCGGCAAGTTTGTGCCGGGCGCGCAGTTTCTGTCACGCGGGCAACCCAGATTGCCCGAGGGCATCCTGATCCAGTCGGTGACCGGCCAGTACTGCGACGAGCACTGGGATCTGGTAGAACCCACCGACGCGGACATGATCCTGCAGCCGGACGTCAATGCGATGCGCCTGGTGCCATGGGCGCGCGAGCCCACCGCACAGATTATTCACGATTGCTACACACAGGCTGGGGAATTGCACCCGCTGTCCACGCGCAATGTGCTGCGCAGGGTGCTGGATCTGTATAAGGAGGAGGGTCTGCAGCCGGTGGTTGCTCCGGAGGTCGAGTTCTTTCTGGTAGCCAGGAATGCCGATCCGGACAATGAGCTCTGTGCACCCAATGGCCGTTCAGGGCGGGCTGAGTCCTCCCGCCGTTCCTACAGTATTGATGCGGTGGCCGAGTTTGAGGATTTCGTCGAAGACATCTACGAATACGCTGAGGCGCAAAATCTGCAGGTCGGTTCACTGATACACGAGGACGGCGCCGCCCAGATGGAAATGAACTTCGAGCACGGCGATGCGATGAGCCTGGCGGACCAGGTCTTTGTGTTCAAACGCACAGTGCGCGAGACGGCCCACAAGTACGGTATGTACGCGACGTTTATGGCAAAACCCATGCAGAAGGAGTGCGGCAGCGCGCTGCATATTCACCAGAGCGTATTGCGCGCCGATACCGGCGAGAATATTTTCAGCGATAGCAAGGGTGGCTATACCGACACCTTTATGAATTATATCGCTGGTCTGCAGCACTATACGCCGCAACTCATCAGCCTGTACGCGCCCAATGTTAATTCCTATCGCCGCCTGGCCCCGGAAGTTGCTGCGCCAATCAACCTGGCTTGGGGCTTTGATAATCGCACCACGGGTTTTCGTGTACCCCAGAGTACGCCGGACGCCGTGCGGGTGGAAAATCGCTTTCCCGGTGCGGATGTGAACCCGTATCTGGCGTTTGCGGCCACGCTTGCCAGTGGTTACCTGGGGATGCAGCGCAAACTGCAGCCAACAGAGCCGCACCAAGGCACGGCTAATACTGCTACCGTGGAGGTTGTTCGCACACTGGAGGAAGGCCTGCGCCACCTGCGGGAATCACCCGAGGTAAGTGACATTTTCGGGGATCTGTTTCTGCGTGCCTACAGCGCAATCAAGCGTCAGGAGTTCGAGGAATTCAACCGGGTTATCAGTTCCTGGGAGCGAGAACACCTGTTGTTACAAGTCTGAGTACAATACGCCCATTTATCGATATCCGTCGACACGTTAGTGAGGCGGTTATCTATAGTAATGTGGATCACGACACGGCCGGACGGCGGCCTGAGGATGAAAACAGATGTTTAGTACCGATGAATTATGCAGCCTGCGTTGGGACCCGGTCAGCGAGAGGGTCGAGATTATCGACCAGACGCTGCTGCCCCATACGCTGCGCTGGTGCCATCTCGACTCGATGGCCGCATTCTGCCACGCGATCAGCACCATGCAGGTACGCGGTGCGCCACTGATCGGTGTTACCGCAGCGTTCGGCCTGGCCTATGCACTGTCGCAGGATGCCTCCGATGAGCACCTTGCAGAAGCTGCCGCGACCCTGCTGGCAACGCGTCCCACGGCAGTTAACCTGCGTTGGGCACTGGAGGAGGTCACCAGTGCTGTCAGCACGCTACCAGTGGCGGATCGTGCCCATGCTGCGCTGGAGAAGGCACACGAGGTACGGGCGGAGGACATCGCCAACTGCGAGCGCATCGGTAACAACGGGCTGCGTCTATTGCAGGAGCTGGAAGTGGGCGATAGCCTCAATATTATGACGCACTGCAACGCGGGCTGGCTCGCCGCCATTCAGTGGGGTACCGCGCTGGCGCCCGTCTACAAGGCGCATGCCAGCGGCTTGCCGGTGCATGTCTGGGTGTCGGAAACAAGGCCGCGCAACCAGGGTATGAACCTCACCGCGTGGGAACTGCAGCGGGCGGGTGTGCCCTGTACAGTTGTCGCCGACAACAGCTGCGGCCAGTTGATGCGTCAGGGTCGGGTCGATTGTGTCATTGTCGGCAGCGATCGCACCGCCGCCAATGGTGACGTGTGCAATAAGATAGGTACGTATCTGAAGGCATTGGCCGCGCAGGCCAACGATGTCCCGTTCTATGTGGCGCTGCCAGAATCAACCATCGACTGGGAATGTCCCGCAGGCGAACAAATCCCCATCGAAGAGCGCGATGCGGCAGAGGTACTGACAATCGCCGGGTTGGATGCCGGCGGTGAACTGCTGGAGGTGAATCTGGCGGCCGCGCACAGTCAGGCACTCAATCCTGCTTTTGATGTAACGCCCTCAGAACTGGTTGGGGCGCTGGTTACCGAGCATGGAAACTTCGAGGCCAGTGTGAAAGGTCTACAGCAATTGCGAGCGGTGGCGAAAGGCGCCTGAGACATTACTCCGGGTGGGGCAGAAGCCCCACTGCGTGTTCAATAATCGTCCAGCAGTAAATCGTAATCGCCCAATTCATCGCGCAAGCGCTTCTGCTCCAGACGTTGTTCCGCCAGCCGTCGCTTTTCTACCAGCCTCTGCTTTTCTGACGACATTGGCGCGAAGTCCTGGAGCACGTCATCAGAGATGTCTCCCAGTCCCGGTTCAAAGTCATCATCCAGCGGCTCAGGTGTTGCACTTTCCTGGTTGCGTTCTCCCATAAATCACCTCCCGATGATTCAGCAACAGACAACAGTGCGCCGCAGTATTTTTACTGGGCACTTGAAGCGAGTAAATCAAAAATACCGGGGGGGAACAATGAAATTGTATTGTCAGTTTTACGCATATTTTATAGGGAATAAGTCCGGCGACCCGCTGCCATCCGTGGCTCTCCCTGCGCGCCGAGCTACTTCCGTGTAGAGTCCGTCCCTGGTTTGGCGCAACTGATCGCGGGCCGCCGAAACATTTATAGAGCAATATCGGTGCCAGCTTCGCGGTATACTGTCTGCGGGGTTTGGGCACATGAAAGGCGCACAGTGATGTGTCCGTGCCTGTCCGTGATTGTTCGCGATGCCCTCGGACAGGTGCCTTGCGAAAACCTCACACTATCCATCAGGGGGCTTGTCAGGCCAGAGGGTGCTCGCTAGAGTGGCGCGCCTCATCGAGACAACCCCTTTTAAAATGAGGAAGAACTATGACGCTGTTGTACACGCCGCTGGATGCTCTACACAGAGAACTTGGAGCCAAGATGGTCCCGTTTGCCGGCTACGATATGCCGGTGCAGTACTCTGCGGGCATCATCAAGGAGCACCTGCACACGCGACAGGCGGCCGGACTATTCGATGTCTCCCATATGGGGCAGGTCCTTATCGACGGGTCGGGTGCCGTCGCCATGTTGGAGAGCCTGGTGCCGGTGGACGTCGCGGCGCTGGCGATCAATCAGCAGACATATGCGTTGTTCACAACAGACAGTGGCGGCGTGCTGGATGATCTCATTATCACGCGCTGGGGCGAGGAGCGGTTCTTCCTGGTCGTCAATGCCGGGTGTAAAGTAGACGATATAGCCCACCTGCGGGCACACCTGTCCGGGCAGGAACTTACAGTGCTGGAAGATCAGGCGCTGCTGGCCCTGCAGGGGCCGGCGGCGCGCGATGTCATGCGCGGTCTTTGCCCCGAGGCGGCCCTGCTGACGTTTATGCACGGCTGTGCGGCGGTCATCGACGGGGTAGAGGTATACATCACCTGTTCGGGATATACCGGTGAGGATGGCTTCGAGATATCGGTGCCTGCCACCGCCGCCGAACAACTGGCGCGGCGCTTACTGGCAATCGAATCCGTGGAGCCTATCGGTCTGGGTGCGCGTGACTCCCTGCGTCTCGAAGCCGGCCTGTGTCTCTACGGACATGAACTCGGCACGGAGATTGACCCTGTGCAGGCTGGCCTGCTTTGGTCTATCAGCAAAACGCGACGGCCCGATGGCGAGCGAGCAGGCGGCTTCCCGGGTGCGGAGGTCATCTTTGAACGCATTGAGAACAAGCCGGCACTGCGCCGTGTGGGTCTTACCGTCGACGGTAAACGCCCGGTGCGCGAGCATCAGGTGGTGATGGATGAGTCGGGGCGACAGGTGGGAGAAATCTGCTCTGCCTGTTACGGTGCCAGTATTGGCGGCCCTATCGCGATGGCCTATGTGGAGCGTGCGCTGGGCGAGCCGGGTACCAAACTGGTGGTGGCGGTGCGCGACAAACAGGTACCGGTAACGGTCACCAAAATGCCCTTCACTCCTCAGAACTACTTCCGGGGTTGAGTCTGGTCGCCAGCGCGGGTTTGAACAACGCGCGCAGGCGATGCAGTTGCTCTGCCATCACCTGGCGCCAGTGCTGAAGGGGCAGCCTGCGCAGTAAACGCGTTGCCAGCAGCCCTGCGCCCAGTAACAGCGCGAGCCCGATACCCAGCAGCAACCACTGCCGCGCGCTGATAGCGAGCGGGGTTGCTGTCGGCTCATCGGCCACTGCGGCGCCGCTTATCTCGATCCGCGTTTCGGGCAGGGACACCAGTTCCAGTGTGCCGCTTTGCGTATTCCACCAGTAGTAGTCGCGCGCGGGCAGCAAGTAGCTGCCCGGCTGTTCCACCACATAACTGGTGTGCTCAGTGCGACTGGCGAGATTCTGTCCGCGGTTGCTGCTGTTGTCCAGCGTCGGCGGGGAAGGGTATGCGGCGAGGCCGGGTTGCTGAGCGGCTTCGTAGCCCGGGAGCATCATGGCCAGTACATCCGAGGCCTCAAACCTGACCTTGTGCTCGAAAGCGTCGCCCACCGCGAGCCCTTTCAGCGAGTGATCAAAGCTCTGGCTGACGCTGAACTCAGGCGCGGCCACCCACTGCTTCGCCTCCGCCAGGCTCTGTGGAATTGTTACGGAGAATTGCTGGGGTGGGCTTGTGACCTCACCTGCGACATTGCCGTCTTCTCCGGCATTGATCTGAACGCTCAGCGTGACACCGTCTATGGTGAAATCACCGGCGCGCTGTGGAAAGACGTCCAGCGTCCAGCGCTGTATCACCCAGCTTTTTCCGTGTCGGGTTTCGCTGGCATTGCTGGCAAATTGCTCGGTCTGCAAAATCACCAGACCCGGTACTTCCGGAATATTGATCCGTGTGCCGCCGGTAAACCATGTGTCTGTCATGGTCTCCAGTATCAGTTCGACACGTTGGCCGGGGACGATGCCGCTGTCGGGGTTCAGCGAACTGTTGATCTGCAGGTGGCCTGCTGCCTGCAATTCCTGCAGTGTTGCGGCCCGGGCCGCGCTGCCAGCAAGTAAGCCGGCCCACAGTAGCAGGTTGAGCGCCGGGCGGTGTCTGACAGTGCTCATTGGTCACTCTGTGGCAGGGATTGCGTCGTGGCTTCCCTGCGTTGTAGTTGCATGGCGAATTTGATCGCAAGAAAGTTGGAGGGGTCCTGTTGTACGCCACGCAGCCACATTTCGCTGGTGGCGGGATCCTGCAAAATATCCTCGGCGGACAGCTGTGTGATCTGTGCTTCCTGCCATACCGTTTCGTCCGCGCCCTGGGCGGGTATCGCGTCATCGCTACCCAGTTCATTGTCCTGAGATCCGGCGTTACCTTCCTGCTGCTGGCTTTCACTGAGCCGGTTGATTTCCTCGATGATGTCTTGCACTTGCGCGCGGTTGGCGGCGGCTCCCGGGTAGTTTGGGTGACGGCTCAGCAGGCGGTCATAGCGATTGACCGCGCGCACATAATCCCGTGCCTGAGCGCGGGCATTGGCTTCATTGAACAGCGCGTCATCGCTATCGCTGCGGGAAAAATACTCCGCTGCCAGCATAAACTCCTCGCCGTAATAGTAGGCCATCCCCTTCCACATCGGGTCTGTAAATCGCGCGGCTGCGGTGTCGTAGTGCCCCAGCTGCATCAGCAGGCGACCCTGCTGATCGCCGGTCAACCACAGGTCGGTAAACCAGCGGCCAATGCCTGCCGGCGCACTGCTCGGTACTGACTCATCCTGTGCTATTGCTGGCAGTGGTGTGGTGCTCAATACGATCGGGAGCAGGATGCTGGCCCAGGTCAGCGTCCAGCCTTTACGGAACCACATCAGGAACAGAATCATCGCGGGGAAAATCAGCGGGTAGCCGCTGTCGAGCCAGGGCAGTGCGCTGTCTTCAACCACTACATAATGGCTGTCGACTCGACGATTGATCTTGCGCACATCGCTATCATCCACTGTCAATGACACATAATCACCGCTGACTGCACTTGCCAGTCCCTCCAGCGCCGCTTTCTCCAGCGGGGCTACACCCGGTGCCTGTGACTCGGTGCCCACACCCTCTATTACCAGTTGATGCGGGTGGGTCGCAAAGTAGTCTTCGAATGCCTGTTCGCTGTTGGCGCCGAGACCATCGGCAAACATCACCACGGTGGCCGGAGCCAGGCTCTCGCGCAGTATGTCGTCCAGCAGCGGCAGTGCGTACTCCGGGAATTTGCCGGAGCGCGGCATGGTGGCGGGCGTTATCGCCGCCAGATACTGATTGAGAATCTCCTGGTCTGCGGTGAGAGACAGTACGGTATGGGCCGTTCCGGAATAGGCCACTAACGCGGCCTGCTTGTCCGGGCGTAGCGCCAGCAGATCGGAGATTTTCTGTTTGGCTCGCTGCAGGCGACTGGGTTGCACATCGGTCTGCTGCATCGAAGTCGATGCATCCAGCAGTATCACCAGTGCCGCTTCGTCCTGGCTTAGCGGCGAGGGCTGTTGTCGCCAGCTGGGGCCCATCAGTACCAGCAATGCCAGCAACATGAACACGATGGAAAAATTGCGCGGGTTGAACCAGCGCCTGTCAAATCGTTGCAGCCGCAGGTGTTGCAGCAAGTGCGGTGCGATGATCCCGCCAAACATATCCCGGTCGGTGCGCTGCCGATTCTGTACCAGCACCATAGCCAGCCACGGGATTAGCAGCAGCCCCCATTCGGGACGCAGAAAATGGAAGTACTGCAGTGCCGGGAAATCAGGCATGACGGGCACCTGTACTGCGCAGCGCTCGCCAGGTGCGCCAGGTCCCGACGCCGTGGTAGAGCGTATAGAGAATCAGCGCTATGCCGAGGGGCAGCCAGTGCAGGCTCTGACGCGGGCGAAAACTGATGGTTTCATAGAGCTGTGGTTCCAGCTCCGCGATAGTGTGGTAGGCGCGTTGCAGCTGGGCTTGATCCAGTGCCTGAAACGATTGCCCCCCGGTGACTTCGGACACGCGCTCGATGGTATCCATATCCAGTGCTTCCTCCCCGGCCGAGGCGGGGTCACCAATAGCAATCGTATAGATCCGTATACCGTAGGATGCCGCCACTTTGGCTGCATCGATCGGCGGCACCGTGCTGCCGGTGTCATTGCCGTCGGTCAATATGATGAGTACACGATTGTCTGAATCGCTCTCCTTGAACAGTTTTATCGCCAGCCCTATGGCATCGCCGAACACCGTGCTTTGCCCCGCCATGCCGATTTCGGTCTCCGACAGCAATTGCTCCCACACCACGTGGTCATCGGTAAAGGGGGTTTGTAGATAGGCGGCGCTGCCAAATACGATAAGACCGAGGCGGTCAGAGGCCCGTTGATCTGCCAGCTCAGAGAGCACCTGCTTCACGGCCTGCAGCCGGTCCACCGAGTCGCCGTTGGGAAGGGTGAAATCCCGTGTCTCCATGGAGCCGGATAAATCCACTGCAACCATTAGGTCGCGGCCGGATTTCTGTTGCTCTATGGGTGCGCCCACCCATTGAGGCTTGGCCGCTGCCAGCACCAGGCAAAGCCACATAAAACCGACCAGAAAGCGCTGGATACGATCGCGCCGCAAAATCATCGCGCCGCTGCCGGGACGCTGCTCGCTCAACTCCACCAGTTTGTCGAAGAAGGGTACCCGGACGGAGTCGCGACTCTCCCGGTAGGCCGGCAGCAGCCACATCGCGAGCGGCAGCGGAAGCAGCAACAGCGCCCAGGGGTGAGCCATCTCATACATCGGCCGGTCCCTCATGGTTTTTGACCCAGCTCAGGCTGGCGGCGATCAACTCTTCCCGTGTTGCCTCAGCCACGGCACCGCCCTCGTAAACGCCGCGCGCTAGCAGCGTGCACTGGTCCGGTGAGAATGGCGCCGACGCACAACGCTGGTTGAGAAATGCGACCCACTCCTGACCGGACAGTCTAGCGACCTGCGCGCGGGAGAAGGCGGCCAGTGCGGTGAGCTTCAATAGTTTATTCAGTTCTACCAGCCAGTTGTCCTGTGCGGTATCACGCGCAAGTTGTGCCAGCCTGGCAGCTGCTTCGCGTCGATAGCGGTTCTGATGCCAGTGCCGCAACTTTTTCCAACCATAGCGCAGCAGCAGCACTGCCAGCAGCGCGCCCAGCCAGTACCATCCCGCAGTTTGTGGCAGCCAGCTGATGGCCTCGGGAGATACCACTTCCACAAAGTCTTTCAGCGCGTAGTTGCCGAATACCTCCGGTAGCGGTGGCGCACTCATGCCAGCACCCTCTGGCCGCCCAGCTTTTCCCGTAGCTGCTCGCTCACCGGCGTGACGGTATCGATCGGGATAACCGGTATATCGTGGCGCTTGAGCTCGCCCTGTACGTGGGCCACCGAGCTTTCAAAGCTGGCTTCGAACTTTTTCCCCAGGCCCTGGCGTTCGGGGTCGATTTCGAGCTGAAACTTACCGTCGCTCACCACCAGCTTTTCCGCCATCGAGATATCGCGTTCCAGCGGATCGTAGATCATGGAGCAGACGATGTCGTTATGCTGGCCGATGCGCTGAATAGTCTTGAGCGTGGTGTCATTCCAGCCGTAAAAGTCCGATATCAGCACCACCAGATAGTCATGGCCGATATAGCGTTCCAGCGTCAGCAGGGCCTGCGCCAGCGCATCCGGGTTGCTGCCGCGATCGCCGGTGACGGACAGCTCATTGTTCATCGTCGTCAGGTCACCCAGCCAACCCATGACTCGGCGCTCGCTGCGCGTGGGCCGCGCCTCCAGCGTCCTGCTGTCGTTGAATAAAATGGCGCCTATACGGTCCCCGACCGACATGACGCGCCATGCTGTGATTGCGGCGACCTCCGCCGCAATCACGGATTTCATCTTTGCCTGGCTGCCGAAGAACATCGGCAGGCGCTGATCCACCAGAATGACTACTGGCCGGTCGCGCTCCTCCGTGTAGACCCGAACATGTGGTTTTCCGGTACGGTTGGTCACCCGCCAATCCATGTTGCGAATATCATCGCCGGGGCGGTAGTGGCGCAGTTCGTCGAAATCCAGTCCGCGACCGCGCAGGCGCGAGCGTTTGCGGCCGCTCAGCAAAGAGCGCACCGGTTGTCGCGGCAGATAATTGAAACCACGTGCGGTGTAGCGCAGGCGCACCAGGGCGTGCAGATTGGTGTAGATGTCCTCGCCGGTGGGAGTGTGCACGTGCGCTCAGCCTACCGCGACCTGCCGGATGATCTCATCGATAATATCGTCGGGGGAGATGTGATCCGCCAAAGCGTCGTATGTCATGATCAGGCGGTGCCGCATTATTGGGTGCAACACAGAGCGCACATCGTCCGGGTTGACGCTGTCCCTGCCGTCGAGCCAGGCGCTCGCGCGACAGGCGCGGTGCAGGGATATACTGGCGCGCGGGCTGGAGCCGGTTTCGATCCAGTGTGCCAGCTTGTCACCGAATTTCTCCGGTAAGCGCGTCGCCATCACCAGGTCGACTATGTATTGTTCGACCGCCGGGGAAATCTGCATTTTCTGAATGACATCGCGGGCGGCGAAAATATCTGCCTGAGAAATTTTCAGCAGCGTTTCGGTCTGTTTAGCCTCTTCCGCCTGCAGCATCCGAATGATCGCCAGCTCGGCTTCCGCGTTGGGGTAATCTACCGATATCTTCATCAGGAAGCGATCCATCTGCGCCTCCGGGAGCGGATAGGTACCTTCCTGTTCGATCGGGTTCTGGGTGGCCAGTACCATGAACAATGGCGGCAACTCATAGGTCTTCCCGGCGACGGTTATCTGGCGTTCTTCCATCGCCTCCAGCAGGGCCGATTGCACCTTGGCCGGTGCGCGGTTGATCTCGTCCGCCAGTACCAGTTCATTGAAGATTGGCCCTGGTTGAAACTGAAGCTCAGATTTGCCGTGGTTGTCTTGATAGATTTCGTTGCCCGTCACATCCGACGGCAGCAGATCCGGGGTGAACTGTATGCGTCCCAGCCCCGCTTGCAGTACCTGGGAGAGCGTTTTGATCGAGCGTGTTTTCGCGGTGCCGGGCAGGCCCTCCAGTAGCACGTTTCCATTACACAATAAGGCGAGGGTCAATGTGCGCACAACTTCGTCCTGGCCAATAACCGATTCGGCCATTTGCTGCATCATGGATTTCACTGCATTGAGATGTTCGCTGGACACTGTAGCGCTCCTGTCGTTGCGTGTTTGCCGGTAGGTTGGGTCGATTTTATGGTGCCCAGTATAGCGGTACCGGGCAAAACTTGTTAAGCAGCCCAGGCTCGCCCGGCGCGGAAGCGCTGTGAAAGGTAATCCATCTGGTCGGCCAGGATTCTATCCTTGGCGAGGAAGTGCCACTCCCAGGGGTTCGGTTTGAAGGGCACGGCTAGCAGCGGCATATGGGCTTCTTCCGGTGTGCGATTGTCCTTCTCCCAGTTGCAGCGTTTACAGGCTGCCACCACATTTTCCCAACGATCCCTGCCACCGCGTGAGGTGGGGAGTACGTGGTCGCGGGTCAGTTCGCCGCGGGTATACTGCCGCCCGCAATACTGGCAGCGGTGATCATCGCGGCGGAACAGTGTGCGGTTGCACAGTGGCGGGCAGAAGCCCTGAACGATTCTGCCCTGTATGGCGACAATGGGTTGCAGGTCTATACGAGAACGCGCGCCACTGAGACGCTGGATGCCGCCGAATACAGGTGGCAAATTTTCACCGATGCCGTATATGACATCGCCCTTGGCATAGGCGGTGACCGCTTCGTGCAGCGTGATCCAGCCACGGGGGTGGCCGGCCATGTCCAGACGCAGGATAGTTTGCATAGTTTCCCACCCACATTGCTGTGGCTAAAACTACTGCAAACTGATGGCAACTACAATCGCGGGAATTACCGCCGGTAAACTAGATCCGGTACTCCGCTGCAAACTCTTCGGCGGGAAGCGGATTGTCGAATGCGTACCCCTGCAGGATATCGCAGTGCATTTCGGTGAGACGATCGGCAATCTCGAGCGAGTCCACGCCCTCAGCGACAACTTTCAGCGAAAAGCTGTGTGCCAGATCGATAATGGTTTTGACGATGGCGTAATCCTTGCTCGATAACAGCATGCGTTCGATAAAACTCCTGTCGACTTTCACCTCGTTGATTGGCAGGTCGCGAAAATGGGCCAGCGAGGAAGAGCCGGTGCCGAAGTTGTCGATAGAGATTGTCACCCCCAGATTGTGCAGCCCGCAAAGCTGGGAGCGCATAAGCTGCTGATCGCCAACGCCTAATTCCTCAGAGATTTCCAGATGGAGCCTCGATGCTTTGACATCAAATGCCGTCAGCGCATCTTTGATCAGGGACAACATGTCATGATCCAGCAGGGAGGGGCTGATATCCAGCGCGATGGATAATTGCTCTGGCCAGCGAGCGAGGCGACTGATGGCCGATTTTATTGCCCACCGCATGATGGGCTTCATCATGTCGTGTTTTGTTGCCAACTCGACAAATTTGTCGGACGACATGACGCCGTGTTCGCTGTGGTGCCAGTGAATCAGCGCTTCTGCGCCAATCAGGGTCCGCAGGCCAGCGTGGACCTTGGGTTGGTAGTGCAGCTGAAACTCGTTCGTGTCCAGCGCTAACTGCATTTCCTGCAGGCGCCCACATTCCTTTTTCAGGTTGTCCGGGTGGTCTCCCGAGAATATCTGGAACAGGTTTTCCGATTGCTTGGCCTGGTTCAGCGCAATACCGGCCTCCTGCATCGCCTTGGCGAGGTCCGAGTTCTGGTCATTGAACTCGGTGAATCCCGCAGTCACGGACATAGGCAATGCCTGGCCAAGGTGGTAGTGCGGTTCTTTGAACGCGCTGTCGAGTTGCGCCGCCGCTTTCTCCAACTCATCAGTGCTGTCAATATCGCGAAGTATGACGCAAGCGCGATTATCGTTGAGAAAACTCCATTGATCGTTATTTCTCAACCAGTCATTCAGGCGGTGCCCGAAGACATCGTGCATTATCTGGTTGGTCGTTCTGTTGCCTTTGTCTTCACCGCTTTGATTGACAAGCTCTACCAGCCCGAGAAACCTGTTGGTGGTGCCGGGCATCAGACAAAAAACTCCTCGCTGGAAACACCGTAGGTGCCAGGCTGCAGCTCGCGGGCAATCCAGCGCTCGCCTTCTGCCGCGATGGACTGGTTGGCGAGGTCCACGATTTTGGGCAATGTGCGGCGGGCCTTGGCGCCGTTCATGACGATCATCAACTCAGGCTTTAAGCGCCGGGTGATGTTCTGTGAGGAGACGATTGCAACCTCGCCTGTGTTCAGTTCAACCATGGAGCCCGTGGGAAACAGGCCTATGGCTTGTACGAACTGTTCTACCAGCGCTTCCTGAAACTGATAGCCGCTGCAGTCCAGCAGTTCCAGTGCGGCCTCATGCGATGTGCGCGCTTTCGCGTAGGGGCGTGGTGTGATCATTGCATCATAGGTATCTGCCAGCCCGGCGATGCGTGCCAGTAGCGGTATGGACGGCCCCTCTGTGGCATTGGGGTAACCTGAGCCATCGAGTCGCTCGTGGTGATTTTCGATGACCCCGGTGATTTCGATATCAATGTTCTCGGCGTTGGCAACCAGTTCTGCGCTCATGGTCGGGTGTGCGCGGATGATGCGCCGCTGGGTATCGGTCAGGTTTTCCGCCTGGTCGAGCAACTCTGAGGGCAGCTGTGTCATGCCGACGTCACACAATGCACAGGCGACAGCCAGTTTCTCCAGTTCGGATCTCGACAAGCCGATTTGCTTGCCCAGTATGACAGCCCAGACCGCCATGGATATACCGTGATACGGGCGGTATTCGCCGCAGTCCTGCATGCGCACGACCGTGGCTACGGCATTCTGATCGCGAGCAATACCGTCTATCAATGGTATGAGGGCGGCCCTCAATGTGTTGACATCCGTTTCGAGGCCACCGCGCAGTGATTCGAAAACGGTGTCGAGGGCCTCGGTGGCACTTTCAAAGGCGGTTTTAGAGCGATTGAACTCCGCCTTCATCGCCAGACGGATATGCGGTTTCTGCTCGACAGGGGCTGGAGCGAGAGTCAGTGGTTGTCGCGCGCCGGTATATTCGGCATCGACATACACATGGTCAACGTAGTTCGAAACGTACTTGATCTCCTCGGCGTCTCGCACCACAAAACCCTGCAGGGTAAATGGGGTCTCAAGCCATGGCCGATCCAACTCGGCAACGAACATGCCGGGTTCCAGATTCATGGCGGGGAGTTTCACCAGTCGCACAATCCACCTCACTCTTTCGTCTTTGATTCTGCAGACTAGTAAGTACGCGAAAGAGTGTCGATTTCAGGTTGTAAGAAAGGAGAACTGGGTCACTGACTCATTCGAGTTTTGTGACCTCTGTCATATGTACTGCTAAAGGTTGGTACTAGCAGCCGGTGGCATCCTCGGCCAGATTGCAGGTGCCGCTTTGGCCTTCGGTGAGGGTGATCTCGTACGTTTGGTCAATCGGCAGCGGAATAACCAGCCCGTTGTATTCGACGGCTTCATCGGCAGCGGTGTTACAGGAAAATGCAATCGTATAGCTCCCTGCGGGAATATACCCAAAGGAATAATTCCAGTTGCCAGTCAGCGTATCCTGCGCCATAGAGGCGACCGCGAATGGCGCAACCGCATTCGAGGGCGGTGTGGTCGTGCTCTGTGAGGTAAATACATCCGACAGGTTTTCCTCCAGCAGGCTCAACCCTTCGTAGAGATATACTCTGTTACCGGTCTCCGGATCGGTTTTTTCGTTGCAGGGGGAGACGGTGTCGAACAGGGTGGTATCCACTGAGCCGGATAGCTTGGCGGCAGTCTGGTTATCCTCTATACGCACACCGGTGGTGGTCAGCAAATACGTCTCGCTACTGGACTGATATTGCAGGGCCTGTGCCAGGCCGAATTCCACGGTAAAGGGCTGCTCGCCAGATGACAGTACCATACCGGGCAGGCTGCTTAGGCTGCTGCCACTCGCAATGGCCTTCAGGCTGTCGTCGTCCTCCTGAACAAAGGATTTGTTCACATCACCGGTAATAATGGCGATAGAAACCGAGCTGTAGGTCCCGGGGATGAGTTCGAGGTCCTCAATGACCACCAACTGACTGACACCCTGGTACTGCAGGAGGTCGACCTGGAAGGTGTTGGCATCTACCAGATCCAGATCCGGTATGGTGAAGGTCTCGATAACCACATCTTCCACCCCACTGCGGCTCAGGGTGATGCTGTCGACCTCAATCACGACCTGTTTTAAGTCCTCTGGTAGGGAGTCGGAAAGCCCCAGCGTCAGCAGTGCCGGGTTAGTGTCGTCATCGTCATCGTTATTGCAGTCAAAGCCACAGCTGCAGCCGCCCAGGGGTAGCATGAACACCAGAAGCGCCAGGGCGGGTAACAATGTTCGTACGGCAGTTTTCATGGCGGCGATAACCTGTTGTGAAATGGGTGGACGGTTTCAGAGCGGCGAGACGCATTATGAGCGAAATGGCGTCCAAGTTGTAGGCCTGATGTTTTTCGCTGCGGCTTGTTTGCACTGCACTGCACTGCACTGCTAGCGCCCGGCGACTGCTGAGCTGGCCGGTAGCTCCCTGGTGCAGAACAACACTGCCGCGCATTCACTCGGAACTGGTGGTTTGGCCACCCTGCCTCTCCCGATAGGCCTCTGCAAATTTGATGCTGTCGGCGTTGTCGATCAGTGTGCCGTTATCGAGTTCGCCGGTTCTGGCACTGATCTCCAACATGGCCCCGCCGAGGTCTTTTGCGGGAATGACGAGGTCGCCCGGTCGCAGCAGCGCTTCCAGCAGGTAGTGCAGCGCGTTGGACTGCTCACTGGTGGGCCTGACAAACGCAGAGCGATAGGAAAAAGTGCGCAGTCCAGTACCCTCGGCCAACTCCGCCGCCTCCTGCTCCGCACGGCCCTTCTCTCTGGCCCAATGCTGATCACCGTTCACATCGGTGCCCATGCCGGTTACGGTGTGGAATGACATCGGTGCTTCGGTGCGGGCTTCTAGCCAGGCGTTGATAAACGCTATCGGGAAATCGACGTGTATCCAGGTGTAGGTTTCATCGTCCATTCCCAATGAGGTAGTGCCCAGGCCCCACAGTACGGTGTTGACCTGGGGCAGAATCTCCGCGAGGTTGGAATAGTCGGTAAAGTCCTCGTGCAGCAGCATCTCGGCTTTCCCGGATGCTACGCCGGCGTCAATGCGCGGGGACGTTCTGCGCGTGACAACGTATACATGCTCGACATCCGGGTCTTCGAGCGCAGCCTTGAGCAGGCCGTCGCCCACCGAGCCGGTGGCGCCGAATACCATGACCACCTGATTCGCGTCATTGCGTATTTCCGGGTTGGGCGAGGGCATTATCGTGCCCAGCGTGACTGCGCCCCAGATATCAAAAGCTACGATGACCAGTGCGATGCCTATGACAAGGAAGTAAGCAATTTTCTTAACTGCTTTCATGGGCTGCATCCTTTATTAGAGTGGGCAGGTCGCCACTATACAGGATAGGCGGTGAGTTGGTGCTGCTTGCGTCAGTCTGCCGGGCACGCGTACAGTGTCGGGTTCAATAAAAGCGACGGTAACAGGAGCGTAATCGAGATGATAGACCTGCATTTCTGGCCCACACCCAATGGCAAGAAGCTCACCATTCAACTGGAGGAGTGTGGCATCGACTACCAGCTGATTCTTTGTGAGATAGGCCGTGGTGCGCAGTTTGAAGACGACTTCCTTCGCATCAGCCCGAACAATCGCATGCCCGCTATAGTCGATCACCAGCCGGCCGACGGTGGCGAGCCGCTGTCAGTGTTTGAGTCGGGGGCCTGCATGATGTATCTGGCGGAAAAAACAGGCCAGTTTGGCGGCGCCGATCACCGTGAGAAGTGGGAGGTCTATCAGTGGCTTATGTGGCAGATGGCAAACCAGGGTCCGAAAACCGGGGAGCGCGGGCACTTTGCGAGGCTGAAGGACAGTCAGGGAGACCAGTCGTATGCGCTGCGCCGTTTCGATGATGAGTTGCACCGCTTGTACGGTGTGATGAATAACCGGCTCTACGATCGCCGCTATCTGGCGGGTGACAACTACACGATTGCCGACATGGCGTGCTACCCCTGGAGCTGCGGTTGGGAGGAGCAGGGGATCGATATCGATGAATTCAAATACCTGAAACGCTGGTTGAATGAACTGGGCAAACGGTCCGCGTTGCAAAGAGGTATGGCGGTCGGCAGCGAACTGACCCAGGATTACTCGAAGCTCTCGGACAACGAGATCAAGCATATTGTGTCACTGTTGTATAACCAGCGGGCTCGCCCGGCACCGGAACACGGTGGCTTGGAGGACTGAGACCATCAGTGGTACGCGACTGCGAGTCTGAATGAGGGAGCGCGCGGGCTAGTCTTTCGGGGCGCCGGCGGGTGTTTGGGTTTTGATTTCGTAGATACCGCCTTTGGGCTGTACAAAAAGCCCCTCTGCGCTGGCTGTCAAGACGCCTTCTGCGTACATCTCACCCCGCATGATCGTTTTGCGACGCTCCACCTTTATCAGCGTTCCCTCCAACGTCAATTCTGTATTCAGCGGCGTGCGCCGGTGGTAGTCGACATGCAGGTAACCTGTCATCCCTGGCTGTCCTCCCAGTATCTGAGCCATGCCCAGGAATTGATCGAAGATAGCTGCAACGTAGCCGCCGTGGACGCTACCGGGTGGTCCCTCGTAATTCCAGCCACATCGGCATGCCCCCCGGGCGATTTCCCCGTCAAGCCAGCTCTTCACTGGTGGCGCCAATGGGTTGCTCAAGCCCGCCATCGCGTTGAGTTCATGGCTGACCTGGCCAAACGACCCGTGCTCGCCACTGGCCGCCCAGTCAAAGCGACCATAGATACGCGGTGAGCCTCGAAATTCCTCGGCGGTCTCCTCCAATTGACTGGCGATGGCGTGCATTGTTTCAATATTGGGCGAACTGGTTACCAATGCCTCGGACAGTTGCTTGATTGCATCCGAGACCCGGCGTTTGGCCACCCATTCGTCGTTGAACGGGGGGGTGATCGCTTCGCTGGCGAAGGGGTTGTTGTCATCTGTCATGGTGTCTTGCCCGTATGCTGTGAGCGTTAGAGCGGCCTCAGTGTCGACTGAATCCGGGGCTAAGAGCCTGTCCTGCTTTCCTCGCCGGTGTCACTTGATATGACGCAACAGGAAGGACGCCAGGCTCTCGCCGGAAGGATCTGTCAGCTCGTATGCCGGTTCATCAATATAGGCCACGCTTGCCAGTCCCACCTCGTCGGCGCGCTCTTTTACAGCGAGTGCGTGCAGGCCGTGATGTAGGAACAGGTTCAGCAGATCGTCAAACCCGGTCTGGAAATTGTGTACAAAGATGGGTGCGTCACCAGCGTCCATCAAACCCAGCATGTCGACGTTGGCGCGATACGCTTCGTTTTCCGCGGTGAATATATCCTCTACTGTCTCGACGCCGAGGAAGGTCAGCAGGTAGTTGGTTGCGCCGACGGCTTTGGCCACCGTGGGGATGTCGGTGCCACCGAGAATGCCCTCCAGGCTCTCGGTGATAGGCAGCAGGACCTGCTCCCACACGATCAGGTCATAGGTGGACTGGGTGGCGAGTGCGCCCACCGCTTTCACCCTTGTGGACTCGCGCAGGATCGCATCTTCGTTGTCGGGGTCGGCCATATCATCGTGTGTGCCCAGCCACAGGCTGGCGCCGGCGCCGGCTGAGCCGCCGTACAGGGCCACATTATCAGGGTCGAGGTTTAGGCTGGAGAAGTAGTAGCGCATAAATTGTAGGGCGCGGGCAGTATCCTGAAGAGAGGTGAGAACGCCACCTTGTTCCACAATCGAAGAAACGCCTTCCGCCGAGGACGGTACTTTCAGCAGCGTATAATTGATGGTGGCGTAGGCGACACAGGACTGCAGTACTTCCCTGATAAAGTCGCCGTTGGAGTGAGCTGAGCTTTTGTCGCCGCCGGTAAAACCGCCACCGTGGATGTAGATGACAAGTGGTGTGGGCGCATCACATTTGGGCATATAAATATCGAATACGTTGCGCTCTCCCTCGCCGTACCGCACGTCCTCTGCGAAGTCGGCCTCTATGCCGGGCAATTCGATGGGTGCTTCCGTCAGGCTGAGCTCGAGTGCCGGCCGGACTTCGATTGCGCTGTCGCTGTCATTATTGTTGTTATTGCCACTGCAGGCCGCGAGCAAACACAGTGCCAGCGGGAAGCTAAATAATTGTAGGGTTCTGATCATCTGGCCCGCTTCCTGTAATTAAACTGTAATAAATAGAAGCGTGAATATACCTTATTATGCTGTGCGATGGCGGCATCGGCGCTGGTGGTTTACAGTAAATGCCGCATAGAAGTGTCATAGGGTTCCATAATTTATACCTTGTCAGTTCACAATGGAGAACAATAAATGAAGATAACCGGCGGTTGTTACTGTAAAAAAATTCGCTACGAAGCAGAGGGTGAGCCAGTAATGCGCGGACTTTGCCACTGCCGCGAGTGCCAGTACATTTCCGGTGGCGGCGCCAATGTTGCGCTGGCGATGCCGCTTAGCGGCTTTCGTTACACCGAAGGTGAGCCCAAATCATTTTCGCGCAGCGATCTGGAAACCCCGGTGAGGCGAGAGTTTTGTGCCGACTGTGGCACTTCGCTAGCGAGTCATCCCCCGGGATTCACCGACCTGCTGATTCTCAAGGTAGGTACTATGGATGACCCTGCCGAGTACGGGGTGCCGGATACGGCATTTTACTGTATCGAAAAGCAGGCCTTTCATTACCTGCCTGAAGGGATGCCAAGGTTTGATCGCTTCCCCGAATAGGAGCTACGTCACAAAATTGTCACTAAAATAGTAAATTGGGGGCCAGTTCTCTCGGGCTGGTTGCCAGCGCTATACATCGAATTGTCTTTTCTATAACATTGTGAGGTTACATTCCTACTACACTAGCGTGATAGTTAGATTACCGAATAATTACATTAATATCAGAATAAGCAGGAGAAGTTGGTGGACTTTGCGAATCCGTATGCTGTTATAGACATCCCTTTATTGGAATTACTCAGGAACATGGGCATCGGTCTGGTACTGGCTGTCATCTGGGCATTTGTGATCTCGCGCTCAACCAGACTTGTTGTCGATCACAACCAATACCTGCCGATGTTTCTTCTGCTGATACCGGCCATGATCATTATCATTACGATCATCAAGTCTTCCATCGCTCTGTCGCTGGGTCTGGTTGGTGCCTTATCCATCGTGCGCTTTCGTACACCGATCAAAGAGCCGGAAGAGTTACTGTACATCTTTGTCGCTATTGCCGTTGGTCTGGGTCTGGGTGCCAACCAGGTCATGGTGACTGTCGTTGGTTTTATCGTCATCGTGGCTGTACTTATTCCCTTTGCGCTTACCAAAAAGCAGATTTTGACCAGCAACAGCAATCTTGTGGATGTGATCCTGCATCTGCCCGAGGACAAGTCTCTGGATCTGGCTGATGTTGAAAACTTGCTGAAGCAACAGTCTTTCACTTACAAATTAAAGCGCTTGTACAGGAGCGGGCCCCGCATAGAGCTGTTGATTGATACCCTGCGTATTGAGCTGAGCAGCATCGATGAACTGCGGCGCGCTTTCGCCGGGTTAGGGGTGGAGTTTGAGATTTCTCTCACCTCTAATGCGCGCGTTATTACCTGAGCATTCGCTTTGTCTGCGAAAACTATTCGACTGGCGCTCCTTGTAGTTCCACTGTTGGTGGCATTGTTGCTGCTGTTAACGCCAGAACTGCTCAAAGAAGATCTACAGGATACGGAAATACCACAATGCACAGAGGATGACCCTCTGTGCATACTGTCGGGCGATTTACTGCGCGACATGTCGAATTTGAAGTGGGCCGTGCAGCGCGAGGAGTTCGACAAGCAAACCCTGCCAATCCTCGATATCTATCTAACTGATGGTGCACTGAAAAAGCTGTACAAGAAGCGTCGCGATACGTTGGACAAGCCCGGTCAGATTCTCGTGGGTGAGGATGATGACTGGGTGGATGCAACGGTTATCGCAGATGACGGCGAACCCTCGCACAAGCTTAAAGCCGAATTGCGTTTGAAAGGCGATTGGGTGGACCACATTGAGCACCCTACAAAAATCTCTTTCCGCATCAAGATACGGAAACAGGGCTATGTTTTCGGCATGAAGCGGTTCTCGATACAGCATCCGATGACACGCCAGTATCAGGCGGAGGCCCTGTTGATGGATGAAATGCGGCGCTGGGGAATACTCGCGCCGCGCTACCAGTTTGTCGATGTGCGTATCAATGATCACGCTATTGGCGTAATGGCACTGGAGGAGCACTTCTCCAAAGAGTTACTTGAGGCGCAGACAAGGCGCGAAGGCCCCATCGTCATTCTCGATGAAGACCTTATGTGGCGTCAGCGGGACCTGAATGTGCGCACCAATCCCGAGGGTGGTGCCGGTGTGCCCGGCAAGGATAACGCACACGTATATATGCACGATATGGCCATTTCACAGTTCGGTGCGCCGGCGTATGTGCCTGGATCAACTGCAACGAACAATTCCGTGCGCGCCATGTCCCTTTACCGGGATTATATGGACGGGAAGTTACCCGCGGATGAGGTATTCGATGTGCAGAAGGTCGCCAGGTGGTGGGTGTTGATGAACACCTGGTACGGCTGTCATGGACAGGCCGCACACAATCGACGGTTCTACTTCAATCCCACCACCAATCTCCTGGAACCCATCGCCTTCGATAATGGCCCGGTTCCCCATGAGCGTAACGCCGAGACAGAAAATTGCGACCGCATGACTGCACCCTATCTGCGAGGTGCTCCGGACTTTCAACGTTATGTACTGGATTTTGCAGAGGAGCTGTTGGAGGCTTATTCCAGTCCCGAGTGGCAGAAGCAGTATCAGGAATCGCAGATAGGACATCTCGAAGTGCTGGCGATGGAAGACATGCCAACGCGAATTATCTTCACACAGAACATACTGAACAACCTCTCCTATTTTCTCGACAACATGAAACTCAAGTCATTGCGTCGCGGAGTGTCTGACCGTAGTAACCCCTTCGTGACGAGATGGCCGGACGCCCCTCTCTACTCTCACGTGCGCGCCTTTCTGTTCCCCGAAGGTGATGGCATGTCTCTGCAGTTGAAGAATTTGTCGGCGGATGCGCTTGCCGATGTGCAGGTATTGTTGTCCGACGCTGCCGGCGAGCAGCGGGTCGTCAAAGACTTTGGCGTGTTACCAGCCTATGACAAGCAGGCCGATGAAAAGGTGTCGAAGCACCTGGTTGATATACCTCTGGAGCAGCCTTTCTCTGACGACATCAAGGTGACGGTTCAATATCAATACCGTGGGCAGACGTATACTGAAGCCGCGGTAACCCAGTTCAGAAATCATATTACCGGCTTCGCTCGTAATTTCCGTCAGGTGTTGTCTGGCAAGCAAGGCGTGAAGCTTGACGGGGCGGCTCGCAGTATTGTCTTCGGCCCGGGTGATCATTCCATTGATCGCAGCCTCGAACTCGACAAGGGCTGGTCTGTGACCCTGGAGGCCGGTGCGCGCCTCAAACTGGAAAACGGCGCTACACTGAAAGTGCGGGGCCCACTGTTCGTACTTGGTACGAAAGAGTCACTGGTTAAGGTTGAAGTAGAACCCTTGCCGGGGTTTCAGGGAGTGGGGGCCTGGGGTGGCATACAGGTATCACAGGCCGAGGAGCGGTCAAAAGTACAGCATGCGCTGTTGAGCGGAGTTGGCTCTACCACAGTGGCCAATCGGCAGGATTACTACGGTATCACTGGATGTATCTCGTTCTACGAAAGTGATGTCGATGTTGCCAATGCCACTTTTGACAACATGCATTGTGAAGATGCCTTGAATATCGTGCGAGCGGATTTCACCATCAGCGATTCCACAATACGGCGCACCGCCTTTGATGGTTTTGACAGTGATTTCTCGGTGGGCCTGATACGCGATTCCCTGTTTGAACTGACGGGCAATGATGCGGTGGATGTCTCCGGCACCTCACTCACGCTGGATAATGTCGATTTTCTGCAGATCGGTGATAAATCGATTTCAGTGGGTGAGGAATCAAATCTTAATGCGACAGATGTCCTTATTGATGGCTCGTCCAGCGGCGTTGCCAGCAAGGATCTTTCGGTGGCTGTTGTCAACGACAGCAGTTTCAACAATATTTCTGGCAGCGCCCTGATCACCTACATCAAGAAGAACGAGTACGGCAGTGCTTCCATTGAGTGCAACGGCTGTACCTTCAATAACTATGGTTTCCTCGCCACCAATGAAAGGGGCAGTCAGATTGTGATAGATGGGGTGGCTCAGCCGGTAACCAATTTTAATAAACAGCAACTCGTGGAGGCAGGTTTTGCCACAGAGTAATGGCTTGCAACGCAATGACTTTCGCTATGAGTTGAAAGTACCTTACCAACGTGCTCAGTTCACAGAGTTTGAGAGCTGGCTGCAACGCGCTGGCCTGCACCCGGTCAAACAGTATGCGGATAGATTGATACATTCTGTCTATCTCGATACAGCCGAGCTGGATGACTATCAGGACAATGTCTCGGGTATCAGCAAGCGGGGTAAACTGAGAATTCGCTGGTACAACGATGCCACTGACGACATGGTGCTTGAGCTCAAGAACAAGAGGGGAAAGCTTGCCAATAAGCTGATTATTACACTCGATAACCCGACCGGTGATCTGCCATTTGATCGCGCAACGGCCAATCGACTGTTGCGCAGCAATGAGAGAAGTATGTCCGTGGCAAGGCAGTGCAATCTGTTCCCCAGTCTGCATGTGCAGTATGAGCGCGCCTATTACGAGGTTGCGCCTGGCATCCGCATGACTATCGACAAAAACATCCGCTACCAGAGTATGTATCCCATTAAGTCATCGAGGACGACAGCCTCGCCGGTTGATGTGGTCATAGAATTCAAATACCCGACCAACAAGTCAAAGAAAGCCGCTGAACTACTCGCGGGTATGCCGGGGCGGATTTTCCGCCACTCGAAGTATGTTATCGGTGTGGATACCGTATGCGCGCTATAGCTCTGATCGCGCTGTTGTTCTCCTGTGTGGCATTGGGTGACACACAGATGACTGCAGCACAAAAGAAAGACGCGCTTGCCGAAAGGGCAAGAGAAGCCGCAAAAGAGCTGGACGAATACGCGGTTTACACGGTGCTTTTCGAGCCAATGCCCCAGCACAAGTTGAAAGCCAGCGAGATAGAGCCCTTCGTGCTACTCGACAAAGGGTGGAGCGCCATCACCGAGAATGGTGTCTGGAGTGTCGGCAATAGTTCATCATTGTATTTTAGGCTGGCAAAAGGTGAGCGGCCTCGTCGCCTGTTGATACAGGGCAGCTATTTCAATGGGCGGGAACCCACTCGGCTTTACGTCAATGGAGAGCTGCTCAGTGAAGCAGCGCTGGAAGATGTAACTCTGGACCTTCCGCCGGGCCTGGATGAATCCACTCCTATGCATATCGAATTGCAGCACTTGAATCCGGTGGCTCCCAGCGAACTTAAGCCGAACAGTCGGGACTCCCGCAAGTTGAAGTTCAAGCTCAAAAGCATCCGTGTGTGGTGATTGAGTCGCGATTACCCCGCTCCCCTCAGTAGCAGTTTATAATACGCAGCTACATCGGCTCACTCCCTGAGAATTCCGGAGGCTACAAGATGAGTGCCAGGATTTCAGTTTTTGCAGTGTTTATATGGGCGTGCTCTATTATCTGGAGTAGCGCTGCTGTAGCAGCCGATGACTGTCGGGAGATTCCGTACAAATCCTGTTTCAATCAGTTGGCCGTGAATCCGAAAGACGATTGGACCGATTACAGCTTTGTGGTTCTGGGGCATATTCGCTCTGCTCCCGGAGTCCATGAACCTAACAAAATGTTGCGCTCCAATGTCGAGCGGTTGTTCGGCGACGATCCCGCGTTTGTGATCGCGCTCGGCGACCTGTATTACAATCTGAAAGAACAAGGCTTGATCGGTTTAAAGACATGGGTAAGCGAAAATATTCCTGTGCCGTTCTTTAATGCGGTGGGCAACCACGACACTCAGGTCGGTGATGACCCGCTACCGGATGGCACCAGAACCCCGGTGAGTCACGATATCGACCGCTATGTAACGGAGTTCGGTGAGTCGAATTACGATTTTCGCCTGGGCAGTGAGTTGTTCATTTTTCTTGATACTGGTCGTGTGCCCATTGTGTCGGGCGAGCCGTGGGACAGAGTAAAGACACTGCTTACCAATGCCGCGACTGATGACTCGATAAAGAATATCTTTATTCTGACGCACAAGGTGTTCTGGAGTTATAACAACGACAATCCCGCGATGCAGGCGTTGTTTCGATACCGGCACCCGATCAAGCCGCCTCCCCACTATCGCTTCTTTCTGGGTGACTTGAAACCGCTGCTGGAGCCGCTGGCTGCTACCAAGCAGATATTTCTGATTTCAGGTGATATTGGTGGAGGGCGAAAGTATCTGCAGACCTATTTCCTCGAAGAGCCTGACATCACCTATATCGCTACCGGCATGGGCAATACACCCCGCGATTCCTTTATCAACGTGCAGGTCAAATCCGGTGAAGTGTCCCTGGAGAACGTCAATTTCAGCACCGGAGAAGTCAGTGCAATGGAAAACTTTGGTGCGCAGTACTGGGAGAGCTTCTATCGTGAAAACCCGAAATTTGCCGCCAAGGCAGATCAAATAGACAAGCAACCGAAGTGAGCGACATCAGGCTCGCCCGCGGCTAGGCAGTGCAGCTGCGCCGCGACTATCGACCCCGCTGGTAGGTGGTTTATTCTGCGTCGGGCCTGTGTTCGATAATGGTGATTGAGCCGCCTTTTTCAGCGGCGATGGCGATCAGGTTGCGTTGCGGGATGGCGACAACACTCTCCGGCCCCTTTCCGGTCGGTAGGATTTGCACAAATTCAGGTGCCCTCGGGTCACTGATATTGTAGATGACAACAAACGATCCGCGTTCAGAGACGGCAAAGGCATAATCCTTGTCGCCGAATTGGGCAGCAGTAATCCCCTCTACCTCGATACCCCTGACATCAGAGCGATCGTCAGGGTACAGGCCCAGTGCATTGGCGCGGCGCTCAATTTCACCTCCATCATCCCAGACCAATTCACCCGTTAAGCTCCAGATGGAGAATCCACGGCCACCTGTGAGTGGCAGTTCACCCTCGTCGGCACTGAGTATGAACTCTCCATCGGGGGTGAAGCTGATCGCATCGGGAAAGCGTGTCCCGGCGAGGGGTTCTGTAGTGGTAGCATCGGTTGGGTATGACTGGGAAAACTGCGCATCGTTGTCATTCACCAGATCGGCGGGGCGTGCAGCCACCACGCCCAGGTCCCAGGCGCCGGTGATTTCCCCCGCCAGATAGTCGACCAGCACAACGCCGTTGTTTTCCTGTAGCGATACCGCCGCAAGCTGTTTGTCGTGCGCGATGGCAACATACTCGGGCTGGGGGTCAGCAATGTTCAACATCTGTGCATCGCGTAGCAGGGACTCCCCAAAGGGTAATGTTGTCAGGCTGTAGTGGTTGGGTTTTTGCGGGTTGATGGTGACAATTTGTATTGAGCCCCTGTCGCTGATGTCGTTGGGGTGGCCGGGCGCATCGCTATCCAAAACCTTGTCATCGACGACAATCAGCGGCTCATTCTCGATCGCAATCACCCCCACGAGCTGATCTCCCGAGTCGGTAACGGCGATGCTGTCTGGGTGGTGGCCAATCCCCATCAGGGCAGTAACAGAGGCATTGGATGGGTCGCGTAAGTCGATCAGAGCCAGTACACCCGGCAGCCGCGGATCAACCGGCTTCTTTCCTGCTTTGGGTTTGTTTGCATAGACAACCGCCAGCGCCCAGCTTCCATCGGGGCTGACACCGACGCTAGTAGGCTCTCCAGGCATATCGAGAGAGCTGATAGTCTTTGCATGCGCTGGGTCCGTCAGGTCAACGACGTCAATGCTGCTGCGCTTGCTGTTGGTATGCACGAGGTAGTTGCCACCGGCCGCAGCCTGCATGATCTCGGCATTCCCATCCACCGAAAACTCGCTGATTGTCTCAAACCGATTGGTGCTTCCACTGGCTGCTGCGTGGCCAGCATACGAGCCATCATGCAGGTGTAATAGGGTGAGTGCCAGGGTTCCTGCGATTGCAATTAGCTGGGCGGGTCGACGCGACATAGTTATTCCCTGGTGTCTTAGAGCCGGTACATCGCCCGGAGGCGAAAGCGCAAAGTGTACTGTAAATGGCAGTATTTTCGTATTGATTGCCTGCCGGGCGCGCAGCGCGGTATTTCCCGGGGCGCTGATTGGCGTGCTGTGTGCATGTCATAAAAGATTCACGCGGCAGCAACCAATCTGAAATATGCATTGCTTAAGATTTCCGCATGAACAGTAAACAGACAAGGTTATCCGGGGAAGCGCGCGGTATTGCGACAGCACTCATTCTGGGCGTGGCCCTGTGCGGTACTGCAGCAATGATTGAGAGATCTTCATTGGGGCAGGACTTGCATAGAGTCGTTCAAAGCGATGTCAGCACCTCTCTGGGCGCCAAAAAAACCTGCATTATGCTCGCCTGGCACCAACAATCAGGTGCTGTAGATCGCGCCCAGTGTGCACATTACCGCGAGCAATGGGACGCGCGCCAGCAGATTGTAGCGAGCAACGACTAACCACCGCAGCCATCTCCCCGGCTGCTCCCGCGGCCACCCCTGGACCGAGCCCACGGCTATTAAGCCACTGACGTGGGTATTGCTTACGCCATGCAGTGACGCTACCCTTTAGTCAAGTACGCAATCTGCAGAATACGCGATCGCTCTCGCGATCAAACAGACACTGGCATGGCAATCAATTTGATGAAATACATAATATCTTCAGCTCTGGTTCTACTGCTCGCTCTGGGCACAACGTTAACAGCGGCATCTGAATCGGATATCAAGGCCGTTACACTCGACGGCCGCCCGGTCCTGCTGAAGGACGATCAAACCTGGGAGTTTATGGAGATCGAGCAGGGCGATCCTTCCGTCAGCGCAGTGCTGACGGTAACGCGTATCTGGGATATGCAGAAAGCCTGCAAATTGCAGTTCCGCCTGCAGAATAATCTCAATTACAGAATCAGCACCCTGGTGCCGCGATTGACGGTCATGAATAAAGAGGGTGTGGTTTACGACAGTAAATCGATCGCCTTTGCGTCCATCAAGCCGACCAATGACAAATACACCGACGTGCAGTTCGAGCGCATCGGTTGCCATGAGATTTCACATATCAAGGTGCACGGCGCGGCGCATTGCAGAATGGGTGATATCGACCAGTGGAACGAGGAAGAGGGCGAGTGCCTCAGCCACATTTATGTGGAGCCCAGCAACCTGATTAATATCTCCAAGTGAATGCGCTGGTTCGCTATTCACTTATGGCGCTATGCTGGCAGGGCGTCGTGCGCTTTCCAGGCTTCCAGTAGTGGCCGCGTGTCTCTGTCCCAGGGGTGGAAGCCCTCGCGATAGTACTCCTTATAGGCGGGCCCTATCCTGCGCAGGATACCGCCTTTGCCGAACAGGAAGCGCCAGCCTTCACGCCACAGGCGCAGACTCCACAACTGTTTGTCTCTTCTGAGCATGTGCACCAGCGCCATCAGGATATCCAGCATCAGGAAAACCGTGGCCTGACGCATGGCACTCCTGCGCATCTTCTCTGTCCCGCCAATCGCGCGATAAACGTCGAAAGCGACAGCTTTGTGCTCCATTTCTTCGGCTGCGTGCCACTGCCACAGCTCCTGCATGGCGCTGTCAGCCGGGCTGATCATCGGGTTGTCTTCGCAGAGCGCCGATTCAGCCAGTATCGCAGTGATATGCTCCATCGCAGCGGTGGTGGCCAGGCGCTGCAGCGGTGTCAGAAATCGATAACCGCGCTGAATATTGCGTTCAAGGCGAGCCTCCATGACTTGCAGGTCATAGCCGCGCTGGCGGCATAGCGCTTCGTTATAGCGCTGGTGCTCGCGCCGGTGAAATCCCTCCTGCCCGCAGAAGCCACGAATGTCTTCCGTCAGTTTCGGATCGTCAATGCGGTCGGCAAAATGGCGCACGCTGTCGATGAAAAATTTTTCGCCCAGCGGGAATGTGATCGACATGGCATTGAACCAGGCGGTTTTGAACGCGTGGTTGTCAAACCAGTCGCGCGCCAGGCAGCGGGCGATATCGAACTCCCTGTTGCGCGGGGTCAGCGCTACATCGGTGGGTGTGCGGGATGCCATTGACATGCTTGGTACTCCTGCGGGGTGGCCTATTCTTCAAGTGTAATGCGAAACCAGGCAGGTGCGGCAGTCAAATATGGCCAAATTCGGGTTGCTGTGAGCTACCACACGGTGCGGTCTGGTCCAGTTTGTTTCCGTTGCCTGACGACTACCCCATGCCGCCCCAAGCGCGCGGCATCTGCATATTCAGCCGCTCGAGGCCGCCGTTCACGCCCAGTATTTCACCCGTGACATAACTTGCTGCGGGTGTGCACAGGTACAGCGCGCCCATCGCGATATCCTCGACTTCGCCCAGACGAGCCATCGGGGTCAGGTCCACCATCACCTGCTCGACTTCCGGGGTGAGCACGGTATTGAGCGCATCGGTCTTGGTGGAGCCGACTGCAATGGCATTGACGCGCACCCTGGGGGCGAATTCCTGCGCCAGTTCCTGCGTCAGCAGCGACAGTGCGCCCTTGGCCGTGCCGTAGGCCGCGAAGCAGGGTGTCGGTTTGTGTCCGGCGATGGAAGAGATGTTGAGGATGGTCCCACCGCCGCTAGAGTCGACCATCAGCGGGGCACAGATACGGGACATCTCATAGGCTGTGCTGACGTTGAAGCGGAATGCGCCCTCGAACTCGCGAGCGGTAGTCTGTGACACCGGTTTTGGCGGAAATCCACCGGCGTTGTTCACCAGGATATCAATGCGTCCGAACGCCGCCATAGCGCGGTCGGCGAGATTTTGTAGCTGATCGAAATCCAGCACGTCTGTTGGTACCACCAAGGCGCGCCGCCCCAGCGCAGTAATCACCTCTGCTACGCGTTCAAGGTCGGCCTCGGTGCGAGCCCCAATCACTACATCTGCCCCAGCTTCGGCAAAGGTCTTGGCGATTGCCGCCCCGATCCCTTTGCCCGCACCGGTTACCACGGCGACTTTACCGTCCAGTTTGAAATTATCAAAAATTGACACGCGGTTTCTCCTTTGGATTGATTTGGTGTTGCGCAATCGCAGCAGTGCGGCTATTGCAGATTGCGGTTGATAAACGCCAGCAGTGGGCCGATGACATTATTCGTCTCGTCATCGTCTGCTGTCAGTATGTCCAGATGTGCATAGCCCTCGGATATATAGGTTTCGAAGCCACCACTGACATCCCCGAACGTGGGAAATGCCGCGCTGGGATTTGCCTCATCCAGTATTCGTGGCGTTAAGCCGTCGCAGCTGGGTGCCATGCAGGGGCCGATGGCGGCGGCAAAGCGCAGCCAGGATGCGGGCGCCGGTGTCAGCCCGTTACTGCCGCCGAAGCCGATGACAGGAATATCGATGTGCATTGCCTGCGTGCGGTTGTCTATATCGGTGCGCCCACGCCCCAGCGGTGGCGGGGCAGACAGGGCTGTTGTATCGAGCCCGAGTCCGTTGGTGACGCCAAGGCCGGAGGAAGGGTAGTACCAATCCAGGAAATTGGTTGCGCCGCGATAGAATCCCGGCACGATACTTTGCTCCAGATCGGTTGGCTCCACCTCCACGCCCCATTTGCCGAGCTCCGCGAGTGTTTGCGGCGCCGGACCGTTGTCTACCAGCGCTTGTGGTGGCTGGGCTTCTCCCTTGCTGAGCCAGGTGGCAACGCCGTCGACCACAGGTCCTTCAAAACCCACAGAGGTGGCGAGAAAGCTGGCGGCTGCGGCAGCGAGGCCGTCATCATCGATGAACTTTCCAAGCAGCGTGATCGATGAGGCCGGCGTGTTGCCGACCAGGGCCGTCAGGATGTTGAGTTGCGGTACTTTTGCGATTACGTTGTTGCCCGGTATCCCATTGAAGTCGTGCTGCAGCAGTGAGGCAACTGTCTCACCGTTGAGGGCGGCGTCGAGCGCATTGACTTCGGAAACCGCAAACAGTTGCGTTGACAGCAGCCCGGGTACTTCGGAAAACGCCCGTTCGGGCTCGACGCAGGACGAATTGTCGAACGCACCGCAATCGACCGCGGCGGTGGCGACTGTGCATGCGGTCTGGCCATCGATACAACGTGGCATTTGGTCGCGCACGGCACCGTAAAGACCTCCGTCAAAACGCGCTTCTATTAAATCCAGCGTCGCCTCATCAACGGGTTCCGATGACAGGCTGGCACCGCCACCTTCCAGCAGTATCAGGCCGCGCAGTTTTTCGTAGCCCGGCTCTGGGTCGCCGCCGCTGAAGTTGAAGTCAGTGGCGGCATAGCGCGCGGTATAGCCGGTGCCGGCGGAGTGTCCACCCAGAAAAACATTGCCGCTGCGAGCCGCGCTGCGCGCTGCTTCGACAATGGCATTGATATCCTGTGAGTGCACAAGCGCGGTCCACTGAGCCATAAAGGCAGTATCCGTGCTGCTGTTATGAAAAACTGCACGGCGGTTGGGGCCGTCTACCAAGGCCTGGCTGAGTTCGAGTCCTACGGCATCGCCGAAAAGAAAGTCCAGCCCAACAACCGGATCATTCAGTTCCTCTGCGATATCAAGCCCCACCGTGTCTTCGAGGTGATTGGAACGGCGATCAACCGCCCAAACTTCCAGTACCAGGCTGGTCTCAGCTGTGGCTCTTCGCAACAGGTTCTCCGCGAACGGATAATAGTTAGCAGCGCCGCCTTCAAACCCCGGAACCATTATCAGGATTCCGTCTGGCTGCAGGCCGTCCTTATCCGACAAAAAGTAGCGTGTGTAACGGGCCTGATTGAAGTTGATCTCGCCGGAGCCGAACTGGCGCAGCAGTTTGGGGTTGTCGACCACAACCCCCGTGGTCCCCGGCGTGAACGCGGGAGTGGCTTTACTGGGGATATTGATTGTCTGTTGGGAAAAGAGGCTCTCGGGAGTAACCGGCGGCATGACCGGGGGTTCGGTCGGTGTCACAACCGTTGAGACCGCCGGGGACGCATTGTTGTTATTGTCGGAACAGGCAAGCAACACACTGCTGGTGAGTAATACACTGAGTAGCCGGGTATACGTATTCATCGCGCACCGTTCAATTGTTATGTTTGAGGGTATATTTACACTACAGGATAGCCCAACGCCATCAGAGTTCGAGCTGGCACAATATTTTCAGGTGTTCGGTGCACTTATGCTAACCTCGCAGAGCTTGGTGGGTTAGACAGAGCCCCGTTCCCTGTAATCACTAAGGACGTAACAGTATGCGAACACGCCTGAAGTACCTCGCGCTAAGCTTGATAGGCATCTGCAATTACGCCAGCGCCGGCCCTGAACTCTATGTCTTCGACTGCGGCAGCGTGCAACTGGACAGCCTGGAAATGTTCAGTATCAAGCCGGAGGAATCGGATGTCCGGGAGCTTTTTGTGCCCTGCTATATGATCAGGCATGACCGCGGCATCCTCTTCTGGGATGGTGGTCTTCCGCGCTCAGTGGTGGGTAGTGAGCCTCCCGCAGAAGGGCCGGTCATGCAGTATGAACGCTGGATCATCGAGCAATTGGCCGATATGGATATAACGCCAGCGGACATTACCCATGCCGCCTATTCGCACCTGCACTTTGATCATTCGGGCGCAGCCAATGCATTGGTTGAAAACACCGTGCTGATGCAAACGGCCGAGTGGCAAAGTGCATTTGATGGTAATCAGGAGTTTGTCGACACTCGTTCGTATGAAGCGTTGAAGCAGGCCGAGGTAAAACTGATAGACGGCGACTACGATGTATTCGGTGACGGCAGTGTGCAGATTATCTCTACCCCCGGCCACACGCCCGGGCACCAGAGCCTGCTGGTGATGCTGGAAGAAACGGGGCCGATATTACTGTCAGGCGACTTGTACCACACGCGGGCCAACCGCACTTTACGTCGGGTGCCGACGTTCAATTACAACGCCGAACAGACACTGGAATCCATGGACAAAGTGGACCGTGTGCTGGCCGAAACCGGCGCGACACTTTGGATAGAACACGATAAGGCGCTGGCGGATACCCTGAAGAAGGCCCCCGCCTATTACGACTGATCACCGTCCGGGCCAGGCACAGGAGCAGGCAGCAGTGAACAAGGTAGCTTTAATCACCGGTGGCGCGAGGCGCATAGGGCGCGCGATCGCCTGCCACCTGCACGACATCGGGTATGACATTGCGCTGCACTATCGCAGCTCAGCAGATAGCGCTCAGGCGTTGGCGCGGGAGTTGTGTGATAAGCGGCCTGAATCCTGCCGCCTGTTTCAGGCCGATTTACAGGATGAGGTGCAGATCCGTGCACTGGCCCGTGAGGTGCTAGCCTGCTCACCCTCACTTGACCTACTGGTGAACAATGCCTCCAGTTACTTGCCAACGCCGGTGCAGACGTGCACGCCCGCGCAGTTTGACAGCCTGCTGGGCGCGAACCTGCGCGGTCCCTACTTCCTGATTCAGGGCCTGCTGCCGGGATTGCGTTCCGGTACCGCGAGCATCGTCAATATCCTCGATGTGCATATGGATCTTCCCCTGAAGGACTTCAACGTCTACGGCGCTAGCAAGGCTGGGCTGGCTTCACTGACACGCAGTCTCGCGGTAGATCTGGGGCCGGATATCCGCGTGAACGGGGTCGCGCCCGGCGCGATACTGTGGCCCGAAAGCGATGACAGTTACGGTGATGAAATGCGCGAGCGCACCCTGCAACAGACACCGTTGAAACGCCTGGGTGACCCGATGGATATCGCTCGGACAGTGGTGTTCCTGGGCTGTGATGCGCCGTTCATCACCGGCCAGGTGATCACCGTGGATGGCGGCAGGAGTCTGGTCAGCTAGCGCTTACCAGACCAACAGTGCGGCGCGCACAACCAGCGCGATCAGCACCAGTGAGGACAGGCTGAACAGCACAAAACGTATCTCGATCTTGTTCCACAGTGTCTGGTGCAGGGTGTGAGCGACACGCAGTCCCACGTACCACCAGGCCAGTGTCGCATTCAGGCCGTCGCCGGCACCCAGCAGCGCCAGTGTCAGCGCCACCGCGTAAAACATCACAGGTTGTTGCAGCAGGTGATTGTAGTTATCGGCCTTCCAGCGGACTCTCGGTGGAAGTTCCGCCATCTGTTGTCCATTCGGAAGGTTCTGGTCCAATTTCATGCCAGCATTGCTGATGGCTGGAATCCGGGTGATATACATCCATGCCCAGACGATGCAGGTCAATACCAGCAACGCGACAACCGGGGACAGGATTTCAGTAGAGGCGGGCATGGCGTTCTCCTTTGTTATTACTTGAGTAGTGCTTCGGGAGCTACGTGAAGCACTGGGCGCGTGTCGAAGTATTGGATACTTGCCGCATTATTGTCCAGTAAAGTCTGACGCTATGTTCCTGCCGGGCGCGTCAGCCCGCGGAAAAATTCCAGCGCACCCGAGCGCAGGTTGCGCAGGGAATAACCGCCTTCCTGTACCACCAGCGTGGGCAGGCCGGTTTCGCCGAGCATTCTGCCGATACGGTACATACCGCGCGGTGTTACATCAAAGGTGCCGGTAGGGTCGCCCTGCATAATGTCAAAACCCAGCGACAGCACCAGGTAATCTGGTCGGAACGCGCTGATCACACTGAGGGCTTTGCCGAGGGTGTCCGCATAGTTGTGATCATCAACGCCCGGATAGAGGGGGTAGTTCCGGTTGTAGCCCTTGCCCTCGCCCTCGCCGCGTTCCTCGGAATAGCCGGAGAAGTAGGGGTAGCACAACCGCGGGTGACCGTGAATGGAAATCACGTACACGTCGCTGCGCCGGTAGAAAATTTCCTGTGATCCATTGCCGTGGTGGTGGTCGATATCCAGCAGGGCTACCCGCCCGGATTGCGACAGGTAATGGGCCGCGATCGACGCATTGTTGAAATAGCAGAAACCGCCAAACACGCGCGATTCGGCGTGGTGACCCGGCGGCCTGCACAGGGCATAACACAGGCGGCTACCCTTGCTGAGTCGCTGTGCGGCGGTAAGTGCCACGTCTACCGCATTGCGCGCAGCGAGATAACAATTGCCGGTAACCGGCGTAAAATTGTCGATGCAGAAATAGCCGGCCTGGTTGTCCCAGGATTGCGGTATGCGGTCGGAGTGGCGCACGGGGAAGACATTCGGGTACAACAGTTGTCCCGGCCCCAGATTCTGTTCGCCCCGCTTGAGAAACTTGACCAGTTCGGGATGGTGCACAGCCTGAATATGCCGCTCGGCAAAATGGCGAGGCTTCAGCGATTTCATTGGAATACCGTCCAGCCCCTTGAGTATGGCATGAACCCGAGCGGGACGCTCCACGTAGCCTTTTTCCTTCAGGTGGTGGATCTGCTCCGCATCGCCGGTGGTGACAAACTCGAGCGGGGTCTGCGCGGCCTCTGCGGTATCGGAACGCTTTTTGAGATAGCGCGGCGCTCGCAACTGTACCGGGTCGTCCTTGACGGAATCCAGTACCAGCTTGAGCTTGGCGTCGTTCGCGTCCATATTGCCCTTGACCGCCAACATGCGTCGCAGGAAAGCACGCAACTGCTTTCTCGATAGCGGTGTGCCCGTTTCCAGATCGTCAAACACCAGATAAGTGAACGCACCGGCGTTCGCCTTGTGTGCGGTGCTTTCGTAGGCGGTGTTGGCGATAGGGCGGGCACCGAAGCGCTCATAGAATGCGAGGCGGCGGCGGTTGCCCGCCAGCTTGCCCTTGTCCTGTATCAGCGTCGGGTCGTCGGTGGGTACGTCCAGAAACAGGCCGTGGGCCTTGCGGTGCCAGAACCACTCACAGGTCGCCTCGTACAGTGCGCCGCCGTAGCCACGGGTATGCCGATTCGGGTGGCTGGCAATGTAGTCGAGGTAGCCGTAGCGCAGGCGTGGGAAGTAGAAACTGAGCGAAAAACCCAGAATACGTTCCTTGTGACCTTCAGCTACCAATAGCACCACTTCAAAATCTTTCTCTGGAGAAAACTTCATCAGCGCGGCTATTTTTGCTGCATACTCAGGGTAGTAGCTGAAAGCATCCTGATAGATTTTTAACACAGCGGAAACAGCCAGCCGATTCTGGTGGGTCGAGGCATCGTGGATCTGGCGAATTCGAAACATGATTGGGTGTCCGAAAAATATAGAGCCGATGGAAATCCAGTGCCGTGTTGGGCCCCGTGCCACAGGATTTGTCGCGGGAGTATAGTCCCGTAATGCCAAGGTCCAGCATGTAATTATTCCACAATTGATTTATTAACCGACTGCGAAAAGTAGTGGCAATATCGCGCGCCGAAAGGCGCAGAAAAATTGTCTGCCAGCAACGTGGTTTACCGCGCCCCAAAATCAAATTGTGTGGTATTTGCAGCAAGGAGTCATGCCATGACCAAACGCACCACTAAAGCAGCAAACGACAGCGCCAGACCCATTCGTACTCTGGGGCCAGTCTCCGATCTGGAACGCCATTTGCCTAGCGACTGGTGGAAAACACTGTTCAACTCCGTCTACCTGAAAACCGATGGTGACGTGGTGGAGAACAGTGAAAACACCCGCGCCGAGATTGATATGTTGATCGGTGCAGTGGATATCGACGAGAACAGCGAACTGCTGGACCTCTGCTGTGGCCAGGGCAGGCATGTTCTGGAACTGGCTCGCCGGGGTTTCAAGCATCTACACGGCTTTGACCGCTCACAGTATCTGGTGCGTCTGGCGCGCAAGCGCGCGCGCAACGAAGGCCTGCGCGTCAAATTTTCCGAGGGCGATGCGCGGCGTATCCACCTGCCCGAGAACAGCAAGGATTGCGTTATCGTGATGGGCAACTCCTTTGGGTATTTCGAGCGTGAAGAGGACGACCTGGAAGTGCTGCACAGCATCATGCGTGTGTTGCGTTCGCGCGGCAAACTGGTGCTGGACGTGGTGGATGCACACTGGATGGCGCAGAACTTCGAACCGCGCAGCTGGGAATGGATCGACCAGGAACACTTTGTAAACCGCGAGCGCACGCTGTCTGCCAATGGCAAGCGTATCGTGTCGCGCGAGGTGGTTAACCAGGCCAACGTGGGAGTCATCGCCGACCAGTTCTATGCTGAACGACTGTACAGTGAGCAGGAGTTGCGCACTATTCTGAGTGATCTTGGTTTCACCGATATTGTCTGCCACGGCTCCCTGCAGGCGGATTCCACGCGCGGGCACGATCTGGGCATGATGGCCAATCGCCTGTTTCTGAGCGCGACAGGGCCGGAAAAGAAAGTGCGTGCTGCAGTGCCTGTTCCGAAACGCACTGTCACGGTGGTGATGGGTGACCCGAGTCTTCCCGACACGGTCAAACTCAATGGCAAGTTCAATGAGGAAGACTTTCACACCATCAAGATGCTCAAGGAAGCACTGGCGAAGCTGGGCGATTTTGAGTTCAACTACATGGACAATCACAGCAAGCTGATACAGAAGCTGCTGGACAACCCGCCGGGGTTTGTTCTGAACCTGTGTGATGAGGGCTACAACAACGACGCCACACTGGAGCTTCACGTACCTGCTCTGCTGGAGATGCTGGGTGTGCCATATTCCGGTGCGGCGCCCGGCTGTCTTGCGCTGTGCTATGACAAAGCGAAGGTGCGCGCCATCTGCGCCGCTATGGATTTACCGGTGCCGCTGGAAACGTTCTACAACCCCAGTGATCAGGCGGCGACGCTGCCCTCGATCTTTCCCGCACTGCTCAAGCCCGCATGCGGTGACAGCTCGATCGGTATCACCAAGGATGCCGTGGTACATGATGCCGCCAAATTGCTGGACTATATGAGTTACCTGCGCGAAACGCTGCCCGGGGTACCCATTCTGATACAGGAATACCTCACAGGCGCGGAGTACAGTGTTGGCCTGGTCGGCAACCCCGGAAACCTGGAAGCGCTGCCGCTGCTGGAAGTGGACTACAGCGACCTGCCGGAAAATCTGCCCAAGATTCTGTCGTATGAATCGAAGTGGATGCCGGACTCGCCCTACTGGACAGAGATTCGCTATCGCGAAGCGCAGGTGGATGAAGAGACGCGGAACACGATGGTCAGCGCATCCCGGCAGTTATTCGAGCGACTGGAGTGCCGCGACTATGCGCGCTTCGATTTCCGCTGTGATGCTGAGGGCAGGCCAAAGCTGCTGGAGGTGAACCCGAATCCCGGTTGGTGCTGGGATGGCAAATTCAACCTGATGGCCGAGTACGCGAACATGGAGTACAGCCAGTTGATGCAGATGATCCTGAACGCCGCGCTGGAGCGCACCGGCCTGCAGGCCGTCGCGGGTGAAACGCTGATTCCGGCGCGGCATGCCTAGCAATGGAATGGCCGCCTACCGGGATCTGGAGGCGGTATTTGCGCAGTACTATCACCTGAAGCGGATTGATTCGGTGCTGCAATGGGATACGTCCGTTGTAATGCCGGTTGGGTCCACCGAGGCGAGAGCGCAGCAACTCGCGGCCTTGCAGCGCAGCATGCAGGCTGTGCTGGTGAATGACAAAGTGCCGCAGTTGCTGGAATCAGCGGCGGCAGCACAGGCGCAGTTATCACCCTGGCAGCAGGCCAACCTGCGCGAGATGCGTGCGCTGTACCAGCGATCGACGGCATTGCCGGATGATCTGCACGGTGCGCTCTCGCAAGCCTGCGTGCGCTGTGAGGCAGCCTGGCGCGAGGCGCGAGGGGGGCGGGACTTCAAGGCCTTCGCGCCGCATTTTTCCGAGGTACTGAAGCTGGTCCGCGAAAAGGCCATTTTTTTAGCCGATGCTATTGGTTGTGATCCGTATGAGGCGCTGATGCGCGAGTACGACAGCGAGCGCACGCTGGCGCAATGCCAGGCGCTGTTCGACACACTGCAGGTATCGCTGCCACCCTTATTGCAGCGTGCACAGCAGCGATGGGAACAGCAGCCGTCACCGGGAATCCCATCGCTGTCCTTAAGCCGGCAGAAAAAATTGTGCAGAATCGTGTTGTGCGATCTCGGTTTCGATTTTGACACCGGGCGGCTGGATCAAAGCCTGCACCCGTTCACCGAGGGTGGTTTCGACGATATCCGCATCACTACCGCCTACGACAGGCGCAATGTGTGCAAGGGCCTGTTGGGCGCCGTTCACGAGTACGGTCATGCGGCCTACGACGCCGGGCTGCCGGCGCAATGGCACAGCCAGCCGGTGGGCCGGGACAGAGGCATGAGTGTGCACGAGGGCATGGCCCTGTTTTACGAGATGGCACTGGCCCGCACCCCGGGCTTTATCAATTACCTTGAGCACACCTTCGCAAGCCAGGACTGGCCTTTCGACCGGATCGCATACAGACACTATTTGCTGCATGTGAAGCCGGGTTGCATCCGCATAGATGCCGATGAAGTGTCGTACCCGGCGCATATCCTGTTGCGTTACCGGATGGAGAGAGCGCTGCTGGACGGCACGCTGGCCGTTGCGGATATCCCCGAGTGCTGGAACCGGCACATGCAGGAATTGCTGGGGGTGCAACCGAAAACGCTGGCGCAGGGGTGCCTGCAGGATATTCACTGGTCGATGGGGTTTCTGGGGTATTTCCCTTCCTATGCCTTTGGTGCGGTATACGCGGCAAATCTGTATGTGAATTTGGCGGCAGAGAAAGTGGTTGTCTGTGCAAACCGGCCAGAGGCGTCAGAATTTGCCGAGCTCAGTGCATGGCTGCGCAGCAATATCGCGGGTCACGGTGCCTTCCATCGGGAAAAAACGCTGCAAGATAAGCTGGGACTGAACAATGTCCCACGCTATCTTGAGTATCTTGAAGCGCGCTACTGCTGAGTAGCGCGCATCGGCATGACAGGTAGGGTGTGAGTCTGCCTAGTTAAGATTGGCGTAGATGGTGAGCATCTCGCCATTGCGAGCTACCTCAACCACATCCAGGGTAAGCCCGAGGAAGGAGGGGAGCGGAAAGCCGCCCAGCCCGCCAGCCAGGGATGGAAGGAATGAGCCCACAACAAACGGCAGCAACGATTCAACACTGGTCAAGTCTGCGCCTATGGGGTTTTCCACTGACTTCACCGTGATATCGAAGGGGCTTGGCGTTGCGAGTTCGAAGACCAGCGAGCCTGCGCCTTCATCAACAGTGAGGTCGATCCCGACATCGGCGTCCATCATCATTTCGGCCGCCTCCAGTACGCCTGTTTGACCCTCGAAGGTGACATCAACCTCAACTGCCAGATGGAGTTGCGCAATTTTTAACAGCGCGAGTTCGCCAGCCGGACCGGGTGCACCGGTGATCAGGGGCGCCATGATAGGTTTGATTTTAATGCGTGCCGGGAAGCTTGGGTCAATATTGGCAAGCTCAGGTATGAAATTCGCCAAGAGACCAGCCGTCAGGGGTATCGGGACCCCGGTACCAAACAAATCCAGTTCGTTGATGGTTGCAATCAGCAGGCCGCACTCAACCATAGAGCGCAGCAGTTGGTTAAAGCCGGAACTGGAGATGCCGAGCCCGATTTCGTAGGACGAGCCACTGGGTGTAGTGCTGCCGAAGTTCGGGAACGGTTGGGAGACATGGTAGGAGGCTGTCAGGTCAGGCGCGCCAGCAGGCGGATTACATTCTCCGGGACCGGTGCCGTAGTTGGTAATAAAGCGCGCATTCGAGCCCATCGTAATGCCGCTGGTAGTTTCCTGTACCTTGAAGAACGGTGCGTCAAGCTGCGAGTTCAATGCCTGGCCAATGGAGCCGGAGACATCCACGCCGCCGAGCGCGCTTTCAACCGCAGCGGCAATCGGCGTGTTGTTGTTGCTATCGGTACTGTTGAGGAACCCTTCGAGGCCGTCTTCTACCATTGGTCGCACATTGCCAACGATAAGCGCAATGAGGTCACCGATAAGCGGTATATCGCAGATGCCGCTGGTAAATTCCTGGTTGAAGTTGGTAAATGAGGTAGACACCCCGCCGAGTTGGAACACGTCGACTCTGGTGGGCGTGGTGGCGTCTGGTTCCAGCGCATAGTTTCCTCCCAGATTGACAGTGCTGGCCCGCAGCCGCATGTCGCAGTTGGGCGCAATGCCCGACCCGTCAATGTGTACATTGAGTTCCAGGTTGTTCAAAAAGATATCGGAATGAACGCTGTTCTGCTGGGAGGTGAAATCCACCCCAAAGCTGGAAATACTGGGCGCCGGGTTGCTGATTTTTATTGTCGCTCGGCCCAGACAGCCCAGCCAACCGCCATCGATAACACAGGTATTGCTGACCACCGTGGTTCCGGTGGGCATCAGCGTCGCCGGATCGAGATCTACCAGGCTTGCGACCACAGGCGAAAGCGAATCGAGGCCAGAGGCGTTTATCTGTAGCGCGATGGCTTCGGGCGAGTATTCACCTTCAGGGATGGAGTCGCCGGCGATGACTACGGTGCGGAAACTGTCGACGAAGCCCGTTGAGGTTTCAACGATGTCTGCTTCAATCGCATTGAACACGCTCAGCGGGTCTAGCAGGATATTCGTGCTGTAGCTGCCGTCTGGCTGAATCGGTATCGGTGAGCCGTTTATCTCCAGTGTCATGTCTTCAACATTGAGTGGAAAATCATCGGGCGTGGTGCTGAAAACGTTCCCGCTGACCGTCACGGTGGGCGTTTCGATGAACTCTCCGTCGATCGGATCGTCAATTTCGACGCGCATACAACCGGTGATGAGTGCACTGGTGATAATTGCGGCGGATGTCAGAAATCTCGGTAACTTATTCTTTATATTCATTATTATGCTCCTGAGGCGGTGAAATACTAGTCAGAAATTTTGCTTATGATCGCACGATGCTGCAGTTTCCAAGAAATGTCAACTGTGAGTACATTGAACTGGGAGCGCGGTCGAAAAACACAAAATCAGTGAAAATTGCCCCGTATTTCATCGGCTGTAAGCCGGGATAGACTGCGTGCCGGGCCTATATCCAGCGCCGCACGACCCGACAATAGCGGGTATAGTCCTCCCCGTGTTGATTTGCCAGGTGCTGCTCTTCCACTCGAACCTGCACCTGCACTAACACCAGGTCAAGCATCAAAATAAGCAGTGTGATGGAGTTCGGCAGAAGCAGGAAATAGCCCATAACACTCAGTAAGATGCCCAGAAAAATTGGGTTCCGCGAATATTGGAACAAACCGCGTTGCACGAATGCGGTCGGGTTTTCGACATCGACCCCAATGCGCCAGGACTCCCCCATCTGCCCCTGTGCGACAAGCATAATCCCCAGAGCAACTGTCATCAGTGCCATACCCGCCATCTGCAGGCCGGCGAATTCAAGATAGTAGAACGGTGCGAGAAATTGGTAAGCGGAATCCCCTGACAGGTATAACGCCATCACCAGCAGACTCGCGACAGGCAGCAGGCGAAAATAGGTGTTGGTGACTTCTTCTACGCCGGAATTTTTCATCAGTGTGTAGGCGTTGAAACCTGTCTTTTTCCAGGTTCGCCAGGTGCGCCACAAAAATGCGACACCAAAAAACAACAGGAAGTAGACAGGTAAAAAGACTGTCAGTAGCGGCTCCATAATATTCTCCTCAGTAGGTTCTGGGGTGACTCTAGTCCTTCCCGTAAGTGGAAGGTCAATACCGCGGTTATTAATCCTGTGCGTTCAGGTTGTCTGTGCGAAAATACGGTATCGGGTAGATCGGAGAATTTTGGGGATGGGTAGATTAGACGGCAAACGTATGGTGATAACCGGCTCTTCGCGCAGTCTGGGTCGCGAGTTTGCGCTGGCTTGCGCGGCAGAGGGCGCCTCGCTGGTACTCAATGGTACGAATCAGGCTGCGCTGTCAGCCACTATTGCCGAAGTTGTTGCGCTGGGTGCACCGGTGCGCGCCGTGCTCGGTTCTGTTGCAGAGACTGAGGTATGCAATGAGCTTGTCGCCTGTTGCGTCGAGAATTTCGGCGGCATTGATGTGATGGTCAACAACGCGGGCATTGTCCGCGACCGGACATTGCTGAAAATGACCGATGAGGATTTTGACGAGGTTATTGCAGTGAATCTGCGCGGCCCCTTTCTCTGTACCCGCAGTGCGGCTGTGGCGATGAAGGAGCAGGGCGGCGGGCATATTATACAGATCACATCTGCGTCGGGGTTGGTCGGCAACTTTGGTCAGACGAATTACGCGGCGGCGAAGGCCGGGCTGATGGGCATGATGTACACCGTGTGCCAGGAACTGTCGCGCTACGGTATCCGCTGCAATGCAATGTGGCCGGTAGCCCGTACTGATATGACACAGCCGTTGATTGATCAATCGGGAAAGTCGGCACAGGAACTGGGCTTTGGAGAGCCGCATGATGTGGCGCGAGGGCTGGTGTGGTTAGCCAGTGACGCTGCCGTGCGCTTCAATGGGCAGTGCCTGACCTTTAACGGGCTGAAAACTGCGCTCTGGCATTCGCCCAGTGAGGACTATATCAAGCAGAAGGAACAGGCCTTTACCATCGAGGAGCTTGAGGAGTACTACGCTGAGCTGGCGCCTGTGCCTGTTTACAGCACGCGGGGGTGAGCCGAGTGGCGCGGAAGGTGCATGCTACCAGCCGGTAATTTCGTGGCCCGAGCGGCCAAGGCCGCAGTTACTTTCAGCGTCAGCATTTGCCACTATCTCGTTCGCAGCCGTTGAGTCCGCCACCGTCTCGAATTTATCCAGACCTTCCTTGAATTCAGGGATCGCGAGAGTAGTGCCGACAATGCCGGAGCGGGTGACATAGTTCCAAGCGAGCCACAGGTCTGTTCTGGACATGCCGCTCACCTGCTTCGAAGCAAGCCCACCGACTACAAAACCTTTACAGTACTCGGGAGGTTCTTCCTGTGCCGGGTCCTGCCAGGGCCAGTTCATCGCGCTGGCACTTACCGCAGTCATCATCAGTAGGAAAGTGAGAAAGATTCTGTTCATGCTTGGGCCTCGTGTCTGGGAATGTCTGGGGCAGCGACCTAGCGGTGCAGCAATTGTTTTTTAGCGCGCTGGATATGGGAGTCGTTGGCCTCACGAATGACCTGCGCATCGGTGTCAGTTACTACCTCACGCGCCGGGGTATCAAAGTCTCCGACTTCGTCCGGCATTTGCGAATCGGAATCCCCGACTTCGCGTGGCATCTGTGAGGCGGTGTCGCCGACTTCCCTGGGCGCGTTCGGGTCCATCCTGTCGAAAGCCTGCTCGCGGCGCAGGTACGCATCATAGACATCGTCTTCGTTGTTGTTGCTGTCGTTTACAATCACTGTTCGGTTTTCGGGGGCAGAAGGCTGCTCCTCGACAGCCGGTTGCGGTGCTGATACCTGCTGTGGCGCTGGAGATGGAGCATCGATGATATTGGTTTGCTGCAGGTCAACCGCTGCTGCATCCGGTCCGGGCGGCGAGTCGGTGAACTCCGGGTTGCCCTGTGCGTCCGTTGTTTCGTAGATCTCAGCCGATGTCGTACTGTGGAACGCCAGCGCTGAAAGGCATAAAGAGAGAGTCATCAGGTGTCGCATATTCATTTCCCAATGGGATTGATTAGAACAGATCATAGAGGATTTTACCGTTGCGCGACAGCGTGTGGCAGATGTTGGCCCAGCGGTGGCGCCCGTGGCGCTAATCCCCATCTTCTGCCTCCCGCAGTCGCGCCAGGCGACTTTCTTCCTCGGCCAGCGCGGCTTTAATTTCCAGCATGACACTATCGACGTCAGCTTCGTGTGTGTCCATCTCGAATTGTCCCGTTAGTTTGAGGTCCGGGTGCAGTGCGCCGTCCTCGTACAGTGCCCACATTTCCTCCGCGTAATGACTCTGTCGCAACTCGGGCGCAAACATGCCGTAATAATCCGACATGTTCTTGATATCCCGCTCCAGCATGCTGCGGGCATTATTGTTGGCGGCCGCATCGACCGCTTGTGGAAGGTCAATAATGACAGGCCCTTCTTCATCCACCAGCACATTGAACTCGGACAGGTCTCCGTGCACCAGGCCGGCACACAGCATGCACATCACGTAATGCATCATCAGCGCGTGGTCCTCGCGTGCCTGCTCGGCAGACATGGTGACTTCATTCAGCCGCGGGGCGACCTCGCCACTCTCGTCAGTAATCAGCTCCATCAGCAGGACACCGTCGAAGCACCCGTAGGGTTCGGGCACGCGCACCCCGGCTCTTGCCAGGCGATACAGCGCATCGACCTCGGCGTTTTGCCAGGTATCCTCCTGCTGTTTGCGGCCGAACTTGGAGCCTTTCTCTATGGCTCTCGCGCGCCGGCTGTTGCGTACTTTGCGGCCTTCTGTATACTGCGCGGCCTTCTTGAAGCTGCGCTTTAGGGCATCCTTGTAAATCTTGGCGCAGCGCACTTTGGAACCGCAGCGCACAATAAATACGTCGGCCTCCTTGCCGCTCATCAGCGGGCGGATAACCTCGTCCACCAGGCCATCGTCTACCAGGGGTTGTAGTCTTTTCGGAATTTTCACCGCGTGTTCATCTCAAAGTTAGTAGTAGCCTGGCTGATAGTTGTGTCCCTGAATGTAAGTTAAGCGGTAGTTGACCGGCTATTCTGACACGTCTGACCCCGTGGTTCAGCAATATTTATAGGCTGTTCGCCGCGCCCGGACTTGTGCGGTAAACCTCTATCGCTTACGGTTGTCGTTTTACAATCGATACCGCGCAAGTACGCCGCCCGGTGGAGTGAAGTGCCGCTGTTGGCAATGCTATGCTTGTGCTGCTGTTATTGAGGTCGGGAAGTAGTCTGTGCAAACAATAGAGATTGATGAGCCTTTGAATGTTTTTGGAGAAACCCTGTTGTCCTGCAGCGAGGACCCGCTCACCGGGTTTCTCCGAGATGGATGTTGCAATACCAACGACCAGGATGTCGGGTCGCACACGGTGTGCATCCAGGTGAGTGAGACGTTTCTTCAATACTCCCGTTTTGCCGGCAACGATCTGAGTACGCCGATGCCCGAATACGGGTTTCCGGGGTTGAAGCCCGGAGACCGCTGGTGTCTCTGCGCGTCGCGGTGGTTGCAGGCACATGAGCAGAACATGGCACCGAAGGTGTATCTTACACGCACGCACATTCGAGCACTTGAAACGGTACCTATCGAAATACTGCGTCAGTATGCGGCCGACCTGAACTAATGATTCACGCCCTCAGTCAGCATCCTGTGGCAGGCGTCGAATAGGAGATACTTATGCTGGCAGCTCCCCTTCCCACAGTGGAACTGAACCCCGGAGCAGCGCCTGTCGCGGTCGTGATCTGGTTGCACGGGCTGGGCGCCGACGGCCATGATTTCGAACCCATTGTTCCCGAACTTCGCCTGCCGGAGAGTCTGCCGGTACGCTTTGTGTTTCCGCATGCCCCCGAGATTGCTGTAACTGCCTTTGGTGGTCAGGTTGCGCGGGCGTGGTTTGATTTTAATCCCGCCGGGGGCGCCGATCTGCCGGGTATAAAAAAATCCGTATCCCGGATCCGCGATTTGATCCAGAACGAAATCGACAGCGGTATGCCCGCCCACCGCATCGTGTTGGCCGGTTTTTCCCAGGGTGGCGTTATGGCGCTGCAGACAGGGCTCTACTACCCAAAAAAACTGGCCGGGATTCTCGCGCTGTCGACCTTTCTGGCAGAGGGTGAAGAACTGGCTGCGCGCAAGTCTGCGGCCAATGAGGATATTCCGATCTTTATGTGCCATGGGCAGCAGGACGCGGTGTTGCCGATGTCGCTGGGTCAATCCTCGCTTCAGGTGCTTGAAGCGGCCGGGTACGCGGTAGAGTGGCACGATTATCCAATGGGCCATGAAGTGTGCCTGCAGGAAATACAGGACATCAGCAAGTGGTTGCAAGCGGTACTGCGCGCGCCGCAACCGTAGTTAATCCGGCACACTTTTCGCCCCCGATGCAGGGTGCGAACCACGAGGACTCGGCATGTTTACATTCAAAAATTTGGGGCTGGCAGTGGTGTTCCTGTGGTTCATGGGAGGTGGGATCGCCCATTTTACCCACACGGAATTCTTCGCCTCCATCATGCCGCCCTATATTGGATATCACACGGAAATTGTCTATATCAGCGGCGTGTTTGAGATACTCGGTGCCATCGGTATTCTCATTCCCTCACTGCGCCAATGGGCGGGCAACGGGCTGTTGTTGCTGGTGGTATGTGTGTCGCCGGCGAATCTTCACATGTGGTTGAACCCCGAGCTCTTCCCCGATGTATCCCCTGTGTTTCTCAGTGTTCGCCTGGTCGTTCAGGTGTTGCTGTTACTGTTGATCTGGTGGTGTACGCGCGCGCCCTCACGCAGCGCCCGTCTCAACGCCGCCCGGTAGAGCGCCGGGCCTGCGCTTTATTGCTACTGCGCATTAACCAGGCGCTGAAGTAACTCCGCAGCCGGTATCTCCCGGCACCCCGATGCATTCTGGCCGCTCCACAGCGGTGTGAAATCGTGGTTGTCTTGCGCTTCCGCTGCGGCGCGCAGCAGTGATACCGGGCCGGCGGCTGTTGGAAACGGGCTTGCAGTGTCTGCCATTGGGCCAACCTCCCGTATCAGGCGATTGACGATGCTGCGCGCAGGCCTGCCAGTGAAGACGTTGGTCAACGCGGTGTGCTGTGCCGCCTCGCTCTTGAGCGCGGCTCGATGCAGTGCGCTGGTTTTCGCCTCGGGGCACAGTAGAAAGGCAGTGCCAATCTGTACGCCGGCTGCTCCCAGCGTCATGGCGGCGGCGACGCCTTCGGCGCTGGCGATTCCCCCGGCGGCGATGACAGGTACCGACACGGCCGCACAGACGCGCGGTATGAACGCCATGGTGCCGGTTTGTGTGGTCATATCCAGCGTAAGAAACGAGCCGCGATGGCCGCCGGCCTCCAGCCCCTGTGCAATGATGATATCGGCGCCGCGATCGGCCAGCCAGCGGGCTTCCTCAACCGTTGTCGCAGAGGCCATGATGCGCGCGCCCCAGGATTTCAGGCGATCCAGCTGCGCTGGCTCCGGCAGTCCAAAGTGAAAACTCACCACGGCCGGTTTGAAACACTCCAGTACCGCTAGCGCCGCGTCTCCAAACGGCTCCCTCGATACGCCAGCGGCATCACCGGGCGGCTCGACATGCCACTCCTCAAAGTAGGGCGACAGGCGCTCGCACCAGCGGCGAGACTGCTGCGCAGTGACAGCCGGTACAGTGTGGCAGAAAAAATTCACATTGAACGGCTTGTCGGTCGCGGCGGTAAGGCGCGCTATCTCGGTCTCCAGTGCCTCGGTGCTCAGCATCGCACAGGGCAGTGAGCCAAGCCCGCCGGCATTAGATACGGCGGCGGCCAGTTCGGCACCCTGCACACCGGCCATCGGGGCCTGAATGATGGGCACATCGATATTCAGTAACTGCTGTATCGTCAGTCTGCGAGAATGTGCTGTTCCCATTAGTAATTCTCCATATTGATTTGTAGCAGCTGGCGGGGACGCCCGGACTCTATGCCGGACAAATAGTCGTTATATAGCGCCGTATGGCCGACCAGGCGCTGAAGGCTTCGGGGACATCGGCTGTGACCAGTCCGTGCCAGCCCTGCATCATTGCGGGCCAGCCTTCCATAGTCACTGCCACGCCGGCGCGCAGTGCATTGGTGGCGAGCGTGATGGCGCCTTCGCGCACGGTATCAAATTCGCCGATCTGTATATACATCGGGGGCAGGCCGTGCAGGTCTGCGTAGGCGCAGGAGACCCTTGGGTCATCCAGTGCCAATCTGCCGTTGAGGTAGTCGCGACCGCGGTTGCGCACCCATTCGGGTGTTAGAAACGGGTCTTTGCCGGGCGATACTGGGCCGGATACCGACAGGTCGAACCAGCCTGTCAGGGATACGAAACACGCGGGCAACGGCAGGCCTTCGTCGCGCAGCCGTAGCAGCAACCCCATGGCCAGGCTGCCGCCGCAGGATTCGCCCATTACAACGATTCTGGTGGGTTCAGTTCCAGTTTCCAGCAAGCCGCAGTAGGCGTGATAGCAGTCATCTGCGGCGGCCGGGTAGGGGTGCTCCGGGGCGAGGCGGTAGTCTGGCATCACGACACGGCAGCCAGTCTGGCGCGCGATAATTTCGGCGTAAAAATGGTACTGGTCGAGCCCGGTGGAAACGAAAGCTCCACCATGACAGTGAAAGGCTGTCACGATATTGGCCGGGTTATCCAGCGTGTAATCGCCACAGCGAACACCGCCGTAGTCGTTTATTATCACGGGAAAATCCCTGGAGACCGGGTGCCCGTGAAAGGGCGCAAACATCGCACGCACTGCGTTGAAATCAGCCCCGGGATCGGCAAAATCCTTCGGGATCAGCTCAACGATCGTCTGTAACTCCCTGCTCTGCACTTATCCACCCGCTGGTATTGTGTTGCGCCGCGGGGGATTTCGACCCACCCGGCTTCCGCAGTGCGGTAAGATTAGCGCACTCGACATGATCAAACTACTGGTTTACAGCATCTGCAGTCCGATGAGGGCATATGTTTCGACTCTTTTTCCCACCCGCTGGACTGTCGTCTGTTGATAGAAATCTGCTGCTGTTGCTCGGCGCCGCTTTTTTCGTGGGCAACTACGATATGTCCGTGTTCAGCCTTGCACTGCCCAATATTCAGGCCAGCTTTAACATAGCCGAGGCGGAACTGGGTGGTGTGATGGCTGCGGCCAGAATGGGTGCGTTGCCGGCGGTCGTGCTGGCATTGATGTCGGATCGCATTGGCCGCCGCCGATTGTTGATGGTGACGCTGTTGGGGCTGTCGATCACAACCGGCGCCACGGGATTTGCGCGCACAGCCGGGGAATTTGCCGCCATCCAGTTTTGTGCACGCGCTTTTGCGACGGCTGAAGAAATTATTGCAGTGATTTATGTGTTGGAGATGCTGCCGGCCCGACACCGTGGCTGGGGCGTCGGATTCCTGGCTGCAATGGGCGGACTCGGTTCAGGTTTCGCAGCCTTACTATACGCGATGGTAGATTATTTACCCGGCGGCTGGCGCGCACTTTACGTGGTTGCGGCGCTGCCCATACTGTATCTCGCCTGGTTGCGTCGAATGATCCCCGAATCCGGGATGTTCAATCGCCATGTCGCCAGTCACGACTCGTCGCCGATCTGGCAACCTTTCAGGGACATCTGGCAGCATCACAGGCGTGAGATGACGGCGGTCGCCCTGATCGCCTCAGCGTTCTGGTTTCAACTTGCGGCCACCCTCAATTTTATGTCCAAGTACCTGCAGGATGTCCGCCACTTCGAGCCGCAGGAGGTCAGCCTGATGTTTATCGTGGCGGGTTCGATCGCGATCCTTGGCAATACGGTGGCGGGGCGAATATCCGATTCCATTGGCCGCCGCCCCACATTGATCGCGATGTTGCTACTGCACTGTCTGGCAACAGTCATTTTTTACAATTCCGGGGGCGCGATACTCGCGCTCGCATGGATAGCTGCGCTGTTCGGCTATTTTGCTGTTGAGGTGATGGTCAATGCGATGAGCGGAGAGCTGTTCCCTACCGGCTGTCGCTCAACGGCTTCCACGCTGCGTTCGGTCTGCGCGATGTTTGCCGCTGTGGCGGGGTTGGCCGCAGAGGGGCTCTTGTATTCTGCATTGGGAAGTCACTCTGCAGCGATTTCCATCCTGTGCCTCAGCTCGTTGTGCGCGATTCCGGTCGTCGTGCTGCTGCTGCGGGAGACATCGGGCACAGAGCTCGGGTAGCGCGCTGCCTGCGGGCACACTGTGCAAAATCTCGACATTTTGGGAAAGAGATGTTCATTCGTCATCTCTAGCCGTTTACACTGATGCGTTCTCAGGGGCAACTAGGGTAGTTGTCAATTGACACCACCCATATCATAACGACTAATTGAAAGTGAATTATGAGAGCCGTCCATTCTGGCAAACCCGCTGGCAGTGAAGCTGTGTGTGACCCAATACGGCGCATCGCGATTTTCTCGGCGATGGCGTCAGAGGCAGAGCGCATGCAGCGAACGCTGGGTGTCGCCAATGGGCCCCGGACGGGCGAGGACTATTCTACGGGAACTTACCAGGGCGTAACCGTAATCAGCGCGGTGACTGAGGGCGGGCTTGCGGCGGCACAAAATGCGGCAGAGGCATTATTTTCCCGGTTCGGTGGCTCCATAGATCATGTTTTCGTTGTGGGGCGCGCCGCTGCCTATGATCTTCGCCACAAGGTCGGCGAGGTGATCATCCCCGAAGTAGTGGTGGACAGGCGCGATGGTATCGTGCGCTACCCGGTTAACCTGAGCGCCCGTTCGCCGCTGGGTGTGATTTACAGCTCGGAAAAACAGAGCTATAGCCACAAGTATATTGCCGAACTCAACAGCAGCAATGTGTCGGTGATTGACAGGCAATCCGGCGCTATCGCAGCGGTATGCCAGCGCTATGGCTGCCCGATCACCCTTGTTTGCGCCGTCAGTGATCATATAGACCTGCATACAGATCCCGACGATATCTTCCAGCCGGAGAAGGTGCAGGATTACCATGCCATGGTCCGTTTTGCCTGGCGGCGACCGCGCCGGGTCGCGCATCTGATCACCACAGTGCTGGGTGTCAGGAAGGCCGTCACAGCCGCCGCGCGAGAACTCAAAAAAAATATTGATAGCCTGATACAGCAAGGCAGCGCGTCGACCGAAAGCACAGCGGCCGGACCTATTGTGGACACGCAAGCCGAGCGACCGCTACTCGCCCGAGCCGCAGAGCGATAAACCCCGAACGTCCCGTTCAGAGCGCTAACGTATCGGCTGCATATCCATCAATACTCCAGAAAACGCTTGAGCTGCTGCTCGATGAGCTGATTCTGCCTCTCCAGCGCCTCGTTTTTCCGCAGCAAATCAATCACCATGGCAACGGCCACCCAGTCGATCTCGAGATCGGAATGCAGGCGTACCGCCTTTCGCAGCCAGTGTACGCTGGTGGTATCGAACACCCAGTCGACAATGTTCTGACCCGCCACGGGCTGTGCGATGCCATGCTCGACCACTTCCACAATCACTTGCTGTGTGAACTCTTCACACTGGCACAGTTCATGTACAGAAACGCTAAATACCAGTTCGGACATTATTCGTTCCCCCACTGAGCTCTCGGATCAAAATCGGCCTCTTCGGAAAGCGATTGCCACAATTCTCTCACCCTGCTGTTTGCTGAGGGTGGCATCACAACTTTCAGTAGAGCGAAAAGGTCGCCCCGCCCGGTTTTTGTGCTCAGGCCGTTGCCTTTGACTCGCAATCGTTGCCCAGCCTGGCTATTGGGTGCAATCGTGAGGTTAATTTTCCCCGTCAGCGTGGGCACGGTGACCTTGGTTCCCAGCGCGGCTTCCCATGGTGCCAGCGGCACGGTAACGACCAGATTGTGCCCCTCAACATCAAACAAGGGGTGTGGTACCAACCGTATATGAAGGTACAGGTCGCCATTGTCGGCATCGCCATGTCCCGCGCCGCCCTGACCTTTGAGGCGGATACGCTCTCCATCCTGCACACCAGGCGGGATCTTCACTTTGAGGCTCTTTTTCACCTCTTTCATCTGGCCGTTCTCAACCACAGGAATCAGGTATTCCACCAGTTTGGTTGTCTCCGCCACCGATTCTTCCAGAAAGATGGGCATTTCGATCTCTGCGTCCTGCCCTCTCAGGCCGGAACCGCCTGCGCGGAATCCATCGCCTCCGCCGTTGAACATCGAGTTGAAGAAATCGGAGAAATCACCCTCAAAATGCCGGCCGCCAGTACTGCGGAAACCGCTGCTGCCCTGCCAACCGGGTGGGGGCTCAAAACCACTCTCCGAGCGGGCCTTGCCGCCGTATTGGCGCAGTTCATCGTATTCGGCACGACGCTGCGTATCCTTCAGTACTTCGTAGGCCTCGGCGACCTCTTTGAACTTGTCTTCCGCGCCTTCGTCCGGGTTCATATCAGGGTGGTATTTCCGGGCGAGCTTGCGGTAAGCCGCTTTTATGGCTTTAGCTTCGGCATCCGGTGGTACACCGAGAATCTCGTAGTAGTCTTTAAATTCCATAGAGCGTCCAATCCTGAGAGTGCGGGGGCCGCAAAAATACAGGCTGCTCCCCACTCGAAATTTCGATCCTATTGTATCCATTATACGGGTATTTCCCATACCCGTGGGCTGCGCTGGTTAGCGCCGCTGCGCTGGCGACAGGGTATGCACCGCTAAACCAGACCGATGTAAATTGGCGCTTGTTTGATCTTTGATCGCTGGCCCACTTACTATCGGGCGGTGCGCAGTGGAGACTGGCCTGCGCCGTCCTCCAAAATAATGAGAGCATCCCGGTATGACGCAGAAGTGCCCCTTTCAGTTCGACCTGATGAACCCGATGACACATAACCAAGCGCTGCCATTTGAAGCGTTTGCGACACTGCGCCGGGAGTGCCCGGTGTCCTGGCAGAGCGGTGCGCCTGAGTTTGGCGGCGACTTTTGGGCCATTACGCGTCGGGAGGACCTGGATTTTGTGTCCAAGCACCCCGACAAGTTTTCGTCCAGCGCCAATCTGGCGCACCCGTCTCCCGGTGGCGACGACCCCGAGTCACTGGAAATCATGCGCCAGCTAATTATTAATATGGACCCGCCGGACCATATCAAGTATCGGCGTGTTGTCAGCAATGCCTTCACACCCAAAGCGGTGGACGCTCTAACGCCGCTGATGAAAGAGTTCGCCAAAAGTATTGTCGACAAGGTGGCTGCGCGCGGCGAGTGTGAATTCGTCTCGGAAGTCTCGGCGGAAATGCCCCTGTTTGTTATTTGTGCGCTGATGGAAATGCCAGCCGAGAAGCGTCAAACCTTTGCCAGTCTGGTGGATACCATGATAGGCATGGATGATCCGGAGCTGGATGTGTCTGCCGAAGATGGGCAGCTTGCCGCGGCTGAAATATTTGGCATTGCGATGGAACTTGCGGCCAGCCATAAGGAAAATCCACAAGGTGGAACAATAATCGACGCATTGTTGAACGGTGTTGTCGAAGGCGAGGCGTTGGATGAATTCCAGTTCTGCACGTTCTTTCTCATCCTTATCGCCGGCGCGGTTGAAACTACACGCACTGCCACCAGCCAGGGAATGCGCCTGTTGATCGAGCACCCCGAGCAACACCAGATGCTGATCGACAACCCTGCGCTGATACCCGATGCCGTAGAGGAAATACTGCGTTTCTATCCGCCGTTCATCCATATGCAGCGCACTGCCACGGAAGATATTACAGTCGGGGGAATGGATATCAAGAAAGGCGATATGGTCAAACTGTTTTATCCCTCAGTGAACCACGAAGCCGAGGTATTCGGTGCTGATGCGGAGGTGTTTGATATCACCCGCACGCAGCGTATGGCCGATCTGAAGAACCAGCATCGCACCTTTGGCGTCGGGCAACACTTTTGTATCGGATCTCATCTGGCCCGTAAAGAGCTGTGCGTTATGTTCGAGGAAATTATTCCACGGCTGCGCAATCCGAAGCTGGCAGGGGCTCCGCATAATCTGGTGTCCAATTTTATTCCGGGCATCAAGCAAATGAAAATCACCTTTGATCCCGAGCGGTAACAGCCGCCGGGTAGATACTGCCGTTCAACACGAGTGAGGTCCTGATTATGTTGCAAAAATTCATCTGGTGGACAGGGTTGTCCGATTTTCTGGTTGGTGCGGGTACCTGGGCTGGCGCGATTGGCGTCGCCATGGCCGCAGAGCCGGTAATGGGACAGTTCGTGCCACTTATTACACTGGGTACATTCCTGATGATGGCCGCTGCGCTGTTGATGTGGTCGTCGCACGATATGAAAAACCGGGCTCCGGTCTTTTTCTGGCAGGGCCTTGTCAGGTTGTCGGCCGTATCGGCAGTGATTTATGCCGTTCCGAATGCGCTGTCGGAAACCTGGGAATACTGGCTGCTGGCGATTGATGGACCGATTGGTATGGTTTATGTTTTTGGTGCCATGAGCGTGACCGGTAGTTCCTTTATTCAGTTACTGGGTTGCAAAACCAACGCCCAATAGCATTGAACTTGCAGCGGCTGGTTTTGATTCAAGTCCAGCCTCTTCTCTTGAAGTAAAGAAACAACGTGCACGAGGTCGTGATAAACACCAACCAGACAGCCGGGTAGCCCCAGTGCCAATGAAGCTCGGGCATCCATTCAAAATTCATTCCGTATATACCGGTAATGAATGTGAGGGGGATGAAGATCGAAGAGAATACGGTGAGTACTTTCATGACTTCGTTCAGCCTGCTGCTTATGCTTGAAAGGTAAATTTCAAGCAGGCTCGAAAGAATGTCACGGTGCGTCTCGATAGATTCAATGATGCGCAGTACATGGTCGTGTACATCCCTGAGATAGATCCGTGTACTCGGATCTATCAGTTCTGACTCGCTGCGTAAAAGGCCTGCTGTCAGGTCTCTTACCGGTGAAATGAAGCGGCGCATCCTGATGACTTCGAGCTTGATTTCGTGGATTTTCTCCAGTAACTGAGGTGTGGGCAGGGAAAATGTTTCGTCCTCTACGGTGACAAGCGTTTCTTCCAGTTGGTCCATAATGTCGAAGTTCAGGTCGATGATGGCATCCAGCACGGTGTACATCAGGTAATCCGAACCCATTCGTCTGATACGGCCTCTGCCATTCTCAAGGCGCTTTAATACAGGGTCAAGTAGTGGGTCGGCCTTCTCCTTGAAGGTAAACACAATGTCCTTGAAGATCACCAGACTGATTTGTTCCTTGATAATGGCAAACTCGCCCTGATCGGGTATCAGGCATTTCAAAACCACGAAGAGGTAGTCGTCGTGCTCCTCAAACTTGGGGCGTTGATGCGTATTCAGAATATCTTCCAGTACAAGCGGGTGAATGTTGAACTGTTGTCCTATTTCCTCGACTATGCTGGCATCTGCCAGACCTTCAATAATCACCCAGGTGAGCGATTGTTTGTCGCTGTACGGCAGTACCTCATCCATTGAAGTGATGACTCTTTTTTCAAAGTTCGAGTGGTTGTAGTCAACCAGTGTGACCCGACTTTCGCTCTGGTGGACATTACCGACGTGGATGAGTGAGCCAGGCTCCAGGCCTTTCTTTTCGGATGCATACTTTAAGGATGTCGTCATAATCTGAGCCCGGTAAGCAAGCAGTTAACTGAACCAACGGATTTTCTTGTAATTAAAGTTGCCCTTGATTGTGGGTTTGATGATCTCGAAATAGGGCGATAGATCGAAGTCTCTCGGAGTGAAGTGACTGAAATGCCGGGACTCCAGTAAATCCTCGTCACACTGGGCGGGGGCGTCACCCTCACTGACCTGTCGAAGCTGTGGAAGAATCGGGTACTTGATGGACTGGAATGCCTGCGCGATCAGCGTTGAACAAACCGCCTTGGTGGGGTCGCCACTGCCCAGCGCAATAAGATGTCTCCGGTACTTTGGCGGCACCGGAGGAATGGGTAAGAGATAGCGAATAAGATCAAGAATGTTTCTGGTGTCGTATTGGTGGCCGAGGCGCGCAATGCAGAATTCGATGACAGCTTTTCTGTCGTCTTCAGTAAGACTGACTGCCCTGCAAATGCGCACATTGTAGCCGTCATATTTAGATAGCGGTGAGCGAATCACACCCTCTACGAGGTCTGCTTCAACCAGAATTCCCTCGCCATGATCATCTACACCCACATACATACACACGTGAGACCAAGTGGATTGGGTCAGGTATTTGATAACAGTGCTGATCCGATTGTTTCCCTCTACCAGAATCAAATCACCGGGTTGCAACGACTCGTCCAGTTGTTCCTGCGTGAGCACCGAGAAGCGCTCATAGTTGCGATGAGGCTTGGTTAAAACTCGCGCCAGTAACGATCCAATCTTGCGTTGAATAGTGCTCATTCGATTTATGTTCGGGTGTCAGTAAAACAGGATAGACGTGGGGCAAGCATAGAGGGCCGCTACTAAAAAATCTACGGCTTAAACGTTCAGCATACGATGGTGAGCAGCGCGGAGCTATACGTGCATGGCATACGATTGATTTAGCGCAGTTATCGGTACATTTGCCATGTAATGTGTGATGGAAAAACTTGTTTATTGGGCTACACTGGTGCTCAGCCGTGTTGTATGCGGAGCGGGAACATAAAACTAATTGGTAGGGAGAGACTAGTAATGGCAACGACTAAAGCTAGAGCAAAATCTAAATCTAAAGCCAAGGCCACGCGTAAACGCCCGGCGAAAAAATCCGCGAGCAAAAGTAAAGCTGCGCTCAATCTCGGTAAGTACATGGATGAGATAAAAATCGGCAATTACTCGTGGGATGATGTCCTGAAAAGTACGGCCAAGAATATGGATGCCGTTACACAGGCGAATCGCGCAATTATCGACGGCTACTCCGATATTGCTAAGCGTCAATATGAAATGTTGAAGGGCTTGCTACAGGAGCTGCGTAAAGTCAGGGGAGACCGGGACGCAGTTGTTAAAGAGTTAAAACGAGTCATCGAACGCGCTAAAAAGGATGTACAGGCGCTGCAGAAGATGGCGAGTAGCACCAACAGTAAAGCGCAAAAGATTGTGAAGAAACGCGCTGATGCCAATCTGAAGGCCTGGAAGTTGCTGGTCTCAGAAGCGAAGAAGTCGGCGAGCGATAATATCTCGGCCATTGAAGAGACCGTCAAAGGCAAAAAATCTTCTGCGAAGAAAAAGACCGCTAGCAAGAAGAAAGCTGCGGCCAGGAAAAAGTCTCCAGCCAAGAAAAATGCAGCTGCCAAGAAAAAGGCTCCGGCCAGGAAAAAGGCTGCAGCCAAGAAGAAGGCGCCGGCCAAGAAAAGAGCTCCAGCCAAGAAGAAGGCGCCAGCCAAGAAGAAATCTCCGGCAAAGAGAAAAGCGCCAGCTAAAAAACGGGCTTGAAGACGTTAAGTCGCCGTTTTTGAGTGATATTAAGCCCGCCGTATTGGTGTAGCGGGGTTATAATATTGGACGTGACATTATTGGTGTACTGAGCCTGATTCCAGGCTCAGTACACACTGGATCGTTGGAAGTCCTTGGGTGCCCATTGCCTGTTCAGGATGAGGGATAACTACCGAGATTTGCTAAGCTTGCATCTGTAGCAAGGCCATTCTTCTGTCGCCAGATAATTCGATACGCACATTCAATGGCAGTCGGATTTGTCGCGGTTTGCACAACTTAGCAGGTAGGAAATGTGAAACTATTGGTCGACAGTTGGTGCTCTTGGGAGGTAGGAAGGAATTTGCCCCCACTTTGTACGCACTATTCATCCGGGAAGCTAAGCCAATCCCATATCAATGAGCCTGATTTGAGCAGTGTGCCCGCGATGCAAAGACGGCGTCTGGGTAGTCTGGCCCGGATAGTGTTTCACGTGCTTGATCGATGTGCCCTAAGTGGCGTGAGTGAGCCAGTAATATTTAGCTCCTATATGGGAGAGATCCAGCGAACGTTTGGAATACTCGAGAGTATTGCTCGCGAGGAGCCAGTCTCACCCGGGGCTTTCAGTCTATCAGTCCATAACGGTATAGCGGGACAGTGGTCATTGATTCGTGGCATTGAGGCGCCCATGCTAGCTTTGTCGCCCCCCGCAAATAGTCCAGTGCCCGCGTTGCTCGAGGCCGCAGGTATACTAAAGGAAGGGCACCATTCCTCCGTGAATGTGGTCTACTATGATGAATCGCTCCCCGAGTTTTTTTCCCCCTTTCTCCAGGGGCCCTCGACCCCGATGGCTATCGCTATGCGTCTGGTTCAGCAGTGCGAGGATATATCGCATTCTGGCTTCAGTTTTACCCTTGAACGGTGTGCTTCTGGAGCAAAACCCAGTTCTCCATCCTTGAGTAACCAGGCCCGCTTGTTTGAGCTGCTCAGTGGTAAATGCTCACAGGTAACCGTGGAGGAGCCTCAGTGTAATTGGCAGATTGAGGTTGTCGCTTGAATCGTCGAAAAGACTTTTACTACGGTCGGATAATTGCTGTAGGTATTGGTTTCATACTGTTCGGTCTGGGTGGCCTGTTGCTTGGTTACGTGCTGTTTCCAATAGTCTCTCTGTTCTCCGCGAACAGGCAGCGCGCTACGCGCCGGTGCAGGCGACTCATTCAATTGAGTTTCCGCTGTTTCGCTTTTTATATGTCGCGCGTTGGGATACTGACATGGCATGTGAAAGGAGGACCGGAGCTACGCAAAGCCGGCAGTATCGTTATAGCGAACCATCCAACATTGATAGATATCGTATTTCTTATTTCAATGATTCCCAACGCAACGTGTATTGTGAAGGCGAGCTTGTACAAGAATATTTTTACCAGAGGGCCTGTCTCCTGGGCGGGTTATATTCCAAACAGTGATGCCGATACGTTGATGGCAGACAGCGCGGCCCAGTTGGCGGATAATGCCACATTGGTGATATTCCCCGAGGGCAGCCGGTCTGTGCCCGATACACCCTTGAAGTTCAAGCGGGGCGCTGCGCATCTCTGGATACGCAGTCAATGCGATTTGTCGTTGGTGACAATCAGGGTTGAACCATTGACTTTAGCTAAACATCAAAAGTGGTATCAAGTACCATATGATCGCCCTCATTTTCAGTTTAATGTCAAAAGTGAAAGCTTTATCGAAGGCACGCAGGATAATACTATCCACAGTGGCCAATCGATGGATACACGGACAGTAACCCGACAATGGCAGGACTATTTTACTAGAGAGATTAGTGCATGAACGAACTTGAGCTACAAATAAAACAAATGATTATTGATTCCCTCGATCTGGAGGAGGTAACGACAGTAGATATCCACTCAGAGGAGCCACTATTCAACGAAGGTTTAGGGCTGGATTCCATCGATGCGCTTGAGTTGGGTATGGCACTACAGCAAAAATTTGGCGTACGTGTTGATGCGGAGAATGAACGTGTGAAAGAGCATTTCAGCTCGGTGCAGGCGCTCGCCAAATTTGTTGCCACCTATCAACGAGAGCAGGAAGCCGTAAGCCAGTGAATACAAGAGACGAGGTAGGGGAGACTTTGCGCCAGTTGTTGGTGGATATGTTCGAAGTTGATCCGAGTGCCATTAGTTACGATGCAAAGCTGTATGAAGATCTGGATATCGACAGTATTGACGCTGTTGATCTGATCGTTGAGTTCAGATCGCTTACCGGTAGGCAGATCGATCCCGATGTGTTCAAAGCAGTGCGTACCGTCGAAGATGTAGTAAACGCAGTTTCGGATATTATCGGCATCCCATGAGACGATTGCTGGTTGGACTGAGCTGGATTCTCGTTATAGCTTATCCACTCATTGTGTTCCTCGGTTTGCGCTCCTTTTCCCCACAAGCTTTAGGTGGCGCGCTGATAATTTTGGCGCTGGCTAGAATACTGCTGGCCAGGCAGCAGATTAAGAACACGATTCTACCCTCACTATTCGCTACTGCCATGTTGCTGCTGGCCGCTTATGCTTTGTTGGCTGACAGTGCCGATTCATTGCTCTATTACCCTGTAGCGGTCAATACAGTGTTGTTGGCGGTTTTTACTCGCTCACTTTTTTCTGGCCCTTCATTTGTCGAGCGATTGGCGAGGATATCTGAGCCATACCTGACTGCGCAGGCCGTCAGCTATACTCGGAGAGTTACCATTGTTTGGTGTCTATTTTTTTTGGGGAACGGTGGCGTGGCCTTTTATACCGCTCACTTTGGCTCGCGAGAGGTTTGGGCACTTTATAACGGCTTGATAGCGTACGTGTTGATGAGCTTGATTATGTCTGTTGAATATCTCATTCGGCGCAGGGTAAAGAGAGCGGCGTATGTTGGCGCTGGCTAGCCTTGAACTCAATAGCTATCCCCGATCTCACCCTGTGTCGATATCTTCTGATGGCGTTATTTCCTGGGGACAGTTTGTCAACGATGTAGCTGCGACTCAAACCTCGCTAGCTGGCGCGCAATGCTCCCGCTGGGGCCTGTTTGAGGAGGACAGTTATCGCATGGCAGTCGGGCTCTATGCACTATGGAGCATCGGAGCGACAGTTTATCTCCCGGGTGACAATCATCGGGCCGTAGTAGATGAGCTTCAGGCGGCTGAGACGCAGTTTTTGGGTCAGTTTCCGGGTGTCCCGAACTGCTATAAGGTTGTTACCGCCAGCAGCACAGTGCCCGATAGTGAATGTGAACTGCGTCTTTCTGGTGAGCTGGTGGTTTTTACATCTGGCTCCAGCGGCAAGCCCAAGCTTATCTCAAAGCGGATAGATCAGTTGGATGCAGAGCTGCAAGCGCTGGAAGCGCTGTGGGGAGAATTGCTTGGTGAATCGATTATTATGGGCACCGTCAGCCATCAGCACTTCTACGGATTCATTTTTACGGTACTGTGGCCCCTTTGCGCGGGGCGGATGTTTTGGCAACGCCCTTTCTTCGACCCGCTCGCCATGTGCTCCGAGGCCAGGGGGTTGCCCCGTATTGCATGGATAATGAGCCCCGCACATCTACACCGATTGAGCCAGAAGATACCTTGGAGTGAAGTGGGCACAACGCTCTCTGCAGTATTCTCGTCAGGGGGGCCTCTTAACTTTGAGGCAGCTCAAAGAGTCTATGAAGCCAGTGGAAAATACCCGGTAGAGGTGTTTGGAAGTTCCGAGACCGGCGCCATCGCCTGGCGTCAGCAAATAGCAGCTGGCCAGGTATGGAGAACCCTGCCGGGCGTAGTTGTGAAGCGAACCACAGAGGGGGCTTTGGCGGTACGCTCCGATTTTCTTGCGGATAGCGATTGGTATGTCACTGCTGATGGAGTGGGGGAGTTATCCCATAACACATTTGAACTCGGAAAACGCCTGGACCGGATTATCAAGATTGAGGGTAAGCGAGTGTCGTTACCCGAGGTCGAAGAGTTGCTGGTAGACCATGATTGGCTTGATGATGCCGTCGCCATTCCGCTCACCCGGCGCCGTATATCTGTTGCTGCAGTCCTGGTATTAAGCGAAACTGGAGCGAAAGCGTTTGCCGCCAGGGATAAACGGGCGTTTATTCAACAGTTGCGAGCTGACATCTCCTCTCGACTCACGTCAGTAAGTGTCCCTCGATATTGGCGTATTGTTTTTGAGCTCCCCAGGAACCCACAGGGCAAGCTGCGCTATAGGGATATAGAGAGATTGTTCGAGTCAAAAAACATACCTGAAGTAACCAGCCAACAGGTTTCGGCTAGTAAGTGTGAGCTGAATTTAAAGATCTCATTGGACAGCCCCTATTTCGAGGGACACTTTCCCAATGCGCCGGTTTTGCCCGGTGTGGTTCAAATTTTATGGGCAGAGCACTTTGGGCGACAGTTCTTTGGCATCGACGGTGTGTTCCACAGTATGAGAACCATCAAATTCAAGGAAATAGTCCGCCCGGGAACTGAGTTGCTGTTAACCCTGGAATATAGCGCCCCCAAAGGATGCCTGAGTTTCCATTACAGCTCCCATTCGGGAGAGCACAGTCAAGGGCGTCTTATGTATGGGGAGCCTGTATGAATCGGCCATGCGTCATTGTGCCGGTATTCAATCATCCATCTACGTTGGAGGCTTTGGTCGCAGGATTGGAACCATTCGCCATTCCAACGCTAATGATCAATGACGGCTCAGATGAGTATTGTACAGACCGCCTGCGTCAGCTGGATCGCGAGAACGCCTGGATTACACTGATTGAAAGGCAACAGAATGGGGGTAAGGGGGCCGCTGTGAAAACAGGGATTCGCGAAGCGGCTCGCATGGGATTTACGCACGCACTGCAAGTGGATGCTGATGGGCAGCACGATCTCAGTGACTTACCCAGATTGCTGGGAGTGTCGCAGAGTAATCCCGAGGCCGTCATCTGCGGAAACCCCATTTTTGAGAATATTCCGACGTTGCGCTTGTACGGTCGCTATCTCACGCACGTTTGGGTGTGGATCAATACATTGTCATTGGATATCAAGGATTCGATGTGTGGGTTTAGAGTTTATCCGGTCTCACAAACACTGGCTGAAATTGATAGAGCGAAAACCGGTGACAGAATGGAATTTGACCCGGAAATACTTGTGAGATTACATTGGCGCGGGTTACGGATTGTGGCTGTGCCAACCACTGTAGGTTATCCACAGGACGGTATATCCCACTTCCAGAGTGTCAGGGACAATATACGTATTAGTTGGGCACATACTCGCCTTTTCTTCGGAATGCTGAGGCGCTTGCCAGAACTGATTCGTCGTAGGAGGTATCCGCTTGGCAGGGAATGCTGAATGGGCTGAGATCCGGGAAGTTGGTTTTGTAGCCGGGATGAGATTCATTTTATGGATCTACAGTAACGTTGGTGCGTGGGCGATTAAAATTGCCTTGCAGCCGGTGGTGCTGTACTACTTCATAGTGAATGGCAACGCCAGGAAATCGTCCAGGCAATTCCTTGAGCGAGTCAGCTTGATCAATGGCTCCGCACAGCCGACTTGGCGTGATGTGTATAAGCATTTGTATGCCTTTGCGCAATCAACAGTTGATAAGCTCGGTGTTTGGGCGAACTCGGATATTCTCAGTAATGTTAACTTTGAGAATCGGGAATTACTCCTCGATCAACTGGAATCCCGAAGGGGCGCGGTACTGCTTGGCGCACATCTGGGTAACATGGAAATTTGTCGTAGTCTTTCCAGGGCCAACACTAAACTCAAATTGAACATACTGGTCCATACCCGGCATGCGGATATGTTTAACAGGTTGTTGAAAGAGCTGCATGTGGAATCTGAGCTTGAGTTAATAGAGGTTAGCCAGCTTACACCTGCCACAGCCATGAGGCTGGCGGACTGTGTAGCCAGAGGTGAGTTTGTGGCTGTATTGGCTGATCGGCTGCCGGTGTCGAGTAGAACCCGTTCATGCACGGTAAACTTTCTCGGAAAGGAAGCGAGTTTCCCTGAAGGGCCATTTATTCTGGCATCATTGCTGAAATGCCCTGTGTATACGATTTTTTGCACCCGCTCTGAACAGGGTTACAGAGTTAGGTGTGACAAGTTTTCAGATCAGGTCAAGCTGCCGCGCAGAAGCAGGGAAATTGCCCTGAAAAAATACGTGAGCCGTTACGCCGAAATCCTGGAAGAGAATGTTCGTCGCACGCCGTATCAGTGGTTTAATTTTTATTCGTTCTGGAGCTAAATCCGCCCGATTTTATGCGGTAGGCTCGATCCGTCCACAATTTCGGAGTTTGTATGAGTGAAAGCTATGCTAGCGCCAGTATAGAGATCGAAATCCCCTTCCATGATATCGATATTATGGGCATTGCTTGGCATGGGCACTATGCCAAATATCTGGAGATTGGGCGTGGAGTATTGTTGGATTCGATTAACTACAATGTTCTCGAGATGCAAAAGTCGGGATATGCATGGCCAGTGATTGAAATGAATATACGCTATGCCGGTGCGTTGACTATGCATCAGCGCGTGCGCGTACAAGCAGATTTGGTTGAGTACGAAAATCGCCTGAAAATTGATTACCGAATTTTTGATGTTGCGACCAATAAGCGCTTAACCAAAGCCTATACCATTCAGGTTGCATTGGAAATTTCGTCCAATGAGATGCTGTTTGCCAGCCCTCCGGTTCTACTCGAGAAACTTGGCCTTTGAAAGTGCTGCGCATAGTTGTACTTCTACTGCTGAGTTCTGTCGCTGCAGCGATGGACAACGCTATTGACGACAAGTTGTCCGGGATTTCCAGTAAGCTTGTCGTCAGTGACAACGTGTTGGGCGAGTTTCGTCAGGAGAAGTATTTGTCATTCGTGGCTACGCCTTTCGTTTCCACAGGCAACTTCTGCCTTGCTCCAGAGTCGGGACTCTTCTGGCACGTGATGCACCCGCTGGAGTCGACCATGATAGTTAAGGGCGAGACCGTTTTTCTCGATGGTGAGCGGATTGATGATCGAGGAATAGGAAGAGTCATATCAACTGTTATGCTGGGATTCATGGAAGGCAAGCTGTCGGGACTCACGAGTATTTTCGAGGTGTCAGTTGAGGAGGCGGATTCAGGCTGGTCTGTATCACTCAGGCCCAAGTCAAACCGGTTGAGGGCGGCGATTGAACTTGTTCGGATTCAGGGCGAGAACTACCTGTCATCCATCGAGATTGTGGATTCAGAACGAAACCGGACACTTATGCAGTTTATTAACGTACGCTCTGATCAAGAGGGGGCAATGCCTTGTGAAGAGCTACCTTGACAGGGCGCGGGCCGTACTCTGGGTTTTCCTTGTTACAGCGTTGTTATTGTTTTCAATTGCGGGCTGGCCCGAGCAAGATTGGTTGGGCAGTGATTTCCAGGCACTCCTGCCAGCAGGAAGCAGCGATCAATGGATTGAGAAAGCAAATTCACAGGCCGCTGCTGCTTTTGAAGGCCAGCTGGTGGTTCTGGTAGAAAGTGATGATGCCGACAGGTCGAGGCATTTTCTCGAGTCGGTGCGTGATGAATTGACATCTCTGGGAGTGATTGCCGCGGATTCCAGTGATGTGGAAGCACAAAAATGGCAGGCCTTGGCAAAAGAGCTGTATCCATTTCGTTGGAACCTGATGACTGCAACAGACCGTCTGGCTCTTGAGCAAGACGCCCATGGCTATCTGGAAGGCTTTCGAAGAAAGATGTATACGCCTTTGGGTGGTGCCTTAGCTGAAACGCTGCCCAGCGATCCTATGGGCACATATCGCAATTATCTGTCAGCTTTGATACCCAAGGGCATGTCATCAGCGGTAGATCGTCTGCCAGAAACCATACAGTTTGCTGTCTTTAGTGTTCCATCCGGTCAACGAGGCCTGGATGCCAAGACCAACCTGTACTCTGTGTATTCCGGACTCAAGGAGCGGGCTGGTCGGGAAGGAGTGGTCTTCCATGCTACCGGCGCACCCCTGTACTCCGCGTATGGCGCACTGAGTGCCACGCGGGAAATTTCTACTATCGGCGTCGTATCACTGCTGCTTCTGGTGGGCTTGCAGTTGGCGTTGTTGCGCTCAGTGTCCGCGATTGGTTTAACCCTGTTGAGCGTGGCTACCGGGGTGGCTGGCGGCATGGTGATTACCGTTCTGGTCCTGCGGGAGATTCATATTCTCACCTTGGTGTTTGGGACTACGATCATCGGTATTGCTGTAGATTACAGCTACCACTACCTCGCACATTCGTTGCTGCCGGGGTGGAGTCGGAAGGCGGCATTGTCGCAAGTCGCTTCCAGTTTGAGTTTGGGCCTGCTGAGTACTTGTGTGGCATTTTTAGCTCTGACTGTAATGCCATTTCCAGGAATACGGCAGATTGGTGTTTTCATGACATCGGGGTTGCTGTTTAGCTTTGCGACGGTTTGCCTACTCTATCCACTTTTGTATCGCGGGCCGCCGGTCGGCGCAAAGTTACCGAAATTCTTAAGTGGTCCAAGGGTGTCTGTACGCGCCCTGCGAATACCTGCGCTCGTAGCCTTACTGGCAGTGCCTGGCTGGTTGTTGCTGACTCCACTGGACGAGGTGCGGGGTTTCTATGGCAAGCCGTTGGATCTGGTTGCCGATGAGGCGCTGATCACAAATCGTATGTCGCTAGCCTCAGACACTCGATACCTTCTGGTAGAGGGGGACAGCGAGCAAGCGGTACTGGCAACGGAAGAGCAGTTGTTGGCGATGACCCAAACTACCGGCGGTGAAGCTGGTGTGGTCGAATTACGCGGTATATCCACAGTGGTTCCCTCCGTGGCAACGCAGCGGCAAAACTTCGCTTTGGTCCGGCAGCTATTGGAAAGCGGACAACTATCCGAGCACCTTGAAACCTTAGGGTTCCTCCCGGCATATCAGGACGAGGTGCTGAGCAGTATCCCGGTTAATTTTAACCCCCTTCAACTGACAGACCTGGATCCGGTATCCCTGCCAACTGGCATGGGTAGGTTTCTCGGTTGCCAACACTCAGTGTGCGCTAGCTGGATCGGTATAGCGAAGCATGGATCTTCCAATAGCTTGCCAAGCTTGTTGCGGGATTATCCGAGAGTCCGGTATGTTGATCCCGTGGGTAATATTAATTCGTTGCTCGCAGAATATCGGCAGGGTGTCGCGGTAGCGATGCTGGGAGGAGCACTTTCTGTCCTGGCAATATTGAGCCTGTTTTACGGCTGGAGGAGGGCTTTCCGGTTATTGCTGCTCCCGATGATTGCCTGCCTGCTGACCATTGCCGCTATTGGATACCTTCGTGGAACCTATACCATTATCCACCTGCTTGCACTGATGCTCATTTTTGGCGTCAGTATGGACTATTCCATATTCCGCGGCTTGTCCACGAAAGACACTCAGCATGCAGTAACTTTTGCGATTGCGCTTTCAGCACTTACCAGTACAGTAGCTTTTGGGATGTTGGCGTTCTCACAAACACCGCTGATCAGTGCTTTTGGCGAAACCATAGCGCTTGGGCTGCTTTTTGCGTATGGCTTGTCATGGTTAGATTATGAGCGGCGGTACTGAGGTAATAGTAGGGGAGGAGTTTGTCTGTACTACTTGAATGACATGGGACTGTTATGTGCACTTGGCTCTGGAAAAAGCCAGGTTTTCAACAGGCTACTCAGGCGTGATTGTCCAGTTCCGGAGCAACAAATGCTCTATAGGGAATGGTGTTGTTCTCAAGCAGGTGTGATTCCCGACGAGTTGGAGATGCTCCCTTCGGGGTTGTCACAGTATGATTGTAGAAACAACCAGATTGCGGCCGCTGCACTTGAACAAATTAGAGATCCCATTGAAGCAGCCCGGAATCGTCATGGGCCCGAGCGTATTGCTGTGGTTATGGGAACCAGTACCTCGGGGATTGCAAACACCGAGAAGGCGGTGCGATCCTGGGGAGTGTCGGGCCAGCACCCTGAGGGATACCATGCGTTGCAAGGTGTTTTCGCTGGATTGGGTGAGTTTGTCGCGCAGTACCTGAATATATCTGGCCCAGTATCGACTATCTCCACAGCGTGTTCTTCAAGTGGCAATGCCTTTCTGACCGCCAGGCGGTTGCTCGACCTTGACCAATGCGATGCGGTTGTCGTCGGTGGTGTCGATAGCATGTGCGAGTTGACGGTGCGTGGGTTTGGTTCGCTGGAGGCGCTGGCCACGCATTACTGCAAGCCGCTTACAACCGACAGGGATGGTATTACAATCGGTGAAGCCGGCGCGGTTTTTCTTATGAGCAGGGAAAGTGGGCCTGTACGATTTTACGGTGGCGCAGCGAGTTCTGATGCTCACCATATCTCTGCGCCGCATCCGGAGGGGAGGGGGGCGTTTTTGGCGATGAAAAATGCGCTTCTGGACGCCGGCGTGTCCGTTTCAGATATTGATTACCTCAACCTGCACGGTACGGGTACGGCGCAGAATGATTCAATGGAATGTAAAGCGGTGAATCGTTTGCTAGGGGATAAAGTTCCCTGCAGTACTACAAAGACATTTACTGGGCATACACTGGGCGCTGCTGCGGCGCTGGAACTGGGTATATGCTGGTTGCTCCTCACATCCGGCAGTGAGTGGCGGTTTCCCCCATCTCTCTTCCTGGATGAACTTGATCCGAACCTGGCCCCTGTTGAGATCACCGGAAAAAACGATTTCAAGTCACAAGCGCCACAGGTTTGTATGAGTAACTCATTTGCGTTCGGGGGCAGTAATGTCTCACTTGTGATAGGGGTGTGAGATGAAGGAGTATCCGCCTATTGAAGAGTTGGTACCGCATGCCGCACCTATGCTGCTACTGGACAGGGTGGTTGAGAGCGGGGATGACTACGTTATTACGGAGCTTACCGTCCGAGCGGATGGCATGTTTGACAGTGAGGGTAGTGTGCCCGCGTATTTGGGTATTGAGTATATGGGCCAGAGTATTGCTGCGTTCTCGGGCTTGCGCTCACACCGGGCTGGGCAACCGGTAAAACTGGGCTTCCTTCTAGGAACTCGCCGTTTTGATTCCAGCGTGCATCTGTTTCCGGCTGGTGATATTTTACGCGTTTTAGTCACGCAAATTGTGCATGGAGATTCTGGAATGGCAGCCTTTGAATGCAGGGTTGAGGGGAGTAAGACGTTACAAACCGCTGTTTTAACGGTTTACGAACCAACGGATGACAGCATCCTCACAGAAATGCTCGGGGTATGAATAATACAATTCTCGTTACCGGTTCGAGCAGGGGAATCGGAAAATCCATAGCGCTGGATCTGGCGGAGGCGGGATACGATCTTGTACTGCACTGTCGCTCTCGAATCGAAGAGGCTGAAGCTGTCCGTGATCGTGTGGTAAGCGCGGGAGTGCAGGCACGTATTCTCCAGTTTGACTTGGCGGACAGGAGCGATGCAGAAGAAAAGCTGCTGGCAGATATAGAGGCTCACGGCGCATACTACGGTGTAGTCTGTAACGCAGGTCTGGCCAGTGACAATGCCTTTCCGGCGATGACTGGTAAGGATTGGGACAGTGTAATCGACTCCAACCTGGGCGGCTTCTACAATGTTCTCAATCCAGTGATTATGCCAATGATTCGGCGGCGCAGTCCGGGCCGGATAGTGACCTTGGCTTCGGTGTCAGGTCTTATTGGCAACCGAGGGCAGGTTAACTACTCGGCGGCAAAAGCAGGCATCATCGGCGCGACCAAAGCGCTCGCACTGGAATTGGCAAAACGTAAGATTACGGTCAATTGTGTGGCCCCCGGCCTGATTGCGACAGAAATGTTGGATGATCTACCGCTGGAGTCCATTGTCGAAAATATTCCCATGCGACGTGTGGGACGCCCCGAGGAAGTAGCTGCAGCAGTGCGCTTTCTGGTAAGCGATGCCGCCAGCTATATAACAAGACAAGTAATATCAGTGAACGGCGGTTTGTGCTAAATGAAGCGAGTAGTTGTTACGGGAATGGGCTGTATATCGTCATTGGGTGGCGATTGGTCTGAGGTCAAGGCCCGGTTACAGGCTGGAAAAAACGCGATCGTCCAGATGCCGGAGTGGGCGAACTATCAGGGCCTTTTTACGAACCTGGCCGGGCCGGTCACCAGCTTTGAAAAGCCAGTCCATTATTCCAGACGGGAGACTCGAACCATGGGGCGGGTCGCGCTTATGGCGGTCTCTGCGACAGAGCAGGCGCTGATCGATGCAGGCTTGTTGGGCGACGCCCTCCTAGCCAGTGGCGATGCGGGTATTGCCTATGGTTCCTCTACGGGCAGTACCGATGCCATAGCCGATTTTAGCAGTATGTTGCTGGACGAGAACGGTTCCACGTCAGGGTTGAACGCGACCAGTTATATTCGGATGATGAGCCACACTGCAGCAGTAAATATAGGTGTTTTCTTCGGTATTAGGGGCAGGGTCTATACCACATCAAGCGCCTGCACCTCATCGAGCCAGGGGATAGGCTACGGCTTCGAGGCTATTCGCCATGGACTGCAGAACATCATGGTCTGTGGCGGGGGTGAAGAGCTGTGTCCCACAGAGGCCGCAGTATTCGACACCCTGTTTGCCACATCGACGCTTAATGATTCCCCCGAACTAACACCTCGACCGTTCGATCGTGATCGAGATGGCCTGGTAATCGGCGAGGGTGCGTGCACACTTGTTCTGGAAGAACTGGATCACGCCCTTGCCCGAGGAGCCAATATCTACGCAGAGATAATTGGTTACGCCACTAATTGTGATGGTGCACATATTACGCAACCCTGTGTCGATTCAATTTCCCGGGTTCTGGAGCAATCTCTCAAAAGCGCCGGGATTCACTCGCAGGATGTCGACTACATCAGTGCCCATGGTACCGCCACCGAGCGCGGGGATATCGCAGAGAGTCATGCAGTGCAAAATGTTTTGGGCAGTAAAACGGCTATTAGTGCCCTAAAAAGCTATACCGGGCACACCCTGGGCGCCTGTGGCTCCACGGAAGCCTGGGCAACTATCAATATGATGCGGGATGGTTGGTTTCATCCAACGTTGAACCTGCAGAATGTCGACCCGGAATGTGCAGAGTTGGACTATATCATTGGTGATGGCCGCGAACTGGATTGTGAGATTACGATGTCGAACAATTTTGCATTTGGTGGTATTAACACATCGCTGATCTTCCAGCGCATTTAAATCCTGAATCAAAAGATCCCGAATCTAAAACCCTCAGGCATTTTGTAAATTGGTTCTGCAGTAACTGGACAGCGCGTCAAGGCGCCTGACAGGATTCTGGACATAGGGGTTCTTCTCATCCCACGCATATCCTGCCAACACGGAGCAGATCATTTTTCTAATTTCTTTGGATTGCTGTTGATGAAAGATGATGTCCTGGAAGCGGCCATCGTACCAGGCTTCCACGAAAGCGCGAAAAGTATCCACTCCCTTTGACAAGGGTTCTTCGTATTCAAGACGCCAATCCACGCTTTCTCCGCTGAACTGCTTAATCAACAGGCCCGCCGCTAAACTGGCTGACCGCATTGCGATGGTCACACCCGATGAAAAAATGGGGTCAAGAAATTCCCCGGCATTTCCAAGCAGCGCATAGTTGCGTCCGCTCAGGCGTTTTACATTGGCAGAATATCCGCTAATGCGGGTGGCATCTGTATCCCAGGTGGCGTTCTTCAGGAGCGCTTTCAATGTCGGATCTTCATTTACCCAGTCAGCCAGGGCTTTCTTGCAGTGGGCATTTCGACTGGCAAAGTGCGCATCTTCTGCGACGACACCGATAGAAGCACTTCCATCTGAAAACGGAATCAGCCAGAACCAGATATCGCGATACTTGGGATGTATGGTAATCAGTATCTTGTTTCTATCGTAACCTGAGTCGCTGATATTGTCTTCGATGTGCGTGAACAAAGCGGAGCGGGCAGGAAAGCCGGAGGGATACTCCAGGTCCAGAAGTCGAGGCAGTACGCGGCCGAAACCGCTGGCATCGAGAACAAACCGGGCACAGAATGTTGTGGTAGTACCATCGGGCAGTACGCAGGTGAGTTCCGGGTTCTCCTTTGAAACATCCACTGCTGATATTTCGCACCGATATCGGATGTCGACGCCAAAATTTTCGGCCTGGTCGGCTAAAACTTTGTCAAAATATGCTCGTTTGACCTGAAAAGTTTCGCTGGGTCCCGTAGAAAATTGCTCACAGAAATCAAAGCCGCCGTAAGTTCCTTGATGCAGGAACAATGCACCGTCTTTGCGTTGGAATCCCGCAGATTCGACCGCGGGTAACATCCCTGCTTCTTCGATGTATTGCATGCACTGGGGCAACAAGCTCTCACCTATAGAAAATCTGGGAAAACTCTGTCGCTCCAGTACCAGAACATTGTAGCCTGCGCGCTGCAGTATCGATGAGGCTATCGAACCGGAGGGGCCAGCGCCGATAACCAGAACATCATAAACGTAATTACTCATGCATCCATGCCAGATCTATACCATTGAAATAGCTGTTGTTGATCGAAGGAGTAAACTGTGAGCCTGGCGTTCCCGGAGCGAAACAACGGGTTGCGCTCACTTAGACACTATTCTTCCAGCGTTACAATGTCGCCTATGAAGGTAACGCCGGCCATAATTGCGCCATTACCACATTCGAACTCGGTGCTGCTGGTAAAGTCACCCTTTTTATAATAGCTACGAATATTCACTACGGCATTGCCATTTTCTTTCGCAATGTTCTGCTGGAAGCCAATCATTGCAGACAAAAATACCCAATTGCATGCGTCTTTGTCGCTTTTAGCAAAGGCATTTGTTTTCTTGTTTACCATAACCTCGCCGTGATTGGTCACGATTTTACCTTTGACCTCAGGACCGAACTGATAAGAGTAGCCTTGATCGAGTTTTTCCTTTGCGGCTTGCGTATTCATCGCCTCTTCGATCGAGTAACGATTGCGATCATCACGCGCCAGTGTGAATGAGGAGGTGAACATACATAGAAGTGTTGCGGTAACTACAAGTAATCGGTTCATCGTCAGCTGATCCCTATGCTAATGGTCGTTAGTGTAACTAAATTGCACCATGATTTATTGGCGTAAGGCAAATAATTTTTAGGCCTCTACTTGTCCTTTATCGCTCCTTGCGCGAGTGAGCACATGATCTAGTCCAGAGCCGCTTTGATAATCGGGTTCTTGAGTAGTAGTCCAATTCGATACTCAAATGCTTCTATCGCAGTGTCCGAATTACGACTTTCCCTTCTGGCCCAGTCCAGCTTCTCGTGGCCCATGGTGTCTTCTTGTGCCAGCAACCCCCCGGACTCATCGTAAACCTGAAGTACGAGGTGATAGTGCAGGCCAAAGTTTATCAAAGCGTCTGTCTTCCATTGCCTAACGATAAGTACCAGGCTTCTTCTTGCGCCGGAGGCGCTAATAGCACTGGTATCAAGTTCGCTGAACCCTGATTGGAGTTGCAGGTCGATCACTTCAAAGCCACTTTCGGAAAATTCCGTCGAAAGCGCTGTTTGCATGTCCATGGCCAATGGGTTGCCGGTGCTGGTGGTCACATCGAAAGGATTGGCATATCGTCCGCGTTGGAGCCCTACAAAATTCGCATTCTTGTCACCTTCGAGCACGTATTCTCTTGCGTCAAGGACGGCCAAGCCAAGGCTGCCATGCCCGACAACAGCTAATTCGATGTCAGCTTCAGCATAGTGGTACTGGTTGCCGGATGCGCAGCCAGTCAGCAAAATTGTGAGTAGCAGCAAATGCTGTAGGGTAAATCCGGAATGTTTGAATCCCGCCATAATGACTCCAATATTGCCAGCGCGAAACCGATGCACGGCAACGGCTTGTGATTGTGAGTTGTGACGCCGGACTTGGTGGCTAAGTATTACGGGCCCTATAGAGCATACGCGATCTCAAGCAGATAGGCTCGATGAGTGTACCTTGAGTACAGTCAACAGCAAGCTATATACTTCGCCTGTTTGCTGTTCCCTTCCTCAGCCAGAGACTCCCGCCCTCCGATGAAAGACTATCAACAGTGGGCCGCTGCCATTCGAAGCGGCAGATCGTATGAGTAGGGATCCCCTCTCTACCGCAGTACCTTTCGCCATTGCCTGTACCGGCATCGCCACGTTTGCTGGAATGGATGTCGTCATGAAAGGGCTCGCTATTGAGATGGGCGCATACAACGCGTTGTTATGGCGTACATGTATTTCCCTATTGATTGCAAGTTCACTGTTTTTTTGGAGGCGAGCGCGCTGGCCACGTTCGGGCGTCATCCGGCTACATGTCTGGCGTGGGCTGGTGACATCACTGATGGCGTTTCTGTTTTTCTGGGGGCTCGCCTATGTGCCCCTTGCGGAAGCTATTGGTTTGTCGTTCATCGCGCCCCTGATCGCCCTGTATCTGGCGGCGGTGATGCTGAAAGAAAAGATAGGTAAAGCGGCGGTAGTGGCGTCGCTTATCGGTTTTATGGGTGCGCTGGTTATCGTCGGCGGGCGTTGGAGCGGTGAATACAGCGAGGATGTCGGTCGCGGTATTGTCGCTATTTTGCTGTCTGCCGTACTTTACGCCTACAATCTCATCCTTCAGCGCCAACAGGCGCTGCTCGCAAAACCCGTAGAGATAGCCTTTTTCCAGAACGCGACCATGCTCACTGTCTATCTCTGTATCGCGCCTTTTTTTGCAGTTGTACCATCGCTGCAGCACCTGCCCAATCTGGCCGGTGCGGCTGTGCTGGGTATGACCTCTCTGCTGCTGCTCTCATGGGCCTACGCGCGGGCCGAGGCGAGGATACTGATTCCCGTTGAATACACGGCGTTTGTCTGGGCCGCATTGTTTGGCTGGTTCGTCTTTGGTGAAGTGGTTACGGTGGCGACACTCTCCGGTACGGCACTCATCGTCATTGCCTGTCTGCTTGCAGCGCGACAAAAGTCCGGTCCTGTTGATCATGTTGAGACAACGGCGGTCTAGGCTGTGTCGCGGACCATGCAACCACCTCGCGGCGCCGTTCTGGCCCTGTTGCTGATCCTGCTCATCGCGGCGCCGGCGATAGGGCAGGACTGGACTTTGGTGCATTCGAGTGAAAACCTGCGCGTACTGCAACGAAACTACGCCGGTTCGGCGCTGGATGAGATCAAGGGTGTGGTGCGTGTAAGAGCTTCATTGAATGCAGTGATGGCTCTGCTCAAGGATGCGCCGTTCAACCAGCATTGGGTCTACCGCAGTGGCGGCGCACGTATTCTCAAGGAGAACGGTTATGCGCAGGCCTACGTGTACGGTGTGGTCGACGCGCCGTTGCCGATGAGTGACCGGGACACTGTGGTGAGATTCGATTACCAGCAAAATCCGGTTACCAAAGAGATCACCGTCACCATCACCAACGAGCCGGCATTCATCGCCCCGCAGCCGGGGCTCGTCCGTGTGCCGGATATGGGTGGCCACTGGCACCTTAAGCCGCTGAAAGACGGCTGGGTGGAAATCACCTACCAGATCTATGGTGATCCCGGTGGCTGGATTCCCGCCTGGTTGGCGAATCACGCCGCGGTGCTATCTGTGAAGTACAGCCTGACAAACCTTATTGGGGTGGTTGGTCGCTATGCGAACGCCAGTAGCGAATTTGTCGCAGAGCCGGAGTAACCGGGCGGTCAGGGGAGAGTGCTAGCGCACATAACCCATGATTGCGATGAAGTGGCAGGCGGAACCTACCAGCACGAAAAAATGCCAGATGCCGTGCGCGTGGGTCAGCCATTTCAATTTGTCGACAATGTAGAAAATGATCCCGATGGTGTAGACGAGCCCCCCCGCTACGAGCCAGATAAACCCTGCTTCCGGCAGGCCGGCTCTTAGACTGGGCAGGTCCAGTGAGCAGGCCCAGCCCATGCCGAGATAGATAATCAACTGGCACACCTTTACGGCCGTGCCCGACAGGAATATCTCGGAGAGTGTTCCGACAACCGCCAGTCCCCAGACAAGGCTGAGTATCAGGGTGCCGCTCGTACTGTCGACACTGACGAGCATTAGCGGCGTATAGGTGCCGGCAATCAACAGGTAGATCGAAATATGGTCCAGCAGTTTGAACACCCGTTTGAGGCCGGGCGCCTGGAAGCTGTGATACAAGGTCGACATCGCGTACAGCAGCACCAGGGTCAACCCGAACACGCTGAACCCCACAATCATGCGCGGGTCACCGGTTTCGATGCTGAGGGTCAGCAGGGCGCCAAAGGCCACCAGGGAAAATACCGCGCCCACGAGGTGACTGATGCTGTTGAGTTTTTCGCCGTAGTACATATGTGCTAGTTTGCTCTGGTGATTGAACGAGACAGCCACCCCATCCCGATATCGACCACGTGAGCAGCCATGTTAAACACTGAGACAGGCGACAGGAAGCGCTATCTGGGCACCAAACTGGCAAAACGCTGGCGGAGGTCAACGCGGGTATTCGCCGCCGCCGTTGGCGCATGTCTTATGTTTGGGTGTGTATCCCCCGGTACGAAGACGTCCGTGCCAGTGACAGAGCCGGTGATCGGCGAGGCTTCGAGCGGAGAAGGTGAAAATCGCACAGTGGCACTGCTGGGAGGCACCGGTATGGTGGGCGGTTATCTCATACAGGACGCTCTGGCGCGCGGCTTCGATGTGCGGGTGCTGGCGCGCACCCCGGCCAAGCTTGATGCGTTCGCCGACCAAATTACCATCGTGCAGGGTGACGCTCGTGATCCCGCTGCCATCGCAGCGCTGCTGCACGGCAGCGATGTGGTAATCAGTGCACTGGGCCCGGTCAAAGGCGATGGTGAAGCAGCACGCACCATCAACACAACGGCGACCCGCAATGTCCTTCAGGCCATGGAGGATATCGGGGTTTCCCGGTATCTGGTGGTATCAGGCGCGGCAGTCGTGATGCCCGGTGATCAGCGCGATCTGCTGGGTTGGTGGATACGTACGCTGGCTCGCATTGGTTTATCGGATGCACTACAGGACAAACAGGCGGAATACGCGCTGTTAGCAGCCAGTGATGCCGATTGGGTGCTGGTTCGCTGTCCGTTGATCGATCCGCAGGTATTTCACCAGCAGCCGATGGTGTCGACGCTGACACCTCCGGCGTTTCGTGTGCGCGCCGGTGAGGTGTCGCGGTTTATCTTCGAACAGGTCGATTCTGCACAGTATGTCCGCGAGGGGCCTTTCCTCGGCAGCCGATGAGGCGCGAGGGGGGCAGGGGCTTCCAAACTGGTTGGCCGCCGAATTATGGCTTAGACTGCCCAGTGATATGCTGAAGTTCTCCATTTAGTCATGCTCAAGGTTCTGCGCTGGATTGTTGTTCCCGCCCTGCTTCTCCTGCTGTTGGGGGTGATTTCGTTGAGCGCATTGTTTCTGTATGCGCTGGATGACAAGCCGGTGGTCCCGAGGTCTGCGCCAGCGGACTATACGACAGTGGCGCAGGGCAAGGCGTTTGTAGAGCGGATCAAGCTGGAGATGGAGTCAGCGGGTGATGAGGGTGCCACGCTGGTAGTGACTGAGCGGGAACTGGATCGCCTGGCACAGATAGCCTCACACACCTTCAAGTGGCTGAGTACCGATTTTGATATCGACGGTTCAGCCATCAATTCCGGCGTAAGCGTACAAGTGCCCAATAATCCTTTCGGGAAATATTTAAACCTGAGTGCGCAGGTTCTGCCCTCCAGTGACGGTATCGGCATCGAAGAGGTATCCATTGGTCATCTGCGCTTGTCAGGCCGGTGGTTATTGCCATTGGCAGCACAGTTGGCAGACCTGCTGATACGGCAGCAACAGGCCAGCTTGATCCTGGCGGGCGTGAACGACATCCAGATAGACGGTGATACGTTGCTGCTGACGGTTACTCCGCCACCCGGTGTCAAAGCCCATATCAAGGAGGCCGTGCGAACCCTGCAGGCCTACCGACTTCCGGCGGGCGAGGCGAAGCGCGTCACGCACTACTACGATGGGCTGGCCGCACAGGGCGCGCGCAGTGATTGGCACAGCCAATCGCTGAGCAACTACCTGACGCCGGTGGCGGCAGAAGCGCAAAAGCGTAGCGAGCGAGGCTCTGCAGTGGCTGAAAATCGTGCGGCGCTGTGGGCGCTGATTATCTACTTCAGCAATGGTGCGTTTGAGGCCCTCATTGGAGAACTCGTGTCCAGTGAGCGAAAGCTGGTGCGATCGCCCTACGAAATAACCCTGGCCGGACGCCGCGACCTTATGCTCCACTTCCTGAGTTCGGCGGCTATCGCACTGGCCAGCCAGCAGGGAATCAGTATCGCGGCCGGGGAGTTCAAGGAACTGCTGGATTCCGGCAACGGTGGCAGTGGTTTCAGTTTTGCCGATCTGGCGGCGGATAGAGCAGGCATACAGTTTGTCGCACTCGCTACTGCCGATGAAGTACAGGCCCGGCAATGGCAGGACCAATTACTGGCCAATGCGGGGGAGGTCGGTTTTTTTCCGGAGATCTCCGGGCTGGTTGAAGGTCTCAGCGATGAAGCGTTTCGACAGCAGTACGGTGATATGGATTCCCAGCAGTATCTGCGTCAGGTAGCGCTTATAGATCAGCGTATTGCGCGCGCCCCGATCTACAGCCGGACAAGCGAGGATACAAGCGCGGATGATAGTAGTGATGAATGATTGGACTGCCGATCATGGTGTCAAGCGCCGCCTTGTTCTGCGAGTGTAGGCTGCGGCCGGTGTTTGGGCAGCGCGGCGACCGCGGAGCCTGCGACGACTAAACAAGCGCCGAGTATGCTGAGCCAGTCCATGGGCTCAAAGGGTATTTCAGCGGCTGCCCAGCGGTTCAGGCCAAACGTGAACAACAGCGTCAGTAGGGGCGCCAGCGGCAGAATCGCGCTGACTCGGGAGGACTCCCAGTAGCTCATTGCCAGCCCAAAACTGCCGTAGGCGATAATGGTATTCACCCCGCAAAAGAACAGCAACGCTAACTCGCCGGGGTTCAGTGACATAATCTGCAGCGGCTCTGCCAGCGGCCAGAACACAACGGTGCCGGCGAGACAGATGAGGAGGAGAATGTCTTTGGTATGTTGCTCCGTCTGCAGTTGCTTCTGTGCCAGCCCATAGACGGCCCAGGCAACCGCAGCGACGATGATCAAGCCCACCCCAACAAGGTAGTCCTCGGTGGTGAGTACCACATCGGTGAGTCGCCGATGAAAGAACAGCAGCATGCCGGCAACCAGCCCCAGCACGCCCAGCCACTGCAGGAGTAAAAGCCGGTCCTTGAATAACAGCACACTGCCGAACAGCAACAGCAGCGGGGCAATCTGTATCAGTATCTGCACCGCTCCGGGGTTGATGTGATCCAGCCCCCAGACATAGAACAGGTAGTTGCACATCAGGGCGGCAATCGCTGTAAAACTCAGCATGCGTTGCCTGCCGCACACCAGCTGTTTCAGGGCCCCGCCGCTGCGATGCCCATACCACAGCAGTGCAATCAGCGCGGAGAGCGAGAAGCGATACCAGCTGATTGTGATCGGGTCCATAACCTGCAGCACCGCTTTTAACGCCAGCGGCAACAGGCCCCACATCAGCACCGTGAGCAGGGAAAAGCCCAGTCCCAGTTTCCAGTTTGTGATCACGGTGTCCGCCTTTGTTCGATAGTGCCGCTTGCGCAGTGTGTGCAGCTCAGCTCGCCTTTTGGCTCACTATCGCCAGCCAGGGCTGCTCTGCACGCGGTGCGCCTGGCGGCCTGTAATAGTGATCGATAATGTCAAAGCCCGCGTTTTGTAGATAGTTTTTCGAGATGTCGAACTCCATAAAATGGCCATAGCGCTGGCCGGACCATCCCTCCGCGCTGCCACGCGGGTTGGAGGTGAACAGAATGCCACCGGGGCGCAGGGTGTCGTGCAGCTCCTTGAGCACGCGGGGCAATTCTGCGCTTGGAACATGGAACAGGGATGCGTTGGCAAACACTCCGTCAAATGCTGCTGGCGGCAGTGTCAGCCTGAGGAAGGACTGGTGCAGCACCGGGCAGCCGCTGTTAGCGCGCGCCATCTCACTGAACGCACGGCTACCGTCGAGGCCGACCGGCCGATGCCCCAGCGAACTGAAGTAGCAAAGATCGCGGCCCGGGCCGCAGCCAAAATCGAGAATGTCGAGTGTCTTGTCCGGTGGGAGCTGGCTCAACAGTTTCTCGTAGTTCTGCGACACATCGTGATCTTTAGTGCCGTGCCAGAATGACTGGGCATTTTCCTCGTAGTGCCCGAGGGTAATCCGTTCGATATCGGCCAATGTCGGGTCGATTGCGTTATCTGCCATGAGGTACTGCCGCTTCTGTAGTGATCCCGCAGTGGGGTTTCAGCCTGTAAATTTTTCCGCCAAAGCGCGGGCGCTGCTGCTTGGTGGCGCCAGCGAGAAGTCGCCCATGTCTGCATAGGCTTTGGTGAATGCCGGGCGCTGCGACAGTCGGCCGACATAATCGGCGAACTGCGGCGGCTGGCACAGCCCGTATGCGGTCGCCCACAATACATTCTGTCCCATCACACAATCCACCGCGCTGAATGTGTCGCCGCAGATGTAATCCGTGCGCGCCAGCCGGGCTATCAATTGCGGCTCGACTTCCTGCGTGAACTTTCTGTTGTAGCGCTCGATGGTCTTTGCATCGCTGTCGGGGCCCAGCATATGGGTATGAATGCGAATTTGCCACAGCATCATGTCCATCCACGCTGTGCCGTAGTGCAGCATCTGCAGATAGTCGGCCCGCGCCTCTGAAAAAGTGTTGGCAGGGGGCGCCAGATTTTTCTCCGGAAACAGGTCTGCCAGCAGTGACACCATGGCACCGCTTTCGAGCATGATCTTCTTTTCACCACTGTCGAGCGTGATTTCCAGTGCGGGGACATTGTGGTTGGGGTTTTTTTGCAGGTATTCAGCACTGTACTGCGCACCCTCGTACAGGGGGACGACTTCCACATCGAAGTCGTCATCCAACAGCTCGTGAAGCAGCCATTTTACGCGGGCACTGCGGGTTGCTGGATAGTGATACAGTTTCAGTCGTCCGATAGTCATCGTTGATTTCTCCCCGGCGGCCGCCGTTAGTGATGCCCAAGCGGACTATAAAGCCCGTGCATCTGCAATGCTAGTGAATGTGCTGTGCCGGTTTTATATCGAACAATGTCACTTCACCGCGACTGCCCAGGCGCATCACCGGGCCCCATGTGCCGGTACCGGGAGAGACGTACAGTTGTGTCTGCCCGTGGCGAAACAGGCCGATACTCTGCTCGAAAACCCTGTTCACAACGAGGTTGAAGGGCACAATCTGCCCGTTGTGCGTGTGGCCGGAAATCATCAGGTCGACACCGGCAGCGGCAGCGGCGGGCAGGCCACGCGGACGGTGGTAGAGCAACAGCACAAAGCGCCCGGTATCGATATCGATGTTGGCCAGTTCGCGTTCCACCTGCGCCCGGCGTTCGCTGTCGTCGATGCCGATCAGTTGAACTGTGCCATGAACGATGGATTGTGAGCGCAACACCTGTACGCCTAGCGCTGCGAGACGCTGCAGAATGTCATCCAGATCTTCATAGCGCTCATGATTGCCTATACTGAAATAGATCGGTACCGGGCAGGAGCGCAATGCCGATAATTTGTGCTCGCTGATACCTGGCGCATCGATAAAATCACCGGTGATACACAAAAATTCGATGTCCAGTTTATTCACTTGCTGCATCACGCGTTCGAGAAATTCCGCGCTGCGTGAGCCGATGTGAACATCGGTGATCTGTGCAAAGCGCAGAGGCGCAGTCAGCTTGGGGCTCTCCAGCGCGACTGTCACCACCGAAGGCGAGTAGGCATTAATCACGCTGTAGGTCATCAAGGCCAGGGTCAATCCAAGAAGCGCATACGCTGCATTCTCCGCCGCCACCCAGCCCAGCGCTACCGGCACCTCTGCCACCAGCAGCATACACAGCAGCAACGGGCTGATACCAAGCCAGAGATCTGCGGCGCGCCGCAGCCAGAACACCACGCCGTAGTTGGCGTGGCGCAAGTACAGCCTCACTACTATCTGGCTGAAGAACAGTGGGATAAAGACGGCCAGTGTTGTCCCGGTATTCATCCCCAGCCAATCGCACAATCGCAATACCGGATAGGCAAACAGCGGGATTTGCAGCAACAATGCAATCAGCAGAAATTGTGTGCGTCTTCTCATCGTCGCAGCATAACCCCTGCATACCGGTTTACATAGCAAGCCATTATTTCCACGCCATTTTTCCTACACTCGCAGCGCATTGTGGTCTACCCTGATCGTTATCGAGTTCGCGGGAGAGTGGCGATGTTGACACATGAGATCGATACTGAAAATGGCATATTGATAGTTACGCCCAGCGGCGAGTTGAGCGCGCAGGATTTCAAATTGCTCACCGACACCATGGATGCGTACAACGCAACGCACGAACCACTGCGCGGCCTGATGATTCTCACAGAGCATTTCCCCGGCTGGGATAGCTTCGGAGCACTTTTTCAGCATCTCAAATTTGTACGCCGGCAGCGCGACCAGATGAAGAAAGTGGCCGCCGTATCGGACAGTGGCTTCCTCACCGTAATGCCCCACATCATCGACCACTTTATCAAGGCCGATGTCCGCCATTTTGACTACAAGGACAAGGCGCAGGCACTGACGTGGCTGACGTCCTGACGATTGTGCACGCCGATGCTGAAGCGACCGGCAGTGCCTGCACAGCCAATTTATCGATGGCGTAAACTTACTGGCTGCGTCGGTGCTCGACTATCCAGTCGACCATCATGTCGAGTGCGCTGCCAACCCAGGGAAAGGGTATGTGTATGCCATCAACCATCTTCCAGTGCGTCACGTCAGTGTCGTCCGCACAATCGGTGTACTCCAGTACTTCCGTCTCGGCACCCTCTACAGCACCGAGTACATCCAGATTTCCGGCGCTGACCGGGGTGCTGTTGCAACCGGCGTGAGCGGCAAAGCGTCGTGTGGTTTCCAGTGCACCGGGGTAGCTTGTATTGTCGAATACCCTGCCTTCATAGAAGATGGTCTCATCGTCAACCCCGTGCATGGTCAGTACGCTCACCGCATTGGTAGCGGGCGCGCAACTGGCGTCATCTTCGAAGGTGGAGCCTGCCAGGCTCACTACAGAGGTAATCAGATCGGAGGCTTCGCAAGCCATACGCAAGGCCAGAAAACCGCCATTGGAGTGACCCACCAGGCCGACGCGTTGTGGATCAATACTGTAGGTGGCAGCCGCTTCCTCAATAAGGCCCCGTATATAGGCGACATCGTCAATCATACGATCCTCTTCCGTGAACGCGCAGCAGGCCGGTGTAGCGTTCCAGAATCTCGAGCCATTGAGGTTTTCCGTACCATCCGGGTACACCAATACATACTGCTTGCTATCCACTCGTTGGTTGAGCCCGAGATAGCCGGATTGCAGTGCACCGGTTGCACCAAAGCCGTGCAACAGAATGAGCAGCGGGTAGCGCGTTGTGGGGGTGTAGTCTGAGGGAATCTGGGCCTGTGCGGGTCGCTCGCCGCCAATCAGCAAATTGGGGTTCGAGGCACAGCTATCCGTATCCGCACAGCCCGTGAGGGTGTCGGGTTCCGAGTTTGTCACCAGGTTGAAGCCGTCACCACCACCACCGCCGCAGGCGGCCAGTGAGAGCAGGCAGGCCAGACCGACGCTGGCAATGACTGATTTTCCAGCGTTGTTCGGGATGAGGTATGCAGCCATGGCTATTGAACTCCAGATTTTACAGGGTTAATCGGTTGGCGCCGGTTCAGGTCTCTTGCCGCTGAATATTTGAATCTGTTCCAGTCGGAAGCTGTCTGTGTATTCACCCACAGCGTCTCTTCGAGGCTAAGTGTCTCAGCGCTACAGACTCCGGGATACAGGAAGATTGCCAATAATAGTGGCAAAGGGAAGCGGCTCATCTACGATCTCCTGCACTGTTTTATTGTCTTTGCGCTAGACCATAGCAAACTCTGCCCCTGTAATGAACAGGCGGGTGCTGCACTGTAAACAATAAAAAGCCCGGGTTGATAGCTCAAACCCGGGCTGGTGTAGTTTGGTGAGGATTAGTTCTGTATGGCGATATCCATCAGCTTGCCGAGATTACCCAGCGCTTTCTGTCGCTCGATAGTGCCGTAACCAATATTCGCTGCACTCAGCGAGCCGCCCGGCTGGAAGGGGTAGTTGGGAATCGTCTCAAAGAATTTGTGAACGAAGCCCTGTGCGGGAACCATCAGCCACATATTGTCGGCGTACCAGCGTACATACATACCGGAGTTACGCGAAGCGCTTTCGAAAGGATCGGCTCTGAGGTTGGTGATCACCGGCCATGCAGGTGTCTCTCTGAAAGCTTCGTTGATTGCGCCTTTCTCTGTTGCAAAAGAGACCTTCCAGTCGTCTACGCGTATTGCGTTCAGCATGCCGCTGGCCGCAAAATACATGATCTCCCGGCGTGGGCCCTTGTCGACCTGACCTTCAAAGAAGGGTTTGAAGTTGTAGCCGTCGAGATGCACGCGGAACTTTTTGCCGTTGGCCTGGTAACCGTCTTCTGAGGCGAGTTTTTCCTTCACATCGGGTACGCCGGCAGCAGCCAGCAATGTCGGCATCCAGTCCTCCTGGCTCATGATGTCGTTAACGATAGTGCCGGGTTTGATTGTGCCGGGCCATCTGACCATCTGTGGTACCCGCATGCCACCTTCCCAGGTAGTGCCTTTCTCTCCGTGGTAGGGCGATGTGCCACCGTCGGGCCACGTGAACTTCTCCGCGCCATTGTCAGTAGAGAAGATGACGATGGTGTTGTCTTCTACTCCGAGCTTTTCGAGTTCTTCGAGGAAGCTGCCAACCATGTCATCGAGTTCAACCATGCCATCGGGATACAGGCCAATGCCGGTGATGCCCCGGTATTTTTCCTGCAGGTGAGTCCATACATGCATACGGGTGAAGTTCATCCAGACAAAAAACGGTTTGTCGGCGTCAACTGCGGCAGCCATAAATTTCTTGGCCGCGCCGCCGAACTCGGAATCGACAGTTTCCATGCGTTTTCTGGACAGTGGGCCGGTATCTTCAATCTTGCCGTCTGCATAGGAGTGCAGTACGCCTCGCGGGCCATACTTTTTGTGGAACTCCGGATCTTTCGGGTAGTAATACGTTTCCGGCTCTTCTTCCGCGTTCAGGTGGTAGAGGTTGCCAAAGAACTCATCGAAACCGTGATTGGTGGGCAGATGCTTGTCCTGATCACCCAGGTGGTTTTTACCAAACTGCCCCGATGTATAGCCCTGCTCTTTCAGTAAATCGGCGATCGTGGGGGCCCAGTCCGGTATGCCCTGATCACTGCCCGGCATGCCGATGGTTAGCAAACCGGTACGGAACGGTTGCTGACCGAGGATAAACGAAGCACGCCCCGCGGTGCAGGACTGCTGTGCATACATATCTGTAAATAGAGCGCCGTCATTGGCAATTGAATCGATGTTGGGCGTTTGATAACCCATGCCACCGCGGTTGTAGGCGCTGGCGTTCCAGACGCCGATATCATCGCCCCACAGAACAAGAATATTGGGCTTGCCGGCAGCCATGGCCGACGCACTTAGCGCCAGCAGTGATGCCGTCAATGACCAGATGGCCAGTTTTACGTTTACTCGCATGTTTTTCTCCGATTTCAAATCCATTCGATGTACATCCCGATCAAGTCTAGCAGAGTCATTAAAGATCACCAGAACTATGGCGCCCCATCTGGCGTAAAAGTAACCTCAGTGTGTTAACAGTGTGTTAATGACGTATGAATAGTGTATTAATAGGGCCGCTATAAGTGCTGTAATCGAGGCTTGAGAAGTATGGGGCCGGCCAGTGTTGTCAGCAATATCACCAGCACCAGTGCGGAATACATTTTCGCGTCAAACACGTGTTGACCAAAAGCAAAAGCGGCGAACACCAACCCGACTTCCCCGCGGGGGATCATGCCGAACCCGATGCCGAGTTTGTCATAACCCGGCCCGCGAGCGGCATAACCGGCAACGCCCTTTGAGAGAATGGCTACCGCAGTGAGGCTGGCGATCAGTATTATTGTTGAGGGATCCAGCAGCGTCTCCAACTGCACTTGCGCACCGATGCTCACAAAAAAAATGGTAATCATTATATCGCTTATAGGTTTGACCAACTCTTCCAGCCGATGTTTTTGCAGTGCATCGCCCACGTGAAAGTCCATATCGTCCAGCAACAGCCCGGCGACAAAGGCGCCGATTAGAGGGGCCAATCCGGCAAAATGCGCCAGCTGTGCAAAAGCCAGCGCAAGGCAGAGCGCGAAACCGGTCCATACGCTGGAGTGCTTGTTCAGCGAGATAATGTGCACGACACCGGGCATTAGCTTCTGTCCAATCAGCAGTGCACCGAGAAAAAACAGCAGAGCCTTGGCGATAATCCACAGCAGGTTGAGAAGCGATAACTCTCCGCTGACCACCACGCTGGCGAGTACGGCCAGCAGTAGAATACCCAGTACGTCGTCTATCACCGCCGCGCCCAGAATGACCTGTGCGGAGCGCGTATTAACCAGACCGGAATCCCCCAGCAGCTTGGCGGTAATTCCCACCGAGGTGGCGGCCAACATCGCGCCGACAAACCAACCCTGGATACCCGTGCCGAAACCCAGTACTGACCCCGCAGCCAAAGCGAGCGCTATGGGTAGCACCATACCTGTCGTCGCTACTGCCAGTGCGTTGCGACCGACCTTGAGCAGCGAGCGCATATCAGACTCCAGACCGACGATGAATAACAGCAACACCAGCGCCAATTCGGTCGAGTACACCATGAATTCACTGGAGCGGATCAAATTACTCAGGTTGAATTCGACGCCTATCAGCGCCAGGTTCCCCAGCAGGATACCGGCGTATATCTCCCCAAGTATCTCTGCCATGCCCAGGCGTTCAAAGATCGAGCCACACAAGTCAGCCAGTGTGATCATCAGTATCAACAGCAGACTGGTGCGTGTGAATGTCTCGCTCACACCGTTGGCCAGTGCGACAGTCGGTAGCAGTAGTGCTGCCCCTATCAGTAGGGCATGCCGTTTTGAACGCCTTGTTGTTATTCTCACGTTGCTGGGGACTCCCCTGACCTGAACATCACTCGCAGACCTTGCCGGTATTGCCCAATTCTGGTCTATTCTCAATGTGCTTGATAGTGATATGTGTCAATCTGCCACTGCAACGCACAGCCCCGGTATACCCATGCGGGTTATTAATTTGCCTAAGCGGCTCCGGCGCATTGCGAATGGATTGACCGGCAGCCTTTATTCCCTCACATTGGTGATCACCGTAATGTGGAGATAGCTATGATTACTATTCATCATCTGGGTGTATCCCAGTCCGACCGTATTGTATGGCTGATGGAAGAACTGCATTTGCCCTACGAATTGAAGTGGTACGATCGCGGGGATGATTTTCTGGCACCACCTGAACTGCGCGCGGTGCATCCGGCCGGTACTGCCCCCATCATTGAGGACGGAGACCTGGTGATGGCTGAGTCGACGGCTATCGTTGAGTATATTTCCCAGCGACACGGGGGTGGCAAGCTATCGGTGAAGCCCGAAGAGCCGGATTATCCGCATTACCTGTTCTGGATGCAGTTCAACAATAATCTGCAATCGGCTCTCTTCATAAAGCTGGCCTTCCAGTCTGCCGGCTCTGAACCCGCCGCCGACAATCCGATGATGGCAACCACCCAGCGCCGTGAAGATGGCATCTATCGGGCGCTAGAGACGCGGCTGGGTGAGTCCGAGTATCTCGGTGGCGCACAATTCAGCTGCGCCGACATCATGTCGATGTTTAACCTGACCTCCCTCGCCATGCTGGGTGCGCGGGCCATTGACGAGACAATGCCCAATACGGCTGCATATGTAGAGCGCGTGTCGGCCCGGCCGGCATATCAGAAGGCCATGTCCATAGCGGGCCCCGCCGCGACCCGACCGGCAGGTTGAGGTGCTGCAGGCGGCAAGCAGAGATTGACGCGGCGCGTGTGGCGACGTTATTATATGATAGTCATCACTAATGTATTGCTGGAAGGGAGACCCCGCAGATGAAATGTACACCTATATTGCTACTCATTCTGGCCCTCGGGCTGTCTGCGTGTGACGGGCCTTCACCGTCCAAGTCTCGCGAGGCAGAAGTCGCAAGTCGGCAGCTGGTGCCGGAAGACCCTGAAATTGCCGCTATTTATGGCCGCAGTTGTAGCAGCTGCCATACCGTTGCCGCTACCGGTGCACCGCTCACAGGCGATGCTGCGGCCTGGGGGCCCCGTATGGACAAAGGTATGGATGTGATGGTGGACAGCGTTATCAACGGCTTTGGCGGTATGCCGCCATTTGGTCTGTGTATGGATTGTGACGCCCAGCAATTTGAGGCACTCATTCAATTTATGGCAACTCCGGCGGTTGCACAGTGATTAAGCGTCGCAGTGTACTCGGTGCCATGGTGGCCGCTGCCGTGGGCAGCCAGGCCGTTTCCTTCAACGTGCTGGCAGCAGCCGAGAAAGCGAAGCCACGGGCAATTCCCTGGCGCAACTGGTCGGGGTCTCAGCAGTGTGTGCCCGCGGCGCGCAGTGCACCAGCGAATGTTGCCGAGTTACAGGAGCTCATCGCCTCGGCCAGAGGCCCGGTGCGCGCGGTTGGTGCGGGCCACTCGTTTTCACCGCTGGTGCCGACGGATGGCACCATATTGTCGCTCTCGCGCCTCAGTGGCCTGGTGAATCATGACCCGAAGACGTTGCAGGCCACCCTGTGGGCCGGCAGTCGGCTGGGCGATATCGGCCAGCCTCTTGAGTCCGCCGGCCAGGCACTGATTAATATGCCGGATATTGATGAGCAGACGCTGGCGGGTTGTCTGGCCACTGCAACGCACGGAACCGGTGCCGATATCGGTTGTATGTCGACGTTTATCGAGGGCCTGCAACTGGTAAATGCGCGTGGTGATCTGGTGGATTGCGACGCCACCGCCAACCCCGAACTGTTCCAGGCCGCGAAGGTGTCAATGGGGACGCTGGGCGTAATCACACAGGTGAAACTGCAGAATATGGCACCTTACCGCCTGCGCAGGGAAACGGTGTGGCGCGAGTTCGATGAAATACTGGACATCGCCAATGATATGGCAGATACGCACCGCAACTTTGAGTTCTTCTATATACCGTATTCCGGTATGGGGTTTACCGATACACACGATCTGACGGATGAACCGGTTGGGACAACAGAGAAAATCGACAGCAATGATTCCGTCGAGGATCTGAAAATGGCGCGCGACTGGCTGCAGGGTTCGCCCAAACTGCGTGAGCTGATTCTCGGCAGCGCAGTGAAAATGCTGAGCGATGAAGTCACGGTCGAGAGTTCGTGGAAGAACTATGCCAATGAACGCAATGTCCGCTTCAACGAGATGGAATATCATCTACCGCGCGAACACGGCCTGCAGGCGATGCGGGAAGTGCGCGAAGTACTGGAAGCTAACCATCCCGAGGTGTTTTTTCCGATTGAGGTGCGTTTCGTCAAAGGGGACGATATCTGGCTCAGCCCCTTCTACCAACGAGATACCTGCTCGATCGCTGTTCACCGCTACTTCGAGGACGACTACAAGCCGTACTTCAAATCCATCGAACCCATTTTCCGCAAGTACAACGGTCGTCCGCATTGGGGCAAGCTCAACACATTGACGCGAAATGACTTCCGCAAGCTCTATCCGCGCTGGGATGATTTTGTCGAGGTGCGCAAGACGATGGACCCCAAAGGTCGCTTCCTCAACCCCTATCTGGCCGGCCTGTTCTGAGGCGAGGAGCGAGTCTCCAGGGCCTGTCCCGCAGGCCCGCTGTGCGGTGGGTCGCGCGCGCCTGATTCTTCTGCACGAGCACATCGCGTATAGTGTGTACACAAGAAACACATAAACTGAATCTTCCGGAGGCAGTGTTATGTTGGCTGTTCTGTGTGCTTTTCTGGCCGGCGCGCTCGGTTGGACGTTTACAGAGTACGTGCTTCATCGCTTCGTTTTTCACGGCGCCAGTGCCCGTGGGCCCGGTGCGAAAGAGCATCGACGCCACCACGCACAGGTGGAGTACTTTGCTCCGGCCTGGCAGAAAGCGCTGGCGGCGCTCGGCGCAATTGCAATTCTAATCCCGCTCCTGGCCCTGTTTTTCGGCCTGGCAGCCGGGTCTGCGGCTACGCTGGGTTTTGTCGCGATGTATGTGTTCTACGAGGTGTTGCACCGGCGCGCCCATACACATCCGCCACGCAATCGCTACGGCCGGTGGCGGCGCAAACACCACTTTGCACACCATTTCGCCGATCCGCGGCGCGCGCAGGGGGTAACCTCGCCTTTTTGGGATTTTGTTTTCGGCACGCGCCTGCGTGTTGAAAAAGTGCGGGTGCCGCGCCGGCTGGCAATGCGCTGGTTGGTCGACGACCAAGGGGAGGTGTGTCAGGCTTATGCTGCAGACTACACCTTGGTCGGCTCACCCAGGCGAGATGAGGTCACATCAGTCCAAGCCTTCGCAGCGATATAACACCTGCACATTGCCTCCGATTGCGGCGCTGGAGCGGGCCGCGCAGTTCGATTTGTTATAAGATACGCCGGGCCGAAAAATTGCATGCCCGATTTCCTTCCTCGATTGAGAGAAACTGAATGTTGAAAAAGGCGATCAAGTTACTCGTCCCCGTTGGGATTGTCGTCGCGGCGGTATTGCTGGCCATGGTGATGGTTGGCTCGCGAGAGGAGCTACAGACCACCGATGCGGCCCAGCCATTGCCTCGTGTACAGGCAGTTGAAGTGGCGCTCACTGAAGTACCAATCTCCATTGTCGCTCACGGCACCGTTACTTCCCGCTACGAATTGGAGCTGGCAAGTGAGGTGACGGGAAGGGTCGTGTGGGTGGCGCCAGAATTTGAAACCGGTGAAATAGTCCCCGCTGGCACGGTGCTGCTGCGCATCGATCCGGCTAATTATCAGTTGGCGCTGGCACAGGCGAAGGCGGCGTTATCCACCGCCAATATGGCGCTTGCCGATGCCAAGGCATTGAAACGCAAGGCTTCGATTGCCGAGGGCGAACTGAATATTGAAGCGGCGCGACAGCGTGTGGTTAAGGCAGAGCAGGATCTTGCTTACACGGAGATCAAAGCGCCATTTAACGCCGTGATCGACAAGAAACTGGTGGAGTTCGGACAGTTTATCAGCACGGGTCAACCGGTGATGCGTTTGCTCAGTAGTGACACGGCCCGGGTCACGGTGCCAGTGACACCTGCCGAGGCCGGGTTTCTGGAATCCTCCGTCGGCGCGCCCGTCGCTCTCAGCGCACAGATCGGAGAGCACCAGGTTGAGTGGCAGGCCCAGCTAACGCGTATCGAAGCGCGCGTCGATACCCTGACTCGGGTTATCCCGGTGGTAGTTGAGGTGGACTCGCCCTACGACACCGCCGTGCATCCACGTAGCCTGCCGCTGGGCTTGTTTGTCACGGCGACGTTACCGGGCGAACCGGTAGCTTCCTCAGTGCGATTACCCAGTTCGGTATTACACACTGATGATTCCGTATTTGTGGTGTCGGAAAAAGCCTTGCGTCGCAAACGCGTGAATATCATCCACCGCGAGGGGGATACCGTGGTGATCAACGGTGGCCTCGAGCCCGGTGACAAAGTGGTTACTACCCGGCTGGACCTGATGTTTGAAGGCATGAAAGTCGAGCTGGCTGATGGTTGAGTCGCGCTATCAGAATGAGAAAGGCCCCATTGGCTGGATGGCTTCAAACCCCATCGCGGCAAATTTGCTGCTGCTGATTGTGCTGGTCGCCGGCCTGATCGCCATCCAGGGTATTCGCAAGGAAGTCTTTCCGAATTTCCCCACCGATACATTTACCGTCACCGTGCCCTATCCGGGTAGTTCGCCTGAGGAGATCGAGCAGGGCATCCTGCTGAAAATTGAGGAAGAACTGCGCGATATCGTCGGTCTTAAGGAAATTCGCAGCACCGCCATGGAAGGCGTGGGAGTGGTCACGGTGGAAATGGAGGCGGGCAGCGATATTGCCAAAGCTCTCAACGAGGCCAAAGTCCGCGTGGACAGTATTCCCTCTTTCCCGCTGGATGCGGAAGAACCGATTGTTGAAGAACTGCTCAGTCGTGGCTACGCCATGCGCGTGAGTGTTTACGGTGATCTTGATGAAGTGGGGCTGAAACAGCTCACTGAACAGGTGCGCGAGGAAATTCTCGATCTCGAGGGTATCAGTGAGATCCGTATTTTGGGTGAGCGCGACTACGAAATGTCCATCGAGGTCTCAACGGAGGCTTTGCGGCGCTATGGCCTGGATTTTGACCAGGTGGTGGCCGCTGTAAAGAACCGCTCGCGCGACCTGCCCGGCGGAAGTATGCGCACAGAGCATGGCTCCATTAAATTGCGTTCGGTGTCGCAAGCCTATACCGGAGAGGAATACGCCGCACTGAATCTGGTGACGCGAGAAGATGGCACCGCCATCACACTGGGTGAGGTGGCCCAGGTCGTCGACGGATTTGAGGATCAGCCTGTACTGAGCACACTCAATGGACGCCGCGCGATAACCCTTATCATCGATAGGGTTGGCAATCAGGATGTACTGCAGATAACCGATGAATTGCGCGGCTATGTCGCTGAGAAACAGGCGAGCCTTTCTGAGGGCGTGTATGTCGTCGGCTGGATTGACGAGAGCAAAATCCTGCGAGGTCGTATCGATCTGATGCTGCGCAACGCCGCTCAGGGTGCGCTGCTGGTGGTGATTGCGCTGGCCCTGTTTCTGGATTTGACCCTCGCTCTGTGGGTGATAGTGGGTGTGCCGTTTGCAATATTGGCAACGCTGGCAACCATCTACTTTCTCGGTATGCCGGTATCGATCAATGTGTTATCGGTTTTTGCATTCATACTGGTGCTGGGTATTCTGGTTGACGATGGGATAGTTACGGCCGAAAGTGCCTATGCGTATCTACAGGCGGAACGACAGGGCTTACCCAGCGTACTGCGAGGCGTGCGGCGCGTTGCGACGGCGACAATATTCGGCGCATTGACCACCATGATTGCGTTTGCGCCGACCATGTTCCTGACCGAGGGGTTTGCGCGCGTGGGTACTCATATGGGGCCCGTGGTCATACTGTGTATTTTCTTTTCCCTGATTGAAACCAAGCTGATTCTCCCGGCACACCTGCGCCATCTGCGTGTGGGTGAAGCAAATCCCGGTGGTGTACGCGGTGCGATAAGGACATTTCAGGGCCGTTTTGCCAAGGCGCTTTCCAACTTTGCTTCCGGCCCCTACCGACGTTTTCTCATGTATTGCCTGCAACATCGCTACACGACACTGGCAGTGTTCATTGCGCTGCTCATTGTCTCGCTGGCACTGATGCCCTCTGGTCTGGTCAGGTTTGTGTTTTTCCCTAATGTGCCCTCGGACCAGATTTATGTGGATTTGGAGATGCCGCAGGGCGCGCCGTGGGAAAAAACGCATGAATATGCACAGCGTATAGAGGTGGCTGTGCAGGCGATGAATGAGCGCTATCTGCAAGAGGTGGGCACCTCGGTCGATGTGGTCAGGGAACTGCTGGTGGTATCGGAAAGTGATACCGAGGCCCAGATAGACGTGGAGCTGGTGCCCAGTGAAGAGCGCACCATCAGTTCTGTGGTGCTGGCGCAGTGGCTGCGGGAGGAACTTGGCCCCCTTGAAGGTATCCGCTCGCTCAGTATCGATGCAGTCGCCGGCCCGCCCGGCGCTGCGCTGGAGCTGCAGTTACAGGGGCAGGATCTGGAGACGCTGCGGCTGGCGGCCCAGGATGTGAAGCGCTCGCTGGCACAGATGAATGGCGTGCAGGATATCAGTGACAGTTTTAACTCCGGCGGACGCGAGCTGGATATACATGTATCCGCCGAGGGTGAAGCGCTGGGACTGGGTGATGTCGAGCTGGCGCGGCAGGTGCGTCAGGCCTTCTTCGGTGCGGAAATTCAGCGGGTTCAACGCGGCCGCAACGAGGTGCGGGTCTATGTGCGCCTGCCGGCTGCCCAGCGCAGCCAGATCGAGAGCCTGAACGGTCTGTGGATACGCCTGCCCGACGGTCGCAAGGTGCCCTTTTCTGTCGTCGGAACGGCGCGCGAGACGACGGGGCTGAGTACCATCAATCGGATAGATCGAAAACGTGTAGTGACGGTAGAGGCCGATATCAACAAGATGATCCTCGAGCCCAGTGAAGTTATCGCTGCGCTGCAGACACAGGTACTCCCCGAGTTGCTACAAAAATACCCGGGTATTGACTTCGATTTTGGTGGCGAGGCGGAGGCGGAGGAGAAAACTTCATCCACGCTGCTGTACGGTTTTGTCATCGTTCTGCTGATGATCTTCGGCGCGCTGGCGATCCCACTGAAAAGCTATGTCCAGCCGCTGTTGATTATGTCGGTGATTCCCTTCGGTATCATTGGTGCCATCCTCGGGCACCTGCTGCTGGGCAAGGATGTCAGTATGCTGTCATTGATCGGCATCATCGGTTTGGTGGGCGTTGTGGTTAACGACAGCCTGGTGATGGTGGACTTTATCAATCACTATATCGACGAGGGTCACGACTGGCGTTCGGCGGTGGTAGAGGCGGGCCCACAGCGTTTCCGTGCGGTCATTCTGACCTCAGTGACGACATTTCTCGGCCTGCTGCCGATACAGATGGAGACGTCTATCCAGTCCGAGTTCGTGAAGCCAATGGCGATTTCAATTTCGTTCGGTGTGCTGTTCGCAACCGTTGTGACCTTGATCCTTGTCCCGGTAATCTACTTTATCGCTCATGATCTGGCCGAGCGTGCAAAAGCCTACTGGTCAGGTGTGACGGAGCCCAGCCACTAGCGCGGCAGTGCTCGTCACGCACGATGGAACAGCGCCATCGCCTCGCTGTGACCAGTATGTGGAAACATGTCGACCGACGCTGCCTTGATCAGGCGATACCCCCCCTCGCGCAGAATTCGGGTATCCCTGAGCAAGGTTGCCGGGTGGCATGAGATATACACCAGTCGTTTCACGTTTGCTTTTGCCAGCGCTTCGCAAACGGCTTTCGCGCCCGCTCGCGGCGGGTCCAGAATGGCGATATCTGCGCGAGGCAGTTGCACGTTGTCCGTCATAAGGTTGAGCGTGGCGGCGCGCACATTATTCAGTCCGTTGCGTTCAGCGTTGGCGCTAAGCCGTGCTGTCATGCTGGCGTCGCTTTCAAATGTCCGGACGGTTTTGGTTTTGCAGGCCAGTGGTAAGCTGAAGTTGCCTATCCCTGCGAACAGGTCGAGGGCGTCTTCATCCTCACCCGGCTGCAACCATGTCAGCGCCCTCGCCACCAGTGCGGCGTTGACCCCCCAATGGGTCTGGGTGAAGTCGCCTGGCTGATAAGCCAGCGTCAGTTCAGGCAATGGCGCTTGCTCATCGACGCTAACTCCCCCGATGCGAAGCTGCAGTTGTCCCGACGCTGATAGCTCCTGCCAAAGACCCGGCGGGTCCTCGCCGTCGTCACCGAAATGCGTATCGCCACGCGACTTTTTCGGAGTGGCCAGACGAGTGCGCAGCGCGATGATTTCGTCAGCCAGTAATGCATCGTGCAGCGCGGACAGGATTTGTTCGCCAGGATTTGCGGCGAAATAGAAACACAGGCCAAGCCGGTTGTCGCTGTCGGCATCTATCTCGATCTCCCGCAGCCCCTGAAGTTCCGGCGCGCGCCGCAGCCTTTCAGGCAAAGCCTGAATCATCGCATTCACCGCCGCATTGGCCACCTCGCAGCGCCCTACCGGCACGGTCTGCCGCGATCGGTGCTGCCGCAGCGCCAGCGCAAAGCCGTTTTGGGTGTCACGTATAACTTGCAGGCGCAGCCGGTGGCGGTAGCCATCTGGCTCGCTCAGTATGGGTGGGTCGAGTTCAAGTGGGAAATCTCCGAGCAGCAGCGTTTGCAGCATCGCTTGTTGGTGCTGCTGCTGGGCCAGCATCGACCAGTGTTGCAGGCTGCAACCGCCGCATTCATGGAAGATCGGGCACGTAGGTTGAACGCGGTCGACACTGGGTGGGGTATCGGTAACCCGCTCCAGCATCACTGCTTCATCGAAGCCCTTTTTTACAGCGGTGCACTGCGCCAGCACTTGCTCGCCGGCCAGTGCGCCGCTGACAAAGACAACTTTGCCGTCTCGCCGCGCTACGCCGCGACCCTCCTGACTCATGCGTTCGATAGTCAGCGTGGCCTTACCCCAAAGCCGGACGGGGGCCGTTTTGATGGATGCCTGGCGAGAGGGCCTGCGAGTTTTCGGTGACCTAGCCACGAAAGGGCGGCCTCAGGCCAGGCGGATGTGCAGGGCTTCGCCGGCAAACTCGATGTTATCGCCGTCGACAATCTTTCTGCGCTTGCGGGTCTCCACCTCGCCGTTGACACTGACCTGCCCGTCGGCAATCACTAGTTTGGCTTCGCCGCCGGTACTTACCATGCCCTCAAATTTCAATATCTTGAATAGTTCGACAGGCTGTTTGGTAATCTCTACTGTGCGCATGGTAATTTCCGGGGTAAACAGAGCGCAGTGTAGCTTGAAATGGTCCACTAAGCATCGGTTCATACCCGCACTTGATCTCATCGCCGCTCTAGTCTTAACTACAGGCTTACCCGTGACTGCAGAAAAGCAGTGGCGTGCGAATTCTTACATCATTTTCATCGGATTAAGGTGGGATTACACAATGAATAAACTGACCGGCCTCTTTCTGGGTTTGGCTTTGGTGATTTTTCTTCCAGCGCCGTCTATGGCGCAGATGGGCGACTTCAAGAATACGACGCCGCAAGAGCGGGCTGATAAGTTGACGAGTGCGATGCAGAGTGATCTCTCGCTGGACGAGGCGACCACCAAGGCGGTCGCTGAGATTAACCTCAAGTATGCGAAGGAGGCCCAAACGGTGATGGACTCCAGCGGCACGCAGTTCGGAAAAGCGATGACCTTCAAAAAAAACGAGGCGGCTAAAGATACCGAAATGAAGGCGGTGCTGAGCCCGGAACAATACGGCAAGTACGAAGAGAAGAAGTCGGCGATGCGAGAAACCATGAAGCAAAAATTTATGGAGAAAAGGCAGGCCGCCCAGTAGTACGCGTCAGTCTATTGCTGACATCACATTTGATTAATCGCCCGGCGCTGGAGTCGGGCTGCTTTGGAGTCACAGAATATGAAAACAGGAATGACCAGAACCCTCGCTGCGACATCACTGTCACTGCTATTGGCGACAGCGCCGGCGCTTGCCCAGAAAGCGGGGCAGTCTGTAAGGATCAGTACGGGCATCGTCGATAATGTGCAGCGCGTGACGCTGGATTCAGAGGCGGGTACCGGTGCATTGATCGGTGGGGCACTGGGCCTGCTGACGGCCGGCGGCAAGTCGACCAGCAAGAAGGCGCGTAACACCATTATCGGTGCCGGCGCCGGTGGGGCGCTGGCCAGTGCGACCCAGGGTAGTCGCAACGGCATGGCGTATACAATCCTCACCACTGACGGGAACTCGATACGTGTTGTGACCGACCAGACGGAAATCATCAAGGGGGATTGTGTGATTGTCGAGGAGAGCGGCAGCACTACCAATGTTCGCCGGGTTACTCCCACCGCATGTGACGCTGCTTCAGCGCGAGCGCGCGAAGAATTGCAGGGCAGCTTCCAGATGGAGGCGAAAGAATGCCACAATGCCAAGCAGCAGCTTGTCGAAGCGACCACGGCTGAACAGGTGGATCTGGCTCGTCGCAAAATGGAAATACTGTGCAGTGACTGATCTTTCGGCACAGTGATGCTCTAACTGCCCGCCACCAGTGTTGTCGGTGGCGGGCAGCTCTCAGCGCTTCGTCTAATGCTCCCGCATTCCCAGGCGCGCCATCGTGCGTACCAGGTTGCTGCGGTCCAGCTTCAATGATCGGGCGACGGCTGCCAGTTTGCCATTGTGCGCCCTGAGTTTTTCCTCAATCAGTTGGCGTTGAAAGGCGTCGAGGCTTTCGCGCATGCTGCGCACGGGAGCGTCGTCTTTGCCGGGCGGGGCCTCCGCGGTGATGGGCCCGGCAGCCACGGTGCCAGCCCCGTTTTGCAATCCGAGGTGGTGCTCATCAATACTGATTATACGGCTGTCCCGGCCCTGTTCGCGTATGGCTCGCAGCGAAGCCCGGCTCAACAGGTGCTCCAGTTCGCGCACATTGCCCGGCCAGTCGTAACGCTCTAATTGGTCACTGGCGCCGGCGGACAGTCGCAGCCGGGAGACACCGAGTTGGTGTTGGTTTTTTTCCAGGAAGTATCCGGCCAGCAGGATGCAGTCCTTGTCCCGCTCGCGCAGCGGTGGTACCGGCAGCGGATAGACGCTCAGGCGGTGATACAAATCCGCGCGGAAGCGACTCTCCTTCACCTCGCGCTGTAGCTCGCGATTGGTTGCCGCGATGATGCGCACATTGACGTTGATGGCCCTGTCGCTGCCGATGCGCTGGATCTCTCCACTCTGAAGCGCCCTAAGAAGCTTGGCCTGTATCGATAGTGAGAGCTCACCAACCTCGTCGAGAAACAGCGTCCCGCCATCGGCTAATTCGAAGCGGCCGCTGCGGTCATTGGTCGCCCCGGAAAATGAGCCGCGCACGTGGCCGAACAGTTCGCTTTCGACAATATTCTCCGGCAGTGCCGCGCAGTTAATCTGCACCAGTGGTTGGGCGGCGCGCTGCGAGGACAGGTGAATGTTGCGCGCTACCAGTTCTTTGCCGACCCCTGTTTCACCGGTGATCAGCACAGACAGATCGGTCGGCGCAACCGTGTGGATTTCGCTCAGCATGTCCTGCAGTGCTGCGCTGCGCCCGATAATTTCGTGCTTCAGGTCATGGGCAATGAGTCGCTGGGTGATCTCGTGTTGATGCTCGGCACGCAGCTCGAGTGCTTCAATGTGCTGGCTGGTTTTGATGGCCGCGGTGACCGCGGCGATATTGGCGCGGGTTTCCATGGGGTCGAGGTGGTCAAAGGCGCCGGGCGATAGCGCATCCAGCGTCAGTACCCCCCAGGGTTTGTCAGCGATATAAATTGTGCTGCCCATGCAGTCGTGGACGTGCAGTTGGTCGCGGCCGTCCTCTACCAGCCCATCATAAGGGTCCGGTAGATCGGAATCTGCCTCAAACCGGGTAACGGCACGATTTTGCAGGATCGCGTGTAGCCGTGGGTGTTCCTGGATATTAAAGCGCCTGGCGAGCGCTTCGCGCTTGAGACCGATCACGGCGAGCGGGCGCAACTCGTCGCCTTCGAGTTTGAGCAGCGCGATAGCGTCACAGGGGGTGCTGCGCTCAGCGTAGGAGCGGTGCAGTCTCTCTAACATGCGCTGATAGCGCTGCCCGGCGGTGAGGTCGCGATTCAGGTCTTCGACAATGTCGATGAAGGGCAGAATGTCCATTAGGTCAGAATAACCTTAAATGGGTGATAAGGACACATAATTGTGTTGGGTCATTATGACCTAAATAGTGCGAAAGTAGAGCAAATACAACGGATTAAGACTTGGCACGCTTTGTGTATTACATGTTGCAGGTACGCGAAGCAGGTGTACCCAATATTCTGTACCCAATCGAGAGGAAGCCCCAATGCTGGATAAAGCGACAGTCGATGTGATCAAAGCCACCGTACCCGCCGTGAAAGCGCATGCCGATGCAATCACCGAGTGCTTCTACCCGTTGATGTTTGAACAATACCCCGAGGTCGTTCCCTACTTTAACCAGACGAACCAGGGCAAGGGCACGCAGCCGAAGGCACTGGCTAATGCCGTTGTCGCCTACGGTGCGAATATCGACGAGTTGGGTAACCTGAGTGATGCCGTTGCACAGATTGTGCAGAAGCACTGTTCGCTGGGTGTACTGCCGGAGCACTACAGCATCGTTGGCACTTGCCTGCTGCAGGCGATTGCCAAGGTGCTGGGAGAGGCGGCCACCGATGAGATTATCGATGCCTGGGGCAAAGCCTATGGGCAGCTGGCGGAGATACTGATAGCCGCTGAGGAGTCGGTATACAGCGCTACCGAGCAGGCAGCGGGCGGTTGGCGCGGGGAACGGGCTTTTAAACTGGTGAAGCGCGTTGAGGAAAGCTCCGTTATCACCTCTTTCTACTTCGAACCCGTCGACGGCGGAGCAGTGCCCGAGTTTGAGCCGGGACAGGCGATTACGGTCGTGCTGACCATCAACGGCGAAAGCGTGCGGCGCAACTACAGCCTGTCGGATGCACCGGGCACAGGCTATCTGCGTATCAGTATCAAGCGCGAACCGCAGGGTCTGGTGTCCAATTTCCTGCACGACACGCTGGAGGTGGGGAGTGAGGTGAACCTGCTGCCGCCATCGGGCCAATTTGTACTGCGCAGAAATGACAAGCCCCTGGTCCTGCTAACCGGCGGAGTGGGTATCACTCCTGCGATCAGCATGGTCAATGTGGAAGCCACCAGTGGCCGCGAGGTGCACTTTATTCACGCAGCGCTCAATAGCAAGGTGCATGCCTTCAGGGCACATGTCGATCAGTTGGTGGCGGCCAACAGCAATCTATCGGCACTCTATGTCTACAGCGAACCGGAACCCGAATGCTCGCCACATGCCACTGGGTTTGTAACCGAGGATATGCTGGCGGAGCAACTGCCGGAAGACCGCGATGTGGAGTTGTACTTCCTCGGCCCCAAGCCCTTTATGTCTGCTATGCTCAAAATCGCCAGAAATTTAGGTGTGCCACCCGCGCAGATCCACTTTGAGTTTTTTGGCCCGACTGAAGAGCTGGAAGCCGGTTAAACTGGCGCAAATTATCGGTCAGCAGCCCCGTTGTCGGGGCTGAGTCCGGCAAAAAGTCTACAATTCCCCAGAAAACTACCCGGCTACCCGCGCAATTTGTCGTAAACTGCAGCAGCAACACGATAAAAAGGTATGTAACGGGGTGAAAGTTTTACTTCGGTCGGGGCTGGCTGCGGTGTTGTTGTCTGCGGCCTCCGCAGGCGCAGACACTAATGGCACGATGCTATCGGCGCACGGCACGGTATTGTCCAGTGAGACGTCTGCACAGGAAACGGATGCAGAAAAGCCGTCGATGAAAATATTCAAATATACGAATAGATCCGGCGTGCGCTCGTATTCTGATAGGGCCCCGATGGGTATCAGCTACGAGGTCGTGCAACTGTCCTGTTTTGCCTGCAACGTCAAATCCACTCTGGATTGGAACAATATCCCGCTCTACTTGAATGACTACCGCTCCACGATTACCGCCGCCGCCCGAAAGTACCGTGTCGATCCGGCACTGGTGCGAGCTGTAATACATGCCGAATCGGCCTTTAGACCGGGGGCGCGATCGAAGAAGGGTGCGTTGGGTTTGATGCAATTGATGCCGGCAACGGCGCGTGACATGGATGTTGTCGATGCACTGGAGCCGCAAGACAATATTTTTGGTGGTGTGCGCTATCTCGCCTGGCTACTGGAACAGCACGATGGAAACACGATGCTGGCAACAGCCGCCTACAACGCCGGGCCGGGCGCGGTGAAACGGCACAACGGTATTCCGCCGTACGAAGAAACCCGCACTTATGTCAAACGCGTCAAACTCCTCTATGACCGCTACAAGCTGGCGCTGAACAAGACGTTCTCCGGCCAGTGGATATCGCAAGCAGATTCCTCTTGATGCACTGACGCGACGGAACTTGCCACGCGGCGCCACAGGGCATCACCTAGCGCCGTTCCTTTTCCAGCCACTGTTCCAGTTCTTCCTCGCCTAGCGGATGATCCCCCGGGCGCGGCCGGAAGCTGTCGCGAATCTCCTTCATAGTGTTGGGGTTCAGCCAGAGATTGAAGAGAAACACGATAAACATCGCGATGATGGCACCCATACCTGCCAGCAGCATATCCTTCTGCGCATCCCAAACATCGCCCTGTGTGCCCAGAAATGCCAGCCCCAGATCCGGCGCGACCATTGCGGCGGCCTTCCACTCAATGATTTCGTAGATGGCTGAAATCGAAAATGTGATGTCGATGGGAAAAAAGTACGCCCAGAATCCCCGCAGTTGCGCGATGCGTACCAGCACTTCACGCACCGGGTAGGCCAGCAGCAGGCCAAAGCAAAAATGCACCAGTCGATCGTACATATTCCGTTCCGCGCCCACCCAACGCTGCAGCACCTCGCCAAAGGGGACCTCGGCGTAGGTTGAGTGCGAGCCTATGACATGCAGGCACATAAAGAGCGTGATAAGCCCGTAGGAAATATCCGATAACCGGAAGAAGCGTGCGGTGACCAGCAGCACCGGTACCCAGAAGAAGACCAGATAGTTCTCCAGCAGCCAGTCGTCCGGGTGAAGTGGCTTCCACGCGGCCCAGGCCCAGGTGAGCAGAAATATCCCCAGAAGTGTGAGCCTGAATCCGTAGCCTTGTTTGGATGTCATACGTCAGAGCAACCCCGGCGAATAGATGTGGCGGTGCAAAGCAGTATATCGGGAAGTGTTGTGCAGATGGAGTATCGCTAGATTGCGCGCCGGCACCGCTTTCTGGCTGAAACCGGTTTGGCACCCTTCGCCGTCAGGATATATGATGCGGGTGCCGGGCCGTCTTCGCGCGAAGCCGGGCGGCAAGCTTCAATCGATTCGCTCGATGTGACGTTCGGGATAAAGGAAATGCAAAGCAGCGAGCAGATCAATACACAGTCAGCGCCAGCACCTGCCATCGAAGTGCAACATCTGGTAAAACGCTTCGCCGATGATGAGCACGCGATCATCGATAATTTATCGTTCGCCGTCCCCGCCGACAGTTGCCTGAGCCTGCTCGGCCCCTCGGGCTGCGGCAAGACGACACTGCTGCGACTTTTGATGGGGCTGGAGGAGCCCAGCAGTGGTGCTATTCGCGTGGCACCGGCGCAGGCAATGCACATGAGCTATGTGTTTCAGGAGCCCAGATTGGTGCCGTGGCGCACCTGTCTGGAAAATGTGTTGCTGCCGCTGGAGCTCACGCGACAGCAAAATCAGGCAGCGCAGGCCTATGCGCTCGATTTGCTGCAGCAACTGGGGCTGGGCGAGCGCTTGCAGCATTTCCCCGGTGAACTCAGCGGTGGCATGCAAATGCGTGTGGCACTGGCGCGTGCACTGGTCACCCAGCCAAAAATTATCCTGCTGGACGAACCGTTTGCCGCGCTCGATGAGCGCACGCGATTTCGTATGCAGGACCTTTTGCTGGAGCTTAAATCGCGCCTGCAACTGCAGTACGTATTTGTGACCCACTCTATCTCGGAAGCCGTGTATCTGGGCGATCAGATTCTATTGATGGACAGCGCGGGCCGCGCGAGGGACTGGCGGGGTATCGATTTCGGTGAGCGAAATCAGGCACTGAAGCTGGCGCCCGAATTCAATGCCATCGTGCAAACCTACTCGCTGCTCTTCAGTGAGATGGAGCAGGGTAGCGCTGTCTCCGGTGGCGGCGAGGTACCACTATGACCGAGCGACTGAAGGCGTGGATGGTGGAGAAGTATCCGGCCTGGATTTTTCTGGCAGCCCTGTTGCTGATCTGGGAGTATGTCGTTGCGCAGGAGTGGGTGGCTTCCTATCTGCTGCCGTCCCCCACGCAGATATTTCAGACCACTGTGGAGTTGTGGCCGGAAATCTACGCGGCCACGTTGAGCACGGCAAACTCGATAGCCTGGGGTCTGGGTTGGAGTGCGATCAGTGGTGTCACGCTGGCGCTGTTGTTTTTTGCGATTCCGATTGTGCGCCGTGCGGTGTTGCCATTTTGCATCTTTTTTCAGACGGTACCGATTATCTCCATCGCACCACTACTGGTGATCTGGTTCGGTTTTGGTCAGCCTACGGTGCGTGCGTCGGCATTCATCGTGTCCATTTTTCCGATCCTTGCCAATACCTTGACCGGACTGCAGGAAACAGACCCTCATCTGAAAGAGCTTTTCAGGTTGTACCGGCCCTCGCCATTACAGTTAATATTCAAGTTACAGATACCCTCGGCGATTCCGTATATTCTGACAGGTATCAAGATTTCAGCCGGGCTTGCAGTGATCGGTGCTATTGTCGGTGAGTTTATCGCCGGAGGCGGGCTGGGCAGCCTGATAGATGCAGCGCGCACCCAGCAGCGCGTCGATCTGGTGTTCAGCGGGGTGGTCATGTCCAGCGTGCTGGCGCTGTTACTGGTGTTTATTATTGAGGTCGTCAGCCGCATCTTGTTGCGCGGCAGGCCCTACTTGAGGAAATTGTAATGCCTAGGCTCGTTACTTTTTTGTATGCGGTGTTGTTCAGTTGCCAGGTTCTGGCGCAAGCCGCTGCTGCGCCCGCGCCATTGGTGTTGGCGCTGAACTGGAAACCGGAGCCACAGTTTGGCGGGTTTTATGCCGCGCAGGTGCAGGGCTACTACGCGGACAATGGCCTGGATGTAAACATTATCGAGGGCGGTTCGGGCACGCCCACCATTCAGATGCTATTGGCTGGCAGAGTGGATTACGCCATAGTCTCTGCCGATGAAGTCATCATCGCGCTGGCGCGAGGTGGGAGCGATATTGTCGCGTTGTTTGCCACCTACCAGACCAATCCCCAGGGCATTATGACGCACGCCGAGCGCGGCTTTGAGTCCATCGATGAAGTGCTGCAAAGCGAGGGTGTGCTGCTGTGGCAATCCGGTCTGCCGTATGCGCAGTATTTCAAGAAGCAGTATTCGCCGTTCAAGGTTGTCACCGCGCCCTACCTCGGTGGCATCGGCAATTTCCAGAACGACCCAAAAGTGTCTCAGCAATGCTTTGTCACCAGTGAGCCCTTGACGGCTGCAGCAGCAGGGATCGAGGTAAAAACCTTCCTGGTTGCCGACAGTGGCTACAACCCCTACACCGCAGTACTGGTTACCCAGCGCCAGCGCTGGGAGACATCACCCGATGAAGTGAAAGCCATGGTGGCAGCTGTTCGCAGCGGCTGGGACAGCTACCTGCAGGACCCAACTGAGACGAATAAGGCTATGCTGGCACTCAACCGTGCGATGTCCGCCGAAACCTTTGCGCTAAGTGCACAGGCGCAGCTCGCGCTGATCAAAACACCCGACACCGAAAAGGTGGGTGAAATGACACAGCTTCGCTGGCAGACGCTGGCCGATCAGCTGTTGCAGATCAAGGTGGTTCGCCAGCCGGTGTCTGTGGACAATGTGTTTGTCGATCTGTAGTACTGGTTATGTAGTGCCGGTTAACCGCCGTGCAGGTTCTCGAGATGTTCGAGTGTCAGGCGCGCAGCGTGTTCCCAACTGAACTCGCGGGATCTGGCCAATGCGTTTGCGGATAAGCGCGCGTGCAGCGACGTGTTCTCCACCATTTCGATAATCGCCTCGCAGATAGCCTGGGTATCAAACGGATCAAAATAGAGGCCGGCGTCACCGACAACTTCCGGTAGTGATCCCCGGTCGCTGGAGAGTACCGGCGCCGCACACGCCATTGCCTCGATGGCTGGCAGCCCGAAACCTTCGGAGAACGACGGCATCGCTGCGGCCAGAGCGCTGCTGTACAGCGCTATCAAATCCTCGTCAGAAACGTACCCTGAAAAATGGACTCTTTCGTGTAGCGTCGGGTTTGCCGTCACTTTCTCGTTCAGTGAATGGTAATTGGACAGAAAGCCTCCGCCTTGAAAGTCGCCGATCAGCGCCAGATGCACGTTGCCGATGCGGCCGCTTGAAACGGCCTTGTCGAAACCGTCGAGCAGCCCGTGCAGGTTTTTGTGAGGTGCCAGCCCTCCCACATAGACAATGATGGGTGAATCCGGCGGCAACTTGGCTCGCTGGCGTGCCGCTGCAATCAGTGCACTGTCATGGGTCTGTGTGAACTGGGGGTTCGGTGCAGCACTGGCAACATCAATGCTATTGCCGGCGACACCCATATATTCGATGATCTCTGCTTTAGCGGCCTGCGACACTGTGAGGATGCGTGAGCTGCGCCACAGCGCGAGTTTTACTTTCAGCGTCCAGAACAACCGGTTCTTCCACTTTGGAAATATCAGCTTGGGGTAGTGTTCTGCGATGGCGTCGTGGACAGTCACCATGCTGGGAATGCTACGGGGCACCGGGAACCAGGAGTACACAGCGGGAAAGAACATGATATCCAGCGGGGTTCTGGCGACCGCTCTGTACATGTGATACATGTCAGGGACAGAGCGTCTGCTGTCTGCCACAGCAGCTTCTGTGGTCGGTCGCGTGGATTCAACCTGTACCACCCACACATTGTCGAGTTTTTCGAACTCGCACAGCGGCTGGTCGACGAAGAGATAGAAACGGTGATTGGATTCAAGCTGGAACAGTGCCGTTAGCAGTTCGCGTGTGAATCGGCCGAACCCGCGATTATTCCACCAGCAGGTAGCGTCAATACCGATGTTCACCCATGGCACCTTCTTATTTGGATTTAGGACAAGCGTGACACCAGGGCCCCAGCTTGGTGATGGCGTGCATATTACACCACGGCTTGGTGGAATTAAGAAGTCGCGGAAGTGGTTGGCCGAACGACACTGGGCGCGACCGTTTTACCCGTGCTTACGTTCAGGGTATGCTCGGGCATCTAATAAACACGTAGCAGGTCCGGATTGTGAGTATTCGCCGAACAATGGAAGTGCCCTCCGCCACGCAGCCTGCCTTCAAGCTGAAGGCGCGATTCGGTGGGGCGAGGTGGTTGCGCGGGGGTATGCAGGCGCTGTTGCTATTGCTGCTTGCTGTCGGGCTTTCGTCCTGTGAGAAACAGGGCGCCTTGCTGACTGAACCGCAGTATCGTGCAGCACTGCTGGGCGAGTGGCAGGGCAATGTCGGCGACGAGAGTGAATCGCTTAATTTCAAGGCAGACGGCAGCTTTAGCAGTCATGCTCGTTCCAATGGTTTCATCGGTGCCACTCTCGGTCAGGGCGCTACCGGCAAAGTGCACGGAAGTTGGATGCTGGAGGGCGACGTTATCACTCTGTCCATCGATCACATCAGCAACGAGAGGGGTTTGAACAGCTCGACGACGAGTACTATTGTCAGCTTCCACGAGAATCAACTGGTGGTGAAAAGTGACAGCGATGAAACCTCGACCTTTGTACGCGCCATGTAATAGCTTGCTTCGGGCAACCCGGCGATGCGTGCCCGAGCGCTACCCGGCAGCGCCCTGGCGGTAAATCCTGAGGTTTTTGTAGCCGTCTCCCGACGCCAGCGGGATGTTATCAATCGTCACGGTATCGCCCGTGACAGTCGCCTCTCCGGACAGGACGCCATCATCCCATGACCACTTCAGGGTCTGCCCGTCTCGCAACTCGAAGTTCTGCGCACGGCGGGGAGTGACGCTGATGGTGATGGTCTCCGGTTGATCGGGAACCCCCTTGCCAATCTTCACGCGCCGCTGATACTTCAGGGGAAAAACGATCTGTGTGGCCTCGTCGACAATATTGGCGTGATCCCAGGTGATACCCATGTTGTAGTGGCCCCGTGGAAATTTCGCCTGTTTTGTCCGGTCCGATGCCAGCAGGGGATAGTTACCGGTTGAGTGTGTAATCGCGGGATGGGCGCGGTCCAGCGTTACATCCTGTTCAGGGCTTTCAAACACCGACATATTCGGCAGATTTACACCCGCCTCGGAAAATGCATGCCCGGCTTTTACCCAGCTGAAAGCGCCCCCGATTTTTTGTTCTTCCACCAGGTTTACAAACAGTAAGTGCGTGCTCGCCCCTTTTAGACCGGCACTGAATTGGTCATTCGTGCTAAAGGCGTGCCGGTAGTGCATGCCTCGTACTATCGGGTCCTTGCGGGACTGGATGGCGAAGTCAATGCTGTCCCACAGCGCCTCGTTAGCCAGGTTATCGGGAGGGAAGGTGCTGTACTGCGCCGGGTCTCGCTGTGCAATCTGTCGCGGCATGATCACACCCGATACAGCGGAGGAATAGGCGATGGCATTCCGCCATGGTTCGGGCAGTATCATCGTTTGAATCACCGCGCCGGCACCACCCATGGATGGTCCGCCCAGCACGATCCCGCGTTTACTGACATCGATTCCGTAGCGCTCGGTCAGGAATTCCAGCGTGGCGACGATTCTGCGGCCTGGGTAGGGGGTGCCATCACTGCCGAATGTCCACCACTCCCGCCATTTGGAGCTGTAGGCCTCTGCATCCTGGGTGCGTACCTCGATGTCACCCAGTGAAGAGGGGCCGAATACCCGCATGGTCCCTTCGCCGCCACCGGAACCGTGCATCATCACATAAATTCTGGGGTCGGCCGGCAGCGGGTCCTTGCGCGAATAGGCCCATTTGAAATCGACACCGTGAGGGTCGTAATAGTCATTTGCGTCGATATCCATGGTGCCGGCATAGAATTTCCAACGGCCACCCTGCTCAGTCGCCTCCGCCGGTGCTTTGATCAGTTCGGGGTTGGGCTTATCCTCAGCGCCTGCAGTTCCGCCGATAGTGAGGCCACTGAGTAGGGCCAGCGCGGGCAGTGCCAATCTGGATGAGAGCAGGCCGAGGGCCGGTTTCTGCAAAAGTCGCCTGTCGCGGATCGGGTAGGGCATAGTCGTTTTCAGTGTCAGGATTGAAGCCCAAGCATAGCAGTACCTATTGAGTAGCAGAAGCGGTTGGCCAGCTTCGCACTAATCCCTTTATAATGACCCATGAACAGACTGCAGATTCAAGGGAGACACTGTGAACTACGGAAATTGGACGAAATCTTTTAGATGCGCGGCCGTCATGGCACTCATTATGGCGCTTTTTCATCCCGCGTCTTTTGCTGAGACTGACTATGTCGCAAAGACAGCGAAGAACGTGAATATCAGTATCGACGACCTGGGTTCCAAACTGCTACCGCTGACCAAAGCGGAACTGGAGGTAGAGGCAACTGCCTGGCAGAGCGTACTATCGAGCAAGGTCGCGCAAGTGAGTAATCTTGAAATCCGCAATCGGGATGGTTCGCAGAAGGCGGAAGCGGCCTCCCCATCGGGTACTGCGCCCCCCGCAGAGCAGACGGCTGTGGATGACAACCTGAAGAGCAAAATTGCCGCTATGCGCCTCGAACAGGGCAGCATCGCAAAGCGGTACGGCCTCGTGCTGGATGCGTTGGAGAGAAAGGGTGGAGACGTCAAGGACCAGCGCCTCTATCTGGATGCGGTATCGGCAATCGCGCCGCATATCGATGATACCAGTGCCGCGTTACTGGCCTTGCAGGAATGGCTGAAGTCCGATGACGGCGGCGTACTATTCTTTATCAATGTAGCGAAGTTCGTTGCGGCGCTTGTGATTGTCGTACTCATTGCCCGGCTGATAGGCCGTTTTACCGACCGGCTGATTAGCAAGCAGTCGGTTTCAATGCTGTTGGGGAGTTTCATCAAGGTCGCTGTGCGGCGTTCTGTGCTGGTGGTTGGTTTCATTGCCTGCCTACCTATTATAGGGATCAATATCGGCCCTGTATTGGCGTTGATTGGTGCTGCAGGTCTGGTCATCGGTCTGGCCTTGCAGGGTACGCTGAGCAATTTCGCCAGTGGTTTGTTAATCCTCATTTATCGCCCGTTTGATATGGGGGATGCGATTACCGTGAGTGATGTCAGTGGTTCCGTGCACGGGATGAACCTGTTGTCTACCACCATCAAGACCTTCGACAACCAGATGATCACGATACCCAACAACAACGTCTGGAACGGCGCAATTATTAATATCACAGGCAGTGATACGCGTCGTGTCGATATGGTGTTCGGCATTGGCTATGACGATGACTTTGCCAAAGCGCAGGAGATTCTGCATACCATCCTGGCACAGCACCCCAAGGTACTGGAAACCCCTGAGCCGAAGATCCGCTTGCATGAACTGGGCGATTCATCGGTGAACTTGATCTGCCGCCCATGGGCGAAAACAGCAGATTACTGGGATGTTCACTGGGATGTGATGGAAACCGTGAAACGCGAGTTCGACAAGCAGGGCATCTCTATTCCATACCCGCAGCGCGATGTTCACTTTTATCCGGCTGAAGGGTCGACAGACGCAGCGGATAAAACCGCCTGATTGCTCGGCGATAGCCCATGAGCGACGACAGCGAAGTTCATGAGCAGAAGCGCATGGGCACCACCATGCAGGTACTGGCATGGTTGGTGCTGCTTGCGCTGGGTGTGGCCTATTTCAGCGATTTACTCGATAAGCAATACAACCCCAACCAGACCCTGCAGACTGGTTATACTGAGGACGGTGTTCGCGAGGTGGTGCTGCAGCGAAATAAGTTTGGTCATTACGTCACTAGCGGAGAGATAAACGGCAGCAAGGTGACTTTCATGCTCGATACCGGTGCCACCGGTGTGGCAATTTCTGACGCTGTGGCATCCCGTTTGGGGCTCCAGCGCGGTAGAGCCTTCCCCACGCAGACGGCTAACGGTATGACAACCAGCTACGCGACGACGCTCAGCAGGATCAGCGTGGGCGACATCGAGCTGTACGATGTGCCCGCCGCAATCTCCCCAGGCCTGCAGACCGACGAGATATTACTGGGCATGTCTTTTCTCAAGCATATTGAATTTACCCAGCGCGGCGACACGCTGATTCTTCGGCAGTTCCCTTAACCCGGTCATTGGCGAGCTGTGCCTGTTTGCCAATCGGGTTGCGGTTGCAGCGAATCGGGTGGGGCGTGCTCATCAATCAAACAGCGATGCCCAGTTGATACCGTTGATATGGCCGCCGCCGTCAACGTACAGGGTATTACCCGTCATATACCGCGCTTCCTTGCTGGCGAGAAACAGGGCAACGCCCGAAATATCCTCATAGGGATCACCCATATACCCCATCGGTACCTGTTTGTTCACACGCTCGGCCATCTCCGGCGCAAACTCCTGCATCGCGAGAAATGCTGCGGTCACCGCACCGGGGCAAATAGCGTTGACGGTAATGCCGTAGGGAGCCCACTCGCGCGCGGCCGTTCGGGTGAGCGCACGCAAGGCTTCCTTGGCCACGTTATAGTCCGCCGTCTGTGGATGCGCATTCACGCCGTTGAGTGAACACAGGTTGATGACGCGCCCGAAGCCGCGCTCCTTCATTGTCGCAAAGGCCGCATTCATCGCCCAGCGCGCCGCAAAGAAGGAGCCGTCCAACTGGCGCTGGAACTCCTCGTCGGACTTCTCTTCCAATGGTGTCAATGCGGCCGGTGGCACGGCATTATTAATAAGTACATCGACTGCGCCGTACTGCTCTATCGCAGTATTCACTAGCGCTTCAACCTGGTGCCTTTGCGTCACATCGCAGTGTTGGTAGTCGGCACGGCCATTCTCTGCCTGCAATTGCGCGGCAAGGGCCCGGCCGGCTTCATCATTGATGTCGGCGATCAACACCTGATAATCCGCTCGGGCGAAGCGTGTGGCAAATGCCTTTCCCAGACCGTCTGCAGCACCGGTGACTATCACAACTTTTTCCATTCCCTACTCCCGCTGGACGACGTTTAGCAAAGAGTAGCAGTTGCGCTCCAGCGTAGAACAGAACAACGGTAAATCCCGGTGATGGTATAGGCCGGTGAACTGCGCTGCGCCCGCGTATTACGAGGCCGGGTCGGCGTGTTCGTCAAAGGTCACCTCGCGGTACCAGTCCGTCATGTCATCATACATATCGCCCTTGAGGATATGCATCGGAGCGCGGTGATAGATCTTAATATCGTGGAAGGGGTCGGTCAGGATTTTGATCGCCCACACCAATCCGGACTGAAATCCCATCAGGTGGAAAAGATGTACCGTGCGGAACAGCACTGCGCCTATGCCGGTGAACAGCCAAAGTATTGTGGTGTTATAGATCAACCCCTTATCAATCTGCTGGTCACCCAGCAGGCCAAAGAAATCGGGAATGAACCAGAGCACAATAGGCACTGCAATCCAGATAGATAGCAGTATCACTTTGCGTCGCAAGTTGTAGCCCACCTTCACGCTTTCCTTGTACTCGTGTGTCGCGCCGTTGACTTCATCATAGCTTTTGGGCTCGAAGAAGAAGTGACCGATCTGCCGCAGCACCATCGCCAGTAACCAGCCGACCATTACGGCGGCAACGGGATCGACAAACAACAGGTAGTAGCTGGCCACGAAGCAGCTAGCGCTCAACAAGTGCAGTAGCTGGTTCACGCGGTTGTGGTGGTAGTAGCGATGGTCATCCCAGCGTTGTCGGTGCAGCTCTTCAAGAAAGGTCATGTAGTCACCTCATTAAGGGGTTGTGGTTCTGAGTAATGGAGTAGTGCGCGGCCCATCTGTACACGCTCGCCGGTGCGGATGTCATCACAGAATCCGAAATCCGATGTGGCGAACAGAATGATGGTTGAGCCGTGCTGGAAATAGCCAAGCTCATCCCCCTTATTAAAGGCGGCGTCGCAGGCAATTTGTTGTGGGCCCTTGTAGTGCATATCCAACAGGTTCTCTAGCCAGTGCAGGCGGATACTGGCGACCAGAATTGCAGCAACAGCCACCAGGCAGACACCGCTGTCGGGGCGGCCAGTGTCGAGGTTTATCACCGCTCTTTCATTTTTACAGTAGAGCTTTTCGATACGCTGCAGGGCAATAGGGTTCACGTTCCAGGTGTCACCGGATATGTAGGTTACCTGCGGTATACGGCAGTCGAGTGGAGCGTGGAAGCGGTGGTACATGCTGCTTTTGAGGCGCAGGGTTATGTATTTGCCGTCGCGGTAGCGTTCGCGCACACTTCGGTCCGGGATGAGGTCTTCCAGATAGTAGGGAAACCCCTTGGCCTGGAACACCGTGGTGCCGACGATATCGCCGTGTTCGCCGACTATCGCATCGCAGGGGCTGACGACGATATCCTCACGCAGGTCGATATTTCGTGCACCCGGTAGCAGCGGACGCGTGAAGCATTCCTGCAGGCTGGCATACTCGCGTGGTGGCGCTTCGCTTAGATCCAGGTCATCGGCGAAGGTTTTCCAGACTCGAATGAGCACACGGGTAAGGCGCGGGTTCTCGATGCCGCTCAACCAGCCCATAAACTGTGTGGCCAACCGACGTGGGATGCGGTTGGTCAGTAGAAAGTTGAGCTGTGCGTTCTGCGACAGTGTGTGGATCATCTTGGCCATAGGTCAGGCAACCGAACGATGCTCCAGTACGCACTGGGGAGCGGGCAGGCCGAGGTCCTCAACATACTGCGTCATGATCCGGTCTGCGCTGTAATACCTTGCTCGCGCCAGTGCTGCACTTCGCATCGTGGCGCGCCTGTCAGGCCAGCTGTAGTGACTGACGATCTGCGAAGCCATCTCCCTGGGATCATTCACCAGGTAGCCGCTGATATCGTGTTCTATGATGTCCCTCGGCCCCTTGCAGTCATATGCGATGGCCGGCATCCCGTGGGCGAAGGCTTCCAGCAATACGTTGCCGAAGGTATCGAACCTCGAGGGGAACACAAACAGATCAAGGCCAGCGTAGAGTGATGCCAGCGTCTGCTTGTCTATCCAGCCCATGAATTTGGCATCCGGCAGCAGTGCCTTAAGCTCGTCCTCGGCCGGCCCGCTCCCAGCGATCACCAGTTTCAGGTCCGGCAGTACTTTTCTGGCACGGGCGATGATGTCAGGCAGGTCCATGATGCCCTTTTCGGCGCTGAGCCTGCAGGCTATGAAAAGTACCGGGGTGCTGTCCGTTGCATCCTCGAACAACTCGGATTTATCGATAGGCTGTACTTGCGTCGGTACCTGTGGTGCATGGTGCGCTGTGAGGAAAACCTTGTCGGCGTCCAGCTCCATCTCAAAACCTGTGAGCCAATCGCGGTGCTCGCGGTTGAGTACAAAGATACCGTCAAACTGGCTGTACAACAGTCGCAGGATGCGCCGCACACGGTCGCGTTCGTGTTGTGTCGCCTGCGTGGTGCACTTGATGTATTCGATCCAGTCTGTGTGCATGAAGAAGTAGCAGGGCACATTGAACATGTGTTTGAGAAACAGGGCCACCGCCACCATCGGACCTTCGGTCGAGCAGATGACCCGGTCGTAACCACCGTCATAGAAAATGCGGGAAACCTCCAGTAGATCCGGTACGCGAAGCTGCTGGCCACCGGATTCGGGCAATGTGAAGGCTGTCAGCGGGCGCGTCACATGCAGGTGCGGTTCGGGTTTTGCAGTTTCGTGGCACACCAACATATCGATAGCGAGGTCATTGCCCTGTATCTGCCGCAGCTTACCCGTCAGCGAGTTGGATACCCCGTTCTTGTCGAACAGCGTGTCTGTCAGGTGTAGCGCACGGTACTCGTGGTGATTGCGACCGAGGTCTGCAGCAAAGTTGTTGAGAAACTCGCGGTTCTGGTAGAGCACCCGCGTACTGGCCAGGTTGGCACCGGCCAGTACGGCAGCAATCATTACAGGGAAGGTCAGCTTGTCCAACAGGTCACCCAGACAGCGGTCGGTGACCTGCGTGTACTTGCTGGGAGTGCCCAACAGCCACGCCGTCACCTGGCTGGGTACCTCAAACTTGCGCGTTAGCTCCTCGGTGGAGAAGGCTCCGGGTTCGCTCAGTTTGTCGGCCAGTTTGGAATCCTGTACGCGCTGTATGATGACCTTGTTGATCTCGGTAAAGAGCCCGGTGATGGCCAGGTTGACAGTGCGGGTGAACTCCTCGGCAGACCCCTGTGCCCGGCTGTCTGCAATTTGCTCCAGATAGGTGATGCAGAAGCGGTATTTCTTCGAAATCTTCCAGCGCAGCATCTTGTTGGGTTTTTTACCCTGCAGAGCATCGTGGACAAACTCGAAAAACTTCCGCGATTGCTTGTGCTTCTGTAGTTCCAGCAGCACATTGCTGAGGGCAAAGCAGGCCAGCTTGTCGCTTGCTTCACCGCGGTGCAGCAGAATGCGCAGTAACCCTGGGTCCTCGATGTTTGTGGCGATCTGCGCGAAGTAATCCAGCAGCGCGATATTCAGTTTCTGGTTTTCAGCGACATGGCCAAATGGCGCCATGTTGCCAGCGCGAATCGCTTCGAGCGCCAGTTTAGACGCCGGTTCTTCACGCAGCCGTTGCTCCAGGTTTGGCACCATCAGCCGGGTGCCACACTGGCCTGCAAAAATGCCCATGTGATCGTCTGAGCCGCCACTCAAGGCCTTGGGCTGGTCGGGGTTCACACCGAAATCGCTCGGATTCAGCTTGTGCTTTCTGGCGTATTCGCGGATTTTCTCCGGCGTCAGGCTCTGCACCCAATTCAGTGTGAGTGTAGATTGCCACAAGTCACGCTGGCCGTTGAGCACCTCAAACCGCTGAAACATAACGGCCAGCTTCTCGAACAATTCCAGATTGATTTTGTCATTGCGGGTGTAGAAATATAGCGGGTGTGGCAGTACCACTGGAATGTCCTGTGCGGCCGCGTAGCGCAGGAAATCGTACACATTCTGGCGTTTGTCAAACAGCACCACCTCCTGCTCGGGAGTGAAGCCGTAGGTCAGTACATGCAGGTAGAGATTGGCTTCCGGAAAGTAACAGGTGAATTCGGCGCCCACCAGCACATCGTATCCCTGATCCAGCAGTTTCCAGCAGGAGCGGGCGTTGTTGTGATTGGTCACCGTCAGCACGTCGCTGCCGTTGCGGCGCAGGCACTTGACCAGCTTGCTGGTTTTGAGCCAGGTCTCCGGCAGCCCCAGAATACGGCCCCAGAGTTCATCGGGGGTGTCACTGTTGTGGTCGTGGCAGTGCAAATCCACCCGCAAGGTATCCTCGCCTGCAAACCGTGTGGATTCGCGCAGCAGATACGAGTTGAACTCTTCCGTGATCGAACTCCTGAACTCACCGGGGCGAATAGCCGTCAGTTTTGTTTCGATAGTCATGGCGCTGCCTCTCCTGCGTTGGCTGGCTGGTGGTGCTGTCGGGGTGTCCGCAGTTTTCCCAGCATTGGGAAACGCGCCTTGAGCATTTCAAACGCTAACTGTCGCTGAATGGATTTGGTCGTGAGCTGCTCCGCCTGCCACCACCAGCCGTCAGCAGACATCTGCTGTGCTGCGCTGACAAACCGTCTGGTGACTTCTTCGAAATCTGCGTCGGTGAAGTTCAGGCTCATAATCATGCGGCCGCTGCCAACCCAACTGAGTTCGAGCCCCTGATCACGCAGGTAGAACTGGAACATCCAGTTATAGCGGCAGGGCGTCTGATAAAGCACGGTGCAGATGGTATGCAGGTTAACCACTTTGACCGGCAGATCGGCAACTTTCAGTCGCGCATTGAGCTGTGCAATTCTCGCATCCCAGGTCGCTTCTGCCTCTGTATATAGCTGCTGGTAGTGCGGCTGCTCTACGCGCCTCAGGAAGACGTTCATCGCCGCCATTACATAGGGATGCGAGTTAAAGGTGCCGCGGGCAAAGGAGATATTGGCCGGTTGGTCGGGCTTGAACCGTTGCATCAGGTCACGGCGGCCACACAGTACGCCAACGGGCAGACCGCCGCCGAGTGTCTTGCCATAAGTCACCATATCAGCCTGGATGCCGAAATAGTCCTGTGCGCCGCGATAGCCGAGTCGGAAGCCGGTAAACACTTCATCAAAGATCAGTACAATACCCCGTCTGTTGCAGACGCTGCGCACACGCTGCAACCACTGTGCGTATTCCTCACGATTGCAATTGGCGCTGCGGGTGCTGTTGACAAGACTGGCGTCTCCCGCAGCATCGGCATTGGGGTGTAACGCCTGCAGTGGGTTAATCAGGACACAGGCGATGTCTTTGCGCGATCCCAGTACCTTGAGTGTGTTCTCGCTCAGATCAGCCAATGTGTAAACATCATCGACGTTGCGTTGATTGCCGACCCCTGGTTGCACACCATCCCACCAGCCGTGATATGCACCGCACATCCGCACAAGATGCGTTTTGCCTGTGTGATAGCGCGCCAGCCGCACAGCCTGCATAACGGCCTCGGTGCCGGACATATGGAAGGACACCTCATCCAGCCCCGCTATCTGGGTGATTCTGGCAACGTTGTCGCGGATCACCGGATGGTAGGCACCGAGTACCGGGCCGAGCCGCTGGACCAGGGCAGAGCCCTCAGCAATACACTCCTTATAGAAGTCGTAGCCAAATACGTTGACACCGTAGGAGCCGGTCAGGTCATAGCGCCAGTTGCCGTCGAGATCGCGCACGCGCACATCGGCAGATTCCTCTACCACAGCCGCTTGTTTTAAAGGCTGCGGCAGCTGATCGCGGTAGGGAAATGGGACACGGTAGTTGCTGGTAAAATTAACGTCCGAAATAGCGCCATCGAGTGAGGCAGCGCACGCCAGCGTTTCGGGTGAGCGCCCGGCGAACGTCTGTGAAAGCCGAGCGAGCCCTGCACGTCGCTGGTTGGCTACGGCCTTGGGCGCGCCGTCACTGCTAAAGTACTGGTCGTGGTCGAAGCTGTAGGCTGCCACTTGCCGCGCGATTCTGCGGGACCATTTGGCGTGCCCGCGAAGCGAAGGGTGTTTGGCCCTGGAAAGTCGGAGACGAATATGGACTTTGTAGAGCAGGGCGCCGGTGGCGCAAGCTGCGAGTACCGAAAAAACCGTAGTCTGTAACATAGCTTCCTTGATCCAAGCACCGGCCACCTCGGTAGCCAGCGCCTGTTGGTTTACGCAAATTTACAAGGAGCGAGTGTCAGTACCGTGAAGTTTTTGCGACATTCCTGTTGCAGCCATCGTGCACAGAAAAGTCATTGCGGGTTTAGAATGCCCTCGGGCGCGGGCTCGGCTGTCCGGTCACCCGCCGTGGCTTTAACGCCTAGCCCGTGCAGGCTGACATGATCCAATTGATTGCGATAACGCGGCGGCGTGGCAGCTGTATCATCTGCTGCGAACGCGATCATCTGATTGCCCAGCACATCCGGAGACCCTGGCGTGAGTTTGTCCTGCCACCAGTACTCAAAAGTAGCCGAGTCCTCAGTGAGGTGAACAATCCCGTAACCATGATCAACCCATTCGACAAACTGGCAGGCCGGCGTGATGCCCATCAACCCTTTCTCAGTAGTGCGAGAGGCGCTGATTTGCTCTTCAAAGCTTGAATCAGGCGAGCTGTTCGCAATGATTTCGTCAAAACCACCCCTGCCCATCGATGTGGGTGCAAACTCCACGCCGACCGAGGCTGCCCTGGCATTATCGACGGCAGTATTGGCAGTGCTGCTGCGGAAAAACCCTGCGGCTGTGTTCTCTACTGTTGATCCGTTTAGGGGGTTGGGTGCGATGCCGCCTGACTGGTAGTCGGTAAGATCCTTCTCCACCAGATCGGCTCCCCAGTTCCCGTGCATGTCACCCGACACCACTATATTGTTCTGCACGCGCTGCGCAGCAGCGTTTTCTCCGCGCAGAAACTGGAACAGTTGCTGGCGTTCTTCGGGGTAATCTGCCCAGCGCGTCAGTTCGCTTGTTAACCAGGTTTGGTTGATCATTATTCGCCAGCGCTTACCCTGCTGTTGTGAGGTCAACATACTGTTTGTTAGCCATTCGTACTGTGGCCTGGAGAACAAGCTGTTGCCCGATGACAGATGTGAGCTGTCTGACACAATGCCCGGCCTTTCACGCGAGGGCAGATAGAGCTGCGTGTCGACACAGAATATGTCGGCCATGGGCCCGTAATCGAGTTTGCGATAGACCTGCAGTGGGTCTGCCGGCTGTGGGTAACTACCGTCATCTACCAGGACGAACTCACCGCTGCCGTCGGCGCGCACGGGGCGTGTGGGCGTCCACTCATAGAACGCCTGTACGGTATCCTGCAGTGTCGTCGTCTGGCCGCTTGCATCCACGCTACCGTCTTCCAGCTCATTGCCGAAGTTGACCGAGATATCGTGGTTGTCCCAGATAATGGCCCACGGATGCTGTTGGTGGGCGCGCAATAGATTGGGGTCTGAGCGGTAGAGCGCGTAGCGTCGTCGCACTTCCTGAAGATTGAGCCAATCCCGATAATCCACATCGTTGATATCGGCGCGGTCACGTCGCGCGCGCACGGTCTCGTCCTCGTCTACAAAGTCGTAGATATAGTCCCCGCAGTGTGCGACCAGATCGATATCATTGCGATCTGCCAGATGGCCATAGCCGCTCCAGTAGGATGACCAGTAGCTGGAGCAGGCGACCACTGCAACACGCAGCGCGCTGACATCGGTGTCCGGCGCGGTGCGTGTCCGCCCGACGATGGACGTGAGGCCGCCCAGTGCACTGAACTGATAGTAGTAGGTGGTCGCAGGTGATAAGCCGATGACGTCCACTTTGATCGTCCAGTCGTGATCGGCAATCGCATCCTGTGTACCCTGCGCTACGATAGTGTTCATGCCCGGATCTGTGGCCACTTGCCATTGCACCGCTACGGAAGGAGAGGTGATATTCTCTTCGGTAACCCTGGTCCAGATAATCACGCGATCGGAGAGTGGGTCGCCGCTGGCCACGCCGTGGGCAAAGGGCAGCTCGGATACGATTGGAAAATCGAAATTTTCTGATGGCACTGGTCGCGGGGGCAACACCGGTTGTTCGTCTGTAATCGGTTTGCTGTCGTTGCTATCGGAGCAACTCGATAATGCAGGCACTAGGGTAACTGCTCCGAGTCCCTTCAGGAATGTGCGTCGGCTGGGGGGCATTGTGTATCTCCTTTTGAGCGGAGGATAAACGTGAGATATTACGGTTGTGTGACTGTATTAGAGCACGGCTCCCTCTGAGAGGGCGATAGTTGATGATTAGTGTCTATATATGGACATGGCTAGTAGTCACCTGTGGCTACATATACCTACACATGTCTAGATGTGGACATAATGGCTACATTTGGCTACAACATATTCTTAGCTGTTAGGCATCAGTAATGGCAAACTTGTACTTCGACGAATCAATTAGAGATAACGGAAAGTTTATAATAGGCGCTGTGGTCATATCTGAGGACGACTTGTCCACTCAAATAAGAGCGCAGTGGGAGAGTATGGGGTTAAACCCATACGATGATGAATATAAAAGTTCTGCCATAAAATCCGATAATGAAGTATCGATTCAGCAGCGAGATTTCATTAGGTCTCTACTACATAGTTCCAAATTGGCCTTAGTTGTATTGCCGAGTCATGATCGAAAAGAGTTGGGTAATTATTGTGCCGAATTGGTTCTCCAGCTTTTGAGTACAAAAAAGTTATTCGGCGATACACATAATTTATTTATTGATGAAAATGTGTTCATGGATAAAGGTTTCCAATTAGAGCTGGAGCGCTCTGGGGTTAATCTATATTTGAACTCTGACTCCAAAAGAGAAGCAGGAATACAATTAGCTGATCACGCGTCACATGCTTTGGGTGGAATGCTGCTTGAAGAAATGGGGCTAATAAAAAAGCAAGTAAAAGCCGGTGAGAACTCGGGGTATCACCCCGATGAGATGCTAGATTTGGGTTTTGAACTCTGGGCTAGCCTTCGCTATGCATTGATTGGTGACAATCAATATATTGAGGGTTTGTCGCCACCGCCAGACGATCCAGCAAACCCATACTTTATGGTAAATGGTTACGGTTTATATATTGCTGCAAGCTGTGTCGAAAATCTTGAGTCCTGCGCCAAAAGAAGGTTTGGTATAAATTACTTAGGCTGCATACATTAAATGTAAATTATGCCTAACAAACGCAGTCACAGGGAAAAATTTTCCGCTGCGCTTCAAATTTTCCCGTGCTGCGGGCGTTAAGTTTCAAAGGAGAGTTCATTGCAAGCAGCAACAATAAAACTATTTCTCGTCCACGGAAGTCCAAATGGCTTGCGTACCGCCGAGCTCTCTAATTGGTCAGGGAAAGCTATAGCAGCTCCACGAACTGAAATGTCTGAGCTATTAAAGCGAGAGGAACTCACAAGTCCTGGGTTCTACTTATTGACAGGCGTTGATCCAGAATCTGGAGATAGAGCTATCTATATAGGTGAAGCAGAAAACGTTGCAAATCGATTAAAAGGGCATGCGGCAAAAGATTTTTGGAATGCAGTCACGGTTTTTGTCTCGAAAGATGAAAATTTAACCAAAGCTCATATACGTTACCTTGAAGGGTTTTTAATTGATAAAGCCAACACCAACGGTAATTCCATAGTTATGAATGCCGCCAGCAGCGGGGCGCGGCTGCCTGAATCTGACGCAGCAGAAATGGACGTATTTTTAGAAAAATGCCTCCAACTTCTACCCGTTTTAGGAATATCAGATTTCAATAAAAAAGTAGATGTTTCAAGCGAATCTAAAGACCTGCTCTATTGCAAAATTAAAGGGCTTACAGCCTCAGGAAAACGGACAGCTAACGGATTTATTGTTTTTGCAGGTTCTCAGGCGGTAATAGACCATAGGCCTTCTGCTAAACGCATGAAGGCAAAGCGAGAACAGCTAATTGAGAAAGGCTTTCTCCAAGAAAATGGCGATCATCTAGTGTTCACAAAGGATATTGAGTTTGGGTCTCCAAGCACAGCTGGTAGCGTTGTAAGGGGTGGCACAACTAATGGCCTTACCGCATGGAAAAATGCCAACGGAAAGCAGTTGAAAGAGATCGAAGAAAATGAAACTTAACAAGGCGCTCAGCTAGAGAGATCTTATGAAGTTAGGCGTTCTACTTTTCGAGGGGTTTGAATTGCTGGATGTTTTTGGTCCGCTTGAAATGCTTGGACAAATTGATGAGCTATCCATTGAGATGATTGCAGCAGAAATCGGTGCGGTAAATTCTACTCAAGGCCCTGCGGTACTGGCCCAAGAGACATTATTAAGCAAGGCTTGCTATGAAATCATCTTAGTTCCTGGCGGCATAGGAACACGGAAAGAAGTAGAGAATACCGAGATCATTAAATGGATTTCAGAGAAAGCATCAAAAGCCAGGTATATTACTTCGGTTTGCACAGGCAGTGCTTTGCTTGCAAAGGCTGGAGTACTTGATGGAAAAAAGGCGACTACTAACAAACTGGCATTTTCTTGGGCATGCTCTCAAGGACCGAAAACACAATGGGTCGCAAAAGCGCGCTGGGTGCAAGACAGCAATGTATTTACCTCTGCAGGCGTATCGGCCGGTATTGATATGTCTTTGGCCTTAGTTAAAGAAATTTGGGGTGAACCTAAAGCTAGGTCAATAGCAGACTGGGCTGAATATCAATGGAATTCAAATCCCAATGATGATGTTTTTGCGGCAAAACATGGCCTATAGCAAAAGCCATAGCAAGCGCTTCTTGCGTCAGCCACTACGTGGCTTGGACGGTTTTTTCGCTCGTTCCACGCTACAAAACCGCGGCAAATGCGTGCGTTATAGGGCCTTGACATGATCTCGGGTATCAACCACATAACGTTTGCAGTATCAGACCTTGATCGTTCCTTGCATTTCTATCGAGATATACTCGGATGCACTGAAGTTTACTCCTGGAATGGCGGTGCATATCTCGAAGCTGGTAGCTTGTGGGTCTGTTTGTCCCTAGATGCCAATGCATCCGGAAGTTTGGACTATACTCACGTTGCTTTCACAGTAACCTCAGAAGACTTCGGTGAGCTTTCCTCCAAGATCATCAATTCAGGTGCGTACATATGGAAGGAGAATCGCAGCGAGGGCAACTCGCTCTACTTTAGCTGTCCTGATGGACATCGCTTAGAGCTGCACGTTGGGGATCTACAATCGCGCCTTCGGTCCATACAAAGACATCAGGGAGGGCGCTGTGGCTCGCCCCAATAAGAAGTCAGGGCTGTGGCGCCTGCATGCAGGACGCGCTAACGCGCCCCTCAGCCTGCAGCGCTTGAGGCCGCGTTTCCGCAGGCAGTTAAATGCAAGGCAGACGAAACCGTGTTTTTTTCCTGGATAGAGTGGCCTGCTCGTCAGATGAGAGATGAAGGGATGGTCAGCATCGAGCAGGATGACAGAATGAAGGACAACCCCATGCCTTTTGATGGCAGCAGGTTGATATCTGGAGGTTTTCAAATGGTCGTCGACGAGTAGTGCAGCGGATACTGGTAGATGCGAAGTCGTGCTTCGACATCAAATGCGTGTCAACTTGGCAAGGCCCTTGTTGGCACCAGAGTTTGCCAGGGCTAGCCGTATTGAAATCACAACGCTCGAAACGCCGGCACTGTTAAAAAGAGAATAGCCACCATGCCTATCGCTAACTGCACAATAACATCAGAGAATTCGGGCTGTTCAGAAAGCCTCATTAAGCTGTGGGCCAGTGAGGCAGGTATATCGCCTGAACACATGACCATTAATGTTGTTACTGCCAGCGGCCAGGTAGGAGCCAAGTATGCTGCAATGGCCAACCTGTTGCTTCCATCACTTTGGTCAGACAGCGAGATCTCATCACTTCAGCTTGGTTTGGCCAGGGCACTGGCGCAGCATTATGCTATCCCTATTACCGAAGTACATGTCGTTACCACCGTTGTCTCGTCGGGCAGGGTGGTTGAGGCGGGGCGGGAGGTTGAATGGTAATCACGGTTCATGATCAAGTACTCTGACCCCTTGAAGTCTTGAAGAGTTGCGAAAGGAGTTATGTATGAAAGGTGCATGTCTGTGTGGGAGTATAGAGGTGGAAGCGGCGAACCATACTGACCTCGGGCTATGTCATTGCTCAATGTGCAGGCGCTGGTCGGGCGGGCCGATGTTCGCAGTACATTGCGGTTCAGAGGTCAGTTTTTCTGGGCATGCTCCCGCCGTATATGCCTCGTCTGACTGGGCCGAGCGAGGGTTCTGCGCCAACTGCGGTACACATCTTTTTTATCACCTACTGCCCAACAACGAATACATTCTTCCTGCGGGCCTGTTCCAGGATCAACAATTCAACCTGTCCAATGAAATATTCATTGATGAGAAGCCGGCGTACTACGAGTTCAGTAATGAAACGTCAAAAATGACGGGGGAGCAGGTTTTCGCACAGTTTGCGTCCGAGAGCTAGCTCACTATTTGGCAACAGCAGGCCCGGCAGCAGGAGCGGGCCCATTCGCCGATGTGCGCCGGATCTAATAGCAGCAGCACCATTGCCGCACTGCTGCTATCAGTAATACCGTCTGTGGCTGTGTCGCCAGTAACTCAGTAGGCGCCGTCGCTGTATGTCAGCTCATAGCTGTGGCTGTAGATTTCCACGATGTTTCCAAACGGATCTTCCATATAGATCATGCGGTAGGGCTTTTCTCCCGGGTAGTAGTAGCGCGGTTTCGCCATGCGCCTTTTCCCACCGGCAGCGACAATACGCTCCGCGAGTTCCTCAAGGTTGGGGTCCTGCACGCAGAAATGGAAGACACCGGTTTTCCAGTATTCAAAATTGTCGTCCGGGTTCTGCTGATTCTTGAACTGAAACAGCTCCACGCCGATCCTGTCACCGGTGGATAGGTGGGCAATTCGAAAGCTTCCCCATCCAGCGCCGAATACATCCGTGCACATTTCGCCTATGGCGCTGTCGTCCTCTTCAATGTCGGTGGGTTCCATAATCAGGTACCAGCCCATTACCTCGGTATAGAATTTTACCGCCTGCTCCAGGTCAGGCACCGATATGCCGATGTGTGAAAAGCTTCTCGGGTATGTGTTGTTCATGGTGTGCCTCCTCTGTGAAATTGAGATCAGCTTACAGCAGGTCTATAATCATGAAAAATTATCATTTATCATAAATAAGATTACGAAACGTAATGATAAACACCGTTTGGCTACGCAGCTTCTGCACACTCGTCGAGGTCGGGCATTTCACCCGTACCGCCGAGCGCCTCTACATGACTCAGTCGGGGGTCAGCCAGCATGTTCGCAAGTTGGAGGAGCAGCTCGGTGTTGAGTTGCTGATAAGGGAAGGGAAGCAGTTTTCCCTCTCCGGTGCGGGAGAAAGGCTCTACACGGAAGCGCAGGACATACTCTCGGCGTTGTCGCATCTGGAGCAAACGGTCGTCGAGGATCCACCCTACGAGGGTATGGTGCGGATAATGTCGCCGGGGAGTGTCGGGCTCAGGCTGTACCCTCATCTGCTGGAGTTACAGCGTAAGCACCCAAAGCTCACGATCGACTACCGTTTTGCACCCAATTCGACGATCGAGAGCGCTATCGCAGTCTCCGCCACCGATATCGGCTTTATGACCTCAAAGTCAACGGCGGCCGATGTCGATTGTACGCCTATAGCAGAAGAGCCACTGTTGTTGGTGACGCCGACAACCCTCAAAGTGCCGGATTGGGAGGCGCTGCTAGACCTTGGATTCATTGATCACCCCGATGGAAGCCATCATGCCAACCTGCTACTGGGGGGCAATTACCATCAGTTCCAGCATATTCAGCAATTTCCGGCGAAGGGGTTCTCTAACCAGATCGGTCTGATTCTGGAGCCGGTCAGCCGCGGGCTGGGTTTTACGGTGTTGCCGGCACATGCTGTCGAGGCATTTAACAAACCGGGGCAGATTACAGTTCACACACTTTCCGCGCCAGTGAGTGAAACGATATACCTTTGCAGTCGGCGCAACAGGGTTGTTCAGAAAAGAATTGAAACGGTGATAGCGCAAGCTCAACGGTGGCTTGTGACTTCGCGTTCTGCCGACAGTTAGATGGTTGTTTATGCGGCCCGGCACCGCTTCTGTCGCGGTGCGTATCGTGGCGCCAAGCGCAGATAAATAGCAGGGCGGAGGCGACGCTATCGTGGTGGCTGATACCTAGCCGGTAGGGCGGATGGGCAGCCGCTGCCGACAACGTCTCTACTATCGCGGGGTGCGACATGGTAGTTTCACTCAGACCACCCAGAATCGCGATGCCAGGTGAATCACAATGAAGAGTTTAACAGTTCGTATTTTGTCCGTGTTACTGCTGGTTTACGCTACCAGCGCGCTGCAGGCCGAGGAGGTCGCGGGCAGAACAGCAACCTGTGAGGAGCTGGTGGGTTTCTGGAAGTTAGTGCCGCTCAATGACCCCAGTATCAATGAAGTCGACCCTTGGCCGCTTCCCTATCAATGGTTCGGGTTTTATGAAGACGGGCGCATGGTAACGATGGGGAAAACCGAAGATATCGATTACTCGGTTGCGGAGTTGGATGAAGTGCTTTCGACCATGAAAGCGTCGTCGCCAATCTACTATTGCGATGAACCATGGCTGGTCGTCGAGTATCAGGATGGGTCTGGGCTAGGTGAGTCCTGGGGCAAGAATATATTCACGCGGCGAGCGGGTCTGGACAATGCAAGACCCTTCGAGGCTGGCGATGTCGTAATGAGCTTGGTGGCGGTAGATGGTGGTCGCCCGCTCTATTTCAGGTGGATGAGGAAACTGCAGTGAGCGTCCGGGTTTTACAGTTGGTTCTCCGCACGCAATTGAAAGCTGGCGTTTTTGACGCTGCACACAACCGTGTCGTCGAAAGCCGACAAAGACTCAACATCAACCGGATTAGTCGGCCCTGAACGACCCACGCTGGTCGGATGCCAGGCCGAGCCGGACAGCATCGAGTGTGCGTTGTGCACGTTTGCGGGAGTCTGTCATGGATGTCTCATGGCGCAGCTCCAGATAGAAATCCAGCACGCGCAATTCCTCGGCGATGGTCCATTGGCCGGGGTCTTGTTCGCCACCGCGCTGAAGAAACTGGGCAATTCCCTGTGCGAGGATTTTTGGTACATGCCCGGGCCTGTTCACGTGCTGGTCGAGCAGCAGTGCAACGCCATACTCGGACGTGATGTAATCCGCTATCGGACGCCCGAGTATGCCATTCCCGCTATGGCGGTAGAATGTGTCGAGGCGAGACATCGCGTGATGTATCTGAATCTCCCTCACGTCTTCGTCCTCGCCGGCGCGCCAGAACCTGTAGGCCCAATCGTGACTGCGCAACGCTTCCTTCTGTCGCGCTGTTCGCAGGAGCTTTCCATTCAGCGTGAAGCGACCCCGTGCGACCGAGCGTGCTGATTCAGAGACATCCACCACATCGAGACCGGCTTCAAGAAAGAATTTTTCGAAGACCTTCGGCTTGTCGCGCTTCAGCCGATGGATCAGCGCCGGCAGTTCTCCGCTGCTGTCGCCTGTCCCTGCTGTCCACTGGAAGCAGCCGAAGGTGAGATAGGCATTGTCCCAGGTATTGATCGCCTCCAGCTTGCCCTCATTGGCCGAAACCGCCTGCATTACACGCAGTAGCGATTGGGACAGATGCGTAAACCGATCTGACTGGTTGCTAACATAGTCATGAATGGAGACTCGCCCATAGTTGAATACACCTTTCCTGAACGTCTTTGCGAAGACACGCCCATCCGGGCCGATGACGTCCCGTCCCCGCACGACAATTGAACCGGGTGTGATGGTCCCTTCAGGGATTGCGGTGACGTAGCGGGCGGCGACATAACCCGACTGGCGGCCAGTGCGGATCTTCCACCAGCCTTCATGCAGATCCAGCAACTCGACTTTCCTGCCCTTGCGCAGGCTGCCGATTTTCTGACCCCCCGGTTGTTCGCGGAGGTTAAGGCCTGAATCTGCGTTGACGATAGCTTCATTCATATCCGATACCTCTTGCGTGATGGAGGACTACAGGCAAGCGTGAATGCTGTGCTATGGGGAAGTCGAGCCATGAAATTCACTCGCTTTTCAGTCTAGCAGAAGTCCGTTGGTCAACAAGCGAGTGTAGCCGCACATTGACGCAGCCGGTGACGCATTGAATACTGTGCCGGTCGATGCAGAATAGCCATAAGAGAATAGCCGCTTGAACGAACCCGTAGCGCCGTCTGATTCGGGGCATGTCAATCCACCACCGCCTGTGCAACCGGCACCATCGTCGATGCATATACGTGGTCTCTACCTGATTTCGGGTGTGTGCGGTCTGGTTGACGCTGTCTGTTTCCTGTCGCTGGGTGAGGTCTTTGCGGAAATGATGACCGGAAATCTGCTACTCATTATGTTCTATCTGGGCACGGGGCATCCATTCAGCGCCTATGCCGCCAACGCAATGGCGGTTGCGGCTTTTCTGTTGGGGGCGATCTTTGCCGGCAGGATTGTGCGTGGGCGCTACGGGCATACCCGGTTCGGTTTCATTATCGAATGGGTGTTTCTGGCTATCGCAGTAAGCTTCAGCCTGACCCTGCCATTGGGCACATCTCCAGAGGCCCGCTTCGCCCTGATCGCTACACTGGCGTTTGCAATGGGCATGCAGAATGCGCTGATACGCCGTCACGGTGTGCCCGATTTGGCGACAAATGTGATGACCCTGACGCTCACGGCACTGGTAGCAGACTCGACGCTGGCAGGCGGTGAGAACGCGCGTTGGCGACGGCGTTTCGCGTCTATCGCGGTATTTGCAATGGGTGCTTTGCTGGGTGCATTACTGACGACGCGTGTTGGCCCCTGGGCACCGCTGTTAGCAGCGCTGCTATTGTTCACCGTGGCTTTGCCGGGTCTTACCCGGCCCGCGAAGGGGCAGCCGGCGACGGCCGATAACTGAACACAGGCAGAGCCTTTTCGGCGCGCTATCGCTGGCCACCGCTGTACACCGTTTTACCTATTGGGTCGCCGACGCTCTGCCATTTCTGTTAGTTTAGGCGATGCAGATGGGCGGGCTCTGGACGCCCCGGCAGGATGACTGCCAATTGTGTTCAGCTCGTGATGACGTGGTTTGGGAGCGGCAATATGTCGAATGTTTCGAGGATAATCCACAGTGACTGATACTGCGCTGCCCGGGGCCGAGGTTGAGAATTTGCGGCTTTTGAAGCCGGGTTTTTTTGAAACCTTGCGCCTCCTGCGCAAGAGCTACACCTATCCGCTAGAGCACGCGCAGGAACTGCAGACGCGTTTCGGAAATGCCGTGATGCAAAAGGTGGCGGGCAAAACAATTGTGCACCTGTTCGGCGCCGATGCGCACCGTCTCGCGCTGATCAATGAGGGTCAGGTGTTCTCAAATAAGAAAGCCTGGGACCAGATTATCGGCCGCATATTTCCCAATGGCCTGATGCTGCGTGACGGTGATGACCACCGCTATCACCGACGCCTCATGCAGGCCGGGTTCAAAAGCGCCGCCATGCAGCGCTACCTGCTTGAAATGGAGCCGCAGGTGCAGCGTGCCGTAGCCGCTTGGCCGCTGTCTCCCGGGCAGCCGCTGCTCGCGTTTCCCACCTTCAAGCAAATGACACTGGATCTGGCGGCCACCATCTTCCTGGGTATGGACCTGGGTGAAGAAGCCACCCGGCTCAACGATGCCTTTGAAATCACCGTGGCGGCTTCCATGCCCAAAATTCCACTGGCCATACCCGGTACTATCCTGTGGCGGGGTATTCGCGCGCGGGAGTATATGTGTGAGTATTTTCGCAGGCAGTTGCCGGCAAAACGTGCGGGCGATGGCACGGATATGTTCTCCCTGCTGTGCAATGCCACCGACGAAGACGGCAACTGCTATACCGATCAGGAAGTGATCGACCATATGAACTTCCTGATGATGGCGGCACATGACACCACAACCAGCACGCTGACCAGCATGACGTATGCGTTGGCGCGACACCCACAGTGGCAGCAACGCCTGTTGGAAGAAGTCCAAAGCCTGGGGGCAGAGCATCTGCGCTACGAGGATCTCGACAAAATGGTGCAGACAGAGTGGGTGATGAAAGAGGCGCTGCGGATGTACCCGCCACTGTCGACCCTCCCCAAGTACAGCACGGCACCCTTTGAATTTGAGGGGTTGAGGATTCCGGCCGGGGCCATAGTGATAACCTACCCCATTCACACGCATTACATGGAGGCGTACTGGTCCGAGCCACAGCGGTTTGACCCTGAGCGCTTCAGTGACGAACGCGCCGAGCACAAACGCCACTCGTATTGCTGGGTGCCTTTCAGCGGCGGTGCGCATATGTGTATCGGCCTGCATTTTGCGATCATGCAGATCAAGCTGGTGATATTTGAGATGCTGCGTCGCTACCAGTGGTCGCTGCCCGCAGGGTATGATATGCCGGTACAGCAATCCCCGATTTCCAAACCACGCGACGGTTTGCCGGTGTATTTTGCGCCGCGCACCTGACATGTCTAACGCTAATCACAGGATGCAACAATGGCTACTCGCAATATGAATGATGACCCCCGTATCGACCCCCGGATCAAGGCATTGATGGGCGCCCTGGTGCTGCCCGAAGGGGCAGATGTCGCCAGCCGGGAAGAAATGCTGGAACGCGCCAACACACCGCAGGCACAGCAGATGGCCGCGGGCTTCAGGGAGTTTATGGAGCTGTGTGATACCGAGGAGATAGCGCCCTCCGCAGGATTGGAGGTGAGTACCCTGACGTTCACATCGGAACCCGATGGCAACACCATCAAGGTGCAGTATATTCGCCCCGAATCCAGCGGGCCGCTGCCCTGTGTGTACTATATCCACGGTGGGGGTATGCAGGCGATGTCCTGCTTTGATGGCAACTACCGCGCCTGGGGCAAGATCATCGCCGCGCGAGGTATCGCTGTGGCGATGGTGGATTTTCGCAACGCGATCTCGCCGTCATCCGCGCCGGAAGTTGCACCCTACCCGGCGGGGCTCAACGACTGCGTTGCCGGCCTGAAGTGGCTGGCCAGCCAGGCAGAATCGCTGGGTATCGACAGCTCGCGCATCATCATCGCCGGAGAAAGCGGTGGAGGAAACCTGACGCTGGCGACCGCAATGCGCCTCAAGCGTGAGGGAGAACTCGGCCTGATACAGGGCATATACGCGCTGTGCCCCTATATTGCTGGAATCTGGCCGCTGCCGGAAAACCCTTCCTCGACGGAAAACAACGGCCTGCTGCTGGACCTGCACAACAACAATGGTGCGATGGCCTATGGCATCGAGGAGTTGGAGAAGCGCAATCCGCTGGCCTGGCCCGGCTTTGCCACAGATGACGATGTGGCCGGTCTGCCGCCCACGGTTATCAGTGTGAATGAGTGTGATCCGCTGCGTGACGAAGGCGTGAATTTCTATCGCCTGCTGTTGAAGAACGGCGTTGCCGCGCGGTGTCGCCAGGTGATGGGAACGATACACGGCACGGAAATATTCCCGATGTGTTGCCCGGATATCAGCCGTGATACGGCGCGTGATCTCGCGGCATTTTGCCGCGGCGATTAGGGAGTGGCCGGTGCCGCCTTTCGCAGCGAACGCTGCGAGGATGCGCCGGCGGAAGCTCGCTCTGTAGTCGTTGTGTGCGACAAGCAGGTTTGACGGTTTTCGCGGTTCGAACTAGTATTGGCCGATGAATAATAAGACACGCTGGCTGATTCTCTCATGCGCCCTGGCAATTGCCACGGGCTGCTCCAATGGTAACAACTCGACTCCTGTCGCACAGGACGGGCCGGGCGTTGTGCCCGTCGATCCTCCTGTCGTCCCCCCGGTTGATGTACCGCCCGCACCGGCACTGGACTGCGATCCCCTATCGCCCGGCTACTGCGGATTTCCGTACCCCAACGACTACTGGACCGAGGAAGACCCCGACTCCGTCACCGGTCTGCGGCTGGCGCTGCCACAGGTCATCATGCCGACCACCGTGTTGGGAACTCAATCCAGCACAGCGCCCTTCAACGAGATGGATGGCTTTTCACCGGGCATTGCGGCGATGACGCATCTGCCGGGTGCGACCGTTACCGGGTTGGCAACCCCGGACACGATAGCAGGCTCGCTGTTGCCGCAGTCGGCCACTGTGATTATGAACGCACAGACGGGCGAGCGACTGGCTCACTGGGTGGATCTCGACGAGTATGTCGTGCAGTCGAAACTGCGTGTGGATGACGGCGAGAAACTGCCGGATTTTACCATCGAGCGCGACATCGACGCGCTTCGTCAGGAGCAGGCGTTGATGCTGCGTCCTGCAATCCGACCGGAAGATGCAACACGCTATATCGTCGCGATACGCAATGTTGTCGATGGTGATGGCGCTGTCATTGAACCATCACCGGGCTTTTTGGCCCTGCGAGATAACCTGCCCTCGGATGACCCGATTATCGAATCACGTCGCGCCCATTTTGAGACGATCTTTGCGGCGTTGGAAGCACAGGGTATTGCGCGGGATGAGCTGCAGATCGCCTGGGATTTCACCACATCCAGCCGCGAAAACAATACGCGGGCGATGCTGCATATCCGCGACGATGCGCTGGCCAATTATCCCGAGGGAGTGTCGTACACAATAGCGGCCAAGAATGAAAGTTTGATCGATGGCATGGCCTGTCGATTGGAAGTCACCTTTGATGTACCGCTGTACATGACCAAAGGTGAAACCGGTGGCGGGTTCAATCTCGGTGAAGACGGCCTGCCACAACAGAATGGTACCTATGGCTACAATGCGGCATTGTTGGTGCCGATGAGCGCGCAGACAGAGGCGGCACCGCTGGTTGCGTTCGGCCATGGGCAGCTGGGGGCCAAGGAGCAGGTACTGGGTATCCAACCCATTCTTGCGGAGCAAAACCTGGCCGCGTTCGGACTCGACTTCAAGGGCTTTGCCTCCGATGACACACCGACGGTGCTTGCTGCGCTCAGTGGCGATCTGGCAAATTTCCGCGTTGTGCCGGAGCGGATGCACCAGGGCTTTCTGAACTTCCTGATGGCGATGCGCACGCTCTCGGTCGCGGCCGACGGCGGGCCTTCAACCACATTGAACCAGGCGCTTGCGACGCATTGTGGTGGCGCGGCCCTCGACGGCTCCAAACGCTACTATTTCGGCGGTAGCCAGGGCGGCATCCTCGGCGCTGTGTTGATGGCTATTAATACAGATATCGAACGAGGCCTGCTGGCGGTGCCGGGCCAGTCGTACAATCTGCTGCTCAATCGCAGTGTTAACTTCGACCCCTTCGCCAAACCACTGTATTCGCTGTACAACTGGAATGCGCTCGATATGCAGTTCAATCTGGCGTTGGTGCAGGGTCTGTGGGACCGCGCCGAGCCGACCGGTTATTCGAAATACATTCGCAGCAACTTATTGCCGGGAACCCCTGCGCATGAAGTGCTGATACAGGTATCCAAAGCTGACCACCAGGTGACCAATCTGGGCGCGCATATTATGGCGCGCACGATTGGCGGTGTGGTGAATCTCGCGCCCGTTATCCGCAGCGTGTGGGGCCTTCAGGAAGTCAGCGGAGCGCATACCGGCTCCGCCATGCTGGAAGTCGATTTTGGTAACCCCGATCCCCCCATCACCAACATCCCGCACTGGGATGATACGTTGTCGGATCCCCACGGCCGCGCGACTGAACTGCGTAATATCGGTGCCAGCCTGGCGAGGTTCTACGCCACAGGTGTTGCCGAAAACGTGTGCAACGGGCCGTGCGATGCGGACGATATCCCATAGCGCAGTGTCAAGCCCAATAGTGCGACCTGTGTCTACAGACTGGGTGCTATTTCATTGGTTTTTGCCCGCAGATTGATGTTTGATAGTAATGTTTATTCTCCCGGTTTTTTTCGCCATAGCTGGATACGAGTTCCAACCCTGTATGGGGGTTAACAACTATGACATTTCGCAAAGTACTTATTTTGGTCGCAGGCCTGCAAATAGCGCTGGGTGCATCGACCGCCATCGGCGGCTATGTCGTTGAGGCCGACGGCATGTCGGCAAGCGCTGGAGCCACGGCTCCGAGCGTGAATTTTGAGTTTGTCGCTCATGATTTCGGCATGGAATCCAAGGATGCTATCCAGGTGGCGCTCGATAATCTGAGCGCTGCGACAAACCTGCAGGGCAATCTGCTGTCGTGGTCCTTAGGCGAGGATTATTCTCACTACGATGACAACGGCGTTGGCGCTGAGGGAGGCGAGGACGAACAGGAATTGAATGGGCTGAGTGACAGCCTTGCCGCCGGCACGACTTTTATCACGTTTGCTGATACAAACGATTCTCTGGCCACGGGTGTCCAGGGCTTTTCACCCATTGATATCAATACCATATTCTGGATTCTCGGGCCCACTGACGTTACATCCTTCAGTCAGGTGACGGCTGCCCGGTTCGGTTTTGATCGCGGTGAATAACAGGTTTGGTGGTGAGAGCAAGCAGCACGTGTGAAATAGCGTACTGTTGTTCGGCGCTGCCAGCTATTTTTGTTAACTTGGTGAACGGGAAATCTACGATCAAGACTTTAATTGACACACGCACTCGCTCCTCCCGGTCGCGTCGGGTGAGGCGCAGACGGCGTAAAAAAACCATGAGCACCGGTCTGCGCCGCGTGCTGCTAGGGTCGGGCCTGCTGCTGGGGCTGGCGGCGGTAGGGGTTATCGTTTCAGCACTCATGCCGGAGCCCACGGTGGCTGACCACATCGATCAGGCGCTTGCCTACGAGGATCAGGGTGATCTGGATGCGGCCATTGTAGAGTTGCAGGCGACGCTCCTGCAGGACCCAAACAGTATCGATGCGCGCTGGCTGCTGTCGGAGTTTTATCTGCAGCAGCGCAATGGCGCCGAAGCGCTCGCCCAATTGCAGCGGGCCCAGGAACTGGGTGTCAGTGGGCGGGATTTCAACGATCGTTGGATCAGTGCGCTGCTTATGGATCGGCAATACGACAAAGCGCTGGCGCGACTTGCGTTCATGTCACCGACAGCGCAGGACTCGACTGTACTGATACTGCGCGGACGGGCGCGTCTCGGGCTGGGTCGTTTTGAGGATGCGCGTGAGGCCTTCGAGGAAGCGCTGCGTATTACACCGGAGAATCCCGATGCTTACATTGGTCTGGCCATCACAGCGTTTGGCCTGAACAATGTTGAAGAAGCGCAGCGTCTGGTCGAAACTGGGCTGGAGAAAGATCCGCACAATTATCTGGGCTGGATGCTAAAGGGCGAGATAGCAATGTCGCTCTATAACCCTGAAGGTGCCCAACTGGCTTTCGAGCAGGCGTTGGAGGTTATCGAGGGTGATCTGCCCGCGCAGTTGGCGGTGGTGCAGTCACTATTGGTGCAGAAAGAGTTTGATCAGGCCAGTGCCGACCTGGGCGCACTGCTTGAAAAGCACCCGAAAGATCCGGACCTGTTGTTGCTCTCCGCGCAGAGCGAGTTGTCGGGTAATAACAACATCGATGCAGCTGAGGAGGCGTTGAAGGTCGCGCTGAGCAGGTCGCCGGATGATACCTCCTGTCTGCTGCTGATGGGCTGGGTCATGTTGCTCAAGGGCGATCTCGAGGGAGCGCTGGAAAATCTCAATGCGCATCAGGTATTGCTGCCCGCAGATCCCGCCGGGGCCAAATTGCTGGCCTATGTGCTGGTGCGTAGAGGCGAATTGCTGCGCGGCATCGAAGTCCTGCAGCGCGCTGTGGATAAAGCGCCCGACGATGTTGAACTGCTCACACTGTTGGGTAATACCTACCTGCAGGCAGGGGAAGAGGAAAAGGCCAACCCCTACTTCCGCAAAGCAGTAGCGATGGCGCCCAGTGCAGCGGCGACGCGCACCCGCTGGGCGACCAGTCTGCTGGCGACGGCTGACACAGCGGAGGCACTGCTGCAACTGAAGGCGGCCGTTGCCGCCGATCCGGGTTATTCGCGCGCCGAGTTTCTGTTGGCCCGCCTCTACTATCAATTGGGGGATTACGAAAACATGCTGGCGACGGCGACCAGTCTGGCAGGGAAATACCCACAGGACCCGCGGCCCTATGTGTTGATGGCCGCAGTCAGCGAAACCCGGGGAGACCACGACGGAGAGTCAGCGTACTATCAAAAAAGCCTGGAGTTGAGCCCGGGCAATGTGTTGGGTCAATACAATCTGGCCCGGATATCGCGAGAGGCCGGCGATATTGAAACGGCCCGTGAGCGTTTCAACTCGGTGTTGTTAGCGCAGCCCGGACACCTGCCGTCTGTTATCGCACTGGCGCAGCTCGAGTTGGATTCCGGTCGGCCCGATGCCGCGCTGGCACTACTGGAGCAAGCTCGTGGCGAGAATTCAAACTCGCTGAGTCTGTTGCTGGAGCTGGCCAATATGTACGGCCGCATGGGGCGTGAGGTTGATGCATTGCTGGTTGCTCGCGAGGCGGCTGTGCAGGCACCTTACGACCCGGATGCCAGACTGGTACTGGGGCGCGCTCAGTTGCGCGCAGGCAAGGTCGATGCCGCACGTGAGACTTTGGGAAATGTGGTGATGCAGGTGCCCGACTCTGCGGATGCGCATTTCGAATTGGCGAAACTGCGGTTGCGTGAGAATGAGCCGCGCGGCGCACAGGCGGCGCTGGAAACTGCGCTGCGGCTGGCGCCTGATCGGGTCGACATGAATATCCTGCAGGCGCAACTGCGGCTGGCACAGCAACAGTATGACGCGGCGCTGGCCATCGCACTGCAGATTCAGGAGGCGTATCCGGACAGCGCTGAGGGCTATATGCTGGCGGGTGAGGTACTGATGGCCCAGCAACAGCCGCAGGCAGCGCTGGTTGCCTATGAAACGGCCGTCGCCAACAGCGCCGCGCGCGGGCCGATGATCAAACTTCAGGCAGCGCACAGGCAGCTTGGAAACGCCGCAGAGGCCGATCTTATTCTGCGAAACTGGCTGAGCACGCACGCCGAGGATGTGCCGATCCGGATCATGCTCGCGACGTCCATGATGCAGGCGGGTGATCTCGATCGGGCAGAGCGCGAGTACATTCAAGCACTGAAGTACCAGCCGGATAATGCCATTCTGCATAACAATCTGGCGTGGCTGTACAGCCAGTCTGCGGATTCCAGGGCCGACGAGCACGCCAAGCGGGCGCTGGAGCTGCTGCCGGACAACCCCAACGTGCTCGATACCTACGGCTGGATTCTGGCGCAGGGGGAGAGCCCTCATCAGGGCTTGTCGCTGCTGGAAAAAGCCATCGAACGGGCCCCCGGCGACCCCCTGATCCGATACCATCTGGCCGGGACACTGGCCCTCATCGGTCAGCCCTATCAGGCCCGGCGCGAACTTGAATACATTCTGGAATCCGAACAGGCGGTGGTCGACACGCACGTGCTCGAACAGGCCATCCGGGATTTGCAGGAAACGACCGTGGGCGCAGAAGGCTGATCCTCCCCCCTCCGCAATACAGATTTCCCCGCTGTACTTGATTACCCCCTGACACCACTCCACAGACATTCATGATTCTCATACCGTCACGCAGTGCTATGATGTTTGCACTCACCGGGTTGACTGCCCGATAGCGCGACTATATTTGATAGTAAGAATAAGAGGAGACAGGCTATGTATGACATTGTGATCAGAAACGGAACATTGATTGATGGCAGCGGCACGGCTGCCCGCGTAAGTGACGTGGCAATTACAGGGGACTGTATTGTCGCTGTAGGTCCCAATATTGAGGGGGCAGGGCGCAGGGAAATCGATGCCGCCGGGCATCTGGTGACGCCGGGTTGGGTAGATATACACACCCATTACGACGGTCAGGTGTCCTGGGATCCGATGTTGACCCCTTCCAGCTGGAACGGCGTGACAACGGTAGTGATGGGCAATTGCGGTGTGGGCTTTGCCCCGGTGGTACCAGGCAAGGAAGACTACCTGATTCAGCTGATGGAGGGTGTGGAAGATATCCCCGGCTCGGCACTGGCCGAGGGTATCAAATGGGACTGGGAAACGTTTCCGCAGTATCTCGATGCGATAGAAAAACTGCCGCATGCCATTGATTTCGGTGCGCAGGTACCGCACGGTTCGGTGCGCACCTATGTGATGGGCGAGCGCGGCGCACAGAATGAGAAGGCCACCGCGGAGGAGGTTGAGGCGATGGCTGCCATCGTGCGGGAGGGCCTGCAGGCCGGAGCGCTGGGATTTTCCACCACACGCACAATTTTGCACCGCGCCAAGGACGGTGAGCTGGCACCGGGTACGACCGCTGATCGCGAGGAAGTTATCGGTATCGGGCGTGTGCTGGGCGAGGTGGGTTTCGGAGTGTTTGAAGTGGCCAGCGACCTGGCACCGGAAGAGGAAGAACTGGCCTGGATGCGGCAGGTCGGCCGCGAAACGGGTCGCCCGGTGACGTTCGCCTGCCTGCAGAATAACGAAGACCCACAGCAGTGGCAGCGTTTACTGGCGGCGGTGGATGAGGACCGCGCCGCGGGCGGCACGCTGACGCCGCAAGTCGCACAGCGCCCTGCGGGTGTGTTGTTCACATTGGAGAGTTCCGGTCATCCCTTCATTCTCCACGCCGGGTATCAGCCGTTGGCAGAGCTACCTCTGGCAGAGCGTGTTGCCGCCATGAAGGAGCCGGCGGTACGCCGCGAGATTCTGGATAACCCACCGGACCTCACCGGTTTGCCGGAAGTCTTTACCGCGGCGCTGACTGCGTGGGACAACATGTTTCCGCTGGGTGACCCCATCGACTATGAGCCGGGCCCGGAAAAAACCGTGCGCTCACTGGCAAAGGCCAGGGGCTGTAGCGAGGTTGAGTTCGTCTATGACACCATGCTGGAGAATGACGGCAAGGGGATTATCTATATGCCGCTACTGGGCTATTCCAACGGCGATTTTGAAGCCCTGCGGGAAATGATGCTGCACCCGCACGCGGTATTCGGCCTGTCCGATGGCGGCGCGCACTGCGGCCTGATTTGCGATGCCAGCATGCCCAGTTATCTGTTGACCCACTGGTCGCGCGACCGCAGTCGCGGCGAACGTATACCGATTGAACAACTTGTACACAACCAGACGCAGCGCACGGCCAGTTTCTATGGCCTGAACGATCGCGGCCTGATAGCGCCGGGCATGAAGGCCGATGTCAATGTGATTGACTACGACAACCTCACCATCCACCCACCGGAAATGGTGTACGACCTGCCCTCTGACGCGCGCAGGCTGGTGCAGCGTGTCGACGGCTACAAGGTGACTATCTGCAGCGGTGAAGTGATACGGGAAAACGGCCGTGATACCGGCGCCATGCCGGGCAAGCTGGTGCGCGGGCCACAGCCGCAACTGCAGTCGCAGCAGGTGGCCTGATGGCGCGTCTCAGCAAACTTAGCCGCTCCATCAACGGCAGTGTCGCCATCATCACCGGCGCTGCCAGTGGCATGGGGCGCGCCACCGCACACCTGTTTGCCGATGAGGGCGCGCGGCTGGCGATCATCGATATCAATACCGCAGCGCTGGAATCGGTTGCCGAGGAAGTGAAAAGTGTTGGCGCTGAGGTACTGGCGCTCACGGTCGACCTGTCTGAACGCAAGGCCGTGACGGAGGCCATCGAGCAGGCCGGTGTGCATTTCGGGGGAATCGATATATTGGTCAACAATGCTGGTTTTGCGTTGCTGGCCGAGGTGGATGCCGACGAATACCCCAATTCCTGGGACACCTCGTTGGCGGTGATGGCGACAGCGCAGGCGTGGGCGATTCGCGCCGCGCTGCCGTTTTTACGCAAATCAGCACATCCGAGAATCGTCAACGTGGCCTCCACGGAAGCGCATGGCGCGACGCGTTACAACAGCGCGTATGTCGTGGCCAAGCACGCCTCCCTGGGGCTGACCCGGGCGATGGCGGTCGATCTGGGCAAGGAGGGCATCACGGTCAATTGTGTTTGTCCCGGTCCGGTACGCACCGGTATTACCGACGCGATTCCGGAAGAGGCCAAACAGACCTTCGCCAATCGTCGTACGGCGCTGCGCCGCTACGCCGAGCCAGAGGAGGTCGCGCACGCCACTTTGAGCCTGGTACTGCCCGCCGCCAGCTTTATCACCGGCGCCACCCTGTTGGTGGATGGCGGGGTCACGATCCGCAACGCCTGACGAGCGGTCACAACCCGCACCGCGACGTTGGGGCTAGCGATTGCGCCCCAGTTTCTCGTGTGCGTCCACCCATTCGTTCCTGCCGGTATCCGGGTCGCGTTTTTGCGAAGCGCCCAGCGACAGTTCGCCGGCGACAACCAGCGCTGCGGCAATTTCAATCAGCTTGAACGCCTTGCCTTTGCCGTAGCAACCCATCAGTTCCAGGCATTCTCGCTGCGTGGCGAGATTGGTGCCGCCACCATAGGAGGCCATGATCAGCGCTGGAAACGTGATGGAGTAGTACAGGTCACCCTTGCTGGTGATGTAGTGATACATGGAGCACTGGTTGGCCTCACCGATGTTGGCCATGTCCTGCCCGGTGGCCAGAAACAGCGCGGCCAGGCCGTTGGCCGGGTGAGCGGCGTTGTTGGATGAACCCACCAGGTAGGAGCTCAGGTTGGCAACGCTGTAGCCGAAATGCATCTGCTCCGGTGTGATGCGCAGTACGTCCTGCAGCACCTGTCGGGGGATGGTCAGCTCGGCGGTGACACGGCGGCCGCGGCCTTTGAGTGAGTTGACGTAGGAGGTGCGTTTTTCCGTGTCCATGCCACCGGAGAGCATATAGGTGCGCATCTGCGGGTACTGGGCCCGTATCCATTCGCAGGCGACGTAGGTGGCCTTGCCGGTCATATTCTGTCCGGCAGCATCCCCGGTGCTGTAGTCAAACCGTGTGTAGACAATGCCGTGAACGATGTACTGTTCGATCTCCAGCAGTTTGCCCACTGACGTCGTCGATTCTGCCTGTGCCTTGATCGCGGCAAAATTGTCGGTGAGCCACTGGCCGAAATCGCGCGCTTCGCGGGCGTTGCGGAAGATGAAGGCGGGCGCGCGCTGCATGGATTCGCCCATCACGGTGGTCATGATGCCGCCGCTCTCGCGTATCACGCGCATACCCCGGTTGTAGCTGGCTACCAGTGTGCCCTCTACCGTTGCCATCGGGACGTAGAATTCGCCGTTGGCGTGTTCGCCGTTTACCAGCAGCGGGCCGGCCACGCCGATAGGCACCTGGGCCACGCCGAACAGGTGTTCACAGTTGCCGGACATGGTGTCCGGCTCAAAGGAGAATGCCTTGGTATGATTGAGACTGGTACCCGACTTCTCTTCCAGGAACTGCTGGCGCTGGGCGATGATGTCACTGCTGTAATCGTTTTCATTGCTGCGGGGTATCTTTGAACTCATGGCGTATCTCCTCGTAACTAGACAGTGTCAAGATTTGCGTGGTACCATACGCCCGAATTTAGACAGTGTCAAGATAGGTGGAAAAAGTTAACCATGGCGACCTCGCAAGACAGCGATAAAAAGGGCTATCATCACGGCGATCTGAAAGCGGTGCTGCTGGACGAGACGGCGCGCATTCTGCGCGATGAGGGAGAGGATGCCCTGTCGCTGCGGCGCCTGGCGGCCAACGTCGGTGTCTCGCGTACCGCGCCCTACCATCATTTCAAGGACAAGCAAAGTTTGCTGGGTGCAGTCGCGGAAGAGGGGTTCATCCGCTTCAACCGCACGATGAAGAACTCACTGGAGGCAGGTCGGGGCAAAGGCGGCGAGCGCATCATGCAGGAGTACGTGGCGGCCTATGTGAACTTTGCGGTGAGTAACAGCGAATATTATGATCTCATGTACGGCAGCAAACTCTGGCGTTCCGAACGCCTGTCCTCCTCGCTGCTGTCATCGGCTCGGGGTACACTGAGGGCCGAAGTCGAACGCCTGCAGCTTTTGCAGGATCGCGGCCTGATCGCTGCGGAGCTTGATGTGCTGCGTTTCACGCAAGTGGCCTGGGGTATGCTGCACGGCATCAGTCGCCTGCTGATAGACGGCATCTACACGGACTCGGCCTCGGTGACACGCATCTGTGAAAACGCCGCCGATATGTTGTGGCAGCAATTGAAGGAGTAAATAGCGCGATGGCTGAGTTTGAAGTCGATCTGTATTTTTCATTTCGCAGTCCGTGGTCCTACTATGGCGTGAGGCAGATGTACGATCTGCAGAGGACCTATGACATGCAGGTTAACCTGCTGGTTGTGAACCCCATTTATATCCGCTACAACGACTTTTTCGACAAGGCGCACGAGAAATGGCGCCCCTATTTCCTGACGGACCTGCTGCGCTATTCCGAGTACCGCGGCATACCCATCGGCCTGCCGCGGCCGGACCCGATCAATGTCGAACTGCCGGCCGATGACCCCGGCCATCTGGTGCATATACTGACGCCGCTGGGGCTGGCCGCATCTGCTGCCGGTCGTGGCCTGGAATTTGCGCGGGAGGTGTCCGCGATTGTCTGGGATGGGCAGGTTGACGGTTGGGATCAGGGCGAGCATCTGGCACAGGCAACAGCGCGAGCCGGTCTGTCACTGCCCGAGTTACAGCAGTGGGTGAGCGACAATACCGACGTGTGGAAACAGCAATTGGCAGCCAACGATGCCGCGCTGGAAGAGCACCACTGGGGTGTGCCGACGATGGTCTTCCGAGGCGAGCCATTTTTCGGGCAGGACAAGATTGAGTTGTTGCTGTGGCGCATGCAACAACAGGGGTTGCAGGCGCGGGAACAGTCAGAGCAACCGTAGCAGCCCCGCCCGCCAAAACGACAGACTACCGCAGTTGCCCGGTACAGCCGGGTGTAAGGGACAGGATTTACATGAACATCGTTTTCGACCTCGATGGAACACTCATCGACAGTGCACCGGATATACAATCAGTCGCCGCAACTATTCTGAACAGTATCGACAAAGAGGCGTTAAGCCTGCAGGAAACACGGCGTTTTATCGGCGAGGGCGCGGCTGTTTTCGTGCGCCGCATGATGGACGCACGCGACATTAATGAGGCCCGGCACAGCCACGCGGCGTTGCTCAAGGCGTTTGTCGCCCAGTATGAGTTTGCCGTGGATAAAGCCGTGTACTATCCCGGTGTTTACGACACGCTGCTGGCGCTGAAGGAATCGGGCTTCTCACTTGGCCTGTGTACCAATAAGCCGGAGGCTCCTGCTCGGGCAGTGATGCACCATATGGGTATGGAGGCACTGTTTGACGCTGTGATGGCCGGGGGCATGATTGCCAGCCACAAGCCGGAGCCGGATATGCTGATACAGACCATCGATTCACTCGGCGGTGGCGCAACGCTGTATATCGGAGACAGCGAGATAGATGCAGAAACCGCGAGGCGGGCAGCCATACCCTTTGCCTTATTCTCGCAAGGGTATCGCAAGACCCCGGTCAGTGAGATGCACCACGACTGGACCTTCGATGATTACGGTGCGCTGGGAGATATTGTTGATGCGTTCAGGCTCAAGCATGGCCAGGCCGCGCAATAGCATGGCTGGCGGCGAGCCTGCTGCCGCCGCGGTGGTATCCGGGCGTCCGGGATGAATAGTGTCTTCGTTGTGACGATGCTGGTAGCCCTGTTGTTTGCGCTGATGGCGATACGCGCCCTTCTCAGTGGCAGTGTGCCGGATTACCTGTTGGCGGTAGTGCAGGGTATCGGTGTCCTGCTGCTGTTCAGCGATTACCGCGAAGTTGCATTATGGCTGTTACTGGCGTCTGCGGCAGCCTATCTGATGAGCCAGATACTCACCGCTGCGAGGCCGCTCAGCCGGTTGTTGCCGCTGGCCGGGGGCGCAATGGTTGTGCTATCGCTGCTGCTCTGAACCGCCGCAGCCGTAGCGCTTGATGTCGCCAGCATAGATTGGCTGGCCGTCACCTGAATATCGCACTATGCTGTGCCGCTGGCGCTATGCTTTGTTGCGCAACAGGTCGTCACAACAATAAAACACTGGAGTCAGGTCTATGTCTTTTGCTACGCGCAGTCTCTCTGTTCTCTTGATGATACTGGTGATCACCGCTTGCGGGCAGGTGGAGTTGAGCTGCGCCCCCGCCGGCAAAGTCACGCCGATTTGTGGTGTACAAATGCCGGAAGATCTGGCGCCGCTGCCTGCTGGCGGCGGCATACTGGTTGCCGAATATGGCGATGGCGGCAAACTTGCAGGCGAGCTGAAATGGTTTCAGCCGGAGGCGGGCAATGTATTTGTCAGCGTGCTGGACAGCGACACTGTCGGCAAGGGTGCAGCGAACCTGAACTGGGGTGAAGCAGACTGCCCCGTACCGGACTTACTCTCTCCCCACGGCATCCATCTGGCACAGCGCGGCGATACACTGCAGCTACTGGTGGTCAATCACAGCAGTGTGGAGCAAGTATTGTTCTATGAGGTGCAGCCGTCTGCCGATACCAATATCGCTCCCGTGCTGTCCTGGCGCGGTTGTGTAAGCTTTCCAGACAATGCGGTACTCAATGATGTTGTCGCATTGCCGGGGGGCGGGTTCGCCGTCACGCATATGTATGACCGCGAAAGTGAAATTACTGCGATGATCAAGTCGTCGCTGGGGATGAACGACGGACATGTCTGGCTCTGGCGCCCGGATTCCGGGCTTCAGGTGATGGCCAATACCACCGCAAAAATGCCCAACGGCATTGAGGTCGCGGCCGATGGCAGGAGTCTCTGGGTGAACAACTACATCGAGCAGGAATTACGGCAGTATGATCTCGCGACACAGGCGCTGCTGACGACTATCGAGGTGCCCAATATCGACAATTCCGCGTGGTTGTCCGATGGCCGTTTACTGCTCGCGTCTCACCTCTCGCCGCTGACTATGATGTCCTGTTTCGGCCTGTTGGAGGGCAGTTGCGGTGCACCCTATGAGCTGGTGGCTGTCGACACCGACAGCGGTGACACGGAGGTAATTTTTCACGCCGACAAGGGTGGGCCCTTCGGTCCTGCCACGGTTGCGATCGAGTATCAGGGCAAGCTGTATGCGGGGTCATTTTCGGGTGATCGTATGGCCGAAATCGCACGGTGAGGGATTCGGGGCGCATACCCTGTATAGTGAGCTGCTATAGAAAAATTTGTTCTCTGGACAACACACATCAACCTGACAACGGAGCCGACTAATTATGGCTGAAACAACACCTTACGAACCGCCAGCAGTGTGGGAATGGGATCCCGACAATGGGCAGGCATTTGCCAACATCAATCGGCCGACCGCTGGTGCGCAACAGGAGAAAGAGCTGCCAGTAGGAAAGCATCCACTGCAGTTATACTCGTTGGGCACGCCCAATGGCGTCAAGGTGACAGTGTTGCTGGAGGAATTACTGGCCAGGGGGCACAGCGGTGCCGAGTACGATGCCTGGCTGATCAATATCGGCGATGGCTCCCAGTTTGGCAGTGGCTTTGTCAGTGTGAACCCGAATTCCAAAATTCCCGCGCTGATGGATCACAGCACATCGAAGCCGACCCGGGTTTTTGAGTCCGGTGCCATCCTGCTCTACCTTGCCGAGAAATTTGGCGAATTTATCCCCACGGATCCTTCAGAGCGCGCGGAGTGCCTGTCCTGGTTGTTCTGGCAGATGGGCGCGACGCCGCTGCTTGGTGGTGGCTTTGGTCATTTTTATGCCTATGCGCCGGTGAAGATCAAGTACGCTATCGACCGCTACGCGATGGAGGCCAAGCGGCAGCTCGATCTGTTGGACAAAAACCTGGCCGAGCGGCAGTACATCTGCGGCGATCAGTACACTATCGCGGATATGGCGATTTATCCCTGGTATGGCGGTGTAGTGCGCAATCTGGTGTACAACGCCGCAGAGTTCCTGCAGGTGCATGAATATACGCATCTGATCCGCTGGGTGGAAGAAGTGGGCAAGCGACCTGCGGTAGGGCGCGGCACGATGGTCAACCGGCCCTTTGGCGATAAATCCCGACAGTTGCTGGAGAGGCACGACGCCAGCGACTTCGAATTGCGCACACAGGATATTCTCGACCCCGACCCGGCCTGAGGAACTTACTGGCTTTTGGCCAGTCGTATGACATTCTGGCCGAACAGACACTTTGTCGATCAAAGAGCGCGATATTGATCGGCAGGGTGTCAGCGGGCGTACTATTCGATGCGGTTTCGCGCTAGAGTGGCGCCCGAAAGTAACATAATAATTTTCCCATCACTCTCGCAGAGGAGTTTGTCATGTCCGCATTTACCGCACTGCACCGCATACTGGACGCCAGGAAGTTACTGGTGCCGGGGCTTGTTGTCGCCCTTTCCATGACGGGTTGTTCCAATGGTTCGAACAACTCCAATAACGCTGATGGCACGCAGCAACCACCGGTGAACCCGCCGGTAGATCCGCCGGTAGATCCACCGGCAGCTGAGGATCGCGCGTTCTATGTCCTGCCGCCTGGCAACTTCGGCGGATTCCCAAACACCTCCGTGAACTCATTCGATCAACTGCCGTTGTATGACGGATTGACGCCCCTGCGGGGCAACGTCACCGATGCCGATATCGAAGCGCTTTTCCTACCCGAGGATTTCCAGCCGGTAGGGGAGACGACCGTGGAAGCGACCGGGCGACCCGGAACAACCATTCTCTACGACGAATTCGGTGTCGCGCATATCACTGGAGATACCCGTGATGACCTGTCTTTTGGCGCGGGTTGGGTAACCGCCAGAGATAGAGGTCTGTTAGTGTCACTGGGGCGGGGGCCGGCGCGTGTCGCTGTGGCCGATGTTCCCGGTATCAATGCCTTTGGGCTTGTCACCAGCGCGCAGGAGTTTATCCCCAGCGCGGCAACCGAGCAGTTGGTGACTGATCAGGTGGCCCTGCTGGTTGAAGAATACGGCGAGCTGGGTGAACAGATTGTCGCCGATGCTGAGGCCTACGTGGCCGGTTATAACGCCTATCTAGTTGTACAGGGCGATAACCCTGAACCGTTCACTGTGAACGATGTGATCGCCACCGCCGCGTTTATCGGCTCAATCTTTGGAGCCGGTGGTGGCGCGGAAGCGCAGAACGCGGAGTTTTTGGCAACGTTGAAGGCCGGACTGGGTGATGGGCCGGGGCAGATGGCGTGGGAGGATGCCATGCTGTTTAACGATCCTGAAGCGCCGACCACGATCAGTACCCGCTTCGAATACGGCCCGATGACAGGCGGACCGGTCACCGGTTCAGCCGTGATCGATTCGGGTTCGATCATTTCACTGGACCCCCGTGCTCCGATGGTACCTCTGGCCTTTGATACCAGCGTGCCGCTGGCGGAAGATCCAAACCCGTTGCAGCTTGTGGAGTATTTTGCGACCACGGCGGCACAGGCGTTTGGGGCGGGTGACTCTGTGTTGATTCCGGCGGCAGAAGCGCCGTTTAAACGCCGCGCATCGAACTTCCTGATTGTGGATTCGCAGCAGTCCGCCAATGACACCAATCTGGCGGTGATGGGCCCGCAGTTGGGCTATTACTACCCAGAGATCGTGATGCAGATTCACCTCAGCGGCCCGGGTGTCGAGGCGCAGGGCGCCGCAGTTCCGGGGCTGTCGATGTATCTCCTGCTGGGGAGAACCCAGGACTATGCCTGGAGCCTCACCTCGGCCAGCCAGGATGTGCGCGATGTCTTCGTCGAGGAACTGTGCACCACAGATGATTCCGAACCCACGCGCGATTCCGATCACTACATGTATAACGGCGAGTGTATTCCCTTTGAGATATTCAATGCGGGAACGCTCAACGGCACGCCGCTGATTTATCCGGTGTCTGTTCACGGGCCGATGATTGGCACTGCAACCTCCAATGGCGTGCCGGTGGCGCTGACACGTAAGCGTTCGACTTTCGGCCGCGACGGGTTGAACCTCGCAGCGCTTAAACTGATGACGGAGGGTGAGGCGACTACGCCGGAGAAGTTCTGGGAATCTGCGAACAACTTCGGCTTTACGTTTAACTGGGGCTATATGTCGCGTGACAATATCGCCTACTTTGCCTCCGGTTTGCTGCCGGTCCGCGCGCAGGGCCTCGACCGCCGCCTGCCCACCTGGGGTACGGGTGAGTACGAGTGGGATGGTTTCCTGACGCAGGCTGAACACCCCCATGCCGCCGAGGGCCCCTCGGGACGACTGCTGAACTGGAACAACCAGTCGGCACCGGGCTTCATGCATGGCGATGACGAGCCCTACGGTTCCGTGCATCGGGTAGAACTGTTTGATCAGTTCCCGGATAAAGTCGAGCTTGCAGGTGTCGTTGGCATTATGAATCGCTCAGCCACTGAAGACACGCTCTCGCCCGTTTGGCCCGTGTTAAGCGAAGTGCTGCGTGGCTCTGATCCCAGCACGCCGCTGGCGGGGCAGGTCGTCGATATTCTCGATGCCTGGGTTGCCGAGGATGCCCCGCGTCTGGATGCAGACAACGACGGTAACTTTGATGAGGCTGGCCCCGCTATCATGGATGCACTGTTCAGGCCATTGGCGGAAACGGTGATGGAGCCGGTTTTCGGTGCCTCCCTCGGTGCGCTGAACAGTCGGGTTAACCTCGGTGGCAGCAATGGCGCCAGCCTTGTCGACAAGGATCTGCGTACCCTGCTGGGCAAGCCCGTAGAGGGCGCGTTCAACCTCAGTTATTGCGGTGGTGGCGATCTGGATCTCTGCCGGGAATCGCTGTGGGCCGTGGTCGATGCTGTTGCGCTGGAACTAGCGGATGAGTACGGCAGTGATGATCCGACCACCTGGTTGCGCGAGGGCTCACTGACGCGCTTCGCCCCCGGTTTGATCCAGAATACTTTCCGTACGACTAACCGGCCGACGTTCCAGCAGGTGCTGGAGTTCCTGCCGTCCTCAGGTGGTTGATCCAGTCCGGATTGCTATCAGCGTCTGTCGGCCGACAGGCGCAAAGGGTTAGCTAATTGCGGTCGCCGTTCAGGCGACCGCTTTCGCCTTCCTGTTGATAATCCCCGATACTCTTTTGTTGCGCTTGGTTTTTGCCGGGCTTTTACTCACTCTGGCGCGATCTATCTCGGCTTCCAGAGCCGCATCGGTTTGTGGTGCCGTGCGCAGCCAGTGCGCCTGATCGACTTCAAACGCGTGCAGGATGGTATCCAGCGTGCGGCCAATTCGCGTGGTTGTATCGATTATGGGGATTTTTGGCCACGTCGCGCGCTCCCCCGCCCTGATCAATTCTGCCATTTCGTCTTCAGACAACATTTTGAGCAACTTGCTGAGGCCGGAAAGGCCGTAGCCTGGAAAGATATTGATATCGCCGGTGTACTGCTGCTCCATCAATGCGTTGACAGCGTTCAGGGCTGTGCCAATTTTCGGGCCAACCCTGCCATAGCGTTGGAAAAAATCCAGATACCCTCTTAGCATTTGCTTGGAGGCTGCTACGGAGGCATCTGAGACTATAGCGCGCAATCCTGGCGTGGCGTTGGGCTCGCGGCCCAACCCCGGCATCACCTGAGAAACAATGAAGTGATTGACCCCGTACAATCGAGCGAGGCGTTTGGCGGGCAGATCCTGTGAGAAAGAGCCATCAATCCAGCGGCGCGACGGTAGGTAGGGCTTGATCTCTCCCTCGGCATTGCGCGCCTCCAGTTGTACCGGTTGGAAAACGCCGGGCAAGGCGGTGGAGGCCAGTACCGCTGAGCGCAGTGTGACATTGGGCGAGGCAATGTGATTGAGCAGGCGGGAGTTTTGCCGCGGCTCCGCCGGGGAAATCGATATATTAATACTGCGCCCGGTTTTCTCGTAGGCCTCCCTGAACGTGAGGTTGGGTATCAACTTGGCCATTTCGCGTTTGATCGAGCGCATGTCGATCTGTTTGCTCATGCCAAAGCCGAGTTTGATATTGTCGCTGTTCTCGGTGAGTGCCCGCGCCAGGTAATTGTCCTCAAACAGGGCCAGATACTCCTTGTCGCTGCGGGCGCCAACAATAGCGGCGACAAAAGCGCCGGCACTCGCGCCGGAGATCACTACCGGGCACAATTGCTGCTCAATCAACGCCTTCAGAACGCCGAAGTGGAAATATCCCAGTGTGCCGCCACCGCTGAGCATCAGGGCTGTGCGGCCATAGCAGTGGCTGGCGGTCTGGAAGAACTCGGCGCGCTCGGACCAGGGTATCCCTTTGAAGCGGCGCGGTGACAGGAACGTCAGCACATCGCAGATTTCGTCGATGTACTGTGTGATGAGAATTTTTGTTCCGGAGCGGGCCTTGTTGTACAGCTTCGGATTGCCCATGCCGGCCATATTGCCGTGTATGCCCTCGCTGAGCGCGAATAGCAGGCCGAGATGGTCGTTGCGCTTGCGCAGTCGGCGCAACCGCTGCAGGCGAGTATTGATGCTGACGTTGTCGTACAGGGGAGAGTCTGCTTTCTCGCGCCAGCTGTCGCGGCCGGTGTGGTGGTCGTGGGCCTCAGCGAGCGCCTGCCACTGGGAAAAACTGGCTGCCCTATCCATGGCGGCTTCCAGTTCTCGCACCGCGCGGCTGTTTCGGGAGTATCTCTTGTTGGCCATCGGTCTCTTCAGTCCATAGTGATCGCTCAGGCTGGCTTCGGCCGGCGAAGATTCTGCCCCCTCTAGCGGGTTTTCGGGCTGGTATGGCGAATCATCATAGCCCGAGGACAAAGCGGGCGCTAGCGGGCAGGTGGGGCGCCAAAATATCGCGTTTCCGACCCATTTGGGGGCAATAGTGTCCTCGCTCTCCCGCTATGCGCGTTATCCGCTATTGGAGATTGTGAATTATTAATGAAGCCTCCAAAAACAGTGCGTTTTAGGGTATAGTGCGCGCACTTTTTCACCAGCTGCGGACCGCAGGCGGTGAAAATACATCCTACAACCGTATCGATTCCACTCTTTGAATTGAAATTTCGCAGGTAAAGACTGAATGCTTACAGCACAAAAACTGGAAAAAATTATTGAATTGGAAGAGAACCTTCGCGCGCAGTACCAGGATCAACTGGATGAAAAAGCTGCCGAAATTGAACAACACCTTAAAAAGCACGAAGAACAGCAGGCCGTGATTGAAAAACAACTGGCGCAATTGACTGCGCAGTCGGCCGAAGCCTCTGCCAACAAGCGCGTAGAGCAGCTCAATCGCGAGCTGCACAATCGCTGCGACAATATGGCTGCCGAGGTTGATACCCAAAAGAAGCGTATCAAGGAACTGCAGAAAAACCTTGCCGAAGCGCGCGCAGAGGTTAAGGCGCTTAAGCAGTACGACGCTGCTACGCTGAAGAAAAACCTCGATGCGAACAAAAAGAAACTCGCCGAGAAAACTTCAGCCAATGCGTTGATGCAAAAGACGCTGAACAAAACCAAAGCTGAAAACGCCGAGTTGCAGGCCAAGGTGAAAGAGCTGGAAGCCAAACTCGCAGAGCTTGAGCCTGCCGAGGTCGAGGAAGAAGCAGAAGCTGCTGCAGCATAAGCCGCTGCTTCCGCTGGATCGGGTATGCAAGATGCCCACGGGGTGCCGCCGCTCGACCAGGTTCCCGATGCAAATCACACATTCTGAGAGTGCTCAGTAAAAACACCAGGGGTGCCTTCGCGTCACCCCCTGATACAATAAAACCCCCCGGATTTCCCGGTTTATAGTCAGTAGGAAACTCACCCGTCATGACCCAATCCATTTCCCGGCTGTTGGCGGAAGAACTGTCCGTTCACGAAAAACAGGTTGTCGCTGCGGTCGCGCTGCTCGATGAGGGCGCTACAGTGCCTTTCATCTCACGCTATCGCAAAGAGGTTACAGGTGGCCTCGACGACTCACAGATGCGGCAACTGGAGGAGCGCCTGCGCTATCTGCGCGAGATGGAAGACCGTCGCGCCACCATTCTTGCCAGCATCTCTGAACAGGAAAAGCTGACGCCAGAGCTGGAGGCGGCGATACGCTCAGCGGATACCAAGAGTCGCCTTGAAGACCTGTACCTGCCATTCAAGCCAAAACGACGAACCAAGGCCATGATCGCGCGCGAGGCGGGTCTGGAGCCGCTCGCTCAGGCATTGTTTGATAACCCCGAACTCGACCCACAGGTGGTTGCCGCCGATTACCTTAACGAAGAGGCGGGAATCTCCGACATGAAGGCGGCGCTGGACGGGGCCCGGCAGATACTGATGGAGCGCTTTGCCGAAGACGCTGATCTGCTGGCGACGCTGCGCACGTTCTTGCAGGAACAGAGTCTGTTGGCAGCGCGGCTGGTCGCCGGGAAGGAAGAGGCTGGCGCGAAGTTTAGTGACTACTTCGAGCACAACGAAGCGTATAAAACCACGCCGTCGCACCGCGCGCTGGCGATGTTCCGCGGTCGCAGCGAGGGTGTGCTGACGCTCGATTTGCGTATGTCAGCTGATGAGTCACCACTGGATGCACACCCCTGCGAGGCGATGATTGCCTCTCACTGGAAAATTGAGGACAGGGGGCGAGGCGCAGACAAATGGCTGGCAGAAGTGGTGCGTTGGACCTGGCGCGTCAAACTGCTCACCCATTTACAGTCCGATCTGCTGACCCAGCTGCGTGAACGCGCTGAACTGGAAGCTATCACCGTGTTTGGCAGCAATCTGAAGGATCTGTTATTGGCAGCCCCGGCCGGCCCTAAAGCCACCATTGGCCTGGACCCCGGTCTGCGCACCGGTGTGAAGGTGGCGGTTGTGGATGCAACCGGCAAGGTGGTGGACCACGGAACAATTTTCCCCACACCGCCGCAGAACAAGACCCGTGAGGCGGCCGCCCTGTTGTTGTCGATGATAGAAAAGTACGACATCAGATTGATCAGTATCGGCAACGGTACAGGCAGTCGAGAGACCGATCGTTTTGTGGGGGAGTTGCTGGCTGCACATCCCCAACTCGATGTCCGCAGGGTGGTGGTGAATGAGGCGGGGGCCTCCATCTATTCTGCATCGGAGTTCGCCGCGCGCGAGTTCCCCGACCTCGATGTCACCATCCGCGGCGCGGTTTCCATTGCCCGGCGCCTGCAGGACCCGCTGGCCGAGCTGGTAAAAATTGACCCTAAATCTATCGGTGTCGGGCAGTACCAGCACGATGTGAGCCAAGTCCAATTGGGGCGTCAGCTCAATGCAGTTGTGGAGGATTGTGTAAACGCCGTCGGCGTTGATCTGAACACCGCTTCGGCCCCACTGCTCACCCGGGTGTCGGGGTTGAGCCAGCGTATCGCCGACAATATCGTTGCGCTGCGCGACCAACAGGGCCGGTTTGTCGACCGTAAAACCCTGCTGCAGGTTAGCGGGATGGGCGAAAAAACGTATCAACAGGCGGCGGGTTTTTTACGCGTAATGGACGGCGATAATCCACTGGATCGCTCTGCCGTACACCCGGAATCCTATTGTGTGGTGGAGGCTATCGCCGCATCGAGCCGGCGAGAGGTGCACAGTCTCATCGGTGACAGCACTTTCCTGCGTGCGGTTAAGCCCCAGGACTATGTGACCGAAACTGTGGGGCTGCCAACGGTGACAGACATCCTGAAGGAGCTGGACAAGCCGGGACGCGATCCGCGACCGGAGTTCAAAACCGCCAGGCTACAGGAAGGCATTGAAAAAATAACCGACTTGCAGTTGGATATGATTTTGGAGGGAACTGTCACCAATGTCACCAGCTTTGGCGCCTTTGTGGATGTGGGGGTGCACCAGGACGGTTTGGTACACATTTCCGCAATGTCGGAAAAGTTTATCAAGGATCCACGCGAGGCGGCGAAGGCCGGCGACATCGTCAAGGTCAAGGTGATGGAGGTCGATGTGCCGCGCCAGCGTATTGCCTTGAGCATGCGACTTACTGACAGCGCTGGGGAAGACAAGCCCTGGACCAACGACCGACAGCGTCGCGGCAAGTCGGACAATCGCCGGGGTGGGGGTGGTGGCGGATCCGCCGCGAGGCAACAGGAAAAAGCACCCGAGGGCGCTTTTGCAGCTGCTTTTGCCAAGGCCAAACAAAAGCCCTAGGGCATGCCCGCAAGTAAAACACCTATGCGATAGCATTTCCTGGCATGTATTGGTGCATACTGTCTTCAAACGGCACTGACCAGGAGGTTGTTGATGTGGCTGAATACAAGTTGTGATCTGGCATTCGACATCGAAGTGGCTACGCCGTTTGTTATGATGCTCAGGCCGCGCAGTGGTGCCCAACAGTGGATCGCCAGCGAGCAGTACCGGCTGACGCCGAACGTCCCGGTGATCGAATTTACCGACAGTTACGGTAATCTGTGCCAGCGTCTGGTCGCGTTTCCAGGCACTTTTCAGGTGCATACCTCTGCTGAAGTGATGATATCGGACACGCTCGATCAGGCCCCTGATGCCCCCTTCGTTGAGGTGCAAAATCTGCCCGATGCGATATTCTGCTACTTGCTGCCGAGCCGATTCTGCGAGTCCGACCGGTTTGGACAGATGGCAAATGAGATCACAGCCGGTCTGCTACCCGGTTACAATCAGGTGGCAGCGATCGAGACATGGTTGCGGGATTCCATTCAATTTGCGCCGTTCAGCAGTGAAACACATGTCTCAGCGATTGAGGTCAATGAACGCGGGTGGGGCGTCTGTCGGGACCTTTCGCATCTCGGCATAGCGCTGTGTCGCAGCCTCAGCATTCCGGCGCGTATGGTGGTCGGCTACCTCCACGGGCTGCAACCGATGGACCTGCATGCCTGGTTTGAAGCCTTTGTCGGTGGCCGCTGGTATACCTTTGATGCCACGCAATGTGGTGTCCCCGGTGGTTACGTCGCAATCGGTTACGGTCGGGATGCGGCTGATGTTGCCATCTACAATCAGTTTGGCCCAGCGTTGTTCCCGAGTGAGCAACGGGTGAGTGTTACGCTGCTGGAGCAGTGAGACTGCGCCTCTGCCATGCTGAAAGACGTACTGATGCCGGCTCGCTCAACGCACCTCGACTTTGACCCCGAATCCATGTGGCATGGTTATCCATGTAATGTCTGAAACCGGCGACAACCCCGTGCGCAAAATCATCCACGTCGATATGGATGCCTTCTTTGCCAGTGTGGAGCAGCGCGACAATCCCGTGCTGCGCGGTCAACCGGTTGCGGTTGGTGGTTCCGCAAAGCGTGGTGTCGTGGCTGCGGCAAGCTATGAGGCTCGGGCCTACGGGGTGCGCTCGGCAATGCCCTCGGTAACGGCTGTGCGACGCTGTCCCGCACTGGTGTTTGTGCCGCCGCGCTTTGAGGTGTATCGCGCCGTGTCGCAACAGATCCGGCAGATATTCGCCCGCTACAGTGAGCTGGTTGAACCACTGTCGCTCGATGAAGCTTATCTGGATGTGACGGAGGATAAACAACAGGTCGGAAGCGCCGTGGGCACCGCTCAGTTGATCCGCTCGGCTATTCGTCGGGAGACGAACCTCACGGCCAGTGCCGGGGTGAGTTACAACAAATTCCTGGCGAAGATCGCCTCAGACCAGAACAAGCCGGACGGTATTTTTGTGATCCGCCCTGACGAGGGTGCCGACTTCGTTGCCTCGCTCCCTGTGCGCCGCTTCTACGGCGTCGGGCCAAAGACAGCGCAGCGAATGGGCGGGCTGGGAATAGAGCTGGGCGCCGACCTGCGCGAGAAGTCGATGGACTTCCTGGTCGAGCATTTCGGTAAATCAGCCAATTACCTCTATCACGCTGCGCGCGGTGTGGACCACCGGCAGGTGAAGCCGGATCGTATTCGCAAATCGGTGGGTCGCGAGCAAACCTATAGCGAGGATCTGTCAGTCGACGCCGAGCTCTATGCTGCGCTGGATCGAATCATCGATAGTACTTGGGCGCGCATCGAGAAAAATGGCGTAGTGGGACGCACCGTCACATTGAAAGTGAAGTACGCGGATTTTCGACAGATTACACGCAGCCAATCCTGTGAGGACTATGTCACGGACAAGGCCCGCTTCGGTGAGCTGGGGCGGCAGATGCTCGCGCAGTTGCTTCCGGTTGCAGACAGTGTCCGCCTCCTCGGGCTGACGCTATCGGGGCTGGCCGAGGCGCAATCGCTGCGGGCGCTGGAAGAAACAACGCAGATGATTCGGGAACAACAGGTGTTCGATTTCTGATACGTTCATCGCGAACTATTCATAGCTCAAATCGGTCGCCTTGCCGCGAAATACCCAGAATACATAGGTGGAGTACAGCAGTATCACCGGCAGGGTCACAGCCACACCGTAGAAAATAAACTGCAGGGAATTGGTCGCCGCTGCGGCCGCAAATAAATCCATTTTCCCGAGAATGATGTAGGGATAGATGCTGTAAGCCAGCCCCAGCGCAGCCATCAGGCAGATGAGGACGAGCAGCGCGTAGACTATCCAGCTATTACTGTTGCGTAAAAATTGCGGGCGTTGCAGTAGTCGGTAGAGCGCAAAATAGGCGACGAGACAGCTCACCGGTATCGGTAAAAGTCCAATCGCATTGGGCAGTGCAAACCAGCGCAGGGCGATATCACTGCTGACAATGGGGGTGGCAATGCTGACCAGCAGCAGGGCTATGCCCATCGCGGGCAATGCCAGGCGCGCCCAGTGCACGGCTTTATCAAACAGCGCCCCCTCGGTTTTAATCAGCAACCACCCGGCGCCCAGCATGACATACAGCGCGGGCAGCGTGAGTGCGATCAGTGCAGCGAACAATACACTGGTGAGATTTGATTCCAGCCCGGTGATGTAGGCGCCCAGCATCCAGCCCTGCGATACGGAGGCTATCAGCGAGCCGAAAAAAAACGCGCGATCCCAGCGGTGTTTGTGCGCATCACCCGCTTTCACCCGAAAATCGAAGGCGACGCCCCTGAGGATCAGGCCAAATAGCATCAGTGTCACCGGAATGTACAGCGCGGACAGCACAATGCCCTGAGCCTGCGGGAAAGCGATAAGCAGTATGCCAATGCCCAGTACGATCCAGGTTTCATTGGCGTCCCAGAACGGGCCTATTGACGCGATCATGATGTCCTTTTCAGTGTCGGTGGCCTGCGGCAGTAGCAGCCCCACACCCAGATCGAAACCATCGAGTATGACGTACAACAGCAGCGCGAGGCCCATGGCCGCGACGAAGAAAATGGGTAGGAATTCATCCATCTGTCCGGTTCCCCTGTAACACTATTGGCTGTGAAGTGGGTAGTAGAGAGAGCGACTGCGCGGGTTTTGATGCCAGATAACGCAGCGCCTGGATATAGGAGACAAGCAGGAATATATACAGGCCGATGTACCCGAACAGCGTGCCAGTGAGCGTGGCGCTGGCGTGATCGGCCACCACATCGGCTGTGCGCAGCAGGCCGTACACGATCCATGGTTGCCGGCCAATTTCGGTGACATACCAGCCCGCCAGCGTGGCCACCCAGCCGGAAAATGTCATCGCAGACAGCACCAGTAGCAGTGGCCTGCCAATCGTTTTTCCGCGCAGGAACTGCAACGCAGCCCACCAGGACACCAGCAGCATCAGCATGCCCATGCCCAGCATTACCCGGAACGACCAGAACATCATGGCTACCGGCGGGTGCTCACCCTCGAAGTCATTGAGTCCCTGCACCTCGCCATCGGCGCTGTGCGTGAGGATGAGGCTGGCGGCATAGGGAATCTTGATAGCGTAATGGGTCGTGCGCGCCTCTTCATCCGGCAGCCCGATAAGCGTGAAGGAGGCGCCGCGTTCGGTCTCCCAGATCGCCTCCATCGCGGCGATTTTGGCGGGTTGGTGCTGCAGTGTATTGAGCCCGTGCAGATCGCCTATCGCTATCTGTATGGGTATCAGGATTGCGGCCATGAACACCCCTGTCTTCATCACCATCAGTGTGGCCGGGCCGTCGACACCCAGCCTGGAGCGCCAGGCGCTCACGCCGGCTATCAGGAAGGCGCTGGTGAGAAAGCAGGCCGTCATCATATGCAGGAAACGGTAGGGGAACGACGGATTGAAAATAATCTGCAGCCAGTCCTGCGCATAGAAGACGCCGTCTTCTATCACCGCGCCGGCGGGCGTCTGCATCCAGGAGTTCAGCGCCAGTATCCAGAAACCCGAGATGGACGTGCCTATCGCAACGATCGCAGTGGCAATCAAGTGCACCCGGTTGGAGACGCGGCTTTTGCCGAACAGCATGATGCCGAGGAAGGATGCCTCAAGGAAAAAGGCCGTGAGTACCTCGTAGCCCAGCAGCGGGCCGGCGATATTGCCGGCTTTCTCCATAAAGCCGGGCCAGTTGGTGCCGAACTGAAAGCTCATGGTGATGCCCGACACCACGCCCAGCGCAAACGTCAGTGCGAATATCTTCACCCAGAAATAGTAGGCGTATTCCCAGGCCTGATTGTTCGACAGGGTGAAACGCGTGCGAAAGTACAACAGTATCCAGGCGAGGCCGATGGTTATGCTGGGGAACAGAATGTGGAAGCTGATGTTGGCCGCAAACTGGATGCGCGCGAGAACGAAGGGGTCAAACTCCATTGTCTTCCCTCTGCTGGAGACACAGGCCGATATATCGGGCTACCGGTGGGGATTGGGCTGGAAAAGGCGGTGAATACGCAGACCCGCCACCGGGCAAATGCCATTGTAACCGATTTTAGTGCGCGACTGGTGGCGCTATGCGTTGCCTCGGGCGAGGTTCAGCAGCTTCAGCGCATTGCCGCGCAGCAGTGCCGCGCGTTTGCCGGGTTGATCCTCCGTGATAATCAGCAGTTTCGCGAGGCTGGCCGCGAGGTGATAGAACGGCCAGTCGGTGCCGAACAACATGCGTTCGCCTCCAGTGCGCTGCAGCATGGTGTCCAGCGTGGTGACGCCCTGGCCGTGCGTATCCAGCCACACATTGTCGTAGCGCAGCGCCAGTGGCAGTGCCTCGGCGACGTCGCGTGCGCCGGAGTGCCCCAGCACGAATTGCACACCCGGATAGGTATTCAACGCCGCCTCATAGTGGCGGGGCAAGGCGTAGCGGTGGGTTGATTCAGGCTCTATGCCGGCGCGCCCGCAGTGGAAGAAAACAATAAGCCCCAGCCGTTCACATTCGGCGTACAACTCCATCATTACGGCCGAATCCGGATAGGCGCGTTGCATCGTGGGGTGAAATTTGACGATGCGTGCGCCGGACGCCGCGTAGTCGCGCAACCGAGTGAATCGCGCCGGGTCCTGTGGGTGTACGGAACACCCCAGTATCAGGCGATTGCCGGCGCCGGCGATGTCGATGGCGTCAATCCAGCGCTCTGTAAGATCATCGCCAAAGGGCAGGTCAAACGCAATCGGCAGGATACTGGCGCGCTCTACATTGCAGGTATCCATCTCGTGTAACAGGTTGGGAATGGTCTGCGTCACTGCCCTTTTGCTGCCCCACAGGCCCTGCGCCGCAGAGCCCCACCACAATTCGTCCAGTGCCTCCTCGGTGAAGTTCCGGTTGATGTAGACATCCAGATCCAGCTCGCAGCCAGGATCAGTAGCATCGCAGTCGAGCAGGTGGATAACGCGGTCTGTGCGCTTGTGCAAATCCACTTCGGGGGCCAGCAACAACGACATCCCCAGATGGCAGTGCATGTCGATGGCCCTGGGTAGATCGAGATCTACGATGCGCAGTTCCCCGCCAGAATCGAGTTCGAACCAGGGCAACTCGGCGAGGCCGCGATAGCCCTTAAAGCGCAGCGGGCCGAAGGGACCCTGTCCGGATTGCGCGCCCTCCTGAACCCGCTGTTGCGCCAGGCGTTCAATATCTGCTGTGGTATAGCGCTCTCCGGGCTCCTCATTGCTGCACGAGGGCAGGCAGGCGCCGGCGGCGGACAGCGCGGCGAACTGCAGGAATCGGCGGCGGTCAAAGTGGTTACGCATCGTCAGGGATCTCTGGGTAAAATGCGCCTCAATGATGACGCGCTGCATGTATTTTATCGGCAGTATAGAACAAAAAGCCGGTGGTTCTATCTGACTCCTACAGCGTATTCGTCAATGCCGGCATGTGCTGGCGTATGAGCGTCGTTTTCCGTGGATGCAGACTGCCGGGACAAGACTGGTGTCACCCGGGAGCATCTTCGATTAGCATACACAGCAGCTGACTCCCGCAGCAGATCACTGGAAGGATAATAACGACTCCGGCTGTCATTTGTCCGGGTGGGGAGCGGGACTCTTTTTTTACTGGGGCACTATTTTATGCATGCACCATCACATGGCGCGCCGACGGCCTATCTGGGTCACTGCCTGGTTACGGGTGCAGCAGGATTTGTCGGAAGCCACCTGGTAAAAGCGTTATTGCAACGCGGACTGCGAGTGCGTGCACTGGTGCGTCAAACGCCCTTGGACATGCAGCATCCCAGGCTGGAATGTATCAGCGGCGATATCCAGAACGCGGGGCAGGTGCACCAGGCCTGTGAGGGCATCGACACGGTGTTTCATACTGCGGCGATGATTGCCACGCTCGGCGGGAGTGCTGTCACTTCGGCGTATCGCGAGCGGGCTCACGGCGTCAATGTCACTGGAACGGAAAACATGATCCGGGCCGCTCAGGCGCAGGGCGTTCGGCGACTGGTTCACACCAGTTCTATCGATACTTGCTTCAATGGCGAAGATGATTTGCATATGGATGAACACACGGCATACGGTACGCAATTGGGCTGTGTCTACCAGGAAACCAAAATTACCGCTGAGCAGGCGGTACTCTCCGCCAACACACCGGGCGGGTTGTTAACCTGCGCGTTGCGCCCGGACGGCATCTGGGGTGTCGGTGGGAGTATGATGCTGGATATTCTGGTAGAAAAGCTGAGGGCGGGTTTGCTGCGTATGCGTGTCGGCGGTATGGGCGGTATTCACGACCATGTGCATATCGACAATCTGGTCAGCGCACATGTGTTGGCGGCGGGAGCGCTGGTCCCCGGTAGCCCGGTTTGTGGCAAGGCCTATTTTATCTCCGACGGAGTGCCGGCACGGCTTTTTCAGTTTGCCCGGCCAATCATCGAGGGTCTGGGCTACGATATGCCCCGATACAGTATCCCGGTAGCGCCGCTGATGTTGCTGATGCGCGCCTGGCAATGGCTGCATTTCAAGGCCGGTATATGCCCACCAATGTTCACGCCACACGAGTTGAGCAAGCTTTCTGTCTCTACTGTGGTATCCAGCGCAGCCGCTGCTCGGGATTTCGGTTACAGGCCGGTGAAAACAGTCGCGGAGGGTATGCGAGAGGCGGTAGCGTATTATCGCGAATTGGAAGTGAGTTAACACTCCTGCGAGGAAGCGCTGACCTCTACTGCCTTAAAAGTGCATAATCTGAACTATTTGACCCAATTCCGGATAAAAACCGACAGTGATGGCGATTGTATTATGAAATTTAGTTTACTTATAGCTGCTACCTTGCTGGGTACACTCTCAGCCTGTAGCGGCGGCGGCAATGGCGACTCTGGTGTAAATGATGATGCCATTGCAACGCCCACTCCCACCCCGCCGAATGCGCCCACCGCAACGATAGAACCGGATAATTATGTGCTGTTTGAAAGCGGCCAGGTAAGGCCGCTGGCATTCTCCAGCGATGGCACACAGATTTTCGTCGCCAATACACCGGCCGGCCAACTGGACATCGTCGGCCTAGAGGGCGATCAACTGCAACTCACCAACAGCGTCAGCGTGGGGCTGGAGCCGGTTGCGGTCGCTGCCAGGGATGACAGTGAGGTGTGGGTGGTCAACCACCTGTCGGATTCCGTGAGTATTGTCGATATCGGCGCCCGGCCACATGTGCGCCAGACGCTGCTGGTTGGCGATGAACCCAGGGACATTGTGTTTGCCGGTGAAGAGCACAACCTGGCGTTTATTACTGCCGCTTATCGAGGTCAGAACCACCCGGAGTTTGATCCTGAAGACCTGACCCAGCCCGGGCTGGGCAGGGCAGATGTGTGGATTTACGATAGCAACAACATCGACAATTCCGATGTGAACGGCGGCCCACTGGAGATATTGAACCTGTTTACGGACTCGCTGCGGGCGCTCACCGCGCTGCCAGATGGTTCGCGGGTTTACGCGGCGTCGTTTATGTCCGGCAACCGGACTACCACACTGGATGCGTCTGTCGTCACCGGTAACAAGCCCGAACCGCATACCAATATGGACGGTATCCGGGCACCCAATACCGGGCTGATTGTCAGGCAGACTGACGGCCGGTGGCTGGATGAAGAGGGTGTGGACTGGAGTGCGCAGGTTAACTTCGACCTACCTGACTACGACCTGTTCGAAATTGACGCCAGTACTGCAGTGCCGGAACTGCGACGCCGGGTAGCGGGTGTGGGCACCGGGCTGTTCAATATGGCGGTGAATCCCGCTCGTGCCGAACTGTATGTCAGCAACCTTGAATCGCGCAATGAAGTGCGCTTTGAGGGCCCGGGCACGAATGCCACCACTGTTCGCGGCCATATCGCCGATACACGTATCAGTGTGGTGACCAACAGCGGCGTAAGTCATGTCGATATGAACCCGCATGTCGACTTCAGTCGCCCCGAGGGCGCCGCAGTACCCGCAGCCGAGGCGCAAAAAAGCCTGAGCCAGATCACGGCTATGGCACTGAGCGCTGACGGTAGTATCCTGTATGCTGCCGCATTTGGCTCTAACAAAATAGCGTTTATCGATACGGCCGAGCTGAATCAGGCCAGTTTCACACCGGATGCGGCAGATCACCTGCTGCTGCCCGGCGGTGGTCCCAGTGGGCTGGCCCTCTCGCCTGATGGCAAGTGGCTTGTGGTTTATACCCGTTTTGATAATTCACTCGTGGTGATAGACACGCTAGAGCGGCGCATTGTCAGCACGTTGGCACTGTACAATCCGGAGCCGGAGGAGATCGTCAACGGGCGGAAGTTTCTCTACGATGCTTCGCTCACCTCTGCCAATGGCGTCAACGCTTGTTCCAGTTGTCACTGGTTTGCCGACAACGATGCGCTGGCCTGGGATCTCGGTAACCCCGATGCCAGTATGCAGCGCAATACCAATCCGTTTGTCGACAACAGCCCGATAATGACCTCGCAGTTTCATCCGATGAAGGGGCCGATGACCACGCAAACACTGCGCGGTATCGCCGATAGCGGTCCGCAACACTGGCGCGGTGACCGCACTGGAGAGAACCCCGCCAGTGTCAACGGATCGACAGAGAGTGTCGCTGCCGCTGCATTCAAGGAGTTTAACCCGGCGTTTGTCGGCCTGGTGGGCAGGGAGGAGGAGCTGTCTGAAGAGCAGATGCAGGAGTTCACCGATTTTGCGCTGGCGCTGACACCGCCGCCCAATCCGATCCGAAGTCTCGACAATAGCCTGACACCTGAGCAACAGGCAGGGCGAGACATCTACTTCGATGTGAATAATATAACCGGTATCGGCAGTTGTAATCACTGCCACGAACTGGACCCTGCGGCGAAAAAATTCGGCAGTGGCGGGAAAATGTCATTTGAGGGCGGGCGCATCGCCGAGGACTTCAAGGTGCCGCATCTGCGCAACGCCTACGCCAAAGTGGGCATGTTTGGCGGGTCGAGTCCCAACCGGGATACACCCACAAATCCGTCGAACCCAATAGACCCGCCGATTGATGAACCCTGTGAGATAGTCTGTATCGCCTCCCTGGAGTGCGAACTCCAGCCCGTGCCACTCAGCGTGACGCCGGGCCCCTGTGGTCCGTGTGAGGAGTTGCTGCAGTGCCTTGATGCGGAAGCAGACGAACGCTTTATGGGGGATCAGGTGCGCGGGTTCGGGTTCCTGCACGATGGCGCTATCGATACGCTGGATACCTTCTTCAAGGACCCTGTCTTTAATTTCCCCCTGCCGGTCGAGGAGAATCGCGCCAATGTCATTCGCTTTACAATGGTCATGGACAGTAACCTACTGCCTATCGTCGGCCAGCAGGTAACGCTGCGTGGCGACAGCCCATGGACGTTTGAGCGGTTGACGTTGCTGGAGGAAAGCGCACTGGCGAATTCACCGCGTCCGCAGTGCCAACTGTTGGGTGCCGGTATTGTGGACGGTGAACGCCGGGTCCTGCGCCTGACCGGTGCCAACAGCTATGAGGATGCCGAGGGTATTGCCTACACGGGTACAGAACTGCGCGAATCCGCCAGAACGGCCGGTCAGGAATTGACGTTTACCTGTTATCCACCGGGTTGAGTCGCAGAGCCCGACCCGCGCTGCTACACTGGGTTGAGCTTTTACAATTATAAACAGCCTGTCAGCAGTGAGGTGAGCTATGCCGAGTCAGCGTTGGATTGAAGCGCGCGTTCTTCAGGTCACCCGTTTTTCAGCGCATATTGTGCTGTCCCTGTCGTTTCTAGTCGGTGCCAGTCACGCGCAGGCCAGTGCAGGAGGGCGCAGCGGCTTCTCCGGTGATCCATCGACCAATGGCGGTGCCACCTGCAGCGTCTGTCACGCCCCCGATGGCGCTACCCCTCCCGACATCGGTATTGCAGGTCCTGATACGATCAACGCCGGCCAGACCCTGTTTTACTATGTGGTGATGCTTGGGGGGGCGGCGCAGACCGGTGGCGTCGATATCTCTGTAGAGGATGGCGTCGGCGAACTGACACCCTTGTCCGGTGATCTGCAATTGATGAATGGCGACCTGACCCATACCGGGCCCAAGGGCTTCAGTGCGGGTGCAGTGATATTCCGCTTCCTCTACACCGCGCCAAATTACGACACCGAAGTCACTCTGCATGTGGCGGGCAACGCTACTGACGGTAATCTGGATTTACTCGGGGATGCGATAGCAACGACCTTCTGGGATATCACCGTTGAGAATGGCTTCGAGGAGCCTCCGCCTCCGGCGAACCCACCCCCGAGCAATTTGACCGCGACAGAATTCGCCAGCGGGCTTACCAATCCGATAGCGATTGAAAATGCCGGCGATGCGCGGCTGTTCGTGGCAGAGCGTGCCGGCACCATCCGGGTTCTCGAAAGTGACGGCACCCTTGTCCCAACTCCTTTTCTCGACATCTCAGCGCAGGTTGATGATGTGGGCAGCGAGATGGGCCTGCTGGGCCTGGCGTTTCACCCCGATTATGCCAACAACGGTTACTTCTATGTCTACTACACGCGCGATCCCGGGGAGGGACTCGACCGGTCCAGAGTGTCCCGTTTTACCGTCAGCAGCAGTGACCCTGATGTCGCCGACCCGAACAGCGAACTGGTCCTGATGGAATTTGAGCAGCCTTACGCCAACCACAACGGTGGTGACCTGCACTTTGGTCCATCGGGTTATCTCCATATTGCCGTGGGCGATGGCGGCAGCGGTGGCGACCCGCACAACAACGGTCAAACCTCCACAACACTGCTGGGCAAAATGCTGCGAATAGATGTCGACACCCCGCCTGCTGCGGGTACTGGGCCGGACTGCGATATTTCGCAGCACACGAATTACAGCATTCCCGTAGGGAATGCGTTTAATGACGGTGCAGGCGGCATTGGCTGCGACGAAATATTTGTGCTCGGTGTGCGCAATCCATGGCGGTTTGCGTTTGACAGCCTCACCGGCGGTATGTGGATAGCGGACGTTGGGCAGCGCGATTTTGAGGAGATAAACTACCTGCCGCCGGGTGATAGCGGAGGAATCAATCTCGGCTGGCGCTGCTATGAGGGAGCGGAATCTTACAAACCCAGCGGTTGTGACAAGGTTTACCTGCCGCCGGTGTACGCTTATTCGCATGCGACGTCCGGCTGTTCAGTCACCGGCGGGCGAGTGTATCGCGGCGCGCGATCCCCGCATTTGCAGGGGCAGTATTTCTTTACGGATTTCTGCCAGAGCAGCATTCAGTCACTGAGCGGCCCGCCCGATGACCCCGTACTGGGTGTTGCTTTGCCTCTGGGGGAGTTAGCGGCCATTTCAACCTTCGGTGAGGATATCGATGGCGAGATGTACGTAGCGGAACTGCGCACCGGTACTATTTATCGGCTGACGTCGATATACCCACCGGGGTGCTGACAGGACGCTTTGTAGGATGCGCTCCTCAGGTATACTGATCGGCCATTTTACAGGAGCAAGCGCATGAGCCGCAGTGAACAGCAGCACTGTCGAATCGAGGGGACAGTTGCCCCGGGGTTTGAATCCGTCAGGGAACTTTACGAACACAAAATGCGTACACTGGCCGAAAAGTGCACGCAGCTTTGTGTGTACTATGCCGGCGAAAAAGTTGTCGACCTGTGGGGCACGGTTACAGATGAACCTGATTTTTCAGGTGACTCGCTGATCAATGTTTTCAGCAGCGGTAAGAGTCTGGAGGCCATCGCGATTGCGTCATTGGTTGGCCGGGGGTTGATAGACTACAGCGCCAGAATCTCGGACTACTGGCCCGAGTTCAGTGGCAATGGCAAGGGCGAACTCACTGTTGCCGAACTCATGCGCCACGAAGCGGGGCTGCCGGCGTTCAATCGGTCGTTGGACCCCGCTGACCTGCTTACCGAAAACATCAAGCAGAACCGGGTGGGCGAACTCATCGAGTCGCATATACAGACATTCCGCAAGGGCGCCGCTAATCGACGGGAATACCACGCCGTCACACGGGGCTGGATAGTGAATGAGCTGTTCCGTCGGGTCGATCCTGCCGGTCGCACCATCGGCGAGTATCTACGTGAAGATATCAGTGGGCCGCTGGAGGCCGATGCCATTATTGGCGTTAAACGCGAGGAGCTTCCCCGCGTTAAAAAGGTGGCACCGCTCGGGTTCTGGTTCCAGGTGAGGGAAAGCCTCAAGCCAAAATTCCTGAAACGTAAAATGGAGCTCAATATTTTTCAGCTTATCGCCAAAATCATTCGACTGATTCCCGGAGTGAGAAATGCCACCGTGCGCAAGGCCCCGCCGCCCTACAAGGGCATGAAAAAAATCGCGTTTTTCAGTGATCCTGCCGTCGCTATGGGGGAAACACCTTCAGCAAACACCAACTCCAATGCCAGAGGTCTGGCCAAAATAGCTGCTGTGATGGCAGCGGGTGGCAAGTGGCAGGGAAAGGAGTACCTGAGCGATGATGCCTGGAAGGCCATGCATGCTCATCCTCTGGAGAGTGATATGGGGTTTGTCAGTACCAGCTTTACGCAGGGTGGTGTGGCACTGTTTTCCACCACCGGGAGCAAGCGTGGAAAGTCCGAGAAAGCACTTAACGATGGCCGCGAAGGTTTCTACGGCTGGATGGGTTTGGGGGGGTCGCTGTTCCAGTGGCATCCCGAACAACAGGTCGGTTTTGGCTATGTGCCCACCTCGCTCAATGTAATGGATCTGGTGAATGAGAGGGGAAAATCCTATCAGGTGGAAGTCATGCGCTGTGTGGCGAAATTGCGGGCTGGTTCTGCGACGCCCCGCGATGGCGAGCGCGCAGCCTGAGCGGGCTTCATACAGTGGTCAACAGGCATATTGTAACAGGCGAAACACCCTGTCCCTGCGGCAGTGAAATCGAATATGCCCGCTGCTGTGGCCGTTTTTTGGAAGGCGGCGATAGACCGCAGAGCGCGGAGCAATTGATGCGCTCGCGCTACAGTGGTTTCGTACTGTGTAATGAACCCTACCTGCTGCGCACCTGGCATCCACAGACGCGGCCCAAACAAGTGCGGCTGGACAGTAACGCGCGGTGGCTGGGCCTGAGCATACGCCATACCGAAGCCGGCGGTGCGGATGAGGTCAGTGGCGCAGTGGAGTTTGTGGCCCGCTATAAAATTGATGGCAGGGGCCACCGCCTTCACGAGATCAGCGAGTTTGAGAAGATTGAAGGCCAGTGGTTTTACCACAGTGGACAACATCTTTAGCGCGGTGCCCCGACATGAGCAACCCCGAACTCAATCGCGCATCTTTCGTGGCCACTGGCAAGTGGTCCCGTCATTGTAACCGTGCCGCGCAACGGGTCATGCACCGCGCCCGTAGTTTGTGTCTGATGTTGTTATGCGGTGTTGTTGGGATAGGGTGCTCGGATACCTCATCACCCGTATCCCGCGATGTGCACACCACGCGATGTATCGGTGACGTCTCGGCACACAACAGGCACGACTTTCGATGTGACGGCGTTTCCTTCAAGGTGATGTTAACGCAGGCGTGCATTGAGCGGCCCTGTGGCCTGATCGTAGACGTACACGGTTGGCTGAGTAATCCGGATATGCAGGAGAGCCGATCCAACCTGGCCCGGCTCGCTGCGCAGCGCGGTGGCTACATCGTCGTCCAGCCCGGTGAACTCAGCACACCCAGTAGCTGGGACCCCGCTATTCACTACGACATTGTGTTTGATTTCATGCAGCAGGCTATCGATGCGTTTGACGTAGACCGGAACCGGGTTCACTTCACCGGCTTCTCTCAAGGCGGGCAGATGACCTGGAAGTTTATCTGTGATCACTCTGACATCATTGCCAGCGCCGTTCCGATATCTTCTCCAGAGCTGTACTGCTTTCTCAACGGTAGCGGGCCATCGAGAAAAGTGCCCATACTCTATATCAGTGGTACTACGGATATACAGGTAGGCTATTACCATACCGACCACCCCTTTTCTGTTGTCGATTCGCTGTTGCGTGTGCTTTACGACTATGGGATGAGCCGTGTTGACAGCGCAAGCTATACGCACACTGAATCGGGTGATTTCTCGGTGGACGAGTTTGGAAAGCTGGATGTCGCTGTCGATGAGATCGGCTTCGATGTTTTGGGTGGCAGTATGGAGGGCAGTTATTTCTGGAGTCGCTATACGGGAGCGGATGGCATCCCGTTTGAACATCTGCGGCACAGCAATGGGCATGTGTATCCGGATAATCCGGACAGCTTGATATTTCCGGAGGATCCTGCCGTATGGTTTTCTGTGGGCGAGGCGATTCTGCAGTTTTTCATCGATAATCCCAAAGCATGATTCACTGTCCAGACGGCGATATCAGACCTGTTTCCAGTAAGTACAGCGGCGCAGAATACCATCACAACAGGTTTTGCTTGCGTCGCGCGAACCCGCAAATATTCTGCTGCTGCACGCAAAGAATGATACGCTGTAACGCAGCTCGATAAATCTACAAGGACATCTCCCTTTATGTCGCTCTACCCCCGGTTTTTAGTGCTGGCACTCTTCTGTTTACTTGCGATGGCGACGCAGGCGAAGACCAACGTCGCCGGTCCGCCACTTGGCGATGCGCCTGTTGTGGTGGAAATCGGGTTTCTGCTGAGCAACATAAACGCCATCTATGAGGAGGACGAAACGTTCGACTTTGAAGGGGTGCTCAGCATGCACTGGAAAGACCCGAGGTTGGCGTTTGATCCGGCGGAAACGGGCTACGATGAGCGCTATTATCAAGGTGATTTCCAGTTTAACGAGGTTTTCAACGGCTGGTGGCCACAGATCATTCTGGCCAATGAAGCGGGGCGTTTTGACCGCGAGGGAGTAATGCTGCGGATAACCCCTGAGGGTGAGGTGTTCTATACCGAAGAGATCGACGCTATCGCCAAGTCCTATCTGAAGCTGGCGCGCTACCCCTTTGACAGACAGGAGCTGGTGGCCATTTTCGAAGTGTTGGGGCTGAACAACAGCCAGCTTCGCATGAAGGCCGATACGACGACCAGCGGTATCTGGATGGACGATCACCACGAAGTTCGTGTACCGCAGTGGCGGCAGCCAGAACTATCAACCTCCATTATAGAGTATACGCCGATATACCTGGACGGTAGTGATATTCATCTGGAGGCCTTCAAGGTTCAGATCGATATCGAGCGCGACTACTGGTATACGCTGCGACTCGTCGCGATGCCCGTGATGGTGTTCGTAATGATGTCGTGGTCGGTGTTCTGGATGGAGAGGTCGTCCCTGGGTGACCGCATGGATATCTCCTTTATCGGTATCCTGACGGTGGTCGCGTATCAAATCATGTCCAGCGAGAGCCTGCCCAAAATCTCCTATATCACCGTGCTGATGTCGTTCATGATTATCAGCTTCCTGATGATGTGTGCCAGTATCATAATCAACCTCAGGGTTGCAGCGCTGGATAACAGCAGTCGTCAGATGCAGGGCGATCGCGTCGATAAGCTCTGCCGCGTGTGGTTCCCGGTAAGCTATGTTGTGCTGAACCTGCTTGTTGGCAGTTATATCTACATGATGCGCTAGCCGCAACTGGCCGACACTGGCATCGTGCCGACCCTTAGTGTGTTGTACTGATTTCCTGCAAGCACAGTCCAGCGAGCCACCACTTAGGTACGCAGTCATAGGTAAGACGCCCGCGGTCGCCATGCTGAAAATCCAGAATCCTCTCAATCTGTTTATCCGGGGGCATGCCCGGCGCTGGCTCGTCCTGCAGCTCTGCCAGCGGAATCGGATAGCTCGCCCAGTCTTTGGGGGCACGCCAGCCCGGGGGTGGCACCAGCTGACTGCGAGTGCCGTTTATCGGGTAGAGCGCGCGCCACTCGTGGATCATGCGCGATAGTTTTTGTACGACATTCGGGTACGTCTGGGCGAGATTGTTGTACTCGTTGGGATCATCCTGAATCCTGAACAGGTAGTTGGTAATCGTCGTTTCCAGCTGGTCCTGTTCTATTTCCTGCACCAGCTTCCACTCATCGTTAAATGCTGTGAGGTTGAAGTGCCCATAGATGGGTGTTTCCGATGCGAAAAAGACCAGCTCGTCACGTGGTGCTGCTGCGCCTTCGGCAATCGCTGGCCACAGGCTGGCGCCGTCGAATTTGCGCACATTCTGCGCCGGGATATCCGTAGCTTCGGCCAGTGTTGGAAAGACATCCATCGCGGTCATAATTTCTGTCATTTTCTGCCCGGCGGGGATGCGCCCGGGCCAGCGCATAACCGATACCACGCGAATACCGCCTTCAAAGGTCTCGCCCTTGCCGCCGCGAAGCGGTGCGTTATCTGCACCACCGACCGAGTAAGCAGCGCCGCCGTTGTCGCTAAAAAACAGGACAATGGTGTCGTCGGTCAGCGCCTCCTCGTCCAGTGTGTCGAGGACTTGGCCAATAGCCTGATCCATTCCGTCTACCACTGCTGCGTACATTGGCCTGGCACTGTCCTGTAGCAGGAGTTTGGATAGACGCCGGGTGTCATCTGTCTGTTTGGCGCGAGCGGGTGTCAGGTCGGTATTGATGTCTCGGTACTTGTCCTGAAGTTCCTTTGGTGCATCCAGTGGTGTGTGAGGTGCAATGAATGGCATATAGATAAAGAACGGCTTGTCTTTCTCCCGCTCGCGAATATAACGTGAAACCTCCGCGGCCAGTAAAAACGATTCATAACCTTCGTCGTCAATAGAAACACCGTTGCGCTGAAAATCCTTGCCGCCCTGATTCGCAAATGGCGGGTAGAAACCTACCTCCGTATGCAGGTGACCATAAAAATGCTCAAATCCCCTGTTGTTGGGGTGGTACGTCATCTGCGCGTGCCCCAGATGCCACTTGCCAACCATTGCTGTCTGGTAGCCTGCCGCCAGAAACGACTCTGGTAAAAAGTGTTCATCGGGGTGAATTCCATTGGTGTCCCAGGGAAAGATGACGCCGTAGGCCACGCCCAGACGTATAGGGTCACGACCGGTCATCAGAGCGGCGCGAGTGGGTGAGCAGATAGGTGTCGTATAGAAGCGATTCAGTTCCATCCCCTCCTCTGCAAGGCGGTCCAGCGAGGGCGTATCGATATCACCGCCGTGAAACCCGACATCATTCCACCCGAGGTCGTCTGCCACAATGACGATGACGTTGGGGCGCTGCGTGGCGGCACTAACTGATAGCGCGACAAACAGCAGCAGAAGTGGCAGAAGTGATCGCACAGGTCGTTGGTAAGCTACCATGAAAAACTCCGCTTTATTGTTTTCTTTGACGACAGGCAGAGCGTTAACGGACTCGCAGGTGATGAGAGGGAGTGAATCCACTTGCCGTTGGCGCAATGTGTAATGGAGTACTGCGCCAAGATTACATATCCCACCACAATTACTCCACATTTTCTGCACATTCTCCGTGTTCAATAACTACCAGATCATCGAGGAGAGTGTTGATGAAAAATGTAATGAAGAGTATTGGTTTACTGATAATGGCGCTGCTGAGTGCGTGCGGTGGCGGTGGAGGATCAAGTTCGGACACTCAATCGGACACCTCCTCCGATGACACAAGCGACAGCGCCGATCAATCCAGTGTCACTGTCGGTACATCCGGTACATCCGGTACATCCGGTACATCCGGTTCAACCGGTTCAACCGATGGTGTGTTGTGTGAATACAATGATGTCACCTACAACATTCAGGAATCACTTACCTACACCAGCGAGTCGCAGTGGAGTTGCACAGACACCACGCGCGACCTTGCCGCCAACGGCATCCCGGATCACGAGGTGGGCACATTTCCAAACCCGGCCAACCCCAACGTCATAACGGAGCAAGCCATATCGGCCAGCTACACGCTGGAGCCGGTAGCAAGTACCACAGCGACGCAGCTCGGTGGGCCGCGCGGTGTTACCGGATATGTACTCAACGGCATCAAAATTGATGCGGGTACTGCCGGCAGCTGTGACGATTCTGGGACCGTGTGCAGTTTGATTGGCAACACAGGGAACTGGAGTATCGAGGCACTGGGGCAAACGGCTTTCGACTTCGGTACGGATGCGAACAATGCGCATGTTCAACCTGATGGGGTCTACCACTACCACGGTATGCCCGAGGGGTTTATCGAAAAACGTGGCGGTAACAGTTCGAAGATGACATTGATTGGCTGGGCTGCAGACGGCTTCCCAATCTATGCACGGTATGGCTACAGTATCGCCGACGATGCCAGTTCCGAGATCAGGCTGATGACCGGCAGCTACCAGTTTGTCACCGAGGTGAGTGACAGCCGACCCTCTACCGACACCTACCCACTCGGCACGTTTGCGCAGGATTACGAATACGTGGAAGGCTCGGGTGACCTGGATGAATGCAACGGCCGCACTGGTGTCACCCCGGAGTTTCCGGATGGTATTTATCACTACTATGCCACTGACAGCTATCCCTTCTTTCAACGCTGCGTGAAAGGTGTGTTGTAGTGGCCGCCCGGAAGGCTGCTGCCACTGAAATGGAGCAATTCCTGATCTGGAGTGTTTACTATGCGATGTTTACCCAAGGGCCTGCCCTTTATCCTGAGTCTGACTATTGTTTACCTGTGTTGCACTGCGCCAGCTTATGCGCATCTGATGGTGGCGCAGCACGGCACTATCAACATTGTTGATGACGACGCGTTCATGGTGTTGTCGCTGCCGGTGTCAGCGTTTGCGAGCATTGACGATGACGACGATGGTAAGGTAACGATGATAGAATTCAATGACCATCGCGTCGATATTGTCGCATCGATCCAAGACCATGTAACACTGAGCACTATGGATAGGCGTGTGATATTGAAGGAAATCATACTCTCCCCTGTGACGGAGCACGGCACCAGTGCAGAATCGATATCACAACTCGTTGTCATGGGGAGGTTTTATCTCGGCGGTAGCGACAGCTCTCTGCGCTTTGAGGTGGGTCTTTATGGTGCCGGTGAGGAGGGAAAGATTTTCGAGATTACGGCGACTCGCGTGCGCGATCACCGCAGGGATATATTTGAGCTTACCCCTGCAGCACCTGCTTCATTGTTGTTTGCCAGCAGTCTGTAGTTGTGTCGCCCGGCTTCGCGGCGAGGCCAGCGACATTTCCAATTGCACTGGATCAGCACTATGACATTCTCGATCGCACAAAAACTGTTCGCCGCATTTGTCGGTCTGACTTTGCTGGTGCTGGTTGCCACACTGGGTCTGGCGCGCTGGAGTTTCGAGCAGGGCTTTCTCGATTACGTCAATGCGCTGGAGCAGACCCGACTCGAACAGCTGCAACCTGTTCTGGCTGAAGAGTATGCCCGTGCCGGCGACAGCTGGAGCGCTATGACCGAGCAACGGTTCGCTCGACTCCTGCGCCGCTCTGTGTCGCGAGAACTGCAGGAAGGGCCTCCGCCTGAAGATCGTCGCGCCAGAGATCATCCGCCACCGGGCGGAGCCCCCGGGCGTCAACATCCGGGCGCCCCGGCACCGGGAGCCCTGGGCGTTCCACCTACCACGCTTTATGATGCATCGGGCAATCTGGTCGTAGGTGTCGGTGGTGGCGTGGAAGGCATGCGGGAAATACAGATCCCGATAATGAGTGATGGCGCGGTGGTAGGTGAACTGCGCAGTGCGCCGCGCCGTCGGCTGGTGTCGCCCCAGGAAACAGAGTTTTCGCGGCAGCAGATGCAAACGAGTTGGCTGATTGGCATCGCCAGCCTTGTACTTGCGATCGGCCTTTCTCTGCTTCTTTCCCGCGGTTTGCTGGCCCCTGTCAGGCGTATGATTGACAGTGTTGCACAATTGTCCAATGGCAATTATAGCCACCGGATGAACGAGGACAGGCAAGACGAACTCGGTCAATTGACCAAGGACCTGGATAGACTCGGTTCAACGCTGGAGGCCAACCAGTCATCGCGCAAGCGACTGTTGGCGGATATTTCTCACGAGTTACGCACGCCACTCACTGTTCTGACCGGAGAAATAGAAGCTTTGAAAGATGGAGTGCGCAAATTTGATGAGAAGCAGTTAGTGTCTCTGGAACAGGAGGTGCTGCGGTTGAGCCGCTTGGTCGAAGACCTGTATCAGCTGTCGATATCTGATGTGGGAGGGCTCAGGTATCAGTTCACCATTGTCGATCTCGCTGAGCTGTTGCAGCACGTAACGGGCAGGATGCGAGAACGTGCTGTAGAGCGGGGCATAGAACTCTCACCGGTAAGATTGGAGAACAGTGCTATATCATCAGGGCTGGCGGTGACAGCCGATTCCCAGCGTCTGGAGCAACTGATACTGAACCTGCTGGAAAATTCGCTGGCCTATACCGACGCGCCCGGAAAAATTGCTGTAAATCTGTCGCGAGCGGCCACTATGGCGATTATCACCATTGACGATACAGCGCCAGGGGTGGATGAGGGCGATTGCGAACAGCTGTTTGACCCCCTGTTCCGAGCTGAGGTATCCCGCAGTCGTCGCACTGGCGGGGCGGGTCTCGGCCTCGCTATCTGCAGAAACATCGCTTCAGCCCACGGTGGCAGTATCACTGCCCTGCCCTCGGCACTGGGTGGCCTGAGTGTTAGGGTTGAACTGCCGCTGGCAGACGGAGGTGCTACGTGAGTTATCAGAACATTATGGTGGTGGAGGATGAACCCAAGATCGCCCAGTTGCTAGTTGACTATCTGGAACGTGACGGCTTTTCCGTGACAGTGTTGAATGACGGCAAGCACGTAGTGGAGATGATACGAGAGGCCGCTCCTGGCTTTGTTATCCTCGACCTGATGCTACCCAACAAGGACGGGTTAACAATCTGTAAAGAGGTGAGGCAATTCTCCAGTGTGCCGATTATGATGCTGACCGCTAAAATCGATGAAATAGATCGTCTGGTGGGCCTGGAGCTCGGGGCCGATGACTATGTCTGCAAACCCTTCAGTCCGCGCGAGGTTGTGGCCCGTGTGCGCACCATACAGCGACGTTTGCAACAACAGCCAGCCGTGGCAACAGATAGTGAATTGAGCTATCGCGATATCACTATAAACCTCGAGAAGTATGAGTGCAGCGTGCGCGGGCAGCGTATTGAGTTTACGCCTGTCGAGTTCCAGTTGCTGCGTGGCTTTGTGTCGCAGCCAGGACGGGTTTTTTCGCGCGATCAGCTTATGGACCTGGCCTATTCCGATGAGCGCGTCGTCAGCGATCGTACAATGGATACTCATGTGAAGAATATCCGTCGTAAGCTGTCTCAAGCCGGCGATGATGGTGGGCAGGTCCATTCCATCTACGGTGTAGGCTACAAGCTTGAGTAGTCGCTTTTCCAATAGCTGATTAATGCTTACAATTCTTCACATTCCCTTCTCACCCTCTCCTTGCTCTGTACCTAGAATTTAATCGTTCCACCTACAGACAAGGAGATTGCCATGAACAGCAGAAAATTGATCCGCGGGATCACGCAAACATTCGTTATTGCGAGTTACCTTTCCTACACCGTTGCCAATGCCCAGCCCGGGCAGCAATCTGGTGAACGACGCGGGCCACCGCCAGAGGCACTGGAGGCCTGTGCTGACCAGACTGAGGGTGCAGTCTGCTCGTTTACCGGCAGGCGGGGCGAGATATCAGGCTCCTGTATCGTGTTGCCATCAGATGATGGGACGCTGGCTTGCGCTCCTGAAGGGGGGGCTCGCGGTGGTGAAAATGCAAACTAAACCTGTTTGCAGCGGGGATGCGGCTGCAACGTCGGTGGCACTGGCAATAGTTCTCTTGCTATTGCTGGTCGCGCCATCTGCGATTGCTGCTGGCCCGCCCAGATCGCCCGCGCACTATCCGGCGATTGGTGAGAAGGTGAAGGCTGTGCCACCGGGGGCTCGGGCGATCAAAGTCAATCGGCAGAGTTACCGCTATCACAATGGCAGTTTCTATCGACCGGGACCGTCGGGAGCCTATTTCGTCGTGCAGGCGCCTATCGGCGCGAGTGTGGATGTGCTCGCGCCGGGTTATATCAGCTTCAGTATTGGCCCCTCACGCTATTTCTTTGCCAACTTTACCTACTACATGTGGAACAAAGACAGAAGTGCCTATGTTGTTGTTGAGAAGCCGGAAGGTGCTGAGACCGCAATGGCAACCCCGGAGGTGTCATCGTCCGCAGATATTTTTGTATACCCCAACAAGGCACAGAGCACGGAGCAGCAGGGCCGTGATCGCTACGAGTGTTACCTTTGGGCGGTCGACCAATCGTCCTATGACCCGGTTGCTGGCGAAGTTGATGCTGCAATGGCCAGTGATTACCAGCGCGCACTGGCCGCCTGTCTTGAAGGGCGTGGTTACACAGTGAGGTAGCGAGCGTCACTCGCGGCCTCAGGGCGCCGGTTTGTGCTGTTCAATCCGGGCGGAGTCCGGTTTGAGTGGTCGCTCCAGCGCTGCGAGCAGAGGGCCGTCGCGTTGATAGGGGTCGCTTTTAAATTCCACAGATCCGTCGTCCTGAACTTCCACTGTCCAGTACACAAGATAGATTGGCATGGACTCACGCAGGGATACCCGTTTCGTTTTTTTCGCTTCAATGACCCTGGCTATTGCCACCTGATCCCACTCGGGGTCGTCCAGCATTAGCTCTGCGAGCTCCATGATCTCCTCCACTCTTATGCAACCGGAGCTGAAAGTGCGCTCACTGCGGCTGAACAAATCCCGGCTGGGCGTGTCGTGCAGGTATACCATATGCTCATTGGGGAACATCACCTTCAGTCGTCCCAGTGAATTGTTGGGCCCCGGTTGCTGGCGCAGGATATAGGGGAAGCCTCTCTGTGGATAAAGCTGCCAGTTCACCGTTGCCGGATCGATCACCTGCCCATCCCTGGTCAACACCTGCATGTTCTTGCTCTGCAGGTAACCGGGATCGCGTTTGATGGCGGGCAAGGTATCCTTTTTGAGGATGGTCGGTGGAACGGTCCAGGTAGGGTTAAATTCGATGTAGGTAATACGGTCGCGAAACGTCGGTGTGCTGCGGTAGGGCCGACCGACCTGCGCCCGGCTGCGGAGCAGGCGCTCTCCATTGCGGAAAAATGACACCTCAAAACCGGCGATGTCGACGATCACAGCCGTGTCTGGTATGTCCTGCAATACCCGGGAGCGTTCCAGGTTGACGCGAATCTGGCCGATCCGCTGTGCCACCGGCACGTTCAGGGCCGCCAGTGTCTTTTTACCGACGATACCGTCAGAATCCAGGTGATGACGGCGCTGAAAGCGCACGGTTGCCCGTTTCAGGTTGTCATCAAACAGGCTTGTTTCGAGGGTTTCATTGCCAGTGAGGTCGCCTTCAACCAACAGCCGGCGACGCAGTTGAAAGACTCTTGGCCCGCTTTCGCCCGGGCGCAGAGTGGGGCCAGGGTCAACTGTCGGCCATCCACCGGCAGCGGCGATGCCGCGGTACTTCGCCAGTGCGCTCACCAGTTGTTTATACAGGGGGCTGGTGGGTTTCAACTGTTCCAGGCCCGCGAGGATACCACCGTCCTTAACGACTCTCTGTGACCATTCCAGCGGATCAACCTGCGGTAGTTTCCGGTCAAAATTCCATGATGAGACATAATCTCTGGGGTCGACCTTGCCAAACGCATAGTGATAGGTAAGCCGCACAAGGGCATCGGTCAGAAGCAGGTCCCGGGCGGCGTCATCGAGTGCCAGCGATCCGTCGAGCAGTTCCTGTACCTGACGCTGATGATAGTCGTCCGGGTTCATACCCTCGCGCTCGGCCTCGTAAATGGCAGCTGAGAGTTCGTTCAGGGCAATGGGGTTGGTCCAGGCCGCGGCGTAACCCTGTCCGGCGTAAAAATTTTGCGTAATTGACAGGTCGTAGATGGTTTCACCGGCAATTTCTAGCTGGCCCTGATCTGCGAGCTGAGTAAGCAGGGGTTGCAGTGACTGCTGGGCAAGCCCAGGCAGAGGCAGCAGCAACGCAGTGCAGAGGCACAGGACGTGGATCAGCCGGATATCATGTGAATATCGGCGGTATACAGAATTAGTCACTGTGCCCCTTCCAAATTTAAATTTTTCGAATGGTACTTTCCCTGTGCGGAGGATTGTATCTGTCCGCGGCGAAAACCGCATCGCTGTAAAAATTATTGCCAAAGATTGGTCCTGGCTGCACTTTGACGCTGTACACAGGGAGGTTCTACACTGCGCCGAGTCAGTGACGTCCTGTGCTGCCTTTGTCCCGGTAGCGATGGTCAGATATTCAATCAGGATCCAAGAGCTATGGAACACCTCCACATCTTTATAGCGGGTTTGACTGCGGTGATCCTGTTCATTTTTGGGCTGCAGAATTTTTCCAGGGAAGTTGAAACCCTCGCCGGTGAAAAGTTCAGGAAGACTCTGGCGAAAGCGACCAATATCCCGGTCGTTGGACTCCTTATCGGGGCCGTGGTGACTGCCATCATTCAATCGAGTTCAGCCACTTCCGTGATAGCCATTGGGCTGGTTAATGCCGGTGTATTGTCATTCAAGAACAGTATCGGAATTGTGTTCGGGTCCAATATAGGCACTACTGTCACCGCGCAGCTCGTTGCCTTTAAGCTGACATCTTTTGCGCCGGTGCTGATCGTTGCCGGATTTTTTCTCTCTCTGTTGCACTCGCGCTATTCAATATTTGGCAAGTCGATCTTCTATTTCGGTTTTGTGTTCTTTTCGCTGAACCTGATATCGTCTTCGCTGCAACCTTTGCAAAATGATCCCGTGCTCATCGGGTATCTCACGCAACCGCAGAACCCCTTGTACGCGATACTGCTGGGCTGCATTTTTACCGCTCTGGTGCAGTCGAGCTCCGTGACGACCGGCCTGGCCATTATTTTCACCCAGCAGGGTTTAATGGGGGTTGAGAATGCCATTCCGCTTGTTATGGGAGCCAATATCGGAACGTCTGCCACAGCATTGATCGCTATTTTCAATATGGATGTTGCGGCCAAGAAAACGGCACTCAGTCATCTGTTGTTCAATATTGGCGGCGTTCTGGTGTTTCTGCCCTTGTTCCTGCTGTTTGGCGACCATCTGGACATACTGGGCACAAGTCCTGCGATTGTGCTGGCTAACTTCCATATGGCGTTCAATGTATTGACCGGTTTGCTTTTCATCGTCTTTATCAATCCCTTTGCCCGATTTATCGATTTCTTGCTCGGGCAGGGAAAGATGGATTTTGAACGCCTTGTGATTCCTGTCGTATCGCGTGAGGACCGCTACGAAAATACCAAGAAGACCATGGATGGGAATATTGTGCCGCTGTTGGGTTTCCTGCAGGAAAACTACGGCCTCGTCACCCTGTCTATTGAATCAAACTACCGCAATGTGTTCGAAGCATCATCGAAACGTATCGACTATCTCAACTTTATCCAGGGCGAGTATCTTGGCTATTTCTCCAGTGTGGTGACAACCGTGACCGACGAGCGCGAGTCCAGGGAAATGCTGAAAACCATCACGCTGTACGACTATCTTTTCCAGATTCACGATTCGATAGAGGATTTGTTCGCGACAAAAAGAGTGATAGACAAGCAGTACATTGAATTGGGGAGTGATCTTATTCTGATCGTAAGGAAGATCTCCAGTGAAACACTGGCGTTGTTCGACGATATCAACAAGGCGTTATTGGAGAACCGCCCGCCTAAGCTGTCCGGGCGTGTTCGAGACCTGCGCGAGGCGATGGATGATGCCAATCGGGATCTGTTGAAACTGCTGGCGAATTCAGAGCGGGAGGACGCCGGAATCCTGTCAAATTTTGTCACCTTCTCCCGACGATTGACGGATAAACTCGTCAACTTCGCAGCTCTGGCAGTAACGGACAATCTCGCCAAAGAGCAGATAGTTTCGCAGTGAACGGGCCGCTATATGAATGTCTCCTGGTAGAAATGCCCATGGAAACCAAAAGGTACATGGTGTTCCAGGGGAATTACAGCTAACTCCCGCTGCATATCCCCGGCATCGACGATAACAATCTCGCTCTTGCCGCGCGCGTGGTTGTACACCATAGCTACCAGATAGCCCTCGTCTTCTGCGCCGCCTTCCCCTGCCGGTATGAAATTGGGTTCTGAGCAAAAACGGCCCTCGCCAAAATCGTGAAGTTTGAGTTCACCACTGAGATGATCGATTTTCTGGAATGCATTGAAGCCGTAGGGGGTCCCGTTTTCAACGATGGTGGCCAGCCAGGTATAGCGGTTGTCACGCCCCGTGTGGCGAGGGTTCCAGGCCGGAAACTCACCGGCGATGGCGCCTCTGATCTCATCTTTGCTGGCGGTCCCTGTGGTCAGGTTCAGAGTGATGCGGTTGAAGCGAGCGCCATTGGCGAGAAACTGGAAGTCATCGCCACGTTCCATAAAGACATCTGAAAGCCCGCCCATCACATCCATGTTATCGACGCACAGTGCATCGACCGAGATTCCGTCCGGGTGCTCGCGGGCATTGCCGAGATGGAAGCCGAAGAAACAGTCGAACCGGTATTCCCTGACAACCTGCGCGGTGGCCAGATCGAGTACGATCACCTTGGTATGTTCACTGTTGTCGAACTCAATCGATTCGAACACACTGCGCAGCCCCAGCAGAAACTTGAACGGTGTGCGCATAAACGCGGGACACAGGATGAACACCGCATAGCGCTCGGTAATCGCAAAGTCGTGGCACATCGCGTAATCACCAACGTACTGCGATGTATTGGCAACCATAACGCCGTTCGGGTCAATTTTATAAAAGTGCAATTTCGGTTTGGGAATACCGAAGACACCGAAGTTGTAAAGCTCCCCGGTGTTCGGGTCGACCCGTGGGTGGGCGCTGAACGGTTGCATCGATGCAAAGCCGTTGTCGTAATCGTATTCGCCGACGGTGTCCAGTGTGGCGGGGTCCAACTCCCAGGGTTTGCCGCCTTCCCACAGTGCCAGCAGCCTGCCCCCGTGCAATATCACACTGGTATTGGCTGCATTACCCGGTGCACGAAACATGTTTCTCAATGGGCCGCCGGGAATCTGCGTACCGACGCCTCGATAAAGAATTTTCCGCGCGGCGGTTTCGTTGACATATTTTGGCGTGCGCACATAACGATTCTTGTAGTGGGCGCGACCATTCCTGATCGTGACCGCACTGACCATCCCATCGCCATCAAACCAGTGGCCGTACTGTTGGTCGCCGATCTTGTTCCGCCCCGGGCCGTTCAGGAACAGCGTTCCTGTAAGGCACGCCGGTATCTCGCCGCGAATTGTATCCGGCTCTATCCAGTATGAGTGTTCCTCGAACAGGGTCTCGTAGCCCTGTCGTTCGCATCCGGGAAGGATGCGGGTCTTGTGCGGTAGCACCTGGTTCAGTGCGATATTCATAGTCCGCCCTCTGGAATGCACAGCAGGTAGCCGTTAGTGTGCCAGCGTGTCCTGTCGACGTTACCGCTTCGGATGCTTTATCACAAGTGCCGGTGAGCGGCGCGCCCGCCTGTTTTTAGAAAGGGATATCGGTATCATCGAAACCCGAGGGAGGCTCATTGGGTGGCGCGGGTGAATGCCCGCCCTGCGCGAAATCAGTGTCGGCCCCGGGGGAACTGATCTTCCAGCCCTGCAGATTGTTGAAGTACCTGCCGTTGTACTCGCGGCCGCGTATATCGAACGTGACAGTCACTTCCTGGCCTACCTGTAGATCGTCGAGCAGACTGACCTTGTCCTGCACAAATTCCAGATTGATCTCCTGTGGATACCTGCCATCTTCGACGATAACCACCATCTCCCGTTTGGTGAATCCGCTGTCAAAGGTTTTGGCTTGCTGGATCAGTTTGATCTTTCCAGTTAAATCGTAGGCCACTCAATTCTCCCGCTGTCATCGGTGGAGGTCACTGTTAAATGACAGTCTATCCCCGCTGTCCCCGCTTGTGTAGTTTTCGTTAATCTGGGCAATCAGGCAGTTGTCGCAAATACCGGGCGCGGTGTTTCATTTCTTTCCGAGTTTCGCGCCGAGAAATAGCACAAAAATTGCAATTACGGCAACGATAAAAAGAAACCATATGAACTCTTCTATGATTGCCACACCGGCGGTAGCGATCGCCAGTGCGATGCCGATGGTCGCCATACGCCAGTTGCTATAGACACCGAACAGGTACGTGCCCAGCGCCAGCACCAGCCCGTTTGTCAGGCCAATATTGGCATTGGCCATACGGCCGGTAGTGACGAAATAGTGCACAATCTGGATCGCAAAGAAAACGCCCAGCCAGTGCAGGGCGATCGTCAAGGCACTTGGCATATGAGCGAAGCCGTGATCTGTGTGCATGCGATCCGAGACAAAGGCAGTAATCGCAAAAACGAGAATCAACAACGTCCAGTAGGTTCGCGTCCCCGTCGCTGAAACATCGGAGGACGCGATCGCAAAGAATGCCAGCACCAGCAGCGCAAGGCCAATGACTGCCTCTATCAGGTTCTGCCTTGAGGCAGAGCGATCCGGTATGGCGTCATGAGTGTCCATTGGGCATGTCTCCTGGGTGGGTTGGTGCTTGCACGACTAGTTTTCCCCGGAAGCCTGCGCTCCCTCTCCCGCGTCAGTCACTGCCGTCCATGAGGCATCGGGTTCGAAGGTATTAATGCTGTTGGCGACGGCCTCTGTTTCCTCACCGAGGTCCTGTTGGAATACCACGCCATCCTGGTTGACGATAAACGTCATTATACCGCTCACTCCATACTCTGCAGGCCAGGCAATTACGGCAAATCCTTCAGTCAGAAGGCCGTCAGAGAAATACTCGAGAGCACCGCCTTCCGCGTTGTCGCCCTGACGGTAGAGCATGCGATACAGGTAGCCGTGATAGGGTACACGGGCATCGCCCCGCCGATAGCCCTCGGTGGCAGCTCTGGCAACAAATTGCCCGGCCGGGCTTTGCGGTTCGTCAGCGGTGGTGGGCCAGTACAAACCGTTGTGCATGCCCTCATCACTGATCAGCTTCATGGCATAGATACCCGCGGGGTCGCCGTCATGGCCCTGTGCTGCGTATTCAAGTTGCGCGTCGACCAGGCCGTGACACACCGCAATTGCGCCGAGCTCGTTGGCACCCAAGCGCCGATAGACAACCTCTTGTGCACCTTCGGCGCCATCGAGGTACCAGCGCTCGCCGCGCTCTGCCACGGGAATGGCGAACGGCCAGTCCTGATCGCCGATAACCAGAATGCGTTGATCACCCTCACCAACAAGACGATGTTGCTGCTTGAATCGGGCGAGGAAGGTGGCACGGTCAGACCGATCCTGCACCGCATCCCCGGAAGAGAGTACGTCATCCGCACCGGGCCCCAGCAGTGCGGGGAGTGCCTGGTCGTCGCCTGACTCAAGTGCGCTGACGAGTGCACCCACCGCCTCCTCCGGTGTTGTAAAAGACAGATGTGTGTCGCTGCTCGCGGCTGTTTCCGCAATCGCCAGTGGAGCGAGAAAGAATAAAAATACGGCGATGTATCCGGATACCGAAAATTTGCTTAACGTTTTCATGGCAGATCTCCTGGCCTGGCTACTTTCTGAGTTTGCGCTGGGGTTTGGCATGCGACCTGGACGAGGCGCGATTCTGCATGCTCTGTCGTCCACGAAGGCTGGCCGCCCGGTCGTGACTGCCCCTGTTTGAGCCGGAGAATGCGCTCGACTTCAATTGGCTTCCGTTCTGACTGGCACGCGGTTTCTGTTGTAATGTCTCTCTAGAAAATGTGTGCCCCCGGTCTGCCAATGTGGTTGTTGGCCGTTTAGCCTGTGGCTTGGCGCCGGCGTATGAGCCCTGGATTATTGGTTTGTCACGCTTCGCATCAACGCCTACGGACTGAGCCGCAGCAAGCCTGGCCTTGTCATGGTCGGTACCGGCTCTTGCCCCGGCATAGGAGCCCTGTATTTTTGGCAGTACGCGCTCGTTGCCGTCCTGCTGTCTGGTGAGTCCTTTATTGCGGGGCGCTGTTCGATCGGAACCTGTCGCAGCACGGGAACTCAGATCCGCCAGTTCAGGTCTGTTCTTGCGCGCCTCAGTGATCGGGCTGTTATCGATCCCTTTACGACGGTTTTTCCAGTAGTTGTTGTCCTGGTTGACGATGACAGTGTTGTTGTTGAAATTGCCATTGCCACGGTTGTAGCCATGAGCGGGGTAGAAACCGTCGCCATAGCGCGGACGGTACGGGTAGGGCGGATAGTAGGGGGGCGGTCTGCCCCAATACCCCCCGTGGTAGTAATAGTCATCGCTGTCATCATCGAAGATTTCGTTTATCAACATGCCGGCGCCAAAGGCCAACAAGCCTGTGGTTACCAGATCTCCGGTGCTGTAGCCATCGTCCTGTACCACGGTTGTGGTTGTCGTGGTAACGGGTTGGGGTGCGTAGACGGCCACCGGGTCGTACTGTGGTACATAGACGACCTCAGTATCGGGTGGCGAGATCGTCACGACCTGCTGATTGTCCTGCGTGATCGTTTCCACCTCAATCTGCTCGGAACTGGCGAGGTTGCCGACGTCCTGGGCCTGCACTCGCAGGCGCTGCGCCGCATCCAACACACCGGCCTGATCATCGACGTAGGCCTGCCCGAGATCAGCGGTCCAGTCCAGGTCCTGGCACATCATGTCGACAACCAGGGGGAACTGCAGCAGTGCCCGTATCGGCGGTGTAAATCCCGCTTGCTGTGCGGCCTCGTCGAGTGCCTCGCCCTCAAGAGAGTTGTTCTCCAGTAGCCAGTTGCCTGCGTCCAGTACTTCCTGCGGATTCGTGGATGCCACCAGTACCTGGGCGAGGATGACATCCGGGTAGAGCGCGACAGGTGCCAGCAGGTTTTCCAGTGCTTCCGGCGTCCAGCGGGTATCTGACGGTGGTAGCGTGGGAACCGGTTCCGGCGCAGTGGTATTGACCTCGTCGGCTAGGATTGCAGCTTCGCCGGTTCCGGCAGATGTGGTGGTCGCGTCTTCGTCGCTGCAGCCCGCAAGGGTCACACAAATGGCTGTCGCCAGTGCTATTCTGCGCAGTGGTGAACCGCAGTGTGTTATCAGGAAAGTGTGTTGCATGGCGTGCTCCCTGTAATCGTTGGACTTCACATCCAGTTGATGCCCGGCGCTACTCTACAGCTATGCCGGATTGTTCCAGCCTGATGATAGCGACAACTCTAACATGAATCATATTGCTGGCAATGTACCGCGGCGATTGCAGGCAAGGGTTAGAGGGTAGTTAAGCTAGGTGTGTGGTGCGTTTGAGAAGCGCAGATTGTGCATCCTTAAGCGGTCTGACTATACTTACGCCTGCCACCGAACAGGAGAAAACTGATGAAATACCACTCTTTGATTGCGCTGGCTTTAAGCGTGAGCATGCTGGCCGGATGCGCCTCTATGGAAAAGGCTTCCGCAGAACGCGAAAAACTGGCGAAGGAACCCTTGCCGGAGGCGGTCGCCAGCCTTGGTTATGAAATAGGGACACCAGTGGAGCAGGTTACAGATTGGAGCCTGTATAACTGGCAGTCCATCAATGAAACATCACTGATTATTTGGGTCGACGCTTTCCACCCCTATCTGTTCACTCTGCGAGAGCTCTGCCCGGAACTGGCTTTTGCTGAAACGATCGGTGTGTCCAATACCGGCCCGGTGATCGATGCAAATTTTGATGCCATCGTGGTGCCTAATCCGCCCGGTGGCGGAGAGCGATGCTTTATCGACAAGATCTACCCCCTCACAAAGATCGAGAAAAGCGGAAGCTGAGGGGGCGACGCAATAGTCGTAACGCCAGGTAGCTCAGGGCAGGGGGTCGTGCGTTTTTTCCGCACGGAGTTCCTGCTGCTCGGGGGGTAACTTACTGATCGGTTTACCTGCCGCATTTATCGCGACAGCCGACAAAACTGTAAGTACTGTAAACAGAATGATATGGGAAATCATGATCAAACCTCCTCTAATGTTGGGTTTGAACTGACATTGAACGCTTTGCAATTAGAGTGCGCATACTAATGTTGGAGCATAATGCAAAGCCAGATTTCTTAATAAAAATAAATCTTATTAAATATCAATGGCTTGTGAGAATTCACAGTGCTTGCGCCAGTGTGAATAATGGCGGATTAAGTGGCTGTGATCAGCCGAACATAATCCCGCTGAGGAACAGGAATGCCATGCCGGCATCGATGACAATGCCCGGCAGGGAGTGTTGCAGGCTGGTTTTGTCTGCCGCCATCGAGTAGAAGCGCGCCAGCAAGCCGAAGCTCCAGGCCACACCCAGTGTCATATAAATGAGCGGCTCCTGCAGAACCAGTGCCATGCTGCCACCGCCGAGGTGGAGCCCTCCAAATACCACTCTGGCTTCCGAAAGCGCCATTGGGCTCCCCAGTTCGATCTGCTGTTTGCCCGTGATCAGGCGAGGGTTGAAAAAGCCGATAAGCCCAAACAGCACTGTCAGTAATGCTCCGGTGCGTGGCAGCCATTCTGCGAGTATTTCCATTGATCCAGTCTCTTGTCTATGTGCCCAGATGTTGTCGTCTGGCAACAGTCATCGGTTCCGCGGGTGTTCCAGTAGCCAGTCGACAAATGCGTCGAGGCCCTCGGGAACCCAGATCCCCGGAATGTGCGGCCCGCCGTTCATCGTCCAGAACTCAACTTCGGTACCCTGCAGGCAATTTGACCAGGAGAGTATCGACGTCTCGGCACCATCAATATTCCCGACAAGGTCGAAGTCGGGCTTCGCGACGGGATTGTTCACATCGCAGCCGGCCAGCATTGCATAGCGTTCTGCGACCTCAGGTGCACTGAGATAACCCCCCTCGTTGCCCTCGTAGTAGACCGTGTCGTCGAGGTCTCCGTGTACGGTCAACACACTGACTTTCTCACTGGCTGGTTGGCAGCGCTGCAGGTCCTCGAATGTGGAACCGGCCAGGTTTACCAGTGAAGTCACCAGGTGTGACGCTTCACAAGCCATAGTAAACGACATGAACCCACCGCTGGAGTGACCGATAAGGCCAATGCGACTGGTATCGATGCTGTAGGTGGCGGCTGCTTCTTCGATCAGGCCGCTGAGGTAACTGACATCACTGATCTCGGCGGGGTCATCCCCGTCCTCTTCCGGTTGTGTGTCACAGCAGGCAGGGGTGAATCGCCACTGCATTTGTCCGCGCAGAGTAAGGCCGTCTGGATAAATCAGGATGAACTGGCGGCTGTCTACTCGCGGGAGAAGCCCCATATAGGCCGCCTGTATAAGGCCGTCGACGCCGCGTCCGTGGAGCACCATCACCAGTGGATAGCGGGTATTGTAGTCGTAATTGGAGGGAATCTGCACCATGGCGGGCCGCTCACCACCCAGTGTCAATGGTGGGTTGGAGGCGCAGGTTCCGGTGTCAGCGCACCCTTGAAGTTGAAAGCCGGTGTCGATAGCTGTGGGGATGCTGTCACTACCATCACTGCAGGCGGCGAGCACACATCCGGTGGTCAGTGCGAAGAGCAGGGTGCGCAGGTGAATCATTACGACAGTTCCCGGTGCATTAAAGACGAGAAGGCATTTTGCCCCCCAATGGTGCGCATAGGCAAGCGGCTACAGTCGCTCACCACCTGGGAACTGCATCTCGTTGTGTGGTTAAGCGCCTGCAGATAGGCCGCACCCAGTGCCCTTTGTTGTTGACAAATACCCCCATTTGCATACTTTGGTGCCTGATGTTTGTTGATCTTGAGGTTGTGCGTATGGCGGGCCGGGAGAAAGTGATCTACGCGGATAGTGTGTTGGAGCAGAAAACGGCAATTCCTGCTATCTACGGTGATGTTGATTTTTCTATCCTGCCGGAGCGATATGTCAGCGATGACAGTATCATCGATAGTCTGCCGGCGCGCTACAAGCGTTATGCCGAGCGCGCGCTGTCCGACCCCGCGCGGGTCAAAAAAATCCGCAACTACACCATGACGGGTGACCGCGTAGCGGATGCCTATGCCGCACTGATCCCGCAATACGGATTCCGCACGCTGATAACCATGCTGGACGATGCCTGCGACAAGGGCATTGAAGCCGTTGCCGGTGCACCACAGGAGTTAGTGGCTTTTATCCACGCGATGGAGGCGACGCCGGACTGGGTCGATATGAAGCTGGTTGACGCCGGTGCGCGGCAGGAACGTATTCCACTGGCGACAATCTCTCCGTTTGTCATTCGAGGCGCATTCATCGCTACTTTCATGAATAAGTATACGGCGCTGCCGATGACCATGACGGGTACATTGTCGGATGATAAATCCGCCAGGCGCGTCTTTGAAACGGCGAGTTTTTTCACCGCGACCGCAATGCCCGGCGCACTGGGCCGCTTTGGCAGCGGTTTCAAGGCCGCCGCCAAAGTGCGCCTGATGCACTCCATGGTGCGCTACAACATCATGCGTACCGGCAAGTGGGATGTTGCCACCTATGGCATTCCCATCCCCCAGGTGGATCAAATTCCCGCGGGCCTGATCGGCATTTTTCTGCTCTCGTTCAAATTGCTGGCCAAGGGGCGCACCAGCTTCACCGCCGCCGAGCGCGAGCGGGTGGAAATGGCGCGCTACCGCTGCTTCCTGTTGGGTTTGCCTCAGGACCTGCTGGGCGAGACACCAGAGGAGATCGTCGACCTGATGATGGCGCGCACGGTATCGCTGAAAGATGAGTTTGATGATGAGACCTGCGGTGTGCTGATACGCGGCACCATGGAGGCGGAACTGTTCAGCGAGCCCTCGCTACGCGGGCGCCTGCATCGCTGGATGGAACGCGGTTTTTCAAAATATTTCCTTATTCAGAATTTTTGTCGGGGAAGGCCCGAGCGGGCCGAGAAGCTGGGCGTGCGCTATCAGCTTGAAGACAGACTAGCCACCGGCGTGGCGATAATGGTGCTACTGGCCAGCTCAAACATTTATGAATTGGGCATGCGCATTCCCGGTGTACGTGATGTGGTAGACAAACACCTGGTGAAAAAGCTCGCCGCGCTGCTGGACAGCTACGGACACGCTGATTTTATTACCGATGCCAAACAGTACAAAATGGCGCCAGCGGAATCATCGTGACGATCTGTCATTTTTAGCGGCATTGTTGCCAAGTCAGCCTCCGCTCGCAAGAGCCCTGCGTTACTGGAACCGCTATGCAATTAACTGTTACTTACGATCTGCGCGCACCTGATTTTGGCACCCGTCGCAGCGAACTCTATGCCGCTGCGCTGGATCAGGTCGGCTGGGCCGATGACCTGGGTTTTGATGTGGTCGGGCTAGGTGAACACCACAGCGCTGACGATGGCTACAACCCTTCGTCGCTGGTCGTTGCCAGCGCGATGGCGGCGCGAACGAAGTCCATAAAATTGCGCACCTCCGTGTTGCTGGCCCCGCTGTATGACCCGGTGAAGCTGGCAGAGGATGCGGCTGTCACGCAGATACTTTCCGGCGGCCGGCTATTGCTCGGTATCGGCGCGGGCTATCGCCCCAGCGAATTCGAAACGTTCGGGCGTCAGCTGCAGGACCGCTGGCGAGTGATGGGAGAAACCTGTGAGTTTCTGCGTCTTGCCTGGCAAGGCAAAGAGTTTGAATGGCAGGGTAGGCGCTGCCTTGTAACGCCGGCACCGGAACCGTTTGCCCCGCCGATCATTCTCGGAGGCAGCTCGGCGGCCGCTGCGCGACGTGCAGCCCATATTGCCGATGGCTGGTTTCCACCGCTGGACGCGGCGCTGTGGCAGCCCTATCGGGATGAATGTATTGCGCTGGGGAAAGGCGACCCCGGTGCCTACCCTGCTCACGGTCCCATCTTCCTGTGGGTAACGCGCGATCCGGAGAAGTCCTGGCAGCAACTCATGCCGCATATTTTACATCAGTTGCAGTCTTACAGTGAGTGGACGATCGAGGCTTTCGGTCGCCCGGCAGGTCCGTACGCCGGCAAGATTAGCAGTGAGACCGTGCGTAAAAGCGCCGCCTATACCGTGTTGACGCCAGAACAGGCACTGCAAATGGTCAGCACCCTTGGCGAGCACAGTGTGTTCTATCTCAACCCACTGCTGGCGGGTATCGATCCGGCGTTATCATGGGAGATGTTGAAGCTTTATGAGCGAGAGGTTCATCCCTATATTCGCACGGTTGCGCAGGCGGGCCAGGGGTAGACAACATTCCTGTCAGTGCACTTCAACGCGGTACGTTCCAGGCTGAATATCCAGCGCCACTAGCGCCCGCTGTGATGCGCTGTCCCGCTCATAGCCGACGCTGCTGCCATTTACCAATACTGTCGGTAAACCGTCAAACCAGCGCTCGGGTAAATAGAGCAGCATACCGCCGCGTTCGCTGCCCGTGGCTTCAAATGAAAATGTGAGGTTCCCTGTTTCGGGGTCAAAAGCGTGTGAGAGCAGTTTACCGGGAACAGCTTGTGCATAGGGCTTGGAAAATAATCGCGCGGCGCTGTCGCGCAGTACCCAACTCTGGGTAGCGGTGTCGAAATCGTAGAACCCCCAGGACCCCTGGCTGTCTTCCTTCCACAACCACAGCATCTGCCCCGAGCTGAATTCGTCTGCCGTGTCCTGCATCGCCTGAATGTAAGCCTCCGACTCCGGCGAGTCCGGGTGGGTGCCCCACTCCCCGACGACCAGCGCGGCTCCCCAGGAATTGGCCTCCGCGCGCATATTGCTGAAATTTGCCGTCAGCCATGTGCGCCAATCCTCATAGGTGGTGGCATCAATGCCCAGCGGGTAGATGTGCGGGCAGTACACGATGTTGCTATCGGGGAAGGGCTCGCCCAGCAGCGGGGCACTTATGCCATAGTTGCGGATCACACCCGGTTCCATCCACAGCATATGTCGGTCGTCCAGTGCGCGCATTGCGGGTAGCAGCTTGTGGTAAAAATCGTACAGCGACTGCTGTGACGGGTCGAAATGCGACACAAAGGGCTCGTTCATTGGCTCAAACCCGATAACCTCGGGGTGCTCCGCATAACGCTCAATAAGGCGTTTCCAGACAGGGAGAAACCTGTCCTGTATTCCTTCCCGGTTTTCAAAAAATCCCTGAAAGGCCGCCAGCACCTGAGCTGACAGGCGGCGTTCGCCCAGGTCTTCCAGTGGGCCCTCAAGCAGTTCCTCAGGCGGCGGGACAATCGCCCACAGCGGAGCGCCATCTTCCCCGATCTCCTTTGACCATGCATCCTGATGAAAATCCAGCAGCACGTACAGGCCGGCTTCGCGGGACAGCGCAATAACCTCGTCCAGCTTGTCAAAGTACGCCTGCGAGAACTGGCCTTCATAGGGCTCCAGGCCACTCCAGTTGATGGGCAGACGCAAAACATTGAAGCCCTGGTAGACCATCGCCTGTGCATCTTCCCGGGTAAATGCCGGGATGGGTTCCAGTGCGATTCGGCCATCGTCAAAGGTCACATCAAACAGGCCTTCGATACGGGCATTGATGCCTCGAAGGGAGACCTCCCGGCCCAGTTCATCCACCAGGCGAAAATCCCGGGCGCTGACCCAGGGCAGCGAGCGAACGCTGATCTCATCCTGGACGTTGTCGTCATTACCATTGTTGTTGGAGGTGTCACTGCAGGCGGCAATACCCAGCGTAAGACCGGCAAGCAAAAAAGTGCGAAGAAAACTGTTTGGACTGAGTTTCATTGTAGTTATGTGTTCCAGGTTTAGACGTAGGTGCTGTGGTGCAGCGAATGTCTCGCGAGAATGTGCAGGTCATCGTAACGACTTCACGGTGAATCGACAATCTGTCGCGCGGATATTCTAACGTCGCTACCGCCGAAACAATCCGATCAGACGCCTAGCGTGCGCCACCAACAGTCCGCGTGCAGAGTTGGTGTATGCCGCGAAAACGCGTTAGATTCACACCTGTCGGCAAAAAAATAACGGACAGCTCATGCAACAAAAACTCAAGCGCGCGAAAGAACTGCTACCCGCTATCATCATCACCGTGTTGAGCATGATTCAAGCTTTGGCGCTTGAACTGTACTGGAGTAAAATGCAGGACTCTGAATTCCTCTGGCAGGGCGGTTGGGACGCGGTGGTTGGCTGGTTGCAACTCGGCGTGATGCTGCTGGGCATTATCCAGATTTGGCTGACCTATGTCAGTATCGTACTGCGTTTCAGCTGGTTTCCCTCCATGCAGGATACGGTCACGCCGTTTGCAATTGGCTTGCTTGAATTCGGCATGATCGACCAGATGGGGCTGGACTCTCTGGGGGTGTGGTTTCTGCTGCTGGCGATTATATTCGGTGTCTCGACCTGGGCAGTTCATATGATCCACCGGCAGGCGCGTAATGACCCGGAGAACCACTATTTTTTTCACAACATGCAAGCGGCGGGTTGGCGCGACTTCATAGGGTCCTATGTCGTCATCGGGATGCTGGCGATACTGGGCGCGGTGCTATGGGTCAGCGGGAATGTGGGAATTCTGGCTACTGCGGGTCTGTTTTTTGCCGCCGCTGCAATCATTCGCCAGCTATACCTCTGCCACAAGTACTGGATGCATTCGCTGATGCTTGAAGAGAGTGGCGAGTAGCGATTGCGTTATTGCGGGAGTGCTTGTTCTGCGCAGCGCTTCTTTTCAATTTGTATCGTCACGTGGTCGACATCAAAGTGTTCGACCAGCCTCTTATTCAAGGCCTGCAGTTGCTCGTCCGCATCAGCCGAGGCATGAATACGGGCATGTAGCGTGACCAGGTGACGCTCCTGCGTTAACGACCAGACATGGATGTGATGCACATCTTCCAGAGCCGGTATGTGCTGCATCAGATCTGACCTGATGTCAGCCGGTTGCAGCCCCGCTGGCGCACCTTCCATCAGGATGTGGGCGGATTGTCGGGTAATCATCCAGGCAGAGCGCATAATCAATAGCGCCACAGCGATGGACAGCAGGGGATCTACCGGGGTCCACCCCGTCCAGATAATGACCACGGCGGCGACTATTGCGGCAATAGAGCCCAGCAGGTCGCCAGCTACATGGACCGCTGCTCCCCGAACATTCAGGTTTTCTCTGGAACCACTATGGAGCAGCCAGAATGCCACGCAGTTGATCAGTAAACCGCCCGCGGCGATCCAGAGCATGACGCCACCCAACACCTCAACAGGCGCGTTCAGGCGCTGGATAGCTTCCACCATAATCCAGATGACAAGCGCTATCATCGCCATACCATTGACGAATGCCGCGAGCACTTCCCCGCGGTGATAGCCGTAGGAGCGGCTGGCGTCAGCGGGACGCCGCGATAATCGAAATGCCAGCCAGGCGAGTGCCAGAGCGGCAGTGTCCGTGGCCATGTGTCCCGCGTCGGCAATTAGGGCGAGAGAACCTGAAACCAGCCCGCCGACAATCTCCACCACCATGAAGCCGCCGGTGAGCAGCATCGCGAGAAAAATTCGCCGCTCGTTGTCGTCGCTGACCTGCGGCGCGTGACTGTGTCCAGCGTGATCGTGATCAGACAGATGGTTGTGGTGGTGGGGCTGAGTCATACACTACCAGTCCTCGGGCGATGAGATCAGTGCGGGTTCTGTGCGGGCCTGCGATGCAGGTCAGGCGGCGGTAGAGGCAGTCTGGCGTGCACCGAGTTCATTGTCGATCATCAGCAGGCCATAGCCGTCTTCTTTCACCAGTTTCAATTTGGAGATGATGCCACCGAGGGTCGCCTCTTCCTCCACCTGCTCATTCACAAACCACTGCAGGAGGTTGTAGGTAGCGTGATCCTTTTCTTTCAGGGCGTGGTCGCTGAGGTCGTTGAGCAGGGATGTCATTGATTGCTCGTGAGTCAAAGCAGCGTTGAACACGTCCAAAAGATTGCCGAAATCGCTGGGAGGACAGGCCACTTCGCCGAGCACGACGTGTACACCCTGTTCAACCAGGTAGTTGTAGATTCGTGTAGCGTGAAGGTGTTCCTCTTCATACTGCAGCTTGAACCAGCTGGCGGCGCCGTTGAATTCGAGGTGACTGCAATAGGCCGACATTGCGAGATAAATATAGGCAGAAGAAAATTCACGGTTAAGCTGAGTGAGGAGCGCCTGCTCCATGGGTTTGGAAATCATAGTTTTGTCCGGGAATTGCGTGAGCGTGCATTCTAACGGTTTCCACGAAGATGTCATTATCGGCAGTCTGTGTTGCAACTGTGCGGCGACTGAAAGTCGCTGCAGGACGGTTAGAAACTGTAGCTGACTGTTAGTCCGTACTCTCGTCCCGGGTAATACCTGCCGCTGTATGGCTGCGGCAGGCCGGGGTCGCCGTCAGTCCGCAGATCGGGGTCGACATTCAGGTCTTCATTTGTCAGGTTTTTGCCCCACAGGCGGATATCCAGCCCGTTCGTTGAGTGAAGGCCAAAATTCAAGCCGAGCAGACTCTTTGTGTCAGAGAAAGCGTCGGTTTCCCTGGTGTAGTTTGGTACAGACTGCCAGGACCAGTTGAGCCGGCTGGAGAATCCCCAGGTAGTTGACAACGGGCGGCTATAGCCGATCTGAAAATTTGAATTCCACTGGGGCAGTGTGTTCAGTGGCTCATTGTTTGCCGGGCACAGTAATTGGTCGGGAGACAACTCTTCACCTGGCTGACAAAAGCGAAATTGCCATTCGTCTATCGTAGGGTCGAAATAGGCGGCGCGAAAGCCGAGGTCCCAGTTCTCGGCAAGCAGGTATTGCACGTCAAACTCAATACCCTTGGTGTTGACGTTATCGGCGTTCGCGAGTTGGGCAGAGAACAGCGCATTCAGGTCGCCAATCGGGGTTTTCAGTGCGGTGGTATTGACCGGCTGGTATATCTGGTGGTTTTTGAATTCCTGATAGAAAATGTCGACGCTGTAACTCATACGTCCTTCCAGCGCAGAACCCTTGAGGCCAATCTCGAACGCTGTGGAGGTCTCGTCATCGAAGGCGAGCATTTCGCTACCCGCTTCGGCGATCTCCGGGAAAATTGGTGCCAGTGCAAGAAGGCCGGGTACCAGATTATTGAACCCACCCTGTTTGTAGGCGTTGTCGATCGCCAGATAGGCCGTCATATGTTCGTTGAAATAGTGTTGCAACTTAAAACTCCAGGATAGGTGGTCATAGCTGACATCGTCATCCACGATGGAATTAAAGGCCAGAAAAGCAAAATTACTTTTGGTCCAGATATCGTTCTTGTCGTAGCGCGCGCCCAGGGTCAGGTCCCACTCCGGAGACAGGTGAAAGGTAAAATTGGCGTAGGCAGCTTTCACATCTCCCGCACCCTCGGCCGGACCGACCAGGTTAACGCCAGTGAGGGTGACATCAAAATCACCGTCGAGCTCGCGCTTGGCATAGTACAGCCCGGTGATGTAATCGAAGCGCTCTCCGGCGCCGGACGCCCGCAATTCCGCTGACGTGGTTTTCCAGTCTAGCTGAATCTCGAGGCTGCTGTCTCTGCCGGGGTAGGGCTCCCGATTCTCCAGCTGATAGGTGTCCAGCTTCTGGTAGGAGGTAAGAAACTCGACATTTACGGCATCGTGAGCCCAGATCCAGTGCAGGGTGGTTTCCTGGATTTTTGAATGCGCGTCGGAGATAAAATCGCCGTAGTAGTAGCGGTCTCTAAATGTGTTTCGTGTTGCCGGTATAGCGTTGGCACCACCAGTACCTGGCACTATACCCTCGATGTTAAAGTCTACCGGTTGATCTTTCAGGTTCTGGTAGCCAATCTTCCAGTGCAGCTCCATGTCCTCGCTGATTATCCATACCAGTCTCGACCTAAGGGCTTTGTGTTCCTTGCCGCCAGTGCTGCTTTCGCCCGATACCGGGTTTTTGACGTCAACATAGCCATCCGAATCGGCGTAGGCACCGGCGAGCCTGAGGCCCAGCTTTTCTGATATGAGTGGCATGTTGACCGCGCCACGGACATCCACGGTATCTCTGCTGGTGGAATTTTGTAAACCGTAGGAGCCCTCGATATAGCCTTCAAGGACTTCGGTATTAGGCGCTTTCGTGGTGATATTGTAAGCGCCGCTGGGCGCGTTCTGCCCGTAAAGCGTACCCTGCGGGCCGCGCAGCAGTTCGATACGTTCAATGTCCACCAGGGTAGAAAACACCGCGCCGATCGAACCCTGTGCGAAATCATCGACGAAAACGGCGACACTTTGCGGCGAAGTCAGCGCAAAAGACGCTGGCCCCACGCCCCTCAGTCTAATGGCCGCCGACTGCACACCGGGAAAGAAGTTTACGCCGGGGGTGAGTTGCGCGGTCTCGGTGAAGTCAAAAATACTCAGATCCTGTATTTCTTGCCCGCTGACAACGGCGATGGAGATGGGTACATCCTGTAGTGACTCAGTGCGCTTCTGCGCGGTGACTACGACTTCTTCCAGTTGTCTTGCGATGGCAGGCGTAGTCGCACAGCAGTAAAGCAGTACGGCCAGTACTGTGTCTGAGAGTGCAAATTTGCCTGTGTTGTTTGCCAGCCTGCAACTACTTGGTCGCGCTGTTTGCGATAATGTATTCAGCAACTTTCCTGCACCTGTTATTTTTGTTGGCGCTATCGCGTTTGCGGCTGTCATTACAGCACGGCGGACGCAGTTTGGTGTAGTCGTTACCTTAGCGCATTATTCCTGAGACTGAACAGCCCCCTAAATGTGTCAGGGGATTGCGGCAGGACGCGTCTACTAGCACTCTCGCATCACTATCGTCGGCTGCGATACTGTCGTGGCGTGCAGCCTATCAGGCGTCTAAATGTTCTACTGAAGTAGGGTGCATCGACATAACCGACATGGTCGGCAATCGTTGAAATCGGCGTGCTGGTAGCGCGCAGCAGCTGCGCGGCGGTCATCATCCGTTTTTCATCGCGCCATTCCAGCACTGTCAGCCCTGTCTGATCTTTGAACTTATGCGCTAGCCGCGATGCTGAGATATTTGCCGCAGCGGCCACTTCCTCGATCGAGAAGACGCGATCATAGTTGTCCTCGATAAACGCCTGTGCCTTGGCAATGCGGGGGTCCAGTCCGACCTGGGATTCGGACGGCAACAAATTGCGAGCCCTGAGTATCAGTTGCTCCAGCAGGTTGTGCTCGAGTTCGAGCTTCATCGGTGATGCACTGAGAAAGCTCTGATACAAAATCGCGAGGTTCTGTTCGATATCTGCCTTGCCTGTATCAGTGCACGCCAGGTGCCCGATATGTGGGCCTACCCGGGGCCATGCCATCCACTCCCGCCATGCGGCTTCAGCCTGAAAGGAGATCCAGTAGTGCCCCCAGTTACCTGAGTGGGATGCGCGGTAATAGCTGAACACGGCCCCCGGCTCAAATGCTGCCATATGTCCGACCTGAAGCGGCAGTTTACGCACGCCAGTATCGAGTACGCCTTCCCCCTCCAGTGTGTAGAGAATGAGCCAGCCCGGAATGCCCTCGGTCTGGTCGGAGGTGATGTCAAAGGGGCTGCCCTGCATGCGCCGTGCGTAGCCCATGGTAATCGGCTGAGTCCACAGCAGCAGCGGCCCCAGGTTCTCGACAAAGCGATCGATAAACGCCTGCGCTGCGGTGTCGCTGTCAAAACCGGGTGGATCCAGATAGGGTAAATAATCCTCCACCAGGGATTTCGAGCCCGGCTGGCGGTGCAGGTTTGCCTGTACCTGTTTGACCAGTTCAATGAAGCCGTCGGTCTCAAGGTCGGACCGGCTGCCGGAGAAGTAGTGTGCCAGCTGGCGCAGGCTTCGCTGGCTGAGCTGGCGTCCGCTAGCGATCAATAGCAGGCATTGGGCGACCTCGGTGATTTTCATAAGAATTGACAATATTGTTCAAATTAAAAGCAGTATATTGCTAATAATCTGACAGTAACAACTGAATAATTCAATCTACTAACGTTAATGCAGATGGGGAGTGTGTGATGCTGATAAAAGGTGGAACGCTGATCGATGGCACCGGCGCCGACAGTTACGTGGCCGATGTGCGGGTGCAGGAAGGAATGATCGCGGCTATCGGGAACCTCGAGCCTGAAGCGGGAGAGGAGGTCGTGGACGCCAGTGGCTGCTATGTAACTCCCGGGCTGATAGAGAGCCACACACATTTTGACGGGGTAATGTGGTGGCAGCCCGACCTGGACCCACTGCCCGGCTGCGGTGTGACAACCGTTGTGATGGGCAATTGTGGTTTCGCCCTTGCGCCGACGCATGAGGACGCCGACGTTCGCGCCGAGGTGGTAAAAATCTTTTCCTTCTTTGAAGACATACCCGAGCCACCCTTCTTCAGCAACCTGCCTTGGGATTGGCGCAAGTGGTCTGAGTACAAAAACTCGATGGTAGAAAACTGCAGCGTGGCGGCGAATTACTGCACATTTGTCGGGCATATCGCGCTGCGCCTGGCTGTTATGGGGTTGGAGGCCTGGGAGCGCGCAGCCACCGCAGAGGAAATAGAGCAGATTGCAGAGTTGCTGGACGACGCGCTGGCCGCCGGTGCATTGGGGCTATCCACGAACTTCCTTGATCACGATGGCGAGGACCGCCCCATCCCCTCAATGTTGGCTGACGATGCCGAAATGATGGCACTGTTCAAAGTGATGGAGCGCTACCCCGGTGCAACGGTGCAGGTGGTGATAGACACGCTGATGCGCTTTACCGGTGGCGACACCATGGAGCGTATTGCGCGCTTAACGGACGGCTTGAATGTGCGGGTGCAGTGGGCCGGTGTGCCCACGCTGAAATGGCAAAAAGACTACGGTTTGCAGCAACCTTTTGTTGAGTTGCACGAGCGCTTTGCCAAAGAAGGCCGCGACTTCTGGACGGGATTTGCACATGTGCCGATTACCGTCACCGCTAGCATCCGCCAGTCCCTGTTGTTCGCGCAGTCGAATGAATACGTCTGGCATGAAGTGGTAACGGCAGAGACTGACGAGGAAAAACTGGCGCTGTTAGCCGACCCCCAGTGGCGCGAACGCGCCAGGCATTCCTGGGATAACGAGTCTCTTGAAACGTCTTTCTTTCGCAACCCGGCACCGATGATGCTGGACAACTCCGACAATGGGGCTGGGCCTGAGGGCATTACACTCGGAGAGTATTCCAACGAACTGGGAGTACATCCCTCTGATGCGTTGGCAGAATGGTTTATCCACAACGGTCTGTCGTCCACCGTCACCATGCCGCCCTGGGACAAGGATGATGATATGGTTGTTCGGTTGATCCGTGACCCTCTTACCGTGGGCAACATTAACGACAGCGGCGCACACGGGCAGTTGTTTTGCGGCAGCGGCGATAACCTGCTTCTGTATACCGACTATGTCCGCGAGGGCAAGCTGTCAATGGAAGAGGCCGTGCACTGCCAGACTGGAAAATTGGCGGGGCATTTCGGTTTTCATGACCGCGGTGTGCTGGCGGTGGGCAAGCGAGCGGATATCACCGTGTTCTCTCTGGACGAAATTGAACGGCGCGAGAAGTACAAGGTCAGTGATGTCCCCGACGGTAATGGCGGTTACACCTGGCGCTGGACGCGCGATGCGGCGCCGATGCGTCTGACGCTGGTGAATGGCGTGTCGACTTTTGCCAATGGTGCCGCTACCGGCGCGATGCCGGGTGAGTTTATTGCGCCGCAGCGTGTGGATTAGCCCGGAGCGCTGAATGCAGCAATCCCTTCAGCTATCCGGAATGCAGTGGAGTCGGAGCTGCATGTCGCACATACCCGATTAATTTGTGGCTGGGGCGGTATTTCGAATCTCGTAGATGGCATCCTCGCCGTCTACCGGCTGCAGATTGATAATGTACTTGGCGCCCAACTGATCAAGCGGCATGTCGTCTAAATCATATTCCACCTGCAGTTTCATAAATACTTGCTTGCCCTGATCCATGGGGATGCTGCGCTCGATATCGCGTTCCGCCCATCCTTTGGATGCGGTAGTCAAACCGGTGACAGTGACTGTATGTGGGCCGGGTGTCAGTTCTGAGACCAGGTACTCATTGTATTTGAGGACGCCGATACTTTTTCCGTCGACCAACACATCGGGATAATCGAACCTCAACGGCTTCATCAGACCAGGGTTGGAAGCCGCAGGGCGGTAAATGTAAAACATCGTGTTGTTCGGGTCTTGTGCCACTGTTGGGGTAAAGTGACCCACCGTTGGTGTGCATGCGCTCAACAGCAAAACGAGAATGCCATTGAGAAAGAGTGCAGGTAGGTTTATCAAGGTTTTCATGCAAGAGCTCCAATTCTTTACGGTGGAATATTCTGGTGGGCAATACACTGGATCGAGCGTCTGTCATGTGATCCGGGGTTTCGTATTGACGGGAAAGTATAGGCCAATTGATGCTGCAAACAAGCCGCTTCCAATCAACTTTTAGTCTCGGTCCCTTTTGCAGGCTGGCTTGTTCTGCCGAATCAGTGCCGCGGAAAGTTGACAACGTGGCATATTGGCGCTGATAGTCAACACTATCGACCTCTGCTTTTTCCTCAACCAAGCGCATCTGGCCCGGCGAGGTAGTGCCACCAATAATAATTCTGCAGGAGTGATGTTCTATGTTCCATTTGCGATGGTGTTTTTCCCTGGCGGCCCTGCTGTTGCCAGTACTCTCTGGATGCTCAGATGGCAGCGACGGTGCGGCAGGTAGTGATGTAAGCGGCGCAGCGCAATCCTACAGCTATGATGAGATGGGACCCTATCCGGTCGGCAATCAGACCATAAGCGTAATGAATACCCGTGAAGGCAGGGTGCTCAATGTCGAGCTTTGGTACCCGGCCGAAAACACACTGGCTGCACAGTCCATTGAAGATTTCGCCATCGATGCGGGCGAGCGGGAGGAAATTCTCACGCTGCTGGAAACTGCGCCACAGCAGTGTACGCGGCGCGAAACTTTCTCAGCGCGGGACTCACAACCCGCTACCAGTCCGGCGGTGTTGCCGCTGGTGATCTTTTCTCACTGTTTCGAATGCACGCGATATTCCTCTTTTTCTCTTGCGGAGCGTCTGGCCAGTCACGGTATAGCGGTCGCAGCACCGGATCACGCGCGCAACACTTTGTTCGACTCTGGCGCAATGCTGAACGTGAAGTTCCTGGCGACGCGCACAAGTGATGTCTCCGCCATTCTGGATGAACTGCTGATTGGTAATTCCCAGGTGCTGCCAGAGGCTCTGCAGGGTCGGTTCGACGAGAACCGGGTAGCCATAGCGGGCCACAGCTATGGCGCGGTCACCGCCGGCAAAATCCTGCAGGACGATGAACGTTTTAAAGCCGGGATGATTATTGCCGCACCGATTGAGAACCCTTTGTTCCCCGGAGTCAGCGTCGCGAATATCGAGGAGCCTATGTTGTTTATGGTTGCCGGTGAGGACAACAGTATCGGAAGCATCGGCAACACCGTGTTGCGGGCAAACTATGAGGCAGCGGTTGGTCCGGCCTGGAAAATTGAAATCGCTGATGCGGGGCACTGGTCGTTTTCGGATATCGCGGGAATCGTACCGGAGTTCAATGCCGGTTGCGGTGACGGCGTGCGCCAGACGGTGCCGGGCGAACCGTTCACCTACATCGATAATGTGCTGGCACGGGATATCACTGCCACCTACGGCATGCTGTTCTTTGCGGCCCATCTGCTCGACGATGAAGAGGCCCGCGAAACACTCGGTGTGTCGACTCTAGAGGGCGTTGTGGATGTACAGATGAAGTGACGCTGACGGAGGGGTTATCCGCAGGCTGTATACGGTTGTACGGGTTGTGCTACGCTGCCTGTACCAGCCCTTAATAATCGGGAGATAGTTATCAATATAATTCTTGGTATTCTTGTGACTGCAGCAGCGCTCTGGGTGACCACGGTGATCGTACCGGGGATTCATATAGAGTCTTCTGTCTCCAGCTTTCTGCTTGTGGCCGTGATCTTCGGCCTGGTGAATGTCTTTGTGAAGCCGCTGGTCAGCCTGTTGTCCCTTCCTGTTACCATCATCACTCTGGGTCTGTTCATGTTTATCATTAACGCCCTGATGCTGATGCTGACCGCATGGCTTGCCGGAAACGCGATGTCGATAGAGGGAAGTGGGTTGTCGCAACTGGGTTGGGCGCTCCTGGGTAGTATTGTCGTCAGTATTGCAGCTGTCTTTATTGGATGGATTTTACCCAGTAAAGGTTAACGGGAACTTCTGAGCCTAATTGGGTAGAGAGTCTCCAATAGCCCGAAGCATGGGCAGGTGCGATGCGTAATCGATTGCGATATGTGTTGTTGCGTCCCCGTTCTTCAGAACCAGTGAAGGAAACGATCTGACACCGAGATCTCGTCGCAGGGTAAACTGCCGCTGCAGTTCATTCTCAGTGTCGCTATTCACGAGGTCTTCTGAGAATTGCTGTGAGTCCAGCCCCAACTCACCGGCGAGCGTGATCAAGGTGCTGTTGTCCGAGGGGTTCATTGCGCGCAGATAGTAGGCGTGCGCAATGGCGTCGATCATCGCCTGTTCTGCATTTTGTTTGCATGCTGCCAATACTGCACGGCAGGCCGGGTAAGTGGAGCGCCTGGGTTTGCACTGCTGCCAGAAATCATAATTGAACTGTGCCCCTGTCCGTCTGCTCACCTCTTCCCAATAGCCGGAAATGGTTTTCTGCTGCTCCAGAGGCATTGGTTGGTCGCTGTCAGGTGCCAACCCGCCTACCACATTTACGACGCCAACATCTTCCGGTAGAGCCTGTCGCAGGCTTTGCCACGATCGTTGAAAACCCCAGCACCAACTGCACATGGGGTCGTGAACGTAATACAGTGTCGCTTTCGGGAAGCTCATTCTGCAAGTATGCCATTGGAGCACAAGCAGGAGTCAAGCAGACCGAGTGAATTAGGTGGCGGTGAATTGAACTGTCTGGGGTGGTATCGATAGGACGAGGAAAAGGCCCTGGTGTGGACCTTCTCCTGTATTTGAACCCTTCCCTTAGAAGCGATATTTGGCGCGGATACCGCCATTGCGCTTGTTTGCCAGGGTAACGGTGTATAAGTTCTGGAACTGCTGCTGGAAGTTCACAAAGCCGACGCCGCTAACCAGTTCATCCTCATCTGTGACGTTATTGACGTAACCGATGACTTCCCATTTTTCGGTGATCCAGCCGATTTGCAGATCTACCGTTGTCAGCGAGGGCAAGGTTGCCCAGCCGAGGTCGTCGGCAATCATGTCATCGCGGTAAATCACGTCAGTGCGAGCGTAGAAGTCGGCGTCGCCCACCGGCAAGTTGTACTGCAGCGATACGATTCCGGAATGTTTGGGAGTCCGTGGCAGTGTTTCGCCGCTGAGATCCACCGTGGACGCACCATCGGAACGGGTGCGCACGAAGCCGTCATACTCGGCATCGATGTAGCTATAACTCCAGTCTAGGCGAATGTGATCGGTGATCAGTACGGTGTTGGATAATTCCAGACCGTAGGACTTGGCGTCGCCAATATTGTCGACATACGGTACCGGTGGATTGCCATCTGCGGCTGGCTGGTTGGCGCTGGCTTGCTTGTCCTCGTTCTTGTTGTAATAGATGGCGCCGTTAAACAGGATGCGGTCTTCCCACCACTTACCTTTCCAGCCGAGTTCGTACGTGGTCAATTTCTCCTGATCGTAAACGACGTTTTCCGATTCCAGCAGGGATTCGAAGTTGAAACCTCCGGGCTTGGTGCCACGGGCAATGGAGCCATAGAACATATGATCGTCATTGTAGTGCCAGGTTAGCGAGGCCCTTGGGTTGAACGCGTCAAAGTTCTCGCTGCCAGTGACCTTGTTCGGGCCGCTGTAGTTAGGTACACCGGTAGCCGAATTGGCACATAGGGTACCGTTGGGCGAGATTGGTCCCGGGCAGGAGCCGCCGGTGTAGGGAGTCGAGGGATAGGTTACCCCGGGTTTGTCGTCCTCGAACATCGGCGTGACATAGGTCGGGTCAATTGTGCCGTACTCAATACTAATATCCTCCTGCTGGTAGCGTGCGGAGAGATTGAGTTGCCAGTCATCGGCAAACAGCCAGTTCATCGCTGCGTATATTCCAAAGGCCTTGGTCTCCCGCTCTGCGTCGCGCGGCAGCGTCCCAGTCAGTGCCAGTGTCTCGACGATGCTGTCGGTTTTCGCAAGAAAGGGGTTGGAAGCCGTACTGTCTACCCAGGTAGCCGTAGTCACTGTTGTTGTTGCGGTCAGGTTGTCGCGGTTGATGGCTTCGTTTGCCCGCTGGTAGTCTTTCTGCTTGTAGTCCTCGTAATAGTATTCGCCACCGATCATCCAGTCGATATTATCGCCGGTCTTGAAGGTGAGGCGCAGATCCTGGAAGTAGACGTCGCGTTGGTTTTCGGCGTCATATACATAGTTGAACGGGTTGTTCTCGTCGACCCACGGAAAGCTCAGCGCGGCCAGGGATGGAATCGGCGTATCGGCGGCGGGTTCTGCCGGCAGGCTGGTCACGGTAGGCTGGGCATCCAGATCGTACTCGTTGTCAGCATCGTGGTGGGTATAGGCGGTATTGGCAAAAATAGTGTAGTTGTCGGTGTCGTATTCAGTCTGAACATTGATTGTGAAGATCTTGTTCTTCACGCCATCCGTGCCTTGCGTGGAAAGGCGAATGTCATCCTCGTCGCCCTTGAGTTCACCTATAGACGTGGGCGATTCAACGAACGGGATCAGGTCACACACGCCCTCGGTGCGTACTTCGTCGCCATTGGCATCGATGCTGGTACAGGCATTGAAGGGGCTTATTGCCACTGGGCTTTCGCCAATTTTCTGATTGGCGTAATCAACACGTGTGAGGAAGTTGAGAGAGTCGGTTGCACTCCACTCCAGCGAGAGCGAGGCGGCGTGACTTTTTTCATCGCCGAGATTCTTGTTAGTGATTGGGTGGTCGTATTGTCCATCCACTTTTTTGTGTGCCAGATTCAAGCGGTATCGCAAGTCGTCGGTAATTGGCCCTGTAACTGATACATTTTCCTTGAGCAGATCATAGTTGCCAGCTTCCAGCCCTACTTCGGCCTCGAACACGTCGGAAGGTCGGCGGGTGATGTAGTTGATCGCGCCGGCAAATGCGTTGCGGCCAAACAATGCACTCTGCGGACCGCGTACGATTTCAACCTGCTCGAGGTCATACAGGTCAAGGGAGACGAGTTGTCCGGCGCCTGTGCCGATCAGTGCGTCACTGGTCTGGTCGACACCGTCCACCAGAATGGCCACGTTGGAGCGTCCGGACAGTGTGGTTACACCGCGCAGGTCAGGGCGTACATCATCACCGCCGATGCCCTGTGTAAGTGTCATGCCCGGGTTATACTTGATCACATCCTCGGTGTTGGTGATGCCCAATCGGTCGATTTCAGTTTTGCTGAATACGTTAATGGACATGGGAATATCCTGCACGTTCTCCTGCAGTTTTCGCGCGACCACCACGACTTCTTCCAGTTTTGCGTCCTGGGCTACGGCAAGGCCCGTATGCGCTGCACAGGCAGCAGTGATAGCAGCGACCAGGCGCGTTTGGCGCAGGCGCAGTTTAGTGTTGACCATCGTTCAGTCTCTCCCCAGAGGAATCTTTGTAAAGAATTCTAGTTGTAGGCATATGTAGACCTGATATTAAGCCTCGAAACCAGAGAAATAATGACATTTATCAAATTCGGACTGATCGGTTTGGTGGCAGGCTACGTATACATTACGTTAAACTACAAAATGGGCAATAACAGGCGAGGTAACGGTTATGCTGACTAATCTTTGGTATGTGGCCGAGTGGTCAAACAAGGTCAAAGATAAACCAGTGAGAGCGAAACTGCTCGGACAGAACTTCGTGCTGTTTCGCGGCAGTGACGGGAAGATCAATTGTCTCAGTGACATTTGCATTCATCGTGGCGGGGCGCTGTCCAACGGCTGGACGACCGAGCGCGATTGTGTCGCCTGTCCCTATCATGGCTGGGAGTTTGACCCCGAGGGGAAGGTGCAGTTTATTCCCAGTCGCGGTGAGGGTGTTGAGGCGCCCGAGCGCGCCCGCATCGATGCCTATCCCGCCCAGGAACGGTACGGCATGATCTGGGTGTTTATGGGCGACCTGCCTGAATCCGAGCGCTATCCTATTCCGCCATTTCCAGAGTACGACGACAGGGACAACTGGCGGCCTGTGTATACCGAGTTCACCTGGAACGCCGATGTCAGCCGTGTGGTGGAGAACGGTATCGATATAGCGCATACCTCTTTTGTGCACCCGGGTTTTGGTCACCGCGATATGGCGGATAAGAACCACGTGGTGAAAATCGAACGCTCGGAATACTCTGGTACCTCATCCTGCATCCTCTATCCACCACCCATGCAGGGCAATGCGGGCCTGATGCGTTTCGCGCGGCGCGACAAGGCTGAAACGCATGTGCATCCTTCATTCTATCTTCCGGGTCACTGTGTGCGATTGCATATACAGGTGAACTCCTGGATGGAGATGATTATTTTTGACGCCAACACTCCGGTGGATGAACACACCACCCGTTCCTTCGTCGTACAAGTGCGTAACTTTTTCAAGTTCGGCATGTTCGACAAGGGCTCGGTGAAACGCACGCAGAAAGTGTTCCGGGAAGACGCTGAGATTGTTGAGGCACTCTCCCCCCACTATCTGCCGCAGACACTGGAGGCTGAGGTCTCGGTGGAGCAGGACAAGTTCATGGGGGCCTGGCGCAAAGTGTTGCGTACGCACATAGAAGAGAAAGGTTGGAAGATCGATACCGATGCGATGAAAGCCGCAGAAGGTAAAAAAGTGTTCACCATTCCCTCGCCAGCGCGTAAATCCAATCCCGACCTACGTTGGGCCCTGGAGACGGTGCCGTTAATACCCGCGGTACGCCAACCCCTGAAGAGCGTGTCTGAAGAGGAAAGCGCCTAGTTAGATCGCTTTGCGGTTCGGTCTGCGCACAGTGAGTACTGCAACCCCCAGCAAAAAGGGCAGCGTGCGTTCGGCGACATCGCCGGGCGCGTTCGGCAGGCTGTAGAGCACCAGTGCAGCGACGAAGCCCGCCAGCATCGATGGCAGTATGCGATTGGCGGGAATGCGAATATTCAGCGCCCGAGACAACACATTCGGCCCCAGTGCGGAGCCTATTGCCACCCAGGCAAACAGCACCCGTTCAAATATAGTCGCTGGAACAGCGATAGCTACTGCGATGGCCGCCAGTGAGATGACGGCAATCACCAGGCGTGAAATTGCCAGCGCAGACCAGCGCCTGCCGCGGTTGAGCCCTAAGTCGTGTGCCACGGTAGTGCCTGTTACCAGCAGCATACTGTCGGCGGTGGACATGATGGCGGACAGCACGGCGGCCAGCAAAATCGCGCCCAGGACCGTGGGGAACAGCGCTTCGTTCACCGCGAAGAAGACTTGCTCGCTATTGCCGAGGTCGCCTACCAGCAGTCGTCCGCACATGCCCAGAATCCACATCCCGATGAACATGATCGCGTACCAGAATGTGGCAATGTATTGCGCCTGTCTCAGTGCCCGCGCATCTTTCAGCGCCATAAACCTTGCCACCAGATGTGGCTGGCCGATGGATGATATACCGATGGACAGTGAGCCCACTAAAAACCCCAGTAGAGCGAGGCCTGCGTTGTTGCCGGTAAATTGTGTATAAGCCGTATCGGTAACGTCTGCCAGCGCGGCGACAAACGCGCTGATGCCCCCGAGTTCGATGATTGCGGCGGTGGGCAACAGCAGTGCTGTGGCGACCATCAACAGACCCTGCAGGGTGTCCGTTACGCTCACTGCCCAGAACCCGCCCAGCAGCGTGTACACCAGAATAACAATTCCGCCCAGCGCAATGCTCTCCGCGTTGTTAAGCCCGAAGGTTGAAGAGAATGTGTTGCCCGCCCCCTGAAATTGCGAGGCGATGTAAATGACGAAGCAAAACAGAATAATCACAGAAGCCGCGACAATGATTCTGGTGCGCTGGCCGCCGCTGCTACCCATTGCCACCAACTCCGTCGCAGACAGCAGCTCCTTTTCACCCGCCAGTGACATCACGCGCGGTGCCACTACAAACCAGGATACCGCGCAGCCGACAATGGCGCCCAGCGCCACCCAGAGGCTCGAGTACCCCACCGTATAGGCCAGACCGCTCATTCCCAGCAGGGTCCAGGCAGAGGCCGCGCTGGCGGCATAGCTCACCGCGCCGACCCAGGGCCCCAGCTGGCGCCCGGCGAGGAAAAAGTCCTGTTCAGAGTTCACGCGGCGCTGTGCCCAGAAGCCGATAAGTACCAGCAGCACCTTATAGAGTACGAGGGTGGTGAGAACGACAGTGGTATTCAAATGACAGCCCTACTTACTGAAAAAACCGATGGTCCCAATTTTTTTTCAATCCGGGTGAACCGATTGCAAAAATGCACCGTATACAAGGTGTAATCAAACAAAACAGGAGCTCAACATGTCAGCAATTCGCATTCTTATCGTCGCCCCGGTTATTTCCGCCATGCTGGCTTTGTTCAGCCTTAACGCCAATGCCGCAGACCAGACGGAGGCCGCTGCGGCGGGTGAAGCCTCGCTGGTAGTATACCGCGCCGATGAATCTGTCCGCACCCAGCGCCTGCGTATTGCTGTGCGTGTGGATGGTGAGCAAATGGGCCGCCTGATGAGCGATGACGCTATCGCTACGAGCCATCCCGCTGGCACTTACGAGATTTCGACGGGCATTCACGGTGCCGAGACGCTTGAGATTGATCTCAAACCCGGAATGGTGCACTACGTTCGCATCGACCCCCGAGAGCGCACGCAACGCCTGAGCGTTTCGGTCGCCGAGGTTGAGGCGCAGGTTGCCCAGGTCGAGCGGCCGGAGTTGGACTCGGCTATCTAACACCCTGCAGGTCCATTGCCCCCTGTGCCCGGTTTTGTGCCGGGCTTTTTTTTGGGACCTATATACATAGCTAGCCATAAAAACATTGACTAGCCGGTACTTCTTGGCTAATTTACTTCCTAAAGCGATAGGGAGTAAGCCAGTGAGCAAGCCAGAAACAACCAGCCTATACGAGTTCTTCAAACAGATTCCTGATGAAGAATCAGCGCGCCTCTACTTCGAGGGTAAACGCTGGGGTGACACTCCATACTGTGCGCACTGCGGAAGCGTGAATGCCTCGGAGTGCAAAGATCACAAGCCCATGCCATATCGTTGCAAAGATTGCCGTAAGCATTTCAGCGTTCGCACTGGCACCGTTCTGGCCGAATCCAAAATAGCCTTGCACAAATGGCTGATGGCTATCTACATGATGACCACAGCCCGCAAAGGCATTCCCTCTACCCAGATGGCCAAAGAGCTTGGCATTACCCAAAAGTCCGCATGGTTCCTCGCTCAACGCATCCGCGAAACATGGATGAACAACAAGCCCACTGACGGCGGTTCACTTGGCGGCGAAGTCGAAGTAGACGAAACCTATATCGGCGGCAAAGAAACCAACAAGCACGCAAGCAAGAAGCTGCACGCTGGCCGTGGCACAGTCGGTAAGATCGTTGTCGCTGGCATCAAAGAGCGATCAGGTAACGTTGTCGCCTCGGTAATTCCAGGCACTAGCAAACGCGTCCTGCATTCTTTCATAAGCACTCACGTCCGCGCCGGTTCAACGGTGTACACAGACGACCATAGTTCATACTTGGGGATGCCCTATAATCACATGAGCGTTAATCACTCTGCCCGCGAGTACGTTAACGGCATGGCACACACAAACGGCATAGAGAGCTTCTGGGCGCTCCTGAAGCGCGGATACTACGGCGTATACCACTACATGAGTGAAAAGCACCTGCACCGCTACATCAATGAATTTTCAAACCGCCACAACACCGCTGACCTGAGCACTATGGACTTCATCGCCATGACCGCTGAGCGGGTTTCCGGCAAGCGTCTAACCTACAAGGAGCTGATCAATGCCTAAAAACAAAGATATAATTGAGCCCATCAACGCCAAGTTCGACGATGTAGTTGATTCTGTATTAGCCAATTCTAGGCCCACCCCTAAACCTAAAAAAATCAATAACATGGAGCCGAAAACACCGGTTTTAGTCCCAACCATCCAAGAGCAACTTTTCCACGTCGAAAAGCAGATCGAAATTGACGGTGTAGAAATGGGTGTGCTGGACAACGGCATCCCTTATCTAACCGAAAGCGGCCTAGCCCGTATGTGTGGAATAGACCGTAAAGTTTTAAACAGGCTCGCTATCAATTGGGGTGAAGAAAGGCATAAGCCAAGAGGCAAGCAAATCTCCCAGCTGCTTGAGCAAGGAGGATACTTAGAGGACATGCTTTACCTCAAGTCGGAGCATAGTGGATCACCAGTAAATGCGTACACCGAGCCTGTCTGTCTTGCGATACTTGAGTACTACGCATTTGTTGCAGATGAGACACGGCCTGAAGCCATTAGAGCGTTTCGCTCATTGGCGCGTATCACGTTCCGCAGTTTTATCTATGACGCTGTGGGCTATTCGCCCGAACAGAAAATACTCGATAGCTGGCGGCACTTCCATGATCGGGTGGACATAACGGCCACGTCGGTCCCGCTCAATTACTTTAGCGTTTTTCGAGAGATCGCTGGGATGATTGTCCCGATGATACGGGCGGGCATTCTGATCAATGACCGAGTGGTTCCCGATATCTCAGTGGGCAAGGCATGGAGCGCCTATTGGGTCAAAAACAACCTCTCTGAAAAATTTGGCGAGCGTACTAAATATGACCACGAGTATCCACTGTATTACCCGCAAGCCAAAAGCAATCCGCAGCCTTCATACGCGTACCCAAATGAAGCCCTGGGAGAGTTTCGCAGTTGGCTGATCCGTACCTATCTTACAACTAAATTCCCCGCCTATCTGTTGGGGCAAACCAAGAAAGGCACGGTTCCGGAGGCTATTGCGAATAAAGCTATAGAGGCGTTCTCCGGGAACCTTCTTTCCAAAAAGGATTAGCCTTTGATCATCTCTTTTTCTGCGGGCGAAGAGTGTTTAATCGCGCTTCGTTGACCGCGTAAAACGATAGTGGCGTTCCTGTGTATATTTGACTCTGCTGTAGGAAGCACGGTGTCAGAATTGGACAGGCCACTACTATTGGCTGATTCGCGATAGATCTTGCTTGCATCCGTTCCAAAGCTGATATCAATCATTTTGCTTTCCTCCACCCTTCAAATGTTCTGTTGTCACTGATGGATTCTGTATCAACGCCATTCTGGTCAGTAACTTTAGTTTTTCTAACTATGCCCTTGGTCGTAAATCTATGACTTCCACCGGAAACACTTTCTATCAAACATCTGTGCAGTTCATACTTCTTTGAACTCCCTCTCCCTGCCAATTCTGAAAGATCGAATGGTTCCAGCAGTTTTAATTCATCCCTGTAACTATCATTGACCGCTTTCAACTCTTTGTAGAAGGGATCGCTTGGTTTTTCGATATTAAGCCCCAAGTCCACGCCCTCCCTTCTGTTGATAGTATAGTCATGGCTTCCTGATTCGCTGCATAAAAAGTCTATTACTTTTGCCACTTTATCATCATCACTTATTTGATGAACGAGCAGCTTTTTTGCCAAATCTCGTATCTGCTGCCTAGTTCTAAAAATTTGCCCCAGAACTAATGGGTGCACTTTGTCACTCAAATGCATGTAAATGTTTGCCAAGTCAGAAGATTCTGTTACCCCTAAATCTTGTTTTGCTGCCTCAAAGTAGCCTCTTACAGCTTCAACACTAACAGGGACGGTAACGCCTGGCCCTGCCGCCGGAATTTGAGGGTTAAGAGGGCCGTTGGAACTGGGGTCAATCGGTCCCAACGTTGCTTGCTTCGTCATCACAATAGTATTAGAGCCTAGGGAAATTAGCGTCCCGGCACTCAAGGCCTTTAGTGGTATAAGTACCTCCAGCTCATCGCAAAAGGTGCGAAGCAAGTTTACGAGCCGCCATGCGGCGGCAGTCTGCCCGCCATTAGTGTGAAGTATTAAAGATATTTTCTTTGTTGGTCCTATCAGGTCTAGATGCTCTACAAAAAGGTCTATGATCTCTTGTGATATCTGTGTTTCAAGACCTCTTCTATCGCCAGTGACGTAAAGCAGCACCTTAGATTTTCTTCGCTTCTCAATTTCTTGGAATATCTTTTTACGCGCTTCATAATTTGCCATTGCACACTCCATTGCTGAGCCATTTATTATGGTTTGCGCATGATAATGGATATCTTCTGGCTCGCAAAGGCAGGATTTATTGGCTAGCTATGTATATAGGTCCCTTTTTTTTGTCCCGACTTTGGTGGTGGCGTTGGACGATCTTGGGGCTTCGTGAGCAGGTCCCGGTTGGCGCACGGCTTTTCAGTCGCTCCTCGGGAATCGCTTGGTGAAAAGCCGTGCGCCAACCGGGACCTGCGATCGTAGTGAGTCCAGCGTTGTGTGATTTTTTTGCCTTGGGATTCGAGGGCTACTCTTTTCCATAAGAATTGTGTCCGTAGCTCAGAAAAGAAACTGAGGCGAAATTACGCTCACTGAGACTGCACGGCTGTTATACAGCCGGAAGTAGCGATCCAGCCCGGCCTTTGCCGCCGAAACCGTGTCGTAAGCATGCGGGTAAGCTTCCTCGTGTTGCACGAATCGCCAGAGCCGTTCCACCCGCCATGCGCCTTTGCCATCCATGCTGATCCGGATGCGCTGTCTTTTAGCAGGCTCGAAAACGCTAGGCTGGTGAACTGGCCGTCCTGGTCGGTATTGAAAATATCCGGTTTTCCGAACCTTTACATGGCCTCCGCAACCGCCTCCAGGCAGCAGTGGGTATCCATGGTGGTAGAGATTTTCCAGAACAACACGCGCCGTGAATACCACTCCAACACGGCGGCAACATAGACAAAGCCCCTGGCCAGCGGAATGTACGTGATATACATCGTCCAGACCTGATTGGACCGGTTAATGGCCAGGTTGCGAAACAGGTAGGGATAGACCTTGTGTTGTGGGTTCGGCTTGGTTGTATTGGACATGGGTTTGAGACACTGAATTTTCGGATCTACGCTCAGCGCTGTATTTTCAGATGCAGATCTAGCATTGGCATCGGGGTATATGTAGGCTAGACCTAATAACTATATTCGGTAAGAACACGAATCGTTAGCTCGCAGTAAACAGCTCGCTGCAATGAAAAAGGATTTTGAGTATATGCGTACATTATTGTTTTTCTCCCTACTTGTCATCACGCAGCTTGCAAGTGCTGTCGAGCGCAGCAACGACGGACATGGTCAGGTTTTGCTGGTCCCCTTTTTTACTACCACCAATGGCTGGGATACCTATCTGGATGTCACCAGAAAACCGTCGACAATACAGACTGTATTAAAGATCAGGGTGCTCGACGGCGAAACCGGTTTGCTGGTTAACAGTTTCAACGCGTACGTCGGCGCGGCCGAAAACTGGCGCGCTGCATTTACTCAGGTTGAGCCTAACCTGTCGATCTTGAGGATCACGGAGGGCTCGTGCACCGTATCGGGTGATGGCAGGTTCGGTGGTGCCGGCACAGATTTTGAGATTGCTACAGATACAGGGATGGTGGAAGTGTACGTTGTTGGCGTCAGTGATAGTGCGTCCGAGGATGTCCTGGAGTCGTCATGCCAAGAGTTTGCAGAGCGCTGGCAACCCGGAGGCGCGTGGACACGTGATCCTGTAGCCGATTTGTATGTTTCTGCTGTCACTGCGGATGTCACGGGTTATTTTAGCCTGGTCAATGTCTCGTTGGGACTATCGTCGGCGCTACCCGCCATAGGATTGCTCGACTTCATGGAAGCTATTCCCCACACAGCTCCTGGGGACGAGCATCCCAATCTTTTTGATGCTGATCCGATAGCCCATCTGTCCGATGGAACGATTGTCACTCCCGACTCAGGGGAAGGCATAGATGCGGTAGCGCTTTTGTTGTCTACCCATGAGGGCACCATATCAAACGATGTAGTGTTATCGGCCGGTGTTGCCGCCAGAACCGATTGGATAATCTCTTTCCCGTTGCGCGGCTATAGAGAATACGGGAGCTTTGCGGTTGACCTTGGCGATGAAGTCAAATTTTGTAATGAGAAAGACCTTGGTAGCGGTGGTCGCGGTAGCATAATGGCGCGGCTCGAGACACCATGGTCGTACTTGGGCAGTGGTTTAATTTTTGGCCGATTCCTCGATATCGATCCTTTGCCGACAGTCAGCTTTTCGGCGTTTCTCTGTGATGCCGTCAATGTGCTGAGTTTCGGTGACAACGCGCCTATTCTCCTGGAAGCAGATTCAGCATTACAAGAAAATATCGCTACGGGCAGTGGTTATCTCGATTTTGACAAGGATTCTGTCAATCTTGGGTATTACTTCAGGGATGGCATTTCGGAATCTCACAAGAATGACGGCAGGCCTGTCGTAGGCTACGGCGTGACCCTCTTCGAAAATGGTAGGCTTGAGAATGGAAATGTCCTTGCAAACTATTTGTTTGTCAGGCCACACCTTGTGGAATAATTTGAGGTAATTGATCAAGAGAAACTGCAAGCGCCAGTCCCTGTTGTCGATCATCGGCGCAGTAATTATTGTCATTGGCTTACCTGCTTCTACACCCTCGTTTGCACTTGGGAGGTGGTCTTGGTGGCGGTGCCAGAGGTGCTGACAAGAGCCCTGAGACCCACATTCCGCTTAATAGATTCATTTATGGGAAGTAGCGCCATGCTTGACCTGAAAACACTACCGGAGAGCTTGCGAGAACTTTCAAATGCAGATTTTCAGAAGACGTTATGGCTACAGGAAAATGATGACCAAATGTCTTCCTATGCGGCGGCGACTTGTGGTGTATTTGATGATGCTGGACTACCGAGCGCTGTTGGTACTGGATGTGGTGCATGGCAGCGGCATTCGCATATTCTGTGTTTCAGCACAAAAGACATAATGTTATTATAATATAACAATTGCCTGACACTACCTTGTCGGGCGTCCAGTTTTCGGAGGAATACACATGAGTAACTTGCCACGGCCGTTAGAAGGTTTGCGAGTGGTGGAGCTGGGTCAGCTTCTGGCGGGGCCGTTCACCGGTACGCTGTTATCCTACTTTGGTGCCGAAGTGATCAAGGTCGAGCCACCTGGCGGCGACCCGATTCGTAAGTGGCGAGTTGTGCGCGGTGACACGTCGCTGTGGTATTACAGCCTGGGTCGCAACAAGAAAAGTGTCACTATGGATCTCCGGTCCGAAAAGGGTCGCGACCTGGCGCGGCAGTTGCTCGATACGGCTGATGTGGTGGTGGAGAATTTTCGTCCGGGTCTGATGGAGAGCTGGGGGCTGGGCCCCGAGGACATGAAGAAAACCAATCCGGGCCTGATCTACACGCGCATTTCCGGCTACGGTCAAACGGGGCCCTATGCCAACAAGCCGGGTTATGCCTCGGTCACAGAGGGTTTTGGCGGGTTTCGCTATATCAACGGTGAGCCCGGCCAACCGCCGGTGCGCCCCAATATCAGTATGGGCGATACGCTGGCGGCCATTCACGCGGCGCTGGGTATTGTGCTGGCGATTGTGCAGCGCGCGCGGCCCCAGGCGCAGGGTGGCGGAGTCGGCCAGGTTGTCGATGTCGCGCTGTACGAGTCGGTGTTCAGTCTGATGGAAGGTATGGTTCCCGAGTTCGATGGCGCGGGCGTGGTTCGCGAGCCCTCCGGTACGACGGTTACGGGTATCGTTCCGACCAATACTTACGCCTGCAGTGACGGCAAGCATGTCATCATTGGCGGCAATGGCGATTCTATCTTCAAGCGTCTTATGGTGGCGGCCGGCCATCCGCAGATGGCGGAGAACCCGGAGATGGCTGACAACGAAGGGCGGGTAAGGCATGAGCCCGAAATCGATAAAGCCCTGGCCGATTGGTGTGCGGCCAACACCTCGGCTTATATCATCGAGACGCTAGAAGAGGCGCGGGTACCCGTTGGCCCGATCTACAGTGTTGAGGATATGCTCGGCGATGAGCACTATCAGGCGCGCGGTATGTTCGAGTCAGTGGAGATCGATGGCGAGCCGTTGAAAATACCGGCCATATTGCCGAAGTTGTCCAGCACGCCGGGGCGCACGGATTTCCCCGGTCAGCCTGTGGGCAGTCACAATGAGGAAGTCCTGAAAGGGATTCTCGGTCTCGGGGATGAAGAGATCGCGGCACTGGCCGGTGAGGGTGTGATCACCGGCTAGTGGGTCAGGCCAGGGATCGGCCCTTTTCCAGTTGCAGGCGGCGCCAGCGGTCTGCGCGTCCGCCGGTGCAGGTGCCGGTGAGTTCGCCAGCCAACTCGCCAGCGGCCATTAATTTCGGCAGGTCTATGCCGGTTTCATAACCCATCTGGTGCAGCATCATCACCAGGTCTTCTGTGGCGACATTGCCGGTGGCACCCGGTGCAAAAGGGCAGCCGCCTAAACCGCCAACCGAGGCGTCGAAGTGACGGATGCCTGTCTGTAATGCGGCGAAGGCATTGGCTACGCCCATGGCGCGTGTGTCGTGGAAGTGGCAGGCGAGTTTGTCGGCGCCGTGTTCCGCTACCAGATCTGACATCAGCTCTGAGACAGCCAGCGGGTTGGCCGCGCCGATCGTGTCGGCGATCAGCAACTGGCTGGCACCCATGTCGAGGAACTGCCGCGCCATCTGTTTAACCTGTGCCGGGTCGGTTTTCCCCTCAAACGGACATTCCCAGGCGACGGCAATGCAGGCGATAACCTCAGTGCTTTCTTCGTTGGCGCGTTTGATCACGTCCCCGGCCGCCGCCATGGAATCGGCGATCGATGAGCGAATGTTCTTCTGATTCATGGTTTCGGTGGCGCAGACAAAGACTTCCAGTACCCGGGCACCGGCGTCACGGGCCAGTTCGTAATACTTCCTGGTCGGCACCAGAGCCGAGTACCTGATGGTGTCCTGTGCCGGGAGCTGTTTGAATATGTCGCCGGTACCGGCCATTGCCGGGACAGCCTTCTCTGACACGAAGCTACCTACCTCAATGGCTGAGACGCCGGCGTCGACCAGCGCCCCAATCAGTTGTAGGCGCTGCGCCGGGGTTAGGACGGTGGCCTGATTCTGCAGGCCATCCCGCGGGCCGACATCGTTAACATATACCTTGTTGTCCATACTGTCCCTTACATGTAATCCGGCCGTTTCATCGGGCCCACCGATTTCGAGCGCACCGGTAATACAAACTCGGGTGGCTCGGTATTGGGATATCCATCGCCCCAGTTTACCGGATCTCCCTTGAGTTCCACGCTGGCGTTATCTGTGTACCAGTCAACCAGTTGTCCATCGCAGCGCAGCAGCCAGACTGTACCATCCTCGCCAGCGGAGAAATCGCCGTGCCGGACGCCCTTGGGTCTGAAGAAATACTGCCCTTTAACCATCTCGCCAAAGTTGTAATCAAAGGTGCCGTCGAGGCAGTAGGCTTCCTCAAAGCAGGGGTGGTGCGCAAGAGGGTGCTCGCGCCAGCCCGGCTTGGCCTTGATCAGGCGTGTATAGAAACCGGTTTCGACATCGTGGTACAGCATCTTGATGAACAGCCCCGGTACCGGTGTGCCGCCGCGCTCGAAATCCATCGGGCTGCCGTGCTCGGGGTCGGTCACATCATACCAGTCCTGGCCACCGGCGCTGCACACGGTGAGCTCGTCAAAATCCCTGGCTTCGGGGCCGTTGCTATCGGCCGGGCTGAAAGTCCAGTCACCGTATTCCCGGAACAGCAGGATGATGGTGCCAGCTTTGACGTTAATCGCGGGGGTGAGTATGCCCTTGGGAGCACACCAGTAGTCGTTGGCAGTCAGGGACGTGTCGCCAAGCTGGACCTCGCCTTCGATGATGTACCACTCGGTAAAGGCAGCGTGTAGTCCTGCGGGCCGGGACCAGTCCGTCACAAATTCAACGCGCAGCGATGCTGAGCCATCCTCTTCATCGTAGCTCAGGTTTTGTTGCCTGGCATCACCGGTGGCATGGCTGAATTCGGCAACGTGCCAGATCAGGTCTTTTTCGTCGACCAGTTCTACGTGGGGTCTCATGGCGTGGGCTCCTCAATTGTCGGATTGAACATTAACTCTCCACATCCTACAAAAACCAAACCATAAATAAAAATTGAATTTATGATATATATAAATAGATTAATATCTATACATTGAGGTGGCTATGAGTCGTGTAAAAGAAACGCCTGAAGCGCTAGATGCCCGGCGGCTGGCGCAGCTTGGAACCCTGCGCCAGCTGGAGATATTCCTGAAGGTGGCGGAGGTGGGGGGCATCGCGCAGGCTGCGCAGCAGTTGCATCTCTCCCAACCCAGTGTCTCTATTCAGGTACGCAAGCTGACTGAGGCGGTGGGACTACCCCTGTATGAGGTAATCGGGCGACAGCTTTCCCTGACAGAGGCGGGACGTCGTGTGCAGGCGGCGGGGCGAGAGTTGGTCGAACTGCTGGATCGGCTGGACGCCAGTCTGGGCGACCTACGGGGGGTAACTGCAGGTCGCCTGCGTCTGGCGGTGGACTCCAGTGCCAAGTACTTCCTGCCGCAGTTGCTGGGGCCGTTCCTGCAACGCTATCCCGGCATTGAGCTCAACTTTGTGGAGGGCAAGCGCAGTGAGCTACTGGAGCGTATCAAGGATAACCGGGACGATCTGTATATCTTCAATCACGTTCCCGGGCGCCTCGATATCACCCACTACCCCTTTTTACCGAACCCGCTAGTCGTGGTAGCGCGAAAAGATCACCCGCTGGCGCTGCGCAAGCGGCTTACGTGGGAGGATCTGGCAGGCGAGCGTATCATTCTGCGCGATGTCGGTTCCGGTTCACGCCTGGCGGTGGATGAGCACCTGGTCAGCAACGGGTTGGTGGTAGAGCGGCCGCTGGTAATGGCCAGTTCCGAAGCAATTAAACTGTCGGTGATGTCGAATATGGGTGTCGGCATCCTGTCCGCCTATGCACTGGTGTATGCCGATGCGGATGGCCTTGTTCAGCTGCCGGTCAGCGGCTTCCCTGTCACCACGCAGTGGCATGTTATCCATCTAAGGCAGAAACAGTTGTCGCCGGTGGCGGAGAGCTTTTTGCAGTTCATGCTGGAGGAGGGTAGACAGCATCTGCCGATGAAACGGATTGAAGCCAGACTGCGACAGGCGCAGGGCGATTAAGCTATAATGCTATGTGAATATAACATTTAGTCTGTCAGGTCCGGCAGACGGTACGCGTGTAACGAAGGAGCGGCGACAAGAAGTTATGGCACTAAGCCTGTTTGAAAAACTGTGGCGAGAACATCTGGTGGAGCACTCGCCTGACGGGGACGACCTGATATACATCGACCGAATTTTCCTGCATGAGCGCACTGGCTCAATCGCTTTGTCCAGCTTGCAGGCGGATGGCCGCAAGGTGTTCTGTCCCGAACACGTCTTCTGCGTGATGGACCACATTGTCGACACTTACCCCGATCGTACCGATGACACCACCATGCCCAGTGGCCGCGATTTTATCGTCGCCACGCGCGAGGGCGCGCGGGATGCCGGCCTTACCCTGTTTGATCTCGATGATCCGCGCCAGGGTATTGTGCACGTGGTGTCTCCGGAACAGGGTATCGCGCAGCCAGGATTGACTCTGGTATGCCCGGACAGCCACACCTGCACCCAGGGAGCGCTGGGTGCGCTGGCCTGGGGTATTGGCTCCAGTGAGGCGGAACACGCGCTGGTCACCAAAACCTTGCGGGTAAAGCGCCCCGGTACCATGCGGGTGCGATTCGAGGGTGAGCTCGCGCGCGGTGTCAGCGCGAAGGACATGATCCTGTACCTTATCGGTCGTTACGGGGCGGGCGGCGGAGCCGGTTACGCGGTAGAGTTTGCTGGCTCTGCCGTGGAGGCTCTGGATATCGAAGGGCGTATGACCCTGTGCAATATGGCCGTGGAGTTTTCCGCTTTTACCGGGCTCGTGGCACCGGACAGCAAAACGATTCAGTACCTCAGGGGCCGCCCCTACGCCCCGACCGGCGAGCAGTGGGATATGGCTGAGTCCCACTGGCGCGAGCTTGCCAGCGACCCGGATGCGATCTTCGATAGGGAGTTAGTGATAGATTGCGAGATACTGGAGCCGCAGGTTACCTGGGGCACGAGCCCGCAGCACACCATCGCCATCAGCGGCAGCGTTCCCGCGGCGCGCGATGCCGACAATGCAGACGATAAAAGCACCGCGTCCCGACAGGAACTGGAGCGGGCACTCGAGTACATTGGTCTGGAAGAAGGCGCATTACTCCAGGGTAATACGATCGACTGCGCGTTCATCGGCTCCTGCACCAACGCGCGAATCTCTGATCTTCGTCTGGCTGCATCAATACTGCGTGGAAGAAAAGTAAAAGAGGGGGTGCGGGCGATTTGTGTTCCGGGCTCAATGACGGTGAAAGCTCAGGCCGAGGCAGAGGGCCTGCACCGTATTTTCACAGATGCCGGGTTTGAATGGCGCGCTTCAGGTTGCTCGATGTGTTTCTACGCCGGCGGTGAGCACTTCGGTGAACGCGAGCGGGTGATCAGCACAACCAACCGCAACTTTGAATCGCGGCAGGGTCCGCAGACACGCACTCATCTGGCGAGCCCGGCCACGGTCGCGGCGTCGGCCATCGCCGGTGCTATCGCTGACCCGCGCGCTTACCTGCCCGAGGAGTACCGTTAGTGGAAAAGTTTGAACAGCACCAGGGCGTGGTAGCGCCGCTACTGCGCGCCAATGTCGATACCGATGCGATAATCCCGTCGCGCGAAATGAAGCGTGTGTCCAAATTGGGTCTGGGTGATGGGCTGTTTGCCGGTTGGCGCTACCGCGAGATTGGCGGGCGCGATGAGAACCCTGAGTTTGTCCTCAATCAGCCGGAGTATAGCGACGCCAGTATCCTGTTATCCGGCCCGAACTTCGGCTGTGGCTCGTCGCGCGAGCACGCCGTGTGGGCGCTGAAAGAGTATGGAATTCGCGCTGTGATCGCGCCGGGCTTCGGCGCGATCTTTGCGAACAACTGCATTCGCAACGGCCTGCTGCCACTGGCGCTGGCTGAGGAAGAGATCGCCGCGATAGCCACCTGGGGGGCCAAAGCGCCGCAGAGCAACAAGCCGCTAATAGATCTGCCCGGGCAGACGGTCGCAGCCGATGGAACTCACTACGCCTTTGATATTGAGGCCGGCGCCAAGCGTATGCTGGTGGAGGGCCTCGATGCGATTGCGCTGACGCAGACGCACTGGGACGTGATTGAGCAGTTTCACGAGCAGCGCAAGAATCAATACCCCTGGGTCTACTGAAGCGGTTGCTTCACTCGGGGGTGATGATGCCCGCTGTCAGTAATTCCTCCACGCGCGCGCCGTCGATACCCAGCCGCTGCAGGTAGTCAATCCCGCCCTGTCCCGGCTTCGGCAACTGCCGGTACACACGGGTCTTTTCGCCGTCGAATTCCACCGGCAGTGCGGGAAGCCTGATACTTTCGCCGTTGCTGAGTTCGATATCCAGCAAGCCACCGGCCTGCATATGTGGGTCGTCGACCAGATCGATGGGCTTGTTAATCGGTGCGAAAGGGAGGCCAGCACGGTCGAGGCGGGTGCTCAGTTCGTCCATGTCCAGTGTGTCAAAAAGCGCCTGAATTGTCGGTATTATCGTGGCTCGACGCTGCACGCGCGCGTTGTTCGTGGCCAGCGATTCATCCGCCGCCCACTCGTCAAAACCGAACTCCTCGCAAAAGCGTTGCCACAGGCTGTCGCTGACCACGCCCACGAATAGACGATTGCCTTCTTTGCAGGTGAATATGTCGTACACCGACCACGCACTGCGCCTCACGCTCATCGGCGGTGGTTCATCACCCAATACGCCCTGTTGCGCAATGTGTTGTCCCACCATGAACGCCGTTGTTTCGAACAGGGAGCTGGTAACGTGACGCCCGGTGCCTGTGCGGTGGCGCTCCTGCAGCGCCGACAGAATGCCGATAACCCCGAACATGCCGCCAGTAATGTCGATCACTGAGCTGCCGGCGCGCATGGGTTTGTCGGGCAGGCCGGTCATGTAGGCAAGGCCACCCATCATCTGGGCGACCTCGTCCAGTGCGGTGCGGTGTTCGTAGGGGCCGCTGAGAAAACCCTTGAGTGAACAGTAGATCAGCCCGGGGTTATTGCCTTTTAGCGTCTCGTAGCCGAGGCCGAGTTTGTCCATCGCGCCGGGGCGAAAGTTCTCCACCATAATATCGCTGCGGCTGACGATATCCTGCGCCAGCGCCAATCCCTCACTGGATTTCAGGTCGAGACACAGGCTGGACTTGTTGCGGTTGTACATCGCAAAATAGCCGCCCCCGGAACCCTGCAGGCGCCGGGTGTTGTCGCCTTTGGGCGGCTCTACCTTGATCACATCCGCACCCAGATCCGCGAGGATCAAGCCCACCGTGGGGCCCATAACCATGTGGGTGAATTCAACAACTTTGATGCCGTCCAGTGGTCGGACCTGTCCTGCTGTTTCTGCCATAGTGCCTCCGGATTTCATAGAGCGGGCTTAAATGATAGTATGTTATAACATTATATCTTATTGCCTGCCCGGGCGTCTGCAACGCCTCAATATCCATTTACGGGAGTGACAAGCAGTGTCTTCAATCGACATCGAAATTAGCGAAGTGGGGCCGCGAGATGGCCTGCAAAGCATCGATACCATCATGCCGACCGCGGAAAAGAAGCGCTGGATTACTGCGCTCGCTGCAGCGGGTATCCCCGAGGTTGAGGTGGGCTCTTTTGTGCCTGCCAAGGTATTGCCGCAACTGGCGGATACGGCAGAGCTGGTACAACACGCGCGGCAGATCGAAGGCCTTGCCGTGGCGGTGCTGGTGCCCAACCTGCGCGGTGCCGAGAATGCCCTGGCCGTTCGACCCCACAAGATGACGGTACCGTTGTCGGTCAGCGAGACTCACAGCCTGAAGAACCTGAAGCGCACCCACGCACAGGTGCTGGAGGAAGTGCGGGCCATTCGAGCGGCCATCGATGAGCTGCCGGCGGTTGAGCGGCCGAAACTGGAGGGCTCGCTGTCCACTGCCTTCGGTTGCACACTGGAGGGCGAGGTGCCGCTGGCCAAGGTGCTGGAGATGGCGGAAAAGCTGGCCGAGGCCGGCTGTGATGAGGTGGGCTTGTCTGATACCACCGGCTTCGCGAGCCCGTTGCAGGTGCGCGAGTATACGCGCCGTATTCACGAGCTGCTCGGGCCCGATATGCTCAGTGGCATCCATTTGCACAACACGCGTGGGCAGGGGTTGGCCAATGTTATGGCGGCACTTGATGCCGGTCTGACCACGGTTGATGCCTCCATGGGAGGTATCGGTGGCTGTCCGTTCGCGCCCGGTGCCAGCGGTAATATCGTCACTGAGGACCTGGTGTTTCTACTCGAAAGTATGGGGCTGAAGACGGGGGTGAACTTTAAACGTCTGATGGCTGCGCGCAGGGTGCTGGCGGACGCGCTGCCGCAGGTGGAACTGTATGGTTTCACACCCGAGGCGGGATTGCCCAAGGGCTTTCACCCGGCGACGGATCAGTCCGGGGGCTGATGCTGTCCGCTGGCGCGGATAGCGGGGAATCAGGCAGTCAACCCGGCGCCACGGGTTAGCGGCGCTCGAGTCGGGCGAATTCACCCGTTGTTTCGGTCATTGTGTCGCTGGTCAGCAGCGCCTGTGCATCAGCGTTGTTTTTCAGGTAGTTATCGAGGAAGGCGGTGGTCGCAATGTGCACCATGGTCAGTGCGTCCTCCTGTGGTGGCTGCTCCCGATCGGTCCTGCAGATCAGGTTTCCCAGATAGTGGTCCGCGCCTTCCACCACCAGCGCATACTTGTCGCCGGGCTTCGCACTCTCAAACGACATCAGATGCTCGCGCCAGTCGGGCCAGAAGGTTGGCTCGCTGTCCCAGGTGCCGGTTGTCATCAGTGTCGGGGTTGTGAGCTCGCGCCAGCTGTCTGCGGTGATTTCGTCGAACATGGGGCCGGGTGGCGAAAGCGCTACAATGGCACTCACCCTGTTATCAAGAGCACTGTGGTACTGGCCGCTGTCGGGGTCCAGTGCAGCGGCTCCACCGAACTGTTGCGCGCTGAACGCGCCGAAGGAGTGGCCCGCGAGGGCGATACGTTCGGGATCGATCTTTGCGTTGAGCCCCGGTACCGCCTCTTCGAGTTGGGGTAGATCGTTCAGCAGCCGTGTCAGGTCGTCTATACGGGCCTGAATCAATCCGAGATTGCCGTAGCGCAGACTATTGAAAATCCCCCTCGCCATGCCGCAGCAATCGAGGTGATCGGGCGCGATCACGACATAGCCGTGTGATACCCAGTGCTCGATCAGGCGATCATAGCTGTGGCGGTCTGACCAGTTGCCGTGGGAGAAAAGGATGAGCGGGAAGGGGCCGCTGGCATCCGGATAATAGACATTCAATGGCAGTGCGCGTTGCTCTCCCTTTTCCGGCAACTCGACGTTTTCAATGGCCGTGACCCGATAGGGTCCCGTCTCCGCAGCGTAAAGCGCTGCTACCGCGGCCGGATCGGCCTGCAGCGGGGTCGCCGCTGGCAGCTCAACCTCTTTGGTGCAGGCGCTCAGCAGTGTCAACACGGCCACTAGCGGTACTGCCAGGCGGTACATCATGGCAGTTGCTCCAGAAACTCGATGGTATCGGCTGCAGATTGCTGTGGCTCTTCCAGTGGTATCACGTGGCCTACACCGGGGTAGATCACGGTGGTGATAGAAACCGCATTGGTCAATTGCTCCCGGTACAGGTCGGCGTGGGCAGCAGGCAGCTGCGGGTTGTTTTCTCCCCACAGTATCAGGGTCGGCGCGCTGATGAGTTGTAATTCCGCGCTGATGTCTGAGGGGTGCCAACTGCTCATGCGTTCAAATTCCGCCCAGCGGTTGCCTTCCCCGCGGTACATGCGGTGTGTCTCGTGGGCCAGTTCGTCAGTAATGGTGTCGGGGTCTGCGACAGCCGAGGCGAGAAACGGCTTGAACACGCGTTCCGGCAGCAGGTAAAACAGGTAGCCGAACCAATCGGGCATGCCCTTTTCCATATACGGGTTGGCTGGCCTTGGCATACCGGGCGTATTGATCAGCACAAGCGCACTGACCCGGTCGCGGTGGGTGGCGGCGAAGCGTCGCGCGATAGCGCCGCCCGTGGAGGAGCCCACCAGAGCCGTCGTTTCGATGCCGAGGTGATCCAGTAGTCCTGTGAGTAGTTCGACGCCGCGATCGTAGGAGTAGTCCCCGGAGGGGTCTGGGCCGGTGAGTCCGTGGCTGGTCAGATCGTAGCGGATGACCGTGAAGTGTTTTGACAGCTGTTCCGTCCACGCCTGCCACTGGCGCATGGTGTAGAAATGGGAGTGGATCAGTACCACGGGTGGCCCCTCGCCGCTGACCCGGTAGGCCAGATTGACGCCGTCGACCTCAAGTCGTTGCAGACCGTCACCGCCGTACTCCCGCTCCAGTTGGGCCATCGGTATGTCGCGGTTGCTGAACCACAAATAGGCGATTCCCAGTACGACCAGCAGGACAATCGCCAGCAGTCCTCGTGCAATCCAGCGCAGCGCAATCCGTATCATCAGTCGCCCTTGTAGCGTTCGGCACCCGCGAGTAACTCCGCTGCGCCCAACAGTTGATTAATACGCGAGATATCCAGCATATCGCTGTGTTGGGCAACTGTGCTGCCGTCGTTGGCGATGGTTTGCAGTAGCCCCTGCATCGCGGGAATGGCGCGGTGTAGCAGTGCAACGGGAAACAGGGCGATGCGAAAGCCGGCCGCCTCAACCTCCGCCGCTGTGGAGATGGGGCTGTTGCCGCCCTCCAGCAGGTTGTACACCAGTGGGGTGCGGTGGCCGAAGTGCTCGCCGATACGCCTGATCTGTTCTATGTCCCCCGGCGCTTCAATAAACAGCGCATCGGCGCCCGCTTCCAGATAGCGTTCGCCGCGCGACATCGCATCGTCGAAGCCATTGACGGCCAGGGCATCGGTACGGGCAATCACCAGCGTGTCCCCGTACTCGCGCGCGTCCACTACGGCGCGTATTTTTCCTACCATCTCGCCGCTGGAAATGACGCTTTTACCGGCCATATGTCCGCAGCGCTTGGGAAAGGTCTGGTCTTCCATCTGCACAGCGGATGCACCGGCCCGTTCGAACTCGCGCACGGTGCGCTGGGCATTCAGCGCGTTGCCAAAGCCGGTATCCATATCCACGATAAGTGGAATGCTGGTGCGCTCGCGCATCGCGGCCACGGTTGCCGCCACTTCACTGGACGTCACCAGCCCGATGTCCGGCCTGCCGTAGCGTGCAAAAGAGATCCCCGCGCCGGAAACGAAGCCGCAGTCAAACCCCGCCTGCTCAACGAGCAGTGCTGTCAGTGCATCGTACACGCCCGGCGCCTTGACTGCGGTGGACTCTGTGAGGCGCTGCCGCAGTCGGCTGCGGTGTGTATCGCGTGAGTCAGGCATCGAGCGTCAGATCCATCTGGTACTGAAATCTGTCGGGGTGGTAGAACACCTGCAGGTAGTCGGCCAGTTGTTCCTGCCCCCGCACCGTTTTGAAAGAGTGGCGGACCAGACTCAGCAGAGGCGCGCCAACGTCGGTATCGAGTGCCTCGGCGAGTTCTGGTGTGGCGGCGGTGGCGCTGATGGTCTGCGTGACATGGGTGATTTTAAGACCCTGTTTGCGGAAGATGGCCAGCCGCGGTGATTTCTGGAAATCCTTTTTGCTCACCGTTTTTTTCAGCCCATTGGTCCAGCTTATGTAGTATCCGAAGGGCTGCCCCTCGCGGTAGCGCACACGCTCCAGTTGCAGCACCTTGGCGCTGCTGTCGAGGCCGAGCGCCTCGCGGATGGCGGCGGGCGGGAGTTGCATACGGCATTTTAGCACTTTGACATCAGAGTGACGCGCCATGCTCTCGATTTCCTCCAGCATGCCGATCAGCGGTGCCTGTACCGGTTTCGGGGAGTACTCGTAGGTGACGTGTGTGCCCTTGCCGCGACGTCGCTCTACCAGCTCCTCGGCCGCGAGCTCATCCATCGCGCGCTTGGCGGTAATGCGTGAGACATTGAACGTCTCCGCTAATTGCTGCTCTGTGGGCATCTGCGAACCGTTGTCGATGGAGCCGTCCAGAATCGCGCCTTTGAGCAGGCTGTAGAGTTTGTAGTAGAGCGGTGTCGGCGTATCCCGTTCCAGCGTGTGTAGCTGAGTGTTCTTGAACAGATTGGATATCGCGTTCATTAGAGCTCCTCAATCCTGCTGTGATTTCCAGCGTTGATAAATATCCCCAGCGTGGGCTGACCAGACGCCGTCAAGCGCGCTCAGATAGGCCAAAGCCTTCTCCAGTGTGCCAATCCGGTGTGGCTGGCCCATGAGCCAGGGGTGAATACTGAGCGCCAGTATACGCGCGCTGCCCCCGCTGTTCGCCTCTGCGAGCAGAAAATCCGCCGCGTCGCAGACCTGCTCCAGCCACGACTGCTCTGAATGAAAGTTGTTCATCAGTATGAACCGGTCTTCCAGCTCATTGGACAGGGGCATCGCGACCAGCGGCCCGTTGTCCGTGCGAAACTCAAAGGGCATGTCATCGTTCACCCAATCGCAGAAATATTCCACATCATTGGCCGCCAGCAGTTCCGGTGTCTGCTCGCTTTCGTTGCGTGCCGGACTGAGCCAGCCGCGTACGGACTGGCCGCTGAGTTCGCGCAGGCGCGTGACAGAGCGCTCTACCAGCTCGCTTTCTTGAGCCGGGTCCATGCCGCCGTAGTGCAGGCTGTCCATATTCCAGCCGTGGCACAGGATTTCGTCGCCGCGTGTGGCAATTTTGTCGAGCAGGTAAGGGGCGCGCTCAGCCAGTTCCGTATTGAAGGCGAAGCTGGCACGGATGTTGTGCGCATCAAAAGCTTTCAGCAGACGGTAGATCCCCACCCGGTTGCCGTAGTCACGCAATGAGTAATGCCTGAAATCCGGGTAGGGCATGGTCATGCCGCCGGGTACCGCAAAGGGCTCGCCTTTCTGGTTCAGTGGGAAAAACTGCAGGCCGACGTTGATCCACAGGGCCAGTTTTTTCCCGCCCGGCCAACTGACCGGCTTGCGCTCTGACAGCAGACTCCAGTCATAGCGCGCGTGGTCCATGCCGTAGTGGCGCTCGGGGTATTCGAGGTGTTCTTTATCCAGTGTCATGCCCGAGCCCCTCGTGTTGCGATGTCCTGCAGGCTCTCGTCGTAGTAATTGTCGATAAAGTACTGGGCGATTTCGCGTCCGGTGGTCACCCACACATCCGGGTGCCCGGTGATGTACTCAAGCGCCTCTTCGAATGCCTTCAACCGGTGGGGGCAGCTCACCTGGTAGTTGTGCGTGGGAATGCACATGACGGTACCGGATTGCTCCCCCTCTGCGTAAAGGCGATCGAAATTGTCTTTCAGCATCTGTCCATAGCGCCGTGGCTCCACCCGGTTGACCACATAGGCGATGGTGTCGTTCATTTCCAGTGAGTAGGGAATAGACACGAAGCGCTTGTCGCTGCGCAGCCTGATGGGGGTGGGCTGGTCGTCGTGAAACAGATCGCAGGTGTAGAAACCGCCGGCGTCGCCGAACAGTTCCGTGCCGACCTCGGCGAACAGATCCATCGTCAGTTCCGAATGTGACAGCGCCGGTGCCAGATAGCCCGCGCACTGCTGGCCGGTGTGTTTGTGAATGCTCTCCATCGCATCGCGAATCATATCGCGTTCCTGCGCCTCGGACATACCGTAGGTGTAGCGCGTGTTGTAGATACCGTGGCTGAAAAACTCCCAGTCGCGTTCGGCACACATCGCGATGAGCTCCGGATGGTGGTCGCACAGTGCAGTGGACAGCGACACAGAGCCGCGCACCCCATAGCGCTCCAGCACGTCCATTTGCCTGATGTGACCCACGCGGTTGCCGTAATCGCGGATGCTGTAACCCTGGGTTGCTGGATAGGGTTGCGGCCAGGCCTTGCGATGGGGATTGGTCGGCGGATTCAGCTCGTAAAACTCGATATTCGGTGCTACCCAGAACGCGATTCGGGCGCCGCCCGGCCATTCGATCCGGGGGCGCCCCTCGTAGGGCCAGTAGTCATAGAATCCGGGGTCCGCTTTCATTATTTTCCATCCACCTGTGTGCCAGCCTGTTCACTCTTTTGGTTGCTCAGCCAGTCGAGTACCTCGTCCACCTCCACCACATCGGCGTATTTCAGCGACAGATCGGTGAGGTTGGCGAAATGGTAGCTCTCGTGCTTGTCTGCCACGCACTGCTCGGGAACGATTGTGCGGTAGCCCCGCGACAGGCTGTCTACGGCGGTGGCGCGAATGCATCCCGACGTGGAGCCACCGGTCAGGATCACGGTGTCGACCTTGTGCCAGACCAACAGCGACTGCAGCTGTGTCTCGAAAAAAGCAGAGGGCATTTTTTTCAGGTAGATGACATCGCGATCCGGCTGGATGTCGAGCCGGTCGTCAAACTCGGAGCGCTCGGAGTCGAACTTGATATTCTGCAGGGAGTCCGGGGTGTCGGTGCGCGTGCCCCAGATGCCGGCATCTTCACCGGAATCCATATAGGCGACATGTGTCCACACGACCGGCCAGTTGAGGGCGCGAAAATGGCTGGCGAGCTCATTGACATAATCCAGCTGCTTCGGGTCTGTCTCATAGGCTGTGGCAAACAGATCGGTGCGGGTATAGGCTTTCTGCGGGTCGATGTTGACCAGCACCGCTTTACTGCCGAATCCGAAGCGCTTGCGCGCCGGATTATTCTTTATTTCCTGATAGATTTCGCGTGCGGTTTTGTTGCTGGTTTCCATTCACTGTTCTCCTGCTGTGTATCCTTGAAAAGATATAATATTATGTCTTTAAGGTATATAGTCGAAACGCTGTAACATCAATCGGAGGTTACCTTGAAGCTGTTCAATCTCGATCATTCGCCCTACGCTACACGTGTGCGTATACAGATAAAACACGGTCAGCTGCCAGTATCGGTGGAACCTCCGCCAGCGCAGCTGCGTACGCCGGAATTTATGTCCCGGTTTCCGTACGGGAAAATCCCGATACTGCAACTGGACGACGGCTCCCACCTCGCTGATTCCTGGGTCATTATGGAATATCTCGAAAGCTGTTTTCCACAGAGCGGCTTGCTGCCAGCTGATGCACTGGAACGAGCGAAAATGCAGACACTGGCCCGCTGTGCCGATACCTGTCTCGGGCCCGGCGGGGTGTTTCCGATGTTTGCAGCAGTCGCCAAGCGCGAGAACGCGGACACCCTGGTCGAAAACATGGACGCCGAACTGCGGCGCCTCAACGGTGTGCTCGCAGCACAGGGTGATGTGGCTGCGCGTTCGTTACACCTTGGCGATGTGGCGCTGGCGCCGCACCTGTCCTACCTGTTATTACTGGCACCGCTGTTTGGCGCGCAGGATGCGCTGGGCGGGCACAGTGCAGTATCCGCCTGGTGGGAGTGGGTAAATGCGGATGCGGCGGTGTCCGAAGAACTGGCTGCGATGCAAAAGGCGGCAGCGGCTTTTTTCAAAAACTGAGGTTTGCTTTATATCGAGAGCTGGAGGGGCCTCAGTCCGCCAGTGCCAGCTCCTCTATTTTTTCCATGTCGCGAATTTCAATAGTGTGTGCAGAGTACACGTCGATCAGGCCCTCGCGTTTCAGCTTGGAAAATGCCCGACTGACCGTTTCAATCGTCAGCCCCAGATAGTCGGCGATATCCTGTCGCGTCATTATCAGCTCAATTGAGTGACAGCGCTCTGAGGGCAGCCTGTCTGACAGCTGCTTCAGCAAAAAACATACCCGTTCGTGGGCTTTTTTCTGGCCCAGTGCAAATACCTGGTCCAGCGTGTGTGCGAGGATGTTGCCGCTTATGCGCTGGACGTTTTCCTTGAGTTGTGGCACCTCATCCTGCAATTTCCCGAACGCTTTCAGCGGTATCTCACAGACCGTGGATTTCGTCAGTGCCGATACGGTGAAGTCGTAGTGTTCATTGTGGGTAATGCCGATGTAGTTGCCCGGATGCATAAACGCCATGACCTGCCGCCGCCCGGTGGAGGAAGAGCGCTCCATCATCAGCATGCCCGATTCCAGCACGTATACGGATTTTGCGGGTGTGTGCTGCAGAAAAAGGTACTCGCTCGGCGTCAGCGTGCGCTGCCCGGTGAGGTTTTGCAGGGTGGCTACCGCTGCGGCGTCGAGGCCGTTGTAAATGGTCAGTAGCGGTTGCCGTATTTGTAGGGGTTGTGTTGCCAAAGTCTTTACCAGCAGGTTGGGCTACCTGCATGGTAAAGATTTCAGGGGATGCTGACCAGCTTTAGTCGACGTAACTGGCCGCGAGTACGTTTTCGCCAGGTTCGAAGCGGAGCACGCCGAACGTGGTGTACTCCTCCTTGGAGGAGCGAATGAACTGCCAGGCGCAGACCATGGTGTAGTCGGTATCCACTATCGTCTCGCGGGACCACAGCTTGTGCGCTTTGCCGTATTCATGGCGGGTGCTGTACAGGTAGCGGCCATAGGACTTACCGTTGCCGTACAAATCGGGGCCGTGGAACTGGTGGCTGCCGCCATTGCGGGTGCGCATCGCCGTCCACTTGGCATTGATCACGCCCTCCAGCTCGATGGTCTGTTCTGAGTGAAGAAGGTTTATCGGGCGGTGGTGAATGGTCACTTTGTTGTGGCCGACCAGTTCCTGGTTGGCATCGTAAACCTCGAATTCGCCGCGGAATACGCCGGCGTGTTTAACCGGCAGATTAAACGGCATGCGGCCCAGGCGCTTCTCGCTTTCAATCCAGTCGTCGACACGTTTCTGCGTGTCGGGGTTGGTCTCGTGATCCTGGGTGACGATATACAGGCCGTTGAAAACACCCACCAGGGTGTCGGCTTCAAACAGTTGCGAGGAGTAGACCTGCATGCCCAGTTCGGGCACCACGTGATTGACCGTGCGCAGATCCACATTCCAGCCCGGAGAGTAGTAGCGTGAGTCAACCAATAGTCCGAACGGACGGCCTGAGCCGATAAAATCGGGCCCGGTGTAGATGCGATCCTGATCGGAGTCTATGACACCAAATTCCATCCGTGAGCCGATCTCGAATCGATCCATCAGCGGGCCTATGGCATCAAACCTTGTATCCATCCAGTAGGTGGTGCGGCCGTCCTTGAATTCGCTGGCGCGGCTGACCTTGTTGGTGCCCACATGGGTGCCGTCGTGTTCGAACAGCGAGGGGCAGCCGTGCCACTCACCTTCGATTGCCTGCTGCCAGTTACTGGGTTTTTTGTCGTCGGACATCGGGGCTTCCTTCTACAGTCAATTATCAGTATCGCGTCGTATGGTGGCGACACGGCGGTGGATACGCTTTGCTAATTATCAATTCCCGGGCGCAGTTCGCCCCTTGCGATCAGTGGGTGTCCGCTGCGGAGTACTTGTTGCAACCGGCCCCGCGCGGCAGCGTCAGCGCGGGCATAGCCGTTGATGAAGTCGCTAACCAGAGACAGCAACAGCTCGCGTATGTCGCCGTCGGGTTGCGTGGTCGCCATATCAATGAATGGCCTGCCGGTACTTTCGTCGGCGGGATAGGCCATGGAAAAATGATTGGCGCCCTCGATCAGGGCGAGGGCGCAATCGGCGCGATTGTTTGCCATCGCCTCATCGAATGTGCGCTCCACACGCTCGGTGGGGGATGCCTGCTCATCCCCGTAGCGCCCCGCGCTGCCTGCAATGCAGCCGTCCCGGGTGCCGCCCATCAGCAGTGTGGGGAGCTCTGTGGGCGTGCCGAAGAAGCTGTCCTGAGGATAGCCCATGGCCGCGGCTGCCGCGGTGTGGGCGCCGTAACTGAAGGCGGCGCAGACACCGGGGAACCAATCTGGCCTGGCGTTGAGCAGGGTCACGGTACCGCCGGCGGAGTGGCCGCCGAGTACCACGCGTTTAAGGTCGAGGCAGCCTGCCAGTACGCCGCTGGTGTTCATCTGTGCGAGGTCCTCGAGGATAGGCCCGATGGCGGTTGCGCTGGGTGATTTCGCGTAGTTGTCCGGCAGCAGTGCCGGTATCGCAAGCCCCGGGGTAAGGCTGATATACCCCGGCATCTCTTCTGCCACCAGCGTGAAGGTTACGACAGCCACACCCTGTTCGGCGAGTCCTTTGGCGAGCCACACATAGCTTTCCGGCCCCACGTTAATACCGGGCAGCAGAATCACAACGGGAAAAGGCGCGCTCTCATTTGCCGCAGGAATAACCCCGGTGTTGCGCTCTTCCTCGGTATCACCGTAGCGGGCGGGGTAGAACACCTTGAGCGATGCGCGATCGTATGGCGGCTCTGCGCCAGCAATGGCGATCGCCCGGTAAACAGCCCTGATAGTCATTCCCGAATAGTTTTCCAGTTGGTTGGTCGTGCTTGTGGGTTGGCATCATGCTGCCACGGCGAAGCGCAAAAAAATTGATAAAAATCAGTTTGGTCTTTCCTTCATAGGAGAATAATAAAATATCGTAAGCGTGTCTTGAAACTTTGCGTTCGTAAACTGACTGGGGAAGACTGTTGCTGATTAATCTGTGGTATGTGGCCGAGTGGTCCGACAAAGTGGGCGTTGACCCTGTGCGGGTCAAAATGCTCGGTCAACAGCTGGTACTGTTCCGTGACGAGGCCGGCAAGGTCCATTGTCTGGCGGATACCTGCCTGCATCGCGGTGGCTCTCTCAGCAAGGGCTGGGTGACGCAGGGCAATGTCACCTGCCCTTACCACGGCTGGCAGTACAACGGTGAAGGGCGCTGCGTAGTAATACCTTCGGAGATGGACGAGGGGACGAAAATTCCCGACAAGGCCCGGGTCGACAGTTACCCCACCGAAGAGCGCTACGGCATGATCTGGGTGTTTATGGGTGATCTGCCGGAAGAGGAGCGCTATCCCATTCCGCCGTTCCCCGAGTACGGCGATCCGGACTGGCGCGACGTGCGCTCCGAGTGGGTGTGGCAGGCCGATTCTGCCAGGGTGCTGGAAAATGGCATCGACATCGCCCACGCCTCCTGGGTACACCCGATGTTTGGGCACAATCACACTGCGCAGCGCAACAAGATCATCAAGCTGGATCGCCACGATGGCTGGGCGACATCGACCAATGAGATGTACCCGCCAGCGCTTAAAGGCGGTCTGCGCCGTTTTATCCGTAAGGATCAGGCCAAGACCTATGTGCACCCGACCTTCTATATGGCCGGCAATACCATTCGGATGCATATTGAGGCCAACGCCAAAATGCACATCATTATGTTCGACGCCAATACGCCGGTCGATGAACACACCACCAAGACGTTTGCGATACAGGTGCGCAACTTCTTCCGCTCCAAATTGTTCGACAAGGGCTCTTTGAAACGTCTGGAAAAAGTGTTGCGTGAAGACACAGCCATCGTTGAGGAGACGAGGCCGTTCTACCTGGCTGAGAACCTCCATGGCGAGGTATCTGTCAAATCAGATCGCTTCATGAGCACCTACCGCAAAATGCGCCGTGACCTGATTGAGCAACGCGGTTGGCAGATCGACACGGATGCAGTGGAGCAATACCGCGGTAAGCGGCTGTTTGCGATCCCTTCGGTTTCGCGGCAGAAATCCCGTGACGAGAGTGTTGATCTGCTGCTGGAGGAGATACCGCTGAAGCCAGCCGTGCGCCCGCTGGACGTTGCTCCTGAAGTGGAAGCAAGCTGAGCGCGCCGCTCCCTGTAGCGAGGGGGCGGTGTGCGGGGTCGCTGTGGAACCTAGGTGCCGTCGGGTCGCGGTAGAGTGCGGGTGCCACCCCACAGTGTTGCGACCATGGCCTGTGCATTGTCCTTGCCGAACAGTCGGTCGCCGAGGCTGTTGGCCGGGTCGCGCTCACAGATAGTGCGGCGGATATGCTCATCGCGCGCGGCGATGGCAGGGCGGTCCTCTACCGGGGTTGCCTCGGCTTCATCCACCCATTTGAGCCAGCGGTCGAGGCGGCTCATCGCGATATCCTTGACCTTTTCAAGTACGTCATCCGTTGAGGATGCGGTATAGCACACCGCCGTAGGTGTCAGGGCGATGCGGGTGTAGAGATCGCGGCTGATGAAGGGGTTGAAGCGCTCGTCTGCCTGCAGCTCCAGAAACTCCTCATTGACCTCGGTGTGATAGCGATCTGCATATTCCGGGTTGGCGACCAGGTCTACCCTTGGCAGGTAGTCCATGTACATGAACAGATCCGGTACGGTGCCCAGGGCGAAGCCGAAGTGTGGTACCAGCGATTGCGGCCCCAGACTCACGGTGATGTGCATATTGGTGAAAGTGGATTCGGGTGAGCCAATGTAGGAGTGTACATACCAGTCAACTTCCGGGCCGGCGTAGGTCTTGAGGGAGCCCTCGGAGCTCTGCTCGGCCACACTGATGTCGCGGTAATCTGCGAAGCGCTCGCTGCAGGGATCCAGGGTCAGGTCAAAGCGCGCCTGTATCTTGGCGTCCATTTCCGCGAGGATCGCCCACAGCTTGTTGAAGACTTCGCGATTATCGACGTCCGGCGTCTGCTCAACCAGATCGATGATGGGAGTGAGAATACGTTCGCTCATTGTTATTACCTTGCTGGGTGGCTGTCTGTCGGCCCGCCATGGGTGAGTCCATAGGAGTGTATCTTAGGACGAGACCTGCGTGCCACGATTGACTAATGTCAATCGCAGGCGATTGTGTTCAGCGCCCTATTCGTCTTCCGTCAGATGCTGCCAGATGGGTGAGCTGAAGGCGGGTTCGTGCACCGGGCCATCCGGGCCGCGCGGGTCCAGCGAGTGGCGGCTGTCGCAGGTGGGCAGCAAGCGGGTGCCGCGGGCCGTCAGGGTGCGGTTGGCTTCGCCGTGCCGGTACAGCACCGTGTGCCGTACACGCTCGCCGGGCGCGGTCAGCATGATGAAATCCGGTTCCATGTAGACGTCGGTTGCCGCACCGAGTTTGCGCGCATTGAAGGTGAGAATGCCGGGGCCGCCGGACATGCCAATATTCTCGTAGGCGCCTGGCCCCAGCTGATCGAACACCAGCAGATTGTCCTGCAGGCTGCCGGTGAAGGTCTTGGCGGAGGCTTCGCGGCCGCGAATATGCACATTGGTCAGCGCAAAGCGTTCACCGTCAAAATCGATGTACACCAGATTGTCGAAGGGTCCCGGCCCCGGACTTCCGCTACCAGCGGCGGAATCGTCATCCAGCGGCGTCCCGTCGAGATTGTAGAGCTCAATATGATCGTGCCAGGTGCCGCGCAATTGCAGCAGATTGTGCCCGACGGAGCCGATAGGAAATGTGGGATAAGGTCTGGTCATACGACTAATGTTATATCAATATATCAAATTGTGTAAGATGCAATTACAGCAGAACAGCAGTTTGTTATAGCGGCGATTTACGGAGAGCGCAATGAAGACAGTAGTAATAACCGGTAGTACACGCGGTATTGGGCGAGGGCTGGCCGAGAATTTCCTCGCTCGGGGTTGTCAGGTGGTCATCAGCGGACGCAGCCAGAAGGCGGTCGATAGCGTGCTGGCGGAGCTGAACGCCGGCGACAAGGCCGCTGGCTTCGCCTGTGAGATCACCAGCCCCGAGCAGGTACAGGCGCTCTGGGACGGTGCTGTAGCGCGATTTTCCCGCGTGGATGTGTGGATTAACAATGCTGGTATCAGCGCGCCGCGCCAGAACCTGGCCGATACCGATATTTCTGCGATTGAGCAGGTGGTGCAGGTCAATCTGTGCGGGTTGCTGCTGGCCAACCGGGTCGCGCTGCGGGGTATGACAGCGCAGCGCGGTGGGCAGATCTGGAATATGGAAGGCTTCGGCAGCGGCGGCCAGACTCAGCCGGGCATGGCGGTATACGGGGCTACCAAGCGGGCCGTCAACTACCTGAACAAGGCCCTGCAGAAAGAGCTGGGCGATACCGGTGTACAGGTGTGCACTCTGAGCCCGGGTATAGTGGTGACAGACCTGCTGGTCGGTGACTACGACACCAGCTCACCTGAATGGCAGAAGAGCAAGAAAATCTTCAACATCCTCGGCGACAAGGTCGAGACGGTAACCCCATTTCTGGTCGACGGTATTCTCAAGGCTAACAAGAGCGGCGCAAAAGTCGCGTGGTTGACCGGCGGTAAGGCATTCGGCCGCTTTATGACGGCGGCGTTCAAAAAGCGGGATCTATTTTCCGATGCCGAGGGGGCATAGCCCACTTATCAAAAAAATGGGTTCAGGTCGGTGTCCCAGGCCTGACTTAGGTTCTGTGGTATGAAATTGCGGTGCTTAGGGCCAGGGCTGTGCGAGGCAGAAGGAGCTGCTCTTCCTTTATAGGGCCATGCAGCCCTTCATGGCGGGGCTGCATAGTAACTATCATCCGACTAACGCGGACCCCGGAACTGCCCTGCGTTCGTCTCCGACAATTGCAGAGCGCTCTACAACTTCAGCTTGATCATCAGCGTGTATAGAGTTCTGAATACCTTTCCGTAGGGAGGGTATAGCAGCGGCAATGCTGAATAACGGAACTGGGAAAAAATCGGCCGCATCTTGCTGAACTCTATAAAGCCCTCATGCCCGTGGTAGTGCCCCATACCTGAGGCGCCTACTCCACCGAAGGGAATGTCGTGCTGTGCGACGTGGAAGGAGCAGTCATTGATACTGACGCCACCGGAAATCGTGTTCTTGATGACCCTGTCCTGCAATTGCTTGTCATCGCTGAACAGGTAGAGCCCCAGCGGGCGGTCGCGGTGGTTGATGTAATTCAGTACCTGGTCGATATCGGTATAGGTTCTTACCGGGAACAGCGGGCCGAAAATTTCCTCCTGCATGATCGTTGCGTCATCGGGGGCATCCAGCACCAGATGGGGAGGAAGCAGCCGTGTCTCTTCGTTGGGCTCGAAACCGGGTGTGAGATTGACCAGCGTTGCACCTTTTCCCTGAGCATCATTCATGGTGGCGGTCAGGCGAGCGTAGGAGCTGTCATCGATCACCGTGGTGAACTGCCCGTTGTCCAGTTGTGGATAGCGCTGCGCGACAATTTTCTTCGCAGCGGCGACGAAAGCCTCTTTCTTTGCTGCGGGCACGTACACGTAATCCGGCGCGACACAGGTCTGGCCTGCATTCATGAATTTGGTGAACAGTATCCTGCTGGCGGCCAGTTCCACATCGAAATCTTCGGCGATAATGGTGGGCGACTTGCCGCCGAGTTCCAGAGTGACCGGTGTCAGGTTCTCTGCGGCGGCTTTCATCACGGTGCGCCCGGTTTCTGCCGAGCCGGTAAAAATGACGTGATCAAAGGGCAGCGTGGTGAACTCCGAGCCCCGCACGCCGGGCAGCAGCGCCAGCGTACTCTCGTCAAACTTTTCGCTGATCAATTTGTGCATCAACTCACAGAGGTTGGCCGAGTTGGCCGCCATTTTGACCATGCAGCGATTGCCCGCCGCCAAAGCGCTGGCCAATGGCCCCATCACCAGGAACAATGGATAGTTCCAGGGCGCGACAACACCCACCACACCCTTGGGCTGGGCCAGTACCTTGTTACTGGCACCGGCGAACCAGATGGATACGCCGCGCCGCTGCGGTTTCATCCACTTCTTTAGCCGCTTGCGACAGTAGCGAAAGCCGTCGATAGAGAGGAAGAGCTCCAGCATCTTACTTTCCTCAACTGCGCGGTTGCCAAAGTCCCTGCTGATGGCCTGGGCGATGGCGTCCTGGTTGTCGACCAGAATCTGCTCCAGCTTCAGCAGGTTATCGCGACGCTCTTCGTAGGAGGGGTAGGGGTTGTCCAGATAGGCCTGCCGCTGCAACTGTAGGATACGCTGTGCCTCGTTGCGGGGTTCGGTTGGAAATTGGGTGATCTGCGCTGTTTGTGCCATGGTTGGACCTCCTCGCACCTGATTGCCGGGTAGAGGTGAAAGGTAGCATATTATCGGGAGTTTGGGGCCAGGCCTCCCAATCCCATGATCGCGCTTCGGGGTCGCTGCGGTTTAATCGGAATTCACTTTTAGCCAGGGCAATAAAACCTGGTTTTTGATGAGGCCGCAGGCGTCAGCGTGTGCTGCGAGGTAGCGCTGTTGTCATTGCTTGGGTGAATAAGGCAATGCAAGTCGCATGAGGAGAGGCGGCACAGCAGTCTACATGGCTGCGCTGTTCAAAACAGGCTATCGAGTTCAACTTGAGTCAATGGCCTGTACTCGCCCTGTCCGAGTTCTGCATCCAGTGTCACGTTACCAATGGCAATACGGTGCAGTGTTTGCACTTTGTTGTTGAAACGGCCGAACATACGTTTTATCTGGTGATAGCGTCCCTCAGTAAGGCGCAGTTCCGCGCTGCAATCGGACAGTATCTTAAGTGAGACAGGGCGGGTTGTGATGTCCTCAAAGGGGAAATACATGCCCTGCGCGAACGCATCAACGTACTGCTCAGTCAGTGGCTGTTCCAGCGTGACGTGATACACTTTTTGCACCGGATTGTGGGTGCAGGCCAGCCGTCGTGACCAGCGTCCGTCATTGGTCAGTAGCAGCAACCCCGTGGAGTTGTAATCGAGCCGGCCGGCAATGTGCAGGCCGCTGGCCATGCTCTGATCGAGCAGGTCGATAACGGTGCGGTGTTTATCGTCTCTGGTTGCACTCACCACCCCGCGCGGTTTATTCAGCATGAGGTAGGTTGCCGCATAGTCCTGCAGAACCTCACCGTCCAGTGTGATATGGCTGAACTGGTCGATCACCTGATTGATCTTACGGGCCGTCTGGCCATTCAAACAGACACGACCACTGGCCAGCAACGCTCTCACATCGCGACGATTCACACCGACGCGGCTGCTGATAAAGCGATCCAGGCGAAAACGCCTGGGCTGGCCTGCTGCTGTCACTCAGTCGGCTCCGGAATGTGTGCCAGTCGGTTGGGTTAATAGAACTGGATGTCGAGGCAGCATATCAAACGCCTTGGTGTTAAACCATTTTGGCTTCGTGGAAGTCGAGAGATCAGTCTGTGGCACGCTCTACCGAGTTCTTATTAGCCAATCGGTGTCCGCCACCGGTTATTGTAACGACAACAACAACTGCTCTGCTTCCTTCTGATCTGCGAATGGCGCCCTGTCAATGCTCAGTAGGTTTTTCAAAATCTTGATTGCAGTGGCTTTGTTGCCCGACTGTGCTTCAATTCTGGCCTGGTGATACTGCAACTCGGGGTTGTCCGGTGACGCTGAAACAGCGCGTTTAATGTTCTCGAGCGCGTCGCTATAGTGTCCGGCATCGGCTTGTATAAGAGCCAGTGTATCCAGCCTGTTCGCGCTGCCCGGATCGAGAGAAACGGACAATCGAGCGAGTTCAAAGGCTTCCTGAGGCTGATCTGCACGTAAGTGCCAAGCGAGATTGTTGAGCGCGGCGCCGTTCTTTGGTTGTTGCTTTACTACCTCCCGATACTGTTCAATCGCTTCGTCAACTTGATCGGAGCGCGATAACAAGCCGGCCAAAGCCATGCGAGCCTGAACATCGATGGGTTTGTTGGACACCCAGCCCCGAAGTACTTGTATCGCTTCCTTGTCGCCTTCGGTTTGGTTCAACAGGCGCACCAGTTCCTGCACGGCCGCTGCCTCCTCACCTGTTGGCAGTGTCTGATTGGGCTGTTCGCTGGCCCGTGAGGTATTCGGGGTACCCTGTGCGGCTGTCTTCAGCGCCAGTACCTCTGGCGAACTGGGAGCAAGCACGTCCAGGCGTTTCATATGCTGTTCAAACTGCACGGTATCGCCATCGCTTCTGGCAATCCTTGCCATCGATAAGAGCGCCGGGACGAAGTTCTTATCAAGCTCGTGGGCGCGCTGCAGCTCAACTCGGGCTTTTCGTTCGTCGCCAGCACCTGCGGCTGCTGTGGCCAGTAAATAGTGAGTCAGTGCGGTGCTCTCGGCCTGCGCCTCAATCAACTGTTCCAGATCGTAGGTCGCTCTGCTGTACTGTTTTTGTGCCAGACGGGACATAGCGATTATGCCCAGCACTTTGGGGGATTGCTGCTGTGACTCAGGCAGTGCGGCAAACAGCGGTGGAATCTTCTCCGGTGTATCTGTTCCGAGATAGTGCCGGGCCAGCATCATTCTCGGTTCCAGGGCGTTTGGGTGCACCTCGCTGGCGTGCTTCAGCTGGGCAATGGCGTCGGCCACGTGTCCCGCCTGGGCCGTCAGGGCTGCCAACTCCAGTAGGGCGGGCAGGTAGTTCGGCCTTTCTGCCAGCACAGCCTGATATCGACTGCGGCTGGCATCGATGTCACCCGCGTGTTGGTCTATTTTTGCTAGCGCGTGATTGGCGTCGGGGTCACCCGGGTCGATGGACAGCACTTTGTTAAAAGCAATCTTCGCCTCGTCAACTTGTTGGTTTGCCAGGTATTTCAGTCCCAATAGTTTGTGCGCTCGTGAATCTTCGGGGTGGCGCGCTGCATAGTCTTGTGCGGCCGCTATCGCATCGCCGATATCCGTTGCGCTCATCACTCTCAGAATATGTGTCTTTTCCAGCGTAGGATCCAGTGCCAAAGCGGCTTCAAACTCGCGTTGGGCCTCATCAGTCTGGCCATCGATCAGTAGACCCGCGCCTAATTCATACTTGGCGACAGCCGAGTCCGGTGCCATTTGCTGCAATGTTCCAAGTATCCTCAGTGCTTGATCGGTCTTCCCTTGCAACAGCAGGGCCTTCGCCATGAGGTTCAGCGCCAGTGGATCCGTCGGGTTCGCGTCCAGTGCAGGGCGCAGCGTATTCAGCGTATCCTGTGGCTGGGTGTTTTTGAGATACACGCTGGCCAACAGCATACGGCCCGGCACAAACCCGGGGTTCAGGTCTACTTGCCGCTGCGCCTGTCTCAAGGCCCCAACATCGTCACCCTCCGCCAGATTGGCTCCCGCCAGGTAGAACAGAGTGAGAGGGTATTGTTCTGCGGCAGGTTCCGCTAGGGTCAGTGCGGCAATACTGTCTGCGTAGTTGCCATTGTGAAAATCGAGAGCCCCCTGTAGAAAATTGCTCATAGCGTGTTTCGGTGCGACTTCCATCAGGAATTCGACATCGGTCACCACAGCGTCGAAATTGCGCAGGCTCAAATTGATCTGTGCGCGTTTGAATCGGTCTTGCAGTGTGTCTGCCGACAGGCCGGTGGCGAACTCGACATTGTCTGGCGCCAGCGCGATGGCGGTTTCAAAGGCCGCCAGAGCCTCGGGCAGTTTTTGTTGGCTACTCAGCAGCTCACCCTTGAGGCTCCAGGCATCGAGTTTGTCAGGCCGCAACAGCAGGACACGGTCAATCACAACAAGCGCCCCGTCAATATCACCAGACACGCCCAGCATTCGCGCCTCGGCGATTTGTACTTCAACGTCGTCGGGGTGGGACTCCACCGCCTTTGCGATATACGTGTCCGCTGTCCAGGTGTCGCCCTGTACGACTTGTGCCAGCGCTTGTTGCGCCCGTAGTTGTGCCGCCGCCTGTGGTTCCAGGCCTGCACTGGAGAGTTCCATAACCCGCGATAGCTCGCCCTCACTGAGCAGGGCTTTTGCCAGTGCCGGCAAAACATCGTTGGGGTTCCAGCCCAGCTCCCTGGCGCGCTCAAGTTCCTTGGCGGCGGCCTTCATATTGCGGTTTTCAAGGTAGGATTTGCCGAGCATCCACCGTGCGCGAGCCATTGTTTCCGGCTGGCTATCGGCAGCATCCAGTGCGCTCTTCAATTCCAGAATGGCTTCAGTGTAGTTCTGCGCGTCGAATTGCTGCTTCGCCTGGCGCATGTACTGTGTACTGTTAGTGCCATCGCTACAGGCAGGCAGCGCCAGAATACACGCCGCCAAAGCGAACGTTTGCGTGTATCTCATCAGGGACGATCTTATTTCATGCATAGCGTTTTCCAGGGGCAGTCAGCACAGCAAAGCCCGCGCCATGGACGCGTTGACAGATATCCCGAGCCAGGTTGCATAGTCACAACGAGGTCGCTCCGGATCTGGAGCGGCCGTGTCAGAGGAGAGGCAAGTGAGCCCATAAGAGACAAATACTATGGACCCTCAAGCCCGCAGTGGCGGGCTTGAGGGTTGGCATCAGGCTTTGCGGCGCCTTGTAAAAACCATGCCCGCGAGCCCCAGACCAAGCAGCGTGAGGCTCGCGGGTGCTGGCACGTCAACGACCAGCATGGCATTGCTGACCTCTACGTTGTCGAAGTACAGGCCCTCACCAGCGGTGCCAGGTGCGGCGGTACCGCGCATGGCGAACACCAGCGAATCAACTGCACGCGGTGTGCCAACGGGCCCGGAATCCGGCAGATTGTAAAAATACGATTCCCAGCTTGTTCCGGTGTGAATCAGTGAGCCGTCCAGTAGTATGTTAACAATGTCGTTACCCATTTCGCTGCCAGGGGCACCAGTGCCAAGGCCATCGACAAATTCAATATACATCTCGACCTTGTGGAAGTCGGTGTAATTCAGCCCGGTAGCGATGGTCGTGGCATTGAATCCGGTGCCCGTTGTATCGTAGAACCCCAGGTCGAAGCCACTGCCTGTATCCTCAATCGAGATATAGGAATTTCTCAAGGTACTCTGCTTGGCGCCAGCATTGATCGACGCAAAGAGATCGGTCTGAGCGGCGCCGGTTGCGGATTTGAATTCGAAAGCGCCATAGAAATAGGAGTCAGTCGCTGTGCCCGAGGACAGTGGCGGGTTATTCGGCATCGTGTGGTCACCGCCGTAGTCATTGTAGAGACCGGCACCGGTCTCGCCAGCGATCTGGGGCGCTGTCTGAGACCATGATTGGTTGCTGATGCTGCCCGAGGTTGTCGAGTTTGATATCCGCCAGACGTTATTGCCGCCATCGTCAACAATGTTTTCATCAAACAGTTCGGCACTATTTCCGAACGAGTCTTCAACCGTCCATCCACCCTGGCCATTGACGGACTGGTTTACGGTGAATGTCTCGAAGTCTTCTGGTGCTGCGAAGGCGCTTTGTGAGCTGATGATCGATGCTAGGAGGGTTGGTAACAAGAGATGTGAGAAGTGTGTTGGGTAGTTCCCTCTATTATTGAATTCCATGGTTGAGCTCCTTGATGTTATTACAAATAGCTTCATGCTATTCGGGGTTTGATTAGGCAAATACCGTGCCGGTGGAATGTAACCTTCTTGGTTTCAATCAGTTACATGTATTTGGAAAGGTCGGGCTTGTCCGGGATGTAAAAAATCCTGACAAATTTCACCGTAGAAAACTGAAACTTGGGGTCATAAAACGGCAGGCTTGGGCGCTGGCGCCACGGGTTCAAGTCTCCCATATTCCAACGAGGCTTGAGCTTGATCGGTGGCCTGCCGTCGACGGCTATCGGGGTGGGTTCAGGCCGTGCGAGGCCCGGCAGCATCCCTGCGCAACACTACCAGCGCCCACATCAGCACCACGAATGAGATCAGCCCGAAGAACACAAACGGCCCGGATTTCAGCCAGTGGTCGAACAGGTAACCGCCCACTACGCTGGCAATCAGTATTCCTATCGCTCCGGTGAGTGTGAACACCCCCACAACCGAGCCGCGCAGTCGGTCGGGTGCGTGCTCGGCAATGAGCACGCCGCTGGTAATTATGCAGCCGACTTCTGCCATGCCGATGAAGATGAGCGAGATGATGGACCCCACCGAGAAAGGGTCTTCAATGAAATAGGTGCTGCTGTACCCAACAGCGCTGATGGTCAACGTGATTGCCAGCGCAGCAATACGGTTGATGCGATCTGCCAGGATGCCGAAGATGGGGGCGCTCAGCAGTGAGGCCCCGTAGGATATCGCGACTACGCTGCCGCCCTTGGCCAGCGCATCTGCGGCTGTCATATCCAGTACTGTCGTACCGTAGATTGTCGCCCACAGGGTAAAAAACGTACCGACCACAGCGAGGTTACCGCGGGCGACGAAGGATGCCGCATAAGCCAGTGCGATCACCGGTCGACGCGCCTCCTGCATGCCCTCCTGCAGTTGTCGCAAAATGGGGACACGCGTCGCGTCCTTGTTCGTTACGCCCTTGCGTAAACCAATGAACATCAATACTGCGATCGTGGCAGTCACGGCACCCATGGTGGTGTAGGTGGCGAACGCTGCGCTTTCGGCATCCATGCCGCCGTCTTTGAACATCGCCGGCAATTTCAACAGGAACAGGGCCGCTGTCATCGCGCCCAGACCGTTCATTATGCCCAGTAAACCCGTGGCCTTGCCGCGACTGGCATTGGCTACGTAGTCCGCCATCAGGGTGATCATCATGGTGCTTATCGATGCGATCCCGGCGGAGTACACCACGCGTGCGAGCAACAGGTCATTGACGTCTCGTGCCACGCCATACAGCACGATACCGGATGCGGTGAGGATAAAGCCGACTGCTGTCACCAATCGTCGCCCGACACGGTCGGACATGGAACCCCAGAATCCCACCGTGAGGATGATAACGATCTCACCCCAGAAGTTGAGGTTGCCGCTGACAACCCCCTGGCTGGACGGGTCGAGTTTTAATACCTCTCCCAACAGGAAAGGTTGGGTTTGTGGCACGAAGGTGGCCAGCATGATGGCGGCGTAGCAGCACAGGTAGAACGTCAGCATGTTGCGTGTGAGCGTGCCCTGGTTGAGGCTGATGCCGATGAAGCTGCCCTGGCCGGGTATGGATTGTTGGTCGCTCATAGTCTGTCCAGTTTTATGTAGTTTTCACTGGATACGAGACCCAGCCCTAGGTGGATCACAATGACGTTGCTCACCCCAGCAGGTGAATACCCAGTGCTGCACTGGTAAACAGGCCGGCCCATATCAGCCACACGAAGGGGCGGCAGCGGTCGATACAGCGCGCCATGGTGGCATTGGCTGTCGACAGCGCGTCGCCCGTTTGATCGCCGCCGCTCATCATCTGAACAAAGGCCGGAACGAAGGGCTTCAGGTTGATTCTGATTGCAATGCCGCAGCAGACCATCAGTGCGAAAATGACTACCTTGGCCTGAGCCCAGCTCGCGCCCTGGCCCGATAACGCCAGCGATGCCGCCCAGCCAAGCAGTACCAGTACCACCGCTATGCGAAAGTACAGGTCTATCTGCGACAGTTTCTGTGTGAACGGCTTGCCCTCATTCAGGTACAGAACCAGTACGACGGTAAACCAGTAGGCGCCCACCAACCATGCTGCGGCGATCATCGCCGGTGAGACAGGCAGCGCCCCGGACAGGCTTGCCAGATGAATGCCCAGAGGGAGTATTGCAGGCATCGCCAGTTTTGGCCCCATATCGCAGGCCAGCATGATTTTCAGGGCCACCTGGCGAGATTGTGCTGACAGCTTATCGTTAACGACCTGTCGGCTGGCGATGAACGTCCCCAGGTCGCCGCCCAGCCAGTAGACGAAGGCGATCAGGTGGGCATATTTCAGTAGCAGGTAGCTGCTCATCGTGGTCTGCGTCCAGGGCCGGGGAATAGATGATCGTCGGTCATTATAGCCCGGCTGCTCGTGCTCCTTTTGATAATTATCATGCTGGCGGGCCTGCTTGTGATTACTATTATGGCAATTGCTCTGGGTGTGGCGAGGGTGGAAGTCCCGTCACAGAGGATCCGCTCATTTCAGGGTTGCAGCCTGGGACCTCGCTTGCCCGGGAGTCGTCCCCATCCACCTTTTGTAGGCGGCGTTGAAGGCTGTCAGGTGCTGATAACCCAGCAGTGAGGCAATCTCCTGTATTGGCAACGACGTTTGCGCCAGATAGTGGGTGGCGCGCTCCTGTCTGACGCGATCAAGAATCACCTGATAGGAAACATTTTCCTGCTGTAACCGCCGTCGCAACGTGCGCTCATTCATGTTCAGGTGGCAGGCCAGGCTCTTCTGGTCCGGCTCCCCCTGCGGTAGCTGCTCTGTGAGCCAGGTAGCCACTCTGGTCACCAGGCTGGGGCCATTGATGGCGGCTTTTAAACACTCAGCTTCTTTGGTCATCACCTGATAGATAAAGGGGTCGGACCGCGATATCGGCAGCGCCAGCGTGCTGCGGCTGTAGATAACTTTGGCTACTGGCTGGTCAAACCGGATGCTTGTGCCGAAAGTATCGTGCCAGATATCGAGATTTTCCGGGGCATCGTGGGTGAAATGAACTGCGATGTTCAGCAGGCTCTTGTTTGCCAGCAGTTCCCCAAGGGTGACCCAGGAGGCAAAGAAGAGACCTTCCAGCAGGGCGAAATAGTGGCCGCCGGTCATCGACCAGTGCACCTCCACGCTGGAGTCGTGCTCAACCACCTCGGTACTAGCCAGCGACACCACTAGGGCCTCGTACTCGGGCAGTAGCCGTAAAGCATCGAACAACGTTTCTCCATTGGCAGCGGCATAGCCCAGCGCATTGTAGCTTGAGAGCGCCAACTCACGACCAATACGCAAGCCAATGCCATCATCGCCCGTATGATTCTGGAGCAGCAGCAGTAGCTTGGTGAAGCACAAAAAGCCGACGCGTGAAGTTGGGTTGTGCAGGGCTTCCTCGTCAATGGCAGCGGTCTTCAAACAGGTAGCGGCGTTGAGGTCGAGCCCCAGGGACTCGACAGCAGCCAGCACGCCTGTGACAAGCGATGCTGCGACGGTGTTGTCGGATTTCATTGTCTCATTATTTTTGGCCAGCATTCATAACTAAATGGCCTGCTCTCGTTCGTGTTTTTGCTTATTAAGGCGGTATCTTACGCATCGATCATTCAATTACAAGACAGGGGTCACTGATGCGGTAGCCGCCGTATCGCGACAGGTGAATCCCTGCTGCATGGCCCAAATCACCCCAACCGTGTGTGCTGCGGTGAAAGAAATGGAGGTAATCAGTTTGCGTGTACGGATGCGTGGTCCGCTTTTCGCTTTGTTGTTCGCCGGTCTGCTGGCGGGCTGTAGCGATAGCAATAATAGCGATGGCAATGTCGTTGACGTTGCCGATATAGCACTGGCGGACAATGTGCTCGTGATGACTGAGCAGGCGATTCCCAACCTCTATCTGCAGCAGGCGCTGAACGACGGTGAAACAGATCCGGCAGCCCGCTTGAGCGGCGATATCATGGGCCGCACTATCACCATCGTAAAATTGCGCGGCAAAGCGAGTCATGTCGGCGTTGATATCACCCAGTCGCCACCGGAGTACATCGATTACGATGCCACCGTGCCAGAAACGCAAATCTGGATCGCCGAATACCCTGAAACAAGAGAACTCGATCTGCGCACAGATGAAACAGGTTGGTGGACACTCTATGTCGTCAAGGATACCGGCATCGATCTGGAATTCTCTTTCGTGTTTGAAAAAGACGGCTGGGCGACAACCAAAACCAATATTCATACGATCAATGACGAGGACAATACCGATTTCGGTATCCAGCTTATTGATGGCGACTACTACCACTTCAGTATGGTGCCCTATATCGAGGCGATCATGCGCGGTAGCGGCCACCCCAATTTCTTTTTTGAATCCGCGCTGGTGGTTACGGTCGGTAAATCCTGGAGCAGCCTGCACGACGACCGTTTGCCGCACGGCGACCCGGGCGCTGTCGCCACCATAAGTCCCGGCCCGGAAAACTACATCGGCCCGATTTACTTCAACAAGGATGTGATCCCCGATCTTACACAGCCCGATGTGTCGGTCGACGGCGGTGTCGCATGGCTGAGCCTCTCGCGCGACAAAATCTACTCTGTCAGCGCAGAGAAAGAAGGTGTGAACTACGCCACAGCCAGGTTCAACGTATCCAAAGCCGATGAGGAATACGGTGTAACGCTCTATATAGCGTCTCCACCGGACTCAGTGGAAGGTGACAATGACTCCGGACCAGGTGATCCCTGAGAGAGCGGCATTGAATATTACATCGGCCTCCAGAGCGTCTTTTGTCCGGATTGCGTCTGGAGGCCTCCAAACAACCATTAAAAAAGAGGTGAACATGTTAAAGCGATATTCCGGCTGGTTAATGATTCTATTGGCTGTCAGTCTCATACAGGCCTGCAGCAACGGGAACAACAACAATAATAGCGGCACAGTGACTGAGGAGCCGGTAACGGAGGAGCCAGTCATCCTGCCCGATAATGTCCTGCTCTTTACTGAGCGCGATGTTTCCAATGCCACGTTGCAGCAGCTTATTGAGGATGGTGAGGAAGACCCCAGCGTGCGCCTCGCTGGTGATATCGACGGTCAGTCGGTCACTATCGTAAAGCTGCGCGGCAAGACCAACCATTTTGGCCGTGATAAAGATCTGCAATACATTGACTACCACGCCACGGTACCCGACACCCTTATCTGGATTGCCGAATACCCCGAGACCCGCGATCTGGATATTCGCACAGACGATACCGGCTGGTGGACCCTGTACATCGTCAAGGACGCAGGCGTCGATCTGGAGTTCTCCTTCATATTCGAAAAGACTGACTGGATAACCACCAAGACCAACGTCAATACGATTGTGGATGAGGACGATGTCGATTTCGCCATCCAGTATATTGACCCCTACTTCTTTGAGTTCGCCATGCTGCCACTGGTAGAGAGCATGATGAGGGGCAACGGCTACCCCAATTTCTTCTTTGAGAATGCCATGGTTGTCACCGTGGGCAAGTCCTGGGGCAGTATGCACGACGACAGACTCCCCCATGGCGACCCCGGCGCGACGGTCTCTCTCACGCCCATGTCAGATGATTTAATCCCCCCGATTTATTTCAATAAGGACGTGATACCCGATCTCACGCAGGAGGATGTGTCGGTCGATGGCGGTGTCACCTGGCTGAATATGCCGCAGGAAGGCACTTACTATGCCACCGCGCATAAACCCGGCGTGAACTACCCGACGGTCAAGTTCACTTTCACCCAGGCTGACAAAGACGCCGGTGTGCAACTGTATATCGCATCGCCCCCGGATTCGCTGGAGGGCGACAACGATTCCCCTCCCGGTGAGTACTAGCGCGGTTGCGGTGGGCGAGGCTGTCGGCCCTGCTCCCTGGCAATAATCGTACGGCGGGTCCGCATTGGCCCCGCCGCATTTCCCCCTGCAACACCCTATAGCCGGGCCATCGCCCCGTCCTCCGCAGCGGCCCCACGCTGTCGGTGCCCGATGGTCAGCTGTATCTGCTCCCGGCTAACTGCTAACCGCTAACGGCTTCCCGCTAATGGCTTCCCGCAAATGGCCTCGCGCCTTGCGCGGCAGGGACTGGGAAATCCATTCGCATGGGCTATTATTGCCCCGGCGTCCGGCCTGCTTTTGATAATTATCATGCCGCCTGCCGGGTGCGCTGTTTAAGCTGATGATTGATTACAGTGGGAAGATAGAGCTTTATGACCAGCGTTCATTCCATTCGCGTTGCCGTTGCGCAGTTCCATGTCGGTGCCGACATCGATACCAATCTCGAGCGCTGCCTGTTCTGGCTCGATCAGGCGGCCTCCTGCAAGCCGGATCTGGTGGTCCTGCCCGAGTTCTGCAACCACCTGTCCTGGTACGATGACAAACAGCACTGTTTCGATGTCTCGGTAGCGCTGGACGGCCCCTTTCTCGCCACCATTGCCGCCAGGGCGAAAGCGCTGGGCTGTCATGTGGTCGTCAATTGCACCGTGCAGCGAGCCGGTGGCAAAGCGACCGGCTCCAGCCTGTTATATGGGCCCGATGGCACGCTGCTGGCAGACAACACCAAGCAGATCTACATCGGCCACGAGAATGACTTTCTGGAAAAGGCCGATTCCGAGGGCCCGGTGGTTGCGACCGCACTCGGGCATCTCGGGCTTTACGCCTGCATGGACGGCGTCATCAACGAAACACCGCGCTGCCTTGCATTGAGCGGCGCAGAGTTGATGCTCAACAGCCTGAATTCTTTCGCCACGGATGAGGCATCCCTGCATATTCCTGTGCGTGCCGCGGAAAACAAGGTATTCGTTGTCGCCGCGAACAAGGTTGGGCCGCTGGTCCCGGAGGCGATGATCGATGCGATTAGCGCCGGCACTGGCATCCCGCCGCGATTTCTCAACGGCGCCGGTGAAAGCCAGGTAGTCGCACCCGACGGTACCGTGCTGGCCAAGGCGTCGCCCGACAGGGAAGAGTTCGTATACGCCGATATCGAGGTAGCCGCAGCGCAGAACAAACGCCGTCCCGATGGCACAGATATCTTTGCCTGTCGCCGCCCTGAGCTGTACGGCCCGATTGCCGCCGACCCGGCGGGGCAGGCCATGCCGGAGATGAGTGATATCCCCGCTGTAGCGTCAGCGGTGGTTTGTGCCGACCCGGGCGAACTGGAGGTGGTGCTGGAACATCTGCGCAGCGCTGTCAGTGCCGGTGCCCGGCTGGTTACCCTGCCGCCGCTGGCCGGTGATATTGCCGATCTGCCCGCCGCAGTGCGCCGGGGAGAGGACATTGTCGCGCGCATTGCGGCCGACTGTGGCGAGGCCTGGGTTGCGACTGCCCTCGTACGCGAAATTGACGGAAAGCCAGCCTATTGCGCTGTACTGATAAACGCCGGCGGCATCGTCTGTGAGCAGCCCCAGGTCCACCGCAGCGAGCGCTTTGCATTCAGCCCTGCCGCCGATGCCTTCACTACGGCGTCCACGCCGTGGGGCCGCGTTGCGGTCGTGCCTTCTGACGACAGTATATATCCGGAGACGTTTCGACTGCTGGCCATGCAGGGCGTGCAGGTGGCGATGGTGCCGCTGTCGCCGCTGGAAGACTGGGAGCTGGACACCGGCCTGCTGGAGCGCTCGGCCGAGAACCGCATCAACCTGCTGGTGGCCACCGATACCCGCGAGCACGGCCCGGCCTTTATCACGTCGCTGCAGACAGATTTCACGGTGATGACACAGTGGCAGGAGCGCCCGTTTGACGGTCTGCTAAGCCAGCCGCAGTGGCACCGCCTCGGGGAGAGTGAGGCTGTTCTGGTGCGCGATGTGTACCCGCACAATGCGTCCAACAAGGTGGTGTCTGCGAACACCGATTTGCTGTCGGATCGGCCGTGGCACGTTAGCGGCGCGATTGTCCGCCCCGTCGCCGATATTTGAGATTTATCAAGGTGTCGGGGCGCCTCGCTCTGCACACTGCCTGACACAAACACTATAAAGCACTGGAGAAAACCATGTCTGAACCCGCACCTGAATCTCTCCCTGGCACGCTGTTCTCCACGACGCTCGATCGGCTGGTCGATCGGCTCGGTCTGAAGGAGCAGTCCGGGGACAATGGTACGCCCTTCATGACACTGCAGAGTCAGTTGCCGATGGTGGAGGGCGAAGTCGGAAACGTTCGCGTATTCACCGGCGGGCCGTTGTTCCGCGTGGTGACCTGTTCGCTCGCGGCGGCACCGATGCAACTGGATTCACATATGCTGTTCGCGTTTACACCCGGTACCAGTGCTGTGCCGCATTTCACGCTCGATTCGGTAAAAGCCGGTGACCATTTCGCCTTCCACCTCGACCTGATCCCCAGAGTGGATCTCGGTTGTAACCTGCCCTACATCGACGAGGTGTTCGGGCCGCTGACCGAGTTATTGGAGGCCGGGAATGCGATCGAAGGCCTCAGCCAGGCGCATCTGTCGCCACGGCAGAATGCCATCATGTCGCCATGGATGCTGGCCAAGCGTGCCACTGAGGAGGCGTTTTCCGACATCGATGACACCGTCAAGGCGTATCAGGAACACTGGTTCAGCCTGCTGGACAAGGGCGTGTCCAAAACGGCGCTGGAAGGTATTGCACCGGCCGATCTGGTGCAGCGCAATCTGCGCAACAAACGCATTATTTTTGATCCGGAAGTGGATCATGTGTGGCCGCGAATCACCGGCATGGTGGGACAGGATGCGGTGGATATTATGCGCTCTCTGCTGATCGGTGAAGACGAATAGCTGCGCGACGAAGGGTTTGGGAATAGAGGAGTTGGGATGAATAAATTAACCGGTGAAGCCCTGATAGAGGATATGAGCGCCGCTGAGAAGTTGCGCGCGGAAAAGGTCGAGAGCGTGCTGCCGGCGCTGGCCGAAGCGGCGGCGGAGGTAGACGGCAGGGGCGAGTTCCATGTGCCGCATGTGAAGACCATCAGCGATGCCGGCTTGCTCGGCCTTATTGTGCCCGAGCAGTACGGCGGCATGGGTGGTTCGCTGCGCGATCTGTGCGCCGCCACATTTTCACTGGCCACCGCATGCCCCTCCACCGCACTCGCGTTTTTCTTTCACTGCAGCTCCGCATCCCGCGGCCTGCTGGCGCTGGAGGCACTGGATGCCGGCTTGTTCGACGAAGAGGAAGCCCCGGCCGTGCGCGCGTTTGCGGAACAGGTGTTGTACACCATGGGGCGCGATGGCAAGTGGCTGGCAAACTTCGCCAGTGAATCCGAGAAATCCGAGAAAGCGGCAATCACCATCAGCACTGTAGCGACGCCGGTGGACGGCGGTTATCGATTGAGTGGCGTAAAAGCCTTCGGCTGTGCAACGGGTGTGGCAAACCGCTATCTGGTGACCGCCAGCCTCGAGGGTCACGACACCGCTGCAGGGCTGTGTACCTTTTTTGTCGATCGGGATGCCGAGGGTGTCAGCGAGCGCGAGCATTGGGATGCCATCGGGATGCGCGGTACTGCCACCCACGGTATTGTCCTGAAGGATGTGTTTGTCGCCACTGAAGACGCACTGGCCATCCCCGCAGCCTTTACGCGTTGCATGCAGATGAGTCGCGGCAGTTTTGTCGGCAATCAGGTGGCGGGGATCGCCTGTTATCTCGGCGCGGCACACAGCCTGTATCGCTACACCATCAATCACCTGCGCAACAAGAAATTCGCCGATACCGGCAAGTCGGTGGGTACCGATGCCTACCAGCAGGAACTGATCGGCCATATGATGGTGGAACTGGAAACGGCAACCATCTGGCTGCGCAGGCAGGTTGAGCTGGAGAGCAGCGAAACCCCGATCCTGTCCAAGGACGAAGTGGTGAAACGCTGGCGCCTGTGTAAAGGTGTGGTGGCCGAGGCCGCGTTTAATCTCGGCGCCTACTGTCTCAAGGCCTGTGGCACCTCAGGTACCACCAATCACGGCGTGCCGGCACGCGCGATGCGCGATCTGTGTATGGGTCTGGTACAGGCGTTTCCCGCCGAGCGCGGTCGCCTGATGGCGGCGCAGATGGAAATTGAGGGCGTTGAGCAAGTACAGTTCGGTACGCGCTGACTCGGGGCGCGCTGGCAGAGGAGAGATACGTTTGCAACGAGACCTGATCATCGGGGGCGAGGACGCTCCGCCGCACAGCGGCGAGTATTTTGATGTCGTGGCACCCGAAAGCGGGCGCGTGATTGGCAGCGTTGGCCGGGCCGGGCCGCGCGATGTCGATGCCGCCGTCGCGAAAGCGCGCCAGGGTGCCGATGCCTGGGCCTCACTGGCGCCTGCCGCGCGTGAAAAAGTTTTGCTGGCCGCTGCCGATCTCGTCGCTGAACAGGGCGAGGCACTGTTTCTCGATACGCTCATCGATGAGAGTGGCAGTGCCATTACCAAGGCGCGCTTTGAAATCGCCTACACCGTCGACTTGCTGCGCACCGCCGCCGGTGAAGCGCGGCGCCTGTACGGCGAGACCTTTCCCAACGATAACCCCGAGCGCTTGTCGATGGTGTTCCGTGAGCCCATCGGAGTGGTTGCCGTTATCTCACCCTATAACGCGCCGCTGTCGCTGCTCACCAAGATGGCGGCATTTCCGCTGGCGGCGGGGAACAGCATTGTTATAAAACCCTCAGAGGAGACCCCGATTACCGCGCTGGCATTTGCCGGTCTGCTGCTGGAGGCCGGTCTGCCACCGGCAGCGATCAGTGTAGTCACGGGTTTCGGCGCTGAGTGTGGCGGACCGCTGAGCGCGCACCCGGGCGTCGATTGCGTGGCGTTCACCGGTTCTACGCAAACCGGTATTGCGGTTGGCATTGAGTCGGTCAAGCAGTTGCGCCCGGCGCAACTGGAACTCGGTGGCAAGAGTGCGGTACTGGTGCTGCGCGATGCCGACCCGGAGGCCGCTGCAGCGATAGTCGCGCAGGGGGTGTTCACGCACGGCGGGCAGATCTGTATGGCGAATTCGCGCATCGTGGTGGAGCGCTGCCTGTTTGATTCGTTCAGCGCCGCGCTCAAATCGGCGTGTGAGCGTATCTATCTGGGTGATCTGCGCGATGAGCGCACCCAGTACGGGCCGCTGATCAATCAGCGCGCTGTCGATAAGGTGCTGGCGCAGGTGGACGAAGCGACCGCCGCCGGCGCAGCGCTGCTCACCGGCGGCAAGGTGCTGCGCGGCCTCACCATTGAACCGACGATTGTCGTCGAGCCGGATCGCAGCCTGCCGCTGTGGCGTGAAGAGAGTTTTGGTCCGGTGGCCTCGCTGGTGGCGGCGGATGACCTGGACGACGCCATCGCGATTGCCAACGACAGTGACTACGGCCTGTCTGCGGCAGTGCTAACGCAGAATATTCAGTGGGGCATGCGCGCGGCCCGCGAGATTAAATCCGGCAGCGTGCATATCGGTATGCATGCCTTCCAGAGCAATGCACTGGCCCCTATCGGCGGGTTCAAGCGCTCGGGCCTGGGTCGCAGTGGCGGCCGCTACAGCACGGAAGAGTTTACCGAGGTGAAATGGGTGAGCGTGTCGCTGGAGGCAGGTGACAAGTGAGCGCTCGCACTACGCGTCGTGCCTACGTCGATGTCGGTGATCTGCAGATACATTACCGCTATACCCCTCCCGCGTTGGGCAGTACGGGCGATGCGCCTGACAGGCCGGTACTGTTAATGCTGCACCAGAGCCCCAGCCACTCGGCGATGTATGAGCCGCTGATGGCGCTGCTGGCAGACCGCTTCCATATTATCGCGCCGGACAATCCGGGTTTTGGCGGCAGTGATCCGCTACCCGGCCAAGAACCACAGGTACAGGATTACACTGCGGCAATCAGTGGTCTGGTGCAGGCGCTGGATCTCGCACCCTGTTTCGTGTTCGGGCATCACGCGGGCGCGGCCATTGCGGTGCAACTGGAACACGATTATCCGGGCACGGCGCGGGCGATGGCGTTGTCCGGCCCACCGCTGCTCGATGACGCGGCCCGTGCCGCATTACCGGGTATGGCCACGCCGTTTCCTGTCGCGGAGGATGGCAGCCACCTGTTGCAGATGTGGCAGCGTATCCGCAACAAGGATGCGCAGGCACCGCTGTCGATCACCCAGCGCGAGACCCTCAGTGCACTGGTCAGCGACGCGGGCTATTACACCTCTTACAGTGCGGTGGCTGCGCAGGATTTCGCCGCGCTATTGCCCGCTATTGCATGCCCCGTGCTGGCGCTCGCGGCGGGCAACGATCCGTTGTTGTCGGGTGTCGCACCCACGCTGGCGCTGCTGTCTGATGGGCACGAGGGGACGCTCGGCGGCAATGAACGCACCTATGTATGTGAAAAACAGGCGCAGGACGTCGCTGTGCTATTGGCTGAATTCTTTCTCAAGCAGGAGCGGGCACAGTGACTGATCTGGAACGCGCAAACCTCGGTCTCGGTGAGCGGCCGGCGCTGTTGGTAGTAGATATGATCAAGGGCTTCACCGACGCCAGCTGCCCGCTGGGCTGTGATTGCCCGCAAGTGGTTGCCGCCAATGCGCAACTGATCGATGCCTTTCACGCCGCCGGACGGCCAGTGGTCTTTACCACGGTGGTTTACCACAACGAGGGCCAGGCGCGCGTGTTCCGCGATCGCATCAATGCCCTGAACGTACTGACGCCGGAGTCTGACTGGGTGCAGGTGGATGCCCGGCTGGATATGCGCGAGGGCGATATCCTGCTGGAAAAGCAGTGGGCCAGCGCCTTCCACAAGACAGACCTCGACGATCAACTGCGCACCCTCGGCGTCGACTCGCTGGTCGTTACCGGGCTCACTACCAGCGGTTGTGTGCGCGCCACGGCGGTCGATGGTTTGCAGTACGACTACCGCGTGGTGGTGCCGCGCGAGGCGGTCGGTGATCGCAACCCCGATGCCCACGAGGCGAACCTGTTTGATCTGCATGCCAAGTACGCCGATGTCGTAACTGTGGCTGATGTGTTGGAGAATTTGTAAGTGGCTGAGTCTAATCCTGTCATTATCGCGGGGGCCGGCCCCGTGGGTTGTCATCTGGCGCTCTACCTCGCCAGTCGCGATGTGCCGGTGCTGTTGTTGGAAAAAGAACCCGAGTTGCCGGTCGACCTGCGCGCTTCCACGTTTCACCCGCCCAGCCTGGAGATGATCGCCGATCTCGGCTTCGGCATTATCGAGGATATGCTCGCGCAGGGACTGGTGGCGGATCGTTACCAATACCGTGATCGCCGCACCAATGAGGTGGCGAACTTTGATATGAGCCTGATTGCAGACGACACCCGCTACCCGTTTCGCCTGCAGCTCGAACAGTATGAATTCACCCGCCTGGTGGTCGACCGACTGTCCAGGCTGCCCTGCGCCGATGTACGGTTCGACAGTGAGGTGACGGGCTTTGAACAGTCAGGGGAGGGCGTCACGGTAGACGTGCGCTCACCGGCGGGGATGCAGCGTATCAGCGGCGCGTTTCTGGTCAGTGCCGAGGGCGCTCGCAGCAATATACGCAAGCAGGCAAACATCGACTACCTGGGCTTTACCTACGATGAGAAATTCCTCGTCGTCAGTACCAGCTTTGCGTTTGAGGATGTGTTCGACGATCTCTCCTGGGTGAACTATGTGTCCGACCCCGATGAGTGGTGCGTCATCCTGCGTACCGAAAAACTGTGGCGCGTGCTGATTCCGACCACGCCGGAAACGGTGGATGACGAGGCCAGGCTGCTGTCCGACGCGTTCATACAGGAGCGCCTGCACCATCTGTGGAACAAGGATGGCGACTACGACATTGGCCATCGCACCTTATACAATGTCAACCAGCGCGTGGCGGAAACGTATTTTACTGGCAGGGTGATTCTCGCCGGGGATGCCTGTCACATCAACAACCCGCTGGGTGGCATGGGGATGAATGGCGGCATGCACGATGCCAATAATCTCGGCGCCAAACTGGCCAGCATCGTCAATGAGGGTGAGCCGCATCAGCCGCTGTTGGAACTGTACAATCGCCAGCGCCGCGACCTCGCCGTGCAGTTTGTGCAGGAGCATACGATAGCCAACAAGAAACTGATGGAAGCGCGCGACATTAACGAGCAGCGCTCGCGACAGAAAATGCTAATGGACACCGCGTCCGACCCGGTAAAGGCGCGGGCGTTTCTACTTGAACGGGCGATGATCAACTGCGTGCGCGACAGCGAAGCAGTGGTTTAGGCAAACAATACTGGGAGTGGTTATGAGTACAGAATTTGGCACCATTGATTTGTCGCGCACCCGGGAGAGGGATCAGCGCACAGACGGTCACCTCGACAATTACATCGGGCACCGCGCAAAGATCGGGGTCATTATTCCCTCGACTAACACCGCTGTGGAGTACGATTGCCAGCGCCTGATTCCGCGCGGGGTCACCTGGCACTTCAGCCGCTTTATGATCGAGCATGCCGATTTGTCCGACGACGACAACTTCATGCGCTTTCTGGAGATGCTGCGCGAAACCATCGGCGCCTCTATCGCCAGCCTGATGACCTGCAAACCCGACCATGTGATGATGGGGATGTCGGCGGAAACCTTCTGGGGCGGCATCAAGGGCAACGACGGTTTTGTCGATCGCATCCAGGAAGCGGTGGGGTTTGATACCGGGCTCACCACCGGCGCGAATGCGGTCATTGCCGCGCTCGAGGCCCTGGGGGTGGCGGGGAATACAGGCAAGAATATTGCGGTGATTACGCCCTATCAGCCTGTCGGCGACAAGAATGTACACCTGTTCTTTGATGATTCGGGCTACAACGTGAAGCAAGTCGTGGGCATGCGCTGCGAGAACGCCCACGATGCTATTGCACTGCTGCCGGATCACCAGGTGATGGATGTGGTGAAACAGGTCGATGGCGACGACGTCGACGCGATTATCCAGGTGGGCACCAATCTTTCCACATCGACCATTTTCCCAACGATCGAGAAGTGGCTGGGCAAACCGGTGTTGCCGATCAATGTCGCCACTGCCTGGCATGCGCTGCGCAGTTGCGGCGTGAATGATCAGTACGACCATCTTGGACGGTTGTTTGAAGAACATTAATCGATGGCTCAGGCGATACGCTCTGCTGTCTGGTTTCGCAGCCTGCCTGCTATCGTCTCCGGGATACAGTGATGAGCGTTGGCAGGACAGCTACTGTGTCGAAGCGCAGCAGGTCCTCGCGGGCACAGAGCTGGTTGCCGAACTCGAAGTGCACGAGAACTGGGATACGTTTGTTGAGTCAAAGGCCAGCGATTCGCCGCTCACGGTACACGAGTACCTGAGTAACCCGTCCGCTGAAGGTATACCGCGTACACTGTCGTGCAAGATGCGCACAGCAGAGCGAATCAACGCCACGGAAACCGTGGACCCGGCTAATCCCGCCGCCACTGGCGATACAGACTGTGTGGCGGTACACCGCGACATGGTGGCAAAATTGCTTGTCAGTCTGGCCGGCCAGCGGCTTGCAGTCGAGCGCGATGACATCGTTTTAGATGAGGATGAAACAACCTATATCGGCCCCCGCTGGCTAAAACCCTGGCCTTATGATGCCGTCACGGCGCAGGATGGTGTGCTGCATTTGCGCGCCAGAGCGCTGTACGCGCCGCATGCCTGGTGGATTCCGATGCCGGACAGATTCAAGGGAAACTACTACTGCCACCTCGTGGCGCCGGACTACCTTGAGGCCATTCTGACCGGTAAGGTGACACCTCCACTGAACTAACGCTTAGCATTCCCGAGGATACGGATATGGACAACTACCAGATAGCGCGACGTGCACAGATCGGCGTGATTATTCCCTCCACCAATACCGGTGTGGAGTACGATTTACAGAAATTCAACCTGGACGGTGTGACCTGGCATCCCTCGCGCTTCTGGATAGAACTGCGCAACTGGGCCGACGAGGTGGAAGCCACGGGTGATGACAACGATACCGTGTTCGAGCGCTTTCTTGAGATCATGCGCGGCGAGATCCCGATTTCACTGCGCAATGTGATATCCGCCAAGGTGACGCACATCATGCTGGGTATGTCGGCGGAAACCTTCTGGGGTGGCGTGGAAGGCAGCATCGAGTTTGAGAAGAACGTGCGCGCGCACATTGGTGATCTCGGCCTGACAACAGGCGCCGAAGCCACCCGCAAGGCGCTGGAGTGTTTTGAAGCCAAAACCATCTCGGTGATTACACCTTACCCGCCCGTGGGTGATGCCAATGTCCGGCAGTACTTTGAAGAGATCGGTTACAAGGTGAAGGCGGTGAAAGGCCTGGACCGCCCCTCGGCCACGGCGATTGCGGAAACCTCGATTCAGGATGTGCTGCAGGCGGTGCGCGAGGTCGATGGCGATGACGTGGATGCCATCGTGCAGTGCGGTACCAACCTGTCCACGGTGGATCTGTTTCCGACGCTGGAGCACCAATTGCAGAAGCCACTAATTCCAATCAACATTGCGACTGTCTGGCACGCACTGCGCGCCTGTGGCATCGAGGATAAAGTCATCGGTCGCGGCCGCCTGATGGAAGAGTTCTAGGTAAGAGGGCGACATATGTTGCGCGCGGCGGCACTGCAGTTTGCCAGTGGTACGGATGTAGAGGAAAACCTCGCTACCTGTCTGCGGGTGATTGATAGAGCCGCTGCAGAGGGTGCTGAGCTGATGGTGCTGCCAGAGTTCAGCAATCACATCTCCTGGTACGACGATGCGGCCCATGCGCGGGCGGTGTCGGTGGAACTGGATGGCCCGTTTCTGCAGGCGATTGCCGCGCGCGCCAAAACCCACCACAGTTACATTGTTATCAACGTCAGCCTGCGCGGCGCCGCCGATACCCTCACCGTGACCTCGCTGTGTTTCGACCCCAATGGCCAGCTCTGTGGCAGAGCGGACAAGCAGACGCTGATGGGGCACGAGAATACCTGGTTCGAACGCGCCACAGTGCACGGCGATCTGGTGGACGCGCCGTTTGGCCGTTTCGGTATGTTTCCCTGCCGTGACGGCGTCACCTGCGAAACACCGCGCGGTCTCACCCTGCGCGGTGCTCAACTATTCTGTGACTCACTGAACTCCTTTGCGCTGGACGAGGAGAGCCTGCATGTGCCTGCGCGCGCGCCGGAAAATCGCGTGTTCCTGGTCGCCGCTAACAAAGTGGGGCCGCTGATACCGGAACACCTGTTGCAGGCCGTGAGTGAACAGACCCATATTCCCGTGCGCTTCCTCAACGGTGCGGGCGGCAGCCAGATTGTCGACCCGTGGGGTAATGTGCTGGCGCGGGCACAGGGCGATGGCGAAGAAGTGGTTGTCGCAGACATTGATCTGGCATTGTCGGACGATAAATGCATGCCCGACGGTACCGATATCCTGGCAGCGCGCCGCCCCGCGCTGTATCGGGACATTGCCGCAGAGCCGCAACCGCCTGTGCAGGCATCGGCCGCTGAGGAGCTGGACGTGGCGTGCATCGCGCCGCTTTCAAGCGGGGAGCAGGCGTTGCGGGAACTGCCCGCACTGCTAGCGGCTTTGCCCACGGATACCGGTCTGGCGGTATTGCCTGAACTGTTCTGCTACGAGCAGGGCAGTGCCATGACGCCCCAGGAGCAGTGCGAACTCGGTGACAGGGCGATCGCCAGCATCACAGACAGCCTGCGTGATTTCCCCTGTCTCAGTATCTGTACCAGCCTGATACGCCCGTTGATAGCAGATGGCGTACAAGGTGCCGCCGTCACCGCCGTGTTAATCAATCGCGACGGCATTCTCGCCGAACAGCCGCGCCTGCATCACACCGGTGCCGCATCCGATCTGCAACTGGCAGATGACCTGCAGCTGGTGGATATGCCCTGGGGCAGGCTGGCGATACTGTCCGGACACGACCTGCTGTTTCCCGAAGTGGTGAAGCTCGCGGCGATTCGTGGCGCGCAGGTACTCGCAGTGCCCTGTGCCTTCCAGCAGGAATGGGAGCGACATTACGGCCTGCTGAGCCGCGCAGCGGAGAACCGCCTGTGCATTGTAGCCAGTGCCGCAGGAAAGTTCCCCGGCGCCATTCTCGACCTGCAGCGAGATTTCACCTTGATGACGCCCTGGCAGGAGCGCAAGTTCGACGGCTACATCAACGCGCCATTGGTCACCGAGCAGATACCCGGAGAACCGTTGACGACGGCCCGTATACATCCACAGGCCTCGAACAATAAACTGATGTCGCAGCAGACGGATCTGATACTCGACCGCCCGTGGCAATTGAGTGCAGACCTGTTGTTGGAGGCCGAAACATGAACGACATAGCAGCTACACTCGCCGATCACATCCTCGGGCCAGCGCATATCGGCTTTATCGTGCCCGACCTGGAACAGGCCATCGCCAATGCCTGTGCGGTCTACGGGATAGCGCCGGAATCCGTACAGTATCAGCCAGAGCGCAGCGTGGAAGCACCCACCCTGTTTGCCTTCTTCAGCGTGGGCGGGTTGGCGTTTGAGTACATCGAGCCGCGCGACGAACACTTTCGCAAACTGTTGTTTGAGATGCCATCAGGCAGTGCCGGCATCAATCATGTGGCCTGGCGTGTGCGGGACATTGAAGGTGCGCTGCAGCGATTGCATGAGCACGGCATTGAGCCGGGGCATGTAACGCCAGACGGCGTGGTCAGTTTTGGCGGGAAGAAAATGGTGTACCTCGATCCCGCCACCACGGGCGGCCTGGTGATTGAGCTGATCGAATATGCTGAACCATAGCGAGGCTGACGGGCAGGTGTCCGCTGGTGGCGCGATCTCATGGTGACCAGCGTAACCAAGCAGACAGGCCGCTATATCTACCATCTCAACGGCGAGCCCGCACCAGTGCAAGAGTTCTGGAGCCGCCAGCGGCAGGCCGACGGTAGTGTCTGTGTGACCTCAAGCCGCAGAGCCGGAGCGATCGCTATCGATACTGAAGCGCGTGAAGTTGCGCACCGCATCGAGTCGTTTTCCGCCCAATGGCGGGAGGAGGGCGGTCGTGAACTGTCCGTGGATTACGAGCTGCAGGGGCAGGTGCTGCATGTCACACGTCGTGAAGGCGGAACTGTTCAGACAAGAGAGATAGATTGCAGTGCTGGACACACGTTGCTTTTCCCCCTGATGCGAATCTACGTGGGAACAGTGCTTGAGAGTTTACTTGCTGCTGGCGGTCACGGTTGTGTGATACTTCCCGAGATCGGTGTTGCCGCCGACTCGGAGCAGCTGTTCGAACCACGGTTCAGCGAACGGCGAGCGGAAGTGGTGGCGTCTGAAGTGCAGAAGGATGCGTCAGGTGTATGGCGTAGTTGCAGGCGCTGTCTGTACCTCGGGGATCAATATGATCAGGAGGCCAGTTTCTGGTTGGGTGAAGATCATCTGCTGGAGCGATATCAGTGGCGACAGGATGGTTCGCGGCTTTGGGATGTGTCGCTACGTCGTGATGACTAATGCAGCTGTTTTTGATGCGCTACATACAACAACCAGCAGGCCGTAGATGATGCGGCGCGTTTCCGCGGAAACGCTTTTTGGTTCTACGCAGGGTCCTGATGGGTGCATGCTTTAGGGGGCATTAGCGCTCACAGCTGGGGCGGCGAAATCGCGCAGCGGTTTTGGCATCCCAGCAGCCTGTGCTTGTTATACGATTTTAGGTTATTCAGGCTCAAATACAGCTCTCAATTTGGCATGAGCAGTAGGTGCAAAACGTATGCTGTCCTCAGCTAGAAGCGCGAGACTCAGTAATGAAGCTTTGAAAGAACGCAGAGTCTCTATGCCAGAAGAAATTTGACTTTCCGTTACTCGATTTTTATATGCGCCAACAATCTCTTCAAACGCATCTTCATGTGTGTTTGTCAGATCTACAAGTAGCATTTGTTTCTCATTATTGATTTCTGAGGATATTGGCTCATAGAGTGTAACGATGAAAGGACCAGGGCGCTGAAACTTTTCATCTGATGCTTCAAGCGCTGATACATATGATTTTGCCAGAGCTGCATCTGGAACATCGCCACTCTTCGCTGCAGGAATGAGGAACAAATTCACTACGTTTCTGGGGGTGTCATCGAGGATTTCGTTTGTGCTACTTGTACTGCCTTGAATTGCCCCTATTAAACTGTGGAACTTTTCCACAGCCATTGAATCAGCGTCAGTCCTTCCAACGAGTATGTACGAATATGTAGCGTAGTGTTCAGGTTCGTGACCATAGCCCCTTAGATATGACCACGCGTGAACTGTAGGTAATTCCACATTGGAGCTAGACGTTTGGACTGTAGCACACCCTGATAAAACAGATAGAATTGAAAGCACTCCTAATATTCTGGAGTTAGAATACTTCATTTGCCCTCCTTTGGGATTATGATCCCCAACTTTTTTAGAATGGCGATTGTTATCCAGCCAAGGGCTGTTCCAATCATTGCAATAACTAATGGTATCTGTGACGCGGTATTATTCTCGAAGTACAGATTGAAGCAGAATGCTACGATTGCAATCCAAGATATAGTTGCTACATAAAGGTATCTATTCTTCAACATGTCCAGATCCTTTTTCTCGTATAACGCTCACAGCAGGGGCGCGCGGTACGCGCGTCCCTGCTGCCTGTGCTTGTTATATTCTTCTCAGCCCTTTTCACTGGAATTTCACCAGATCTTCAGTAGGTTGAACCTATAAGGGAGGCAGCACTCCCAAGAAGTGATGACACTTCGTAGTTGTAGTTTTGCATATGACTTAACTTCTCTTAAGACCTTAATGACCATAAGCATATCCTCCTTAGATCGAGTTGATAAATGACCGATTATTTCTGAGATTAAAAATTGCGCCCAAAAATTGAGCGGATTTAACACAAAAAAGCCTGCCATCATCAGTCTCAGGAGGCCACCTCTGAGAGACACGCTCGATGCGTGTTTCGGCAAAAATATAACAGCTATGTATATGTTGTAGCCAAATGAAGCCATACTGTCTACATCTAGCCATGTGTAGGTACATGTAGCCACAGGTGACTACTAGCCATGTCCATATCTGTACATTACTCATAGAATATCCCCACAACGACACGCTTCTCTGCCAACTCCTCTACTACTCTGTTGTGCGCGCTCTGGGAACTGCTGTACGTTTGGGTATTCCCCGAACTGTACTTTGAAATCACCTCTTTGCGCTGCAGGGTTTCTCAGCCGCACGCAATACGGCTTCTTTGAACGCGATGGCCGGGGCGACAAGGCTGTCGCCCAAGAGTTTTCGAAACTGCCAGCTGCCGAGGGGTGTTTGGCTTTATTGTTGGAATGACTTCCATGTTGGCACTCCAGTCCTTTGGAATGCCCAGGCTAACACAGTCTTCTGCCTTTGTTATGTAGGGGATGAGGTCTACCTTCTACCGCTACGGAAGAATAGCGGACTATCCAATATAGGTGATGCATCTGTTTTTGATACTCTTCTAGGCACAGTGAGGCTCGGAAAATAGATCTGTCCCTATTTCCACAGGGAACTGATCATCCCAGACTGTTGAATTGCCGAACCCATCACGCGGCATCCAGGGTAACCCTTTGAACCCGATTAAGTTTCACACCATTCTTCGCCTGGAAGAGATCATATGCGCCCTGCATGGTTAGCCAGCTCTCAGGACTGCGACCCAAGGCCTTAGAAAGACGCAGCGCCATCTCTGGACTAATGCCACTTTGCTTCTTCAGGACTCGATTGAGCGTAGATGCAGCTACATCGAGCTGCTCCGCCAAAAAACGGCAGCTTAGTCCGTAAGGCTCCATATAGGTTGCCTGAATAAATTCACCTGGATGCGGAGGGTTGTGCATAGCCATTAGTGATAATCCTCATAGTTGACGATATAGACGTTGCCGTCGATAAACTCAAACGTAATTCGCCAGTTACCGCTTACGGAAATTGACCAAATGCCTTTTCGGTCCCCCTTTAGTTGATGTAACCGGTAACCGGTAACCGGGAATATCAAGGTCTTCGATGCAATGGGCTGAATCCAAGGCGGCTAGCTGCATACGAAGCTTGGGTACATGCTGGGCCTGTACGCCCTGCTTGCTGCCTACCTCGTAGAATTTTCTGAGCCCTTTGTGCTTGAAGGTCTTGATCATGCAAATAGCGTAGCGCGTTGCGCAACACTCGTCAAGGCGCTGGTCCTACCCACCAAAAGTAGCTTCTCTCGCCACGGGCAAAAAGGCAGCACATCTGACATAAGTGATGTATCAATTTTGAAAGATTCTTAGATACAGGATAGCTTGGTAAATAGATCCGTCCCTTTTCCCCGAGGTGCTGCAGGATGCCTCAGGTGCATCGCGCAATTGCAGGCGCTGTCAGTACCTCGGGGATTAGTACGATCAGGAGGCCAGTTTCTGGCTGGGTGAAGATCATCTGCTGGAGCGATATCAATGGCGACAGGATGCTACGCGGCTTTGGGATGTGTCGCTTTCTCGTTATGGTTGAGGCAGCCGTTTGTAATGTCGTGCACCAAAAACGAGATGGCCAGAAATTATGAGGCGCGTTTCCGCGGAAACGTGTTTTGGTTATAAGCGGGGTCCTGATGGGTGCATATTTTAGTGAGCATTAACGCTCACGGCTGGGGCGGCAGTTAGATGCACCGCTCGCACTTGTTATGCGTCGATACGAACATGCTTAGCCAACCTTTCTAGCACTGTGTCCAATTTTACATCGGCACTAGTTTCAATGCTTTCGAGAATACCAATAGATAGTGGTAAAGCTTGTTGATAATTAGTCATCCATTCCAATATTTCCTCTCTAGATCTATGGCTATCCAGATGTCCTGGATGACGATTTCGATCTATGAATCGTTTTGTGGCTTCTTCAACAGAACAAATGCAATAAACCTCAACTACTTTAGAAAAATTCTCACTAATCCAATCAGTTGGGGTTCCTGAATTGGAACTATCATTAGTGGGCCTCCAATGAGAAACTAGTACTGCTGATTTTAGTGTGCCAGCATCACGGAGAAACTGTGCATCGCTTTCCCTGCTTAGTTTCTGTCTCCAGTTAGAATCTCCGCAGCCCCTTTCCCGAAACAATTTCTCCAAGAAGTTATCTTTATCTAGGAAATCGAACTTTAAAGCATCTGCTATCTGTTTGCCTATTGTCGATTTACCGCTTCCAGGTAGGCCGGTAACTACTATGCATTGATTCTCTACGGTGTTACGGAGTCGCATAACGCATCAAACTCCGGCGTCAAAACCGCGCAGCCGTTCTGACGTCCGCGTGGCTTGATTTGCTAGGTGCTTATACACGCTCATATGGCTTGCCAGTAAAAAAGTACCTAATCAGCTGCCACCAAACTCTCCAGAAAAAGACGAACATATACAGAAAAGGCGGGACTGAGATTAACATCAGGGCCGTGGATTCTAGCCAGATTGAAAGCCTAAATAGTCCGAATACTAGAAAAAACATGATAAAGCATTTAACCATATCGATTACATAAGGATCTTGCACCTTCTTACGATACTGGGAGAGAAGATATGCTTTGACATTTGGCGCGCCGGATCGACGCGCCTCAATCTCTAAACCGGTCAAGTTTGGCAGTGAGTTACATCCGGAGCAAATAGTCTCGCTTGAACTATTGGATCTTCCGCAAACGCTACACTCCCAATTGTATTCAGGCATAGCCACTGGTCCTACCCACCAAAAGTAGACAATCTTCTGCGCACACAGTGCAGAGTCTTCCTGCTCGTACCGTTTGCAGCAAACGAATCCGCCCCCCATTATCTTTTACCCTGCGTTCCAATGCTACGTTGATACGTGTAATTTCCGCTCGTGATATGCACCGAAAGGAGAGGAATATTTATGAGCAAAGTTAAAACCATACCCAAATTTAAAACTGAGGCCGAGGAGCGAGCTTTTTGGGAGAAGCATGATTCCAGTGATTATGTCGATTGGAAGCAGGCTCGATCAGTTACAATGCCAAACCTAAAGCCCGCAACTAAAACTATTTCACTGAGGTTACCGGAAGGCTTGCTCGATAGTATTAAGATCGAAGCCAAAAAGCGCGACATGCCTTATCAGTCTCTCATCAAGTCTTGGCTTGCTGATGACGTAAAAGAGAGTCGCAATGCCTGAAGGGGTTGGTGCCCGGGCATGTCGGGCCTTATTGTGCAAATGACTTCCATGTTGGTTCTCCAGTCCTTGGGAACGCTTAGACTAACATAGCCCGCTTCCAGTGGCCGGTTGGGTGCGAGGATTGCCTTCTCTCGCCACGGGCAAAAAGGCAGCACGTCTGACATTAGTGATGTGTCAATTTTTGGAAGTTTCTTAGATACTGGATAGCTTGGTAAATAGATCTGTCCCTTTTCCCCCAGGGGTGTACTGCCGGACTTGTTATGTGGCAGCACCAATTATTAAAACCCAGATCAAGAATGGTTGTAAATCCCCGCTGCATTGGTTCTGTTTTCGTTGAAGGTTGGCACTACATTTAAACTAGTAACTACCGCGTGTTCTCTTGAAGGAAGGTGCCAGATCGCTCTAGTACCGTAAGCTTCCCCAACACGAAGACAGGACAAAAGTAGAGCTTTCTGGCATTTTATAGCTAGGAGGTTCACATGAAGAAATCAAGGTTTACCGAGAGTCAGATCGTCCAGATCCTGAAGGAAGCTGATGCCGGAATGCTGGTAAAAGATGTCTGCCGTAAGCATGGCATCTCGTCACCAACCTACTACTCGTGGAAATCAAAGTACGGCGGCATGGAGGCCTCCGAACTAAAACGGGTTAAGGAAGTCGAGGCAGAGAATGCCAAGCTAAAGCGAATGTACGCAGACCTGGCCCTGGAAAACGCTGCGATGAAGGAGTTGATCACAAAAAAGCTGTAACACCGGCGGACAAGCGCGCGGCCGCTGACTATCTGGTCGATGAACAGAAACTGTCGATCGCCCAATCTTGCCGGTGTGTAGGGCTTTCCAGATCAGCTTACTACAAGGTTCCTGAACACTGGACGGTGCGGGATGCGGAGGTCATCGCAGCATTGGCTAGGCTGGTGGAGGGGCGTCCGAGTCGCGGCTTCTGGAAGTGCCACAAGCAACTGCGCCGACAGGGCTACCTCTGGAATCACAAGCGTACGTACCGGGTATACAAACTGATGCAGCTGAACCTACAACGACGTGCCAAGAAGCGCTTACCCAAACGACACCGGGTAGAGCTTTATGTGCCAGAGCTGCCCGATACGGTTTGGTCAGCGGATTTTATGTCAGACTCACTGCATTCCGGTAAGCGGTACCGCACATTCAACGTGACCGACGATTTCAACCGTGAAGCGCTTCATATTGAGATTGATACCTCGATCACGTCCGCGCGCCTTGTCCGCGTGTTTGAGCAGCTTCAACGAGAGCATGGCTTACCCCAGGTTCTGAGGACGGATAACGGCCCTGAGTTCTTAGGGGAAGTCTTCACCGCATGGGCCAAGGAAGCAGGGATGGCGATTCAGTATATACAGCCAGGAAAGCCGAACCAGAACGCTTACATTGAGCGATTCAATCGGACCTATCGTGAGGAAGTGCTGGACCAGTATCTGTTCACATCGCTCGATCATGTCCGAGAGGCGACGTACTGGTGGATGATCGAATACAACGAGGAGCGGCCTCACGATGCCCTGGGTGATATGACACCGCTTGAAGCAAGACAACAATCCGCTGGAAACTCTATTTATGAACTGTCTACTTGACGGGGAAGCTTACGCATACACTTCTCTGCCAGCCCCTCAATTATCCTGTTGTTTAGGCCCAGAGCAGCTGTAGTACGGTAGGGCATTACCCAAAGTTTTCGTTTAGCGGCTGCGCGCAATACGTCCTCTTCAAATGCGATAGGCAGGGCGATGAGCTGTCGCCGCTTGAAGGAGTGCACCGCATTCAGTGAGACATCGGGTTTGGGTGTGTTCGCGTTCATCAACGACGGTTTCTATCGTGGTGTAGAGCTTGCTTGTGTCGCGTCTGTAGCGAAAGGCGACAAGGTCGTCGCCCCAGTGTTTTTGACCCTGTCGGCTGCCGGGCATGCCAGCCTTTATTGTTCGAATGACTTCCATGTTGGTTCTCCAGTCCTTTGGAGTGTTTAGATTAACACAGTCATCCGCCAGTGGTAGCTTGGCAAATTGCTCTGCCCTCGTTTCCTCTTCCGCGACGGCTACCTATAACGCCCTATATTGAATAGCGAGCTGGCTAAAAATGATGCAGCGCGTTTCAGCGGAAACGCTTTCTGGTTATAAGCTGCGTCCCGATGGTTACATTCTTTACAGACCTCAGGCCGAACTGGCTGTTCAACGGCTACCGTATTGTGACCTCAGCACTCGATGACGATGCTTGAATATGAAGTGGTAAAGAGGCGCTAGAACATATCCCAACATAGGCAGTCTACATTGGAATTCGACAGTGTCGGTGACCCTGCATATATCTCCGTTTCTAACGAATTCCCGCCGATGGGCCCATAGCTTATTGGTGGTAGAACTGGAGGCCTCTGCGAAACCCTGTTGGTCATCTATGCGCTTAAAGAAGAACTTGTGCCGGTCGATCGGAAGGATGCCAAAAAGGAGTATCCAGCTTGAGAAGAGTGCTTCATCGGTTGGCCATTCGATGATTGGCTTCTCTGACCATTCCGGAGGCGCCGTCATGCGGATGAAAGGGCTCAGCTCCCTGTTCACACCCTTCATGGTGAGCAGCCCTTTGACTTCCTCGGGGGTGATGCTGAGATTGCTCGATAGTTCAAACTTCACTGAAGGTTGCCTTAGCATTAAGTGACTTAAGCACGGTGCTGGCATGTGTCGCTGGAGGGTTATCGATCACGATGTAGTCTGCTTTTCATACAGGTCCGATAGTGCGGGTTTCCTGCGGATTACTTCAGCCACTTTTTCATAGTATTTCGAATCCGTGCTTTGACGGACGGTGCCTCATCACGCATCGCCATTTCCAAGTATTGCCTGGTCTCATCCGCATATTTCGAGTGCTGCCTGCTTAGTTCATAAAGCCCGTTGTATGACCAAGCTCGTACGAACTTGTTTTGGTCGGTGATCATCTGCATCAAGAAGTGGTAGACCTTACTGCTCTCAGCATCGGGAACTTGCATAAATGGGATGCTTTGAAGCACATGCAGTCTGGCTTCCCAGTGCTTCAATTGATCGAGTGATCCATATATTTTCTTAATCTGGCGTTGCTCTAACGTATTTCCCGTTTCAAGCCATGCCTTCAACAACCAGGTGGCTCCCTTTTCACAAGGTTCCCTGAATGACAGCGCAATAATTTCGTCAGGGAAGTTGCTGTCCGTATTGTGCGCGTCATATATGGCCTTAATGTCAGCAGCCGATCTACCGTCCCACGAGGCAAGTTCTTGTTCAATGTGCATAGGTCTATCGGTAGTCCTAACCGCTAAAACACTAGATGGATCTATGAAACAACGTGGCCATTCTATTACGGTACAACAGGTAAGCAGAATCCACCATCTACAGCGTTAACCGGGGAAGTTCGCTTGCCAGCAGACGCATTCGGTAGAACAAAGGCTGATTGCGCACCTTGCATCAGGTCAGGCGCAATCTATTTGCTCGCTTTTCTATCCAGCCAGCGCCGCCAGAACGCCTTCTTGCCCACCGCTCTGCGCATGAACTTTCCCATGCCAACGCTTTCGGCTTGCGCTTCAACGACTGCCAGTGTGACTGTGTCGTAATCGTTGTCATCGGCGTAGTCCTCCACGTTGCCGATGGCCATTGCGCGAACAAAACGCGGGGCCCCGGCGATGGCGTCCAGCGCTGCCTTGTCCCACGGCATGCTGATGGTTAGCTCCAGGCTGTCTGCGTGCGCCTGCCCGGCCATTGGGGTTGCCGCGCGGGCGGCTTTTTCCTGCTGGCGCTGCCAGTAGGCGGAATCCTCGGGGCGGGTGGCTTCGTAGATGCCCTTTACGTCGGGGTCCTTGCCAAAAATGTCGAGCAGTCCGGGCAGCCAGCGCACGGGGATGATCACGAACATTTCTGACTCTTTCAGCTTGTTGTTCATGCGCCCGCCCATATCGCCGGTGGTCACCACCACGTTGTCGGTGTAGATCGGCGTGACAAAGAGGTCGCTGCAGAACGAATTCCCGGCTGCGGTATCGGGCCGTGTGCCGTCTTTTACTGCTCGCGCAGCACCGGCCAGTGCGGCGGTGGCTGGCGTGCAGACGAGCACGATCCACTCAGGCTCAAAATTCTCGGGGAGATTGGGCAGGGGCGCTGCGCAGAAGCCTTTGACGGTGCCCTGGGGAAGTATGTATTCGCCGCTGTTGAAGGTGTGGGCTGCGTCGAGGTTGTAGGCGGGGATGTAATCGGTGAGCAGGTGGCCGCTGCGGATCTGCTCGTTGCCGGGGTGTACGCCGGTGATGAAGGCGCCGTGAATGCAATCCTGGTGCTCGTGGTCGAAGTACACGCGGCGGCCATCGTCCATGGCGTGCCGGAGGATTTGGCAGGGGTCGACCTTCAGGCCATCGAAGCCCGCTGGCGGTTGTTCCTCAAAGCGCCGAATCGCGACAGGCTGGCCGCGAACCTTGCCTTCGAGTAACTCGCAAATGCTGTGGTAGTTCACGCGCCACCTCCACCTGATTCATCCCGCCGTTTGCAGTCTTACATTCTGGCACAGGTGTATCGGTTGGGCGCGGTTTTCTGCGCAGCCGGTTCAGCTGACGATAGTGTCCTGTGGCGATACGCCGATCACGCGGGCGCCGGTAAAGAACTCGATGGATTCGGCCGTGCCCTCTTCGCCGAGCCCGGAAAGGCCCCAGGCACCGCGAGGAGCGTCGGGGCTCAGGGAAAGCAGGCTGTAGCCATTGATCTTGACGCCGCCGGTGCGCAGGCGGGTGGCAAAATGGTGGGCTCTGGCTTCATTCTTGCTGTAGACATAGGCGGCCAATCCGAACGGCGTACCATTGGCCAGCGCCAGTGCTTCCGAATCGCTATCGAAGCTGTGTATGCAGGCCACCGGGCCGAACACTTCTTCCATGGTGTGCTCCGGGGTGCAACCATCGATCAATGTGGGTGGTACAAAGTAGCCGGGCAGATCCGGCATTTTGGTGAACTGCAGTACCTTGCCGCCGCTGGCCTGCAATTCGTCGATGGTCGCCAGTATGGAACGGTACTGCTGTTCGTGGATAAGCGGGCCCATCTCGCTGGTCTGATCCAATGAGTTGCCCAGTTTCAGTTTCGCTAGCCGCTGGGCCACGCGCTCCAGCAGCGCTTCTTTTACGCTGCGATGCACCAGCAGTCGTCCCAGCGCCCGGCACCACTGGGCGTTGAGGTTGGAAAGGCCGTAGACAATACCGTCGGCCGCCAGATCCAGATCGGCATCCTCAAACACCACCAGCGGGTTATTGCCGCCCAGTTCCAGTTGGGTCGGGCGGAAGGAGTCTGCACAGGCGTGAGCGATGGAGCGCCCGCCTGCGGTACCGCCGGTGAATGAAATCGCCTTGATGCGCTCATCGGACACCATCTGGCTGCCCAGATCGCGGCTGCCACAGAGTAGCTGAAAGGTTCCCTGCGGCAGGTCGCTGTTTTGTATTGCGTCTGCCATCACCAGTGCCGAGTGCGGTGCCCACTCCGACGGCTTGACGATGCACGGCGCGCCGGCGGCGAGGGCGCTGGCTATTTTGTGTGAACCGATAGCTGTGGGGCCATTCCACGGAACAACCAGTAGCGCCGGCCCCCAGGGGCGGCGCAGGTAACTGACATCACCCAGCTTTCCCGGCAGGACTTTATCCATTGCACCGGTGCGCAGATGGTTTGCCGCCGCGCGATAGGCGAAGGGCGCCAGTTTTGCCATCAGCTGTGTAATCTGGATCACCGCACCTGTTGTCACTGCATCGGCATAGGCCATCTGCGCAGCGATCTCCGGGTTATCCAGTTTATCGGCAATGGTGTCGAGAATGTCGGCGCGCGTCCGCGCAGGGGTGTTTTCCCACTCCCCTTGCTCGTACGCACGGTCCGAGGCTGCAAGCGCGGTTTCCAACTGTTCTTCGGATGCGCTCTGCTGAGCCTGCAGCACCGTCAGGTCATTCGGATTTTTAAGATCGTTGCCGCGATCAACAACGGGCTCAACAATATCCCCGTCAATGTAATTGAACAGGGTCGGAAGCTGCTGCACTGCTGCGTCGTCTCTGGCTGTAGTTGTCTGTTTCACGCTGAATCCGGCTTTTTATGCTGGTGCTAGTGTTCAATAGGCGCAGTAGTGATTCTTTGCGTATTGTCAATTTTCCCCGTGGGTCAGTGGCTAGAATGCAAGGCAACAGGCACAAATGCGCTTTCGTTGATATAAGTCGCATTATTGCAATGCGCAGCGCCGGACGTAAAACAGCGCGGTGCCGGACATAATAAGGTGGAGGTACAGTTGGAAATACTGGCCGTTATTACAGGGTTGGCCATGGTGGTACTGGCTCTGGTCCATGTGCGCCTGAGACAGCATTCACCCGACACATACTCGGCACCCGCAGCGTGGGCAAGGGCTGCCCTGTACTGGTGTTTCTGTATTCTCGTTGCGATTTTCAGCGGTGCGCTCGCGGCTGTGATGGAGAGTCCATTGGTGCAGCCCGGGCAGTTGTCCGATCCCTGGTGGTGGCTGGCGACAGCGCTGATAACGGTGTTTATGCTCGGGGCTTACTGGGGCTACTGGTACCACAATACCTTGCGTTTTGGCCGCCCACTGGCGTTTTTTTCGCAGGGATTTTTTGGCCTCGCGTGGGGCGTCACCACCGGTTTGTTTTTTCTGTCCTTCTGGCAGCTGGCGCTGGCGATAGGGCCGGGCTGGCCGTTGCTCGGTACATGGCTGCTGGCGTATACCCTCACGTCGGTGTGGCAGGCGCTGTGGATGGATATGTTCTGGGATGTCTGGGTATCGCCAGAGCACGATACCCCGGCGTCCATTCGCGCCAAGGTGCCGCGCACCCATATACCTAACCTGACGCTGTGCCTCACGCACTATGCGTTGTTTGACAATGGCTGGTTGTTTATCGCCTGGCAGACAATCGCGCTGTCGGCGGCCAGCTATGGCATGCGTATGCCGCCGCCCTGGTTCAGGGGCAGCACCCCCGCAGCACGACAGGTGCCGGGATTACTCGGCCTGCCCCGTGCAGGCGGTTATATCGCACAGAATGAGAGCGGAGTTAAGTAATGACAGACCAGAGTGCCCCTACACTGATTGATGATATGGCGCTGGATCGGCAGGAGTGGAAGCAGGCGCTGGATGATATCTATCGCCAGTACGACGAGGCGGGTGTCCGGGATATTCTCAGGGCCCTGCAGAACCACGCGCTGGATCGCGGCATTGTGCTCAGTGAGGCAACACTGAACACGCCCTACATCAACACCATTCCGGTGTCTGAACAGGCGGCCTATCCCGGCGATATAGAGATGGAGAAGCGCATCGAGAATATCGTGCGCTGGAACGCTATGGCGATGGTGCTGCGCGGACAGGATGCGGGTGAAGGTGTCGGCGGTCATATCGCCACCTACGCGTCGGCGGCGACCATGCTGGAGGTCGGCTTCAACCATTTCTTCCGCGCCCGCACTGACAGTGCCGATGGCGATGTCGTTATCCCGCAGCCACATGCGGCGCCCGGTATCTATGCACGCGCGTTTCTGGAGGGGCGCTTGAGCGAAGCGCAATTGAAAAACTTCCGGCGCGAGTTGCAGCCCGGCGGCGGACTCAGTTCCTATCCACACCCGCGCTCGATGCCCGATTTCTGGCAGATGCCGAACGCATCCATGGGGCTGTCCACGCCCTCGGCGATCTATCAGGCACGCTTCGCCCGCTACCTCGAGAACCGGGGCCTGAAACCCAAGGGTGGCGGCAAGTTCTGGTGCTTTATCGGAGATGGTGAGTCCGACGAACCGGAAGTGGTAGGCACCATCAACATCGCCGCGCGGGAAAAACTTGATAATCTGGTGCTGGTCGTCAACTGTAACCTGCAGCGGCTGGATGGCCCGGTGCGCGGCAACGGGAAAATCATTCAGGAGCTGGAGCGCGCATTCCGCGGTGCCGACTGGAACGTCATCAAGGTGATCTGGGGCAGCGGTTGGGACGGCCTGCTGGCCAGTGATCGCAACGGCATACTGCGCCATCGCATGGAGGAGTGCGTGGACGGCGATTACCAGCGCTATTCCATTCTTCCCGGCAACGCACAGCGCGAACACTGGGTTAAAGGTGATCCGGCGCTGGAGCGCATGATGAACTCGCTGACGGATGAGGAGCTGAAACAGATCAAACGCGGCGGGCAGGACCCGAAAAAACTGTTTGCGGCCTTCGCCAAGGCGAGCCAGACAAGCGATCGACCCACAGTGATTCTGGTAAAAACGGTGAAGGGCGATGGCATGGGCCCGGCGGCTGAAGGGCGCAACAACGCCCACCAGAAGAAAGATCTCAGTGCAGAAGAGCGGCTGGCCTGTGCCCGCGCTTACGGTATTCCGCTGCAGGATGAGGAAGCTGTACGGGCGGAGTTTTACCGACCGCCAGAAGACAGTGAGGAGATGCAATACCTCAAGGCGCGCCGCTCAGCGCTGGGCGGTTATGTGCCACAGCGACGCGTTGAGTGCCCGCAACTGCAGCCGCCGCCGCTTGAATCGTTCGAGCAGTTCCTCGGTGGCAGCGGTGAACGCAGTATTTCAACGACGATGGCAATGGTGCGCATGCTGGCGCTGCTGATGAAAGATAAGGCCATCGGTGATTACGTGGTACCCATCGTGCCGGATGAGGCGCGCACTTTCGGTATGGATGCGCTGTTCAAGGTGGCGGGTATCTATTCCTCCGTAGAACAGAAATACACACCGGTGGATGCGGAATCGCTGATGTCCTACCGCGAGGCCGTTGATGGCCAGATACTGCAGGAAGGCATCTGTGAAACGGGTGCGATGGCGTCCTTTCTGGCGGCGGGTACCGCGTACGCGGTTCACGGTGTACCCACCATCCCGTTCTACATTTTCTACTCGATGTTCGGGTTCCAGCGTGTCGGCGATATGATCTGGGCCTGCGCCGATATGATGGCGCGCGGCTTCCTGCTGGGCGGCACTGCCGGGCGCACAACGCTGAATGGCGAGGGGCTGCAGCACGAGGACGGTCACTCCCATGTACTGGCCAGTACCGTGCCGAACCTCAAGAGTTACGACCCCAGCTTTGCGTATGAACTGGTGGTTATCGTGCGCGATGGTATTCGCCGGATGTATCAGGAAGGCGAGGAGATTTTCTACTACATCACGTTGTATAACGAGAACTATCCGATGCCGGCGATGCCCGAGCAGGATGTCAGTGAAGGCATACTTCGCGGCGCGTACTGTTGGCGCGAGCGAGCCGTTGCAGCGGCGGGAGCGGGCGCTGGTGAGCACGTGGATATCCTGGCCAGCGGTTCCATGATGCAGCAGGCCATAGCCGCGGCAGACCACTTGCAGGCAATGGGCTACGCCCCCGCGATATGGAGTGTTACCAGCTATGTGGAACTGGCGCGCGAGGCCGAAGACTGTGAACAGGATGCGCGCAACAATCCGACAGAACCGAGGCGGACGCCGTATGTGGAATCACTGTTTGCCAACAGCGAGGGGGCGATTGTCGCCGTCACCGATTACCAGAAATCGCTGCCCGGCGGTATCGCCCGCTGGATGCCGACCGGTTATACCGTGCTGGGCACCGATGGTTTCGGCCTGAGTGAATCCAGAGCCGCACTGCGCGATCACTTCGAGGTAGATGCAGCGCATATCGTGCGCGCCGCACTGACCACGCTGTACCGGCAGGGAAAAATCAGCGAACAGACGCTGCAGGCGCAGCTGGCCGACTAGATCTCGACGCGCCGCTCGAAGACAAACTCATTGGCCGGGTAAGACACTTCATACTCGGCGCCGGGATACAGCGGGTGGGGCGCAGGTGATTGGAACAGGCACCAGCCGTCTTCCAGCGCGGCCAGCCCGGTAGCGTACGGTGGCTCTCCCTCGGGTAACTGCGGGCCCTTGCCGCTGCTGCCATCGTGGAACGCCCAGCCCACGGTTTCTGTATCCAGCGCGCCCTCGGCCAGCCACAGATACAATACCTGCTGTCGCATAGTCATTGCTGTTGCCCCCCGCTCAAACGCCCGCGTTGTTCGATGCGTGTGTAGTAGTAGTCGACATCAAAATTCGGATCGTCACTCAGGTAGCGCCAGAGCCGGGCGCGCTGCATCTGCTCGTAGCGACTTTCATGGCCTTTCTGCCACGGTTGCATGGTGCGAAACACCTGCGCGACGCTGTCCTGTCGCATCAGCGCGAACGTATGGTCGCTGGCGTCGTTGTGGATCTGCGCGAAATCGTCCATGTTCCAGCGCCTTACCTGGGAGACGGCAGGGTTGAGTCGAATCTTGTACATCCAGCGATCGACCTCGCTGGGGTTGGGCTGCCCGGCATGCCACAGCCCGTGGTGAAACACCATCAGCGTGCCTGCCGTGCCGCTGTACTGTTGCTCGCCCAGCAGGTGCTGGAAGCGGCTGACACCTTCCGCGCGGGTGCGGCGAAGATGGGTGCCCGGCACAAACCGCGTGCCGCCGGCTCCCGGCGCGACATCCTGTGGGAAGTAGAACAGCTGGATATCAAACGTCGGATCTGCGCTGTCGATCACGGCATCGACATGCAGGTGCTGGTGATAGGTGCTGCCCGCCGGCAAGCGGTGTACAAAATCGTGATCAAACAGCGGGTCGGGACCCACCAGTGACTCGATAATGCCCTGTACCTCCGGCAGGTTCAGCAGGGTGCCCAGTACCGAGGGCGCCGGATAGCACTGCGACAGCGGCGTCAGGCTGGCCGGCCGCGGCGGCCCGCCGGCATCGGCTGGCAGTCCGACAATCTGGTTGATTTTGTTCTCTTCGAGCAGCCTGAGTTCTTCGATGACGTTCTTGTTAATGTCGTCGGGTATCAGTGCATCAAAGCGCAAAAAGCCATCGGCGACGAAGCGCGCCATTTCCTGCGTGGTGAGTTTATGATCCTGTGCTGGCATAGAGAGGTGCCTCGAGTCGTCATTGCCTGCGCTTGTGTGTTCATCAAGCGTCTAGTTATTTGCTAAGCCGTACCATTTTCCATGTACTGACAGTAATTGGCAACTGCCAATTTCTATAAGTTGGCAGTTGCCAGTACAACCCCTCCCAAACGTTGCGATGTCATCTGTGTGTAGCCTAATGGACATAAAAACGACACTTACTATACTTCTTACTGTCATACGGCTCGCTGGGTGTGTCATCGGACTCGCTCGATAGAGGCAGCCATTGGGCTGTCGCTTACTCGCGATCCTTTGGTCGTCATAAAAAATGGGCATTGCGCTGCAAAGATTACAGGTGAAATAGCACAACCGTAACGTTCGCAAGATACGCTTTAAGTTGGCGTTTAACTGGAGTGAGTCCATGATCTCGGCACAGCCGCCCCGGAACCGCATTGGTCACATCGACTCCATTCGCGGCATTGCGGCGTTGATGGTTGCCTGGATGCACTGCAGCGCAATCCTGGCATCGATGGATACCTCGCAATCGACAGGATCGCTGCTGTACGTGATACCGCAGCAACTGGATTTCGGGCGTGTGGGTGTCATCGCGTTTTTTGCCATCAGTGGCTTCGTGATCTGTCCGAGCCTCAGGGGCAGTGGAATGTCCGGTGCAGGCGGATTTGTGATCAGTCGATTTTTCCGGCTCTACCCGGCTTTCTGGATCGCGATGGCATGCGCGATTCTGGTCTCGTATGTGCTGCCCGGCAGGGATATTGATGTCGGACAGATTCTCGGCAATATTCCGATGCTCTATACACTCTTCGATGTGCAACCGCTGCAAGGGCTGTACTGGACTCTGGAAGTGGAACTCGTGTTCTATGGTCTTTGTCTCGGTGTGTTTCTGCTCGGTTGGCTGCACAAACCGCTCGCCCTGTTGGCGATCTGTTTGTCGCTGTTGTTGCTTCAGGCGGTGATAAATGCCAACCCCAATATGAGTGAAGCCATTATCACCTCGCTCAATCGCAGCTGGAACCGCTTGCCATGGCATCTGGCGATCATGTTCTGGGGCGGGCTGTTTCGCACCTGGTATGACGACCGGCATGGCGTTATTGCCGCAGGCCGCTTGCGCATACCCAAAGCGTGGCCGGTGGTACTTGTCCTGTTGCTGATTCTCAGGCAGCCACTTCTGTCTTTGTTCACCACTTTGTCTAGCGGCTTCGAGTGGGTGAGCTGGAGCATGCTGGCCTATATCTGGGGAATGATGCTTTTCCTGGTGGGTGCGCTCTATGTGAAGTTGAACAACCGCATTTTCGTGTGGTTGGGTGCAATCAGTTATTCGCTATACCTGCTGCACCCGCTGGCCGCGAGACTGCTGAAGTACGTCATCACACACCATTTTCCACAGTACGCCCAGATGCCACTTGGCGTGACACTGGCAGCGAGTTTACTGTTGGCGGTGGTGATGTCGGCCTGCGTTTACTACTGTGTCGAGAAGCCTTCGATAAACCTGGGGCGCAGCTTGCAGAAAAAGTGGGCGTCATACCGAGAGGACAACGGCCGCCCACTGCAGCCTCGCTATCAGGGCCTCTCGGGGGTGCGCCGGTATTTCACAGCGCATTGAGCTGCCAGGCTTGCTCCGTCAGGATCAAAAACCCATCAGCGTCGCATAGCGGTCGCGGTGATAGGCGCGGTTGCCAAAACTGGTTTCCAGAACACGCGCCCGCTTCAGATACAGCCCGGCATCGAATTCGTCCGTCATGCCGATACCGCCATGAATCTGGATGAGTTCATTGGACATCAGGTACAGAAACTTCCCCGTCTGGCATTTTGCCAGTGACGCCAGCAGCGGTATGTTATCCGCATCGGCATCGACAGCCTGTAAAGCGGCTTCAACGCAGGATCGGGATTGTTCCATCAGCGAATACAGGGTCGCGGCGCGGTGTCCCAGTGCCTGAAAGGAGCCGATAACCTTGCCAAACTGTTCCCGTGTCTTCAGGTAGTCCAGCGTCATATCAAACGCCTGGCTGGCGGTACCCAGCATTTCAGCGGCAATGCCGATACGCGCGCGGTCCAGTAGGGTCTCCAACACTGGCATGCCTTCATCCAGCGTTCCCAGTATCGCCGCACTGTCGACCTGCACATTCTGAAACGAGAGTCTGGCGTGGTCGCGGCTGTCGATGGTCGCAAGCGCGTTACGCGCCAGACCTGTTGCGTCTGCCGGCACCAGAAACAGGCTGATACCGTGGGCATCGCCGGGTTGTCCCGCTGTGCGCGCGGCAACGATAAAGTGCGTTGCCGCCATGCCCTCGGCGACGAAGGTCTTGTCGCCGTTCAGGGAAAATTGCTCGCCCGATTGTTCAGCTCGCAGTGCTGTCTGCTCAGGCTGGTGCCGCGAGGATTCCTCCAGCGCCAGGGTTACGATGGCGCTGCCGTTTACGATGCCGGGTAGCAGTGCCTCGCGTTGCGCAGTGTTACCCGCCAGGACTAAACTGCTGGCACCTAGCAGTGATGAAGCAAAAAAAGGCGATGCCGTGAGTTGTCGACCGAGTTGTTCCAGAATAAGGCCGCAGGTGAGATAGCCCAGATCGGAGCCGCCGTATTGCTCGGGTACCAGAATACCGCTCCAGCCCATGTCGACCATCGCCTTGAAGGTCTCCGGTTGAAAGCCTTTGCCTGTGCCGCTGTCGCGCAGGGCGCGGAAACTGCTGACGGGTGCCTTGTCGATAACCCAGGCGCTGGCCTGATCCTTGATGAGCGTTTGTTCTTCAGTCAGTACTGCCATGTTCAACCCTTCTGTGTTGTTTCCGGTAGGCCGAGAATATTCTTGGAGATAATGTTTTTCTGTACCTCGTATGAGCCGCCATAAATAGACATCGATTTTCCACCCAGCCATTCCCGGACGGCCTGTGCTTCTTCTTCGGTGTAGTCGCCGGCCTCCCAGCCCAGGCCCTGATTGCCCATAATCTCGAGCATCAGTTCGGAGCGGCCCTGGGTGACATCGGTTGCGGAGTTCTTGAGGATGGATGCAGTAGCGGTGACTTCGAGGTTGCCACCGCGCGCATCCGTCATGATGCGGGCGATGGTCAGTTCATGGGCTTGATTATCCATCAGGTGATCTGCCAGCCGACTGCGCAGATCGGGGTCGGTCAGCGTGCCATCGGCGTTGGTGCCCAGATACCGCTTGGCGACATCCTGCAGCGGCAGTGCTGCGAGGCGGGTGGCCGGAGCGTCTGTCTGGCTCTGTCGCTCGTGTTGCAGCAGCCGTTTGATGACCGACCAGCCGCCATTGAGTTCACCGAGTAAATCGTCCTTGCGGGCGCGCGCGTTGTTGAAAAAGGTTTCACAGAAGGGTGATTCGCCGGCAATCAGGCGTATCGGCCGCGTTTCGATACCGGGTTGATCCATCTCGAGCATCAGGAAACTGATACCTTCACGTTTGGCTGCGCTGCGGTCTGTGCGCACCAGAGCGCCGCACCACTGGCTTTTATCGGCACCGGATGTCCAGGTTTTCTGTCCGTTTAGCACCCAGCCTTCGTCGTCGAGTTCTGCGTTCATGCTCAGCGACGCCAGGTCGGACCCCGCATTGGGCTCGGACAGGCCGAGGCACCAGCGCACTTCACCGCTGGCCATGCCCGGCAGATGCCGTGCCTTTTGTTCATCCGTCCCGTATTCCAACAGGGTGGGGCCCACCATCGTGACCCCCATGCCGGCAAGATAGGGGATGGGATTCATGCTCCCGGCTTTGGCGATCACGCGCCTGATTACCTTGGCCTCGGTATCGGTTAAGCCGGCCCCGCCGTACTCGCTAGGCCAGGTAGGTGCGCCCCAGCCCTGTGCCGCGAGGCGCTGGCGCCACAATTCAAAGGCCTCCAGTACTTCGGGGTCCTCCGACTCGACGCCGTACATGCCGATAGGTACGTCAATTAGTGCTTTGGGTAGATTGTCGGCAACCCACTCGCGCACGCTGGTTTCAAATTCTCCGGCCATCTTCTGTATCTCCAGTCCCGTTCCCACGTTATTGTTGCTGTTCGCTAGTTCGATTTGAGCACTGTGCGCCTGTTTACGCGGTCTATAGTACGCAATGCACCAGAGGATTGGATGACCGATGTTGCCAGAGCGCTAACAAATGCTGCATGGTTGTTTATCTGTACCAGTGTACGCATAGTATCGGCCTATAGCACCGGAGAGAATTCGCCATGACCAACACATCGCCCTTCAACCACCGCAGCTCTGCCGATGACGTACTGAAGGGGCGGAACCTGAGCGGACAGGTCATTATTGTGACTGGCGCCAATACAGGCATAGGCTACGAGACTGCGCGATCACTGGCAGTCGCCGGCGCTTCTGTCATTGGCACCTGCCGAACGGCGGAAAAGGCCGCTGCTACCCGGCAGCGCATACTGCAGGCACATCCCGGTATCGATGCGGAGATGGCCGTGATGGACCTCGCGTCCCTGGCCAGTGTCAGTGATTTTTGTAACCAGCTGCCCCACAGTAAAATTGACACTGTGATCTGTAATGCCGGGATAGTCGCGCCGGAGTATGGCGAAACCAGCGATGGCTTCGAGCAGACCGTGGGCGTCTGCCATATCGGCCACTTCCTGTTGGTGAACAGTCTGCTGCCGAGACTTTTGAGCGCTGCGGAGCCACGTGTGGTGATGGTGTCCAGTGAGTCGCATCGGGCGCCGCCGCGCCTCAACTTTGATGAGTTGCCCTACCCAAAAACGTCCTACCGTACGATGAAGGCGTATGGTCAGGCGAAGTTGTGCAATGCACTGATGGCGGTGGAGTTACAGCGCCGCTATGGCGAGCAGGGGCTGACCGCCTGTTATCTGCATCCGGGCACCATGGTCACTACCGATATAGGGCGCGATTCAGCCCTGATACGATTTGCGATGTTGCTGGTGCGCCCTTTCACCAAAACTGCCAATCAGGGGGCTGCCACCTCGGTATTCTGCGCCACCTGGGAGGATCGCGCCGCACTGGGCGGCAACTATTTTTCACACTGCGCCAGGGCGAAGCCGAGTGCCGAGACGGCGAACACCGAGGTGGCAGCGCGCCTGTGGCAACTGTCCGAGCATTGGTTGCAGGAGAAAGGCTATTCAGCTGCTGTGATGCCGCTCGCGTAACGCCGGCCACACGCTGGCCGCCGTACCTCCCATGCAGAGGTTGCGGTCCTTAGTCGATAGCCCGCTAAAAGCCTCCCTGGCAAAGTCCACCAGTTCTACATAGCTGCCATTGTGGGTCTGGGAAAAATCGGAGCCCCACATCAGCCGGTCTGCACCGAAATGACGGACAAGATGCTCAACCCACTGCGCCGGGCTGTGGGGCTTTTCAGCGACGGTGTTCAGCAAATGGGTGGTGATTTTCAGGTAGAGGTTCTCGAACGGCACAAGATTGGTGAGCGAGACTGAGTCCTCCCAGGGTGGGCCGTTCACGGACGGAAAGCCGCAGTGATCCAGTGACACACGGATCTGTGGGTAGCGTTTTAAAACCGTGCTGAGCGCGGGTAGCTGATGCGCGAAAACGGTGACAATCACATGTGCGGCGAGTTCGTCGGCACACTGCCACAGTGGCTGCGCTATCGCTTGGTCGAGCCAGCCGGTGCCCTCGCCATCCAGCGCGAACAGGCGCACACCCTGCATTCCCCGCTCCTCAATCCAGTAGCGCAGTTCGGCAGCCGGGTCCTTGCCATTGACGTCGATGCAGCAGGCACTGGCAAAGCGCTGTGGGTATGCCGCTGCCGCATCCGCCGTGTAGCGGTTGTCAAAAGAGTACGCGCCAACCGGCTGTACCAGTATCGCTTTGGCGACCCCGGCGGCATCCATGCAGTCTTTGAAGGACTCCACACTGTGCGGCGCCTCGAGGTACCACGCGCCCGGCAAGCCCGCCGGGTTCAGCGGATAGGCTTCTTTATCCTCGGCAATGACATGCACATGCGTATCAATGATGTCGCAACTTTCAGGCATCGGGCTTCCTCAGTGGGAGTGATTGCTAAAACTGCCACGGTGATTACAATCGTAGGGCTTCGTGTAACAGTAACTAACAAGAACCATAACTGTAAACAGAGGGATCAGATCATGTTATCCGTACAGCCCATCACCGGCGAACTCGGTGCAGAAGTCAGCGGCATCGATTTATCACAGCCGCTGAATGACAGTGACGTCAAAGATATTCAGGATGCATTGGATGCGCATCAGGTGCTGTTCTTTCGCCAGCAAAAGATTCTCTCTGTAGATGAACATGTGGCGCTGGCCGAAAACTTCGGTCCCGTTGAGTTGCCGCTTTTTCGCACACCTTCCTCGCACCGGCCAGAGGTGCTGGTGCTGGATCAGACCAGCCCCAAGGGGCAGGGCGCCGATAACTTCCACTCCGACAACAGCTACCGTGCAGCACCGACCAAGGCTTCCATTCTGCAGGCGCAGAAAATACCTGACGCGGGTGGTGATACCTGCTTTGCGAGTATGGGGGCCGCCTACGATGCGCTGTCGCCACCGATGCAACAATTTCTTGAGGGGCTAACGGCGGTGCACTCGCTGAAGATGATGGAGGCCACCACCCTGAAAGCCGGAGGGTCATTCCGCCAGAAAACCAGCGAATGGCCACCGTACTCACATCCGGTGGTGGTGTATCACCCGCGCACGAAGCGCAAACTACTGTATGTGAACAAGAACTGGACTTCACATATCGAGGGGGTGACGCCAGAGGAGAGCGATATCCTGATGAGTTATCTGCTCAACCATGTAAAGGCGCCGGAGTTTCAGGTGCGCATCAAGTACAACGTGGGCGATATCGCGTTCTGGGATAATATTGCCACCAACCACTACGCGGTGCCGGATTATTCAACGCGCAGGGTGATGCAGCGTGTGGCGATTCAGGGGCCGGAGATCACGGGCACTGTTGCGGGCAGATCGCATGCGGCCATTGCGGCCGCCAGTTGACGGTCGCACCTGCTCAGATCAGCAAGCGCTTCATCGCCTCCAGTTCACTGTCACTGAGGTTGTTGGTCTTTCGCTCGCCGCGCCTGAATTCCAGATAATCGCGCAGGCGGCCATGGGTGATCTTGTCCAGCGGGTAGGTTTTCGCCACCAGGAATGCGGGAATAAGCAGCGCCATCGGTACGAGGAATACGATCAGTTGCAGGGCGGTGATCACGCTGTCCGGCTGCGACTGCAGGATTTCCGTCGTGGTGCCGTCTACCACCGATCTTACCGGCGGTAGATAACCGGAAATCTCCAGAATCATCCCCACCGCAAAAATGCCGATCGCACCGGAAAACTTCCGCGAAAACGTCATCACGCCGCTGAAAGAGCCAGCGATACGGTAGCCAAAACGCAGTTCGCCGACATCGGTGACATCCGGAAATATGGACCATGGCATCACCACGCAACCGACCACACCGCTGCCAATGATGACGGCGATGGTGTAGATGGCATACTCCGGCCACTCGGGTTGGTACATCGCCATCAGGCACGCGCCGGCCAGCCATAGCAGTATCGAATAACGATACACGGTGGCCTTGCCGTACTTGCTGGCCAGCGTGACGACCAGGGGAATCAATATAATCTGCGTGACCAGCATCGTGCCGATCACAAGATCTGCCTCATTTTTCCGGTCGAGGTAGTAGTACATATAGTATTGAAAAACGGCGGCCACCACGTCCATCGAGAGGTAGGCGAGGAAATACATCACGATCAGCTTGCGAAACGACTTCACTTCAAAGGGCCGCAGGAAAGACGCGATACTGAATTTGCTTTTCTCCTCTGTCAGCGGCACACGCTCGTGGGTGAAAAAGAACATCATCAGCCAGGGAATGGCGTAGAACACCGAGAAGATGATGGCCATTGCCAACCAGCCGGTGGTCGGATCGTCAAACATCTCGACCACGGCCAGCGGCAGTACCGCCGCCACCAGCGAGGACAACTGCGAGAAGAACAGGCGCATGCCGTTGATGGTGTTGCGCTCTTCGTAGTCGATGCTGATCTCACTGCTCATCGACGAATAGGGCACCAGGCACACGGTGGAAACGGTGGAAAAATAGATATAGGCCAGCAGTACGTAGAGGAATTTCAGGGAGTCTGAATCAAACGATACCGGATACCACAGCAGAATGAATGAGCTGATAATGCCGAAGAACGCCAGTACAAAGTAGGGTTTGCGCCGGCCCCAACGGGTGCGCGTGTTGTCGGTAATCACACCCATCAGGGGGTCTGAAACGGCATCCCAGGCTTTCGACAGCAGCACTACCGTGCCGGCCAGTGCCGGGGAGATTTGTACCACATCCGTCAGGAAGCGCAGGTAGTAAAACGCCATGATGACCTGCGAGCCGCCGATAAAAATATCGCCGGAGCCGAAGATCAACTTTTCCCTGAGCGTAATCGGGGGAGGTGAGTGCCTCACGGCAGCATCCCTGCATCTGACAGGCGTTTGTATCCCAGTGATGCGAAGAACAGTGCCGCGAGGCCGTATGTCCAGTCATTGCCGCGCGGTGTGTATTTGTAGCCGAGGTAAGGCGCACCCTGTATCGCGATGGTGGGAGCGCTGATCAGCGGCATGCTCAACAAGTTGTCCTTGATCTCCAGCGAGTCCACCACGGCTTTGTAGGCTTTCAGGCCAGGCTCCAGGTAGGCTTTGTCCAGATAGCCGTCGGCCACGCCCTGCATCCAGCCGCTGGCGATCAGCGCCGTGGCGCTGCTCTCGATATAGGTCTTGCCGGGTTTGTTCAGCACGGTTTCAAAAAAACCATCCGCGCGCTGATACGGCAGCAGTGCGGCCGATGTTTCCACCAGAATATCGATGGCCTGCTGGCGCTCCTCACTGTCGGCCCTGAAATGGTCGATGGCCAGTGGTAGGCCACCAATGACCCAGCCGTTGCCTCGGCCCCAGAAGATTTTGTTCTTCGGGTAGGTGTGCCCCTTTTTGGTCCAGTAGCAGTGGTAGAACAGCTTGTCCTGCGGGTCTTGCAGGTATTTGGCAAACAGCGCCGGTTGGCGGCGCGCAAAATCGTATATCTCTTCATCGCCGGTAGCCTGGCCGTACCAGCTCGAAAAAACGCCGTACATCATCACCGAATCCACCCAGACACTGCGCGGGTAGAACTTGCCCTCCAGCGATGAACCGAGGTGATTCGGCATGTAGTCGAGTACGCGCTCGGAGTGTTTCAGGTAGTTCAGCACTCGGTCGACCACCTGCTGGTACTGCGGGTTGTCGGCTTTCTGTAGCACGGCAAACGCAGTGAGGCCCGGTGCCATGGTGTCGGATTGGTCGACCCGATAGCCTTTTTGAATGTGGGCATCCAGATAGGCGCGATTGAAATCCAGGTAGCGGTCCTGCCCCAGGGCATTATCGAGTAGTGACAGGGCGTAGGTATAGAGCGCTTCACCCCACATCCATTTCAGTTTCGCCGGCTCAAACCGCTTCACGGACGCATCGGCGAGCTCGATGACGCGGTTGAAATAGGGGTCCTGCATGACGGTGTCTATCGGATTCATGGTTGATTCAGTCACTCCTTTGGCAGTGCTGCGTTGAAGCACAGTGACATATGGCGACTTAAGTCGCGGCGGATTTTGTCGATGTCGACGTCGGTGGTACCGGACATCAACGCCGATTGCTCCAGCTGGCGAAACAGGCTTGAGGTGATCATCGCGTCGGCTTCGGGTTGTGTTGAGCCCATCATGAAATGTACCTGCTCCAGAAAGCTGACCTGCACCTGCCACATGCTGGCGACCACTGCGCGCAGCGAGGCGTAGCGCATCGACTCATGATAGAAGGCCATTTCAATAATGCGATCATCCCTGGTGCCCGTCAGCTGGTCATAAATATAGGCGACAGAGGCCTGCAAAATTTCGTCTGCCACGTCCTTGCGCCTCGATGGCGGAACCACGGTGCCCTCCCAGGGGCCCAACAGGCCGACGATATCCCGGTAGTAGGGATTGTCTTCCATGGTTTTTCCGGCACGCCAGTGCTCGAACGCGCTGATGATCAGTTCTTCGATGCTGCTGAAATGGTAGGTGGTGCTGCCCAGTGAGACGCCGGCCCGCTCGGCCACGGCCCTGTGCCGGATGGAGCGCATGCCCTCATCGACAATAATGGCCAGCGCCGCGTCCAGGATTCTGGCGCGCGTCTGCTCCCGCTGTTCGGAGCGGCTCAGCGGTGAAGTGCTGGTTGCGGCTGGGGCTGTTGCTGCCATGAAATGGAATTCTGTTTGTGTAGCAAGTTTGGCTGTACTATAGTACAGCCAAACGATACAATAGCAAGCGATTAAACGCAGGCACCCGGGGAATAGCGCGTTTTTCCCCCGAGCGTGGGTGGCCTGATCTATCTGAGAGAACTGTGAGAGGCCACCATGGACCTGGACATTCGATACGCAAGTCACCCCGATGACGTCAAGCATTACACCACCGAGCAACTGCGCGAGCATTTCCTGATCGACACGGTATTCAACGCGGATGAGGCCAGCCTGACCTATTCCCATGTGGATCGCATCATCGCCGGCGGCATCATGCCGGTGAATACCGCAGTGGGGCTGCAGGCCGGCAGTGAGATGGGTGTGAACTACTTCTTTGAGCGCCGCGAAGCGGGCATCATCAATGTCGGTGGCCCGGGCAGCATCACGCTGGATGGCGAGCGTTTTGATCTGGTCAAGCGCGATGGCCTGTACGTGGGCATGGGCGTCAAGGAGATCAGCTTCGCGTCGGACAACGCATCCGACCCGGCAAAATTCTATTTCAACAGCGCCCCGGCGCACCAATCCTACCCCCACACCAAAATAGACATCGCCCAGGCGAACCCTGTGCGGTTGGGCGAGGACGAGACCTGCAACAAGCGCACTATCTATCAGTACGTGCACCCGGCGGTTTGCCAGAGCTGTCAGTTGGTTATGGGCCTGACGGTGCTTGAGCCAGGCAGCATCTGGAATACCATGCCCTGCCATACGCACGAGCGCCGCATGGAGGTGTACTTCTATTTTGATCTGGACGAGAACGACCGGGTCTTCCACCTGATGGGCCAGCCGCAGGAAACCCGCCATCTGGTAGTGGGGAATGAGCAGGCAGTGATTTCGCCCAGCTGGTCTATTCACTCCGGTGCCGGCACCAGCAACTACACGTTTATCTGGGGCATGGTCGGTGAGAACCAGACCTTCGACGACATGGACCACCTGAAACCGTCCGAGCTGCGCTAGGGCCTGCAGGTGACAACCAGGGTCGCGCTGCAGACGTTCACGGTTCGCCGCTATCTTCAGTCGCCCGAAGCGGTCGAGCAGGGCTTTGCCCGTATCGCCGCACTGGGGATCAACGCGATCGAGCTCGCCTATGTGCCGTTGAAGCCCGAGGTCATCGACGCGGTGGATGCGGCGCGCAAGCGCCATGGCATCGAGGTGGGCAGCAGCCAGATCACGTTCGACATCCTCAATAAACAGCGGGAGCAGGTGCTGCGCTTCCTGCGCCAGTTGGAGTGCGACTTGACTGCGGTATCCGTACTGCCGTGGAAAGGTATTTTCGGGGGGCGCGACAAGCTGCTGCAGTTTTGCGAGGAACTGGATGCGCTCGGCGCCTGGTACCGCGAGCAGGGTGTCCAGCTGTGCTATCACCACCACGACTTTGAGTTCAGGCGCTACGGCGATGCGATGGGGCTGAACCTGATTCTCGACAACACCGCGCCCGAGAATGTATGCCTGGAGCTGGATACCTACTGGGTACAGCGCGGCGGTGGTTCACCACAGGGGCTGATTGCGTCTCTGGGGAGCCGGGTCAAAGTGGTGCACCTGCGCGACTACCGAATCCGCTGGAAGTGGTTTGAACTGCTGCCGATCGATACAGAGCTGGGGCAGGGTAATCTGGACTTCGATGACATTATACAGGCCTGTTGCAACAGCGGTGTGCGCTACATGGCGATTGAGCAGGCCACTAAAAATCCCTACGACAGTGTGGCGACGAGCGTTCAGCACCTGCATTCCCTCGGTTATGCCCACCTGTTCTAACAACATTTTGAAGGAGAGACATCGTGATACTCGACAGCTTTAAACTCGATGGCAAGGTCGCCATTGTTACCGGGGCATCCCGCGGGCTCGGACAGGGTATGGCCATTGCACTGGCCGAAGCTGGTGCCGATGTGGTCGGCGTCGGTGTCAGTGATTCTTCCGCCACCGGTGAAGCGGTGGCACGCGCCGGACGTTCCTACCTGCAGGTGACAGCGGATCTCACCGACAGCAGCTGCGTCGAGACAATCGTGGAGAAGGCCAAGGAGCGATTCGGCAAGATCGATATTCTGGTGAACAATGCCGGGACCATCCGCCGCAACGACCTGCTGGACTTCTCCGAGAAGGATTGGGACGACGTCATGGACCTGAACCTCAAAACGCTGTTCTTCCTGTCGCAGGCAGTGGCGCGGGAGTTTATCGCACAGGGCCACGGCGGCAAGATCATCAATATCGCTTCAATGCTGTCCTATCAGGGCGGGCTGCGCGTGGCTTCCTACACCTCGAGCAAGTCCGGCGTGAAGGGGCTGACCATGCTGATGGCCAATGAGCTGGCCAAGCACGGTATCGCCGTCAATGCTATCGCCCCCGGTTATATGGCAACCGATAATACCGAGCAACTGCGCAATGATGCGCAGAGAAACAGCGAAATCCTGGGCCGGATTCCGGCCGGTCGCTGGGGTAAGCCAGAGGATCTGGCCGGCGCGGTAGTGTTTCTCGCTAGCCCCGCCTCGGATTACGTGCACGGCTACACCCTCGCTGTCGACGGCGGTTGGCTAGCCCGGTAGGTCGAGCGCTGGATATCGGCCTAGTTTCTGTACTGCGAGATCTGTACTTCGGTGCCGTAATCGGCGAAGTCACCGTCTGAGCGCCGCCCGCGATAGTCGCCCCAGACAATCGGCTGGTAGCGGCACGGGTTGTTCGCGTTAATCGCCGGTGGCAGCGGGCTGACCCGGCAATCGGCCGCGGGGTTCAGGAAGAAGGGGATGCTGTAGCGTTCCCGCTCCTCCATCGCGCGCACGCGATGAATCGCCGCCCGATAACTATCGTTCGACCACACCTGCATCATATCGCCGGTATTGATGGTGATGGCGCCCTCGACCGTCGGTACGTCATACCACAGGCCGTCGCGATAAACCTGCAGGCCGCTGACCTCGTCCTGCAGCAATACGGTGAGCGCGCCGGAGTCCGTGTGATGGTGGATGCCGAGGTCCGCCCTCTGCGCCTGCCCCGTCAGTTCATCAGCCAGCGGATCCTGTACCGGGTAATAGTTGAGCCGGACGAACCCGGTGTGGTTGCCCTCAAAATGGGGGTGCAGGTAGTCGACGGGTAAATCCAGGCCGACACAGAAGGCGCTGAGCAACTGTAGCGAAAGCCGGGTACAGGCCTCTTGATAGGCCAGCATTGTGGTCTTGAAGTCTGGATGCCGTTGCGGCCAGCGATTGTGCTGTTGATAAATCGGGTCGAAGTCCTCGCGCGTAAAATCGAACACTTCTTTTTTATCGCGCTGGTTCTTGGTCAGTTCGCGATTGTAAAACCCCCAGGGATTATCCTTGCTGCGCTCAATCTCCAGTTTCTCTTCGGTCGGCAGCGCGAAAAACGTGTGAGTCTGCCGCCAGACATCGCCGATCAGAGCGACATCAATTCCGTGGTTCGCAACCAGAAAAAAACCCCAGCTTTTGCACGCATCCGCAATTTGATCCACTGCGGTCAGCGCGGCATTGCTGGAGGCATCGCAAAGCACGTCTGCCAGATCGATAACCGGTATCTGCTCGATCATCGCGTTGTGTGCCGCTACCGGGTGTCGATCGATGTTCTGCATTTTCAAAGTACTCTGTTCCCGCTGTCACCTGCCTGCTTCTGTGGTATCACCTCATCGGCGGGTGTTACTGACCCGCCGGTCCGAAATCGTATCTGCCACCTTTGCGCAGGGCCTGCTGGTAGGCCGGGCGCGCGTGAATACGCTCCCTGAAAGCGGCAAGGTTGGGGAACGGTTCCAGGCTATGCAGCAGTGGGGCGATTTCCACCGCAAAGGATAACTGCACGTCGGCGCCGGAAAAGCGGTTGCCGACGAACCAGTCAGCGCCCTCCAGAGCACTGTTCATGTACCCGAGATGGCGGTTGAGTTCATCCTCTATCCGCGGTTGCAATGCGGCTCCGCCATCGGGCAGGCGGCCGGTGTACATACGCAGCATCAGTGGCAGCATTGCGCTGCCCTCGGCGTAATGCAGCCACTGGAGATATTGCTCGTGCTCTACCGAACCGGGTTCAGGTTGCAGGCGCCCATCGCCGTGTTTGCGCAGGATGTAATCGATGATGGCGCCGGATTCAATGATGGTGTTGTCGCCATCTGTGACGATCGGCGATTTTCCCAGAGGATGTACTGCCTCCAGTTCCGGTGGTGCCAGATTGGTTTCGGCATTGCGCTGGTAGGTTTTCAGCTCGTAGGGCAGCTCCAGTTCTTCCAGTAGCCAGAGAATGCGCTGCGATCGCGAATTGTTCAGGTGGTGTACCGTTAGCATGGTGGATCCTCCTGTTGTATCGGTTTAGCGCTCAAGCAGGTTGATGCCGGCGCTGTCCAGTGTGATCAGGCGTTGTTTGTAGAGGGCGCCAATCGCTCGTTTAAAGGCGTTTTTGCTGACGCCGAAGGCGGCGTATATCTCTTCGGGCGGGCTCTTGTCCGACAGCGCCAGATACCCGTCGCTGGCCCGCAGTTGCGCGAGAATCTGCTCGCCGAGACTATCGACTTTATCCTTGCTGAAACCGGGCTTCTCCAGGCTCAGGTCGATTTTGTTGTCCGTGCGTATCTGCCTGATGTAGCCGTCGATAACCTGCCCCTTGTGCAGGGGTCTGAACAGTTCATTTTCGTACAACAGACCCCAGCAACGGTGATTGATAATCGCCTTGAAACCCAGTTCGGTCTTGTCTGCGATCACCAGTGATACTTTCTCGCCCACGCTGAGGCCGCTGGTATCGTCCTTTATCCAGTGGTCTATACGGGTGGTGCCGGCAAAGCGGTTCTGGTTGTCCTGATAGACTTTCACCAGTACCTTCTGGCCCTTGCGCAGGGTATGTTGCTGTTCGGCAAAGGGGATGAACAGGTCTTTGGGCAGGCCCCAGTCGGCAAAGGCCCCCAGTTGGTTTACCGCCACGATCTCCATCAGGGCGACCTGTCCCAGTTGCGCGATGGGTTGCTCGATGTGTCGCGTATTGACCATGGGGTATCCGTTTGACGGCTGTGTGCTGCGAATGAGTGACATTGTACGCAGGTGTCGCACACCATGGTAGCGCGTCGGCATCGCGGTGCTGATTAAAGTCGGTGGTCCGGCGTGGCACTGCGACCGCCAGTGGGTCGCAGAGCACGCTGGCGCTGGGCGTCGGTGCTGGTCTAGAACCCTGTTCCAGGTGGAGAAGGTACAAACCAGGGATCGTTCGCGTCGAAGTACTCGGCGCGCCGGACTTCGCGATAGGCCTCCAGCAATCCGCCGACCTGTTTGGGCAGGCTGCCGTGAATCAATACGCCGTCTGCGCCGGCATCAAACTGATCATTCAGCCGCTTCGCACAATGCTGGGCACTGCCCAATGCGGCGGACTCGGGCATCCAGTTGTCCGGAAACAATGAGGTGACTTCGGCTGTCTCGTAGCGGGTAAAGTTCTGGTCGGCTGATTTGCCGCCCTCGAACAATGGATGGTTCCTGATCTCTGTCAGTATTGACGGGTCCCAGCCGTTGACCTTGCACATTAACTCGCCATAGCCCTCCATGTGGACATAGGTGAGCAAGCGCGCCGGACCAATCGCCTCGGTCTCGGCTTCGCTCTGGTCTGCCGCTACCACCAGTGTTGCCCATACCTTGCAGGCACCGGGATCGCGGCCTGCCTCCTCGGCCGCATTGCGCACAATCGCCGCCGACTCAGTAATCGCCTGGTCTGTGAGGAAGGGATGCAGCAAGACACCGTCATAATGGCGGCCGGCGAGCGCCAGGGTTTTTGCGCCCATCGCTCCCAGTAGCATCGGGGGTGCGTGTGCTGGTGTCTCATTCATATACAGATACGGAAAGTTTCCCAGCGAGTTCTCTCCCGAGAACAGGCCGTTGTTCCAGAGGCAGCGCAGCACTTCGGGCGCCTCACGCAGCCCTTTGAGATTGGCTCGCTTGGCACCGAAGACATCGTACAATTTGTCGAAGCCGCGGCCGAAGCCCATCGCAAAACGGTTGTTCGATAAATGACTCATGGTTGCACCAAAAGAGCAGAGCTCCATCGGGTGGTGCGTCGGGTAATTCATCAGACCAGTGGCAATCTTTATTCTGGAGGTAATCGCGGCAGCCGCTCCACACAATACTTCGACATTCTTGTAGTCGTAGCGTTCAGCCGGCCAAATAGACCCAATACCCAACTCTTCAGCCAGGGGCGCTTCCTCCAGCGCGCGTTGCGGGTCATTGATTCTGCCGGGCAATGTGTAGATGCCCAATTCGGGAAATTCCTGCCTCATACTAATAGCTCCTCCAAATTTTTATGCTGAGATAGAACGCAGGCAAAGGTATGTCAGCCCTGCTGCAATGCCTTGGCCGGTGTCAGTGTTGCGAATCCAGTATAGGGTAAACGATTGTGGGAGTGGCAGTGGATAACATTACCCCATTGTAATGTACGACTCGGTTTTCCCTTGGTCCCTACCGCCGTGGCCCCAATAGTATTTGCACGTCAGCTTGTTAGACCATTGCGTTCTTCCGGGGGCTGGAACAGGTCATAGCGCTGGCAATTTTTGCGGCGCATCTGTTACGTTATCGCCCTGATACCCGCCGCTGTGGCTTTGCCGATACCCATATGCCGGTTTAGGCTGTGGCACCCTGTGTTTAACAAGGAGAATTTTATGAGCAGATTGAAAGATAAAGTAGCGTTGATCAGTGGAGCAGCATCCGGCATCGGCATCACAACGGCCAAACGCTTCGCTGAGGAGGGCGCAATTGTTATAGGCTTCGATCTGAACCCGGCGGGAGAGGCGTGGCAGGCTGTCGAATCACTGGCTGCGGCGAGCGATTTTGTGACAGGTAATGTCACCAGTGAAGCCGATGCAATATCCGTTGTCGAGCATGTCACGAACACGTTCGGGCGTATAGATATCCTCATTAATGCTGCGGGTGTATCAAGTTACGGTGCGACCACAGATGTCGAGGAAGACGAATGGGATCGTGTCATGAATATAAACCTGAAGGGCAGTTTCTTCTTCGCCAAGCACGCCGCAAAAGTGATGCAGGCGCAGCAGTCGGGAAGTATTGTCCACATTGCCAGCATTGAAGGTATGGTAGGCCTGAATGGCCAGATTACCTACGGCACGTCAAAGGGCGCGGTGATTCAGATGACACGCAATATGGCCGCTGACTTTGCACACAGTGGTATCCGCGTAAATTGTGTATGCCCGGGCGCCATAGAAACACCGCTCACGGCTGCCCTGCAGGACGAAGGTATGAAGGCGATCAAGCAGCAGATGGAGGCCGCTCACCTGATGGGGCGATTCGGCGAAGCGATCGAGATCGCCAACGCTATTTTGTTCCTGGCTTCCGATGAAGCTTCTTTTGTGACCGGTCATCCGCTGGTGGTTGACGGTGGCTGGACCGCCGGTACCCTGCTATCAATGTAGGTCACCTGCGCAGCACTGAGCGCGCGCATTGGCTGCATCAAGCGAAAAAATGATCAGCGGAAAAAGCGGGTGAACACATCGAACAGCTCCGACACGTCATCGGACTTCAGGTGTAGTTCGATAATCAGCGGCCCCAGTCCATCGTACTGATCCGCCGCTGTCAGCGCGCTTTCCAACTCGCCCTCTGTTCGCACTTCCAGGCTGTTGCAGCCTGGAATGACGTCCGTCAACCTGTGGTAGCGCCATTCGGGAATATTATTGAACTCACCATCGTGAATCATGCGTTCCACGGTGTAGCCGCCATTGTTCAGTACGAAGATAACGGCCGGCTTTTGGTAGCGCGCCAGTGTTGAGAGCTCCTGAATGGATATTAACAACGAACCGTCGCCCTCCAGGGCTATCACGCGGTTCGTCAGCTTTGGCGCGAAGCTGGCTCCCACCGCTGCGCCAAAACACATGCCCATCGACGCCCAGTACGGCGTGGTTATGGATACATTGTCCTCCTGTAACTGAAAGTTGGCGGAGTTGATGCCGGCACTGGTATCTGCGGCAATGGCATCGCCGGGTTGTATAAAGTGAACAAGCCGTTGATAAAAGCGTGTGCTGGTAAGCGTGGCATTCTCTTCCGCGTGAAACGGATCTGCCAGACTGTAGACAAACGATTTAACCGGTTGATCGGGGTGGCGCAGGCCGTCGACGCCTTCCATCTTGTCGGTGAGTTCAACAATGAAATCTCCCAGCGGGATGTCAGGTGAGATATCGCCATTCATCACAGCTTCGCCCTCGCGCACGAACACCGTTTGCGCCGGCTCAAGTTTTGCCGTGCCAATTCCCATGTTCATATCGGTTTCATGTGCGCCGATGAAAAGAACAAGGTCCGCATCTTCGATGTAGTGACGAACATTCTCGGGAGAGATAGCCCCCATATAGAGTCCGACACAGCTGTCGAGTGTTTCAATATAACCCGCTTTGCCAAACATCATGGACGCTACAGGCAGCCCGGTTTTATTCACCAGTGCCCGCAGTTCTGCCTGTAGCCGGAAGCGTTCCACCTCGTGGCCGACACAGATGACAGTGCGCCTGCTGTTGGCGATTCTGGCCACAATAGCTGCGACTAGCGAAGTCACGGCTTCGCCTGGAGCCTGGAAAGTGTTTGTGGCGACTAAAGGTGAGGTGGGGGGCAGGCAGGTAAGCTTCTGGATGTTGATCGGTATTTCGATGTAGACAGGCTTGCGGGTTGCAAGACAGATCCTGACAGCCTCGTCAATTCTGGCAGTGGCCGTTGCCGGATCATCGAGCAGTATGGACGCTGCGGTGACTTCTGCCATCATTTTCTGCGCGGCCTTAAAGTTGCCGGGGATGGTGTGGTGTATTTTCGGCTGCGTTTTGAAGGATGCTGCGTGCGGCCCCCCGGCAATCACAATAACAGGTACGTCCTCGGCGTACGCACCTGCGACAGCGTTGATGATGCTGAGCGGGCCGACGCCGCCAGTCACGATCGCAGCGCCGATGCCCTGAACTCTGGCATAACCGTCCGCGGCATAGCCGGCATTGAGTTCATTGCAGCAACCGATATGCTCGACATCTGAAGCGCCGATTCGACCGAAAAAAGGCATAATAAAATCGCCGGGCACACCGAATATGTGTTCAACCCCGATCTCACTCAGGCGTTGTAAAAGATAATCCGGAATCAGGAAATCGCTGTCGCTACTGGTGTTATTCATGTTCACCCTAATCGCTGTTAACACAATCTGACAAAAATTTAATGTGACTCGCCTTTGCGCCAAGTGGCGTTGGAAGTAGTGTATTTTCTTTTCAAATCGCCACAGGTTACTCTAAATTGGACGTGTATTATCAAAATAATTCTACAGGAAGCTGCTCATGTTAAACCCTGATATTCCCTCTGGCGGTCTGCAAGGCTATGCCGTATTGGTCACTGGCGGCGGTACCGGTATTGGCCGTGCCTGCGCACAACGACTTGCGGCGGACGGTGCCGCCGTCACTATTTGCGGCCGCACTGAGTCCAGGCTTGAGGATGCTGCGGAACAGATATCACGCGCCGCCGCACATGGCGGCAGCGTACAGTGTATTGTCGGCGATGTTACCAGTGAAGACGATGTGAAGCGCTTCGTCGCACGCGCGATGGAGACCACTGGTGGCCTGAATGGCGTTATCGCCAATGCAGGGGGCGGCGGAAAAATGGGGCCCTATCAGGTGCAGGATACCGATGAATTCACTCGGATACTGCACCTGAACGTATTGGGTACCATGTTGTGCGTCAAACACAGTATCCCGCCTATGGTGGAATCTGGTGGCGGCTCCTTCGTCGGCATGTCCTCTCTCGCAGGGCATGTTACACACCCCTACTTTGGTGCCTACTGTGTGGGTAAAGCCGGGGTTGAGGAGATGATGAGAAACTGCGCCGATGAGATGGGCCCGCAGAAGATTCGATTCAACGCGATTCGCCCCGGTTTTATCGCCACCGAGGTGATGGATGCCATTCCCGAACAGAGCAGAACCTACCAATCCTATATCGAAAACACACCTTTGGGCGACGTCGGTCAGCCAGAGGATGTAGCCCATCTGGCGCGGTTTTTGATCGGCGGTGAATCGCGCTGGATTACGGGTCAGTGTATAAATTGCGACGGCGGGCATTCTCTTCGCCGCGGCCCTGATTTCAGTGGGTCTGTCAAAGCGCGGTTTGGTGAAGAGGTGCTGGCTGGCAAGCTGCCAGCTGCATGAGTTGCTTGTACAAAATGCAGCAAAAAATATGACACATATTCTGTAGGATTTGCACCAACGTCACAGTTTAATTCGGTGACAATAAGCCATAGTCTCCAGAACTCGATGATATTCTGTGGAGTTTTCCGTGAAGTATAAAGTTATCCAATGGGCAACGGGTCACGTAGGGATGCCTGCATTGCAGGGTATTATCAATCGCGACTATCTAGAGTTGGTGGGACTGATGGTCAGCGATCCCAAAAAGATTGGTGTGGATGCGGGGCAACTGGTGGGTGGCCCCGATGTCGGTATTATGGCGACGAACGATCGCGAGCAGATACTCGCGATGGACGCCGATATCGTTTGCTATACCGCAGCCAGTGATTTTCGTCCGCAAGAATGCCTGGGCGATATGTGCGATATCCTGCGCTCCGGCAAAAACCTTGTTACCAGTTCGATGGTGACGTTGGTCAATCCTTATGAATTTATCCCCGATGTCGCCGCGATGATCGAAGCGGCTTGCCAAGAGGGCGGCAGTAGCTTTCTCTGCGCCGGCATCGATCCCGGTTTCGCACCCGATGCGCTACCTATCATGCTGTCTGCGATGTCGGACAATATCCAGACGCTGCGCCAGCAGACAATTTGGGGATACGATTCATATGACCAGCCGGAAACACTGGAGATGTTCATGGGGTTCGGCAAACCCATCGGTAGTGATGTTCCGCTGTTGACGCCGGGCGCAATCTCGATGACCTGGGGGCCATCGGCCAGAATGATCGCCGAGGCCCTGGGGGTGGAGCTCGATGAGGTTCGCCAGCGCCACGAGCAGGCACCGGCACCGGAGACTTTTGAGATTCCCACCGGCACTATTGAAAAAGGCATGGCAGCAGGCCTGCGTTTTGAAGTGATTGGTGTCGTCAACGGTGAAGAGCGTATCGTGCTGGAGCATGTCGCCAGGCTCAGGGACGATGTCGCCCCCGATTGGCCACAGGGTAATGGCCCTGGAACCTACCGAATTATGGTAGAAGGGTCGCCAAATTTTCGCTGTGAACTGGATTTCGGACTCAATGGTGAGGACCATAATGTCGGTGCGATGAAGGCGGCAGCCATGTGCTGTGTTAATGCTATTCCGCGCCTTGTGGCCTCTGAGCCAGGCCTTAAACGGTGGCTCGATTTCAGCAGCATTGCCGGAAAGGGCGCGCTGGGCTAGATCGCTGCCGTAGCGAGGGAAACGGGTACCGCAATATCGAATGTTTCAGGCCACAATAAAACAGGCGCAGTTATGTTTGCAGATAAAACAGTAATCGTTTCCGGGACGGGTCCCGGTCTCGGTTTGACAATGGCCAAAATGTTTGCCGATGAGGGGGCAAATGTCGTTTTGGCCTCCCGCAATCTGGCGTATATCGAAGAGGTCGCTACAGAAATTAAGGACAGTGGTGGCATTGCAATTGCAGTTCAGACAGATGTCACCGATCAGGCCCTCTGTGACAGATTGGCGGACAAGGCTGTCGAGGCTTTTGGCAGTATTGATGTGCTGGTGAACAATGCATTTAACCACGGTGGATTCAAGGCGCTGTGTGATCTCGACCTCGATACAGAGTGGCAGTCAACGTTTGATGTTAATGTCACGGGAACGTTACGCTTGGTCCGCTCTGTAGTGCCTGCGCTGAAGCTGTCAGCAGGGTCGATCGTCAACATCAACACCTTCAGAATTCGCGAGCCGGCGGCGGGGTCAGGCGCCTACTGCTCCAGCAAAGGCGCTTTACAGAACCTGAGTCGCACGCTGGCGCTTGAACTGGGCCCGGATAATATCCGCGTGAATAACGTCATGCCGGGCTATATCGACAGCGATCAACTGCGCGCACATTTCGATCGTGTGGCGGCGGCAGAGGGCGTGAGTGCTGACACCGTAGTGAAACGCCTCATCGCCACCCAGGCTCTGGGCTTTATTCCCAGTTCGCGCGAGGTGGCAGAGGCGGTACTGTTTCTGGCCTCAACGCGGGCCTCGGCGATAACCGGGGCCAGCCTGGATGTGAATGCCGGTCTCATCATACCCTAGCCATTGCGTGTCCAGGGAGCGATCATCAAACAGCAGGAGACAGCGGTTATGAGCGCAAGCTTTGACCAGCAAGCAGCGGTCAATTTCGAAGACCATCTTGCACAGGATGCGAAAAACTATATCGAATACTCCCAGGATGTGGTGTTCTCGTTGGACCCGCAGGCGCTGGATACCATTCAGTTGGGTCTGCTGCGAGAAAAGTTTGCCGCAGCCGCAGGCGGCATTGCAATCGTAAAACAGCTGGCCGCGCAGAATGAGATTTCCTCGATAGAGAGCTTCGATGACCTGTTGCCGATTTTCTTCAATCAGGAGACGTTCCGAAGCTATCCGCAATCCTGGCTTGAAACCGGCGATTTCAAGCGTATGACGAAATGGCTAGGCAAGCTGTGTGCGGTTGACCTGAGTGCGGTTGACGCGTCCGCTTGTGAGTCTATTGAGGACTGGATATCGGTGTTGAAGCAGCAGTCCAGCATTGATCTGATGATATCCGCCGGTGGCAATGGCAAAGCGGCTTTTCTGCCGCGCACCCGTGAAGAGTGGACCACCGCCGCGCATAGCACGCTTTGGGGTATCCAGATGGCGATGGAAAAAGCCAGTGGTGAATCGCTGGCGTTGCGACCGGGTATCGACAAGGTGCCGCTAATATATCCGGGGGCGCGCTCCGGGGCCCGGAGTTGGCGCTTCCTGAATTTTTACGAGGAAACCTTCGGTGACGATCTGGTCGATGCCCCGTTGGGTTACACCGATGCCGATCTTCTCACACTGGCCGGACGCATTCGCGAAGCGAGCAGGAAGGGCGAGGCCGGTTCACTGCAAATCAATCCGGCCTTACTTGCGCGAAAAGACGAGATAGCACGCCTCAATGCGGAAAAACCGCAACGGATCGAGGCGCTGATGCAGCGTATGCTGGAGGATTACCGCGACCAACGCGTGATCTTCTACAGCAGCATGCAGATGCTGTATGACCTGGCGATGCGCTTTGAAAAGCAGGGTATAAAGGGTGCCTATTCCAGCGATTCGTTCTTCTTCTGTGGCGGCGGTTTTATTTCCGGTAGCGAGCCGGAGAACTGGAAGCGGGACGCCGCAGCGGCATTGGGGATACCAGAGAGTTCCATCCTTATCGGTTATGGCATGCAGGAAAGCCTTACCGGTATGCAGATGTGTGATCACGGAAAGTACCATGTGCCTGTGACCCTGATTCCCTTTGTATTGAGTGAGGTGACCGATCAACCGCTTGAACGCCAGGGCACGCAAACCGGGCGATTCGCGTTCTTTGACTTGCAGGCAGAGACATCCTGGGGCGGCTATATCACCAGCGACCGGGTGACAATCCACTGGGACCAGCCCTGCGGCTGTGGGCACAAGGGTGCCTATCTGGATGCCACCATTGGCAGGGTTACCGATTTGCAGGACGACAAGATTGGCTGCGCGGGCACAGCCGGTGCGCTGGATGATGCCGCCGAATTTTTGCTTAAAGCGTAGGCCAGATGCCGATCAACGTGAGGTGAAAGCCACATATGAAGGCCTTTATACAGGATGATTGATTAATGCAGTATGAGATTCCCATCGTAGCCCGCGGTAACGTTATCGAGGACTACGAGGTGACCTATCCCGGACGTTACGGGTCAGATTTTATCTGCCCCGATCCCAATAAATACCTGTCCTCCATTCTGCTGCCGACGCGCCGCGAGATGGAGGCTCTGTATGAAATCTCGCTGGATGAGGTCGTCGATTTCCTTGTGGCGTTGGGCGCGCGACTCGATATCGACACCAACCCGCACTTGCAGCGCGCGCTGCTGTTGGCTGAAACCTTCAACGACGTCCCGGTCTACCTGATAAAGGGCGCGCTTTCGGATTTAAAGCGCTTCTTTACCCGTGAAGCGCTCGAGGCGATGATTGACACCGTAGGACGCGAACACCTTGATGGCTGGAAAACATACCAAAGAACCACGGGGCGTATCTCGCACATTCACGCGTTCGGTGTTCCCACGGTTCACGTTATCGCCGGTAACGGGCCATCGGGCGCGATACTCACCTATGTGCGCAATGCCTTGATACGCGGTTATGCGATTGTAAAAGTCCCCTCCAACGAGTTGGGTACAGCCATTGCCCTGGCACGTACAGCCATTGATATGGCGCCGGATCACCCATTGACCAATGCCTTTACCGCCGTTTACTGGCGCGGCGGTGACAAGGAGTTTGAGAGCAAGCTCTATCACCCGAGCAACATTGAGCGCATTGTCGCCTGGGGTGGATTTGAGTCGATCAAACACATTTCAAACTATGTGCGTCCCGGTATCGACCTGGTGACATTCGATCCGAAAATCAGTCGCTCTATTCTCGGCGCCGATACCTTTGCTTCGGCAGAATCCATGCGCGAGGCCGCCATGCGTCTGGCGGATGACGTCGGTAATGGCAACCAGAATGGCTGCTCCAACTGCCGTTTGTCCTATGCGATTTCTGACGGTAGCGACGACTTTCTCGACAAGGTCAAACAGTTTGGCCAGATGGTGTTCGATGAAATCCAGAACCTCCCTCCGGAGGTGAGCAGTGAAGCTATCCATATGGATGCCGGTTTCAAATCCAAGATAGCGATGCTGTCGATGCTGGACGACGAGTTTCATGTGATTGGGGGTGACAAGCGCGGCGGGATCATTATCTCGCTGGAGGGCGATCAAGTGGATTTCGCCGATGAACTCAAGTACCGGACGCTGAATATTGTGCCGCTGGCGAACTACGACGAGATGCTGAAGTTCATCACTCGCGATGTGCAGACTGTCGGAGTTTATCCGGAGAACGTGCGCGATGAATTGCGCACAACGCTGGCATTGCATGGTGTGCAGCGGATTACCTCTCTCGGTTATATGAGGCACTTTGATCCCAGCGTAGATCCCCATGATGGCAATGAGGCGCTGCGTAAAATGTGCACTTGGGTATTGGCCGAAGACTGCATGACCAACGATGTGCCAGCACTGTGGCGGCGCCCAGACTAGGGTGGCGTTATCCGAGGGAAACCACACTGTGAGTTCGCTAGACCTGAACGAATACCTGGATGCGCCGACCCGGTTGCTGGTTCCACCATTGAGTACGATGTTGGATTCCGTCGGCCGCAAGGAGATGGAGAGCTTCCAGCTACAAGCGGCCCGGCGAAAACTGGAACGCCAGGCGAAGCGCATACCGCTGGTCGGGGAGATGTACGCTGCCAATGAGGCCTCGACGTTCGAGTGCTTCAATGACTTCGCCACCGTTCTGTATGAGGATGGGGTCTATAAGGGTTACCATCAGTCGTGGCTGGAGAACAACGCTTTCGACAAGTTGACGCGGTGGTTGGACAGCCTGACCTCACATGATCTTTCCGGCGTCGAGATGACCGGATGTGACAGCCTGACGGAATGGTGTCGCCGCCTCGATGAGCAGGCAGACATATTCATCTGCCATTCAACGGGTACCAGCGGGGTGCTGAGTTTCGTGCCGCGTTCGAGAAGTGATCGCGACCTGATCGTCGACAGTATGGTCTGGGGCAATCCAGAGCTGTTCGATGCCGGCAAACCAGATAATGACGTCACCTATTTCACAATGCACCCACGGCGGCAGTACCGCATCCTGCAGGCGCTGTTCGACGGACTGGAGGAGCGCTACCTGAAGTACCCGGTGCAGGCCATCGGTGACTTCCTCAGTCCGGAATTTGCCATTACACAGGGTATGTTGCGACAGGCAGCGGCGAACGGGACACTGGATGAATGCCTGGCCAATCCGATAGTTGCTGCCAACCGCGATGCGGTGGAGCGCTATCAGAGGGAGCTGCCACAAAAGGTCAAAGCGTGGACGGACAACCTGATTGAAAACTATCGCGGCAAGCGTGTGTTCTTCCAGGGTTCGTTTGACAAGGCTTGGCAGATCACGCAGTCATTCCGGGAAGCGGGTGTCACCGGCGCTTTTGATCCTCGGTCGGTGTTTTCACTGGTCGGTGGTGTCAAGGACGGTACCGTCCTGCCTCCGGACTGGCAGGAACAGTTCCGGCAGGCGGTAGGGGTTGACGCCAGCAATATGACGGCCGGCTGGGGCATGTCAGAACTGGTGGCAAGTGCCACGCAGGTCTGCTTGCACGGTATGCACCATTTCTACTATCACAGTATTCCGTTTGTGCTCGAGCCCAATACTCGCACCCCGCTGCCGCGCGCTGGCGTGCAGAGCGGTCAGCTCGCCGTGCTCGATCTGAACTCAGAGGACTGTTGGGGCGGCATCATCAGCGGTGATCGGGGAACGATACGCTGGGACAGTGTCTGTAGCTGCGGACGCGAGGGTCCGTTGCTTGAAGCGGACAGTGTCGGCAGGTTGTAAGTTGCAGCGGCGCTTGAAAACGCCCAGCAGTATTAAAATAGGAGTTCGCTCATGCAGTCAGAATCGGCAAAGGACAGGGTTCACAGTGGTGCGGTCTGGTCGAATTTTTGCGATCAGCTTAAAGCGGCCGGTGAGGTTGTGCTCAGGGACAGCTCTCCCGACAGTGAACTGGACAGGGCCGAGGGTTTTCGTTACCTCTCGCGGCTGGTTCGGCTGGCGTTGGAGCAGTACGTTGAAAACAGCGACACCTGCGCCCCGACGTTTTTCCGACTGAGCCATGAAACAGCCAAGATCGGTTGCGATAACCCGGATTGTATTTATGGCAATGCCGTGCTGGACAGCAGCAAGGAATACCGTGTCACAGGCACCCGTGGCGATGTCGATTATCTCAGCTTCGGGACCTTCTCCGGGGGCTATGGTCAGGGCGGGAAAACCGGTCCGACAGGTTTTCTGGACGTAAAGGAACTGGCGTTGGAAGCGGACGGCTCTATCGACATCATCGTCAGTCGCAACCCGCATCCGGGTAACTGGCTGCCGATGGAAGAACATAGCAACCTGATGATCGTACGGCAGTTATTAAAGAACCGGCTCACCGACGAACCGGCGCAGTTCCGGATCGAGCGGTTGGACGGTGAAACGATTCCGCAGGTATTGACCGCAGATACGTTGGCAGAGGGGTTCACAGCCGCCGCAAACTTTGTCAACAGCACGGCGAGCATCTTTGCCGGCCTGGTGGAAAACTTCAAGCGCACACCGAATGAACTGGTGTATAACCCAATTGATAGAAAAACCAGTTTGGGTGATCCAAACAATACCATGTGGTATGGCTACTGGGAGCTGGACGAGGATCAGGCGCTGCTTATCGAGGTGGACCCACCGCAGTGTGAATTCTGGAACTTCCAGGTGAACAACTACTGGGAGGAGTCACTGGACTACCGCTACCTGAATGTGACGGTGAACAAGCACTCCGCTGTCTATGAAAGTGACGGTTCCCTGAAAATTGTTATCTCTCACAGAGACCCGGGTATGGGTAACTGGATGGAAACCGCAGGGCACAAACTCGGCACGCTGTGCTTTCGCTGGACCCTTGCAGCGAGCATGCCCGAGCCGCGCACACGCGTGGTACAGCTGGATTGAGTTGAGGCAGGTACTACACGCCTCAGGGACAGGATTCAGGGGCCGTGTATCAGTGACTGGAACTCCTCGGCAATGAGCTCGGAGGTTTCAGAAAGCCGTCCGGCGCGCCATTCTCGCCACGGAAAGATCGACTCCCAGCGGTGCAGCTTCTCAAAACTGACCGTTGCGGAAATCAGCTGTTCGGTGTGATCTGCGATTGCATAGGGGCGGGCGAAGGCGGGGAAGTCGGGGCCGGCGATTACGCTGTTGCCGGCAAAATTCCCGCTGCGTTGTTCTTCCACTGCGCCGGCGGCATAGCTCTCTGCGTGTGGCCCGCCGGCGACCTGATTGGCACTGACGGTGTAAACACAGTTTTCCTGTGCCCTGGTGCAGGTTACGGCAATCATATTGTCACGCTTATAGGGGCCGTTGAAAGAGGCACAGGTGTTGAGGATAATCCGCGCCCCCTTCAGTGCCATGATGCGGGTTGGCTCGGGGTTGAACCAGAAGTCGTAGCAGATGATTACCCCGACAGGGCCAAAGCGGGTTTCGAAAACAGGTATCGACTTGCCCGGTTTGAATGTGATGCCTTCGGTGACCCATGGCAGTGTGCCGAGGTGTATTTTTCGATACGTCCCCTGAATGCCTTCGGGGCCGACGAAGGCTGAGGCATTGTAGAGAATCGAGGGGTCATCCGGGTCTCTCTCGACCATGCCGAATGCGACGTAGAGGTCCAGCTCTTTGGCTAGCTCGGCTATGCGTTCCGTGGACGGTCCGGGCACGGTTTCCGCCAGGCCCGAGTGATACTCGCAGTGCGCTTCACCATTGCGACAGGGTGTGCAGCCGCCACAGCCGGTGAGGGCTTCTTCGGGGAAGGCGAGGATGTTTACGCCCTGGGCTGCGGCCTCGCGCATATTCGTTTCGATTCTGGCCAGGTTTGCGGCCTTGTCGCCGGAAATACAGGTGAAGTTTACCGCACCGAGAGTCACGTATTTTTCGTATCCGGCATATCGCTCGGGAATCATCCAAATCTCCTTATTATTGCGTTCAGCACGGCTCTTTTTGACAGATTAAGACATCTGTGAATTTTTGGGTACAGCGGATGACGCTCGCGCCTGCTCAATCTGACATTTGTGCAGGATTTGATATGTTTTCAGCCTGATATGCCCCACTTTATTCAAGGACGGGGTCATTCTCTGCTCATAATATGGATGCCAAGGCGACGTGAACGCGTACTAACTCGAATAAGAAGAGAGAGCGGCCGTGACGGATAAACTGCATGAACTCGGTAGTACCCAATCGGGCATAGAGGCGCCGCAATACCCCGATATTGTCACGGTAGCCTGTGTCAATTTTGATGGTGTTTCCAGCGATGGCACGTCCTCCAAGCGCTATCGGCTTGACAAGATAGTCCACCAGGCTCGCGATGCCGCTCGACAGGGGGCGCAACTGGTGGTGTTTCCCGAGTCGGCGCTGGGTGCCCTCGGCCCGATGTGCGATAGCTGCTCAGTGGAATCCGGGCCGAGTGCTGAACATCGGGCCTGGGCAGAGACTGTTCCGGGGCCATCTACGGATGTGCTGGCCGCGCTTGCCGTAGAACTGGGTATCTACATTATTTTCGGCATCGATGAAGTCGCGCCTGACCTCCCCGGTTGCATCCATAACTCTGCGGTGTTACTGGGCCCGGAAGGCCATGTCGGCACCTATCGCAAGCTGCACCTTGGGCATCCGCTAGAGACGCGTCACTACACCCCCGGCAGCGAGCTGCCGATATTCCAGACGGCGCTCGGCCCGATAGGAATACTGATCTGTTACGACTTCTGGGCGGGCCCGGAACTGTCGCGGCTGCTGGCTCTGAAAGGCGCGCGCATCCTGATTAACCCGACGCGCAGTGCTGCCAATCCGGGTAAGGCGGATTATGTCCGCGACACCACGGTGGTGCGTGCACAGGAGAACCTGTTATATGCGATCAGTGCCAACTGGACCGGACCGACTGATGGCAACGGCGGCTCCGCCGGGCACAGTACCATTGCGGGCCCCGCGTATCCTGCGTTCAACAAAATTTTTGCCTCGGCCGGGGTCGAAGAACAGGTGATCGTCGCAACGCTGAATTTCAAGCAGCTTGGCCGGTGGTACGACCTGTTCCCATGGCGCCAGTGGCGCCTTGATCCTGAGCGGCAATTGTCGATAACCCGACTGGTTGCAGAAGAATTCGCTGCGCTCTCAAATGACCATAGCGTTGAACGATCTGGCAATTGATTTCCAAGGTGCAGCGTGTAGTCTGGACTTGCTAACTTTAGCCAGGACGAAATTCTGGCCCTATACGTTAAAACCATAATATTGAGGTAGCACATGAAGTATCGTCTCCCAATTGCGATGACCTGCGCCGCAGCGGCACTTTATCAGGCAGGTGCCACACAGGCACAAAGTGGTGGCTCCGGCTTGGTACTGGAAGAAATAATCGTAACGGCCACCAAGCGGGCAGAGAACCTGCAGGATGTTCCAGTGGCGATAACCGCACTGTCCCAAGACACCATGCGAGAAGCACAAATCCACTCTTCGGAGCAACTCACTTTTCTGGTGCCCTCGCTGACGTATCAGAGGGGTAACGATGCGAACGAGTCGTCCTTTAATATTCGCGGCATCGGTACGCAGTCGTTCAGTATCGGCACGGAGCCCAGCGTATCCACCATGCTTGACGGCGTGGTAATGGGGCGTTCCGGGCAGGCCTTCATGGAACTGATGGACGTCCAGAGGGTAGAGGTACTGCGCGGTCCCCAGGGGACACTATTCGGTAAAAATTCGAGCGGGGGTGTAGTGCATATCATTACCCAGCAACCTACCGCAGAGCCTACCGGCGAGGTCATGGTGTCAGCGCAGACCAATGAAGAATACCGCGCCGGTTTTACGCTGTCCGGCCCGGTGACGGATAATCTTGCTTACCGCCTGACGGCCTCTGGCACCGATGCTGAGGACTTCACGAAAAACTATTTCGATGGCAATAAGTACAATGGCTCTCACAGGTGGACTGTCAGGGGCAAACTGCGTTGGGAACCCACCGAGAACCTCGAGTTAAACTTCTCCAGTGACTACAGCGACTCTCATTGTGACTGCACGGTGGCACCGCTGGCGAGGCTTGATCCCTGGGGTGGGAATGAAGAGGAAGTTCAGGAAATCCTCGATTTGATTGCTCCGGTTGTACCCGGAAAAGATAATACTGATGCGAATATCAATAGGGTTCCGGAGTCAAAGTCTTCGCAGTGGGGAACCTCGCTGGAGGTCAACTGGTCGATCGGGGAGTATACATTGACTTCGATCTCAGCCGCGCGCGGTTATGATATCGATGGTAACTCTGCCGACGATTATGATGGCCAGCCAATCACCCCTCTCATCGACCTTGAGCAAACAGGCGATACCAGCCAGGACCAGTACACTCAGGAACTGCGGATAGCCTCTCCCGACGATGAGCATTTCAATTATGTTGCGGGGCTGTACTACTTTGACCAGAGCATAGACGAAACCTTCAGCCGTTCCCTCGATATTGGGATAGATCCACCGGGATCGGGGCTGGCAACCTACAAAGCAGACACCACTAACTGGGCTGTTTTCGGTGAAGCTGTGTGGGCGTTTCACGAATCATGGCGGCTCATTTTCGGCGGGCGCTACACCGATGATGAAGTGAGCTTTAAATTCCGTCGTTCGCGCGAGGGTCTGCCCATTGGTCTTCCTGATCCCACTCCGCCCGGTGGGTCCACTACCAGTAAAGACAATTTTTCAGGGAAGCTGGCTGTGCAGTGGGACTTCAGCAATGATGGTATGACGTACCTGAGTTACGCGCAGGGCTATAAAGGACCGGCCTTCGATGTCACATTCGAAACCGACCCCCAGACGCAGGAAGAAGTCGACCCCGAAACCTCCAATGCCTGGGAACTCGGAATGAAGAGCACCTGGTTTGATGGTCGGGCGATGTTGAACGCAGCGATATTTTATTCCAAATACAAGGATTTCCAGGCCGAGGGATTTTTTGACCCGGATGGGCTACCCGACTGTCCGGATGATAATCCGCTGTGCAAACCGGATGATAACCCGGGTGCCTTTATCCTGGTCAACGCAGGTAAAGTGACTACTCAGGGTGTGGAACTTGACTTTCAGGTTCAGGCGACCGAGGGCCTGCGTATCACCGGGGGTGTCGCCTATGTGGATGCACAAATTGACGAATATCCGAATGGCCCCTGCAGCAATGGCCAAACCTTTCGCGGGGAGTGCGATCTCAGTCAGGATCTGTCCGGTGGAGATCTTCCCTACACGCCTAAATGGAAGGGAAATGTAACAGCGGCCTACACCTGGACAAGAGCCAGTATGTTTGACGTCGTGTTCGTTGGGGCAGTGCGTGCCCAGGATGAGATCCAGTACTCACTTTCACAGGATGAGTACACGATCGGAGATGCGTATACCATTTGGGATGCGTCAGTAGTGTTTCAGGATCATTCGGAGCACTGGCAGGCAACGATCTTCGCAAAAAACCTGACGGATGAATTTTACGTCGCCAACATTCGCTCGATGAACGGCAATTTTATTCCCAATGCTTACCAGCATTCCTATTCAAATATTGCCGAGCGCAATTACGGGCTGGAAATGCGATATCGTTGGTAGATCAAGCCGACTCAAGATGAAAGTAGTGCCCGCCCTCTACACCGGGCGGGCAAGAACCCCCTGGCTAGTTCTGGCCGATGTCTTCGAGGAATTCGCCGACGACCTTATCGTAAGTTTCCCGGTTAACGGTTACGCACTGTGTATGCCCGGCATCGGGGCAGATCCATAGCATTTTCTGCCCCGAATGGCGTTCAAAAAGTCGCTTCGAATTATCGCTCAGTGAATATTCGTCGTTCTCACCGTGAATAAAAAGTATGGGAATGGTGATGTCGCCGATAAACCTAATAGGGGATATATCGCTAAGATACATCCCGCCCCGTAACTTGCTCATAAAGCTTGTGATAGGGACAAGTGGAAAAGTAGGCAGAGAGTAATCGGCTCTCAGGCTGTGGCCTATGGTGCTGGCCAGGTCCGCCATGGGACTGTCAAGAATGTAGAATGCCAGGCGGCTATCGACGGTCATGTGCATTAAGCCGATGACCGATCCCAGGGACTCACCATGAAAGCCGATAGAGGTAGTTCCCCCTGATTTCTCGAAAACCCAATCGGCCCAGGCATCTATGTCGTAGCGCTCAAAGTACCCGAACGTAGAATTGTCTCCGCCACTTTTTCCGTGATTGCGATTGTCGACAAGCAGGACGTTGAAGCCCTTCCTTCTGAAAATATCAACATACTTATACGACCCCATCAGAGTGTATGTGCGGCCGTGAGACAGGATTACCGTCTTATCGCTGTCATCGTTGGGAATATAAACGCCGTGCAATGGATAACCAAACGGCGACGGAATCGTCACCTCCTGCCGCGGGAGAGAGTCGTAGAACGCCTGCGTAAAGTGCTCTCCTTCCAGTTCCATTTGCAGTGTCGAGTTGTAATCCCTGGTGTCGGGATGCAACAGCCTCCCTGCGATGTAATAGCTGGCAAGGGTAGTAGTAAAGGTCAGGATAAGCGTCGTCAGCGCAAGCAGAAACGTCAGCTTCCTCGCAGTGTTCATTGATTTCTCCAGGTAATGGAGGTGCCGGAACAAGCGCGTGTATCGCGAAGAGACTGCAGGATTTGATATGTTTTCAGCTAGATATGCCTCACTTTAACCGGCGACGAACTCATACTCACCAAATAAGATAGCACGGTGGAATATCGGGCGCAGATCAAATGCCAGGGAAGCGAGAGGGAAGCGAGGAAATAGATGAAAGCCTATCTGAGAAGTTTGCTGGATGACCCCAAAAACTTTCTCACCGTCAGCTACGGTGAGGGGTTCAAAGTTGATGGCAGTGAATTGGGCGACTTCCATCTCAAAGCAGCGCAGAAAAAATACAGTGAACTCAATGGCAAGGTGGCTGCGTTGAAACGGCTCTCGAAGGAGCAGGGTGTTGAAGAGGTAGCCAGTTTCGATGATCTGATCCGTGTGTTGTTTCCTCATACAGTCTACAAGTCCTACCCCTTGTCTTTCCTGGAGAAGAGCCGGTTCGACAAACTCACCAAATGGTTGAACGGTCTTACCGCACTTGATCTCAGCGACATAGATGCCAGCGAGTGCAGCTCAATTGATGAGTGGCTGGATATGTTGGACAGAAAAACGCCGCTGCGAATTTCCCATTCAGCGGGCACCACTGGAAAGCTGACGTTCCTACCGAGAACGTTGCAGGAGGCCGAGAACGTAAACCTTATCCTCCGGAACATGATACGGGACTGGTACGGCGATAACACAGGCCCGGATCTGATAGAGACTCCCCTGCCCTATATCCAGCCATCCTACAATGGCGGGTATTACACAATGTTGCGTGGCGCTGAGCTGCGTGCAGAATTATTCGGCGTCACCGAAGAAAACAGCCTGTACCTTTACCCGGACAGGATGAGTGCGGATGTCTGTTCTCTGGCGGGACGCATCCGGGCTGCCGAGTCGAAAGGAGAGGGCGGCACTCTCGAGTTGAGCCCGGCATTGACACAAAAACGCGATCAATACGTTCAGCGTGAAATCGATAAGAAAGAAAGCATTAGCCGATTTTTCCAGCAGGCCGTGGAAAAATTTGGCGGGAAATCGGTATTTCTGTGTACCACCTGGACTATGCTGTATGACGCAATGGTTGAAGCGCGAGAAAGAGGGATTGACAATATATTCGGCAAGGACAGCGTGCTCGTCTCCGGTGGTGGTAACAAAGGCTATGAATTACCGGATGACTGGAAGGAGATCATTTTTACCGGCCTCGGATTTGATCGCGCCTATGAGTTGTACGGCATGAGCGAAATGATGTCGGGGTTTCCGATATGTGAGCATGGTCATTATCACATTCCGCCGGTGGTGATCCCCTTTGTTCTCGACCCTATCAGCGGTGAGTCGATGCCGCGCAGCGGTACGCAGACAGGACGCTTTGCCTTCCTGGATTTGATGACGGAAACCTACTGGGGTGGGTTTATCAGTGGCGATGAAGTGACACTGTCGGGGTTTGACGACGATTGCCCATGTGGGCGAAAAGGCCTCTATCTCCACTCTGAAATACGCCGCTATAGTGAAAAAGAGGGTGGCGATGACAAGATAAATTGCTCAGGCGCTCCCGAGGCGCATGACAAGGCGCTGGAGTACCTGTTGAATGCCGCTCAGTAGGCGCGACGCGAAGCGCTGGTCTGGACTAAAGGGATAGGTATGACAGATCTTATTGAAGTCCCGCTAGTAGTGCGGGGGCACGTCGTAGAGGATTTTACCGAGCAATTCCCTGGCCGGTCGGGAAGCCGTGGTTTTACAACTGCAGATGCGAAGCAGTACATAGAGCAGATTACCCTGTCCAAACCATCCGAAATGTCTGATCTCTATTCGATCAGTTTCGACGACATCATAGATTATCTCGCTGAACTGGGTCCAAGGCTGGCCTTGGATAACAATGCCTATATGCAGCAGGCATTTGAACTGTCCAAATCCACATCCGGATTGTCGGACAGTATTTTGCGCTATGCGTATGAGGTAATTCCCGGAGCATTCGAGGCCGAGGAAACCCGGCGCGTTGCCGAGAATCTGATAGGCACAGATTTTCTGGAGGGTTGGGTCAGCATCCGGGAAGGTGTAAAGGTCAGGGCATTTGGTTCTCGCGCCGTGCATATTATCGCTGGCAATGTTCCGCTGGTCGGTGTCGCCACTGTTATTCGCAACGCACTGACGCGCAGTGATGCGGTGATAAAAACACCCTCCAATGATCCGCTGACCGCAGTTGCAATAGCGCAGACAATGATAGATATGGCTCCCGATCACCCTTTGACTCGCCATCTCTCAGTCGCCTATTGGAAGGGAGGCGATGAGCGGTTTGAGCAGCAGTTCTATCAACCGAGAAACATTGAAAAGATTGTTGCCTGGGGCGGCTTTAACAGCATCAAACACATTTCTGCCTATCTGCAACCGGGTATCGACCTGATTACCCTCGACCCCAAGCAAAGCAGTACAATCATCGGGCAGGAGGCCTTCGATACACCGCAGACCCTGGAACTTGTCGCAAAGAAAGCGGCGATGGATGTAGGTGTTTTTAATCAGGAAGGCTGCGTCAACGCGCGCGTCATCTATCTCGTTTGTGGCACTGATGAAGCGGGTCTCGACAGGGCGAAGCAGTTTTCAGCGCAGCTGTTCGATGCGATACAGGATCTACCCGATAGCCTGAGTACGCCGCATAAGCAGTTTGACCCGGCGCTGAAGGATGAGGTGGATGCATTGCGTTTCGTTGAAGACGAGTACACAGTGATCGGCGGTCGGGGCAATGAGGGTGCCGTGATCGTATCCCATGAGAGTGAAGCTGTAGACTTTGCTCGTGATCTGGCTTGTCGGGTCGCTAATGTAGTACCGATTGACGACGTCGAAACTGCGATCAGGTCCGTGAATGCCTATACCCAAACAATAGGTATCTACCCGGATAACCTGAAAGACCGAATCAAGGATCAACTGGCGTATCACGGCGGTCAACGCATGGTGTCCCTGGGAGGCGCTGCCAATCCACCGTCCGATGCTCCACAGGATGGCATTGAGCCACTGCGGCGCATGTGTAAATGGATCGTAGACGATACCCAGTAACAGTTTGAGTGAGTGGTTTGAGCAATGCACGGCACAGTTTATTCAGACAGGTTTGACGAGCTGCACGAGCAGGCCAGCGCGGTATCGGGGCTGACGGATTTTGGCGATGGCTACTACAGGGACAACCTGAAGTATCTGTTGAATGCCTATGATGACACCGCACAATTGAGTGAGCAGGGCAGGGCGGTGATTGAAAAAACACTGCTGGATTGCCTGGTCAGTAGACTGTTGTCTGTTGATGGCTGGAAGAACAACCCTCAGTGTCTTAAGCAGAATATTGAATCGCCCATTTTCGTGATTGGCCTGCCGCGTACCGGAACCACAGCGCTGCATAAGTTGCTGGCCGCCGATCCGGATAGCCAATACCTCGAGTATTGGTTGGCCACCTCTCCGATGACGAGGCCGCCACGTCAGCAGTGGCAGGATAACGCGCATTATCTGCGGGCAGAAAAAGCTTTGCAGGAACTCTACGCTCGCGCCGCAGGATTGAAGTCAGCGCATCACATGACGGCGGAGACGGCCGACGAATGTCGGTTCCTGCTGATGCAGGACTTTGTCGGCATGACCTATCCTTGCAATGCCACCATCCCGGACTACGAATCATGGATTGTCGATAGGGATCTGGTGCCGGCCTACCAGCGCCATCGGGACAACCTTTGCCTGATCGGTGCCAATGACCAGCAAAAGCGTTGGGTGCTCAAAAACCCCGGGCATATTTTTGCATTGCAGGCACTGGTGGCAGTGTACCCCGATTGCAAAATCGTGCAGACGCATCGCGATCCGTCCGCACTTATTCCCTCGGTCAGCAGCCTGGTCTATCGGGTGAGGTCCGTCAATGAGCCCGGCGTCAGCAAGGCGCAGGTCGGCCGGCAGATGCTGGATCAATGGGCCGAGTCGCTGGACAGATGCATACAGGCTCGCAGAATAATTAAACCCGGGCAGATACTCGACATCTACTATGATGACTTTGTCGCCGATTCCATTGCGACCGCGCGCAGTATCTATTCCCATTTCAACCTGTCAATGTCCGCCGAAACAGAGAACAGCCTGGCCTCGTGGCACGAGGACAACAGACAGGGGAAACACGGCGTACACGACTATTCGGCCGAGGAATACGGTTTAAGCGCCGCCATGATCCGCGAGCGCTTTGCGGACTATATCGGACACTTTTCCGTACCGCTGTACGACGATGTGCGCTAATCGCGAGCGCTGATGGTTGCCGTCAGCGTGCAGTCGTGTGTGCTTCTCACCGCGCTTTTAGTGTTCATGAATATATGAACATATGAGCAGCTTCGGCAGCGGTATTGCAGCTCGCGCTACAGTCCACCTGCAGACCCACCTTCACAGCATGTAGCACTGCGCACCGCGCGATCGTATTCTGGTTTTCGACAATTCGTATCCCGGCCTTGACCGACAGACCCCTGATCGGTTTTACTTTGATGCATTGTCGCTGCCCGTGGCGGCCTGACTGAGGGCTGAAACCTGATGGTAAAAACGGGGTCGCCACCTGGGTGTTCGGGGTGACCGATTGATTTTCGGAAGGGGTAAATGGCTACCAATAAAACGCGTTATTATCTTTCGAAAATGGAGTCCTATGGGTATTCACCTGTAGAAGTTCTCTCCGGCACCGGTATAGATGAACAGAGTACGCAGGATATGAGTCTGCAGCTGTCCCCCGTACAGTATCAAAGACTTATCGGCAATATTCTGACCCTGACGGGTGATGAGCATATCGGTTTAAGGCTTGGTACTGCTTACTCGGTGGGCGATCTCGGTGTGCTCGGCTATGCGGTTCTGAGCAGCAAAACCGTCAAGCTCGCTGGCGATGTAATGAACAGATACAACGAGCTGAACGAGAAGGTGTTAACGCTCGAAGGTTACACACACGGGGATAAATGGTGCGTGGAGTTGCAGGAAATTTTTCCGTTGGGAGAATTCAGGCAGTTCGCGGTTGAAGAGTCAGTAACCAGGATTCAGGCCATACTCTCCCAGCTCGTCGATGGCCCGGCGGGGCTTACTGAGCTCCACTTCAGTTATGCACAACCTCAGTCAATGCAACGGTACGATGAGCTGTTCAGCTGCCCTTGCATATTTAACGCCCCGAAAGACCTTATCTATATGGATCCCGCCGTGCTGGAAAAGCCGGTTTCCCTCGCCAATGAAACGGTTAACAAGCTGTGCGAGGAACAGTGCTCAAAGCTGGTACGTGAGATTAACAGCTCGCACGGACTGGCTGAGAGAATAATGCGGTTTCTGTACCGTAACCCCGGTTTGTTTCCCAATACAGACGAGATGGCCAGCCGAATGAACATGAGTACACGTTCGTTGCGCAGCAAGCTACAGCAGGAGGGGACTACCTACCAAAGTGTGCTCGATGAGACGCGTAAAAATATTGCGATCGAATGGCTGGAAAATACCGACATCACTCCCAAGGAGATAGGCTTTATGCTTGGTTATAGCGATGTGGGTAATTTCCGCCGTGCGTTTCGCGCCTGGACAAATAAGAAGGTGTCAGACTTCCGGCGTCACTAAAGCTTGACGCTCTCTCCAAAACTTCCACTCATGTGCTCCGTCCAGGCAGAGAGAATGGGCTCTTCTGTGTCGAGGCCGAGTGAACGCAATTCATCGGCCAGCGGGTGATTGCCCAATTCAAGTGCCACGCCTTCGCCGCCTGGGAGCGCCTGCTCTCCTGTGCCGCCGCGCGTAAACTCATTCTGGTGGGGTACGCCGTCGATCAAGGTATACCCGGTAGCGGGTGCGGGCTCGGTCGCACCGTCTCCGCCGCGTGGAACAGTGAGTGTGAATACATGCTTGCCGCCCATCACCAGTTTGCATGTTGCACTGTTGTCACCGTATGAAAAGTCGATCTCTTCAACGGTTTTCGGGAAGCCCCATATCTTGAATCCGGCCTCGCAGGTGAAGCTTTGGTTTACCGGCAGTTTGTAGATGAAAGAACCCACTTCGGCATCGGGTTTTCCTTTGGGGCGCACGAAAAAAATAATGCCGACTTCGTCGTAATCGCCAAGGTCATTATCCCTGTAGTCGACAATAACGATTGTCGCCTGGGTCTTCCCTGGCGCGGCTTCTACCACTTCAAACGCATCAGGTACCAACGCCTGAGCTGGCGCCGTGTCGACCATATACATAACTGTTCCGGATGAAGCATCGCGAACGACGGCGGGAATTTTGACCGTCTTGCCTTGAATAGTGTACTCGGGTTGGGCACTCATAATTATTTCTCCGTGTGGGGTGCTCTCAGTGCAGCTGTGCTTTGAGCGTGCAGCTGTGATGGGTTATGTCGATTCATGTCACCCGTATCTAGGCCTGGTTCCTCGCGTATTCTTCTGTATATTTTTTGAACTTCTTGAACATCCACTGATTGGCCATGCGCATGATTGGCCGGGTTAGCGCATCGGTCCACTTCGGTTCTCCGCGTTTGTCCATCGCCATATACCAGACCACACGGCAGGTACCATCGCCGAGGTCTGTTACGCGGTAATCCTCCAGAAACTTTTCCGGATTCTCTTTGCTGCAACCGAGGAAGGTGAACGCCATTCGCTTGCCTGGCTCCCAGGCGATGAACTCTTCGTAGCCATTCATATCACCCATCATGTAGACGGTACGTGTCGTGCCTACGCCAAAAGGCTTCGGAGAGGTCCACTCTACTCGCTGAATTGGCAGCGCCCAGACAGTCCAGGCAACGTCATCTTCAAATACTTCAAAGATCTGTTCTGGTGTTGCCTTGACGACGACTTCTGACCTGTAGACGTTTTTGGTCTGTTCCAAAAACTCCAGGCCTACCGGTGTGCATTCAAAATAGTCACTCATAGCTACTCCTCTTATAACGAAGTTAAACAATTTGAGTATGCACCTGGCATACCACTATATAAAATCCAGTCTTACACAGATATTCGACTTGTTCACCCTGTTGCGCAACGCCACAGTGAAATCAGGCCGCACTGCTGGCGCGCGCATCCAGTTCAGCTCGAATTCTCGTGTACTCTTCGGCCGTCAAACTGAAACGTGTAAATGCGGCTGCGCCAACCCAGAAGCACACGAGAGGAAGGCCTCCCATCAGCAGCACAATGGTGTTGTTCACTACTTCGGTCTGCTCGGCCACATTGGGCTGAAAGTTTGACCACTGTAACGCGAACCCGACCATTGCAATCATGATGCCGGCGCCGAGTTTGTTGACAAAACTCCAGCCGGCAAAATAGGCACCCTCTTTGCGTTCCCCCGTTAAGTACTCATCGCAATCGATTATTTCTGACTTCAGGGAGTAGCCCAGTACGTTAGCACAGCTGGAAGCGCCTCCGGCAATCAGCGAACTGAGCGCCATTATCAGCCAGTCTCCCTCGCTGATGAATATGACCAGACCATAGCCCGCACCGCTGGCAACAAATGCCCAGAAGATGAGCTTTCGTTTATCGAAATGCTTGGCGAGCCAGATCCAGCCGGGGACCATTGCCAGGCTAGCGAGCATATTGATGGCCATAAACAGCGGCAGCATGCCATCCATCTTGATTACATACTCAACAAGAAACGGCAGGAGTACACCAATGCCTCCCAGGCCGATGGAATCGATAAACACAATCAGCAGGAGCAATCGCGCATGAGGGTTTGCCAGTACATCGCGCAGTGCCTTGTAGGGGTTCTCGCCACCGCGGCCCTTGAAGCCGTCACGTTCTGGTGGCAACAGCGAAACACCCGTAAAGATCAGGACCAGTGCCAGAAAACCCAGCGCGTAAGCCATTGCCGTTGCGTAAGCGGTACCCTGACTGACAAGATAGGTACCGAGTGTGCCTGCAATCAGCATCGCGACAATGCGCATCAGTTGTCGCACACCGAACACTTTGTTGCGCTCGTTGGGCAGTAGCGTAATCTCCGCGCCCAGCGCCATGTGTGGTACATCGAACATGGTATAAGCCGTGTAGAAACCGATAACAGCGACGCCTATCCACAGACTTAACTGGAAGCCCTCCAGGGATGCAGGGGGAGCCCACGCCATAATGCTGAATATCGCCAGCATCGGCGCTGCGGCACGCAGCCAGGGTTTGCGTCTGCCGCTTGCGTGCTCGGTTCTGTCGCTGAGATTGCCGACCAGAGGATCGGATACCGCATCCCAGAATTTGGCGATCAGGAAAATTGTCCCCACCACGGCCGGTGATGCGCCGAGGTCATCTACCGCGTACTTCATGTACATGATTAATATCAGCACATAGCCATACATGGCTGGCATCGCGGAAAGTCCGTATCCGAATAGAACCTTATTACTGAGAAGTTTTGGTTGATTCACGGATTATCCTTTAGCGGGCCTGGTGTTTGATCTGGTGTGGGGAGTCTGGGCGCATCACGGAAATTACCTTCTCTGCAAACCAACTGCTCGCCTCGAGATACTCACTCATTGAATTGCTGGGCAGGCTGATGTTGATCCAGCTAACGCCCAGTGCTCGCAGTTGTTCGCATTGATCGAGAACGGCAGCAGCATCCCAGTTCATGCCGGAGTGCATATCGAGGCCGAAGGGGATCATGCAGATATCCAGCGGCTGACGTCGATCAAACTGCTGTTCAAGTTTACGGATATCCCTGATAGCGTTTTCCAGTCCCTGCAGATCTGCCAGTTCCCGCGTGCGAACATGGCTGGCAAGTTTGCCTTTCACCGGAAAGGGGAGCCAGCCATCGCAGTACTGTGCGGCGCGGCGCATTGCTGCCGCGCTGTTGCCGCCCATCCAGATCGGTGGGTGCGGTGTCTGCGCTGGACGGGGCAGGGCGGTATTGCCATCCGCCTGGAAATGCGTGCCCTTGAAGCTGAAGGACTCACCACTCCAGGCAAGTTTCATTGCCTGCAGTGCCTCTTCCATCAGTTTTCCGCGCTCTTCAAGTTGCACGCCGCAGGCTTGGAATTCGCCCGCAAGATAGCCAGCACCCACACCCATGATCATACGGCCGTTGGAAATTGTATCCAGGCTCGCTGCCGATTTAGCAACGATAAAAGGATTGCGGTAGGGCAGGACCAGTATATTGGTAAACAGTTTGAGAGTGGTGGTACAGCCTGCGGCGCAAGTCAGCGCGACAAAAGGATCGAAACTATGGTGGCCACCCTTTTGGAGCCAGCGATCGTCGGGGGCGGGGTGGTCAGTGACAAACGTCGCGTTGAAGCCGACAGCTTCAACATGGCGTGCGCATTGTGCGATGCCTTGTGCGGAGGAAAATTCCGCGCCAAGGTCGACACGGTCTACCGGTAGTTGTACTGCAAACTGCATGTTACAGCTCCTTTCACTGCGCAACTACTTTTATCGTACCGCCTCAGTAGAGGCTTGTTGAATTGCGCTGACTTCAAACTATCAGGGTGCCGCACGTGGGACTGAACAGAACGCTCTCTCGTAGAGGTTATCTCTCCTAGTGCACCAGACCGTGAAAAAGCAACTTGATCTGGTTGTTCACAATCTGCTCCTGCGTGTAGCGACTTTTAGGCGTGTACCAGATCACTGTTGAGGAGATAAGGTCCATAATCATCCGCAGTACCAGGTTCATATCCAGGTCTGATCTGAACGCGCCACTTCGAACGCCTTCCTGCAATACGCCGTACCAGATGCGCTCTACCTCCAGCATCACTTCATTGACGTAGGAGAACTCGGGGTTGCGATTTAGAAACTTGCGCTCATGCATAATCACGGTAAGTTCCGAGGAGTTTTCCAGCGACACATTCAGACCGGCAGCGATGAGGTTGGAGAGTGTCTCCGAGACATCTTCGCTCTCAGCGAGCACGCTCTCATAAAGGGGTACGAGTTTGTCGACAAACCGCTTGAGGAGATCGTGTAGCATCTCGTCCTTGGATTTAAAGTGATGGTAGAGACTGCCGGACAATATGCCGGCAGCATCGCCTATTTCACGAATGGAAGCGGCTTCAAACCCTCTGCTGGCGAACAGCTTTGCAGCTACCTGGAGTATTTCCTCCCGACGATTGCTGACGACTCGCCCTCTCTTTTTAGGTTTGCTGTTCAAACGATAATGCTCCCTCGAGGGTGTGAAACATGGACAACCAGCGCAGTTCGCAGGACGCTGCTGCCGCCGGGGTCAATCGCCAGCCGACGTGGCCCCAGAGCAGTAATCGTGTTGCTGTAGTGCAGGGAAGCGATTACTTCAGCAGGCACTTCGAGCCTCACTTCTATTAAACTTTGATGGGCGATAGTAAACCAATCAGTTGCTTGGTTCAATGACCGAATGGACTATTTCGTGCCCCCGTTCGACGCGTGCTGAGATCGGCCCGTAAAGCGCGTCATCGCAAGCCCGGCTTAGTGTTTTACACGCATTGCCGGTTCAAGATTATTTTTGCGGTACAGCCCCGGCGGCATCCCCGTCCAGCGCTTGAATGTGCGGTTGAACGCGCTCGAGTCCTCAAAGCCCATCAGGCTGGCGGTCGCTGTGACGCTGAGTTCGGGACGATGCAGGTACCGGATGGCGGCGTCCTTGCGCAATTCATCCTTGATAAGTTGGTAACTCGTGCCCTCTTCCGCCAATCTGCGCTGCAGACTGGAGCAGGAGATATGAAGAATCTCCGAAATTTTTTCTCTACTGGGAAATCCTTTGGTGAAATCAGAGCCGACAATAAAGCGTATCTGGGCCATGATGCTTTTCAGGTTTTTGCGCGACATGACAAGCAGTTCGTAGGGTGCTTCCTCGAGCAGTTTGGTTAGGGATTCCTCCGTTTGTACGATGGGCCTGCGCAGGTGTTCCGCATCGAAGCGGATCACATTTTCGCTTTGTGAGAAACGCACATCGCCCTCGAACAGTATGTTGTAGGAATTCAGTTCGTCACTTTCCGGTTCCATCAACCGCACTTCACTGGTCTCTATAAACTGGCCTGATAGCCAGGACCACAGGCGCAGGAGGAATGAAATATCGTAGGCGTACTTCTCGTCCTTGCCGCGGCCAGTAAAGTGGATGATGGCTTCATCCTCACGGCTCAGAAAACTGAAACGCCACCCGGGGTGTCCGTAGTGGCGGTAGAAGTCTGCGGTGCACGCAATCGCCTGTTCGACATTGCTGCAGGACAGCAGTGCCAGACACATCAAGCGCAACCCCGTTGTTGGCTCATCCTTGTTGACGGGTAGGCCAAACAGATGCCTCTGCGAGTGGAGTGCGACGCGTCGCAGCAGCTTGCAATAGACCTTGGTAGGAATGCGTGCATCGCCCGCTGTGGTATCGATCGCATTCAGAGAAAGGTTGATGCCATCGAGTATCTTGTCGATGTCACCTCCTTTTTTCTCGGCAGAGAGTAGCAGGCTTTTCACCAGACTCGCCGGAAGAGTTTCTTCATTCATAGCGGATTCTCCGGAAACCTTGTGTGAACGCATATGCAGGCCGTTACGCTGCAGGTTTTTCTTCAGGATCAAACTTGATACGCATCTCCTTGATCCCGTTGACAAAATAGTCCCTTACATACTGAACAGGCGCAGCAAAGGTCGGGTTGCGCAGGCGCGGTAGGAGTTCCTCGAACATGACTTGCATCTCGAGCCGGGCCAGATGCGACCCCAGGCAGAAATGTTGCCCAAAACCGAAAGCGCGATGCTCTTTGTACAGATCCGGCATGGTTTCGTGGCGGTTGATATTGAAGGACATGGGATCGTCGAAAACCCGATCGTCGCGGTTTACCCCGTGCCAGAACAGGATAATCTTGTCGCCCTTTTTAATCTGTTGTCCGCCTACTTCCACGTCGTCCATTGCCACGCGGCGCATACACAGAAACGCGGCGTTGTAGCGCAGGATTTCTTCGCAGGCATAGGGAATCAGGTCCGGGTTGTCTACCAGCATTTGCAACTGGTCGGGATGCTCCATGAGCAGGCGCATGCCGTGCGCAGTGACTGAGCGGGTACTCTCGTTACCTGCGGCAATCAGCATCAGGAAGAAGGCTGCGAATTCATCGGAGGTCAGTTTCTCGTCGTTGATCTTGCCATCCAGTAGCGCGCCGACGATATTGTTGAGCGGCTTCTCCGCATGTTGACGCGTCAAGTCAGCCGCATAGACATAGATGTTGGCAGCAGCCTCCTGTGCCGCGGCGGAATTGTCTTCACCTTCGCTCATAGAGTCGTCTTCGCGAAAGAACATGGCGTTGGTCCAGGCAAAGAATTGTTTGCGGTCTTCTTTGGGTACTCCGCAGAGCTCCAGAATCGCCATAAGCGGCAACTCTGCTGCCACATCTTCAACGAACTCGCACTCCCCGCGAGGTGCCACAGCATCTACGATCTCCTTGGCGTACTGGCGGAATTTTGCCTCATAGGAGCTGACGGTGGTGGGTGTGAAGGCGTTTCGCGCGATACGGCGCAGCTTGTTGTGGCGCGGCGGGTCCATATTGACCAGCATCAGGCGTTGTGATTCCAGGCTGCCTTCTTCTGCCTCCATTGGAATAGCCGTCGCTTCTTCGCTGGAGAACAGCAGCGGTTGCTTGCAGATAAAATCCACCTCTTCCCGGCCCTGGATGGCCCAGTAGGGGATGCCGGTGATCGGGTCATCTATCTTGACGACTTTGCCACCCTGCTCGCGCACCGCCAGCATAGCGTCGTGATGATTGCCGTGTACATAAAGATCCGGGTCTAACAGATTGGTATAGGGGCAACTGGACATGGTCTCTCCTGATTAGATTTATAGACCTGCAAGGCAGGTCGGTTCATGATTTAGTGTACCGCTGGTTAGTCAATCAATAGTTTGCCTTCAATAATGTCAAAAAACACCGCGACGGCCTCTCGCATGGCCGTTTTTTGGCTGGCATGGTGATACAGGCACAGGCCCATAACACTGCCGAAAAAAAACATGCTCAGGCTTTCCGTGCTGCGCGCTGAGGAGATTTCGCCGTTGGCCTTGGCGTCGTCGAAAACCTGTGTCAGTGCGGATAACACCGTGCTGGAACGATTGGACAAATGCTGTTTCAGGGTCGGCTCCTGCCGCACCTCTACCGGGAGCGAGGACAGAAAGGCAGTGGCCGCCGGGTTGCTCTCGTGAAGATCAACTGTTAACTGTAGTATCTGGTGCAGGCGGGATTTGAAGTTGTGATTATCGATCAGTGCGGTACCGATATCGGGGACCAGCACCTCGTAAATATGCTCCAGTGTCGCGGCGTACAATGCCCCTTTGGAATCAAAATACTGGTAGATGGCCGGGCCGGTTAAGCCTGCCTCGCGGCCCACTGCGGCAAAAGTAGTGGCGGCAAAGCCCTTTTCGGTAAAGCACTTCAGTGCACCGGTGAGAATATTGGCACGTGTTTCGCCCGGGTTGCGTTGCGATGGCCGACCCAGTTTTGCCTTCTTTGGCGCGGCAGAGGCTCTTCGGGGAGCATTGTCTGTAGACTGTTGTGCACCGCTTGTTTTGGTCTTTATCAGCGGGGCTTCCTGGTTGGCCATAGTGAAACTCAATCTCCGTCAGCGCAGGATCAAACAGTAATCTACACTACACCTAGAAATTAATAAACACATCTATTAATTAATAGCTGCGTTATTGGTATTGCCTGCGTTCTATAGCTCAGGCCCATACTTGTTGACAGGTCGGGGTTGGGCTCCAGCGCGAAGGTTGCGCCGGAGTGATACATTCAGGTATCGGGTTTGTCTTGAATATGTTCGCTAAGCACGACCTGCCGGCGGGGTGCGACAGGGCCGGCAGTATCACCGACCGCAGTGTTTGCCGGACCTAGATGCGCTCAATAATAGTGCCAGTCCCGATGCTGGCACCGCAGCACATCGTGATCAAGGCGGTGTTCTGGTCCTTGCGTTCCAGTGCATGCAGTGCCGTTGTAATCAAACGCGCCCCGGTAGACCCTACCGGATGGCCCAGCGCGATGGCGCCTCCCTGTGGGTTAACAATATCCATATCCGGCTTGTACACCCGTGCCCAGGACAGGCAGACAGCGGCAAAAGCCTCGTTGATTTCAACATGGTCGATGTCGCCGATGTTCATGCCACTTTTCTTGAACAGCTCGCGGGTGGCGTCCACCGGGCCGTCCAGCAGGTAGTAAGGGTCAGTGCCCACCACGACATTGGTGATGATGCGCGCCCTCGGTTTCAGGCCTCGACGCTTGGCTTCATCGGCACTCATCCACAATACTGCGGCGGAGCCATCCGATATTTGCGATGAGGTGCCCGCCGTGTGATAGGCGCCCTCGTAAACCGGTTTCAATGCGGCCAAGCCTTCCAGCGTGGTCTCGCGCAGACCCTGATCACGCGTCACCGTTCTTGTCTGGCCGGTGGGTTCGCCCTCGTCGTCGACAATCGGCGCTTCCACCGGAATCACTTCGCGGTCAAACCAGCCATTGTCCCAGGCCTGCTTCGCCAGTTGTTGTGATCGGCAGCCGAACTCTTCGAGTTCGCGGCGGCTGATGCCGCGATTATCCGCTATCCGCTGGGCTGCGTGGAACTGCCCTTTTGCTTCATCCCATGGCCATTCCTGTGGGCGTGATCGCCCGGCGGGTTTGTAGCGCCCGTTGTCACCCAGACTGACCTGGCTCATCAGCTCGATACCGCAGCCGATTCCGATATCGATAGTACCGTTGTCGATCAGTGCTGCAATCATGTGATTGGCCGCCTGGGCTGAACCACACTGGGCGTCGACAGTCATCGCGCCTGGCGCATAGCCGGCACCCATCGACAACCACGCAGTGCGTGTGACATTGCTGGCCTGTTGACCTGCCTGTGTGACGCAGCCGCCGATAATCTGGCCCACCTCGTCCGGGGCAACCCCGGCTTTCTCGATCACGGCTTTCTGCGTCAGCGCCAGTAACTGCGATGCGTGAAACCCGCTGAGATCCCCGACCACGGGTTTGCCTCTGCCGATGGGTGTTCTCAGAGCTTCTACAATGACGGCTTCAGCCATGGGTTTCTCCTGTATACGGTTGAATGCCGGAAGATTGACGCCTCCGGCCAGGTTGTCTGTGGATGGGGCGGTTGCGACTACGCTTTTGGCGTATAGTCAGCAGGCAGCGTAATGGTTTTGTACTCGCAAAACTCACCCAGGCCTTCTGGCCCCAGCTCCCGTCCCAGGCCCGATTGTTTGAATCCGCCGAACGGGCTGTGAAAATCCATACCCTGACCGTTGACGCCATACGTACCAGTGCGCACCTGGCGGGCAATATCCAGCCCCTGCTCGACATCGTTACACCATACCGACCCGGACAGGCCGTAGTTGGAATCATTGGCGATGGCGACGGCTTCCGCCTCGTCGGAATAGGGGATCACAACAACGGCCGGGCCAAAGATCTCTTCCTGCGCAATACGCATGCTGTTCTCGACATTGGAAAATACTGTCGGCTCCACATACCAGCCTTTATCCAGCCCAGAGGGACGGGCACCGCCAGTGGCGATAGTGGCACCTTCTTCCCTGCCCAGTGCGATATAGCCTTCCACACGGTCGCGGTGATGGCTGGCAAACAGCGGGCCGATATCACAGGTCTGATCCATTGGATCACCGACTTTAAGCGCATCGACAGCGGCGACCAGTGCGTCGACGGTTTCCTGATAGCGGGCTCGGGAGGCGAGAATACGGGTTTGCGCCACACAGGCCTGCCCGGTGTTCATCATCGCGCTCGGCAAAAGCTGGGGTATCACCGTCTCAAGGTTGCTGTCGTCGAGAATAATGGCTGCGGATTTTCCGCCCAACTCCAGCGTGCAGCGTTTTAGCTGCTCGCCGCAGATAGCGCCGATTTTTCTCCCCGCCGCAGTGCTGCCGGTGAAAGTCACTTTATCTACGCTGGGGTGGGAGACCAGATATTGACTGACCTCGCGGTCCGCCGGCACGATGTTGACAACGCCCGGTGGAATGGATGTCGTCGCCAGTGCTTCCGCTAGCGCGTAGGCGTCCAGCGGCGTCTCCTGTGCGGGTTTCAACACCACTGTGCAGCCGGCCGCCAGCGCCGGTGCCAATTTCAGCATGGTGGTGAATAAAGGTACATTCCACGGCGTAATAGCGGCTACCACCCCTACGGCTTCCTGGCGCACTGTCACTGGCCCCATCATGCCCTGACGACCGGCTTCAAAAGGATAGCTTCTCGCCAGACCGGCATAATAATCCAACACCATAATAGGTGCGAATGTCTGGCCCGCAGTAGAAAAAGAGATCGGGCAGCCCATTTCCTGGGTGATGACTGAGGCCATACCCGGTATGTCGCGTTGTAGAGCCGTGGACAGTTCCTGCATGCAATCGGCGCGCTGTTCAGCGCTCATGCGTGGCCAGGGACCGTGGTCAAACGCCTCGCGTGCCGCCTTCACTGCGGTGTCGATATCGGCAGTCTGCGCCGCGGGAACGGTGGCAATGGTTTGCTCTGTCGCCGGGTTGACCACATCGAAGGTGGCGGTGGATGAGGGGGTTGACCACTCATTGGCGATAAAGAAACGATCGAAACTTTTTACGCTGTACACTTGCTCAGTCATGGTGTTTTTACTCTGTGGCTATGACACGCTGAAGTTGCCTGATAAGGCGATTTCCAGTGCTTTGGGGTAAGAGGGTTTGCCGCTCGGCGCGCGCGGCACTTCGGCAACCACATGTAACTCACGTGGAATTTTGTACCCGGCGATGTGCTTGCGCGCTTCGTCCTGCACCTCGGCCAGGGTCAAGGGGTTGTCACCCCTGACTGATACGATCGCTGTGACCTTGCTGCCGAAACGGTCGTCCGGTGTCGCCACGACCAGGCAGTCATAGATATCGGGGTGGTATTTGAGCGCCTGCTCCACTTCTTCGGGAAAAATCTTTTCGCCACCGGAGTTGATGCAGTTCGAGCCGCGACCAAAAATAGTGATGCTGTTGTCCTCTTCCAGACACGCTTCATCGCCCACCAGCAGCCAGGTCTCGCCATCGACTTCGACAAACGTCTTGGCGGTTTTGACCGGGTCGTTGTAATAGCCGGTGGGAATATAGCCGCTGCGCGCGAAGATGCCTGTCTCGCCAGGGTTAACGTGCTGGTGAGGCTGACCTTCGATATCGCTGATAACGGACATAAACTCGCTCTTCTGCACATTGCCCAGGCCTTTACCCTTGGCGCCGCCACCGTCCGCGCCCATATTGCCACTCTCGGAGGAGCCAAACGAATTCCTGATAACGATATTGGGGAAGTGCTGGCGGAAGGCCTCCTGTTTGCTGTCAGAAAAAACGGCGCCGCCAGAGCCAATGCTGTACAGGCTGCCCAGATCCCAGCGATCGGGGTATTGTTCCAGCGAATCGAGTAGTGGTGCGGCCATCGCATCGCCGACAATCGCAACGGAATTCACTTTTTCTTTCTCAACGATGCTCCACACGGTGTCGCCTACCAGCGAGTGCTCCGGGTTCAATACCACCGTGTTGCCTGCCAGCAATTGGATGCAGGCGAACCACCAGCAGGAACCGTGCATCAGTGGCGCCAGCGCCATACAGGTGAGAGGCGATTTGCTGACCCGCGAGGTTATCTGTTCCGGTTCGGTGATGACTCCCTCCGGATGGAACAGTCCGCCGCCGCCAAGTGCCGCAAAAAACACGTTCTTATGGGGCCACATGACGCCCTTGGGCATGCCGGTGGTGCCGCCGGTATACAGAATGAACAGATCGTCATCAGAGCGCTCGGGGAAATCCCGTTCGTCGCGTTGTTCTTTCATTGACGATTCATATTCCACAGCCGCGATGGTTTGTGGATCGCAGCCGCTGCCGTCCTCCACGTAAATATAAGTATGCAGCTCGGGAACGTCAGACTGAATCGACGCTATGTGGGGTACGAACTCACGGTGGTGAATGCAGGCACGCATATCCGCATTCTTGAAGATATAGCTCAGTTCTTCCTCAACGTAGCGGTAGTTGACGTTGATGGGTACAGCGCGCAACTTGAAGCACGCCAGCATGCCCTCGAGGTATTCATTACAGTTATAGAGATAAAGTCCGACGTGATCTCCCGCTCTTACACCGCGGCTCGAGAGAAAGTGGGCGAGCTGGTTGGCGCGGTTATCCAGTTCGCGAAATGTCGCACGCTGTTCGCCGCAAACCTGCGCGGTTCGCTCCGGCACTTCGTCGGCGACCAGCTCAAACATGTCTGCGATATTAAAATGCTTGCTCATTCGGCCAGTCCTTTCTGTTTTTTACGCTGAAACATTTCGCAGTGGCGATTGCACTCAGTATACGATGACGCCGCGCGCATTGGCGTTATTCTTCATATCTTCGAACGCCTGTGGTGCTTCATCAATGCTGTACGACCGGCTCACCATATCATCCAGGTTAAGCTTGCCGGCCTTGTACAGGTCCAGCAGGCGCGGGAAATCCACCGGGGGATTCGCATCGCCGTAGATGCAGCCCTTGAGGGTCTTGGCGCTCATGGCCAGGGTGAGGGCATTAAACGTAACGGTGTCGGTCAGGGCTGCGACGCCGACGATAACCGCGGTGCCGCCACGGCGCACAGACTCGTGCGCCTGCTCCATCAGCACAGGAATGCCAACCGCCTCAAAGGCGTAGTCCGCCCCTTCACCTGTCAGGGCCTGGATCTTTTGCACCGGGGCTTCATTTGCAGAGTTAATCAGATGAGTGGCGCCGAAGTGCTCTGCCATGGCCAGTTTATTGTCGGCCACATCGATCGCGATAATTTTATTGGCGCCCGCCAGCTTTGCGCCCTGAATAATGGACAGGCCGATGCCGCCGCATCCGAAAACGACCACACTGGCGCCGGGCTCTATCTTCGCTGTATTGATCGCAGCACCGACGCCGGTCATCACGGCGCACCCCACCAGGGCCGCTTTGTCCAGCGGGATATCCTTCTCGATTTTGATTGCACTGGTCTCGGGTATCACGGCGTATTCGGCCATGCATCCGAGAAACTGCATCACATTGATGTCCTCGCCATTGCTGTGGACCCTGGCTGTATCGTCCAGCATTTTGCCGGTCATCTTGCCACTGGTGCAGAGGTGTGGGCGATGGTTGTGGCAGCAGCTGCATTCGCCGCAGGCGGGGACATAAGAGAGCACAACGTGGTCACCTTTTTCGAACCGTGTTACGCCTTCGCCCACCTCCTCGACAATACCGGCACCTTCATGCCCGATCACGCAGGGCAGCGGAAGTGGCAGCCTGCCCTCGATGAGGGAGAGATCGGAGTGGCATACTCCAGTGGCTTTCATCCTGATTTTCAACTCACCCTTTTTCGGTGGGTCGATTGTCAGTTCCTCGATCGAGAAGCCGCCCGATTCGCGCACTACCGCTGCTTTCATAGAGAGTACCCTTGAAGTTCAATCATGATAATTTTTATATCCAGAGCCGATTTGAGCCATGGAGGACTGGCAAACCACGCTCGATTCTAAAGAAAAGTATCGGAGTGTGGGAAGGAGAAGGCAATGTCATATCAGTGCAGATTGGTGTCATTACCGATCAACTTTCAAGCCCGGCCAGTGAACTGAAAAAAATCAAAATGGAAAATGGGAATTCAGAGAAAAATATGTTTTCTTAGCGGGAATTTTGAAGTATTTATTGGCAGCCCATACTTTTCGGATCAGTTGCAGCGGCGGACGAATAGCCCTTCAATCAGTCCTGATAAATACCTGATGTAAAGTCACATAACAAACCAGTAGCGCGAGAATTGGAGTATTTGATGAGTAAAGAGCAGGCAGAATTCAAGGCCAGGATGCAGGCCTATGTCGATTCGGGTGACGAGGGCATCAAGACCAGTTGGGACGATGTCAACCGTCCGATGATCAGGCATTGGGCTCAGGCGATGGATGACAACAACCCGATCTATACGGATGAGGCGTTTGCCGCCACAACCCGCCACGGCGGTCTGGTGGCACCGCCGACGATGATTCAGGCCTGGACGATGAAGGGCTTGAGGGAGCAGGCACCGGGGTCTTCGACCACGGACCCGATGGCAGATGCCGGCAACGCGATGATCGAGGCTGGGTATGTAGCAGTTGTGGCAACCAACTGCGAACAGACCTACCTGCGCTACGTCAAGCCAGGCGAAAAACTGCATCATAAATATCGCCTGGAATCGATTTCTGATGAGAAGAAAACCGGGTTGGGTACAGGGTATTTCCTGACGCAGCTATTGGAGTATTTCACCGAGGACGATGAAAAAGTTGCTGAAATGCGCTTCACCATTTTGCGTTACAAACCAGCCAAGCGAGAGCCGGAGCGTCCCCCGCGAGCACGGCCGGGTATGACCCGCGATACCGAGTTTTTCTGGCAGGGCTTGCATGAGGATAACAAGCTGCTTATCCAGCGTTGCATGTCGTGCAAGTCACTGCGGCACCCGCCGTCACCGATGTGCCCCAAATGCCATTCGCTGGAGCACGATACGGTCGAGGCATCCGGCAAGGGTGTGCTTTACAGTCATGTCACTATGCACTATCCGCCGCTCCCTGCGTTTGAGTACCCGAATACCATCGCCCTAGTGGAGTTGGAGGAGGGTACACGCCTGATTGCCGGGCTTATCGACCTTTCGCGTGACGATGTGGAGATTGGAATGCCACTGCAGTTGGAGATTGTCCGGTGCGATGATGAGTTAACTGTTCCGATGTTCAGACGAGCCGACTAGGTAGAGGAAACCATGAGTAAGCAAATACTGAGTAACACCTGTTTTGACCAGGTTTCCGTGGGTGACAAGCTGCCCCAACTGGAGATCGATATTACGCCTACCCTGATTGTCTCGACAGCAATAGCTTCGCGGGACTATCAGGACGTCCACCACGACAAGACCCGCGCGCAAGAGCTCGGGTCGCCAGACATTTTCATGAACATCCTGACCTCCAACGGCCTCGTTGGCCGATATGTCACTGATTGGGCGGGCCCCGAGGCGATTCTGCAGTCGGTGAATATACGTTTGGGTGCCCCCAACTATCCGGGCGACACCATGGTGATGAGTGGTGAGGTGATTGCGAAACGCGAGGAGGATGGCAGGTGTCTCGTCGATCTGGCGGTAGCTGGAAAAAATAAAATCGGTGTTCACGTGAGTGGCAAAGTGGTCGTTGACCTGTTGAAAACTGCGCCGTAAACATAGGAATAAAACATGAGTGCGAATAGTTCTGAGAGAAGTTTGGCCAACAAGGCGGCGATAGTCGGCATAGGGGCAACCGAGTTTTCCAAGGAGTCCGGACGCAGCGAGCTGCAACTTGCAGCCGAGTGTGTGATCGACGCGCTGGCGGATGCGGGTATCGACCCGGCTGAAGTGGACGGTATCAGCACCTTCAAATCCGACAACAATCCGGAGTCGGAAGTGCACCGGATTATCGGTGGGAAAAACCTCAAGTTCTTCAGTCGTGTCGACTACGGCGGTGGGGCAGCCTGCGCCGTGGTGATGCAGGCGGCTATGGCAATCGCCATGGGGATTTGTGAAGTGGCTGTGGTGTACCGGGCATTCAATGAGCGCTCGCAGTACCGTTACGGCAGTGGCGCCTCGCATAAAACCGCGGCGCACAACTACGACGGTGCCACCCGGGCCTGGGGCGGTGTACACGGACTGGTCTCGCCGGCATCCAATGTCGCCATGAGTGCAACGCGATATATGTACGAGTACGGTGCTACCAGTGAAGATTTCGGGCGGTACTGCGTGCTGGCGAGAAAGCACGCCGCCACCAATCCCAAGGCGTGGTTTTACCAGAAACCGATTACGCTGGAAGATCACCAGAATTCGCGCTGGATTGTCGAACCGCTGCGCTTGTTGGACTGCTGTCAGGAAAGTGATGGTGGCGTGGCGCTGGTACTGACGTCGCCGGAACGCGCTAAAACCCTGAAACAGACGCCCGCGCTGGTGCGCGCTGCGACGCAGGGTTCCTGTGATGACCAACACACCATGACAAGTTACTACCGCGAGAATATCGCGCATCTGCCGGAAATGAAGCTGGTGGCGGACCAGCTTTGGGCGATGTCGGGTTTGCAGCCAGGCGATATGCAGTACGCGACAATCTACGATCACTTTTCACCGTATGTCTTCCAGCAGCTTGAGGCATTGGGTTACTGCGAACTCGGACAGGCCAAGGACTTTATCCGCGAGGGGAATCTGGAACTGGATGGCAGCTTGCCGACAAACACCCACGGCGGGCAGCTGGGCGAAGCGTATATCCACGGCGTAAATGGCATTGCCGAAGCCGTGCGGCAAATTCGCGGCACCTCCTGTAACCAGGTGAAGCGAGTAGAGCACGCCATTGTCACCGCCGGTACCGGTGTGCCCACCTCGGGGTTGATTCTGGGACAACTGTAGCGCGGCATGCGGCTTGCCTCAGTTGCCTTAACTGCCACAACGCTGGAGATTCTGTGATGACGACTGTACGCGAGCTGATTCAATCCCGCGCCGACGACGACAATATTGCGCTGCTGTTTGAGGATGCCAGCTGGACGTACAGGGAGTTTGTCCGCGAGTGTTCGGTGCGGGCGAACTTCCTGTTGGCGAACCGGCTTGAGGGGCCGTTTCATGTTGGTGTGTTGTTGCAGAATGTACCGGAGTATCCGATGTGGCTGGGCGCGGCAGCGCTCGCCGGTGCGGTTGTTGTCGGTATTAACCCCACACGGCGCGGCGCCGATCTCGCCCGCGATATCAATCATACCGATTGCCAACTGCTTGTTACCGAGCAGTGCTATCACGCTGATCTCGCCGGTCTTGATCTCAATGTATCCAGTGCGCGGATATTCAATGTTGACGACGCGCGTTACGACCATGCGCTTGCCCCTTACCGTGGCGCTGCGATACCCGACGTATCCGTAACGGAAAAAGATACGTACCTGCTTATTTTTACCTCCGGTACCAGCGGTGCACCCAAGGCCTGTATCTGTTCGCAGGGGCGACTGGCGGTAACGGCTGAGAACATCGTGGATCGCTGTCAGATCAATGCAAGCGATGTGCTTTATCAGGTTATGCCGATGTTTCATTCCAATACCCTGATGGCCGCCTGGGCACCCGCACTGGTGGCCGGTGCCACCAGTGCCCTGCGTAGAAAGTTTTCAGCGTCCGGATTTCTGCCCGATGTGCGCAAGTTCGGCGCGACCTACTTCAATTATGTCGGCAAGCCTTTGGCATTCATTCTCGCCACCGAAGAAAAGCCGGATGATGCATCCAACAGTTTGATCCGGATTTTCGGCAATGAAGCGGCCGAGCAGGACAGGCTGGAATTCAGTCGACGTTTTGGCTGTGAGGTCACCGATGGTTACGGCTCTACCGAGGGCGGGGTGAGATTGGCGCTCGATGACAGTACGCCGGCAAACGCCATAGGCCGGGCCACGGCTGGTGTCGCGATAATCGATAGCGCCACCGGCGAGCCCTGTGCCATCGCCCGGTTTGACGACCAGGGACGATTGCTGAATGCCGATGAAGCGGTGGGAGAGTTGGTCGACACCAGCGGCGCACGGATGTTTGAGGGCTACTGGAATAACGAAGAGGCAACCAGCAACCGTGTCCGCAACGGGTATTTCTACAGTGGTGATCTGGCGTACCGCGATGCCAACGACGTGATCTACTTCGCCGGGCGGGATTCAGAGTGGCTGCGCGTTGATGGCGAGAATATAGCGGTCACCCCGATTGAGAGAGTCATCAGCCGGCACCGGGATGTGGTGTTGGCCTGCGTGTATGCTGTCCCCGATGCAGTGGCTGGTGACAATGTGATGGTCGCCCTGCAGTTGCGTGAAAATGCCGATTTTGATCCTGCGCAGTTCATTGCATTTCTCGCCGAACAAAACGATTTTGGTACGAAATGGATGCCGCGCTACATTCGTGTCGACAGGCAACTGCCGGTGACACAAACGAACAAGATCATTAAAACAGAGTTGAGTAAACAGCGCTGGAGAGCGGATGCCCCTGTGTGGGGACAACTGGAGCGCGATGGCGAATATGTTGCCATCGGCGCCGAAGAAATCCGACTGATTGAAGAGGCGTTCGAGCAGCGAGGTCGAGGGCAGGTTCTCGCGCTGTAGCCTCATCGAGCCGCTTAGCCGGCCTGGCCCGAGCGCGCTGCCAACCGCTCCAGCGGTGTCTCCAGGCCTCTGCGCAGTGCGTCCCCAAGGAAATAATCGGTGTTATTCCAAGCAAGGCCAAGTGATTGCTTGGTCATTGGGTTGATATTGATTGTGTAACGTCGCCAGATGCTGCTGATCAGTTGCACGCCTATTGTGATGGTGGGCTTTGCGCGCGGCACTTCTTCGAACAAACATAGTTCTAAGTATCTGTTATATATATCAAATAGTTTTTTATTTCCTCCAAATTCCAACTCGAATCCTGACATCGCCGTAGTGATAAAGCCCCGTCTGTATGCGTACAGTAGGCGCACAGTGGAAGCGGGCTAATTGAATAAAAATGACACTTGTAATAGCAACCAAGTGTTTGCTAGGGTATTGGTCCTGCATCGCAGCACTGCCCGGCAAGTGGATAGCTTATCTCCGGGAAGTCGGTGTTCATATGCAGTACTGATGCGCGTTTATCTGATTGAAGGGTAATCAGCGCTTTAATAATAAAGGTGGCCCCGGAGTGCTTATCGCATGGGAAGTTCCAGCATAAAAACCAGATTAGATCGACCGCTTAACCTCGGCCGGGTTTCCAAACTACTCGTCCTGCCATTAGCTATGTCGACCAGTTCGAGTTTCGGCGCAGCCCTTGAGGAAATATTGGTGACAGCGGAAAAGCGCGCTGCCAATATTCAGGATGTACCGATCGCGATCAATGCATTCGATGCGGCGGATATCAACCGTCTGAACATCGTTGACACCAAAGATGTCAGCCGTTACACGCCTGGCCTCGTGATTGTAAACAGCACGGGCGGTAGGGGGCAGATGCAGGCCTACTCGCGCGGACTGGGAAATTTTGATTTGAATCCCGGTGGCATGCAACGAATCGGTATGTATCTCGATGGCGCGTATCTGGGTACAGGCATCGGGGGGATCTTCGACCTTGTGGATATCGAGCGCATCGAGGTACTGAAGGGACCGCAGGGCACGCTCTACGGACGCAATACCATCGGTGGTGCCATCAACATTATTGCGGTTAAACCCGATGAAGAGTTTTCAGCTCATGGCATGGCGCTGTACGGCGATGACAATCAGCAGTCGCTTCAGGGCTCGGTGAATATTCCGCTCACCGACACTGTGTTTGCCAGGGTTTCTGCCACTTATGCCCACATGGACGGACTTTATGAAAATACCAATCCCGGTGCCGATGATCCATCGGACCAGGATAAGGCCGAGTCGGGACGAATTGCACTGCGCTGGTTAGCCAGTGATGATCTGACACTGGACTACAGTTTTGACGGCTCCAACACCCGCGACTCAACGGCCGCATTCTGGATCACCGGCTACGAAGATCCTGCTGCGGGCTCATGTGCGAGGCTGTATTTCCCCGCATGTGTCAACGATACATACCCTGATCTGTGGGCCGACAATATTCTGGTAGGCCACCCCGACAAGATCGCGATGAACGATACGTACTTTAAGTTTGATAGTTATCGGCACATCCTGACGGGTGAATACGACCTGAATGACAATCTCACAATAAAATCCGTATCAGCGGCGTATGGTTACGATCGCAAGCAGTCGACTGATGTCGACGGCACCGCAGAAAGGCTGTTCAACTCCACGAAGCATGGCCATTACAACTCCATTCAACAGGACGTGAATTTTATCGGGACGGCATTTGATGATCGCCTGGACTACACGGTGGGCGCCAATTTCTTCAAGGAGTGGAACGAATCTACCGATACCAATTACATATTTGTCGATGTTCCACTCCCGTTCGGGCTGGATATCTCCAGCGCGCGACGATCGAACAATACCAATATCTCCTGGGGTATTTACGGTCAGGTGACAGGGTATATCACGGAGGCCCTGCAATTGACGCTGGGCACGCGGTACAGCGAAGATCACAAGGAATCCTCGACCGGAGAGAACAAGCTTGACGGTACTGTCGACGTACCTTGGAAGAAATCGGATCACAGCTGGGACAATGTGGCCTCAGTGGCGCGTCTGGCATACGACTGGACGGACCAGGTAATGACATATGTCTCGTGGTCTCAGGGTTACAACGCAGGTGGCTATCCGACCCGCGTGAGCGAGGTGTACGATCAGATTCCCTTCGACGAGGAAACTGTGGATACCACGGAGATCGGACTTAAATCCACCTGGTTTGACCGCCGCTTACTGATCAATGCTGCGGCGTACAACAACGACTACAAAGACCAACAAGTTGGCTCGTTCACAGAGGGTGTTGTGCGGATCGTCAACGCGGGCCAATCAACCATCAAGGGGCTGGAACTGGATGTCAAAGTGGCTCCGATCGAGGATGTGTTTGTCCTGCTCACCTTTTCCTATATCGATGCCAAGTACGATGAGTTTGGCGACGAGGATCCGGATTTGTTCGAGGCCGTACTGTCACCCAAATACACGGCGTCCGCTTTGGTGGAATATACGCTGTTGGACTCTGATGACTACGGGCGCTGGGTGGTATCCGGCGTGGCGGAGTACAAGGACAAGCAGAATTTTCTGTTGACCGTTGAACAGAATGATCATATTCGCAGCGAGTCGTATACTATCTATGATGCCTACCTGAAGTGGGAGCGAGCCTTCAAAGTCGAAGGCCTGGACTTAACTGTCAGAGGTCTCAATTTGACCAACGAGGTGTATAAAACCTCGGGTATCGATTTCGACGCGTTGGGATGGTGGGGGAACAACTTCGGTGATCCCCGCCGGTTTCAGATTGAAATGGAATACAGATTCTAGCGCGACACACCGTTACGCAAGTATCTATACATAGTGTGATGAGATGGAAAGTATGATGTATGACCTGATTTTAAGGGGAGGTACCGTTATCGATGGTACCGGGCTTGCGCGGCGTCGCGCCGATGTTGGTGTAAAAGATGGCATCGTGCAACAAGTGGGGGTGATTCCTGAATCTGCCACTGCCACCAGTACCATGGATGTCACCGGTATGATCGTGGCGCCCGGCATAGTTGATCTGCACACGCATTATGATCCGCAGTTGACCTTTGATCCCTACGCAACCAGTTCCTGTTATCACGGCGTAACGACTGTCCTTGCCGGAAACTGCGGCTTCAGTATTGCGCCCACCAAAGCCGATCAGCGCGATTTCATTGCGGCGCTGTTTGCCAAGGTCGAGGGTATGTCACCCCGTGCCCTCGAGGGTGTCGATTGGGCGTTTGAGAGTTTTGCTGAGTATCTGGAGTATCTGAAGGGTCGAACTGGCGTAAACGTCGCCTGTTATGTCGGTCATTCCAGTTTGCGACGCTGGGTGATGGGTGATGCCGGTTCCGAGCGTAAAGCCACGCCAGATGAAATCAAGAGCATGCGTGAACAATTGCGCGAGGCGCTGCAGGCAGGTGCCGCCGGGTTTTCATCGTCCCATGCGCCAACTCAGGAAGATGGGCAGGGCCGCCGAATTCCGAGTTGCTTTGGCGATCTTGAAGAGCTTAGGGAGCTGGTTGAAGAAGCGGGCTTGTGGGGGCGGGGGACAATTTCCTATCTGCCCGGCAGTGTTATCGGTGGTCTGGATAAGGATGACAGCGAATTGCTGTTGGAATTGGGCGAGCTCAGCCGCCTGCCGATCATTATTCAGGGGCTCGGTGGTCGCAATAAAACAGACGTGCCCGGTGCGGGTTGGCCTGAGGCGCTGAAACTTCTACAGCGAGCTGAGGATCGCGGTGTTGCGCTGTATTCATTGCTGCGCAACCATCCATTTGATCGCCCGATTAATCTGGCCAAGGGCTGTCCCTTGTACGCAGGTGTTCCCGCCTGGCACGCTATTATGTTTTTGCCGCACGCGGAAAAACTGCAGAAATTGAACGATCCGGCGTACCGAGAGACTATGCGCAACGCGGTGGAAAATCCAAACCGCGACAAGTCCAAGGGCTCGACTCTGCCACCGCCCGGTTGGGACAGCGTGTATGTCGATGTTGTGACCAAAGAAGAAAACCAGAAGTATTTTCGTCGCACCATATCGGAGATCGCCGAAGAGTTGGGCAAAACGCCCGCCGACACGATGCTGGATCTGGCGTTATCGGAAGATCTGGCGATGCGATTCCGCTGGGAGAATATTTCCGAGACCTGGGATCAGAGCGTGCGAGAAAGCATGCAGCATACGGCGATGCTGATGGGCGTCTCTGATGGCGGTGCGCATCTGGATCGCGATGACGGCTCGGACTGGTCCAGCTTCTTCCTGCGCTATTGGGTGCTGGAACAGGGGATCTGGAGTCTGGAGGAGGGGGTGCGCAAGATCACACAAGTGCCCGCTGCGCTTGCAGGGTTCAACGACAGGGGTATGTTGTTACCCGGGCTGGCCGCTGACATTATGGTGTTTGATCCAAAAACAGTGGGCCCGTACAGCAAGAAGCCGGTGAATGATATGCCGAACAATGAACACCGGTATTCTTCCCGTCCCAGGGGTTTCTACGCGACCATAGTGAACGGCGAACCCATTGTTGTGAATGGCGAATTAACCAAAGCGTTACCTGGCAAGGTGCTGAAGCCTCATCAGGTATAGCGAAGCATTGTAAAGGGAGAGACCGAGCGATGTCGGAAGAATCAAAGAGCGGTGCCGAACTAAAGGGCCCTGTGGCAATTAAATACGATGAGGTGCCCTGGGATATTAGCCGGCGACCGGTAAAAGAGCTCACCGGCCTGATGAAAAAAGCCGCAGAGATGGGAGCCAAGCGTAAGAAAGTTATTACCGGGCAGGCGGGTTTCTATATGAACCGCTCGGTGATGCCGGCAGGTTTCAGGGTGCCGGTACACAGCCACAGTCACGATGAATTTTTTGTTGTGATGGAGGGTGGTTGCACTTTCGACGATGGCATTGAACTGGGCAAGGGGGATTGTATCGTCTTCTATGCGAAGTATCGCTACGGTTTCACCTGTGGTCCCGAGGGCATGGATTTCATGACAATTCGAACTGGTGAAGCCACTTATGAGATGGGTGAGTGAACGGTAGTCGAATAGCGAACATTAAGAGAGGTCACGTTAGTGTCTAACATTGTTGTCAAGCCCATTACAGCCTGCATTGGCGCGGAGGTAGAAGGTATTGATCTCACCGGGGAACTGTCGCAAGACGATATCAAACTCGTGAAAGAGGCCTTGCTGAAGCACCTTGTTCTGTTTTTTCACGATCAGGATATCGATCAGGATCAGCACATAGCATTTGCCCGCTATTTCGGTGAGTTGAGTATTCCTCCGCTGAAGACCAAGTATATGGAGCGTCCCGAAATCACCGTGCTCGATCAGGTCAAACCGCTGGGAGAAGGCGCAGACCAGTGGCACAACGATAATACGTTTATGGCAAATCCACCGATGGGCTCGATACTCAAGGCTGAGTTGTTGCCTTCCGTGGGCGGCGATACCTGTTTTGCCAATATGTATGCAGCCTTTGACGCCCTGTCAGAACCCATGAAAACACTGGTTGAGGGGCTGACGGCGGTGCACGATATTACACGGCCTTTAACCAAGGCGATTCGCGATGGCCACAGCACCGCCGACCTCGCTGAAATGCAGAAAGCCTGGCCGCCGGTTGAGCATCCCGTGGTATTGACCCACCCGGAAACCGGGCGCAAAGCACTCTATGTCAATCGCAACTCAACGGTCTATCTGAAAGGGGTGTCCGAACGCGAAAGCGAGCTGCTGCTTCCATTTTTGTGTGATCATGTGCGATCACCGGATTTTCAATGTCGCTTCCGTTGGCGTGAAAACTCTATCGCTTTCTGGGACAACCGTTGCCTGCAGCATTTTGCTGTTCCAGATTACAGCGAGCGACGAGTGATGCAGCGGGTGACCATCAAATAGCAGATGCCTGCGCTGGCATGGCTACTGGAGCGACGTTGGACGTGAAAACTGGTAGTCGTGGTGCAGGGGGCGATACTGATAGCCCCCTGTTCTATGGTTGGCGAATCGTCGGTTTAACCACGCTGGCGCAATTGTTTGCTGTCGGTTGTACCTCCTATATATTTGGCATCTATGTAGAGCCGATAGCGGCTGAGTTTGATGCCTCGAGATTCGTCGTCACATCGGGCATGGCGGCCATATTGTTGAGCATGACACTCATAGCACCTCTGCTGGGACACTGGCTGGACAAGCACTCAATTCGAAATACTATGTCCATCGGCGCACTGTTGATGGGGCTGGGTTTTGCCTGCCTCTCTCAAGCCACTGCCGTATGGCAGATGGGGCTGGTTCTGATATCCGCTATCGCCTTGGGTGCTGCGATGCTGGGGCCTCTGCCCAGTTCCAAGCTGGTGACGAACTGGTTTTCGGCGCGGCGTGGAAGGGCACTGGGTATCTCTACATTGGGGACATCGTTGGGTGGCTTTACATTACCACCGATAGTGGCCTGGCTTATCGTCTCCATCGGCTGGCGCGGCAGCTTTATCTGTCTATCGCTGTTTATTCTTATCGTTGTACTACCGCTCGTTTTCTTTACCGTGTTCGATAAGCCCAGAGACAAAGGCTTGCTGGTGGATGGAGGGACAGCTGATGCTCTAACGGCACCTGTGGAGGATGCGCGAGCAGCCGATGTTCCGATGTCCACGGTACTGTCCAATCCAAGTTTCTGGGGTATTGGTCTCTGTGTCGGCTGTCTCTCTTCGGCGGGTGCCATTTTGCTGACGCACTTTGCCTCCTACGCCTCGGAGTTCGATATCACGCTTACCGGAGCGGCGATGGTGATTTCCTTCTACTCCATGATGGCGATGGTTGGAAAGCTGGGATTTGGATATCTGGCAGACATATACGACAAACGCGTTTTGTTGCGCATTGCCATTGTCTGGAACAGCCTATGGTGGATGACATTCCTCAGCCCGCACAGCCTGCAGTCGATGATTCTGGGCGGTGCCGTTCTGGGTCTTGGCGCTGGGGCCACAATGCCGCTGTGGAACGCGCTGGTTGCCTCCTGCTTTGGCCGCCTGGTGTTCGCACGCGCTATGGGGTACATGGGGCTTCTCGTACTGCCGCTGACGCTTGTTCCCATGCCACTGGGCGGTCTTATTTTTGATCACACCGGCAGCTATCTGCCGGTCTTTCAATTGGCTCTCTTGCTATTTCCGCTGGCCTTTGTGGCCACGTTTCTCATTAGACTTCCACAAAGAGAACCCAGTAGCTGAGAGGCTCTCCACTTCCACTTTACTTCAACTGATACAGGGCGCTAATTATGACAGAGAAAAAGAAACCCGAACTTCGCTTCCGTCACCGCGACGATGAAAAATGGCAGGAGGTGCGCGCACAGCAGCACGGCGAGCGCAGGGTATCCGTATGGGAGAAATGGCTGGAGTTCACACCGGACTTTCTGTGTCTGTATGCCAAATGGGATCCGGGTATGATCGTGCATAAGCATGGACACAATAGTAACCACGTGATTTATGTACTCAGTGGCAGTATGCATTGCGGCGATGTGCTCTGTACCGAAGGGATGCACATCACGCTTGAGAAGGGCGCAGCACTGGGGCCATTGGAAGCAGGCCCCGAGGGCGTTGAGCTCTTTGAGGTGATGATGGGCGACCCCAGATCCTGGCCGGCAGACCCTGAAGGCTTTGAGGCTTTGCTGGCCAAGCGCGGTGCGAAGAAACTGCCCAATCCGCCGATAGAGTTGCCTGATTGGATTCAGGATACTCGCAGCGAGTAGCCCGAACGCAATCCCGCGCTCGGGCCGGCGGCTCAGACAGCAGCGAGTTTTACGGCGAAGCCCGTCATCCTGGGCATACCCATCAGGGGGTCAAAATCCTTGTCTACCGGAATTAGCCGGGAGGAATTGGCGCCGAACTGAGCGATGTCTTCCGTTTCTCCCGGGTTGCTGCCAAAGCAATGCGACATCGAGACGATGCCTCTGCGCAAGGTATCGTCTGATTCCAGCATAACCTGAATACTGCCGCGCTCCGATTGCAGTTCAATCGTCTGTCCGCTACTGAATCCTAACTCGCTGATGTCATCGGGATGCATAAATGCGGGATTGCCCGGCGGGTTTTTGGGGAAGTCATGGCAGGAGGAGTTATAGACATGTTTGACACGCCGCACTGTCAGCAAGTGAGTAAAGGAGCCGTCTTCGCCATAGCGTCCCTCTGCTGTCTCAGGCGTTGCTGAAAGCTCAGCCAGATCTTCCGCCACCTCTGGCGGTAGCAGCTGCAACTTGGCGTCCAGCCCTTCATAGGGAGGGCCCACTCTAATATTCGCAAACTCTTCGAACACTTTACCGCCTTCGTACTTGGCAAGCTCCCTCAGTGGCACTTTGACTTTGTCATTGGGGAACATGAGTTCCAGAATATCAATGGTCTCCAGATTCTCGTTGTGCAGGTCAATGGGGCCGCCTTCCAAGTGAATCTCGGTGCCTAACCTTCTGGCCAGGCCGACCAGATAGCGCCACTCTTCCTGCACCGCGCCCCTGGGCTTGAGTATCGGTTTGCTGTATTGCCCGAAGGGTTTGTCGTAGAGTCGGTCGGTAAATTCAGCAAGACCATCGCGTTCAAATGCGTGTGCGGCGGGAAGGAGATAGTCGGCGAAGCGAGTTGTGGCCGTGTGGTTGATATCAATGCATACCAGCAAGTCCAGCGCCGCCAGGGCCTCGAGCGTTTTGCCCTGATCCGGCCACGACATCACGGGGTTGCCGCCGATCACGATGAGCGCTTTTACCTGTCCTTCACCCGGCGTTAATATCTCCTCGGCGGCGACAGGTGTCGGCATCTCCTGAAAGACTTGCTTAATGCCGCGGATGCGCGATGTCTTGGTATTCAGTGCCGGGTTGAGCATCGCGGGTAGAAACTCGGTGGGGATGACCTGTGCGGGCGGTGCAATATTTGGGGCCAGCAGGCTTGGAGCGGTGACTGGGTCGCCCTCGCGGTTCCAGCGACCGCACAGGGTATTCAGGGCCAGAATCAGGTGTTCTGATAAATGCGGAAACCTGGCCATATCGGGGCCGGTGCCGGAGCTGGCAGTACCGCGTTTGGATGTCGCGAAGAGTCTGGCAGCCGCCGCGATATCTTCCGCCGGCAGGCCGCAGCGCGCGGCAACCACGTCAAGCGTGAAATCGTTTACCGCGGCCTTGAGCGCAGCAAAACCTTCGGTTTGTGCATCGACAAACGCCTTGTCGAACAGCTCCTCTTCAATGATGAGTCGCACCATGCCTGCCAGCAGATTGGCGTCTTCACCGGGACGTATCGGCAGATAGATATCCGCGTGTTCTGCCGTCTCAGTGCGGCGCGGGTCGATGACTATCAGTTTCAGGCCACGCTTTTTCTCCGCCTTCAGTGACGTGGGGTTCCAGCCGGGAGGCCCACCTGTCATGTTCAGTGCCGAGATGATCGGGTTGTTGCCGATCAGCATGCAGACATCCGAGCCGGCAAAGCCGTGCGCGCCGCCGCCCCACGCACCGTGGCGACCCACGGCTATAATTTTAGAGGGCTGATCGAGGCTCATACTGCTGAAGTCCATCTCCGAGCCGATGCCCGCCAGCCAGGCCTGCGCGACCTGATTGCCATTGGAGCTGACCGACAGCCCGTTACCTCGATAGGTCGCGACAGCGCGTGGACCGTACTGTTCGATAATCTTTTTCAGCTTGGTGCCGATTTCGTCCAGCGCCTGCTCGTTATCGATAGTAGTAAAGGGCTGGCTGCGATCAGCTCTGCTCTGCGCATAAAGCAGGCGGTTGTCGTTGTGATACTGGTGAGCCCACTGGCGACCTTTGATGCAGGTGTAGCCCTTGCTCATCGGGTGAGACTTGTCGCCTCGGATGTCGAGAATTTGTTCGTCGGCAACATCGACCTCGATGCCGCAATACGCCGAACAGATTTTGCAGAAAGTCTTGACCGTTCTTTTATTGTCCATTAGCTGCCTCTGCTTCCTAAATCATTTTGGGATTACATCAGTCTTTAGGTAACCCCAGTGTTCTCTCCGCAATAATATTGCGCTGGATATTGGGAGAGCCGCCTCCTATTACTGTACCGTGGAAGTTGAACGAATCAAACTGCCATTCGCCCATGCCACAGGCGTCGTTACCCAGCAGACCCATTGCCAGGTCTGACATGGGGATCTCCAGCTTTCCGCGCAGCAGTTTGTTCACCGAGGTTTCACTGCTGGGTTGAGCGCCCTTGATCTGTTTCGTCAGGTTGCGCAGGCCATTCAGCCGCATCGCAGAAATCTGCGTCTCGAAACGAGCGATTTTGCGCCGTACCTCGCTGTCTTCCAGCGCGGGTTTGCCGCCCTTGAAAGAATCGCGTGCCAGCGCTTTCAATTTTTCCAGATGCCTTTCCATACCTGTGGATTCAGAGATGCCAGAGCGCTCATTGGCGAGGGCTCCCATGACCACTTTCCAGCCTTCGCCCTCTGCGCCGAGTCGAGCAGAGACGGGTACTCTGACATCGGTAAAGAACACCTGATTGAAGTGGTGCAGGCCGACGATATTGACGATTGGCCTGACTTCGATGCCGGGCGTATTCATCGGTGTTAACAGTACGCTGATTCCCCGGTAGCGCGACTCGGCTTCAGGATTTGTGCGTACGGTAAGAAATATGTTCTTGGCAACGTGTGCCTTGGTTGTCCAGATCTTTGAACCGTTGATGACATAGTCGTCGCCATCTCTAACGGCGCGCAATTTCAAAGAGCCCAGGTCGCTACCCACATCGGGCTCGGAATAGCCCGTGCACCAGCTCGATCGGCAGTTGAGAAGATCCGGCATAAACTCGTTTTTCTGTGCTTCAGTGCCGTGGCGAATGAGTGCTGGCCCGACCCAGGTCAGGCCCATGAAGTCGCTGCCGAGGTCTGGCGCCAGCGCCTTGGACATTTCTTCTTTCAGAATAAACTGCTCAATCAGTGTGCCGCCACCACCACCGTGTTCTTTCGGCCAGGAAAAGCCAATCCATTTCTTTTCAATCAACTTGGCGTGCCACTGGTCTATAAAGTCATCTCCGCGTGCTTCAGGTGGGGGAAGATTGTCCGCGATGAACGATTTCACTTCGGCCCGGAATGCTTCTTCTTTTTCAGTAAAGTCAAAATCCATAGCTATAGACCTCCAAGGCTGGCGACTCGATCATAGTGAAAATCCTCGTCACCATAGGTGGCTCGCGACCACTTCGAGCGCTTTATATAAAGTTGCATATCGTATTCATCGGTGTAGCCGATGGCGCCGTGTAATTGCACCCCTGTCACACCGGCATTGCAGGTGCTTTCGGATGCATACGCTTTTGCCCTGGCAATTGCGGTCGCTGCCTCTTCCGATTCTTCGTCCAGCGCCCAAGCGGCGTAGTACACCAGTGATTTCATGCACTCGATGTCTACGTATATTTCCGCCAACGGGTGCTTTACGCCCTGGTAGCGGCCGATGGGAGAACCGAATTGTTTGCGATCCAGTGCATACTGGCTGGTCAGGCTTAATATACCCTCGCAAACGCCAATGGCCTCCGCACTGACCGCCAGCGCGCCACAATCTATCAACATTTCTATCGCCGGTGCTCCGTACAGTGTTTCGCCCAGTATGGCGTCAGTCGGGATTACTGCGCCATTGAGCTTAAGTACACCGGTACGCTTGGTGCGATCCCAGCCTTCGGTTTCTTCAACGGTGACACCATCGGTGTCGCGCGAAACTATAGCGAGGCCGAGATTGTCATCGGCGGGGCCGGTGCGAAAGGCGACAATAAAAATATCCGCCGCCGTTGCATCCTGCACAAAGCGCTTCTCGCCGCTGAGCCGGTAGCCGCCCTCAGCGGTTTCTGCCGTCAATTGAATAGCGTGTGGTGCCAGAAAATCCTGTTCGTCCAGTAGTGCGAGCGTTCCGATACATGAACCGTCAGCCAGGCCGGGTAGCCAGCGTTGCTTTTGTGCCGCCGTGCCAAAGTCATTGATCGCCGTGGCGGCCAGCGTGGTAGATAGCAGCGGTGAGGGAAACAGGCTGCGCCCGGTTTCTTCCAGAACAACTACCAGGTCGACCCAGGACAAGCCGACACCACCATACTCTTCGGGCAGAGTCAGCCCGAGCCAACCCAGTTGAGAGAGTTTTCCCCAGAGCTCGCGACTGAAGCCTTCTTCGCTGGCTGCAATAGTGCGAACCTGTGGCAGCGCACACTGGCCGTCAAGAAACTTGCGTACCTGTTCCCGCAGCAATTCCTGTTCTTCAGAGAAACCGAAATCCATTAGACATAACCTTATCAGGAGGGAATTAACATTCTATGCATGACTTAAAGCACTGAACAATGTGTTCTGGCATCAAGATTGATTGCCATTTTCGTTTATCGTGTATCCATTTTTTCCGTTAGTTGCGATCCACTCCCGGATATCCACCTCCGCCGAAATCGCGATCCAGTGCAGCGTAGTCGATGGCGCTACCATTTCTGGGCAATAACTCAACAAACGCGACGAGCTTGGGTTTTTTGTAGGACGCGATATGTTGTTTACAATAATCGATGATGCCTGCTTCGGTGTTGTCCGGCGCATCCGCATCGATACCTTTTTCCAGCACCACGATGGCTTTGACGCTTTGATCCCACTTTGGGTCAGGAACGCCGATGACGGCCACCTCGGCTATCGCCGGATGTCCCGCCAGACAGAGCTCAACTTCAACCGGGTAGATATTCTCCTGCCCGGAGCGAATCATTCTCTCCTTGGGGCCAATAAAAGTGAGTGTACCGTCCGTCTCTATTCGCCCGAGGTCATTACACAGGTGCCAGTCGCCGAGGCGTCGCTGCTGGTTCAGTTCAGGTCTGCGCCAGTACTCTGTCAGCACGGTGGCACCGCGCACTGCTATCTCGCCCGTTTCGCCATCAGGCAGGGGCGCACCCGTGTTGTCGAACGTACGAATCTCTACTACCGGCGAGGCCTTGCCCATGCCGCCAATGCCATCAGTGGCCAGCGCTCGGTAGCTGGCGTAACCGAATGTCTCTGTTTGGCCGAAACCATAGGGAAATCTGCCCCACAGGGAGTCGTCCACGGTGATCAGGGCATTCCACTGTGGGCTGCCTGCCAGTGCGCGCAAACTTTTAATGTTTACGGTATGCTGCTGGCTGTATTCAATGACCTGCTCAATCAGCGGTGGCAGAAGGAATGCACCGTCGCAGGATTCCTCCTCAATGGCCTCGCAAATGGCCTGTGCATCGGCGCGGCGAATAAATACGTTGCACCCACCCGCCTGAAACGTCGCCATGGTTTCAAGCAGCGTTGCGACATGAAAAAGCGGACCTACATTCAGATACTTCGCGCGCGCATCGATATTGCGCACTGCGGCAAAGGTGGTGTTTTGCGCCATGATTGCCGAGTGTGAGAGCAGTGCGCCGTTTGGTTTGCCGGCAAAGGCCGCCGTGTAGAGCATCAGTACCGGCGTCTTGGGGGCTATGGCCGCTGCCGGTGGTGCGGAGCCAGCTGCTGCCAGCGCAGCCTCGTACTGATTGGCCTCGCCATCGTGTTGTAGCCAGCGCTGTGTCGCGCCGTTGTATTTATCATGCAGCGCCTGCAGGCCTTCACCCACCTCCTGTTGCTGCCAGATCACCAGTGTCGGCTCGATATCCTCCAGTACAAATTCAAGTTCGGCGCTGGTCTGGCGCCAGTTGACTGGACAGAAGATCGCACCCAGGCGCGCACAGGCAAGAATGCCTTCCAATACTCTGGCGCTGTTCTGCCCAAGCCAGGCAACACGGCTGCCGGGTGCAACCCCCCATTGCTGCCAGGCGGTGGCGAGCGCATCGACGCGGCCCAGCAGTTGTGCAAAGGTACTGTGCAGCCCGAAGCTCCTGTCGATCGCTGCTACGGCATCGGGCGACTGCTGTGCAAGCTCGGTTAACTGCGTGTAGAGATCCGGTGCCTGAGATGTGGTTTCAGATGACATCTGCATTTTCAATCAGCCCATGGCCTTGATGAATTGTCCGCCTTTCATAATGGCTAGAAAATTGTCCTGCGCGCCCAGCACGCTGATGTTCTCGCTCGGGTCGCCGTTGACAACCAATATATCTGCCAGCTTGCCTTCGGCAATGGTGCCCAGTTCATCGCCCAGCCCCATAAACTCCGGCCCGTGTTTGGTTGCCCAGCGAATAACGTCCAATGCCGGTACGCCAGATGCCACATACAGTTCCAGCTCTTTGTTGTAATCGCCGTGTAACGTCATTGCGGTGCCCCAGTCATCGCCGATCATGAATTTGGCGCCTTTTTTGGCGGCATAGGGGAGCACCTTGGCCATGCTGGCCAGATCCTCCTGAATAGCCAGTCCCATGGGGCCGTTCTCCAGGCCATTGCCATCGCGAATAAGCCGTTCGATCAGTGCTTTGGGGAAGTACATGGATGGGCAGACATAGGTGCCGGCGTTGACGATGGCGTCGATACACTCCTCGTCCATCTCATCGGCGTGATCGAGCAGGTCAACGCCGGCCTCAATGGACATTAATACGCCTGCCTTGGTGTCGACATGGGAGCGTACTTTTTTACCGCGGTGATGGGCTGCCTCGACCACCGCATCGAGTTCAGCTCTGGTCATGGAGTTATGGCCTTTGCCGTAGATCAGGGCGTGCCCGCCATCAGCGAAGACTTTCACGACTTCGGCGCCCTCCTTGATCTCCTGTCGCACGCCTTTGCGAAACTCATCGGCGCCATCGCAAATGCGCTGTGCGCCCATGCTGCCGATATCCCACCACCAGAAACTGGGATCGTCATTGCAATCGCCGGTGGTAATCAGCCAGCGACCGCAGGCCATAATGCGCGGCCCTTCTACTACGCCATCTTCAATCGCCTGTTTTAGCTGTGCGTCCAGTGCATCGCCGACAGCGGCGCCGATCAGGTTGGTGTAGCCGAGCTGAAGCGCCAGCTGTGCATTCTTGAACGCAATCAGCATCAGGTAGCCGGGTGGCTTCTCCAGGCCGACCGGCGGGGGTGTGAAATCTATGCCCTCGTAGGAGCCATGCCAGTGCGCTTGTGTCATGCCTGGCATCAGTGTCGCGCCCGCAAGATCAAACACCTGGTCGGCGTCGACCTTTGTCATCTCTGTGTCTGCCGCGATGCGACTGATGCGCTCGCCTTCCACCAATACACTCATTCCCGGACGTGCCGGATTGTCTCCGTCGAGCAGGTTGGCGCCCCTGAACAGAACTCGATTCATCGTCTCTCTCCATGTTTTTTTGTGCTTTATTGGCAGTGAAGCGAAAAAGCATAGCATAGCGGACCGTGTCCGCTGCCAGTCTATCCGAGCCCTTAGATTATATAAACCTATTACTTGCTTGGTAAAGAAAAAATGGCAAATTGTTGTCTTTGCAGGCTGTTGGGTCGACTTAATCCTGATGCTGAAAGGCGCGGCCAAGTTGTAGTTTTGTCCCAATAAACCTCTAATTTACTGGCTTTTATCGACGCAGTGCCGCTCTTGTGAATCGCTTTTGGATAATGCTGGCCTGGGTGTGGAGAGAGAAAATCGACCTCGGACTTGACTTCAATATAACCAAGCGATAGATTGTTTTTCATAATTTTCGGACCCTTTCGGGTTTCAGCCCACCCACGAGGTAGTAAGCACAATGAATAAACGACGCTTCGGCATCTATCACGAACTGGAAGTAAGAGGCCGTTCGGGAGAAATAGAACAGCAATCATTTGGTGAAACCATGCATCAAATTGAGCTGGCTGATCAGTTGGGGTACAGCAGCGCCTGGTTTGTTGAACACCACTTTACACGCGGTTTTTCGCACTCATCAGCGCCCGACCTTGTGCTGGCTGCAATCGCCCGTACCACCAAGAATATTCGCCTCGGCATGGGGGTCAGCCTGTTGCCGTTCCTCAGCCCGATCCGTATAGCTGAACGCATCGGTACGCTGGACGTCATCAGTGGTGGGCGGGTTGAGTTTGGAACCGGTCGCGGTGCGTCTCCGCTTGAGTATCAGGCATTTCAGCGGCCTTTTGAGCAGAGCCGGGAAATCTGGGAGGACCATCTGGCCGCAGTGGAGGAAATATTCGCTGCTGACGGCGCGGAAGTCACGCGTGAGGGGACTTACTACAATATTCCCGGTGTCTCCATCTTGCCGCGTCCGGTGCAGAAGCCCGGGCCGCCGGTGTGGGTGGCGTCAACCAGTCTCGCCGGTTTCACTGCGGCCGCCAAAGGTGGCTACAACCTGTTGTGTATTCCCATTCTGAAGGGGCTGCCCGCACTCGCCGAGGATATCGCCGAGTACAAACGCGTTCTCGCCGAGAACGGACACGACCCCGACAAGGCGCGCATTGGTTGTCTAGTGCCGTGGTTTGTCAGCGGCGACGGCAGTGGTATGGATGAAGCGGTTGCGGCCTTTATGTGGTACATCCGCCGTCAGGTGAACCTGGTGACTCCGCCAGACTACACCGATGCCCAGCACGCGACATACAAGGTATTTGGGCAGTTGGCCGCCGGCATGTCGGAAGAGAAGGCGATAAAAACACTCAACGAACACCGCATGGTGGTAATGGATGACATCGCTGGCTCGAAGAAAGCGATGGAAGAATTTTTTGATGCTGGCGTCACCGATATTCTCGGGCAGTTCCGTGTCGGAGGTCTGTCCAATGAACTGGTTTGCCGCTCCATGGATCTGTTTGCCAAAGAGGTCGCCGCGATATGAGTTCTGATTCAGCCGCCAGTGATGTGCAGTGGGCAAACCGGACGACGCTGCCGGCCAGCAAGTGTCAGCACAGCCTGGTGTTTGGCGGCGACCCCGCCGACAGTCTGGTGCCGGTGTCGCTGGAAGAACTCGGTCTGCTGCGTAATTACTCCGCTGCCACATGGGCGCTGGCGGGAATCAAGCCCAGCGACCGGATTCTGGTGTCTACTGCGCAGGATGGTGGGTTTCCTGTTGCCACAACAGCCGAGGTTCTGGCGCCGTTGTGCAGTGCCATCACCTACGCGAGCCCGCGCGGCCGCCTGCGTTTGCTGCACACTGTCAAAACATTCAAGCCCACGGTGTGGGTAACTACGCCCTGTGCCGCGCTGGATTTTCTCGCGCGTTTGTACATGGAGTTCAACGTCGATCCGTTTGAACTTGGCATAGAGCATATTGTACTGGTCGGCGAGGTCGCCTCAGCCGGCGCACACAAGCGTCTGGCCGATGAGTTCGAATCGGTAGTGACAGATCTGTACTGTGAGCCGATCTTTGGAGCGGCACTGGCAGTGCGCACCAAAGAGGGAATGCAGTCCGGGGAAGCCGGCCTGCTTGCGCTGGCCTCGCTGACCGAGGATACGATCCTCAGCACCGACTGGAGTGTCGACAGCAAGGCGGAGATTGTCCTGACCCTGACGCAGATCGATGCGCTCAAGGGTTATGTGGTGCGCACCGGGCATGTGGTTTCACCGGATCAGGCCGTGAACAGCTTTCATCACACTGTTGGTGATCGCCTGCTGGCCCGGGGGCGTTGGATTCCCCTGTCGCTGATGGGTCGATCCCTGAAGCTGATCGATGGCCTGCAGGCCTGGCAGTTGCAGGTCGAGCGCGGCGAAGGAACGCTGGACCGGATCACGCTCAAAATGGGGCTGAACCGTGAGTCGCTGATCGGTAATCCCATGTGGAATGCACGTATCCGCGAGGCTGTCGCGGCGGTAACGCCGTTGGCCGTCACCACGGAAACCTACTATCTGTCTGAGGACGATGAGCAGCCACAGGGTCTGGTTGTCGATCTGCGCGAACATCATCTGGGCGGTGGAGACGGCCTAAAACCCGATGGTGGGTGGCCATTGTGAGTGATGGCGCCCAGGGCACTGCGCTGGTCACCGGCGCAGGAGGGGGTATCGGCGGAGCCATAGCCGACGCGCTTCACCGTGCTGGCTGGCAGGTGATCGGTGTTGATCGCCAGTTTGCACAACCCGATGCGGGGTATCTTGCACAGGCCATCGTTGTCGATCTCTCTGATCAGGCGCAATTGCGTCGCACACTGGAACAACTCCTGGAACAGATGGCCATTGAATGTCTGGTTAACTGTGCTGGCATCAGCGAAGTGAAGCCGTTTGCGGAGCAGGAGCCGGCGATGTGGCAACAGCTGCTGGACGTCAACTACCTGGCACCACTCACCGCCTGCCAGACATTGCTGCCTGCAATGATAGCGCGGCAGCGCGGCTGCATTATTCAGATAACATCTGACTCATCCCGCACTGGTGCTGCGGGTGAGGCGGCGTACGCCGGCAGTAAAGCGGCGCTGGTGGCCTTTTCCAAAAGTCTGGCGCAGGAAGTGGGGCGACATAATGTACGCGTCAATTGCGTATCGCCGGGTGTGATACTCACTCCGATGTCAGCGCCCAACAAAGATCTGCTGGAAAAATTTGCCAAGCGTGTGCCTTTGAAGCGGTTGGGTAACCCCGAAGATATTGCTGGCGCGGTGAAATTCCTTGCCAGTGATGAAGCCAGTTACATCACCGGCCAGATTATGAGTGTGGGCGGCGGCTTGACCATGGTCGACTGAGACAAATGCGGCAGGCGAACCACTAATGACAACATTACACAATCCAGCGCCCTGGCAAACGATTCCGCAGATGCTGCGCGATAGTTGTCAGCGCTATGCGCAGCACGCGGCAGTGATTGATGGCCATGTCACGATCAGCTATGTCGAGTTGGGCCGTCGGGTTGAACACTGTGCGAAGGCAATGGCGTATCACGGCGTCAAACCCGCAGACCTGGTGTGTATCTGGGCGCCTAACAGTTGGCAGTGGATTGTCTGCGCGTTCGCCTGCTGGCAGCTTGGTGCTGTCGTGGTGCCGGTGTCATCGCGCCTGAAAGCCCGCGAGGTCGGGCCGGTGCTGCAGCGCACGGGAGCGCGCCTGCTGTTTTCTGTTCAGGACTGCGGTGGTACGGATCTGCCCATGCTATTGGCCAACCACTATGGGCGGCACGATGAGCGCCCCGTCCACGGGCTGTCAGCACTGGAGCAGGTGATCTGCTTCGATCAGCCCTCCGACCTTGCGCACTGCAGTTCCTACGAGGCGTTCCTTGGCGAGGCTGGAGAAGCGGCGGGCTCAAATGCACAGGATACCGGGGATCAGCTGGCGGAAATTCTGTTTACCTCCGGCACCACCGGCGAGCCCAAGGGTGTGATGCTGAATCAGCAGCAGGTGTTGCAGGCTTTCTGGGACTGGAGCGACCTGGGTGGACTCAATGAGCATGACAATTTTCTGGTGATACCCCCGTTTTCTCATGGCTTTGGTATCAATGCTGGTATTCTCGCCTGCGTGATGCGCGGTATGACGCATGTCGTGGTCGACTTCTTCGATCCGGAGGCTGCACTGGGGCTGATTCAGTCGCACGCCGTATCGGTGATGAGTGGCCCACCTGCGCTTTTCACCGCGCTTGCGCGTAAGGTCGCTGAACCCGAAAACGGCAGTGCGTGCAACACATTGCGCGTCGCTTATGTCGGCGCTGCCCATGTGCCGCAGGAAACCATTTCTGAAATGCAGACCACGCTGGGCATCACACGCGTGATCAATGCCTATGGGCTTATCGAAGCCTGCGTTGTCGCGATGACCCGGGCGGATGATGACAATGCCACGATCTCCAGAACGGTCGGTCGTGCCCTGCCCAATGTGGCACTGAAAATTGTTGATGACGCCAATCGGGAACTTGCCAACGGCGAGGCGGGCGAAGTGTTGGTGAGCAGTTACGGTGTCATGCAGGGCTATTTCGAAGCGCCTGATCTCACGGCTGCTGCGCTGACTGAAGATCAATGGTTACATACCGGCGACATCGGCGTGCTGGATCAAGCTGGCAACCTGACCCTCGTGGGTCGCAAGAAAGAACTGTTTATCTGCAATGGCTTCAACGTGTATCCGAGTGAAGTGGAAGATCTGTTGTTGCAACACCCCGACGTCGTACAGGCGGCGGTGGTCGGTATACGCCATCCAGAGAAAGGTGAGGTCGGCGTGGCATTTGTCGTGTCCAGTCCCGCCAGCGTCGATGAGTCGACGCTGATCCACTGGGCCAAAGAGAACATGGCGGCCTACAAGGTTCCGCAGCATATCTATCCCGTTGACCAGTTGCCGTTGAATGCTAATGGCAAGGTACGCAAGGACGAGCTAACCCAACGTGCAATACAACACAGTAATTAATGAATAGACTGGAGTTTACACCGTGGCCGAAGTAACAGAGTCCAACCCTAACGTCCGCCCTTCGAGCGCTGGCAAGCAAATGAAATTTTCATCGTTTCATTTGTTCAACAGACCCGACAATTTGAGCGTCAAGGAAGTCTATGACTATCAGATTGAACTGGTTGAAACGTTGGAAGAGTGTGGTTTTGACGGCATCTGGTTGGCCGAGCACCATTTTCGTGATTACGGTGTCTGCCCCGATACACTGGGTATGTTGATGCATCTGGCAGGGCGGACGGAAAAGCTCAGGCTGGGTACCGGCGTTGCCATTTTGCCGCTGCACAACCCGGTATCTGTTGCTGAGGCGGCAGCGCAACTGGATCTGCTCAGTAACGGTCGGCTGGATTTCGGCGTTGGCCGCGGTTACCAGGGCTCGGAGTTTGAACGCTTTGGTGTTGACATCAAGGAAGCTCGGGGCCGTTACAACGAAGCGTTGGATATGATTATCGGCCTGTGGACGCAGGAAAATTTTTCCTACGATGGCCAATTTTATCAATGCAAAGACCTCAGCATTATCCCCACGCCATTACAGAACCCACACCCTCCTATACATGTTGCTTCGATCAGTCCCGAGACGATTGAACTCACCGCCAAGCGCGGCTTGCCGCTGCTGATCGACCCGGTTGCGACCTACAAGAATGTGGGGAGAGCAGCGCACAACTGGCGTGAGGCTATGCTGAAGAACGAGCGGAACCCCGACGAGCACGATTTGTGTGTGATGCGCAGTGTTTACGTGGCCGAGACCAATGAACAGGCCAAGGCTGATCTGGCCCAGTTCGAAATCGGCTTTGACCGCTCAAAAATCGTCAATGAACAAAGTGCGCCGATTGATCCCAAGACTGGGAAAATAGCCGACGGCTTTGAATTCTGGCAGAGTCGCTACATGAAGGGTGGCACCATCAGTGATGACTTCCGCTGGGATCAACTCGAAATTGCCGGTGACCCAGAGCGCGTCGTCGGCCAGATAAAAGCCCTGCAGGATTTTGGCATCAGTAACCTGATGTGCGATTTCGGCAGCACCAGGCCTATGCCGATCGCTGACATGAAGCGTATTATCCACTTCTTTGCGAAGGAAGTGATGCCCGCCTTTAAGGATTAGCATGACGACAGACAACCTCACGCAGGACACACACTAGCATGCCTGCGAGCGCTATGGACAGTCGCGCTCACGGTAAGGCGGCAATTGCCGGGGTTGGCTTTACATCCTTCAGCCGCAATGCGCCAGAGAGTGTGCTGGAACTGGCACTGGCAGCAATCGATGCTGCGCTCGCAGATTGCGGCCTGCCCGCCGAGGCCGTCGACGGAATCCTCAGCTACCACCTCGGTGATTCGGTACCGGTGACGACTGTTGCCCGCTCGCTGGGCCTGCCCCGCCTGCGCTGGCACAATGAAATCTATGGCGGCGGCAGCCAGTGTGCATCGATACTGTGGGAAGCAGCGCAGGCCATTGAGAGCGGTCTGGCAGAAACTGTGGTGATTTTCCGCGCGCTCAAGGGCCGCAGCGGCAAGCGCATGGGGCAGATCAGTCACGGTTCTGCAGATGGGCTTGAGGAGCAGTTTGTGACGCCCTACGGTAATCGCGGGCCGGTCAACACCTTTGCGCTCACCGCCCAGCGCTGGTTGCATGAACGCCAGTTGAGTGAAAATGCGCTGGCCAGTGTGGCCATCGCGCAGCGCAGCCATGCACAGAGTAATGAGCGCGCGATGTTTCGCGAGCCGCTGGATACCAGTCAATATTTTGCCGCGCCGATGATAGCCTCACCGTTGCGGCGACTCGATTGCTGCCTGGAAACGGACGGTGCCTGCGCGCTGGTGATTACCAGCACAGCGCGGGCGCGACAACTTTCCCGGCCGCCGGTGCGCATTCACAGCGCCGTGCGCGGAGGCGGTGCCGGTGGTAGTTACTGGGACAAGGCGGAATCGCTGGACAGCGTGTTCTCCCAATATATTGCGGATGAATTGTTTCGCATCAGCGGTATCGGTGTCGCCGATATCGACATCGCCTATCTTTACGACGCCTATACTTTCCTGATCCCCGCACAGTTGGAAGACTTCGGCTTCTGCGGTCGGGGTGAGTCAATTGATTTTATCAGCAGCGGTGAGACACTGGCGGCGGGGTCGTTACCGGTGAACAGCAATGGTGGCATGTTGTCAGAAGGCTATGTGCATGGCATGAACAATATAGTCGAGGCCACGCTGCAGGTGCGCGGCTCCGAGGGAGCGCGGCAGATAGCAGGAGCCAGTACCGCATTGTGCACCGGCTTTGGCGGCCGCTATGGCTCGGCCGCCCTGCTCACCGCAGATGGATAACCCCATTTTTGACGAGATATTTTGATGAGTGATTCAAACAGCAAGGGCAATTGGGGGCGCTGGGGTAAAAACGATCAGCGCGGCGCGGCGAATCTGGTGACTGCCGATGTTACCCGGCAGGCGACTGGTGCCGTGGCGAGCGGTAGTGTGCTCAGCCTCAGTCTACCCATTCGGGGATCGACATCTTCCAATGCCGCCAGTCGCGTGCCGCATATGAAGGGACGCCCATTGCCGCAGCATTTTATGTCAGTAGACGGTGGTGATTACGCCGCGGGTGCCAGCCATCCCGCCGGGGGGCGCGCCATTGCTGATGATGCCCTGATGCTCTCGCCGCACGGCACCACGACGCATGTCGATGCGCTCTGCCACATGTGGCGCGGCGATGAAATTTACAATGGCCACAGCGCCAATCGCATTCGCAGTTATGGGGCGACGCGATGCGGCATCGAAAACCTGCAACATCTGGTAACGAGGGGGGTATTCCTGGATATTCCCGCGCTCGATGGGCGGCGCCACCTCGACCCGCTGGAGCAGATCAGCGTGGCGCAGCTGCAGGCGGCCTTGGACGCGCGTCAACTCACGATTCGATCGGGCGATGCGATTATTTTTCGCACCGGTTGGACGGAAGTATTCTCTACCGATCCGGATTTGTATTGGTCCGGAGAGCCCGGTCTCAGTCCGGAGGCGGCGCTGTGGTTGGCCAAGCAGGATGTCAGTCTGGTCGGCTCCGACAACTCAGCCATCTGCAGCCTCAACCAGAGCGGGCTGTCCTGCGACGAGCTCGATGATGACATCCATATGATCCTGCTGTGGGAGCACGGCATCTACTTGCTGGAGATGTTATGGCTGGCGGAACTGGCCGAAAGACAGGCGGGTGAATTCCTGTTTATGTTGGCGCCACTCAATATCAAGGGCGGTACCAGCAGCCCGGTCAATCCACTTGCGGTGCTCTAGTGTCTAAACCTCACCCCATTGTCACGCCGCTGACGCAGCCCTATTGGGATGCCATTGCACAGGGCACACTGGCACTGCAGCGCTGTAGTGCGTGTCGACACTGGATTCACTTCCCCGAACCCCGCTGCCCGAGCTGTGGCGGGCATGAACTGGGCTATGAGGCCGTCAGTGGGCGCGGCGTTGTAGAATCGTTTTCCATTATCCATCGCAGTTTCGTGCAAGGTTTCGGCAGTGAGCCCTATGCTATTGCCTGGATTGCACTACCGGAGCAGGCGGGGCTGCGAACAATGAGCAATATCGTCGATTGCAATATCGACGACATTGCAATTGGCTCGAAAGTCACAGTGTGCTTTGAGCAGCGCGGTGATTTCGGTGACATCCCTCAATTTACGCTAACGAATAATAACCAGGAGGACTAGCACGCAATGACAACAAAATTTAGCAATTATGGTTATGCAGTCACCACCGCCAATGCACTGCGTATACCGGACGCGATCGCGCTGAGCTATCGCGGACAACAATTCAGCTTCTTTGAACTCAATGCCAGGGTAAATATCACCGCCAACGCATTGCTTGCCGTAGGCGTGAAGCCGGGCGACAAGGTGGCCGTGTTGATCCACGATGCGCTGCCGATTGCGGAGTGCTATCTCGCGCTGGCCAAGATCGGCGCTGTCATCGTCGCGCTGAACCCCTATTGGACTGATGAGGTCATGCTGGCGATGCTCAAGCACTGCGAGATCGATGCATCTCTAACCCAGGCACAGGATAGTGAACGCATAGCGGCGATGCGTGCCGAGCTTCCCGCCGCGATTACCTGGCTGCAACTGGAGGCTGACAACCTGCCTGCGGATACTGCAAGCCTCGTTGCTGCGCAACAGAATGCTGATGACAGCGAGCCCGACACAACCCGGGGCGGCGATGACCCGCTGGCCTACTTCTTCACATCGGGTACTACCGGGCTGCCCAAAGCGGTGGTGCACACGCACAACAGCTGCCGCTCAATGGCGGACATCTGGCTGGCCCTGCCACGGGACGAGGATTCGGTGTGGGGTACGGGCACAATTATTTGGGGTGTTGGCTTCCCCTGTACCATTGGCGCCGCGCTGTACGTCGGTATGCGGGTGGCGCTGGAAGATGATTTCGGCCCCAAAGGCTTGCTGGATGCCATCACCCGTGAGCCGATATCGCATTTTTGCGTGATCCCCAGCTTTTTCTCTGACCTGCTGGCCAATCACAATCATTCTAATATTGACCTGAGTTCCATTAGCGTCGTCCTGCTCGGCGGAGAGCCGTTGGCGACCAATCTTCTGAATAAGATCAAGGAGCGCATCCCCAACGCCGCGCTGTACGCCTTTTACGGCCAGACAGAGGCGCCTTACACCTGTTTTGGCAGGCTGGACGATGGCAGCCAAGCGGCCAATGTTGCCGGTCTGGCGCGCCCCGGGTGTGCCGCACAGGTGCGCGATGGCAACGGTAACAGGGTCACAGATGTTGTCGGAGAACTCGCTGTTACCGGGGGGCACTGCATGCAATGCTACTTCGGCCAGCCGGACAAAACCGCGCAGGACTTGCGTGATGGCTGGTTTTTCAGTGGCGATATTGCTGTTCAGGATGTACAGGGGCGCATAACTGTTCTAGGGCGCCGAGAGGATTCAATTCAGCGCGCCGGACACTTTGTTCAACCACTGGATATCGAAGACGCCGCCATTGGTATTGCGGAGGTCACCGAGGCCGGCGCCGTTGGCGTTGATCGGGAGGGGGCTGAGCGCGCCATTTTACTGGCGGTTACCACAGACGGTGACATCACTGAGGCCGCAATACTGGAGCAACTGCAGCGTACTCTTCCCGCTCACGCGGTACCGGACCACGTGGTGATCGCCGATGAACTGCCGCATAGCAACGACAACTCCGGCGGCAAAGGCAAGTTGCTGCGCAAGCAGATCAGTGCGCAGTTTGCGCATCTGCTGGCGTCCTAGTTTATTGTTTACAGTCCAAAGGATTACTGAATAATGTCAACAAGCGAGCTGGTATCGCGCACTGCGGGTGCGTTCAAACAGATGGCAAAGTCTGTTTATATTCTCTCATGTTTTAAAGAGGGCGCTCGTTATGCTAGCGTTTCTTCAGCTGTGTGTAACGTCAGTAACGATCCGCCGTCGCTGCTGATTTCCATGGAAAAGTCCGCTTCGTTCAGCGGCCTGCTTACACCGGATACCCCATTTGCTGTTAACATTCTGGGGGCAGAACAGCAGGGCATCCTCGAGCATTGCATGAGTGCAAAGGGAGAGGCGCGCTTTGATGCCGGGGAATGGGCAGCGGTGAATGAACAACCCGTGCTGTCGGGCGCCCAGGGCAGTTTCATCTGCCGTGTGAGCGAAGTCATCAGCGTTGAAACGCACAATATCGTCATTGCCACGATTGAAGAGTCGATGTGTAATGACAACAGTAATGCACTGGTTTACGTTGGTGGAAAGTTTATCCCGTTGCATTCGCTGTAATATGGAATCTGCTTATGGGTTTTTGTTATCGGTGTGGAAATCCACTGGAGATGCGAACGCCCATAGGCGATGATCAACAGCGCGAGTGCTGTACCGCCTGCGACTACGTCCACTATACCAATCCGCGTATACTCGTTTCCTGCCTGATACACAGCGCCACGAGAATTCTCTGGATCCGCCGGGGCCTGGAGCCCTGCCGGGGTCTGTGGGCGATGCCTGCAGGGTTTATGGAGCAGGGCGAAAGCCTGCAACAGGCCGCGGCACGTGAACTCAAGGAAGAGACCGGGCTTCGGATTGATCCCGGCGACCTGCAGCTCAGTGTGCTCAGCTCACTGACCTTTATCGATGAAGTCTATATTGTGTTTCGCTGTTTTCACGAGGAAGTGGCGCTACCGCTACGCAACGACGAAATACTGGATGTCGCCTGGTTAGAGGAGTCGGAAGCGCCCTGGGAGCAGCTGGCCTACCCGGATACCGAGCCGTTCATGCGCAGCTTCTACCGCGAAGTCTGCAGCGGCAAATTCGGCATTTATCTCGGTGAGTTCAGCCGCCTGCAACAACAACTGATGAAGTTGTATACAGACGCGAGTGCCTAGGTGCTCAGAAGCTCCATTCTACGCCTACCGATGCAGTGCGTGGCTTGTTGGGACGAGCGCCGTCGGGAATGCGTGACACGATGGCGACTTCGTCAAACAGGTTTTCCACTTTCAGGTAGACCGTGGTCTGCTCCTGTAGTGTGTAGCGACTGATGTAGTCCACTACCCACAAGTCTTCGCTGCGATCGTACTGGTCGCCACTGTCGTTGCAGCCCACTGTCATGCACATCTCATCGATATATTTCACGGTCAGGTAGTTGTTCCACCCCATCGCGGTTTCGACACCCGCACGCAGGCTAAACGTGTTTTCGGGGATTTGCGCCAGCTTGTCGCCATCCTCGAAGCCGTTGTCGGGGTTGTCCTTGCTGATCTGGCCATCGGTATAGGTGTACATAATCTCCACGGGGAAGGTGAGTGAACCCGCGTTGAAAATGCTGTTTGCCTGCAGTTCCAGACCGCCGATCTCGGCGTTGCCGGTATTGAACGAGCCGGATGTGTCGCCGTTGCTGCAAGGGGAGGCGTTGGAGCAGTACTCAATCTTGTCGTCGAAATCACTGTAGAACACGACGGCTTCCACAAACCAGCTGCCGCGATAGCGCACGCCAGCTTCATAGTTGTCGCTGGTTTCCGGGTCGATATTATCAGTTGCAGAGCCGCCCAGCGGTGCGAAACCGCGGTGGGCCCCGGCGAGTATCTGCCAGCTATCGCTCAGATCGTAGGTAAATGAGGCACCGGGGAGCCACTCGTCATAGTCAGCACTGATTTTACGGGAGACGGTATTCTGGCTGGTATCGGCGTAGCGTTTCTGCCATGAATCGATATCTTCGTAGCGCAGCGCCAGATTCACCAGCAATTCATCTGTCACCTGCCAGGCATCGACGGCCCATACGCTCAGCGCCTGCGCCTGTTCCTTGAGGTTGTCGCTGCCTGTCGGCGTCGTGGTTTCCACATACACCAGTTCGCCATTGATTTGATCGTATATTTCAGTGGGTTGGAATCGATTCATCTCATCCTGGTGAGGCCGCACGCCCACGGCCAACTGGTGGTTGTCCACGGTGATATCGAAATTGACATCCAGTCCGAAGGATTTGTATTTACGGTTGTTGTGCTTGTATTTCAAACCGGCTTCATCTTTAGTGCCGTGCAGCACGCCCAGCGCATCGGCATCGCCCGCGTTGCCGGCGTCGATATATGCACTGCCGCCGCTGAGTTTGAACCAGTCGCGGGAGAACTTGTTGTAGTAGCCGGTGGCGGTCATACTCACCATGTCGTTGAACGCGAAGCGATAGACCGCACTGTAACCCTCGTGGTCATTCTTCATCTTGTCGATGCTCGACAGGCCGTAGCGGCGCTTGTCATCGCTGTTGAAATCGTCGTCGGTGAGGCCGAGGTAGGTCTCGTCGGACGTCTCTTCGGAGTACTGGGCTTTCAGCAGGATGCTCTGCCGGTCGTTTTCCCAGCCCAACTTGCCGACGTAGTCGTGCAGATCGAAACCGGTGTCGGCGTGGGTGCGGTCAATCTTCTTGTAGCCGTCGCTGCGCCGCTGCGAGGTTTCCACCAGAAAGCTGAAGCCGTCCACACGGCCACCGTAATTGGCCAGCAGGTTGCCCTCGTTATTCTCGCCATAGGACAGGTTCAGGTTACCGCCCATGTCATCGGGGATCGGGGTTGAGACCATATTCACCACGCCGCCGGTGGTTTGCGGCCCGTAGCGCAACAGCGGCGCGCCCTTGAGCACCTCAATGCTATTCATGCGCAGCGCGGTGGGAAAATAGTAGGCAGCGGGGTTCGAGTACGGCGCCGGCGAAATCAGGACACCATCTTCCATCAGGGTGATCTTTTCGGAGCGCTCTGCCGTTGCGGCGCGGATACCGATATTTGGGCGCAGGCCGTAGCCGTCCTCTTCGAGAATGTAGACACCGGGCACGGTTTTCAGCAGTTGATTGATATCGCCAGTAGCCTGCAGCAGTATCTGCTCGTGGCTGATCACGGATCCGGACCCTGCCAGTTTTCGTGCGTCGTCGACGCTGCCCACAATGGTCATTTCTTCTATTTGATGATTGTCCGCGAATGCGATGTCAGTGGACATAGCCGCAATAATTGCTGCGCCGATTGTGTGACGTTTCATAATATTCCCAATTAGAGATAGCCGTGGAGTTGCGGTTGTCGTCCAGCATTCCCGAATTATTCGGGTAACGACTATTATAATGATAACCACTATCAATAATAAATGAGATTAATTACCGTTACTACCCTATTGGCCACAGTATAAGTTGTTGAACTGAAAGTCATTGGCCGCCGCACTGGCCCATACCCCGGCCCCTGTACTGGCCCCGCACTGGCTCCCGATAAGGACGTCGAACGCATCCGGCTGGCTGTCTCCGCACTGGTCCCGCACTGGTCCCGCACTGGCTCGGCAGCATGAAATAGTCCCCGCGGAGGTCATGGCCGCCGCAGGTGCCAGAAGCCGACTGGAGTGCGACGCAGGCATGTGGCGATGAAGCGTCTCTTTTTCCCCCATTTTCCATTCCTCACAGTCATGTAACGTGCCCGTCACATTTGCTACTTACTATCCATGCACTGACGTGAACCCCGGTGTCCAGCACTCGCTCCCGAGTGAGGTGCACGGGCAACAACTATTTAAGGAGTAGTCCTGTGCTCAAGCAGAATGTGCTGGCAGTGCTGGCCGCAATAGCCCCCGTTACCCTATCGACCACTACCTATGCTGCAGATGAAGGTATTTATATAGGTGCCAGTATCGGTCAAACCAACGTGAAGCAGAATGCGGCCCACTACGGTTACTCCGGCCCCTACGATGTGCAACTCAATGATGACGATACCGGCTGGAAGGCCTATGTGGGCTACAACTTTTTTCCCTGGCTGGGCGTAGAGGGTGGTTATATCGATTTTGGCAGCATATCGCGCACTGTTTTCACCCAGAATATCGATGTGGACTTTTCCGGCTGGGATGCCTTTGCGGTTGGCCGCTTGCCGGTCGGGCCGGTCGATATCTTCGTCAAGGCGGGCTTCATCGCCCTGAAGTCAGAGCTCGATGTCAGTGATGCGGGCTCCAGCAACAACACCGATACAGAATTCGCCTTCGGCGCTGGCATTGCTTACGACTACGAAAACTGGTCGGTGCGCGTGGAAGCTGAGAGCTTTGACAGCAGCGTCACGAAGGACTTCTACTTCGTTTCCGGCGGTGTCAGCTATTTGTTCGACCTCTAGCCGACGCCTTTGGTCAGGCGCGCGGCCACCTGCTGCCGCGCGCCGCGACAGCCGTTACGCCATTCGGTGCAGCGCGCAAACCTTGTTGCCGGAGGGATCGCGCAGATAGGCCAGATACAGCTTGCCGATGGCGCCATCGCGCACACCGGGAGGATCTTCGCAACTTACGCCGCCATTGGCGATTCCCGCTGCATGCCACGCTTCCGCTGCCGCAGGGTCTTTTGCTGCAAAACCGATGGTACTGCCGTTGCCGGGCCCCGCAGGCTCGCCATTGATGGGCTTGGTGATTGAGAAGATACCGCTGTCGGTGAAGTAGAAACAGCGGCCCTTGTCGTCGAAGACACCGGGTGCGTGTCCCAGCGCGCCGAGTATCGCATCGTAGAAAGCCTTGGATGCCTCGATATCGTTTGCACCCACCATGATATGACTGTACATCGTAATTCTCCCTTTGATTGGCTCGGGGTACGCTGGCTGCACGCGGCAATACCCTCACTGCGTTTGGGCCGCGTTATCACCCCGGGGGGCAGTGATTATACGGAGTGTGCAGCCTCTGCGTATACCTGGTTGCGGCTGTGGGTTACCAGCTGATTTCGACCTCGATACTGGATTCATCGCTTTCGATCTCAACCTCAAACTCGACTTCGACCTCATCGGGCACCCGGATGTTGACCTTGACGCCGTCCTGGGTAAAGTCCACGCCGTTATGGCGGGCAAGCGAGTCGGCCAGCTTGTGTAGTATGCGGGCGGCTTCTTCGCGGCCCATTTTTCGTTTTACTGAGATTTCCATCAGGTCCATATCGGTTTCTCCAGATGAGTGTCGACGAGGTAAGCAAAAGCATACCGTGCTCCAGTGTTCGCTTGCGTCTATTTGAACAGATCAAGCCAACTTGTCCAAACCTCTGCTACAGTTACTGGCGCTGGCTGCGAGATCAATGCGAATTTCAGGTGAGCAAGGCTTTTTTCACGCCGTACTGGAAAAGCGTCGGTGGTGAACGATGAAGCAACCAGTGCAGACACATACTCTAATAACCCCAATGTAAGGATAAGGACAACAGAAATGGATCAGGAGCTGCAACGGCGTCGAGAGCAGGTAGTGCGCGAACATTTTGACTCGGAGGTGTCGCAGGAGTTTGAGCGCACACTGGATACCTTCAACAAACCGCACTACGAGATAATGGCTACAAACGAAGTCTTTGATGGAGCCGAGGCGGTGATGGAATATTATCGGGCTACCCGGACCGCGTTTCCGGACCAGCGCCACGATAACGTCCGAATGCATTTTGCCGAGGACTGTGTGATTACCGAGTTCGACCTGCTGGGCACGAATAACGGTGTGTTCTACGGGCTTGAACCCACAGGAAAAGCGTTTCGGGTTCCCGTTTGCGCCATTTTCTTTTTTGAGGGTGACCGAATCGTCAACGAGCGCATCTATTTCGATTCGGCCAGCCTGGTCACGCAGATTGGCCAGGGTGAAGCTCTGGCGGCGCGGCTCGCCGCCAGCTAGTCGCTATTCCGGCAGGGCAAACGCGTACAGATAGTCTCCATAGCCGCGCTGGAACATAAAATGCCCGCCCGCGTTAATGACCACGTACTGCCGCCCGTTGTAGACGTAGGTCATGGGGGTTGCTGTGGCATCGTTGGCGAGTGTGTACTTCCACAGTGTTTCACCGGTATCCACATCAAACGCACGAATCTGCCTGTCCATGGTGGCACCGATAAAGAATACCCCGCCGTCGGTTGCGATACCGCCGCCGAGGTTGGGCGTGCCCCAGTCGATATGAAACGGCGCGCTGATCGGCCCCATTTCATGCACTGAGCCCAGTGCGGCCTGCCATTTGACAGACCCCGCATACAAATCTACCGCAATCAGTTTCCCCCAGGGTGGTGGATTGCAGGGGATGCCCAGCGGTGAGGTCAGGGCGCCAATTTCAACATTGTAGGGCGTGCCCTCCATGGTCACTTGCATGCGCTTGCCACTTTGGGGGTGATCCGTTCGGGCGCTCGAGCCATCGCCCGAGGCAGTGGGGATCAACTGTCCGGTAAACGCGGTGTTGTTGATATTGACCAGCAGTACGCCGGAATCTCCTAGCAGCGCCCCGCCGCCCCAATTGGCACCCCCAAGGCTGCCAGGGTACATCAAGCTCAGCTGTTCACTCAGCGGGGTGAACAGGCCCAGGTTATTCAGTGCTGCCACTTGTTTCGCGCAGTGCCCCCTGTCCCATGGCGTCAGACCCCAGACGTTGGACGGTATCAGGAAGGAGTCTACCAGCGGTGGCGGGGCGATAGGCTTGGGTTGTGTCAGTGCGATTTGCTCGCCGGGAATATCTGACGGCGGTGCCGGATGCTCGGTAATTTCCCAGAGTGATTCACCGGTCAGGCGGTTGAGTACGAACACAAAGCTCTGCTTGGTCACCTGCACCAGTGCGGGTATGGATTCGCCATTTTTTTCCCACTGAAACAGGATCGGCTGTGCCGGCGTGTCGTAGTCCCACAGGTCATGGCGCACATGCTGGAAGTGCCAGCGCACGGCACCGGTTTTCAGATCCAGGGCGACAATGCTGTTGGCGTACAAGTCATCGCCGGGGCGGTCAACGCCGTAGTAGTCCGGCGAGGGTGCGCTGGTGGGCAGGAACAGCAGCCCGTTCTCCTCATCGACTGACATCGGCGCCCAGACATTGGCAGACCCGCTGTTGGGATGGCCGAGCAGGGGGTCAAATTGCCACACCGGCGTGCCGGTATCGGCATCAAAAGCCATTACTGTGCCTCGCGGTGTGGTGGCGCGGGCAAAATCGATAATGCCTGAGCCGACGACAACCACGCCGCCGGCAATAGTGGGTGCCGACGAACTGCTCAGGTCGCCCGCTATGTAGCCCTCTTTCCCGTAGAGTTTTATCCTGCCTTTGCTACCGAAGCGCGAGCAGGGTTTACCGTCGCGCGCATCAATGGCCCACAACTTTCTGTCGTGCGTCGCGAGAAACAGGCGATGGCGACAGTGAGCAGCCTCCGCGACGCGTGGCTCCTCTGCATAACTGACGCCGCGGCAGCGGAAGGTCCTGTCTCCACTGCGATCTATCTCCGGGTCAAATTCCCAACGCTGTGCTCCCGTGCCGGGGTCCAGCGCGATAACCCGGTTGAACGGCGTGCAGTACACCAGCGACTGGCCAGCGGGTTCTGGCAACAGTATCGGTGTGGACTGTGTAGAGGTGTTCTCCATGTCTTCACCGTAGCGTTCAACATCACCGCTGCGGTGTACCCAGGCGACGTCCAGATCGGTGACATTGTCCCTGTCAATCAGCGCGGCGCCAGAGTAGTGACGACCGCCCTGGTCCCCGCCGTAGTAGAGCCAGCCATCATTGGCAGATGCTGCCTGGGCCAATAGCAGGGTGGCGAGGGGCAGTAGGGCATTGCGCAACGACATCAGTTCAACGATGCCTGCTCAGGCAGGTTTTCAGGTGACAGGCTTTCGTCGGATTCGGCCTGTGGCAGCGTTGTGTCCGGTACCTCTGCCTCAGGCGGTGTCACCTCTGGCGTTGATATTTGCGGCGAAGGGGTCTCAGGTAGAGGCGTAATGCGCAGCAGGGACGGTACGCCGCCCTCCGATTGCCAGGTAGGGAAGTGTGAGTTGGTGGTGTAGATGGCGCCATCCTCCTCGGAGATCTCGATGTCGCGGGTAAAGAAACGCTGACGAGGCATCGGATACACCTTCCATGTTTCACTCGCGATATCAAAACTCAGTATCGTGTCTGACTGATTGCCGTTCACCCAGACAATTCCGCGCTGCTTGTCGACATTGAGCGCATAGGGTATTTCATTTACTACTGGCAGTTCATAGGATGTGAACGTATCGGTGTTCGGGTCATACTTCACCAGCAGTGAATCCTGGAAAGCGACAATCCATACCATGCCGTCGGCATCCACGCGAAGTCGTCGCGGCCCTTCGAACGGGAAGTCGACCATTGTCACTTCCAGCGTCTCCGGGTCTATATGCGCGATGTCATTTGCATACAGGCGAGTTGCCCAGATACCGCCGTCGGGCGCCACGTCGATACCATAGGGCATCGGCAGCCCGATTGACTCGCGGCTGGGGCTGGGCTGTGGTCGGTTCGCGGGGTCGAAGGCAAAAACCAGAGGCAGCGATTTGAGAATCAGCCACTCCTGAATACCTCTGGCGGGCAGGTCAATCAGTGTGAATTCATTCGTTGTGCGATCGAATTTTGCAACTTGCGAGGAAAGGGCCAAGGTGAACCAGACTCTGTCTTTGGCATCGATGCGGATGGTGTGTGGGTAATACCCACCGGGCATCTCGTGGGTCGTAAATTCCTTGTTTTCAGGGTTGAACTCCAGCAGTGCCTGCTGCATGGAGGGCGTGACAAAGATATTGCCGTCTTTTGGCGATACGGCAAAGGAGTGCACGCCCAGAAAATTGTGCATTTTCGGGAAGGTGACGAACCGGTTTCCGAGAATGCCGCCCGGTGTCTGTTCGTCGGTGTGCGGGACTTTGTAAACGGTATACTCGCCGCTCTCGGGGTCGATTTCATACAGGCGATCAAACAGGTTGTCGCCGACATAGATATAGCCGTTGGGGTGGATCAGGAAATCGTGCATCTGCGAAAAGCCGTCACCGATGATCCACTCCTTCATTTCGATGCCGGAAAGGTGATCCTCCCAGGCTCGCGGCTCAGGTACTACCTCAGGATTTTCACGCAGCTCGCGATACTCTTTTTGCAATAGCTCGGCCAGTTGCTGGTGTTCGTCACCTGGTAGTCGCGCCCCGTAGCTGTTCATTCGCTCAAACACAGCGATCCATTGCTCCACCGTGCGCTCATTGCGCATAAAGGGTGAGGCTTGCTGGTGGCAAAAAGAACAGTTCAGTTCGAAGCTGTCTTTCAATTCCTTATCACCGCCGAGGCTCAGCTGCGACAGCCAGACATTCGAGGGAAAACTCGCGATATACTGCTCCTTCGTCATCGGCACCATCGTCACATCCAGCGTTGTGGAACCGGTTCGCTCGCCGTTGTTTTCCTCGCGGATAACCTGATCGACATACCCCTGGCTTCTGATTCGGTACTGCACAGCACCATCGGGCGATGGGAAGCTGACCAAACCATCGGCGTTTGTGAATCGAGTAGCGGTTGTATCAGCAGGTGTCAGCACGCCGTGAGGTGCGTAGCCATCGTCGCTCAGATCTGCCACGACCTTTTCCGTCAGTGTTTGCGTCACCATCACGCGCGACAGGGTTTCACCCGCCTCGTTCCTGACGACGATATGGGTGGTTTGATTGGTGGCATGGCTGATTGCAGAAAATAAAAGCAAAACTGCGAGTATCGTGCGTTTTGACATGGCATCACTCCCTATCAGAGAGCAGGAGATTATCATTGCAAGCAGGTATTTTCACGGTATTTGTGGCTTGCCAGCGAGGTGCGTCGGCACTGGCTGGATAGTGCATTGTCAGTGGGCTTCAGTAACTTCGTGATGCAATCGTGTCCGCCTCGGGTGTAACTTATCGTGGAGAAACCGTCCCCTCAGTCTTCCCGTTGCGAAAGTACAAATGCCCCGTCGCTATTGTCGCGCTGGGCATAGAGGTCTGCGAGAAAGAACTGTAGGCTGGCGACTTCTTCTATCTGGTGGCGTTGCCACTGCTCCAGCATTCGGGGGTGAAACACCTGGTGCCTCAGGTACCCGTTTAGCAGCGTCCCGACTACGGGCAACGATGAGCCGATAACAGTTTGAACGCGATATTCAGTGCCGCCGTCTTTGGGGGTGAATATATGGCGCACTTCACCAATCGGGATACCGGCTACTTCGGGTATGGCCAAAAAACCGGCATCCGAGTACTCGACAATTCTGGCCGCGCCGCGACTGTCATAAATCCCGAACCACTCTTCACGGCTCACCAGGGCACCCAGCCCCATTCCGACGGAGCCATCGCTCGCCGCTTCCAGCACCCGGATCGTGCCGTGTTCGGTTGGGTGAAAAATATGGTATAGCGGGTAGCTTGCGCCGTTGAGTTCGACCGTGGATATGGGCAGGTTGCGATAGAACCATGAGATCATCGCCGGTGATATATCGGGAAGAAAGAAATGCTCGACTTCAGCGTATATTCTGCCGTCCTCGCCAACGTTCCAGTCCGTCTGAGCCAGCCGGTAGTCGGGCAAGGTCCAGGGCAGATCGCGGGGTGAGTCCCTTTCTATCTGCCCGGGTAAAAGCAGTATCAGTACTGCCGCGAGCGCGGCAATGCAGACTATGAGTACTGCACCAATCGATTTGCTCAGCGAAGCCATCACAGTCTCCAGAATCGTCCGGTTTCTTCAAGCCTGTGATTGTAACCCGTCAATGCCGCAAGGTGCCCGCGAGGACACCAGCGGTATTTTCTTGGTCGGTTTTATGTGCGGCGACGCTTCGCGTTTACGCCGATCAGTGCCAGGCCCAGCGCAAATAGCGGAATAGTGGCCGGTGTAGGGACTGAAATAAGCGATTTTTGCAGTGAGAAGTCGGAGCTGAACGTCCCGATACTGTCGACGGTGACTAGCAGTGCACTGCTATCAAGGCCATTGAGAACGTCATTGCAAATACTCTCTCCGATACCCAGGCCGCCACAGGGGTCGCTGGCAAGCAGGGCTTGCAGGGCGAGATCGGCAATCTCTGATGTGTTGTCATTGATGAGGTCCAACAGCGTCGCTTCGAGTTCAGCCAGCAATTCGGGGCTGTCGAGATTCAGCAGGTAGTCACCGAGAATCGTTTCACCATCTGGCTGCAGGACACCCTCGTAATCATAGCTGCCCATCAGGGGGCCGATGACTGTGCCGGACTCGCTGACACTGGTAGCGCCGGATTGAAACTGTTCCCGCACCAGGTCGTCGACGGTCAGTGCCTCACCGAGTAGCGGTGTGCCAAAGTCTGTCAGGAAAATATCCCCGAGTGGAATCTCGCCATTGGTGTTGTAGGTGTAGTTATAGACAGTGATGGGGTCGGTGAGCGAGACAGATGGCGTCAATGGAATAATCTGGGAGGGCAGTGTCACGTCGGGCGTAGTAAAGCAGCCGATAATCGGGATGCAGGTCTCACTGCCAGGAATCAGTACAATTTCCGGTGTAGTTATCGTCACTTCTGGCGTGATTGTAAGTGAGCCAAACTCGAGGCTTGTGTTGAACTGGTAGGGGCGAGGTGGTGCCGGTGGTGAGCGGTACAGTGCCTCTACGCCGCCGATCACCGAAAGCCCATTGCTCAAGCTGAAAGTAACCGCACCGTTGTAGTCTGCCGAGGCCGTGGTCACGGGCACAGCGGCTGCCGGCGTCGCCAGCATTGCGGCGCCGAGGGATGCTGTGAGTATTGTTATCGTATTTCTAACCAGTTTCATTCGTGTCTATCTCCTATAAGGTTTTGGCTGTGGGTGAGGCCAGTTGTGGCGCTGTGTATCCTTCCAATCACCCCGATGAAAGGTTGGTAAGCAAAAATCAAGCCAGAACCTGTAGATGATTGATATACAGAGTATTGTTTCTAAAGTCCTTCGGCGCTACTACATTGATTTGTAAAGAAATTTGACGCCTAAATTTCATTCAATTGCGCAGTCAGCGCAGCACCGAAAAACGTGGTTGCGCTTCACAGCAATGGGCGCTTTGCAGCAGTGCTAGCCGCCTGTCTCTCGATTGCCAGGGCGGCGAACTATGCCCGGCGGCAGTTGTCCCATAGTTTGGTGCACTGTAAAATGCCATGTTTCTTTTCTGTCTATACCTCCCCGGGGAACCCTGAATGCCCAGACTCCATCTGATCCTGGTGATTGGCTTGGTCGCCTGTATCACAGCCTGTAGTAATAGCGGCGGATCATCTGTTGCCGCCACGCAGCAGCCGCTTGATCCCGTGGATCCGGTTGACCCGGTTGACCCGGTCGATCCCGTGGACCCGATTGAACCATGGGCACCCATTGACTCAACAGCCTATTACCAGGCGCAACAGGATTTTATCGACCAGGCTGTCGCTGACGGCAGGGGAGGCACCTACGGTAGCCTGATTCATCTGACAGCTGGTTTGACACCGCCCTCGGGTGGTTTTGATCGCGACCTGGAACTTATGAATGCACGCGAGGATACCGCGGATTTTGCGCTGCCCGCACTGGTGAGCATTCTCGCCAAGCACGGCGATAACCCCGCAATGGACAGCTTACAGTTGCAGTTGATCGAAGACGCGATCATCAATTTTAAATATTGGCCCGATGAGATGCGGGAGGTGCCGGGAACGACGGACGCGAGAAACATGGTGCAGTGGACAGAAAATCATTACATCCTTTTTGCTTCTGGAGCCTACATTGCGGGTCAGCTCTATCCCGACCGTGTATTCCCGGCGTCAGGCAGAACAGGCAGCGAGATGATGGAGGTCTACAAGCCACGAATTCTGCGCTGGCTTGAGTTGCGCTACAAGAGCGGTTTTAGCGAGTGGCTGTCCAATGTGTATTACGATGAAGATATGCCTGCGCTGTTGGCACTGATCGATCTGGCGGATGACGAAGAACTGGTCAATAAGTCTCGCATCGTTCTGGATCTTATGATGGCAGATATGGCCCTGAATAACTTCAATGGCAGTTTTGCCTCTACGCACGGTCGCAGTTATATCAGAAGGATGCGCGGTGGGTCGGACTCTACTCGCGGTGCAATGAATCTGGCATTCGGACTGCACAACCGACATACCGCCAGCACTACTGCGACCATGATGGCCGTCTCCACCAAGTATGTGGTGCCGGCGGTGTTGCAGTTGATTGCCAATGACGTTAGTGCAGAGGGAATGGAGAATCGCCAGCGCATGGGGATACGCATGGAGGAGGCAGTCTACTGGGGCCTGGATCCGACAGATATTGATGATGGCATGCTGTTGCTGACGATGGAGCCGTACACACACCCCCTGTTTATCGACACTTTCATCGAAATGCTTACGACCTATGATTTGTGGGATTTGCGGGATTTCCAGCCATTCAATGACAACAGGTCGCTGCTGGAGGACCCAGTTATACGCGCCATTGCCGCCAGTACCTATGAATGGGATATAACCCGCAATATGCGACCGGAGGCAAATCTCTATACTTACCGTACCCCCAATTACATGTTGAGTACCGCGCAGGACTGGCGCAAGGGCTTTGGCGGCGACCAGTCTTCCATCTGGCAGGCGACACTCGGTATGGACGCTGTGGCATTTACTACACACCCGGCGAATGAAAAAACCGATGGCGGTACGCCGAACTACTGGGAAGGTTCCGGGACGCTGCCTCGGGCCGCGCAGATCAGGAATGTGGTGATTTCGCTCTATGATGTGGAAACCCGCGAGGGTCTCTACGTTACCGACCAACCGTTGTACACACACGCCTATCTGCCCCGAGACAGATTTGATGAGGCGGAGAAGGATGGCAACTGGTTTTTTGCCAGCTTCGGCGATGCCTATCTGGCGCTGTGGTCGTCCGACCCGACGGCCGACTGGCTGCCCAACGCAGACCGCACAATTGGTGGTGGCGGTGACTACGATATTGTCGCACAGGGCGAAAAAACCATCTGGCTGTGTGAGCTGGGTGACGCAGACGCGTACGGTGACTTTGAGGGTTTCAAGGAGGCAGTCAGATCAGCCCCGCTGACGGCCGACGCCCAGAAGCTGCAGATCAGCTACGACTCTCCCTCGCAGGGCCTTATCGAAATGGGCTGGGACGGCGATGTCATGCACAATGGTGAGCCTGCGCGACTGGAGGGCTACGGGCGCTATGAGAACCCCTGGAGTGAATCCGGTTTTCCCGCTGATGACATCTCTTTTGACTATGGTGAGCGTCACCTCGAGCTGAATTTTGATGCCGGCACCCGGCGCGTAAATTGAGGCAGTGCCCTGACGGCGTCTTCAGGTGAGTATCGTCATACTGCGCGTACTGCTTATCGGGCTATGCCTCGTCCCTTTGGCGCAGGCTGCTCCCACGCAGCTGGTGGACGAAGCCCCGGTGATTATCAGCCAACCCGAGCCCGGCGTCATATTGGTGGATTTCGGGCGAGTCGCGTTCGGCAATATCACACTGCGCGCTGCGCCCGGTGCCAGTGACGAGCTGACAGTGCACTTCGGTGAAGCGTCACTGGACGGCCGTATCAACCGAGCGCCGCCTGGCACCGTGCGTTACAGCGCGACACAGGCCGTGTTGCAGGGAGACACCCCCGTTGTCGTTCATCCACGGGTGAATGAGCGCAATACCCAGCAAGGTGGCTACAAGCAGCCGCCAGCTATCCTCACGCCGCAGGAATGGGGTGTGCTGCTACCGTTTCGGTGGGTGGAAATAGAGGGCTGGAACGGCGCATTGCATCCTGAGCAGATCACGCGCCGCGCGGCATACTCCGCGAGTTGGGATGACGATGCCGCCGCGTTTGAGTCTTCAGATAGCATGCTGAACCGTATCTGGGAACTCAGCCGCTACTCCATTAAAGCCACCTCCTTCGCCGGGGTTTACGTCGATGGCGATCGCGAGCGCATACCGTACGAGGCCGATGCCTATATCAACCAGATCAGTCATTACTACACGGACAATGATCTGCAGATGTCCCGCGATACCTTTGATTACCTGATGCAATACGCCACGTGGCCAACCGAGTGGGCATCTCACATGGTGTTTATAGCCTATGCAGACTGGATGCAAACCGGCGATATCCAGTGGCTGCAGCCGCGCTACGAGGCATTGAAAGACAAGTTATTGCTGGAACGCGCGGGCCGCGATGGGCTCATTACCAGCGATTGGTGGCAGAGACGCAAAGGCGACATCGTCGACTGGCCCCAGGCAGAGCGCGATGGCTACCAGTTAACCCGTGTGAACACAGTGGTCAATGCTTTTCACCTGAAGACGCTGGAGAAAATGGTCACGTTGGCCCGTGCGCTAGGACAGGAGGCCGATGCAGCGGAGTTTGCACAGAGGCGTGAAAAGACCTATGCCGCGTTTCAGGACAAGCTATTCCTGACGGAGCAGGGCCTTTATCGCGACGGCACGGGGACTGACCATATATCGCTGCACGCCAATCTGTTTCCACTGGCATTCGGCCTGGTGCCGCCCACTGACCGCGATCCAATGGCAGACTGGCTGGCCGATCGGGGCATGGCCTGTTCCGTGTATGCGGCGCAGTATCTGTTGGAGGGCCTATTCGAGAATGGCGCTGGCGCGCAGGCCGTGGCGTTGATCACCGCGCCCGGTGATCGCAGTTGGCGGCACATGGTTGAAAGCGGCCTAACGATTACCTCCGAAGCCTGGGATATGAAATACAAACCGAACCAGGATTGGAACCATGCCTGGGGAGCAGCCCCGGCCAACCTGTTGCCGCGCTATGTCCTCGGTGCTGAGGCCAGCGCTCCCGGCTGGGCGGTCGCGCATATTCGACCTATCACATCAAACCTTGAATACGCGCGGGGTAAAGTCCCCACTCCCCGCGGCCCGATACTCATTGACTGGGAAAATGGCGAGCGATTCACACTCGAGCTGACGCTGCCGAAAAATGTATTGGCTGCCGTCAGTCTGCCGACAGTGCAGGGCGCCAGTGGCGTTTACCTGAACGGTCATCCGGTTAAGGCTACCGTGGTGGATGATCGCTGGATACTGGACAGCCAGATTCTCGGTAGCGTGACATTGGAAGTAAAGTAGCCACGCCGGGATTGGCGCGTCGCTGGGCATATAATCCCTACAGACTGCCTGTGCCGTTGAGTGCTTTGCGCAATAGTTCCAGCCCTTCATTGTTGTTGGCCTGCAAGCCAGTACGAATCGCGTTGAGCATGGCTTCATACGCGTCAAAATCGCTCGCCCCGTTCCAGGGTGCGGTGTCGGCGGTCGGCCATACACAGGTGAACGCATGCAAAGTACCCTGTGTACCCGCCACCACGCCCAATGTCGGGTTGTCGACAGTCACGACCTGGTATTGTGTGTAGCTCAAGGTCGGCCCGGTCGCCCCTGCGGCGCTCCACGACCATGTCGCGGCGGTTGTCGTATCCGCGCCAGCTAACGCAAAGACCTCCTGCGCGGGGACTGAAACGCAGAACTCGTCACTACCGGTGCCGGCGCAGACTTTGGTTTGCCCGCCTTCACCAAACAGCAGTGCAATATCAAGACCCATCTCGGCGCCCGCTGGTACCGAGCCCGAGGGCGCTGTATACAGCTCCTGCACATTGTCAAAGGCCACGAGTTGGAAATCATCCGCTGCATTATTGGACTGCAGGAAACTGACCAACTGTGCCACCGCCGAATTGTCCTGATAGCCGCCGTCAGCGAAGCGTGCAAACTTTGAGGCGGCCAACTCGTGGACTGTCAGTGGCAGGTCCTCGCCGGCGGCAATCGGCGAGCGTAACGTGACGGGCACTGCAAGGTCAGACAGTTCATAGGCCAGTTGCCAGGTAAAATCATCGTAACCATTGGCCTCCAGCACACTGTAGCTGGCGAGAGCACCGACGGCAGCGCTTGAGGCAGCGGTTGCCAGCAGTACAGGAACGCTGTCGGTACTGAGCTCGCTGTTCATCACGTTCGCCTCGGCCGAATCTCCCCAGTCAGCATCCTGATAGGTAAGCTCAAAGGTTCCGGCACTGAGAACAGGGGGTGGAGTGAGCTCGCTTGCGACACTGGCGAAGGTCACTGGCGTGACATTTACCTGCTGCGGCCCGCTGCCGGACAAAACGGCATCGTAGTACAGCTTGTCCAGGGTATAAGTCTCGGTGAGAATGGCTCGATCTGTGAGCATGGTCGCAGCGATCAACAGGGATTTGTCCGCAGCCCAGTTCTGGCGGCTGCTGCTTAACAGGGTGGGGGATGCTTGCAGCGCCCGATTCATGCTGAAGGGCTCGAACACAATATTGTTTACAATCTCTGTCCATATTAGACCGCCGCTACCAGCCAGTGATGCCAGGCGACAATAGAAATACAGCAGGGGCTCGGACTGTTGGAACGGGCACCAGTTGGACTGTACCAGTGCCGCCTCGAAATCATCGAACAGGGCGCGCTCCTGCCCGAGGTATCCCTGTGGCGATATGAAGTTGGCAAATGCATCCTGGCCTTCGAGCGACGCGCGAAAATCGGCGGAGTAGGTCAGCATGCTGAGAAACCACGTACCACCGGAGTTCGAGGACAGCGTATCCACATTCCCAAAGACATCGTTCACCGTGTAGGCGCCATCGTCCAGCAAGCTCATCAGCCAGCCGGAATGCGCCGTGTGGGCGCGCCAGCCACCGCCTGCGAAAGCCACATGTACAGTAGTGTTTTCATCGGCATCGGTGTTTGCTGTGGTGTGCCCCGAGATGTTGTCGCTGCCATCTGAGCTGCAGCCCGTAAACCACAGCATCGCCAGCAGCAACGGCAACCGAACCGCCCTGTCTGCCCCGAATAATCGCATTGATTTTCCTGTCCTCTATTCTCTATTCGTTAGCGCCCAGCTAAGCGTGCCTAAAACCGGCACCCATAAAAACCCCAGCTAGGCTAACTCCAGTGTTGCCACCGTGCCAGTCTTATCCTTGCGGTTCTCCAGTCGCAGTCGTCCCCCGTGGGCATTGGCGATTTGGCGACAGAGTACCAGGCCGATCCCCGAGCCCTTGTCCTTGGTGGTGTAGAAAGGTACGAATAAATTCGCGGGGTTGGCCAAGCCGTGGCCGCTATCCAGAACCTGAACAGCGACTTTGTTCTCCAAATTACCCAGTTTTAGCTCAACTGGCTGGCAGGTGTCGCCCATTGCTTCCAGACTATTCTTGATCAGATTGATTAGCAGTTGTTCGATTAGCGTTGGATCTGCATGCACGATAGCCTGTGACTTCTCTTCACGTCGATACACCACTTTTTCACCATAAAGCTTTTGCAGCTTTTCCAACAGGGACGCGAGGTCGAACGGGCGCTTCTGTGGTTCGGGGAGGCGTGCGATGCGGGCGTACTCCGCGATAAAGCGGGTGAGATCCTGCGAACGCTGTCCAATCAGCCCCAGTCCCTTCACGAAATCATCATCGCCACGTGCGACATCGGCCAGCGCCACACGCGAGGCCAGTGTCTGGCTGATCGAACTGATCGGGGTCAGGGAATTGTTGATTTCGTGGGTGATGACTCGTATCAGGCTCTGCCAGGCACGTGCCTCCTGCTCACTTAAGACCTGCTTAAGGTCGGTGATGAAAAGCAGCTTACCCGGTCGGGCGCCGGTGCGGTATTCCTGCCAGCTTATCTGCCAGTGCCCGCTGGCACCGGGAAACTCCTGTTCGATCAGGCTTGGCTCTGTTGTGAAAACCAGCTCGGCGAAGGGTGTAATTGTGATACTGCGATTGATTAAATCCGCGGCAGGTAGCGCGGCCAGCTTCGCCGCCTGAGGATTGACCAGTTGAATGTTTTGTTCACTATCAACGGCGAGAATCGCAACCTGTATCTGCGCAATGATTTTTCCCAGCAACCCGCGCAGTTCCTGCTCCTGTTGCTCGGAGCGTTGCAGGCAGTCGGCCAGTGCATTGACCTGCTGGTACAACTCGCCCAGTGCGCCGGGCTCGCGATAGCGGCAGGAACGCAGGCTATAGTCCTCCAGTCTGATGGCCTCGACCAATGTGCTTGCCGTGCGAAGGTGGTAGGTAAAGTGTTGCCGTACGCGCTCGGCCAGCAACACTACCCACAATAGGGCGAATGCGCTGATGACCAGCTTGGATGTCAGGGGCTCGGAACTGCTCAACCAGAACCACAGCAGAAGTAATAGTGTCGGTACTGCTACCAGTAGTACATCCAGAAACAGTCGAACATCACTGGCGATGCGGTAGCGGTGCGGTTTGTCGCGCTTTCTGTAACTCGCGTTCAAGTGGACAGGCCATGCTTTTCCAACCGGCGATACAGTGCGGACCTGCTCAGGCCAAGGTGTCTGGCGGCCTCTTCGGCGTTACCCTGATAACGAAGTAGTGCCGCATCGATCAGGTAGCGCTCTGCAGCTTCCAGCGTGAGGTTGGTGAACTGTGGCTGAACTGTGACGCGGCTTTGTCCTGCAGTAGGCAGCTGCATATCTTCTGCGCTGAGACTGTCGCCCTCGCAAAACAGGCTGGCCCGCGCGACCACATGCTGTAGTTCGCGGATATTTCCCGGCCAGTGGTACTCAGTCATGGCCTTTACCGCGCTGCTGGAAAAGCTCAGTTTGCCGTCGCGATGATTGCGGGTTTCTCCCTGTAGAAAACTGTTCGCCAATGGCAATATGTCTTCCCGCCGCTGTCGCAGCGCAGGCATATGCAGGCTGACACCCTGTAGTCGATAGAGCAGGTCCTGTCGGAAAGCCTGTGCCTCTATTGCGGCGTCGAGGTCGGCATTGGTAGCCGACAGGATACGTACATTCGCTTGTTGGGCGCGCGAACTCCCCAGTTTTTCATAGCGCTTCTCTTCCAGTAGCCGCAGCAGCTTGCTCTGCTGGCTCATGGGGGTATTGGCGATTTCGTCGAGAAACAGCGTACCGCCCTCTGCCAGCTCCACACGGCCCACTCGCTCCTGACGGGCATCCGTGAAGGCGCCCCTGATGTGGCCGAACATCTCGCTCTCAAATACCTGTTCTGCGATGCCGCCCATATTGATCGACAGAAAGGCCTCCCCGGCGCGGGCGGACCGAGCGTGGATATAACGGGCCAGTAAGCCCTTGCCGCAGCCGTTTTCTCCGGTAATGAGAATGGGAATGTCGGAGCTGGCGAGCTTTTCTACCTGTCGCAGCAGCGCTCGCATAGCGGTTGACTCAGCGCAGGGTGTAATATCTGCGCCCAACTCCTGGCGCAGCAGGCTGTTCTCGGCACGCAGGCGACGTTGTTTCTGTTTCGCAGTGGCCAGCTGTAACTGTGAGCGTAGAACGGCCAGCAGGCGTTCATTCTGCCAGGGCTTTTCCACGAAGTCTGCAGCGCCCCGGCGCATCGCTTCCACCGCCAGGGCGACGCTGCCCCAGCCCGTCATGACGACAATCGGGAGAAACTCATCGCGCTCGCGCAGGGCAGATATCAACTCCAGGCCCTCCATGCCCGAGGTGGTATCCCGGCAGTAGTTCATGTCGATCAGCGCAGCCTGGATACCACCCTGATCCAGCCGTGCCAGAGCCGCAGCAGCATTGTCGACTTCCGTAGTGTCCAGGCCTTCACTGCGCAACAGCATCGATGCCGACGTGCGGATACTGGCGTCATCATCGGCAATCAATACAGTCATCGCAGCCCCGGAAGTTATTATTCGTGATGCAGTGCGGCCGCGGGCTCCATGCGCACCATTTTCCGTGCGGGCAGGTAGCTGGCACCCAGTACCAGTGCGATCATCACTGCGCTGATGATGATAACAATACTGACCATGGAATCCAGAAGGCTGGGGAATTCTGCGGTAAGTAACCAGGCTGCCGCCACTGCTCCGCCGCCACCAACGAGAGCACCCGCCAGCAGAAACAGGCTGCCCTGACGCAAGAAGAACCTCACTGTGTCGCGGTCGGTCTGGCCGAGTGCGCGCCGAATCCCCATATCCCGTGTGCGCAGCAGCACGCTGCGCGACACCACGCCGTAAATGCCCGTCCCAGCTAACACCAACGCGATCAATGCTACCACGATAAACAGCTCACTCAGCGTTCCCAGAATACGGGTATTTACGGACATGGATTCATTCAGCGGGCGTACAATCATGATCGCGGTGTCGCGGTCTACACGGGTACCCACGCTGCGGACCTGCTGCTCAAACCTCTTGGGTTGCTGCTCGAACTTCACCACGACCATGCCGAATTCGGGGGTAAACTGGGCCAGCGGGTGATAGAGGTTGAAGATATCACGGCTGTGACCCAGGGCCTGCCCCTGGTCGATATGCTGGATGACGCCGACGATGGTTACTTCGCGAGTAGGCGGCCGGCCGGGCACTTCCTCGGGGTTTATCTTCACCTTTTTGCCCAGTGCCGATTCCCCGGGCCAGAAGTGCTCTGCCATGTCTCGATCAATAATAGCCACTTGCAAATTATCGTCAGAGTCTGTGGTGGCAAAGTAGCGCCCCTCCAATAGCCTGACGCCGAAGTCCTGAAAGTAGTCGGTGCTCACGGGGATGCCCTGCAACTGTGGCAGTTCTCCTGCCTGCTGCAGATCGAGGTCGGGAAGATCGAAGGCCGCACGCCACCAACCAAAGCCCGGCAGTACGGTGGTGACTGCCGCATGCTGTATGCCGGGTTCTGCTTCCAAAGCGTTCTCAAGGTTTTGGAAGTAGCGCAGGCGATCGCCAGTATCTTTGTAGCGCTTCTCATCCAATACGACCATTCCTGAAACGGTGTTCTCAGCGGACAGGCCGAATTCCACGCCCGACACCTTGTTGACCGTGGCCACGAATGCTCCACTGAGCACCAGTAGGAAAAAAGACAGCACGACTTCCACTGCCACCAGAGTCGTGGAGACTCTCGAGTTTCCGCGCCCGGCAACGCCCTTGCTGCCACCGGCCAGTGCCGTATTGATCTCAACCCGGGATGCACGCCAGGCGGGAATGCCCCCGGCCAGTATCCAAATGAGCAAAGTGGCACCGATGGCGATGAACAACACATCGGCGCTGATATCAAAGCGCATCCAGAACGGCAGAAATGTGGAGCCCACGACGACTTCAGTCTGGTATTTTACAAAGCGCGCGCCGTAGGTCCCCAGCCACAATCCGAGCCCGCCGCCCAGTAGTGAGATCAACATCGATTCCAGTAGTACCTGGCGCATGATGCGCGCCCGGGTGCCGCCCAGCGCGCTGCGAATAACCAGTTCCTGAGTACGTTCGCTGGCCCGCACCAGTAGCAGATTGCCGACGTTGAGGCAGGCCAGCAGTAGGATAGAGGTTGCGGCAGCCAGCATCACGATATTCATCACGCCGAAGTCGGTGGTCGAGGCGGCATCGATGAAGGGGATCGCAGTTGCGGTCACGTTCTCGTATTCATCGGGGTACTGTCGCTGCAGATCTGCGATGATGCCAGCCACCTCGCGGCCGGCCTCTGCCTGGGTTACTCCCGGCTTGAGGATGCCGATGGGCGTATAGTGTGCGCTGTGGTCTCCCGGCGGGCTGTTGGGCGGGAGTTGCAGGGGGCGCCACAAGTGGTGATCGGTGGGGTAGCGAAAACCCTCAGGCATCACGCCTATTACCGTGTGCATCTCGCCCTCGATGCGCACCCGATATCCGATGATATCTGGTCGGGCGCCAAAAAAGGTCTGCCACAGCTGGTGTCCGATGAGGACCACCGGCGGAGCACCCGGTTCGCTGTCCTGCTCGTTGAGCGCGCGGCCCAGAAACGGTTTAATGCCGGTGAGGCGCATCAGTTCGGGTGATATCTCGGTACCCCAGGGTGCCTCCGTGATGCCGCCGTCATTGATGGTGGTTGAGCCGTTCAGGCGCGCAGCTCCCAGCACATCAAAGCTCTGCGTGCTGGCCGCTAACGTCTGCAATGTGTTCGCGTGGAACCGGTCGCCTTTGGCGATACGACCGCTGTTCTGATAGATGTGTTGAAGGGCCACATAGCGATCACCATTGGGCAGGGGCAGGGGTTCGATCCCCTGATTGCGCACGATGACGTAAATGGTGAGCGCCAGAGCCAGCGCGAGTGCGATCACCATGACACTCAAGGCAGCGAAGCCGGGCGAACGACCCAGTAAGCGCAACGTATAGCGCAGATCAAACCACAGCGTACTCACGAGGCAATCTCTGCTTCGCGGCTGCGCTGGGCCGCGTCTGTGGTCTGGTCGTCGACAACCTTGCCATCGTGCAGTTGCACGGAGCGCTGCGCGCGACCGGCACTGGCGGGGTCGTGGGTGACGATGCAGATGGTGCTTCCCCTGGCGTGTAACTGGTCCAGCAGGTCCATCACAATGGCCGCATTTTTGGAATCGAGGTTGCCGGTGGGCTCATCCGCCAACAGTACCTTGGGTTGACCGGCCAGTGCGCGTGCGATCGCAACGCGCTGCTGTTGGCCCCCGGACAATTGCGCCGGAAAATGGCGGCTGCGGTGGGGTAGTTCCACCCAGTCGAGTGCCTCCTCCACGCGGCGACGCCTCTCCCGGTTGTTGAGATCAGAGCGATAGCTCAGTGGTAACTCGACGTTTTCATAAACCGTCATTTCTCCAATCAGGTTGAACGCCTGAAAGACGAAACCGATCTCGCGATTGCGAATACCCGCGCGTTCGCTGGAACCGAGACCGGCGACATCGCGTCCGGCGAGTTTGTAGCTGCCACCTGTGCAGGTATCGAGTAAACCTATTAGCGAGAGCAATGTGGACTTACCACAGCCCGATGGTCCGGAGATTGCAACGTACTCGCCCCTGCAGATATCAAGGTGTATCGCATTGAGCGCACGGGTTTCCAGCTCCTCGGTGTAAAACACTTTGCTGATGTCTTGCAGTTCTATCAGTAAGTCCTGTGCCATGGTGTCACCTCAATCGATGTGAATACGTGAATGGTCCTGCCAGTCGCTGGTATCAGACAGGATGATACGATCGCCGCTATCCAGCCCGCCGACGATTTCGATCTTGTTGACCGAGGCCTGCCCGGTCTGTACGGCGACGCGTTCCGCAATGTCCTGGCCCGGAAGTAGGCGGTATACGGTCAACTGGCTTTCGGCACGGGCATAGGCAGGTTTTTCTACGATCAGGGCATCGTTCAATTGGGCAATTGTAATGATGCCTTCAACTTGCAACTCCGGCCGGGTGCCCGGGGGCAGGGTATCCATCAATATGACGTCGACCACCACAGTGCCCTCGTTCACGGCCGGATCAACCCGACTGACGCGGCCCGTCACCGTGCCGTTACGCGTATCGATGATTGCCGGCTGCCCCACCGCTATGTGAGTGGCCTGTCTGGCGAGTACTTTCAGTTCTGCGTAGAGGTCTGCCTGTTTGGCAATGCGCGCAACCTGCGCACCGGGGAGCAGGCGTTGACCAATTTCCAGGTCGAGTTGCTGTACCATACCTTTCATTCCGGCTCGTACCGTTAGGGATTCCACTTTGTTCTGCGCCCGCTCCATGGCGCGGGCCAGTTGCTCCACCTGCGCCGTGCGCGCGGCGAGTTGCGTCTGGATATTGGTTTCCTGTTTCGTGGCACGCTGTTGCTCAATCTGGTGGCTGGCGCGCAATTGCTCTACTTCCAGTTGCGTGCGTCGATAGTCAATGTCGGGAATGATGCTGGAGGTTTCCCTGAGCCGGGTTTCAGCATCCAACTTCAGCAGAGCACTCTCGTGCGCGAATTTTGCGCGCAGCGTGGCAGATTGCTGATCCAGCAATTGATTCTGAAGGTCAACCTCGTAGGACACTAGGTTGGCCCGGCCACCCTCCAGCGCCGCCCGCGCCTCTTCAGCGTTATTGACGAGCTCAGGGTTGCTGAAGGTCACCAGAACATCGCCTTTCTCAACCTCCTCGCCGGCGCGCCGATGAATGGTCAGCACACTGCCCTCAACTTGCGCCGCGATCCACTGGACCTCGCGTGGCAGTAGTACCCCACTCGCGCTGATATCAATGGCAAGGTTCTGGCGGGCCACGGTATCGATGCGCAGCGAGTCACCGTCGACGCGACGCGTCGCCAGGTCGATGGAGAGGATCGCCCATACGACGGCGCACAGTGCTGCAACCAACAAGGCGATCCTGAGGCGGCGGTTGGTCTGGCTTTTTGGTGGTCGGAGGCTGTCCATGCCGGTACCTGAAGTGGGTGATTACAGCTGACAACGCAAAGCCTGTGCCAAGTTCTATCTATATGATTTATATAGAAATATGGGTATCGGACGCGCTGGATAGATGACGCCTGTCCCACAAGCGGGATTGCAGCGTCCCAATACCGGCATGTATGAAAGGCGTTCTCCTCGCACGCATTCCCCTCCGAATGGTCGCCTGAAAGCCAGATTTGCCATGGCGCCAATGGCATGAAAGTCTGCCCCCTCTGCGATCTTTCGCACCAAAACAATACACTTTCAGGCGATTTTTCGGTGCATGGCTCTTGGTATTCAGCGCTACGGTAAATCGACGATAAGTAAAAATATTTAATTAAATCAATAATTTAAAATTATACATACATTCTGGCATGGTAATTGCGATGGTCTACTGCAACAGCAGAACTAAGGCAGGATTATGCAATTACTTAATTTCAAAACGCTTTGGGGACATACCGGCTCAATAGAAGAAGCCGCTGTTCTGGCCAAAGCCTCTCATTTTTCCGGGCTGGAGGCTCCGGCTGTCAGTGACAATCCGGCTTATGTGCAGGTGCTGGGTCAGGTATTGCGCGATCACGGCCTCGACTGGGTTCAGGAAATCTGCACGGCGGGTTCCTATGTGCCCAGACGGCGCGCCACTGTCAGTGAGCACCTTGAAGATCTCGAGGCGCAACTGGTCCTCGGTAAGTCGCTGAAACCCCGTTTCGCAAATGTGATGGGGGGCTGTGATGCCTGGCCTGTTGCCAAAAGTGTTGAGTTTTTCAAGGCGGCGATGGACATCGCAGACAAGCACGGTGTGATCTGTTCATTCGAGACCCACCGCGGTCGCTCCTTTTACTGTCCCTGGAATACCGTTGAGGTTCTCGAACAAATACCCGACATCAAAATCACCTGCGATTTCAGTCACTGGGTAGTGGTGTGCGAGCGACTGATGGACAGTGAGTGGGACGCCATTGAAGTCGCGGCGCAGCACGCGCACCACGTGCACAGCCGGGTCGGATACGACCAGGGCCCGCAAGTGCCGCACCCGGCTGCGCCGGAATACGCGGAGGCACTTGCCAGCCACCAGCGCTGTTGGGAGGTGATCTGGGCTGCGCAGATGGCGCGTGGTTATCAGCAGACAACCATGACGCCGGAATTCGGCCCCGATGGTTACCTGCACCACCTGCCGTTTACCGATGCGCCCATCGCAGATCTCTGGGATATCAATGCCTGGATTGGACTCACTGAACAACATCACTTTGAACAATGGTCACAGGAGACCACAGAACGGGAGGCGCAGCGTGCTTAAATCACTCGGACTTCGAGACCCCGCAGGCGCGGGCTACACCGCCGCCGTACTCTTGTATATCGCCGTCGCCTATATCGGTGGCTGGATAGCGATTTTTCAGGACGGAGCGGTGATTAATACTTTCGGGGTAATCCTGTTGGCGCACGGCATGTTTATCGCCTCCTACCTGCTCCACGACTGCGGCCACAACGGGGTATTTCTATCCTCGCAACGCAATGCGCAGCTGGGCGAGATTCTGAACTGGATAGCGGGCAGCTGCTATGGGCGGTATGAGGATATTCGCTACAAACACATGCGCCACCATGTCGACAACTATGACCCGGTGGTGTGGGACTACCGCAGCTTTCTGAAACGCCATCCGGCGCTTGAAACTTTAGTTAAAGCTGCCGAATGGGCCTACATACCGGCGGTCGAAATCCTGATGCATACCATGCTGGTGCTGGCGCCGTGGTGTATCGAGTCCAAGCGTGAGCAGCGCGCCAGAGTGCTGAAGGTGCTGCTCGTGCGCGGCAGTCTGTTGGCGTTGGTGTTTGTGCTCAGCCCGACGGCGTTTTTCCTGTATATGCTTGCGCAGTTGTTGTTGTTCACCGCACTGCGTTTCATGGACTGCTACCAACACAACTATGAGGTGGTGTTCAATCTTGATGAGAAAGGTGTAGAGCCGCCTCACCGCGGTGATGCAGAGTATGAGCAACGCAATACCTACACCAATCTGTTGTCGTCCCGCTTTCCAAAGCTGAACCTGCTCGCGCTGAATTTCTGCTACCACAATGCGCACCACGAAAAGCCCACGCTGGGTTGGTACCGCTTGCCGGAGCTGCACGCGCAGATGTATCCGCAGGTTGAACCCCAGGTGCTGGGCTTTGTCGAGCAGGCGCGATCGTTTCATAAACACCGCGTGGCGAGGATCTACGCTGAGGACTATGGCGATGATGAGGTGAAGGCGTCGCTCTCCGAGGGGCGGGCCGTCGGTGCCGATGCGCTCAGCTTTCTCACCGCGTTTTAACTGTCAGCCATGGATTCCTCTACCACAATGTCTCATTCCGTATTAACCGAAAGTGCTGCACCCGCTAAAGCCGAGGCTGTTAAAGCGGAGCCCAGCAGTGCTGCGCCCGTATCCAATATGTCGCTGAAAGCGTTGCTGGGTTCCCGGATATTTCTGGGTTGTCTTGGCTGGACGCTGTTTGTCGGCGGTTGGTGGTTTGCTGCGAATGCCGACCTGGCACCGGAGCGCCTGTTTCCCGGCCCCGACAAGGTGTTTGTCAGCCTGTACGAATTGCTGGCCGAGAAAGATTTTGCCGCTGATATCTGGGCGAGCGTCAAACGTATTCTGACGAGCTTTTCGATCGCTGTACTACTGGCCCTGCCCTTTGGCCTGTTGATAGGCGCGTACCGCCCGGTGGATCGACTGCTGGCGCCACTGGCGGGGGCATTCCGCTATCTGCCAGCACCGGCCTTTATTCCGCTGCTTTTGATGTGGCTGGGTACTGGTGAGGCGCAGAAGATCGCACTGCTGATTATCGGCGTCGTGTTTTTTCTTATCATCATGATTGCAGATGTGACCCGCCAGGTACCCAGGGTCTATATAGAGACTGCCCGGACACTGGGGCTGCGCCCGATACAAATACTTGGCTCGGTGATTTTTCGAGCCAGTCTGGCTGGCTATGTCGATGTATTCCGACAGTTGTTGGCCGTCAGTTGGACTTACCTGGTGATCGCCGAGATTGTGGCGGCTACCGACGGCATAGGCGCGATGATGATGCGCGCCAAACGCTTTGTTCACGTCGACGACATTATGGCGGGCATTCTGGTGATCGGCCTGCTCGGCCTGTTGTTCGATGCGCTGTTTAAAGCGCTGCATCGCAGCGCGTTCCGATACCTTCAACCGAAGTAGCAAGACCCATCAACCGAGGAGAAACACTATGCATTACGTTAGATTAGGCATCGCCATTTTGGCGCTCACCCTGTGCTCTACGGCACACAGTTCGGACCCGGTCAGAGTGTCATTGTTTTCATGGCCCGGCTATGGCTTCTGGTTTATCGCCAAGGAAAAAGGTCTCACCGAAGGGCTGGATCTGGAGATCAGTATCATCGAGGATCCCTACCAGAGCTTTGGACTGATGACAGCCGGAGAGCTTGAAGCGACATCGAGCACGGCAGAATACGGACCTATCGCCGCCGACAAGGATGTGGGCATTAAGCTGGTGACGTATACCAACCCGTCCTACGGCACTGACAAAATTATTCTCGCACCCGGTATCACCAGTGCAGAACAGCTTAAAGGTGAAACCGTCGCTGTGCTTGAGGGTGGCTTGACGCAGATTTTTATGGCGGAGTGGTTGACTGACAACGGTGTCGGCATCGACGAGGTTACGTTTACTAACCTGATTATGGACGACGCTGTTGGTGCCATGGTCGGCGGTACCGCGGCAGCGGCAGAATTCTGGGAACCGTTTGGCTCTCAGGTACTGGAAGCCATGCCCGGTGCAACAGTTGCCGCCGATTCTACCGAGGAAAAATACATTACCACCGCGATGCTGGGTGATGCGATGTATATGAGCACCGCGTTTCTGGAGGAGCGACCGGAAGATGCTGCGAAACTGGCACGCGCCTATTTCAACGCAGTGGACTTCTGGAAGGCCAATACCGCTGAAGCCAACCAGATTATTGCCGATGGCCTGAAGTTTTCTGTGGCCGATGTGGAACAGGTGCTGGGCAGTACCGGTGAAATTCACAAGGGTGGTATCTTTATCTTTGATCGCGAACAGGCAGCGATTTTCATGGGGCTGATTCCGGGTGAACTGCCGCTGAATATTGCAGCCGACGGCATGAAAGCGCACTGGGATGTCACTACCGACTGGTGGTTGCAATTCGGTTTCATCGACAAGGAGATGCCGATGTCAGCTGGCGTCGATACTGCACCGCTGGCGGCGGCGCTGAACAAATGAGGGAATCCAGAGACAATGGATTAACGGTTTCGGGCGTTAGCAAGACGTTTACGCTGCGCTCGGGCCAGATCCTCAAGGCACTGGACAATATCGATTTCGAGCTGGAAAAGAACTCAGTGGGTGTACTGCTGGGTCCTTCCGGCTGCGGAAAGTCTACGCTGCTGCGGATCATCGCCGGCCTCGAATCCCAGGAGGAGGGCGATATCTCTGTGGCAGGTACCTCTATTCACGGTCCCGGTGTGGACCGTGGCATGGTTTTCCAGAACTACAGCTCCTTTCCATGGCTGACGGTGGAGGAGAACGTGGCGTTTGGCCTGAAGGCTCGCCACGAGTCGCTCACCCTGCGCGAGGGCGTGGTCGATCACTTTATCCGCGCCGTGAAGCTGGACGGTTTTGAAAAAGCCTATCCGCACCAGTTGTCCGGCGGTATGCAACAGCGCGTGGCGATTGCGCGGAGTCTGGTGAGCAGTCCGTCGATACTGTTGATGGATGAACCTTTCGGCGCACTGGACCCGGAAACGCGCTGGCAGATGCAAAGCCTGCTGCTGGAAATCGTCAAAAAAGAGCGTACCACCGTGTTGATGGTGTCACACGATATTGAGGAGGCACTCTATCTGGGCGACGTGGTGTTCTTTATGGGCACACGCCCCGGACGTATTCTGGAAACCATTCGGCCGGGCCTCGAAAGAAGCGCCACTGACCGGGATGCGATTCTGGATGTCAGTGAGTACCGCCAGCTCGAACGCGAGATACGGCAGATGATGCGCTCACAATCACTGGTCAGTGCGTAGCAGCCGCAGAAACTCGCCGACAAAAAATTCCAGGTTGTTATCGAGGTCGGTGATGCCGGAATCGAACAACCAGCTCTGGGTAATACCCATCAGATAACCATACATCGACAGTGCCACGGTATCGATGGCGCTGGCTGCCTGCACGTTCTCGCGCTTGCGATACCGGCTCACCCACGATGCAAACGTCGATATCAGGGACGCTGTCAACGCTCGCTCGCGCTCCAGGGACTGTGATACAGCCTCGGTGAATTCGGTTTTATTCAGGAATATTTCAAACGACTGTCGGTAGTAGCTGTCATCCAGCAGCAGGCGCAACCACTGCCGAGAGAATGCATCCGCTGCTTTTTCTGGATCGGTGCTGTCGTGGTGCATCGCCACCAGTTGCTCCAGCGGTGCCTGGGAATAGGCCAGAATCTCTTCAAACAGTTCTTCCTTGTTGGCAAAGTGCCAGTAGATAGGTCCGCGAGAGCAGCCGGCTTCCTCCGCGATAAGGCGCAGGGTAGTACCGCTATAGCCGCGTTGGCCAAACAGTTTCAGTGCGGCATCGATCAGGCTCTGCCGCGTTTTGGCGGCGTCCTCTTTGGTTCGTCTCATGTATCGTTGCTGTTCAGTAAGGCGAGAACGTTAAGTTTAATGATGCGGCTGTTAAAGGTAAACGTCGCATGTAGTTTGGTGGTGCGCATTTCAGATCCTACCGCTTTCACGGAGCGCGAGTGAGTGGGCGTTGCCGGTGACGCCAAACAGCGTTTACACCTATAGACAGGGGCAGATCCTACCCTGCAGTCGCCAGACGCCTGGTCGGTGGCCATTCACTCACACTGCTCGCTAGTCGCCCAGATTCAGAAATGGTTAGATCATTCATGCTCAATACTAATAGCTCTGCCCCGAAACTGACTGGACAGTGCTAAGAACCCTGAACCGGGCACTATCTGTGATTGCGGTTCAGCCAAACAACCGCAGGTAACGTTGCATTTCCCAGTCGGACACTGTGTTGTGGTAGCTGTCCCACTCGGCGCGTTTGAAATCGACGAAGGCCTTGTGCATCTCGGTGCCTAACACCTTTTGTGCCAAGGTATCCTCTGCGATTGCATCAGTGGCCTCGGACAGGTTCTTCGGCAGGCATTCGATACCGGCGTCCGCTATCTCCTTGTCGCTGTAGTGGTACATATTCTCACGGTGCGGCAGGCCGGGGTCGATTCCCTGCTCGATACCCTCGAGTCCGGCGGCGAGCATGAGGGCCGTGCCAAGGTAGGGGTTGCAGGCGATATCGGGCGCACGGCATTCAACGCGCGCACCCGCGCTGGGTATGCGCAACATATTGGTTCTGTTGTTGTTGCCGTAACAGCAAAACACTGGCGCCCAGGTTGAGCCGGACATACTGCCCTGGCGAACCAGACGCTTATAGCTGTTAACGGTGGGTGCCACGACAGCGCTGATGGCTTTGGCGTGGCGCAGTACGCCACCGATAAACTGGTAGGCCAGCTCCGAGACGCCGCAGTCGTAGCGGTCGTTGTCGGGCTTCGCTGCAAAAAGATTTTCACCGGTTTCCTTGCTGGCAAGCGACATATTGTAATGCGCTCCGCTGCCGGTACGGTCGGCGAAAGGTTTGGGCATGAAGCTTGCGAATGCACCGTGTTTGCGCGCAATTTCGTTGGCCAGCAGGCGGAAGTAGATCAGGCGATCGGCCATGGTGAGCGCGTCGCTGAAATTGAAGTCGATCTCAAACTGGCCGTTGGCGTCCTCGTGGTCGAAAGAGTAAACGCCCCAGCCCATGTCTGTCAGGGCCTGCACCAGCTCATCGATGATGGCGATATTGTCCATCATGCTCGGCACGTCGTAGCAGGGCTTGCCCAGTGTGTCCCGGTCGCTGACCGGTACGATGCTGCCCTCGGCATTTTTTCGCAGTACAAAAAATTCGGTCTCGATACCGAGGTTCATTGTGAACCCCATCGAGGCGGCTTTTTCCAGTTGTCGCTTCAGAATATTGCGTGAGCAGGCTTCAAAGGGTTGTCCGTCGAGATACAGGTCGCTGGCGAACCACGCCAGTTCCGGGTTCCACTGGCACTGCTGCATCGACGCCATGTCTGGCATCGCGGCGACCTCATTGTCGGCGATATCCTGCGGGACGCCATCAAGCGCTGCGCCGGTGAACAGCTCAGAGCCGCCGAACATCTGCTTGAAGTGTTTGACCGGTACAAACTTGCCTTTGCTGGCGCCGTGAACATCGACGTAACTGGCGATACCGTATTTGATGCCCTGTTCCAGACACTGTTGCTGTAGCTTATCAATTTCCATGTCGTTACCTTTGTGTGGGAATGGTTCTTGCTCATCAGTGACTATCCAAGAAACATGCCAAGATGCATGTTTAATTTATATCTGAAATCGGCTGAGGTTAAAGTGTTGAAAAGTAACGATAAATGGCAGGAGCACGAGTTTGATCTCGGAGAGTTTCAGCTCGGCAGTGGCGAGTTGCTGTCGCGTGGGAAACTCCACTATCACCAACTCGGTGCACTGAACGCACCAAAAGATAACCTGATACTGATGCCCACCTATTACGGCGGCATGGGTATCAGCAATCGCGCCTGGGTAGACGATACTGCCAGCCCTTTTCATGCGCAGGGCTACTGTGTGGTGATTCCCTGCCTGTTTGGCGCAGGGGAGTCGAGTTCACCGAGCAATACCGTCGGCGCACAGGCCGGACCGCATTTTCCCGCAATGAGTCTTGCGGACAATGTGCGGGCGCAGCGCGCACTGTTGCAGGCGCAGTTTCAGGACGCCGGGCCCCGTCTGGTGATGGGCTGGTCGATGGGCGGAATGCAGGCTCTGCAGTGGGCGCGACTCTACCCCGAGCACGTAGGCAGTGTGCTGGCCGTCTGTGCGACGGCAAAATGCTACCCGCATAACCGCGTCTTTTTAGAGGGCGTGGCGAGTACCCTGAGTGCGGATGCGGATTTCAACGGTGGTCACTATCAGCAACCACCGACGCGCGGTTTAACCGCGTTTGCTACCGTCTATGCGGGCTGGGCGTACAGTCAGGCATTTTTCCGTAACGAGTTGTATCGGGCGTTGGGGTTTGAGTCGGTTGAGCAGTTGCTGGACTTCTGGGTGCAGGATCACCTGCAGCAGGATGCCAATAACCTGCTCCTCCAGTTACGCACCTGGCAAAGCGGCGATGTGACTGGCGCCCCCGGGCGAGCAACCGTCCAGCCGTTATCTTGCCCGGGGATTCTTATGCCGTGCAGCAGTGATCTATACTTCACAGCGAGCGATGCCTGCCGCGATGCCGGCGATCTCGGTATCGACTGCCAGGTGCTTGAGTCTGATTTCGGCCATATTGCTGGTGGGCCGGGACGTTTGCCTACAGAGACCGGGATGATCTATCGGGCTGCGCAAAGTCTGTTGCGCCGAACAGCGCAGTGACATGTGCCTGTTGTGGTTAAGGCGCACCACCGCATCGAAGCGCCTGACCGGTGACGGCATGTTACAAGGCAAGGGAGAGATAGTATGACTCAGGTTCGACGTTTCTGGCCGATCCTCACCGGGACACATCGCTATGAAAAAACGCTGTCCACGCGTGGCAGGGGGCACGGCATAATTGTCCACGCACCGATACTCGCCTACCTGATAGAGACGGCCAACGGTCGCATCCTCTACGACGTGGGCTGTGATTACAGCAAGATCAGTGAGCCGGCGTTGAAGCAGAAATACTATGAGAACAACGCCTCCTTCCCTTTCGGCCCGCCTGAAATGAGCGAGGAGCAGCGATTGCCCAACCGGCTCGCGCGTCTGGGTCTGCGGTCGGAAGACGTCGACGTGGTATTCATAGGGCACCTGCATTTTGATCACGGTGGCGGTCTTTGCAATATGCGCCACGCCGAGATACATGTGCATGAGCAGGAGCTGGCTGCTGCGAGAGAGCCAGCCGACGACGCCTATTTTCAGGACGACTTCGATGGCGCGTATAACTGGTCTATTAAAGACGGGGAGTATGACCTTGTTGCCGGCGTTTCCGCTATCGAGTCACCGGGACACACTGCCGGCCATATGTCACTTCTGATAGAGCTGCCGAAAGGCCCGCCAATAGTGCTCGCTGGTGACGCCGCCGACCTGCAGGAGAATATCGATGAAGAAATTGCGCCCGGTCTCCTTTGGCGCGACAGGGAGGATCTGGCAATCGCCAGCATCTGTAAACTGAAGGGGATCGCCGCCAGCACTGGCGGGCAGTTGTGGCCCAATCATGACTTTGCGTTCTACCGACAGTGTCACCCTTTCCCCATGCACTACGAATAGCTGTGACTTACGGGCGGCATTGTTGAGTGGGCATCTATACCGGCATTGCCGGGTTCGCACCCACAGACAGATTTCTGGTGTAAGCTTGCGCAATGATTGCACTACTGCCTATTGCTATTGTTCTTGTTGTCTTTGCGGCCTACGTCTTATATACGCGTTGGCGCGATCGAAGGCTGCGCAGCAAACCCTTTCCGGACGCCTGGCGCGCGATACTTGAGTCGCGCATGCCGGTGTACGGGGCGCTGCAAGCCGATGAGCAGGACAGGCTTTGTCAGCTGATAAAGCGCTTCATCGCCGATAAGGCGTTTTATGGTTGTAACGGTCTGGCGATCACGGATGAAATGCGCGTGATTATCGCCGCTCAGGCATGTCTGTTGCTGATAAACAGGGGCGGACACGTGTATCCCAGGCTTACCTCGATACTGGTCTACCCCTCGGCGTTTCGGGTTGCAAGAGAGCAGCATCAAGCCGATGGTACTGTGGCGTCTGGTGACCACCATCTGCTGGGCGAATCCTGGGATAATGGCAGGATTATCCTTTCATGGGACGATGTCGAGAAAGGCGTTACCGATTTTACCGATGGGCACAATGTCGTGCTGCACGAATTCGCTCACCAGCTGGATGCCGAATCCGGGTCTACCAATGGCGCGCCTGCGCTGCGCAACAATAGTTATAAATCGTGGGCGAGGGTGTTCAATGAAAATTTCGAGAGCCTGAGATTGAGGAGTCTGCACGGGCAAAGTACCGTCATGGATGAGTACGGCACGACAAATCCGGCTGAGTTTTTTGCCGTGGCGACAGAAACCTTTCTCGAAAAGCCGCACCAGTTATATCAGGTGCGCCCCGAACTGTATGAGGAGCTGAGCCGCTATTATCAAATGGATCCGAGGAAGTGGTCGCTATGAAGTGGTCGCGATAAAGTGGCCGCAGATTGCCTACCTGTTGAATCTCAGTGACTCTGTCAATAACAGGTGTTTTACGGTTGCATCTGGCATTCGCGCCCCTCTCGCGTGATACTTCTGGTATATTTGCAATCGGCGAATCAGCCACAGACTACTCATGAACGAACCTGCATTAAATCGTGCCACGCATTTAAGTATCGTATGGGCTGTGGTACTTGCCGTTCTCACTCTGGTGGAGTGGAACAGTCTCGACCGCGAGCCAATGGCGGAGCAGATATTTCTCCCCTTCATCGAGCGCACCATCACCGTGTCGACGAGGGTGGCCGACACAGAACCGCCGTCAGGTGGCACGCCTGAAAACTCTTCCGGAGAGGGCGCACAACGCATCCTGCAGACTAATGTGCAAATAGACTTTAATGGCCCGTTATTTCTAGTCTGTTTCTTTGGGCCGGTATTGATTTTTCAAGTGTTCGGTAGGCTGTGGTCGCGGCTGCGCACCGGGTAGCCGATCGGCTGCAATAACGCTGCCTGTCATCAGGGCGTACGCGAGGCGATAATGTCCAGCGCTTCCTGGAAGTCGGCGGGTTTTACCGTAAACACGCGTCTGTTTGTCGATTCTCCAAAGATATAGCCCGTTGGCTGATCCAGCACATCGCCGATGCCCGACTGGACAAACCCCGGTTGCGGCCACGTCCCTTTTAAACCGAATACCAGGGGTTTCGTTTCGGAAAACAAGCTGCCATGGAGCGCCGAACCGTACTCTCCACCGATTACCTTGGCATGGCGGAACATCGCCAGTTGATGCTCCAGCGGTAACTTCTCCGGTTGCAGCACACGAAAGCCCGCCTTTCTGGCCAGTGCCTCTATTTCTGACTCCCGCCGCATCTCTCTGTTGATTTTTCCCAGTCGGCGGGAGAGGTATATGCGGTCGTAGTGCAGGCTCCTGTCGAGTGACGGCGTCAACTGGGTGAGCAAAAATTGCTGGACATCGGCCAGCAGTGGAGAGAATACATGTAGGTGCCGGATTTTTGTCGGAATGAGCAGTTCTTCTGCACTGACCGAGTCTGTATAGCGCACAAGCTGATCTGCGCGGATGCCTATTTTTATAAGCAGCTGATCGGCCCAGACAGGTGTGTCCATAGGCAGGAGGTAGCTCAGTCGCGACAGGTTCCAGCCGGCACGCTGCAGCAGATACAACTTCGGCAGATGATCGATCAACCAGTGTCCCCAATTCCAGTAGCCGGGCCCGAAGAGAACACTGGGACCGGCCACGTGGATTACATGATCGGGAGTACGGTAAGCCGGCAGAACAGATGCAAAAATACCGGCTGGTGCACAGGCCAGTCGCTGCCCATCTTTCTGGATGCCGCATGAGTCCACGACCATTAAGTTCTTTGCGGTGTAGACGCCCAGCGATAGCGCTCTGCCCCTGACGGTGAACTGTTCCGCGATCTGTGCTGAATAGGCGCCACAGGCAAAGGCCAAAGGCCTGGGGACTCTGGGTGGTTCGGCAGTCACTTCGTGGTATTGCGCAATATCCGCTACCGAGGGTATTGGCGCATCCGGATCAACGGTTGAAGCCTCACGGCTGCGGTAGGGTGAGCTGTTGCAAGAGTCCGCTACTATCGGTACATCCAGCGCGTGACCGGGTTTCAGGCGGAAAAGCCAGAAGCGTCTCTCTACCATCACACTGAAGCGGACTGTCGTCGCTGGGCGCGGCAGATCCTGTGGTATTACAAGCTTGACCGCGACATCAACGGCTTGCCCAGGGAGTACCGCTGATGTCAGTGGCGATCGTGGGGTGGCGCGCTCAATTATCTCTCCTTGTTCGTCCACCAACTTATAGCTAATCGCGACATGCTGATCCTGTTCAGGGTCGAGAATCTCCTGTGACAAGTTGCGCAGGCTAATTTTGAAAGTGGTCCGGCCGGGTCTGGCGCCTTCGCGGGCATCGACCGCACGCAGCTCGATGCGGCGCCAGGCGTCGTCGGAGAAAACACGCTGCTGTTCTGCCGGTTCGCTCTGCGGGCTGGCGAATTGCGATTGACCTTCCGGCATATTGAAGTAGACACCACCCTGCGATTAGCTGGCATGATGCCAGAATAAACTCAACCTGAGTTTGCTTGCTTGCGCCGACGGGCATGCCGGCGCTGTGTAGTGCGAAGTATAGGGTAATTGCGCCAGCGGTTGAACCGGATTCTGTGCCGGTCATCCAGTTCATAGGGATAAAAAAAGCCCCGACTTGCGGGGCTTATAAGGGAGTACTTCCATCATGTGTATTGCTATATCAGGTGCTCTGGCGTTTTCTCGCCCGGAACCCCGCCAGGCCGAGCAGGACAAGCATCAGTGAAGCCGGTGCTGGTACAGAGGCCGGTGCCGGGCTTGGCCCAAGATCCGCAAAAATCTCACCGGCGGCCCGAAAGCCACCAGGTCCCCCGACATTGGTTACGGAATAGACAAGATTGTTAACGCCTTGATTGAAGTAGCTAGACTCGCTCGTGCTATACGATGTCAGCGTTTTGAAGTTCGTACTACTGGGTATGACCGTCGGCAACTCGGAGAGCACATTTCCGTTCAGGGCTACGCTTCCTATGTTGTCCGCACCCCACATACCTTCAAGCGAGATAGTACTCACGTCATATCCGGTTAAATCAAAAGAAAACGTGAAATCGATGGTGGCATCCTGGTTCGGGTCAATGCCCCATATCCAGTTGGAGGCCGTTGGCGTTGTGCCCTGATAATACGACACATTGTTGGTGTCATATGCCCATAAGGTATTGGCGGTTAAGGTTCCACCCGTTACGGATCCAGAGCTGCCCGTGCCATAGGAAGCGACAAGTGCTGCATTGGCCCCCATAGGTGCTGCTAAAGCCAGCGTGGCTGTAATCGCTAGTATTTTGGTGTTCATTTTGCCTTGCTCCCTTGACCTTTCAGATCATGTTTCTTGTTGCGTTGGGAGAACTATAGGTGAAGCTTTTTTCTGCCGCCATACCCGAGGCGCCAAATCCCTGTGTCAAAGCTTGAAGTTGCGACGCACTTCGCATGAGTGTCCGGAAACTTTACACAGGTGCTGGCGGGAAGCGCCGAGTTGCCTATCATAGCCGGGATGACTCGGGCTTTATCTGGCGAGGGGAAAGTGTGAACCAGTTCACGGCGCCCCCTGCTTGTGGGCGCAATTTTTCCGCTGAGAAGGTCATTGCGTGACCGTGAATTTTGGGTCAACTATCGCCGTGACAATTGACATCATATTTAACTAAAATTGCTATCTACTGATCGTCATTTCGCCCCTCCCAAAGAACGCTATCGGAGCAGTTACCATGAAAGTACTCATTCTCGGCATGGGCCATGTCGGCCAGGCTTTGGCAAAAAGGCTCCGCAGTCAGGGGCATCAGGTAGTGGGCACCACTACAACACCTGCCAAGGTGACGCAGCTTGAGGAGCTCGCCGACGCTGTTGCGGTTTTAAAGGGGTCAGAGACAGATAAAGTTATAGCCGCTGCCAAAGACTGCGATGCGATCATCGTTACGGTAGCACCTAATGTGAAGAATACGCGCACGGTAGAGGAGCGCCATGTTCATTATCATGATGTGCTGGTTAAAAGTTGTCACAGCGCGGCGAGTGCCTGCGACAAGGTGATTTTCTGTTCGTCGTTTTCAACCTACGGCGACGGTGGAGCAGGCAGCGAGCCCATTACGGAGGAGACTCCGACATCCAATCATGAGGAGCCCTCTTCAAAGTATTACCAGCAGGCTGAGCGGGAAGTGATTGCCAGAAGCGGGGGGTGCGTACTGCGCTTTCCCGATATGTATGGAGCGCCCGGTGACATGGATTTTCCGCAGCGGGTAAAAATGAGTCGAGAATACTTTGGTGGGAAAACCATTTTTGGGCCCGATGCGCCGCTGTACGCGATTCATTTTGAGGATGTCGTGGAGTCTATCTACCATGCCCTGACGCAGGGGCTCACCGGCCTGTACAATGTCTGTGATAACGATAATCTTCCTTACACCAACAGGGAGGTGTTCGATGCAATCTGCGATGAGTTGGGTATGGAAAGGCTGGATTTTATCAACCAGATCAAGGCGCCCAATCGCAAGATATCTGCGCAGAAATTTTACGATACCGGCTATAAGGTGCAACACGCTGACCCCAACGCCGCTGTAGTGGAGCGCGCGAAGGCCAAGGCATAGATCAACGCGCGGGCAGCGGGGGATAGAATGAGCAACATCGTTATCACTGGAAGTACCAAGGGTATTGGTTTTGGCCTGGCGAAAGAATTTTCCGGCCGCGGCCACAACGTCGCGATAGCGGGCAGGACCCGGGAGGCGATTGACGATGCCCTGCTGCGCATTGGGGATACCCCGGGCAACGTTACAGGCTATCCGTGTGATGTTTCAGACAAACCTGCGGTCCAGGCCCTGTGGGACCAAGCCGTGGCCAGTTTCGGCAGCGTTGAGATCTGGATAAATAATGCCGGCCTGGCACGCACCACGCACAACATCATTGAGTACAGTCGTGAAGATATCGAAGCTATGGTGACGACCAATGTGCTGGGCACCATCAATGGCTGTCAGATTGCGGGCGCAGGCATGCTGAAAGCCGGGCAGGGCAAAATATTCAATATGCTCGGCGGTGGTTCCGACGGGCAGTATTTTCCCGGCATGGGGATATATGGCACGACCAAACGTGGCCTTGATTATCTGACGGATGCAATGATCAAGGAATTCGAAGGCACCGGAGTTATCATCGGAAAAATCCGTCCGGGCATGGTAATTACTGAGGCGGTCATCCGCGAAGCCAGGCTTGACCTGGAGAGTTTCCAGAGCAGTCGCAAGGTGATGAATGTACTCTGCGACCATGTTGAGACGGTCTCCCCTTTTCTCGTCGACGGTATTCTCAAGACGGATAAGTCCGGCGCGAAGATTTCCTGGTTAACCGGGGGGAAAATAGGCATGCGCATGATGTTTTCCCGTTTTGGCAAACAGGAAGACAAATTTGAACGCTACGGTTTGTAGCGTGTAAGACACTAACTTTTTACTGAGCGAGATAACGCATGGGCACAGATACAAAATCTATTCACGACTTCCTGGCGGAGAACCCCAACGTTGATGTCAGCCGCTATTGGGAGCGCTGTTACGGGATTCTCACCGATGTCAAAAACAGAATTGCCGACAGGTTTCCGGGCATGGAACTACACCCGACATGCGCCGACAAGGAATACTACACCTCCCCCAACGGTGAATTTGAAGGGTCAATGCAGGCCTGGACCGGCCCCGGTTGTGACTGGTTGGTAAACTCCTGGTTGGGTAATCGCAAAGCCTCCATCCTCGATATGAACGCTACGGCATTTCTCGGGCAGGAGACCGATGTCCCCCACTGGGTCATGGTGTTTGGCACGATCCCCACGCTGTTCTTCTATTTTGATCTCACCCCGCGCCGTAACATCATGGTCGATACCGATTACCTCGACAGGTACTACGGGCCGATCAATGATGAGTACCTCGCGCTGCGCGGTCACCCGAATTTTCAGTGGAACGTCAGCCATGGCACTTATATGCGTACCCTGCAGAACCCTTCCACGCAGAGCCTGACGGCAGAACTGAATGACGAGAATATCGACATTCTGGAAAAGTATGCGTATGCCATGCTGGATCACTGGGTGGGGTGGCTCGATGCCGCAACGCCGGTACCTGAGGAACAGCGTGTTGCGCTGCAGGAGTATGACTACACCGTGCGCCGTCTCGGTTACGAGCGCGACCCGATGAACAAATTGGCTGAGACTGTGTTTGGTTCAGAAAAGGTCGAAGAGATGCTGCAAACCCGAATGGGTGCGCAGCAAATGACGGATACCAAAAAATACTAGGGCGTGTTAACAGAGACGCTGATTTGACCAGTGTTAATCGCAGGGGACATCAATGTCGGCTGGTTCGAGCGAGGGACCAGCAGCCTGCGCTACCTCAATGACACCCTGTGGCAGCGTGTGCTGCTTAACTGATTAAAGCTCAACGTCGCCCGATACCGTGACGCGGTACTTGCCATTGATCTCGCCCGGTGTCAGTTCCTCTGTCGGTTCGTCCTCCACGACCAGGTGATAACCATTCAGAGCATCCTCGGCACTGAAGCAGCAGGCACTGATGTAGGCGACATAGCTACCGGCGGCAAGGTCAACCCGTAAGAATGAATCGAGTTCCAGAGTGCTGCCGTCAGAGCCAGCTTCACCGTCATCGTTGGTATAGATCAGGTCGAGGCTCTCCATACTGCCGTCATCCGCGGCAAGATAAATTTGTGCATCCATGGCGGGCGTGTAGGCACCTGCCGACAATACGTCGATCGTCACCGTGGAATCGGACAGTACGGTGAAGGGAATCGCATTCACGGTGTAACCTATATCGCGAGTACCATCGTTGAGCCAGCTGATGGAGCCTTCCACTTCCACAGTGGTGAAAGGTGTATTATCGGCCGTGTTGGAGTTGTCGTCGTTGTTGCTGCTGCACCCGCTTAGCAGGCAAGCAGCCAGCAGCCATGTGCCGACGGAATACGGAGAGAGGAGTGGGTATACGTGTGATAGTACTCGCATTATATTTTCGCTGCTCTAGGGTGTCGTCTGGATCAGTTCGAGGAATGTCAGGTATAAACGCTCATAGCTGAGGGTTTTGCAATACTGCCGACCTGCTGCTGCACCGTTGCTGGGATCCAGATCGGCAAAAAATGACGGCGACTGGACGGTCACCTTCATCTGCTCCGCGTCTATTTCAAGCTTCACTGTAGACTCCGGGTCGGCAATAAATTCAGGTCCGGTGGGGAACAGGACATCCGGTGCATAATTCCAGACCCAAAGTGCCAGTTTTGCCAGATCGTCCTCGCTCAATAATTCAGCCTCTTCCAGCCACACGAGTGTGCGACTGTGGTTGTCGCGATTGGCGTCTGCACAGCTTCCCTGGGGAGATTGAGCCACCAGCCCCAACTCTTCACTCAGCGCGTCCTGCGTGATGAACTTGGACTGCAGCTCTCCGTCGTAGATGGGTGGGAATTCAAGTTGCTCCGGGTTCCCGGTCTGATTGATATATTGATTGATCAAAATTTCCGGCTTATCGCCCGGTGACAGCGAAGCCTTGGCATCGACGAACTCGTCGCGCCCGGCCGTGCGTTGCACCGCAATATTGTCTGCCGGTATCCCGTTCTCGCCAAAGCCAGATGCATTGAGGAAGTCATTAAAGGCTCCCTGTTCTACGGTCAGGTGATTAAGGCCCTGCCTGCCGGCTGTCTCCAGCGGCGTGTGCTGTGCGGCCTCTATCCTGCTGACGAGGTGTCGCAACGCCGCTGCGCTCAGTTCCAGCTGTTTCTCGGCAGAGGTGTCTGCATCGCCGTCAGCGTCCGTTTGTTCGTAGTAGCCGAACTGTGCGTGATTGCCGCCGCGGATTTTCGCGTAGACTGTATCGCTTGGCATTTGGCCAATGGCCGCCAATACCTCCGCTGGAGTCGCGATCAGGTCGTTGCTACCAAAGATTGTCACCGCTTTAATATCCAGGCTGCTGAGGTCATCCACGCTCTGGGGAAAACTGGCGAGCAGGCCCAGCCCTGCGATTCCGCCGGGATTGTCGAGGATGTACTTCGCCGCAACCACACCGCCCAGGCTGTGCCCGGCGAGTGCCCAGTGTTGTAGGCTGGCATTCCCCGGCGCGTCGATCACGCTGTCGACTTCTGTGGCGTCAGGGCCATTTAAAACAGCGGTGTAGATGCCTGCTTGCGCGAGTTGTTGTGCCAGAGGGGCATACGCCTGCGGTGCCACGCCACCACCGGGGAAGAAGATCATGCCGGTATCTTTTGTACTGTTGCCCAGAGGTGCAAAACCGATATAGGCGTCTTCCAGTATCACCTCGACCAATTCATTGCTTTCCATGGCCGCACAGGCTTCGGGCTCGAGATCCTCACAGCCGGGAACAGGTGGGCCGGTGTCGCAAATACCGCCATTGACCGGGAAGTAGTCACCGGCGAGCACAGAATTACAAATTGCCAGTAGCGAGCTGCAGAATGCGGGGTCGGTCGCATTGTTCAGGTTGACCTTTTCATCTGCGGTGCCGATATCCTCGACGCAATCTGCCACGTGATTCGGTACAGAACAGACTCCGCCCAGTGAAAACTGGAACTCGTAGGGAACGGTAAACAGGTCACCGCAGTTTTCCCGGGCCGTGTTTTCAGTCCAGTTTTCACCGGTGTACTGGATACAATCTGACGTGCGGGCAAACGGGTTGACGAAGCTGCAGGAGCCGACGCCGTCAGTATCCGGGTACGCCGCTAATGTGGGCGCTGCATTCAGCGTCCCGGCGCCCAGAAACAAAGCCATGGCAACGTAAGATAAGGCGGGTCGTTGCCGTCTGGTAATGCGTGTATGTTCTTCGTTCATGGTGCCAGCTGGGCTGCTCCCTGATTACTTCAAATGGCGTTAAGGTGTTCCTCTGGGAAGACCGGGCCGAAAACGTCCAGATTTTCACAATCTGCCAAGTATGAGACAGTCTGTCGGTGATCCGTGAGCTGGACTGGACTCTGCTTCAGCCTGTCAGACCCGCGCGGTCAAAGTATTGATTATTGTCAAGTTCGGTGACCGAATTACAGAGAGATACTATTGGGCTGCGAACCCTTCGGGCGGTACTTAATGGTATAACCTGCGGGGCGTTTTTACACCCTGAGCGTGGCAGTGTTACGCGCTTGGAATCACCCGGCTTGTGGCAAAATCATCCGATGAACACTTTACAACTACCCGATAACCTCATTAGCCAACTCGAGACGCTGTTGGGCTCGGAGCACGTTCTTACCGATGCTGCGGTAGTGGAGATTTACTCTCAGGATATCTGGAAGGCTGGCGAACCTGTCGCTGCGGTGGTGCGGCCCGCTGATACCGGGCAGTTGGCTGCTCTGGCCAAACTGGCAGAGGAGCTGGATATCTGTCTGGTCGCCCGTGGCGGGGGAATGTCTTATACGCGCGGTTATACACAGACACGAGCCGGCGTGGTGATGGTCTGTACACGGCGAATGAACGCAGTGCTGGAGATCAACGCTGCCGATATGACGGTCACCGTGCAGGCAGGTTGTACATGGCGCGCACTGCACGATGCGCTCAGTAAGCAGAACCTGCGAACACCCTATTGGGGGCCTCTCTCCGGCCGCTACGCTACAGTCGGTGGCAGCGTTTCGCAGAACAGTATTTTCTGGGGTGGCTCCAGATATGGCTGTTCAGCCGATTCTGTCGTCAGCATGGAGGTTATATTGGCCAATGGTGAGGTTTTGCGCACCGGCTCGGCCGCGCAGCGCAATGCCGGGCCTTTCTTTCGTCATTTTGGCCCCGACCTGACGGGGCTGTTCTGCAGTGACTGCGGTGCGCTGGGGTTGAAGGCAACAGTCACGCTAAAGTTGATGCCCGCGACCTGTGAGCAGGGCTATCTCTCTTTCGATTTTGGCAGCTACCCGGGTCTGCTTGACACTATGGCCGAGATCACCCGTCGAGGACTGGCCAGCGAGTGCTTCGGATTCGATCCGTTGTTGACCGAGATGCGCGCGCAGCGCGATTCGCTGATGGCTGATGCCAGAAGTCTCGGTAATGTAGTGGCCAAGGCCGGTTCCCTGAAGCAGGCCGCCAGTGATACGCTCAATATCCTCAAGGGGGGGCGCCGTTTCATGAAAGATCTGGCGTGGCCATTACACGTGATTGTCGAGGAAAAGAACACGTCTGCGGTGGCTGAGAGCGTTGAGCAAATACGCTCGCTGGCTGTGGCCAACGGCGGCTCTGAAGTCTCCAATGCCATCCCCAGGATAATGCGCGCCAATCCCTTCGGTCCCGTCAATAATATGATCGGACCGGGTGGTGAGCGCTGGGCCCCGGTGCACGGTTTGTTGCCGCTGTCCCGTGCAGAGCAGGCCACCACTGCGGTGCTCGATATCTTTGCGAAGCACGAGCGGATCATAGAGCAGTTCAACATCCGCACCGGTTTTCTGTATAACGCAGTGGCCGGTTCCTGCATCGCGGTGGAGCCACTGTTTTTCTGGCCCGACAGTGTTGATGCGTTGCACCGCGCCAGTGTGGAGGCTGATTTCTATCGCCGCGTACCCAAGTTGGCATTGAACCCTGACGCCCGCGAAGCGGTGGCCGTTATCCGGCAGGAACTCGCCGATTTATTCAGCGAGCTCGGCGCGGCACATTTGCAGATTGGGCGCAGCTACCATTTCTGCGGGGCGCTGGAGGCGGCGCCGGGGTTGTTGTTGCAGGCGATTAAAACCGCACTGGACCCCGACAACCGGATCAACCCCGGCGTTCTGGGCCTGAGCTGAACTGACAGCTTTTTCTACGGCACCAACACCAGCTTGCCCAGGTGGTCACACCGGCCCAGTTCGTCCAGTACTTGCGGAGCGTTGCCCAAGGGGTGGGTGCCGGCGATTATCGGTTTGATCTGCTCGGCATACGTCATGCCCCAATCGATGATCTGCGTGAGTAAACCGGGAATGCGGTAGGGCCGGAATATGGTATAGCCGCGAAAGCTCAAGTCTTTCATCATCATTAGCGCGATAGGTAACACGGGTTCGCGGCCGGTGATCATTTCATAGCTGATGATATTCGCGCCGACAGCGGCGCTTTCAATCAGCCCCGGGTAGAAGGCTTGCCCCACGGGGTCCAGCGCAACGTCGAAACCTTTTTTGCCGGTAGCCCCGGCGACTTCCCTGATCAATGAATCACTGTCGCTGGCGACAATGGCGCGATCACTTAAGGTCGCCAGCTGTTCGGCCTTGGCGGCACTGCGGCTGGTCGCGATGGTGGTGGCGCCCCAGGCTCTGGCAAGTTTTAATGCAATCACACCCATGCTCGAGCTGGCTGCTGTAATCAGTACGGTTTTCCCTTCTGCTGAGTCCGGTGTTATACCCGCCAGTTCAAGCGCGCCAGCCATGGTGAGTACACCCATCCACAAACCCGCGGCTTCTGTATCGGTATAGGTTTCTGGAACCGGCGCAAGCGCGGCCTGATCAAAAATACCCACATCGCGATAGGTGCCCATGGCACACATATCAACTCGCCCGGGTAACAGCGCGACCCGAGACCCAACCGTGAGCGGAGTTGTGCCATGGGGCAGGGGGCCATCCGCGGAGGTCGGGCCGATCGCGAGTATTTCGCCAACGGCTTCCTGGCCGATGCCACTGGGAAAGGCGCGTGCGGGTGCGTATTTTCCCTGCACATAGTTGAATTCAGAGCGATTCATGCCCACCGCGAGAATCTTCAGCAATACCTCGCCGGGGCCGGGGTCGGCCAGTTCGTGCGGACGCCATGCCAGCGCTTCGACAGGTTGGTTGTAGGCATCGAACTGCCAGCGGTGACTCGTCGTCATGTGTATTCTCCGATCAAGCTATGGTTGCAATAGGGGTGGCTTCCGACTTAATGTCATATCAATATAACATTTTATCGTTTACTGCGGTTGTATCCTGATACCCTGCGCTTGTGCAGTTGAAACGCTTGCTGGAGTGCTTATGTCGGTTTTGCCTGATCTCATTCGAGGTTGTTGCTTATCACCACACACCGCCGATGTCGGTGGTGGTGGCAGTGGCAGGCGCACGACAGGCGCAACCGATCTGGATTTTTCTGACCCCTACGACAACCTGTATGCGTTTGGAAAATTGTGGGCGTCTTATCAGGAGACACCGTGCTTTCCGGCTTTTGATGGCGTGCTGTTTGCGATGATTGGTGATCAACGCCTGAAGCCGCTTTTTCGCTACTGCGGGTTTGGCGGGTTTCAGGCGAAGATTATGCCCACTGGCAACGTACGTTTGCGCGGCAAGGAAGTAGGCTATTTTTCTGACCTTGCGACAGGGGATATTCTGCAAACCTGGGATAATCCCTGGACAGGTGAGACGGTGGAGGTTTTCAATTTCCTCAATGACCGTATTCGCGGTGAAGTGACGCCGATGATGCCGAAGTTTGCGATGGGGGAGGAGGGCGATTCGCCAACGCTGATGAATGAAGGTACTGCGATTGTCGATGAAAATGGCGACTACCCCTTTATTCTACCGTGGCGCCGTATCCACGATAACGTCCTGTTGGAGTGGGATTACACGCATCAGTACCGCAACCCGGTTGATCCCGCAAAATGGCCGAAAGCATCTACCGGCGAGATTATTAACCCCTCGGAACATTTCACCTTCTTTGGCAGCTACAGGCAGTTAGCGGATCGCGCTACTCTGTCGGCCGATTACCGCTGTGGCTTTTCACGCACCGGGCCGTGGTGGCCCTGGATGCGCATGGGTAACAGCGGTGTCAAAGGGCATATTTTCGGCCGTATGCACTCGATAAAGACGAACAGTGGTTTGGATGATATATCGCCGAAAGTTCTGGCCTATACTGAAAAGTATCATCCGGAATTTCTGGAGGCGTGCACCGACTGGGATGACGGATCCCCCATGGGTACCTGGGAGGCCTATGCGCGAGACGTCCCACCGGAGGTATAGTACGCTTCGCTTGTATTTGCCTCCCTGCGATATCAAAAGCCGGGCCGTCCCGGGCTGTGGCCATTTTTTTGCACTTCCGGGCGCAAGGGTTATGCTGGCTAAGAATGATTTTGCTATTCCATAGTGGAGAAAGCGTATGAATTGGGAGGCTTTAGGTGCGATAGCGGAAACGGTAGCCGGTATCGCGGTATTGATCACCTTGATCTATCTGGCTATACAGGTAAGGCAGAATACGGCGATGTCACGTGAGACGATTCTCAGAAACCAGACCGATCGGAATATGGACAATTCAAAGTTCATTGCGGGCACATCCGGCCTGATGGATATCTATATCCGTGCAATGGACGATCCGGATCAGGTCACGCGGGAGGAAAGGTGGCGGTTTGGTTCCTACATGTACGGTATGTTCCTGGATTTCCAGGAAGCCTACCATTTCAATAAATCGCGACGCCAGAAAGATTACTGGTGGCCGATGATCAGGAAAAATATCGGCTTCTACCTGAGTCGTCCTGGCGGTAAGGCCTGGTGGGCATCCCAGGGCAGCAATATGCTGGACAGCGAGTTTGTGGCGTTTGTCAATCGGGAGGTTGTTAAAGGGTGACAGCGTTTGCTGTTGCCGAATTGCATGGATAAACCCCGGCCTGATCTGGGTTAGTACAAGACGCCACACGATACCGGGAAGTCATCTAGCAGTAACAAGCGGCTTCTATACTGGTCATTTTCAAGCGGGGTCAGTCACCATGAGCAAGCTCTACCCACAATCGCTTTGCCGTCGTAAGTTTCTCGCCGGCGCCAGTAAATCTGCAGTCGCCATCTCGCTGGCTCCCATTCTACAGGCCTGTAGCGACGGCAGCGATAATCGCCTCGCGCAAACGGGCGCCTCCTCGTATGGCCCGTTGTCACCCGTTTCGGACAGTGCGACGGGGCTACCGCTGCTGCGGCTGCCGGAGGGTTTCACCTACCGTTCCTTCGGCTGGACAGGCGATACCATGAGCGACGGCACACTTACGCCCGACCGGCACGACGGCATGGCTGTGGTCAGTGGGCAGGGCGGTTCATCAGGAGAGTGCGTACTGATACGCAACCATGAGCGCAGCGTCGTAACACCCGGTACGCCCCTACCCGTGATTGGCGATGGCATTGCCCCGATTTACGACGATTTGGTGTTTCCGGGGGTGCTGGCCGGGCTCGGTGGTGGTACCACTGCACTGAGAATGCGCGGCGGGCAACTCATTGATGATCGCGCCACGCTGGGGGGCACTATCGCGAACTGTGCCGGCGGAGCCACGCCCTGGGGGAGTTGGTTAAGCTGTGAGGAAACTATCACGCTAGGCAGTATTCTGGGCGCCAGGGATCACGGCTTTGTGTTTGAGGTGCCCGATCCGGCACTAGGGCCGGCCTCTGCCGTGCCCATTGTGGATATGGGGTTGATGGCTCATGAAGCCGTTGCGGTTGATCCGCGGGATTCCCGCGTTTACCTGACGGAAGATAACAGGCCGCTGTCCGGCTTCTATCGCTATACACCGAACGATGCTAGTCAACAATTGGGGTCACTGGAGCGCGGAGGCAGGCTGCAGATGCTGGCCGTGTCCAGTCAGCCCGGTATCGATCTCGGGCTGGCCATGCAGGGTGATTCTTTCCCCGTTCACTGGGTGGATGTGCCCGACCCGGTGGCATCGCCGGAGGCGTTGATAGCGCCCCTTCCCGGCTTTCCAGCTATCCAGGGCGAGGGGCGCTCTGGTCCTTTCCTGCAGGGGCAGGCAAACGGCGGCGCCAGTTTTCGTCGCGGTGAGGGCTGTTGGTATCAGGATGGCGTGGTCTATTGCGTCGATACGTCCGGCGGAGAAGCGGGCAAGGGAACCGTATGGGCGTATATCCCCGGTGAAGAAACTATCACCGCCCTTTTTGTCTCCCCGGATGAGGCGACGGCCGACAATCCCGACAACATTACAGTGTCGCCCCGCGGCGGTTTGCTCGTGTGCGAGGACGGTGGTGGCCGCAGTGAGGATGATAGGCTGGTCGGTGGTACGCGCTTGCTCGGTATTGCACAGGATGGCGGGTCATTCGTCTTTGCCGAGAACAATATCGTGCTGGAGTCGAACTTGTCAGGGCATCCGGCCATTCTTTCAGGTGACTACCGTGGAAGTGAGTGGGCCGGCGCCTGTTTTGATCCGGCCGGGGAGTACCTGTATGTCAATATTCAGACTCCGGGAGTCACTCTGGCCATCACAGGTCCCTGGGCGAGAGGGCCGTTCTAGGCCGCATAGCATTCTGCGGGCACGTGTGGACGCTACTCGCAATTGTATAGACCGCATGCGATGTAATCCGTGTTAAAAACGTAGAGCCGAAAACAGTTTTCTCTGGATAACTGCGGGTTCCATCGCCTGAATGTAATATAGTACGCCGCTGATGTCGCTCTTCGATCCCCACAAGCCGTTCTCACCAAAGCGCCTGCCCTTCTTCTACGGGTGGTGGGTGCTGTTGTTCAGCACTCTGGGAATGCTGGTGAGCATTCCGGGGCAAACGATTGGTGTGAGCGCCTTTACTGAATCGCTGATCACCGCCACCGGATTGACGCGCAGCCAACTCGCGCAAGCCTATTTTTGGGGAACTCTGGCCAGCGGCTTGCTGATGCCCTATGGCGGCAAGCTCTACGACCGCTACGGTGCGCGGCGTCTGATGGTTTACTCCTGCTTTGGCCTCGGGCTCACGCTCATTGGGCTCAGCTATATTCACCTACCTGTGACGGCCGCGATGGCGCAGTGGGAGCAGACCTGGCTGGCCATCGTGGTGATGGGCGCAGGATTCTTTGTATTGCGCTTCACCGGGCAGGGCATGGTAACCGTCACCAGCCGCAACATGTTGGCCAAGTGGTTCGAAAAGCGCCGCGGTCTGGTCGGGGGTATATCGGGGGTCGCCATCGCTCTGGGTTTCGGGATGGCGCCCACGGTATTGAGTGCGGGTGTGGACCAGTGGGGCTGGCGCGAGCTGTGGTGGGGTATGGGGGTGGTTATCGCCACCGTTATGGCCGGTGTCGGATACCTGTTTTTCCGCGATAACCCGGAAGAATGTGGCCTGCTGATGGATGGAGCCCAGCCCTCGGACGATGAAAGCGAGGCGACCACAATAGCCGAGCGCTGCTATGACTGGGCCTATGCCAGGCGCAGCGCCGCGTTTTGGTCAGTGACCCTGGTGTTGAGCGTACACGGCATGGTGGTGACCGGAATTACGTTTCATATTGTCGATCTGGGTGCGTCGCAGGGACTGAGCAAGGCAGCGTCGTTGGCGATCTTCATTCCACAGACGATAATCTCGACAGTCCTTGGTCTCACTGTGGGATACCTTGCAGACAGGGTGAATATGAAGTGGCTGGTTATCACCATGGCAGTCGGTCAGTTTATCGCCTATGCGGCCTTCGCTCACCTGGACTCAACCCTCGGTTACTGGATGGCTGTTATTGGTATGGGATTGAGCGGTGGCTGCTTCGGCCCAATTGCCAATGTCGCAATGCCCTATTATTTTGGTCGCAAGCATATCGGCGACTTGTCCGGTAAGGTGATGAGCGCCATGGTCATCGGCAGCGCCTTCGGCCCTTATGTGCTGGCCAAGTCCAGAGAATGGCTGGGCTCATATGACGCCAGTCTGTATCTCTCACTGGTGTTCCCGGTGCTGGTTATGGTGATAGCGTTGCGCGCAAAGCGTCCGGCCATTAACACGTAAATGATATCGATGGCGCCGGGGCACCTCTGGCGCTACTTCCGCGATTTACGCTGCACATACCAGCTTACGATGCGATCCAGCAGGCCGGGTTTGCCACCCCCAATACCCTCATCTGCCGCGCCGGCGAGATCCAGTTCGGCGCCACCGGCGCGGTATTGTTCGGAGTACATCTCCAGCACTTTCTTTTTGACCATGCCCCGCAGGGGCACGTGTGCGAGCATGCCATAGGTGGCGGCGCCGCCTTGTTTGGCCAGTTCAGGATCCGCCTTCACCGCAGCCACGGATTCGCGCAGGTCTGCCAGGTAATCCTCTACCACGGCCAGATGCTGTGCCGTCACCATTGCATGCAGGCCGGGGGGGTACTGGTTGCGGTTGACCTGCCAGCCACGCGCGTCCATCTGGTCGCCCACCGCGTAAATGTTGAGGCTCGCATCGCTGGAGCGAAAGGAGAACAGCGGTCCCTGTGGCCTGCCCATCACCTCAAGTTCAGGGATGCCCTCGATGCCAGCTTTCAATTGATTCACGGCCTGCAGGGTGTCAGCGGCCAGCTTGCGGTAACCGTCCTTGCCAAAATACTGCAGCGCCCCCCAGGCCGCGGCGTACCCGCCACCGGGGCGTGTCCCCAGCAACGCTGAGGATGCAAACACACCGCCGGGCCAATTCTGGTAGACGAACATCTGGTAGCGCAGGTAATCCAGATTGCGGTAGGTGATGGTAGAGGCGCCTTTGGCAGCGTAGCCATACTTATGAATGTCTGCGGAGATGGACGTTACGCCAGGCACCCGGTAGTCCCAGGCTGGCAAGGTTTCGCCATTCATTTCCATAAATGGCAGGATAAATCCTCCTACGCAAGCATCCACGTGTAGCGGGATATTTTTCGATTGGGCGATCTCGCCCATCGCCCCGATGGGATCGATTGTGCCGTGAGGATATTCCGGGGCACTGCCCAGTATCATCACGGTATTCCGATTGATCAGGCTGCGCAGTTTGTCGAGATCGGGCGTGAAATCCGGCTTCAGCGGCACCAGGCGAATTTTCACGTTGAAATATTCGGAAGCCTTGAACCATGCCACGTGAGCGGTTTCGGAGATGATCATTTCCGGTTTCTTCACGCGGCGCTGATCGCGCGCCATGTCGCGGTAGGTTTTTACCGCCATTAGACAGCTCTCGGTGCCGCCGGAGGTGACCACACCACACACATCCTCGGTGCCGTGCAGGATATCCGCCGTGGCGCTGATCACTTCCGATTCAATTTTTTTCAGGCTCTTGAAGGCCCCCGGGTTCAAACCATTCTCGGAGGCGAACAGGTGATAGGCATCTTTGAGAAAACTCGAATGGTCCTCGTTGAGGTAGTACACAAGGCTCCATACCTTGCCCTCCTTGTAGCGCGGATCGCGCTCCTTGAACGCCTCCAGTTGCTGCAGGATATCGGCACTGGCAGCGCCGTGGTCTGGCATTGGTTTGTGCATTGTATGTTCTCCCAAACGTTGGTTCACAGGCTGCGCAGGTACAAACCGAGGCTGATACCGAGGTAACTGCCCAGGGCGTAGCCGATGACGCCGGTTGTCATTCCCACAAGAATGGTGCCCGGATTATTGAGTGCCCTGGCCATCAGCGGCACAAAGGGCGGGCTGCCGACGGCAGCCACAGAGGTTACCATGAAGGTGTCGCTGTCGACGCCTGTCAGCCGACATAGCAGTGCGTGCAGCACCAACCCGGCGAAGACCGTCACCAGCAGGAATACGACGACGGTGCTGTCCAGTTGCAGCAACTCATCGAAACTCACCATGGACGAAACGGCGATACAGAATACATAAATAAGGTACATGCCCAGGCGATAGGACAGCGTCAGCCCGCGCACCCGGTGGTGCAGCGACAGCGCGATGCCCAGCGTGGTCAGGACAACAATCAACACAGCGCTGTTGCGCTCTTCGCCAGCTGAGAGTAATTGCGACAATCCCAGGGATGCCCCTACCACCAGCGCACCAAGTAGCAGGGCCGATACCACCTGGCCCAGACTGGCCCGACGGAGCAGGGGGCGATAATCATCCTCGTCAACCGGTTGTGGATGTTGTGGATCAGCTGCTGCGGGAGTATTGCGCGATAACAGGGTGCGGAACAGGGGTACCCCAATGGTCAGCATGAACAGAAAGTAGATTGTGCCGATCAGTGTGTCCATGCTGTGAAACACGAGGTACTGCGTGTTGGGGATGTCCAGCCCGGTCCTGATGGCTGCCAGGTTCGGTGTGCCGCCGGTGTAGACGCCTACCGACATCGCGGCGAGATTAGCAGCCACCTCGGGGTCGCCTTCCCGGTACGCAAAATAGAGCAACACAGCGAGGCAGAACACGACCACATTGGCGAGAACCATCGACAGCAGCGCCTTGCCGGCAACCTTTGACCACTGTCGGATATCCAGAGTGAATAGCAATAGTGGCAGGGCCAGGGCGATGGTGACCTCCGACACGCCCTGCTGAACAGTCTGCGCCTGTGCGGGTATAACACCGGAGTTCCCGAGTATCAGGCCCAGCATATAACAGAGCACGATGACACCTACCCGGGCGGCCCAGCGCTGGTGGTGGGCCAGCCAGATAAGCAGCGCCGGCGCCAACAGGAATACGGCGGTAAAGAGAATCTGCATTGTTATTCTGTGTTGGGATGAAGCGTCAGCATACGCATTTTTCTGGCTGCGGCAAATATTGAGCGGACTTGGACGTGGTGCAATGGTATTCAGACAGGGCCATATGAAGAGTGGCTGCAACCACGCTCCGGCTGACCTCCGATGTACGCTGTTTGCCTGATCTCCACGACGTAAAGCATGGAAGCACCTGGCTGGATGCGTTGCTTACGCTGGCCTATAATCCCGCCGCATGTTGAGAAATACTTTAGTAATGATTGCGGTGACGCTGCTCGGATTTGCACTGGTGCTGGTGGGGTTTGAGTATGCGCTCAGGTTTGTATCGAAAGAATCCAAGGGCCCCGTGAAGTATCAGTCACACCCGACTGCGCTTACCATGCCCAAGCCGAATATTATTAAAAAGCACAATGCCTGGGGAGACAGGCACGAGTACCGTACTAACGAGGCCGGTGTGCGCGACGATGACCCGCTGTGCGAGCAGCCGGATGTCCTGCTATTTGGCGATTCAAATCTGTTTGCCAGTTTTCTGCCATTCGAGAAAACACTGGGCGAGCAATTGGAAAACAACTTTGATGGCTCGATCTGTAGCGCCAATTTTGGCGTCCCGGGATATGGCCCGGACCAGAGCCTGCAGCGGATGCTATACGAAGTGGATCACCTCGGGCTGATGCCTAAGGTGATCGTGTTCCACGTGTTCGCCGATAACGATTACGGCGATTTTTTCAGGAATTACCTCTTCACACTAGACGCAACTGGGAACCTGCACGCCACGGATCGTGACAAGACTGATTTCAAGCTGAGAGTACTCGAGCGTCTGGCGGCACAGTACCTGTTGGCAAGGCGCCTGCGCGATGCATTGGAAAATATGGGCCTCTACGCGCTGCCGCCTAATGAATATGAACCGGAAGGCATGGAGACGCCAGGCCGCGATTTCACAAGCGAAGCGGAGAAGTTCAACTACATCGCTTCTATGGAACAACGCTCTCAGCATCAGTTCGAGAGATACCTGCAGGGGGAATATACCACCTGGCTTGCTGACTCGACCGATGCCTATATTGCATTGAATCCCGAGTCGGAGGCAGCTAAACAGGCCCGGGGGCTGCTGCAGGGGGTTTTTGCTGCTGCGAAAGCCAAAGCGGATGCACTTGATGCATGCTTTGTGGTTCTCATACAGCCGGCCGAGAGCGATGTGGCCGATACGGGGCTGATAACACCGGCTGACCTCGCGCGCTACTCCGAGTCCCACGGTGGTAGCTATCGCCCGGAAAACCTGACGGATATCGCCACATATGCGGCTCAGTCGGCAGGTGTAGACTATATTGCGTTGTTTGATGCCTATTCCGGCTCTGCTGCGCGTACCTACGAGCCCGTCGCCATAGATAATGGCGACAATCATTGGAATGCCGCTGGTGTCAAAATCGCGGCAGACGCGCTGCAGCGCCATATCACCAGAAACAGCTGTTTGACGACTGGTCAGGGGTATGCGCCGAGATCTTGAAACAGTGATCAACGCGGGCTGTGCCCATCTCAGTGCAGTGTCAATGTCTGAGGCAGTCATACGCCTCGATTGTATCGTGCAACAGATTCAGGTTTCAGAGTGACCACCGGTGGCTGTCGCCAATGTAATCGTGACTAGTTCGGTATGTCCATGCTGATATCCGCACCCCCCCCGGGGGCTTCGGCAATGGATATGGCGCCTCGATGCAGTTCCACAATCCGTTTGACGATGGCCAGGCCCAGACCAAAACCCTTGCGCGTCTCTTCATTGTCCGCTCCAAGGCGTACATAGGCTGTCAATACTGCCTCGCATTGATCCTGCGGTATGCCGGGGCCATCGTCGATAACATGGAGGTGGCACATACCGTCGGCTACTCGGGCGCTCAATTGTATGCGCGAACGTGCGAAGCGCTGGGCATTTCCCACCAGGTTATCCAGTGCCCTGGTAAGCATTCTTTCGTCCGCCGGAACGATGCAGTCTTTCGGTAATGAGGCTATTGTAAGCGCTATCGCCGGCTCATGGCTGTTGTAGTAGGTCACGTAGGTTGTGAGCCAGGACTCCAGCCGCAGCGGCTGCAACTGTGGTGTCAAGTTGTCCTGTTCCAGCTCCGCGTAACCCAGCATCTCCTCCACCAGCGCATTCAGTTCCTCGATATCCCTGTTGATGGCATCGCGAAAGCGCTCGCGATCGGCCGCGTCCGCACCCGCCAGCATCTCCAGACTGAAGCGCATCCGCGCCAGGGGGGTGCGCAGCTCGTGCGAGACCGCGTGAGTCAGTTCCCGGTGAGATTGCAGCAGCCACTGTATGCGTCGCGCCATACTGTTGAAGGCGTCCGCCAACGGCGCCAGCCAGGAACCCTGGGGCAGACTGACGCGACTGGAAAAATCCTGCTGTCCAAATGCCTGTGCTGATTCCCGCAGCACTTCCAGATCCTTTGTCAGTGGCCGTATCCACAGGTATACGGCCACGGCGATGAGCGCATAGAATAGCGGCACCACCCATTTGGCCCGCTCGTTGTCCAGCGCCGGCGCAGGCCCCAACGCCAGTACCCAGGGAGAGCGCTGTAGGCGACGATAAAAGACGGGTCGATCATCGGTGTCATACAGCAGGACAGTTTCACCGGCGGTTAGCTGCGTGTTGCCTTCTTCCAGAGTGGCGAAGTCTTCTACGCGGTAGAGTTTGGAGGGGAGTGCCAGTTCCTGCTGTAGACGCTGCTCAAGCCCAGTGGTATCCATCTCAGCCGCACCATTGAGCAGGGTCTCACTGTAGCGAAAAGCGCCCTCGATCAATGCCGCTTCGCGCTGCACCAGTGCCTGGTGGTCGCGCTCGACCAGCAGTGCTTCCAGGCCCAGCCCGGTAATGACGACAAGCAACGCAACCAGCAGGTAGGCCCGCAGGAATATCCAGCGCGCACGGGTCATACTTAGCGCCAGCCGTCAGCGACGAATAAGTAGCCCTTGCCCCAGACCGTTTTGATCAGTTGCGGTCTTTCGCCATCGTCACCGAGTTTTTTGCGCAAATGTGATATGCAGACATCCACTGTGCGGTCCAGGCCGTCGTACTCCAGGCCGCGCAGCTGCTTATAGATGTCGCCACGCGGCAACACCTCTCCAGGGCGGGAAGCGAGCAGGCAGAGCAGGTCGAATTCCTGAGTGGTCAGGCCTAGTGGCTCTTCGCGCAGGGTGACCTGTTGGGCAGCGCGATTAATTTTCAGTGCGCCAAAGTTCATCTCGTCAGCGGGTAGAGCAGCGCAGCGCTCAAAGCGCCGCAGCAGGGCCTGGATGCGCGCCAGCAGCACCCGGGGTTCCACCGGTTTTACCACGTAATCGTCAGCACCCAGCTCCAGACCGAGCACCTGATCAATATCACCGCCCTTGGCAGTGAGCATCATGATCGGGCCGGCGTAGCGTTCACGCAGTGCACGGCACAGGGTCATACCGTCCATGCCGGGGACCATCAGATCCAGAATGACCAGATCCGTGTCATCGCAAAACCGCGCGAGCGCATCGTCTCCGCGGGTTTCCAGTTGTACGTCGAAATTATTCTGACGCAGGAATTCCGAGACCAGATTGGCCAACCGGACATCGTCCTCAACCAGCATTATACGGCGTGGATTCATTTCGGCGAGTTTATCACAGCGGCGTCCAGGCATGGCGCCTGCGACGGGTTTGCGGGCGGCGCTGGGCGAGACTGACCACGCGCACCACCACCTCGGCCAGGCGCTCCTCAGACAGTGTGCCCTGTAACCAGTAGGTGACATCCTGTTCTGAGACCAGGCGGGATTGCACTTCACCTGCAGATTCACCCTCCCAGCACGCCAGTGGCTCGCGCACGAACGACTGGTACAAACAGTAGTCACCCACCGGGCCGCGCCAGCTCAATTCCACGCCCATCACGCACTGGCGTGTCTGGGGGTCTTTGAGAATACAGAGGCCCGGACGCGCAGCAAGCACCGGTTCATCCTCGGCAGCAGCTTCTGTTGCCAGCAGCAGGACAAGGCTGAACAATGGCAGCAACGGGCGCTTGAACACAAGAGGCCAGCAACTCGGCTTCCCGGAGGTCCGTTGCCTCGAATTCAGGCCACTAAAATTACGGCCTCTAGAACTCATAGTAAAGTCCCAGAAAACTCGTAGCCACATGGTCTTTGACAACCGAGGGACTGTCGGCGATATCATCGGCCAGCTGTTCGTACTGCAGTACCGACACCAACTGCCAGTGTTCCGTCAGCTGGTAGCTCATCGACAGGCGTGCAAAGTAGTTGAAGGAATCGTTCACCTCGTAGGCGGGAAGGCCGGGCTGCGCTTCGCTGCTTTTTACACCATAGTAATAGTTCGCGGTATTGGCGCTCATCCAGGTCACGCCGATAGAGGGGTGAAACGAGAAGCGCCCCCACTGCTGTGGCAGGGCCCAGGACGCCCACACTTCCTGGCCATTGCTCCTGTCACTAATATCGGTTAGCAGTTGCACCTGCAGTTCACTGTGGCCCCACTGGTACAGAACTTCCAGCCCACCATCGATGACGTAGTCCCTGTCCGGGGCATCGGGTTCGGGGTAGGTCCCCTCTGTATGGTGGTCGTCGTTTGCCGGCTGCCCATTGAGTCCCGGGGGGCCATCGGGTGCAAAACCCACGGGGCTGTCATTCAGTGCCGAAAAGAAACTGCGTTCTCCGCCCACCCCGGCTATGAGGTTTGCGCTCCAGTTGGAGCCGGCGGCCATGAACCAACCGATATCGCCGTTATCGAAGAAAAATTGATCGCCAAAATACGACAGCTGTACGATACCGTAGATATCAATATCGTCTGAATTGATCAGGGGATTGGTGCGTTGGCCGTAGCCGGCACCAAAGCCAATTCGCCAGGGGCTGGAATGCGCGCCGACGTCTTGCGAAGGAAAGTCTTGTGGTGGGTAGAGTTCCTCGCAGGAGGAAACCCCGTCCTCGGCCGTGACAGAGGAGGACGATGCGAAACACGCCACGGGGGTGCCCTGCATTTCATTGTGTCCTTCCTCCTGTCCCGCGGCAGAGGCGGCAACAAGGTACAGGATACTGGCGGCAGAGCATACTGCCAGAAGATTGATTAGCCGGTTCATTTTCACAGGGTGACACAGGGCTGGAAGGTTGTCCGTTAACAAGTCTAGCAATCTGTTAGAAAGTGTAAGCGAGGCCGCGGCGAGGCCGCTAACAAAAACCAACACTTTAACGCATTATTTCTACAGCATAATTCGGTCGCGGCGATTAGCTTGGTTACAACAGAGCCAGAAACATAAAGGAGCACGGCCATGACTACAACCCGAAACCCGTCCGTTCATCATCCCGCAGCACTATGTGCGATCACAGTTGTCGCTGCACTCAGCGCTTGCAGCGGTGGCGGAGGCAATAGCACAGTCGTAGGTACGGACACACCGGAGAGTACTTTCGGTCTGCTGAAACCGGTAGAGTCGGAGGCAGAGATAGTGGACACCATGCGCGAGGGGCTGGCCGGAATATCACTCACAGATATGCAACCGGATCTGATCAGTAGTCCCGGTGGAGACCCCACCGCCGGAAGCGACAGCGGTAACTTTTCCACTACCAATCTTCAGGAAATCGGCGTCGATGAGGCTGACCGGGTCAAGTACGACGGTGAAATTCTCTATGTATTGAACGTTGAGGATGCCTATGGCGGGGCTCCCGTGATCGCCGCTGACAGCGGCATTTCGCTGCTGCCAGGGCCGACCCCCGCCTCTATCCGCCTTTTCCGCACCGATACAGAGGCGGCGACAGTGGCTGAAGTTGCTTCCATAGAATTTGACAGTAATGGCCACAGTGGAGACCTCTATCTTTCACAGGGCAGCGCGGGCAAGCAGCTTATCAATGTGGATAGCGACACCCGGATCCACAATTGGGGCATGTTTGCCCTGGACTATCACTGGCAGGAACTGGCGACGCAGGTGCACAGCTGGAACGTTGACGATGCGGCAAACCCCGAGCCGCTTTGGTCCGTTCGCATAGAAGGCAGTTTGTTGACTTCAAGGGTCGTCGATAACGTATTGTATCTGGTTACTCGCTATGCGCCGGTTTTCGATGGCCTGTTGCCATACTTGGGCAATGAAGAGGAGCGAGCAGCAAACCTAGCGCTGCTGCAGGATGTATCCTCCGCTGACCTGTTGCCTGATATCGTGCGCGATGGTGGCCTTGCTGAGGAACTGCTATCGGCCACTGACTGCTATGTGCCCAATATCGAGTATCAGGGTGTATCGCTGCCGCCTGTCAGTGGTAGCCTGATAACGGTTACAGCGATTGATTTGGCGGCGCCGGATCACACCCACTCCATCTGCCTGAATGGTTTTGCCAGCGGCTTCTATGTATCGCAAAACAGTCTGTACATCACGTCTCACAGCGGTGCCGACGAGACACTGATCCACAAGGTTAGCCTGCAGGATGGCAATCCTGAATATCGCGGCTCCGGTATTGTGCCCGGTTATCTCGGCACCAATAACCCAGCATTCCTGATGTCAGAGAGCGGCGATGATCTGCGTGTCGTGAGCAGCGTCTGGGACAGCTTCGCCTTGCCGGTACCGGACCTCGGACCAGAGGATGCGAATCCGCAGCAGACGATCGACGATATTACCGACCGGGGTCGCCACTTCCTCACCGTTCTGCGTGAAAACCCAAACAGTGTGAGCCTGGATGCGATAGCACAGATTCCCAATGCTGACCGGCCGGCGCATATCGGCAAACCGGGGGAAGATCTGTACGCCGCACGGTTTATGGATGACAGGGCGTATCTGGTGACATTTGAGACCATCGATCCGTTCTACGTGGTCGACCTCGCTAATCCGCAGGATCCATACATTGCGGGAGAACTGGAGCTGCCGGGCTTTTCTACCTTGCTGCAACCACTGGGGGAAGACCTGGTGCTCGGTGTAGGGGAGGAAGTGGCTGTCGAGCAGGGCGCCTTACTGCCACAGGGAGTGAAAGTGGCGCTGTTTAATGTCACCAATATCGACAATCCCATTGAGCTGGCCAGTGAGACGATCGGACGTCGCGGTAGCAGCAGTCCGGCGCTGTATGATCATCACGCTTTGACCCTGCTGGAGACAGATAATATCTGGCGTCTGGCGCTGCCGGTATCGCGCTTCGCCGAGGAACAGGACCAGAGCTCCCCCTGGTACAACTGGAGCGATGACGGCCTGTACCTGTTTGAAGTGAACACCGCCACCGGCAGTCTGGTGCGCAGCGGAACCTTGATCAGCGAGCAGCGCTCGGACAGCCAGCAGTGGCCAGCAAAGAACCTCTACGACAGCCGTTCAGTGCTGCACGATGACGCCGTGTTTTTCATCCTGGGACAGGATGTGCTGACCGGAACCTGGGGTATGTAGCGCCATGCTGCGACGCTATACCAGACGGGTTTCCCCCACTAGAAATCCAGCGGCAGTTGGGTCTGGGCGGCGAAACCCTTGATCATCGCGTCGACATCAGTGGTCGGTGGGCCGTCCGGCTCCACCGCACAGTCGGTGAAAAACACGTTCTCGCCCTGCGGGATGGAATCTGCACGCGGTACCTCAACCAGCTCTCTGATACTGCCCTCAGTGCAGTCGGGTACGTTGAAGCTGGTCACTGTTTCAGCGCTGCTCGTCCCGTTGTCCAGGGCGGCGCGGTTGTCTGTTATCCAGTTAATCACCAGATCCACGGCTGCGCCAAAATCGGCGTCCTCACCGAGTCCGGCGCTGGCTGCGATGGCGGGATAACCCGCACGCGCTCCGGTTTGCGCAGCACCTACTGTGCCTGAGAGCGGGGCAAATGGGCCCACATTCTGGCCCGAGTTCACGCCGGATACGACGAGGTTTGGTGTGATATCCAGTTCATCAAGTGCGACGTTCACGGCGTCTGCCGGGTAGCCGTAAACCGCCACTCCGGAGTAACCGCTGACAGTAGCTGAATCGGTCCACACCACATCGCCATCGGTGGTCTTGTCGGATGAGCCGCTCTGGTTCTCCGCCGGCGCTACTACCTTGACGTCGACATTGTTCAACTGGATGAGCTGGTTTACCAGCGCGTCTATCCCGGGGGCACCAATACCATCGTCATTGGTTACCAAAATGGTCAACGTCTGGTTCGACGGGTCGGAGTCGTTCGAGTTATTGGAGCTATTCGAACATGCAGTCAGTGAAAGGGCGCAGGCAACAAGTGCAGCAGCAATTCGTAAATTCATAGATAACTCGCTAGTGAACAATCGGGGAATCGTTGTTTGAGGTCGTGAGTGTTTGGGGAAGCCGTCATTTCGCCTCCGCGCAGAAAAGCTATCACAATATCATGTAATATGAGAAGCACATGCGCGGGATATCCGGGAGGCTGGTTTGCTAATTCAAACGCAATGCCTTTTAGTGCCCGTTATAGTGAGTTCCTGTAATGAACAGCGGCATCGGATAATGCACCTTTCCGGAGCTGCATCTGCAGGCAGCAGACGCCCTTCGATGGGGTACCCACATACCAACCGACACCGCTACCCCAAAAGGAGCAAACGCATGAAAGGTTTTACCGCCGCCGAGGTACCCGACCAGACAGGAAAGACCTTCTTCATTACCGGTGCCAATGCCGGGCTGGGCTTTGAAGCCGCCAAGGTATTGGCCAGTAAGGGCGCCCGCGTGCTGATCGGCTGCCGTTCACAATCCCGGGCGAGTCAGGCAGTAGCCGATGTACTGGCTGGATACCCGGATGCCGATATCGACATCATCGCTCTCGATCTGGCCAGCCTGGACTCCATCAAGCGTGCCGCAGCGACTGTGGAGCGAGAAGCCAGGCTGGATGTACTGATCAATAATGCCGGCATTATGGTGCCACCTTATGAACTCACCGAAGATGGTTTTGAATCGCAGTTTGGCGTGAATCACCTGGGGCCGTTCGCGTTAACGGGCCTGCTGCTCGACAAACTGCGGAGCACCGCCAGGGCAAGAGTTGTCAGCACTTCCAGCATCGCGCATAAGAGTGGCAAGATATTCTTCGATGATATCAACGCTGAGCGACGCTATAACCCGGTCACCCGCTATGCCCAAAGTAAACTGGCCAACCTGTTGTTTGGCTATGAATTGCAGCGCCGCCTGTCAGCGGTGAATGCCGATACGATTTCGGTGATGGCACATCCCGGTATTGCTGAAACGGAGTTGTCCCGCTATGTGCCCGGCCCGCTGCAGAGGTTGATGCCGCTGATGATGCCGCTGATGAACAGCGCCCATCAGGGCGCTTGGCCCACGCTGTTGGCCGCTACCGGGGAACTGGTCGCCGGCGGCGATTACTACGGGCCCAGCAAGCGCATGGAGACATCGGGCCCAGCAGTGAAAGTCAGATCGACGCGCGCCAGTCGCAACGAGGAAGTCGCGCGTCGGCTGTGGGAATTGTCAATCGAGATGACAGGCATAGACCCGGGTATCTAGCTCGATGAGGACGAGGGTGATTGGGTTCGGCATCCCGCTGGTGTTTTTTCTGGCTATCGTTCCCGGCGCAGTAGAGGCATCGGGAGAGACAGCCAGTAGTAGCACAGCCGGGAACTATGCTGAAACCACCGCAGCGACACAGCCGGCATCGCGCTGGATAGTTCGTGCCAAAGATAACCGCGCCGTTCTTGTGCGCTCAGGCGGCGGTTCGCTGCGCCTCGTGACGACCATAGCCGCTGGTGATCAGGCCGTGAAAAAGACCATTGCAGTCGACGGTGTCCGGCCCTGGGGAGATCCCCCCGATGTCCTGCAAAATACAGGCGGCGTCTGGAAAATCATTCGCTCTACAGGCAGTACCGCGATCGATGGCACTATCAAGGAAGAGTTTCACCCCGAGGGTTTGGTGATCGTCCCTGAAAATGTCATTCCCGATGGCAAGTGGCACCAGTTTATGGATGGCTGTCGCTCACACGATGTGCATATCAACGATCTGAATACCTGCTTTGATGTTGGCCCCGACGATATCAGGGGGCGAATTATTCTGCAGAAGCATCGCTATATTGTTTACGAGCGCTGTTACCAAAGTCTCTGTGATGATCAGCGCGTTCCAGTCGTGTTTGAACAAGCTGTCGGCTCTGTATTACGCATGGCGTATGACTCTGTGAAATCCTGCGGTGGCGAATTTGTGTTGACAGAAGAACAGTGGTATTGCGAGGGCTACGGTTGGTGTGGGTTTTCCAATACGCGGCCAGACGAGAATGTGCCCGCGTCTGTCGGGCCTGTCCGATTGGTGGAAGAAGAATACTGTATCGACAGCGACGATGCGATTTGCCAACAAAACCAGGGTTACTGTGTAGCGCCGCCGCTCAATAAGCCGGTGCCCTCGCCGGTGAGCAGGGTTTCCATATACCGGTTTTACGACCCGGTTTTCATTAACCACATGCCCTCCAGGGATGCTAATGAACTGGGTCCGGAAAATGGTTATCTGTACGAAGGGCCTGCCTATCGCACATTTTCCCGTGCGTTTTCCACTGCGAAAGAGATTTTCCGCTGCCGCGCAGCAACAAACAAACTCGAATCCTTTATCAGTGCTGATGCGGGCTGTGAAGGGGAGGGGAATACCCTCGATGGCTCAATGGGGTTTGTCGCCAGCGCTGCAAGCCGCGCAGCGCCGCTGCCACTGTATCGCTGCTACAATCCGGCGCTGAATGACCATCTTTCGACGACCGATCTGTCCGAGTGCAATCACGGCAACGGTTATAGTGTAGAACTCGGTGGGCCGATAGGATACGTTCCCGAATAGCGCGCCCGGTTTGCATCCCTGGAGGCCCTTACTACACCTGCCTTTGCTGCAGCACTGTGATTCGCGAATCCGGACGCGGGTTAGTGGCGCTTACTGCCACTAGGCTTTTGCAGCCAGCGGCGTAATATTCGTGGCTTCCTGCGTGCTCTCACTGCCAATGTCCGACAGAAGTTCAGGCTTGCCTTTGCACGCGGCGATCAGGGTATCCTTGTTTCTGGATAACAGCAGGCCGATTTTTTCCGCATCCTGCTCACTGATGCCTTCGATCTGCTTTTCCAGAAACAGGCTGAAATGTTCAGCCAACTCCAGCATCTTGTCATGGGCATCGGCATTCTTTTTGGTATCAAACATTGCATCGTCTCGATCGCATTTCCACATTGCTACTACGGCCACAGCTCACCTCAAAGGTAGGTTGATGATGCCTTATACTGTATATGTGTACAGTTATAGTGGCAAGTGGTTTTTTGCGGGGAAGCTTCGCTGGCACGCGCTTTGTGATTTGATGCAGGGTAAGCTGCCAGTGTCGCATGCAGTAGAGCGCTAACCGCGCCATGAGTTGTCAGTGCTCACGCCACAAGCCGTAGCGCCGCCGCTTTAAGCGTTACGAGTTCTTCTGCGACTGAAAGTAATGAGAGGGTGTCCGTCGTCGCCGCAGGGTTAACCATGGGCAAATAGTCGGGTGTTGTTCAGCTCAAGAGGGCTACTACCTGGCCTACTCGTTCACCGTGGCGCGTTTCCTCGGTTCCATTTTGACGAAGAATTTTTGCCACCTGTGCGTTGGGTTCCGCATCCGCCCAAACCTGGTACTGCAGATCACCGTCTTTCTCCGACTGCTCAATAATGTTGAGTAATTCAGCATTGATGACACCACCTAAATCCATCGGTTGAACATAGGGATTCTCTGTGTCATTCGGGAGGTTGAACTCCCCGCCCAGTAATTCGATGGCTTTTAGCAAGCGGTGAGCATGGCCGCGCTCTTCCTGACCATTTCTTCGGAGTAAGTCCTTCGCCTCATCGTTGGTCACCGCATTGGCAGCAGCTTGGTAGAAAGCTTCACCCGCGACTTCTAACAGAGCCAATATTTTCAAGTCATCAATCGATAGCTGGTCACGTGTTCCTAGCAGGGAAAAGGCCTCTATTTGATCGGTGGGATATCCAGAAGGTATGCCTGACATAATATATTCTCCGGGGTTTGTCTCAGTTATTATCTTTCATCAGTGAAGGCGCTACATTAGCATGAACTATTCGGTACTTGGCGTCCTGTTATACCAAGTGAGGAATAGCCATGACGCAACTACGTACTGGTATGCTTTTTTGATCGCGCCCGGGAGTCCCAGTTGGGGATAGCGGTTGAGTTTCCCTCTCTTAGTACATGGTGCATTACAGCTACTGGTTGGCATCGTCAGTGCATTTTAGCCCTTCAATGTTCAACCTCAGCACTTCTGATTCCGCGGTGAGCTCTGAGTACAGGCGTATATTGCCGTCCCGCTGGGCCTGGAAGGCTTTGGTTAGCAAGGACTCATAGTCCCTCTGCAGTTGCTTCAGTGGGTTTTTTTTGAATAATCCAAACATTTTCTATCCTCGATAGCCAATTCATGACGCACTAGTGAATCAATACGCATGCGAGCGTCCAAAGGATCAAAGTATCCGGCGCTATTTGGTGCCAGGTTAAGAATTTCCCCGTCTTTGGATGTTCGTCGGAGCTCGCGGCCGCAGGGAAGTACCTCCAGCTGCGATCGAAGAGGTCTGTTCTGCTGAATCTGGACCGGTGGGCACAAGCTTCCGCTATGTCCCAGATGGTGTATTGGCACCAGTCGTGGCTATAAGGCTTCCTCCAAGCGCGGGGACTCAATGATGCAACTATGAGGATAACTGAGCTCACGATTCTGAAAGGACAGGATTGCAGGATTCTGAATAACGCCATTATCAATGTTGATAGCTCGCCGAATGGTTTCATTTTTCATCCAGCTATCACGCCCCTCCACCACCGTGGGTAAATGAACAATGAGTGCTGCGGAAATAGAGCGCGAAGCACTCTCCCAGAGGTAGCTGGGCGTGTGATCGACGCCGTAGTAGTCTGTTTTGTCATGCTTGAATATCGGATTTCTGAATGTCGTTGGCCTGGAAAAGAAAAACCCCATTCCCTCGTCACAGCTCACATCTATGATCAAGCTCCCGGGTTTCAGGCATGCGTTTTCTGATTCCGTGACAAAGTTGATGGGTTTATCTGTTTCTTGAAACGTGCCATTGACGATAATATCGGCTTCGGCAATCAAATCCACCAGAGGCCGCGTTCCTCCATCGTGCTCCACGACCATCATACGCGCCTCACCTTCTAGCCCCTCTCGTATTTTCACATAGTGGCAGTCGAGCACCTCTTCGCGCACCTCGTGATCCGGGCGTTGAATACAGATGGTAATATCCCTGAACCCATGTGCTTTCAGTGCATAGATGGCTCCACGACTGACAGCTCCAAAACTGAAAATAATGGTTTTGCGCTGATTGCCATAGTGACCATCAATGCCCATAAGTTGCAGGGCGTGTATTACACCGCAATAGCCGGCCATTTCGTTGTTTTTGTAGAACGTATGGCGTCCAATATGGCCGTTGGGTGTCCACACATACATATCTTCAAATGCGATGAGCGTCTGTCTGCGATCGACGGCAGTCTGAGTAATCGCCTGTTGCTGCACACAGTGTACGTAGCCCCAGAGAACGCCACCTTCACGAAGCTCGTTTAAATCATCCAGCACGGGTTTGCCAATGATAACGTTCCCAATGTCCGCGAGAATGTCATGACGTGTTGCAATTCCACCTGTCTGGGCAGCGATGTCTTCGTCGGGTATGCCAAATGGCTTCCCATACCCTTGCTCAAATATCAGACCTTGACGAACATGTTCAGGAATACGCTGCAGGTGCGCTGGATGGATTGGGAAACGTCGCTCATCCTCCTTTTTCGAAGTGCCGATGACACCCATTATTAGTTTGCTCATAGTGTTACCTTTTTTGTAAGTCATCACGACGCCTATCGGCACGCGGTGATGTCGGTTGTTCCGATAGCAAAAGCTTGTTGCCCGGTATCACTGGATAGACAGCAGCTCAGTGTGCAATTGGTTGGCCCTGCCGAGCACGGAATAGCCGCTTTTTGCTGGAATAAATTCAGGGAGCCCGTGCGGACCGTCAGGCTTCTGGCAGTATGGTAGCGAACCTCAGGCTACCGGGAGGGAGAGACAGTGTACGCTTAATAGGTCAGTAGGGGTGAATTGATTTAGGGTGAATCTGGATGTTGCTGACGGCACTCCGCAGGGCTGTTGGGCAATCTACTCAGCATCCCGGCGGTAGCCCGTCACAGGCGTCTCCTCGGCCGCTGTTGTCGTCGTCCTCCTGCTCCGCATTGGCTATCAACGGGCAGTTGTCAACGTCATCAGAAACGCCGTCGCCGTCGCTGTCGGGTGCCGCCAGTGGTCCGATAAATTCTCCAAAGGCAAAAGGCACATGCCCCACCTCTACCGTTTTCACCACGGTGCGGGTTGTCGGGTCGATGATAGATACGCTATTGCTGCTGGCGTTCGACACGTAGACGGCAGTGTTGTCCGGGTGCACCATAACACCGCGGGGGCTGAGTCCAACCGATATGATATCCACCACGGTGTTGGTGGTTGAGTCGATGATGTAGACATCTCCGCTATCCCGATTTCCGATATACACATCACCGCTTTCAGGATGGATATCAACACCGATAGGGCCTTCTCCTACAGCGATAGTAGCAATCACCGAGTGCTTGCCTAGGGGGCTTGTCGTGGCTATCACAGAAACCGTATTGCCAAGGTTGTTCGTTACATATACCTTGCTGCCGTCGGGGTGCACGGCCACGCCGCGGGGCAGGCTACCGACGGCTACTGTCTCCACCACGGTGTTGGTGGTGGGGTCGATGATGGATAGGCAGTCCCCGTTGGTGTTGGTGACATAGACAAGACTGCCACTGGGGTGCATGGCGACGCCGCGGGAATTGGTACCGCCGATTATCGTGTCTACGACGGTGTTGGTGCCTGTGTCGATGACTGAAATGGTGGAGTCAATGAAGTTTGCGACATACAGTGCGCTTCCGTTTGGCAGCACTGCGAGGCCGAAGGGCCAGTTCCCCACAGGGACTGTAGCTATCACCGTATCGCTGGCCGCGTCGATGACGGAGACGGAGTTATCATACAGGTTTGCTGTATACACAGTGTTACCGTTCGGGTGGACGGTGATACCGAAAGGACCCGTGCCGACCGCAAAGGTGTCCACCACCGTATTGGATGCTGTATCAATGACAGAGACTGTATTGTCTGCAGCATTGCTGATATAGGCGAATGGCTCGGCGTGCGCTACTGCGCTGGTACACAATAGACCGAGCAAGACGTTGGTGTAAAATCCTTTCAGGCGGCGCATCGTTGGGGTCCTCCCTTCGGCACTTGCCGATCGCATCGCCGTTTGATTGCACGCTGGCGACAGTATGAGCGGATATAGAAAAGCAAGACAACACAGCTCATCCTAAATGAGAGTAGTAGTCCTTCACGGGGTGTGCAATAGCAAGCATTGCAAAAGCTACCGACGCTTGTATAAATCGTGACCCATGCCACAGTTTGTACCCCGGCTGCCGGCGCGTAGCCAGTAGGCCGCCTATGGATTGGCAGAGGCAGCGCTGACAGTTTCCGCTTTCACTGCGGGCGAAACAGGCTGAGTCCCAATTCCACAGAAATTGCCTGTATCGCTTTCATGCCGCGGACGCTATTACCCGCTTCGCTCAGTCGCGGTGAGTAACCCACGATGGCCATCGTGCCGGGTACTATGGCTACAATACCGCCACCGACACCGCTTTTGGCTGGCAGCCCGGCAGTGTAGGCCCACCAACCGGATTCGTCGTAGAAGCCGCTGAGCATCATCATGGCGAGAACTTTGTCGACCAGGTTTTGCCTGAGTACACGTTCACCCGTTAGCGGGTTAACGCCAGCATTGGCCAGCGTGGCTCCCATAACGGCGAGTTGGCGCGCAGTCACAGCAACGCTGCTCTGCTTGTTGTAGGCATCCAGTGTGGAAGTTGGGTCTGCGCCGAGGCGGTCATCAAACTGCAACAGGTTCACCAGCGCGCGATTGCGATAGTTACTTCGCGATACTGATGTATACACATCGCCCATCACTGTCAGGGGCTCACCGGCAAACTGGCTATAGTAGTTCAGGATCAGTGGCCACCGATCCTCAGGTGTATCCACCTGCAACAGGCTGACAGCGGTGATTGCGCCCGCATTGACCATCGGATTCAATGGCTCGTTCGCAGATTTATCGATACCGCTGAGTGAGTTAAATGGCAGGCCCGTGGGCTCCGCGCCGATGCGTTCCAGTACCACCTCGGGACCCTGTTGTTCCAGCAGTAGTGCCAATGTGAACGGCTTGGCGGCGGACATTATCGCAAAGGGCTTATGGGTATCGCCCTGTTCGATAAAGCGCCCATCGGTTGTGAGTATCACGATACCGAACGCGTCGGGATCCGCTTCCGCCAGCGCGGGAATGTACTGCGCATTTGCGCCTTCATCCAGTGTCTTGAAAGACTCATAAGCATTGTCCACAGCGATCTGCAGCGCGTCGGTGGATGCGGGCCAGGCGGAGTGTGCAAAGGCCAGTAAAAGCCCTGCTGTTAGCTGCAATAGCCTATGGCGACGCGCCGATCCGCAGGCTTTCAAGGAAACTGCACCGGCGGTACACGCGCTCCTGTCGCCTGTTCAAAGCTGTAAGCCAACTCTATCAGGCGTCCCTCGCTACAGGCCGTCCCCACAAATGTGATTCCAAAGGGCATCGGTTCGGGATCAAAATCGTCTGGTAGCGGCGGTGAGAGGGCGTTCTCCACCCGGGAAAACGGTACCGATATCGCGGGATAGCCCGCCTTGTTGATGACATTTTCACCCTTCCACGACGGCATCAGTAGGGCATCCAGTCTATATTTTTGCAATGCGGCGTCGATGCCCTCAGTGCGTGACAGGCGAATATCTTTTGCACGATCTTCCTCGTAGCGTGACTTGTCTGTGGTCACGACCATCTGGTCCGAGATATCGAGTTCGGCCTGATCGTAGCGAATGGCGTTGTTGTCGCGGTGCTCCAGATTGTACTCGCGCAGCGCCGTGAGGCTTGCCACTGGTGCGCTGTCTCCCAGCGAATCCAGCCACTTGTTGAAATCGCGCTTCATGCCGTACTTCATTACCACAGAGCAATTCTCATCCCCACCTTTGCCCTGGGGCAAGTCGTAGCAATTCTGGAAAAGTAACTGATTATCGGCAGCCGATTTGGCTACCACGCTGGGAATATTCGCCGGGTCAACGATGATCGCACCCTGTGATTTGAGTACGGAGATCGCTTTCGCCATTGCGTCTGACTCCGCAGGAGACAACCCGCCCACAGGCGCCTCTGCACCTGGTGTGGTTGTAGGCTCGTAGTAATAGGCTCTGGGTATACCGATCCTGGCACCCTTAAGTCCATCCCGGGTTAAGTAAGAAGAATAATCGCCATCGGCTGGGGGTGGGCATGCGCCGGTCGCGGGGTCGTTTTCATCTGTGCTCTCCATGACTGCCAACAGTGCAGCGGCGTCGGCCACATACTTGGCCATCGGCCCCGCGGTGTCCTGATCTGCAGTAATCGGAATGATACCGTATCGGCTGACGCGGCCAACTGTAGGTTTGATCGAAACCAGCATATTGTTGTTGGCGGGAATCTCAATAGAACCGGAGGTTTCTGTTCCGATGTTCGCCGCCCAGAAGTTAGCGGCAGTACCGATGCCGGAGCTGGAACCACCGGTGTCCAGTACTGCGCGCCCGTCATCGAAGCCCGGGCGTGGGTCCGGGCGCGGATCGTAGGGGTTGTAGCCGTATCCGCGTATCGCGTTGTAACTGTTGGGCATGCCTGTAGCCACCCAGTTGGCGAGTTCGGTCAGCGTGGTTTTGGCGAGAATAATCGCACCGGCAGCGCGCAGGTTTTCGACCAGTGTAGCCTCATAAGGTGGTGTATACCCGGCAAACGCCAGCGCTCCGCCGGTAGTCGGCATATCGGTAGTGTGGATATTGTCTTTCAGCGCGATAGGAATACCGTGTAAAGGGCCCCGCACCTTGCCCGCAGTGCGCTCTCGATCGAGTGCCGCGGCATCTTCCAGTGCATTGGGGTTGATCGCCAGCGTCGCGTGCAGCGTATCCTCGTACTTCTCTATTCTGTCGAGGTACTGCTGCACGATTTCCTGCGAGGTTATCTCGCCTTCGGCCATAGCCGCCTGCATGGTGGCGATGCTGGCCTCCTCTACACGAAATTCAGGTGTCGCACTGTCACCCGTCTGTGCAAGGCCTGTAGTTGGCACAAAGAGCTGGCAGGAAAATAACAATGCTGCTAGGCGCCTCGCTATCATATCGGCATTCCTCGTTGATCTGCGCTCGTTCCATGATGGTTGGGCGGTGTTTAGAAGCTGGCAGTGAATTTGTGTTTAAAGGTGAACTGCAGGCGGTAGTCGTCCTGTTGCTCGCCCGCGACATTCTCGAGGTTGCCCCACAGGAATTCAGACCCTATGAGCAATTCGGGGTAGGGGGAGTACAGCAGGTTGGTGCTCGCGTACTGACCGGTCTTGAACTCGTTGTCCGCCATCTGGTCCAGCGTGTCATTGTGATTGATGGAGTAACCTATCGAGGAACTCCAGTGGTCTGACCAGTAGTGATCGTAATACACACTGGCAGCGCTGACTTCTACGGCTTTTGCTTTAAAGTTATCGGGTGCCAGGTTCACACCGCCATCATTCATGAACGATGCGATGCCGTCACCATGGACGACGCCGATTTTGAGCTGGTCGCGGCCAAAGGTGTTCACTACGCTGGTGAGGTTGATGCCCCAACCAAACTCACTATCCTTGGGCTGGTTATCCGGCGTGCCGCGCGTTTCAAACGCCAACTCGCGCACTACGCCGGCAATCTGGTAGTGACCCCAGTCATACTCGTCACGCCAGTGCGCGGTGAGATCGGGGAATTGTGTCCGGTCTTTGGCATTCTCCCCGAACCCCGGTGATATCTCGCCAAAGATGCCGCTGTTGAAGCTGCCGTTCTGTTTCTCCAGCGCCACGGCGATTTCGCTGCTTTTCTGGTACCACGTATAACGCAACTGCGGGTTGCGGTTGAACACCATGCCGGAGGGGCCCCACCAGTCCACGACATTGGGGAAGATCGAGATATCCATGAAGTTGGAGTTCGTCTGTCCGAAGCCCAGCCCACCTATTTCGGCCCAGGCATGCCGCAGGTTAAATGTTGTCTGGCCTGCTTCCGAGCCGGTCCCGAAGAAATCGAACTCGAACCAGGTTTTGAAATCTCCCCAGGGTGTATTTGTTGAGGAGCGAAAGCCCATCTGTGTCTGCTTGACACTGACAACGGTGTCACCATTCTGCCCATAGATGCCTTTTTCTATCGGAATGGTTGAGGGCCGCAGTGTGGCCTCCCAGTCGGGCGCGACGCGTTTGAAGTCGTAGATGGCATCGAGCTGGATACTGCTGTATACGTCTACCGTGGTGTTTCGAATAATGTCTTTCACCGGTGCGGTATCTGTCTCTGCGTGCGCTTCTGCTTCCGGTAGCGGCGGGGGGGTACTTTCAGCTACGAGTGCCGGCTGGCCACTTTTCAGCCGCGTAATTTCCTCTTCCATTGTGCGCAGCGCTTCCCTTTGCTGTCGCAGTGCCTCCTCCTGCTGTTGCGCAATCAGTTTCTGCTGTTGCAACTGTGCCTCCAGCAACTGGATTCGTTCGGCATCGGTGCTGGCCTCCGTGGGGACAGCACCCGCCAAAAGCAGCAGCGCACATATCGCAGCAGGGCCTGATTTCGACGAGACGTTATGTATTTTATTATTGCTAAACATTGGAAGATACTCCTTATCAACTAACGTCCGCTCGTTCCAATGCTTGAAACGTATGCAAGCTTTTATCACGTTGCAGCGCTCACGTCAGTAGGAGTCGCTGAGACAGAACCGACATGCTTGGATGAGTTATCATAGCATCGCCGTGATAATTGCCAAGTAAAGCCAGTAATTGTGATTGCGCGGAAAAAGCGCGAGGCAGTGTCAGGCGCGAGCCTTTTTCACAAACTCTGATTTCAACATCATCTCGCCCACTTTTTCGACGCGACAATCTATGTTGTGATCACCGTCTACAATGCGGTTGACTTTGATTTTGGTGCCCACCTTCAATACGCTTGAGCTGCCCTTCACCTTCAAATCCTTGATCAGTGTTCCGCTGTCACCCTCGTACAGATCATTGCCATTGGCATCTTTTACACTGGCGACATTTTCGTTTTCCGAAGAATCAGCCCCGGGAGACCATTCGTGAGCGCATTCGGGGCAAACCAGCAGATCGCGATCCTCATAAGTGAACTGCGACTGACACATGGGGCATGGTGGTAAATCTGACATGAAAAATATCCTCAAAAGGGGAAAACCAAAAAGGGTGGCTGTGCTGTGCCAATGCAGTGCAGCGGCCGGTGCTGCAACTCGGGAGCACTGTATGACGTGAGGCCTATGATAACAAAATGTGATTCCTATTATGTATAGATTTACATATTCGAGCGATGGCCGCATGCAGTGAGTCGCCCTGTGCCTTCTGCGCAGTCCCGCCCTGACACCGTATGGACGATGCAGCGGGCAATCTGTGGTTGCATCCGGCAGTACCATGGCATAAGGTTGTTACTAACAACATATTCGATCGGGGTTTACGGTTATGACTGCCAGCCACGAGCGCGCCGAGGAGCTCTATGAAGCCATCAACCAGCTTATCCGCGTGCATCAGTTCCGTGACAGGGATTGTATCTCCTGCCACGACGTGTCCGTAGCGCAGTGCTATGCGCTTGAGACACTGGTCAAGCGCGGGCCGCTGAGGTTGCAGGCACTGGCAGACGAGATGTATCTGGACAAGAGCACCGCCAGCCGGGTGGTGGATGCGCTGCTGCGCAAAAAGTATGTTCTCAAGGTTGCGGACCCCGATGATCAGCGCGCGGTCCAGCTATCACTGACGACAGCGGGAGAGTCGCTTTACCGCAGGATTCGGCACGACCTGGTTGTGGAGGAGATTGAAATGATCAGGGATGTTACGCCCGAGGTGCTCGATGGAGCCCTGACCCTGATTCGACAGCTTACGAGCGCCGCTCGTGCGCGCTTGGGCACATAGCCCACTTTTTTCCCCATATAGTTGTTACTAACAACATGATATCGCAAGGAGCGTTTATGCCAAACACACTGAACACATTGCCCGTTGCCGTGATCGGGGCCGGCCCTGTCGGACTGAGCGCCGCCGTGCACCTACAGAGCCAGGGCTATCGATGCGTCGTACTTGAAGCTGGGGAGCAGGTGGGCGCGAATCTGGCGCGTTGGGGGCATGTGCGGATGTTCTCGCCGTGGTCTTATAACGTGGACCCCGCAGCGACCGCCTTGCTCAAACAGCAGGGCTGGCGCGAGCCCCCTATGCACGCATTCCCCACTGGGCGGGAACTGCTGGAGCAGTACCTGCTGCCGTTGGCCGCGCACCCCGTGATCGCACCTTGCCTGCACCTTAATACGCAGGTCAGGTACGTGAGTCGACGCCATCATGATGTGTTGCGCACCAGCGGCAGAGATGCCGCCCCCTTCGTGTTGCGGGTAGTGGGGGACGGCGGTGAGCGGGACATTATCGCGGGTGCCGTCATTGACGCTTCCGGCACCTACCAGACACCCAACTGGCTCGGCGCTCACGGCATCCCCGCGCTGGGCGAGTGCGATGCCGGTGATGCTATCACCTACGGTGTGCCAGACATCCTTTGTGCTGCGCGTGAACACTACACCGACAAGTCGGTGTTGGTGGTCGGTGGTGGCCATTCGGCGTTCAATGCCCTGCAGGATCTGGTTGCGCTCGCCGGACAAAATGCCAGTACTCGGGTTTACTGGGGCGTGCGCAGTGCGAATGTGTCTGGCGTCGTGCGCTCCCCGGCAGACGATGAACTGCAGGAGCGGCGGCGTCTTGAAGTGCACATTCAGTCATTGCTGGAGCACGGCCAAATCGAGACCGTGACAGAGCTTCAGGTGGAGGCTATTGAGCGTGTCGATGACCAACTGCTTGTACACAGTCGCTCGGGTCGACTGCCCCCGGTTGACCGCATTATCGCCGCCACCGGGTTCCGCCCCAACCTCGGCTTACTGACAGAGCTGCGGGTCGCTTTGGACCCTGCGACACAGAGCCCGGTAAAGCTGGCACCGCTGATCGATCCGAACAAGCACAGCTGTGGATCGGTTCCCGAGCATGGGGTAGCAGAGCTTTCCCACCCCGAGACCGGCTTGTATATACTCGGTATCAAAAGCTATGGGCGTGCACCGACCTTTCTGTTGAGAACCGGCTACCAGCAGGTGCGCTCGGTTACCGCTGCGCTGGGCTCTGCGTTAACGTCTGGTACGGTGGGGGTGCAGTCAGAGTCTGTGCGGGTGTGTCAGGGCTAGAGGGTATCGTGGCGCACCGCGGTTTTGCCGCCGCGCTCGGTCTGGGGCAACTGGTGTCCTGGGGAACGCTGTACTACAGCTTTCCCCTGATCGCAGCGGCGATAATCAGTGACACCGGTTGGCGTCGTGTCGAACTATACGGCGCAGCCGCGTTTGGCCTTCTGGCCGCGTCCTCGATGGTGTTCCCTGTCGGCGTGCTGATTGACCGGGGGCACGGTCGCAAAGTGATGGTTGGTGCGACCCTCGCGGCATCGCTGACACTGATTGCCTGGTCATACGTTACGACGTTGGCCGGGCTGTATGTCGCCATCATCACTCTGGGTGTCCTGCAGGCCGCGCTGCTGTACGAACCTGCATTCGCGATTACTGTGCGCTATCTGGGGGCGCAAAAGGCACGTGCGGCGATCACGGCGATTACGCTGTGGGCGGGTTTTTCCAGTACGGTGTTTGTACCGCTGATGCAATTTATGTTGGATGCGTTGGGGTGGCGCGGTGCGTTGTTGGGGCTCGCAATCGTCAATGCGGTCGCCGCCGTACCACTCTACCTGTGGGCCATACCACCCGCCGGGGGTGCACGACAGTCGGTCCGGGGGGAGACTGCGATGCCGCAGCTGCACATTGGGTCGGTGCTGCGCTGCTCCAGGTTTTATCTCCTCACGGCATCGTTCTGTGCCTATATGGCGCTGTTTTCTGGATTTACCTATCACATCTATCCGCTGATGATCGCGCTGGCTGCAGAACCGCAATCTGTGGTGTTGGCGATTGCGCTGATCGGTCCGGCCCAGGTGGGCGCACGGGTGTTGATGCTGCTGTTCGAGGAGGTCACCATTACGCGGATTGGCTTGCTTGGCAGTATCGCATTTCCATTGGCGATACTATTGCTCTGGGCGCCACCGGAAGTCTTTACGCTCGCCGTCTTGTGCATTATCTATGGCGGGGCGAATGGTGTCTTCACCATTGTACGTGGCATGGCGGTCCCTGAATTGTTGTCGCGGCATAGTTATGGCGCTATCAACGGGATAATGTTGGTGCCGATGTCGCTTGCACGGGCTGCCGCTCCCTGGGCCGTTGCCGCATACTGGACGCACTGTGAATCGCCGGATGCAGCCATACAGGTGCTGCTGACTTTGGCTGTGATGATGCCGGTGCTGTTTGCACTTGCTCTTGTCGTCAGGCCTCCTCGAGAGGTGTAGCCTGAATCAATACGGCAATCCTTTGCTGATGCCGCGCCACTTGAGCCCCGGTGTGCCGCCAGAAGGCGATTGTGCGGACGCGGTATTTAGTCCTGGATCACACAGGTTCCCGACCTTCGCGCCGATCGTGCCATATTCGCGTCATTGGCGCGCGTCACCTCTGAACTCAAATACATATCGCGCTTGTCGAGCACCCATACGTCATATCTTGGCGCATGTTGCTCATTGCCCTCCGTTAATGATCCGAGGACCAGTGAACGTGCAGAGTCGTTCAGGACATCCAGTTCTAGGAAAAATTCCCGAGCGTCCGCAGCAGGACTTACCCGGTAGGTGTAAGTCAGCGTGGCGTGCTCTCCTTCTACCTCAAAGCGAAATATGAGACTTTCAGGCGCATCTGGCAGCTGCGTAAAGATGGTGCAGAAGTACACTGCGGGCTGTGCCACGACGGGTAGAAAGCAAAGCAGGAGCAATGTCGGGAGAAGGTGTTTACCCGCCATTGCAAATCTCGCCTGTTTCATTGGATGGTGTTCAGCAGGATGCCAAAAGCACCTGTCGGGATTTTCATGGTACAGAGGCCTCGCGTGTTACCCATGCACAGGATAACCTGCTCAGGCAATGATTGCCGAACCATCATCCGCTACCGCGTAGAACAGGCAATCGGATTCTGCGATGGCGCTGTTGTTGGTGATCATGAATAGCTTCAGCGGCCTGGCCGGATACAATTTACCATCGACAATGCGCAGCAACGTATTCACGGCGCAGCGGCCGCTGGCATCCTGAGCCCTGAACAGACTTCGTTCCGAGCCGTTAGCCCAGCCCAGCAAGGTATCTTCGGACACAGTTCCGAAGTTGTGATGTTCGATGTCCGTCTTCAATGTGATGTCGTACGATTCGCAGGGCGTTTCGGCGTAGGTGAGTGTGACGTGTTCACACAGTTCCAGCCGGATCGGGTCGTACAGCAATTCCAGGCCCCAGTCGGTTCTGCCCTGTGCCAATACGACCGGTGCCGTCAAATAGCGACACAAACCCTCGTAGGCCAACTCATGAGCCTCATCATCCAGTCTGCCGCCCATCTCTATGGTCACGGTGGGATAGCTGTGTTCACTGATATCCATCAGTGCGCCCAGGCCAAGGTTTGATACAATCAGGCGCTGCGTGAAGAGTGACGTCAGTGCGTCGTGCTGGCGATCCATATAGGTACACACGCCAAATGCCGGCCCGGAGCCGGAGGTGTTGTGGATATCGATCACTGCCTCGGGATGGTGCAGGTGCAGTATTTCCAGTATTTCCTCGGCGAGTGCGCCCTGGGCATCATCAAAGGGCGGCCGGAAACAGCGATTCAGATCGCGCGCCCTGGGCAGCATACGATGACTGAATACGGGCGGCTCTAGCGCGGCAACCACCGAGGCCACAATACAGACAGCGTTGACCGCCGGCCGTTGTCCAGACCGCAACCAACGATACAGCGCCATCACACCCGATGGCTCATTGCCATGCAGCAGAGTGACCATCGCGCGCGTTCGCGATGGGTCATCTCCCGCAAGATAAAAACAGGCCGGGCCATCCATATAGTGCAGGAATTCTTCCGTATTGTTGCCGATATCTGATGGCGCAGGGTTTTTGATGAACTTGACGCGACTCATAAGGGCCACTCCGAAATGGGGAGGTTTGCTTGACTGTGAATGATGAATTCTTCGAGCATTGCCTGCAGCGCTGCATCCATCGGTAGAGTGCGTTGCAGGGATGTCAGCTTCGCTAACTGCCAGGTGGCTCCGGTTTGGCGGCGCTCCAGACGACGTTCAATCACACCCAGATGGCGCTCGGCTTCAGCGGATGAGATGCCTATCGACGTCAGGCCTTCAAGGGCAATGGGTAACAGGCGTGCGACAATGTCGGAAACAGGCTGTTCTTCATAGCCTGACCGGCGGCGGTCAGGCCACACCAGCCGGGCATCGAGGCCGTGCTTGGCCGCCCTGTAAAAATTGTACTCCGCTATAGCAAACGGGATCGCCGGGAGTATATGGTTGATGTCGGTCTTCACCCCCTCGGCCAGACCTATCAACAACGCCGCATTGGCGGCCATATCGACTGCCGTAGGACCCGCTGGGAGTGCGCGCATCTCAATCCGCAGGTGCCCACCGTCCACGCTGTCATACACCGGCCGGTTCCACAGCCAGACGGTACTCTGGTGCAGGCGCAGCTCGTGGAGCGAGGGGGTTTGTTCGCGCGAAAGATTGTGTTCTGGTGGATGGCGAGGCGCGCAGACAGGTAATAGCGGCGGATAGAGCCGCACTACCTCGGTGAACAGTTCCAGTGCACCCTGTCGCACCCAGCCCTGGCCGAAATTCACCCGCGCCGGTTCGTTCCAGCTATAGCGGTCGACTTGCCGTGTGTCTATCGATTGCTTGAACAGCGGGATGCGGGTTTCATGCCACAACTTGTGGCCAAACAATGTCGGTGAGTTGGAGGCCATAGCTATTGCCAGTGGTGTCATCAACTGAATGGCATTGAAGGTGTCTGCGAATTGCTGCGGCGCCACCCGGTAGTGAATCTGAAACGAGGTATTGGCACCCTCGAGTGTGATGTCGGTCATATCAAGTTGCAGGGGGTCCTCGCCGTCGATATCGATCCTGAACTTTGCACTTCGTCGCAGTAACTGCTTTACCAGCGCGTGGTAGCGCTTGCGATCGGTGACACACAGTGCCCCCAAATCAGACTGGCGCAAGGTAGGAAGAATGCCGATCGGCACTATCCTGCCATTTACCGCTTCAGCCACCTCGCCAAGGTCTGCCAGCTTGCTGATAATCTCTGCTTCGATAGCCGCGAATGGGCTGTTGTCCAATGCGCAGGGTGTAAGATTGTACTCGAGGTTATATCGATTCAATTCCAGCGTCAGTTGCGGATCCCCAGCGGCCTGCTGGATCTCCCGGTTGAGATGCAGCGGAAATCCATCCCGATCGACAATATACAGTTCCAGTTCCGCACCAATCGACCCTGCGCCGCTGCCAAACCCGGGCGCCACCAGCAACTCTTCCAGCTCAGCCAGGTTACCCAGCAGCGCGTCATGAAAACGCTGGTAATCGGCTGGCGTGAAAGTGGTCTTGTCGATCTCTATACCCATAACGGCCTAATGTGCGCGCATAAGCACTGGATGTTATTGATGCAAGTCGTATCTAACGCATTTGAACACTGGGTTGAAGTCTCTAAAAATTACTGCCTGCCTTCAGTGTGGCACAGGATTCAGTACTTGAAATAGCTATTCAAATAGTTCCATAGGCCTGATTGGTTGGGCTGGGTGGATTATGCGAAATCCTGCGTAGTCCGAATGGCTGCGCAGGGTGATACGGTCATTGGCAGGGATAGTCTGGATATCAGTAATTCAGCCGAATCTCCACCAGTATTAAATCATCTGCAATTGCGGCGAGGCTGCTCTCTATGACCTCTCCATGGGAATCGAGTTTCAGTCCATAGACTTTTGCATCTCTGGGCAGTGCGCGCATGAAGCGGCGTACCCCTTCGCGCAGCGCCTCGCTATCACCTTCCAGTAAGACTGCGGTACCGGGAATTCGCTGGCGGGCGATCTCCATCTCAACCGGTACGTCACTACCCCGGAAATTGAGCCACCACCGCGTACTGCGATTGGACAGCAGGCGGACGATATCGCCCTCCCGAGTGTAGCTCAGTGGAGTGCTGAGACGGCGGCCGCTTTTGCGTCCGGTGAAATGGACGATGCCGATATTCTGGCTGGTAACACCATGCAGCGGCGAACGGAGTAGGGTGCGCATTATTGGGTTCAGAATGTAGCGGTAAAAGCTGTTACTGGAAGCCATAGTGTCACCGTGTAGTCGGGTGCTGTAGTGTGTGCTCTAGCTCGTTATCTGAAGGAGCGTGCTCGGCGAGCGTCAACGATATTAGTCGTGCTCGCGAATATTCCCACAAAATAACTCGATATTACCGTCAGCTGGGCTGCTGCGTACGATGAGCGCATGGGGTGAAGCACTGAGGTCACCAAGTGCTGCCGGTACCATTTTTGATAGTTTCCAACCCGTCTCCGTAGGAATCGCCTGTGTGGTATTATTCATTGAATAGACGGGTTCAGCCGAGAGTTGGGAGCAAGTGCCCGCATATATGAAGGTGTAGAGCTGTAATGGCCTGCTCATGCCGACCGGCACGCCACCTATCTGGTAAGTGATATCGGTGCTGCCGCCTCGTCCAACCAAAGAGGCTTGGGCGATAGCACCTGCATTGTGAGATCCGGCGTTCAGGCGCAAGGTTAGAACTTCTCTATCAGCAGTGTTGCCGGCACAACTGGCCACCAGAACCGCTAGTGTCGCAATAAACAATACAGTTTTTATCATTATTAACCTCTCTTGCTCGGTTTGTATCTGGAATCGTGAACACTATTAAAATTCTGTCCCCCGGCTCTCATTGACAACATAGAGCTCTGATCTGCCAATTCGGCTAATTTTTCTGGTGAGCCGACTTCCAGGCAGGGCTAGTTAAAGAGGACTCTCTTACTTATGCTGGATCATTACAGGATACAGTGCAACCCTGATAACACCTCGTAGCCCCGTGCTATCAATGCAGGTCAGTACAAGCTTGTGCGGGATGGTAATCGTGCGCTCTCCGGTATGCTGCTGTAGATAGTGGGGACTATCTGCAAGTGCACGCTGCGAGAAATTCAATAGTGATATAAAAAGTCATCAATATGATATGTTGTTGGCTCTAAGTAACCAATCCGGCATGTGAGGTGTGATCACTTTGTCGGCGTGGGAGGCCAAGCTCTGGGATGTCCCACAACAGCATAAAGGATCGAAACTGGAGTTATGAGATATATTCGCGCAGCTGCTATGGCTTTTCTGTCAACATTTTTCGTCGCGTCCTGTAGCAGCTCCTCGGGCTCGGAGGAATTACCCTCCCCAGCCCCCACACCAGATCCGCAACTGGAAGCAGATATCGTGCATCTGGTGGAGCACCGAATGGATGAGTTCGACCTGCGGGCCGTGATTGTGCGGGTTACGATCAATGGAGATGAAGTAGCCACCTTTGCCCGGGGCGAGTCTCTGGCAGGTGTTCCTGCGACTACCGACATGCACTTTCGCAATGGTGCCGTGGCGATCTCCTATGTCTCGACGCTGTTGCTTATGCTTGTCGACGAGGGCAGGGTCGATCTCGACGACACCGTCTCGACCTGGCTGCCGGAAATCCCGCATGGCGAGCGAGTGACGCTGGGTCAGCTGGCGCAGATGATCTCGGGCTATCCCGACTATGTAATCGGGAACGAGGCGTTTGGCGAGCTCTTGTATGACAACCCGTTCCGTCAGTGGCAACCGGAAGAGTTGCTCGCCCTGATCGCCGATGAGCCTCTATTCTATGAGCCGGGGACCAACTGGAACTACGCTCACACGAACTACGTGATACTCGGTCTTGTGCTGGAGGAGATTCTCGGCCAACCGATGGCTGAGGCGATGGAGGAGCGCGTGCTGGGTCCACTCGGGCTCACCAATACTTCTGATCCCGGTACGCCGGCCATTGTTGAACCGGTGCTCCATGCATTCTCCTCCGAGCGGCGTGAACACCTCAGCGTTTCAACCGGCACCCCGTTCTACGAGGAGACGACATTCTGGAACCCGTCCTGGACGATCACACGCGGTGCCATTCAAACGACGAACATCTACGACCTCAACGCCACCGCGAGTGCTATTTCCAATGGCATCTTGTTATCGCCAGAGTCGCACGAAATGATGGTCTCGACTGATCTTCGAGGCTTCGGTTCAGCCGTCGAGGGTTGCCCAACGTGCTTCCAGCAGTCTGCGGGCTACAGCTATGGGTTGGGTATCATCACGACCGGTAACTGGTTGGCCCAAAACCCGATGTTTGCCGGCGAAGCCGCCGCCTTCGGCTACCTGCCCTCGAAAGGCGTCGCGATCGCCGTCGCGGTAACGTTCAGTGAAGCGGCCTTCGACGAGGATGGCAACCCGCCCTCCAATCGGGCAGACGAGCTCTGGCGCGAGATCGGCGAACTCATTGTGCCTGATGATGCGCCGCCTATCAGGCGGTAGAACCGCTTCTCGAATACTATTACCACGCGTGCAATCGTAGTCCACGTATGGTGAATGGCTCGAAAACCTCCCGATACGGTAGCCTGCGATTTCTGCGGCGGAGCGTAGGCAGATATTCAGGACCGCCGCACGTTTTTAGCAATCCTTTTTTACTGCCAGCCCATCTTTGTCCAGCTACTACGCACGATCTGCACTAGCAGAAAAAAGAAAAGAAATGGGATCGCAATCGATTTTAGCAGCAGTGATACAAGCAGGTTGATGGTATTTTCGGCAAAGTCGCTGACACGTGTCTCGATATTGTTCAGTTTCTCCTGAAGGATATTGACGTTCGGCACATCAGGCAGTATCTCCCAGAAGTGGCACTTCTCTCCGCGACGTCGATTCTCCAGGCAGGCCATGGTTTCGAGGTGTCCAGCAATTTCTTCATCAAGATGCCTTATCGCGCTCTGTCTGTCCTGTCGATTTGCCTCCAGTTGATCTATATCTGCCTGTAGATCCCTGACGGTTTCAGTGCACGTCGGTGACAGGATAGGTGTCGCGATTGATAGTGAGCATATTCTGCCAGCTTGATTGGCTGCCGCTTGAAGCGATTTTTCTGCATCTGCAATTTGTGATGCTAAGTCCTGAACGGCCAACCGCGCTTCTTTCTTTTGGCGTTCGGCCTTGTTCAACGCGGCCTGCGTGTCACCGAATTCGGCTGCGGCTTCCTCCGCTTGCTTGGACAAGCTGTTTATCTGCTTCAGTTCACCCTGAAAGTTTTCCATCGCGACGAGACGTTGCTGGTCTGCCTCATCCAAAAAAGTCGCATCAACCCAGCTGTTGGCTAGGACGACCAGACCCAAGGAAAATCTAAAGAATACGACAACCATAAAGGCTCTCAATAGTCCGCTGGTTACTTTAGCGTCTGCCAGGAAAATACTGATACCACTACAGATGGCTACAATTGACAGCAGGACGTTGAACATCCACTCCGACACCAGTGCCAGTAGTATCTTCTGTAGTGCGAGAGAGCCTAGTGCAAGAAAAACGATATCGGAGAACCTCTCGATAAGATCGTTGACCGGATCGAGCACCTCGCCGATGCTGAAGGTGAGAAATGGAATGCTGAACTCAGTACCCTGCAGCAGCGAAACTAAAGCGTTGATGCCTCTGGCTGTACCGTAGATCAGCCCCGCACTGGAGATAGAGGCATTGATGTCCTCAGAAGAATAGTCATCCAGAATGCCCCACCAGCCAAGCGCGGGCAGGCAGATGAGCGCCACCAGCCAGACGTAGCGCCAGGATAGTGGTTTGTGACTCACAGTCGCCATAGTGGCAGCCTTACTAATCTAATAGACTTTACGAGCCCAGTATACGCCCCTTCGTCCAGGGAGTGGGTTCTGTTGTTGCCCGGCCGCTTGCGCTTGCAACGGGAGGACGGGCAGGCGGCCAAACTCCGCGGTGTTCAAGGAGTAAAACCTCGTCTATCCTGAGAGCAGGCTTCTTTGGGCGCACACCATGCGACAGAAAGTACAATTTATCAGTAATGGGTTGACTCTAAGTGGTGCCCTTGAAGTGCCTGAGTCGGCAATCCGTTGTTATGCTGTTTTTGCGCACTGTTTCACCTGTGGCAAGGATATCGCTGCAGCCTCGCGCATTTCGCGGGCATTGACTGCCTCTGGCATCGCGGTACTGCGCTTCGATTTCACTGGCCTTGGTAGCAGCGATGGCGATTTCTCCAATACCAACTTCTCGTCCAATATGCAGGACCTGCTTGCCGCAGTGGACTTTCTGCGCAATGAGTATGCCGCCCCTGAGTTGCTGGTCGGGCATAGCCTCGGTGGCGCCGCAGTGCTGGCCATGGCATCTCAGGTATCGGAAGTTAAGGCGGTGGTCACCATTGGTGCGCCCCACGGTGCTGAGCACGTTAAGCAAAATTTTCAGGCGTCGCTATCGGAAATTGAACGTACCGGCGAAGCGCAGGTTACCTTGGCGGACCGTCAGTTTGTCATCAAGAAGCAGTTTTTGGAGGATCTGGATGAACATCCCCTGGATGAGCTCGGCAAGTTGCGTAAAGCACTACTGGTAATGCACTCCCCGCTGGATGCTGTCGTCCCTATTGCCGAGGCGGAGAAGATTTATGTGGCGGCCCGTCACCCCAAGAGTTTTGTCTCACTCGATGATGCGGATCATCTGCTCAGCCGTAAGCAGGACTCGGAGTATGTGGCCGCAACCATAGCTGCTTGGGCTTCTCGTTACCTGACCCCAGTGGATGAGACGCCCCGAGCCCCCGTTGCGCAGGGTCATGTGCGCGTGGAAGAGAAAAATCGCAGGTTCACCCAGCACATCTGGAGTGATAGCCATTACTGGCTCGCTGACGAGCCAAAAGCGGTTGGTGGCGATAATACCGGCCCTGATCCCTACGAGCATTTACTGGCGGCATTGGGAGCGTGTACATCGATGACTCTGCGCATGTACGCCGGACGCAAAAAGATCTCGCTGGATCACGTCGTTGTAGAGTTAAAGCACAGTCGGGATTATCTACATGACTGTGAGGGCTGCGAGGATAAGGCCGCGCAGATCGATGTGTTGGAGCGCGAGATCACTTTGCAGGGTTCTCTGTCAGAGCCGGAGCGGGCGCGGCTGTTGGAGATTGCCGATCGGTGTCCGGTACATCGAACGTTGCATAATCACCTACAGGTGCGAACTATCTTGATGGATGAGTAGATCGTCTGGCTTGTGCTGGCATCTGTAAAATTCAACGTACACTGGATGTCGTCTATGAATGCAGCATTCCAGAAATTCATGTCCGTTGCAAACCAACGTATAGTTGAGCTCAGCCTCCAATCAGGATTGCCATGCGGTGGCGTAGCGTTGCTGCGACCCGATGCCTATGACACGCTTGATACGTTGGGTCCAAAAACACTTTGATAAATGCAGAAATATCAGGGTAGCGAACAATACCAATAGCATCCCAGTCCTCATCATCGCCCATTAGGATGCCACCGAACAATCCACTTGCAACAAACTCACCACCGACACCTTCTACAAGTTGATGGCTTATTTCGTAATAGCGCATCATTGCTTCCATGCCGCTCACGTTCTCGTTGTCTGGGTACTCCGCCTGTTCCCTGAACTTTATAAAATTGACCATGCAGATTGTTTGCCCCGCCTTGCACTCAAACGCATTTTTCCATTGGTCAGCGGAAGGGACGATACTGCTGTTTCCATAGAAGCTGACGAGTTTTGCAATCGTGTCTTCGTTGTTCATGATATTTTCTCTGCGTTGGTGATCTTCGTCTTTAGTGGTATTGAGCCCACTGTTATAACTGACCATCAGACTCCCAATAATAGGTGTTGCCTAAACCCCTATAAGAGTCGGACAGTGAATTTTACAGAAAGCGTATAGGAATCAAGCTCTCGCAAGCTTACGCGCGATAATTCTGAAAACGTCGGGTGATATTCCAAGGCCCAGATGTGTGGCGCCAACTTCGATGTTGTCAGCCCCGGGCGTGTGTCTGTCGATGCTCGCCTGCCAGCCGACTATACCGTCTCTTTTCGAGTAGATAGAGGCGACGGGCACAGTGATCGGAGTGTTCTCGCGAGCGGCAATGGTGGCCTCGATGGCATCGACGTCTATACCGCGCCGCTTATACATATTGCCAAATACTGTGTATTTGGGGCCTCCCACTACCGGGCTGCCCATGGTGACCACTTGCCGCACGATGCCAGGATTCTCTCGGGCCACTTCTCGTGCGAGGACGCCGCCCAGACTCCAGCCTACGACGTTTACCTTGCTACCGGTTTGCTGGTGAACCTGACGGACCTGGGCGGCTACCAATGGCAAGAGTTGCTCCACGTTGCCACTGTTACGTCCCAGTTCCCAGCCTTGCACCTGATACCCAAGCCAGGACAGATAACTGCGCAGCAAAATTGTTGATCTGTTACTGGCCCCCAAACCGGGCAGCACAATTACCTGCTGGCCGCTGCCCCGGGTCTGTAAGGCCAGGGCGGGGGCGGCGGCAAAGAGTCGGGTGAATTCAAACGGCGTCAGGCTTTCTCTGGCGATAGCGCTGAACGGAGGAGTAACGGGTTGGTTCATTGTCTTTCGACCTCTATGACCCCGCTAGCGGCGGGTTGTGTTGGAGTAGTCCAAACCGTTCCAATTGGTCTGCGATGTACGCCAATTCTGGTTGGCGTACATCCGCCAGAAAATCTGTATTGTTCCTGAAATAGCGATAGGGCGTGTGAGATCGTAACCTGTGGCGTCCCAGCGCCCTTGCTATCAGTGCTTACCCTGCACCCTCGCTACCAGAAAGTCCACTGCGGCTTTTACTTTCGGCACTAAATAGCGCTGCTTCTGATAGAGCAAATAGACCGCAAGATCGGAGTTCTGAGTAATGTGTAGCACCCGGTCAAAGAGCAGTTCCTGCAAGTCTCCAGACTCAATATAGGAGGTTACAGCCCACCGAGCTGCCATCATTATTCCCTGTCCGGCGACGGCCTTCTCCACCAGCCAGCGGCCACTATTTGATACTGCCACTATCGTGCCTGATACATCGTGCCATTGGCCGTCGATACTACAGAGCCAGGGTGAGGGGCCATTGGGGGTGCGAAAATACAGGCCCTTGTGATGGCGCAGTTCCATGACATTTTCGGGAGTTCCCATTTCTGCCAGGTACTTGGGGGCGGCGACAGGGATAAATTCATTGTCCATCAGCCGTATCGCCAGCACTCGCTCGTTAGGCGCATAGCCACCGCGAATGGCTATATCGACATCATCCCGACCTAGTGTCGATAGTTCATCACTCAAGCTCACATCCAGAACAATCTCGGGGTATAGTTCACTGAATTCGCCCAGCAAGGGCATCAGTATGCGTTCTCCAAACCCAACCATAGAACTGATGCGTAGTTGTCCCATGGGTTTTGCCTGATAGCTGCGCACTGTCTCGCTGCTTTGCTCTATCTGATTGAGTATATCTTCAACCTGACTGTAGTAGATTTGACCTACTTCGGTCAGCTTTACCACCCGGGTTGAGCGTATCAATAAAGTGGCCCCCAGGTGTTTCTCCAAGTCGGCTACCCTGCGCGACAAGGATGAGGGCGGTACCGCAAAAATACTGGCGGCTTTGGTAAAACTGCCGGTTTCTGCCACCTTGCTGAAGTAGCGCATTGCGCGAAGTTGGTCCATTGGCACTCCCTGTCCTGTTGCTTTTGGCTGTAGCTTAACATTATTGCTTTTATGACAATAATGATCGCCACTTTACCTCATATATCTCTACATATAATCCGTTAATAATCCCTCCACTTTTACCGACGCAGTGCCTAATTCAAAACTGGAGAGACAACCATGATTACCTTGCACGGATTTGCCGCCAGCAACTATTACAACCTGGTAAAACACGTACTACTGTACAAAGAGGTGCCCTTTCAGGAGAACCTGATCTACAGCGGGTCGGACGAGTTGCTGGCGATAAGCCCTGCGGGGAAAGTGCCGGCAATTACAACCGCTGATGGGCAGCACTTATCCGAATCCAGCGTGATTTGTGATTTTATCGAGGAGGCCTATCCCGAGAAGCCGCTCTATCCCTCTGATCCCGGTGAGCGCGCAGCAGTGCGACAGATTATGAAGGTGTCGGAACTTTACATGGAACTGCCCAGCCGGCGCTTTATCCCCTATGCGCTGGCGGGCAAAGGCGCCCCCGATCCCGTTAAGGCCGAGGTGCGTCAGGTGTTAGAGCGTGCGGTGGGTGCCATGCAGCGTTTGTGTACGTTTTCTCCCTGGATTGCGGGCGATCAACAGACGATGGCTGACATCTATGTCTATTACGTCAACACGATTGTCACTTCTTATGGCTCCAGGCTACTCGATTGGGATGTTCTCGCTGAGATACCCGGTATGAATGCGTGGAGTGACTCAATGGGCCAGTCCACTATCGCCCAAAACGTGGAGGCAGGCCGAGTGGCCAACACCCCCGATTTTGTAGCCTACATAAAAGCACGGCTAGCAGCAGCGCAGGCCTGATCAGATTTGATTAACCCATTTACCTTTTTGCAGGAGCAAAGAAATGTCAGATACCAACATCCAACTCACTTCAACCATCACCGAAGACAACAAGCTGGAGCTTGCCCTGCGCGAGATTGAAATCCCCCAACCTGGCGAAAATGAAGTGGTAGTACGAATGGAAGCGGTTCCCCTCAACCCCTCTGACCTGGGCGTCATGTTTAGCGTGGCTGATATGACTACCGCTAGCCAATCTGGCAGTGCGGAGCGCCCGGTAATCAGTGCCGATGTTCCGGCCAAATTTATGGCCGCTGTGAAAGCGCGCGTTGGCAAAGCCATACCGGTGGGCAATGAAGGTGCCGGTACCGTTGTCGCAGCGGGTTCCTCGCCTGCCGCGCAAAGCCTGATGGGCAAAACCGTTGCTGTGATTGGCGGTGGCACCTATCGTCAATACCTCTGTGCCAACGTTCAAAGTTGTCTGGAACTCACGCCGGGTACTACTGCAACAGAAGGCGCCTCCAGCTTTGTTAATCCGCTGACGGCATTAGCGATGGTAGAAACCATGCGCGCTGAAGGCCATAAGGCTATTGTGCACGCCGCAGCTGCCTCTAACCTAGGTCAAATGCTCAACCGCATCTGCATTGCCGATGGTGTTGATCTCGTCAATATTGTACGTAAGCCAGAACAGGAAGCCCTGTTGCGTGAGCTGGGTGCCAAGTACATCGTCAACTCTACGAGCGATAGCTTTTACGCCGACCTGACCGCAGCCCTGATCGAAACCGGCGCAACCATCGCGTTCGATCCGATCGGTGGCGGCAAATTGGCCAGCGACATTCTCACTTGTATGGAGGCAGCCGCTTCGCGCAACATGACCGAGCACAGTGTGTATGGCTCCGATACTTACAAGCAGGTTTACATTTATGGCGCGCTCGACCGCGGCCCAATCACTCTGAACCGTAGCTTTGGCTTTGCCTGGGGCGTCAACGGCTTCCTGCTGTTTAACGTGTTGGGGAAACTGGGTACAGAGATCAATGTCGCCATGCGTAAACGCGTTGCCGACGAGATAACAACCACGTTCGCCAGCCACTACACCCACGAGGTGTCGCTGGCCGGTGCGCTGCAACTGGATGCTATCTCTGTTTACGCGAAACAGGCGACTGGAGAAAAGTACCTGATTAAGCCACAGGTATAATGCGTAGTATCTGGCCGTAAGGTTAGTCGAGGAGGTCGGCGCCAGTTTGGCGTTGACCTCCTGCGCCTTACGTCGCCACTATGCTTTAGAGCAGAGTCACAGTGATACCGAAACGTTTTTGCCGAGTTGGAGATTGTCATGTCCAGAGACGCTTCGATTCTGTTACCCAAAGCCCTCGGTGCGCAATGAGACAGGCTTCGCAACAAGTTTGCGTTCGCCTTGAATTTGACCGGTATTTCACTAAGAATAAAGCAATAATTTCCAGTGCTGTTTGAAAGCACAGATTGGGCTTCACAGAATCATTCAAATGCCAAATAAAAGGCAATCTGATTCGCCTGTATGATGTCCAGGTTCTCTAGAGGTAAAACAATGTATTTGCGACTCATCCAAGGCGTGACACTGATGTCGCTGCTTGCTGCATGCTCCCATCCGCTGGAGATTGTGGGCGAGGGCGACATTGTGTCCTCCGATGGGTTACACGATTGCTCGCTGGCAGAACAGCCCTGCGATAACTACGTGATAGACGAGTACAATGTCACTTACTCGGCACAGCCGCACGCCGGCTCAACATTTGTCCGGTGGGACAACTGCGATTCACAATATCCGGATTGCGCTATCCATGTGCCCGCGGCAACTGTTTACAATTATTGGGGCGAGACAGCACCTCCGCTGAGGGCCATATTTACGCAGGACAACTATGGTCTCACCGCCACACCTTACACGGCCCTACAGCAGGTCTGGGCTCCCAAAGAGCCTTCACAGGCAGTGCGCGATTCGATACTGAATCAAACGTTCACCGTGTACGATTTTGATCAGTACGCATCAAATGGGCTAGGTGCGGAATTAAAGGCCGGTATTCCCTGGGTCGAGCAGACGGAATTGGCGCCGAATTTCCCGGGTGAGGGGGAGCTGCGCCGCAGTCTCGCGTACATCTGGGTAGTGGCTGATCCACAACTTATCGATGAAGAGTCGCCCATCAGGCTGGACCGTTATGCCAATGACTACCGCCCTCACGGCCCGCTCACACCCCATGTGTTCGAAGCGCACGTTCGAACAGCACGGCGTATCAGCGATTTAAGTAGCAGGCCTTTTGATTTCACTGTCATCGCAGGCGACCTGACCGATACCAGCCAGAAAAATGAACTCCAGTGGCTGATACAAACACTCAATGGCGGGATAGTTGACCCTGATTCAGGTATAGACGATGACCCTGTTCCCGGTCCGAACAACGATTACAACGATCCTTTTGTGTCGATTGGTATCCAGTCACCCTGGTATGCGGCATTGGGGAATCACGATGTTCTGCACATCGGTGGCTTCGGGCCTATCGACGAGGCTTTGCGCGCCGGCGCAGTGGGTGATCATCTGTACAAGGGCTCTGTGCTCAGTAATATTTTTGCAGGAAGTGTTGCCGGCGACACTGTTGATCGGCAGCTTATTCTATCGCCTGAGGTCTACATTCCAGCAGATGCCAACCGCCTGCCACTGTATCAGGCAGAAGTGATACAAACGCTCCACGATGCGCCTGGAGAGCCTGTCGGACATGGTTTTACGCAGAGCGATGTAGACAACAACAGAGGCTATTACAGTACTTTTCCTGACCCTGCAAAGCCGATAAAAATGATTGTATTGGATACCACCGATGCTAATAACGCCACCATCGGCATTGCCCACTTGGGTTCCATGGATAGTGTGCAGTTTGCGTGGCTGCAAGAGGAATTGGCCGCCGCAGCGACGCAAAAGGAATTGGTTATCGTTGTCTCCCACCATCGATTGGGTGATTTTCACGATCAGAGCGAAGTACCTGCGGCCAATGTTAAGGCGCTGTTAAGCAGCTCAGAAAACGTCATCCTGTACCTCACTGGACACGGACACGGCAACCGCAAGGCGCTGAAGACAGTCAGTGGCAGTAACGGCTATTGGGAGCTGATGACAGCTTCCACCGTGGACTTTCCTTTGCAGAGCAGGGCGGTAGAACTGGTGGACGAGGGCAATGGTCACCTCTCTATTTATGTGACCAACTTTGATCACAACTCACAGGACAATACACTCGCCAGTGAAGCGCGCCAGTTGGCGGCAGGCAGGAAAGTGTTTGGTACGAATGGTACCTACCGTGACATAGCCGCGGTATGGGCAGTTGATAGTCAGGCTCAAAACCTGCTGTTACGAGTTGAGTTACCTGCCGATCTTAGTCAGAACTTACAAGATTACACGTGGCCAACGACTGTAGAATCTGTTGAAACACTGAATAATTTTTGATTCAGCCATAGCTTTGCCAGAACCTCACAGTGAATGGGGCGCTGACATTCGCTACGGTTGGAGCGTGCTTGAGTGTGGTCGCGGACTTACCCCATATAGTTTTCCTGTGCTATAAGGCATAAGCTGCACATAGCAGGTGTCATGGCTAGCACCCATTCACGGCAGCGTCCCCAACGAGGATCCAGATGCGCGCTATCACAGAATCCCAACTTGCACCGTGTATTATTGGCACCGCTCGCAGAACCTGGCACGACAGCACCGAGGTGTTGGAGCCATTGGATATGTGGGAAGAAGTTGCCAGGTCTGCCGCAGACGACGTCGGCGTGCAGCGAGATATTATCGGATCTATTGACCATCTCGGCCTGGTGCACTGCCAATCGTGGGCTTACGACGAGCCGGTTAGGCGGCTCGCAGAACGCCTTGCAACCGACGGTATCTATTTCAGTGAGTCCATACTGGCGGGCACCTCGCCCCAACGTCTGCTTGATGAAGCCGCTGAGCGCATGCTTCGCGGTGAGTGCTCGGTCGCACTCGTGGTTGGCGGTGAGGCGCTTGCAACCCGCAGTGCGATGCAGCGAGGTGGAGAAACACCCAACTGGAGCAATCCCCATCCGTCGCCGCCGGTCCTACCTATCGATTTCGACGAGTGGTACCTGCCTACCGAAAAGGCCCACGGGGTTCTGCCTGCCTGGCTGACGTTTGCCATGCTGGAGCAGGCTAGATGGGCGGCGCGAGGGGCGACTTGCGAGGATCGCAACGAACTCGGCGAAGTAATGGCTAGGCTCAGCACTGTGGCTGCGGCTAACCCTGACGCTTGGTTTCGCACTGTCCGATCAGCATCAGAGATAACGCAGCCATCTATATCGAACAGGATGATCGCAAGCCCTTACACCAAGCTCATGACATCCTTCATGGGCGTCGATATGGCTGCGGCGAACCTCATGGTGACCCGTCGTACCGCCGATGCTTGGGGCGTCCCCGAAGACCGGCGAGCCTACCTTCGAGGTTGGGGGTTCGCGCGAGATGCTATCCATCTAGGAGCTCGCAACGACCTATCATCATCCCAGGCCATGACAGTTGCTACGCAGACTGCTTGCGCTATGGCGTCCATGTCAGTGAGTGACATCGACGTCTTCGATCTATACAGCTGCTTCGGGTCTGCTGTGCAGTTCGCTCGAGATGCTCTCGGACTTCGTCACGATGACCCGAGGCCAATCTCACTCACCGGCGGTCTGCCCTACCACGGTGGCCCCAGCAGCAACTACATGGGACATTCTATTAGTCACCTAGTCGACCACTTGAGGGCAAATTCCTTGCACGCGGGCATGGTGACCGGCGTCGGTATGCACATGACAAAGCACGTTGCGGCGATCTACTCGCCGATTCCCGGACCGATTCTGTGGAAGGGAGATGAACGTTCGACACAGCAGTGGCGCGCACCGTCGACCTCGCCCGATGTCACTGTCGTGGACCACGCCGATGAACGCTGCGTCATTCGTGCCGCAACTGTCGTGTATGCACGTGACGGTTCGCCCGGCCATGCTATCGCACTCTGCGAACTCCCTGATGGCAACCGCTGCTACGCGCGCAGTGACCGGCCGGCAACGATTAGCGCAGTGATGGACGGTTCCTGGGCGACTGCAGAAGCGGCAGTGACACCTGGCGAGAACGGCCAGAATGACTTCGAGCTCTGAGTGGCCGGGATGCATTCAAAATCCAGAATCGTATCTAGCCACGTGAGCTTACTGCTTACACTATTTGTCACTAATCAAATAGCGACAAAAAAGATCATCCAGTTGGTCGATTATAGCGGGATCATCTAGGCGCTTCGGCTCCACCTCAATAATGCGTTGATAGTAGCCTGTTGCCAAATCCATTAGGAATACAGTGGCTGCTTCAATGTCATCTACTCGCAAACGATGTCGATGCGTATTGAGCAAAGTGACCATCCACTCGCAACCTTCGTCGCGCCAGGAGTGTTGATTCTCCGGGTTCTCTCGAAGGGTGAAATCGAACTGTCGATGGTATGCGGCGAAAAATCCACCATGCAGCGACAGCAACTCGCGGTAAAAGCGGTTTGTCAGCACCGCCACTTCATGAATATCTTCTTCCAGAGTGCCGGATAACGAAACGCTGGATGCTGGATCTTGCATAAACTTATCCAGATTGGCGAGCTCTTCATTATAAATATCAGTGAATATGGCTTGTTTGTTGGGGTAGTACCGATACAGCGAGCCAGGGCTGATGCCTGCGCGTTCTGCGATTTTCACCGTAGTTACCGCATCCGCACCCAACTCTGCGATGAGTGCCAGCGTTGCCTCGCGGACTGATTGCATCAGTATCCGCGATCGTGACTGCTTGGCCTGACGCAAGGGTTGCGGTGCTTCGTTTTGCATTTCCGACATCATTCAAACCCGAATAAGAGTCTTTGCGCTCCAGACAGTAATCAATATTACCTGTAGAAACAACACGTTATTCAACTCCAGCCGCATCGGCTAACTGGAATAGTTTGCACTGCGGCTATCGTGACAAAGTGTACGCACTGTATGAACAGCGAAAGAGCAGACGCTCAACACATACTGTTCAAATTCAACCAACGAGACTTTATCGACTATGCATGCAAATACTAGCGACCTGAACCCCTCATCGATCCTCGCGGAGGCATCCGCACGCGCCGGTGGACTTACAGATCTGGGTGACTTGCCGTTTACGGACGGGCTTGAACGCGTAATAGACTCATTGACTACTGAGGCACGTTTGAATGAGATGGGCGTGATCATCGCCCGCGAACGCCTGCTTGGCCATGCGGTTAACCGTTTTCAGTATGTTCACGATAGAAAGCAATTTCCGAGTATTGAGCACGAGGAAATAGCGAGCCCCGTTTTTATCGTAGGCAACCCGAGAACCGGCACAACAATTCTTCACGACATTTTGGCCCAGGATCCTGACAGCCGCGTGCCGAATACCTGGGAGTGTATGTACCCCTCGCCGCCGCCTGAAGAGGAGACCTTTTACACTGACCCGCGTATTGCGCAGTGCCAGTCCATCTACGACGCTATCGGTAATCAGCCTGACGGCTTCAAGGCGATACACCCAATGGGAGCGCAGCTGGGTCAGGAATGTATCTTGTTGTTTGCAGACTCCATGGTGAGCCCGCTATTCCACAATCAATTCAGAGTGCCTGGTTATGAGGACTGGGTTGATAACGGCGCCGACTACGCGGGCGTGTATGAATTCCATTACCGGCAATTACAACATTTGCAATCTCGTTGTGCCAGAGATCGGTGGGTGTTGAAGACGGGTGGGCACAACTGGGCACTGCAAAATTTACTGGCGCAGTATCCTGATGCCAGAATTGTTTTTACCCACCGCGATCCGGTCAAATCAATGACGTCGTACGCAAGCCTTACCGACCAGGTAAGACGAATAAGTAGCGATGAAGTAGACCCGATTGAGATCGCAGCTGATTGGATCCCGCGTCTGGCGCAGATCGCCAATCGCAGTGTGGGCGTCCGCGACGCAAAAATGAGTCCTGACGCAAAAATCTACGATATGTTTTTCCCCCATTTTGTAGAGGATCAGTTTAAGGAAATAGAACGCATCTATGAGGCTCTGGGTTTGGAAATGACCGGCGCAGGAGCCGATGGGATGCGTCGTTATATAAAGAACAACCCCAAAGGGGTGCATGGCGTCCACACTTATACAGCCGAGGATTATGGCATTGATCCCGATAAAGTGCGTGAGCAGTTTGCGCAATACATTGAGTATTTTGATTTGAAACCCGAGTAGGTTTCAGCCCTTAACTACTAAGCGACAAAGGTAAGAGTTATGACGAATGGAAAAGGAACAATGCGAGCCTGGCGTACACACGCGTACGGTCAACCTCTGGAAGCGTTGAAACTGGATACTGTCGATATTCCTGAGCCTGAAGCGGGTGAAGTGAGGGTAAAGGTACAAGGGATCCCCCTGAACCTGGCTGACATGGAGCGCGTTACAGGCGGCAATATGTTCATCAGGCCGGAGTTGCCCTACAGTCCAGGCATGGAAGTGATGGGGGTTGTGGACAGTTGTGGCGAAGGGGCCGATAAGTGGCAAGGCGAGCGAGTCGTCGCAATCACCAAGGGTGCGCACGGGGGATATGCGGAGTATTGCATCTGTCCAACCGCATCTCTCTTTACCATGCCAGACAGCATACCGTTGCCGGGTGCCGCCGCTTTGTATTTTCCTTTTCATCTGGCGTGGCTGGGCTTGTATGAACGGGCAAAAATTCAGGCCGGAGAGACTGTACTGGTAAACGGTGCGGCTGGTGGCGTGGGAGCAGCCGCCGTGCAGTTGGCAGTTGCCGCCGGTGCGCGGGTCATTGCTGTAGCTGGTAGCGATGACAAACTGGCGTACTGCAAGCAGCTCGGCGCAGAAATTACGGTGAATCACAACACCGAAGATTTTGTTGCCGTCGTCAGGGAGGCTACCAATCATAAAGGCGTTGACATCATCTTTGACAATATTGGCGAAGAAGTACTTGAACAATGCCTTGCGAGCGTAGCCTACGATGGCCGCTATGTCGTGATGGGGTTTTCGTCTGACAAATCCGTCGCAGACGAGAAGTTTTATGTGCCTCGAAGATTGGCAATGGCCAATGTCAGCTTGTGCTGCATCATGCTTTATTATGCGGAAGAGCCGATGCTTACCGCGATGAAGGACGGTGCCGGCTTGAACTTTGTGCCGACTGAAATTGGTCGTGAACTTCATGCAAAGTTGGTAGAGATGGTTGAACAGGGGGCCCTCGTTCCTGTGGTCGGGGAGGTGATAGATTTTGAGGATGTTCCTCAGGGTTTGGACGATCTACTTCACAGGAAAACATTGGGCAGGACAATTGTTAAGCTATTTGACTAGGCTGCCCGATGCAGTAACAAGGCGAGGTTAGCCGCGCTAATCCGAACACCTCAGTGTTTGGATTGATGAACTTGGAATCGAAGTGCAGAGAATAAGCTGCGCGCAACAAAATGGGTCTTGGTGCACAGGAACAAGGACGTGACTATGCACCATTTTTAGCTCTCATCACAACCCTCGAAATGAATGGCAAACAAAACGTGGATGACTTAGCAATGTCGATACAACTTTTATGCCATGAGAAAAACTGCATGGCTAAAGGTTAGTGACCCGCTAACCGACTGTAGCCAAAAGCATGCAGGCGGCCTGCAGTAAAACCCGAATAGACGCTCGCTTGTGTGATATAAACAGAAATATTTTCAGTAGAAACAGACTGTTACCCGTCCCCGCTACAATTTGATAACCGGAATAGATTGCCAGCGGGCAATCATGGCAATGTATATACACAATTCGAATTGGGACGAACACTGCGCGAGATTAACGCGCTGAATATAGCCGAGGGGAGAGCCAAACACTGTTGCTGTTCTCTCCCTTTGCGCAAAGCGCTCGTTAGCTCTGAAGAGCGTACTTTAACTATAAGATTAGTAATGTCGCGAAGCTTGCGAAAGCGGCCCGCGACTCCAGGAGAACCGTCATGTCACGAATGAACTTCAGCCTTCGTTTACTCGGCATTGCAGTTATAGGGTTTACTGTTGCCAGTGCCCAGGGTCAAGAACTCGTGCTGGAAGAGGTTATCGTAACGGCGCAGAAAAAAGCAGAGACCCTCGCCGAAGCGCCCCTGACGGTGAATGTGATTACTGGTGAAGAAATCCGGGACTTCAGCATGTTCGACGCCACTGACTTGGGAAAGATAACTTCCGGTGTCGAAGTGCGCAATGAGGGCGATTCCAATACAGGCATGGCAATTCGTGGCGTGGGCACTCTGACACAGCAGACAGTACCGTCGCGCGTTGGTGTCTATGTGGATGACTGGTATGGAGGTGCTCAGACCCAGTTTGCGTACCAGCAAATGTTCGACTTATCCCGGGTGCAGATACTACGCGGCCCACAGGGCACACTGTACGGGCAGCCTTCTCCCGCTGGAGCCATGTTGATCGAAACGGCTCAACCAAACCTCAGCGAGATTGACGGCTATATTTCAAGTACCTACCAGAATCCTAGCGGATATAATATACAGGGAGGCGTGTCGATTCCTCTGATCAAGGACGAGTTGGGGCTACGTATCTCGGGGCTAACGGATGATCGAGACACTGGGCTTGATAATGTAATCCGTGACGAGAACAACAAGATCAACAGCCGCGGTTTCCGGATCAAGGCGCTGTGGATGCCCAACGATGAGTTCTCTGGCAGATTGGGATGGACTTACATGAAGATGGATAACTCCGATACTTATCGGGCGCTGGAATCGATAACCAGTACTGCCACATACCAACTGGACGCCAATGATCGAAACTCTATTCAAGATGCGCCGGACAAGGTGAACAAACGAGAAGATGATTTATACACGCTGCATCTGGATTGGAACCCCGGCCCTGTCGAAGTTAACTTCTTTGCGGCGTATCACAAGCCCAAGGTCGAGAGTGTCAGTGATGAGGATGGCACGGAGCAGCCCGAGCAGACAGTAGCTGTATCCGGCGAAGGTACGGAAGGGCAGCAATACGAGTTGCGTCTGCTGGCGCAGCCATTCGACTGGTGGGATGGACAGATAGGCGCCTATTACGCAGAGACGGGGAACGATGCCACTGCCAACGTTCTCGCAGCGGGGCCCGGCTTAGTGGCGGCGATTGAAATATTTATCCCGACTGACGATAAGGTTACGGCATTTTTCACCCACAATGATTTCTACGTTACGGAATCGATCACTATTACTGCGGGCTTACGCTACAACAAATTCGATAACACGCTTCCCAACAGCCAAACCACAGAATTGTGGCTGGGCTCAGACATGCTGCCCGGTGGTGGCGCCACAATGCCTGACTCAGTCCTGGCAGTGCCCTGCGCAGATGGCAGTGCGCCACCTTGCGTCACAAACTCGGGAGTGAAGGTGGAGGAGTGGACCGGTACGATCAAGGTGTCGTATGCCATCAATGACGACTATAACCTTTACGCAACCTACGATCGGGGCTACCGACCGGGTGCAGCCAATTTCGACATCTCCGGTTCAGTCGGAGGCGAACTACTCTCGTTTGAGGGAGAAAGCGTGGACAGTGGGGAAATAGGTTTGAAGGGCATGCTGATGGGTGGCCGGGCGCAGTACACCTTGGCAGCGTTCTACGCTGTCTATGAAGATTATCAGGTCGACCCGAGCTTCGCGCACTGGAGTCCCAACTCTGGTGGGCCAGAGGACATCAATGTTGTCTACGTGAATGTGGACGAGGCTGAGCAGTACGGGGTGGAGGGCGAGTTCACCATGCTACTTGCAAAGAACTGGAGTGTGTTCACTGCTCTGGGCTGGAACAACGTGGAGTTCACCGATGGTGTAATACCCTGTACTGATCCCGCTCAGCCAGCTCTGAGTCCCACCAATCCCTATAACGTCTGTGATGCGAAAGGCGAACCCGCCGGCAGTCAGCCCAAGTGGTCTTGGGTGTTGCAGAGCGAATACTGGCAACCGCTGGAGATAATCGGTGGCGAGTGGTTTGTTAATGGCTTGTTTAATTATCGTGGCAAAGCCGATGTTCCCGGTGACCCTGACAAGCGCCTTTCGACCGATGACTACACGCAGTTAGATCTCTTTGCTGGTATCCGCAATGATAACTGGACCGCTCGGGTATTTGTTAAGAATGCGTTTGATGAATCCGACATAGTGAGCAAGCGAGCTAAGGGCGACGACTACAACGACCTCACACTCGTCGCGCCACGGACGACTGGGATTACTGTGGATTATCGATTCTAGAGTGAGGCGATCAGGGGTAGGGAGTGAGGGGGGCGTGAGTTCAACTCAATCAGGCAGCACAAGTCCATGAGATTAAGTTACTCGTCAGTACCCTTGCCGGCAGTATAACGCTCCACCAATCCGGAGACCCGACGCAGCAGCCACTTGGGTGTGGCGCGTCCCGCCATCGTCGCCGCGAGATTGATGGCCCCGGGCACGCAGATCACCTCGCCCTTAATGCAAGCCTGATAACCCTGCTCCGCTACCTCGTCGACAGCGCCGATAATAAAACCTGGCAGATTCAGCCCTTCGCTCTTTTGCTGAGCTGAACTCAGCATATTGGTGGCCGTAACCCCGGGGCACAGCGCCGTGATAGTGACCCCGGTACCCTTAAGTTCTTCCGAGAGTGATTCAGTGAGCGAAAGTACATAGGCCTTGCTGGCTGCATACACTGCGAGGCTGGGGACAGGCTGGAATGAGGCAATAGAAGCGACATTAAGCACCCGCCCTGCGCCGCGCTTTACCATGCCCGGCAAAAACACATCCAGCATAGAGGTCAGCCCGGTGATATTGAGATCAATCATCTGCTGATGCGAAGCAGCACCGTTGTCTACAAAATGACCATGCTCCAGCACACCTGCGCAGTTCACCAGTACATCAAGTTCGATATTCTGCGCGTTCAGGCTGGCCGCCAGTTTCTTGGGCGCCCCTCGCTTGGACAGATCCGCTGGCAGCACCGACACCTTCACCGAATGCTGCTTTTGAAGCTGCTTGGCCAGCGTTTTCAGCTTGTCTTCAGAGCGTGCCACCAGGACGAGGTTGGAGCCGCCCTTCGCGAAATGTCCAGCCAGTGATTCGCCTATGCCAGATGATGCGCCTGTGATCAGGGTTGTTTGCATGGGGTGTCTCCGAAATAGAAGCTGAAGCACAGGGTACTCCAACTACGAGTCAAATTCCCGCTGGATATATCCCTGGGTTCAGTCTGCAAGATTGGTCGAAAATCAACAGGGTCATAGCCTGAACTAAAAAGCTCGAGCAATGCTACGCACGGGCACCGAATTGTTGGATATACAGCAGAGCGCTTGGCCACCCGCACGTTTGCTGACAACTACTCAGATAGAAACCGGATAAACGGGGATAGCGTAAGAAACAGAACTGTTGCACTGAGGAGACTGAAAAAAATCACAGTTAGTGGTGATCGCTTGAAGCGGTCACCAAACGTTTCAGGCGGCGCATCGGCCTTCAGTTGTTCAAAATAGTGATAACGCTCAAGTTGGTAAGCGTCGATAAGCCCACGAGCTTTGGTTTTGTCACTTTCATTGACTAACCACAGGCCTGCAACTGACACACCCCAGCGCCCGGCCGATGTCTCATAACTGTCCAGCGCATTGTCCGCCAACAAGTCGCGAACATCCTGCGCTTCCTCATCAGACACGCCATTTAAACGAAAAATGAGTACCGCCATTGCATCGCTCCAGATGGTGGGAGTGGGACGCCTTCCGGCCTTCCAGAGCGCCCTGCTGTCAACCTATTGCTGTGGTGGCTTTTGAGCAACTCTCCAGCTCGGTAAAGCCAATCAAAGTTAGCGAGTTGTCGCAGTAGCCAGTATCGAAACAGGCTGCTATGACTGTGGCGAAGTTATCAGACTCTTGTGCCCGTTGCACTCGCGTGTACTGCCGAGTTAGGTTTCAAAACTCGAATACCCCTTTTACTGCTCCTGCCAGCAGTACCACAAAACCGCCAATCTCTGCGGCAGCCAGCATCCACATAAAGACCATCATCTGCGCATTCGGGATGGTAGAGCGGCCAAGCACATGCGGTTTCTGAAGCTGATTATCTGTGTCGCGCAGGTAGCCGTGTAGAGCATAGGCAAACACTGCCGCTGCAAAGAACACGATCGGTGCGAGTGTGGCCCAGAAATTGACTACAGCAGACCACACCGATAGCTCCACAAACTTGGCCAGGACCAGGCAGGCAAAACTGTACATCAATGAAGCGCGGTGGCAGACATCGACATAAACGGGTGCCTGTGCCGTGTCGCTGCGGGCGATACAGCTGTATTTCCATAGACCCGTAAGCAGGCCTGTGAGAAAGAATATGCCGCAGGAAACAATGGCGAGTTTGAGTGCCGGTTCCATGGAATCTCCACATCGAACATAAGTTGCGCACACACTACAATAGTATTCAGGCCGCGTCCTGACTTGAGTCGACTCTGACTATCTCTTCTTTCTCGGTCTCCTCTGGATGACTGGATCAGCTTGCGCTCGCCGAGCCGTGTTATCGGGATGAAAATTCTACCTTAGGATTTTTATAATGATACCGAGCGCGTTTCATCAGAGGAGACGCCTATCCAGTGCCCGCAAGAGGGCACTGCCAGGTCAGCGCGTCTGTGTCGATACGAAGAGGCTGGCGAGTGCAGATATGCCGCCGGTCAAAAAGACCGTGGCAGCCTCAATATCCGCCTCTAGCTGCAGCGGGTTGTCGTCCCAGTTTGCATTTTGGGACGCAGCGCCTGACATGTTGAGTGCGATGAACTGAAAGCAGAGGTCCAGTTGCTGCTCGTTAGCGCCGGGGAAAAGCGCCGCCAGATGGGGCGCAAAACGCCGCCGCATTGGATAGACGCCTTTTTCGAAGATTTCCGCAGAGAGACTGTGTTGTTCAACAAGGAAGCGAGCTATCAGTTTGGCATAGGCGCTGCCGTATCTGGTGGCGGAAAAACGGATATGCGGCTCGATGAAGGCCCTGATCAATGATTTCAGGGAGATGATCTCGCCGTCAGCATCTGCGACCAATCGGTCCAGTGCCCCGTAACGGGTCTGGTTCAGTTGTTCCAGATACCGCATTATCACCGCAGAATAGAGTGCGTACTTGGAGCCGAAATAGTAGTGTCCGGCGGCCACATTTGCGCCGGCCGAGGTGACAATTTTCCGAATCGAGGCGCCCTCAAATCCCTGCTCTGCGAAGACGACCAGTGCTGCATCCAGAATGCGATCTTTTGTTGGTCGATCATCTGGCGCTTCGTTATCAATAGGTGTGGCTATCATGGCTGCGGTCACTCCGCCCGGATAATGGTGTTGCGCAGAATACCGATCTTTTCAATCTCCAGCTCTATCACGTCGCCTTCATTGAGAAAGCGCTGGTGCTCAAGACCGCAGCCATTACCGACTGTTCCAGAGCCGATAATTTCGCCCGGATACAGCGTCTCACCCAGGCTGATACGTTCTATCAGTTCCTCAAAGGACCAGTGCATGTCCGAGGAATTCCCCTCTCCCCATATTTCACCATTCACGCTTGCCTTCATTTTCAGCTCATACGGATCACCGATTTCATCGGCGGTGACAAGACAGGGGCCGAAGACATTGGCGTTGTCGAAGTCCTTGCCTTTTGCGGGCCCGAGCAGCCCATCCATCTCAGCGGCCTGGGCATCCCGAGCCGACAGGTCATTGAGCACCATAAAGCCGAAAATGTGATCAGTGGCATCTGCCTTGGCGATATCGCGTCCGCCTTTTCCTATGACACAGGCCAGCTCAAGCTCGAAATCCATCAGAAGGCTATAGCGGGGCCAGATAATTGTCTGGTCCGGGTGGCCGACGGCGAAACGGTTGCCTTTGTAATAAACCGGGAGCTCGTGATGGACCTCCGGGACTTCGAAAGTGGCTGCAGCGGCTTCGGCGCTGGCAATGGCCGCGGGATCTCCGGAGAACTTTGCCTTCAGGATAGCCCCGGCGGGAAAGCTCTGGCGAATGTGTTGATGGAAAACCATGGCATCCCGGTATTGCGGCGGCAGGGGGACCGGTGCGCGCAAGGTGACCGTATCCCTTGCGTGCAATGGCCCGGTGGCGCTTTGTACAAGTGCGTTGGCATCGTCCCAGGCGCTGGGGCCTGCCTCAATCAGCGACAGCATTGAGGGCCATTTTGCATTGCCCTGATCGTCGATGAACTCCAGAACCTGGTCATTGACGAGCGCGCCTATGCAGTCCTGCTGCTGGCCGAGATGGCGGAAAGTTACTAGTTTCATAGAAAGCTCCTTAAAGCAGGAAACATATCCGATCCTCTTTTCCAAATCAATAAAACATTTGATTAAAACAAGTGATTTGATTTAGTATTGCTGTCAGACTCGCCCAGCGGGCGGTTTATATGGAGAAATTTGCGATGTCACGTCTAAGTATTGCCCCCGATGAGGTCCTGCGAGAAAACGAACAAATGTTGTCGCTGGCTGAAGCGGCGATGGGTTTCACTCCGAATTCTTTGAAAATCATGGCCCGTAAGCCGGAGCTGCTGACCGGTTTTCTGATGCTTTCCGGCGCATTACTGGGGTCAGAAGCATCACTGTCACCGGGGCTACGCCAGATGATCGCCCATATCACCAGTGCAGCGGCTGGTTGCCGGTATTGTCAGGCGCACACGGCGCACGGTGCCGAGCGTCAGGGGGTGTCGGCAGAAAAAATCGAAGCGATCTGGCAGTACGAAACCAGCGACCTTTTTACAGAAGCCGAGCGAGCAGCACTGGCTTTGGCGAGATCGGCCGGTTCAGTCCCTAATGATGCCAGTGACGAACAGTTTGATGAGTTGAAAAAGCACTTCTCAGAAGACGAGATTACCGAGATAGTCGGTGTGATCGCCTATTTTGGCTTTCTTAACCGCTGGAACGATACGTTGGCAACGCCGCTGGAGGAAAGTCCACTGGCGTTTGCGCAAGCTCATCTTGAACAACACGGATGGATGGCGAGTAAGCATGGCTGAACAATGGAGGTATACCAAGGGCCTTAAAGATATTGGCAACGGTCAGTTTGCTTACCTGCAGCCAGATGGTGGCTGGGGCTGGTCAAATGCGGGCCTGATCGTGGATGGGGAGGCCTCACTGCTGGTCGATACCCTGTTTGATATGCAGCTGACGGATGAAATGTTGCGCATCATGAAGGATGCAGCCGGTGTGGCTGGGCCGGATATCAGGACCGTGGTCAACACCCACGCCAATGGAGACCACACCCATGGGAATGGGTGCTGCAAGAACGCGGAAATTATTTCCTCGAAAGCCAGTCTGTCAGAAATGGAAGCGCTCTCTGCCAGCGAGCTGGCTGAGATAGTGAAGCTGGCACCGTCTCTGGGGGATGTGGGTACTTACTTCATAGATATCTTTGGCCAGTTTGATTTTGCCGGTGTGGAAGAGCGGTTGCCGACCAGAACCTTTTCTGGCCAGCTGGATCTTCAGGTCGGTGATCGCACTGTGGAGCTAATTGAAGTGGGGCCGGCCCACACCAACGGTGACGTGCTGGTGCACGTGCCCGATACGAAAACGGTCTACACCGGCGATATTCTGTTTATTGAATCAACCCCGATCATGTGGGCGGGTCCGGTCTCTAACTGGATTGAGGCCTGTGACAAGATCATCGCGATGAATGCCGACGTTATCGTCCCCGGCCACGGGCCAATTGCAACGAATGACAATGTGCGTGCGGTGCAGGACTACCTGCGGTATATCGACCAGGAAGCGCGCAAACGCCATACCGCTGGAATGTCGGTCAGCGAAGCGGCCCATGATATTGCATTGGGCGACTATTCGAGTTGGGGTGATGCAGAGAGAATCGCGGTGAATGTGATGTCGCTCTACCGGGAGTATGACGGCCAGCTCGATCTAGCACCCAGCCCGCTGGACGCCTTTCAGCTGATGGCCGATGTGCGGCGTGCCCAGCGCGCGGCCTCCTGAATTCCAGCGGCCCATGTTCTAGATGCCCATATTACTGAGTGCATTGATGACTTGGCGGACGATAGCCGCTGCTTGCGGGTAGTCTTCCTCAACTTCCTCGAGCAGGATTTCCGCAGATTCTACAACGCTGGGCGGGGTCGGTTCCGCCTTATCGATATCGTGTGCGTAATTGTGCAGTTGTTGCAGCAACGCCTGTTGCTGCGTGCTGGTTGCGTCATCACCAAAGCTGTCATGTAGATCCTGTATCAGGGATTTGAGATTGTCGATTGGCATAGTGCTGCTCCGCTATACTGGTTGATTGCGCGACGATGATGGCCGTAGCTGAGGATAGCGATGGCCAAGTTCAGAAGTATAACAACGGATGGGGCCGGTATCGCCGAATGGGGTGCGATTTGTGCCGGCAAGCTAATGAATTACAACATAACGGGGTTGGGTGTCACCTATCTGCACGGAATAGTCGGAGGTGCCAAGTGCATATGTCCTGTGGATTGTATGTGAAATGGCGGGCCTAGAAGGGCTCGAACGTGCGAAGCGTTATATGGTCCCGTCGTTAATGTTGAAGCGCATTGTAGTGGCCCACAGACCATTCGAAAAATCGCAGCACTTTGATACGCTGGTGGCCGTAGAAAAGTGCTGGCAGGATAGTAGGCTACTGGCACAATTTTTCTGACCCATACCGGTCCCTTCCGCGTATACACCTCTGCAACAAGAGGTAAGGGTAATGAATTCACTCTCACAATCCAACGATGACCAAGGGCTGGACTGGTTGTTTGCTCGGGCACGCGAATATCCACTGCTGACTTCTATCGAGGAACACGATACCGACGCGAGAAAATGGCAGGCGCGGGATGCATTGCTGGAATTTTTTCTCGCTGATGCTTGCGGCCGGAGATTTTTAGGGCATTGGGTCAGTAATCTGCTGAACCACCCGCCCAGTTTGAAGGACTTTCAGAAACAGGAGTACTACTATCTTTTGCGTCGCGAGCAGGATGAACTGTTGAAGGACGGCAAAAAAGCTGCGCTCTTGAAGAGACTGCTCAAGCAATTGGCCCAGTCCGACAGCGCCAGTGCACGAAGCGCTGGACTGCATACTCTATCGCAATTGAACCTGACGCCGCTGCTGGTCACTGGCTTGGCGGAAGTGCTGCTGGATAGCAAAGAGGCCGCAGAGATTACCACTGCACTGCGCTACTGGCGACAATTCTGGGATGCGTCGATTGAACTCAATACCTGTGAACCACGGGTCACCGAGGTCCATCGCGAAGCATTGCATCGCCAGATACGGGTCTATTTGGCCGCGCGGGATACGCTCGTGAATCACAACCTACGCCTGGTGTTTTCCATCGCCGGTAAACTGCAGAGTGCGACAGTGCCATATTCGGATCGCGTGCAAAGCGGGGTGCTTGGGTTGATAAGGGCTGCTGAGAAATTTGACTACCGAACGGGCCACCGCTTCAGCACTTACGCCTATAACTGGATCAACCAGTCAGCGCGCCGGATGCTGGAAGACCAGCGCGCTATCGTGCGCTTACCCGCCGGAGTCAATGAGCAGGTTAACCGACTGTACCGCGAACGTTTATCGTACCTGAATATCAACGGTGAAGAAGCCGGCGTACAAGTGCTGGCTGATCGCCTGCAAATGGAGCCCGAGGAGGTCAAGCGTCTGCAGCAAATCGGCAATCTTTCGGTTTCGCTCGACAGCACGGTCAATGACGACCCCAGTGAGCCGACACTGGGCGACAAGCTCAGCGGTTGGACGTATTCACCCCCGGCAGCCAGGGCAGAGCAACTGTCTCTCAACCGCTGCCTGATGACGAGCCTGAAAGATTTGACCCCACAGGAACAGAGGGTTATCGCGCTGCGCTGGGGGCTGGACAATTCGCAGCCCCTAAGCCGTCGGGAAATGGCCGACAATCTCAGTGTCTCTACCGAGCGCATTCGTCAGCTTGAAGCGTCAGCACTGCGAAAACTCCGCGATGACGAGAAGGTGGCCCAGGCCTTCCGGGATTATCAAGGTGATCACGCACACGATTGAGTTCGTGGGAAAAACTAACCAAACATACAACCCCCGTATAAACGCGGTAAACATAACTAGGCAAGAGGAATTCCTATGCTACTGGACAGCGAGGCTATTGCGGCCATGACCACGCGCAGGCGCGCGGCCTTCGTCAACTCCCTCAGCGGGTTCAAGTCGGCCAATCTTGTCGGTACTGTCGATGCCAGTGGTGGCACCAATCTGGCCATCATGAGTTCTGCCGTGCACCTTGGCTCCCATCCACCCCTATTGGCTTTGGTGATCAGGCCGGGAGGGGATGATCGACACACGCTGGCCAATGTTCTGCATACTGGTTGCTTCACGCTTAACCATGTGAACACTGCCATTATTGAAGCCGCACATCAGACAGCTGCTCGTTACCCACGGGATATTTCTGAATTTGACGCCACCGGGCTCACCCCGCAGTGGCAGCCAAATTTCAATGCGCCGATGGTGGCTGAAGCGACGGTAAAGCTGGGTCTGCGTTTGCGCGAACACCAGGAACTGGCTATTAATCGAACTCACCTGCTTATCGGTGAAATCGTGCTGTCTGAAGTCCCCGAGGCCCAGATCAACGCGGACGGTAGTCTCGACCTTGCTGGTTCTGACACCGTGGCATTGGCGGGACTGGACACGTATTACAGATCCGTTCCCGTAAAACGCATGGCCTATGCAAAGCCCGACCTGCCGCCGAGAGCGGTCAATAGCGATCCGGTTTAACCAACGGCTAGCGATTAATCACCTCGCCTCTTGGAGGTTCCGGTTATCGCGTGTTGAATTAGTGTGGTCGTTTGCTCTGCCCGGTTGATATGCCCGCCCTGCGAGGTTGCTAGCGTCGCAGTACGGCTAACCAGCGGCCCAGGTTGAGCAGACTCGCCAGGGAAGCTGCGACATAGGTTAGGGCAGCGGCTCGCAGAATGCGGTTGGCATGCGGGAGGTCGCCCTCGTGCAGGTAGTTCCCGGCCTGTAGCAGAGGCAGTGCCTTGTTAAAACTGGCGTCAAACTCCACCGGTAATGTAGAAAGATGGACCAGTGTACCCACCAGCATGGATGCAATGGCGGCGCCGAGAAAGAGAAATGTCATACCCGGAGCCCGGGTAATCAGCATCACTACCGGCGCAGCAATCATGAGCACGCTGCCGATTTTCTGGCCGTGTGCGGCAAACGCTGCCAGTCGCTGCCTGTTGCGGAACAGCGCTTCATTGCGAGCATCCTGTATGGCGTGGCCGACTTCATGCGCCGCCACAGTGATTGCGGTGAGTGAGCAGCCATCGTATTTATCCTGCGTAAGCCTTACCGCTTTTGCCTGTGGATCATAATGGTCACCCGCGGGTGTTACTTCAACGGCAATCTGCTGCAGATCAAGCTGGTCCAGCAGGTGACGAGCAAGTTCGGCGCCGGAGCCCTGCTGCCGGTACCGATCGGCGGGCTCACTGTACTTCTTCAGCACGTGCTTCACCCACACGCCAGGCAACGCAATGACGACGAGCAGAAGTACAATGAGGACAATTGCAAGCACGCGCTAAGTACGCCTGTTATGTCGGTAGCGCACTGCCATTAGTAGACGCTGCTCCAGATATATTGAGACTGCAGCCCCAGTGGTATGCCAAGCCCCCAGTACGCCAGCAAAAACGCCGTCCAGACGATGATGAAGGTGATGGAATAGGGCAACATCATTGCGGTGACTGTGCCGATACCAGCCTTTGCTACATACCGCTGGCAGTACACTACCACCAATGGAAAATAGGGCATCAAGGGTGTGATGATGTTGGTAGTTGAGTCACCCACACGATAGGCGGCCTGTGTCAGGTCAGGCGAGATGCCTAGCCCCATTAGCATCGGCACGAAGATGGGGGCCAGTAGCGCCCACTTCGCCGAAGCCGAGCCCACGAACAGGTTGAGAAGCGCAGTGAGTAGCACGATGCCGGTGATTGTCAGCGGTGCCGGCAGACCCATTGTTTGCAGCGCCGCAGCACCCTCCAGCGCCAACAGCACACCCAGGTTAGATTGGGAAAAAGCGTAGATAAACTGCGCGATGAAAAACATGATGACCAGATAGTAGGCCATACTGCCCATTGCCTTGGTCATCCCGGCGATGATATCGCTGCTACTTTTCACCGTGCCGGCTGCCACGCCATAGACCACGCCTGGCAACAGAAACAGAATAAAGATCAGCGGCACGATGGATGCCATCAGCGGCGCGCCGCTCTCTGTCAGTGAACCATTTGCGCCACGCCAGGCAGAATCGACTGGCCAGGCAGACCAGACCATCAGGGCGCTCGCGACGACCACGCTGCCCAGCGCGTAAAACAGAGCGGCCCGTTCGCGCGGTGCAAGTGCGTTCATTTTGGTCGGCCCTGCGATGTCCTTGTCTATCTCTGTCGCGCGTAACCTTGGCTCCACCACGCGATCTGTAATCAGCCAGCCAAGTGCGATGATCAGTGCCGACGAGGTAGCAGTGAAAAAGAAATTATTGAGCGGATTGAGAGTCACATCCGGTGCAATAATCTGGGCTGCTGACTGCGATATTCCTTGCAGCATAGGATCAATGGCCGAGGGTATGAAGTTGGCAGAGAAGCCACCCGAAACGCCGGCGAAAGCAGCGGCGATACCGGCTAGTGGGTGTCGGCCTGCCGCATGAAAAATAATGCCTCCCAGCGGGATGACAAGCACATAGCCGGCATCTGCCGCCGTGTGACTGACGATTCCGACGAGAATAATCATAGGTGTTAGTAGCCACTGCGCAGTGACTCCCAGCATGGCCCGCAGGCCACTGTTGATAAACCCGGTGTGCTCGGCAACGCCAATCCCCATCATTGCCACCAGCACGACACCTATCGGATGAAAGTGGGCGAAGGTGCTGACCATGGAAGACAGGAACTGTGTCATGGCGCCAGCCGACAATTGATTGACAATGACCAGCGGCTCCTGGGTGCGGGGGTCGATCAGGTCATAACTGAACTGGGACATCAGCCAGGACAAAATCCATACGGCCAGCAGCAGTACGATGAAGAGCATCGCTGGGTCCGGCAGCGCATTGCCGATGCGCTCGACAGCAGCTAACGCGCCGCGTCCCTGCTGCCCGGGCCGTGTATTGGATGTAGCCATCCTGGGAACCTCGATAGGAATATGACAATAGTCTACGTTTGTGTATCCGCAGGTACAAATGCGCGCTTGCCTCAATACCCGGCAGTGTGGGTTGGCGTTCGCCGGTCAGCTGCGGCGCGCGTCGTACTCTACGCTGTCCGGCTCTACCCTCGCTTCAATGTCAGCCACCGGGACATCGAAGATACTGTCGATACCTGTATTAGATAATGCCTGTACAGAGATTATCTGGCCCCCGCTGCGTTGAGTATCGCTGCGGGAATCTCGCTCTTGTCCTGGATAATATGATTGTTCTCGTAGCTCAGGTTAACGGGATAGGAGATGCCGTCTTCCGTAAAGGGGCAGATATCGAAAAACGTGAGGTCTGCCAGGTAGTTCTCCTGATACACGATGTCACCGTAGGTCTGGCAGCCGCCGGTTTCATTGCCGTAGTGGCCTTTGTCCAACACGGCATTGGGCGGGTAGGGTAGCGGATCGCCGCTTTTCGATGGCGGGCCAAAATCCAGAAATCCTATGGGGTTGTCGTAGGAGACATTATTTTTCAGGATCACGTAGCGGCTGCCGCCATCGGTATAGAACGTATTTCCACCTGCAGCAGCGCGTTTGTTAATCGCGACATTTCCCTCAATCAGCAGGGCGTCATCCATGGAGGTGCCTTGCTGGCCGGTGGTATAGATCGCACCGCCATCCCAGACCTGTCCCAGGAACCGCTCGATGCGATTATTCACAATGCGGTTGCCACTGTTTTGAGTCGAGGTAGTGTAAACACCCCACTGGCCTCTTGTGGCTCCGGGTAGCCCGGGAAACATGCCGGGGTCCAGCAGTCCCCAGCCCCAGCCTATGGCGATACCTGTCCAGGGAACATCCGAGATGGTGTTCTGGCTGATCAGCGTGCGCCGTGTGAAGCCGACATAGATACCGGCGGCATCGACAAACTCGCGCCCTACATTGTCGATGTGATTTCCCGAAATGACATTGTCCTGAGTGAACTGTGATTCCATCTGCGGGTGGCTGTCGATGGGGCTTGTCCCACCGAGCTGGATGGCTGCCGAGGAGATGTCGGTAAACATATTGTCCTGCACGGTATTTTGCTGGCTGCCTGTATTGAAATCGAGCCCTACGGCACCGAGGTGCTGGAAGCGGTTGTTTTGGAAGCGAATGTTGTGGGCATAGCGAAAGCGTATACTGCCGGGCGTACGAGTCACATCCTGCACATGCCCGATAGTGTTTGGCGTGTGCCCCGGCCCTACCAGATGAAAGCCGCTCTGGTCACTGACATACCCGTTGTCGCTACTCGGCCCGAGCCAGGTTACATAGGCGAAGGTAAGCCCCTCGAACACCAGATGAGAGAGTGGCTCGTCCTCATCCCCAGCGCCCTCGATCAGCGATTCCAGCACCGGCAGCTGCACCGCCGCAGTATAGATATCTTCATCCTCACGGGGAATGTAGCACACGACACCCTCCCGACTATCCAGATACCACTCGCCCGGTTCATCCAGAAACTGGTAGGCATTCTCAAAGCGGGTCACTTCCCAGAAACTCCACAGGCCGGGCTGGTCCGCTGGCTTGGCCACAAACGAATTGGCGTTACTCCAGGCGGGTTCCTGCAACGTGATAAGCCCTGTCTGGCCGCCCGCAGGCAGCTCGGGCGCGGGGAGAAATACCGGCGGCGTGGTGTGTGTCGGATAGGGGATGACCGATTGCAGTGGCACGGTCATCATTTTCCACTGGGTGATGAGCACAGCCTCAATATCTTCAACATTAGTCCAGCTGGACGGGTCGTTCCAGTGCGCTGGGTTGAGCTCAGTGGGAATAAACTCAATACCCTCGGGTTGCGCTACCCCATCGGCATAGTAAAAAGCCGGTCGGAATCCCGAGGGGTAGGGCGACGTTTGTGCCCGGGTTGCGCGGCGTCCGTTCACATACAGTTGTCGCGAGTGCTGGACATCGACCGGCGCTTTGTAGATACCCAGTGTCTGGTCGTGTAGGATCCAGCCGTCTATGTGCTTCCCGCCGGAAATGATTACCTCCTCGCTCGATGCCGCGCGGTAGGTGATGGGCCTGTCGACACAGCCGCTGTCGCGCCCATCAAGTACCAGCGGTTCAGTGAGCGTGTAGACCCCTCCACGGATATGGATGGTCACCCCCTGGCACCTTTGCTCCGCAGAGAGAGTGCGCACAGTGTTTCGCGCTTGAGCGAGTGTTAGAAAGGGATCATCCGCACTACCGGTGGCGCCGCTGTCGCCGTCAGTTGACACCCAGTATTCAACCCCGCCGCCATGGGTGTTGCTGGAATCACTACAGCCAGGCAGTAACACCAACGACAGCATCGCGACAATAATTGAACAGCCATATAGCCGTTCCCTGGAATTTTGCAATATCATCATAAAACGGTTTCACACGCTTGAAGGAAAGGGCCAGTTTACTGATGGAAAAATGGGACGCATTTATTTCTACGTTTACTCTTTCGTGCTTTTGTCAGGAAACAAAAGCTTTCAAATAACCGCGTACCGGCTTCTCGCTTCTACTGTCATCTCGCTGACGCACTGCATAAGATTACTATGCGTCTCGCGCGATAATCCGCCAGATATGCGTATCCCCCGATTCCTGATATCGCTTGGGTGATCTTTAACAAAATCAACTGTGTTTCAAAGCATCGCAAGCAGGCCTCTGACGATCATGACGGTGAGTACAATACTGCTGATGAGAAACAGCGTAAAACGCACCAGCACGTTATTGACAGTGGCGTGCACCAAGCTATGGATGATACGTAATATGACATAAGCCCATGCCAGTGTGACATTCAGTCCGCTGCCCTGTCCGATCAGCACCAGCAAAAATACGGTGGCGTAAAATAGGGTCGGCTGCTCCATCAAGTGATTGTAGTTGTCCGCTTTCCACTGCACCTGCGCAGGCAGCGCTGTGCCGAGGTCCTGGGTGCGCGGATACTTCTGCGGGTGCATCTTCAATTTACTCATGGTTGGCAGTCGGGTGATTGCCAGCCAGACCAGCATCGCCAGCGTCCAGCAGATCAGTACCGCTACCGGCAGCAGGATAGCTGTGTTCTCCAGGATATTCATCGCGTGTACCCTCAGTCGATCAATTTAGAGTCTACCCAGTTTTCTGTGTGCCTATTTAAGCTGGGATTTGAAATAGTGTCTATAACTGGGCCCCAGCTTTAACCATTCTCAGACTGACTCTATCAGCAACCGGGCCGGCTCGCAGGGATGGAGCTGGCGCGCCTCAATGGCAGACAATATCTTGGTATCGGCTCGCTTCAATGCCATTGGCCGAATTTCTTGTCCCATCAAAGCCAGCGCCTGAGCCCGCTCACTCCGTTATGCCATCGCGAATAACTTTGGTTATCATGGATGATCAATCCACCACAGGGATATTCGACGATGTCTGATAGCAGTAGCGAGAAGTTAGACCAGCAGGGCATTCTGGATGGCAGCCTTTGGGCCGAGTTCTGTGATGAACTGAAAGCAGCCGGCGACGTCGTCCTGCGTGCGCAAACACCGCCAGACCTGTTCAATCGTGCGGAAGGCTTTCGCTACCTCACCCGGTTGCTGCGCGCGGGGCTCGATAGCTATGTGGAGTCCAGCGACCCGCGTTTCCCGCGCTTTTTCCAACTGGCCAATGAGACCATCAAGATCGGCAACGACAACCCGGACAATATCTACCACAACGCCAATGTGGACGGCACGCTGGAGTACAAACTCAAAGGCAACCGCGGCACAGTCGACTACCTGAGCTTTGGCACCAAGGCCGGCAGCTACGCCACCACAGGTTCCATGGAGCCCACCGGGCAACTGGATGCAGCTGATCTGGAGCTAGATGACAATGGTGATTTTGAGATCATACTCAGCAGCCGACCCCACACCGGCAACTGGCTACCCATGAGCGAGGACAGTGAGAGCCTGATCGTGCGACAGACCTTTGGCGATCGCAGCAAGGAGATCGCCGCCACCTATTCCATCGAGTGTATCAGCGCCCGGGGCGACGACAGCCTCGACCCGGCGGCCTTCGCCGGACAATTGTTGCGCAGCGCCGGGTTCGTCAAGAATACCGCAGGCATGTTTGCTCGGTGGATGGACCGCTACAGTACCCATATCAACGCACTCCCCTCCGATGATCAGGCACGCTGCCAGCGCGCCGGCGGGGACGCTGCCATTCACTACCTGCAAAGTTACTGGAAGCTGGCACCGGACGAGGCGCTACTGATCCACGCGCGCGAGGTGCCAAACTGCAAAACCTGGAACTTTCAACTGTCCAACTACTGGATGGAATCGCTGGACTACCGCTACCATCGCATCAGCGTGAACAAACACACAGCGGCCTATAACCGTGATGGGTCTGTCACCGTGGTCGTCGCCCACACTGATCCGGGCGCCGGCTTCCCCAACTGGCTGACGACTACCGGCCATGATCAGGGTGGGATGCTGTGGCGCTGGGTGGAGGCCGATACGCACCCGCCGGTAGATTGTCGCGTAGTGAAGTTCGCTGAACTGCAGGCGGAATAGGAAAGGCACCGTTACCGACAGCGCTCAGGGTTTTAGCGAAATTGACGTGGGTAGTGTTGAGAGGTAATACAACCCTCACCGCTGATAACGCCTGAGCATCCCCTCCAAGCCATTCAGCTTCACCTCATAAATCAGGGCGAGTTGCGTACCCAATTTCCCCTTGGGAAACCCCTTGCTGTGATACCAGACCAAATAGGGCTCAGGAAGGTCGAGCAGTTGCCTGCCCTTGTACTTGCCGTAGGGCATCACCTGATTGATGGCTTCTAACAGATCGTCGCTATCCATGCAGTGTATCAGGCCTCCTTCGCTGATTGTGCCGCAGTCACATTAACCTTGTCGAGAAAAGCCTCGGGCACAGGGACCACGCAGCTCTTCTGATAATCGAAGAATAACAGTGTCGTCACCACCCGAGCCATCTCGCAATCCCTACTCTGGTTGCTGATGCGGTAAACCAGCTCGAAGCTCTTCTCGCGCAAATTACTCATTGCCAGCTCAACCAATAGCTCGTCACCGTATTTCGCCTCGGCCAGGTACTGCACTTCTGAATAGCCCATGATCAGGCCTGCGTCCTCGAATGATGTGGCGTTGTCATAGCCCAGATGGTTGATGAATCGCAGCTGGGTTTCCATCGCGATGGGGAGCACCCGGTCGGCGCCGAGGTGATTGACGGAGTTCACATCTGAATATAGAACCCTGTATTGGCTGGAGAAAATAAACGTCGGTGGCAGTGCTATGGTCTTTCGGGTCATGGATATCGCTTTGGTGTTTGATAGGTTCAGGGTTGAGCGGGAACGGGAAAGCGCTCGGACAGGTAGTCGATGATGTCACTGGACTCATACATCCACTGCGTTTTCCCCTCGTCATCGTCGATGCGCAGGCAAGGTACCTTGAGCACGCCTCCGCCGACCAGCAGTTCTTCGCGTGCATCTAATACCCGCTTCACGTCCCGGGTATCTATCTTCAGCGCCTTACGCTTCATTGACCGACGCACTTTTACACAGAACGGGCAGGCCGCGTACTGGTACAGGGTGAGGTTGGCGGTCTGCAGGTCAATCTGTGCCTGCTGTGCGAGATCCCGCTTGACGCTCCCGGGTGGAAAAACCCAGTCGTAGAATAAAATGAGTCTGCCGAGAATGAAGCGGATGATGGCCATAGTGTATTCCAGTGAGTTGTCGTGATTGAGTCGCCGTCGTCACGATGTTGGGTGTCATCGGTGTTCCCCGGAGGAATCGCTTGCTCAGCGCAGCGATAACCCCATGAAAACTATAAATAATGATAGGGTTCGAAGGATTTGGCTGGATCAGCTGGGCCTTCGGCCTGCAGCTTTAGCGGCGCGACGAGGGTACCGAACTTGGGCTGAAAGTTGAAGGAGAGTAATGAATATTTTCGTCCCTTTCCGGTCTACCCTCTTCAGAATAAGGCCCACGGGGACATAGCGATGTCGTCACGGCTTATTCGTACACCTCTGAGACACAGGCGCTTTAGTAGCTGTGCTCTCTTGGTCGCAAGATGTTGCTGTCTCGTCCCAGCGTCGCTGAGCAGCGTGATCCGTTGATGGCTGCAGAGTGCAGGAGCGAAATGGATAGTTAGCCGTTCTCGTTGCCCTAATTGGTCAATGTGTGATGGAAGAATTTTGGAAAAGCCGGCCAACCTGATTTCAACCGCTTTATCAATTGTCGTTATAGACGGGCGTGCGCCGCTCCATGAAGGCCAGCATTGCCTCTTGCGTGTCGGCGGTTTGAGAACAGAGAATCTGGTTGCGATCTTCCAGCGCAATGGCTGCCTCCAGGCTGCCTATGTCGATATTAATATTCAGTGCTTCTTTTGACAGTCGCAAGCCCAGTGGTGAATTGGTCAGCATCATCTGAATGTCCTCTTCTGCGGCAGCCTCCAGCTGCCCCGGTTCAGCGAGCTGCGATACCAGGCCAACAGCCAGTGCTCGTTCTGCACTGATGAACTTGCCAGTGAGAATCAGTTCCGACGCCAGTGATGCGCCCACCAATCTTGGCAAAAAATAGGATGAGCCCATGTCGCACCCGCCGAGGCCAATACGGATATAGGCGCAGTTCATTCTCGCGGTAGTGTCCGCAATTCGGATATCGGACGCCATGGCGAGCGAAAACCCACCGCCACACGCGGCGCCGTTGATCAGGGAGATGATGGGTTGTGGGCAGCGGCGCATGGCGAGATAAATCTCCGCGATGTTGCGCTGCGAGATCAAGCCTCCCTGCACGCTGGCCATGGAGAGAGACTCCTTGGGCTTGTCGATCGCCTTGAGATCCAGACCGGCGCAGAATGCACGCCCAGCTGCTTTCAGTACCACGATGCGGCGATCCTGGCGGTCAGCGAGGTCGCGAAAATAGGATCTGAGCTCCGACACCATGGTTGGGTTCAGGGCATTGAGTGAGTCGGGACGATTCAGCGTCAGCCAGTCCACCGGGCCGCGTTCCTCCAGCAACAGCGTTTCGAATTGATGGGTACGGGCGTTTGGCATTGGATGTTCTCCTGATGTAGATGTGCCGGGCGAGTCGAATCTATGTCCTGGTCAGGTTTTCCAGTAGGGTAGGCGCAGGCTTTTTCCCAGACCATCGCCCGAGGAGGTTAAGTATAGGGTATATAGATAGGCAGTTCTGCACTGAATCTGCATCGCGCCCAGGAACTATGGATACGGCCTGGGGCATTGCTCGTCCACTGCGGTTCCCAAGCCAATTTGGTATTCGATACAAACCGAATGTCAGCCAATGGCAAAAACCACGAAGTCGGTTCTTTGCATTGAGAACACCGAAAGTCGCGCATTGGTGGTATCACGGTTCATTCAAAGCAGAATATTCGGGAGAATCACATGTCAGGCAGCTCATCCAGGTTCGGTCGCCTAATACCCGGGCAATGGGCACGACGATGCTGGTAGTATTTCTGGTGTCAAAGCCACGGTGCGCGCGCGAGCTGATCACGGTTTGTAATTTTGCTTTGCGGCTCTGGGCTGGTTGGGTCAATTTTGGGCGTAGATCAACAGCCTGCTAGGACTCTTCCGACGTGAAACCCTTGCCCGGACGACGGCCGTGCATTGAATCTAGCTTGGACTGTTGCTCCGAGGTGAGTACCGCGCGAATATCCTCTCGTGAGCCGCCTTCCTGACGAATCTTCTGAATCTCTGTCATCTGCTGCTCCGTTAAACCCAGTGCCTGCTGCATCTGTGCTCCGCGCTCACCTTTGTTTTCTTTGCGCAACTGTGCTGCCTGAGCCTGCTGTTCGGGGGTGAGTACAGCACGCATGTCTTCCATGCTGCCACCGCTCTCGCGGATTTCACGCATTTTCTGCACCTGCTCATCACTCAGGCCCAGTTTGTTCTCCATGCGAGCGAGGTTAGAGAGTTTGCCGCTGGTGGTGGATGTGCCCTCGGTCTCTGCCAGTGCGAGACCGGAAGCAAGTGCCAAAGCGAGTATCATAATTCGTGTTTTCATCTGACATCTCCTTGTTTGCCTGTCGATACCATTCGAACACACCACAGCGTTAACAAGGGCAGAGAAACGTAAAGACTTGTAAATGCAGCTCGAAGAACTGGTCTCTTGTGCGCGTCACTACACAATTCACCCAGTTTTATCAGGGAAATTAACGCTGGACGATCCCGCGAATCTGCGGTTAACTAAACAAAGGTAATATAGGGATATATTTTAGCGATAACAGGGGGAAACCATGCAGAACACCAGACGCCAAGGATCCAGATTAGTCCAGTCGATTTTGACCGGTAGTGTGCTGTTTTTGGGTGCAGTTGCCGCTCAGGCCGGGCCCGGCACCGGGAGCATTACCTTTTCACCGTTGGCTGGCGCGCAATCGATACCTGTGCTCGGTAGCACTATGCTGATTTTACTGGCGGCGCTGCTCGCATTCATTGCGTTTATTTCACTGAGGAAACAAAAGAGTGGTATTGCGCCCGTGGTCGCCGGGGCGCTGGTGCTGGCTTCGCTGGCTAGTGCCGGTGGTGGGGTCAGTTTGCTGCATAAGGCCTATGCGGGCGCTGGGACGGTAATAACGAACCCCGCCGGGGAAACGCTGCCAATATTTGGCGGTAATTATAATAGCTACTTCAATGATTCCGGTGTCGATTTGAGAGTAGGGTCCCTGTCCCTGCCTGAAGGTGAGTGCCCGCTAGACACACTGGAGCGACCCAATGCCTGCAATAGTGGTGATGTACTCGGTGACGGAACCTCATGTAACATCGATTGCTATGAGCGGGAAGAGTGATAGGCCGCCAACGGGGGCTTCTCCCGCCTGTATGCTCGACCTTTAGTATTTGTGTGGATGGTGGTGGTGCAGCAAGGGGCCGGTGTGTTGCGGTGTGAAACGCACCGCATGACACGCCCCCAGACTGGGCCAATCAGCCACTGAGATAGACGTTGTCCAACCAGATAATACTTGCTCCGTCACACGCCAATCCGCTACTCGCCTATCTGATCGACCAGCAGGCGCTTGTACTGTTGGTGTGCACTTTTGGTGGGATGTTGTTATTCATGATGATGGAGCAGCTGTGGCCAAGGCGCCACAGTGAAAAAGTACCCATCGCGCACTGGCTGACCAACTGGTTTTTGGCAAGCCTCAATTTTTTCGTGCTGTTTTGGGTGACCCTGCAGCTGGGGCAATCGGCCCTGATACGATCCTTTTTTCCCGATCCTGGGCTCTACCAGCAACTGCACCCCATGTTGGCGATCTCGATAATGGTAGTGTTGGTCGAATTTACCCAGTACTGGGCACATCGTGCATTCCATCGCGTTGACCTGCTCTGGCGTTTGCACGCGGTGCACCATGTGGATACGACTGTGGATGTGACGACCTCTCACCGGCACCACACAGTAGAGGTGATAATCAATACAATGATCTTACTGCCGGTATTCCTGTTCTTCGGCGCACCAACACTGGTATTGATGGTCTACCAGTTGCTGCGTGTGCTGGCCGTACTGTTCAACCATAGCGATCTTCGGCTGCCGGATGCACTGGACAGCGCTCTGAGCAAAGTTATTGTCACGCCAAACTTCCATCTGGTGCACCACAGCGCTAATTCACAATTCACCAATAGCAATTACGGCACTGTTGTGCCCTGGTTTGACTACCTGTTCGGCACAGCGCGCAGCGTGCCGGCTGCGGAGTCGGATACCATGCGTCTCGGCCTCGAATATCTGCGGGAGGCCCGTGATTCGCGCCCGGATCGACTACTGCTGCTGCCGTTGATGTGGCGACGCTGGGGGCCTTCGGGCGACAGCTAGCCAGATGGAGTCAGCGTGGTAATATCCCTCGCTCTATAAACTCGTAGAGGTAGCCAGTGACACGGTTTGTTATTGTTTTCGTACTCACCTTGGTGAGCCTGTTCGTCGTTGAGATGCTGGTGCCGGTACAGGAACATGTCATCGTTCCGTTCACTAACGGTCTGGCTCGTATCAGCGCAGCTATTATTATGCCCTTTGATAGCTCCGTGCTCGCCTACGGTAAGATCCTGCAAATGAAGGACACGGGTTTTGCCGTGTCTATCGAGGCCGGTTGTAACGGGGTTGAGGCAGCTATCGTCCTGACGGCCGGCATTGTCGCTTTCCCTGCGAGCTGGACGGTGCGCTGTATCGCTATCGTACTCGGCTTTCTGACGATTCAGGCGATGAATATCGCTCGTATCATCAGCCTGCTGTACCTGGGTAACTGGAATATGGAGCTTTTTACCTGGGTACATCTGTACCTGTGGCCCGCACTGATTATGCTGGATGTTCTGATCGTATTTCTTGTCTACCTACGTTATCTTGGCGGCACTGCACCGCTTGCACAGGAAGCTCATGGCCAGTAACCCCCATCTGCGACAGTTCCTGCTGCTCGTTTTCGTTCTACTAGTGCCCTGTTTCGTGCTGTGGAGTATGATCAGCAGCGTGCTGGCATTACCTGCAGTGAGTAGCGTTAACTTCGCGCTGACCCACTGGTTCCCCGATGTCGTCCACAGTTTCTATATACAGGGTAACAATGCTCTGTTGATGACACAGTTCAGTGAGATGAACGGACAGCCCGCGCCATTGTCGGGCGCAGATTACCGCCTCGGGTTTGAAGTAAATACGCGAATTCTGTCGTACTCACTGCCCTTCTTCACCGCGCTGCATTTCGCGACGCCAAGAGAAGATTACCTGTACGACTATCTAATTGGTTTACTGTTGCTCTATCCGCTATTCGCGATAGGGTTGGTGTTTCTGTGCATGAAGGTATTGATGGCTGCCCTGGGGCAACTCTTTCTGGACCAGCCCGGTGTATTCGTCCCCGATGCAAATGTGATTGGTTTGCTGTACCAGTTTAGCGTGCTTATTGTGCCGACGCTGGCGCCGGCCATCGTCTGGTTGTGGCAGAGTCGAAATACGCCGCTTTTACGCTTGGCTGTGGTTGGCAAGAGTGCGTGACTTCTCCGACCCCCAGGCTCTTCAACAGGCAAATATAGTCCCCTGGTGTTTTTTGCACACGTAATTTACTTCCCGAGCCTCTTCCAGAGTGCCATTCTCGGCTGGGTGGCCATATCAAAGTTCAAAAACCCCAGTAGGAGTTGTATTCCAATAACAATTGGCAATGCCGCTAGCATTATCGTTCCTGCGGTTGCCGGGATGCCTGTCTGGATACTCTCCATCCATGCACTGACGCCAAAAATTGCGCCAAATATGAGGCACGGTATAGAGCATAGAAAGAACACGCTGGCGAGGCTGAAGTTTCTGAGGAAATAGCTATAGAAGATTCGCCTGAAAAACAATTTTATGTGGCCTGTGGAAAATTCAACCAGACTTGCTTTCACGCTGAGGTTACTTTTCTCGGAGCGGTAGAGGCTTGGTATGGGTATGTCTTGTACTATTGCTTCTACAGTGCCTAACCAAAACAGCATGTCTGTTTCAAAGAAAAATCGTTGTTCAATGCGATCCACTGGCAGCCAATCGAGTAAGCCTAGATGAAAGGCAGTGTATCCATTGGTAGGGTCCATAATATGCCACTGGCCCGTCGAAACCTTGCTGATGAATGAAAGCGCAGCGTTACCTACGAGCCGCTTTTTTGGCATTTCTATCAGATAACTGGGACGAAAAAAACGGTTTCCCTTGGTATAGTCTGCGGCGCCCGAAGCTATCGGAGCAAGTAGCGCGGGGATCTGTTTTGGATCCATCTGCCCATCGCCATCAACTTTTACTGCTATCTCGAATCCAGCATCACGGGCAGCCGAATACCCTGTAAGAACGGCTCCACCCACTCCCGTGTTGGTCTGATGAAAGAGAACTGTAACCTGTTCGGACTTGCCTATCGAGTCGATCAAATACTGGCCGGACTTTTCCGGGCACGCATCATCGACAACAAAAATATGGTCGACGTAACGTCCTAGCCCCTCTACAACATCAACAATATGATTTCTAACTTTGTATGAGGGTATAACTGCACATGTTTTCATGAGTTCGCCGTGGTTATCAATTTTTTGAGAACACAAAATATTTTGAAAGCAAGTAATTGCAAATAACGACCAGCAGCATGGTCAATATCTTCGCAAAATAGGGTTCGCGGAATGCCTCATTCAAAAACAGTAGGGAATAGTGAGCAAGCAGGAGATTCGTCAGGAATACCGAGAAATAGCGTAGAAACATCGCAGCTGAGCTTGCGGCTCTGATTTGAAACGTCAGGTTTTTGTGGAGGAAGAAACCACCAATAAAACCTGATGTCATGCCAATAACATTAGCCGCAGCTAATCCAACACCGGAAGCGTAAAAAACGCTGAAAAAGCCAAAATCGAGCGATGCAGCTACCAGCCCATTGGCCACAAAACGAATGGATTGCTTTAGATCAATCACTGGGGGGGGTGCCAGTATTGGCGTGAGATGTTAACAGCAAACAGTATGCTGTCAGCAGCGTAGCGCAAAAAACAGATGAGTACAGGTAGCGAAAATCACATGCAATGCTCACCACCAGAAAGCTGGATACATGGATTGTCGTGCACAGGCCATACAGGGATGCGACATAATCTCTACGATAGGCCAGATATGCAGTAGCGAAAATAGTCACAAGTGCATAGAACCAATGAGCGTATAGTGGGTAGTCAACAAAACCGGCGGCGAAGTCTATAATGATTCCTGAATGAGTATTGCTTGTTTCCGCGTATCCCAGATAACTTGAAAGCTCGATTCCAAGCTTAGCGTGGTGATGTTCTGTAATGCCAGCATAAATTGGCAAACATAATCTCCGTTCTCGAATCCCTAAAAGGTATGCAAAGTGATCCAGCCGATGATGTAAGTATGGGACTGGATTATCCAATACCGTAGCGAACCACACACCGCCCAATTCATAGATGGGTAGCGCCCATATCTGTGAAGCTGGTGTGGTAATTGTGTCAATTCGGTAGGGAGAATACACTGTCGCATCAGCGGCAATCTCTCCTCTCATAACGGGCAGAAACTTCCCGGAAAGATGGCCTCCTTTGTTGACGATGCCCGCCAAATCAAACCGGATAAGGTTGCGCAAACCTACTTCACTGCCATTTACACCCTCTCTTGGTGTGATGGTTTTCTGCGTCACTCCGGTAATAAGGAGCACAACAATTACGGTAATTATGAACGCAATTGGTTTCAATGCGTTTCTAATAGGAAGCAGGCACGCCAAGGCTACCGCTGCAGGAAGGAAGTAGAATATGCCCTGCTGACGACTACCCAATGTGATGCACATCAACACAATGGAGAGTGCTGCCGCGCAATAGAACCCTGTAGTCCTGAACCGGTTCAACGAGGCCAGCAGCAGAAATAGGCAGCCTGCTGTATGAGCCAGCAACACATCCTTCCAAACGATGCCCGTATACAACATTACCAGGGGGTTCATGAGTATCAGGAAGGCGAGTGCAAGACGCAGCGAGCTTGGCGAGGGAGAGCGCCTTAAGACTAGCCAGATTGTGAATGATGCTATAGCCTGCATCAATACGACAAATACTGTAGGCGGGCTTCCAATAAGGGAGAACCAGGCCAGCAGTGCCGACATCAATGGCGGGTTAAAGGATATCGACTGGCGAGTATCCGCTTCATAAAGCTGGATGAGTGAATCGGCGCTCAGGTGTCCTGGAAGGCCTAGGGTTAACGCAATTCCTGCCTGAAGAACTATGAACCCTATTATCCAGTAGATTTTTAGGTCAATCTGGGCGGCCCGCAAATTGAGTTGCCTAAGCATTACGAGCGTTTTGTTGTGGGTAAGTTGACAATTGTTTGGCGTGTTTCGGCGCTTGGCAGGCTATTATTGGAGTTGTCGGATTATAAGCCTCAGTGCTATAAATAGCGAGGTAACGTAGGCCTCTTATAGCCTCCGGCTAAAGTAGTCGGGTGGATCGCCTGATCTCGAAGCAGTTGTTGGATGGCCTGGCAAAGGTGAGTTGCAAATACCATACATAACACTAAATTCTGGAGTAAACCCGGTGCCCGGCTGTTGTTCGGCGACAGAACGATGTGGACGTTTACTCGTTTGGATAGGGCTGTTGCCATATGCCTGGTGATACTTCCCGTCTACCTTCTCCGCGCGAAAGCGGTATTGGGTCGCATCCGGAATTGCTGTCCGCCCATGCCCTGCCTGGACTTACCGGCCTTCGAGGTCTGGCTGCCCTGTGGGTATTGATTTATCACGCCTGGGTGTACGCAACACCACGCGAAATACTGCTCCCTATGCTGGGTATAGAGTTCAGGGCACATGTGTTATTTTCGCTGGGTTGGGCGGGTGTTCAGATATTCTTCCTGCTGTCCGCATTTTTGCTAACCATCCCCTATGCCAGGGCTAATGCAGGCCTCGGTCCAAGCCAGCAGGTGATGCCATTTTTGACACGGCGTTTTGCACGGGTGTTTCCCGCTTACTGGGTTCAGCTCTTTGTGCTCGTCCTGCTCACGTGGTTTGCAACGAGGCAATGGATTGTTCAACCTTCTAATGCGCTCGCCTACCTTCTCATGGACTTTGTGCCGCCCCCGATTGGTATAGGGCCGCCACACGCGGTAAATGGCGTGTGGTGGACACTGCCAATAGAGCTTTCGTTTTATCTGTTGCTCCCCTTGATAGGATGGCTTGCCTGTTGGCGCCGTATGAAAACCCTATTATTACTGTCCTTAGCCGCGATGGTCAGTTGGCGCTATATCGTGTTTGCGATACTGGACCCTGCAAAGCATGTGCCTGAGTGGGCTTACCAGCTACCCGGGTCGATGGACTCATTCGGGTTGGGAATGATTGGGGCCGTAGCCTTTGTCCAGTTTTCCGCCACGGGCAAAGATGCCACTACATATAAGCGGTTTTTAACTATTGCGCTCTGCTGTACGCCAATCGTTTTTCTCGGACTTGGTATGTGGATGGATAAGAGCTACCAAAGCTATTGGAGTCTTTCCTGGATAACCTTTCTGTGGACGCCCCTTTTTAATGTCGCAGTACTGGTGGTCGTCCTGAGCTGTGCGCATGGAAACTTCGCTGTCCTGAATGTGCTGGGTAGCAGAGTGCTGTTCTATCTGGGCACGATTAGCTACGGTATTTATCTATGGCACGCGCCAGTAGGCAATTGGCTGTTGAAATCCTCCTTCATTAGCGATTTTTCGGGATACCAGTTCCCCCGCCTGGCACTGTCAATGTTCCTGATCAGCGTGGTTATTGCGAGCCTGTCATGGTTTTTGATTGAAGCCCCGGCAATTGCACTGGGAAAACGCAAAACCTGAGTGAGCAGACGAGGACTGTAGGATGGTGATAATGCCAAATTGGATAGAGTCGGCGCATAAATCCCTTTAAGCGCGATTGATTACCACCCGACACCTGATCCCAAGCATCCCAGTCCAGTAGCATTGGCGTGCCTTTGCTGAAGACTGGCATGGGGCGCCCCTGGAACGTCAGCCAGCCAGCATATCTGTTAATGGTGTCACCTTTATGACGGGAAATCCTGCCGGAGCGCGGTCTTCGGCGGCGTTGCATATTCCCTTATCAAGCGCTGCCTTCTGGCGGTATTATCACTCCGCAGTGTCCAGACCCGGCACTGTTTCGAATGAAGACAATACGGTGATATAAGGCTCAGATGATTGAACATATTACGGAAAGGCTGTTTTCGGTCGCACCCCAAAACACGCTGTACCATTACTCTTCACTCGCCGGTGTGTTGGGTATTGTCAGTAGCGGAGAGTTGCGTGCGAGTGACATACGTTACATGAATGACTCTGCAGAACTACGGCATACCCTGGATATCCTGCGTAACTACATCACCAAGCGTGTCATCTCCGGGTCCGACAACCCCGTACTTCTCAACGAGCTACTGGAATGGCTCTCACATCGGATCGTCAGCGGCCCCATGGTATTCGGTGCTTCTTTTCGAGCCAACGGTAATTTACTCAGCCAGTGGCGGGGTTACAGCGTTCACGGCAAGGGCGTCAGTCTCGGCTTTAACCCCATCAGGATCCAGGCGTGTGCTCGGCGTCAGCAATTTCAGGTGGGTAAATGTGTTTACGACCCATCAGAGCAAACAGCTTTGATGGAAGAACTCGTCAACGCCCTCGAGACCAGGGCCGATGCTTCTGGCCCCCCTGCAGCCAAACGAGCCAAGCGCTATAGCTGGCATCATCTCTTCGAGGAGATCGAAGGCGATCTGCTGCGTATCGCTGCTGTCCTGAAGCACCCGTCCTTCGAAGAGGAGCAGGAATGGCGCATCGTTTCGCCTGTGTTAAGCCGCAATGAAAACGAGCGCATTCGCTTTCGCGAGGGCGCATCGATGCTGGTGCCCTACTATGCATTCGAACTGGGCTCAGTGGACGATGAGCCCATGGTCCTAGATCACGTTTATCTGGGCCCCACCAGCAATATGGAGCTTTCCATGACTTCGCTGGAGCTCTTTCTGGGTCAGCAGAACGTCCTGCCCGAGAGAGGAATCAGCTATTGCGACATCCCCTACAGACAACGCTGAACTCTTATTGTGCAGGCCTGAGCAGTTTGCCTCCGTCGTTATGTCAGCGCCGATGACTCAGTACTGTAGTTTTTCCAGCGCCCAGAAAGCCAGATAGTACTGTTACGGGAAGCTTTTTAGCGGCGTTTTCCATAGTGCTTTTCTCTTTGTTCCAACTGGTTTTTTACTTCTGTGCAGTATTCTGCCGTGGGTCGTATCAGCAGGCGCGGGATGCCTATTGGCTCACCGCTGGCTAAACAGTATCCATAGTCGCCACTGCGAATACGCTCGAGCGCGGTATCAACTTTTCGCAACAGCCTTGTTTCCCGGTCGACAATGCGCAGCGCCATACGTGATTCCTCCTCGTACTGAGCTAAATCGGCCTCGTCCTTTAGCTCTGTTCTTCTCGAGAGGTTTTTTCGTGCGAGGTGGATGTGGTTCAGGGTTTTTTCTTTCAGGGCGAGCAATCTGTCGGAGAAGAACGCAAGTTGATCCGCGCTCATGTACGGCTTTGCTGCCACGCTTGCGGGCAGGTGAGTGTGGCCCATTTGTTGATTCATTGTGTATCCATGAATGGGGGTCTATAATATTTCAATTGAAATGATACAACATATCATAAATGTATTGCCGGAGTGGGGCAAGCACTGGCTATCAATACGATCAGGTGAGGGGAAGCGCGCTATGGGAGACTCAACCATGAAACGAAAAACTGTCATAGTCTATCTGTTGGCGCTATGTGTCCTGCCTGCATCAACGCACTCCATCGCCTGCGGAGCGCATATGTATCTCAATTCCCAGGACATGAGCTTTTTTGGAAGAGCCGCTGCGAGAATGGTCGGCCTGTCGGTCTCAGAGCGGGTATTCAAGGTCAGCCACTCACCCACAGCCCTGGTCAATGTCGGGGAGGATGTGGAAATTCAGGTAGAGTATTCACGGCCCTTCTTTGCAAAGGACGCGCGTATTGAGTTGTCCGGTTCGAAGAATGTTGTGTTTTCAGAGGACGAGCTGTCGCTCGATGATCGTACGGGTTTCGTCACTATTCGTTTCCAGATTAAAGAGAAGGGATACAACACCATCAAGCTAACAGTTCTGGGAGAGTACAGGGATGAGCTTGTCAGCGAACACAGTAGTATTTATGTGGGTTCCAGGGTGAAGCCAGCCTGACGCCCGGTGACCGATAATTGGAACAGCCCGCGATAATGATTCTTCTACCGGTTTCGGGTTGCATCGAATACTGAGCCAACTTCCTCGAAGATTCGCATATTCGACGGACGCACCAAGGCATGAGAGTTTCCGGTTCTTGCAGGGCGCTCCTGGAGTTCGACTTGTCGTTCATTCAGGGTGTGCCATACTGCATTGAGCCTGGCAGGCGAGCCAGAGTGATAGCCGCAAAATGTGCGTCGGATTTCGTGCTATTCAGGGATGCACAGCAGGAGGTGATATGTCCCTTACGCAGCTTCCCAAGGACCAGCAGAAGGAATTTGAAAACACCGGGAAGATCAGTAGCCCTGGGTTTCTGGCTTCTGCGACGCATGATGTCCGCGATTTTCCGTTCAACCCTTACGACTACCAGAAGCTGCTTTCAAGTGGCAAGATCGGTACGGTTCCCAAGAAGGCGCTAGGTACTCGCATCGCAGTTATAGGCGCGGGTGCTGCCGGGCTGTGTGCAGCCTATGAATTGATGAAGATCGGTTTGGAGCCGGTGATCTACGAAGCGTCAGGCCGCATCGGCGGGCGTATCTTTTCCTACTCCATACCAGCTGATCCCGCCAGCGTCCTCGAGTTGGGCGCCATGCGGGTACCGACGGAGCAGGAGGTCTTCGCTTACTACCAGCAGTTATTCAAGATCAATACTGAGCCCTTTCCCAATCCAGGCAAGGTCGACACCATGCTGTGGTGGGAGGACAAGCAGTACCGTTGGGATGAGGGTACGGCGCCGCCACAGATCATCACTGACGTCCAGGGTAAGTTTGTAAAATTCCTGACTGACGCGATGAAGGGGGCGAGTGGAGGCGGTGGCGTCGGCCACCAGGAAAAACGCGATATCTGGGACAATCTGGTAAAGCAGTTCGAAAACCAGAACCTTCTCGGCGCGCTCACCAGCACAGGGACCTGGAGCTACGAGGAATTGAACATACTCGGTATTCTTGGTTTGGGTACAGGCGGCCTCGCCGCGCAACTGCAGGTGGCTGCACTTGAGATGTTTCGAGCCGCGATAGGCGGATGGATATCCGATCAGTTAATCCTTGGCAATGACTACGGAGTAGGGCTGGAGTCGCTGACCAATACGTTCTGGTGTGAGGAGGTAACTACGCCTTGCGGGCTGAGTAGCCTGAAGGAAATGCAGGACAAGGAGATTTGTAGGCCGGGTGTTGTCGCCATTCGCTCTACTGCCAGCAGAAAGGGTGTGGTGGTCGAGGACGCCAGCGGTAGATGCGAGACCTTCGCCGCAACTCTTTTGACCTGTACCACACGGGCGGCGCAACTGGGTATCCACATCGAGGAATCGCTGCTGTCTAATGAGGTTTGGGGGGCGTTGCGCCGCGTACACTACATGAGTTCAACCAAGATAATGTGCAGTTCCAGCACAAAATTTTGGCAGGATGAAAAACTCCCCGTTGTCACGCTCACCGATCGTCCGACGCGATCGACCTACTTTATGGATTACGGCGCAAATGCGACGGGCGGTTCACTGTTGCTTTCCTACACTTGGGGAGACGACTCCAATAAACTTCTGGCGTTGTCTGACGACCAGCTGCGTGCCATGTGCGAGAACGTGCTCGGCGAGCTCTACGGCCCGGCCTTCAGCAAGCAGCAACTGTCGGACTTCCGCGTAATCTCCTGGCAGCAGGAAGCCGGCTACAATGGGGCTTTCCGCTTGAGTTACGCGGGCCAGTACCAGGATCACAATGCCCTGTTCAATCAGGCTCGTAGCAGCGTGAAGTCGGGTAGTAATGACGGCTTCTTCCTCGCGGGTGAGGGAGCGTCATGGGAAGGTGGCTGGATTGAGGGCGGCCTGCAAAGTGGACTGGATGCGGCGTGCTGTACTATTCGCCTTCTAGGGGGAGCGATCAACGCATGATTGCTGTATCGCGGGTCGAATAACAGGATGACCACACCCAGCCATGGCTGTTGACCCAATACTTTGCGCGGGATGCGGCGTCGAGCTTCCTCCGGAAGCAAATTTCTGCCCGAACTGTGGCTGTAAAGTGGATGCACTGGCAGTGAGTCCTCCGGAGCAGAAGACTTCCGGTCCCGAGCAAATGCTCGCTTCGACCGGCAGGGGTGAGCGTCGCCAGATCACCGTGATGTTCTGTGACCTGGTTGATTCCACCGCACTATCGGATCGACTGGATCCGGAGGATGAGCGAGAAACACTCCGGCAGTATCACGCGCATGCTGAGACAGTGGTCGAGTCTTTCGGAGGACTCGTCGCCCAGTATCGCGGTGATGGAGTGCAGGTATATTTTGGGGCCTTGCACGCCAATGAAGATGATGCAGAGCGGGCGATACTGGCTGCGCTGGCGATACTTGACGGTATGCCACAGGTCAATGAGCGCCTCGCGCGATCCATCCCCGAGCTGGTGTCGGATCCCATCCGTGTTCGCATAGGTGTGCATACCGGGCCGGTGGTGGTCGACGGTGCGCATGTCGGTGATCGCCAGGACAGACTTGCCTGGGGCGTGACCATCAACGTCACTAGCCGTCTGGAGGCCGTGGCACCCGCGGGTACGTGTGTCATCAGCAGTGACACACACAAACTTGTAGAGGGCCTGTTTGAGCTGGAACCCCTTGGCTTAAAGGAGCTCAAAGGCCTGGACCGGCCCCTCGAGGTGTACCAGGTCCTGTCTCCCATCAGTCCCCATCTTCGTCGCAGCGATGCGAGCGTTCATCGCGTGCAGGCTTTTATTGGTCGGCGGGATGAGCTGGACCACTTGTTGTCTCTGTGGAGAGAGACAATCAGCGGACGTGGTTGTGCATTGCGGATCACAGGTGAGCCCGGAATGGGCAAGTCCCGATTGATGGAGAGCCTGAAAGCGGAATTAAGGGAGCCCTATGGGTGGGTTGATATGCACTGCTCTCCCAGCCACAGCTTTAGTCCATTTTTCCCAGTGGTTGAGGCCATACGCCACGTGCTCAGATTCCGCGCGGGCGATAGCGCCCAAACTCAACTTGGTGCGCTCAATAGGGCAATCGCACACCAGGCCCTGTCTGTTGACGATCAGGAGACCCGAAATCTGATCGCTGCGCTGCTGGGAATCCCGTTGCCGGAAGGCTCGCCCACCATGGCGGGTGACTCTGAGTTACTTCGCAAGAAGACCATGCGCGCGCTCTGCGAATGGATACAGACGTTCTCGCTACAGCGGCCGCTTGTTTTGCTGGTTGAAGATATCCAGTGGATCGACGCCTCGACACAGGAACTGCTCGAGACACTGGTCGATGGCATTGCGCAGACACGGATACTGCTCATTAGTACCCATCGCAGCGACTACACGCCAGGTGCGTCTTGCTGGACAGGTCTTCCGGAGTTGCGACTTACCGCGTTAAGCCCGGCGGATATCACTGATATTGTGCGCGATGTCAGGGGTGCTGAGCAGTTATCCGAATCTGTGCTGAAAGGCATCGTCGCGCGCAGCGACGGCGTACCGCTGTATGCCGAGGAGTTTACGCGCAGCGTGCTCGAAGCGGGCGCTCATGCTGAAGATGCCGACGTTGATGTGCGCATCCCCGCTACACTGCAGGACTCGCTCACCGCGCGTCTTGATCGTTTGGGAGATGCGAAAGAGGTGGCGCAGCAAGCTGCAGTACTCGGCCGCCGCTTCAGGCTTGATCATCTGGCTGCACTCACATCAATTGGAAGCGACTCGCTCTCGAAAAGCCTCGAAAAACTGGTTGCTGCCCAGTTGTTGCAGCCATTGGACGGTGCGGAGCACGATAGTTTCTTCTTCCGACACGCACTGATTCAGCAAGTGGCTTACGACGCGCTTCTCAGGCGCCAGCGGAGTGAACTGCATACCCGGATCGTCCGCATACTGGAAGAGCAGTTTCCTGCGGTCCTGCAGCTTACGCCGGAGGTGGCCGCACGCCACTGTGAGTCCGGCGGCCTCCACGAGGCAGCGCTCGGCTACTGGCGTAACGCCGCCGACCTTGCGCGCATGCGCATGGCACAAACTGAGGAGATCGACCACTTGCGGCGCGCGATATCGATTTTGCAGGCGCATATTCCCGAGAGCAACGAACGTGACGAGCAGGAGTTGGAACTGCGGCTCGCCCTGGTCGTACAGTTACTGAGTTCCTCCGGTATCGCGTCCACCGAGGTGGAGCAACAATCAATGCGGGCCAGGAAACTCTGCGAGAAGCTGGATTCGCCGGACAAGCTCTTCATCGCCCTGCTCGGCCGGGCGCTGGTGGATCTCGGCAGGGGGCGGAGTCGCGCTGCTTTGCAGCTATCGCGAGAGCTCGTCAATATCGCCTCCCGCATAGGCTCGGCGGATGTCAAAGCTCAGGCAGCCCTGCCATTGGGTGGTGCGCTGGGCATGTTGGGAGATCCGAACGCAGCGCTGCAGGAGCTGGAGTCAGGTATTGCCGCTGCCAAGGAGGCTGCCGGGCACGGTGTCGATCGCGATATTGTGGACGGGGTGCTTATCACCTGTATGACCTGGGCCGCCGATAACCTCTGGTTGATCGGCATGCCGGATCGAGCGCTCGCCGTGAGCGAGCAGGCTCTCGCAGCGTCGCTATCAAACGACATCCCTCCACCCATCCGTGCCCAGGCTCTTGTCGGCGCGTCCACCATTGCTGTGCTGCGCGGTGAGAGCGAACAGGCGGCTGAGTACGCGGATCAACTCATTGCGATCTCCGAGCAACATGACCTGCCTTTTGGTATTGCACATGGAACCATAAGCGCGGGTTGGGCCCAGACACAGCGGGGCCGTGCGCGCGAAGGTATCTGCGCAATGCAGAATGGACTGGATCGACTGGCGGAGGTTGGTACCGGCATGAAGCGCAGCTTTTATTTATGCCTACTCGCCGACGCGAGTATCGAAGCGGGTATGCTGGACACGTGCGAGGCAGCACTGCGAGAAGCTGCTGACTACGCGCGGGAGTATGAAGAGGTATTCTTTCTCGCGGAGATACAGCGTCTGAGTGGCGGACTGGCTCGAGCTCATGGGTACGAGGAAGAGGCCAGACGATTGTGTGAGCAGGCCATCGAGACTGCAGCGCAGCAAGGCGCAGTGATGTTGCAGCAGCGAGTTACTACGTTTTCAGTGTGGGCCACACATACCTCAGTGTCATAGTGACTGTCGTGCGTGGTGCAATTGCCCTGGTGTTTCTCGCAGATGGTCTATACTTAATCGGTCTTGCGCGAGCTAGCTGAACAGGGAGGGGAAAGACATGGCAGGGATAGAAGCTATGGAGGGTATTGGCAGGCTTTCACCAGAAGGTGTCAACAAGATTGCCGACTGCTTTCGTGATGACCAATTGAGCGATAGCGCAATGGCGGATCTCAAGCAGCAACCGGGCACCACTTTGCAGCCGCTTTTCGACTTGAGTGATGGCGAAGTGAAGATGTTGAATGCAATGCCGCCTGAGAGCATTGAGACGCTACTGCATGTTTGCTCCCGCGCAGTGACATCGGGGGGCAAGATCGAATATGAGCGCTTTGACACCGGCGGGCCCAAAATGGAGGTCGGCTACACCGAGCATATTGATCACAAGCCTGCCGGTGGTGGTCCTGCCAATGCGGTCAGCCACGCCAAGATAAGGTGCTTCAAGTAACCCAATATCGCATTCTCCTGCGAGCGAGCATCTTTGCAGACCATAGCAATGTTGTGATGGGCCGAATTGGTTCAAGCGAGTCGCGCACCGTGCCAGGGTAGCAGCAACAGGCGAGCATGGCGTCGGCCTGCTCCGTGACCCCTCCGCGAATTTTTCCACCCGTGCGTGCCCGGTTGGTGGAATACAATATTATCCTTGGTTGGGCCACCCCAACAGACGCTCTATCTTCTCGTTAAGCAACGGCAGTGACTCCTCGTTGCACCAAGAGCAATGAGTATCATTCGCGCCAATGGTCACGCCGTCCTGTATTTTCTGGCCGAGTGAAGAACCCTCCTTCAACACGGTTACGGTTATGTCGTGAATTTTCTGCCCGTAGTCGCGAGCCTTGTCACTTATGGTCCTCTGGTCATCCGCAGCAAGTGTGCACATGGAAGTCTCCGTTTCGCCCGCGCTTAGTGGCCTGTTGGTAGGTCTCCTCTCAGCCCATATTGCTAGGGTAGAGCGACTAGCGTCCCCTTTGTATTAACGTATCCATCTCTTATCCAGATATTACATATATAAACAAGGTTGACATTTTTAGTAACATTACTATTATTGTCATATATCCACTATTAGTGTAATAAGTATGTATCGTTTTCGCTATCAACCAAGTCCCCGGAACATTCTGCTCGACCTGATGGGAGTGCACCCGGAGCACCAATTGGCCACCGGCCTGTTGGGTGTTATTTCAGATGCGTTCGACCTGTCAGTTAACAATCTGCGTGTCACGCTCAGCCGGTTGGCGGCGGCGGATTTCGTGCGCAGTAACGAACGGGGTGTTTACTCCCTGACGGAGAAAGCACTGGCCAAGCGGAGCTTCATGGATCGCTGGAAAGAATCCTCGCTCACTATTCCCGAGTGGGAGGGCAACTGGTTGGCGTGTCACCTGCCCAAAGGGGAAGAGCGCGGCGCCCGCAAAAAAACATGCCAGGCGCTGGAGTTGAATGGCTTTAAAGTCGGCCTCGACCAGCTTTGGGTAAGACCGGACAACTTGACCACGCCGCTGCCTGAACTGCGACAGCGTTTGGGAGGGCTTGGGCTCGAAGACGGCGCCAGTTGTTTCGTGATACATGCAATTGAAGACCGCGTAGCGAGTGAGTGGGCTGCAAGCCTTTGGCCAGTGGCGACACTAAACCGGGAATACGAAGAACTGATCAGTTTGTTGCATCAAAGTGAGGACGAACTCACCGGTAAATCCTCCGGGGCGTCGCTGGCTGAAACCTGCCGCCTTGGCGGCGAGGCCATATACCGGCTGGCTATCGACCCACTGTTGCCGGAGGCCATCCGCCCAGGGAACTGCTATGAAAAACTGCAGGAGTCTGCACGGCGCTACGATTGCATCGGTCGGGAAATCTGGCTTGAGCAACTACAAGCACTCGGCGTTGCCTCCTAAACGCGCATCACGATACCTATTTTGAGGTGAAAGCAATGGACATCCCAATCACACGAGAAGAACTGAAACCCTTCCTGCAGCGCAGTGACGCCAAGGGCTTTCGTATTGTCGTCACCGCTTGGTTTGGCGTGGTTCTCGTGTTCGTGTTTGCCGCCCTGCTCCCTCACTGGATAACCTATGTAGTCGCGGTATTTCTGCTGGCAGGGCGCCAACAAGCGCTGGCTGCCATCATGCACGAAAGCGCCCACAACACCTTGTTCGCGACCAGGAAGTACAACGAATTTGTCACGACCTGGCTGAGTTCTCCATTTCTGCTCATGGATGGAAAGACCTACATTAAGGGGCACCTCGAACACCACCGCAACGCTGGTACAAAAGACGACCCCGATCTGCCCAACTACCAGAACTACCCGATAAGCAAAGGCAGTATCGCCAGAAAGTTTCTTCGCGATTTGACCGGCATCACAGGTATCAAGGCCAATCTTTATCTATTCCTCAGCGGGAACGATCTGCTTACGCGCGAAAAGCGCGCGCCGTGGGCACTCACTCGCGGTCTGTTCGTCAACGGACTGATGTTTGCCAGCCTCTGGGGCTTTGGCGTGCCCGAGCTTTATGCGCTATGGGTTGCTGCCTATCTCACTGTTTACATGGCAATCATTCGCATGCGACAGATTTCTGAACACGCCGGCGTCCCGGACCTGTATGCACCGGAACCAAAGTACAATACGCGCTCCCTGCCACGTGGCATTCTGGGCCTGCTGTTTTTCTCTCCGACCGACGGGCTGAGCTATCATTGTGAACACCATGCCTACATGGCGGTGCCCACCTACCACCTGCGTGCCCTGCATCAACTGCTGCGCGTGCGCGGCTACTACGATGACATCGACACGGTAGGCAGCTATACCGGGGTATTTCGACAGGCTGTACGCTGAGCAAATTCAGGTATCATGGGTTGTCACGACAATAAAAGGAGTAATCCATGCGCACACTAATCAGTGGTCTATTGGCCGTCACCTCCCTGTCAGCCATCGCCGGCGACAAGCAGTTACTCTGGGGTGACACGCACCTGCACACCAGTTATTCCTTCGACGCCTACACAAACAACAATTTTACCGCCGACCCAAACACGGCCTATAACTACGCCAAGGGCCGTCCGGTTATCCATCCCTTCAATCGCACGCGTGTCCAAATTGGTACGCCACTGGATTTCCTGGTGGTTTCAGACCACGCGGAATACTTGGGTGTCATCCGCGAGATTCACAGCGGCGACGGGGTGGACACCCGTGACATGGGGTTGTGGGATAGCCTTAAGGCGAAAGCCGCAGCCTGGTATCTGAGTTACCGGCTGGATGAGGGCACGGCACTGGAGTTGTTTCGCGATATACTGCCACCGCCGCTGCCCGTGCGCGAGGCAGCAAAAAGCGTACAACTGGGAGGCGACGCGAACATCTTTCCGGACATGATGGATGTACAGATCAATGCCTGGCACTCCTTGACCAATATCGCCGATGAACACAACCAACCTGGTCAATTCACCGCATTTATCGGCTGGGAGTGGAGCTCTATTCCAGGGGGTGCCAACCTGCACCGCGTCGTGATGACCGATGGTAATGCACAACAGGCGCAACAGTTCCAGCCTATGAGTCTGTTGATGAGCCAGTACCCCGAGGACCTGTGGTCCTGGCTGGAGGAAACTGCGCCCGCTGTGGGAGCCAACTTTCTCGCCATTCCACACAACTCCAACCTGTCCAAGGGCTTTATGTTCGATGACACGAGGCTGCGAGGAACGCCCTTTGATGCAGCCTACATAGCGCTGCGGATGAAGTGGGAGCCCATCGCAGAGATCACCCAGCTTAAAGGTGATGCTGAAACCCATCCCTCCCTGTCGCCGGAAGACGAATTTGCTGACTTTGAGGAATTTCCCTATTACCTGCAAAGCACTTACAGCGAGTACAAGCCAAAGCCAGGTGACTTTATTCGCTCTGCGCTGAAGCGAGGCCTGTCGCTGGAGCAGGAGTTTGGCCAGAATCCCTACCAGTTCGGTGTGATTGGCTCTACGGATGCGCACACAGGCCTGGCTACGGCGGAAGAGGATAACTTCTGGGGCAAGATGGCTACCGACTCTATTCCAGAGAACAAGAACAGTCAGTGGGACGAAGACGAACCCGCTCCCAACGGTTGGGCGTTCTCCGCAGCCGGGCTGGCCGCAGTCTGGGCCGAAGAAAATACGCGGGAATCCATTCTTGCTGCGATGCAACGCCGGGAGACTTACGCCACCAGCGGCCCGCGGATAAGCCTGCAGTTCTTCGCCGTCCCGAGAATTGATGAAGGGGAGCTTCCTGAGACTGACCTCTACACCCAAGCCAGAGTCAACGGTGTGCCCATGGGCGGTGAACTGCGCGCCAGCGAATACTCGCCGGTGTTCCTGGTGCTTAGCAGCAAGGATCCAAAGGGCGCAAACCTCGATCGCATACAGATAGTAAAGGGCTGGCTGGACGACAAAGGAGAGCAGCAGGAAAAAGTGTTCAATGTCGCCTGGTCGGGTGATCGCAAGCTGGGGAGCAATGGCAAACTTCCCCCTGTTGGCGATACTGTAGACCGGGCCAACGGGAAAGTCGTCAACAAGATAGGCGCGCCCCAGCTCAGCGCAAACTGGCAGGACCCAGAATACCAGGCTGATCAAAATGCCTTTTATTATGCTCGTGTTCTGCAGATTCCCACAGCGCGACATTCATACCTGGACGCATTGGCGCTCGGTCAGGATAAAGCGGCCCACCATCCGGATGTTATTCAGGAACGTGCCTACTCCTCGCCGATCTGGATCAAGCCGTAACTGCGGTGCTGGCCTGGAGCGAGCTATTCAATGGCTTAAGCTGCAACAGGTTGCTTGCCCTGAGAGCAGTTTGTGAAGAAAGTGCGTAAGCGCGCGAATAAATCACAACCCGACAACAAAAAGATACTTGAGAGGTACTCCTGATGCTGTTTAGTCAAACCAGGCCGGGTTGCGCTAATTTCTTGCTACTTCTTTGCACTTCACTGGTATTGGCGGGTTGCAGCAATAGTGACAACAATCATCCCGACCAGTATGTCCCGCGGGTAGTAAGTATAGATCCGGATGATGATAGCTGCTTGCCTGCAGATACACGCTATGCCAGTTGCGCCGATGCGTGTGAAATGGAGCCGCTAAATTGTGCAGCTGATATATTGCAGCATATTGAGAGCGAGGGGTTCGTAGCGCGACGCGCTCTGAACCCCGGCTTGTCTGATTCAGGTGAGGTAACTGATGGTGTTGAACAGAAGCCGAACCTCCAGACGCCCATGCATGGATTGTTTGTGCCGATATGGAATAACCCTCAGTTGAACAATGCCATCATCGCAGAGTTAGACAAATCAATGCCCGAAATGCCATTTGTGGCGCCGGACTGGTCGATCTCAGCGAAATTGAATAATGCGGTCGACCCAATAAACCAGAGTCCCTCGGAACTGGAGTGGTCTACTGTCATGTACAAAATTCCTGGGTACTGCCCCGAGCGGATATTTCCTGATGATCCCGACGCCGCTTGCCTGGGTGGCGAGTGGTTCTGGTTTCTCAATAGAGGCGGCTTTTTGAGCTTTGACTTCGATCCGGCAGACGACAGCAGTGTGCCGGCGTTTGGCAAAGCGACTGATTTTTGTCTCGATTGTCATGGGGCAGTGGCCGACGCTGATTGGCTGTGGCTCACGCACGACCTGATACGTCGTAAGCAGCAGTTGGCGAACAATGGCTTTAGTGATGGCCACTCGCCAGGTACTACAGGCGCTGCGCTTTGCGATGATGTTACCGCACTTAGCCCGCAACGACCGGCTGATGTGTTGTTTGACCCTGGTTCCCTGCCCAACGCTGAACAGAGAAACAGAATGTTCAACTGCTATGCATGGAAGACGTTTGTCGGGATGTTCTGGCCTGCCAGTTCCACTGAGCGCGGTATTCCCGATACCGGGCGCAGCATTGCCGATAGCGGGGCACGTGTCTGGGGTACCTATAAGCAAACTTACGAGATTTTCCAGCCAGGTGACCCCAATTGGACGCTGGAAGACAAACAGTGGAATGACCCGCAACCTCTCCCTGAGGTTTGTCGTGGCGCACTGGAGACCGCCGGGCTCTCCACGGAAACTCCCACATTCCAGATTCTGAACGAAACCCATCAGGCTTTTGGTAGCCAGTTCAATAACCTGGTGGATCAGAATAATAATATCGTGCACTACAACGTGCGCGTAAACCGCGATGAATTTGAATCGATCAAAGCGCATGGCTATGCAGATACAGGCGCCTATGATTTCAATGGCCCGCTGGGTATCGATAAAATGCAGTTCCAGATGCCCGATAATACCGTGGGCGCAACCGGTGAAGGTGCGACCGAGGTAAAATCTGCCTGGAAGATTCTCTGCACCGACCCCCAGACCTGTAAGCAAGTGGACGATCCTGCACGCTACTACACCGAAACGGCGCTGGTGTATTCGCCGCCGGAAACTAAAGTGATAAACGCGCTGGACCCCTCGGTTGTTCCGCAGGAAACCATCACCAAGCCTGCAACCTGTGAGGTTGCTGATGTCGGTTTGGTGGGATTCCATATCGGCGTAAAAACCTTCTGGGCTCCCCAGTGGATCTGGCCAACCTTTGAGCACATTGACAACGTGCCTGGAAATACCTCCAGCGATGAGCCTGCGCCAACACAATTCAGCTTCCATAACACCAGTTGCGCGAATGTGGATTTGATGCAATGTGTACAGCAGAGGCCAGGCGTTGTACCGCAGTCTCTTCTGGATTCCCCGGAGCTTGCCTGTTGCACCAACCAGATGCAGATTACTAATGCACATGGAGATCCTGCAGTTTCTGAATCCGACCTCATTGGCCTTGTGCCACAGCAGTTGGTTCCTATCCAGGTGGGTCGACTCGATGCCATTGGTCAGGACAACCCCAACCAGGTTTCGGTGCAGGAACTCAACGCGTTGTTTCGAGGCCTGTTGAGGGCCGAGGGCTCGCCGCTGCAGAATTACATATTGGTGAATACCCAGTGGCCGGCCAATGGCCGTTCATCAACCGAGGTTGATCCGCCACACATTGTTCATACACGTCTCTGTCTCGAAGGTGACAAGCCGTCGCAGTGCTTTACCCTGGCACCAAATAATCTGCGTCTGAGAAACTCTGTTATTGAAACGTATGATATGGCGTACTGTCAGCCGACCGATGAAAATATCAGTAATGATGGTGGGCCGGAGTGTGTAGCGAGTGATGTCAGTGAAAACCCCCATCAGTACAGCAGTGGCGGCTGTATGAACTGCCACTTCAGTTCTGGTACTGATTCAAGTTTCATTTGGGCAGATGGAATCGAAGAGCAGGTTCCGCTTAGATTCTAGGTCGCGCGTGCTCTTTCACTGAGACATTCATCGGGGTCGATGTTACCGGAATCAAAAGCGCGGTATTCTCGCAAGTCGTCCAGACCGACATGATGTGGCTGTTTGATAATCTTATCTACGTTGGTGGCTGAGATGCCCGCTCTCTCAAACCCTTACGTCCGTTGCTCGCCCCTCTCGCTAGCGTCTTTGGAGTCCGCTTTAGACACCGGTTAATGTCTCGGTAGGCTTTACTATCAGATAAACTGCAACGTATAGTTCAGTTTCAAAGAATAAATGACAGGATATCCTCTTTGAACCCTGCCTGGTGTAGAAAAGGAGTTTCTATAGTGTCGATCACAGGCACTACCGAATTTGGAAGGAGGCCGGTCAGTATGTGTTCGACTACATTCTCGTCACGGATGCGAATAGTATGAAAATATCTCTTATTACCTTAGTGTTTACGGTCGTTCTTAGTTGTATGCCCGTTCATGCCATGCCAATTGTCGGTACCGTGGTGGTTGAAGGGAAGGAATGGGCGCAGCCTGCAGATTTCGTTAATCTATCCTGGGAACAGATCAATACGGAATGTCCCGCTGGAACCTGTGCTGTAGGTAGCGAGCTCAATGGCTTTTCCCTAACGGGATGGATGTGGGCCGACCAAGTTGCGGTTCGGGATTTGTTTAATTCTTACCTTGAAGATGCTGGCGTACCCGAAGTTGACTGGTTGGTCGACTACAATACCGTGCTTGGTGCTGGTAGCACATGGGCTCCTGCGTTTTTTGATGACTTCAGCCCCACCTCTATATCTTCGACCGGAAACCTGAATCGTGGATGGATGGCCGATCCAACCGTTACCAATTATTTTCTCGGTGCACAGATAGAAATGGCTTTCTTTGGGTCAATGTATGACGCCAACGATTCAACCACTGATGACTATGTTATAGCGGAGGGTGGTGGGCTTCCGAGTTTATTGGTGACTCCAACTATAGGAGCGTGGTTCTACCGTGAAGAGCGGGCAGCCCCTGTCCCCATTCCATCCACTTTGTTTCTATTGGCTTTGGGCCTGTTTAGCCTTCGGCTGGGAAGTCGACGGACGGCCTAACAGGGCCTATCCAGTATCGCCAGACAGTAAGTGATCGACAAACCCCGCCGTGCGATTAAACACGCAGGTTCGGATCTCGAACTATTCTGCTGGAGATGGGCGTAGGTAGTCTCGTAAACAGCAGACTCAAACATCACCTTGATAGGACTGGGAGCTGCATTGCATGCGAGGCCTTCTGCGATGATTTTTGCCAGCACCACTGTTTAGCTGTCTCTACAAGAACCGTGAGGGCTTCACGGTCTGTTCAACATTACCGCTGACAGCTGTTCCCGGAACCAGGCATGTGCAAGATCATTATTGAAACGGTTTGCCCAAATCAAATACATCGGTAACTCAGGCGCAGACAGCGGCAGCGGGTAGATCGTTAAAGGATAGTGCATAGCGAACCACTCAGCGAGCCGTTTCGGCATTGTACAAAAGTAATCGGTGTTGAGTATCACCGGAATCATGCCGCTGAACTGATTAACCTTAGCCCCTACCTTACGTTCTACCGTTTGGTCGCTCACAAAAAGTTCAAGGTGACTGGTATTGTCCGTTACTGGCATTAACGTCACATGCTTCTCCTGATAATAGATTCTGGAGGTGAGATTGCGCCTGATTCTCGGGTGATTACGCCGCGTAACAACAACCAGCTGGTCACCCAGAATGTGTTTGAACTGCAAGCTATGATCACCGGGTTTCACATAGTGGATTGCCATATCCACTTCCCCTTGCCTTAACAGCTGTGTTGCTTTCATCACCTCAACAGGCTTCACTTCACTGGTGATATCAGGCGCTGCTGCATTTACTCGGTTTAGCAATGGACCGTAAAAAAGTATCTCCATATAGTCGCCCCCCATCACTGAAAAATGACGCTGGCATTGTTTCGGGACGAATTGCTTGCCGCTTTGTAGTTCATTCCGTATTAGATCCAACGATGCCTGTACTGTGTTATAAATTTCTCGCGCACGGGGTGTGGGCGACAATCCTGCGCGATATCGAAGGAACAATTCGTCATTCAAGGTTAACCGTAATCGTGTCAGTGCTGCACTCATTGCTGGCTGGCTCATGCCCAACTGCTCGCCAGCACGCGAGAGTTGCCCCGTCTCCATAATGGCCTCAAATACTGTAAGCAGATTAAGATCGACAGATTTTAAATTCAGCTTCATGGATATAACTCATATTATTTATTGATTTGAATTATGTAATGGTAGTCGCTAGCCTTCAGCTTAACCAGTGATGACCAGCACCCATTCAGCACAATAACGAAGGAGTAGCGAATCAATGGGTATCAAACTCAAGCAGGCGGCCGCTTCTGAACGGGGTATCGGCGATCTAATCTGTATGCTCGGAGCACTGTTGGTATTTATTACCCTGCCGGCCCGAGCGTCACTGATTGAAGTTGTATTTGATGTGCCCGATGGGTATGAGCTGTCTCTGAACGGCTCGGCTGCAGCGCCCAGTGGGCGAGTCGTTGCCACGGCCTATCTGGATAATACGACACCGAATCGAATCCCCAATTTGGGACCAGATTATGGAGACTTCGCTGTTGATCAAATCTTTCTGACCATAGAAGGTTTTAATATTTTCCATCAGCAGGTAATTCCTCAGGATGAGAATTACCCCTCACTGTATGCCTATCCTGGTGGCTTCCACTTAAAAATGTCTGGACTTTTCGATGGAATTGGCTGGAACGGCTACTCACCGAGCTCCGCTGCACTCATGACTGACCCAAGCGATTTGACGAGCTTGCCGATTGGCACCACAGCAGCTTTTGTATCTAGTTTCTTTGGTGGGCCACTGCAGCTGGCATCCGGTGCTGAGATTACCGGGGGTATCGGCGCCAATGGCCCGGATGGCATTTTCACTGTGAACGCATCACCCGTACCGCTACCGGCTACCTTATCCTTGTTCGCTTTGGCAATCGCTATTCTGATAGGGCTGGGAAGGCGAAACGGAAATGCCCGGCATGCCTTGCCGAATGCAGGGCGGTCATTCGGGTAAGTCAGCGCACAAAACCCACTATCCGGTGACCACTAGGCGACCTCCCCCAACTAGAGGTGGCTGCGCTGTCTACGATTGTCCGACTACTGTTTTGTAAGCAACAAACAAGCACCGACAGATCAATTGCTAGCGTCGACAGCTCCCGCATTTGCGCGTCAGGTACTTGGAATCATAAACGCCAGAGTGCCCGAAATTTTCTATCGACGCCGGAACACCCTTTGCAATAATTTGGGAGTTGCCAGTTTAACTCCCCGAAACGGATAAAACCGGCTCTTGAGTACTTATAGGCGCCATCGATTCTCCTGAACAGCCATCTTGGCCATCTCTTTCTGCCGAGGTGGCTTCACCACTTTTTTGCCATAGCCTCCTTGACGATCTCCGCCTCCAATTTACTCTCCGCATAGATCCTCTTAAGAAGATGGTTCTCTTCCTCCAACTCCTCCTTGGGTTGGCCAGCATATGGGTTAGTCGCCGGGGGGGGCTCCAACAGAAGTGTCGAGGCTGCAAACTAGGGTGCAGACTATCCCAATACCAGGGTGTGCGTCCGGTTATGGGCTATACTTTCTTCCTACCGGCTTTGCGTCGGCAAGCTCAATTTTAGGAGATTAATAATGAGAGTACACCGGCCATGGAAACGCCCGCAGATTTTGCCAGTTTGTGTTTTGCTTTTCCTGCTGTTGCCAAACCATGCAGCGGCGACGTTGATCGGTGATCAGGTAGACTGCTCATTCGACTCAGTTGACGATTTTGGTTTCAATTTTAGTGGTCCGTGCTCCACTTCCAGTAGTGATCTTGTTCTAGGTCCCGCCACCGTGGATGATAACGGCCTGGCGAACCCGGAATTCCACCTCGGTGCGCTGTTGAACTTTGGTAACGAAAAACGTTTTATACCCGGTGCAGATATCGATATCGGCGCTAACTCAATTATACTTGTACCCCGAGGCATACTCACGCTGCCTGGCCTTTTCGGTAGTTTTTGGGTCGAGGTAGTGTCACTGGACTGGCAAGATACACCCGACGCGTTTATCTCACGCACCACCACGTCGGCGGAGAACGTGGATATCAATTCCCTAACCGTCACACATACCGATCATTCAGTCATGATAGCCATGCAGGATTCGGCTCTGTAACCAGATAGCCGGATTCGCATTGACCTCATTACATCGCAGTCTGTTTCTGCACCTATTAGTCCAAGCCTTTTTGTTCTCGGTCTGGGAATGCTCTGGTTGCAGAGAAAAATCTTGCAAGATGGCTTCGGGCTTACATGAAGAGCTCAACATCACCGTGACCTTAGGGTAAGTGCGTTTACAGCGTAGAGTAGGGCGATGCCTGAGGGTCGGAAGCCTACACTCATGCAAGCTCACTACGCTGCTCGTCGCTGCGAATAGCGAAACGCGAGTCCCACGATCAGGGCAACCAGGAACAACAGCGCCCACTGTGGCAGAGTAGGAATGGCAGCGGCACCCATTGGCGCAGCAGTAAGCGCAGCAGACCATATGCCTGTCAATCCAAGACCACTCCAGGTTCCGTCCAAGCTACCCGGGCCTGTCACCGAGCCCGAAAATGTTGCAGTTCCCAGACCGCTGACGCCAACACCTATGGTAAGCGCACTACCATTGATCGTTCCTGTGATCCCGCCACTAAAGCCAGGGCAGGGTCCACTGACCGGCGTGAGTGATGCCGTCCCTGAAAATGGCCCTGGGTTACCGCTTGACTGCACCAGCTCCAGGTCACCTGTCCAAACACAATCATCTGCGCCTGGGTTCTGGCTCACACTGAGCGTGTAAATGCCCGATACATCCTGTGCATAGAGTGCCGATGAGGAGATTATCGCCCACAGAAATACTAAACTACTTAATACCTTTATCACGCATCGCTCCTTGAATGATCGTCAAATGGGTGACCAATTCGACGAGGTCATCCGTTACTGGCCAAGTACATGCATGCCAGTATGGCAGCCTGTGTCGACGACAAATATTGCCATTTTGAGACAGGCTTGAGAACCCGAGTACAAGTACTCATATCTTCCTCAGTGGAAAGCGAGGTACACGTGTATGCAATTCTCCAGACGGTATCGCCAAGTTAACTCGCCGGAATGAGATGATCTGGCGATGAATACCTATAAGTGCCACCGATTTCCGCCAGGTATCATCAGCTACGCAGTGTGGCTGTATTATAGATTCAACCTGAGCCACCGCGATATCGAAGATCTCCTCGCCTAGCGCAGCATCACTGTTACCCGCGAAGCGGTTTTTCAAGCAATGACTACGATCCTATAGCGGCGAGCCCAGGAAGATTGTCACCGATAAGCTACGCAGTTAACTGGTGGCGCACCGAGAACTGATTCCTGAGGCGGTTCACTCAACCGAGCATCATGAAATTAATCGGGCAGAGCAAAGCCACGAGCAGACTAGGGTGAGGGAGCGAGGGATGCGCGGCTTCAAATCAGTGAGACAAGCCCTGCGATTCGTGACTGCCCATGCTGCTGTTCAGAATCTATTCAATCTGAGCAGGCATTTGGTTCGTGCTCAACATTACCGGGATCTGAGGGGAGCTGCGTTCGATGGGTGGAGCATGGCAGTTGCCTGAGGCCTGAGCTGAAATTCCTCAGATCTCAGAAAGTTAATTTGTAAGTACCCGCAATCAAGTTAAGCGGACATTAGTGATGATCTTATAGTGTCAGATTTCTTTACAATTTCATTTCCAAAGACGCATTCCCACCCGCTGAAAGTCACTCTAGACAAGCCTTTCATTATACTGGCATAAATATTGCGTATCCGCGTGGGCCCCCTACCAATATCCAATGCTCAACCTGCGCGGTAGATAAGTGCGCCATGTAAGGGCATTAGTATGTTTAGAGAAAATCTAGGAGACAAAATGCGTTTATCGAAACTGGCGATGATTCCACTATTGCTTGGAGTAACAATCAGCTCCGCTCACGCGAGTTTGATCGGAGTGGCGGCAGATTACAATGTACTTGTTTTTGGTGACTTCACTAGCTCCAATTCAGATACTGAAGGGAATTTAGCGGCAGGTGGTAACGTGAACCTGCAAAATTATTCAGTAGCTAGCAACATTTCCGGTAACTCGGCGCGATTAGTGGCATCCGGTAACGTAACGGCCTCGAATGGCGGTGTAGGCAATGGTCAAAACGGTACTATTTATACTGATGGAAGCTCTAACCTGACCAGCTTTACTGCGACAGGTGGTATTTTTCCGCAAAGCCTGGTGGATTTTTCCCAGGAGCAGAGTCTAGCTCAAATCCTATCTACAAGTTGGGGAAGCTTGGCTGCGAACGGTTCCACTACCAATAATTATGGCACACTAAACTTGAGCGGTTCGGATAGCGTGTTGAATGTATTTACGGTTAGCGGTATCGAGTTGACTAACACCAATGCCGTCAACATCAATGTTACTGGAGGCTCAACTGTTTTGATCAACGTCACAGGGTCCGGACAAATATTCCAGAACGGCCAAGTGACCTTAACCGGCACTGATGCTGCGCATGTTCTCTATAATTTTAGCGAGTCTACCGCTGTAACCCTGGCGGGCAGTAAAAACCCATTTGGCTCGCTGTTTGCTCCTTTTGCTGACGTGACAGGCGGTTATGGTGCGCTAGACGGCCAATTAATTGCACAGTCATTTTCTGGAAATACCGAATTTCACAATTCTCTGTTTGCCGGTAATCTGCCATCTGGTACTGAGGTGCCAGTACCGGCGACAGCGTGGCTATTCGTCTCTGCATTAGTGTTGTTAGGCAGTGCAGGAAGGAAAAAACGTCTGTTGTAATAAATATCGGGGGCAGTTTGAGCTTCCCTCGATACCATCTAAATTCCAAAATATCTTTTACATTTTTAGATACCAAGCGATTCGCATCACTCCACCACACTCGCTTTCACTGGGTTTGTTGGTTTTGGCCTAAATCCTGTATGCGGGATGTAGGTCGTGGTGACTCAAATTAAGTGCAATGCCGCGCACGTTTTCACACGAAGAGTTATTATCTAAACGAGAGGAAATTTTTATGCTTCGACATGTCTTTCAGTCAACAATCCTCATCCTGACCACATGTTTGAGTAGTGCTGCAGCTAATGCTGCTCTAATGCTGGATATTACTGGTGGCGCAGCGACTCCGTGCGGCGGGTGTCCTGCTGCCGGTATCACTAGCGGATGGGCCTTTACCACCACTTCAGCGATCACAGTGGATGGGATTGGAGTATGGGATGCAGGAGCAGATGGTATCGGCCCTGATGTATCAGTAGGTCTATGGATCGACAATGGGGCTCTCTTGGCGTCCGCGGCAATATCGAGCAGTAGCTTACTGGTGCCTTCTACCGCTGCTGGAGGCTGGCGATTTGAAGATATTGCACAAATTATTTTGGCACCTGGGAGCTATGTTATCGGGTCTGTTTTTTTTGCGGACACCCCTACAGCTCAGCTTGGAGCAGTAAGCTCCCCGATTGCCGGAGTGAGTTTGACCGGAGGTAGACTTACTATAAACAGCACTGGACTTTCTAGACCAGATACGGTCTATCAACAGGAGGAATTGTTTGGGCCAAACCTGCGCCTGGCAGAGAACGCTATCCCGGCACCTGCCACGCTCGCGTTATTCGGTTTTGGACTCGCTGGCCTTGGCTGGTCGAGGAGAATCAGCCGCCTCCATGATCCGGCTCCTGCCTTAAACACAGCGCGATTTTCAACGTCTGACTAAACTATAAGCGCGATAAACGGTGTTGCCAACTTAACTGCCTGAAATTGAAAGAATCGTAGGACGAATACCTACAAACGGCATCGATTCCCTTCAGATATCATCAGCCACGCAGTATGGCTGTACTACCGTTTCAATCTCAGCCATTGAGATATCGAAGACCTCCTAGCTGAACGCGGCATCACGGTCAGCCGCGAATCAATTCGCCTCTGGTGTATCAAGTTCGGTGCCATTTATTTGCGCCGGTTGAAGCGAAGACACCGAGGCTATGGCGCCACCTTCTTCATCGACGAGGTTTTCGTCAAGATCAATGGTAAGCAGCACTAGCTATGGCGGGCTGTGGATCAGGATGACGAGGTTGTTGATGTGTTTCTACAGGCAAATCGAGATGGGGCTGCTGCAAAGCGTTTCTTCAAGCGACTTATGTGCAGTCATGGCGGCCAACCGAGGAAGCTCGTGGCGGACGAGTTACGCAGCTATGGTGTTGCGCATCGGGAAACGATTCCTGGGACGATTCACAGCACTAAGCAGTATCAGAACAATCGCGCGCAGCAATCGCACGAAGCGATCAGGGTGCGAGAACAAGGGATGCCGAAGTTCAAGTTGATGAGACAGGCACAGGGATTTCTGGGTCCCCATGCTGCGGTGTCCAACTTGTTTAATCTGGGTAGACATAAAGTCGGCACCCAGCATTGCCGTGATCTCAGGACGAGTGCGTTTGGAGAATGGGGTAGAGCTTTTGCTTGTGATCAGGATGTAGTTGCCTTTGACCTCAAAAAGCTAAGTTGTCGATACCCAATTGGTCTATAATGATCTAAAAAACCACCTTGAGTTTCCTTGCGGGCACCATTTTACCGCGCTGCTCTCTAGCAGAATGGCTTCAAAAAGGAAAAATATAAAAGGGAAAAATATGTCTATCATCCACTCCCTGAAGTGCCTTATTTGTTGCCTGACCATAGGCTCGACCGTCACAGGCTGCGATTGGATCAGTCGCGTGAACACGACTGCAGACGGTGCTAACGGCGCTCCTTCAGAGGGTAATTGGGGGGCCAATAGCATCACGTTGTCTGAAGATGGCAGATACGCTGTATTTGCTTCCGCCGATGCGAACCTGGTGCCTGGCGACACTAACGGTTACCAGGATGTCTTTCGAAAGGACACCCGAACTGGCGCAATTATCCGCGTGAATGTTGCCTCTGACGGAACACAAGCAGATAGGCCTGGTTCCCGCCCCAGCGTGTCGGCTGATGGCCGCTACGTGCTCTTCTCGTCAAGGGCGACCAATCTTGTTTCGAATGACTACAACGGGGTTCAAGATGTATTTCTCCACGACACGCTAACAGGAATAACTACCCGGGAAAGCGTTGCTACCGATGGCAGTGAGGGGTCAGAAGACTCTAACTGCCACTATCAACAAGGTCTTAGCGCTGACGGGCGATGGATTGCTTTTCACTCTGAATCACCGGAATTGGCACCGCTGGAATTTGATGACCTTAGAGACAGGGTCTTTCTTCGGGACAGAGTCAGCGGGTCGACAATCGCTTTAGGGCTGAACGGAGCAGACACCGAAGCGCCGATCGTACCGCCTGGAGCCAATGTAATCGACAGCTATACGTTTGTCTCGGGCGGGAAAATGAGCTCCGATGGACGATACATTCTGGTTAACGCAGGAGCAGTCAAGGTCATTGCGACAGGTGGGTATCCCATGACCGCCAATATCAATAACTACCAGCAGTACGTCTATGATCATCAGGCGCAAGAGATGACTTCTATCAACAGCATGATTGCTGACGGAGAGCTCCCGGAAGAAGCCTACCACACTACTTACACGCTTTCGCCGGATGGGAAGTTTCTGCTGCTCAGCATACTCCACCTGGAACCTGGCAGAGTCCTGGGATTGCTAAGTGTACAAACAGGTACTATCGAGATTGTTAGCCAGGTACCTCCTGGCACAACCTACAATACTTCTAGTGACCCCATCATTTCTGCGGACAATCGCTACGTAATGTTCTCTGGACGCAATGAGACTGGGTTTGACCAGGCGTATGTACGAGACACCCATCAGAACAAGACATCTCTAGTAGGAGCTTCTGCCTCTGGAACACCAGGGTCAACACCCCAGATAAGCTACTCCTTCTCAGCAGATGGTCGGTATACCGGTTTTTGTACTTACTTCGGTGATACGATAATTCCCGGCAATATTCCTTCGACTAACTCCTGTTACATTCGCTCTTTCCCTGGTTTGGCTATCAGCGCTGTAACGCCGAGCCATCTTCCAATCGGTGCAGTCAGTCAAGTTACCATCACCGGTGACAACTTTCTAACCGGAGCGGTGCCACGCATTGAAGGCGTCGTCATTAGCAACATCGTGAATGTAGACGAAAGTACCATCACGGCTGAGATTCATGTGCCACCCCATGCGTCCCCGGGCAATCAGTCACTGCAAGTGATTTTAGTGGGCACTGGCCCAGGTGCCATTGCGGGTTCGACCGCTGCGTGTCCTGACTGCGTGACCTTCTTTTAACGTAAAATCTAGCATCGATGCCATCTAAGTATTACAGCCTGAATCGATTTTGGCGGCGGCCCTTGTTTGGCTTCCAGCAAAGCTGAGCTTAGTTCGTTCAAGCTCGACTGCTGACGAAAATCTCGGCAACCGGGTGATTCTTCACTATCAAGACCAGCTTCGATAGCTCCCATTCTCCGAGGTCATTCGTAAGGCGATCTAAACTGTGGGAAGTCCAGCCTGCAATTCATGTTCCCGCCAGCCGCGTGTGTCGGTTTTTTTTACACTCTCTCCGCCAACACTGGTTTGTCAATGAAAGTGCCGGTTGCTGCCCTTGCCAAGTACTTGAAATATTAGCCTTTCTCAGTTCTGGCTCTAATCTTGTATATCAAGCGATTATAGTTATCGCATCAGTGTCCGGGAGTGTGTAATTCCCGTCCTCTGAGCAGTAAGGACCACAATTGCATCAAGGAGAAGCCAAGTGGCTTTAGGTCGTAAAACGACAATGGCAGCGATGGGGCTGGCGCTAGCATTCACTTTGGGGGTCGCTACCGGCGCCCGAGCGACCACCATCGTTCTTTACGACAGCGCGTTGGGTGGTCTGCCGAGCGATCAGGGCATGGTTTTTGGCAGTTTTCCGTCAGGCCAAGTGGTACCCAACGTAATAGGCGGCGCGACTAACCTGAACACTACAGGTATGAATCTACTGCAGGCTGGATTTGGAACGATCAGTCCCCTGGCACTGGACAGCACATTCGGTTATGCACTCGAATTCAGCGCTGAGGTCGTGGCTGAAAGCCATTCCGGTAACCAGGTACGCGCCGGATTTAGCGTGCTTATGGTCGGTGCCAACCCCACCTCCAGTATTGAAATCGGATTTCAGGATGGCAGGCTGTTCGCGCAGAATGACGCCCCGCTGTTTGGCAATCCGCCGGCTGATGAGAACTCCGGTTTCAATCCGGTGGGCATGGGGTTTGTCGACTATAGCCTAGCCATACTGGGAAGCTCTTACACCCTGTGGGCAGACAGTGCTGCGGTACTCAGTGGTAGCTTGCGGGACTATACCGGGTTTGGTCTGCCGCCTTATATCCTGCCAGGCACCATCTTCCTGGGAGATAATACAAGCTCAGCCCAGGCCGATGTGAATATTTCACGCGTGGCGCTGGTTGCCCCGGTTGCCGCGGTTCCAGAGCCAGGCACACAGTTTCTCCTGGCCCTGGGTATTGCAGGTATTGCGTTCTATAGCAGGCGCGGAGGTGCTGCCAAGTTAAGTCGCCGAACTTGGTAGAATCCTCTTCATGAATACCTATAAGCGCCACCGATTCCCGCCAGATATCATCAGCTACGCAGTTATCCGGTTGCGCACCGAGAGGTGATTCCTGAGACGGTTCACTCAACCGAGCATCATGAAAATAATCGGGCAGAGCAAAGCCACGAGGAGACTAGGGTGAGGGAGCGAGGGATACGCAGATTCAAATCAGTGAGACAAGCCCAGCGATTCGTGACTGCCCATGCTGCCGTTCAGAATCTATTCAATCTGAGCAGGCATTTGATCCGTGCTCAACATAACCGGGATCTGAGGGTAGCTGCGTTCGATGAGTGGAGCGTGGTAGTTGCCTGCGCCCGGTTTTATGACGTCGCACCCCAAAGCAGGCCTCTAAGCAGCTAGGGCGTGGGAGACTGCCGTCACCTCGGAGTGGACCAAACTTTCGTTTATTGAAATACCCCATCGCTTTATAAATACTATCGATACGCGGCCAAGGAAGGCTGCATTTCTAACAAAGCGGATGGGGCTAAGGATGAGTGTAGTGAATTTCATGATGGCTGTTGTGATCACCGCGTTTATGCTCCTTGTCTCTCTTGTTTTTGTACTCTCCTCGATCATTTTTTCTCCAAGGGCTATATTCCGGATTAAGTATCTTTGTCGGGCTTGATACGGGCTGAACACCTCCCTGGTTATCTCTTTGTGAACTCCCGGTGAGTATGAATACAGCTATCAGACACCTCGTCCTGGCGCTCGCAGGCCTTGGATTTTTGAGACGTAAGAACGCTTAAACTAAACCACATTCGAAGCCACCTATGGCAATGAAAAATCCTGTAGCTGACAATTTTCAGGTGTACCGAATGCGCCCCGGGCTATGCAGTCGGCCGTATAGGTATTGGACAGCTGTCAGGCAGTTCCGCTAGAGTCATGTCCTCTCCAACACGGCAACAGAAGCGTGCTCTATGACCAGCTTGAACTATGTTTCTGCCGCAGAAGCGGTACAAAATATCCAGTCCGGTGAGCGTGTGTTTTTGCACAGCGCGGCGGCGACGCCACAGTTGCTGGTGGACGCCATGACCGCGCGCGGTGATGAGTTGCGCTCGGTAGAGCTGGTTAGTATTCACACAGAGGGCTCTGCTCCCTATCTGGACCCGCGCTACGAGGGCGTTTTTCACCTGAACACGTTTTTCGTCGGGGCGAATACCCGCGAGGCAGTGGGCAACGGGATGGCAAGCTATGTGCCGGTATTCCTGAGCGAAATACCGAAGCTGTTCCGTTCCGGCATTATGCCGCTGGATGTGGCGATGGTGCAGGTGAGTCCGCCGGATAAGCACGGCTACTGTTCCGTCGGTGTCTCGGTGGATATCACCAATGCCGCAATCGAGACGGCAAAGCACGTTATTGCCCAGGTCAATAGAAATATGCCCCGGGTGCATGGTGACGGCATAATCCACGTGTCGGCCATTGACGCGCTGGTCGAATGTAATGAACCCATCTTTGAGATTCCACCGCCGGCACCTACCGCGACAGATGAAAAAATTGGCGGGTTTATCGCCGGGCTGGTTGAGGATGGTGCAACCCTGCAAACGGGCATAGGCGGCGTTCCCGATGCGGCCCTACGCGCGCTGCGGGGGCATCGTAACCTGGGGATGCACAGCGAGATGTTCTCAGACGGTGTCATGGAGCTGGTCGAATGTGGAGCCCTGAACGGGCACAACAAGGTGCGGCAGTGGGGCAAGATTGTGAGCGGGTTTTGTATTGGCTCGCGGGCATTGTACGATTGTATCGATGACAACCCGATGATCGAGATGCGCGATATCTCCTACGTGAATGATACCGCAGTCATTCGCACCAATCCGAAGGTGACTGCGATCAACAGTGCGCTTGAGGTGGATATCACCGGACAAGTGTGCGCGGATTCACTCGGCAGCAGGCAGTACTCAGGTGTGGGCGGCCAGGTGGATTTTATCCGCGGTGCTGCGCTTTCGGAAGGAGGGAAGCCAATCATCGCGTTGAACTCGGTCACCAGCCGCGGGCAGTCCCGAATTGTGACCCAGCTGAAGCCCGGCGCCAGCGTTACTGCCAGTAGGGCGCATGTGCACTACGTGGTCACCGAGTATGGAGTCGCCTATTTATATGGTAAAAACCTGCGACAGCGCGCCTCAGCCCTGATAGCGATCGCCCATCCCGACCATCGTGAACAGTTGGAGCGGGAAGCGTTTGATATATTCCATCGGCACTAGGCTTTAGCCGGTGTGCAGGACTATTTGCATCAGGAGTAGACGGCACAACCTTGCGCTGTGCGACGGTTGTCAGCAGATGGAGGAGAAGATGGTTGGTATATTTTCTACGACATCAACCTACCCTGACGCAGTCCTGAGTTGAATAACTTCGTGTATATCTTCAGGAGATTTAGACCGTGAATAGCCCAGTAAAAAGCGAGTTGCCGTTTAGCGAAATCGTCAGGGTAAGGTTTAGCGACCTGGATGCTCAGGGACACCTCTACTTTGCTAACTACATGATCTACGCAGACGAGGTGCTCGGTGCTTATATGGAACAACTTGGGTTTGTTGCTTTGAACCCGCTTAAAGCGCCCTGCCTAATCTTTACTGTCAACATTCGCTGCGAGTACCTCAGCGAGATAGCTGGGAATGGCGAGGTCAATGTCTGTGTGGGCTATTCCCGCCTGGGGAATTCAAGTGCCGATGCCGTTTTCGAGCTTTACAATAATACCAGTGGCGTACTTTTAGCCAAGGGCGGATTGACGCAAGTCTTTGTCGACCATGAATCTCGAAAATCTATACCCATCCCGCCATTTTTCAGGGCAGGTATCGTCGAGCAGCAGCCGGAACTGGGCTAATAGTAAGCCGCCGCAGCATAGGACAAGCGGCGTGCTGGCTGCAGTCGAGCGTACCGGCAACGCCCTGCCGGACCCGGCGATACTCTTCATTGTGCTGCTGGCGCTAGATGAGGCGACTCGGGTGGAAGCGTATGGGAGCCGCTTTAATAGGCTACATCCAGTTTGCGATGGTCCCAGCTCATCACCTTCTGCGGCCTCACCCGGATCACGGTTTTCTTCTTGCTCATCTCCCGGGTGAATTCCTCGGCCTGCTCCGGGGTAACACCGGGCTGGTTGCGCACCACCACATCCACGTGCAGTGCGTGGACTGTATCGTAGTCTTCCACCAGCTCCGCCTCGCAGTTGATCGACACGCCGCGCAATGCGTTATAGGTGTCGCCATCCTCCAGCAGTACGGCCATCTGCGGGTTGCGCTTCAGGTTGACGATTTTTTGGGACTTGGTGAAAGTCTCCAGCACGATGGCACCGTCGCGCACGGCGAACCACATCACGGTCAGATGCGGTGTGCCGTCCTTATTGAGGGTGCACACCTGGATGCTTTTTTGGGTTTCAATAAAATCCCACATTTCCTGTTCGCTCATGGCGATCATTTCACGGCGGCTGGGCATAGCTATTACTCCATTGGTTATTATCCGGTTGGGCGATAGACTATAGAGTATCCGGCCCGCGACTTGGCCGCCACCAGAGTCTGTTACAGGCGGTGCTGAGTCAATGGACACCCGAGGTGCCGGGTGTGTACCTGGTCTATCCCAGCATTTTGCCCGCATACGCAATCAGGAGTGCGGTTTTCGCGCCGTGATGCGCAAACAATCTACTACTTGTTGCATAAACCGGAGGTTCGGGTATTGCTTGAAGCACTCCATGAGCTGTACTGTGCTGAAACATATGTATAGTAAAAATGCGTGGAAGAATACTCCCCAATCCCCGTAGCTGTTAGTTGAGATGAAATTGAACAATCCTGAAGCGTCTGCACTGTCATTGCCTCCTGTTAACCGACAGGCCTTGTGGCTCTATGTTGTCACAGCGATTGGCTTTGTCGCATCGATTTCATTTACCCCTTACCCAGGGTCGATGATATTGAAGGCTGTGCCAATAATCACACTGATGTTTATAGTGTGGGAAACCCTTAGCGGGACACTGCGGGCTGCGATGTTAGTGGCCTTGTTGTTCTCTGCAGTTGGGGATGTCTCTTTGGAAATGGGCTTTTTTGTCGCCGGGCTGAGCACATTCCTGGTGGCTCAACTGACCTATGCGTGGGTTTTTATTCCTAGGCGTAACATCAATACACGATCATTGATTCAAGCCACAGTGCTTGTGTCGACGCTGATCCTGATCAGCGGCTATGTTCTGGCCCACACGGGAGACATGAAAATCCCTGTAGCGATTTACATGACAGCCATCGCCTTAATGGGACTGGGCGCCGCGTTGCATGCGAGGCCTTCAGCGATGATTTTTGCTGGCGCGGTCTTGTTTATCACATCGGACAGCCTCATTGGTATCAATCGGTTCGTGCATCCCGTAGAGAATGCTCGTGAATGGATTATGGTGACGTACTATCTAGCCCAATTCCTGCTGGTGTATGGTGTTATCTTCCATCAAGAAGCACAAAAGACAACAAGGAGCTAAGACGTTTGGTGCTGTTTCCGCAATCTTGGGCGCTGGCTAACTGGCCCGCATAATTAGCAGTTCTAACCCAAATTCCCTACGCAAAAAAATACAGAGTTGAAGGCGAACAATGTTAGGTTTTTTTAGAGTAGCAAGTTTACTAGAGGGTATTTCCTTCCTTCTGATACTGAGTGTATCACTGGGTTTTATCCCAAGAGAGCTCGTGTATCCCATCGGCATGGCACATGGTGTTCTATTTCTCCTGTACCTGGTGTTGTCGCTGCTATCATCACACCGGCAAGGCTGGTCGATAATTGTCTGGTTGCTGATCGCACTGGCCTCAATTACGCCATTTGCGTTTATAGCTGTTGAGCTATTCATAGAAAAAGAGCTGAAGAAGAGCGCTTCATAGCTCATCGTCGTATGGCTTGGTCAGCATGCCTGCCGGCCACCGACGCAGTGAGTGCGTTCAGCGCTTGGAGCATGGCGGATGCTTGAGCCACACGGGGAGATTTTGCTGTTGTCTGCGTGAGTTAAGTTGCCGGAAATTGCCAGTACCTTGTGATTGCCTGCAAGTGGTGTTTTAGTTCCGGAAAAGGCTATTCATGTTTCCGCACAAACTCCCCAATATGTCGATATACCTTAGCGCAAGCATCCGGCACCAGCGATTCCAGGTTTAGAAAGGTGTGAATCATGTCCTCGAGATGGAGGGTTTCCAGTGGGACATTTACCTCTCGTAGTTTTTTCCCGTAGGCAATACCCTCATCACGCAGCGGACAGAACTCTGCTGTAATCATCAGAGTTGACGGCAGGTTTTTAGTAAACTCTCCGTGCAGCGGCGAACAACTTAATCGATTCTCGGCGCCCTGAAAATTATTGTCGAAGTACCAGTCGATTTTGTCCTTCTCCAATAGATAGCCAGACCCGTTTTCCACGATAGAAGGCATTGACAGGGTGTAGTCGAGGCTGGGGTAAATGAGCACCTGTGCGGTAATATTGTGTTGTTCGTGCTGTAGGAGTCTGGTAACGGCGGCTGTGATGGCGCCGCCCCCGGAATCACCCATCAGAATCCAGCGATTTTGGTGCGCGACAGATTTTCTGTCCAGCGCAGGTCCCAGACCACGCACTACTGCCATCAGGTCTTCAACCCCGGCTGGATGTGGATTTTCCGGTGAGCGCCGATAATCCACAGAAACCAGATTACGCGCGCAGGCGTCCGCTATGCGGCGACAAATGGGGTCGTAAACGGAGACGCTACCAGACATCTGGCCTCCGCCGTGGCAAAAAATTATCGTGGAATCCGTTGCTGCATTTTCAGGCAAGTAGATCCGCACCGGCACATTGTACTTATTGCCAGAAACCAGTGTCTCGCTAGCAGGCATCTCCGGGCCCGGCTCGACATACGTGCGCGTGAGATTGGCGAGACCTTCGCGCGCGCTGATAGGGGTAGCTTCAAACCCCTGTGCTTTGTGTAGCGCTACCTGTTCATTAACAGTTTCCAGCCATTCGCTCAGATTTACGTTCAACTGGCGCATTGTCCACCTCTATTCTATATCGACTATTCGGGAGAAGGGGCTGTAGAAACAATCGCTTGCACGCACTGCCGCCCCTGAGATATAGCTTACCGTAAATACCGGGGAGATGGCTCATTACATTAGTAACAGGGGTATTGCCAAATTAACTCACCTTAATGAGATAATCTGGCGATGAATACTTATAGAACGTCACCGATTCCCGCCAGATATCATCAGCTACGCCGTTTGGCTCTATTACAGATTTAATCTCAGCCATCGAGATATCGAAGACCTGCTGGCAGAACGAGGTCTTACTGTCAGCCGCGAATCGATCCGCCTTTGGTGCCCAAAAAACTCGCTGCGCTCGCGGGGCAGGCTCTGTATCAAATTCGGTGCCCTCTACGCCAGAAGATTGAAACGCAGCTGCCGAGGATACGGAGAGACTTTCTATGTCGACGAAGTATTCGCCGGTGTGGCGGACCATTCAGATCAATGGCAGGCAGCACTACCTGTGGAGAGCCGTCGACCAGGAGAGCCTGCCCCACGAAGTGCTTTGGGTATGGCGAAGTGGTTGATGTTTACCTGCAAGCCAAGCGCGATGGGGCAGCGGCAAAGTGTTTCTTCAAGCGGCTATTGCGATCCCACGGAGACGAGCCCAGGAAGATCGTGACTGACAAGCTTCGTAGCTATGGTGTCGCCCATCGAGAATTGGTTCCTGAAGCAATCCACAGTACCCGACAGTATGAAAATAATCAGGCTGAGCAGTCGCAGAGTCTGCCCCGCTTTATGGGTATGAATCTACCAGGGTTCGTGAGCGAGGGATGCGACGGTTCAAGTCCGTGAAACAGGCCCAGCGATTCGTAACTGCACACGCCGCTGTATCGAATCTCTTCAATCTGGGAAGGCACCTAATCGGAGCTGAACACTACCGGAATCTCAGGATCAGTGCGTTCAGTGAATGGAGTAGGTCAGTTGCTTGAGTCCGGCACGAAAAATATTCTCGGTCTGGATGAGTTAACTTGTCGATACCGATCTTCGATATCACGGTGGCTCAGGTTGAATCTGTGGTAGAGCCATCCGGCGTAGCTGACGATATCGGGAGAAAATCGATGGCGCTTGAAAGTAATCATCTGACGATTCTACCAATATCGGTAAGTTAACTTGGCAGTACACCTATGAATGCTAGCGCAAGAATATTCCCTAAACGGTCCCTGATTTCTTTCGTCTCACGGTGGTCGCCAGACAGCTAGCGCAATGCCATCGCAGTAAGACGAGACCCAAGCCCATGAGGTAGATTGATGCTGGTATCGGCACCTGCCCGCCCATCAATGTCCATACGGCATAAACGCTGCCGTCGTGAAGCGCTGTATCGAGCGTGGTGTTCAGAAAGTTATGGCCAGCGAGATTGTCAACCGCGCAACAACGGAAATTTACCGCGGCACGGTACCCGGGGACACCCGTTGTAGCGAATACTGCATACGCGCTTATCGCCCAGCAAGAAGACGGACGGGTACATCCGTACGTAAGAGCGGGATTTGAATCAAACTGTGTTTCGGGGCTGAAGCTATCGAGAAATACAAAATCCAGAAGCGCCTGACTGGCCGCTTCAGCTTCATTGGCGGTCTTTAAAGTGTACATTCCATTGCTATCGCACGAGCCATAAATATCAGCACAGGTACCTTCCACAAATTCAACTGAATAAGTCCTGCCGAGGAACTCAACACCACTGGCACCCCGCAAGTGACCATCGGGAGAAATGTTTAAAATTGGCAGTGCCTGTACCCCGGTGGCGATACCGAGCCATATTGTCGCAATAACGATCGCCATCGTTTTTTTTATTATGCTCATGCCTGAAAATCCTCAAAGTTATAGAGTAGGCGAAAAAGATAGGCGGGAGCCATATTCTCAGCATTGGTTTAAGCGACATGCAAGATTCAAACCAAATAGAAAAATGCCCCAATATTAGGCAACTTTATCGCAGGTGTACAAGTGCACTCATGGGCTATTGTAAAGAATTCCGACACTAGTATGTGACTTCACCCTCACCGGTTCCCACCAGATATCATCAGCCACGCAGTGTGGCTGTATTATAGATTCAACCTGAGCCACCGCGATATCGAAGATCTCCTTGCCGAGCGCGGGATTATCGTCACACGAGAATCGATCCGCTTGTGGTACCCAAAGAACTCGCTGCGCTCGCGGGGCAGGCTCTGCATCAAGTTCGGAGCCCTCTACGCCAGAAGACTGAAATGCAAACATCGTGGGTATGGCGATACGTTCTTTATCGATGAAGTCTTTGTCAAAATCAATGGCAAGCAGCTTTACCTGTGGCGAGCCGTGGATCAGGATGACGATGTCGTTGATGAATACCTTCAGGCCAAGCGGGATAGGGCTGCAGCTAAGCGCTTTTTCAGACGCCTATTGCGGAGCCATGGGTGTGAGCCTAGGAAGATCGTGACAGACAAACTTCGCAGCTATGGTGTCGCTCAACGGGAATTGATCCCTGAGATGATCCACAGCACTAAGCAGTATGAGAATAATCGGGCCGAACAATCCCACGAGGCGACCAGTGTGAGAGAGCGTGGGATGCGGAAGCTTAAGTTAATGAAGCAGGCGCAGAGATTTTTGGGAGCCCATGCAGTGGTCAGTAGTTTTTTCAATCATGGCAGGCATCTGGTCAGGCCGAGCCCATCTTTTTCGCCCACTGAAAGTCGCTGCTAACTGGCGGGGTTAGCCTTGAGTTTGACTTTTCCGGCGGCTGAAGCCAAGACCGGCGAGGCCCAGGCCGAGCAGTAGTGCTGTTGCCGGAGCCGCAACCGGTTCTCTGGGCTCCTCCTGGCGTTTATACACTGCTAGTGTGAGTCGCGGGTTAGACCAGGATGAAACAGTTGGGTTTAACGAAACAAGGTACTCGTTGATCCATTCGTACCCGTTCAGCGTTGCCAATATGTCCCCGTCAATGTAAAGGTAGCCCCAGAACCAGCTATAGGATGAGGGCATAAAAATGTCGCAGCGATTGGGCCGGTCACCCTCGGGGTTATATTCGCACCCTGCAATATCGGTATTGATTACGCTCAAGCTATTGAGTGCGGCGGCCGTCGCCACCGACACGGCGTTGCTTTCCGTTGCGCGTGCCGCGTCGAATGTGACGTCCGCATAAACGTCCTTGACGATGCCATCACCGAACATCACATCGTACAATATGCCGTCGACATCGACACCGGTGAGCAAGCTGCCATCGGGCGATAGCATTGGAGTCGCCCACGATGATGCAGCGTGGAACAGTATGGAGAGTGTGAAAAGCCTCAATCTATTTTTCATAGTTCTACTCACAAAATGGGCTAGTTCGTTAAGACTGATGGGGTCAGAGTAAAAATACATGTGGTTGATTTATTGTGATTTTAATCACCCCAATAACGGCGCTCTGAATCCTTGAACCCTCTCCAGTTCTAGCGGAAAGTAATCCGCCTAGAGTACTAACATTGAACATGACGAAAGACTGTAGCCAAGCCAGTTTTTTGCTTCTGGCATAGCCACAAAGTGTACATGGTTGGGCATAAGACGATACGTCCAAATATCAACACCTGCATCTACCTTGGCATCCTCGTCATACTGCGTTACTCGGTGTCGTCCTTGACACCTTCAGACTAGTCGCAATACTGATTAAAGCAAACTGTCCCCGGAACCCGCTAGCTGTTCTTGCCTTTTCCACGCACCAAGAGTAAATAACCGCCCTCCCAAGAGATGGTCCCGTTCAAATCAGGAAAGGCGGATCATTAACTCCATGATCAATTATTTCGCATTCTTACGTCTTGTCCATACAAGGCCAGCATATCCCATCCCAAATAAGGCAAGCGTAGAGGGGCTGGGGACTTTATAGAACCATGCCCCGTAGTTCTCATAGGGTATATCTCTTCCGAAGGACTGCGGAAGCCTTGCAGTATCTGCCCGAAACGTTCCTTGAGTGGCAAAAATTACTGCTTCGTCATAGTCAATTATTGTTGCCTGGTAATATCGATAAGCATTGACCTCAGTGGAGAGCATTCCTCTGGTGTACCTCTGACCCTCCATGTAGGAAGCGGTTTGCACCCAGCCGTCGTCGTAAAACGCAGGCGCCCAACTCGAACTGTGCTCATCCAGAATATCACCGTACCCCGCTATGTATTCGATGGGTGAACCGATGTAATAGGCAAAGAGATTTTGAATATCTGCTAACGATGCCCATCGCCAACCTTCCATGTCAAACCCGTTGAGGGTAGCTGCAGTACAAGTTCCAGAGGGACAGACTTGATTAACTTCATTCCACGACAGGCTGGAAAACAGGCCGACCTGTGCCCAGGTTTTGCCATCCACGGTCACCGTATCAGTGATTGGCAATGCCTCGACGCTCAGCGTCCATCCCGCAAGTGTCAGTACAGCCAGTACTCTTGTTCTTATATTCATCTGAACTTTCTCCCTGACTATCTATGTGTTGACTTGCATTTCAAACCACCCCCCACTGCCTGACTATCCACTCTTTAGTCCATTGCGGTGGGTCACTATAGCACGCCAGACTCAGCTCAATTTGGATCAGTACTCAATGCAATTCAACACGTTCTGTTCCTTCTTCTGGTTCCAGGGACAGTTAACCTAACTCCTCCTTTTCGGCCCCGGCGTCTTCCGCCCGATTTCTCCCTCTGTTAGTGATTCCAGCGTTGCCAAAAATACCCTCCTCAACGGCTGGCTGACCGCTAGTTGCTGCGCGCCGAATGGGGTCGACCTCCGCTGGGGTTTGGGCTTGCGACAGATAGCCGCACCAGTTCAGAACACGGTATCGCCAACTTAACTGGCCCAAATTGCTAGAATCAGCCCATGAATATCTACAAACGTCTCCAATTCCCATCCGGCATCATCAGCTACGCTGTCTGGCTCTACTATCGCTTCAACTTGAGCCATCGGGATATCGAAGATCTGCTCGCCGATCGAGGCATTACAGTCACTCGCGAATCTATTCGTCTGTGGTGCATAAAATTCGGTGCCATTTATTCCCGCCGGTTGAAGCGAAAGCACCGAGGCTATGGCGATATGTTCTACATCGATGAAGTATTCATCAAAATCAACGGCAAGCAACTCTATTTGTGGCGAGCAGTGGATCAAGACGGTGAGGTGGTGGATGTGCATCTCCAGAGAAAGCGTGATGGTGCTGCTGCAAAGCGCTTCTTCAGGCGTTTATTGCGATCACTGTTGATTTGCACCGAAATTTGACCCGCCTTTTGCACTGAAAATTGACCCGGGCAAGGCACACAGACCCACCGGAAGATGTATATTTGTGGCCAGCGAAGTGGGTCAGCACAACCTGCAAATAGTCGGCTGAAATGGTTCAGATTTCAGTGCAAATCAACAGAAAGGCAACAGATAGTGGATGTCGAACACTTTATCAAAACTTATCCGCGCCTCTACCACATGGCGGAGTGCGGGAGTTGGGAAAGTATTCGTAAGCATGGCTTGTGCAGTACCTCTGCCTTGTTGGACTACTTCGGCATAAGTGGCGAAAAACGAAACGCGATTGAAAGCAAGCATCGTCCGGAAATCCTAAAGATCACCAGCCCGAAGAAGGGAAACGCGAATATTAGGGATCAGAAGCCAATGGATGACGCCGGTCTGAATCGCGCACTTGCGGGCTCAAATATGACACCACAGGATTGGTACCGATGCCTGAACTCAAAGGTCTTCTTTTGGACATCAAAACAGAGGCTACACCGATTACTGAATGCGAGAGCCTACATGGATTCGGAACACGATGTCCTGACCATAAACACGCGTACTTTGGTAGACGCACTCGAGGACAGTATTCTCCTTTGCCCAATCAATAGTGGATGTACCAAGCCGAACGCTGCACCAAGGGGGCCAGGCACGTTTACTACAATAGTAGATTATCCATGGGAGTATTGGCACAAAATAAAGCGACGGCCAGAATGGGACGCTGTAGTAGAAGTTTGCGTCGAGGGTGGCATTCCCGATATCGAAAGTCATATTGTCTCTGTTTATCGCATGAAGGGTAGTGATCCGACAGCCACGATCCTACCGCCACCTGAAAATAGGTAATCGGCAGTCTGTGGCCCCATTCGTAAGCTTCACCATCGGACAGACAGGACAGAACTAGAGCCTTCTGTCAAAAGGCCCAGTCAAAGAACACAGTCAGTTTACCGAGTTCCAGGCAAATTTCGGCCAATGAGTTTCCGGTGACTCGCGTTGCCACCCATCCCCCCGACATAGTCGGATGCTCAAAAATTTATAACTCTATGAAAATTATTGACCATATCGGCACATAGGTTGCAGTTTATACCGGGCACATAGGTTACACAATTGAGCATTTGGAGGAGGACTCCAGATGCCTTGGAAAGAGTGTAACCGTATGGATGAGCGCCTCAGATTTGTCGCCAAACTCCTGGATGGCGAGAAAATGTCAGCAGTTTGCCGAGAGTTTGGAATCTCTCGTAAGACCGGCTACAAGATATTTAATCGCTATAAAGACTTCGGCCTTCGGGGCCTGGAAGATAGAACCAGAAGCCCGTATCGACACCCGAACGAAACCCCATTCCAGGTCGAGAAGGCCATCTTGCAGATCAAGCGAGAGCACGATAGCTGGGGCGCTCCAAAAATTCGAGACAAGCTGATCAAGGTGCTGCCCATTATCAGTCCGCCGGCTGTAAGCACCATCCACTCAATCCTTGACCACCATGGTTTGGTCAAGCGACGCAAGCGCCGGCGCTACAAGGCCAAGGGTACGGGCCTGAGCACTGCGACCGCTCCTAACGCGCTGTGGTGTGCCGACTACAAGGGCCCGTTCATGCTGGGGAATAAGCGCTACTGCTATCCGCTGACGGTCACAGACCAATTCTCGCGCTACCTGCTGGCCTGTGAAGGCCTGGAATCTGTGAAGGAATCAGGCGCTTTCCCGGTATTTGAGCGTGTGTTTAAGGAATTTGGGCTGCCTGCAGCCATTCGCACTGATAACGGCGTTCCCTTTGCCTCCGCTCATGCGTTGTTTGGATTGAGCCGTCTTGCTGTTTGGTGGCTACGCTTGGGCATTGGCATTGAAAGAATCAAGCCAGGTCGCCCACAGCAGAATGGTCGGCATGAGCGCATGCACCTAACGCTGAAAAAGGAAGCGACCAAGCCCCCCAGTTACAACTTCCTGCAGCAGCAATCTCGCTTCGAAGAGTTTATCGAGGGTTACAATAATGACCGCCCCCATCAATCCCTGCAGGGCCGCTATCCCGGCGAGGTGTATACACCTTCAGCTCGAGAGTACTTCCATCCAGAGCCGCCTGAGTACCCGTTTCATGACCGTTCAATTCAGGTCACACAGTGTGGCAGGATATGTATCGGGCGACGGAAAGTGAACTCCAGTACGGTGTTTGCAGGCCAGTATGTAGGCATCAGAGAGATCGCTGACCAGATCTGGCTTGTCAGTTTCATGGATTATGATCTAGGATTCTTCGATCAGGACGTAAACAAGGTGGAGCCAGTGGGTGAAAACCCCTTTGCTCCAAAACTGTTACCTATGTCCTCGGAATGAACTGTTACCTATGTGCCCGGAAAGGACAGATGAAAAATGGTGGGCCCAGAAGGACTCGAACCTTCGACCTGCCGATTATGAGTCGGATGCTCTAACCAACTGAGCTATGGGCCCCCGTGAGGAGGTGCGCATTATAGATAAGAATGGCGCTCTGTCCCAGCCCCGGATGCCTTCTTTTCTCTCGGGCCGATTCACTATAGTGTGTGAAGCCCACGCAGGCATACTAAGGCGGCGCCAAGGGGCCGGAAGATTCCATGGAAGCGGTTTTTCAGCATGTATTCAATGTCGTTTTGCCGATATTGCTGTGTATTTCCGCCGGATTCGCGCTGGCGAAGCTGAAGCAGCCGTTTGATAACAAAATGGTCACCAGTGTGATGGCCAATGTGGGCTATCCCACGTTGATACTCTCTCATTTGCTGGGGCATCCGGTGAATCTACCGGTTTTTCTGCAGATGATGGCGGCGGCCTTGGCTGCTGTCGTGTGCCTCGGTGTCATTTGGGCGTGTTTGCTGCGTGTCTTCGGCTTGTCGATAAAGGTGTTTCTCTCGACATTGAGCCTGAATAATGTCGGGAACGTGGGCCTGCCGGTCTGTGTATTGGCGGTGGGCGCAGGGGGTATCACTTACGGCCTTGCGTTTGTGGTGGTTACGATCGTGACGACATTTACTGTGAGCCAGTGGGTCACCTCAGGCAATTATTCGATCCGCAAAGTGCTGACGAGTCCGGTGGTATACGCCTCGATTCTTGCGGTTGTCATGTTGCTGAACGGGCTGTCGTTTCCCAAGCCCATCATGGACAGCCTGAACATTATGGGTGGGCTGGCGATTCCATTGATGCTGCTGACATTGGGTGTCAGTTTGGCAACGTTGCAGATCGGTCGACTCGGTCTGGCGGTGAAGTTGTCGCTGTTGCATATTCTGGTGGCTGCCATGGTGGCGTATGCGCTGGTGACGTTATTCGGCTTCACTGGCGTCGCGCGCAGTGTGTTTATTCTGCAGTGTATGATGCCGGCGTCGGCGGCCACCTATTTGTGGGTAGAGATGTACTGCCCTGACGATGCACCTGCGGTCGCAGGCGTGATTTTGGTAACAACCCTGTTGACGATTGTCGTGCTACCGCTGGTGTTGGCTTACTGGATATAGGCCTGCGCGGAAGGCCTTAACTGTGCGACCCGAGGCCGTTCCAGCAGGAACGAGCCTCGGGTATAAGGCAGCTGTCTATCAGGTTTCGTCGAGGAAACTGCGCAGGTAATCGGAGCGCGTGGGGTGGCGCAACTTGCGCAGTGCCTTGGCTTCGATCTGGCGGATACGCTCGCGGGTCACATCAAACTGCTTGCCGACTTCCTCAAGGGTGTGGTCGGTGTTCATATCGATACCGAAACGCATACGCAGTACTTTGGCTTCTCTGGCGGTGAGGCCTGCCAGCACTTCCTTGGTGGCTTCCTGCAGGCCCTGGCCGGTGGCGGCATCCACGGGTGAGTGGATGGTGTGGTCTTCGATGAAGTCGCCGAGATGGGAATCTTCGTCGTCGCCGATGGGCGTCTCCATGGAGATGGGTTCCTTGGCGATCTTCAGCACCTTGCGCACTTTGTCTTCCGGCATGTCCATGCGTTCGCCCAGTTCCTCGGGCGTGGGCTCACGGCCCATTTCCTGCAGCATCTGGCGTGAGATACGGTTGAGCTTGTTGATGGTCTCAATCATATGCACGGGAATACGGATGGTGCGCGCCTGGTCGGCGATGGAGCGGGTGATCGCCTGGCGAATCCACCATGTGGCGTAGGTGGAGAACTTGTAGCCACGGCGGTATTCAAATTTGTCGACCGCTTTCATCAGGCCGATATTGCCTTCCTGAATAAGGTCGAGGAATTGCAGGCCGCGGTTGGTGTACTTCTTGGCGATGGAGATAACAAGGCGCAGGTTGGCTTCCACCATCTCTTTCTTGGCGCGCCGGGCACGGGCCTCGCCCATGGACATGGCGCGGTTGATCTCCTTGATCTCGGTGACGGTCAGCCCGCACTTCTCTTCTATCTGGGCGATGCGGCGCTGCAGGCGCTGGATCTCGTCTTTCTCAGCGGCCAGTTTGGTACCGTAGTCTTTTTTACGTGTGAAGCGGCTAACCCAGCGCGGATCGGTTTCTGAGCCCCGGAACGAGGCGATGAATTCCTTGCGCGGCATGCCGCAGACACGGATTGCCAGACGCATAATCTCGCGCTCCTGGTCGCGCACGGCGAGCAGGATATTGCGCGGTGAGTCGGTCAGCGGGTCGGATATGCGCGGTGTGAACTTGAAGTACTTGAACAGTTCGCCCAGCTTCTCCATTTCCTTGATCGAGGTTTTGTCCAGGCGGCCCTTGGCGGCGATCGCCTTTTCAGTTTTGTTGTACTGGCGGCGAAGTGCGGTGAAGCGCTTTTTGGCTTCGACTGGATCGGGCCCGGTATCGGCCTCTTCGTCATCATCGTCGCTGGCTGAAGGGGCGGCCGCTTCGGCGGCTTCTGCGACTTCTGCGGCGGAGGGTACGTGCTCTGCCGGGTCCAGATAGCCCACCATGATGTCGGCCAGGCGGCGCTCTTCCTTGGCGACAAGGTCATATTCGTCGAGAACGGTTTTTACTGCGCCGGGGTACAGGGCGACAGCAGCGAGCATCTCGCGGATGCCCTCTTCGATGCGCTTGGCGATAACGATTTCGCCCTCGCGCGTGAGCAGTTCCACGGTGCCCATTTCGCGCATATACATGCGCACCGGATCTGTGGTGCGCCCGGCTTCTGTTTCAACGGCAGCCAGTGCGGCGGCGGCCTCAGCGGCAGCGATATCGTCGGCGGAGGAATCGCCCTCCGTCATCAGCAGTTCATCGGCATCAGGGGCAGATTCGAACACCTGTATGCCCATGTCGTTGATCATCTGGATGATGTCTTCAACCTGGTCCGGATCGGAGATATCCTGCGGCAGGTGGTCGTTTACCTCAGAATAGGTCAGGTAGCCCTGCTCCTTGCCCTTGGCTATGAGGTCCTTGAGGCGTGACTGTTGTTTCGCGACGTTTGTCATTGAGGAGAAACCCTGAAAAGTGGGGGAAAAAATTTAGCCGGCGATTATACCCAGAAAGCCGCGACTTACCTACAAAAAGTCGCGAAAATTCCGGATTCTGAGGTCATTTGACCCGCAAACACCCAGAAAGTTGCAAACATTATATGGGGTTGCCCCGGGTATTTTTCAACCCGGGCGAAGTGAGGGAAAAGGGAGGGTCTCCCGCCCTGCGGCAGCCGGTGTTGCTCACTCCCGCGGTTTGTTGCGTTGTGTGTCGCGCTGCAGTTTTTCCTGCAGAAGCTCCCGGAGTCGCTGTTTTTCCGATTCACTCACCTCAGCGTAGTTGGTGAGTTTCAGTTTGTCGACTTGGGCACTCAATTTAGATTGGTGTGGCAGGCGCGCCAATGCGTGGATGGTGTCCATGAACTCGTTTTCAATGCCGGTGGCGGGAATGAGGCGCTCCTGTCCGGCCAGCCGGTTGAGCAGTTTGCCTTCATCGGTGCCGTACCAGTGGCCCAGCAGCATCGCGGTGCTGGAATCGGGCCTGCGGTGTAACAGTAGCAGCAATTCGCGCAGCAACTGACCGTCCTCGCCTTCAATCTCCTCCAGTAGCTCGGTGCTCACCAGGCGAGCGATATCCGGCTGGTGCAGCAGCAGGGCGATGGCCGCCTGCGCGAGGTTGGAGTAGCCCCGGGCAGGTACCTTGTGCTTGAAATGCTGTTCTCGTCGGGGCGGCGGCGCCTGCGGTTCCAGCTCGGCCGGTCCGTCGTAACCGTCGTAATCGGGCGGGGGCTCATAGTCGGGCTCCGTCCCATAATCTGGCTCCGGGATAGGGGGTGGCTCCGGCGGCGGTGTCTCCAGTTGCATCAGGCTGTTCAATTCAAGGCCGGTGCGCTGCGCCAGCGCCTGAAACATCAACTGGCGATAGACTCCCTCGGGCAGCTGCCGGATATGCGGTAGGGCCAGTTTGCTCATGCGCGCGCGGCCGTCGAGGCTGCTCATGTCCAGCCCGCGCTGAACGGATTCAAACAGAAAGGTTTCCAGCGGCACCGCCTCGCCCAACAGGGCCTCGAACTGCGCCTGGCCGCCGGCGCGCACCGCGTCGTCCGGGTCCTGACCCTCGGGCAGGAACAGAAATCTGGCCTGTCGACCATCTTCCATGCTGGGCAGGGCAGCCTCCAGCGCCCGAAAAGCCGCCTTGCGGCCTGCCTCGTCGCCGTCAAAGCAGAACACCACCTCCGGGCAGAAGCGGTAGACCCGGTCGAGGTGGGTGTTGCTGGTAGCCGTACCCAGTGTGGCCGTGGCGTAGGTAATGCCGTGTTGGGCCAGCGCGATCACGTCCATATAGCCCTCAACCACCACAATGCGCTCCAGTTTGCGGGTCGACTGGCGCGCCTCGTAAAAGCCATACAGTTCGCGCCCCTTGTGGAATATCTCGGTTTCCGGGGAGTTCAGGTACTTTGGTTTGTCATCGCCCAATACCCTGCCGCCAAAAGCGATCACGCGGCCACGGCGGTCCCGAATTGGGAACATGATGCGGTCGCGAAACCGGTCGTAGATTCTGCCGTTCTCATTTTTCACCAACATGCCGGCCTTGATCAGCAATTCGCGCAGCGCATCGCCACCGCCCAGTGCCGTGTGCAGGTTGTCCCAGCCCGGCGGCGCATAGCCCAGGCCGAAAGTCTTGGCGATCTGCCCTGAGAGGCCTCGCCCCTTGAGGTAGTCCACCGCGCGCGATGCCTGTGGGTGGCTGCGCAACTGTTGTTGGTAATACTTCGCCGCCTGTTCCATCAGTGTATACAGCGGCTTGTTACTCTCCTCCCGCTGCGCCGGGTCGCGGCCGCCGCGACTGGGCTCGCGTGGCACTTCCATGCCGGCGCTGCTGGCCAGCGCGTCCACCGCCTGGGGGAACTCCACGTTCTCGTATTCCATCAGGAAAGTGAGCGCGTTGCCCCCCGCGCCGCAGCCGAAGCAATAATAAAACTGTTTGTCGGGGTTTACGCTGAACGAGGGTGTGCGCTCCTCGTGGAAGGGGCAGCACGCCGAGTAATTTTTGCCGGTCTTTTTCAGTTTGACGCGCCGGTCTATCACATCGACGATATCGACGCGATCTAGCAAGTCATCCAGAAAAGCTTGGGGTATCCGTCCGGCCATACGTGATTTCTTGGTGGCGTGGTGGGGTATTGAACCACGCTCTGGGTTAAAAGTTTAGGTTCGTTGTGTCGTGATTCTTAATCCGTATTACTAGTGGCAATTTGATAACCACGCTGACGGCATGCAGGGACCGGGTGAACCCCGTACGCTCAGAGGGCTAAGATATTCGCTACGGGATTCACCCGGTCCCTGCATGCCTCTTTCTGAGTGAGCCCGGACATTTGGCGCTGTAACGGGAAGTTTGTTTGGGGAATACGATGCGGTGTTTGGCGTCGCTATCGGGTGCTTCTCCGCGCTCTGATACGCGCAACACGGTGCCTCCCAACTCTGCCTAGCTGGACGGCAGTGAAGTCGTTACATAAAACGTTCCAGGCTTTTTCCAGCAGTATGGCAGGATCTCTGAGGGCTTGGTGCGGACGGTCCCCCGAAGCGAATATCTCAGCCCTCTGAGCGCAGGGGGACCGTCCGCACCAAGCCCCGGCACGCCCCAATCTCACAAAACTAAAAGGTAATTCTAACTAACCGGCACTAAGCCGCTGCTTGACCAACTTGCTGACTGCCCCAACATCAGCCCGCCCCTGCACCTGCGGCTTGAGCTGTCCCATCACCGCACCCATGGCGGCCATGCCCTGGGCATCGCTGGCGGCGATGGCGGCGTCTATCATGGCGTCGAGTTCGGCGTCGGAGAGTTGCGCGGGCAGGAATTCCTGAATGACCTCGATCTCAGCATTTTCCACGTCAGCCAGTTCCTGGCGGCCGGCGTCGGTATACTGGGTGGCGGAATCGCGGCGCTGTTTGACCATTTTATCCAGCACGGCCAGTGCTCGGGCGTCATCGACTTCGATGCGCTCGTCAACTTCTATGCGTTTGAATTCAGACAGAATCAGCCGGATGGTGGACAGGCGATCTTTGTCTTTGGATCTCATGGCGGCCTTCATGGCCGCCTTGATGGTTTGCGCGAGTGTTTCTTCGCTCATTAGGCAGGGATGCTCTAAAGCGCAGGTGCTAGTAGAGACGTACGCGTTTGCGGTTCTCGCGGGAGAGCTTCTTCAGGTGGCGCTTGACGGCAGCAGCACCGGCACGTTTGCGCACAGTAGTCGGCTTTTCATAGTGTTCGCGCTTGCGTACTTCGGCCAGTACACCGGCTTTTTCACAGGAGCGTTTGAAACGTCGAAGGGCTACGTCGAAGGGCTCGTTTTCCTTGATCTTGATATGGGGCATGTATTACCAACCTCGGTTACTGTTTTGGGACACCGGGCGCGTGAGCGGGTACCAGTGGCATTAAAGGGCGCGCATTCTATCTCGATAGCGGCGCTTTTGCAAAGTCCCGCAAAGTGGTAATTTGGGCCGTGGTCGCGAAACTGCGGCTGATCGGGCCAGGGTATGAGCTGGAGGGCCACTCTGGCATCTCGCCTGTTTTTTAGTACCATGCGCCCCCTGTTTTAATGGGATACCACCGATGTTAGTTCTGGGCCTGGAAACCTCCTGCGATGAAACCGGGGTCGCACTCTATGACACGACGCGCGGTCTGCTCGCTCACGCGCTGTTTTCCCAGGTGGATGTGCACGTGGAGTACGGCGGCGTGGTACCGGAGCTGGCCTCGCGTGATCACGTGCGCAAGGCGCTGCCGCTGGTGGAAGAGGTGCTGGCGGAATCCGGCTGCGCTGCCGGTGATATCGATGCGGTGGCCTATACTGCGGGCCCCGGCCTGGCGGGCGCGCTGATGGTGGGGGCCACGCTGGCGCGGGCGCTGGCCCTGGGGTGGGGAGTACCGGTTCTGGGTGTACACCATATGGAAGGCCATCTGCTGGCGCCGATGTTGGAGGAGGATGCCCCCGCGTTCCCGTTTGTCGCACTACTGGTATCTGGTGGCCACACGCAATTGGTGCGGGTGGATGGCATTGGCCAGTACCGCCTGCTGGGAGAATCGCTGGATGATGCGGCCGGTGAGGCCTTCGACAAGGTGGCGAAAATGCTGGGCCTGCCATACCCCGGCGGGCCGCACATCGGGCGCATGGCCGAGCGCGGCGATGCGGGCCGGTTCGATTTTCCACGCCCGATGGTCAATCGCCCGGGTCTGGATTTCAGTTTCAGCGGCCTCAAAACCTACACCATGAACACGATTGCGGACTGCCGCGAGGGCGACAGGACACTCACGGAGCAGGATCGCTGCGATATTGCGCGCGCATTCGAGGAGGCGGTGGTCGCTACACTGGTGATCAAGTGCCGCCGGGCGCTGGAACAGGAATCGCTGAAAACCCTCGTCATCGCCGGTGGGGTCAGCGCCAATACTCGATTGCGCGAGGCTCTGGATAAAGCATTGGCTAAACTCGGTGGCCGGGTATTCTATCCGGCGCCGATGTTCTGTACCGACAATGGCGCGATGATTGCCTATGCCGGGGCCCAGCGGCTGCAGGCCGGGCAGGTGGATGACGCCGATACACGGGTCCGCCCGCGCTGGCCGATGGAAGAGCTGCCGCCGCTGTCGGGCGCAGCGCAGACAGGGGCGCCGCAGTGAATATCGTCTATATCAAGGGCTTGCGAGCTGAAGCTGTGATCGGCGTCTATGACTGGGAGCGCGATATTCGCCAGCCACTGGTGCTCGATCTGGAAATGGCCAGCGATACTGCCAAGGCGGCGGCCAGCGACGACATCGCGCACGCGCTGGATTACGCCGCCATTTCACAACATGTGATAGCGCTGGTGGAGGGCAGTGAGTACCAGTTGCTTGAATCCCTCGCCGCCGCCGTAGCCGAGCTGATCCAGCGCGACTTCCATGTCCCCTGGCTGCGCCTGCGTCTGGGCAAACCGGGGGCGGTGTCGGAGGCGGATGACGTCGGCGTGATTATCGAAGCAGGCGAGCGGCCCTGAACATGGCGTTGGTCTATCTGGGCATTGGCAGCAATATCGAGCGCGAGCGCTATATCACAGCGGGTCTGGACGCGCTGCAGGGGCTGTTTCACGAGCTGGCGCTGTCTTCTGTTTACGACAGTGCGGCTGTCGGGTTTGAGGGCAAGCCTTTCCTCAATCTGGTGGCGGGGGTGCACACAGCGCTGCCGCTGGCATCGCTGGCTAAGCAATTGCGGCATATAGAGGTGGAGCACGGACGTCCGGCCAATGCCACGCGCTTCAGTCCCCGCCATCTGGATATCGACATTCTCACTTACGATGACATCGTGGGTACTGTAGAGGGTGTGCAATTGCCGCGCGATGAAATTCTGGAAAATGCGTTTGTGCTGTGTCCGCTGGCGGAGCTGGCGCCTGAGCAGGTGCATCCCGTTGTGCAGCGCAATTACCAGTCATTGTGGGCCGCCTACACCCGTGCCGACCAACCGCTGAGCAAGGTGGATTTCAGCTGGCGTGGCCGCCTGATTTCCACCGCGGACTGACGTTACGTCGGGTGGTGCCATACTGGGAGCGGTGTGGCGTCAGCGTGGGCGCAGTGCCTCAAGCAGTTTCACGCGCTGGCCGGCAATCGCATCACCAAGCGCCTTGCCAGTCACGCCACTATCCTTGAATTGTTCGGCGTTGACACTCTGTGCTACTTCACGTGCCCGTCGCAGATAATCGGCCTGGGGGTAGTCGCGCTTCTCAAAGCCGAGCCTGCCCCGAGCATCGGCTTCACAGGCCAGCAGGAAACTCTCGAAGCGGTCGGGGCGGCGCAGGGCATCGGTGGCATTTAATAGTTTCAGTATCGTCTTGCCGCGCAGTTCCAGTGCGCGGTGGCAGAGCGTGTGTTGTGCGCACACGGTGCGGGCCAGCTCGCTGTGGCGTTTTGGCACGCGCAGGCGTTTACAGGCCTGCTCTATGAGCGCAATACCGCGCTCCTCGTGGCGGATATGGCGCGGCCACTCCTCAGGCGGTGTCGCGGCCTTGCCCAGATCGTGCATCAACACGGCAAAGCGTACTTCAGTGTCTTCGCTCAGCACAGCCGCTTGTTGCAGTGTCATCAGTACGTGTTCGCCGGTGTCGATTTCGGGGTGATGCGCGGGTGGTTGCGGCACTCCGAACAGCGCGTCGACTTCGGGCAGTAGCGCCGCCAGTGCGCCGCAGTCACGCAATACCTGTATAAACACCTCCGGATTGCGTTCACCCAGTGCTTTCTCTGTTTCCACCCACACGCGCTCGGACGGCAGGTGGGCCAGTTCGCCCTGCGCGACGATGTCTGCCATCAGTGCCAGCGTCTCTGGTGCCACGGTGAATTGCAGGTGGGCATAGCGCGCGGCGAAGCGAGCAGTGCGCAGCACGCGCAGTGGGTCCTCAACAAAAGCATCAGAGACGTGACGCAGCACCCGCTGGTCCAGATCGGCTTTACCGCCGCAGGGGTCGATGAGGGTGCCATCTTGATCGCGGGCGATGGCGTTGATGGTGAGGTCGCGTCGCTGCAGGTCGTCTTCCAGCGTTACGGTGGGATCGTAATCCACCGCGAAGCCGGTATAGCCGTGTCCCTGCTTGCGCTCGGTTCGCGCCAGCGCATACTCTTCCTTGGTTTGCGGGTGCAGGAATACGGGAAAGTCCTTGCCGACCTGTTGATAGCCCTGTTGCTCCAGCTCTTCCGGGCGGGCACCGACCACGACCCAGTCGCGTTCGTGCACCGGGTAATCGAGCAATGCGTCACGCACAGCGCCGCCAACCAGATAAATTTTCATGCGGGCAGTTTACCGCTGCTTGCTCGCGGCGTCATGATTGGCGGCTGGTCGATGGGTCCTGACAGCGCCCGTCCTGGCAGGCGCAGCGCGTCCAGGTCTCACTCTCCAGATGGTAGAGCGACATCGCGCCGTTCCAGACACAGCCGGTATCCAGTGCGATTGCATTGGGTTCGCCGGATGCCCCGGCAAGTGTCGCCCAGTGGCCGAACAGGATGCGTTCGTTGGCGCTTTTGCGCTGCGGGTGGCTGAACCATGCGGCGACTTTCTGGTTTGCGAGATTCGCCACACCCGGTGTCGGGCTGCTGTCCTTGCTGATCAAATCCAGCGTGCCGTCGGCTGTGCAATAGCGCATGCGCGTGAGGTAGTTGGTGATGCACCGCAGCCGTTCCATACCGCGCAGATCGTCGGACCAGCGCGCCGGTTCGTTGCCATACATGGCTTTGAGAAACGCCACGCAGTCTGCGCTGCGCAGTGCGGCTTCCACCTCACTGGCATACCCCAGCGCCTCCAGCACCGTCCACTGCGGTGGAATGCCCGCGTGTACGAGGGTGTGGCCGTGCTCGTGGTGTATCAGCGGTTGCTGCACCAGCCAGTTCAGCAACTCCTCGCGGTCGGGGGCCTCCAGTATCTTGTCCAACGTATCGGAGCGGCTGGGATTGCGCACACCGGCAGCAACCGCCAGCAGGTGCAGGTCGTGATTGCCCAATACCACCACCAGGCTGTCTCGCATTTTGTACAGAAAGCGCAAGGTCTTTAGCGATTTCGGGCCGCGGTTAACGAGATCGCCCACCGACCACAGCACATCCTTGGCAGGATCGAACTCAACCGCGCGCAGCAGGCATTTCAGCGGTTGCAGACAGCCCTGGATATCTCCAACGACATAGGTGCTCACGGCTTGTCCTTCACGAATCTAATTGAGCGCTGTCGGCGTGTGCAGGGAAAACATACGCACCGGCACCTCGAAGGTGGGAAGCTCGGCTGGGTCAATTTCCATCGGCTCGCGCACGACCATAGAGTAACTGCCCTCCATGCATCCCACCGGCGTGGTCAGCGTAGCGCCACTGGTGTAGCGAAACGAGGAACCGGGCTGTATCACGGGCTGCTCCCCGACCACGCCTTCGCCGCGCACCTCCTGCACGTCGTTGTCGGCGTCGGTGATAATCCAGTGGCGCGATAGCAGTTGCACCGGAAAATCCGATTCATTGCCAATGGTGATGGTGTAGGCGAATGTGTACTGATTGTCCTCCGGGCTTGAGTGGCTCGGCAGGTAGGTGGTGAGGACGCTGACACTCACCAGGGACGGATCAAACGGCATTCTGGGCATGGAGGGCGTTGGATATCTCTATAAATTGTGGCAGTTCCAGGGTCTCGGCACGGGCGCCGGGGTCGATGCCCAGCGCTTCCAGCCGAGGACTAGATATAATCTCTTTCAGGTTGTTACGCAAGGTTTTGCGACGGTGCGCAAAAGCCGCCTTGACCAGCGCGCGCAGATGCGCCTCATCGCACGCTGGCCAGGGGGACTCCGCCCACGGTGTCAGCCGCACAATGGCGGACTGTACTTTGGGCTCTGGACGAAAAGCCGTGGGCGGCACATCAAACAAGTGCTCTACCTGACAGTGATACTGCGCCATGATGCCGAGTCGGCCCCAGTGTTTGGACCCCGGTGTGGCCGCCAGGCGCTCCACGACCTCGCGCTGCAGCATAAAGTGCATATCTGCAATGATGGCGCAGTTCTGCAGCAGTTTGAAAATCAGTGGTGTCGAGATGTTATACGGCAGGTTGCCCACTACCCTCAGCGTGCTGTTGTCGCCGGTCCCCTCCCGGGCTTTATTGAGTAGCGCATTGAAGTCAAAATCCAGCGCATCGGCATTGTGCAGCGTAAAGCCGGGCTTGGTGCAGAAGGCTGCCAGTAACCCCGGTACCAGATCCCTGTCCAGCTCAATCACATCCAGTTTGCAGCCGCTGCTGATCAGGGATTCTGTCAGTGCGCCCTGTCCCGGGCCAATTTCCACCAAATGCTGTTCAGGGCGGGGCTGCACAGCCGCCGTGATGGCATCGATAATCGACGCATCGTGGAGGAAGTTCTGTCCGAAACGCTTGCGCGCGCGATGTTTTTGCTGAGGCCGGTTCATGTCTGCCATTGTAACGGTTGATGCAGGCTTGTGAACTGTGCACTGGTTCAATTGCGCTGGTTTTTGTTACACTCAGCCACCTTTCGAATACTAAGACAGGACTGTCTCCCCCTTCATGTCCTTTACACAATATTTACGTCTGGCCGATACAATGGCCCGCATGGCGCTCAGAGCCGACGCTGCCCGCTATTTTCTCGGCTATATATGGTGGGTGCTCGAACCCCTATTGTGGGTAGGCGTGTTTTATCTGGTCTTCGTGGTGTTGCTGGGTTCGCGCGAACCGAACTTCCTGATATTTCTCGCTACCGGTAAGTTGGCCTTCGTCTGGTTTTCAAAAACAGTGTCGCAAGCTTCCAACAGCATCATCAACGGTCGGGGGCTTGTCGGCAAAATCAACGTGCCAATGACGCTGTTTCCGATGGCGGTTGTGCAGGAGGGCCTGTACCGCCAGATATCCGTGTTTATCATGCTCGCAGCACTGCTATTGAATGACGGTTATGCCATCACACCCACCTGGTGGTATCTGGCACCGCTGTTGCTCGTCTATTACATTTTGATTGTCGCCTGCTCGTTTGTCGGTGCCTGCCTCGTGTGTATTGCGCGCGACTTCAGCCAGCTGATCACACTGGGTGTGATGTTCCTGCTGTTCATGTCGGGTATATTCTGGGATGTGCGCAATTTGGAACCGGACAAGGCTCAGATGGTGATGGACTTTAACCCGCTGGCTTTTATTCTGGATGCATTCCGTCAGATCATGATGCATGACACCCCGCCAGACATGGTACATCTGGCGACGATAGGCGTCGGCTTTGGTGCCCTGCTCTGTCTGATGGTGCTGCTCATGCGTGGCGGTAGCCATTATCTCGCATTGAAGGCGCTGACTTCATGAGCAACGAAAACAAACCCGTTCCGGCTGTGCCCGATGACGACATACCGGCTGTGGCCGATGGGGCCGTTGAACCGGATCCCGTCGACAGGCTCGCCATGCTCGAGCTGGATAATGTTTCGCTGAGCTACCACGCGAAGAAACAGTCGTTCGACCATGGCACACATCACGTATTGAACGAGGTGACGCTGCAACTTTACGAGGGTGAAACCCTGGGTATTATCGGTCGCAATGGCGTGGGCAAAACCACGTTGCTGCGCCTGATGGCAGGTATTATCGGCCCCACCCACGGCAAGGTGCGTATACATCCCGGCAAGTCGGCGTCGTTGCTGACGCTCGGCCTCGGCTTCAAGGCGGATTTATCGGGCCGCGACAATGCGCTGCTGGCGGCTATGCTGCAGGGGTCCTCGCGCAAAGAAGCTAAATCCTTTCTGCCGAACATCAAGGAATTCTCGGAGTTGGGTGACTCCTTCTACGAGCCGGTAAAAGACTACTCTTCGGGCATGCGCGCCAGGCTGGCGTTCACCACCGCACTGATGACGCATGTCGACATTTTGTTGATCGATGAAATTCTGAGTGTGGGCGATGCGCATTTCAGGGAGAAGGCAGAGAATGCGATGAAAGGCCGTATCACCGGTGGCCAGACTGTGGTTTTTGTGTCGCATATGGCCGAGCAGGTCAAAAAATTGTGCACCCGGGTGGTCTGGCTGGATAAGGGCCGGGTTGTCGCTATGGGTCCTGCGGCAGAGGTGGTTGACGCCTACGTCGCGCATATCAAAGAGGCGCGTCTGGCAGCGAAAGAGAAAAACGTTATCGCCAATAATTAGCGCGTGATATTCCGGCTCATTTGGCAGGCGATAGTGAGTGCCTGCTCCAGGCTCTGCCAGTCAGCTTTGCCGGTACCGGCCAGATCCAGCGCCGTTCCATGATCCACTGATGTGCGGATGATGGGCAGCCCCAGCGTAATATTGATCGCCCTGCCAAAGCCGGAGTACTTCAAGACCGGCAGCCCCTGATCGTGATACATCGCAAATACGGCATCGCAGTTATCCAGCACTTTTGGATTGAAAGCGGTATCTGCCGGTAGCGGCCCCTGCAGCTGAATGCCCTGTGCGCGCAGTTGCTCCAGCACCGGAATCACGATTTCGATTTCCTCGCGCCCCATGTGGCCGCCTTCCCCTGCGTGGGGGTTGAGGCCCAGCACCGCGATGCGCGGTTGCGGGATGCCGAATTTATCCTGCAGATCACGGTGCAAAATAGTTAGCGTCTGCAGCAGTAGTTCCGGTGTAATGGCCGCGGGCACATCCCTGAGCGCGAGGTGAGTGGTGGCCAGCGCGACCCGCAGTTCCTGCGTCGCCAGCATCATCACTACCTGATCTGTTGCCGTCTCCTCTGCGAGCAATTCGGTGTGCCCGATAAAAGGGATGCCCGCGTCATTGATGACGGACTTTTGCACAGGACCGGTTACCATCGCCTGCCAGATGCCCTGCATACAGCCCCGTACAGCCTGCTGCAATGTGGCGATGACATAGGCGGCGTTGGCCGGATTGAGTGTGCCTGCGATCGCCGGTGTGGACAGCGACACCGGGTGGACTTTCAGTGTGCCGGCGCGCTGTGCCTGTGCCGGTTGATCCGGTATCCAGGGCTGCAGATCTATGGGGATTTGCAGGGCCTGCGCGCGTTGTTGTAACAGTGCGGGGTCGGCGATCACCACCAGTTCGGCATCCCAATCCTGCTGTGCTGCGCGCAATACGATATCTGGGCCGATCCCCGCCGGTTCACCACTGGTGATGACGATGCTGGGAACGGTCATTCGCAGTCTGCCTATTTGATATCGACGAACGCTTCATCGCGGATCTGGCGCAGCCAGGCGTCCAGCTCCTCCTGATACTTGCGATTGTGCACATGGTCCATGGCTTTGGCGCGCGAGGCCTCGTTGGTCATATCCTCGTCCCGACGGCCCTCTACCTTGATGATATGCCAGCCGAACTGCGTGCGCACAGGTTGCGAGATCTGGTCGACGGCGGTGTCGTCCATCGCCACTTGAAATTCCGGTACCATTTGTCCGGGCGTTGTCCATCCAAGTTCGCCGCCTTCCTGTGCAGAACCGATATCTTCGGAATACTCCCGGGCGAGCTCGCCGAAATCATCACCTGCCAGCGCCCGCGAGCGCAGCTGTGCCACCAGTTCGCGCGCCTGTTCGTCTGTCATGATTTCTGAGGGTTTTACCAGAATGTGACGCGCTTTGGTCTGGGTGACGACCTGATCCATACCGCGTTCGCCCTCCAGATAAATAATGTGGAACCCGCTCTCCGAGCGCACCGGATCAGCGGTTTGCCCGGGTTTCAGTCCGGGCACAATGTCGATGAATAGCGAGGGCAGGTCATCCAGTTTGCGCCAGCCCAGATCACCGCCGCTGAAAATATAGGGCTGATTGCTGGACTGCACCACTTTCTGGAAACTTTCCCCTCTGCGAATGCGGCTCATAACCGCGTCGACCTGGGCGGTAGCGGCGGCGATGGTTCGGTCGGAGGCGTCGGCATCGATTGGCATCAACGCGTGCAGCACGTGAAATTCAGGTTGGTTCAGCGCCTGGCCTTCCTTGGTGGTGAGGAAATTCCCCACTTCCTGCTCTGTGATCTGAATGCGTTGATTGACGTTACCGGCCTGTACACGCTGAATGATCATTTCCCGCCGCACCTGCTCGCGCACTGCCTCATAGGACTGCCCTTGTTGCCCAAGTACCTGCTGGAACTGATCCAGCGACATACGATTCTGGGCGGCAATGCGCTGCAGGGACTGGTTGAGCTGTTCGTCGGAGATGCGCACACCGGCGCGCGTGCCCATTTGGATCTGGATGCTTTCGAGTATCAGGCGGTTCAGGGTGTCGCGGATCAGTTGATCCTCTGGTGGCAGCTCCATCTTCCTGGCTTTGAGGTTGGCGCTCACGGCGTTGACGCGCTCGCGCAACTCGCTGGCCATAATCACGTCGTCATCGACAATGGCCACTACCTGATCCACGATCTCCGTTGCCGCCTGCAGGCTGGGCGCGATAAGCATGGCACCTGTCAGGGCGGCAGATAGTAGTAGTGTCCTAATATTCACGATCGCTGAAACCTCGAATCATTTCTTGCATGACATTGGTAATCCGGTTGCCAAAGCCCCCCATGCCTTTCAGCAATATTTGAAACTGTATGGATTTTTGTCGTTCCAGATCGGGGTCGCTGAAGTCAATGAACGCGGCACCGTTCACGTTATTGTAGTAGCGCAGGTGTACCAGGCGCATTCTCCAGCAGCAGCTATCATATTCGACACCGACCAAATCCTCCACGCTGAGGTCATCCTCCAACGAGTAGTTGATCGAGCCAAAAATACTCCAGTTGTTGTTCAGAGGCAGATAAGTGCTTGCGTTGACTTCGTCTGTCTGCGGTTGCGCCTCCGAAACCAGGTTACGGCGATAGGCATAGCCCAGGTTGAAGAGGGCGTCATTGTCTGTCTTGTAGCTGGCGATAATAAAGCCGGACTCCGCATTGTTCTCGCGGTGATCCCAGACCAGGCTGGAGCGTATGCCAAAGTTCTCATTGGGAATAAAGCTCAGCTCTCCGGCAATGCCTGAGCTGGAATCGGTTTCCGGTTCTGTATTAAATCCCAGCAGGACCTCGCGATCTTCGAAATAGTAAATCTGGCCGATACTGGCACTCAGCAGGTCGCGGCCTGTCTCAGGGTCGATGTAACGGGTGGTCACGCCAAGTGAGACCTGGTTGGCGTCATCGATCCTATCGTGCCCGGAAAAGCGGGTGTCGCGATACAGCGATGAATAACTGAATGTGAGGTCTGCGGTGTCGAAATCTGGCTGGCCAAGTTGTTCTTCTTTTTCGCTGTAGAGGTAGTACAGCCGGGGCTCCAGTGTTTGTATAAGGCCTTTCCCGACAATGCTGGTTTCGCGTTCGAACACCAGCCCACCATCCAGGCTGAACAGCGGTGCGCCGGCTGAGGGGCTGTCGTCGGGGTACCGATTTTCGTTCCTGTCGTCGCTCAGATCGTAGTTTACCTGTCTGTATTTTGTGGTTGGCGTGAGGAAGCCGAACGCCCACAGCATGGGGTAGCTCATTCCGGCCTCAGCGTACAGGCGCTCACCGGTGACCACATTTTCGTCGGAGCCGAAATTGGAGTACTGCGTGAGGAAAATTGGCTGCAGCTCGAACGGGGTGCCAGAGGCCCGGTACATTGTCGTGAGTTGCGGCAGTTCCTCGTAGTCGTTGTTGATGTCGTCGGCCAGTGACTGGAACTGCTGAGCGCGCAATGTGGTCAGCCAGTTGTCGCCCAGATAATCCATAGAGGCCATCTGCAGCAGGCTGGTTTTGCGCTGCGCGGTTATATTGGCGGTGTCCAGATCCTTCATATAATCGGCATCGCTGGCCTTGCTGTAATCGATTTGCGAGCGCCAGCGCTCCTGAAACAGGCCGTTCTGCTTCAGAATACCCAGCCACCGGTCGGCGCTCTTATTGTCCGGGATGTCATCGGCATATAGCGAATCGTCGTTCAGGTAGGCACCTGCGGCCAGCCACTGGCCAACCAACGGGTTCAGGTAGCGCAACTGCAATTCGTGGTCCAGCCCGCGCTCCTGAATATAGCGGGGGGCGTAGAGCGCGTCGTAATTCGGTGCCAGGTTCAAATAGAGCGGTACGCTGATGTCGAGGCCACCGTCACTATCGTTGCCAAAATCCGGCCACAGCAGCCCGGTACGGCGCCGGTCATCCAGTGGCAGGCGCAGCCAGGGCGTATAGAAAACAGGTACACCCTCCACTTCCAGCGTGGCGTTGTGGGCGGTAGCCAGGCCCTCCTCGAGGTCAACTTCCAAATCATCAGACCGCACGGCCCAATCGTGTTCGCCCGGTGGGCAATACGTGAACTTGCCATCGTGAACATGGATGATATCGTCATCGTCTCTTTCCAGGATGTCAGCGTTGCCCCGCAGGTGAGACTCATAAAACACGAACTCGGCGTCGTACATCACCGCTTCGCCAGTTCTGGAGTATATCTTGGCTTTGTCGCCCAGCAGCAAAATGCCCGGCTCGCGCATTGTGATATTGCCGATTAGTGTGGCGGTTTCATCCTTCTTGTCGAAGATGGCCTCATCACTGCGCATCTGGCGGTAACCCTGAATGGCAGTCACGTCACCGGTCAGTATCGCCTCATCTTCACGCATTTCACTGGTGTCCGCGCGGGCGTGGATATCGTTTTCTTCCGGCGCTGTGCGTTTGCTTTCCGATGCCAGCGGGTCGATGTAGCGGCCCTCGCATATCAGGCATTCGCGGTCGCGCAGGTCTTCCGGCACGGATTCCAGCGGATACCAGTCAAATGCCAAAGCCGGCACAATGGCGGCAGCCTTCTCTTCCGTGTCGCAGGCGACAGGCCTGTCGGTTTTATTGTTGGCGGAACAGTACTCTGCATTGTTATCCTGTGCCTGAGCTATCGCTGAGAGCGACAGGAGCAATCCCAGTGCAATGGCTGATGGCCGCGCCAGAGCGCGGGCAGGATTAAAATGAGGAAGGGCGTGAAAAAGTGTCATTAATCTCTGGTTGGTTCAGCAAGTCAGAGGCGAAGTCTAAAGCATCCCCTCGCTAATGTCCGTCAAATTTTGAAGCAGGAGGATAGTGTGTCACCGCGCCCGGCGCCTGAGCAACTATTACCCTGGGCGCTGTCAGTGCTCAGTATATCCGATATCGATGCCTCGTCAGCCCTCGCAGCAGTGGCTGGAGACGCCAGCGCGCGGCGCTATTTTCGTTTTGTAGCCCAGGGGCGCAACTATGTGTTGGCAGAGGCGCCGCCGGCGACAGAGAAAAATGAGGCGTTTGTCAGTGTGGCCGAGCTGTTGCGTGCTGCCGGGGTCAGGGTGCCGGCTGTGGTGGGCGTAGATTTTCAGCGAGGTTTCCTGTTACTGGAGGATCTGGGTGACCAGGTGCTATTGCCTCTACTGGACAACCATACCGCCGATAGCTACTACCAGCAGGCTTTTGAGGTTCTGGCGCTCATGGCGGCGGTGCAGGCCCCGGACGCGGGTCTGGGTAGCTACGACCGGGCACTGCTGGGCGAAGAACTGGGCCGTTTTCAGACGTGGTTCGTGCAGGAACTACTCGGCTATACCCTCGATGCGCCCGAGCAGGTGCTGCTGGATAATTTGCATACAGCGCTGATCGACAGTGCTCTGGCGCAACCGCAGGTGCTGGTGCACCGAGACTTCCACAGCCGCAACCTGATGCTCACCGGCGCCAACGAGTTGGCGGTGATCGATTTTCAGGATGCGGTGCTGGGGCCGATAACCTACGATCTCGTGTCCTTGCTGCGCGACTGCTATATTCAATGGCCTGCTGCGCAGGTGCGGAACTGGGCACTGGCCTACCGTGAACTGCTGTATTCACGTGGCCTTGCGACAGATATCGAACCTCAGCAATTCCTGCGCTGGTTCGACTGGATGGGCCTGCAGCGGCATATCAAGGTGTTGGGTACCTTTGCGCGCTTGTATCTGCGCGATGGCAAGTCTGCTTACCTCAAAGATCTACCTCTGGTGATTCATTACGTGGTGGAAATGTCGCAAAAATACGCCGATGAAGAGCCTGTATTCGCGGAATTCTACAACTGGTTCTGCCTGCGACTGACGCCGCTTATCGCGCAACAGGCATGGAGTAGAGCCGCGTGAAAGCCATGATACTGGCAGCCGGCCTGGGTGAGCGAATGCGCCCGCTGACTGACCGTACCCCCAAACCACTCCTGCGCATCGCCGGTACGCCGCTGCTGGAGCACCATATCCGTCGGCTGGCGGCAGCGGGCGTGAATGAGCTGGTGATTAACGTCTCACACCTCGCCGAGCAGATCATCGCATACTGCGGCGATGGCCGGGCCTGGGGCGTCAGTATCGAGTATTCGCAGGAGGAAATGCCACTGGAAACCGCCGGCGGCATTATCCAAGCGCTGCCCCTGTTGGGGGATGAGCCCTTTTTGGTCGTGAACGGCGATATCTGGATAGACTACCCGTTTGAGCGCCTGCTGCGGTATGCCCTGAGGCCGGACGAAACGGCCCATCTGGTGATGGTAGAGAATCCGCCGCAGCACCCGGCGGGAGACTTCGCGCTGGATGGCGGGCAGTGGGTAAGAGTGCTGCCACCCGCGGCTACGGGTTGGACCTACAGCGGTGTCGGGCTGTATTCCCCGGCGTTTTTTGCCGCAACACCCCCGGGTAAGATGCCGTTGCGGCCGCTGCTGGATGCGGCGATCGCCCGGGGCTTGTTGGGTGGTGAATCCTACTGCGGCCAGTGGCAGGATGTGGGTACGCCTGAGCGCCTGCAAGCGCTCGATCGTGCGGTGCGCGAGCAGGCCTGATGGCAGCAGCGCTGCGCCGCGCTCGATCATTGCCGATATCCAGGTGTGCAGGCGGCGTTTAGCCGCTAGAATAGCGCGCTCTAAATAGTGCCCAGCAAACTGTACGGAGTCACCGATGCCCGAATACCTGATAGCCCCCTCTATTCTCTCTGCCGATTTCGCCCGCCTGGGAGAAGAGGTGGACAACGTGCTTGCCGCCGGCGCCGACATCGTGCATTTCGATGTGATGGACAACCACTACGTCCCCAACCTGACCATCGGGCCGATGGTGTGTGCTGCGTTGCGCAACCACGGCATCACCGCCGATATCGATGTGCACCTGATGGTGAGCCCCGTCGACCAGCTTATCGGCGATTTCGCCAAAGCCGGTGCCAGCTATATCACCTTTCACCCGGATGCCTCCACACACGTTGATCGTTCGCTGCAGTTGATCCGCGATGCGGGCTGCAAATCCGGTCTGGTGTTCAATCCGCACCAGGGGCTGGATGCGCTGCGCTACGTGCTCGACAAGGTGGATATGGTGCTGCTGATGTCCGTTAACCCGGGGTTTGGCGGGCAGTCTTTCATTCCCTCGACACTGGAGAAGCTGCGCGAAGCGCGCGCGATGATCGATGCCAGTGGGCGTGATATTCGCCTGGAAGTCGACGGTGGCGTTACCCCTGCGAACATTGCAGAGATTGCGACGGCCGGTGCGGATACCTTTGTCGCCGGGTCGGCGATTTTTAATCAGCCGGATTATGCGGCGGTGATTGCCAAAATGCGGGAAGAGTTGGGGACTGTTGCGGGGCGTTGACCGGTTCTGGGACGACTGTGGGGCATGGGCGCTGTTGTCGGGCTCGATACCCCGAAGGGCCCGATCGCTCAGAGGGCTGAGATATTCGCGCTCGGACCCTTCGGGGTATCGAACCCTGGAGCTACGCGTGATTCTGGTCAAGTGCGTTTGTTCAGATGTACTCGGATCGAGTTGGGTGCGGTTCTGGGGTGTAGTCTGAGAGCGAATATCTTAGCCTTCTGAGTGAACAGGCTACACCCCAGAAGCGTACCCAACGGCCCGCAACGGCCATTTCGCCAGCTCAAGTCCGAATTACCGCTTGCCCATCCTGTCGTTATAGGAACGTGAGACTGGCTGAGAATGACGGCGCTGTTGTCGGGCTCGATACCCCGCAGGGCCCGATCGCTCAGAGGGCTGAGATATTCGCGCTCGGACCCTGCGGGGTATCGAGCCCTGGAAACTGTGCGAGATTCTGGTCAAGTACGTTTGTTCAGGTGTACTCGGATCGAGTTGGGTGCGGGTCTGTGTGTAGTCTGAGAGCGAATATCTTAGCCTTCTGAGCGAACAGGCTACACACAGACCCGTACCCAACGTCACTCAATCGCTCCCCGCAGCAAACTTCCAACAGACCCAGCAGGGCAATAATGTCGCCCCCACGCGTTGCCAACTGCCCCTCGATATGTAAAATAGACACCCCCACATCCTGGAGAACGCTGTGAAAACAGCAATGCGTAATAGCATCGGCCTGCTGTCGATGCGTGAGGTCACCCGCTGGCGATGGTAGCCAGGGCTTTTTCACGACTTTTTTACGTACCGTAGTTCTTCGAGGACCTCCCATGAAACAGCAGGATTTTGCTGCGCTTGCAGCGCAAGATTACAACCGTATCCCCGTTAGCCGCGAAGTGTTGGCTGATATCGAAACGCCGCTCAGCGCCTATTGCAAGGTCGCAGAAGGGCCCTATTCCTATTTCTTTGAGTCGGTGCACGGCGGTGAGAAATGGGGCCGTTACTCCATCATAGGCTTGCCTTGCCGCACGATGCTCAAGGTGTTTGGGCACCGCGCTGAAATCTGGGTGGATGGTGTGCTGACGGAGAGTGAGGAGGTCGCTGATCCGCTGGCGTACGCCGAGGCGTTCCAGCAGCGTTATCGCAGTGCGCCGCGCGATGATCTCCCCGTGTTTCACGGTGGTCTGGTGGGCTATTTTGGCTACGATACGGTGCGCTATGTGGAGCCGCGCCTGATGGCGGGGATGCCGCCGGATCGGCTGGGAACGCCGGATATCCTGCTGATGGTGTCCGAGGAAGTGCTTGTATTCGACAATTTGTCGGGCTCCATTCGCCTGATTGTGAACGTGGATACAGCACAGGATAACGCGCTGGAAGCAGCTGAAGCACGCCTGTCGGCGCTGGTGGCACGCCTTCGCGAGCCGATGCCGCCTTTGCCGGAAATCGCGTTGGGCGCGGCGGACAGCGTGACACTGGAGCAGCAGGCGGAATCGGATTTTACGCAGGAGATGTACGAGGCCAGCGTGGAAAAGGTCAAGGAGTATGTGCTTGCCGGTGATGTGATGCAGGTGGTGCCGTCACAGCGTATGAGTATTCCCTTCGACGCCCCGCCTCTGAATCTTTACCGCGCACTGCGCAATCTCAACCCCTCGCCGTATATGTTCTTTCTCGATCTGGAGGATTTCCACATTGTGGGATCGTCCCCGGAAATACTGGCCAGACTCGAGAAAGGCGTGGTAACGGTGCGTCCCATTGCCGGTACGCGGCGACGCGGACACACGGAAGAGGAAGACCAGGCCATGGAGGAGGAGTTGCTGGCCGATCCCAAGGAGATTGCCGAGCACCTGATGCTGATTGATCTGGGGCGCAATGATGTAGGCCGCATAGCTCAGACTGGTTCAGTGGAACTCACCGACTCGATGGTGGTGGAGCGCTATTCTCATGTGATGCACATCGTCTCCAATGTGACCGGTAAGCTGAATCCCGGCAAGTCGGCCATCGATGTGTTGCGTGCCACGCTGCCTGCGGGAACCCTGAGCGGTGCGCCCAAGATTCGCGCGATGGAAATTATCGATGAACTGGAACCAGTGAAGCGCGGTGTCTACGGCGGTGCGGTGGGGTATATTGCCTGGGCGGGAGATATGGATACCGCCATCGCTATCCGCACAGCCGTGATCAAGGACAAAAAGCTGTACGTACAGGCCGGCGGTGGCGTAGTGGCCGATTCCATTCCCGCACTGGAGTGGAAGGAGACCCACAACAAGGCCCGCGCACTGTTCCGTGCGGCTTCTATGGCTCAGGCGGGGAGGGGTGACCATGCTTCTGATGATTGATAACTACGACTCCTTCACCTACAACGTTGTGCAGTACCTCGGTGAACTCGGCGCCGACGTGCATGTGGTGCGCAATGATCAGATCACCGTGGCCGATATCGAGGCACTGGCACCGGAGAAAATTGTGGTATCACCCGGCCCCTGTACGCCGAATGAAGCGGGCATCTCCATGGAGGTGATCCGCCAGTATGCCGGCGTGGTGCCGTTGCTGGGTATCTGCCTGGGCCACCAGAGTATCGGTCAGGTATTCGGTGGCAAAGTAGTGCGCGCACGCCAGGTGATGCACGGCAAAACCTCGGCCATCTACCACAATGGCCAAGGCGTTTTTCGCGATCTTAGCCGGCCGTTCGAGGCAACGCGCTACCACAGTCTGGTAGTGGAGCGGGACAGCCTGCCGGATTGCCTCGAAGTGACCGCCTGGACACAGACAGAGTCCGGTGAGGTCGATGAAATCATGGGGCTCAGGCACCGTGAACTGGCGGTCGAGGGGGTGCAGTTTCACCCCGAGTCCATACTCACAGCGCACGGCCACGATTTGTTGCGCAATTTTCTGGAACAGTAGGGGGTCGTCATGGATATACAACAAGCCCTGGGCAAGGTCGTGGATCACATCGATCTCAGCCGCGAGGAAATGCAGGATGTCATGCGTCAGATCATGACCGGAGACGCGACCGAAGCACAGATCGGCGGCTTTCTGGTGGGCCTGCGTATGAAGGGTGAAACCACCCAGGAGATTGCCGGTGCCGCCCATGTGATGCGTGAGCTGGCCATTCCGGTGACTGTTGAGAGCCCCAATCTGGTGGATCTTGTGGGCACCGGCGGCGACGGTGCAAACCTGTTCAATGTGTCGACAGGCGCCTGTTTTGTTGCGGCGGCAGCCGGAGCCGTGGTGGCCAAGCATGGCAACCGCGCAGCCTCCAGTTCCAGCGGCATGTCGGATGTGCTGGAAGCCTTTGGTATGCCGCTGGATCTAACGCCTGATGAAGTCGCGCGATCGATCAACGAAGTGGGGCTGGGATTTATGTTTGCGCCAGTGCACCACAGTGCGATGCGTCACGCTATCGGCCCGCGCCGTGAACTGGGGATGCGAACCGTGTTCAATATCCTCGGGCCTCTCACCAACCCCGCCGGGGTTAAGCAGCAGGTGATCGGCGTCTACTCCGCCCATCTGTGTCAGCCGATGGCAGAAGTACTCAAGATGCTCGGCGCCGAACACGTGATGATCGTGCACTCCGAAGACGGACTGGACGAAATTTCCATTGCTGCCAGCACTCAGGTGACCGAACTCTGCGACGGCAATATCGAGAGCTACCAGGTTTGTCCCGAAGATTTTTCACTGCCGCGCTCCAATCTCGATGGCCTGAGCGTAACGAGTGCGACCGCCTCCGCGGAGTTGATTCGCCAGGCGCTGGCTGGCGAAGAGAACGAGGCGGCGCAGAAAGCCGCCGGCATGCTTGCCCTGAATGCCGGCGCCACCATTTACGTTAGCGGTATCGCAGCTACCCTCGCCGACGGCGTGGCCATGGCCGAAGATGCACTGGCGAGCCGTCTGGCACAGGAAAAGCTGAAGCAGTTTATTGATTTCACACAGTTGATGCGCGGGCAGGGCTGAATCGATGGCACGCAAGCCCCCGACTATTCTGCGCGAAATTCTGGCGCGCAAAGCCGAAGAGGTTGCCGAGCGCCGCTCTGCACAGCCGATGAGCAGTCTTGAAAGCCGTATCAGCGAACAGAGCGCCGCTCGCGGATTTTGCGCCGCCTTGCAGCAGCGCACCAGCCAGGGTGAGCCCGCCGTCATCGCCGAAGTCAAAAAGGCCTCGCCCAGCAAAGGCATCATCCGTGAGGATTTCCATCCCGCGCAAATCGCTGTGAGCTATCAAGACGGCGGCGCCAGTTGCCTCTCCGTGCTCACAGATAAGGATTTTTTCCAGGGCAGCGAAGCTTATCTGCAGCAGGCGCGTGAGGCCTGCGAACTGCCAGTGTTGCGCAAGGACTTCACCATCGATCCCTATCAGGTCATCGAGGCCCGAGCGATAGGCGCCGATGCCGTACTGCTGATCGTCGCCGCGCTGGCGGATGACCAGATGCAGGAGTTGATGCATGCCGCCACCGAAGTCGGCGTCGATGTTTTGGTAGAAGTTCATGATCGGGCCGAACTGGAGAGGGCCCTCGAGTTGCCGACCTCGCTGATCGGTATCAACAACCGAAACCTGCACACCTTCGAAACCTCTCTCTCAACGACCCTGGATCTACTGCCGCATATTCCCGATGATCGACTCGTCGTGACGGAAAGCGGTATTCACACTCCGAGTGATGTCGCGCTGATGCGCGATGCGAATGTGTTGTCGTTTCTGGTAGGTGAGGCGTTTATGCGGGCGCCGGAGCCGGGTGAGAAATTGCGGGAGCTGTTTTTCTAATCTCTGTTGCTTGATTTGCGGATTTGGACTTGGTGTTGTTTGCTGGCCGTTGGGTGCGGCTCTGCGGTGTAGCCTGTTCGCTCAGAGGGCTAAGATATTCGCTCCCAGACTACACCCCAGACCCGCACCCAACTCGATCCGAGTACATCTGAACAAACGTACTTGCCTGGAATCTCGCACAGTTTCCAGGGCTCGATACCCTGAAGGGTCCGAGCGCGAATATCTCAGCCCTCTGAGCGATCGGGCCCTTCAGGGTATCGGGCCCCACAACAGCACCGCGATAATCATTTTGCTCGTTTTTGAAAAGGTACAGACAAACAGGAATGCGAGAGATTGGTGTGTGGGCTGGCCGTTGGGTGCGGCTCTGTGTGTAGCCTGTTCGCTCAGAGGGCTAAGATATTCGCTCTCAGACTACACACAGACCCGCCCCCAACTCGATCCGAGCACACCTGAGCAAACGTACTTGCCTGGAATCTCGCAAAGTTTCCAGGGTATCGGGCCCGACAACAGCATCGCGATCCACGCCTTTCTCAGGAACTGGAAAGAAGGTTTCGCTAGCGGGTACCGAAAACCACCATGGTTTTGCCGGATACCGAAACCAGCCCATCCTGTTCCAGCGTCTTGAGTACACGACCGGCCATCTCGCGAGAGCAGCCAACGATTTTACCCAGCTCTTGTCGCGTTATCTTGATCTGCATGCCATCCGGGTGCGTCATCGCGTCGGGCTCGCGACACAAATCCAGTAGTGTGTGAGCGATGCGTCCGGAGACATCCACGAAAGCCAGGTCGCTCAGCTTGCGAGTAGTCTGTCTCAGCCGCGTACCCAGTTGTCTGGATACTGCGTATAGGATGTCGGGAAATTGACCGCGTATCTGGTGGAAGCGCTCGTAACTAATTTCCGCCACCTCACACTGCGTTTTGGCGACAACCATAGCGCTTCGAACCGATTGTTCGGCATCGAAAAGCCCCATCTCCCCGACAAAATCGCCAGGGTTCAAATACGCTACTACTAGCATATGGCCGGGCTCAGATTCGTCCTCTACCATCACAGAAACGGAACCGTCGAGGATAAGGTAAAGAGAGCTCCCCAACTCCCCCTGTTTGAGCACGACGCTCTTGGCCCGATAATCCTTGCGCTGACAGTGTCGCAAGAAATTTTCTACGTTGGGTAGATTTTTGGTTATATGTGGCTTGAGCAAGTGACTAACCTCCTATAATGCCATTTATTTTGCCTCATACTAACCTTATCGCGCGCTAAGTAAAATGTAACTTGTTGTGCTAAGCTGCGGCGGCTTTTTTAAGAGGAAAGGTCGGTCAATGAAAGCGACAGTAAAGTGGACAGATGGCGCGATGTTCGTCGGTGAATCCGGCAGTGGACATACAGTGGTGATGGATGGCCCGGAAGATCTCGGTGGCCGTAACCTGGCAGCAAGGCCGATGGAGATGCTGCTGTTGGGCACAGGTGGGTGTTCTATTTACGATGTCCTGAGTATGCTAAAAAAATCGCGGCAGCAGGTGGTCGACTGTCGCGTAGAGATCGACGCAGAGCGGGCCGATGCAGTACCGGCAGTGTTTACCCGTATCAACATGCACTTTATCGTCACCGGGGTCGCGCTTAAGGAAAGCCACGTTAAACGGGCGGTGGAACTCTCTGCAGAAAAATACTGCTCGGCCTCCATCATGCTGGGTGCAGCCGGCGTGGAAATAACCCACAGTCACGAGATCGTCGAGTTCACGACTTCGCTCTGAAGTTTTCCGCGGTGCCCGTCAACAGCCCTGCACTTCACTGCAGTTCCCAATCCAGACTAAAGCACCATCATGGTGCGCGGCTGCTTGCCAAATCTGCTGCGATTTTTATTGGGGTGGGAGTCATGGCTTAGTTTATTTCTGGCCGTTGGGCGCGGGTCTGCGGTGTAGCCTGTTCACTCAGCGGGCCAAGATATTCGCTCTCAGACTACACCGCAGACCCGCACCCAACTCGATCCGAGTAAACCGGAACGAACGCACGGCAGTGGAATCACGCGCAGTTTCCAGGGCTCGATACGCCGAAGGGTCCGAGCGCGAATATCTCAGCCTTCTGAGTGATCGGGCCCTTCGGGGTAGCGGGCCCGATAACAGCGCGACACTCCGCATCAGTTCCTTACCCAGACAAAAGTACCATCATGGTGCGCTGCTGCTTGCCAAACATGTTGCGATTTAACTACGGGTAGGAGTCATGCCTTTGTTTTTGCTGGGCGCGGGTCTGCGGTGTAGCCTGTTCGCTCAGCGGGCCAAGATATTCGCTCTCAGACTACACCGCAGACCCGCACCCAACTCGATCCGAGTAAACCGGAACGAACGCACGGCAGTGGAATCACGCGCAGTTTCCAGGGCTCGATACGCCGAAGGGTCCGAGCGCGAATATCTCAGCCTTCTGAGTGATCGGGCCCTTCGGCGTAGCGGGCCCGACAACAGCGCGACGCTCCGCATCAGTTCCTTACCCAGACAAAAGTACCATCATGGTGCGCTGCTGCTTGCCAAACATGTTGCGATTTAACTACGGGTGGGAGTTGTGGCTTTGTTTTTGCTGGCCGTTGGACGCGGGTCTGCGGTGTAGCCTGTTCGCTCAGCGGGCCAAGATATTCGCTCTCAGACTACACCGCAGACCCGCACCCAACTCGATCCGAGTAAACCGGAACGAATGCACGGCAGTGGAAGCACGCGCAGTTTCCAGGGCTCGATACGCCGAAGGGTCCGGGCGCGAATATCTCAGCCCTCTGAGTGATCGGACCCTTCGGGGTAGCGGGCCCGACAATGGCATCACCAGCCCGCCAGCTACACAAATTCACCGCCAGAAAAACGCCAGGGACAGAGAGCGTCAGATCTTGTAACTGGTGCGCGTCATAAACTTGGAGACTTTACTCATCGCTTCTTTCGCGCGAAGCGGAAAGTCGGTACCTCCAGCCGCCAGTGCTTTTTCGCCATGCCGCTGCTCGTCCACCAGCATTTGCTGCAGGATCAACTGGGACTTGCGGTCCTCGTCGGGCAATTGCTTGAGGTGGTCGTGGAGGTGGCTGCAGACTTGCTCTTCTGTGGCGGCAACAAAGCCGAGGCTGACCTTGTCACTGATGGCGCCAGCGATGGCGCCGAGCGCGAAAGACATACCGTACCAGGCCGGGTTCAGGTAGCTGGTGTGGCTGCCCAACTCGCGCAGGCGTTGCTCGCACCACACCAGATGGTCAATCTCTTCCTGCGCGGCCTCCGACATTTCCTTGCGTACGGTGGGTAGCTTGGCCGTCAGTGCCTGGCCCTGGTACAGCGCCTGCGCACAGACTTCCCCTGTGTGGTTGACCCGCATCAGGCCCGCTATGTGTTTGCGTTCAGATTCCGAGAGCTCAGCATCGGTATGGTCTTGTGCCGGTGAGGGCCGGCGCGCGTGGTGGCCGCGGTTGGTGATGGTTTTCATCACTGAGTCCGCTTCGCTGATCAGTTTGTCCAGCAGGGAGAGGCGGCGCTTTGGCATAGTGTGGCTCCTGCGCGAGTCCTTGTATTGACGATTGCGACCCTAACTATAGCGCGCTATAGCTCGCCAACCAATGTCCCGCCGTAGGGTCATACCATCCCAACTGATTTTGTCCGCAGCGCGGTAACAGGCGGCCTGGGCACTGGCGATGTCACTGCCCAACGCCGTCACACACAGTACGCGGCCGCCGCTGGTGACGATGTCATCCCCGGAGCGAGCGGTGCCGGCGTGGAACACCTTGATCGCTTTATCCTGCTCGGCGTCCAGCCCATGTATCGGCAAGCCCTTGGCGTAGTCGCCTGGGTAGCCGCCGGCGGCCAGCACCACACCAATGGCGCAGCGCTCATCCCACTGCGCTTCAACCTGATCCAGTGTGCCGTCCAGTGCGCTGTTGCATAGGCTCACCAGATCAGACTGCAGGCGCATCATGATGGGCTGGGTTTCGGGATCGCCAAAGCGACAATTGTACTCGATAACGCGCGGCTGACCCTCGGCATCTATCATCAGGCCGGCATACAGGAACCCGGTGTAGTCATTGCCTTCGGCAGCCATGCCGGCCACCGTCGGCAGAATCACCTGATCCATGACCCGCTGGTGTACAGCGGCATCGACCACTGGCGCCGGGGAATAGGCGCCCATGCCGCCAGTGTTGGGGCCAGTATCGCCTTCACCGATACGCTTGTGATCCTGGCTGGTGGCCATCGCGAGGACATTTTTACCGTCAACGATCACGATGAAGCTGGCCTCCTCTCCCGGCAGGAATTCCTCGATAACAACCCGGCATCCCGCCTTGCCAAAGGCGTTGCCAGACAGCATATCGGTGACGGCCGCTTCTGCCTGTTCCAGTGTCACTGCCACAATCACACCTTTGCCGGCGGCCAGGCCATCGGCTTTTACAACGATGGGAGCACCTTGCTCGCGCAGGTAATCCAGCGCCGGTTGCAGTTCTGTAAAATTGGCATAGCTGCCGGTGGGAATATTGTGGCGCGCGAGAAAGTCCTTGGTGAAAGCCTTGGAGCCCTCCAGTTGTGCAGCACCCTTACTGGGTCCGAAGCAACGCAGGCCGCGTGCCTGGAAAAAATCGACAACACCTTCCACCAGCGGCGTCTCCGGCCCGACAATCGTCAGGCCCACCGCATTCTTCTCGGCAAAATCCGCCAGCGCCGAAAAGTCCATCGCGTCGATGGCCACATTTTCCAGTCCGGCATCTCCCGCAGTGCCGGCGTTTCCGGGTGCGACGTAAACCGTTTCAACGTTTACCGATTGCGCGGCTTTCCAGGCAAGCGCGTGCTCGCGCCCGCCGCTGCCGATGATCAATACATTCATACTAATCCCCTGTTATGAACGGCACTCAATTTCTCTCGATAGTGGTGAGGAGGCTGTTGCGTGGTTTTGGCCCGTTGGGACCGAGCGAGGCAGGAAGCCGGGGGCGGCCTCCCGCAGCTCGAGCCCCCATGGAGGGCCCGCCCCTGTTTATGGGCATGGGTTTACGGCGTGTCCCGCTGTGACACAGCCACGCATCTGCCGGGCATCCAGCAAGAGTAGACACCACAATCCTTAATGTCGGAAATGGCGCATGCCGGTAAACACCATCGCCATGCCATGCTCATCTGCCGCCGCAATAACCTCTTCATCGCGAATCGACCCACCCGGCTGAATCACCGCTGCGATACCTGATTCGCCGGCACTGTCGATACCGTCGCGAAATGGGAAGAAGGCATCGGATGCCATCACCGAACCCTTCACCTGCAACCCGGCATGATCAGCCTTGATAGCCGCAATACGGGCTGAATTGATACGGCTCATTTGTCCTGCGCCGACACCGACAGTCTGGCCGTTAGCCGCATAAACAATGGCGTTGGATTTAACGAACTTGGCAACCTTCCAGGCAAACAGGAGGTCCTGCCACTGCTGCTCGGTGGGTTGCAGTTTGCTGACCACGCGCAAGTCCTCGCGGGTAATCATGCCGAGATCGCGATCCTGCACCAGCAGGCCGCCGTTGACCCGCTTATAGTCCAGTGCCGGGCTGCTCGCCGTCCACTCGCCACAGGCCAGCAGGCGGACATTCTTCTTGTCCGCGACCAGTGCAGCGGCCTCATCGCTTACGCTCGGAGCGATAATCACTTCGACAAACTGGCGCTCGACAATACTCTTGGCCGTCTCGGCGTCCAGTTCACGGTTGAATGCGATGATCCCGCCAAAAGCAGATTCCGTATCGGTGGCAAAAGCCAGGTCATATGCCCGGCTGATAGTCTCGGCAACCGCCACACCACAGGGGTTGGCGTGCTTGACGATCACACAGGCTGGCTGCTCAAAGTTTTTGACGCACTCCAGTGCCGCATCGGTATCGGCGACATTGTTATAGGACAGTTCCTTACCCTGAATCTGGCGGGCGGTGGCGATACCGGCCTCAGTGGGGTTAGCTTCCACATAGAATGCGGCCTGCTGATGCGGGTTCTCGCCGTAGCGCATTTCCTGCATCTTGTGAAACTGGGTATTGAAGGTGCGCGGAAAGCTGGCTGAGCCGCCGGGTACCAATGTGCCGAAGTGGTTGGCGATAGCACCATCGTAGGCTGCCGTGTGCTCATAGGCCTTTATCGCCAGATCAAAGCGGGTTGCCAGAGAGGTGCTGCCGTCATTGGCCTGCATTTCAGCGAGGATGCCGCTGTAATCGGTAGCGTTGACGACGATATTGACGAAGCGGTGGTTCTTGGCCGCCGCGCGCACCATGGTGGGGCCGCCGATATCGATATTCTCGATGGCATCTTCCAGCGTGCAGTCGGGTTTGGCGACGGTGGCTGCGAAGGGGTAGAGGTTGACCACGACCATGTCGATGGCGGCGATACCGTGCTCTGCCATCACGCTGTCATCCTGCCCTCTGCGACCGAGTATGCCGCCGTGCACTTTGGGGTGCAGGGTTTTTACGCGGCCATCCATCATTTCGGGGAAACCGGTATAGTCCGCCACTTCGGTGACGTCCAACCCGGCCTCCTGCAGCAGGCGATAGGTGCCGCCGGTGGAGAGCAGTTCTACGCCCATCTCGCGCAAGGCAGTAGCGAATTCGGTTATGCCCGATTTGTCGGAGACGCTGATAAGGGCGCGATTGATCTTTACCAAATCATGTTCGTTCATTGCAATATCTACCCTAGTTCCGTTCGGAGATCAGGTTGTACTGCTTGAGTTTTTTGCGCAGCGTACCGCGGTTCAGGCCCAGCATGATCGATGCTCGGGTCTGGTTGTTGCGGGTGTAGGCCATGATCTCTTCCAGCAGCGGTGCTTCAACTTCCGCCAGAACCATCTGGTATACGTCGCTGGACAGTTGGCCGTCCAGCTGCTCCAGATACTCGCGCACTGCTGATGTCACGGCCTCGCGCAAGTTGCTGGCTGCCGGTGTCGGCGGTGTGTTGATATCGTTGGCGGCGGTCAATTCGCCAGCCGCGCTGGTTTGGAGGGATTCGGCCCTGATCATGCTGCGAGTTCCTTTTCGTATTCGATTTCTGACAGCTGTTGTATGAAGTGTAGCTGCTCTTGTGGATATGCAAGTCGATTGAACTGTTTTCGCTGTGAAAGTGCGTCGCCTCTGGCATTCAGGTACCAGCTGACATGCTTGCGCGCGATACGTACGCCCATGAAATCACCATAGAATTTATGGAGCTCAGTGACGTGGCGGTGGAGAATTCTCATCTGCTCATCAGCGCTGGGCGCCGCTGGTGTTGTGCCAGACTCCAGGTACGTCGCAATCTGACCGCACAACCAGGGCCTGCCCTGGGCGGCCCGACCTATCATCACTCCGGCCGCGCCGGTATGTGAGATGACAGCTGCGGCCATCTCGGGCGAATCGATATCGCCATTGGCGAATACCGGAATATCGGCGGTGGCAACGATCTTTGCGATGGTGTCGTATTCCACCTCGCCGGTGAAGGCACAGGCGCGGGTTCGACCGTGCACAGCCAACGCCGCGATACCGGCATCTTCTGCAATACGGGCGATGGTCGGGCCGTTTCTGTGAGCGGGCGAACTGCCGGTGCGGATCTTTAGCGTGACAGGCACGTCTACCGCAGCGGTAACCGCTTGCAGGATGGATGCCACCAGCGACTCATCTGCCAGTAGGGCAGAGCCGGCAGCTTTGCGGCAGACCTTCTTGGCCGGGCAGCCCATGTTGATATCGATAATCTGTGCGCCGTGTTCAACATTGTAGCGGGCGGCCTCGGCCATCTGCATTGGATCGTTGCCGGCGATCTGTACTGATCGCGGTGCGATTTCATTATCGTGTTGGCTGCGCCATTGGGTCTTGGGCGAATTGCGCAGGCGGGGATTGGCGCTGATCATTTCCGACACTACCAGGCCCGCACCGAATTCGGCACACAGCCGACGAAACGGCAAATCGGAAACACCCGCCATCGGCGCCAGAGCGACGCGATTGGGCAATGTGTAAGGTCCGATACTGAGCATTGGATGCCATCTGAAGAAGGTAATGAAAAAGAGGCGGTATGATACTCGCTCGCGGGAAAGTGTGGAAGGAAAGCCGCATAAAAAACCAGCGGAGCAGGGTATAGAGCGCTGCCTGGTATATGAATACGCCCAGCCGTCGCGGCGGTGGTCAGTTTGAAATGGCGGCTGTCGCGTCCGGTTTCTGTATTAGTAGGGGATTACTGTCCCGGGTATATCCCGCGCAGGCACACCCAGCCATCCTTTTCTGCAACGATGGCAATGGGCATACGATCAGCGTAGTGCTCGCACAGCACCTGCGCCTGATTTTTCAGCAGGCCAGAGAGCAGTAAGGTGCCGCCCGGCTGTAGAAAATTGATCAGCGTTCCCGAAAGTTCCATCAGCGGGCCGGCCAGGATATTGGCAATCACCAATTCGGCCTTTCCTGTCCAGTGCGCCTGGTTCACATCCTGTGGCAGCTTTACCGTCAGTCGCTGCGCGGCAATCGCATTGCGGGCAGCATTGTCGGCACATGCCGTCAGTGCCTGGGGGTCATTGTCGACGCACAGTGCGCGTGCGGCGCCCAGTTTGAGTGCGGCGGCCGCGAGTATGCCGGAGCCGCAACCGTAGTCAACGATAGTCTGGTTCTGGAGGGACATACCCTCGAGCTGAGCGAGACACAGGGCGGTGGTGGGGTGTGTGCCGGTGCCGAAGGCGAGGCCGGGATCCAGCATCAGGTTGACTGCGCCGGGCTCTGGTGGCTCCAGCCAACTGGGGCACACCCAGAGGCGCTCGCCAAACTGCATGGGCTGGTAGCGCTGCATCCACTCCCGTTCCCAATCTTTGTCCTCCAGGATCTCCACGCGCGCGTTTCCGGTTTTGCGCAGGTGTTCGGGGAGTGCCTGCAGGACACGTTTCATATCGGAGTCTGCAGGGTAGAGGCCGGTGATGCGGGTCAGATTCCACAGGGGCGTTTCACCCACACCTGGTTCCAACAGTGGCTGATCGGCATTGTCCTCCAGTGTGACGGCCACGGCGCCGCTGGCGAGCAGCTCATCTTCCCATTCGGAGATCTCGGCGCGCTGCGCGTCCACGCGCAATTGCAGCCACGTCACAATGGCGCTCGCAGCGTATGCGAGAGACAGACGACAATTATGGTGCTACTCCTGTAAACGCTTTTCGAGATAGTGGATACTCACTCCGCCTGCCATAAATGCCGGATCACGCACCAACTCGCCGTGCAGAGGGGTGTTGGTGCGAATCCCTTCCACCACTAACTCGTCCAGTGCCTGGCGCATTTTTGCCAGCGCGGTCGCACGGTCATTGCCGTAGCAAATAATTTTGGCAATCAGTGAGTCGTAGTAGGGTGGCACGGTGTAGCCGTCGTACAGGTGTGAGTCAACGCGCACACCCAGACCGCCGGGTGCGTGGAATGTAGTGACCTTGCCGGGGCAGGGCAGGAATGTCTTGGGGTCTTCGGCATTGATGCGGCACTCAAACGCGTGCCCGCGAAATGTGATGTCGCTTTGCTGGACAGACAGCGGCAAGCCACTGGCAATACGCAGCTGCTCCCTCACAATGTCGATCCCTGTGATCATTTCAGTGACCGGATGCTCCACCTGCACACGGGTGTTCATCTCGATGAAATAGAAACCTTCATCCTCGTACAGGAATTCGAAGGTGCCGGCACCGCGGTATCCGAGATCGATACAGGCCTGCACGCAGGAGTTTGCCACAGCATCGCGCACTTCTTGCGGAATACCCGGAGCTGGTGCCTCTTCGAGGACTTTCTGATGGCGACGCTGCAGTGAACAGTCCCGGTCGCCGAGGTGTATCGCATTGCCCTGGCCATCGGCGATCACTTGTATCTCCACATGACGAGGCCGTTGCAGAAACTTCTCAAGATAGACGACATCAGAGCCGAAGGCGGCCGCGGCCTCGGATTGCGTTACCTGTATCGAGCTGAGCAAATCGGCTTCTTCGTGTACCACGCGCATGCCTCGACCGCCGCCGCCGGCAGCGGCTTTAACAATCACGGGGTAGCCGATACGCCGGGCTATCGCCAGTGTTTGTTCGTCGTTACCGGTCAGGGGGCCGTCGGAGCCGGGTACCGTGGGTACACCAGCCTCTTTCATGGCCTGAATCGCGGAGACCTTGTCGCCCATCAGGCGGATAGTATCGGCGGTGGGGCCGATAAAAATAAAGCCGCTCTTTTCCACCTGATCGGCAAAATCGGCATTCTCAGCCAAAAAGCCATATCCTGGGTGGATGGCGGTGGCGCGGGTTACTTCGGCGGCGCTGATAATGGCGGGTACGTTAAGGTAGCTTTCGGTCGATGGCGCAGGCCCGATACAGACGGCTTCATCTGCCAGCAGGACATGCTTGAGCTCGCGGTCTGCTTTGGAGTGTACCGCAACCGTCGGGATATCCAGCTCCTTGCAGGCCCGCAGCACGCGCAGCGCAATCTCACCGCGGTTGGCGATGAGTACTTTCTCTAGAATGGGCATGCGGTGATCCTCGGTTCGTCTCTGGCTGAACTGCGCTTAAACAATGGAGAACAGGGGTTGGTCGAATTCGACTGGCTGTCCATTTTCAACGAGGATGGCCTCTATGGTGCCGGCTTTGTCGGCCTCGATCTGATTCATCATTTTCATCGCCTCGACGATGCAGATGACATCGCCAACATTGACCGTCTGGCCAACTTCCACAAACGAGGGAGAGCTGGGTGATGGCGCACGGTAAAACGTGCCAACCATCGGGGAATTCAGTTGGTGGCCGGCAGGGGCGGCATCCGCCGCAGGTGCTGCGGGCTCTGCTGCGGGGGCAGCCGGCGCTGGTGGCGCCGCAGCAGCAGGCGCGGCGTACACCGGCGGGCTCTGCGCAGCCATCGATAGCGCAGCGGCACTGTTGCGGCTGATGCGCACGGACTCCTCGCCCTCCTTGATTTCAATTTCGTCGATGTTGGACTCTTCCAGCAATTCGATCAGTTTTTTTACTTTGCGAATGTCCATAGTGCGGTCTCGTCAATGTGTTTTCGGTTGTTCCAATTGGTTCAGAGCGGCTTGCAGCCCCAGTTCGTAACCCTGCGCGCCCAGCCCACAGATGACACCCTGTGCGATGTCCGAGAAATAGGAGCGCTGCCGGAAGTCTTCCCGGGCATGGGTGTTGGACAGGTGTATTTCGATAAAGGGAATCCCCACTGCGGCAATCGCGTCGCGCAGCGCTACACTGGTATGCGTGAACGCAGCGGGATTGATGAGAATAAAGCTGACCCCTTCGCGGCGCGCAGCCTGCACGCGTTCTACCAGTTCGTACTCGGCATTGCTCTGCAGGTGCACCAATTGGTGTCCTCGCGCCTCGGCCTGAGTTGTCAGTTGTTGATTGATATCAGCCAGAGTGGTGCTGCCATAAATATGTGGTTCGCGCTCGCCCAGCAGATTCAGGTTGGGGCCGTGTAGTACTAAAATGGTCGCCATTCGGATGGCTCTCCCCGCTGGAGCACGATGAGCTGGAATTCTCGCGCAAATATTCGAGGCTGTCCAGTAAATCGATAAGTTTGTGAATTTTGGCAGAATATAGCTACTTTATTCCAGAAGTTAGCTAGATTTTTTGATAGCGGGGGCGCGTACAAAAAAATGCGCTCCCATTTGCTGTCAGCCCGAAAAAATAGCCTATTTTCGTGAAATGGTCTAGAAAGTGGTTGCAACGTCAGTGTTTGTGCCAGAAATCGCCTGCAGAGCCTCTCGCACGGTGTTTTTGGTCAATACCTGCGGCAGAATTAACGGCGGTTCATCTGTATCGGCTGAGTATGCGAGGTAAAGGGGGATGCCGTTGCGGCCGTGTTTTTTCAGCAGTGCGGCAATATCGGCGTCTTGGTTGGTCCAGTCGGCGACCACATAGGCCACGCCATGATCGGCAAAGGCCTGCTCTATGTCATCGGTGAACAACACGGCTGTTTCGTTCGCAATGCAGGTAATACACCAGTCCGCGGTGACATCGACAAACACCGGTTTGCCAGCAGCGCGCAGCGCCGCCACCTGTTCCTCAGACCAGGCCATGCGGCCATTGGCAAGCGCCGTATCTCCACTGTTGCCCCCCCCATCCAGCCCGCGCATTGAGCCGAGGCCGACCGCTCCGAACAGGCAGATGATGGCCAGTATCCGTCGCGTCCGGCTGTCACTCCACAGCCACAGGCCCAATGCCAGCGCCAGTGCGCCGGCGAGCGCGACTGTCATCGTGTTTACGCCGGTCTGCCTGCCCGCCACCCAGAACAGCCAAAGTGCTGTGGCGTAGAGCGGGAAAGCCAGGAATTGTTTGAGTGTTTCCATCCACGGGCCGGGTTTCGGCATCATGGCCCGCGCCGCCCCGCTGTAGCTGAACAGCAGCAGGGGCGCGGCCATGCCGGCGCCGAGTGCAGCGAAGATCAATAGTGCGATCTGTGGCGGCTGGCTGGCGGCAAAGCCCAGTGCGGTACCCATAAAAGGCGCGGTACAGGGGCTGGCCACCACAACTGCCAGTACGCCGGTGAAAAAACTGCCGCTGAGCCCGCCTCGGTTGGCGAGCTCGCTGCCGGTATTCATCAGGTTTCCGCCCATTGCAATCACGCCGGACAGGGATAGGCCCATGGCGATGAACAGGTAGGCCAGGGCGATGACAAAACCCGGCGACTGCAGTTGAAAACCCCAGCCGATGGCGCTCCCCGCCTGTTGCAGGACAATCAGCAGTCCCGCCACCAGTACGAAGCTGGCGATAACGCCGGCTGTGTATAGCCAGCTGTGCAGGTGCCGGTCGTGATCGGTGCTGCGTGCAAAGCTGAGCACCTTTAGTGACAGGATCGGGAAGACGCAGGGCATCAGGTTGAGTATTGAGCCACCGAGGAAGGCCAGCGCCAGCATCATCAGCAGTGTCTCGCCTGTGCTGGATGCGCTAGCGGGCGGTGTCTGCTGGCTGGCCTTGGCCGACGGGGGAGCGATGGCTGTCGCTGTGCCGGTTTCGAAATTCAGCTCAAAAAATTCTTTCTGCGGGGGATAGCACAGCCCGGCGTCAGCGCAGCCCTGCGAGGTCACCGCCAGAGTTGCGCGCTGTGTGGCACGCTGCAGTTGCACCGTGATATCGGCGCTGTTGTAGTGGATCTCCACTTCACCGAAATACTCATCGTTGTGCAGCAGGCCTGCCGGCAGCTCGGTCTGCAATGCCACTGTGCCTGCCGCATCTTCCAGAGTGACGTCGAAGCGGTGTTGGTAGAGGTAGTAGCCGGGGGTGATCTGCCAGTGCAGTAGCACGTCGCGTTCGCCGAGAATCTCCACGGCCAGCTGGTAGGCTTCTTCCACCGGCAGGAACTCCGGTGTGGTGGAAGCCCCAATGGCAGAGCCAGGCATGGCGGTGCCCGGCACGCTGCGATCGACAGCGTCGAAACCCTGCGCAAGGCAGGTACTGCTGATCAGTAGTAGCAAGCTGGTGAGCATTGCACGCATATCTATTCCTTACCGGTGGCAGCGCTCATTGCCGCACAATTTCGGGGCCGAATTGTACCAAGTCTTTGCGGAAGTGGCGAAGAGGGTGGGATCAAAGTCTCCACGGGTGGTACACTGCTATGACGTCTATACGCAGCATTAGTTTCGCAATCGGAGCTCAATAGTGAACAAAATATGGATGCTGGCATTGGTTGCCAGTCTTTTTTCGTGGGCCGCAACGGCTGCGGCAGAAACCTCGCTGGAATTTGAGAATGTCTGGGTCAGGGCCATGCCGCCGTTTCAACCCAACTCTGCAGGCTATCTCACGCTGGTCAATCGCGGGGAGTCTGCGGTGGCCATTGTTGGTGCCAGTTCCAATGTAGCGGAATCGGTAGAGTTGCATGTCACCCAGGAGGTGGATGGTCTGATGCGCATGGAGAAGTTGCAAGGGCTGGCGGTTGCGCCGGGAGAGCGTGTGGAACTGGCGCCCGGTGGCAAACATTTGATGTTATTTGGGCTGGCGTTTAGGCTGGTACCTGGCGATGACGTTGAAATCTGTCTGCAACTGATCACCGACGAAGAAGTTTGCACGGACGCTGAAGTGCGTAAGAGCGACGACACGTCTGATCATCAACACCACCACTGAACAGAGTAATATCATGAACAAGTTTACTGATCCAACCTCTTCCTGGCTCAAGGTCGGGGGGGCCGTGCTCGGCGTATACCTGTTGGGTGCAATTCTGCTTGGCATGTACTGGAGCATTACGCCGCCCCCCTTTGATGTGCGGGCCAATGCTGTGGCTCTGACCGAAGCGGAGGGGATACAGGTCGGTCCCAAGGACAAGCTTGTCACAGGCGCTGTCACTATGGGGGCGCTTATTGGAGCGATGGAGGTCCTGCTGGATAAGCCGGGTGGCTATACACACAATGACAGGTTCCCGCCGGGTGTCTGGCTGGACAACATGCCCAACTGGGAATACGGCGTGCTGATTCAGGTGCGTGACATGTCGCGGGCAATGCGTGAAGTGTTCAGTCGTTCGCAGTCGCAATCGAAGGAAGATGTCGATCTGGTAGAGATGGAGCCTCGCTTCCACTTCAATTCGGACAGCTGGGTACTACCGTCCTCTGAATCCGAGTACCGCCAGGGACTGAAATACGCCAAACAGTATTTCCGTCGTCTGTCGGATAAAGACGCGAGCGGGGCCCAGTTTTACGCGCGAGCGGACAACCTGCGCTACTGGCTGTCAACGGTCGACAGTCGGCTCGGCAGTTTGTCCCAGCGCCTCAGCGCCAGCGTGGGCCAACTGCGGCTCAATACTGATTTAGCCGGTGATACGGCGGCCAAACAGTCTACCAAGGCACCGATGGAACAGGAGGTGAGAACCCCCTGGACCGAAATCGACGATGTCTTTTGGGAGGCGCGCGGCACGGCCTGGGCGCTGATCGAGTTTCTCAAAGCGGTGGAAATCGATTTCGCCGATGTGCTGCGTAAAAAGAATGCCCAGGTGAGTGTTAGACAGATTATCCGTGAGTTGGAAGGCACCCAGGAGGCCATGTGGAGCCCGATGGTGCTCAACGGCAGCGGTTTTGGTCCACTGGCCAATCACTCACTGGTGATGGCCTCCTACCTCAGCCGTGCCAATTCGGCCATTATCGATCTGCGCGATTTGCTCTCTCAGGGCTAGCAGTCGTGTGATTGGCCGATGCGGCATCACCGCACCGGCCAGCTTCGCCCGACTGCTCAGTCGTTGCTATAGCGTAGGCGTGTTCCTGTCTCCAGTGAGAGCCGGATCTCCTGTGCGCTCAACGCCGCTGGGAAATAGGTGCCCGACAGCTTCGCGTCGAGCAGACTGGCACCTTCCAGATTGGTGTTGCGAAAGTCAATGCCGCTGAGATCGGCGTTGCGGAAGTAGGAGTTGCTGAAATCCAGCCCCGCCGCATTCATATTCCGCAGGTCGCGCCCCCGATAGTCGCCATTCTTGAGTTCGTCGGTATCCAGTTGGTCGCGCTGTTCGTTGAATTCCTTGATATTTTCCGTGCGCAGCAGCTGGTATAAAGGGTCTTGTTTAATGACGGGCTTGTCCATTGCATTACCTTGCTTATGATTGTCCGAGTCGGGTTCGGGCGGTCGTTCGGGCGCACCCGGCGACCGTATACCCGGGGATAGCTTAAGCTACCGCGTCGGCCAAGCCCAGCCCCTGAGGCAAAACAGAAGGTGGAGTTTGACTGCACAGACTTTCGACGGATTTCTCCTGACCCGCAATTGGCGCGATACGCCCGCAGGTATTGAACTGGAATTCTGGTTCAGCACGGTGCAGGGGCCGCTGTGCGCGCTGGTGCGCGGCGAGCGCAGCGTGTTTTTTCTGCCGGAGCATGCACTGGCAAGGGCACTTAAGCTGCTGGGCACGGTGCCCGGGCTGGAGACCAGGAAGGTGCCCCTGCGCAGCTTTGCGATGGCCCCGGTAGTCGGGCTGTATTTCCGGCAATATCGGCAGGCGCGCCGCGCCGCCGACCAGTTGCGGGCCAATGGGCTCGATCCGCTGGAGGCCGCTATCAACCCAGCCGATCGCTATTTGATGGAGCGTTTTGTGGCGGGCTCGGCGCGCCTGCACGGCGCAGTCCGTCGCCGCGGTCAATTTCTCTTGCTGGAAGATCCGGCAGTCAAAAAGGGCGACTACCTGCCTTCGCTGAAGGTTGTGTCCTTCGATATAGAGACGGCGATGGAGGGGCTGCAATTGTATTCCATCGCCGTGCACGGTAACTCCTCCGCTGGTGAGGAGCGGCGGGTATTTATGCTGGGTGAGGGCGCGCAACAGGCGTTTGTGCAGACCTGCTCGACGCAGGAGCACCTATTGCAGGCCTTTCTGGACTGGATTGTGGACTACGATCCAGATGTGCTGATCGGTTGGAATGTGGTGAATTTTGACACCCGATATCTGCAGCGGGTAGCGGATCATCTGGGTCGCCGCCTACTGCTGGGCAGGGAGCGCCGCCCGGGTCACTGGCGTGAACTTGACGACGACGGTGAGCGCTACACAGTACAGTTTCCTGGCCGGGTGATACTTGATGGTATCGAACTGCTGCGGGCGGCATTTTACCGCTTTGAAAGCTTCTCACTGGAGAATGTCGCGCGCGAACTGTTGGGCGAGGGGAAACTGCTGCACGGCAGCGATCGCGGTGGCGAGATCACCCGCCAGTTCCAGCAGGATAAAACCAGCCTCGCCGCCTATAACCTGAAAGACTGCGAGCTGGTCTCTCAAATCTTTGACGCCACAGCAATGTTGGATTTTGCTGTAGCCCGCAGCGCGATGACTGGTCTCAATCTGGATCGCATGGGCGGCTCAGTGGCGTCCTTCGACAACCTGTATCTGCCGCGGCTACATCGGGCCGGCTATGTTGCGCCCAACGCCAGCACCGAGCACACCGCCAGCCCCGGCGGCTTTGTGCTGGATTCCATGCCCGGTATCTACGATCATGTGCTGGTACTGGATTTTAAAAGCCTGTACCCCAGTATCATTCGCACCTTCTTTATCGACCCGCTGGGCCTGGCATTGGGTATGTCAGGTCAATTGCCGGCGCAGGGGACGGTCGAGGGTTATCTGGACGGGCACTTCGCGCGGGAAGGGCATATTCTTCCGGCCCTGATCGAACAGCTCTGGCAGCAGCGCGATGCCGCGAAGGCGGAGGGCAATGGGCCGCTGTCGCAGGCGATCAAAATTATCATGAACAGTTTTTACGGCGTGTTGGGTACGCCGGGCTGTCGTTTCTTCGATGCCCGTCTCGCTACATCGATCACCCGTCGCGGACACCAGATACTCGGCCTTACCCGGGACGTAATCGAGGCGGCTGGGCACCGTGTTATATACGGTGATACTGATTCCGTGTTCGTCTGGATTCAGGACGCCAATTCCGACGACCAGGCCCTGTCTGCCGGGAAAAAACTGGAGCGGGACCTCAACAACTGGTGGCGCGATCGGGTGCGCGAAGAATTTGGCCTGCAGAGCGTACTGGAGCTGCAGTTCGAGACCCACTTCAAGCGGTTTCTGATGCCCACGGTGCGAGGCTCGGACAAGGGCAGCAAAAAACGTTATGCCGGTGTCGTATCCGGTAAAGACGGCGATCAGTTAGTGTTCAAGGGACTGGAGAGTGTGCGTACAGACTGGACGCGGCTGGCCCGCAATTTTCAGGAAGAGCTCTACGGGCGCATTTTTCGGCAGGAGCCTTACGCGGATTACGTCAAGGCTGTTACGGCGCGGGTGCTGGCAGGCGATGAAGACGCCCAGTTGGTTTTTCGCAAGCGCTTGCGGCGCAGATTGGATGACTACCAGCGCAACGTGCCGCCCCATGTGCAGGCAGCGCGTCTTTACGCGGACAGAGGGCTACCTTTACCCACCCGGGGCAGTTGGGTGGAATACGTGATTACTACTGCCGGCGCAGAGCCTGCCGCCCGGCCGCTGGCGCCGCTGGATTACCAGCATTACGTCGACCGTCAACTGGCGCCGGTCGCGGACGGCATTCTCGGTTTTGTCGGTAGCTCGTTCAGCGCACTTACCGATAAGCAGATCGGCCTGTTCTAGGGTTCCGCTAGTCGCCGAAGAACTCCTTGCGCAGCGCCGGGTAATCAGCGGCGGGCAGTCGCGGACCGTAGTTGGCCACCACTTTTCCCGCCGCCAGGCTGGCGAAGCGGCCTGCTGTTGGGAAGTCTTCGCCCCGTGTGATAGCGTACAGAAAAGCCCCGGCAAACATATCGCCAGCGCCATTGGTGTCCACGGCCATCACCTTGTGTGGTGGGATCTCAGTAAGCGTATTGCCGTCATAGGTGAGAGCCCCTTCGCTGCCCCGGGTAACCACAAAGCATTCGGCGGTGGTTTTCAATCGCTCCACCGCTACGTCCAGGTTGTCTGTCTCTGCCCAGCCCAGAGCTTCATCCTCATTACAGAAAATCAGGTCCACTCGCTTGCCGATCATCTCGGCAATCCCCTCGCGGAAGAACTCCACCATGCCGGGGTCGGAAAAACTCAGGGCTGTTTTTACACCGGCGGCCTCTGCGATTTCCCTTGCCTTGATGGCGGCAGCCCGGCCGGTGGGGGACGTCACCAGGTATCCTTCCAGGTACACATACTCTGAATCGGTGATGGCCTGGGCATCGAGTTCGTCGGTGGACAGGGTTTCGCTGATGCCCAGATAGGTATTCATGCTGCGCTCGGCATCGGGTGTAATCAGCACGAGGCATTTCCCCGTAGTGCCCTGGGCGCGGGCACCATTGAAACAGTGGTCCACGCCGGCGGCTTCGAGGTCGGAGATGTAGATGTCGCCATCCTCGTCATTGGAGACCTTGCATGACATAAAGGTTGGCCCACCGAACTGCGCTGTGGCAATCATCGAATTCCCCGCGCTGCCACCGCTGGCATGACTGGCTTTGACCAGATGGCCAGCAAGGTGCTTGAGCAACTCGTTGCGCCGCTCCTCGTCCACCAGCGTCATAAGCCCTTTCTCGACGTTCATTTCCTCCAGTTCAGCATCGACCACCTTGATTTCGGTATCTACCAATGCTGCGCCAATGCCATATGCCTTGTACTTCTTCATGCCTGTTTCGCCCAATCAGTTGAAATCAGCGCACTATTATCCTGATTCGCCCGTTGAATAACAGTGCTGGTTGCTCCAACGTAGGATTGTTTCGCCGGTTATAAAGTTGAGCGGCGCGATAAACTCAATCGGTAAATTCCGCCAGAGCTGGTGTACACTCGCACCCCATGTTCCGTACCAGCCATCTTCTGCTTAAAATCGCTCTGGTCGCCCTTGTTGTGGGGGCGATGTTCGTGATCTATCTCGACGCCCGAATCACGGCAACATTCAGCGATAAGATGTGGGATCTGCCGGCCAAAGTCTATGCCCGGCCGCTGGAGCTATTTGCCGGTGCTGCCGTGTCGGCGTCAGATCTGGCCTACGAACTGGATGTGCTCGGATATCGGCCGGTGAGTTCGCCGCGCAAGCGCGGGGAAGTGTCGCGAAACCGCGATCGGTTCGATCTTTATACCCGTGGTTTTGATTTTCCGGGCGAGCGGGAGCCGGAGCGACGTGTGCTGATTGAATTTAGTGGCGATCGCGTCAAGAGCCTGCACTCAGGCGGCCGTACGGTAGACCTGATGCGGCTGGACCCGGTGCAGATAGGCGGCATTTTCCCCCAGCATGGCGAGGATCGCGTGCTGGTGCAATTGGCAGATGTGCCGGAACAGTTTCGCCAGGGTCTGCTGGCCGTCGAGGATCGCAATTACTACCAGCACTGGGGCTTTTCCATTGTCGGTATTGCGCGAGCGGCGTTCAGTAATCTGCGCTCCGGGCAGGTTGTCGCCGGCGGTAGCACCATTACGCAGCAGTTGGTAAAAAACTATTACCTCACATCCGAGCGCACCATTATCCGTAAGCTGACAGAGCTCGTGATGGCTGTGCTGTTGGATCTGCACTACGACAAGGACCAGATTCTGGAGAGTTACATCAATGAGGTGTATCTCGGGCAGGAGGGGCCGCGCGCCGTGCACGGTTTTGCGCTGGCCGCCCAGCACTACTTCGGCAAGCCTCTGGACCAGTTGAATCTCCCACAGCAGGCGCTGCTGGTCGGCATGATCAAAGGTCCCTCCCTGTATAATCCTGAACGCAACCCGAAACGGGCACTTGAGCGGCGCAATGTTGTGCTGGGCGTGATGGCAGAGCAGGGGGTGATTACCGGCGAGCAGGCGGCTGCCGCTCGTGCCAGTGGCCTTGGCCTGAACAGCGAAGGCAGTATTCGAGGTTCCTTCCCTGCCTATCTGGATCTGGTTCGCAGGCAGTTGCGACGCGATTATCGCGAGGAAGATCTCACTACCAAGGGTTTGAGCATCTTCACGCCTTTTGATCCCCTGCTGCAACGCCAGTTGGAGCGCAGTACCACGGATGTGATGAACCAGCTCGATCCTGCCAATAAGCTGCAGAGCGCCTCCGTTGTTACCCGCTTCGACACCGGGGAGGTGGCCGCGCTGATCGGCGGACGCAAGACACGTTTTGCCGGGTTCAATAGGGCGCTGGATGCGCGCCGCCCGGCCGGCTCTCTGCTGAAGTCGGCCATTTATCTTGCCGCATTGGAGCAGCCCCGAAAGTATTCATTGGCGACGGTGTTGTCTGATACGCCAGTCTCGGTCAGTGCGGCGGGTGCGAAAACCTGGCAGCCGCAGAATTTTGACCGTAAATCTCACGGTGATGTGCTGCTCTACCAGGCGCTGGCGCGATCATACAACCTGGCGAGCGCCCGTCTGGGGATGCAATTGGGCGTGGGCAGTGTTGCCGATATGCTGGCGCGACTGGGCGTCGAGGACGGCGTGCCACGTTTGCCAGCACTGTTTCTGGGCGCCGGTGAATATTCCCCGATGGATATGGCGAGAATGTACCAGACCATCGCCGCCGGCGGATTTCGGATGCCGCTGCGCAGTATTCGCGACATCGTCGATGCCAATGGCGAGCCGTTGCGGCGCTACCCGCTGGAGTATGATCGCACCGTCAGCCTGCAGTCCATGCACCTGCTGCACTTTGCGCTGCGTGCAGTTGTTCGTGAAGGCACTGGACAGGGAGTCTATCGCTACTTGCCACAAAGCTTTGCGGTGGCGGGGAAAACAGGCACCACCAATGATGGCCGCGACTCCTGGTTCGCTGGATTCTCCGGCGATTTGATGGCTGTCAGTTGGATTGGGCGGGATGATAATGGTAGTACCGGGTTGACCGGAGGCAGCGGCGCACTGAAGATCTGGGCGCAGTTTATGGCCGGCGCTAGCAGGCAATCGCTTGCCTACCGCATGCCGGACGGCATTCAGACACAATGGGTAGATGGTCGCAGTGGTTACCTGACCGGCGAGGGTTGCCCCGACGCAGTCAAATTGCCATTTATTACTGGGTCCGAACCGCAGGGGCGCACTGACTGCGGTGCACAGGGGACGGGCTCCGGGCCGCGCGGTTGGTTCGATTCTCTGTTTGGAGGAAATTGATGGTATTGTCGCAACGGGTCCTGCGGGCTGTTGTGCTGGCAATTATTGCAATGCTGGCGGCTTGTACTACCTACACAGAGCCAGGCCGGGGCACGGTGCCAGTGGAGGCCCCTCAGATTGAACCGCAGGCGCCTGTGATAGTAAAACCCCCTTCCCCCGAGCACGAAACGCCTCCTCGTGCTGCCACGCATTCCGCCAGTGCGGCGTGGCGTCCGCTGTTGGTGAATGCCGCAAACGCCACCGAGCGCGGCGATTACGAACAGGCACTGGCACTGCTGGAGCGGGCGCAACGTATTGATCCGGACAATGCCCAGATCTACCTCGGTATCGCAGAAACTCACCGGGCCAAAGGCGATACCGTACAGGCGAAGGTGATGGCCGAGCGTGGTCTGCTCTACTGTTCCAGTGTCGCGCTGTGCGATGCCTTGCGCGCGCTCGCGCGCTGAACCGGCGGTATACTCAGCCAGGGCTTGGAGCATTCTGCGTCACAACGTATTATGGCGTAACTAAAATGGCCGGGAGTGGTTTTTGATGCTGGGTTACACATATAAATTCGTTGTAGCAGCCCTGCTGCTGCCGGTTCTGGTCGCGTGCGGCGAACAGGAAGAGACGGTGGTAGTGGAGCAGACTAGGCCGGTTAAGACTTTCGTTGTCGAGGGCGGTAGCGGCAATACGCTGCGCAGTTTCCCGGGTCGGGTCGATGCCAGCAAGCGCGCTGAACTCGCATTTCGTGTACCGGGACGCCTGCAGGAAATCCTCGTTAAAGAGGGGGATCTGGTCGAGGAAGGCGAGGTGCTGGCGCGCCTGGACCCCACTGATTACCAGTTGGTCTATGAAGACAGGAAAGCGACGTTCGACAACTCGAAAAGTAATTTTACACGGGCCAAGGACTTGGTTGCCGACGGCAATATTTCACGCATGGACTATGACAGGATGGAGGCGAACTTTCGCACCGCTTCAGCCGCCCTGTCGCAAGCTGAGCAGGATTTGGAGTACACCGTACTGAAATCGCCGTTTCAGGGGCGGGTCGCTGAGCGCAAGGCGGAAAAGTTTGAAGAGGTGTTGGCCAAGCAGACGGTTTTTTCGCTGCAGAATACCAGTACGCTGGATATTATTATCGACGTACCGGAATCCGTGGTGCGCATGGTGCGCAAGATGAGCGATCTGGACCGCTCTATTGAATCCAATAGCAAAGTCAGTGCGACTGAGGCCTACGCAGAATTCCAGGGTCACTCCGATGAAAAATTTCCGCTGACACCCAAGGAAATTGCCACCAAGGCGAACTCTCAGACACAAACATTCAGAACAACCTTTACGATGGAGTCTCCCACTGACTTCACCGTGTTGCCGGGCATGACTACCACCGTGGTGTTGGATCTCAGTAACCTGATTGGCTCTGACGGCGGTATGGTGAGGCGTGTACCGGTGCGCGCGGTGCAGGGTGACGCTGGCTTGCAATCACGTGTCTGGGTGCTCGATTCCGATACGATGACGGTGTCGGCGCAGCCGGTGACGATTGGCCGTATGAGTGGCGATCTCGTCGAAGTGACGGAGGGGCTCAACGGCGGTGAGGAAATCGTCTCTGTGGGCTCGCCCTACCTGGCCGAGGGCATGAAAGTATCACGCATGGCGGTGACCGAGCAGGCTGTCCCGCGGCCTGGCGAACCCCTCTGAACCTATCGACTGAACAAGGAACGCCCGTATGAGCATTGGGGAATTTTCGGTCGAGAACAAGGTGATCTCGTGGTTGTTGGTGGTGATCATGGTCGGCGGTGGGTTGCTCGCATACCAGAAGATGGGCAAATTGGAGGACCCTCCTTTTACCATCAAATCCGCTAAAATATTAACGCTATATCCGGGAGCTACTGCGCGCGAGGTGCAGGAAGAGCTGACCTACCACCTGGAAGACGCAATCCAGAAAATGCCGCAGGTGAAACGGATCAAGATGTCGGTTTCCCGTCCCGGCCTCTCCGATATCCTGATTGATTTCAAGGACAAGTACACGGCCTCCGACCTACCGGATATTTTTGACGAACTGCGGCGCAAGATTGCCGATGTGCGCCCCTCACTGCCGCCCGGCGCACAGGATCCGATAATTCTGGATGATTTCGGTGATGTGTACGGCATATATATGGTGCTTACCGGGGATGGCTACAGCTGGCGTGATTTATATGACACCGCCGATGCGGTCAAGAAGCAACTGGTACTGGTGCCCGGTGTACGCAAGGTTGTGATCGAAGGCGAGCAACGCGAGGTGGTGTACCTCGATGTGTCGCGTAGTCGCCTGGCGGAGTTGGGCATAGACCTGCAGCAGATCGCCAGTGTGCTGGGCTCGCAGAATGTGGTCGTAAACGCGGGCAAGGTGCGTGTGGGTGACGATTACCTGCGTATCAGTCCTACTGGCAATTTTACTTCCGTGCAGGAAATGGGCGACCTGTTGATCAGCGGTACCGACAAGACACTGGTACGGCTCAGCGATATTGCTACCATCACGCGCGCCTACGAGGAAGTGCCGACCAAGCTCTATTACGTCAATGGCAAGCCCGGCCTGAGTATCGGTATATCGATGGCGCCGGGTCAAAATGTGGTGGAAGTCGGGCGCGCCGTGAACCGTGAGATGGACGACTTGCAGGCGGTGATACCGGTGGGTATGGAAATGGTGCCGGTTTACGATCAGCCGGCGGAAGTCGAGAAGTCTGTGGGCGGCTTCCTGATCAGCGTTGGTCAGGCGGTGGCAATTGTTATCGTTGTGTTGTTGTTATTTATGGGCCTGCGCACTGGTATTGTGATCGGTGCGGTGTTGTTAATCACGGTGGCCGGTACGCTGTTTGTCATGAATATCTTCGGCATTGAGTTGCAGCGCATCTCGCTGGGAGCGCTGGTGATCGCGCTGGGGATGCTGGTGGATAACGCGATAGTCGTGGCCGAGGGAATGTTGGTGCGAATGCAGGCCGGCATGGATGCGACCAAAGCCGCCGGCGAGGCGGTGGGCAAGACAATATGGGCGTTGCTCGGTGGAACTGTCATCGGGATCCTGGCGTTCTCGGCAATCGGCTTATCGACCGACAACACCGGGGAGTTCGCCAGCTCCTTGTTCTATGTCATCCTTATCTCGCTGTCGTTGAGCTGGGTGACGGCTATCAGTACCACGCCCCTGCTGTGCGCCCTGCTGTTGAAACCGGACCCCGCTGCGGCGGATAAAGACCCGTATGCGGGCAAACTGTTCCAGCTGTACCGTGGAGCCGTAGAGAAAGCGGTGAATGCGCGGTGGCTGACATTGGCGGTTGTGGTGGGTCTGTTTGTACTGGCCGTGGTCGGGTTTGGCAGCGTTAAGCGAAGCTTCTTCCCCGATTCCAATACGCCGTTGTTCTTCGTGGATATCTGGGAACCTGAAGGCGCCGATATTCGCGTTACCCGCGATGACACCCTGCGCGTCAGCGAGTTTATCCGTCAGTTGCCCAATGTCGTGGAGACCACGTCGGTCATCGGTGGCCCCCACCAGCGTTTTACACTGGTATATGACTCCAGGGAACCGGCCCCGGTGTATGCCCAGATTATTGTGCGCACAGAAACGCGAGAGCAAATCCCGGCCGTGTGGGAGGCAACGCAGAAGTTTATGCGTGAGGAGTTGTCCTGGACTGACCCGATCATAAAAGCCCTGCGTATCGGGCCCGGTCGCGATGCCAAGATCGAGGCACGTTTTTCCGGGCCGGATCCACACGTGTTGCGGGAGTTGTCTGAGCAGGCGCAGGCGATTATGCGCGCCAACCCGAACGCTGTGGATATTCGCGACGACTGGCGTTCCCCGGTTAAAGTGGCGACGCCGATTTTTAATGAGCAGGTGGGGCGTCAATTGGGGGTCGATCGCGAAAGCCTCGGCGGCGCCATGCAGTATGCGTTTGAGGGAACCGACGTGGGCTTGTACCGCGATGGCAATCGCGTATTACCGATACGGATGCGGGCGCCGCTGGATGAGCGCGGCGATATCGATAACATGCAGGACGTACAGGTGTGGAGCCCGGTACTGGGCAAATCGGTGCCGGTGTCGCAGGTGGTATCCGGTTACGATACCCGTTGGGAAAATGCTGTCATTCGTGGGCGCAACCGAATACAGACCAATATAGCATCGTGTAATCCCCGCGACGGCATGGCCACTGGATTGCTGGATGAACTGCGTCCGGAGATCGAGGCCATTCCGCTACCGCCGGGTTACAAGCTGGAGTGGGGCGGGGAGTACGAGGATTCCATCAACGCACAGGCGGGGCTCGCCGCCTCGCTGCCGGTGGGCTTTTTGCTGATGATTCTGACCAGTATCTTCCTGTTCGGGAAACTGAAACAGCCGGCGATCATCTGGCTCACTGTGCCGCTGGCTATTGTCGGCATTACCGCCGGCCTGCTGTTTACCGGCGGCGCGTTCGATTTCATGTCCCTGCTGGGCGCGCTATCGCTGGTGGGGCTGTTGATCAAGAACGCCATTGTGTTGATCGAGGAAATCGATCAGCAGATCGAGACCGGCAAGGATCAGTTCCAGGCGATTCTGGACTCCTCCGTCAGCCGTATGCGCCCGGTGATGCTGGCTGCGGCAACCACCATTCTGGGCCTGATTCCACTGCTGTCCGATGTGTTTTTCGTGAATATGTCGATCACTATCATGGCCGGCCTCGGTTTCGCTACCGTGCTGACCTTGATTGTCGTGCCCACACTTTACTCGGTGTTTTTCAAGATTCGGCGCGAATAGCTTATTCCTGGCGGCATAGCAGTTCGAAACCGCCATCACGGGGCTCGAACATGAGGTGCTGGTTGATACAGGCCGGTGTCTCTCCCGCCGAATGGCTGACAAAAATCAGCTGGGTGTCACTGTGCCGGGCAATGTGGTCCAGAGCGCGCAGCATCAGGCGGCGGTGGTAGCCGTCCAGTCCGAGCGTGGGTTCGTCCAGCAGGAGTATGATGGGCGATTTAACCATCGCGCGCGCCAACAACACCATGCGTTGCAGGCCGAATGAGAGTTCGTCGAACTTTTCCCTGCTGAACTCTGCCAACCCGAGCGCGCTCAGCCACTGCTCTGCGCTGCTGCGCTGGGCATCCCCCCAGTCATCGTACAGCCCGATGGAGTCGAAGAAGCCGGACACCACCACTTCGACTACGCGCATGCCCCGCGCGAAATTGAGCTGCAGTTGTGTGTCCAACTGACCGAATTTCTGTTTGATATCCCACACGCTTTCGCCGCTGCCACGGCGTATTCCAAACAGCGTAATATCCTGGCCGTAAGCCTTGTGGTTATCGCCGGTGATCAGGCTGAGCAGTGTCGTTTTACCGCAGCCGTTGGGACCCGAGATACAGCAGTGTGTCCCGCGCGCCAGTGTCCAGTTCACATTCTGCAGGACGGTGAAATCGCCGTATTGCACGCAGACGTTATGCAGTTCCAGCAGGGGGCCGTCGACCGGCAGCGTGTAGGGGCGCGCAGCCGGTGCGGGAAGTTCACCCAGCGCGGCCATCGGTGGGTTCATCAGCGCCTCGACAGTTGTGCTGGATACAATGGTCTCGCGGCTATCACAGGCCACTACCTGTCCCTCATCCAGTACCAGTACGTGAGAAATATCGGCGGGTATATCCTCCAATTGCCGGCACAGCATCACTATAGTGACGCGAGATCGCAGTAACTCTGCGATCACCGTGTGCATCTCCTGCTGACTGGCGTAATCCAGCCCGTCCAGTGGGCTGTCCAGAATGAGCAGCGCGGGTTCGCTCAGAATGGCGGAAACCAGCAGGGTTTTGCGCATCTCGCCGGTGGAGAGGAAGCGCAGCCCGCGCTGCAGGAAATGGCGCATGCGCAGGCGTTCTGTCCAGTGGGCATAGTGTTCGTCGGGCGCGCGCCCTGCCAGTATCAGTTGCTCTACCGTGGTGCCGGGGTCGCTAGCGTCTGCGCGAAACTCAGAGTCATCCAGTTTTTTGTCGCGCTCGCACAGGGTTCGCGCCTGTTCAAAGCACACATAGGCAACACCTGCCTGTTCCAGCTCAGGGGAGCGTCGCATTTCGCCGGAGAAATGGGTGGCCTGTCGACTGATGATCTTTGCGAGACTGGTTTTTCCCGAACCGTTGGGTCCCAGGCAGGCCCACTGCTGGCCGGCATGGATGGTCCAGTGAATGTCACGCAGTGCAGGCAGCGCGCGGTAGACAAGGCTCACTGCTTGCAGTTCAAGAAGATGTTGCGGTACGGATTTTTTGTCTGGCATGATTTTCCTGGTCGTAATTGTCTGCGAACGCTTGTCATGTTCCCGTCCGGCTGGCTTAATCCGGGCAGGCGCTCGCAATTGGATCGGGCGTGCCCTTCTCTGTTGCCAAGGCGTTCAAGTGTCAGTGTCACTGCTACAACTCATCGAAACCCGACTCGGCGATCATACGCCGGGCAAAAAACTGTTGCGGCGATTGATGAAGCGCTCAGCCGTGGCGATGATACTGCAGGTTCGTGAGGGCGAACTGCATATTCTAATGATTAAACGGGCCGAGCGGGAGGGGGATCCGTGGTCTGGGCATATGGCTTTCCCCGGCGGCCGCATGGACAGCATTGATGCCAACGGCTATGCCGTTGCGGTGCGTGAGACGGAGGAAGAGGTCGGTTTGAATCTGGGCGAGGAGGATCTGTGTATCGGTCGTCTGTCCGACCTTCACGCCAACCCATACCGCGGCCCCCTCGGCATGGCTGTCAGTCCTTTCGTATTTCGTCTCGATCGCGAAGTCACCTTTACCCTGAACCACGAGGTTGCAGAAGTTGTTTGGGTGCCGCTGGAGTTTTTACTGGATAAAGAAAATCAATCGGAAATGACCTGGCGCTATCGGGGTGCGAAGGTAGCGATGCCCTGTTACTGGTATGAAGGCTATTGTATCTGGGGGCTGTCGCTGATGATGCTGGGTGAGCTGTTGGACCTCATTGAGGGTGGCAAGTCACGGCAGGCACACTGGCGTCGGCGTAGGTTCCTGGGGCGATTCCGGCGCCGGCCATGAGGTAGCACCTCATTCATTGCGCCCTGCGCTAGATGCGGTTGGTCGGCGCCCTCGCAGGCATCGGTCTGTTGGTTGCTTCGAGACTGGCCAGTGCCACAGGGATGCCGCGACCTTTGGCCAGATACATGGCTTTGTCCGCTTTCTCTTCCAGTTCATGCAACTGGCGTCCGTCAATCGGAAAAATTGCAACCCCAGTGCTGCAACTGAAATTCAGTATCTGTTGCCTGACATACAGTGGCTGCTCGATAGCCTGAGACAACTTATGGGCCAGCCGCGTGATCTCATCGGTGGATCTGACATCCTCCAGCACCGCCACGAATTCGTCGCCACCGAGGCGCGCGACCAGATCCGTTTCTCGAAGGCTGCTCTGTATCCGTTGGGCAACCGCGATGAGTAACTTGTCACCCGCGCCGTGTCCATAGGTGTCGTTGACGGTTTTAAAGTCATTCAGATCCATAAACAATAGACCAACCATGCTGCGCTGCTCTGCCGCACGTTGCAGGGCCAGAGCAACACGCTCGTCATAAAACCGGCGATTGGGCAATCGTGTCAGCTGATCATGGGATGACAGATGTGCCAGTTCCGAATTGCTTGCTTGCAGGCTGTTGCGCAGTGCCTTATTCATTTCCGCGTAGACAATGATGACGCTGACCACAGATATCGCCAGTGCGGCGTAGGCCGTCATCATCGCGATACTGTAGTTTTCCGGGAGGATAATCTGCGTGAACTGGACGCCGTGCCGCTCCGCCTGCAGTATGCAGACCCAGATAGCGATAGTCAGCAGGCCCCAGGCTGCACTCAGGGCTGCGTTGCCCGCAATGCCTGCCATTGCCGGCGCGAGTATCAGCAGGGGGTATGTGGGCGATGCTGTGCCCCCGAAGACGGAGCAGGCCAACGTGAACGCGCTGGTATAAATCAAAAGCATGATATTGAGTGCAGCGATGCGATCGCCGCGAAGGCGCAACAGCAACATACTGACAAGAACGCCGAGTATGCTGACCACAAACAACAGGTTGGCGGCGATTTTGCCCTGCGGGGTGATATCCAGGAAAAAGGGAATGACAACAGCGAACAGGATGACGTTCAGTAGCCAGAAGCAACTGGTCATCACCAGGATGCGCTGGCGGTAGTGTTCTTCGTCCGAGCGCCCGTACACCGAGCGTCCGGTACACAGTTGGAACCACCAGTTACGGGCCTTTCTAAGGGGCACAGTTAACGAGTACATGGTCGTTTGTTCTTGTTTTTTGTCACACGATTCGTATTTATAGCGTATCAGAATGACCTTTGTCGCCAATAAATCGTCAAAAAGTGGCGTTAGTGCTCGTTTCGCAGAAAAGCACGCGTATCCAGCTTTAACTTGCGCAGGGCAGGGTCCTCCCTGCTGGCCTGCAACAGCGCATCGCTCGCGAGCCTGCCCTGTACAAATTCCACGACCAGGTCCAGCAGAACCGGCGTCATGGGTGGGTCGCGTTCCCAGCGCGGTGCGTCTATAAGGTTTCCTGTCACCAGATTATCGCTGCGCCTTAGCCAATAGCCACCACAACTGGACAGGATATAGTCACCGAGTCGGCCATAACTGACATTGGGTGTGGCAGGATTAAACCCGCCGGGAGCCTCTTCGGTGATCCTATTGAGCGCCATTACCCAGGTGGAACCGACGGGGAAACGTTCGACATTCGGACGGCAGTAATCTCCTGTCTGTAACCAGATACGTAGCGGGGCAGGCGGCTCTGGGCCGCGTAATACCTGCGATACCGCAAGATCTATGGAATTGCCTTTACTGGCTCCGACGCGGCCACTGACCACCAGATCCGTAGCGGCCTGTACCTCGCTGAATGAGCCCTGCCAGAGGCATTCACAATCTGCCAATGCAGGCGGCGCCAGCAGACAGAACATCGCAGCCAGGCATAGGGTGGCACGCATCTGGTGCTCAACCGCCCTGCAGAGCCTGCGCTGCCTCGAGCGCGAAGTAGCTCAGAATGCCATCACAACCGGCGCGTTTGAACGACAGGAGTGACTCCAGTATCACCGCTTCGCGGGGTAGCCAACCGTGCTCAAATGCGGCGATGTGCATGGCGTACTCTCCACTGACCTGATACGCGAAGGTCGGCGCGCGCAATTCCTGCTTTACCCGGTGGACGATGTCGAGATAGGGCATGCCGGGTTTGACCATGATCATATCCGCGCCCTCGGCGAGATCCAGCGCGCATTCGTGCAAGGCCTCGTCGCTGTTGGCCGGGTCCATCTGGTAGCTGCTTTTGTTGCCGCCTTTGAGATTGCCCGCTGATCCTACGGCATCGCGAAAGGGGCCATAGTAGGCGGATGCGTATTTTGCGGAGTAGGCCATGATAAGCGTGTTGTGAAAACTGTCGCCCTCCAGCGCCTCACGGATGGCTCCGATGCGGCCATCCATCATATCTGAGGGCGCCACGACATCCGCGCCCACCGCCGCATGAGAAAGCGCCTGTTTCACCAGTATTTCACTGGTGACATCATTCAAAACGTAGCTATTTGAGTCAATGATGCCGTCCTGGCCGTGCGTGGTATACGGGTCGAGTGCAACGTCGGTGATAATGCCCAACTCCGGTAGCGCGTCTTTCAGCGTTTTCACCGCACGCTGCACAAGCCCCTCGCGGTTGAATGCCTCCTCAGCGAGCAGGCTTTTACGCTCAGCTGGCACCACTGGAAACAGCGCAATTGCCGGAATCCCCAACTGGTGCACACGTCTGGCCTGCTCCAGCAGCAGGTCGACGCTGAGACGCTCGATGCCGGGCATGGAGGCTATCGCCTCGCGCTGACCACTGCCCTCCAGTACAAACACCGGGAAGATAAGATCGGCGGGGCTCAGCGAATGTTCACTGATCAGCCGCCGGGAGAATGCACTGGCGCGCAATCGACGCATACGGGTTTGGGGAAACGGGCCGCGCTGTGTGGTAAATGCCATGGATTAATCCTCGGTCAAAGACTGGCGAAGGCGACCTTGGCCGCCGCCAGGGTCTGGGCGATATCATCATCGCTGTGCGCGCTGGACATAAAACCCGCCTCATAGGAGGCCGGCGCTAGATAGACACCCTGGTCGAGCATGGAGTGAAAAAACCGGTTGAACGAATCACCGTTGCAGGCCATCACCTGATCGTAGCGGGTCACGCTGGGTGCGTCGGTAAAAAAACCGCCGAACATGGTCCCGGCGTTGTTGGTGGTAAAGGGTATACCGGCGGCGTCGGCCGTGTCGCGCAGGCCCTTGCACAGTTGCTCGGTGCGTTCAAACAGCGGTTCAAAGAAACCCGGTTGTGAAATGACATTCAGTGTCGCCAGCCCCGCCGCCATGGCGACGGGATTGCCGGACAGTGTCCCGGCCTGATATACCGGGCCCAGCGGTGCTATCTGCTCCATGATGGTCTGCTTTCCGCCGAACGCGCCGACCGGCATGCCGCCGCCGATAACCTTGCCCAGCGTGGTGAGATCTGCCTCGATATCATAGTAGCCCTGCGCACCCTGCAGGCCGAAGCGGAATCCGGTCATCACTTCATCGAGAATAAGAACGGCGCCATTCTCAGTACATACTGAGCGCAGTGTTTCAAGAAAACCGGGGGCAGGGGGTATGCAATTCATATTGCCGGCCACGGGTTCCACGATAGCACAGGCAATGCTTGCACCGTGCTCACTGAAGGCGCGGCGCAAACCGTCGATATCATTGTAGGTGAGCGTCATGGTGTGATCCGCCAGTGCCGCCGGTACGCCGGGTGAACTGGGTACGCCCATGGTCAGGGCGCCGGAACCGGCCTTCACCAGTAGGGAGTCGGAATGCCCATGATAGCAGCCCTCGAACTTCACGATGGTGTCGCGCCCGGTATAGCCGCGTGCCAGGCGGATAGCACTCATGGTGGCCTCGGTGCCGGAGCTGACCATGCGGACCATGTCCATGCCTGGCATGATGTTACAAATGCGCTCGGCCAGTTCAATCTCCAGCTCGGTTGGCGCTCCAAAACTGAGTCCTTTCAGGCACTGTTGCATGACTGCTTCTCGCACGGCCGGGTGATTGTGGCCCATCAGCATCGGCCCCCAGGAAAGAACGTAATCGATGTAACGTTTTCCCTGGCAATCAAACAGGTAGGCACCTTCGCTGCGCTCAATAAAAACGGGTGTTCCGCCCACCGCTCTGAAGGCACGCACTGGCGAGTTGACCCCGCCGGGGATGTGCTTGTTGGCGCGTTTGAATAACTGTTCAGAGGTGCTCATTGTGTCGCTGTCCCAAGTAATCTTTGGCCGGCGCAGGCATTGCGAGTGGCCGAGGTGAAATTATCAGGGCTGCAGCGCACAATATCCAGTGCCCGCCGGTTTATTCGGGCAGCGGGTAGTGCTGTCGCAGGTAGTTGCCGAACTGCACTGCACCGAAAGAATTGAGGTGCTTGCCGTCATACGTCAGCAGCTTACCGGATGTGCGATCGGCAAAATGATACTCGCCGTCAAAAAACAGCGGCCTATAGCTGAGATAAACTGCGCCCAACGCCCGGATATGCTCCGCGTATTCGCCGTCGAGAAAGAACGGCTCGTCAACCAGATAGCGTTGCAGATGGTCTGCCCGCTCTGGAAATCGCAGCGCCTCTATCTCGATATCGATCGGTGTAATTTGGTTTGTAATGTGGAACTCCCCTGTCAGAAAGACGGTTTTACCGGCCTGCCTGAGGCGCGCGACCGTGTCCAGGGTAGCGCTTGAGCGCCAATCTTTAAGATCCAGCGCAAGGAAAATTATATCTTCAGGCGGTGCATCCAGCGCTGCCCTCAGTCTGGCTTGATTAAATTGCGGGCAGTCGGGGTAGAAGAGGCTGGCGCTGGCAGTTTCCGAAAATACCGGAATGCACCCCATTGCGTACGATGCCTGGATATGGGCATCCGGGTAGGCATGTTTTAGTGCCGGATAAATGTCCAGAACTCTGGAGTCACCCAGCAGCAGGATATTTTTCTCACCCGGCTCGCGCTCGCCACAGAATAATTCGGCGGCGGGAGTACAATTTTCCTCCAGAAACGTTTTGCGACTGCGCATATCCTTGTGCGGATTGACATCGATTAGTGCCTGTACTTTTTCGGGCATACGTGAGGGCCAGCCGTCGCTGGTGATAAGCAGTGTGCTGGTGACGGCTATCACCGCAGCGACACCTGCGGTAACGATCAGTACTCTGCCTGAAGACAGGCCACTCGCAGTGCGCCTGCTGGCCTGCCGCAGGCGGTATCTGCGTTCCACGGTTCGATTCAAGACAGCGGCCGCCAGTGCGATGGTGGCAAAGAGCGCGCATTGTTCAAACACCGACAGGCTTGCTCCGAAATATGCGCGGTAAAAAACGATAATCGGCCAGTGCACGAGATAGAGCGCGTAGGAGGTTTTGCCCAGCCAGGACATCACCGGGTTCATCAACAGGACTCTGGCGACCGCCGAAGGGCCGGCCAGCAGTACCAGCACCGCGCCCGTTATGGGGATCAATATCAGCAGACCAGGCAGTGCCATGAGGTCGTTAAACTGAAGGCATCCATACAGAATCAGGGTGAGGCCTACCGCAGTGGCCGAGCTGGAAATGCGGGGGGAATTCTGTAGTACAGCCACGCTGGGAATTGTGGCAGCCAGTCCGCCAATGGCGAACTCGTAAAACCGCAGTGGTGCCAAATAGAATGCGGCGGAGTGATCGCGCTCAAGGACGGCTTCGCTACTTGCCGTGCCGAGAGTAGCGATCCCCGCCAATACGGCAATGACACCCTTCGAGCCTGTAAAGTGGTAGGTGAGCGCCAGCAGCAGCGGATAGACAAGATAGAATTGCTCCTCAACGCCCAGTGACCAAGTGTGTAGCAGGACGAACTTCTCTGCCGCCGGGGCCCAGTAACTGGTTTCGCTCCAGAAGAACATATTGCTCACTGACAATAGGGCATAAACACTCTGCTGCGCAGTTTGAACAAGCGCAGCGGGCTGCTGTAGGTACATGGCCAGTGGCAGGACTATCGCAACTGTGGCTACCAGCGCGGGTAGAATCCGCGCGCCGCGTCGAATATAAAAATCCGCGAATGAGAACTCCCCGCGATGGAGGTCCCTGATGATAATACGGGTAATCAGGTATCCGGAAATGACGAAAAAAACATCGACACCAATAAAGCCACCGTCAAATGTCGCAACACCGAGATGAAAGAGAATGATTGCGAGCACAGAGACCGCTCTGAGGCCGTCAATTTCATGGTGATAGGTGTTACTGGTCATGGTGTCGTTATGCAGTCTCGCAGCCAAATAGGGCCTGTCTCATGCGCGCCGAACATCGCAGAACAATGCGGCAATCTATCACTGCATTATTCAGAGGTGCCCTAGGGTACAGGTTTGGGCAATTGCGGTATACGGTATTGCTTTAAGGAGGCCCAGCGTTCTTCGCTGGTTCAAAGCGCCTGTGACATATTTGAAAGCCACACGGTTTGATAGGGCGTCAGCAGCAGTTCCTCATCGTGCGCGGTGTACTGTTGCAGGCTGATAAGATCGTACCAGTTTTCAGTGTTGTCGAGATTGATATCCGTCAGAGGAAGCTTCTGCTCCGTATTCGAGATATTGCTGACACAGAAAATGTGTTGCTGCTGATCCATACTTTCCCGCCGGAAACCGACTATACCCGAGCCCAGGTGCAAGGTGTACTGCACGGCGTTGGGGTGAAAGGCCGATTGCCGCCTGCGGATGGCCAACAGTGTCTTCAGCCGGGAAAATACCTGGGAGTGATGGCTGCCGGTTTCGGCCAGTGCCGCACCCAGCTCATTCATGTTCCATTGATGCCTGTTGATCGCGCGGTAGTGCCCGCTATTTTCGACCCGTTCGTAATCGTTGCGCGTGCCCAGCAGGCTGTGAATGTAGATGCCGGGAATTCCCTCCAGTGCCAACATGATGGCATGCGCACAGATAAACCGCTCGATGCCCCACTCATCAGTGCCCTCGATCGTGCCCTGCAGTGCATCCATCAGCGATATATTGATCTCGTACGGTTTGCGCTGGCCACATTCCAGCGCGCGATAGGATACGTGGCCACCAAAGCCCTCCATTGCGGCAATCAGGCGTTCCAATTCAGTATCGGATAACAGGCCCTCGGCGGGACGCAAGCCGATGCCATCGTGCGAGGCGATGAAGTTAAAGTAGGCGGTACCGTTCTGCGCCGGCGGCATACTCATCATCCACTGTTTGAGGTAGCTGCAATCGCCGGTGACCAGGGCGTAAACCAGCAGTGGCGGCAGCGAAAAATTGTAGACGCAGTGTGCTTCGTTGGCATTGCCGAAATAGGAGAGGTTCTCCCGGTTGGGGATATTGGTCTCTGTGATCAACACGGTATCGGGCCGCGCGTATTCCACCAGTGTGCGCAGCAGGCGCACCACCTCATGGGTCTCTTCGAGGTTTAGGCAGGTGGTGCCGGGAATCTTCCACAGAAAGGCCACGGCATCGAGACGAAAAATACGGATGCCCATGTCCAGATATTGTCGAATAATCGATACAAACTGCTTCAGTACTTCCGGGTTGCGAAAATCCAGATCGACCTGATCGGGACTAAAGGTGCACCACACATGCCGCTCGCCATCTACCGCAGTGACCTCCTGCAGTAGCGGCGTCGTTCTCGGACGTACCACTGCGCTCAGATCATCCTGCGGACTGGCCGTAAAAAAATAGCCCTTACCGGGCTCTCTGTCCGCCAGAAAGTTCTCGAACCAGACGCTGCGTATAGAGCAGTGATTGATCACCAGGTCGGCCATCAGATCATAGCTACCGGCAATGGCCCGAATATCGTTCCAGTCACCCAGGCTTTCGTTCACGCTGGAGTAGTCGAGTACTGAAAAGCCATCATCCGAGGTCCATGGGTAGAAGGGGAGAATGTGCACGCCGCTGACAACGCCCTCTGTCCATTCGTCGAGAAAGTGCTTGAGCGTCACCAGTGGTTTTTCACCGGCAACCTGCAAGCTGTCGCCATAGGTGATCATCAGGGCATCGCCTTGATCCCAGTGATTCGTGTGCTGCAGCGGTTCGGCCGGAGACTGGTCCAGGCGCATCAGGGAAAGCAATGCCTCGGGCAGGCCTTCGAGATCTGCGTTCAGCGGGTTCTCGTGATAGATCTCCCGAATGTGAAGTCGGACCCGCTCTAGTAAAAAATTTACTTGTTCCCTATTGTCTGGCATATCGTTCAACCCGCCATAAATTCGGCGTGATCATCTTCCACAGCATTTTTGAGTTGTTCCAGCACATCGGGAATGGCACTGATCACCCTCGACCAACTCGGGATGAAAGGCCGCTCCATGGGGTTCTCAAAAAAGGCTTCCCCGGCTTTGATGATATTTTCCGCGAACAGCTCTACGGCCTGCTCCTCAGCGTGAATATCCAGCGTCAGGCCGTTCATCACCGCGTCGTTGTGGTAAGTCTCGACAAAGTCCAGTGCGATGCGATAGTAGGTGGCCTTCAGCGATCGGAAGAGTTCGGTATTGAACGTGACGCCGCGTGTGGCCAGCTTCCGAAACAGGGCTTTGGCAATATCAATCGACATCTTGGACAGGCCGGAACTGTCGTCTGCCGGTGACAGACTCTGGTGCTTGTGGTCGTAGATATCGGCGATGTCCACCTGACACAGGCGATTCTTGGCGTAGTTGCGGTACATCTCCGAGAGTACCCCAATTTCCAGCCCCCAATCACTGGGAATCAGAATGTCGTTGAGGACGTCGCGGCGAAATGAGAATTCTCCGGCCAGCGGGTAGCGGAAGCTGTCCATGTACTCCAGGTATTCGAGGTCTCCGACGGTTTTTTTGAGGGCTCGCAGCAGCGGTGTCACCAGTAATCGGCTGACGCGTCCGTTGATCTTGCCGTCTGCCACGCGTGCGTAATAGCCCTTACAGAATTCGTAGTTGAAACGCGGATTGGCAACTGGATAGATAAGGCGAGCCAGCAGGGAGCGGTTATAGGTGACAATATCACAGTCGTGGAGGGCGACAGATTCCGAGCGGTTGTTCGCCAGTAAATAACCCATGCAGTACCAAACATTGCGTCCTTTACCCAACTCCCGCGGTGCCAGCCCATGCTCCTGCAGCTTGGCATCCAGCGCCTGCAACCGCGGACCGTCGTTCCAAAGTACGCGGTGATGCTGTGGCAGGCGGCCGAAAAACTTCAGCGCATTGCGGTACTCGGCCTCGTCTGCCCTGTCCAGGCCAATCACAATTTCCGTGAGATACGGAACCTGCACCAGTTCATCGATGATACCGGGCAGCGCGTTACCCCCCAGCTCAGAGTACAGTGAGGGCAAGATCAAGGCCATGGGCCTGCGCTTGGAAAACTCGATCAGCTCCTGCTCGAGATCCTGCAGTGATCGGTTCGAGAGATTGTGCAGGGTAGTGATGATGCCGTTCTGATAAAAATCACCCATGGCGGTAGTACCTCATAACGTAATTCCTTTTGCCTGTAACCATTGTGATACTCCTTCGGCCCATCCTGCCGGACCGAAGTGTTGGCTGTGAATGACAGCATCTTTTCTTGTCAGTTCGGGAAAGCCGTGCACTGGCGAGCGGATCAGCAGGGCGGTGTGTGCTGCCTCCAGCATGGGCAGATCATTTGCGCTGTCGCCGATAGCGATGTCATCCATCTCAGCACCGGGCTGATATGACTGGTACTGGTCTCGCAGCCAACGCAGTGCCGCTCCCTTATCGCAATTTGCGCTCACTGATAAAAAACGTCCGCCCCTGAAGATAGTTGCACCTGCCTGCTGCAGGGACTCGATAAAGCGGGCTTCACGCTGGGCCGTGCCCAGCCACCTGACAGGCTCGCTGTACAGTCGATCGTTCGCCGCCTCTGCCTCGGTCTGAGAGAGCCCGGTCATCTCGCGGATCCCGGCAACGCCGGCGCTGTAGAATGAATCAAATTCACCGGGGTACTCCTGTGCCAGTTCAGCCAATATGGCCAACCAGCGGGAACGCGGTGGCGCCATTTCGTACAGCCAGTAGTCGCCCTTTGTTTCGGTGCCAGCCGGTTGTGCGGGCAGAGAGTGCATGGGAATAAATACTGCGGCGCCATTTTCCACGATGAATGGGTGATTGTTCCCCAGAGCGGAGCGTAACTCAACGATCTCTGCACGGGTTTTGCTGGACGTCAGGATCAGTGGAATGCCCAGACTGTCCAGCACCTCAATCATCGGTAGCGCATCCTCGAAACTATAGCTGTAGTGGTCCAGTAGTGAGCCGTCGAGATCACTGAAGACTAGAGACGCCGGCGTATCGCCGCTCATGAGAAATCACCCGCCTGCTCGCGATGAGTGTAAGCGACAACCTGCCGCTCCTTATTCAGTTCAAACAGGTGGTTCACCTTGTCGGGTAGTGATTCCAGGCACTGCCGGGTTATGCGTTCGTAGTGCTGAATGAACCTGAGCAGGGCATCGTCGTTCATCAACTCATGCGCCTGCCCACTTGGGAGGATAGCGGCAAGTTTCTGCTCCTGCTCTCGTCGCCACTCGAACACACACTCAAACGATGGCGCGCGTAACATGATCCACTGATCGACCAGTGTGTAGAGTGCGTGAAACTCTTTGCCCAGCAGGGTATTGCTGAAGTTGCGCCAATGTCCACCAGCGTCCTCGGTTTCCTCCAGCGCATTTATCGGGGCGGAGAGGGAGGCTGAGGGTTGCGCTTGTGCCCCGAGGCACCAGCCCTCCAGCAGTACAATTTGAACCGGAGGACAGACGTAATCCCAGTTGGAGGGAGGGTGTCTGTCATCCACGGACTTGTCGAACCGGGGTACCGCCACCGGCTCAGTGCGTTCTACATCGAGTAATTGCTCGAGGATTTGACGCAGGAGTGCCATGTCATGGGTGCCGGGAACGCCACGCGTTGCCAGCAAGGGGGTCACAGATTTGGCGAGCGCCTGTCGCTGTGCTTTGGTGAGGTAGAAATCATCCAGTGAGAGGGCAACGGCCTGTAGTTGGTGCTCGGCCTCGAATGCAGAGCGCAAATAATCGCAAACGGTTGTTTTTCCAGAGCCCTGGCAGCCGTTCAGTGCGACGAGGATCACACGATCTGCGCTATTTTGGTGCGATGCCAGTTTCTGCACCAGTGGAGCGAACCATTTATGTGCGGTTTCGAGATACGCCGTATTCAGTTGATGCCGCTGAATAAAGTCTTCCTGCCATTGTGGGATGCGGCGTTGCTCGGTTGCTGATGTCACAGGGTGCCTATTATGGACAGTTTGACTCAGAGTAAAGCAGAATTCGTGCCAAGGACAAACCTGGCATAAGGCGCCAGCGCGTTGGAATATTGTCCCGCGCTCAATTCGCCTCGCCGGCGCGAGCGTTGCCACGGCGCCAGCGCATGATCGCCAGCAACACCACGAGCCCGACGGCGCTTGTCAGTAGTGAGGTTATCTGCAGCTGTGCCACGTAGGGATCTCGGAAGGACTCCAGCAGGCCCTTGGCGCCGTCGTGGAGTACGAGGTAGAGCAGAGCAATCTGCCCGTCAAAGCCTCGCCTTCCGTCAAACCACATCAGGAACAGGCCAACGGCCAGGGATGCTGCCAGAAAAAGGACGTGTAACGGCAGCACGGGCAGGCTCCGGTGTACGGAGGACTCTATCAGGCCATTCTGTAAGTGAGCGTACCAGACCTGGCTGCCGGGCGCGTAACTGAGGCACAGAGCGCTCTCACAGGGCGCCCCGGTACAGCAACCGTTCATCCAGCAGCTGATGCGCACTAGCGCAAAGCCAAAACAGACGGTAATTGCCAGCACATCGAGGAAACGGGCCAGCGGTAGTTCCGGCAGTATCCAGCGTTTCAGCAGCGGACCGAATGCGACCATCGCCAGCAGCGCACCCGGGTAGCGCAGGCCACCGCGTAATTCGTGTGAGAGCGGCTGGAACAGTTCCCACCCCCGGACATAGAGTGAAAAGACTTTCGCGCCGAGGAAGGCAACAATGGTCAGTAATACGAGCAACACTACTGCGCGCGCAGCCCGTATGCCATCCTGTCGCAGGTACAGAACAAAAAACAGGATGCCGAATACTGAGACGGGCATGAGCAGCAGCCGCAGTGCTTCTATACCGAAAAGGCCGTGTGGGTACATGTTGGTCTCTGAGGAAAATGGCAGGGAATACGCGTGGCCTCAAGAAGCTACGCGTATTCCGGTTGGAGCGAGTTTAGCAGCCGATTGGTAGTCCGTCGCAGGCATCGCCCCTGCCGTTGCCATCGCTGTCCAATTGATCCGGATTTCTAATCCCCGGGCAGTTGTCTACATCGTCCAGCACTCCGTCCATGTCGCTGTCGGTGATCGGATCACAGGCGTTGCCGATGCCGTTACCATTGGTATCGATTTGTGAGTCGTTCTGAACAGCCGGGCAGTTATCGAGCCCATCCAGCACACTGTCCTCATCCCTGTTGATCCCCATACGCACGCCTGAACCGGGAGGGGCACAGGTGTAGGTGATCGGGCCTTCGGTAGCGGCGTAGCCTCGCAGGGTAGCATCGCTGATGACTTCATCGGTGTCGGAGCGGAACTGCCCATTTGCCTCGCGGACCCAGCCGCGTTCAACACCACTAATTGTACCCTTCGCGATCAGGTCGCATTCCTTCACGGTGCCACCAAGTAACAGCGAATCAAAGTCTGTGCTGGCCCGGCTTATCAACAGGTCGATACGCGGATTTACAACAGCACCGTTGTTGGCTGTCAGCGTTACCTGTTGACCGACCACGGGTGCGAGATCAGTAGGGAACTCCATCGAGAATGCCTGCAGGTTGATCTCTTCTGTGTTGTTGACACTGAAGACGCCCGCTTCGAGGAAGTGATCTACAGTATCAACAGAGCCGTCATGCAGGAAGCCGAAGCCGCGGACCTGGTCTCCCGTATGCACTGAATCACTGGACAGGCCGAACATGCCGACTTTGTGATAGAGGTTGCGCATATGCGGCACTTTAAAGTTCTGCGTTTCACCTTCGAAACTCTGCTCGCCGCCTGTGCCGTAGAAGCCCTGTGCTGGATCCAGTGTGTGGCAGCCGTCGCAATTTGTCACTGTATCCGTGGCCCGTCCAAAGAACAGGTCCCTGCCGCTCTGGGCGGCCGGCGAGAGCGAGTTATCCAGCGCGCGTATTGGGTTGGGCGGCAGCATGAGCTGAAGTGCGAAATCGGCAAATTGCTGCATCTCAGTGGTCGTAATCGTGCCCTCCATCCCCACAAGGCCTTCATAGGCCACAATGAAGTTTCGGAAGGATGAATCCTCGGAGCAGGGGGCCCCGCTCGATTCTGCGCAGGAATCCGTACCGAAGAAACCGTCCACCCGGTCACCGCGCCAGTGCATGCCGCCGTGCGTTGCCATGCCGCGCAAAGTCTGTGTCGTCATGGGCCCCTTCATGGGATGAAAACTATCCGCTCGAGGCAGAAAAGCTACGGAAGAAGGCTGTGTATTGACTGTCACGTGGTCATCGGGGTTACCCAGGTTCCAGGCCAACTGGTCCATATCGCCAAAAATATGGCAGCTGCTGCAAGAGGCCTCGCCATTGCCCGATGTGGCAAACGCGTCATAGAGGAATTTTCTTCCATCGACCACTGAAGCGGGTTCGGGGTTGTGCAGCCCGTGGGTTTCGACGGTGGAATTGGTGTCCAGATCAATTACCTCGACCTGGTTGTTAAAGCGTGTCATTACGTAGAGGCGATTGTTTGCCTCATCCAGCACCATCCCGCTGGGGCCACCACTGGTGGAGATGTAGTTGGCGCTTTGCGCGGTCGGGTCAAAGTCGCTCTCGAAACTGGCCGCTTCTATATCTTCGACATCGAATACCCCGATTTTGGCAGATCCGAAGGCGGCTACGTACAGCGTTTCACCATCGCTGGAGACAACCGGTTGTAGCGGTGTAGCCAGGCTGTGGTAGCGCTGCGCATCGATCGCGGCGTGGTCCGCTCCAGCATCGGTGTGAAGTTGTGCATAGTCGATGTGCTGGTTCAGGTGCTGGACATCCACGCCCCCGTTCGCAGGGTTGAGTACGGTGATCCGGGATTCTGAAAGACGCCCCTGTACGGTGCTGCCAGCGTGAATACCCGGGCCCTCAAAGTTGATGTGATTCGGCAACTCGGTATTGGTAACGTACACTTTGCCGGTAACCGGGTTCACGGCCAGGTTAAACAAGATGGTGCCGACATGGTCGTACTCGACGATGGAGCCTGAGGCCAGTGTGTTCGCGTTAATAGAAAAAACATCGTGGTCCGGCAGGTTGAAGTTGACCTTGTCACTCCAGTCCGTGCCTTTGGAATCCACCCATTTACTGCCATCGTACTTGACGATTACGCCTACTTCGGGTGCCTGGCTGCTCTGCTCACAGGCGGCATCGCCGTCGTTTTGCCAGCAGTTATTGCTCGGCCCAGGAACGCCGTTGGCACCAAAACCGTCGGGAACCTCTGTTTCAATGATGGAAGTCGTCTGGTTACCGGAGTGGAAGGCTGCGACATACACCGTGCCGCCATCGGGTGTCACGGCCAGACCGCGCGGTGTGTCGGCGAAGAAACTGAGGATTTCCAGCGGTGTACCGCCAATGGTCGTGCCGAGATTACCTGAATCAAAAACCCAGACATCCGCTCGGCCTATTCCCTCGGTGCTTAATTCGGGACCGCCAGCACCGGGTACGGATGCTATCGAGCTGTCAGAGCGCTGCTGACCGCGGTGGGCTGTAGTGATAAAGGCACGATTAAAACCCGTGCCTGCAAACACAATATCGCGAGGTTCATCGCCCACCAGCAGGGTACGCACGACTTTCGCCGGGCTGGCGGAAAGATCGATGATGCTGACGCTGTCTGAAAGGTGGTTGACAACCCAGATTTCGTTGTTGGTGCGCGCCGCTACTGCCACCGGCTCCATGCCGACGGGAATGGAGCCGGTGTGAGTGAGTGAACCGTTATCGACGGTAAACACCTCCAGGCGGTTGTCGGGTGTGTTTACTGCCAAAAGTTTGGTGCCATCTGGCGTGGTCGCAACCGGCCGGACGTGCCCGCTCTCAAAGGTGATAAATGAGGGCTGCGCGATACTTGGAGTGGCCAAGACTCCCATCAGCAGCATAGTGCTCAGCAGGTATCCCGCCAGACGGGACAGCGGGCGACGGCAGAATCGAAAGTTCGTCATCTGATATTTCCTCTTATTTTTTTGGCCGCAGAACGCTGCGATACGTTGGGGGTATCAAATGAGCGAAACAGGGCAGTAGTACACTTATTGTTAGAGTGATCTGCAGTGCAGGCTAACATATTAGCATGAGCGTTAAGTAACTTTTTGTGAAATCGGGGAGGGTGCCCAGCGAGAACGGCTGTTCGGGTACATATTCTCAACCGCAACAAACCCAAATGCGTGATGGAGTCTGCAAAGAAACTGGCTTTGTTCCGATTGAGCATAGCTACCCTCTGGAAAAACGAAGCGAGCCAGCTCCTGCCTTGTTGCCACTTCGACACAATCCCCGGCGCGAGTTGTTGGTTATTCCCTCAGCTACTCGCACTAAGGTCATCCATCCCTGTCAGGTTAACGACGCAAAAATCGTACCGAAAAAGTGTAAGTCTCTGATATATAAGATAAACAGCTGTATTCCAGGTGCCCGTCCGGCGCCGGGTGTAAAAAAAGGTGTCACATGTGATGTGTCAGAGGTAGTTGCCGTATGTGGACAGGTACTCTTGATAGAGCTGTTTTTCGCGGGTGGTGTCCAACCCGAATGCCTGTGGGCTGTAGCGGTGTTCGCCGTAAAGATTGCGGGGTCTGCGCCTCAGGTATTCACGCATGCTGACGCGGGCCTCGTGGGTCAGTTCTCGCCCGAGGTGGGCGTAAATCGCGCTGACAACGGATATCGGGTCGGCGCAAATGGATTCAAAGCTCACGTCAATGAACTGGCCATTATCCAGCGCCTGGCGCGCGGCCATGCCCCGCTGCACCATTTTTGCACAGTGCTCCAGCTCACCCGTGCCCGTCGCTATAGTGTCGCTGTTGGTGCTGAAGCCACGGCGTAATGTGTTGGTGAGGCTGGAGAATGAGGCGACCGCCTGCAGTGGGCGGCGATGGGTCCACACAATAGACGCATCAGGGTACTGCGCCAGAAGGTAGTTCAGCGATGTCAGGTGCGCAGGCGTTTTCAGCACCCAGTGTTCGCGAGCAGTGTCTGTCTGGAGGTGCTGCAGAAATCGGGCGTGCCAGGCATACGCACTGGTCATGTCCTGCTCCAGTACCCAGCTTCGATACCGGGGTACGTTGTACATGTAGCCAAACTGTTCGCTAAAAAAACTGGATGCAAGCATATAGACACACTCCTGCGGCAATTGCGCGCCAATGGCATGGATCGCCTGAAACCCCGGAGTCAGTTTCTCCAGCACGCGCAGTAGGCGGTCAACTTTCGCTATGCGTTTGTCGCTGTTATAGGTTTGTGCTGTAGGTGGTGGCAGTGGTCGCGAGACCTCCCAGGTGGCGGGTGAGCGAAATGATGGATCCTGTGTAATTAATTCGTGGAGAATAGTCGTGCCGGTCCGCGGAAGCCCGAGAATGAAAAGTGGCTGTTTGATCTCCTGCTTTGCAACCTCCGGTCGGTTGGCGCGGTAGTTAATAATTCTCAGGCGCACACACAGGTGGTCCAGCAGGTTGTAGTAAGCGGCGATGCGGCCCACCTGAGACAGACTTGCCTGTAAATTCAGGGACGCGACAAGCTCATTCAGGGCAGGCCTGAAGGATAAGTCTCCCCAGGTATCCAGCCCCGTGCGCCGTTGTGCATGTTGTATCAAGTGATTCGCGTTGAGCTCGGGTTTGACGATGTTCATTCGCTCGAGATGCTTGCCCAGTGTATTGATAAGCTGGATGGTTGTGGCGGGGGCAGGTGGAACGTTCAAATCTCTAGCCTTGGATTGACAGGAAGATGTAGTGTAATTGTTATCGAGAGAAATTTATCGGTAAAGTTAGGTTGCGGGCAGTACTCGCCGTCCGCGACACTTTATATGCTGTCTTCTGGCCCTTTGGAGGGGAAACCAAATGCACCCACCGCGCGCACTCGCCGTGTTGTTCTTGCTGAGCGTATCTGCTGCTGCGCTGGCACAGTCGCCCTATGCGATCAATGGTCTGCACACTGATATGACACTCGCCAATGCTGTCGCCCAGGCGGAAAAGCTTGGAGGCAAGTGTGAGGTCAATGAGACGCGCGCCGGGAAGGAGGACGACATTACCGTTCACTGTAGTTATGGCCATTGTAGCAACTCCGGTTCAGCTTCCGGGTGTGAAGCAGGTGGTGCGGCTGGCACCGGGCTGATGTTGTTCTCTTTCCCTATATCGAGCATCACCCTGATCGCGCCCAATGACGCCTCGCCTCTGACGCGAATTGTCATGGCCTTCGAAGGTGACACTGACGCGGTCGCAGAAGGGTTGCTCGAAACGTTTGGTCCGACAGTCGCTGAAGGTGCGCCCACCGACAAAAAGACCTGGAGCAAGGCGCGGCGTTGGGGCTGGGTGGAAGGACAGTATCGTCTGGGTCTATTGAACTCTCCGCAGTTGATTATTCTCGCTACCGACTCGAAGGCGGCACCGCCAGACGCAGAAGCTCGGTCTGAGGCGTCACGCTGACTCGATTGGGATGCCTGGAAGCCCGACCACATGGCGTTCGTAAGGGTGTTAAAACGGTTTGAGAACCGCCAGCAGTACGATGACAAACAGGAACAGTACAGGGATTTCATTGAAGAACCGGTAAAACACGTGGTTGTGTCTATTGCGATTTTTGTTGATTGCGCGCACATAACGGCCGCAGATGAGGTGATAGACGACAAGACATGTGACGCCGCCCAGTTTCAGCCACATCCAGCCGCTTGAGAAATAATAGTTCGGGTTTTGCAACAGCATCGCGACACCCAGCGCGATTGCAATCACCATAAAGGGTGTAACAAAGCGGTACAGCCTGCGCGCCATTTCTGCCAGTTGCTCGCGCACCTGCGCGTGTTCCGTGGCGGCATAGTACACAAAGATTCGCGGCAGATAGAACAGGCCCGCGAACCAGCATACCACGAAAATTATATGAAAGGCTTTCAGCCACAACATGGGTCGCCCTCTGCGTTCGCGACGGAATTAACTCACTGGCGCATGCCGGTCAGTGTATATGTCTCAATACTCTCGAGCGTCAACACCCCGTGCAATATCTGCTTGCCGGTATTCGGGCTGCGATCATACACACACACGGCTTCGGTTGTCTGCTCGCGCATTGTATCCATTGCCTGTCGCAGCGTCGCCTGTATCGGGAGTGGAGATGTCGCCAGGCGTCTAATGCCGGCACCGGTCAGGTCCACGGTCTCCTGCTCAAACGGCGCCTGCTTTAGCCAGTCCAGCAGTTCGCCACCATTCACCAGATAGAGATCGTCGCCGTCGCGCTCCACCACGCACCATACTGGCTTGAACTCCAGCAGTGGCTCAAAACCCTCGCGTGTCAGCATCAGGGGCACGCGCACCGCGCGAGTATCCATAGTGGACGAAACGCTGGTGCTATGAAGCAACTGGTTGAGCGGGTCGTGAGGCACGACACGCTTCATTTGCTCTAACATCGCCTGGTGGGCAGAGCGCTGCCTGAACAGGCCGGTGCTGGTGAGCGTTGCGGTGACAATCGCAAGCATCGCTGCCATGCTGATACTCAGTGATTGCGTCATTTCAATCACGGCCAGTATCGCCGCCAGCGGAGCGTTGAGCACCGCACCCATGGCCGCACCCATGCCGATGACTGCATAGAAGGTCGGGTCTGAAGCCAAGTCCGGCATCAACGCGCTGCCCGCTGCGCCGATCAGGCCGCCAATGCACGCACCCATTATCAGCATCGGGCCTATCAGCCCCAGCGGCATGCCTACCCCAACGCTGACAGCAGTTGCAACCAGTTTGCACAGTGCGATCGTCAGCAGCGCGGAGAGCGCAAGTTTGCCGTGTATGGCAAGCGTCAGTGTATCGTAACCCAGGCCCAGAATTTCCGGGACCAGCAGTGCAAGCCCTCCGGTAACTATCCCGGCCACGGTAAAGCGCAGTGCCACGTAAGTGTTTGAAAATCGCGCCGCGAATGTGCTTAGGCGCACGAAGGCTGCCACGGCGGTGCCGCAACAGAGCCCCAGAAGCATGACGTAGGGAAGTTCCAGCATGGAGTTAAGCTCCAGCGGAGGCAGGCTGAACAGCCAGGTGTCTGTGGACAGGGAATGGCTCACCGCCGAGGCAGACACCGCTGCCAGCATCACCGGGATAAAGCCGACCACGCTGTATTCCGCAATAATCACTTCCATCGCAAAAAGGACACCTGCCAGAGGTGTTTGAAAGGCTGCCGCTATACCGCCTGCGGTGCCGCAGCCTATGAGAATCCGCAGACTGTTGTTGGGTAAGCCCAGCCACTGTCCGAACAGGCTGTTGATGGCCCCACCAAGGTGAACGCCTGGACCCTCGCGGCCGCCCGATTGACCCGTAGCGAGGCCGAAGACCCCGCCAAAAAACTGCACCAGAGCGTTGCGTAATGGCAGGATGCTGTAGCGAGAGTGCATGCTGCTGATGACATGTACGATGCCTGTTTCCCTATCCTGCGGCTTCAGCAGGGTGTAGGCCAGCCCCAGTATTGCCGCGCCACCAGCGGGCAGTGCAAAAATCATCCACCGGGGCAGGGATTCGAAACCTTCCCCGTTCTCGCCGATACCCAGCAGAATACTCAGCTCCCGGATGGCCAGTTCAAAAGCTAGTACGATCAGTCCGGACGCGACTCCGCCGACCACGCCGAGTACGGAGTAGGCGAGAATGGAGTCGTAGTTGACTAACAGGCGCCTGTAGTTATTCAGCCAGTGTTGCACCGTGTTACCGCTTGGTTGCCCCAAAAATACAATATTAACAGTTATCTTGGCGCGTATTGCTTTTATACTGTCGCCCCGAAGATGATATGTATCGATTACTCGGGGTCATTCGGGTATGCGTGCAGCCCGTGAAGATATTCAGTGTGAGGATTGGAACGCAAGATGGTAAAGGTTGGCATAGTGGGGGGCACCGGATACACAGGTGTCGAATTGTTGCGCTTATTGGCTGCCCATCAGGACGTGGAAGTGGTAGCTATCACTTCGCGGGCTGAGTGTGGCCGGCGTGTTGACGATTTGTTCCCGAACCTGCGCGGTCACTATGATCTGGCGTTCAGTGAGCCCGATGTGCCAATGCTGGCTGCCTGCGATGTGGTCTTTTTTGCAACACCGCACAATGTCGCGATGAATATGGTGCCGGAGTTGCTGGCAGCTGATGCCCGGGTTATAGACCTCTCCGCAGACTATCGCATCCGCGATGCCGCGCTGTGGTCGCAGTGGTACGGCGAGCCTCACGCCAGCCCCGAGTTGTTGGGCGAGGCCGTGTACGGCTTGCCTGAACTCAATCGCGAAAAAATTGCCGGTGCGCGGTTGGTAGCTTGCCCGGGATGCTATCCCACATCAGTACAACTCGGGTATATGCCTTTATTGGCGCGTGGTCTGGTCGATCCGACACACCTTATTGCGAGTTCCGCGTCCGGTGTCAGCGGCGCCGGCCGTCAGGCCAAGGTGGACAACCTGCTGAGCGAGGTCTCGGACAGCTTCAAGGCGTATGCGGTTTCCGGACATCGTCATCTGCCCGAATTGGAACAGGGGTTGTCGGATATCGCCGAACAGAAGGTCGAGATCACGTTTGTACCGCATATGTTGCCCATAGTACGGGGTATTCACTCGACACTGTTTTCCCGCGTCAACGACAGCGGTGTCGATCTGCAGGCGCTGTACGAAGACTGGTATAGGGATGAGCCGTTTGTCGATGTGCTGCCGGCTGGAGTCTTTCCGCAGACCCGTACGGTGAAGGGTGCCAACAGGTGCCAGATCGCAGTGACAGTGCCGCAGGAGCGCGATACCGTCGTGGTGATGGCCGCGATAGATAATTTGGTCAAGGGGGCATCCGGTCAGGCTGTGCAGAACATGAATATCATGCTCGGCTTGGACGAAAGTGCTGGTTTGCGACAAGTCGGCCTTCTGCCTTGAGTCATCACTTTAGATGAACGCAAACCCTTCTCCGATTTCGCGTTTACTGGATCAACTCGGGCCGAAGTTAATACTCGCGTTGTTGTTACTGTTGGCACTGACCTTTCTGGCAGGTGTCTATATCGGCCGCCAGTCTGTCTATGATGCGCTGGAGGTCGGGCCCGAAACGGCCCAGAGCATGTTGTCGGAATTGTCTGATTTGCGGGAGGCCCTGCGGGTTACTCGCGGTGATCTGGAAGTGCAGCGGACCCGACACGAGGTCGACAGGCAGGCATTGGAACTTCTGCGGATTGAAATGGCCGCGGAGAAAGAGCGCACGGCGGGTCTCGAAGAGGGGCTGAGCTTCTACCGCAGCATGGTGGTTTCTGAGGATCAGGGAAGCGGGCTCAGCCTGCGTCAGCCCGAACTGGTGGCTGGGGCTGCACCGGGGCGTTGGAAGTACCGGTTTTTTGTGCAGCAGAAAGAGCGCGAGTATGAAATGGTGGAGGGCGCTCTGTCAGTTCAGGTATCGGGTGTCGAGGGTGAGCAGGAGGTCAGTTACCCGCTGTCCGAGCTGTCCGGTGATTTCGGTGAAGCGGCATCGACATTGCATTTCCGATATTTTCAGGCTATAGAAGGCGAACTGGTATTGCCGGATGGGTTTGCGCCCCAGAACATCACACTGGTGGCCCGCGCCAGCAAGCCACACAAGTCCAAAGTGAAGAAACAATTCCCCTGGGAAGTGCAGGAGCGATTTATCAATGTTGGGAAGTAAAAAGTCCGTCAGTGTCTCCGGGGGAACCACTCTGATATCTCATGACACCGTGGTTGCCGGTGACGTGCATTTCTGTGGCAACCTGGACGTTGAGGGTCTGGTGCAGGGGAATATTATTGCCCAGTCAGGCAAGGAGGCACTGCTGCGCGTCGTAGGTAAAGGGCGAGTGGAAGGTGAGATTCGTGTGCCCCGCGTTATCGTAAACGGCCTGGTTACCGGCGATATCTACTCCAGTAAACACCTGGAGTTGGCATCCAAAAGCCGGGTTCATGGTAATGTTTTCTATACCATGGTGGAAATGGCAGCTGGTGCCGAGGTCAATGGTAGCCTCACGCATATGACCGATACCGGGGCTGCTGCAGAAAATGCGGCGCCACCGGCCAAGCTGGAGGGCAGCAAAGAGGGCAAGCCTGCTCCCAAGGCGTCGCTTGCTAAAGTTGACTAATTTAGTCGGACTTATGATAATAAGCGGCCGAAACCCTGTGAGACGGTCTATACCGAATCTGGAATACATCGATGTCTGTTGCTGAAACATTCAATCCATCAAGCATTAACCTGTCGGCCCGCGCCATTCAGAAAGTGCGCGACCTGGTGGCAGAAGAGGAAAATGACCAGCTGAAGCTGCGCGTGTTCATTACCGGTGGAGGTTGTTCCGGCTTCCAGTACGGGTTTACCTTCGATGAACTTGTCGCCGATGATGACACCGCATTGCAAACCGATGGCGTGACACTGGTGGTGGATCCGATGAGCCTGCAATACCTTGCCGGATCGATAGTGGATTACACCGAGGGGCTGGAAGGTTCGCGCTTTGTCGTTAACAACCCAAATGCGACAGCCACCTGCGGCTGTGGGTCATCGTTTTCAATCTAAGCGCAGCCTGAGTTTCTGGTAGCGCCCTGGTATATCCCGCCGAGTACACGCCCCCCTGCCGCTCCCGTTACAGCTATGGCGTTGCCGTCAAGCCCTCGCAGGGTACGGTCTGCGAGCCAGGCGAAGGTGGCTGCTTCGACCCAATCGGGGTCCATGCCCAACTGTGCCGTGCTGGCCACGATCGCAGGCGCCATTTGGGTGGCCAGACGCGCCATCAAATGTGCGTTTTGGCTGCCACCGCCGCACACATACACTTCGGAAATATCAAGCGCGCAGCCCTTGATGGCCCGCGCGATACTGACAGCTGACAGCTCCACCAGAGTGGCTTGAACGTCCTGAGTAGTAACGCCTGAAAACGCGTCGAGGTTCCGGTCCAGCCACTGCAGGTTAAATATTTCCTTGCCGGTACTGCGGGGGCCTGTTTGCTGGAAGTATGGGTGTCCCAAAAGCTGCTCCAGCAGGGCGGTGTGGACCTGGCCGCTCGCCGCCCACGCGCCATCCCTGTCATAGGGTTTGCTCCTGTGGCGGAGAATCCAGTGATCCAGCAGGGTATTACCCGGTCCGCTATCAAACCCCATCTGCAGCTCAGTGCCGCATAAAATGGTGGCGTTGGCGATTCCGCCGATGTTCACAATTGCCCGATTGACACCCGGTTTAGCGAGAACGGCGGCATGAAACGCTGGCGCCAGTGGTGCGCCTTCACCGCCGGCCGCGATATCCCGTCGCCGAAAGTCGGCGATGGTGGTGATACCGGTAACTTCTGCAATGGTGTTGGGGTCGCCAATTTGCAAAGTAAAGCAGGCTGGATCGCTAGTGTTAGCCGAGGGTGGACGGTGACGTATCGTCTGGCCGTGGCTGCCAATCGCCCTGACCTGCGCGGCCTTGATGTCGGTTTTAGCCAGCAGCTGCATTGTCGCCTGGGCGAACAGCAGGCCAATTTCTCTGTCCAGGACCCCCAGCCGCTCAATCTCGTTCTGCCCGGGATGACTAATTTCAGCGATCTGCAGTTTGAGTTGTGCGGGAATGGTGTGCTGGTGTGTGGCGAGAATCTCTACCCCGTCATCACGGCAGCGCAGCAGCGCGCTGTCGACAGCGTCCACGCTGGTGCCGGACATCAAGCCTACGTAGAGTGGGTCGTCACCGCTCAAGTTAGTTGGTGGCAGCGTTTGAGTCAGGCGTATTGTGCATTGCCAGGCTGTTGCTGGAGCGCAAAACCGCTAGCTGGAAATTAGGCCGGTTGATCGCGCGGCGGAAGTTTTCCATTTCTTCTTCGGGCAGCTTCTGCGCCTTTGGCAGGTCCTTGTAGATAGTGCGAGGGTTGCGATGCACGCCGTTTACGACAAACTCATAATGAAGGTGCGGGCCGGTGGCGGCTCCGGTGGAGCCGACAGTGCCGATGACCTGGCTCTGCGAGACCCTTTCTCCCGCACTCACCAGACGTTTTTGCAAATGCAGGTATTTTGTGACGTATTGGTCACCGTGCTGAATGAAAACGTAGTTTCCATTGCTGCCGCTGTAGCCCGCTTTCAGCACGCGGCCATCTCCGGCTGCATAGACTGGTGTGCCTGTGGGCGCCGCGTAATCGGTGCCTCGGTGTGGTCGTGTCGTTTTGTAGATCGGGTGTAGGCGACGCATATTAAAATTGGAGCTGATGCGGGTAAAGTCCAGTGGGGCCATGAGGAATGATTTGCGCATGCTTACGCCATCCTCATTGTAATAGTTGGTATCCCCGTTGCTGTCGGTGTAGCGAAATGCATTGAAGGTTTCACCCTGATTGGTGAACGATGCCGCAATAATGTCGCCGTCCTTGAATTTTTCACCGTCTACATACTGTTCCTGATACACCAGTTGCATGGTGTCTCCGCGGCGCGGATCGAGCGCAAAATCCACGACTCCGCCGAAAATGTTGGCCATATCCATTATCATGCTCTGGGAGAGACCTGCTTCCTGGCCTGCCAAAAACAGTGAGGAGGTGATTACGCCGGTGGTCCACGCTTCGCGCAATTCTGGTGCTCGAACTTCCAACTGGCTCTCGAACCCGGTTTCTGTGCGCAGATAGGTTACGGTTTCAAGTTGCGACTTGGTATGCCGCACACCGATCAAGCTGCCCGAGTCATCTTTTTGAAAGGCGATGGTCTGGCCGGGGAATATCTTTTCCAGCGATTTGCCATCGGTGGAGTGATTGACGATGTCGTATACGTCCTGATCGCCGTAGCCGGCGCGTTTGAATATCTGCGAGAGGGTATCACCATACTGAATTTCCTGATCCTGCCATGAAGGCTGGGGAAGTGAGGCGGTGGTTGTCCACTCAAGCGTCTCTACGGGAATGGCAAAATGGTTTTTCAGTGTGGTTGATACTGGGCTTATCAGGCTTGGGCTGGTCAGGCTTGCCCACTGGATATCCTGCTCGCTGGGCGCATCGGCGGCGCCCAATGTCACGCCAGCGACAACCGCAGTGGCGCCCAGAGCGGCCAGAAATCGCTTGCGCGGGAATTGGGACGCGAGTACTGACAATAGATTACCGCGGGTATCCAGAGACCCGGACGATCGTTTCACTGCTGACATGGTCTAGTAAATCTATTTTGTAATTGTAGCCGCTAGTATATTGAAAAGCCTCGGAAATTCAACCTTTGACTCAGGTTCGGGGCTTGCTTTTGATAGGGGGTGTTGTATCGTTGGCGCCCGCTGAATGCCTTATTAATCATTAACTTGGAACATGGCTCATGAGCAACGCCCTACTCGATGACCTTCGTGCGCGTGGTTTGATCTTTCAGGTGGCAGGAGAAGACGATCTCCCGCGCTGGCTCGAGGGTGGTGTTCGCACGCTGTATTGTGGTTTTGATCCTACTGCGGACAGCCTGCATATAGGCTCATTGGTGCCTTTGTTGATGTTGCGCCGCTTCCAGCTTGCCGGCCATAAACCCCTTGCTTTGGTGGGCGGCGCCACTGGCTTGATCGGCGACCCCAGTTTCAAGGCCCAGGAGAGGCAGCTGAATTCCCCCGAGGTGATCAACGGCTGGGTTGAAAAGATCAGGCAGCAGGTGTCGCGTTTCATCGAGTTTGATGACGGCCCAGCGTCCGCCGAGGTGGTTAACAATCTCGATTGGACCGCCGAGTTGGATGTTCTGACGTTCCTGCGCGATATCGGCAAGCACTTCTCTGTGAACGCGATGATCCAGAAAGAGTCGGTGAAGCAGCGAATCGAGCGTGAGGGCAGCGGCATCAGCTTTACTGAATTTACCTATATGATCCTCCAGTCTTTCGATTTTGCCGAGCTCAATAAGCGCTATGACTGTAGCCTACAGTTGGGGGGCTCCGATCAGTGGGGCAATATTACGGGGGGGATTGACCTCACGCGCAGGTTGCATGGCAATCAGGTGTTTGGTCTTACCATGCCCTTGATCACCAAGTCTGACGGCACAAAGTTCGGAAAAACAGAATCCGGAACGATATGGCTGGATCCGCAGCGCACCTCGCCCTATGCCTTCTACCAGTTTTGGCTGAGCGTTTCCGATGCGGATGTGTACCGGTTTCTAAAATACTTCACTTTTCTCGATGTCGCCGCGATCGACGCGCTGGAGGCCGCCGACGCCGAGCGCAGTGGTAGGCCCGAGGGGCAGGCGGTCCTCGCTCGTGAGGTCACTTTATTGGTACATGGGCAGGAGGGATTGGACGCGGCGCAGCGAATTACCACCGCACTGTTCAATGGCTCCCTGACGGACTTGTCTGAAAGTGATGTCCTGCAACTCCGCCTGGATGGGTTGCCCGCAAGTACGGTGGCTCGCACCGATTTCCCAGAAACGCTAACCCAGATGCTCACCGATGCCGGTGTGGCTGCCAGCGGCAAGCAGGTCAAGGATGCGCTCGGCCGGCAGGCTGTGACAGTCAATAACCGGGTTGTCGGTATGGAGGACAATGCCAATGTTGCGGGATGTTTCCCGCCGGATGAGGCGATTTTCGGTCGCTTTTATCTTGTCCGTCTCGGGAAGAAGAAATACCACCTTTTCGAGCTGAGCTAGCGCTGGTGTGGGATAGAGAATCTCCGGGAGCGCTTGTCGCGGCGGAATATGAAATTTCTTCACTAATCTTTCGCAAAATCGCTTGCTCCTTTCAAGCGCTGTGCGTATAGTGCGCCTCGCTCTTGAGAGGGAGCAGGGGTGCAACCCCGGCAGCACAAAAACTGACCAGTTTTCAAAAGTTTAAGTGCGGCTTCTGGGTTACAACCTGAAATGAAAAAAAACGGCGTGATATGATTTTTTTGGTTGCCAAGAACGCGGTGATCAGTATAATACGCCTCCCCGATGCAGCACTGCTCATCGGATATCTGAACCCCGGCGGTATCAGATGTTGTTTAACAATCAGATGAAGACAGATGTGTGGGCACTTGTTGGGATAGTTGTCGCAACTATTCAGATACAACAAGTGACTCATTAATTCATTGTAATTTTTGATTTTCGAATTGTATCTGAGCCTTAGATTTGGGTGTTGAAGTGGGGTTAACCACGTAAACATCCCCTCTTGTCTCTTGAGGCAGAGGTAAAAGATTAAACTGAAGAGTTTGATCATGGCTCAGATTGAACGCTGGCGGCAGGCTTAACACATGCAAGTCGAGCGCGAAAGCACTTCGGTGTGAGTAGAGCGGCGGACGGGTGAGTAACGCGTAGGAATCTACCTGGTAGTGGGGGACAACTTGTGGAAACGCAAGCTAATACCGCATACGACCTAAGGGTGAAAGTGGGGGACCTTCGGGCCTCACGCTATCAGATGAGCCTGCGTAGGATTAGCTTGTTGGTGAGGTAAAGGCTCACCAAGGCGACGATCCTTAGCTGGTCTGAGAGGATGATCAGCCACACTGGAACTGAGACACGGTCCAGACTCCTACGGGAGGCAGCAGTGGGGAATATTGCGCAATGGGCGAAAGCCTGACGCAGCCATGCCGCGTGTGTGAAGAAGGCCTTAGGGTTGTAAAGCACTTTCAATTGGGAAGAAAAGCTAAACGTTAATAGCGTTTAGCCCTGACATTACCTTTAGAAGAAGCACCGGCTAACTCCGTGCCAGCAGCCGCGGTAATACGGAGGGTGCGAGCGTTAATCGGAATTACTGGGCGTAAAGCGCGCGTAGGCGGTTTGTTAAGTCAGCTGTGAAAGCCCTGGGCTCAACCTGGGAACTGCAGTTGATACTGGCCGACTAGAGTATGAAAGAGGGAGGTAGAATTCCATGTGTAGCGGTGAAATGCGTAGATATATGGAGGAATACCAGTGGCGAAGGCGGCCTCCTGGTTCAATACTGACGCTGAGGTGCGAAAGCGTGGGGATCAAACAGGATTAGATACCCTGGTAGTCCACGCCGTAAACGATGTCTACTAGCCGTTGGGAGACTTGATTTCTTAGTGGCGCAGCTAACGCAATAAGTAGACCGCCTGGGGAGTACGGCCGCAAGGTTAAAACTCAAATGAATTGACGGGGGCCCGCACAAGCGGTGGAGCATGTGGTTTAATTCGATGCAACGCGAAGAACCTTACCAGGTCTTGACATCCTGAGAACTTTCTAGAGATAGATTGGTGCCTTCGGGAACTCAGAGACAGGTGCTGCATGGCTGTCGTCAGCTCGTGTCGTGAGATGTTGGGTTAAGTCCCGTAACGAGCGCAACCCTTGTCCTTAGTTGCCAGCACATAATGGTGGGAACTCTAAGGAGACTGCCGGTGACAAACCGGAGGAAGGTGGGGACGACGTCAAGTCATCATGGCCCTTACGACCTGGGCTACACACGTGCTACAATGGAACGCACAGAGGGCTGCAAAGGCGCGAGCTGGAGCGAATCCCACAAAACGTTTCGTAGTCCGGATTGGAGTCTGCAACTCGACTCCATGAAGTCGGAATCGCTAGTAATCGTGGATCAGAATGCCACGGTGAATACGTTCCCGGGCCTTGTACACACCGCCCGTCACACCATGGGAGTGGGTTGCAAAAGAAGTGGGTAGACTAACCTTCGGGAGGTCGCTCACCACTTTGTGATTCATGACTGGGGTGAAGTCGTAACAAGGTAGCCCTAGGGGAACCTGGGGCTGGATCACCTCCTTAAACGATAGTGACACTACCTGATGAGTGTCCACACATTTGTCTTCATCTAATCGGTTGATGCGAAAGAAATCACGAGCGGACCTGTGACCCACTGATGAATATCGGCGGGTTTTGGCGCAGGATGCTGGTGGGCTGGCAAGGCGCGATGCGAGAGAGGGAGGGAGCGTACATGAGTACGTGACTGACTGAACGAGTATTGCAACGCGGCCAGGCCGGCAGCAGACAAGTCAAAACAGGCCTGTAGCTCAGTTGGTTAGAGCGCACCCCTGATAAGGGTGAGGTCGGCAGTTCAAATCTGCCCAGGCCTACCAAATCGCTCCAGCTCTTCGTTGCCGCAACGCTCATGTGCTGTTCGCACACTACGCGTCACGGCGCCTCGATCTGAAACGATTTGGTTTACTTGGCAGGCTTTGTGGTTGCTGGTGACGCTTTTGAGGGGCTATAGCTCAGCTGGGAGAGCGCCTGCCTTGCACGCAGGAGGTCAGCGGTTCGATCCCGCTTAGCTCCACCACTTCTTTTAGGTAACACCAGCACGTCTTCATTTGAATGTTCGTCTCGCATCACTGAGATCAGAACGAAGTCCATTGGATTGAATGGACTTCGTTCTGGTTTTAACAACCGGAAAGTTCTTTAACAAGGTAAATTAAGCTGATTCTTTGAATTGTAGCTTGGCAGTCGGAAGTCCTTCGGGGCTGATGGGTGACAAGAGCGATTCATAGATAAATTGTTCTGTAGTAGCGGGTTTCAATTCCCCGTTGCTACAACGAGTTGTAATAAACACTGTGACTTAAGCGTCACAAACATCCGGCGGGCAAAGACTTTGATCGGTCTTTGTCTACTAAGTACCTGGCCTGTGTTAAGGGGGTCGGGGAACTGTCTTCTTGGCGTTTGATTTGGTTTTGCAGTTTGAAGCCAAAGTGAGCGATCCGAAGGATCTTGCAGTTTGAGGTCTGAAGGGAACAGATAACTTCGGTTATATGGTCAAGTGACTAAGCGTATACGGTGGATGCCTTGGCAGTCAGAGGCGATGAAGGACGTAGTAGCCTGCGAAATGCTTCGGGGAGGTGGCAAACAACCTTTGATCCGGAGATGTCCGAATGGGGAAACCCACCTGGTGTAAGCCAGGTATCCTGCACTGAATACATAGGTGTAGGAGGCGAACGAGGGGAACTGAAACATCTAAGTACCCTTAGGAAAAGAAATCAATTGAGATTCCCCCAGTAGCGGCGAGCGACCGGGGAGTAGCCTGCAAGTGATAGCAGTTGTGTTAGTGGAACGGTCTGGAAAGTCCGGCGATAGAGGGTGATAGCCCCGTACACGAAAACACGATTGTGGTACTGAGCTTGCGACAAGTAGGTCGGGACACGTGTTATCCTGATTGAAGATGGGGGGACCATCCTCCAAGGCTAAATACTACTGACTGACCGATAGTGAACCAGTACCGTGAGGGAAAGGCGAAAAGAACCCCGGAGAGGGGAGTGAAATAGAACCTGAAACCGTATACGTACAAGCAGTGGGAGCCCCATCACTAAGCGATTTGGTGATGAGATTGTCACGAAGTAATTTGTTAGGGTTAGCGTCGCGTAGCGACGATCAACCGCCCTAAAGAAGCAGATTGCTTAGTGATGGGGTGACTGCGTACCTTTTGTATAATGGGTCAGCGACTTATTGTCTGTAGCAAGCTTAACCGTTTAGGGGAGGCGTAGGGAAACCGAGTCTTAATAGGGCGACATAGTTGCAGGCAATAGACCCGAAACCGGGCGATCTAGCCATGGGCAGGTTGAAGGTGCCGTAACAGGCACTGGAGGACCGAACTCACGTATGTTGAAAAATGCGGAGATGACCTGTGGCTCGGAGTGAAAGGCTAATCAAGCCCGGAGATAGCTGGTTCTCCTCGAAATCTATTTAGGTAGAGCCTCGCGTCTTACCCTGGGGGGTAGAGCACTGTTTGGGCTAGGGGGTCATCCCGACTTACCAACCCCATGCAAACTCCGAATACCCAGGAGTACAATCGCGGGAGACACACGGCGGGTGCTAACGTCCGTTGTGAAAAGGGAAACAACCCAGACCGCCAGCTAAGGTCCCTAATACCAGTTAAGTGGGAAACGATGTGGGAAGGCTTAGACAGCTAGGAGGTTGGCTTAGAAGCAGCCATCCTTTAAAGAAAGCGTAATAGCTCACTAGTCGAGTCGGCCTGCGCGGAAGATATAACGGGGCTAAATTGGTAACCGAAGCTGCGGATGCTTACTTCCTTCGGGTTGTAGGCATGGTAGAGGAGCGTTCTGTAAGCCGTTGAAGGTGAACCGGGAGGTTTGCTGGAGGTATCAGAAGTGCGAATGCTGACATGAGTAACGATAAGGGGGGTGAAAAACCTCCCCGCCGGAAGATCAAGGTTTCCTGTCCAACGCTAATCGGGACAGGGTGAGTCGGCCCCTAAGGCGAGGCAGAAATGCGTAGTCGATGGGAAGCGGGTTAATATTCCTGCACTTCTTATTATTGCGATGGAGGGACGGAGTAGGCTAGGCCATCAGGGCGTTGGTTGTCCCTGTTTAAGGTTGTAGGCTGGGGTTTTAGGTAAATCCGGAACCCCCAGGCTGAGAGCTGATGACGAGTGTCTTCGAAAGGAGACGCGAAGTGGTCGATGCCATGCTTCCAAGAAAAGCTTCTAAGCTTCAGATAATGAGGAACCGTACTGTAAACCGACACAGGTGATCAGGTAGAGAATACCAAGGCGCTTGAGAGAACTCGGGTGAAGGAACTAGGCAAAATGGTACCGTAACTTCGGGAGAAGGTACGCCGGCTTTGGTGATGGGACTTGCTCCCTGAGCTGAGGCTGGTCGAAGTGACCAGGTGGCTGCGACTGTTTATTAAAAACATAGCACTGTGCAAACACGTAAGTGGACGTATACGGTGTGACGCCTGCCCGGTGCCGGAAGGTTAATTGATGGGGTTATCTTCGGAGAAGCTCTTGATCGAAGCCCCGGTAAACGGCGGCCGTAACTATAACGGTCCTAAGGTAGCGAAATTCCTTGTCGGGTAAGTTCCGACCTGCACGAATGGCGTAACGATGGCCACACTGTCTCCACCCGAGACTCAGTGAAATTGAAATCGCAGTTAAGATGCTGTGTACCCGCGGCTAGACGGAAAGACCCCGTGAACCTTTACTATAGCTTCACAGTGGACTCTGACTTTACTTGTGTAGGATAGCTGGGAGGCTTTGAAGCAGTGGCGCCAGCCATTGTGGAGCCAACCTTGAAATACCAGCCTGGTAACGTTGGGGTTCTAACCCAGGTCCATTATCTGGATCGGGGACATTGTGTGGTGGGTAGTTTGACTGGGGCGGTCTCCTCCCAAAGAGTAACGGAGGAGCACGAAGGTTGGCTAATCCTGGTCGGAAATCAGGAGGTTAGTGTAATGGCACAAGCCAGCTTGACTGCGAGACTGACAAGTCGAGCAGGTACGAAAGTAGGTCATAGTGATCCGGTGGTTCTGTATGGAAGGGCCATCGCTCAACGGATAAAAGGTACTCCGGGGATAACAGGCTGATACCGCCCAAGAGTTCACATCGACGGCGGTGTTTGGCACCTCGATGTCGGCTCATCACATCCTGGGGCTGAAGCCGGTCCCAAGGGTATGGCTGTTCGCCATTTAAAGTGGTACGCGAGCTGGGTTTAGAACGTCGTGAGACAGTTCGGTCCCTATCTGCCGTGGGCGTTGGAGAATTGAGGGAAGCTGCTCCTAGTACGAGAGGACCGGAGTGGACGAACCCCTGGTGTTCGGGTTGTGTCGCCAGACGCATTGCCCGGTAGCTACGTTCGGACAGGATAACCGCTGAAAGCATCTAAGCGGGAAGCCCCTCCCAAGACTAGTTCTCCCTGAGACTTTACGTCTCCTGAAGGGCCGTCCAAGACCAGGACGTTGATAGGCTGGGTGTGTAAGCGTTGTGAGGCGTTGAGCTAACCAGTACTAATTGCCCGTGAGGCTTGACCATATAATCCAAGTTATTTGTTGTTGTCGGTGTTGTGTTATCAGGCAACGGACGCGTGAGCGCCGCTGCTGAAGTGATGCGGGCCGTGTGCAACAGGTAAAAGGAAGACAGAACGTTGGGTGTTGTGACAAGTCCAGTGTAGCAACTTAGAAAGACAGAACAGACAGCTTGATTTACCACCCTATTTGTTGAGACGAGGCAGTCCCCCGGGACGTGAGACCGACGACGACAAGCCAGTTTGCCTGGCGACCATAGAGCATTGGAACCACCTGACCCCATCCCGAACTCAGAAGTGAAACGATGCATCGCCGATGGTAGTGTGGGGTTTCCCCATGTGAGAGTAGGTCATCGCCAGGCTTTAATACCAAACCCTGTAGTACATCGTGCTGCAGGGTTTTTTTATGGAACACGGAAACGTTACACAGGTGATGGCTGATTCATAATGACAAACTAATGTATAGCGCCGTTGTTATTCGGTAGAATAGCGCGCTTTTTAGCCCCTAGGGGTGATTAAACAATGCCTGTATGATCAGGTGCAATTAAGGTTTTTGTCGTATGGCTGATAGCAATCTATCCAATCAGATCAACAAGCGAAGGACGTTTGCTATTATTTCCCACCCCGATGCGGGTAAGACCACAATCACCGAAAAGCTGCTGCTGCTGGGCAATGCGATTCAGGTGGCGGGGAGTGTTAAAGGCAAGAAAGGCCCCCATGCAACTTCCGACTGGATGAGTATGGAGCAGGAGCGGGGTATTTCTGTCACGTCCTCAGTGATGCAGTTCCCGTATCACGATTGCACCGTAAACCTGCTGGATACACCGGGTCACGAAGATTTTTCCGAGGATACCTATCGTACACTCACAGCGGTGGACTCTGCGTTGATGGTGATTGATGGAGCGAAAGGTGTGGAGGACCGTACCATCAAATTGATGAATGTGTGTCGATTGCGGGATACCCCGATTTTCAGTTTTGTGAACAAGATGGACAGGGATATCCGTGACCCGATTGATCTGCTGGATGAGATCGAAGAGGTTCTGCAGATTGAGGGTGCACCGATCAATTGGCCGATAGGGATGGGTCATGAGTTCAAAGGCGTCTACAACCTCTATACGGATACAATTCATCAGTATTCAGCAGGCAAAGGCAGTGTGTTGCCTCCCGATGTGCGTATCGAAGGTCTTGACAGTGCTGAAGCCCGCGCACTTCTTGGCGATGAATACGAGACATTCTGTGAAGAAATTGAGTTGGTACGCGGTGCCAGTCACTCCTTCGATGTTGATGCATTTCTCGCGGGTAAATTGAGCCCGGTATTTTTTGGTACGGCCCTCGGCAATTTTGGCGTGCGGGAAATGCTGGACGATTTTGTCCGCTGGGCGCCCCCACCTCTGGATCGCAATGCAACCGATCGCACTGTGAGTGCTACCGAGGGCAAATTCAGCGGCTTTGTTTTCAAAATCCAGGCCAATATGGATCCCAGACACCGGGATCGCATTGCGTTTATGCGTGTTTGTTCAGGCCGCTATCTCAAGGGCATGAAGATGCAGCACGTGCGTATTGGCAAGGATGTTAAAATTGCCGACGCGGTAACCTTTCACGCGGGTGAGAGAGTGTTGGTGGAGGAGGCCGTGTCCGGGGATATCATTGGTCTGCATAACCACGGCACTATCCAGATTGGTGACACGTTTACTGAAGGTGAAGCTCTGCAGTATACGGGTATTCCGCATTTCGCCCCGGAGCTGTTTCGCCGCATCCGATTGACAGATCCGATGAAATCCAAACAATTGCAGCGCGGGTTGCAGCAGTTGTCTGAAGAGGGTTCCACACAGGTGTTTTCACCAATCAATTCGACTGATCTGGTGGTGGGTGCAGTGGGGCCGCTACAGTTTGATGTGGTGGCCTATCGCCTTAAGGATGAGTACAAGGTGGAGGCGCGCTATGAGCCGGTCAGTGTGTACACAGCGCGTTGGATCCATTGCGACGATGCGCGCAAGTTAGAGGAGTTTCGCAAGAAAGCCGCGGAACACCTGTCTATCGATGGCGGCGGATATCTGACCTATCTGGCACCGACACGTGTCAATCTATCGCTGATGGAGGAGCGTTGGCCTGATCTGGAGTTCAGGTCAACGCGGGAGCACTAGGACGTTCAGGCCAGTAGCTTTTCAATATCCCGGGCAATTGCCTTGGGCGTATCCTTGGGCGCGTAACGTTTGATAACAGTGCCGGATCGGTCGATCAGGAATTTGGTGAAGTTCCACTTGATGCCCTCGGTGCCGAGCGCACCGGGTGCCGCTTTCTTGAGGTATTTGAACAGCGGGTCTGCGTTGGCCCCGTTGACATCAATTTTGCCGAACATCGGGAAACTCACGCCGTAATTGAGCTGGCAGAACTCCATAATTTCGTCATTGCTACCCGGGTCCTGTTTGCCAAATTGATTGCAGGGAAACCCGAGAATCTCCAGCCCCTTGTCTTTGTATTTTTCGTACATCTCTTCAAGGCCGCCGAACTGCGGGGTAAATCCACATTTCGAAGCGGTATTGACCACCAACAGCACCTTGCCTTCGTAATCCTGCAGCGACTTTTTCTCACCGCTCGGTGTGTCGCAGCTGTACGCGTATACATTGTTACTCATGGTGCTCTCTCCACAATGGGTTGATCAAGCCACCTGGGTTTGATGGAAGTGAACCTGCTCCATTAAAAGAGTCAGGCGCTTGCGCTGCATTTTGAGAGAATACTCCAGAGTTTTCAACTTGGTATGCAAGGCCGCATTTTCCCATCGCTGCTGAAGTTGATGCTTGCCTTCTTCCAGCGCATCGCTTAGCTGGACCTTGGTACGCTCGTAGCGCTCTGCTTGCAGAGTAGTCCATTGATTGATGGACTCGGTAAACAGCTGGTATTCCCGTTCCAGTGTCGCCAGCAGGGACTCGCTATCCTTGGATTGCTCGAGTTTATTGCGAGCACGGATAAATGCCGTGTCGAGAATGGCTCGCTGAATTTTGAAATCGGAGACGCGGTTCAGGTTGCGTGCGAGACCCAAGCGGTTGCACAGGGCAATCATCCACTTGGTGGGATCCCACTGCCACCAGCGTATGCCGTTGCGATAGTCCGCCTGAAAGATGTGGTGGAAATTGTGATAGCCCTCGCCATAGGTAAGAAAGGCGAGAAAGCCGTTGTCGCGTGCGCTATTGCTCTCGGTATAGGGCCTGCTGCCCCAAAAGTGGGCCAGGGAATTGATGAAAAATGTGACGTGGTGGTTGACGACCAATCGCAACAGGCCGACCAACAGCACAGTACCAATAATATCGCCGTGCCAGATTCCCAGCAGGATCGGCAGGCCCAGATTCATCAGCAAGGTGAGGGCGATGTAATGCTTGTCCTGCCAGACTACAATCGGGTCGCGCAGTAGGTCTTGCGCGTTGCTGTAATCCTGTGTGTTAGTCTTGTACTTACGTAGCATCCAGCCCATGTGACTGAACCACAAGCCGCGCCCGGCCGAATAGGGGTCGAGATCGACATCATCCACGTGGCGATGATGCCTGCGGTGATCAGATGCCCAGATCAAAATACTGTTCTGTAACGCGCCAGCTCCCCAGAACGCAAAAAACCACTTCAGTACCGGGCTGGCCTCATACGCATTGTGCGACCAGAGTCGGTGATAGCCGCCGGTGATTGACATGCCATTGAGGTAAAGGAAAGCCAGTGCCCAGAGCCACTGAAAGCTGTCGTAGCCGTGATAAATCCCCCACAGTGGAACCAGTAGAAGTGCGGCCAGTGGTAAGCCGATGAAAATGATAACGTTCACCATATTTAATGGTGGCTTATTGGTGTCTTTTTTCATGAAGGTTATCGAGTCTCGTAGTTTATTTCTGGTGACGCAATAGTGTCGTCAGCGCAAGCGTCCAAAGCGCTCGCAAGGGTAGCACGGATTGTCATAATGCAGTTTACCAGTTGCCAGCTGTCAAATCCTGACTATTGTTGAGCCTTACCCTGAGACAATGATTTTACCGTGTTAGTTCCGCAGGTACACGCTTGCCAGCGCGGGTTGCTAGAGTTTTTCCAGAAAGGACTGATATTCGAGAAGAGTGATACGCCTGCGGAATTCTTCAACCTCCTGCTGCTTGGTGAGGGTGTAGATTCGCTGCAGCTCCGCGCCCAGGCTGTGATGAATAAAATCTGATTCACTAAACAGCTTTACTGCTTCGGGCATGTACACAGGGAGTTTGTCTTTTTCCTGTGAGTAGCCATCGCCTGTCGTGGGGTCGCCCGGAGACAGGTTTTGTTCGATGCCATCGAGCATGGCAGACAGCAAGACGGCAAAGAGCAGATAAGGGTTAGCATCTGCTCCGGCCACGCGATGCTCCAGACGGCGTGCAGTATGACTACCTGCGGGCACGCGCACCGCAACGGTGCGGTTTTCGTAGCCCCAACTCGGGTAAGTGGGGGCGTGGCAGCCAGCCTGAAAGCGTCGATACCCGTTATAGCTCGGAGACAATATAGCCACAGAATCCGCCATATTGGCGAGGCAGCCGCCAATTGCGTTGAGTAATAGGGGCGACCCTTTCTCCGTGCCGTCATCGAAGACATTGACACCGTTTTCATCAAGCAGGCTGCAGTGAACATGCATGCCGTTCCCAGCCTCAGTTTCAAACGGCTTGGGCATGAAACTGGCTATCAGCTTGTGTTTGGCTGCGACGCCTTTAATGAGGCGTTTCATCATTAGAATCTGCTTTGCGGCCAACACCGGGTTGTCCACGTGCTGCATATTGATTTCGTACTGGGAAGGCGCCGACTCCTTGGCTACACCATCAAACGGGATGTCCTGTGATTCGCAGGCGAGCCGTAAATCCTCCAGCATGGCCTGATGGTGGTTGAGCACGTCCAGCCCATAGGTATTCCCGCCGACCGGTGACCCGCCAACCGGAGAGGGACAGGTGTGCAGAGGAACAGATTCATCCCACTCGACAAGGCTGAACTCGAGTTCAGCGGCCACCACAGGTCGCCAACCGGCTTTTGTATATCGTGTCAGCACCTGCTTCAGCACCTGGCGCGGGTCGCCCGCATAGGGCGTGCCATCGGCATCAAACATAGAGAGCATGACTTGCCCGTGGCTGCCGTCGGCGGCCCAGGGTGTCGGCAGAAGCGAGCCCTCTACCGGGCGACAGATACCGTCGGCATCGCCACTGGCAAAGACCAACTGCTCCACGTCTCGACCCCAGATATCCAGGCTGAGAGCAGTTTTGGGAAGTTTTAGTTCGCCGTCGAAGATCGTGCTGAGTTTATGGCGTGGGACCCATTTGCCCCGCATTACCCCGTTGCAGTCGGGGAGCAGTGCTTCTATGGTCGTTATCTCAGGGTGAGCCCGCAGGAACCAATCGGCTTCAAGCGACATGCATCCACCGTACAGTCATTGGTAAGGCCGCACTATCCATTGTTCGCCAGAGTCTCTCAATACCCTACATGGGGCAGATTAAAAGCGTGGTATACCGACATTGATTGCATGCTCCAGTCCCCCAGTTTGCGTGGCACTAAAACGCATGTAAATGGACGCTATATCATGTACCGCGAGGTGACATGTAGATACTCAGAGGATCTTTTCCCGCAGCCTCTCCCATGCAGGACATCGCATTCAGGAACAGGGAAAAAAGATCCGTCTGGGAGCTTACATCCAACTTGCGGTAAATGCTTTTACGGTGTCTGCGTACTGTTTCCACCGCGATATCCAGACGCTCTGCAGAGATGTGTGTGCCGTAGCCCCGCAGCATCAATTCGAGCACGTCTTTTTCACGGGGTGACAACATCGAGGCGCCGAACGTGCGGAACGCGAGATCAATCTGGTGGTTAATGCCGGGTTGTATCAGGTTGGTCGCGGCAAAATCATTGTGCTCAGTGTGGCTCTTGAGCAGTTCAGAGACGGGTTCCGCCAGTAAATACAGAGACTCATATTCCTGATCGCTAAAGGGTGTGTGATCTGCCAGTCGCATCATACTGAGGTTGATGACGTTGCCGGCCTGCAGTTTCGCTACGTAGACCGCCTCGTCGCAGGTGCCGGTGTCCGCGTAGTAGTTTCGGTAGTAGTCAGAGTCCTGCAGCTTTCCCATGGTGATACGAGAGAGTCGGTAAATTTTGGAGCGCGGTTGGTGCAGGGACGTCTGGTAAAAAGGGTCCTCGCGGTAAGGTCCCTCCAGATACTGATCAATCTGGCTGTTTACCGCGTGTTCGGGTATGCCGTGATACAGTATTCTGGGTGGCAGGTCCCGGTGATACAGCCAAACCTGCGGGTAATCAATCTTTACCTGGCCATCGATGGCCTCGATGAGTGCAGGGAAAAATTTATCAGTACCCAGCGCCGCAATTGCCCGGGATATATCCCTGTTCCATTTGCTCAGTTGATTTACGTTTGTCATGCGAAATTGTGCTATTTATGGGTAGCGTTATTCCTACATAGTGATGAGGCGCCAGAGTCTTGTCAAACCCGGAATCCAAATAATTGACCGAGTGAGCACGAGTGCTTCGCCAACGTCATGCCACACAGTCCGCTGAAGCTACCGGAAAACACTTGATTATGTGCCATTGCACCATAATTACACCTTACATTTCAATGACTTGTGGCGTAAAAGCGGGCGGTTCACTCACGGGCGCGGTATGCGCTATGCTGTAGTGCTGTTCAGGAGGGCGTATTTATCTTGTCGAAAGTGGTTAACAATTCAGATTTGTACAATGAGCCGGTGCCGATGGCGTTTACCAGAGCGTTGCTGGCTCAAGCACGTGCCCACGACCGTGATCTGGATGCAATTCTGCGCGCAGCCCGATTTCCATTCGACCCTTTGCGACAGGATGCCCAGACAGCATTTGTCTCCCGAGAGCAGTACTCTCGCCTGTGTCTTGAGCTGATTCGTGCACTCGGTGATGAGTCGGGAGGGGTGATGCCGGATGTACAGACACCGGTGGGGACCACGCGGTTGATCGCTCTGAGTATGATCAACAGCTCCACGTTGTCTGCCGCATTGCACCGGGCCATCGAATTCAATCAGGTCTGTCGCGTGCGCCATGGTGCACGGATTGTCAATGAACTCATCGTTGATGAAGAGCGCAAAGAGGCGACGCTGACTTACCGCTGCGATGACGATGTGTCGGAAGTGCAGCACAGTGTGTTGTGCAATCTCGCGATGTGGATTCGATTCAGTGGTTGGCTAATTGACCAGCATATCGATGTGACGACTGCCTGCTGCGCCGGTCCCCAGCCCGAGTTCATGGCGGGCATCAGGCACTTTTTTCACTGTCCTGTGGAGTACGGTCACGCAGTGAACTCGGTGACGTTTAGTGCACGGCACCTCGAATCCGAGCTGGTGCGCAATGAGGAGGATCTCGACGAGTTCCTCAAGTTGGCGCCGTATTATGTCGTGATCCAGCCGCAGGCCAGTACACTCAGTATCACCCATCGAATCCGCGGCATTTTGGGCGACGACTTCCGTTGTGAGATGCCCAGTTTCGAGGAGTTGACCACCCTGCTCAATATGTCAGCGCGTACATTGCGGCGTCGCCTTGAGAAAGAGGGCACCTCTTACCAGCGCATCAAGGATAATGCGCGGCGGGATGTGGCGATCTCCATGCTCAGCGGTGACGGGCTCACCGTCAGTGAGGTCGCCGAGCTGGTGGGGTTCTCCGATCCGAGTGCGTTTCACCGCTCCTTCAAGAAATGGACAGGTCAGTCACCGGGCAGTTATCGCTAGTTGCCCGCGATATCGCGCACTCATGATCCAGTATGGCGTTGCTACTGTCGCAATGCATCCATCAAAAACGCCAGGATATCACCCTGCGGGATAAGCTGTGAGTCCTCTCCGCGGCGGCTCTTGTACTCGATGTTCCCATCTGCGAGTGCCCGGTCGCCGATCACGACACGGTGTGGAATGCCTATCAGCTCCATATCGGCGAACTTGACGCCCGGTCGCTCGTTTCGATCATCCAGCAATACCTCTACGCCGGCCGTCTGCAGTTGTTGGTAGAGATCCTCAGCGCACTGCGCCACGGCCTCCGATTTGTGCATGTTCAGCGGCACGATGGCCAACTGAAAAGGCGCCATCGCAGCGGGCCACAGGATGCCGGCGTCATCGTGGTTCTGTTCTATGGCCGCGGCCACGATTCTGCTCACGCCAATGCCATAGCAGCCCATGGTCACGGTGATGTTTTTGCCATTTTCGTTTAGTACTTTGGCATTCATTGCCTCACTGTACTTGGTGCCCAGCTGAAAGATGTGGCCGACCTCAATGCCACGGGTGATCTGCAACTGGCCTTTGCCGTCGGGGCTGGGGTCGCCAGCGACGACATCTCGCAGATCTGCAACCCGGTCGATATTGCAATCGCGTACCCAGTTAACTCCGGTGAAATGTTGGTCGTCCTCGTTGGCCCCGCAGGCGAAATCTGCCAGCTGCGCTGCGCTGCGATCAACGATCATGGGAATGCCCAGGTGAACCGGGCCGAGAGAGCCGAAGCCCGCATTGCAGGCTGCCCTTACCTGTTCTTCTGTAGCCCTTTGCAGGGGGTTGGCAACGCCAGGCAGTTTCTCCGCTTTAATGGCGTTTAACTGGTGGTCGCCGCGCAGCACCAGAGCGACCAGGGCGCCTGCTTCCTCGCCCTCGACGATCAGCGTCTTGACGCAGTTGGCGGCGTCTATACCGAGAAAAGTCGACAATTCCTCAATTGTACCGATGCCGGGTGTTGCCACCTTTTTCAATTCTGCTGTCGGTGCAGGGCGTTCTGCAGCGGGTGCGATCGCCTCGGCCATCTCTACGTTCGCGGCGTAGTCACTGTCGTCGCTGAACGCTATCGCGTCTTCCCCGGAACTCGCCAACACGTGAAACTCGTGCGAAGCACTGCCTCCTATACTGCCTGTATCTGCGATAACAGGGCGGAATTCCAAGCCCAGGCGGGTAAAGATTGTGGAGTAGGCGCTGAACATCTGCTTGTATGTCGCCTCTAGCGACGCCTGGTCGCTGTGAAAAGAGTAGGCATCTTTCATCAGAAACTCACGTGAACGCATAATGCCGAAACGCGGTCGTATCTCATCGCGAACCTTGGTCTGGATTTGGTAAAGATTCAGGGGCAGCTGTTTATAGCTTTTAACCTCGTCGCGCACCAGGCTGGTAATCACTTCCTCGTGGGTTGGTCCGAGGCAAAACTCGCGCCGGTGTCTGTCGTGTATGCGCAATAGCTCCGGGCCGTACTGCTCCCAGCGACCTGATTCTTGCCAGAGTTCGGCTGGTTGTACCACCGGCATGCTGACCTCCTGCGCACCGGATGCCTCCATTTCTTCCCGCACAATCGCCTCCACTTTGCGTAATACGCGCAGCCCCATAGGCAGCCAGGTGTACAGACCCGCTGCCAGCTTTCGAATTAAACCTGCGCGGAGCATCAACTGGTGACTAATAACTTCCGCGTCTGCGGGTGTTTCTTTCTGGGTGGCAATCAGGAATCGGCTGGTACGCATGAATTTATCCAGTGTGTTGAAAGAAAGTAAGGATGGCGCCTAGTTTACGTGCGAATAAGTTTAGCGTACAGCGGTTGGTTATGGCCCTGGGCAGCTGCTCCGGGTGTGCTTAACTGCAGCGCGGTCCAAAGGGTTTCCAAATCTGATTTTCTCTTATCGGCGGCAATTACACTTTTAAAATAGGGTATTTTCGGTGCAAACGTAGAAAACGCTTGTATTACAGCGTTTCCTGATTTATACATTCCCCTGCGGCTCGCAACGAGGTATTTTCGCAGGATTGGAGAACACCTCATCGGGGCTTGCAGAGGGTCTCACTTCAAATTTTTAGGGAAGGTTGAAAACAACATGGCAATTAAAAAAGCAGCTAAAAAAGCTCCAAAAAAGGCGGTAGCAAAAAAAGCGGCAGCTAAAAAAGCTCCGGCAAAGAAGGTCACTGCGCTCCAGTCTAAAATGACCAAGAGCCAAATTGTGGCAAGCTTGGCTGAGAGCACAGGCCTGACTAAAAAGCAGGTCGGTTCGGTGCTGGAAGAGTACGATACACTGGTTCACCGCAGCATCAAGAAGCGTTCTGTCGGCGAGTTCACCATGCCTGGCATGCTGAAAATCACCACAGTCAGCAAGCCGGCGCGCAAGGCACGCAAGGGAATCAATCCGTTTACTGGAGAAGAGACCATGTTCAAGGCGAAGCCTGCGAGCATTGCAGTGAAAGTCCGTCCGCTCAAGAAGCTGAAGGAATTCGCTGCCTCCTAAGCAGCGCCTGGGGTCAGCTTACACGTGTGAGCTGGCCCGCATTCTTTCAACCCCGCAGCGCCTGCCGGCGCCGGGATTTTCTGCCCCTCAATTCTGCTCCCTATGCGCTTGGCCTGCACGCTCGCATGGGTTAAAATCCGCGCCTCAATTTTTTACGTTAGCTTGTGAATTCATTGCAGGTGGGAACATTTCATGCCGATTTATGAGTACCAATGTCAGGCTTGTCATGAGCAATTGGAAGTCTTGCAGAAGATGTCCGACGCCCCGCTCCTGGAGTGCCCAAAGTGTGGTAAGCCTGAACTGAAGAAAAAAGTATCTGCCGCCGCATTCCGCCTGAAGGGTAGTGGCTGGTACGAGACGGACTTCAAAACAGGCAATAAAAAGAACCTCGCCGTTGGCGGTGAGGGTTCAGGTGGCGGTGACAAGCCGGCCGCCACCAGTTCGGGCGAGAGTAAGTCTAGCGACAGCAAGCCCAAGTCAAACGACAAAAAATCAGGCGACAGCAAGAAGACAGCCTAATCCCGGGCCCCATGCAGGCCCGGCCTGCCAATTCAAACGGAATCCAGACTATGCGCAGTCATTATTGTGGCGCCCTGAGTACAGCTAATATCGACGATACAGTCACCCTCTGTGGCTGGGTGGATCGCCGACGGGACCACGGCGGCGTGATTTTCCTCGATCTGCGTGACCGCCAGGGAATTGTGCAGGTCGTGTTCGACCCCGATACCAATGAGCATTTTGAACGTGCGGACAGCGTGCGCAGCGAATACGTGCTCAAAGTGACCGGCCGTGTGAGAGCTCGCTCTGAGGCCACTGTGAACCCGGCGATGTCCACGGGGCAAATAGAAGTGCTGGGTAAAGAGCTTGAGATTCTTAATGCCGCAGCGACTCCGCCTTTCCAGTTGGATGAGTACACCAATGTGGGCGAAGACGTACGCCTGCAGTTCCGCTATATGGATCTGCGTCGCCGTGAGATGCAGGATCGACTGATCCTGCGCTCAAAAATCACCAGCGCGGTGCGCAACTTCCTCGACAGTGAGGGCTTTCTGGACATCGAAACACCGATTCTCACCCGGGCCACGCCGGAGGGCGCGCGTGATTACCTGGTGCCGAGCCGGACGCATCCGGGCCAGTTTTTTGCGCTGCCGCAGTCGCCGCAGCTGTTCAAGCAGTTGTTGATGGTGTCCGGGTTTGATCGTTACTACCAGATCGCCAAGTGCTTCCGCGATGAGGATCTGCGCGCTGACCGCCAGCCGGAATTCACCCAGATCGATATCGAGACGGCATTTCTCGATGAAAGCGAAATTATGGCGACCACGGAGCGCATGATTCGCGAACTGTTCAAGGCAGTGCTGGATGTGGAGCTGCCAGCCTTCCCCCATATGACCTACGCCGAGGCGATGGAGCGTTACGGTTCGGACAAGCCCGATCTGCGTATCCCGCTGGAACTGGTCAGCGTCGATGACCTGATGCAGCAGGTGGAATTCAAGGTCTTTCGCGGGCCGGCGGATGATCCGGCCGGCAGGGTGGCTGCCCTGAAAGTTACCGGTGGAGCTTCTATCAGCCGCAAGGAAATTGACGACTACACCAAATATGTGTCGATCTTCGGCGCGCGCGGACTGGCCTGGATCAAGGTCAATGATATCGCGGCAGGCGTGGAGGGATTACAGTCCCCGATCCTGAAGTTTATGCCCGATGAGGTTGTCGCCCAGATGATGGAGCGTTTGGGCGCCGCTGATGGCGATATCATTTTCTTCGGCGCGGATCGCGCCCGCGTGGTGAACGAGGCACTTGGCGCACTGCGTATCAAAGTCGCAGAGGATCAGGGGCTGGTCGCAGAAGGCTGGGCACCGCTGTGGGTGGTGGACTTCCCAATGTTTGAAGAGGACGCCGCCGGCGGCTGGACGCCGCTGCACCACCCATTCACAGCACCCTCCTGCGATGCGCAAACACTGGCTGCCGACCCGGGTGCCGCGCTGTCTCGCGCCTACGATATGGTGCTCAATGGCACTGAGCTGGGCGGTGGCAGTATCCGTATCCATCAGCGCGATATGCAGGAAGCGGTTTTCGGCATTCTGAATATCGATGCGGAGGAAGCAGAAGAGAAGTTTGGTTTCCTGCTTAACGCTCTGCAGTACGGTGCGCCGCCGCATGGTGGACTCGCTTTTGGCCTGGATCGGCTGGTGATGTTGATGACCGGGGCCTCCTCTATTCGCGATGTGATTGCATTTCCGAAGACGCAGACGGCGGCTTGTGTGATGACGAATGCGCCTGGGGATGTCGGAGCTGAGCAGCTGAAAGAGCTGAATATTCGGCTGCGGCAGACGCGGGAAGACGTCGAGAAAGGCGAGTAGCATTTGGGCGTGTTGCCTTTGGTGCCCTGCTTTTTGATGTTCTTTGAAGCCCTGTAACGGCAACCTATCTCACGGCTGCGCCGGCCTTGCGAGGTGGCAGGCTGTGTGAACGGCCGCGAGCTTGTCACCGCTTACGGGCTGCTGCGCAACTCGACAAAAATTGCTTCGCAATTTTATGGACTCGGACAGTGCTCGCAGAAAGACTCCCGTAAGCGGTGACAAGCTCAAGCAGCGGCCTGATGTTCACACAGCCTGCCGCCTCGCAAGGCCTCCTGTTCACCGGAGATGAGAGGCTTGTTTTTTGTTGCTGAGGAGTTAGTAGAAGTCTTCGATGGAATGCAAAACCGGGGGGGCGGACATTGGCCCTAAATAGTGGCAGGCTCTGATCGCGCAATACTCCCGCCAATCACGCACCGTAGCATCCACAAGCACCATCCAGATTCGCTTCGATCTGGGTATATCTCTTTTCAGCGCCGGTTTTTGATCGGCACTGGAAAAATGCTGCCTCGTACCTACAGACCAACACTGTAAATTTGTACATAATAGACGCCTGACGCAGAGGGCGGGGTTCGGTATGTCGCTAATCCTGGGAATTGATCCTGGATCGCAGAAAACAGGCTTTGGCATCATCAGCTATGTGGGCGGGCGCAGCGAGTACGTCACCAGTGGTGTGATACGGCTACCCAGTGGTGCGCTGCCGGAGCGATTGCGGGTTATTTTCGATAGCGTGACGGAGCTGATCGAGCTGCACTGCCCCCAGGAATTGGCTGTTGAACAGGTTTTTATGGCCAAAAGTGCTGGCTCTGCACTGAAATTGGGGCAGGCGCGCGGTGCCGCGATTGTGGCCTGTGCTGTGCAGGGCATGCCGGTATCAGAATACTCTGCGCGCCAGATCAAGCAGTCGGTGGTGGGAACGGGGGCGGCGGATAAGCTGCAGGTACAACATATGGTGAAGGTGTTGCTGAAGCTGCCCGGGACGCCGCAGGAGGATGCCGCAGACGCGCTGGCTGCGGCCTTGTGTCACGCTCACACGCAACACAGTATGATCAATATAGCTGGTGCCACTGCGGTGCGCCGGCGTCGAATTCGCTGACAGGGCGGCCCCATATGATAGGCAGAATCCGCGGTATTCTCGTACATAAGCAGGCTCCCCTCATTCTGGTTGAGGTGGGTGGTGTCGGTTATGAGTTGCAGGTTCCGATGACGACGTTGTTTCAGCTTCCCGCGTTGGGGGAGGAAGTGTCTCTGGTGACGCACTTCGTGGTGCGTGAGGATGCGCAACTATTGTACGGCTTTGCCGAGGAGGCGGATCGCAGTCTGTTTCGCCAGCTGATCAAGGTGAGTGGGGTGGGCCCCAAACTGGCGCTCACGATTCTGTCGGGGATGGACTCGCGGAGTTTCGCGCGCTGTGTACAGCGCGATGATATCTCTTCACTGGTGGCACTGCCCGGGGTCGGTAAGAAGACGGCAGAACGCTTGTTGGTGGAGATGCGAGACAAGCTCAAAGACGCACTGCTGCAGGTGGATGCCGACGATGGTGAGGCGAGTTCTGGCGAAGGTCTGGCGCCGCCGGCGGATATCGTTCTGGATGCCGAGGGCGCACTGGTCACACTGGGTTATAAGCCGCAGGAAGCCAGCCGGATGGTCGCAGCTGTCAACGATGACAGCGTCGTGGCAAGCGAAGAGCTTATTCGCCGCGCGCTGAAAGCCACAGTGAGAGGATGAGGGGCCGCGCATGATAGAAACCGATCGCCTGATCGCGCCGGAGGCGGAGAGCCCGCGCGAGGACGTCGTGGACAGAGCCATTCGTCCCAAGGCGCTGGACGAGTATGTCGGGCAGCAGGCAGTGAAAGAGCAGATGACGATCTTCCTGCAGGCTGCCAGAGCGCGCAACGAACCGCTGGATCACACCCTGATTTTTGGCCCTCCCGGTCTGGGTAAAACCACGCTGGCCAGTATTATCGCCCATGAGATGGGAGTGTCGCTGAAAACCACATCGGGCCCGGTGCTGGAAAAAGCCGGGGATATTGCCGCACTGATGACGAACCTGGAGCCCGGCGATGTGCTGTTTATCGATGAAATTCATCGCCTCAGCCCCGTGGTTGAAGAAATACTCTACCCGGCCATGGAGGACTATCAGCTCGATATCATGATCGGCGAGGGGCCGGGTGCGCGCTCTATCAAGCTCGATCTGCCACCGTTCACGCTGATCGGTGCAACCACGCGCGCCGGGTTATTGACGTCACCGCTGCGCGATCGATTTGGCATTGTGCAACGCCTGGAGTTCTACGAGGTCGCAGACCTCGCCCATATCGTGGAGCGCTCCGCGCATATTCTTGGTATTGGTATGGACGCCAAGGGGGCTGCGGAAATTGCCCGGCGTGCGCGCGGTACGCCGCGCATTGCCAACCGGCTGCTGCGCCGTGTTCGTGACTATGCGGAGGTCAAGTCAAACGGGCATATCACTGATGCCATCGCCGACCGCGCGCTGGACATGCTCAGCGTCGATCAAAAAGGCTTCGATCATCTCGATCGCAGGTTGCTGCTGGCCCTGATTGAAAAGTTCGACGGTGGGCCCGTGGGGGTGGAGAGCCTCGCAGCCGCAATTTCCGAGGAGCGCGGCACCATAGAGGATGTGCTTGAGCCCTACCTTATCCAACAGGGCTATATGCTGCGTACGCCGAGAGGGCGCATGGCGACGCGCGGCGCTTACCTGCATTTCGGCCTTCCGGCTCCGTCCAATGAAAGCGCCGGCGCCAACCTTTCACTTGATCTGGGAGAGGACGGAGAAACTCCTTGAGCGCCGCGGAATTTTCACACAAGTTGCGTGTCTACATTGAGGACACGGATGCCGGTGGGATTGTATATTACGTCAACTACCTCAAGTTCATGGAGCGTGCGCGCACAGAGTTCATGCGCTCCCTGGGTTTCGGTAAAGACTATATATTCAGTGCCAACCTGATGTTTGTGGTGCGGGATGTGGCGGTTACCTATATGCTCCCCGCGCGCCTCGACGATGAGCTGGACGTCACCGCAGGTATCGCGCGGGTACGCGGTGCCGGTATGGTATTTCGGCAGTGTGTCAGGCGCGGTGGTGAACTGCTGGCGCGGGGAGAGGTCACAGTTGCCTGTGTTGACAGGAAACAGGTAAAACCGCGCCGTCTGCCGCCGGAAATGGTTGAGCGGTTGCAAATAGCACAACAAAGAGAAGCATAGGTCTTAGAGGGACGGGCATTGGAAGAACAATTGAGTTTGCTGGACCTGGTATGGAATGCCACATTCACCGTGCAGTTTGTGATGGCCACTTTGCTGCTGGCCTCCATGGTGTCGTGGTACATGATTGTCAATCGATACCTGTATTTTCGCGATGCCAACGATGAGATGTATCGCTTTGAGGAGCGTTTCTGGTCGGGAATTGACTTGTCGCAGCTTTACCGCGAGGGTAATGAGCGCTCTGCTGATGGTTACGCCATTCTCGGGATGGAAAGTATCTTTCGGGCTGGCTTCAAGGAGTTTTCGCGTCTGGCGCAGCAGCCGGAAATGGATTCCGAGGCTATGGTGGAGGGCGCCCGACGGTCTATGCGGGTCGCGGTGATGCGCGAAGAGGAGCGGCTTGAGCGCCATCTCGCATTTCTGGCCTCGGTTGGTTCCACCAGCCCCTATATCGGTCTGTTTGGTACGGTGTGGGGGATCATGCACTCTTTCCGTGGCCTGGCGAATTCCACACAGGCCACGCTCGCTACCGTTGCACCGGGTATCTCCGAGGCATTGATCGCTACCGCGATGGGGCTGTTTGCGGCCATCCCCGCAGTGCTGGCCTATAACCGTTTCTCCGCAAAGGTTGAGGTACTGAACAACCGCTACGACACATTTGTAGATGAGTTCTCCGGGATTCTCTACCGGCAGGCCTTCTCCGTGCGTACCCGTGAGAAGAAGGCGGGTTAAGGCGCCGTGTCGAGAAATCGCAACAAGCGTAAACCGATGTCGGACATCAATGTGGTGCCCTATATCGATGTGATGTTGGTACTGTTGATCATATTTATGGTCACCGCACCGATGTTGATGCAGGGCGTCCAGGTGAACCTGCCGGAGGCGAGCGCCGATCCAGTGGAAAATCAGGACAGCGAGCCCCTCATTGTATCGGTGGATGCAGCCGGGCAGCTATACCTCAACCTCGGTCAGGAGGACCAGGTGTTGTCGCTGGCGACCATCAAGGAGCGGGTCTCCAAGGTGATACGCCGCAAGCAGGACACGCCGGTGCTAATTTGGGGCGATCGCGGTGTGCCCTACGGTGATGTAGTCACAGTGATGGTTGCATTGCAGGAGGCGGGCGCCCCCAGTGTTGGACTGGTGACCGAAAACCCCAAGTGAATACATCAATATACGCCAAGCCGGTGATGCCGCGTATCGTGGTGCGCCCGGCACTTGCCACACTGATTATTCACGGCCTGCTGATCTTTCTGTTAACCGCCAATTGGGCCAGCATGGATCGCGAGCGTATCAAGGTGAAGCCGTTGCCCAACCTGGTGAATGCTCGGCTGGTGGATGCCAGCGACCTGAAACCGAAGCCCAAGCCGGAGCCTGTGAAGCCAAAATCGGAGCCCGTGAAACCCAAGGCGGAGCCAGTAAAACCGAAACCAGAGCCGAAACCGGAACCCAAACCTGAGCCGAAGCCCGAGCCCAAACCAGTACCAAAACCCGAGCCAGTGAAACCAAAGACGGAGCCGAAACCTGTGCCGAAACCGGAACCGGCCAAACCCAAACCGGAGCCGGCAAAACCGACGCCACAGCAACAAAGTGCCCGTGAGGCGCTTGCCCGAATTGCCCAGCAGGAGTTGGCCTCGGTCTCTAACGAACCGGCAGCGACGGAGCTGACAGCGACAGTGGATGAATTGTCGGCCAGCTTCAGCGCGTTGATTAAACGTACGGTAATCAGCTACTGGAACCCGCCTCCCAGCGCACGCAACGGGATGGAGTGTGAGCTGGAGGTGCAGTTAGTGCCCACTGGAGAGGTGGTTGGTGTTGGGGTTATCCGTAGCAGTGGCAACCCGGCGTTTGACAGCTCGGCAGAAAATGCTGTGCGCAAGGCGGGAGCGTTTCCCGAGTTGCAGAAACTTCCAAGCGGGGAGTTTGAAAGGAAGTTCAGGCGTCTATATTTGATATTCAGACCAGAGGATTTGCGTTACTGATGAAAAAACTACTTGTTGTACTCACCGCTGTAGCGCTGGCTGTGATTGCCAGAGGCGCATTCGCCCAGATCACGATTGAAATCACCGAGAGCAATCGCGACGCCACTCCTATTGCCGTGGCGCCGTTCGCGCGCGAGGGAACGGGTTTTCCGGCCGAGGATATCGCTGACATCGTCAGTAATGATCTCGCCCGCAGCGGTCAGTTCCTGCCTGTCCCGCGAACGGATATGTTGAGTCGCCCCAGCAAGGAGTCGGAGGTCTTTTACCGCGATTGGCGCTCCATCAATACGAAATATCTGCTGATTGGGCGGGAGTCGATGAACGGGCCGCAGTTTCGTGTCGATTACGAACTGTTCAATGTGGATACCCAGAAGAAAGTGTTTTCTGGCTACGAGGCGGGCCCCGTCAGCGATGCGCGCATGATGGCCCATCGGCTGGCCGATGAAATCTATGAGCATCTCACCGGCGTGCCCGGTGCCTTTGCCACCAAACTGCTGTATATCTCTGTGGCGCGCGTCCCCGGCGGCAATGATTATTCCCGCCTGACCATGTCGGATTCCGATGGTGCACGCCCCGTTGTGGTGCTGGAAACGAAAGAGCCGCTGCTGGCGCCCACGTGGTCGCCGGACGCCAAGCATATTGCCTATGTCAGTTTCGAGACCGGCCGCCCGGCCATTTACCGACAGGAACTGGCCACCGGACGGCGCGAGCAGCTGACCAATTTCAAAGGGTTGAACGGCGCGCCATCCTGGTCGCCCGACGGCAAGTCCATGGCGATGACGCTGTCCAAAGACGGCAATCCGGATATCTACGTGATGGATCTGGCAACCAAGCAGCTCACGCAGATTACGCGTCACTACGCCATCGATACCGAGCCCGCCTGGATGCCGGACGGCCAGTCATTGCTGTTCACCTCTGATCGCGGCGGCAAACCGCAAATTTACCGCTATGATATGAGGACGGGAAAGACGGATCGTGTCACCCATGAGGGCAGCTATAACGCGCGTGCACGGGTATCGCAGGATGGTCGCAGTGTGGTGCTCGTGCATCAGCAGGATGGCCGCTTCCAGATTGCTGTGCTGGACCTGGTGACTAACCGCTTGATCCCCTTGACATCGACGCAGCTGGATGAAAGTCCCAGTATCGCGCCCAATGGCTCTATGGTATTGTACGCCACCAAAGACGCAGGGCGCGGTATCCTCGCTGCAGTAGCTGTGGATGGAGACGCAAAGTTCAGATTGCCGGCCCGCGATGGCGATGTGCGAGAACCCGCGTGGTCCCCTTACATCAGCCGCTGACACAGGGTTTTGTCGGGTTGCTGGTAGTTATTGGTAGTGAATGATTAGTGATGTAATAGCGGCGCAAAACGCCTCACAATTAACCAATTATTGAAGGAAGGAAGAAGGACTATGAAACATCTGTCTACTGCTAGTAAGACCGTCGCTCTGCTGTTTTCTGCAGCCCTGTTGGTCGCTTGTTCTGGTAGTGATACTAAAGAGGACGAAGAGGCCGCCAAGGCAGCCGCAGAGGCAGCTGCAGCAGCGCACGCAGCCCAGCTAGCTGCGCAGGAAGCTAATAAGTCCGCCGAAATGGCAGGTCTGGAAGAGGCCGCAGCGGCTGTGGGCAACGTGTTCTACTTCGAATACGACAGCTCTACGCTGACTCCGGAAGCATTGAGCGCCGTTGACGCCCATATCGCCGTGCTGAACCGCAACACCGAGAATATTCGGCTGGAAGGCCATACCGATGAGCGCGGTACCCGCGAGTACAACATGGCGCTGGGTGAGCGCCGGGCGAACTCAGTCCGTGACTACATGGTTGCCAATGGTATTTCCAGCCTGCGTATCGAGACCATCAGTTATGGTGAAGAGCGTCCCCTTGCGTACGGTTCCGGCGAAGCCAGCTGGGCAGAGAACCGCCGCGTAGAGCTGAAGCCGCAATAAGCTATGCATTTATCTATTCTTCGCAAATGGGTAGTCACGAGCGGGATGGCCATTCTGGCCGCCCCGCTTTCCCTATTGGCCTATGGCCAGCAGGGATATGTGGATGTGGAAGCCGAGCGCGCAGCAGCGGAGGCCGCGGGCCATAGTTATTCTTCGAATACCGGTAGCGCGGCCGCCGCCAACAACGATCCATACGGTGCCCAGCCAGCGCAGGCCTATCCGGCCACGAGCTATGGTGTGAGCAATGCACCTGCAGCGACATCCACCATCTCACCGGTTTCCTCTGTGCAAGGCCCGGCTACTACCTCAGCACCGGTCAGCGGCAGCGCGCGAAGCGGCTCCGAACTGGGCAATTTGTTCCTTCAGATCCAGCAGCTGCAGCAAGAGGTTATGCGTCTCAATGGCAAAGTTGAGGAGCAGGCATACGAGCTGAATACACTGAAGGAGCAGAGTTTGCAGCGCTATATGGATCTGGATAAGCGTATTGGCAGTGGTGCGGGCCCGGCAACACCCGGTGGCGCTGAGCAGGCATCTACCGGTACGGGGTCGGACGGTGGCAATGCCGGCGATATGTCGAGTGCCCCCGATACGAGCACTGCGACACCCGGCGAGGAGCAGCCGGGCGAGGCTGACGCCTATCGCGCCGCCTACAGGATGGTGCAGGGGCGGCAGTTTGAGCAGGCCATTCCTGCGTTCCAGCAATTTTTGCAACGCTATCCCGCCGGTGCTTATGCCGCCAATGCGCACTACTGGCTGGGTGAGCTGTATCTGGTGAAGTCTCCGCCTGATCTGGAAGCGTCCAGACAATCCTTTGCACTGCTGCTGAGTGAGTATCCTGACAACAGTAAAGCACCGGACGCCCTGTATAAGCTTGGCAAAGTGCAGTTTCTCAAGGGCAACCGCGAAAAGGCCAAAGAGTACCTGGATCTCGTGATCGTGCAGTACGAGGGCACGAACAATGCCGTCGTGAAATTAGCCAGGGACTTCATAGCCCAGAACTACTGATCTGTGGTCCTGTGACAACGTCTATCGCCGCTAAATCAGCCAATACGCCGGACCAGGCAGACCAGACAGTGGTCGGCGATGCCGGTCAGTCCCTGCGTATCACAGAAATCTTCTATTCCCTGCAGGGAGAGGCGCGTACGGTCGGTCTTCCCACCGTCTTTGTGCGCCTCACCGGCTGTCCTCTGCGCTGCGTCTATTGCGACACCGAGTACGCCTTCAGCGGCGGTGAAATGCTCGCCATTAGCGACATCGCCAAACAAGTGCAGGGCTACGCGCCGCGCTATGTGACAGTCACCGGGGGCGAGCCCCTTGCCCAACCCAATTGCCTGCCGCTGCTGTCGATTCTGTGTGACGCCGGTTACGAAGTCTCATTGGAGACCGGCGGAGCGATGACGCTGCAAGGCGTCGATTCGCGCGTGGTGACAGTACTGGACCTCAAGACACCCGCTTCCGGTGAAATGCAGCGCAATGACTACAACAATATTGCGCTGTTGCGCGCGCACGATCAGGTCAAGTTTGTGATCTGCGATCGAGCCGACTACGAGTGGGCGCGTTTCAAGCTGGATGAATATCGCCTGCAGGAGCGTGTCGCTGACGTGCTGTTTTCTCCCAGCTTCGGCCAGGTAGAGGGGAGGGAGTTAGCCGAGTGGATTCTTGCGGATAACCTGCCGGTCAGAATGCAGCTGCAACTGCACAAGCTGCTGTGGAATGATGAGCCGGGCCGTTAACGCAGGTGAGTGCGATGAGTGAGCAAAAGCGTGCAGTCATTCTGGTCTCCGGGGGGCTGGATTCCACCACGGTTCTGGCGATGGCGCGTTCCCAGGGTTACTCCTGCTACACCCTCAGCTTCGATTATGGTCAGCGGCATCGCGGTGAACTGCTGGCGGCCGAGCGCGTCTCCGCAGCGCTGGGTGATGTCGAGCACAAGGTGGTCAAGCTGAACCTGGACAGCATAGGGGGATCAGCCCTTACCGATTTATCGATTGCCGTACCCGAGGAAGAAACCGAGGGTATCCCGATTACCTATGTTCCGGCGCGCAACACGGTGTTTCTTTCCATTGCTTTGGGCTGGGCGGAGGTTCTTGGTGCACACGATATATTTATCGGGGTAAATGCAGTGGACTACTCGGGCTATCCCGATTGCCGGCCCGAATATATAGCGGCGTTCGAAACCCTGGCCAATCTCGCCACGAAAGTGGGGGTGGAAGGACAGAAAATAACCGTTCACACGCCGTTGATGACCTTGGGCAAAGACGAAATCATTCGCGAGGGTATGGCGCTCGGCGTGGACTATGCTCTAACCGTTTCCTGCTATCAGGTGACCGAGGAGGGCCTGGCATGCGGTAAATGCGACAGCTGTCGCCTGCGTCGGCAGGGTTTTTTGGACGCCGGTGTGGAGGACCCCACGCGTTATCGCCAGTACCCCGCAGCGAGCCGCTAGTGTATGCTAGATTCCAGCACAAACTGGTACGAGAACCCCATGCAGGACAATAATTACCGGCGCGGCATTGCAAGCGCAGAGGATTTTGACGCACTTCGACCAATGGATATTTGCGTTGGTCGACAGCGCGGGGTTTGCTATGAGTGATTCAATTGGAGTGGGTACACCGCGCTTGGTTTGCCTGCACATTCCCAAAACCGCCGGCAGCTCCCTGCGCGAAACCATCAAGGTGGTGTATGGCCCCGAGCGCATGCACTGGTTCAGCGACGACGATGGACTACTAGGCCGTAATCGCTTCAAAGAGAGCGCCATTGCCGACAAACTGTTTATCGGTGGCCACCGCCCACTGAATTATTATCCCGCGGATAACATGCACCTGTACTTTGCTGCGTTGCGCCACCCAGTGGAGCGTGCCCGCTCATTATTTTCCTATTTTACGCGCCCGGAAGAGGGTGGCTCGGAGGGCAATATTGCCGAGCGTCAGCGCCTCAAGGCACAGTGGGTTAAACAGGGGATAGTGCCCGAAAGCTTTATGCGCAGTATCGAGCGCTGCAAACCATTCCGTGAGTCGATCTATAATGAGCAGTGTCGCTACTTGAGTACCGGTGCTGCCACGTTCGAGGCGGCGTTGGAAACTTTGCACAGCGGTAATTTTCTGATCGGAAACTCTACACACCTGGGGTCTCTTCTGAACACGCTGGGTACCACCTTCCAATGGCCGGAGACGCGGGAGGTGAGAACCAATATCTCGGTGGCCAAGGGAGAGGACGATATTCTCTCAGAGCCCGGTGTCGTCGAACGCATTCTTGAACTCGGTGCAGAGGATATGAAACTGTACGAGTACGTGCAGCAGGAGCACGATGGCCTTTACTGCAATATGCCGGACCGCGAATCACTGCTTGCGAGCCCGCTGCATTTTAGCGATGCACAGCAACGTGCAATGTCTGATATGGCATGGCGCAAACTTGAGTTGACTGCGGTAGATCCTGAGGAAAAAGCGCAGCAGGGCAGGACTACTATTAACCTGCGCGTGCGTAACGGCTCGCGTGAGTACCTGAACCCGGAGTGTGAAGATCGCATCGCCATTAGCTATAAACTGCTGGATGCACAGGGTGAAATTATCGAGAGGGCAACCCCTCGCTCGCCACTGGAGACTGTCGTTGAGCCGGGTGCGTCTGTCGATATCCCTGTCAGACTGGTTGTTCCCGACAATCTGCCGAGCAAGGTGTCGTCGGTCAGGTTCAGCGTAATGGTCGAAAAGCGATTCTGGCTGTTTCGTATTCATCCGGAACATGCACTTGATATACCGTTGGCACCAGCCGGGAGCGGTAGTTAAGCCGAATGGGGACTGCACTGTCCCCGCCTTGGACTTTGTGCTCCATCGGTATGATTTTCCTAAAAAAAGCACTTGAGTTTTTGGCTCAATTCCGTACCATACCGTCCTCCTTCTGGGGCCGTTAGCTCAGTTGGTAGAGCAGTTGGCTTTTAACCAATTGGTCGCTGGTTCGAATCCAGCACGGCCCACCATTTCCCCGTTTTGTATCAACTGCTTAGCGCGTTACCGCGCTCAGCGTCCGGTGCCTCAGCACGACCAGTGCCGGAGTTTTTCCGAACTTTCCTTTACACACCCTGTTTGCCGCCTCTAAGAGCTCCTCCAACTCCAACTCCAACTCCAACTCCAACTCCAACTCCAACTCCGGCTCCAACTCCGGCTCGGAGTAGTGGGTGGTGATATCGCCGTTCTTGTGGCCAAGCAGTATTTTCCGGGTTTCCAATGGCACTCTGGCCGCACGCAGGCGGCGACCGAAGGTGTGTTTCAAGTCGTGTACCCGTATGGGCATGTCCAACTTGCGCCGAACTGACTTCCAACCATTGTTGTTGATGCTGCGCACCGGACGGCCGTAGTAGGTGAATACACGCTGCGGGTGGTGCCCACGCACGCCTTCGGTCACTGACTTTGCCACCTGGTTCAATACCACCAAACGATCCTCCCGGTTCTTGGCCTTTTCTCCCGGAAGGAGAAATACCGAGGTGCCCAGTTCCGGCACGTCGATCTCCCAATCTCACTGCAAGCTACAGACTTCGCCATCCCTGCAGCCGGTATTCACCTTGAACAAACACATCCTGCTCAGGTGATCCAGCAAGGCTTTGAGCAAGCGGTGTTGCTCCTCCCAGCTCAGCGGGCAGGGGTGCCTGGCGTCGTGCAGCGGCGGCAGATGGATCAGCGGTGCCGAATCCAGCCAGGTCAAACCGTGTTCATCGCGCCACAGCCGGGCGCTCAGGTTGAGTACCCTGCGTACCGTGGCCAGCGCACCATTGACGGTCTTGTTCTTCTGCCCTCCTTCTTCCTTCTATAGCGGCTAACCAGATATTCACCACGCTGATGGGCGATCATGTAGAGCTGCGGCGGGAGTTTATTAAGGAAAATGCGCTTTCGGTTGCCAATCTTGATATATGACGAGCTCAGAACTCTCGGCACCTGAAAGGCAAATAAAAAGTCATCAGGCTGGGCTATGCGCAATAGTTATCTGCGAGCGTCATCCAAAGTCGCTCCAGTGAGTTCATCGCATGGGGGTCCAGGCATGCACAACAGATGTTGTATTGTATTCTATGTGACATGCTGATGCGGGCCAGTATCCCTGATGCCAGCGCATCGTCCAATTGAGCTTGTGTACCAGCGGTTATGATATCCGTAGTAGCCGCCAGCGAGATTAGTGTCTGGTAATCATCGGTCTCTATTTGTGGGATGCGAGTGGGCGCAGTTGCGCCGGCTGCCTGTAAGGCGTCATTAAATGTGGTTTGCCAGTATTTGTGGATATGCGGCAGAGCAAGGCGCCTTTGCAGTAAGTCGGACAGGCTGTAGGGGCCGCCGTTGATGATAGGGTTCTCAGGCCTCGCGACAAATATTACCTCTCGTTTTTCCAGCACCATGACTTCGATATCATCGAACGGCGTGGAATGTGTAAGGTCACCGATAAAAAGGTCAATTTTTCCTTCTCGAAGCTGCTGGATAGGTTCTCGGTGAGCGGAGACGATAATCGTTGCGGCAACATCGGGCAATTCCTCCAATAAGCCCCGCAGTAAAGGCAGGAGCACGGTGTGTGTGGCCAGTGGTCCGCAAGAAACTCTCAATGCCTCGGAGGTATTGCCCTGAATTGCGTCAAGTCTTCGCTCAAAGTCGACTGCCGCGAGACTTAACTCCTTGCAAGCTTCCAATAGTTGTTTGCCCCTGACTGTGGGAACGGTCGCAGCCCTGCTTCGTGAAAAAATCTGAAAACCACAATCTTTCTCTGCGCGCTGAACCATACGGGTCAGCTTCACTGGTGAGGTGCCCAAGGCAGCGGCGGTGCCTTTAAAGTTGCCGATAGATACCAATAATATCAGCGCGTCCAGAGTTTGTTTGGAGAGCAAGCCAATCCCTTTAGTTTCATTAAATGAAACAAATAATACTAAATTTGAATCTATATTGCACTAAGCGCGAGGCTGCCCCATACTTTTCCGGCCTTTTTTGACCGCTCTATCTCTCGCGGACCACGTAAGGTTAAAAATAACCGGTGGCAAAAAGATTAGGAACATGATGGCTAAACACATCGTAATGCGTTTTTTCTTTGTGATGCTACCTGGTCTCATCATCGCAGGGTGTGGCGACGCGGAGCCAGTTTCGGCAGAACGTTATGTCGGGACTGACCAGCTAGTTAGTATTGTCGACGAAAACCTCGTTTCTTCTGCGAACCTCTCCAAAATCCTAGACATTGACCATTCCCGTTTGGCTCACGAAGCTGGCTCTGTGATGCCTCCAGCAACGGTACTGGTTTTTTCCGACCCAGCGCTGGACTCAGAGCTGATAAAACTGAACCCGCTTGTCGCACTGGATCTTCCTCTGAGGGTGCTGGCTTTCGAAGATGTTGGCGACAGCGCCAGCAAGGTTATTTACAACAGCTTTGATTTTCTCGTGTCTCGCTATCAACTCGGTCCAGGCGCAACAAAATCTCTGCGTACAAAATACAATCACGCTATGAGTGAGATAACCAAGGGCGTTCCGCCAGAGGCAATGGCCTTTTTCGCCAGTGACGAGATGAAACCAGACGGGGTCATCACCATCGAAAGCCCTTATGGTTATCAGGAAACTATCGATCGGGTGAATGCCGCCATTAATGAGCAGAAGGACACAGTGCATTTTGGCGTGGTGGATTTTCAGGCCAATGCGCGCGAGCTTGGAATAGAGCTCAATCCTAGCTACCTGATATTGTTCGGTGGACCCGGGCCAGGTGGTAAGGCGATGGCGGATGCACCGACGCTTGGCTTGGATGGGTTTTGCCAAAAGTTTCTTGTCTGGGAGGACGCGTCCGGCGGGGTTAACCTGTCATTTAACGATTTGCTTGCCCTGGCAGAGCGCCAGGGTGTGACAAAAGCTTTGGCGTTGCGCGTCATTAACTTCCGATTGAATCAAGTGTTTAGCGATGCCCTTGCAAGCGACTAATGCCAGGTATCAACACCCAGAGAGGAAATTAGTATGAGTAAAGAAAGTATCTTTTTGTTGATAGCTGCAGCGGGCTTGACGCCGATTGCACTTGCTTATGGCCTTGTTCCTGCTGTGACGGCGCCCATGCTGTATGACGTGGACATCGACTCGATTAACATCGCGCATATCTTTCGCGCGGTCATGGGACTGTACCTGGCTATGGTTGTTTTCTGGATACTCGGAGCAACCCGTGAACCCTTGCGCTTTGCTGCATTGTGCAGCGTGGTGGTATTTATGGCTGGGTTGGCCCTGGGTCGGGTTGTCAGCCTTGTCGTTGACGGTATGCCTGGTGTCCTTCTCGTGATCTACCTACTGCTCGAGATTGGCTTTGCATTTGTCGCCCTCAAATTGGCCAAGAACTACCAGCGCAGCTGATCGCTTCCGCTGCTGCAAATTTCAAATCAATCGCTTCTTCAGGAGTCACTATGAGTAATTGTGCAGGATTCTCCCTTAAGGTAACGGGCTGCATCGCCGCGCTGGCTGTTGTACTTGCGCAAACCGCAATTGCGCAGTCGGAGAATGGGCCGGTAGCCGAAGAGACACCCAAACGGCCCAATATCCTATTGCTGGTGGGTGATGACATGGGGCTGGGTGACATTGGCCCCTTTGGATCCGAAATCCATACTCCCTCACTGAATATGATGGCCGCGCAAGGTGTTCGCTTCTCAAATTTTCACGCCAGCCCCGTTTGCTCCATTACCCGCTCACAGCTGCTTACCGGCAATAACAATATCGAAATTGGCCTGGCCAGCTTCGATTACGCGGTTTACCCGGAGGCTAAAGGAAAGCCGGGCTATGAGGGTTACCTGACAGAAAACGCAGTTACCATTCAAGAGTTATTGCGTGATGCAGGCTACGACACCTACCAGACTGGCAAGTGGCATTTGGGTGGTCAGCACGGCGGGCGAGGCCCCCATGAAATGGGCTTCACCCGCAGTTACGGTATTTTGGCAGGAGGCTCGAACCACTGGAACAGCGGTGACATGCTTCCTAATATGGCCCACCCGGATTCTCAAAAAGCCGTTAAGGCAGGCTTGATTCCCCCGATGATCGACATGCCCTACTTTGAAGACGGCAAGCCTGTAGAGCGTCCACTGGGCATTTATTCCGACGACCTCTACACAGGCAAAATGCTCGGCTACATGGAGCAGTCGCGCCGCGCCGACAGGCCCTTCTTTGCCTATTTGGCTTTCACCACTGCCCATTTGCCCATCCAGGCCCCCGGTGGTTTGGCTGAGCGTTATTATGAGCAATATCTGGAACTGGGTTGGGATGGCCTCAAAGCTCAGCGAATGCAGCAACTAATTGACGCCGGCATCCTGCCGCAGGACAGCAAATTACCAGTCCAAAACCCCATCACCCGCCCCTGGGATAGCCTCAGTGCAGATGAGAAAAAATTCCAGGCCAGGATTTTCGCTACATACGCAGCAATGATTGAATCACAAGATCGACATATTGGGCGTGTAATGGATTGGCTGCGCGAGACTGGCGAACTGGATAATACGCTTATCATTTACATGACGGATAATGGCCCTGAAGGCACCGATGCCTTTGGTGAATTGGGCAACCCTGCTCTAAGTGGCTGGATGGAAAAACACTTCAGCCAGGATATTGCCGATGTAGGTCACGGCAATTCCAACTGGCAGATTGGCATAGAGTGGGCAAATGCCACTACCGGTTCGCTACAATGGTGGAAATGGTTTATTGATGAAGGCGGGATTCGGGTGCCGTTGATTGTGGTTCCGCCCAAGTCCCATGGCAACAAGTTCGTGCTACAAGGTGAAGTCTCCGATACCTTTTTGTCGGTGAAAGATTTGCCGATGACGATACTGCAATATGCCGGTGTAGAGCACCCTATGACGCGCTACCAGGATAGGGATATTGTTCCGCCGACAGGAAAGAGCATGGTTAGCTATCTGGATGGCGAAGCCGAGACTGTCTATGGCACGGATGACTGGACAGCCTTCGAGCTGTTTGGCAATGCCTACGTAGTGCGTGGGGACTACAAAGCCATAAAGGTACGCACGGGCATGTGGGGTGACGGAAAATGGCATTTGTATCATCTTCGAAACGACCCTGCTGAAAGCACACCTCTTGAAGCTGGCATGCCCGAAGAGCTAGCCGAGCTGGTAGAAATATATGAAGGCTATGCTGAACAATGGCAGATTCAGGAAGTGAGGGATGACTGGAATCCGCAAAAGGAACTGGGGCACTAGATCAAGCAACCCCTTCGGTTTTGGCTTTGCGAGAAGGTTCTCGTGCGGTTAACAATCAGGCTGGATCGCTCTTCGTCACTGAGTCCAGACGGTCATTTTCGATGTCAGTTTTACCGCACGCTTCGGACGTGGTATTCCTCGTGCTGCTGCCCCAATCCGGTTCGTTCAGCACGATGGAGATCCGAGGCGGAACCACCATGTTGGCACAAGGCAGGGATGGCCTTGGCGAAACTGCCTAGGAGCGCCATCAACCGGAGCAGACACAGCTCTATCAGCTCGTCGGCTCTGCTCTCAACCTCAATATCCACTTTCACATCCTGTTCCTGGATGACGTCTATGTCTGTTGAATTGCATCCAAATTTGACCCAGTAATTGCACTGAACATTGAACCATGCTGATTGGGATAACTGCATGAAATTATTCACGAAAATTGCTTTAAGGTCGGGTCAACTATTCAGTGCAAATATCATCAAAAGTGGGTTAATCGAACGTGCAATTCAACACAGCAGCCCCTTTGTTTGCCACATACTCTTGGTAAGCACCGCATTTCTCGCGCAGATACCGCAGCGCCTTGCCTCGAGCATGTGGAAGAAGACTATTGGCCCATGCCAGATGGATGTGGGCCACAGTTTCTTTCATGCTAAGTTGTGAGTCGGCCCACATGCCCAACACGGATGCCAGCAAAATTCCCAGGTGTACTGTCAGGGCGTGGGTGTCACAGTCGTTATCGAGCTCGCCGTGCTTCAGCGACTGGCTAACATGTTCCTCAATAATGCGATCAAGCGTTTGACGGCCAGCCAACTTGGCTTCCAAATCGTCGGACCGCATGATCGCCCAATGAATGCTGCGAAAATATGCCTCTCGTTTTGCTTCAAGCCCCAGCAGCGACTCCAGTAGCATTAGCAGGGTGGCAATGCCCAGACGCTGTTCAGCAGGGTTGTCGCGGTCCTGCAACGGCTGCAAGCTTTGCAGCAAAATGGTGAGGAGGATATCCGTCTTTGAAGCAAACAAGTTGTAGGGCGTCTTGGAACTGACGTCTGCCACCTCGGCAAGATAGCGCATGGTGAGGTAGTCGATCCCTTCATCCTCAATAATCTGCTGCGCCGCGGTCAGTATACGGGTGCGTTTCTCCTGCTTGTTTTGCTCCCTTTGACTCAACGTACTTTCATTCCTTGCGTGGTAGGTCTGTGTCAGAATTTAGAGCCTCTGGGGCTTGATCATTGCGCGACGCGCTCTCGCGCCATAATACGACCTACGTTCACGCCGCGCAAATAGGTCGCGTGTCACTGCTATTCGCGTACCCTCTGCTCCAACCCCTTTACAGTGCCCGTATCAAGGGGCTTTCACGGGGCGCTGACCTTGTTGCATTGACGCCCCAATTCAACCTCGCCATCTTCACTGGTGATTTCGATTTCCACGATATCACCATCCTTCAGGTACCTGGGTTTGTTCATCTGCGCACGTCTGAACTTCTCTTTGCGCTGAGAGTCCCGTCGAAGATTCAGTAAAACGGCGAGGCCCGTTTTCAGATCCGCCTGCAGTGCCACACCACCGGGTGTCCCGGTTAGCAGGCAGTCGCCCGGTTGCAGGTTGGCAAAGCGGGACAGGTAGACGAGCGTGTCGGCTGGTTTGTGAATGAGCTGCGACGTATTGGCGCGCTGGCGAAGTTCACCGTTCACCCACAGGCGTAGCAGCAGCTTGTCCAGATAGCTGATCTCGCCTTCATCGAGTAAATACAACACAGGCCCGGCGGGGCAGAAAGTACGGTAGCTCTTGCCTTTAAACCATTGCATCCCCGGCGCCCCGATCTGCTGGTCGCGAGATGAGACGTCGTTGCAGATGATAAAGCCCGCCACATGATCATTCAGTATCGTGGCCGAGACCTGCAACGGTCCAGTGATCGGCTGCTTGATCACCAGTCCAAGCTCCGCCTCGTAGTCAAGTAGTGTACACTCCGCAGGTCTGACAATGTCGTCCCTGGCGCCGCACAGCGAGGCACTTGATTTCATGAAAATCAGATTGTCTTCAGGGTCGACGCCGTCCTTGTCAAGCCCGGCTTCCTTCTGATGCTGGGCATAATTGAGCCCCTGGCAAATCAGGCGACTGTCCTGCGTCAGTGGGCTAAGTAGCGTGACGTCATCAATCGAGAGCCCTGTGGAATAATTGTCGCTCTCTGCGAGTGAGCGTCTGGACGGGAGGTTTTCGATCACAGTACGCAATTGCTCGTCCTGCCAGGGTAAGGAATGCACCTTGCCGTCTTTGATTATTCCCCATGACGGGGTGGTTTGGAGCGGTTGTATAAAGCGTATTACTGATAGTCCCATAGGTCACCTGTGACGTTTGTTCAGGCGCTTAGGATATAGCAACAAAATATATTTACAACGTGTTGTACTTTTAGTGCAACATGGGTACTATGCGCTTTCGCAACTACGGAGGCGCACTATGGAAACCTTGTTTGAGCAGAATCTGGTAGCGCGTATGCTGCTGACCATCTTGGCGGTAATGCTGTGTATTGGCCCGGCTAAAGCTGACTTCAACGCCACCCATGCCACCAATCCACTCTGGCCCGGCCATGCTCGATTTCATGTGGTTTGGCAAGTCGTCACCAACAGTACTAACACGCTGGTCATGCTGGCTCTAATCTGGGTGCCGGTGGTGCAGTACGACCTGCAATTGAAGTTAGTGTCACTGCTGACCGCCATAATTCTGGGTTCGTTCTACGTAACGCTGGCCTGCATGCGCTTGTTCGACGGCACACTGGCAGACCCTAACGGCATAAAACCTTTCAATTTCAAGTTCCCCGGACGCACGGTGAAAGTCGATACAAACCTGTTCGGCTTCAGTATTCTATCGATAGTCCTGGCCGTGGCAGTTGCCAATATACATGGCGTAACAGTTTGATCTGACCGGCTGTGTAGCTCGCAACGAGAGGCAATGTGCATGAGTGATAACAAGCAACCTGAGCACCTCGAAACACCATTACTCATAGTGGGATGTGGCCCGTCAGGAATGACCACGGCGCTGGCCCTGAGTCAATTCGGTGTCACGTCAATAATTATTGATCGACGGGAATCGATCTCAGGAGCACCCCGAGCTCACGCGCTCAACTGTCGTACTCTGGAGATTTTTTCAGCTCTGGGCGTAGACATGGATGGCCTGCGCGCGAACGCCACACCGGATGAAGAAAGTGGTTGGGTGCGGTGGGTAGATACTCTCAGTGGCGGCGAATTTGGCGCCGTTCCCTATGAGCGTATGCATGCGCCCGAAACAGTCCCAACACCCCACCCGCTGTTTAACATTGCCCAGCCTTGTGCAGAACAGGTCTTGTACGACCAGGTAATGGCCGATAGCAATATACGGGTAGAGCGGGGTTGGGAATGGCAGAGCTGCGTACAGACCGACTCGCGCGTAACCTCCAGTATTAGCTCAAGGCACGGGCAATCCATAGTAATCAACAGCAATTATCTGGTCGCGGCTGATGGCGCGCACAGCCCGGTGCGCAGAAGCCAGCACATTGCAATGGAAGGCGCGGGGCTGATTCAAAAATTCAAAAACGTACACTTCCGCGCAGACCTCAGCGCTGTGGTTGCAGCCAAACCAGCGATTCTTTACTGGGTTCTCAAGCAGGAATGTGCTGGCACTCTCCTGGCCTACGATATGCGAGACAACTGGGTATTCATGTATCCGTATGACCCGGCGACTGCGCCTGCTGACGGCCTGACCGATGAGGCCTGCGTGGCCCTCGCTCGAGACGCTATTGGTGCCGGCGACATCGCGCTGGACATCGTCAGCGTCCGCGACTGGGATATGACGTCTGAGGTCGCCAGTGGCTACCGCAAGGGTCGTATTTTTCTGGTCGGTGATGCGGCGCATCGTTATCCGCCCAGCGGCGGTTTAGGACTGAATACCGGTGTTGGCGACGCTCACAATCTCGCCTGGAAACTGGTGGGTGTGCTCAATGGCTGGGCGTCAGAGGCGCTGCTGGACACTTACGACAGTGAGCGCCGGCCCGTCGCCAACAATAACGCCAATTTCAGTCTCGAGAACGCTATGAAGATGCTGGATGTTTTCAATCATGCGGGTGTATTTGCAGAACCTGGAACTCAGCCCAACCTCACCAGCCTGCAGGCAGACGAGGAACAATGGCGTTTGTTACAAGCGAGTATTGAAGATCAGCGCGTGCATTTCGATGGGCTTGCACTGCACCTGGGTGCTCACTATGGGCGCACAGAGCCGCCTGATCCCTACGCCTCACAAGTGCAGTTCTTGCAGGTTGGTGCGCGTCTGCCACATGTCTGGTTGCGCCGCTCGGGCGCGCGCGTGTCCAGTCATGAGTTGCTATCGCCAATCGCCTTCACGCTGCTGGTTGGCAAAGGTAACGAATCGGGCGCGGCCCAACTCGACATACCTCACCGAGTGGTTTCCTGCCCTGCAGATTTCGACGGTGATGAGGCGGCTCTGCTCGAGTTGGGGCTCTGCAATGGCAATGTTCTGGTAAGGCCAGACGGGCATATAGCAGCGCTGCTGCCAGGCGGTAACGCGCTGAATACTGCTGTTGAACAGATCACAAAAAAGGGGCTGGCAGCGTAAGGCATGCGAGTTCTAACAGAGTTGGGAGTTTGGCTATGGACCTGAATATCAGTGGTAAAAGCGCCATCGTCTGCGCCTCGAGCCGCGGGCTCGGAAAAGCCTGCGCTATCTCGCTGGCGGGGGAAGGCGTGAGTGTGGTTATCAATGGCCGCACAGAGGAGGCCTTGCAGGCATGTGCGGATGAAATTCGTACTGCCGGTGGCGAGGTCACGACAGTGTTGTGCGATGTCTCCACGGCGGACGGTCGTGCCGCACTGCTGGAAGCGTGCCCACAGCCGGATATCCTGGTGAATAACAATGGCGGCCCCAACCCGGTCGGCTTTGCACAAAGTACAGCCGACGATTGGAACGCCGCCATTGAGGCCAACATGATGGCGCCGATCATGATGATTCAATCGGTGTTGCCCGGTATGCAAGAACGCGGCTTCGGGAGGGTTATCAACATCACGTCGGCGATGGTGAAATCACCCAACCCGATCATGTGTATCTCCAGCGCTACCCGCACTGCGTTGACCGCGCTGACCAAAGCAGTTTCCAAAGAGGTGGTGGCTGCCAATGTCACGATCAATAATCTGCTGCCGGAAATGTTCGATACCGGCCGTCAGCACGATAACGCGGAGCTGATGTCGACACTGGCCGGTATCAGCTATGAAGAGGCGCGAGAGAAGTTGGTCTCACGCATCAGCGCAGGGCGTTTTGGCCGCCCAAAAGAATTCGGAGATACCTGCGCCTTCTTGTGCAGTGAACAGGCCAGCTACATTTCGGGGCAGAACATCCAGCTGGATGGTGGCTCTTACGATGGACTCATCTAGTCCTTTTTCCTGCGTGCTACTGTTTCGGCGGCAATACGACTGCCGTGACAGTCTCATGCGCGGCAGCGTTTATGCCGCCGCAGGCCAGATGATCGCCGTCCTTACGGTGTTGTTCATTGCCGGGCTGCTACCCCGCATTGCCTATGCAAGCCAGGCCCAGCCCAATGTGATACTGATCCTCGCTGACGACCTGGGTTGGAACGACGTGGGTTACCACGGCAGTGAGATTCTGACACCCCATCTGGATGCAATGGCTGCAGAGGGTGTTGTGCTGGAGCGATTCTATGTGCAGCCCAGTTGCAGCCCCACCCGTGCCGAAGTGATGACGGGTCAGTCCGCCCTGGCGCTGGGTGTTGTGTCTCCCTTTAGTAAACAGCAGCCCGCGGGTGTACCTGTGTCGGAAACCATGATGCCCGCGTATTTTCTGGAAGCCGGTTATCAGACCTGGATGGCCGGAAAGTGGCATTTGGGTTTCAGGGAGCCACAGTTCAGACCTAACAGCCGAGGCTTTGAGCACTTCTACGGACACGTTACCGGCGGTATCGGTTACTGGGATCATGTGCATGGCGGTGGCCTTGACTGGCAGCGCAACGGGGTAACACTGCGGGAGGAAGGGTATACCACCCACCTGTTACGGGACGAGGCGCTGCGCCTGGTGCGCGAACGCGATACGAACCGCCCCTTCTTTCTCTACCTGGCATTCAATGCACCTCACCTGCCCGGTGAAGCGCCGCACAGTGCGGTGGAGGCGTATGAAAATCTGCCTGATCATAATCGACGCCTGCATGCGGCTATGGTGTCTGAAATGGATGCTGCAATCGGTGCACTGATTCAATCGTTGCGAGAGCAGAACATCCTGGATAACACGCTTGTATGGTTTATCAGTGACAACGGTGGGCTCAACCCGTCGGTAGCACAGCCGTCTCTGCGCGCCATTGCGTCAACCCTGGATGACTGGTTTGGCGATGAGCCCGTTCCGCTGCGAGCCCTGGAGTTTTTGCGCGTCAATCTGCTGCACGGTGCCGGCGACAATACCCCGCTGCGGGGGGGCAAGCAATCGGTTTATGAGGGTGGCACTCGCGTGCCCGCAATCGTGTATTGGCCTGGCACGCTGGCCCCTGCGGTGATCGCCAGCGTGGTGACTACCACCGATGTCCTGCCCACGATTCTGTCAGCTGCCGGATTGCCGGGAGTCGGGAGTGCGCTCGCAGGCTCTGATCGCTGGCCGGACATTCACGGCGCAAGCGAAGCATTACTTGAGGATTACGTTCTGACCGGTTTCGACGGTGAGGCGATCATTCGGTTTCCATGGAAACTGGTGGTGCCGAACGGCGGCCAAGCAGAGCTGTACCGTCTGGATGAGGATCCTGCGGAGCAGCGCAATGTGGTGACCCAACATCCGGCTCTCTCAAAACGTTTGCAGCGAGCGCTGGCTCAATCTTACAGAGGGGAAACTCTGAACTTGCCCCTGTGGCAAGTCGTTGGCGACCCCGATTTTTTTGGTGGAATAGAAGACCGGCCTCCCTGGTCGGAACTGCCATCGCACGATTGATTCCCAACAATAATATCCCCGCACCGCGCTTTAGCTGCTGTGGCGAGGAACAATGGAGAATGGCTCATGAGCAACAATCACTTGAAAAAAAGCCACTGCCTGTTCGCACTTGCAAGTGCATGCCTTGCGGTGTTCGTAAGTGGGCAGGCTGCGGCGCAGCAATTGGAGGAGGTGCTTGTTACGGCCACGAAACGGGAGGCCGGCCTGCAGGATGTTCCTATCGCTATCACCGCACTGAGCGGCGATTTCCTGGAACAGAAGAACATCCTGTCGGCAACACAGCTGCAAAACTTTACCCCGGGTTTGAGAATTCCGCAGCAGGATGCCTCGCGTACGTTCGTTCGCATCCGGGGTGTTGGGAGTCGGAAGTTTGATATTGGTTCTGAAGGGTCGGTGGGCATATTCGTTGATGAAATCTATATACCGCGCTTCAGCGGTGCTGATCTGGGCTTTCTGGATACGGAGCGAGTGGAGGTACTGAAGGGTCCGCAAGGCACTTTGCTGGGACGCAACACTGCGGCGGGTGCTATCAATGTTACGAACCGGCGTCCCACCAGCGAGGTTGAGGGTTTCTTGGAAGCCGGTGGCGGAAATGAGGACAGTTACATCGCCAGGGGCGCGCTTTCTGGCGCGGTGTCCGAGAATGTCGATATGCGCTTATCTCTCGGCACGCTGGAGGAAGGCGGGATGCTCGAAAACACGCTCACCGGTACAACCAACGATCTGGAAACGTTTGCATCGCGTTTGCAGGCAAACTGGGAGGCCAGTGACACGCTATCGATACTCGCCGGCCTTAACTATTCCAAGCGTGAACAGAAAGCCCTGTTGCAAAAAAACTCCGCCACAGGGAGCGACGGCACAATCAATCCTTTGTTTGGAACACCGGGTGTAACGTACACCGTCAATAATGATCTGTACAAATATCCGATCAGTGAAGATGGGCACTATACCGGTAAGTCCTTCATGGGGAATTTACGTATTGCAAAGGAGCTCGGCGAATTCAGCCTCGTTTCTATTACCGGCTATCAGCATACCGATGACGAAGTGTTCGAGGATTTTGATGCGAGCGCGGCGGATATCGGCCTATCGACTACTGATACCAACTCAGACACCTGGTCACAGGAATTTCGGGTCATTGATGAGAACTTTCTGGTAGGTGTATTTTTCTACTATGACTCAGCCTCCAGTGATAATGCCTTTACCTGGGGTGAGGATTCCCTGCAGTTTTTCCTCAGTGGACAGCCCGACGTGGTGGACTCGGGCACTGTTGATGTAGACACAACGAGTTGGGCGGTCTTTGGCGAGTATACCTTCGACTTGCCCAATGCCTTTTCCCTCACCGTGGGTGGGCGTTACTCCTACGACGAAAAGGATTTCAGTGTTGCCGCGCAGACGACTCTACCAGGCCTGCCGGCCGTACTTGAACCTTTTGTTTACTCCGACGATGAAAACTGGACATCCTTTGATCCCAAAGTCGCGCTGCGCTGGGAGCCAGAGGATGACTTGATGGTCTATGTTTCCTATAACGAGGGTTACAAGTCCGGCGGTGTGCAGTTCACGGCGATCAACGAAGCACTGGCCCGCCAGTTGTTCGATCCGGAAGAGCTTACTGCCTACGAGGTGGGCATCAAGACAGAGCTGCTGGAGAATTCGCTGCGATTTAATGCCGCGGCCTTTTACTACGAGTACGAAGACCTGCAGGTACAGCGAGTGGATTCGTCCATTAGCGACGGTGTACCCGTTGCCTTTACCGACAATGCCGCCCAAAGCGATATAAGCGGAGCGGAAATGGACCTGCGCTGGCTCTTGCCGTATGGCATTTCCACGCGGCTTGCCTATGCCTACCTCGACGCTGAGTACAACGATTTTGTGGGTCCTGGCGGACAGGACTTCAGTGGCAACCCTCTGCCTGCAAGCCCGGAGCATACCGTCATGTTCTCCTTGGAATACCGTCTTGAGATGGCGAACGATTGGCAAATAGTGGCCGGTACGGACTGGACCTGGGTAGATGACTACAACTTTGATGTAGATGATAACGACCCGGCGACCAAGCAATCCGGCTATACCCTCGGTGATATCACCCTGGCAGTGTTGCCCCCGGGCGATCATTGGACCGTGTCTGCGTTTGTACAGAATGTGACAGACGAAGAGTATTTCAGCCAGATAACCCGGCGCGAAACTGAGATCATTGCAACGGCTGCCAATGGCAGGCGCTACGGTTTCCGCGTGCGGTACGATTTCTGACGCCATACCAGCGAGGCAATACCATGATTATCCCGCAAGAACGCGTTACAACCGATGAAGTAAAGGGTTGGCAGGGACTGCACCTGCTGCATTTCCAGGGTTCTTCCTGCTCACAGAAGGTGCGCCTTGTGCTCGGAGAGCTGGAGGTCGATTGGACGCCGCATCCAGTGAATCTGCTCAAGCATGAGAATGCGACACCCTGGTTTATCGGAATCAATCCACGCGGTGTGGTTCCTGTGCTGGTGCACGATGGCGTTGTTCATGTAGAGAGTAATGACATTATGACCTACCTGGACGCGCAGTATGCCAAACCTGGGAACAGCTACTTCTTTGCCAGCGGCGAGACGGGTGAAGAAGAGGCTCGTTCGTGGCTGGCGTTGGAGGACTCTCTGCATAGCGATCTGCGCCTGCTCACTCTGGAGTTCGGGCCCTTGCCGCTCAAGAGCGAACAACAGCTGGACGCACAACAGGACAATGGCGCGATCGACGAGAAGCGTGCAAGTGATATTCGATGGTGGCGTACCAAGCTGGCCGACGGCACCAGTCGCGCCGAGTTGCAGGAAAGCTGCGCGCGCTTCAATGATGCGTTCACTCGGCTGGATGCGCTCATTGCAAAATCCCCATGGCTGATGGGCGAACGAATGACGATTGTCGACATTGCATGGTTCGTGAGTATGCAGCGGGTGTTCCGGGTTGGCTATCCTCTGCAGCGCCACAGGAATCTGTATCGACACTATCTCAAAATGGCGTCGCGCCCCGCCTTTCGTGCGGACGCCAAACAGCCGCTTTCCCGCCTCAGTCGAGCAGTATTCGCGGTCCATAGGCTGAAAAACCGCATCAGGGGAAAGCAGGTAGCGGATTTTGTTTAAACTCGCTTTGGCTCTTCGGGCGCGTTATTTCAGCCCGCGGTTGGTTACATGAAAGCCCAGTACCTCGCAGTAGAATTCAATCAGGCGATCGATATTCCGCGCTACCAGGGTGGTGTGTCCAAGTTGCAGCCTGGGCGAACTCGCTGCGGTCATGGTCGCCTCCCGCAGTCGAGTGGCTGACGGGGTCGATAAAACGGTGGTCATTCATTTTCAATCCTCAGTATGTAGAATCGTCCGCATTACATCGCGCAACTGCACCACGGCGTTTTCAATCGGCCCCATGCTACGCCACGCTACGATACGATCCGGACGGACCAGCACGCAGCCGCCATCCGCTATCTCGCGGCGAGTTGTCCAGTGCTGGTAGACATCATTGATGTCCATTCCCAGTGAGACCTGTTTGGCAGTGATGTCGACACCCAGCTCCGCTGAAACCTGCTGCGCCGCATCAAGCCATGTTTGTCCGCCAGCGCCGGTAATCACCGTAAAGCGGCCGTAGTCGCAGATATCAAGTGTCGAGACATCTTCTGTGCCCATCGCGAGCCATGCGTGCGGTAGGGGGCTGCCCGGGTAGGTCGAGGGCTGGTGGTGCAGAACAGGGTCACGCTCGTGTAACGGCGCCGCCGTGCCATCGCTTACTACCGCACCAGACTGATATCGTTGTCCCAGTTCCACTCCCAGTGCATTAAACTGCTCATTGGTAAGATTCAGAGATTCCAGTACTTTCGCTCTTTGTGCTTCGCCTTCCGGGCCGAACAGCCACGACAGGTGTGCGTCGGTCTCCTCGGGGCTCATCTGGTCCTGGAGCCCGATGGCATCAAACAAGAACAACATATCGGCGGCACTCTTGTTAGCCCTGTCGACGATCTGGCGACCCACCGGTTGGCGCTCCGCGCTGTAGCTATCAAGCAGTGTGGCGCCGGCCCTGCCGCGCAAAACCAAAGCCAGTTTCCACACCAGGTTATAGCTGTCCTGCATGGAGGTGTTGCTGCCCAGGCCGTTGGCAGGTGGGTGACGGTGCGCGGCGTCGCCGGCAATAAAGAGGCGGCCTTTGCGGTAGGTTGACGCTACCACATGGTTGAATTGCCAGGGGCTCACTTTCTTGATCGTAAACTCGATTTCATCGTTGCCAATCGCGGCTCGCACGCTTTCTCGTATGCTTGATTCTTCCAGGTCGTTGGGCGTCAGCTCAGGCCGCAGGAAAATAGTGCTCCATTCATTCCACGGCTCGACGCATGTCCAGACCCCCAGCATGTCATCACTACCGGGTGTGATAGTAAAAAAGAGTGCGCCAGAGCGGTGCGCCGTATAACGTCGGAGGTCAGCCTCTATCCATACGGTTACGGCGTCTCCGAGCCCTGCCTGCCCCTCAAACTCAAAGTTGCCGTCCCGACCAGCGATGGTGCGAGCCCCGTCACACCCGATGGCATACCTGGCGATCACTTCAAACTCCTCGTCACCATTCCTGGGCCGCACGTGCGCAGTGACATGGTCATCCGTTTGCTGCACAGACAGTACCTCGTGGTGCAGGCGGATATCGGCACCCAGTTGCTGGGCATGTGAGAGCAGTATCGGTTCCAGCACGTGTTGAGCGATGTTGCACATGGCACTCGGGCTGGCTGCGCGGTACTCACCGATACGGTCATCCCCGGCGCCCCAGGTCATCATCCGCGACAGTTCCTGGCCCGCGAAAGTTGTGGCGAAAACCTGCTTGCCCATCAGTTCCTGCGGTAAGGCTCGTGCTACGGCTTTATCCTCGACACCCAGATCGCGCAGTATTTCTACAGCGCGTTGATTCGTGATATGTGCACGTGGTGCATTTGCCGTGCCGTATTTGGTCAGGGTGAGCGCATCTACACCCTCTCGAGCCAGTAGTGCAGCCGCCGTCAGACCAGCGGGGCCTGCACCCACTATCAGAATGTCTGTGTTGATAGATCTCATGGGTATCTCCGCATTTTTGGTTATTCAAGTGAATAAGATAATTGTAGGAACCCTCAATACACTTGTCAAATGAATAACGTGAAGTTTGGAGTGGGACCTTTTGAGAGAGTGTGCTTTCGCCCCTGCCGCCCTGAAGCTGGCTTCTTGTAGGAAAACGAGGATTGAAAACGTGGGTGCTATTCGCTTGCCGCGCGCGGGTTGAACTGCGGTTCAGGCGCGCAAGCTGCTGATGTGGTGGGAGCGATGAGCAGCGCAGTTAGCGTGTAGCAGGCGGCACCATCAGATTAGCGACAAATTCAGCGTGGGTTTCTATCGCTTCGGTGGTGCGTGGATTGAGCCCTGTTAGGCGCAGACATTCCGGGGCGACGGCGAAGATCAGCGAAGCGGCGCCGGCCAGCGCATAGAATGCATGCGGCACCAGCGGTTTTTCCAGGCCTGCGATCTCCGTTATCTCAAGTGTGATGGCTGCAAAGCGCGGTTTTATATGCGTATCCACCAGCCAGTTCATGCGCTTGTCTGCAATTCTTCCCTCATCAACCATTAAGCGGAAGAACTCTGGATTCTCGGCGACAAAGCGCACGTACTCCCGGATTGTCTCCCGGGCATATTCTCGTTTGTCGGACACGCGCGATGCCCCTGTGCGTTCCCTGAGACGGCGGTCCAGGGCGTCCATAAGGCTGTCGGCGGCGGCGCGCCACAACGCTTCCTTGCTGCTGAAATGGTAGGTGATAAGCCCCTGGTTGGTGTTGGCCAGCTTTGCGATATCCCTGGTACTGGCCCCGTGAAAACCCTTCTGAGTAAACGCTTTAACTGCCGCTTTCAGAATGCGGCCACGCGTTGCGTCGCGCTGTTTTTGCCGTGTTGTTCTGGTGGTTTCGTTCAATTTGGTGCCTGCTTTTTGGTCGCTGTGTGTTGAATTGCATCCAAATTTGACCCAGTAATTGCACTGAACATTGAACCATGCTGATTGGGATAACTGCATGAAATTATTCACGAAAATTGCTTTAAGGTCGGGTCAACTATTCAGTGCAAAGATCATCAAAAGTGGGTCAATCGAACGTGCAATTCAACAGCCCACCATATAAATGAAGGTCCTGCCCGGAAACATGGTTTACACCTAATACCGGGCACATAGTTTCCAGTTCCGGTACAAAAGGATTGGTAGCAGGCTCGACCCGCCCCTATTCCTCATCAAAGAATCCTAGATCATACTCCATGAAACTGACAAGCCAGATCTCGTCATCAACCTCTCTAATTCCGACACTTTCACCTGCAAACACGGTACTGAGGTTGATCTTTTTCCTTCCGATGCAAATTCGACCGCACTGGGTGATGCGGATTGTGCGGTCATGGTAAGGGTATTCCGGCTCCTCAGGCGGCCTATAGACGCTTGTGGAAGGTGTATACAGATCGCCGGGATAGCGACCGTTTAATGCCTGGTGCGGGCGCTCGTTATTGTAAACATCCACGAAGCTGTCAAAGCGCTCCTGCTGCTGCAAGAAGTTATAGCCAGGTGGCTTGGTTGCTTCCTTTTTGAGCGTCAGGTGCATGCGCTCCTGGCGACCATTTTGCTGTGGATTCCCCGGTTTGATGCGTTCGATATTGACCCCCAAGCGTAGCCACCAGATCGAAAGCCGACTCAACCCAAAGAGGGCATTGGGAGAAGCAAAGGGAATACCGTTGTCTGAACGAATAGCGTCGGGCAGTCCAAACTCCTTAAACATACGCTCGAAAACGGTAAAAGCGAATTGAGACTTGGTTGATTCCAACCCTTCGCATGCGAGCAGGTAGCGTGAGCTGTAATCTGTGATTGTGAGCGGGTAGCAGTAATGGCGACTGCCCAGCATAAACTCACCCTCGTAATCTGTGCACCACAACCCGTTGGGGTTTTGAGCATCGCTCAATGGCGTCCCTTCTGCTCGATAGCGGCGGCGACGCCGTTTTTTGACCAGTCCGTGACGTTCAAGTATTGCGTGAATCGTACTCTTGGCCGGTGGCTTGATCATCGGATAATCGCAAATGATCTTGTCCCGGATCTTGACGGCGCCCCAGTCGTACTCGCGTTTGAGCTGCAGGATAGTGCGCTCCACCTGGAACGGCAGGCGATTGGCATGGCGGTAGGGTCTGCGGGTGCGGTCTTGTAGCCCTTCCAGCCCTGACTCTTTGTTTCGGTTAAAGATTTTATACCCTGTAGGTCTGGAGATGCCGAACTCTCGACATAGAGCAGACATGCTCTCCCCATCGAGGCCGCGGGCAACAAACTTCAGTCGTTCATGCCCAGTAAAGAGGGGCAGGCTCTCCATCGGTTTACACTCTTTCCAAGGCATTTGGGGACCTCCCAAATGCTTAAAGGTGCAAACCATGTCTCCGGTATTTGCTGTAAGCTATGTCTCAGGTAGTACAACAGGGTCCATGCAGGAGACATCGTTCACAGGTTGTACCCGAGACGCGGTTTGCAGTTGCCGAGGCCCCGGGGGTAAAATATAGCGGGCTCTACGCAGTTAACGGGGGATGAGCATTCATCCGTACCCGATTGATAATACCGTCCGGCTCTTCCCCATTAAGGGGGATGCACCGACACTCACTAAACCCGGTTAATAATGCCATCCCACCCACAATGGGTTAAGACGCGCAATCGGTAATTCTCTAAATTTCTGAACCCATAGGCCCTGCGGGTCATCATCTCCATCCCACGCCAGCGCAGGCGCCTGGCTCGCGGAACAGATATGGACCGGACTGTTCGCTGAACCCGTCGGGGAACGGGCTGTCGTATTCGATCCAGCCCTGTCGAAAGGTGGACGGTTTGTAGCCGGGAAGCTCTCTCATGGCCGTCGCTCACAGGGCGTGCAGTTTGACGGGCAAATATTCATAGCCCATGACAAAGTTCGACTGCACCCGTCTGGGTTCCCCAACGACTTCAACAAAGCTGAAGCGCTCCATCATTTGCTCCCAAAGGATTCGCAGTTGCATTTCTGCCAGTCGATTACCCATACAGCGGTGTATTCCGAATCCAAATGACAGGTGGTGGCGGGGGTTGGCGCGATCAATGACAAATTGATCTGCATTCTCAATCGCCGATTCATCGCGGTTTCCAGAGAGGTACCACATCACGACCTTGTCGCCTCGCTTGATCTGTTTGCCGTTGAGTTCGATGTCTCTGGTGGCAATGCGGCGCATATGAGCAAGCGGTGTCTGCCAGCGAATGATCTCGGAGACCATAGAAGGAATCAGGGCCGGATTGGCGCGCAGCTTGTCGTACTCCTGCGGATTTTGATTCAGGGCTACCACGCCGCCGGTGGCGGAGTTGCGTGTGGTGTCGTTGCCTCCCACGATCAACAGTAGAATAGTGCCGATGAACTGCTCTGGATTGTCGATCATATTGGCTGTCTTCGGGTCGCGCTGGAGCAGCGAGATCAAATCCAGGCCAGCTTCTTGCCCCTTCCTCTCGTGCCACAGTTTTTGGAACGACTGCAGGCAGGACTGTAGGCCAGCAACACGCTCCTCAGGGCTCACATTGCCGCCACCCATTTCCGGAGACCCGGTTGCGAGATCGGACCAGTAGGTGAGGTTTTTGCGATCCTCGAATGGGTAGCCAAACAGCACCGCCAGCATCTGGGTAGTCAAATTTTTAGAGACATTCTCCACCCAGTCAAAGTGCTCACCCACCGGAAGGTTGTCCAGAATGTCTATCACCTTGCTGCGAATAACCGCTTCCATTTCTGCGAGGTTCCTGGGTGCAACCACCGGCTGGACCGCCCGGCGGTGTTCATCGTGTATGGGTGGGTCTGTGGCGATAAACCCCTGCGTGTTAAAGCCGTCCGTTGCCCCCCCAATAAGCACGGATGGAGAGGATGAAAATGCCTCGTGATTACTGTCGACGGCGACAATGTCCTCGAAACGGGTGATCGACCAGAAGGGACCGAACGCGCTGACCGGGTTGTAATGGATCGGGTCTTCCTCGCGCAGCCGGGCGAAATAGGGCCGCCATGCGTTGTGCAGGTAGAGGCGAGAATCGCTGACGTCTATCTCTTCCAGCGGTACGGTTTTGGGGTCGGGTAATTCGGTGGTCTGGTTCATTATGAAGCCCTCGTTATTGTCGATTACATCTGGTATTCAGGGAGGCGGACCACCATGCCGTCCATGTCTTCACTGACATCGATCTGGCAACTGAGGCGTGAATTCCCGGCTCTGTCTGGTCGAAAGCCCAACATGGATTCTTCCGGAGCATTGATCTCCCCGGTCACGGCAAGGGCATCGCCTTCGATATAGCAGTGACAAGTACCGCAGGCGCAGGCACCGCCGCAGTCCGCGTCAATACCGGGAACCATATTGTCGACCGCGTTTTGCATCAGTGATTGCCCGACTTCTGCCTCGATGGTGTGCTCGGTCCCGTTGTATTCAATAAGCGTTATTGTTGGCATTGGTTTGTCTCCCAAGATTAATTCGTGAGTCAGTCTAGGCAGGCTTGGGAGGAATCTTGAGGGCATTTTTTGACTTATGGGGGGCATAAGTTGACAAAACTGGCCCGGCCCGTAGACTTTGGGCATGACTGGGCGCCTTTACATTACCAGTGGCTACTCGCGGATCATTGCTCGGGTGATGGGTTTACAGGAGCGTGATCTGCCGGACTTGTTGGCGGCTACGAATCTTCCTTGCGACATTTTTGATCCTGGAGATGAGACGAGGCTCAGTGGTGAGCAGCAGTTACAGATTGTACATAATGCCAGGCGCATGTCCGGTGAACCTGGCCTGGGCCTGCGCATAGGGCAGCAACTACATCCTTCCGTACACGGGGCCATAGGTTATCTGGCACTCAGCAGCCCGGATCTGATTACCGCTCTCAAAGCACTGCGTGACTATTTGCCTCTGCGCATAGGCTTCGCCCGTCTGGAGTTAGCGTTCAGTGAGGAATGGATGGTGTGCACGCTCGCTGCCGATCTCGATGGTGAGCCTGCTGACATGCGTTTTCTTATGGAGTGCTTTGCACTGCTGCTGCAGGCGCTCGTAGAGTATCTTTTGGGTAGGCCGTTGAGCAGTGCACAGTTCGATTTCGACTTTCCGTCACCGGAGTATGCCAGCTGTTATGCCGAGTATCTTCATGCACCAGTGAGTTTTGGCCAGCCGGGTTGTTCCCTACGTCTGCCTGCCAATCTGGCACTGTCGGAGAATACGCATGGCGATCCAACCGCATACAGTCAGGCGATGAACCTGTGCCAGCGCATGCTTGCCCAAATCCCCACAAACGCCGAATCCCTGTCTGACCGCGTGCGCCGGTTGATGTTATCGCAGCCAGCGGAAACCCTGAGTGAAGAGCGCGTCGCTCGTGCACTGTTTATCTCCAAGCGCACACTGGCCCGCAGGCTCGACGGTGAGAATACCAACTACAGGCAGATCCGTGAGAGCCTGTACGCTGAACTGGCGGTGAATCACTTGCGCGATCCGAGCCTGACTGTAGAGGCGATAGCCGTATTGCTGGGTTATCACGACAGCGCCACTTTTCGTCGCGCATTTCGACGCTGGTACGGCATGCCTCCGCAGGAATACCGGCGAATGAGCGAGTTTTGAGTGCCGCCCATCCAACCTGCCTTTGCGGGTAAGTTGTTCTGCAAGCAGCGTGTCAAGCGCTCTGAAGCACCGCCTCTATCTGGCGCGCCAAATACCGCTGAAACAACCAGATCGGCTGTTCGAGCTGATTCAATGGCCCGGGCGTGTAAATGTCAGAGCGCAAGCCGGACTGCACGGCACCACACATTTCCATGTCTTCCAGGTGGAATTTGCGCATCAGTTCAACTTCGTCAGCCAGTGTCTTCTCGTAATCCGGCGCGTCCAGCGAATCCGGATGAATAAGCATCGTGGTGCGGATTTGCATCTCGCCGGCAGCCATCGGTTGCAGGCGATACCAGTAAACTCGATCGGCCGCGACAAAAAACAGCGTGGCAGGTGCGGCCAGATACACAGTCCACTCAAGGAAGTCCGAGTCCCGTAGTCCCGGGACAGGTTTGAAACTCAGGAACTGTGGCTCGCCGGCTTGCACTTTCTGTTGTATCTGTTCAGTGAAAGGTAAGTGACACACCTGGAAGTGCGCGTGTTCCTCATCGGTCCAGCACCCCTGAGCGGGCATCATGGGTTGGAATGTTGTGTGGTGAGCGCCGAGGTGATGGTACGGTTCCATGAAGTTTTCTACCAGCACCTTCCAGTTGAAGGGGCAGTCCCACCCGATGTCGGCAACCATGGTGAGCCCGGCCATTTGCCAGCGATCCAAATAGTCGTTAAGCCCGCTGAACTGCTCGCTGATGGCTTGTGCGTCGCCGCTGAGATTGACGAAGACAAACCCCTGCCAAATTGCGCTATTGAATTCATGCAGCCCGAGGCTCTTCGCGGCCACCTCGGGGTGGTCCTTCATCAGTGGTGCACCTTTCAACTTTCCGTCGAGTCCGTACACCCAGTGATGATAGGGGCAGCGGTACTGTTTACAGTTTCCCGTTTGCTGGTGATCAAACTCAGGTGGCATTACGTCCATGCCGCGGTGCGCGCAAACACGGGACAGCACCTTTATCCCGTCTTCGCCACTGTTGACCACGCTGATACGTTCACCGAGCAAATCCAGGTTCACGTAGTCCCCCTTGTTTGCGAGCTGTGAAACGTGCGCAATGCTCAGCCACTGGCGTTTGAGGATATGTTCACTCTCCCAGTTAAAGTATTGCGGATCAGTGAAAGCCTTGGGGGGCAACGCGCGCGCCTCGGTGAGGGGGTTGGCGGCTGTCTGGCATATCCCCAGTAGCGTTGTGTCGAGCGTCCTCTCGTGCGCGGCCAGATTGGTTGCATGGATGGTTGCTGAAGTCATTCGTAAGCCCCGTAATGTCCTGTGCTGAATGCGGATAGGCCCCGGCAACTATCCGGGACAGGGGAATTTCAGCAATTAACATGCCAGAATGCATGTAAGTTTCTATAATGTTGATTTATATGGCTTTAGTGGAATTGGGGCGCTGCAGCTGTTGTTTATCCTGACTGACTACGCACCGATATTGGTAGCTCTGGGGCTTTTCTGGTGCGCGGAGTTTGACCGGTGGTCCACTGGGCACCTGGCTGGCCTGCGGTACCGTCAAGCACAGTATAGGGGCGTCAGTAAGTATAGCGTTGTAAGCATTCGTGAGTTTCTGGCCACAATCCCCTATACTGCGATTCGCCCTAAATATAAAAGGAGTCTTCCTATGAGGCGCCAAACCGATGTGTTGTCGATGGTTTCCTGGCTTCTGGTCACGTTGACCGGGTTGTTCGTTGGCTGTAGTTCCTCCAGCGACAGTAACAAGCCCGAGGAAGAAACGCTCCCACCAAATATTCTGTTTGTAGTTATGGACGATGTCGGCATCGATCAGATGACGGTATTTGGCTACGGCGGCATAGGGCCGTTCGATCAGGCTCCCAATCCGCCTTTTCAGCCGGTTGACCGGTCGCCACAGCTCCCCAATATCGATGCCATCGCACAGGAGGGTGTGCTCTTTCGCAATACCTGGTCTATGCCGGCGTGCTCTACCAGTCGCGCGGTTTTTTTCACTGGCCGCTACCCGCTGCGCACCCAGGTGTTTGGCGCGTTGGGCCAGTACGATCTGGCCAACTATCAGGTTTCGCCCTATGAACTCACTATGCCTAACTTGCTGAAAGAGCGCGGCTATCAGAATGCGCTATTCGGTAAATTCCATATAGGGTTGCAGCAAAACAACCCCTTCGGCGACTCAATGGTTAGCGCCCTGGGATGGGATTATTATGCGGGCTGGCTGGACGAAACCGGTGACCCCTCATCGATCGATACCTCGGCCGGGCTGGGCGAGGAATATGAGGGCCGCTACATGTGTGGTTTTGTGCCCGGTGAAGCGCAAGATGCTGACTATGGAGCTGACGCAGGGGCGTGTTACACCGCTGCAGGAGACTGTACTCCGATGGTTCTCGAGGGCGGTATTCCACCGGGGCGTGCCTGCCGCGACAGTGGCGGAATTCTGGATCCCCATCAGTCCTGCGGTACTACGGTGCCCTCCAATATCCAGGCTGGCTTCAATACGCTTAGCGGGCACTACGTCTCGCCGCTCTGGATCAATGACGAGAACGGGCAAGCCATCGAAGTGCCGCTCACAGATACTAGCGCGCGGACTTATCGTGGCGTGGTGCCGGTTGATAGCGCCATCGACTGGATAACGAGTCGACCCGAGGATACGCCGTGGTCCGCGACAGTCAGTTTCTCCTCTGTACACACGCCGGTGATGCAGCCACCTCAGGCACTGTTGACTGAGAATGCAGCGGTGGTCAGTCGACTGCTTTGTGCAGCACCGGAAGGCGCGTCCACTGAAGTACAGAATCGGGTGTTACTGGATCAGCGAGAACTGACCACGCTGATGCTCGAGGCAATTGATGCCGAACTGTCGCGCCTGCTGGTCTCCATCGGAGCGGCGACGCGCAACGACGACGGATCGTTGCTGCTCAACCCGGATAGCAATACGCTGATCGTCATCCTCGGCGACAATGGTACGTTTGGGTATTCGGTGAAGTTGCCGTTCGACCAGAGCAGGGCCAAGGGCACGGCATACCAGACGGGTGTCTGGGTGCCTTTAATAGTGTCGGGGCCGATGGTGTCTTCGCCCAACCGTGAAGTTGGGAATATGGTGAATATCGCCGACCTCTATGAGCTGTTTGCCGAAGTAGCCGGCATTGAAAATGTGCACGAGCTGGTGCCGCGCTCGCTGGATTCCGTCTCCATGCTGCCCTACCTCACCACGCCCGGAGTAGAGAGCCAACGGGACTACAATTTTACCCAGGTGGGCACTAACCACCAGGCTGGCGGTGCGATCAATCAGCCCTGCACCTTTGCGACGAGTTGTAGCCAGATCCCCGTTTCCAAATCGGTGTGCCATGACAACGGCGGCACCTGGTGGGGCAACGAGCCAGACGAGCCGGGTGTGCCCGCCGGCGGTTACGCCCAGTGCTGTGAGGTCAACCAGTATCTGTATGATCGGGAAGAGCCAATGGTCGCGCTGCAACCGCTGTCTGCGGAGGCGATCCGCAATGATTCATACAAAATCGTGCAGAACCACTTTGTCGGTGATGCCAACCCCGACCCTGATGAGTACCCCAATTGTACTTCGAACACCACGACGGAGTTTTATCGTATTAACGAACGGCCACACAACCCGCTGATCGATAGAGAGGGCGATAACCTGATCAACCCGGAAACGGGCTTGCCGGATGATCCTGCGGAGAGAGTCATCTTCGCGGAACTTCAGCAGCAGTTGAAGTTGATCGAGGATAGCGTCCAACCCTGTCCACCCGGCCCGCCCGCCGGCTATTACGCCAGCATCGATGGCAATCATGACGGTGTCGTCAATGATGCGGACCTGCAAAATCTGGATGGGTTTGCCGTAGCTGGCGGCAGCAGTTGGTATGACATCGATGAAAGTGGGACTACCGATGCGACGGACTATATGATGGTGAACGACTACCTCGGTATCGAGTGTGCGAACTAGAGTCTGTTGAAGGACGCAGCCCGCTTTATTGGAATGCAACCCAGTTGATCAATCTGGTTCGCGTTGGAGCCAGATGTAGCTGGTGAGCGCAGCCAGTTTGTCACCGTCGAGGACGTCATATCGGTAGCGGTCTTCCCCGATTGCCGGCGCTTCGACCATGACCTCGTGAACGAAGGGGTCTCCTGTGACATCAACGGATGAAATATGCTGGCCGTTCTTCCATATACGCAGAAACATACCGGAGGCGGCTGTGACGGTGGCACGAAGCATACTTCTGTCGGCGAAGATAGTATCTCCCCTGCGAACACCGCTCATTTCTGCCTCAATCATCGGGCCATCGAGCCCCTGGACCTGAACCACGGTGCGGCCGTTGCGAATTCCCTCGAGTATGCCAGCAACGCTCAGCTCTTCGGCCCAGACACGTGTGGTGGGCTTCGCCAGGGGAGAGTAGGTCGGTCCGTCGCCGGTACCGCCCCGGTGATCGTCGCTTCCACCCAGAGCGGCTGCGTGGCTCCCGCGTTCGAGAAGGTCCTCCCAGAAGGGGACGCCGGTGAAAATGCCGCCCATGACCTCGACCCCGTCGATAGTGTCGGCTGCAACCTCGTGTTGCCAGCCACAGCCGATGCACAGGTCGCCGACGTTCAGAAGTGGATGGTTGATGGAGATGAGGCCGCCCTGCTCGTGCGTATCAGCAATCGCGTCCTCAATGGTAGCGCCTCTGACCCCTGTGCGGTGATCGATCCACTTTGTCGTACCGATAGTGTTCGCGTGTCCTGCGTAGGTCGTGAACTCCATGCCGGGTAATAGAAGCACTGGCGTGGTCATTTGGTATGAGGGGTACCAGCTAAGCTGGCTCACTGTATTGTGCTCAGACATCAGGACGAAATCGAGGTCGCGGCTCTCCGCGAATGAGATCAGCTCCTCGATGGTCACAGAGCCATCGGACTCGACTGTGTGCGAATGAAAATCACCGGCATACCAGCGCGCAGTAGACTCGAGCGCCTGCGGCGATTCATACGGCTGACGCTCGGTCTGCGGCGCAAGTGTCGCCGTGTCGCGGAGGATTACCTCAACCTCGTAGCGTGCGGGTAATTCGGCAATCTTGGCTTTGCCGACGACAACCTCCCAGGTACCGGTCGGGATCGGCCCGGGTATGTAGCTCGGTGAGGCAGCATCGAGGCCTACGATTACGGGCTGCGACTTACCGCCGCCCCAGCCGCGGAAACCGGCCGGGTCGTCGAGGCCCCAGTCCAGGGTGTTCTCGCTGGAGAGGTCGTCGTGGTGGATCTCGATCTCAGCGACACCCTCGGGTACTTCGAAGGGAAGGAAGAAGTGTGTCTCCTCGCTCGTGGGAACCTCACCGGAGATCTGGATGCGGGTCTCACCCTTGAATCTGTCATCATTCTCGGAGCTATTGTCGCTGTCGGAACAACTCGCAAGTATCAGGGCCAAAAAGCTGACAAGGTAAATCGGTCGCATGGATAGTTCCTACTCTATTTCCGCTCTGGTGGGCGTCATCTGTCATCCAGTGAGAGCCACAACAAGGAGAGCCCATGGTTTCCTGCTGTGATAGTACTTTTGATTCAGCCATACACTATATAGCAAAGAACGTGCTGCGACACAGGTGGCCTGCTGCGAAGATGGTGTTGTCGCAATCGCCACCAGAAGCTGAATTCAGGCATAATCACATCCCGCCAAATGTATTATCCCGCCTTCTCAACTAGATCTCACTAACGATAGGTATCAAATGGATTTTCAGTATTACAAAGATAAAGTACAGCAGGTCTCAGAGTTTCCCATCGACAGTCGCTGGGGGCAGGGGCGAAGCGCCTTTGGTGGTCTGACCGCTGCACTGCTATTAGCCTACATCGAACACAAAACTGGGTTAACCGATCGCGATCTCCGTACTATCAATATCCATTTTTGCGGCGCTGTCATCCTCAATCACCCCTGTGAATTTACTCACAGTGTTTTATCTGAGGGAAAGTCAGTCTTTCAAGTTGAGGGAAAGCTGCTACAGGATGGGCAGGTAAAAACCCAAATAGTAGCCTGCTTTAGTGCGCCGAGAACATCGTCCATTCAGGTGACACATAAACCGGTCTTTGCCGCAAAAAGTGTGTCGCAGTCAATGCGATTTCCGTATGTCGAAGGTTTGGTGCCAGAGTTTCTTGCAGACTTTGATCTGCGCATTACCGAGGGCAGTTTACCATTCAGTGGCTCTGAACAATCCAAACTGGCAGGGTGGATGCGCTTTGCCGACCCGATAGAGCCACTTGATGACAGCGCTATGCTAGCCCTTATCGACGCCTGGCCACCGGCAGTGCTGCCCATGATGGATAACCCGGCTCCGGCCAGCTCGATTACCTGGAATGTCGAATTCATCCATCCGCGCGCGTCATTACAAAGCGATGACTACCTGTTGTACGACTGTGAGACGGTGCAGGCGGATTCTGGCTATGCCCACACGGAAGCGAAAATATTTCACCCCAATGGTCAATTGCTGGTTCTGAGTCGACAGCTGGTTGGCATCTACGATAATCGTGTCGGTAAAGCCTAGAAACTGTAGTTGAGGCCGACGTAAGCAGAGCGGCCTATACCCGGCACTGGCACTCCCCAGGGCACGCCAGTGGCGCCCATGGTTGCACCCTGACCAACATAGGCGCCGCCCAGCGGCATGTCGTAACCTTCGTCGAACGCGTTGTCCACGCCCAGATCGAGCCTGATGTCGCGCCAAGTATAGCTACCGCGAATATTGAACAGGCTGTAACTGGATGTCGACACTTCATTGCGTACTTCAGACACATCATCCTTGTCTGCAACTACTTGCCATTCCAGTGCGCCTGTCCACGATAGCCAGGAATATTCGAGAGTGGCTATCGCGTTCAGTGGCATCATATTGTAGAGATTGTCGCCGGTTGAGTCGTTCTCGCCCTTGACATAGCTGATGGTGCCGCGAAGTGTGAAGTCGCCCACTGTCGCATTGCCGCCCAGATGGCGAAAGCCCGAGATATCCACGCCGTACAGTTTTGCATCAGCGTTATCAAACGTCAGGTAGCGGAACCCGGGTGTCGCATTCGACTCCATGCACATCATTGCCGTACAGGTGGCGGCGTCTATATAGCTCTGCACATAGGTGTAGTAGGGAGATACTGTCAGTTGCCAGTGCTCTTGTCGCGGATCGTGCCAGTCAAGGCTGACACTCACTGTGTTGGCAATCTCCGGGTCGAGATCGAGATTGCCTACGTAGCCGTTGCCATCGCCGGCCAGGTTGACCATGCGCATGGCCATGCCGACCGTAGACCAGGTATAGCGTTCGTAGAGATTCGGCGAGCGGGTCTTGCGCGCCACGCCAAATTCCCAGCTCAGGGACGGGCTTGGGACGTAGCGTGCCTGCAGGCTGGCATCCCAGTTGTTGTCGTTGATGCTGTGGTCCTGTGCATTGAACGCAGCGGCGTCGGCTTGGTACATCATACTGTAGCCCTGCACATCGTCAGTATCCATGCGCACGGCTTCATAGCGTATGCCGGCCAGTGTCATCCACTGATCGCTCCACTGCGCCTGCCATTCACCGAATGCTGCGTAGCGATCGCGCTTGCCATTGCGGATATTCCAGAATGTTTCCGGCGACATCATCATGCCGGAGCCGGAGGGTGGCCACCAGTCATCCAGTTGATACAACTGTACCTCGCCCCCGAAACGCAGCAGATCGCTATCTGACAACTTGTAATCCAGTGCCAGCGCGGCACCGTTGTTCTTGCCCCGGGTCTTCATTGGCATGCCTGGCGCATCGCCGTACCAGTACTGTTTGTCGTCACCGAAGTTCATTTCGTGATCGGTTTTTTCGTAGAAGAGGCGGGAGTTGATTTCGCCCCATGTGTATTCGGCGATGTGCCGCAGCACGATCTGGGTACTTTCATTGTCAAGCATGTCCATGCGCTGGTTGGGAAAGCCCTGATCGGGTATTTTCTGGTAGCCCACTTCAAGGTCGATGAGGTGATTATCCAGTTGTACTGCTGCTCCTATCTGATGGTTTTGTGTTTCATAGTAGGTCGAGCCGACTTCGTCGGCAGCCAGTGAGTCGCGCCCGGGTGCGGCGGGTCCAGCCGGTTTGAAGTTCTTGCCGGCCTTGTAGTTGTTGGCGTTTGCATAGGCGCCGCTGTAGCGCACACTGATCCAGTCATTCGCGCCGGAAATCGCCAGGTTGGTGCCGTAGGCGTCGCCATTGGAGCGGTAGAATGTGCCCATCTCGCCTTCGAGCAGGACGTGATCACCGTCATTGGCGAATTTGGGCGGCGGTGACTTCACAATGATGGAGCCACCGATACTGTCGCCGCCCTGGCTGACGGGCGTGATGCCGGCCAGCACTTCAATGGTGTCGACATTGGTAGGGTCGATATATGACATGGGTGGATTCATATGGTTGCCGCAGGCTGATACCAGATCCATGCCGTCGACTTTAATACGCAGCCGATCATCACCGAGCCCGCGAATCACTGGCAGGCTTGAAACCCCGCCGGCGCCGTACATGTTGACACCCGGTACGCCCCGCAACAATGCCGCACTGTCGCTGGTGGCGGCGCGTTTAGGGCGCAAATCATCAGCAGTGAGCTGAGTGGCGCCGTTGGCCGAATCCCATTCGGTGGCGGTAACCAGCACTTCGCTGATTTCCTCGTCGTGCTCTATGTGGTCGGCATTGGCAAGCGTTGCGGTGCAAGTGAGAATTGCGATGAATAGGGGGCGTCGATAAAAGCCCATGAATCTCTCCCTGTGTGGTTCAAATTCAGGGGCGGCATTGTAGACAAGTTTGAAGCGCTAGCGGATGTGGCAAATTGTCGCAGGTGTTTATCCTGTAGTGGATATATCGCGCCAGAGCAGATTGGTATTGCAGGGAATGCTTTAACAGCGCCATTTGGCAAGAGGCGGGCGATTGCAAGAATTGCAGGCGGAATTGAAAAATCTACTCTGAGAACGGCGCTACACCGAATGGAAGGCGATTTTCGCTGCAATTTGCCCCCGCTCTGACTGGCATACAGATTGCATCACACAGTAAGTGAGCGAAGTCAGCAACGCTATTGCACCGCATGTGATGAAGGAGGGTCGATGTTTCAGAAGGGAAAGAAATCCGTGTTGCGATGCGGTATTTCTATATCGCTTTACTTCGCCATTGCACTGGCTGGCCTGATGATTGTGCAAATGAGTGAGGTTACGGCGCAGCCGCTGGGTATTGAGCAAGCCACTGCAGAGGAAGACCTCAGCCAGCAGGAATTGGATAATCTGATCCGGTTGCTGGAGGACCCCGATGCGAGGCAGGCCTTCTTGCAGAAAATTAAAACCCTGGAAAAGGTACAGCAGGACACGGACGCCCGGGACTCGCTGGAGTTGAGTGACGCGCTGCAACTCGACCAGAAAGTCGGCCTGTTCCTGAAGAACTACCTGTCGGTGCTTTCGCGCCAGGATTTGAGTGCCAGCAGTATCGGCAAAATAGCGGCGGTTGCAGTGCTGGGGTTTGTGGTCGGTTTGGTTGGGCTACTCAATATGTGGCTGGCCAAAACATTCGACTCCCACCTGAAACATCTCCGCAGACGTTTACGGCTACAACCTACACGCTTTGGGTCGATCTTTACCTGGCAGCGGTATGCAGTCCTTGTCGTTGCTGTATCTGCCTGGGTGTACGCCAGTGTTGTCATCATTTTTGAGCCCAATAGCGGCTCCAGTGTGATCTCGGTAATGACAGCTGCCGTGCAGACACTGGTGGCAACGCTACTGGTGGTGCTGTTGTTTCTCACCATCTGGGAACTCACTAACGCATTCATCGAATCTATCGCCAGTCGCGAGAATAACCTCAATAGCCGCAGGGCGCAGACCTTGCTGCCCATTCTTCGCAACGTCATTTCTGTCGTAATAATACTGTTGTCGACACTGGTTATTTTCTCTGAGTTAGGCATCGATGTCCTGCCACTTCTCGCCGGTGCAGGCGTTGTGGGTATTGCAATCGGTTTTGGCGCTCAAACGCTGGTAAAAGACTTTCTCACGGGCTTTACCATACTCATTGAGGATCTGCTGCAGATCGGTGATGTGGTGTGTGTCGCTGGTCGAACGGGATACGTGCAGCACATTTCAATGCGGAAGATTGAACTTCGCTCACTGGAAGGGACGGTGCATACCATACCGTTTAGCGCGATCGACATCGTCGACAATCTCACCAAGGATTTCAGCTACTACATGCTGGACGTAGGAGTGGCCTATAGGGAGAACACGGACGATGTTGTGCTGTGCCTGAAAGAGATTGACGAAGATATGCGTGCCAGCGATGAATTTGGGCAATACATTCTCGAGCCACTGGAGGTTTTAGGTGTCGATCAGTTTGCCGATAGTGCGGTGGTAATCAAGGCTCGCACCAAGACCATCGCACGTGAGAAATGGCGGGTCGGACGGGAGTTCAATCGGCGGATCAAACAGGTGTTTGACGAGCGAAATATCGAGATCCCATTTCCCCATCAGACGCTCTATTTCGGCGTGGACAAAGACGGGAATGCACCACCTTTGCCAGCGCCACGCCAAAATCGTGAGAGCGAAGACGCGTAGTGCTGCACTTCTGGTGTCGCTGTCGCTGGAAACCTAAGAGATTTGCGTTTCCTCGGGGGTTTGTGCGCATAATATCCAGCGCGAGAATACCGTGCTGGGGGTCTTCCATGTACTTTAACAAACCGGTCGGCGGCAAACTGTGTCTTTAGTCGACATCGGCGATGCCCGCATGAGCGTGGAGCATCCTCTCGCCAGAGCTGCGGTCATCCGTTACGAGGATGCTGTCCTTCGGTACCTGGGGCACTGGCAAAGCGCGCGTGAGGCGCTTGAGATCGAACCTGAGAACGTGCTGGTGCGCGTGCTTGCGGCGGACTATTACCTGGCCAAGGGGAACCTCGCTGAGGCCCAGCAGCAGTTGCAGCATGCACTGCGGGTAGAGCAGGCCGGGCTTTGTCCTCCCACTGCCAGGGAACGCGCGCTAAGTTGCGCGATGTGCCAGTGGCTGCTTGAAGGCGCGCCCCACGCCGCGCTGGAGACCCTGCTTAGTGCGCTCACGCAGTACCCTGCGGATTTGTTTATGCTCAAGCGAACACAGCTGGTGGCGTTCGTGCTGGGCGATTTTGAGGCGATGCTGCACGCGGCCAGAATATCCGAGGCAGCGTGTCAGCAGACGCCGCTGTTCTATGGGCTACTCAGTTTTGCATTGGAGCAGAATGGTGAAGGCGATCTCGCCGAGGTGGCGGCGCGCCGCGCGCTGGAACTGGATGCCAGGGACGTCTGGGCCCAGCACTGCCTCGCGCACACGCTTTACTTTAGCGGCCGGCACGAGGAGGGGACAGCCTTCCTTCAGGCACATGCCAGTAGTTGGGACGATTGTATGTCCTTCATGTACACCCACAACTACTTCCATCTTGCGATTGCCCATCTGGCACTCGGCCACTGGAACGCGGTGGAGCATATTTTTGACGAGCATGTGTGGCCGCTGGAAGAGCCATTGCCTGTTAACGACGGCCGCGCCTTCGCCTGTACCGATCGTTTAGACGTGCAGGACCAACTCGGCGCCCTCGGCCTGCTGCTCAAGTATGAGCTGCGCCGCAAGAAGTACGGCCAACAGAATCCGCTCGCGTCACGTTGGGCGAGCGTAGTCGAGTATGTGGTGTTGCCTGTGCGGTCACTGGATCCGCTGCACGACGTGCTTGTCGTGCATGCCCTGGCGCGTCTTGGACGTTTCGACGAGGCCGAGATAGCAGTCAATACGACGATGCGCGACTATGTGGAGGCGCAGCAGGAGGTGGCACGGCGCGATAATCTCACCGTGCAGTGGCTGGGTTATGCGCGAGGCGTGCTAGCAGCGGGCCGCGGCGATTGGGCCGGGGCTGCCGATCTGATAGCGCGGGCCTTGGCAACGGGCGGTGGTGCTGCGATGGGCGGTTCTAACGAACAACGAGAAGTACTGCATGAGTTTCTGTTGTTGGCGTTCGAGAAATCCGGCCAGTTTGCGCGGGCAGAGGCCTATCGGCAGCAGCTCTGGACGTAACATACCGGCATTTTGCAGCGATACATTGCTCGCAACTACCAGCGACAGAGTTGTCACCTCATTGGGAGGTGGATCACCTCTGTGTCTCGCGGGCTACATCGGCGTCCCAGTCACTGCTGCTGCCTGCACCGTCGCGACCGGTTGCGGCGATCAAGCGGGGGTAGTGTGCACGCATGGTCGTCATCAGGTCCTCGAACGGCAGGTCCAGATATTCACCGCGATCATTTAAGTACTCCATATGCCGATTCCCGGCGATATCGAACTCGTGATAGAGGCTGTCCTCACGGCCATTGAACTCCAGTGGCCGCAGGGAAAACTTTTCGCACAATTCAATATTGAATGCCGGTGTCGCCTTGATCCAGCGACCGTCCAGGAATAATGAGGTGTAACCGTGGTAGTAAAAGATATCTGTTTGCATGGATTCACGCAGGCGCTCGGTCGACAGGTGGTTGCGCACATCTGCATACCCAACTCGAGCGGGAATGCCCCGTGCGCGGCACAGCGCTGCCAGTAGTAACGACTTGGGAACGCACCAGCTCTCGCCGGCTGCAAGCGTAGCGCTGGCGAGGTAGGCAGCTGGAGTGGTGCCGACACCATAGGGGTTGTAGCGTACTTGATCCCGCACCCAGTAATAGAGGCTGACGGCATTGCTGATATCGTCGGCGCCGGGGTCGGTCTGCGCTGCGGCCAGCTCCTTGATCGTGGGGTGTTCGCTGTCGATAAAACGGCTGGGAGACACGCACGCCTCGGGCGGTGGGAATTTGGTCATAGTGGCGACTCGCTTGCTGAATCGGGTTGGATTTGTATCGTGGTCGCCCCATGATACTGCATTTTCCAGCCTACTACCGCTCTGGCCCGTTTCTCGCGCAGGCGCAGACATGCTTTACTATCGGACAGGTATGATGTGCTACGGACAAAATTTGCAAGGGAGATAGTTCATGGACACTATACATAGCCACCCATGTTGGGTGACCACTGCACCCGCCTTCGAGCCACTTGGACGATAACGCGCAATGGACTGGCAGCAGGCGTTACGTCCCGAGGTTTGTGCCGTGCTCTGCATGGAAATGCAGAAGGGCGTGGTGTCAGATGCGAGCACCATTGTGGAACTTGTGGAAGCCGTGGCAGAGCAATCCGTGGTTAGCCATGGCTGCGCTGTATTGCAAGCCGCCAGAGCCAGCGGCATACCTGTAGTACATTGCACGGCAGCCTTTCGAGCAGATCGTCGTGGTAGTTTCGACAATACCCCACTGCTGGCTTCGCTGTTGAAAGATCCGGCGCACATGCTTGAGGGTACACCTGCCGTCGATGTGATCCCCGAATGGTGCGATGCGAGAGATATTGAGAGCAGGCGCTATCATGGCGTTGCGCCGTTTACCGCAACGGACCTGGATAGTCAGCTACGAGCAATGCACGTTGAAACGCTTGTTGTCATGGGGGTCTCGCTCAATCTGGGCGTGACGGGTTTGTGCATTGAAGCTGTTAACCTGGGTTATCGGGTGCTGGTTGTGGAAGATGCTGTCGCAGGGTTTCCGGCGGAGTATGCGCAGGCTGTTGTCGCCAATACACTTTCGCTGGTGGCAAAGCGGATGTCCAGTGAGCAGGTTGTCGGTTACTGGACCTGAGCTGTGATGCGTTGGTTAGTCAGTTGCGGGAGACTCACTCGCAGCGCACGGCGCCGATCGGGCACGGGACCGCCGATTTGAGATCGCATACGCTGGCAACACACGGTGAGTTGGCGTGCCCCGGAAATAAGTAGCAGTTTGATAGATATCTGTAGATGTGGGTGCCATTGATCCAGATGGCAATCGGGTGCGTAAAAGTAGCAATGCCTGAATAAATTAACCCCCACTAAGCAGGAGCTGAACATATGGTTCACCATACCACGCGTCTATCAAGTCTCAGAACACACTTATGGCTGGGCATCGTATTGTTGTTCTCCAGCCTCTTTTCCATGAATATTGCACAGGCACAGGAGAAACCCAATATTCTAATTCTCTGGGGCGACGATGTAGGCTGGTTCAACACCAGTGCTTACAATCGTGGGATGATGGGGTACCGAACGCCCAATATAGACACTATTGCTTCTGAGGGTGGGCTTTTCACCGATTGGTATGGGCAGCAAAGCTGTACTGCAGGCCGGGCAGCGTTTATCACCGGGCAGAGTCCGTTCCGTACCGGTCTGTTGAAAGTTGGTCTACCGGGCGCAAAAGAAGGTATCTCTGAAAAAGATCCAACGCTGGCAGGCCTGTTGAAAAACCATGGCTACATGACTGCGCAGTATGGCAAGAATCACTTGGGTGATTTGGACGAGCACCTGCCTACCAACCACGGCTTTGATGAGTTCTTTGGCAACTTGTATCACCTTAATGCCGAGGAAGAGCCAGAGAGTCCTGACTATCCCAAGGGCGAGGAATTTGCCAAGAAGTTCGGTCCGCGAGGCGTCATTATGTCGAGTGCAGACGGCAAGATTGAGGACACCGGTCCGCTGTCTAAAAAGCGCATGGAAACAGTCGATGAGGAAGTGACCGCTGGCGCTATCAATTTTATGGAGCGGGCCGTTAAGGCAGGCAAGCCCTTCTTTCTCTGGTGGAATTCCACACGCATGCATGTCAATACGCATCTTAAGCCTGAATCTGAAGGTGTTACAGGGCTTGGTATCTATGCAGATGGTATGGCGGAGCATGACAAGCATGTCGGTGAACTGCTGGCGAAGGTGGATGCGCTCGGTATCGAGGGCAACACCATCATCATGTACTCTACCGATAATGGTGCTGAGATGTTTACCTGGCCCGACGGCGGTATGTCGCCGTTTCGCAACGAAAAGAACACTAACTGGGAAGGTGGCTATCGCGTTCCTACTTTGATCAAGTGGCCCGGTGTGATCAAGCCGGGAACGGTCTACAATGACGTGTTTTCCCATGAGGACATGCTGCCGACTTTGCTGGCAGCGGCAGGGGAGCCAGATATCAAGGAAAAGCTGCTTCAAGGTCATAGCGCTATCGGGCGAAACTACAAAGTGCATCTGGATGGCTACAATCTATTGCCCTACTTTCGCGGTGAGGTAGAAACAGGACCGCGGCAGGAGTTTTTCTACTGGACGGATGATGGCCAGCTTGCAAACCTGCGTTACGGGCGCTGGAAGATGGTGTTCATGGAGCAGCGCGCGCACGGCTTTGATGTATGGCAGGACCCGATGGTGGTGCTGCGTCTGCCAAAACTGTTCGACCTGCGCGGCGACCCCTTTGAGCGGGCAGATGTAGAGGCCGCTCCCTACGATATGTGGCGTTTTGATCGCGCCTATATGATTTTGCCTGCAGTAAATTATGTTGCAGAGCATCTGGCCACTTACCAGGAGTTTCCTCCGCGTCAGGAAGCGGGTAGCTTTAATCTCAATAAAGTACTCGAAACCTTGCAGAGCAATTCGGTCAGCAACTAATGCTGGAACAACAGGCTGTTGGATCAACGGGCGCCACTGGCGCCCGTTATACCCGCGGCCTCAGCAAAGGAAAGCCAATGATGAGTAAATTTGGCAGATTGGCGACAGTCACTTTTCTGCTGTTAGTCAGCGGTCTTGCAGCCCACGCCGACTCAGCCGATAAACCGAAACTGATTTTGCAGATAACCGTCGACCAGCTGCGCGGTGATCTCCCTACTCGATATTACAATCGCCTTGGTGAAGCAGGTTTCCGCTACCTTTGGGAGTACGGCGTCGTGTACCCGAACGCTCATCACGGCCATGCCAACACCGAGACGATCGTCGGCCACGCCACACTGGCAACCGGCGCCCACCCTGCCGTTCACGGCATGGTGGGTAATCTATGGTTCGACCGTGAGACGGGTTTTACCACTTACAATGTCGAAGACTCACGCTATCGTCTGCTGACCGATGGTGCAGCTGTCGATGCAGGGACCGAGATTGACCCAACCCAGCGCGCGGCGCGCAGCGACGGACGCTCGCCGGCGGCGATACTGGTGACTACGTTTGCCGATGAGTTGCGCAGTAATACCGGGGGCGAAGCCAAGGCTGTAGGCATTTCGGTCAAGGATAGGGGGGCGATTTCAATGGCGGGTCACTCGGGTACGGCTTACTGGTTTTCCAAGGCCGGCGGCGAGTTCGTCACCAGCAATTATTACCGCGATCAGTATCCTGCGTGGGTGACGCAGTGGAATGATAAACAACTCGTGAAGCGCTATGCGGGAAAGCAGTGGCAGCTGATGCACGAGCAAGACACCTATCTTTTTGGCGACTCCGATGACCGTGAGTGGGAGGCCGATGTCGGCGGGTTTGGTCGGGTATTTCCTCATGAGTATGGGCCGGAAGATAGCCGGTACTACACAACCTTACTCACCCTGAGCCCGGCGGGAGACGAATTGGTTCTTGATTTCGCCAAGTCGGCGCTGGTGGAGGAGCAGCTCGGTAAAGATTCAGTCACCGATTACCTGAGCATCAGCTTTTCCTCCACTGACTATGTAGGCCATGTTTTTGGGCCATCCAGTCTGGAATCGGAAGATAATATCTTGCGCCTCGATCGTACCCTCGAGGAGCTTTTTGCCTTTGTGGATATGCATGTGGGGCTCGATCACACACTAATCGTACTGTCGGCAGACCACGGCGGCCCGGATACGCCGGGCTATCTTAACAGCCTGGGTATTCCTGCAGGCTATGTCGATCCGGACAGTTGGGACAAGGCCGCCGCGATCTCGCGTATCAAGGCGAAGTTCAATATTGACGGCCCTCTTATTGAAACGTATGAACACCCCTATCTGTACTTCAGTGCAGAGGTCAGGAACAATAAACAGATAGACCAGCAAGCGCTTGAAGAGGACGTGGTGGAGGAGCTTTCCAGGTTCCACGGTGTTTCTCTCGCAGTATCGAGCTCCGCTCTGCTCCACGGCAATCTTCCTGCTACCGATATTTATCGAGCGGTGATCAATAACTTCCATACCAAACGCTCCGGGGATATCTTCGTGGTCTTCGAGCCGAATTGGTTCATCAATGATTTTGACGGCCTTACCGTGGCGTCCACCCACGGCTCGCCGTGGAACTATGACACCCATGTGCCGCTGGTTTTTGCAGGTGCCCATCTGCAGCCAGAGACGATTGAAAGGCAGGTTGAAACCGTTGATGTTGCAGTAACGCTCGCGGCCTATATAGGTATCAAGCCGCCCTCGGGAGCTGCGGGGCAGATATTGGAAGAGGTTGTGAGCAGGAAGTAATGACTTCTACCACCGGTAGCTTGTGGTAAATGGATATAGCTGAACGCCAATCGTCAGCGACTGTAAATTTTTAGTGATTACTAGAAAAGGGTTTAACAAGCTTCTCGCACAATAAATGTAGTACAATAAGCGGTTAATTTGTTGTGATATAAGGTAAAGCGCTTTGTTTACTACGCCGCCATAAGCACTTCCTCCCAAAAGTCATCCCTCTTCGGGTGACTTCTCTGTGCCGGTATCCCGGTTGGCACCAACAATTATTGATACACCAATGCACGATCCGTAGCTATAGCGGAAGGACTGGGCTGCCCCATCTTCCTTTCCTCGCTTTATGCAATGTTGTTTGAAAATACATTACAAGGTTTCCTATGCTTCAAAAAATGAAACTCGAGTGGCTCTCCAATATACGCGGAGATGTCCTCGCAGGTCTGGTTGTGGCGCTGGCTCTCATCCCCGAGGCCATCGCCTTCTCTATCATTGCCGGTGTTGACCCTAAAGTGGGTTTGTACGCCTCGTTCTGTATTGCTGTCGTCATTGCGATAGTCGGCGGCCGCCCCGGTATGATTTCGGCGGCAACGGGTGCTATGGCTCTGCTTATGGTCACGTTGGTGAAAGACCACGGCCTGCAATACCTGCTCGCCGCAACGCTGTTAACGGGTGTCTTTCAGATTGTTGCCGGATACCTGAAACTGGGGGGGCTGATGCGCTTTGTTTCCCGGTCCGTGGTCACCGGTTTTGTGAATGCACTGGCCATCCTCATCTTTATGGCGCAGTTACCTGAGCTAACCAATGCCTCTTGGCATGTCTATGCGATGACAGCGGCGGGGTTGGGCATCATCTATTTGTTTCCCTATGTACCGGTAATCGGTAAAACAGTTCCCTCGCCGCTAGTGTGTATCGTGGCGCTGACAGCCGTGGCACTCGCTCTGGGACTGGACATTCGCACTGTCGGCGACATGGGTCAGTTGCCGGATACCCTGCCGGTATTCCTCTGGCCTGAAGTCCCGCTCAACCTCGAAACTTTGATGATTATCCTGCCCTATTCTATCGCCATGGCCGTTGTCGGTTTGCTTGAATCCATGATGACGGCGACCATTGTCGATGACCTGACGGATACGAAAAGTGACCGAAACCAGGAGTGCAAGGGCCAGGGGATCGCGAACATCGGTGCTGGCCTGATGGGTGGTATGGCGGGTTGCGCGATGATCGGTCAGTCGATTATCAATGTAAAATCCGGTGGTCGCGGACGCTTGTCCACCTTTCTGGCGGGTGTGTTTCTGATCATCATGATTGTGTTTCTGGATGAATGGCTTAAGCAGATTCCGATGGCTGCGCTGGTCGCAGTGATGGTGATGGTATCAATAGGGACGTTCTCGTGGAGTTCCGTGCGGGACCTGGGGAAGAATCCGCTATCAAGCAATATTGTTATGATCGCGACAGTGATCGTGGTAGTTGCAACGCACAACCTGGCGCTCGGTGTCCTTGTTGGTGTGCTTCTGGCAACGCTGTTCTTTGCCAACAAAATTGGCCGGTTTATGGTGGTCAGGACCGAGCAGCAGGATGAGGGTGTGCGTGTCTATCAGGTGGCAGGGCAGGTTTTCTTCGCATCGTCTGAGCAATTTATCGAGTCATTTGACTTCAAGGAAGCGGTCGATAAAGTGGTCATTGACCTGACGCACGCCCATTTTTGGGATATCACTGCTGTGTCCTCTCTTGACAAGGTTGTTATCAGGTTCAGGCGCGAGGGCGCTGATGTAGAGATCATCGGCATGAGCGAGGCCACAGAAACGATAGTCGATAAATTCGGAGTCCACAACGACGCCAGCGAAGTTGAGAAACTGATGGCCGGGCACTAAGGAGATAACAATGAATAAAATTATTACATGTGTGGATGGTTCCGCTTACTCCGATGCCGTTTGCAATGCGGGTATCTGGGCGGCCGGTAAACTTAGCAAAACGCTCCTGTTCCTGCACGCGATTGAAAAGAAGAATACAGCTGAAATAGAAGATCTTAGTGGTGCCATCGGCCTGGGTGCGCGGTCATCACTGTTGCATGAAATGGCATCGCTTGATGAGAAAAGAAGCAAACTGGCGCTGGAGTTGGGTAAGGAGATGCTGGATCAAGCGCAAAAGCTGGCGCTGGAGAAAGGCTGTGGGCAGATAGAGAAGACACAAAGGCACAGCGATATCGTCGAGGCAATATGTGACCTGGAGTCAGATGCCCGTCTGGTGGTGATCGGTCGCTCCGGTGAAAGCCATGGACAGAATTTCAAAGCTCTGGGTTCGCACATAGAACAAATTATTCGCCAGGTTCATACGCCGGTTTTGATTGCCAACAGGGATTTTTCAGAGCCCGGGAGTTTTATGTTGGCATATGACGGACGGGCGACCGCCGACCGGGCCGTAAAACGGATCATTGATGGTGGGCTGTTGCACAATATGACCTGCCATCTGGTTACTGTGAAGAACAATCAAAGCGGGTTGATGGAGAAGTTCAGGCACACCGAAAAGCTGCTGATGGAAAGCGGCTTCGATGTGCACGCTACCTTTCTGGAAGGGAATATATTCAGTGCATTAACAGAATATAAAACTCAAAATGACGTAGAAATGCTCGTGATGGGTGCGTTTTCCCATTCCAAACTGGCGCAGGCATTCCTGGGCAGCAATACGCTCAAAATGATAGAGAACACCCACCTGCCGATGATCATTTTACGATGAGTGTTCTTTGGCTGTACTGCCGTTAGCCAGCCCTCAGGCTATGACAATGTCGCCAGTGCCTCGCCATTGAAGCTGTGAATGGCATCTACGCGTCCGTCTCTCACCTTGTTCGGCCACTGAGGGTCCTGTAGCAGGGCGCGACCCACAGCAACCAGATCGAACTCTCCTTTATCCAGTCGCTCGAGCAGGTCATCAATCGCACGGGTTTCGCTGGATTCCCGCATCGCAATAGCTCCGATGAAGTCCGCGTTCAGCCCTACCGAGCCGACAGTGATCGAGGTTTTGCCCGTGAGCTTCTTCGTCCATCCTGCGAGGTTCAGGTCGCTGCCATCAAATTCCGGTTCCCAGTAACGCCGGGTGGAGCAGTGGAAAGCGTCGACGCCGGCATCCACCAGCGGCGTCAGGAACTGCTGCAGCTGCTCAGGTGTTTCTGCCAGTTTCGCCTCAAAGTCCTGCTGCTTCCATTGCGAATATCGCAGGACAATTGGAAAGTCAGGCCCGGTTGCTGTCCTGGCAGCCTTGATGATCTCAACCGCAAACCGGCCGCGATTCTCCATGCTGCCGCCAAACGCATCGGTGCGCTGGTTCAGGCCTTCCCAGAAAAACTGGTCGATCAGGTAGCCGTGGGCGCCGTGAATCTCTATGCCATCAAAGCCGAGTCGCTGGGCATCGGCGGCGGCACTGGCGAAGCTTGCAACAAGGTTTTCAATCTCTGCGACGGTCAGCGGCTCGGAGACTTTCTTACCGGGCGCCTGCAGTCCCGAAGGGCTGGCGCTTGGAACCTCAGAATTGCTCATCTTGGCCGGATTGCGTGCAATTCCCGTATGCCATAGCTGTGGAAATATTTTGCCACCGACAGCGTGCACCTGCTCGACGACATTCTTCCAGCCTGCCAGCGCCTGTTCGCCATGAAATGCGGGGATGTTCTCTCCCATGGAGGCCACCGGATCATTGATCGTGGTTCCCTCGGTAATGATCAGCCCGGTGCCACCCTCCGCGCGGCGCCGATAGTAACTGGCAACGTCATCGCCAGGTATTCCGTTGGGTGAGAACTCGCGTGTCATGGGTGCCATGACGATACGGTTTTTGAGTGTGAGCTTGTTCAGAGTATAGGGGCTGAAAAGTATGCCCAGGTCATTGCTCATTGGTTCTTCCTGTGTCGTGATCAGGTGTGCATGGTAGCCAAATTGACCGGTCGTGGACACCCCGTGAAAGATCTGCTTCCCGATCATACCCGGACTCTTGCTTTTCAGCCGTCATGGCCGAAGAAAGTCATGCAGAAGATGTCTGTTCAAGGCGTCCCCCGGGCGAGTTCCTCAGGACGTATTCGGTGCTGATCATCGCTGACGCTTCGAGGTATCTGTCATAATCTGTAGACAGTTTTTTCTCGTGACCGATAGTTATCCAGAGGCCTGTTGCGCTTATAGTCTCCCCTTCAATCATCCACCAGATCAGTGAGTTTGGAATCATGGAACAGAAAAGTGTGGAAAGCGCTAACCCCATCAACATTTCTCATATAGATCATGTTGTCCTCCGGGCGAGAGAGTTCGAGCACATGATTAGATTCTACCGCGATGTGCTCGGCTGCAGGCTGGAGCGCGGCCCTGGTGAAATCGGTCTGGCCCAACTGCGCGCTGGCCGTTCGCTTATCGATATTGTCGATACCGGTGGTCCACTGGGACTGCAGGGCGGACGCGAGCCCGATCATCGGGCGCCCAATGTCGATCATATCTGTCTGCAGCTTGATCCATGGGATACCGATACAATTGAGCAGCACCTGCAGAGCTTGGGGGTCGACCATGATCCGGTCACAACCCGCTATGGTGCGAGGGGAATGGGACCATCGATCTATTTGCGAGACCCGGAAGGAAATATGATCGAACTCAAGGGCATGCCATGAAGGTGTGTCGCGTTGCCGCCCGGTTTCGGGGCAGGTCAACTGACAGGCTGATCCCAATGCGGGGTGTCTGAGATCCTGCTCGCGATAAAGTCCACAAAAGCCCGTACCTTAGGCGACAGGTGGCGACGCTGTGGATAGACAAGGTAAATGGATACTTGCAGCATTTTGTAGTCCGAGAGCACGTTCTGTAATTTTCCCTGCTGCAGATCGCTACCGACCACAAAAGTCGGTATGCGCGCAATACCCAGACCGCCCAGCAGTGCCTCGCGTATCGCCAGGCTATTGTTGATCTGTACCGAGCTGTTCACCGCTACGGACACCTGTTCTTTTTCGGGCGAAAGGAAATGCCAGTCATTCACTGATGATTGGTAACTGAAAGACAGTACATGGTGATCAAGTAAATCCTCGGGAGTTCGGGGCGTGCCGTACTTGTCCAGGTATGACGGTGAAGCCACAATGACGTGATGACACGATGCCAGACGCTTTGCGACCAACGAAGAGTCGGGCATTTCAGATATTCGGATTGACACATCGTAGCCCTCATCGACGATGTCGATTTTCCTATCATCCAGATTCATGTCGATTGAGATGTCGGGGTATTCCGCCCGGAACTCGGAAAGTAACGGCGCGATATGGAGAATGCCGAATGACATCGGCGAATTAATACGCAGAATGCCGCGCGGAGTCTGCTGCAATTGTGACACCTCCGCCTCGGCGTCCTCAATGTCCAGCAGGCTGCGGCGACTGCGCTCATACAATATTCTGCCGGCTTCGGTCAGGCTCAGTCTGCGTGTGGTGCGGTTTAGCAGGCGTGCCCCGAGCCTGTCTTCCAGGCGTGAAACGTACTTGCTGATGACTGAACGGGAAATGCTCAGGTGCTCTGCCGCCCGCGTAAAGCTGCCCAGTTCCACAACCCGCACGAAAACCGCGATATCTGTTAAAGAGGCCATTGCTACTCCGGATACTGAGACTTTACTCGCAGTATTGTGCAAGGCGCAGCGATTATCAACGAGCCGTGTTTCAGTGCTAATGTCCGGCCCTTGAGCACTCTTGTTATTGTTGAACCTCGCTCAGGCCAAACAGCCCTATCGTGAACTGCTGTCTGAAGCCCAGTTGCTGGTAGAGCCCGACACCTTGTGCCGAAGCCTGCAACACAAACCGCGATGGCCTCCACTGCTCTTTGGCAATACATAAAGCAGATTGCATCATGGCGCGTGCGATACCGCGGCCGCGGTGCTCGGGGTCGACGCCGACCTGATGCACCCCGACAACGTCATCTGTGCGATACAGCAGTGTGGTGGCTACCGGCTGGCCCTGCAGGACGCCGGATACAAGCCGGGTGTCCGGATTGTCGAGCACACCTGCGATGACCCGTTCGTCTATGTGGTAGCCGAAGCTCCTGCCACACAATCGCGCCCACAGGAGAGCCTGCCTTGAGTCAGTCACTGTCTCCACAGTCAGTCTTTCTTCAGTGCTGGGCGCAATATCGGATGCGGATATGGTCATACCTGTCAAAGTCGCCCGGGGTGTCAGACCCAGTGAGTGTAGGAGGGGGTCCCAGCGCTGCTCTGCGGGTTGCGCCAGATCCCAGATCACAAAAGTAGAATCGGGTGGTGACGCTTCAATGGCCTGATTCCAAAGCGACAATTGTTGTGGCTGTGCATGTGGATTGAACCACGCGCGCTGCGGCCACGATGTCGATAGGTGCAGCGTTGTACTACCAGTCAACGGTACTGCCATACTGCCAAAACTTTGCCACAGCCCAGTGAGATTGTTGACGTTGGCAGCGTAGTTGTCGTCAGTGGGTGACGTTATGGCTGTCATAACCTAAGCTCCATTCACAAGATAAATACCAGATAAGAGTGCAACAAGTCCCATGGCCCGCGACATATCCAACGGGCTTTGCGGCAGGCCGAACCACCCGAAATGACTGACCATCATAGCGACGGTGAGTTGGCTGGTCAGCGCAATCGACATCATTGGTCCCGCACCCATGCGGGGAATGAGGTAGTAGAACAGGCCGACACCGCCGGCGCTCAATAAGCCCCCGAACCAAAGCCAGCGGGGTATCGCCTGATCCTGGTCCGCCGGTTCTGTGGTGTGATCAGTGAACAGTACCAGCAGCATGGTGACTGTAGCACTGACGCTGAACGCCACCAGGCTGGCTAGCAGCGGGCTGTGCAACAGTACGCCCAGCTGTGCATTCATGCCTGCTTGAACGGCGATCAGGATGCCGGCAACGGCGGCTAGACAGATAAGCCACAACATGATCAATACTCCAGCAGCCAGTCGCCGCGGGGCACGCGTACCCTGGGGTATGAGGAAGCACCGTCCTGCGGATGACGTCGTCCCAGTGCGCAGATCACTGCGGCTGTCAGGCCCCTTTGTGGCAGGCTTAAAATGTCATCGTATCCGCTGGCTTCAAAGCCACTCATCGGACAGCAGTCGATTCCCAGAAGTGCCGCACTGGTCAACAACGTACCCAGTGCGAGAAACGACTGGTTCACGGCGGAACTGGCCCGCTGTTCCCGGGTCTGTGCAGCCAGCGCATTTTTGACCTGCACGGCGTACTCCCCCAGGTCCTCCTGTGGCGCACCTCTGCCTTCTGCCGCCAGTGTGATGTAGCGGTCGACCAGCGCGTCATCAATGTCCTTGTAGGCCGCAAACACCACCAGATGAGAGCAGTTGACGACCTTGTCCTGCCCGTAGGAGTGGGCGAGCAGTTGCTCGCGCACTTGCCGGGAGGATATGACAATAAGTTGGTAAGGTTGGAGTCCGTAAGCTGATGGGCTATGCCGCACGGCATCGAACAGAGTGTCGAGTTCTACTTGCGGGATGATGTCATCTGTGAAGCGCCGTACGGCGTAGCGCCAGCGCATCGCTGCGTCGAGCGTGCCTGCGGTAATCCTGTGCGGTGCTATCGTGTCGTGGTCGATGTCAGGATCGGATATCACAGTTGCGTTGTGGTTCATTGCCCTTCTCCTCGATTGTGGAATTCGGTGCTAAATCTAGCGTATAGGGCCGTCCGGATAAGCCCGTCCTATAAAACATCATTGTTTACGAATCTGGACAAATCTGGACGAATCGACGAAGCCAGCTGTAGCAACAGGCTTGAGCGGTGCACGCTAAACGTGCAGAATGCCCAGCGTGGCCATATACAAATATAAACACGGTGGCACGAGCACAGTTAGCGACTGTGACAGCCATGACGACGGATCGATGATGGATAACAGAGGGATGAAGCGATGAGTTCTCGCCTTGGTAACACTTTACTACTGGTAAGCCTTTCGTTACTGGTGGCTTGCAGTAACAGCAGTAACAACAATAGCAGTGCGACGATTACAGATCCCCCGAACACCACACAGCTCATGGCTGGTGCTGCCAGCCGCAGTATCCTGCCCACCGTCAATGGCGGGCGCGACTACCTCAATGATGCGCCGGGCTGGTCCACCCCGGGCGCCATTGATCCTGATGACCCCGGCATCTTTATTGCACAGTGGGACCAGGGGCAGGTCGACGTTGGCAACGGTCGATCTGACTCAGCCTGGGTACACGACGATCTGCATACGACGGTGCTTGCAATGCAGTTGGAGGAACAACGGGTGTTGTTGGTGATGGCCGATGCCTATTCCTTCTTTTCCTCCGATATCAAGGAGATGGTCGAGCGCATCCGCTCACGATTGCCCGATGACTGGCAGGAATCACCGGTGCTGGTCTCGGCTACGCATAACCACCATGGCCCGGATAGTGCCTTCAGCATCAACCCTGACTGGTTCTCTATGATGGCGGATGAGATGGCCTTTGCCGCCGAGGATGCGGTGGCCGCGTTGCAACCAGCAGAACTCGTCTCGGCGACGGGGAATCACGCTTATGGTGCCAGTGACCAACGCGACCCCGTTATCGAAAATACGCGTTTGAATGTACTGGCTGTCAACGCGATCGAAGACGACAGTGCGATAGCGACACTGGTGCAGTGGACAAGCCATCCCGAGTCAACTTTGGGCTGGGAGCCGCCGGCGGAGGCCGCAGGTTTGCAAGAAGCCTGTCAGGTGAAGGGCTGGACGGGCGGAAACTGTACGGCGGAAGGGCGTTACCTGACTGCCGATTATCCGGGTGTATTGCGTGATCGACTCGTCAGTAGTCGCGGCGGTCATGTGTTGTACCTGAATGGCCCCGTGGGTAACCAGATTGGGCCCGGCTCTGCGCCTACCTGGCGGGTGGATGCTGAGCACCCCGTGGGTGACGGTGTGACCGTGCCGGCCGGCGCGCAACCGCTGTCGAGTTGCGACCGCAGTGACCCTTATCTGTGCCGCAGCTTTGCCAAAACCGAGTCGATCGGAACCGAGCTGGCCAATGCGGTAACAAATCTTTTGCAGGCGCCTATGCTGGTTGATGTGTCGCAGCTTACTGTGCACGTTGAGCCGTTTTATACTCGGCTTACCAATATCGGTTTCCGGCTGCTGATTGCCGAAGGTGAAATTGGCTGGCAACCGACAGAACTGTTCAATTGTCACACCGTGCCGTTCAACGATGACAACTGCATTTCTGCAGGGCAGGAAGTGGAGGATGACCCGTTCATCACGCCCGCACTGGGCAGCCAGATCGCCCGTGGCGACGTGTTGCGCACTCAGCTTGCTCATCTCGACCTTGGCGATGTTGGAATTCTGTGGATGCCGGGCGAGTTGCCGCCGGAACTGGTATACGGCCTGCCGGACGACTTCAATACAGCGCCGCCGGAAAAATATTACACCGAGCCTCATCTGCATGCGGTGGGAGCTGATTATAAACTGCCGGGTTACCTGATGTCGCTGGTGGATGAGTCTGTCACCCTGACCGTTGGGCTGGGCGGTGATCAGGTCGGTTATTATACGCCGGTTGATGAATACCGTATGAGTTGTCTGGACCTGGTGTTGCCCGGTGACGCCACTTGTAGCGATCTGGCTGCGCGCGGTGTGATCGAGGACCCGCAGTGGATCGGTGGTCGTATCTGCAAGACGATTACCGACGACCCGTCTGAACTGGCCGCTCTGGGTGGTGATGCCGAAGCGGTGGCGGCCATTTGCCGCTATGGTCAGGGTCTGGGCCGCGAACTGGGCGAGCCGCAGAACCATTACGAGGAAACCAATGCCGCAGGTTGGGATATGGTGGATGATATCTGGGCGGCGGCGCAGCGCTTGTTTCAGGAGTAGCGCCTTTGCAGTTACAGAGGGTCAGCAGCCTGCGCCGCTGACCATCAGGCTCAGTTATCGCCAAAGCGATAAATAATGTCTATGCCATAATTGCGTGGCAGGGAGTAGGTTTCTGTCGTGGTGCGGGCAACCCCCACCGTCGATATACCGCCCTGGAAATGGTCGTCAATGTCCGTGAGGTTTCTGCACCAGGCCACAATAGTGGTACGGTCATCGGGCAGTGACCAGGTCACACGGGCATCATAGAAGGTTTTGGACGGGACAGTGACTTCTTCCTCCACGTAGAAACTGGGGCGGTCGAAGCCACCGTACACTTCATCGCTGTAGCGCACCAGGAAGTTCGGTGTGACTGTGCCCCAGGACGTCGTCTGAATGTTGTAGTCGACGGAGAGGTAGGCTGTCCATTTTGGGGCACGGGGCATCGGTTCATCCGCTCGGTCAATCTCGATCTGGCCGCCACCGTTGGGGTCCGGAACTTCCGCCAGGTACTCTTTGTATTCTGCGTCCATGTAGGCGAAGCTGCCCATAAAGCGCAGGTTGTCAGTGGGAAGGAATGTGAATTCGGTCTCTATGCCTTTCATTTCCGCCTTGCCGGCGTTTCGAATAGCAGGCAGTGGGATACCAAAGCTTGGATCAGGTATGGTCGTGGTGAGCTGAATGTCATCATACTCCTGGTAATAAATGGCCACATTGGTACGCAGCCTCCTGTCCAGCGCATCGATTTTGAAGCCCAGCTCTAACATATCCACATATTCTGGTTTGTAGTTCTCCAGGTCAATGATGCCGTCGCCGTCGAAATCACCATTGCCCACCGCCACGCCACCCGAGCGAAAACCCGAGCTGTATGTCAGGTAGACCATGGCATCGTCCATCTTCAATCTGTCCAGCACAGGTTCGGTGGCCAGATACTTTATGCTAGCCATCGGGTTCCAGTCATCATCGTTGCGGTTGTCACTGGATTCACCAAAAGCGCCAACCTGGAATGGCTCGCCACCAGGGCCGTCGGGGTCAAAGCCATACTGCCAGCTGGTCACCGGCGTGCCACCGGGTTCAGAGAACGGGTGGATGACGTTGGCGGTATAGATCGTGTCAAATGTGCCGAGGTATTCGCCGTTACCGATACTGGGCAGGTAGACCCTACCCTCGCGATAGTTTGTCTTCCTTTCCTCCCAGGTATAACGAATGCCCAGTGTCAAGGTGATGTTGTCGCTAAAGTTGTAATCCAACTGGCCGAAGCCAGCGTAGGAGGTGTTCTCGGTTTCGCGTTCGGTGAGGTTGGAACGCGCCAGCATAATGCTGTTTGGCACTGTGGTGGTTTCAACGTAACCGGAGAAATCCTGCAGCCAGTCATCGTCGGTTTTCTCGTAGAAGGAGTACAGGCCGAGGGTATAATCCAGGCGCTCATCAAACGCATTGCCGATGAACTGGAACTCCTGTGAATACTGATCGGTATTGTTGTACTGTGTCGCGAGCCGGCCGATGATGACGGCATCCATACCATCGATATCTTCGTCGGCTTCCTGCTTGGTATTGCGGTAGGCTGTGATGCTTTTGAACTGCAGGTTGTCATTCACCTCCCAACTCACGGTATTGGCGACCATGCTGGTTTTTACTTTGTAGACGCCCTGGTAGAAAATATCTGATCGCGAGTTCTGTTCGCTCTGAAATTTGTCGAGCGGCAGGTCCTCGCCGCTCCTGTTGCAGTACTCCTCAACCGATATCGGAGAAAAAATATCGTAGATGCCTTCCAGCGATCCCTGTTGAGGAAAACCAGCCTCCGCCAGTTCGTCTCCCAGCCACCGGCACTTTTGGCCCAGAGGTTTCTGGTCGATTCTTGTGTGATTCATATTCAGGTCGACGATTACGGCATCGGTGGGAAGCCAGCGCAATTGTCCGATAATAATGTCCCTTTCCTCGTCGCTGTACTGTGTGCTGTTGATATCATTTTCGATGTGGCCATTGCGATTCACTGTAGCCACCGATAGGCGGGAGAGGAGTTTGTCCTCTATTAACGGTACGTCAACCGCCAGAGACGCATCCTTGCGATCCAGATTACCCAGGGTGCCCTTCGCTGTACCTCCAAATTCTGCTGAGGGTTTTATCGACGTATATAAAATGGCTCCCCCTGTGGTGTTTTTTCCAAACAGGGTTCCCTGCGGGCCACGTAATACCTGAATACTCTGCGTTTCCACAGCGTCCAACAGCGCGCCGGATGCGCGGCCGATATACACTTCGTCCAGATAAATGCCGACGCCGGAATCAATGGTTACCCGGGTCTCCCTCTGCCCAACGCCGCGAATGTAGGCGTTGCCATCACCCTTAACACCATTGCCTCCGCCGTTGAGGTTGAGGCCGGGGACCAGACCATCGAAATCACGCATATTTTTTATGCCCAGCGCCTCCATGGTTTCGGCTGTGAAGGCGGTCACAGCTACAGGTACTTCCTGCAGAGACTCCGCGCGCTTTCTTGCCGTGACCACGACCTCCTCCAGGGCCAGATCTTCGCCCAGCGCGGTGATCGGGTGGGGTAGTATGGCGAGGCCCAGTAACAGGCCGGGCAGCGTTCTGATGAGCGTCATTGTTAGTCTCCGTGGCTGTATTATTTTTATGCCTGACTGTATTAGCATAGCTTGTCTGGTTCTGCTGTGACAATATCTGGAAGATACAGCCGATACCCGCTGTGTGCACCTGCCCGCAACGCGACGTTGTTCCGCGGTGCTTTTCCTGCGAGACCGTTGCCACTGACGTGGGCGGAGCTTGTCATTTAGCTGCGTTCTGGCTAGGGTGGATGCCGATGAAACTATTGCTGTTTATACTGCTGTCAATCTTTACTCTCACTTGCGATGCCGCCAGAGTCAGTAAGCCCCTGAGTTTCCACGATGAGCTGGATTTGGCTCGTCTGAGCAGCCCGCGCCATACCTGGCAATCAATGATTGATATCACGGATGCCTACAACAAAATTGTCCAGGAAGAAGGCTATACGTTTGACAATGAGGACACGCTCGACAACCTCGAAGAGCAGATGGAACGGCTGTTTGATCTGCGTAAAGTGCCTGAATCGCTGCGCCGAACCGACGCGGTAGAAGCCGCTGTCTATTTGAGAGAGATCGTGGCCAGAGTGCCGCCATTAAAGCCCGATGCGCTGCCCGACCGCGAACAGGCGTTTGCAGAGATGCGCGACAATTACCCTCCTATTTGGCAGATCGACGAGAGCGATATCGTTATCGCTTACATACGCGAAGGCCCTTTCACGGGTAACTTCCAGTTCAGTGAGCGCACACTCAAGCTGGCGCAGGAAATGTATGAGAGTGTGCTGGAACTGCCGTACATTAATCTGGAGATAGAGGGGCTCCACGACGCCTATTTCATGACGCCCGGGCCTATGATTCCGACAGAGTGGGTGCGGGACATGCCCGAATGGATGCATGGTCAGTATCTCGGCCAACAAACCTGGCAGTGGGTCTTCATGGTCACGGGCTTCGTGCTGCTGCTGCTGGCTCTGTACGGGCTGCGCTTGTTGATACGCAGGATATCACGGGGTTGGGCGGAGAGTTGGCAGAACCGCTTGAGTTTGTTGGTGCCGCTGGCGGCATTGTTTCTCGCTCATGAGCTGGAAGTTTTTATTTCCGATGAGATATTTATCACCGGCGAGGTCATGCAGTGGGTGCGTCATCTCTCCGCAGTCATCTGGTTGGTTGCGTTCATCGTTATCATTCAAATCATCGCCAATTTGATTATAGGCCAGGTGACGAGACGAATAAGCGGCCAGCGAGTAAGCATTGATCTGCAGCTGGCGCGTTTTGGTATTCGCATCGGCAGTATTCTGTTGGCGATTGTGGTGCTGATTCAGGGGCTGTCACGCATGGGGGTACCGCTAGCCACCGTATTGACCGGTGCCGGAGTGACCGGTTTGGCAGTGGCATTGGCGGCGCAGGAATCGCTGCGGAATATCTTTGGCAGCATGATGTTGTTGCTGGATAAACCCTTTCATGTCGGACAGCGTATCAAAGTGCGTGGGCACGATGGTACGGTGGAAGAAATCGGTCTTCGCTCAACCAAAATTCGACTGCTCAATGGCCATGTAACCAGCATCCCCAACGATGACGTGGCCAAGGCGGATATTGAGAATATTGGCCAGCGCCCCTTTATTCGCAGGGTGATGGACGTCACGGTGACCTACGACACCCCGCCGGAAAAAATCGATGAAGCGATGGCTATCATCAGGGATATTCTGGCGGTAAAAGTGTGCGATGGCGAAGAGATTAACCGCTGCGTCAACAGGGTTGGCTATGAGCCGCGGGTAGTCTTCAACGAACTGAACAGCGACTCCCTCAACATCAATGTTATTTACTGGTATTTTCCGCCTGTGTATGCGGATTACCTGGTGCACCTTACCTACGTGAACAGAGCGCTTATCGAGCGTTTCAATGCAGCGGGTATCGATTTTGCCTTCCCAACGCAAACCCTGCATTTGGCTGGTGATCCCAATCGCCCGCTGGAGATTGATACGCGGGACATCGCATCCCCATTGCCTTCAGACGTGCGGTAGTCGGCCTGGTTCAGGCGCTCCACCGAGTCTGGCAGCGGTTGTCAGGGAACTGCGGCAATCACGAGGAAGGCTGCGAAAATAACCAGATGCAAGCCTCCCTGTAGTACGGTTGTGCGGCCGGTTGCCAATGTCAGCGTACAGATAAACAGTGACAGTACCAGCAGCACAATATGCTCGGGCTCCAATCCCAGTGCCAGCGGCATACCGATCATCAGCGAGACGGCGGCGACGGCCGGTATCGTCATTCCAATACTGGCCAGTGCCGAGCCCAGCGCCAGATTGAGGCTGGTTTGCAGCTTGTTTGCTTTCGCAGCACGCAGTGCAGACAACCCTTCCGGAAATAGCACGATAGCCGCAATCACCACACCGACAAAAGCGGGGGGCAAGCCGGCGCCCAGCACAGCCGATTCAATAGTGGGTGTGAGACTCTTGGCGAGGAAAATGACACATGCCAGTCCTACTGGCAGCAACACGGCACTGGCGGCCATCGTCGCGCCACTGGGTTTGCTGCCGTGATGCCCCTCTGTGTCCTGGGCGCCGTGCAGAAAGTCCTCGCGGTGTCGCATAGTCTGGACAAAGAGAAAAAGGCCGTACAGGACAAGTGAGACAGACCCGACAAAGAATAGCTGCGTTGACGAATACACCGGCCCCGGAATAGCCTGTGTGAAGTTCGGGAGTATGAGGGCAAGGGTCGCCAATGTGCCGATGACGCCGAGTGCCCCGGTCGCCCCGTGAATTTGGAAACCCTGCTCGTGATACCGCAGTCCGCCTAGCAGAAGGCTCAAGCCGACGATACCATTCAGTACAATCATCACCGCAGCGAAAACCGTGTCTCGCGCTATTTCATTGGGGCCGTCGGTGCCGGTGAGCAGGACCGACACAATCAGCGCAACCTCTATCACAGTGACAGCCGCGGCGAGAACCAGAGAGCCGAAAGGTTCACCCAGACGATGCGCGATAACTTCCGCGTGATGAACCGATGCAAAAACGGTTGCCAGAAGAGCAACCAGAGTCAGCGCATCAAACCAGGCACCGTGGAGGCTCTGCGCCAGTGCCAGCTTGGCGAGCAACAGCAACACTGCAGCAAGCGGTACCGCCCAGGTCCAGGCGGGCAGAGGCGATGGCGCTATGGTTTCATTGTTCATAGTGTTGGGTCGCTCGTAGAGGCAAAGGTGTGCGGATGAAAAACTGTGCGGATGTGATTCATCACGGACTGAATATTTGAAAAGTACTTATCGGGGTTATCGTGCACCCCTAGCCTGAAAGCGGGGCACCGTTGTCCAGCGAAAAAACGTTCCCTGCAATAACGCTACAGTTTTCAAGCGGAGTAATCTTAGTATCTGTGCAAGGTGAAAGTCAAAGCATCAGCCTGTGTGCAACACAGTAAAGTTATCGCTCCCGGGTGCGCGTTTATCCTTCCTGACAGTGTCGCAAACAGCTTGCACTGCGAGCAAACCGCCCCAGCTTTGGCATTTGCAGCTGTTGTCGATTAGAATCCAATGTCATTTCAGGACTGCTGCCGCCAGAATATCCCTTCGCGCGGGTGCACGCGATCAAGGACTTACATTGACAGAAAATCACGATAACGCAGACGAAGCGGCAACCATTGGCACTGCTTCCGGGGCAGTCGCGACAGACAAGTCCGGCACAGCATACGAAGGCTATCCGTATCCTGCCAAGGCCGGCACAGCCTGGAACGGCGTGACGCGCAGGTCGTTTCTCGGAGGCCTATCTGCGGCCATGGTGGGTGCGATGGGAGTGAATCCGTTGCCGCTACGCGCTGCAGACTCCAATGCGTCGTCCCCCCCTGTTCTGTTTACCAATCTCAAGCTGTTTGACGGCGTAAATCTCAGTGTGCGCACAGGGATTAATGTGCTGGTTGAAAAAAACCGTATCACCGCGTTGCCAGCAGTGGGGCAGGCTGTGGACAATGCACAGACTATAGACTGCGGCGGCAGGTTGCTGATGCCCGGCCTGATCGATGCGCACTGGCACGCGATGTTCTGTGCTATCACTGAAGCCCGCGCGATGCGCTCCACCGTGGGCTATCTCTACCTCGTCGCTGCGCAGGAAGCTGAACGGACACTGATGCGCGGCTTTACCAGTGTGCGTGATGTGGGTGGCCCGAGTTTTGACCTGAAACGGGCCATCGATGAAGGTATTGCAACAGGGCCGCGTATATACCCCTCGGGAGCGATGATTTCGCAGACATCCGGCCACGGTGATTTCCGCCTGCGCAGTGAGGTACCGCGTAGCAATGCAGGTGCACTGAGTTATGCCGAACAGATTGGCGCGGCGGCTATCGCTGATGGCAGCAGCGAGGTACTGCGTCGTGTGCGCGAGCAACTTATGCTCGGCGCGTCCCAGATCAAGCTGATGGCCGGGGGCGGTGTTTCATCCCCTTATGACCCGCTGGATACGACACAGTATTCTGAAGAGGAGCTGCGCGCAGCCGTAGGTGCCGCGGAGGATTGGGGCACGTATGTGATGGTGCATGTCTATAATCCAAGAGGCATCAAAAGAGCTGTTCAAGCAGGCGTCAAGTGCATCGAACACGGCCAACTGGCCGATGAGGAAAGCGCTCGAATAATAGCTGGCGAAGGCGTCTGGTGGAGCCTCCAACCTTTTCTCGCTGATGACGACGCGAACTTCAAAATTGATCCCGATGCCCGAGCGAAACAGCTGCAGGTTGCCGAGGGTACACGCAAGGCCTACCATCTCGCCAGAGATCTCGGTATCAAGACCGCATGGGGTACCGATATCCTGTTTACGCCGGATAATCTGTCCAGTCAGGGGCGCCAACTGGCGAAGCTGATTGAGTTTTACCCGTCACTGGAATTGTTACAGATCGCCACAGCGAAGAATGGGGAGTTGTTGGGGCTGTCCGGCGAGCGGAATCCCTATCGCGCCAAAGTGGGTGTGATTGAGCCCGGCGCGCTCGCCGACCTGTTGATCGTCGATGGAGATCCGACGGAGAACCTGGACTTTCTCGGGGAGCCAGACAAAAATCTTCAGCTGATTATGAAGGACGGTCGCATCTATAAGAATCTTCTGCAGGCTTCCTGAGTCAGGCTTAGTGGTGTCGCCATGTGTACTTCCCTGATCTACCGCGATAGCAACGACGGCGTATATTTTGGCAGAACGCTGGAGTTGTCGATGGAGCTCCCCTACCAGCTTGGTTACTTCCCTGCGGGCCAGTCATTCAAGTCGGAGGTTGAGGGGCATCCGGAGCTGGAGTATCAAAGCCGTTATCTGTTTCTAGCGATTACCATGCCGGATCGCGCGCCCACGGCAGACCGGCCACTGCGGCCCAATGACTTCAAGGTGTTGGAGGGCGTGAACCAACAGGGTCTAACTTTCAGTCTGTTGGCATATCCTGGGACAGGCTGTGCGCGCACTGCCGTCAGCGTAACACAGGCGATACTGTCCGCCAGTGATCTCGGGTCTTGGCTGCTCAGCCAGTTTGCTTGTGTGGCAGAGGTTAAGGAGGCACTGGCAAAGCAGGTAATATCCGTAGTCAAACTGGCGATGCTCGGTGGTATGGCGTCACCGTTTCACTATGTTGTGCACGATAGTGGCGGCGCTTCCATTGTGATCGAATTTTCTGGCGGTGAGGCCACTGTGTATGATAATCCCGTCGGCGTGATGACGAACGGGCCAGCGTTCCCGTGGCATCTGACCAATCTCGACAATTACACCTTTCTAAATAACCACGATCAGTCGCACGCAACATTTGGCAGCTATCAGGCACATCAACCCGATTCAGGAATCGCAACGGCGAGTCTGCCGAGCTCAAATACGTCCGTCGGTCGCTTTGTGCGTGCTGTCTACTACGCGCAGTTTGCAGAGCGTGCCAGCGATCCCGATAGTGCAGTGCAGACTCTCGCACATATCATGAATAACTTTGATCGTCCGCGAGGTATTACAATCGCTGTTCCCGACGGGGAGGCCGGGCTCAACCTCGAGGCAATGAGTGCAGGGGATGAGGAAACCACAACCGAGTACACCTCGTGGACCAGCATAGCGGATTTGCAGCGCAAGCAATTGTATATCCGCACTTACCGGAGTTTGGGTTACGTGCAGTTTACATTAGAAGATCTCAGCGATATCCGTGAACCTGTTATCTTCCCGATGAGCCGGCTGACCGGGTTGGTTGGGGACCAGGCATCGCTGTTGCTGGCCCGCTAGCGCCCGCAGTGCCCTACCGGGGGTGCCGGCTAAGCTGTCTCAATTCGCCGCTTGGGGGTAAAGCGGCAACAGCCAGGACACCAGCAGTACGCTGGCAACCATCACTATCAGCGTTAGTGGCAGGCCGACCCGCAGGAAATCGGTAAAGCGATAGTTCCCGGCCGTTGCCACGAGTTGATTAATTGGCGAGATAGGTGTCATGAAGGCGCTTGATGCAGCCAGTGCGATAATCATCGCGAAGGGATAGGGAGAGGCCCCGAGCGCCTCGGCAACGGCCAGAGCGACAGGAATCATCAGCACTGCATTCGCGGTACTGACAATAAACAGGCCCAGCAGTACGGTGGCGGCGAACAGGGTTGCCAGTATGATACGCGGGTCTGCACTTCCCACCAGATTCACCAACTCACGCGCGGCGATATCCACGCCTCCGGTTCGATCCAGCGCTAGTGCAAACGGCATCATGCCGACAATCATTATGAGGGTCTTAAGCTGAATGGACTGGTAGGCCTGCTCCAGGTTGATGCAGCGAAAAAGGCCCATCATCAGGCAACCAATCAGTGCGGCGTGCACGTTGGCGACGATGTCCGCAGCCATCAATACGATAACGACGACCAGTGTCAGCAGTGCATAGGGCGCACGGCTTGCCTCCGGGAGAACGTCGTCATATTCGCGTGGAAGGTTGAGAACAATGAGGTCCTGGGTTTCATTGCGCAGGTTACGGATCGTCTCCCACGACCCGGCGAGTAGCAGTGTGTCGCCCGCTTTCAACTCTTCGCCTCGCACCCCGTGCGGTGGATGGGCCGTGGCACCGCGTCGCATGCCAGCAACACTCAGTTGCTCATCGGTAAGTTGTTCCAGTTCTGCGGCCGAGCAACCGACAAACCGCGAATCGCTGGTGACGATCGCCTCTACCAGACCCTCGCTCTGAAATCGGTTGGCGAACCATCGTCCCGATTCGTCCAGTAACTCTACGCCGTATTGCTGGCACAGTGCTACTATGTCTGTGTTGGCGGCATCCTGGTCAAAATTGATCAGCAGCTTATCGCCTGCCTGTAGTTGCATCGACGGTTTGCGCGTCATCAATTTACGCGCGCGGCCTTGGCCGCGATCCACGAGTATGATTCTTGCGCCCACCTTGCTAGGTAGATCCAACGCCTCCAGCGACTTGCCCAGAAGCGGCGAATCACCTTTTACGCGTAGCCGGAACTCGCGGTCGGCGAGACCATAGTGAGCAATCCACTGTCCGATATCGGGACGTTTGGGGCCGGAATCCTCGACTGTCTCCGACGGGTCCAGCCAGCGCTGTGCAACCATCATATAGAGTGTGCCGATGATCAGGATGGGCAACCCGAACGGTGTGAAGGAGAAAAAATCGAAACCCTCGTTGCCGAGGCGCACGAGTTCGTAGTTGACAATCAGATTGGGTGAGGTTGCAACGAGCGTCATCATTCCGCTGATGAGTGCGGCGTAGGCCATGGGCATCATCATACGACTTGCTGGTATTCCGCGCCGGCTGGATATCCGCAATATCACCGGGATAAAAATGGCGGCTACACCGGTTGAACTCATCACGGAGCCGAGCAGTGCCACTACCAGCATGAGTGTTGCCAGCAAACGTGTGGTGGATACTCCGCCATTTTCAATCAGCCAGTCACCTATGCCGCGGGCGACGCCGGTGCGCGCAAGCGCGTCACCGATAACGAACATCGCGGCAATCAGTACGATGTTTGGGTTGCCAAACCCGGCCAGCGCCTCCTGTATCGTGATGACTCCGGTCAGCGGCAGAGCCACCAGCATCAGCAGTGCGACTGCATCGACGCGGGGTCGATTGATGGCAAACATGACAATTGCTGCCAGCAGCAGCAAAAGTACACTCATCAAGCCGTCTACCACCCACCTCCTACGGCTTTGTAGAGGGCGATCAACTCGAAATCCAGTTGTGCTTCGCTCGCGGCCAGCTGCTCCTGAAGTTGGAACAGGTCGCGTTGCATGGTCATCACGTTGTTGTAGTCGGTCAGACCTGTGTCGTACTGGACCATGGCCAGCCGCACGCCTTCCCGAGTAGCAGTGGTAGCGCGGCGCAGTGCTGCCAGCCTGTCGTGTTCATTGTTATAGGCCACCAGTGCACTCTTGACCTCTTCCAGAGCATCCAGCACCGATTTGCGATACTCGAGCAGTCGTTGTTCGGTGAGCTCCCTTTGTAATTCAATATTGCTGCGCACCCGATCGCCGGCATAGAGGTTCCAGTTAACAGGCAGGGACACACCCCAGAAGTCGCTGTCGCTACTGAACAGGTCATTCGTGGAGCGCGATTGTAGTCCGATGAAGCCGCTGAGCGTGAACTCTGGATACAACGCGGCTGTCGCTACGCCAATCTGCGCGGTCTGCGCTGCGAGACGGCGCTCAGCAGCGCGCACATCCGGACGTTGGCGTACAACGTCTACCGGCAGGCCGAGCGTAATGCGCCCTGTGGGTATGGGGATGGGGGCGGTAACTGCGAACTCTGCATCCAGATTGCCGGCTTCCTCACCCAGCAGGACTGCCAGCCGATACAGGGCCTGGGCCCTGACGGTGTCCAGCACCGGCAGTGCAGCCTGCGTCATACTGAGTGTGGCCTCAGCCTGCACTACATCCAGCTGTGAGCTCAGCCCGGTGGCGTTGCGCTCTCTGGCCAGTGCCAGCGCCTCTTTCTGGATGGCAATGTTCTCGGTGGCATAACGTATGCGATTCTGGTATTCACGCACTTCGATGTATGTCAGTGCGACCTCTGCAAACAGGGTGACCATGACATCGCGTTCAGTTTCCAGTGTACTTTCATACTCCGCCTGTGCAGACTCGATCGAGCGGCGGATACGCCCGAATAGATCGATCTCCCAACTTGCGTCGAATCCCAGTTCGTAGAGGTTCTGTGCGTCGAAGCCATTGTCCGGCGCCACCTGTGCCAGCCAGCCGTCATCGCTCTGGCGGGTGCGCGAGGTCTGACCGGCTGCATCAAGCACAGGCATGCGCTCGCCGCGCGTGATGGCCAGATTTGCACGCGCGGCTTTGACACGTGCGGCCGAGGTCTGCAGGCTCAGGTTGCCACTGCGCGCGCGTTCGATGAGTTGGTTCAGCGCGGGGTCGTTGAATACGGTCCACCAGTTCTGCAGGGAGGCCTCTGGCCCTTCATTCACCTGCTCGACGATTCGCATATGCCAGGCATCGGGCACCGCCAGCTCGGGTTCGACATAGTCGGGCCCAACCGCCGCACAGCCGCTCATAGCGAGCGCCGCACAAGCACTCAGCCAGCGGCGCCGAAAAGTCGATAGAGATGAGAGCGTTGCCGGCATTGCCTAGAACGGGTTAAACAGGTAGTTCAGGAAGCTTTCGGATTGGATCTCGATCTGGCGCAGTAACTTGAGGAAATCTGCGCAGTCCTCGCTGTACATTGCCACAATAGCCCGCGCGCCGAACCGCAGTGGGTATTTGGGGTCATTCTCTGTCATGCGCAGGCGCACAAAGAACTCCATACCCGGATGAACCTGTTGTTCCTGCGGCAGTATACCGCTGGGTATTCCCTGGGCAGCGCCATTGGCCCACACCACACTCACCACCTCGGCGTCGAAAACCTTGCCGGGATACATCGCAAACGCCACTTCTGCCTTGTCGCCGGGCGCGAGCCGTTGGACACCGTTCTGCAGCGTCTTCGCGACGATCCAGTGCTCTTCGGTGCTGATGAAGCTCATGATCGGCGTTTTCAGCCTGATGTAGCTGCCGGGGTGTATCTGCAAATTGGAGACATAGCCATCCGTGGGTGCCACGACGGTGGTGTTGGCCAGCTCATAGCGGGCCTTGTTGAGCTCTGCCAGCACTGAGGCGACGGCAGTGGGCATATCATCGACGTTGGAGTCCAGTGCCAGCTTGGCCGCTTGCTGCGAAGCTTTTGCCGCCAGGGACTCTGCTTCGAGGCTGGCGATTTTCTGGGCGACACTCTCCAGTCGATACTGAGAGGCTGCGCCTTGTCCCGCAGCTTCCTTGATTTGCTCGTACATGACCCTTTCTATTTCCAGGTCGGCCTCGATCTTGCGCACTTCTGCATCTGCCCGTGCCAGGCGCTGGGCCATCTCGGCTACCTTGGTGTCGGCTTCTGCTAGCGCCGCAACGTACTGATCCACCTTGTACTGTTTATCGGTAGGATCCATCCGGAATAATGGATCGCCCTTGCGAATGGGCACATTGGGTTTGGCATAGACTTCCTCGACACGACCACCCCATTCCGGGGCCATCTGCACCACGTAAGTCTGCACGAAGGCACTCTTGCTGTAGGGGGCAAACTGGCCCAGTGCCAGTACTTCCGTCAACAGCGCACCAATCCAGACTCCGAAAACTACAAATTTCCAGAACAGGTTGAAACGCAGCAACTTGTAGTCGAAAAAAACCAGCCTGACGAGAAAAAAGTAGGCAATTGTGATCAGCAGTTCCATGACTTAGCGCTCGCCCTCTTCCAGTTCGGCAGAGGCGGGTTCATCATCTGTTGGTGGCTCTTTGTCTGCAGGTTTTTCGTACAGATTGCCTATTACTGCGCCCGAATATGACCAGATCAGCGCCAGCATCCATAACGGAAATATCAGCAGGCCCATAAGAGAGGTGGCTTCTATCGCATCTTTCTGTGGGTGGCCGCGTTGTTCAGCAACTTTTCCGGGATAGGTATGTATTTTGACAATCCCCAGAATGATGGTGATGACCGAAAAAAAGATCAGAAAAATGGAAACGATTGCAATTTTATCCATTGGGAAAAATCAAAGATGAGCGTGCGGCAAAGATACCACGGTCATAAACAGCGGGACAACCGTCGCGGGCGTTTTCCGCACGGGTGATCGCGCCAATGGTTTCAGGACATGCGGTCCGCAGTAGTCTGAACTTCATGGTATTGGCATTCCTTGCCCCGGGTGTGTTTAACCCTTACGTAGGTTGGTTTTGGCGAGTTCCAGTACTTCGTCGCCGCGGCCGCTCATGATCGCCTTGAGCATAAACAGACTGAAGCCCTTGGCCTGTTCTAACTGGATCTTCGGCGGCATCGACAGTTCCTGTGTGGCGGTGGTGACATCGAGGATGACCGGCCCGTCATGGGCGAGCATGTCTTTCACCGCGTCCTCCAGCTTGTCCGGGTCCTCAACGCGTATACCGCGCACGCCGATGGCTTCTGCCATCATCGCAAAGTTGGGGTTATCGAGATTGGTATTCTCATCAATGTAGCCGGCTGCCTTCATCTCCATTGCGACAAAGCCGAGGACACCGTTGTTAAACACCACCAGTTTCACCGGCAGGCCGAGCTGTTTGAGTGATAAGACGTCGCCCATCAACATGGTGAAACCGCCATCGCCAGACATTGAGATCACCTGCCGGTCTGGGAACGACGCCTGCGCGCCCAACGCCTGCGGCATGGCATTAGCCATGGAGCCATGATTAAACGACCCGAGCAGACGGCGCTTGCCATTCATTTTGAGGTAGCGCGCCGCCCAGACGGTGGGTGTGCCGACATCGGCCGTAAAAATGGCATCCTCGGCTGCATGTTCACTGAGCAGCCTTGTCAGGTGTTGGGGATGGATACGGGGCTCGCCGGACTTCGGATGAGAGAGGGTGTCCAGGCCTTTGCGCGCGCCGCTATAGTGTTTCTTCGCGTTCTCCAGGAATGAACGGTTCTCCTTTCGATGCAACAGCGGCTGCACCGCATTGATCGCGGAGCGCAAATCCCCCACCAGACCGAGGTCAACATGGCGGCGGCGACCGATCGCCTCGGGATTGATGTCGATCTGAATGACTTTAGCTTTCTGCGGGTAGAAAGGTCGGTAGGGAAAATCGGTGCCCAGCATCACCAGTGTGTCGCAGTTTTCCATCGCGTGATATCCCGACGAAAAGCCTATCAGCCCCGTCATACCCACGTCGAACGGATTGTCCCACTCGATATGCTCCTTACCGCGCAGCGCATGCACAATGGGAGCTGCGAGTGTGTCAGCTAGCGCCACTACCTCGTCATGGGCGCCTGCTGTGCCGCTACCGCAGAGCAGCGTGACAGCTTCGGACTCGTTGAGTATGCCGGCAAGCTGTTCAATATCGGCTGTGGCGAACGTGTTGGCGGCGGGTGCAGCCAGACGGATCGGGGAGGGTACCTCGGGCACTGTCTGTAACGAAACGTCACCGGGCAGCACTATGACCGCCACGCCGCGTCGGCTGATGGCTGTGCGAATAGCGGTTTCCAGCACTCGGGGAAACTGCGCCGGATTGGTGACGAGTTCCACGTAGTGGCTACATTCACGAAACAGTTCCTGTGGATGGGTCTCCTGGAAATAGTGCAAGCCGATCTCGGAAGAGGGTATGTGCGACGCAATGGCCAGCACCGGCACATGGTTTCGCTGGCAGTCAAACAGACCGTTGATCAGGTGTAGATTACCCGGCCCGCAACTACCGGCACAGACCGCTAGGTTGCCTGTTACTGCAGCCTCCCCTCCGGCCGCAAAGGCGCCCACCTCCTCGTGGCGAACGTGCATCCATTCAATCTTTTTCGACCGGTGGAGACTGTCATTGATACCGTTGAGGCTGTCGCCGGTAACGCCCCAGATCCGCTTTACACCGATCTGTGAGAGTGTTTCTGTGAGGTAGTCGGCACATGTAATTTTTGACATAGCTCTTCTCTTGATAATTACTCAGTTTCCAGCATTTCGCCCCACTCTCGAAGCGATCGGGTTGCCAGTAGGGTTTCTTTGATAAATAGCACCAGTGCCAGTATCAGGGATGTCATGGCGACCACGAACAGAATCACCACTCCGGTCCCGATATCTGCTTCCCAGTAGCTGCCAACGAAGAGTGTCATTATCGTCAAGCACACCAGCAGCCCGGAAAAGGTGCAAAAGCCTATGGACCAGCTGTTTAGCCGGATACGCTCGCGCAGTGCCTGCAGTTCCTGGTCGAGGCGCTCCAGCGCTACGGGGTCCTTGAGTATCAGGCGGCGGCGCTCCACGATTCTCGAACGGTCGATGATGCGCCCCAGCCGGCCGGACATCACGTTCAGGAATGCCGCTACACCCATCAACAAGAATACGGGTGCAACCGCTAGCTGGATAATATGTGATAGCTCAGACAGGCTCATAGCGTACCCTGAAACGTGCGCCGTCTGTTGGGGCTGATTCCGATAACACCCTTGAGATGTCTGGCGCTGATTAGAGCCAATAGACGAACACAAATAGCAACAGCCAGACAACGTCGACAAAGTGCCAGTACCAGGCGACGCCCTCTAGTGCAAAATGGTCGCCGGGGCGACTGAAGTGGCCCTTGAGCGCGCGGCCCAGCATGGTAGTGATCATAATGACCCCGACCAGTACGTGGAAGCCGTGAAAGCCCGTCAACAAATAGAACACGCTGCCGTATATACCGGCATTGAGTGTGACATTATTGCGTTCGTAGTCATCGATGTACTCGTGCGCCTGCAGCCCGAGGAAGGCGGCACCCAGCAGGATCGTAATGATCAGCCCGATCTTCAGTGTCCCGCTGTGTCCCTGCGCCATGGCCCGGTGCGCAAATGTCAGGGTGAAGCTACTGGTCAGTAGCAGCAAGGTATTGACCAGCGGCACTCCCCAGGGGCTGCCGAGATTGGTCGCGCCCAGAAAGCGGCCGTTGTCCGGGTTGGTGAGCAGGGGCCACTCTGCGGTGAAATCGGGCCAGAGCAACACGCTGGTGATGGGATGAACCTCGCCACCTAGCATGGGTATCCCCCACAGCCGGATGAAAAAGTAGCCGCCAAAGAAACCGGCGAAAAACACAACTTCGGAAAGGATCAGCAGCTTCATGCCCGAGCGGAAGGAGCGCCCCACCTGTTCGTTGTAAACACCGGAGAGGTTCTCGCTGATCACCGTGCCGAACCACCCGAACAACACCACAACCAGCAGGCCCACACCACACAGCCAGACCCACGGTCCGCTGGGCAGCTCGTGCAGCCAGCGGCCGATGCCGGCGAAAAAGGTAAAGAGCGCTATACAGCAGAGTATCGGCCAGTGCGATGAGGCGGGTATGTAGTACTTGTCAGTGCGCGTGGGCTCGCTCACGTGCGGCCTCCTCGAGTGCTTGCTACGGCCTCAGGGCGCAATTGCGCCGAGGCTGTTGCCTGTTTCAGTTCGAACAGGGAATAGGACAGGGTAAGCGTGGAATATTTCTCTGGCAGCGCCGAGTCAATCAGGAAAACGACGGGCATTTTGACAGATTCGCCGGGCTCCAGCGTCTGCTGTTCAAAACAGAAGCACTGCGTCTTGATCAGGTAGTCTGTTCCCTGCACTGGTGTGATGCTGGGTATCGCCTGTACCGTCATTGTCTTTTGCGTATTGTTACGCGCGAAGAAATTCACCATATACGTTTCGCTGGTGGTGACTTCCATTGTCTTGACCAGCGGATAGAAGCTCCAGTCCAGCTGTTCGGTATTGGTGGTGATAAATTCGACCTCCAATGTATGAGGTGTGAGCGTCGTGCTGGTCTGGGCTGATTCGGCCTCGCGAATTTTACCGATGCCCAAGGCATCGCACATCAGGTCGTACAGCGGCACCAGCGCAAAGGAAAACCCGAACATCAGCACCGTGCCTGCCACCAGTTTTATCAGCAAGGGGCGTCGCGCGGGCCTGTCTGGTGCAGTGCTCATCTGCTAATCAACCCTCGGCGGCGTCTGGAAGCTGTGGTGCGGAGGCGGTGAACTGAGCGTCCACTCCAGCCCCTCGGCACCCTCCCAAACCTTGTCGCTGGCCGGCTCACCGCGGCGTCGCGAGGAGATCAGGTTGTAGACAAATATCAGCTGGCTGAAACCAAACACGAAGGCGCCGACGGAGGACATAAAGTTAAAGTCGACAAACTGCAGGGCGTAGTCCGGTATACGGCGCGGCATGCCCGCCAGCCCCAGGAAGTGCTGGGGGAAAAATAGTACGTTGACCGATATCGTTGACAGCCAGAAGTGCCACTTGCCCAGTCGTTCGTTGTACATACGGCCCCAGAACTTGGGATACCAGTAGTAGGCGCCGGCTATAAATGCAAACGTCAAGCCGTTCACCAGCACATAGTGAAAATGGGCGACGACGAAGTAGGAATCGTGATACTGGAAGTCTGCCGGCGCCACCGCAAGCATAACTCCGGTGCATCCGGCGAACGTGAACATGAACACAAAGGCAATGGAGAACAGCATCGGTGTTTCAAAGCTGATCGAGCCGCGGAACATGGTGGTAATCCAGTTGAAGACCTTCATGCCGGTTGGCACGGCAATCAGCATGGTGGCCAGCATAAAGTACATCTGCGCGCCGTAGGGCATGCCGCTGGTAAACATATGGTGCGCCCAGACGATGTAGGACAGCACACCGATCAATACCGTTGCCGCGACCATTGTGCGGTACCCGAACAGTGGCTTGCGGCTGAATGTAGGAATGATCTGGGAGATGATGCCAAAGGCCGGCAGCGCGAGGACATATACCTCGGGGTGGCCGAAGAACCAGAAAATATGCTGGAACAGCAGTGGGTCGCCACCGCCGGCGGCATCGAAGAATGCGGTGCCGAAGTTGCGATCAAACAGCATCATAGTCACAGCGCCCGCCAATACCGGCATGATGCCGATCAACAGGAAGGCTGTGACCAGCCATGTCCAGACAAATACCGGCAGCTTCATCCACGTCATGCCCGGTGCGCGCATCGTGGCAATGGTGGTAATGATGTTGATGGAGCCCATGATCGAGGATAGGCCAAGCATGTGTACGGCAAAGATCATGTAGTCGGTGCTGGGCGGACCGTAGGTGGTGGACAGCGGTGCGTACATGGTCCAGCCGAAATTAGGTGCTCCGCCATCCATGAACAGTGTGCTGATCAACATGATGGTTGCACTGGGCAGCAGCCAGAAACTCATATTGTTGAGGCGCGGCAGTGCCATATCCGGCGCGCCTATCATCATGGGTATCAACCAGTTGGCGAACCCCACCGCAACCGGCATGATAAACCCGAACAACATGATCAGGCCGTGCATCGTGGTTAATGTATTGAAAAAGTTGGGTTCGACAAACTGTAACCCCGGCACAAACAGCTCTGCGCGTATACACAGCGCCAAGGTGCCACCGACAAAAAGATTGAGCAGGGCCGTGCACAGGTATAGTGTACCGATATCCTTGTGGTTGGTGGCCGTTGTCCAGCGCGCTATAAAGGACATCATGCGCCGGGGGACGCTCTGCTGAACCGCTGTTGCGGTCGCTCCGTTAGCCATGACTCCAGTTCCTCAAAACGTCGGGTTGCGCTGTCATCATTGTCGGCGCGCCTGTATTTGTGAAGGCTGCACCAGGTCACCGGTGTCGTGCTCCCAGGCGTTGCGCTCATAAGTGATAATCGCAGCCAGTTCTTCGTCATCCAATTGTGGAGCGAAGGCTGGCATTGCAGTATTGGGTACGCCATTCATCACCACATCAATATGCCGGTTCACGTCGGACCCGGTGGTGATAGAGCTATCTCGCAGCGCTGGGAAAGTGGGAGGCATGCCGCTGCCGTCATACTTGTGGCAGGCCCCGCAGTGCTGATCGTAAAGCACCGCACCGCGTTTCATCGCCTCTGGCAGCGTCATATTTGGGCCTGAAGGCTGAACCGTTGCTGCAGCCCGGGCGCGCTGGGCGATCCATTTGTCATACTCGGCAGGCGGAACCGCTTTTACGACAATGGGCATAAAGCCGTGGTTGACGCCACACAGTTCTGCGCACTGGCCGCGATAGATACCCGGCTCCTGTATACGGGCCCAGGCCTCATAGACATAGCCGGGAACAGCATCGCGTTTGACACCCAGTTCGGGTACCCACCAGGAGTGAATGACATCGTTGGAGGTCACAACGAAGCGGACTTTGCGATCAGTCGGCAAGACCAGTGGCTCATCCACTTCCAACAGATACCACTCATCCTTGTCCTCGACGCCAACGACCTCCGCCATGGGGGTGGACAGCATACTGAAAAAACCGACGCCGTGGTCCAGATACTCGTATTGCCACTTCCACTGGTGCCCGGTGATTTTAACGGTCAGGTCTGCGGCGTCGTAGTCATCCATCTCAATCAGCACACGGATGGACGGAACGGCAATGGCAGTGATGATGATCAGCGGCACCACGGTCCAGACTATTTCCAGCAGGTTGTTCTGTGAAAAGGTGGCGGCGACAGCTCCTTTCGATTTGCGGTGCCTGATCAGGGAGAAAACGATCACACCGTAGACCACTGCCATGATGCCGACAACGATCCAGATTACATACATGTGCAGCCCATAAATATCCTGGCTGACGGGTGTTACACCCCGCGGCATATTGATCTGGGCGTTCACCAGGGCAGGGCTGAGTAATATGCATGCCCCCAACAAGCGAAACAGGCCTACCATAGTGAATAATCCTTGTTGGGGTCGGCCTGTTCGGCCATGTATTTCACCGCTGAGATCACTTCCTCGCCGGTGCAGGAAGTGCATCCCCCTTTCGCTGGCATCGCATTGATGCCCTCAAGTGTGTTGTGCAACAGCACGTCGAAATTCTTGTCGAGTAGCGCTGCCCACTGTTGCTTGTCGCCCAGTACCGGTGCGCCGAGCTTGCCCTGATTGTGGCAGGTAGCACAGGATTCTTTATAGACCTGCTTGCCTGTTTCGGCACTGGTGGCCTGCGCACGCGGCAGTTTCACCTTTTCGGTGTAGATGCGCCACTGCGATGATGTCAGCGCTTTTTGGATGATGTAATCCACAGCCGCCTCAACGTCGTCGTTGTCGCAGGTCACACAGGCGCCGCGTGCGGGCATATTGTTGTATCCGTTAATGGCGTGTCGGTAGAAGGCTGTGATCGGCCTGGCCTGCAGTCGCCGCCACCAGTTGTCACTGTCCTTGATGCGTGGCGCGCCCGCCTCGCCGTCGACATGGCATGCGTTGCAGGCATTCCAGAACACCTGTTCACCGCGTTTCAGCCGCGGTTGATCCGCCTTTATATCGGCCGCATTGAAGCGCTGCTTACTCTGTATGGACGTGAGGTATTCGGCAACCGCCATGGCATCGGCATCTGTCATATGCCCCAGGCTGTTGTGGTTGACGTCGGCCATCGGGCCGCGCACCGTGCCGGCTTTGTTGATTAACTGATCATCCACGAACACATCCGCCACCTCATAGCGCTTGGCCGTTTCTAGCCCCCGCTTGGTGATATCCGGGGCCCAGTATCCCTCAATCAATTGTCCTGTCAGGTAGTATTTATCCTTGGACGCGCCCAGCAGGTTCATCGGTGTATGGCACATACTGCAGTGCCCCAGCCCTTCTACTATATAGGCGCCGCGGTTCCAGGCGTCGGATTTGGTTTTGTCGGGCACGAAGTCGCCGCGATCGGGATAAAAGAACAGTATCTTCCATCCATACTGCGCCAGTCGAACATTGGCCGGGAATGGCAGGGTGTTGCCCTTGTTCTTCAGGTTAACTGCAGGTATCGCCTGCAAGTAGGCCCAAAGGTCTTTAAGATCAGATTCTTTCACTCTGTTGAAATAAACATAGGGAAACGCGGGGAATGAATTCGAACCATCGGGCCGAATACCTTCCTTCATTACCCGGATGAAATCCTCTTCACTCCATTTCCCCAGACCAGTCTCCTCATCCGGGGTGATATTGGGTGTGTAGAATGTTCCGAACGGGGTCGGTATGGGCAGGCCACCTGCAAATGCCGGCCCGCCGTCGGTGGTGGTGTGGCAGGCGATGCAGTCACCCAATTGCGCGAGGTACTCGCCACGACGCACAGCCTGACCCTGCGCTCCCGTGCCGTAATTGACGGTGGGATAATCGGGGTAGGTGGTGATGAACTCAAGCTTCTTTGAAATTGGGTGGAAAGCCTGACTGCCCGGTGCTGCCAGCAGTGTACAAAAAATAAGCAGTCCAAATAGTGGAAGGCATTCCCGTTTCAAGGCTCTTGCCCCATCGCAGATAATAAGACTGAACACTACAAGAATTGTCGCAGTCAATGCAAGCCGCTGTCGCGGTCTTTGGTAATTAGAACAACTATTTAGCAGTGGTGGAGGGGTTGATCTCAATCAGCGAGGAATCGTCTGAACTGTTGCCGACAGATACCCTGTAGTCCAATGGTTCGAAGACAAACTCCTCAGAAACGTTACAGTAATATTGCAGTTCATCGAAGAGTACGTCGATTGTGACGCTTACAGTTTCCCCGGTCTTAACAAATACTTTTTCAAACCCCTTTAACTGCTTGCGAGGACGTTCGACAGCAGACCCGGGAAAGCCAACATAGACCTGCACCACTTCTTTTCCATCACAGTCTCCTGTGTTGGTAACGTCGACACCGACCCGAATGCGATCCTCCATCACGGCTATTGTATGATTGGATTGCGTGAACGTGGTATAGCTCAAACCGTAGCCGAAAGGATACATGGGTTTGACGTTATTCTTGTCGAGTAAGGTGTAACCGTGATAGTAGTCGTATCGGAACTGGTTTTCGGTGTTGCTGAAAGATGGTAGGTCGCTTTCGCGATACGGTGTGCTGAATGGTAGCTTGCCACTGGGGTTCACCTCGCCAAACAGAATTCCAGCCAGTGCATGCCCGCCCTCCATACCGGCATACCAGTTGTAAAGTATCGCGGGCGCATGCTCGTCCCAGTCCGCAGTCATTATCATGCTGCCGGCAATGAGGTTCACCACAGTATTGGGATTGATGCGCCCTATGGCCTTGATCATGCGGGCCTGTGAATCGCGTACACCCAGTTTGACCCGGTCGCCTCCAACCCCCTTGCCTTCCTCGTCTGAGGCCACCATATTGTGCTGGCCGAAGCGCAACAGTTTGCCTGCAATCCAGGCCCTGACATGTTGGCCGGCATTCTTGTAAATTCTCGTGAGAAGACTGTAGTCGGCCGCTTCATCGGGCACCAGGAATTCGCCTTCATCAGAGGCATTGCAGCCGGCGAATATAAGCACCGCATCCACTTCGCCAGCCAGCGAGCGCGCCTTCTCCAGTTCGCTGTCCCGGCAATGAATCAGTTCTACTGAATCACCGAGGTAATCCTGCAATCCGCGCATCGGTGATACCGTGTACCGTGGCCTTATCGCGCTGCTGCCGTGATCGCCAAGATTGGACGATCGCGCAAAATCCCCAACGAGCAGCAGTCGTTTGACAGACCTGTCCAGCGGTAGAACACCGCGCTCATTCTTGATGAGGGTCATCGATTCCTCTGCGACCTTGCGCGTGAGCGCCGTGTGATCTGGGCAGGAAACCAGTTCCTCGCTGTAGTTTTCACGGTCCGGGTTGTCAGTAAACGCCAGGGTCGTTTCCAGAACACGGCGCACGGAGGCGTCTACCACCGCAAGGTCGACGTCGCCGCGCTCAACCATATTTACGATGTTCCTGTGATAGTGGATCGGCGCTGGCATTTCTACATCCATGCCGGCGTTGAGCGCCTTTGCCGGATCTCGGATACCGAAGAAAAAATCCGAGATATGAAAACCCTCAAAGCCCCATTTTTCACGCGCGATTTCCGTAAGCAGTTTCCTGCTTTCGCACACGTGATCTCCCTCAAAAAGGTTGTACGCGCCCATCAGCGAGGCCGCCCCCCCTTTTACGACACATTTTTTGAAATGGGGCAGGTAAACCTCGTGCAGCGTCCGCTCGTCGGTATGGATATTTACTCGGTAGCGTGAATTCTCGATATTGTTCATGGCATAGTGCTTCACACAGCCCATCACATTGTGAGACTGCACGGACTCGGTCAATGCCAGTCCGAGTTCGCCGACGTGATAGGGGTCCTCGCCGTAGGTTTCCTGGGCTCGGCCCCAGGCCGGGTGGCGCAACAGGTTTATGCAGATACCGGCAAAAAAATTGCCGCCCTTGAATGCGCGTACTTCCCGGCCGATGACATCGCCGACTGCTCGCTCGAGTTCGCGATCAAAACTTGCACCGCGAGCAATGGAGACAGGGAAACAGCTGGCAAAGCCCATGGTGACACCTCTGGGGCCATCGGAGAATCCGATGGCGGGGACGCCGAAATGTTCGCAACCAAAGGTGGGTATTGGCCGTGCGTTATAAATACTCCCCAGCTTTTTCACATAGCTCAGCCAGATAAAGCGGAACAGATCCCAGTTGCCGGTCAGCAGGCGGGCTTTTTCCAGTAAGCTCATTTGTGCCTGTATGTTGGCAGCTTTTTTTCTGATTGTGGCGCGGTCGGCACCAATTTTTTCGTAGAACATCTGTTTTGATATCCGGTGTATTCGCCGTGTTGTTTTGCTCTGATATTCGGCTGCCTGACTCAGTGAGTGTTGGCGGGAATATCATCCTCCATAATGGCCTGGTTTCCCACCCTTTCGTGGGATCAACTTCTTCTCAGAAGGATTTGACCGATGGAGATCACTTTTATGACAAAATGCGAATATCGGCTGGCTGATTGAGCGCAGCGTCTATTATGTAATCTAGAGCTCTATCCAAAGGAAGGAGAGGTGAATGAAACCCATTCTGTTAGTTCATGGCTACTCATCGGAGGGCGAGGATAACAGCGTCAGCGAGATCTACGGGACACTACCGGCAGACCTACGCAGCGAGTTCGGCGCCGACAACATTCACACATTGAACCTGAGTCGATGGCTGAGCCTGAATGACGGTGTGCGCCTGGATGATGTCAGCTATGCAATGGACAGAGCACTTCGCTCACAGGAGTACAGCGATCTGCTCCTGAACGGCTTCCACGCGGTTATCCATTCTACCGGAGCGCTTGTGGTCAGAAACTGGATCAAAATGTTCAGTCCCAAGCCGTCGCCGATAGAGAACTTTGTGCATCTGGCGGGGGCAAATTTTGGCAGTGGGCTTGCGCACATTGGCAAGGCGCAGATCGTTCGCTGGGCGCGGTATCTGGGTACCGGTACACAGGGTGGCAGGCATATTCTCGATGAGCTCGAGTTCGGGAACTGGAAAACACTGGATTTGCATCTGCACTTTCTCAAGCCGGGCAATAGTATGCGCGAGGACTATCAGGTACAGGAATTTTGTATTGCCGGTTCACAGACGACAAAGGTGCTGCGTGCCGCGCCGATTCGGTATGTAAAGGAAGATTCCTCCGACAACACTGTCAGAACCAGTGCAGCGAACCTCAACTACACCTGGGTCCACATCGCGCCGGCAGAGGAGGCGCGCCAGTTGTCAGTTGATGAGTTAAAGCGATTGGTTCAGGAGCGCAAGGAAGATCAGAGTGTTCGCGATAGTAATTACTCCGTCGCTGTAAATCGGAATCATCCCGAAGTGCCTTTCTCGGTGGCTTATGAGACGGGACATTTCGGTGAAAAAATAGGCATAGTCTCCGGCTCGCGGAATCGAAAAGAGGTGATGCCAAAGCTGAAGCGCGCATTACAGACGCCGTTGGAAGATACTGCGTACACCGCCACGCGGGAGTATTTTCAGGAGCAGCATCGACGTACGTTTGAGCGTGTCGGTCGATTGAAGACGTCGCCGCTGGGGTGGAGCAAGCAGGCGCAGTATGAGGGGCATGCCCAGATTATCTTCAGGCTGAGAGATCAGTACGGAGAAGGTGTCAAGCAATTCGATATCACCTTCAGGACAAGTGACAGGTCTGCGAAAAAGGTGTCGCTGGAGTCACTGATTGAAGACGACCACAAAAATAAGGAGGACGACGGCACGCTCACATTCTACCTGCGGACACAGACGTTCAGTCAGTCGGCCTGGCTGGACCGGATGAGCATCATCGCACCAACGCGACTGGAGATATTTGCGACAGAAACCGATGGCCAGGAAATAGAGTACTTGCCGGTAAACCTGCAACTCAGTTCGGATTTTCTGCGCGATATTGTGAAGAGCTTCCAGACCACTATCATCGATGTTGAAATGCTGCGGTTGCCCACAAGAAAAGTGTTTGAAATTATCGAAGGCTAGTTGAGCCGCGACACCGCTTGCGCCGCAATGCCGTCGTTGGAATCTTGCTGCTGTGAGGGCGTATCCGCCCCGGCATAGTGCGGCGCTGCACTTCAGCGGTGCGCGAGATCGACCTGCGTCTTCCAGCTGTTTATCGTTCGCCCATAAATATGCAGCGGTGGAGCCGGTTCGGCGGATCTTGTGATTCTCTCGTGTATGGCCCGGAAATTGCTAGCTCTCCCTAAATAATTTTCAGCACAGGTCGGCGCGCGTGAAATTACCTATCGATACGAGGACTCGGCAGGCTGCATCCCTGCAGGAGATGGGTTGGCGTACCCGCCCTGGCATCCTCGGCTATCACGCGGCCAGCCCGCAGTCGATCCATGCACTTTTGGGCTATTTTCTCAACGACAGGGATTCGTGCACGCCATTTCCCGGGCGTGACGGACTCCTCGATGGCAGTCTGTTTGAGTGGGGCGTCGCCCCACCGTTAGAGAAAGTGATCAGCTCCCACACAGAGCTGGATCTGCTGCTCAGCCTGCCGGAAATTTATCGCAACAGCGTATCGGTTGTTGAGCCCTGGAAAAACGTGGGCATCAATATACAGGGTGAAGAAGTTCGCGCGTCCAAGAATATTGCCTATATCCTGCAGCAGGTGGCTGATGCCGATTCCATTCTCTATCCCATGTGGCATAGCGGAGTCACCAATCACAAGCGTCTTGCCAGTGTTTTGTCCGCAGGTATCGCAACGGTAGTGCAGGGAGGCAACCCATCGGTTCACAATGCTGCAAGTTTCGATGGCTCCAGTGCCAGCCTCGACGATATTCTAGATCTGGTTGACGAATTGCTGTTGCACCGCTACTCAGGCAGTGGCCCCAGTATTTTTATCTGCCTGGGGCACCAGTTAGCAGCGGCTTCCCATATCCGACTAATTAAACGCGTGGTGCGAGAAGTGGCCAACACCACCTATCTGCCGATGGATGCTAACGGCACTGCGCTGGCGTCGCTGCAGCGAGTGTGCCAGCGTATCGAGGAAGTCGGTGCTGCATTGCCTGTGATCAAGGAAGGTAAGACTATCGCCACTGGCTGGCATGACACGATGTTTGCTGTGGCACCTAACGAACAGGTGGAGGTGGGTACCCGGCGATTGTTGGCGTACAGCCGTCGCCCAGGCAGCGAGCATATTCCGGATGAGCTACACGGTGCGCACGCGCTAGTCGCGGACGAACTCGATGGTGTCATTGATACCATGCTGAAGATGGAGCGTGATCTGAGGATCGAGATGTTTCATTCTGATGAAGTCAATGAAGAGGCGATACTGTTCGCGAACTGGGCGTTCAAGCTGCTGCACGACACGATCATACCGCTTCGCTACCAGATCGCGGTAAGCCCGCTGTCCTGGTTGCTAGGACTGCCCTACGCGATTGAAATCCTGTCCCAGACCAGGGTCGATGACGATACCTGGACAGAGGTGTCCACTACCTGCATCTACTACAAGGACTGGGAGACACACTCCATTCGACGTTCGTTTACCTGTCAGTTCCACCCGGAACTGATGGCCGACATCCGCGACATCGGCAAGCGCGAGGGTCCCCAGTACGCGGAGCTGAAAGATAATGATGGTGTACGGCTGCTGGTGCGTCTGCTTTACCACGGTATGCAGGAATAATCGCACTGCCTCCTGGTGATTGCTGCAGTGCTTGGCTGTTCTGTCATTCCATCCATTCCTCGGCCATAGCGTGTCGACTGTATCCTGGATCTTACAGAAGTGTCTTTCTGGTAAGAAAACCTTTGCACTGTTGCGCATCTGCGTCTTAAATGTAGCCTTTCTCACTGTGCGCTTTTGGTTGTTTTGTTGTGTCTCGCACACGCGGGGAAAGAGGCCGAGGTGAACGCTGGTTGAGCGTGAAAATGTGGCAGGTGTTCCCGGCCAGCCTATGCCACAAGTCAATAGACAGCAGTGCATAGTGAGCTAGATGACAATTCAGTTAACAAGGAGCAAACGATGATCCGGTGTGTGCGAATATGGACAGGTGATGATCAGGAATCTCATTTTGAGGAGGGTTGTATCGATCTCAATCCCGGCGTCCACGGCGACATGCTCAGCGACAAACTACTGGTCACGAGCACGTCTTTTCAGGAAACCTCAGCCGGTGGCACACTGGCGTGGCATACGGCGCCGGTGCGCCAACTGGTCGTTACCCTGAGCGGCACACTGGATTTCGAGACACGAGGTGGACAGCACTTTCAACTCGCGCCCGGCGATATCCTGTTGGCGGAGGATACTGTCGGTGGCGGGCATACCTGGAAGCTGGTTGATGAACAGCCTTGGCGGCGCGTCTACATTGTACTGGCACCGGATGCGCCGGTGCCTTTCAAGGCATTGCAGTAACACGCAATACTAAGTAGACGACGCACAAAGAATTGACGGGGGAATAATGTATGAGTGACATCAGGGCAGGTGAGGAAGTGGATGTCGCACTGGTCGGTGCCGGCATTATGAGCACGACCCTCGGCGTTTTTCTGAAGGAACTGCAGCCGCACTTGAAGCTGGAGATTCTTGAGTGCCTGCCAGGAGAGGCACAGGAAAGTTCTGGCGCATGGAACAACGCCGGCACCGGTCACGCCGCCAACTGTGAGATGAATTACACCCCGATGGGGGATGACGGACGAGTCGACATAGCCCGGGCACTTGAAGTCAATGTCGAGTTCGATATGTCCCGGCAGTTCTGGTCCTACTTGGTCAAGAAGGGTGCGATTGCAGCTCCTGAGGCTTTTATTCACCCGGTTCCGCATATGAGTTTCGTCATTGGCGCCGAGCATCAGGATTTTCTCCGTAAACGCCACGCCGCAATGAGCAGCCATCATTGTTACCGCGGCATGGAATACTCGGAAGATCACGCGCAGATTGGGGAATGGGCTCCGTTGCTGATGGCCGGTCGCGACCCGGCGCAACCGGTGGCTGCAACCCATATCGTCACCGGTGCGGACGTCAACTACGGTGCGCTCACTTCCGGACTGTTGAGTTATCTCCAGAAGCAGGACGACTTTGTCGTTCGCTTTTCCCAGCGAGTGCGCAATCTCGAGCGTCGCCCGGAGGGTGGCTGGCGCCTCGATGTGCATGACGAGGTAACCGGGGCGCGGCGTACCGTGAATGCAAAGTATGTGTTTCTCGGTGCCGGTGGCGGTGCGCTGCCGCTGTTGCAGAAATCCGGTATTCCCGAGGCAAAGGGTTATGGCGGCTTCCCCGTCAGTGGGGTATGGCTGCGCTGTGGCAAGTCGGAAGTGGCGGAGCGCCATGCGGCCAAAGTCTATGGCCTGGCCGCCACGGGCTCCCCGCCGATGTCGGTGCCACATCTGGATACCCGTATTATCGATGGAAAGCGGTGGCTTTTGTTTGGTCCCTATGCGGGGTTTACCACGCGCTTTCTGAAGCACGGTTCGCTGCTGGATTTGCCGAAATCTGTTCGCCCTGACAACATCCTGCCGCTGCTCGCAGTCGCACGCGACAATTTTCCTCTGGAGGAATACCTGATAGGGCAGGTATTACAAAGTTCTTCCCACCGTTTTGATTCCCTGCGAGAGTTTTATCCGCAATTGGACAGGTCGGACTGGGAGTTGTCCGTTGCAGGCCAGCGTGTACAGATTATTCGCAAGGACAAGGTGCGCACAGGCACGCTTGAATTCGGAACAGAAATCGTTCACTCAGCGGACTCTTCCATTGTCGCGCTGCTGGGGGCGTCACCTGGCGCCTCCACCGCCGTCGCCATCATGGTCCACATGCTGGAGAATTGTTTTCATGAACAATTGGTCGGTCATTGGGAGCCGAAATTGAAGGAGATGATTCCCTCCTACGGGCACGATCTGAAAACGGATTCCGCGTTGTCTGCACGGGTGCGTGCAGAAACCGCCGAAGTTCTCAAGCTGGACAACGTGTAGCGCTGACAGTAATCGTACGGGTCAATCGCAGTGAGGTAGTGCACATTACGCCCATCCTGTGGAGCAGGTAATAATTTATAGTTTGAGCTATAGTATGCTGTGCAGGGTACGCTCGATACGGGGCATCTGTGTTAGCCATATAGCGCGCAGTCTGTCTTCTTCGAATAACAATAATAGCAGGACCTTCAGGGATAGTAATTGTGACTGGAATAAGATTAGGCACAGCGCATTGTGCGGCTATGGCAATGTTGTTAATCATCAGCCCGGCTCGTGCCGAATCGGGTCGTATGCTGGAGGAAGTCATCGTCACAGCTGAGAAAAGAAGTGAGAACGTCCAGGACGTCCCCATATCGATAGCAGTGGTCAGTGGCGAAGAAATAAGTGCCCTGAATCTTTTTGATTTTGTTGAAACGGCGCAGCTGACGCCGGGTATCTCGCTGAACAGCGGACTGCAGGCCGCGGCGATTCGCCTGCGTGGTGTTGGTCCGGGATACTTTGCGCTCGGTCAACCTCAGAGTGTGACGGTGTTCGTGGATGAAGTAGCGCAATCGCAGGTCGGAGCCGTCTTTACCACCATGGTGGACGTCGAGCGCTTGGAGCTGTTGCGAGGTCCGCAAGGGACACTCTATGGTCAGAATGCCCCTGGCGGGGCCTATAACATTACCACCCGAGCGCCAAATTTCGATGGCTACCACGGATATATCGAGGGTAGCTACTCGCAGTGGGACAATAATGGTGAGGGGCGCGTGGACACCCGTGGCGCAGTGAACATCCCATTGATCGAAGATAGGTTAGCGCTGCGTCTGGCGGGTGTTTACAGCAATTCAGATGGGTATATTAAAATGGAGAACCCGGAGGCGTCACACAGTGCCACGGGCGGCCAGGATGTGCAGGCGTGGCGGTCGCGCATGCTATGGCAGGTCAATGAAAGTATGGATATCAACTGGACCGTGAACTATCAGGATATCGCCCAATACCAGGAGCCCTTCAATTTCGATGGCCAGGTGCCGGGGACGGGTGGTGATAACCCTACACCTGCAATCTACAATACATTCAAGGAGCGCAAAAACTACGGCGATTTTCGAAGCAAGGTGACGGGTGATATCAAGGATACCAGTGTGCACTTGCGGTGGGGTGATGAGGCATCTCAGGTAGATGGCATCGCCAATTACCAAAGTTACGACAGCCAGTCAGATGACAATCGCGAGCCATATCCCGGCGGCCTCGGTCTGTTCAAAATTGGCTTGAACACAGATCTGACTACACTCGAGTTACGTTATTCGAGCGAGGGTGAAAAAATTAGCTACCTGACAGGTTTGTACTACCTGTATTCAAAGGCCGTCAGTGACACAACAGTGACACTCACAGGTATTGAAGTGGCACAGGATGCAAAGGGAACTACTGAAAGTTATGCCGCTTATGTAAATGGCACAGTTCACCTCGCGCCGCAGTGGGATTTGTCTTTGGGGGCGCGCTATGACTATAACGAGTCCACGCTGGATTCCAATGTTGGGTTTCTCGAGTACGCAGGTGCAATTGATGATTCCCTGGATTTTGACCATGTTTCCTGGAGCATCAAATTACAGTATTACATACAGGATAATCTTAACGCCTATCTGGCTATAGACAATGCCTACAAGCAAGGAGGCTTTAATACACTGACCTCTGCGGTACTGCCGTTTGGAAGCACCTTCCCTGTACAGGTGGCTGCGGCTGAAGATGTAGTCCCCATTGAAGAGGAAACGTCAACGGCTTATGAAATCGGCTTGAAGGGCACGATACTCGATGACACATTGCGTTTTGCTGTCGATATTTTCTATCAGGAGTTTCACGATCACCAGCTAACGCAGCCCAACAACGTGGCGGCACTTGCGCCGCTGGAAGGATTGTTTGAAGGATCAATCGTGAACGCCGATGAGGTGGTGACCAAAGGCATAGAATTTGAGCTCGCCTATCTGCTGGGGGAACACTGGGATATCGATTTCAGCGGGGCCTATTTTGATGCCACCATCGAGGATTGGTCCAATCGCTTTTGTGAGGGCGGTGAGGAACAGTCTGCCGACCAGTTATTTTGTCCCAAGGGCAACGGTGATCCGCTGAACTCGTTGCCGCAGTGGAATACCAATTTACAGCTGGGGTATCAGCGTCCCCTGTCCGGGGCGTGGGGATTTTACTCGCGCCTTAACTGGACCTGGCATTCAAAGGCCAATTACACCGTTAACACTGACGAGTTCAGTACTGACAAGAACCTGTTTGGTCTCAACCTCGGTTTTCGTGAGAGCGATATCGGCCTTGATATCCGTATCTGGGGCAAAAATCTCACCAACGAGGATTTTAATATCGATCCGGCGGTCAAGGTCAATGGGTCTCCCGGACAGCCAGACGCCTGGGAGGGTACATACTGGCCCGGACGTGAGTATGGTGTAACAGTCAGTTATGCGTTCTGAATTTTCTCGCAGATTGAGGCATAGAGGCTGAGCGGACTCCGATTGATTACCGTGATACTAGCAGTTAGTCACTGACGTAGAAGTGGGACCAAAAATGGCATCCAAAATGTGTAGCCGCCTTGTGTGAAGTGTGGATCAAGGGCCATCTTGCCGGGCCGTGGTTCGGCTGCCGGGTTCCCGAGCTGTTACGTCAACAATTACGCCGTTCATATGTGCCATGCCAGAGGCGGGCTCTATGGAGTCAGGCCCATCGGGCAGGATGATATTGACGTTGACACCTGTCGTTCCCTTTGCAACAGAGAGTCCTGTCGCGCTCTGATGGCCCCAGCCATGGGGGACCGATACGGTGCCCGGCATCATGTCATCGTCAATGCGAACGGGGACCTCTATTGAATTCCCGTTCGCGGCGACTATAGCATTGCTACCGTCGGTAAGCCCACGTGCGGCGGCGTCTGTTGAATGGATATAGAGGTAGTTTGTTGTGCGTTCTCCTTTTACAAAGGCTTGCACGTTGTGTGCCCAGGAGTTATGAGTGAAGCGCTCGCGTTTCTGGATGAGCTTTAACGCACCTTTTGCTGCAAGTTCCTGCCGGTAAGTAGAGTTGAGAGATTTTGCGCGCTCGATCAGGTCCGGGGGCGCGAGTTCCACCTTCCCGGACGACGTCTGTACGCGTTGTCCCAGATAGTCGCCGGGACGATTAGGTGCCAGCAGGCGGCCATCGGGATGCTGTCGCATTTTTCGCAAACCGCCGAGCTTGGCCGAGCGCATAAGCATGCCCAGAAACAACTTGTCCAGACTCGTCAACTTGCCAAAGTAGGGCAGCTTGGACAATAGTTCGGCGGCGTTTGACAGTGTCTGCAACAATCTTGATCCGGCCAGCGGTGCGCCGGCTGCCCGGCACAGTTGTCGAAAAATCAGGCCTTCGTCCCTGGACTCTCCAGCGGCAGCGATCACGGCATCGGTGTAGGAAAAACTGCGAATCGGCATCAGGCCCATCATCGTAAAAAAGTAAAATGGTACGTCGGGCCGCTCGAGGCTGTGCAGGGTGGGGAGGATATAATCTGCATGCACGGCAGTTTCATTGCGCACGATATCCAGGCAGACAAACAGTTCCAACTGGTCAAATGCCTGCGCCAGCCGTTTGCTACCAGGACAACTCAGTAAAGGGTTTCCCGACATGTTGAACATGGCACGCACTTGCCCGGCACCGGGAGTGAGTATTTCATCGGCCATAATGGCGGCGGGAATAGTGCTGTTTACATAGGGTGTGTTGCCAATTCGTGACGTCAACGGTTCTGCCGCAGCGGAGCTGCGCGGAAAAACGGGTGTGCCAGCGAGCACGCCGCCGCGCTTGTCGAGGTTTCCAGTGATCGCGTTGATCGCTTCCTGCAACCAGTACACCATCAGTCCGAATCGGCTCTGGTTGACACCGGTAGAAGAGAATATTGCCGCGCCATCGGCTTCCAGATAAGCCGTTACAATGTCTGTCATAGTCTCAGCCGGAATCAATGTGACAGCAGCGACGCGTTGCAGTGTCCAGGGAGACGCGGTTTCGGCGAGCGCGTCATACCCATTCATATAGTTAGCCACGTGCTCGTGGTCTACTGCGCCGCGCCTTATGACCTCATTGAGAAAACCCAACATGAAAAATACATCGGTATCCGGGCGAATTGCGACATGTTCCCCCGCCCGTTTGGCCGATTCGGTCAGTCGGGGGTTTATCCAGTACACCTTGCCGCCGCGTTCCTCGATTGCGGCTATCCGATCCATCGGGTGCGGAGCACTGATGAAGCTCATTTTTGAAATAACCGGATTGGTACCTACTGCAATCAGCAGTTGGGTGTGATCAATATCGGGGAATACCTGTTCATTGGCGCCTCCGAACAACCGCTCGCCCCCGGCAAATTTGTTGGCACAGTCCTGCGTACCCGGAGTGAACAGTTTATCGGCGCCGAAGGCCTTGAGAAAGAATGTCATAGCCATGGTCGGCCAGAGGCTGAAGCCAATCGGGTTACCCATATAGGCAGCAATGGCTTCGCCACCATGTTCTGCGTGAATGGCCTGCAACCTGCTGCCAATTTCCTGTATCGCCTGTTCCCAACTAATCGCCTCAAACTTGCCGTTCACTTTTTTCAGCGGTGTTTTCAGTCGGTCCGGGCTGTGAACGAAGTCACCCATTTTTAGGCCCTTTATACAGGCGTAACCGCTGCTGGCTACGTGCGCCTTGTTGGGTTCAATGCTTATGACCCGTTCGTCGCGGGTGTTGATGACCAGGCCGCATTGGGCTTCACAGATTCGACAAAAGGTCTTGTGTTGTTTCACATGCGATATCTCTTGTTCTATCGGTTAATGCTCAACGCAAATGCATTGAGAAGCCCTGGTTTTCCCTGTCGAGATAACTGAGCATACTGTCCAACGTCGACGTATCTCCGGCGCCATCCGGCGCCGGTTCACCGGCGAGTATGTTCTGTAGCTGCGCCACCGTCAGGCTGACAAGGGGAATATCAGGTGCTATAGAAGGGCTGATTTCCAGAATACTATTACGCAATTCCACGGTATAGCTGTCGCCGGAGTCAGTGAACTCTATCCCAAGTTGTATCCTGGTATCGCCGGCCTTGTCCGCATCCACCTGATAGCGCCAGTTCTCAAGCAGTTCAGCGCCGGTAAGGTTGCGTTGCGCATTCTGCATGCCGAGCTTCATCAGGCCGGCAGGGTTCAGTTTACCGTCAAGCTCATTGGCACCATTGAGATACCAGGCGCGGGCGATGGTATTGCTTTCCCGATAACCCACTTGTCGCAAACTGGCAGCCTTCAGGTGCCGCGCATCCCAGTCGCCACTGTCTATGCGTACCAGTAGTTGGGTCAGTTCCGCTGCAAACTGGCCGTCGCCGTCTTCGAATGCCTGTGTCGCCTCGGCCATCACCTTGTCGCGGCCACCCATCATTTCAACGAATCGGCGCGCCTTGGCTACCGGCTCGGTCGGGGCGAGGTCGGTGGCGTCGCCGCCAAACCAACTGACCCAGCCAGTGTATATCTCCGGCGCTATGATGGAGGGCTTGCCATACATGGGGCGAGTGAAAGGTTCGAGATCGAGATAAGGAGGTAGCTCCTTGAACTGGTGCTGTAATTCCACGGGTGTATAGCCTTTGTTTATGTAGCGAATTCCTTGATCCCACAGATACTGAATGGCGTCCCGGCTGATGGTCACATAGCGTTGGATATCTGCACGGCCCCGGATCGGCATAATATGTGACCCCAGCAGCCACTCGGGTTGAATCTCGCGCACGCGATCAAGCGCGTTCATGTAGTTTTCAGGCAGTCGTGGCTTGGAGCCCCTGATGGAGTGAATATTGGCCAGTGCGTAGAAAAACTCATCGGCGATCAGCACCATATCGAAATCTGGTAGATACAGTCCAAACTCGGAAATTGCCTCGCCGCCCGTATAGAATACGTGGATGCGTACGCCAGCTATTACCAACTCGGTATCATCACTGAAAGTGTCTGTGGGAGGTATATAGCCGGCTTTTCCTCCCAGTACACGCGGGGAGCAGCAGCCGTGATAATGCTTCTCCTCAGGTGGTAACAGATCCGGGCCATAGTAAAAAACGCCCATTAGTTGCCGCGGTAAAATAGCGCCAAACTCGTTGGCGACTTCTTCCTCAAAGTTGTCCCAGGCGTAGATTTTGACACTGCCATCGGCCACTTGCTCGGGCGTCACCAGTGCCGAGGTACCATTGTAGTGGTCGGTATGGTGATGCGAGTAGAAAATGGCTTTTATCGGTTTGTCTGAAATCTTGCGAATTTCCTTAGCTATAAATTCCCCAGCTTCAACGCTGACGCTGGTGTCATAGACAATCAGTCCGTCATCGCCTTCGATGATTGTACTGTTGCCTATCCAGCCGTCGGGTACGTGAACGGTCCAGACCGGGTACTTTCCCGCTTTATAGGTGCCTGCCTTGTCGGTAAACAATGCCTGGTGTTCCAGGAAATACGGCGGCCAGCTGCGTTCCACATGATAGGGGTTAGGCGGTACCTCTGGAGGATTTGTTGCGGCCATTGCAGAACTACATGCCACCAGAAGTATCGCAATGAGGTGTATAACACACGTGTTCGCTCTGGTAGAGAGTTGCATGGGTGGCATCCTTATCACAGTGAGTTCAGGCCCAGGATTTCATCCAGGTCAGCGATGGTTTTTTCACCATCGCCGTCGACCAGAATCGATCGAATATTAAGCGCACTCGCCGCGATCACATTGCCTTCGAAGTCATCCAGGAATAAGGTCTGCTCAGCGGTAAGCCCGCCGATCTCCAGTGCCTTCTCGAAAATGGCGGGATTAGGCTTGCGCATGCCCACTTCACTGCTGTCGACGACGAAATCAAACAGCTCGTCCACCGGCAGCATGCTGCGCCAGTGATCCCTGAATTCAACGACATTGTTTGTGATGATGCCCGTGCCCAGACCCGCTGCGCGTATCTTGCGCACATAGTCAACCAGTTCGCTGCGCAGGCCGCCGCCGTTCTCAGCCATCGCCATAAATACTTCCCAGATATCAACATGCAGACCTTGTGCCTTGCCCAGTGCAAGAATATCGTCGCGCGCGTTTTCCAGCGTAATCTCTCCGCGCTCCACCCGGTGCCAGGGATGGTCGCCATCGATGCCGTAGCCGCCGAAGACGATTTCGGTGACCTGTACGTCGGAGGCGCCAATTTTTTCGGCGTAGGCGCTGAACGCATGGAAGGGGGAGTCGGTAAATACGCCGCCAAAGTCAAATAGCACGGCTTTCGGGTCTGTTGTCATTATTACCTCTACTTTATATGCTCGGCGTCAATTCCGCCTCTGTCGGAGTATGAGATGCTGTGCTTGGTTGTCGAGAGCATCGCAGCACACTGCATAGACTCAGTCTGGTGTCTTGAACCAATTACTGGCAGGTTATCAGACTTTGTAGTGTTTCACCCCGTGATCGGGAACTGGTATTCTCACCTGCAATCCGGCAATTGGCCTTGAGCAATGATGATAGCGAAAATCCTCAAACGGATAGTGCAATTCCTGCTGGTGATCTGTTGCCTTGCAGCGTTGTGGGTACTCACCAGGGACGATATGAGCGAGGTGGGTATTCCCTATGCGGGGCCCGCTGCGGCGGATGCGCCGCTCACTGTAACATGGTTGGGGATTGCCACCCTGATTATCGACGATGGCCAGACACAGATTATGACCGACGGTTTTGTGTCTCGCCCATCCTTGCTGGACTTGCTGCTGAGGCGGCCCATTGCTACTGATACCGATGCGGTTGAGGGGGTAATAGAGTCTTATAACATCAACCGTCTGGCGGCGATCATGCCGGTGCATTCACACTACGATCACGCAATGGACACTGCCGACTTTGCGCGGCTTACTGGTGCCGATGTGCTGGGGTCTGATTCGACTTCGAATATTGCCCGCAGTTCCTCTCTGGAGGAGTCCCGTATTGTAACGATTGAGCCCGGCGAAACCTATTCCTACGGATTGTTCGATATTACGTTTTACGAATCCGGGCACGCGCCGCTGGCCAGCAACTCTGCGATTGAAGGCGTGGTGTCGGCTCCCTTTGAGTTACCGGCTCCCTACACTGCCTACAAGGAAGGGGGGAGTTACGCGATACACATCGACCACCCGGAGGGTTCGATTCTGGTGGTGGGCAGTGCCGGGTTTGTACCCGGTGCGCTGCAGGGGGTGCAAGCCGATGTTGTGTTTCTCGGCACAGGTGGTTTCATCGGACTGGATTCAGAGTATGTGTCTGAGTACGTTGATGAAACGGTTGTAGCGGTGCAGCCGGACGAGGTTGTGATTATTCATCACGATGATCTCTTGGGCGACTTCGGGAATGTTGAGCAGAGCAGGATAATTCCGTCCTTCGACAAAACCCGCGCGCTGGAGTTGCAGCAGTTTGTGCTCCCGGCCAGGCTCACTCAGCCGACCTTTGGTGTCCCGATCGCTATTCGTGGTAACCCACCTGTAGCCTCATCTGCTGCGCCCTGAACCGAATTACGTTGCTCGCCGGTTTCTGGGCCGCTCAAAGCACTTCGTCGAAGAAATCAAGCATGGACTGCCAGGAACGACGGTCTGCCTTGGCATTGTAGACAGTCCCGAAATCCGGATTATTGGCCGCCGGGCGTGTAAATGCGTGGACGGTATGGCTATAGGCATGCAGCTGCCAGTCCACCTGTTTGGCGTTCATCTCCGCTTTGAAATCCAGAACGCTTTGCGGTGATACCAGAGGGTCGTCATCGCCGTGCAGGATCAGTAACTTGGTGTCCAGGGATTTTGGGCCGGCCAATGTGTGGCCGTCCAGCGAACCGTGGAACGACACCACGCCCTTTACATCAGCACCGCTGCGGGCCAGGTCGAGTACAGCCATGCCGCCAAAGCAGTAACCCATCGCGCCAATTTTCGATGTATCCCCGCCGGGGATCGTTTGCGCGGCACTAAAAGCTCCGTGCATGCGCTCTAGTAGCAGTGCACGGTTCTCCAGATAGGGGGTAAGGGTGGGCATCAATTGATCAAAATCGGTGATTACTCTCCCGTCGCCGTGTACGTCTATCGCAAAGGCAATATAACCGGCGTCGGCGAGTTTGCGGCATTTGTCGCGCACCTCATCATTCAGCCCGTCCCACGCGTGGCACACCAGTACCACTGGCAGTGCACCACTTGCACCGGCTGGTGTGTAGTATTCGCCAATGCAGCGTGTATCGCCGGCAAGGTATTCAATTTGGGTTGTTGTGCTTGTCATGATGGTCTTCCTATCTCTAAATACAACGCTATCGGAGCTCCAGCGTTTTTTGCGCCGTTACCAATCTCACTTGATAGTCTGTCCCAGTTACCGCGCTGGTTGCCTGCCACTGCACCCAGCGGCTGATCGTAAAGTCATGCGGTACCCTGATTCTTCGAGAATACATGTCTGTCCGACGGTCTGTCCCGACCACTGTTACGGGAAATATCAGCAACTATCGCGACAGCCGATCATACTGAACTTACCTCCGTAATGGAAAGTCGGTAGCCCCGACGCGACTGTGTTTCCCGCCGGGTCGAAACAATGGTGAAACTATTTGCCGCAGCGGCACGTTTTTTGCGTGAGTTTTTGCGTTAGTCTTTGCGATTGTTTTTTACGATATACCGACACGAGCCGGCCATCTCAGGCTCTGATGCACTATGATGGAGCCAGCCGGTATCTAACGAGAATATGGGAGACCCAATGAGCACGAAAATCCAGGTGAGTGAACCTCTGGTAATTCTGCATGGAGACGAAATGGCGCAGGTCGCGTTTGAGCGCATCCTCGAGCAGTTTGTCAGGAAACGGTTGGATATCGATTTGGTCGAGGTCGATTTGTCCGCTGAAAACCGCCTTATCAGCAACGGACAGGTAGTTCTCGATGCCATAGCGGCGCTGAAAAAATACGGTGTGGGCATCAAAAATGCGGGCATGACGGTCAACCGCCAGCAATTGGATGAACTGCTGGCCAAGCACCCGACAATCAATGAAGAGGCGCTGGACAAACTGGCGACCAAGTCTCCCAATGGCTCAATTCGCAAGGGTATTGGCGGCAATATCACGCGAGAGGACATTGAGTTTCGCAATCTTGAGGTGGTGCAACCCGACTGGGTGGGGCGAGATATCGACGTGATGACGATGGAGGGCGGTGGTATAAAACACAGCCACAGCGAACTGTCCAAGGTTACCGGCATCATCAAGCTGATGTTTGTGGGCAGCAGCGGCGAGCCGGTGGAGTTACACCGGCGCCGTGTCAACAAGGGTGATCCGTGGTTGCTCGCCACCAATAGTATCGCCGATGTTAAGGCCTGGGCGCACGAGTTCTTTCAACGGGCACTTGACGAAAACAGGGATGCTTACCTCGGCCTTAAAGACACTGTTATTCCCGGTTACGACGGGGTGATGCGTGCTGCGATCGAGGAGGTGTATGAGCAGGGTTATAAAGAGCGGATTCAGCAAGCCGGCCTCAAGTATCACTATGAACTGATCGATGCACAGGCTGCGCGCATTGTATCCAATCCGCCGGAGCGCGCCCTGTGGGGTGTGCCAGATAACACCACGGGAAGAAAGCTGTTCAAGCTGGTGGGCAAACTCAAGGTCTACGGCATTCCCAAGCGCAAGCACCATGTTTCCCTGTCGCGCATGAGCGCTGGAGGTGGTGACCAGTACGGCAGTTTCAATATGCCGGCAGCCGAAGATGGCATTTTGAAGGTGGTGCTGGACGGCGAGGAAAAATATGCTCGCGACGTCAGCAGGAATGACCCCATACTGTTAATGTCGAATGACAATCAGGCCATCACCGACTGGGTCAGCCAGGTGTTTCGGGATGCGTCCAAGAAAGAAAAGGAAGTGTATTTCGGTCTCAAGCGTGAGTACATGGAATATGATGAGGTATTCAGCACGGCCATCACCAATGTGCGACACACGCTGGCCAAGTCGGGAACACGACCTCCTTCATTTATGATTATGCGGCCTTCCAGCCAGTTGAAGAAAATGATTACCGACCCACCCAGGAATGCGTTGTATCCAGCGCAGAACCTGGATGGCGATATATTCTCTGACATCTCGGCGGCGCTGGGCGGCAGCCTGGCGACTGCCAGTTCGATTATCGAGAGTAAAGACGGCACCATGTTGTATGAGGCTCCACACGGCACCGCCCACGATCTGTATTTGAAATATCTGGAGAGTGAGGGTGAGGAGGCCATTTTTAATTCCTCTGCGCTGATCTATGCGCTGGCCAATGCACTTGAGACGCTGGCACTGCGGGAGAACAACGATGCACTGGCCGCCTACTCAAGCGCCCTCAAGGAGGCGCTTATTGAGACTGTCGCCCAGGGCAAAATAACCGGTGACCTGAAGGGCAAAACGACCAACCCTGCCTCGGAAACAATTCTCGACATGTACGGCTTTCTGGATGCGATAGAGAGTAATATCGTCGGGTTCGCAGAGTAACCCCGCCGCAGCAGTCTCGCCGTCCGGCAATTTCAGGCGGACGGCCGGGTATTTTTCGCACCCATATGGTGCGACATGCCCTATAGTGGAGCGCTGGCGCGTCGACGTAACCCCACTTATAGCGCTTGTGGCCGATGAACACCGGCTCCACTTCTAATATTTCTTCCTTTTTACGATTTTGGTCTGACTCTTGCTAGCTGGTATATGTCGGCGATCTCGCAATGCCGAGTAATTGCACACTTGGGGGGTGCCCCCATATGCGACTCCCCTTATTTATTAGAACGAGGAAAACACATGAGTGCCAATCCATCACGCCAGCAAGCCATCCAGCAGGTTTCCAATCGCCAGCCGGTTCCGATAAAGAAAACAGATTTTCTGGGCGAGATCTGGGCTGAGGATGTATTTAACCTGGCCAGAATGGAGTGGGCGCTGTCCAAATCAGCTTTCAAGGCCATTAAGAAGACGGTTCATACGGGCGAGCCGCTGGATCCGGCAACTGCCGATGTCGTCGCCGCAGCGATGAAGGAATGGGCCATCTCCAAGGGTGCCAAATTTTTCTCCCATATATTCTATCCGATGACGAATATCACGGCGGAAAAACATGACGGTTTCATTATCACCAATGCCGACGGGGCCGCTATCACAGAGTTCTCTGGCAGCCTGTTGATCAAAGGGGAGCCCGACGGCTCATCCTTCCCCAATGGCAGCCTGCGTATGACCAATGCCGCGCGCGGGTACACCGCCTGGGACCCGACAAGCCCGGCTTACATCATGCAGACCGACAACGGTGCAACGCTGATGATTCCCAGCGTATTCATGTCCTGGACAGGCGAAGCGCTGGACAAGAAGATTCCGCTGCTGCGCTCAAACAGGGCGATGGACAAGGCTGCTCAGGAAGTGCTTAAGTTGATGGGCGAAACAGATATCGCCACGCTCAACTCCAGCTGTGGTGCTGAGCAGGAATACTTCCTGGTGGATACACATTTCGCCAATAGTCGCCCCGATCTGTTGCTCGCCGGTCGTACGTTATTCGGTGCCTCACCGGCCAAGGGGCAGGAGTTCGATGATCACTACTTCGGAGCAATACCTGCGCGCGTGCAGGTATTCATGCAGGACTTTGAAGACCAGTTGTATAAACTGGGAATCCCCGCCAAAACCCATCACAACGAGGTTGCGCCGGGACAGTTTGAGATTGCACCGTATTTTGAAGCGGCTAACGTCGCCGCCGACCATCAGCAATTGATGATGACGCTGATGAAAGCCACTGCCAAGAAGCATGGTTTCATGTGTTTGCTGCATGAAAAGCCCTTTGCCGGTATTAATGGCTCGGGCAAGCACGTTAACTGGTCAGTGGGCAATTCCACTCAGGGCAATTTGCTGGACCCAGGCAGCACGCCGCACGAAAACCTGTTGTTTCTGCTGTTTTGCGGCGCCGTAATTCGCGGTGTGCATCTTTATGGCCCACTGTTGCGGGCTGTCATCGCCTCTGCTTCCAACGACCACCGTCTCGGCGCCAATGAGGCGCCGCCGGCGATCCTGTCGGTCTACCTGGGTGACCAGTTGGAAAAAGTTTTTATGGACATCAAGGAGGGCAAACTCAGCGAAACGGCACAGGGTGGTGAAATGGATCTGGGGCTGTCGCAGATCCTCAACTTTGAGCGCGACCCGGGTGACCGTAACCGCACATCGCCCTTTGCGTTTACCGGCAACCGGTTTGAATTCCGTGCGGTAGGTTCGTCGCAGTCGGTCTCGGGGCCGCTGGTAGCTATGAATACCATGCTGGCCGATTCTCTCAGTTGGATTGCCGGCAAGCTCGAAGGCGCGCTGGGTAAAGGTGCGAGCAAGTCTGAGGCTGTCATTGCCGTGCTACAGGAACTGATGAAAGAACACGGCAATGTTGTGTTCGGCGGTGATGGTTACTCTGCAGAATGGCATGAGGCCGCAGTCAAAGAGCGCGGACTGAAAAATATTCCCACGACGGCGGATGCATTACCGGCACTGCGCGAAGCCTCTGTGGTAAAACTCTTTGAAAACACCGGTGTACTCAGTCCGGTTGAACTGGAGAGCCGCTTTGAAGTATACGCTGAGCAGTATGTGCTTTCGATTGAGGTGGAGGCCAAACTTGTCATCGATATGGCCAAAACCCTGATCTACCCAGCCGCTGTGGACTATCTGTCGACACTGGCCAGCGCCGGCGCCGGCTTGTCAGCTATGGGTGTTGATCTGGAGAACAGCGCGGCCAAAATCGTGGCAGAGCACGCCAATGCGATGATGGCCACGGTTAGCAAGCTGAGCGAAGCGCTGTCAAAGGATGGATTCCCTTCAACAGAGGAGCATCTGCAGTTCTGTGCGAGCACAATTCGCAGCCTGATGGATGAGGTGCGCAGTCACGCGGATGTGCTGGAGGCTGAGGTGTCCGATGCACTGTGGCCGCTGCCCAAGTATCAGGAAATGCTGTATATCAAATAGTCGGTATCAGCAGAGCACACAGTGCGTATTTGCATGCCCCGTGGCGTAGCCACGGTAGCGGATGCGCACTATCGCTAGCTGAAATTCGCACTCTTTCCCGAGGCCATAGTACGCAGCAGTTCAGCGATGCGTTCCTGTAGGTCGTCAGCATCATGCTCGAACTTCAGTCCCGCGCGATAGACGACTACTGTGCCCAGCTCAATGGGGTCCTGCCGCACGACACGGGCGCGCAATTTCAGGCTTGTATTGCCGTCAAGTGCACTGATGACGGTCTGTAGTGACTGCCCGATCTGCAGTGGCTCCGGAACGGTTATGCCCATCCCTCCCGCGGATATATCGTCGAGAGTGGCCTGAAGTTCCTGTAGGCCGTCGAATTCGATGTCCAGCCGCTGGGTTAACCTCGCGTGGCTGCGCTGGCCGTCCGTATCCGCTGACTCAGCCAGCAACTTGAGCAGTTTTTCCAGTTCCAGTTCATCCCGCGTATTGAGACTGCTAAAGCGGGTTGCCAGGCCATAACCCTTGCCGCCTGGAAGTTCCCAGGTGCGCAGTACTTTAGCCTCGATCGATATGGCGCTGCCCTGACTGACGGGTACCATAATCTTTAGTGAGTCACCATTGTCCAGCTTCAGTTGCTGTACGTGGATTGCGGCTCCTCCCCAGGAGATATTCTCCAGTTTAGCCGTCTCGGGATCTGACTCTCCCGGCCATATAATTTTGATCGCCGCACTGACGTGAATACGCAGCTGCTGCCGCTTTTCCATTGGCTGGCTGTCGGCTGCTGACTCCGGTTCCGGTTGTGCCAGGCGTTCTGCGGCGAGTACCCTGATAATTTCAAGCGCTTCTTCAGCGACGCGTCTGCCCGGCTTCATCACTTCTTCAGCGGCACTTTTGCCAGAGCCGGGGTAAAGGTTCTTTACAGAGTCGCCCAGTGGCACGAAGCCATTTTTACTGCGATGTTGGGCGACGCTGACCGCAAGTAGGCCAATACAATCGAAAAGCTCATCCTGCGTCGATCCTTCCAGGATCTTATTCAAAGTCTCTTTCATAGTATTCGCTACTGATGGCGTGTTCCGCTGTAGTCTCGGTGACCCGCGTTGAGCGCTGTCGTTGCGCTCCGTTGGGAGATCTTGGTCCAGTGATGCGACTTAGCTCTTGCCCGCCTTGTGCTGGTCCGACAGGCCGGCCAACGCCAGGTTTTCGGTTTTGCAACTCGACAGGGTGGCGGTACCGGGGCCGTAGGCGTAGATAAACTGGCCGTATTTGAGGGTATCAATGATCGGTTGTGCGACTTCGGTGCGCACCGCCGGGCAACCCCACGATCGGCCCAGGCGGCCCATTTTCTTGGCGGCCTTCGGGTTCACATAGGGGGCGCCGTGCATCACGATGAGTCGCTCCATGGCAGATTCGTTAAAACCGCGGCTCAGGCCCTGCAGTCGCAAAGAGTAGCCGTTGCCGCCCTCATAGGTCTCATCGGTCAGAAAAAGCCCCAAGCTGGTCTGGTGGCTGCCGTTGCGGTTGGAAAACATGCTGGGTATATCCTCACCCGACCCCTGTCCGTGTGCGACATGCTCCTCAAACAACAATTTGCGCTTCTCCAGATCCAGTACCCAAAGGCGCTGGTTTCGGGAAGGAATGGTGTAATCGATAATTGCCAGACGGCTGGCCCCTTCACCAACACCGTTCTTTTGCGCGCATTTCATTGCGGAAACGGCTTCAGAGACGGCTGTGGGGTTAATTGAGGGAGCCAGTTCACGTATCAGGGCTGCCTCATCGGCGCTTACCTGGGTGCTCGCGAGCAGACTGAATACCAGTGCTGACAGTAATCGCATGTAAAAAGCCTAATGGAGTGACAGGTTCGTTATTGTCACAGCAGAATACACAACAAACGCCGGCAATGTAAAGCTAATTGTTTATAAAAATGAGCAAATTCAAAGAGATACTGCATAATCCTTAACTTATTTTTATGGGCTGGCTGGCGGCCGTCGCCGCCTGTCGTTCAATCCCGCACCGCGATTGTGGCAGAATACGTGCGACGACGCTCGCGATGAACCATACTGTCTGGGAGCTGTTCTCAAGTTACACCTGTCCGTTGCAAGGAGAGAGCTTATGGACACCCTGAATGGACTCGCCCGGCGCGCCTTGTACTGTGTAGTGGCAGCCACCGTGGTATTGGCCGCCTGCGATTCTAAACAGCGTCCTGCAAGCACAGGGGTTGCCGCTGAGCAGCAGGACGTGCCGCTTGAGTCGGCCAAAGCAACCGCACCACAGACTCTGGAGGACTTTGAGGATGCGGCTACCGAGGTCCCGCTCAAGGCAGCGTATTTCGGTGAGATTCACGTCCACACCTCTTATTCCCTCGATGCCTATATCGCCGGTACTCGCCTGACGCCGGATATGGCTTACCGGTTTGCCCGTGGCGAGGCCATGATAGTCAATGGTCGCCAGCATACTATCGCCCGGCCTCTGGACTTCGTTGCAGTGACCGACCACGCGGAATACATGGGCGAGATGTATTCCGCACAGGTCCCGGGGGCAGAAGGCTACGACCATCCGCAGTTGGCGGAGTTGCGAGGTCTTGCGGGGATTGAGAAGCAGGAAGCCTGGTTCGGCAAATATGTCATGGAACCCGCGCGCTCCGGAAAAGGCGGTCATCCGGCATTCTATGCCGGTGAGGAAACATTGAAGCACGCCTGGCAGTTAACCATACAGGCTGCTGTAGAGAACTATGAACCCGGGGTGTTCTCGACGCTCGCCGGGTTTGAGTGGAGCGCAGCACCCAGTGGCGCGAATATGCATCGCAACGTGCTGTTTCGTGACCTGGATGTGCCGGCCTTGCCTTTTTCTTCTATCGACAGCAGCGATGAGGAAAAACTGTGGGACTGGATGGAGGAGCAGGAGGCCGCAGGACGCAGGCTCATCGCCATTCCGCACAACTCTAACGCCAGCAAAGGTGCCATGTTTGAACTGGTCGATAATAGCGGCAACCCAATCGATGCAGTGTATGCCGAGCGCCGCAGCCATTTCGAGCGCTTGATCGAGGTGATGCAGGTCAAGGGCAGTTCCGAGGTCCACCCTAAATTCTGGCCGGCGGATGAGTTTGCCGATTTTGAAAATGCCGACAGCATCCAGGATTACAGCGACCGCACATTCCAGAAAGCGAATTATGTGCGGGCCGCGCTGGTCGAGGGAGTGAACTATGATCGGCTACTGGGACAAAACCCCTTCAGGCTGGGCTTCGTTGGCGGTAGCGACAGCCATAATGGTACGCCTGCTGATGTCGCGGAAACTAACTATATTGGCAGCCATGGCGCGGCGGACGGCACTGTGCAGCGCCGGCGTAACAGCGATATTGCCGGCTGGTTGATGGCCAGGGATGCCAACCCCGGCGCGCTAACCGGCGTGTGGGCCGTTAAAAACACCCGTGGCAATATCTGGGATGCGCTGCGGGAACGCGAAACCTTCGCGACCTCCGGTCCGCGAATCCGCCCCCGGTTTTTTGCAGGGGTGGATCTTGTCGCAGAAAATCCGGAGGAGTTGGTCAAGCAAGGTTATGCTGAGGGGGTGCCAATGGGGGGGCAGCTCTCGGGGTTGCGGCAGTCGCCAACGTTCACGGTTCACGCATTGAAGGATCCGGATGGTGCCAACCTCGATCGCATACAGATCATCAAGAGCTGGATAGATGTCGCCAGCAACCCGCAGGAAAAAATTGTCGACGTGGCCTGGTCTGACAATCGCGAGCCGGATATTTACGGGGTGCTACCGCCAGTGGGAAACACTGTTGACCTCGCCGATGCCAGCTATACCAACACCATTGGCAGTGCAGAGTTGATGGGCAGCTGGATTGATTACGACTTTGACCCGAGGTTACCCGCGGTGTACTACGCCAGGGTGCTGGAGATACCCACCCCCCGGTGGACTACCTATGATGCGGTAAACCATAAGTTACCCCTGCTGGACAACGTTCCTGCGACCATTCAGGAGCGCGCCTGGACTTCGCCCATCTGGTATACGCCCTGATGGCGGTGTATTGGGCAGAGCCAGAGGTGGTGTTGCTTTACCAGCACTGCAGCCCGTCAATATCGGGCGAGCCGGTATGTCGGCGCACCCCTCGGCTGTCGACTGTCAGTGTTCCGCAGGGGTCCGTCACCTGCCCGCCCCTGGGTGTTGCTTTGAGCATATAGCAGGTATCGAAGTCATCCTCGTCTTTACCTTCGCAGGCAACCACACTGAGGCTGTAGTGACCCTCGGAACTGATGCTCTCGTCACCCTCACCGAGGTCTGAGTCGAAATTCAGTCCGGCTGCGGTATTGATGTCGTCGGTATACCTACTGTTCTGCGCGTAAAAACGCTCCTGCCGAGAGACCAGTTCCATCAATTCCCGCATGCCATCGGCGCGACGGGATTTCTTCATACTGTCCTGGTACCCAGGCAGCGCGACCAGCAGCAGTACGCCGATAATAACCAGTACGATCATGACTTCGATCAGCGAGAAACCGGCAGCCGCAGCCTGTTGCGCGCGCTCTGGTGAATGTCTGGTCATCGGTCGCGGGCTACTTGACGACATCAGTCCAACTCATGCGTCCCGGATTATACTGCACGCCTTCTGTCAGTGCGCCCTGGCCGCCGTCGCCGCTCAGGCCGGCGCCGGTGGCGCCACCTTGCATATTGTGTGGGGTTTGATTAGTAGTCGTTGGGGGAAGGAAAATAGCTGAACTAACCTCTTTTCGAGAATAATCTGCGCTGATGTCTAGAATCGTCTTGAGTTGTGTCCACTCAGTGTGACATGAGGCTTGGGAGTTTTCGCAACCGTCGAGACTTAGTGCCTGCACGGCTGCTGCGAGAGTATCGGAATTAAGGTCGTACCCCAATTCAGCGAGTGTCGCGGAGATCGGGTCATTGCTCAGCTCAAAATCGACGGCAGCGGTCCATTCGGGGTCTCCGTAGCACGGTTCTCCCAGCCCGACGAGGTTTGCCAGCGTGCCGAAATGCCAAAACAAGGTAGCCTCCCAAATACGCTCCGCGGAGTGTTTCGCTAACAGTCCGCCAACGGTTTCATATTGGTTGTCGTCATAATCGATATACGTGTCAATCCTGACCCCTTCGTTTGTGATTACATAAGGTCGAAGATCATCGGGTAGCTGAACATCCACCATTGCAATAGCGGGGTATACAGGGTTGTCGGTAAAATAACTCTTCTTCACCAGTTGCGTGGTAAGTGCGCCGTTGCGCCAGCGGGTCGTTGCAGGCCGCTCGTTTGCAGTCCCGCCCACGCATTCTGGCTGTGTAGGGTGCATGCCGCCATCAATAATCGCCCTGTCATCGAAATTGTGGCTAATGGTGCCATTGCTGTCCCTGATCTCGCGCCATGTGAAAACCAGCGATTCACGATCCTTGTCCAAAGGCTCCGAATTGGGGGCCGATGGGTCCCATATTTTCAAGGCATTGTGAATTTCGCGTTGGTACTGAACAACATTCCATGTCTTGTTGCCAATGCGTAGCGTACTGGCCGGAGTAAGGTCAGCATTGGCCAGAAGTACGATGAACTCTTCATCGCCGCTGATGCCACTACCCGGAGCCGGGTTTGCGGGCGCACCACCGCCGTCGGAGTCAATTTCAACTTGATCGAGTACGCTCTTTGACTCATCAAGTTGCGAGGTGTCCGGGTCAAAGTGCTGCCAATACAGGTTGAAAAAATCGACAAAAACCGCCCTGCGTCGGGAGTCAAACGCCTCGGTATGTTGAGTGCTCGGGCCATCGAGAGCGACATCTCCACGGTATGTGTGCAGATCCATGAATCCACCCAGAAACCCCTGTTCGCATTGTCCCGGCCCGGTGCAGGGCACATCGGGCGTAATTTTTGGTAGCAGATAGTTTATGAACAAAGTGTCGAAACCACTGGATAGAAAAGCAATAGTGGTCTGAGACATAATCCCGTCATCCTGTCGCCACATCATCGGAACATGCCATTCTTCGGCTTCGTCCTCGACATTGTTGTCGTACAGATCCGCAAGATTCAGCAGCCGGTCGACATTCAGGTCGTAGATTGGAGCTGAGGGTGGGTTGGGGCCGCCATCGGACAGCACGGCCTCGACCAGCCAGTTTTCACCCTGCTCGTTGGTGACAGCATTGGGTTTATGCACCGTGGCCTTGACCCGATTTGCGCGTAATTGCACAGGTTGCAGCACGCGGTAGCCCTCCGGAAAGTTGACTTTCCAGCCATCGTGAGTGCTCCAGTTGGGGTCGCCGGCATCCTCGTTATAAATCGCGATTGTCTGTGTTTCGGTGCTGCCGCCGCTGCCCGTATAGTCGTAGGTTTTCGGGCCGTCCCATATTTGCGTGAGCAGGGATTGTTGCTCGGTAGTCGGCGGCGGATTGCCCGAATCCCATATGCCATACATTGACTGGACTGAGGTGTCATACTGGTCTGCCTCCCAGAACAGCCGGCCGGTAGCGAAGTAGAGCATATAGCCGTTCTGTGGGTGGCGTGCGATTTGTGGAGCATGGACAATCGCTTGATCGCCGGCGGAGGGATGCAGGGGACGACCATACGGTTCGAGCCATTCATCTGGATCGGTGTTGGATAGGTCAAACTTCCACAGGTTGCCGTCGATATCCCCGGCATACGCAAAGTCGACCTTGCCGTCTCGGTTGGTATCGAGCAGGCTCGGCGATGACAGGCCATTGGGATTGGCCGCCGTTCCCGAACCGGTCGACAGTTTGGTGATGGTCATTGTGCCGAGGTTGAGGAGGTACAGCTTGGCCTCGCCATTTACACTGTTGTAGCCGTTGCCGACTACCACATACCACTCGTCGTCGTTCAGTTGCGCGATGAGTGGTCGGCTGAAGGAGTCGCCCAGATCGTCGTCGGCGCTGGCATCCCATTCAAACAGCACTTTTTTATTGCCGCCGCTATTCGCCGTTTCGCTGGACAGGTCGGGGTCTGTAATATCGAGCACGAAAAAGCCTTTTCCGCCAGCGCCCAGAGAGCCGGCCAGCACGGTGTGCCAGTCGCTGTTGAAATACGCATCGCGCACGCTCATTTCGCCGTCGACAAAATACCTGTGTTTATAGGGGCGTGCCGCGAGCGTCGCCAGTTTGCCCATCAGCATCGATGGCACGTAGGCATATACTTCATCGCCTGTTTCGGCGTCGAATACGTGCAGCATGCCATCATTGGCTCCGACGTACACGCGGGCCTCACGATCGGTCAGCGCCTGTGCCCATTCGGCGTAGTCATTGTCGGTACGATTCTCGCCGGGGGGTGGGACGTACACCGGTTTGGAGTGAATAATGTCGCCGAGAATTGAGTAGCGTGTACGCATCGGACCTGCAGGGTTAGCTGGCAAGTCATACTCATTGCTGCGGTCGCCGCGAATAAAATCAAGAATATCGGAGGTGTTTTCGCTGGCTCCAGGATCCAGCAGTGCCATGTTGTCGCTGCCAATCCCGTCGCTGGAAAACCGGAACGGTACTTGCGAACCATTGCTATAGCTAATAATTTTGCGGTCGACATCCCAGTAAGTACTGGCGTTTTTGGCAGCAAACTGCTCCCGGGCCGACCAGTTGGCACCGGTGGTGTTGGTGGGTGGGGATGTGAAGCTGACACTGGTGCTCAGCACGCCATCTGCGGTGACACTGTATTCGACGAGATCGCCCTGCCAACTGCCGTTCTCAAACCATGGCCGGTAGCCCTTTGTGGTATTGCCGCGTAAATCGGTATCGGACAGCACAATGGGTGCTATCGAGCCCAGTGGCTGGACAATCGGTTGGTAAAAGCGCTGCGCACTCCAGCTCTGCAGGGAGACAGTCATCGCTGCAGCGGCCAGGCATCCCAGTCTTGCAGAAGTTGAGAAAATCATCGTTCCATCCTCCTGGAGCCGTTAGCGACCCCATTGGGTGTTATTCCTTAGTATAATCCGACTCTACGATACGCACTGCTTTGCCGTCGGTCTCGCTGCGGGTAGTGATTCGATAGGCATTGTAGCTGGTGCCGTATACCTCATCCCCGACCATAAGCTCGCCCAGCGTGCCGTGGCCTTCCAGTCGCATTTCTCCCAGGTCCTCCACGATCAGGGCGTCCTTCTCGCCGAGGCCACTCAGTTCGTTGATACCTGCTTTATTGACACCGATGATATCCGACCAATCCGTTTTAGAGGTGTCCGGCTTGTCCTCATCTCCGGGTTGGTAATGGCCGTCAATCGTGTCATCCAGCGGGACAGGTTGGCTGTCGATATACCTTTCCGCCGAAGTCAGTGTCCGCTCTGCCGCGCGTAATGCGAGCTCTTCCCGCTGCATCATGCCGGCCATGCTGACTTCCAGCCGTGCGCTGTTCATCGCGGAGATGCCGATAATGGTCATGATCAACAGCAGAATCAGGCTCACGACGAGTGCCGCACCGCGTTCGATGTGCCTGCTGCCGTCCGTATGTTGCCGCCTACTACCCATTGCGTTCAGTTTCTCAGTTGTGTGGTTGTGGTAAACACCTGGCGCCTGAATTCCGCGTCTGTCGGTACATATTCGACACCCGCGAGTGTAAAGGTTCGATTGTTGCTAAAACCGCTTTCCGGACACTCCGCTCTTACCAGCACGATGATTTCTACCGCCTCAACACCTTGCCAATCGTCGATTGCGACTTCATCGGCATCGTAGTAGCGGTTGTTTATCAGATAGCGAAACTGCAGGTTCTCCACTCCGGCCAGCAGTTCCTGGGTTTCGGGCAATCCGGTATCGCCTATCGTTTTTCGAAACAGCGCCGGAATGTCCGCGCCGCTGCAGGTTCGACCAGTCGAGCCTACAAAGTATGTGTGCGCGGTCAGCTCGTAATCACGCGTCGCGGGGTCATCCAATTTGTTGTTGGAGGCGGTTTCTTCGCTACCCAAAAACAGTTTTCCGTCAACCAGTGTGGTACGCAGATAGGGCCGGGTGGCCACCATATTAGCAATCGCAATGGGCGGGGTGGGGGCGTAGCGTACGGTAAGGGCATCGCCGCGCAGCCACTTGAACCCATTGTCATCCTCATTGGCAATGCAGTCATAGGGAATAGCGTTGGACCCCTCCGGCGCATCGATGCCGACCAGGGGTTGATTCAGCATCAGCGCCCAGTCTGTCGTGTCCGCAACGCAGTTTATGGTGTAGGCAGGGATTTCCTGGGTGCCGCCGATCATGTCGGTGCTGTGCTGATTATGGATATTGCCACCGAGGTAGCCCGCCCGGCGGATATCTGCCGAAAGCAACTGAATCGCGGCGCGTCCGGTGTCGGCCATTCTCGCCAGCGTCCCGGTGGCCGTGGCGTTCTGGGAATTGGTGACCACCAGCTGCGACAACCCGGCCATCAGCAGGCTCAGTATCACCACGGTGACCAGCAGCTCCATCATTGTCAGGCCGCGTTGGAGGCTGCCTGCGGCAACCGGTACTTTGCGAGTGGCGGCGGTCATGGACATGGTGCTGCTCCCGCTGCGTTCAGGCAGCCGAGATTCAGCGCGTATGCATAGCAGTCCAGGCCGTCGTCCGGGTTCTGTACATCCTCCGGGTCAAGCGCATCGCAGTCCTCTCCCGTCTCGCTATCCAGGCTGTCGTTCCAGCGCACTATGACGATGTAATTATTGCCGGAGCGGTAGACCTCGCCGCTGGCCTCGGGCAGCGAGCCGGGTACCCTGGCATCACCGGATACGCCGAGCAGTTCGGTCTGCCAGTACCAGTTGTCGTAGGTGGCCAACTGGGCAGGTGTGCAATCCTCGCTTCCACAGTCAGGGCTTGGTTTTGTCAGGTTGTCGCCGCTGTCATGCAGATAGGCGTCCGCCGCTACCCGCCCCTGGTTGGCCAGCATGCGATCTGCCATATCACTGGCCAGCATCGCCGCTTTGGAGAAGTTTTGTGAAGTCTGCAATTGCCTGTAGGTGGAGGCCTGCAGGCCTATGATGCCCATCACACCGATCGCCAGTACGACCAGAGAGATCATCACCTCCAGCAGTGTAAAACCGCGCGCGGCAGGTTGCTTGGCGCGCCGGCTGGCAGACAAAAGAATCACGTGCTGGAGCATGCGTCTTCCTCTACGTTGTCGTCGTTGAGAATACTCGCCTTGCCCAGCATGGATACAATCAGTACCCGGAGAGATACGCCATACCTGTCTGAGTTACAGATGAAAATCTCGTTAGTGGCCTTCAGATCGGTGAGCCCGTTGGGTCGATAGGTGACGCTGCTCTCCAGTGTGCCAACGCCTGTCTGGTTGCTGCGAGCTGTCAGGTTGTCAGCCATTGGGGAGTGAATATGCAGGACCTCGTCATCATCCTCTTTATTACCGGGATCAAAAATACCGTTGCTGTTTTTATCAACGAAGGTAAACCAGCCGGCTTCCCACCCGCTATCCTCGTCTTCAACGCATTCAAGATCATCGGGGTCGGGCGCATTGTTGCTGATGCAAACCTTTACTGGATAATTGAGGCCAATAGCCTGCGATTTAGCTGACATAAAAGCACTGAGCAAATCCGTTGTCGCAGCCGACATACGGCTATTTTGTACCTGTGTACGAAACATCGGGATGGCGACAACCAGCAGGGTACTGGCAATGGCGAGCACGGCCATGAGTTCAATCAGGGTATAGCCTGTTGCATGCCTTTTGTGCATTGCCATTCATTTTGCCCCAGCCCACATGTTGAACTCTTACGGTTCCAGTGCACCCACTATCCGGAAATAGGGATAATCTGCGCCGTTTCACGTTGCGCAGTTCTCGGGTGCGTATCTAATTCGCAGTATAGTATAGGGCTTTTGGGAGGCATAGTCGCAGGCGGTGTGTGTGATGCGGGTCTCATTTCTCATGGAATCTCGCGCGCAGCGGTTAGTTTTCTCGACTTATCGCCAAGCGCGCAGTTGACAAGTATTCGCCTTCACAGGTAATACCTCAACGCCCTGATGTGCCCAATTACAGCTCGCGTACGCGGATATTGCGGAACCACACAGGGTCGCCGTGGTCCTGTAATGCGATGTACCCCGATTCAGCTTTTCCGTAACCCGGCATGTCGGCAAACTTGCTGTTGGCCACCAGTTCGTCCCATTCGGGGGTGCCGCGCTCAATGCTCACCACTTTTACGCCGTTCAGCCAGTGTTCGATGTGATTGTTCTTCACGCGGATCAGTACGTCGTTCCACTCGCCAGGTGGCCGCACGGTTTCCGGGTCCGAGGCGATCAGATCGTAGAGGTCGCCGGAGCGGTGGGTGCGGATTTTGCCGTCTTTGTGAACGTCATTGTCAAGCACCTGCATTTCCAGACCGGTGCGCCAGGACGTGCTTTCAGTTTCATCCTGAATAAAATAAAAAATGCCGCTGTTGCCGCCGGGGGATATTTTCCACTGCAGGCTGAGCTCGAAGTCGCGGAATTTCTCGCGGTAGTAGATCAGGTCACCGCTGGGGCCGCCAAAGATGGCGCTCTTGATCATTGCCCATGCGGGAAATATACCGTCCTGCACCAGCGTCAGTGTGCCGTCCTGCACCGTCCATTTCTGGACATCGTTTTCGTCGCCACCGACATTGCGCCAGCCCGTCAGCGTTTCGCCGTCGAACAGGTCGCGCCAGTCTCCATCGGCTGTTGCTTGTTTTGCCGCAGGCGGCGCTGCCGGTGCGACCGGTCCACGGGGTATTTTATTCAGCGTGTACCAGGCCTCGGCAGTCCACAGTGCCCCTCCACTGTCGGATCGCAGGCGGTCTGCAAGGCGCAGGTAAACCACATACCCCTCTTTCAGGCCGGGAATTCGCAGGCGAATACTGCGGCGATCCGGTGCGACTTCAACCTCTGACACAGCAAGCGTGGCTTCGTCGTACTTGGGGCCGCCATACTGTTCGTTGGGATAGTAGAACCACTGCTTGACGATCACGTCGGCGGGCGATAGCGTCAGCCCTGCTTCCAGTGGCTGTGTCAGTTCGATAACGAAACCGTCGCTCTGCGCTGTGACGCTGAGCATTTCGAAGGCGTTATTGCCCTCCCAGGTCATACGCTCAAGGCCGTACCAGGATTTACCATACTCACCCCAGTTGGGCGGGTTGCCCACTTCTCCCAGATAGATCGCGCCGTCTGGACCGCGCTCCAGGCGATTGACCCCGCCCTGGAAGCCGGCACTGAAATGAAAAGCTGCGCCCTGCTGTTGTCCCTCAACATCGTCCAGGTACACCCGTTTGATGCCGCCGTTATAGATATCGCCGTGTATCATTTGTCCCGCATACGGCCCTTCTGTCAGCAGTAGTGGCTGGGTGGGGGAGTTGCCTACCTCATCCTGCGGCAGCCACACGACCGGGGGCTCCTCCTCGCGGTCCATGATGCCTTCTCCGGGCACTGCGCGTGAGCCGTAGAAGCCATCTTCCCTGATGCGTATCAGCTTGCTCGAGGGCAGCCAGTCACCCTCGTTGTCGTTGACGTAGATCGCGCCGTTAGGGCCGGCAGTGATGCCGTTGGGTGTGCGAAAGCCGGAGGCATAGATTTCGACATTGCCATCGCGATCAGCCCGCAGAAGCTTGCCCTGGGTCGGCAACTGCTCGGGGCAGCTGGCGCCGCCGGGAAGCACGCAAATCGACAGCAGGAAGTAGAAGTCGTCATCCATCGGCAGCAGGCCGAAAGCAAAGGAGTGGAAATTACTGCCGCTTGGCCAGTCGTAGGATACGACGCGATACTCGTCGATAATTTCATCGCCATCTGTGTCGATCAGCTCGGTCAGCTCTTGTTTCTGCAGCACAAAAATACGGCCATCCACTATGCTTAGGCCCAGTGGCTCGTGCAGCCCTTCTGCGATGCGTTTAACGCGCTTTTCATGAGGGGCCTCAAGGTCGAGCAGGAATACCGCACCGTCAATGTCCCAGCTGGCAACGAGCAGCTTGCCGTCATCGCGAAAGGCGAGGCCGCCAACTTTGGGTTCGAAACCGGGCGGGGCCAGATTTTCCAGCGCAAACGAGGGGTGCAGTGATTTGAGCCGCGGCAGCACATCGTAGCCACGGGTGGCGGTATACGGTTGGCCACTGCTGTCGGTCGGGACGTTCAGGTTTGCTTCCTGTTCGTCGACGCTCAGAATATAAGTAACTGCAGCGGTCGCCTGTTCTTTGGAAAACTCTGGGTGGGGGGGCATAGGCACCGGGCCCCAGGTGCCCACACTGCCGTCTATGACTTTTTCAGCGAGTGCCGCGACAACTTCGGGTTGTATCTTGCCGCGAAACTTGCCGGCGATCTGCGCCCAGGCGGGCCCGGCGATCTTATGATTTGGGGCATGACAGCCCAGGCAGTCGCTGTTGGCGATAATCGATTTGCCCTCGAGGTGCTCAATGTCCCCCTCTGCGACGACACTTGCAGTGGCCGATGCCTTAGCCGGGATCGGTGTGCTCAGACCGAGCGGGATGGAAACGGTGCCATCGGCAATATGGCGCTTGCCGTCTCCCGTGCGAAAACCGGCCTTGATCTCTGTGGATTCCTCCAGCAGGGGCAGCATCTCTTCGGACAGCTCACCAAACAGCTGCGCGCTATTGTCGTCTGTCGCTGGTGTATCTGCCATGCGCTTGAAATGCCGATCCAGGCTGCGAGCGCTCGCTGTTTGCGCCAACTCGGGCCGTTCCGTCATTTCTATGCGGTAGGGGCCTGCAGAGAGAGCGAAGCGTATCGATGCGGTTTTGCGCCCGTTACCGTATTCATACCCTAGGTATTCCACGTTGGCTGGAAGTTCTTCACCGTCCACTTCGAGGAACCACTGCGCGCCCTGTGTGTCGCGCACATACCATGCACCCTGGCTGATCGGTTGCGGACCGTGCTTGTAGTTATAGACCGAGCCTTCAAACAGGATATCGCCTTCCCAAACCTGATAGAGTGATTGCTGCTCTATGTCGTACGCTGCCCAGATACCTGGCGCAAGCGCGAACTCCAGCACACGCGGTCTGCCGTCGAGGTTGCCGCGCATCACCCAGGGCGCATGACCGCGGCCTTCGACCTGTTCGCGGCCGTAGGAGGGGTCGGACACTGCCGATGAGTCAACGCCGTACAGCTCGGTTTTTATTGTTGAAATCACCGCGGGAATCCCGTCGCGCTTGCCGAGATCAATCAGGAATTTAATGTCTGCTTTGGTCGCGAGCCCCTGCTGCATGGCGATGCCGAATGCGATTGCGGTGAGTAGAGCCAGAACGAGGGGTATTGAGAGCAGTGCAACAATGATTTTCTTCATTTCTATTCCAGTTTTTTGGCTTCAGGCATGGATTTCGGGCGCATGGGGGCCGCCTATGATATACGCGACAGCGCAGTGTGCAAGCGCTTGAGCACTGTCTTATGAAGCTGACATTCAGTGGTGTATCGGTTGCTGTAAGGCATGTACCGTATCACCTGCGCTGAATTCGTCGGTTGAATGCGCTGCGTTGCGTGTTGTGCGAGTTGCATCAGATCGAAGGCGCCGGGAACCCCCGCGCAGTGAAGGACAAGTTTGCCTATCTGGTATATCCATGAAAAAACGTGGCGTCGGCGTGCCATGCGCGCGGGTATCTGGTATATACCAGCGTCTATATCCCTTTCTCTATTTTCCAGGATCGTAATCATGACGCAAGACGTTCAACGCTATACCCCGAAACAGGAAAAGTTTGGTAGCTGGGTGATCAGCAAAGTCGGACGCTGGCAAACTACGGTTTATGAACTGACAGGAGGCCGCTTGTGGAACACCTTTCTGGGTGGGCCGGTAGCCATCCTGACGACGGTTGGGCGCAAGTCCGGCCTTGTGCGCAAGGTGCCACTGCTGTTTCTGAAGCACGGTGACGAGGTGGTAATGACGGCTTCCAAGGGCGGCATGTCGAAACTCCCTATCTGGTACCACAATGTGGTGGCCGCAGAGACCTCCGACATACAGATAGGCAACCAGAAAAAGACCTACCGCATGCGTGAGGCCAACGCTGAGGAAGAGGCGGAGCTGTGGCCGAAGCTGGAGGAGATGTACCCCGACTATAAAGATTACAGGGCGCGTACCGAGGGCGTGCGCAGCATCCCAGTATTGATTTTCACACCAGTATGACAGCAACGCTAAAACCCGGGCGCTACCGGCACTTCAAGGGCGGTGAGTACGAGGTGCACGGTATGGCTACGCATTCCGAGACGCGCGAGCAGATGGTCGTGTACACCCCGCTTTACGGTGACGGCGGGCTGTGGGTCCGACCGTTATCAATGTTTGTGGAAACTGTGGAACGTGACGGTGTGACACAGCCCCGTTTTGTCTGCATCGAGTGAGCCGGTGCGGAGCGGTTGCGCTCCGATTTCCAACCTGAGTCAGAGGCTGCGCAATGACATCAACCAAGTGGACACAGCGCTACGGCTCTACTGCGCTGGTGACCGGCGCGTCGTCGGGCATCGGTGAGCAGTTCGCCTGTCAACTGGCAGCGAAGGGATTTGACCTCGTGCTAACGGCTCGCCGAGAAGTGCTGCTGCAGTCGCTGAAAGATAAGCTGGAGCGGGAACACGGGGTGAGTGTCACCTGCATTGTCTGCGATCTGTGCGATCTGGCGAAAGTAGACTCCCTGATCACGCAGGTGCTGGCCATGGACGTAGGGCTGGTGATCAGCAATGCAGGTTATGGCGTGTTAAAAGGCGCCTATCTGGCCACTGAACTGGAGGCGCTGGAGGCGATGTATCGCGCCAACAGCCTGGCGCCGGCTCGCCTTGCGCATGCCCTGCTGCCCGCAATGGTTGCCAAAGGCCGCGGTGGCGTTATTTTTACCGGCTCTATCGAGGGCGATGCAGTCTTTCCCTGGTCGGCCGGTTATGCCGCGTCAAAAGCTTTTCTGCACAGTCTGGTGCAGGCGCTTTGGTATGAGGTGAAGAGCAGTGGGGTCGATGTGCTGTTGCTGGCGCCCGGTGCCACCGATACCGAGGCGCCCCTCAAGCAGGGTGTTAGCCGGGATAAACTGGTCGGTTTGATGAGTCCCTCCGCTGTCGCCCAACAGGCGCTCGCGCAACTGGGAGCGCGACCACATTTCACTCCTGCCCTGCGCAATCGGTTACTCATCGGCGTATTGCGTTGGTTGCCGCGAAAGTTGGCAATTGCGATGGCCGGGTACGGCATGCAGCAGTCAATGGGAAAGTCCCGCTGAGGACAATGCGTTGATCCAGGGCATTGGCTGGCGTGTTACCGGCCGCGTCTGTGTCCAAGCAATGCCGCCTATAGTATGAGGTTTTTTCCCGCCCGGATTGATCTGTCTGGCTCTCACTGACGTAGTGTTAGTGGCGAGGTATTGCGCCGCATGATCCGACGATGTCCGCAGTACATCATAATCAGGAGAGTCATCATGAAAGATACAGCTAACACGCGCCCCGGCGCGGGCCGCCGAAATAAAGCCTTTAGCCGGTTTGAGCAAGCCGTCTTTCGCAGTCTCAATGCGGTGGTGGAGCCAGCGGTGCGCTTGGGTATCGGTTCACCAACGTTGACGCCGGCCAGCCTGATTGTGCTGGAGACAGTGGGGTTCAAAAGTGGTGCGCGCCGCAGGACACCCCTGTGGAGCATTCGACTCGGGCAGCACCGTTTAATCAGTACTGCGCGCGGCAATCGGTCATTTTGGGTCAAAAACTTGCGAAAAAGGCCTGACTCAAGCTTTTACCTTGGGGGTTGTCGGCGCGAGTCACGCGCTATCGTCATTGCAGACGGTGTAGCTACTGCAACGTCAGCTGAATTGTCTCCGGGGTTGGATAGACTGGCTAAAGTGATCGCGCGATACGCACCGTCGGGCTGGACATTTGCAATCCTCACGCCGACCGGGCAGCGACGTTAAAAGGCTATTGTAGCCGCCAGAGTGATCCAGACGGAAGCTCGCATCGTATATATCACCAGACAGTCATATCGACTCTGGGAGAAAAAGTGATGATAGAACGTAATCTGGGTAACATTGAGCGCGTAGTACGGTTTTTGATGGGCGTCGCATTCGCAGTCTGGGCTTTGTCGCAGCCTGCAATGAATGTGGTTGAATGGTTTGTGACCTTCGTATCGCTTGCCCTTATTCTCAATGGTATCTTCTCGCGCTGCTACGTCTGGTACCTGCTGGACATAGATACCAGCGAGTCGCGTAAAGGGACGCCTTCCACCACGATCTGCTAGGATTGTAAGGAGGGATCTAACAAGCGGAGGTGGCGTTGCAGAGCAGCGCCGCAGTGCCTGTGGGAGAGAGCGTGTCGAACGCAAAAACAGTAACCTCTACAAGTAGATACGTCAAAAAACCCAATCCCCAGGGGAAGGGCGTCGTGCCCGTTCTGAGGGACTGGGCGACCATGCAGCCGAGTATTGTAGCGGTGAAAGGGCCGGACGTGCTGCTGCGAGACTACTGCATTTCATCTCTTGTGTTGGGTGCCAGGTTTCAGTTTAAACCCGTCATAGGGAAAGGCTATTATCTGTACGCCAGAGAGGGGGGTTGGACGATGTCACTGATAGCACCTGATGAGTGGGGAGAGCGTGAGCCCGGATCCTGTCTGGGCCTGTGCCGGCTGAGGAGCGACATGACATGGGAGATCGAACCGATCCCGGGGCATGAGGTGGGCGCGGTGGCGCAGGGAAGAGCGCAGGAACATGTACGCAGTTTTGTCGATGCGCTGTCCGAACAACAGATCATTGCTGAGCACCTGCCCTTCTACGTGCAAGAACTTCCGTATTATCAGAGGCTGCTGGCCACTGCGCTGGCGGCATCCGTGCAACGATCGCTTCCCGCTGTTGGCAACGACCTGCAGGCCCGATTGCGGAAAATGCGCGACTGGCTGTTGACCAGTGATGAAAAAGCGCCTGCCTGAGGAACGAAACGGGGCGGCACATGAAAACGATAAAAACCCGGAAGAGAAGAGAGCAAGTCAGCAAGGCGAGAAGAACGGAGAGCGAGTCCGGTCTGCGTAGAAAAGAACGGTCCAGGTAGGACGAGCGGAGTCGAGAGCAGGACAGAACAGACGAGTTGGGATGAGTCCAGTCCAGGCGACTGGAAGGGGTCGTGGCGGAATTCAGACAGCGCAGGGCGGCCCAGGGCAGCGTGGTTGAGAGGAGCTCAATCGAGAACAAAGCCAACAATCACAGTGGTGTCTGGGATTTGATGATGACCAACACCAGATTGCCAACACGCCAGCCAAATTTGGACATGCTCGACTCGTTGATCAGGACATCGGGCGATATCAGATACATTCTGTCATCGACACGTACATCGACCTGAGTGCCACGGTAGTCCAGCCGCAGTACATAGTCCAGAAAAAGGCTGTTACCCGACAGGTGCAACTCGGCTTCGCCAACAACATCACCCGCTGTGCCGGTGTATTGGCCCAGACCATCAGGTGTCAGCGTCCAGATGCGCTGCTGTGTTTCACCGTCGTCAAAGATAAAATCTTCTACCAGTGTGCCCACGCCATCAACCCAGTGCGCGGAAATATCTGCGTTGAAAGTGCGAATCACTTTACCGCCGCGATCCTTGACGATGCCGTGGGCTGTCAGCTCTCCAGCAAAGAATTGTTCGATGTCCAGCAGTGGCCGCGAATCAGCGTAATCGGTGACCTTTACTGGGGTGCAGGCGGCCAGAAGTGTCAGCAGTGTTAGGGCTAATAGTGTGCGAGTCATTGTCATTCTCCATGGTGTGTAAAGTGGATACGCACACCGGGGATGTTCCGATCATTTGCGTGTTGAAATACTCGCGCGGGAGCAATCCAGTTACGATTTTTCGACGTATATCGTCTCATGGATTCAAATCAGACAAAGCGACCCGCGCGGCCCTTTAGTGGCGTTTCTCCGATGCATCGCGCGGCGATAATACGCTGGCCTGTTGGCAGCTTGTGGGCTGCCCTGGCGTGGGTTTTGCTCGGTCTGACGCACAACGCGCACGCGGACGCTCTCTTTGCCCAAACTTTAGGCGAAGCTTTCGATCAACGCAGTAACAGGCTGCTGTACAGTGAAGTCCATTGCGTCAGCCCGGATGCCCAGATTCGTGAGGTCAGCTATCGCAACCCTCAAGCGCAGCTAATCGCGTTCAAGTCACTGGACTATCAGGCGGGCCCGTGGACCCCCTCGTTTGAGCAGCACAACGTGAGGTCCAACGACTCTGTTTCAGTGCAGCTGGAGCAGGGCAAGGTGATATTGACCTCTACAGAGGGTGACGGCGAGCCGGACGTCGCTACCTTGCGGCCCGGCGGCGCATACCCGGTTGTTGTCGATGCCGGGTTCGATGCCTTTGTGAAGGATAATTGGGACAGCCTGATCGCCGGTGAGGTCAGGCGTTTTCAGTTTCCCGTGCCGGCCAGCGAAGCACTGGTAGAGCTGAGCATCGAGACGGCTCGCTGCAGCTATGACACGAAAACCGATCATTGTTTCCGCTTGGAGCCGGACAATTGGTTGCTGCGCATGGTCGCGGAGCATATTGAACTGGGATACGATGCCAGTGCGAAGCGGTTGGCAAGGTTTCGCGGCGTTTCCAATATTGGCGATGGATCGGGTTCAGGTCTGGCGGTGGATATTCACTACAGATACCATGACTTAGGTGGCCTACAGTGCGTCAGGTCCTAGATATCAAAGTTTCCCCGAGGAGAGAGGAGCCGATGCCGATCACGCTGAAAGGGCCCTGGAAGAGAGACGAGGTGGACCGCTTCCTTACCAGCAGCCAGTTCCCACTGCGGCTGGCCTGTGTGGCTGAAGACGGTTTTCCGCGTGTCGTCTCTGTGTGGTACGGCTATGACGGTGAGCGGTTGCGCTGCGTGTCGCACCGTTCTTCCAAACTGGTCAGTCTGCTCGAACGCTGTGACCGGGTCGGGTTTGAGCTGGCGCCGAACGAGCCGCCCTATTACGGTGTACGCGGGCAGGGCATCGCTCGACTTGAGCCGGATGTTGATGGCGAGGTACTGGCGCAAATGCTAAAACGGTATCTCGGTGGCACACAATCCAAGCTGGGCGAATGGTTGCTGTCGCGCTCTGACGATGAGGTGCTGATTACAATCGAGCCCCTGCGGTTGTTCAGCTGGGACTACAGGGATCGCATGGCTGTGGAGCAATAGTCTACGCGAGGAGATCGACCGCACCGGAGAGCAGCGGGCCTGCCAAAGCGGGGAGCTTGAAACTGGCAAGGTGGTCCGCCCGTGTGATACCGGGGTTGATAAGCACTACAGGCTTGCCCATTTCAACCGCCCGCCGACAAAAGCGGAATCCTGAGAAAACCATTAACGAACTGCCGATGGCCAACAATGCGTCCGAGCGCGACAGTGCCGCGTGACAGGCAGCGACCGTCGCGCGGGGTACCGTACCGCCAAAAAACACCACATCCGGTTTCAGGTCGGCGCCGCACAAAGGGCACAGCGGTAACACCAGTTGTGCCACTGTCGCTTCGGGTATCTCCATATCGCCATCGGGTCGCGGCTGGTGATCTGTGCTGTCGGGCCAGGCATTGTCGGCGGCCAGTTGCTGCTGAATGTTTTCTCTGCAGTGTACTGCTGCGCAGCCAAGGCAGCGGACGCGGCCGACGGCACCGTGCAGGTCGAGTACATTGCGACTGCCCGCGCGTTGGTGGAGGCTGTCTACATTCTGCGTGATAAGCAGATCGATGCGGCCCTGCGCTTCCATGACTGCCAGCGCGTGGTGCGCCGCATTGGGCTTGGCGTCGCGTAGAAGCGGCCAGCCATACCAGGAGCGCGCCCAGTAGCGCCGCCTTGTCTGCTCCTCAGTCAGAAATGCCTGCTCCTGAATAGGGCTGCGGTGTTGCCAGTTGCCGTGTTGGTCGCGGTAGGTCGGAATACCCGAGGACGCACTGATACCGGCCCCCGTCAGTACGACCAGGCGGGGGTGGTCGACAATAAACTTTGTCAGTCTATCGATGTCCTGCTGTAGCGTGTTCACGGTATAAGTATACGGGCCAGAGCAGCGGATGGATGTACAGAGTGATCTATTAAGCGTGTTGCGCGTATATTAGGTAAACCAATCACGAGGTGGTTATGCAGATTCTGCTTACTGGTGGTACAGGGTTTATTGGTGCGGCGCTGACGCAGACCCTACTGGCCGCTGGCCACAACCTGATTATTCTCAGCCGCAGTGCCTGTACCGACCGACCGCGCTGTCGCTATGTGCAATCACTCGACGATGTAGCCCAGCGCACCAGACTCGACGCGGTGATCAACCTGGCTGGCGCCTCCCTCGCCGCCAAGCGCTGGAGCGCGGAGTACAAACGTGAGCTGGTGGCCAGTCGCCTCGAGGTAACCCGCCACTTGCTGGCTTTGTTGCGCCGTCTTGAGTACCGCCCTGCAGTGCTTTTAAGTGCCAGTGCCGTCGGCTATTACGGGCATCACGGCAATGACGTCCTGACAGAGTCCTCGCCGGCGGAGCCCGGTTTCGCGCAGTCACTGTGCAGTGACTGGGAGGCGCTGGCGCTGCAGGCACAAGCACTGGGTGTGCGGGTTTGTCTGCTGCGGCTCGGTGTGGTGCTGGAGCAGGGCGGGGGGGCGCTGCCGGAGATGTCGAAGTCCTTCAAATTCGGGGTTGCCAGCTGGCTGGGTTCCGGCGAGCAATGGCTGAGTTGGGTGCATCGCAGCGATGTCGTCCGCGCAATGTTGTTCCTGCTCGAGCGGGAGGATTTGCAGGGGCCCGTCAATATAACCAGCCCGGCGCCGACCACCAGTCGCGACTTTGCCGCAGCACTGCAGTGTCACTACCGCACTCTGGTGCGCGCTGCTGTGCCGGCTCCTGTGATACGGCTATTGGTTGGCGAGATGGCGCAGGAACTGCTGCTCAACGGGCAGCGCGTCGTGCCCGCGCGCCTGCAGGCGGCTGGTTTCGAGTTTACCTACCCTACGATTGAATCCGCCCTCGCGGCTATCCACAAAGGTCAAACCACATTGCGCACACGCAGTGCGTCGGGATAGGGGTCGAGGAACACCTGTCCGTCGATATAGGCGTTGGGGTTGTCAGAGAAGTGATGCTTGAGCAGGGTGACGGGCACTACGAGCGGCACCTCCCCGGTGCGATAATCCTCGATCAATGCCGCCAGGCGCTGTCTCTGTGGGGTGGTGATCGTGCGCTTCAGGTAGCCGGCGAGATGAAACAGGACATTGCTGTGGCTGCGCCGTGTGGCGCGATGGCTGAGCGCGGCCATCAACGCGTGGATAAATTGCGCCGCCAGCTCTTGCAGCGGCAGTTGGCTGGCGTTGGCCACCAGCGGCCCCAGCGTTTTGTAGCTCGGCACGTGATGGGCCATCACCAGGTACTTGTAGCGGGTGTAAAACGCGATCAGACGGTGCGCGGTGAGGCCCTGGTCAAGCAGTAGCTTCCAGTCGTGATAGGCGCAGGCACGGGTCACGAAACTCTCTCGCAGGCCCGGGTCATTGAGGCGGCCATCGTCTTCCAGTGGCAGCAGTGGGTCGGCCTCTGCAAGTGCGTCGGCAAAAATTCCGTTCTGGTCGGAGGCGAGGTGTTGACCTTCCTGCGAGTAGCGTTTGACGCGCCCGTACCCGCAGCTGGGGCTGCCCTTGACCAGAATGTACCCGCACAGGGATGGGGCCTGCTGCAACACCTGTCGCGCATAGCCGCGGATGGCATCGGTGTAATCGTGCGTATGCGTTTTTACATCGACAATGCGCACGTCGCTCTCGCTGCCTACCAGCCGGATAGGTGGCCGTGGCACGCCCAGACCGATGCCCATTTCCGGGCAAAAGGCCCGGGTGTCGAAGTGCTCGCTGATGCTGCGCACAAACTCGTTGGGCTTTTTGGTTTCGCCGTTGTAGCGTACCGCGTTTCCGGCGAGGCAGGAGCCAATCCCCAACAGGGGTTTTGGTGGTGCCTTGTCATCGCTGTCGATCATGCTGAACCCCTCTCGTCCCCGCTACGTTACAGCTCCGGCGTGCACACGGCAACTCTATGAACTCCTTTCCTGCAACTCTAATTCGAATGTGGTGCTGCGCAGATGCCAGTGCGGTTACCGGTAATATGTACGGTAGTGTGCAGCTGTGTCGATTGCTCGTTTGGCATACTATTGGCAGTGACAAGGATGTCGGGAAGGGAGTTGAAACAGCTCTGGTGCCGAACAGTCGGTTGCCTCACCAACGCGGGAACCGGCCGCGGCGCAGGGAGCAAAAAATAGAGGGCTCACGTGGCGACGTCGGGCGCAGTCAGTTTTACCCGAAACAGCCACCACGTGATACAGACCCTCATCGGTGAAAGAGGCGAGCGTATGTTTTCTGTATTGATAGAGTTTGCAGTGTTCTTTCTTCTGTTGTTTTTTCTACTGCCCTCACTACTCATCTTTTTGATGATAGTGCGTGAAATAATCCTGCAGGCCCGCAAACAGTCAGGATGGCAGAAGAACGCAGGGGGGGATCTGCTCAGCTAGGCACCGCTGACGAATGCAGCGAGGCCGCAGCGGGTAGCGATACTCGCCGGGGAGCCGTGCGCTCAATGCGAGCGGTTGTTGCCGGAATGGCCCGGCGCCGGACTCTGGTGCTTCACAGTAAAGGGCGCTGCTTGCAGTGTGTGAAATAGGCCTTTTCTTTCGATTGCGGAAAAATCGCGTCATGCAACGATGTCACCCATTTTTCTAAAGTAGCTCACGGCATCCGGTGGCAGTACCGGGGGCTCCTTGCCCACGGCGTAACAACCCAGTATGACTTCGGCCGAGCGCTCTATGATCTCAACCATATCGGCTGCCCGGCGCAGGTTGCGCCCTGCGACAATGATGCCGTGGTTTACCATCAGTACAGCCCACTCATCACTCATGGCCTCTGCAACCTCATCGGCCAGCTCCGGTGTGCCCGGCATGAGGAAGGGGACGCGCGGGATGTTTCCGAAGAATGCAGCTTCTGTCGATATCGGCAGAAAGGGCAGGCCGCAGTTGGCCAGAATCGTCGCGTTGGGTGCATGGGCGTGAATCACAGCATTGGCCTGGGGCTTTCGTTGCAGAATGCGCGTGTGCATGCACCATTCGCTGGAGGGCGAGCGCGCGCCGGCAATGAGGCTCTCCCCGCTGAGGTTGATGCGAACCATCAGCTCCGGGCGCAAATCACCTTTGAACAGGCGGCTGGGCGTAATCCATACCTCGCTATCGGCACCCGGCACCCGGACGCTGATATTGCCACCGGTGGCCGTGATCACCTGCGATGCATAGAGCTCCTCCATAATCGCAACCAGTTCGCTGCGGATATCGTCGCTCCCATCGGCCTGTGCCTGTGAGGTAACAGCCCCGGCTGAGGTCTGGCCACTGAGGTCGCCGGGGTCGCCCACTGCCTCTCTCGCCACGCGGTAGAGGCGTTCCATATCCGGCTGAATGTGCTGTATCGTCATGGCCTTGGCTGCATCTCCGATGAAGGAGAGCTCGCCGTTCATTGCGCACTCCATAGCGTCCACGGTGCCATTGAACATGCCATCGAGAATCTCGCCGCGCATCTGCAATTGAACTTCCGCTGTGCGCGGCGCCGGTCCCATCGCACTGATCACACGCCCCTGCAATAGGCCGAGGTGAAATTCCAGGCCCAGATCGTGGGCGCTAAACTGCAGTGTGACGTCCTGATCTGCACTGAACGTGTTGAGGGCAGTATCGGCTGCCATGGCGGCGCAAAATTTTTCCAGTATGGTCGACATCCTGTCGACGGCTGCTTTGGGCACCGTTGACAGGGTGATTGCCACTGGCGCAGCGCCCTGGGGGGGGAGTGCACTTGTGGCAGGTTTGGCATCGCGCTGTAGGTCGCTGACAGCGGGGCCGCTTTGGCTGCACAGTCTGGCCAGCTCGTCCTCGGCGGGATGGGGTTTGTCCCCCCGCCAGTCGAATGTGGCGAGCACCTCTGGATTGAGTACATTGTGCGGTACCTCGCCGCGCAGCAGCTGCAGCAGGCCCGCCGTCACACTTTCGCCCTGATGGTCTGCCACCTCTACGGTATTCCCGGCAGAGTGGGGTGTGGTAATCACCGCCGGGTGCTGTACCAGCGGGTGGTCGAAGCCCGGTGGCTCCACAGCGAAGGTATCGAGCGCCGCGCCGCCCAGCTGGCCGCTCTGCAGGGCATCGACCAGCGCCTGTTCCTCGATCAGCGCGGCGCGCGCGGTATTGATGAAAAACGCGCCGGGTTTCATTCTGCCGAATTCCGCCGCCCCCATCATGCCGACGGTCTCAGGCGTGACCGCGGCGTGTAAGCTGACAAAGTCGCTGTGCTGTAACAGTGTGTCGAGATCGGTGAGACGACAACCTGCCAGGGCAGCCTGTTCCGGGGTGGCAAACGGGTCGGCTACCAGTATTTCCACCTCGAAACCGGCCAGTCGCTGCGCGACCGCGCGCCCGACCGCCCCCAGTCCCACCAGCCCGACAGTTTTGCGCCACAGTTCCCGGCCCTGTAGTTGGTTAAAAGCCTGTCCCATCTTGCCCATATTGCCAGCGGTGGAATCCGTCTGCTGCAGGAACTGAGCGGCGGCGGGCAGTTTGCGGGCCAGGTTGAGCATAAACGCGACGGTGAGGTCGGCGACCGCCGTCGCATTGCGTCCCGGTGCAAACAGTACCGGAATGCCAAATGCGGTACAGGCCGGCACATCGACATTCACTGCATCGCCGCGACAGGCGGCAACCACGCGTAACTCGGGCAATTGGCGCAGCGCGTTGGCATCGACCACATCGACCTCAGTGACAAATACCTGCACACCTTGCAATGCCGCAACCAGATCCGGCCCGGTGAGAAGGCGTTTTACCTCGCGAAAACTCGCATACTCCACCGCCATATGGGCGCGCAGAGTGGTGAGTGATTCGGTATCAAATGCAGCCGAAACCAGTGCCCGTAAGCCGGACGCGGCTGGATTGTCGGTTGTGCTGGCTGCTGCCGGCTCTTTCATCACGCGCGGCAACAGGTGGTCGATAGCGGGGGGCGCGGTAGCGGTCTCTGCCCGTTCGCGAAATTGCGACCAACAGGCATACAGTTGCGCGTTTTCCGCTGTGTGTTCGCGCTGCGGCTCGAAGCGCTGACGCGGGCCGTTCAGGCCCTCACAGGCACTGTCAAAGTCGACAAAGGCACCGCTGGCAACTGCCGCGCAGATGGCCGCACCCAACGCGGAAGTCTGGTGAGACGGTGGCACCAGTAGCGGGCGAGCGCTGATGTTTGCGACCAGCTGGCTGAAGACAGTGCTGCGTGATATCCCACCGCAGAGCGTGATGGTGTCGGCCAGGGTGTTGTTCGGATTGCGGGCGAGCACTGTGCGCAATTGTTCGATGTTGGCGCGAATACCGCAGGCGCAGCCCTCCACGACTGCGCGCGCCAGGTGCCGGCGCGGTAAGGTATCTTCGCCTCCGGCCATATGGCTCAGTGTCAGTTGCCCCAGTGGCATGGATGGCGCACGCATATTCATGACTTCAGCGCCGAAGGTGGATAGCATGCCGGCTGCACCGGGCTCTGATTCAGCGGCCTCGGCAAACAATCGCAATTCCGGTTCAGGCGCTTCGGGATACAGCATTCTGGCCATCAGGCTGAGTGAGTAGCCCATGCTGCCGCCGCTGCTTTCCAGCACCCAGCGCCCGGGTACGATATGGTACGTGGCCAGGGTTTTTCCCGTCACATCAAAGGTCGGTTGTGGCAGTATAAGCTGTACCGGTGCCGTGGTACCGGCGACAGCGGCCACCTCGCCAGGGGCTATGACACCACCCCCCAACAAGCTGCACTGGGTATCCGCGCCGCCCATGGCGACGGTGGTGCCAGCGGCTAATCCCAGATGTGCGGCAGCGGCGTCCGTAAGCGCTCCGACCGCGCTGCCGGCAACTGTTACGGGGGGAAACACATGGCGAGGCAGGCCCAGTTTCTCAATGAGGGGCCAGCACCATTCCCTGCCCTCAAGCTGAAACAGGCCGGTTGCGCTGGCCTGCGTCGCATCGATTGTGCGCACGCCGCTAAGCTTGAAGTTCAGCCACTCGCCCAGCCCGAATACGGTATCGACGCGTTTGAAACGTTCGGGATGTTGTGCCTTCAGCCACAGCAGGCGCGCGGAAGCGTGCAGGGGCAGGGGCCATGAGCCTGTAGCCTGCAGTGCGTCCTCACCCACTTTTTCCACAATGTCGAAATACTCGGCGACCGCGCGCGCATCCCGGTTGTCGACCGCGAGGAGGATCTCACCGTCAGCGTCGAGCACCACGGTACTGAAACGCATTGCGGAAATAGCCAAGGCGGCCACATCAGAGGGATCTAGCTTTGCTTTGTGCAGTACCTCGCGGCAGGTCAGGCCGACAATGTCCCACACCGTGGCCAAATCGATATCGTAACCGGTACCCGACGTGCCGGGCGCAGCGGCAAACCGCCAGCGTCTCTGGGCACTGATCAGCACGCCGGATGCATGGTTTACCAGCACGCAGCGCGCGCCACTGCCGCCCATATCTATCCCCAAAAACCACGCTTTGTCCATCAGTTGAATCCCGGTGAGTACCCGCCATGGACGGCAATATGACCACCTGCTGGCCAGTCATCTTCAGACTCCCTGGCGGGAGCGGTGATGGCTGTGCAATATCGGTAGGGGAACTTGTTGGTGTTGTGCACGGACGTTGTGATGGCCGCTGTATTGATCCCTACTTGGGTGCGGTGATGGCCGCTTTCACCTTGTCCATATCCACCGCCTCTGCTGCCTTGGTTTTATCGACAGAGTCCACGGCTTTTTTGTAGTCGATATCGCCGCCACTGACGGCCTCAGTCATTTTCTGGGTATCAACCGCGTCGGCAGCTTTCTGGGTATCGACAGCCTCTGCCAGTTTACCCAAATCCTGCGCGATAGCGGGCAGGCCCAATGTGAGCGCGCCGATGAATGTGCCCAATGTAACGATATTCATTTATAAGTACTCCTTTTCAACAATATTTGTCCGCAGACCATCGCGTTCTGCTCGTCGGTGCTTAAACTCCGCCTGCGGTTTGAGTGGCGATATTATACGGTAACCGTCACTGTAGCACTGGCCCAACTGGCAAGGCCAGTCTGGTTCTCTGTATCGCGTCGGGGTGAAGCGGTGCTCGGTAACAGGTATGCTTAGCACAGATAACTGATAATAAGAAACGCGAGGTCCTATGTCAGCTCCCGCCAAATTCGCCCTTTTGTTCATAGTTTTTGTCGACTTGCTTGGACAGGGGCTGGTGTTTCCCATCGTGAATGCGCTGATTATGGACCCTGCATCCACGTTTTTACCGCACACAGCATCGGACAGCGTGCGCCATCTGAACTATGGGCTGGTTATTGGGGTGTTTTTCCTGATGTGGTTTCTGGGTGCTCCTTATATTTCAAAATTGTCCGATGTGATAGGCCGCAAGAACGCTATTCTTATTTGCCTGTTTGGCGCGCTGGCCGGTTACGCGGTGACGATTGCGGCGGTCTATTACAGCAGCCTCTGGATGCTCATCCTGGGCCGCGCCATCACCGGGTTCACCGCGGGCAACCAGCCGATTGCGCAGGCCGCCATGATTGATGTCAGTGTCGATGACGAAGATCGTGCTCGCAATATGGGTTACATCATTACCGGTATCAGTTTCGGCCTGGTCGGCGGCCCACTGCTCGGCGGCTTATTGTCTGACCCCGCGATTATCGGCGCGAGTGCCAGCCTGGCACTGCCCTTTATTGCCGCGCTGGGACTGGTGATTGTCGGAATACTATTGATTGTGCTGTTTTTCAACGATATCGACCGTGAGAAACAGCCATTTACATTCCGGCCCACTGAGATTTTTGAGCTGTTGTGGCGCATAAAGTCTTATCCGGTGGTCATGCGGCTCACCGCGGTGCTGATTGTTTTCCATATATCGAATGTCACTTTTTACATCTTTGCAGAGAACTACCTGACCAGTCGCTTTGGCTATGGAACCTTCGGTGGCAGCATGGTGATGCTGACTATCGGTGTGGCCCTTGCTATATCCAGTACCTTTCTCGTTGTACCGGTACAGGCGCGGGTGGGCAAACAATCGATTCTTGCCGCCACCTTCATTGTCTGGGGCCTGTCCACTGTGGCGTTTATTGCATCGCCGCTTGCAATCCTGTGCTTCTTGCCCGTATTCACATTCTATTTCATTTTTGGTGTTGGCTATCCAACATTTCTCGGTCTGTTCGCCGCCAGTGTCAGCGACGATGAGCAGGGCTGGATTATGGGCATCACGACCGCGGCTTTTACCCTTGTCGCGGGACTTATGTCGCTGCTTGGCGGTGATCTCATGGGGATCGATATCCGCGCACCTTTCTATATTGTCATAGCCAGTTCGGTGGTCGGTGTGGCGCTGCTTTACCTGCTGTGGACGTCGCCGCGTATTCAGGAGATGCTGCGCTAATTGCGAAACTGGGCACCACTTGACGTGGCTATTTGTGGACTGAGTCGTAAGTTGCCGAAAAATGAGACTAAAATCGGCTGTGCAGTTGTATAAACTTGATTATTTCGGAGCGTATGATAAGAGAAGGGAAGCCAACCGGTTGGTTTGCACCGGATTGAACCTATTAGAGCTTTGAGTAACGATAATGGATAAGAATGCAGATCTGCCGTTAACGCCGACGACCAAGTGTATTGTGAAGCTAGGGGAAGAGGGGGTGCATCTGCACAGTCCCTACGGTGCCGCTGTGTACAAGCTGCAATTCCACGAGTTGGTGGCGCTGTTTGAGTTGCAGTACGGCAACTATACCGATGCAGCAGAGGTGGCCGCTACCGTCGCCACGAAAACAGGGGTGCCCAAGGCGCTCACCGAACAGTTTATTGCCTCTCTCATCCGGCGCGGACGTGTGCGACGCCGGGAGCGCGGTATCCCGCTAGCCAAATTACGCCCACCCAAAACGCCAGCCAGTGCCGACATTCCTGATTTTGAGACGGGGCTGATCGCATTGAAACTGCCACAAACGCTCAGAATTGGCGAAGGCAAATTTCAGTTGGTTGATCACGATGGCCACCTGTTGCTGGGTTTTTCGGCCGCTGAATTGTTGGCTGTGGGCGAATTTGCCAGGCCGGCTGCGTTCTCTGATGGCCTCGAAAGCCAACGCGCCCTGCTCAAGGGTCATGCGCTGGACAAAGATAGGCTAGTCAAATTGCTGGCGCAGTTGTACACGGCCGATCTGTTGTCGATAGCGGAGCCGACAGCCGTGAGTACAAAAGAGGCCCGGGGTTACCGCCAGACTCTAAAAGCGAACATTGCCCGCCAGGCGGCGGAGCTGGATGAGAAGGAAGCCCTGCGTCAGCAGCGCACAGGTGTGTATAGAACCAAAGTGATCCCGGTATCCTTTGGCGATGCCGTGCCAGCAGCGCTGGGTCTGGTTATGGCCTACAGTAAGGCCTATAACGGGGGCTGCCTGGATGAGTTTTACGATTTTCGTCTCGACTGGATATGGGACGAGGAGCGCACAGCAGGTTTTACCGCCAAACCCGCCATCTACCTGTTTTCAAACTATCTCTGGACACACGGTAACAGCATTGCCGTATCGGAGACGGTTAAAAGGCTCAGCCCGGATAGCGTTACCATTCACGGCGGGCCGGATACACCCAAGTATGCGCAGGACGCAGAGGATTACTTCGCCAAGTTCCCGCATGTCGATATCATTATCCGCGGTGAAGGTGAGGCCACTTGCGCCGATACCCTGGACAAACTGCGTAGCGTCATCGGGCAGGAGAATCCCGATTTATCGGTGCTGGTGGATGTTCCCGGGATTACCTACCGGCACCGTGGCGAAATTATCCGTAACCCCGACCGAGAGCGAATCGCAGACCTCGATACGATACCGTCACCGTATTTGACAGGGCTGTTCGAGGCCTTCCGCGGTGTGCCGCAGATGCATGCCACGCTGGAGACAAACCGGGGCTGTCCCTACGGCTGTACATTTTGCGACTGGGGCAGTGCCACCACCAGTAAAATTCGGAAGTTTGATCTGGATAGGGTCTTTGGTGAACTGGAGTGGTGCTCTGACATGAAGGTTGTGTCAGTGTCCCAGTGTGATGCCAACTTCGGTATTTTTGAGCGCGATGTTGCGATCGCAGAGTGGGTTGCCGAACTGAAGAGTAAAACAGGCTTCCCGCAGACGTTCGGCGGCAGCTATGCAAAAAACTCCACCAAATACCTGCAGAAGATCATCAAGGTACTGGCCGATGCCGGTATTCTGGCACAGGGTGTGCTGTCGCTGCAGACAATGGATGACAGTACCCTCAATGTGATAAATCGCTCCAATATCAAAGTGGCCAAGTACGATGCGCTAGCCAACGAAATGCGCAACTCGAATCTGCAATTGTCGGTTGAGTTGATGATGGGGCTGCCCGGAGCCACTCTGGAGAGTTTTATTGAAGACCTGCAACAGTGCATAGATAGGGAGATACCGGCGCGCGTCAACCACACCACCATGTTGGTCAACAGCCCGATGAACAGCCCCGACTACCGGGAGGAGCACCAGATCAAAACCGGTACTGAGCTCGGGCCGGGGAAGATGCCGGTGCTGGTATCCACGAGAACCTATACCCGGGATGATCTGGCGCAGATGATAGCGCTCAAGAATATCTATCTCGTGCTCGATACCTTTGGAGTGATGCGCGTGTGTTCCCGCTTTGTCCGGCAACAGGTCGGTATGACCGAGATGGAGTTTTATCGCCTGCTCCTGGCGAAAGCCGGCCCCGGTGGCAGGGAGCGCGTCTGGCCGATACTCAATACTCTGGTGAACTACGGTCACGATTTGATGGCGCCGGCGTATAGCTGGGCGCTGGCTTTTGAGGAGTTGCGCCGTTTTATGATCCGGGAGTGCGGCGTGCAGGACGACAGTGCGTTGGAGGCGGTTCTGGCTGCCCAGCATGCGCTGTTGCCGGCGCACGGCAGGGTCTTTCCTCATGTGGTGGAATTGCCGCACGACGTGGTGGCCTGGCACGCGCAGATGCTCGCGGTGAAAGGTGACGGGCACTGGAAAGACTGGCAGTCCATCGTGCCCCCACTGTCCAGCTTTGGACCGGGCTGCCTCGAGGTCGACGATGTAAACGGCTCTGTGACAAAACTGCTGGGCTGCGACATCGAAATTAGCTCCGGTGGAGGCAACTGGGACATGGATTCCGGTATCGCGCGGGCCAGGGTGGATATGCATCACGTGGCCTCGGGCTTGTCAGAGGATATCATTCACGTCGCATAGGGCAGTCTATATGCGCGTGTACACCGATAAGCCCATGGACTTTAGCGAACCGCACACCACGTCCTATTACGCCGCAACACGCAACGAGGCGGCAGAGTTCCCCGTTCTGTGCGATGACGTGCGCAGCGATGTCTGTGTCGTCGGCGCCGGCTTTACCGGCATCGCCACCGCCCTCACGCTGGCGGAACGCGGCTACAGCGTCACTGTTGTGGAGCAGCACCGTGTGGGTTGGGGAGCATCCGGACGCAATGGCGGGCAAATGCTCGGTGGCATTCCCGGTGAAGAGCGGCTGGATAAAGCCTGGGGTAATGCCCATGCCGACCTGCTGTTCGACCTCGGGTATCGCGGCCACGACATTATCGCGCAGCGCGTGCAGGCGTATGGTATCGATTGTGACCTGAGGTACGGTGCGATTGATGTGGCGCTGCGGTCGCGGCAGGTAGAACAGCAAAAGCGGATGTATGATGCACTGTGCACGCGTGGCATGGAAAGTCAGTTGCGTCTGGTGTCGGGGGCAGATATGCCTGAACTGCTGGGTACGGACAAATACCTCGGCGGCCTGGTCAACATGCGCAACGGTCATCTGCATCCACTCAATCTGTGTCTGGGTGAAGCGCGGGCTGCCGTTGGTCTGGGTGTTTCCATTTATGAAGGCAGTGAGGTCACTGCTATTGAGCACGGTGCCCGGCCATTGGTGCGGACCCAGCGCGGCAGCGTGCGCGCGGACAGCGTGATATTGGCCGGAAATGCCTATCAGCAACTGGAGCTGGAGGTATTGCGGGGGCTGGTTTTTCCCGCAGGGAGTTACATCGTCGCGACTGAGCCGCTGAGTCCCGAGGAAGCGGCGCAGATCAATCCGCAATCTCTGGCGGTATGCGACATGAACGAAGTGCCCGATTATTTTCGGCTCTCAAGTGAGAACAGGTTGCTGTTTGGTGGTCGCTGCAACTACTCCGGTCGCGAGCCTCGCAATATCGAAAAAGTAATGTTGCCGCGCCTGCGCGAAATTTACCCGCAGTTAGCGCAGCGGCGCGTGGATTACGCCTGGGGAGGAAAGATTGGCATCGTCGTCAATCGCGTGCCGCTGATGGGTCGCATTGGCGCAAACGTCTATTATGCGCTGGGCTACAGCGGACATGGCGTCAGCCTGAGTCATGCCCTCGGTGAGGTGCTGGCGGAAGCGGTTGCGGGTACAACGGAGGCCCTTGACGTGTTTGCGCGCGTCCCACACCGCAAGATACCGCTCAGTCAGGAACTTGGCAGCCAGATCGTGGCTCTGGGGATGCTCTACTTCCGCCTGCGCGATCTGTTGTAGATCAAGCTCCCGTTGTCCCCGGGGAGTTATTGCGCCAGCAATCCCTCGCGTAGCACTCTGGCCTGTTGCTTGATGCGGCGGAGATTACCCGGACCCATGCGTAGCAGTTGCTTTTGCAAAGCGGGCAGGCTTTCCAGTGCGGAATCAGCATATACGTAAACCACAGACTTCGGTTTCAGTGCAATCGGCTCGGTAATCTCGGGTGTTGCCAGCACCATATCCAGTGTGCGGATAATGGCATTGTCAAAATCCTCGGGATCGAGCCCCAACTCTTCATAGGCCTGTTGATACAAGGGGCGCAGTGTGTGGAACGTCTCGACCAGTACACTGATATTCAATGCTGTGATGGCATCTGTATAGTCGTCGTAGCGCTTGTAGCTGTCGGGGTCCATATACAGGGTGTCGCCCGTGCGTTCCACGCTGAAAGCTTGCTTGGGCTTATCCAGTGGCACCATTTTGCGCAGGATATTGCCCTTGCCGAGGCCATCGATCAGGGCGGCGCTCAAATCTATCGGATGATCGTTACTGGTCAGTTTGCGCAGTGTTGAACCAGCTCCTGCTGCGGCCAATTGCTCTCGCAAGATGGCGTCGCCATCTGCGGGCGTCAGCGGCGCGGGCTCTGCCACTTCCACCGACACTGTTTCGGTATCTGTTTCCGTATCAGCGGTATCAATCGCCACTGCAACTTCTTCACGCACGGGAATATCCGGTGTCGGAGGCAGTTCGGGCTGTTTGGCTGGCGCTGCGGCCTGCGGAAGTTCAACGGCGGGCGGCTCCGGTTGCTTCTCTTCAGACCAAAACCAGAAATACACCAGTCCGGCGATAACGGCCAGTGCAAGCAACAACTCGACAAGGGGGAATTTCTTTCGCGCTGAGCTGTGGCTCTGAATATCTTCAGGTTCTGCTCTCATATGCAGTTCTCCTTCACGGTAAATCTCTCTATTGCGATACGGGCAAGTCGGTGTGTACTGATCGTTAGGACAGAATACTCTCTGCAGAGTTCACCAGCCAGTGGTGCGGCGATTTAATTGCGGAATCGGACAAGCAGGAAGCGAGGCGTAGCGCGGTTGTGAGCGTGGATGTCTAGGGTGTTATGCGGTGGTCTGGCACTGAGCACGACTCGGGGCAAAGCCGTGGAACACTGCTGTACCGGTTTTGCCTAAGCGTTCGAAACGCCCTTGTGTGTATGGCTGTCCACACTGGGCACCACGCTGATTTTTTGGCGCATCATGGCCTTTTTCAGCTTTTTGCGGCGGGCCTCTTCAACCTGGATATTGGCTGCACAAAAGAATTCATCCAGTGCCTCGCCGGTATCGGTATTACATCCGAAGGACTCTCGGCCCTCCTGAATCAGGGCCATCACCAACAGCAATTCGCGTTGATTCAACTGAATGGTGGCACCCTCTGCGCTGTGCTCGATTAAACTAATCATCACTATCTCCACATGACTGATATAGAACGTAGACCAGTGTGTAGCAGCGTTATTCCCAGTATAGCGCAAGGCAAACAAAACCGATCCAAGTAGTTTTTAACAGTGGCCCGCAGAAAATCAAACCAAAAACTGGAGAAAAGTACAGAAACCCGGGATTGTGCCCCCGCAACCCGGGCTCGGGGACTGCCAATCGCGTATCAGGCCTCGCCTGGTACGATATTTGGCTCTATGATGGCCAGCCCTGTCCGGATTGTTGGAGGAACTATGACCGAGCCCAGTAGCGCTGCGACGGCGTTGTTGCCACTGCAGGTGGATATTGTTTCAGATGTGGTATGTCCCTGGTGCATCCTGGGCTACAAGCAACTGCAGAAAGCACTGGCAGCGCTCCCCGGGGAGTTTGATGTCACGATAAATTGGCACCCGTTTGAACTGAACCCCCAGATGCCTGAGCAGGGGCAGGAACTGCGCGAGCACCTGGCACAAAAATACGGTACCACCGCCGCGCAAAGCGCGGCGGCCAGATCGCGCATGTCAGCCCTGGGGGAGTCGCTGGGTTTCACCTTTGATTACTTCGATGGGATGCGCATGGTCAACACCTTCCGCGCACATCAATTGCTGCACTGGGCTGCAGCAGAAGGGCGCCAGACAGCCCTTAAGCTAGCACTGTTTGAGGCCTTTTTCAGTCGCAGAGAGGATGTAAACAACCTCGAGTTGCTCGCAAAAGTGGCGGAGCGGGCCGGTTTGGATGGTGCGCAGGCGCGCCTTGTCTTGTCTGATGGCCGCTTCGCAGAGGCGGTGCGTGAGGAACAGCAGTACTGGCTCGATCAGGATGTTCACGCGGTACCGACGTTCTACTTTCAGCGGCAATACCTGGTTCCCGGAGCACAGGAGGCGGAGGCCTTTGTGCGCTTGTTGCGCAAGATTCAGGCGCGTGCCAGCGCATGAGTCTCTGTGCCGCACAGAGTCAGCGGCATAAGCCCAGAGCGATGGTCTATAATGTGGATTATTTATCAGCATCGATTGCGGCGCGCCCCTGCAAGAGGGCGTATCGTGTCGCACAACGTCAAGCTGCTCTGGCGCCAGACTACATACCTCGACATCCCTGGGTATATTGATGACCTGACTACCAGCGACGGTGGTATTTGCCCGTGTGTGTGCTGCTGCGGCACCCTATTGCGGTAATTTACTTTACGGGGTGCGCTCGCTAGAGTTGCATCTTCAAAAAATGACAGTGCTGTTGAGTTTGGGTTTATATGATATTTCGACGTTTACCTTTGGTTTTTGTGGCGATGGGGCTTTTGGTGCTGACTGCCTGTGTGGTCCAGCCTCAGCAAGAAAACGAGCACGATACGCGCCTTGATCAAGTTGTTTCGCAGCTGAACCAGTCGCTCGCAAACCAGGCGTCTGCGAATGCGCAGTTGCAAGCACAGCAGCAGCAGCTGGAGCGACAGGAGCAAAAGCTGGCGGCCTTGAATACCAGTATCGGAAATGCACTGAAGGCCCCCAAGGTTGAGGAATGTCCCAAGGTCGAGGCCTGTCCTACGGTAGCTGAAAATTCCAGCAAAACGGTCGTTGGCGGATTGGAGGATGTGTGGTTTCCCGACCTGGGGCTGGCGCTCACCGCCAGAATTGATACCGGTGTCGCCACCGCGTCTATAGATGTTGATGACATCAAAGAGTTTGAGCGTGACGGGAAGCCCTGGGTCCGTTTCAGCATCAAACGCCCCGATAGTGAGACGCCTGAAACCGTGGAGCGCAGGCTGGTGCGAACTATAGGTATTGTTTCGGCGGGTAGCGATAAGGCAAAACGTCGTCCGGTAGTGAAGATGGCCATCGTTATCGGTGAGAACGAGCAAACTGCCGAGTTCAGCCTGAGTACGCGAGCGCACAAAAGCTATCAGGTCAAAATAGGCCGCAGTATTCTGCGCGATGTCATGGTGGTGGATGTGAGCAAGCAGAATATCGCGCCCTACGTCATCCCTGAGGACACGTCGGGCAGTGACGGAGAATCCAGGTGAGTCAGAAACGCACGTTTTTCAGCATCCTGACGATTCTGGCGTTGAGTGGCATAGTGATCGCCGTGCTGCGGCATTACGCTACCGGTATTCCCTTCCTGCCCGGACAGGAACAGTCTGTGTGGCTGGTTGAGGCAAGAGTCGATTTCACGGCGGATGGCGGCCCTGTCACTGCCAACCTCGGTTTGCCCGATGCCCAGATACCGGGTTTCGAAGTGTATGAAGAGCAGGCCGCCTCACCCGGCTATGGTTTTGCTATTCTCACGGACAATGGAAACCGACGTGCCGAGTGGACAAAGCGCAACACCGACGGTGAGCAGTCGCTCTACTATAAGGCCCAACTCGTTGAAACCACCGGCGGTAACACCAGTGTCACTGATGCCCCCGTTGAAGGCGAGGAGCACCCTGAATACTGGGATTCGGCGCAGGAACTGGCGGCAAAAGAGGTGCTGGACCTCGCGCGCGAAAAGTCCAGTTCTCCAGAGAGCCTGACGCGTGAGCTGGTCACCTTGCTGAACAGCCCGGGTTCCCAGAACGCGGCACTGCTGTCGTCCAATTCCTCTGATCAGGCCGAGCTGCTGATGCTATTGCTCAATCGCGCCGGCATCGCCTCGCGCTCGGTGATGGGTCTGTATCTGGAAGATGCCCGGCGCAGGCAGACGCTGACACCCATGGTAGAAATATACACCGGCGATGAGTGGGTGCTGGTCAACCCTGTATCCGGCGAATTCGGTGTTCCCGCAAACCTGCTGCTTTGGCATCGCGGTGGTGTGTCGGTACTGGATGTCACCGGGGGGCGACAATCTCGTGTACATTTTTCCATGATTCGACAGACTGTTCCCGCCCTGCAACTGGCCCAGGTCAAAAACAGTGAGAGCGTCTTCACCCGGCTGGGCGTCCAGCATCTGCCTATCGAAGAGCAGAGTATGTTCAAACTGCTGTTGCTGCTACCGCTGGGCGCTGCTGTTGTGGTGTTTATGCGGGTCATTATCGGCCTGAAGACATCGGGTACATTTATGCCGGTACTCATTGCGTTGGCGTTTCTGCAGACATCACTGGTGACAGGGCTGATAAGTTTTGTGCTGGTGGTGGCTGCCGGTCTGGGGTTGCGCAGCTATCTGTCCCGATTAAATTTGTTGCTGGTTTCACGTATCGCCACGCTGATTGTCCTGGTGGTGTTTATGATCTCGGCGTTCAGTATTATCGGTTACCAGTTGGGTTATAGCACCGGTATGACAATCACTTTTTTCCCGATGATTATTATTGCGTGGACCATTGAGCGGATGTCGATTCTATGGGAGGAGGACGGCCCCAGCGAAGTTTTACGACAGGGCGGTGGCAGCCTGCTAGTGGCTGTTATCGCTTACCTGCTGATGCAGATGCCAATTTTTGTTCACCTCTCCTTTAATTTCCCTGAGCTCAACCTGGTGTTGTTGGCTGCGATTCTCGCGATGGGACAGTACACCGGCTACAAACTCTCTGAGTTGCGGCGCTTTCGGTCGATGGAAGATCTCTGATGGCGAGCGCATGGGTTTCAGTCCGTCACCTGAAGAAATTTGGCATGTTGGGTATGAACTGCCGCAACGTGGATTTCATCAATCGTTACAACGATCGTAAACTTTTTCCGCTTGTCGACAATAAGCTGAAAACCAAACTGCTGGCGCAGGAGTACGACGTACCCACGCCAGCCCTGAAATTTGTAGTGCGTGAGCAGCACGAGATCAGCCATATCGAGCGTGAATTGGCGGATCTGGAGAGCTTTGCACTGAAGCCGGCAAAGGGCTCCGGCGGCAAGGGCATCCTGGTTATTATCGGTCGCAAGGGGGATCAATTTATCCGCAGTTCCGGCGCACTGATGGATATCCTCGATATCCGGCGGCATATGAGCAATATCCTCGCCGGGCTTTATTCTCTCGGCGGAACATCGGATGTTGCAATCGTCGAAGACCTGATAGCGTTTGATGACTGTTTTGACGGTTTCTCCTACGAGGGCGTTCCCGATATTCGCATCATCGTATTTCGTGGATACCCCGTGATGGCCATGTTGCGGCTCGCCACCGCCGCATCGGACGGCAAGGCCAATCTGCACCAGGGTGCTGTGGGGGTGGGCCTGACGCTGGATACGGGGCGCTGCCTGAATGCCGCCCAGTTTGGCCGCCCTATCAAATTACATCCAGATACCGGCCGCCCGCTGAGCGATATCAAGATAGCTGGTTGGCGGGATATTCTGATGTTGTCATCACAGTGTTACGATATGACGGGCCTTGGCTATATCGGCACTGATATCGTGTTGGATAAGGTAGCTGGCCCGCAATTGCTGGAGTTGAATGCCCGGCCTGGTCTGGCAATACAGATCACCAATGGCAGGGGGCTGTTGCCGCGCCTGCGCCATATCGAAAATATGACAGTAAATCGGCGCTTTCGAACCGAGCACCGCGTGGATTACGTCATGCGCCAATTCGCCGAGGACGACTCTTCGGCGCAGCGAACAGCGTAAACTTGTGTGGCGCGCAGCAGCAGGGTGTGCCGGATAATGAACAGAATGGACGAAGCCATTTTTTCGATTCAAATCGACACCGGTGAAATCCTCGATTGCAATGACGCCGCTGTTGATCTGCTCATCACACCTGCTACTGAGATAGTGGGTGAAACCTGGAGTCACGTCATTCCCTGTGACACAGATTCTGCCAGTGCCCTTGAACACGCGCTGCAAGCGGGACGAAGCGTCCTGTTACCACCACTAATACTGGCGCGTCCGCCACAGCCTGAAATCCTTGTCGGCGGTCTGTGCCTGCCGGCTGGGCAGGAGCAACAGGGCGGTGCAGCCAGGCTGATGTTGTGGCGCTTACACGATGGTGATCACGCGGGCATGCCAGAGGTGTTGGCCAGCTCCGATACCCTGGCGGTGCTGGGCGTAGATCAACTGCGCTATGACGCGCAGTGGGGCGCCAGTGAAACATCCGGCCTGATGGCTGACATTCGCACCAGCCTGCTGGAGATTGTTCGCAACGGCGATTCGGTGGGTCCTCCGGTAGGCAGTTCGATTCTGATTACCCTACGCGATGTGGATATCGAAGGCGCCCGTGATATTTGTCGCGCGATTTTGTCGCATGTGCATCGCCAACACACCGCGCCGGAGACCCTGACCGCCGATGCTCGTATCTGCGTTGGTTTGGCACACCATAGAGCGGGGACCAGTGCGTTGGCTACGCTGCTGGCAGCCAACAATGCGCTGATGCTGGCCCGGTCTATCGGCGCCCGGGAACCCGTTCGAGCCGCCAGCGCGGATGATTACAAACGGGTTGTCGGGATAGCCGTAAACCACGCGGGAATATTCAGTGAACCTTCCGCTGCACCTTCCCCTGCCAGCACGCAAAACGCTGCGAAAGATAGTGTGGAGCCCTCCTCGCCTCCGAGAAAAATAGTGCCTCCAATAGCGCCGATTGAAAAGGACATTGAAGGCTATGTGGTCGATAACATGGAAGGCGCTGTGGATCAGGCCATCTTTCTCGCGCATCTCGATATTCCGGTGGCGATTATCGGCCCTGCTGGCACCGGGAAAATGTATGTTGCCAGAATTATCCACGAGCAATCCGACAGTTCCAGCGACATGCTGGTGCCGATCGATTGCCGGGAGTTTCGCAGCCGCTCGGTGGCGCACAAGCGTATCGCGCGTGAGTTGGCGCAGGGAGAGGGCAAGACACTGGTTTTCAAATCACCCCATTTGATGCACGCTGAAGTGCAACTAAAGCTGGCAAAACAGATCAGTTCCCGCACCCTCGCCGACGTCACCCCACCGCAGTATCTGCCCAGGCTTAAACTGATTGCTCTTTTCCCGGAGAAGCTGGAGGTTCTGATCCGGCGCGGCCAACTGGTCGTATCGCTGGCCAGCGCGTTTGCCGGTTACCCCATCCATGTGCCTCCCATTAAGGACAGAAAACAGGCCGTCTTGCGCTGGGCACACAAGATACTCGGTCAGGAGGGCGTATCCCGCGACCGGGTTATGAAAGGTTTTACGCCAGATGCAGAGCAGGCGATGCTGCTTTACGACTGGCCGGGCAACATCAGTGAAATGCGCCAGTGTATTCACGATGCGCTGGAAAAAACGGAAAAGGACTGGCTGACCCCGGTTGACCTCGGCCTGTTTACCGGAATAAAGCCTGACGGGGCACCCTACCAACCGGAGCCCAGACCTTTTCTGGCGGCAGTGGCCGCGGAAGAAAAGGAGGATGAGAATTACGTACCGTCCGTCCAGGAGTCGGTCAACGTCGTGCTGGGGGAGGCCGTGCACAGTCTACTGGAACTGAATGTGATCAAACCGTTGGGAACCTGGCTTGAGGATGAACTGGTACTGGCAGCATTGGACCGCTATCGCGGCGATCTACGACAGACTGCTGATTTCTTGCATACCAAGCCCAGAAATATCAGTCGCTGGCAACCGAAAATCGCCGCTCGTGAGAGTGAACGCAACGGTAGTGCGCTGTGGCAGAAACCCCGGCGGATACTGCGCGAGTGGGTTAGGGAGTCACCGCAATCAGATGAGTCGCCGCTGACGCGTATGGCAGACATATTGATGGCACATGTGAATGAGCAGGGTGGCGCACTGGGTTCTGCTGCGCGCGCGCGTATCATGGGTGTATCGACGCCAACCTACTTAAAGCGCTGCCGCGAGGCCGGGAATATTTGACAGGAGATCTCAGATGGCCGGGAATAATGTAAACAATCGTGAAAAAGGCCGGGATAGCGGCGCGGCGTCAAGCGGAGTGAAGACGGTGGAGGATTACGCGCGGGCATTCGAGGAGGGAATGGACAAGGACGTACCACCAAGCCTTGGTTTCTCTGCTCGTCTGAATATGTTGTGGGATCTCGCGGGGGCGGCACCGCCACAGACAGAGGGACGTGTAATCAGCTTGCTGGGCATAAACCGCGCCTGGCGTGAATCCGATGTGCGCAAGTGGTTGCAAAAAGATGTATTGCCACCGCGTATCGATTTGCACAACATGGTCAAATTCCTGGTTGCGCAGTTGGATCAAGGACAGGATGTGCGCCGTTGGGAGGCTTTTCTGATTTACGGCTCCCCTATCGTCTCGTCACCGGTCAATCAGACCCTGTACCGGGAGGATCAAACCCGGCGGGAAATAGCCTCTACCATTTTCGCCCAGATCACTGATGAGTATGGCATACCTCCCTCCGCCTATGAGGCCGACCAGGTTTTCCAACGCTGCCTTACCCTGATGCACAAATTCAACATCTACGAGTTGCGCGATTTTCAGGCTGGCCATCTGGAACCCTTCAAAAGCTATATGTTTCCCGGTGCCTGACAAGCCTTCGAATATCGGCCTTGTGCTGGCCGGTTTTGCGCGGGATGCCATTGTCATCGCGCTTTCTCAGGCGGGATACGAGGTCCATATTGCTGTCAGTCTGGACCGGGTGCGTGCCTTGATAGATCGCAATATGGTGGACGCGTGGATATTTGATGCACAATCCGACGCAGTGTTGGAACTGCTTCTGCAAACGGACTGCTTCCTACTTCCTGCGGATAATATTCCTGAGCGCGCTTCTTCCGCGACAATGTTGCCTTGGGTGGAAGCGCTGATGACACAGTTGGAACTGGCACTGTCGCGCCGCTCGGTTCCGCCGGATCGCAATGTGCAGGACCGTTGGGGAGACGTCCGCGGTGTCTGGTTGTTGGCGGGCTCCGCTGGCGCCACTGCGGCGGTGCAGGCGTTCCTGAACAGTTTTGCGCAGCCGCCGCCGGTGGCTTTTCTCTACGCCCAGCACCTGGATCCGGCAAAACAGCAGCTATTGCAGAGCTTTACGCCTCAAAATACGCAGTTCTCGCTGCGACTTGCCGAGGGAGTGCAGTCATTGCGGCCGGCCGAATTGCTGATGATCCCGCCCCGATCTAAGGTCGCGCTGGCAGAATTTGGCCAGCTGACGGTCACCCGAGAGGAATGGGGTGGCCAGCACACACCGGATATCAATGAATTGCTGGTGATTCTGAGTGCGGCGAAGTTGCCTTCACCCGGTGTCATCGTTTTCAGCGGTATGGGCAATGATGGCAGTGCTGCACTGTCTATCTTTGAGGCCGCCGGTGGACGTGTCTGGGCGCAGTCACCTGACAGTGCGATTTGCCCTGCGATGCCGCAGGCTGCAATCGGCAGCGGGCTGGTTCAAAAGAGCGCCGATCCCTCTGCGCTGGCCCGCGCTTTACGGGCCCTGTACCCAGAATAACAACAGTCTGGAGTCTGCTAGCAAAGCTCAAAGCGGAACTGCTTCACAGAACAGAAAAGTCCGCGCTGAAATCTCATTTTTATAATAAATCTAGTTAAAACAGATAGATACAACCCTCTCCGATAGAAAATCCGAATTTTTGCGGTACAGAACGTCTGATTTCTGGAGAAATCTCCAGTTTTCACTTGCTGGAAATGCGGGTCATGGAAATACTGTTGCTTCATAACCAAGCGGAATAACTATTCAGGATATGAGGGAAATCATGAGTAACGAAATAGAGCAGTTTGATATCAGTGGAGTAAAGATTGCCGTCATCGATGATGCGAAAACCATTCGTATGATGATGTCACACACTCTGCGCGGTATGGGCTGTGAAGTGGAGTGCGCCGAGGACGGCTATAAAGCCCTGGGGATGCTGCGCCGCTTCAAGCCCGATCTGATCTTTCTGGATATCACCATGCCGGAGTTAGATGGCTACCAGACCTGCACCCTGATTCGCAATGCCGAGGAAACACGGTACACACCCGTAGTGATGCTGTCTTCCTCCGACGGCATTTTTGACATAGCCAAGGGGCAGGCCCGCGGTGCAACGGCGCACGTCACCAAAATTCCGCCCGAGTCCGTGTTGCGTGAACTGATATACAACCACACGAACAGGAAGGTGGCAGCGTAACAATGGGTATCTCCGCTTTTCAGTCTCTGGAACTGCTGGAGCGCCTGCACGCCTACGACAATGTGCCGGCCCCCGAGGTAGCCGCACCGCCAGTGACTTGGGTGGGCAGTTCTTTGGGTATCGCCGGTGTTCCCCTGCTCATCGGTGCGGGTGAGATGGATGAGCTTATTGAAACGCCGTCTGTCACGACCATTCCGGGCACCAAGCCCTGGGTACTTGGCGTGGCGGCCTACAAAGGTGGATTACTGCCAATATACAGTGGCGACGTGCTGTTTCGTAAGCGTCCCTACATTGGCCGGGTACGCGATTACTGCATGGTAATTCGCCGACCCGGTATGCATTTCGGGCTCACTCTGAGCCATGTCCAGCGCGATCTTCGGTTCCCGATCGATGAGCGGATCATGGAGCATGAGGTCGATCCCGATTTCGCCGAATACACACTTGGCGGCTTTATGTACAAGGGTGAATTTCTGGCGGTTCTTGATATCGACAAATTGGTGGCAGATGAAGAATTGGCAAATGCCGCCGCGGGTAAGGCTTCTTCCACTAAGGGGAAAAGTAATGAATAAGTTATTGAAAGTTGGGGTTCCCAATCTGTGGCTGGCGGTGATGGCCCTGGGTGTTCTGGGTTGTATCGCAGGTGTTGTTTATGCGCTGTCCAAGGCGCAACTGGATGCTGGTACGCTGATGGCGCTGATCGGTGCGCCTGGTGTGTTGGCAGTGGCGCTGCTTGCATATCGCGGACAGCGGCGACGCATGGAGTACACCGAGGCAGGGGTGGCTGAGATCAACCGCGCGCTGGTCAAGATTGCCGAGGGTGATCTGACGGTTCAGGTGCCGGAAGACAATTCGGTCACTCGGGATATAGCTCGGGAAATCAATGCGTCCACCCAGCGTCAGCGCGAACTTATCCGTAATATCAAGACGCCCTTTAAGGTATCAACCGAGGGGATCACAAAGATTGGTGCAATAGCCGAAGGACAGGTTGAAAAAGGTCGTGAACTGACGCGTTCTGTCGTGGAGTCCACCACGGCAACCACGGAAATGGTGCGCACCAGTGAAGAGATCAAACAATCGACGGGCGAGGCTGCCAGAACCTCTGAGCGTAACCGTCAGCGGGTCGCCCAGGGTTATGAGTTGACCAAGGACATGTCCAAAGCCTCTGCCGATGTGCGCGAGTCCGTACAGGAAACCTCCAAATCGGCCAAGCGACAGGGTGAACTGATTCAGTCAGTAACCGCCGCTGCAGAATACATCCAGGCGCTTAATACCAAAATCTCGGTAGTTGCAATCAACACCCGAATCGAGGCAGAGAAAGCCGGGGAGCACGGACGGCCATTCCTCGGTATTGCCGAAGCGATTGGTGATCTGATGCGCGAGGCTGAGGAAGAGGGGCGCAAGATCATTTCTCAGGTTCGCATGCTGCAAAACCTATCCGCCGACAACCTGTCCAGTATGGAAAATACGGTGGGCACGGTGGTCACCATTCTGGAGTACATCGATCGGCTGGACAGCTCGCTGGAAGAAATCAATGCAGGTTCATCTGCGATAACCAAAATCATTACCTCAGTGGATGACGCAGCTGGTCAGTCGGCCACTACTGCGCGCCATATGAACAGCTCGATGGATGCTATACGCGAGCGTAATTTGGATATCAGCGAGTACAGTGAGTCCACTCTGGTAGGGGTGAGCAGTTTGACCGCCTCTATGCGCGAGGTAGCTGAGAGCCTCAGCCAGTTCAAGATTGAGGAGATCACGGAAGCGGAGCGCACGTTGGCTGCCATTGAAGACTTGAAGAACATTCAGGGTGCCAAGAAAGTGTACAGAGAAGAAGAAATGACCGCTCTTGAAACGGCCAAAGTCGAGCGAGTGTCTGTGTGAACACAGCTGCCGCCGCGCGCGTACAGGAGCTTCGCCACAGTGAGCTGGACCTGCTGATGCAGAAGCTGCACACGCACGCGGGTATCAGGATCGACAGCACTAACCGTGTCATCGCCGGGACGGTGCAGAGTCGTATGACCGCACTGGGGCTGGATGATGTGCAGGTGTATCTGGCGCTGTTCGATGACAGCATCAGCGCGCGCGCCGAATGGCTGGCACTGATTGACCTGCTCACGGTGAAGGAAACGCGCTTCTTCCGTCAGCCCGATGCCTACAAATGTCTGGCGAAGTATGTGGATGAACTGCTGGATACCGGCCCGGCGCCAAGTGAGCTGTCATTCTGGAGCGCCGGATGCTCGCATGGGCAAGAGCTGTATTCGATGGCGATGGTAGTTGAAAGTGCGGTGGCGCGTAGCAGACCCTGGCAGCAGTGGCACGGTATTGGTACGGATATCAGCTTCAATGCGATTCACCAGGCGCAGCAGGCGCGTTATCCCGGGGAGGCGATGAAGTTTATCCCACCCGAGTATCGCCAGCGTTTCATGCGCGAAGAGCAGGACGGGCAGTACGCAGTAGCAGATGCGATCAATGCCAGAACGCACTTTTTCCACAGCAACCTGTTACATGTTGACAGTGCGCCGTTCGCGGATTTCAGCATTATTTTTTGTCAGAACACATTGATCTATTTTGAGCGTGAGCGTCAGCGCTGGATCATTGATCAGTTGGTAAAACGGCTGCGGGGTGGCGGTTTGCTGATCCTTGGGGCTGGAGAGGATGTGTCCTGGTTAGGGCAGAACGTATGCCGCCTGCAGTGGCCGGGCGTATGCGCATATAGGAAAACTGGAGGTTGAGCGAGTGAAGATGAAACCGGATATCGTGTCCCTGAAGTGGGTGATCGGCCTGATCAATGAGCAGGCTGACGCCGCCGAGGCCGCCCTCGTGGAATATGGACAGGACCCCTCGCAGAAGCAGGCACTACTGCGGTGTATGTGGTCTGTACACCAGATCACGTCCACACTCAGGACGCTGGGCATGCGCAAGGCAGAAATGTTGACGTTGGAAATGGAGCGCAGCCTGAACTTTCTCTACAAGGATAAGGTGCTGGGTGAGCGACGTAAGCTGGCGATGGGCGGCCTGATGCAGGCGCTGAAAGTCATACCTGCCTATCTGGAACACACACAGGGTCAACGTGTTGACACCGGACGCGGTCTGGAGAAGTTTGTTAATGATCTGCGTCGCTGGGTAGGAGAACGGCCGCGTCCGGCTGCCTTCTTCTTCTATATGGAGATTGCAGCGGACGCCGGCATCACTGCTGACGGTGTTGTCGCCGCCGACGAAGAGATCAAGAGCCGCGCCAATGTCATGCTGGCACTTTATCTGGAGATGGCGAAGCAGGGGTTGCGTAAGCGCAAAGTCACGGAAAGCATGAAAACCGTAGCGCGAATTGCACGAAAAATGCAGCTCCTGTTCGCAGGCACTGAGCAGGAACGTTTCTGGTTCACAATGATCGGGCTGTGCGAAGGTATCGCCGGTGGTCTTATTGTGCCGGATGAGTGTATAGCGCAAATTTTCAAGTCGGGCGCTTTCGCGATCAAGTTCGCTCGGGAGAACGGTAGCAAGGTCGATGAGTCCATTGATTACGAAAGTTATCTGCAGCAGATGCTCTACTATATTGCATCCTGTCGCTCGCGCCCCGTGCATATCTGCGCTATTCGCGAAGCTTTCGGGATAACCGACAGCACCATCAGTGATGCATCCCAGGGGCTGGTGCACAGCGACGCCATCGTGATTACACTCAAGGGCGCGTTGCAGCATCTGGACGTTGCTGTGGATTACCTCTCTACCCATGATCTGGTGGCAGTCGCAAGAGCCAAACCCGAAGACCGGGATGGCAGTGTGATGAGCGCGATTGAAGCAGCAGAACAGCGTCTGATGGCAGCAGGACAGCTCCAGCATGCTGATTCCCTCAGAAAAGTACAGCAGCAGATAAGACCTTTTTTCAGTGAGCGCGGTGTAGATGATCTGAAGATGCTGGCCGACAGCGTTCGTTCAATCACATTGGGTATTACCGATGTCAAATCTGATATCGAACACAAGCTGCAGCACGGTCTGAACAGTTCCTATGCGGGCAAAGAATTTGAGTTGCGTGAAAGCGTGGCCACAGCAACCTTCCGCCAGATGGGCCTGGTAGAGAACTATCTACATCAGATACTGCGGCGCAAGGCGTTAAAAAGTGCGCTGGACAAAAAACCTCTGGATCGGGCGAGTGTGCTGCGACTGACGACAGCGCTGCATCGCCACCTGAACAAAACCGACAAAGGGCATGAGGAGCTACGCCAAGCGGTACTGGATGCAGACAATGGCGATCCTGATCTGGATCTGCTCTATGGGCTTTCGCTGGATTATCTCAGTCAGCTTGAGTCCATCCCCGATCGTAAGGCCATCGGCGACTCGCTGCAGTTGCTCGATGAAATTGCCGGTGCACTGCAATTCGCCGGGATGGTGCGAGAGGGCGCAGTGATTGAGCATTGCCACCGTTGGCTGAGCGCCGCAAGCGATGCCGGCAGTGTGCACGAGGATGATGCATTCCGCTGTTTCGCGGAAGCCTTTGCGCAGATCGAACTGCATTTGCAGCGTTCGATCATTGATCCTCTGGATGACACCTCGCACATACTTGCGCTCGCCGAGCAGCGCGCAGAAGAGTTGGGTGGCAAAATCGCCGGTCTCTCGCCCGGACGCAAGATCGCCGGGATGGTGAACCCGGAAAATGCGTTTGACGTCGGTGAAGAGTTGCTGGTGCAAGACGTCGAAATCCCAGCCGAGTTCCGCGATGTATTTATCGAGGAATCTGAGGAAATGGTCGCAGAGTTGGCAAGTTTGACGACGGATTGGCTGCAGGATCCGAACAATAAGGATGTGTTGCGGGATATTCGTAGATACTTCCATACCTTCAAGGGTAATGGCCGCGCTGTCGGTGCCAATATCCTGGGCGAATTGGGATGGGCCGTACAGGATATGCTGGATCGCTCGCTCGACGGTGAGCTGGTGCCGGACGCTCAGGTGCAGGCGCTGGTGCACGAAGTAGTCGAAGCGTTGCCCGCTCTGGTCCGCTCCTATACCAGCGATGCCGGGCCTGACGTAGGCCGCATTCGCAAGCTGACCAGCGCCTGCTTTTCGCTGGCGGCATCCAGCGATGAGGCCGCTGAAGGCAGTCAGCCCGAGATCACAGCTGTGGTCGGCGCAACGGGTGGATTGTCGGAAAATCTCACAGCCACAACCAATCTGACACATTAAGCCGGCAGCAGTAAATGTCGATAGACCGGACGGGGAGAGCAATTGTGCATACTGATAAGAACCTGAGCGAAACAAGCTTCGAGGTCGGTGCAGAAGAGGAGAGTGATCAGGAGAAGAGCCTGCGCTGGTTGCTGGATATGGATCTCTCTGAACCGGAGGAAAAGCTGTTTACCGTCGCTGGTGACGAGTATCTAGATACTGGCTTATCTGCCTATGAAGCCGAAGTAGCCGGTCGCCCTCTGGTTCGCGGCAATGCTGGCAGCGACGATTTGGCTAGCTATGTTGAAGAGGAGATCGTGGTTTCCTCCGCTGGCGCGGGATCAGATATATACAACCGCAGTGACGCAGCATCGTCAGTTGAGTCAACGCGAATGACGCGTGACGAGTTTATGGCGGTTGATTTTTCCCTCGGACGCACTGGTGAAGAGTCCCGGTTTGTCGGCCATGTGGAAGAGGGAACCGATATTCTTGGTCTCTCGGGTGATGATGATATCGGTGAGAAATTTGTGTCAATAAAGCGGGTGAAACCGGCAACGGATAACCACGCGATGCGTGACCAGGTCGCAGAGAAGGCCTCAGGGCCCATCGATACCGCGCCGATTCCACCTGAATCTGTTACGCCTATAGAGACCACCGCAGCGCAGGAAAACAGTTTAGCGCTGGAGCCACTCATTCCGGTGGAGCCAGTTGAGTCGGTCGAGCAATCTACCCTGGTCGAGCAGGCTAGTTTGATGGGGCAGGCAACTTTGGCGGAGCAAGCTTCTCTGATGGAGCAAGCGACTCCTAACGAGCAGCCCACTTCGATGGAGCAGTCCAATCCGGTAGAAACAGAATATCTGATGGAGCAGGCTACTCCGATGGAGCAGTCCATTTCGATGGAGCAGGCTACTCCGGTGGAGCAGTCTGCCCCGACAGATACAGAGTTTTTGGTGGAACAAGTTGTGGTGCCTGAATTCGCTGCGCCAGATCAGTCGTTTAATCAGGTAGAAAGCGCTCCAGCGACACCGAGTATCGTGCGTTCGGAAGCAAAAATGGAGCCGGCTGATGCTGCGCCGACGATGGACGGAGGCGACGATGACAACCGGGTAGAGCAGGCGGATTATTCAAGTGTCAGTGAGTACGTCGCGACCATCCCCGACTCAATGGATGATGATGAGTTTGACAACTACCTGCTCGCGGGTAATCACCTGCCTGAAGGCAACTCGAACCCCGAAGAACTGGTGGTTCAACGCGATGATGGCGCCGTTTCGGTCGATCCCTCGAGCGATGTGCAGATCGATTATCACGAGGATTTCCATGCATATGGTGATCGCGCGCAGGAGCCTCTTGCGGCGATGGAGTCTGTTGACCCGGTGCTGTCTGAATCGCCGCAGAATTCCGATGTCTATCAGGATGTGCCGCTTGCCGGCAGCGCGCCCGGCGAGGGTTTTGGGGAAGATATCTTTGCCGGCGATCTTACCGACGATTTTTCGGCGCTGTTGGCCGCTGATGGTGCTCTGGCTGCTGCTGATATCGACGCTGCCTTCTCCGACCTGTCACCGTTTCAGGATAATCGCGATGAGATTTGCGGTGTAGGGTTTGAAGACTTCACAACTGCTGCAGTTGGCGAGGTCAACACGGAACTGACGCCGGAGCTAATCGAGAGTGCGCCGGATGTTGCGAAGCCCGCGCCCGAGGTCTCTGCGGACTCTGATGCTATAAACGATGCGAGCGCAGAAGAGGAGATAGATGCCGCTGCGTTCGACGGGACTTGTCTGGACAGCTTTGTGCCAGATTACATCACGTTCAATTACTCCACCCAGAGCAATACCGAGATTTTCACTGACTTCCTCGATGCGTTTATAGAGGAGGGTACTGTCGAGGTGGAGCGCCTGGAAAATGAAGTGGGCGAGTGGGAGCGCAATATTGCCAGTGAATCGTTGTTTGCCAGCGTATCGCGCACCCTGCACACCCTCAAGGGTATTGCCAAAGGTGTGGGTCTACAGCGTCTGGGAACGCTGGTACACAACTTTGAAACGCTGCTGGAGAAAATGCCGCGGCCCAACAGCGGCGAGGAACAGAACTATTTCCGAATCGTAAATGCCTGGCTTGATGCGATCGTGCGCGGCGTTGAATTTGTCGTGGAGAAGCGCGCTGATGTGGCCAGTGAACTGCCGGTACCATTGGTGCAGCCAGTACCAGTATCAGCACTGGATGCTGACGCTGCGGGCTCAACCCGGGAAGAAGCACCCGGCACCCCGCAGGCCGAGGTCAAGCCGCCTGTCGATGAGACTCGCACAACGGCGTTCTCCGCACTTGAGAAAAAGCGTGACCAGCAATTGGCTGATGAGGGCGCCAAAGTGTTGGCTGCTCAGCAGTCGGTACGGATTACGTCCGAGAAGCTAGACCTTTTGCTTAACCTCACCAGCCAGGCACAGCAACTCGGGGTGCGCGCATCGCAGAACACCACACGCAGCAAGCGCTCGTCTGCGGAATTACAGGCGCGCCTGTCTTCCGTGCGAACCCATATCCGGAAGATTGCCGATCGCGCTCTGCTCGATGTCAACGCGCGTCCCGGAAGTTCATCACCGGATATGGACGCTCTGGAGATGGATCAGTACTCCGAACTGCAGGAGGCGGCCAGTATTCTGCGTGAGGGCGTTGAGGATCTCGCCGATCTGGTCGATGTGGTGAGTCGTCAGAACATGCAGATCGAAACGCTGCTGAAGCAGCAGACCTCGGTGATATCCAGTATCTCGTCTTCTATCCAGAGCGCCAGAGTGGTGCCTGTGTCGCGGCTGATGCCGGGCCTGCGCCGCATAGTACGTACGGTGAGTACTGATCTTGGCAAGATTGTCACGTTCAAGACGCTAAATGAAATTGGTGCGCTCGACAGGGATCACTACGCCCGACTGCAGGTGATACTGGAGCACATGGTACGCAACGCGCTCGACCACGGCATCGAAACACCCGACGAGCGGATGGCGATGGGCAAGCCAACAGGTGGTCGAATCACCATTGACGTGCGCAAATCGGGCGGTGATTACGTGGTACGTTTGGCCGACGATGGCCGCGGCATAGACCCTGATGCGATTCGCGAATCCGCCTATGAAAAAGGTCTGGATGTCGATGCCGATGCGCTCAGCGATGATGAGGCTATCCGCTTGATTTTCCACAAGGGGTTTTCCACAGCCAATACGCTCAGCGAAATTTCCGGTCGCGGTGTGGGTATGGATATTGTGTTGACCGAACTGCAGCAGATTGGTGGTGATGTCCAGATCCAATCTGCGGTGGGTCTCGGTACGGCATTTGAGATCCGCATTCCCAGTAATGTGTCGGTCAATGGTGCGCTGTTGGTTCGGTCGGCCGGGGAATCCTATGCGATACCACTTAATGGTCTGGTTTCGGTAGAGCAAGTGCCGGTCGATGATTTTTTTGCCGCCGTGGAGCAGCGCACAGAGCTGTCGGTGGCCGATATTCCATGTGAGGCGAATTACCTTGCAACGCTGTGCCAAGGCGTGGCGCTGCCCGATCGCAGTGTCTGGGGAGATAATGTGCCGGTGATTGTCGCGGGTACTGAGGATCGCTACATGGCCATCGCCATCGACAGTCTGGAAGAGGCTCTGGAGCTGGTGGTTCGATCACTTGGTTCCCAGTTCTCCACAGTACCTGGTGTCGCCGGTGCAGCCACAACAGCAGAAGGGGAGGCCATTATTGCGCTCGATCTTAACCTGCTGGTGAGTACCGCCGGTTCTGATGGGATTGCACCAGTGGCTGTGAGTCGGACGGAACCCACGACATTGTTGGCTCTGGTGGTCGATGACTCCAGGACGCAGCGCATGGTTGCGACCAGTCAGTTGGACACAGTCGGGGTGGAAACCGTCACCGCTGAAAATGGTCTGGTGGCGATAGACCTTCTCAATGCGACCCATCGCCTGCCCGATGTCGTACTGCTGGATGTCGAAATGCCGGTCAAGGATGGGATTCAGACATTACGCGAGATACGCAAGTCCCAGCGTTACGGCCACCTGCCGGTAATTATGGTGACATCCAGAACAGGTGCAAAACATCGGGCTCTGGCGGGGGATGCTGGTTGCAACGGCTACATGGGCAAGCCTTTCAATTTCCCGGAATTGATTCGCCGTATCAATGAGTTAACCGGACATGACTTAAGTCTCTCATAGGAGGTAGTGATGCAAGACAACGGCAATCTCTGGTGTGCGCTGATTCCGTGTTCCGACACTGAAACCTGGGCGGTTCCACAAAATTGCCTCGCTGAGATCGTGACGCTGCACACCGACGCAGAGCAGCCACCTGCGGAGTTGAGCTGGCGTGGGCGCAGCGTGCCTGTACTGGATATGGGTGCAGAAGATGGTTCGCTGTGGCTACAACCGAGCAGGGATGCGGGCCTGGTGGCAGTATTTCTCGGGCTGAAAGGTGAAGGTTGTGAGTACTGGGGGGTGGCTATTCGCGGCCAGGGGTTGAAAGTTGCATCGCTGGTGCCTGAGGAAATGGAGGAGGTGACCGAGGATGTGAAGGAATATGCCTCGGCCGCTTTTATGTTCAATGGTGTGCTGTGCCAGGTTCCTGACCTGGACAGCTTTCAGAAGAAAGTCGCCGTCAAACAGATGGTTGCCTGAGCTAGGTTGGAGACAGAAGCATTGCATTTAGATGAGATAGTAGATTGGATCGATTCGGCGTTTGGCGTGGAGTCGCCCGGCTGTGCGAGTGGTGAGGTAGAGGCGTTGAACAGGATTCTGGGGTCCACCGGCTTCAAGCGTTATATGAAGGATCAAGTCAATCGGCAGATTATTCGTGATTATCTGACCAATGCCGTGGTGCTAGGTGAAATCACCGCCGGCGGTTTGGCGGCATTTGCCCCCCAGATGGTGTCGGAGGAGAGCCGCGCCACGCTGGCTTTGTTCATGCTGATGAGCTCGGTTGAGGAGGCCAAAGATCTGCCCATGGCCAGTGGCGACGCGGGAACACTGACACCGCTGGAGCCTCAACCGAAGCCCCGGCCAAATATCAAACTGGTGACCAGTTAGTGTGCTAGATGGGGTGTGCTTGCAGTCCATTATTACGCTGGTAATCCGGAATTTATTCCATCGATAATGCCACTACTTTATAAAAATATGGCATTAATAGAGAAAAAATAGGCAAAAACCTCATTTAATAATAAAAATATGACCTATAAATAGCCTTTTATTAAAATAGCAAAAAAATATGGCCGCTGCCTGTTGTGGTCGAACCCCCCTCGAATTATAACTTCCCTGTCGCCGCGAATTGCGCAGCGACCTGGCGGGACAGCGGGGCATGGTCGAGGCAGATCACTCGCTCCAGAAGTGGACGCCAGAATAATCAAAACAGTGATCAGTGGGGTATGCAGCAATGTTGACAATAACTCCTACCGCGGTGCTGGATACAGTTCCAGAAGATGGGCCGGAAGTGTTCGCAGTCATTGGCGGCAAAAAAGTCTTTCTGCCTGCCGAAGCCAGATATGTGATGCAGGACATGCGCGGACTCTGGTATTACAGCTCGCGCAAGCCACGTCCCAAAGAAGGGGACTGGACTCCCAACAAGACCAGTATTGCCTGTCGCACTGAGCGGGGTTACGTGCGCGCCTTGAAGACGGAAACGGTTCAGCAATGGCTGGATACCTGTCAGCGAACTGTACGCATGGTGCGATCCGGTAGCGGCGGTGAGCGACGTCCTTCCGAAGATTGATGTGAAGTAACCGGCCCCGGCGTCCCTGTCGGGCCTGTCATGCATTAGTTTGTTAGACTGGAAGACTTGTCCAGCTGACCGGCGCCTTCATGACACAACACTCCGACAACGTAGTGCCCACCTCGCAGAGCGAGACTGCCCGCCTGATGCGTATGGCGACTTACGCATCGATCAGTGTGGCCGTTATCCTGATGTTGGCGAAAGCTGTCGCCTGGATGATTACCGACTCTGTTGTGCTGCTTGCTACGCTGATCGACTCCACTCTCGACGGGCTGGCTTCTTTGATAAACCTGATTGCGGTGCACCATGCTGTAATGCCCGCAGACAAGGAACACCGGTTTGGACACGGCAAGGCCGAGCCGCTGGCGGGGTTGGCCCAGTCCGCCTTTATTGCGGGATCTGCAGGGTTTTTGTTGCTGGAATCAGGCCGGCGCCTGCTCAACCCTGTGCCACTGGAGTCCTATGGTCCTGGCTTGATCATTATGGTCTTTTCCATCGCCCTGACGCTGGCGCTGTTGCTCTTTCAGCGTTATGTGATTCGCAGGACCAACTCCACTGCGATAAAGGCAGATGCGTTGCATTACAGAACGGATTTTATGGTTAACGGCTCGGTTATTGTGGCGCTGTTGCTGGCAGTTGAAGGCTGGCACGGGTTCGATGCGCTGTTTGCGATTGGTATCGCTGTGTATATTTTGTACAGCAGCTGGGAAATTGTGCGGCGGTCACTGGATGATCTCATGGACCGTGAGCTGCCGCAGGAGGAGCGCGAAGAAATCACACGTATCGCCACCTCGCATGAGGGCGTGCGGGGTCTGCACGACCTGCGGTCGCGCCGATCAGGCATTTCCACCTTTATTCAATTGCATCTTGAGGTTGAGGACAAGCTGTCCCTGCTTCAGGCCCACCGCATCTCCGACGAGGTAGAGGGGGAGTTGCAGAAAGCCTACCCTACTGCGGAAATTATTATTCACGTCGATCCGGAGTCAATGGTGCCGCATGAGCATGGGCCGGACCTTCTCAGAGGCTAACATCCGCCTCACTTCCCCATAGTGCCCGCTTCGGGCGAGGTCGGGCCGCAATCTTCATCGCAGGCAGCAGCGCACCGTGTCGCAGATTGTTGCGTACTTGCAAAGCGGCATGTTCAGTAAATATTCCATACCAACAGCGGCGGGAAATTTCATATAGTTGAAGCAAGGCATGCCTATGGAGGGGCATCCCGCAATGGTCCGTTGTCTATAATAAGTGGAGAAAAACCATGTCACACAATATTTCACGCAAAACACTGTCACTTGCCGTGATGCTGGCATCCGGCCTGGCATCCAGCAACTCGCTCGCACAGTTGGAAGAAGTCATCGTCACCGCACAGAAACGTGCGGAATCACTGCAGGACACGCCGATCGCGATCAGCGCCTACAACAGTGAAAATATCGAGGCGATGGGGCTGATTGATGCCAAGGATATCGGTGCGGCATCGCCCTATCTGCAAATGCCGGCCTACCCTAATGCGACCAACAACCTTGCGTTGTTTATCCGCGGTATTGGCAACGCGGACTCTATTGTTCTGACCAAGGACCCCACTGTCGGTCTGTATTATGACGGGGTGTATGCAGCGCGCTCTACCGGCCTGCTGTCTGACCTGTCCGAGTTGGAGCGGGTAGAGATTTTGCGAGGTCCGCAAGGCACGCTGTACGGCCGGAATACCATGGCCGGTGCGGTCAATTTTATCAACGCCAAACCCACCGGCGAGCTGGGGTTCAAGCAGACCCTGAGTGTGGGGAACTACGATAGCTGGCGTTCTGTAAGCCATTTGAACTTACCGGAGGTGTCCGGATTTATGGCCAAGCTGACCGCGGCATTCTCTGATCGTGACGGCTGGGTACAAAACGAGGGCGCAAATGAGGTGCCTGGGTACGATTACACCGATTATTACAAGAAAGAAACAGAGGGCTACCGCGCCGCACTGCGGTTTGACGGCATCGATAGGTTGTTGGTGGATTACAGTTATGATTATTCCGATGTAACGTCCTCGCCACCCTATTTTCAGTACAGCGGGCCCACCGGTGGAACCACGCTGGCCGGTGTTCCCATCACCGACAGTTTTTCAGACCGGCTGAAGAATACGCGTTCACCGACGGGCGGTGCCCGCACGGCCTATTACCTGCCGGATTCGAAAACTGAGGTCAACGGGCATAACCTGACTATCAGTTATGAGATCAACGATAACCTGACGCTGAAGTCGATTACCGGGTATCGGGATTTTGATGATGAGATATCGCAAAACTTCGCCCAGGCTTTTGGTGGTGCGGGATCGCTGGAGGTATACACCAAGACACAGCAGGACCAATGGTCGCAGGAATTGCAGCTGCTGGGGAGTGCCGAGCGCCTGGAGTATGTCGGCGGTCTCTACTATTTCAACGAGAATGGTGATCAGAAGGAGCGGCAGTATCTCGACCGCGCCGCCGTGGATCAAATGGGTATATACGCGTTCGATTTTATCACCATGATGCCCTGTTCAGACGGTACCAAGCCGGGGCCGATCTGTACGGATTTTGCCAATGCAATTCCCTACTATCTCGGCGAGTACAAGGTAAGCACTGACGTTGAATCCTGGGCGGCGTTTGGCCAGGCGACCTACACACCGAATATCCTCGACGACAAGCTGGATCTGACACTGGGGCTGCGCTACACCGATGATCAGCGCGAGGCCAGCCGTACCAACGATGGCTGGTACGCAAACTCCTTTGCACCCGGTCGAACAGACTCCAGCAAGGACAGGTTCGACTACACCGCCATTGCGGATTACAACTGGACCGACGAATTCTCGACGTATGCCAAGGTGTCTACCGGCTTTCGCTCAGGCGGTTCGAGTCGAAATGGTGTGGATTTCAACAAACCGTTTGACAGTGAGGACCTGACCTCCGGTGAGTTGGGCTGGAAATCAGAGTTGCTGGACCAGCGGGTGCGATTCAATGGTGCGGCCTACTATATGCGCATCAACGATATCATTCTGGACTACCTGCCAGACCCCGTGGACAATCCGCAATTGGTGGAGTCCTTCAACTCCGGCGATGCGGATGTATACGGTTTGGAAATCGATCTGCAGGCTGCTGTAACCGATCAGTTTCTGGTGGGATTCAGTTACTCCTATCTAGACTATGATTTCAGCAATGTCGACTTCCCCGATGGCACCGACCATACCGATACGACGGAACTGGTATGGGCACCGAAAAACGCCTACGCCATTACCGCCGACTACGACCTGCCTGTGAGTGTCGGCTTGGTTCGTTTTCATCTCGACTATTCGTGGCAGGACGATCAGTTTGCGCTGGCCAATACCGAGTTCGGCAAAGTTGAGGTGGAAAGCTACGGCTTATTGAATGCGCGTATCAGTCTTGCCGATGTGGACATGGGGGGGCACAACTGGCAGTTCGCCGTGTGGGGTAAGAATATTACCGACGAGGATACCGCCAACTACCTGATCGGTGCGACAGCCACAACCTATCTCGCCCCGGCGATGTGGGGCGGCGAGGTCATATTCGAGTTTTGACCCCGGCACTATCTCGCGTTACGCGAGTTCTGGAAGAAGGGGCTGCTATGGGCAGCCCCTTTTTTTGGGTGGCGGCGCGACGCCCTGCCGTGCCGAAGATACTTGAACGCACTTAAAACATACTGTATGTTCAAACCCGGTTTTCAGGGGTGGCCCCGTGCGTACGTGTCCTCCCGTGGTGTCTATACTTAAGCAGTATTCTTCCGGCGGTTTTATAGCCGCTCGGCAGTCATCCAACTGATATAAGAGGTAAGCCCGTGAGCGACCTAGAACAATTCCGTCAGGAAACCAGAGCCTGGCTGGAAGAAAATTGTCCCGAGTCCATGAGAGTGCCGGCGAAAGGGTTTGAAGACCTTTACAACGGCGGCCGCAATCCCGAAATCAGCCACCCTGATCAAAAGGTCTGGTGTGACCGCATGGCTGAACGGGGCTGGACAGTTCCGCACTGGCCAAAAGCTTATGGTGGCGGTGGCCTGGATAATGAGGAGGTAAAGATACTTTCTCAGGAAATGTCCAGAATTGGTGCGAGAAGGGCGCTGGACAGTTTTGGCATCTCAATGCTGGGTCCGGCACTGTTGCATTTTGGGAACGAGGAGCAGAAGCTCGAGCATTTGCCAAAAATAGCGCGCGGCGAAATTCGTTGGTGCCAGGGCTACTCAGAGCCCAATGCTGGTTCCGACCTTGCGAGCCTCGCGACCAAGGCGGAGGACAAGGGCGATCACTACCTGATCAACGGGCAGAAAATCTGGACTTCCTATGCGGATAAATCCGACTGGATTTTTTGCCTGGTGCGCACCGACAACTCCGGCAGCAAGCATGAGGGTATCAGTTTCGTGCTCTTCGATATGGATCAGCCCGGGGTCACCGCGCGTCCGATCAAGCTCATCAGCGGTAGCTCACCATTTTGTGAAACCTTTTTCGACGATGCCAGGGCCGACAAGAAAAACCTCGTCGGCGAAGAGGGCAATGGCTGGACCATTGCCAAATATCTGCTGACACATGAGCGTGAGATGATCTCAGGTTTCGGTGCGGCACCGAAAAAATCCGTGGCGCAGGTGGCCATGGAGACTATCGGTGCCGATGCCTCCGGGCGCCTGGCAAACTCGGCACTGCGCCAGAGCATTGCGCAATACCAGCTCGATACGCTGGTTTTTGGCGCGACAATGGCGCGCGTGGGAGATGAAGCCAAAGCGGGGCAGGGGTTGGGAGCGGCATCTTCTATCTTCAAATACTACGGCACAGAGCTGAACAAGCGGCGCAATGAGCTTAACCTGGCGGTGAGCGGTGAACAGGCGCTGGGCTGGGAGGGCGAGGTGTACAACAATGGCACTCTCAGTCGCGACTGGCTGCGCTCCAAAGGTAACTCCATAGAAGGCGGTACCTCCGAGGTACAGCTGAACATTATTGCCAAGCGCGTGCTTGGACTTCCTGACGCGTAGCGCCGAATCTGACGAAGGATAACGAACCATGGCATTGGTATTGAACGAAGAGCAGGTAATGCTCAAAGAATCCGCTGCGGGATTTTTGGCGGAGAAAGCGTCTGTCGCAGATTTGAGAGCGCTGCGCGACAGCAACAGTGAACGCGGTTTCAGCGATGATGTGTGGCGCGAGATGTCCGAAATGGGCTGGGCGGGTATAGCGATTCCTGAGGCTTTTGGGGGTTTGGGTTACGGCTATACCGGACTCGGTTTGGTGCTGGAGCAGGCCGGTCGCAATCTCAGTGCGAGTCCGCTGCAATCCACCGTGCTGGTGGCTGCTTCGGTGATCGGTGAACTGGGCAATGCGCAGCAGAAGGAAGCCTTGCTCGCCGCAATCGCCGGCGGCGGCAAGCTGGTGAGCCTGGCTTTGCAGGAGAGCGCGCACCATACGCCGCTGCGCACGGCACTGCGTGCTGAGTTGCAGGGCGATGAGTATCTGCTTAATGGTGCGAAAGTCCTGGTGCTGGACGCGGCTGCCGCAGAGCTCTTTATTGTTATCGCCCGAACCGGTGGTGAACCCGGTGAGGAGCACGGTTTAAGCGCATTCCTGGTAGATTATGATACGGTGGGCCTGACTATCGAGCGGCGCAGCATGGTGGATTCACGCAGCGCAGGCGCTCTTGTATTGAAAGACGTTCGGGTACCCGTCGGCAATCTGCTGGGTGAGGTGGGGTTGGCTTGGCCGGGGTTGTCGCGCGCGCTGGATATTGCCAATATCGGCCTTGCGTCGGAGCTGCTCGGGTTGTCCACCGAGGCGTTTGAGCGCACCAATGCCTACCTGAAGGAACGCAAACAATTCGCCCGGGTAATCGGCTCCTTCCAGGGCTTGCAGCATCGTGCAGCGGAGATGTTTGCGGAGCTGGAACTGGCGCGTTCAATCGTATTGCAGGCACTGCATGCGATTGATAATGGCGAGCAGGATTTGGCGCTACAGGCCAGCGCTGCCAAGGCCAAGTTGTGTGAGGTAGCGCAGCGTGTGACCAACGAAGCCATTCAGATGCACGGTGGTATCGGTATGACCGATGAACACGAGATCGGTTTTTTCATCAAGCGTGCCCGTATGGCCCAACACCTGTTTGGCGATTACAATTATCACCTCGATCGGTTTGCCCAACTAAGCGGCTTTTGACAAGCCTGCTACCATTACCACCCCGAAGATTATGGACCACAAACAATAATGAACCCTGAAATAGAAAAGTTTGATCAAATAGTGGCCGGGCTCACAGCGCCCGGGCAGCCCTTTGCCTTGGACACAGTCACCCTCGATGGTGTCGAGTACCGCAACTTCTCCGGCATGCCGGCCAACCTCGGCCAGTACTATATGGTGATGCAGCAACATGCTGAGAAGGACTTCGCCGTCTATCTGGATGAGCGCTACACCTTTGGCGAAGGCTACCAGCACAGTTGTGAATTCGGCGCCGCACTGGTGCAGCGCTACGGTGTTAGCAAGGGCGATCGGGTTGCCATACTGAGCCGCAATAACCCGCAGTGGATGATGGCTTTCCTTGCGGCGACCTCGGTCGGAGCGGTAGCGGTCCCGATGAACGCATGGTGGACGACGGAAGAGCTTGACTACGGTTTTGCCGACAGCGGTGCAAAGATTGTCGTGGCCGATCGCGCCCGCGTGGAGCGGCTCGCCCCTATTGCGCAAAAGCACGGGCTGCAGCTCATCACCATCGACGACTGCAGCGGGCTGGACGTAGAGCACACCCCGTTCTCCGAGTTGCTGCAAGCGTATAGTGGCGCCACCATGCCGGAAGTTGCTGTGACACTGGAGGACCATGCGACCATTATGTATACCTCCGGATCAACCGGGCATCCCAAGGGCGCACTGTCGTCGCACCGGGGTATTCTGTCGGCGTTGTACAGCTGGATGTGCCTGGGTATCGCCACCAAGATGGCGGCCACCCAGGAGGTTCGTGATGCAGGCCTGGCCCCCGCAGGGCTGCTCACTATCCCGTTATTTCACTGTACCGCAAGCCACTCGGCGTTCCTTTTGTCTCTGGTGGTTGGTCGCAAAATGGTGATCATGCATAAGTGGGATGCGCAGGAGGCGCTGCGTTTGATCGAGAAAGAGCGCATCACATGGTTCAACGGTGTGCCTACTATGTCGGCGGAGTTGCAGGCCGCGGCGGAAACTACTGACAGGGATATCTCCTCGCTAACGGAAATCATGGCCGGTGGTGCGCCCCGTCCGCCCGAGCAGGTGAAAAAAATCAGTGGCACATTTAAAAAGTCCGCGCCGGGGATCGGTTACGGCCTGACCGAGACCAATGCTATTGGAGCCGTGAATGCCGGTGCGTTCTATATTGCGCGGCCCAACAGTTCAGGGAGAGTGGTGCCGGCGGTGACAGAGTTTCGCGTGGTCGGCGAGGATGGCAGCACGATGCCGGCGGGCGAGCGCGGTGAACTGTGTATCAAGTCTCCCGCCAATATACTGGGCTACTGGAACAAGCCTGAGGCTACCGCCGAGGCATTTGTCGACGGCTGGTTTCACACCGGCGATGTGGCCTATCTGGATGAAGATGGCTTTGTCTACATCGTTGACCGAATCAAAGAAATCATTATTCGCGGCGGTGAGAATATCAGTTGCCCCGAGGTGGAGGCGGCCATCTATGCGCATCCCGCCATCCATGAGGCCGCAGTCTTTGGTTTGCCGGATGAGCGTCTCGGCGAGATCGTCGGCGCTGCTGTGGTGCTGCGCGAAGGCCAGCAGCTGACCGCCGAGGAACTGCGCAACTACCTGACGGAACATCTTGCCTCATTCAAGATACCGCTGCATATCTGGTTTCACAGCGAGCAATTACCGCGCATCGCCTCAGGCAAAATCTTCAAGCGGCAGCTCAAGGCTGATTACGCAGTGGAGCTGGCATCGCGCTAGCGCTCTGGCGTCATTTATTACAGACAATCGATACATTAACGGGATGGGAGAGAGAGTATGACAATGGAGTTGGGTATCAGTGCAAATGTGGCACCGCTTCTGGCGGAGGTAAAACAGTTTATTGAGGAAGAGATACACCCGGTTGAAAGTGACTATTTTGAGGATATCAGCGTCGGGGACCGGTGGACTTTTACAGACCGCCAGAACGACATCCGCGAGGGGCTGAAAACCAAGGCAAAAGCCAAAGGGCTGTGGAATTTCTTTCTCACCGGTGAATCTGGCTCGGGTCTGAATACGGTGGAGTATGCCTATCTCGCAGAGGAGATGGGCAAGTCGCATCTGGCTGCCGAGATTTTTAACTGCGCGGCGCCAGACACCGGCAATATGGAGGTGCTGCATAAGTACGGTACCGAGGAACAGAAAAAGCAATGGCTTGAACCGCTGATGAACGGGGACATCCGTTCTGCATTTGCAATGACCGAACCAGGGGTTGCCTCGTCCGATGCTACCAATGTCTCCACCACGGCGGTACTGGAGGGTGATGAGTGGGTGATCAATGGTGAGAAGCACTATATTTCTGGTGCCGGTGACCCGCGCTGCAAGATAATGATCGTGATGGTCAAAACTGACCCGGAGGCGCCCAAGCACTTGCAGCAATCGCAGATTCTGGTGCCGATGAATACCCCGGGTGTTGAGAACCTCCGCCCGATGAATGTGTTTTCGATGGACGATGCGCCGCACGGCCATATGCATCAGAAATTTACCAATGTGCGGGTGCCTAAAGAGAATATTATTCTCGGTGCTGGCCGTGGATTTGAGATCTCCCAGGGCCGTCTCGGGCCGGGCCGAATACACCACTGCATGCGCGCTATCGGCGCGGCGGAAAAAGCGCTGGAGCTGTTGTGTCAGCGCGCGGTATCCCGTACAGCGTTCGGCAAACCACTGGCGCGTTTGGGTGGTAACATCGACATCATCGCCAATGCGCGAATGGATATCGAGCAGGCGCGCTTGTTGACACTCAAGACTGCCTGGATGATGGACAATGTAGACGCTAAAGAAGCTCGCGTCTGGATTTCCATGATCAAGACCGCTGTGCCGAATATTTCAATCCGTATCGTCGATGAGGCGATTCAGATGTTCGGTGCGCTGGGCGTGTCGCAGGACACCCCGCTGGCGAATATGTATATGGCACAGCGAACCTTGCGCCTTGCGGATGGCCCCGACGCAGTGCACCGCATGGTCGTGGGCCGTAACGAGCTGAAAAAGTACGCTGAGCAGGATGGTGTGCGAGCAACCTTCAGGGATGGCTGATACACGCTGACTCCCTATGGACGGGTGGCGCCCGCTGTCCGTCCTGTTGTGTCCTGCATATTTATTGGGCCCTCTATAATATTGCGCTGATCTGCGGTAGCCTCTGGGCAATAAGTAAATAATAAGAGTGTGCTCCGATGGTGATATCCAATAGGCGATATTTCCTGTCCCTGTTTGCCGTGTCTCTTGCAGCGGCTGCACCTGGCCTGCTGGCGCAGGGCAATGCGCTGGAGGAAATCATTGTCACCGCGAATAAGCGTGAGGCCTCACTGATGGATAGTGCCGCATCGCTCAGTGCGTTTGATTCAGCCACGCTGAACCAGTTGGGTATTACCGGCGCCCAGGATCTTGTCGCGCATACACCATCGCTGTCGATAACCACCTTCCGGGTGAGTATTCGCGGCGTGGGGCGTCCGAATCTGGCGGTGGGCTCCGAGCCGGGCATCGGCATTTACTGGGACGGTGTCTACAACTCGGAAAACGACGTATTCGGCCTGTCTGAGTTCATGGACATAGAGCGCGTTGAGGTGTTGCGCGGGCCACAGGGTATTCTGTACGGACGCAACTCGGTAGGCGGCGCCATCAACTTCGTCAGCAAGCGACCCAATGCGCAGTGGGGCGGTACTGCGACGGCCCAGTTGACCAATTACGATGGCCGCCTGATACAGGGCTTGGTCAGTGGGCCGGTCACCGACAAGCTCAATGTTCTGGTGGGGGCTTCCTATATTAGCCATGAGGGGTATCAGAAAAATATTTACAACGGCAAGGACTACCAGGAGCAGCAGACCCCCTATGGCACATTCAGCCTGGAACACCAGACTACGGATCGCTGGAATACGGTCCTCAAGGTACTGGGGACAGATCAGAAGTACAGGCCGGCCAATGGGTATATGCTGGAGCCTTTTTCACGCGAATTGAATCAGCAGGTGGCCGATGATGAGACCGGGGAGCTCATCAGCCTGCCGGGCATGTTCCCTGCGCAGAATTTTGTCAATATGCGTCAGGGGCTGGCGATCTCCAACCCTGCGCTGGACAATGAAGACAGGGTGAAACAGGACCACGACCCCGAGGTGAAGATCCGTCGCTGGGCGGCCTTTCTCAACAGCGAATACAGCGCGGATACCTTTTCCCTGAAATACACCGGCGGCTACTCCCGATACTGGTTTGATTCCGACACCGACGCCGATGGCACTGCGGCGGAGGATTCGGGCGTGGATTGGAGCAAACTGTTGTTAAGTGGTATTCCCGTGTCCCGGTTTCCGGGGTCCCCCGGGTATGTACTGACTCCCGCCGAAATGACCTACGTGGTGAATCAGGAGGCCACCTTCGAGTCCCACGAACTGCAGTATTCCTCGGAGTGGGGGGGGGATTATTCGCTGCTGGGCGGACTTTACTATTACCACAGCGATGAGGAGCAGGTGGTGAGTTACCGCGAGTGGAACGATCAACTGATGGAGATGTACGCATTTCTGGGGAGCTTCGTAACCCCCGTGGTAAGCGATGACAACTACCTCTATCGCGGTGATGCGCACGTGGACACAAGGTCATATGCCACTTACGGTCAACTTACCTGGGACTGGCGCCCCGACACCGCACTGACATTTGGCCTGCGCTATTCGTATGACGACAAAAAAGGTGAGGACAATACCTTTGTGCAGTTTGTCGGCGACCCCGACGATCCCACAGTGTACAGAAAGCAGGATGATAGCTGGGACAAGTGGACATGGCGCGTGGGGGTGGACCACTACATCACGCAGGAGCAATTCCTGTACGCGTTCATCGCCACCGGTTACCGCTCGGGCGGTTTCAATTTCCAGAAACCTACCGCCAGCCCGCTGGTGGATGTGGTGAAACCGGAAGAAATCATTTCCTATGAAATGGGATATAAAGGGTCGCTGCTGCGAAACCGACTGAACCTGGCCGTGTCAGCCTACTATTACGATTACATGGATCTACAGGTGATCAAGCAGGACGTGGAAAACGGTATTGCCCTTAATACCTTCGAAAATGCCGATGATGCCCGCGCGATGGGACTGGAACTGGAGGCTTGGGCACTGCCGATTCCGGAGATCATGCTCAGCGCAACATATTCTTACAACAACACCGAGTTCAAGGATTTTTCCAGCAAGGACGCCAATGCCTGTACGCTGGGGCCTTATGCCGTGGGGGATACCCAGGCCCCGTTATGCACCGATGAACAGGATCTCAGTGGCAATGAGTTCGCACTGACGCCGGAGAACAAACTGTCGCTGAATGCCACTTATTTCTGGCAGATGTTCGAGCTGGACTGGTCGATCACCGGTAGCTATTACTACCAGGGCGAGCAGTGGATGACGCCCTTCAATAACCCCGAGTACGATAAGGTTGGCAGTTGGGACCGCTGGGACGCACGCCTCAATGCCGCCGCGCCTGATCTGGCGTGGGAAGTCACCGCGTTCGTCAAAAACATTACCGACGACCGGGAAATCGTCAACCGGGGTAGGCCCAGTACGGTAACGCACAACGCTCAAACCACGCTGACGGATCCGCGGATATACGGCATCAAACTGCAGTACAATTTTTAGGCCTGATACGGCGGGTAGATTTAGTCGCTCCGGGTGCGTTGGCGGGGTGTGTGCCGCGCGGCGGATACCCCGTTTGGCGGTCCCTGTCCAGCGGTGTGCAGGACAAAAAATACTTGAATGGACTAAATACATACTGTATGTTCAAATCCCTTTTTGAGTGACCAGTAGCACCACACTACTTCCCCGTCTGCGCGATTTTCGCCGTCAGGAACGCGGCCTGTGAAAATGCGATGGGAGTGTGTGAAATACCAAAGCTCGACTACACTAGATGGTTTCCGTGACAGCAACCGATTGCAGCACTTTTAATGAGGAGCACTCCATGGCAGTAAAAATCGTACCGAAGGAAGAAATGCTGGATGCCATTGGCACTAAGTTTGAGCCGGGCCCCTGGATTGAGGTCACGCAGGACCGGATCAACACCTTCGCCGACTGTACCGAAGATCACCAGTTTATTCACGTGGACGTTGAGGCGGCCAAAAATACGCCCTTTGGCGGCACTATCGCGCATGGCTTTTTGACCCTTTCGCTGCTGTCCAAGTTGGTAGAGGGTAGTGGTGTCGTTCCCGAAAATATTGTGATGGGCCTGAATTACGGTTTTGACAAGGTGCGCTTCCTGACGCCGGTGAGTGCGGGCAAGCGTGTGCGGGCCCATGCCGAAATTTCAGATGTCACGGAGAAGGACGGCGGCCGTTTTCTGGTGAAACAGACCATCTCTGTGGAGATAGAGGGCGAAGACAAGCCGGCGTTAATAGCCGAGTGGTTGACCATGGTCATTTGCGGCTGAGCGGCCGTTACATCCAATTTTTTTTTAGTTAGGGGATATCAGCAATGTCTATTCGATACGACGGAAAAGTGGCTATTGTTACTGGCGCAGGCCAGGGTCTGGGTCGCAGCCATGCGATAGAGCTGGCCAAGCGCGGTGCCAAGGTGGTCATCAACGATCTCGGCGGTGGTGTCGACGGTTCCGGTGGTTCTTCCGAGGCGGCTAAAGCGGTTGTAGCCGAGATAGAGGCACTGGGCGGTGAAGCCATTGCTAACGGAGCCAATGTTGCCAAGTACGACGAAGTAGAGGCCATGGTTAAACAGGCCATGGACAAGTGGGGCCGGGTGGATATTCTGGTCAACAACGCGGGCATCCTGCGCGACAAGAGTTTCGCCAAGGGCTCGCTGGAAGACTTCAAACTGGTATTGGACGTCCACCTGATGGGCAGTGTGAACTGCACCAAGGCCTGCTGGGAAATCATGCGTGAACAGGCTTACGGACGCATCGTGGTAACAACCTCCTCATCCGGCCTGTACGGCAACTTCGGGCAGACCAACTATGGCAGCGCCAAAATGGGCGTCATCGGCATGATGAACACACTCTCCCAGGAGGGGGCCAAATACGACATTAAAATCAATGCACTGGCACCAACAGCCGGCACGCGCATGACAGAGGGGTTGATCCCCGAGGAAGCGTTTGCCCTGCTGACTCCGGAGACAGTGACACCGGCGGTACTGTATATGGTGAGCGAAGAAGCGCCCACCAAGACAATCATCTGTGCCGGCGCTGGCGCCTACTCCGTGGCCAAGATCATTGAAACGGATGGCGTCTGGTTGAAGCCCGAAGAGCAGACACCCGAAGGTATTGCTGCGAACTGGGATGCCATCTCCTCTCCTGAGGGCGAAGCACAGCCCCAGGCCGGATTTGAACAGACCGTGAAACTCACGGGCAAGGCAATGGAAGGTCTGGGCCTGAACAAATAGCGAGTGACTCAGTGGCGTCCTCGCGGCGCCCTCACAACTGGAGAGATATCATATGAGAGAAGCAGTAATTGTATCGACCGCACGCACGCCTATTGCAAAGGCATTCCGTGGCGGTTTTAACAACCTCGGTGGCGCGACACTTGGCGCGGCTTCTGTGGCCGAAGTCGTCAAGCGCGCCGGGATCGATCCGGCCCGCGTAGAGGACGTGATTATGGGCTGTGCGCTGGAGCAGGGCGCAACCGGTTCCAATATCGCGCGCCAGATCGCGCTGCGCGCCGGTCTGCCCAATACCACATCCGGTATGACCATGGATCGCCAGTGCTCCTCCGGCCTGATGGCGGTAGCGACCGCAGCGAAACAGGTTATGTACGATGGCATGGATTGTGTGATTGGCGGCGGGCTGGAGTGCATCACGCTGGTACAGAACGAGCATATGAACCTGCACCGTATGGTGGACGAGGAATTGTTGGCGATAGAGCCCAATATGTTTGTGCCCATGCTGGAGACCGCTGAAATTGTTGCCGACCGCTACAACATCTCTCGCGATGCGATGGATGAGTACGGCCTGCAATCGCAGCAGCGCACGGCCGCCGCTTATGAAGCGGGCAAGTATGCCGATGAACTGGTTTCAGTGACCTGCGAGCGCACTGTCTGGGACAAGGCAACCGGTGAAGCCTCACTGGCTGAGAACACCGTATCTGCCGATGAAGGCCTGCGCGCCACTACGCTGGAAGGTCTGCAGGGCCTGCGTACGGTTGTTGAGGGTGGCACAATCACCGCAGGTAACGCCTCCCAGCTGTCCGACGGGTCTTCCGCGCAGCTGATCATGGATGCAAAAACGGCCGAGAAGGAAGGGCTGCAGCCACTGGGCTATTACCGCGGCATCGCGGTGGCCGGCTGTGCGCCGGATGAAATGGGTATCGGTCCGGTCTTTGCTGTGCCCAAACTGCTCAAGCAGCACGGGCTGAAGGTGGACGATATCGGCCTGTGGGAGTTAAACGAAGCGTTTGCGGTACAGGTGATCTACTGCCGCGATCAGTTGGGTATCGATAACGACAAGCTCAATGTTAACGGTGGCGCGATCTCCATTGGTCACCCCTATGGCATGAGTGGCTCCCGCATGATCGGGCACGCACTGATCGAGGGCAAACGGCGCGGCGTCAAATACGTGGTGGTCACCATGTGTGTGGGCGGCGGTATGGGTGCCGCAGGCCTGTTTGAAGTCGCCTGATACCCGGCTTGTTAGAACGGCGCCTGCGGGCGCCGTTCTTGTTTTAGACCGCGATTAATTTTCGTTCGCATAGAGGAAAGACAATGAAAGCAGTGATATGCAGGGAACACGGATTACCTGACAAACTGGAACTCGCGACAGACTGGCCAGAACCGGAAGCAGGTGAACACGACATACTGATCGATGTGAAGGCCGCCGGTCTCAATTTCCCCGACGTATTGATCATTCAGGGGAAATACCAGATGCAGCCGGACATGCCGTTTATTCCGGGCGGTGAATGCGCCGGTGTGGTGGCGGCAGTCGGAGAAAAAGTCAGCCGCTTCAAAGTGGGCGACAAGGTAATTTCCGCCGGGGGTTCGGGCGCGTTTTGCGAGAAAATTGCGGTTCACGAACTCGGCGCATTTCCGATGCCGGATGGGCTGAATTTCGAGCAGGCAGCCGGAGTCTGTATTACCTACTTTACCTCCTACTATGCCCTCAAGCAGCGCGCCGATCTGCAGTCGGGCGAAACCTTGTTGGTGTTGGGCGCCGCTGGTGGCGTCGGGACCAGTGCCATCGAACTGGGCAAGCAGATGGGCGCGAAGGTGATCGCGGCTGCCAGTACCGATGAGAAGCTCGAGCTGTGCAAAAAGCTGGGCGCCGACGAGGTGATCAACTACAGCAAGGAGAACCTCAAGGATGCCATCAAGGCGCTGACGGGGGGCAAAGGCGTAGACGTGGTGTACGACCCGGTAGGTGGCGATTACGCTGAGCCGGCGATTCGCGGCATGGCCTGGAACGGCCGCTACCTGGTGATCGGCTTTGCCAGCGGCCCCATTCCCAAAATCCCGCTCAACCTGACCCTGCTCAAGGGGTGTTCCGTGGTCGGTGTGTTCTGGGGCCGGTTTGTCGGTGAGGAGCCCGAGGTCAACCTCGCCAACATCGAGGCATTGTGGGAATTGTTTTCCAGCGGCAAAATTAGCCCGGTGGTGACCGACAGCTTTCCGATCGAACAGTATGAAGAGGCCTTTAACTGTATGATGGAGCGCCGCGCGCGCGGGAAGGTTATTCTCACTATGTGAGGCAACATCTGCACAGGGAGTACTGGACATGTACAGTTTCGAATTCAATACGGTGGCGCGCATCGTCAGTGGGGCGGGCAGCGCGCTGAAACTCGCAGACCAGTGCCGGTTGCTGGGGGTGGAGAGACCGCTGCTGGTCACTGATCCCGGGTTGATGGCAATCGGCCTCGTGCAGCCGGTGCTGGCCTCGCTGGAGCAGGCCGGATATGCACCACTGGTGTTTGATCAGGTGCGCGAGGATCCCCCGGAAGAGACCGTGTATGCAGCGGTGGAGTTGGCGCGCGGTGGCAGTGTTGACGGTGTTATTGCGGTTGGCGGCGGCAGTTCCATGGATGTGGCTAAGGTCGTGGCCGTATTGCTGGGTGGCAGCCAGTCACTGGCAGATATTTACGGCGTCGGCCAGGTGAGTGGCAACAGGCTGCCATTGATTCTGGTGCCGACGACTGCGGGTACCGGATCAGAGGTTACGCCCGTGGCAGTGATTACCACTGGCGAAACCACCAAGGCGGGTGTTTCCTCGCCTGTTCTGCTGCCGGATGTCGCGGTGCTGGATGCCGCGTTGACGCTGGGGCTGCCGCCTGCTGTCACTGCAATGACCGGGGTCGATGCAATGGTGCACGCCATTGAGGCCTATACCTCACGGCACAAGAAAAACCCGCTGTCCGACAACCTGGCCGTGCATGCGTTACAGCTGTTGTCTCGCAATATCCGCACTGCGGTGCTGGAGGGTTCGAATCAGCACGCGCGGGAAAACATGCTGCTCGGTGCCTGTCTCGCGGGGCAGGCATTTGCCAATGCCCCCGTGGCGGCGGTCCACGCGCTGGCCTATCCCCTCGGTGGGCACTACCACATCCCCCACGGTCTCAGTAACTCGTTGGTATTGCCCGCCGTGATGGAATTCAACGCACCGGAGGCGAGCACCCTATACGCTGAACTCGCCGAGGTCGTGACGGGGGCGCCGGTGGAGGGCAGCGCCGAGGCCAAAACTGCAGCGCTAATCGCCGCGTTGCGGGAGCTGATTGACGATGTCGCTCTGCCGGCAACCCTGCAGCAGGCGAATGTGCTGGAGAATGATCTGGAAATGCTGGCTACTGACGCCATGCTGCAGCAGCGACTGCTGGTGAATAACCCGCGCGAGGTCAACTACGATGACGCGCTGGCGATCTATCAGGCCGCCTATGGCGGCGCGGCATGAGTGCGTCAGAGCGGCCCTCCCGCGCCCACTACAAGGTGTTTTACCCGATCTCAACGCGGTGGTCGGACAACGATATCTACGGCCATGTGAACAATGTCGTTTACTACTCCTACTTTGATACGGCGGCTAACCGCTACCTGATAGAGGAGGGTGGCCTGGATATTGGCGACGGCAGCATCGTGGGCTATGTTGTGAACTCCGGCTGCGAGTATCACGCGCCCATCACTTACCCGGAAGCGGTGGAAGCAGGCGTCAGGGTAGATCGCCTCGGCAATAGCTCCGTGCAGTATGGCATCGCGATATTTAAAGCGGGCGAGGAGGAGGCGGTGGCGCACGGACATTTTGTGCACGTGTTCGTCGAGCGCGCTGAGAATCGCTCCGTGCCTATACCTCAGCAATTGCGAGAGGCGCTGGAACGCATCGCCTGATATCTCACCGGTGAGCAACATCGGGGCGCTCGCCAGGGCGTGATTGTAGTCCGCCGGCGAGGCCTTTGAGCCGTGTGCCTCAGCGGTCCTTTATAATAAAAATAATGAGTACGGCGAGGAAGACGCCCGCACTGAACAGCGGCGCCAACGGGCTGTGTATCTGGTAGAGCCCACCTGCACAGATCGGGCCTACCACGAAGCCGATGGCCGGGCAGGAACTCACCAGCCCCGCTGCGCCACCCTGTTCTTCCGGTGTGACGGCCAGTGACGCACCCGATGATATCGAGGGCATACACAGCGCCAAGCCTGTACCGAGAAAGGCCATTCCCACAGCCAGTACGGTGAATACCTCGAAGCCTGACACAATCACGGCGCCGACCAGCAGCGAACACAATCCGATACGGATAAACTGTGTCGGTTTGAGATTGACGCGCTGCATGACAGTCACCTGCGTGACAAACGTAAAAATGGCGGAGACCATCAAAGCGGCACCCGTCATTTGTGCAGTTTCAATGCCGCTCAGCTGCAGTTTGTCCTGCAGCTGAAACCCCAGCGTCTGCTGGATGCCGGAGAAGCCAATGAATAGCCCAACCGCAGTCGCCAATAGCAGCGCTATGCGGCGGTCTGAGTAGCGCAGTTTCACTGTCGTCGTGCGGCGCGTGAGTTGCGTCGGGGGTGTCGCTGGCAGGTTGCGCCACACCACCACGGCTGCCACTGCCGCGAGTCCGCCTGCGAAGTACAGCGGTGCCAGCAGGCCGAACGTGGCCAGCGCACCGCTGACGGCAGGCCCCAGTATGGTGCCCATACTGCTGGCCGTCCCTAGCTTGGCCATGGTTTTGGTGCGTTGGTCACGGCTGGTGTGATCGGCAGCATAGGCCATGCTGGCCGGGTTGGTGGCAGACATCACCATCGATTGGCTGCTGCGTGTTACCAGTAAAATGCCATACAAGGTCGCGCCACTGAGCAGGCCTGTCAGGCCGCCGTAAAATACGCTGGCGAACAGTATGGTGCCGATGGTGTAACCCACCAGCCCGGTGATGATAACGGGTTTGCGCCCGATGCGATCGCTGAAACGGCCCCAGTATGGGGCTGCGACGCCGAAGATCAATGCGGAGACGGCGATAATGGAAGTGATCTGCAACTCGCGCAGATTCACCTCCCGGCCCAGCGGGGCCAGGATGGCGAACACCAGCGACTGACCTATCCCGGTACCCATCAGGGCGAGGATAAGTACAGTCAACTGCTTGCGCGTCAGCTGCCCGGGTGATGCTGTATTCACAGCATTGGGCTACTTGAGCTCTGCAGAAGATTTCTCCAGCACTCTGCGCGCGACAATCAACTGCTGGATCTGCTGCGTTCCCTCGAAGATATCGAGGATTTTGGAATCGCGGGCAAATTTTTCCAGCAAGGTATTTTCGCTGTAGCCCAGACTCTGGCACAGGGCCACACAGCGCAGCGTGATGGCATTGCCTACTCGTCCGGCTTTTGCCTTGCACATGGAGGCCTCCATCGAGTTCGGCGTGCGGTTGTCCGCCATCCACGCCGCCTTCAGGACCAGCAAACGGGCGGCATTCCACTCGGCTTCCATCTGGCAAAGCTCGGCTTCTATCGCGCTGAGGTTACTGGGCTTCTTGTCGAACTTGAGCTCCACGCCCTCTGCCTTTAATAGCTCGCGAGCCATGTCCAGCGCGGCCCGCGAGGTACCGATCGCCATCGCAGCGACGGGTGGGCGGGTGTTGTCAAAGGTCTGCATCACGCCGCCAAAGGCCTTTTTGCGGCCCTCCGCGTCGGTTGCGACCTCTGCGCTGCCGAGGATATTGTCCTTTGGAATACGGCAGTCATTAAAGCTGATAGAGGCGGTATCGGACGCGCGGATACCCAGTTTGTGCTCCAGTCGTGTCACCTCGCAGCCTGGAGTGCCCTTTTCCACGATGAAGGATTTGATCGCCGCCTTGCCGAGGGATTTGTCCAGCGTCGCCCACACCACCAGGGTGTCGCTGCGCTCGCCATCGGTGACAAAAATCTTCTCGCCGTTGAGTACCCATTCGTCACCGTCGAGAACAGCCGTGGTATTGATGTTGGCCGAGTCAGAACCGGTGCCCGGCTCGGTGATACACATGGCCGCATAGCTGCCACCGTATTTTTTGACCTGTTCGGGTGTGCCCACGGCGGTGATCGCGGCATTGCCCAGTCCGCTACCGGGCATGGCCAGAAACAGGCCGACATCGCCCCAGCACAGTCCGAACAGGCCGACGACCGCGCCCATGTTGCCGCCATTGACGATCGTGCCCTCGGGAATGGGCTCGCGCGAACCTTTGGTTTGCGAGGCGCGGGCACCACTGATCAGCTGTGCAACTTCTTCCATCTCTTTAGGATAGGTGTGCTCTTCCTTGTCGTACTTGCGTGAATAGGGTCGGATCATGTGTTCAGCTAGCATCATCACCTGGCTGAAGGTTTCCTCGTGTTTTTTGGCGAGTTCCAGATTAATCATAGTGTGTAATCCTGTAAAAATTGTATGGGCTTAGACGCTGGCGACACCTTCGAGTATGTCGATGGCACGTAGGTTGCGATACCACATTTCCACCGGGTGCTCGCGGCAGAAGCCGTGACCGCCAAGTAACTGCACGCCATCGGTGCCGATTTTCATCGCGTGTTCCGCACAGAACACTTTTGCCAGATACGCCTGCTCGTGAAAATCCAGGCCCTGCTCCGCGCGCGCGGCTGCGCGCCATGTCATCAGCCGCATGGCCTCCAATTCAATGGCAATGTCGGCCACCATAAAAGCTACGGACTGGCGGTTGCTGATGGGTTCGCCAAAAGCCACTCGCTCGTTGACATACGGTTTCACATAATCCAGCACCGCCTGGCAGGTGCCGACAGCCAGTGCACAGAGGCCGATGCGGCTCAGGTCGGTAAATCGTTGCAGATCGAAGGCGCCGTCGCCCAGCAGGGCGTCCGCCGGCAGTTGCACATTGTCGAACTGCACCGTGGCGAGCTGCGCACCGAGTAGGCCCATATTGGACTCCGCTGTTCGGGTCATGCCATCGGGAGTGCCCTCGATGATGAAGGCCGCATCATCGCCGTTTTCCAGCCGTGCTGCGACCAGCATCAATTCGGCATCCATACCCAGCGGCACCATACTCTTTGTGCCCGACAGATTGAACCCATCGCCGCTGGCAGTTGCCGTGGTTGCGGGGGCAGAGGGCTCGAAGGTCGCGCGCGGTTCCAGCAGAGCGGTGGTGGCTGCTTTGAACTCGCCACTGCAAAAGAGTGGCAGGTACTTTTCGCGCTGGGCGTCCGAACCCTGATCCAGCAGCGTATTCACAAACGCCATCGGGGTGATGGACCCCAGTGCCAGAGACAGATCACCGTGGGAGAGGTCTTCAAAAATCAGCGCATTCGAGGTGGGTGAGCGTGTGACGCCGGCGCCACCAAGCGCTTCTGGAATGGGCAGTAGCGTGAGCCCCAGCTCGGCCGTTGCAGGGTAAAAATCCTGTGCTGTACTGGAACCTTCGTCAACAGGTTTTGCCCGCGTGCGAATTTCTGCGGCAGCAAAGCGCTGCATGCTCTCGCGATTCATGCGCTGCTCGTCTGTCAGCGTCAGGTCGAACAACAGGTCGGGTGCGGTATCGGTCATCGTCTCTCTCTCGGGTCAGGGGTTTACAGCGGTGAGGCTCGGGGCCTGTAACCCGCCAATCAGATAGTCCACCAGGTGGTCAAGCAGCGTGTCTTCGTCGAAATCACTGAGGTCGCCCAGCGGAGTGTGTGTGAGCCAGCTTACTTCTGCAATTCCGTGCAGGACGTTGGTGGTCATAAACATGAGTCGCAGTCGACGCACCGGTGCTGGCAGGTCGGGCAACTGTGATTCCAGTGCCCGGTCCACGTGTTGCCAAAACGGTGCAAACACCGCGTTGACCATTGTGGCGATGTCTGCATCATTCTCGCTGACCAGTCGCGACAGAAATTGTACGCCATTGGCACCCCAGTTCTGTCGCGCCGGCAGCTGTACCAGCGGCAGCAGGGTGTCCCGGCAGGCGCTGCGCAGCGAGCGTGCCGGTGTCTGCGCTGTTCGCAGCGCACCGGCGATGTGGCGCAGTTCCTGGGCGATCAACTCTACCAGCGCCTCTACCACACCGAGTTTGTTGTGGAAGTGGTAGTGCATTGCGGCGGAGTTTTTCGAGCCGGCCTCGGTACTGATGCGGCGCAGGGAGACCGCATGCAGCCCCTCGGTCGCGTACAATTTCAGCGCTGTCAGTAAAAGGCGTTCGCGTGTATCCGCGCCTTTTTCTTCCGCTGTGCGCGCGGGTGCTGTCATTTGCGCCTGAGTTGTTCAGTGTTACCCAGCGCGAGTATAAAACGGGTATAGCTCACGGGGAAAAGGCGGCTGATAATAGAGATGACGACGGCGTCCAGCCCGATCAGTAGGCGTTTCTTGCGCTTTTCGATCGCGTGAATGATTTTTTGCGCGGCGACCTCGGGGGTGGTCTTGGCGAGTTTTTCAAATTCGCGGCCACGCTCTTCGGGCGTCAGGCTCTCGTCACCGCCGCGCGCGACCCGTGCAATATTGGTCTTTATGCCACCGGGGTGAACGCAGCACACATGCACATTGCTTCCGGCCATTTCCTGACGCAGCGCCTCGGTGTATCCGCGCACCGCGAATTTTGCCGCGTTATAGGCGGACTGGGTGGGTACGCCGATCAGTCCGAACACCGAGGACAGATTTACCAGATGACCTTGCGCAGAGTTGCGCAGGAGCGGCAGGAAGGCCTGTGTGCCATAGACGACCCCCCAGAAATTGATGCCCATCAGCCACTCCTGATCCTCGTAGCTGCTTTCCTCGACGTTGGCCATCAGCGCTACGCCGGCATTGTTGATGACGATATCCACGTGGCCCTTGCTGCTGCCTATTCGATCGGCCCAGGCATGCATGCCCTCTTTGCTGGCCACGTCCAGCACCTCGGCATCGACAGGAATATCCTTGAGCGGCAGTGCTGTGATGGTTTCATTCAGTGCGTCGGAATTGATATCGCTCAGAAACAGTTCACATCCTTCGCGGTTTAATTGCATGGCCAGCGCGCGGCCGATGCCTGAACCCGCGCCAGTGATAACAGCGATTTTGCCTTTTGCGTATGCCATGATGCGCTCCGCAGTGGTTGAGGTGAGGTAATAATAGGCGCTTTTTATATTAAAGCAATTGCTTTACAGGGTCTTTTTTGGGTGTCGTACTGGTTGCGTGGGTCTGCGCTGAGTCGCCGTACTAAGCGTAAGGGTATAGGAATTACAGCCGACGAATCTGCTCGTCGGGCAGTTTATAGGGCTGAGGAGTCTGGACACATTCAGGCCCTTCCCCTACAATGCCACGCCAGATTACACACACTCGGCCAGCGCACCGGGTTGCAGTGTACCCCTGTGGTAAACCTGAGTTGTATTTCTATGATAAAAAGGCGAGATGCGGTTTCCCATCTCGCTTTTTTGCGAGCGCGCGACTGGCATTTTGCCCCTGACCGACGGAGGTTTTCTTGTCCATTGTGGCCATCTTAGCCCTTGAAGACGGTAGTATTTTCAAAGGTTTGGCAATCGGTGCTACTGGTACCTCGGTGGGCGAGGTGGTATTCAATACCGCGATGAGCGGCTATCAGGAAATCCTGACAGACCCCTCCTACGCCCGTCAGATTGTTACGCTTACCTACCCCCATATTGGCAATACCGGTACCAATGCAGAAGACGAGGAGTCTTCTGCTATCTGGGCGACCGGCCTGGTGATTCGCGATCTGCCATTGCTGGCAAGTAACTTTCGCAATCAGCAGGGTTTGTCCGAGTATCTCAAGCAGCGCAATATTGTGGCGATTGCCGATATCGACACCCGTCGACTGACGCGAATCCTGCGTGAAAAAGGCGCCCTGAATGGCTGCTTGATGGCGGGGGAGTCTGTAGATACGGATGAGGCCCTGAAACGCGCGCGAGAGTGTGCTGGCCTCAAAGGCATGGATCTGGCGAAGGAGGTCACTGCCGCATCCAAATACAGCTGGCGGGAAGGCAGTTGGACGCTGGAGGACGGCCATCGTGAGCGCTCGGACGCGGAGTTGTCCTGGCATGTCGTCGCCTACGACTATGGTGTCAAACGGAATATTCTGCGTATGCTGGTTGATCAGGGCTGTCGCATTACCGTTGTTCCGGCGCAGACGCCCGCGGAGGAGGTGCTGGCGATGAATCCGGATGGCATTTTCCTGTCTAATGGCCCCGGAGATCCAGAGCCCTGCGATTACGCGATAACTGCGATCAAGGCGTTTCTGGAGACGGATATTCCAGTCTTCGGCATCTGCCTGGGTCACCAGTTGCTGGCGCTAGCCAGTGGTGCCACCACGCTCAAAATGAAGTTTGGTCACCACGGTGCCAATCATCCGGTGCAGAATCTCGATGACGAAACCGTGTTGATCACCAGCCAGAACCACGGTTTTGCAGTGGATGAGGCGAGCCTGCCCGATAACCTGCGCGCCACGCACAAGTCGCTGTTCGATGGCAGCCTGCAGGGCATTCACCGCACTGACAAGCCTGCATTCAGTTTTCAGGGGCACCCGGAAGCCAGCCCCGGCCCTCATGATGCCGCCCCTCTATTCAGGCATTTTATTGATTTGATAACCGCACGCGCCGAGAAGAAGTAAGCCATCATGCCGAAGCGTACCGACTTAAAAAGCATCCTGATCATCGGCGCCGGCCCGATTGTTATCGGGCAAGCCTGCGAATTCGATTACTCCGGTGCCCAGGCCTGTAAAGCCCTGCGCGAAGAGGGTTACAGGGTTATTCTGGTGAACTCCAATCCGGCCACCATCATGACCGATCCAGCGATGGCCGATGCGACCTATATCGAGCCCATTGAATGGCGCACAGTGGCGCGAATAATTGAAGTCGAAAGGCCCGATGCCCTGCTGCCCACCATGGGTGGCCAGACCGCGCTTAACTGTGCCCTGGACCTGGCGCGCGAAGGCATACTGGAAAAGTTCGGCGTGGAGATGATCGGCGCGACCAAAGAGGCCATCGACAAGGCTGAGGATCGCCAGTTATTTGATCAGGCAATGAAGCGCATTGGTCTGGCGACACCGCGCTCTTCCACGGCCCACAGCCTGGAGGAAGCTTTTCAGGTTCAGGATTCCATCGGCTTTCCCTGCATTATCCGCCCCTCTTTCACCATGGGTGGTTCCGGTGGCGGCATCGCCTACAACCGCACTGAATTTGAAACGATCTGTCGGCGCGGGCTGGATCTCTCGCCCACCAATGAGTTGCTGATTGACGAGTCCCTGATCGGCTGGAAAGAGTATGAGATGGAGGTGGTTCGCGACAAAAAGGACAACTGCATCATCATCTGCTGTATCGAAAACTTCGATGCGATGGGCGTACACACCGGGGATTCCATCACAGTGGCCCCGGCCCAGACGCTGACCGACAAGGAGTACCAGATCATGCGCAACGCCTCGCTGGCGGTGCTGCGTGAAATCGGTGTGGAAACCGGTGGCTCCAACGTGCAATTCGGGCAGGACCCGAAAACCGGGCGTATGGTGATCATCGAGATGAACCCGCGGGTGTCGCGCTCCTCTGCGCTGGCCTCGAAGGCAACCGGATTTCCCATCGCCAAGGTCGCGGCAAAGCTGGCCGTTGGATTCACTCTGGATGAACTGCAGAATGACATAACCGGCGGTGCTACACCGGCCTCGTTCGAGCCCTCCATCGACTACGTGGTTACCAAGATCCCACGTTTTGCGTTTGAGAAATTCAGCGGGGCAGACAGCCACCTCACCACCCAGATGAAGTCAGTGGGTGAAGTGATGGCGATTGGCCGCACTTTTCAGGAGTCGCTGCAGAAAGCATTGCGCGGCCTCGAAGTCAGTTCGGCCGGCTTTGAACACCAGATCAATGTCGACGACCCCGATCAGCGTGGCGAACTGGTGGCGGAATTAACCAATCCCGGGCCGAACCGTATCTGGTTCGTCGGCGATGCATTTCGCGCCGGGATGAGTGTGGATGAGGTGTATCAGTACTCGGGAATCGACCCCTGGTTCCTGGTGCAAATTCAAGACCTGATCAGCACTGAGGACAGATTGAAAGCGGTCAAACTCACCGAGATTGATCACGCGCAGATGTTCGGCCTTAAGCGCAAAGGCTTTTCCGACGAGCGCCTGGCCGTCTTACTGGCCGCCTCTGAAGCACAGGTACGGCAGCATCGGCAGGCTCTGGGTGTGCGTCCGGTTTACAAGCGTGTTGACACCTGTGCTGCGGAATTCGCATCCGCGACAGCTTATATGTATTCCTCATACGAGGAAGAGTGCGAGGCAGCGCCTAGCGACAGAGACAAAATACTGATTCTCGGTGGAGGCCCCAACCGCATTGGCCAGGGTATTGAATTCGATTATTGCTGTGTGCACGCCGCATTGGCGCTGCGTGAAGACGGTTATGAGACCATCATGGTCAACTGTAATCCAGAAACCGTTTCTACTGATTACGATACCTCAGATCGCCTGTATTTCGAGCCGGTGACGCTGGAGGATGTGCTCGAGATCGTCGATCTGGAGAAGCCCAAGGGTGTGATCGTGCAGTTCGGTGGCCAGACACCGCTGAAACTGGCACGCGCGCTGGAAGCGCAGGGTGTGCCCATTATAGGTACCACCCCGGATGCCATCGATCGCGCAGAAGATCGCGAGCGTTTCCAGCAGATGATCCAGAAGTTGGATCTCAAGCAGCCGGTGAACACCACAGTCCGCAGTGTGGAAGCCGCGCTGGAAGCCGCTAGCAATATCGGCTATCCGCTGGTGGTGCGCCCCTCTTATGTACTGGGCGGTCGCGCCATGGAGATCGTGTACCGAGAAGAGGATCTGTTGCGGTATATGCGCGACGCAGTGCAGGTCTCGCACGAGTCGCCTGTGCTGTTGGACAGTTTTCTAAGCTCTGCAATTGAAGTGGATATCGATGCCGTCAGTGACGGCAGTGAAGTTGTGATCGGCGCCATCATGCAACATATCGAACAGGCGGGTGTGCACTCCGGTGACTCAGCCTGTTCGCTGCCACCGTACAGCCTTGATGCCGATCTGCAGGACGAAATGCGCGAGCAGGTGAAGAAGATGGCGCTGGAGTTGGGCGTCAAGGGCCTGATGAATGTGCAGCTGGCCTGGCAGGACAATGAAATCTACGTCATTGAGGTCAACCCTCGTGCCTCGCGTACCGTGCCGTTCGTGTCAAAAAGTATCGGTGTTTCGCTGGCCAAGGTTGCGGCGCGCTGTATGGCGGGACAGACACTGGCCGAACAGGGCTTTAACCGTGAGATCGTGCCTTCCTATTACTGTGTGAAAGAGGCGGTGTTGCCGTTCAATAAATTCCCCGGCGTCGACCCGATTCTCGGGCCGGAGATGAAATCGACCGGTGAAGTGATGGGTGTCGGTGACACTTTTGCCGAAGCTTTTGCCAAAGCCGAGCTGGCCGTAGGTAGCGGCGCGCCCAGCAGCGGTACGGCCCTGATCAGTGTTCGCGATGTGGACAAACCTGGCATCGTTGGAGTGGCTCGCGATCTTGCAGAGCTGGGCTTTACGTTGGCGGCAACGAGTGGCACAGCGCGGGTACTGGAGGAGGCGGGCCTGACGGTGCGTCATGTGTACAAGGTGCATGAGGGCCGTCCGCATATTGTCGACATGATCAAGAACGACGAGGCAGACTTTATTATCAATACTACGGAGGGGCGGCGCGCTATCGAGGATTCTTCATCCATTCGTGCCAGTGCTGAGGCGCACAGGGTGTTCTACACCACGACTCTGACGGCTGCGCAGGCGATTGTCATGGCGTTAAAATTCAAGGGCGAAATGACGGTGCGCCGCCTGCAGGATCTGCACAGGAGAGTTGAGGCATGAATAAGTTTCCGATGACAAAAGCCGGAGAAACAGCGCTGCGGGAGGAACTTGAGCGCCTCAAGAAAGTGGAGCGACCGCGCATTGTCGAGGCAATTGCCGAGGCGCGTGAGCACGGTGACCTGAAAGAGAACGCGGAGTATCACGCGGCGCGGGAGCAGCAGAGCTTCACCGAAGGCCGCATCATGGAGATTGAAGGCAAGCTGGGCAACGCCCAGGTGATCGATATCACTGCCATTCCCAAGACCGGCAAGGTGATCTTCGGTACGACGGTTGACCTGATCAACCTCGAAACAGACGAAACCGTGACCTATCGTATCGTCGGTGAGGATGAGGCCGACATCAAGAGCCACATGATCTCAGTAGGTTCGCCCATCGCCCGTGCCCTGATCGGCAAGGAGGAGGGTGAGGTGGTCATCGTCAAGGCACCCGGTGGCGACATCGAATACGAAATCGACCAGGTGCGACACGTCTAGAGCGCGCGTGACGTAAGTCCTATTTGCCTTTGAATACCGGTGGCCTGCGCTCTATGCGTGCCATCATTCCTTCGCCAAAATCCTCGGTGGCCATTGTCTTCGCAAGCGCCGCATTTTCCTGATCCAGTGCCTCACTTAGAGCTGCCACATAGGGCTGGTGCAGGCAGCGTTTCATCTCCCGGATGGACAGCAGGGGCGCCTTTGGCGGAATCAGGTTCAGTGCTTTATCGCGGGTGAAGGACAGCAGTTCATCGTGTGGTACTACCGCGTTGGCGATGCCCAGTTCTACTGCTTCCTGCGCAATGATGCGTTCCGGAAAAAACAGCAGTTCCTTGGCTTTCTGAAAACCCAGCAATCGCGGCAGGAAAAATGTGGACCCCAGCTCTGCCGCCAGCCCCAACTTGGCGAAAGGCAGCTGCAGCCAGGCGTGCTCGGAGAGATAAATCTGATCCGCCGCGGCCAGACACAGTGTAACAGCTCCGCCGATAGCCAGCCCGTTGATCGCTGCGAGAATGGGTTTATCGCAGTTGTACATTTTTAGTGTCGTGCGTTTTTGCGCGATATCGGTCAGGTCGATCTCCGCCATGACCTCAGGAGCCAACCCCTCAAAAGCATCAGGGTTGAAGTAGCCGCCGCTGCTGAAAGCCTCTTTGGTCGGATCGTCGGCATTTGGATCCTTTGCCCCCGTCAATATCATCGCGTAGGCAGAATCGTCAGACTGGAAGTGGTCAGTCGCGTAGGCGATCTCCAGAAATGTTACGGCGCTGAGGGCGTTTTTGCGCTTGGGCGTATTCAGGGTCAGCGTAACGATGCCCGCTTCGTCTTTGGAATAGATGATATCTTTGAAATCTTCAGGTTTCATACTGTTCAACCGGCTCCGGATAGGGTGAGTATATTTGCAGGACCACCTCTGGATAAGACAGTAAAGCTTGAGGCATCATCGGAATGCTTCAAGGCACTCACAAGCGGTGGCATGAGCGTGTTCAAGAAACGCATTCTGTCGCCCTTCTCAATAATTCGCAACTCGGCTAGTCGGGGCAGATTTATTTTTTGTCTTGAATACCAGGCTCTTGCGCCTAACCGGTGAGGGGCCTGCCGCGACCGCTACTCCGGCCGCTCATACTGAAACAACCTGACCTGCGCCAGCACCAGTTGCGCCAGCATGCCGACTAGCAACGCGTGGTTTTCTTTACGTATGCCCTCTAGTCCGGCGTTGATCTGGCGGTACAGGCAGTCGCGCTCCTCGTCGCTCAGGTGTGCTGGAAGGTCAACCGTAAAACTGTACTGCTCGGATTCGCTCAGTTGCGCATACATTTTGGTGAGCTGACTGGCAGCGAAATCAACCAGCTGTTCATCCGCGCCTTTGGCAGTGAGTAATTCACGTAGCTGGCGCTCCAAATACGCCAGGCCCTGCGCTTGTTGTGAAGGAAATTCGAGGATATCTCCCATACCGTAATGCCTACAATGGAGAGGCCCCATCATAGCGAATGTGTGGGCTCTGTGAAATGAGGGCTAAACCGGCTTTATCAGATTGGACAGCCGGGGATCGGGCGTGGGTGAGCGGCGCAGTAACAGGATAATATTGCCAACACTCTGTACCAGCTCTGCGCCAAACTGCGCGGTAATCTGCTGCGCCATTTCCACGCGAGCCTCGCGCGATCCCACCGCCAACTTGACCTTGATTAGCTCGTGGTCCGTCAGGGCTCTGTCCAGTTCCGCGATCACGTTCTCGCTGAGGCCCTTGCCGGCGACCGTGACGACGGGTTTCAGCTTGTGCCCAATCGCGCGCAGTTGTTTGATATCTTGATTTGCTTTCTTACTCATTACAGTTCCAAGGTACAATGGCCGCCAGCGGGGGCGGGCCATTCTACACAAGCCCTCTCACGCACGAAACTGAAATTACAGTGACTTCCAATGGCGAAAAAAAAATCCTCCAGTAAAGCATGGTTAAAAGAGCACCGTGATGACCCCTATGTGCAGCAGGCCCAGCGCGAGGGCTATCGCTCTCGGGCCTGCTACAAATTGCTTGAACTGCAGGAGAAAGACAGGCTGCTGCGCCGCGGTATGACAGTGTTGGACCTGGGGAGCGCGCCCGGCGGCTGGTCGCAGGTGGCGCTGGAGCAGGTGGGTGAAAGCGGGAAGGTGATCGCCTCGGATATCCTGCCGATGGATGCGCTGGATGGTGTCACCTTTATTCAGGGCGACTTTACCGAAGATGAGGCTTTCTCGCAGATTATTGAGGCGCTTGATGGCAAGCCGGTGGATGTGGTGATTTCAGATATGGCGCCGAATATGAGCGGTGTGTATGCCGTAGATCAGCCGCGCGCCATGTATCTGGTGGAACTGGCGCTGGATATGGCGCAGCAGGTGCTGGCTCCGAACGGTGCGTTTGTCGCCAAGGTGTTTCACGGAGAGGGCTTCGATGAGGTCTTCAGACAGACAAAGGGGGCATTTGCGAAAGTAGTGACGCGAAAACCCAAGGCCTCCAGGCCGCGCTCCAGAGAGGTCTACATGGTGGCGACAGAGTTTCGGGGGCAGTAGGCCCGGTACCGCCCAGCGCGGGGGGCAGAGTCAGCCTCAACGGCCGAATCGACGGCGGATCTAGCGCACAGTTGGTCGCTACGAACATGCTTGAAATATGGTGGGATCGCCCCAATTGTAGTAAATTGGCAGAAAGGGCGCGCTTGAATAGCGCGTAAAGCTTCGAGTCGCGCTGTTTATCCGCGCATCACCCATCAGAATTCAAGGGGATTGGGTGTGAATTCGACACCCGTGAGGCTGTCGCAACAGTCCCCGACTCCGCCCGTAGGCGGCGTCAGAGCTAAAGCTGGCGAAATTTTCCCGTGAGGAAACGGTATTGAACACTATGGTTAAAAATTTATTGCTCTGGTTGGTGATCGCGGCAGTACTCTTGTCGGTCTTCAACAATTTTAATATGCAGGGTGCGACCGAACAGGTCGGCTACTCAGAGTTGATTACCGAGATTCAGAACGATCAGGTGAAAAAAGTCGTCGTAGACGGTTTGACGATCTCGGGCGAGCGCTATGACGGCACCCGTTTTGAGACCATTCGACCCATGGTCGAAGATCCGAAACTGATCGATGACCTGCTTGAGCACAAGGTTGAAGTTGAGGGCCGCAAGCCCGAACAGCAGAGTGTGTGGACGCAGTTGCTGGTGGCGAGCTTCCCCATCCTTATTATTATCGCCGTTTTCATGTTTTTCATGCGCCAGATGCAGGGCGGTGGCGGCGGCCGCGGCGGCCCCATGAGCTTTGGTAAAAGCAAAGCAAAATTGCTGGGCGAAGATCAGATTACCACCACCTTCGCCGATGTTGCCGGCGTAGATGAAGCCAAGCAGGATGTACAGGAACTGGTGGAGTTCCTGCGCGATCCCAGCCGTTTCCAGAAGCTGGGTGGGCGCATCCCTCGCGGCGTGCTGATGGTGGGCCAGCCGGGTACCGGTAAAACACTGCTTGCCAAGGCGATTGCCGGCGAGGCTAAAGTACCGTTTTTCTCGATCTCGGGCTCTGACTTTGTCGAAATGTTTGTCGGCGTGGGTGCCTCCCGCGTGCGCGATATGTTCGATCAGGCGAAAAAGCAGTCGCCCTGCATTATCTTCATCGATGAAATCGACGCTGTGGGTCGTCACCGTGGCGCAGGCCTCGGTGGAGGTCACGATGAGCGCGAGCAGACACTCAACCAGTTGCTGGTGGAGATGGATGGCTTTGAGGTGAACGACGGTGTGATTGTGATTGCTGCCACTAACCGCCCGGATGTGCTGGATCCCGCGCTGCTGCGCCCGGGGCGTTTCGACCGCCAGGTGGTGGTGAGCCTGCCCGATATTCGCGGTCGCGAGCAGATACTGAAAGTGCACATGCGCAAGGTGCCGCTGGCAGAGGATGTGGAACCTTCCAAGATTGCACGCGGTACACCGGGGTTTTCTGGCGCAGACCTCGCTAACTTGGTCAACGAAGCCGCTTTGTTCGCAGCGCGCGGCAATGTTCGCACTGTCGGTATGAGCCAGTTTGAACTTGCCAAGGACAAAATCATGATGGGCGCTGAGCGCAAATCGATGGTTATGTCGGAGAATGAAAAGCGCAACACGGCTTACCACGAGGCGGGCCACGCAATCGTCGGCCGCCTGGTGCCGGAGCACGATCCGGTCTACAAGGTGAGTATTATTCCACGCGGAAGGGCACTGGGCGTGACAATGTTCCTGCCCGAGGAAGATCGCTACAGCCACAGTCGCCGGTTTATTATCAGTCAGATCTGCAGTCTCTTTGGCGGGCGTATCGCAGAGGAAATGACGCTCGGGAAAGACGGCGTGACCACCGGTGCATCGAATGATATCGAGCGCGCGACAGAGATTGCCCGCAAGATGGTCACCAAGTGGGGGCTGTCGGACAAGATGGGCCCGCTGATGTACGAAGAAGGCAGCGAAGAGGTCTTCCTGGGGCGCAGCGCCGGCCAGAATCACTTGGCTGTATCCGGCGAGACCGCCAAGGAAATCGATCACGAGGTGCGTCGAATCATCGATGAATGTTATGCCACTGCCCAGCAAATACTGGAGGAGAACGTCGAGAAATTGCACCTCATGGCCGAGGCATTGATGTTATATGAAACAATCGATTCTGATCAGATCGAAGACATTATGGCGGGGCGTCCGGCGCGAGAGCCCAGAGACTGGGGTGATTCCGGTGGCGATCCAACGCCCGGTGCCGATGTTAGCGCCACATCCGAGGACACCTCCGACAGGCCGATAGGTGGTCCCGCCGGGGAGCATTGACCTCGGTTGTAGTGTCAGACGCCATGCCACAACGCCGCCCGACGCTTGATTGCGCCGGGCGCAGCCTCGATTTGACGCGCCCTCTGGTCATGGGTGTCATCAATACTACACCCGATTCATTCTCCGACGGCGGTACGCTGTACAGCTGTTCCCGGCTGGATATTGATCGCGCCATGGCACGTGCCCGCGAGATGGTGGAGGCTGGGGCGGCCATCCTGGATATCGGTGGTGAATCCACCCGGCCCGGTGCCCAGCCGGTGACGCCAGATGAGGAAATGGACAGGGTTCTGCCACTGGTAGAGCGCATTACTGCAGAACTGGCGGTGGTCGTTTCTGTCGATACCAGTACGCCGGCGCTAATGCGCGCGGCTGCATTGGCCGGCGCCGGTATGATCAATGACGTGCGAGCACTCACTCGCGCTGGAGCACTTGAAGCTGCTGCATCTACCGATCTACCTATTTGCCTGATGCACATGCAGGGCGAGCCGGACAATATGCAGTTGGCGCCACAATATGTCGATGTTGTGACGCAGGTCAGAGATTTGCTACTCGACAGGGTGGCAGCGTGTGAGCGACTGGGTATAGTGCGGGAAAGATTGCTACTCGACCCCGGCTTCGGGTTTGGCAAGACCGTCAGCCACAACTTACAACTGCTGCGGGGTTTGCCGCAACTGGCCGCCCTGGGCTTCCCTTTGTTGGTTGGGCTGTCGCGTAAATCTATGATTGGCAAACTGTTGGGTCGGGATACAGGCGAGCGCCTGCCAGCGAGCCTGGCGTTGGCGGTTATGGCAGTGGAGCGTGGTGCTACGATAATAAGAGCGCACGATGTTGCCGCTACTGCAGACGCTGTTGCGATGTGGTCGGCGCTACAAGATCTGGGGGAGTTATGACGAAACGCTATTTTGGGACCGATGGTATCCGCGGCAAAGTGGGTGAGTTTCCCATCACGCCGGATTTCATGCTCAAGTTGGGCTGGGCCTGTGGTCGCGTCTTCACGCGCGAGTTTAATCGCGAGGGCGGTTGCCTGGTGATTATCGGCAAGGATACGCGTGTTTCGGGCTATATGTTTGAGTCTGCATTGGAAGCCGGGCTGGTTTCCGCTGGCGTCAATGTGAAGCTCCTGGGCCCCATGCCGACCCCCGCTGTTGCGCTGATGACCCGCAAACAGAATGCGGAGGCCGGTATTGTTATCAGCGCCTCACACAACCCCTTCTACGACAACGGTATCAAATTTTTTGGTGCCAATGGCTCCAAGCTTTCCGATGAGATAGAGCATGCAATCGAAGCTGAAATGGAGCTGGAGTTAACCACCGTTGCCTCGCGGCAGATCGGCAAGGTGGTGCGGGTAGAGGATGCTACCGGCCGCTATATCGAATTTTGCAAATCTACGGTACCTGAGGGTTTCAGCCTGCGCGGTCTGCGTATTGCGGTGGATTGTGCGCACGGTGCCACCTACCACATCGCACCCGCTGTGCTGAGTGAACTCGGTGCAGAAGTGGTCACCATGGGAGCAGAGCCTGACGGTTTCAATATCAATGAGGGCGTAGGCTCCACCGATATGGCCGCGCTGTCGAAACTTGTGAGGCAGCACAATGCCGATATCGGCATCGCCTACGATGGCGATGGCGACCGAGTACTGATGACGGACAGCACAGGCGAGGTCATCGACGGTGATGAGCTGGTGTATATCATTGCGATGCACCGCCTGGCAAATGGCCACAGCGATGCCGGCGTCGTGGGCACGCAGATGTCGAACCTGGGGCTTGAAATGGCTCTGAAGAAAGCCGGTCTGCAGTTTGAGCGCGCGCAGGTGGGCGATCGCTACGTGAAGGCTGCCATGGAAGCGAACGGTTGGCATCTCGGTGGGGAGTCATCGGGTCATATCATTTGCTCCGATGTCACCACCACGGGCGATGGCATCGTCGCCTCCCTGCAGGTGTTGATGGCGCTACAGGCAGCGCAGGGTGATCTGGCTGCATTACGCGCTGGTATTACCATGTATCCACAGACCATGATCAACGTCGAAATCGGCGGCAGGGTTGACCTGACACAATACCCCGCATTGACCACCGCTGTAGCAGCGATGGAGCAGCGCCTGGGGGCGGAGGGCAGGGTTCTGCTGCGCCCTTCCGGTACCGAGCCCAAGGTACGGGTTATGGTGGAGGGTCGCTGTCCCGACCAGGTTCCGCAGCTGTGTGCGGAGTTGGCCACCGAAGTCGAGCGGATTCTCGCCTGATGCAGCGACGGCGTGTGCAGCGCCGTGGCTCAATTCCATCCGGAACTTCCTTGTCACAGGCGGCTATCTTGGTTAAGATTGCCGCCGCTTTTTTCACCCGGAGATCATGATGCGCCAGCTTCTGGTTGTTGGTAACTGGAAGATGAACGGATCCAGGGCCAGTATCAATTCGCTGTTGGACGGCCTGTTGAGCGGGTCGGCAGTGGCCGGGACTGAAGTGGCTGTTTGCCCCACGTATGTACATCTTCCCCAGGTGCTGGAGTTGTGTGCAGCGTCCGCGATTTCAGTCGGGGCACAGGATTGCAGCCATATGCTGTCCGGCGCGTATACCGGTGAGGTCGCGCCTGGGATGCTCGCTGAGTTGGGATGTCGCTGGGTCATACTGGGGCACTCGGAGCGACGCCAGTATCATGGTGAATCCGATGCGCTAGTCGCCGCCAAGGTGGCGGTAGCGGTTGAGGCGGGGCTGCAACCCATTGTTTGTGTTGGAGAAACGCGCGAACAACGTGAGGCAGGTGAGGCGCAGCGTGTGGTCAGTGCCCAGTTGGAGGGCGCCCTGCAGGGGCAGGCCAATCTGGAGTCTCTGGTGGTGGCGTACGAACCGGTCTGGGCTATTGGCACCGGGCTGACCGCGACACCGGAACAGGCCCAGGAGATGCACGAGTGTATTCGCGCCTGCCTGGGCGGTATTGAAGGCGTGGGCGCCGAGGCTACGCGACTGTTGTACGGCGGTAGTGTAAAGGCGGATAATGCCGCGCAATTATTCGCACAGCCGGATATTGACGGTGCACTGGTGGGTGGAGCGGCGTTGAAGGCAGCAGATTTTACAGCGATTATAGCCGCCGCAGCGGCGTAACAAGCGATTCGACAATGTCCCCTGGAGGGACTCGATAGTTATGGAACAGATCATTTTGGCAGTGCACCTGGTTATCGCGTTAGCGATCATCGGGCTGATCATGCTGCAGCAGGGCAAGGGCGCAGACATGGGTGCATCATTTGGTGCCGGGGGCTCGCAGACGCTGTTTGGCAGCGACGGCGGCAGCAATGTATTGACCAAGGCCACGGCTTGGTTGGTGGTACTGTTTTTTGCGAGTAGTTTTGGACTGGCCTTACTGGCGAACCAGCGCTCCGTCGTCGAGGACGACCTGGGCCTGGCGATACCCACGAATGTGAAAGCTGAGATGGTGGCACCGGCAACAGAGGGCGAGTTGCCCGTTCTGGATGATACGCCGCCAGCTGCAACAGCACCCGGCGGGGAAGACCTGCCTCAGTTGGATTGAGATAACCGGAAGTTTTTAGCCGAAGTGGTGGAATTGGTAGACACGCCATCTTGAGGGGGTGGTGAGCTATGCTCGTGCGGGTTCAAGTCCCGCCTTCGGCACCATATCAATGTTTCAGGAAATTACATGAAACCCTTGAAGCCCAGCAATAGCTGGGTTTTTTGTGTCTGCTTACCACCCGAAGCGCTGTATCTATTCCTGTTCGTGGAATAAAGAGGGGCGAGAGCGACTTACACTGCGCATGGACACCTGCTGTTGCCATCGGCTGCTATTCAAACTGCCCGATGATCTTTCGCACGATTTTTCTGGCACCTGCGGATGACAGGTGGTCATCGTCGCGGTAGAAAATTTCTCCGTCTTCGTGGGTAATACACCGCCCCGTCAGCACTGAGTTACAGAATATTTTTCCTGGATAGATTCTCACCAGGTTTTCATTTGGCTCTATGGTGTCCAAAGCGTTGATGGTTCTCTGGTTGCGTTCCAGGAAAGCCTCGTAGCTTGTCGAGGCGACAGAATTATCAAGCCCGGAGTACGATTCGCTTTGATAGTGGTGAGTCAGATAGTCCGGTACATTCCATCCTGCCTCGGGTATTGGATATATCAGGATGACGGTCTTTCCTGCATCCAGCAGGGTTTCAACAGAGTCGATATAGCGCTGTGCGATCAAATCACGGTGCTCATATTTCTCGTGGTACAAATACATATCGTCTTCAACAATATCCAGGTGGGGCTTTCTTCCGCGCTCTTTGCCGCCCTCCTTGTTGTCGAATCGGGTGCCTTCCATTCCGAGCGTCCAGCGCGCCGCCAGAATGACATGCGTAATGTTGTCATCGTTAATGAGGTATTCGTAGGCCTTATTATTGTGGTCATAACAGATTGTTCTATCCGCCGTGTCGGCCCGGTAAACACCTGTAACCGGAGGGCAGGCAAACTCAGCGATCATCAGCAGCCCGGTATCTGTTCGTGAGAAAGCCTGTTGAAGCTCTTCTGCCAGCACCGTCGCATGCGAGTCCCCAAACAGGGCAGCTGAATGCGCCCCCCCTTGTACCAATAGGCAATAGCGATTGCGGCCTTCGAGCCAACTGTCCCGACACAGATCCTTCACTTTCGTCATTTGCTTTGCTGAATTAATACTATTAACAAACGCCTTCTCAAACCTGCCCTCGAAACCGTTTGTGAAATATCCGAGCGTGCCAAACGCAATAAACGCGACTGAACCTAAAGCGGTGCCAGTAAAAACCTGTGTTCTGGAAAAGTTGCTCCTGCGCCTGAATGGCGCCTCTACGTATTTCCAACTGAGGAATGCCAGTGCCAGTGACAGCAGTGATAGTGCTGACAGGATGGTGAAGCCTGGCTCGTAGGGGCTGGTATGCCTTGCAAACGCAAACAGTGGCTGATGCCAGAGATAGGCGCTGTAACTGATCAGCCCTATGCCTACCAGTAACTTCGAGCCCAGTAGTTTTCCCGCCGTTGTTTTGCTGGAGGCAAAAATGATTACCAGAGCGGTGCCGACGGTTGGGAGCAGCGCATAGAAGCCGGGGAAGGGCGTGTGTTCGTCAAAAGTGAGAACGGCATACGCGATCAGTGAGAGTCCGGCCCAGCCCATCACGTCGTCGACGGCATTGTGAGAAAGCATGGAGTCGATAAGCGCTTTTCGGTACAGAAAATAGAAGGCGATACCAGCGCCTATGGCCAGTTCCCAGCCCCGCGTCGGCAACAGGAAAAAGTTTGCGGAGGCATCTCTGGTCGAGGCCCACTGTGAAAGCAAAAGGCTTGCCAGGGCGATTGAGAAAAAGGAGATGAGAATCCAGCGCTTCCCGAGACGCCACAACAGAATGAGGAACAACGGGAAAAGGATATAGTACTGCTCCTCAACGGCCAGGCTCCATGTGTGTAACAGCGGCTTCAATTCATTTTCAATGTCCCAGTAGCCGGTTTCCTGCCAGAACAGGATGTTCGATGAAAAGAGCGAAACAGCGATCAGGCTCTCTGAGTAGTCCTTCATATGGGAAGGAGGCAGCCATAAGAGTGCGAGTAGTGTTGATACCAGAAGCACCAGGAACAGCGCTGGAATAATTCTTCGTGCCCTTCGGTCGTAGAAGTGGAGGATGGAGAATTTATCCTCTTCCATCTCTGACAAGATAATGGTGGTTATCAGATAACCGCTGATGACGAAGAATACATCGACACCGACAAACCCGCCGCTGAAGGCGGGAAACCCTGCGTGAAACAGTATTACGGGTAGTACAGCGAGAGCGCGCAGCCCATCTATTTCTCGCCTGTACTTCATTGGGTCCGGGTGATGTTCAAGTTAGCACCGGAAAAAGCTGCGTGGAAATATTCAGCTGTTCTAACAGTGCAGGGCAGGGTTTCGTCCATGAGTGACTCGGGGACTCCGCGTATAATGTTCGAATTCTACCCCAGCAAAACTGACTACTTGCCAAATTTCTACTCAGAGGTGCGAAGTAGGCTGACATGATGGTTTAGAGACAGCGCCAACATTAGCGGCGTCCAAGACGCAACCGCTCACCACGCCGCGCAGTAATGAGCGGGGGTGGGGGCTGGATGAAGCCTGGATGAAAGCCTTTCAGCAAGCAGTTGCCTTCTGTGAGGAGCGCCTATCGGTACTCGTCACCTGCTGCTTGGCGATGCGCACTTTACGGAGTGTCGGTTGCCTTCGCTACTCCGGAGCTCTGGCAGCCAGACAAGCCCCGTCTGCAGGCATGGCGCTTACTGAATATTACACTGCTTCTTGATCTCTGCGATCTTGGCGTCAAGCTTCTTGTTGTACTCACCGGTACCAATTTCGAAACTTTCCTTCTCACTGCCGCCAAACATATGCGCTACAGCGCCGATTGGAATAATGGAACCGGCGCCGTCTGCAATTTCCTGAGACGTGCGCGCTTTCTCGCTGTTCAGTGTTTTGATGTCAGCTTGTGCGGTGCTGCAATCGACGGATTTGGCGAGGTTGGCCTGTACTTCTTTCTGGGGTGCTGGCGCCTGGGAAGAGCAGCCAGCGAGCAGGGCAAGTGCAACTAGCCCCGTGGTCAGATACTTCATCATGAGTTTCCTTCTGTTGTTGGAGAACGGGTACGATTCGGGCTTGATCCGGTTAATGGATCCCGCAGCCGTCTCAACCGATTGTGGCACAGAAATGTTAAGAAAATTGAATTTTTTTGCTGACAGTTTTTCTATGGCTGGTGAGCTGGATGTTGCCCGATTTTATGATCCCGCCCACTTTGGTGGCTGGGTTTCAGGCGGAAATGATTCAGGAAAGCTGTCGCCTCAGCGATTGTAGTTATGCACCAAAATTGGGCGCGGAAAGTACCGCGGCCGGTTTGCGTGATAGAGGACCGGGCATTGGTAGTTTCTTCTCCTGTGATACACGCCATAGGTGCAAAACGGAGGAGCTTAATATGTCAGGTTTCTCCAGGTTCCGCTCATTCCAAAATACCAAAAAATGAAACACTCAATACTACGATAAAGTTTTGAAGTAATTTTGGTTCGCAAGCACACTTTGTGCTAATTTCAGCACTGGAAAGGATAATTACAGGGAAGGGATGCCGATCATGAAACACGCAGTGTTTAAATGGCTCGCTGGATGGGCGTTTGCCGTCAGCCAAAGTGTGTCAGCAGTCCCTATTACTGATACCGTCCTTGTCGGTACTCAGGAGTGGGCGCAGGTTGATTTATTCACCAATGTTAGCTGGAATACTGTGGCGGCTCAGTGCCCTGGGGGTGTTTGTTCCCCATTGGGCACACTCAACGGGTATGACCTGACTGGTTGGACCTGGGCGTCCATCGAAGCAGTGCAGTCATTGTTTAACACGTTTACGGGGCAAACTGACCCCGCTCCCAGCGATTATGTTGAAGTCAACTCCACCTGGGCCCCCGCTTTTGTGTCGCTATTTACACCGACGAAAACTTACCCTGAAGGGGGTGCCGTTGTGGCTGGCTGGTCATCCACGCCAGATTCAGACGCGCCTGGGTGGGCGTATGCCCCTTTCATTCGATACAAAGTGCTTCTCACGCCCTCGACCCCCCCTTTCGATACCGCCTTTACCTCAATCGGCATGGACAAGTCCCTCCACAGGCCCAGCGACGGTGTCTGGTTTGTTCGCGACAAGACCTCGGTGCCTGCGCCGGCAACGCTAATCCTTTTCGCTCTAGGATTGGTCGGCATGGGGATACCGCGCCGAATGTGTGGTGCCAAGGTTTAGCGCTCTCAATTCCGCCATAGTCCAACGGCGTTAGCGGTAGAGGTAGTCGCCATGCACAGCGGTGCTTTTCGAGGGCCGTTGGCTCCTGCTATTTCGCCAACAAGAAAGTGGGCCAATGAATATGCGTATGGAAAAATTGAGATATGGCCCCACTTTCTTCTCAGGCTATATAACCCACGTGTAATTGGAGCGTGCGTATATGATATCGACCAAGAGCATGTCCCAAAGACGAAATAGTGATTTATAAACTGTTTACGGCACTAGCCCTTACTCTCGCTTTAACGGGCTGTTATAGCGCGTTTTGGCAGGGCGTTGATCGCAAAATGACGACAACCCCCAATGGCCATGTTATTGGTATTAATTGCCACAACTGCTATGCAGAAGTGGAAGATGTTACGGAGACTCTATCCGCAATTCACGAAGCGCAAGCTGCCGGCGCCGATTTAATTGAGCTTGACCTGATATGGCGAGATGGAGACGTCGTTGTGAGTCATGATCCCACTAGTTCCCCCAGGACCCAATTTGCCTCCGTACTGGTCGACACCGCCCTGATTAATGGCGATCAAATACTTTTTATCGAGCTCAAAACAGCAACGTCAGACACTGACTTCACCAATGCTGTGATGCACGAACTGATGCTAAACGGTTACCTGGATAACGATGGTAGACCGGTTGTCATCCGATCATTTCAGGAATCGACGCTGGATGCGATGCGCAGTACTTTAATGGACTCTCTCTATTCGACCTATAGTGAGCGCGTCAGGTTGAGTTTGATCTATAGGGAGACATCCTTTGGCGCATTGCAAGCTTGGCAAAGCGACATTATCGAAAAATCCAGCAAATACCACATGGTAGAGTTTGATAAAGATACGGAAAATCTCTTCAGTTTGATATCAACCGCAAAGAATCAAGAGTTGGGAATTGGCCTATGGACTTTCACTACCTTCACCGAGGTGTGGGCAGCTGCGTATCGAAATGAGATTGATGCAATCGTAATAGAGGGTAGTGGGAGTAAGTCTCGAGTTGAAAATATCGTTTTGGCAAAACAGGCGGCAGAAGCTGACTCCAGCTTGATTTACACCAATTTGGATCGACAGAACGAAGAGAATTATCCGCACATCTGGTTCTTCAATGCGGATAAGGTTTCGTTTCGAGATCCGGCAACACCCAACTTCCCGCACTATGAATGGTTGGGTGAAACGGGTGAAGATCGGTTTGGTGGTTCATTTGTTTTTCGCAAGGATCTTGAGGAGCATGTACGACTTTATGATGAAGATAATGATACTGCAGGCGGCTTTTTTGTCTCGACAGTAGTCAACTTTGACGATCTGGCAATTGGCGCTTCAGAAACACAAGCTATCATTAGCAAGGCTGACGCAGGTGGCTTTGCGCTTGAGTTGAAGGGTAACCAATTACGTTTTGGTGTGTATGTCGGCGGCGCATATCACTATGCCTACTCTTCGACGGCAAACCTGAACACCACGGATTCCTACCATGTCATTGGTGCCTACGATGGCGATGGTGCCGTCCGCATGTGGGTAAATGGCTCCCATAACAAGGGCCCAACTCTTCAAGGTGGGGTAACACAGAACGATTCAGGTATTGCTATAGGCGCAGATCCTCAAGGAAATAACAATCAGCGTTTCCATTTTTCCGGGAAGATGCAGCTGGTCAATGTACAAAAATGGAATGGCTTCTGAACAATCAGCTCGGTGATTATCGAGACCAAGGAGACCAAGGGGTCAGAGTCCTTGATCCCATCACCCCTTGATCCTACAAATGTCGATTTCAAGGAGTATGACCGCTTGGTCCCACAAACCTGTGCTCTAATCTTTTGTTCATAGAACCCCTCCAAACTTTCCGCTAGCTTTACTCTGCATACTGATAAAAAAGGGTGAGAAGCATGCAACTGATCAAAGATCTTACACTTGCCGTCGTATTTGCTTTCGTTGCTGGTTGCAAAGTTGCAGTAATTGTCCCATCTGGCGGTGAAGTGACGTCAGACTCTGGCACACGCAATTGCTGGGGGAAAAACCTTTGTGAGTTTGATGTAACAGATAAGACCTTTAAAGAAACCTTCACAGCGGTCGCCAAGACGGGGTATGTGTTCTCCAGGTGGAGCGGAGGCCCGGGATTCCTGTGTGCAGATTCTGTTAGTCCGGTGTGTCAGGTCGATAATACCGTGCTTCCTGAAGGAAATGCCGGTATTGATGCGATTATTGAAGGCGGAAGTTTTTTCTACGTTATGCCCATTTTTGAGTTTGTTGGAATTGATACCGATGGCGATGGGGTCGTGGATCATTGGGATTTGGATGATGACAATGATGGGATTTTGGATGTTAATGATATATGCCCGCTGGTTGGGCCGAATGTGGACGGGATGGGGTGCCCTGAGCCGCTTCTGACTGACGCCGTTTCGGTGGGCGGAAAAATCTGGGCGCAGCCAGATCGGTTTGGGGCACTCTCGTGGGATGATATCAATGCAGTTTGCCCTGAGGGGGCATGTGCTGGAAATTTAGACGGTTATAATATGACAGGTTGGACCTGGGCTTCGATCGATGATGCAAATGATCTAGTTAATTCCTACATTGGTCGAATCCAATTGGTCGGACCCGATTCCTATTCGGAAGTCAATTCAAATTGGGCCCCGGAATTTTTTGAATCTGGTTTCCGTCCAACCCGAACAATTTTCACTGATCCTAAGGTATTTGAGGCCAAAACACGTGGCCGCTATGCATTAGGGGATACGTGGATCTGCGAGGAGTTTAGATTGACAGATTCTATAGCTCAAGATGCGGAGGATACCACCACGACTAGTAGTTTCAGTCCCTGTGGTGAGTCCACAGGAGCATTGTTCTGGCGTTCTGCACTATAATTTGTAAGCGATTATGCAATGCCCGGCTGAGGCGAGTATTGGTTACTGCTCTCTGCAGCAATTTATCCCTGTAAGCTTTAGCTCTTTCAATGATAGGCAGGGACCGCGGTGAAATTGAGGAAATGCCCTTTGTAATCGTTTCCATAGGCCGACACTTAATAGCCCGCGGGCTGTCCTTGCGTCTGGAATAGTGAGAGTGCAGAGCATTTGAATGAAAACATGGTGTGGCACTCTGCATGTTTCCTGGAGCTTTCCGTGATATTGAATTGCTCTGAGAATATTGCCCTCCCGTTATTGCATCCACATAGCACTTTCACTACAATCCCCCACCTTCAAATGGGGCGGCTACAGCAAGCCTCTGTCTGAATATGGCTGGCGTAGCTCAGTAGGTAGAGCAGCTGATTTGTAATCAGCCGGTCGGGGGTTCGATTCCTCTCGCCAGCTCCATTTTCAGATTCGTGGTCAAGCGCTGGAAATATAACGTAAAAATGACAATATCCGCGCGCGTGGGCAGATAGCGGCCCCGTCCGGAGTCGCCCGGATTTGAAGTCGATGTAAGTTAATAATTTTATTGGAATATGTTGTTGACATTGGGGCGACCCATCTGGACAATATGCCGCCTTTCGGAGGGGTTCCCGAGTGGCCAAAGGGATCAGACTGTAAATCTGACGCGCGAGCTTCGGTGGTTCGAATCCACCCCCCTCCACCATGATTGATTGAGCCGAAGTGGTGCGCCGTTCGGGAGTTGTTTTCAGGGAGTGAATTGCTGCCCTGGGGTAAATTACGTGGTTGATGTTGCTGCCATGTGGGTTGGAGGTATTTGTCGGATCAGTCCGCCGCCCGAAGCTGTTGAAGAATGGTTTTGAGTGAAATAGCAGCGGGTATAGTGCGGGTATAGTTCAGTGGTAGAACGTCAGCCTTCCAAGCTGAATATGCGGGTTCGATTCCCGCTACCCGCTCCAAAGTTGGGAAGGATGCGCTCATATAGCTCAGTCGGTAGAGCACTTCCTTGGTAAGGAAGAGGTCACCGGTTCAAATCCGGTTATGAGCTCCACTATTGGCCTAACTGATTGTGTTAGCTGGTTTAATTTTTTTTGATTGATTTGGCCCAAGGGCTTTATCGGGTGTTTGATAGGAGACCGTCGTAATGTCAAAAGAGTCATTTGAACGTAGTAAGCCCCACGTTAACGTAGGAACGATTGGTCACGTTGACCATGGTAAGACGACGCTGACAGCGGCTTTGACGCGCGTATGCGCTGAAGTCTGGGGTGGCGAGATGGTGGCGTTTGACGGTATCGACAACGCCCCGGAAGAAAAAGCGCGTGGTATAACCATTGCGACATCGCACGTGGAATACGAGTCTCCGAACCGTCACTACGCGCACGTTGACTGCCCCGGACACGCCGATTATGTGAAAAACATGATCACCGGTGCGGCGCAGATGGACGGTGCTATTCTGGTATGTGGTGCCACTGACGGCCCGATGCCGCAGACTCGTGAGCACATCCTGCTGTCTCGCCAGGTGGGTGTACCCTACATTGTGGTATTCCTGAACAAGGCTGACCTGCTGGCTGAAGACTGTGGCGGTGCGGACTCCGAAGAGTATGCTGAAATGAAAGAACTGGTTGAAATGGAGCTGCGCGAGCTGCTGGACCAGTACGAATTCCCGGGTGACGACACGCCGATCATCTGTGGTTCTGCACTGATGGCCCTGAACGGTGAAGACGAGCACGAGCTGGGCACCACCGCTGTGAAAGCGCTGGTTGAAACGCTGGATGCTTACATTCCTGAGCCGGAGCGCGCGATTGACCAGCCGTTCCTGATGCCGGTAGAGGACGTGTTCTCTATATCTGGTCGCGGTACGGTTGTTACCGGCCGTGTTGAGCGTGGCATTATCAAGGTTGGTGAGGAAATCGAGATCATCGGTATCCGCGACACGCAGAAAACCACCTGTACAGGTGTTGAGATGTTCCGCAAGCTGCTGGATGAAGGTCGCGCGGGCGAGAACGTCGGTGTCCTGCTGCGCGGTACCAAGCGTGAAGAAGTTGAGCGTGGTCAGGTACTGGCGAAGCCGGGTTCTGTAACGCCGCACACCAAGTTCGAGGCTGAGGTTTACATTCTGTCCAAGGACGAAGGTGGTCGTCACACGCCGTTTTTCAAGGGTTACCGCCCGCAGTTTTACTTCCGTACCACGGATGTGACAGGTGCGTGTGAGCTGCCAGAAGGTGTTGAGATGGTGATGCCGGGTGACAACGTGCAGATGGTAGCAACACTGATTGCACCGATTGCGATGGAAGATGGCTTGCGTTTCGCGATCCGCGAGGGTGGCCGTACTGTCGGCGCCGGCGTGGTAGCCAAGATCATCGAGTAAAGAAAGACCGGAGGCGGGCGCCATCACCTTTGGGTAGTGGTGTCTGTCCCCATCCGGGACGCCAGGCCGAGCCGCTTGAATGAGCAGTTCGGCTTCGTCGTCTCAGTGTGAGGTTTAGGCCAGTAGCTCAATTGGCAGAGCAGCGGTCTCCAAAACCGCAGGTTGGGGGTTCGATTCCCTCCTGGCCTGCCATTTATTGGCGGGGGCCGCGCCCGGTTGGCGCAGTCTAATGTAACAAGGTTAATTTGATGAGTGTGGAAACAACTGCGAGCAGGTTTGACGCGGTCAAGTGGACTGTCGTAATTGCACTGTTGGCAGTGGCGATAGTTGGCAACAGCTATTACAGCGACGAGTCACTGCTTTACCGGGTGCTGGGTATTCTGGCTATCTCTGCTGTGGCCGGTCTGGTGGCACTGCAGACAGCTAAGGGTGCCGCTTTCTGGGCGCTGGTTAAAGGCTCTCGCACTGAAATACGCAAGGTTGTTTGGCCCACGCGTCAGGAAACTGTGCAGACCACGATGATCGTGGTGGGGTTCGTTCTGCTGGTGGCGCTGTTGCTGTGGGGGCTGGATTCGCTCCTGGGGTGGTTGGTGTCGCTTGCGATTGTTTAACAGACAGAATAAGGGTTAGTTGATGGCAATGCGTTGGTACGTCATTCATGCCTATTCAGGGTATGAAAAGAAAGTTGCTACTGCCCTGAAGGAGCGCATCGAACTGCATAAGATGCAGGATCGATTTGGCGATGTGCTGGTGCCTACCGAAGAGGTTGTCGAAATGCGCGGCGGCCAGAAGCGCCGCAGTGAGCGAAAGTTTTTCCCAGGTTATGTCCTGGTACAGATGGAGCTGGGTGATGATACCTGGCATCTGGTGAAGGAAACCCCGCGTGTACTTGGGTTTATTGGTGGCAAGGCCGATGCGCCAGCGCCTATTACCGATAAAGAAGCGGCGGCAATATTACAGCGTGTTGAGGATGGTGTTGAAGCGCCCCGTCCCAAGACGCTGTTCGAGCCCGGCGAGATGGTGCGGGTTGTCGATGGTCCCTTCAACGATTTCAATGGTGTCGTTGAGGATGTTAATTACGAGAAGAGTCGCCTCAACGTGGCGGTGTTGATTTTCGGACGTTCCACTCCAGTGGAGTTGGAATTCAGTCAGGTCGAAAAAGCCTGATTGGGTAACTGAGTGTGGTGGCCTCGATCAGGTAACCGCCCACTCAATACACACACCGGCAGCGTTGCTGCCTTGATGGGGAGCCCCAGTAGGCCCGCGCGGTCGAAACGGCGTTTGTACCCGGGAGAAAAGAAATGGCTAAGAAAGTCCAGGCTTACATAAAGCTGCAGGTAAAAGCAGGTCAGGCCAACCCCAGTCCGCCAGTCGGGCCGGCATTGGGTCAGCACGGCGTCAACATCATGGAATTCTGCAAGGCGTTCAATGCTGAGACGCAGAGTGTTGAGCCCGGATTGCCTATCCCTGTGGTTATCACAGTATATGCAGACCGCTCCTTCACCTTTATCACCAAGACGCCGCCAGCTTCAGTGCTGCTGCTGAAGGCCGCAAAAATCAAGAAGGGTTCAGGTACGCCGAACACCAATAAGGTGGGCAAGGTAAATCGCGCCCAGTTGGAAGAGGTGGCTACCATGAAGTGGCCAGATCTGACCGCGGCCGATATGGACGCCGCTGTGCGCACTATTGCCGGCAGCGCACGCTCTGCTGGTATCGAAGTAGAAGGGGTGAACTAAGATGGCCAAGTTATCCAAGCGCGTACGAGTGTTCAAAGAGAAGGTTGACCCCCAGAAAGCCTACCCGCTCGAAGACGCAGTGAGTCTGTTGAAAGAATTTTCAACTGTGAAGTTCAATGAAACCGTAGAAGTGGCTGTCAATCTCGGGATCGATGCCCGTAAATCTGATCAGGCCGTGCGCGGTGCAACAACCCTGCCGTTCGGAACTGGTTCTGACGTTCGCGTTGCTGTGTTCACGCAAGGCGAAAACGCAGAAAAGGCGACTGCTGCAGGTGCTGATCTGGTGGGTATGGATGATCTGGCCGAGCAAATCAAAGGTGGCATGATGGACTTTGATGTCGTGATTGCTTCACCGGATGCGATGCGTGTTGTCGGTCAACTGGGCCAGGTTCTCGGTCCTCGCGGCCTGATGCCGAACCCCAAGACAGGCACTGTGACACCTGACGTGGAAACAGCTGTCAAGAATGCCAAAGCTGGCCAGGTGCGCTACCGCACAGACAAGAACGGCATCGTTCACGGCGGTATCGGCAAGATCAACTTTGAGCTTGATGCGATCAAGGGCAACCTTGAAGCATTGCTGGCTGACCTGAGGAAGGCCAAGCCGGTATCTGCCAAAGGTGTTTATCTCAAGAAAATCAGCCTGAGCACAACCATGGGTCCAGGTATCACTATCGACCAGGGGTCGGTAACAGATTGATCGGGTCGCCCTCACGAGGGGCGGCTTCTCAATTACCTCTATGGATGGAGGTGTTGTAGGCCAGCACAAGCACCCCCGGGTGCGTTCTGGTCCACTTTGAGGTCTTTGGATAAGGCATCGGGCGATCAGCCCATATAGCTGAGTACTAAAGGCCATCAAAGACCGTAGGTGCCAATTCCGATGAAGTTTGTCGGAGGCGGTTTAATCGCGGCACGCCTGTTTAAGGTATGTCAAAGCCTACGCAGATGGTGAACGAGTTCACCAGGCAAAGCGGTGTCGGTATAGGTTTGTCGACATTTAAGTGTGCTGCCCGACTTGAAGCTTTTTGTTGGTCGGCAGTACAAATTTAGCAATCCAGGAGTAACTCCAGTGGCAATAGGACTCGAAGACAAGAAAGCGATCGTAGCTGAAGTTAACGAGACAGCCACCAGTGCACTGTCCCTTGTTATCGCCGACTCGCGCGGCGTAACTGTGGATGGAATGACGGCCTTGCGCAAATCCGCGCGTGAAAACGAGGTGACACTCCGTGTAGTGCGGAACACCTTGGCGAAGCGCGCTTTGGAAGGAACTGACTACGAGTGCGTTAACGACTCGTTGGCCGGTCCCTCCCTGTTTGGATTCTCGATGGAGGATCCAGGTGCAGCGGCTCGACTTTTCAAAGACTTCGCTAAAGAAAACGAAGCATTTGAAATCAAGGCATTGGCGGTAAGCGGCCAGATGCTGGGTGCAGATCAGTTGGATGTGCTCGCCAAGTTGCCTACGCGTGATCAGGCACTCTCTATGTTGATGAGTGTGATGAAGGCGCCGGCGACCAAGCTGGTTCAAACAATGAATGAAGTACCTGGAAAACTGGTTCGCACACTCGCAGCAGTACGCGATCAGAAAGAGGCAGCGGCGTAAGCCACTGTCGTGAATATCTAATCAGCTATATAGGAGATAAGAGTCATGGCTCTGTCTAAAGACGATATATTGGAAGCAATTGCCGAAATGAGCGTAATGGACATCGTGTCCCTCATCGAAGCAATGGAAGAAAAGTTTGGTGTAACTGCAGCAGCTGCTGTAGCAGCTGCTCCTGCCGCTGCTGGCGGTGGTGATGCAGGTGCTTCTGCCGAAGAGCAGACTGATTTTGACGTGATCCTCACCGCTGCCGGCGAGAAGAAAGTGAACGTCATCAAGGTTGTTCGCGCAGTGACATCTTTGGGTCTGAAGGAAGCTAAAGGTCTGGTTGACGGCGCGCCTTCCCCCATTAAAGAAGGTGTTCCCAAGGCGGAAGCTGAAGACATCAAGAAGCAGCTTGAAGAAGCTGGTGGTACCGCTGAACTCAAGTAAGTTTGGCAAAAGTCCGGTTTTTGGCCGGCTAGGTCAAGGCTGGTGGGCATATTGCCTACCGGCCTTTTCCCGCTTCAAGAAAAGAGATTTTGTCAGGGCCGGTGCACTCATTGCACCGCCTTATTTTAGCCCTTTTTGGGCTAGTTGATTGCCTTTACAGCAATCGAACGCTAATCACGCTGGGGAGTACTGATGGCATACTCGTACACTGAGAAAAAACGTATCCGTAAAGATTTCGGCGAACTGCCGAGAGTGATGGATGTACCTTACCTGCTCGCGATCCAAATGGATTCTTACCGGAAGTTTACCCAGCAGGGTACGCCATTGGAGGAGCGGGGCGATTACGGCCTGCATGCCGCTTTCAAATCTGTATTCCCAATTGTCAGCTACAGCGGCAATGCCGCGCTGGAGTATGTCGACTACAAACTGGGTAAGCCCATCTTCGATGTCAATGAGTGTCAGTTGCGTGGCGTTACGTATTCCTGTTCCCTGCGTGTAAAAGTCCGCTTGATCATTTACGACAAAGAGTCTTCCAACAAGACGATCAAGGATATCAAAGAGCAGGAAGTGTATATGGGGGAAATCCCCCTGATGACAGATAACGGTACCTTCGTTATCAATGGTACTGAGCGAGTTATTGTTTCGCAGTTGCACCGTTCCCCGGGTGTGTTCTTTGATCACGACAAAGGTAAAACCCACTCGTCGGGCAAGTTGCTGTATTCGGCCAGGGTGATTCCCTACCGTGGCTCCTGGCTCGACTTCGAATTCGACCCCAAGGACATGGTATTCGTCCGTATCGATCGCCGCCGCAAGCTCCCCGCTACCATTTTGCTGCGCGCGCTGGGCTACGAGACCGAGGAAATCCTCGATATGTTCTACGATACCAATACCTTCCATGTCGCGAAGGATGGTAGCTATACAATGACGCTGATTCCGGAGCGTCTGCGCGGGGATGTCGCGACATTTGACATCAAGGCTGGCAAGAAGCTGGTGGTAGAGCAGGGTCGTCGTATTACAGCTCGGCATATTCGTGAACTCGAAGAGGCCAATGTCACTGAGCTGGTGATCCCTGTCGATTATCTGTACGGCCGCTCGCTGGCCAAAGACGTGGTGGATACCAAGACGGGTGAAGTCATCGTCGAGTGTAACAGCGAGCTGAATGAAGAGATTCTCGAGAAACTGAATGAGGTCAACGTAAAGACGATCGAGACCATCTACACCAATGAACTGGACTGCGGTCCTTTCATCTCCGACACGCTGCGCCAGGATTCCACACGCAACGAACTGGAAGCGCTGGTAGAAATCTACCGTATGATGCGCCCCGGTGAGCCGCCCACCAAGGAATCTGCTGAGAACCTGTTCCAGAACCTGTTCTTCTCCGCAGACCGTTACGACCTGTCTGCCGTTGGCCGCATGAAGTTCAACCGCCGACTCGGTCGTGAAGAAGTTACCGGCAGTGGTGTGCTCGATCGCGAGGACATCGTGGATGTACTGCGTACACTGGTTGGTATCCGTAACGGTAAAGGCATGGTGGATGACATTGACCACCTCGGTAACCGTCGTGTGCGCAGTGTTGGCGAAATGGCTGAAAACCAGTTCCGTGTCGGCCTGGTACGTGTCGAGCGAGCGGTGAAAGAGCGTTTGTCGATGGCGGAAAGCGAAGGCCTGATGCCGCAGGATCTGATCAATGCCAAACCGGTATCGGCTGCGGTCAAGGAGTTCTTCGGTTCCAGCCAGCTGTCCCAGTTCATGGATCAGAACAACCCGCTGTCGGAGGTCACACACAAACGCCGCGTATCGGCGCTTGGGCCCGGTGGTTTGACACGCGAGCGCGCTGGCTTTGAAGTGCGCGACGTACACCCCACGCACTACGGTCGAGTTTGCCCCATTGAGACGCCTGAAGGTCCGAACATCGGGCTTATCAACTCTCTGGCGACGTATGCCCGTACCAACGATTACGGTTTTCTGGAAAGCCCGTATCGCAAAGTGGTCGACGGCAAAGTGACCGAGGACATTGAGTACTTGTCCGCGATCAACGAGGCTGAGCACGTTATTGCACAGGCCTCTGCGACACTCGACAAGAACATGCAGTTTGTCGACGACCTGATTCCCGTTCGCCACATGAACGAATTCACGGTGATGCCGCCTGAGCGGGTGGATTACATGGATGTGTCTCCCAAGCAGGTGGTTTCTGTGGCGGCAGCCCTGATTCCGTTCCTGGAGCACGATGACGCGAACCGTGCACTGATGGGTTCCAACATGCAGCGTCAGGCCGTTCCGACACTGCAGGCACAGAAACCGCTGGTTGGTACGGGTATGGAGCGCTACGTCGCAGCTGACTCAGGCGTTTGTGTGGTTGCAGACCGCTCCGGTGTGGTCGATTCAGCAGATGCCAGCCGCATTGTGGTGCGGGTCAATGAGAAGGATGTCGGCGTGGACGAAGCGCCGGTGGATATCTACAACCTGACTAAATACACGCGTTCCAACCAGAACACCTGTATTAACCAGCGTCCTATCGTCAAGGCAGGCGATGTCATTTCGCGCGGCGATATCCTGGCGGACGGGCCTTCCATTGATTTGGGTGAGCTCGCACTCGGCCAGAACATGCGCATCGCGTTCATGCCGTGGAATGGATATAACTTCGAGGACTCCATTCTGGTGTCCGAGCGAGTAGTGAAAGAAGATCGCTTCACCACCATTCATATTCAGGAACTTACCTGTATAGCCCGTGATACCAAACTGGGCTCGGAAGAAATCTCCGGCGACATACCCAATGTCGGTGAGGGTGCCCTGTCCAAGCTGGACGAGTCGGGCATTGTTTATATCGGTGCGGAAGTGGAAGCGGGCGATATTCTGGTGGGCAAGGTGACACCCAAGGGGGAAACCCAGCTCACGCCGGAGGAAAAACTCCTGCGTGCGATCTTCGGCGAGAAAGCGTCTGATGTAAAAGACACATCACTGCGCGTTCCCACCAGTACCAAGGGAACGGTTATTGATGTGCAGGTCTTCACCCGTGACGGCCTGGAAAAGGACGCGCGTGCGCAGCAGATCGAAAAGCATCAGCTGGACGAATACCGTAAGGATCTGAAAGAAGAGTTCCGGATATTTGAAGAGGCGACGTTTGCTCACCTCGGCAGTATGCTCAAGGGTAAAAGCACAGTCAGTGGTGGCGGTTTGTCCAAGGGTACTACGCTGACAGATAAAGTGCTGGAAGAGCTGGACCGCGAGCAGTGGTTTAAGCTGAAGATGTCCGATGCCAAGCTGAACGAAGCGCTGGCTTCGGCGCAGCGTCAGTTGGAAGAGCAAAACAAATTGCTCGAGGATCGTTTCGAGGACAAGAAAGGCAAACTGCAAAGCGGAGATGATCTCGCTCCCGGTGTATTGAAAATCGTCAAGGTCTATCTCGCCATCAAACGCCGTATCCAGCCGGGTGACAAGATGGCCGGACGTCACGGTAACAAAGGTGTGATCTCGGTGATTATGCCGGTGGAGGACATGCCTTATGATGAGAAAGGTGAGCCAGTTGATATCGTCCTGAACCCCCTGGGTGTGCCCTCGCGTATGAACGTGGGCCAGATTCTTGAAACCCACCTTGGTATGGCTGCCAAGGGCTTGGGCGACAAGATCAACACGATGATCGCAGAGCAGAGAAAAGTCGCGGAAGTTCGCAAATTTCTTGAGGCTGTCTACAACAATGGTGACGGGCGTACCGAGGACATCAAGTCCTTCAGTGACGCCGAAGTGATGGAGTTGGCGCGTAATCTGGCCGATGGCGTCCCGATGGCAACACCGGTGTTTGACGGTGCGGCTGAAGACTCCATCAAGAGCTTGCTGAAACTGGCAGATTTGCCGGAGAGCGGTCAGTTCACCTTGTACGACGGGCGCAGCGGCGAGACATTTGATCGCCCTGTGACGGTCGGTTACATGTACATGCTGAAACTGAACCACCTGGTAGACGACAAGATGCATGCGCGTTCAACAGGTTCCTACAGTCTGGTCACGCAGCAACCGCTCGGTGGTAAAGCGCAGTTCGGTGGCCAGCGATTCGGTGAGATGGAGGTCTGGGCGCTGGAAGCCTATGGCGCAGCCTACACCTTGCAGGAAATGCTGACGGTCAAGTCTGATGACGTGGCCGGACGAACCAAGATGTACAAGAACATTGTCGATGGTGATCATCGTATGGAGCCGGGCATGCCCGAGTCCTTTAATGTGTTGATTAAGGAAATACGTTCTCTGGCGATCGATATCGATCTCGAGAACGATTAAAAAACGTAAACATTGGACTTGGTGGCAGGTGCGCTGGATTTCCACGCACTGCCTGGAAGTAAAAACCTCGTGGAGGAAACGCCTTGAAAGACTTACTTAATCTGTTGAAGTCCCAGGGACAGAATGATGAGTTCGACTCAATTCGAATTGGACTGGCATCGCCGGAGCTGATCCGCTCCTGGTCATTTGGTGAAGTGAAAAAGCCCGAGACCATTAACTATCGAACCTTCAAGCCAGAGCGTGATGGCCTGTTCTGCGCCAAGATATTTGGCCCGGTAAAAGACTATGAGTGTCTGTGCGGGAAGTATAAGCGCCTCAAGCACCGCGGTGTTATCTGTGAAAAGTGTGGCGTGGAAGTGGCGCTGGCTAAGGTACGACGCGAGCGCATGGGTCACATTGAGCTGGCGAGCCCTGTTGCACACATTTGGTTCCTCAAGTCGCTGCCGTCACGTATCGGTCTGCTGCTGGATATGACGCTGCGCGATATCGAGCGTGTGCTCTACTTTGAATCCTATGTCGTAACTGACCCTGGTATGACTACGCTGGAGCAAAGCCAGCTGCTCTCCGATGAGCAGTACTACGAAGCGATGGAAGAGTTTGGCGATGAGTTCTCCGCCAAGATGGGTGCCGAGGCAATCCAGGATCTGATGATGCAGTTGGATTTGCAGCAGGAAATCGCCTCACTGCGGGAAGAAATTCCGGTTACCAATTCCGAAACCAAGATCAAGAAACTGTCCAAGCGTCTTAAGTTGATGGAGGCCTTTGCCGGGTCAGGTAACAAGCCCCAGTGGATGGTGCTGAATGTATTGCCTGTGTTGCCGCCTGATCTGCGCCCGTTGGTGCCGCTGGACGGAGGCCGCTTCGCCACGTCCGACCTGAACGACCTCTACCGCCGGGTGATCAACCGCAACAACCGACTGAAGCGTCTGCTGGATCTCAACGCGCCCGATATCATCGTGCGCAACGAGAAGCGCATGCTGCAGGAGTCTGTGGATGCGCTGCTGGACAACGGTCGTCGCGGCCGTGCCATCACCGGTTCCAACAAGCGTCCGCTGAAATCACTGGCAGACATGATCAAGGGTAAACAGGGTCGCTTCCGCCAGAACCTGTTGGGTAAGCGTGTCGACTACTCCGGTCGTTCTGTGATCGTGGTGGGGCCAACGCTGAAATTGCACCAGTGTGGTCTGCCCAAGAAAATGGCGCTGGAACTGTTCAAGCCTTTTATATTCGGCAAGCTCGAAGCCCGTGGCCTGGCCACGACTATCAAGGCCGCCAAGAAAATGGTCGAGCGCGAGCCGCCGGAAGTGTGGGATATCCTGGCCGAGGTTATTCGCGAGCACCCCGTGCTTCTCAACCGCGCGCCCACCCTGCACCGTCTGGGTATCCAGGCGTTTGAGCCGGTACTGATCGAGGGTAAGGCGATTCAGCTGCACCCGCTGGTCTGTGCAGCGTATAACGCCGACTTCGACGGTGACCAAATGGCTGTACACGTGCCGCTTACCATCGAAGCGCAGCTGGAAGCCCGCGCACTGATGATGTCTACCAACAACATCCTGTCGCCCGCCAGCGGTGAGCCTATCATCGTTCCCTCACAGGACGTGGTGTTGGGGTTGTACTACATGACGCGTGAACGTGTGAACGCCAAGGGCGAGGGCATGGCTTTTGCCAATGTCTCCGAGGTGCACCGCGCTTACGTCAGTGGGCATGTGCACCTGCAGGCCCGTGTGAAGGTGCGCATTGAGGAAGAGGAAAGGACCGACGAAGGCGAAACGATCAAGCGTACCTTCGTGGCTGATACTACTGTGGGCCGTGCGCTGCTGTGGGAAATAGTTCCCGCCGGCATCGTGTTTGAGATGGTCAACCAGAACATGGCCAAGAAAGCGATCTCCAGGATCATCAACCAGTGCTATCGCCTGGTCGGCCTGAAGGCCACGGTCATCTTCGCCGATAAGCTCATGTACACCGGTTACGAGTATTCAACCCGCTCCGGCTCATCCATTGGTGTGAATGATTTCGTCATTCCGCAGGAAAAAGCTGGCCTGATCGATCGCGCTGACGCCGAAGTGAAGGAAATTGAAAACCAGTACGCGCAAGGTCTGGTGACTCAGGGTGAGAAATACAACAAGGTGATCGATATTTGGTCGCGCGCCAACGACCTGGTTTCCAAGTCGATGATGGAGGGTCTGTCCACCGAGCCCGTGATAAATCGCGATGGCGAGGAAGAGCAGCAGGCATCATTCAACTCTGTGTACATCTACGCCGACTCCGGTGCCCGGGGTTCCCCCGCTCAGATTCGTCAGTTGGCCGGTATGCGTGGTTTGATGGCCAAGCCGGACGGCTCGATTATTGAGACGCCCATTACCGCCAACTTCCGCGAGGGCCTGAACGTACTGCAGTACTTCATCTCCACGCACGGTGCGCGTAAAGGTCTGGCGGATACCGCTCTGAAAACGGCCAACTCCGGTTACCTGACACGTCGTCTGGTGGATGTGGCTCAGGATCTGGTGGTAACGGAAGAGGATTGCGGCACCGATTACGGATTGCTGATGACGCCGGTTATCGACGGTGGTGACATCATCGAGTCGCTGGGTGATCGGGTATTGGGGCGCCTTGTGGTCAAGGATGTGCTCAAGCCGGGTAGCAGTGATGAAATTGCCATCACTGCCGGCACGATGCTCGACGAGTTGTGGATCAAGCGTCTGGAAGAAATGGGTATCGACGAGATTGAGGTGCGCTCACCCATCACCTGTGAGACTCGCCACGGTATCTGTTCGGCCTGTTACGGTCGAGACCTGGCACGCGGACACCGTATTAACATGGGCGAGTCGGTCGGTGTTGTTGCGGCCCAGTCCATCGGTGAGCCCGGCACACAGTTGACCATGCGTACTTTCCACATCGGTGGTGCGGCATCGAGAGCGACCGCTCAGGACAATATCGAAGTCATGAATGACGGTGTTGTCAGATTGCACAACCTGAAGACGGTAGAACGCGTCGACGGTGACCTGGTTGCTGTCAGCCGCTCCGGTGAGCTGTCTGTACTCGATGTGCGCGGTCGTGAGCGGGAGCGCTATAAGCTGCCCTACGGTGCACTGCTGAAGGTCAAGGACAACCAGGAAGTCACCAAGGGTTCCAGGGTGGCCAGCTGGGATCCGCATACCCACCCCATCATTACTGAAGTGGCGGGTACCGCCAAGTTCAGCGGTATGGAAGAGGGTATTACCATTAAGCGCCAGACTGACGATCTGACTGGTTTGTCCAGTATCTCTGTGATGGAGGCTGGTGAGCGCCCGGCAGCGGGTAAAGATATTCGCCCGGCCATCAGCCTGGTCGACAGCAAAGGTAAGGAACTGTGCCTGGCCGGAACCAATGTGCCTGCTCACTACTTCCTGCCGCCGGATGCCCAGGTTAGCCTGGAAGACGGTGCGAAGATCAATACCGGTGACATCATCGCCCGTATTCCTCAGGAAGGCTCCAAGACCCGGGATATCACCGGTGGTCTGCCACGTGTTGCTGACCTGTTCGAAGCGCGTAAGCCGAAAGAACCGGCTATCCTGGCTGAGATTTCCGGTACCGTCAGCTTCGGTAAGGAAACAAAGGGCAAGCGCCGCCTGATGATCACGCCAACTAACAACGCTACGTTGCCGGATGGCTCTGATCACTACGAGGCTTTGATCCCCAAATGGCGACATATGTCTGTCTTTGAGGGTGAGAACGTCGAAAAAGGTGAAGTGGTATCAGAGGGGGCTCCCAGCCCGCACGATATCCTGCGCCTGAAAGGCATCAAGGAACTCGCGAAGTACATCGTCAACGAGATTCAGGAAGTCTACCGACTGCAGGGCGTGAAGATTAACGATAAGCACATCGAAGTTATCGTTCGTCAGATGCTGCGCAAAGTGATCGTTACCTCATCAGGCGATTCAAACCTGATCAAGGGCGAGCAGGTCGAGTACACGACGCTGCTGGAAGAGAACGAGCGTCTGCTGGCAGAGAACCTGGTGCCAGCTACTGGCGAGAGAGAGCTGCTGGGTATCACCAAGGCCTCACTGGCAACAGAGAGCTTCATCTCTGCGGCCTCCTTCCAGGAGACCACCCGCGTACTGACAGAAGCGGCGGTCACCGGCAAACGCGATTACCTGCGCGGGCTGAAGGAGAACGTGGTTGTTGGACGCCTGATCCCCGCCGGTACTGGTCTTGCCTATCACGCGGAGCGCAAGCGTACACGCGATAGCCAGACTGAAGCCACTGTCTCTGCGCAGGAGATCGAAGCGGCGCTGACTGAGGCTCTGTTGGCTGATAGCTAACCCTTAGCTGTTGCACTACTCGAAGGGGCATCGGTGATACCGGTGCCCCTTTTCTTTTTCTGGTCGGTCGCGGTGTATCGCAAAATCTGGAGCCGATTAGCCAATCGTCAATCGTCAATTGTTTCGTAGTGGTCCACGGGCTCGTATCCCGGCAGGTGTTTCAGTCGCTCCCGGGGTGCCGGACCAACGAATTCGCTTGGTGAAACGCCTGCCGGGATACGAGCCCTGGCATCGCGATGCTGCGGGAGGTGATTTGCGAGGGATCAGGGATCAGGGATCAGGTTGCGGGGCGCGTATAGTCTGTTTTTTCGATCTGGATGGGTGGCATGTGCTGAGGGTGCGGGTAGGAAGGTGTTTCTCACCAAGCGAATTCCGTGGAGCGACTGAGAAGCACCTTCCTACCCGCACCCGTCGGGCGGAGTACCCACACCCAGCAATAGAATCAAGCAAAAGCGCCCATGCGCAATCCTGCGTCTTCAGTTGTGCCAAGAGCCCATTCAGAGTCATCGATATTGGGACACAAACAAACTAAGCCCCAACTGAGCCACTACAGGCGGCCTGTCCGGGTTGACTCTACAGCGCGGCGTCTATAGAATGCCGCCTCCTCTTTGTAGGGGTGGTTTCGCGCACGCTGTCGTTTGGGTGAAGTGAACCCCGCTCAGAGTTGGATTGTGACCATAAGGGTCATGAGAAAAACTATATTTGGAGTTGTAAATAGATGGCAACGGTCAATCAATTGGTTCGTAAGCCTCGGAAACGCAAAGTAGAGAAGAGTGGTGTGCCTGCATTGCAGAGCTGCCCGCAGCGCCGTGGCGTCTGCACTCGCGTTTACACGACTACACCGAAGAAGCCGAATTCCGCGCTGCGTAAAGTCTGCCGTGTGCGCCTGACCAACGGTTATGAGGTTTCCTCATACATCGGTGGTGAAGGTCACAACCTGCAGGAGCACAGTGTGGTTCTGATTCGCGGTGGTCGTGTAAAAGACTTGCCTGGTGTGCGTTATCACACCGTGCGTGGCAGCCTGGACACCTCTGGAGTATCTGATCGTCGTAACGGTCGCTCCAAGTACGGTGCCAAGCGTCCCAAGTAAGCGAACTCTACCGGCGTAACCACGCTGACACAGAAATGTAAGTAAGGCCGAAACCCTGCCTCCCCCGCATATGTTGCAGGTTGGTGTTCGGGTCACCTGAAGAGAGAAGGTATATACCATGCCCAGAAGACGAATTGTCGCCAAGCGCGAAATCCTGCCGGATCCCAAATTTGGCAACGTGACTTTGGCAAAGTTTATGAATCACGTAATGATCAGCGGCAAAAAATCCGTTGCTGAAACTATCGTATACGGTGCACTTGATATCGTGAAGGAGCGTCTGAATACAGACCCTCTGGAAGCGTTTGATCTGGCACTGGAGAACATCGCCCCCATGGTAGAGGTTAAGGCCCGCCGTGTCGGTGGTGCGACCTATCAGGTACCCGTAGAGGTTCGCCCCTCGCGTCGCGTAGCACTGTCTATGCGCTGGTTGGTGGAATACTCACGTAATCGTGGTGAGAAGTCCATGCGCCAGCGTCTGGCCGGTGAAATTATCGATGCCTCACAGGGTAAAGGTAATGCGGTCAAGAAGCGTGAAGACGTGCACCGTATGGCTGAAGCCAACAAGGCCTTCTCGCACTACCGGTTCTAATTATTCGCCCGACAACATTTTATTGGGGAATTATCCGTGGCTCGTAAAACACCCATCAGCCGGTACCGTAATATTGGCATCTGTGCTCACGTGGACGCCGGTAAAACGACGACCACTGAGCGGGTGCTGTTCTATACGGGCCTTTCCCACAAAATTGGTGAAGTCCATGACGGCGCAGCCACCATGGACTGGATGGAACAGGAGCAGGAACGCGGTATTACCATTACCTCCGCCGCGACCACCTGTTTCTGGAAGGGTATGGATGCCCAGTTTGAAGAACACCGCATCAACATCATCGATACGCCCGGACACGTCGATTTCACCATTGAGGTGGAGCGCTCACTGCGTGTGCTGGACGGTGCCGTAGTGGTCTTGTGTGGCTCATCCGGCGTCCAGCCGCAGACTGAGACAGTATGGCGTCAGGCCAACAAGTATGAAGTTCCGCGCATGGTGTTCGTCAACAAGATGGACCGCGCCGGTGCCGACTTCCATATGGTAGTGAAGCAACTGCGTGAGCGCCTCGGTGCCAATGCGGTGCCGCTGCAAATGACGATTGGCGCTGAAGAGGATTTCAAAGGCGTCATCGACCTCGTCAAGAATAAGGCGATCCTGTGGAGTGAAGCCGACCAGGGTATGACGTTTGAGTACGCTGAGGTTCCCGAAGACCTGGTGGATGAAGTCGCAGAGATGCGTGAGTACATGATGGAAGCGGCGGCGGAAGCCAACGATGAATTCATGGAAAAATACCTCGAAGAGGGAACGCTTTCTGAAGCTGAGATCAAGCAGGGCATTCGTGCGCGCACCCTGGCGAATGAGATTATTCCTGTGTTGGGAGGTTCTGCATTTAAGAACAAAGGCGTCCAGGCCATGTTGGACGCAGTAATTGAATACATGCCTTCTCCCACCGAAGTAAAGGCCATCGAGGGCACTCTGCTCGATAAGGCGGACACCATTGAGCATCGCGAAGCGGATGATGACGCTCCCTTTGCGGCATTGGCGTTCAAGATTGCCACCGATCCCTTTGTCGGCACTCTCACCTTTTTCCGTGTGTACTCCGGTAAATTGATCAGTGGCACCGGCGTTTATAACTCGGTGAAAGAGAAGAAAGAGCGCGTTGGCCGAATGGTGCAGATGCACGCTAACAGTCGCGAGGAAATCAAGGAAGTATTGGCCGGTGATATCGCGGCAGCTATCGGCCTCAAGGATGTGACCACCGGTGACACTCTGTGCGATGCCGACAACCCCATCGTACTTGAGCGTATGGTGTTCCCCGAGCCGGTAATCTCGGTGGCGGTGGAACCGCGGTCCAAGCCCGATCAGGAGAAGATGGGTATCGCTTTGGGCAAACTGGCTCAGGAAGACCCCTCGTTTCGTGTGCACACAGACGAGGAATCTGGACAGACCATTATTTCCGGGATGGGTGAGCTCCACCTGGATGTACTGGTCGATCGCATGCGCCGTGAGTTCAGCGTAGAGGCCAATATCGGTAAGCCGCAGGTGGCTTACCGCGAAGCGATTCGCAATACCTCGGAAATTGAAGGCAAGTTTGTCCGCCAGTCCGGTGGTCGCGGTCAGTACGGCCATGTCTGGATCAAGTTTGAGCCGGGCGAAGATGGCAATGCAGAGGGGCTGGAGTTCGTTAACGAAATCGTCGGCGGCACCGTGCCCCGTGAGTACATCCCTGCCGTACAAAAAGGTATTGAAGAGCAGATGCAGAACGGCGTGCTGGCAGGTTATCCTTTGCTGGGACTGAAGGCGACGTTGTACGACGGCTCGTTTCATGATGTGGATTCAAATGAAATGGCGTTCAAGATAGCGGCATCGATGGCCACCAAGCAGCTGGCGCAGAAAGGTGGTGCCGTATTGCTTGAGCCGATTATGGCTGTTGAAGTAGTGACGCCGGAAGAAAACATGGGTGATGTTGTCGGCGACCTGAATCGTCGTCGCGGGCTGATCGGTGGAATGACCGAGAATTCATCAGGTAAAGTGATTGATGCAGAAGTACCCCTGGCGGAGATGTTTGGATACGCTACTGATCTGCGATCAGCGACCCAGGGCCGGGCCACGTATACCATGGAGTTTTCCAAGTATGCCGAAGCCCCGAGTAATGTCGCGCAGGATATTATCTCCAGAAACCAAACCGGCTGATTCTGAAGATCCAGCCACCGCTATTTATGCTATTTCAACGAGGTGAATAAAAGTGTCAAAAGAATCATTTGAGCGCAGTAAGCCCCACGTCAACGTGGGAACGATCGGTCACGTTGACCATGGTAAGACGACGCTGACAGCGGCTTTGACGCGCGTATGCGCTGAAGTCTGGGGTGGCGAGATGGTGGCGTTTGACGGTATCGACAACGCCCCGGAAGAAAAAGCGCGTGGTATAACCATTGCGACATCGCACGTGGAATACGAGTCTCCGAACCGTCACTACGCGCACGTTGACTGCCCCGGACACGCCGATTATGTGAAAAACATGATCACCGGTGCGGCGCAGATGGACGGTGCTATTCTGGTATGTGGTGCCACTGACGGCCCGATGCCGCAGACTCGTGAGCACATCCTGCTGTCTCGCCAGGTGGGTGTACCCTACATTGTGGTATTCCTGAACAAGGCTGACCTGCTGGCTGAAGACTGTGGCGGTGCGGACTCCGAAGAGTATGCTGAAATGAAAGAACTGGTTGAAATGGAGCTGCGCGAGCTGCTGGACCAGTACGAATTCCCGGGTGACGACACGCCGATCATCTGTGGTTCTGCACTGATGGCCCTGAACGGTGAAGACGAGCACGAGCTGGGCACCACCGCTGTGAAAGCGCTGGTTGAAACGCTGGATGCTTACATTCCTGAGCCGGAGCGCGCGATTGACCAGCCGTTCCTGATGCCGGTAGAGGACGTGTTCTCTATATCTGGTCGCGGTACGGTTGTTACCGGCCGTGTTGAGCGTGGCATTATCAAGGTTGGTGAGGAAATCGAGATCATCGGTATCCGCGACACGCAGAAAACCACCTGTACAGGTGTTGAGATGTTCCGCAAGCTGCTGGATGAAGGTCGCGCGGGCGAGAACGTCGGTGTCCTGCTGCGCGGTACCAAGCGTGAAGAAGTTGAGCGTGGTCAGGTACTGGCGAAGCCGGGTTCTGTAACGCCGCACACCAAGTTCGAGGCTGAGGTTTACATTCTGTCCAAGGACGAAGGTGGTCGTCACACGCCGTTCTTCAAAGGTTACCGCCCGCAGTTTTACTTCCGTACCACGGATGTGACAGGTGCGTGTGAGCTGCCAGAAGGTGTTGAGATGGTGATGCCGGGTGACAACGTGCAGATGGTAGCAACACTGATTGCACCGATTGCGATGGAAGATGGCTTGCGTTTCGCGATCCGCGAAGGTGGCCGTACTGTCGGCGCCGGCGTGGTAGCCAAGATCATCGAGTAGAACCATCGAGAGAGAGCCGGCGGCTAAATACATGCCGCCCCTTCGAAAGCCCGGCCTTGTGCCGGGCTTTTTTGTGAGGGAGCTTTTCAGTCAGCTCGATGTGGCAGGCGTTTATTGCGGTGGAGTGTTGGCGCGAAATTTGAGCGCTGTATGGGTGGGGCTGTTCCGGGCGGGAGAGCCTGCTCCTCTTAATGGCCACGCCGAGTTCAAGTCACCTAGAAGGTGCTGCTCGGGTACCCTCTAATAACTGCTGTTCTTATCCGAGATCTGCTCATTCAATGTGAGGAAATCATAGAGCACGCCAATCATAAAGATTCCGCCCGTACACAGGTATAGCAGGCCGGTAAAAATTTTCCCCATATAAAACCGGTGGATGCCCAAAAAGCCGATAAACGTCAGTAGTACCCAGGTGAGGTCGTAGTTGACCGGGCCCGCAACAAAGCGTCGTTCTGCCTCGCGTTCCATCGAGGGTATCAGGAACAGATCTATAATCCAGCCGATAAAAAACAATCCCAGCGTAAAAAACCATATGACGCCGGTGACTTGCTTGCCGTAATAGAAACGGTGCGCTCCAATAAATCCAAAAATCCACAGTAGGTAACCCAGCAGTAACGAATGGGTGGACTGGTTGGTTTGCATTTGAACTCCTGCTCTGTGTCTGTCGCCACATGGTCATCCTTCCTTGTGTTGGCGTCAAGCCCGTCCAATTGTGCGATCGGAGCAGGTTTATGCTGACATGGATCAAGGCCTGATAACGGTTGCAGGTTAAGCTGGTAGAAATCTCACAGGGTAGGTGCGGCGTACTTTACGCCGCCAGATAGAGGAGAAGATAGAATGTCTGTAGAACACCATGACCTGATTCACGAGTTTCCCGAGCTGAAGGAGCGTATTCATGAACTCAAGGTATCGGATACGCATTTTCGCAGCCTGTTTGATGAATACCATGATCTGACGCGTGAGATCGAAAAGATGGAGGATGAAGTCACACCGGTATCATCGCAGACGGAAGAGGCTGCCAAAGTAAGGCGACTCCACCTGAAGGATGAGCTCTATCGCCTGCTAACAGCCGCTTGAGATACTGGGGAGGGTAACAATGGCGTATGAAGCAGTACAAGCGGAACTGGAGGCGCGCCTGGCCGCGTTGCAGGCGCGATTTTCAAGTCTGAAGCGGCATGTCACCCAGTCACACTCCAGCGATTCTTCCGAGCAGGCGCAGGAGCGGGAAAACGACGAGGTCGTTGATGTCATCGCCAATGAGACCGAGGCATCAATTCGTACCGTTCAGGCGGCGCTGGAGCGGGTTGAGGCGGGCACTTATGGCCACTGTGAAGCCTGTGGTGAGCCTATTGGCGAGGGCAGGCTATCGGCGATTCCAGAGGCCACTCGCTGTGTCAGCTGCGCCCCTTGATATCGTGTTTGGGAACCTGTCGGCGAGGTAGGGTCAGGTGCAATACCTGACGCTACCAGGTGTGTAAGTTGTGCCATCTGGCGGGCACTAAAATTTCTGATGGCTGACTTTGCCATTGGTGACTATCTCGGAGTTACCCTATTCCGGAAAGACGGGTCTAGCCAATCATGGCCTGGAGCAGGCACAATGCGTGAAAAACGCCATTTCTTGTTGTACTCCACAGCGCAGGATGTCGTGCGGTCCGCTTGATGTGAGGTTCGTACCGATGTGGTGTTTGGCCAGGAAACTGTAGATTTGACAAACCGCGCCGAAAATTCCCAAACGTCGAAAACTGTGAACAGGCCGCTACTGCGCCGGGTGATATTGTTGTTCTTTTTGCCATCGGCTGCATTTGCGATCTGGTTCTGGTGGAATATCAGTGCCTACTCTTCGACGGACAAAGCGATTCAGCGGGTGGTCGTTTATCCCGGCGCAAGTGATGCAGCTATCGGCCATCTGCTGTATGGCCGTGGGCTCATTGAGTCGGATACGGCGTACCGTTTGTACCTCCGGCTGGTGGGGCTTCGCGGGAAGATGCAGGCTGGGACTTATGAGATCTCCCCGGCGATGAGTGTAGCGCGCATCGCGGAAAAGTTTAGTACAGGGGATGTGGTCACTGGTGTATTAACCATTCTGCCAGCGCAACGATTAAGCCAGGTGAAAGCGCAGTTTGTTTCCGCGGGGTACTCAGAGCAGGCAGTGGATGAGGCACTGAATCCAACGAATTACGAAGGACATCCAGCGCTGGCAGGAAAGCCACCATTGGCTAATTTGGAAGGCTATTTGCATGCTGAGAGCTATCACTACACCAGCGCAACGCCACTGAGTAACATCATTGATGCGTCGCTTGGGTTGACAGCGGCGCTTTTCACCGACGACATCAAGCGGGGCCTTGAGGAGCAGGGATTAACACAGCATCAGGGTGTGATATTGGCATCCATTATAGAGCAGGAGGTGAATGACCCTGATGTTATGCCGACAGTCGCCCAGGTGTTCCTCCGCCGACTAAAGGTTGGAATGGAGCTTGGCTCCGATGTCACCGCTTACTATGGAGCCTCGCTAAACGGTGTCAGGAGGGCAGTGACTGTCGATACGCCTTACAACACCAGAATTCATTCAGGTTTCCCTCCTGGTCCCATAGGGAACATCAGTGCAGATTCGCTAAATGCGGTAGCCAGGCCGGCTACGACAGACTATCTCTACTTTGTTGCGGGGGATGATGGCAAGACCTACTTTTCCCGCAGCAAAGTCGAACATGAATCCATGAAGGCAAAGTACTGTAAAGTGCTTTGCCAGCTCGACTAACAGCCTCTGTGAATATGATATCCCGGCGCTAGACCAGTTCCGTTTACGGATGGGTAGATCACGGCCACATTAGCCGCCGCAGTGTGTTTTCGGCTCTGTTCCCACAGCAAAATACTCCTCGCGGACGTCCGGGCAGCTCGCACAGGCCAGAGTGCCCGCGCTGGGACACACCTTGAGTTTCACAATACCTTCGGGTACTTCAAACTGGTGAGGTTCTGATTGCATCAACAAGTCTCTCATGACGGCGTTCCAGATAGTCGATGCGCCGTGCGAGCCAGAGTGGATAAAGCGCATTGGCCCACCGTCATTGTTGCCCATCCATACGGCGACCAAGCGGTCCGTGGTGTAGCCGATAGCCCAGTTGTCCCTGAGTAAATCTGAAGTGCCGGTTTTGGCCGCCACTTGATGACCGTTGATATTCTGATCTGATGAAAGTCCGAAGGCGGGTGCCCGAGCGTCATTATCTGAGAGTATGTCGCTGATGAGAAACGCAGTCTGCGGGCGGAATACCGGAGTCGTATTGCAGCCACTGCTTGTAGTGGCGCAGCTGTTTTCATATAGCAGTGCGCCGTGCATATCAGTGATGGTAAGTAGCGGATTCGGTTCAACAGTGGAGCCCTCATTGGCGAAAGCGCTATACATTTCAGCGAGATCCAGCATGCGAACTTCCGCACTGCCCAGCGTCAGGGCATAGCGGTATTCGTTGTGCCCCGTCCAATTGTTGATTCCTGCAGCCTTGGCCTTGTCAACAAATTCAAGTACTCCATTGCTGGCTAATTCTTTCACGGCCGGAATGTTGTAGGACGAGGCGAGCGCGGTTCTCAAGGTGACCGCACCGTGGAAACTGGAGTCATCATTTCGCGGTTGGTAGTTGTCCTCGCCAGGAATTGCAAACTCCACCGGCTGGTCCAGGATAATTGACATTGGTGTTTTGCCATTTTCTAACGACATCGCATAGTTGAGTGGCTTGATCGCAGAGCCAGGCTGCCTGTATTGCAATACGACGTTCACCTGTCCATCATTTTCTGTATCGAAGTAGTCGACGCTGCCGACCATACTCAGTATTTCCCCGCTACGCGGAACGGTTACGAGCAGGGCGCCGTTTCCCACCCTGTAGCGGAACAGGCTTTTGACATAGGTCTTCAGCCTCTCCTGTACGTCCTCCTGTAGGCGCAGGTCGAGAGTGGAGGTGATTTGTAGTCCATCCTGGTAGAGCCTGTCCTCGCCGAATTTTTCGATCAGCAATCCCCTGATAAACATCACGAAATGGGGAGCCAATATTTTGACTGTGCCCGGTGAAATACTGGGCTCTGTAGCAGAGAGCGTATCAAACTGATTTTTTGAGATAAAACCGGCTTCCAGCATGCTGCTGAGAACCTGCCGCTGTCGTTCAATTGAGCGAGTGGGTTCTGCCCCGAATGGGCTGTACGTGCTGGGTGCCTTCAGTAATCCGGCGAGTAGAGCGCCTTCTGCTGTTGTCAGGCTGTGAGCGGATTTGTTGAAGTATTTCCATGCAGCAGCTTCAATGCCATGTACCGCGCCACCATAGGAAACATCGTTCAGGTACATTTCGAGTATCTGCTTTTTGGTAAAGACAAGCTCTACCCAAACCGATAACACGAGTTCGCGAATTTTTCGCGTGATTCGCTGTTCCCTTGAGAGAAGGCGGTTCTTTACCAATTGCTGCGTAATCGTGGAGCCGCCCTGAAGCGCAGAGCTATCAGCATAGTTCTCTAGTAGGGCGCGTAAAATACCTGTGAGGGAAAAGCCCCAGTGGTGAAAAAAATGCTGATCTTCGATCGCTATCGTCGCGTCAATCGCAGCTTGGGATATCTGCGACAGGCTTACAGGAATTCGATGCGCGTCTTTGTAGAAGTAATAAAGGGCTTTACCGTTTCTGTCGTATATTACGCTCGATGTTGTGGGTTGCTGTAGAACAAGTTGCTGCGGCGAGGGTAAGCCTCGAAAGACGACGACATAAAGTAGCACCGCCACGAAGATGACTAAGAGATGCGCGAATTTTTTTCGATGGGTCAGGATGGTACTAAAACTCCAGTCGTTTACCCTGCACCACGAAGCTGCTTCAAATTGTTTGGCCTTGAACGACTGGAGTTGTTAGATGCTCAAGTGGGAGGGGTTCGGCAATCGGTGTAGCAAAGGCCATTCTCATCAGTGGTGATCACTGCATTCTCCCGGCACTGTACTACGCCGTCTATGGCACCATTGTCGATGTCAGGGCATGCGCCGGGAGTAATCGAAACAAGCCGCTGGTTCACTCCTGAACGATTCTCGAATATGTTGAGTCTGCCATTGCTTATAGGAACCGAGCCGCCTTCAGGGGAGTCCAGGACTCTAAAACTGACGCCGCCGCCATCAGCGTAGGCGTCAGAAACGAGCTTGACGCTAAGTGTGCCGGTGGCGATAGCGCAGACCGCCAGCACCCCGACAATCTTGCTGAGATGCTTTTTACGATCAAATCCCATCCATTTGGCGGCGACCAGCAGTAGTACAATCGACAACAGTAAAGCTGCTGTTGTGAGAGTAGGGATGGCTGCTGCCCCAGCACCAGGGCTGACGGGCTGGTAAACGATTTGCGCCCAGGAAAGATTGGGTATTGCCAGAAGGGTCAAAAAAAGAGTGGTTGTGACGCTATTGTGTTTATTCATTGTCGTGTCTCGGGAAAGGGTTGCAATTACTATACTGATGCTGCCCGCCCCCCGTCAATTCTGCGGGTAGGCGAGAAAAGCCTGCTAGAGGTCGCAGATGAAGAACCCGCACCAGCGGTCCTGTATCCCGAACGTGTTTGTATCGATCCTGCTGTAGCGACCGTCCGTCCATGCTCTGCGAGTCATAGCTAGTGAAATCTGGCTCTCAGGCTGGTCGATAACGTTATGAAAGGGATGATGGTTCGCGTTGAAAGGTGTATAACTATTTGGAATAACAGTTGCTGTGTCCTGCTACCGCCTTATCCTTATATAGATGTTGCAACGCGGCGGTTGGCCCCAGAACCAGTGCTTACGCTTCTTGCCCAGTGTTTGGTATTTAATTAAAAACCCTTCTTGACATGGCCGGAGGGCATCATTAGAATTCGCGTTCCTTTTTCAGGGGGTCCCACTGCGGGCCTCTGGTTTTTTATTGTTTGGAGTAGCATCAGGTGCAGAATCAGCGCATTCGAATTCGCCTAAAAGCCTTTGACCATCGACTGATAGATTCGTCTACCCAGGAGATTGTGGAAACAGCCCGCCGAACAGGTGCGCTGGTCAAGGGTCCGATTCCCCTTCCTACGCGGAAAGAAAAGTTTACTGTGCTGATTTCACCGCACGTTAACAAGGATGCTCGTGACCAGTACGAAATTCGTACGCACAAGCGCCTGTTGGACATCGTGGAGCCCACTGAGAAGACTGTGGACGCCCTGATGAAGTTAGACCTGGCAGCAGGTGTGGAAGTACAGATTAGTCTTGGTTAACTACAAAAAATTGTAGCAAGACCTGCTTGGGGCAGGAGCCCCGAGTGTGTAACGCCCAGTTCTTCTTTGAGATAACCGGGCGGCCATAGAGGGTAAGCCCCGTACACTGAGAGGTTAGTAAGATGACTATTGGTTTAGTCGGCCGTAAGTCCGGCATGACGCGCGTTTTTACCGAAGACGGCGTTTCAATTCCAGTAACCGTAGTGGAGGTGACTCCAAACCGCGTTACTCAAATCAAAGAGATCGATAGCGATGGCTATCGTGCGATTCAGGTTACTGCGGGAAGCCGCAAGGCCTCCAGAGTTAGCAAAGCCCAGGCGGGACAGTTCGCGAAAGCGGGTGTGGAAGCTGGAAGGGGCTTGTGGGAATTTCGTCTGGCTGATGCCGATGAGGCGCCAGAAGTGGGTTCGGAGCTCACGGTAGAGCGTTTCAGTGCGGGCCAGAAGGTCGATGTGGCGGGAAAATCCAAGGGTAAGGGCTTCCAGGGTGTCATCAAGCGCTGGAACTTCTCCATGCAGGATGCCACTCACGGTAACTCGCTGTCGCATCGTGCGCCTGGTTCAATCGGGCAGAACCAGACTCCCGGTCGGGTTTGGAAAGGCAAGAAGATGTCTGGTCACATGGGTGCCGCAAATGTCACCACCCAGGGGCTGGAAATCGTCCGAGTAGATGCCGAGCGAAATTTATTGCTTATCAAGGGGGCCGTACCTGGGGCGCCCGGCGGAGACGTTATCGTCCGTCCCGCAGTCAAAGCATAAGGTTAGGGGGTCTCTAACGTGGAATTAAATGTAGTTAAGGCGGGTAGCAACGAAGCGGGCACAGTGTCGGTTTCAGATGTTACTTTCGCACGAGAATACAATGAAGACTTGGTGCACCAGGTAGTAACTGCTTTTCTGGCAGGTGCGCGCCAGGGAACCAGGGCGCAGAAAACGCGCGCTGCTGTCAGTGGTGGTGGCAAGAAGCCATGGCGTCAAAAAGGTACAGGCCGCGCACGTGCTGGTACATCCAGCTCGCCCATTTGGCGTACCGGTGGCGTAACATTTGCTGCGCAGCCGCAGGATCACTCACAGAAAGTGAACCGCAAGATGTACCGCGCAGCCATGCGCTCAATTATGTCTGAGTTGGCGCGTCAGGATCGTTTGTTGGTTGTTGAGAGTCTGGATATTGAGGCGCCCAAAACCAAGTTGCTGGCCAAGCAGCTCGGTGAGTTTGGTCTGGATAATGTCCTGATCGTCTCCGCAGAAGTTGGTGAAAACCTGTATCTTGCGGCCCGCAACCTGCACAAGGTTGACGTGCGTGACGTTGAAGGTATTGATCCGCTCAGCCTCATCGGTCACGACAAGGTTATGGTCACAGTTGACGCTGTGAAGAAAATAGAGGAGATGCTGGGATGAACCAGGAGCGCATATTTCAGGTGCTGGTAGGTCCACACGCTTCTGAGAAAGCCGCAATTGTGGCTGATGAGAGCAACCAGTATGTTTTCCGTGTGGCGATTGATGCCACCAAGGCAGAAGTCAAGAAATCTGTCGAGCAGTTGTTCAAGGTTAAGGTCAGTGACGTAAATACCCTGCGTGTCAAGGGTAAGGTGAAGCGCAATCGGTTTGGCTTCAGCACGAAAACGACCTGGAAAAAAGCATACGTGCGACTGGAGCAGGGTCATGATATCGACTTTGCCGTGGCGGATTAAGGAGCAGGAGCGAAATGGCAGTTTTAAAAAGTAAGCCCACTTCCGCCGGTCGTCGCCATGTCGTCCGGGTGGTCAGTGAAGATCTACATAAGGGTGCGCCCTATGCCCCCCTGTTAGAGAATCAAACCAGAAATGGCGGCCGTAACAACAATGGTCGGATTACCACGCGTCATGTGGGTGGTGGGCATAAACAGCACTACCGCATTATCGATTTCAAGCGCACTAAAGACGGTATTCCCGCAAAAGTAGAGCGCCTTGAGTACGATCCCAACCGTACAGCGCATATTGCTTTGTTGCTGTTCGCCGATGGTGAGCGTCGCTACATCATTGCGCCCCGTGGTGTGAAAGCGGGAGAGGTGCTGCAGTCGGGTTCCGCTGCGCCTATCAAGGCCGGCAACTGCCTGCCGCTGCGTAACATACCGGTGGGCTCGGTGGTTCATTGTATTGAGTTGAAGCCGGGCAAGGGTGCGCAGCTGGCGCGATCCGCCGGTGCCTCTGTTCAGGTTGTTGCGCGTGAGGGGCAGTACGCCACTCTGCGTCTGCGCTCCGGTGAGATGCGCAAAGTATTAGCTGATTGTCGCGCTACGCTCGGCGAGGTTTCAAACTCTGAGCACAACCTGCGCAAACTGGGTAAGGCTGGTGCGAGTCGCTGGCGTGGTGTCAGGCCAACCGTCCGCGGTGTGGCGATGAACCCGGTTGATCACCCGCACGGTGGTGGTGAAGGTCGTACTTCGGGCGGTCGTCATCCAGTTAGCCCTTGGGGTACTCCGGCCAAAGGCTACAAGACGCGAAAGAACAAGCGTACGGATAATCTGATCGTACGCCGTCGTGGTAAGAAATAAGACCGGTCGTTAGAGACAAGAGACTAGAGGAATATATTGTGCCGCGTTCACTGAAAAAAGGTCCGTTTATCGACCTTCACCTGATGAAGAAAGTTGAAGCTGCCGTAGAGAGCAACGATCGTCGACCGATCAAGACCTGGTCACGTCGCTCTATGATTTCGCCCGATATGGTTGGTTTGACCATCGCTGTGCACAACGGTCGACAGCATGTGCCGGTGATCATCAGTGAAGACATGGTGGGACATAAGCTTGGGGAATTTGCGGCAACCCGCACGTTCCGAGGCCATATCGTAGACAAAGCGGCCAGGCGTTAAGCGCTAATCGTTGCGAGGTTAAGGAAATGGAAGTAGCAGCAAAATTGAAAGGCGCACAGATTTCGCCACAAAAGGTTCGCCTGGTGGCGGATCAAGTGCGAGGTCTGGGTGTTGAGGAAGCTCTCGGGTTGCTGGAATTCAGCACCAAGAAAGCCGCTCACATTGTCAAGAAATTGCTCGACTCAGCGATAGCCAACGCTGAGAACAATGAAGGTGCGGATGTCGACGAGTTAAAGGTGTCCAGCATTTTTGTAGACGAAGGTATGACTATGAAGCGCCTGCGACCGCGAGCTAAAGGCCGCGCGGATCGTATTTTGAAGCGCAGCTGTCATATCACTATAAAAGTTGCAGACAGCGACCGCTGAGTTCAGGAGAAGACTAAATGGGTCAGAAAGTACATCCAACCGGCATACGCCTGGGAATTGTCAAAGATCATACTTCAATCTGGTATGCAGACAAAAACTATGGCAAGCAGCTGATTACTGATTTGGAAGCGCGTGCTTATATCGAGAAAGCGTTGGACCATGCGTCAGTCAGCCGCATAGTGATAGAGCGCCCGGCACAGACTGCGCGTATTACCATTCACACTGCCCGTCCGGGTATTGTTATTGGTAAGAAGGGTGAAGATGTCGACAAGCTGCGCAAGGAGCTGACCCAGAAAATGGGTGTGCCAGTGCACATCAACATCGAAGAGATTCGCAAGCCGGATCTGGATGCCAGGCTGGTGGCGCAGAATGTTGCACAGCAACTGGAGCGCCGTGTGATGTTTCGTCGCGCTATGAAGCGAGTGGTGCAGAACGCCATGCGCCAGGGCGCTGAAGGCATCAAAGTGCAAATTGGCGGTCGTCTCGGCGGCGCTGAAATCGCACGCTCGGAGTGGTATCGCGAAGGTCGTGTACCTCTGCATACGCTGCGCGCAGACATCGATTACGCCACCTACGAAGCCGCGACAACGTACGGCATCCTGGGTGTGAAGGTATGGATATTCAAAGGTGAAGTCATTGGCACTGAAGGCCAGGAAGACAGCGCCAAGAAGACAGCAACTAATTAAGGGTTACGCAGATGCTACAACCAAAGCGTACAAAATTTCGCAAAATGATGAAGGGCCGCAATCGCGGCCTGGCAGATCGCGGCAGTAAAGTGAGCTTCGGCGAGTACGGGTTGAAGGCAACCGGACGTGGCCGCCTTACAGCACGCCAGATCGAAGCGGCTCGTCGTGCGATGACTCGTCACATCAAGCGTGGCGGTAAAATCTGGATCCGTGTCTTTCCCGACAAACCGATTACCGGTAAGCCGTTGGAAGTACGTCAGGGTAAAGGTAAGGGTAACGTTGAATACTGGGTAGCCCAGATCAAGCCAGGCAAAGTGCTCTATGAGCTGCAGGGTGTATCTGAAGAGCTGGCGCGCGAGGCCTTTGAACTGGCATCTGCGAAGATCCCCATCGCTACTCAATTTGTTAAACGGACGGTGATGTAATGAAAGCAAGCGAGTTACGTGCAAAATCATCTGAAGAGCTGAGCAAGGAGTTGCTGACTCTGCGCGAGGAGCAATTCAAGTTGCGTATGCAAAGAACGACTGGCCAGTTGGGTCAGACACACTTGCTGAAGCTGAATCAGCGCGACATTGCTCGAGTAAAAACTCTACTCACTGAAAAGGCAGGTAACTGAATATGTCAGCTGCAGAGAAGCGTACAAGAGTGGCAACCGGTAAGGTTGTCAGCAACAAAATGGACAAAACGATTACTGTTTTGATCGAGCGCCGGGAGAAGCACCCTGTGTATGGCAAGTACATTACTCGATCTTCGAAAGTACATGCCCATGACGAAGGCAATCAGTGTGGCATTGGCGATACTGTGACTGTTGCCGAAACGCGCCCTATTTCCAAAAGCAAGACCTGGAAATTGTTGGAAGTAGTAACGGTGGCCACGCAGGTCTGACCGAACAACAGCAGGAATGGGTTAGCGGCGTGGCCGCAAGTGGGAGTAAGAAATGATTCAGACACAGTCGTATTTGGAAGTTGCCGATAACAGCGGTGCACGTCGAGTGATGTGTATCAAGGTACTGGGTGGTTCCAAACGTCGTTACGCTCGGGTTGGGGACTTGATAAAAGTCACCATTAAGGAAGCAAACCCTCGCGGTAAGGTTAAAAAGGGCCAGGTGATGACCGCCGTGGTTGTGCGTACACGTAAAGGTGTTCGTCGTCCCGATGGTTCGCTTATCAAGTTTGACGATAATGCAGCCGTCCTTTTGAACGCGCAGGAAGCCCCGTTGGGCACACGTATTTTTGGGCCTGTCACTCGGGAGCTCCGGGGTGAGAAGTTCATGAAGATCATTTCCTTGGCCCCGGAAGTTATTTAGTCCACCGGAAAGGGATAGGTAGAGTAATGTTGAAAATCAAAAGCGAAGACGAAGTTATTATCCTGGCCGGTAAAGACAAGGGCAAACGGGGTAAGGTGCGCAGGGTACTGGACGACAGCAGAGTGATTGTCTCCGGCATCAACATGGTTAAGAAGCATACCAAAGCTAATCCGCAGGCTGGAGTGGCTGGCGGTATTCTCGAGAACGAGAGCCCCATTCAAATTTCCAATGTGGCGATTTTTAATCCCAGCACCAGCAAAGCTGATCGAGTTGGTTTTAAAGTAAGCGGCGAGCGTAAGGTTCGAATTTTCAAATCAAGTGGCGAGGAGATTGACTCCTAGGTCCCGGTGGCTGGCTAGTCAATAGGTAGAAGACATGGCAACGTTGAAAGACAAGTACAAGAGCGAAATTGTTCCTCAGCTGAAAGAACAACTCGGTCTGGCTAATGTAATGGAAGTTCCACGAGTCACCAAGATCACGCTGAATATGGGCGTTGGTGAGGCGCTGGGCGATAAGAAAGTGTTGGAAAATGCCGTAGCGGATATGGAAAAAATCGCTGGCCAGAAGGTTGTCGTAACCAAGGCCAGGAAATCCATCGCCGGCTTCAAGGTTCGCGATGGCTGGCCTATCGGCTGCAAGGTGACCCTGCGTTCAGATCGTATGTATGAGTTTCTGGAGCGTCTGATCAGTGTTGCTATCCCACGTATCCGCGATTTTCGCGGCATCAGCCCGAAGTCTTTTGACGGGCGCGGCAATTTTGCAATGGGTGTGTCCGAGCAGATCATTTTCCCGGAAATTGAGTACGACAAGGTGGATGCGCTGCGTGGTATGGATATCACTATAACCACTACCGCTCGTACGGACGATGAAGGCCGCGCACTGTTGCGTGCTTTCCAGTTCCCACTGAAGGATTAAGAGGCTTTTATAGATGGCTAAGAAATCAATGATTGCGCGCGAGAACAAGCGCACAAAAATTGTTGCTCGATATTCAGCGAAGCGAGCGGCACTGAAGGCGATTCTGGACGACGTAAATGCTTCCGATGACGAAAAATGGGAAGCGCAGATCAAGTTGCAGAAGCTGCCTCGTGATGCCAGCCCGGTTCGCCAGCGGCGACGCTGCCAGGTTACCGGCCGCCCGCACGGAGTATATCGTAAATTTGGCCTCTGCCGAAACAAATTGCGTGAAGCTGCCATGCGCGGCGACGTGCCCGGTCTTGTTAAATCGAGCTGGTAACCAGCAAGATTTTCTACGGAGATGAATAGATTATGAGTATGCAAGATCCGCTGTCAGATATGCTGACCCGTATTCGCAACGCGCAGATGGCTGGCAAGACTCGTGTGGAAATGCCCGGCTCCAAATTGAAAGCCGCTGTAGCTCAGGTGCTGCAGGAAGAGGGCTATGTAGCCAGTTTCAATGCGTCATCCGATGGTGGTAAGCCGCGGTTGTCGATCGAATTGAAATACTATCTTGGCAAACCCGTGATTGCAGAGCTGGATCGTGCCAGCCGCCCGGGATTGCGCAAGTACAGTAGTTCCACTGAGCTTCCATCAGTTCGGTCTGGCCTGGGTGTAGCGATTATTTCTACCTCAAAAGGTGTTATGTCCGATCGCGCAGCGCGCGCAGCCGGCATCGGTGGCGAAGTGCTCTGCACTGTTTACTAAAACCAGGTTTGATTTAGAGAGTATTTCGAAATGTCTAGAGTCGCAAAAGATCCAATACCGCTGCCCAAAGGTGTAGAGGTAAAGCTTGATGGTAGCGACCTCACAGTAAAAGGCGGCAAAGGTTCTCTGGCGCTTTCACTGACTGAAGGTATTGAGTTCACCCAGGAAGATAATGTCCTGAGCTTTTCCTATGCCAATGACAAGCTGGGCGCTATGGCGGGAACAACCCGCGCGCTAGTGAACAACATGGTCAAGGGTGTGAGTGAAGGTTGGGAGAAGACCCTGCTCCTGAATGGTGTGGGTTATCGTGCCAAGGTCACAGGTAACGTAGTCAATTTGTCGGTAGGTTTGTCACACCCGGTTGACTATACATTGCCTGAAGGTGTCTCTGCAGAAAGCCCGAGCCCGACTGAGGTTGTTTTGAAAGGCATTGATAAACACGCGGTAGGCCAGGCGGCAGCGGAGCTTCGCGGTTTCCGTCCACCCGAGCCTTATAAAGGTAAGGGCATTCGCTATTCTGATGAGTATGTCCGTCGTAAAGAAGCCAAGAAAAAGTAGGTAATTGAGATGAGTGCAAAGAATGATTCAAGGTTACGTCGCGCTCGCCGTGCTCGTGCCCGTATGCGTGATCTGGGAATGAGCCGCTTAAGCGTGCATCGAACGCCCAGGCATATTTACGCACAGATTATTGCCCCAGCTGGTGACAAGGTTCTGGCCAGCGCTTCTACTCTCGATTCAGATCTGCGTAAGAGCGCGACTGGCAATATCACGGCGGCCGCAGCAGTGGGTCAACTGGTTGCGAAGCGTGCCAAGGAAGCGGGCGTTGAGAAGGTGGCCTTCGATCGCGGTGGATACAAGTATCATGGTCGAGTTAAGGCGTTGGCTGATGCCGCTCGTGAGACTGGACTGGAATTCTAGGGTATAGATATGGCTTTTAACGATCAGAAAAAGCAGCAACAGGAAGGCGACCTCCAGGAGAAACTGGTTCAGGTCAACCGTGTGGCCAAAGTGGTCAAGGGTGGCCGGATTTTCAGTTTTACTGCCCTGACAGTGGTCGGAGACGGTAACGGTAAGGTTGGTTTTGGTCGTGGTAAAGCACGCGAGGTTCCGGTTGCCATTCAAAAGGCAATGGAGGCAGCACGCCGTAACATGATTGATGTCGATTTGAACAACGGCACAATCCAGTATGCGGTCAAAGCGAATCACGGTGCTTCGAAAGTCTATATGCAACCGGCATCTGAAGGTACTGGCGTTATCGCTGGTGGCGCGATGCGAGCGGTGTTGGAGATTGCCGGCGTTCACAACGTATTGGCCAAGTGCTACGGCTCGACCAACCCGGTCAATGTGGTAAGAGCGACGTTCAACGGCCTGCGAGAGATGTCCTCGCCAGAGGCTATCGCCGCAAAACGCGGCAAGACTGTCGAAGAAATTCTGAATTAATTAACAGGTTGGCTAGTCATGGCTAAAGCATCAATTAGGGTCACCCAGGTCAAGAGCTCCTACGGTCGCCTGAAAAAACACAGAGCGTGTATCGCGGGGCTAGGTTTGCGCCGTATTGGTCACACCGTTGAGGTTGAAGATACCCCCTCGGTTCGAGGCATGATCAACCGGGTTCATTACCTGGTAAGGGTAGAGGAGTAAGTTATGTCAGACGTTATGCGACTCAATGGTCTGAGTCCTTCCCCGGGTGCCCGAAAAAGCGCCAAGCGTGTAGGTCGAGGTATCGGTAGCGGTACCGGCAAAACCGCAGGACGCGGTCATAAGGGACAGAAGTCTCGTTCCGGCGGCAGTGTACGGCCCGGTTTTGAGGGTGGCCAGATGCCACTGCAGAAACGCTTGCCGAAGTACGGCTTCACCTCGCGTATCGCGCGCACTACTGCGCAGATTCGTTTGGGTGAGCTGAATGCTGTCGAGGGCGATACTATTGATCTGGCTGCACTGAAAAGTGCCGATCTGGTAAAAGACAATGTATTGCGTGCCCGCGTTTTTCTGTCCGGCGAGCTGACTAAAGCCGTGACTGTGAAGGGTCTGGTGGTTACCAAAGGTGCGCGTGAAGCTATTGAAAGCGCCGGCGGGAAAGTAGAGGACTAGATGGCAACCGGACAGGCACCTGCAGTAAACAAGGCCGGCTTGAGCGAGCTTTTTTCGCGGCTGCGTTTTGTGTTGCTGGCCATTCTGGTCTATAGGATCGGCACACATATTCCTGTGCCGGGCATAGATCCCAATCAGTTGGCCGCGCTGTTCAACCAGAACCAGGGAACCATCCTGGGTCTGGCGAATATGTTTTCCGGTGGTGCTCTGGAGAGGATGAGTATCCTCGCTCTGGGTATTATGCCGTACATTTCTGCGTCCATTATCATGCAGTTGATGTCGGCCGTGACGCCGCAGTTGGAGGCGTTGAAGAAAGAGGGCGAATCCGGACGTCGCAAAATCAGTCAATACACGCGCTATCTGACCGTGGTGCTGGCGATTATTCAGGCGACGGGTATGACAGTCGGTATGGCCAATCAGGGTATGTCATATGATACCTCGATTGTGTTTTACGTGATTGCCATTACCTCGCTGGTCACCGGTGCTGTCTTTATGATGTGGCTGGGCGAGCAGATTACTGAGAAGGGCGTGGGTAACGGTATATCCCTGCTGATCTTTGCCGGCATTGTTGCCGGGCTGCCGGCTGCGATAGGCCAGTCGCTGGAGCAGGCCAGACAGGGCGAACTGAATATATTGGTTCTGCTGTTTATCCTGACACTGGCGATCGCAGTGATAGCCATGATCGTGTTCATCGAACGTGGTCAGCGACGTATCACAGTGAATTACGCCAAGCGCCAGCAGGGTCGCAAGATGTATCAGGCCCAGAGCTCGCATCTGCCGTTGAAGGTGAATATGGCCGGGGTTATTCCCGCCATTTTCGCCAGCAGCATATTGCTGTTTCCGGCATCGATTGCGCAGTGGTTCGGCTCCAGCGGATCTGCAGACTGGTTGCAGGATCTGGCAGTGGCTATTGGCCCCGGTCAACCCTTGAACATATTGTTGTTCACTGTGTTTATCGTATTTTTCTGCTTTTTCTACACGGCTTTGATGTTCAACCCGGTAGAAGTGGCAGATAACCTGAAGCGCTCTGGGGCATTCGTGCCCGGGATTCGCCCAGGTGAAAAGACCGCTGATTATATCGACGGTGTCTTGACCCGGTTGACCGTGTTCGGCGCCGCTTATATTGCGTTGGTCTGTTTGATGCCACAGTTTCTGGTTGTCATGTGGAACGTGCCCTTTTATTTGGGCGGCACCTCGCTGCTGATAGTTGTGGTAGTTGTGATGGATTTTATGGCCCAGGTACAGAGTCATTTGATGTCACACCAATACGACTCAGTGATGAAAAAAGCCAATTTGAAGAACTATGGTGGAACAGGGCGGGTCAGGTAGTTTTACCCGGGTTGCCCAAGTAGGAGTAGGTGTTATGAAAGTACGTGCATCAGTAAAGACAATTTGTAGAAACTGTAAGGTAGTGCGACGCAAAGGCGTTGTCCGGGTTATCTGTAAGACAGATCCCAGGCACAAGCAGCGTCAAGGCTAAGGTCAGCCGCTTAACGGTTGATTTTTACTAACGATATCGCTAGACTGCTGCGCCTTTTGCGTACGCCCCGACTGACAGTTAAGTCCAGTCCGGGTTTTGAACAGGGCCGCAGCTACCGCGAAGACACATGATTGGAGAAAGTTGAATGGCTCGTATTGCCGGCGTCAACATACCAGATAACAAGCACACTGTTATCGCATTGACATACATTTATGGTGTGGGTCGCAGTCAGGCCCGCCGCCTTTGCGCAGACACTGGCGTCGGCGAAGCTGTCAAAATCAGCGAGTTGACCGAGCAGGAGATGGATGCTCTTCGCACGCGAGTAGGAGAGATGGTGGTAGAGGGTGACTTGCGTCGCGAACTCTCCATGAATATCAAGCGTTTGATGGATCTGGGCTGTAACCGCGGCCTGCGTCACCGTCGGGGCCTACCCCTGCGTGGACAACGTACCAAGACCAACGCCCGTACCCGTAAAGGTCCGCGCAAGCCGATTCGCAAGTAAGTATTAGATTCTGCGAATCCTTTTTAGTGTAGCTGCACCACAGTGCAGTGTTGATATTAAAGCAGGAAATCAAGTATGGCCAAGCCAGGTGCAAAGAGCACTCGAAAGAAAATTACCAAGACTGTTGTCGACGGTATTGCGCATATTCATGCCTCTTTCAACAACACCATTATCACCATCACCGATCGTCAGGGTAATACTCTGAGTTGGGCGACTTCAGGGGGCTCCGGTTTTCGCGGCTCTCGTAAGAGCACCCCATTTGCGGCGCAGGTAGCTGCGGAGCGAGCTGGTGAGGCAGCCAAAGAGTACGGGCTGAAGAATCTGGATGTGCAGGTCAAGGGCCCAGGACCGGGTCGCGAGTCTGCAGTTCGCGCGCTTAACTCCTGCGGTTACAAAATTAGCAATATTACTGACGTCACACCGATTCCACACAACGGTTGTCGTCCCCCCAAGAAACGTCGCGTATAACGCTCACAGGATAGAATTGACATGGCTCGATATATTGGACCCAAGTGCAAACTCTCCCGTCGTGAAGGAACGGACCTGTTCCTGAAAAGCGGGGTTCGCTCGTTGGAAAGTAAGTGTAAAGCAGAAGCAATCCCTGGTCAGCACGGTGCTCGCAGAGGCCGGCTTTCAGATTATGGTGTGCAGTTGCGTGAAAAGCAGAAGGTTCGTCGTATTTATGGCGTACTGGAGAAGCAATTCCGCAATTACTACAAAGAGGCTGCCCGACTGAAAGGCGCTACAGGTGAAAACCTGCTGCAACTGCTGGAGAGCCGGCTGGACAATGTAGTTTACCGTATGGGTTTTGGTTCAACTCGCTCTGAGTCCCGCCAATTGGTGTCGCACAAATCCATTTTGGTAAATGGCGTAGTTGTTAACATCCCCTCTTATCAGGTGAAGGCCGGAGATGTTGTATCCCTGCGCGAAAAAGCCAAGAAGCAGTTGCGTGTGCAAGCCGCTCTTGCGCTGGCTTCTCACCGCGGTGATTCCGAGTGGATAGACGTTAACAGCGAGAAGTTGGAAGGAGTATTCAAGGCAGTGCCGGATCGTCAGGATCTGTCCTCCGAGATCAACGAAAACTTGATCGTCGAACTTTACTCCAAGTAATCCACCCAAGGATCAACTTACAAGACAGGTGCCCCAATGCAGAGTGCAGTTAACGAATTTTTAACGCCCCGTGTAATCAATGTTGATGAAAAGAACAGCACGCGCTCCCAGGTCACTCTGGAGCCGCTTGAGCGTGGTTTTGGCCACACTCTTGGTAATGCGCTGCGTCGTATATTGCTTTCTTCCATGCCCGGTTGCGCTATCACAGAAGCGGAAATCGATGGTGTGCTGCACGAGTACAGCGCCATCGAAGGTGTTCAGGAAGACGTTATTGAGATTCTTCTGAACCTGAAGGGTGTCGCTCTGGTCATGAGCGGCAAAGAAGAAGCTGAAGTGACCTTGAGCAAAAAGGGTCCTGGCGTGGTAACTGCTGGCGACATACAGGTGGATCACGATATCGAAATCCGCAATCCGGACCACGTTATCTGCCACCTGAACGAAGGTGCGGAGATCAATATGCGATTGACCGTTTCGCTGGGTCGGGGTTACTCGCCTGCCGACTCGCGTATCAATCCGGAAGAAGAAACACGCTCCATCGGTCGTTTGCAGCTGGATGCTTCTTTTTCACCCGTGTACCGGGTCTCCTATGTTGTTGAAGCCGCGCGGGTTGAGCAGCGCACAGACCTCGACAAGCTGGTTCTCGATCTGGAAACCAATGGCACAATCGATCCTGAGGAAGCGATTCGTCGCGCAGCAACCATCCTGCAACAGCAGTTGGCGGTGTTTGTCGACCTCGAAAGTGAGTCAGAGTCCGAGTCTGTTGTGGAAGAGGATGAAGTTGATCCAATCCTGCTGCGCCCTGTTGATGACCTGGAACTGACCGTGCGCTCGGCGAATTGCCTCAAGGCAGAGAATATTTACTACATCGGTGATCTGGTGCAGCGCACAGAGGTCGAGTTGCTGAAAACCCCCAACCTGGGTAAGAAGTCACTCACCGAGATCAAGGATGTTCTGGCCTCACGTGGTTTGTCTCTGGGTATGCGCCTGGATAACTGGCCGCCAGCTAGCCTGAAAAACGATGATCGGGTTCTGAGCGCGTAAGTGCATCCCGAGCAGAAGATAGATAGCAATATAGATAGCAGTGCTCTCAAAGCACAGTAGAAATAGCACCGTAAAATAGGAAAGCAAAAATGCGTCATCGTCACAGTGGACGTCAACTGAATCGCAACAGCTCTCACCGCAAAGCCATGTTTCGCAACATGACGGTATCACTGGTAGAGCACGAGCTGATCAAGACAACTTTGCCCAAGGCGAAGGAACTGCGCAGCTTTGCTGAGCCGTTGATTACGTTGGCCAAGAAAGACAGTGTTGCAAACCGCCGTCTGGCGTTCGACAGAACGCGCGATGATGCGGCTGTAGGCAAGCTGTTCAATGAATTGGGGCCTCGCTACCAGGAGCGTCCTGGCGGTTATATCCGTATTCTCAAGTGCGGCTTCCGCGCCGGTGACAAGGCCCCCATGGCCTATGTTGAACTGGTTGATCGACCCCAGCCTGAGGTTGAGGAAGACGACGAGGATTGATAGCCGGACGTTAAGTGCCTCGCTATAAAACCCCCGACATCGTCGGGGGTTTTTTGCTATATGCCCCCGTCAACTCAAGCTGCCTTCGGGCTATTGCGTTTCTTCAGCATCGGTTTCAGAAACTTTCCTGTATAAGAACCCTTTGTCTTCGCGACATCCTCCGGTGTGCCGCTGGCAATGATGGTACCACCGCCACTGCCACCCTCAGGGCCCAGGTCGACAACCCAGTCAGCCGTCTTGATTACATCAAGATTGTGCTCGATGATAACCACGGTATTGCCGTGATCCCGCAATCGGTGCAATACCTCCAGTAACTGCTTGATATCTTCGAAATGTAAACCGGTGGTAGGCTCATCGAGTATGTAGAGCGTCTTGCCAGTATCGCGCTTTGACAGCTCCCGCGACAGTTTGATCCGCTGGGCCTCACCGCCCGACAGTGTGGTGGCGGCCTGTCCCAGGCGAATATAGGAAAGGCCGACATCCATCAGGGTCTGCAGCTTACGGGCGATGGCAGTCACGGGCTCAAAGAATGGCAGTGCGTCCTCCACAGTCATATCCAGCACTTCATGGATATTCTTGCCCTTGTATCGCACCTCAAGTGTCTCGCGGTTGTACCGGCGCCCTTTACAAATGTCGCAGGGCACATAGATATCGGGCAGAAAGTGCATCTCCACCTTGGTCACGCCATCACCCTGGCAGGCTTCACAGCGCCCGCCTTTCACGTTGAAGCTGAATCGTCCGGGCTTATAGCCTCTGGAGCGCGCTTCCTGGGTGCCCGCGAACAGTTCGCGCACAGGGGTGAAAATGCCGGTGTAGGTGGCGGGGTTGGAGCGTGGAGTGCGCCCGATGGGACTCTGGTCGATATCGATACACTTATCGATCAAATCCATGCCGCTGATGGATTCAAACGGCGCCGGGGTCAGGGTAGAGGCGCCATTCAATTCTGTGGCTGCCAGCGGATAAAGCGTGCCATTGATCAGTGAGGACTTGCCTGAGCCTGAGACACCGGTGATACAGGTGAGTAGGCCCAGAGGGATCTCCAGCGTGACCGATTGCAGGTTGTTGCCGGTCGCGCCGGTCAGGACAAGTTGCCGCTTGGGATCGCGCTTTGTGCGCTGTCGCGGTATGACAATTTCCCGCGCGCCGCTGAGATAGGCGCCGGTGAGTGAGGCCTCACTATTGAGAATGTCGTCAAGCGTGCCCGAGGCAACAACTTGCCCGCCATGGATGCCGGCTCCCGGCCCTATATCAATAATATGGTCGGCACTGCGGATAGCATCCTCGTCGTGCTCTACCACCAGTACGGTGTTCCCCATATCGCGCAAATGGGTGAGGGTCGCCAGCAGGCGCTCGTTATCGCGTTGATGCAGGCCTATCGAGGGTTCGTCGAGAATATACATGACGCCCACTAGCCCGGCGCCGATCTGTGATGCCAGTCGGATGCGCTGCGCTTCACCCCCGGACAGTGTTTCCGCGCTGCGATTCAGGGACAGGTAGTTCAGGCCGACATCCACCAGAAAGCGGTAACGCGCGCGCAGCTCCTTGAGAATCTTGCTGGCAATCTCGCCGAGGCGGCCCTCCAGTTTGAGCTGGTTGAAGTAGACTTCCGCTTCGCCCACCGGCATGGCGGTGATGGAGGGGAGGTCGTAGTTGTCGATAAACACATGGCGCGCGTCGCGGCGCAGGCGGGTGCCTTCGCAGTCGGGGCAGGGCTGGGTGGCCAGGAACTTGGACAGCTCTTCGCGCACAGATTGCGACTCGGTGTCGCGGTAGCGGCGTTCCATATTGGGCAGGATGCCCTCGAACACATGTGTCCGTTTGAAGACATCGCCGCGGTCATTGATATAGGAGAACGCGATTTCCTGTTTACCGCTGCCGTGCAAGATGATCTGCTGGTGTTTTTTGCTCAATTCGTTAAACGGCGTATCGATGTTGAAGCCGTAGTGTTCGGCCAGCGAGGTCAGCATGTGGAAATAATAGACATTGCGTCGGTCCCAGCCGCGAATAGCACCTTCGGCCAGGCTCGACTCCGGGTACAGAATCAGCCGTTCCTCGTCGAAAAATTGCTTAACACCGAGGCCGTCGCAGCCGCTGCACGCTCCCGCCGGGTTGTTGAAGGAAAACATCCGGGGCTCTAACTCGTCGATGCTGTGGCCGCACTCGGGGCAGGCGAAGCGGGCCGAAAAGCTCATTTCCTTGTCCTCTTCATCCATGTAGCTGATCGAGGCCTGCCCGTCGGTCAGCGCAAGGGCTGTCTCGAAGGATTCAGCCAGCCGGATGCCCAGGTCCTTACGGACCTTGAAGCGGTCGACTACCACTTCAATACGATGCTTCTTCTTTTTGTCCAATGCGGGGGCATCGTCGAGGTCTGTGACGATGCCATCGATACGCGCACGCACGAAACCACTGGCGCGCAGCTCCTCTAGTATGTGCAGGTGTTCGCCCTTGCGGTCTCGCACCACCGTCGCAAGGAGCATGAGTTTCGTATCTTCAGGCAGCGCCAGCACCGCGTCCACCATCTGGCTGACGGTCTGGGCCTGCAGGGACAATCCGTGATCCGGGCAGCGCGGCTCGCCTACCCGTGCATAGAGCAGGCGCAGGTAGTCGTATATCTCGGTAATCGTTCCCACGGTTGAGCGGGGGTTGTGCGAGGTGGACTTCTGCTCGATGGAAATGGCCGGTGACAGCCCCTCGATATGATCGACATCGGGCTTCTCCATCAGTGACAGGAATTGTCTTGCGTAGGTGGACAGGGACTCCACGTAGCGCCGCTGACCCTCAGCGTAAAGCGTGTCAAAAGCCAGAGAGGATTTCCCCGACCCGGACAGGCCCGTTACAACAACCAGTTTGTCCCTGGGGATGTCGAGGTCGATGTTCTTGAGATTGTGGGTGCGTGCCCCGCGTACCTGAATGGTGTCCATATGACCTCTGATGCTGCGTCGAAACCGAAACCGAACAGTATATGCCTTTAGTCGCAGGCGTGGCAAAAAGAGGGCTTTTTATTTCATCCGGCATGGCTGTTTGGTGTCCCCAGCGATGCGGAACTGGTAACATTCACCGCTGGCTTTTGCAGCATTTCTGGTGATTAACCCGCAGTGATTACTGAACATCCCATGACAGTGCAGGAGCGACGTTCCGTTGCTTCGCTGGCGCTCTTATACTGTTTCCGCATGCTGGGGCTGTTCATGGTGCTGCCGCTACTGGCCCTCTATGCCGCGGATTTGCCCGGCTCGACGCCCGTGCTGATAGGGCTGGCGCTAGGTACCTATGGCCTGACCCAGGCCCTGCTCCAGATTCCCCTCGGCTGGCTCTCTGACCAGATCGGCCGCAAGCCTGTGATCATTGCGGGGCTGCTGCTTTTCGCACTCGGCAGCGTGATTGCGGCGATCGCCGACAGTATGGGTGGTATTATTTTGGGCCGCACCCTGCAGGGGGCGGGCGCGATAGCCAGTACCGTGCTGGCGCTGGTAGCGGATCTGACGCGCGAAGAGCAACGCACCAAGGCGATGGCCGCAGTGGGGATGAGCATTGGTCTGTCCTTTGCCGTAGCACTGGTGTTAGGGCCGGTCGTGGCGTCGGTCGGGGGCCTACCGCTGGTATTCTGGTTCACGGCACTGCTTGCTTTTGTCGGCATTGCCATCGTCCTGCTGCTGGTGCCTTCAGCACCTGCCATCCCGGCTGAGGACAGCGGAGCAACTGCCAGGCTGGGGTTGATGCGGCGCAGCCTCGGTGATGCCGTGCTGTTGCGGCTCAACTTCGGCGTGTTTGTATTGCACTTCATTTTAACAGCCAGTTTTTTAGTCGTTCCAGGCTTGCTGGAGCAGTCGTTCGGTGTTGGCAGGGACCAGCACTGGATGGTGTATCTGCCGGTGTTGGTGCTATCGCTGGTCGGTATGGTGCCGCTGATGGTTCTGGCGGAGAAAGGCGGGCGGCTACAGCAGGTGTTCCTTCTCGGTATCGCGCTGGTGATCGCCGCCACTGCCGTGCTGGATTTCACCTCAAGCGCTGTGTTGTTTTACGGGGCGCTGTGGCTGTTCTTCGTCGGTTTCAATTATCTTGAGGCCACGCTGCCCTCGCTGCTCAGTAAATCGGTCTCTGCCAAGGGCAAAGGCACGGCAATGGGCGTCTATTCCACCTGTCAGTTTATGGGGGCATTCGCCGGTGGCGCTGGCGGCGGGTGGCTGCTGCAGTACTTCGGCGAGTATGCACTGACCGGGGCCTGTCTTCTGCTCGCCGCGGCCTGGTGGCTGTTGGTATTCCGAGCGCCGGCCCCGGTCGCTGCAGAAAAAATCGCCTCCAGTCCGGTAACGGGTATATAGGGCGGAGCAGCGTTCAGAGATCACTGACAACGTCGTAAATTGCGTGCTCACCAGTTGGCCTCGCCCTGGCAGGATTTGGCGGACAATGGCCGGCTATGTTGTCGCAATTGCACGAGTGGGTTGCTATAGTCGACTCCAAATCCGTATCGAATACGTAGAATTAATGAGGAAAGAATATGGCCACGCGCGGCATCAATAAAGTCATACTGGTAGGTAACCTGGGCAACGATCCGGAAATCCGGTACTCCCAGAGCGGTGCAGCCATTACCAATATTTCCATAGCGACGTCCGAGACATGGAAAGACAAGCAGACAGGCCAGCCGCAGGAGCGCACGGAGTGGCACCGGGTGGTGTTTTTCAATCGCCTGGCCGAAATTGCCGGAGAGTATTTGCGCAAGGGCTCCAAGGTGTATGTGGAAGGCAGCCTGCGCACGCGGAAGTGGCAGGATAAGGAGGGCCAGGATCGCTACACCACCGAGATAGTGGGCAATGAAATGCAGATGCTCGATAGCCGTGGTGCCGGGCAGGGCGGTGGCCAACCCGACTATGGTGAGCCGCAGCGGGCGCCGCAGGGTGGCGGTGGCCAGCCCGGTTATGGCGGCGCTCCCCAGGGCGGAGCTCCGCGGCCCGCAGCCCAGCCCGCAGGCGCCCCAGCCCCTGCTGATTACGGCAACTTCGATGACGACATCCCTTTTTGACAGCGTATTTGCCAGTAGTTGGGGTCGCCCGGTCGATTAGGTGTAACAGTTAAGGTGCGCGTACTTTTATTGGGTTCTGATACGCCTCTGGGCATGGCGCTGCTGCAGCGCCAGGCGCTACAGGGGCGTCATGAAATGGTACCGATGAGTCGGTCGGCCTGTCGCTGGAAAAGCGAACGGCAGGCGAAAAAAGGCGTCACTCGAGCCAAAAGCGATATTGTAGTGGATGTGCGGATTGAGGCCGCCGGTGACGGCGGTATCCAGATTCAGGAGCTGGATATTCAGCGCTGCCACTGGGTGGCAAAAAGCTGTCAGCGCACCGCCACGCCCTATCTGTATGTTTCCAGTTCACGCGTGTTTTCCGGGCAGTTGGACCGACCCTACACTGAGCAGGACCTTCCGGATAACGAGGAAAACGTGGGTGAATTGCTGGCGCGCGCAGAGCGTACCGTGGCCGAAGCCTGTGATCATCACCTCATCCTGCGCTTTGGCCCGATCTTCTCGGATGAGGGCACCAACCTCATCACCCAGATGTTGGGGCCGCTGCGGGAGGGTGATAGCCTGATTCTGGACAACAACCTGCGCGGCTCGCCGGTGGCCGCCGATGATGGCGCGCGGGTGATACTGGCGCTGTTGGACCAGCTGGGTACCGGGTTGCAGCCCTGGGGTGTTTATAACTACGGTAGTTCCGACACGGCCACTTACTATGAGTTCGCCGAGGCGCTGCTGGCGGCGGCTTCGCAGTTTTCTGAATTCAGCGCTTCGGCGGTGCAGCTGGAGCGTGAGCCCGAGGGTTTGCCGCCCCTGAGCCGGACACTCGACTGCACCAAAATTCGCAATACCTTCGCTATCAGGCAGGTTCCCTGGCGCAGTGCGATTGGCGATTTGGTGAAACATTATTACGACGTAAAGCAGGAGGAGTCCAAGGGTGGCTAGCGCAGAAGACCTGGGTGCCGTGCATTTATCGATAGCCGTATTAACGGTGTCTGATACCCGTACCGGTGAGAACGATACCTCCGGTGACTATCTGGCAGAGGCGCTGCAGGAGCAGGGTCACCGCACTGCCGCGCGCGCAATTGTTCGCGATGATATTTACCAGATACGCGCTGTGCTGTCGGCGTGGATAGCCGATGCAGATATTGACGTAGTGCTGGTGACTGGCGGTACTGGTTTCTCCGGCCGCGACTCCACGCCGGAGGCGGTTCAGCCCTTGTTTGATAAGGAAGTCGATGGCTTCGGTGAGGTGTTCCGAGCTCTCTCATTCGACGAGATTGGGTCTTCCACCATTCAATCGCGGGCCGTGGCTGGCTTTGCGAACGATACGGTCATCTTCTGTATGCCGGGTTCTACAGGCGCCTGTAAAACAGCGTGGAATGGCATTATCCGGGAGCAGTTGGACAGTCGCCACAAGCCCTGCAATTTTGTCGGTGTGCTGGGGGTGAGGGACGCGCACAAGTGAGTGCTTTAATGCCACTTGCCGACGCGCTGGCTCGTGTGCTGGCGCTGGCTAGCCCAGTATCCGAAACCATTGAGGTACCATTGCTGGATGCGCTGGGGCGGGTACTGGCCAAAGATGTAGTCTCAACACTGGATGTTCCGCCGTTAGACAACAGTGCGATGGACGGCTACGCACTGCGCGCCTGTGACGCCGGCAGGCCCCTGCCTGTCAGCCAGCGTATCCCAGCCGGCGCGGTGGGCGAACCACTGGCACCGCTTACGGCTGCGCGCATCTTTACGGGCGCACCTGTTCCCGAGGGTGCTGACGCGGTGGTGATGCAGGAGAACTGTACACTATCGTCCGAAGAGGTGGCGGTCTCGGGTGCGGTCGAGGTCGGACAGAATATTCGTCCGCGCGGCCAGGATATTGCTGCCGGTGAAACTGTCCTGTTCAGCGGGCGTGTGCTGCGCCCCCAGGACATGGGGTTGCTGGCCTCCGTCGGGCGCAATAGTGTGCTTGTCTACCGTCCGCTGCGGGTTGCAGTGCTCTCAACGGGTGACGAACTGGTTGAGCCAGGTAGTGCAGAATTGCCCCCGGGCGCTATCTACAATTCCAATCGCTACACGCTGGCCGGTTTGCTACGTGCGCTCAATCTGGAGCTCGTTGACTGCGGAATTGTTGCGGATACGCCCGAGGAGACCGCGCAGGCATTGCAGGGTGCCGCTGCACGTGCCGACTGTGTCATTACCACTGGCGGGGTGTCTGTGGGCGAGGAGGATCACGTCCGGAGTCAGGTGCAGCGGCTCGGTCAACTAGACCTGTGGAAGCTTGCGATCAAACCGGGGAAGCCATTGGCCTTCGGTCGTATTGGAGAAACGCCCTTTATCGGATTGCCAGGCAACCCAACGTCGGTATTTGTCACTTTTTGTCTGGTTGCCAGACCCTTTCTGTTAAAGCTGCAGGGGGTTGCCGAAGTAGGGCTGCCGCGCCTGCAGGCCCGCGCAGATTTCTCTGTACCCCGGCCCGGGACGCGGCAGGACTATCTACGGGTGACATTGGAAAATACAGCGCGGGGCCTGCAGGCCTCGCGATACTCCAACCAGAGCTCGGGTGTCCTCAGTTCGGTCAGTCACAGCAATGCGTTGGCCGTGATCCCGGTTGGTGCCACGGTGACGCGTGGCGATATGGTGGAAGTTATGCTGCTGGACCTGGCCGCAGGTTGAGCGTGCCGCCGGCAGCGTCGCGGTGGATCAGTCGACGTATTTTTGAAACACCAGCGATGCGTTAGTACCGCCAAAACCGAAGCTGTTGGACATGACCCGCTGCAGGTCAACACCGTCGTGACGCTCCATCGCTATAGGCAGCCCGGTGGCTTCCGGATCCAGTTCTTCGATATTGGCCGAAGCGGCGATAAAGCCGCGCTGTTGCATCAGCAGCGAGTAGATCGCTTCCTGCACACCCGCCGCGCCCAGTGAATGGCCGGACAGGGACTTGGTCGAACCGATTACCGGGATATCTGTCTGTCCCTCGTAAACTGCCCGGATGGCCTTTAACTCCTGGATATCACCGGCGGGTGTACTGGTGCCGTGTGCGTTGATGTAGTTCACCGGACCGTCGACGGTGCTCAGCGCCTGCTGCATGCAGCGCACCGCGCCTTCGCCCGACGGTGCGACCATATCGTAGCCGTCAGAGGTGGCACCGTAGCCCACCAGTTCGGCGTAGATTTTCGCGCCGCGGGCTCTGGCATGTTCCAACTCCTCAACCACCAGCATGCCGCCGCCGCCGGCAATCACGAAGCCGTCGCGGTTTGCATCGTAGGCGCGCGAGGCCTGTTCCGGCGAGTCGTTATATTTCGTGGAGAGTGCACCCATGGCGTCAAATAGACAGCTTAGCGTCCAGTGTAATTCTTCACCACCGCCGGCGAACACCACATCCTGCTTGCCCAGTTGAATCTGCTCCATCGCGTTGCCGATACAGTGGGCGCTGGTGGAGCAGGCGGAAGAAATGGAGTAGTTCACGCCTTTGATTTTGAACGGGGTGGCCAGGCACGCCGATACTGTACTGCCCATGGTCTGTGTGACCCGATAGGGACCGACGCGACGCAGGCCCCGTTCACGCAGTATGTCGGATGCCTCAGTCTGGCTGGACGAGGAGGCGCCGCCGGATCCGGCGATAATCCCGGTGCGGACGTTGGAGACCATCTCCGGTGTGAGCCCGGAATCATCGATCGCCTGCTGCATGGAGATGTAGGCATAAGCCGCCGCATGGCCCATAAAGCGCAGTTGTTTGCGGTCTATTTGTGCGGCGATATCAATATCAGGCGAGCCGGATATATGTGAGCGCATGCCGACATCAATCTGCTCCTGGCTTTGGCTGATGCCAGAGCGGCCCTCAAAAAGGGCTGCAGCGACGCTGTCCGCGTCGTTGCCCAGACAAGAGACAATACCCAGTCCTGTGATGACTACTCTTTTACCCATAGAGTTAGAAAGACTCCGTTGATTTAAAAAGGCCGACTCTCAGGTCTTTTGCGGTATAGATCTCGGTGCCGTCCACAGAAAGACCACCATCGGCTATTCCCATAATCAGTTTGCGTTCGATGACGCGCCTGATATTAATGTTATAGACAATTTTGCTGGCGCTGGGCAGTATCTGCCCGCTGAATTTTACCTCGCCACAGCCCAGTGCGCGACCACGCCCTGGATTGCCCCGCCAACCCAGGAAGAAACCTACGAGCTGCCACATAGCGTCCAGCCCCAGGCAGCCTGGCATCACCGGATCGCCGGGAAAGTGGCATTCGAAAAACCACAGATCTGGATTGATATCCAGTTCTGCAATGATCTCGCCTTTGCCATAACCTCCGCCCTCAGAGCTGATGTGTGCGATGCGGTCAATCATAAGCATGCCGTCGGTCGGCAATTGGGCATTGCCAGGCCCGAAGAGCTCACCCTTGCCACATGCGATGAGTTCGTCTTTGGAGTAGGAAGGTTTGCCGGTCATAGAGGTTCCAGAGTGGATTGGATTAGGGCGTTGCTTGAGTCGCACACCGGGTGGCGACACAAACTGATTTCTCGCCCTGAGCATGGGGAAAATCGGTGATGCGCTGTATTCTAATACCTGAGAGACACAAGTCCAGTGGTTTGAACCAAATCGCGGGTCGGCTGCAGCGGAGGCGGTGAGGCCTAACGTAAGTCGCCTGTCATTAGGCTGTCATTTGCAGTAGGTATAGATAGGCCCCGCAGTGCGAAGATTTAAGTGTTGCGCGTATACAGCCCCATTATTTTTGCAAATGCGCCATTTCGGGGCGAACAGTGCGCCGTCTCACGTTTTGGGCGGATTGAAAATGGCTTTTGCTGGCCAAGGTTATCGCCTTCCGATAACATGCAAAGAGTGTGCGCACCCAGTGGGGAGAGGTGCAAAATACTAACAACAGCGCAAGCGATTAGGGCGAGCTCAAGGGATTCAGATGTTAACACCAGTACTTCTATCCGGGGGCGTCGGCAGCCGTCTATGGCCCGTTTCTCGGGAGACACACCCGAAACAGTTTTTGCCTCTGGTCGGCGAGATCACCATGCTGCAGGAAACCTTGCGGCGCACAGTGGGCCTTGAGGCCGCGCCTCCTCTGGTGGTGTGCAATGAAGAACACCGCTTTATGGTGGCGGAACAACTGCGACAGTTGGATGTGCAGTCCGGCGCATTGATTCTCGAGCCGCAAGGCCGCAATACGGCACCCGCAGTAGCGCTGGCTGCACTGCACGCTGTCACTGCTGATCCGGAGGCTGTTTTGCTGGTGTTGCCAGCCGATCACCTGATCAAGGATGTCGATGCATTTGTGTCATCAGTAGGCAAGGCGTTGCCAATGGCTTCCGAGGGGCGACTGATGACATTCGGCGTAGTTCCAACCGCTCCCGAAACCGGGTATGGCTATATCAAGTGTGGCTCAGCGCTTGGAGAAGATCTCTATAAACTTGAGCGTTTTGTCGAGAAGCCTGATGTTGCCACTGCACAGGAATACCTGGATAACGGCGGCTATCTTTGGAATAGCGGTATGTTCCTTTTGCGCGCACAGAGCTATCTGGACGAGTTGCAAGCGCTGGCCCCTGATATGCTGGAGTGTTGCCAGCTGGCGATGGCAGAGTCCACTGTCGATACGGCTTTCGTCCGTCCCCAGGCAGAGGCTTTTATGCGCTGTCCGAGTGACAGCATTGACTATGCCGTGATGGAAAAAACCAGTGCCGGCGGTGTCGTTTCGCTGGATTGTGGTTGGAGCGATGTCGGTGCGTGGTCGGCGCTTTGGGAGGTTGCAGAGCGCGATGCCAAGGGCAATGTACTTCGCGGTGATGTCATAGCGGATAATTGTAGCGGCAGCTATTTTCGCAGTGATTCGCGCCTTATTGCGGCCACCGGCGTGAATGATCTTGTGGTGGTAGAGACCACCGATGCAATACTCGTGGCCGATCGTGAAAAAGTTCAGGATGTGAAAAACATCGTGAATCAGCTGAAGAAGCAGCAGCGCACCGAGGCATCCCTGCATCGACGTGTAGATCGCCCTTGGGGTTCCTACGAGTCACTGGTTTCGTCAGATCGGTTTCAGGTAAAGCGTATCGTTGTCGGACCGGGGCAGCGCCTGTCACTGCAGATGCACCATCACCGCGCAGAGCACTGGATTGTCGTCAAAGGTACGGCTGAGGTGACCTGTGAGGACAAGGTGTTCATGCTGGCGGAGGATGAATCGACCTATATTCCGCTGGGCCATAAACACCGTCTGGCAAATCCGGGGCATATACCCTTGGAAATTATTGAAGTGCAGTCTGGCGCCTATCTGGGTGAGGACGACATCGTGCGCTTTGAAGACGTATACGGCCGCGACAAGTGATGATTCTGCGGTATGGAGAGATATAGCTTTGATTAAAAAATGTTTGTTCCCCGTTGCGGGCTATGGAACCCGTTTTCTGCCCGCCACCAAGAGTATGCCCAAGGAAATGCTTCCTGTGGTCAACAAGCCGCTGGTTCAGTATGGCGTGGAGGAGGCCATCGCGGCGGGTATGACGACCTGTGCCATGGTCACCGGGCGCGGTAAGCGCGCTATCGCTGATCACTTCGATATCAGTTATGAATTGGAGCACCAGATTTCTGGTACCGGCAAGGAAGCGGCGCTTGACAGTATTCGCAATGTACTGGACAAGGGCGTCTTCACCACCGTGCGTCAGCGCGAAATGAAGGGTCTGGGGCACGCCATCCTCACCGGAGAAGCACTGATCGGGAATGAACCGTTTGGGGTGCTTTTGTCGGACGACCTGTGTGTGAACGACGGTGATGGTGTTCTCGCGCAGATGGCGGAGTTGTACAAACAGTTCCGTTGTTCCATCGTCGCCATTCAGGAGGTCCCCGCCGACCAGACTCACAAATATGGGGTAATTGACGGGAAAAGCTTGAAAGAAGGTATTTACAGCGTAGAGAAAATGGTGGAAAAGCCACAGCCAGAGGATGCGCCGTCCAATCTGGCGATTATCGGGCGCTATATTTTGACACCAGATATTTTCGACATCATCCGCGAGACGGGCCCCGGCGCCAATGGCGAAATTCAGCTTACTGATGCACTGCAATCGCAAGCGGAAAAGGGATGTGTTATTGCCTACAAGTTCAAGGGCCGGCGCTTTGATTGTGGCAGTGTTCCCGGCTTCGTAGAGGCGACGAATTTTGTTTACGAAAACTATTACCAGAAAAGTTAAGAGAGCCCTGAGTGCAAGAAATCACCTGTTTCAAAGCTTATGATGTACGCGGCCGCGTACCCGATCAGCTCAACGAAGATATTGCCAGGCGTATCGGTCGCGCCTTTGCTGAAGTTGTCAAACCGCAAAAAGTGGTTGTCGGGCACGACATTCGGTTGACCAGCGAGGCTATAAAAGCGGCGCTCACAGAAGGTCTGCTGGAACAAGGTGTGGATGTATACGATATCGGGCTGTGCGGTACAGAGGAAATTTATTTCGCCACGTCCCATGCCCAAATGGACGGCGGTATTGCGGTGACCGCCAGCCACAACCCGAAAGATTACAATGGCATGAAATTCGTGCGCGAGGAGTCGCGGCCGATTTCCGGCGATACCGGGCTCTTCGATATCAAGGCACTGGCTGAGCGCAACGAGTTTACCGCAGCGCCAACGCCGGGAACGCTACATGCGCTGGATGCATCCGAAGCCTATGTGCAGCACCTGCTGTCCTATGTCGATGTGGCGAGCTTGCAGCCGCTGAAAATCGTGGTGGACGCCGGCAATGGCGGTGCCGGGCGGGTGGTGGATCTGCTGGAGCCTCACCTGCCGTTCGAATTTATTAAGCTGCACCACGAACCGGACGGCAATTTCCCCAATGGTGTGCCCAATCCCTTGCTGCCGGAGAATCGGACGGCGGCGATTGAGGCCGTGCGCAAGAACGATGCTGATCTGGGGCTGGGTTGGGACGGCGACTTTGACCGGTGCTTCTTTTTTGACGAACACGGGGAGTTTATCGAAGGGTATTACGTCGTTGGGTTGTTGGCAGAGGCTTTTCTGAAGAAAAGTGGCCCCGCTCGTATCGTGCATGACCCACGTCTGACCTGGAACACTGTTGATATCGTGACATCGCAGGGTGGCGAGGCCGTGCAGAGTAAAACCGGACACGCATTTATCAAAGAGCGTATGAGATTGGAAAACGCGGTGTATGGCGGCGAGATGAGCGCACACCACTACTTCCGTGATTTCGCCTACTGTGACAGCGGTATGATTCCCTGGTTGCTGGTGACCGGTCTCATCAGCCAAAGTGGCCGCGGGCTGTCAACACTGGTGGCGGAGCGCGTGGCGGCATTTCCCTGCAGCGGCGAGATCAACCGCACCATCGAAGATCCGGCGAGTGTGCTGTCCAAAATTGAAGAGGCCTACGCCGGGCAGGCCGAATCGGTCGAGCGCGTGGATGGTTTGAGCATGTCCATGGACGGCTGGCGTTTCAACCTGCGTATGTCCAACACCGAGCCCGTGGTCAGGCTGAATGTCGAAAGTCGGGCCGACCACGACCTGATGGAAAGCAAAACAGCGGAATTGCTGGCGCTGATCGACGCCTGACAGCGCGCCGCGGCGAGCGCTATTTCTGCGCGTCCTTCCACAGCTTGATCAATCGTTCGGTAGCGGCATCCATGGAGGTGCCGTCCTCGGCGGCACCGGTCAGGCGCCCCAGTATATCGGTGCTGATTTCCTTGCCCAGTTCCACCCCCCATTGATCGAAAGAGTTGATTCGCCATATCTGGCCACTGCAGAACGTGCGGTGTTCATACAGGGCCAGCAGTGCCCCTAGAGAGTGCGGTGTTAGTGACTCCATCGTGATAACACTGCTGGGCCGGTTGCCCGGCATTACCAGATGCGGTGCCAGTCGCGTCACTTCTGCTTCGTCGAGTCCCCGTTCGGTCAGGGCTTTCGTGGCGTCTTCCAGCGAGCGGCCCACCATCAGTGTGCGGCTTTGCGCCAGGCAGTTTGCCACCAGTATGCGGTGCTGCAGTATTGCGCCGGTATGGGTGTTCAGGGGCAGGATAAAGTCTACCGGACACAGCAGGGTGCCCTGATGTAATAGCTGGTGAAAGGAGTGCTGCCCCATCGTGCCCGCCGAGCCCCAGAGTACGGGCGCGGTGGCATAATCCAGTGGCTGGCCGTCGATGCTGACGTGTTTGCCGTTGCTCTCCATGGTCAGCTGCTGCAAAAAATCCGGGAAACGCTGCAGGCTGTGATCGTAGGGCAGCACCACGTGGTTGCTCGCGCCGAAGAAAATACAGTACCAGATCTCCAGTAGACTCAGCAGAATTGGCAGGTTGGCCTGTGCGTCGGTGTGGCGAAAGTGCTGGTCCATCGCCTCTGCGCCGGCGAGGAACTCCGAGAACCGCTCCCAGCCAACCGCAATAGCGCAGCTGAGCCCGACTGCAGACCATACAGAGTAGCGCCCGCCCACCCAGTCCCACATCGGCAGGCAATTGGCCGCTGAAATACCGAAATCCTGCGCGGCCTGCAGATTGGTAGTAACGGCCAGAAAGTGTTTGTCCAGATCCGCCGTGGTCGCGCCGGCATTGAGCATCCAGGCGCGCGCAGCCATACCATTGGCCAAGGTTTCTTCCGTGCGAAAAGTTTTGGAACAAATGATGAAGGCGGTGGTGGCTGGCTCCAGCCCGGCCAGCGTGTCGAACAGATCGGCCGGATCCACATTGGAGACGTAGTGGCACCGCACCTTGCCGTGAAAGGGTCGCAATGCCTGCGTCACCAGGCGCGGACCGAGATCGGACCCGCCTATACCTATGTTGACGACGTCGGTAATGGCCGCGCCCGAATAGCCGCTGTGTTCGCCGCAGTACAGCCGCTGCGCCATCACCTGCATGCGCTCTCTGGCACTGCACACTTGTGCGTATCGCTCTGGTTGGTCGCCGCCGCTGCTCGCTCGCAGAAGCGTGTGAAGCGCCGGGCGATCCTCGGTGTTGTTGATATGAACACCCGTGAACAACTGCTCAATGCTTTCCGGTATCCCGGCCTGCTGCGCCAACTGCAGCAGTGAGGACAGCGCACTGGCGCTCAGCAGGTGCTTGGAGTAATCCAGCTGGATTCCGGCGGCGGATGCATGGAAGGACTCCGCGCGATTGCCATCTGCGTCAAAAAGGCCCTCCAGCGATGCAAACTGGAGTTTTGTCGCATGGTCTTTAAGTGTGGTGTAAGCGGGCAGATCCGGTAGAAGTGCACGTGCCGTCATTGTTGGTTTCCGCTGGGAAGTCGTCGGGGGGTCCAGTATAGGAAGTGCGGTTTTCCCGCGCAAACGCGAGGCGTCAAACATTGCTGGAGCAAGTGCGAAAACTCAGTGTTCGCGATTGATCGCCAGTTCTGTCACGCTTGCCAGCGCACTGCGTGGCTCACTGTCCGGTAGTACAGACAGGTTCTCAAGTGCCAGATCGCTGTAACGCCGTGCCTGGGCGCGGGTGTACTCCAGCGCGCCACAGCGCTGTATCGCCGTGATAATCTGTTCGATATTGGCTGTGCTCTTCTGCGTAATCGCTTCGCGCACCACGGCCTGTTCACTGGCGTTGCCCTCGCGCAGGGTGTGTATCAGCGGCAGGGTGACCTTGCCTTCCATGAGGTCATCACCGACATTCTTGCCCATCGTGGCGGGGTCGCCATCGTAGTCCAGCGCGTCATCGACCATCTGGAAGGCTATGCCGAGATTGAGGCCGAATTCCCGCAGCGCGTTCCTGGTTTGCTCATCCTGCCCCGAGAGGGTGGCCGCGCCATAACAGGCCGCCGCGAACAGAATGGCGGTTTTGCGCGTGATTACATCGAGATACTGCGCCTCGGTGGTATCGGGGTCGCCCGCGCGTGTCAGTTGCAGCACCTCACCTTCGGCGATGGTATTGGTGGTCTGGGCCATGTGGTCCAGAATGTCCATATCCGCCAATTGCACCATCAGTTGAAATGCGCGCGTGTACAGGAAATCGCCGACCAGCACTGAGGGCGCATTGCCAAACTCGGCATTGGCGGTGGGCCTGCCGCGACGCAGCGTCGACAGGTCGACCACGTCGTCGTGTAGCAGCGTCGCCGTGTGAATAAATTCGATAATGGCTGCCAGCGTGATGTGCCGGTCTTCACAACGGCCGAGCGCGGCGCCAGTGAGCAGTACCAGCAGGGGGCGGAGGCGTTTGCCGCCGGCGTCGACGATGTAGTGCCCGACGTTCTCCACCATGGCGACATTTGAGTGGAGTTGATCAATGATGAGCTGGTTGACCAGTTCAAATTCTTGAGCGACGGTGGCGCGTATCTGCTGCATAGGGGACAGGGGATTAAAAAGTGCCCGCGCATGCTAGGGTGCCAATATCGGCGTGTCAAGCTGTGTCGCACTGGCGATGGGTGCACAGAGCGTTTGCAACTCCTTGTTTTTAGATAAAATTAACGCTTGCTCCACCCTGCTGATTTGCGTAAAATCGCCGGCTCTCCGGACCTCGCTGCGGGCAATCGTGGTGGTCGCGGGTAAACTCAACTGTTTGTGCCTGACTCTGCCCCCTTGTTTTATAAGGGTTTATTTAACTGCGAGCAGGCTAATTAAACGGAGCACGCTATGTATGCAGTAATCGAAAGCGGTGGTAAGCAGCACCGTGTCGTCGAGGGCGAAACCCTCAAGCTGGAAAAAATCGAAGTAGCCCCGGGTGAAACGATCGAATTCGATAAAGTTCTGATGGTGGGCGGCGATACGATAAAAATCGGTACCCCGCTGGTTGCCGGCGGTGTCGTCACTGCCGAAGTGGTTGCACAGGGCCGTCACAAGAAGGTCAAAATCGTTAAATTCAATCGCCGTAAGCACTATCGTAGAGAGACTGGCCATCGTCAGTGGTTTACCGAAGTGAAGATAACCGGTATCAAGGCTTAAGGGAGGGCTTGGACAATGGCACACAAAAAAGCTGGTGGTAGTACTCGTAACGGACGCGATTCGGTCAGTAAGCGACTGGGCGTCAAGTGCTTTGGCGGTGAGACTGTGAAAGCCGGAAACATCATCGTGCGTCAGCGTGGCACACGCTTTCACGCGGGCGACAATGTCGGTATCGGTAAGGATCATACCCTGTTTGCCAAGGCTGACGGCAAGGTTGAATTCATTGCCCGGGGGCCGAAGAATCGCAAGTTTGTGCAGGTGGTGAGCGCCTGAGTCGGCGGTACCAATTGTAGGGATCAGGGCCTCGTCGATTGACGGGGCTTTTTTTTATCTGCTTACGGGCGGATTTCCAGAGAGGTTTCCAGTAGTAGATTCGCTAATGTACTGGCCGGTCGCGCGACGTGGCAGACTGAGTGAACGGCCGCGAGTTTGTCAGCGCTTACGGGCTGCCTGCGCAACTCGACAAAAATTGCTGCGCAATTTTATGGACTCAAACAGTGCTCGCAGAAAGCCCCCGTAAGCGCTGACAAACTCAAGCTGCGGCCTTATTGTTCACTCAGTCTGCCACGTCGCGCGCCCTCTTCTTCACTACTATTTCGCGTTTGTCAGATAATATACGCGCGTTATTCTAGGGCACCGGGAACAGTTTGAAGCTATTCCAGCTGTGACAGGTGGTATGCTGTGATGGTAAAGGAAGTCGAGCTCAAACCTCCATGGAGGGTCTGCCCCTCTTTACGGGTGGGGGTTCACGGCGGGTCCTGTAAGGCAAACCGCTTCAAACCCGTAGCCGGAACGAAACAGATAGCGAAGTTATTCTCGAAGAAGTCGGTCTTGAAGAAGCCGTTCGCCGAAAAGGTAAAGATAAATGAAGTTTGTTGATGAAGTGAGTATCAACGTTTACGCCGGCAAGGGCGGCAACGGCTGCATGAGCTTTCGGCGCGAGAAGTATATTGAGCGCGGTGGCCCAGACGGCGGTGATGGCGGTGACGGCGGCAGTGTTGTGGTGGAGGCCGATGAGTCACTGAACACGCTGGTAGACTATCGTTTTACGCGCAACTATCGCGCTCTGGATGGCGAGAAGGGACAGAGTAGGAACTGCACCGGTAAGAGTGCAGAGGATCTTGTGCTGCGTGTGCCTGTGGGCACCACCATTATCGACGAGGATCTGGGTGAGGTGCTCGGTGATTTGTCCGAGGCGGGGCAGAGACTGGTTGTGGCACAGGGTGGCTTTCACGGTCTGGGCAATACGCGCTATAAGTCCAGCACCAACCGAGCGCCGCGCCAGACATCGCACGGTAGTGAGGGCGAGTTCCGCAGTTTGAAATTCGAGCTGAAAGTACTGGCCGATGTCGGTTTGTTGGGGTTGCCCAATGCCGGCAAGTCGACACTCATCCGGGCGGTGTCATCGGCCAAGCCCAAGGTGGCCGATTATCCCTTTACGACACTGGTACCGAATCTGGGCGTGGTCAGCGTTGAGGCCCACCGCAGTTTTGTAATGGCCGATATACCAGGGTTGATAGAGGGCGCATCGGAAGGGGCCGGGTTGGGCATACGGTTTCTCAAACACCTGACACGCAATCGCATTCTCCTGCATCTGGTGGATATGGCACCGTACGATGGGGTGGAGCCGGCCGATGCTGCGTTGAGTATTGCGCGCGAGCTTGAGCGCTTCAGCCCGACGCTGGCAAAGCGCGAACGCTGGCTGGTGTTGAACAAAAGCGATCTGCTGGACGAGGAAACGCTGGAGCAGCGCCGAGTTGCGGTGCTGGAGGCACTGGACTGGCAGGGCCCTGTGTACACGATATCGGCCATCTCTGCCAATGGCACTGCCGCATTGTGCGGAGATCTGATGAGTTATATTGAGGAGTGTCGCGAGCGGGAGGAGGCAGACCCTGAGTTGCGTGTGGCAGAGGCGGCCCTGCAGCGCGCTATGCAGGTGGAAGCCAGGCAGCGTATCGAGGAGTTGCGCACCGCGCTGCGGTCGCGCTCGGATGCGGAAGAAGACGGTGATGATGACGATGACTTCGATGTCGAAGTCGAGTATCGAGAGTAGGAAGGCCAATGACTGAACGAAGTGAAATTGCCCGCTCGCGCCGCTGGGTGGTGAAGGTGGGCAGCGCGCTGCTGACGGACGATGGCCGGGGATTGGATGAGCGCATTATCGGCTCACTGGTGGAGCAACTGGCACAGTTACGCTCGGCGGGTCATGAGGTGGTGTTGGTTTCCAGCGGCGCTGTGGCGGCGGGTATTGTGCGTCTGGGCTGGACAGCGCGGCCCCATTTGTTACACGAGTTGCAAGCTGCTGCGGCCGTCGGCCAGTCCATTCTGGTGCAGAGCTATGAAGCGGGGTTCAAGCGTCACAATATTGCGACGGCGCAGGTGTTGCTGGTACACGATGATGTTCTCGCACGCGATCGCTACCTCAATGCCCGCGGTACGTTGAATACCCTGCTGAAACTGGGTGTGCTGCCGATTGTGAATGAAAATGACACGGTGGTTACCGATGAGATCCGCTTTGGCGACAACGACACGCTGGCTGCGCTGGTGGCGAACCTGATCGATGCGGAAGTACTGGTATTACTCACCGATCAGAAAGGGCTCTACCGCGAGGACCCGAGGCATAATGAAGCGGCCGAGCTGGTCGACACCTGTGACGTACAGGATCCCAGCCTGGATGAGATGGCCGGCGAAGGCGGCGCCCTGGGCCGCGGCGGCATGGTGACGAAACTGCGTGCCGCGCGTCTGGCGGCCCGTTCCGGCACCGAGACGGTGATTGCGTCGGGGCGCAGGGAGAATGTGCTCGGTATCATCGCCGCTGGAAGCAACGAGGGTACCTGGTTGCGCACGGGCAAGCAGCCGGAGAACGCCCGCAAGCAGTGGCTGGCCGGCATGGTGCAAACAGCCGGCAGTGTCGAGCTGGATGATGGCGCAGTGCGGGTCCTGCGCGAATCCGGTCGCAGCCTGTTGTCAGTGGGGGTGCGCGAGGTGCGCGGGAACTTTTCGCGCGGGGACATGGTGTCCTGTCGCAATGCCGAGGGCCGTGAGGTGGCACGTGGCCTCGTCAACTATAGCGCGGAGGAGACGCGTCGCATCATGGGGTCGCCGTCGCGGGAAATAGAATCCATCCTCGGCTACCAGCTGGATGAGGAATTGATCCACCGGGATAACCTGGTGCTGCTATAGACACAAACCGTCGAATGCCCTAGTCTTCGCCTGCCGCCACAATGCGGCAATTCTCAGGGCGGGGTGAAAGTCCCCACCGGCGGTAATCGTTGCTACACGTAGCGTAGCCCGCGGGCGCTCCTGCCTTTGCAGGAGGACAAGCAGATCCGGTGCGATTCCGGAGCCGACAGTCATAGTCTGGTTATGAGAATAAGGTCTGTTGATTTTCCATCCCACTCTGGAGCGGTAGTCGCCCTTATTTGCCCTGTTGTTTAACTTTCTTTTATAAGGGAAAACAGCAGATGAAAACACTCACTATTGATACTCAAAGTATTGTTCACCAACCTCGGGTTGCGCTTATTCTTGCGCGTTGGCATCACGATATTGTCGATCAGTTCAGGGATTCGTTTCTGGCGGAGTTCCAGGCCATCGACGGCCGGGAAGTCGCGATGTTTGAAGTCCCCGGCGCATTTGAAATTCCGCTATTGGCAAAACAACTGGCTACAACCGGTGACTATGCTGCCATCGTCGCTGCCGGCCTTGTCGTTGACGGCGGTATCTACCGCCACGAATTTGTTGCATCAGCGGTGATAGACGGCCTGATGCAGGCACAGCTGGATACCGGTGTGCCGATCTTTACTGGCGTACTGACCCCCAAGGATTTCATCAGTGAGGGCCAGCCTGAGTTCTTCAAGGAGCACTTTGTGATCAAAGGCAGAGAAGCTGCGCAGGCATGCGGTCAGACGCTGTCTCGCTACCGGCAGTTGAGTGCGGCCTAGGGCCAGAATGCGGCGGATGATGTTGCATGGATAGCAGACGTATCAATCTGCAGCCCGTTTTGAAGGGCAGTACTATCGCCCTTCGACCGCTGGTGCCGGCGGATTTCGAGGCGCTTCAGCGCGCCGCATCCGACCCTGCGATATGGGCGCTGCATCCGGATTCCACGCGCTACCAGCGGGAGGTCTTTCGGGAGCGTTTTTTTGACGGTGCAATCTCCAGCCGTGGCGCATTGGCGGTGGAGGAGATAGCCACAGGCCGAATCATTGGGTCCAGCCGCTTTTACGAATGGCGGCGGGATACGGCCGAGATTTCTATCGGCTATACGTTTCTGGTGCGTGACCACTGGGGGGCGGGCACCAACGCCGAGCTGAAAGATCTGATGCTGAGCCACATCTATCAGTGGGCCGATGTGGTCTGGTTTCACGTGGGCAGGGAAAACATGCGCTCGCGCCGGGCTGTGGAAAAGCTCGGAGCAAGCCTTTCCCATCAGAAAAACAGGGCGCTTAAGGGGAAGCCCTTTGTGCAGCTCTACTATTGCCTTCGTGAGCCGCAGTATCTCTCGAGAAAACGCGCTGAACCACAATACTAGTCGTCTGGATCAGAATGCTGGTGTGGTCCGTCTGCGCATCAGCTCAACCAGCGGCCCAGCGAAGTCTTCACCCACAGGAAGTTCATCAGCTTTTTCATCCCCTCCACGCTTTTAGCGCTGTAGGGGTAACCGTTCTGCATCTTTCCGCCGAAGCGGTCGATGACGATGGGCATTTCGTGGCAGTAGCCGCGCAGCCCTTTTTTGCCGTTGACCTGGCCAACGCCGGAGTTTTTACGACCGCCAAAGGGCGCGGCAGGGATACCGTAGCTCACCGCCATATCGTTGACGCTGCAAGCTCCGGTGTCGATGGCACTGGCCAGCCGGTAGCCTTTTTCCTTGTCCTTGGTCCAGACATTGCCATTGAGTCCGAATTCGGAGTCATTGGCCAATGCCAGCGCCTGCGCTTCACTGTCCACTTTCTGGATACACAATATCGGCCCAAAGGTCTCCAGCAGCATGATGTCCATAGTGTTGTCGACTTCTGTGATGACCGTCGGCTCGTAGTAAAGGCCCGGCAGATCGGGGTTGCGTCGGCCCCCCATCAGGATAGCGGCACCCTTGGCGCGGGCGTCCTCGACGTGTGCTTCGATGATGGCCATCTGGCGATCCCAGAATACCGCGCCGATATCCTCGTCCCAGCCGTGCTGTGAACCCTGTCGTAGGCTCTTGCCCTTTTCCAGCACGAGTTTCAGGAATTCGTCATAGACCTCTTTCACCACATAGATACGCTCTGTGCCACAGCAGTAGTGTCCGGTGTTCATGCAGGAGCCGACCCAGGCGCCGTCTGCGGCCCGATCCAGATCGGCATCGGCGCACACAATCATCGCGTCATTGCCGCCCAGTTCGAGCGTGCAGGGGATCAGTTGGCTGGCGCAGGCCTCGGCGACATTGCGTCCGGTCGCAACCGAACCGGTAAATGAGACCTTGTCGACGCCGCCGCGCACAATGGCTGCACCGGTTTCGCCATCGCCTAGCAAAACTTGCAACACGCCTTCGGGCAGTCCGGCCTGACGGAAGATATCCTCGGCCAGTTTGGCGGAGTAGGGCGTTACTTCGGAGCCTTTGGCTACCACGGTGTTGCCGGCCAGTATCGCCTGCGTTGCCTGATTCATCAGCAGCACAAACGGGCCGTTCCAGGGCGTGATCAGGCCGATGACGCCCAGTGGCTTGTACAGGATGCGCAATTGCTTCATCAGGCCCAGAATGCCGTGGACTTTGCGCTTGCGCGGCTTGAGGAATTTCTCTGCATTTTTTGCGTAGTAGCACAGCTGGTCCGCCACCGAAAAAACTTCCATGCTCATCGCATCAGTGGGCGCTTTGCCCGTCTCCCGGACCACGGTCTCTATGACTTCGTCCTGGCGTTCCAGCAGGACCTTTAGCGCGCGCTCCACAATGGCAGCTCTGTCTTTCATCGGCGTAGCCGCCCAGGTCGGCTGTGCGGCTCTGGCCTTGGAGATGGCTGCAGCCACGTCCTCGGTATTGGCGCAGATCAGTTCTCCGATGGGCTCCAGCGTGACGGGGCTGCGCAGCTGCAGGTGGCGGTGAGAGTCATTGGATTCAATCGGTTCGTAGATAGACATGGCGTCCTCCTCACATGATATGGCTAAACTAATGATCATTAGTTTGGGTGTCAATGCCTTTTGCCGGTGCCGAACGTGGATCAGAAAATTATTGTGGACCGGTAATACAGCTTGTACCACTGTGTCTTGCCAGAATGTTGGTTTAGCTAGCCGCTGCGATTACAACGCCGGTTGAATGTGGAATAATGCGCCGCGTTGAAACCTAACCCCCAACTGAGCGCGTGCCGGTGTCGCCAACATTACTGCTGATTGTTTACTGTCTGGCCATTGCCGGCTTCTCGCTGGTCGGGGGGCTTCTGCCCAGCTTGATAAGGATGACTCACACCCGCACCCAGGTGGTGATGAGTTTGGTCTCAGGGCTGATGCTGGGGGTGGCGTTCTATCACCTGTTGCCCCACAGTGTGGCGTTGGCCAGCGAATCCGGGGGTGTCGACACCACCGTCTGGTGGCTGATGATCGGCCTGATTGTGATGCTGTTGCTGCTCCGTGTATTTCATTTCCATCAGCACGACTTTAGTCTCGAGGCGGGTGCTCAGCTCGAGCACGAGCACAGCCACAGCCACAGCCACGATCATGGCCATTCAGTTCACGGGCTAAGCTGGGTGGGACTGGCACTGGGCCTGGCGGTGCACACGTTGATTGACGGGGTTGCGCTAGGTGCAGTGATGCATGCCGGTAGCCACGCCAGCGGTGTGCTGGGTATCGGTGTGTTTCTGGCAATATTGCTGCACAAACCGCTGGATGCAATGTCCATCGTCACAGTTATGCAGGCCGGCGGCTGGAGCAAGGGCGCGAGGGCTGCTACCAATGTAGTATTTGCGCTGATGTGTCCGCTGGGGGCGATGTTGTTTTTCTTCGGCGTCGACGTAGTGGATGCGGGTCGCGATCACCTCGTGGCCGTGGCACTGGCATTCTCCGCCGGGGCATTTATCTGTATCGCCTTGAGTGACCTGCTGCCGGAGGTGCACTTTCACAGCCACGATCGCGGCAAACTGACACTGGCGTTTCTTCTCGGGATTGCGTTAGCCTATGCAATCGGCAGCGTGGAGCCGGCCGGTGTCCATATGGCGCCACATTAAACAGAGGTGAGCGGGAATGGTTAAACGCATAATCTATCCGCCGATCTGGCTGGTATTCGGCCTGATTGTCATTTTCGCCTGCAATGAGTACTTTCCCGGCGCGAGATTTACCAGTGTTACCTGGCAGTTGGTGGGCGGCGTACTGATTATGATCGGGCTGGGTCTGCTGGTGATTGCCAACGGTCTGTTTACACGTGCGGGCACGGGGGTGATACCGTTTCGCAATGTCTCCGCGCTGGTAACAGACGGCATTTACCGCTACACGCGTAACCCGATGTATCTGGGCATGTTGGCGGTCCTGCTGGGGTGTGCACTCACTGTGGGTGCGGCGTTTGCGCTGCTGGTTCCGCCGGTATTTGCGGTTATTATCGAACTGCGTTTTATCCGTCCAGAGGAGGCAATGTTGCGTGAAATATTCCCGCAAGATTACCCCGCCTATTGTGAGCGGGTAAGGCGTTGGCTATAGTCGAAAAAGCGGCTACCCTATATGTAGTGCCCGGCGTCGCTGGTATTTTTAGCGGGGTACAGGAAAGTTGACCCAACCACTCAGGAGTAACCATGAATAAAAAAATTGTAGCGGGCTTGTGTCTTTGGGGTTTATCCAGTTTCGCCCTGGCGGCGGATACCGACCCCAACCAGTGTCTGGAGTGCCACGAACCGATTGAGGACTGGGCCGGCATGACGGTCGACGAGATCATCGTGGAAGCCAAGGCTCCTGAGAACAAACGTCACGAGGCTAATCAGGCACTCACGGATGAAGAATTGCGCCTGATGATCGCCAGGCTAATTCCTCTCGACGACGACAGCTGAACCTCGAAAAACCCTACACTGGCCTGCCCGGTTTGCGCCGGTCAGGTCAACGCCAGCCCCCCGTTGAATGCCAGAACTGAGTCTGGCCTAAGTATGATCCAGCCATCCTGCCAGGTGCTCATTGACAATCTGCGTCAATGCCGCGATATGGTCTGAGGAGCTGTTTAAACATGGAATATACTGGTACTGCTCGCCACCGGCAGCGAGAAAATAGTCCCTGTTCTCAACCGCCAGTTCCTCGAGTGTTTCCAGACAGTCCGCCGCGAATCCGGGCGCAATAACCTGCACTGTTTTAATACCCTGCTCCGGCAATTCCTGAAGGATGGCGTCGGTGTAGGGCTTTAGCCACTCCTCCCGGCCAAAGCGTGATTGAAACGTCGTCTTGTACGCGTCCTCCGCCAGCCCCAGTTCAGCTGCAACCAGTCGCGAGGTTTTCAGACATTCACAGTGGTAGGGGTCGCCCTGATCCAGATAGCGCTGTGGCACACCGTGATAGGAAAACAGGAGAACATCGGCAGTGCCGTGCTCGGTGCGATATGCCCGCACGCTGTTGGCAATCGCGCTGATATAGGCGGGGTGATCATGATAGTGATTGATCATACGCAGCTCGGGCAGCCAGCGCCTGCGGGTGAAATCGGCCGCCAGCGCATCGAAGGTGGAGGCGGTGGTCGAACAACTGTACTGGGGATACAGCGGCAGTACTAACAGTCTACGCACGCCTCGCTCCAGCATACCCTGCAGGACATCGGGAATGGCGGGCGTGCCATAGCGCATCGCGAACTCCACGATGACCTCATCGCCATACGCACGGTTCATCGCATCGCGCAGACCTGCTGTCTGGTCCTGTGTGTGAAACAGCAGGGGAGAGCCACGTTCCGTCCAGACGCTGCGATAGGCTTTTGCGGAACGCCCCGGGCGGATATTCAGAATGACGCCGTTGAGGATAAACCACCACAGTAGGCGCGGTATCTCTACAACCCTCGGGTCCGACAGGAACTCCTTTAGAAAAACCCGTAGCGCCTTGCGCTGCGGTGCCTGAGGAGTGCCCAGATTGGTCAGCAGAATCCCTGTGCGTGGGCGTTGCTCGTGGTCGAAGTTCTCTGTGCCGATATATTTCATGCGTTGGACGATATACGTTTGCCTGCGCAAAGCCAAGTAGTGCGGTTGGACGGGGGCGTTTTTCGATGCCGGCTGTCACAGGCAAATGGCATCCCCGGCGCCTGAATCCTCGGCAGTCAGGCGGCCGCGGGATTCAGGTGCGCGTCAGACAGCTACGACAAGTAAGCCCTCAGGGGATGTCGTGTACTTCGGTGACATCGGCATTGCGGCCCTCACCGTGGCACACACTGCAGGTTTCTACTACGGTGCCGGCGTCAATCGCCGCCTGCGTGGTACTGAAGCTACCGCCCTGCAAAGTCATGTGCGACGCCGCTTCTGTATCGTCATGGCAACTCGAGCATGCCGCAGTTACCGGTGTCACAACGGTGTCGTCAACCGGGCTTTGCAGGTCGACGCCGGTGTCGATGGTGGTCGCCAGTACACCACTGGGCAAAGGCAGAGTGTAGCCATCATCCGTGTGGCAGGCGATGCAGTTTGCGAGGTTACCGGGGTACTGCACATGTTCCTCGTCATAGACATAGGTAGTGAAGCCGCGAAAGCCGACAATCTGCAGAGGGTCTTCGCGCATGCCGGCAGCGTGGATGCCGTGCACCATAGTTTTGAAGTCGATGGATTCCTCCGTCTTGCCATCAGTGGGAGGCGTGGACGCTATTGCCCTCACGTCACGATCGGTATTGCGCGGGTTGTGGCAGGTGACACAGCTATTGATATCGTCTGTGCGGTTGCTGCCGTGCAGGCTAAGCACCTGGTGGCAGGCCAGGCAATTATCCAGTTCAACCGATGTCCGCCGAGGTACGGCAACGCCGTCGGGTTCGTCGATTGAAAAGAATGCATGAACGTTGGTCAGGGGTACCTGCGAAGGGGATTCACCCGACTCCAACTCAATCGACAGGCGTCCCTCGACCACCGTCGCACCACTGCCGGTGGCAGGAATGAAAGGCTGCTCACTGCCATCGGGTATGGCCACTGGCATGGTGACACTGAAGCTGCCATCGCCGTTAGCGGTTGCCCCAGTCAGGGCGCTGACAGAAACGGAGCTGGCGTTGTCGGAGTCATTGCCGGTATTGGTATAATCGCTAGTGCTCCAGGCGGTGCGCACATTGATCGATGCGCCACTGAATACCGGGTCTGTGAGGATGTCGTAATCCTGCCCGGTCTCCGGGTTGCTGATTTTAAAACTCACAACCGGATTTTCGCCCTGCATGCTGTTGTCAACAGAGAGCACTTCCGCCATGAATTGTTTACTAGCCACTACCGAAAGTATTTCGTGGCTGTCCTGGATGCTGCCGGCAATGCCGCCCGTGGAGTGGCAACTGTCGCAGTTGCTATCGTCCGGTTGCCCTCCGGCGTGTCGGCTAAAATCCACATCGTCGTGGCAACTGCCACAGGCCGCCGCAGTGGCGTAGAGCGACCAGTTGTCGCCCTGGGCGGTCTCGGTCAGCTCATAGTCCAGATCTGCGCCTGTGGCGGAGCCGACATGGCAGTTCACGCAGTTGCGGATGTCCTGCGGGAAGTGCACATCGGAGTAATCGTGCGGCGTGTTGCGGAAACCATAGATCACATACGGCTCGCCCATTTCCACGCTGGGCAGGTTTGCGCCGCGGTGTATCTTGTGAACCATAACTTTGAAATCAACGGTATTGGTGCTGTCCGGGTCGACGGAACCGGCGTTGTGGCAGGTGACGCAATATTTGACTTCCTGTCGGCCGCCGCCGTGTATAGCAAGAGGGTCGTGGCAGCGGTTGCAGTTGGCCGTGGCGGCGATATCCATAGTGAAGATGCCATCGGTCGCTCCGGTGGCCGGTAGCCAGTCGTGCGAGGGGTTGGCTTTGCCAGGCGCATTGTCAAACTGGATCGCCACGCGGTGGGTCAGGTTCGGGTCGTAGCTGAGGTCCAGCCCCTCCGCTTCAGCTTGCGCCAGCACATCTTCAGGCAGGTTGGTGAGACTTGTCGCGTAGCGATAGCTGTACATGCCGTCGCCGAGATTGGTGAACTCGCCATCGGTCTCATAGGTACCCTGCAACTTCGGCTCAGTGCCGATGCCCACCTGCGGCGCGGCGACTGTATTGATATAGGATTGCCAGGTGCCGGTGGAACTGCCCAGCGGGCTGGTTTCAAGTTTGGCGATGACAAAGCGCACGTCATCGGCAGTCAGGTCAGTGATCGCAACATTATCCGCGTCACTCAACTGGAACTGTATGACTGCCTGCATATCCGCATTCAGGGCCGCGTCTGTGATGTACGCGTTCAACACCTCGGCCTGTGCATAGGGATTTGTCGTAGGCGTGGGTGGAATCGGTGTTGGTGGTACCGGCTGGTTGGGGGGAGCCGGGCCTGGTTCCACGCCAGAGGCGCTGTTGCCTCCACCGCCGCCACAGGCGACAAGCAGGCCGACCAGCCCCGCCAAGATCCAGGTGCGTGCGAAAGTGTGCATTGTCTTCCTCCCCCGGCGCTACTGCCAGCTGTAAATGACGGACGCGCCTATGTAGTGAATATCTTCATCCGGATTGCTCTGCCCTAAGGTCAGCACCTTTGAAATAGTGTCTGCCTGCACATCCTCCCAGGCCCAATCATCGGATTTGAACGAGTAATACTGATAGTCCAGTTGCAGGGACAGGTTGTCCCGCAGTTGCCAAATTCCGCTGGCCTGCACGTGATGCATGGTGGTGTTTACATCGGGCAGGTCCGAGGCAGTGACGGTACTCCCCGGTTGCGTAGAGACATCCTGCCTGGCCTGGGTATCGACATAGCTGTAATCCAGCGTGAGCTGTATTTCCGGTGCTACCTGCCACTCGAGGTTTGCGCCCAGCGTGATGCTGTCGTCGGTACTGTTAACATCCCAGTCCTGGTCCGGGTCACTGGCCTGAGGCAGCGGGGGATAGATCGCAAACGCATCTTTTTCTGCTCCGCCGCGAAATGCTCGGCTGCTCTGGTCAGCCTCGTAGCGGTCATAGCCGGTATAGATGCTCCCGAACAGTTTGTCAGACAGGGCGTAGCTGGCACTGAAGTTCGCGCGGTACCACTTGGAGCTGGTCAGGCCGAGGGCGCTCTTGTTGTAGTCATCGTCCTGCCATTGCAGGTTCAGGCTCAAATTCCAGCGCGATGTGGGCAGGTAGTTAAAATCGGCGCCACTTTCCCAGCGTTCACGATTTGCCATGTAGTACTTCATCAGCAGCGGGTGATTGATATAGCGCTGGTTGTCCGGCGTGGCATTGATCAGCTGTGTATCCAGTAGTGCGTAGTAATCCTGTGCCCATTCGTAGGTGGAGGCCGCGCGGTCGGCGTATCCAAGGTATACACTGCTGCTGAAATTGGACCACGGCCTGATACGGTATTTAAGTGTGTAGCGATCTTCCTCGGTCTTTTCAACCTCGGCGTTGCGTCGCTTCACTTCCTCGTAAGCGTACTCGGCGGTTAACTTGCTGCGCAGTGGCAGGCGATAGCTGGCTTCAATGCCCCCCGTCTGCGAGGTGTAATCGTGGTCGGTGTTGTAGACCGTCTGCGGTGACGCCGGCTGGTTACTGCCGTCGCCGCGCACATAGAGATAGCCGTTTCTGTCGGTGTTGTAATCCCGGTCACGCAGTTTATAAAACAGTTCGGCATGTAATTTCGGCAGGGGGTTCAGCAGCAGGCGCAAGTTACCTGTGCTGATATCCACCGCGCCGTCAAAATCGCTTGCTGGTTCCGGCACGGTGACCACGAGAGCATCATTCACCGTGTATAGCGGATAGTCCTGATTTTGGGCTGCGCGTGCGTAGCTGCCATCAAATTGCAGTCGTACTTTTGGTGAGAACAGGTAGTGGCCAATCAGGCGACCACTGGTCTGGTCGTTGTCGGGCGCCAGCCCCATACCGCCGGTACCATTGGGATACATTACATCGGTACCGAAGGCGTTGTAGGGGTTCTGCCAGACCAGCAGATCGTCGTCGTTGTCAAACTTCGAGTAGGCGACCTCGCCGTTGAGATGCAGTCGCTCGCCATCGTAGGCGAGACTGAGATCGAATTCTGTCGTGGCGTAATCAATCGGCGAACGCAATAGAACTGCATCGGCACCCGAACCGTCGATATAGATTGCCGCGCCCGTATCGCCATGCCCTTCCTTCTCTTCGTAGGAGAGGTTGCTGCGCAGGCGCCATTGATCATTGATACGGGTATCGAGGCCGATAAAGACCTTGTCGCGGTTGATGACGCGGTCGAAGTCACGCAGGGATTCATCGAGAGTTGAGAACTCATCCGTGCTCTGGCCTGTTACCCAGTTACCCGGCAAATACTGTGTGACATTGCCGCGAAAAGGCGTCTGGCCACTGTCGTTGCGTACCTGTTGCTGTGAGTCAAAGCCCACGGTGAGCCGCAGGCGGTCGGCATTCCCCCAGACCAGCTCGCCCTCTCGCGTATCCAGTCCCAGATTCGTCATGGAGAGTTGCCAGTAGTTGTCGCCTTCGTGAAAATCTTGCCAGTACAGGTCGGCGATGGCGTTCACGCCCTGCTTGCTTAGCCCGTTGTACTCGCCGAACATATAGTTGTCCTGGCTGGTATACCCCAGCCCGATCCGGGCGCTGTTACCAGAGGCAGTCGCACTGCTGGTGGATGAAGGCAGATTCTGCAGTGCCAGAGGTGTGTTATTGGCAGCGGCTTCTTCACTGCTGGTATCTGCCGCGCCGACGAACGGGGCATAGCTGGCCATCGCCAACACGTAGGCTATGCCTATCGGGTTCCTTTGGCGCCCTCTGCTGCTCATCGTGTCAGCCGCGCGCCGGAGGGGTGATTCGAGCCGTGTACCCGGCTGTGGCAATTCAAGCAGTTTTTACCCAGTATGTTCTGGCTGGCGGTACCAGTGGACAGGCTCTCACTGCCATAGGGCACACTGGGGTGGAAGGCCGCCGCATGACACTGCTGACACAGCGCCGGGCCCCTGGCGGTGAGCAGAGGCTCATTGACGGAGCCATGCGGTCGATGGCACAGGGCACAATCTTCCGCCGCCGGCGGATGTTCCCACAGGAAGGGGCCGCGCTTGTCCTGGTGGCAGCTGAAGCAGTTGTCGTTAAGCGTTACCTGATGTAGGTCTGCTTCACCCGTACCCCCGTGGGGATTATGGCAGTCAGTACAGGCGGTTTTTCCCTCCACAATCGGGTGGCGTGACGGCAGGTGCAGTTCGGCGCGTACCTGCGTATGGCAATTCAGGCACAATTGCTGGGAGGTGTCGCCGCGGGTGAGCGTCTCGGGTTGGTGTGCGCGGTGACAGTCGTTGCAGGCCAGATCTTCCTGTTGATGGGAGCTGCCCATCCACAGCAGTAGATCGTCATTGTTATGACAGCTTTGGCAACCGCCGTTGCGAGTTTCTGCATCGGAGGGCCACTGTGGGCCAAAACTGATATCCGGTGGCGCCTTCCTGCCTCTGCGATCGTGCGCTTCGCTGGTTCCGTGACAGGCTGTGCAACTGGCCGCGCCACCACCTTGCAGAGAGCCGTGTACGGTACTGAAAATCGCGTGGACAGAAGAATCGGCATCCGCCTGATGGCAGTCCAGACATCCCGGTTCGCTCTCGGCGGCAACAGCACTGTGCATTAGCAGCGCAGCGCATACACCAAGCAGTGTTCTGAGTATGGTTGTCGTCATGCCTGACCCACGCTGTAATTTATTTGGTATTGCGCTCTCCGGTGAACCAATCCCTTGCCGGATAGTCCCGACACGCTCTTGCAGTGCAACGGGTGGTCTTTCATTGTCATCATATTATGACATCTGCGCCCAGTATCGTGCATCTGAACTGGAGTTTATACGCGGCAGAGGCCAACATGGGAGGGCTTCTTGATCCAGATCAATATTTCTTCCCCCGCTTTCAGGCGATGGCTAGTCCTGCGGGTGTGCAATACCCGCGTGGCAGTCGATGCAGGACTTGTCCTTCCTGCGCTCGGGCTGGTGGAAACGCGCCGCCATTTTGCCCTGTAGATCGGGCTTCATACGCTCCATGTTGTGGCAGTTGCGACACTCCTGCGAGTCGTTGGCCTGCATGCGCGCGATCTCCCGCGCTTTCATTGCCGGCAAATGGGCTGCGTATTTTTCGGGCGTATCGATAATGCCGGTCATTGTGCCCCACACTTCCCTGGCGGCCTCTACCTTACGAATCATTTTCGGTACGAACTCTTTTGGCAGGTGACAGTCGGAGCAGGTGGCTGTTACGCCGGTTCGATTACTGTAGTGGGGTGTGGTTTTCAGTTGCGCGTACGGAATGTCCATCTCGTGGCAACTGACACAGAATTCCTCAGTACTGGTGGCGTGCATGGTGGTGTCAAAGGCCAGCAGGCCGAAAATGCCCACGGCGATACCGATGCATACAAGACTGAGCACCGAAAGAGACGCTGAGGGTTTGCGTAGCTTTGCCAACCATCCTTTACGGGGGCTATCATCCATGTTCAACATCTCGCGCTGTGTGACAATCTGCTGTTTCGGATAATACTTACGTAGAACTTGAGGCGCAATATCCCTACGAAAATTACCAGTTTAGTACAGTAGGGTATCGAGCAGTACGCCAACGAGAAAAAGCGAGGTGAAGCGGCGTGTGTGACTGAATGCGAGAGCGGAAAACCACAGCGGCCAGACACTGGCAGGGAACCAGCCGGGGGGTGATTCTGGCTTGCTGCTGCGCAATTCATTAAACAGCATTGGCAGGCGCGGTAGGTTGAGCAACACCAGCAATAGCGGCCAGTGGAAACTGCCCGTCAGTACGAGGATGACACACAGTATGTATTGCGCACAGACCATTACGCTGATGGCGCGCCGCGACATTTTCTCACCGATGATCACTGGCAGCGTATTCACTCCCTTGGCTCTGTCGGCTTCCAGTTTGTCCGTGTGTTTGCCGAACAGCACGGTGGTGGGGCCCAGCGCGAACACCACGCTGAGCCAGGCGACATCCGCGCTCCAGCTTCCGCTCAGGACATAGTAGGTGCCGCCCACCATCAGCGGCCCCCAGACCAGAAGAACGGCGGGTTCACCCAGTCCGTAGTACTTCAGTGGCCAAGTGTAGAACAGCACGAAAAAAGAGCCGGCCAGCATCAGGTCCAGCGTAAGGCCGGCGCGCTGGAACACGAGCCAGCCACCGAGCAACAGTGCGACGCCTGCAGTTACGCCGAGATAGCGCCAGAACTGGCGCTCATTCATCAGGCCGTCTTCCAGTACATGCACGCCATACTGATTGCGGTAGTAGTTGTCCTTGTCGATACCGCGGCGCGAGTCGGTGTAGTCGTTGAGCAGGTTGTTGGTGGCATGTGCGAACAGCAGGCCGAGGACGGCCGCAAGCCATAGGTCCCACTGGAAATACCCAGCTCTCCAGGCCATCAGGCCGCCCAGGGCTGCGGCTGTGAATGTCATGAATAAGACCGAGGCGCGACAGGCGACCAGCCATTTCGCTACTGGGTCCAACTCCTGCCACTCACTGTGTGACAATTTAGGCATCTGCCCCAGAGCACGGCCCCACATTCTGATATCAATCATTGATGGTTGGATTCCTCAAGGTATCGCGTGCTAGTTTTGGGGAAAACCCGGGTAAAGTAAACGGATGGATTTTGAATTGAAAGCCGCCGCTGTGTTCGCGCTGACAGATTTCGAAGTATCTCGATAATGTGTATTCGCCAGGGTAAGCCCGACCAGGGTCATCAATTTCGAGTTGAGCCAAACCATACAGCAGTTTCAGTGGGAGGAAGCGCGGGTGATTGAGGAACTGGACAAGAAGAAGCGCCGCAACTACCCGCAGAGCGATGCAGGGGCAGTTACCTGCCAGCCTAAACTGATAACGCGCTGGAGAGCCCGGTGTGCAGGCGGTGGCCAGGCGGTGGCGAACAGTGTAAACGAGCACCCTGAGCGCATTCCAATCCGCCCATTGTGAATGCAAACAGGCGGTTTCCACCGCCCGGTTAGTCCAGTGGTTGTACTACGTAGGGATTACCGCCCAGTGCGTTGGAAATATCGGCTATCGCTTTCTGTGCCCGCACGCTGTTACCCGCAGCATCCAGCCGCGGTGAGATCACCGCTATGCCGAACTTCCCCGGGGATACCGCAATAATGCCGCCGCCCACACCGCTCTTCGCCGGCAGGCCAGTACGATAAAGCCATTTGCCGGAATCGTCGTACAGGCCGGCAGTGGCCATCACTGCGAGAATTTCAGGGACATTCTCAATGTTCGCGACCTGTTTGCCGGTGACGGGGTTTTTTCCGCCATTCGCCAGTGTGGCGGCCATGTATGCCAGATCCTGCGTATTCACTCCCACAGAGCATTGGCGGGTGTAGATATCGGTCGCCTGCAGTGCGTCGCCCTCGATACGGCCGTAGGCATACATCAGCATCGCCAGCGCCTGGTTTCGCTGGTTGGTTTCGGCTTCCGAGACATACACGTCTTCCAGCACGGTCAGCTTGCGTCCGGCGAACTCACTGTAGTAACCAAGCAGGCTGGACCAGATCTCATCATAGTTGTCGCCCTTCACCATGCCTGTGGCGGCAATGGCGCCGGGGTTCACCAGTGGGTTCATCTCGGCACCTTGGTACTGCTCAATCGCGACAATGGAATTGAACACCTGACCAGTAGCGTCGACCCCCATATTGTCGTAGATCGATTGCGGGCCGGATTCATCCATGACTTTGGCCATAGTGAATACCTTGGAAATAGACTGTATGGAGACTTCGGTTTTGATATCACCTGCGGTATACATTGTGCCGTCAGTCGTCACCAGTGCGATTCCATAGAGTTCGGGGTTCACTTTTGCCAGTGCCGGGATGTAATCGGCGTTGGCACCCTCTTCGAGGTTTTTGTAGTCAGCGTAGGCCTTGTCGATAGCCGCCTGTATTGCAGCCGCTTCTGTCGTGGCTGCAATGGATGGTCCGCTCAGGATCAGCAGCAACAGGCAGGTCAGCCAGGTTGTGGCTAAGTTTGGTGAGTCGGCGTTAGATCTATTCATGGTCATATCTCCATTCTTGGCCCGGTATTTCTTGCGCATCACTGGCACCTTCCCCCGTTTTTTGTCCTGCTCACTGGGTCTGCCCCTGGTTACCGGGCGGCGTTGGGTTATCATTCGCGGCGGGCGTTACCAGCGGCTGAATGCCTTCGGTATCTGACAGTGGAATCATCAGGGTGCATCGGGTTCCTCCCTTCGGGACAGTGTTGATATCGAGCCAGCCGTCGAACGGGATCAGTTGCTCCTGGATGCTCAGCAAGCCATAGGCCCGCTGCTGCAGAACGTCGGCGAGATCAAACCCCACTCCCGCATCCGAAATCGAGACTTCCAGTCGCCGATTGGTTATCGCGATTGTTACTTCTGCCTTGCGAACACCGGCATGCTTACTCACATTCAATAGCAATTCCCGTGCCGTTCGAAACAGTACCCCGCTGATATCGGCCGACATGGGCGTCGCGGGAAGAGTCCCGGAAACGTCCACCTGCAAGTGATAGTTCTCCTCCATCCAGCGTCCCAACCACTGCAGCGCTGCAACGAAACCCTGCCCGTAAAGAATCGGGGGGGCAAGCTCCATGGTGAGTGAACGTGTACCATCCATCGCCTGCTCGAGTATTGATACGATTTGTCGGCCGGTCTCAATGGGGTCCCAGCTGTGCAACTCGTCGGTCAGCATCTCTGCCTTAATTTTTGCTGCCGCCAGTAGCTGCTGGTGGTTGTCGTGAAGCAACCGCGCAATGCGTTTTCGCTCGTTCTCCTCTGCCAGTGTCAGCTTTCTGGCTAATTCCCGAAACTGGACATTTCTCTCCAGCAGTTCGCTGCAGGCTGCTTCCAATTCTTCGGTGCGCTGTGCCACTCTGCTCTCTAGCGTCTTGTTAAGTTCGAGTAGCTCGAGCTCCATTAGTTTGCGTTGTGTAATATCGCGGGAGATCGCCTGCTCGAAGCTGGCGTTGCCGAGCGTGAAGGTATTCAGGGTTATTTCGGCCACAACCGGGCTGCCATCAGATTTCTCACCGTGCCACTCGTATGTCTGGGGCGTGCCGGAGCGAGCTGCCTGCACCATCTCCTCAAGAAACTGGCGAGAGGATTTTCCTCCGGGCTGGGTTGGCGAGAAGAAAGAGAACAGAGGTCTGGAGCAGACTTCCTCTCGCGTGAATCCGTACAGTTCCAGTAGCTTATTGTTGCAATCAATGATCTGGAAATCTTTTAGTATAGCTATGGCATCACCGGCGTTCTCAAACAATGTGCGAAAGCGCACCTCGCTGTTGCGCAGTTCGGCCTTCATGTTTTCCTGTTGCGTGACATCCACCACGGTGGCGGCATAGTAGCGAATGCTGTTGTCCGGCTCTCTGATAGCAAAGGGATTCACGATCACCGGAAACCGCGTTCCATTTTTATGCATAAACGTCAGTTCAATCTGCGCGAGATCGCCCTTTAGTGTTCTGGCAAAGGCCGACTGAATGCGCTCGCGTTCCTCCGGCGGCCAGTACAGGTGGGTGGGGTTGGAGCCGACCAGTTCTTCGGCTGTAAAACCCGTCATCCGGCACAGTGCGGGATTGACGTCCACATGGACTCCCTCCAGATCCACAATTGAAAAGCCATCTTGCATGTACTGGAAAGACAGTTGTCTCAAATCATGCTTTGAAATGTTGTGCTCCTCCGTCCCATCCTGCGGTGGAAACTGACTGCCCTTGACAATGCAAGGGTCACAGACGGTTGCTCGTTTATCGCCATTATCTTCCCGGCAGGCGACAAAATCCATGAGGTGTGGCAATCCATCCTTTTCTATTGTATACCTTAAAACATCACGCAAAAGTGGTATTTTTGGTGGGCTGGCCGATACCGATAGACCGCTTTATCGCGATAATCCAGCTATATCTCGTCGCAGTCCCTGTCATCAGGCTTCTCAGCGCCCGGCGGCGGACGCAACTGTTGTGGAGGTACGGCGGGACAGCGTACATTGCCGTAAACATGTTTTTGAAATTGACTGAAAGTCCCGGAGAAGATCATGCCCTACAAACGAATTTCGATTGACGAAGCGAAAGTACTGATGGACTCAGGTACAGTTACCATTGCCGATGTGCGGGCAGCGGATGCTTACAGTGCGGGATGCATAGAGAGCGCCATACACATCCAGCAGGATACGCTGGAGGCGTTTGTGGCCGACACAGACAAAGATACGCCGCTGATTCTCTATTGTTACCACGGTAATTCCAGCCAGAGTGCGGCGGATTACTTTTCCGAGCAGGGGTTTATGGACGTGTACAGCGTCGATGGCGGTTACGAGGCCTGGCGACAGAAATACTGAAACCCGGTGGCCATTCGGGGCTCCACTGTCAGTGGCTACCCCGGTTTGCCGTCCACTCTGGAGCGCACCAGTACAGGCGTATAACGCACCATGAAGAGCGTAAACGCGATAATCCACAGTACTGCAGACAGCTGCCATGCTTGTAGCGTTAGCGCGATATCCAGCAACGGCAGTGTCGCGCGTATCACGGCGGCGAGAAACACCAGCGCGAATGCAAATGCAAGATACGTCGGCACTTTCAGTGGCCGGCCCGTATGCCCCAGTGACACCCGCGACATCATCGCCAGGATCATTCCGCCAATACTGCCGATGGCCAGCAGGTGCATGACACTTTTACTCGCGACGGCTTGTGCGCCGACCAGCGCCAGCCCGAACATCGCCAGCGGGATACACAGGTAGCTCAGATGCATGGACCACAGCAGGGGTACGCCCAGCGTTTTCCAACCCTGCCAGTGTGCCAGCCGAATCATGTGGATAATGCCCGCCCCGAGGCAGAAAATCGCCAGCATTGGACTTCCCTGCTGCAGCGGCGAAAACACCATCATCAGTGCTATCAGCGCAGTGCTGCCGATAGCCAGGCTTTCGAACCATACTGGCAGCGGTGAAATCTTCAACCCCAACCGGTTGCCGGTGAACAGCGGCGTAACCCGGCCGCCAATTATCACGATCAGTACAGTGATCATCCACACTGCGCCGTAGTGCAGGCGCACACTGAGCAGTGGGTCGTCCGCGCTCCAGTAACTGGCGCTGCTCAGTACTGCCAGCGCCAACAGTACGGGCGTAAACAGTATATTGCGCCACTGCCTGCGGGCCCATACACGGCTGGTCAGCTCATAGGTCAACAGCCCGATAAAAAGCATCTCTGCCAGCCACGCTAGCAGCAGCTGCTGCGGTAGTAGCCACAGCACCGCGCGAGCGAGAAGCCACAAGCCAAACAGTAATTGCAGGCGCCAACCTTTGGTGCCGGGAATGCCGGTCCAGGTCGCCACCGCTGATAGTAGAAAACCGGCGACCACCGGCATCGCAAAACCGAACACCATCTCGTGCGCGTGCCACCAGCCGGGAAACAAGCTGAAATCCCAGCTCTGGGGTTGCCACATCCAGTACAGCCAGCGCGACATCGCGAGTACGGCGAAGGCGCCTGCCAGCAGGAAGCCGGCACGAAATGCCAGTTGCCACAGCGGCATGGCCGCAGGCGTTGTATCGGGCGTACTGTGCTTCATATGACGGTCGACCGATTTGATAGGGTGTGCCGAGAGTACATCATGTCGCCATTTGCTAACAACTGTCGGCGGACGCTGCTCGTGAGTGATAGCAGGCTGTCACCGTTGCCCAACTCGATGGCGCACTTGCGCATGCACTCAAGGGCACTCTCCATTAGTATGGATGCCCGAAAATCATGCACCGTTGCGAGAACAAGCTATGGCACTGGACTTTGACAGCGCACGTCTTCCTAACCCCAATCTGCGCGAAGAGCATCACGAGTGGCGCAGGCAACTGCGCAAGTTTATCGATGCGGAAATCATGCCCTACGCCGATGACTGGGATGAAGACTGCCATATCCCCATTGAACTGTGGCCCAAGGCAGCCGCTGTCGGTTTGCTTGGTCTGGGCTATCCGGAGGAGTTTGGCGGTATCAGCGAGGGTATTGATTCCTGGCATATGTGGGTTGCCAATGAGGAGTTGGCGCGCATTGGTGCCGGGGGTATACCCGCCAGCCTGATGGTGCACGGTATTGGTCTGCCACCGGTTCTAAACTGGGGTTCACAGGCGCTAAAAGAGATGGTGGCGCCGCCGGTTCTGGCCGGCACCAAACACATCGCGTTGGGTATCACCGAGCCCGGGGGCGGTTCGGATGTGGCGCAATTGGCCACCACAGCCGTGCGCGACGGCGATCACTACATCGTCAATGGCTCCAAGACGTATATCACCGGCGGCATGCGCGCCAACTGGGTGTCCACGGCGGTACGCACCGGCGGGGAAGGTGCCAGAGGGGTTTCGATGTTGTTGATTCCCACCGATGCCGAGGGTTTCAGCCGCACGCAGCTGGATAAAAAGCAGGGTTGGTGGGCGTCTGATACAGCCACACTGTATTTTGATAATGTGCGTGTGCCGGTAAGCAATCTGATCGGCGAGGAAAACCAGGGCTTTCTCGTGATCATGACGAACTTCAATGCCGAGCGCATGGCGATGGCTGCGGGCATGGAGGCGCTGGGCCGGGTTTGCCTGGAAGAGGCCGTCGATTGGGCGCGAGAGCGCAAGACCTTCGGCAAGCGGCTCGCCGACCACCAGGTGATCCGCCACAAAATCGCGCAGATGAAGCAAAAACTGAATGCCACCCAGGCCTATATCCGTATATGCTTTGAAGCCATTGAAGCGGGCACTGCAAACCCGGGAGACATTGCGCTGCTCAAAGTGCAGGCCAGCGAGACGATGGAATTTTGCGCGCGCGAGGCGATGCAGATACTGGGCGGCATCGGCTATATGCGCGGCAGCAGGGTGGAGCGGATATATCGTGAGGTGCGGGTCAACGCGATCGGCGGCGGCTCGGAGGAAATCATGCGTGATCTGGCCGCGCGCCAGTACGGGGTATAGAGATGAAATTATGGCATTGCAACAGCGCGCGCTCACTTCGGCCGCTGTGGGCGCTTGAGGAAATGGAACTGGATTACGAGGTGGAGATCCTACCGTTCCCGCCGCGCCTGTTCCAACGCGAGTATCTGGATGTTAATAGTCTCGGTACCGTGCCCTATTTTGTCGATGGTGATACCCATATGACGGAATCGGTAGGCATCTGCCAGTATCTGGTGGATCGCTACCAGCGCTATGACTTTGGCCTGGAACCGTCTCACCCGGAGTATGGCGCTTACCTTAACTGGCTGCACCATGCTGATGCGACACTGACGTTTCCGCAAACCATTTCCATGCGTTACTACTATCTCGAGCCGACACCCGAGAAACAGGCCGTCGCTGACGATTACGCCAAGTGGTATATCTCGCGCCTGCGGCGTCTGGATGCCCACCTCGAATCAAACGACTACCTCGTCGACAACCGTTTCACGATTGCGGATATTGCGGTGAGTTATGCGCTCTACCTCGGCCGGCAGATACAGTTGGATAAGCGCTATAAACCGCAGACAGCGGCCTACCTCGATCGCCTGATGGAGCGACCCGCGTTTAAACGTGCCAATGAACAGGGTGAGCCCATGGCGCTCCCCAGCAGGGATTAACGAATATGACGACCAGTGAAAAAGAACTACAGGAGTTCCGGGCAGAGGTTGGCGCCTGGATGAAAGAGAACAACCCGCCCGATCCCGGGTTTCTGTTGCCGCAGACATTTATGGAAGTCGGTGATGAGCGGCAACTGGAGTTTCTGCGCGAGTGGCAGCACAAAGTGTGGGCAGCGGGTTACCTGGGCATGGCGTGGCCGAAGGAGTACGGCGGTGGCGGGGTGGACCCGGCTTTCCAGAGCATTGCCGACCAGGAGATGCGTCGCAACCGTGTGCCGATCTGCTTCAACGTGATCGGTTTGGGTTGGGCCGGACCGCTGATCAACGATATCGGTACCGAGCAGGAGAAGGCCAGGTACCTCAAGGGGATCCTCACCGCAGAAGATGTCTGGTGCCAGGGCTTTTCCGAGCCGGAGCACGGTTCGGATCTGGGTAATGCGCAGACGCGCGCAGTGCGCGATGGTGATGAGTACATTATCAACGGCCAGAAAATCTGGACTACGATGGGTAACTTCGCCAAGTATATGATCCTGCTGGCGCGCACCAATCCGGATGCCCCGCGCAAATACGATGGCCTCTCCTTCTTCCTGTCACCCATGCAGTTACCCGGCATTGAGACGCGCCCCATTCGAAAGATCACCGGCGAATTTGGCTTTACCGAAACGTTCTTCACCGATGCGCGCATACCCGCGGATTGCCTGATGGGTGAAGAGGGGCAGGGCTGGAAAATTGCGATGCAGACGCTGCAGTATGAGCGCGGTGCAGCTGCTGGCGCCGCTGGTGGACAAGCCATGGTGCGGGTGACGGTAGATGACATGATCGACCAGCTCGACGGCGTAAACCGTGATGGTGAACCGGTTCTGAAGGACCCTGTGGTACGCGACCAGTTAGTGCAGGCCATCATGGAGGAAAAAGCGATGATACTCGGTGACAGGCGCGCGCGTATTGCTGCTCTTACCACCGACTATCCCGGTTCACTACCGCTGTCGAACAAGCTCAGGCTCACCGAGTTGACGCGGCGTATGCGTCAGTTGGCTATTAATCTGCAGGGCGCTGAAGGTGCCCTGTATGTGGGTGATGATGAGGCGCGCCAGGGCGGATTCTGGCAGCGCGCGTACTTCAATAGTTTTTCCGCGACCATAGGCGGCGGCACGAGTCAGGTGCAGGCCAATATTGTTGCCGAGCACATTCTCGGTTTGCCGAAGTAGGGAGTCATTATGTCTGTTGTGGGAAATACTGCACTGCAGTTCAGTGAAGAGCAGGCCATGCTGCTGGATGTGGCGCGGCAGTTTTGTCAGGATAAATCGCCGATCGCCAGTGTGCGTGCGCAGTTGGATACCGAAACCGGGTTCGATGCGGCCCTGTGGGATGAGATGGTGTCATTGGGTTGGGCCGGTATCGCACTGCCCGAATCCTGTGGCGGCTCGGCAATGGGTGTTGCGACACTGGTGCCGGTGGTCGAGGCGATGGGGCGCGCGATGCTGGGTACGCCGCTGATCAGCACGTCACTCGCCGCACAGTTGCTGTTACGCAGTGGCAACACGGAACAGAAAGAGCGGCTGTTGCCGGCCATTGCAGCGGGTGAGCCTGCGACCCTGGCGTTGCTGGAAGATGGCGACTGGGGGAATGAGGCGGTTGCGCTGACGCTGGATGACACGGGCGTGTTGCAGGGGAGCAAGAAGTACGTGCCCGATGCCACCGTTGCCAGCCTGTTTGTTGTTTCTGTGCTGTACAAGGGGGAGGGGGCACTGGCGGTCGTGCGTGCAGATCAATTGCCGGCGGGCGCGCTGCGAGCCAATACCCTGATAGACCAGACCAAGCGTTCTGCCAATGTGGATTTCAGCGGTGTTCAGGTCGATGAGAACAATATCATTGCCGGTGTAGGGGTGGCCGCTGCGCTGCGCGACGTTCGCTTGCTGGGCGCGCTGCTGGTGGCGGCCGAGGCGACAGGCTCAGCCGCCGCATGTCTGGATACCATTGTTGAGTATCTTAAAACCCGCAAACAGTTCGGTAAGTTGATCGGCTCCTATCAGGCCTTGAAGCACCCGACAGTGGATATCCTGACAGACACGGATTCTGCGCGCTCGTTTGTTTACCACGCAGCTACGCTGGTAGGTGATGGCGCGCTGGACACCGATACTGAAATCGCCTGTCGTATGGCCAAGGCGCAGGCCTGTCAGACGCTGTTGTATGCTGGTGACCGAGCTGTGCAGTTCCACGGCGGTATGGGGTTTACCTACGAGTGTGATGCGCAACTGTATGTCCGCCGTGCGCAGTGGAGCCAGCAACAGTTTGGCGACGCTCAGCATCACCGCAAGCGCCTGGCTCGCCTGCTGTTGGACTAAACGTCTTGTTCGGTGCCAGTGGCGAGAAATCTTGATTTCCCTCGCTGCCGATGCACTCTGCAATCGTATATAATGCCGACATACTTTCTCTCATAGCAGAAAAGCATCGTCCATGGCAAAAAAACACAGGGGCTTGAAAAACAGCGCTCTGCCCCGCACCCTCGCCGTCTCGCTTGCCGGGTTGCGCGCAGGCAGTGCGCTGGCCGTGGATGGTGTCGTCCAGCGCGTCATGGGGCGCGGCCCAGAGGAGGACGACTCCGAATTCGCGCGCCGAGAAGCGCGACGATTTGTCCAGGAACTGGGCAAACTCAAGGGCACCTATATCAAGATTGGCCAGATGCTGGCGCTGTTCGGCGCGCAGTTTCTGCCTCGAGTGTTGGTCACTGCGCTGCGCGATCTGTCTGACCAGACCGAGCCACTGCATTGGGACGCGCTTGAATCTTCAGTGCGGGACAGCCTGGGCGAGCGCTATGACGAGCTGGATATCGACCCGCAGGCGATAGCCGCTGCATCACTGGCGCAGGTCCATCTCGCCAGGATTCGCTCGACCGGAGAATGGATCTGCCTGAAGTTGCAGTATCCTGGGCTGGCACAGGTGATCGATTCGGACTTTGACGCTGTCGTGCGTATGTTGCTGCTGGCGCGCTGGGTGAAAGCGGGGCGTGAGCTGGATGACTGGCTGGAGTCCATGCGTGCCCACCTGCACCATGAAATCGATTATCGTCGGGAAGCATCCAACACCCTGAAGATGAGTGGACTGGTCGATAAAGTGCAGGACACAAGCGTCCGCTACCACGTGCCACAGTTATATCCGCAATACAGCACCGACTCTGTACTCGCGATGGAATACATCGAGGGTTTCTCTGTGGCTGACCCGGACATGGCGAGGTTGTCGTTGGATAGGCGCAATGCGCTGGCCAAGGGCATGCTGGAACTGTTCTTTTACGAGTTGTACGACTGGGGCCTGTTGCAGACAGATCCCAATTTCGGCAACTATCTGCTGCGCGTGGACGATCGGCGCAAGAAGGTCGCACAGGATGAGCTGGTGTTGCTGGATTTTGGCTCCGTGCTGGAATGCCCGGAGGATTTCCTCTACCACCTGCGCAGTACGATCGATGCCGGTCAGCGCAGGAACAAGCCGGAAATGGTAGAAGGCCTGATCGGGCTGGGATGTCTGCAGCCGGATGCCAGTGACGAGGGGCGGAAACTGTTTGCACAGTTCTGCCAGCATCTGCTCGAACCACTGCGCTCACCGGAGCGATTGCCTGAGCAATACCTCAACGACAAGGGCGAGTACTGCTGGGGCAAGTCGCAATTGATGCGAAGGGCGGCCGCACTGGCGGCGCAGTCAACAGTGAGTCGTCACTTTACCACCCCTTCCCGCGATTTTGCGCTGATCGCCAGAAAACTGACAGGTGTGTTCAATTTTATCGTGGCACTGGATGCAGAATTCAACGCCTATGATATTGTCCAGCCTCATATTCTTCGTTGGCGGGAAAGAGAAAAGCGTGGCGCGAAAAAATAAGGATAAAGACGACGACTCCAAAGCCATTCCCACTTCCCGGGCCAGCCGTTTTGCGCGCATGGCTCGCATGGCCGGTGGTGTCGCAGGCGGTATGCTGGCGGAGGGCTCCCGACAGTTGCGGTCGGGTAAGCTGCCCAGTGCAAAGGATATGCTGCTGACACCAGGCAATGCTCGCCGCGTGGCAGAGCAACTGGCGACTATGCGCGGCGCCGCGATGAAGGTCGGGCAGATTCTTTCGATGGATACCGGTGAATTCCTGCCGCGAGAGCTGGCCGATATTCTGGCGCGTCTGCGCGATGATGCCCGTTATATGCCAGTGGACCAGTTGCACGCGGCAATGCGCGAGGCCTATGGCACGAACTGGGAAGAACTGTTTTACGATTTTGACACCAAGCCGCTGGCGGCGGCCTCTATCGGTCAGGTGCACAGAACGATCTCGCCCGACGGCCGCGATATTGTGCTGAAAGTACAGTACCCGGGCGTCGCTGACAGTATCGATAGCGATGTAGACAATATCGCCGGTCTGCTGCGCCTGTCGGGACTGTTGCCGGAGGGCCTGGATATTCAGCCCTTGCTGGACGATGCCAAGAGCCAGCTCAAGGACGAGGCGGACTATCTCAAAGAGGCGAGGTTCCTCCAGTCGTTCGGGGAGCTGCTGGTCGACGACGAGCGTTTCCTGCTGCCCGAAGTCCTGCCGGAGCTAACCCATCGCAATGTGCTGGCGATGACATACGTCGCGGGCAGCCCTATAGACTCCATCATCGATTTGCCGCAGTCCGAGCGTGACAGGGTAATGAGCGCCCTGATCGAACTGATGCTGTTCGAGCTGTTTGAGTTGCGAATGGTGCAAACTGACCCGAACTTTGCCAATTACCAGTACCGCCGCCAATCCGGTGAGATCGTACTGCTGGATTTCGGTGCTACGCGCCGCTTTAAGGCGGGGTTTGTAAACAATTACAAAAAGCTTGCACGCGCAGCGATTGCCGGCGATAAAGCCAAAGTTGCAACTGCGGCTGAGCGGCTCGGGTTTTCCATGGGCGAGCCCGGTACACAGTACCGCGAGTTGGTGCTGGATGTGCTGATGCTGGTGCTGGAGCCTCTGCGCAGCGATGTCGATTACGATTTCGCGCGCTCAACGATGGCACGGGATTTATCGGCGCTGGCAGAAGATGTGCGTGGTTACCGCGATTTCTGGCGGGCCCCCCCCATAGATGCCGTCTATTTTCACCGCAAGGTGGCCGGTATGTATCTTCTGGCCACGCGACTAAAAACCCGCGTTAATGTGCACCAACTGGTACAACGCTGGCTGGGTTGAACAGGCCCCTGGTGTTATCAGGCCCGTGATTTTCTGCTGGTTTTTTTGCCGGGCAAGGTGGCGTCGCGTAATTCTTCAAACGATGCCTGCAGGCAGTCGGCGTAGAATGCCGGGTCCGGCAACATATCGCGACATGCCGTGAACGACAGCGTAACGGTGCCTTTTTTATCCTGCACAGAACTATAGACAATATGGAACAGCCCGACGTTGGGCAACAGTGGCCCCAGGCTGATTGAGTCGATCAACTCGGCGCCGCACATATACAGCTGAAATGGCGCGCCCGGGACATTGGTGACAATGGTGTTGAATACGGTGCTCGCCTCTGCCAGACCGGTAGCGCTGGCAGTGCGGATGGCCAGAGAAAGTACATTCCCAGGCATCACATCTGTAAGGTCTACCGCAAATCGTGGCCCCAGCGCTTCAGCATAGGCCTTGGAGGATAGGGACTCCTCGTGTACTGCAGCCAGCCGTTCGCAGGGGTCGACAATATCCGTGCGTAAGCCCACGTTCATAAAGCCCACCATATTGCCGCCGGCAGCGCGTTCCTCGGGGGTGCGCACATCAATCGGGCAGCCTGTCACCAGCGACTTCTCCGGTAGTTCGCCCTTGCTGTACAGGTATTTACGCATGCCGCCGCCGACGATGGTGAGCATCACATCGTTCACGGTGGTGCCCGGCTGGGTGTTCTTGATGGCGCGAATTGTCTCGAAATCAAATTTGCGCGCCTCAACCACACGGTGCCGTGAAATGCGGCCCTGAAAGCGGGTCTTCGGTTTATCCTCCAGATTATGAAACTGCTTGGCCTGCTTGCCGCGGCGCAATCGCATAAACGTGGGGCCGGAATCCTTGAGCATGTCAACCACCTGACCAGGTTTGCGCCACGCATCCATATAGGCCTTGCCCAGCATTCGGGGTGTGGAAAGCCTCTCCACAATCCACGGTGGCGCCTCACCAACGTCGCGGGTTTCCGGTGTCAGGTCGTGCACAATATTCATAAACTGTGTGCCCGTGGCACCGTCCATTGCGCAGTGGTGAACTTTCATCAGCAAGGCGAAACAACCGGGTGGATAGCCTTCAATATTGTTGAGGCCCTCTATCACATAGATTTCCCACAACGGCTTGTCGCGGCGCAATGGCTGCGAGTGAATACGTGCAGTTAAAATGCACAGCTGCCGCCAGTCGCCTGGTTTGGGGAGAGCGATATGACGCACATGGTATTCCATGTCAAAGTCAGGATCTTCTACCCAGTAGGGGCGGCCCAGGTTAAAGGGCACAAACGCCAGTTTGCGGCGGAAGATCGGTGAGAGGTGGGCACGGCTTTGCAGCATTTCGAGGATTTGCTTGAAGCGCACCTTACCACCGGGAACCGTGGACTGGTCGTAGACGCTGACGCCGCCAATATGCTGCGGCAGTGCATCCAGTTCGGCGTGCAAGAACATGGCATCCTGGCCAGATAACTGTTGCATCCACTAACCTCACTATAATCGTTATTGTTACCGCCAGCATACTGCGATCATTTCTGGCGTCAACTGGTCAGCCAGGTGTCAGGTCATTTAGTGGCAAGTTGGGTGTTTGCGATACAGCAGGGGGCTGTGCGCCACATTCGAATGTCGCTACTCGTTCAGCTGCTTGAGGTACTCGGTATAGGTAGCGGCGGAGAATGGTCTGCCGAGAAAATCCTCCACCAGTTGCGCGGCGGGTTTGCTGCCGCCTGCCTCCAGCACTTTCTCGCGGTATGCGTGGGCCGTAGCTGTATCGCGTAAACCCTCGCGCTGAAAGCGGCTGAAAAGATCTCTGGATATCGCCTGTGACCACTGGTAGGTGTAATAGTTGGAGGAGTAGCCGTTGAGGTGGCGGAAGTTGTTGTAAAAATGTGTGTCCTGCACATAGGGCAGGGGAGAGTAGAGTGTTTGAAGCTCTATCAATAGCGGAAGCAGCTCGAACTCGTCGGGGTCGCGGTTGTGGTAGTTCAGAGCGAGATTGGCATAGAAGATCTGCGCTGCGGTATTTGTTGCCTCGCCGAACTGCCGCGCGGCGTTCATTTTTTCCACCTGTTCGGGGGGGAGGGTTCGACCCTTTTCATCGATGGCAAATTCCCGCAATGTCTCGTAGTTCCACGCCCATTCCTCCAGCATCTGCGAAGGCGCCTCGACGAAGTCCCGCTCCATGGACATGCCTGAGATGTCAAACCAATGTTGACTGCCAGAAAACATATTGTGCAGCAGGTGCCCGAATTCATGTAGAAAGGACTCAAGCTGTTTGTGCTCCATCAAGCCTTTGGAAAAATTGGTGGCCAGGCCGGATAGCGGGACCTGCCTGTCCTTGAGTCCCCGGCGCAGGGTCCAGTGTGCGGCGTGTCCGTACTTGTTGTCGCGGGGGTGCATGTCGAGGTAGAAGCGCCCAATGACTTTGCCCTGTTCGCGAATTTCCCAGGCGGTGACGTCCGCATGCCAGGTCGAGGTGCGCCACGGCACGATCTCAACGCCAAACAGATTCTCTGTCAGCAAAAATATACCTGCCTGCACCTTCTCGAAGTGGAAGTAGTTGCGTATCTCGCGCACATCCAGATCGAACGTTTCCTGCTGGACGAGGTGCTCCAGCCAGTCGATCTGCCATGCCTGTACCTGCTCCGCGAGAGGGTACTCCTGTCGGAGTCGCGCCAGCAGATCTGCCATATCCCTAGCAGCAGGTTTTTTCACGGCATCGTTTAATTGTGAAAGAAAACGTTCAACGGTGTCCGGCCCGCTGGCCATAAGTCCATCCATGGCCAGCTCAGCGTAGTTCTCGTAGCCCAGCAGCAGGGCTAACTCGTGCCTGTGTGCGATGAGCGATTTCAGGGTATAGCTGTTGGCAGGGCTGGCGATATTCTTGGCAGCCTTGAACATTTGATACCGCAGCGTGTCATCTACCGCGTATTTCATGACGGGTAGGTAGTCGGGGTAATCTGTCGACAGGATTACAACACCCTGTTCGTCAGCCGGATGTGAATCGAGATAATCCTGTGGCAATCCCTCCAGCTCCGCTGTTGTTGTCTTTACATAGCGTTTATCCAGGCGAATCGCTTTCTCGAATGCACTGCCCAGTCGGGTGATTTTCGTTATCAGGGTGCGCACTTTGTCGCGCGTTGCAGTATCGCGATCCACTCCTGCCTGTCGAAAGGCTTTGAGTTTTTTCTCGACCATGAAGCGCTCCGATGCGCTGGCCTGTATCAGGTCGATATGTGCTATGCGCTGATAGAAAGCAGGGGAGAGACTCACGGCAGTCATAAAGTCGGTGTAGCGCGCGACACAGGACTCGGCAGCGCTTTGCACCTCAGGGTCGGGGTGAACCGCTTTCATATACCAGACATGTTCGATGGCCTGCAGGTCGATCATCATGGCATCGTACGCGCCAAAGACACTTTGCAGAGAGGCGGGACCTTCCGCGTGTTCGATTGCAGTGAAAGCCACCGTGGCATTCGCCAGCACCTCGTCGCACTGCGCGGTGAACTGAGCGGCTGATACATTGAAATCCCAGCCATCAGCTGCGTTGGAATAGTTGCCTGCGGCAATTGCGGTTTTATCAACGGCAAGGCAGAGGATGAGTATCAAGTGCGGCCCGTATCTGAGTACTGCCAATGCGTTGCCCCCGTTAAAAAAAATTATCACACGGCACCGTTAACAGGTGGCGGGTCGCGCGACTGTAACAATGCTCCTATCGAGCATTCTACCTGAATAAAAAAGCACTGCCGCACCCCGAGGAAGGGGGCGACAGTGCTGCAGAGTCCCCGCGTCAGGCTGCGGGAACGACCTGGGGATTATCGTCGGCAGCCTCGCGGCGTATGCGTGCGATCAGCGGAAACAGCACCACTGCCATAATCGGCGCAAAAACGGCCAGCAGGATCCACAGTGTTGAGGTCACGCCAAACCTGTCCAGCGCGTAACCCAGCAGCGGTCCAGTGCCGATGAAAACGGCCCTCACCGCGAGGCTGACCAGTGAGTTGACCGTGGCGCGATAGCTGCCTGGCACGCGTCGATTCAGTGCTTCGTAAAACAGGCTCATACTGAGTCCGCGGCTGATCTGCAGTGCAAAGCCGAACATCACACCGATCCAGCCTGTGCCCAGTGCCATACCGAGCAACCCCAGAACTGGCAGTGCACCGATCAGGCACAGCACCCCGGGAGTGCCCAGGCGTCGCTCCAGCGCACCGGCAAAATTGGCAGACAGGCTCACGGTGAGTGCAAAAGCCGCCCAGATATAGCCGTTCCACGCGATAGGCACGCCCTGGAATTCCCAATACTTCTGGTAAATCCAAAACACATAGACTGCCAGCAAGCCGAACGCGGCGATCGCAAAGGCTGTCCACAACACCACTGGCTTGCCGAACAGCAGCAACCCCATAATGGACTTGGCATTGTTGCGATGGTTGACATCCAGAACAGGCCTGGGAACTTCTACCAGTGTCAGCGCCAATAACAGCGGCATGAGACCGATAATTGCCTGTGCGATGACGACGGCATCGAGAGACCACAGCAGCAGTACGCTGGCTGAGATACCCGCGATACCGGATGCGGCCGCTTCAATAGAAATCAATCGGCTGAGTGATTTACTGGCGCCGGCACCGGCTGTCTCCCCCTGCTCGTGCAGGTATACTTCCGTGTCATACAGCAATGCCAGATCCGCACCCGAGACGAGGCTGACGCCCACACCCAGCACGACTTCAAAAATCAGGAAGTCGACAAAGCTGTCCGCGCGCAGCAGGCACAGGAAACCGATGGCAAAAAACACGCCGCCCAGCACAATAGCGCGGCGCCTTCCCCACATATCGGCGATATACCCGGACGGAACCTCAAACAACGCGATAGTCAGTGCGAACAACGCTTGTGTCTGCAGTACCTGGTTCATGGACAGCTCGTGTCCTTGCAACAGCGGCACGATCACAGGATTGATTACCGTGAAGCTGTTGAAGAAGCCCAGCAGGTAGATGTTTCGAATATTGTTGTGCAGTGACCTTTTCACTTTCCTTGTCCCTTTCTATTCCGGGGACCCTGAAGGTGGAGGCAATTCTTGCAGAAATAAAAAAAGGCCTCCGGAATCAGGGTTCTCGGAGGCCTTTTTTTAAAGAGTAGTTACTTCAAGTGCTTCCAAAAACCTCGCGCTCTGCCCACAGACAGGCCGCCGGCATCACGACAATCGAGTCGTGGCGCTTACGAGTGCTTGTATGTGTGTAAGAGGTGCTCATGAAGTTCACTTCAACGTTAAAAAATAGTCAGTGCCAAATGGCAGGGGGCGTATAATGCGCCTGCTCACTAACCACGTCAATTAAAGAATGTCAAACAGGGAAAAGTTCACAATTCAAGAGGGGCTCCCCAACTGACTCTGTTCGCGGTATTCTCTGGTGGACGATATTAAGGAGAAGCCTCATGTTGAAGAATTTTTGCGGTTCGGTTTTATTGGGTTTTGCTGTGTGTATTCCTGCAGTGCACGCAGATGAGCTTGGCGATGCGGCCGAAGCATTGTGCGAGAAGGTAAAATCGTGTGCGCTGGCCCAGATGGAAGGGCAGAATATCCCGGCTGAAACGCGTCAGATGATGCAACCTATGTTAGACAATATGTGCACGCAGGTCCGTGGCAGGATTGGCGAAGTGCCCACTGGACATCCGCTATACCAGCCCGCCGTGGCCTGTATGGAAAGTATGAATTCACTCACCTGCGAGGCCATGCAGGACGGCGGCGACATGGCAACGCCCGAGTGCGAAGAGTATGAAAAACTGGCGCGCGAAGCCGGCGAGTAACTTTTGAGAAATCCTGTGGTCCAACAGGACAACAGGAATAATTTCCTGAAACTGAACTCTCTTCAGCTACCAGCAGCTGAAAGGGAGTTTTTGTATACGTTTGTCAACCTAATAAACCGAACAATAATGGTATGAGTATGCGACATGTAATTGCTACATTGATTTGCTCCGGAATATTTGCGGTGTCAATGACCGGCTGCAGCAACAGCAGCGATAGCGACAACAATTCCACCACCACTACTCCGGTAGCCGTTCCGCCGGATGAAAACTCGGTGTTTGAGGTGGCCAATGGTTGTTATGCCGTTTCACCGGACGGCGGGGAGAGCTTTCTCTCGGCACTCGATTTCAGCGTAGGTACACCGGGCGCAGGCTGGCAGTCAGATATCGATGCTGTATTGGATGCCACGCCCGGTGACAGTCGCTTTTTATTCAGGCCCTCCGATCTGGGTAAATACCTGTTGTACGATCACCGCAAACTCTATCTGACATCGGACGGCCAACGCTTGTTGTCGCAAGCCTTTTTGGCGCCGGACATCAGCGAGGTGGATGGTGAAGTCGTGGTTGAAGATCGGAAGCAATCCGAGGGTGAGTGGCAACTGATCGCCGCACCGGATGGCCAGTTCATGATGCAACATATTCTCACAGGCACTTATATAGGTACTGAAGGTGAGATGGTGGCAGAGACTGATGCGGCCATGTTGTCACTTGAGATGCAGACAGATTGCGCCGAATTTCCCGAGCTGTCCGTTGACGCCACCGGTGAGGTGGCTATGACGGAGTTCGAAGACGGTTCCCTGTTTGGTTTTGTTGAAACGCACTCTCATATGTTCACCAATCTTGGCTTTGGCGGCGGTGGTGTATTTCATGGCGCACCTTATCACCCGCTGGGCGTGGAGCATGCACTGCCCAGTTGTGAGTTGAATCACGGTGTAGATGGGCGCAGGGATTTCATGGGCGCTACCTTCAATGAAGGCGTAGGTGATTTCAATGACCTGCTGCCGGCAGTCGCAGTAGGCCAACTGCCGCAGAAAGATCACGATACCGACGGCTACCCAACGTTTACCTCATGGCCGGCTGCACCGCACAGTGCAACCCATCAGGTACAGTATTACAAATGGCTGGAACGCGCGTATCTGTCTGGCCTGCGCCTGTTGGTACAACACGCAACAACCAATCAGGTATTGTGCCAATTGGTCACCGGTATCGGGGCCAACCCCAAGCGCTACGATTGTAATGACATGATTGCTGTGGACAGAATCATCGAGGCGACCTACGCGCTTGAGCGCTATATCGATGCACTGGCAGGTGGCCCCGGCAAAGGCTGGTTCCGCATTGTGTTCAGCCCGGCAGAGGCCCGCGAGCAGATCAAGGCGGGCAATCTCGCGGTGGTCCTCGGTATCGAGACCTCCGATTTGTTTGATTGCTATCTGGTGCCGTTCGGTGATTTCAGCAAGTGCACGGAGGAAGACGTCTTGGCCAAGCTGGATGACTACCACGCCAGAGGCGTACGTGTGATCTTCCCGGTACACAAATTCGACAATGCATTTTCCGCCGGCGATGGTGACAGGCGTGTAAGCGATGTGGGTAACTTCGGGCACACCGGGCACTATTCGAACTTCGTGGAATGTCCGGAGGAGCTGCTGACCTTTCCCGGTGGTTTCGACAAGGGCGGGCTAAACTTTGCCAATCTCAATCAGCCGCGTGACGTGTACGATTCGCCGCCGCCATTTGATGTGAGTGCGTTCGATACCAACCCCGTAGGCGTATTGCTGCCCAGGCTCGATCTGCTCGCTGGCGGACCGTTGGTTGGCGAGTACTGCCAGAATCATGGATTTACCGACCTGGGTGAATTCCTGATGACGCAGCTAATGAACCGGGGCATGATCATCGAAGTCGACCACTTGCCGAGAAAGAGCTACAAACGTGCATATGAGATTCTCGAAGAGAACGATTATCCCGCTGTTGGCAGCCACGGGCGCCATAACAATGGGCGGCTGTACGCATTGGGCGGTATGTCAAAGTTCAATTTCGGTCGCTGTCGCTCCGCCGATACACCGGCGACCATGGACGACGGTCTGCAACAACGCGTGGCGTTAATGCGCGATGCAGGTGCCTTTGAAGCAGAGGGTTTTGGCTTTGACCTCAACGGCTTTGCGGGTGCACCCGGGCCCCGATTCGGTGAAAAAAGCGGCTGTTCTGATCCGCAGTCGGACCCTGTCACTTACCCCTTTAAATCCTATGCCGGCGATGTGACGCTTGAACAACCGGTGGTGGGCAACCGCACGCTGGATTTTAATACCGAGGGTATGGTTCACCTGGGTCTGGTCGCTGAGCTGATTGAAGATGTGCGCCGCGATGGTGTGACCGACGAGGAACTGGAGCCGTTGTTCAAATCGGCCGAAGGCTATATACGGCTGTGGGAAAAGTCGGAGCGCCGCGCTGCAGAAATGGGGCTGTAGCTTCTAGAGGTGCCCCCTGCGTTGGCTAATTTAATCTAGTGTCGGGTATGATGCCCGCTGCTAATCAGCGGGTGATTTCCCGCATTCGCCCGATAAATAATAGTGGTATAACTATGCGAACTCTTTTGTCCAGATTTACCTGTCTAACACTTCTGGCACTGCCGATGATCGGTTGCAGCAATGGCAGCAATAACAATAACGGCGCGCAGGGAGATACGGTGGAGCCCGTCGCGCCCAATGAGCAATCGGTTTTCGCAGCCGCCAACGGGTGTTTTGCAATCTCCACGGATGGCGGCGAGACTTTTCTGGCAGCGTCACCTGAAGGAGGTTCGACAGTCGCTGATGGTGAGGTTGTGGTTGTTGGTACATTCAGTCCCGATGCGACCTCAGCCACTGATGCCGCGCGTTTCCTGCTGCGTCCGTCCGATCTGGGAAAATACCTGCTGTTTGACGCTGGCGAACGCTACATGGTGTCCGACGGTCAGTCTCTGCAGCGGCAGAGCGCGCTGATGTCCGATGTGACCGAGGTCGACGGCAAGGTCGTGATAGACAGTGATATGCAGTCCGAGGGCGAGTGGCAATTACTCGCCGCACCCGATGCGCGTTTTATGCTACAGCACATAAAGTCGGGCAATTATATCGGCGCAGCTGGCACCATGGTCGCTGAGGCGGAAGCGGCCGACCTGATGCTGGTGGAAGTGGAGGCGTGTGCCGAGTTTCCCGAGCTATCGCTCGATGCAACCGGCGAAATAGCCGTCACCGAATTTGATGATGGCTCGGTGTTCGGCTTTGTAGAGACACACTCCCATCTGTTCACCAACCTCGCATTTGGGGGCGGCGGAGTGTTTCACGGCGCACCCTTCCACCCACTCGGCGTGGAGCACGCCCTGCACGACTGCGATATTACACACGGTATCGATGGTCGCAAGGATGTGATGGGAGCGGGCTTCTCAGATGGTGATATCGAAGCGCTACTACCGGCGGTCTTTACCGGTCAACTACCTGAGAAAAACCACAACACAGAAGGCTACCCTGTATTTCGGGACTGGCCGAATGCGCCCTCCAGTTCCACCCACCAAACTCAGTACTACAGATGGCTGGAACGGGCCTACCTTTCCGGTCTGCGTTTGCTGGTGCAGCACGCAACCACCAATGAATTTTTGTGCAAACTGACGGCTGGTATCGGCTCTCAGGTTAAGCGCCATGATTGCAATGACATGGTCAACGTCGATGCCATTCTGGATGCCACGTTCGCGATGGAGCGATATATAGATGCACTGTCGGGAGGTCCCGGTGAGGGCTGGTTCCGCATTGTGTACAGCCCGGAGGAGGCGCGCGAGGAGATCATTGCCGGTAATCTGGCCGTTGTTCTCGGAATAGAGACGTCTATCCTGTTCGATTGCTATCTGGTCCCGCCCGAGGGGTTCAGCAGATGTACCGAAGCAGATGTGATCGCCAAACTGGATGAATACCATGACAAGGGGGTGCGTGTACTGTTCCCGGTCCACAAGTACGACAACGGGTTTTCCGCCGGCGATGGCCATCGTGGAATTATCGATATAGGCAATTTTGGCCACACAGGGCATTTCAACAACTACATTGAATGCCCTGCTGAACTCCTTACATTCCCCGGTGGCTTCGACAATGGCGGTCTGGCATTCGCTGACCTCAATCAACCGCGAGAGGTGTATGACTCCACACCGCCTGTCGACACCAGCGGTTTTGAGGAAAATGTTGTTGGAACGCTGCTCCCCCATCTGGACAAGATTACCAGTGGTCCCCTGGCCGGGGAGTACTGCCAGAATCACGGCCTGACTGATCTCGGTGAGTTTCTGATGGCGGAAATGATGAAGCGCGGCATGATAATCGAAGTCGACCACATGCCGAGGAAAAGCTACAAGCGCGCCTACGAAATTCTCGAGGAAAACGACTACCCTGCGATGGGTACACATGGTCGCCACAATAATGGCAGGTTGTACAAGTTAGGCGGGATGTCGAAATTCAACTTCGGCCGCTGCCGCTCGGCCGACGAAACTGCCACCATGGATGATGGCTTCCAGGAACGCATCCAACTGATGCGTGATATGGGCACCTTCCCTGCCGAAGGGTTTGGTTTCGATTTCAATGGTTTCGCTGGAGCGCCCCGGGCCCGGTTTGGAGACAATGCAAGGTGCTCCAGTCCGCAGACCGATGAGGGTATTTCGTATCCCTTTAAGTCCTATGCGGGAGACGTGACACTGCAACAGCCTGTAGTGGGTGAGCGTACGCTGGATTTCAATACCGAGGGCATGGTGCACCTGGGCCTGGTAGCGGAACTCATCGAGGATGTACGGCGCGATGGCGTGACCGATGAGGAACTGGAGCCGCTGTTCAAGTCGGCTGAAGGGTATATCAGGGTGTGGGAGAAATCCGAGCGCCGTGCAGCAGAGATAGGCCAACAATCGCCCTAGGCGAACGGATGGTATGGGTCGGCGCATTGTCTGCGTCGGCCTTTATTGAATGCGGCCATATGGCCCGAGCCATCGCAGCTACTGTTTATCGCGTAGATCACCTACACTTCCAGATCTATGAGCGATAAAACCCCGAATCATCACCTCAGCCCCATGGCCTGTCCCAGGCAGTTGGCCGATGTCGATTTGTTTGGTGCCGGTGCACAGGAACACTGGTACGAGGCCTATCCGATATTGCATAAGGAAGCTCCCGTACAAGTACTTTCGGGCGCAGGTCCGGACGGCGCCAGCGATGTGTTCGTATTGAGCCGCTATGAAGATATTGAACGCGTGGTCAAGGATCCGCAGCGCTTCACGCCCGTGATGAGCCAACTGGTTGAGGGTTTGCAGGCTACACTCGACCGTGGCGAGGAGCCGCCGCCGGATGCCTCGCGCTTTGATCTTGCGCTGGATTCCGTGCGCACACTGCGCCCGACCCTAGAGTTGTGGCGCGCGCACCGACAGGAGCTGACCGATCCCTGGGTTGGTCCGGGCGCCAAGCGCCACGCGCAGATGATTACCGAAGTCACCGACACTTTGATCGACCGCTGGATCGACCGAGACAGGGAAACCGGTGAGGGCACAGTCGAATTTATTGACGAGTTCGCCCGGCCGCTGCCACAAATTGTGATGGCCAGAGTGTTGGGCTTTCCTGTTGAAGATGTGCCGCAACTCGCGCAGTGGGGTGCGGCGCAGGTCATGCAATACGTCTACGGCCAGGGCCCTCTCAACCAGCTGAGTGAAGAGCAAAGCACATTGCAGGCGCAGCGCCTCGAGGGTTTTGCGGAGTATCTCGCCGACCAGGTGGCCAGCAAACGCCGCCGGCCACAGGACGATATGATCAGTGCGTTGACACAAACGCATTATCGGGCACTGGATCGCAAACTGACCGACGAGGAAGTCTACGGTATCGTTTACTTTATGGTGCTCGGCGGGCTTGAAACCACTCAGTACGCACTGGAGGAAGAGGCTCAGCTACTGTGCGAGAACCTCACCCTGTTTGCTACGCTCAAGGCGTCGCCGGATAAGATCCGTGCGTTCACCGAAGAGGCCATGCGCCTGCGCGCGCCCACGCAGGGGTTGTCCACCCGTGTCACGACGCGAGAGGAAGAGTTTCAGGGGGTTCGTATCCCCGCCGGTTCGATTCTTCATATACGCTTCGGTGCCGGCAATGTCGATCCACAGCAGTATGCCTGTCCCTACCAGCTCGATCTGCAGCGTAAATCATTGGGCAACCATCTGACTTTCTCCCAGGGGCCGCGCACCTGTCCGGGGGCGGGGATCTCCCGTCTTGAGCAGGTCATCGCCTGGGAGCGGTTGTGTAAGCGGCTCGGCCGCCTGGAGTATGCGCCGGGAAACACTTTCGAACACCAACCCGGTGTTATGCTCGGTACAGTGTCCCTTAAACTGCGTTTTGCCCGCGCGCTCAGGTGAAGGGTTTAGAGCGCGCCCAGACATGTGCGCCCTCGCTGCTTACCCAGCGTACAGCATTGCACACCATTTTTTGAAAAAACGGGTTGCCCATGGCGCTGGCATCATCGCCGCCCTGCAGATAAACAATTGGACTATTGCCCCAACTTTTTACCCAGCCGACAAGGTTACTCCCCGGTGGGTGTGACCAGCCCTTGCGTGAGTTCATCTGCCCGGCTACGGCACTGGCCGCCGAATAGAAATGCTGTTGCTCAAAGGTGTAATCGCTGCGCAGCAGCGGGATAACATCCTCTTCAAATACCGGGCACAGGTAGAGTTCATCGGTGATCTCGAAGTGCTGCGGAAGACCTTCAAGTATCGGGTGTGAACCGACGGTACTCACCCGATGTGTAACCTGGTGACAGTAGCCGGAATCAGGCCATTGCTGTCCGCGCAGTGTCGCCGGGCGATAGTGAAAACGTCCGCCCACAACTTCCGCGTACTCTGGCCACGCCGGCCAGGCGGCAAGCGCGTGATGCATAAACACCATGCCGACACCGGCGTCTAGCATCGCGAGGTAGTCACGTACAAAACCGGGGTTGGGTGGTATCAGCTGCGGTGGTTGGGCCGCAGTGAAATCCACGCCTGGCATGTCATAGCACAGGATGGCATCGAAATTATCAGCCGCGCCTGGTCCCAGGTGTTGCTGAGCCAACGGTTGCTCAACGTGGCAGGTATCGAACTCATCCAGCGGGCTGACCAGTGCGGCGAAGGCCTCACGATCATAGGGATGGCCGCGGGCGATGGTGAGCAGTCTGCGCTGGGCGCTGTAGTTGATGATGCTCATGCTCTCGCCTCAGGCCCGCGAAATGTCGTGGGCCGGACATGATGCGGTTGATCGCAAGGTATTAGCCTACTGCTCAAAGGTATCGGTATCTACACGAAAGAACTCGAAGGGCAACTGCAGTGGCAGCATGAGCACAAAATTCACTACTTCGCTCTTGATGACGTAGAGTTGGGATTCGGCAACAGTCGCTGTCGATAGGCCGCTGATCTGCGGCATGTTTACGACCTCTGCTGAAGTGAAATCCGCATTGGGGCGCGCACGACTCACGGTGTTGTCGGAGACGCTGTAGAGGTCACCCTGCAGTACTGCAAGACCATCCGGTGCGGGCAGGGCGTCACCGCTGAGTGTCACGGTATCGATGGATTCGGCACTGGGCAGGCTAACGCGAAACAGTGTCGCCGGTGCAAATTTGGCAACGATTAGCGCGTTGCCATCGGGGCTGATTGCGATCCCGTTCAGGCCGAGGTCAAAACCGGTAATATCGGCAAATCGCGGATCCGTGGCAAATATCGCACCGCTGCCGGTGCCGGCATCAAGCCGGTAGATATTTGGGTTGGCGGGATCGGTGACGTAAGCGATGCCCTCGTCGTCAAGTACCAAATCATTGCAGGATCCGTTGGGCGAAATGGCGCCGAGGAAGAACTCCATTGTCATTTCGGCGGTAGCGAGATCAAACACCCACACCCGGTTGTCACCGCCATCCATCTGCTGCGCACACGCCCATAGCAGTCTGCGCTCGGCGTCGACTTTTGTACCCCCCACCTCTGCCCGGTTGTCCGCCGGGTAAAACACGGATTCCGCACCCCCAGCATCAATGCGCGTGATGCCTCCACCCTGCAAGCTGGTTGTGTAAAACATGCGTTCCACGGGGTCGAACGCAATGCCCTCCGGTACGCTGTCCGGACTGCTGAGTTCATAGCGTTCGGCCAGCGGTGTCGCCGGGCTGTCGGACGGTTTGGAGTCGTTGGAATCGCTGCAGGCCGCCGTGAGCGCCAACGAGCAGGCGAGAAGAAGAAAGTGTCTTTGCATATCGAGGCGTTCCTGTTTCTAATTGTTCGGTGTGGAACAGCATTACAGTTTGTCAGAGGCTACCAAGCTTTCTCTGCCAGCACAAAGGCGGCGCGCTCACATTGCTCGCCCGGCGGCTTGTGCAGTTTATGTATTCGCGGCATCTTCCGCCATAAGATCATAGCCCCATGCCTGAATGGTCGCCTCGTGCTGTGTAAATACTGCGTTCATCGTGGCGATGTCGGTGGCGCTGAGTGCGGCGATTTTTTTGCCGTTTAAATCGGTGATAGGTCGGTTGAGCGTGCCGTCGATGGAGTGAATCTCAAAGCTTGCCTGTGGATTTATATCGCCAAGTTCAGGTGCGAAGCTTGCCAATTCACCACAAGCCCGCGCCGGATACTGCACCAGCGATTCATAGGTCATCACCAGTGCATCGTCCAGTTCCCGCGCATTGGCAAGTTGTGTACGCAGACACATTGCGGCGAAGTTTGCAGCGCGCTTTGCTGTCCAATTGTTGTGTCGCATCAGCCCCTCCGCCTGCGCATAAGGGTTTCTTACCATGACAATGAATCGCACCGGCTCGAAGTGTTGCAGAATCTGAGCCGTTCGAATCATGTTGGGTGGACTCTTCTCCAGCAGCAGTGGTTTAGTGTTATCCCAGTATGTTTCCCAGACGCGTTTTATCTCATCCCAGGGCAGCGGGGCCTCGGCTTTCCAGGGGCTCGCCCGCATTATGTCCTTGAGTTCGGGAAGGAATTGGCCCTCATGTGGTAGTGAAGACACATTAGCGGAGGTAGACAGCAGCTTCCACAGAAGCGTAGAACCGGAGTAGGGTGGACAAAGCAGGAATAAGTAGGACGACATGGACGTGTGGTGCCATCGGTGATTTGAGCACAAACTTGCTGTAGGCTGCACACTAGCAGAGCATGGCAGCATGTTCCAGAGCCCGATGTATTCGGGTTTTCAACTAGGGAGAAGGTTATGGTAGGCGGATTCGGTATAGGCGCGATTTCATTTCTGGCACTGGCAATTATTACCGTACTGGCGGGGGCCAAAATGGTTCCGCAGGGTGCGGCCTGGACGGTCGAGCGGTTTGGCCGATATACCAAAACCCTGAAACCGGGGTTGAATATTATCGTGCCCTATATCGACAGGGTCGGGCACAAGGTCAATATGATGGAGACAGTGCTGGATATTATCCCGCAGGATGTGATCTCCAGTGACAATGCCATGGTCACCACCGATGCCGTGTGTTTCTACCAGGTGCAGTATGCAGAAAAGGCCGCCTATGAGGTCAACGATCGCGATCGTGCGATGCAGAATCTGGTGATGACCAATATCCGCGCGGTGATCGGCTCGATGGAACTGGATGCCATGTTATCCAACCGCGACCAGATCAATGCGCAATTGCTATCCAAGGTGGACGAGGCCACAACGCCCTGGGGTATCAAAGTCACACGCATCGAGATCAAGGATATTGCGCCGCAACAGGATCTGGTGGAATCCATGGCCCGGCAAATGAAAGCGGAGCGTGAGAAGCGCGCTACTATTCTGGAAGCCGAGGGTCAGCGCCAGGCGGCTATCCAGGTGGCGGAGGGACGCAAGCAAGCACAGATTCTGGCCGCCGAGGGCGAGCTTGAGGCCGCTATGCGCGAGGCAGAAGGGCGGGAGCGACTGGCAGAGGCCGAGGCGAAGGCGACCCAGATGGTGAGTACCGCGATTGACGAGGGCAATGGACAGGCGATCAACTACTTTATTGCGACTAAATATACCGAGGCGCTGGGGCAACTGGCGGCCTCATCCAACAATAAAGTGATGATGATTCCGCTGGAAGCGTCCAGCCTGATAGGGTCTCTGGGTGGTATTGCAGAGTTGGTCAAGCAGACCAGTACCACGGATGAAACAGCGGCCTGAGTGAGGGTATTACGTGGAACTTTTTGATCAGATTCACGCCTGGCACTGGTTTGTACTGGCGGTTATTTTGGTCGTACTTGAGCTGACTACCACCACGGGCTTTTTGCTCGGAATCGCTTTTGCGGCGTTGGCACTGTCGGGTATCCTGCTGATAGTAACCGGCCTGTCCTGGGATTGGCAGTTCCTGATCTTTGGCGTGCTCTCTGTGGCGTTGACTTTGTGCTACCGGGCCTATTTCAGGCCAGACAACGATGCCAGCGACAACCCACTGTTAAACGATCGCGCGGCGCAGATGCTGGGGAAATCCTTCGTACTGGGCATTGATCTGGACGGCAGTGGCGCCGATATGATCGGTGACACTCGCTGGGCGTTGCGTACTGCCGGTAGGATAGAGCGAGGTACCCGAGTGCGGGTTGTCAGTGTCGAAGGTATGGTGCTCAGCGTAGAGGAGCAATAGTACTGCGCTTTTCACGCGCGTAATAACTTCCGCGTCAAAAGGTGGTTGGTAGGGCAGTGCCTTCGGCATGGCGTATTCCAATACAGGTGCGATCTCGCCGAGTGCACATTACACTATCGAGAATAGAGGCAGGTGCATCTCGCGATGCTATGCCTGTAAGACGGGCTCATCATTGAGTGCTACTGTGTGACCATCGTTAACCGGCATTACAACTACATTTTCATTCATGTACCAAAGGCCGCAGGTAAAAGTGTCAAGCAACACCTTACCCGGCACACCTATGGCTTCGCTGATCGCCATCGAGTGAATTTGGGTTTTGCGTTCGACGCCGTTGGTTCCTATGCAGCCCAACGCCCGAGTATCAGTCGTTTAATGCCGCGCTTTGCCGGAATTGGTTCAGACGCGCGGCTACGCGCTTACTGCCTGCAGCACAAGCTTCCCTCTGGTGCTCATTTGAGTGCGCAGCAAGTGTGTGAGCTGTTGGGCGATGAGGGGTTCGCGGAGATGTTTTCATTTGGCGTTGTACGCAATCCCTGGGACCGCTGTCTCTCGGCGTACTATTATTTGCGCGACAAACCGCTTCACCCGTTGCACAAGATTGCGGTATCGCTGTCATTTGAGTCATTTATGGAGGCGATGGAGAGCGGGCAAATACCGCACATAGGACAGCAGGCGCTGTGGTTGTGTGACAAGCAAGGCAAGCTGCAGGTGAACTTTTGTGCGCGCGTCGAGAGCATCAATCGGGATATGGCGCATGTGAACGATGCAATCGGGCTGCATGATTGTCCGTTTCAGGCACATACCAATGTCAGTGAGAAACGCGATCGCAGTTACCGCAACCACTATACTGAGAAAGCCGCCAGTATAGTTTCCAACATCATGCAGCTGGATATTGAACTATTTGACTATGAATATTGATACCGGGCCCAAGAGGTGAGAATAAACAGCCGGTAGTCAGGTACACCCAACTCCATCGGAATCCAATGGAGTTGGGTACTGACAGTACTCAGAAAGCTCGCCTATAAAGAGGCGCCGGCATTGTGCATTCAGGCTTAATCGGGGTCTCGCTGAATTCCCTGATCGATCCAGTGCCCTATTGCCTGGCACTCCTCCAGTGTGGCATCGGTGGGATGCGCACTGCCGAAATCAATGTCAGTGCTGTATTGGCCGTCTGTTCTACCGTCCATGCGCTCTCCCATACACTTCCAGTACAGCAGTGAATTAAGCGCGAGTTTCCCCACCCATTTACTGGTGTAGGGGCGAGGCAGGTTATAAGTGCCATTACCGACGGGTTGTCTGTCCATCCACGCCCAGTCAATCTGCTCGTAGTCCCAGGCAAGGCGCGAGTCCAGTAAGCCGTCATCGTTCTTCATATCGGTGTGGCAGCTGCTACATCGCCGTTCGAAGATGGGTTCAATGTCAGCCCATGTTGTGCGAAAGCCATTGTCTGGCGCAGGCTTGGTGCTTGCCGCGGCCTGGGTCCATGCAAAGCGTGCTTCAGGAGATTCACCAAGTTCAGCCGCGCGCTCCTCCGAGTGACCATCGTGGCAGCCATGACAGGTACGTGTTTCTCCCCTGCGCAGAGAGTGCACCTTGTCATCGTGGGCGAGCGTCATCTTGTTCTCGTCCTGGCCGAGAATCTGTATCGGTGTTTCACAGGGCACTTCCATACGTACAGAACCATCGTCCTCAATCTCTTGGTAACCCCACGTGGACACGCTTTTGAAACCGTGGTTGTTAGTGGTTTTACCGAAGGTGTCCTGATTACCATTTGAGTAGGTGACATCCCACATTTCAACTTCGTAAACGGTGAGGTACTTCAACTGGTCGGCGAGGAAGGACGGCTCCTCACTGTTCACAGCACACCCTTGAGAGGAGCACTGCTTGGACAGCGTGGTGTTCCAGTCGTAGGGGCTGACCGGTTGTAGCTCCGCCGCTCTGGCATCCACCACCTGCAAGAAACAGCTATTGCCCTGCAACCTTGTCGTCCGGGTGGGTATGGGTTGATCCCACAGTGACTGGTAGTTGGTGATGGCATCTGCATCGTAGATCTGCCATTCATCGCCGCCGGCGAGCAAGGTCATCTGTTTCGGATCAAAGGGGTTAGTGACCTGATCCACATGAACGCGGTATATACCTTTCTGGCACAGCGGCTCCCCGCCGGTCCACTGCAGGTTCGAGTTCTCTACGCGTGCGGACTCGTAGCAATTCCCTCGAGCGTGGGTCAGCATATAGTCATCTGTACCGGGTAGCGCGCTGGCATAGCCTGCTTTGCCCAACGCTTCGCCTGCGCCGTTGCGACGAACAGCGGTGTCCTGATCGTTGCCATAAGGTGTCAGCGCGACAAAGTCACTGGGAATGTAGGCGCCCGATCCCTCAGCATTATTGTTATGCAAATTGTGTTCAAAGTTATTGAGAACGGACACGCCTTCAATGCCGGGCCCCTTGTAACTCCAGCCGTAGATTATCCCCATGCTGCCAGTGTGATTGGCGCGGTAGTAATTGGAGACAGCCAGGTAGTTCTTGCGTATCTCAGCGGCAGAGCGCACCGAGCGCAGCTCCGAACTGCCTTCACCGCCGGTCACGTCATCGCTAAGCCAGCCACGGGTTTTCAGCAGGGGTGAATGGTGACCATTGAGTATGACATGGCCGCCGGCGCCATTGCCGTCGGTCTGGCATAGCCACCATTTGTTGATCTCGGTGCCCGGATTGTTGGTATTGCGAAACTTGGCGTCAAACGCTTCGTTAGCGTGCCCGTTCCAGCAGGAGTAGATGATGTCTCCGTTTGTCATAACCATGGGTGACAAGGCCATAGTCTCGTGCGGGCTGATATTGCGGGCGTTAGTACCATCGATATCGATAGTCCATATCTGCATCGACTTACCTTCGTTGCCATAGCCATAATACTGCGATACACCATACTCGGCGTTGAACCAGCGTTTGCGGCCATCGGGATAGGTGCCGCGATGCTGGCTGTATTGGCTTTTGTGCGGGTAGGTGTTGCCGCGATTGCTGGCAAACACAAGGGTATCGTTATCCAGCCACTCCGGCTGCCGGTCAATGGCGTTGCCGGGGTGATTGGGCAGAGGGCTGCTGACGCCGGATTCAATGTCATAGATGAAGATCTGTGCGTGGGTCAGGGCATGTATGTCGTAAATACCAAGCAAAGCACTGCCGAAGCGTACCTCTTCAAGATAGTCTCCGTAGCCAACGGAGTAGGCGATCATTTTGCCGTTGGGACTAACACGCGCTTCCTGCGCAACACAAACCTCATCAGATGTGGTGCAGTCGTGAATAACACGCCGGTTGCCGTTCAGGTCGTCAATGACAATATCTGCCTCGGCAATTCCCTTGTTGATACGACCGACGTCAGAGACATGCTGCCAGTTTGAGGCATCCGCGATTGAAGTACCGGGTACTGGCATTCTCGCTCTGGGCTGGCGGGTGTAGACAATACCGTCAAAAATGCCGCTGGCCTCCGGGTCGGGCTCGGGCTCCGGTTCTGTGACAGGATCAGGATCGGGCTCGGGCTCTGGTTCGGGCTCTGGTTCGGGCTCAGGCTCGGGCTCGGGCTCAGGCTCAGGCTCAGGCTCAGGCTCAGGCTCAGGCTCAGGCTCAGGCTCAGGCTCAGGCTCAGGCTCAGGCTCAGGCTCAGGCTCAGGCTCAGGCTCAGGCTCGGGCTCTGGTTCGGGCTCTGGTTCGGGCTCGGGTTCGGGCTCGGGTTCGGGTTCGGGCTCTGGTTCGGGCTCGGGCTCGGGTTCGGGTTCGGGCTCTGGTTCGGGCTCAGGCTCGGGTTCAGGCTTTGGCTCAGGTTGGGGCTCGGGTTTTGGTTCGGGCTCGGTCTGGGGGTTCTCCGGTTCCGGTTCCGGATCCGGTGTTTCTACCTGAGGTGGCGTGGGTTCTGGTGTGCTCGGCACGTCCTTAGCATTGCCGGTATCCACCGGCTCTTGCTGAACGTTATTGGATGAGCCATTGAACGAGGACGTTCCGTCCTCGCCGCCACCTCCACCACCGCCGCAGCTGGCGAGAGCGAGTGTCAGTGCAATGTACGTCGATTGAAAAATAAGTGTGCGCATAAGTGTTCTTCTTTACTGAATAAAATAAGTGGCCTGCTTCATGGCCGGCAGTGTTGTAGACAAAAGGCCTGCTTTGTTGCGCACCGAACGTTGAGCCTTTATAAATCGTGAGAAAGACCTGGGGGTGTCACAGCTATTGCGTTGATACAGGTTATGGGGACTAGTGAATGCGAACTGCGTCACGTTCGTTGGCATTGTTGAGTGCGTACTTTTTCCAGATGTGCGTGCCATGATTCTCGTTGCCCCGTGATTCGTCTGCTAAAAAATGTGGAACGATGTTTCCTTGGTTCGCGTGACTTCAATCCTGTGAAGCCATAAGCAAGAACATGCTTTTCGCGTCGTTCGTTGTGCGCTTCTGTGTATCGCTTTAGAGGTCATGCTATGTGCTTGGTGGAGAGGAGCGAAAGGAAAAACCCTACATTTCTCCAGTTTTTTGGTTATATGACGAAACAATCACGAGGCATATCGCATGCAAAAATTGTTTGGCAGGTGGGTATATTCCTGCCGAACAGGGAGTGCCCAGCGCTAGTTTTTCATTGCTGATAAAGATCGATTTTTAGAAGAGCGAACGTTGCATTTTCGACGTTCTTAGAGGGCGTTGAATGTGCAATAGTCTTGTCGCTGGAGAAAAAGGTAATCTTCGGAAAGTATGATTTACGAATTGCACACCGCACACCGCACACCGCACACCGCACATCGCACACCAAGGAATATGGATTACTGATCAAAGGTTGTTGATAGGAGATTGAGATCAGGCTCAGCGACAGCATACTTTTAGCTTGTGGTCGAAAACCCGAAATTTGGAAATTGGTACTACCTGGTAATGAGTGGAACCGGTCGCTGATTGCGGGAGATGCTCTCGCGCTATATGAATGTGTTTTCCAAGGTGCCCAGCGATACAATCCGCGAGGTCAACGTTTCGCCTTGACGAAGAAATTGCTGTGTTTAGCGGGACATACCAACGCCTTCCCGAGCCCCGTGAAAATAGTGTCACCGGGAAGGCGTTCGCAGATGGAAGAGAGATAGACAATCGCGGCAGACAGCTTTAGGTCAGCGAGTAGCAATGCACGATCCACGGTAAGAGGACGTTTCTGGTGGCAGCGGCGAGTTACTCCTCGGTAAATGCCGGCATACTGCGTACGTTTCCACCGGCTGCCGCCATGGCCAACTCGCGAAAGCGTTGGTTGGTGATTGGCCCGCCTTCCTCGGAGAGCTGCCGCACGACATCGTCAAGACTGTGTTTGCCGTCACTGGATGCACGAATCTCTGCGTCAATTGCACGCAATACGCCAACGGCCCTGGCCGTTGTTGCCCCTGACGAGCGTATGGAATTCAACGGCCCACTGCGCTCTCCCCAGGCAACCAGATCGGCGTGTGCCTTCTCAAAACGCCTCTCACTGATGGTGCCTGATCGCAGCAGAGTCTCAAGCGAATAGTATTCTGCCAGTCCCTCAACTATCCAGTCGGCGCCAGGTGCGCTCCTTGCCCCCATCGCAACGTGCACGATCTCGTGCAGCAGTGTGCTGGTGGCATTTTCACTGAGCAGCGGACGATCACTGTGTACGTAGAGCGAATTCGGAGCAGACAGCGCGCCGCGCCACATGGGGTCATCGGCGCCCACAATCAATAAACGCTCGGGAAACTGTGCAAACAGTTCCTGCAGCGTGGGTAGCGTCCAACGCAGGAACGCGAGCATATCCATGCGCCGCATATTCTGGCCTTTGGGTGCAGCAACCTTTACGAATGTGTCACCAATGGTTCCAGTGCGTGTACCGATATCGCCCATGACGATCCAGCCTGTGGGGCGATCAAACAGGCGATCGGGATTGTCGATTCGGAAACGTCCGCTGGTATATCGTGGGAAGGGCGTTGCCACGGACCACTGTGCCGGCAGGTTTAACTGCAACTTGGCGCGCGACTGTGTGCCATCCTCCATGTTTACCCGTGCTGGCGGAATCAGATCGTCGGCGCGGAAGATTGCCCAGTTATCGGTGACCAAACCGTCAAATCGACCCGATGCGCGGCGGCTCTCCAAATTGACGCTAAACTGCAGATAGGCGTCCTCCTTTGGCGGAACCCAATGCACACCCTCATCGCTTACCTCAATCGACCCGGTGCCTTTAAAATCAGTGTAGCGCTCTGGATCGGCCTTGAACGTCATCCACTGCACCCACTCGGGGTGGCGAGTGAGCCTCACCCGCACTGTTGCAACCGGGTTTCCGGGTTTGATCCACGCGGTATACAGCACACTATAGTGGGGGCGCTCAGCCTCCTGTGCCACGCCGTGTTGTGCCAGTGGCAATGCAAATAGAAAAGTAAGCAGTAAGTAGGACTTCAGTCTCATCAATAATGTCTCAGCGAAGAGCACCCGCTGTGGCCAAAGTCTGCCATCCGGGTGCGGTTATGTATTCAGCATCCATTGCCAGTTGCAGAACAATTTCTCAGAGCGGTTTCAGGGCGATACGCAAGCCATTCTTCGGCATCTCCATCGGCACCGCCCGGATTTGCGGGTTGTGGCCAGGGTCCAGCGCGACGCTGTATTGATGCAGCAACTGGAACAGGAATATTTTCGTTTGCATCTCGGCGAAGTGCAGGCCGAGACATTTGTGTGCACCACCGCCGAACGGCAACCACTGGAAACTGTTGCGTTTGTGTTCGGCGCGCGCCTCTGAGAAGCGCTCCGGATCGAAGGTCTCCGGCGCAGTCCAATGCTCCGGCAGGTAGTGCATCAGGCGTATCGACACGAACACCGAGGTATTGGCGGGCAGGGTATAGCCGCCATACTCCAGTTCCTTGATCGAGCGCCGCGTAATGCCCGGTACCGGCGGATGCATGCGCAGTACCTCGCGGAAGAAGCTGTCCAGTTCCGGCAGGGCGGCGAAATCGTCCATCGACAAATGCTCGCCCTGTACAGCGCTGAACTCATCCCGCAGCCGCACCTGCCACTCGGGGTGTTCGCACAGAATGCGCGTCGCGGAGCTCAGTGTGCTGGTGGTGGTGTCATGGGCGGCGAACAGCAGGAAAATCATATGGTCTATGATCTCCTCATCCGACAGCTGGCCCTCCTCGTCCGAGGCCAGGCACAGCGATGAAAGGAAGTCATGCCCCGGGTTGGCCTTGCGCAACTGTATCTGGCTCAACAGGTACGTTTTGATGACCTCCCGTCCCGCCATGCCACGGCGCCATTTGCTGCCGGGCAAGGGTTTGCGCAGCAGTGTCAGTGTGGCATCGAGCATTGCAATAAACGCGCGCGACAGTGCCTGCGTGTCGCAGTCCGGGTCCTCGCCGAAAAAGGACTGGATCGCATTCTCCAGCAGCAGCCCCTTGAGGTAGGGAAACAGGTCAAAGTAAGTGCCCTGCGGCCAGGTATGAATGCCTTCATTGAGACAGTGATTGAGTGAGGTGCAGTAGGCTTCGAGCACCGGCCGCTTGAAGGCCTGCTGCAGCGCCCGCCGGTGCGCGCGGTGCTCGGAAAAATCCTTGAGCAGCAACCCACCCTCGAACAGCCCGCCGATGATGCGATTCCAGGCGGGTTCGGCGGCAAAGCTCTGCGCGCCGTCGAGCAGTACAAAGCGCGCCGCATCCGGCCCCACCAATCCCACACTGCGCTGAAACAGCGCCGAGGTGCGAAACACCGGCCCGTAGGTATCCAGCATCTGTTTGCCCGCTTTGTGGGAGTTGTACAGCAGATCGAAGGTGCGCCCGATCACGGGCAGGCCGTAGTCACCGGGAATATGGTCAAGGTTGGGGTTGGGGCGTCGTGGAAGCTCGTGTATGTGCACTGCTTTCTCTCCCTGTGGGATGTAACTGTGCGATAGAAATGCGCGCCGGTGAGTAGGTAACCCGACCATACCGGCGACAGCCAATACTACAGCGGGTGGAGCCCGGTTTGTAGTGCCCTAATTCTAGCCACCTGCTGGCGGTGTTGGCGCATTCACCGCACAACTGGCCGCCACGACAGGCAGGTTATGCGGAAAGTTGTTGCTGCATTTGGCATTCGCAGCAGGTGGTGCACAAGCGGGCGCTGGCGGGGTTGAGGTGGTGGTGCAGAAAAAGGTGCCTTCATTATTAGGGACGGGGGTGATAGCCGCGCTGTCCAGTACCGTACCGTCCATCCTCGCTAACTTGTGCGGTGTCCAGCTGACCGTGTCGTTCGGTGGATAGGTCTGCGTATAGTTTCTGCCCTGGGTGGTACTATAAACGTCATCGCAGCTGGTCGCACCATAGTCATTACCGACTAGTGTCGGCGCATAACCGATTGGCGATTGCCCCCCATCTACTGCACGCACGGTGTATAGCACACAACCGGTCTCCGGGCAGGGGTAGAACTCATTGGCCAGATCACAGGCTGCTCCACCTGTGCCACTGGGGCCGCACGTTGCCAGGGGGGTGCCGCCCGATAAGTTGGGCTCTTTTTGTTCCATGTACAGGAAGAGCATGCCTTTATCACCATCCCACCAGTAATAATCATCGTCATTGGTCGCCGCAGTAAACGCCTCCCACGTCGGTGCCTGAGAAAGCGTTTTCACCGGATCGTTGATCGCATCCAGCGTGCCTGGACAGCCGGTTTGTATCTTTTCTGGATCAGTCCCGCCGGCGGTGTCAAAGTTGCTGGCAACGGTAAACGCAAAATTGTTACAACCGGGCACCTGCTTCCAGTTTGGATCTGTCGGCCCGGTGGGCCCGCCATAACTCTTTCGCCCCTTTTGCACACTGAAGAAGTCAGCGGGATCGATCGTAGACACATCGGGACCTTTCTCCGTTTTGTAGCACAACCCGACACGTACTCTTACCGGTCGCTTCCAATTGCCCTGCATATCCAGCTCCGTGGATGAGGTGGCGTCAGTAAAGCCCATGGACACGTAGCGAGGAAATGCGGCAGGTGGAGCGATCAGTGGCACACCCACACCGTCGACCGTCTGCGCGCCTACCTCGGTGCATTGCTGGGTGGAGTGCAGCGTGTAGCCCATGCCGCTCATAACCTTGGGCTCACGTACCTGGGTATTATTGCGCCCCACCAGCGTCATTGCGTAGTGACTGTCGGCAGGGGCATAACGGCTTGTCGAGCCGATATAATCCTGCGCATCCTTGATAAACGTGATGGGCGCCTTTTTCTTCAGGTTTTCCAGCGCATCGGGTCCGGTGATCGCAAACGTGGGGTTCCAGGCCGTCAACTCCAGCGTCGCGTAGCTTTGTGGGCTCATCAGCGCGGTAGCACGGTTCTCAATTTTTTTATCCTGGGCCCCCGTAGAGAGGCATTCATCCACTGAATACGGTGAGCCATTGAACGCCAGGTTATTCAGCGAGATAGGGAATTTACCGGGTACATCGACACCATTGTCATCAACGACTTTATACCCGGACAGTGTGCCGTCCCGATCGAGTATCACAGTGTTTTTGTCGCCATCCACGAACAGTGACAGATTTACCTCTTCGGTATAGACCTGATGGCGCAGGTCGACATTTTCAAAGATACTCGCCAGGCTGTACTGCGTCGGCGGGTAGTTATTCACATTGGACTGGAACCACCCCATTGCCGCATCACCCTCGTAGGGCGGCAGGGTTTGCCCTGGCGCATTACTGAGATAGCCTTTCATGAAGGTACTGTCAGACGTTGTCAGCAGGGGCGCCGGGTCTACCAGGAAATTCACGAAGCGGTTGTTTTCCAGGCGGGCAGGCCCGTCGTAGAACATAAAACCGGCAAAATTCCACGCAGGCGACGGAATGGCGTTACCGCCTTTAGCCTGCATGCCGTAGCAACTTCCATCCGCAACATTCTGTGGACACGGACCAAATCGCTCTGGGTTATTATTGGAAACGCCAACGATCACGGAATCTGTCAACAGCGACCACTCGCCGGGCGGCGAACCCTCGGAGCCACCTGCAGACACCAACGAAACACTGTCTCTATTAGTGGCTAAACGGGCGTTGCTCACGTGATACCAGTTGGGCCGCAACCAGATACCCCGGTTGCGGTTTCTGGTGGCGGTGACAGTGTCGAACACCGCCACTGCATTCTGGCCATGCAGGTACGGCGTAAAGTTTTGTCCAATAGAGCCCAGGTCTGCGGCTGTATCCAGTCCGTTGTAACAGCTGTGGACGCGGTTATTCTCGAAGCTGGTGATAGGCGTATGCAACACATCGGCCGTTTCGGGTAACACCCAGAATCCTCTGCCCTGTAGCTGGCAGCCAGCCACCAGGTTATTGTCAAATGTATTGCCGGGGCTGGAAATCCAGAAACCCGTGGGGTTGCTGGCTTCTACCTTGTTCAGATTGACAAAATTACTCGAGCCTGAAGGCACGGCGACAGGTGTCGTGCCATTCGTGGTCGTTGCGACGTCGATACCATCATAGTGAATACCCGCTGCCAGGTAATCCCCCGCCCAGAATTTGCTGGCGTCGATGCTCGGTGTAAATTCCGTGGCCATGGCACCGGCGGCGAGATTGTACTTGAAGGTATTACCCAGTTCATCGCCCTCTTCCAGATAGAAGCTATGACCAACGGCGCGGGCGCATACGTTGTGCTCGATAAGCGCATTGTTGCTCATATGCACCGTGACGCATTTGTTATAGCTGTGATGGATGGTATTGCTATTGATCAAGGTATCGGCGCTCACATCACCGACCATATGAAAATGTATTGGGTAGGCGCTCATCAGTTTGATATCGGTCACACCCGAGGGCGCATTAGTCACGTCCTGTCCGAACTTTTCGATTTCCACCCCTTGAATTTCCGCAATGCTGTAGCCCGGCAGTATCTTGATCTGCCCGCCGAAATGCGCACTGCTGCCGGTAGCGGGGGCATCGCTGGTGAGTTTTATACTGCGGCTGACCAGAGCGATAACGGCGCGCTCATCGACCCCATAGTTGCGATCCGGGCCGTCACAAAAGCTGGCGGGCAGGCCCACAATTCTGGCTTCGCCCTCAGGTGTTACGTCATTACAACTGAGGGTTCCCGCTGCTACCTTGCCCGCGCTGGGTGCCAGACTGCCGTAGTGATAGTGTAAAAGCGGCGTGGTAGGTATCAAGCTGATGACGCTCACACCGCTGCTGTTATCGATGCTGTGGATCTGTACGAACTCGGTTTGGTCTGAGGCAAAGCCCGTGCCGGTTACGGCTATCCAGTCGCCGGCGGACCAGTCAACGGTACGCGCCAATGTGAGTGTGGTATCTGGCGCGGTGCTGGGCACAGGCGCGGCAATCCCATTGGTACTACTGTATGTTGAGGGTCCCGCAGGAACCGTCAGGTAAGTCCAACTTAAGCTGCCATTGCTATCGACCGGATCGGCGGTGACGACACCCTTGCCGCCATGCAGCAACATCTCACCCTTATTCCCCAGGAAAATGCCTTTCTCATCGAGAATATTGGCGCTGCCGTCTGCCGGCCTCGTGCCTTTAAATTCCAGCGTCAGTTGCGAGCTGGTGCCGACGATGGGACAGTGCTGGCTGCCAATAACCAATTGACCCGCTGGCAGTACATCGCCGCTATCGCTACCGCCACTGATTTGAATGCGTTCAGCAGAAAGGTTCTGGCCCTTGTCGAGAAACACCAGACGCCCGCCCGCTCCAATATTCACGCGACCCAACGCAAAGCCCTTATTACTGTCGTCAACATAGGCGTACTGACAGTGCTCGCCTTTGGCGATGTTGATCACACCACTGTCGTCAGCAGGGCAGTTGCTAATGTTTTGCCAGGCCAGGGTGCTCGCGTTGGCACAGGCCGCAGTGTTAATCTGGAATTGATTTTCAAGGCAGCATGGCCCACCCGCCGGAACCGCTGTCAACGTAACGAGATGGTCTGCCGAGGACTTGTTCGCTGACTCGGTGCTGGCAAATGACGGAGCCGCCGGTGCTGTGTCTGGCGATCCACTGCTGCTGACCTGACCATCGTGTACGACCAATTCGAACTGATAGCTTCCAACCTGATCCGGGGTAAACAGCGGCTGAACCGATCGCTCATCAGACAGCGTAGCCGTACTGCCATCGGGCTGGGAAACCAGCGTCCAGGAGTAGCTCAGATCATCGCCATCAATGTCTGACGACAGGCTCCCGTCAAGCCTTACCTTGTGATCGACCAAAATCTGTGTGTCGCTGCCGGCATGGGCGGCGGGCGCGTTATTCACCGCACCCGGGGATTGCCCACCCACGTTGTTGTCGCTATTTCCGTTGCCGCCACTGCAGGCACTCAGGCCGCCGGCCACAGTCAGGAGCAGGGTAATCAATGCCGATGGTTTATTCACAGTGACGTCCTTATAGTTGTATTGGCGGCCAGGTGCGCTGTAAAGGCAATCCGGAACTACGGCCAGTTCGTAGCGAAACAACGATCCCGCCATGTGATAATGAATAAAGGCGCCTCACTATCGCCCCCATAGCAAAGGACACCCTAAATACTGCCATAAAGTTAGCGCGGACTGTTCGTCGTAGTACAAAAATTGTTGCAAAAAACCACGATTCAATAGCAATCGCAGTTACCACCTCAGTAGGTTATATCGGTGGTTCGCGGTGCACCTTGCCCGGCGCAGGCAGTGATCAGGGCGATGGCTTGCCCTTGCGGTATTCACCGGGTGACATTGCCAGCCAGCGCCGGAACGCGCGATTAAAGCTGGCGGTATCGGTGTAGCCGAGGTGAATCGCCAGTTCGTCCAGTTTCATATCACTGCCGCGGAGCATGGCGGTGGCAGTGTCTCGCCGCTCGTCCTCTACCAGCGTGCGAAAACTGGTGCCCTCCTTTTCGAGCTTGCGGCGCAGGCTGCGCGGTGACATGGCCAGTGCGGTTGCCACCTCTTCCAATGTTGCCACCAGCCCCAGCGGCCCCAGTAACTGCTGCCTTACCAGGCCGGCGGTGGCGCCGGTCTGGCGCTGTTGCAGTTGGGCCCGGCACTGGTCTTCCAGCATATGCACGAGGCGGGCATTGAAGGTGGGGAGCGGGCTGTCGACGGCATCAATGGGTATCAGTATGGCATTGCGGTCACAGTGGTAACGCGGTGTCACGCCCAGGTACTCAGTGATAACGTCACTGTAAGGCGGTGGCGGACCCTGAAATTCAATGCTGATGATGGACACGCCCCGCAGGCTGATCTCCTGCAGCAGATTGACACTGGTCGCCAGATCGCGTTCCAGCAGAAACTGGCGCAGGTGGCCGGGGATCGATTGTGGGTCCAGGCCGATGCCGAAGCAGTCGTCTTCTTCAAACGCATACATGCGGCAATACGCCGTGCTCAGTGGCAGGTAGCGGTACGCGGTCGTGACTGCGTGCCGCAATGTACGGCAGGTGCGTAGCGCAAACCCCCAGATGCCGAAGGTGGCCACGTCGTAACGTGTACCCAGTTTGAAACCCAATGCCGGGGTGTCGGGGAGTGCCAGTATCAGGTTTTCAACCAGGCGCATATTCTGCTCACGGCTGATGAGCGCCTCGCCGTCCAGCAGCGCCTCGTCAGAGATACCAGTGCCTTGCAGTGTGGTATCCCTGTCCACACCCAGGCTGGCGGCGAAGTTCACCATGACCTGGCTGATGACTATGGGCTGAAGAGTGGGCTCGGCATCGGGCATGAACAAATACTAACGGTTTGTCTGGAATCGGGATAGCTGGCCACAAAGGTCTGTCGATTGGCCATAGCTGCCCTGTGGCGCAATGGCTCGGCGCAGTACAGTGTTGCCATACCTGCACCATCCATATAAAAGAGAGAGGATGACCATGACACAGGACTTGAATGCACTCAATCGCGAGGCCCTGACTGCCGCGAAGCAGTATATGGGTGAGGTGAGCTGGCCGACCATCGGGCTGACCCTGTTCGTGTTGCTGGCTTACTGCGTCAACCTCGCACTGTTTGCCAGCGGCGCAATGAACCCCTGGGTTGCCACCGCTATTATGGCCGCGCTGACTCATATGTCCTATACCCCGGTACACGAGGCCGTTCATGGCAACATCAGCGGCAAGCACGACAATCTACGCTGGCTAAATAACGCCTGTGGGTACCTGATGGCGCCGCTGATTGGAAACTCTTACTCCTCCCACCATCTGGAGCATTTTACGCATCACCGCTACACCAACCAGCCGGGCAAAGACCCTGACTTTATTGTTCACGCAATGCGCGGGGGACTGCTGGCTGTGGTGATTACGCTGTTCAAATTTTTCTGGATGCAAAACAGTTTTTTCGTTGTCCACCACTGGGCCAAAGCGTCAATAAAGGAACGGGCAGTATATTGTGTGGAAGTTGCGTTCTCGCTGGGCTGGCGGATCGTGTTCCTGTCACTGGTGACAGTCCCTGGCACGGCATGGGTGATTCTGTTTGGCTACTTGCTCGGTGGCCTGTTTTCCACCTACTGGTTTGCGTATCGGCCGCACGCGCCGTACCGCGAATCCGCCCGCTACCGCAATACCAACAGCCTGATCATGCCCGGCTGGACAAAGCCTGTGGCGTGGTTCTGGCTGGGGCAGGACCTGCACTCGATTCACCATCTGTTTCCCCGGGTGCCGTTCTACCATTACGCGGCGCTGCACCGTGACATCGAGCCGATACTTCGCGCACAGGGTACCCCTATCATCGGTATGTTCAGCCGCAAGCCGGTGCCGGCCCGATAGCGGTGGCTGAGAGGGTTGGCGATGATTGAAGGGACGGTTCGGTTTGTGCGATACCGTGTGCGTAGCCCTGATCAATATCACTGGAGATGAGAGGTGCGAGTGCTATTATCTTGCGCACCGGGCTCTTCACTTTCGCTGGAGTCTTTCTGTAAGGAGTAATGTCTATGAGTAAGTTGTATCAGCTCGCTACACACCTGGTGCTGGTTGTACTGTTGACCACAGCCAGTCTCACCTCAGCGGTCGCCGCCGATGCCGGCAATCCCGACCTGGAAGAATTGCGCAATGTCGCGGAAGAGGGTTTTATCTACGGCCTGCCGATTGTGATGAACTACGCGGTGATGTACGAGTTTGCGGTGGACAGGAACTCAAGCCAGTTCAAGGCACCCTTCAACCAGATTCTCAACCTGGCGCAGGTGGCCACCTACAAGGATACGGCGGTGGTAACGCCGAACAGCGATACCCCTTACTCCTTCCTGTGGTTGGATCTGCGCGCCGAACCGATGGTGATCTCGGTGCCTGAGGTGGCCGATAACCGTTACTACGTGGTGCAACTGGTTGATGGCAATACCTACAATTATGGTTACATCGGCACCCGCGCCACCGGGACCAAGGCAGGTCATTACCTGGTGGTCGGGCCGGGTTGGACGGGTGAAAAGCCGGACGGCATCGATCAGGTGTTCGAGTCCACAACGCCCTTCAGCTTTGCGGTTATCCGCACGCAGCTCTACAACCCGCAGGATATCGACAACGTGAAGAAGGTGCAGGCCGGTTACAAGGCGCAGCCATTGTCGGCCTACCTGAACAAGCCGGCGCCACCGGCTGCGCCCGAGATTGATTTTTTACCGGCGAATACCGCTGGCATCAAGGACAACTTCTGGCCGTACCTGGATGCGGCCCTGGCGTTTGTGCCTGAATCAACAGCGAGCAAGGAGATCCGCAGCAAGCTCGCCAGCCTGGGTGTCGGTACCGGCCATGCTGAACAGCCCAAGGTCTTCAGCGAGGAGGAAAAACAGGCTATCGTCGCGGGTATGAAAGCTGGGGAGGCCAGGATTGCCAGTTATCTGGCGTCTGGCTTGCATGACCTGAACGGCTGGCCCACTGGCTCGCTGTTTGGCAGCAAAGCCGACTACAACGGCGACTGGCTGAAACGGGCCGCTGCCGCCAAGGCCGGGCTGTACGGCAACGATGCGATAGAAGCGGTGTACCCGCTGACTCGCCTGGATACCACCGGTACGCCGCTCGATGGCAGCAAACACAACTACACGTTGACCTTTGCCGCCGGTGAATACCCGCCGGTGAAAGCATTCTGGTCTGTCACTATGTACGATGGTGTCAGCCAATTGCTGATTGAGAACCCCATCAACCGTTACCTGATCAACTCGCCGATGCTGCCTGAGCTGAATAAGAATGCCGATGGCTCGCTGACGATTTACATCCAGCATGAATCACCCGGTAAGGAGAAGGAATCGAACTGGTTGCCCGCGCCAAACGGCCCGATCTACATGGTACTGCGCCTATACTGGCCCGAGCCAGCCACGGCCGACCTGTCCATCCTGCCGCTTGGCAAGGGCTCCTGGACACCTCCCGGTGTCACTGTGGCAAACCCATAATAACAGCGCGAAGGAGCGTGAACTGTATGAAACACCAAACCCTGAAACTTGCCGCCGCGTTGCTGGCGAATACCTTTATCGCCGTTGCGACAGCGGCCGCTGCGCAATTGGTGGGAACGGTAGAGGCGGGGGGCGGCCCCATCGTCGGGGCTGAAGTCAGCCTATGGCAGGCTACGTCGGATGCACCGCGCAAACTTGCACAGGCGCAGACGGGTACAAACGGCGGCTTTGATCTGACTGTCGCCGACGAACAGGAAAACGATGGCGTGTTATACCTGATCGCCAAGGGCGGCGTGGCGCAAGCGGGTGCCGGGGCGCAAGCCAACCCCGCGACCACCTTGCTGACCACGCTGGGCAGTGAGACACCCCAGCGTGTGACGATCAATGAACTGACCACCGTGGCTTCTGTCTGGGCCAGTGCACAGTTTCTGCAGGGTGATTCCTTGAGTGGCAACGCGTTGGGACTGAACATCGCCGCTGGCAACGTGCCGAATCTGGTGGATGTTGAATCGGGCGGGTTAGGTCCGGTGGTCACCAATGCGTTAAACGGCCCACAGACCACCACGCTGGCGAAACTGAACACACTGGGTATCCTGCTGTCGGGCTGTGTTACGGCGCTACCGGATGCCTGCGACAAGCTCTTTGCGGCAGCCACACCGCCGGGTGGTGTCGCGCCCACCGATACCTTGCAGGCGGCGCAGAATATTGCCCGTCACCCGGTTCACAATGCAGGCAAACTGTTCGCGCTGCTGGATGAGTTCTATCCCGTCCCACAGGGCAAGCGCTACCGCAATGTGGCACTGATTCCCTATCTCTACTATGCCCCCAGTGCATGGACGCTGTCGCTGGTGTATTCCGGTGGCGGCTTTTACGGGGTCGGTGGTGCCGCCATCGACAGCGAGGGTAACTTCTGGTCCAACAACAACTGGCTGGTCGGTTCGCAGACCACTATCTACCAGCAGTTTGGTGGCGGTAACGGCAAGTTCGCACCGAACGGCCAGCCGCTGTCGCCGATGATCACCGGCTTTGGCGGTGGTGGCATCGACAGCCCCGGCTGGGGTATCGCATTTTCCGCCGATGACAAGGTCTGGGTGACCAACCTGATTGGCCGCACGATCTCTGTACTGGATCGCAAGACCGGCCAGCCGCTGTCGCCGGAAACCGGCTACAACTTCGACGGCAAGCTCGGGCAGATGCAGGGTGTTCTCGTCGCCCCGAACGGTGATGTCTGGACGGTCGATAACGAGAATAACCAGATCGTACACTTGCCGGGCGGCGATGTGGCCAAGGGCAGAATCCTCGGTCGCACTGTCGACGGCAAGCCGGTGGATGGCACCCTGCAGGTGAAAGCGCCCTTCGGCATCGCTATCGACCAACAGGACCGCATCTGGATTACCAACAGCGGTTCCAACACCGTGACCCGCTTTCCGGCGGATGACCCCGGCAACGCCGAGGAGTTCGAGGTGGGCTTCAGCCCCCATGCAGTGGCAATCGACAGCCGTGGCAACGCCTGGGTCGGCAACCTGATCGGCCACCCGGATGCGATGGAAAAACTGGCGCTGGTCAAGCAGAAACTGGACGGCAAGCTTGAGGCGCTGGAAGGGTCGATGTCGGCTGACGAACTGGCCGCCAATATGTGGATCAATCTGTGGGACATTATCAGCGAGAACCCCGGTGGCGATATCTCGATGATCACGCCCGATGGCACGGTGCACGGGCCGTTCAATGCAGACGGCGCGATCACCGGCCCCTGGGGTGTGGCTGTCGATGGCAATGACAATATCTGGGTGGCGAGTTCCACCAGCCATTCCGTGACGCAGCTGTGTGGCGTGCGCGTTGAGACCTGTCCCCCGGGCTCGAAAACCGGTGACCCGATTACCCCCTCCGAGGGCTATATCGGCGGTTTGCAGGTCGTCGCGCCCATCGCTATCGACCCGGCGGGTAATACCTGGGTGGGCAACGGCTGGAATGACACCGCCGCGGGTTTCAGTCAAGATCCCCCCGAAGCACAATCCACACGCTTCCCCGCCCACACCATCGTGGTGTTCCTCGGTGTCGCCAAACCGGTGCGTACGCCGTTAATCGGGCCGGTTCAGGCGTGGTAGATTCGCGCTAGAGTGCCTGCGGCAACACCGCTTGTTTCGGTGTTGCTGCTGATGGTACTGTCGATGCATGGCGCTGCCGTAGCACAGGTGCAGCAGGTTTACCCTGCGTAGAACCCGGTGTTTGAACGGTTCGCGCGGCGATTGTTGCAGGATCTGATATGACAGCTACCGCGACAGTACACATCATTGATGCCGATGGCCGTCTGGGCGCTGCGCTGCAGTGCCTGCTTTATCATTATGAAATTCAGGTAAATGCGTACGCCGATTCAGCGGAATTCCTGAGCAGCACGACCACTGCCGTTGAGGAGAGCAGTTGCCTACTACTCGCGTTGACCTCGGCGTGCGAACAAGGCCTGGCAATCGTCGAAGAGATAAACCGCGCCAGGCCGGAACTGCCCATCATTGTGTTGTGTGACAGCACTGATGAGAGCCTGCGCGAGAAATATATAGCGCTCGGCACCATTGATATCGTCAGTAAAACGATGGTGGATGCCTATATATTCACCCGTCTCTCAAAAATACTGCCCGGCGCGGATGCGCTACCCAGCACACAACCGTCAACGATGCAGTTGCACAACGGCACCGCAGTGACCTTCCGAATGATCAGCCCCGAAGACGCCGCGATCGAACACGATTTCGTTATCGCACTCTCGGAACGTTCGCGTTATCTGCGCTTCTTCTCGGGGTTGAAAGAGCTCCCCGACTATATGACAAGGGAGTTGGTCGATACCCATTTCCCGATCAGCTACGCGCTGATCGCGACCGTGCCGGCAGCACAGGGTGAGCGGCAGATCGGTGTAGCCAGATACTCGCCCACAGAAACCCCGCGCGTCGCAGAGTTTGCCGTCGTCGTCGCCGACGAATTCCAGGGGTTTGGCATCGGCAGCAAGTTGCTGCAGTATATCGTCGCCGCGGCAACCGTGGCCGGTATGAGTCGCTTGGAAGGGCTTATTCTGCGTGAGAACACGGCGATGCTGATGCTGTCGAAAAAGCTGGGGTTTACGTTATCTGATGACCCTGAAGTGGATGCCTCGATCGTCAAGGTGGTGAAGAAGTTGCGTTGAGGGGGTTGGCCGCTGCCGGCGGAGCCTGACGCAGTGGAGCACCGCATACAATCCGCTTGATCTAGACGGGCCTGCTGATCCTCTATACGCTTGCGACATGAAAAGTACCCGCTACTACGACAACCATGCGGCTGCGCTGGCAGCGCAATACGATGCAATAGAGCCCGGCGATATCCACGATGTTTGGAAAAAGCATCTGCCCGAGAAAGTTGGCCTCGCCTGCGACATAGGCGCAGGTACTGGCCGCGATGCGAACTGGCTGGCTGCAAAGGGCTGGGACGTCATAGCGGTAGAGCCCAGCAGGGCCATGCGCGAATACGGAAAAATAAAGAGCGCGCCTAACGTCACCTGGCTGGATGACGCACTCCCCCATCTGGATAAGCTGCGGACGCTAGGGCACCGGTTTGATCTGATACTACTGAGTGCGGTGTGGATGCATATTCCAGCGAGCCAGCGCGAGCGGGCCTTCCGGATACTCTCCGAGATGCTGGGGCCTTCGGGCGTTCTGGTGATTAGTCTGCGTTATGGGACAGACGAAGAGGAGAACGCCGAACGCTATTTTCATACGGTAACTGCCGATGAACTGCGGTTGTATGCACAGAGGCGTTCAGTGGCCGTTGTCGGGCAGTACCAGCACGCGGACTTGAATCGGGCGCATGTCAGCTGGGAGACGGTGGTATTGCAGAATGCCACCTGTTGATTGGAACGAATCGGAGTAGGATTAAGAAAAGAACATCCTATGTCGAAACAGGTTCCATCAGTTCCACCTTGCCGCAATACTCTGGAGGCTCATTAACATGCAAACAACAATCACAGTCGGTAACACAGAGGTTTACATCGAAGGCACTGGGCAACACACAATCGTGATGCTGCACGGTTGGCCCGACACACATGAATCATGGCGGCAACAGATCGACTACTTCAAGGGAGAGTATGTTTGCGTAAGCTTCACGATGCCGGGCTTTTCCCGAGATGACCGCAACGATTATTCGGTGGGCGATGTGGTGGAGCGCATCAGGGCAATTGTCGATGCAGTGAGCCCCAATGATAAAGTGATACTTCTCGTGCACGATTGGGGGTGCGTGTTCGGGTATGAATATGCGATGCGGTATCCCGAGCGGATTGAGAAAATGATCGGCATGGATGTTGGTGATGCGGATTCACAGGAACTGCAGCAATCGCTGTCTGTTGCCGGGAAGTTAATGGTCTTCAGTTATCAGATTATCCTCGCAATCAGTTTTGTCCTGCCCAGATTGATCGGCAATCCTATCGCCAAAATGATGGCGGCTGGTTTGCAGGCTAAATGCAACAGAGACAATGTGCACGCGGGCATGAGCATGCCCTATGCGATGCGCTGGTTTGGGATGAATGGCGGACTCACCAACCTGTTGCCGGTGGAGCCGCCCTTTCCATTTTTCTATGCCTATGCAATGCAGAAGCCGATGATGTTTCATTCGCCCCAGTGGTTGCAGCACCTGCTGCAGAACCCCGCCAATAAGGTGCAGGCGTTTGATTGTGGCCACTGGATTTTGGTCGACAAGGCCGATGAGCTTAACGCCTCGGTGGCGCAGTGGTTGAAGGCGCCGCAAGCACCTGCGCCCTGACTCTGAGCGTAGCGTTGCTTGCGAGGTTACTCCCGGGGCAGGCGGATGCTGATGATCACGCCCGAATCATCTTCGAGGTTATCGACACTGACCTTGCCGTGATGAAAATCGACAATCAGGCGAACAATGTGCAAGCCGAGCCCCAGATGCACACTGCCGGTCTGTTGCTCGCGCAGGGACACCATTGGCTCGAATAAGCGATCGCGTATGCCTGCCGGTAGCGCGGGGCCTTCATTGGCGATTGCAAGAATCCAGTTATCGGTCTCCACGTCCAGACGTAATGTGATCTCGCCGTGCTCCGGGCAGAAGGACGCAGCATTCTCAATCAGCTTGTCCAGGGCCTGGATAATCAGGTCGGCAACGGCGGCCACCGGTGCACTGGTTACCTGAATATCCAGCGACAATTTATGGCTCGGGTAAACCGCGCGGTATGCATCCATCAATTCGGTTAGCAGCGGCACGAGATCCAGTTCAGCCCGTTGATTATTCTGGATGCTCTCCTCAAGGCGGTTCGCCTCGCTCATGGCTTTGAGGATGCGCTGCAGCCGCGACAGCCCTTCACGGGCACGCTGTACATAAATATCGGACTCCGACGCATCCGGTGTGGACTGTTCCAGATTGTCCAGCGAGCTTTGTATCACGGCAATAGGGGTGCGCAGTTCATGGGACAGTTTGCGGCTCAGGCTGCGCAGGTAATCGTTGTACTCCCGCACACGCTCAAGCAGTCGGGCGTAGTGTCTGGACAGTTCCCCGATCTCATCCCGGGCTGTGCTGCGCGGGAAACTGTTTGTCACCTGTCCGTCGGCGCTGATCGCATTGCTGGCGGCGCGGGACAGTTTGCGAATACGCCACGACAGTACGCTGGCATATCCCAATAGTCCGAGCGCGGCGATAGCCATGGCCGACAGGCTGTATGCCAGTAAACGGCTGAACGCCCTGTCGGTCAGGGACAGGTAGGTCTCGCCGCTCTGGCGCACAATGACCGCGCCCAGCACGCCATTGTTGTCAGTGATGGGTGCCGCGACCGATTGCACCGTACTGCCACTGGCGTTGGGGTCGTCGTAGCGCGTGCTTGCCAGTTTGCCTGAGAGCGCACTCAGAATCTCCTCACCTTCCAGCTTTCCGGCGCGAGCGCTGTCGTGCGGTGCGGGTAGCGCATCGGGCGCGAGGATGCTGCGATAGATCAACTGCATTAACCAGAAGGTGCTGTCGTTCGACGACCGGGGAGGCTCGTTGGACGCCACATCCGCGATCTGCCAGCCGTATCTGTCCACTACCTGTATGCGATTCCCCTGCCGATGAAAGGGGGCGAGCAGTGCCTGCAAATCCGCTGGGCTGAAGATCAGCCAGGGCGGCGCGGTGTTGTCCAGTGGGCTGATATTGCCGACAGTCTGCTGCGCTGTTCGCGTCCTTTCCCGCTTCGCGTCAGCGACATACAGGCCCAGCCTGCCGCCGGTGTAGGCCAGCGGAATCTGCAGTTCCACGGTATAGCCGCCAACCGCATCCTGCCAGTACCCTTGAATATCGGCAGGGTCGATGTCGCGTTCGCGGCGATTGCTCGCAATAGCCCTGACCCGGCCGGGCGCGGTGGTGGAGATGACGTAGTCCTGGCGCCGACCCTCCCGCCACAGGCGAATGACCAGCCGGTCGCCATTGGGTTCCCGCGATAACCGGGGGTTGTGATAGCTCACTTCCGGGTCTTTCACTTTCAGCATCAGGTAGAGATACTCGTCGTCCGTCTGCGCCTGGCAACTGATCGACAGGCCGGCATTCGAGTTGAGGCCGCACGGGCTGCTTCTGACACCTTCCCAGCCGTCTGCGTAACCATCGATATAGATGGTCTGGTGAGCGGGGTAGGCATACACCGACTCGCGTTCGTCCACCGGTGCATACCGGCGCGCTTCAATGGGGTAGAGCAGCGCTTCCTGCGTGCCCAGTACGGTAGCAATGGCCAGTGCCGTGGCGCGCAGCGATTGCTCCTGCCCGTTGCGCATCGCGCCTTCCATCTCACGGATAAACTGACAGCCCGCCCACGGCAGCGATAACAGCAACAGGCTCACTACCAGTAACTGGCGACGCAGGTTCACGGTCTACTTTCCCGACCAGCGATAGCCGACACCGTACACCGCTTCGATCTTGTCGAAGTTTTGATCGATATCCATGAATTTGCGGCGGATGCGCTTGATATGGGAGGTGATGGTGTTGTCATCCTGCACGACTTCCGCCGCGTCCATTAGTTGCTGGCGCGACTTGATCTGCCCGGGGCGCCTGGCCAACTCACGCACGATCCGAAACTCGGTGAGCGTCATATCGATGGCCTCATTTTTCCAGGTGACGGTCATGCGTTCCACATTCAGTGTGAGTGCACCCTGCTGCAGGGTGTCCTCCTGCTGTTCCGGTGCGCGCAACGCCTTGGTGCGACGCAGCAGCGCCGCTATGCGTGCCAGCATGTATTCCTGGCTGATGTCCTTGGTCCAGTAATCATCTGCGCCGAGGCGCAGCCCGGAAATCATATCCAGCTCCGAGTCCCGCGCAGTAAGGAACACAATCGGCAACTCCGGGCAGCGGCTGCGTAGATCCCGGCACAGCTCAAAACCGCCATCCATGTCATCGCCCAACCCAATATCAATGATCGCGAAATCGGGAAGCTGTTGCCGAAATGCGGCGCTGGCACTGGCCTGATCACTGTACAGGGACACCTGAAAGCCCCTGCGCTGCAATGCGTCGCGATAGTTGGCGGCGATGGCGGCTTCATCCTCAACGATGGCGATACGGTGGGGCATTACTGGTCCTGGCTCTCATAGTGCGGGTGCCCATAGTTCCAAATACGGGGGGCGATCTCAAGGGGCTGCCATAATTCGCCATTATTCATCAGCAAAAAGCCATAGTCAGTCCCGCGTTTAGCCATATCGATCTTTTTAAATGGCGGAAACACAAGGAGAGATCGTATGGCTTACAAACGTTACATCTGGTACCGCCGCGCGCAGGCTGCACGCCCGCCCGGCAGCACAGCACTGCGGTTGGCAGTGCGTAGTTTTCCCGCAGTAGTCGTGGGCAGCCTGTGGCTGCTGCTACTGGCGATTGCCCCGGCCAGGGCAGTCGCCAGTGAAACAGTGGAAGGCGCGAACCCCAATGGCGTAGGCAGCGGCCATCTGTTGCTGCGCGAGGACGCCAGTGGCCGCTACATCCCGGCGGTGATGCATGCCAGCAAGGTGCACTTCGATATCAATGGCATGATCGCCGTTGTTCAGGTGGAGCAGACCTTCCGCAACGATACGGATCACTATCTGGAGGGGGTGTATGTGTTCCCCCTGCCGGGCAGTGCCGCCGTGCGCGCGATGGAGATGCAACTGGCTGATCGTCGCATCGTCGGCGTGATCAAGGAAAAGGCGCAGGCTGAGAAAATCTATCAGGCCGCGAAGGTGGCGGGGAAGAAGGCGAGCCTGGTGGAGCAGCAACGCCCCAACCTGTTCACCAATCGGGTTGCGAATATTGGCCCCGGTGAGGAGATTACCGTGCGCCTGGAATATGTACAGGCGGTAGAGTATGAGGCCGATGTGTTCTCCCTGCGCTTCCCGATGACTATCACGCCACGGTATATGCCGGGTTCGCCGACCGACGTTGCAGAAAGGGAGGGAGCGCAAAGGCAGCGGCATGGACAGCAAGAGGACTCATCGGAAGAAGCGGGGGTGGTGCGTAGTGAACCGCTGAGGGTGAACAGCGCACTCGGCTGGGCCACACCGACAGACCGTGTGCCCGACGCCGATGAAATCTCGCCCTATCTGTACCCGGCGATGGGCAGCGATCACGCACCGCTCAATCCGATAGAGATAACGGCCGAAGTCGATATGGGCATGCCACTGGCGCGTATCGAATCCCTGTACCATGAGATTGCGCTGTCGCGCCGGGCCGGTGTTTACAGCTTTGACCTGGTGAATGGTGTCAGCGAAATGGACAGGGATTTTGTCCTGAACTGGCAGCCGGTGAGCGGCAGTGCACCGCAGGCAGCGCTGTTCACGGAGAAGTTCGGCGAAGAATATTACGCGCTGCTGATGGTCGTGCCGCCCACCGCCAAGCGCATGCCCGCCAGTATGCCGCGCGAGTTGATCTTTGTTGTGGATACCTCCGGTTCGATGGGCGGCGTCTCCATTGAGCAGGCACGCTCCAGTGTCTCCAGAGCGTTGGAACAGCTGCGCCCGCAGGATTATTTCAACATCATCGAGTTCAATTCTTCCTATACAGCGCTGTACCGGGAACCGATGCCTGCCAATAGGCACTTCACGCAGAAGGCGCAGGAGTTTGTTCGCATGCTGAACGCCTCCGGCGGCACTGAAATGTTGCCGGCCCTGCGCCAGGCGCTGTCACACTCTGGCGACGAGGAAGAAGCCCGACGCTTGCGACAGGTGATCTTCATCACCGATGGTGCGGTAGGTAACGAGACAGAATTACTGGAGGAACTGGAGGCCAACCTCGGCGACAGCCGGTTGTTCACAGTGGGCATCGGTTCAGCGCCCAATAGCTGGTTTATGCGCAAGGCCGCCGAGTTCGGGCGCGGCACCCACACCCATATCGGAGACATCAACGAAGTTGAAAACAGCATGGCAGCGCTGTTTGAGCAACTTGCCCGCCCGGCAGCCGTGGATTTCAGGATCGACTGGAGTGCGCCTGTAGATGCCTGGCCCCAGCGCATGCCGGATCTCTACCAGGGCCAGGTGCTCTCGGCGGTGGCGAATTTTGGTACGGCAATGCCCACCGGGGATGTCATCGTGAGTGGTCTGGTAAATGGGCAGGCATGGACGCAGAAACTGCAGCTGACAGATAGCACGCAGCTAGAAAATGCCGGCACCCATGACGGTGTGGCCAGCGTATGGGCCAGACGCAAAATCGCTGGGCTGATGGATCAAAAAATAGCCGGCCGCGCCGAAACAGAAGTACGCGCTGAGGTGCTGCCTCTGGCACTCGCCCACCATTTGCTGAGCCCCTACACCAGCTTTGTGGCTGTGGAGGAAGTTGTGTCCCGCCCGGCAGGGGAGCCGATCGCCACTTCGCCTGTGCCCAATACGCGACCCAAGGGGCAGAGCCCGCAGCATTTTGCGTATCCCGCTACGGCGACTTCTGGCCCCGCCAAGATCTGGTTTGGTACGTTCAGTCTATTTCTGGCCATGGTTGTGCGGGTGCTGTCGATGCAGGAGGCGGATCATGTTTCGTCAGATGAGGAGTAATACGGTGGTTAGCAGCTTGGGTAGTAAGATGAGAAAAAAATGGAGCAACGGTCTCATACTGTGTCTGTTGTCAGTAGGGATACAGCAATTCGGTGGTGCAGCTATCATCCAGGCGAAGGCACAACTTGCGCCTATCCTAATCGAGGTGGCCTGGATCGAAACGCTGCAACTTAACGGGCAAGTGGTAAAACCTTGGCCCTGGGCGGATACTTGGCCGGTAGGGCGGCTAGAGGTGCCGGAGCTGGATGTGGATCTGTTTATTCTGGAGGGGGATTCGGGGAACAGCCTTGCGTTTGGTCCGGGGCGTGCGCTGCCGTCTGCTGAACTGGGGGGTGGTGGTACGGCGGTTATTGGTGGGCATCGGGATACACATTTTGCATTTTTGAAGGAGCTTCGTAAAGGGCATCGGCTGCAAGTGCAGGTGCCTACGGGGGAAAGGCGTGAGTATCAGGTTGATGAGGTGCGTGTTGTGGATTCGAGTAGGGAGTTATTGTCCGTTGATACTGAGGATAATGTATTGGTGTTGGTTACTTGTTATCCGTTTGATGCGCTGCAGGCAGGTGGGTCGTTGAGGTATGTTGTTAAGGCATTGCCGGGGGAGAGGAATTTGATGTCTAAACTATCCTCGGCAGGGGTATGGGAACTTTAGGTTTGTTGTTAGTTATTGGTAGTTACTGAGGAAGTGCCATGAAAGTATATCCCAGTTTAGTTCACACCCCGTGGCCAAAGAACGAATACAGGCATCTCTTTTCTACCTCGTACAAATTGGGGTATTCTGAATCTATGTCGAAAAACCCTAGCCCAGATTTGGATGTCATAATACATGAGCTTTGAACAATGGCTTGTCTCGATAGGAAAGTCCCGCAAAACAGCCAAGAATTATTCGAGAGCTATTGCCGGAAGCCTATCAAAATGGGCAGCTGAGGCAGGACTGATCAACCAGTCTTTGCATGAGTTCACCAGCGTGAATGAGTTTCGACAGGCCTGTGATGGCATCCGTCAGTTGGCTATGTATGAGGCCCGTAACGCTGTCGGTAAAGGTATGTATAACGCAGCTCTAAATACTTATGCTGATTTTTTGGCTGATGTCACCCAAACCGATCTTGAGCAAGATCTGAGCCAGATTGTCGAAGACTCAACTCTTTCCGTTACTGACAAAGCCTCTTTGGTAAATACGCGTGTAGGGCAGGGCCAGTTTCGAAAACAGTTGATTCTTGAATGGGGCGGTTGCGCTGTCACAGGCTACCCCGATACTCGATTCCTCGTTGCTTCGCATATCAAGCCTTGGTCAAAAGCCGATAATCGGGAGCGGCTTGATCCATTCAATGGGCTCCTACTCTTGCCCAATCTAGATAAGGTGTTCGATTTGGGATATATAAGCTTCGAAGAATCAGGTGTTATTTGTGTTTCAGATCAGCTGGAGGACTCAGGGGTTTTGGGTATTAACTCGTCTATGGCGATTACTTTGACCGATAAGCATCAGGACTACATGAGTTATCATCGAAGGGCGGTGTTTAAACAGTAGTTTCCTTAAGTTTGGCTAGAGTGAGTTAGAGAGTACAGCTCTCGCAGTGTGTATTGGGCATGGATGAGCATCCTCTCAATCTCAAGCTGAAGGCAGCATGAATTTCTCCGAATAGCTGCTGCATAAAATGGGGGGATTACACTAAACATGGAAGGGTATAATTCATAAAGGACCTTAAATGTAAAAAATTAATAAATCATCAAACAGCATTCAGAGACTTGAAAGGAAGTCGTTTTCATCACTTGGATTTCGGGAGCGCGATCATCTTCAAGAGTGGATTGCTAAACAGCCGGATGTGTTGGGAGAAGATCTTCTTATTATTCAAAAGGAGTTCAGTGGCTGGGAAGATACACATGAGCGCCTTGATCTATTGGCAATAGATAAACAGGGCGCTCTAGTTATCATCGAAAACAAGCTTGATGACTCTGGCAGAGATGTAACGTGGCAAGCATTAAAATACGCTTCGTATTGTTCCGGATTATCTAAAACCAATATTTCCAAAATTTATCAACAGTATCTTGATATTAATGAGCCGGGTGCAGCTGCCGAAGACCGTATATCAGAATTCATGGATGGTCAGGATTTCGAAGAGCTGGCACTAAACAAAGGTGTAAGCCAGCGGATCATATTGATCGCTGCGAGATTTCGCAAGGAAGTCACCAGTACCGTACTTTGGCTGATGAACTTTAAAGTTCGCCTTCAGTGCTTCCATGCAACCCCTTTTGCTATGGGTGACGAATTATTCTTAAACGTAGAACAAATCATTCCTACACCAGATGCTGAAGAGTACATGATTGGAATGGCTGAAAAAGCGCAGGATGACATTGAATCGCAAACCGAGTTGAAAACCCGGCATGTACTACGCCGCGATTTTTGGTCCCAGTTGATCCCCGCGATGAATGCCTCGCCCTCACATCTGTACCAAAATATTAGCCCTAGCGTTTACCATTGGATTGGTGCCGGGTCGGGTGTGCGTGGCGTGGGTTTCAATTTTGTCATCACAAAAAACTACGCGCGTACGGAATTGTATATTGACCGGGGTGACAAGGATGAAAATGAGTTTATATTTGAACAGCTTTGTGCGCTGAAGGAAAAGCTCGAAGCCAGTTTTGGGGGGGCACTAGAGTGGGAGCGATTAGAAACCAAGCGGGCTTGCCGTATTAAGTCTGAAACTACGGGGAACGTGTTTGACCGTGAACAGTGGGAACAGATGATTGCTTTCATGGTTGACTCTATGTGTCGCTTAGAAAAAGCAATCAAAGTACCATTAAGTGATATCAGCCAGAAATTGAAAGGCAATGTGAAATCTTAAAGAGCGAGTGGCAGCAAGGAAGCAAGGCATGGCGCGAAAAAATGAAGGCATACTGGACATTTTGATGGTCTTGCCATGGTGGGTAAGCGTGATCATATCCTCGCTGGCTTACTGGGTACTGGCAATCTTACTGCCCTCAGTGGAGTTTCAAAGTCCGCTCTTCAAAGGTATCCAAACTGGATTGCCCCATCTTGCCCCTGTTCTGGCATTGATCCTTCTAGTACCAGCCCCCATATCGGCATTCAACGCGTGGCGAAAACGGAAATTGCTGGACTCTCAAAGGAGTGTAGCAACCATTCGTGACCTATCCTGGCGTGAATTTGAGAAACTTGTAGCCGAATCATATAGAAGACAGGGCTATCAAGTATTAGAAAATCATCGGGGTGGTGCTGATGGTGGAGTTGATATACGACTTAGAAAGGATGGTGCGCTTCACCTGATCCAGTGCAAACATTGGAAGTCTCAGAAAATTGGTGTAGGGGTTGTTCGGGAATTGTATGGGGTTATGGCTGCGGAAGGTGCTGCCAGTGCCAGTGTAGTATGTAGTGGAATGTACACACAGGAAGCCCGAAATTTTTCTTCAGGCAAGAATATTGACCTTGTAGATGGTCCCACACTGGACTTGATGATTCGGCAAGTTCAGCCAGAAAATCCCGTAACTAACGTTCCACGGCAATCAAGACAATCAACCAGATCAATGTGTCCAAAGTGTGGTAATTCAATGGTGCTCCGAAGGGCACGAAAAGGGAAGAATGCGGGGAGTGAATTCTACGGTTGTTCTACTTTTCCAAAGTGTCGGTACACTCGGGAGCTATAGTAGCCTCCGCGGAAAATGCACGCGGAAAATAAATCTGTCCCCAATGTTAGTGCCGGGGTTCGTAAAAGCCAGGCACCGGGAAAGCGCGATACAGTTTCGGGCGCATTTAATGTGATAGATGATAAGCCACTTTAGGCGCACTCTGGCATGCCGATTGGCACTTACCCGTTGGAAAAGCAGACTGTCTCCCGCTTATACTTGCACTACCCTGTACACTCTCGCGACTGTAAAAAAAACGCTCAAAGACAGTTACTTTATGAACTTTGTCTCACCTATCCAAGGTCTTTGTGATGTGAAACGTCAGTATCAGGTTCACTCGGTTCAATTTGTGGATGCGAGTACCAAGCCGCTCCCGGTTGATATGGGCTCCAATACGCTGTTTCTGGTTACCTGCAATCTCATTTGTGGACTGCCTCTGCGGCCATTTTTTTCAGCGTCACTCTATCCAGTTTGCCGGTTGCGTTGAGTGGCATTTCAGCGAGAACAATAATCTCCTCGGGCGATTTGTAGCCAACCCGCGCGCGGGCAAACTTGATGAGCTCCTGTGTGCCCGGTTTAGGGGCGCCTGCCTTGAGTGTGATATAGGCGCGTACATTCTCGCCGTGGCGTGGATCATGCACACCAACCACGCCGGCACTGGACACGGCATCATGCTCAAGCAGCGCTGCCTCTACTTCCTGCGGACAGATGTTTGAGCCGTCATGGATGATGATCTGCTTTTTACGGCCGTGAAACCAGAGATAGCCTGTGGAATCTATACTCATTATATCGCCGGTATCCAGCCACCCATCGACGATGGTAGCGGCTGTCGCCTCGGGATTGTTCCAGTAGCCAACCATATTGCCTGGAAATTTGATCCAGAGTTGACCGGGTTCCCCCGTCGGTACCTCCAGGCCACTGCTGTCGCGCAACGACGCTTGGTATCCTGGCGCCAAAGGCCCCACTGAACCAACCTTGAGTGCAGCCGGTGGCGTCACTGTCGGGATGCCAATCTCGGTCATGCCGTAGTCTTCATCAATGGCAATGCCGGCGAGCCGGGTGAATTCCAACTCAAGCGCCTCGGAGACTTTGTCACCCCCGGAGAAGCACGCCTTTACAGAGGAAAAATCCTCGCGATGTGCCTTGTGCTCCTGAGTCAGCACATACAGCGCTGTCGGCAGCATCCAGAGCTTTGTGGGGCGTTCTTCCCGCAGCAGCGGCAGTATTTCATCGCCATCAGAGGTGTGTGGCACCACCACGCATCCCGCCGACGCCAGTGTCATCATAGACAGGTGGTGTCCTCCGACGTGGGATGCCGATCCGCCAGGCAGCATAATGTCGTCGGGCCCCATATCGAAACTCTTCACCGCACTCGCGCAAATCCAGCCGAGGGTTTCAAAGCTGTGGCATACGCCCTTGGGTTTGCCGGTGCTCCCTGAAGTGAAAAAGATAATGGCAGGGTCGTCGGGTTGGGGCGATACAAAATCGCGGGCCTGAGTGTTCTTCACGATGGTGCTGAAGCTGCGATCACCAGAGCTTTCGGTGTCGCTGTAATACATCTGCCCCAGTGGCAGATTGTTGGCGTACTTGCTGGCTAGCAAGTCGCTTCTGCGCTCTTCGTGTGTCAGTAATAGCCGGGCGCCCCCAATCTCCAGCGCGTGATCAATCTCCGCAGCCATGTAGCGATAGTTAAGCGGCATGGCGACCAGGCCGCATTTCATGCATGCCACGTAGTGTATGAGAAGCTCTGAACGATTCGGCATCAGCGATGCGATTCTGTCACCCGGCTTGAGTCCGATATTCAGGTAGGCAGTGGCAAGCCGGTTACTCTCGTCATCCAGCTCCCGCCAGTTCCAACGCTTACGCCGCGAGACCAGCGCATCCGCTTCGGGCTTCGTATCGAGGCCGACTTTCAGAATATCGTGAAGAGCAATAGGCTCCTCTAATGGTGGCCCTGCCACTGGCATCGTGATTCCTCCCTCTGAATCTCATCTCTATGCGATCAGCGTTTTAACCGGTACAGGAATAGTAAACGAACAAAGCGAGATGCGCATTTTCCGGCAGAAAATACTTGTAGAAGCGTGCTGGGATTGAGTCTGGTGCTACAGAAGCAATTTTCATAGAGGGCATATATGCGCTAATGTATTCCCTTCATTGTATGGCTGATGCACCTACAAGCATAAAACTAGTGCCGCAAAAACTCTTCTACTGTCTCAGGGGTTACATGTGAAACCAAGTCATCTAGGTCTGTTGCTACTGCTAGTTGGCAACTTCTTTCTGGCCAGCAACTTTGTGGTTGGAGATTTTGCATCATCATTGATGCCACCATGGCAACTGGCATTCGCGCGCTTCTCAATTGCCGCATTGGTACTTATCCCATTTTCCTGGCACCTTTTCAGGACGCATGCGAGGCAGCTCTATGAGTTGCGCTGGCCGCTTTTCTTCCAGGCCTTCTTTGGCGTCACGCTTTCGGCAGGTTTTGCGTTTGAAGCACTGGATTCGATCACCGCTATTACTGGCGGATTCATTTTTGCGATGGCGCCGATGGTCACAATGATTATGGCGCACTTCTTTTTGCGCGATCACCTCAGTCCCATTCAAGTTGTTGGAATACTTGTCAGTATCGTTGGTGTGATGGGGATTGTGTCGCAAGGTAACCCCGCGAATCTGCTGAAATTGGCATTCCCGGTGGGTGTCTGGTGGATGGTTGCCAATGTCTTCAGCTATGCCATTTTTATGATACTGGTAAAGAAATACTACACCAACCTGCCTTCGCTACTGGTGATTAATACTATCCTGATGATTGGCGCCATACTGCTGGTGGCACCTGCGACACTGGAGTATCTGTTTGGATACCACGCGGAAAATACCCTGAAACTGGACCTGACGATTCTCTATGCGGGTGTTGTAACGGGAGCACTGGCATACGGGCTTATCATACGCGGTACGCATTTATCAGGAGCCAGGTTATCCGGCCTGTTCATATATTCACTGCCGGTGTTTTCAACCTTGCAAGCGGCTGCTGTTCTGGGAAGAAAGCTCTACGGCTATGACTACATCAGTATCGCTATCATTTGCATCGGCATGGTGTTGTGCTTGCTGCCGATGCTCGGCAAGCAGCAAGAGCAGGCGCACGAGGCGGCCTGATCAGTTCCATCTTGCATTGTCGTCTGCGATTGAACCTGCAGTCCTGTTGTTATTGATTGGATGCTGCCACATTTCTGTCAGGCACCAGTTCAATTTCAAATAACAACGGCCAACACTTTCCGGCGACAATCAGGTTTCCCGTATCGCTGTTATACGTGATGCCGTTAAGTACGTAAGGGTATATCAATGTCTGTGGATCGGGGTTGATGCCCGTCAGGTCGATCCATGCGGTCACCTTGCCTGTCTGTGGAGAAATTCTTGCGATCAGGTCAGTCTGCCAGACGTTTGCAAATATTTCCCCGTCGACATAGACAAGGTCATTCAGGAAGCCGACTTCGCCGTAGTTGTCGCTAACGGTGATATAGCGCGTTTGCTCCAGTGTGTCTGGGTTCATGAAAATCAATGCTGCAGAGCCATCACTCATGATTAACTCATTGCCATCGGTTGTCAGTCCCCAGCCCTGGGCCGGATACGAGAATGTTTTCTCAAGCTTGAAACTCTGGCTGTCGTACACAAAGCCGATATTAGACTTGTAGGTGAGCTGAAATATCCGGCCCCCAAGTATCGCCAGGCCTTCACCAAAATAGTCCGGGCTCAGGCTGTGCTCCTGAATGATGCGTCCGGACTGCATATCCGTCTTCAGCAATTTGGATTGGTTGTAACGACCGGTACTTTCATACAGATAGCCATCGTGCAACTGCAGGCCCTCGGTATACGAGCTTACGTTGTGAGGGAAGGCGTTGATAACCTTGTAGCGGTACACCGGAATGCTCTGCTGAGCCAGTACCTGCTCTCTACTCACCTGCTGTCGGTTGCGGGGTGAATCCGCCCGCTTGATAGTGTCCGCCGCACAACTGGCTAAAACCAGCAGCGACAAGCCAGCAGCAAATAATCTATTCAACATACTCCTTCCCCGAATTGCCCAGAAAAAACGCCCAAGTGGCAATGTCCCGTGGCTCGGTTCCGCCCGGGAGAGTGATCATAGCGCCCCGAAAACTGCACTTGGCAGCGCGTTAACCCAATTCAAATGTTGTAATGCCGAAGACTTTTTCATCCGCCATGACAGGCTGTTCTTTCTGGTACATTCGAGCTGTCGCAAACACTTTTTTCATGTTGTAGTGTTTTGCGATATCAAGGGCCGGGGAATTGATCTCAGGAACATCAAGAAGAACCGCTTCACCGATGATATCGGATTGGATGCCGCGCAGTAGTTGATCTGCAATGTCGGCATTGTCAGCAAAGAGCGGACCAATTTTGTGACCATCAACACAACGACGGCGCAGTACAAAGCCCCTTAACTCGCCATCATCCACACAGGCCAGAAAGCGAGAATCCGGCTGATGTATCCAGTTGTACAAAAAATCCGATCTTATGGCCGGAAAGCACTGCTGGTCATAGCGATCAATGTCTTCAAAATCGAGGTTGTCCAGCGTTACCAGGTTCGACTCTTCATACGACAATGGAGCAGCCTCAAACTGATACCGGTGATTCTCATAGTAGGGGATGTATCCGATATTTTGGTAGATCCCGACATTCTCCAGTACACCGTCAATCCCCACGTTCCTGTCGCCGCAGTAGGCTAGCCGCGCCCGGGTCAATTCAAGCCCATAGCCCTGGCCGCGGTGCTCCGGGGCAACAATGTATAGTCCACAGAAGGCGAAATTGGCACCGTAAGTAACGGCGCTTCCAACCGCCACGATTTCACCATTTAAAACGCCTTTGAAAAATCCATTAGGGTGAGCACTGTAAAACAATGCCGCATCATGCAAGCCCGGGTTCCAACCCTCTCTCCTGGCCCACTCGATGGCCAGCGCGGCATCTTCCTGAGACATCTGGCTTATTAACAAATCACTCTCAGGCATATCATCCTCGGCAGTTATATCGACGGTTGGACATCAGAAGCAGGTGGCCTTTGGCAAAATAGAAATCTGGAAGGTATTTGTCAACACTGGCCAGTATTTGCACTTCCGCCGGAAGCCCGAGGTTGTTGTGGCGAAACACACTGTCAGCGATCAAGTTCTAAAGCGCGGCAATACACTGCCAGCCACTTGCGGCTTGGGCGTGAAATTGCTGTGTGGTATCGTATTTCGTTGAGTCTGCCACTAGTTTTGGAGCCTAATAATATGAAGCAACTACTCGCGAGCTTGACCCTGTCACTCGTTGCAATTGTCACGACAGGGTGCAGTTCTTCCAATGGCGCCGGCCCGGGCGATGTGCTGCTGTTTTCTACCGACTATGGTCTTGGGCTCATCAATGGCGCTACCAATGGGCCTGATAGCCACGCGGCGGATGTTGATGACGCGTACGCAGTGACACTGGCGCTTGATGGCAATCTGGATGTCCAGGGTATCGTGACACTGTTTGGCAACGACAAAGCCAAACCCTCTCACGAATCTGCTTATCGGGGCTTGAGTGCACTTGGTTACACCGCGGACATTCTGGCACTGGGCGCTCAGGGCTTTCTGGATGCTGAGGCTGTCCAGTTCGACCCGCCCGGGGAGGAACTCCCACCCTTTTGTATCAATGATGGTGTGCAATTGATGAAGGATGTACTGGACCGCAACGCCAGTGACACCGTAACACTCTTTGCCCTGGGGCCCTTCACGGACATTGCCTGCCTGTTGAGAGCGTACCCAGACAGCTTCAACAAGCTGAAGCAGATCATCGGCCTGGTGGGCTCCGGGGATGGCAAACCGGTGCTGCAGGGTATAGATGTGGTCGATTTCAATTTCGCCATGGACCCGACCGCGCTGGGGCTGGTGATCCAACAGGAGCAGGTGCCCTTTGTGGCGATAATGTTTGAAGTCTCCCAGCTCGGGACATTGGCCAATGATGTAATCGATAGCTGGGTGAGTTCAGGTACGCCCGAACAACAATACTATGGCCAGGCAACACAGCAGCATGCAGCCTACTGGGATGCCATCTTTACGGAGACAGACGGGCAGGCGCTGTTCGACGCCCACACGGTTTACTACTTTCTCAACCCCCAGCTTTATGACTGTGCCGACCATATGGTTGCCACGGCGATTGTAGGTGGTTATCCCGATACCAGTGCGTCCACCACAAAGAACTTTTTTACAGTAACAGCATCGCCAGTAACGCCGCCCGAGGGGGCGACGGTCTATACCGGGTCGGTCCGCGGTTGCTCCGGCTTTGTGGATGTCGATTCAGTGAACTCGCTGGAAGAAACTGTGCAAGCGAGTATCCGTCGTTACTAGCAATGCCGGTTTATAGCTATAGCGTCTTCAGATACGCCAGCAGATCCCACAGGGCGTCTTCGTCTTCACCCCAGTCGTAGCCGCCGTTGTACACAAGGCCAGTGTGACCGCTGTTGCCGTATCCGGCTTTGCGGGTGTCATAGAGCATGGCCCTGTCGGTATCCACTGCGCGGTCCCACACGAAGCCCACATAGTCTTGATCGTAGGCAAAGTTGCCTCGATAGAAGGTCTCGGGGCGATCGCCTGTGAGTAGGTGATACAGAGTAGGCACAGAGCCGTTGTGCAGGTAGGGCGCCGATGCCCATATGCCATTCAGAGGCAGAGCGGCATAGCCACCGGTGGGGCTCACGATCTCGTCATCTGGATAGGGGGAGCCATCACTTTGGTAACATTCCGGCTCACCAGTACATGCATCGCGCAGCTGGGTAATCAGCGAACTGACTGTAAAATCGGTCAGGACCTCGGCGCGGTTTGGATCTGTCCCAACCTCTACTGGGTCTACTACAGCCGTGTTTCCCGCAAAGTGACAGCTTGCACACGCCTGCTGGTAGATGGCTTCACCACGTTGATAACGCTCCTCAGAAACATCAAACGGATACGGGTAGGCGGGCAGGTCATTGGTAAAGGGCGCTGCCTCCAGCACGTTATCCATATTGACAGCCGTTGGGTCGCCACCGCTTACCGTCAAGGATGCTGCGACTTCGCGGTAATACAGATTCACAATGCTGAAATCCCACTGATAGCGATAGTGGTCAGACATTTGCCAGACAGAGGGGATATCAGCCGGTGCCGGTGCAGGAGGTAGCGCTTCTTCCAGTGTGGGATCTGTCGTTGTGCTCAAATTCGCGGCTGATGCACTTGTGGCAGACGCGAAAGAGAAGACATCCAGTGACCCCGGCATGCCTGACAGTAGTCCAGGATCCGGCACGTTATAGGTGTAAAGATCGACAGTTTCTTCAAGGATTTTTTCTACAGCCTGAGCTGGAATGGATATTTGTTCCATGAAGAACTCAGTCAATGCGGTGCTCTTGTAATATTCGCGTTCCTGAATCTCCTGCTCCAGATAGTCCGGATCGAAGCCGTAAAACCAACCTAGCGGTTTCGCCTCGATGGCGGCCTGAATATTGGCTGCGGTAAATGCTGCATCATTCACGGTGTCCAGCGTAGACTGTGAAAACATCGTCTGGGGAGTGGGTGCACCGATCATTCGCAGCAGTTCACCGTTGTTATCGGTGACGCCACCGGTATGGCACCCCATGCAACTCAAGGTGACATAATTCGCACTGGGGTCAGCAAACCCTGTAGCAGGCAGTGAAAAGGCAAAACCCAGTGGCAGGAAATTGTCGGGGTCGTAAGGATCGGGCCCGAGACCAAAGCGACTGAACTGTTCATCTGCTGTGCCCCAGTACTGCGGAAACAGTTCCGGCAGTAGACGGAAAATTAGCATCTGGTAACCGACGAAATTGGTCAGGTCATGCTTGATCGCCAGCGGCGCGAGCCTGAAGGACTCAAACTCAGCCGCGTTGTCGCTGAGAAAAGTATCGAGCGCCTCCATACGCTGGCTCCGCTCCTGCTGCCACCAGAAGTAATCACTCTTGTTACTGCTATCGGTGTCACTGCATGCAGCGATTACGGTAACCGTTGCCGCCAACAGTGTGTTCCTTCCTAAAGCGATCACAATCTGCCCCCTTGTCCTATATTTATATTATGCCGGTGTTACAGCTGTATGCTGGTCGGGGTTTCAGGTGCTGTGATCTTTGTCCCGGAGCATTATCGCTGTGTGGTTATCCTCAATATCGTAGCGCAGAACTTACGTGTATTCCGTGAAAAAGTGCTGATATGTGAAACGTGTCAATCTCAGGGGTTTCCTGGGCTAAGGAATAGATTTGTTAGCCTGGGCGGCCTGGGTATACTACGCCGATACTCGTTTTCTAGTCGCTCTGCATATCAAATCTTTGTCAGGGCTGTCAATCTGGAACGGCGTGATCCTTTCAATGGGCTCGTCGAGGAACATTCCAGCATGCCGATTGGCTCCAATCCGTTGGAAATGTTGCCTTCATCCCGCTTATACTTAGACTGCCCTGTATACTCCCGCGACTGTAAAGACCAGCGCTCAAAGACAGTTACTTTATGAATTTTGTCTCACGCATCCAGACATCCCGCGTACTGAGTCGCGCTAGAAAACTTGCTGCTAATGGCCGCACAGACGAGGCTCTGCACCAGCTGAGCCAGCTCGTCCGTCAGCGGGACAACCCCGTTTTAGAGCGCGCACTGGTCGATCTTCGCCTGCAAAACCGCTATGGGCGTGAGGCTGTTATCAGTGAGGTCGGAGAGTCTGGGGGCGATATCTCGGGCAATGTGGAGATCCGCGAAGGCATCATCCCGGAAGTCCATGTCGCCGATTTCTCGGTGCCGTTGCTTAGGCGTGCAATCAGTGAAGCGGGCTACCTGATCGTACGCGGTTTTTTTGACCAGCAAGATGCCGCCGAGTTGCGTGGCTGCGTCGACGCATCGCTGAATGCCCGCGTCGAAATCGAGTCTGATAACGAGGCCAAGCCAGCCGACAATCCCTGGTACTATCCATCGCCTCATTTCCCTGGCAAGCACGTCTCGTTTGCCGGCGAAGTTAGCAAAAAAACCTATATGCGTACCGGTTCGATCAGGGTCATCGATTCTCCACGGGGTTCCTTCAAGGTGTTGGATATCTATCGAAAACATCGCATGAAAGCGATCGTCGACGCCTACTTCGGCGAGCCAGCAGTGCTGGCTACGCGCAAGTGGGTGTTCCGGCTGATCACCTCTCGCGACGATGTTGGCAAAGGTATCGGTGGAGGTTGGCACCAGGATGGACGTTTTATGGGCAAAGACATCCGCGCACTGAATATGTGGGTTGCGTTGAGTGATTGTGGTGACGGGACGGCCGCGCCAGGCATGGCGATAATACCCAAGCGTATCTCGACCATACTGGAAACAGGTACACGCGAAGCGCAGTTTAACTGGGTGGTGCCGCCGTCGCTTGTCGAAGAAATAGCGCAGACCGCGCCACTCAAAAAGCCACACTTCGCGGCTGGAGATGCCCTGTTCTTTGACCACTACAGCCTGCACCGTTCTGGCCACGATGAAGGCCAGAGCGAGAACCGCTACGCGCTGGAATCCTGGTTCTACGCCAGCTCAGCCACTGCTGATAATGCGGTAATCGATTTAGTTTAAGGCGGGTTGCGATTACACCAGCAAGGCGTCCCAGCCTCTCCATTGGCAATAGAATTGCGCGTGCATCAATCTTGCCATGCGAGACATGAGTGCTTATGCAATACGGAGGTATACCACCCGCCAGGCGTGGTGGATCCAGACAACCAGGCGTTACTTGTTTCCTGCAATATTCGTAATAAGGTATATAAAACCGGGTGTAAATTGAAAAGAGGTCATTAAAGTGGCCAAAATATTGGTAATAGTTTCTTTTTGGTCTATCTTAAATTGCTGATTATATTGAATAATATCTGCTCTTGGATGTGGCCAAATATGTGGCCATAAAAGTGGCCAGAAATATGGATAGAGACGAAGATACAGCGTTAATGGAACCCATGAAGGTTTCTTCTGGAACTGCCGGATATATGGAGTTGGTCGATCTGGCGATGGACTTGGCTAGAAAGTCCGAGGGGTTCAAGCGAAGCATGCCGGATGGGATGGTCAGGGCCCTGTCAGATATGGTCCGGTCGATGAATTGCTATTACAGCAACCTGATAGAGGGTCACGACACACATCCGGTAGACATAGAGCGAGCGCTCGACGCTGACTACAGCGAAGATGCACAGGAGCGTGAGCTGCAATTGGAGGCCAGGGCGCATATCGAGGTACAGCAATGGATTGATACGGGTGGGCTGGCGGGGCGCGCCGCTTCGTTGGATGGTATTCGAGAGATGCATAAGCGCTTCTGTGAGCAGTTGCCGGAGTCGTTGCTATGGGTGAAGAATTCTTCTTCGGATGAACGAATATCGGTGGTGCCAGGAGAGCTTAGAAAAAGGGATGTAAAAGTCGGGCAGCACGTTGCGATCAGCCCTGGCGCAGTCCCGCGCTTTCTCAATTACTTTGAAACCTCATATAGGGGGCTGGGGAAAACGGAAGCGCTCATTTCTCTCGCGGCCTCCCACCATCGTCTATTGTGGATCCACCCGTTTGTTGACGGCAATGGCCGAGTAGCGCGTTTGATGTCTCACGCGCTGCTACTGGATTTACTAGACACCGGGGGGGTGTGGTCTGCGGCCCGGGGCCTTGCCAGATCATCGCAAGAATACAAAGTTAAACTGCAGAACTGTGATTCTGAGCGAAGAGGCGACCTTGATGGTCGTGGCACTTTGAGCCAGTCGGCCCTGATAGACTTCACGCGATACTTTTTGTCTACGTGTATCGATCAGGTTGAGTTCATGGAGGGATTGGTTAGCCCGGGTAAAGTTCGAGATCGAACTCAAGTATGGTGTAGGGCGCAGATTGAAAAGGGAGCCCTACACAAGAAATCTCCAATATTGTTGGATTCAGTGCTATTTCAGGGAGAAGTGAAAAGAGCTTCGGTTGAAGATATATTGCAAGTGGCTCCCCGCACGGCCAGGAGAGTTGTATCGGATTTGCTCGGAGCTGGAATATTGGCATCTGATGGCGTGAGAGCGCCATTGAGAATGGCGTTTCCGGCAAAGTTGGCATCAGAGATTATGCCCGGTTTGTTTCCTGAAGTTTGATTGCAGGAAACATACCGGAAGTTTTGAATTGGTGGAGGCGGCGGGAGTTGAACCCGCATCTTTGCTAATATTTTCAGGCATGACCCTGTAAATAATTCTGTGTAACTGCCAGGGTTAAATGTAATCCGCCAAGCGCTCTTCGAACTCGATCATAAATCTATTCAGTGCCAGTTTCCAATTACGGATCGGCATAGTCCATTTTTTCGACGCCTGCTGGATTGCCAGGTAGATCACTTTCAGTGCCGAGTCATCAGTCGGAAACAGCTTCCGCTTTTTGACAGCCTTTCGTATGACACTGTTGAACGACTCGATGGCGTTCGTCGTGTAGATGGCTTTGCGGATGTCTTCCGGGTAGCTGAACAATGTGTTGAGATTGTGCCAGTGTGAGCGCCACGACTTGCTGATTTGTGGGTATTTTTCATCCCAGCGCTCGGCAAACTGATCCAGTGCCAGCAATGCCTCATCCTCGGTCGTCGACTGGTATATGCGCTTCAGGTCGGCAGTGACCGGCTTGTAGTCTTTCCAGGGTACGTACTTCACGGAGTTGCGTACCATGTGGACGATGCAGAGCTGGATCTGGGTGTCCGGGAAGGCGGTGCTGATGGCGTCCGGAAAGCCCTTCAGGCCATCAACGCAGGCAATCAGAATATCCTTCACACCGCGATTCTGGAGCTCTGTGAGTACGTTAAGCCAGAACTTGGCACCCTCATTTTCCGATAGCCAGAGCCCTAACAGTTCCTTGTGGCCCTCCATGTTCACACCCAGGGCGAGGTAAACGGCTTTGTTGATTACCTTCTTATCCTGCCGGATTTTGATGACAATACAGTCCAGATAGACGATGGGGTAAATGGCATCCAGAGGCCGGGATTGCCACTCGACAACCTGCTCTATAACCGCATCAGTGACCTTGGAGATCAGGGCTGCCGACACATCGGCCCCGTACATTTCCTTGAAGGTGGTGACGATCTCGCGAGTAGTCATGCCCTGGGCATACAGGAACAGGATCTTGTCATCCATTGAAGTGAATCTGCGCTGGTGCTTTTTGACGAGCTTGGGCTCGAAGCTCCCGGCCCTGTCGCGTGGAGTGTCTAACTCGAACTGGCCATCTTCGGTTTGCAGGGTCTTGCTGGTATAGCCGTTGCGGTTATTATCCCCGCTGGAAGGTGCGTGCTTGTCGAAGCCAAGATGATCATCCAGTTCTGCGTTCAACGCCGTTTCGACGGTGATCTTCGTTAGCATCTGGCGGAACTCATTGAGATCCGCTTCCGTCTTGATATTTTTGGCAGCTGCCTGAGCAATCGCCTGTAGTTCTTTCTTGTTCATAGTGCCTATCCTCTCCCAATGGTTGGGTTTATAATAGGCAGTTACACAGATTTAGTTACAGTCTCTCAGGCATATAAGACTACTTGTGTCATCTCTGTGATATTCAATGCAACTTAGATTTCAATTAACTTCAACCCGAACCTATTGTGATCGAGGTGATACTGTATAACTTCAACGATAACACTGTCACCTACTTCCATTTTATCCAACACTCTGTCAGGAACGTTGCCATAATTTGACTTGTGTATCAAACCAGTTCCCTTTAAGCCAAATTGCACGAAGAAACCATAACGTTTGATAGATACTATAGTCGCATCAATTTGATAACCAGGAGGGTAATCTTGCTGGAGAGAGGCGGCGTTGAAATACCTTGGATCATTTTCAGCTGCAGTTTGAATATAATTCTTTAGTGTTTCGATGTCGACTAGACTCTGTAGCTGTCTTGAATCAATAGCCTCATTGGTTTCCGGAAAGTATTCGTCATGATACTTGTCCATGTATTCTATAAGTAGTTCACAAGTTCTGATGGCTGCAGCCCGACTGCCAACCTGAAATGCACCTTCTCCAGTCAAATTTTTTGCTATCTGTTTGGCGTAATCAGGTTCTCTAAAAAGCGTATCCTCGGCGACTGCGGATAGGTATTCAATATTTCTGAGTAAATCGAGATGGACAAAACCACCAGAAGAAATAGATAGTAAGTCCATTTCGTCAAATGTATCTAGTTGGCTCTCAGTGACGATACAACCTGCTTGTATCAAGGTTGTGAGTTCTAGTTTTATTCTATCTTCAGAATGACCTAATGCTTGTAGATCTTTCAAAAGATCTTCTACTTGGTGGTATCCTTTCGCCCTATTTGGACCGAGTTCCCTAAATCGCATTTTCAACCAATTTAGAATTGAAATTCTGACGAATGGGTCTGGGAGTGCATCGCCCTGGTCGGAGAAGAATAGATTTTTTATGTTGGCAGAAGTATCGTCATAATACCTCCGCTTTGAACGCAATAGTATCTTGTAAATTATCTGCTTTTGTAATCTGTAGCTGCCGCTGGAAGCACGTATTTGAAAAATTTCGTCGTCAGTAATGTAGCCGCTTTTGCAAAAATCCAAAAATATCTCTAAGCCCTTTCGAATGTTTCTTCCAGCGAGTCCCTTTATCAGGCGGCTAAAAATCTGTTCTTGAAAGAGAGAGGTATTAATACTTCTGAGGTAGCTTTCGACTTCATGCGGAGAACAATCAACCCTCATACCATTAGATAGAGTGTATCGAAATGACCTATCGATGGTTGTAATTTGTCTGGAGAGATAGTTTAGCCTTGCTTGTATCACTGACTCCAAAAGTGGGGGGTCAATTCGAAATACCAAATCTTTGATGACTGTGTCTAGCGGCGGTTCAGAATGAAATAGGTCGTAAGTTGTATCTCTTAAAGGAAGAAATATTACGCATGTAAAAGTATCTTTGATCCACGTGGCAACCTGAAACATCAAAAGCTGGTCATCTCTGTTTCTTTTGTCGCAATTATCCAAAACAAGAATCGGTAATTTGCTCTCAGTTTGATAGATGTATTCGAATCGCGACTGAAGACGCCTAATCTCGTCAGACTCAAGTTCATTCAACTTATTGAAAATTATTTCAGCATACTTTTCAGAACCCTCCTCGAACAGCGCGGCAGGCCCCTTACTTAGCTCGGCCAATTCTCTCCCGTATATGCTCTTGAGTTTTTGCAAACTGCTAAAATCAATTTCCGGATGATTTTCTTCTAATTGTTTTGTAGCTTGCCGGACTACCCATGAATAGATTAAGTCATTACTCATTGGAGCATTATTCAAGTTTATATTGAACCAATCAGTGGATGCCTTAATGTCGTCTGATAGCGCTATTGATTTCAGGTAATCAGTAAATGTGGATTTCCCGGAACCGACGCTTCCCACTAACAGAATGATCTCGTTCTTTATGTTTTCAAGCTCACTGAGCTGACTTAATATTTCTGACGGTCTTCTCGTGTCTTTGAGCTGAGTTGCATCAACCATATTTGGAGGCATAGCTGCTCGTATAATTTTATCTATAGGAGCGATATGGGATTGCTTTCGCTTGGAAAACACGTATGCATTTTCGGCAATGGATTTTCGGTCCTCTTTACTATCTGGATTAAATACATACTTGAATTCAAGAGACAAATTTGAACCGAATGAGTTTTCGCCAACAGTTTCTTGTATTACAGTTTTTCCTCCTAGCATATGCACAGGCTTGAAGTATCTTGCATTCCCTCCCCGAACCGTGGTTAATGCTTTGGCATAGTTTTTGAGTGTATATCTACCCGCAAACTCTATAAATTCAGAAAATTTCGGCGATAAGGGGTCCAGGTCGCATTGCTCCAATTCTAGTTCTGCTTGGTCTTGATCCCAATAGCCAACTAGAAACCTGGCGCCATCAGTGGAGATAATTTTTTTGCATGGGTTATAGCCTTCAGGGTATTTTGAGTTTAGCTCGGCAGCATATAGCCTCGCTTCTCTTAAAGCCTCAGAAATATTCTCTCCAGGGGACTTCGCTTCAATAATTAAACAGGGGATGCCATCCAAAACTATAGCGTAATCAGGGTAGTACAGCTTTCCGCCTGAACCTTTGTCAATTGGGAGTTTTCGGATGTCGTGTTTAGTTCGAACATCAGTAGGATTGAATCCCAAGCCAAAAGGCTCCGCACTGGTTAGGATTGGAAACACTAATTTTTGCTCTACATCACTTTCATTATGTAGCTCAAGATCTGCATATGGGTTTGACATATATCATCCGATTCTAATGTAGAATATTTTTTCAGTCGCCGTCGATCCAGCGACCATAAACTTTTCTTATCATGCCCCAATCTTTATGTCCAAGCTGCTTGGCGACCCACATTGGATTGCGGTTCCGCATCAGCATAGTAGATGCGTAAGTATGGCGCATTTGGTACTGTTCGCGATATGTTACACCTGCATTTTTCAGGGCCGGTATCCAAACTCTTTTACGAATAGGTTGATCAGATTTCCAGTGCCTAAGGTATTTGGGATCGAGGAACACATGTTTATCGAATCGATTAAGTGATCTTTGAAGTCTTAGAATTCTAATCCCCTCTTCGTCTAGTTCAACTACTCGGGTGCTAGCATGGGTTTTCGGTTGTTTCGCTTTTCCTTTGACAATAGCTTTGCTCACATGAATTCGGCTTGTATCGAAATCTATGTCTTCCCATTCTAGAGCAATAAGTTCCGAGGTCCTCAGTCCAGAGCAAAAGCCGAAGTGAATGAGCGTTTTATATTGTCCCTCAAGTGAGTTCAGTATTTTCTTAACCTCCTCCTTCGAAAATGGTCTCGGTTGTCTAGGTGTGATTTTGAGATTCCGTACTCGATCCATAATATTGTGTTCGATGTCTCCGGACAAAAAGGCTTCCCTATAAACCATTCGGAGCGGCGTTAGCACATTATTTATTCTTTTGTGGGAAATTGATTGATCGCAGATCCAGTCGTCAATTTTCTTTTTAGTAAGCTGACTCAAAGGAATACATCCGAAGTTGGGGATCAGATGTGTATTTATCGCCGAAATGTAATCCTTTAGTGTACTATGAGACCATCTTTTTTCGTTGTTTTTAATCCAGAAGGCCAGAGCCTGCTCGATGGTTACACGGTCTCCCGCAGCACCATATTTCCTGCCTCTGGTGCTGTTGGGGAAGTGATCCAAGTACTTGAATCTACCGAGATCTATATCACGCAGTGCGGAACAGCGCGACTCCCATGCTAGCCTTAGGTCCGAGTTTGTTGGATTTCTACCACACCGTATATATTCTCTGTGCCTAGTGCCTTTGTATGTAAAAGCTATTTGAATTCCGTTTCCTCTAATGGTTACCCCTGGATACTTTCTACCCATTTCTCAATCTCCTCAATGTTGATCAAAATTCGACCATCTGGTGCTTTGCGAAAATGCACCTTGTATTTCCAAACACCCTTTTTGGTTTTTGCTCTCACTGCCTCCTCCGAATAACCGGATAGCTCAGCGAAACGTCTTATCGTGACCCACTTCATAGTTCCTCCTAATTGGTCCACATTGGGTTGGCCCGGTCCCAATAGTTGGCTAGTCTCTGTCCATCAAACAGCCGACCTACCCGGTAGATACCCGGTAGATTGATCAAAAAATGAGCGGTTCTGGTGAGATATGATTGAGAAAACTGCGATTCAGCCAGATGCTGATGAAATTGTGCGAGCCTCTGAGGTGCTGCTCGACCAACTGAAGCAGTCAGAAATAGGTAGTCAGGTGTGTGTTTCGCTGTTTGAAGAGTTGCTAAGCGCTACGCGCGAGTACTTGGAGAACGGGGTGGCTGTTGAAAATGCGCAGTACACAGCCGTTGAGTGGGCGCAGCGCTATGATCGGACTACCGAGCCTGCCAAGTCCTCGGGTTACATCAGGAGGCATCTGAAGGTTTTCCGGGCCTACCTAGACAGCCACGCAGCAGAACTGGATGAAGCTTTTAAAGAGTCGGGTTGTCGGTATCGTATAAAAATTGCCAACACGCCAACAAAGGGCCGCCATCAAACTTACTATTATCTAGAGTTGAATTCTTTTGAATCGGGGGAGGATCTGTCGAACCAGGTGCCGGGGTCGAATGTAAGGTATCGAGTCAGTCACTTCGAGAAGCCTCTTCCATGGGCCAAGCCTCTACTCAGTATCGACCTCCAGGGATTTCGGTTCCTGCTTCCTTTGGCGATCCTGCTTTCGGGAGTGGCCATGATTGCCGGTCTCATTTCGCTGATCGTTGCCGGAGCTTCTACCCCCGTTTTGATACTGGCTGCTGTGGTTGCGATGCCTGTTAGTAATTTGTCCTGGGCTCTTTGGAGAATGTTGGAGGATGGGATTGCCCCTGCGCCAACGTGGCTATACGGTCTTCACCACCCCACTGCCTTTTTTGAGCTTCGGCCTACCGAACGGAAACGGGCTAATGGAACCAGCATCAAACAGATGCGACTGGTCGCCTACAAGGGTGAATGTAACGTATGTGGCTCGGCTCTTGAGATCGTGCCCGGAAAGCGTGAACTCAGAGGACGACTGATAGGCAAATGTCACCGGTCAGGCCTCGAGCATCTTTTCAGCTTTGATCATGTTTCGAAGCAGGGTGTACCGTTACGCGATACCGCGCAATACAGATAGGTTTCGCTTGCGTAAGAAGGCACCGCCCTCCGGAAAGATATTGGAGGGCGATACAATAACCAAATTGTTAAAAATCAGCTTTAAGCGGGTAGCCAAAGCTTTTCGTGATTCGCAACAATCTCGATGTTTTGTTTCACGAGGTCTCCCGTCTTCAGGGAATACAAATTACAGAGAAAGCGGTGGTGCCAGGTGTTTGTCTCTTGGCTGAGATATACCTCGACTGGGAACCATTGCTTAGGCGGTAACGTGCCTACAAAATAGCCGTAGCTGATGACTTCGACCTTATAATGTACGGGGCGCCAGTTCGTGACGAAAAAACCAAACTGGCAGTCGTTGCTCTCATAAAGCTCGAATATGGAGTAGCAATCATCCATCGCTGGGAATGACCAGGTAGTTGCCGACAAATTCCGATTTACCGACCTGCTCCAGAGCGTTGTGGAATTTGAGAAGTATCTCGACTTCGTCGTTCAAGGTGATGACTCCCGCGACAAACCCAATCGTTTCGACAGCGTGTTCATCATTCAGGTGCTCTTTGCGAATGACATGACAATTCAGCATCTTTGTAGCTTCGTGCAGGACAAAGCAGTTCGTGGAATCGGAATTTCCAATCTGATGTATGTTTACTTTCACGTTGCTCTCTCGTTGGTCAGTTCGTTGTTTTTCATTTCCGTACAGTTATTTACACAAGTCCAAGGCGGGTGCTTCGCACCCTTTACCACTCAACCGGGTCGGATTTCAGGCAGCGCCTGCGGCGATGCCTGAAACCCTCGCCGGCAGAGCGGTGAGATTGGGGGGCTGTGTGACCAGATTCGGGTTCGGGTGATAAACGTGCGGCCATCGAATACGAGACCCTTGATCTTCTCCGATGTCGTTTGGATGATCTCGCCAGTGGCAGGATCAACAGATTCTGTCTGGACTTTGTACGCCTTGATGGGGCGTAGTCTCCGGGGTAGGTGGAAGCCGCCCATGAACCTGACGTAGTCCCGCCATTCACCCTGATCGGCAGCAACCCGCGCAAGCTCCAGATCGTCTGTCAATTCCTCACGAAGCCTCCGGAGTTCCCGGTAGACTGTCACACTCGGTTGGCCTATCGCTGTGAACTGCCTGATGCGCCACAAGCTCGCCCATGCGCGAATCCGTCTAGAGGATTCTCCTGCATCCTGCCCGTAAAGGTCTGTCTCCAGGTGACGGCCATCGATATTCTTGGAGATATATTTGGCTATATACCCGGCAGCAGAGCCCTTAGCTGGGTCAATCTCCTCCATTTTCAAGCCGTGCTTGATGTAATGTCGGCCCTCACCTCTAAAGAGGTATTTCTTGAATATCTGTTTTAGATCCCCCAGCTGCCCCCGTGGAACGAATAGCAATAGGTGCCAGTGTGGGGTGCCGTCGTGGTGAGGCTCTACAATGCGAAAGCCGTAAGGCGCTATGGACTGCTTACCGTAGGCACTGCGAATCAGTCTCCAACGATGGTTCAGGAACGCTTGGGCATCGGCTGGTGAGCTACTATCGAATTTGGGATTGGGTTTAGCTTTGGTATTGTAAGCGTGAAATCGCGATGGCGTAGTCATCGTAATAAAAAGGCCGGTATGACCAAGGGCTTGGCTTTCTTCCTCCACACCGCGAATCCTTACCATCAATTCTGTTCGCCGAATTGCAGGGTTGGAAACACTTGTCTCATAGAGCTGAAGCAGTGAATACGATTCGCCTGAATCGTTGTAGATCTTCTTCTCCGAAAGGTACTGCATTGATGAGACTTGGCGTAGATCGAACAGTCTGGCTGCTCGCTCAGAGCAATATCGGCCATTTTTCAGATTGACCGAACCAACTTGGCGTAGGGTGTTCTCTATTGTCTGATTTTTTAGTCGGACCAGTTGGCTAGTCCACCAGCGCTCCTGCGTCAGTCGAGCGAGCTCGGTCTCTGCGTATTTTCCGCCACGCAGAGTGACATTCAGTCGGTGTTCAGTAGCCAGGTCATTGCTCATATGCCATGCGGCTAAGTTGTCTCCCCGGTGGCGTGCAGCTTCACATTGCTTCGCCATATTTTTGGCGTACCGTTGTACAGATTTAAGGCTTCCGGTCAGTTTGAGCTTTCCTGCGTATAGCTCCTCATTCTTTTCGCGTAGCCAGGTGTTCGCTGCAATGTGGTTCTGGCGCGTAGCTATCGAGGCGTAGTGCCGTCCAAGCGTTTCTGCGAGGCTGGGGTGCCGATGAAAGATGCCGTATCGGAACGCAGCACATTCACGAGTACCAAACCTGAGCGTCCGCTGGCAGGCATTCTGAACTGAATCGTGAGGGAGTGGAGCAGGGAGGTCGCACGGGGTCTGTGTCCGTGCTGTGTCATTCTGGTGCCCAAATGGAGCCCCATCAGGACCATTGGAGACCAATTCAGCAGGTGCAGCTAACCCGGGGAAAGTGCCCCTAAGTTGCTGTTTATCATGGTGATTATTGGGTCTCCGTGGGTCTGGAGATCCATGCAGCTTGGTGGAGGCGGCGGGAGTTGAACCCGCGTCCGCCAGTACTCTGCCTTCGGCTCTACATGCTTAGATTCCGTTTACTAATTTAACCGCACACAGCCCAACGGGCAGGACGTGTTTGGCGAGCTCTGTAAGTTTTTAGCAGCTTGGCCCAGAACATACCTCGCAGCGATCCAGTTCTATATGACAGTCAGTAGCGCGGGGCTGGCACCTTGCTAGAGACCGCTGGTGGACGAATCCGCCAGAAGTGCTTCACTTGGCTGCTTACGCAGCTAGTTGAGCACCATAGTTGTCGTCATTGGCAACTAATAGTTTGCAGCTTTTGATTAACGTGATTGGCTACCATCACGGCATGCACCTCAGGGTTCGCAACCGTCGTCGAATCCAAATCGCCCCCGTTAGTGGCGCGGAGTATACCGCAAATTCCAAAAAAAATCCTTAGGAGGGGCAAACCAGGGGCGAGGAAGCCGCAATCGTGTTGGTGGGGCACACCTCCTTACTGATTAGCTTTTCGATGGACTTGCAGGGGTTTTCGCTGGCCAACACACGTTTGAGCAAGCTTTCACCCAGCACGGACAGGCCGCCTGTCATCACTGCGGCCCAGCCCCGCCACAGCAGGCCGGTGGCATCGGGAACGATGCCGGGGTCGCTGAGCGGACCCTTGATCTGTACCGTGTTGGAGAACACGCTGCCCACCGAAATCCCCACGCCTTCGCGGCCCCTGGAGTCGAAGCTCATTTGCATGGTCTCCTTGGCGAGATCCACATGTAGCTGGCCCAGCAGGTTGGCCTGGTTGGTGCGAGCGGCGAATCCGTAGGGGGTAACGCCCTTGCCGTCCTGGAACAGCGCCAGCGCCACGCCGCATTGCACTTCCTGCTTTTTCTTCTCGATACCGGGTATCAGGGTCTGGAACACGGTGGAGGCCAAATTGGCGGTCAGAAGCACGGAGTTGGCGTAGTCGAAGGGCCCCTTGCCCAACTTCAGGAAGACGAGGCCGCTGGTGGTGGCTGCCAGTGCCGCCTCGCTGTCACCCTGGCCCTCCAGCGAGACAAAGCCGCTGCGGGGATAGGTGTTTTTACTGGAGAGTCCGTGCACATTTTCGAACGTGCTGGTCAGTTTGAGGGAGGGTGGTGCAGTTTTGGCATTGAAGGCGATTTCGACGTCGCCGCTGCCTTGATTCAGTTCGCCGCTGCTGGCCTTGAGGTTTAGCTCCCCCGCGGCGAGATCGCCTGTCAGTGTTATGTTCTTGGCGGTAACGGCTGTACTTAGCAGCGAGTCCAGCTTGGCAGATACTTTTGCATCGAAGCTTTCCAGCGCATCCAGCGGCAGAGGGTCGCTGCTGAATATTTTGTCCCCGGGCTTGGTGGTATCTTCGTCATCCGACAGGAATCGCAGGGGGGCAAGCAGCACATCGCCGACATAATCTGCGCTGGTTTTTGCGACGGAGGTGAGTGTTGATGATGTAGAGGTTTTTTTCTTCGTCTTGTCCTTTTTGTCTTCCTCCAGATAGGCATTTTCCCAGGGTAGCAGCGATAGCGTGCCACTGTGTATGCTCACGTCCAGCATCGGCGGAGTGCTCTTATAGTAGCGCACAGTGCCGGTCAGCTCTGTCTCGCCCCATTGCAAACTGCTGATGTCGGCCTCCATGCCGTTGGAGAGCCGAGTGGCCTTCATGGTCAGTTGGCGGCGTGCCTGCGGTGAGCTGTTCTTTGTCGCATTGACGGCCTGCAGGTTGATATAGCCGGTGAGGTTGCTCACTAGTTCTCCAATATTGCGACCTTCACTACTCAGCTTTGCCGAGCCGGAGACAGGCACGTGGGCTTTGTCGTCGCTGTGAATCAGGAACTGGTCCAGATCGATATTGGCGACTTGTGCGGTGCCCTCCAGCTTCGCATTACCGTCCTTCCAGCTGATTTCCCCCTGGCTTGTCAGACTGCCGTTATTGGAGTTGAAATTCATTTTTTTGAGGTCGATGAGGTCACTGCCGGAGACAACCTCCACCTCAACATCTGTCAGTGGCAGTTCAAACAAGTTCAAGGCTTTGACACTGAGAGTGGCTTGCGCATCGCCGAGTTTTTCCAGCGTGGGTTGCAGCGTGGTGTCCTTGCTTTCCTCGGTGGATTCCGGGAGTAGCGCTATCAGGCTGTCGACATCCAGTTTGTCCGATTCCAGCGTGGCTACGAACCAGGGTGTGCGCCCGGCCACGAGGGAGAGGTTGCCGGTCAAATCCTGCTCGATAGAGTCGATGTCGAGTTTCTCAATTTCAACACCCACGATGCGATCATTCTCAACCACCAGACGCGAGCTACCGGTGAACTCCAGCTTTTCTACCGCGTTTGGCTGTCGTTTCCAGTTATTGTCCGGGCGGACATCTACCGAGACTTTTGCCGCTCCACGCATCGCAGTAAATACCTCCTTCATGCCATCGCCCTGGCTGCTGAAGTTCAAAGTGCCGGAACTGCGACTGTAAAACAGGCCCTGCTGGCGGAACATGTCGGGGATATCGAGTTTGCTGAATTGTGCCTTCAGTTCAAAGTTGGAAGGCTCGTTGGGCGATGCCTGGGCCTGCAGGGTCAGGTTTAGGACGCCGTCGTCGGTACCCTTTCCGGTGGCGACCAGCTTGCCGCCGGCCGAGGTGCGTTCCAGTGTGGCGGTTGCCTCGCGCAGTTTCAGGGCGGGTGATTGCAGATCTTCAATATTAAGTGCTACGGCCAGTTGCAACTCAGGCAGTATATTCAGGTACTCCGGTAATGCGAGCCCGGGAAGGGGCTCGGAGTCCGGTCTGTCAAAAAGAAACCCCAGGTCGAGGTGGGAGCCTTTCAGGTCGATGCTGAGCTTGCGCTGCTCCTCGCCGGACAGCACGACAGAGCCGCTGAGCTGGCCCTTGCCGAGAGAAATAGCCAGCTTTTCCAGTGCAAATTGGCCGGGACGCTTGTCCAGTTCGGCGGTGACGGCGATCGGTACATCGGTGGTGCCGTGATGGTGCCCCGCCAGTGCGGCATTCCCCTGCAGTGAGTTGAGCAGTGTGTCCCAGGTATCTCCCTGTCCCTTGAGCGTGGCGTGCCCACTACTCAACAGCCATTCGGTGCCGGTGTACTGAGGCACGATAGCGCCGCCTGATTCGCGGGCTTTCAGGGCGGCGTCGACATTCACGCCCCAGCCCTGCGCGTCGCTGACAATGCCGAGTTGCCCCGTCAGGATGCCTGCGGTGCCATAACTGGTAAGGTCGGTAACCTGCACACCCTGCGCGCCAGTGGTGAAATTGAAGCTGGAGTCCTTGTCGATCAGGTCCAGAAGGTGCAGTTCATCAATCGCCACATGGCCGTTGTGTGCTGGCAGGTCCAGTCGCGGCGGGGCCGATGCCAGCAGTGTGGCGAGATCGGTTTTGTCATCGGTATCGCGATAGCTGTCGAACAGGGGCTCCAGTCTCGCGGCATCCAGCAGGGGAATAGATGTTTCTGAGGTCTCCGGCAGTGTCCAGTTGCTCGTTCCGGTGGCGGTTGTCTGCGCGGTCATACCGGCGGCATTCAGTGTGATATCCATGACATAGCCGGACGTTTTGCCCGGCTGGATTTTGGCCTTCATTGCAATGGCGGAATCCGCCTTGCCATCCACGCCGATGTCCAATTCAACGTTCAGTGGTGCGAGTTGCAGAAGGTTGTTCAGTGACGCCACCTGCAGCTGCAGTGTGATGTCACCGGCACCGCGTTTTTCCACCCAGGCGGCACTGGCGCCGCCGAGAAGATGGCGTTCCCATTGGAACTGGTTGACGGGGTAGTCCTCGCCGCTGTTGCTGACGTAGCGCCCCGTCTCGAACACAAGGTTTCTGGGTAGATAGGGGTCGAGAAACTCATAGCTGTCCGGTAGCGGGGAATCGCTGCTGGGCCATTTGGAGGGGCGCACCATCAGGTCGTCGGCACTGGCATATACCAGCCGGACATCGCCGCGCAACAAGGAGGGCCAGGACAGCGTGACCACCACTGAGGTCGCTACCACTGCAGGGTCTTTCGGGTCGCCCATCACCAACTTGTCGCTGCTGGCTTTCAGCTGCAGTATGCCGGCCTTGATCGGCGCGAGTTGCACGGGTAGTCCGAGCTGCTTGCTCAGCAGTGGTGCGAGTTCTGCATCGAGAGTGCGCGCGAGAATGCGGTCACCCCAGATCATCAGAACTCCGGCGATGACAATCACTACAGCGGCAAAAATTAATCGTTTCACAGGCACGGCCGACCAACAGTATAGGGAATGCTATGGTATCAGTGGGATGCGCTGCTTGCTACGCGCCCGGCATGTTGCGATCGGTTGATGGGTTATCTCCTGTGGGGGGAGTCGCAGGTACTAATTCATGTATTGAAAAAGCCGCCTCCGACTGGCGAATACCAGTCGATTGCGGCCTGTCGGTATGAGCCCGGTGGTGCGGGAACGCATCGCGCAGTTCCCTGCATCGGGCACTTTCCTTCATGGGAAAGTATGGCGGTATTAAACCGTATACCAATGTGCAAATGACTGTATGTCAGGCCATGTCTGGTGTGCTGACATTCAGCGCATCGGCTGCAGCCACTCGCACTATTACTATGGTATCGAATGCACAAAAGCGCAAACGGGTTTTTAGACTTTGTGCTTCTATTAAAGGCTTTTTTTGGTTGTTGTGGTGTTCGTGGTTGCTGTATTTGAGCGCGGAAGTACGCCTACTGCTTGACGTTGTCGCGTATGATGCGCTGCTTCTGGCGCACCCAGTCGCGGTCTTTTTCGGTATCGCGTTTGTCGTGTGCTTTTTTACCGGAGGCGAGCGCGATTCTGGCCTTCACCAGATGGTTTTTCCAGTACAACTGTGTGCACACACAGGTTAGGCCTTTCTGTGAGGTGGCCTCCAGAATCTTTGCCAGCTCCTTTTTGTGTAGCAGCAATTTGCGGGTGCGGGTCGGGTCGGTCACATAGTGTGTTGAAGCAGTGTCCAGCGGCAGAATATGGGTACCCAGCAGCCACGCTTCGCCGTCTTTCATCAGCACATAGGAATCCGTCAGGTCGCCTTTCCCCATGCGCAGGCTTTTTACTTCCCAACCGCTGAGGGCAACGCCCGCTTCAAAGGTGTCCAGCAGGTGATAATCGAAGCTGGCGCGCTTGTTTCGCGCGATCACATTGCTGTTTTTGTCTACTTTCTTTTTGGCCATGGCGCGCATTATACGGAGAAGGCCACGTGGGGAAAGCGAATCCTGCGCTTTTCAGGCTTGTCAGGCTCTCTGGGCTGCGGCACTCTTGAGCAATGACAATCCGCTATCTCTGCACTGCCCGTGGCTGAAGCCGACACCTCAGGCCGGTGGCTGCACCGCACCACCTTTGTGCTGGCGTTGTCGGCCTCGGCGGTGGGGCTTGCCAACCTCTGGCGTTTTTCCTATCTCACCGGCGAGTACGGCGGCGGTGCCTTTGTTATCACCTATGTGTTGTGTCTGTTGCTGATCGCCGCGCCAGTGATGGTGGCCGAGGTGGTATTGGGCCGTTACGGCGGCCCCAGCCCGGTGGCGGCGATACGGCGGGTGTGTGACGGTTCGCTGCGGTCGCGGGGGTGGATGCTGGTCGGTGCACTGGCCTGCCTCACGGGCGTGCTGGTGTTGTCGTTTTATATTGTGGTGGCCGGTTGGGGGCTGGCCTACGCCGGCTTCATGCAGGACGGGTTGTTCTCCGCCGCGCGCCCCGCCGAAGTGGGGGCGCACTTTGCGCAGTTTCTGGCCGAGCCGATGCAGCAGGTGTACTGGCAGAGCCTGTTTCTGCTGGTGACGGCGGGTATCGTGGTGCTGGGCGTGCGCCGTGGCTTGGGTGCGCTGGTCTGGCTGGCGGTTCCCGCGTTGCTCGCGCTGCTGGCTTTTCTGGTGAAGTACGCATTCGATTATGGCGATATGACGGCTACGCGAAATTTCCTGTTCTCCACGCGGCTGGTGGATTTTTCGTTTGAGTCGGCGCTGGTTGCGCTCGGCCATGCCCTGTTTACACTGGGGGTGGGCGTCGGGACTGGTATCAGTTACGGTGCTTATGCGCCGCAACGCCTCCCCATCGCACGCTCGATTATGGCGGTAGCGGTGTTCGATACGGTGATTGCACTGCTGGCCGGGCTCGCCATTTTCCCCATTGTGTTTGCCAACAATATCGAGCCCAATGCGGGGCCGGGTCTGTTATTTATCAGCCTGCCGTACGCGTTCGGCAATTTGATGCAGGGCGAGTTGGCCGGTACGGTGTTTTTCGTGCTGATGGTGCTGGCGGCACTGGGGTCAGCCGTGGCCCTGATGGAGCCTGCGGTGGCCATGGTGATGCGAGCGGCGAACCTGGCGCGCTTTACCGCTGCGCTGATAGTGGGTGGCGTGGTCTGGCTGCTGGGCCTGGCGGTAGTCTCGTCGTTTCAGCCGCACTCGGGTTTAGCGTGGTTCGGCAATCAGAACTTACTGGGGTTTTTGGACGCGCTCACTGCGCGAGTGCTGCTGCCTCTGGTAGCATTGCTTACCACATTGCTGGTGGGGTGGCGCTTGCGGCCGGAAACGCTGCGCCTGGAACTGGCGCGCGAGTCTGAGTTGTTTTTCTCGCTCTGGCGCTTTCTGTTGCGCTATATTGCGCCGCTGGCGATAGCGCTGCTGATTTTGGCGCCGCTCGTCTAGATTGCCACAGGATAACAGGGAACCATGACAGTCATTAACCGCAGCGCCTTGCTGCCCTACAGCGCGCGACAGTTGTTCGATCTGGTAAGCGATGTGGAGTCCTATCCCAGCTTTATGGAGGGCTGCGTGGGCGCGAGCATTCTACGCAGTGATGAATATGTACAGGAGGCGCGCCTCGATCTCGCTCGTGGCGGTATTAAACAGAGTTTCAGTACCCGCAATCGCCTGAGCGACGCGCGGGAGATCACGCTGGAATTGCTCGACGGCCCATTTGAGAAATTTGCCGGGCACTGGGATTTTCACGCGTTGGGAGACTCCGCCTGCAAAATGAGCCTGTATCTGGAGTTTAAATTCAACAGTAAATTGCTGGGCGTTGCGGCGTCCCGCTTGTTCGATAAAGTAACCAATAATCTGGTGGACGCCGTCAGTCGTCGCGCCACGCAATTGTATGGCTGATCCAATGAGCAATGAAACTATGATAACGGTGGAGGTCGCCTATGCGCTGCCTCACAAACAGGCCCTGTTGAAAGTTGAACTGCCGGCCGGCGCAACGGCGCTGGAGGCGGCGCAGCGATCGGGTATTGCCGAGAAATTTGACGGGCTGGATCTGGATAACGCGAAGCTGGGTATTTTTGGTCAGGTCGTCGGGCCTACGCAGGAATTACGTGATGGCGACAGGGTGGAAGTTTACCGGCCCCTGATTGCCGATCCCAAAGAAGTGCGCAAGGCCCGCGCGGCGCGCGCGAAAGAGCGGCGCGCTGGCGACAACACAGGGTAGGGTGATTTCGTAGAGATACCCTGACTCAGGGTGCGGGTATTCCCGGTGTGGGCTCACTGGGCTGCGCTGGCGCGGCAGACGGTTGCTCTGCGGCCTTTTCGGCACCCCAGTCAGACGGTGCCAGATCGCCCGACACGTTGGCTAGATAATCGCCGTCGAACTCGACAGTGAGTCGCGACTCACTCAGTATCTTGGTGCCATTGCGCTTGGAATACAGGTAATCCCAGCGATTTTTGTCAAAAGTGTCTTCCACCAGTGGCGTGCCCAGAATGAATTTTACCTGGCGGCGGGTCATTCCCGGTTTGAGCTGAGCGGCCATTTCGGGCGTGACGATATTGCCCTGCTCGACATTAATTTTGTACACACCGGGGAAGCCGACGAAGCCGCAGGCGCTAAGTGTGGCAATTGCCAGAGAGATAAAAAAAATCCGCATGGGATATAACTTCCACTTGCTCTATTGGGGTGGCATCATACATCCACTGGACAGTACAGAGAAGCCCTATAGCTATGCCTGAACAAAATCAGGAACTACGAAAAGCCGGATTGAAGATCACGTTGCCGCGCGTGAAGATTCTGGAAATCCTGGAATCTTCCGGCGACGGGCCGCAGCATATGAGCGCTGAGGATGTCTATCGCGCACTACTTTCTGCGGGTGAAGATGTCGGTCTGGCCACGGTGTACCGCGTGTTGACGCAGTTCGAGACGGCCGGCCTGGTGACGCGTCACAACTTCGAGACGGGCCATTCCGTGTTTGAACTGGCCACCGGTGAGCACCATGACCACATGGTTTGTGTGAGTTCTGGTGAGGTCGTGGAGTTTACTGATCCCGTGATTGAGCAGCGTCAGCGCGAGATTGCCAAGGAACACGGCTTTGAGCTGATGGACCACTCGCTGGTGCTCTATGTGCGCAAGAAGGACGAGGCATCGGATTAGGCCCACGTTGTCGGCTCGGCGGCCGCACAGCTGCTTCAGCGCGGCCTCGCTAGCTGCCCTCGTTTAGCAGAGCAGCTTTATCAAGACGATCAGCTTTCCAGCATTTCCCGCGCGTGTGCCAGCGTCTGCGGCGTGATTTTGACGCCACCTAGCATGCGCGCTATCTCCTGCACCTTTTCTTCGGTATCCAGGCGGGACAACCGCGTTTCCACGGATTTGTCGCGGCTGGTTTTGCTGACCTGCAGGTGATGCGTGCCCTGTGCCGCCACCTGTGCGAGGTGGGTCACGCACAGTATCTGGGCGCGCTCCGACAGTGTGCGCAGCAACTTGCCCACCACTTCGGCCACCGCGCCGCCGATGCCCACGTCAACCTCGTCGAACACCATGCTCGGTGCCGTGGCCGTATTGGCAGTCACCACGCTGATGGCGAGACTGATGCGCGAGAGTTCACCGCCGGAGGCGATTTTGCCGAGCGGCCGCGGCGGTGCGCCTGGGTTGGTGCTGATGAGGAATTCGACTTCCTCACTGCCGTGGGGGTGCGGGTCATCACTTTTGAGCGCTGTAAGCCCGATTTCAAACTGACAGCCCTCCATGGCCAGTGATGCCAGTACCTCGGAGGTATTCTTGACCAGTTTTTTCGCGGCGCTGCGCCGTTTTTTGCTCAACTGCGTGGCATCGGCAGCGTACTGCTGCGCCAGCGCAGTCATTTCCTCTTCCAATTGGTCGATACGCTGGCCGCCGTTTGTCAGGCCCAGCAGCTCTTCGCTCAATGCTGAATGCAGGGTGGGCAGTTCCTCCGGCAGCACCCGGTGTTTGCGGGCGACATCATAGATGCTCTCCAGTCGCTTCTGGACATCGGCCAGGCGCTCCGGGTCCACCTGTACGCTGTCGATATGCCGCTGAATTTCGCTGTGGGCCTCGTTCAGGGCGATGGCGGCGGAATCGAGCAATTCCCGGGCGCTGTTGGCGGCGGGGGTGGCGTGAACGTCCGCGTTCAGTAATTTCAGCGCCTGGTAGGCACCCCTCTCGTGTTCCTCACTCAGTTCGAGTGCGCGGTGTGCGGCGGTGAGAATGTCCTCGGCGTTGGAGAGCAATACCTGTTCCTGCTCCAGTTCCGCGAGTTCGCGCTCCTGCAGGTTCAGGGTATCCAGTTCCTCCACCTGATAGGCCAGCAATTGCAGGCGGCTGGTGTGCTCGTCCCTCGAGCCGGCCAGCAATTCCAGCTCGCGTCGTTTGCGCAGCCAATCGGAGGCGTGTTGTTCCACGGCCCGGGTGAGGGCCTTGTGGCCGGCGTAGGCGTCCAGCAGGTCGCGCTGTGTCGGTTTGCGCAGTAGCGACTGGTGGGCGTGCTGGCTGTGAATGTCGATCAACAGGGCGCCCAGCTCCGCGCAGTCCTGCAGGGTGCTGAGGCTGCCGTTGATATAGGCGCGGCTGCGTCCGTCGGCGCTAATTACTCGCCGCAGCAGGCACTCATTCCCGGTCTGCAGATCGCGGCTCTGCAGCCAGGCGACCGCCTGCGGTATCGCGGCAATATCGAAACAGGCAGTAATCTCGGCGCGGTCACTGCCGTGGCGGATGGCTTTGGGGTCGGCGCGGTCGCCCAGACAGAGCCCCAGCGCATCCAGCATGATGGATTTGCCCGCCCCGGTCTCGCCGGTGATCACCGTCATCCCCTCGGAAAACTCCATGTCCAGAGCGGACACGATGGTGTAGTTGCTGATAGTGATCTGGGCGAGCATGGACATCTACCTTGGATTTCGTCTTTTATACCCCAGAAGTGTAATGCGATAAACACCCTTGGCGCCAAAGGAATATGTAGCTGCTGCGACTTTGTAATTATTCGCGGCTGTGATAAAACCGTAGGCTCATCAATACGGGTTGGAGGCAATGGGGACAGGAGAAATATCAGAGCGTGCCAGTATCTTGCTGAAGACGCTGGTCGAGCACCATATACGCGACGGACAGCCTGTGGGCTCCAGCACCCTGATGCGATCATCCGGCCTGCCCGTCAGCGCGGCTACGATTCGCAATGTGATGTCGGATCTGGAAGAGCGGGGGTATCTGCACTCGCCGCATATCTCTTCGGGCCGTGTGCCCACCGCGCAGGGGTATCGCCTGTTTGTCGACTCCCTGCTGCAAGTGCAGCCGCTGGAAGAACAGGCGATATCCACGCTGCGCGCGGAGCTGAACCCGGATAAATCCTCGACCGAACTGGTACAGGCGGCATCCCTGTTACTGTCCAATATCACCGCTCAGGCCGGTCTGGTCACGGTGCCGCGTCAGGATGCGCATCAACTGCGGCAGGTGGAGTTCCTGCCGTTGTCTGGTGAGCGCGTACTGGTGATACTGGTGGTTAATGAGCGCGAGGTGCAGAACCGCATCATCCACACGCGGCGCGCATTTACCGAGGCTGAGCTGCGCGCGGCTGCGGCCATGGTGAATCAGCGCTATGCTGGTCAGCCACTGAATCAGGTGAAGGGCCGAATACTGCGTGAGATGGAAGAGGCGCGCAGCCAGATAGACAGCTATATGGAGGCCGCTCTGGATCTGGCCAACCGCGCGTTGGAACAGGACGATAAAAAAGAAGACGAGTACGTGATGGCGGGTGAGTCCCGTCTGCTCGGTGGGGCCACGGTTGAGGAGATGGACCGGTTGCGCGAACTGTTTGATACTTTCGAGCAGAAAAAGGATCTGCTCCACCTGCTGGAGCGCAGCACGCGCGCCGAGGGCGTGCAGATATTTATCGGCGAGGAGTCCGGTTTTGAGGTGTTTGGCAACTACAGTGTGGTCACCGCGCCCTATAGCGACGGTGCGAAAACGCTGGGCGTGCTGGGCGTGATCGGCCCCACCCGCATGGCCTATGCCGAAGTGATTCCCATCGTTGATGTCACGGCCCGCATGTTGAGTTCGGCGCTGTCTGCCTAGCGGTGCCGCGTAAGCCCGGGCGGTGCGCCCGGCCCAGGTGATCAATCACCGCCAATTTCATTCGCACAGGCCTTGAAATAGTCCGTGATGGCCCCATATCCGCCTGAAGATCGGGATAGCGCGCCTGCTAGCAGGCCGCGCGTGAAGAATGCACACACGAATATGGAGTCCTAGCGTGGCCAAGCAAGACAACAAGCAGCCTGAGTCGAACGAACAAACTGAAGCCGTAGAAAACCGGCCGGATGAGGCGATGCAGGCGGCACCAGACGAAGCTGCTGAGCAGACTGAAGCGACCGGGGAGGTCACACTGGAAAGCCTGCAGGAGGAGCTGAAACTCGCCAAGGAGGACGCGCTGCGTGCCCAGGCTGACGCGCAGAACGTTATGCGTCGGGCTGAGCAGGATGTCGAGAAAGCCCGCAAATTCGCGCTGGAGCGTTTCTGTGCGGAACTGCTGCCGGTGGTGGACAATCTGGAGCGCGCGCTGGAGGCCTCTTCCGGGGACGACGAAGTCGTCAAACCGATAGCTGAGGGTGTGCAGCTGACACTCAAAAGCTTTCTGGACGCGCTGAAGAAGTTTCACATTGAGGCGATCGACCCCGTCGGCGAGCCTTTTGATCCGCAATTGCACCAGGCCATGAGTATGGTGGAAAACCCCGATGTGGAGCCCAATACGGTGACGATGGTGATGCAGAAAGGTTACACCCTCAGCGGGCGTCTGGTGCGACCGGCGATGGTAATGGTCAGCAAGAGCCCCGGTTGAGGGGCCACAGCCCAATCAGGGCTTAGGCGGCAGCCCGCCGCAGGGTGGGCATTAATTGGCGCAGAGTGACAAATATGCCCTTGAAATCAGTCAAATAGGGCCAATATACAGAACAACGAACAATGGTAACCGTGGGTACGGCCCGCGAACAAAAACTGGAGAAAGAGAATGGGTAAGATAATCGGAATCGACTTGGGCACGACCAACTCTTGCGTATCCGTAATGGAAGGCGGCAAGCCCAAGGTCATCGAGAATGCAGAGGGCGATCGCACGACTCCCTCTATCGTCGGCTACAGCGAGGACGGAGAGATCCTGGTTGGCCAGAGCGCCAAGCGTCAGGCAGTGACCAACCCGCACAACACAGTGTTCGCGGTGAAGCGCCTGATCGGCCGTAAGTTCAAGGATGATGTGGTACAAAAAGACATCTCCATGGTGCCTTATAAAATTATCGCAGCAGAAAACGGCGACGCCTGGGTACAGGTGAAAGACGACAAGATGGCGCCTCCTCAGGTGTCAGCTGAAGTGCTGCGCAAAATGAAAAAGACTGCTGAGGAATACCTCGGCGAGCCGGTAACCGAAGCGGTTATCACGGTACCTGCCTACTTCAACGATTCACAGCGCCAGGCGACCAAGGACGCCGGTAAAATCGCCGGTCTGGAAGTTAAGCGTATCATCAACGAGCCGACAGCAGCTGCGCTGGCCTATGGCATGGACAAAGCAAAGGGCGATCACACTATCGCGGTGTATGACCTCGGTGGTGGTACCTTTGATATATCCATCATCGAGATCGCCGAAGTGGATGGCGAGCACCAGTTTGAAGTGCTTTCCACCAACGGTGACACCTTCCTCGGCGGTGAAGATTTTGACATGCGGTTGATCGAATACCTCGCCGCAGAGTTCAAGAAAGAGAGCAGTATCGACCTGCACAATGACCCGCTGGCATTGCAGCGTCTCAAGGAAGCGGCAGAAAAAGCCAAGATCGAGTTGTCCAGCTCGCAGCAGACTGAGGTCAACCTGCCGTATATCACGGCTGACGCTACCGGGCCCAAGCACCTTGTGGTCAAACTGAGTCGCGCCAAGCTGGAATCGCTGGTGGAAGATCTGGTGACCCGCTCTATGGAGCCGGTGAAGCTGGCATTGAAAGATGCAGGACTCAGCCCCAGCGAAATCAACGAAGTCATCCTGGTAGGTGGTCAGACCCGTATGCCAATGGTGCAGAAAGTGGTCGCGGATTATTTCGGCAAAGAGCCACGCAGGGATGTGAACCCCGACGAGGCCGTAGCTGTGGGTGCTTCCATCCAGGGTGCAGTGCTGGCCGGCGACGTGAAGGACGTATTGCTGCTGGATGTCACACCCCTGACTCTGGGTATTGAAACCATGGGTGGCGTGGCGACACCGCTGATCGAGAAGAACACCACGATTCCGACCAAGAAATCGCAGATATTCTCCACCGCGGAAGACAACCAGACTGCTGTGACCATTCACGTGGTACAGGGCGAGCGCAAGCAAGCCTCTGGCAATAAATCGCTGGGCCGTTTTGACCTGGCCGATATACCGCCGGCGCAACGTGGTATGCCGCAGATAGAGGTAACCTTCGATCTGGACGCCAACGGTATCCTGAATGTGTCAGCCAAAGACAAGGCGACTGGTAAGGAACAGTCTATCCGCATTACTGCTTCAGGCGGTCTGAGTGACGAAGACATCGAGAAGATGATTTCCGATGCCGAGGCCAATGCCGAGAGCGATGCCAAGTTCGAGGAGCTGGTAAGCGCACGCAATACCTGTGATGGTCTGGTGCACGCAGCCCGCAAGACGCTCGAAGAAGCAGGCGAACACGGCACCGATGAAGAAAAAGCCGCGATTGAATCAGCGATAACAGAGGCCGAAGAGGCGCTGAAAGCTGACGACAAAGAGGCTATCGATGCCGCTGCCGCCAAGCTGACCGAAGTGACCGGCGTGGTAGCGCAGAAGATCTTTGCTGCGCAGGCGGCCCAGGATGAGGCCGCTGCCGGTGGCGCGGAAGACGCTGACGCCAAAGCTTCCGGTGGTGACGATGTGGTCGACGCTGAGTTCGAGGAAGTGAAAGACGATAAAAAGTAAGGCTGGCGTTCTGCGCCAGCGGGATGGAGGTTTTCTCCATCCCATACCATGATCAGGACTACGCGGGACTTCAGAGCCCGCGTAGTCATTTACGGAAGAGCTGTAAAAAAGGCCTATGTCAAAACGCGATTACTACGAAGTTCTCGGTGTCAGTAAGGATGCCGACGAAAGAGACATCAAGAAGGCGTATCGCCGGGAGGCGATGAAGCACCACCCCGATCGCAACCCCGACGATCCGGCCGCCGAGGGTAAGTTCAAGGAGGCCACCGAGGCCTACGACATCTTGATGGACAGCCGCAAGCGGGCAGCCTACGACCAATACGGCCATGCCGGTGTAGACCAGAGCATGGGCGGAGGAGGCGGCTTCGGCGGCGAAAACTTCAGCGATATCTTTGGCGATGTGTTCGGCGATATTTTCGGCGGTGGCGGCGGTCGCGGTCGCGGCGGTCCACAGCGTGGGTCCGACCTGCGTTACACGCTGGATATTTCGCTGGAAAATGCCGTCAAGGGCACCACAGTTGAAATTCGCGTGCCATCGCTGAGTAGTTGTGATGCCTGTGATGGGTCCGGTGCAAAAGAGGGTACCTCTGCTACAACCTGCGGTACCTGCGGCGGCGCCGGTCAGGTTCGCATGCAGCAGGGCTTCTTCCAGGTGCAACAGACCTGCCCGGCGTGTCGTGGTCGCGGTAAGACGATTACCGATCCTTGCGGCACTTGTCGTGGCCAGGGTCGCGTCGAGAAGACCAAGACACTGTCGGTCAAAGTGCCGCCAGGCGTGGATACCGGTGACCGGATTCGTCTTTCTGGTGAAGGTGAGGCCGGTCCAGAGGGTGGGCCTCCCGGCGACCTGTTCGTGCAAATGTCTGTTCGCCAGCACCCCATCTTTGAGCGCGATGGCAAAAACCTTTATTGCGAGGTGCCCATCACCTTTGTCGATGCCGCGCTCGGCGGTGATCTGGATGTGCCGACGCTCGATGGCCGCGTTAAATTGAAAATTCCGCCGGAGACACAGACCGGCAAACTGTTCCGACTGCGTGGCAAGGGCGTTAAACCTGTGCGCGGTGGCGGCGTCGGTGATTTACTGTGCCGCGTTGTGGTAGAAACGCCGGTAAAACTCAATAAGGAGCAAAAGACCCTGCTAGAGGAATTGCGCAATACCCTTGGTGAGGGTGGCAAATCGCAATCGCCGCGCCAGACCAGTTGGTTCGAAGGTGTAAAGAACTTCTTTGACGAGTTAAAGCCATGACAGTACGAATTGGTATTACCGGCGCAGCCGGGCGCATGGGGCGCACCCTGATAGAGGCGATTAGCCAGGCACAGGGCATGACCCTCACCGCCGCGATAGAACGCCCTGAAAGCACCTTGCTGGGCGCAGACGCAGGCGAACTGGCCGGGCAGGGCAAGAACGGCGTCGCGGTTGTGGATACACTGGCGACAGCGATTGATAACATCGATGTGTTGATTGATTTCTCCGTACCAGATGCCACGCTGGCCAATCTCGCCGTGTGCCGCGAGCACAACACCGCGATCGTGATAGGTACCACCGGGTTTACCCCTGAACAGCAGGGCGAGATCGACAGTGCGGCGAAGGTGATTTCCATCTGCAAAGCCTCCAATTTCAGCACCGGCGTCAACCTGTGCTTTAAACTGCTGGATATGGCCGCGCGTGTGCTGGGAGACGACGTCGACATCGAAGTCTATGAGGCGCACCACCGGCACAAAATTGACGCGCCTTCTGGTACTGCCCTGAGCATGGGTAAGGTCGTTGCCGATGCACTGGGGCGCGATCTCGATAAAGTGGCGGTATACGGCCGCGAGGGACAGACCGGCGCAAGAGCGCGAGACACCATCGGCTTTGCAACTGTGCGCGCCGGTGACATCGTCGGCGACCACACGGTAACATTCGCCGCCGATGGTGAGCGCGTAGAGATTACCCATAAGGCGTCCAGCCGAATGTCCTTCGCCAGAGGCGCCGTGCGCGCCGCCGGTTGGCTGAAGGCGCAGGACGCGGGCCTTTACGACATGCAGGACGTCCTCGGCCTGTAAACAACGTAATGAAGCGAGCCTGCAGTACCCGCCGAGGGTGTGCAGGACCGTCGGCGGCCATGGATGGCCGCCGTCGAGCCTACATGGACGTACTTGTGGCGTGTCCAGCACACCCTCGGCGGGTGCTGCAGGCGGGGTCCTGGGGATAGCTATCCCCAGACACAGTGAACGCCGAACTGATTAGTCACAGGGGGAGCCAGTGACCGACTACATAGTCAACATCGACGAAACCAACGCCTCCGCACTCCTCATCGAGGAATCGCACAAACGCCCCGTAGTCGTAGACTTCTGGGCCGAGTGGTGCGAGCCCTGTAAAACCCTTATGCCGCTGCTGGAGAAAATCGCCCAGGAATACCAAGGGGCGTTTCTATTGGCCAAGGTAAATGCCGATGAGCAGCAGGGCATCGCCCAGCAACTGGGCGTGCGCAGTTTGCCCACTGTGATGGTCATTCAGGGTGGGCAGCCCGTGGACGGTTTCGCCGGTGCCCAGACGGAATCGTTTGTGCGCGAAATGCTGGAAAAATACCTCCCCAAACCATGGGATGGGCTGTTGCAACAGGGGCTGGCTGCGATGGAGCGAGGTGAGTTCAACGAGGCCTTGACGCCGCTGCGACAGGCCTGGCAGGACTCCAAGCAGCAGCATGATATAACGCTCTCCTATGCGCACGCGCTGATTGAGGCACTGCGTCTGGATGAGGCGGAAGCCCTGCTGGACGGCGTTCGCATGGCCGATCAGGACGCTGGTTACGAACAGCTGCGCGCGCAGTTGGAGATCAAGCGCGAGGCGGCCAAATCGCCCGAAATTACGGCGCTGGAAGAGCAGTTGGCGGCGAACCCGGACGATTTGGACTTGCGCTATCAATTGGGTGTGCAGTACACCAATGCCGGACAATTTCGGGAAGCGATGGAGCAACTTGTTACGATTTTGCGCAGCGATGTCGACCACGGCGATGGTGCTACCAAGCGCATGCTGCTGGACTCTATCGCCTCACTGGGCAAGGGCGACCCACTCGCGGTTGAATACCAGCGCAAACTCTACAGTCTGCTGTATTGAGCTTGTACCTGGTTGGACAGGCAGGGGCTATATCGCCCCATCTGTCGGTTGGTTGGGCCGCGGGCGCTTGCTCTGCGGCGACAATTTTTTTGGTAATACCGTCTGGCATCAGGCAGAATTCACCGCATGGCGCACCCACGCGCTGAACCTTTTCACACGGGCCGTGTTGGCCCTGTAAGTACTGGAGATTATCTATGAAACTGGGCTTTCTGCTGGGCTACTCCGGCAAGCAAATTCATCTGCCAATGGAGCTGATTCATCAGGCGGAATCCATGGGTTTCGATTCAGTCTGGACAGCCGAGGCATATGGCAATGATGCTGTCTCCAGTGCGTCCTGGATACTCGCCCAGACCAAAAAAATCCGAGTGGGCACTGCGATTATGCAGATGCCGGCGCGTTCTCCGGCAATGTGTGCGATGACGTCCATGTCGTTGCACCAGTTGTCGGGCGGACGTTTTATCGCCGGGCTCGGTGCGTCCGGTCCCCAGGTCGTCGAGGGTTGGCACGGTGTGCCCTACGGCAAGCCTGTCACGCGCACCCGCGAGTATATCCAGATCATGCGCAAGATTATGGAGCGCGATGGTCCGGTTGAGTTCGACGGCAAAGTCTACCAGTTGCCCAATAAAGGCGAGGGTACGACAGGGCTTGGCAAACCGCTGAAGTCCATTCTGGAGGGCTGCCCTGAGCTGCCTATTTACACCGCCTCCATTACACCGGCAGGTTTGTCCTGTGCCGGTGAGGTCGCCGACGGTGTGTTTCCAGTGTGGATGGACCCAAACAAATATAGCATTCTGGGTGAACACCTCGAAAAAGGGTTTGCCAAAGCGGGTAACGGCAAGAGCCTGAAAGACTTTGACGTGGCGCCTTTCGTGATGGTGTCACCGAACGATGATCTGGCCGCCGCGTTTGATGGGCTGCGACCCTGGTTGGCGCTGTACATCGGTGGCATGGGTGCCAAGGGCAAGAACTTCTACCACGACTACGCTACGCGTCTGGGCTATGGCGATGTCGCTACCCGGATACAGGATCTGTACCTGGAAGGCAAAAAGGACGAGGCTACCGCACTGGTTCCCAATGAGTTGCTCGATGAAGTGGCACTGGTGGGTTCACATGGTCGCATTGTCGAACGGCTGGCACCGTGGAAGGAGGCCGGTAAGCGCGGCGAGGTTGGCTCCATGTTATTGAACATCGCTAATCCCGCTATTCTGGAGCTGTTTGCCAAGGAATTGCTGTGAGGCAAAATGCAGTCGCCGATGGGCAGTAGCAATTCGGAGATCGATAGCGAAGCTTCAGTAGCACAGGTTGATGTGCGTGAGCGCTTCGCTCGCGCCATACTGAATGGCTTTGAATCCTACTTTGCGGAATTCCAGAATATAACGCTGGCAGCCAAGACCCGTTTTGAAAATGCCGACTGGCAGGGCATCCGGCAGGCCTCGATTCAGCGTATTGATCTGTACAAGGTCAAAACGAAGAAGGTCTTCGAATACGTTGAACTGATAGCCGGTGATGAACTGCGCGACCTCAATTTCTGGCGGGAGGCACGCCAGATCTACGCGCAGTTGATCGACGGGCACAATAATTTTGAGATTGCCGAAACCTTCTTCAATTCCGTCTACTGTACGGTATTCAAGCACCGCAAAATTCGCGATGAATACGTGTTTGTGTTCTCGCCACATGGGGATATGCCGCCGGCGGATGTCAGTAAGGTCTACCGTACCTATCGGCTTGAGGGCTCCCTGAATACCCTGCTGGAGAACCTGCTCACAGACTTTGCATTTTCGATTCCCTATGAGGATCTACTGCGCGATATCAACAATATCCGCGATGCGATCATCGACAGGCTGGCGCTGCAGTTTGATCTGAACCACGACGACACCCAGTTCCAGATTCTCGGGCACCACTTTTTCCGCAACAAGGGGGCGTACCTTGTCGGACGTATTCTGTCCGGTGGACAGTCCATGCCTATCGTCCTACCCATCCTGCACAACGAGCGGGGTGCTGTTTACGTCGATACGATACTGTTCGGTTCGGATATGGTTAGCGTGCTGTTCAGTTTTACCCGCTCCTATTTTCTGGTGGATGCCACCATCCCGGCCCAATGCGTCTTGTTTTTGCAGCAGCTGATGCCGGCCAAGCCGATCTCGGAAATCTACAGTGCAATGGGGCATAACAAGCACGGCAAGACGTATTATCACCGCTGCGCGTTTCGCCATATGACGAGCACCAACGACCAGTTCAATATCGCGCCAGGTATCAAAGGGATGGTCATGACGGTATTTACCCTGCCGTCCTACGATTTTGTGTTCAAGGTGATCAAGGACAAATTCACGCCGCCCAAGGATATGACGCGCGAGCAGGTGAAAGCCAAATACACTCTGGTGAAGCGTTGGGACCGCGCCGGACGCATGGCCGATACACAGGAGTTTAACAATCTGGCGTTTGCCAGAGCGCGTTTCTCCGATGAACTTATGGAGGAACTGCGCAAGGTGGCACCCTCTGTTCTGGAGGAGCACGGCAAGACGCTGATTATCAAACACGTGTATGTCGAGCGCCGCATGACACCGCTGAACCTCTATTTACGCAACGCCACCGATGAGCAGGTGGCGGCGGTGATGGATGAGTATGGCAACGCCATTAAACAGCTGGCGGCAGCGAATATTTTTCCGGGCGATATGTTGCTGAAAAATTTTGGTGTTACCCGACACGGCCGTGTCGTTTTCTATGACTATGACGAAATCGTCCCGCTGATGGACTGTAATTTTCGCACCATACCCAAGCCCCGCTCTGAGGAGGAAGAGATGTCCAGCAAGCCTTGGTACACGGTTGCCCCCAATGATATTTTTCCCGAGGAGTTTGCGCTCTTTTTTTCCGGCAACCAGCGCGCGCGCGAGGTGTTTGACACCTTGCACAGCGATATCTACGAGGCCTCCTTCTGGCAAGGTCTACAGGAAAAAATAGCTGCCGGCCATGTAGAAGACTTTTTCCCCTATCGGCGCGAACTGCGATTCGACCGTGACAACGACACTGTAATACGGAGCGCCTGATGGCTACGATTTATTTGGTCCGCCATGGACAGGCTTCTTTTGGCGCTGAAAATTACGACAAACTCTCTGAGTTGGGTTGTCGACAAGCTACAGTCACCGGCGAGTATTTTCGCGATTGTAGAATTCAGTTTGATGCGGTATATAGCGGTGATTTGTCGCGCCAGCGGGAGACGGCCCGCCTGGCGATTGCCAGTCAGGCGGACGGCATTCCACATCATATAGACCCGCGTTTCAATGAGATCCAGAATGAGGAGCAATTGACCTGCCTGTTGCCAGAGGTGACAAAGCAAAACCCGGCAGTGCAGGCGCTGGTTGATAAAGGTCTCAGTGCGAGCAAGGATTACCAGAAAGTCATCGATGCCGTGTTCAACTACTGGGTGTCTCCGGCCTGTGATGATGCGCGCATCCAGAGTTGGGCGGACTATTCCGGCAATGTGCGCCAGGCCTTGGCCGATGTTATGCAGGAGCAGGGCAGTGGCAAAACAGTAGGTATATTCACCTCCGGTGGTACGCTGGCGACCATTGTCGCTCAAGCACTGGGACTTGGCGGCGACCAGACTTATCAACTCTATGAACCTGTTTTTAATTGCTCCATTACGCAGTTGTTTTACAGTGGGTCGAAAGTTTCGCTTTCGTCTTTTAATGACAGCTGCCATCTCAGGTTGCTTGGCGCGCAGCGCGGCGAGAACCTGCTGAGCTACCGGTAGGCGCTGCCGCCCGGCCCATGGATATTTTTCTGGTCAGGCATGGTGAAGCTGCCGCCAGCTGGGGGCAATCACCCGATCCGGGACTCAGTGAGTTGGGGCGTCAACAGGCGCAGTCTGCGGCGCAGGAACTCAGCCAGCAGTTGGGCGACGGTGATGCGCTGTTGGTCAGTAGCCCGCTGCAGCGCGCCATTGAGACGGCAGTACCGCTTTCGACATTGTTGCAGCAGAGCGTTCAGGTAGACGCCGCGTTTCGTGAAATCCCCTCGCCGGTACCGCTGGCACAGCGTCAGCCGTGGCTTAGGCAGTTCATGCAGCAGCAATGGCACGAGCAGGCGGATGAACTCAAGACATGGCGTAACAACGCGTTACAGCAATTGTTGGGGCTGCGCCAAAGTGCCGCTATTTTTACCCATTTTCTGGTGATAAACGCCGTCGTAGGCCAGTTGCTTGAGCGCTCCGAGACGCTGTGTTTCTGGCCTGCCAATGGTTCAATAACGCATCTGCGCCACAATGGTAACGCTCTGGAACTGGTCGCCCTCGGTGAGGAACTGCAGACGACGGTAAATTAATTATTGCGCAGGCGAATAAGCGATTCCTGTGCCGTAGAGGCAACCAGCACACCGTCGCGTGTATAAAAGCTACCGCGACTGAAACCGCGACCTCCGCCGGAGATTGGGCTGTCCAGACAGTACAGGAGGTGCTCGTCGGCCCGAAACGGCTGGTGGAACCACAACGCATGATCCAGACTCGCCGATTGCAGAGCTTTATCCATGCCTGTATGCGGGTGCGGCAGCAGTGCGGAACCGAGCAATCCAAAATCTGACATGAACGCCAGCAGGGTCTGGTGTATTCCCAGATCATCGCCCAGATCCCCCTGTGCACGGAACCATATCTGCTGTTGTGGCTCCTGCGGCTGCGGGTTGAGATGATCTCGCGGTTGTACCGCCTTGCGCTCAATTGGGTTTGAGACAGGCGGATCGATATTCTTGTCGGGGTTTTCTTTAGCGATGCGAGTCCATCGATCGAAATCGGATTCCAGTTCTTCCGGTGGGGGAACCTGCATCATGTCAAACTGGTGTTCAAGTCCCGGTTCCTCGATATGAAAGGATATCGAGGAACTGAAGATAGCAATACCATCCTGCTTGGCGATGACGTTGCGGGTAGTAAAGCTTTTGCCGTCGCGAATGGGGTCGACCTCATAGACAATCTGTTTACTGGGATTTCCCGGCCGCAGAAAATAGGCATGCATGGAGTGCGTGATACGCGTTTCGTCCACCGTGCGAATGGCTGCATTCAGAGCCTGCGCGAGAACCTGCCCACCGAACACCCGCGAGGGGCGTTTCGGGCTGCGCCCGCTGAACAGGTACTTGTCTATCTGGTGGACCTCTAGCAGCTTGACGAGTTTTTCTATATCACTGGCCACGAAGTTACTCCTAAATTAGGTTTTCTGCCCATTTGCGCGCGGCAACAGGCCGTTGAAGAAAATATCGAAGTAGTCAATGGCCGCGCTGTCGATGTTGTCGACTTTTCGCCACTGCTTTAGATTCATCGCGGCGTTGATGGCACCGGCGACGAGTTGCTGGGCAACATAAATGTTGATCGGGCGCACACTGCCATCGGCGATACCGGCATTCAGGAAATTTCCGAACTCATCATTGGCTTTATCAGTGCGTTTGAGAATCTCGCGCCTGCGCGCCATCGGCAGGGCGGTGATAGTGTTGTAGCGAATCAGCGGGCCGACTTCGGAGTTTTGCACATAGAAGGTGCGGCGACAGGTCATCTCGGCCTTTTGCAGACCACTACCCGTGGATTGTGCCGCCTGCTCGTGAATGTTTTCCATGATCTCAAGCGAATGGCCATAGCAGCGGAACAGCAGGTCTTCCTTGTTGTTGATGTGGTAGTAGAACGCGCCTTTGGAGACATTGAGGTGTTCTGCGATCTCGTCCAGTGACGTGCCGTTGAACCCCTGTCGGTTAAAAAACAGCGTGCCAGTCTTCAGGAAGGCGATCTGCTTGAGGCGATTTTGTTCAGCGCGGTCAAAGCCTCGCAACAGCGCGACCTGTTCGTTCTCGTGACTGATATCGGCTGGCACATAGTCGTCTTCTCCGGCAAAAATACCGTGCGCGATAATATCCCAAGCCTCCTGTGCGGTGGCATTGACTGCATCCAGAGGGATGTTGTGCAGCCAGGAGAACGTCCAGTCTACCGAGCCCAAAATGGCGCGAGTGGTGGCACTGGGTTCGCAGGGTTGCATGGAGCCATCGGCAATGCCCTGGCGGATGTATTCCCGCAGGCGCTTGAACATCTCCACATAACGCGCCTCGACTTCTTGGCGATGCGTACCTTTTAGCGCTGCTATTTCAAGCAGTGCCGCAATATGCGGCCCCCTGTGTTCCTGCGCGGCCAGCCAGTTTTCAAAATGCTGCAGGAAAAAAGCCGATGCACGCTCCATGGGCTGGGAGTGCGTGGCCTCGATCTTGTCCAGATTCTGGTGGTGCTGGTCCAGCGCCGCCATATAGCACTGGTAGATCAGGTCTTCCTTGGTTTTGACATAGTAGTAGAGGCTGGTTTTGGTCAAGCCCAGGCTCTCCGCGATATCTTTTAACGTGGTCGCTCTCGAGCCCTTGTAGTTAAACAGCTTGGCAGCCTGCGACAGAATCGCAGCCCGTTTGGCATCGTGCTGGACCGTGCGGTTAAACGGTGACGCATCCCGGCCTGTAATGGTCGTATTATCTGCTGGCATGAGAGGTGGCTCCTGTCTGTGGAGCGGATGACCTACTGGCAATTCTATAATTTCAACTTTAAGTATTTATTTTGTCGCTGTCTACAGCAAGCAGGCAGAAAATTGTCAGTCGGCTGCGTTGAACTGGATGTGGCACCACTTTCGGGAGCGAAAACGGCGGAAGAGAATGGCTGCCTTGATGATGTAATCGAGGAGCATTACCGAGAAGATCCAGTAGACGGAGAGCCCCAGCCAGAGAAAAACCAGGGCTGGAATCAGTCGCCCCATAATGATGCCGCAAAAGGTGGCGACCAGTGGAAATCGCGTATCACCGGCACCGCGAAGCGCGCCACCGAGGGTAAATTCAAACGCCATGAATGGCTGCGCCACCGCTATGATGTACATAAATACGACTGTGAGGTGAATAACCTCCGGGTCGTCGATCATGAAGCGAGCGAGATCTTCTGCGAACCAGGCCAGTGTGATCGAAAGGCTGATCATGGCAATCAGCGCCATGCGCAGCGAACGCGAAGCTGCCAGCACCGCCAGCTCCACCTTGCCCGCACCCAACTGCTGGCCGACAAGGGTGGCTGTTGCAATACCGAAGCCAAACCCGATCACGATGGGGAACGCCACGAGGGTGATTCCAATACCGTAGGCGGCATAGGCGACTGTCCCGTAATGCGCCACGATGGTGAAAAAGGCCAGAAAGGCGACCTGTACGATGCCCTGTTCAAGGACAGCGGGCCCGCCGATCGACAGGATCTGGCGACACAGGCGCCAGTCCACGGCAAGCGATTTGGCCGGCTGAAGGTTAAAATGGCCGCGCCACCACACGACGACGAACAGGATGGTGATCAGAGCCGCACCCACACTGCCTCCCAGCGCGACACCGGCAACGCCGGACTGTGGGATAGGCCCAATGCCGAAAGCCAGTAGATAGGAGAACAGAACGTTCAGCACGGAACTGAAAAGCAGGTACCACAGTGGTGTGATCACATCCCCGGTGGCCCGCAACGCAGTTCCCAGCATCATATTGATGGCCGCGAAAACATTGAACAGGGCCATCCAGAAGATGTAGCTTGCGGCGAGGCTGGTGGTTTCCTCATCGAGACCGAATATGCCGGCAATTGCCCGGGGGGCAAGAAGGACGGGTATGCTGACTACAACAGCCAACACCACCGACATGGTGAGGGCAGTCCAGGAGACGATTTCGGCCTTCCTGTAATCCTGGGCGCCCCAACTCCTGGCAATCAGTGCGGTGGCGGCGACTGATACCCCCATCAGCAGGGCTTGAACCAGAAAGAATATTCGCTGCCCGGTGGTTACGGCCGCAACGGAACTGGTACCCAACTGCGCAACAATTTTGATCTGCATGAAACCGACTGTAGTGAACAGCAGGTTGGAGATAATGGTCGGCCACGCCAGCCGCCATACATGACGGCTGGTAGAAGCAGGTTTTTCCGGGGCGGTGGTGGTGGACAAGTGACTTTCTCGCAGAACGGCAGCGTATGTTAGCACTTCAGGCCATGGAAGGGGTTAGCCCAGCGCGGCGCATGCCTTGTGTCGAAAGCAGTCCGTTGTGTGATCGTTTACCATGCCGGTGGCCTGCATATGGGCGTACAGGATCGTGGAGCCGACAAATGTAAAGCCACGCTTTTTCATATCTTTGCTCAGGCTGTCTGAGATCGGGCTTGTGGCCGGCACTTGAGCCATGGACTTCCAGCGGTTCTGGATGGGTTTGTGATCGACGAAGCCCCAGATATAGTCAGAAAAAGTGCCGTACTCCTCCTGCACGTCCAGAAACGCGCGGGCGTTTTTACGGGCCCCGTATACCTTCAGCCGGTTTCGAATGATTTGCGGGTTTGAAAGCAATTTATCCAGCTTTTTGTCGCTGTAGCGGACGATTTTTTGCGCGTCGAAATTATCGAACAGCTTGCGGTAGCCTTCGCGTTTGCGCAGGATGGTAATCCACGACAGCCCCGCCTGTGCGCCCTCCAGAATCAGGAATTCGAACAAGGTTTGGTCGTCGCGTACAGGTACTCCCCACTCCTCGTCATGGTACTCAACATAGAGGGGATCATCCCCGCACCAGGTGCATCGCTTTGTCATCTTGTGAGTCTCCTTGTCGCTGGGGTATGCTGCCCGCGAAAACAGTAAGTGTCCAGCCCGCTCAAGCTTTGCCGAAAGGCAGGGTGAGTGAAGCCGGTTGACACCCGGATGTGTTGGTAGCGGTTTCTCAGCTGCAGTACGGCACGGTAAGCGATCATTGACGATGGGTATCCGATGACAGATACAATCCTTTACAGCCGCACAGACCACATCGGCTGTCTCACTTTGAATAACCCCGAGCGACACAACTCACTTGGCCGGGAGCAGTTGCAGGGCATTCATGCCGTGCTTGATCAGGTTGCCGCTGATCCAGATGTACGTGTGCTCGTCGTCACCGGAGCCGGCGACAAGACGTTCTGCGCGGGAGCAGCACTGCAGGAGTTAAGTAGCGGTGAAATAGGTGATGATGCTTTCCAAAAGATGACAGCTCAGCTCGCTGACCTGGCGATCCCCACGATCTGCGCGATGAATGGCAATGTCTTTGGTGGCGGTGTAGAACTGGCCGTCAGTTGTGACTTTCGAGTGGGAATTGAAGGCTCCCGTATGCGTGTTCCGGCGGCAGCAATCGGGCTTTGCTACCCGCTAGCGGGCATCAATCGCTTCATCGAGTGTCTGGGCGTTAATCTGACGAAGCGCATTCTGGTGGCATCAGAAGAGTTTCACGCCGATGCATTGCTGGCAATCGGCTTTCTGGATCATCTTGTGCCGACGCAGGATCTGGAGCGGTTTACGCGCGGCTATGCGGAGCACATAGCCACACTCGCACCCTTGTCGGTGCAGTCAATGAAGCAGATTTTACGGCAGGCGGCAGCGGGGGGGGTAGACCAGCAACTGGCGGCAGAACTGGTGGAAAAATGCCTGCAATCTGACGATCTGCGTGAAGGATTTGCCGCCAAGCAGGAGAAGCGCGCTGCCAGTTTCGAGGGGCGATGAGATGATCAATGCGCGGGTGCCAGCGGGCCGTGGCAACTGAGTTGTCGATCGATGGCCATCCAGGGCAGACCAAGTTTCTCCAGCCATTTGATGCCTGTGGCTTCGGTTTTCAGGCGCGCTATGCTGGCGGCACTGCAGGCGGTGAGGCAGTTTTCAGCAATCACGGTAACACTCAGCAGTCCGGGTAGCGGTTGTCCGTCTATTGGGCTTAACGCGCGGCCAAACCGCTCGCCGTTTTGGAGTGCGGCCTTCTCGAAGTCGCCACGCACTGCAAACCCCTGATGATTTACTTTAAGTCGAACGATAGCGGCCCGTGAGCCTTTTGGGATTCTTACCCCAGTCAGCCAGTTTGCACCATCCGGTTGTTTGCCGATAGATGTCGCATCCTGCCCCATCTCAATATACGCATTGCTGACGCCGTGGCCCAGTAGCAGTTTACGAAGTGAGTCCAGCGCATAGGGGCGCACGCAGCTATTTAGGTCGATCAACATACCTTTGTTTTCCAGGTGTGCGCCTGAATCTGCTAGCGCCAGCTTGCCCCAGCCGACCAATTTGAGCATTCTGTGCAGTTGTTCGTGGGAGGCTGTCAGATTGCCAGAGGCATCGTAGCAATCCTGCAAAATTCGGGTTGTGGGATCGAAGAGGTGATTACTTTCTTTCCAAAGTGCGCTGACAAAAGTGAAGAGACTGCGGGTCTCCGCGTCTAGAGGTACCGTGCATCCCGTTCCGGCTCCCTGATTAATTCGGCTAGTGATACTTTCGAACTGGTAGGAACAGAATTTTTGCTCCAGCCTCGACAGCTCCTGCTGGCAAAGGGATAACAGGTCCTCTCCCCGGTCATCGGCATCCGCGATAACCAGATGGCAGGCGCTGCCAAAGGCATTCAGGCGTAGTTCACTTTTCTCCACTATCTGCGGCCAGTAATCATTATTCTCAAAATTGTCTTTGCTGAAATGTCGATATCGAGTGCAGCCGATTATCCCGCGTACCAGTCGGATAATGTACCACTGAGCAAGCAGCAGTGACTAGTAGGTCTCACCATCATAGGGAATAGTAATAGTCACGCGGGTGCCTGTAGCCCCGGAGAATTCCAGTGTCCCTTCAAGCCTGGTAATAATGGAGCCTACAATGTAAATGCCTGACCCTTCATTGGTTAGCTCCTCAATGTCGTCAGGAACGCCTATCCCGTTATCACTGAAAACCATCTCGAGAATATTCTCAGAAGATTTCTTATCCGTCGCGAGAGATAGCGACACCTGAATGTAGTTGGCTGGCGAATTCTTGTCGAACGCATGTTGAACACTATTCTCTAGTATCTCGTAGATGATAAGAGCAATGTGAGATGCCAGCTCGACCGGCAGACCCATTGATGACACCTGATTGATGGTGACTATTGTTTCGGGATTCACTGGTGCGAACTGAAGTAGATCGGCAAAAATGCTGTCAGTGTACTTTTGCAAATTGGCTACAGGTGTACCTGCATGGAAGCTCAGGCATTCTTCCAGGTGGGCTAGTGCCGATATGCGCCTGACGCTGCTCTCTGTAACATTTGATTTCAGTTCGTCCGTGAGGTTGATACCTTTCGACGAGATGAAGTCGCTTACCAGTGACAGTGTTGTCAAGCTGTGTTTATAGGACGAGAAAACAATTTCATCCTGAATTTCCATCTGCTCCTGTAAATCGTCGTCGGCCCTGTTCTCCGCTTCGAACATTTCCTTGGCGAGTTCAGTTGATCTCCTTTCCACTACATAGCTTCGATAAACGCGCAGTGAAGCCCAAGCGAGTATTATCAGCCCGACGCAATAGGTCAGATAGGCCCACCATGTACTCCAGGGAGCAGGAAGCATCTCAACATTGAGGGTGATACCTTCCCGATTCCATATTCCTGCTGAATTTGCGCCCTGTACACGAAGAACATACTTTTCAGGGGGCAAATTCGTATAGGTCGCAGTGTTTCGGGTGCCATTCTCAATCCATCCATTATCGAAACCTTCGAGTTTAAAGCGATACTGGTTTTTCTCAGCATCGATAAAGTCGAGCACACTGAATTGAAAAGTAACGGAATAATCCTTGTGCGTTAACTGCAATGATGTGAGCTTGGAAAACTCTCCCAAATGCCGGCTGTGCTGTCCGGGTAAACTTATGTCAGTTAGCCTCATGGGCGACGCAGTGTTATCGATCTCGACCAGCGTTGGATCAAACCTGTTGTATCCGTTCATTCCTCCAAAGTAGATGAGGCCTGATTTACTGGTGAAGGATGCGCCAAATGAAAAGTCGCTGCCTTGAAGTCCGTCTGCTAAAGTAAACTTCTTAACGAGTTGGCCGCTAGAATTCAGTTTGAAAATACCACTTTGGCTTGAGCACCATAAATTTCCTGACAGATCAGAAGCGATTCCATAAATCGTTGAGTACTCTATTTCGGTATCTTTACCTATCCGAATTGGATGGAAGTTTCCTGAAACCTGATAAGAGATTGGCCACAGGAATAATCCATGGTCTTTCGTTCCAAACCATATATCGCCATTTTCTAGTTCAAGCACACTGAAGACAGAAGTTTTATCCGCGCCAAACCCAAAATCTATAGGCAAAATCGAAAAGCTATCACTACCAAAATCATACTCATACACTCTGTTTGTGGTAGATACAATGAGTAGGGAATGTGCCCTTCTGTGCACGAGTATAATTCCTTCCTCCAGCAGGGACTTGTCTTCGTAGTAGTTGTACGTTTTGTCTGGAGTGACTCGAATGAGGCCATGCTCTTGTGTCGCAACCCACACACCCATGCTTTCATTATCAACCAAGATATTCATCGAGAATATTTCGTTACCATTTTCGATATAGGGGATACTAGAGGCACCAGTCTTGGTGTCCATTACTTGAACTCCTCCACGAGCAAAACCGATCCAAAGTTTATCCTTGAATGTCGCTAGTGAGGTAATTCGCCTGTCTATGAGGTGAAAATTTTCGAAATGCCTATCTGAACTTGTATGAGTGTTGGTTGATTCGTCATAAATGAACAGACCATTGAAAGTACCTACCCAGATATTGCCTTCTTCGTCCTGCTCAATGGATAGAACGTCGTTGTGTACTCCGCTATTTCTACTATTGAACAATTCGAAGGGAGCCGAGGATAGTATGTCCAATCCATTGTATGTACCTACCCAAACAAGATCGTCATCCAGATTGAGGCTAAGCACATCACTGCTAGATAGCCCAGCACCTTGATGACTTATATCTTCTATACTTGAGAGGTCTGTTCTAGCTAGGTATAACCCGCTGTCTGTAGCTATAACGAGTTTTTCATCGTATAACGAGAACGCTGATATAGTTTTTGAGTGATCTCCATCTAGAACTACTTGGCTGATAACTCTGCCTTCAGGGATCTCCAGAACAGCAATAGTCGCAGTATCGGTTCCAATAATTAGATTGCCCTGGTTATCCATCGCGAGGGCAGTGACGCCAAAACTTTGGGCATCGTCCAAGTCAGAAAGATCATACTTATTTATTGTTCTATTGCTTGTCGAAACTTTTGAAAGACCTAGGTTGCTTCCTACAAAGAGCTCGCCAGGCATAGGTTCAAGAAAGGCATAGGGCTTACCGATTGCCTCCGTAAATATCGGTGAAGAGAGCCAATTTCCTACCTCTTTGTTAAAGCCATCGTAGAGTACAACTTTTTCTTTGGTGCCAATCCATACATTGCCCTGTTCGGCAGCGTAGATTGTTGTAAGTTGAGGATTGCCTGTTGAATCGAAATTTGGAGCAGAAGCAAATACTTGAGACTGGGGGTCCCATTCTAAAAGGCCACCTCCATATGTCGCGACAAGGATGTTGCCTTCAGCGTCCTCCGTTATTCCCCGTATATTGGATGCCGGTATCCAGTTTTTGTTATTTCCGTCTGAATTGAATACAACAAGATTTGCCCCGTCAAATTTATAGAGCCCTTCTTGAGTCCCCACCCACAAAAGTCCCATTTTGTCGCGAAGAACAGCTGAAATAACGGGCTGTGCTATCAGCTTAGAAAGCGGAGAGCTGGATACTCGTGGTTGAGCACCCCAGAGAGGTGGTGAGATGGCAATGCAAAATACAAGAAAATGGGCTTTCAACGCGGGTGTCATTTGTATTGTCCCATTTTGGCTGTCGACATAGCTTGCTAGTCTAATTTGGTTGAGCAACTGGCGGAGCTGACGGGATTACATTTTTCTTTCTGTATCCTCTGTCCTTTACCGGCCGAGATGGGAAAAAAGTTTGGCCTCGACTAATGTCTAATAGTAGAGCATTCGCGACTAGTTTAGCGTTGGTATTGCTGGCCGTTTAGAGTGCATAATTCTTTGCTAACTAGTAAGGCTGTGGTCAAACTCGATCAAAAATTCCTGATAGGCCATGGTGAGCGTATTCAAGGTGTCTGATAATCCCGACATATCGTTGTCTCTACCCCGTTTTTCAATTTGCGCGCTGATAGTGCGAACCTTCTCTGCGCCAATGTTAGCACTCATTGATTTTATAGCGTGGGCTGTGCGGTAGACGGATGTACTATTCTGGCTACGAAGGTCTCGTTCAATTTCGTGAAGCTTTTCTTCCATTTGGGCGACATATCCTTCAAATATGGCAGGAAGCAATGGTTTTCCCGTTTGCCGTTCTATTTCCCTAATGTTCTCAATCGCTGTTAGGTCTAGCACGTCAGATTCAAAATTACTGTGGTCGCTCTTTGTACTGCCGCGACTTCTAAGCTCAAGTTGAGCTACCGGTCGACTGTCGAAGGGGCTAAGGTGGAGGTGTTTTTCGATATGCTTTTGAATATCTGAAATCGAAAAAGGTTTGGTCAGGTAGCCATCCATGCCTGCTTCACGGCACCGGTCTTTATCATCCATGTCGGAACCAGCTGTCAGAGCGATAATTGGTGTGCGTTCGATATTTTGCTCCAACTCGATTCTGCGTATCATTCTGGTAGCTGTATATCCGTCTACCACCGGCATTTGACAGTCCATAAAGATAAGGGAATATTCCCCTGAGCTGCATTTATCGATTGCGATTTGGCCATTGTTGGCAATCTCTACGTCGTGACCAAGCATTCCTATCATCTCAACGACGATTTGTTGATTAGTGATCACATCCTCCGCAACTAGTATTTTCTTTTTCGTTGAGCTAGTAGCTTTGGTCGTATCTTCGTCAATGCTCTGGGGTGGTTTGGGTTGATCGAACTTATCGCTTATTGCTTCCTGGAGAGCGTTTGATGTGATCGGTTTCGATACCGCTGTCCAGCCGGGGAATGCAGCCACAGGGTCAGTTTCGATTAGAGGTGTCAAGTAAATGCAGACTCTCGCCTTGACCGAGTCTAGTCTCGATTTGAGTTCAGGGGAGAGTGTGTCGCTATCATAATCGAATACCAGTATATCCATGTGCAAGCTTGAGTCAGCACTGATATCCTCTTCTACAACAGGAAAAGAAGTAATCCCCAGACGTGACAGATGACTGGAAATCATCTGATAGACGCTAGTGTTTGAAGTCAGTATTCCTGCTGTCAAGCAGTTGAGTGGTCCATCTGGGCGATCTGCATTTGGGTCAAAGTCCATTGGGATGGATAGTGTTATCTTGGTTCCTTCTCCAGGCGCTGAGTAAATTGCGATATCCCCACCCATGATATCTATGTAATGCCGGGATATAGTTAGACCCAGCCCCGTTCCTCCGTATTCTCTTGTTGTACTGGTATCTGCCTGTGTAAATGGCTCGAAAACTCGTTGCTGCGTTGCTTCATCCATGCCAATACCTTCGTCTTCCACGCAGATATGGACGAGCGTTTTTCCTATATTGTTTGGACTAAACTTTGGCTCAACTCGAATATTGATGTTTCCGCTGTGTGTGAATTTAATAGAGTTACTGACTAAGTTCATTACAACCTGACGGATCTTCGTAGGGTCACCGATTAGAATCTCTGGGGTTTGTGGATGGCAGATATTGTTTAGCTGTAATCCTTTCCTGTTAGCAGGCTCCCCCTGGAGATAACATATATCGTCGATAAGTTCGGTGAGATTAAAACCGATTTGTTCTAACTCAACCTTCGAAGCTTCGACTTTTGAAAAATCCAAAATTTCGTTAATGAGATTGAGTAGTGACTCCCCACTGTTGCGGGCGGCAAGTGCGAACTGCTGCTGTTGACCGTTGAGCGTGGTGTGCAGAAGCAACTCTGTCATTCCTATAATCCCATGCATTGGCGTGCGAATTTCATGGCTCATGGTGGCCAAAAACTCTGACTTGGCCTTGGTGGCTTCTTCCGCTACTTTTCTAGCAGCCTCAAGGTCCCGTGTTCGCTCTTCCACACGACTTTCTAGTTCTCGCTGACGGAGTAAGGAAATACGTCTTTGCTCAGCTTGGCGATAAAAGTAGAAAGCGATCATCGCGCCTGCCAGCACGATATATGCGCCGTAGGCCAACGGACTTAACCAAGGTGGCGGTGCCACTACCACAGGTATGCTTAGCGCATCCCAGTTCCAAGTGCCATCTGGAGTGGCTGCCGCCAACTTCAAATTATAAGTACCTGGAGGCAAAGTTGTGAATGATGCGATCCGCGCGTCTGGTGATACTACCCAGTCCGGGTTTACTCCCTCGAGTTTATATGCGTAGTTTATAAGGTCTGGGTTAGAAAAATCTGCTGCAAAAAACTCTACTGAGAGCATTCTGTCTTGATACCCAAGTTCTATAGACTTCAGGGCATGGTAAGGCACATCAAATTCGCGTCTTACGTTCATAACCTTTATCTGTGAAATCGCAACTTTGGGGGAGACTTTATCTATCGTCAAAAAGTTTGGCTTGATTGCGTTGAACCCATTAATGCCGCCGAAATATATCATTCCATCCTTAGATTTAAACGACGCACCGAGCGTAAACTCCTTCGCTTGTAATCCATCTCGTACTCCATACTGTCTTGATTCTAGTGTTTGTGGATTAATTCTTGTTAATCCTGAATTGTGCGACACCCAAACCCAGCCAGTGTCATCGCCCTGTATTCCGTAGATGTTTGAGCTGGGAAGCGAGATGGTGTTGGAGAAATGCTTGATATTTACATTCCCCACTAGCCTATCTTCTGCGGTCCACAAATTTAGACCTCCACCGGCAGTCCCAATCCACAGGGTTCCCTGCGCATCCTCAAAGAAGCACATTGTCATGTCACTGGAAAAACTATTTGCGTTATCTCTGTCGACGAAGTACCGCTCGAACTTGAGCGTGCGAGGATAAAATCGATTCAGCCCCTTCTCGGTTCCCACCCAAACAAAACCTAGAGAGTCTTCATAGAGTGACAACACCATATTATTACTGATAGTTGAGGCGTCATTGGGGTCATGGCTGAGATTGGTAAAGTCATCACTTGAGTCATCATAGATACTGAGACCCCCTCCGTAAGTGCCTATCAATAACTTGCCTGAAGAGAGCCGAAGAATCGATGTTATGCCGTTCGCTGCAATGCTCGATTTTTGAAGGTTGTCACGACGGTAATGTGTTATCTCGTCGGAGGCTAAATGAATTTTACTCACTCCATCCTCAAATGTTCCAACCCACAGTTTATCCCCATCGCTGAATAGGCTCATTATCTTAGGGTTAGAAATTGCGGGTACTGAGGATTCGTTTATCCACTCGAAATCTTCAGTGCCAGGGCGAAGCCGATTCAAACCATCATCAGTTCCCACCCATAAGCTACCATCTTCTGTTTCTGAAAATGCATTAACGGAGTCGTTAGAAAGGTTAACCTTTGTGCGGTCAAATTTTTGAAAGTCAGTTTTCATTCCTGATGCAAGGGCCGATAGGGTGCCAACCCAATATTTACCCTCCCGGCTCTGGTAGACACTGATGACTAAGTTTTCAGGTAAGCCGGAGTTGTAGCTGGTATAGCGGACAAAACCATCACTTTTAGTTACAAAAAGGTTAAGCCCTTCAGATGTTGTAATCCAAATCTGGCCGTCGTTGTCTTCATAAACATCGGAGGTCTGATTCGAGGATAGGGAACTCGCATCTGATTCTATGTGCTTAAAATTCATGGATCTATGGGTGATTGGGTCGAAACGGCTCACGCCAGCATCGGCCGTAGCCACCCAAATAAAGCCCTCTTGGTCTGTTGTTATGCTCCATATCCAGTTTGAGGAAATAGTCTCTTCGTCATCAGCCCTATGCGAGTGAATGCTTATTTTGCCTGTAGCGACTTCTATTCCGATGAGCCCAGCTTCTTGGGTTGCGGCCCAAATCTTTCCATCTGGCGTTTGAGTAAAGCTGCTAATTCTCCCGGTAAAAGGAATATCTGCAGACCCGGAAATATAATGATGGAATTTGAGTTCTTTCGGATCGAAGCGACTAAATGCATTGGCATAACCGAGCCACAATGCCCCGTCTTCAGCTGTAAAAATAGTGCTGATCTCATTGGAGTATGGCGTATCTGGATTATTAGGGTCAGAAATCAGTGATTTGAAGTTGTCTGAAACTGCGTTATATAGCACGAGGCCGCCACCGCGAGTCGACAACCAGAGGTTGCCAGCATGATCTTCAGTTATTCGAGTGATGCTGTCTGTAGGTAGAGACGTGGAGTCATTCTCTGTAGATCTGTAGTTTTGAAGCTCATAGCCATTATAACGATTGAGGCCTTCATGGGTTACGAACCACAGCGCACCTCTGGAATCCTGATACGATTGTCTGACACTTTGTTGAGTGAGTTTTTCAGAAAATACAGATCGATCAAAGTTTATGCTCAAAAGCTCAATATCCGCACCATAAGCCCCCCCTCCCTCACAAAGAAGGAACACGACAGCAAATGCCCAGGCACTCAAAGATTTGCGGTATTGTGTGAACATTGCGCTCAACTCTACTGGATATGTATGCTCTTAGCTAGAAAGAGGTCGACATTTCCGCTTATAATTCAGTGACATAACTCCGCAGTGGTGGCTTGTTATTTACGGAGCATAGCGGCCTCTCAGCTCCTCTCTAATCCACAGAAAACTAAATGCCTTTGTTTCATGATTGCCAGCCTCGTCAGCGGCTTTGCCTCAGCCAACACGGTCATTTTGTTATTATAATCATAGCCCCTCAAGCGAGAAATCTCGTCATGGAAAGGGTGCCACAGGATAACTAAATGAAATTATCTGTCATTCTCATTTCCTACGATATGGCGCGTGAGATTCCACGTACATTACAAAGCTTGGCGCGAGATTATCAGCATGGTGCGCAAGACCTGTCCTACGAGGTGCTATTGGTCGATAACGGCTCCCCGGTGCCGCTTGACGAGGCAACCTGGTCGGATATTGATGTTCCTGTGCGATTGATTCAACTACGGAGCGCATCCCCATCGCCAGCACAAGCGATAAATATAGCACTGGAGCAGGCGCGAGGTGAAATAATCTGCCTGATGATTGATGGCGCGCATATTTTAACACCGGGAGTGTTCAAGATGGCGTTGTCCGGGTATAGAGCGTTTGGTGAGGCGGTCGTAGCGATTCGATATTTTTACCTGGGCATGGAGGAGCAAACAGTCTCGGTCGCGCGAGGGTATGACAAAGAGGCTGAAGACAAGCTGTTGAAACGAATAGAGTGGCCGCATGATGGCTACCGCTTATACGAAATCGGCACGCCGCTGCGTTCCGGCGCGAAGCAGCTCGCGTGGTTTAACAGGGTGTTTGAATCCAACTGCCTGTTTTTGACCAAATCGCTTTTTACTAGCCTCGGTGGTGTGGAAGAAGGCTTCGACTACCCCGGGGGAGGCTTCTTGAATCTCGATACTTTCAAGCGCGCGGTTGAATCCCCGGGAGTTACACCTATCCAGATTATTGGTGAGGGCAGTTTTCACCAGTTGCATGGTGGCACTACCACCAATGGAGAAGCTGACAAGCGGGAGGGGTTATTGGATAAATATCGAGAACAGTACATGCAGATTCGCGGTCATAGCGAGTTGGTTGCCAAAGGCTCATTCATTTACATGGGGCACATGCCCACGGTGGCCTCAAATATCACCGCCGTCGAACGCCGACGCGCGAGGCTCGCGGGCAAACTGGTCGAGTAGTTTGGGGTGTTCATTGAGTATGGTCTTTACTGCGTAATATGATTTTGTCGGGGTCTGGCGGGCATTTTTTGCCAACCAAAGCGCACATCAACTATTATGGACGCCGAACTGAGTCTGCAAGCTGCGTCCGCATTTTGGCGCCCCAACATCCGGGAAATCAATGAAACTGTCCATTATCCTTATAGCCTACAATATGGCGCGGGAAATCCCGCGAACCCTGCAGGGCTTGGCGCGTAATTATCAGCACGGAGCGCAGGCATTGGAGTACGAGGTGCTGCTTGTTGACAACGGGTCGCCACAGCCATTGGATTCGGCTTCCTGGGCGCATCTGGATGTTCCCGTTCGTATGATTCGTCTCGACAACGCCTCGCACTCGCCGGCCAGAGCGATCAATGTCGGTTTGAATGAGGCAGTTGGTGAAATAGTCTGCCTGATGATTGATGGCGCGCATATATTGACGCCCGGTGTGTTCCGGATGGCAATGGCATCCTATGCGGCATTTGAAAACCCTGTTGTCGCAACGCGTTATTTTTGGCTTGGGCCCGACACACAGAACGATTCGATCACGCAGGGCTATAGCAAGGCTGTTGAGGATCAACTGCTCAGCGACATCAATTGGCCTCAGGATGGTTATCGGCTATATGAAATTGGCGTTCCACTGCGTGCCGGTGCTGAAAATATCAACTGGTTAAATCGCATGTTCGAATCCAATTGCCTGTTCATGAAGCGATCTTTATTCCAGGGTATGGGAGGGGCGGATGAGCGGTTCGCTTCCCCAGGCGGAGGCCTCATCAATTCCGATATCTTCAAGCGGGCAGCGGATGCCAGTGATGTTACCCCGGTGCAACTTATTGGCGAGGGCAGTTTTCACCAGCTCCATGGTGGCACAACGACGAATGTGAGCGCGCAGGAGCGCAATGCGAGGGTGGAGCAGTTCCGGCAGGAGTACGCCGAGATTCGCGGTCACGATAGAATCATGACGGAGAAATCCTTCCACTTTATGGGGCATTTGCCCACGGAAGCTTCCAAAATACATCGGCTGAAGCGGTAATTTGTGTTGAGCGCTCCCGAGCCAGCCCAATCACCAGTGGTATTGGCTCAAGTCAATCCTGCCGCGGGTACTGAACAATATACCCTCCTGCTCTAACCGCTCCCGTTGGGTGCGATGTGAGTCCGAGCCTTCGGGGAGAGAAATCGCGCCCTTTGCGTTTACGACTCTATGCCAGGGGATACGCGTGTTGCTCGGCAATCCCCGCAAAGCCTGCCCAACACGTCGGGCAGCGCGAGCCAGTCCCGCTTTTTGTGCGACCTCGCCGTAGGTCGCTACTTTGCCTGGCGGAATGGCAGCAACGACCAGCCAGATTCGTTGGTTCAGGCCCGGGCTGTGGTCTGTCATTTCCAAGCTCCCTGGATACACTTGATATAAGTGTGTCAGACGCTGTGTTTTGCGTCGAGTCGATGCGCCGACCTTGAAAAAGTAAGCGCTGCCCCCATACCTTTTAGTACAACGGAGATTTCCCCAAAATGCGATTTGTATTGATGCTCCTGCCTTGGCTGGAGCTGTTCACCCTCATTGAGTTGGGTATTGAAACCAGCGCACTGACGGCCATAGCCTATGTTTTCTTCACACTATTTCTTGGCTTGGCGATTCTGCGTCGGCAAGGCAGGGGAATGGTCGAACGACTGCGGCAGCAGGGGCAGAACGGACAGATCATTGGCCCCGAGTTATTCCTGGATGACATGGCAATGGGGTTTGCTGGCCTTTTGTTGATTTTCCCAGGCATGATCACCGATTTTATTGCTGTGATTGTGATGATTGGGCCATTGCGCCGCCGCCTTGCCCGAGCGGTGTTTGGTCCGCAAGCCACAGTTCACAGAACGGGCTCGAGCAGCGATTCGCACGAGACTATCGAGGGTGTATATCGTCACGTGGATGACGATGATAGAGTGTAAGTCATTGTAAAATAATAATAAAATATACTTTTCATGGAGTCGTGTGCCTGCATGGCGCAGACTTGACGCATCCCTGATCCTGACTAGAATTAGCACTCTCTTGAAAAGAGTGCTAATTGGGCCTTGAAATCCCAAATCGCGCCCCAATTAAGCAGCCTAACCCCCCGCTTCGGGGTCCACATAACATAGTTACTTTGGAGAGCTACACAAATGAAAATCCGTCCGCTGTACGACCGTGTGGTCGTTCGTCGCAAGGAAGAAGAGCAAACCTCTGCAGGAGGCATCGTGCTGCCAGGTTCAGCCAAAGAGAAGCCCAATCAGGGTGAAATCGTCGCAATCGGTGACGGTAAGGTGCTGGACAGCGGTGAAATGCGGCCCTTGTCAGTGAAAGTAGGCGATAAGGTTGTTTTTGGCCAGTACGCTGGTAGCAACACCATTGAAGTCGATGGTGAAGAACTGATCATTATGGGTGAGAACGAAATCTTCGCAGTGGTCGAATAAGACCCCGAAGCAGTCGATTCTCTATTGAGTTAAAAACAGATTCAAACGTAAGGAATTTTCATCATGGCAAAAGACGTAATCTTCGGTAATAGCGCTCGCCAGCGCATGCTGAAAGGCGTGAACACACTGGCTGATGCAGTCAAGGCAACTCTCGGGCCCAAGGGTCGTAACGTTGTTCTGGACAAGTCCTTCGGTGCCCCCACGGTAACCAAGGACGGTGTTTCCGTAGCAAAGGAAATACAACTGAAGGACAAGATTGAAAACATGGGCGCACAGATGGTCAAGGAAGTTGCTTCCCAGGCCTCCGATGTCGCAGGTGACGGTACTACAACGGCCACTGTGCTGGCACAGGCTATTGTCAACGAAGGCCTCAAATCTGTTGCAGCGGGCATGAACCCGATGGACCTAAAGCGTGGAATCGATAAGGCCATTGCCGCCGCAGTAGAGAAAATTTCTGCCGCAGCAATCCCCTGTGAAGACGGTAAGGCCATCGCTCAGGTCGGCTCAATTTCGGCAAACAGCGATGTAGCCGTGGGTCAGATCATTGCCGAAGCAATGGAAAAGGTCGGTAAGGAAGGTGTTATCACAGTAGAGGAAGGTTCCGGGCTGGAAAATGAGCTGGATGTGGTCGAAGGTATGCAGTTTGATCGCGGCTACCTGTCTCCCTACTTCATCAACGACCAGGAAAGCATGAGTGTCAATATCGACGATCCGTTCATCCTGCTGGTTGAAAAGAAAATCTCCAATATTCGCGAATTGCTGCCCCTGCTGGAGCAGGTAGCCAAGTCTTCACGTCCGCTGGTAATTATTGCTGAAGACGTTGAAGGTGAAGCACTGGCTACGCTGGTTGTTAACAACCTGCGCGGCATCGTAAAAGTGACTGCGTGTAAGGCACCTGGATTCGGTGACCGTCGTAAGGCTATGCTGCAGGATATCGCTATCCTCAGCGGTGGTACCGTGATTTCCGAAGAAGTTGGCCTGGATCTGGAATCTGCGACTCTGGAGCACCTCGGCAGCGCCAAACGTGTCACCATGGACAAGGATAACAGCACCATCATTGATGGCGCTGGTGATCCGGATGCTATCACTGCCCGCGTCAACGAAATTCGTACTCAGATCGAGAATACTTCTTCCGATTACGATCGCGAGAAGTTGCAGGAACGCGTGGCCAAATTGGCTGGCGGTGTTGCTGTCATCAAGGTGGGAGCTGCCACTGAGATTGAGATGAAAGAGAAGAAGGCACGTGTTGAAGATGCGCTGCACGCGACTCGTGCTGCTGTCGAGGAAGGCGTTGTCGCCGGTGGCGGTGTTGCGCTGGTTCGCGCTCTGCTTGAAATCGAAGGCCTGAAGGGCGACAACGAAGACCAGACACACGGTATCAATGCCGCACTGCGCGCGATGGAAGGACCTCTGCGCCAGATCGTTGAAAATGCCGGTGATGAAGGCTCGGTCGTGCTTGACAAGGTGAAAAACGACGGCAAAGGCAACTACGGCTACAACGCTGCCACCGGCGAGTACGGCGATATGATCAAGATGGGTATTCTGGATCCCGCCAAAGTCACTCGTACTGCACTGCAGGCGGCTGGTTCTGTCGCTGGTTTGATGATTACCACTGAGGTGATGATCTGCGATGCGGTCGAAGAGTCCGACGGTGCTGGCGCTGCAGGCGGCGGTATGCCTGATATGGGCGGCATGGGCGGCATGGGCGGCATGGGCGGCATGGGCGGTATGATGTAAGTCCAAACGTCAGGTAGACCTAAAACCCCACCAAATGGTGGGGTTTTTTTTGCCCCAAGACAGGGCGCTCAAGGATTCGATTTGCAGGGTGAAGCGATGGTTTTTTATGTACAATGCTTGCAGGTCATTTAACAACAAAGGATAAAATTATGATTCTCGACTTCATTTTCAGATGGGCGCATGTCCTGTTCGGTATCGTCTGGATAGGGATGCTTTACTATTTCAACTTTGTACAAACTGAGTACTTCAAAGAGGCGGAAGCCGGAGCAAAGGCTGATGCAATGAAAAAGCTGGCCCCCAGAGCGCTCTGGTGGTTCCGTTGGGGGGCGATGTTTACATTCCTCACAGGCCTTGTTCTGCTGCACCTGATAGGGGCCACCACTAACTTTATGGGCATGCCGCTGATTACGATAGGCGCTCTGGCTGGCACATTTATGTTCCTCAACGTCTGGCTGATCATATGGCCAAAACAACAGGTCGTTCTCGGCTTAAAAGAGGGTGACGGCCCCTCCAGTGCGGCAAAAGCCGGTTTGGCCTCGCGTACCAATACCCTGCTTTCGGCTCCGATGTTGTTCGGTATGCTGGGTTCCAAGCACCTGGCTATCAGTGGAGCCGGTGGCGCTGGCCTTTATGCCTGTCTGGCTATCATCATACTGCTCGAAGCCAATGCGCTGTTCGGCAAGACTGGTCCCATGACCAGTGTAAAGGGTGTTATCCACTGTAGTATTGGTCTGACTGCTGTGTTGTGGGCGCTGCTCGCTTTTCTGTAGGCGGGGCGTTTCGCACTGAAAGCCGGGGATTCCCCGGCTTTTTTTGTTCCGATCCGGGAGGCGATATGTATAATCGTCTCTTCTCTATACGCAGCGTATTTCTTTCATGTCGCACGATGATCTCGACTACATACCCTCTATTGTTGCTACCCGTGACGGTCAGCCCGCGCCAGGAGAGAGTCGGGTGCGGGCAGGCAAGGGCGAGGGCAATCGCCCCGCGGCACCGCAGAAGCCCGGTGGCGGTGGCACGGGTGCACTGGCCTGGTTGTGCATCGTAATATCCCTGTTAGCTGTGGTTGCCGTGGGATGGTGGGCGTGGCAACTGCAGGCCCAGTTGTCCGAGGCGAACGGCCAGATAGCAGATTACGCCAAGCGCATCGGTGATCTCGAGGCCAGGCTGTCCGATACCGATGAAGGCATGAACCAAAACGCCCAGCTGCAGGCCGTCAAGATCAAAGAACTGGAAAGCGAGGTACGCAAGCTTTGGGACAATGTTTGGAAAGATGCCAGTGCGCGTCTGGAGAAACTGGAGACAGCCAGTGCCAGTCAGGACAAAAGCGTCAAGGGCGTGCAGGGTACGCTCACTGGCACCCAGTCTCAATTGAAGTCAGCCACCGGTGATATTGCCGGTCTGAAAGCTGATATCGCCGACTTGAAGAAAATCGAGGGCGACCTCGAGCGCCTGATCAGCAGCGCCAAAACCAATCAGGCGGAAGTGGAGCGCGTGGCGGATAACCTGAACCAGATCAATCTTGCGCTGGCCAAACTGGAGCGACGGGTGGTCAGTAACGAGGAGTGGGTAGCATCCATCAACACCTTCCGCAAACAGGTGAATACCAGCCTGAGCCAGATGCAGACTGCCATTCGGGCGCAGTCGACCGCACAGTGAGGGCTGACGCATAACGCGGCAGGCCGGTTTCGATGTCTGCTGTAAACCATCGGGGGTGTATGATGACGCGCCCTTTCTTATCTTCGCACGACAAGGACAAATACCATGACCGTTATTCGACAGGACGACTTCATCGATAGCGTGGCCGATGCCCTGCAGTTTATCTCTTATTACCACCCTCTGGATTTTGTAAAAGCGGTACACGAAGCCTATAAGCGGGAGCAGAATCCCGCGGCTCGCGATGCCATGGCTCAGATTCTGATCAACTCGCGGATGTGCGCGCAGGGGCATCGCCCCATCTGTCAGGACACCGGTATCGTGACAGTGTTTCTTAAAATAGGTATGGACGTACAGTGGGACGCCGAGTTGTCGGTGGCGGATATGGTGAATGAGGGCGTGCGCCGCGCCTACACACATCCGGATAACGTATTGCGTGCGTCGATTCTGGACGACCCGGCAGGTGCGCGCAAAAATACCAAGGACAATACTCCGGCGGTGATTCATATGGAGGTGGTTAAGGGCGATATCGTGGATGTGCAGGTCGCCGCCAAGGGTGGCGGTTCCGAGAACAAGTCCAAACTGGCGATGCTCAACCCCTCCGACAGCATTGTCGACTGGGTTGTGAAGACCGTCCCCACCATGGGTGCGGGGTGGTGTCCGCCCGGTATGCTGGGCATCGGCATCGGCGGCACCGCGGAAAAAGCTGCGGTGCTGGCGAAAGAGTCGTTGATGGACCCGATCGATATCCATGAGTTGCGCGCGAGAGGCCCGTCAAATCGGGTGGAGGAACTCCGCCTGGAGATTATGGAAGCGGTCAACAAGCTCGGCATCGGCGCACAGGGGCTGGGCGGCCTCACCACTGTGATGGACGTCAAAATAAAGGATTACCCCACACATGCAGCCTCGCTGCCCGTAGCCATGATTCCCAATTGTGCCGCAACCCGGCATGCACACTTTGTACTCGACGGTTCCGGTCCCGCCCTGCAGACGCCTCCCGACATCAACGATTGGCCCGACATCACCTGGGAAGTCGGTGAGAATGTGCGCCGTGTCAATCTGGATACCATAACCCGGGAGGAGGCGGCGCAGTGGCAGCCGGGCGATACACTGTTGCTGTCGGGCAAAATGCTGACCGGGCGCGATGCCGCACACAAGAAGATGAAAGAGCTGATCGAGAGCGGCGAGGGGCTGCCCGCCGAGGTGGATCTGAAAGGGCGGTTTATCTACTACGTGGGTCCGGTCGATCCGGTACGCGATGAGGTTATGGGCCCCGCCGGCCCGACGACCGCTACCCGCATGGACAAGTTCACTGACTTCATTCTCGAGCACACCGGCCTGCTAGGCATGATCGGCAAAGCCGAGCGCGGACCGATGGGTGTTGAGGCCATCAAGAAGCACCGCGCGGTGTATCTGATGGCCGTTGGCGGCGCTGCGTATCTGGTGTCCAAGGCGATAACCTCCGCCCGTGTCGTCGCCTTTCCCGAGATGGGGATGGAGGCGATTTACGAATTTGAGGTGAAAGACATGCCTGTGAGTGTTGCAGTGGACGCCAATGGTACTTCTGTCCATGAGATTGGGCCGAAGATCTGGCAGGCGAAGATTGCCGAGCAGGCTATAGACGTTGTCTGAAACCTTCTATTGGCACGATTACGAAACTTTCGGTGCCAACCCCGCGCGCGACCGGCCAGTGCAGTTTGCCGGGGTGCGCACCGATGCCGATTTGAATATTATTGGCGAGCCGCTGGTCATCTACTGTCGCCCGGCCAATGATTTTTTGCCTCACCCACAGGCCTGTCTGGTAACAGGTATTACGCCGCAGAAGGCGCTGGCCGAAGGTCTGCCAGAGTGCGAGTTCATCGCCCGCATTCACGACGAGTTGTCGGTGCCGGGAACATGCGGGGTTGGTTACAACTCGCTGCGCTTTGATGATGAGGTCACCCGCCACACCCTCTACCGCAACTTTTTTGATCCGTATGCACGCGAGTGGCAAAACGGTAACTCGCGCTGGGATATCATTGATATGGTACGCACCGCCAAGGCGCTGCGCCCCGAAGGTATCGAATGGCCGCAGCGCGAGGACGGCCTGCCAAGCTTTCGTCTGGAAGACCTTACCCGCGCCAATGGCATAAGTCATGCCGCTGCTCATGATGCACTGTCCGATGTGCACGCCACTATCGCCTTGGCGCGGCTGATTCGGGATCGGCAACCCAAATTATACGAGTATGTGCTGAAGTCTCGTGACAAACGCACGGTGATGGCGCAACTGGATATAGCGGGGATGAAGCCCGTGCTGCATGTGTCAGGCATGTTCGGAGCCAGTCGCCACAATATCGCACTGGTGGTTCCGCTGGCGATTCACCCGCAGAACCGCAATGAAATAATCTGTTTCGACCTGAGCGCGGATCCTCAGCCGCTATTCGACTTGCCGGCTGAAGAGCTGCAGTCATTGCTGTATATGCGCACAGAGGATCTGCCCGAGGGTACTGAACGGCTGGGTTTCAAGTCAGTTCATATTAATCGCTGCCCGGTATTGCTGACCCCCAAAATGGCCGACCCGGCCACCGCGCAGCGCCTCGGTATCAGCGGCGAGCAGTGCCGCAGACACCTCGATGCGCTGCGCAGTCACCGTGAAAAAGCCGGGGCAGAGTTTGCAGCCAAGGTGCAGGCTGTCTACACCGGGCGTAAATTTGACACACCCAGCGACCCGGATCTGATGTTGTACAGTGGCGGATTTTTCTCCGAGGCTGATAAGCGTGTGATGGAGCGGCTGCGTGCGCAGACCCCCGAGCAACTCGCTGTGGAAAAACCCGTTTTTGAGGACCAGCGCCTGCCCGAGATGCTGTTCCGCTACAGAGCGCGTAACTATCCGGATAGCCTCTCACTCGAAGAGCGGGCGAACTGGGAAGAGTACCGTTTTGCACGCCTCACCGAACCCGGGTTTGGTGCCGGGTACTGCATGGAAGAGTTTCAGGCTGATATTGAGGCGCTCACTGAAAGCGGGGAACTCGCGCCTGAGAAACTGGTACTGCTGGAACAGTTACTGGAGTATTCCGACACCCTGCTGGCCTGAGCGCAGCCAGTTTCTTTGGTATTACGCACATGGGCAGAGCCCCGTGTCGCCCTTATACTATACGGCGCTAAATTCGTGCCACACCTTGTCAGCACAGGAGAACCAGCGTGCAGTTTGCCGGCAGCCATATCCTCTCAGTTTCCCAGTTTGAACGGGAAGATGTTGAACGGATATTCTCCGTTGCTGATCGAATGATGCCCTATGCGCAGCGTAAGCGCGTAACCGAGGTGCTTAATGGCGCTATTCTGGGGGCGATGTTCTTCGAGCCCAGCACGCGCACACGCGTCAGTTTTGGCAGCGCCTTTAACCTGCTTGGGGGTGAGGTTCGCGAGACTACCGGGTTCGAGAATTCTGCGATAGCCAAGGGTGAATCGCTCTACGATACCGCCAGGGTGCTTAGCGGTTACTCCGATGTTATCGCGATGCGGCATCCGGATGTCGGCTCGGTCAACGAGTTCGCCGCGGCCAGCCGTGTGCCCGTGATTAACGGGGGCGACGGTAGTAACGAGCACCCCAGCCAGGCGCTGCTTGATTTGTACACTATTCGCAGCGAGTTAGCCGCCAGTGGACGCAGCATCGACCAGTTGCGCATTGCTATGGTGGGCGATCTGCGTCATGGTCGAACCGTGCACTCGCTCTGTAAGCTCCTGTGTTGCTTTCGTGGCGTCCAGGTTGTGCTGGTGTCACCCGAGGCACTGAGAATGCCGTCGGAGATCGTCGAAAGCCTGCGCAGCACCGGGCATAAGGTGGTCGAGTCCGACAAGCTGGAAGAGAGCATCTCGCATGTTGATATCGTCTATTCCACGCGCCTCCAGGAAGAGCGTTTCAGTTCCCCGGAAGAGGCTGATTTGTACCGCGGTCGATTCCGTCTGAACCAGAGTATCTACACCCATAACTGTGAGCCAAACACGGTGATCATGCACCCGCTGCCGCGGGACTCGCGCGCCAATGCCCGGGAACTGGACGACGATCTGAATGACAATCCGAATCTGGCAATTTTCCGCCAGACTGACAACGGTCTGCTGGTACGTATGGCATTGTTCGCGCTGATTCTCGACGTGGCCGATCAGGTGGACAAGCATGCGCGCGATGTGAATTGGTACACCGGCGGGCGCTTTTGAAACCGCTTGAATTACAGTTTGGTGCGCGGGATGTGCGTGTGCTCGAAGATCAGACGGTCTGGTCCGGTCACTACTCCATGCGCCGATTAACCCTGCAGCACCGACGGTTCGCAGGGGGCTGGAGTGAACCCATGATGCGCGAGATTTTCGACCGCGGTGATGCTGTGGCGGTGCTGCCCTATGACCCGAACACGGACAGCCTCGTAATGATTGAACAGTTTCGCCCTGGTGCCCTGCGCGGTGACGACAGCCCGTGGATGCTGGAACTGATAGCCGGTGTGGTGGAAGAGGGTGAGGCTGATGAAGAGGTGGTCCACCGCGAGGCTATGGAAGAGGCGGAATGTGAGTTTTCTGAACTCGTCCCAATCGCGACAGTTTTTCCCAGCGCAGGCGCCTGCACCGAGCAGGTTCGACTGTATTGTGGCAGGGTGAGCAAGGCTGCGATTGGACAACTGCGTGGTTTGCCAGAAGAGGGAGAGGATATCCTGGTACATTCGATTTCTCGCGCCACAGCGTTGCAGATGCTAGCCGAAGACAGGATACCCAATGGACACACGCTGATCGCGTTGCAGTGGCTGCAGATTAACGGCCCGGCCCTGCGCGAGCGCTGGAGCTGAGGCCTGCCGGCGCTTGATCGCACATGACTGACAGTAACGAGAGCACCCCTACCCGAAAGTCACCCGGCCTGCTGCGTTCCAGCGTGCTGGTCGGCAGCATGACGATGACATCGCGGGTGCTGGGATTGGCGCGCGATGTGGCGGTAGCCGCGTTTGTGGGTGCCAGCGCCAACGCAGATGCTTTCTTTGTCGCCTTCAAGATTCCCAATTTTCTGCGTCGGCTGTTTGCTGAGGGTGCATTTTCACAGGCTTTCATCCCGGTGCTGGCGGATTACAAGGAACAGGGGAGCCAAGTCGCGGTAAAAGGATTAATTGACCGTGTGGCCGGCGTTCTTGGCGGGACATTATTATTTGTTACCGCCCTCTCGATGCTGGCAGCGCCGGTTATCACAATGATATTTGCACCGGGGTTCGTCAGCCAGCCCGAAAAGTTTACCCTGACGGCAGAAATGATCCGAATCACATTCCCGTACTTGATGCTGATTTCCATGACGGGGTTCTGTGGCGCAATACTCAACAGCTATGGGCGCTTTGCCGTGCCGGCGTTTACGCCGGTATTTCTGAATATTTCGCTGATTTTTTCTGCCCTGGTAGCAGCGCCGTGGTTTGACGAGCCGGTATTTGCGTTGGCCTGGGGGGTGCTATTTGCGGGTGTGATCCAACTGTTGTTTCAGTTCCCGTCGCTGTACCGCTTGCAACTGGTGCCGCGTCCCCGCTGGGATACCAAGGATGAAGGCGTCCGGAGAATCCTCAAACTTATGGTCCCGGCACTGTTCGGCGTTTCTGTTAGCCAGATAAATTTGCTGTTGGATACCGTGCTCGCGTCATTCCTGCCCACCGGCAGCGTGTCTTGGCTATATTACTCCGATCGCCTGGCGGAACTGCCTCTGGGCATCTTTGGTATCGCCATCGCGACAGTCATCCTGCCAAACTTGTCAGCCCATCGGGCGGCGGCGCGTGAAACGCAGTTCAGTCACACGCTGGACTGGGCACTGCGCTGGGTTCTACTGATCGGCGTACCCTCGGCACTGGCACTGATGCTGCTGGCGCAACCTATCCTGATCACGCTTTTTCAGTACGGTGAGCTGACAGCCAGCGATGTTGCCATGTCAGCCCTTAGTTTGCAGGCATATAGCCTGGGCCTGGTCGCGTTTATGTTGGTGAAAATACTAGCGCCCGGGTTCTATGCACGCAAGGATACGGCCACCCCGGTAAAGATCGGAATAGCGGCTATGGTCGCCAATATGATTTTGAACCTGCTGCTGGCATTTCCCCTGATGTATCTGTGGAATATCGGTCATGTGGGGCTTGCGCTGGCGACCAGTCTGGCGGCAATGCTCAACGCCGGGCTGCTGTTGCGGGGCCTGATGCGACGCGGTTTCTACCGGTTTCAACCGGGATGGGCAGTGTACCTGAGGCGTTTGCTGCTGGCCTGTGCCTGCATGGTTGGTGTTGTGCTTTGGCTGATGCCGGAGGCTGGCATCTGGCTGGAATGGCAATGGCAGCGTCGTATTGGGGAGTTGTTGCTGCTCTGCTCTGCAGGGGTTGCTGTTTACTTCGGCGCTCACGGGCTGCTGGGTACCCGAATGTCCCACCTGCGCGCGCCACCGGTTAATTAAACAGCCCAGTCCGGTTGTATATCCCGGCACAGGAAGATGCGCAAAACGTAGGTTATGTAGCGCAAGTTCGTTATACTGCAGCGTTTGGTCTGATCGGTCTATCATACCTCATGGAATTGATTCGAGGCCTGCATAATCTGCGGCCCAGACATCACGGTTGTGTAGCCACAATCGGTGCGTTTGATGGTGTGCACCTCGGCCACCAGGCGGTTATCCGTCGGCTGCTCGAAAAGTCGGCTGAGTTTGATCTGCCCTCGCTCATTATTGTATTTGAGCCGCTGCCGCGAGAGTTTTTTGCGCCACTGAAGGCTCCGGCCAGAATTATGAGTTTTTGGGAGAAATGCCGCGCACTGGATGCGCTCGGTGTGGATCGCCTACTGCGAATCCGCTTTAACGAGCAATTTCGTGGCATGTCGGCACAGCGGTTTGTAGACGATATCTTTGTCGCGGGGCTGGGCGTGCGTTACGTGATGCTGGGCGATGATTTTCGCTTCGGAGCAGATCGACAGGGGGATATAGAACTGGTGCGGGAGCGCGGCCAGCGGTTCGGTTTTGAAGCCGGTTCCACTCCGACATTTGCAATAGACGGTGAGCGGGTCAGCAGTACGCGTATCCGCGAGGCGCTGGAAAACGCCGATTTTGAGACTGCCCAGGCATTGCTTGGTCGCCCCTACAGTATCTCCGGGCGGGTGATTTACGGTAGGCAGTTGGGCACTACCATTGGCACACCCACGGCTAATCTGGAACTGCGGCGGCTGCGAGCGCCTCTGTCCGGGGTCTACGCCGTGGAGGTCAGTGGCGGCGGCTTGGACAAAGCGCGCGGCGTCGCAAATGTGGGCGTGCGACCCACAGTGAATGACAGTATCAAGGCCAATCTGGAGGTGCATTTGCTCGATCGCGATGTCGATCTCTATGGCCGGTATATTGAAGTAACGTTTCGCAGTAAGTTGCGGGATGAGATCAAGTTTGGTTCCGTGCAGGAACTGCAGGAAAACATTGCGAGGGATATAACGAAGACTCGGGCCTGGTTTGACCAGACCTGAAACTCGATTTAAAAGCTATGAGTAACTACAAAGACACATTGAACCTGCCTGTGACGGCCTTCCCGATGAAAGCCAGTCTGGCACAGCGTGAACCGCAGCGCCTCAAGCAGTGGCAGGATATGGGTTTGTACGAGCAAATCCGCAAAGCCTGTGCCGGCCGTCCCAAGTTTATTCTGCATGATGGCCCACCCTACGCGAACGGTGATTTACACGTGGGGCATGCGGTTAACAAAATTCTGAAGGATGTGATTGTCAAATCTCGCACTCTCGATGGCTTTGACGCGCCCTACGTACCCGGTTGGGATTGTCACGGCCTGCCCATTGAACTCAATGTCGAAAAGAAAGTGGGGAAGCCTGGTGGCAAGGTCACCCCGACTGAGTTCCGGCAAAAGTGTCGCGAGTATGCTGCGCGCCAGATTGATGGTCAGCGCGACGATTTTATGCGCATGGGGGTGATCGGCGATTGGTCGCGCCCCTACCTCACGATGGATTTCAAATTTGAGGCCGATATCGTCCGGGCGCTGTCGCGGATCGTGGAAAACGGTCACCTGCACAAAGGTTTCAAGCCGGTGCACTGGTGTACAGATTGCGGTTCAGCGCTGGCGGAAGCTGAGGTGGAATATCAGGACAAGCGATCACCTGCCATCGATGTCGCTTTTGTTGCGGTCTCACCCGAAGCGTTTAACGCCGCCTGCGGTTCGAATTACGCAGGAGAGATTGCCGTTCCCATCTGGACCACAACCCCGTGGACACTACCTGCCAATATGGCGGTGAGCTTGAATCCGGAACTCGACTATGTGCTGATCGAAGGGCAGGGCCGGGCGCTATTGGTGGCGCAGGAACTGGCTGAGAGTTGCGTCGCCCGCTTTGGGTTGGACTCACTCAATGTGCTGGGGCAATGCAAGGGTGGAGCGCTCGAGCACCAGCTGCTACAGCACTGTTTTCTGGATCGACACGTGCCGGTCATCCTCGGTGACCATGTCACCACTGAAGCTGGTACCGGTGCGGTGCATACGGCTCCGGCGCACGGGCAGGACGACTTCGTGGTGGGCCAGAAGTACCAGCTGGAGGTTTACAACCCCGTGGGTGCCAATGGTGTCTACCTGCCTGAGACCGAGTTTTTTGCCGGACAGCACGTGCTCAAAGCTAATGAAAATGTGATCGCGCTGCTGCAGGATAGGGGGGTGCTATTGCACAGTGAAGACTACGAGCACTCCTACCCACACTGCTGGCGGCACAAGACCCCGATCATATTCCGCGCCACGCCGCAGTGGTTCGTGAGTATGCATCAGAACGGCTTGTTGGAAAGCGCGCTGTCGGCCGTTGAGGGCGTGCAGTGGCTGCCAGAGTGGGGTCGTGCGCGTATCGATTCGATGCTTGGGCAGCGGCCCGACTGGTGTATATCACGCCAGCGTACCTGGGGTGTACCTATCGCGCTGTTTATTCACCGCGAGACAGGCGAACTGCATCCGCGCACTGCGCAACTGATGGAGCAGGTCGCACAGCTTATGGAGCAAAGCGGGGTCGATGCCTGGTTTGATCTCGATAAAACGGAATTGCTGGGTGATGAGTCCGGTGATTACGACAAAGTAACCGATACCCTCGACGTCTGGTTCGATTCCGGTGTCACCCATGCCTGCGTGTTACAGGAACGCGAGGAATTGCAGTTCCCGGCAGATCTGTACCTCGAAGGCTCGGATCAGCACCGAGGCTGGTTTCAGTCCTCTCTGCTGACCAGCATCGCGATTAATGGTGTCGCGCCCTATAAAACGGTGTTGACCCACGGGTTTACCGTGGATGGCGACGGGCGGAAAATGTCCAAATCACTGGGCAATATCATCCCGGCGAAGAAAGTCATGGGGGAACTCGGTGCCGACATCCTGCGCCTATGGGTTGCCGCCACAGATTACCGTGGCGAGCTGACAGTCAGTGATGAAATTTTTAGTCGTACTGCGGATTCCTACCGCAGGATTCGCAATACCGCGCGCTTTCTGCTCTCCAACCTGAATGGTTTTAATCCCGCTGATGCACTGAATTTCGCCGAGATGCTGCCGCTGGATCGCTGGGCGGTAGATCGCGCAGCGCAGTTGCAGGTGGACGTGATTGAGGCCTATCGCGGCTTTAATTTTCACCAGATCTACCAGAAGCTGCATAATTTCTGTGCCATCGATCTGGGCGGCTTTTACCTGGACGTGATCAAGGACAGGCAGTACACCACGCAGGCCGACAGTGCGGCCAGGCGTTCAGCGCAAACAGCGATGTACCACATCGGCGAGGCACTGGTGCGCTGGGTAGCCCCCATCCTGAGCTATACGTCCGAGGAGATATGGGAAAACCTGCCGGGTGAGCGCGGCGCGTCTGTGATGCTGGAGCAGTGGTACGACGGGCTGCAGAGCCTGACATCTGACGATGCCATGGGGCGCAGCTTCTGGCAGCGCGTGATGGAAGTGCGAACGGCCGTCAACAAGGCGATGGAGGCACAGCGCGCCGCAGGTGTGCTGCGCGGTTCACTCGATGCGACAGTCGTGCTGTACTGCGCCCCGGAACTTCAGGACACGCTGCTCGCGTTGGAAGACGAGTTGCGCTTTGTATTGATAACGTCCGCAGCGACTGTGATGCCGCTGGAGGCTGCCGGGGGAGACGCACTCAGTACGGATATTGCCGGACTGCAGTTACAGATTTCCGTGGCTGACGCCGAGAAGTGTGACAGGTGCTGGCATCGCAGTCCTTCTGTCGGAGCCAGCACAGCGCATCCGACGCTGTGCGATCGCTGCATAGAGAATGTCGATGGTGACGGGGAGAGACGTCGTTTTGCGTAATGGAATACGGGCACTCCCCTGGTTTGTACTGGCCGCGGTGGTTGTTCTTTTGGACCAGTATACCAAGGCGCTGGCCTCCAGTAGCCTCCAGTATGCGCAACCCGTACGGGTGTTCTGGTGGTTTGATCTGACGCTGCATCACAACGAAGGCGCGGCCTTCAGTTTCTTGAGTGATGCCGGCGGCTGGCAGCGCTACTTTTTTTCGGTGTTGGCAGGCGTTATCAGTATCGCACTGGCGATCTGGCTGACAGTAATACCTCGCGAGCAGCGGTTGCTGGCTCTGAGCCTGGGGCTGATTCTGGGCGGTGCGCTGGGCAATTTGTGGGATCGTGTCGCGCTCGGTTATGTCGTGGACTTCATCTCGGTGCACTATGAGAATCATTATTTTCCGACGTTCAATATTGCAGACTCGGCAATTTCAGTGGGAGCGGTATTGATGCTGCTGGACAATTTCATACATCGCGACAGGCCGGCTGTCGCTGGAAGGGATGACACTTAATGACTACGGTACCTGTCAGTGAGGGCACCCGCGTATTTCTGAATTTTTCTGTCAGCCTGGAAGATGGATCGGAGGTCGATAGCAATTTCGGTGGAGATTCAGTGAACTTTGTTATCGGTGATGGCAGCTTGCTCCCCGGTTTTGAGCGTCTGCTGTTCGGCATGTCTCCCGGTGAGCGCCAGATGTTTGTTGTTGAGCCCGAGAATGCCTTCGGTCAGCCCAATGACAACAATGTTCAGTACTTGCCGCGTGATGAGTTTGAGGACGATGTGGAACTGGAAGTGGGTTTGGTGTTTTCTTTCGCGGATGCCAGCGGCGGAGAATTACCGGGAATGATAATTGCGTTCGATGAAGACGAGGTGACGGTGGATTTCAATCATCCCTTGTCCGGGCGTACAATTCTATTCGATGTTCTGGTTCACCGTGTAGAACCCGCGGAACTGCATTAACCGTGAGCATAGGGTGCGGGGCCCCGGCCCTTTAATGGCGCAGCAGGAGAACTGTTTGGGAATGGAAATTCGATTGGCAAATCCCCGTGGTTTTTGTGCCGGGGTTGATCGAGCGATAGATATAGTAAACCGCGCACTCGAAGTGTTCGGTGCGCCGATTTATGTGCGCCATGAAGTGGTTCATAACAAGTTTGTGGTTGAGGATTTACGCGCACGCGGTGCCATTTTTGTGGATGATCTCGATGAAGTACCCGATAACTGTATCGTGATCTTCAGTGCGCACGGGGTGTCACAGGCGGTGCGTCGGGAGGCGGGAGAGCGCTCGCTGAAGGTCTTCGACGCCACCTGTCCGTTGGTGACAAAGGTGCACGTGGAAGTGGCGGGCTATAGCATGCAAGGGCGTGAGTGTGTGCTGATCGGGCATCGTGGCCATCCCGAGGTGGAGGGTACCATGGGGCAGTACGATCGCAAGGCCGGTGGCGATATCTACCTGGTTGAGGATGACGAACAGGCCTCAATGCTGGAAGTAAAAGACCCGGATAACCTCTCCTACGTCACGCAGACGACGCTTTCGATGGATGATACGGCGAAAGTGATTGATACCCTGCGGGCGCGCTATCCCAATATAGAAGGGCCGCGCAAAGACGATATTTGCTATGCCACACAGAACCGCCAGGATGCTGTGAAAAAACTTGCCGCCGACTGTGACCTGATGCTGGTTGTCGGTTCTCCCAACAGTTCCAATTCCAACCGCTTGCGCGAACTGGCTGAGAGAATGGGGGCTGAGGCCTATCTCCTCGATGGCGCGGAGGATATCGATCCCGAGTGGTTGACGGGCAAATCGCGCATTGGCGTAACTGCCGGTGCCTCGGCGCCGGAGGTACTGGTGCAAGAGGTGCTCGACGGTTTATGTGCTCTGGGTGCCGGCGAGGCTGTTGAACTTGAAGGCCGTCCCGAGAACATCACGTTCTCGCTGCCGCGCGAATTGCGTATCGCCGCTAAGAATATCTAGTCGCTACGCGTTATTATTCCCGCCTTTGATTCACCAATAGGCGTCCACCTTCTGGCATATTCGGCCATCTTCTTGGCGTATTGATCGACGTTTTCTAAGCTTGTCTCAGCAAGGAGAAAAGCTGTGGACAGGACGTCGCTGCGTGGCCCTGCCAAGGGTTTTACATTGATAGAGATGATGATAGTGCTGGTCGTGCTCGCCGCACTGCTGTCAGTCGGTCTGCCGATGATGCGGGGGCAGTTGGCCACGAGTCGTCTTCAGTCCGAGACCAGTCGGTTTCTGGGCGCCATAAACCTGGCGCGCAGTGAAGCTGTAATGAGAAACCAGCCCGTGAGTATCTGTCCCTCTGCGATGGCGGAGACAGGCGTAGCGCAATGTTCAGGTATCTATGCTTCGGGGTGGATTGTATTCACCAATGCAGGCAGGGATAACGTGGTAGATGCGGGTCTGGATGAAGTGCTGCAGATATTCAGCGGTTTGCCACCGGGCTACCAGTTGACGAATCGCACTGGCACCCGTGATGCATCGAGACTTATCAACTATCTCCCCAACGGCTCGTCACACAGTCCACGTACGTTTTTGTTTTGCGCCCCACCTTATTTCGCCGTCTCTCCTCTCAGCATTGTAATGAACATCGTTGGTCGGGCGCGCCTGGCAGAGGGATGGGGTGAATGTCCAACTGCCTGACAGATTTTTGTTCGGATACCAGCTCGGCCGGTTTTACCGGTGAGGGAAGGTGTAACACCAGTCGCGGCGTAGGAATGACGGAGTTTCTTATCGCGCTGTTGATTTTTTCTGTCGGCATGATGTCCCTCCTGTCGGCGCAGCTGGTGGGAAAGAAAGCTGTGTTCGAAGCGAGCCAGCGCTCTATTGCCACGGCGATGGTGCGGGACATTCTTGAACGTATCAGTGCCAATCCGGAGCAGGTGGCGGCTTATCGGGTCTCAGGTATTGGCGACGAGGCCAACCGTCTACCCATGCCGGATGTCGATTGCATCGTGATGGCTTGTTCTGCGCAGCAATTGGCAGCCTTTGATCTCTGGCAGTGGGAAGCCATGTTATTGGGGCACGCAGAGCAGGACACAGCAGGTTATGCAGGCGGCCTTCTGACACCGCGTGCCTGTATCACCGGAAGCGGTTCTACGGTGGCGGTGACTCTCAGCTGGCGAGGTCTGCTGACAGTCTCGCCGCCAGTAGAAACCAACTGTGACATCAACCTGGAAGAGCAGCAGCAATACCAAGAGGAGGAGCAATCGCGTGAGTTGCCACAACGTCACCAACTGACCGTCTCGACGGTGCTGGCGATGCCGTAATGCGATATCGGGAGAGCTCGTCGAGCAGGCCGATCATTTCGCAGGGCCTGACACTGGTAGAACTGTTGGTTTCGCTGCTGCTGGGATTGCTTCTGAGTGCCGGCATGGTCAGTGCTTATCTGGTCGCCAAGCGCAATTACTACTATGAGGAAGAGATGGCACGCATGCAGGAAAACGGCCGATATGCGATGCGTATACTGTCGCGAGAGTTAGCCATGGCCGGATTCTATGCCGGCCTTCCCGCTGCATTGAGCATCACTCCTGCGGCTGTGGCCGCCGATTGCAGCACGGACAACTGGGCACTGGACAGGTCCATTACGCTGGATTTGGTAAACGATTACGCAGGTCAGATACCACCGTTGTCACAGCACGGTATCGAGTTTACTTGCCTGGACGGTGCAGCGATAGTGCACAACACAGACGTGATCGCGATAAAGCGTACCGCTGCCGAGGCGAGCCTGCTGCGTGGGATTCCTGCTCCGGCGCTGACATCCTCTACGGTGGAGAGTTGGTATCTTCGGCTGCTGTATGGATCTGTGCCTGATTGGGAACAACTGCGGCCCCTGGATTTGCGCGATGCTTCCAGGGCGCTGCCGTCACTGGCGTATTGGGAGGCGATAACACGTGTCTTCTTCATCAGGGCCTATTCCAGTGAAAGCAGCGACAACCTTCCCAGCTTGTGTATGGAAGCGCTCGCCGGTAATGAAATGACCACGCGATGCCTGGTGGAGGGAGTGGAGAATCTTCAGCTTGAATTCGGTATCGATACCGATTCTGATGGTGCTCCCAATCAATATGTTCCGGCGCCTACGACAGCACAGCTGGAAAATGCCGTGGTGGTGCAAGTTCACTTGCTGTTGCGCAGTATTGGGCAGTTGTCCGGTTATTCAGATGACCGAGATTACCACCTTGGCCAAACAATACAGCCCGCCGCGCATGATGCCTATATGCGTAGAGTGATTAGTTCGACGGTTGTCCTTCGAAACCAACTGACACCTCTGGGATGATCCATGCGCAGCTCAAAGCCGTCCCTTAGATTCTCCCACAGACTGCCAAGTCGCGGCGCGGTAGCACTGCTGGCACTGTTGTTTATGTTGTTGCTTTCAATCGTCGCCGCAACAGTACTGCAGTCGGGAACGCTACAGCTGCGCATGGCAGGCAATGATCAGTTCAAGGAAGAGGCCCTCTACCAGGCGCAGGCCATTGCGACGGAACTCTCTCTGCAGCGGGACAACTTTTCACTGCAGGATACTGTGGGCAGTACCACCTGTCTGCTAGGAGACGAGGCACCGCCATGCGATAGAAGCAGCCTGCCTGTACCTGCCTCGGCACAGAATTTAGAGGGATACATGCTAGATATTCGCATTACACGGCAGGACCCGTTGCTGTGGCGGGGCTTCCCTGTGCGGGAGAGTGAGAAGAACGCATCCAGTGCCCGCAGTTTTGACGCAGCGATTTTTGAAGTGGATGTGCACCTCGATGGCAGCGAGGCTCGCCTCGGCAGTGCCCACGTTGTACAGGGCGTTGCGGTGCGTGTACCGGCTGTCCATCAGTGAGCGCTGGAGGATCTATGACACATCGTTTACAAGTTCTGTTGCTATCTGCGTTGATCAACACAAATACGGTATGGGCAGACGATATCGAAGCGTATATGTCTGGAGCGCACGCACAGGGCGTTTTTGTACAGGTGGTGCTGGGTCTGGGTGATAGCAATGTAGATGCCACACTGTGCACGTACGGCGTCGACTGCGGGCCACCCTTCTTGTCAGAGCAGGCGTATCGCCATCTCGGCGACTCGTATCAGCAGGGCGAGTCCGTCACTGCTCCCGGTGTGTTTACGGCGGTCTTGTCAGCTGTACTGGAAAACCCGTTGTTGAATGATGTATTTGTATCGCTGCTTATCTCCAATCACCAGGATAATGCAGTCGACGAAGGCGGCGCCGGCGTGGGCGGCGGTACGATCCTTGAGGGCTATCGACGATTGCGTACGCACCGTGCGCAGTTGAGCGCAACACTCAAGGCCATTCCAGCTCTCAGTGCGGAGTCGACGCATCTGATGCAGCCTCGTGAGACCTATCTGGAATGGCTGCGATACCTCGCTGGCGGTGATGTAGCGTTGGGCCAGAATACATCCGGTAATTTCGGCAGTGCAGAGCCCTCACCCGATTATGATGAGTCGATTATTGACGATGGCAGGTACCTGACCCCCTTCACAGGTCAGCATGCGTGTCCCAAGCTGTACTCCATACTGTTCACGCTTGGCGAGGCCGACCGCGATAGCGATCTCGATGCAGTGATCGCAGCGCAATTTCCGGACCAACAACTGGATTCTTTCTCTCAACTGTTGGCCTATCTGCACGATAGCAGCACAGATTTATTGCCGCAGTTGAGTATCGGGGCGCCCTTGCAAACGAGCTGGGTCGTTACCAGTCGTGATCGCCCAGGGGATGCGCTCAGCTACGCAGCGGCCAGTGGCGATGAAGCTGTGCTGTACGTCAACGAGCCACGGGCATTGCAGGCTGGCTTGACCCACGCACTGCTGACAGGAGTTTCTGTCGCAGGGCAATCGCATGCGGCAACCTTTGCCGATGACGTGCTCTCACAGGGCAGGGTGCTGGATACGCTGCTGGTTGCGCTTTTCCTGCCGCAATCTGGCACCGGTTGGCCCGGAAATCTCAAGAAGCTGAAGTTATCAAGTGACACTGATAACGACCGTGGCCACACTCAGGGTACCTATGATCGGGTAGTAGATGCGCGCGGTGTTGCTGCTTATGAACTATCAGGAGAAAACAAAGGGCGTTTGCGTCAGGATGCACTGACATTCTGGACAGATGTCACAAGCTTGTCTGCGGGGAACGGCGTGAACATTCCCGATGATGCCGATGGACCGGTGGTAGCGCGAGGCGGCGCCGGACAAAAAATTGACGGCTTCGTCAATTACCGGAGCGCTAACGATGGCGATGTTGAGTATTTTGTCGGTGATACCAATATGGATCCCGCTATCAATGGTTACGGCCCGCGACAGCTCTATTACATACCGGACAGCGGACAGACACTGTTGCCCTTCAATGCCGATGGGGCGACTGTCGACACGCTCGGTGCACTGCTGGATTCTGAAAACGCGCTGACCGTGGAGCAGCGCCTGGACCTGATCAAGTGGGCAAGAGGGCAGGACGTCGATAGCGGAAGGGCCGGCGCACGTAACTGGATACTGGGCGCGGTGATACACTCGCATCCGGTCGCCCTCAATTACGGTGCTACTGCCGGTTACAGTGCGGAAAACCCCAATGTCCGGGTGTTGTTCGGCAGTCAGGATGGCCTGTTTCACGTGCTGCAGAGTACCGATAGCGATGGCCATGAGTCTGGCCGAGAGGTGTTTGGGCTTTATCCGCGTGAGTCGCTTGACGCCTTGCTGGAGCGGCGCACCGATCAGGCCACAGGCCTGCCGCGACACTATGGTGTAGACGGTGCTCCGGTGGTGCTACGTGTTGATCACAATGCCGACGGGACACTCGATGCCGCAGCTGGTGATGAGGCATATGTGTATTTTGGATTGCGCCGTGGCGGTTCCAGCTACTACGCTCTCGATATCAGTGCGCCGGATGAAGTGCCCACACTGGCCTGGAAGGTCAGCCGCACTGTGGGCGGTGATTTTGATGAGTTGGGCCTGACATTTTCGACGCCCGTGGTTGGCAAAGTGAACTACAGCGGCAGCCCTGTGGATGTGCTGTTTTTTGCCGGGGGGTATAACGGCGGTTGGACCGATGACTTTACAGCGAGGCGCGGCAAAGATCTCAATGCAGACGACGATAGCGTCGGCAACGCTATCTACATTGTCAACGCGCGTACGGGAGAGTTGATTTGGAAAGCTGTACAGGGAGAAACCGGCAGCAGTACCAACACCCGTTATACCCACGCCGGTCTTGTCGATAGCATTCCCTCTGCCGTGTCTGCGTTAGTAACGCCCGAAGGTGTTGTTCACCGTTTATACGTTGGGGATAGTGGCGGTGCCGTATGGCGGGTCGACTTGCCACCGAATCGAAATGGCAGCGCGGGTCATCGCAGGGCCAAATGGTTTATCACCAAGCTGGCCGACCTTGGCGCGGATGCAGCCGAAACCGGCGGTTCGGAGCGCGATGACAGGCGTTTTTTCCATGCGCCGGATATCGTGCAATCCTACGATGGCGTCGGGCGATTTGACGGGTTATTGATACAAAGCGGCAACCGCGCCGACCCAAATGAAACAGTAGTAGAGAATGCGTTGTTCTATATCAAGGACCGGGAAGTACTGACGGGTAGTGCAGCGGTGCGGGGCGAGAACGATCTGAGCTCACCTCCCGGTAGATACCGGATGTCAGACTTACATGATCAAACACTGTGTATTGACGGCTCGGAGGAGGTCTCCGAGGGCGGGGGCAGGGTCGCCTGTGTGGATCGGCGCACCGAGCGAGGGTGGTATATACGCTTTGGGCAGCCTGGCGAGAAGGGGTTGTCCACCCCCCTGACAGATGGTGGCAGAGTATTGGCGTCCACATATACGCCCGGCGACGTCTCTCCCTGTGCCGTTGGAAAGGGGCAGGGTACCTTATATGTTGTGCAGCTTCGCAGCGGCGCGGCAGTGGCAAACACGGTACGGCACTATGAATTGGGTGAGGATATTCCCGCGGCCCCCGTAGCGGTGGCCGATGCCATTTTTTTACCCGGGGGAGGAATAGAACTCCATGATCCGGATCGCGATGACTCGCGCGATGTCACGCAATTGGTGCCCAGTCATGCGTCGAAGCTCTACCGTATCTACTGGCGGGAGCCGGGTGCCGACCCTCTGTAACAGAGCGCTTTCAGCAGGAATGGAGGATATCGATCGATGGTGGTTCAGCGAAGAGGCGGTTTTAGCCTGATCGAACTACTGGTGGTGATCAGTATTCTGTCCGTGCTGCTAGTACTCGTTCTGCCTGCCTATCAGCGCCAACTCAGGGAGACCCGACGCAGCATGGGAGTCGCGGCCTTGCAGGAGACCTTGATGCGACAAGAGCAGTTCTTTGTGACGCACAAACGGTACGCCGAGACGTTGACTGAGCTGGCCTACCCCACGCATCCCTATGCAGTTGATGCGCGCGGTGCAGTGGTCGCCAACACAGATGGGAACCGGGTGTATCTTATCCAGCTGACAACGCATACCAATGCGTTCACGCTGCACGCCGCGCCGCAGCTCGATCAGGCCGCTGACCGCGAGTGCGGGACTCTCAGTCTCGACGCGAATGGTGCCAGGCATGTTTCCGGTGATAACTCCGGGCTGCGCTGTTGGTAACGGCGACAGGAGCCAATAGGTGGGCGGTTTATAACGCCATTTGGCAAGGGAGCAGTAGATAACGCACCAGCAGGGTTGCGCTAGTCATCCAGCCCCAGTTTTTTCTGTCGATAGCGAAGGCTTCTGAAGCTGATTCCCAGTAGTTTGGCCGCCGCTGTTTTGTTCCAGCGGCACTCCTCCAGCGCGGCGCTGACGATCTCCCGTTCAAGATCTTCCAGGTAGCCCTCGAGATCGCCAAATGCTTCGTGTACCGAGCGCCCCTGTGCTGTGCTTGCACGCTCTACCGGTTCCTCTATGGGGGTGGCGGCCTTACCCGCGACTCCGGTGCTGGAAAACTGCAGGTCGTCGGCAGTGATTCCTTCGCCATCGGACAGCGCTAGCGCCCGTTCCAGCATGTTCTCCAGCTCCCTCACATTGCCGGGGAAGCTGTATTTACTCAATGCCGCCAGCGCAGATTTGTCCAGGTTGGCAGCTTTTTCGTCCGCCGAACATATCCGGTTAAGAATTGCAGTGGTCAGCGCCGGCAAATCTTCAAGCCGTTCTCGTAAACTCGGCACCATTACGTCGATGACGTTGATTCGATAGTAGAGATCCTGACGGAATCGACCAGCCTGTACTTCTATCTCAAGGTTTTTGTGGGTGGCGCTGAGCAGCCTGATGTCGGTGTGTTGCTCTTCGCTAGCACCCACCGGGCGGATGGTTTTTTCCTGGATAGCCCGTAGCAACTTGACCTGCATGCTCAGCGGTAGGTCGGCGACTTCATCGAGAAAAAGTGTCCCTCCCGATGCTGACTGAAACAGGCCGACCTTATCCTGATTGGCGCCGGTAAAACTGCCTTTCATATGCCCGAACAACTCGCTTTCCATCAATTCGGGAGGAATAGCGCCACAGTTTACCGCGACAAAGGGGCCACTGGCCCGGGCGCCTGTGCTGTGAATCAGGCGCGCGACGACTTCCTTGCCGCTGCCGGATTCACCGTGGATATGTACGGGCGCCTGACTGCGCGCGAGTTTGGAAATCTGCTTTCGCAGACCCTGGATAGCCGGTGCCGACCCTATCAGTTGTTGATCTACGGCATCCTGCGCCCGGCTGGTGTCGCCCTCCAATTGCAGTGCCGAACTGACCAATCGGCGCAAATTTTCCAGCTCAATGGGTTTGCTGATGAAATCAAACGCTCCGGCTTTGAGGGCTGAGATGGCTGTTTCCACACTGCCGTGCGCGGTGATCATCGCCACCGGGATATGGGAAAACTCCTGCTGGATAAACTCCACCAGAGTGATTCCATTGCCGTCAGGTAGCCGCATATCTGTCAGGCACAGGTCGGGCTTGATGCGATCCACCATCTCTTTCGCCTCGCCCAGTGTGGCGGCACTGTGCGTGTCGAGTCCCATGCGGCTGAGTGTGATATCCAGCAACTCGCGGATATCTGGTTCGTCGTCCACTATTAAAACAGTCTGGGTCATTAGTGCGCTCGTTGGTTCATGGAGATACGGAAACAGCTCTCACCTTTGCGGGTTGTCTGGTAGAACAGATCCGCATTGTTGATTTCACAGAGTTCCTTACACAGGTACAAGCCCATGCCACTGCCTTCTGCCATAGTAGTAAAAAAGGGTTCAAACAGTTTCGCCTGATCGGCAGACGGGACGCCGGCGCCGGCATCAATAATGTCGACCTGACATTGATGAAGCGAGGAGTCGAGGTCGACCTCTATGCGCGCAGACTCCTTACCGGTTGCCAGTTTACTGTGACGCAGTGCGTTATCGAGCAGGTTTGCGAACACGCGTTGCAGGTTTTCAGGGTCAAATTCCACCAGCAATTCCTTGTAGCCGCAATCGATTGTCACTTCCGCTTCGCGATTGAGGGCATTGAGGTAGCTGCTGACGAACTCGGTCAACCACGGCGCGAGTAACAGGTACTGCGGTTTTGGTGGCTCGCGGCGTGAGATCTGCATAACGCTTTCCACAATCTGGTTTACCCGTTCGCAATGATTCTGGATGATATCTGCCATACGCTTGTCAGAGGCTGTCAGGTCCTGAGATTCCTGTAGTAACTGCGCGGCGTGGCTGATAGCTCCGAGGGGGTTGCGAATCTCGTGGGCAATACTCGCTGTCAGCCGCCCCAGCGAGTTAAGCTTTAGAGACTGAGCGTATTGGGTAACGGGCGTGTAGTCCTCTACGAATACCAGGGCTTCCTCATTGGCATTAGGCTGCAGTTCTCGAAAATTGGCGATCATCGGCAGTGCACCTTCCATCACCGTAAATGGTTTGGCTCGGTGTATGCCAGAATTTTTCCAGTGTTCGAACTGGTAGGCGAGCTCCGGACAGTAGTCGGCGAGCTGCCGTCCCTGTTCGACCGTGACGGGTCTTTCGGGTGCGAGCAGGCTGATTGCTGCCTTGTTCATGATGCGCACAACACCATCACTATTGACCAGCAGGATGCCGGTTTGCATGTGCTGCACGATTTGCTCATTGAGGCGCTGTAAGCTGTACAGATCGCTCGCCCGATTGCGGGCCAGTTCTTCTGCCCTGCCGAGGCGATGCGCAATGGGCTGCACAATGAGCGAAACACCGAAAATTAGCAGCCCCAGAATACCGGCGGGAAACAGTGAACTACTGTCCAGGACGTCATGCAGTATAAGCCACACCGTATCGAGCAGAATTGCCATTACACTAATTGCGGCAATCAACGTCGCTAGGGTCCGGTTGGAGATCAGCACCGCGCTGGCGGCTACCGTGATCACCAGCAATACAGGTAGACCGCTGATCATGCCGCCACTGCTGTCCGACAGCAGCGTAATCGCGATAATGTCGACCAGGAATACCAGCAACATCAGTCTCTGGCTCTGGTTCAGGCGGGTGGAGAGTGAACCTACCAGCGGAATACTGGTGGCCAGATAGGCTAGTGCGATGGTGGTGTAGAGGGCGGGGTTAAGCGTGCCCACCAGCTGCCGGGTATTGGGACTCACCAGCATGATCAGCAGGACGATAGATAGCAGCGAGCGGTAGCCCACGTAGACGCGAAACATTGCCAGATTCTGGTGGCTGGGAGAGTGAGCCTCCGGTTTTGTGAGAATGGCTGTGCGATTCACCGTGCGCTGGCCTTATGGCTTTTATTTAGAGTCCGTTTGCGGGGCATTGTATCAGGTATTGTTCTGTTCAAGGACTGGCTATAGAGCGCACTTTTTCGGACAATGGCGTTCCGCCAAACCAGAGCGTCTGAAGTTACATGAGCACCCTGAATATCCTGATGGCCCAGATGAACACCCTCGTGGGTGATTTTGAGGGCAACACCCAGAAAGTTATCGAAGCAGTAGCACAGGCCGAGAACGAACATGAATCGCCGGTAGTGGTCTGTCCCGAACTTACCCTCAGCGGCTATCCGCCTGAGGACTTGTTACTGCGGCCCAGTATCGCCGTGCGTGTGGAGCAGTCTCTGGCGGCCATCTGCGCGGCGATGAAGGGCTCTGCGTATCTGGTTATCGGATACCCGCTGCGCGTGGACGGTGCGCTTTACAATGTCGCCGGTGTACTGCACCGCGGCCGCGTTGTGGCCGAATACCACAAGCAGTGTCTGCCCAACTACCAGGTGTTTGACGAGAAGCGTTATTTCACGGCGGGTAGCGAACCCTGCACTGTCACCATCAATGGAGTCGTCGTGGGGTTGAGTATCTGTGAGGATATCTGGGAGCGCACGCCCGCAGTTCAGGCCGCGGCTGCCGGTGCCCAACTGCTGCTCAATATCAACTCCTCGCCATATCACCAGGGTAAGAGGCTCGAGCGTTGGGATACGGTCGCTGCGCGCGCTCGCGAGGCCGGTATTCCCATCGTCTATGTCAACCAGGTGGGAGGGCAGGACGAATTGGTCTTCGACGGTGGTTCATTTGCTGTGGCCGCCGATGGCACTGTGGCCGCCGCTGCTCCCGGTTTTGAGGAGGGCGCGTACTGGCTGCAGCTGGATTTTACGCAACAGCCAGCGAGTATTGTGGGCCCCGAGCCTGAGCCGCAGCAGCAGGAACTGGCGGCGACGTGGCAGGCACTGGTGTTGGGTGTTCGTGATTACGTGAACAAGAACGGGTTCCGGGGCGCGGTGCTGGGCTTGTCAGGCGGCGTTGACTCTGCCCTGACACTGGCGGTGGCGGTGGATGCGCTCGGGCCGGATCGGGTCGAGGCGATCATGATGCCGTTCCGCTATACCTCGCAGATGAGCGTCGAGGATGCGGCGGAACAGGCCAGCCTGCAGAATGTGACGCACAAGGTGATTTCCATCGAGCCCATTTACGAGGCGTTTATGGCCAGCCTCGCCGAGGAGTTTGCCGGGACTGGCCCGGACACAACCGAAGAGAATTTACAGGCGCGCTGTCGCGGTGTGCTGTTGATGTCCATATCCAACAAGAAAGGCTATCTGGTGCTGACCACGGGCAACAAAAGCGAGATGGCCGTCGGTTATTCTACGCTTTATGGCGATATGGCCGGTGGCTTTGATGTGCTCAAGGATGTGCCCAAAACACTGGTATTCGATCTGTGCCGCTACCGCAATTCCCGCGGGCCGTGTATTCCCCAGCGGGTGATTGATCGCCCGCCCTCGGCAGAATTGGCGCCGGATCAGAAGGATCAGGACAGCTTACCGCCCTACGATGTGCTGGACCGTATCCTGGCGCTGTATGTGGAACAGGATTACAGCGCCGAGGCAATCATCGCCGCAGGCATGGACCGAGAGCAGGTGCACAGGGTCCTTCGGCTGGTTGATATCAATGAGTACAAGCGCCGACAGGCGCCGATCGGTGTGCGAATTACACGACGTGGTTTCGGCCGCGACCGACGCTATCCGATTACCTCGGGCTGGCGTCTGGGGGATTAGCGGCCGGCACGCTCAGGCCCGCAGGCAGTTACACTTCCGGGCGGTGGTCGAATTGGGGTGGCGTGGGCGGATCAAACAGGCCGAATGATACCTTGTTGATCCAGGAGTTCTGTTCGCCATCCATCGTGTAATTGCTCACGAACTGGCCCTGCTTGTTAATAGCCGGGTAGTTGGGGTAGTTGGCGGCCAACACGGTAATCGATTCCTGGGCGAGGTCTTTCATCCCCAAAAAGAGATAGCCCTGCGCCATAATCGCTAGACCATCTGCCACAGCGGGTGTGCGTTGGAAGTTTTCCACGACAAATCGCCCCCGATTGACTGCGGCGAGATAGGCACCTCTGCGGAGATAGTAGTTGGCGACCATGATTTCGTGGCGGGCCAATAGGTTGCGCAGCGCTAACATGCGGGCTTCGGCATCAGCTGCGTAGGGGCTGTTGGGGAATCGCGACACCAACTGCGCAAATTCACTAAAGGCTTCCTTGGCCTGCGAAGTATCGCGCTGGGCCTGATCTGTGGGCACAAACCGCGCAAAAATGTCCTCATTGACGGTGTAGGCGGCCAGGCCTTTCATGTAGTAGGCGTAATCGACACTGGGATGCTGCGGGTGCAGCCGGATAAAGCGATCAGCTGCTTCTACAGCTGCCTCGTGCTCGTAGGCATTGTAGTGGGCGTAGATAAGCTCCAGTTGTGCCTGTTCGGCGTATTTGCCAAACGGGTAGCGTGATTCCAGCAGCTCCAGGCTCTTCACGGCCATGTCGTAGTTGTCGCCGCGCAGATAGCGCTGGGCATCCTCATAGATCTGCTGTTCTCCGGCATCTGCAGCTATGTCGGGTAACTCTTCGGTGCTGGAGCAGCCAAAGAGAGTCAGGCTGAATATAATGACAAGTATGTATTTCATGCTTCCACCTAATGGTTCACGCCAGCGTGTTAACATTCTACTCAGCGTGGCTGCCGTTGCTGCGGTATTTAAACACAGGCGAGCGGGCGCATAAACAGGAATTGTGATGATTGATAGAGTGGAGCTTCAGGCCAGTGTGCCACAAGAGATGCACGGCAGCAGATTGGATCAGGTCGCGGCCCGGCTTTTCCCGCAGTATTCCAGGTCTCGCCTGCAGGAGTGGATAAAGGCGGGTGCCGTATCGGTGGACGGAAAACAGTGTCGCCCACGCGATAAAGTGCCTGTGGGCGCGAGCGTGCAGATAGACGCGCAGCTGGAGGCGGAAGTGGCGTGGCAGGGCCAGGATATCGCTCTGGATGTCGTGTACGAGGACGATACCCTGCTCGTCGTCAACAAACCCGCCGGCCTGGTCGTGCATCCGGCTGCCGGGCATGCACAGGGTACGTTGGTGAATGCACTACTGGCCCATGCGCCCGAGCTGTCAATGTTGCCGCGCGCCGGAATCGTCCATCGCCTCGATATGGACACTTCCGGGTTGCTGGTGGTCGCCAGAACCCTGCCGGCACATCACCACTTGGTTGAGCAATTGCAGGCACGGACCGTCAAGCGTGAGTACTGCGCGCTGGTGATAGGCGCGATGACGGGGGGAGGCACCGTCGATGCGCCTATGGGGCGCCATCCCCGCCAGCGCAAGAAAATGGCAGTCACGGCCGTGGGGGGCAAGCCGGCCATCACCCACTACCGCCTGGCGCAGCGCTTTGGTCATCACTCCCGGATCACCGTCAACCTGGAGACGGGGCGAACACACCAGATCCGGGTGCATATGTCCCACCGGCACTACCCGCTTATCGGTGATCCCCTCTACGGCGGTCGGCCGCGTATCCCCAAGGGCGCGTCAGACGTACTGGTGGAGACCCTGCGGCACTTCCCGCGGCAGGCTCTGCACGCTCGCTCGCTGGGGTTTATCCACCCCGCCAGCGGCGAGCATGTGCAGTTCGAATGCCCGTTGCCCGAGGATATTGTGAAGTTGATTGCCGTTCTGGAGGCGGAAGACCCGCCTTTTGCCTGTGATACCACCCTGTATTAAACCCGAGTGGCCCGCCCCCGCCAGCGTGTACGCCCTGTCGACAATGCGCCGTGGCGGGTGTAGCGAGGCGCCCTTCGATAGCCTCAATCTGGGCGATCATGTGGGTGATGACGCACGTGCTGTAGACAGAAACCGAAGGATACTGTCCAGCGCGCTGCCAACAGATGCGGGTGTTCACTGGTTGTCCCAGGTTCATGGTTCCGCTGTTGTGGAAGCTGGGCAGGGTGGTCCAATGCCGGCCGCAGATGCCCAGTGGAGTCGCACACGCGGCGCTGTGTGTGCGGTCATGACGGCAGACTGCCTGCCGGTGTTGTTGTGCTCTCTCGATGGAGATGCGGTCGCCGCCGCCCACGCCGGCTGGCGTGGCCTGATGGCAGGTGTTCTGGAAAATACTGTGGCGGCGATGGCCGCGCCCCCCGAGCGCCTGCTGGCTTGGCTGGGCCCCGCCATCGGGCCGGCAGCCTTTGAAGTTGGCGCCGAGGTGCGCGATGCGTTTTTATCGTCGGCAGGGCCCGCCGATCTTGCAGCCGTCAGAGGCTGCTTTGTGCCTGCTGCGAACCGGCCCGGGCACTACCTTGCCGATCTCTATACGCTGGCCCGTGCGCGGCTGGCGCGGTCGGGCGTAACCCGCGTATTTGGCGGAGGCTACTGCACTGTCAGCGACTGCGATCGTTTTTTTTCCTATCGACGGGACGTGCAGACCGGGCGTATGGCCAGCCTGATCCTGCTGCGTTAAATCTCCTCCTGATGCAATCACCCTACTTGAAATGGGGTGATTTGCCCCCATTGACTACTGCAATGAACACAATGTGCCTCCGCAGGGGGTATTCAGTGAGGAGAATCACGAATGAGAATGGATAAATTAACCAACCAGTTGCAAACCGCTCTGGCTGATGCTCAGTCGCTGGCACTGGGTAAAGATCACAATTTTATAGAGCCGGTGCATCTGTTGAGTGCCTTGCTGGAGCAGCGTGGAGGTGCGTGTAAACCGTTGTTGCAGAAAGCGGGTGCGGATGTTGCCGCGCTGCAGGCGAGTACCAATGCCGCGATTGCAGCATTGCCAACCGTATCGGGTACGCAGGGCGACATTCATATGTCGAACGATCTCAGCCGTATCCTGAATGTCACGGACAAGCTGGCGCAGCAGGGTGGCGACACTTATATTTCCAGTGAGCTTGTGCTGCTGGCGATGTTGGAGAGCAAAACATCCGCAGGCGAAATACTCAAAGCCAGCGGTGTGCAAGCGCTGAATCTTAAAGCGGCAATCGAGACAATGCGCGGAGGAGATGCTGTGGACAACCCGGAGGCGGAGGAATCCCGTCAGGCGCTGGAAAAATACACGATTGATCTTACCGAGCGGGCAGAGCAGGGCAAGCTCGATCCGGTGATTGGTCGCGACGACGAGATTCGCCGCACTATTCAGGTATTGCAGCGCCGCACCAAGAATAATCCGGTACTGATTGGCGAGCCCGGCGTGGGTAAAACCGCGATCATCGAGGGTCTTGCACAGCGCGTGGTCAACGGCGAGGTGCCGGAAACAATGCGCAACAAGCGCGTACTGTCGCTGGACCTCGGTGCGCTGTTGGCCGGTGCCAAGTTCCGGGGAGATTTTGAGGAGCGCCTCAAAGCGGTGCTCAACGAACTCGCCAAGCAGGAGGGTCGCATCATCCTGTTTATCGATGAACTGCATACCATGGTCGGCGCTGGTAAAGCCGAGGGTTCCATGGATGCCGGCAATATGCTCAAGCCGGCGTTGGCGCGCGGCGAGTTGCACTGCGTTGGTGCCACAACCCTGAATGAATATCGTCAGCACGTGGAAAAAGACGCGGCGCTGGAACGTCGCTTTCAGAAAGTGTTGGTGGATGAGCCCAATGAGGAAGACACCATCGCCATCCTGCGCGGCTTGAAGGAGCGCTACGAAGTACATCACGGTGTGGATATCACCGACAGCGCGATCATCGCGGCAGCGCGGTTGTCGCAGCGCTACATCACTGATCGCCAGCTGCCCGATAAGGCCATCGACCTGGTCGATGAGGCCGCCAGTCGTATCCGCATGGAAATAGACTCCAAGCCGGAGGTGATGGACAAACTGGAGCGCCGACTGATCCAGCTTAAGATTGAGCGTGAGGCGGTGAAAAAAGACAGCGACCCGGCTGCGAAAAAGCAGGTGGAAATGCTGGATACGGAGATTGAAAAAGTTGAGCGGGAGTTTTCCGATCTCGAGGAAATCTGGAAGGGTGAGAAAGCCTCCGTGCAGGGTGCGGCGCAGATCAAGAGTGATCTGGAGCAGGTAAAACTGGACCTGGAAGCGGCGCGACGCGCAGGTGATCTCACGCGTATGTCAGAGCTCCAGTACGGGCGGATCCCCGAGTTGGAAAAACAGCTGGAGGTGGCGCAGGAGTCGGAAACTACCGATACCGTGCTGCTGCGTAACAAGGTGACCGATGAAGAGATTGCCGAAGTCGTTTCGCGCTGGACAGGCATACCTGTCTCGAAAATGATGGAGGGCGACCGTGAAAAACTGTTGCGTATGGAGGATGCGCTGCGTGAACGCGTGGTGGGTCAGGACGAGGCGATTACCGCCGTGTCCAACGCTGTGCGCCGTTCCCGAGCCGGCCTTTCCGATCCGAAACGCCCCAATGGTTCGTTCCTGTTCCTTGGGCCAACCGGTGTTGGGAAAACCGAGCTGTGCAAAGCGCTCGCTGACTTCATGTTCGACAGTGATGATGCGATGGTGCGCATCGATATGTCGGAGTTCATGGAGAAGCATTCCGTGGCACGGCTTATTGGTGCCCCCCCGGGTTATGTTGGGTATGAAGAGGGCGGCTATCTGACCGAAGCCGTGCGGCGCAGACCCTATTCCCTGCTGCTGCTCGATGAAGTAGAGAAAGCTCACCCGGATGTGTTCAATATCCTGTTGCAGGTGCTGGAAGACGGCAGGCTGACGGACGGCCAGGGACGCACAGTGGATTTTCGCAACACGGTGATCGTGATGACGTCCAACCTCGGCTCCCACCTGATTCAGGAAATGGCGGGGAATGACGATTACGAGGCGATGAAAGCAGCGGTGATGGAGGTTGTCGGTACACACTTCCGCCCCGAGTTTATCAACCGTGTCGATGAGTCAGTGGTGTTCCATCCGCTGCGTGAGGAGCAGATTCGCGGCATAGCCGTGATACAACTGCGAGACCTGCAGGACAGGCTGGCTGAGCGTGAACTAGAGCTGGAAATCAGTGATGCCTTCATGGCACGCCTGGTATCAGTTGGATTCGATCCGGTTTACGGCGCCAGGCCGTTGAAGCGAGCGATCCAGAAGGAACTGGAAAATCCGCTGGCGCAGCGACTGTTAGCCGGTGAGTTCCAGCCTGGCGAGGTGATACTGGCCGACGTTCAGGGTGCGGACACTGTGTTCAGCCGACAAAGCAAGTCGTGATTGTTGAGCATCGTAGCAGCAACCGACTGCGATAATCTGACCGCCAGTTGAGTGTATTCAACTGGCGGTTAGTCGCAGTTGACCTCGATGGAATCCTTCGCTTTTTTGCGCTGGATAGCTCTGTCTTCCTCGGAGAGGAAGTACACCTCACCGTTCTCGTCGCGCATTTGAATTCTGACATTCATATTCAGCGTTTCGAGGTTCTCTCGGGCGCGCTGGCAATATTCCGGGTTCTTCTCGATTTTGGGCGGGCTGGCATCCACCGGATCGAATTCATTTGAGGGGCTGGGTTTGACTTGCAGTGGCACAGCGCCTTCCTCGGCATCGACCGGACGCACCATGCTGGAATTGGTGGAAATCACCTCATAGTCGACCCCCTTGGGTGGCGGGCGATCACTGTTCACGGGGTTGCCGCGATCATCGGTCCAGCGGTACACAACCTGCCCGGCCTGGGCAAGTGGACCGGCAAGTATCATGACAGCCAAGGCCAGAGTGGATGCTCGGGCGAGTGATATGCGCTTCAAAGTAGTGTCCCCACAGTCAAATAGAGCTGCCGCAAAAATACCCCACATCCCCGCTTCTGGCAATGTGACTAATGCCTCATTGTACTGGGTGACCAGCCCCTTGCGGTTGACTTGGACGCCCCACAAGCGCGACAATACGCGCGTCTTGCATATGGCAACGGCTAACGTCGAGTACCCTCGGCCTCTGGCTCACTGCTTCAATCCCATTATTTGTTGCAACCGTATGTAAGTCCCGTATTCAATCTGTGCCGCATCGGCCGGGTTGAGGGCCAGACACTGCGCTACCCCGCAGGGCGACCGATACACAGGCAGTTCGTGATCGTATTCCCCGTGTGGAAGATTGCGAGCGGTGTATTGAGCTTTTAGGGGGTGGTGTGGCTTGGAAATACCTGTTCAGGTATTTCTTCCAGCGATATCCACACATGACTTTGGAATGTCTCGGCGAGGGTTACGCGTCGGACGTTTTTAGTGGAGAAAAACTGTGGAGTTGTTATCCGGCGGTGAAATGATCGCCCGCGCACTCGAAGATGAAGGTGTTGAATACATCTTTGGCTATCCAGGTGGCGCGGTTCTGCATATTTACGATGCGCTTTTCAAGGACTGTAAAGTTCCCCATGTACTGGTGCGCCACGAGCAGGCTGCTACCCATGCTGCCGATGGCTATGCCAGGGCGACTGGCAAGCCCGGTGTGGTGCTGGTGACATCCGGTCCCGGCGCAACCAATGCGGTCACCGGAATTGCGACAGCCTACATGGACTCGATCCCGATGGTAGTACTTTCCGGCCAGGTGCAGAGCCACCTGATCGGTGAAGATGCGTTCCAGGAAACGGATATGATCGGGATCTCTCGCCCCATCGTAAAACACAGTTTTATGGTGAAGCGCACCGAAGACCTGCCCGCGATTATCAGGAAGGCCTTCCATATCGCCTCCAGCGGTCGGCCCGGTCCTGTGGTTATCGATATTCCCAAGGATCTCACGCGGCCCGATGAGACGTTTGAATACCATTATCCCAAAACGGTCAAAATGCGCTCCTATTCGCCGGCGCAGCGCGGTCATACCGGGCAGATAAAGAAAGCGGCCAAGTTGTTGCTGGCTGCCAAGCGCCCCGTTATTTATAGCGGTGGTGGGGTGATACTCGGCGAGGCCAGCGATCTGTTGACACAGCTGGCGCGCAGGTTGAACTACCCGGTAACCAACACGCTGATGGGGCTTGGTGGATATCCCGGCAGTGATCGCCAGTTTCTGGGCATGCTGGGTATGCACGGGTTCTACGAAGCCAATATGGCCATGCACCACAGTGACTGTATTCTGGCTGTGGGTGCCCGCTTCGACGATCGCGTGACCAATACCGTATCCAAGTTCTGTCCCGGTGCGAAGGTGATTCACATCGATGTGGATCCTGCGTCCATTTCCAAGACCGTGATGGCGGATATCCCCATCGTGGGGCCTGTGCAGTCAGTGTTGACCGAATTGCTGGCACAGATTGAGTTGTTAACTGAGAAAGACAGCAGTATTCCGGATCAAGCGGCGCTGGATCGTTGGTGGAAGCAGATCGACGAGTGGCGAGCAGCGCACGGATTGTATGCCGGGCGACGCTACGACGAGAGCGATATGATCATGCCGCAACAGGTGATCGAGAGCCTGTATCGCGCCACCAGGGGCGATGCCTATGTCACCTCAGATGTTGGTCAGCACCAGATGTTTGCCGCACAGTACTATCGGTTTGATAAACCCCGACGGTGGATTAACTCAGGCGGTCTGGGAACCATGGGTTTCGGCTTGCCCGCTGCCATGGGTGTGAAGCTGGCATTTCCGGACAGCGACGTTGCCTGTGTGACAGGAGAAGGCAGTATCCAGATGAATATTCAGGAACTGTCCACCTGCAAGCAATACAACACACCGGTGAAGATCATCAACTTGCGAAACAACTATCTCGGTATGGTGAAGCAGTGGCAGGACATGCAGTATGAAGGTCGTTATGCGATGAGTACCTACGAGGACTCGCTGCCCGATTTTATCAAACTGGTCGAGTCCTATGGGCATGTTGGAATCCAGGTAACAAAACTCGAGGAGCTCGACGGTGCCATGGAGGCGGCGTTCGCGATGAAAGACAGGCTGGTATTCCTGGATATTTTCATAGATCCAATGGAACACGTTTATCCGATGCATATCGCGCCCAATGGCTCGATGAAGGATATGTGGCTCAGCAAGAACGAGAGGACCTGACATGCGACGCATTATTTCTATGTTGATGGAGAATGAGCCCGGCGCGTTATCACGCGTGGTCGGATTGTTTTCGCAGCGCGGGTACAACATCGAGACGCTGAATGTGGCTCCCACAGACGATCCCACGTTGTCTCGCCTCACGTTGACCACGGTAGAGAACGATCTGCGCATCGAGCAACTTACCAAGCAGCTCAATAAGCTGGTCGATGTCGTGAAGCTGGCCGATCTGACCGAGGGCGCCCACGTGGAGCGGGACCTGATGTTGATCAAGGTAAGGGCCACCGGCGCAGCGCGTGAAGAGGTCAAGCGCACGACCGATATTTTCCGCGGGCAGATTGTGGATGTCGGCCCGACGGTCTACACCATCCAGCTCACCGGAACGAGTGATAAACTCGATTCGTTTGTGGCGGCGATGGCGGGTGCAGAGATACTTGAGGTGGTGCGTTCAGGTGTTGCCGGCATTTCGCGCGGTGAAAAGGTGCTCAGCCTCTAGGCAGTGTTTTTCTAGCGCAAGCTATTTCGAGGTTTGCGCGAACATCAAAGCATCTCGGCGAGTCGCCGATTTGTAGATGTGAGCAATAAAAAAGGGGCCATAGGCCCCTTTTTTACATCGTGCACAAAGTGACTTAAACGATACGCTTCATCGCAGTCATGTAACCGCGCAGTTTTTTACCGACAGTCTCCACCGGGTGGCTGCGAATCGCTTCGTTGACGGCAATCAGTTCGACATTGTCGACGCCGTTATCGCCCTCAATACCTTTGCCGATCACATCGGTGTCGATCTTGCTCATGAAATCTGCCAGCAGCGGACGGCAGGCGTGATCGAAAAGGTAACATCCGTATTCAGCAGTGTCGGAAATAACCACATTCATTTCGTACAGCTTCTTACGCGCAATCGTGTTGGCGATCAGCGGCGTTTCGTGCAGTGACTCATAGTAAGCTGATTCGGCAATGATGCCGGCCGATACCATCACCTCGAACGCGAGCTCAACGCCGGCCTTGATCATCGCAACCAACAGTATCCCGTGATCGTAAAACTCCTGCTCGGTAATTTCCGCGCTGGTGTTTTCTGATTTTTCAAACGCAGTTTCTGCGGTCGCGGCGCGCCATTTCAGCAGGTTGGCGTCATCGTTTGCCCAGTCTTCCATCATGGTGCTGGAGAATTCGCCGGTCATGATGTCGTCCTGGTGCTTTTCATACAGCGGACGCATGATGCTCTTAAGTTCCTCGGCCAGGTGGAAGGCGCGCACTTTGGCAGGGTTGGACAGTCGGTCCATCATATTGGTGATGCCGCCGTGTTTCAGGCCCTCTGTCACTGTCTCCCAGCCGTACTGGATCAGCTTGGAGGCGTAGCCGGGCTCAATGCCTTTCTCTACCATTTTGTCGAAACAGAGAATCGCACCGGTCTGGAGCATGCCGCAGAGGATTGTCTGCTCGCCCATCAGGTCGGATTTCACTTCAGCGATAAAGGACGATTGCAGAACGCCGGCGCGATGACCGCCGGTGCCGGCAGCGTAGGCTTTGGCCAGTTCCAGACCGTCGCCGTTGGGATCGTTCTCTGTGTGTACCGCAATCAGTGTCGGTACGCCGAAGCCGCGCTTGTATTCCTCGCGCACTTCAGTGCCGGGACACTTGGGGGCGACCATGATAACGGTGATATCGTCGCGAATTTTCATGCCTTCCTCGACGATGTTGAAGCCGTGGGAATAGGACAGGCATGCGCCCTTTTTCATCAGTGGCATCACGGCATTCACAACGCTGGTGTGTTGCTTGTCCGGTGTCAGGTTCAGCACCATATCGGCCTCGGGGATCAGTTCCTCGTAGGTGCCCACGGTGAAGCCGTTCTCGGTGGCGTTTTTCCAGGACTGGCGCTTGCCCGAGATGGCGCCCTCGCGCAGTGCGTAGGAGACATCCAGCCCGCTGTCGCGCAGGTTCAGCCCCTGGTTCAGACCCTGTGAGCCACAACCAACGATAACCAGTTTCTTGCCGCGCAGCATATCGACGCCATCGGCGAATTCAGAGCGGTCCATAAAACGGCATCTGCCGAGTTGATCGAGCTGCAGGCGCAGCGGCAAGGTGTTGAAATAGTTGTGTCCCATGACAAAGGTCCTCGGGTGAATGGTTGCGGGTGGGGGCGAACAATACGGCATTTAATTTCTTGCGTAAAACGCTATATAGTTAATACTGTGTTGCGTATTTTGCAATAAAGGTACTCTTTATGGACATCCGGGCCCTGTCGGTCTTCCTCAGTGTCTCCGAAACGCTTAATTTCAGCCGCAGTGGCGAGCTGCTGCATATGAGTGTCTCCGCGGTGAGCCGGACGGTGCAGCGCATTGAAGAAGAACTCGGTCAGCCGTTGCTGGAGCGGGACAATCGCAGTGTCCGCTTGACGAGTGCAGGCCGTGAGTTTCGCGAGTACGCCCGCCATTCCCTCGCTGAGTGGCAGCAATTGCGGCGCAAGCTGGGCAATGAGGATGAATTGGCGGGGGAAGTTAGCCTGTACTGCTCGGTGACGGCGACCTACAGCGTGCTGGCGCCCATATTGGAGGCGTTTCGGGCCACGCACCCCGCGGTCGAAATCAACATGCATACTGGTGACCAGGCCGATGGTATCGGCAGGATTCTGGAGGGTAGGGATGATGTCGCTGTGAGTGGGCGCCCCAGCCAGATGCCCAGACGCATGGAGTTTCTGCCACTGTTAGAGTCCCCGCTGCAATTCTGTGTCCCCGCTGCGGACTGTGCGGTGCGCGATATGGTGGAGGCAGCAGATACGAGCAGCGGTGATATCGATTGGAGTGGTATACCGTTTATCGTGCCGGAGCGCGGCATTACCAAGGAGATGCTGGACACCTGGTTTCGGGAGCAGGGCATTCGTCCGCGTATTTATGCGCAAGTGGCGGGGCATGAGGCAATTGTGGCGATGGTCAGCCTCGGCTTGGGTGTGGGAATCGCACCGCAGTTGGTAATTGAAGCCAGCGGAATGACGTCGCGTGTCAGGCAGGTGGCTGTGCGCGATGGCCTGCCGCCATTGGTGGTTGGGTTGTGCAGCCTGCGGCAGCGATTGGCCAGCCCTCTGCTAAAATCCTTCTGGGACGTCGCGGGGCAGACCTACGGTTCCAGTGTTTGATACCATACGCCGCTAACTGACACAGTGGAAAACAGCATGGGCGCAAAAGACGACAAAACCGGACAGCAAACTGATGCCGGTGCAGTTGAGCAGGATTCAGCCAGCGGAACCGTTGCCCCGCGTCTGGACCTGTTGGTCGACGAGCACGAGGAGGAGGTCTCGGAGAATGGACGGACCGTTCGCCACCGGGGTATCTATCTGCTGCCGAACCTGTTCACAACGGCAGCATTATTTGCTGGGTTCTACGCCATTATCTCCGCCATGCGCGGCGATTTTGAGAATGCCGCAATAGCGATTTTCATTGCGATGTTGCTGGATGGCCTCGATGGCCGTATCGCGCGCCTCACCAACACCTCAAGTAAATTTGGGGAAGAGTTCGACAGTCTGTCGGATATGGTGTCATTTGGCGTTGCGCCAGCGCTGGTGGTTTTCAGCTGGGCGCTTGGAGATCTGGGCAAGTTCGGCTGGAGTACCGCTTTTATCTATGTCGCGTGTGCAGCGCTGCGACTGGCGCGTTTCAATACCCAGATTAATACGGCAGACAAAAACTACTTTACGGGGCTGGCCAGTCCGGCCGCGGCGGCGATTCTGGCCAGCGCCGTCTGGGTTTGCCACGACATTGGGCTGGTCGGAGGCGACCTGCCGCGCGAGCTGTCCGTTTTTGTAGGGATTCTCACCGCGACTGTCGGCTTCCTGATGATTGCCAATTTCCCTTACTATAGCTTTAAGGGTATCGATTTCCGTGGCCGCGTGCCGTTTGTCGTGATGATTGCGGTAGTGCTGGTGTTTGGCCTCATCACACTCGATCCACCGAGTATCCTGCTGGTCGCCTTTCTCGCCTATGCGCTGTCCGGACCAGTTATGCAGATTCTCAAGCGTCGCAAGCACCTTCAGGATTAATACTCAGTTCGGGCGGCGCCGCACGGAACCAATTGCCGGTTTGCCGTTCTGAACAAGAGAATGCACTGTCAAGCGGATGCGAGCCCATGAGCCAGCGTTTTGTAGTACCCGCCATAGCGTCATCTGAAATCACACCTGAATCTGTGTACCTGAAACGCCGGGACTTTATGCGGGCGGCCGGCCTGGCGGCCCTTCCGCTATTCGCCAGTGGTTCAGGTCTTGCGTCCGCTGATGTTGCCACTGGCGGTGAGCCGCTGGTTTATAGTGAACCGACCTCAAGCGCTGGCGGGTTTAGCACCACGGAAAAAGCGACACCGTATTCAGATGTGACCGCCTACGGAAACTTTTACGAATTTGGCACCGACAAAGGCGATCCGGCGCGCTACGCGCATGAAATGACGGTAGACCCGTGGTCGCTGGAAGTTGATGGTGCCGTAAACAAGCCCGGCACACTGCATCTGGAGGACATTCTTTCAGGGTTCGATTTACAGGAGCGTATCTACCGCCTGCGCTGTGTGGAAGCATGGTCTATGGTTGTTCCCTGGGTGGGTTTTTCGCTGGCTGATTTGCTCAGCCGGTTTGAGCCGAAAAACGAGGCAAAGTATGTGGAGTTCCAGACTTTGTATCGCCCTCGCGAGATGCCGGGAACCCGTTCGTTTACCAGTACGATAGACTGGCCCTACACTGAGGGGCTGCGCATGGACGAAGCGATGCATCCCCTGAGCCTGATGGCAGTGGGGCTCTATGGTAAAACACTGCCCAATCAGAACGGTGCGCCTATCCGCCTTGTGGTGCCGTGGAAATACGGCTTCAAAAGTATCAAGTCGATTGTGCGGATTCGCCTGACAGAAAAGCGACCAAAGACGACCTGGGAAACACTGGCGCCGCGGGAGTACGGGTTCTATGCCAACGTGAACCCCAATGTCGATCACCCGCGATGGAGTCAGGCCTCCGAGCGAAGACTGCCGTCGACGCTGTTCCGCCCCAATCGAATCCCTACGCAGATGTTTAATGGCTATGGCGAACAGGTGGCCAGCCTCTACAAAGGGATGGACCTGGCGCGGAACTATTGAGTATGTGGCGATTCACCAGCGCGGCTGTTATCGCACTGTCCCTGCTACCGTTTATCTGGATCGTGTACTCGGCCGCTGCCGGCCACCTCGGGCCGGACCCGGCTGAAGCGTTGATGCACTCTACCGGCGAATGGTCACTGCGCTTGTTGGCATTGTGTCTGTTGGTCTCGCCGCTGCGGGCATGGACAGGGTGGTCGGGTGTTATGAAGCAGCGCCGCACGCTGGGGCTGTTCGCCTTTTTCTACGGCTGCATACACTTTGCGTCCTTTCTGCAGTTTTATATTGGCTGGCATGCCGCTGCACTGGGCGAAGAGTTGGCGGAACGCCCCTACATCGCGCTCGGGTTTATCGCATGGTTACTCATGTTGCCGTTGGCCGTGACGTCCACCCGCAGTATGCAACGCCGGCTGCGTGGCAACTGGGCGAGACTGCATAGGCTGGTCTACCCCGCAGCAGTGCTAGCCTGTTTGCATCTACTGTGGCAGGCGCGGTCTGATGTGGGGGAGGCGCTGTTCTATCTTGCAATATTCGGTGTATTGCTGGCTTGGCGCATACGGCGATACCGTTTGAAATCCAGGCCAGGGACCGCAGCGCAAACCTGAAATTGATCAGTCTTTGTACACCTGATGTAGCCATATTCTGGCTAAGTTTTAAGCAGTAAAACGGCCTGTTGAAATAACTTTGAAATATTTCAACGAAAACCCTTGCAGGGGGTTCCGCTATACGTATAATGCGCTTCCCCGATGAGGCAACCCTCAC